>NZ_JBYCLL010000001.1:0-4956399 GCF_058382285.1 Streptomyces sp. LS-MS-L19 | reverse complement strand
CTTCCTGGCGAGCGACGTGTGCAAGATCGCCAAGTGGCAGCTCCCGGAGCGCTGGTCGATCATCGAGTCGGTCCCGAAGACGAGCGTCGGAAAGTTCGACAAAAAGAAGATTCGCGAATCAGTCAGGTTGGGTCAGTTGGACGTGACCAAGCTGGACTGAGCCAGGCCCCAGAGCCCCCAGTGCGCGACGCTGGGGGCTCTGGGGCCCTCCGTCGCCAGGTCGCGACGGACGGCCGCGCGGCCCCTTGGTTTCGCTGTGACGGCTATGCGGTCCACACAACGTCTAGCAACTCGGGGTTGAACTTCCGGGAGCCCCGGCCTGCCGAGTGCACCACAATGGCCCGTACGTGCTTCAGGATTACCGCGCGCTGCCGCTCAATGGGCAGGCGTTCAAAATGATCCGACAGGTCCACAGTGGCGGCAGTGGCCCTGATTTTCTCGACCGTGTGCCTGTTGCGCTCGTACTCCAATTCGTCGCGTTCGCGCTCCAGAGGTTCCAGCAGGGCGATAGCGGTAGTGGCGGAGATGCGCTTGGTGTTCATGGCGGCGATCAGTTCGCTGATTTCTTGGGTCACCCCGGCAAGTCGCGCAGATCCGGACCATTCGGCCGCCTCGCTTGGAGGTTCCTTCACCTTCGCCTCAGCGTCGTGAATCAGATTGATGACGTGCCTATCGAGCGGTTCGCCGGCGCGAGAGACCTTCCCGCAGCCACCGTCACTGACGGCAGGGCATCGGTAGGCGAAGCGGCTCCCCTTGCTCCCCTCCTTCCATGACGAACGCATGTTGGCGACCATCCTCGCGCCGCACTCGGCGCAGCGCAGAATTCCGCTCAACAGGTACTTGTGGTTGTTGCTCTGGTTGCTCGTCGTGTACTGCGACCGGACGCCTTCCATTACGGTAACCACGGCATCCAGCTTCTCGGGGGTGCAGATCGGCTCCCAAACGCCCATGACAGGCTTGCCATCCGTCCCAATGTGTTTCTGGTGCTTTACGGTGCGGAAGCCGGCGAGGCGTGGATTTTTTAGGATTCCCTTCACGGCCACACGGGTAATCGGCTTTCCGGTATTTCGAGACGTCTGCACGTTCTTGTCCTGCCACTCCTTCACGATTGTGGAAAGTCGCGTACCCGCCAACAGATCGTCATGAGCCTTGGTGATCAGGACCGCTTTCTCCGGGTCGATCGTCACCCGATCCTCTTTCCAGCCGAACGGCGGGAATCCTCCGCCGTTCTTGCCGGCGTCCGCAAGCTCACGATGTTTACGGGCCACGCGCCTACCGGTGTCGGCGCTGGCCTTGTTGGCGAAGGCGACCATGACTCGCGCCATCGTGCGCCCGTCTGACGTCGACAGGTCAATGTCGCTCGTGACCGTGCAGAAGACCAGTTCCGGCCGTTCCTCGAATACATCGATGAGCCGTTCAAGATCACGCGGTTGCCGGGCCAACCGGTCAAGGTCGTAGGCGATCACGCCGTCTATGACACCCGACTGGAGATCCGCCAGCAGCCGTTCGAACTCGGGGCGAACCACCTTGCACTTGAAGGCACTCACGTCGTTGTCGATGTAATCGCGCGCGACCTCCCAGCCGGGCCGCACCCCGGCAACCTGCCGGTAGTCCCGACGCTGCCTCTCCACGCCCAGTTCCTCGCCGTTCTTGTCCAGGCTGATCCGGGCGTACCCACCGATTCGCACAACCAACGTGACCCCTCTCCCCACCCCGGCGGGCGCACATGCGGCTCGCTCCGCGCCTGACCTGCGCTGATCGCGGATCGCGGATCATGAAGCTAGCGCTAAACCAGTGTGTTCGGAGAAGGTTCGGAAGAAAGGTCCTGCGAAAGCAGTACGCCGAGGGCGAGCTGGACGTCACCAAGCTCTGAGCGGCATGAGGGGTACGGCGGTCAGGGCGCCCGGACGAGGACCGGGGCACCCTGACCGCCGTACGGCACAAGCCTCACCGGAGGTCGGCGGCCTGGTCACCGCCGCACCGACGCGGTGAGCCACCCCGGCGCACCGACGTGGTGAGCCACCCCAGCCCCAGCCACACCCCCGCGACCGCGCACACGCCGCCCCAGCCCCACCAGCCGAACGCCGATCCCGCCAGCGCGGAGGCCGACGCGCCGCCCGCGAAGCCCGCCACCACGTACGCCGTGTTGGCGGTCGCCGGAGTCGAGGTCGTGGTCAGGGCGAGGGTCTGGTTGGCGACGTGGGAGGCGACCAGGGCCGCGTGGACGGCGATCGCCGCCACGAACAGGGCCCCGAGCGTGTGCCCGCCCAGCCAGAACAGCGGCACGGACACCGCGGCCAGCAGATACGCCGACCGTACGACCTTCGCGGCGCCGAAGCGGTCCACGAACCCGCCGGCCAGCGGCGCCACCACGCTCGCGGCGAGTCCGAAGAGGCCGAACAGCCCGGCCGTGGCGGTCGACAGGCCGTAGGACGGGCCGGTCAGCAGCAGGGCCAGCGAGGTCCACAGCGCGCTCCAGGCGCCGTACATCCCCGCCTGCCGAACGCACGCGCGCCACAGGTCGGGCGAGCGGCGGACGACGGACGGCAGGGTGGTCAGCCCGGAGAAGAGCGGGCCGGAGCGGCGGGGCCGCTCGGCGGGCAGGGCGTAGGCCGTCGCGAGTCCGAGGGCGGCCGTCAGCACGGCCGCGCCCACGAACACCACCCGCCAGCCGAAGGCCTGTCCGATCAGCCCGCCGAGCACCCGGGCCGCGACGACCCCGGTGAACAGGCCCGCGATGACGGCCGCCACATGCCGGGCCCGGCGGTGGGCGGGGGCGCGCTGGGCGACCAGCGGGACCAGCAGCTGGGGGACGACGGTGGCCGCGGAGGCGACCAGGACGGCGGCCGCGAGGGCGGTGGTGCCGGTCGCGAGGGCCCCGGCGGTCAGGGCGGCGGTGGTGACGAGCGAGAGGACGGCGACCAGTCGGCGCCGGTTCACGCTGTCGCCGAGCGGGGCGAAGACGAGGAGCCCGAAGGCGTAGCCGAACTGCGCGACCGAGGCGATCCAGGCCACCGCGGCGGGGGTGGAGCCGTAGTCGTGGGCGATGAGGGGGAGCAGCGGGGCCGCGAGGTAGATGTTGGCGGCGGTGACGGCGGTGCAGACGGCGATGAGGACGAGGAGCAGCGAGCCCGCACGCTGGGCGGGGGCCGCGGTGGACCGTCCTGCTGCGGTGACGGTTGCTGTCGGCATGACCGGAGGACTCCTTCGAGTCGGCTCTCACAACTAACTGGTTGGTTGGAACAGTCCAACAGTGTGGGAGGCGGTCGATTCCCTGTCAACCAAATAGTTGGTTACTTCTCTTCCTACCCCTACCCTGAACCCCATGGCAGCAGCAAGGGACCCCGAGGCGACCAAGGCCCGGATCTTCGAAGCGGCGGTCGCGGAGTTCGCCCGGCACGGCATCGCGGGCGCCCGCATCGACCGCATCGCGACCGAGGCCAAGGCCAACAAGCAGCTGATCTACGCCTACTTCGGCAACAAGGCGGAGCTGTTCACCCAGGTCCTCGGCAAGGCCATGCTCGACCTCGCCATCGCCGTCCCGGTCGACCCGGACGACATCGAGAACTGGATCGACCGCCTCATGGACTACCACGAGGCCCACCCCGAGGTGCTGCGCCTGCTCTTCTGGGAGGGCCTGGAGTACGGCGCGACGGCCGAGCTCCCGGACGAGGCGGAGCGCCAGGAGCACTACCGCCGCAAGGTCGCCACGCTCCGGGACGGCCAGCAGCGGGGCGTCGTCACCGACACGATCCCACCCCGCGACCTGCTGTTCCTGCTGATCGCGGTCGCGAACTGGGCGGCGGTGGTCCCGCAGATGAAACGGATCCTGGTGGGCGGCGAGGACGCGGACCGGGACCGCCTACGGGCGTCGGTGCGGGAGGCGGCACGGCGGCTGGTGGCCAAGTAGGGGGAGGTTTTTCACGGGCGCGCGGAGGGCTTTCAGGGGCGCGGGGAACTGCGTGACCAGCCACGACGCACCGGTGGACGACGACGGCGCGCGCCCCTAGTTCGTCCCGATCCTGGCCAGCAGATCCACGATCCGCGCCTGAACCTCCGCACTGGTCGACCGCTCCGCGAGGAACAGAACCGTCTCCCCGGAAGCCAGCCGAGGCAGATCCGCCTGATCCACGGCAGCCGTGTACACCACCAGCGGCGTCCGGTTCAGCTGCCCGTTCGCCCGCAGCCAGTCCACGATCCCGGCCCTGCGCCGATGCACCTGCATGAGGTCCATCACGACCAGGTTCGGCCGGAGCTGACCGGCCAGGGTCACCGCGTCCGCGTCACTGGCCGCACGAGCGACCTGCATCCCCCGCCGCTCCAGCGTCGCCGTGAGCGCCAGCGCGATCTCCGCGTGCTCCTCGATCAGCAGCACCCGCGGCGGATGCTGCTCGCTGTCCCGGGGCGCCAGCGCCTTCAGCAGTACGGCGGGATCGGCACCGTAGGCCGCCTCCCGCGAGGCCTGTCCGAGCCCCGCGGTCACCATGATCGGCACCTCGGACGCCACCGCCGCCTGCCGGAGCGACTGGAGCGCGGTCCGGGTGATCGGCCCGGTCAGCGGGTCCACGAACAGCGCGGCGGGGAAGGCCGCGATCTGCGCGTCGACCTCCTCGCGCGACTGCACGATGACGGGCCGGTACCCGCGGTCGCTGAGCGCCTGCTGGGTCGTCACGTCCGGCGCCGGCCACACCAGCAGCCGCCGCGGGTTGTCCAGCGGCTCCGGGGGCAGTTCGTCGTCCATCGGCTGCGGCCGCGGGGTGTCCGGGATCTCGACGGCCCCACCGGGACCGTCCAGCGGCTCGGGGCCCTCGGCGGCGTTCTCGTCCGGCGCCCCTATGGCGTACGACCGCCCGGCCGCCTCGGTGGCATGCGCGAGCCGCGACTGCCCGGCCAACGAGGGCTGCGGCTGCGGTGCCTGCGCTCCCGCCGCGGACTGTTCGGCCGCGGGATGCGGACGTGCCGCCTGCTCCGGGGCCGCCGTGGCGACCGCGGGGTCGGGCCGGGTGCCGAGCTTGCGCCGCCGCCCCGAACCGCCCGGCTGGTGCGGCGGAGGCGTGGCCGCCCCCGGCTGCTGCACCTGCGCCGCCTGCCGGGTGAACGGCACACCCTGCCCGAGCGTCCGCACACTGAACGCGCGGCCCTGGGTGGAGTTGGGGTCGACGGGGGCGGGGGCGGCAGCCGCGGCTGCCGCCGCGGTTTCCGCGGGCAGCGGTTGTGCCGCCCGGGCCTGCGCCTGCGCTGCCTCCGCGGGCACCTGGACGCCGGGCGCCGGAGTGGCCGGCCCGGCTTCGGGCGCCTGCGCGGGCTGGGGGGTCCCCTGCTGCGGGGGTACGGCGGTGGCGGCGCCGTTCGCCGGTACGGCGGGGGTGTCCTGGGTGGTGAGCCAGGGCTGGGCGGCGGGCGTGCCCTGGGCCGGGTCCTGCGACTGGGTTGCCTCGGCGGGGAGGGGTTGGCCGGGCTGCGCGAGAGCGGGCTGGGCCGGGACGCCGTTCTGTCCGGGGACACCTTGCGGGAGGACGGGCTGTGCCGGGGCGGGCTGTGCCGGGGCGGGCTGCGGAGGAGTGGCCTGCATGGGTGAGGTCGGGGCGGCGACGGCCTGCGGGACGAGGCCGGCCTGCCCGGTGGCGTTCTGCACGGGGACCCCCGGGTACTGACCCGGCGGCACCGCGGCGGAGACCTGCGGCGCAGGGGCCGTAGGAACTCCTGCGGGCACGGCCTGACCTGGAGCCGGCTGACCGGGAACGACCGGGCCGGGCGCGGCTGCCGGTGCGGGAACGCCCTGTGCGGGAAGGCTCTGTGCGGGGCCCTGGGCCGGAACTCCCGGCGCGGGCGTGCCGACCGGCTCGGCCGGCTGGGCGACGGCCCGTCGGCGTCGGCCCGTCGGCGCGGTGGTGGGGTGCGGCTGCGGTGGCGTGTGGTCGTCGGCCTGGTCGTGCGGGACGGCGTCGTGTCGACCGTCGTCACCGTGACCGTCGGAGGGGCCGGGCTGACCGGCGAGGAGACCCTGGCCGGGTCCCTGCGGGAGCCCGTTGGCCGGGACGGGGGCGGCGGCGGGGACCTGACCGGGGACCGGTGCCTGGACCTGCGCCGGGGTCTGGTGCTGCCCGGCGGTCTGCGGCGGAACCGGAGTTTGTGCCTGGCCCGGAGCCTGGACCTGCCCGGGGGCCTGGACCTGTCCCGGCAGCTGCCCTTGAACCGGGACCGGTCCCAGGCTGCCCGGTACCTGGCCCTGAGGCTGGAGCTGTCCGGGGACCAGTCCCTGACCGGGCAACGGAGACTGCCCAGGGACCTGCCCCTGCTGACCTGGGATCTGCCCCTGCTGACCCGGCACCTGAGCGTGACCGGGAAGCTGGCCCGGCACCTGCCCCTGAACCGGCACCTGTCCCTGAACCGGCACCTGTCCCTGAACCGGCACCTGTCCCTGAACCGGCACCTGTCCCTGAACCGGCACCTGTCCCTGAACCGGCCCCACCGCGCCGGTGTTGGCGCCGGCGCCGGTGTCGGCGTTGGCATCGGTCGGGCGGTCCGCGTCGGCGGGTGGGAGGGCGAACACCGAGCGGGGCGCCGCCTCCTGCGCGGCCGCTCGCTCCGACGCGGCGGCGAGCGCCCGCCGCCGGCGCCCGTCCTGCTGCGGTGTGCCGTCGCCCTGCGAGCCCGGACCGGCGATCTGGAGCTGCCCCTGGGGCTGCTGGCCCGCTCCGGCGGAGCCGCCCGCGGGCAACGCCGCCGGCAGCGCGTGCTGTTCGCCGCCGTCGCGACGGGCCCGGCGCCCGGCCGGCGCGGGCACGCCCTGCGGCGGCACGGTCCCGCCGAGGCCGCTCCCGACCGCCGCGGACCCGGCGGCATGCTCGGCGGCCGTCACCACGGCACCCTCGGACACCCCGGCGTCGCCCGCCTCGGCGCCCTCGGCGGACCGTCCGCGGCGTCGCCCGGTGCCACCGGAGCCGCCGTCCCCGTCCTCACCGGAGGCCTGCGCCGGTAGGGCCACGGCCTGTTCCTGTTCGCCGGCGGCCCGCCGCCTGCGCCGCCCGGTGGGCGCGGAGGACTCGTCGGTCTCGCCCGGGACGTCACCGTCCAGGAAGGAGTCGGTGGAGGACCGCCGGGCCCGCCGCCGACCGCCGCCCTCGACGGGGGCGTTCTCCACGGGAGCGGGGGCGTTGTCCACCGGGGCCGGCGCGGCCTCCAGCGCGGCCGGACCGGGAACCGCGACGGCCCCCGCCCCACCACCGATGGGCACTTCGAGGACGTACGCGCTGCCGCTCATGCCCGGCACCTCGTGCGTCTGGAGCACACCGCCGTGGGCGCGCACGATCCCGCGCACGATCGGCTCGTGCACCGGGTCGCCCCCGGCGTACGGCCCGCGCACCTCGATACGGACGCTCTCACCGCGCAGCGCGGCCGCTACGACGACCGTGTTGTCCATGTAACCGCCCGCGGACACGGGCGCGTTCCCGGTCGCGTCGACCCCGGCGACGTCCGCGATGAGGTGCGCGAGGGCGGTCGCGAGGCGCTGGGCGTCGACCTCGGCCTCGATGGGCGGAGCGTGGACGGCGAACTGGACCCGCCCCGGCCCGATCAGCTCGACCGCGCCGTCCACACCGGCGGCGACGACGGCGTCCAGCATGACGTTCGTACGGACGACGGCGTCGGCGCCCGCGTCGAGGCGCTGGTAGCCGAGGACGTTGTCGATGAGGTGGGTGATACGGGAGTAGCCGGCCGAGAGGTGGTGCAGGACCTGGTTGGCCTCGGGCCACAGCTGTCCGGCGTCGTCGGCGGCGAGCGTGGACAGCTCGCGGCGCAGTTCGTCGAGGGGCCCGCGCAGCGAGCGCCCGAGCAGCGTCAGCAACTGGTCGTGCCGGCCGGCCAGGGCCTCGTAACGGTCCTTCTCGCGCTCCCCGAGCGCGGCGTACCGCTCCTCACCGGCGGCGAGTTCCTCGTCGTGCCGCTCCTGGAGCTCCTCCAGCTCGGTGATGTGCTTCTGCCGCAGGGCGGTCAGCTCGGAGGCGTGCTCCTCCTCGAGCCGCTCCAGTTCCTCGGCGTGGGCCTGCTCGGCCGCGGACTTCTCGTCGGCGAGGGCGTCGTAGGGCCGGCGGTCGGTGAAGGTGAGCACGGCGCCGACGAGCTGGTCGCCGTCGCGCACGGGTGCGGTCGTCAGGTCGACGGGGACCTTCTCGCCCTTCTTGGACCACAGCACCTGCCCGCGCACCCGGTGCTTGCGCCCGGAGCGCAGGGTGTCGGCGAGCGGGGACTCCTCGTACGAGAAGGGGGTGCCGTCGGCGCGCGAGTGCAGGATGAGGTCGTGGAGTTCGCGGCCCCCGAGGTCGCTGGCCCGGTAACCCAGTATCTGGGCGGCGGCCGGATTGACGAGCACGATCCGCCCGTCGGTGTCGGTGCCTACGACCCCCTCGGCGGCGGCCCGCAGGATCATCTCGGTCTGCCGCTGCGACCGCGCCAGCTCGGCCTCGGTGTCGACGGTCCCGGTCAGATCCCGTACGACGAGCATGAGCAGTTCGTCGCCGCTGTAGCCGTAACCGTCGTAGGCCTGCTGGCCGTTCTCCAGGTTGGCGCTGGTGACCTCGACGGGGAACTCGGTCCCGTCGGTCCTCCTGGCCACCATCCGGGTCGGCTTGGTGCGCCCGCGGGGGTCCATGTGGTCGGGCCGGCGCATGGAGCCCGGGATGAGCCGCGAGTCGAACTCGGGCAGCAGATCGAGGAGCCCCCGCCCCACCAGAGCAGTACCCGGCGCCTCGAACGCCTCCAGCGCGATGGTGTTGGCGTTGACGACGGTCCCATTGGCGTTGACCAGCACCAACGCATCGGGAAGCGCGTCGAGTATGGCTGCGAGGCGAGCAGCGCCTCGGGATGGCCTGCTGCTCACGAGACGCTTCCTCCCTGTTACCGCACCTTGCCGACCGCTCGGGCCATCTTGCCAAGGGGCCCGCGACGTGTCACGCGAGGGAGTCTAAGCGCAGCGGTTGTGCGGGGGTGCCGGATGAGAGGGAGGTCGCACGACGAAGTGAAGTAGAACGTGTGACCGCATCCGGGGAGGGCATGTCGGGCTGCGTGCAGGGGGGAGGTGGGGGTGGGTGCCAGGGGCTTGGGTGCCGGGTGCCGGGGCGTGGGTGCCGGGGGTTGGGTGCTGGAGCTTGGAGCTTGGATCTGGGGGCTTGGATGTGGGGGCTGGGCGCGGTCCCGGTTGCTGCCGGGGCTAGGTGCCCATGTCGGGGAGGAGCGGCACGAAGCGGTTCCAGCGGGCTGTCTCGCACCCGTTGCTCCGGTCGAACCGGGCGTCCACGGGGCGGCCGGCCCAGGTGCCCGTGACGTGGGCGGTCGCGGGGCCGCCGTAGAGCATGGTGCAGACGCTGCCGTCGGGGACGGGCGCGAAGGTGTCGCGCCCCCACCGGGTGTTGCGGTCGACGGCGGCGCAGGCGCCGGCGAGGTCGGGGTGGGTGCCCTGCCCGGAGGCCCTGCCGGGATGACAGTGCACCTCATAGGTGGCGCTCCGGTCCCCCGCGTCCCGGACGGTGACGGTGAGGTGGTCGCCGCCGGTGGCCGCCGAGGCGGGCGCGGGGGCGAGGGCGGCGAGGAAGAGGGGGAGCGGGCTCAACCGGGCGAGCCGCCGGAACCGGGTGACGTGTGAGGTGCGCTGACTGACGTGTGACATGCCCTGACTAACGCCGGCCGGCGCCGCACGTTGCGCGGAGGCACTTTGCCCTGGGCGCCGCCCGCCTAGTACCGTGGGAACCGATTGGTGACACACCCTGCGACTGTGTCATCATCTGCACGCACCACTCGCGCTCGCGCGAGCGGCTGTGCGGGAGGCGTCGCCTAGTCCGGTCTATGGCGCCGCACTGCTAATGCGGTTTGGGACTTAAATCCCATCGAGGGTTCAAATCCCTCCGCCTCCGCGCAAGATCACCGAAGCCCCGGTCCCCAGGACCGGGGCTTCGTCGTCGTCCGTCACCCCCAGATGGGTGTTTCCGCAGGTCACAAGGGGTATGGCAAACGGATTTCACATGCGAGCGGCAGTCATGTAATGTTCTTCCTGTCGCCGCGAGCGGCCCGAAAGGGCAAGGAACGGCGAAAAACAGAACAAGCACTCGTAGCTTAACGGATAGAGCATCTGACTACGGATCAGAAGGTTGCAGGTTCGAATCCTGCCGAGTGCACAGCAAGTCAGAGGCCCTGTGGAGTGATCCACAGGGCCTCTGCTTTATGTCTTGACGGCAGTGTTTGACGGCAACCGCCTTTGGGAGTCGATCAGACGGCCACCGGGGCTGCGGCCGCACCGTCATCATCGTCTGGGCCGTTGCCGTCACCCCTCAACGCGTCGCCGACGCGGTCGAACGCTGAGCGTTGCGAGTCGAGCCGTACGAACGTGTAGATGTCCATGGTCACGCGGATCGAACTGTGGCCGAGGACTTCCATGATCATGCGGGCGTCGGCTCCCTGCTCGTGGAGGAGCGAGGCGCAGGTGTGTCGAAGGTCGTGGAAGCGGACCTTGCGGACGCCGGCCCGTATGGACAGCGCCTCGAAGGAGCGGTTCAGGTTGCGCGGCTCGATCGGCGTCCCGTTCTTCGTCGTGAAGACCAGACCGTGACCCGTCCCCTTCCAGTTGTCGCCCGCGCTCTTCCGATCGGCGACTTGCTGAGCGCGCTGAGCACGGAGCGCCGTCACGCACTCGGACGGCAGGGCCACGCGTCGCGCCGAGCGCTGAGTCTTCGGAGCCACGATCAGCAGCTCACCGCCGACCCGCTGTAGAGCCTGCCGGACCGTGAGGATGCCGTCGTGAAGGTCGAGGTCCGACCAGCGCAGCCCCAGCAGCTCACCGCGCCGTAGGCCGATGCGCACCGCCAGCTCGTACGCGGCCCACAGCCGGTTGTCACGAGCCGCCGCCAGGAGCTGACGGCCCTCCTTGACCGTGAGCGGTTCGATCTCGCGCTTCGTTCCCATGCTCAGCTCCACGTTCCGAGCCACGTTGCGGGGCAACTCGTCTTCTCGTACGGCGTGCTGGAGAGCGGCACGCATGATCACCAGCAGGAAGCGCACAGTCCGGTCTGAGGGGAGCTTCTTGCAGCACTTACCTAGGGCGCAGCAGCGCCGCTTGTGCTCCGGACGCTTCTTGTCCTTGCCTTGTGCGCAGCACTGGCAGGTGACGGCCGTCTTCGCGAGGAAGGCGCGGATGTCGCGGGCGGTCAGCCGGACCAGCTTCTTCCGGCCGAACTCTGTGGTGACGTAGTTGCGAACGAGGGACTCGTAGTTGACGTAGGTCGTTCGGCGGACCTTGCCCTGCGCAACGTTCGTCAGCCAGTAGGCCAGGTACTCGGCGATCGTCATCTTGTTGGTGGCGACCGGGAGGCCACTGAGGGAGTTCGCCTTGAGCTTGGTGAGCTTCTCGTGGGCGTCATCCCAGGTCTTGCCGTAGACGCTGCGCCGCTTGTACGTGCCGTCCGTCGTGAGGACGTACGCGCTTCCCTCCCAACGGCCGTCCTTGCGCAGGTAGATGGTGCCCTCGTTGTTGGCATTCTTCTTCGACTGGGCCATCAGGCGGCTTCCTGTTCGGTACGGAGGGAGATGTATGCGTCCACGGCGGCTTCGCTGATGCGTCGGCAGCGGCCGATCTTGAACGAGGTGAGTTCGCGGGAGCGGATCAGGTCGTGGACCTTCCAGCGGCTGATGCCGAGACGCTCGGCGACCTGGTCCACGGTGAGCACGGCCGTCGTCATGCGTGCAGGAGCCCTTCCTGTTTGGCGCGTTGGGTGTGGGCGATGTCGTGGCGGACCTGGGCAGCGAGGAGTTCTTCGCCGGGGCTGTAGCCGCTGCTCAGGTATGTCCAGGAGGAAGCGGTGACGAGGGTGGTGTTCTCGTCGTCGACGGGTAGGCCGGCCCGGATGCGGGCGGCTTCGGCCTGAGCTGTGCGCCAGGCGTGGCGTACGTCGCGGAGTGCGCCGAGAGTGGTCGAGTAGGCACGCGACTTGCTGGAGAAGTGGCCGCGGAAGCCGAGCATGTGAGCCCACTTCCAGAGCTTGAGGTGGGCGAACTCGGGGAGGTGGCCGAGGGCCCAGGCGGTGCGGATCATCTGCCGGGCGTGCTGCTGGACGGGGAGGTCTGCGAGGGGTTCGGCTTGGCCGGTGCCGTCGCAGTCGGCGCACAAGTCACGGAATCCGTCCGGGCCGCGTACGTAGCCGCGTCCGGCACAGGGGCGGCATACGAGGGTGCGGTCCACGGTGCCCGCGCCTTCGGCGTTCTTGGTCGCGTACTTGGCCACGTATCCGGCGACCTTGGCGTCCGTGAGTTCGCCGTCCCCCAGGGCGGAGATCTGGTCCACCTTGAAGCGGTCGCCCCACCGGATGACGCGTTCGCCGACGGCGTCCGACTCGACCGTGAGCCGGGCACGCTCGACGGCCAGTCCGACGGCGACCCGGAGGGCGTCGAAGGTCGCCCAGGCCGGGGGAGAGGTGGTGTGGCCGTCGGGCCCGTCGAAACGGACGACCGCGTGGAAGTGGACGAGGCCGCGTTGTTGGTATTCGGCGACCTTGGCGAAGGAGACGCGGAGAGCAGCGTTGAGTGCCTTCTGCGTCAGGCCGAGGTACTCGGCGAGGGCGCGGCGCAGGTAGGTGGTGAAGCGCGCCCACAGGGCCCCGGCGTGAGCGTTCCACAGCACGGCTCCGGCGTAGTCATAGCTAGTCGGACGGAGTGGGGTGCCGAGTTCGGGGGCGTCCTGGGGGTGGCTCTCGCCGCATGCGCAGGGGCGGGGCTTGCCCGCGTCGGTCGTCGGACGGTTGTGGACGGTGCCGAAGGACGGGGCGGTGAGGGTGACGAAGGCGCGGGGGTGGTCGCGGACGGCTTCGGTGACGTTCTTGCCGCCGGACAGTCCTGCCTTGATCAGGTGGTAGGTGTCGGCGGCGTAGAGGCGGGAGCAGGCGGGGCAGCGGGAGGCGCGGCGGTTGCCGCAGGTGGTGAGGAGGCGTCCGGAGGGTTCGTCCTCAGAGCGGTAGGAGCGGACCACTTGCTTGGTGGTCTGGTCGGTGGTGACGGTCCAGCCGTGCAGGTTGACGGGACTGGTGCAGCCGCGAAGGTCGCGGACCTGTTCGGCGACTCGGTCGAAGTCGTCCGTGTTGGCCAGTTCGACCAGGTCCCGCAGGCCGGGGCTGATGACGTGGCGCAGGTCGAGGGGGCGGCGCATGAGTGGCGAAGAGTCCTTTCTGGCACGAGGGTGGGCCTGCGGGCAGCAGCGATTCAGTGCGCTCGGGCTGCTGCCCGCAGGCATGGCAGGTCGGGCCCAGCGGTGGGGCGGCGGTGGGAAGTGCCGGAGAGGCCGGCGGAGGGGAGTAGCCGCTACAGAGCGGCGTGCAACGCGGTGGCCATGGGCAGGCCGATCCCGAGTCGCGTCTTGAGCTGGGCTGCCGTGATCGGTTCACCGTGCTCGGTGTGGTGAGACCTCGCGATGGAGCGTGCTTCGGTCAGCAGCGGCTCAGGAACCTTGATTGCGGGCGAAGCGGGAGCTGGGGCGATCTGAGGAGCGACCGAGGCCGGGGCAGGAACGATGAGCGGCACCCCAGGACGGGAGACGTCGGAAGTCGTCTCAGGGTCCGACCCGATCGCGCTCGGCAAGGGAGTTGATGCGGCGGGGCGCGCAACAGTGTGGAAGGCGCGCAGGAGCTGCGGGCCGACGGAGCCCCAGCCGAGGAGGAGCAGCGGGGCCACCGCGTCGACGGCGGCACGGCCGTAGTGTCCCGCGACGACCGGTTCGGCGACGTTGAGGGCGAGGGTCAGCAGTCCGGAGAAGTGCATGAGGCGCGTGGCGGACGTCATCTGCTCTGCGGGGAGACCGCGTAGAGAGAGGTAGCGGAGTGCAACCAGGAGGCCGACCACGGACAGGTCCACCATCGGGGCGATGAGCGGTGCGATCGGGCGGGGCACGCCGAGGCGCAGGGCGAGGGACCAGACGTTGCCGAAGGAGAAGACGAATGCCAGCGCGGCAATGACGATCATGACGGCGGTGATGGTGCGCTGAGTGATCCGGTCTTCTGCCATGAGTGTTCACCTCCTCTCCTGCGGTATCAGGGACTTGCGAGGGCGTAGGTCGGGCCGCTCAGGCGTCGAGCTTCGTAAGATCCACATCCGCCATGCGAGGGCCGAGGGCGGCTTCCAAGAGGGCGTACGGGTCGGCGGTCAGGTCGGCCGTCTCTTCGGCGATCCGAGCTGCTTCCGCGTCGGGTACGTAGGGCGTACGGATGCGGGTGAAGCCGGGTTGCGACTGGTGGTTCATCGACGCGACGCCGACGTAGGTGGGGTCTTGGAGGTTGATCGGGTTGGCGTCCGGCCATTCCCGGATCTCGTCGCCGAGCGCGGCCACGGCTGCTTCGGCGGTCTTCTGGGCGAAGCTCAGGCCGACAGGGCACACGTCGCGGATGAAGGTGGGGATCGCGTCGCCGGTGGACTTCTGAGTGGTGAGGATGACGAGCAGTCCCACGGACCGGCCCTTTTTCACCAGGTCTTCCACGAGCCGGGCGTTCTCGGCGGCGAGCGCGGCCAACTTCTTCGTCTGCTGGTCGCTGCCCTTGTGGTCACGGAAGTAGGTGTGTGCTTCGTCGACGATCAGTACGACGAGGGGCCAGCTCGTGGAGGGGCCGATGTCCCACATGGACTTCACGCCGAGCACGTGGCGCACCGAGGCCGACCGGGCGCGGCGGAGCTCCACCAGGTGCCGGAACAGCTTATTGGCCTCTTCCAGGTCATCCCCCACGAAGGCGAACATGCGCTGTACCCAGTCCGCGTAGTCGCCTTCATAGGCAGCCGACACCTTGCCATCAGCGCAGGCGAACTGCACCGCAGGCGAGGGCGCCCAGTCGGAGAGGAGCCTGTTGATCAGGCTGGTCTTGCCGAAGCCGGGGAGGCCGGCCACGGTCACCCCGGGTACCTGCGTGAGGTTCACGGACACGGGCTGTGCGTACTCGTCCAGGCCCAGATCCCACCGGGCTGTCTCCTCGGGTGGCTCGCCCGTGGGGTGGTGCTCGGTGGGGAACTTCAGCGGGTCCAGCCGCACACCCCGGATGAGGACCTGCCCAGGACTGTCCTGAGTGATCGCCACCCGTGTGCATCGCCAGGCGTCCGCCAGGTGCGGGCCCGCCTTCTGGAACTGATGAAGCCCAACGCCAGGCAGGCACTGCGCCCGCGCGATCACTCCGTACGCGTCGTGCTTCACCTTCAGGGAGGGGATGAGGACGCGCGGCTTGATGGGCTTGCCGTTCGTGTTCGCCAGCGACGCCAGCGCGGTCGGGGTCTTGTCCGTGGCCGACAGCTTGAGCATGGGTGCGAGCCGCTTCCAGCCCCACCGCACGCGAATGGCCTGCCGTATGGACTGCCGGGTCATGGCATCGGCGCGAACGTAGCGGACCACCCACCAGACTGCCCATCCGACAAGCACGGCGAGCGCCAGGGCGACGACGAGCGGGACGTGACCGAGGATGCCTTCCGCCGGGGGGTTCGGATCCTTCATGTGCGGTTCTCCAACGGGTTGTAGAGGAAGGCCCCGAGGGCTGTTTCGAGGGCTGCCCGATCTGCCGGGCAGTCGAGGCGGGGGTAGCCGTAGCCGACGAGCACGGCCGCCACCGAGGTCACGAGTGATTCGGTGAACCGGGCATCCGGCCCGGCGTGAGGCAGCGGGTAGCTGCGCTCAGCGCCGGACCGGGAAGTGGTGCCGCTCACGCCGCCTCAGCAGCCGGGGCCACCAGGTCCAGGCGGCCCGCGCGGTAGGCGATGCCGTCCGAGAGCGAGCCGTTGAAGATGCGAGCCCACGGTGTGGCGAACAGCTCCACCGGCATGACCGGGACACCCGGCCGGAGGCCGTTGGGGAGACCGGTTTCCGGGACGGTGATCTTCAGGGCCTCGGCACGGTCCTCTTCCATGAAGAAGAGGGTGATCGTGTAGAGCTTCGCGCCGGTCTCACGGTCGGTGGCGAACTGCGTCTTCTCCTGGTCCGCGTACTTGGGGACCGGCAGGGTGCCGACCATGAACGAGGACGTGGGGAGCAGGCCAACGCGGATGCGTGCCATGGGAGTTGATTCCTTTCGATTGCGCTCCACCGGAGTGGTGGGGCGTGCTCTCCATTGAACATAGCAGACCTAGCAGAGTCAAGTGAATCGAGTGAGCTAGGTGCCCCACTGACATAGGCCACCTATGTCAGTGGGGTGTGCTAGGGATGCTAGGAATCGCTACTCTTGGGCCATGAGCCCCGCGCCAGAGAGCAAGCAGGACCGCCGGCCGCCGTATCAGCACGCTGCCGACGAGATTCGGCGCGACATCTTGCAGGGGCGGATCAAGCCGGGCGAGCAGATGCCGTCCATCCGCGAGCTACAGGAACGCTTCGGCGTGGCGAACATGACCGCCAGGTCCGCGCTCAACGTGCTGCGCGATGAGGGTCTGATCTACACGATCCACGGGCGGGGCAGCTTCGTCGCTGACCACAACGCCGGCGGGGAGCTCTCGGCGAACTACAACGCTCCCGCCTGGTATTTGGCGAACAAGGACGCGAGCGTTGGCCAGGCAGGGGCGAGGGAGGGAGAGCCCGACGACGCCGAAGCAGTCGAAGTCGCCGGGACCACCCTTGCCGAGGTACTCACCGCACTACGTGACGAGATCCGTGTTCTCAGTGCCGATCATCAGGAACTGCGGCGTGAGGTCGAGGAACTGAAGGCAGCTCAGCAGCCGAAGCCGTAGTCCTGAACTGGGCCACTTCCTCTCGCAACTCCCTTGTCTCTCTGCTGAGGCGAGCGACCATGGCTCGCATCTCCTCGATCAGTGCGACCACCTGATCCGTGTCCCCGCCGTGAATGCTGGTCGACCCCATTTCGTTGTCCGGTATGTGCTCGGTCATCGTTCCTCGCTTGCCACCGTGCCGTCGTTGCGTGCCGCACTCGCTCGCTCTGTCGGGGCCCGCCCGCCGCATCCGTGTCTCTCCCAGGTCGATCGACTACTTCGCTGCGGTGCTGTTCAGAGTTTCTTTACTGGATCAAGGCGGCCCGCCTGCGGCGGACCGCGCGCGCTGGCGGCCACGGGCCGCCGCCGCTCCCTGTCTCCGCCACCGCTGCGTCGGCCCCCGGCCACTCAGCGCGCAGTACCGCCGAGTCAGACAGCCAGGGCAGGAAGCGGCTCGCCCAAACCAAGGATCAGGTCGAGCCCGAGCAGGCACGGCCCGCCGCACTGGTGACCCTCGTTTCGAAATCTGGAAACGTGGCTGATGCCGGAACAGGGTTGCTGGAGACATACGTGACGGGTGCCTGTTCGGCGGACTCGCCGTCGTGGCTGACTTTCGGTGGTCCAGGTCAGAACTGTGCGCCCAATGACCGTCGTTCATTCGCCCTCCTCCCCAACGCAACGCCAGCTGAGTGGGGTTGCAGCCGCACCCGAATCCGCGCACGCCGACTGCCCCGGTACCATCGGCACCGGGGTCCTGATCAGGGCTTCCATGACCGGACCACCCGGAATGCTGTCCAGGCTGAGGGTGGTCCGGTCTCTTGTTGTTGGTCGCCCCGCGCGAGCAGGCTGGGCGAAACGGGCCGTGGGATCAGCTCAGGGCTTTACCCACCTCGTAGATCGTTGGCCGATCTTCGGGAGCATGGCTGAGCATCGCGTCGACCAGATCGCCCAGCTCACCGGGCGCCCTCACAGGACGGCGCCTTCCGTTCGCCACTGCTTCTCTCTGGACGGCGCGCGGAGCGTCGTCCGGGTACTCGACCGCTCGCCACCCGGTGGCTGAGATCAGGAGGGACGCCCCGAGGGCGTAAATGTCGGCCTCCTGCGTCGGCTCGGCTTCTCCGATGTCGAGCACGCTGCGAGCGATCTCTGGCGCCTCGTAGTGGACGAGGCAGCCGCGGAACGGGAAGTCGTAACTCTCAGGTACCTGCCCGCCGCGAGCTAGCGCGAGGTCGATGAGATGGGTTCGTACCGGCCCGATGATGAAGTGGGCAGGCTGCACGTCGCCGTGTGCCCAGCCCCGTACATGGAGTTCTGCCAGCGCTTCGACGCAGCCCAGTGCCACGCTGTAGTGCGGGGCGATGGATGAGCCGCGTCTGCGGCAGGGCTCCCAGATCCGGTACAGGTCTGGTCCCTCGTGCCACGGCTGGAAGTTCCAGGTTCCGCGCTCCCACTCGCCGTATGCGACCTCACCCGAGCCGAGACGGTGCAGCACGGCCCCTTCGCGTGCGGGCGCAAGCGCGGTCCAGGGTTGGGCCGGCCACTCCCCGGTGGCTTCGATCGGATGGCCGAGTTTCACGGCGTGGTGACCACGGGGGCCGTCCACCTCCCAGACCGTGGAGCCCCGACGGCTCAGGACCAGCCGCTGTCCCGTGGGCATGAGCGCGTTGAGCACCGCGATCGGCATTTCAGGGGTTGAGTCGGACAACGTCCTCTCTCCTTCCGGCGACGCGGCCGACCACCAACCCGGGTCGACCGCCTCGCTGTTGTGGGTGCTACGCGTCACCGTAGGGACGGCCGCAGTCCGAGTCGCACTGTGCGAGGTTCGTGCCGTCGACGGTCCACAAGTCGTCGAAGACCGCGAATCCGGCGGCCTTCATGGCACGGGCCGAGGCCGCGACCTTCTCCGGGGCGCGGGCCCCACCGCCTGGCTTCGGGTTGTGATGCAGGAAGCGGCCCGCGTACCGCTCGCACAGTTGGGCGTACTCCTTGGTGTGCAGGATGAGGGCGTGAAGGCCGAGGTCGACATCGTCCGAAGGGACCATGGAAACGGTGGCAGTTGCCGCCGTGACCACGAACGCCACCGCCTGGTCGGCGATCCGCTCGGCACGCTCGGCCGACTCGCTGTTGTGGGTGACCACGAAGTGGGCGAGGCTCTCGAACAGTTCCTCACCTGCGACCGCGCGACCGGTCTTCTGCACGTTCGCCGTTGCTGTCATGTGCCGCCTCCTCATGTGAAGTGGTGCAGGGCACTTACCTGCCGCCTCGATCGCCGAGTTCAACTCGAAGGCGATCGCCAGCGGGATCGGAGGCCGGCCCCGAACGGGGACGGGGAGCCGTACGTGGCACCCGCTCGGGGCGGCCGGTCTAGTACTGGCCGATACCGAGGGCCATGCCGATCACCAAGCCGCACGAGCCGCTGATGCAGATGATGAACAGGACCCCGGCATACCGGCCGACGGCGCGCATCACAGCCCGACCCGACTGTTGCCGTTCCTCGTTGCTAGGCGGGCGCTGAGTTCTGCCCGAGCGCTGAGTGCGACGACGTTGTCCGGCATGGCGTCCCACTCCCTGCCTCCAGGGATTGGCCGCATCTGCACGCGACCGCCGATCTCACCCATGACGACGCCGATGCGTCTGCTGGCACTGTCCTTCGCCAGTTCGCCGATGCCTGGCCTGGTCTGCTGGTTGCTCGCCATGCACCCGAGCTTCGTGCCGACCACCAGGACGTCGGAACCACCGACAATCCCCACTTCAGGACGTCCCGCGTCGGGTAGAACGTCCCTAGTGCCGTCCCCGGATGTTAGGAGAGATTGAAATGGCAAACGAGAGACTACGTGCGGCCATGGCGGCCGGTGGCTGGACGTACAACGCCCTCGCGGGCAGGGTCGAAGTCGATCCCAAGTCCGTCGAACGATGGGTCAACCTGGGGCGTACGCCACGTCGTGCCACAGCCATGTTGGCAGCAGAAACGCTAGGAGAAGACGTGCACGCTCTATGGCCATCGCTCAGGCAGGCACGCCCCGCCCGCGCCGTCAGCCCAGAACTTGTGGCTCTCTACGACCAGCGGGCGGACATCCCCGTATCCACCTTCGTGGACCTGCTGACCCAGGCGCGCGAGCAGATCGACGTCTTGGTGTACGCCGCCGTCTTCCTGCACGAGGCGTACCCGAGACTCAACGAGCTCTTGAAGGAGCGAGCGGCCGAGGGCTGCACGGTCCGCATCGCGCTCGGCGACGCGGAGAGCTCGAACGTCCAACAGCGCGGCGACGAGGAGAAGTTCGGCCACGGCATCCAGTCACGTTGCCGTCTCGCGCTGATGCACTATCGCCCGCTTATTGGGACGCAGGGCATCGAGGTACGGACCCATGCCACGACGCTCTACAACTCGATTTATCGGGCCGATGACCAGGCACTGGTCAACGCCCACGTCTGGGGCGTGAACGCCTACCGGGCCCCCGTGTGGCACCTGCGCCGAATTGGGGAAGGCGGCATGTTCGAGACCTACGCTGACAGCTTTGATGCAGTGTGGGCGACCGCGAAGCCAGTACGAGAGAAGTGATCATGGCACGCACTGAGTACTACGACGACCCGGACGCCCCCAAGCCCAACAGTCTGGTCGTTGCCGCGTCCGCAGTGGTCACTGACGACGAGGGACGCATCCTCCTACAGCGCCGGCGGGACAACGATCTCTGGGCGCTGCCTGGCGGCGGCATGGAAATGACGGACTCCCTGCCGGGCACTGCCGTCCGTGAGGTGAAGGAGGAGACGGGCCTGGACGTGGAGATCACCGGTCTCGTCGGGACCTACACCGACCCTCGCCACGTCATCGCTTACACGGATGGTGAGGTGCGTCGACAGTTCAACGTCTGCTTCACCGCTCGTGTGGTCGACGGGCGGCTTGCTATCTCGGATGAGTCCACGGAGCTGAGGTTCGTCAAGCCGGAGGAAATCGATCAGCTGCCGATGCACCACACGCAACGGCTCAGGATCCGTCACTTCCTGGAGCACCACGAGCGACCCTATCTCGGTTGAGTCGGCGCACTGCCACTGGTGTGAGCCCCGCTGTACGGGCATCTAGAAACAGAAGCACGGGCAGCGGCAAACCCATGACAGCCTGGCATAAAGACGGCACCATGGTGCACATGCGATTCGACCTGAGCGGTCTTGACAGTCGAGAATTCGAACATCTAACCCAATCCATCGCCGTTGCTGAGCTCGGAGCCGGAGTAGGCGTCTTCGGCTCGGGCGCTGATGGAGGCCGTGAGGCCACATTCGACGGCCCGGTCCCGATCAGCACCAACGGGCATTCCTGGGATGGATACGGAGTAATCCAAGCTAAACACAAAGAAGTGCTTAGCGACCCTAAGGATAATGCGACATGGCTGATTCGGGAAGTCGACAAAGAGATGGAAGGGTGGGTCAAAAGGAAGGAGGCAGGGAGGAGAATTCCTGCATACTACGTCGTTTCCACCAACGTGAGACTCTCCCCGCAAAGCGATGGCGGGATCGACAGAGTTGATGAATGCCTGAAGAGGCATGCCAAAAAGATGGGTTTTATCGGATGGCTCGTCTGGCACTCTGACACTATTTCAACCTTCTTGGCAAATAATAGAGATATTCGCATTTCTTACGCATCGTGGGTTACGCCAGGCGATGTCCTAGCGCAGGTGCTATCAGACCAGGACGACTCTGCAGCGAATGTCTCTGATGCCCTTAAGTCCTTTACCGCAAAGGAATTGCTCAGGGGTCGGTACGTTAATCTTGACCAGGCTGGATCTACCGACGATCGAAGTGTCGCTCTGGCTGAAATCTTCATCGATCTTCCATATCAGCCATGGTCTGGTGTCGAAGAGGCAAGATCAAGAACCTCTCTGAAAGCACTGAGCTCAATCATCAATGCCGCCGATCAGGGTGAGGCACTGAAAGAAGGTCGTGGATCGGTAAGGGGTACTAGTAATAGTCAAAGGCTGGTCTTCGTTGCAGGTCCAGGTCAAGGAAAAACAACCATCACGCAATTCGCGTGTCAGATGTACCGCGCTGCGCTCGTAGTTGACACTGCTGAGGCGAAGTTCGGGAAAGTGAAGGTCGCATGCGACAAAATCTTTAGCCTAATGGAACAGGAAGGTTTGACACGTCCTAGGAACCGACGTTGGCCCGTAAATATTCAGCTTACCCGGCTGGCAGATGCCGTAGCCAGAGGGGAAGCTCACTCTGTCCTCGACTATCTCGCTAATGCGATTTCTGCTAAAACCACCATTTCGATCACGGCGTACCAACTGCGCAAGTGGCTCGCCACCTATCCATGGTTTGTAGTACTCGATGGCCTTGACGAGGTTCCGGCCGCTAGCAATCGGAGTGAAATCCTTTCCCTGATTGACGACTTTCTAATCGAGTCGGCATCAGTCGGTGGTGATGTCTTTGTCGTAGCGACGACCCGCCCGCAAGGATATACTGACGAATTTTCTCCACAACACTACAACCACCTACATCTCACCGCTCTGAGCAAAGATATTGCGATGAGCTACGGAAAAAAGTTGGCTATTGCCCGGCATGGTCTCGATAGCGACAGGACGGATCAGCTTATCGAAAGGCTGGACCGAGCATGCGTTGAGCCAGCTACATCACGATTGATGACCACCCCACTACAAGTGACTATCCTGGCAGTCTTGCTGGAGAGAGTTGGGCAAGCTCCAAAAGACAGGTACAACCTATTTGCTGACTATTATCGAGTTATCTATGAGAGGGAACTCGAAAAGCACAGTCAGGCTAGCTCGCTGCTGCGTGATCGCCGTTCTGATGTCGATGCGATCCATGCGCGGGTAGGTCTCCTACTGCAAACCCGTAGTGAAAACTCTGGTGAAACACACTCAACGCTTTCCGTGGAGGAGCTCCGTCAGATTGTACGGGATCGTCTGGAGACAGAGGGGCATCGTGGCGACTCGCTGGCTGCACTATGTAAGCAGGTAATTCAGGCAGCTACGGATAGACTAGTTTTCCTGGTTTCAAGTAGGTCCGATGAAGTCGGTTTCGAGATCAGGTCACTTCAGGAATTTTGGGCAGCTCAAGGAATTATGCAGCGCCCTGAAAATCAAATTCCTGACACGCTTCGACTAATCGCTTCCAGCTCACACTGGCGTAACACTCTCCTCTTCGCTCTGGGGCATATTTTTTCACGGCGCGAGAATCTGCGGGAGACCGTTATTTCTCTGGTTTCGGAGCTAAACAGTCATTCAATCGAGCATGGGGAGGTAAAGAAGGCGATTCTAGCCGGATCGCGACTTTCCGTCGCGATCCTCTCCGACGGAATGGTTCGGTCGCCGATCCACCTACAATCGCTAACAGACCAAGCAGCGGCGCTCTTGCGGCTTCCACCAGACTCTGATGTTCGCCGCGTGCCGCAATGTATTCCGGCAGATATGACTGGTGTTGTAGTCCAAGTAGCTGAGGATGAATTGCATGGGAGAGCCAAAACGGACGATCTCAGTTTGCTGTATTGCCTAAGCGTTCTGACGGTTCGCTCAGATTTGTCTAATGAGTCTCGTGAAACTCTGGAAAGTTTCATCATTCCTCTTTATGAGAAATTGACAGATCGATCCAAGTATCAGCTCATGACGCTTGCCTACACTACGGATAATGTGAAGCTCCGTGTATTGACTCAGGATTGCCTACTAGATGCTCCATTGCCGCTAGTGGTTCAGGCCATCGTTGGAGATGCAGGCCGTAAGGCTCGCTCCGTCCCTAGAAATGGCAAATCACCTGATGAACCCCAGTGGGCTAGGGCATTTCGAGCTGCAGTACGTAGGTATCCCAAAAATGCAGTTCCTTCATCAGCGGAGGTAGATCCCCTCGGATTTTCTGGTCGGCTTACCTCAATCAGAGAGTCAAATGCTCCATGGGTTCGTCTATCTAATTTCAATCCCCCTAAGCTCACGCTCGTCCATGAACTCGGAAAGTTCTTCCTAGATCCCGACGCAGCTTCTCTGGCCGAGTTCCTTCGATCAGCTGCAAATCGACCACAGGATATTCGGGCGATCGAGAATTCCTTGCCCTGGGTCGTGACACAGGTACTCCGAGAAGAACCAAACATCGCACAAGCTGCGCAGGCTGTTGAAGCAGGAGAGTACGGTGACGTCCAAGAATGGGACCATCTAGAGGCTTCATGGACCGGGCATATCGATTGGCGCATCATGTTCAACGATATGAAGGGCTACTTTGAAAACGGGCGAGAATTTTATCCCCTAGGCTCCGCAAGCGGGTCATATATGGTGCTCCCTGACGGTTCTCCAGGTATTGATGTTTTGAAAGGTATCTTCAAAGACTACGCTGAGATTGATTCGCCGGTAACCGGAGTTCGCGGGGCGTTTGCCTCGTGGTTGCTCACCATGCTCTGGGTGGCTGCGCATACGCGGCGAGATATTTTGGATGAAGTCGGCCCGTGTGCGACTCAACTGGTACTTGAGGACGCTTGTCAGGGTAGCTACGTGCATTTGGGGTGGGCTGAATATATTCCGCCGGAGTCGATCCCTGCGTGGGGGGACTGTCTGGATTTTGCAGGACGTTTCGCTGGCGAGAGCTATCTGTCACTAACTCGGGAGCGAGTGAGTGCCATTCTTTCCTTGTGGCGACAGAACCCTGAGCGTTGGGGTTTGGGACGTCTTGCTCTTAAGACGAGTTCTGAGAAGGTCGAACTTCCTCGGAAGCCGGAATATCGTTGGCAGTCGCCTCAGAACCTCTCTCCTGAAGCGCGACGTATTAGCCTACTCGTGGCTGCAGTCTTCGGTGACCCGAGTTCTAGGGCCGACGCGTGGTCTCTGAGTGATCACGTGTTGAAATTGCTAGACGCTTCTGACCGTGAAATTATCACAGAGGGCATTCGGGCAGTTCATCCTGCTGCGTCGCACCTAAGTAGAGTTCTGTGTTTGATGCTTGCCGAAGGGCTCGTCGGAGAAATGAGTCTGCGCCAATTGCTAATCGAGCGCCTAGTTGAATCCTTCGGCGAGGATTTTAGCGGCATGAGTGAAGTGAGGTAACGGAAATTTTTTACCTCTGGTCCCAGACCGCCCATAAGTCTAGTGGAACACGGAACTGTGATATTGGCCTTCTCGGGGCGCGTCAGAGCGTGGGTGAGGTTTAAAAGTGTGCTCGCCCCAAGTTTGGCGGACTCATCTGGGAACCAGGTTGTTCTGAGGTGCGAGGTGCTGGCCGGCGCTCATGCCTCGCGCGGGGAGCGGAGCGAGGTGCCTTGGTACTAGTAGGGAAGGCAGTAACCCCCAGCTGGGCTGGGCCTGAGGCCCTACACCCGCTCCGAGATGCTTCTGGTCAGTGTCCGCGTACGGAACTGACGGCAACGTTGACGGCAACGACGTCACACAGAGGCTAGTGATCACGACCACTAGCAATCATCTGTGCGGAAAGCGGAGCCCCCGCCAGGCGGCCTGCCCGATCCTACGGATCAGAAGGTTGCAGGTTCGAATCCTGCCGAGTGCACATAGATCAAAGCCCCTCCGGGATCATCCCGGAGGGGCTTTGTCGTGGTGTACGGCAGCGGGGGAGGAAGCGTGACCGGGAGTGGCGAACCGCTGGACCTGATCGTCCTGGATGACGGTGTGCAGAGCGTTGCGGTCCGGCTCCTGTCCCCGACTCCGCGCTACGGCTACTACGACGCCGAGATTGTCATCCGCAGTGACTTCGTGAATGCGGTCGTGCGGACGGGCTTCGCCGTCGGCGATCTCGACGACTGGGCAGCGCTGCTGGAGACAGTCGGGGAAAGAGCTGCCGACACCGACGAATCCGATGACGTCCTCGCCGCCAACTGGCCCGCCGAGGGCCGCACGGCGTACCTCACCTTCATCACCGAGGACCCGTACGTCGTCGAGGTGCACGACGCACCGAGCACGCAGATTTCCGTCCGTGTCCCGGTTGACCTCAGGACCGGGTGGCTCGACGCGGCCCGAGAGCGACTGGCGGCTGTGCGGCGGGTGCTTGACGCATAGCGGGGTGTTTCGGACTAACCCATCGCCTGAGACAGCCTCCTGACCGCCCTTCTTCCTCGCTCGCTTCCGCATAGACCTCCGTTCGTCATCGCGATCTGCGATGCGCTGAGTCCCTTGCGGGCGACCACGAGCGCGTTGCATATGTGCCGGGCCTTTCGAAACGGGCACTTGGAGGACGGCACGGCGGGCGCGCAGGGCGAACCGTCCGGCTCCTCCGTCTTGGTCTCGCGGTGGAGGATCTGACGTCCCGCCCGCTGGATCTGGTACTCCACGTACAACTCACCTGTCTGGAAGTCGATCGACTTCCAGAGGCCCAGGACTTCACCCCGGCGGAGGCCGAGGTAGAGCACCAGGACCCAGGCCGCGAACTGCGGATCTCCACGGGCCAGGGGATGGGCGAGGAAGCGGCCCGCTTCGACGATGGACCACGGCTTGATCCCACGACGACGTTTCGGGACCTTGACCAGGGAGGCCACGTTCTATCTGATCTCCTCCTCGCTCACGGCGTGGGGGAGTGCGGCTCGCAGGGCATCGCGGGCAGCCTGAACCACGCGCCGGGACAGGGACGCCTCACAGACTCCCGATGGCACAGGAACGCTGCTGCTCCTTGGACCGCTTGGCGCCCTTGCCCTGCGGCAGCACTGGCATACGTCGGCCAGCCTGGGCCACTCCCGGACGTCTCGAACGGTCAGTTTGTCGAGCGCTTCGTGCCCAGGTGCGGGGCGATGTAAAGCCGTACCGAGCCCTTGTACGAGATGTACGACAGCGGGGTGCGAGCAGACTTCACGATCGAGTCGGGGCAGTAGGAAAAAGAGGCTGAGCAGTGCGATGACAGGGCTGCAACCGAACCCTCAGCAGCCTCGTTGTGCAGTGTTATGCATTTCTCGTAGGTGTTGCCGTGCATGTACTTCCTCGCGGTAGCGGTCAGGGACCTGGCGGAACGGATCTCGCCCGCGCATCAGTCGTTGCTTACGGAGCTGATGGCGGCGTGCCCTCGAGCCGAATCGGAACGCCCTCCGAAGGCCGAGGCCAATGAGACGCAAATGAGCCCCAAAGCACGCCGTTCATGAGCCCCGGTATCGATGCCAGCAAGCACCACGCCTTGAGTGGCCCTTGACGGCACCGGAACCACCCTCTAGTGCAAGAAGGACAGCAACGATGGGGCCGTCATTCTGGCCAGCTTGAACGAGTCTTGCACTGGCGAGAGAGGTCCGCTGGGCGGTCGACCTGACCGGCATCGCCCTAGCCCGCCACTGAGTCGGCGCCATGACAGCCGGCTCTTTACGCTGGCACCACCAAGAGACCCCTGCAGCGACTGGGCACCCGTACTGCAGAAGTAACCCACCACCCCACCTCGTGAGCAGCCGAGCAAGTCCACGGAATCATCGCGCCGCCGCCATCAGCATCAGCGAGCACCCTTCGGCTGGGAGTTCCTCCGCCAGAACTCCACGTGGGTCCTGACCCACCAGACTCGCGACCTGGGGTTTGGCACCGGCCCCATCGTTGTGGACCGGCGCTATGGCAATCTGCACCAACTCGGAGGCAGGTCCCAGTTCGATGACACCGCCGCCACCTACGAGCGCCATGTGACAACGAAGCATCAACAGGTCGGAACCAGACCACTCAACACCGGCGTATTTGCTGGCTGCCCGCTCTCAGCTAAATCCTTTCACGAGCGCGGCGACCTTCCTGAAGTCGGTGATTTCTTCCGTAGAAGACCCTCGTCGAACAAAGACCCGGTCGCCACAATAGGAAAGATCATTCTGGCCGGGAATCAAAACCCTGATGACCGAAAGGCCTTTATACTCAATCGTGTCCACACCGCTCATGATTTGGGTTGCCAAAGGTTCGCTGATTGGTTGCTGAGCAAGTCTCGTCACGAAGCGTTGCACGTACGCGTCCAGCGATACCTTAAGAATCTTTGCTTCTCTGTCTACGCCTACGACGTGGTGCTGGCCGACTTTCATCGAGATCACAGAGTCGAGCGTTTCGATTCTCTTTACGTCGGCGTCTTTATCGGCAACCCCAACGAACAGGTAGCCTTCGTGCCCTCGTTGCACGTTAGCGATCCCGCAAATCGTCTCGGCCAGCCGCTCGAAAAGCGCATCATCCCACTTCCGGCGGCTGTCCAGCCTCAGGACACCCTGCTTGAATTCGTATCGGCTGGTTTCGATCCTGGACCTGCGCAAAGAATTCTCGAAATCCAGGGCCAACCCGGGACCATGGCCAAAGACGGGCGGAACCCTATCCACAAAGTACCTTTGGATCAGTCCCGTAATTGTATCGATATTGGAAGTGCGCTCTTCTGCTGAAGTGTAGTGCCGTGCACTCTTAAGGCGAGGTCCAACATTCTTGAGGGAAGCTGTAATGGCCGCGTTATCGGCAGGCGATTTCTGCTGGCGAACAATTAGTTCGAAAAATGCCATGAAAATTGCATAGAACGGCGTTCGGATGGGGTTGCCGCTCCCTGGGCGGACCAAGTTTCTAAGACCATTCGGACCTGGGAGTTGAGAGTCGATTACCTCGGTCAATACGGAGAATGTCGACTGAATCTCCTCCTGCAACCGCCGACTACCGTACGCGGCGAGAGTCCTTTCGATGCGCTTATGTTTGTCGCTCTGTGAGTCGTAGATCTCGTCGAACTCTTCTTTGCTGGCGGGAAAAGGGCTTCCGAACAAGATGGAGGCCGCAACATCTGCCACCATTTGTTCGTCGTCACCTTCCCGCAACTGCTTTACGTTGAGAATTCCATGCCGGATCCATACCGTGTCCTCTGCTCGAACCCCGTACTGCTGCTTCTCGCGAGATGACTCGATAGAAATGCTGGGCATGTCATGCAGAAGCAGCACATCATCGGAAACGTCGCCCCGCAGAGAGCTGGCAACCGTTCGCACGAGCTCAGAAAAGGAATTGAGCATTCCGGCTTGCCGTTTCTCCTGAGCGCTCAACTGGCGCCCGTTTGAGTTAATTCGACTGAATACGTCTGTGATTTGCCCTTCGGTCTGAGTCGGGAAGATAGTGACCGCCAGCTGATAATCGAGCAGATTTGCACACTTGTCGGCGGGGAGAAGAACCTCGGTTTCGGCTGGTTTGAAGGCCTCAGCTTCAGCTGCCTGGCGTGCCCGAGCGCTTTGGCCTAGATCGAAATACATTCCATTGTACTCGAACTTCTGCTCAATGAAGGAAAAGATGGCGTCTAGGCGCTGCATGCCGTCGATGATCTCATATTTCCCGCTTCCGTGAATTTCCGGCCTTTCGGCAAGGAGGATTAGAGGAATTGGGTAGCCGTCCAGAATGCTGTCAATTAGCAACTGTTTTTCGGCGACAGACCAAACGAGCTTTCGCTGATACCGTCGATTCACCAGGAGTGAATCGTCCCTGAAAAGCCGATACGCTTCCTGGACACTCATGCCTCGGGGTGTAATGGAAACGTGGACTTCCGTCGACAAGATGCGCTCCCTCACGTATGTGGTGTGCAGTCCACATAGCTTGGCACGTCCGAACGTTCTGTGCCCGGAGTTGTGAGTGAGTGGGTTGGCAGGTCCTCACCAGCTCACGGGGCCGAATTCCCGCGCCCTCGCTTCCTGTAGGGCACTGCGGGGTGCACCGGGACACCAGACGACCGCCCACTAAGCGTCGACACCGCTCCACCGCAGGTCAGCCCCGTAGCAAGCCCTAGTTCACCTCAGCTACCAAGCTCAGTGACAGGTCCTGCCGCGCCTCGGCATCGACAAGGGGACCCGCGTTGCTGAGGATCCTGGGGTGACTGATGACGAACTCGTCCTGGCGGTCCGGTCGCATGTGGCCGACCGAGGGCTGCCCGGGCCCGCATCCGCTGAGGGTGTTGCCGCCTTTGAGCGGGTGGTGGGCGATCCGATGCCCGAGTTGTTGAAGCGGATGTATCTCGAAGTCGCCAACGGTGGCTTCGGGCCCTGGCGGGTGGTCTCGCTGACCGAGACCGACGACTGGTTCAGCGACTGCGCGGACATCACCATGGCCTACCACGCGTTCGGCGGCCCCGACGGGGATGCACTCCCGTCCGGGCTCGTCCCACTGATGGACCGGGGCTGCGCGATGTGGGCGCTGATCGACTTCCGTACGGCCGACGGCCAGATGTGGGACTGGGACCCCAATGTGTGCTGCATTCGCCACGCCCCTGCACCACTCGGACAATCACTCGCGCAGTGGCTCACCGACTGGTTGCGCGGCGAGGCGCACGAGGGCCCCTATACGCACCACGTGCCTTCCGACTCCCCATGTCACAGCCCATGAGGCCGAAGGCGAACGCCCCTGTGGGGAAAGGGCGCCTGGCCATGCATCCGGATTGTCAGACTGTCGCTGTACGGTCCGCTTCATGGCTGAGAGACCTACGACAGTATGGCGCGAGGGCATTGCGGAGGAAGCGGACGAACTCGCCGCTGGGACCCTGGACCCGGAGTGCGGGTGCATGGCTGAACTGTTCCCTGAACATCTGCTGACGGTGACAGATGCCGCCCTCGACGCCTTCGAAAGGGACCTTGTCGGCGCGGGTCAGATGGATGATGTGCGGGTCTTGGGTGTGGTGGAGCGCGTTGTCCTCGCGCTGAACGCTGTGGACGAGGCCCACAAGGGGCAGGCATTTGAGACAGACGAGCGTGAGCTGCTGTGCGACTACATCGACCAGTCGCTCACCGAGCACGGCGTCGACGTCATCGCGCTGACCTCTCGGCATGGTCTCGGCAAGTACCAGATCACAAACAAGTGGCGGAAGTGGTGACGCCGGCGCTCTTCGATAAACCCCGGCAACCGCAAACCGCAACCGCAACCGGTCTGCGCAGCGAATCAGGTCCCCTCGTCGCTCGGGTACTCCCAAGGACCGATCTCCCACGGCGCCTCACCGCTCGATCGCTCAGCGGCATGCCCCGGCGGCATGGTGGCCAGTTCGATGAGGGACGGGTCCTGGGTCAGTACGTGGTTCATGTGCAGCAGGATCGAGGCGCCGTCCGCGTTGGGATCATGGAGGCCGTCGCAGAGGAGCCAGTCGTCCTCGTCGTCGTGGATCACCGTCAGTGCCGGGAACTCCCCCTTCGCGACCGTACGTTGCACCACTGCCAGCATTCCTGAAGGGAAGACCCCGGCAGGGAACGGCCATGTGATGTCCGGTTGCATCGGTCCCATGGCCGCATTCTGGTCCACCACTCGACGGGTGCGAGCCGTCAGGGGAGCTTTCTCATCACCCGCATCCCGATCCAGTACGCGAGGACGGCAACCGCCAGGCCGGCGAGTGAAGCCGCCGTGTACGCGTGTCTCTGGGTCAGTTGCTTCGTCGTCTCAAGAGCCGGGCCGAGAGTGAGGAAGAAGCCGGTGGTGGCCGCGAGGGTGGCGCCGGCCTTGTCCTTGGTCCACCCGGCCTTCGGGCCCGAGTCGCTCGTCACGAGACGGTTGTATCGGGGGCGCGGGTGGTGCGCAAGAGCCGGGCTCCTCGGGGGAGGCGTTGAGTCGTTCAACTCGTTTGACACGGTCATCGCCTTGTGAGGTGATCCACTGACCGTAAGTCTTCGGGGGAGTGGGTTTGTCGTACGTCGCCATGACGCTTGCCGGTGCCGAGACGCCGGGAGAGCATCTGCAACTGGCTGCCTTCACGGCCGCCGCCGCTGTCCTCTTCATCGGGCTGGGACGGCGGCAGTGGCGCACCGCGCGGCACGCGCTGGCTCACAGCGAGACGATGAGGACCGCCGATCGACTGGTGCCGCCGCCGGCCCCGAGCCGTCGGCATCGGACAGCCGGGGTCCTGTGGATCGGGTTCGGCTGCGTCTTTCTCCTGCCGGCCGTGGTCAACCTCGTGCTGGCGGTCCGGGAGTTGATCGCATGACCCGCCCCGTCGATCATGAACTCGTCCAGGCCGCCGCCGACGTCGCCCGTACCCGGTGCCGGGGTGACAACCACACCGTGGCCGCCGCGGGGCGCGCCCAAGACGGGCGGATCGTCACCGCGGTGAACGCCTATCACTTCACCGGCGGACCCTGCGCCGAGCTCGTCCTCATCGGGGCCGCGGCCGCGCAGGGTGTCTACGAGCTGGACACCATTGTCGCCGTGGGCGACCGCGACCGGGGGGTCCTTCCTCCGTGCGGCCGGTGCCGGCAGGCGCTGCTCGACTACTTCCCCGCCCTCGACGTCATCGTCGGCGGGAAGGACCGCGTCCGAAGCGTTCCCATCACCGACCTGCTGCCCGAGAGCTACGTCTGGGCCGACCACCAGCTCGACGCGGAGTGAACCGACACCAACTGGTCTGATCTCACGCGGCACTCGACGCGAGGCCGTGGAACGCCTCCGTGGTGCGCGGGTGGGCGATCTCGTCCAGCAGGTGGCGCCAGTCGGGGTCGGCCGCCGTCGGGTGGGCCAGGTCCCAGGCGGTGAGGAGCGGGGCCAGTTCGCCTTCGGAAGAGATCTCGGCAGCGATCTCGGCCGACGGTACGGATGCGGAGGACAGCAGCGGGCTCATGGGAGTTCCTTCCGGAGGAGTGCGGTGAACTCTGGGCCGGGGCCCGAGGATCTGAGATCCGGGGTTCGGGATCCGATGGCTCTACGATGCCCCCGATCCCGGCGCCGCGACATGCGGCCCGCCGCCCGGTCCGGGGTGGGGCCAGCTGTACCCGCGGGGGGTTGCCACCCCTCCCGGCGAGGCTTCCGCGAGGGCACTGTCGTACCCACGCGGCTTCCGCGAAGGCACTGTCGTACCCCTCTGCGATGGTGGTCCTCATGGGCGAGCTGGTGGACCGGGTGGACGAGGAGGACCTCGTCGTCGGGGTGGTGGAGCGGGCGGAGGCCATCGAGAAAGGGTGGCTGCACCGGGTCGCGACCACCGTCTGCCGTGATCCGCGCGGCCGGATACTCGTGCATCGGCGGCCGGACGGGATCTCCCGGTTCCCGGGGCAGTACAACTGGCTGATCGGTGGGGCCGCGGAGGCCGGCGAGTCGTACGAGGAAGCTGCCGCCCGTGAACTCTCCGAGGAACTGGGGGTGTTCGGGGTGCCGGTGCGGCACGTCTTCAAGTTCCTCTGCCGTGGGGAGATCAGCCCCTACTGGCTGGGCGTGCATGAGGCCGTCGTGCGCGGGGCGATCGTGCCGGATCCGACGGAGATCGACTGGTACGGGTGGTTCGGGGAGGGCGAGTTGCTGGAGGCGGTCGGGCGGGGGGAGTTCGTGTCCGACGGGGTGGAGGCTCTGCGGCGGTACCTGGCCGCTTGAGTGACGCGCTTCAGCAGGCCGCGCTCACCGCGGGCCGGGACAGCTGCGGGCGGGGGAGGGCGGTGGGGCGGATCGCCGTGTGGGGCTTGCGGGTCGTGGTGAAGACGAACAGGCGCAGCACCAGGAAGCGGCCGATGCCGGCGAGAGCGGAGGCGGTGAGGTAGACCGCCTGTTCCGTGAGCATGCTCGGGGCCGCCTGGACCGTGTGCAGGAGGAACATCGCCGCGCTGGTGACGGCGTACGCGGCGACGGCCGACCCGGAGGACTGGAGGTGTCGGCGCAGGCCCGCGCGGCCGCCCGTGCCGAAGGTGAACAGGGCGTGCAGCTCGGTGCACAGGAGCGTGGAGACCACCGTGATCACCGCGTTCGCGACCGCCCACGGCATCGTCATGGCCACCAGCGGCACGGCGAAGCTGGACAGGACGCCGATCCCGCCGCCGCAGACGACGAAGCGCACGAAGGAGGCGAGCGGGCCGGGAGCCGCCGGGGCCGGCAGCGAGACCTGGGAGGAACGGGAGGGCGTGGACGGGGACTTGGTCCTGTCGGCCGTCTGCGGCTCCATGGTGGTGTTCCCTCCGGCTTGTCGCGAGCAGCACGCGCTTCGCGCGCACTTCACGCGTTTCGCGGGGCTTCGCGATCTGCTCGATCCCTGGTGGATCAGCTGAGATCAACGATGCCGTCGCGCGCTCGCCGGATCGATAGAGCACCCTCCCGAACCGGGGGTAGGGCTGGCTACACCCTCGGGGTGGGGGGTTCCCGCCACCCGCCGCTCCCCCTCCCCAAGTCCCGCCCCGCTCCTCCCCCTCCCTACCCCTCCGCGTCCTTCGCCCGCAGCTCCTCGATATATGCGAGCGCCAGGTCGGTCGTACGGCTGAACCAGTCGTGGAGTACGGCGATCTCGTCGGCGGAGTACTCGGCGAAGACGGCGTCGAGGCGGTCGTAGTACGGCTGGTAGAGGGCGACGACCTTGGCCACGGCGTCGGGGCGCGCGGCGACCCGGACGCGGCGGCGGTCGGCGGGGTCGGGGACGCGGGTGACGTAGCCGCCGCGTTCGAGGCGGTTGAGGATGCCGGTGACCGCGCCGGTCGTGACGTGGGCGTGCTCGGCGAGGTCGCCCGCGGTGAGGAGGTCCTCGCCGGCCTTCAGGACGTAGGCGAAGGACAGCAGGTCGGTGACGTTCAGACCCAGCCGCTGGGCCATCTCCTGCTGGCCGAGGTGGGCGGTGGCGATGAAGAAGTCCATCGCCTCCAGTGCCTGGGCCGCGGTGGCGGCGGGGCGGGGCTCGGCGGGCATCGGAATCCTGATTCTCTTAGTGCGTGAGAGGTTTTTGCGCTAAATTTCTTAGGAGGTGAGAGAACTCGTCCAGGAGGATCTGTGAGCGCACATCAGTATGACGAGGGGCACACGGTCGCGGGGTGGACCGGCTTCGGCATAGCCACGGTGGGCACGGCCGTGCTGGGGCTGGGCGTGTGCACGGTCTCCGGCGCGCTGATCGCCGGCGGACTCGCGGTCACCGCGGTCAGCGTCCTCGTGACCTGGGCCCTGCATCTGTCCGGCTGGGGCAAGCCGCCGGGACGCCGGCCGCGTGCGGAGTGGGGCATGCGGGTGCGGGACACGGGCGCGCGGGAGGGACATGCGGGGTGTGTCGGGTGCCGGCTGGCGGGGCGCGGAGGACGGCGGGCCGCGGCGGTCGATACCGGGGTCGGAAGCGAAGCCGGGACAGGGACCGGGGTCGCGGCGGGGCAGGTCCCCGCGGAGTCGGTCGGCTGATCAGGCCCCTCGTCCCCTCGGCGACCCCCGTTGTCATTGGTGCCCCCTACTCTCGTGAGGGATGGCACAGGCATGGAAGTGCGCGGGGCTGTGGTGGTCGGCCGACGGACCCGTGCTGCGGTGGGACGGCGGGCGGCGCAGTGCGCTGACCTGGGGGAAGCGGGTGGCTTTCGGGGTCGCGGAGGGGGGTGTGCGGACATGTGTGGGAGCGCGGGGGCACGCGTGTGCGGCACGGGCCGCGGTGTCGGGGCGGAGCACCGGGGCGCGCTGCGAGGAGTGCGCGCGGCTGGACCGGGCGCACTCGGTGGCCGCCGACACCCTCGCGGACGACCCCCGGCCGTACCGGGTGTATCTGGCCTGGTTCGGCCCCGGCATGGTCAAGGTCGGCATCACGGCGTACGAACGGGGCTCCGCGCGGCTGCTGGAACAGGGCGCCGTCTGCTTCAGCTGGCTCGGCACCGGCCCGCTGATGGCGGCCCGGCGCACCGAGGAGCTGTTGCGGGCCGCGCTCTCGGTGCCGGACCGTGTTCCGTACGGCGACAAGCGGGCCGTACGGTCGTCCCTGCCGGCGTCGGCCCCCGAGCGGGCCGCCGAGATCGCCGAGTTGCATGCCCGGGCGATGACCCTGGGCGGCTGGCCGGAGTCCCTGGAGCGGGCGCCGTACGAACCGGTCGACCACGTCGGGACCTTCGGCCTCGCGGGGCTGCCCACCGCGAGGGGAGAGGTGAGGGAACTCGTCGCGGGCGGGGTGGTGGGCGGTCGCCTGATCGCTGCCGCCGGGCCGGACCTTCATGTGGAGACGGAGGGTCAGGGGGTCGTCGTACTGGACACCCGCCTGATGACCGGCTGGGAGCTGGTGCCGGCCGAGGGGGCGACACCGGGGAACACCGTGCCGGTAAGGGAGTTCAAGGGGGTGCCGGGGGTTCAGGACCAGTTGTTCTGACGCCAGGGGGGAGCGGAAGGTCAAGAGTTGGATCCCTCGGTGATCCCGTTCGGCAAACCGGGTGGAGCACGGCTCGCTGTGCGTCGATCGTGGAGGACATGAGTGATCACCGTGTCGCACCTGACGTACCTGTCGCACCCGCCGCGTCCGTACCTGTCGCACGCGCCGTGTCAGTACCCGTCGCGCCCGTCGCGCCCGTCGCATCTGTCGCACCTGTCGCCGCCTTCGAACCGCCCTACTACGCCGTCGTGTTCACGTCCGTCCCCGCCGCGGACCGGGACGGGTACGACGAGACCGCCTCACGCATGGGGGAGCTGGTGCAGCGGATCCCCGGCTTCCTGGGGGAGGACTCGGCCAGTACGCCGGGCGGGCTGTCGGTGACCGTGGCGTACTTCCGGGACCTGGCCGGCATCGAGCGGTGGCGGCGCGACGAGGAGCACAGGGCGGCCAAGGAGTACGGCCGGGCGCACTGGTACGAGCGGTACTCCCTGCACATCGCCAGGGTGGAGCAGAGCCGGAGCTTCGAGCGGGCGCCGGGTGGAGCCCGGCCGAGCCGTGGCGCACCGGTCCCGTCCGAGCCGTAGAACAAGCAGTTCCCCAGGGGTTCCCTGAGAGGTGCCTGTGTGTTTCTCAGGGAAATCACAGATTGCCGAAAGGGTGTTCTCAGGGGGCCCCGACAGGGTGTTCACCATGACCACGACCTCGCCCCAGGGGCGCACCGAACTGCTGAGGCCGGACGGGAGCCCCGTCCGAGTGCTTGTGGTGGACGACGAGCTGTCGATCACCGAGCTGCTGTCCATGGCCCTGCGCTATGAGGGATGGCAGATCCGCAGCGCGGGGGACGGCATGGGTGCCGTGCAGACCGCGCGGGAGTTCCGGCCCGACGCCGTCGTCCTCGACATGATGCTGCCGGACATGGACGGGCTGGCTGTGCTCGGCCGGCTGCGCCGTGAGCTGCCGGACGTGCCCGTGCTGTTCCTGACGGCCAAGGACGCCGTCGAGGACCGTATCGCCGGGCTCACCGCCGGTGGCGACGACTACGTCACCAAGCCGTTCAGCCTCGAAGAGGTCGTGGCCCGGCTGCGGGGGCTGATCCGGCGGTCCGGCGCGGCCGACCGGCGGTCCGACTCCGTGCTGGTTGTCGGTGACCTCACGCTCGACGAGGACAGCCACGAGGTCTCGCGGGCCGGGGAGAACATCCACCTCACCGCCACCGAGTTCGAACTCCTGCGGTTCCTCATGCGCAACCCCCGGCGGGTGCTCAGCAAGGCGCAGATCCTCGACCGGGTGTGGTCGTACGACTTCGGCGGCCAGGCCAATGTCGTCGAGCTGTACATCTCGTACCTGCGCCGGAAGATCGACGCGGGCCGGGAGCCGATGATCCACACCCGGCGCGGCGCGGGTTACCTGATCAAGCCCGCCGCCTCATGAGCGGGCGACGACGGCCGCGGGCGCAGAAGCGGGCAGGGCGAGCAGGCAAGCCGCGCACGCTGCGGACGCGGCTCGTCGTCGCGTCGGTGGTGCTGATCGCCGTGATCTGCGCGGTGATCGGCACGGTGACGACTCTGGCGTTGCGGTCGCATCTGTACGAGCAGCTGGACGGCAAGCTGCGCGAGACCTCCGGGCGCGCGGTCGGCTTCGGCAAGGACAACGCGCCGGGCGTCGTCGGAAACGCCGGTCCGAAGGCAGAGGGCACGGCCCCGTCGGCCGGAAGCGCCCTGCCGGAGAAGCCCGACAAGAAGGTTCCGGCGAGCGCCAAGGCCTCGAACTTCGTGAAGCAGGCCCCGACGCAGCCCGACACCATCGCCGCGTATGTGCAGAGCGGGAAGATCGTCAGTGCCGCCGTCGCCAAGCAGCAGAAGGACAGCTACGGCAACTTCAAGGGAATGGCCGCGGGCAGCCTGACCACCGCGGCCAAGGCGGCCCTCGCCGGCGTCGCCAAGGACAACAACGCGCACACCGTGGACATCCCGGGCTTCGGTGAGTACCGCGTGCAGTACGTCACGAGCAGGGACGGCAGCGACTCCTACTACATCGCCCTGCCCACCGATGACGTCAACAGCACCGTCAACACCCTGATCCTCGTAGAGATCAGCGTCACCGCCGCCGGTCTCGGTGCCGCCGTCATCGCCGGTTACGTGCTGGTCGGGCTCGCCACCCGCCCCCTCCGCAAGGTCGCCAACACCGCCACCCGGGTCTCCGAACTGCCGCTGCACACCGGCGAGGTGAACCTCAGCGAGCGCGTGCCGGAGGCGGAGTGCGATCCGCACACCGAGGTCGGTCAGGTCGGCTCCGCGCTCAACAGGATGCTGGACCACGTCCACGGCGCCCTGCACGCCCGGCAGCAGAGCGAGATGCGGGTACGGCAGTTCGTGGCCGACGCCAGTCACGAGCTGAGGACCCCGCTCGCCTCCATCCGCGGGTACGCCGAACTCACCCGGCGCGGCCGGGAACAGGTCGGCCCCGACACCCGGCACGCCCTGGGCCGTATCGAGTCCGAGGCGGGCCGGATGACGCTGCTCGTGGAGGACCTGCTGCTGCTCGCGCGCCTCGACGCGGGGCGGCCGCTCCAGTTCGAGCACACCGACCTGATCCCGCTCGTCGTGGACACCATCAGCGACGCCCGTGCGGCCGGCATGGACCACAACTGGCGCCTGGACCTGCCCGACGAACCGGCGCTGGTCGCCGGTGACGCGGCCCGCCTCCAGCAGGTGCTCATCAACCTGCTCGGCAACGCCCGCAAACACACCCCGGAGGGCACGACCGTCACCGCGCGCGTGCAGCGACGCGGCCCCTGGATGTGCGTGGACGTCGAGGACAACGGCCAGGGCATCCCGCCCGAGCTGCTCCCGCACGTCTTCGAGCGGTTCGCGCGCGGTGACTCCTCGCGCTCCCGTGCCTCCGGCTCCACCGGGCTCGGCCTCGCCATCGTGCAGGCCGTCGCGACCGCGCACGGCGGTGCCGTGACCGTCGACAGCGTGCCCGGGCGGACCGTGTTCACCGTGCACCTGCCCGCGGTCGGTCCCGTGACCCCGCGTCCGGCGCCCGAAACGAACTGGCAATCGCACTCACAGGCACAGCACAGCGCCGCCATATGGGTGCAACAGGGGGCCTGACCAGAGTCGTTCCCATGCGAACCGACTCTTCTCCCGGCACCCTGCCGGCGCGGGAGCACCTCCCGGCCGGCGACGCCGGTACGCCTGTCCTGGACGTAGTGATCCCCGTCTACAACGAGGAGAAGGACCTCCAGCCGTGTGTGCTGAGACTGCACGAGCACCTCGAGCGCACGTTCCCGTACGCGTTCCGCATCACCATCGCGGACAACGCGTCGACGGACACCACTCCCCTGGTGTCGCGGCGGCTGGAGGCGGAGATCCCGGAGGTCAGGGCCTTCCGGCTGGAGCAGAAGGGCCGCGGCCGAGCGCTCAGGACGGTCTGGTCCGCCTCGGACGCCCCGGTCCTCGCCTACATGGACGTGGACCTGTCCACCGACCTCAACGCCCTGCTGCCGCTGGTGGCCCCGCTCATCTCGGGCCACTCCGACCTGGCGATCGGCTCCCGGCTCGCCCGCAGTTCCCGGGTCGTGCGCGGCCCCAAGCGTGAGTTCATCTCCCGCGCCTACAACCTGATCCTGCGCGGCTCGCTCCAGGCCCGCTTCTCCGACGCGCAGTGCGGCTTCAAGGCCATCCGGCGTGACGTGGCGCAGGTCCTGCTGCCGCTGGTCGAGGACACCGGCTGGTTCTTCGACACCGAAATGCTGGTCATCGCCGAGCGCGCGGGCCTCCGTATCCACGAAGTGCCCGTCGACTGGGTCGACGACCCCGACTCCACCGTCCACATCGTCAAGACGGCCACCGACGACCTGAAGGGGGTGTGGCGCGTGGGGAAGGCCCTGGCCACCGGCGCGCTGCCGCTGGACCGGATCGCCCGACCGTTCGGCGACGACCCGCGCGACCGTGACGTCCAGGACGTGCCGAAGGGGCTGGCCCGCCAGCTCGTCGGGTTCTGTGTCGTGGGCGGTCTGTCGACCCTGTTCTACCTGCTGCTCTACAGCGTCTTCCGGCAGTTCGGCGGCTCCCAGACCGCCAACGCGCTGGCCCTGCTGGTCTCGGCGGTCGCCAACACCGCGGCCAACCGGCGGCTGACCTTCGGGGTGCGCGGGCGGGGCGGCGCGGTCCGCCACCAGGCGCAGGGCCTGGTCGTCTTCGGCATCGGCCTCGCGCTGACCAGCGGTTCGCTCGCCGCGCTCAACGCGGCCAGCAGCGACCCGGCGCACTCCACCGAGCTGGCGGTGCTGATCGCCGCCAACCTCGCGGCGACCGTGCTGCGCTTCCTGCTCTTCCGGGCCTGGGTCTTCCCCGACCGCGACGAGGACCAGCCCCGGTCCACGGTGGTCGCCACCCATACGCCGCCCGCCACGGACATGCCGCCCGCCACGCACGCGCAGCCCGCCACGCAGCCAGCCATGCCGTCCTACGGCACGCGGCAGGCAGACGGCACCCAGCAGCGCTACGCCCCGCTGCCCACGCGCCCGACGGCGCACCAGTACGCGCCGGCGCCGTACACCCCGCAATCCCCGTACGACACGACCGAGTTCCGCGCCGGTGAAGCCGCGGAGCAGCGCTCCTGGAAGGACGCCACCATGCGCCTCGACCCGGTGCGTCCGACCGACACCGACCCGAGGAGCTCCTGATGACCACGCAGACCGACCATCCGACCCAGCAGGGTTCCGGGTGGGGTCCGGCGGTGACCGTGACGGACCCGCATGAGCCCGTCGCTCCCCCGGCCCCCGAATCCGGTGAACCCCAGCAGCCGTTCGCGCGCAGACTGTGGCGCGGCCGCCCCGAGGACCCCCGCTGGGCCCGCCCGGCCTTCTGGGGGCTGCTGCTCGCCACCGCGGCGCTGTACTTCTACAACCTGAGCGCCTCCGGCTACGCCAACTCCTTCTACTCGGCGGCCGTCCAGGCCGGCACCAAGAGCTGGAAGGCGATGTTCTTCGGCTCGCTGGACGCGGGCAACGCCATCACCGTCGACAAGCCCTCGGCGTTCCTGTGGCCGATGGAGATCGCGGCCAGGATCTTCGGCCTGAACTCCTGGACGATCCTCGGCCCCGAGGTGCTCATGGGTGTCGGCACCGTCGCCGTTGTCTACGCGTCCGTGCGCCGCCGGTTCAGCCCCGGGGCCGGTCTGATCGCGGGCGCGGTGCTCGCGCTCACTCCCGTCGCGGCGCTGATGTTCCGGTTCAACAACCCGGACGCGATGCTGGCCCTGTTGATGGCGCTGGCCTGCTACTTCGTCGTACGGGCCGTCGAGGACGGCCGGACGAAGTGGCTGGTGTGGGCGGGCGTGGCGATCGGCTTCGCGTTCCTCGCCAAGACCCTCCAGGCCTTCCTGATCCTGCCGGCGCTGGCCTTCGTGTACGCGGCGGTCGGCCCGCACCGGCTGAGGAAGCGGATCGGTCAACTGGCCCTGGCCACCCTCGCCCTGGTCGTCTCCGGTGGCTGGTGGGTCGCGATCGTCGAGCTGTGGCCCGCCTCCTCCCGCCCCTACATCGGCGGCTCCCAGAACAACTCGTTCCTTGAACTGACCTTCGGCTACAACGGACTCGGCCGGCTCAACGGCGAGGAGACCGGCTCGGTCGGCGGCGGCGGTGGCGGCACCGGCGGCAACTGGGGCGAGACCGGCTGGAACCGGATGTTCAACTCCGAGATCGGAAGCCAGATCTCCTGGCTGCTGCCGGCCGCGCTGATCCTGCTGGTCGCGGGCCTGGTGGCGACCCGGAAGCTCAAGCGGACCTCGGTGACCCGGGCCTCGTTCCTGGTCTGGGGCGGCTCGCTGCTGATCACCCTGGTGGTCTTCAGCTTCATGGCGGGCATCTTCCACCAGTACTACACGATCGCCCTGGCCCCCTACATCGCCGCCGTGGTCGGCATGGGCGCCGGAATCCTGTGGGAGAAGCGCACCGAGACGTGGGCCTCGCTCACCCTCGCGGCGGCGGTCGTGGCCGGTGCCGCCTGGGGGTACGTCCTCCTCAACCGCACCCCCGACTACCTGCCCTGGCTGAGGTGGCTGGTGCTGGTCGGCGGCCTGGTCGCCGCGCTCGGCCTGATCTTCGTGGCCCGGCTCGGCAGGCAGCTGGCGCTCGGTGCGGCGGCCCTGGGCATCGTGGCCGCGCTGGCCGGTCCCACGGCGTACACGCTCAGCACGGTGAACTCCGCGCACACCGGGTCCATCCCGACGGCGGGTCCTGCGGGCGCGAGCATGATGGGCTTCGGCGGTGGCCGGGGCGGCGGTCCCGGCGGCGGTGGCGGTATGGGCGGCTTCGGCGGCCAGAACCAGCAGAACGGGAACGGCAACGGCAACACGCAGGGCCAGGGCCAGCAGGGCCAGGGCTTCCCGGGCGGCGGAACAGGCGGCACCACCGGCGGTACAGGCGGCACCGGCGGCTTCGGCGGTGGCATGCCGGGCCAGAACGGAAACACCCAGGGCAACGGCACCACCCAGAACCAGCGCGGCGGCATGGGCGACGGCGGCGGCGGTGGCGTCGGCGGCCTGCTCAACGGCGCGACCGTCTCCTCCGAGGCCAAGAAGCTGCTCCAGGCCGACGCGGACGACTACACCTGGGCGGCGGCCGCGATCGGCGCCCAGAACGCCGCGAGCTACCAGCTCGCCACCGACGAGTCCGTCATGGCGATCGGCGGCTTCAACGGCACCGACCCGTCCCCGACGCTGGCGCAGTTCAAGAAGTACGTGGCGGACGGCAGGATCCACTACTTCATCTCCAGCGGCACCGGGGGTGGCATGGGCGGCAGCAGCAGCGGTACGTCCTCGCAGATCACCTCATGGGTCGAGGCCAACTTCAAGAAGGTGACGGTCGGTTCGGCCACCTTCTACGACCTCACCCAGAAGGCGAGCGGCTGACGCAGGGCGTACGACAGGAGTGGGGGCGGTGACCGCGGGGTCGCCGCCCCCACTCCTGTCGTACGGCGAGAATCCGCGTTGTACGGCGTATAAGAACTCCTCTACGGTGTACGGCATGACCGCTCCCGCCCCCGTCACCGTCTCCCAGGGCCATCCCCAGCGCTGGCTGATACTCGGCGTCATCTGTCTCGCCCAGCTGACCGTGCTCCTCGACAACACGATCCTGAACGTGGCGATCCCCTCGCTCACCAGCGAACTGGGCGCCGCCACCGCCGACATCCAGTGGATGATCAACGCGTACTCGCTGGTGCAGTCGGGCCTCCTGCTCACCGCGGGCAGCGCCGCCGACCGCTACGGCCGCAAGAAGATGCTGGCCGCCGGCCTGGTGCTGTTCGGGGTGGGCTCGCTGGTCGCGGGCCTCGCCGACTCCACCGCCCAGCTGATCGCGGCGCGGGCCGGGATGGGCGTCGGCGGGGCGCTGCTGATGACCACCACGCTCGCCGTGGCGATGCAGATCTTCGCGCCCGAGGAGCAGCCGCGGGCGATCGGCATCTGGGCGGCGGTGAACTCCCTCGGCTTCGCGACCGGCCCCCTCCTGGGCGGCTTCATGCTGAACCACTTCTGGTGGGGCGCGATCTTCCTGATCAACCTGCCGGTCGCCGCGCTCGCCCTGGTCGCGGTGGTGGTCCTGGTCCCCGAGTCCAAGGCTGTGTCTTCCCGGGGGGCCACCCCCGGTCCCCCGGGCCGCGGCGATCGCCCCGACCTGCTCGGCGCGCTGCTCTCCACCATCGGCATGGCCTCCCTGGTGTTCGCGATCATCTCCGGCCCGGAGCACGGCTGGACGTCCGGCCGGGTGCTGGTGCCGGCGGCGGTGGCGGTCGGGGTCCTCGCCGGGTTCGCGTGGTGGGAGAGCCGCATCCCCCACCCCATGCTCGACCTGCACTTCTTCCGCGACCGCCGGTTCACGGGCGCGGTGGCCGGCGCGGTGCTGATCACCTTCGGGATGGGCGGCTCCCTGTTCCTGCTCACCCAGCACATGCAGTTCGTCCTCGGTTACGGCCCCCTGGAGGCGGGGCTGCGCACGGCACCGCTCGCGCTGATGATCGTGGCCCTCAACTTCACGGGCCTGTCGGCGAAGTGGTCGGCACGGCTCGGGACCCCGTTCTCCATCGGGCTCGGCATGGCGGTGATGGCGGCGGGCCTCTTCTCGATCGCCACCCTCACCGACCACGGGTATCCGGGCACGCTGCTCGGGCTGGTGCTGATCGGTGCGGGGGCGGCGGTGGCGAGCCCCGCGATGGCCCACGCGATCATGAGCGCGATCCCGCCGGAGAAGGCCGGGGTGGGAGCGGGGATCAACGGCACGGTGGCGGAGTTCGGGCAGGGGCTGGGGGTGGCGGTGCTGGGTGCGGTGCTCAACGCCCGGTTCGCGGCGGGGATTTCGGTGGTCGCGGTGTCCCTGCCGGGGGCGTTGGGGGAGGCGGGATCGGCGTTGGAGCGGGCGCGGATCACTGACGCGTTTGCCTCCGGCCTGGAGAGCAGTCAGTTGGTGGGGGCGGTGGCTGTGTTGCTGGGCGGGGTGGTCGCGGCTGTTCTGTTGCGGAGGGCGGAGCGGGAGGCAGTCGCCTGAGGGGGTGGGGGCTTCTCGGTCGTCGGCGGGTGCGGGAGCGTCGTGGCTGGTCGCGCCCACGCGGCGGAGCCGCACATCGACGCAGCCCCGCGCCCCTTAAGTTGGAAGGCACCTGGCATCTTTGCCAGTGGACGAGTGTCTCGGGAAGGTGCGCCATGGCTAACGCAGGCCAAAAGGCCTCAGGCCGGACCAGTGTCTGGCTTGAAGGCAAGGTGCGCCGGGGTGGGCGTGGGGGAGGGCAGCCCTCGGGGCTGGACCGGGACCGGATCACCGAGGCCACGGTGCGGCTGCTCGACATGGACGGCCTGGCCAAGTTCTCGATGCGGCGGCTGGCCGCGGAGCTGAACGTGACCGCGATGTCCGTCTACTGGTACGTCGAGACCAAGGACGACCTCCTCGAACTCGCCCTGGACGCGGCCTTCGGCGGCCTGCGACTGCCCGACCCGGAGGCCGAGGAGGAGGACTGGCGGGACCAACTCCGCACGATCGCCCGGGAGTACCGGGGTCTGCTGGTCCGGCACCCCTGGGTCTCCCCGCTGGCCGGGACCTTCCTCAACATCGGCCCCAACTCGCTGGCCCTGTCCCGGACCGTGCACCGGGTCGTCCGCAGAACCGGCCTGCCCGCCCACGGCATCACCGGCGCGATCTCCGCCGTCTTCCAGTTCGTCTACGGCTTCGGCACCATCGAGGGCCACTTCATCAGCCGCTCCGCACAGGCCGGCATGACCCAGGAGGCCTACTTCCGCCACGCGATGGCATCAGCGACCCGGTCCCCCGACGCCGCCGAGATCCTCAAGGAGAACGAGGAGATCATGAAGGCGAGGGGCGGCGACACGGTGGAGGAGATGAGAGACAGGGACTTCACGTTCGCCCTGGACCTACTCGTGGCAGGCATCGAAACGATGGTGAGTGCAACTCCCCAGGGGCGCGGGGAACGGCGCGACCAGCCACAGTGAACCCGCACCCCCCGACGAACGAGAAGCCCCCCACCCCCTCACGCGTCCGGCGAAGCCAACCTCGCCGGAAATCCGCCCGTAGCCACAGGACCCCACCGCTCCGGCGTGACCCGAATGATCGACTTCCCCTGCCGCACCATCGCCGAACGGTACTCGTCCCAGTCCGGATGCTCCCCCGAGATGTTCCGGAAGTACTCCACCAACGGCTCCACGGACTCCGGCGAGTCGATGACCTCCGCGGTCCCGTCGACCTGCACCCACGGTCCGTCCCAGTCGTCGCTCAGCACGACCACGCTCACCCGCGGATCCCGCTTCGCGTTCCGCGTCTTCGCCCGCTCGGGATACGTCGACACCACGATCCGCCCCGAGTCGTCCACCCCGCACGTCAACGGCGAGGCCTGCGGCGACCCGTCCCCGCGCCGGGTCAGCAGGATCGCCCGGTGCCGGGGGCGCACGAAGTCCAGCAGTTCGTCGAGGGAGACGGCCGTATTGCTCGCGATGTTCGGTGCCATGGAATCAGCCTAGTTGGAGCGCCACCGAGTTCCAGCGCACGGCGTCCCGCCCGAGTCCGTCCGCCCCCTCGGCCACGATCCGCAGCGGTCTCAGCCCGGCTTCCGCCCCCTGCCCGGCGACCTCCTCGGGCGCGATGTCGAACATCAGCCGGTCCGTCGGAGGCACACCGCGCCGCAGGGTGATCAGCAGCAGCCCGCCCGGGGCCAGCAGCCCGGCCAGTCGGCGCATCGCGCGCGGCCGCTCCTCCGGCCGCAGGTGCATCCACACCGCGGACAGCAGGACGACGTCGTACGGTCCCCGCGCACGACGGAGATCCGGCAGCGCGTCCGCCAGCCACCTCACCCCGCTGTCCGGATGCAGCCGCTCCGCCACCCCGCGCAGCTCCGCCACCGGCTCCACCGCGTCGACGGTGAACCCGCGCCCGGCCAGCGCCGCCGCGTCCCGCCCGGTCCCCGCGCCGACGTCCAGCACCCGCGCGGGCGCATCCGGCAACAGGTCCAGCAACGCCCCGTGCACGCTCTCGAACGAGACGCTCTCGTACACCTCTCCCAGCCGCTCCGCCGACTCGGCGTAGTAGCCCTGCACCCCCGTGATCGGCTCCATGCCCAAACCGTACGACCCACCACTGACAACGCCCCGGACGGCGCCCTCACCCCTGTGGCAGCGAATCCCCCTGCACGGCCTGCACATCGAGCTCGACCTTGAGCGTCGTCCCGATCGCGGCGATCCCCGCCTGCACGACCTGGTTGTAGTTCATGGCGAAGTCCTCCCGCCGCAGCTGGGTCGTGGCCCGGAAGGCCGCGCGGGTCCCGCCCCAGGGGTCGGCGCCCGTGCCCAGGTAGGCGAGGTCCAGGTCGACGGGCCGTACGACACCGCGCATCGCCAGCTCTCCACGCACCGTCCAGCGGTCCGTACCGGCCACGACCAGCCCCGTCGACCGGTACGTGATCTCCGGGTACCGCTCCACGTCCAGGAAGTCCGCCGACCTCAGGTGCTCGTCCCGCATCGCGTTCCCGGTGTCGATGGAGGCCGCCCGGATCACCGCCTCCACCCGGGACTTGGTCACGTCGTCCGGGGCGACCTCGATCGCCGCGGTGAAGTCGGTGAAGCGCCCGTGGACGCTGGAGATGCCCAGGTGCTGGGCGACCGCGCCCACGCTGGAGTGGGCCGGGTCGACGGTCCAGGGGCCGGGCGGCGGGAGTTCCGCCCCGCCGAGCCGGGCCAGCGTGACCGTGCCGACCTCGGCCCGCCCGCTCGCGGTGACGATCGCGCTGGAGGCGGCGGGCGCGTACCCGACGGCCGTGACGATGACGGTGTACGGCCCCGGCTCCAGCGGGGTCCCGTCCCGTACGGCGCCCTCCGCGTCCGCCTCCGCGCGCAGCACCTGCGTCCCGGTCATGTCGGTCACCGTGACGACCGCGTGCGACACGGCCCATCCGTCCCGGGTGCGGATCCTCGCGGTCAGTCCCATTTCACGTACCTCTCCAAGAAGACCGGCCCGTGGCGGGCGCGCACCTCCGCTCGGAGCGCGCTCCCCCGCCACGGGCCGGAGTGGGTGGACTACTCGCCGGGGTGGGCGAGTTCGATGTCGTGGCCGTCGACCGCCGGGCCGCTGACCGTGAGGGCCGTCGCCTGCGGCGGGTAGCCCGTGGCGATGACCGTGTACTCGCCGCCGTCCAGGTCGGTGAAGGCGTACGCCCCGTCCGTCCCGGTGGTGGCGGTGCCGACCACGTTGCCGGCCGCGTCCACGAGGGTGACCCGCGCGTCCGCCAGCGGGCCGTGCGGTGCCCGGACGACGCCCTGGAGGCGGGCGCCGGAGTCCAGATCCACCTCGATGCGGGTGACGCCGGTGCCGCCGACCTCGACGGGCAGGGCGCGCGGCCGGAACCCGGCGGCGTTGACGGCGACGGTCACGGCACCCGGCACCAGCTCGCCGAAGGCGAACTCGCCCTGCTCACCGGTGGTCCCGGTGGCCAGCAGATCGCCCCGCACATCGGTGACGATCACCATGGCGTCCTTGACCGGCTCCCCGTTCTGCGCGGCCCGCACGAGCCCGTTGAGCCCGCTGGTGCCGCTGAGGAGGACGTCGTAGGCCACCGGCTCGCCGCCCACGAGGACCGTGGACGCCTGCGGCTGGAACCCGTCCGCGGAGGCGATCAGGACGTACGACCCGACGCTCGGCGCCTCGACCGCGTAGGAACCGTCGGCCTGGGTGACCGAGCGGCCCAGCTGCCGTCCCGCGAGGGAGATCAGCGTGACCGCGGCCTGCGGGACCGGCGCGCCCTCGTTGCCGCGGACGAAGCCGCGGACCGGGATGCCGCCGGAGCCGTCACCGGACGCCTCGGGCCGGGCGAGGGTGGCCACGGCGGACAGCCGCTGGGTGCCGTCGGGAGCGGTCTCGGTGTCGGAGGTGGTGGTGGCCCAGCTCGGGGTGTGTGCCGCGGCCGGAGCCTCGGCCGTCTCCGCGGGCACCTCGGCCGGCGACTCGTCCGTCGCCGCCTGCGCCAGCGCGCCCCTGGTCCTCAGCGGGACCTCCTTGATGAACAGCGTGATCAGGAACGCGACGGCCGCGAGGGCGCCGGCGATCAGGAAGACGTCGGCGATGCCGTGGCCGTAGGAGCTCTCCATGAGGGTGCGGATCGGGGCCGGCAGCTTGCCCAGGTCCGGGATGCTGTCGGTGGAGGAGCCGGAACCGGCCAGCGCCGCCCGGTACTTGGGGTCGAGGGCGGCGACGCCGTCCGAGACGTAGTGGGTGATCCGGTGGGACATGACCGCGCCCAGCGCGGAGACGCCGACCGCACCGCCCAGGGACCGGAAGAAGGTGACCGTGGAGCTGGCCGAGCCGAGGTCGGAGGGGTCGACCTGGTTCTGGGTGCACAGCACCAGGTTCTGCATCATCATGCCGATGCCGAGACCCAGCAGGGCCATGAAGATCGACATCTTCCAGTAGGCCGTGTCGTACCGGATGGTCCCGAGCAGACCGAGCCCGGCCGTCACCAGCACACCACCGCTGACCAGCCACGCCTTCCAGCGCCCGGTGCGGGTGATGAACTGCCCGGAGACGGTCGAGGAGATGAACAGTCCGCCGATCATCGGGATGGTCATGACGCCCGACATCGTCGGGGACTTGTCGCGGGCCAGCTGGAAGTACTGGCTGAAGAAGACCGTGCCGGTGAACATCGCGACACCGACGAACAGCGAGGCCAGCGACGCCAGCGTGATGGTGCGGTTCTTGAACAGGCGCAGCGGGATGATCGGTTCGGCCGCCTTGGACTCGATCAGCACGAACAGCAGACCGAGGACGATCGAACCACCGACCATCGTGTACGTCTGCCACGACAGCCAGTCGTACTTGTCACCGGCGAAGGTGACCCAGACCAGCAGCAGGGAGACGGCGGCGGCGATGAAGGTCGCACCGGCCCAGTCGACCTTGACGTCCCGCTTCACGACGGGCAGGTGCAGGGTCTTCTGGAGCACGATCAGGGCGAGGACGGCGAAGGGGACGCCGACGTAGAAGCACCAGCGCCAGCCCAGCCAAGAGGTGTCGGTGATGACACCGCCGAGCAGCGGGCCGCCGACGGTGGCGACGGCGAAGGTCGCGCCGAGGTAGCCGGAGTAACGGCCGCGCTCGCGCGGGGAGATCATCGCGGCCATCACGATCTGCGCGAGGGCGGAGAGTCCGCCCACGCCGATGCCCTGCACGACACGGCAGGCGATCAGCATGCCCGGGTTCTGCGAGAGGCCGGCGGCCATCGAACCCAGCACATAGATGACCAGGGCTATCTGGACGAGCGCCTTCTTGCTGTACAGGTCGGCGAGCTTGCCCCACAGGGGGGTGGCCGCGGTCATCGACAGCAGGGCGGCGGTGACGACCCAGGTGTAGGCGGACTGGCCGCCGCCGAGGTCGCTGATGATGTGCGGGAGCGCGTTGGTGACGATCGTGGACGACAGGATCGCCACGAACATGCCGAGCAGCAGGCCGGAGATGGCCTCCATGATCTGCCGGTGCGTCATCGGGGCGTACTCGCCGGAGCCTCCCCCGTGCTTGGCGTGAGCCCGCACACCGGCTGGTGTGGTCGTTGCCATGGGCTTCCTTCTCTTACTTGGTGATCGCGGGTGTACGGGTGGTCTGTTCGTCTACGAGGGGTGCGGGCGGCCGGAGTTCGGGGCCGTGCGCGCGGGTGTCGTCGAAGCTCGCCCGCAGCCGTGCCATCAGCGCGGTCAGCTGGGCCACCTCGTCGTCGCTCCAGTCGCTCAGCCGCTCGGCGAGCATGAGGCAGGTCCGCCGGGACAGCTGGTCCAGGAGCGCCTGGCCGGCCGGCGTCAGCCGGAGGATGCGCGAGCGCCGGTCCGCCGGGTCGGGGGAGCGCTCGATCCAGCCGCGCTCGGCGACATGCGCCACATGGCGGCTGGTCACGGACATGTCCACGGCGAGCAGCTCGGAGAGCTTGCTCATGCGCATGTCTCCGTAGCGCCCGAGGAGGGTCAGCACGGCGGCGGAACCGGAGGGGCACTCGGACGGCATCATCCGCCCCAGCTCCCGCTTCACGGCACCGAAGGCGCTGAACTGGCGGATCAGCTCCTCGTATCGCGCCTGCTCGGCCATCACACCTCCCGTATTCGTTGCTTAGGGCAACCATAGGCGTGCTTGGTTGCTACAGGCAAATAAAACGGGGTGAGTACGGTATAAAAACTTGGCAAAGGCAAGTATTGCGAACGTAAACCAGCACGTGAGGCCCCCTGATACCCCCGTCAGCCCCGCACTTGGGCCCCACTGCCGGATTCGCTAGGGTCTCTGGGCATGGCTGACAACCAGGGCCCCCAGGGCAACTACGACCCCGCCGGCAGCACCCAGATGTTCCGTGCCTTCGTCGACGAGGGTCCCCAGGGCGGACGGCAGCAGGCCGCCGCTCCCGCCTCCGCCGGCCCCCGCGTGGGCCTGATCATCGGCGTGATCGTCGCCGTCGCGGTCGTGGCCGCGGTGGCCTGGCTGGCGCTGAAGTAGGCGGACCTACCTCCACCGGACGGTGACGTCCCGCGTCTCCACCCGCATGCCCACCGGCACGCGCCACGCGTCGACGCACACCGTCCAGGTCCTCACCACACGCGCGTCGGCATCGATCGGCACCGGGAGTCCCGCCGTGGACTCCACGGTCGCCCAGTCGATGCCGAGCGCGCCGATGACGTGCGTCCCGAAGGTGACGGCACCCGAAGTCACCGGCAGGCCCCCGGTGTTGCGGAACTCCAGGGTGACGTCCTCGCACCAGCGCTGGTCGGTCGCCTCCCGGACCGGCTCGGACCAGCCGAGCGCCGCGGGTTCCGGGGTGGCCTCCGCGGAGGGGGAGGCCGAGGGGGTACGACCGTCCCCGGCGCCCTCGGTGGACCGCGCGGGCGCGCTCGTGGCACCGCCGACGCCGGCCGGCCCGCCTGTCCCGGGAGCGCCGCCCGGCGCAGTGGCCGCCGCGCCGGCATCCGGCGATCCGGCCGAAGCGCCGCCGGGGGAGGCGGAGTCCGCCGGTCCCGGGCCCCTGCCCGGCCCGGACGGCGTCCCGGGGAGCGGCACCAGCGTCACGTCGCCCGTCGGCCTGACGGCCGTACCGGAAGAAGGGGACGGGCCGCCCGCCGCGCCCGTGGCGACGTAACCCTCACCGGTGCCGCCGCCGCACGCGGCCAGGGCCGTGCCGAGACAGACGACGGCCGCCGACGCGCCGATCAGGGCGCACCGACGGCCAGGTGTCCAGGTCGTCCGGGGTGAGCGAGGCATCGCGCCATGGTGGCTGACGCCCCGTCACATGGGAACCCCCGTGCGGGGACGGGATCAGTCGGAGATGAGACCCTCGCGCAGCTGGGCCAGCGTGCGGGTGAGCAGGCGGGAGACGTGCATCTGGGAGATGCCGACCTCCTCGCCGATCTGCGACTGGGTCATGTTGGCGAAGAAGCGGAGCATGATGATCTGCCGCTCGCGGGGCGGCAGCTTCGCCAGCAGGGGCTTGAGGGACTCGCGGTACTCCACGCCCTCCAGGGCGGTGTCCTCGTAGCCGAGGCGGTCCGCGAGGGAGCCCTCGCCGCCGTCGTCCTCCGGGGCCGGGGAGTCCAGCGAGGAGGCGGTGTAGGCGTTGCCCACCGCGAGGCCGTCGACGACGTCCTCCTCGGACACGCCGAGCACCGAGGCGAGTTCGGCGACCGTCGGGGAGCGGTCCAGCTTCTGGGAGAGCTCGTCGCTGGCCTTGGTGAGGGCCAGGCGCAGCTCCTGGAGGCGGCGCGGGACGCGGACCGACCACGAGGTGTCGCGGAAGAACCGCTTGATCTCGCCCACGACCGTCGGCATGGCGAACGTCGGGAACTCCACGCCCCGTTCGCAGTCGAAGCGGTCGATCGCCTTGATCAGGCCGATGGTGCCGACCTGGACGATGTCCTCCATCGGCTCGTTGCGCGAGCGGAAGCGGGCGGCCGCGTAGCGCACCAGCGGGAGGTTGAGCTCGATGAGGGTGTCCCGGACGTACGCGCGCTCGGGGCTGTTCTCGTCGAGTGCGGCGAGCCGCAGGAAGAGGGAGCGGGACAGGGTGCGGGTGTCGATGGCTCCGGACGCGGCCGGCAGGGCCGGGGTCGGGGCGGCCTCGACAGCCGGGACGTCGATGAGCGCGGGCGCAGCCTCGCTCTTCGTGAGCGTGAGCACCTTCGAGCTGCCCTGGTCTGCGGACATGCCACCCCCTTTGGGTCGCGGGACGGTACGGCGGACGCTCCGTCGAGGAACGTCAGCCTTCACCTGAATACCGGAGCCGAAGCCCTGGCAAACGCGCTTCCGGAAGAATGTCACATGTCGGCAACACGCTGTAGTGACATGTCGACATGTGAGACTCGAATCCGCCCTGGATAAAGGGGGTCTGACGGTTTTTCGGCACAGAAGTGTCGGGAACGGCGCCGGTGAGCGATTCGCTCGCGCCGGTTACGCCTCGACAGTGCTTGCGAACTGCGGTGTTACGGAACGTGCGACCGTGCGCCCCTTATGCATCCGCTATGCGCCCGGAACTACGCGTCGATCCGATTGGCGGAGCGCAGTCGCTGGAAGCTACGCGCGAGTAGCCTCGAAACGTGCATCTGTGAGACGCCGAGTTCCGCGCTGATTTGCGACTGGGTGAGGTTGCTGTAGTAGCGCAGGAGAAGGATTCTCTGTTCGCGCTCGGGCAGTTGCACCAGCAGATGCCGGACCAGATCGCGGTGCTCCACGCCGTCCAGGGCCGGGTCCTCGTAGCCGAGCCGGTCCAGGAGCCCGGGCATCCCGTCGCCCTCCTGGGCCGCCTCCAGCGAGGTGGCGTGGTACGACCGTCCGGCCTCGATGCAGGACAGCACCTCGTCCTCGCCGATGCGCAGCCGCTCGGCGATCTCGGCGGTCGTGGGGGTGCGTCCGAAGGCGGTCGTCAGGTCCTCGGTGGCGCCGTTGACCTGCACCCACAGCTCGTGCAGCCGGCGCGGGACGTGGACCGTGCGGACGTTGTCGCGGAAGTACCGCTTGATCTCGCCGACGACGGTCGGCATCGCGTAGGTGGGGAACTGCACACCCCGGTCCGGGTCGAAGCGGTCGATGGCGTTGATGAGCCCGATGGTGCCGACCTGGATCACGTCCTCCATCGGCTCGTTGCGGGAGCGGAACCGGGCGGCCGCGTAGCGCACGAGCGGGAGGTTGGCCTCGATGAGCGCCGCCCGCACCCGGTTGTGCTCCGGCGTGCCCGGCTGGAGCCCCTTCAACTGGCCGAAGAGCACCTGGGTGAGCGCCCGGGTGTCGGCGCCGCGGCTGCGGGGGGCCGCCTCCTGGGGAGGGGCCGCCTCCTGGGGAGGCGCGGTACTGGCCGACACGGTCAACGCCACCTCTTCGTTGGTCAACTCATCCGTCAAAAGCGGTCATAGCATCACAAGACATGTGCACTGTGTGCAAGCACCGCATAACGTTGGGTTACGCCGTGTTGAGGGGCAGGTCCGAGCAAGTTCGGGCGCAAGACGCCGAAAAGCCTCCTGCCGTTCCCGGCGGGAGGCTTCGGATCTGGGGCTCAGTACGTTCGGGCTCAGTACGCGTAGTCCGCGACCACCCAGGTCGCGAACTCCTTCCACAGCGCCACGCCGGCCTGGTGATCCGGGTGCTCGGCGTAGGTCCGCAGCGCCGCCACGTCCTCGAAGCCGGAGTTGATCGCGAAGTCGTAGGCGATGGGGCGGTCGCTGATGTTCCAGCCCAGCTCCCAGAAGCGGATCTCGGGGATCTTGCCGTCCAGGGCGCGGAAGGCCTCGACGCCCGCGACGACCCGCGGATCGTCGCGCTCGACACCCTCGTTGAGCTTGAACAGGACGAGATGGCGGATCATGGGCGTTCCCTCGGTTCGGTCAGTGCGCGCCGTCGGCCAGCCAGGTGAAGAAGTCGCCCACGGCCTTGGCGGCGTCCGATATGCCCTGGAACCCTATCTGCACGTAATCGGCGGCCTTGGCCGGGTCCGTGATGATCACGTACAGGACGAAGACCACGACCAGATAGACGGCGATCTTCTTACCGTTCACCGCCACCGCGGCCTCCCCCGCTTCTGCTGTTGCTTATGGGGCGCGAGTGTAACCGGGGTGATCAGTACGCATGAAGGGCCCCGTCGTCAGACGGGGCCCTTCTCAAGCGGTAGCGGAGGGATTTGAACCCTCGGTGACTTGCGCCACACTCGCTTTCGAGGCGAGCTCCTTCGGCCGCTCGGACACGCTACCGAGGGAGACCTTACAGCAAGGTGGGGCGTGCTTTGAAATCGGTAATCGGGGGTCTCCTCAGCGGTCCCGGAAGAACTCCGTGAGGAGCCGGGCGCATGCGTCGGCGAGGACTCCCCCGACGACCTCGGGGCGGTGGTTGAGGCGCCGGTCGCGGACGACGTCCCAGAGGGAGCCGGCCGCGCCCGCCTTCTCGTCCCGGGCGCCGTAGACGACCCGGTCCACCCGGGACTGCACGATCGCGCCCGCGCACATCGTGCAGGGCTCCAGCGTGACGACGAGCGTGCAGCCGGTCAGCCGCCACTCGCCGAGCTCCGCCGCCGCCCTTCTGATCGCGAGGATCTCGGCGTGCGCGGTCGGATCGCCGCCGGCCTCGCGTTCGTTGTGGCCGGCCGCGAGCACGGTCGTACCGTCCGGGGACAGGACGACGGCGCCCACCGGGACGTCCGCGCCCGCCCTGCCGGCCTCGTCGAGGGCGAGCCGCATGGCGGCCCGCCAGCGGTCCCGGACCGGGTCCGGGGCGCCGTCTTCTGCGGTCGGTGCGGTCAGCGGACGGTCTCCAGCACCTCCGAGGCGCCCAGGGCCTCGGCGATCTCGGTGAGCGCGTCCTCGGACAGGGACTTCAGCTCCTTCTCGGTGACGCCCAGGTCGTCGAGGACCGCGGCGTCACCGACCGGACCGTGCGGCACGGCCTCGGCGGAGCCACCGCCGCTCTCGGCGTCGTCGTCCTCGTCGTCCTCACCGTCCTCGGTGCCGTCGAGGTCGAGGGCGTCCAGGTCGGGGTCGTCGTCGCCGGGCTCCCTTCCGAGCAGTTCGTCGGTGAGCAGGATCTCGCCGTACGAGCTGCGGGCGGCGGCTGCGGCGTCCGAGACGTAGATACGAGGGTCTTCCTCACCGTCGATCCGGACGACGCCGAACCACGCGTCCTCCTGCTCGATGAGGACGAGCACCGTGTCGTCCTCGGCCGCGGCTTCCCGGGCGAGGTCGGCCAGATCCGACAGCGTCTCCACATTGTCGAGGAGCTCTGTGTCGCTCGCTTCCCACCCGTCTTCGGTGCGCGCGAGCAGTGCGGCGAAGTACACCGTGACTCTCCCACTGGTCATAGGCGTGCCGGTTGGGGGTCCCCCCGGCGGAGGTGCGGGCGGGGAGAGCTCGGCTCCGAGCCCCACCCACTCGGAATCGTGGCAGAAACAAGGCGTTCAGGGGACGTCTTCGGCACCCTGTGTCCGGTGGTTTTGATCGCACGCGCGTCGGCACGTCGGTGAAGGAATCACCAGCGCACTCGTCGCCGCCACGAGCGGGATCGTACGCGGCTTTTCCAAGGGCCTTCGCACGGCCACCTGTTCAGCGCACCGCGCGGGCGTCGCCGACGCGGTTCCCGGGCGCCTCGGGAGCGTGGACTTCCTTACCAGCGGAAGGTCCGCATACGCATCGCGTGCCGCAGCCGGGCCACCTTCGCCCGGCGTGGCTGGACCCGGTCGCGCAGCTCACGGGCCTCCGCGAGGTCGCGCAGGAACTGGGCGCGACGGCGGCGGCGCTCGGCGTCGGTCTCGCCCGAGTCGCGGGGGCCGCTCGGGTCGCGGGGACTCGGGTCGCGGGGCCCCGGGTCGCGGCGGCCGCGCGCGTCCTGGGGGCCGCGTGGCTCTTGGGGACCGCTCGGGTCCCGGGGTTGCCCGGGCTCTCCCGAGCCCCTCGTGCGCCTCGGTCGCTGTCGTGACGGTTTCCGCCCGGATTCGCGCTCCGGCAGGTCAGGCATAGGCTCACCACCCTGTTGTCCGTCCCTCCCACTTTCCCTCGGACGGGCGGTTTGACGCCAGCGCGAACGGGGCGGTGGTGCCGGTTACTGTTGTGGACATGCGTCTCCACGTCGTCGACCACCCCCTGGTCGCCCACAAGCTCACCACGCTGCGCGACCAGCGCACCGACTCCGCGACCTTCCGCCGTCTCGCCGACGAGCTGGTCACCCTGCTCGCCTACGAGGCCACGCGTGACGTGCGCACCGAGGCGGTCGACATCAGGACGCCGGTCGCCGCGACGACCGGGGTGAAGCTGTCGTACCCGCGGCCGCTGGTGGTGCCGATCCTGCGGGCCGGGCTCGGCATGCTGGACGGCATGGTCCGGCTGCTGCCGACCGCGGAGGTCGGCTTCCTCGGCATGATCCGCGACGAGGAGACCCTCCAGGCCACCACGTACGCGGCGCGCATGCCGGAGGACCTCTCGGGCCGTCAGGTCTACGTCCTCGACCCGATGCTCGCCACCGGCGGCACCCTGGTCGCGGCGATCCGCGAGCTGATCAAGCGCGGCGCGGACGACGTGACCGCGGTGGTGCTGCTGGCGGCGCCGGAAGGCGTGGAGATCATGGAACGCGAGCTGGCGGGGACGCCGGTCACGGTCGTCACGGCAGCCGTCGACGACCACCTGAACGAACACGGCTACATCGTGCCGGGCCTGGGTGACGCGGGAGACCGCCTGTACGGCGCGGCCGAGTAGCGGCTGCAGGTCGGTGGGCGCGGGCGTCCTGCACAGTTCCCCGCGCCTCCGACCTACCTGAACTCAGCAGCTCTTCTTCGAGGCAGTGGCGGCGGGCTGCGGATGGGCCAGTGCCGTCAGCGCCTTGTCGGCGGCGGCCCTGGGGTTGAGGCTCTTGAACGCCGACCCGATGATCAGGTCGACCTCCGCCCCCTTGCGCGCGTCCGTACGGGTCTCGGCGGCGGCGAGCTGCGTGCCCAGCACCGGCAGGGACGTCTTCAGCGCGGAGGCAGGACCGAGCAGTATCCCCGTGCCCTTGACCTTCTTGTCGTAGGCCGCCGTCGCGTTGCCCACGTCCCCGATCCTGAAGCCCCGCTTCTTCAGCTCGTCCGCGGTCTTCTTGGCGAGGCCGCCCCGCTTCGTGGCGTTGAAGACGTTGACGGTGATCTGGCCCGGCTTCGGGTAGGCGGCGGCAGAGGGGGACGCGCTCGCCTTGGTCCTGGCCGCGCAGTCGGCCTTCGGGCCCGCCGCCGACGCCTGGTCCCCGCCACCCGTGAACACGTCGATCAGCTGGAGCGTGCCCCAGCCGACCAGGCTCAGCGCGGCGACGGAGGCGACCACGCCGAACACGAGCCTGCCGCGCCGCCGGGGCCGACGCATCCGGGGGTACTTGTCGCCCGTGATCCGGTACTTACCGCCCATGCCGGGGGGCGTCAGCATGCTCATGGGCGCAGCGTAGTGCGCTCCGGCGGCAATGCCTACTAGATGATCATTGACCCGCGCGCAGGAGAACCCGAAAGGGTCAAACCTTTACAGCGCGGTCACTCAGTCCAGCTCGAGTACTCGCGCGTGCAGCACCTGTCGCTGCTGGAGCGCCGCCCGCACCGCGCGGTGGAGGCCGTCCTCCAGGTACAGGTCGCCCTGCCACTTCACGACGTGCGCGAACAGGTCGCCGTAGAACGTCGAGTCCTCGGCGAGCAGGGTCTCCAGGTCGAGTTGGCCCTTGGTCGTCACGAGCTGATCGAGGCGGACCGGGCGCGGTGCGACGTCCGCCCACTGCCGGGTGCTTTCCCGGCCGTGGTCGGGGTACGGCCGGCCGTTTCCGATGCGCTTGAAGATCACACGGAAAGCCTACCGGTCAAGACCTTCCGGGCGCAGCCATGGCGGGCGAGTGCGACGCTTGAAAAAATGCCCAAAACCGGGGCATAGCGGGAACAGGGGTCTGGTATGAGCGAGCGAAGGACCGCACCCGGGGGCGTCACGGGGGTTCCCGCCGGAGCCGCCGACCGGTCCATGCCGGAGGCAAAACCCGCCTCCGCCGCCCTCCCGCAGCCGGCCCTGGAGATCGCGTCGGGCTACGCCTTCACCGGCCCCGCCCTCGATCTGGGCGCGCTCCTGTGGGACGGCGTCTGCCTGCCGGACGCGCAGGTCAGGATCCCCCTGCCGATGCTCAACCGGCACGGGCTGGTGGCCGGCGCCACCGGCACCGGCAAGACCAAGACGCTCCAGCTCATCGCCGAGCAGCTCTCCGCGCAGGGCGTGCCGGTCTTCCTGGCGGACATCAAGGGGGACGTGTCGGGGATCTCGGCGCCCGGTGCGCGGAACGAGAAGGTGCAGGCCAGGGCCGCGGACGTACACCAGGAGTGGGTGGCCACCGGGTTCCCCGCCGAGTTCTACGCCCTGGGCGGCATCGGGCACGGCATCCCCGTGCGGGCCACCGTCACCAGCTTCGGGCCGGTGCTGCTGTCCAAGGTGCTCCAGCTCAACCAGACCCAGGAGCAGTCCCTCGGCCTGATCTTCCACTACGCCGACCAGAAGGGGCTCGAACTCCTCGACCTGAAGGACCTCCGGGCCGTCGTCGCCTTCCTCACCTCCGACGAGGGCAAGGCCGAGCTGAAGAACATCGGGGGCCTGTCCACGGCCACGGCCGGGGTCATCCTGCGGTCCCTCACCGCGTTCGAGGCGCAGGGCATGGCGGACTTCTTCGGGGAGCCCGAGTTCGACACCGCCGAGCTGCTGCGGACGGCGAGCGACGGGCGGGGGCTGGTGTCCGTCCTGGAGCTGGCCGCCGTACAGGACCGGCCGCGGCTCTTCTCGACCTTCCTGATGTGGCTGCTCGCCGATCTCTTCCACGACCTGCCGGAGGTCGGGGACGCCGACAAGCCGAAGCTCGTCTTCTTCTTCGACGAGGCGCATCTGCTCTTCAACGGGGCCTCGAAGGCGTTCCTCGACGCCCTCACGCAGACCGTCCGGCTGATTCGCTCGAAAGGGGTCGGCGTCTTCTTCGTCACGCAGACCCCGAAGGACGTACCGGCCGATGTCCTCGGCCAGCTCGGCAACCGGATCCAGCACGCGCTCCGCGCCTTCACCCCCGACGACCAGAAGGCGCTCCGGGCGACCGTGAAGACCTTCCCCGACTCGGCCTACGACCTGGAGGAACTCCTCACCGGGCTCGGGACGGGCGAGGCCGTCGTCACGGTGCTGAGCGAGAAGGGCGCCCCCACGCCCGTCGCGGCGACCCGGCTGCGCGCCCCCGAGTCCCTGATGGGGCCCGTCGAGGCGGCAGCCCTGGACACGGCGGTCAAGGCCTCGGCCCTGTACGGCCGTTACGCACAGGCTGTGGACAGGGAGTCGGCGTACGAGAAGCTGAGTGCGCGGGGCGCCAAGGGCCCGGACGAGATGGCGGACGAGGTGAAGGCACCGGCCAGGAAGCCGAAGGACGACCCCTCCGTCGTCGAACAGGTCGTCGGCAGCGGGGTGTTCAAGTCCCTCGCACGGTCGCTGGGCACGCAGCTCGGGCGCGAGATCACCCGCTCGATCTTCGGTACGGCCCGGAGGAGGCGGTAGCCGAAGGGCCACGCCTCCTCCGGGCCCCGGTGGATCAGCCGCGCTTCGGTTCCTTCACCGGCGGCTTCCGGTCCTGGTGCTGCGCCTTCGGCGCACTGCGGGCGGCTTCCGCGCGCAGCAGGGCGCGCAGGATCGCGTACGGGTCGGTGGGCATGGCTGTATTCCTTGTTCCTCGCGTGAGTTCGAGCCGGCCTGGCGGAGCGGGCTCTGTCAGCAGCGCAGGACCACGGAACGCAGGGCGGGCAGCGCGTACGGCGGCCGCGGGGGCGCCGGGAGCCGACGGCTCTCGGCGACGGCGGGTGCCGTCCCGGGGAGCGGGGCGGGTCGCAGGGGTACGGCCGCTGCCCTGCGGTGGGCTGTGCGGGCCGGTGGCCGCAGGGCCGTGTCCAGGACGTCGTACTCGGCGACCTCACCGGCCACGACATGTGCGGCGTGCGTCTGTGCGGGGGCACCCGGCACCAGCAGCACGAGGAGCAGCACGAGCGCACGCAGCGGACCGAGCCGGTGCGGAAGGCGTCGTACGGTGCTCACCCAAGTCGTCTCCCCCTCCGACGCGCGCGCTTCCTCACAACGGCGCGGAGATTCACCCGGTTGCAGCAAGGGGGACGGGGGAGGGGTGCGGGTTCTTCGGGGCGGTCGGCAGGCTTGTGGATGCGGGCGGGGGTTGCGGGGTCCGCCGCGAGTCACTCAACGCCCCGATCGCAGCGGCGTACCGAGCGCACCGGCCCGGACCGGCGGCCGCCCCGCGGGACCAGCCCTCACCGGGCTCACGCGCGCCGACGACGACCAGCCGCCCGCCCGGCTAGGCCTTCTTCGTCGCCTTCGCTGCCTTCGCCGCCGCCTTCATCTCCTGCTTGTGGGCGCGGACCTTCGTCAGGGACTCGGGGCCCGTGATGTCGGCGACGGAGCGGAAGGACTTCGGCTCGCCGTACGCGCCGGCCGCCTCCCGCCACCCCTGCGGCTGCACGCCGAGCTGCTTGCCCAGCAGCGCCAGGAAGATCTGCGCCTTCTGCTTCCCGAACCCCGGCAGCTCCTGGAGGCGGCGCAGCAGCTCCCGGCCGTCCTCGACGCCCTTCCAGACCAGCTCGGCCTCACCGTCGTAGTGCTCGACGAGGTACTGGCACAGCTGCTGGATCCGCTTGGCCATCGAGCCCGGGTAGCGGTGCACGGCCGGCTTCTCGGAGAGCAGCGCGGCGAAGGCCTCCGGGTCCTGCGCGGCGATCTCGTGCGCGTCGAGGTCGTTCGCGCCGAGCCGGTCCGCGATGGTGCGGGGCCCCTTGAACGCCCACTCCATCGGAACCTGCTGGTCCAGCAGCATCCCGACCAGCGCGGCGAGCGGGGACCGGCCGAGGAGTTCGTCGGCCTCGGGGTCCTGGGCGAGGTGAAGGGTGACGTCCATGCCCCGATCATGCCCCCGCGCCGGTCATCGCTCCACGTGAGGGCTGGTGAGAGCCGCGCCGAAGTAGCCCTTGACGCCCCGGACGGTGATGCCGGCGCTCTTGCCGCACAGGTTCACCGAGCCCTTGAGGACCGGCCCGGAGGCCGAGCCGCGGGCGATCCACAGGCAGCCGTCGTTGTTCTCGGTGGGCGCGGCCACGACCGTCTCCGCCCGGCCGTCGCCGTTGAGGTCGGCGAGGTGGACGGCCTGGCCGAACGCGTCACCGGTCTCCACCGCGCCGGGCACGTCGGTCGTGTCCTGGGTGTACCCGGCGGCCTTGGCGGTGGTCAGGCCGGTGGCGGAGCCGCGCAGCAGGACGGCGGTGCCGGCCCTCGCGCGGGTGCCCACGGCCTCGTCGGGGGAGCCGACCAGGACGTCGGCGTACCCGTCCTTGTTCACGTCGCCGACGCTCAGCGACTGGCCGAACCGGTCGCCCCACTCCGCGCCGCCCGGCACGCCCGCGGTGTCCTGGTGGAAGACCTTGGGCTTCTGGGCGGCCGAGATGCCCTGCGCGCTGCCGTAGAGGACCTGGATCTCGCCGCCCTTGTGCGCGGCGGCCTCGCCGTTGTAGTCGTCCTCGGCGATTGCCGTGACGAGGTCGCCGTAGCCGTCGCCGTTGACGTCACCGATCTGTCCGGCGTGGCCGTCGGCGTAGGGCAGCTCGGCGGGCCAGTTGGCCAAGTAGTCCTCGGGGTCGGGGGCGCCGGTGTCGAGGTGGACGGAACCGCGCAGGTCGTCGTCGGACGCGCCCGGGAGCCAGAAGCGCTCGGCCTTGCCGTCGCCGTTCACGTCGCCCATCACCACACCGCGGGAGTTCATCCGCGACTCCAGATAGTGCGAGGCGGCCCTGCCGGTGCGGGTGAAGGGCCCCGAGTAGGAGGAGGCCTCGCAGCCGGAGCCGACGCCCAGCTCGGGGGCACCGTCACCGTTCATGTCACCCGTGGCCAGCGACATGCCGAAGCGGCAGTACGTCCAGCCCTCGCCGAAACCGGCCGGCGGGGCGATGCTCGCCCCGCCCTTCAGCCCGCTGGGCCCGCCCCACACGACGGTCACGGTGCCCCGCAGGTCGACACCGCCGACGTTCTCGTCCGGGGTGCCGACCAGCAGGTCCGCGTACCCGTCCCGGTCCAGGTCGGCACTGGCCACCGTCGTGCCGAACCCGTCCCACGCCTCCGGGTCGCCCGGGATCCCGGTCGTGGCCTGGGTGATGACGGTCCGGCGGGTGGGGCTCACCGAGGACTTCGAGCCGTACAGCACGACGACCGCGCCGGCCTCCTCCACGCTGCCGTTGGCCGCGTTCGGGGCACCGACCGCGAGGTCCCGGTAGCCGTCACCGTTGAAGTCGTCCTGGACGGCGGCGGTGTTGACCCCCTTGTAGGGGGCGGCCGCGGACGACGTCACGGGCGTGAGCGTGACGGCGACGGACGCGGTGAGCACGGCGGCCGCGATGACGGCTCTGCGCAACGGGACTCCTCGGTAAGGGGCAACAGCCGTCCCTTACGACACACCGGCCACGCGAAGAGTTGTACGCACGGCGTGGATGCACCGTCAGGGCCTCCAGTACCCCAGCGCGTTCACCCGCTCCTTCGGCACGCCCAGCTCCTTGCGGACGTACGACGACAGGGCGCGGGTCGTCGCCGTGTCGCAGGCGATCCAGACGTAGGCGTCCGGATGGGTCCCCAGCAGGGCCGGCAGGTCCGCCTTCGCCTGGGCGACCAGGTGCGCGCCGGAGTCGAGGCGCAGGACCCGGCGGACCTCGTGGCGGGCGGGGTCGGTGCGGAAGGGGAGGGCGTCGTCGCCGCCCTCGAACCAGACCGTCGCGGGGGAGGAGTCCAGCGCGCCGAGAAGGGAGTTGAGGGCGGGCAGGGAGGCCGGGTCGCCGAAGGCGAAGACGTGGGAGGGCTCGGGGTCGGGGCGGTCGAAGCCGGTGCCGTGGACCGTGGCCTCGACGGTGTCACCGGGCTTGGCCGTGCGGGCCCAGTCGCTGGCGACGCCGTCGTGCAGGGCGAACTCCAGGCTGAAGGTGCCGGCCCCGGGGTCCGGGTCGACCAGGGTGTAGGCGCGCTGGTGCGGCTTGCCCGCGGCGGAGAACCACAGCCGTACCCACATCGTGGGGTGCACGCCGGTGGCGGCGAGCATTCCGCCGTCGGTGAGATGCACCCGGCGGTACGCGTCGGTGACGTCCTCCGCGCCGGTCACGGTGAACTCGAAGTCCTTCGCGCGCAGCAGCCGCAGGACCGCGCCCTCCCAGCCGTGCCCCTGGCCCATGGTGTTTCACCCTTCACGTACGATTCCCACACCGAGAAAACTTAGGTAAGCCTAACTTAAAGAGAAGCGGGTGTGAGGGTGAGTACCGAGATCTACCGGGACGCCTGGGGGATCCCCCACCTCCGCGCGGACAGCGCGCGGGAACTCGCCCGTGCCCAGGGCCGGGTCACCGCCCGCGACCGTGCCTGGCAGCTGGAGGTCGAACGGCACCGCGCCCAGGGCACCTCGGCCGCCTTCCTCGGCGCCGGTGCGCTGTCCTGGGACACCCTCGCGAGACGGGCCCGCCTCGACGACACCGCGAGACGCTGCTTCACGGCCCTGGAGAGACGGGACCCGGAGACGGCCGACTGGGTGCGGGCGTACGTCGAAGGGGTCAACGAGGAGCTGCCGGCCACCGAGGCCCCGGAGTTCACCCGCACCGGCCTCGCCCCCGGGCGCTGGGAACCCTGGACCCCGCTCGCCGTCTGGCTCTCCACGCACATCCTCTTCGCGGGCTTCCCGGCCAAGCTCTGGCGGGACGAGGCGCTACGGCACCTGGGCCCGGACGCGGTCGGCCTCTTCGCCACCGACGGCCCCGGCACCGCGGGCAGCAACGGCTGGCTGGTCGCGGGCGCCCGCACCACCACCGGGCACGCCGTGCTCGCGGGCGACCCGCACCGCTTCATCGAGGACCCCGGCGTCTACCAGCAGATCCGCCTGTCCTGCCCCGAGTTCGACGTCCTCGGCCTCGCCGTGCCCGGGGTCCCCGGCATCGCCCACTTCGGCCACGCCGGCCCGGTCGCCTGGTCCATCACCAACGCGATGGCCGACTACCAGGACCTCTACCGAGAGCGCCTGCGCCGCACGGGTGCGGGCATCGAGGCCCTCGCCCCGGACGGCACCTGGCGGCGCGCCTCCCGGCACACGGAGACCGTCGAGGTGGCGGGCGAGGAACCGGTCGAGATCGAGGTGATCGAGACCGACCGGGGCCCGGTGATCGCGGGCGGCCCGGAGGGGCTGGACGGGGGAGTGCCGGCAGGGGAGGCAGCGCTTCTCCACCCGCCGGTGGCCCTTTCCCTCCGTCACCCGCCCCGCGTCACCGAGGACCTCGGCTTCAGCGCCCTCCTCCCCCTCCTCCGCGCCCGCCGCACCGCCGACGTGGACCGGGCCTTCGACCGGTGGGTCGAGCCGGTGAACGTGGTGCAGGCCGCCGACACCGAGGGCGGGCTGCTGCACCGGGTCGCGGGGCGGGTCCCGGTGCGCGCGGAGGCCAACCGCCTGCGGCCCGTCCCCGCCTGGGAGCCCGGCCACGAATGGCGGGGCTGGCACGAGACGCCCCGAGCCGCTCTCGCCGACGGGGTCGCCGTGATGGCGAACCAGCGCGGCCCCGCCGCCCCCCTCGGCGTCGAGTTCGCCCCGCCCCACCGCGCGCACCGCATCACCGCCCTGCTGGCGGAGAAGGACCGCTGGACCGCGGCCGACATGCCGGCGATCCACACGGACACCCACCTCGCCTCGGCCCAGCCCCTGCTGGACCGCCTCCGGAACCTGGACGGAGTGAGCCCCGAGGCCGCGACCCTGAGGGAAACGGTTCTCCGCTGGGATCGCCGTATGACCGCGGACAGCCACGAGGCCGCGCTCTACGCCGCCGTCCGCAGCGCGGTCGTACGACGCCTGGCGGCCCACCCCGCCTTCGCCGCGCTGACCACCGCGCCCGCCTACCCCGACGTCCTCCTCCCCTGGCTCGGTCTCCTCCCCAGGATCGCCTTCGCCCTCGAACACCTCCTGCGCGCAGAGGAGTTGTACGGAGTCGACCGGGACGAGATGGTGCGCGGCGCCCTGGAGGAGGTGGCCGCCGAGCCGCCGCGCGGCACCTGGGGCGACACCCACCGCCTCGCCCCCTGGCGGGCACTTCCCGAGCACGACCCGGACGCCCCCGCCCTCTCCGGCGACCACGACTGCGTCCTGTGCACCTCGGCGGTCCCCGGACTCACCGACCTCGCCGCCCGCGGCCCGGCCGCCCGGTACGTCTGGGACCTGGCCCGCCGCGAGGACAGCCTCTGGGTGGTCCCGCTGGGCGCGTCCGGCGTCCCCGGCTCCCCCCATCACCGCGACCAACTCCCCTTGTGGCTCAGGGGAGATCTCGTCCCGGTCGTCACCGACTGGCACCACCTGACCAAGGAAGACTGAGGAGACCGATGCCCCGCACCCCCGCCCGTGAAGCGGCCCACGCCCCTGCCGACGAGGATGTCCGCACCCCCGCCCGTGAAGCGGTCCACGCCCAGACCGTCCCCGGCTTCGGCACCGTCCGCGTGCTGCGCCTCGACCCGCACGCCGACGCCCCCACCGTGCACGCGTGGGTGCGCGAGGAACGGGCCGCGTTCTGGGGCATGAACGGCCTCACCGAGGAGCAAGTGGCCGAGATCTACGCCCACTTGGACACCCTCGACACCCACCACGCCTACCTCCTGGAGAAGGACGGCGACCCGGCCGGGCTGCTCCAGACCTACGAGCCGGAGGCCGACCGGGTCAGCGAGTGCTACGAGGTCCGCCCCGGCGACATCGGCGTCCACCTGCTGCTCGCGCCGGCGGCCGAGGGGGCCCCCACCTCCGGGTGGTCCTCGGCGCTGCTGAGCGCGGTCGCCTCGTACGTGCTGCGGGGCCTGGACCGGCGGCGGGTCGTCGTCGACCCGGACGTGCGCAACGAGAAGGCGATCGCCCGTTTCCTGAAGCAGGGATTCGTGGCGGGCGAGGCGGTCGTCCTCCCGGAGATCGACCTCCCCGACGTCCACCTGCCCGAGAAGCACGCCCAACTGGCCTTTCTGACACGGGAGGTAGCCTTCCCGGGTGACGCCTGACGACCTCGTCGCCCACTACGGCCTGGAACCGATCCCCCGCGAGGGCGGCCTGTTCCGGCAGACCTGGGCGGGCCCGGAGCGCGCCGACGGACGACCGCACGGCACCGCGATCGTCGCGCTCCTGACCGCGGACGACTACTCCGCGCTGCACCGCCTGCCCAGCGACGAGATCTGGCACCACTACCTCGGCGACCCCCTGGACCTGCTGCTCCTCGCCCCCGACGGCACCGCGACCACCCCCGTCCTGGGCCCGGACATAAGGAGCGGCCAGCGCCCCCAGCTGACCGTGCCCGCGGGCACCTGGATGGGCGCCAGGACCCGCGGCGCGTGGACCTTCTTCGGCTGCACCATGGCCCCCGGCTTCACCTACGAGGGCTACGAGCACGGCGACGCGGCCGAGCTGACGGCGCGTTATCCCGCCGAGGCCGCGCGGATCGCGGCACTGTGCCGTCCATGAGACTCCTGGAGGGCCAGGTCGCCCTGGTCACGGGCGCGGGCGGCGGCATCGGACGGGGCATCGCGCTGCGGTTCGCCGAGCAGGGGGCGGCGGTCGCGGTCCATTGCCGTACGGCGGTGGCGGCGGCCCGTGAAGTCGCGGCCAGGATCGAGGACGTGGGCGCCCGGGCCGTCGTACTGGAAGCGGACCTGCGGGACGAGGAGGGGTGCCGGCGGCTGGTGCGGGAGGCCGCGGAATGGGGCGGGGGACTGACCGCGCTGGTCAACAACGCGGGCGTGCAGCCCACACGGCCGCTGCCCGGGATGACGGCGGCCCAGTGGCGGGAGGTCGTGGACACCAACCTCACCGGCGTCTTCGCCTGTACGCAGGCCGCCGCGGAGCTCATGCGGCCGGGTGGGTCGGTGACCCACATCGCGTCGATCGAGGCGAGCCACCCCGCGCCGGAGCACGCCCACTACTCCGCCTCCAAGGCCGCGATCGTCATGCACGCCCGGTCCGCGGCCCTCGAGTACGGCCCGCACGGCATCCGCGTCAACACCGTCTCCCCTGGCCTGATCGACCGCGCCGGTCTGGCGGAGGCCTGGCCGGAGGGGGTGGAGCGCTGGACCCGTCGGGCTCCGCTGGGCCGGCTCGGACGCCCCGAGGACGTGGCCGACGCCTGCGTGTTCCTTGCCTCCCCGCTCGCGTCCTGGATCACCGGGCACGACCTGGTGGTGGACGGCGGGGTGACGGCGGGGGCGGTGTGGTGAGCCGCACGGATCACTGGAGCGGGGCCGGGCCGGTGGACGGACGGAGTGCTCGTTGCCCGGCAGCGGGGGTGAGCGTGGACACGGCGGGCACCGCTGGGCCGCCTCGGGCGCCCGGAGGACGTGGCCGACGCGGGGTCGGCGGGGTCGGCGTGGTGAGCGTCGTGGCCGGGGAGGCGGGTGGACGGAATCACCGATGCCGGGCCGGGTGGGTGGGCAGGCGGAGTCGGCGTTGACCCGCCGTGCCGGTGAGCGCTGCGTCCTCCGCGTCCGTACCTATCGGGAAGACCGCGAGTCCAGGTACGGAGTAGTGACGTGAGGTGTGAGCGTGCGCGCAGCAGCGGAGGCCGGCGAAGGCGAGGACTTCAAGGGCTGGTGCTGCTCGGCACCGTGCTGGTCCTGCTCCTCCTCGGCGGTGGAACGGCGTCGGCCCACGCGGCCCTCCGCTCCACCGACCCCGGAGACGGAACCGTCCTCAAGTCGTCCCCCCGCTCCATCATCCTGACCTTCACCGAGTCCGTCGGCCTGCTCGACGACTCCTTCCGGGTCCTGACCCCCGAGGGCAAACGCCTGGAGATCGGCGAGGCCGGCCACGGCACGGGCGGTTCGGACACGGCCAGCGTCTCCCTGCCGGCCAAGCTCGCCCAGGGCACCTACACCGTGGCCTGGCGAGTCGTCTCGGCCGACAGCCACCCGGTATCCGGCGCCTTCACCTTCTCGGTCGGCAAACCCTCCCCGGCCACCGTCGTCGTGGACACCGGCCCGACCGAGGACCCGGCCACGGAGAGCCTCTTCAACATGGGCCGTTACCTGGCCTACCTCGCCGCGGCCCTGCTCATCGGCACCGCCGTCTTCCTCACCGCCTGCCGTCCCCCGGACCCGGCCCACCTGCGCAGGCTGCTGTGGGCGGGCTGGGGCACCCTGCTCGGCTCGACCCTGTTCCTGCTGGTGCTGCGCGCGCCCTACGAGGCGGGGACGGGCCCGGCCTCCGCGTTCTCCCTGAAGGCCTTCGAACGCACGCTGAGCACCCGCCCCGGCGAGGCCCTCCTGGTCCGCGTGGCCCTGCTCCTGGTCGCGTACTTCTTCGTCGTACGACTGCTGCGGCTCGGTGAGTCGAGGCTGTCCCGCCCGTGGCAGGCGGCCGGGGCCGTGCTCGCCGTGGGCCTGGCGCTGACCTGGGCCGCCGCCGAGCACGCGTCCGCCGGGATCCAGGTGCCGGTGGCGATGACGTCCGCGGTGCTGCACGTGCTGGCGATGTCGGTCTGGCTGGGCGGCCTCGCGGCACTGCTCACGCTCCTGTACCGGGCCCCGTCCCAGCTCCCGGCCCCCGTCGTCACCCGCTTCTCCCAGCTGGCCTTCGCCTCGGTGACCGTCCTCGTCGCCACCGGCGTCTACCAGTCCTGGCGCGGTCTCGGCTCCTGGAGCGAGATCACCGGGACGACGTACGGCCATCTCCTGGTCTTCAAACTGATCGCGGTGACCCTGCTGCTGACGGCGGCGAGGATGTCGCGACGGTGGACGGGACGACTGGCCACGGCCGGCACCAAGGCGAAGCCGCCCGTCGAGGAGAAGGTGCCGGAGCGGGTAGGAGTGGCGGTGGAAGCGGCGGTGGTCGCGGAACGGGTGCGGGCCTCGGCGGTGGTCGCAGAGCGGGTGGGAGCACCGGCGACGGCCTCGGGGTCCGGGGATGGGCCGAGTGCGGCCTCGGAGTCTGTCGGCGAACCGGCTGCGGGCGCGAGGTCTTTGAGTGAACCGGCTGCGGCCTCGAAGTCTTTGGGCGGGACTTCGGCCGGTTCGGAGTCCTCGGGCGGGACTTCCGCGGGTTCGGAGTCCTTGGGCGGGACTTCCGCTGGTTCGAAGCCCGCGGACGGGACTCCCCCAGACCCCGCGCGTCCGGACGGAGCGCCTACAGACCCCGCGCGTCCGGGCGGAGCGCCCGCGCGCCCGACCCCGGCGTCCGCCACCCCCGGCCCGGCCGGCCCGGCCGGAGCGGCCTACCGGCACCGCCTGCGCCGTTCCGTCCTCGCCGAAGTGGCCGTAGGTGTCGTGGTGCTGGTGCTGAGCACCGTGCTGAGCGGCACGCTGCCCGGCCGGGCGCAGGCCGAGGCGGCCGAGGCGGGCCCGGCCTCGGGCGGACTGCCCGCCGCGTCCGTGACCAACATCCCGTTCGCCGTGGCCGGCGCCTCGGGCAAGGTGCAGATCACCCTCGACCCGGGCCGCACCGGCGACAACTCCGTGCAGGCCATCGTCTACGCGGTCGACGGCGGCCTCGCCACGGTCCCCGAACTCCGGCTGTCCTTCACCCTCCCGGCCAAGCAGATCGGCCCGATCGACGCCCAGCTGAAGGACAAGGGCGGCTACTGGGGCACGAACGACCTCACCCTGCCCCTGGCCGGCGACTGGCAGATGAAGGCCACGATCAGGGTGTCCGACATCGACCAGGTCAGCGTGACGAAGTCGGTGCGGATCGTGGGCTGAGCAGGTCGTCCATGGTCTCGGCGGCGTGTACGGCGGCCGCCGCGCAGCAGTTGTTGAACAGGACGTGGACCTGGTCGACCCGTTCGGCCAGTGCCCGCAACCGCGGTACCCACTCGGCGAGTTCGGCGCGCGAGTAGTCGTACCGGAAACGGTCCTCCTTGCTGCCGCGGCCCCAGGAGGAGCTGCGCCCGTGGAAGCGGACGACGGCCAGCCGGTTCGCGGTGACGGGGGTGACCGGTGGCAGGGAGGCGGGCAGGCCCTGGCGCATGTCGACGGCGACGGCGGCGAAGCCGTACTTGCGCAGCAGCGCGCAGGTGAGGTCCTGCTGCCGCTCCTCCCACCAGGACGGATGCCGGAACTCCACCTGGACGGGCCACCCGGCGGTCCGTTCGGCGGTCTCCTCCAGGAACCGCTCGGCCCGCGCCCCCGGTCGCAGCCACGGCGGGAACTGGAACAGCACCCCGCCGAGCCGCCCGGCCTCCCGCAACGGCTCGATCCCGGCGGCGAACCGCGTCCAGACCTCGTCCAACGGGACGTCCGCGAGCGCGGCCTGCTTCGCCGGATGCCCGGTGAGCGGGGCGTACGCCTTCACGTCGAACACGAACTCCGCCGGCGTCCGTTCCACCCAGAGCCGGCTGTTGCGCTCACTGGGCAGGGCGTAGAAGCTGCCGTCCACCTCGACGACGGGGAACCGCCCGGCGTAGAACCGCAGCCGCCGCTCCGCGTCCCGCCACCCCGGCGGGTACCAGCCGCTGCGGACGAGCGCGGGGTCGGTCCAGGAGCACGTGCCGACAAGGATGTTGGTCATGGGTCCCGGGTACCGACTTAGGGTGCGGGCATGACTCCCCATGCGACATCCCATGCGCCTTCTGAGGCCACTTCCGCGGCGGCTTCCGGGGCGACTTCTGAGGCGTATCTCTCCCAACTGTTCTCGCTAAGTGGCCGCGTGGCCCTGGTGACGGGCGGTAGCTCGGGCATCGGCAGGGCGATCGCGGGGGCGTTGGCGCGGGCGGGGGCGAGCGTGGTGGTGGTGGCCCGCAGGGAACCCGAACTGGCCGCGGTGGTGGACGAGTTGCGAGCGGACGGCTGCCGAGCGGCGTGGGTGAGCGGCGACTTGAGCACGAGGGACGGGGTCCGTACGGCGGCGGAGGCGGCCGCGGCCGTGTTCGGGGAGCCGGACATCCTGGTCAACTCGGCGGGAGTGAACCTGCGTCCACCGATGAACGACCTCACGGACGAGGTGTGGGACACCACGATGGCCGTCAACCTGGAGGCCCCCTACCTCCTGGGTCAGCGCTTCGGCCCCGGCATGGCGGAGCGCGGCTTCGGCCGCATCATCCACGTCAGCTCCCAGCAGGCCCACCGCGCGTTCGTCCAGAGCGGCGCCTACGGCGTCTCCAAGGGTGCCCTGGAATCCCTGGCCCGCTCCCAGGCCGAGGCCTGGTCCCCGCACGGGGTCACCTGCAACACCCTCGTCCCGGGCTTCGTCCTGACCCCCCTCAACGCCCGCCTCGCCGACGACCCGGAGAAGGTCGCGTCCCTGGCCGCCCGCACGATGACCGGCCGCAACGGCCTCCCCGAGGACTTCGCGGGCGCGGCGGTGTTCCTGGCGAGCGGGGCGGCGGGGTACGTGACGGGGCAGTCGCTCTTCGTCGACGGGGGATTGTCGGTGCACTGAGGCCGTGCGCCGGAGCCAGGTCGCTCAAGGTGCAGGCAGGCGCCCGCGGAGTCATCGTGGGCGTAGGGCGGAAGAGGGCAGCGGAGGCTTGGTGGGAACGGACCCCAAGGAGGACACCATGCAGCAGCACGACCTGACAGCGCCCCAGAGGAAGGCCTTCGAGGACAACGAGGCCGACTTCCGCAGACTCGACGACGAACTACGCGACCTCCGGGAAACCGCCCGAGCACGCCTGAGGACCAACGGCTGGGAACCCGACTCCAACGACACCCAGCCCTGCCTGTCCTGCTCGTGCCCCGACTTCGTACCCGGCGGCACCCTGGGCAACTGCAAACGCTCCGGCTGCCCACACTCACTCATCAACCACGACCTGCCCATCTGAACACCGGGGGCACGGACCCTGTCGAGATCATCGCGCCGGCGGGCAGGCGGGACGCCCTACTCGGATCACGAGCGGGCGCTCTACGACATCGTCGACGGACGCACGGAGAAACGAGACGTCCTCCGCAGGAGCCGACCGAGACGGAAACTGAGAAGAAAAACGTCGAAGGGCCCCACCGCGAACGGTGGGGCCCTTCGACATCGTGCCCGGTGAGGCACTGGCGGAGGATACGAGATTCGAACTCGTGAGGGGTTGCCCCCAACACGCTTTCCAACTGTGGTGGCGCGGCGGCGGCACTCATACAAGGACGTTCACCTGCGTTCATGGACGGCTGACCCATGAGGCGAACTCGGTGAACGGTCCTCGATGAACGACCGTGAACGGAGCTGAATGAGACGGAAACTGAGACGGTCAGGCATCGGTGGCAGCTTCACTCTTCCCCGGGTGGGATGAGGCGATCCGCGCTCTCGGCGTCGTCCACGTGTCCGTGGGCGTCGACGGTGATAGGGGTGGCTCGTCCCTTGGCTGTGATGAGCCATGCCAGTACCTGTTCGGTCAGTGGCCCGTTGTCGGGGCCTTCGTTCTTCCAGTACGCGCGCCATCCTCCCCCGGGGATGGCGGCGGCCACCTGGTCGGCTTGCTCAAGGTGGGAGAAGTCCGGGTAGTCCGTGACCGGGCGGCGGGTACCGCGCTTGGGGTCGACTACGAGGGCAACACCGGTCGTCTCGTCCCAGTCGTCTACGTTCACGGTCCGGCCGATCATCGTCTCCGCACCGGTGAATATGGCGAGCCATCCTGTGCCGTTGAAGTAGCGCATGCGGTCATCGTCCATGACCTCAGTCGGCGTCACCGCAGAAGGCGGGTCCTAATGGGGCATCAGCTTGGGAAGCTGCGATCGCTCATGGCCGGCTCGGTCGCTGACCTGCGCGAACAGGCGGGTTGCGACGGCGCTGGTGGCTCTCGCTTCACCGTGATCCCCCGTTGTTCCCCGCCTCTTCTGGTGCGCTTGTGGTGCGTCCTTCTGAGAGCGGTCGCATCGACTGTCAGTCCCCTGGTCTAACGTGAGTTGGCAGTCGAACCATCTAGGCGCGGCAGCTACAGGAGAAGAACGATGGCACAGAAGTTCAACCCCGCAGCCTTCCGTCAGCAGATGCGTAAGGCACAGGCTGCCGCCCGAGATGTTCAGCGAGCGGCGGACAAGCTGAAGCGCGACGTCGATCAATACAACCGGGAGGCTCAGCAGCACAATCGCCGCACAGCGCAAGCGGTGGCGGCGTACAACAACCAGGTTGATGCCCACAACCGTGAGGTACAGCGCCACAACCGAGCTGCCCAGCAGGGCAGCGCTCGCCGCACTGTTCACTTGACCGCGAGCGAACAGGAACTCGCCGAACGCCTGCAGGAGGCCGTCCCCGCTCAAGGGGAGCGCGACCACGACGTGTTCCTTAGCTACGCCCGTCGTGACGGTTATGAAGTAGCGAAAGAGCTGTGCGAGGAGCTAGATGACCAGGGCGTAGACGTCTGGTTCGACGACGTCACGATCCGTCCGGGTAAGAGCCTAGCCCGCCAGATGGACGAGGGCTTGCGGAAGGCTCGTGCTGGCGTCGTCCTGGTCACCCCTGTCTATCTGACTGGTCGTCTCTGGCCGGAGCGCGAACTCGGAGTGTTGCTGCACAAGCCCACAGTAATTCCGGTGCTCCACCAAGTCTCGTTCGAGGAAGTCGCTAATTTCAGCGCCATGCTCTCGGACCTCGCCGGTTTTAGCACGGAAAATGACGCCGTCGCGGAGATTGCCGCCAAGATCGGCGTGGCGGTCCTTGATACCGAGGAGCGCCAGTAGGCCCGAGCTATGAGAGGGCTGACCTCTACGTTGGCAGAGCCCTGGTCGACACTCCAGACACATGGCTCAGGGAACCCCTTGACAGCCGGGCTCCGAAGCAGCTCACGTCCTTACCAAGGCGCAGCTACTTCGACTTGGAGGGTTGGAGGGCCTGTTCCGCCATTCTGACTGCGAGCCGCCTGACTTCGCTGACTGGCGGGTACATGGAATCGGTAGTAATAGGAGGAGTTGTTTCAGCTAGAAGACTCCTCAAGTCGCGTTTCCATTGGGCCGGAATCCGAATGGTCCATCCGGTGGCAGGCCAGTTCTTGCTAAGTTTAGTAGCGCGTAGTGGGAAGTCAATGCTGAGGGTGGTCACATTGGTGCGCTCACTTGCGGGGAGCGTCTTTCCATCTGGGCGATTCATTGTCATCTTTGGGTAACTAGCAATAAGCCCGCCGAGTAGAAATCTTCCGCGCTGGGCGCGCATTCGGGGGTCCAAGACGTGCCCCTTGTCCACGGCTACTCGTGTGGTCCAGTCTCCCTTTGCTCGCGTTTCCCCGCGCCTCGCATCTTCCCATGCAAGTTTATCCTTCTCTGACAGATCGATAACGTATTGATCTGCCGGATCGTTCTTTAGGTGAATAAGGAATAGCCGCCCGTCCGTGTCGTCATCGCGGTCTACCGCGAAGAACAAGGCTTCATGAGGACGTTCAGAAACGTCGATGAGTCGAGTCGGGATACCGTGATGTTGTAGAACTGACAGGAGCTCGCCATCTTTCATCAGTCGACCAAGACCTTGCTTTTTCATCTCGTCAAGAATGGCTTGCTCCGCAGCATGCATCATTCCTTCAGTGACACGCTGACCCTGTGCCTGATAACAGAGTCGGTAGAGACTTGACGAGAGCGCATAGCTGGCATTCGGCTGGCCTCTATAGAAAATTAGTTTCTCGCGATCCTTATATGATGGCAATGGCGCGGTAGACCCTTTGATTGTGCCTGCGGCTCCATTATTCAGCCAATCCCATAGTTGGTCGGCTGACTGGAGTCCGATGCGGTCATTCAATTCCCGTTCCGAGAAGTACTGATCCGCTACAGTTTGCGCAGTACCGCGAAACCTCATCGTTAGGCTCGGAAGAACAGCATTCGCTGCCCCGGATACAGTCTCGGAAGGGGTCGTCATGTCGGAGATATTAGACCTCCTAGCGGTGTGGCCGACGTCGCCCCGGTCTGGTCGCTTGCCATCGCAACATCCACAACCGATCTCGGGGGTCCTGACCTGCGGCAGTCTTATCGAGCCATGTCGTGGCCTGCTGTCGAACTGTCACTACCTGTCGACATTGGTCACGATTGAGTACCCTTCCATGACCCGAGGAGGGCCTCGGCGGACACTCGTGCGCGGGAAGGCTGACTTGCATCGTTGAAAATAAGGCGTCATCTCATTTGGCTGAGTAAGCTCCCGGTCGTGGTGGGGATCGTTGAGCGGCTGGTGCCGGATGAGTTGTGGGAGCTGTTTCAGCGGGTGGTGCCGGAGGCGCCGTCGCGACCTCAGGGAGGTGGCCGGCGTCGGCACGGCGACCGCGAAGTGCTGGCCGCGATCGTGTTCGTGGCCACGTCGGGCTGCACGTGGCAGCAGTTGCCTTCCGCCTCGTTCGGCCCGTCAGGGGCGACGGCTCACCGGCGCTTTGCCGAGTGGACGAGGGCCCGCGTATGGGCCAAGCTCCACCGCCTGGTCCTCGACGAGCTGGGCTCCCGTGGCGAGTTGGACTGGTCCCGGTGCGCGATCGACTCGGTGAACATGCGGGCGCTGAAAAGGGGGACCTGACAGGCCCGAATCCTGTCGATCGGGGCAAGTACGGCTCGAAGATCCACCTGATCACCGAGCGGACCGGTCTGCCCCTGTCCGCCGGAATCTCTGGGGCCAACCTGCACGACAGTCAGGCGCTGATCCCGTTGGTGCAAGGGATACCGCCGATCCGCTCACGGCGCGGACGCCGACGGCGCAGGCCGTCCAAACTCCACGCCGACAAGGGATACGACTACGGTCACCTGCGCCGATGGTTACGCGGACGCGGCATCAAGCACCGCATCGCCCGCAAAGGCATCGAGTCCTCGACCCGGCTGGGCCGCCACCGCTGGACCATAGAACGCACCATGTCCTGGCTCGCCGGATGCCGCAGACTGCACCGACGCTACGAGCGCAAAGCCGAGCACTTCCTGGCCTTCACCAGCATCGCCTGCACCCTCATCTGCTACCGCAGACTCACCAAATGAGATGACTTCTAAGTACCTCCCAGACCGTAGATGCCGTAGGCTCACTGTTGTGGAAATCGATGGCACCAAGCTGTTTCAACTCCTTGATCGGTTTACAGAGCACCTCAACGACTCCCTTAGCGTGGTATCGCTTGCCCACTGGGGGGCGCACTTTTCGATAGAGCACGTTGAACTCATGGAGCTGGTGCTGCAGGATGATTTCGCGCCAACGGCGAGTAAGCCTACGGTCGAGCAGAAAGCTGAGGCCGTAAAGCGAGCACAGTTCGCTAAGCGTGAGAAAGAGCGAGGCTTTCCACTGCTGCACGGGCAGGTGTTGATGGGAATGTGGGGGGTACTTGAAGCATTCGTTGAAGATTTTTGTGTATTTTGCATGGAGAACTTTCCGGAATCGCTTCGAAGTGCAAGCCTAAAGAAGATCAAAATTTCCCTTTCTGACTTCATGGGGCTTTCGGAGTCTGACAGGTTGAGATACCTGGTGACTGAGATACAGAGGGAAAAGAAGGTCGGCCTGCGGTCCGGTATAGCAGTTTTCGAGGATTTGCTTAACTCGATTGAGATCAGCGGGGAGCCGCAGAGCCGCCTTGCTGGAGAAGTTGATCGACGAGTCAGAGACCTCCTTTACGAGGCCCAGCAGATCCGGAATGCTCTTGCTCATCGGAGCGGGATTGCGGACCGAAGGCTCTGTGAAGCATGCCCTAACCTGCGACTCGTTCCGGGCCAGCGAATCCTTCTCAGCCTCAACTATATCGAGACTCTTGATGCGGCTATCAGGGTGTACGTGCTAACCATCTTGAATAGGGTTCTCTCGCTAACCGGAAAATCGCCGCTTATGGAGTCTCCTCCGGGATTCGAAGGAGCGCTCAACGTGAAATATCCACCTCCTGTCATGTGAAATACCCTCTCTCGGGGGATGCAGGAGGTCGGTGGAGCGGGTTTGGGGTGGCGCTGCTTTGGCGCGAGTGATCATGGCCCTGTAAGCTTCCGGCGCGTCGGGCAGTCTGTGGACCTGCCCGGTAAAGCACGACGTTGGGGCCATGATCTTCGAGGCTCGCGCCAAAGTGGCTCCGTAAAGCCGCGGAGCCGACCGCCCCAGCCACGACGTACCCCTTCTCTGGCATCAGGCGGCTGCATGCGCGCGGGGAGCGGAGCGAGCCGCCTTGAACCTGTAGAGAAAGTTGTAACTCACTGGCCGAAGACCTTGTGGATCTTGGACGAGGGTGGTCAGAACGGTGGCACTTCGCTGTGTCCCTCGGTGGAGTTGCGCTCGGCCGGCCAGATCAATGAGCTATCGGCTGGCAGGTCGGCATCGCAAAAGAGGAACGGGTTCCGCTGGCCTTCCAAGCCTGAGGAGTCCTCGCCCCACGCTTCGAGGGTGTCGATGGCCCGTTCGCGGTGCTGCCACAGCTCGCTTGTGCCCAAGGCCTCCCGGATCAAGGGCACAAGAGGCCCCCGGTGGTGCAGCAACCGGGGGTCATCAAGGAGTGGGATGCAGGCGGCCAGGGCTGCTTCGCGCACGTGGCGGTCGAATTCCTCGGTGTAGGGGAGAGACGCCGAGAAGAGGGTCCGTCGAATCTTCTGGATGCCGACGGCTGGCGCGTAGTCGTCGAGAGGGAATCCGTGGTGCTTGCTGCGGACTGCGGCCTCGTCGGTGACCTCGTTCGCCACTGAGGCGATCCAGCGGAGCAGCTCCGCGCGCATGCAGCCGGGGAAGGAGTGACGCTCCTTGTCCACGGTGCAGGTCGTTCGCGGGTCCGAAAGGATCGATGCGACGTACAACGCCGCGGGCACTGTCGCTTCGTAGAGCGTGTTCTGGTGGTGCAAGGTGTTGTGTATGTAGCTGAGTGCCCTGGTTCTGACGCGCTGGTCTGCGTCGAGAAGCGCTGCCAGCTCTTTGGCCGCTTCAGCGGCAGACCCGTAAGCGTGCCTCAGCGCGGCCCAGTCGGTGCGTGCCAGCAAGCCTCTGTTGGCTTCGGCCTGGTCGCTGCTGTCTGTGTTCACAGTGCCGAGAATGCCTGAGACCTGGCCCGACAGGCAGATGATCGCCGGTTTGAGTATCCGGACCAGGCACAAGCGTCAGTCGTGTCGGTGCGGTTGGAAGCGGTCGGTACAGGACGGTGGTTCGGCAGCTTGGCGGTCTGCCAGGGGCAGGAAGATCACGGGTCGGATCGTCCATGTGATGCGAGTGTGGGCTTGGGTGAGGTTCACCGTGCAGGGCTCGGCCCGTAGGAGTGCTCGTCTCGTTTCGGCGCGGCCGTCGTACAGCCACTCCCACGCTTCCTGGGAGGCGTCGGGATCCAGTGCCGGTGAGATCGTGCGCAGTGCAACCGCTACCCATCTGTCGGCTTGCGGTGCCGAGTATGCGTCGAAGGAAGCTCGCAAGACCGGCCGCCTCTCCGCGGCAAGGTCTTGGGTCCAGCACTCGCACCAGTAGCCCCGCTGCGGCTTGTCCATCAGCATGGGTGGCCTCCCGCGGGCGGAGCCGTGAACAGTTCCGCGGTGACCGTGTGGCCTCCGTCGCTCTCATGGACGACGACCCGGTGAGCGATCACGCTGACCATGCCCAGGCCCCGGCCGTGCTCGGCGTCCTGGTCCCGGCGCTCGACCTTCGGTGCGGTGCCGGCGCCTCCGTCGTCCGTGACTGACAAAGCGATGGTCTGCGCTGATACCGCCAGGGCCAGATGGAAGCTGCCCGAGTCCTGGCCGCTGGCCGTGTGCAGGATCGCGTTCGCGCTCAGCTCGCTCACGATCAGTTCGGCGTCCTCCGCCCACGGCGATCCGCTCAGGATGTCGCGGGTCCAGCGCCGCGCCCTGCTGACCTCTTCCGGGAAACCTGGGCAAGTGAGCCCCCAGACCCGGGCCCTACTCGTATACTCGTGCATACAAGTTCCTTCGTGCTGGTAGGCCGCCATGTGCAGCGGGTTCGGGCTAGACGAGTTTCACGCCGTCATGGGCGCGGATGGCAGGTGGAGACGCCGCGTCCATCGCGTCCAGGACGCGGATGGCGTACGCCTCGTCGGCAAGCTCGGAGACTTCTTCGCGGGTGGCCCAGCGCAGGGCGCGGGTCTCGTCACCGGTGGTGGGAGTGCCGTCGGCGGCCTGGCAGCGGAAGACCAGGGAGACGATCAAGCCCGTCATGTTCTTGTAGACGCCGGTCAGGGTCGCCGGAAGCGCGATCTTGATGCCGGTCTCTTCGAGGACTTCGCGTTGCAGGGCCTCGGGGATGATCTCCTCGCGTTCGAGGACACCGCCCGGCGGCTCCCACTTGCCGTTGTCCCGGCGCTGGATCAGGAGGGCTCGGCCGTGGTCGTCGACGACGACTCCGGCCACGCTCACGGAGTGCGGGCGGTCCATGCTCACGTTCCTCGGCCCTCTCGGATGGCTAGGCTCTCCACCGTAGCAACAACACTCGCCCACACGTCTAGATACCTAAAGGAGTGCTCTCGTGACCCCTGCCCTTCCCTCCGGCCAACTCGGTGATCTCGACCCCACGAGCGATCGTGCGGTCTTCCGGCAGATCGCCGACCAACTGCGCGAGGCCATCGACCGTGGGCGATTCCGAGAGGGCGAGAAACTGCCCTCCGAGGCTGAGCTAGTGGACCACTACGGGGTATCCCGGATGACCGTCCGCAACTCCTTCTCCATCCTCCAGGGGGAAGGACTCGTCCACGCCGAGCACGGCAAGGGCGTCTTCGTCCGGCCCCGCCCGCCCGTGCGGCGGCTCGCCTCGGACCGGTTCGCCCGCCGGCACCGGGAGCAGGGCAAGTCCGCGTTCATCGTCGAGGCCGACACGGTCGGCAGTCATCCCCAGGTCGACAGCCTTGAGGTCAAGGAAGAGAAGGCCAGTCAGGACATCTCCACCCGGCTCGGCTCGGTGCGGCGGGTGCTCGCCCGGCGTCGGCGGTACCTCCTCGACGGGCGGCCGGTCGAGTTCGCCACCTCCTTCCTCCCCCTCGACATCGCCCGCGGTACGCAGATCGCCGAACCCAACCCCGGCCCCGGCGGCATCTACGCCCGACTCGAAGAACTCGGCCACCGCCTCGACCACTTCGAGGAGGAGATCCGAGCCCGGATGCCCTCGCCGGACGAGGTCAAGACGCTCCGGCTGGCCTCCGGCGTGCCCGTCATCCACCTGATCCGCACCGCATTCGACACCGAGGGGCGAGCGGTCGAGGTCTGTGACACGGTCATGGCGGCGGACGCGTACGTGCTGTCGTATCAGCTTCCGGCGACCTGATCGTCATGGTTTGCGGTGGTGCGCGGGGACACTTTCCCGAACTCGTACACCTCATCATGCATACTCGTATAGACGAGTGGGCAAGTTGTGTGGCAAGGTGATCGTCGCGAGCCCGGGAGATCGGGTTCGCAGATCGCTACATGTATAGACGAGTAGATAGGGAAACTGTCTTGCGCACCATCCGTGTTGAGACCTCCGCCGCCACGATCCTCCTCACCGAGGCTCCTGAGCCCAAGGTCCGCGACCGCCAGACCGGCGAGATCGCCAAGGACGCCGTCAGCGGTGAGGCGCTGATGACCATCGGTGTCGTCTACATCGAGGACGGAGAGTCGTCCCTGATCAAGGTCACCGTGCCCGAGGGCGGTGTCTCCGAGGGCCTGAACCTGGGCGCTCCGGTCTCGCTGCCGGGGCTCGTCGCCCGGCCGTGGGAGTCCGTGTTCAACGGCCAGCAGCGCCACGGCATCGCCTTCCGCGCTGCGGCCGTCACCCCGGCCGCGTTCCCGGCCTCCATGGGGGCCACTGCCTGATGACCGACCTGACGACACTCCTGGAGGTGGGTGGTCCCCTCGCTGCGCTCGGTGGCGGGACTGCCTACACCCGGGCCAAGTGCCCGGCCGTCTACTGGTCCGCCGTCGGCGGCCCGATATCCACCGCCCGCCTGCTCAGCTCGTACACCTCCGTCATGGAAGCGTGCGGCCTGACCGTCGCCCCTTCCCGGCTGAGAGTCCTGGCCGTGAAGGCCACCACTCGCAGGGAGGTGCGGCCGGTCCCGCCCCGCCGGGGACTCATTCGGCCCACCTCCACCGGGCTGCGCATCCGGCTGCGGCTCGCCCCTGGCCAGGAACCCGCCGACGTCGCTGCCTCGGCCGAACGGCTGCGGCACGCCTGGGGAGTTCACGCCGTCTACGTCACCACCGTCAAGCCCGGTGTCGTCGAACTGCGACTCGTCGGCTACGACGTGCTGCGGCGGGTGCGCATGCCCCGCAAGACCGGCTCCGGGTTCCTCAAGGTGCCGGTCGCCCTGCGGGAGGACGCCATGCCCTTCGTGCGGGACTACCGGACCGTTCCCCACCAACTCACCCTCGGCGCCACCCTGTCCGGCAAGTCCATGTACCTGCGCCACCTCATCACCGGACTCGCCCGTCAGCCCGTCGCCCTCGTGGGAATCGACTGCAAGCGCGGCGTCGAACTGGCGCCCTTCGCCGCTCGTCTCTCCGCCCTCGCCACCGACCCGGACGAAGCCGCAGAACTGCTGCCCGCGCTGGTCAAGGAAATGGAGGATCGATACGACCTGATCAAGGCCAGGCAGGGCATCGCGCCAGACACCCCCGACGAGGAGATCACCTCCGACATCTGGGGCCTGCCCGAGAGTGAACGGCCCACCCCTGTTGTCCTGTTCGTCGACGAGGTGGCCGAACTCTTCCTCACCGCCACCCGCAAGGACGAGGAACGCCGGGACGAGATGGTCACCCAGCTCATCCGCCTGGCCCAGCTCGGCCGCGCGGCCGGCATCTACCTGGAGGTGTGCGGCCAGCGCTTCGGCGCCGAACTCGGCAAGGGCGCCACAATGCTCCGCTCCCAGCTCACCGGCCGTGTCTGTCACCGCGTCAACGACGAAGCCTCCGCCAAGATGGCCCTCGGCGACATCGCCCCGGAAGCGGTCTCCGCCGCCTGCGCCATCCCCCCCCGAACTGCCCGGCCTCGCCGTCGCGGGCGACACCTCAGGCGGCTGGTCCCGCATCCGCACGCCGTATCTCTCCCTCGGCGACGCCGCCGAGATCTGCCGGGAATCGGCGCACCTGGTGCCCGACCTGGCCGCACTCAAGCCCTTCCGGCCCGACGTCCCCGTACGCCCCGTCGAGACCCCGGTCCCGGCAGTCCTGCCGCACCCGGTGATCGACTGACGCACCCCCTCTTCACCCGGTCGCGTGACCGCCTCGCGCCACGTCCCTACCCCTGCCATGCCCAAAACCGAAAGGAGCCGGACCGTGCGCGCCCATCTGGCCCGTGTCGACGCGGTGTTGGTCCAGGCGCTCATCGCCGCCGCACTGTCCTTCGCCCACATCCACGACATCGCCATGGCGGCCGGACAGGACGGATGGAAAGCGTGGGCCTACCCGATCAGCGTTGACCTGCTGCTCGTCGCCGCATGGCGTCGACTCCGCTCCGGTACGGCCAAAACGGCTGCCTGGTGCTGGTTCGTCATCGCACTCACCGCCTCCCTCGGCGCCAACGTCGCCACCGCCGGACTCCTCGACATGACCGACGTCCCGGCCTGGCTGCGCATCCTCGTCGCGGGCTGGCCCGCGGTCGCCTTCCTCGGCGGAACCCTCCTCGCGCACTCGGCACCCCAAGCAGCCACCGACGAGAACGGCGCGGAACTCATCGAGGACCAGGAGGACGAGCCCGAAGCCACACCCGACCTGCCTGCCCAACCCACCATCGAGTCGACCCCAGCAACCCCGCCCGTCCACGTCCCGGCCGCCCTGGTCAACCACGCCCGCAAGGTCGCCGCCGAACACCGCACCCGCAACGGAACACCAATCGACACCCCAACTCTTCGCGCCCGCCTCGGTGTCCCGGCGCCACTCGCCGAAGCCATCGCCGCCCAACTCTGAAGGGAGAAGCCCACGTGACCGCCAACCGCCGCTTCCGCAACGTCACCCGCATCGGCCCTGTCCAGGTCGCCACCTCGTACGACGGCCGGGGCCGAGAGAAGCACACCGCCGCCTGCACCGCCCCGCGCTGCAACTTCTCCGCCGACTACGACAGCCGAGCCGCCGCCGAACTGGCCGCCCGCACCCACCGCTGCCCCGTCCGATGAAAGGACCCACCACCCCGTGACCGTCAGCCTCCCCCTCGTCGTCGTCCTCGGCTTCTTCGCCTGGGGAGCGATCAAGTTCCTCGGCGTCCGCACCTGGATCGTCGTCCTGATCGCCCTCTTCGGCTTCTGGCTCTCCCACACCTTCCTCGCCCCCGCCATCGAATCCGGCACACGCTCCGGCGTCACCGTCATAAACGGCTGACACATCTAGACGAGTAGATAAGGAGTCTCCGTCGTGTTCCTGCCGAAGTACCCCGACAACCCGACCCCGCCGCCCGCACACACCCACACCGCAGCCACCGCCCCGGCACCCGCCCGCCGCTCGCTGCCCTCGGTGTCCATCGATCAGAAGACGGTCCTCGCCCTGGTCGTCGGCGGAGTCGTCCTCACCGCGCTCCTGGCCGCCGTCGCCGTCACGGCCATATCCGTCGCCGTGGCCGCCGTGGTCCTGCGCTCCCTGCTGCGCGACCAGCACCGCCGCTAAATCCGCCCGGCCTCCGGGGCGACGGCACACGACCAAGCATTACGCCGCCCCGGGGCCTTCCTCCCGACCGAGCCAGTCAGAAGGGAAACGCCATCTTCACCCGCACCACCCCGGCCCCCATGCCGGAACTCGCGAACCTGGCCGCCCAGGGCACCCTCCCCGGTATCCTCCGCCAGCTCTCCGGCCTCGGCGGCTGCACCCACCCCATCCGCCTCGACGGCCACCGCACCGAATACGACCTCGACACCACCACCGGCGAGATCCGCCGCATCCTCCAGCACCTCGACTCGACCAGCCTCCCCGCCGGCCAACTCCTCGTCCGCTGCAACAACCGCCGCACCACCCGCTGCCCGGCCTGCGCCGAGGTCTACCGCCGCGACACCTTCCACCTGATCACCGCCGGACTACGCGGCGGCAAAGGCACCCCCGAACAGGTCGGCACCCACCCCCGCGTGTTCGCCACCTTCACCGCCCCCGGCTTCGGCCCGGTCCACAACCGCCGCACCGACGGCCGCCCCTGCCGCTGCGGAACCCACCACGACCAGGACGACGACACCCTCGGCACCCCACTCAACCCCGACACCTACGACTACGAAGCCGCAGTCCTCTGGAACGCCCACGCGGGCGCCCTCTGGCGGCGCTTCTCGATCTACCTCCGCCGGGAAGTCGCCAAGCGCGCAGGCCTCTCACAACGGCGTCTCCGCGACTACGCGCGCGTGTCCTTCGCCAAGGTCGCCGAATACCAAAAGCGCGGAGCCGTCCACTTTCACGCGGTCATCCGCATCGACGGTCCGGAAGGTGGCAACACCCTGCCGCCCGCATGGGCCACAGCCGAACTCCTCACCGACGCCATCGAAACCGCCACGACCAAGGTCCGTGTCGACGGTCCGGTCATCGACGGCCGCCCCCACACCTTCACCTTCGGCCGCCAACTCGACGTCCGCACCATCCGATCCGCCGACTTCAACGACGGCCAGGAGCTGACAGAACGAGCCGTCGCCGCCTACATCGCCAAGTACGCCACCAAGGGCGCCGAAACAGCGACCGGCGCCCTCGACCGGCCGCTGAAGTTCGTCGCCGAACTCGCCCAGCTCGACCTCAGCGACCACGCCCGCCAGCTCATCCGAACCGCCTGGACCCTCGGCGCCCGTAAGAGCCTCGAACACCTCCGCCTGCGCGCCTGGGCCCACATGCTCGGCTTCCGCGGCCACTTCTCCACCAAGTCCCGCCGCTACTCCACCACCCTCGGCGCCCTCCGAGACGCCCGCGCCGAATGGCGACGCGCGCAGGCGACAACAGCTACTGATGACCCAACCACCTACGGAAATCCGGAGGTGACCACGACCTTGGTCGTCGCCCACTGGGTCTTCGCCGAACCGGCCTCTCCGACACCGAAGCCTGGCTGTCCGCATCCCTCGAACCCGCCCCCGGAACGGAAGGAGAACCAACTCGTGGCTGAGCCCCAAGTCCCCGCCAGCAGGCCCGAGCAGCCTGACCCCGCCCTCGTCCTCCTGACCGTCGAGGAAGCCGCCCGGCGCCTCCGCATCGGCCGTACGACATGCTTCCGCCTCGTCCTCGCCGGAGAGATCGAGTCGGTCACGGTCGGAAGACTCCGCCGAGTCCCCGCCGACGCCGTGCCCGCCTACGTCACCAAGCTCCGCCACCGACCCGCCCAAGCGGCCTGAGGGGGCGCGACATGGCAGAGAAGAAGACACGCACCCGACAGCCCAACGGCGCCTCCTCCATCTACCTCGGCAAGAACGGCAAGTGGCACGGCCGAGTGACAGTCGGCGTCCGCGACGACGGCAAGCCGGACCGCCGCCACATCGAGCGCAAGACCAAGGCGGAGGTGACCAAGGCTGTCCGCGAAATGGAGCGGGCGAGAGACGACAAGAAGCTCAGGAAGCCCGGTCAGAGCTGGACGCTGCAAGCCTGGCTAGAGCACTGGGTCGAGAACATCGCCAAGCCGTACGTCTCCGAGAACACGTACGACGGCTACGAGGTCGACGTACGCGTACACCTCGTCCCTGGCCTGGGCGCCCACAAGCTCGACAAGCTGGAGCCCGAGCACCTGGAGCGCTTCTACCGGAAGATGCAGGAGTCCGGGAGCTCCGCCGGCACTGCCCACCACGCTCACCGCACGATCCGCGTCGCCCTCGGTGAGGCCAAGCGGCGTGGACACGTCGCCACCAACGTGGCCGAGATCGCCAAGGCTCCGCGTCTCGAAGAAGAGGACATCGAGCCGTTCACAATCGAGGAGGTTCAGAGCCTCCTCGTCGAGGCCGCCAAGCTCCGCAACAGTACGAGGTGGGTCGTCGCCCTGGCGCTCGGCCTCCGCCAAGGAGAAGCGCTCGGCCTCCACTGGGAAGACGTCGACCTCGGTACGGGATACGTCCGCATCCGCAAGAACCGTCTCCGCCCCAAGTACGCCCACGGTTGCGGCGACACCCCATGCGGCCGCAAGGCTGGCTACTGCCCCCAGAAACAGCAAACCCGTCGCGAGCACAAGTCCACCAAGTCCCGTGCCGGACGTCGCACCATCGGTCTCCCCGACCCGCTGATCAAGCTCCTCCGCCAGCACCAGGAGCAGCAAGAGAAGGAGCGAATCGAGGCCGGAGCCGACTGGGAGGACAAGGGATACGTCTTCGCCTCCCCGACCGGCGGCCCGCTCAGCCCCAACACCGACTTCCACACCTGGAAGAAGCTCCTGCGAGACGCGGGCGTACGAGACGGCCGTCTCCATGACGCTCGCCACACCGCCGCGACCGTCCTCCTGATCCTCGGCGTCCCCGACGTCGTGGTCGACGCGATCGTGGGCTGGGAGCCCGGGGGAGCGGCACGCATGCGCGCTCGCTACATGCACGTCACCGGAACGCTCCTGCGGAAGGTCGCCCAACAAGTCGGCGACGCTCTCTGGGAGCCACCAAAGACGAGCTGAAGCCCAACTGAGACGGAAACTGAGACGGACAACGTCGAAGGGCCCCACCGCGAACGGTGGGGCCCTTCGACATCGTGCCCGGTGAGGCACTGGCGGAGGATACGAGATTCGAACTCGTGAGGGGTTGCCCCCAACACGCTTTCCAAGCGTGCGCCCTAGGCCTCTAGGCGAATCCTCCGCCGCAAACAATACAAGACGTTGAGGAGTGCTCGCGAACTCGTTCCCACCCCTCGCCATCGGGTACTGTTTGGGCAGCCCCTCACGCGGCGCTATCTGACTGAACTCCCCCAGGGCCGGAAGGCAGCAAGGGTAGGTTGGCTCTGGCGGGTGCGTGGGGGGCGTCTGCGTTGCCGCCCAGAGGCTGGGCGGAGGGCTCGCGGGGGCCTCGTTGTCAGTGGGCGCCTATAACCTCGTATGCGTGTCGTCTCTCGCGCTGTACCGCCGCTATCGCCCGGAGTCGTTCGCCGAGGTCATCGGGCAGGAGCATGTCACCGACCCGCTGCAGCAGGCGCTGCGGAACAACCGGGTCAATCACGCGTACCTGTTCAGCGGTCCGCGTGGGTGCGGGAAGACCACCAGCGCACGCATCCTCGCCCGGTGTCTGAACTGCGAGCAGGGGCCCACGCCGACCCCCTGCGGCCAGTGCCAGTCCTGCCAGGACCTCGCTCGCAACGGCCCGGGTTCCATCGACGTCATCGAGATCGACGCCGCTTCCCACGGTGGCGTGGACGACGCCCGTGAGCTGCGCGAGAAGGCCTTCTTCGGGCCTGCCGGCAGCCGCTACAAGATCTACATCATCGACGAGGCCCACATGGTCACGTCGGCCGGCTTCAACGCGCTGCTCAAGGTCGTCGAGGAGCCGCCGGAGCATCTCAAGTTCATCTTCGCCACCACCGAGCCCGAGAAGGTCATCGGGACGATCCGCTCCCGGACCCATCACTACCCCTTCCGGCTCGTACCGCCCGGCACCCTGCGCGACTACCTCGGAGAGGTGTGCGGCAAGGAGAACATCCCCGTCGAGGACGGGGTGCTGCCGCTCGTCGTCCGGGCCGGTCAGGGCTCCGTGCGTGACTCCATGTCCGTCATGGACCAGCTCCTCGCCGGAGCGCGCGAGGAGGGTGTGACGTATGCCATGGCCACCTCCCTCCTCGGCTACACCGACGGCTCCCTCCTCGACTCGGTCGTCGAAGCCTTCGCCACCGGTGACGGCGCTGCCGCCTTCGAGGTCGTCGACCGTGTCATCGAGGGGGGCAACGACCCCCGCCGCTTCGTCGCCGACCTGCTGGAGCGGCTGCGCGATCTGGTCATCCTCGCCGCCGTGCCCGACGCCGCCGAGAAGGGGCTCATCGACGCCCCCGCCGACGTCATCGAGCGGATGCAGGCCCAGGCCGGCATCTTCGGCGCCGCCGAGCTCAGCCGCGCCGCCGACCTCGTCAACGAAGGCCTGACCGAGATGCGCGGCGCCACCTCGCCCCGCCTCCAGCTGGAACTCATCTGCGCGCGCGTGCTGCTCCCCGCCGCCTACGGCGACGAGCGCTCCGTGATGGCCCGCCTCGACCGCATCGAGCGCGGCGTGAACTTCTCGGCCGGCGCCGGCACGCCCGCGACGGGCGGGGGCATGGGCATGGCCATGGGGTACGTGCCGGGGCCCGAGGCGCACGGGGGAGCGGCCCTCGGCGCGCCTGGTAGCCCCGGTGCCCCGATGGCTCCGGTCCCGCCCGGAGGCGGCCCGGCCGCGGCCCGCGCGGCGGTACGGGCTTCGGGTGCGGGCCCCAACGCCGCCTCCGGCACTCCCGTGGGTGGCCCAGGCGATGCCACCCCGCCCGGCGGCCTCCCCACCGGAGCAGGAGTCACGGGTGGACACCCCGGTGCTACGGCCGACTCGGCGCCGCCCGCCGGCCCGTCCCCGACCACCGGCTCACCCTCGGGCCCCTCCGCCGCACCCGCGCACGGCTCTCCCGCGGACCAGGGCCCCGCCGCACACCCCCAGACTCACCAGCCCAACCAGCCCAACCAGCCCACCCCGACCCCGACCCCCGCACCCCCGACCCCCGCACCCTCGGCCTCCGCTCCCGCCCCCGGCGCCTGGCCCACCGCCGCCCCCGCCGGTGGTGGACGGCGTCCCGGTGGCTGGCCCACCGCGGCCACGGCCGGAAGTGGCGGTCAGTCCCAGGCCCCCGCGGCTCATCGCCCCGCGGCCACCCCAGCGGCACAGGCGCACGCACCGGCCCAGCCCACCCCCGCGGCCCCCGCCCCCGGCCCGGCCGCCTACGCCCCCCCGGCCGGTGGCCTCGACCCCCGCCAGCTCTGGCCCAACATCCTCGAAGCGGTCAAGAACCGCCGCCGCTTCACCTGGATCCTGCTCAGCCAGAACGCCCAGGTGACCGGCTTCGACGGCACCACCCTCCAGCTCGGCTTCGTCAACGCCGGCGCCCGTGACAACTTCGCGAGCAGCGGCAGCGAGGAGGTGCTGCGCCAGGCCCTCACCGAGCAGTTCGGCGTCCAGTGGAAGGTCGAGGCGCTGGTCGACCCGTCGGGCGGCGGCGCGTCGGCCCCCGCATCCGGCGGCTTCAACAGCGGCGGCGGTGGCTACGGCGGAGGCGGAAACCCCGGCGCCCCCGGCACCCCTGGTGGCTACGGCAGCGGCGGCTACACCGCAGGCCCAGGTACCGGCACCGGCACAGGCACCCCGGGCGGAGGCTACGGCGCCCCCACCCCCCAGCCCTCGCCGTCCGCCCAGCCGTCACCCACCTCCACGTCCCAGCCCACCCCGCCCCCGACCTCCACGCCGGCGCCCGCTCCCCGCCCCTCCGCCCCGAAGCCCCCACCGGTCTCCATCGAGGACGACATCCCGGAGGACGACGACCCCGACCTCAACGAGTCCGCCCTCTCGGGCCACGAACTGATCGTGCGGGAACTGGGCGCGACGGTCGTCGAGGAGTTCACGAACGAGTAGAGCGAGCGGCCACCGGAGACTGGTCTCACGCCCCTCTTCAAACCCCTCCCCTTGGAGGAACCCACAACTCCGCTCCCCCCACCCCTTAGGAACCCCCCACAAAAACCCCGTTAGGCTGACCCCCGTGAAGGTCCTCGTCATCGGTACCGGCGCCCGCGAACACGCCCTGTGCCGCTCCCTGTCCCTCGACCCCGACGTCAGCGCCCTGCACTGCGCCCCCGGCAACGCCGGCATCGCCGAGGTCGCCGAGCTGCACCCGGTCGACGCCCTCGACGGCGACGCCGTGACCGCGCTCGCGCAGCGACTCGAGGTCGACCTCGTCGTCGTAGGCCCGGAGGCCCCGCTCGTCGCGGGAGTCGCCGACGCCGTACGCGCCGCGGGCATCCCGGTCTTCGGCCCGTCCGGGGAGGCCGCGCAGCTCGAGGGCTCGAAGGCCTTCGCCAAGGACGTCATGGCCGCGGCCGGGGTCCCGACCGCCCGCTCCTACGTCTGCACGACCGCCGAGGAGGTCGCCGAGGCCCTGGACGCCTTCGGCGCCCCGTACGTCGTCAAGGACGACGGTCTCGCCGCCGGCAAGGGCGTGGTCGTGACCGGCGACCTCGACGAGGCCAAGGCGCACGCGGCCGGCTGCGAGCGGGTCGTCATCGAGGAGTTCCTCGACGGCCCCGAGGTCTCCCTGTTCGCCATCACCGACGGTGACACAGTCCTGCCGCTCCAGCCCGCCCAGGACTTCAAGCGCGCGCTCGACGGCGACGAGGGCCCGAACACCGGCGGCATGGGCGCGTACTCCCCGCTGCCCTGGGCCGACCCCAAACTGGTCGACGAGGTCCTCCAGACCGTCCTCCAGCCGACCGTCGACGAGATGCGCCGCCGCGGCACCCCCTTCTCGGGTCTCCTCTACGCCGGTCTCGCGATCACCTCCCGGGGCGTCAGGGTGATCGAGTTCAACGCCCGCTTCGGCGACCCCGAGACCCAGGTCGTGCTGGCCCGTCTCAAGACGCCGCTGGCCGGTGTCCTGCTCGCCGCCGCGAGCGGCAACCTCGAGGACCTGCCGCCCCTGCGCTGGAGCGAGGACGCCGCGGTCACGGTGGTCGTCGCCTCGCACAACTACCCCGGCACCCCGCGCACCGGCGACCCGATCACCGGCCTCGACGAGGTGGCCGCCCAGGACGCCCCGCACGCCTACGTCCTGCACGCGGGCACCAAGCGGGACGGGGACGCCGTCGTCAGCGCCGGGGGCCGCGTCCTGTCGGTCACGGCGTCGGGCAAGGACCTCACGGAGGCCCGTGAGCGCGCGTACCGGGCGGTGGCCCGTATCCGCCTCGACGGCTCCCAGCACCGCACGGACATCGCGGCGAAGGCGGCGTCCGGGGCCTGAGGCGCCGTAGCGGCCCGAAAGGCCCGAAACCGGGGCGAAAACCCCGGCCCGAACAACCCGATCGGCCCCGGATCCGTCTAAGGATTCGGGGCCCGATCTTTGCCGTACGTCATTCACCTTTCCCCAAAGCCATTCCATCGAGTGACCGGGGCGCCATACGGCTGACGGGGGCCCAGGGCCCAACTATGGTGCGGCGGAAGCGGTCCGGCACTTGGCCCACCGGCATTGCGATGTCAGTGGCGACTGCCACAGTGGGGGAGTGAGCAACGCCAGGACAGCTGGGCATTCAGGACGGCAGGGAGGGGGTGAGGTCCGGTCGTGACCGGAATCGGTGTGGAGGCAGGCGCGCAGGCCGCGCGCTCCCGGGCCCTCGCCGTGCTGCGCATCCGCAGCCGTGCGCTGGCCGTGGCGCTGCTGCCCGCGGCGGTCGCCGTGGTGCTGCTCGCCGGAGGTTCCACCGGGCATCTCGTGGGCGGGGGCTGGGACGCGGCCCGGCTGGCCATGAGCGTGCTCGGCGTGCTCGTGCTGCTCGCTGCCGGGGCCGTGGCCCTGGTGGTCGCCCGGGCCCGGCCGGCCGTCAGTCCGACCGTCGCCATCGCCGAGGAGTCCGCGCCCGACCTGTACCGGATGGTGCGTGACCTCGCCGACCGGCTGGACGTGCCCGCGCCCTCCGCGATAGCGCTCACCCCGGACTGCGACAGCTGGCTGGAGGACCGGACCCACCCCGCCCACGGCCCGCCTCCGCAGGAGGGCCGGGACGACGAGATCGCGGGCGTCCGCGGCTCCCACCGCCGGGTCCCGGCGGCGCCGGTGCTGGTCATCGGGTCCCCGTTCCTGTGGTGGATGCGTGTCGGGGAGCTGCGCGCGGTGCTGGCTCCGGTCGTCGCCGGTACGGGGCCCTCGGCGCACCCGGACATAGCCGCGGCCCGCCGTTTCGTACGGGGTCTGGACGCGGCGGTGGCCGTCGGCTCCACCCCCGGCCGCTGCCCGCTCACCCGCGTGCTCTGCGCGAGCGTCGCCTGGGTGGCCCGCGTTCTTCTGCGCAGCTGCCGGGAGCACGCGGCCCTGATGGAGCGCGGGGTGGCCGCGGCGGCCGCCGAGCGTGCACAGGCTGTGGATTACGGCCTGCGGATCGTCGCGCAGGAACAGGTGGGCCTGGCGTACGCCGGCTGGGACCGCCTCCTCACCCGGGTCGCGCTGCCCGCCTGGCGGATGGGCCGCTGGCCGTCCCGTCTGGACGCGGGAGTGGTGGCCGCCCTCACCGAGCTGTCCCGCCGTGACCGCCTGGCCGAGGGTTTCGCCTCCCGCCTGGGCGAGCGTCCCGCGTGCGACCTGCTGGAGGAGCCCGGCGCGATCGACGAGGCGGCCTCCCTTCTCGCCGCCCGCCTCTTCCACGGCGGTCCCGCGGAGAACGGTCCGGACTGGGCCCCGGTGGACTGGCAGGAGTACCCGGAAGAGGTCGTGGACCGGAAGTGGCGCCTGGACGCGGCCCGCCTCCACCGGGTCCTCGACGCCCAGGGCGTGACCCACACCCCGGGCACCACCCCACCGGACTCCGACGCCCCCACCCTCGCCCGAGTCCTGACCCACCTGTCGACCCCCCACCCCACACCCCCCTCGCCGACGGCCCCAGTCACCGACCGTCCAACCCCTCCACCAACCGAACCGGCCACCGACCTCACGTCCCCATCCCCGACCGAACCGGCCACCGACCTCACGGCCCCATCCCCGACCGAACCGGACACCGGCTTCACGGCTCCATCCGCGACCACCTCGGAGCCCGACCCCACGGCCCCGCAGTCGACCGGCTCGGACGCCGGTGACCTGACGGCCCCACAGTCGACCGGCCCGGACTCCGGTGACCTCACCACACCACAGCCGACCGGCCCGACCACCCCCGCCCAGGCCACCCCCCAAGCGCCCACCGCCCCCACCCCCGAACACGCCCCGGCGGACAGCGCAAGCGGCCGCTCCTCACTGGTCGTAGGTGAAGCCGAGACGCTCGCCGCCGCTCTCACCGCTGAGCTCGCCCGGGAGGAAGCCGCCACCCCCCACTCCGGCAGCACCGCCCTCGACACCACCCCCTGGGACGACACCGCTCTCCCCCTCTTCCCCCTCCAGCCACCCCGCAGCGCCCGGGAACTGCTCACTGACCACGTCACCGCGATGGTCTGCTGCGCCGCGATCGACACCGCGGGCGCCACCCCCGGCCTGGACTGGCTCGACGGCCCGTCCCTCCTCATCAACGGCGAACGCGCGGCCGATCTCACACCCCGGGTCCTCAGCCTCGTCGAGGACGGTGACCCCGCGCCCCTGCGCGCCTGGCTGGTCAAGTCGGGGATACGTCCCGAGAAGCCCGTCCGCCTCGTCTGACCGACCCGGAAGCCCCGCTTCCACTTTCGGCCAATTCGCAACGAATAGTGACAGCCTGGGTGCGGAATGTGATGTGCTGGGACCGATCGCGCACATGGCATGGGCGCGCGCCATAGGACAGACGCACAACCTGCGCACAAAGCACCGGCACAGCACGAGCACCAGCACCAACCAGCACCGGCACCAACCAGCACCGCACCGCACCGGCCACGACGAACCAACGGGGGCACGAGGGAGGGGGAGCCACCATGGGCCCAGGACCGGAGCACATCCGCCGTTGGGAGTCGGGAGCACTCGCGCATGCCGTGACGGACCCGTTCGGCCAGGGCCCCGTCCCCTGGCTCCGCGGCACCGAGACCTACTTCGACGACACCGGCCAGGTAGTCCCCTGGTACGTCGAGACGGACCCGGCCCACACCCCGAAGCAGGGCGCCCGCGTCCCCGCCCCCCGCACCGCCCCCACCGGCGGCGGCCCCCGCTCCGCCGACGACGTCCGCCGCCAGATCAAGGGCTTCACCTCGACCGGCGCGGTCGCCCCCGGCGAGGCCGTCGACTTCCACATCACCGTCGACCCGCCGCAGGAGTTCGGCGTCGACATCTACCGCATCGGCCACTACGGCGGCGACGGCGCGGCGAAGATCACCACCAGCCCCCGTCTCTCCGGCATCGTCCAGCCCCCGCCGCTGACCGCGGACCGTACGGTCTCCTGTCACCACTGGTGGCTCAGCTGGCGCCTGCAGATCCCGTCGTACTGGAGCATCGGGGCGTATGTGGCCGTCCTCACCACCGCCGACGGCTACCGCTCCCACATCCCCTTCACCGTCCGCGACAACCACCCGGCTGACCTGCTGCTCCTGCTGCCCGACGTGACGTGGCAGGCGTACAACCTCTATCCGGAGGACGGCCGCACCGGCGCGAGCCTCTACCACGCCTGGGACGACCAGGGCCGGCTCCTGGGGGAGAAGGACGCCGCGACCACGGTCTCCTTCGACCGGCCGTACGCGGGCGCGGGCCTGCCGATGCACGTCGGCCACGCCTACGACTTCATCCGCTTCGCCGAGCGCTACGGCTACGACCTCGCCTACGCCGACGCCCGCGACCTGCACGCAGGACACCTCGACCTCACCCGCTACCGGGGCCTGGTCTTCCCCGGCCACGACGAGTACTGGTCGACGGCCATGCGCCGCGCGGTCGAGCGGGCGAGGGACAGCGGCACCTCGCTGGTCTTCCTGTCCGCCAACACCATGTACTGGCAGGTCGAGTTGGGCCCCTCGCCCTCGGGCGTCCCCGACCGCCTGCTCACCTGCCGCAAGCGCAAGGGACCGGGCAAGCCGGTGCTCTGGCGCGAAATCGACCGGCCCGAGCAGCAGTTGGTCGGCATCCAGTACGCGGGACGGGTGCCCGAGCCGCACCCCCTGATCGTCCGCAACGCCGACCACTGGCTGTGGGACGCGACCGGCGCCCACGAGGGCGACGAGCTCGCCGGCCTGGTCGCGGGCGAGGCCGACCGCTACTTCCCACGCACCCCGCTCCCCGAGCACGACGACCGCATCCTGCTCGCCCACTCGCCGTACGCCGACAGCGAGGGCGCCCTCCGTCACCAGGAGACGTCCCTGTACCGCGCCCCCTCCGGCGCCCTGGTCTTCGCCGCCGGCACCTTCGCCTGGTCTCCGGCGCTGGACCGCCCGGGCCATGTCGACCCCCGGGTCCAGCGCGCCACCGCCAACCTCCTGGACCGCATCTGCAAGCGTGACTGAGCTCGCGTACCAGCCCATGCCCTGACCCCAGGTCCAAGGTCAGAGCCTCATACGGGACAATCGACCCGTTGGACATACCCACGGGGAGGAACCGTGTCCGGATTCGTAGAAAAGCCCGAGCCGCTCCAGGTTCCGGGCCTGGTGCACCTCCACACCGGCAAGGTGCGCGAGCTGTACCAGAACGAGGCGGGCGACCTCGTGATGGTCGCCAGTGACCGCCTGTCCGCCTTCGACTGGGTGCTGCCGACGGAGATCCCCGACAAGGGCCGCGTCCTCACCCAGCTGTCGCTGTGGTGGTTCGACCAGATCGCCGATCTGATGCCGAACCACGTGCTGAGCACCGACCTGCCCGAAGGCGCCCCCGCGGAGTGGGCCGGCCGCACCCTGGTCTGCAAGTCGCTTCAGATGGTCCCCGTGGAGGCCGTCGCCCGCGGCTATCTCACCGGCTCCGGACTGCTGGAGTACAACGACTCCCGCACGGTCTGCGGCCTCGCCCTCCCCGAGGGCCTGGTCGACGGCAGCGAGCTCCCCGCCCCGATCTTCACCCCGGCCACCAAGGCCGCCGTCGGTGAGCACGACGAGAACGTCTCCTATGAGGAGGTAGCCCGCCAGGTCGGCGCGGACACCGCCGCCCAGCTGCGCCAGGCGACCCTCGCCGTCTACAGCCGCGGCCGGGACATCGCCCGGGACCGGGGGATCATCCTCGCGGACACCAAGTTCGAGTTCGGCTTCGACGGGGACACCCTCGTCATCGCGGACGAGGTCCTCACCCCGGACTCCTCCCGCTTCTGGCCGGCCGACCAGTGGGAGCCGGGGCACGCGCAGCCGTCGTACGACAAGCAGTACGTGCGCGACTGGCTGACCTCGCCGGAGTCCGGCTGGGACAGGAAGAGCGAGCAGCCCCCGCCGGCGCTGCCGCAGGAGGTCGTGGACCGCACCCGCGCCAAGTACATCGAGGCGTTCGAACGACTGACGGGCACGAGCTGGTCGTAACGCGAAAGGCCCCCGGTGAGAACCGGGGGCCTTTGCCGATACAGAGCGAACGACGAGGTTCGAACTCGCGACCTCAACCTTGGCAAGGTTGCGCTCTACCAACTGAGCTACGTTCGCATGCGCCGTGGCGCGGGAACCACTATACCCAACCTCGCTCGCGTGCGAGCCGCACGGCCGCATGACGGTTCTCCGCCCCGAGCTTGGAGACGGCCGAGGACAGATAGTTCCGTACGGTTCCCTGCGACAGGGCGGCCCGTTCGGCGATCTCCGCGACGGGCGCCCCGTCGGCGGCGAGTTCCAGCACCTCGGCCTCCCGCGCGGTCAGCGGCGAGTCCCCGGCGGAAATCGCGTCGGCGGCCAACTCGGGGTCGACGTAACGGTTTCCGGCGTGCACCGTGCGGATGATCTCCGCGAGCCGCTGCGCGCTCACGGTCTTCGGGACGAACCCGCGCACACCCGCCTCAAGAGCCCGCTTCAGATGCCCGGGCCGACCGTGACTGGTGACGATCAGCACCTTGCACGACGGCAGTTCCGAGCGCAGCGATGTGGCGACCTTCACACCGTCCGCCCCGGGCATCTGCAGATCGAGTACGGCGACGTCGGGCCCGTGCGCCCGGGCCATCGCCAGCGCCTCGGGACCGGTGGCCGCCTCCGCGACGACCGCCAGGTCGTCCTCCAGGGAGAGCAGCGCGGCGAGCGCACCCCGGATCAGATGCTCGTCGTCGGCGAGCAGCACCCGCAATGTCACGCCCCGACCTCCACCGACAGACCTCCACCGACACCCACGCCGTCACGAACCGCCCTCACGAAACCCCCTCCGCGACCGCCACCGGCACCCGGGCCACCAACCGGAACACCCCGTCCCGCGCGGGCCCCGCCTCCAGCGTCCCGGTCACCGCCGCGAGGCGTTCCCGCAGGCCGGCGAGGCCGGAACCGCCGGTGCCCGGGGATCTCGACACCCCGTCGTTCTCCACGGTCAGCACCACCCGCTCCGGCTCCCTCAGCACGGCCACCGTGCACCGCTTGGCGTCCCCGTGCCGCAGGACGTTCGTGGTGGCCTCCCGCACCACCCAGCCGAGCGCGGACTGCACCTCGGCGGGCAGCCCGGCCGGCTCCCCGGTGACCTCGCAGTCGATCCCGGCGGCGGTCAACACCCCTCGCGCTCCGGCCAGTTCGGCCCCCAGGTCGGCCTCCCGGTAGCCCCGTACGACATCCCGCACCTCGCGCTGTGTCTCCTGGGCGATCCGCTGCACCTCGGTCATCTGGTCCACGGCCTCCTCCCGGCCGCGCCGAGCGAGCTGCACGGCCAGCTCGCTCTTCAGCGCGATCACCGCGAGGTTGCGCCCCATCACGTCGTGCAGGTCCCGCCCGAACCGCAGCCGTTCCTCGGCGACGGCGAGCCGGGCACGGGTCTCGCGGGCCTCGTCGAGTTCGTAGACGGCGTTGAGCAGCCACACCGAGAAGACCGAGGTGAAGGCGAAGAACCCGGTTCCGAGCAGCACGGCCACCATCGTCGCGAGGGTCGTCGGACCGGGCATCCCCAGTGGGAAGGCGATGACTCCCGCGCCCGCCGCGAACCCCACGACCAGGCCGAAGATCCGTTTCCGCTCCCGTACCCCCAGCGCGATCGCCCCGGCGCCGAAGATCAGCACGACCGCGAAGATCCCCCCGGCCGCGGTGTCGACGTCCTCACCGCCCGGCCCGTGTTCCGTGATCGCGATGGCCGTCGTGGCGACCGCGACGGTGATCGCGCCGAGTGTCCACAGCATGTGGACGGGCTGCTCGCGGCTGCCGCGCGTCCAGTCCAGCGCCCGGGACGCCACCACGGCACAGGTCACCGCGTGCCCGACCAGCAGCACCAGCAGCAGGGCGGTCAGCCAGCCCGGCATCGCACCGAACAGCGGCAGCCCGACCGCGGCCACCTCGGTCACCGCGAAGAAGTGGAACGACCACCGCGTGTACGTCTCCACCTTCGCCGGCGTGCTCTTCCGCCGCCACCAGCCCCCCGGCTCGCGCACGCTCACCCCCACCAGCCCCCCGTACGTCAGCGCCTCGGCTCCCACCGGAACCACCGTCCCACAGCAAACACCGCGAGCACGGTCCAGGCCAGCGCGGTCGCGAGGGCGCCCAGTGCCTCGTACACCGACAGGGTGCCCGTCCAGCCGCCGCGGATCAGGGTGATCACGGGGGACAGCGGCAGCAGCTCGCACACCGACGCGAGCCGGTCGGGCAGCAGCTCCAGGGGGACGGTGACGCCCGAGAGGGTCATCGAGACCAGGACGAACGGCAAGGTGGTGACCTGCGCGCTCTCCACGGTCCGGGTCACGGTCGCCGTCGCGGCCGCGAGGGCCGCGCACATCACCAGGCCCGCCAGCAGCCCCAGGACGGCGAGATGGGGCGCGCGCGGCGCGGGCAGGTCGAGCAGGACCGTGCTTCCCGCCACCAGCACCAGGGACTGCACGACCCCGGTCGCGCCGATCGGCAGCGCGGTCCCGCACAGGATCTCGACGTCCCGCAGCTCCCCGGTGCGCAGCCGCTTCAGCACCAGTTCCTCACGCCGGGTGGTGTAGACAGCAGCGAGGGCGCTGTACACACCGAACAGCAGGGCGAAGCCGATGGCGGCGGGCAGCAGCACCAGGCCGGCGTCGAGCCCGACGTCCTCGACGTCCATGCCGTCCACGACGGACCGCAGGCTGAACGGCAGCACGAGCGGCACCAGCACGGCCGTGAGGAGCGTGGCCCTGCTCCGCCCGAGCAGGGTCAACTCGGCCCGGGCGAGCGCGCCCAGCCGCCCGGCGGGAGTGGTGAGGGCGCCTTGCCGCCCGGTGAGGGTGCTCATGCCACGACCTCCTCACGGGCCGCGATCCCGAGGAACGCCTCCTCCAGCGAGGCCGACCGCACATCGAGCCGCCGCAGCTCGACCCCGGCCGTCTGGGCCCAGGTCAGCAGCCCGGTGGCGGCCCGCTGCAACTCGTGCGTCCGCAGCCGTACGACCCTTCCGGCGACCTCGTGCCCGGACACCCCGAGCTCCCCGAGCGGCGGCAGGTCCCCCACGAAGTAGCCCTCGGGCAGCTCGAAGGAGATCCGAGCGGGCTGCGCGGCGGTCACCTCGTCCGGCGTCCCGGTGACCGCGACCCGCCCCTCGTGCAGGATCGCCAGCCGGTCGGCGAGATCCTCGGCCTCCTCCAGGTAGTGCGTGGTGAGCAGCACGGTCGTGCCGCGCTCCCGCAGCGCCCGCACCAACTCCCAGGTGTCCCGGCGCCCTTCGGCGTCCAGGCCGGTCGTCGGCTCGTCGAGGAACAGCACCTCGGGGTCGCCGAGCAGCGCGAGCGCCAGGTCGAGCCGCCGCCGCTCCCCGCCGGACAGCTGCTTGACGCGTACGTCGGTCCGCCGGGCGAGCCCGACGAGTTCCAGTACCTCCAGCGGCGGCCGGGCCCCGCTCACGCAGCCCGCCCACATCCGCGCGGTCTCGCCGACGGTCAGCTCGGAGGGGAAGCCGCCCTCCTGGAGCATCACGCCGGTACGCGGGCGTACGACGGCCCGCTCGCTGTAGGGATCGTGGCCGAGGACGCGGATGCGCCCCTCGGTCGGCCGGGCGAGCCCCTCCAGGAGCTCGACCGTGGACGTCTTGCCGGCGCCGTTGGTGCCGAGCAGGGCGAAGATCTCTCCCCGTGCCACGGAGAAGCTGATTCCGCGCACGGCCTCGAACCCGCCCCCGTACACACGCCGCAGGTCGGTGACCTCAATCACGTGTTCGTCGGTGTTCATGAACCCAGCGTCCCGGCGGACGGGACGCGACAGCAGTGCGCGCTGTCACCACTCCGTGTGACAAATGTCAGATGGTGTGGGGAGCAAGAAAAAACCCCGGTCCAGAGGACCGGGGTCTTCACTCGAGAGCGGACGACGAGGCTCGAACTCGCGACCTCAACCTTGGCAAGGTTGCGCTCTACCAACTGAGCTACGTCCGCATTGCATCCGACCGGCTCTCACCGATCGGCGCGAGCACCAGCCTACCTGATCCTCAAGGGACCGGGACCGGCGGTGCAGAGCGGGTGACAGGAATTGCACACTGCGCCTTCCTCCTGGAAGGAGGATGTTCTACTACTGAACTACACCCGCATGTACTCCGTGAGCTGGGCCTTTCGGCCTCGCCCCTCGGCGTGCTCCAGACTCTAGCTGACCGGGTGGGGTGCAACGCAAGTCGGTTGTCCCGAGGGGCGGGTGACCCGGCGTCGACAGGGCTTACTGGGCCTCGGCGAACGCCTCGTAGACCTTCTTGGGGATCCGTCCGCGGGCAGGGACGTCCATCTTGTTGGCCTGGGCCCAGGCCCGGACCGCCGCCGGGTCGGGGGCGACCTCGGTCTGCTTGTACGCCTTGCCCGACCTGGAGCGCTTGCGGCCGGCCTCCACGTAGGGCTCGAGCGCCTTACGCAGTTTCTCGGCATTGGTTTGATTCAGGTCGATCTCGTACGACTTGCCGTCGAGTCCGAAGGCGATCGTTTCCGCCGCTTCCGAGCCGTCGATGTCGTCAAAGAGAGTGACCACGACCTTCTGCGCCACGAATATCGGTCCCTTCGTACGGCACGTTGCCAATTCATTTGTACAGTGCCCGACAATGCATTGTGAAGCTCGACTAAATCCTTCCGCGTGTCCGAGCGCAATAGGTATCGGGTGTCGATCTGAGATCTTTCCCGGAAATTTTCGCGGACGTCCGGCTCCCTGCTGCTCCGTGATGGCCGTCACGTAGATTCCTACAACTCAACGCGCGTAGAAATTTTGTGCGGGTAGTCTGAAGGAACCTGCTCAGCACCACACCACCGGGAGTGCCAGTGGCACGCGTCGTAGTCGACGTCATGCTCAAGCCGGAGATCCTCGACCCCCAGGGCCAGGCGGTCCAGCGCGCACTGCCGCGACTGGGTTTCGACGGCATCTCCGACGTACGTCAGGGAAAGCGATTCGAACTGGAAGTTGACGGCCCGGTCGACGAGGCCGCGCTCGCCCGCATCCATGATCTTGCGGAATCCTTCCTCGCCAACACCGTGATCGAGGACTTCACCGTGAAGATCGAGGAAGTCGCGGAGGCCGTGAAGTGACCGCTCGTATTGGCGTCGTCACTTTCCCCGGCAGCCTCGACGACCGGGACACCCAGCGCGCGATCCGTCTCGCGGGTGCCGAACCGGTCGCCCTCTGGCACAAGGACAAGGACCTCCACCAGGTCGACGCGGTCGTGCTCCCGGGTGGTTTCTCCTACGGCGACTATCTGCGGGCCGGCGCCATCTCCCGCTTCTCGCCCGTGATGGAGACGGTCATCGAGCAGGCCAGGGCGGGTCTCCCGGTCCTCGGCATCTGCAACGGCTTCCAGATCCTCACCGAGGCCCACCTCCTCCCGGGCGGGATGCTCGGCAACGACCACCTCCACTTCATCTGCCGCGACCAGAAGCTGCGGGTGGAGAACGCGGACACCGCCTGGACCGTCGACTACGAGTCCGGCCAGGAGATCCACATCCCGCTGAAGAACATGGACGGCCGGTACGTCGCCGACGAGTACACGCTGGACAAGCTGGAGGCGGAGGGCCGGGTCGCGTTCCGTTACGTCGACTTCAACCCCAACGGCTCCCTGCGTGACATCGCCGGCATCACCAACGAGGCCGGGAACGTCGTAGGCCTCATGCCGCACCCCGAGCACGCCACCGAGCCGCTGATCGGGACGGGCCGCACCGACGGCCTCCCCTTCTTCACCTCGATCCTCAAGAAGCTGGTCAACGCATGAGCCGGACGCCTCTGGACACGGTCGAGCACGCGGCCGCGACCCCCGACGTCGAGCTGCCCTGGGCCGAACTCGGCCTGAAGAAGGACGAGTACGAGCGGGTCGTGGAGATCCTCGGCCGCCGGCCCACCGGGGCCGAGCTCGCCATGTACTCCGTCATGTGGTCCGAGCACTGCTCGTACAAGTCGTCGAAGGTGCACCTGCGCCAGTTCGGCGAGAAGGCCCCGCAGTCCGACGCCCTCCTCGTCGGCATCGGCGAGAACGCGGGCGTGGTCGACGTCGGCCAGGGCTACGCGGTCACCTTCAAGGTCGAGTCGCACAACCACCCCTCCTACGTCGAGCCCTACCAGGGCGCGGCCACGGGCGTCGGCGGCATCGTGCGCGACATCATCGCGATGGGCGCGCGCCCGGTCGCCGTGGTCGACCCGCTGCGCTTCGGTGCGGCCGACCACCCCGACACCAAGCGCGTGCTGCCGGGTGTCGTCGCCGGCATCGGCGGCTACGGCAACTGCCTGGGTCTGCCGAACATCGGCGGCGAGGTCGTCTTCGACGCCTGCTACCAGGGCAACCCGCTGGTCAACGCCGGTGCCATCGGTGTGATGCGGCACGAGGACATCCACCTCGCGAAGGCGTCCGGCGCGGGCAACAAGGTCATCCTGTACGGGGCCCGGACCGGCGGCGACGGCATCGGCGGCGCCTCCATCCTGGCCTCCGAGACCTTCGACGACGCCAAGCCCTCGAAGCGCCCGGCCGTCCAGGTCGGAGACCCCTTCCAGGAGAAGCTCCTCATCGAGTGCACCCTGGAGGCCTTCAAGGAGAAGCTGGTCGTCGGCATCCAGGACCTCGGCGCGGCCGGCCTGTCCTGCGCCACGTCCGAGCTCGCCTCCAACGGCTCCGGCGGCATGCGCGTGACGCTGGACGACGTACCGCTGCGCGACTCGACGCTCTCGCCCGAGGAAATCCTCATGAGCGAGTCGCAGGAGCGCATGTGCGCGGTCGTGGAGCCGGAGAAGGTCGACCGGTTCCTGGAGATCTGCGACAAGTGGGACGTCATCGCGACCGTCATCGGTGAGGTCACCGACGGCGACCGCCTGGAGATCTACTGGCACGGCGGCAAGATCGTCGACGTCGACCCGCGCACGGTCGCGCACGACGGCCCGGTCTACGAGCGCCCCTACGCCCGCCCGTCCTGGCAGGACGAGCTCCAGGCGGACGACGCGAACAAGCTGCCGCGGCCTTCCTCGGGCGAGGAGCTGAAGGACCAGGTCCTGAAGCTGGTCTCCTCCCCCAACCAGGCCTCCAAGAAGTGGATCACCTCGCAGTACGACCACTTCGTGCAGGGCAACACGGTCCTCGCCCAGCCCGAGGACTCCGGCATGATCCGCATCGACGAGGAGACCGGCCTCGGTGTCGCCATCGCGACCGACGGCAACGGCCGGTACGCCAAGCTGGACCCGTACGCGGGCGCCCAGCTGGCGCTCTCGGAGGCGTACCGCAATGTCGCCACCACGGGTGCCAAGCCGCTCGCGGTGTCGGACTGCCTGAACTTCGGCTCGCCCGAGGACCCGGCGGTGATGTGGCAGTTCGCGGAGGCCATCCGCGGCCTCGCCGACGCCTGCCAGCAGCTCGGCACCCCGGTGACCGGCGGCAACGTCTCGCTCTACAACCAGACGGGCGAGGCGGCGATCCACCCGACCCCGGTCGTGGCCGTGCTCGGCGTCATCGACGACGTGGCCCGCCGCACCCCGGTCGCCTTCCAGGAGGAGGGCCAGCTGCTCTACCTCCTCGGCGACACCCGCGAGGAGTTCGGCGGCTCGGCCTGGTCCCAGGTCGTCCACGACCACCTCGGCGGTCTGCCCCCGAAGGTCGACCTGGAGCGCGAGCGCCTGTTGGCGGAGATCCTGATCTCGGCCTCCCGCGACGGCATGATCGACTCCGCGCACGACCTCTCCGACGGCGGCCTCATCCAGGCGGTCGTGGAGTCGGCGCTGCTCGGCGGCAAGGGCGCGCGTCTGGTCGTACCGGACGGGCTGGACGCGTTCACGCTCCTCTTCTCCGAGTCGGCGGGCCGTGCCGTGGTGGCGGTCCCCCGCTCCGAGGAGCTCCGCTTCAACGACATGTGCGGTGCGCGCGGCCTGCCCGTCACCCGCATCGGCGTCGTGGACGGCGACTCCGTCGAGCTCCAGGGCGAGTTCGAGCTGTCCCTGGAGGAACTGCGCACGGCGCACGAGGAGACGATCCCGGCGCTGCTGAAGTAGTCGGTCGTACGACTGAGCAGGCCCCGCCCGTCACCCGACGAGCGGGGCCTGCCCGTGTCCGGGGCCGTCTAGGCTCTCTGTCATGCCCCCGGCCAGGAAGCGCGCACGCGCGTACGACTCCGTCAAGATCCGCAAGGCCGTGCAGGCCCAGCTCGGTAACGTGCAGGAGGCCGTCCGCACCCTGAGTGCCGAGCAACTGGCGCTCCCCACGCGGCTGGGCGAGTGGACCGTGCGGGAGTTGGTCGCGCACATCGGGATGGCGGTGACCGCCGTGCACCGGGCCCTGGACCGGCCCGCGCCCCCGCGGCAGGACGCCGTGCTGCTCGACTGGCCCTTCGCCACCGCCGCCAGCTCCGCGGCCATCGACGACTTCACCCGCGGCCTCGCCGCACAGCACCCCGACCTCGACGCCTACCTCACCGACGTCGAGCGGACCCTGACCGGGCGGCTGGACGCGCACCCCGGCAGCCGGCTCCTGGAGACCAACGCCGGTGCGCTGCCCCTCGACGACTACCTGGTCACCCGGACCGTCGAGCTCGTCGTCCACACCGACGACCTGAACGCGGCCGTCCCCGGCCTGGAGATCCCGTACGACCGACAGGCCCTCGCCGCCTGCACCCGGCTCCTCGCCGACGCCCTCGCCGCGAAGGCGCCCGGCGGTTCGACCGAAGTGCGGGTGCCGCCGTACGCCGTCGTGCAGTGCGTCGAGGGGCCCAAGCACACCCGGGGCACCCCGCCGAACGTCGTCGAGACCGACCCGCTGACCTGGCTCCGGCTCGCCACCGGGCGGCTGACCTGGAAGGACGCCCTCGACGAGGCGAAGGTCAGCGCGAGCGGGGAGCGGGCGGACCTGGGCGGGCTGCTTCCGCTGATGGGCTGACAGCCGCCAGGTGCCGCGCTGAACCCTTCTCCCGCCTCCTGCGTCCAAGAGTCATGAAGCGGACGACATACACCAAGTACGCCGCCGCAGCCCTGGCCGGGAGCACCGTCCTGGCCGCCTGCGGCACCGAGTCGGTGGGGAGCCCGGCCGAGGACGTCTCGACCATCGCCGACACCTCCTGGGTGCCGCGGAAGGTCACCGTCGACGGCAAGGACTACGTCCTCCCCACGAAGGACGCTCGCAAGACGGCCCGCATCGTCTTCAAGCCCGACGCCGACGCCTCCCACGACGACGACGGCGGCGAGTCCGGCGGCTCGGTCGGCTGCAACACCATCGGTGCCGACGCCGAGATCAGCGGCGACACCGTGCGGATCACCGACCTGGTCCAGACGCTGATCGGCTGCCCCGACCCGCTCGGCGAGTTCGAGGCCCGGTTCGTCGAGGTCTTCGAGGGCACCCACAAGGCCAAGGTCTCGGAACGGGACGGCGTCAGCACCCTGACCCTGACCACCCCCGGCGGCGACAGCATCACCTTCCGCGAGAAGAAGGCCCCCGCCGTGAAGGGCACCCGCTGGTCCCTCGGCGAGAACGCCCATCTCACCCTCACCAAGAACGACACCGTCACCGGCAGCCTCGGCTGCAACACCTTCCACGGCGAGGCCGTCGTCAAGGACGGCACCATCGCCTTCGGCCGCCTCTCGACCACGCGCATGATGTGCTCGGGCCCGGTGATGAAGACCGAGCGCCACCTCGCCGAAATCCTCTCCGGCAAGGTCTCCTACCAGCAGGAACGGGATTCACTGAAGATCACGAACCCCTCCGCCGGCAGCGTCACGGCCCGCGCGGAGTAAGAAAGCCCACTCTCCGCGAATTCGGACCAGTGGTCGATCTCGCCTACACTCGGAGCCGTGCCACGTGGTGACGGTCGACTCAGTCATGATCTGCTCCCCGGCGAGAAAGGTCCTCAGGACGCCTGCGGCGTCTTCGGGGTCTGGGCTCCCGGTGAAGAGGTCGCCAAGCTCACTTACTTCGGGCTCTACGCCCTCCAGCATCGGGGCCAGGAATCCGCGGGAATCGCGGTCAGCAACGGCTCCCAGATCCTCGTCTTCAAGGACATGGGCCTCGTTTCCCAGGTCTTCGACGAGACCTCTCTCGGTTCGCTCCAGGGTCACATCGCGGTCGGTCACGCCCGCTACTCGACCACCGGGGCCTCCGTGTGGGAGAACGCCCAGCCGACGTTCCGCGCCACCGCGCACGGTTCCATCGCGCTCGGCCACAACGGCAACCTGGTCAACACGGCGCAGCTCGCCGAGATGGTCGCCGACCTCCCGAAGAAGGAGGGCGGCCGCACCCCGCGCGTCGCGGCCACCAACGACACCGACCTCCTGACGGCCCTGCTCGCCGCCCAGGAGGACGAGGACGGCAAGCCGCTGACCATCGAGGAGGCGGCCCACTCCGTCCTCCCGAAGGTGCGCGGCGCGTTCTCGCTCGTCTTCATGGACGAGCACACCCTCTACGCCGCCCGCGACCCGCAGGGCATCCGCCCGCTGGTCCTCGGCCGCCTGGAGCGCGGCTGGGTCGTCGCCTCCGAGTCCGCCGCCCTCGACATCTGCGGCGCGTCCTACGTCCGCGAGATCGAGCCGGGCGAGTTCGTCGCCATCGACGAGAACGGTCTGCGCACCTCCCGATTCGCGGAAGCGAAGCCCAAGGGCTGTGTCTTCGAGTACGTCTATCTGGCGCGCCCCGACACCGACATCGCCGGCCGGAACGTGTACCTCTCCCGCGTGGAGATGGGCCGCAAGCTCGCGAAGGAAGCGCCCGTCGAGGCCGACCTCGTCATAGCGACCCCGGAGTCGGGCACCCCGGCCGCGATCGGGTACGCGGAGGCGTCCGGCATCCCCTTCGGCGCGGGCCTGGTGAAGAACGCCTATGTGGGCCGTACGTTCATCCAGCCCTCGCAGACCATTCGCCAGCTCGGCATCCGCCTGAAGCTGAACCCGCTGAAGGAAGTCATCAAGGGCAAGCGGCTGGTCGTCGTCGACGACTCGATCGTGCGCGGCAACACCCAGCGCGCCCTGGTCCGCATGCTCCGCGAGGCGGGCGCCGCCGAGGTCCACATCCGGATCTCCTCGCCGCCCGTGAAGTGGCCCTGCTTCTTCGGCATCGACTTCGCCACCCGCGCGGAGCTCATCGCCAACGGCATGACGATCGACGAGATCGGCACCAGCCTGGGCGCCGACTCCCTCGCCTACATCTCCATCGACGGCATGATCGAGGCGACCACCATCGCCAAGCCGAACCTCTGCCGCGCCTGCTTCGACGGCGAGTACCCGATGGAGCTCCCGGACCCCGAGCTGCTCGGCAAGCAGCTCCTGGAGACCGAGCTGGCCGCGGGGCCCGCCGCCACGGCCGCGGCCGACGCGATCCGTCGCCCGTAGGCAGCCCGTCACACCTGCCGTACGACACGAAAGTTCTCATAGCCATGTCTGAGACAACTGGTGCCAGCTACGCAGCCGCGGGCGTCGACATCGAGGCGGGCGACCGCGCCGTAGAGCTCATGAAGGAGTGGGTGAAGAAGACCCAGCGCCCCGAGGTCCTCGGCGGCCTCGGCGGTTTCGCCGGCCTCTTCGACGCCTCCGCCCTCAAGCGCTACGAGCGTCCCCTGCTCGCCTCCGCCACCGACGGCGTCGGCACCAAGGTGGACATCGCGCGCCAGCTGGGCGTCTACGACACCATCGGCCACGACCTGGTCGCGATGGTCATGGACGACATCGTGGTGTGCGGTGCCGAGCCGCTGTTCATGACCGACTACATCTGCGTCGGCAAGGTCCACCCCGAGCGGGTCGCCGCGATCGTCAAGGGCATCGCGGAGGGCTGTGTGCTCGCCGGGTGCGCCCTGGTGGGCGGCGAGACGGCCGAGCACCCCGGTCTGCTGGGTCCGGACGACTTCGACGTCGCCGGGGCCGGTACGGGCGTCGTGGAGGCCGACCGGCTGCTGGGCGCGGATCGCATCCGTAAGGGTGACGCGGTCATCGCCATGGCGGCCTCGGGTCTTCACTCGAACGGGTACTCGCTTGTCCGGCATGTGCTGCTGAACGAGGCGGGCCTCGCCCTGGACGCCCGGATCGACGAGCTGGGCCGCACCCTCGGCGAGGAGCTCCTGGAGCCCACCAAGATCTACTCGCTGGACTGCCTGGCCCTGATCCGCACGGCCGAGGTGCACGCCTTCTCGCACGTCACCGGTGGTGGTCTCGCCGCCAACCTGGCCCGCGTGATCCCCGACGACCTGCACGCGATCGTGGACCGCACCACCTGGACCCCGGACCCGATCTTCGACCTGGTCGGCAGGACGGGTCAGGTCGAGCGCCCGGAGCTGGAGAAGACCCTGAACATGGGCGTCGGCATGATCGCGATCGTCCCCGAGGAGTCGGCGGACGTGGCGCTGGCGACCCTGGCCGACCGCGGGGTCGAGTCCTGGATCGCGGGTGAGATCACGGACCGGGGCGACAAGGAGACCGGTGCGGAGCTGGTGGGTGACTACAGCGCCTGACGGGCAGCGCAAAACCCGGTCCGGTGGTGTGGACCACTCGGACCGGGTCAAGCACAGCTAGAGCGTCAAGCGCCGCGGCGGTGTTGGGACGTGGGACCGGACTCGTCGTCCTCGTCCTCGTCGTCGTTGTAGAGATCCGCGTACTGGGCGTACGGGTCGTCTTCCTCGTCGTCGTCCTCGAACGGCTCGCCATTCGGCGGCTGGCTCGAAGTCGAAGCGCCCAGCTCATTGGCCAGACGCGACAGGTCAGTCCCGCCGCTGCTGTACTTCAGCTGGCGGGCGACCTTCGTCTGCTTGGCCTTTGCCCGGCCGCGCCCCATGGCTCGACCCCCTCGGATACGGGGCTCGGTGGCCCCAGAGTCTTGACACGCGTTCATGATCTGGAACGGACTCTCCACAGAGAGACCGGTCCGTAGGGCTTCCACGGTACCTGAGCCCACGCCCATACGGTACGTCGCCCGCAGCACGGGCCCTGCACCGGCACCCGCGGGGAGCCCCGTCCCCGCTGGTCAACCGCGATTTTAACCACTTCTTCGCGGCCGACCCGCCGACGAACGTGAGAGTTCTCTCTAAGTGTGCGCCGACGGGTACCGGTCAAACATCAGTGCGCCCGGTTCACGACCGCTTCACGGCCGCCTCATGCATGCGCTGCTCGGCGATCCGGTCGGCCGCCGCGGCCGGCGGAATCCCGTCTTCCTTCGCACGTGCGAATATGGCCAGCGTCGTGTCGTAGATCTTCGCCGCCTTCGCCTTGCAGCGCTCGAAGTCGAACCCGTGCAGTTCGTCGGCGACCTGGATGACCCCGCCGGCGTTCACCACGTAGTCCGGCGCGTAGAGGATCCCGCGGTCGGCGAGGTCCTTCTCGACACCCGGGTGCTCGAGCTGGTTGTTGGCGGCGCCGCAGACGATCCGCGCGGTCAGCGCGGGCACGGTGTCGTCGTTGAGGGCGCCCCCGAGCGCGCAGGGGGCGTAGATGTCGAGGCCCTCGGCGCGGATGAGGGTCGCGGTGTCGGCGACGGCGGTCACGCCCTTCGGGTGCGCCGCGAGGATCCGCCCCACGGCCTCCTCGCGCACGTCCGTGATCACGACCTCGGCGCCCTCGCGGCGCAGGTGCTCGACGAGGTGGTGCCCGACCTTGCCGACGCCCGCGATGCCGACCTTGCGGCCGCGCAGCGACGGGTCGCCCCACAGGTGCGCGGCGCTGGCCCGCATGCCCTGGTAGACGCCGAAGGCGGTGAGGACGGAGGAGTCGCCGGCGCCGCCGTTCTCGGGGGAGCGGCCGGTCGTCCAGCGGCATTCCCGGGCGACGACGTCCATGTCGGCGACATAGGTGCCGACGTCGCAGGCGGTGACGTACCGGCCGCCGAGGGAGGCGACGAAGCGGCCGTAGGCGAGGAGTAGTTCCTCGCTCTTGTCGCGCTCCGGGTCCCCGATGATCACGGCCTTGCCGCCGCCGTGGTCGAGCCCGGCCATGGCGTTCTTGTACGACATCCCGCGCGCGAGGTTCAGCGCGTCGGCGACGGCCTCCGCCTCGGTGGCGTACGGGTAGAAGCGGGTCCCGCCGAGTGCGGGGCCCAGCGCGGTGGAGTGGAGGGCGATGACGGCCTTGAGGCCGCTCCTGCGGTCCTGGCAGAGCACGACCTGCTCATGGCCGCCCTGGTCCGAGTGAAACAGGGTGTGCAGCACATCAGCAGCGGCGCCGGTTACGTCGGTCACTGTGGTGACTCCTGGGTAAGGGTCGGCGATCTGGCGCAGGCTTCCCGTACGGGTGGCGGGGCCTGTGAGCACGAGATTAGAGCGTGTGACGCCCCGAGAGCGTGCAGTGCTCAGGATCACCTTCCCGTGACCTGCCGGCGTGCGACGATTTGCATAGTTTTCCCGCACGTTTGTGTGCGGGTTTCGCAGGTTTTCCCGGCAGGCGGCGGGGGAGAGAGCAGGCGTGCCCAAGGTGTCCTCGGTGATCGTCCCGTACGCGACCTATCTGCGCGTGTACGAACCGCTGGCCGCCTTCCCCGAACCCGAGCGCACCCACTGGACCCGCTACGCCCGCCGCCGGGACCGTCCGTCGTACCAGGACGAACTGCGCCGCTCGCTGGCCGACCTGCTGCCCACCCCGCCGGTCCCGGTGCCGGTGCACGAGAGCAGCGACGCCTTCGTGCTCGAGGTGGACGGCGTGGTCTGTGTGTGCCCCTGGCGCACCCGGCTGCGCGGCTGGCTGGCCCTGGAGGAGCTCGGCGAGGAGCTGCCGGGGCCGGTCCTGGACGCGGTGCTGCCCGAGGTCGTACGGCACCAGACCGCCCAGGACTACGAGCGCTGGCTCGCCCGCAACCCGGACGCCCGGCCGTGGATCCGTACGGCGACCTGGCAGGTGCCGCTGAACTGGTTCGTGCTCGTCTCGGACGAGGAGCGGCGGTTCGACAAGGGGTCCGGCGAGGTCCCGCCCATGCTGCGCTACCGCACGCCCATGGTGCAGGCCCGGCGGCGCGTGGCGCGGGCGTTGCGGGCGCTCAAGGACGCCGTCGACGAGGGACCGCTCATCGACGGCCTGATCGACGTGGGGCGCTGGCTGGAGGAGTTCCACCCGCGCTCGCTGGTCGAGCTCGACTACGGCGGGCTGGTGCACGTGCTGCCGGCGGGCGAGCTGGAGGACGACCACTCGGCGGCCGATGTGGCCGAGGGCATCGAGGCGCTGCGGCACGGTGACGGGGCCGCCGCGGGCGAGGCCTACGGGCGGCTCGTGGAGCGCTGGCGGGGCGTCAGGGACCGGCGCTCGGCGAACTGACGTTTGACGTGACGCCCGTTTTGGGGTTTCGTCCTCGCTCAAGGTGTCACGAGGTTTCGCTGATGTCCCATCACAAGGGGCAAGCGTGACGGACCGCACGTATCCGGCTCTTGCGCCTCTTGCCCCTCCTCATGCCAAAATAGGACAAGGGGCCCGGGGGAGGTTCCGCTTTGGGGGGTCTGGTGACTCCTGATCGCTCTGTGACTGATCGTCACAGTGGCGTGACTGTCCGCTATGGCATGGTCCATCGGCTTCCGTCGCCGATGAACGTCTGGGGGGCAAATCCATAGGTTTGGCCTACGCGGCTGGACAGATGGTGTAGTTGTAGTGCCGAGGACAAGCCGTTCGTCCTATAACCGACTCGACTCGCGTCCGCCATTTCGGGCAACGCGGGTCAAGGTGCAGAATTTAGAGGAAAGAACCGAGAAGGTTCGGTTCTCCCGAGGAGGCCGCTCATGACCGCTCGCACCCCTGATGCCGAGCCGCTGCTGACCCCGGCTGAGGTCGCCACGATGTTCCGCGTGGACCCGAAGACGGTCACGCGGTGGGCGAAGGCCGGCAAGCTCACGTCGATCCGTACGCTCGGCGGGCACCGCCGTTACCGCGAGGCCGAGGTCCGCGCTCTGCTCGCGGGCATTCCGCAGCAGCGCAGCGAGGCCTGAACAACTCAATAACCGGACAAACCGGCCTGCCCCCCAGCTGGCTGCGGCGTCCGAACCTCAGCTCCAAGCGACGCGGGTCCTGCCCCAACAGGGCCCATTCTCAACCTCGTCGTCGATCGCGCTGGACTCCGCCGAGTCCAGCGCGATCTTTTTTGTGCCCGCGCTGTGGGGGGTCGGCGGCCCTGTGAGTGGGCTTGTCGGAGTCTGGGGAGGGGTGTCGGATCTCCTGTGCGGAGGGGGCCTGGACAGGTCGGATCAGTAGTGCAATTGCACATATTAAATTGACCTGTTGTAGGGGAGGGGTAAGTTCCACGGTTTCAAAAACTCATGCGGTGACTCCCGTCACATGCCAGAGTCCTTGTTGCCGTTGGGGCTTGTGCGCTAGAGGAGGTCATGCCGGGGAGGGGGTCTCGTCCTCCGCCGGTGCCTCCGGGGGTGCGACGGCTCCGGCTCGGGGTGGGGAGTCCATCGCCAGGCGCAGGAGGCGGTGGCAGATCGGGCAGTGCCGGGTCAGATGTCGATACGACGAGGCGGCCGACAGGTGCGCGCGGAGCAGGGCCCGCGTCTCGTGCCTGACCGATGCCGCCATACGCCACCTCCGGGCTCCGTTGGGAACGGGGGCCTGGTTTCTGGGTACCGGGGTCTGAGGGCGCCGTCAAGATGGCGTGGCGCTCCGCGGGGGCGCCGCGCTTGCCCTGAACGCCGCCTGCGCCGCACCCGGCGCCGCGGTGGCCGTCCTGGGGGCTGCCGCCCCCAGCCCCCCGCTTCGGCCCTGAAGGGGCCTCGTCCTCAAACGCCGGACGGGCTGGGGTGCCTGGACCGGCATCCAGATACGAAGAAGGCCCGCGCCCCGTTCCCGGGATGCGGGCCTGACTTCCTACTGCGGTCCTGACGGGATTTGAACCCGCGGCCTCCACCTTGACAGGGTGGCGAGCACTCCAAACTGCTCCACAGGACCATGTTTCGCGGCGCTTATTGGTGCGTTGCGCTGCGAGAAGGACTGTACAGGAGCGGGCGGGTCCTGGTCGAACTCACTCACAGTGGCCGCGTGATCACGGTGCCAACTGGTCGATCGTCTTCACGATCCGCTTGTCGGAGATCGGGTACGCCGTGCCCAGCGCGTGGGCGAAGTAGCTGACCCTCAGCTCCTCGATCATCCAGCGGACGTCCCGGACCTGCTGGGGCACGGGCCGGCCCTGCGGGAGCTGTTCCAGGAGCCAGGCGTACTCGTCCTGCATCTCGTGGACCTTCTCCATACGGGTCGTGTCCCGCTGGACGTTCGTCGGCATCTGCTGGAGGCGCCGGTCCGCCGCGACCAGGTAGCGCATCAGGTCGGGCAGGCGCCGCAGCCCCGTCTCCGTCACGAACCCCGGCTTCACCAGCGCGTCCAACTGCTTCCGCACGTCCGCCAGGTTCGCCAGCAGCGCCGGGCTCCGGACGGCCTTCAGGCGCCGCTCACACGCCTGCCAGGCGGCGAGCACCTGCTGCACCTGGCCCACCGTACGGACCGTGGTGTCGACGATCTCCGCGCGCACCTTGTCGTAGAGCTTCCGGTAGGACTCCTCGTCCCACGCCGGCCCCCCGAAGTCCCCGATCAGCTTGTCCGCCGCCGCGGTCGCGCAGTCGTCGAACAGGGCCTGGATGGAGCCGTGCGGGTTCGCGGACAGGGCGAGCTTCTGGGGGTTCGTCAGCTTCTCGGACGCGAACTTCGCCGGGCTCACCGGGATGTTGCGCACGATCAGCCGCCGCGTGCCCTTCCACATCGCCTCGGCCTGCTCGGCCTCGGTGTCGAAGAGGCGGACGGAGACGGTGTCGCCGTCGTCCACCAGCGCCGGGTACGCCTTCACCGGCTGCCCGGCGCGGCGAGTCTCGAAGACCCGGGTGAGGGAGCCGATCGTCCAGTCCGTCAGGCCCTTGCGCTCCAGCGACTCGCCGCCCTCGCGGGACGCGGTCGCGGCCGCCGCCTGGGAGAGGGCCTGGCGTGCCTTCGGCCTCAGCTTGAGGCGCAGGGACTCCAGGTCCTTGTCCTCGGCCAGCTTCCGCCGCCGTTCGTCGACGATCCGGAACGTGATGCGCAGGTGGTCCGGGATCCGCGACTGGTCGAAGTCGTCGGCCTCGAAGGGGACTCCGACCATGCGCTTCAGCTCGCGGGCCATCGTGACCGTGAGAGGTTCCTGGAGCGGCACCGCCGTGTCCAGGAAACGCTTCGCGAAGTTCGGCGCCGGCACGTAGTTGCGGCGGATCGGCTTGGGGAGGGAACGGATCAGCTCCGTCACCAACTCCTCGCGCAGGCCCGGGATCTGCCAGTCGAAGCCCTCGTCCTTCACCTGGTTCAGGACCTGGAGCGGGATGTGGACCGTCACACCGTCCGCGTCCGCGCCCGGCTCGAACTGGTACGTCACCCGGAACTTCAAGGGCCCTTGCCGCCAGGAGTCCGGATAGTCGGCCTTGGTGACCGCCTCCGCCGACTCCCGGATGAGCATTTCCCGCTCGAAGTCCAGGAACTCGGGCTCCTCGTGCCGCTTGCGCTTCCACCAGGAGTCGAAGTGGGCGCCGGAGACCACGTGTTCGGGCACCCGCTGGTCGTAGAAGTCGAAGAGGGTGTCGTCGTCGACCACGATGTCCCGTCGCCGGGCCCGGTGTTCGAGCTCCTCGACCTCGCTCAGCAGCTTGCGGTTGTCGGCGAAGAACTTGTGGTGCGTGCGCCAGTCGCCCTCGACCAGGGCGTTGCGGATGAAAAGCTCGCGGGACGACTCCGGGTCGATCCGGCCGTAGTTCACCTTCCGCTGGGCGACGATCGGCACGCCGTACAGCGTGACCTTCTCGTACGCCATCACCGCGGCCTGGTCCTTCTCCCAGTGCGGTTCGGAGTACGTCCGCTTCAGCAGGTGCTCGGCCAGCGGCTCGACCCACTCGGGCTCGATCTTGGCGTTGACGCGGGCCCACAGCCGCGAGGTCTCCACCAGCTCGGCCGACATGACGAACCGCGGCTGCTTCTTGAAGAGGGACGAGCCCGGGAAGATCGCGAACTTGGCGTTGCGGGCGCCCAGGTACTCGTTCTTGTTGCCGTCCTTCACGTCCTTCATCCCGATGTGGGAGAGGAGGCCGGCGAGGAGGGAGACGTGGACGGACTGGTCGGCCGCGTCCTCCTCGTTGAGGTGGATGCCCATCTGCTTGGCGACCGTGCGCAGTTGGGTGTAGATGTCCTGCCACTCGCGGATGCGCAGGAAGTTCAGGTACTCCTGCTTGCACATCCGGCGGAAGGACGACGAACCCCGCTCCTTCTGCTGCTCGCGGACGTACCGCCACAGGTTCAGATACGCGAGGAAGTCGCTGGTCTCGTCCTTGAAGCGGGCGTGCTGCTGGTCGGCCTGGGTCTGCTTGTCGGCCGGGCGCTCGCGCGGGTCCTGGATGGACAGCGCGGCGGCTATGACCATGACCTCGCGGACACAGCCGTTCTTGTCGGCCTCCAGGACCATGCGGGCCAGGCGCGGGTCGACCGGCAGCTGGGCGAGCTTGCGGCCGGTCTGGGTGAGCCGCTTGCGTACGTCCTTCTCGGAGGGGTCCAACGCGCCCAGTTCCTGGAGGAGTTGGACGCCGTCGCGGATGTTGCGGTGGTCCGGCGGGTCGATGAAGGGGAACTTCTCGATGTCGCCGAGGCCGGCCGCGGTCATCTGGAGGATGACGGAGGCGAGGTTGGTCCGCAGGATCTCCGCGTCCGTGAACTCCGGGCGGGCCTCGAAGTCCTCCTCGCTGTACAGCCGGATGCAGATGCCGTCCGAGGTACGGCCGCAGCGGCCCTTGCGCTGGTTGGCGCTGGCCTGCGAGATCGCCTCGATCGGCAGCCGCTGGACCTTGGTGCGGTGGCTGTAGCGGCTGATGCGGGCGAAGCCGGGGTCGATGACGTACTTGATGCCCGGGACGGTGAGGGAGGTCTCGGCCACGTTGGTCGCCAGAACGATCCTGCGCCCGGTGTGCGGCTGGAAGACGCGGTGCTGCTCGGCGTGCGAGAGCCGGGCGTACAACGGCAGCACCTCCGTGAAGCGGTAGTTCTTCTTCACCAGGGCGTCAGCCGTGTCCCTGATCTCCCGCTCACCTGACAGGAAGACCAGGATGTCGCCCTTGCCCTCGCCCTGGAGCTCCTCCACGGCGTCGCAGATCGCGGTGATCTGGTCGCGGTCGGAGTCCTCCGAGTCCTCTTCGAGGAGGGGCCGGTAGCGGACCTCCACCGGGTACGTCCGGCCGCTGACCTCGACGATCGGGGCGTCCCCGAAGTGCCGGGAGAACCGCTCGGGGTCGATGGTCGCCGAGGTGATGACGACCTTCAGGTCGGGACGCCTCGGCAGCAGCTGGGCCAGGTACCCCAGCAGGAAGTCGATGTTGAGGGACCGCTCGTGGGCCTCGTCGATGATGATCGTGTCGTAGGCGCGCAGCTCGCGGTCGGTCTGGATCTCGGCGAGCAGGATGCCGTCCGTCATCAGCTTCACGAAGGTCGCGTCCTGGTTCACCTGGTCGGTGAACCGCACCTTCCAGCCGACGGCCTCGCCGAGCGGGGTGTCCAGCTCCTCGGCGACCCGCTCGGCGACCGTGCGGGCGGCGATCCGGCGGGGCTGGGTGTGGCCGATCATGCCCTTGACGCCCCGGCCGAGCTCCAGGCAGATCTTCGGGATCTGGGTGGTCTTGCCGGACCCGGTCTCACCGGCCACGATCACGACCTGGTGATCACGGATGGCGGCCGCGATCTCGTCCTTCTTCTGGCTGACCGGGAGCTGCTCGGGGTAGGTCACGGCGGGCACCCGGGCACGGCGCGCGTGCACCCGTTCCTCGCCCTTGCCGACCTCGGCCTCGATCTCGGCCAGCACGGCGGTGCGCGCCTCCGGCTTGCGGATCCGGCGCGCGCCTTCGAGCCTGCGCCCGAGCCGTTGCGCGTCACGCAGGGTCAGCTCGGTCAGGCGGGCGGCGAGATCCCCGAAGCCGGGGGTGCCGGGGGCGGGGGCAGGGTGCGTAGACATACGCGATCCAGGATCTCATCCCCGGGAAATTGGTGGCGAACGGTTTTGTCCCGGGCGGCGGAACCCGCGATCAGGGGAGCTGCGGGGCCGGAGGAGAGGCCGGTGCGGCGGGCTCCGAGGCCGGTGCGGCCGGTGCGGTCTCCCGCTTCTCGCCCAGGGCGATGGACCGCGCGGTGTTGGAGACGGCCTTGATGCCCAGATAGGCGGTGGTCATGCTGCTGACCGCGGTGAAGGCGGCGGTGAGGACGCCGACGATCACCGCCTTGTCGCCGTCGAGCCGCCAGACCCCGACGACCGCCACCCCGGCGATCGCGAGATTGCTGGCCAGTACGGCGAACAGCCCGTACCGCGCCCGGGCCAGCTCCAGACCGTCGTCCTGCTTCATCGTCCCCGCCCCTTGCGCCCTCGGCCACGGCAGATACAACAAGACCCCGATCCGGAGATCGGGGTCTGTGCTGTGGCTGGGGCCGGGGTCGAACCGGCGACCTACCGCTTTTCAGGCGGTCGCTCGTACCAACTGAGCTACCCAGCCGAGAGGCTTCTCGCGAAACCTCAGCGGTCCTGACGGGATTTGAACCCGCGGCCTCCACCTTGACAGGGTGGCGAGCACTCCAAACTGCTCCACAGGACCAAGCGTTGTGCACGAACAGTGTCGCACACGGTATTGCGTGCCCCCAACGGGATTCGAACCCGTGCTACCGCCTTGAAAGGGCGGCGTCCTAGGCCGCTAGACGATGAGGGCTATCGGCCCGCCTGGGCGCTTCTCAGCGCGTCGGGGACGTGAGAAGCATATGGGATGCCGGGAGGTATCGCCAAAACGGTTTAAGGGCTGCCGCTGGGCGATGCCGAGGGGGAGCCGGTGGGCGAGCCCGTGGGGGAGGGCGTGGCCCCCGGCTGATTGGTGTCCGGGAGGTGCCGGCTGACCTCCGCCGTCGTGAGGCCGAGGCCGCCGAGCTTGATCTCGTCCCAGGCCTGGAGGCGGCGGGTGTCGCGGTCCAGGTAGAGGATCGAGGCCTCGATGGGGTCGGGGTACTTGCCCTCGACGGCCCGCAGACCGCTGCCGCCCGTCGATCCCTCGACGCGCAGTCGGGTGCCCTTCTTCATGACCTCCATCTCCTGGTGGTGGAGGTGGCCGGACAGGATCATCGGGACCTCGCCGTCGACCTCGCGGGCGGCCGAGGGCTCGTGCGCGATCGCGATGTCGACCGGGGTCCCGGCGGCCCGCTGCGCGCGCAGGGCCGCGGCCAGGCGGGCGCCCGCCGCCTCCTGGGACTCGTCGGCCCCCGGGTTGGTGGAGCGGTCGGGGGTGAACTGGGGGTCGCCCATGCCGGCGAAGCGCAGCCCGGCGATGGTCTCCGCCTTGCCGTTGTCGAGGACGTGGACCCGCTTGAGGCCCTCCATATAACGCTGGGTGGTGAGGGAGTCGTGGTTGCCGCGCACCCAGACGTACGGCGCCCCGAGGTCCGGGATCGGGTCGAGGAAGCCGTTCTCCGCCGCCGTACCGTGATCCATGGTGTCGCCGGAGTCGACGATCACGTTGACCTTGTACTGCTCCACCAGCGAGGCGATGATCTTCCAGCTCGCCGGGTTGAGGTGGATGTCGGAGACGTGCAGGACCCGGATGGTGGTGGGGTCCGGCTGGTAGGCGGGGAGCGTGGACGTGACGTCGTAGAGCTTCGTCACGTTGGTCACCAGGCGGGCCAACTCCTTCTGGTAGACGTCGAATTCGGTGACGATGTTGCGGGCGTTGCCGACCAGGGACGGGGCGGAGGAGAGCAGCCCCGAGAACTTGGGCTCCAGGACGGACTCCGGGTTCCAGGTGGCGTACGCGGTGCCGCCCGAGGCCGCCAGGAGGGTGAGGGCGAGGCCGCCGGCGGCGAGGGCGCGGCGGGGGCGGCGGTAGACGGCGAGGCCGAGGGCGGTGGCCCCCGACACCACGGCTACGCAGGAGCGGACCGCGAGGTCGAGGGTGCCGTGCTCGACGTCCGAGGCGACCTCGTCCTGGAGGCCGGAGAGCCGTTCGGGGTGGTCGACGAGGGCCTGGGAGCGCTCCGGGTCGAGCTGGTCGACGTTGACGTCGAGGCGGACCGGCGCGTGGTGGCTGTTCAGCTGGAGGGCGCCGAGAGGGGACACGTTGATCTTCGTGCCGCCGGACAGGGACGGGCGCAGGGTCATCGTCGTGTTCATGGGCCCGACGGGCACCCGTACGTTGCCGACGATCAGCAGGCCGAGCCAGGCGCCCATGAGGACGACGGCGACGAGACCGAGGGCTCGGGTCCAGGGATGAGCCGGATGGACCAGTTCGACGGACGGGTGGGAGCGGCGCCCGGCGTAGTGCCGGGTGAGGGTGTGCGGTGACTTCTGAAGGGCGGACAGGATCTTCCGGGCGGCGGCGGGGACGCGGGCCATTGGTCCCGTATGCCCAAGTCCGCGCGTGGATATGCGGGCGTGCTCATGACTCTCGTACGGCGGGGTCGTACCGGAGAATGGGGTTGTGCTGGAGATGACGCGCGAGGAGTTCGAGGAACTGGTCGCCGAGGCGCTGGACCGGATTCCGCCGGAGTTGACGCGGCTGATGGACAACGTCGCGGTGTTCGTCGAGGACGAACCGCCGGCGGACGATCCCGAGCTGCTCGGGCTGTACGAGGGCACTCCGCTGACCGACCGGGGCGAGTGGTACGCCGGGGTGCTGCCGGACCGCATCACGATCTACCGGGGGCCCACGCTCAGGATGTGCGAGTCGCGGGACGACGTGGTCGCGGAGACCGAGGTGACGGTGGTGCACGAGATCGCCCACCACTTCGGGATCGACGACGCGCGGCTGCATGCACTCGGGTACGGATAGCCGGTTCGCGTGTCCTCTTGTGGGCGGCGGGAGTTGGGCAGGTTGACTCCTTGACGACCGCCCTCGGAGGTGGCTGCTCGTGCGCCCCTTGTACGTACCCGTCCGTCTGGCCGCCACGGTCATGGCCGTCGCCGCCGCAGCGGGCTGCATGAGCGTGGGCGGGGACGACGGAGGCGGCAGCGCGAAGCCGTCGCACTCCGCCGGTGAGCGGGGCGGCTCCGGGTCCGGCGGGGGCTCGGTGGACTCCGGCGGGTCCGTGGGGCTCGGCGGGGCGGCCGCGGACGGCAAGCACGGGAAGCGCAAGGGCAAGCACGGCGAGGAGTCGGCGTCCCCGTCGGCGTCCGCCTCGGCGAGTGCGTCCGCCTCCGCGGGGGCGAAGCCGGGGGTCTCGGTGAAGCCGGCGCCGTCGGCGACGAAGGCCGACCCGGTGCCCACGCGCACCTCCGACCCGGAACCGCCGGCGTCGAGCGAGCCGCCCGCCTCCCCCACGCCGTCACCGCCGCCCGCGGAGCCGTCGTCGTCCGCGCAGCCGGAGACGGGACCGCAGTTGAGCCAGCGCGAACCGGCGCCGACGGCCGGGTCGCCGGTGTGACGGTGAAGGCGCCCGAGTGACCTCGGATACATACGAGGAGTTCGGTTTGCCTTGGGGGGTGACGGGTGCGTATGGTTATAGATCGTTTGATCATTTGCCCGGCGCCAAGACAGAAGAGCGCCGTGTGGCGCGTTCTCTCCCTTGCCGTGGCTGACCGCATAGAGGCGGTCGTATTGCGAATCACGGAGTTGACGGGCGCGTGCCGACGAGACTCCGGAAGGTTTCGCATACGCATGTCCATTTCCAGTACTGATCACGTCGTCGTGCCCGAGAACGAGGGCACCGAAAGCGCCGTGGAAGCTCCCGAGGTCACCTTCGCGGACCTCGGTCTCCCCGAGGGCGTCGTGCGCAAGCTCGCGCAGAACGGCGTGACCACCCCCTTCCCGATCCAGGCCGCGACCATCCCGGACGCCCTGGCCGGCAAGGACATCCTCGGCCGTGGCCGCACCGGCTCCGGCAAGACCCTCTCCTTCGGTCTGCCGACCCTGGCGCGTCTCGCCGGCGGCCGCACCGAGAAGCACAAGCCGCGCGCCGTCATCCTCACCCCGACCCGTGAGCTCGCGATGCAGGTCGCGGACGCCCTCCAGCCCTACGGCGACGTCCTCGGCCTCAAGATGAAGGTCGTCTGCGGCGGTACGTCGATGGGCAACCAGATCTACGCCCTGGAGCGCGGCGTCGACATCCTCGTCGCCACCCCGGGCCGGCTGCGCGACATCATCAACCGCGGCGCCTGCTCCCTGGAGAACGTCGAGGTCGCCGTCCTCGACGAGGCCGACCAGATGTCCGACCTGGGCTTCCTGCCCGAGGTCACCGAGCTGCTCGACCAGGTCCCGGCCGGCGGCCAGCGGATGCTGTTCTCGGCCACGATGGAGAACGAGATCTCCACCCTGGTCAAGCGCTACCTGAGCAACCCGGTCACGCACGAGGTCGACAGCGCCCAGGGCAACGTCACGACCATGTCGCACCACATTCTGATCGTGAAGCCCAAGGACAAGGCGCCGGTTACCGCGGCCATCGCCTCCCGCAAGGGCCGCACCATCATCTTCGTCCGCACCCAGCTGGGCGCGGACCGCATCGCGGAGCAGCTGCGCGAGGCGGGCGTGAAGGCCGACGCGCTGCACGGCGGCATGACCCAGGGCGCGCGCACCCGCACGCTGGCCGACTTCAAGGACGGCTACGTCAACGCGCTCGTCGCGACCGACGTCGCCGCCCGCGGTATCCACGTCGACGGCATCGACCTGGTCCTGAACGTGGACCCGGCCGGCGACCACAAGGACTACCTGCACCGTGCGGGCCGTACCGCTCGCGCGGGCCGTACCGGCACGGTCGTCTCCCTCTCCCTCCCGCACCAGCGCCGGCAGATCTTCCGGCTGATGGAGGACGCGGGCGTCGACGCCGGGCGTCACATCATCAACTCCGGTACGGCCTTCGAGCCCGAGGTCGCCGAGATCACCGGCGCCCGTTCGATGACCGAGGTCCAGTCCGAGTCCGCGGCCAACGCGGCTCAGCAGGCCGAGCGCGAGGTCGCCCAGCTCACCAAGGAGCTGGAGCGGGCGCAGCGCCGCGCGACGGAGCTGCGCGAGGAGGCCGACCGCCTGGTCGCCCGCGCCGCCCGTGAGCGGGGCGAGGACCCGGAGACCGCGGTCGCCGCGGCCGCCGAGGCGGTCGTGACCCAGGAGGCGGAGGCCCGCGCCGAGGCCGTGGCCGACGAGCAGCCCGCCGAGCGTCCCGCGTACGAGCAGCCGCGTCAGCGCCGTGACGAGCGGGGCAACTACGAGCGTCGGGACGACCGTGGTGGTCGTTCGTTCGAGCGCCGTGACGACCGTGGTGGCTTCCGTCGCGACGACCGTCGGGACGGCGAGCGCGGCGGCTTCCGTCGCGACGACCGCGGTGGGCGTTCCTTCGAGCGTCGTGACGACCGTGGCGGCTTCAACCGCGACCGTCGGGACAACGACCGTGGTGGCTTCCGCCGTGACGACCGTCGCGACGACCGCGGTGGCCGTTCCTTCGAGCGCCGTGACGACCGTGGTGGCTTCCGCCGGGACAACGACCGTCGGGACAACGACCGTGGCGGTTTCCGCCGTGACAACGACCGTCCGGCCGGCCGTTCCTTCGAGCGCCGGGACGAGCGGGGCGGCCACCGTGGCAGCGACCGTCCGTTCAACCGTGACCGTCAGGGCGACCGCCCGGGCTTCCGCGCCGGCGGCCACGACCGCCCGAGCCACGAACGCCCCTACGGCCGCCGTGACGACCACCGCGGCACCGGCACCGGTTCCTTCGGCCGCCGTGACGACAAGCCGCGCTGGAAGCGCAACGGCTGACACCGCGTGAACTGAGAAGGGCCCGTACGACTTCGGTCGTACGGGCCCTTTTCGCATGCGCAATCGACTACCGGAGTCTGTGGGGCAGTTGTTAACATCCGGAGATCGCGCTGTGGAGTGTGGCCGAGGGGGAAACACGGCCTGCCACCGCGCCTTTTCTCACTTCCCTGGGGAGGGACCCTTGACCCGGCGTGCCCGGATCGCACTCACTCTTGCCTCGCTGGCCGCTCTGAGCGCCGGCACCCTGACGACCGCGGGCCCGGCCGCCGCGGACACCACCCCGACGCCGATCGCCACGGACGGCGTGTGGGGCATCGACTACGCGGCCGGTTATCTGACCAGCGTCGAGTACCGGCCGAACGGCGAGCAGTACGTCGTCGGCCGGCAGCTCTCGCCGGACGGCTCCACGGTGCTGGCGCAGGAAACCCGCGGGTTCGCGGGCATCTTCGCGGACGGCACCCACCTCCAGCGGGTGGCGTGCGACGCGGGTGACTGCGTGCCGCTGCGGTCGACCGGTACGCAGAGCGTCGGCTACTTCCAGGTCGACGAGTACGGGAAGGAGCGCGCCCAGATCTGGGGAACTCCGACCAGCTACCACGGAACGGAACCCGCCGTCACCGGCGGCCGGTTCGTGGACGCCACCGGCCGCTACTTCGTCTACGACGCGGCCTCCACCGGCAAGCAGTACGTCGACGCCGTGAACGAGTACCGCGACGAGGACGTCCGCCTGACCCGCTCGGTCACCGCCGCCTCCGTGTGGGGCTCGGCGCTGTGGACGCCGGGCGCCGGCAACGGCGTCGTCACCCAGTACGACCTGGAGGGGAAGAAGACGGTCGCGACCGTCTCCACCGGAGCCCCCTGCACGGTCAAGGAGCTCCAGGTCATCGGCCGCTGGATCTACTGGAACTGCGGGCCGACGGGCGCGGCGGGCGTGTACGACCGTACGGCGAAGAAGAACATCACGGTGCCCTCGGGCCCCGCGCTCGTCGGCGACGGCTACCTCGTCCGGCACGACCGGAGCGCCGGCAGGCTGATGCTGACGGACTACCACTCCGGTACGGCCGCCGCCGCGCGCGCGATCGCCGACCTGCCGGCCGGGAACACCGCCGACCAGCGGCGCCTGACCTGGTCGGTGGACAAGTTCGGCGGCGGTATCGCCTACGTCGACGCCGACCACACCATCCGGACCGTGCCGAGCGGGGTGCCCGCCCAGTCGCTCGGGAAGATCGAGTCCGACCTGGACAACCCCTACTTCGACGCCTCGGGCCGCAACGGCGGCAACATGGCCTGGATGAGCACCTGGCAGCTCAACAAGCCCGCGGACTGGACCTTCACGGTGAAGGACGCCCAGGGCCGCACCGACCGCACCCTCAAGGGCAGCGGTACGGCGATCGACCTGGAGTGGGACGGCAGGACGGAGTCGGGGGCCTACGCGTACAACGGCCAGAAGAGCTGGACGCTGACCGCGAAGGCGGCGGACGGCGTGGGCACGTACACCACCAGCGGCAAGTTCGCGCTGACCGGCGGCCGTCAGGGCCACCACGACCAGGGCGGGTACGCCTACGGCGAGCTGGTCACCGTCAACTCCTCGGGCACGCTGAGCCTCCAGTACACCAACGGCGGCGGCAAGTTCGACTGGAAGCAGAACGGCTCGGGCTGGCCGGCCGGGACCGTCGCCGTGCCCTTCGGCGACATGGGCAAGGACCGCTGCGCCGAGATGCTGGTCCGGATGCCGAACGGCGAGCTGCGCCGCTACGCGGGCAAGTGCGGGGAGGCGTCGTACGCCCCGGCGAGCAGCCACACCTCGCTCGGCACGGGCTGGAACGCGTACAACGTGCTGACCGCTCCCGGTGACCTGACCGGCGACGGCCGGGTCGACCTGCTGGCCCGCAAGGCCTCCACCGGTGACGTCTACCTGTTCGCCAACGACGGTGCGAGCAGGCTCAAGCCGGGCGTGAAGATCCGCAGCTGGGGGACGTACAAGAAGATCGTCGGCGCCGGTGACCTCAACGGCGACGGCTTCGGGGACGTTCTGGTGCAGGACCGGGCGGGGACGCTGTGGCGCTACGACGGCACCGGCGCCGGGCAGGTCAAGGAGCGCGTGAAGGTCTTCTCGAACTGGGGGACCTCCTACAACGTGGTCGTCGGCGTCGGGGACATCACCGGTGACGGCAGGAACGACCTCGTCTCCCGGGACACCGCCGGCAACCTGTACCGCAACAACGGCAACGGCAAGGGGTCGTTCGGGGGCCGTACGAAGATCGCGAGCGGCTGGCAGGGCTACAAGGGCCTCTTCTAGAGGGGCACTTCTCAGCCAAGTTGTGACGTGTGTCACGCCCCCAGTATGGGAATCGCTGGGGGCATGACAGATGACGCCATAGCGAGCGGGCAGAAGGGCCCTTCCGACTCGGGCCTCTCCGACGAAGAACGGCTTGCCCAGCTCGGCTACACGCAGGTCCTCGCCCGCCGCATGTCGGCGTTCTCCAACTACGCGGTCTCCTTCACCATCATCTCGGTGCTGTCGGGCTGTCTGACGCTGTACCTGTTCGGCATGAACACGGGCGGCCCGGCCGTGATCACCTGGGGCTGGGTCGCCGTCGGCCTGATGACCCTGTTCGTCGGGCTGTCGATGGCCGAGATCTGTTCGGCCTACCCGACCTCGGCGGGCCTCTATTTCTGGGCGCACAAGCTCGCCCCCGCGCGGACCGCGGCCGCCTGGGCGTGGTTCACGGGCTGGTTCAACGTGCTCGGCCAGGTCGCGGTGACCGCGGGCATCGACTTCGGCGCCGCGTCCTTCCTCGGGGCGTACCTGAACCTCCAGTTCGACTTCAAGGTGACGCCCGGCCGCACGATCCTCCTCTTCGCCGCGATCCTGCTCCTGCACGGGCTGCTCAACACCTTCGGCGTGCGGATCGTGGCGCTGCTGAACAGCGTGAGCGTGTGGTGGCACGTGATCGGTGTGGCGGTCATCGTCGGCGCCCTCACCTTCGCCCCCGACAAGCACCAGTCGGCGTCCTTCGTGTTCGGCGAGTTCGTGAACAACACGGGCTGGGGCAGCGGCGTCTACGTCGTCCTGATCGGCCTCCTGATGGCCCAGTACACCTTCACCGGCTACGACGCCTCGGCCCACATGACCGAGGAGACCCACGACGCGTCGACGGCCGGCCCGAAGGGCATCGTCCAGTCCATCTGGACCTCCTGGATCGCCGGCTTCGTCCTGCTCCTCGGCTTCACCTTCGCCATCCAGTCCTACGACGGAGCCCTCGACTCCCCGACGGGCGCGCCCCCGGCCCAGATCCTCCTCGACGCACTCGGCGCCACGGCCGGCAAGCTCCTGCTCCTGGTCGTGATCGGCGCCCAGCTGTTCTGCGGGATGGCGTCCGTGACCGCCAACAGCCGCATGATCTACGCCTTCTCGCGCGACGGCGCGCTGCCGTTCTCGCACGTCTGGCACACGGTGAGCCCCCGCACCAGAACTCCCGTTGCGGCGGTGTGGCTGGCCGCGGGCGGCGCCCTGGTCCTGGGCCTGCCGTACCTGATCAATGTGACGGCGTACGCGGCGGTGACGTCCATCGCCGTGATCGGCCTCTACATCGCCTACGTCATCCCGACCCTGCTGCGGCTGCGCAAAGGCGAGGACTTCGACCGGGGGCCGTGGCACCTGGGCCGCTGGTCGCGGGCGATCGGGGTGGTGTCGGTGACGTGGGTCGTCGTCATCACGGTCCTCTTCATGCTCCCGCAGGTCTCCCCGGTCACCTGGGAGACCTTCAACTACGCCCCGGTCGCCGTCCTGGTCGTCCTCGGCTTCGCCTGGACCTGGTGGGCGGCCTCGGCCCGGCACTGGTTCCTGAACCCCGAGCACGAACGCACGAAGGCCCGCGAGGCGGCCCGCGCGAACGCCCCCGAACCGGTCGATCCCTGATCTTTCACCCACCCCCGCCCACCTGACACGGCCGTGTCCCCGATACCCGATCGGAGACACGGCCACGTCCGGCTATGCTCGTGGGGGCAACATCGCCTGGGCCCTTAGCTCAATTGGCAGAGCAGTGGACTTTTAATCCATTGGTTGTGGGTTCGAGTCCCACAGGGCCTACCGGTGGCAGGTGGCGCCCGGGTCGGCTTCGGTCGGGTCGGGTGCCGCTTCGTTTTCCGGGGCCCCTTCTTTGTCACAGCTTGATCAGACGTAGCTCCCCGCTTTGATCCACCGTGCCCTCGGCGTGCCTAGGCTTGGCCGCCTTCAGGGGTGTGAGGGGGAGTTGACGATGGTGCGTCCAAGATCGTTCGCTTTTGTCGGGGTGGCCGCGGTGGTGCCGCTGCTCGTGTCGGCCGTCTCCGCGCAGGCGGCCTCGGGGGCGCTCACGGTGACCACGCTCGGGCGGCACGGGGCCAAGGTCGCGTCGACGGTCACCGTCGTCGCCGTGCCGTCGGGGCGGACGTACAGCGTCGCCTCGGGCAAGCGGATCGGCCTGCCCTCGGGGCGGTACATCGCGATGACCGACATCTTCGAGAGCGCCACGGACGGCCCGGGCGACGACACCGTCGGCGCGCAGGTCGTGCAGGTGTCGGGCAGTACCTCGGTGACGCTGGACGCGCGCAAGGGCAAGGCCGTCAAGGTCTCGCTGGACACGCCCGCCGACGTGACCGGCCCGCCGTGGATCAGTGCGCAGGTGTGCGCCGGCACGGTGAGTGACATGCCGTCAGCCTTCGGCCGGGGCGGCGGGAACTACCAGGGCTCCCTCTACGCCATCCCGAACTCCTCCAAGCTGCTCCAGTTCGGGTACCTGGCGCAGTGGACGGGCAAGGACAGCTATGTCGCCGTGAAGAACACCACGGGCATCCCGGCCGCGCCCGGCGGGTCGTACAAGCGGGCGAACCTGGCCACGATGCGCTTCTCGGTGCGCGGCGGCACGCAGATGGCCCGGGAGAACGACACCGCGCTCCAGGCGGCGCCGAGGACCCACGACTGCACGACCGACATGCTGACCGAGGTACGCGACGACAGCGCCCCGTACAGCGCCACCGTCCATGTGACGCCCGGGACCTGGCAGCCCCGCGACGACATCTTCGCGGCCAACGGCGACGACATCGGCGGTGGTTTCCCGTCGACCAGGACGCTGAAGGCGGGGCAGAGCTTCACCCAGTCGTTCGGCCGGGCCGCGTGGAGTCCGATGCACTACCTGCCGACGGTCACGCGCAGGTCCGTCGCCTTCGACCCGGACGCCCTGATCGGCGACCCCGACGTCGGGGTGAACGGCGCCGACCCGACCAAGGAGACGGTGGTCCTCGCCAAGGGGAGCACCACCGTCAAGAAGCAGACCCTGACCAACTGGGGTACGAGCGACGCCGAGTTCGCCGCGGGGATCCGCTCGGCCGGCTGGTACGACCTGACCGTCGACGCCCACCGCTACCGCCCCGGCATCACCTTTCCGGCGGGCATGCTGTCGTCGCGCGTCACCCTCGACTGGCACTTCAAGGCGGATCCGGCCAGGTCGATGGTCGCGCCGGTCTTCATGACCCGCTTCCTGCCCACCGGGCTCAACAGCCACAACCAGGCCGCGCCGAGCAGCACCACGACGGTCGACGTGAGCGCCGGGCGCGGCTCCCAGGGCCCCGACCTGGCGTTCACCAAGGTGACCGCCAAGTCCGTCAAGGTGTGGTCGTCCGCCGACGGCGGCAAGACCTGGAAGGCGGCGACCGTCAGGCACTCCGGCTCGACCTGGCAGGCATCCGTCCACAACCCGGGCTCCGGGGCGGTCGCCCTGCGCTCGGAGGTGACCGACGCGGCCGGTGACCGCTCGGTGGAGACGGTCTACCGGGCCTACGCCATCGGCTGAGGCTCCGGGACCGGGGTCACAGCAGGTGGCCGTTGGGGGCCTTCGCGCGGTCCGCGAACTCGTCCAGCACCACCACGTCCACGCCCGCCGCCGTCAGCGTCCCCGTCCCGTCCGCCGCCTCGACGAACGTGTCCGGCTCCCGCCACGCCGTCACCACCCGCCGTACCCCCGCGTCCAGGATCAGCCGGGCGCAGGGGGCCGGGCGGGACGCCCGGTGGGTGCAGGGTTCCAGGCTCGTGTAGACCGTGGCGGACGGCAGCCGCGGGTCGTCCGGGGCGATCTTCGCCAGGGCCGCCTCCTCGGCGTGGACGACCGGGTCGCCGGACTCCCGGGAGTGGCCGCGGGCCAGCTCCGTGCCGTCGGCGGCCACCACCACCGCCCCCACGCTGAACGCGGTTGCGGAGGGCGGGCACTGGGCGGCGAGTTCGCAGGCCAGCGCGAGCCAGTGGTGGTCCGCTGCGGCGGGGGTCAGGCCGGTGCCCGGTGCCGTGGGTTCGTAGCGCATGAGGACCACGTCCTCGATACGGCGGGTCTCCACCAGCCGCAGCCGGCCGGACTGGTAGCCGCCCGGGCCGAAGAGCCGCGGGGCGTGCGGGTCGCCGACGAACAGCGGGGCCAGCACGAGCTGCACCTCGTCCGCCAGCCCCTCCTGGAGGAGCTGGGTGTGGATGCGGCCGCCGCCCTCGACCATGAGCCGTTCGACGCCGTACACCGAGCGCAGGTGCTCCAGCAGGCGGCGCCAGTCCAGCGCGGGGCCCAGGGGGACCACGTCGGCCGCCAGACCCAGTTCGCCGGCCCGCTCGGCGCCCTTGTCCGTGGTGTAGACGACCTTCTCGCCGCCGGTGTGCCAGAAGTTCGCCGCCGGGTCCAGCTCGCCCGAACCGCTGACCGTGACCTTCAGGGGGTACGGCGGCTTCCCGGCGGCGACCCGGGCCGCGCGGCGTTCCCCGGAGTTGACCAGCAGCCGGGGGTTGTCGGCGCGGATCGTGCCCGCGCCGATCAGGATGGCGTCCACGGAGGCGCGGACCTCGTCGACGCGGTCGAAGTCGGCCGGGCTGGACAGCAGGAGCCGGTCGGGGCCGGTGTCGTCGAGGTAGCCGTCGAGGGAGACCGCGGCGGAGAGGAGGACGTAGGGATGGGGCATCTGTGCGGTCCCTCTCGAGAACGGGTGCGGGAGCTTCGGGGGCGGCGGGCTTGGTTCAAGTTTGAAGCAAACCTACACTGGTGGCATGACGACCCGCTGGCTCAGCCCCGACGAGCAGCGAGCCTGGCGTGCCTACATCGCCGCCTCGCTCCTCCTGGAGGACACCATCGACCGGCAGCTCCAGCAGGAGGCCGGCATGCCCCACCTGTACTACTCCATCCTGGCCAACCTCTCCGAGACCCCGGAGCGGCGGCTGCGGATGACCGATCTCGCCGAGGGGCTGAAGATCACCCGGCCCCGGCTGACGTACGCCGTCGCCCGGCTGGAGAAGGACGGGCTGGTGCGCCGCGAGAGCTGCCAGTGGGACAAGCGCGGCAGCATCGCGGTGCTGACCGACGAGGGCATGGCGGTGCTGGAGCGGGCCGCGCCCGGCCATGTGCGGACGGTCCGTGCCGCGCTCTTCGACCGGCTCACCCCGGAGCAGGTGGGGCAGCTGGAGGAGATCTTCACCAGCGTCACCGCGGGGCTCCAGGGGGAGGACGGCCCGGCCGAGGAGGTTCCGTGGCGGCGGCGGTCGTCCCCGTCCTGCTCGGGTGAGGGCCGGGTGTGAGGCGTACGGCCGGGTGTGACGCGTGCCATAAATGCGTTGCTTCAAATTTAAAGCATGAGGTAGGGTCTCGATCAGTAGATCTGCTTCAAATCTGAAGCAGGTATGCCTACGGACCGGAGTACCCGCATGACCGACCTGCCCGCCGCCACCCAGCGCTCCCGCGTCCGCGTCCCGCTGCGCTTCGGGGACGGCTACCGCGCGGACGCCGAACTCGTCACCTTCCACGGCCTGGCCGACGGGCAGGAGCACCTCGCCGTCGTCCTCGGCGACCCGGCCGCCACCGGCACCCCGCTGGTGCGCCTGCACTCCGAGTGCCTCACCGGAGACGTCTTCGGCTCCGCCCGCTGCGACTGCGGGCCCCAGCTGCGCGAGGCGGTCGAGCGCATAGCCGACCGTGGCGGCGTCCTGCTCTACCTCCGTCAGGAGGGCCGCGGCATCGGCCTCTACAACAAGCTCGACGCGTACGCCCTCCAGGACCAGGGCCTCGACACCTACGCCGCGAACACCGCGCTGGGCCTGCCGGAGGACGCCCGTGACTACACGGCGGCCGCGCAGATGCTGACCGCCCTCGGGATCGGCGAGATCGACCTGCTCTCCAACAACCCCGACAAGGCGGGCCAGTTGCGCGACCTGGGCATCGACGTCCACGACCGCGTCCCCACCGGGGTGTTCACCACCGACCACAACGTCCGCTACCTGCGCGCGAAGGTCCTCCAGACCCAGCACACGCTGCCGCTCGGCGAGCTGACCGAACTCGGCGTCGGCTGAACGTCACTTGGGGGTGTGCGCCAGATAGGCCAGCACCGCCAGCACCCGCCGGTGGCCGCTGTCGCTCGGCGGCAGGCCCAGCTTGAGGAAGACGTTGCCGATGTGCTTGCTGACCGCGCGCTCGGTGACGACGAGGGTCTTGGCGATGGTGGTGTTGTCGTGCCCCTCCGCCATCAGCTTCAGCACCTCGCGCTCACGCGGGGTGAGGGAGTCGAGCGGGGTGTCGCGGCGCCGGGTGAGGAGCTCGGTGACGACCTCGGGGTCGAGCGCGGTGCCGCCGGCCACCACCCGCTCCAGCGCGTCCAGGAACTCGTCGACCCGGCCGACCCGGTCCTTGAGCAGATAGCCGACCCCGCTGGTGCCGCCGGCCAGCAGCTCGGCGGCGTACGACTCCTCGACGTACTGCGAGAGCACCAGGACCGGCAGCCCGGGGATCCGCTCGCGTGCCTCCAGGGCGGCCCTGAGGCCCTCGTCGCGGAAGCCCGGCGGCATCCGCACGTCCAGCACCGCCACGTCCGGGCGGTGTTCGAGCAGGGCGGGCAGGATCTCGGGGCCGGTGCCGACCACGGCCACCACCTCGTGCCCGGAGGACGTCAGCAGGAGGACGAGTCCCTCTCTCAGCAGGGCGTTGTCCTCGGCGATCACCACACGCACGGCAGCTCCACATCGATCACGGTCGGGCCCCCGGCGGGGCTGGACACCTCGAACATCCCGTCGAGCGCGGCGACCCTGCGCCGCATCCCGAGCAGCCCCGAGCCGGCGGACTCGTCGGCGCCGCCCCGGCCCTCGTCCCGCACCCGCACGGTCAGTCCGCGCCGGGTGCGGGCGAGCCGGACCTCGGCCCGGTCGCTCCCGCTGTACTTGGCGACGTTGGTGAGCGACTCGGCGACCACGAAGTAGGCCGCCGCCTCCACCGCGGCGGGCGCCCTGGCGCCCTCGTCCAGACCGCCGTCGTCCACGGTCACCGCCAGCCCGCTGCTCGCCGCGAGCGCCCGCACCGCGCCGGTCAGGCCCCGGTCGGTGAGGATCGGCGGGTGGATGCCGCGCACCACGTGCCGCAGCTCGGTCAGCGCCTGCTCGGCCTGCGCCTGGGCGTCGTCCAGCAGCTTGCGGGCGGCCTCCGGATCACGGTCGTAGGCCCGCTTGGCCAGGCCGATCCGCATCGACAGCGCCACCAGGTTGGCCTGGGCGCCGTCGTGCAGATCCCGTTCGATGCGGCGCAGTTCGGCCTCGTGGGCGGCGATCGCGTCGGCCCGGGTCTCCTTCAGCTCCTCGACCCGCCGGGCCAGCCGGGCCTTCGGGGAGGGCATGAGCAGCACGGTCGACCAGCGGGCCTCGAGGTCCGCGAGCTGCACGATCAGCGGCAGGACGACAGGGGTGCGGCGCAGCGCGCCGGCCCACGCCCCGTCGACCACCAGGGCCACCGGCCACAGCGGGAGGGCGAGGACGAGGAGGGCGCCGTAGAGGTAGTAGGCGAGCATCCAGCGCAGGTCCCTGAGCGTGCCGGGGTCCCGCACCGAGACACGCAGCCGCTCGCGCAGGGTGCCGGTGATCGGTGGGTACGCCTCGGGGATCTCGCGGCCCGTCCACAGCGCGGTCAGGTTCCGTTTGGCGCCCGCGATCCGCCGTATCAGCAGCACGGCCTCGGGCAGCAGCCAGCAGCCGACCACCGCGAGCGTGCCGACGGCGGTGATCAGCAGCACGGTGACGAAGAGGTACACCCCGAAGCACATCGCCGCGGCCACCACGAGGTGCACGGTCGCCATCGCCGCACGCCGGAACGCCTTCCACATGCCGCTCACGCTAGAGGATCCGCCCCGGCCGCACGGTGTAGCCCGCTACACCATCCGCCGGTCACCCGTGCACACGTACGCCCAGGTCGCCCCGCCGGACCTCCAGCACCCGCCGGTACGGCAGCACGCTCCACGCCCGGTCCGGCTGCGGCACCCCGCTCGACGCCACGACCACCCGCTCGCCGTCCGCCCGGTACCGCAGCCGGAAGAAGTCGGGCCCGCGCCGCCGGCTGACCTCGGACTCCGGGTCCTCGTCGGCGTACGCGTACAGCGCCTCCCGCGTCAGCAGCAGGCAGTTGAGGCTCGCGAAGGAGGTACGGGCGCGGATGTCCTCGGCGGCCTGCGCAAGCGCGTCGACCGGGCCCTTGTCCCGCAGCAGGGTCAGCACCCGCAGGAAGAACCGCTCGGAGTCGGTGCCCCCGCCGGCCCCGGACAGCAGGCCGGGGTCGATGAGCCCGTCGAGGGCGTCGTACGGCGAGAAGAAGCCGTTGTGCGCGAAGGCGAGGCCGCCGGCGGTGAACGGGTGGGTGTTGCCCGGCACGACGGGCAGCCCGGGGCTCGCCATCCGCAGATGCAGCACGGCGGCGTCGGCGGGCGTCCCGCCGAGGGCGTCGTCCCAGAGCCGGTCTCCCGCCGCCCGCGCGATCCCCTTGACCACCCGCGGACCGTCCCCGCCCCGCCCCGGCCAGGCGGCGATGCCCCACCCGTCAGCGTGCTCCCGGCTCAACTCCGTGAAGGGAGCGGCCAGTTCGCCCAGGGTGGTGGCAAGGGGGAGGGGTGCGCGGCTGACCACGCCGAGGAGACGGCACATGGGTTGACCGTACTGACCGTGCCGACGGCACCGGGCGGCGGTCCTACGAGGTCCGGTCCTCGCCGTGGTCGCGGACCCAGTTGCGGTGGGCGTTGGAGCCCTCGCGGCCGGGGGACAGCTTCAGCACGGCTCCGCCGTCGATCTGCTCCAGGCTCGTGATCACGTACGGCGAGCCCGTGTGCACCGCCAGCCGGATGGCGCCGTTGGAGAACTCCGTCACCCTCAGGGTCCGGCCCCCGGAGAGCGGGACGTCCCGCTTGTCGATCTCCACCGGACGCTCGTCGGCTGCCGTCATGGTCCCCTCCTGGTTCCTGTGAGCAAGGCCACGGTACGGCGTCCGGGCCCGGCGCGGGCCCGGCCTCGGAGGTCGCCGGCCACCCGCTGGGGAGGGGGTGCGCCGTAATGCGTGCGCGCGTCGCCTCGTGGATGACGTATGCTGGTGTCACACCGACGCGGGGTGGAGCAGCTCGGTAGCTCGCTGGGCTCATAACCCAGAGGTCGCAGGTTCAAATCCTGTCCCCGCTACTCAAGGCTCAGGGCCGGAATCCAGTTCATGGATTCCGGCCCTGAGTGTTTTCCCCGGCCAGGCGCCGCTCGTGACGTTGGGTGAGCGAGTGACTGCCCTCCGCATGACAACTGACATACCGTCAATACCTGTGTCCCGTCTGAGCCGTGGCCAACTCGCCCGTTTTTCACCGTTCATGGGCCGTAAGTCCAGCGGGATTTCGTTAATGATCAAGCGGAACAGCTTGGAATCGGGCCCCCGGGTCTATTAACGTTCGATAACGCAGCGCGGTCGTCCCAGCCGTCACAAGAGACGGCTCCGTGCTCACGCGCCGAATTCCGCAAGGGAACCGGGGAACCACTACTTGGGGTGAATCGCTCGTGGACCGCCGTGGCAGCACGGCGGGTATACGCGCGTAGGAGACCTTCCTGCTCCGAACCCGTCAGCTAACCCGGTAGGCGAGAAGGAAGGAAAGGAGCGCGCCCACGTGGCGTCCAACCCGCCTGCCCCCGAGGCCCCGTCCGTACCGCGCAGCACTCTCGTGTACGGCGGTTACCGCGCCGACGACGAGGCCCCGCTCGGCGAGTGGAACCCCACCGCGGACACCCTCGCCCCGGTCCGAGGCCGGCACCGCGTCGCCAAGCAGCGCGGCGGAGGCTTCGCCCGCAGCTCCACCGTCCTCGGCGTCGGTGTCATAGCCGCGGTCAGCGCCGGCGGGATGGCCAGCGCCAACACCGGCAAGCCGCCGGTCTCCATCTCGATGCCCGACCTGCCCAACGTCGGCTCGCTCATCTCGGACGACTCCGACTCCGGCGCGGACGACACGAGCGCCTTCAGCAGCGTCGGCACCACCACCGCCGACACCGCCCAGGGCACCTCGGACGCCGGTGAGGCGCTGCGCTCGCGCATCCTCGCCCAGGCCGAGCTCCAGCAGGACCAGCTTGACACCAAGGCCGCCCAGGCCGTCGCGGCCGCCGCCGAGAAGGAGGCCGACGAGGCCGCCGCCAAGGCGGAGAAGGACGCCCAGGAGAAGGCCGCCGCCGCGAAGAAGAAGGCGGAGGAGGAGGCCGCGAAGAAGGCCGAGGCCGCGCGCCTGGCCGAGCTCGCCAAGCAGTACACGCTGCCGACCTCGTCGTACACCATCACCTCGACCTTCGGTCAGGCCGGTTCGCTGTGGTCCTCCGGCTACCACACGGGCCTCGACTTCGCCGCGCCCACGGGCACCCTCATCAAGGCGATCCACAGCGGCACCATCACGGAGGCCGGCTGGGCCGGTTCCTACGGCTACCGCACGATCCTCACCCTCGACGACGGCACCGAGCTGTGGTTCTGCCACCAGTCCTCGATCAGCGTCAGCGTCGGGCAGAAGGTCGCCACCGGTGACGTCATCGGCCGCGTGGGCGCCACCGGCAACGTCACGGGCGCCCACCTGCACCTGGAGGTCCACCCGGGCGGCTCGGCCGACGGGATCGACCCGATGGCGTGGCTGCGGGGCAAGGGGCTCACCCCCTGAGCTTCCCTCACTGACCTCACTGCGGTTTCCGGCGGCCCTGACGACGTCCCCCCGACGTCAGGGCCGTCGGTGCGTGTGGGGGCGGAGTTTCGGAGGGGGTGATTCCGGTTGTTTACGAGGACTTTGCGGCCGCGGCGGAAGATCCCCGTCCGGCGCGGGTGTTGACGTATGGCATGACTTCCCTTCGCAAGCTCGGCTCCTCCGACCTCGAGGTCTTCCCGCTCTCCCTCGGCGGCAACGTCTTCGGCTGGACCGCCGACGAGGCCACGTCCTTCGCCGTCCTCGACGCCTACACCGCCGCGGGCGGCAACTTCGTCGACACGGCCGACTCGTACTCCGCGTGGGTCGACGGGAACTCCGGCGGCGAGTCCGAGACGATCATCGGCAAGTGGGTGGCGGCCCGCGGCAACCGCGACGACGTCGTCATCGCCACGAAGGTCAGCCAGCACCCCGACTTCCCGGGCCTTTCGGGGGCGAACATCAAGGCCGCCGCCGACGCGTCCCTCAAGCGCCTGGGCACCGACTACATAGACCTCTACTACACCCACTTCGACAAGACCGAGGTGCCGGTCGAGGAGATCATCGGCGCGCTGGACGAGCTGGTGAAGGCGGGCAAGGTGCGGGCGATCGCCGCGTCCAACATCTCCGCCGGGCGGCTCTCGGAGTCCCTCGCCTTCTCCGACCGCGAGGGCCTGGCGCGCTATGTCGCCCTCCAGCCCCACTACAACCTGGTCTCGCGCGACACGTACGAGGGCGAACTCCAGGCCGTCGCCGCCCGGGAGGGCCTCGCCGCCGTGCCGTACTACGCCCTCGCGTCCGGCTTCCTCACGGGCAAGTACCGCCCTGGTACGACGGTGGAGGGGGCGCGGGCCGCGGGAGCCGGCAAGCACCTCGACACCGACCGCGGCCGCAAGGTCCTCGCGGCCCTCGACGACATCGCCGAGGCCCACACGGTCCCGGTCGCCACGATCGCCCTCGCCTGGCTCGCGGCCCGGCCCACGGTCACGGCCCCCATCGCCTCCGCCCGCACGGTGGAACAGCTCCCGGCACTGCTGCGCGTGGCGGACGTGACGTTGACGGAGGAGGAAGTGAGCCGCCTGACGGAGGCGTCGGCGTAAGGGGACGGGCTCGCCCTCCGTCGGCCTTCCCTTTCCGCCACGGCGGTGACCGGCGGTGCCGAACCCTGCGCAGCCCTACGTCCGGTACGGGTTGTACGCGGGATACGGCACCGTCGGGTGGACCGGCTGGACCGGCTGGATGGGGAAGCCAGGATGGGCCGGCTGTGCAGGATGGGCCGGCTGGGGCGGATACCCGTACACCCCGTACACGCCGTACACCGGCCGAGGCGGCGCAGCCACCCGCGCCGCGTACTCCAGCGCCGGTCGCGCCACGTCCCGTCGCCGCCACAGCTCCTGGAGCAACTCCCGCTCCCGTACGACGAAGTCCGCGTTCGCCCGCCCGAGCCGCCCCCGCCGCCGCAGGAACGCGAGAGACGTGGCGTACGCCTCGTACTGCGCGACCGCCCGCCCCGCCGGCCGCCCGCCCAGCTGCCGCCGCGCGTACTCCCGCGCCACCCGCCGCGCCCGCATCGAGCCGAGCGCGTACGGCTCGGCCGGCGCCAGCCACCCGGCGACGGCGTACGCGGGCAGTTCCTCGCGCACGGTCTTCAGCTCCCGCTGCCGCGTCCAGATGACCAGCCAGGTCAGCAGCGCGAACGCCGGCACCATGAACATCGCGTAGACCGCGAAGAACCCGTACTCCCCGAACGTCGAGGAGCCGTTCCACATCGCGTGCATGCCCATCGCGAGCAGCAGCCCGGACAGCGGGACGAGCACCCGGCGGATGTGCTGGCGTTCCGACGAGAGCGCGGAGATGCCGAAGCCGATGCCGGTGAGGACGGTGAACAGGGGGTGCGCGAACGGTGACATCACGACCCGCACGAAGAAGGTCGCGGCGGTGACGGAGGCGATGCCGCGGTCACCGGTGAGCTGGTCGGTGCCGAAGGCGGTGCCGAGGTAGAGGATGTTCTCGGTGAACGCGAAGCCGGTCGCGGTGACCCCGGCTATCACCACCCCGTCGACGATCCCGGTGAAGTCCCGTCTGCGGAACAGGAACACGAGCAGAACCGCGGCCGCCTTGGCCGACTCCTCGACGATCGGCGCTATCACCGTCGCGCCGAGGGTGTCCGCGCTGGACGGATCCGCGGTCGCCGTCGCTATCCACTTCGTGGCGAAGCTGTTGGCGATGATCGCGATCAGCGCGGCCGCGCAGGCCCCCCAGGCGAAGGCGAACAGCAGATTGCGCCAGGGGCCCGGCTCGACCCGGTCGAGCCAGCGGAACGCGGCTATGAGCAGCGGTACGGGCAGGACCGCGAGCCCCAGCCCGACCAGGAACCCCTCGCTTCCGGTCTGTTGACGCACCAGCGCGAGGATGACGAGCCCGGACAGGGCGAGCAGGGTGATCAGGGCGCCGTACCGCACCCACTTCCGCTGCCACCAGTGCGCGTGCCGCAGCGCGGTGCCACCGGTGGGTTCACCGGGGTACGTCGGATACGGAGGAATGGTGGCCACAGCATCGACCTTAACGAGACGGAGGTGCCGCCCGCAGGCGGGCTGGAACCTCAGGCGCCGGTGGGGGACTGGTCGGGTCGGTCGCCGTGCTGTACGCGGCGGAAGAGCAGGTCGTTCACGACATGTCCCTTCTCCAGTCCCTGCCCCTCGAAACGGGTCAGCGGCCGGAAGTCGGGACGCGACGCAAAACCGCCGTCGGCCTGGGTGTTCTCGAAGTCGGGGTGCGCGGTGAGCACCTCCAGCATCTGTTCGGCGTACGGCTCCCAGTCGGTCGCGCAGTGCAGCAGCGCGCCGGGCCTGAGGCGGGTCGCGGCCAGGTCGAGGAACTCCGGCTGGATCAGCCGCCGCTTGTGGTGCCGCTTCTTGGGCCAGGGGTCCGGGAAGTAGACGCGCAGTCCGGCGAGCGCGTCCTTCGTGAGCATCTCGCGCAGCAGGATGATCGCGTCGCCGTTGCCGACCCGGACGTTGGTCAGCTTCTGCTGCTCGGCGAGGTTGAGCAGGTTGCCCTGGCCGGGGGTGTGCACGTCGACGGCGAGGATGTTGGTGCCGGGGTCCGCGGCGGCCATCTGCGCGGTGGCCTCGCCCATCCCGAAGCCGATCTCCAGCACGACGGGGTGGTCGTTGCCGAACAGCTCGCCGAGGTCGAGGGTGCGCTGACCGTCGATGTCGAGGCCCCACGTGGGCCACAGCCGCTGCAACGCGTCCGCCTGCCCGGCCGTCACCCGGCTCCGCCGCGGCTGGAAGCTCCGGATCCGCCGCTCGAAGTGCGACCCCGCGGGGTCGGCACTGGGACCGTCGGGAAACCGCGGCTCCCCCTTGGCCCGGGTGTGCCGCACGGAGACACCGGGGGCGTGCGGGGCGGACTCGCCGGCGGCGCCGCCGTCTGCGGCGTCGGCATCGGCGGGACGGGGCCGGGGGGCTTCGGAGGCATTGAGGGAGTCAGACACAGTGCGGCCGATTTTACGGCGAGAGCGCACAGGCGCGCCGCTCAGGGATGTTCCGCCCGTCACGTCCCGGCCCTCTCACCTGTCCCGGCCCCCTCACACGGCTCGCAGTGCCTCCAGTGCCCGGCGGGCCACCTCGCGGCCGATGGGGAGTGAAGCCGTCGCCGCGGGTGAGGGTGCGTTCAGGACGTGGACCGCTCGTGCTCCCTCGCGGATCAGGAAGTCGTCGACCAGGGTGCCGTCGCGGAGCACCGCCTGCGCCCGCACCCCCGCCGGCGAGGGCACCAGGTCGTCCGCCGTCACCGCGGGCAGCAGCCTCCGTACGGCCGTGGTGAAGGCCCGTCGGGACACCGACCGCCGCAGCTCACCCGTGCCGTACCGCCAGTGCCGCCGCGCTATCTGCCACGATCCCGGCCACGCCAGCGTCGCACCGAGCTCCCGGGGCCGTACGACACCCCAGTCGTAGCCCTCACGAGCCAGCGCCGGTACCGCGTTGGGTCCGATGTGGACGCTCCCGTCGATCCCGCGCGTGAGATGCACCCCGAGGAACGGGAATGCCGGATCGGGCACCGGGTACACCAGTCCCCGCACCAGCTCGGGCCGCGCCAGCGTGTAGTACTCCCCGCGGAACGGCACGATCCGCATCTCCGGGTCGTCCCCGGTCAGCCGGGCGATCTCGTCGCAGTGCAGCCCGGCGCAGTTCACCAGCACCCGCGCCCGGACGACCTCCCCGGTGCCCGTGAGCACGGCGACCCCGAGCTCCGGCCGCCGGTCGACGCGGCGCACCTCGGCGCCGTAGCGGATCTCTGCGCCGGACGCCTCGGCCAGCTGCCGCGCGACGCCCACGAAGTCGCAGATCCCGGTGGTGCCGACGTGTATGGCGGCGAGTCCCTCGACCTCGGGTTCGTACTCCGCGATCTGGGCGGCGCCCAGCTCCCGCACCGGGATGCCGTTCTCCCGGCCGCGCTGCACCAGGCCGTGCAGCCGCGGCAGCTCGTCGCGCTCGGTCGCGACGATCAGCTTGCCGGTCACGGCATGGGCGATGCCGTACTCCGCGCAGAACTTGACCATCTCGGCGGCCCCGCGCACCGCGTACCGCGCCTTGAGCGACCCCGGCCGGTAGTAGATCCCGCTGTGGATCACCCCGCTGTTCCGCCCGGTCTGGTGCCGGGCGGGACCGGCCTCCTTCTCCAGCACGGTGACCCGCGTGCCCGGCGCGGCCCGCGTGATCGCGTACGCCGTCGACAGCCCGACGATGCCCCCACCGATCACGAGCACGTCACAGTCGTAAGCGATCCCCGACGGCACCTGCACCACCTCCCACCTCGATAGTGCACTGCGCCACTGACAGTCGCTTCAAACGCGGGACGTGGTGCTGCTCTCCTTGACTTACGCCGGTGCCATCAGCAAGGGGCGGGCCCGCTCCCGCAGCTCCACCACCCGGGGCTCGTCACCGTACGGCTCCAGCCGGTGCAGCAGGTCCTTGACGTACTCCGTGGTCCGGGCCGAGGAGATCCGCCCGGCCACCTCCACGGCCCGCACACCCTGCTCGCAGGCCGCGTCGAGATTGCCGGACTCCAGCTCCGCGACCGCCGAGACGACCAGCCGCAGCCCGTGCGACCGTACGAACTCCTCCGTCGGCTTCGACAGCGCCTGCTCGGTGAACCGCCGCACCTGACGGGGCGCCTTCAGATCCCGGTAGCACTCGGCGGCGTCCGCGGCGAACCGGTCGTAGGAGTAGAACCCGAGCCAGGACGGGTCGTTGTCCCCCTCCCGGGACCGCTCCAGCCACCCCTCGGCCGCCTTCAGCGCCGCCCCGGCCGCCGCCGCGTCCCCCGCACGCGCGTGTGCCCGCGCCTCGACGAGCCGGAAGAAGCTCATGGTGCGGGCGGTCGCCAGGCCCCGGTTGCGCTCCAGGGCGGCCTGCGCGAGGTCGACGCCCTCGTCGCCGAAGCCCCGGTAGGTCGCCTGCAACGACATCGACGCGAGCACATATCCCCCGAGGGGGACGTCGGCGGCCGCGCGGGCGAGCCGCAGCGCCTGGATGTAGTACCGCTGCGCCGCCTCCTGCTGGCCGGTGTCGAAGGCCATCCAGCCCGCGAGCCGGGTGAGCTCGGCGGACGCCCCGAACAGCGCCCGGCCCACCTCGTCGGAGTACGAGCCGAGCAGCAGCGGTGCCGCCTCCACCCGTAAACACTCCGGCACCATGGACGAACGCCAGTCGCCGCCTCCGTACTTGGAGTCCCAGCGCCTGGCGTCGTCGGCGGCCTCCCGCAGCTTCTGCACGTCGCTGTGGCCGACTTTGAGCGGTGCGCCGGAGCCCTCGGAGTGGTTCGTCTCCCGCGCGACCGAACTGTCGGCCGGGGTTATCAGCCACCGTGAGGCGGGCGTTGCGTATGCGCTCACTGCGAACGAACCGGCGAGGGACTGCCAGATGCCGCCGGTGCCGGCCCGGCGGCCGGCGAGGTCCAGGCGGTAGAGCTCGGTGGCCGACCTGACGGCCTGTCCTACGTCCCTGGGGAAGGCGAGGCCCACCTCCGGCGCGGGATCCGCGTCCGCCAGGCCGATCTCGTGGAGCGGCACCGGGCGGCCGAGCTTCTGGCCGATGGCGGCCGCGATGAGGTGCGGCGCGGCGCCCTGCGGCACCATGCCCTTCGACACCCAGCGCGCCACCGACGTCTTGTCGTAGCGAAGAGTCAACCCGCGTTGAGCGCCAAGATCGTTGACGCGACGCGCGAGTCCTGCGTTGCTGATTCCCGCGAGGGCGAGAACGGCGCCGAGTTTTTCGTTCGGCCCGCGTTGCTCCCTGGACATGCGCCACCCCTCGACACAGACGGCTGCCGCGCTGGCATAACCACGCGGCATTCGTAAACCCAGCGTAGTTCGCCGCATCCCAAGCGTTAAGGGGCATTGTTCCGGATGGCGGGATTGTGGTCCGTACTGAAGTACGGGTCCGATACGCGCAGTTGCGTCGTGCTCCTGTTGTGTGGCCGTGCGCCCGTGTGTGCGCTCTTCTCCGGCCACGGGTGGAGCGCTTCGATGGATGATGCGTGGGTCGGCCCGCTGTACTGGATCCAGTGGGCTGGGGGACACCGCCGCCTCCATCCCCGCGGGCGGCGGAACGGCCCGGGGGGCGAAGTGGCGTCTCCCGGGCTGCGCGCCTGTCGTGCGGCGCGCGGACTGTGCACGGAGCGTGCGCGAGCCTGTCCTCATGGCGCCGATTTGGCTGAAAACAGACCCTCGTTCTCGCGGGCGATCAGCCTTCCTACCATGGCAGTTGAGGGCGCGTTAGGTGTTTTTGGGGAGCGTATCGGGGGCGCATTCGCGTCGCACACCCCCTGCTCCGCGCGGGTGCCCGCAGGCGTACGCGGGTGTTCGCAGGGGCGCGTTCCGCCTATCCCGAGCGGCTCCACCCGCCCTCCGGCAGGCGTCCTTCATGGCAGCATGGTGACCGGTTCGAACGGTGCACTGGTTGTCCACAGCCTGTGGAGGCGTCGATGCGGTGGTTGGTGGGATGGAGCAGCACCGCCGCGGGTGTCTCCGAGATCGGCGCGGCGGGGGCGACCGGAAGCGACGGCGAGACCGTGCATCCGGTGGGTTCGCACCTCCTGTGGGGCGACCCGGATCCGCTGTGGGCGGTCGGCGACTGGCGGCCCGACGAAGTGCGCGTGGTGAAGGTGGACCACCAGACCCGGATCGCCGTCTTCGGCACCTGCGGAGCCTCCGACGAACAGCTGCGGATCGGACTGCTCGCCGCGCGCGGAGGGGCACTTCGGCATCTGACGGCCTGGTCGGGCGCGTACACGGCGGTGGTCCAGGTGGGCCGCCGGATCACCGTGTGCGGCGATCTGGCGGGCGCGCGACCGGTGTTCCACACCCCCTGGGCGGGCGGTACGGCCTATGCGACCGCGGCGCTCCCCCTCGCCGACCTCATCGAGGCCAACCTGGACTTCGGGCACCTCGCCGCGCTGCTCGCCGCCCCCGACGTGCCGGCGGCGCTGCACGACTCCACCCCCTACGAGGGCGTACGGCGCATTCCGCCGGGGCACGCGCTGATCCTGCGCAACGGCGCCCGCGAGATCGCCGGGTACGAGCCGGTCGCCTCCCTCGCCGTGGCCGCGCCCACCGCCGACGCGGACAGCGCGGTCGACGGCGTACGGGACGCTCTCGTGGAGGCTGTACGCGCGCGTCTGTCGGCGCCCCGGCACGTGCCCGACATCGACCCCGGCCCGGTACCCGGGATGGGTCCCGCCGAACGGCGTGCCGCGCGCGGGATGCCGGTGCCGGGCATCGGCGCCGACCTGTCCGGGGGCCCCGCCTCCGGGACGCTGGCCCTGCTGGCCGCCGGGCTGCCGGGGATGCCGGGGACCGTCCTGGGGCACGGCACGGGGGCCGGTGAGCGGCTGCTCGCGGTCACCTTCAACGACCTCGCGGTGGGCGGGCGGGAGGCCGAGGTGCAGCGGGCGGGGACGCTCGCGGCCAATCCCCGGCTGCATCACGTGGTGGTGGCGGGCGGCGAGGAGACGCTGCCGTACGCCGAGCTGGACGGGCCGCTGACGGACGAACCCGGGGCGTCCCTGGTGACGGCCGCGCGGCACCGGGCCCGGCTGGCGGCGGGCAGCGCGGACCACTTCACGGGGTACGGCGCCCGGCAGGTCCTGGACGCGCATCCGGCGCGCCTCGCCGACCTGTTGATGGACCGCAAGCGGCGCCACCTGGTCCGGCCGGTGGCCGCCCTGGCCAAGGCGGACGGCTCCGTGCTCGTCCCCGCGCGCGTGTACGGTGCCGCGCGCAGGCTGGCCCGTACGCCGTACCGGGCGGGCGTCGAGGCGCTCGCCGACCGGCTGCTGCACCGGCGGTTCGACGAGCCCGGGGGTGCGGTGGGGGCCTCTCTCGCCGCGCTCACCTGGGCCAGACCGGGGCCCGCGGCACGGTGGCTGACGGGTGAGGCGCTCGCTGAAGTATCGGTTCGCCTCCAGGGGGCGACGCAGCGCTCCGGCGTCGGGCCGGGGCAGCATCCCGGCGACTATCGCGCGCGTGCGGCGCTCGCACGGCACGCGTCGGATCTGCGGGTCCTGGAGCAGGCCGCGGAGATCCGCTCCCAGCGGCTGCACGCGCCGTTCCTGGACAACCAGGTGGTGCGGGCCTGCCGGGCGCTTCCCGAGGCGCTGCGGGTCCAGCCGGGGGCGCGGGCCGAGATCCTCCGTACGGTGCTGGAGGGGGCGGGGGTCTCCGACCTTCCTCCCGGTTGGGGCGCGCCCTCGCATGCCTCCTCGGCGGCGGCGACCCGGACGGGGTTGCGGGTGGCGGCGGACTCGCTGATGTCGTTGTTCGGTACGCCGCTGCTGGCCCAGGCGGGGCTGGTGGAGGCGAGGGTGGTCCGCAAGGCGCTCAGGGGGGCGGCGGAGGGCGAACCGCTGCCGCTGGACGGCTTGGCCGACCTGGTCTCGCTGGAGCTGTGGCTGGGGCGGCTGATGGCCCGCCGGGGGACGTGCTGGACGGGGACGCCGGCGCGGGCGCGGGCGGTGCCGGGGGGGATTCGGGCTGCGCGCGGAGCGTTGGCCTCCGGCGGTTGAGCGGTTCTTTGTCTGCGGGGTGGTGGGGGCGGGCGTTTTTGCGCAGTTCCCCGCGCCCCTGAGAGGCCTGCGGCGGCCTCTTGCGGCCCGGTGGGGGCGTGTGTAGCGCATCCGGTCCGGTGGGTGGGTCGGTGCCGGGGTGGGGGGTATCCGTCCTCGGTCCGGCGGCTCGGTCGTTCATGAGGGGCCCGGTTCCGGACGCCGGCCGCTGCGGGCGGACACCCCCCACCCCGTCCCCTGCGCGCCGTACGCGGCGAACGGTGCGTGGGGGCGGACGCGGGCGGCCAACGGTCCGCGGTGGCGAGCGCGGGCGGCTGACGGCTCGTGGGACGGGCGTGGGCGGCTGACGGCTCGTGGGGCGGGCGTGGGCGGCTGACGGCTCGTGGGGCGGGCGTGGGCGGCTGACGGTCCCGTCGTGGCGCAGGTCAACTGCAACCCCCTAGGGGCGCGGGGAACTGCGCGACCAGCCACGACGCACCCGCAGCCGCCCGACAACCGAACCCGGCACCCCCATAGGCGCCCGGCCCAAGCCCAGCGCAGCGGGGGCGCGGGGAACTGCGCGACCAGCCACGACGCACCCGCAGCCGCCGGACAACGGGACCCGGCACCCCCATAGGCGCCCGCCCCCACCACGAACCCCGCGACAATAGGCCCGTGCGGTACAGGATTCTGGGTGTCACCCAAGCCACGGACGACGGCGGTGCTGTCGTGCCCCTCGGTGGCCCCCGCGTTCGCGCGCTGCTCGCTGCGCTCGCTCTGCGTGCCGGGCGGGTCGTGAGTCCGGAGAGCCTGGTCGACGAGGTGTGGGCGGGGGCGCCGCCCCAGGACGCTCCGGCCGCGCTGCAGGCCCTCGTCGGGCGGCTTCGGCGGGTCGTCGGCAAGGATGTGGTCCAGTCGGGGCCGGGGGGTTATCGGCTGGCCGCCGGTGTCGATGACGTGGACCTGCATGTATGTGAACGGCTCGTGCGGGAGGGCACGGACGCCCTGGCCCACGGTGATCCACGTACCGCCGCACAGAAGCTCACCGCCGCCCTCGCCCTGTGGCGCGGTCCCGCCCTCGCCGACCTTCCCGACCGCACCGCAGCGACCCGGCCGGAGGCCCTGCGGATGGAGGCCACCCGGGCCAGGATCGAGGCGGATCTGCTGCTCGGCCGGGCTCAGGACGTCGTACCGGAGTTGACGGAGCTGAGCGGGGCGCACCCGTACGACGAGTCCCTGTACGTCCTGCTCATCCGCGCCCTGCGCGACAGCGGCCGGGGCGCCGACGCCCTCGCCGCCTACGAGACCGCCCGCCGCACGCTTGCCGAGGGGCTCGGAACCGACCCGGGTCCGGAGCTGCGGGCCCTGCACGGCGAGCTGCTGGCGGCCCCGCGCAGCCGTCCTGCCGAGCCCGGCGGCAACATCCGTCCGCGGCTTACCTCTTTCGTGGGGCGGGAACCCGAACTCGACGCCATCCGTTCCGCATTGCACAGGGCCCGCCTCGTCACCCTCACCGGACCGGGCGGATCCGGAAAGACCCGTCTCGCCGAGGAAGCCGCCGCCGGGCTCCCGCAGGCGTGGCTGGTCGAGCTCGCCCCGCTCGACCGGCCGGAGGCGGTGCCCGGCGCGGTGGTCAGCGCGCTCGGTCTGCGCGAGACCGTGCTCATGACCACCGAGCTGACGGCCCCGCAGGACGACCCGCTCGCCCTGCTCCTCGAGTACTGCGCCCCGCGCAGCCAGCTCCTGATCCTTGACAACTGCGAACATGTCATCGAGGCGGCGGCCCACCTCGCGGAGACCCTCCTCACCCGCTGCCCCGGGCTCACCGTCCTCGCCACCAGCCGCGAACCCCTGGGCGTGCCGGGGGAGTCGGTGCGGCCGGTCGAGCCCCTCCTCCCCGACCAGGCGAGCCGCCTCTTCGCCGAGCGTGCCGCCGCCGTCCGTCCCGACGCGGCCGGCGTGCTCGCGGACAAGGTGTCGGTCGCCGAGATCTGCCGGCGGCTGGACGGGTTGCCGCTCGGTATCGAGCTGGCCGCCGCCCGGCTGCGCATGCTGACGCCACGCCAGATCGCCGACCGGCTCGACGACCGCTTCCGGCTGCTCACCTCCGGCAGCCGTACCGTCCTGCCCCGCCAGCAAACCCTGCGGGCCGTCGTCGACTGGTCCTGGGACCTGCTGGACGAGCGGGAGCGGACGTTCCTGCGTGAGGTGTCCGTCTTCGCGGGCGGCTGGGATCTGGAGGCCGCGGAGGCGGTGTGCGGCGGGCCGGCCGCCGAGCTCCTCGGGGCGCTCGTGGACAAGTCCCTGGTCGTGGCGGTCCCGTGGGAGCGGGACGGCTCCCACGGCATGCGCTACCGCCTCCTCGAGACCATCCACGAGTACGCCGTCGAGCGCGCCGCCGAGTCCCCCGCGCTGCGTGCCGCCGCCGAGCTCCGGCACCGCGCGTGGGTGCGCGCGCTGGTCGAGGAGGCCGAACCCCGACTGCGGTCCGCCGACCAGCTCCCCTGGATCGCCCGCCTGGAGACCGAACTCGACAACATCCGCGCCGCCCTGGACCGGGCGATCACGGCGGGCGAGGAGCCGGAGGCCTCGGCCCTGGTCCTCGCCATGGGCTGGTTCTGGTGGCTGCGCAACTACCGCCGGGAGGGCATGTCCTGGGTGACCCGGGTGCTGGGTCTGCGGACGGCTCCGGAGGGGGCGGGGACTGAGGAAGCGGGGATCGAGGATCCGGTCGACGCCTTTCTCGCCGCTCCGCGCGAGGAGGCCCCCGTCCGGATGAATCTCCGCATGCTGCACCTCTTCCTCAGGGCCGAGACCGAGCCCATCGACGGCCGCCTGGACCCGCGCCTGCACCACTACGTCACCCTCGTACGCGACCACTTCGAGCGGGGCGGCCCCGACGCGGCCCGGCTGCCGGGCATGATCTGGCCCCTGGTGGGCGTCATGCTCGGGGACTCCACGGACATCCGCCCCCTCATGGACGCCGCCGTGGCCAACTGCCGGGCGCACGGCGACGACTGGTCCGTGGCGGTGTCCCTGATGTTCCGCACACACATGATCGTCGACTCCCCGGGCGGCATGGCCGGCGTGGACGACGACCTGGAGGAGCTGCGCACGCTCAGCCGCCGTGTGGGCGACCGCTGGCTGCGTGCCCAGGTCAACAGCGCGGCCGGCGAGGCGGCCATGGCCCGGGGCCGTCCGGCGGCGGCCAAGGAGGCGTACGAGACGGCGCTCCGGCTCGCCTACGAGGTGGGGGCGTACGCCGAGACCCCGTTCCTCATCGCCCGGCTCGCCGAGGTCGCGTACCGCACGGGCGAGCGTACGACCGCGCTGACCACCCTGGAGGAGGCGAGCGAGGCCGGCGACCGGTACGGCGTCCCGGAGACCCGGGCGTTCGTGCGGCTGCTGCGGGCCCAAATGGCCCTGGACGACAACGACCCCGCCCGCGCGCGTGCACTGGTGGACGAGGTCCGCGCGGAGCTGGGCCAGGTGGCGCCGCCGCCCCAGTTCACGGTGATGCTGAACGCGGTCGACGCGATGGTGACGGCCGAGGAGTCGGGCCCGGAGCACGGATTGCCGCTGCTGGCCGACACCGTCCGCGAGGCGATCGACAAGCGGTGCGCCGACGCGGTGGTCGCGGCGCTCCTGGACGGCGGGGCGGCCCTGCTCTGCGACCTCGGCGACCTCCCGCGCGCGGTCCGGCTGCTCGCCGCCGCCGAGCGCCGGCGCGGCGGCGATCCGCGTCCGCACCCCGAACGCGTGGTGGCGGAGCGTGCCGAGACCGCCGCCCGCACCGGCCTGGGACCTGCGCGCTACGCGGCGGAGCACACCCGGGGCGCGGACCTCACCCCGTCCGAGGTCCTGGCCGAACTCGACCAGGCGCTGACGGCGCGGCGCGCTAGGAGCAGCTGAACCTCGACTCGGCCCAGTCCGCGAGCATGAGGTCGTCGAGGTGGCTGTGCGGCTCGACCACCAGCCGTACGGTCGCGCGCCCGGCGAGGTTCACATGGACGGGCACGGCCGCGTCCCCGCCCGCGACCAGTCCGGACTTCCACAGCCGGACCCCGTCGGCGTAGACGGAGAAGTAGACCTTGCCGAGGCCCAGCGTCATGTCGTCGACGCCCACCATCGCGTCGTACGACGAACACGCGCGGTTGAGATCGATCGTGACGGAGGACCGGCCGTGCACGGTCACGCCGTGCCGGTAGCGGCTGTCGTCGATCGAGACGCCGTAGCGCTGCCACACCCAGCTGCTCTCGCCGATCCGCATCTCGGGCGCGCTGCCGTCGCCGGAGACGTCGTAGGCCAGCTCGCTCCACTGGTAGACGGCCGGTGGCGGCGGGGGAGTGGGCGTCGGGGTCGGGGTCGGGCTCGGGGCGGGAGGGGGCTTCGGCGCCGGTGTGGGCGTAGGTGTCGGCTTCGGGGCGGGGGTGGGCGCGAGCGTGGGCGTGGTCTTCGGGGTCGGCGCGGGTGAGGTGGCGCGGGCCGGGGTGCGGGTGGCCGCGGCCCCGACGGGGACCAGCGGGGGATCCGGCTCGGGCACGCTCGGCGCGGGGGTCGGCTCGCCCGGTTCGACCACCGGCGCGGACGCGGGCGGCTTGGCGTCCGGCTTCCTGGCCGGGCTGTCGTCGCCGATCAGCGCGAGTGCCACCGCGGCGGCGGCCACCGCGACCACACCGGCCGCGATGCCGGCCTTCACCGGGGCGCCGAGTCCCTCCGAGGCCGCGGCGCCACCGGCGCCCGCCCCGCCCGAGGAGCCTCCGCCTGCCGCGGCGGCCGCGCCCGCGGCACCGGCCGCTCCGGCCCCGGCACCGCCCGCGATGAGCCCGATGGCCTTGGCGTACCCGGCGGCCCCGAACCAGCCGATGACCGCGAGTGGTACGACGGCGGGGATACCGCCGGCGACTTCCTTGATCTGGCCCGCGGCCAGCCGGCACTTGGCGCACTCCTCCAGGTGCTTGCGCAGACCGCGTTCGGCCCGGGTGCGCAGGCTTCCGCGGGCGTAGGCGCCGAGCCGGTCGGCGTAGCGGGCGCACTCCTCGTCGGTGGCGAGGGTCGCGCTGACGTGGGCCTGGAGGTAGGCCTGCTTGAGGCCCTCGCGGGCGCGGCTGGCCAGCACGCGCGTGCCGTTGGCGTCGAGCCCGAAGAGGGTGGCGACCTCGCTCGGGGACTCGTCCTCGACCTCGGTGTGCCACAGCACGGCCTGCCAGCGCTCGGGCAGCGACCGGAAGGCCTGCATGGCCATGGACTGCTCGGCCTCGTGCATCGCGCGTACGTCGGCGCCGAGGTCCAGAGTGTCGTCGTCGGAGACCTCGGCCGAGCGTGCGGCCTGGGCGGCGAACACCGCGAAGTCGTCGACCAGCTGCTCGCGCTTGGCCGACTTGGTCCAGCCCGCGGCGACGCGCCGGACGCTGGTGAGCAGATACGCGCGCACGGCGTGCTCGGGGCCGTGGCCGCGGCGCACGGCCTGGAGCATGCGGGCGAAGACCTCGGCGGTGAGGTCGTCGGCGGTGTGGCCGTCGCGGCAGCAGGTGCGGGCATAGCGGCGGACCGCGTCCGCGTGGCGCCGGTAGAGCGCCTCGTAGGCCGTGTCGTCGCCGGAGCGCATCCGTTCGATCAGGTCGGCGTCGGACGGCGGCAGCTCCGGGGGCGGCGGCAGGACGCTGCCGTCCTCGCGCCGGTCGCGCTGGGCCGGCACGCTGCCCTCGACGGGCTCGCCGCCCTGGGCCGGGATACCGCCCCGCGGGATGCCCGCCCGGCCGCCCTGGCCCGGCACCTGTGGCGTGCCACCGGCGTTCCCGTCGCCCTCGCCCAGCGGCTCGTTCCGCCCGTCAACGCTCATCGCGGAATGCCCCCGCCGCCGGCCCAACCAGTCCCGAACACCGGGTCAGCGTGCCATATCGACTTTTAGTCAGTAGGGCGCAGTGCGCCGCAACCACTCGTCCGTGGGGTTTTCCGGCGGTGCAGTACTAACTCTCACTCGTTCGGGGAATGCTCAACTGTCGCGGAACCGGCGGGAGTTGAGCAGCACGCCGGAAATGGCCGGGAATGTTCCGGAGTGCGGCCGGCGAACCGACCGCACCCCGTCGTCACCTTGACGGGTCACGCCGGCCGCGACCGCAGACCTTCCAGCAGGATGTCCAGCAGCCGCGCCGAGGCCGCCGCCTGCTGCGCCGCGTCCGGCAGCGAGGGCGCCGCCGTGGCGATCACCAGCAGGACGTCCGACACCGACACGTCGGTCCGCAGCTCACCCGCCGCCCGCGCGCGGTCCACGAGCCGGCCCACGACCTCCAGCAGCGCCGCCGCCCCGGCGTCGTCGTCGCCGGAGACCAGCGGGCTCTCCTCCGGGACCAGCCGCAGCTCGCCGGAGCCCGGGGTGGTCCGCTGCTGCGGCACCCGCGCCCCGTCGTAGCCGTCGCCCTCGTCCGCGACCCCGACCCGCAGCACCTGCGGAGGCAGCAGCCGCCCGGCGCCCGAGGCGACCGACGTGCGCAGGAAGCGCGACAGCGCCGACCACGGCTCGTCCTCCTGGCCGAGGGCAGCCCTTGCCTGGTCGGTCAGCCGGGAGGTCTCCTCCTCGGCTATCCGCCGGACCAGGACGTCCTTGCTCGGGAAGCGCCGGTACACGGTGCCGACACCCACCCGGGCGCGCCGCGCCACGTCCTCCATCGGCGCGCCGTAGCCCAGCTCGCCGAAGACCTCGCGCGCCGCGCGCAGTACGTGCTCCAGATTGCGCTGTGCGTCCACGCGCAGCGGGGTCGAACGCGATCCCTCGCGTCCGTTGCCCGCCGCGCTCATCGCCGAGCCCATCGCGCCGCCCATCGCCCCGCCACCGGGTGCGATGGCGGACGCGGTAGACCAATGAGAGTCCTGAATGTGCATAAATGTTCCCCCGGTAATGACGTCTCCCCCCGGAGACTCTCCCCGCCATCGAAAGCCGGAGCGTGCGGAACAAGCCCGTTTCGCGAGTCCGCCCGTCGCGGACCCGGAGCGCATCCCCCTACACCCCGTCGACACACGAACATAGTTGAGTGGGGGTCAATTCAGAAGGGGCAGGTTCCGCACGGAGCGCCCCCCGATCGGAGTACGGGTGGCAAAAGCGCCGATTGCACCCCCTACGACCACCCGGCGCACACCCACTGACCTGCGCACCTTCCCCACGCTCCGCGGATTCGGCCAACCCGGCGCGCGGATGAACTCCGGTCACACAAATTGTCGAGGCTGTGGACAAACTCAAGCGGCGGGTGCGTCATGGGATGGTGAAGGAACGTGCGCGCATTCTGGTTGTCGGCGGTGGCTACGTCGGGATGTACACGGCCCTGCGGCTGCAACGGAAGCTGAAACGGGAACTCGACCGGGCCGAAGTCGAGATCACCATCGTCACGCCCGACCCGTACATGACCTATCAGCCGTTCCTCCCCGAAGCGGCGGCCGGATCGATCTCCCCGCGCCATGTCGTCGTACCGCTGCGCCGTGTCCTCGACCGCTGCCGGGTCCTCGTCGGCGAGGTCACCGCGATCGACCACGCCAAGCGCACCGCCTCCGTGACCACCCTCGCCACCGAGGAGGAGCGCACCGGCGGCGAGCAGCTGCCGTACGACGAACTCGTCCTCGCCCCCGGGTCGATCGCGCGCACCCTGCCGATCCCCGGACTCGCCGACCACGGCATCGGGTTCAAGACGGTCGAGGAGGCCATCGGCCTGCGCAACCACGTGATCGAACAGATGGACATCGCCTCCTCCACCCGCGACCCCGCGATCCGCGACGCGGCCCTCACCTTCGTCTTCGTCGGCGGCGGCTACGCGGGCGTGGAGGCGCTCGGCGAACTGGAGGACATGGCCCGCTACACCGCGCGCTACTACCACAACGTCCGTCCCGAGGACATGAAGTGGATCCTCGTCGAGGCCACCGGCCGCATCCTCCCCGAGGTCGGCGAGGAGATGGGCCGCTACACGGTCAGCGAACTGCGCCGCCGCAACATCGACGTACGGCTCAACACCCGCCTGGAGTCCTGCGTGGACCGCGTCGCCGTCCTCAGCGACGGCAACCGCTTCCCCACGCGTACGGTCGTGTGGACGGCCGGCGTCAAGCCCAGCCCGCTCCTCGCCGCCACCGACCTCCCGCTCAACGAGCGAGGCCGCCTGAAGTGCACCCCCCAGCTGACCGTGGAGGGCGTCACGCACGCGTGGGCGGCCGGAGACGCGGCCGCCGTCCCCGACGTCACCGCCGACGAGCCCGGCAAGGAGACCGCCCCCAACGCCCAGCACGCCGTCCGCCAGGCCAAGGTCCTCGGCGACAACATCGTGCACGCCCTGCGCGGCGAGCCGCTGGAGACGTACGCGCACGCGTACGTCGGTTCAGTGGCCTCCCTGGGCCTCCACAAGGGCGTCGCGCAGGTCTACGGACGCAAACTGAAGGGCTACCCTGCCTGGTTCATGCACCGCGTCTACCACCTCAGCAGGGTGCCCACCTTCAACCGCAAGGCCCGTGTCCTCGCCGAATGGACCCTGTCAGGGCTCTTCAAGCGGGAGATCGTCTCTCTCGGTTCACTCGAACATCCCCGGGCGGAGTTCGAACTCGCGGCCGGTGGAAAGCCTCCTCATGACCCTGTGAACGACCCGAAGGGGTCGTCCTGACCGGACCGAGGAACTCCACGGACCGCCCCGGCGTCTGACGAATGTCGACCCGGTCGGCCCCCTGCCACACTGATGCCCGTCCTCGGACGGGCAGCCGCCCGCCCCTCGAACCCAAGAGGTCTTCCCACCGTGCTGCACCCCCGGGCTGCCGTCCCCAGCCCACCGGCCGGGCCCGGAACCGGCCCGAAGACGCCGAAGACGACGACACGAGGCAAGGATTCGTGAACTTCACGCGCTGGAGCGCCCGCCTCCCCGGAACGCAGCGCCGCGCCGCAGCGCGGACCGACGACCTGGTCACCGAGGACCGGCTGAGCGAGGGCGCGGTCCCCGCGGCCCGCGTCGAACAACTCACCGTGCCGGTCCCCGGCGTCGATGAACTCCCCGTCCGTGAGGTCCTCGACCGCGTCCCCGCCCTCGTCGCCCTCGTCCACGGCCCCGACCACCGCCTCGCCTACGTCAACGACGCCTACGTGGTCGCCTTCGGACTGCGCACGCCGGGCGCACCGGCCCGCGAAGCCCTCCCGGAGCTCGACGAGATCGGCCTCCTCCCGCTCCTCGACCAGGTCCTGCGCAGCGGCAAGCCCCGCACGGTCAAGTCCCGCAAGGCCCCCGACGGCCGCTCCTACACCTTCACCTGCACCCCGGTCACCGAAGGCGACGGCGGCGTACTCGTCTTCGCCACTGACGTCACCGACCACGCCGAGGCCGCCGAGCGCCTCAGAGCCAGCGAGCGCCGCCAGCGCGAAACCGCCGTCACCCTCCAGCGCAGCCTGCTCCCCCAGGAACTCGAACAGCCGGACGACCTCCGCATCGCCGCCACCTACCACCCCGGCGGCACCGAGGCCGCGGTCGGCGGCGACTGGTACGACGTCATCACCCTCGGCGGCGGCCGCACCGCCCTCGTCATCGGCGACGTCATGGGCCGCGGGGTCCGCGCGGCAGCGGTCATGGGCCAACTGCGCACGGCCGTGCGGGCGTACGCCCGTCTCGACCTGCCCCCGCACGAGGTGCTCCAGCTCCTCGACGGCCTCGCCACGGAGATCGACGCCAACCAGATCGCCACCTGCGTGTACGCCATCCACGACCCGAACGAGGGAAAGCTGGTCTACGCCTCGGCCGGCCACCTGCCGATCCTGGTCCGCGACGAGAGCGGCACCGTCCTGCGCGCCGACGAGCCCACCGGCCCGCCCCTGGGCACCGGCGGCTGGATGCACGCGTCCGGCTCGATCCCGCTCGGCCCCGGCTCCACGGCCGTGCTGTACACCGACGGCCTGGTCGAACGCCGTAACGAGGACCTCGACGAGGGCATCGCGGCCCTCGAACGCGCCCTGGCCGGCGCGACCGGCACCCCGCAGGTCATCTGCGACCGCCTGGTCCGCTCGGCCGGCGTCACCGCGGAACACGACGACGACGTCGCCGTCATGGTCCTCCAGCACCCGGCCCACACGGGCCCCGAGGGAGAGCTGTTCCGCAACGCCGGCCTCGAACTCCTCGGCGGGGTCGAGGCGGCCCCACGCGCGCGTGCGTTCGCCTCCGGCGTGCTCACCAGTTGGCGGTTCCCGGTGGAGCTGCACGACCTGGGCGTGCTCGCGGTGAGCGAACTCGTGGCGAACTCCCTCCAGCACGGCACCCCGCCCATGCGGCTCCGGCTCCGCCGTACCGACCGCCGGCTCATCGTCGAGGTGACGGACGGGGACGACCACCTGCCCCGGCGTCGGAGGGCCGAACCGGGCGACGAATCCGGACGTGGGATCGCGATCGTGGCGACCATCGCGTCGAACTGGGGGTCGCGGCGGACGCCCGGGGGCGGGAAGGCGGTCTGGTGCGAGTTCGTGCTGCCGAAGGGGGCCACGCCGTAGGGGTGCCGGATCGATGCCCGGTGCGGGTTGTCCGTGGTTGGTCGCGCCCCGCGGCGGAGCCGCACATGGACGCTGCCCCGCGCCCCTGGGTCGGTGACAGTCAGGCGGCAATCGACTCGGACTGCGCCCCACCCTGCGCCACCACGCGGCTCTTCCGCAGCGACGGCTGGTTCTGTACCGGGGTGAGCTGCCTGCCCAGGCGTATCGCCAGGTACGTGATGCCCAGCGAGAACAGCAGGAACGTCACGATGTACGGCGCGTGCAGCGAGGCTCCCAGCGGGCCGCCCACCGCCGGGCCCACCGCCAGGGCGAGCTGCTTGACCAGGGCGAAGGCCGAGTTGTACTGGCCCGCCATGCCCTCCGGCGCCAGATCGGCGACCAGTGGGGCGACGGTCGGGGACAGCATCGCCTCACCCAGACCGAACAGGGCGTACGTCGACACGAACGCGGCCGTGGCCAATTCCTGGCTGCCGTGTCCGAGGCCCGCGTAACCCGCGGTGAGCCACGCGACCGCCCAGATGAGGCCGACCGCCGCGATCACCCGGGACCGCTTCCGCCGCTCCACGAACCGCAGCACGGCGAACTGCGCGACCACGATCATCGCGGTGTTCGCGGCCAGGGCCGTCCCCAGCGCGGAGGTGGAGATGCCGGCGGCCTCGACGCCGTACGCGCTCAGGCCCGACTCGAACTGTCCGTAGCAGGCGAAGAACAGCACGAAGCCCAGCACGCACAGCTGCACCATGGCCCGGTTGCCGAACAGCTGCTTCCAGCTGCCCTTGGCGGACCGGCCCGGCGCGTCCTCGATCCGCGGCGAGTGCGGCAGCCGCAGGGTCGTCATCACGACCACCAGCAGCAGGAAGATCGCCGCCTCGATCGCGAACAGCAGAGTGAAGGAGGCCGTGCTGGACGTGTCGACGAGATGCCCGCCGATGAGACCGCCGACGCCGAGCCCGAGGTTCTGAAGGAAGAACTGTGTGGCGAAGGCACGCGAGCGGGTCTCGGCCGTGGAGCAGTCCACGATCATCGTCGCCAGCGCCGGCTGCATCACGGCCTGCCCGGCCCCGAGCAGGGCCGCCGACAGCAACACGGCCGGGGCGTTGCCCGCGATCCCGAGGCTCAGCGAACCGATCGCGGCCGTGACCAGAGCGGCGAGCAACACCGGCAGCGGGCCGCGCCGGACGATGGCCCGCCCGGCGAACGGCAGCACGACGAGTGCCGCCACGGCGAAGACGGCGAGGACCAGCCCCGCCGTCATGGCTCCCAGCCCACGCACCTGCGCCACATAGACGTACAGATACGGGACGGTGAAACCGAGCCCGAACGCGCTGAGTGCGTTGCCCACGTGGATCCGGCGCATCGCTGCGCCCATCGCCCTGGTCACGTTCACCTCTCTCACTAGTTAGGAGTGAAGACTTCAGAGTTAAAGTTCGAAGCTAAAGAGTACATAGTGAAGGACTTCAAGGCAAAGGAGGGGCGTGCGATACTGCCCACATGGCCGAGCCCCCTGGCGTCCCCGAGCCGACGCTCGAAGAGCAGATCGCCGCCTACCAGCGCGAGTTCCAGGACCTCGACCCCCAGGTCGAGCAGATCGTCTCGGCGCTCTCACGCCTCAACCGCCGTATGAACGTCGCGTACGGCCGTCAGACCGCCGCCCTCGGCATCAGCAACGCCGAGTGGGAGGTCCTCAAGGCCCTCGTGCTCTCCGGCGCCCCCTATCGGATGGGTCCCAGCGATCTCGCCAAGCGGCTCGGCCTCACTCCGGCCGCGATGACCCACCGGATCGACCGCATGCTCACCGAGGGACTGGTGACCCGGGAGCGGGACGAGTCCAACCGCGTCCGCGTGATCGTGGAGCTGACTGCCGAGGGCCGCGAGAAGTGGCTGGAAGCGATGCGCCTCGCCACGGTCTTCGAGGAGGACCTGCTCCAGGACCTCTCCGCCGAGGAGCGCAACACCTTCGGGGACGTCCTCACCAGGCTGCTGCGTAGGGTGGAGCACGCCCAGCCCGACGCCGGCGGGCGGCTCAGCGACCTCGACTGAAAAGATCTTGACAGAGGGTGCTTGACAGCCCCCTCGGCGATACGTAGAGTTCTTCGGGTTGCCACGGGGCCGTAACGGTTCTGCGGCAGCACCTCCCGCCGCGAAAGCGGCCACTCAAACCATCAGAACGATCTCCCAGCCGGGGTGAATTCGGCGTGCCCGAATTCAATTCGATTTGGGTGTGGCTCCTCGATTTGGGACCACAGCGAGAGTCCGCTAAGGTTTGAGACGTCGGAACGGCCCAACAGCCGGGAAGGCAAGCCCCGCTGACCGGGGATCAGGCCCGAAAGGATCTGATAGAGTCGGAATCGCCGGAAAGGGAAACGCGGAAGCGGGAACCTGGAAAGCACCGAGGAAATCGGAACCGGAAACGGTCTGATAGAGTCGGAAACGCAAGACCGAAGGGAAAAGCCCGGAGGAAAGCCCGAGAGGGTGAGTACAAAGGAAGCGTCCGTTCCTTGAGAACTCAACAGCGTGCCAAAAATCAACGCCAGATATGTTGATACCCCGTCTCTCTCACTTGTGGGAGGGCGAGGTTCCTTTGAAAAAACACAGCGAGGACGCTGTGAGCGATCGCCTTATTCCGGCGGTCGCTCCGCTCTCGTGATGTGTGCACCCGATTACGGGTAAACATTCACGGAGAGTTTGATCCTGGCTCAGGACGAACGCTGGCGGCGTGCTTAACACATGCAAGTCGAACGATGAACCACTTCGGTGGGGATTAGTGGCGAACGGGTGAGTAACACGTGGGCAATCTGCCCTTCACTCTGGGACAAGCCCTGGAAACGGGGTCTAATACCGGATACCACTGCCCAAGGCATCTTGGGTGGTTGAAAGCTCCGGCGGTGAAGGATGAGCCCGCGGCCTATCAGCTTGTTGGTGAGGTAACGGCTCACCAAGGCGACGACGGGTAGCCGGCCTGAGAGGGCGACCGGCCACACTGGGACTGAGACACGGCCCAGACTCCTACGGGAGGCAGCAGTGGGGAATATTGCACAATGGGCGCAAGCCTGATGCAGCGACGCCGCGTGAGGGATGACGGCCTTCGGGTTGTAAACCTCTTTCAGCAGGGAAGAAGCGCAAGTGACGGTACCTGCAGAAGAAGCGCCGGCTAACTACGTGCCAGCAGCCGCGGTAATACGTAGGGCGCAAGCGTTGTCCGGAATTATTGGGCGTAAAGAGCTCGTAGGCGGCTTGTCACGTCGGGTGTGAAAGCCCGGGGCTTAACCCCGGGTCTGCATTCGATACGGGCAGGCTAGAGTGTGGTAGGGGAGATCGGAATTCCTGGTGTAGCGGTGAAATGCGCAGATATCAGGAGGAACACCGGTGGCGAAGGCGGATCTCTGGGCCATTACTGACGCTGAGGAGCGAAAGCGTGGGGAGCGAACAGGATTAGATACCCTGGTAGTCCACGCCGTAAACGGTGGGAACTAGGTGTTGGCGACATTCCACGTCGTCGGTGCCGCAGCTAACGCATTAAGTTCCCCGCCTGGGGAGTACGGCCGCAAGGCTAAAACTCAAAGGAATTGACGGGGGCCCGCACAAGCAGCGGAGCATGTGGCTTAATTCGACGCAACGCGAAGAACCTTACCAAGGCTTGACATACACCGGAAACGGCCAGAGATGGTCGCCCCCTTGTGGTCGGTGTACAGGTGGTGCATGGCTGTCGTCAGCTCGTGTCGTGAGATGTTGGGTTAAGTCCCGCAACGAGCGCAACCCTTGTCCTGTGTTGCCAGCGTGCCCTTCGGGGTGACGGGGACTCACAGGAGACCGCCGGGGTCAACTCGGAGGAAGGTGGGGACGACGTCAAGTCATCATGCCCCTTATGTCTTGGGCTGCACACGTGCTACAATGGCAGGTACAATGAGCTGCGATACCGTGAGGTGGAGCGAATCTCAAAAAGCCTGTCTCAGTTCGGATTGGGGTCTGCAACTCGACCCCATGAAGTCGGAGTTGCTAGTAATCGCAGATCAGCATTGCTGCGGTGAATACGTTCCCGGGCCTTGTACACACCGCCCGTCACGTCACGAAAGTCGGTAACACCCGAAGCCGGTGGCCCAACCCCTTGTGGGAGGGAGCTGTCGAAGGTGGGACTGGCGATTGGGACGAAGTCGTAACAAGGTAGCCGTACCGGAAGGTGCGGCTGGATCACCTCCTTTCTAAGGAGCACTTCTAAGCCTGTCCTTCGGGACTGGTTCAGAGGCCAGTACATCAGCGAATGTCTGATGCTGGTTGCTCATGGGTGGAACGTTGATTATTCGGCACACTTGATCGTCTTCTCCTTCTAGTACTGCTCTTCGGAGCGTGGAACGTTGAGGGAAGCGGGGAGTGTGTCGGGCACGTTGTTGGGTGTCTGAGGGCACGGCCGTTTGGTCTGTCTTCGGATGCCGGCCCCAGTGAACTCCAGCTCAGGTTGGGGGTGATGGGTGGCTGGTCGTTGTTTGAGAACTGCACAGTGGACGCGAGCATCTGTGGCCAAGTTTTTAAGGGCGCACGGTGGATGCCTTGGCACCAGGAACCGATGAAGGACGTGGGAGGCCACGATAGTCCCCGGGGAGTCGTCAACCAGGCTTTGATCCGGGGGTTTCCGAATGGGGAAACCCGGCAGTCGTCATGGGCTGTCACCCGCTGCTGAACACATAGGCAGTGTGGAGGGAACGCGGGGAAGTGAAACATCTCAGTACCCGCAGGAAGAGAAAACAACCGTGATTCCGGGAGTAGTGGCGAGCGAAACCGGATGAGGCCAAACCGTATGCGTGTGAGACCCGGCAGGGGTTGCGCATGCGGGGTTGTGGGATCTCTCTTCCACGGTCTGCCGGCCGTGGGACGAGTCAGAAACCGTTGATGTAGGCGAAGGACATGCGAAAGGTCCGGCGTAGAGGGTAAGACCCCCGTAGTCGAAACGTCAGCGGCTCGTTTGAGAGACACCCAAGTAGCACGGGGCCCGAGAAATCCCGTGTGAATCTGGCGGGACCACCCGCTAAGCCTAAATATTCCCTGGTGACCGATAGCGGATAGTACCGTGAGGGAATGGTGAAAAGTACCGCGGGAGCGGAGTGAAATAGTACCTGAAACCGTGTGCCTACAAGCCGTGGGAGCGTCGGATATGTGCTTGCACATATCTCGTGACTGCGTGCCTTTTGAAGAATGAGCCTGCGAGTTTGCGGTGTGTTGCGAGGTTAACCCGGGTGGGGTAGCCGTAGCGAAAGCGAGTCCGAATAGGGCGTTTCAGTAGCACGCTCAAGACCCGAAGCGGAGTGATCTAGCCATGGGCAGGTTGAAGCGGAGGTAAGACTTCGTGGAGGACCGAACCCACCAGGGTTGAAAACCTGGGGGATGACCTGTGGTTAGGGGTGAAAGGCCAATCAAACTCCGTGATAGCTGGTTCTCCCCGAAATGCATTTAGGTGCAGCGTCGTGTGTTTCTTGCCGGAGGTAGAGCACTGGATAGGCGATGGGCCCTACCGGGTTACTGACCTTAGCCAAACTCCGAATGCCGGTAAGTGAGAGCGCGGCAGTGAGACTGTGGGGGATAAGCTCCATGGTCGAGAGGGAAACAGCCCAGAGCATCGACTAAGGCCCCTAAGCGTACGCTAAGTGGGAAAGGATGTGGAGTCGCAGAGACAACCAGGAGGTTGGCTTAGAAGCAGCCACCCTTGAAAGAGTGCGTAATAGCTCACTGGTCTAGTGATTCCGCGCCGACAATGTAGCGGGGCTCAAGCGTACCGCCGAAGTCGTGTCATTGCAGCAATAGGGCCAACGCCTGCTGTGATGGGTAGGGGAGCGTCGTGTGCCGGGTGAAGCTGCGCCGGAAGGCAGTGGTGGACGGTTCACGAGTGAGAATGCAGGCATGAGTAGCGATACACACGTGGGAAACGTGTGCGCCGATTGACTAAGGGTTCCTGGGTCAAGCTGATCTGCCCAGGGTAAGTCGGGACCTAAGGCGAGGCCGACAGGCGTAGTCGATGGATAACCGGTTGATATTCCGGTACCCGCTGTGAAGCGTCAAACATCGAACCCATTAATGCTAAGGCCGTGAAGCCGCCCTGATCTCTTCGGAGTTGAGGGGAGTGGTGGAGCCGCTGACCCAAGGTGGTAGTAGGTGAGTGATGGGGTGACGCAGGAAGGTAGTCCATCCCGGGCGGTGGTTGTCCCGGGGTAAGGGTGTAGGCCGTGCGATAGGCAAATCCGTCGCACATGAGGCTGAGACCTGATGCCGAGCCGATTGTGGTGAAGTGGATGATCCTATGCTGTCGAGAAAAGCCTCTAGCGAGTTTCATGGCGGCCCGTACCCTAAACCGACTCAGGTGGTCAGGTAGAGAATACCGAGGCGTTCGGGTGAACTATGGTTAAGGAACTCGGCAAAATGCCCCCGTAACTTCGGGAGAAGGGGGGCCACACCTGGTGATCCAATTTACTTGGTGAGCTGGGGGTGGCCGCAGAGACCAGCGAGAAGCGACTGTTTACTAAAAACACAGGTCCGTGCGAAGCCGTAAGGCGATGTATACGGACTGACGCCTGCCCGGTGCTGGAACGTTAAGGGGACCGGTTAGTCACATTTCGGTGTGGCGAAGCTGAGAACTTAAGCGCCAGTAAACGGCGGTGGTAACTATAACCATCCTAAGGTAGCGAAATTCCTTGTCGGGTAAGTTCCGACCTGCACGAATGGCGTAACGACTTCTCGACTGTCTCAACCATAGGCCCGGTGAAATTGCACTACGAGTAAAGATGCTCGTTTCGCGCAGCAGGACGGAAAGACCCCGGGACCTTTACTACAGTTTGATATTGGTGTTCGGTTCGGCTTGTGTAGGATAGCTGGGAGACTTTGAAGCGGCCACGCCAGTGGTTGTGGAGTCGTCGTTGAAATACCAGTCTGGTCGTGCTGGATGTCTAACCTGGGTCCGTGATCCGGATCAGGGACAGTGTCTGATGGGTAGTTTAACTGGGGCGGTTGCCTCCTAAAGGGTAACGGAGGCGCCCAAAGGTTCCCTCAGCCTGGTTGGTAATCAGGTGTTGAGTGTAAGTGCACAAGGGAGCTTGACTGTGAGACCGACGGGTCGAGCAGGGACGAAAGTCGGGACTAGTGATCCGGCGGTGGCTTGTGGAAGCGCCGTCGCTCAACGGATAAAAGGTACCCCGGGGATAACAGGCTGATCTTCCCCAAGAGTCCATATCGACGGGATGGTTTGGCACCTCGATGTCGGCTCGTCGCATCCTGGGGCTGGAGTCGGTCCCAAGGGTTGGGCTGTTCGCCCATTAAAGCGGTACGCGAGCTGGGTTTAGAACGTCGTGAGACAGTTCGGTCCCTATCCGCTGTGCGCGTAGGAATATTGAGAAGGGCTGTCCCTAGTACGAGAGGACCGGGACGGACGAACCTCTGGTGTGCCAGTTGTTCTGCCAAGGGCATGGCTGGTTGGCTACGTTCGGGAGGGATAACCGCTGAAAGCATCTAAGCGGGAAGCCTGCTTCGAGATGAGTATTCCCACCCCCTTTGAGGGGTTAAGGCTCCCAGTAGACGACTGGGTTGATAGGCCGGATCTGGAAGGCGGGTAACCGCTGGAGGTGACCGGTACTAATAGGCCGAGGGCTTGTCCATATTTGCTCGCGTCCACTGTGTTAGTTCTGAGGCAACGACCGTGTGTTTTCCGGTCTGAGTTTCATAGTGTTTCGGTGGTCATAGCGTGAGGGAAACGCCCGGTTACATTCCGAACCCGGAAGCTAAGCCTTACAGCGCCGATGGTACTGCAGGGGGGACCCTGTGGGAGAGTAGGACACCGCCGAACAAACTTTGCGAAAACCCCCGTTCCTTTTGGAACGGGGGTTTTCTGCGTTTAGGCTTAATTCTATGAGCTATGTGATCCGGTCCGTCCGTGCCCAAGAGTGGCCCGCCGCGAAGGAGTTGCGGCTTGCGGCACTTCAGGATCCGGTCGCGCCTCTCGCCTTCCTGGAGACCTATGAGGAGGCCGTCGCGCGGCCCGACTCCTTCTGGAAGGAGCGGACCACCCAGGGTGCCGAGGGGGCGGACAAGGTACAGACGATCATCGCCGAGGCGCCCGACGGGCAGTGGGTCGGGACGGTGACCGTGTTGTTGGAGGAGCCCGGGACCGTGGACTGGGCGGGGTTTCCGGTGGAGCGGAAGCAGGGGCATCTCGTCGGGGTCTTCGTGCTGCCCGAGGAGCGTGGCAGTGGGCTCACCGATGTGCTGTTCGACGCCGCCCTGGAGTGGGCGTGGGCGCACGGGGCCGAGCGGGTGCGGCTGATCGTGCACGAGGACAACGGGCGGGCGCAGCGGTTCTATCGCAAGGCCGGGTTCGAGCCGAGTGGAGTGGTGGTGCCGCTCGCGGCGGCTCCCGGACAGTCCGAGCTGGAGTTCGTGCTCGAACGTTCCTGATTACACGGGCAGTTCGGCGTCCGGCCAGCGGGTGCGGGCCTGTTCCCGCGACCGGAGCAGGGCCAGGGTCGGTAGCCCCCGGTCCGCTCCGGTGGCCAGCAGCTCCGGGAGCTGGGGAAGCGGAGCCACGGCTGCGACGTCGTCCAGGACGAGCGTCAGTGGTGGGTCGAGGCGACCGGCGGATGACCGTTCGGCCATGTGCCGGCCACGCTCGACCACGCTGGAGGCGAGAGCCGTCAGAAGGGGCATCGCGCCGGGGTTGGTCCTGGGGTCCTCGATGGATTCACCCACCACATAAAGCGTGCCCCCTTCGTCGACGAAGGAATCCAAGGCGAGGGCATCATTTCGGTTGGGAGTGCATGCCTCGCGGATGTTGACGGTGAAGAGGGCGGCGAGGGCTCTCGCTGTCAGTTCCTGGGCGATGTCCCGGCGTTCCGGGTGGGCGGTCAGGGCTGCCTCGAGTTCGCCCGCGGCGCCTGGGGAGGCCTTTGGGTGGGTGCGGAGGGTTCGTACCGCGTCCTGGATCTGGGTGCCCTGGCACCAGCGGTGGACGTGGCGGATGGTGCGGGCGTCTATGGCGGCGGCGTGGAGGTAGCTGCGCAGGAGCGTTTCGGCTACGTCGGTGACGGCCTGGTCGATCTTTGCGGTGGGGCGGATGGGGGCGAGGAGGGCCTGTGCTCTGGCCTTCGCTGTTTCCTTGGTCTCGCAGCCGGTGGTGGGGGACCAGTGGAGGCGGGCCGGGGTGTCGCAGAGGTGGGTGGGGTCGTAGACGTGGACCGGGCCGAGTTTGGCTCGGGCGTCCTTCGTGTCCTGCCAGATGGCTGGGTTCGAGGTGACTACGAGGGTGGGGCCTTCCGCGTCCCGGATGGTTTGGGTTGCGGTGGTGTGGCGGGTGTCGCTGGGGGCGTAGAGGATCGCGCCTTCGGCGCGAGGTGTTTCCCACCCGCCCACCCGTTCACCCTTGGACAGGGAAGTGGGCAGCTTGGCGGGTGTCGGCGTCACGCGGAGTTGCTCGGTGGGCAGGGGGAGCCCGGGCTGGTTGCTCGCCATCGGCGACTGCGGCTGCGTGGGCGGATTCAGTGGTGGGGCCGCGACCATCGGCTCGGGTGCCGGCCTCTGAGCCGGTACTTCGTGGGGCTGGTCCTGGGGCGCCGGGCGATGTTCCCGGGCCGCCAGCCTCTCCGCCCGCGTCCTCGCCCGTACCGCTCTCCAGCGGGCCAGGGTGCCCATCACGAAGATCGTGAGGACGACCAGGATCATCAGTTGGCCGATGAACAGGCCCCAGACCAGGCCGTAGCCGGAGAGTTGGCCGGGTGGGGTGTCGGGCCAGGCGCCGGGGATGTCCTGGGGGTGGCCGATGAGGTGGCGCATGGCCAGGGGGGTGCGGGTGAAGGTGACGTCCTCGGGCCAGGCGCCCTGGGCGAAGAGGGCCGCGAGGCCCGTGGCCGTCCAGACCAGCAGGGTCGTGCCGAGGAGGAAGGCGAGTATGCCGACCAACAGCCCGTCCGGGACGCCTCCCTGGCCTCCCTGTCCGCTCCGGTGGCGGTCGTCCGGTCTCACCACTGCCCGCCCTTCCTACGCCACCGTCGACTCGGAGTCGCCCATGTGCTGTTCCACGAAGGCCGCCGCCCGTTCCTCCGCCTCCAGCTCGGCGGCGCGCAGGGCGTCGTCGTTGAGGTCGGTGGAGGATTCCGTCATCGCGCGGTCGGTGAAGACCAGGGGGCGTTCCGTCTCGGTGACCAGGTGTTTGACGACCTGGACATTGCCGTTGACGTCCCAGACGGCGATGCCGGGGGTGAGGGACGGGATGATCTCCACCGCCCAGCGGGGGAGGCCCAGGACGCGGCCCGTCGCCCTCGCCTCGTCCGCCTTCTGGGCGTAGATCGTGCGGGTCGAGGCCATCTTCAGGATCGCGGCCGCTTCCTTCGCCGCCGCTCCGTCCACCACGTCGGACAGGTGGTGGACCACCGCCACGAAGGACAGGCCGAGGCGGCGGCCGAACTTCAGCAGGCGCTGGAACAGCTGGGCCACGAAGGGGCTGTTGATGATGTGCCAGGCCTCTTCCACGAGGAAGATGCGCTTCTTGCGGTCGGGGCGGATCCAGGTGTGTTCCAGCCAAACTCCGACGATCGCCATGAGGATGGGCATGGCGATGGAGTTGCGGTCGATGTGGGACAAATCGAAGACGATCAGCGGCGCGTCCAGGTCGATGCCGACCGTGGTCGGGCCGTCGAACATGCCCCGCAGGTCACCGTCGACCAGGCGGTCCAGGACCAGGGCGACATCCAGGCCCCAGGCCCGTACGTCCTCTATGTCGACGTTCATCGCCTCGGCCGACTCGGGCTCGGGGTGCCGTAGCTGCTCCACGATGTCCGTGAGGATCGGCTGGCGTTCGACGATCGTCTCGTTGACGTAGGCGTGCGCGACCTTGAGGGCGAAGCCGGAGCGCTCGTCGAGGCCATGGCCCATCGCGACCTCGATGATGGTGCGCAGCAGGGCGAGCTGGCCCGTGGTGGTGATCGCCGGGTCCAGGGGGTTGAGGCGGATGCCCTGGTCGAGGGCCGCCATCGGGTCGAGCCGGATGGGAGTTATCCCCAGCTCCTGCGCGATGAGGTTCCACTCGCCGGCGCCGTCCTCGCCCTGGGCGTCCAGGACGACGACCTGGCGGTCACGGAAGCGCAGCTGCCGCAGGACGTACGTCTTCTCCAGCGCCGACTTGCCGTTGCCGGACTCGCCGAGGACCAGCCAGTGGGGTGCGGGCAGCTGCTGGCCGTAGAGCTGGAAGGGGTCGTAGATGTAGCCCTTGCCGGAGTAGACCTCGCGGCCGATGATCACGCCCGAGTCGCCGAGGCCGGGCGCGGCGGTCGGGAGGTAGACCGCCTGCGCCTGGCCGGTGGAGGTGCGGACCGGCAGGCGGGTCGTCTCGACCTTCCCGAAGAGGAAGGACGTGAAGGCGTCGGTGAGGACGGACAGCGGATCCCGCATGCTTGGTCCCCTACTTTCGGATGCCGGTGGCGAACGGAAGCGTGTTCACGAAGGCGCGGTGGTGCTCGCGGTCGCACCACTCCAGCTTCAGGTACGACTTTCCGGCCGAGGCTCGGATGGTCCGCTTGTCGCGGGCCAGGGCCTCGGGGGAGCGGGAGGAGACGGTGATGTAGCCGACCAGGTTGACGCCGGCCGCGCCGCTGGCGAGGTCCTCGCCGCGCTGGTCGAGGCGGGAGTGGGCGGCCACGTCCCGGGGGTCGACCGTGCGGTTCATCTTGGCGGCGCGGGACGCTTCGGCCTCGTCGTTGGTCTTCTCGGTCAGCATGCGCTCGATGGCGACCTCGGTGGGTTCGAGGTCCATCGTGACGGCGACCGTGCGGATGACGTCCGGGGTGTGGACGAGGAGCGGGGCGAGGAAGTTGACGCCCACCGGGGTCATCGGCCACTCCTTGACCCACGCGGTGGCGTGGCACCAGGGGGCGCGGGTGGAGGACTCCCTCGTCTTCGCCTGGAGGAACGTCGGTTCCATGGCGTCGAGTTCGGCCGGCCAGGCGTTGCGCTTGGTCATCGCCTGGATGTGGTCGATGGGGTGGTCGGGGTCGTACATGGAGTGGATCAGCGATGCCAACCGGCCCTGGCCGAGGGGCTGTCGGACCCGGATGTCGGCCTCCTGGAGGCGCGAGCAGATGTCGGTGAGCTCGCGGGCCATGACGACCGCGAGACCGGCGTCCTTGTCCAGCCTGCGGCCGTTCTGCGGGCGGGCGGCGCGGGCCATCGCGTGGGCCTCCGCGGCGAGTTCGCGGGTGTAGTGCATGCACGCGACGAGGTAGGCGCGGTGCTGTTCGCTGCTGGTCGACACCATCGACTGGAGTTGGTCGTACGACGTCTGGAGCCAGGGCAGCGCCTTGTCGTCCCCGCGGACGGCGACGTCCTTGGCGTGGGCGTCGGGGTCGGCGGGGAGGGTGCGGGCGAGCATCTGGAGGCGGGTGACGAAGCCGTCGCCGTTGGCCACGTGCTTGAGGAGGGTGCCGAAGCGGTCGACGAGGGCTTCCTGGTCCTCGGAGTCGCGCAGGCCGACGCCGGGGCCCTCGATCTCGATGGCGGCGGTGACGGTACGGCGGTCCGCGTGGAGCAGTACGGCGATCTCGTCGGGGCCGAAGGGGGCGGCGAGCCAGTTGATCCGGCCGATGCCGGGGGGCGGGCCGACCTCGACCTCGCGGCCGTCGACGTGGGTACCGGCCTCCATGACGGAGGAGCGGTAGGTGGTGCCCTGGCGCAGGGTGCGCTTGTAACTGCGGTTGATCTCGAACCACTTGTAGAAGGTGCGGCGCTTGTACGGCACGTAGACCGCGGCCAGCGCGACGAGCGGGAAGCCCATCAGGAGCACGATGCGCAGGGAGAGCACCGGGACGAGGAGCCCGCACATCATGCCGAGGAACGCGCCGACGATGATCAGCGCGATCTCGCCGGTCTCACGGTTCCTGCCGACGATCGCGTTCGGCCGGGCGCGGCCGATCAGATATGTACGGCGGGGCGTGACCGTATGCGACACGTGGGACTCGGTCGTCAACGCCCGTCACCTCCTGTGCTGTTGCTACTACCGTTGCGGGTGTTGCTGGCGTGCGGGGTGTTCACCGGGTTGCCCGCGCGGGGAGCGGGAGCGGCGGAGGGGACAGATCCGCCGCCTCCGTTCGGGGTGCGCGAGCTGTGGGCGGCGACTCCGCCGGACGCCGGGTTGCTCGGGCGGGCGCCCGAGCCTCCGGAGGCCTGACCGTTGTTGTCGGCCCGGGAGCTGTGGGTCTTGATGCCCTGGGCGACGAGGGTGGCGGGCGAGCTGATGACGGCCGCCGCCTTGCCCTCGGCGTTCTGCATGATGCGGTTGTTGCGGGAGCCGGCGATCTCGTCGCCGAAGCCGGGGACGAAGCGGTAGATCATCGCGCTGGCGAAGATGGCGAGCAGGATGATGGCGAGGCCGGAGACGACGGCGGAGAAGGCGTCGGGGCCGTCGTCGGAGGACAGGGCGCCGGCGAGGCCGAGGACGATGACGATCACCGGTTTGACCAGGATGACGGCGATCATGATGCCGGCCCAGCGGCGGACGTGGCCCCAGAGGTTCTTGTCGACGAGGCCGGCGTAGACGACGGTGCCGAGGAGGGCGCCGACGTAGAGGAGTGCGGCTCTGATGACGAGCTCCAGCCAGAGGACTCCGGCGGCGAGGATGCTGACCAGGGAGACGACGATCAGCATGATGGGGCCGCCGCCGATGTCGTTGCCCTTCTCCAGGGCGCCGGAGAAGGTGCCGAAGAAGGTGTCGGTCTGGTCGCCGGTGGCTTTCGCGAGGACCTCGGAGACGCCGTCGGTCGCCGATACGACGGTGTAGAGGATGAGGGGGGTGAAGGCGGAGGCGAGGACGGTCAGCCAGAGGAAGCCGATCGCTTCGCTGATGGCGGTGGTGAGGGGGACGCCTCGTACCGCGCGCTTGGCGACCGCGAGCAGCCACAGGAGGAGGGTGAGGATGGTGGAGGCGGCGAAGACGACGGCGTACTGCTGGAGGAACTTCTGGTTGGTGAAGTCGACGTTTGCGGTGTCTTTTACGGCGTCGCTGAGCTTGTTGATGGTCCAGGCGGCGGCTTTGGCGCAGCCCTGGGCGAGGGACGAGAGGGGGTCCAGGGTGGAGGTGAGGCTGGGGGTGGAGCCGCCGCTGCCGGCACCGCCGCCCTGTTCGCAGTAGTCCCGAGCCGGAGGTGCGATCAGGGAGCAGTCGCTGCTCTGGGAGGGGCTCGGCGTCGGTGTGGGGCTGGGTGTGGGCGCGGCGAAGGCACGCGTGGCCAGGAGCACCGCGGTGGTCTGGAGGGCGGCTGCGGCGCCGGCCAGGGTGAGGACACGTCGGCTAGCGCGCATAGGTGAACCCTCCGTACTCCTCGACGGCCTTCGCCATCTCGTCGGCACTGGAGGCCTTGTCGTCGCCGGGGACGGGCGACGGGCCCTCCTTCTGGGAGTGCGTCACGATCTTCCAGGTGTTGCTGGTCCATTCCAGCTTCATCGTGATGGTGAACCAGCTGCTGGTGACCGGGTTGGTCGAGTTCGTGCCGGCCAGCCCGAGGAGACCGCCGCACCACACGTCGACCGTGGTGGTGGCCGCCGACGTCTGGGTGACCTTTGTGCCGATCGGGCTCGTGCGGGACACGAACGTGTAGCCCTCGGGTGCCGAGCCGTCAGCGTTCAGGCCCAGGCTCTGGTTGAACTCGGGGGTGTACGCCTTGTCGAGCGCGGCCTCGAGGCCGGGGACCCGGGAGGGCGTGATGATGGCCTGGAGGACGGTGTCGCGGGTGGCCTTCGCGAACATGCCGGTGGATCCCAGGGCCACGGCGTAGTTGGCCGCCGCGCTCTGTGCCCCCTGTGCGTCATGGGCGAACCCCGTAGGGATGCCGCTCGCCTTCGACTGCACCGGGGCCTCACCACTGGCTGTCGTGGACGAGCTCTTCGGCTGCCCCGCTGTTCCCGTGGCCGAGGAGCCCGTGTCGTCGTCGCCGCGGTTCGCGAAGGCGATTGCTGCGATCAGGAGGACGATGACGCCTACGACGGTGATGAGGCTTCTGGAGGAGGAGCGGGGGGAGCGGCGGGCGCCGCCGTAGACGTCGCCGGGGCGCTCCGGGTAGCGGGTGCGGGTCTGGCCCGTGCCGCCGTAGCCCTCGTGGTCGTCTCCCGGACTCATGCCGCTCACGCCCCCTCGACGTCGTACGAAAACCCGTAGGAGTACGACGGTAGCCGCGCTGGTTCCCGCGCGGGTGCGGTGTGGTGACTCGACATCAGGGAACGCAACCTCAGCCGGTGGGCACTGCGGACGGGTGGGGTAGGAGGGGGTACCGGGGGTGCCCGGCCGGACTGGAGGTGCGTCGACCGGACGCGACGGCTATACGGCCATGCCGTACACGATGGTGAAGAGTGTGCCGAGCGATCCGATGATGAAGACCCCGGTCAGGCCCGCGATGATGAGGCCCTTGCCCTGTTCCGCGCTGAAGGTGTCCCGCAGGGCGGTGGCGCCGATGCGCTGCTTCGCGGCGCCCCAGATGGCGATGCCGAGGCAGAGCAGGATGGCGACTGCCATGACGACCTGGATCATCGTCTTCGCTTCGGTCCCCAGCGCCCCGAAGGGCCCCCAGTCGGGAGCGATCCCGCCGATGATGGTGTTGATGTCTCCCTTGTCGGCCGCAAAGAACATGTAAGTCACCGCCCCTGGTGGGTAGTTCCGTCCCCCTGCGGGGGCGCAGAGGTCAGGCATCATTGTCGCCGACAATTCCGCCGTCGTATGTCGACTTGGCGTCATTGGCTGGCGGGTTTCGTACGAATGACTGTCTGGTCACTCTGTGTATCACGGCAGGTCACGCCGGGCAATGAGGCCTGAGCGGAACCCGTCGTGTGGTTCCGTCGTTGACCCCTCTTACGACCTGCGGCGCTTCTGGCACCGATGTTCTGCGGGTGAAGGCTAACCCGGAGTGCCCCCGGTATGACGAACGGGCCGCGGTAGGGGAGCCCGCGGCCCGTTCGTTGACGGAGAGTCAGTTGGTGAAGGCGGTTACTCCTTCCGGGGTGCCGAGTCCGGTCGGGCCGTCGTAGCCCGTGGTGGCGGTGCAGAAGTAGCTCGTGGTGCAGGTGCCGTTGTTGCCGGAGGTCACGTCGTTGAGGGCCGAGGTGTGCTTGTAGGGGTACTGGGCCGGGTAGTCGCTGCTCCTGGGCGTGCCGGCCAGTGCGTAGACGCCCGCGATGATCGGGGCCGCGGCGCTGGTGCCGCCGAAGGTGTACCAGCCCGCGGTGACGCCGTAGGAGTCGTAGACGGAGACGCCGGTGGCGGGGTCGGCGACGGCGGAGACGTCCGAAATCATGCGCTTGGTACAGCCGGTGTCGGTCTGCCAGGTGGGCTTGGCGTCGTAGGCGGAGCAGCCGGAGCCGGTGCCCTCGGTGCTGCTGGTCTTCCAGACCGTCTCGGTCCAGCCGCGGGTGGTGGAGGACGCGGTGAGGGCGGTGCCGCCGACCGACGTCACGTACTTGGAGGCGGCCGGGTACTCGGCGCCGTAGGCCTCGTCGCCGGCGGAGACGGTGATGGCGACGCCCGGGTGGTTGAAGTAGGAGGAGTCGTACGAGGTGTCGCTCGAGGACTCGGAGCCGCCGTAGGAGTTGGAGACGAACTTGGCGCCCAGGGTGACGGCCTCGTTCACCGCGGTGCCGAGGTTGGCCATGGTCGCCGACTTGGCCTCGACCAGCAGGATGTGGGCGTTGGGGGCGATCGCGGAGACCATGTCGAGGTCGAGGGAGATCTCCTCGGACCAGCCGGCGTCGCTGCGGGGCAGCGCGGTGGTGGAGCCGGTCTGGCTGACCTTCTTGAAGCAGCCGTTGGCGGTGGTGCAGGCGGAGAGGCCGTAGTACGAGCGGTACTTGGCGAGGTCGGCCTCGGCGTTGGGGTCGTCGTAGGCGTCGACGATGGCGATGGTCTGGCCGGTGCCGCCCGAAGCGGCGGCGGAGGTCAGGCCGTAGGCGGAGCGCAGGTCGCTCGGGCCGTAGCCGGTGGGGGTGGCGGCGTCCGCGGCCTTCGGGGTGACGCCCCGGGCCTGCTGGGCCTTCTGGAAGGCGGTGGTGCCGCCGGTCACGCGCAGGGAGTCGCAGGCGAGTTCGCCGGCCTTCTTGGGGGTGGCGCAGGGGGTCGCGGTCCAGGTGACCTTGGACGAGGTGGTCGCGTCCGCGTGGACGGCGGTGCCGAGACCGGCGAGGACGAGGGCGACGGTGGCGGCCGTGGCGGTGCCGACGTGGCGCCATCTCAGCCGTATGTGGGGGAAGTCGGTACGCAAGGTGCAGCCTCCTGAGGTGAGGGAACAGGGGCGGTGCGGGTGCGTGCCGTCCGGGCGGGGTCCCCGGCGGCGGGCGGCGGCCTGCGACGACGGTCCTCTTGTTGAGCACGTGACAACAAGGGACCCGGTGGATTCCTGACCCACGCCTTACCGAACCGGGCGTCGGCGTTACCCGGCGATGAAAGCCCGTTGGACTGCGGGCGGCGCTCACTTGACCTGATCCGCAGCGCCACGGCTCACACGTGCACGGCGAACGGGCCGCGACCGGATGTCGCGGCCCGTTGCCGTTGTGCCGCCGAGGGGACCCCACGTCCCCCTCTCAAGGGCGGCGCCCCCGTGACCCGACGGGGACGTATCGGGTACCCGCTCAGCCGCCGAAGGCGCCCAGGCCCTGCGGGGTGCCGAGTCCGGTCGGGCCGTCGTAGCCCGTCCGGGCGGTGCAGAAGTAGCTCGTGGAGCAGGTGCCGTTGTTGCCCGAGGTCACGTCGTTGAGGGCGGAGGTGTCCTCGTAGGGGTACTGGGCCGGGTAGTCGCTGCTGCCCGGGGTGCCCGCGAGGGCGTACACCGACGCGATGATCGGGGCGGAGGCGCTGGTGCCGCCGTAGGTGTTCCAGCCGGTGCCGTCGGCGCCGTAGGAGTCGTAGACGGAGACGCCGGTGGCGGGGTCGGCGACGGCGGAGACGTCGGCGATCATGCGCTTGGTGCAGCCGGTGTCGGTCTGCCAGGTGGGCTTGGCGTCGTAGGCGGAGCAGCCGGAGCCGGTGCCCTCGGTGGAGCTGGTCTTCCAGACCGTCTCGGTCCAGCCACGGGTGGTGGAGGAGGTCTTGAGGGCCGTGCCGCCCACCGCGGTCACGTACTTGGAGGCGGCCGGGTACTCGGCGCCGTAGGCCTCGTCGCCGGCGGAGACGGTGATGGCGACGCCCGGGTGGTTGAAGTAGGAGGAGTCGTACGAGGTGTCCGAGGAGGACTCGGAGCCGCCGTAGGAGTTGGAGACGAACTTGGCGCCCAGGGTGACGGCCTCGTTCACCGCCTTGCCCAGGTTGGCCATGCTCGACGAACTCGCCTCGACCAGCAGGATGTGGGCGTTGGGGGCGATCGCGGAGACCATGTCTAGGTCGAGGGAGATCTCGCCGGCCCAGCCGCTGTCGGCCGTGGGCAGGGAGGTCGTGGAGCCGGTCTGGGAGACCTTCTTGAAGCAGCCGTTGGCGACCGTGCACGCCGGCAGGCCGTAGTAGCTGCGGTAAGTGGCCAGGTCGGCGGCGGCGTTGGGGTCGTCGTAGGCGTCGACGATGGCGATGGTCTGGCCGGCGCCGTTGTTCGCGGACGCGGAGGTCAGGCCGTAGGCGGAACGCAGGTCGCTCGGGCCGTAACCGGTCGGGGTGGCGGAAGCGGCGTTCGGCTTGAGCGTCTTGGCGGTCACGCCCTTGAGCGCGGCCTGCTTCTCCATGAAGGCGGTGGTGCCGGCGGTGACGCGCAGGGCGTTGCAGGCGGCGTAGCCCTTCTTGGGGGTGGCGTCACACGCGCTCTCGTACTGCACGTGCGCCTTCGCGACGGCGGTGGCGACGGTCTTGGCGCTCACGTGGTCGGGCGTGGCCGCCGTCGCGTGGGCGGCGGTGCCGAGGCCGGCGAACACGAGGGCGGTGGTGGCCACGGCGGTGGAGCCGGCCCGGCGCCATCTGCCGGCTATGTGGGGGGAGTTGGGAGTACGCAACGGACAGCCTCCTGGGAGTGGTTGCAGAGGCCTGCAGTGGGGGACCACCGGTGAGGTTCCCGGTGGGGGCGGCGACCCGCGTAGACCATCGCCTTGTTGAGTACGTGACAACAAGACGGGTTCCGGAATCCTGACTACCGCCTTACCGAAGGGCGTTGCGGGATTGCTGATCAATGGCGGCTGGATGGGCGGGGGATGGTCACGGCTTGACCATCTACACGCGTCGCACACAACTCCCGGGTGTGTGGGCGGAGTACGGGGGGCGTGGGTCAGCGGGGCCTGAGGCCGTGCATCAGGTGGTGGATCAGTCCCGCCACGGCGCCCATCGCGGCCTCGGTGGTGAACTTGCCGGTGATGGCGAAGGACGCCAGGCCGTGCAGGGCGGTGCCCACCACCAGGGTGAGCTCTTCGGGGTCGCCCTCCACGATCTCGCCGCGCTGCTGGGCGGCGGCGACGGCCCGTTCCAGGGAGCCCACCGTGCGGTCGATCGCGGCGGCCAGCTGCTCGGCGGCGTCGGGCTCGTGCTTGCGGGCGTACATCACCTCGAGGAGCTCGGGGTTGTCGATGGCGAAGCGGAGATAGGCCCGGGCGAGGGTGGTGAGGCGGTCCTGGAGGGGCGGTCCCGGATCGTCGGCGGCTTCGAGGACCTCGGCCATGCGGTCGAAGCCGACCAGGGCGAGGGCGTCCAGCAGGGCCTGCTTGTCCTTGAAGTGCCGGCCGGGGGCCGCGTGGCTGACACCGATGTCGCGGGCGAGTTCACGCAGGGACAGGGAGGCGGAGGTGCCCTTGTCGCGGAGGGTGCGCTCGGCGGCGGCGAGAAGGGCGGAGCGCAGGTCTCCGTGGTGGTACGGGCGGGTCTCGGGCTTCTCGGCTGGCATGGGCGCCATCGTATCCGGATGTAGTCGACGCCAGCATTGTTGTCATTGACAGCATTGTTGGCGGCGTCTACATTCGGCTCATGGCTACGGACAAGCAGCAGAAGTGGGACGCGACCCGCCTCCCGGACCAGACCGGCCGCACGGCGGTGGTCACCGGGGCGAACAGCGGTATCGGACTCCGGGCCGCCGAGGCCCTGGCCGGGGCGGGCGCGCACGTCGTGTTCGCCGTACGGGACCCGGAGCGCGGTGAGGCGGCGGCCAGGACCGTCGGCGGCAGCACGGAGGTGCGGCGGCTGGATCTGGCGGACCTGTCGTCGGTACGGGAGTTCGCGGCGGCGTGGGACCGTCCGCTGGACCTGCTGATCAACAACGCGGGCGTGATGATGATCCCGCAGCAGCGGACGGCGGACGGCTTCGAGATGCAGTTCGGCACCAACCACCTGGGCCACTTCGCGCTGACGAACCTGCTGCTGCCGTACCTCACGGACCGGGTGGTGACGGTGTCCTCGGGCGCGCACCGCTGGGGCGACCAGCGGATCCACTTCGAGGACCTGAACAGGACGTCGGCCTACGACCCGAGGGGCGTCTACGGCCAGTCGAAGCTGGCGAACCTGCTGTTCGTGCTCGAGCTCCAGCGGCGGCTGACGGAGTCGGGGTCCCGGGTCCGCGCCACGGCCGCGCACCCCGGCTACTCGGCCACGAACCTCCAGAGCCACGCGTCGAGTGCGGCGGCCCGGGTGTTCATGAAGTTCGGCAACAGGTTCCTGGCGCAGGACGACAGGGCGGGCGCGCTGCCCACGCTGTACGCGGCGACGCAGGACCTGCCGGGGGCGAGCTATGTGGGACCGGACGGATTCGGGGAGCTGCGGGGCGCGCCGACGCTGGTGGGCCGGAGCGCGGCCGCGAGCGACGCAGCGGTGGCCCGGCGTCTGTGGACGGCGTCGGAGGAGCTGACGGGGACGCGGTTTCCCGAGGGGGTGGGGGCGCGGGGTTGAGGCGTAGGGCTGCTGCGGCTCCGGTCAACCAGTTCGGGTCATCGGGCTCGGGTCATCGGGCTCGGGTCATCGGGCTCCGGTCATCCAGCTCGGGTCATCGAGCTCCGGTCATCGGGCTCCGGTCATCCAGCTCGGGTCATCGAGCTCCGGGTTGTCGCGTGACGGACGGCTCCGTGACGGACGGCTCGGTGGGGGCTGCGTGTCGGGCTCGGCGGGTGGCCGCGCGGGTGGCCCGGCGGGTGGCAGGGGACGCGGTCGCTCGCTCGGGCTCGCTCGTGGTGACTCCGGGTCGTCCTGGCGGCCGGTGGGTTCTCACGCCCCGGTGGTCCCGACGTCCTTCCAGAACGCGCTCAGCGCCTCGGCCAAGGCCTCCGGGGCCTCCTCGGCCATGTGGTGGCCGGAGTCGATCGGGCCGCCTTCCAGTGGGCCGGCGGCCCAGTCGCGCCAGACGTCCAGGACGTCGCCGTAGAGCTCGGCCATGTCGTCGCGGGTGGCGCACAGGATCTGGAGGGGGCAGCCGATGCGCCGGCCCGCCCGCTGGTCCGCGTCGTCGTGCTGCCGGTCGACGCCGAGCCCGGCCCGGTAGTCCTCGCACATGGCGTGCACGGTGGCCGGGTCGTGGATGGCGTGGTGGAAGTCCTCGTAGGCCTCGGCGCCCATCTGCTCGGCGGTGGCCGTGTACCAGGCGTCCGGGTCGGCGTTGATGACGCGTTCGGCGGGCTTGGCGGTCTGTCCGAGGAAGAACCAGTGCCACCAGCTCGCGGCGAAACCGGCGTCGCAGCGGCGCAGGGCCTCCCCGATGGGGACGGCGTCCAGCACGCTGAGCGCGGACACCGCCTCGGGGTGGTCCAGGGCGAGGCGGGTGGCCACGTACGCGCCCCGGTCGTGCCCGACCACCGCGAACCGCTCGTGACCGAGCCCGCGCATCACCGCCAGGCAGTCGCCGGCCATGGCGCGCTTGGAGTACGGGCGGTGCTCCGGGTCGGTCGGGGGCTTGTCGGACCGGCCGTAGCCGCGCAGGTCGGGGCAGACGACGGTGCGACCGGCCGCGGCCAGCAGCGGGGCGACGCGGTGCCAGGTGGCGTGGGTACGGGGGTGCCCGTGCAGCAGGAGCACGGCCGGGCCGTCACCCCCGTGCCGCACCCGCAGCCGGACTCCGTCCAGGCCGTCGCGGCGGGTCAGCTCGAAGCCGTCGAACACACGGGCCTCCTGGGGTCGGGTGTCCGGACCCGACTGCCCAGGGGGCCGCGATCCACACGCTCGCAGGCTGGTTGACCCTTTTCTCACCTTCGTGCGGAATGCTGGCGTCCGATGAAGCGCACGTCACGTACCGCTCTGTACGCCGTCGTCGTCCTGCTCGCCGTCACCGCGTCGTCCGAGGCGATCGCCGACGACGGGACAGGGCCGTTCGGAGTGACCGAGGTCGCGCCCGCGACCTCGCAGTACGCCCCGGTGGGAGCCCTGTTCGACGGGACCCGGCACATCTGTACCGCCTCCGTCGTCCGCAGCCCGCACCAGGACCTCCTCGTCACCGCCGCGCACTGCCTCGACGGCGACGACGACCTGGTGTTCGTGCCCGGGTACCGGGACGGGACCGCGCCGTACGGCAAGTGGAAGGTGGGGAAGCGGTACCTGCCGGCGGGGTGGTCCCAGGGGCAGGACGAGGACAGCGACCTCGCCTTCGCCACGGTGGACGGGAAGGTCCAGGACCGCGTCGGCGGGAACCGGTTCACGACGGGTACGGCGACCGGGGCCACCGCCGTCACCGTCACCGGGTACCCCTCCTCCCGGGACGTGCCGGTCACCTGCACCAACAAGCCGACCGCGCACAGCCGTACGCAACAGCGCATCGAGTGCCCGGAGTTCACCGGCGGGACCAGCGGCAGTCCCTGGGTGAACGGGAACGGGCAGGTCGTCGGGGTGCTCGGCGGGCACGAGGAGGGCGGGCTGACCCCCGACGTGTCGTACAGCGTGGTGCTCGGGGCGGAGGCCGCCGCGCTGTACCGGGACGCGGTCCGCTGACCCCTGTCCTGCCGATCTTTGCGCCGACCCCGCCGAGTACCCCGGTTTCCGCCGGGGAAGCTCATAAACTGGCGCGGGCGGACTCCCGGTCGGTGAGGGGCGGTTGACGGTGCGTAAGGCGTGGCTCGTGACGGGCGCCGTTCTCGGGGCGGGGCTCAGCTTCGTGATGCTGCTCGTCGTCGGGGTCTACGTCGTCGCGGGGAACCTCGCGGGCGGGGTGGGCGGAGCCACCAGGTCCCTGGCCAAGGGGGCCGTACCCGCCGCCTACCAGCAGCTCGTGCAGAAGTGGGGCAACCTCTGCCCCGCCATCAACCCGGCCCTGCTCGCCGCGCAGCTCTACCAGGAGAGCGGGTTCAACCCCAACGCGCAGAGCGCCGCGGCGGCGCAGGGCATAGCGCAGTTCATCCCGGGGACCTGGGCCACCCACGGCGTCGACGGCGACGGGGACGGCGACAAGGACGTCTGGGACCCCAACGACGCCATTCCGTCGGCGGCTTCGTACGACTGCTCGCTCGCGTCCTACGTGAAGGACGTGCCGGGCAACCTCACCGACAACATGCTCGCCTCCTACAACGCGGGCGCCTACGCGGTCATCAAGTACGGGGGCGTGCCGCCGTACAAGGAGACCCAGAACTACGTGAAGACCATCACGACCCTGGAGGAGAGCTTCGCGGCGCCGACGAGCCGGGTCGATCCCTCCAAGCAGGCCGCCGGTGCCATCTACTACGCGCAGAAGAAGCTCGGGACGCCCTATCTGTGGGGCGGGACCGGTACGGCCGAGCAGGGCGGGCGCTTCGACTGTTCGGGGCTGACGCAGGCCGCGTACAAGAGCGTGGGCGTCACCCTTCCGCGCGTCGCCAACGACCAGTACAACGCCGGCCCGCATCCGGCCAGAAGTGAACTGTTGCCGGGGGACCTGGTGTTCTTCTCCAAGGACCCGACAAATTCGCGTGCCATCCACCATGTAGGGATTTATGTGGGCGGCGGATACATGATCGACGCACCGAGAACAGGTGCTGTGATCCGGTTCGACCCGATCGACACTTCTGAGTACTTCGGCGCCACCCGGGTCACCGAAGATGGCGCGAAAGCATTGCCCACCACGGTGTGACCGAGCGTGAAACCCACCCCCTGAGCTGCGGCAATGTGTCTCTCTTCGATAACGTCTGCGTGATCATTCAGTGGAGTGTGGAACGTATTAACGGAAGCCGTGCGTTCCTGGGAACGTAGCCGAGCGCACATGGGTACGCCGGGAAAGACGACGAAGGGGCCGCAGCACCATGGCTGTTCTCGCCGAATCCGGGTCGAACCCCGACGTCGACCTGCTCTACGACATCAACGGCCTGGCCAAGGACGCCCCGCACTGGTTCGACCGGGTCATGGAATACGTCGGTGAGTACGGGATCCTGTTCGGGATGGTGCTGCTCATCCTGTGGTGCTGGTGGGGCGTGCGTCGGCGGGGCGGTGAGGACGCCGCGTCCTCGGTGGCCGCGCTGGTCTGGGCGCCGCTCGCCGCCGCGCTCGCCGTTCTCGTGAACGTCCCCATAAGGGGGTTCGTCGAGCGGCCCCGGCCGTTCCGCACCCATGAGGGGCTCGAGGTCCTGGTTTCCGGGAAGACCGACTATTCCTTTGTCAGCGACCACGCGACGATCACCATGGCGATGGCCGTCGCGTTGTTCGTCGCGCACCGGAAGTTCGGCGTGGTCGGGATTCTGCTGGCGCTGCTCGAAGGGTTCTGCCGGGTCTACATGGGTGTGCACTATCCGACGGATGTCGTCGGGGGGTTCGCGCTCGGGACGGCGGTGGCCCTGTTGTTGTCGCCGCTCGCGATGGCGCTGCTGACGCCTTTGATGAAGGCGGTCCAGGGGTCGTCGAAAGGCGCGTGGCTGATTCGTGCGCGTGGGAGTGAGCGGACGGGTTCCGTGATTCCCGGGACCCGGCAGGGGGCCCCGGCTTCCGAGAGGGACCTGGCGGCGTAGCGGACACCGCTACAGCGACTGCGGGTACGAGAAGAACCCTTCCGGGTCGTACTGCTTCTTCACCTTCGTCAGCTTGGTCACCGCGTCGCCGTAGTACGCCTTGCGCCAGTCCCTCAGGGTCGGGTCCGTGTAGTTCTGGTAGGCGGCTCCCGAGGCGTACGGGCGCATCGCGTTGTGAGCTCCCGTCAGCCAGCTCTGCGCCGCCGTGCCCGGGGTGCCGGCCCGCCAGGACGCGATGTACTGGGCCAGCATGCGGGAGCGGCGGTGGACGAAGGCCGTCGCCGTGGGGGAGACGCGGTTGACCGCTCCGCCGAGGGCCGTCAGGGCGATGCTGCCCGAGCCGCCCCGCACCGAGGAGATCTGCCGCAGCAGGGTCTGGATGCCCGCCGCGGAGATCGAGCGGTCGAAGAAGTCCGAGTGGGCGGCGTAGGTCTCGCGGCCGAGCGCGCCCTGCCGGTTGCGGTTCGGGGTGGAGCCGGGCAGATGGCACTTGGCGTCGGTGGAGAAGGACGAGCAGCCCGCGTACGCCTCCATCGCGCTCTCGTAGGAGTGCCGGCGAAGGGTGACACTGCGGGCCGGGGCGCCGACCCGGTCGGCCAGCCGGTCGAGGGCGTTCTGGAGCTCGCCGTAGGTGCCCAGGGAGAAGGCCGCGACCGCCACCGACGGGGAGCCGCCGTTCTCCAGGTGGCAGGAGGACCAGATCTCGTCGGGCTGGCCGGGGCCCCACTCCTGCCAGGCCCGCACCACGGCGGCCGCCTTCGACCACGGCCAGGTCGCGTACGCGGTGACGCCCTGCGGGGCCGGGTGGGTCCTGAAGTGCAGCTCGGTCACCACGCCGAAGTTGCCGTTGCCCGCCCCGCGCAGGGCCCAGAACAGGTCCTTGTTCGTGGTGGCGTTCGCGGTGAGCTGCTTGCCGTCGGCCGTGATCAGCGTGGCCTGGGTGAGGCTGTCGCAGGTGAGGCCGTAGGCCCGGGAGGCCACGCCGTGGCCGCCGCCCAGCACCAGACCGGAGACGCCGACGGTCGGGCAGGAGCCCGCCGGGATCGTCACGCCCTTCGCGGTGAGCGCCCGGTAGACGTCGATCAGCTTGGACCCGGCGCCGACCACGGCGGTGCCGCCGGAGGCGCGGACTCGGTTCAGCTTCGAGACATCGACGATCAGCCGGTTGTTTCCCGAGGACCAGCCGGCGTAGGAGTGGCCGCCGTTGCGGATGGCCACCCGCAGGCCGTGGGCGCGGGCGTAGGCGAGGGTGGTCCGGATGTCGTCCGGGTGCGCCACGTACGCGACCGCGGCGGGCCTCAGCGCGTCGAAGCGGGTGTTGTAGAGCTGGCGGGCGGTCGCCCAGTCGGAGTCGCCGGGGCGCACCAGGGGGCCGTCCAGGTCGCGGGCGAGCGCGGCCCAGTTCGCGGCGGCCGCGGGCGTACGGGAGAATAGGGAGCTGCCGACGGTGCTCCGCGTGGCGTCGGCACTGCCTCCGCCGTCACACGCGGTCGTGGCCACCGCCGCGAGCGCGGCCGCGCCGGCCCCGATGAACGTACGCCGTTCCATGTGTCCTTGCCCTTCGTCTGCCTCGTCGGCTCCCGTGGAACGAGACGGGGCTGTGGGGGTGAGGGTTCCCGTGCCCGTTCCGGAATCACACCGTGCCCTCGACGTAAGCGTTCCGTGACCTCACCGCACCTTTCGCAGGGGTTCACCCCCCGTTCACTTCCGGCCATAAGCGCCTTCACCTGATCTGCCTAATTTCGGCCTTACGCGATGCGAGGTGCGTCTCGAATGCGCATCCGTGTCACCCAGACTTCGCGCACGCCGCCGGATTCAGGACGGCGGCTCCCGGAAGGAACTCAAGTGAAGCTTCAGCGCAAGAACCGGCGGGCCCTCGCCTTCGGTGCTCTCGCCGTCTCCGGCGCCCTGGCCCTCACGGCGTGCGGCTCCGACGACACCAGCAGCGGCAGCGGCAGCAGCGGTGCCGCGACGGCCGCCGCCGGCAACATCAAGTGCGACGACGCCAAGGGCCAGCTGCTCGCCGACGGCTCCTCCGCGCAGAAGAACGCGATCGACGCCTGGGTCAAGCAGTTCACGCAGGCCTGTGGCGTGCAGATCAACTACAAGGGCGGCGGCTCCGGCGCCGGTGTGACCGCGTTCAACAACGGCCAGGTCGCCTTCGCCGGTTCCGACTCCGCGCTGAAGCCCGAAGAGGTCACCGCCTCCAAGAAGGTCTGCTCCGGCGGCCAGGGCATCGACCTCCCGATGGTCGGCGGCCCGATCGCCCTCGGCATCAACATCTCCGGCGTCGACAAGCTCACGCTGGACGCGCCCACCATCGCGAAGATCTTCAACTCCAAGATCACCAACTGGAACGACCCGGCGATCGCCAAGCTGAACCCGGGCGTCAAGCTGCCGGACCTCAAGATCCAGGCGTTCCACCGCTCGGACGACTCCGGCACCACGGACAACTTCACCAAGTACCTCATCGCCACCGCCAAGAGCGACTGGCCCTACGAGCACGGCAAGACCTGGGTGGCCAAGGGCGGCCAGTCCGCCGCGCAGTCCTCCGGTGTCGCCCAGCAGGTGAAGCAGACCAACGGCGCCATCGGCTACTTCGAGCTCTCCTACGCCAAGGACGGCATCACGCCGGTCAGCATCAACACCGGCGCCTCCGCCCCGGTCGAGCCCACCGTCGAGAACGCCACCAAGGCCATCGCCGACGCCAAGGTCGTCGGCACCGGCTCGGACCTCGCGCTGGAGCTCAACTACGGCACCAAGGCCGAGGGTGCCTACCCGATGGTCCTGGTCACCTACGAGATCGTCTGCGACAAGGGCAACAAGGCCGACACCCTGGCCGCCACCAAGGCGTTCCTGCGCTACACCGCCTCCGAGGACGGCCAGAAGGTCCTCGCGGAGAACGACTACGCGCCGATCCCCGAGGACATCATCGCCAAGGTCCGCACCACCATCGAGGGCCTGAGCTGACCTGAGTGTGCGGTCCGGTCCGGGGCCCCGATCGAAGGGACCCCGGCCGGCCGCACCGTCCGGTGCACCGCCGCCAGGAGCCGCACCCCGCGTACGGCTCCGCAGACCGGAGAACCCGATGGACACCACACAGATAAAAGACGCACCTCCCCCGACTCCCCAGCCGACCGAGGCCGAGCAGAAGCGCGCGGCCCGTGGCGCCACCCGACCCGGTGACCGGATCTTCCTCGGTCTCTCCCGCGGGTCGGGCATCCTGCTGCTGGTGATCATGGCCGCGATCGCGGTCTTCCTCACCTACCGCGCCTCGATCGCGATCAGCAAGGACGAGGCCAACTTCTTCACCGCGTTCGAGTGGAACACCCAGCTGATCCCGCCGAAGTTCGGTATCGCGGTGCTGGCCTTCGGCACGATCGTCTCCTCGATCATCGCCATGGCCATCGCCGTCCCGATCGCGGTCGCCATCGCGCTGTTCCTCACGCACTACGCCCCGCGCAGGCTGAGCGGCCCGATCGCCTATGTGATCGACCTGCTCGCCGCCGTGCCGTCCATCGTGTACGGCCTGTGGGGCGCCCTGATCCTCGTCCCGCACATGAACGGCCTGTACGGCTGGCTCAACGACTACCTCGGCTGGACCGGCATCTTCTCCTGGCAGCAGGGCGCGCCCCGCTCCATGCTGACCGTCGGCATCCTGCTCGCGATCATGATCCTGCCGATCATCACCAACGTGAGCCGCGAGGTCTTCCGCCAGGTCCCGCAGATGCACGAGGAGGCGGCCCTGGCGCTCGGCGCCACCCGCTGGGAGGTGATCCGCATGGCGGTGATCCCCTTCGGCCGCTCCGGTGTGATCTCCGCCTCGATGCTCGGCCTCGGCCGTGCGCTCGGCGAGACGATGGCCGTCGCCACCGTGCTCTCGCCGTCCTTCGACATCCAGGCCAGCCTGCTCGACCCGGGCGGCGGCACCTTCGCCCAGAACATCGCCAGCAAGTTCGGTGAGGCCAGCGAGCTGGGCCGGGACGCGCTGATCGCCTCCGGTCTGGTCCTGTTCGTCATCACCCTGCTGGTCAACGGCGCGGCCCGCATGATCATCGCCCGCCGCAAGGAGTACTCGGGGGCCAACGCATGAGCACCGCAGCCACCGTCAGCACCCTGAAGGGTGCCCGCCTCCCGAAGTGGTCGCCGTACGCGATCGCCGCGGCCTCCGTCGCCCTCGGCGTCGGCATCAGCTTCGCCGCCGGCCTGAACAGCAGCATCCAGTGGGCGTTGATCGCCGGACTGCTGTTCGTCCTCGGCACGTATGTCATCGCCGCCCGGGTGGAGGGCCGCCGCCAGGCCAAGGACCGGATCGCCACCTCGCTGGTCTGGGTCGCCTTCCTGCTCGCCGTCGTCCCGCTGGTCTCCCTGGTGTGGTCGACCGTCTCGCGCGGTGTGAAGGTCCTCGACTTCTACTTCCTGACCCACTCGATGGGCCTGGTCTCCGACGACGAGCCGGGCGGCGGCATCTACCACGCCATCCTCGGCAGCCTGGAGCAGGTCGGCCTCGCCACCCTGATCGCGGCGCCGATCGGTGTGCTCACCGCGATCTACCTGGTCGAGTACGGGCGCGGCAGGCTCGCCAAGGCCGTCACGTTCTTCGTCGACGTCATGACGGGCATCCCGTCGATCGTGGCGGGTCTCTTCATCCTCTCGATCATGCTCATGTTCGACATGGAGCCCTTCGGCTTCGCCGGCTCGCTCGCCCTGGCGATCCTGATGATGCCGGTCGTCGTCCGCTCCACGGAGGAGATGCTCAAGCTCGTCCCGAACGAGCTGCGCGAGGCCTCCCTGGCGCTGGGCATCCCGAAGTGGCGGACCATCCTGAAGGTGGTCATCCCGACCTCCATCGGCGGCATCACCACCGGCATCATGCTGGCGGTCGCCCGTATCGCCGGTGAGACGGCGCCCGTGCTGCTCCTGGTGTGGGGCAACTCGCTCATCAACGCCAACCCCTTCGAAGGGGCCCAGCAGTCGCTGCCGCTGTACATCTACCAGCAGTACGCGAACAGCGCGGGTGCCGGTGCGGCGTACGACCGAGCGTGGGCGGCGTCGCTGACGCTGATCGCCTTCGTGATGATCCTGAACCTGGTGGCCCGCGGCATCGCCCGCTGGAAGGCCCCGCGGTAACCATGTGCGGCTACCGCCGCGCGGCCGGTCGCTGACGCGACCCTCCCCTCAGCGACCAAGATCTGGAAGTGAAGTAGTCATGGCCAAGCGAATCGACGTGAGTGGGCTCACCGCCTACTACGGCTCCCACAAGGCGATCGAAGACATCTCGATGACGGTCGAGCCCCGCTCGGTGACGGCCTTCATCGGCCCCTCCGGCTGCGGCAAGTCGACGTTCCTGCGCACCCTCAACCGGATGCACGAGGTCACCTCGGGTGGCCGGGTCGAGGGCAAGGTGCTCCTCGACGACGAGGACCTGTACGGCCAGGGCATCGACCCGGTGTCCGTCCGCCGTGAGGTCGGCATGGTCTTCCAGCGCCCGAACCCGTTCCCCACGATGTCGATCTTCGACAACGTGGCGGCGGGCCTGCGCCTGAACGGCTCGTACAAGAAGTCCGAACTGACCGACGTCGTCGAGAAGTCCCTCAAGGGCGCGAACCTCTGGAACGAGGTCAAGGACCGGCTGAACAAGCCCGGTTCCGGCCTGTCCGGCGGTCAGCAGCAGCGTCTGTGCATCGCTCGCGCGATCGCGGTCGAGCCGAAGGTCCTGCTCATGGACGAGCCCTGCTCCGCCCTGGACCCGATCTCCACCCTCGCCATCGAGGACCTCATCGGGGAGCTGAAGGAGCGCTTCACGATCGTCATCGTGACGCACAACATGCAGCAGGCGGCCCGCGTCTCCGACCGCACGGCGTTCTTCAACCTGGCCGCCGTAGGGCAGCCCGGCAAGCTGATCGAGATCGACGAGACGGAGCGGATCTTCTCCAACCCGTCGGTCCAGGCCACGGAGGACTACATCTCCGGCCGCTTCGGCTGAGCCGACCCTGACCCCTCGCGGTGCTGCATGGCGGTGCCACCGCGAGGACACAGAGGGCCCGCCCCCGGATTCCGGGGGCGGGCCCGTTGTCGTACGGACGACCGCGTTCCTACAGGAACAGCAGGTTCACGATCCCGAAGGCGCTCGCGGCCACGATCGCCGCCGCCGGCATCGTGATGAACCAGCCCAGGATGATGTTCTTGGCGACGCCCCAGCGGACCGCGTTGACGCGCTTGGTGGCGCCGACGCCCATGATCGCCGAGGTGATGACGTGGGTCGTGGAGACCGGCGCCTTGAACAGGTAGGCGGTGGTGAACATGATCGCCGCGCCGGTGGTCTCGGCGGCGAAGCCCTGCGGGGGGTCCAGCTCGATGATCTTCCGGCCCAGGGTGCGCATGATGCGCCAGCCGCCCGCGTAGGTGCCCAGCGACAGCATCACGGCGCAGACGATCTTCACCCAGACCGGGATCGGGTCGCCGTACGTCTCGTGGCCCGAGATCACCAGGGCCATCACCACGACACCCATGGTCTTCTGGGCGTCCTGGAGGCCGTGGCCGAGGGCCATGCCGGCCGCGGACACCGTCTGCGCTATCCGGAAGCCCCGCTTGGCCTTGTGCGGGTTGGCGCGCCGGAAGATCCACATGATCGCCGTCATCACCAGGTAACCGGCGATCAGGCCGACGACCGGGGACAGGAACATCGGGATGACGACCTTGTCGAGGACGCCGCTCCAGATCACCTCGGTGCCGCCCGCGAGCGCCGCTCCGACCATGCCGCCGAACAGCGCGTGCGAGGACGAGGAGGGCAGCCCGAAGTACCAGGTGATGAGGTTCCAGGTGATCGCGCCGACCAGCGCGGCGAAGAGGATGGCCATCCCCTTCGAGCCCTCCGGCGTCTCGATCAGCCCCTCGCTGACGGTCTTGGCGACCCCGGAGCCCAGGAAGGCACCTGCCAGGTTCATGACCGCTGCCATCGCGAGCGCGGCCCGTGGCGTGAGCGCCCGCGTCGACACGGAGGTCGCGATCGCGTTGGCCGAGTCGTGGAAGCCGTTCGTGTACGTGAAGAAGAGCGCGACCAGGATGGTCACGACCAGAGCGAAGGTGTCCATGGAAAGGCTCAGGACTCCTTGACGGCGATGGTCTCCACCGTGTTCGCCACGTGCTCGAAAGCGTCCGCGGCCTCTTCCAGCACGTCCACGATCTGCTTGAGCTTGAGGACCTCGATGGCGTCGTACTTGCCGTTGAAGAGGGTGGCGAGCAGCTTGCGGTGGATCTGGTCGGCCTGGTTCTCCAGCCGGTTGACCTCGATCCAGTACTCGGTGAGGTTGTCCATGGTCCGCAGGTTCGGCATGGCCTCGGCGGTCAGCTCGGCCGCCCGCGCCAGGACCTCGATCTGCTGCTCGACGCCCTTGGGGAGGTCCTCGACGTTGTAGAGGACGACCAGGTCGACGGCCTCCTCCATGAAGTCCATGATGTCGTCGAGGGAGGACGCCAGGTTGTAGATGTCCTCGCGGTCGAACGGCGTGATGAACGAGGAGTTCAGCTGGTGGAAGATCGCGTGCGTGGCATCGTCACCGGCGTGTTCCGCGGCCCGCATACGCTCTGCGATCTCGGCCCGGCCGGCGGTGTCCGCCCCGAGCAGTTCCATCAGGAGCTTCGAGCCCGTGACGATGTTGTCCGCGGAGGCGGCGAACATGTCGTAGAAGCTCGTCTCCCTGGGGGTCAGACGAAAGCGCACAAGGGGTCCTCGGGGTGCATCGGTTTCGGTCAGGGTGATGCTAAGTGCATCATCCGGCCACGGCTAATGGGCCGTCCCCCAGTGTCGCCCATCAGGCACAGTGGTTGGCACGGGGGCCGTCCGCAGGCCCTATACCCGGGAAACTTAGGTACGATATACCCAGGAGGGGTATAGGAATGCCCCTTGTTGTGGAGGACGCGATGACGACGACCGACACCGGCGCCTCGGCGCCCTCCGAGACGGTGACCGAAAACACCACCCACGGCTACCACAAGCAGAAGGACGAGCACCTCAAGCGCCTGCGCCGGATCGAGGGCCAGATCCGCGGCCTTCAGCGGATGGTCGACGAGGACGTCTACTGCATCGACATACTCACGCAGGTCTCCGCCTCCACCAAGGCGCTCCAGTCCTTCGCGCTCCAGCTCCTGGAGGAACACCTGCGGCACTGCGTCGCCGACGCTGCCGTCAAGGGCGGCGCCGAGATCGACGCGAAGGTCGAGGAGGCCACGAAGGCGATCGGCCGCCTGCTGCGCACCTGACCGCCGCCGCTTCGACGCTACGACGCAACAGACGCCCCCGGCTCAGCGGCCGGGGGCGTCCGTGCGTTCCTCGGCCACTTTCAGCACCTCGTCGATGCTCTCCAGGCTGAGCCGGTCGTCCGCCGCCGAGGCCGCGATGATCAGCTCTCCGCACAGCTCGATCTCGGCGAGGGCCACGTGGTCCTGAACCGCCGTACCGCCGACCGGAGCCACGCGCATCACCTCTTCTCTGCCGTTACCGACTTCCTAGAGTAGGGAGCGGCCTACACACCGCGCATGGCACGGAAGGGCTAGTCCTTGACGCCCGTCACGGCCGCTCACCCTTCGGCGATCTTGCCGGCGTAGATGTCCCGGGCGGCCGGCAGCCGTACGTCCGCGGCCACCCCGAAGTCGTACAGCAGGGTCGTCGAGGCGACCGCGACGGTACCGGGCTGCTGCCCGTTGACGAAACTGAAGCGGTGCCGGACCTTGCGGATGCGGCCCTGGTCGTCGAGGTAGACGTCGAACGGCACCGCGGCCGTGGCGAACCCTTTCGCCGCCGCGGCCAGCACACCCCTGTTGGCGGCGGACGCGCTCCGCGCCGCTGCGGTGAGGTCCGCGGTCCCCCGGTAGTGCCGCACCTCGGTCCCGGCCAGCTCGGTCACCCCGACGTACGTCGCCGTCCTGGTCCCGCGCAGCACCTCGGCGGCGGCGAGCGGGTCGGTGGCGCCACCGGTGACGAGGTTGCCGTCGGAGAGACCGGCGGTGTCCACCCGCACCCACTTGTCGGCGGGCACACCGGCACCCCGGTTCTTCATGAACAGGGCGCCGGGGGCGAGGAGTTCGGTGATGGGCCGGTGCTCGCTGGTGCCCGCCGGGTCCTGCGGCAGCAGCACCCGCAGCCGGCCGAGCCGCCCGCGGTAGTCGTACACGCCCTCGCCGCGGATGGTGACCCGGGTGCCGCCGGTGGCCATCTCCATCGAGGTGCTGGCCTTCGAACTGCCGGTGTCCACCAGGGTGTCGGGGGCCCGGCGCAGGGTGCCCACCGGGTCGGCCGCGAGCGCGTCGGCCGGGCCGCTGCCGCCGCCCGAGCAGCCGGCGGCGCCGGCGCCGGCCATGAGCACCGCCACGACGACGACCGCCCCGCGGGCCTGCCTGTGCTGCCGCTCCGCCATCGCCGCCTACCCCCAGCCGATACGTCCGTCGAGGACCCGTGTCGCTCCGCTTAACGACGGCTGGGTGGGGCCGTCACGCGCACACCGGCCGTTTACCCGGGGTGGGTAACGTTGTCGGTGTGGCGCAGCAGGACAGGATCCCCCCACCTCCTCCCGACGCACCGGTCCACGAGACGCGGATGGTCGAGCAGGGCCGCTTCTGCCTGGCCCGGTGCACCTGCGGCTGGCGCGGCCCGGCCCGCAGAGCCCGCAGCCAGGCCCGCGCGGACGCGGCGGGGCACGCCGGGGACGGCTAGAGCGGCAGCAGTTCGTCGATCAGGGTGCGGTCGCGGTACTGCGTGAGACGGCTGCGGGCCGCGGCCGGGGAGAGCCACAGGATGCGGTCCACCTCGTCGTTCGGGGTGAAGCGGCCTCCGGTCACCTCGGCCGCCCAGTAACGGACCCGCTTGGGACGGCCGTTGGCCATGTAGCGGACGGTGGGCAGCTCGGTTCCGGGCTCGGCGGTGTAGCCCGTCTCCTCCTCCACCTCGCGCAGCGCGCCGGCGAGGGCGTCCTCCGCGCGCTTCAACTTGCCCTTGGGGTGCGACCAGTCGTCGTACTTCGGCCGGTGGACCAGGCAGATCTCGAGGTCGCCGGCGATCGGCGAGCGGCGCCACAGGACGCAGCCGGCTGCCTGGATGACGGAGTCGTCGTCGCTCATGTGCTCACCGCCTGTTTCTGCCAGCACTGCTGGAAGGCGAACCGGGCCGCCTCCACCTCGTGGCGCTGGTCGGCGTGCAGGACGCCGAGGGCGTAGGCGGTGGCCGGGGCGATACGGGGGGTGCGGGCCGCCGAGGCCGCCGCTGCCGCCGCCTCCGAGGCGTCCCGGTGGCGGTCCAGGCACTGGCCCGCCGTCAGGAGCCGTACGTCCACCGCGGGGCTCAGGACCTCGCGGGCGTAGCGGTGCAGGCGCAGCAGCAGGCGGACCTGGTGCCAGGGGGCGTCCTGGGGGTGCGGGGAGGGGTCGGGGGAGAGGCCGTGGATGAGGGCCTCGGCGTTGTAGGGGTGGCCCGCGGTGACCAGGGGCAGGGCCGTCGCCGCGTCGTCCAGGCGTTCCTGGGCCGCGGCGGCCAGGGGGTGCAGGTCGGTGCCGGTGGCGCTCTTGACCAGGGGGACCTCGCTGGCCAGTACGGCGATGGTGTCAGCGACCGCGTGGAAGCGGGAGGAGCCGAGGGCCTGGAGCGCGGTGGAGTGGGCGCGGGTGCGGGCGAGGGTGAGCTGGCGGTCCAGGAGGGCGCCCGCCTTGGCCGCGCCCACGGTGAGATTGCCGCGGTCGGGGACGGGCGCGGGGGCGGGCTGAGCCGTGAGTCCCGCGGGGCTCGCCCCCTGGGCCGGGAACACCGCGCCGGACAGCCGGTGCAGGGCCAGCAACAGCCGTTCCAGCCGGGACTCGTAGGCGTGCTCCATGCCCAAGGTGCCGGACAGCCAGGCCAGTTCGGGGCGGAGCGACTCCGACCAGTCGGGGTCCAGGAGGGGGCGGAAGGTGTGGAGGCTGGCGCTGATGCGGCGGACCGAGCGGCGCAGGGCACGGGCCGCGTCGACGGGGGCCTCCGGGCCCTGTGCCTCGGCTCCGCCTTCGCGGTGCCGACGCAGGGCCCGGAGGAACTCCGTGGCCTGGGACCGCAGGTAGCCCGCGAGGGCGTCCCCGGTCACCGGTCCGGCCAACGGGTCCGTCGGTTCAAGGTGTTGCTGTGCCACGCCGGCGCCTCCGGGCGTCTATGAGCATCTCCTGGACGTTGCGCAGGGGTTGGCCGTCCGCGTCCGTGGCGTGCCGGGTCCACTCGCCGTCCGGGCCGAGGTGCCAGGACGCGGTGGTGTCCGACATGCCGGTCTCCAGCAGCCGGTTGAGGGCGGCCCGGTGGGCGGGGTCGGTGACCCGGACCAGGGCCTCTATCCGGCGGTCGAGGTTGCGGTGCATCATGTCGGCGCTGCCGATCCAGACCTCGGGCTCGCCGCCGTTGCCGAAGGCGAAGACCCGGGAGTGCTCCAGGAACCGGCCGAGGATCGAGCGGACCCGGATGTTCTCCGACATGCCCGCGACGCCGGGGCGGATCGCGCAGATGCCGCGCACCCAGACGTCGACCGGCACGCCCGCCTGGGACGCGCGGTAGAGCGAGTCGATGAGCGCCTCGTCCACCATCGAGTTGACCTTGATGCGGATGAAGGCCGGGCGCCCTGCGCGGTGGTGCTGGACTTCCTTGTTCACACGGGAAATGAGGCCGTCGCGAAGGGACTTGGGGGCCACCAGGAGGCGGCGGTAGGTCTCGCGGCGGGAGTAGCCGGACAGCCGGTTGAAGAGGTCGGAGAGGTCCGCGCCGACCTGCGGGTCGGCGGTGAGCAGGCCGAGGTCCTCGTAGAGCCGGGCCGTCTTCGGGTGGTAGTTGCCGGTGCCGACGTGGCTGTACCGCCGTAGCGTGTCGCCTTCCTGACGGACCACCAGGGACAGCTTGCAGTGGGTCTTCAGGCCGACCAGGCCGTAGACGACATGGCAGCCCGCCTCCTCCAGCTTGCGCGCCCACTTGATGTTGGCGTGCTCGTCGAAGCGGGCCTTGATCTCGACCAGGACGAGGACCTGCTTGCCGGCCTCGGCGGCGTCGATGAGGGCGTCGACGATGGGGGAGTCGCCCGAGGTGCGGTACAGGGTCTGCTTGATGGCGAGGACGTCCGGGTCGTCGGCGGCCTGCTGGAGGAAGGCCTGGACGGACGTCGAGAAGCTGTCGTAGGGGTGGTGCAGCAGGACGTCACGGGTGCGCAGGGCGGCGAAGATGTCGGGCGCGGACGCGGACTCGACCTCGGCCAGGTCGCGGTGGACGCCGGCGATGAACTTGCGGTACTTCAGCTCGGGCCGGTCGAGGGAGGCGATGCGGAAGAGGCCGGTGAGGTCGAGCGGGCCGGGCAGCGGGTAGACCTCCGCCTCGGAGATCTTCAGCTCGCGCACGAGGAGGTCAAGCACCTCGCGGTCGATGGACTCCTCGACCTCCAGGCGCACCGGCGGGCCGAAGCGGCGCCGCATGAGCTCCTTCTCCAGGGCCTGGAGGAGGTTCTCGGCGTCGTCCTCCTCGACCTCCAGGTCCTCGTTGCGGGTGACCCGGAAGGTGTGGTGCTCCAGGACCTCCATGCCCGGGAACAGCTCTTCCAGGTGGGCGGCGATGACGTCCTCTATGGGGACGTAGCGGCCGGGGGAGGACTCCAGGAAGCGGGAGAGCAGCGGGGGGACCTTGACCCGGGCGAAGTGGCGGTTGCCGTTGACCGGGTTGCGCACGATCACGGCCAGGTTCAGGGAGAGGCCGGAGATGTACGGGAAGGGGTGGGCGGGGTCGACCGCGAGGGGGGTCAGGACCGGGAAGATCTGGTGCCGGAACAGGGTGAACAGGCGGGCCTGCTCCTTCTCCTGGAGTTCGTTCCAGCGGACCAGGTGGATGCCCTCCTCGGCGAGCGCGGGGGCGACGTCCTCGTGGTAGCAGGCGGCGTGCCGGGCCATCAGCTCGCGGGAGCGGGCCCAGATCATCTCCAGGACCTCGCGGGGCTGGAGGCCGGAGGCGGAGCGGGTGGCGACGCCGGTGGCGATACGGCGCTTCAGTCCGGCCACCCGGACCATGAAGAACTCGTCGAGGTTGCTGGCGAAGATGGCGAGGAAGTTCGCGCGCTCCAGCAGGGGGGTGTTGGGGTCCTCGGCGAGTTCCAGGACCCGCTCGTTGAACGCGAGCCAGCTGCGTTCACGGTCGAGGAAACGGCCCTGCGGGAGCTGGGCGGCACCGTCGACCGGGATCTCCTCGTACGCGTCGAGATCGGCGTCGAGGTCGGGCTCCAGATCGGAGACGGTGGCCGACACGGTGTGCGGGCGGTGCGCGGCTATGGAGCCCACGGAGGGCTGCACGTGCTGGACCTCTGCCTGGGTGTTCGACTGGCTCATGGACCCATTCTTCCGCGCCAGGAGCGAAACGGGCGCGTCGGAGGCGGCGAGCGGGAGCACGGCGGCGACCCGGGGGCCGACGACCGGCACGCCCCCGTCCCCCGGGACCCCCTCGGACGGCGGCGAAGGCTCTGGCACGACGGGCTTCATCCACTGAGCCTCGCAAGCCTGTCTGAACCAACGGTTACAGCGACATGGCGGTAGGGATATGGCGCCACGACTCCCGGGGGGTGGGGTGTCCGGGGCGGGGCGCGGATCGCTGAGGGGGCGGCTTCTCGACGACGGGCCGTGGCTCGGCAGGGTGGGGCCGCCGTTCCCGGCGACAGGGAACGGCTTCTCCAGCGCGGGCCGCGGCTGCCGGTGGCTGGGCACAGTTCTTTACGGCGGGGCGCGGCTTCACCATGGCGGGCCGCGGCTGCCGATGGGCGAGCACGGCTCTTGACGGTGGGGTTACGGCTTCCGTGGTGGGACATGGCTCCCGCGGAGTGGGCGGCGGTGCGTGGCTCCCCGGAGGGCGGCTGAGGAGAGGGGGGCCGTGATCAGCGCGTGCTGCGGCGCAGTTGCCAGTAGGCGGCTGTTGTTGCCAGGGCTGTGGTGGTGAGGAGTACGGCGGTTTCCGTGAGGTGGGTGGGCCAGAAGTCGGGGGTGCGGTGGGGTTCCAGGGTGCGGTTCAGGAGGGTTGTCAGGGTTATCGAGACTGCCAGGGCGGGGAGCGGGCGGCGTAGGAGGAGGGCCGTGAGGGTGCCGACGGTGAAGGCGCAGAGGCCGTAGGCCACCACCAGGGGGCCGTGGTCGGCGAACACGTCGTTGAAGAGGAGGTTGTCGCCCCGCAGGTCCCGGTGTGCCGACCAGGCCCAGCGGTAGACGGGGACGAAGACGGCGCCGCCGAGGACGAGCGCGGCCGCCGGCAGGGCGAGCTTGGCGGTGAGCCAGCGGGCCGGGGAGACGCCCTGGGTCCAGGCCAGCCGCGCGGTGCCGCTCTCCAGCTCGCGGCCGATCAGCGCGCCGCTCGCCCAGGCGGCCACCGCCCAGTAGCTGTAGTACATGAACGTGCCGATCCAGCTCACCGCGCCGCTGTAGGCCCCGCACATCCCGCTCCTGGGGCAGGAGCCGGCCGTGACCTCGGTGAGCCACACCAGGTAGGCCACCGAGCCGAGCACGAAGGCGGTCCACACGATCAGCGCCGTGCGGTGCAGCCGCAGCACGGTCCGGACGAGCCCCCGCCGGGGCAGGGCCGGCGCGCTCATCCGGTCGCCGCCCGCCTGCGCAGGAGGCCGAACGCGAGGGCGACGGCCACGGCGGTGAGGGCGAGCAGGACGCCGGTCTCCAGGAGCTGGCGGGGCCAGTAGTCGGGGGAGGGCAGGTACGCGCGGGTGAAGCGCACGACGTCGTGCCGCGCGAGGCACGCCTTGTCGTCGTAGCAGCCCGGGTCGCTGATCCGGGCACCGGTGGAGGTGATCGCCCGGCTGCGGGAGTGCAGTTCGGGCTGCTGGTAGCGGCCCTGGAAGGGCCAGTGGTTGCCGCGGAAGGCGTGGACGAGGAAGTACGCGAACCCGCTGAAGGCCAGCGCGGGCAGGGTGCGGCGGACCGCGAGGCCGACCAGGGTGCCGAGGGCGAGTCCGAGCAGCGGGGCGGCGACGGTGGCCGGGCCGAGGGAGAAGTAGAGGGAGCGGGGGCCGATGCCGGCGATCAGCAGGTTGGCGTGGGCGGACCACAGCTGGTGGTACAGCAGGGTGAGCAGGCCCGTTCCGACGACGATGAAGGCGGCCGGCACGGCGAGCTTCACGGCGAGCCAGCGGGCCGGGGACACCGACTGGGTCCAGGCGAGCCGTGCGGTGCCGCTCTCCAGCTCCCGCGCGATCAGCGGGCCGCCGGCGAACAGGGCGACGGCGAAGGAGGCCAGGGTGATCAGGGTGTCGGGGTAGTAGAACAGGCTGTTGTACGCGTCCGCCGGGCCGCCTGTGACGAGGAGCCCTCCGTAGCCGTAGGTCTCGAGCGCGTGCTGGGCGGAGTCGGCGCCGGGGCCGAGGAGCCAGAGCAGGAGGCCCGCGGTGCCGGCCACCCAGGCGAGCCAGATCCACAGGGCGGCACGGTGCAGGCGCAGGACCGTGCGGACCAGGCCGCGCGGTGCCGGGGCGACCACGGGAGCGGGGGCCCGGTCGAGGGTCGTGGCGCTCATGCCGTCACCGCCTGGGGGGCCGCGGTGGTGCCCGGGGTGAGCAGGGCGGGGGCCTCGGGGGCGCGGAGGTGCGCGAGCAGCAGTTCCTCCAGGGAGGGCTCCTCGGTGGCCCAGCCCTCGCCGACCGGGCCGTCCCGGCGGATCAGGGCGGTCAGGCCGCGGCCCGCCGTACGGGACTCGATCACGGTGTGCGGGGCCAGGTCCTCGGGGGTGCCGCGGCCGGTGACCAGGGTGTGGGCGGCGAGCAGGTCGTCGATGCCGCCGCCGAGCCGGACCCGGCCGCCGCCCAGGAGCAGCAGGTGGTCGCAGGCGTCGGCGAGCTCGGCGACGATGTGCGAGGACATCAGCACGGTGGTGCCGTGTTCGGCGGCGTCCGCCATCAGGGTGCCCATCAGTTCGTGCCGGGCGAGCGGGTCGAGGTCGGCCATCGGCTCGTCGAGGAGCATCAGCTCGGGCCGCTTGCCGAGCGCGAGGGCGAGCGCGACCCGGGTGCGCTGGCCGCCGGAGAGACCGCGGATCCGGGACCTCGGATCGAGGTCGCCCTGCTCGACGATCCGGGCCGCGCGGGCGGCGTCCCAGCGGGCCGGGTTGAGCTCGGCGCCCATGCGCAGGGTCTCGGCGACGGTCAGCTGGGGGTAGAGCGGCTTGTTCTGGGCGAGGTAGGAGACCCGGTCGCGGGCCTCGCCGGGCGCCCCGCCGAGGACGGTGAGTGTGCCGGCGGTGGACCGCAGCAGGCCGGCGGCTATCGCGAGGAGGGTGGACTTCCCGGCGCCGTTGGGCCCGACCAGCGCGCTGATGCGGCCCGCGGGCAGCCGGAAGGAGCAGCCGTCGAGGGCGGCGCCCCGCCTGCCGTACCGCTTGCCCAGGCCGGACGCCTCCAGGGCGACGGCCGGGCTGGTACTGGTGGAACTCACTGGTCCCCCTTAGGGAAGTGTTCATCGAGTACGGCGGTCAGGAGCGCGTCGACGTCCTCGCGCCCGAGGCCCGCCGACCGGGCCCGCACGGCCCAGGCGTCGAGCTCGGCGCGCAGGGGGGTGTCGGCGGCCTGGACGGCGGCGCCGAGCGTCCTGCGGACGAAGGTGCCGAGGCCGCGGCGGGCCTCGACCAGGCCCTCCCGCTCCAGTTCGCGGTAGGCCTTGAGCACGGTGTTCGGGTTGATGGCGGTGGCTTCCACGACCTCGCGGGCGGTGGGGAGCCGGTCGCCGGGTTCGAGCAGGCCCAGTCGCAGGGCCTGCTTGGTCTGCTGGACGATCTGCACGTAGGTGGCGACGCCGGAGCGCCGGTCGATGCGGTACTCGACCACGCGGACAACCACCCTTTCACTAATTGAGTAGTGAAAGGGTGGTGGAAGGTGTCCGGGAAAGTCAAGCGTGGTTTTCTCGGAGCCACGTGAACCGGTCGGCGGGGGTCGTCCGATGAGAGGGCGTGAGGGAAACGAGAAGCGACGGGGAGCTGCTGCGGGCCATCGCGGCGGACGGGGACCGGCGCGCCTTCGAGGAGCTGTACCGGCGGTACGCGCCCTGGCTGCTCGCCAGGCTGCGCGGCCGGTGCGCCGATCCGAACCTGGTCGACGACGTCGTACAGGAGACCTTCCTGGCGGTGTGGCGGGGGACCGCCAGGTACCGCGAGGAGGGCGATGTGGCGGGGTGGCTGTGGCGGATCGGGTCGCGGCGGCTGATCGACGCGCTGCGCGGCGACGGGGCGCGGGGGCGGCTCAGGCAGGCCCTGTCCCGGATCCGGCACCGCGACGAGGAGTCCGCGGAGGAACGCGTGCTCGCGGGGGTGGAGCACGGGGACCTGGCGGGCGCCCTCGTCCGGCTCTCACCGGAGCTGCGGGCGGTGCTCCAGGCGACGGTCATCGACGGGCTGACCACCCGCGAGGCCGCCGTCCTGCTGGGCATCCCGCCCGGCACCGTCAAGACCCGGGCGATGCGGGCCCGCAAGCAGCTGCGGGAGGCACTGGCATGAGCACGAGTACCCCCGAGGGAGGTGGCGGCATGACCTGGCATGTGGCCGAGGAAGATCTACGGGCCTACGCCCGGGGCGAGTTGGCCGCCCCCCTGCTCTGGTCCGCCGACACCCACCTGGCCGCCTGCGCCGACTGCCGGGGACTGCTGGCCGGCGTCACCGACCCGGTCGCGCTGGACGCCGGCTGGGAGCGGCTGGACGCCGAACTGGACGCGCCCCGGCCGGGCTGGTTCGAGTCACTGCTGACCCGGGCCGGGCTCGCCGACCACACCGCCCGGCTGCTCATGGCCACACCCGTGCTGCGGCGGTCCTGGCTGGCGGCCGTGGTGTTCCTGCTGCTGGCCACCGTCGGCGTGGTGCACACGGCCGGTTCACCGACCCTGTTCCTCGTCCTCGCCCCGCTGCTGCCCCTGGCCGGCGTCTCGCTGTCGTACGGCCCGGTGCTCGACCCGACGTACGAGATGGCCGTCGTCGCGCCCCTGCACGGCTTCCGGCTGCTGATGATCCGCACGCTCGCCGTGCTGGCCGCGGGGCTCGGCCTCAACGGGCTCGCCACCCTCGCCCTGCCCGACTACGGCCTGCGCGCGCTCGCCTGGCTGCTGCCCGCGCTCGCGCTCACCGGGACCGCCCTCGCCCTCACCCCACGGCTCGGCCCGGTCCTCGCGCCGTCCCTGGTCGGCGGCGCCTGGGTCGCCGTCCTGCTGGCCGCGCAGGCCGCGCAGCAGCCGGACGCCGGTTCGCTCGCGCCGTTCACCGCGGCCGGCCAGGGCGTGGCGGCGGCCGTCGCCACGCTCGCCGCCGGGCTGCTGTTCCTGCTCCGCGACCGCTTCGACCTGTTCAACGGGAGCGCGGAGTGACGGCGGGCCACCTCGGACGCCGCCGCACGACCCGCTTCGATCACGGCGATCGTACGACCGACTTCGATCACGGCGATCACACGATCGCCTCCACCCAGGGGGACCGCATGAACGACCGCCACGGGAGCGCCGCATGACCGACACCGTCTCCGCCTCCGGGCTCTGTCTCCGGTACGGCGGCACCCGTGCCCTCGACGACGTGTCGCTGCGGCTCACGCCCGGTGTGACCGGGCTGCTCGGGCCCAACGGGGCGGGAAAGACGACCCTGTTGCGGGTGCTCGCCACCGCCGTGCCCGCCGACCAGGGCTCGTTCACCGTGCTCGGCCACGACCCCGGCAGCTCGCGCGGCCGCCAGCGGGTCCGCCGCTCGCTCGGCTATCTGCCCCAGACGCCGGGCCTGCACCCGGACTTCAGCGCCTTCGAGTTCGTCGACTACGTGGCGATCCTCAAGGAACTCACCGACCGCGCCGCCCGCCACCGCGAGGTGCGGCGGGTGCTCGCGGAGGTCGACCTGGGGGACGTGCGGGGCAGGCGCATCAAGAAGCTGTCCGGCGGGATGCGGCAGCGGGTCGCGCTGGCCGCCGCGCTCGTCGGGGACCCCGGCTTCCTCGTCCTGGACGAGCCGACCGTCGGCCTCGACCCCGAACAGCGCATGCGGTTCCGGGAGTTGATCGCCCAGGCCGGGGAGGGCCGGACGGTCCTGCTGTCCACCCACCAGACCGAGGACGTGGCGATGCTCTGCCACCGCGTCCTGGTCATGGCCCGCGGCCGCATCCTCTTCGAGGGCACCCCCGCCGAACTGACCGCCCGCGCGGCCGGCCGGGTCTGGAGCAGCACGGAACGCGCCCCGGGCGCGAAGGCGGGCTGGCGCACCGGCACCGGCTCCTTCCGCAACGTGGGCGACCCGCCCGTGGACGCCGAGCTCCTCGAACCCACCCTGGAGGACGGCTACTTGCTCACCCTGGACGACGTGGGCGCGGAGGCGGCGGCGTGAGCGTGCTGACGGAGACGGTGGCCGACACCGCCGTACACGAAGAGGATCCGCGGCGGTCGTGGGCGGCTGTCGTCCAGCTCGCCCGCTTCGAGGCGCGGGACCTGCTGCGCTACCTCCCGGTGGTCGCGACGCTGCTGCTGTACGTCGGCTGGACCGCCTGGACGCTGTTCCACTCCGAGGACGGCATGGACGCCTTCCCGGCCCTCCAGGACGTCGACCGGGACACCCAGACCGGGCCGCTGCTGCTGGGGATCGCCCTGTTCGTGTGCGTCAACCGGTGCACGCTGCGCTCCCGGCGGCGCGGGACCGACCGGCAGTTCGACGTGCTGGTCGTGGAGCCGTGGCGGCGGACGGTCGCGCACGTCCTGTCGGTGGTGCCCTACGCGGTCCTCACCGCGCTGGTCGCGCTCGGCGAGTTCACCCGGCAGGCCCTCAGGCCCGGTGCGGTGGGCCACGGCTCGCCGGCCGAACTGGCCGTGGGGCCGCTGTACGTGCTGCTGTGCGGTGCGCTCGGGGTGCTGCTGGCCCGGCTGGTGCCGAGCGTGTTCGCGGCGCCGGTCGCCGTGATCGGTCTCTTCGTCCTGAGCGTGTTCGTCTCCGCGGGCACCGGTGATGCGGAGTGGTCGCGGTGGCTGTCGCCGGTCGTGGACGAGACGAGCGGCTCCACGGTGCTCCCCTCGGACCTCGTCGGCCGCCCGGCGGCCTGGCACGCGCTGTATCTGACGGGCCTGATCCTGCTGGTGGCGCTCGGCGCGGTGCTGGTGAGCGGGGGCCGCGGGCGGTATGTGCGGGCCGGTGCGGCGGGTGCGCTGGCGCTGACGCTGGTCGGGGCGGTGGCTCAGTCCGGGGGCGTCTCGCCGGAGCTTTCGGCCGCGCGGGAGCGGGCCTCGGTCTCCCCGCAGCGCGACCAGTCGTGCGTGCGGCGGGCCGGCTCGACGTACTGCGCCTTCCCCGAGTGGTCCGGCCGCGCGGGCGACTGGGCACGGGTCGTGGACCGCGTCCGGTCCCTGGCCGGGGGTACGGCAGCCCGGCAGCCCGTTCTCGTACGGCAGCGGGTCGAGGCGCGGTACGGGCTCAGCGGCGACTCGGCGATCCCTCCGCTGACCACGCCGGGGCAGGTGACCGTCGGCACCCGTTGGGGCGGCAACCGGGTCCCCGAGTTCGCGGTCGGGGTCGCGTCCGTGCTGGTCACCGGGGCCGAGTCGAAGGGCGGTGAGGTGTGCGACGGGCGGGTGGTCACCGTCATGTGGCTCGCCCTGGGCGGATCCGCCCACCCGTTGGCCGACCTCGCGGACGCTCGCATCGACGACAGCGTCACCGGCGCGGCGACGGTGCTCGCCCCGACCGACGGGCTGTCCATGTCGGCCGCCCAGACCGACGTCGTACGGGAACTGCTGGACCGTCCGCGCGACGAGGTGACGGCGAGCGTGAAGCGGAACTGGACCGACCTGACGGCTTCCGGGGTCACGACGAGCCGGGTGGCGCAGCTGCTGGGGGTCGAGGCACCGAAGGGGGAGAAGGACTGTGCCGACGAGTGACGGAAGCCGTGAGGGGCGGGGCGGTCGCCGGGTTGTGGGCGGGAGCGGGGTTCGGGCGGTGACGCCGGTCGGGGAGGAGGAGCGGGCTCGGACGGGGCGTGGGGGTGCGGTGGCCGGGGGACGGCGGCGGGGTTTCGGCGTGCGCCGGGGGGACGGGCCGGGGCGGTGGAGTTCCGGCGCCGGCCGCGGGGACGGGGCCGGGCCGTGGGGCTCCGGTGGGAGTCGCGGCGATGGGGCGGGGTGGGGTGGTGTGAGTCGTGGGCTCGTCGGGGCCGTGGGGCGGACCGTGCCGTGGCGGGTGGTCGGGGGTGGTGCGGTCGTGGGGCTGTTGGTCGTCGGGGTGCCGCGGCTGTTGGTCGGGGAGATGGACGGGTGGCTCGGGCTCAACCTCCTGCGGGCCGCCGCGCTCGTCTTCTCGCTGGGGCTGGCCTTCCTCCTGGACGACCCGGCCCGGCAGCTCACCACCCCCGTACCCACCCGGCGTTGGACTCGGACCGGCCTGCGCATCGCGTTGGTGGCCCCGGTCGCCACGGTGTGGTGGACGGCCGCGCTGCTCCTCGTACCGGCACCGGCCCGGCCCCCGCTCGGCCCGGTCACCCTGGAGGCCGGGACCACGGCCGCCCTCGCCCTGGCCGCCGCGGCCGCGGCCGTCCGCTTCACGGACGAACCCGAGCCGGGCCCGTCGGTGGCGGCGGGTCTGCTGACCCTCGCCCTCCTCGCCCCGGCCCTGCTCCCGTCCCGCTGGGACCTGTTCGTCCCACCCGAGGACCCCTCCTGGACGGCGGCGCATGTGCGCTGGGCCGTGGTGCTGACGGCGGCCGTCCTTGCCGGGGTGGCCTGTGCGCCGGAGCCGGTGCGGGGGTTGCGGGCGCGGGTGGTGTCGTGAGGGGTGGGCGGGGCGGAGGCCGTGGGTGTCCTGGGCGGCGGCGCATCTGTGGTGGGCCGTGGTGCTGACGGCGGCCGTCCTTGCCGGGGTGGCCTGTGCGCCGGAGCCGGTGCGGGGGTTGCGGGCGCGGGTGGTGTCGTGAGGGGTGGGCGGGGCGGAGGCCGTGGGTGTCCTGGGCGGCGGCGCATCTGTGGTGGGCCGTGGTGCTGACGGCGGCCGTCCCTGCCTGGGTGGCCTGTACGCCAGAGTGGGTGCGTGGCCTGAGACGATCCCGCGCGACAGCGCCGGGGTGACGCGTGCTCGGGTGGTGCGGTGCGGGGCGATCGGGGTGACGCGTGCTCGGGTGGTGCGGTGTCGGGCGACCGGGGTGACGTGGGGTCAAGTGGTGCCGTACCGGCCCACCGGGCAGCTCCAGCCCCCGCCCGCCGGGTCCGTCCAGAGCGCGACTCCGTCGACGACATCCGCCCGGGCCGGGCGCTCCGTGCCGGGGACGACCGGCAGGCCGATGGCGTACAGCTCGACGTAGGCGTCCGGGATGCGGTCGGCGAGGGCGCGGAGGAGCTCGGCCTCGGGGAGCGCCGGGTTCACGCCGAAGCCGACGCCCATCCCGTCCTCGTCCGTCAGCAGCACCTCCACCCAGCCCTCGTCGAGGGGCGAGCAGGACACGGCCGGAGTCGCGGGCGCCCCGGCCGACAGGTCGGCGAGGACCAGCGCCACGAGTTCGCTCAGCCTCACCGGGCTCACGTCTCCGTGCGGTACATCAGGTCCGTCTCGTACGTCGTGAAACCGAGCCGTTCGTACACCGACACCGCCGCCTTGTTGTCGGCGTCGACGTACAGCATCGCCGTGGGCAGCCCCTGCGCGGCCAGGTGGCGCAGCCCGATCGTGGTGAGGGCCTTGCCGAGGCCGCCGCCCTGGGTGCCGGGGCGGACGCCCAGGACGTAGACCTCGCCGAGCTGTTCCGCCGCGTGGACCTTGGTCCAGTGGAAGCCGACCAACTCGCCCTCCCGGAAGGCCAGGAAGAAGCCCGCCGGGTCGAACCAGGGCTCGGACTTGCGGTCGTCGAGGTCGCGTTGGGTCAGGGAGCCCTGTTCCGGATGGTGGGCGAACGCGGCCGCGTTCACCGCGAGCCACGCGGTGTCGTCCTCGCCGGGGACGAAGGCACGGACCGTCACGTCGGCGGGCAGCACCGGGTCGGGCAGCTCCAGGCCGGCCAGGGGGCGCCGCATCTGCCGTAGCTCGCGGAAGAGGGTCAGGCCGAGGACCTGGGCGAGATGGCGGGCCGCGCTGTGGCCGCCGTGGGCCCACACCCGCAGCCGCTTGCCGGAGGCGGCGAGGAGCGCCGAGCCCAGCGCACGGCCGTGACCGTGGCCGCGGTGCCCGGGGCGGACGACCAGCTCCGCCGCCGGCGCCTCCACCGGGTCGGTGTCCTCCAGCTGCGCGTAGCCGACCAGTTCGTCGCCGACGTACAGGAGCAGATGGGACACGCCCTCGCGCCCGCCGCCCCGCAGTTGCAGCCGGCCCTGCTCGGACACCGCCTGCTGGCCGTCGGCCTGTGCGGCCTCGGTGAGGAGGCCGAGAACCGCCTCGGTCTGGTCCGGGGAGAGCGCCGTGAGGGTCTCGATGGAGCGGGCGGTGCCGGGGTGTGCGATGTCGTCGCTGGTCATGGCTACGAGGGTAAGGGGAGGCCGGGGCAAAGCGGCGGCAAAGAAGCAACCAGGATGTAACCACGAAACCCCTGTCGCGCTACGCGCGTTGACCCTAGGCTGCGCCGGAACGGGGGGCACTCTCACATCCGGAACACAGGGGGGCGCATGCCAGCCATGTCCCAGCAGCAGAACAGCCACAGACGTATGTACCGCCTCGTGGCCGCGGCCGCCGGTCTCGCCACCGTCGGCGCGCTCGCCGCCGCGCTGCCCGCCGGCGCGCACGACAGCCGGCACGGCAAGCCGCTGCCGAGCCGGTACCAGGACGTCCAGCTGCTGTCCTTCAACGACCTGCACGGCAACCTGGAGCCGCCGTCCGGCTCCTCGGGCCGGGTCACCGAACTCCAGGCGGACGGGACCACGAAGACCATCGACGCCGGCGGTGTCGAGTACCTCGCCACCCATCTGCGGGAGGCGCGCAAGGGGAACGCCTACTCCGTCACCGCCGCCGGTGGTGACATGGTCGGTGCCTCGCCCCTCATCTCGGGTCTCTTCCACGACGAGCCGACCATCGAGGCGCTGAACAAGCTCGACCTGGATGTGACGAGCGTCGGCAACCACGAGTTCGACGAGGGCGCGAAGGAACTGGGCCGGCTGCAGAACGGCGGCTGCCACCCCACCGCCGGCTGCTACACCGACAAGAAGTTCGAGGGCGCCGACTTCCCCTACCTCGCCGCGAACGTCCTGGACGAGAAGACCGGCCGGCCGATCCTCAAGCCGTACTGGGTGTGGAAGAAGAAGGACGTCAAGGTCGGCTTCATCGGCGTCACCCTGGAGGACACCCCGGGTGTCGTCTCCGCCGAGGGCGTCAAGGGCCTGAAGTTCAAGGACGAGGTCGAGACGATCAACAAGTACGCCCGCGTGCTCCAGAAGCAGGGCGTGAAGTCGATCGTGGCCCTCATCCACGAGGGCGGCCAGCCCGCCTCGGGCTCCTACAACTACAACTGCGACTCCCCGGGCCCGGGCGACGGCATCTCCGGCCCGATCGTGGACATCGCGAAGAACATCTCGCCGTCCGTGGACGCGCTGGTCACCGGCCACACCCACGCCGCGTACGTGTGCACGATCCCCGACCCGTCGGGCAAGCCCCGCATGGTGACCTCGGCCGCCTCCTTCGGCCGGCTCTACACGGACACCACGCTGACGTACGACCGCTTCACCGGCGACATCGCCCGTACGTCCGTGAAGTCGGCGAACCACGTGGTCACCCGGACCGTCCCCAAGGCGCCGGACATGACCGAGCTGATCGGCAGGTGGAACACCCTCGCGGCGCCCATCGGCAACCGCGCGATCGGCTACATCTCCGCCGACATACCCAGCACCGGCACCGAGTCGCCCATGGGTGACCTCATCGCCGACGCCCAACTCGCCCACGGCAGGAAGCTCGACGCCGGGACCGACCTCGCGCTGATGAACCCGGGCGGGGTCCGCGCGGGCCTCACCTACGCGGCCAAGGGGACCGAGGGCGACGGCGTGGTGACCTACGCCGAGGGCTTCACCGTGCAGCCCTTCTCCAACACCGTGAACCTCCAGGACTTCACCGGCGCCCAGCTGATCAAGGTGCTCCAGGAGCAGGTGAGCGGCCCGAACGCGGCCTCGCCGAAGATCCTGCTGCCGTCCGCCAACCTCACCTACACGCTCGACCTGACGAAGACCGGCGCGGACCGGATCGTCGTCGACTCGGTGCGGCTGGACGGTGCGGCCATCGACCCGGCGGCCACCTACCGCGTCGCGACCAACAGCTTCCTCGCGGGCGGCGGTGACGGCTTCACCACCCTGGGCCAGGGCACCAACGACCTCGTGGGCAGCGACGACCTGGCCGCGCTCGTGGACTACCTGACGGCCAACTCGTCGGCGAGCAGCCCGATCGCCCCGCCGGCGGCGAACCGGATCACGGTCGTCAAGTAGACCGTGAGCTGAGTCGCACCGCCCGGGCGGAGGTTGCGGGTGGGGGGCCCACGCATGATCGGATGGATCGATGCGTTCCCCCCACCCCGTACCCACGCATCCCCACCCGTACGAAGCACCTCCGGCCCCGCCGACCCACCGCCGCACCAGGCGGCGGGGCCGGCGGGGCCGCTTCGCGTTCGCGGTGAAGGCGGTCGCCTCCCTGGCCGTGCTCGCCGCCTTCCTCACCCTCGCCGACCGCTGGGCCGTGCTGTACGCCGAGCACCGGGCCGCGGACACCCTCAAGCAGCGGCTACGGCTGACCGCGGCGCCCGAGGTCGAGATCGGCGGCTTCCCCTTCCTGACCCAACTCGCCGACCGGCGCCTGGAGTCGGTGCAGGTGACCGTGCCGGACGTGGCCGCCGACCGGGTCACGCTGGCCGCGGTGTCGGCGACCGGCCGGGACATCCGGCTCGACGGCGACGGGCCGACCTCCGTGCGCGGGGCGCGGGTTCCCGAACTGCACGGTGACGTCCTGCTCTCCTTCGCCGACATGAACCGTGAACTCGGCGCGTCCCAGGTGACGTTCACCGGCGCGGCGCGGGACCGGGTCGCCGTCCGCGGCACTCTCCCGGTTGCCGGGCACGATCTGCGGCTGCGGGCCGATGTGCGGGTGGCGCGGGACGGGCGGCGGGGGGTGGACACCCGGATCGGCGGGATACGCCTGGACATCGGGGACCTGGCGACCTACCGGCCCGGCACCCGGCCCTCCGAGGGCCTGCATCTGACGCCGGCGTCCGCGGCGGCCCTGGCCCGCGAGACCCGCAAGGCCCGGGCCCTGCTGGCGGTTCCGTCCGTCGTGCGGGCGCTCGGCGTGCCGGACGCGACCGTGCGTGAGGCGCAGCGCTCGGACACCGCGCTGGCCCGGCTGACCGGCCGCCCCGAGTTCGTACGGCAGGCCCTGCGGCTCAACCTCCTCGACCTGGCCCTCGCCCACCCCGAGCTGCTGGCCCGCCTGGGCCTGGACCCGGCGCTCCTCGACGCCCTCTCCCACCTGACCCGCCCGGCCCTGGCCGACCGACTCTCCCTCGCCTTCCGGCTGCCGGAGCCACCCAGCGGAGAGCTGCGCCTGCGGGACGTGCGGGTGGAGAGGGACGGCATCAGAGTCCGGATCACGGGCTCCGCGCTGGCCGTCGGCTCATAGGGAACGCACAGTCAGTCTTATTGAGGTCTAAGGCCGGATCGCCTTTTCGGCGGCGGGAGTGCCGTAGTGTTTTCCATGTCGACAGCGAACGACGCAAACGCAAAGGAGAACACTCCTGAGCCTTGCTGAATAGCCCTTAAGGACTGACACAGGATTTACTTACGTAAATCAAAACAAGTCAAAGGTAATGACAGGGAGAAATTCATGAGCTTCCACAAGATCGCCCCGGTGAAGAAGACCCGCAAGCCCGCTCCGGCCCCGAAGAAGGCCCCCGCGCCGAAGAAGCACGCGCCGAAGCGCCGCCCGGTCGCCCACAAGGGCTGAGGCGGGTCACCGCGAGGCGGGGCCACCGGCCGGCGAGCGTGTCTCGCCCCGGGGGCCCCGCCTCGGCCTGTTCCCGAGCCTGATCCCCACCCGAGCCTGTTTCCGGCCCCGGAAGGAGTCGCTGAGCATGAGGGAAGTCCGTGCGGCCTTCCGCCGCTTCTGGCCGCTGACCCGCGGCGACCGCAAGTGGCTGGCGGCGATCGTCGCCTGCGTGGTGGTGTCCGCGCTCGCCGAGACCGCCGCGATCCTGCTGTTCGCGGAACTCACCGACACCGCCCTGAAGGCCGGTTCGCTCTCCGCCTTCTGGGGCCCGGCCGGAGCCTGGCTCGCCGTCGCCGCGCTCGGCGCCCTCGTCGGCTACCTCGGCAACTCGCTCGCGACCTGGACCGCCGAGAGATTCGTACTGCGCCTGCGCGCGAAGGTCTTCCGGCACGTCCAGGACCTGCCCCCGCACTTCTTCCAGCGGCACCGCCGGGGCGACCTGGTCGAACGCCTCACCGGTGACGTCGAGGCCATCGAGCAGATGGTCGTGTCCGGCGTGGTCGGCACCGTCGCCGCCGCCTTCTCGGCCGTCTTCTACTCGGCGGCCGCCCTGTACCTGCGCTGGGACCTGGCGCTCGCCACCTTCGTCCTCGCGCCCCTGTTCCTGTTCGCCGCGCGCCGCTTCTCCGGCCGTATCAAGGAGGCCTCGCAGGACGAGCGGGTCGCCGACGGCGCGATCACCTCGGTGGTCGAGGAGTCACTGGGCAACGTCGTGCTGACCCAGGCGTACAACCGCCGCCGCGACGAGGAGCGGCGTCTCGACCGCGAGGCCCGCGCCTGGCTGCGGGCGTCGGTCCGCGGTGCCCGACTCGGCGAGATGTACGAACAGTTCGTCGAGGTCGTCGAGACGCTCTGCGTGCTCGCCGTGATCGGCCTCGGCGTCTGGGAGATCTCGGCCGACCGCATGACCCTCGGTCAGCTCCTCGCCTTCGCCGCCTTCATCGGCTACCTGTACCCACCGGTCCGCAACCTCGGTCAGCTCGGCCTCACCCTCACCGCGGCCACCGCGGGCGCCCAGCGCCTGAACGAGATCCTGGACGCCGAGCCCTCGGTCTGCGACCCGGCCGAACCCGTCCCCGCCTGGCCGGTGCACGGCTGGGTCGGCTTCCACGGCGTCGGCTTCCGCTACCCGGCGGCCACCAGGGACTCCCTGCGAGACGTCTCCTTCTCGACCGCCCCCGGCGAACTGGTGATCATCACGGGCCCGAGCGGCGCCGGCAAGTCCACCCTGTCCAAGCTCCTCACCCGCTTCTACGACCCCTCCGCGGGCGTGATCACCCTGGACGGCGTCCCGCTCACCCAGCTGAACCTGGAGTTCCTGCGCGAGCAGATCGCCCTGCTCCCGCAGGAGACGCTGATCCTGTGCGGCACGATCCGCGAGAACATCGGGGCCGGCCGGCCCGGCGCGAGCGACGAGGAGATCGAGCGGGCGGCCCGTGCGGCCGCGGCCCACGACTTCGTCACCGCCCTCCCCGAGGGCTACGACACCGGGATCGCCCCCGGCACGGCGGCCCTGTCCGGCGGCCAGCTCAAGCGGATCACCATCGCCCGCGCGATGCTCCGCGCCGCTCCCGTCCTGATCCTCGACGAACCCACCGCCGGCCTCGACTCGGTCGCCGCCCGCCAGGTGGTCCAGCCCCTGCGCCGCCTGATGTCGGGCCGTACGACCATCATGATCACCCACGATCTGAGCCTGGCCCCGGACGCGGACCGGATCCTGGTCGTGGACGGCGGCCACCTGGTGGAGTCCGGCACCCACACGGAACTGCTGTCCCAACGCGGCACGTACGCCCGCCTGCTGGGCCCGCTCCCGGAGGAGACGATGGTGCTGCGCAGGCTGCCGGCCGACACGTCGGGTCCCCGCGGCTGCTGAGGCTCCGGCTCCGTCCGCCCCGCTTCGGGCCGGTGACCGCCTCACCGATCTCGAGACCAGGTCGCCCGGTCGGTGTCAGAACGGCTCGGCCGCTCGCAGGATGCGCTCCGGCAGATACGGCGACCGCACCCTGATCTCCCAGCCCCTTCTGCGCGCATGGCAGGTCAGGGCCAGCAGGTCGACGCCGAGGGCGGCGTCGGGGCCGGTCGCGCGGTCGCCGACGGCGTAGTGGTCGCGGTGGGCCGCCAGGGCGTCCAGGAGGGCCAGGTTGAAGCTCTCCGCGTCGCCCTCCACCAGCTGGGAGAACAGGACCGCGGGCGGTGGCAGGACACCCTGCTCACGGGCCTTCTCGGCGTCCCGCAGCGCCTGGTCGGTGGCCGGCTCGGGATCCTCACCGCGCAGATAGGTGTGCAGCGCCCGCCGGTAGGAGGCCGTCAGGGAGCGGTCCGGCCCGACCCGCTCCGGCCCCGCCAGCACCAGCGGCGCCAGATGCTCCCGCCGGCCCGTGATCAGCGCGAGGTGCACCGCCCGGTGCCACGCCCCCGCCCCGGCGTCCTCATCCCGGCAGGCAGGGAACGTCACGGTGGCCCCGTCGATCGTCACCGCCACCTCGCTCCCCGGCTCCGCCAGGGTGGTCCGGAACAGCGCCGCCCCCAGCTCGGCGGCCAGCCGCAGGTTCTCCAGCTGGGCGTCGCTCGCGTCGGCCGCCTGCCCGGCACGGGCCTTGAAGAGCAGCTCCTGGTAGGTGAGGGCGTACGCCAGCTCGAAGGTGTCGAGCGACTTGCCCGGCACCGGGGTGATGGCGTCCCGCGTGTACCGCTCGAACTGCTCCTCGCTGTCCGGATGCAGCGGACGCGGCTCCAGCGGCCGCCCGAACTCCACCACCCCGGCGACGAGTTCGGCCATCGCGTCGGGGCGCCGGTCCCGGCCGTAGGGGCCCACCCGAGGCGGCGCGGCATCGAAGCCGATGACCAGCGCGTCCGGCAGATAGTCGGTGTCGGCGGCCGGCGGCCACCCCTCGTGCCGGTACGCCAGCGCCGTCAGCGCGATCGGCAGCAGCGGAAGCAGACTGCCCGGCCGCGCTCCGGGCCCTGGGGTCTCGGACAGCGGCCGCAGCAGTCGTACGACCGCATCGCCGAACCCCTCCCGGTCGCCCGCCGCGAGCGCGCACAGCGCCTGGAGGCCGATGCCGTACGGCTCGTCGGTGAGCTGCTCGCCGGTCTCGGCGGCGAGGGCCCTCACCCGGTCGAGTGCCGCGTCGAGCGCGGCGAGCTTCTGCTCGGGTGAGGGCGGGAAGGTGACGTCCTCGTCGGCGGTGTCGCCGAGGACGTACGCCAGGAAGCCGTTGATCAGCTCGGCGTCGGGCCGCCCCGAACGGCCCTGTTGGGGTGCCTCGCGGGCGAAGTGGAAGGCCTCGCCGTGCCATTGGGTCTTCTCGACGAGGATCGCCAGGCAGAAGGCGTCCAGCCAGGTGGCCGCCGTGACCGGCTCGGGGGTGCCGCCGGGTTCGCGGTCGTAGACGATGCCCCAGTTCGGGTAGGTGAGGAAGACCTCGAAGTGGTCGCGGGGGAAGTACGCCGCGTACGCCACTGCGCCGGCCGCCGCCTCGGCCGCGTCCTCCAGGACCGCCTTCGCCTCGGGCGTGCGGAGGTCGGGGGCCCGTACCGAGAGCGCGCCGAGGTACTCGACGAACTCCTGGGCGATCAGCCACCACTCCCACGCCGTCACCGGGCCGGCCTTGGCCATGGAGTGGACCTGCGAACCGATCCTGTTCGCGAAGTCCTCCCGCACCGCCGAAACGGCCGCCTCACCGACCCGATGCCTGTCGATACGCACCATGTCCCGCTCCCCCGTCCGACCGTCGATCTACGGAAACCAGCGTAGGTCGAGGGTCTGACAGAGGAGCGGAGGTCCGGGAAACGGCAGGTCAGGCCGCGGTCGGGGTCCAGTCGCCCAGCCAGTCCGCGATCTCCTGGCCGGTGGCCTGAGCGTCGGTCAGCTGGGGCCGGTCGGCGGAGGCCGCGCCCGAGCCCGCGCCGGTGTTCTTGTACTCCGCGAACCGGTCGTCCTTCCACGAGAAGCCGCTCATGTCGGTCCACGGCGTGGACCTGATCGCGGCGCTCAGCGAGGTGTTGCGGACCGTGGTCTGCGGGTCGAGGCTCGCGTCACCGCCGGCGTGCCAGGGCCGCCCGAGGTAGAAGCTCGCCGCGGAGACGTCCCCGTTGACCGTCGAGTTGGCGATCAGGATGCCCTTGCGGTTCGCGACGGTGCTGGGCGCGGTGACGTAGCCGGCCGAGGAGCCGTCCCAGCGCTTCTTCAGTGTGATGACGGACTTGTCGATCACGGCGGTGGCCCGCCCGAAGATGAAGTCGACGTTGCCGATGACGTAGGAGTTCGTCATGTAGACGCGGCCCAGCTTGTCCTTGGCCGCGGTGTCCACGAGCAGCGTGTCCTGGTCGCCGCTGACGATGACGCCGTCCAGGAACACCTTGTCGGCGGCGGTGCGCAGCGCGACGGCCTGCTGGGCGATGTTCTGGTGGGCCTTCTCGTCGAAGTCGTTGGAGATCGTCAGGTTGCGGGCCTGGAAGTCGTCGGCCTCGACGGCGACGGTGGCGCTGCCGCCGGTGCCGTAGGTGCCCGAGCCGTCGGGCTTCGGCGTGCCGGACGCGTTGTTGTAGACGATCACCGTGTCGTTGCGGCTGCCGCCCGAGCCCTGGATGGTGACGTGCGGCTTGTTGGAGGGCACCTTGACGAGTTCGCGGTACGTCCCCGGCTTGACCGAAATGACCACGCGCGAGGGGTTGCCCGCGGGCACGGCGTTCACCGCGGCCTGCACGGTCGCGTACTGCCCGCTGCCGTCCTTGGCGACGGTGAGTGTGGTCGCGGCGGCGGCCTTGGTGCTGGTGGCCGTCGTACCGATCGAACTGCGCGGCCCCGCACCGGACTTGAGCAGGGCGGGGATGTCCGCCGTCTTGTCGAGGGTGTACGCGTAGTAGCTCTTCGGATCGAAGGCCGTACCCCCGCTCTCGTTGCGCCCGCTGGTCCCGACGAAGGTGTTGCCCTTCTGGACGATGGTCGCGGTGCTGTCCTTGATGACGGGGTTCTTGACGCCCTGGAACCAGGAGTTCTCCAGGACCATCTTGGTCGCGCCGCGCGAGTAGTTGCCGTAGGAGGAGTTGATGTCCGTCCCGGCCACGTCCTCGAGGAAGTTGTTGTAGAGGTGCGCGTGGGCGGCGTTGTCCGTCGACGGGTTGCGCTGCTCGGTCTCACGGATCCAGTTGTGGTGGATGGTGATGTCGGTGACGACGTTCTCCGTCCAGCCGATGCCGAACGCCTTGTTGTCCTGGCTGAGTTTGTTCCAGGAGACCGTCACATAGGTGCTGTCCTTGCGGACGTCGATGAGCCCGTCGGCCATGTGCCGCAGGTCGTTGTGGTCGATCCACACATGGTGGGCGCCGTCCATCTGGATGGCGTCGAAGTCGTGTTCCTTGTCGTTCCACACGCCCTGGTACGCGTCCCGGATGGTGAGGTTCCGGATGATCACGTTGTGCACACCGGCGCCGAGGAAGAACCCGCCGCCGACGATCTGCCCGGAGGTCCCGGACCCGACGATGGTCTTGTCCGAGGCGACCTTGATCTCTTTCCCGACCGGGTTCATGTCGATGGTGGCCGCGACGACGATGACGTACGGCTCGCTCGCGGTCGCGTACTTCTCCAGATCGGCGAGCGTCCGCACGGTGACGATCTGACCGTCGCGGCCGCCGTAAGTGCCGTTCTGCCCGAGGGCGTTGACCGACGCGAACCCGTCCGCGGTGGCGGTGGCCCAGGCGGGAGCGGCGGCGGGGGTGGCGGCGGACGCCGGGGACTGCGCCCCCGGCACCAGCCCGTAGCCCATGACGCCGGCGGCGCTCAGAGCCAGGGGAACACCGACGACGAGGGCCGTCTTCCTGCGGCGATGGCGCGCCTTGCCACTGATCTCACTCATGCGCAATCCGTTCCGTGCGGGGGGTAGGGACCGCAGAGCAGTCGCCGCCCCCCGCGCAGAAGGTTGCCGCGCGAACGCGCCTACTTGGCGCAGGACTTCGGGTCCAGGTTTTCCTGCCACTTGTCCTCGCGGCCGTCGGGCTGGCCGTTCGGGAGGAGTTTGTCGGAGGTGCCGTCGATGTAGTAGCCGTAGGAGTAGATCGTCTTCCAGCTCGCGTCCCGGCCGCGCCAGGTGTGCGTGGTGACCTCGCCGTCGCCCTTGTTCCACTGGTAGTCCTCGACGTAGAACACCGGGTTCACGCGGACCACCCGCTGGTACGGCGTCCAGGTCGTCGCCACCTGGGTGCACGGCGGGATCGACTTCTCGCTGCGCCGCTCGAAGGACGAGGTCTTCTCCCAGCCCCACTCGTAGCCGGCGCTGCCGCCCACGGTGCCGGAGAAGATGCTCTTGGCGAGGGACAGGCTGATGCTGCCACCGACGCTCTTCTTGGCGAACGTCTTCGTGCTGTACCCGCTGACGAAGGTCACCTTGTCCTCGGTCGTGCCGTGGTTGCCGGTCCACTCCGACGTGCGCACCGGCTCGCCCTTCACCGACCAGGTCGAGGCCTGCGCGTACCCGCACCAGCCGCGGAACAGCTCCCACGGCCCGGCCGGCACCCACAGCCCGACCACGTCCCGCAGGTACTCGTCCCGCGTCTTGAACTCGCCGGTGTCGACGTTGAGCGCGCCGTAGACCCCGGTCAGGCTGGTCTCCTGGCCGCACAGCCGGTCCAGCATGACGTCGGTGTTCCCGGGGTCCACGCCCCGGACGTTGTGGGCCCCGCCGGGACCGGCGGCCTGCGCGGTCCCGGCACCGGCCAGCAGGGCGGTGACGGCGAGGGCCGCGGACGCGGCGGCGAGGGCGCTCTTCTTCAGAGTCGATGTACGAAGCAAACGCATGGGGGGTTCTTCACTCCTGAGTGCTGAGGACAGACGCGTGGGGCATCTGTGCGACGACTCAGGAAGCTGGCAGAGAACCCGTGAGTAGGGTCGAGAACGCGTGAAGGTTGACAGGACATCGACAGCTTCAAGGTCACTGCGCGGCGGCGGGAGCCTCCGGCGGCGGAGTGGGTGCCCCCGGAAGCCGTACGGTCGCGATGGTGCCGCCGCCGTCCGCGGGGCCGAGGGCGACCTGACCGCCGGCCTCCTCGACCGTGCGGGCCACGATGGACAGGCCGAGACCGGAGCCGGGGAGCGCCCGCGCCGACGGGGAGCGCCAGAAGCGGTCGAAGACGTGCGGGAGTTCCTCGGCGGGGATGCCGGGGCCGTGGTCGCGGACGGTGAGGACACCCTCGCTGAGCCTCACCTCGATGGTGCCGCCCTCGGGGCTGAACTTCACCGCGTTGTCGAGGACGTTGACGACGGCGCGCTCCAGCGCGGCCGGTTCGGCCCGGGTGTACCAGGGCTCCAGCGAGGCGTCGATGGTCAGTTCGGGGCCGCGCAGACGTGCCCTGCGCAGGGCCGCCTCGACGGTGTCCTCCAGGGACACCACCTGCACGCGTTCACCGCGCTGCCCCTCCGACCGCGACAGCTCCTGCAAGTCGCCGATCAGGGCGGCCAGTTCGGTCATCTGCGCCTTCACCGAGGCGAGCAGGGCCTTGCGGTCGGCCTCGGGGAGGGGGCGGCCGGTCTCCTCGCTGCGGGTGAGGAGCTCGATGTTGGTGCGGAGGGAGGTGAGCGGGGTGCGGAGTTCGTGACCGGCGTCCGCGATCAGCTGCTGCTGGAGCTCGCGTGAGTTGGCGAGGGAGCTCGTCATCGAGTTGAAGGAGCGGGACAGCCGGGCGACTTCGTCCTCGGCGGCTTCCTCGACGGGGATGCGGATGCTGAGGTCCTCCGTCCGGGCCACGTGTTCCACGGCCTCGGTGAGCTTGTCCACGGGCCGCAGACCCGCCCGCGCCACGGCGAGACCGGCGGCACCGGCACCGAGGACTCCTACGCCGGAGACGAGGAGCAGGATGAGGGCGAGTTCGTTGAGGGTGGACTGGGTGGTCTTCAGAGGCACGGCCACGGTGAGCGCGGCCTCGGTGTACAGCTGGGGCTGCGAGCCCGGCCCCTGGCCCACGTACAGGGGTGTCGTCAGCACGCGTACGGCCTTGCCGTCCGAGTCGGTGCCGTTGCGAAGGATCCCCCTCTTGCTGGTCGCGTTCTTGACCACGGTCTCGTCCGCACTGGTGGTCCTGACCCTGCCCAGCGAGTTCGACGAGACGCAGGCCTTGCCGTCCGCCTGCACCAACTGGAGGTAGACCTCGGCCCGGGTCCGGAAATCGCCGTAGCTCTCCACCGGCGTCTGGGGGCACTCGGCCAGGGTGGCCACGACGGCCTGGGCCTGCTGCGGCCGCGCCGCGTTCTGCAGATCCTCGTCGAGCTGGTCGTACAACTTCCCCTGCACGATGAACCAGCACGTCACCGACACCGCCGCCACCGCGAACGCCACCGCCGCCGCCACGAGCAGGGCCAGCCGTGAGCGGATCGGGAGGGACCGGTACCGGCGTACGAGCGTCTTCACTCCGCCCCGCCCTGCCGCAGCACGTACCCCACACCCCGCACCGTGTGCACGAGCCGGGGCTCACCGCCCGCCTCCGTCTTGCGGCGCAGGTACATCACGTACACGTCCAGCGAGTTCGACGACGGCTCGAAGTCGAAGCCCCAGACCGCCTTCAGGATCTGCTCCCGGGTCAGCACCTGGCGCGGGTGGGCCATGAACATCTCCAGGAGCGTGAACTCCGTGCGGGTCAGTTCCACCGGCCGCCCCGCCCGGGTGACCTCGCGCGTCGCGAGATCCATGCGGAGGTCCGCGAAGGTGAGCGCCTCGTCGTCCTCGGCGGCCGTCGCCCCGGCCGCCGCCGCGTAGGAGGACCTGCGCAGCAGCGCCCGGACCCGGGCGAACAGCTCGTCCAGTTCGAACGGCTTGACCAGGTAGTCGTCGGCGCCCGCGTCGAGCCCGGTGACCCGGTCGCCGACCGTGTCGCGGGCCGTCAGCATGAGGATGGGCGTGGTGTCGCCCGCGCCGCGGATGCGCCGGGCGGCCGTGAGTCCGTCCATGCGGGGCATCTGGATGTCGAGGACGACCAGGTCGGGCCGGTACGCGGTGGCCTTGTCGAGGGCGTCGGCCCCGTCCACGGCGACCTCCGTGTCGTAGCCCTCGAAGGCGAGGCTGCGCTGGAGTGCTTCGCGCACCGCCGGCTCGTCGTCGACGATCAGGATGCGCTGGGGGTCACGGTCGCCTTCGGCGGGGCTCATGGCTTCGGATTCCTCGGGTGCGGTGGGACGGCGGGGAGCTGACGGCTGAACGCTTTCAGCCTCGCATGGTTCCCGCCCGGTGCGACAAGGGCGCGGGGTCAGCGGGCGGCGCTGCGGCGGCGGGCGCGGCCCGCGCTCGACCCGCGGCGGGCCACCGTCGTGACCACCGCCGTGGCCGCCACCTCGGGGGCCCGCGGCACCGGAGCGTGCAGTTCGTACGCCACTGCGAGGGCCAGGGCGAACCCGGCCGGGTCGGCGCCGGCCACCGTGTGCGGAACCTGCTTGATCATGACGTACTCCCTACGGGGGTGGAGGAGCTCAGTTGTCGGTGCCGCCGGCCCGCAGCGTGGCCAGGTCGGACTTGACGGTGTTGATCGGGATGGAGAACCCGAGGCCCTGGCTGCCGGCCTCCGAGGAGTCCGAAGTGGACGAGTACATCGCCGAGTTGATGCCGATGATGTTGCCGTTCATGTCGATCAGCGCGCCGCCGGAGTTGCCGGGGTTCAGGGAGGCGTCGGTCTGGATCGCCTTGTACGTCGTCGTCGAGGAGCCGGTGTCGCCGTTGAACTGCTGGCCGCCGAACTCGAACGGCCACCGGCCGTCGCCCTGCCCCTGGTTCTGCTGCTGGCCCTCTTCCGTGGACACGGTGACGTCCCGGTTGAGCGCGGAGACGATGCCGCTGGTCACGGTGCCGGTCAGGCCCTCGGGGGAGCCGATCGCCACGACCTGGTCGCCGACCTGGACGCCGTCGGAGTTGCCGAGGGTGGCCACGGTCAGACCGGAGGCGTTCTCCAGCTTGATGAGGGCGAGGTCCTTCTTGGGGTCGGTGCCGACGACCTGCGCGGTGTAGGTCTTGCCGTTGCTGGTGCTCACCTTGATGGAGGAGGCGCCGGAGATGACGTGGTTGTTGGTGATGATCTCGCCGTTGCTGGTGATGATCACGCCGGAGCCGGTGGACTCACCCGCGTTCGAGGTGGCGTTGATCTCGACGATGCTCGGGCTGACCGCCTTGGCGACGCCGGCGACCGTGCCCTTGGCGGAGGACGGCACCACGCTGGTGCTGGTGCTGCTGGAGGTGACCGTGTCGTTGCCGGTCAGCTCCTGGATGCCGTAGGCGGTGCCGCCGCCTATCGCCGCGGCGACGATCGCGACCGCGGCGAGCAGGGCGAGGGGACCGCGGTTGCGCCGCTTGGGCGCGGGGGCCGGCCCGGCGGGGGGCGCGGTGAGAAGAGCGGTACCGCCGCCGTTGCCGTCGCCGCCGTAGGAACCTCCGCCGCCGTACGAACCGCCGCCGCCGTACGAACCGGCGGCGAAGGCGGCCGGCTGCTGGATCGGCGCCGTGGGCTGCGTGTGCTGAGTGGGCTGCGCCGGCTGCGTGTGCTGCGTCGGCTGCGCGGCCGGGGCCGGCTGCGCGGGCGGCTGGGCCGGCGGGGGCGGCCACTCCGGGTTCACGGGCGAGGAAGCGTGCTGCTGGGCGCCCTGGTGGGGGTTGTCGTACTGCTCGTACTCGCCGTCGCGGCGGAAGCTCTCGGTCATGTCAAAAAGCTTGTCGCGCGACCATGAGAGCTTGCTGAGTGCTCCCTGAGAAGCCTGGCAGAACCTCGTATGCCCGATATAAGGCCGCCGCTGGCACTCCGGCCAGGTGTTCTCAGACGGTCTTCAGGAAGCTCACTCGCACCCGCAGGACCGCCGTACCACCAGGCGGGAGGGGAACACCTTGACGCGCTCGCGACGGGAGCCGGCCACCCGCAGTCCGTCGTCCAGGACCAGGTCCACCGCGGCCCGGGCCATCGCCGAGCGGTCCGAGGCGATGGTCGTCATCGGCGGATCGGCGAGCGCGGCTTCCTTGATGTCGTCGAAGCCGATGACGCCCAGCTCGCCCGGCACGTCGATGCGCAGCTCCCGCGCGGCCCGCAGCAGGCCGATCGCCTGGTCGTCGGTGGAGCAGAAGATCGCGGGCGGACGCTGCGGCCCGGCGAGGATCTCCAGCCCCACCTTGTAGGCGTCGTAGCGGTTGTACGGCGCCTCGAAGAGCCGTCCCTCGGTGGGGAGCCCGGCCTCCTGCATGGCCTGCCGCCAGCCCTCGACGTGGTCGGAGACGGGGTCGCCGACGGAGGGGGTGTCGGCGGTGCCGCCCATACAGGCGACATAGGGGTAGCCGTGGCCCAGCAGGTGCTCGACGGCGGTCTTGGCGCCGGTGACGTCGTCGAGGACGACGGCGACGTCGTCGATCGCCTCCGGACGCTCGTGCAGCAGGACGACCCTCGCGTCCCAGGCCTCGATCTCGGCGGCCGCGTTGTCGTTCAGGGCGTGCGAGACCAGGATCAGGCCGGACACCCGCATCCCGAGGAACGCGCGCAGATAGTGGACTTCGCGCTCGCCGATGTAGTCGGAGTTCCCGACGAGCACCATCTTCCCGCGCTCGGACGCGGCCTGTTCGACCGCGTGCGCCATCTCCGCGAAGAACGGCTGGCGCGCGTCCGGCACGATCAGGCCTATGAGATCCGTGCGCCGGGACGCCATCGCCTGGGCGACCCGGTCGGGCCGGTAGCCCAGTTCCTTGATCGCGGCGAGGACACGCTCGCGCGTGGCCGGGGCAACCGGCCGGGGTCCGTTGTTGATGACATAGCTGACCACCGCGGTGGACGTCCCCGCGAGTCTTGCCACGTCATCCCTGGTTACCTTGGCCACGCGCGGAGTCTACGCGGATGGACCCGCTCTGGGCAGGGCGTGAAGGAGGTCCCCGTACCCCCGCCGAGGGGCTCGCGGGCGTGCTGCGGTACGGGAGCCTTGCCCATGCGCGGGACCCGCTACGCCTCTACGTCCTCGAGGGCGGCGCTCTCGTCCGCATCCTCCGGCTTTGCCCGGTCCGCCTTGGCCTTCGCCTCCTCGGTGATCCGGTCGCCCTTCTCGGGCGTAACGAATCGATAACCGACGTTCCGGACGGTTCCGATCAGCGACTCGTGCTCGGGACCGAGCTTGGCGCGCAGCCGTCGTACGTGCACGTCGACCGTTCGGGTGCCACCGAAGTAGTCGTAGCCCCAGACCTCCTGGAGCAGCTGCGCGCGCGTGAAGACGCGGCCGGGGTGCTGGGCGAGGTACTTCAGGAGCTCGAACTCCTTGAAGGTGAGGTCGAGGACCCGGCCCTTGAGCTTCGCGGAGTAGGTGGCCTCGTCGACCGACAGGTCGCCGTTGCGGATCTCCATGGGGGAGTCGTCGTTGACGATCTGCTGGCGGCCCATGGCGAGCCGCAGCCGCGCCTCGACCTCCGCGGGGCCCGCGGTGTCGAGGAGGACGTCGTCGATGCCCCAGTCGGCGGTGACGGCGGCGAGGCCGCCCTCGGTCACGACCAGGATGAGCGGACAGCCCGGTCCGGTGGAGCGCAGCAGCTGGCACAGGCTGCGCACCTGGGGCAGGTCACGGCGTCCGTCGATGAGGATGACGTCGGCACCAGGGGTGTCGACGAGTGCGGGGCCTTCCGCCGGAGCCACGCGCACGTTGTGCAGGAGCAGGCCGAGGGCCGGAAGCACCTCCGTCGACGGCTGGAGGGCGTTGGTCAGGAGCAGCAGAGAACTCATACGTCTGGTTCCTCCTCGGTCCCGGCGAGGTCATGGCTTTCGTATACGGGGGTATCCGAAAGCACAAAAGGACCCGGGGGCTGCGTTGCCCGAGTCCTCTTCCGACGAGAATAGCCCACATGAGCATTGATCCGGCAGGTCGTGTGGTGCGTTCCACGGCTCGTCCGCACTCTGAGACGCGCAGACACACACCTATACGGACGTTTCTGCACACCGACGACGGCGTGACGATCGATTCCGTATACGATCCGCCCTCCTTCGTATACGACTCCTCCCGGCCACCTTCCCGTGACCTGGTGTTCGTCGTCGCGCACGGTTTCACGGGCGATGTGGATCGTCCTCATGTTCGCCGGGTGGTGGAGGCCCTCACGCGGTACGGCGCCGTCGTCACGTTCTCCTTCCGCGGTCACGGGGCCTCCGGCGGGCGCTCCACGGTCGGCGACCGCGAGGTGCTGGACCTGGCCGCCGCGGTGGCGTGGGCCCGCGAGCTCGGCCACGCGCGCGTGGTGACCGTCGGCTTCTCCATGGGCGGCTCGGTGGTGCTGCGGCACGCGGCGCTGTACGGGCCGGAGACCGGCGCCCACGCGGACACGGTGGTCTCGGTCAGCGCCCCGGCCCGCTGGTACTACCGCGGTACGGCCCCCATGCGCCGGCTGCACTGGCTGGTGACCCGTCCCGCGGGGCGCCTGGTGGGCCGCTACGGCTTCCGCACCCGCATCCACCACCGCGAGTGGGACCCGGTCCCCCTCTCCCCGGTCGAGGCGGTCCCGCGGATCGCGCCCGCCCCTCTCCTCATCGTCCATGGCGACCGCGACGGCTACTTCCCCCTCGACCACCCGCGGATGCTCGCGGCGGCCGCCGGCGACCACGCCGACCTGTGGATCGAGCCGATGGGGCACGCCGAGCACGCGGTCGGCGACGAGCTGCTGGGCCGGATCGGGGACTGGGCTGTCACAGCGGGCGGCTAGCCTGGGGCGCGTACATCATCGATCGATTGAGGAAGCGGATGCCAAAGGTCACGGTGCGCTACTGGGCCGCCGCGAAGGCCGCGGCCGGTCTCGCCGAGGAGCCGTTCGACGCGGCCACGCTCGCCGAGGCGCTGGACGCGGCGCGTGAGCGACACCCCGGTGAACTCGTGCGCGTCCTGCGGCGATGCTCGTTCCTCGTCGACGGTGACCCCGTGGGCACCCGCGGACATGAGACGGTACGGCTGGCCGACGGCGGCACGGTCGAGGTGCTCCCGCCGTTCGCAGGAGGGTGACGATGACGAACCAGCCGTACGAGGGCTACGACCAGTATCCGCAGCAGGGCTGGCCGGCCCACGCGGACCAGGGCCACGAGGACCCGCAGGCCGCCCAGCAGCACACCCAGCAGTGGCAGGGCCAGACCTGGGAGACCCAGATCCACACCCCGCTCCAGGCGCCACCGGAGACGGCGTACCTGCCCCAGCAGGGGTACGAGGGCGACCCCCGCAACTACGGCACGCCCCAGGGCGCGGGCGGGTACGGGGCCGCAGCGCAGGCGGCTCCGGGCGCGGGTGGGTACGGCTCCGCGCAGGCGGCTCCGGGATCGGGCGAGTACGGCTCCGCGCAGGCGGTTCCGGGGGCTGATGGGTACGGCTCCCCGCAGGCGGTATCCGGCTCCGGCGCCGGCGCCTATGGCTCCTCGCAGGGCGCCGACGCATACGGCCCCGCGGCGGCTCCCGGCCCGGCGGCGTACGGTTCCGGGCCGGGTTCCGGCACCGCTGGTCACGGCCCTGCCGGCCCTGCCCCCGCCGGTGACGGCCCCGCGCCGGTGGGGGCCGGTGCCGGTGCCGGTGGCGCCCAGCCGCTCCCCGCCGCCCAAGCCTCCGGCGCCGCCGCCCCCGCGCCCGCCCCCTCCGGCTACGGGCCCGCCACCCTCGCCGGCAACTCCCGTGTCACCGACGCCCAGCGTGCCCGGCTCGAAGGCCGGTCCCCGATCATCGAGCCCGGTATCCAGCCGGCGGGGCTCACCGCGCTTCTCGGCCTGCTGCTCTCCGGTACGGCGGCCGTCGGGTCGTACGCCCTCCTCGTCCCCCTCGTCCTCCTCCAGGCGGTCACCGCGGCCGGCTGGTTCCGGCTGAACGGCATGTGGCCCGCCCGGCAGGGCATCGCGCTGGCGTTCCTCGGCGCGCTGGTCGCGGACGCGGCGCTGCTGGTGGCGGGCCGCTCCAACGGCCCCGCCGCGATCCTCGGCACCCTCGGCGTGTGGGTCCTGCTCAGCCTGGTGATGCAGCTCCGCTCGCACGCCGACCCGGACGAGCGGATGTACGGCCTGATGGCGACCGTCGCCTCGGCGGCACTGGCGATCGTGGCGACCGGGTATCTCGCGGCCGACCCCGACGCGGTGTCGGTCGGCGCGGCCGCGGTGGCCGTGGCCGTCCTGGCCCGCGCGCTGCCCCTGCCGACCCCGGCCTCCGTGGTCGTCGCCCTGCTGGCCGCGGCGGGCGCGGGCATCGCGGTGGGCGGGATGACGGGCCTCGGCGCGAAGGGCGCCCTGCTCGGCGCCGGCGCCGCGGTGTGCGCACTGGTCGGTCACCGGGTCGCGAGCTACGACTACCCGTCCCGCTTCGTGCACTTCACGGCGGGCGTGGCCCTGCCCCTGGCGGCGGCCGCTCCGGCGGTGTACGTACTGGGCCGGGCGATCAGCTAGGCGTCTCGACCCAGAGGCAGAACGGGTGGCCGGACGGGTCGTACAGCACCCGTACGTCGTCCTGCGGCTGGTGGTCGGCGACCCGCGCCCCTGCGGCGACCGCCCGCGCGGTCTCGGCCTCCAGGTCGTCCACCTCGATGTCCAGGTGCAGCATCATCTGCTGGTCGCCGGGCTTGCGGGTGGGCCAGACCGGCGGCACGTACCCGGGTTCGGTCTCGAAGGCGAGGGACGTGCCCGCGGTGCCGGGCGGCGGGCCGATGAGGACCCAGTGCGGCTCCTCGGCGCGCACCACGTACCCGAGCAGGCGCTGGTAGAAGGCGGCCAGTTCGTGCGCGTCGTGGGCGTCGAGGACGACGGTGGACAGCCTCGCGGACGGGGACGTGGAGGCCTTCCTGCTGCTCGCGGAAGAGGACATGCCCGCCTTCCTACTGCCGGCGCTTCTTGCCGTCCAGTTCGTCCCACCACTCGTCGGACTTCGGGTCGCCGGAGGGGTCGTCCCACCAGCGGTCGTCGGGGCCGCGCCGGTTGGCGACCATCGCGGCGAGCGGCGGGATCACCATGGCCACCACGCACATCCCCACGGCCACCGGGACCGACCAGAGCCGCACGACTCCCCAGGCCAGGACGAACAGCCCGATGCACGTGCCCATCATGGCGAAGTAGACATGCCGTCGTCGCGCCAACATGCCTCCAGCGTAGGCCCGCACAGGCCGAAGGGCCGTACCCCGGCGGGTACGGCCCTCCGACTGCTGACCTGCCTGCCTCAGACCGCGATCGCGACCTCGGCCAGCCCGCCCTGCTGGGCGACGACCGTACGGTCGGCGGTGCCGCCGGGGACCAGGGCGCGGACGGTCCAGGTGCCCTCGGCCGCGTAGAAGCGGAACTGGCCCGTCGCGGAGGTCGGGACCTCCGCCGTGAACTCGCCGGTCGAGTCCAGGAGGCGGACGTAGCCCACCACAGGCTCGCCGTCACGCGTCACCTGACCCTGGATCGTGGTCTCACCGGGCTTGATCGTCGAGGCGTCCGGGCCGCCGGCCTTCGCTCCACACATGTCTTTCTCCAAAGAGGGGTCTGACCGGAAGGAAGGCCGGTCGGGTGGGACTGGATTGCTTACTTGTTGGCGCCGAGCTCGATCGGAACGCCGACCAGGGAGCCGTACTCGGTCCAGGAGCCGTCGTAGTTCTTGACGTTCTCGACACCGAGCAGCTCGTGCAGCACGAACCAGGTCAGGGCCGAGCGCTCACCGATACGGCAGTACGCGATGGTGTCCTTGGCGAGGTCGACCTGCTCCTCGGCGTAGAGCTCCTTGAGCTCCTCGTCCGACTTGAAGGTGCCGTCGTCGTTGGCGTTCTTCGACCACGGGATGTTGCGCGCGGACGGGACGTGACCCGGACGCTGCGACTGCTCCTGCGGAAGGTGGGCCGGGGCGAGGAGCTTCCCGGAGAACTCGTCGGGGGAGCGCACGTCGACCAGGTTCTGCGAACCGATGGCCGCCACGACGTCGTCGCGGAAGGCGCGGATGGCCGTGTTCTGCGGCTTGGCCGTGTAGGTGGTCTCGGCGCGCTCCGGGACCTCCTCGACCAGCTCGCGGGCGTCCAGCTCCCACTTCTTGCGGCCACCGTCGAGCAGCTTGACGTTCTCGTGGCCGTACAGCTTGAAGTACCAGTAGGCGTAGGACGCGAACCAGTTGTTGTTGCCGCCGTAGAGGATCACCAGGGTGTCGTTGGCGATGCCCTTCGCCGACAGGAGCTTCTCGAAGCCCTCCTGGTCGACGAAGTCGCGGCGGACCGGGTCCTGCAGGTCCTTGGTCCAGTCGATCCGGATCGCGTTGCGGATGTGGTTCTTCTCGTAGGCGGACGTGTCTTCGTCCACCTCCACGATCGCGATGTTCGGGTTGTCGAGGTTGGCCTCGACCCAGTCGGCGTCGACCAGGACGTCGCTGCGGCTCATGCTCTTTCTCCTCCGGGGCAGTTGCGGCGGGGCGTGCGGAAGGGTGCGCGGGGCGCACGGATGCCCTGGGGCGCCAGGGCAAGGGGATGCGGAGGCCGTGCCGTCCGCTCAGAAGGGGCGACAGAGCATGGCGGCGACGCGGCACAGGTCTACTGCCCGCCGCTTCGTGAGATCCGCCTGTCGCTTCATGGCGTCGATCGTAGGGACGGACATACCGGCATGTCACCGGTGTGTCGCATGCTGAGATGCGATCGTCCGGAATATGGGACCAGAAAGCCGCCCGGGCCGTGCTCCCACGGGTCCCGGGCGGCTGTAGCCGTCATCACATCTACGGTACGGACGTGACCGTCTCGCCTGTCGGACGAGCCGGGTCCGGCCCGACGCTCGTCCTACCCGGCGAGCTTGACGTTCGAACCCTTCACCGCGATCTCCACACCGTTCGCACCCGCGTCGACCTGGTCGAGCTTGATGCCGCCGGGCAGGCCCTCGATCTTCTGGTCGAAGTCGGCGATGGAGCGGAAGTCGGAGTCGGCGAGGGTGACGCTGCCGAAGCTGGGGATCGAGTCGGCGTGCACCCGCACGGTGTCCCCGTCGACGACGCTGACGGTGCTGAGCACGGAGACGGGCTTCTCCAGGGCGCTCACCTTGATGTCGACCTTGATCTTGCCGTCGCCGCCGTCGGAGAGCCCGACGACCTTCGCGGTGATGCCGAGCGGCAGCTGGGTCTCCTGCGACTTGGCCGCCTTGAGCAGCTGGTCGTAGGTGATGGCGGCGGTGCCGGAGGCGGTGGTGGCGGTGGCGGAGCTGTAGTCGCCGGAGAACGCGACGCCCTTCATGGCGGCGTTCAGGTCGTCGATGCGGATCGTGCCCCCGCTGGTGCCGGTGTCCGCGTCGTACTCCTTCATTCCGACCTGGACGTCGTCGAGTTCGCCGCCGGCCACCTGGGTCAGGAACGGGAACCCCTTGATGTCCACGCTCGGGGTCGTGGTCAGCCCCTCCTGTGTCTTCAGCCGGTCGGCGACCTCGCCCTCCGCGAAGTGGACCGCCAGACGGTCGGCGGCGACGAACAGCCCGCCGAGAATCACGGCGGTGATCAGAAGTATTCGCAGGGCGCGCATGCGGTTGGATCCCCCAGAGCGGCGGTGGTGTCGACGGACGGGTGGCCCGTCGAACGTGAGACTAACCGCGCCGGGTAAGGCCTTCCTTGAATTGTCGACCAGCTGTGACAGGCCGCCGGTCCGCGCGGCGGGCGTCTCAGTAGACGAGCGCCTGCGTCCCGTCCGCCAGGGCCTCCTGCACGAACACCTGCGCGCCCGCGATCCGTACGCCCTCGATGACGTCCTTCTCCGTGATGTCCCGGCGGGCCGCGCACTGGGTGCACAGGGTGAGCCGCCCGCCCGCGAGGATCGAGTCCAGCAGGTCGGGCAGCGGGGCGGCGTGCGGCAGCTCGAACTCGGCGGCCCGGCCCGGCAGGGCGAACCAGGCCGACTCCCCGGTCAGCCACAGCGAGACGTCCACGCCACTGGCCACGGCCACCGCCGCCACGGTGAACGCCTGCGAACAGCGCTCGGGAGCATCGGCCCCGGCGGTCACCTTGATCACGAGCTTCTTCGCCATGCGGGCAGCGTAGTGCGTACGGCGCTCAGGTCGTCGCGACGATCACCGCCACCAGCCCGGCGATGCTGACCGCGGTGAGCACGCCGGTCCAGAAGGCGTCGTCGACGAGGACCCACGGCACCCGGAGCCGCGGCCGCCGTCGCGGCCTCCACCGCCGGCGCCTGCGCGGAAGGCGGGCGGCCGACCCGGGCTCCGGCTTCGGCTCCGGCACCGGCCCCGGCTCCCGGGCTTCGGCCGGCAGCGGATACGGATAGTAGGGCGGCGGGACGCTCATGCGAGGTCCTCCTCTCGCTCCACCCCGCACCGCAGACCGGCCACCAGGAACGGCCCGTCGGTCGCCGGGCGCGCCGGGGCACCGGCCCGCGCCCGGTCGTTCGCCGCGCGGACCCCGGCGCTCAGCCGCTCCTGGTCGGTGGCCGGCCGCAGCACCTCCGGATCGGCCTGCCACTCCCGGCCGCCGCCGACGGGCCGCAGCATCGCGTACGGCCCCGAGCGGTCCTGGTACTCGCCGACTCTGTTGGTGGCGGGGTCGAAGAGAAGCGTTCCCGGTTCCATGAGGTATGTGTCCTTTCGTCCAACATGTATACGGAATGCGGCAGTTGGACTACTCTGCGTATTCCTGGGTCGATACGAGCTTGACCCAGGGCGGGGACGGATCGCGACGGGAACGGCCGCAAATTCCACAGCGGGCGTTCCAAATTCCACAAATTCCACAAGGATGATCAAGGAGGCGCGGTGCCGCAGCGGCGGGTGGTCACGGGGCGGAGCCATGAACCGAGGGCACGGTTCGCGGAGGAACTGCGGTTACTGAGGGCCGGAAAGGGCGGCAGCCTCCGGGACGTTGCGGACCGGCTCGGCTGGGACGCGTCGACGCTCGGCAAGATGGAGAGCGGGCGCAGCCTGGGCAGCCCGGAACTCGTGGAGGCCCTGGACCAGCACTACGGGACGTCGGGGATGCTGCTGGCCCTGTGGGAACTGGCGGTCGGGGACCCGACGCAGTTCAAGGAGCAGTACCGGCGGTACATGGTGCTGGAGACGGAGGCGCACAGTCTGTGGCACTTCGGGGTGAGCATCCTGCCCGGCCTGCTGCAAACGGACGGGTACGCCCGGGAGTTGCTCGCCTTGGGCGGCGCCAAGGGTGACGAACTGGACCAGCAGGTCGAGGCCCGCACGGGGCGGCGCACGTTGCTGGAGGAGGAAGACGCCCCCTTGTTCCGGGCGGTCGTCGCGGAGGCAGTCCTCAGGACTCCCCTGCGGGACAAGGGGGCTTGGCGGGAGCAGTTGGAGCACCTGCTGGAGGTGTCGCAGTGGCCGCACGTCACGATCCACGTGTTGCCCCAGAGTGCCGGGCTCCACGGGCTCGTGGGCACCAGCGTGATGTTCCTGAAGCTGCTGGGCGGCCGCGTGGTGGCCTACACGGAGAACACCGTCCGAGGTGAACTGGTCGAGGAAATCCCAGCTGTCCAGCAGCTGGACGATGCCTACGATGCGATGCGTGACCTGGCGCTGAACCCGGCCGAGTCACGGAAGTTCATCCTGCGGATGTTGGAGGAATCACCGTGCGAGCCATCGACCTGAACGGCGTGACGTGGCGCAAGAGCAGCTACAGCAATCCGGACGGCGGCGAGTGCCTGGAAGTCTCCGACGACGCCTCCCCCCTGGTCCCGGTCCGTGACAGCAAGGATCCGGCCCGCCCCCTGCTCCTCTTCTCGACGGAAGCGTGGTCCGCGTTCACGTACAACCTCCGGGGCTGACCAGGGGTCTCCTGTGCGGCGCGCATGCGGAAGGCGCGCCGCACGCCTTGTGGGAGACGCACGTGAAGGACCCGAAGAGACAGTTGGTCGCCGCCGCGGCCGTACTCGGCGCAGTCGCCGGGGCCTGCGCCGGATACCTGGTCCAGGCGGGCCGGGAGCCGACGCTGCCCCTGCTCGTCCAGCCGGCGCTCCCTCAGGCCCGCGGCCCGCAGCCGGAGCCGCTCACCGCCGAGCAGGACCGCAAGGTCAGGAACGACGGGGACCTGCGGGAGCTGCTCCTGGAGACGCCGGGCGGTGCGACCACGCCGGACTGGGTGGCGCCCCAGGGCTGGATGGCCCTGGGCGAGTACGCCGACATGTCGGACGAGCCCGAGACCTACTACGACCACCTCGAGAAGCAGGAGTTCCTGCGGGCGGCGGTCACCGGCTGGGACACCGGCAGCCACCAGGTGGAGATCTGGCTGGCCCAGTTCGAGCAGCGGGAAGCCCCGACGGCCCCCGCCGACGACAGTTCGAGCAGCCGCTACTGGGCGGAGACGGACCCGGACGTGAAGAGCCGGCCGATACCCGGCACCGGTGCGGGCACGGCGTACCTCCACCCGGAGCCGTCCGCCGAGTCCACCGCCCTGCCCGGCGTCAGCGCGGAGGCGCACGCGTCACGCGGCGACCTCTCCCTGCACATCTGGGTCTACGGCGAGGACCCGGTCCCCTGGAGAACGATCATGGATCTCGCCGAGCGCCAGATGGAGCGGCTGTGAAGGGGGCGGGGGCCGTGTCCATGAAGGCGGTGTCCGCCCTGCGCTGGCTCGCCGTGCTGGCCGTCTTCGCCGTAGCAGGGACCGCGACCGCGTACGGCGTCACCCGCCTGGACCGGGAGGACGTGCCCGGCCTCCCGGCGGCGACCGAGGGCCTGTGGGAGTACCCGCGCCTGAGCAGTCCACCGCTGCCCTCCGACAGTCCCGCCCCGTTCGCTGACGAGGACCGGCCGGGCGTGCACCACGCGGATCTGCGGGCCCTCGTGCTGCCCGCGCCGAAGGGGGCGGTGGAGGACCGGGCGCTGCGCGGCTCCGAGGGGTGGCTGACGACCGACGGCTTCCTGGCGGAGTACGCCGAGCCGGACCGGGCCGCCCTCGGACAGCTGCTCGTCGACACCGGCCTGCGGCACGTCGCCGCACGCGGCTGGACCACGCCCGACGGCACGCACACCCGTGTCTACCTGCTCCGCTTCGGCACGGCGGCGGTCGTGGACGACCTGTTCCACCAGCACCTGGCACCCCGGGACGCCCCGGGCCACCGGGTGCGCGGTGCGGAACGGTCCGTGCCCGACGAAGACCTCCCCGACGCGTCCGGCATCGCGGAGATTCGCCGCTCCGCGTACGACGAGAGGCGGCCGTACGGCGCCGAGCACGTCCGGCAGGCGTATCTGTCCGCCGGGGACGTGCTGGCCGTGGTGCTCCAGTCCCGCGAGGGAACCGTGGCCACCGGGCCCTTCGTGCAGACCCTGGCCTTGCAGACCCAGCTCCTCGCCTGAGCGGATGTGTGATGTGTCCGGATCGTGACAACCCCCCGTACAACTCCGGGCGTTGACCGGGAGTCACCTGTGAAGCGCGCATACGGAACGCGCGCTTCACGTCTTAGTGGGGGACGCTTTGGAAGTACCCGAAGAACCCGGAGAGCCTGAAGGGCCTGAACGGCCCGTAGCGGTCGAAGAGCCCGAAGGGGCAACCCGTGGGCGCCGCCGTGGCCGTACGACCCTGTTGATCGCCGCCGCGGCCGTCCTCGGTGTCGTGGCCGGTACCTGCGCCGGATATCTGATCCAGGCGGACCGCGACCCCACCCCGCTGCCCTCGCTCTCGCAGCCGACCCTGGCCCAGGCCACCGGCCCGGCCCCCGAACCGCTGTCCGCCGCCCAGGACCGCCGCGTCAAGACCGACGGCGACCTGCGCAAGCTGTTGCTGAAGAAGCCGGCCGGGGCGAAGAAGGCCGACTGGCTGGGTGACGACGACGGCTGGCTGGACCTGGCCCCGTACGCCGAGCTCTACGAGGATCCCGCGGGGGCGCTCAGCGACCAGCTGGGCGACGATTTCCGCCGCGCGGCCACCACGGGCTGGGCCAGCGGTGACAAGGAGGTGACGATCCGCCTGATCCAGTACCGGCAGGAGGAGTCGCTGGTGGCGGTCGACGAGGCGTCCGACGGCCAGTACTGGGCCGACAAGGAGGCCTCGACCCGTAGCTGGGCCATCCCCGGCACCGGGGACGGCAAGGCGTACGTGCACGACAAGGCCGACACCGAGTTCGGGTACCTGCCGATCTACGGCGCCGAGGCCTACGCCTGGCGAGGTGACGTGGTCATGGAGATCCGGGTCTGGGACACCAAGCCGCTCACCAAGAAGACGATCATGGACCTCGCCGAGCGTCAGATGGAGCGGCTGTGAGTGACAACGAGACCCGGCCGACACCGACCGACGCGGCGGAGGACACCGGGGCGCCCGTGCCCGCGGAGCTCCCCGCGCCCGCCCGCAACCCCGCCCGGCGTCGTCGTGTCGCCGCTCTCGTGGGGTCGCTTCTGCTGGCCGCCGGTGTCGTCGGTGGGGTCGGATACACCGTGGTCACCGTCGACGGCGCCGACCGTGACGCGGGAGCGCCGTCGTGGACGTTCCCGAAGGCCACACCCGAGACGGCGCAGCCCGTCGCGGCGAAGGGGCTCTCCCGGATGCTCGTGCCGTTCGACGACGACACCTGGCCCCACGGGCCCGACATCGGCGAGTACGGCTACGACGCCGAGCTGAGCGGTGCCCATGCGACCGCGCTGCGCAAGGAGTCGCTGAGCGGGCTGCCGCGCACCCAGCGCAAGGCGTTGGAGAAGCAGATCGACAAGCAGCGCCTCAAGGGCGTCGCGATGCGCAGCTACCTCAGCGACCCCTACGCGCAGGAGGCCGCCACGGTGACCATCGAGCTGTCCGAGCTGGACAACGCGTCGGCCGTACGCGAGATCGCCCGCTACCAGGATTCGTTCGTCGACATGCTGGACGGCATCCTGCGCGCGGGCCCGAAGATCGTGGGCCACAAGGACGCCCACTGCTTCCTGGCGCCGACGTCCAAGAAGGAGAAGCTCGACTCGATGGTCTGCTTCGCACATCAGGGCAACGTGCTGGTCAGCCTCACCGCGGACAGCGCGAAGCCGATGAAACAGGAGGGGGTCGCGAAGCTGCTGCGCGAACAGCTCGACCGCATCGCGGAACCGGGGGAGGCGGTATGACCGAGCAGATCGAGACCACCGGGGCGGCCGGTCCCACGGAGCCCGCACCCGTCGGGGGCGAGCACCCGGTGCCGGCCCGCAAGCCCCGCCGGGCCCTCCGCGCCGCCCTGCGCTGGACCACCGCCGTCCTCACCTTCGCGGCCTTCGCCACCGGGACCGCCTACGCCGTCGCCGGCATGGAGCGCACCGACGTCCCCGGCCTGGCCACGGAGTCGGACGGCCGCTGGGACTACCCCACGCTCACGAAGCCCCCGCTGCCCTCCGGCAGCCCCGGCCCCTTCGCGGACTCGAACAAGACCGCCTCCCACTACGCCGACCTACGGCGGCTCGTCCTGCCCGCGCCGCACGGCGCGACCCCGGACAAGGCGCTGGCCGGCACGGACGGCTGGCTGCCGACGAAGGACTTCCTCTCCGTCTACGACGCGAAGGAGGACCGCGCCGAACTCGCCCAGCAGTTCACCGACCACGGCCTCCGTCACATCGCGGCCCGCGGCTGGACCACGCCCGACGGCACCCGCACCGCCGTCTACCTGCTCCAGTTCGACTCCGCCGCCGTGCTCGACGAGCTGACCCGTGAGCTCGCCCCGTACGACGGCCCCGGCTACCCGTTGCGCGGCGCCGTCGAATCGGTGGCCGACGAGGACTTCCCCGACGCGTCCCTGGTCACGAACGTCTCACGCGTCGCGTACGTCGAGTCGAAGCCGTACGGCAAGGAGCAGACCCGCCAGGCCTACGTCAGCGCCGGCGACGTCCTAGCCCTGGTGATCCAGTCCCGCAAGGGCACCGCGAACCCCGTCCCCTTCCAGCAGACGGTGACCCTGCAGGGCCAGCTCCTGGGGTGAGGAGGCCCGCACGGTCCCCCGGGCCCCGGCCGCGTAAGCTGGGGCCCGGCCCTGTGTACAAGCACCGCACCCCGCTCATCCGAGGAGCACCCCGTGGAGATCTTCTTCGAAGCCCTGCTGGTCCTGGTCTGCGTCGGCGTCCTCGCCTTCGCCTACCTGACCGTGAAGAAGCTGTACCAGGGCCAGCGCTGACCCCCGTCTAGGAACCGCCACTCATGATCGAGATCCCGTCCGACCTCCACAAGGACCTCGTCCCGCTCGCCTTCCTGCTCGGCAACTGGGCCGGCGCGGGCGTGCACGACTTCCCGGGCTCGGAGAAGTGCAACTTCGGCCAGGAGGTGACCTTCAGCCACGACGGCCGGGACTTCCTGGAGTACGACTCCCACACCTGGGTCCTCGACAACGACGGCAACAAGGTCCGCCCGCTGGAGACCGAGCACGGCTTCTGGCGCATCGACTCCGACCGCAAGGTCGAGGTGACGATGGTCCGCGACGACGGCGTGGTCGAGATCTGGTACGGCGAGATGGCCGACCAGAAGCCGCAGATCGACCTGGTGACCGACGCCGTCGCGCGCACGGCCGCGTCCGGGCCGTACAGCGGTGGCAAGCGCCTGTACGGCTACGTCAAGAGCGACCTCATGTGGGTCGGCGAGAAGCAGACCCCCGAGGTCGAGCTGCGCCCCTACATGTCGGCCCACCTGAAGAAGGTCGTCACCCCGGAGGAGGTCGAGCGCTGGGCGAAGGCCCTGCCCGACGACATGCCGGACGACGGGATCGCCTTCTTCAAGTAGGCCGGTCCGCACGCCACGCGGTGGTCCGCGGGATCAGTAGATCGTGATCTGCTCGATCTTGTGGACCTTCCCGCTGGGCGAGCCGGACGCGGTACTTGAAGCTCACCTCGTTGTTGCCGGTGCTCGTCCAGCCCACGCCGTAGATGGCGACGTCCATGGTGCCGGCGTTGGCGAAGCAGGGACCGCACAGGTTGCCAAGGGAAGGCAAAATCCGTCGGTGGACGTCCTTTACGGCAACGGTCCTAGACTTGGCCCCGTGGTGAGCACCGACTGGAAGAGCGACCTCAGGCAGCGCGGCTACCGGCTGACGCCGCAGCGCCAGCTTGTCCTCGAAGCCGTGGACACCCTGGAGCACGCGACCCCCGACGACATCCTCACGGAAGTCAAGAAGACGGCCTCGGGGGTCAACATCTCCACGGTCTACCGGACCCTGGAGCTCCTGGAGGAGCTCGGGCTGGTCAGCCATGCCCACCTCGGGCACGGGGCGCCGACGTACCACCTCGCCGACCGCCACCATCACATCCACCTGGTCTGCCGCGACTGCCAGAACGTCATCGAGGCCGACATCAAGGTGGCCGCCGACTTCACCGCGAAGCTCCGGCAGGAGTTCGGCTTCGAGACCGACATGAAGCACTTCGCGATCTTCGGCCGCTGCAAGGACTGTTCCGCCAAGTCCCTCGAGATCAAGACTTCAACTACCGAGTCGTAGGCTTGTGCATATGAAGAGCCCCCTGCTGTCCCTGCCCGGCGCCGTCCCCGCCGAGGGCGTGGACGAAGGCGTCGCCGCGCACTACGGCGACCTGTTCCGCGAACAGCGCGCCCTGGCCGACGGCACCGGATTCGTCGACCTCTCGCACCGCGGCGTCGTGTCCGTCACCGGTGACGACCGCCTCAGCTGGCTGCACCTGCTGCTCACCCAGCACGTCAGCGACCTGCCCACGGGCCAGGCCACCGAGGCGCTGATCCTCTCCGCGCACGGCCACATCGAGCACGCCCTGTACCTCGTCGACGACGGCACGACCGTCTGGGCCCATGTCGAACCCGGCACCCAGGGCGCGTTGCTCGCCTACCTGGAGTCGATGAAGTTCTTCTACCGGGTCGAAGTCGCCGACCGCACCGACGAGTTCGCGATCGTCCACCTCCCCGCCGGGTCCATCGCCGAGGTGCCGGAGGGGGTCGTCGTACGCGAGACGCCGTACGGCCGCGATCTCTTCCTGCCGCGTGCCGACCTGGAGTCGTACGCCGAGAAGTCCGGGCCCGCCGCCGGTCTGCTGGCCTACGAGGCGCTGCGCGTCGAGCACCACCGCCCGCGCCTCGGCTTCGAGACCGACCACCGCACCATCCCGCACGAGCTGGGCTGGATCGGTACCGCGGTGCACCTCCAGAAGGGCTGCTACCGCGGCCAGGAGACCGTCGCCCGCGTCCAGAACCTCGGCAAGCCCCCGCGGCGCCTGGTCTTCCTGCACCTGGACGGCAGCGAGGTCCATCTGCCGCCCGCCGGCGCCGACCTCCGGCTCGCGGACGAGGGCCCCGACGGCCGCAAGATCGGCTTCGTGACGACCTCCGTACGGCACCACGAGCTCGGTCCTGTCGCCCTCGCCCTGGTCAAGCGGAACGTCCCCCCGGACGCGCGACTCGTCGCCGACACGACGGCCGCGGCCCAGGAGGTCGTCGTAGAGCCGTAGCCGCAGAGCTCTCGGTGAGCCCTCGGTGAGCTCTCGCTGTCGTGAGCGCCCCGCCCCCCGCGCGGGGCGCTCTCCGTCTCCAGGGTGAGTCCGGCTGGAAACGCCGGGCGCGATATGCCGTTGACAACCCATAATTTGGCAACGGGCAGCGACCGCGCGGACACGGGGAGCAAGTGTTCGGCGAACGAGGTGGCGATCTGCCCCGGGGGAGGCGCCATGACACCGGAAGAGGAATTCGCCGAGTCGCTGCGCATGCGCAGAAAGGCCGCCGGGCTGTCGCTCGGCGAGCTGTCCCGGCTCGTCAACTACAGCAAGAGCTACCTCAGCCGGGTGGAGAACGGCACCCGGATGCCGGGTCCCGCACTGGCCCGGGAATGCGACACCGTCCTGCACGCGGAGGGGGAGCTGCTGGGCCTGCTGCCCGACCGGCCCGTCCCCTCCGAGCGGCAAGGGCGGCAGGGGCGGCCCGGGCGGCCGCGGGGGCCCAGGCCGACGGCCTCCGCCGCTCCGGTCGACGCCCCCGGCGGCGAGTTCGACCAGCTGATCCGGCGCGGTGACGCCCGCCATCTCCTCGGCGACATGTACGAGGCCGGCCGCCTCTACCTCGCCGCGTACCGGGCCGCCGAGGGCGACGACCTGGCCCGCGCCCACGCCGTCGTGCGCTGCGCCCGCCGCTGGTCGGACCCGGGCCAGGTGGACCGGGACCTGATCGCGCGGATCGACGAGTGCCTGAAGACGCTGGCCGGCCGCCAGGACCTCCCCGCGGTGGAGCTGCGGCTGCGCCTGACCGCGCACCGCGCCAAGAAGCTCACCATGGGCGTCGGCGACGACACCGCGGTCCCCGGCGCCGAGCCCGGCACCAGCGTGGACCGGGCCCGCGGGGTCCTCAGGGAGTTACGGGACCGGCTCCCGGCCGTCGGCGCCGAGACCCACTGCGAGGTCCTCACCGAATGCCGCTGGTCCCTCTACGACTTCGCCCCGGCCGCCGAACTCCTCGCCCTGTCCGCGGAGTTACGGGACATCGCGGTCCGCTCCCGCTCGATGTACTTCATCGGCGAGGCCCTCGTCGCCCTGGCCATCGACCAGTTGAGGGTGGGCCGGGTGACCGCCGCGGACGCGACCGTACGACGCCACCGCGAGCACGCCGCCCACCGGCACAGCACCCTCGCCCACTGGCAACAGGGCACGCTGGACGCCCTGATGAACCTGTGGCAGGGCGAGTTCGCCACCGCCGAGGAGTGGATCCTCGGCGAGTCCAGGACGATCGCCGAGACCATGGAGCGGGAGCAGTCGGTCCCCGCCGACACCCTCAGCCAGACCTGCCTCGGCCAGGCCTACTGGCTCCGCCACGAACAGGGCCGGATGGCCGAGCTGTTCGGCTCCCCGCTCATGGCCGGCGTCCGGCGCCGCGACTACTTCCCGGTGTGGCGGGCGGGGCTGGCGCTGGCCCTGTGCGAGACCGGCCGCCACGACCAGGCGGCTGACCAGGTGCTGGCCTTCGCCGCCGACACCGGCGGGTTCACCAGGTTCCCGCCGAGCGGCTGGGCGCTGCCCACGGCGGCCGTACTGGCCCAGGCCTGCGCGGAGTTGGCCGTACGGGACGTACGCGTCGAGGAGTTGCTGCCGTACGTCCCGCCCCTGCGCGCCCTCCTGGACGCGCACCCCGGCGAACTGGTCCTCGCCGGCTGGCCGACCGTCCTGCTCGGCCCCGCCGCACGCTTCAGCGGACTGCTGGCGCTGGTGGCGGGCGAGCCGGAGACCGCGCTCGGGCATCTGCGCCGGGCGGTACGGCTCGCCCAGCACTCACCGGCACAGATGACGCGGCTGCGGCTGGACGAGGCGCGGGCACGGCGGCGTTCGGACTCCGTCGCGGTGCGGGCGGAAGCACGTGGGCTCGCCCGCACGGCGCTGGGGACGGCCGAGGAGCTGGGGATGGCGGGTGTGGCGCGGGACTGCCGGGAGTTCCTGCGCAGTTCACCTACGGGACCGTGAGGGTCACATCTCCAGCAGGACCGTGAACGGGCCGTCGTTGGTCAGGGACACCCGCATCCGGGCGCCGAAGCGGCCGGTGGCGACCGTCGCGCCCAGGGCGCGCAGTTGCGCGACGACCTCGTCGACGAGCGGCTCGGCGACATCGCCGGGGGCGGCCGCGTTCCAGGTGGGGCGGCGGCCCTTGCGGGCGTCGCCGTACAGCGTGAACTGGCTGATCACCAGCAGCGGGGCGTCGATGTCGCTGCACGACTTCTCGTCGTGCAGCATGCGCACCGACCAGAGTTTGCGGGCCAGTTGGGCCGCCTTCTCCTTGGTGTCCTCGTGCGTGACCCCGACGAGGACGCACAGTCCCTCGCCGCTGATCTCCCCGACCGTCTCACCGTCGACGACGACGCTCGCGCCGTCCACCCTCTGCACCACCGCTCGCATACGACCATCATGCCGGGCCTGCCCGGAGGGACTGCGTCCGGGTTTGTTTTTGATCCTTAACCCCCCATCTGGGGCCGTTCGGGGGCACTCGGTCACATAGCGGCCACTTGGGGTGGCACGATGCTTCCACACGCCGGTCGAGGGGACGGTAGAGGCGCATGAGCACACCGAGTACCGGGCGGCTGGACAGTCGGCGGCCGCCCACGCAACGTACGGACAGCCCCGTGCTGCCCCCGGAGCCGCCCGAGCACGACCTCGCCAGGCTGAGCCTGCCCGCGCTGCGCACCCTGCGCCGGGACGCCCAGCGCGACGAGGCGGACCTCAGTTATGTCCGACGGCTGCTCCAGGGCCGTATCGACATCCTCCGCGCGGAACTGGCCCGCCGGTCGCCCGCGGGCCGGGACCCGCTCGTCGAGCGGCTCCCGGAGGCCTCGGTGGTCGAGCGGCTCCCCGAGATCCTCACCGACGCCCCGGCCCGCCACCGCTCCTCGGCCCGGCACGTCACGCTGGGCACCCCGCACAGCGAGGAGTACCGGCTGCTGGCCGCGGAGATGCTCGCCGAGGTCGAACTCTCGGACCTGGGGGCCCGCACCGACCTGGAACTGAACACCGCGATGGGCCGGCTGGTGCGGTACGAGCAGCAGGTGTCCGGGCGCCGCCAGCGGTTGCAGCGGACGGCGGACGAGTGCAGCGGGGAGATCACGCGGCGGTACCGGGAGGGGGAGGCGCAGGTGGAGGACTTGCTGACGTAGGTGGGGTGGAGTGGGGTGGGGTGGCGGGTTGTCGTGAGGTGGCCGGCGTCGTGAGGTGCGGGTCCTCGTGAGGTGGCCGGCCTGGTGACGTGGGGGCCGGTGCTGCCGGGGGTGCGGAAATCTGCGCGACACCTCCCTCCCCGCCCGCCTACCGTGGCCCGCATGAGCGACCGAGCCGGCACAGCCGACATAGACGTCCGTGCGATCACCGAGGCCGAGCATCCCGAGTGGCTGCGGGCCGTGCGGGCCGGGTTCCTGCGGGAGCCCGTCGTGCCGGCGGCCGAACTGGAGGCGCGGCGCGCCCAGTTCGAGCCCGGCCGGTTCATCGGGGCCTTCGAGGGGGGCCGGTGCGTGGCGACCTTCCGGTCCTTCGCGCAGGAGGTGACGGCAGTCGGTGGTGCCTTCGTGGCCGCCGACGCGATCTCCGCGGTCACCGTGACCGCCACCCACCGCCGCCGCGGTCTGCTGACCCGGATGATGACCCAGGACCTCGCCGCCGCGAAGGACCGCGGAGACGTCGTGGCCACACTGATCGCCGCCGAGTACGGCATCTACGGCCGCTTCGGCTTCGGCCCCGCCACCTCGGGCACCGTGTGGACGGTCGACGTCACCCGCGCCGGGCTCGACCCCCGGGGCCCGGATCTGGACGGCGGCCGTATCGATCTGGTGGACCCCGACGTCGTACGCAAACTCGGTCCCGAGCTGCACGACCGGGTGCGCCGGGCCACGCCGGGGGCGATCAGCCGGGGCGACTGGTGGTGGGGGCTGCACACGGGTGCCGTGCGCGTCGACCCGACGTGGACCCAGCCGTTCTACGCCGTGTACCGGGCGGCGGACGGCACGGTCGAGGGGCTGATGGCGTACGAGGTCGAGGACAAGTGGGCCGACACCATGCAGCCGTCGAACACGGCGAGCGTGCGGAACATGATCGCGTCGACCCCGACGGCCGAGCGCGCCCTGTGGCACCACCTGTGCTCGATCGACTGGGTCATGCAGGTCAAGAGCGACTGGCGGGCCCCCGACGACCTGCTCCCGCACCTGCTGCCGAACCCGCCCGCGGCCAGGATCACCATGCACGCGGACTGGCTGTGGGTGCGGATCCTGGATGTCGTACGGGCCCTGGAGGCGCGGACGTACGAGGGCGAGGGCGCGCTGGTGCTGGAGGTCGTGGACGCCTCCGGAACGGCCGGCGGCCGCTACCTGCTGGAGGCCTCGCCGGCCGGGGCTTCCTGTACGGCGACGACGCGCAGCGCCGATCTCACGCTGGACGTACGGGAGTTGGCGACGCTGTGGCTCGGGGACGAGTCGGTGGCGCGGCTGGTGGCGCTGGGGCGGGTGCGGGAAGAACGAGCGGGCGCCGGCCGGGGGGCCGACGCCCTGCTGCGTACGCCCAGGCGTCCTTGGTGCCTGGACATGTTCTGAGGCCTCCTGTCCGTCGACGACCGCTGACTGTTCATCCGTAGCTGTGCTCTTCAGTTGTGGCTGTACTGGTGAAGCTGTTCGGTTGTCGGTGTTCAGTTGTGGCTGTGCAGACCGACCGGGCTCCCGGCTCCCCTCCGGAAGGGAGCCCGATCAGCCGGATCCTGGGCCCGTGGGGCCGGGGCGTCATCCGGACTGGGCGAGCAGCATCACGAGGATGACCGCTCCGATGCCGCCGATCGCGACGTTCTTGGCCTTGACGCCGACGGTCAGCGCGACGAACGCCACGATGCCCATCGCGCCCCACTTCCACTGAACGAGCGCCTCGAAGCCGACGGCGAGGGCGGCGATGGCGACGGCGATGAACGGCATGACGGTCCCCCTTCGGGACGGTCCCTTCGCGGGACGGTGGCCCCTGTCGATCCCGACTTGGCCAACCTTGTGAAGTTTTGACCATGTTTCTCAAGGTTGCTCAAGTTGGCGACCAACTTCACTGTACTTATCTCCGCTTGGAAGCGGCTCATAACCACCTTCCACTGAACTGCCGAAAGATGGCGGGAAGTTGTAGGGTTTGGCCGTGGACCCGAAACACGCCTCCGTCAATGGACGGAAGAGGTCACAGCGGCCACAGAAGTCCCATCACGAGGTGGCCGACGAGCTTCGCGCCCGGATCCGGTCCGGCACGCTGCGGGCAGGTCAGCGCATGCCCACGCAGGCGCGGCTGGCCGACGAGTTCGGGGTGGAGCGCGGGGTCGTACGCCAGGCGCTGTACGTCCTGCAGGCGGAACACCTGCTCACCAACGTGTCCAAGGGAAGCCCGGCGACCGTCGCCCCCGACCTGGGCGCCGGCCGGGCGCTCAACGGCACCGGAGCGGCCCCGCAGCCCACCACGGTCGCCCTCGGCCCCCGTATCGCCGCCGCTTTCGCGGCCCCGCACGTCGAAATAGACGCCTTGTGCCTGACCTCGGTCTCCCTCAACCTCGCCATCGGGGAGGGGCTGCGCCAGATCCACGCCGGACGACTGAATCCGGCCAAGGTCGACGTCCGGGTCCTGCTGCCGGGCCGGGACATCGACCTCGCCTTCCCGGTGCCGGTGGAGGGCCGCGACGACGACGCGGTGCACGAGCGCTGGCTGGCCCAGCGCAACGCACAGGGGCAGGTCCTCAAGCACAACCTGCTGGCCCTGCGCGCCACGCACGGCATCGACGTGCACGTCTCCTTCCGGGCCCTGCCCTTCACCCCGCCGGTCAAGCTGTACCTGCTGAACGGCACGGAGGCGCTCTTCGCGTACTACACGCTGACCCGCCGCAAGCAGCAGATCGACCACGAGCACCTGGAGCTGTACGACTCCGAGGGCACGCAGTCGATGCTGTTCCCTTTCGAGCAGGGCGTCGGGCTGCGGGACACGACCTTCGTGGAGCAGTCCCACCTGTGGTTCAACGCACTGTGGGAGACGATCAGTTCGGAGCTGGCGCTCACGAGCTGACGTCTCCCACAGTGGCTGACGGACGCGCTGTTCCCTCACAGGGCCGGACCCGCGACGAGCAGGGCGAGCACGACCGCCCCGGTCGAGCTGATCGCGGGGTTCTTGGCCTTGAGGCCGATGGTGAGCAGCAGCATCCCGATGATGCCGCTGGCGCCGTACTTCCACTGGAGGGTCTGCTCGACGCCGACGACGAAGACGGCGGAGAGGAGGGCAAGGGCCGGCATGGTGGTTCCCCCTTCGAGCTTCGGGGCGGGCGAGGCGGGTGGTGAAGCGGGCGGTGGTTCTGCTGGCGGTGCGGAGGCAAACCCTCCGCCAACTCAACCAAGTTGGCAACCAACTCTGACTATGTTGTCCCCACTTGGCTAAGGTTGCTAAACAACTCCGCAACAACTCCCCATAGATGGATTGGAGTTGTAACGTTTGGTCGTGACCCAGGAGAACGTGGCAGTGAACGGCAGCAGAAGGCTCTCGCCCCAGGAGATCGCCGACACCCTGCGGGAACGCATCCGCACCGGCGACCTCAAGGCCGGCGACCGCCTCCCCACCCAGGCCGAACTCGCGGAGGAGTTCGGCGTGGAACGAGGAACGGTCCGCCAGGCCCTGCGCGCGCTGCAGGAGGACGGGTTGCTCAGCAATGTGAGCAAGGGGAGTCCGCCGCGGATCGCGGAGCGGGCACCTGTGATCGACAAGCCCCAGCCCACCATGGTCGGTCTGGCACCACGCCTGGTGGAGGCATTCTCGGTGCCGCACGTGCACATAGACGTCGTGTGCCATACGGCGGAGACGCTGATGGTGGCCATCGGTGAGCCCCTCCGCATGATTCACGAGGGCACTCTCCACCCGGAGTCGATCGACGTGCGCATCCTCATGCCCTCCAGGGACATCAACCTCGCCTTCCCGGTCTCCGTCGACGGTGACGACGATCCGGTCCACCAGCGCTGGCTCGACATGCGCAACGCCCAGGGGCACGTCCTGAGGCACAACCTCCAGTCGCTGCAGTCCACGCACGGCATAGCCGCGAAGGTCACGTACCGGGCGTTGCCGTTCACCCCGCCCGTCAAGCTTTACCTCCTCAACGGGGAAGAGGCGCTGATGGGCTACTACGTCCTCACCCGCCGGGAAGAGCCGTACGAGAGCCAGACCCTTGACATGTACGACGCGCTCGGCTCCGCTTCCCTCCTCTTCTCGTTCCTGAAGCAGGCCACGCAACGTGACGCCGCGTTCGTCGAGCAATCCCAGAAGTGGTTCAACGCCCTCTGGGAAACCATCACGACGGACCTGACACTCTCCTAGTGACTCCTGAGACGACGCACACTGAACCAGTGACAGCAGAGACAGCACGACTCGCATCACTGGTCGCCTCCGCTCGGTACGTCCTGTGGGACATGGACGGGCCGATGTGCCAGTTGTTCGCGGGATATCCGGCGCACGACATCGCCGAGCAACTGGTCGCGATGATCGACCAGTTGGGCATGGGCGCCTTGCTGACCGAGCAGGAACGATCCAGCAATGACCCGCATGAAGCCCTGCGCGGTGTCCATGACCGGCATCGGGGGAGTGACCTGGTCCTCGCGCTGGAAGAGTGGCTGACCCGGCGCGAGTTGGAAGCGGTGTCCAAGGCGCGGCCCACCCCATACGCCGATCCGCTGATCAGGACCTGGTGGTCGCTCGGCGTCAAGTTCGCGATCACCACCAACAACGCCGCCGTCGCGGCAGCGGCGTACGTCGAGAGCCGCCGACTGACGGACTGCTTCCCGTACGTCTACGGCCGCACACCGAACCTCGACCTGATGAAGCCGAACCCGTACTGCCTGGAAGAGGCGATCAAGGCCATGGGAGCGGTTCCGGCGGCCACGTTGATGATCGGCGATGCCGCGACGGACCTCGACGCCGCGCGCCAGGCCGGAGTCGAGTTCCTGGGCTACGCGCGTAATGAGGTCAAGGAGCAGATCCTGAGGGAGGCGGGCGCGGAGGTGGTGGTGCGCTCGCTGGACCAGGTGCTCGACACCTTGCGCACTCGCTGAGCTGTCGGCCGAACTGGGCGCACGTAACCGGTCCACTATCTCGTCCTCCTGCCGTCCACTTTGGTGAGGCTGATCAATTAGCGGTCCAATTGGACTGGTTGCCTTGAATCTGGTTGTGCCCTGCCTGGGTGATCGACTAACTGGCGGACCAATATTGGGCTGTTGATGACGAGGAATGGTCTGCTTGTGGACTGAAGGCGGTTTGGGCGGCCGGTGAGGGAGGTACGGTCGCGGTGTGAGCGAAGAACGCGGCAAGGGAGCCGCCATCGTGGCGGCGCTGCGGTCCCGTATCGCCGACGGTGAGTACAGGCCGGGGCAGAACCTGCCCCCGCAGCGTCTGCTCGCCAAGGAGTTCGATGTCTCGCGGGACACGATCCAGCGCGTCCTGGAACAGCTGAAGACCGAAGGCTGGATCGAATCCCGTCAGGGCAGCGGCTCGAAGGTCCGAGCGACACCCCCGATCCACGTGGCGACGCCGTCCAAGATCCCCCCAGGGCGAATAGCCCTGGGCCCTTTCGTCGCCCGCGCCTTTGCCCAGCCGGTCGTGGAGTTGGACGTCTTCACTTTCACATCGGAAAGTCTCGACACTCACATGCGGGTACAGGCGGAGGCGATCCGCAACGGGCAGATTCCGGCTCCTGAGCGCATCGCTCTGCGTATCCTGCTGCCGTCCGACGTGATCGAGTTGCCCTATCCACGGGTCAGGGTGCCGAAGGGCGGATCCACTGTCGATACGCAGGAATTGGACCGGATCCTTCAGATCCGGACTCGGGAGATCATCAGACGGCACACCTCCTCCTTGCGTAATGCCCTGCGTAACCTGAGGACCGACCTGCTGGTCCCAGAAGTGGATGTGGCGGTCCGTGAAGTGCCGCTTGTCCCCACCCACAAGCTCTATCTGAGGCGTGGCGTCGAAGGATTGCTCGGCCCGTACAAGATCGTGGAGCGCACGATCCTTATGGACGACGACACCGAGATAGACGCCTGGGACGTCCTGGGCCTTGGCTCGACCCTGATCCGACTCGTCAATGACGAGGGCGATCCTCACGCCGTCGGCTCCGTGTTCATGCAGAGCTGGCAGGAGTGGTTCGACTCCTGTTGGCACCGCTATGACCCGTCTTGAGTAGGTTGTCATTCGTCCAGAATCTTCGAACGATGTGAAGCCAAGGAGTGAAGACAGTCTCGACTGGGTAGCCAATCCTGAATAACTCTCGTGTCGCAGGCACTCGGGCATTACAGTGTGGTCCTCTCTTGCAGCGCATGAACATCAGACGCGTTGCATAGTTGCTCAGGAGTGCCCGTGGGTGGTCCGTCTGGGCCCGCTGCCGCGTTTGCGGGGCGGGCGGCCCGCGAGGCGCTTGGTGAGCTGGTCTCACACGCCCGGAGCGGCGGGAGGGTGACCCGTGGGCACCACAACCTGAACTACATCGTTCCGCCGCCACCCTGGCTTGATCCGCTGGCGGACCACCCTTTTGTGATAGTGCGTGAGCGCCAGCGTTCTGCCCTGCCTGTGGTGATTCGCACGTGGCAGGACGAGGCTGAACTCCTCAGAGCGATCTCCGGAGCCCTACCCCACGTACCACGGTGCCTGTTGAAGTACGGCGACATCGCAGTCATGAGTTACGTGGACGGCGTGCCCGTCTCCAGCGTCTGCCCCAGCGGCAAACCGGTGGACCAGCATCTGGTCCGCGCCCTGGCCGAACTGCTGGCGGACATGACACAAGTCGGTCGGAAGGAACTGCCTCCCCTGCCGCCTTCCTGGCCAAGATCCAGCCGAGACAGCCGAGCCTTCTTGCGGACATTGGCCCTGGCCACGGAAGCCCAGGTGAGGCAGCGCAACTGGCAGAGGTTCGGGGGCCTGTTCGCCATGCTGGGCATCCCCGAGGACGCCATGGTCCGGTTCGCGGAGCGAGTGCCCGCGATGATCAGCCGACCTTTCAGCCTCCTCCACACGGACCTGCACCGTGACAACGTCATCGTGTCGTACGAAGCCGGCCCACCGCTGATCTGTGTGGACTGGGAATTGGCCACCTACGGCGATCCATTGCACGACCTCGCCACCCACCTGGTGCGCATGGGCTATTCCGACGTGCAGTGGGATGAAGCGGTCGACGCGTGGCGTTCGGCGATGATGCTGCGGCGACCAAAGGCGGTCAACGGTCTGGAGCGCGACCTACGGCACTACGTCGCCTTCGAGCGGGCGCAGTCGGTCTACCCCGACGTGATGCGCGCCGCGACGTCTCTGGGCGAATCGTTCGATCAGAAGGATTTGGACGCTGCGACCGAAGCGGTGTACTGGGCGCTGCAGCAGGCCGAGGAGCCTCTCCGGCTGAAGAACGTTCCGGACGAGAAGGCCATCGAGCGCATTCTCTTCCGCTGGAACGTCTCCCATGGCAAACGCCACAGCCGCGACCGTGCGGTCTCGTCCATTTCATGGGTGCGTGACTCTCGGGTCCCACCGCATCCGAGCTTCCCTGCTCCGGCAGTACAGGAGGCCCTTTTCGAGGAGGGGGCCGCCTCGGCCGACCGGGTTTTCAAGGGGACGGCACACCTCAGCACGGCCGTGCGGGTCGCGGGCGTGTCGTATCCGGTGATGGTGCGGCGCAAGGTGGGAGCAGGCAGCCCCCGGGAGCGCCGGTTTCTGAACGAGCACGTCGTGCTGCGGGCAATCGAGGACTCCGGTGTGCCCGTACGTGCGCCGCGCGTGCTGGCGTTGGGGACCAGTGAACTCGGGGACCAGTTCACCATCCATTCCTTCGAAGGTCCGGAAGGGGAGATCCAGCCTCCGGACCATCCCGTGGGTGGCCTTCTGCCGCACGAGGCAGACGATCTCGTGAACCAGCTCCACGCCCTGACACACGTCGACTGCGCGAAGCTGACGGGCGACTCGTACACACCGGCCGGGGGCTTTCACGAGCAATTGTGCGACGAACTGATCCGGATGGTGTCGGACCTGCCGAAGGAGACCCTTCAGCTGGCAGGCCAACTGGGGCTCCCCACCAGCAGCTTTCGCCTCGCAGAGATTCTCCGACGTCACATAGTGACTCCCCGACGTGCGGTACTCCTCCATGGAGACCTCAATCCGTGGAACATGATCCGTCGTGAGGACGGCACAGGCCTGACCCTGATCGACTGGGAAATGGCGATGGTGGGTGACCCGCTCTACGACCTCGTCCGCCACATGCACCTGACGCCCACGCTCCCTGAGATCAGGACGCGCCTTTTCGAGCGGTGGTCGCTACTGCTTCCGGAGGACTGCACGAAGGGCTGGCGGCGCGACTGGCGGGTATACCGCTGGATCGAAACCGTTCGCTCGGCCTACGTGGACCTGGACCGACTGGTGACTCGAGACAGCCTCGAAGCTCCCAACGTCAGCCGCGCGGTGGACACTTACGCCATGACCCTGACCGCGGCCACCGCGACTCTGGGACTCAGGGCCAAGTCGACGGTCAATCCCTATCTTGTCCTCGCACTGCCGCACGGAGACCATTGAGAATCGTCGCCGCGCAGACGGTCCGACTCGTGCGTCACAAGGCGCGGCGGCCGCTTCGTTACGGGGGAGGGGCTCCGGATGTCCGGCAGCAGTGGCAGGAGCGTGCCAGGCGCCACCATGGGCGAACGGCTGAAGAGATTCCAGGCCCGCTACGAACCGATGATCACGCGTGCTGTGCTACTCGGCATCTTCGGCACAGGACTCCTAGCCCAGTTCGTGCAGCCCATCGGAGACGCCATCGCGGGCAAGACCTTTCTGGGCGGCGCCCTACTCAGCCTGGTCGGTTACGTCCTGTATGACACCCTGATGGATCTGTCGGCCTCCCTTCGGCTGGCCCCACGAGCGCAGGTCAAGTCACAGGAGCTGGGTAGATTTGTGACGCAGGCGTTCGAAGCCCAGGTAGTGGAGATCAGCTTTCTCGGCTATACCGGCGAGACGTTGTACAACGAGCTTTACCACCGCTTGGAAGCCATCCTTGGAAGTCCCGGACCCATCAGGCACGTCCGAATCAGGTTCCTGGTGCCGGACTTCCGCCTCCCCATGACGGTTCCGTCCCGAGTGGGTCCCCAAGGGGATCCCGTAGACGACGAGGAATTCCGCAGAGGGCTGGAGACGCAATGCATGGGATACGCCCGGAGGTTATCCGCCCTGGCTCACAGGTTGACCAACGCGGGCCGAATGACGGCCGAGTGCGAATACCGCTTCTACCCTGGTATACCGCGGGACAAGATTTGCATCTTCAACCGTGAGCTAGTCCTGCACGGACTCTACGACCTAGCGGCCCGGACCATAGAGTCCAGCTCGGGACCCGAGTACTACGACCCCAAGGGCTATCAGACCGATCTGACCTTCTGGGCCTCGGACGGCACCAACGAGGCCAAGACCGCCTTGGCTACCTGGAACAAGCACTTCGATGATCTCTGGGACCTGGCTGAGAGATCCCACTGGCACCAAGGGGTGGTGTCGTGATCCTTCCCTGGTGTCCTGCGTAGGCTCCCCCCATGACCAACCCCGGCCTCCGCGAACGCAAGAAACGGCAGACATACGAGACCGTCTCCGAAATCGCCATCCGGCTGTTCCTGGAGAAGGGGTTCGACGCCGTGTCCGTGGCGGAGATCGCCGCCGCCGCCGGGATCTCCAAGCCCACCCTCTTCCGGTACTTCCCGGTCAAGGAGGATCTCGTCCTGCATCGGATCGCCGATCATGAGGACGAGGCCGCGCGGGTGGTCGTCGGGTCCGGGGAGCCGCCCCTAGTCGCGTTGCGGCGGCACTTCCTCGAAGGGCTGGAGCGGGAGGATCCCGTCACCGGGCTCAATGATCATCCGCAGGTTCTCGCCTTCCATCGGCTTCTCTACGGCGCCCCCTCCCTCGTCGCCCGGGCGCACGGGCACCTGGAGCGGCAGGAGGCCGCGCTCGCCGACGCGCTCGGTGGGGATCTGGACGCTCGGCTCGCCGCCGGGCAGATCGTCGCCGTGCGGCGGGTGCTCGCGCTGGAGAACTGGCGGCGGATCGAGGGAGGGGAGCCGGTCGAGGACGTGCGCGGGGACGCCGTGGCCGCTGCCGAGCGGGCCTTCGGGGTGCTGGCGGGCGGGCTGACCTGGCTCAGCTGAGTGCAACCGAGTAAAAAATGTGACTCGGTTGCATTTTCCCTTACCCTTGGTCCCATGACCTCTGCCGACCCCGCCCTGAAAGAGTCCCTGCATCGCGAGCGCGCCCACCACGACCGCTGCCGTGCCGCCCTCGCCGCCATGGTCGACGGCGCCCAGGAGCAGGTCGTCGTCGGCGAGGACGTCTCCGCCTCCGGGGCCGATGCCGAGGTCCTCGGGTACCGGCTGCGCAGTCAGGCCAAGGAGATGCGGGAGCTGCCCGAAGGGCCGCTGTTCTTCGGCAAGTTGGACTTCGACCGCGGCGACCACCGCGGGCAGAGCTACCACCTCGGGCGACTGCGGATCACCGAGCACCCTGCCGCCCCACCGCTCGTCGTCGACTGGCGCGCGCCCGTCTCCCGCGCCTTCTACCAGGCGAGCGCCCAGGACCCGCAGGGCGTCGCCGTGCGGCGGCGGTTCGGGTGGGCGCCGGGGAGCGTGGGGGACTCCTCCGACCTCACCGGACTCGAGGACGAGCACCTGGGCGAGCGTGAGCACCTGGGTGAGGGTGAGCAACACACCGAGGGCGGGCACCCGCGCAAGGACACGCCAAGGCCCAGCCCCATCGTCACCCGCGAGATCGAGCGGCCCCGTGTCGGGCCCATGCGGGACATCGCCGCGACCATCCAGCCCGAGCAGGACGATCTCGTACGGGGCGACCTCGCCGTCTCCGTGTGCGTCCAGGGCGCTCCCGGGACCGGCAAGACCGCCGTCGGGCTGCACCGGGCCGCCTATCTGCTGTACACCCATCCGCAGCGGATGCGCCGCGGCGGACTCCTCGTCCTCGGGCCCAACCGGACCTTCCTCTCCTACATCTCCCAGGTCCTGCCCGCGCTCGGAGAGACCGGCGTACGCCAGTCCACGCTCCAGGACGAGATCGCCCGCCATCCGGTCACCGCCACCGACCCCGGTCCGACCGCCGTCCTCAAGCACGACGCCCGCATGGCGGAGGTGCTGCGCCGGGCGCTGTACGCGCGCGTGTCGACCGGGTCGATCAACTCCCTTGCGATCAAGGACGGTTCGTATCAGTGGCGCATCCCCGCCGGGGAACTCGCCCGGATCGTGGCGGACGTACGGGAGGAGGCACCGCCGTACGGCATCGGGCGGGAGCGGGTGCGCGGTCGGGTGGTGCGCGGTGTGCAGTTGCAGGCCGAGCGGCGGGCCGGGCCGCAGAACGGGGCCTGGGTGCAGCGGATCTCGCGGTCCCGGGCGGTCGGGGCGTTCCTGGACGTCGTATGGCCGAAGGTGCGGCCCGAGGAGCTGCTGGCCGAACTCCTCGGCGATCCGGTGGCGTTGGCGTCCGCAGCCGTCGGGCTCCTCGACGCCGGCGAGCAACGGGCCCTGCTGTGGGACAAGTCGCCGCGGTCGTGGAAGTCGGCCCGCTGGTCGGCCGCCGATCTGGTGCTGCTCGACGAGGTCGCCGGGCTCATCGAGCATCCCGAGGGGTACGGCCATCTCGTCGTCGACGAGGCCCAGGACCTGTCTCCGATGGAGTGCCGGGCCATCGCGCGCCGGGCCAGGTTCGGGTCGTTGACCGTCCTCGGTGATCTGGCGCAGGGGACCACACCGTGGGCGGCCCGCTCCTGGCACACCGTTCTCGCCCACCTCGGCAAGCCGGACGCGGCCGTCGTCCCGCTGACCCTCGGGTTCCGGGTGCCGCAGGCCGTCGTAGGGCTCGCCAACCGGCTCCTGGAGCGGCTGGACGTGGACGCGCCCGCGGGGCGATCACTGCGGAGGGACGGGGAGTTGAGGACAAGGCGGGTGGCGGGCGCGGAGGCGCTGCCGACGGCGGTCGTGGCGGCCGTACGGGAGGCGCTCGCGCACGAGGGGTCCGTGGGGGTCGTCGCGGCCGACGAGCACGTGGAGGGCGTACGGCTGGCCCTCCGTGCCGCCGGGATCCCCGCCGCCGGGCCGGACGAGCTCGGGGCGCGGGTGAGCGTCGTACCGGCCGCTGTGGTCAAGGGACTTGAGTACGACCATGTCGTGGCCGTCGAGCCCGCGGCGATCGCGGAGGCGGAGGAACGCGGGTTGCACCGGCTGTATGTCGTGCTGACCCGGGCGGTGTCGCGGCTGGAGGTGGTGCACGGGCGGCCGCTGCCGTTCTAGCGCGCGGCGGCCGCCCGTGCGCGGGTGTCAGCTGCCGTCGAGGAGCGGGATCAACTGCTCCTCCTCGTACCTCAGATGGGCTTCCAGGTCGGCCGTCAGGCGGTCGACCTCCGTGCGTACGGCGGCCGGGTCCGGGCCTGCGAGCGCCTCACGCAACTCCGCCACCAGGGCCGCGATGTGCTCGTGCTCCTTGCGCAACCGGTCGAGGGCGGGCGCCGCTTGCGGATGGCGGTCCGCCAGGAACGGGAACATGCCCAGGTCCTCGCCGGTGTGGTGGTTGTGCAGGCCCTGGCAGAACGTCAGGCAGTTCACGCGGAGTTGGGCACCCAGCGTCGATCCACCGCTGGCCATCTCCCTGCGGATCAGGGCGAGTTCGCGGCGGAAGGTGTCGTGGACGAGCCTGATGGCCTCACCCGGGGACTCGGCGTTGATGTTCGGCGGGCCCGGGTGGGCGATCTCGTGCAGGGCGACCACGGGGAGGAGCCGGTCCGTCTTCTCCTGGTAGGCCACCCAGCCGCGGTCCGCCTCCACGGCCCGTGCGAAGGCCCGCTCCCGCTCCTCGCCGGTCAGGACGACGGCCCGTGCCTCGTAGGTGAACACCCCGCTCTCCACGGTGACTTGAGGGTGAGCGCGGAGGTTGCGGTACCAGTCGGGGTGGCGGGGTGAGCCGCCCGCCGAGGCGATCACGAGGATGCGGTCGCCGCCGTCGGGGAGGTAGCCGACGGGGGTGGTGTGCGGGGTGCCGGTGCGGGCGCCGGTGGTGGTGAGCAGGATCAGGCGGCCGCCCTCGAAGGGGCCGCCGACCTGGCCGTGGTTCGCGCGGAACTCTTCGATGATGCGCCGGTTGAAGTCGTGGACGGGGTGTGTCACTCGGTCTGCTTTCTCTGGTGCTCCGGTCAGTTCCTGGTCATTTCCTGGACGACTCAGAGAAAGCGGCGGGCCCCTGGCCCTCCCCGGCCTCACTCAGAGGCCGGGCACCCAATTCGCTCACGGCACATGGCCGACCCGGCAGTCATGCCCGCACGGTAGCGTCCGGCACATGATCGAGACCACCGAGTTTGCGGACATCCCCACGACCACACTGGCCGATCTGCTCGGTCGTGACCAGGTCATGGACATCGGGATCAGGCCGTTGTGGGGGCCGGTGCCGAGGGTCGCCGGGCCGGCCTTCACCGTACGGTGCCCTCCCGGCGACAACCTCATGCTGCACGCGGCGATCCACCGGGCACCGGCCGGCTCGGTGATCGTGGTGGAGTCCGGCGACCTCGACTACGCGCTGGCCGGCGGGAACGTCTGCGCGGTGGCCCAGCGCCGGGGGATCGCCGGGTTCGTGGCCGACGGGCTGATCCGCGACCTGGCCGAGGTGCGGGAGGCCGGCTTCCCGGTGTTCGCACGGGGGGTCATCCCGATCCCCGGCGCCAAGAAGGCCGTGGTGCCGCTGGGCGAACCGGTGCGGTGCGGCGGGGTGCGGGTCGAGGCGGGGGACATGGTGGTCGCCGACGAGGAGGGCGTCGTGGCCGTGCCCGCCGCGCGCCTGGCCGAGACCCTGACGGCTGCCCGCGCCAAGCTGGCCAAGGAGGCGGCCGAGACCCTGGAGCAGTGGGAGACGGCACATCGCGCCCGCGTCGACGAGATCCTCGCGGCGGGCGGGTTCGAGGGCTGAGCCCGGTGCTGCTGTTCCTCGACGTGGACGGGACGCTGCTGCCGTTCGGGGCAGCGGGACCCTATCCGGTCTACGACCCCGCCTTTCCGCTCCCCGCGGCGGCCGCCGAACACCCCTTGCTGTCCCGCGTCGATCCGGCGCTCGGCGCGCGGCTCGCGTCGCTGGGGTGCGAGTTGGTGTGGGCGACGACCTGGATGGACGACGCGAACAGCTGCCTGGGGCCGTGGCTCGGACTGCCGCGACTGCCGGTCGTGGACTGGCCGGACCCGGACGACGAAGCCCAGGGCGGGCTGCACTGGAAGACCCGGACCCTTGTCTCCTGGGCGGCGGGCCGGTCCTTCATCTGGGTCGACGACGAGATCACCGAGGCCGATCGGGCGTGGGTGGCGGGGCATCATCCCGGGCGGGCTCTCCTGTGCCGGGTGGACGCACAACGGGGGCTGGGCGAGGGGGACTTCGCGGTCATGGAGGAGTGGGTCAGGGGGTGATGCCGGGGGCGCCCTGGGACGGCCCGGCGCGGGGCGAGGACCAGGGGCCGGGGGCCGGGGCGGGGTGAGGGCCGGGGATATCCGGTGGTCCGCGGGGTGCTCGCGGCCTACCGTCGGCCCATGGCTGACGAAGGTTTCACCGATCCGCGGCTGGCCGCTGTCTACGATCCGCTCGACCCCGATCGCGGTGATCTCGACGCGTATGTCGGGATGGTGGAGGAGTTCGGGGCTCGGCGGGTGCTGGACGTCGGCTGTGGGACGGGGGTGTTCGCGCTGCTCCTGGCCGAGCGGGGGATCGAGGTCGTCGGGGTCGATCCGGCCTCGGCCTCGCTCGACGTGGCCCGGGGAAAGCCCGGTGCGGAGCGGGTGCGCTGGATCCACGGGGACGCGACCGGACTGCCCCCGCTGCGCGTCGACCTGGTGACCATGACGGCCAACGTGGCGCAGCAGATCGTAGAAGAGGATGCCTGGCGGGGGACCCTGCGGGGCGCGTACGCGGCGCTACGGCCCGGTGGACGGCTGGTGTTCGAGACGCGGGACCCGGCACGGCGGGCCTGGGAGGAGTGGAACCGGGAGGCGTCGTACGCCGTGACGGACGTGGCCGGTGTCGGGGCGGTGGAGAGCTGGGTCGATGTCACGGGCGTGGAGGGGCAGTTGGTGTCGTTCCGGTGGACCTATGTGTTCGCCGCGGAGGGACGGACGCTGCTCTCGGATTCGACCCTCCGCTTCCGGGAGCGGGCGGAGATCGAGGCGGACCTGGTCGCGCAGGGGTTCGTGGTGGAGGACGTGCGGGACGCGCCGGACCGGCCGGGGAAGGAGTTCGTGTTCGTGGCGGGGCGGGGGCCTGGCGGCGGGTAGCCAGGGGCCGCAGGCCCAGGTGGGTCTCGGGTCTGCTGGGTGCCCGGGTCGTGCTCAGCGTTGGAGGCTCGGCGGGAGGGGGACCCAGCGGTGCGGGGTGCGGAGGTCGACCGCGTCCCGTCCGGCGGTGATGGTCAGGCCCGCGGCGGCGCAGCAGTAGGCCAGGGTGTCGGCGCCGTAGGGGAAGGCGTGCTTGCGCTGCCAGAAACGGAACGTCCAGTACGCCTCCGGGTCCGAGTCGTGCGGCCCGATGTGGATCTCGTCGCCGGCGACAACCTCGCCGTCACGCGCCAGGGCGCCGAAGGTCCCGCCCTTCGGGTTGAAGTACACCCCGTAGGCCGTGGTGCCCGCCGATATCGCCCGGAGCACGGCGTCGTCGCTGGGCATGTAGCCGTCCTGGGCGATGACGCAGCCACCGGGGGCGCCGGCCACGCCGCTGACGCCGACGTAGCGCAGGGACTCGTCGTAGTCCAGCGGCTCGAAGGGGGCGTCGTCGAGGTCGGTACGCGGGCACTGGGCGGGGTCGGCGCCGAGCCGTCGTATCAACTCGTCCTCGTCCAGGCCCTGTACGAAGCAGACGCCGAGCCCTTCGGTCCACAGCGGTTCGGTGCCGAACGCGGCGATGAGCGCGTCGGCGGCCTCCTGGGCGGCGACCTCCCGCGGGGGCAGTTCCACCGCTCCGGGCAGGTCCCGGACGAGCGGCGCGAGCGGAGTGGTCAGCAGGAGCCGGCCCGGTGACCAGGGTGGTGCCTGCGGTGTCCAGACGTCCGCCCCGGCGTCGACCAGCGCGCGCACGGTGGCCTCGTCCATGCTGGCGACGGCGTACCAGAGGGGGGTGCGGTCGTCGTGGTCGCGTACGTCGACGTCCGTGATGTGGGGGAGGAGCGCGCTCACCGCTTCCGCCGAGCCCTGTTCCGCCGTGAGGTGCAGCGGGGTGGTGCCATGCCATCCGACGGCGGCCTCGGGTGGGGCACCGCCCTCCAGCCGGGCCCGGATCAGGGCCGCGTCACCCCAGTCGTGGTAGCCCATCCGCTTCCAGTCGGCCTGGGGCACATAGCGCCGACGAGCCTCCTCCTCTCGCTGCCGCTCCTCGCGCTGGCGCCTGGTGAGCGGTGGTGCCAGGAGCGCCGGGGGGCCGCTCACCTCCACGGTCATGAACCTGGTCGGTGGTTCCTCCGGATCGGGCGGTTCGAGGTCGGGCCACACCTCGCGGGCCCTGCGGGACGCGGCGAGGAGCGCGACGGTGTCGACGGGGGTGCGGGTCTCGGGTACGCCCTCGTCCGGCCACTCGATCACCAACTGCGTGTCGCCCGGGGGCGGGAGCTCCGGCAGATACAGGTCCACGTCGGTCTTGAAGAGCGACCTGCGGGAGTGATGCAGGCCCGGATCCAACGGGATCAGCCCGACGGCCTGCTCGGTCGCCGCTTCCCGGGGCAGACCGTCGGCGCCCGTGAACCGGACCCCGCGCATCACGGTGCCGTCCAGCGAGGTCACCCGGCGCCCGTCGGAGAACAGCAGCCCCACGCGGAGTCCTGACTGCCGTCGTGGATCCCCGCTCTGTCTGCGGGTCCTGCGGAACACCGACAGATGCAGGGTGACCGACCGGGGCCACACGGACCACCCCGTCACCACGACCCGCGTCTCCGCCCCCACCCCGACCACGTCGAGCTGCGGCGACAGCGCGGGCGCGAACCGGTCGACGGGCGGCGCGTACAGCCCGTCGTCCTCCCCGGCCGGCCGTAACCAGGCCGTCACGACCCGCTCCCCGACCGGCCCCTCAGCAAGCACGAGATCATCGAAGAAACCCATACGCAGAGCGTCGCATAGGGCACTGACAGTGGCGGGGGAGCGGGTTGGGCGGGGCGGTGCGGAGGCGGGCGCGCGGGGAGTTCGCCGCCATGGGGCCTGGGTGGCGGGGGAGTTGGGGGTGGGGGTTGCGGGGGAGAGGGATCGGGACAGCTGCGAGCGGGGCCGGAGTTGAAGCGTCTCTCACGGGCCCGGACAGCCGCTTCGCGGGACCGGCTCACCCGCTCTCAGTGCTCGAGAGGCGGCCATAAACTCCCGCGCTATGGAAGAGATCGTCAGACTCGGTGAGATCAGCTGTCCGTCGGGGACCCTGGTGGTAGTGGACGGCGGTCATCTGGGGTTGTGGAGCGGAGAGCGGTCGCCGGCGGAGATCGATCCCGCTCTGCTCGGCATTGACGATGCGGCGATGGCTGCCGATGTCCTCGACTCGGTCGACTTCGCCGTGGTCGGCCCGGACGCCTCGGCAGCAGCCCGCAGCTTCGGCCGGCAGCCGGGTGCGATGCTCCATGACATCCCTGCCTCCCGGGCGGTGGAGATGGGGTCACTGTTCGAAGAGCATTGCCGGGCCTCAGGTCTGGATGCCCGCTTGGAGGCATTGCCGAGCCGCGAACCTCATGCTCAACGCGTGCGCCGGACTGCCGCTGACGGTGGCGGCAGTTTTCTGATGTTCGGGGTGCCCGTGGTCGCGGTGGGCGGGGTGCCCCGCGACCGGCATCTGCCGGTTCTGGCCACGCGGGTCGATTTCGGCGACGGAATCGGTACGCGCTGGTCCGAAATGGCGGTGCGGTTGAGTGATGGTCAGACGGAGTCGTCCGTGCCGTTGGGTGACATCGGTGTGGACTGGGCCCGGGTGCTCTTCGGTGATGCCGATGCCCTGAACACATGGCAGCACAACGATCCTGTGGACGGCTTGGCCGACGTCGCGTTCTGGGGTGCTGCTGCGGACGAAGCCGCCGCGACGTTCGCGACTGCGGAGCTGGGCGAGCCCGGCGAGGAGGGTGTCCGCGGGTGGACAGGGCTGGCCGTGGCGGATGCCATGGAAAGGACCCGCGCACTGATGAGTTGGAAGGCGGAGACAGGACGCCGCATGATGGTGGACTTCCGGCCGCATTCCCATCACTGGCAGGTCATGCGGCAGGTTCGTGCCTCTGAAGTCGAGGCCGGGACCGTGGATATCGGTGACGCACGACTGCTCTGTGCGATGACGACCTGGGGCGACGGCGTTTTCCCTGTGTCGGCCGATCTGGATGCATCAGGTGTCGTGGTCGCGATCCGTGTGAGTTTCTCCGACAGCCCCAAGTAGCGCTTTGATCGCCGTTGGGACCTGTCAATGTTCAACCGGTGACCGGAGATCAGGGCTGGGCGGTCCGGAACGCGAGATACCGGCGGAAGACTTCGTGGCTGTCGGGTGTGAAGCGCCACTCCAGCAGAGCCGAGTCGAGCTCCGGCCCGGTCAGCCAGCCGTGCCAGGCGACCTCGTCGGGATCGGGGACCACGGCGTCCGGCCCCACGGCGTCCGGCACCACGGTTTCGTGCACGCCCAGCCAGTGAGGGCTCAATCCGCTGCGGTTGATGAACGTGAACAGCAGGCGCGGCAGCGCACGAATGCCCAGCTCCTCGATCAGCTCCCGCGCGGCGGCCTGTTCATAGGACTCGCCGACATGTGCGGCGCCACCGACCTCGACCTCATACAGCCCGGGGAAGCGAGACACCTGCTCCGACCGCCGATGGACGAGGATCCGGCCACGGTCATCACGACACACCGTCACGGCGACCCGATGCAGCCAACCCTCGCGGATGGCCTCCCGACGGCTGACCACCCCCAGCACGCGATCTTGACCGTCGACACGCTCCACCCATTCATCCACTGCATCCACAACGTGCAGCCTGGCAGAGCCCACCGACACCACCGTTCCTCGACGACTCGCGGAGGCCGGCCCAAAGCACCCGCGTCAGGAGGCCGCCCCGGATGATGGCAGTCGACGTGGCGTGGCGCACTTTTGCAAGCGGGTGCTTGCAATAGTTAGCGGGGGTGGGGCAAGGTGGAGGCATGGCATCGCTCAACGTCGGCAATCTCGGTGAGTATCTGCGTGAACAGCGGCGCACCGCGCAGCTGTCGCTCAGGCAGCTCGCCGACGCCGCCGGTGTGTCGAATCCGTATCTGAGCCAGATCGAGCGCGGGCTGCGCAAGCCGAGCGCGGAGGTGTTGCAGCAGGTCGCCAAGGCCCTGCGGATCTCCGCCGAGACGCTGTACGTGCGAGCCGGCATCCTCGACGCCGAGCGGGACCGGGACGACGTGGAGACACGTGCGGTCATCCTCGCCGATCCCACGCTCAACGAGCGGCAGAAGCAGGTGCTGCTCCAGATCTACGAGTCCTTCCGCAAGGAGAACGGCTTCGAGATCGCCCCGGCGGACGCCGCCCCCGCACAGAGCGACGGGCACGGCGACGAGCACGGCGACAGTGCGGCCGGTGCCCAGGAACACGACCGAACGACCGACGGCAGCGACGCCGACCCGCACCAGACGGCCAGTTGAGTCAGCACACGACCCGACTGCACGCCGACAGGCACGCGGGACCCAAAACCCTCAGCAGAAAGCGACCCGGGAGGACCATCGCCATGGCCATCACCGACGACATCCGCAAGGCCGTAAAGGACCCGACCCCGCTCTACTTCCTCGCCGGCGCCGGTGACCTGGCCCTCCAGGAGGCCAAGAAGGTGCCCGGCCTGGTGGAGCAGCTCCGCGCCGAGGCGCCGGCCCGGATCGAGGCCGTGCGCGGCACCGACCCGAAGGCGGTCCAGGAGAAGGCCCAGGCCCGTGCCAAGGAGGCCGGCGCCAAGGTCAAGGAGACGCAGGAGACCCTCCAGGCCAAGGTCGGTGAGTTCTTCACCAGCCTGGACGGCGACATCAAGAAGCTCGGCTCCACCCTCGACGCCGACCTGAAGAAGCTCGGTGAGTCCGCCCAGGACCTCGCCCTGCGCAGCGTGGGCGTGGCCGCCGAGTACGCCGTCAAGGCCCGGGAGACCTACGAGAAGGTCGCCGAGCACGGCGAGCAGGCCGTGAAGACCTGGCGCGGCGAGGCCGCCGAGGAGATCGAGGAACTGGCGATCGCGGTCGAGCCCAACGCCGAGCCGGGCGACATCAAGGTCGCGACGCCGGCCCCGGCCCCCGCCGCGAAGCCCGCGGCCGCCGCCCCCGCGCCGGCCCCCGCCAAGAAGACGGCCCCCGCCGCCAAGAAGACCACCCCGCGCAAGACCACGGCGAAGAAGACCCCGCCCGCCAAGTAAGGCATCTCGCCTGCCGAGCAGGGCACCGCGGGACTATTCAGGGTCACGGGCCGGGCACTTACCGAGTGCCCGGCCCGTTCTTCGGGTAGCTGACTCGCGGGAGCGGGTACGGTGACCGCGTAATCACGAGCCGAGTCGGGTGGTGGACGTTGTGCTGATGCAGGGGTTCGCAGGCTTCATGTGGCTGCTGAGCATGGCCCTGATCGTTTTCAGCGGTTTCGCGCTGTTCGACGCCGCCATCCGCCGTGAGGACGCCTACCGCGCGGCCGACAAGAAGACCAAGCCCTTCTGGCTGATCATCCTCGGGCTCGCCTTCGTGGTGAACCTGATCTTCAACATCCTGTCGTTCCTGCCGATCATCGGCCTCATCGCGACGATCGTGTACATGGTCGACGTACGCCCGGCGATCCGTGCCCTGCCGGGCGGCGGCCGCAGCGGCCGGGGCAGGGGTTCGAGCAGCGACGGCCCCTACGGTCCGTACAACGGCGGGCGCTGACGGGACCATACGGCGGGCGCTGGCGGGGGCATAACGGCGGGCGCTGACGGGAGCCGGGGCCGGAGACCCACCCCCGAGGGCACGCCGAACCGCTAACCCTCCCGGTCGAGCAGCAGTACCGCCACGTCGTCCGCCAGCTCGCCCCCGTTGAGCGACCGCACCTCGTTCACCGCGGCCCGCAGCAGTTCCTCGCCCCGCAGCCCCTCGGACAGCTGGCGGCGGATCATCGACACCATCCCGTCCTGCCCGAGCCGCTCCCGCCCCTGACCGACATGCCCCTCGATCAGCCCGTCGGTGTAGAGCATCAGGCTCCACTCCGCGCCCAGCTCGACCTGCATCCGGGGCCACCGGGCGCCGGGCAGCAGCCCCAGCGCGGGCCCGTTGTTGTCGTACGGCAGCAGCCGCGCGGGTCGTCCCGGGCGGGCCACCAGCGGTGCGGGGTGACCGGCGAGACACAGCCCCGCCCGGCGTCCGTCCGGCGCGATGTCGACCGTGCACAGGGTCGCGAAGATCTCGTCGTCGGAGCGCTCGTGCTCCAGCACCTCCTGGAGCGTGCCGAGCAGCTCGTCCCCGCACAGGCCCGCCAGTGTCAGCGCCCGCCACGCGATGCGCAGCTCCACGCCGAGCGCCGCCTCGTCGGGGCCGTGCCCGCAGACGTCACCGATCATCGCGTGCACGGTCCCGTCGGGAGTCCGTACGACGTCGTAGAAGTCCCCGCCGAGCAGGGCCCGCGAGCGCCCCGGGCGGTAGCGCGCGGCGAAGCGCAGCGAGGAGCCCTCCAGCAGCGGTGTGGGCAGCAGTCCGCGCTCCAGACGCCGGTTCTCCTGCGCCCGCACCCGTCCCTCGGCGAGCCGACGCTCCGCCGTGTCGGAACGTTTCCGCTCCACCGCGTAACGGATCGCCCGGCTCAGCAGTCGGCCGTCCAACTCGTCCCGGAACAGGTAGTCCTGGGCCCCCACCCGGACCGCCTCCGCGCCGCGCTCCGCGTCTCCGGACGCGGTCAGCGCGAGGACGGCGTGCCGGGGCGCGAGCTCCAGGACATGACGGAGTACGGCGAGCTCGTCGTCGTCGGCGGTGCGGCCCGACCCGGGCAGCGCGAGGTCGAGCAGGATGCAGTGCACGTCGTCCGTGAGCAGCCGCTCGGCCTCGGTGAGGTTGCGGGCGGTGCGGACGCGGATCGGCTTGCCGGCCGGGTCCAGGAGTTCGGGGACGACCGTGGAGCCGCCGGGATCGTCCTCGATCACCAGCAGGGTCAGTTGGGTGGCGGCGTTGTTGTCGACCGTGGCTTCCTTGCGCGGGGCGTCGTTCCTGGAGGGGCCGTCCTGGGGTGCGGCCTGCGCCTGACCACTCTCCACGGCCGGGATCGCTCGCTGCCGCGGTATGGGTACGGGCATGGTCTCGGTTCCTTCCCTCCCCCCGAGGGCACGGTGGGGCGAGGGGTCTCGATCCACCGACGGGGACCATAGCGGGTGCCGGGCCGGGAAAGGAATGGTGTGCGACACGTGGCTTGGCCGGTGGCCACTGTCATATGCCGCGTTCCGTACCGCAGTTGGACAGGTGACAGGTGTCGTGGGGATGACGAACGTCACGTCTGCGGCAGGTTTGCGGGGGCGTCAGGGGTGTGCCGGGTCACATGACCCGGGTCTCACGCTGTTGTGGGTGACGCTCACGCGTCCGGGCGCACCACTCCGAGGATCGGCATCGAGCCCGCGCCCGCGAGGGTCACCGTCCGTCCCGGGCGCGGGGCGTGCACGATCGCGCCCTCGCCGAGGTACATGGCCACATGGCTGGCGTCGTCGAAGTAGATGATCAGGTCGCCGGGCCGCATGTCCTTGATGTCGACGTGCTTGAGCTGCTTCCACTGCTCCTGCGAGGTGCGCGGGATGGGCTTGCCGGCGCTCGCCCATGCCTGTGAGGTCAGGCCCGAGCAGTCGTAAGAGTCCGGGCCCTCGGCGCCCCATTCGTACGGTTTGCCGATCTGGGTCGTCGCGAACTGGACGGCGATCTTGCCCGCGTCGCTCGCCTTGCCGTCGATCTCGTCGAGGATGCCGGAGTCCAGCCAGGCGCTCTGGGCCTTGTGGGCTGCCTCCTCCTCCAGTTCGGCGAGGCGTGCCTTCTCCCTCTCCTCCAGCTGGGACTCGAGCTGTTCGGCCGCCGCGATCTGCTGCTGAACCTTCTTCTTGGCCGCCGCCTTCGCCTTGCGGCCCGCCTCCAGCTTGGTCCACTGGGCGGAGGCGTCCTCGGCGTACTGCTTCAAGTCCTGCTGCGTCTGGGTCAGTTCGGCGATGAGGGCCTTGGTGGCGCGCTGGCCCTGGAGGACCCGGCCGGTCGCGTCCAGGAACTCCTGCGGGTTGTCGCTCAGCATCAGCTGGGCCTCGTCGGGCAGGCCGTTGCTGCGGTACTGGGCGGCGGCCGCGGCGCCCGCGCGGGCCTTGAGCTGCTTGAGCCTCTCCTGGCCCTTCACGATCTTCTTGGCCAGCGCGACGATCTGGGCCGACTGCTGTTCGGCCTTCTCCTCGGCGGCGTTGTAGGCGTCGGTGGCGACGGCGGCGTCGTGGTAGAGCGCGTCGAGGCGTTTGCGTACGGCCTCGATGTCCTTGTTGGTGACGGTGGTCTGGGAGGACGTGGGGGAGGGGGTGGGGGTCGGACTCGGGGCGGCGAAGGCGGTGCCGGGTGCCGCGAGTACGGCGACCGCGCCGATCACGGTCACGGCCGTAGCGATCAGACCGCGCTTGCCCGTCCCCATACGTGTGCCCCCAAAGCTGATTTACCGTCAGTAACTTACGGTGCTCGGGGGATCGTGCCACGTCATGGCCGAAAGCGACAGAGGCAGGGCTTCCGGGCGTACCCCTTCGCGCCCCTGTGAACGCCGTCGAGTCCTGCGCCCGTCGGTGTCTCCCCCACTCCCCACCCCGCGAAGACGATCTCCCCGACTTTGTGACGAACGACTCACACAGATCGTTCCCGGGGGGGCGGGTTCGTCTGTGGGGTGGACGGGAGTTCGGGGGAGGCGCGGGGTTCGGTGGGTGTTTGGGGGTGGGGGCGGGTCGGGGCGGCGCGGGCGGGGCTGGGGCTGGGGCTGGGGCTTTGGGATTTCGCAGGGCGCGCGTAGGGCTGGGGAGCTGGGGTTCCGCGGGGCGCGTCCAGGCGGGGCGCCGGGGCTCGTGCGGATCCGCAGCCCCCGGGCGGGATATCCGGCGCCGGCGCTCCTTCGCGCTGCGTCGCCTGACACACCCCGCGTGGCAACGCCGCTGCCCGTCCACGCGGTGGTCCGCACCTCATCCGCCGGGCGAGTCCGTGCACGTGGCACCCGCCATCCGCCGCCTGGTGTCCAGGGATTCGATTCACCCACGCCGCTTCCCGAATCTCTTTCGCCCGACGTCTGTCTCACGCCCACACAACCCTGTGGTCGACGGCATCGGCGAACGCGGGCCCGGGGGCGGCTCCGCAGCCTCGGCCCTCCCGCCGCCGGCATCCGCGAAACGCGGGCCCCGGCGGGCGGCTCCGCAGCCCCGGCATCTTCCGCCCCGTGCCCAGGGGTTCACCCACATCGCGCTCCCGGATCTGTTCCGCCCGGCGTCCGCCTCAGGCCCCCCGGTCCAGCGGCTGACAGCGGGGCCCGGCGGGCGGCTCCGCAGCCCCGGCATCTTCCGCCCCGTGCCCAGGGGTTCACCCACGCCGCGCTCCCGGATCTGTTCCGCCCGGCGTCCGCCTCAGGCCCCCGGCCCAGCGGCCGACGGCCTCGGCGAACGCGGGCCCCGGCGGGCCGTTCCACCACCCCGGCCCTCCGCACGACGCCCTCCCGATGCCCCGCGACTCACCCCGCCCCCCCGCGACTTACCCCCGACCCCGCGACTCACCCCGACCCCGCGACTCACCCCGTCCCCCCTGCCACTCACCCCGCCCCCCCCCCACTCACCCCCGTGGCGCCAACGCCCCCCAAGCCACCGTCAGTTCTCCCTGCCTCCAGCGTGAAGGGCCGTCCGTGAGTGGCCAGTCCGTGGTCAGGTGGTGGGCTGTTCGGATCCATCGTTGGCGGGCGCCGTACGACGCGTAGGGCGCCGCCGCTGCCCACGCGCGGTCGAAGTCGTGGAGGAAGGCGTGCACCGGCTCGCCCGGGACGTTGCGGTGGATCAGCGCCTTCGGCAACCGCTCGGCGAGGTCGGAAGGCCGCTCCAGCGACCCCAGTCGGGTCGCGAAGGTGACCGTCCGCGGGCCCTCGGGGCCGAGCGCGACCCACACGTGCCGGCGCCCGATCTCGTCGCAGGTCCCCTCGACGAGCAGTCCGCCACGGGAGCGGTCCGAGGCCGGCGCGAGCCGCGCGCACAGCCGCTCCCACACGGCGGCCACCTCGGCCTCGTCGTACTGGCGCAGCACGTTCGCCGCCCGGATCAGCAGGGGCCGTTCGCGCACCGGGATCTCGAACCCACCGTGCCGGAAGACAAGTCCGTCCCGCTCGTAGGGCCGTGCCGCCGCCACCCGTGCCGGTTCGATCTCGACGCCGACCACACGCGTGCGTGGAGCCGCCGCACGGAGCCGCGCGAGCAGTTCGACGGCCGTCCAGGGCGCGGCCCCGTACCCGAGGTCGACCGCGACCGGTTCGGCGGCGCGGCGCAGCTCGGCGCCGTGGGTCGCCGCGATCCAGCGGTCCATGCGGCGCAGCCGGTTGGGGTTGGTCGTCCCGCGCGTGACCGTGCCCACAGGGCGGGAGGCGGCACGCGACGTCATGCCTACGAGGGTATGCGGCGGGTACGCGGTCAGATGCCGGCGCCGGTGCCAGTAACCACTGGCACCGCCCCCACCAGATAAGCCACCACCCCCCAACGCACCCCCCTCTCGAACGGTTGAGCGACCCCCGGTAATACCTCGGCAAAAACCGTCCCGCCCGGAATGGGAATGCCTCCCTCCGGTGTTCCCCACCTTGGAGGGCGCCCCGCACCCTCCGACCGGCATGCCCGCAGCGAGGAGGAACGCCACGTGAGCCAGTACATCAGCAGGCTCCAGCGTCGCTCTCCGGCCACGCCCTCGCGGCTGTGGCACCCGCACCGCCGCCCCCGCCGCGTCGCGATGCTCTCCGTGCACACCTCCCCGCTCCACCAGCCCGGCACCGGCGACGCGGGCGGCATGAACGTCTACATCGTGGAGCTCGCCCAGCGCCTCGCCGCGATCAACATCGAGGTCGAGATCTTCACGCGCGCCACCACGGGCGGTCTGTCCCCGACCGTCGAGATGGCCCCCGGCGTCCTGGTCCGCCACATCGACGCGGGCCCCTACGAGGGCCTCAACAAGGAGGACCTCCCCGCCCAGCTGTGCGCCTTCACGCACGGCGTGATGCAGGCCTGGGCCGGCCACCGGCCCGGCCACTACGACCTGGTCCACTCGCACTACTGGCTCTCCGGCCACGTCGGCTGGCTCGCCGCCCAGCGCTGGGGCACCCCGCTCGTGCACGCCATGCACACCATGGCCAAGGTCAAGAACGCCAACCTCGCCGACGGCGACACCCCCGAGCCCGCCGCCCGCGTCATCGGCGAGACCCAGATCGTCTCCGCCGCCGACCGCCTCATCGCGAACACCGCCGAGGAGCGCGAGGAACTCGTCCACCACTACGCGGCCGACCCCGCCAAGGTCGCCGTCGTGCACCCTGGCGTGAACCTCGACCGTTTCCGCCCGGCGGACGGCCGCGCCGCGGCCCGCGCCCGCCTCGGCCTGCCCCAGGACGCCCTGATCCCCCTCTTCGCGGGCCGCATCCAGCCCCTCAAGGCCCCGGACGTCCTGCTGCGCGCGGTGGCGGTCCTCCTCGACCAGCGCCCCGACCTGCGCTCCCGCATCCTCGTCCCGGTCGTCGGCGGCCTGAGCGGCAGCGGCCTCGCCAAGCCGGAGGGCCTCCAGAAGCTGGCCTCCCGGCTCGGCATCGCGGACGTCGTACGGTTCCACCCGCCCGTCGGCCAGGAGCAGCTCGCCGACTGGTTCCGGGCCGCGTCCGTGCTGGTCATGCCGTCCTACAGCGAGTCCTTCGGGCTGGTCGCCATAGAGGCGCAGGCGGCCGGCACCCCGGTGCTCGCGGCGGCGGTCGGCGGGCTGCCGGTGGCCGTGGCCGACGGACGGACCGGCTTCCTCGTACGAGGACACGATCCGGCCGCCTACGCGCGCGTGCTGCGTGATTTCGCCGACGACCCGGCGCTCTCGCCCCGCATGGGGGAGGCGGCGGCCCGGCACGCCCAGTCCTTCGGCTGGGACACCGCTGCCGCGGCGACGGCGGACGTGTACGTGGCCGCCGCGCAGTCGTACCGGCGTCACGTACGCTCGCTCCATGGCTGAGGCAGAGAAGGCGGCGCAGGTCATCGAGGGCGTTCTCAAGGACGCCGAGGTCGAGTGGGAGAGTCCGGAGCCCGGCAACTACGTCGTGCAGCTCCCCGGCACCCGCAAACTGAAGACGACCGTCTCGCTGCTGGTCGGCCGCCACTCCCTGTCCGTGAACGCCTTCGTCATCCGCCACCCCGACGAGAACGAAGCGGGCGTCCACCGCTGGCTCCTGGAGCGCAACCTCAAGCTGTACGGCGTGAGTTACGCCGTCGACCGGCTCGGTGACGTCTACGTCGCCGGCAAGCTCCCGCTCGCCGCGGTCACCGCCGACGAGGTCGACCGCCTCCTGGGCCAGGTCCTGGAGGCGGCCGACGGGAGCTTCAACACGCTGCTGGAGCTGGGGTTCGCCACCGCGATCCGCAGGGAGTACGAGTGGCGGGTGGCCCGGGGCGAGTCGACGCGCAACCTGGACGCGTTCACGCACCTGACGCGGCGCGCGGAGGACTGACCCCGGAGTGTCGCGGTTGCTCCGCGCCTAGTGGGGCGGCATCGAGTCGGTCGGCCGGGGCTCGCTGGTCGGCTCGTGGCTCGGGCCGGGATCCGTAGGCGTGTCCGGCTGGTCCAGCTGGTCCGCGAAGGCCCGCAGCGCGTCGGCGAGTTCCTTCTTGGTGGGCAGCTCGTCGACCTTCCGGTCGAGCTCGGCGATCCGGCGGTTGAGCTCTTCCAGCTCGCTCGGGGTGGAGGGCTGCCCGGAAGGTTCCTCGGTGGGTTCCTCCGTGGGGTCGTCAGGGGACGTGAAGGTGGGGCTCGGGCCCGGGTCCACCCCGCCGACGCTGCCGCCTTCGCCCCCTCCGCTGCCGCCGACGGTCCCGCTCTCGTCCCCCGGGTGGGCCGAGACGCTCGGCTCGGCGCCGGGCCCGTCGTCCGAGCTCGCGGCGATGGCACCGCCCACGCTCACGGCGACCAGCACCGCCGCCCCCGCGACGGCGACGGAGAGACGTCTGAACGGTAAGGACTTCGGCCGGTCATCCATGTTCTGTCTGTCATCCATGCCGCGACGCTAACCGCCGACGATCACCGGACGGACGTCTTCCGTCGATCTCCTCGCGCTCACCCGGTACCGCCCCGGCGTCACCCCCACCAGCCGCTTGAAGTGCCGGGTGAGATGGGCCTGGTCGTGGAACCCGGTGAGCGCGGCGACCTCCGCGGGCCCGCTCCCCGAGAGCAGCAGCCCCCGGGCCCGGTCGACGCGGCGCGAGGTCAGGTACTGGTGCGGCGCGATGCCGTAGGCGCTGCTGAACGCCCGTACCAGATGCGCCGGATGGGCCTGGACGGCCTCCGCGGCCGCCTCCAGGGACAGCCCCTCCACGACCCGCTCGTCGAGGAGTTCGCGCAGCCGGCGGGCCAGGGCGGGGTCGCGGCGCGCGGGCTCGCCGTACACCTGCGGCCGGAGGACGGTCCGGAGCCGGTCGCCGATGAGCGTCAGCCGGCTCTCCGCCTCGAACTCCTCACCGGGCCTGGTCAGCGCCGTGTGCAACTGCCCGACCCGCTGCCGCAGTACGGGGTCCCGCAGATCGGGGCCGTCGACGGCGGGCCCGATGAGCTCGTCGCCGAGGTGGGTGCGGTCCAGGTAGAGGACCCGCTTGCGGAAGCCGCCGGGAGTGGCGGGCGAGCCGTTGTGCGGGACGTGCGGCGGCAGCAGCGAGACCGTGTCGTCGGGCGTGCCGTGTTCATGCCGGTCGAGGTCGTACCGTACGGCGCCGTCGTCCACGATGAGCAGCGTCCACGCCTCGTGCACGTGCATCGGGTAGGCGTACTCGGTGAAGCGGGCGTGGAAGACCTCCGTGACGCCCGGGATCGTCGGGCGCCACGCGGTGACCTCCTGCGGGGTCGTCGTTCTGGGCGCCATGCAAAGAACGTACAAGACGGGGTCGTACGACGGCCGCGAGTCTCGTCGTATGAGTACTGAACCCATCCGCTTCGACACCAAGATCGCCGTCCTGCTGCGCGAGGACCTGGAGACCTGGCAGCGCCTGAACGTCACCGCGTTCCTGGTCAGCGGCCTGGCCGCGCAGGCACCCGAGGTGCTCGGCGAACCGTACGAGGACGCCGACGGGGTGCCCTATCTGCCGATGTTCCGGCAGCCGGTCCTGGTCTTCGAGGGCACCAAGGAGACGCTGACCGCGGCCCACACGCGTGTGCTGTCCCGTTCGCTGCCGCGCGCGCTCTTCACGAGCGACCTGTTCGCGACGGGCAACGACCGGGACAACCGGGCGGCGGTGAGGGCGGTCGCGACGGCGGACCTGGATCTGGTGGGGCTCTCCGTGTACGGGCCGCGCAACGCGGTGGACAAGGTGCTCAAGGGTGCGCGGATGCACCCCTGACGGCGGCCTTCTCCAGTACGGCGGACACGGGCTCCTCGTCGGGCAGCCGGCGCATGAGGGCGGCGTACCCCACCGCGGCGACCGTGCCGACGACCGCGCACAGTCCCCACAGCCAGGCGGCGCCGTAGTGGTCGATGACGAAACCGGACATCAGGGGCGCGACGAGGGCCGCGACGGACCAGGACAGGGTGTACATGCCCTGGTAGCGGCCGCGGCCGTGGGCGGGGGAGAGGCGGACGACGAGCCCGGTCTGGGTGGGCGCGTTGATCATCTCGCCGAGCGTCCACACGCACACGGTGAGGGCGAACAGGCCGACGGACCCGGCGAAGGCGGTGAGCCCGAAGCCGTACCCCGCGAGCAGCGACGAGACGACGAGGAGCCGCTTGGGATCCCGGTCCTGGATGAACCGGGTCACCGGGATCTGGAGCGCGACGATCAGCACGCCGTTGAGGGCGATGGCCAGGCCGTAGTCCGCGGGTGTGAACCCGGCCTCGCCCATCGCGACGGGCAGTCCGATGGAACCCTGCTGGAAGATCACGGCGACCAGGAAGGACAGCCCGACGACACTCATGAACCGCCCGTCGCGCAGGACGGTACCGAGCCGGACGTCGTCGGGCACCTTCTCGGCGAACGGGGCGACCGGCCGTGACTCGGGCAGCTTGAGGAAGACGACGACGGCGCAGACGGCGGTCATCGCGGCCTCGATGAGGAAGCCGGTGAGGTAGCTGAACTCGGCGATGAACCCGGCGGCCATGGAGGAGACGGCGAAGCCGAGGTTGATGGCCCAGTAGTTGAGCGAGAAGGCCCGCACCCGGTCCTCGGGCCGCACGATGTCGGCCATCATCGCCTGCACGGCCGGCCGGGAGGCGTTGGAGGCCATGCCGACCAGGAAGGCGACGGCGGCGATGGCGACGGGGTGGTGCATGAAGCCGAGCAGCGCGACGGAGGCGGCGGTCGACGCCTGGGCCACCAGCAGGGTGGGCCGCCGCCCGAGCCGGTCGGTCATGACGCCGGCGGCTATGGAGGAGACGACTCCGCCGAGCCCGTGCAGGGAGGCGACGAGACCGGCGTAGGAGGCGGAGTAGCCGCGGTCGAGGGTGAGATAGAGCGCCATGAAGGTGGCGACGAAGGCGCCGAGCCGGTTGACGAGGGTGCTGGTCCACAGCCACCAGAACGCGCGCGGGAGCCCGGAGACGGTCTCGTGGGTGGCGCGTCTCAGGGTGGCGAGTGGCATGGACGTTCCCCCACGTGTGTAAGTGCCCCGCATGGCAGGCACACCTTACGAAGGCGGGGCGGCCGCGGGCCACTCAATTAACGGATCCCGTCGACCGTCCGCCTGTCGAGCGGGCCCTCCGGGGGAGCGGGGGCGTGGATTACGCTCATACGCATGGCCGACGCACCGTACAAGCTGATCCTCCTCCGCCACGGCGAGAGCGAATGGAACGCGAAGAATCTGTTCACCGGCTGGGTGGACGTCAACCTCAACGAGAAGGGCGAGAAGGAGGCAGTCCGCGGCGGCGAGCTCCTGAAGGACGCCGACCTCCTGCCCGACGTGGTCCACACGTCCCTCCAGAAGCGCGCGATCCGCACGGCCCAGCTGGCGCTGGAGTCCGCGGACCGCCACTGGATCCCGGTCCATCGCTCGTGGCGCCTGAACGAACGCCACTACGGCGCCCTCCAGGGCAAGGACAAGGCACAGACCCTCGCGGAGTTCGGCGAGGAGCAGTTCATGCTGTGGCGCCGCTCCTACGACACCCCGCCGCCGCCGCTGTCGGACGACTCCGAGTTCTCCCAGGCGTCGGACCCGCGCTACGCCACGATCCCCCCGGAGCTGCGCCCCCGCACGGAGTGCCTGAAGGACGTCGTCGTCCGCATGCTCCCCTACTGGTACGACGGCATCGTCCCGGACCTGCTGGCCGGCCGCACGGTCCTGGTCGCGGCCCACGGCAACTCCCTCCGAGCCCTCGTCAAGCACCTCGACGGCATCTCGGACACCGACATCGCGGGCCTCAACATCCCGACGGGCATCCCCCTCTACTACGAGCTCGACGCGTCCTTCAAGCCGGTCACCCCGGGCGGCAAGTACCTGGACCCGGAGGCGGCCGCGGCGGCGATCGAGGCGGTCAAGAACCAGGGGAAGAAGAAGTAACGCGACACCGGTAAGCCCCCGCCCCGCGAGTTCTTCGCGGGGCGGGGGCTTTTTGGCGGGGCTGGGCCGTCCCTGGGCTGCCGGCCCGTCGACCGGGCCGCGATCAGTGCTTCGGGAGGTCCGGCCCCGGCTGTTCTCTCGTCTCCGCCCGGGCTCCCGCGTCGCGGAGGGCCGAGACGGCGGCGGCCGCGTCTCCCTCGGGCACGCCGGCCAGAAGGACGGCGGGAACCTGCGTCGCCAGGACCTTGCTGCGCCAGAGACTCAGTCCCGTCAGCCGGCGCACGACCTGAACGACGTCCATCACGCGGACGCCGGGGTCGGTGAGCACCACGTCATGGGGCACGTCGTCGCACACCAGCAAGAAGTACTCGTCCGCCATGGTTCTCCCCCTTTCCGGTTCGGAGAGTACGAGCCCTCAGCCGTCACGTCGCGTCGTTTCGGTGGCGTCGAAGACAGCGGCCACGACTTTGCGGGTCCGCTCCTGACTAGAAGGCATGAGATGCGCGTAGACGCGGAGCGTCAGGCCCGGGTCCGAGTGGCCGAGGTACTCGGCGAGGGTAGGCGAGGCACGTTGTCAGCGGCGACCAGTAGCCTGCGACGATGATCAGCCGTCGCGCGCCTGGAGGTGCCGTGGAAGCTTCCGCTCTTGTCAGTCCGGATCAGGTGTGGTCGGCGCAGGAAGTCTTGGCGCGTCCGAGTCCCATACCGGCGGCGGCAGGGGTCTACGGGTGGCACTTCGAACAGTCGCCGCACCCAGACCTGGATGCCGGGCGCCTGCTGTACGTTGGTATAGCCCCGCGGTTCATGGCGAACCGGACCAGCACGCAGAACCTTCGCAAGCGGGTGCGCTACCACTACCGGGGCAACGCGGCCGGCTCGACGCTGCGGCTCACCCTCGGATGCCTGCTCGGACTTGAGCTGCGCCGCGTGGGCAGCGGCAAGCGAATGACCTTCGGCAAGGTCGGCGAAGCAAGTCTGAGTCAGTGGATGGCGGACAACGCTCGGGTGTGCTGGATCGAGCAGAGCGAACCATGGGCCATGGAGTCACAGCTCATCTCCCAGCTCGACCTCCCGCTGAACCTCGACCAGAACAGCCACAACCCGTTCCACAGTCGCCTGAAGGAGATACGAGCCCAAGCACGCCAACGAGCACGAGAGTTGCCCATCAGCTCGTAAGCCGCCGAACGGGCCGTTGCCGCGGGCCGTCCCTGGGCCGTCCGAGGCCGCTCGGCAGTTGTCGTCAATGACGACCACTGCCACCACCAGACGCACAAGGTTACTCGAGCATTTCGGGGTCGGTCAGGGGCGGCAGTTGTTCCACAAGGTGGCGAGGTGGGACGGGATCTGGGGGATGGCTGCGCAGCCCTGGGGGGAGGCGGGGAAGGTGTCGCTGGCCAGGAAGGTCCAGCCGGTGCCGGGGCGGTCGATGAAGTACTTCATCGCTGATCCGTCGTCCTGCAGGGCCACCTGCTCGGCCTCCGTGCTGCCGGGAGTGGGCTGGAAGCGGGTGCCGGCGTAGAAGGTTCCGGCGCAACTGCCGTAGTAGAAGGTGCCCTTGACCGGGGTGATGTGGCTCAGGGGTGGTTGGGACTGGTTGCCGTAGGCCGTGGTGACGTTCGCCTTCACGGTGGGGGACACCGGCAGCGAGCGGCAGGCTTCGGACCTGGCAGGGGCGCCGGCTGTTGTCGGTCGGGGCGCGCTGGCTGAGCCGTTCGATCCCGCTGAACTGGCTGACGTATGCGCCGTGGGCGGTGCGCTGTTGCCCGTGCTGCCGGTGCCGGTGCCGGTGCTCGGTGTGCAGCTTGTCAGTAGGGCCACTGCCGCGGCCGCCATGCTCAGAGCCGCGGCGCGGGACAGGGAACGGTTTCGGCGTGCCATTTCTTACCATCCTCCCTGGTACGTCTGGTGCGTCCAGACAGGGCCGAGATGGCGTAACTCACGTACGTTGTCCCGGTCTTGTGCCTCAAGACGTCGCACCGTGCTCCACGGTTTCACCGGGTCGCATCGGGCTCGTCCGCCTCACGGGGACGTGACCCGCTCGGCCCGCACCCTCTTCCGCCAGGGCCCGGCGACCCCGGAGTGCTGATCAGCCCGCGCCGCCCAGCCTGTCGTAGCCCACGAAGTCGAAGACCCTGGTGTCCCGTTGGAGCGGGGCCGGAGTCGCGGTGAAGCGGTGGACGGTGACCGACTGGATGTGGTCCGGGGGTGTGAGCCACTCGCGGACGAAGCCCCGGGTCTCGAACCACTCGCAGATCCGCGGGACTTGGTCGGGAGCCTTGCGATGGCGGGTCCAGATGACCCGGGCGCCCGGCGCGCACAGCTGTGTGCACGCCTCGACCGTGCGCTCGATGTCCCCGTCCGTGATGTTGCCGAACACCCCGCACAGCAGGACCAGATCGGCCGGGACCAGGTCGGCGTAGTGGTCGAGCAGCGCGGCGTCCCCGGCGACCACCTCCACGCCGGGCAGGCCGACGGCCGCTGCGGTCCCCTTCGCTTCCGTCACGTTCGCCGGGTCCAGTTCCACCAGCCGGGCGCGGACGTCCTCGCGGCGGGGGTGGGTGGGCAGGACGCCCAGCAGGTCGCGGCCCTGACCGGCACACAGGCTGACCACTCGGAGCGGGCCGGGTGGAGCGGCGTCCAGGGCCGCGCGGACACGGTCCTGGACCGCACGCAGGCGCCGGGCCAGCGGTGACTCGGGCGCGTCGTAACGGTCGTGCCACTTCTGCCAGTCCATGCGCGGACCCTACGAGCGGCCCAGCAGCCTCCTCCACCGATATACGCGGACCGGCCTCACCGTCGTACCCGCTCGTGGAGGGGCTGGACCGCCTGCGGCGAGGGTGCCTCCGACAGGCAGGACACGGCACCGGACTCGGGGTCCGCCCAGGCCCGCCCCGGACACGACGAAGGGCCCCGGCAGCACCCGGGGCCCCTCACCGCCGTACACGAACCGCCGCTGCACGGCTCAGCCGCACTGGCACGGAGTGCCCGACTGGCACCCGCACCCGCACCCCGACCCGCAGCCGCACGCGCCGATGACCGTCAGGGTCCTGAGCGGGGCGGGCTGCTCGGTCGGGCGTTCCTGGGTGGGGTCGGACTGGGGGGTGCTGGGGGATTCGGCCATGGTCCCTCCTGGAGGTGCGGGCCTGACCTTCCGACCGCCGGACCCACCGCCGGTCCAGACCCTGTCCTCATTGCATGCCCGCCCCCCTGGGCGCATCAACGGCGCACAGAGGCTCGTACCCGCCCCGAACAGCATCGAAGGCGCCGGTTCAGGCTCCTTCCACGCCCGTCACCGGCTGGATCTCCTGCTGGATCTCGTCCGCGTGCTCGCCCGTCACCAGGTACACCACACGCTTGGCCACCGACACCGCGTGGTCGGCGAAGCGCTCGTAGTAGCGGCCGAGGAGCGTGACGTCCACCGCCGTCTCGATGCCGTGCTTCCACTTGTCGTCCAGCAGGTGCTGGAAGAGCGTGCGGTGCAGGAGGTCCATCTCGTCGTCGTCCTGCTCCAGCTGGAGCGCCAGGTCGACGTCCTTGGTGATGATGACCTCCGCCGCCTTCGCCATCAGGCGCTGCGCGAGCTGGCCCATCTCCAGGATGGTCGCGTGCAGGTCGTGGGGGATCGCCTTCTCGGGGAAGCGCAGCCGGGCCAGCTTCGCCACGTGTTGGGCCAGGTCGCCGGAGCGCTCCAGGTCGGCCGACATGCGCAGCGAGGTGACGACGATACGGAGGTCGGTCGCCACCGGCTGCTGGCGGGCGAGCAGTGCTATCGCCCGGGCCTCCAGGTCGTGCTGGAGGTCGTCCACCTTCTGGTCGGCCTCGATCACGCTCTCGGCCAGCTTCAGGTCGGAGTCGAGGATGGCCGTCGTGGCGCGTCCGATCGCCGAGCCGACCAGGCGGGCCATCTCCACCAGACCGTCGCCGATCGAATCAAGTTCCTCGTGGTACGCGTCCCGCATTGTCGGTTCCCTCTCGTACGTCGTTCCTGTGGGTGCCAGGGGCCAAAACCGGCCGCGAAACCGGTGCTGCGTACCCCACGCTCCCACGTTCGGGCCTGTACGCGTCCGTTTCCGCCCTCCCAAATGAACCAACACTGGCTCCAAGGTGAACTCTGGGCGACGAGTGTTCGAGCTCCCACTCGGACGGCTGTGGCCAGGACGGATCCCATGCCTAACCTGGAGGCATGGACGTGAACGCGGCGGTCGCCGCAGCGGCAGCGATCGCCGGGGTGCTCACCGGTGTCATCGCCATGCTGGCGTTCCGCTGGAGCGAGCGGGAGCAGAAGCGCCCCACCCGCACCTCCCTGCACACCGACCCGGTGCTTCCGCCGGGCGTGGACACCGTCCTCTCCGTGCTCCGCTCCTCGGCCGTCGTCCTCGACGAGGCCGACGCCGTCGTCAAGGCCAGCTCCGCCGCGTACGCCCTCGGGCTGGTCCGCGGCGGCAAGCTCTCGGTCGAGCCGATGCTCCAGATGGCCCGCGACACCCGCAGGGACGGCGAGATACGCCAGGTCGAGCTGGACCTGCCCCGGCGCGGGACCGGACGCGGTGAGGCACTCGCCGTGTCCGCGCGCGTCGCGCCCCTCGGGTCCCGGCTGGTGCTGCTCCTCGTGGAGGACCTCACCGAGGCCCGGCGGATCGAAGCGGTCCGACGGGACTTCGTCGCGAACGTCAGCCATGAGCTCAAGACCCCGGTCGGCGCGCTCTCCCTCCTCTCCGAGGCCGTCATGGACGCCTCCGAGGACCCGGAGGCCGTGGAACGTTTCGCCGGCCGCATGCAGATCGAGGCCACCCGCCTGACCAGCCTCGTCCAGGAACTCATCGACCTCTCCCGGGTGCAGAACGACGACCCGCTGGAGGACGCCGAGCCGGTCCGCGTGGACGAACTGGTCGCCGAGGCCATCGACCGCTGCCGCCACCAGGCCGGCACCAAGCAGATCACCATGGCCGCGGCCGGCGCGGCCGAACTGCGGGTCTGGGGCAACCGCGGCCAGCTCGCCGCCGCCCTCGGCAACCTCGTCGAGAACGCCGTCAACTACTCACCCGCCCGCACCCGCGTCGGCATAGCCGCCCGCAGGGTGTCCGTGCCGGGCGGCGACATGATCGAGGTCGCCGTCACCGACCAGGGCATCGGCATCTCCGACAAGGACAAGGAGCGCATCTTCGAGCGCTTCTACCGCGTCGACCCGGCCCGCTCCCGCCAGACCGGCGGCACCGGCCTCGGTCTCGCGATCGTCAAGCACGTGGCCGCCTCGCACGGCGGGGAGGTCACGGTGTGGAGCTCGGAGGGACAGGGCTCCACGTTCACCCTCAGGCTGCCGGAGGCGGGCGCGGCCCGCGACCGCGCGCTCCAGCACCCCGACCTCGACGACGAGGACGGGCTTTCCACCCCCGAGTCGACTTCTTACGACCCGCTTCCCGCCCCGGAGGTCCTTCCGTGACCCGAGTGCTCGTCGTCGAGGACGAGGAGTCCTTCTCCGACGCCCTGTCGTACATGCTCCGCAAGGAGGGCTTCGAGGTCGCCATCGCGACCACGGGCCCCGACGGACTCGACGAGTTCGACCGCAACGGCGCCGATCTCGTCCTCCTCGACCTGATGCTGCCGGGCCTGCCCGGCACCGAGGTCTGCCGCCAGCTGCGCGGCCGCTCCAACGTCCCCGTCATCATGGTGACCGCCAAGGACAGCGAGATCGACAAGGTGGTCGGCCTGGAAATAGGAGCCGATGACTACGTCACCAAGCCGTTCTCCTCGCGCGAGCTGGTCGCCCGCATCCGCGCCGTCCTGCGCCGCCGCGGCGAGCCCGAGGAGGTCACCCCGGCCGCGCTGGAGGCCGGTCCGGTCCGCATGGACGTGGACCGCCACGTGGTCACGGTCTCCGGCTCCAAGGTCGACCTGCCCCTCAAGGAGTTCGACCTGCTGGAGATGCTCCTGCGCAACGCGGGCCGCGTCCTGACCCGCATGCAGCTCATCGACCGCGTCTGGGGCGCCGACTACGTGGGCGACACCAAGACCCTCGACGTCCACGTCAAGCGCCTCCGCGCCAAGATCGAACCGGACCCTGGGGCACCGCGCTACCTGGTGACGGTCCGCGGCCTCGGCTACAAGTTCGAGCCGTAGGCCGGGCAACCCCCACGCACGCGGAAGGGCGGGACCTCCTCGGAGGCCCCGCCCTTCCTGTCGTACGACGGTCTCGTACGTCCTTGTCCTACGACGATCTCGTACGGCTGCTCAGTGGCTCGTCGCCGCCCCGCTCGCCGTGGCGCTCGCGGAGGCCGCGTCGGTCGGGGTGGCGGAGCCGGTCGGGGTGGCCGAACCGGTCGGGGTCGCGGAGCCGGTCGGCTTCGGGGAGGCCTCCGGCGCCGACGGCATCGCGCTCGGGCCCCACTTGGTGAAGTAGCTGTCGGCCGGGACCACGAAGGCCTTCAGGCTGACCTCGCCGGTGGTGCTGAAGGTGAAGGTGACCTTCTGCGCGTTGCCGTTCTTGACGCCCTCACCGAGGTCGTTCACCGCGGCCGACGCGTTGCCCTGGCCGCCGAGGACGACCGAGCCGTGGGCCGGGACGGTCACCTTGCCCTTGCCCTTGGCGGCCGTGATCTCGGCGCTGCCGCCGTCCGCGATGCTCACGGAGTCCAGCGTCTGGGCGGTGTCGCCGCTGTTGAAGACGGTGGCGGAGATCACCGCCGGACCCTTGGTCTCACCGGAGGCCTCGGTGGTGGGCTGGGTGATGACCACGACGTTCTGGAGCTTGATGTCGCCGACGCTGGTCTCCGCGTTGTCCGGCTTGACCTCCAGCGTCTGGGCGTTGTTGCCGGCCGCGCACGCGGAGAGCGAGGCGATCGAGAACGCGAGGGAGGCGGCGGCGAGGGCGCCGCGTCGAAGGCTGCTGCTCACGGCGGCGGCAACTCCTTGACTTGAGCGGGGGCGGCCCGTAAAGCCGCGCTAAGTGTCTGTCAGCGGCCTTAGGTTACCGAGCCGTTCCCGCCGGGCTGCACCCGACCCTCCCCAAGAGGCGTGTCACTCGGTTCACAAGTGACCCGTGAGTCACTTCTACCCCGCACTCCGGCGCTCGTCCGGCATTCACATAAGCGCCTTCGGCATCCAGTGGCAAAACTTCCGTGAAGGAAAGTGCGACCGCCCCCGGAATTGATCACCGTGTGATCCGCTCGCCGCGTGTGATCAATTCCGGAATCGACGCGGAAGTCACTCCGGCAACCGAACGGAGTAGCGGAAGTCGCACACATGGAACCGGACATTTGTGGACGTTAGCCCGCTCGGAGGGGGCTCCGGATGCGTGTAACGTACGCGTTTCACCTCCCCCGGAGAGCCGCTCCCACCTGCGAATACCTTCTTCCGCTCGGCCTCCGCAGCACGTTCCTGTTGCTGTTGTCAAGCCCCGAGATATGCCCTGACCTGCGAAAACGCCATTCAGAACCCGCAGTTTCCGTGTTACCCTGGATAGCCACGGAAGGGGTACCTGTCACATGACGTTCAAGGTTGGCGACACCGTGGTCTATCCCCATCACGGGGCCGCGCTGATCGAGGCCATCGAAACTCGCCAGATCAAAGGCGTGGACAAGACCTACTTGGTGCTGAAGGTCGCCCAGGGTGACCTGACGGTACGTGTGCCAGCGGACAATGCGGAGTTCGTCGGCGTGCGTGATGTGGTCGGTCAGGACGGGCTGGACCGGGTCTTCGAGGTGCTGCGCGCGCCGTACGCCGAGGAGCCCACAAACTGGTCCCGTCGTTACAAGGCAAACCTGGAGAAGCTCGCCTCCGGCGATGTCATCAAGGTCGCGGAAGTCGTGCGTGACCTGTGGCGTCGTGAGCGCGAGCGTGGACTCTCCGCAGGTGAGAAGCGCATGCTCGCCAAGGCTCGGCAGATCCTGGTGAGCGAGCTCGCCCTCGCGGAGAACACCAACGAGGACAAGGCCGAGGCGCTGCTCGACGAGGTTCTCGCGTCCTGAGCGTCCCTGTGCAGGCCCCTGGCCCGCTCAGCTCAGCACACCACTGAGTACTTCGAAGAAGTACCGCAGTACTTCGAGGAAGTACCGCACTGAAATGCCGCGGTGCCCGATGACGCAATTGCTGTCGCCGGGCGCTGCGGCATGTTCGTCTCCGGATACCGGATCACGGTGTCTCCGGCGACGCCTCCGGGCGCCGTGCGCGTGTTCTTCTCGGAGTGAAGATCCCCCGATACTTGGCGTGCCGGGCCCGGGCAGCAGGCTCGACCGGTGTCACGGAAGGGTCCGGTCAAGGCGTCGCGCCCGGCACGCTGTCTCCGTACCCACGTTGGCCGAGCACACAAACCTGACAGGAACCGATGTCTGACGTTTCGCGCCCTTCGCCCGCGCAGGCACGTGCGGAAGCCCGCACCGCGGTGGTGATTCCGGCCGCCGGAAGGGGCGTACGCCTTGGTCCGGGCGCCCCCAAAGCACTCCGCGCGCTCAACGGCACCCCCATGCTGATCCACGCGATCCGCGCGATGGCCGCCTCGCGCGCCGTCTCCCTGGTCGTCGTCGTGGCCCCGCCCGACGGCGCCGGCGAGGTCAAGTCGCTCCTCGACGCCCACGCGCTGCCCGAGCGCACCGACTTCGTCGTCGTCCCGGGCGGAGAATCCCGCCAGGAATCGGTGCGGCTCGGCCTGGCCGCCCTGCCCCCCGACTTCGACATCGTCCTGGTCCACGACGCGGCCCGCCCCCTCGTCCCGGTCGACACCGTCGACGCGGTCATCGAGGCCGTACGCGACGGCGCGCCCGCCGTCGTCCCGGCGCTGCCCCTCGCGGACACCGTCAAGGAGGTCGAACCGGCCCCCGGCGAGCCGGAGCCGGTGGTGGCGACCCCGGTCCGCGCGCGTCTGCGTGCCGTACAGACCCCGCAGGGCTTCGACCGGGCCACCCTGATCCGCGCCCACGAGACGGTCACCGAGGACGTCACCGACGACGCGAGCATGGTCGAGCAGCTGGGCCTCACGGTCGTGGTCGTGCCCGGTCACGAGGAGGCCTTCAAGGTGACCCGCCCACTGGACCTGGTCCTCGCCGAGGCGGTCCTGGCCCGCAGGAGGCTCAACGATGGCTTCTGAGCAGCACGCGCCCCTGCCCCAGGTGGGCATCGGCACCGACATCCACGCCTTCGAGGAAGGCCGCGAGCTGTGGTGCGCCGGCCTGAAGTGGGAGGGCACCGGCCTCGCCGGGCACTCCGACGCGGACGTCGTCGCGCACGCCGCGTGCAACGCGCTCTTCTCCGCGGCCGGTCTTGGTGACCTCGGGCAGCACTTCGGCACCGGGCGCCCCGAGTGGTCGGGTGCCTCCGGCGTCACGCTGTTGACGGAGGCGGCCCGGATCGTCCGCGAGGCCGGCTTCCGCATCGGCAACATCGCCGTACAGGTCGTAGGACCACGACCCAAGATCGGAAAGCGGCGGGACGAGGCGCAGAAGATCCTGTCCGAGGCGGCCGGGGCGCCGGTGTCGGTGTCGGGCGCGACGACGGACGGACTCGGGTTTCCCGGCCGGGACGAGGGCCTGATGGCGGTGGCGACCGCGCTGGTGGTCAGGACCGCGAGCTGACTGTTATCCACAACCCGTCGAAGGCACCACACAACGCCCACTACCCTGGACCCGTGACCATTCGCCTGTACGACACCAGCGCCCGGCAGATCCGTGACTTCGCCCCGCTCACGCCGGGCTGTGTCTCGATCTACCTCTGTGGCGCCACCGTGCAGGCCGCCCCGCACATCGGCCACATCCGCTCCGGCCTGAACTTCGACATCATGCGCCGCTGGTTCGAGTACCGCGGCTACGACGTCACCTTCATTCGCAACGTCACGGACATCGACGACAAGATCATCGCCAAGGCGGCCGACCAGAACCGCCCCTGGTGGTCCATCGGTTACGACAACGAGCGCGCGTTCAACGACGGCTACTCCGCGCTCGGCTGCCTCCCGCCGACGTACGAACCGCGGGCCACCGGCCATGTCACCGAGATGGTCGAGATGATGCGCGGCCTCATCGAGCGCGGCCACGCGTACGAGGCCGACGGCAGCGTCTACTTCGACGTGCGCTCCTACCCGGGCTACCTGTCGCTGTCCAACCAGGACATCGACGACCTGCGCCAGCCCGACGAGGGCGTCTCCGGCAAGCGCGACCCCCGCGACTTCGCGATGTGGAAGGCGACCAAGCCCGGCGAGCCCGACTGGGAGACCCCGTGGGGGCGCGGCCGTCCCGGCTGGCACCTGGAGTGCTCGGCCATGGCGCACAAGTACCTCGGCTCCGCCTTCGACATCCACGGCGGCGGCCTGGACCTGATCTTCCCCCACCACGAGAACGAGATCGCCCAGGCCAAGGCCTACGGCGACGACTTCGCGCAGTACTGGGTGCACAACGCCTGGGTCACCATGAGCGGCGAGAAGATGTCCAAGTCGCTCGGCAACAGCGTGCTGGTGAGCGAGATGGTCAAGCAGTGGCGGCCCATCGTGCTCCGGTACTACCTCGGCACCCCGCACTACCGCTCGATGATCGAGTACAGCGAGGAAGCCCTGCGCGAGGCCGAGTCCGCGTTCGCCCGGATCGAGGGGTTCGTGCAGCGGGTCGTGGAGAAGGCCGGCGCCGTCGAACCCTCCGCCGAGGTGCCGCCCGCCTTCGCCGAGGCCATGGACGACGACTTCAGCGTGCCGCAGGCCCTCGCCGTCGTGCACACCACTGTCCGGCAGGGCAACAGCGCCCTCGCCGCCGACGACAAGGAAGCCGCGGTGGCCCGCCTCGCCGAGGTGCGCGCCATGCTCGGCGTCCTCGGCCTCGACCCGCTCGACGAGCACTGGGCCGGCGAGAGCGACCGCGGTGACGACCTGCACGGCGTCGTCGACAGCCTCGTACGCCTGGTCCTCGACCAGCGCGAGGCCGCCCGCGCCCGTAAGGACTGGGCCACCGCGGACGCCATCCGCGACCAGCTCGGCCAGTCGGGACTGACCATCGAGGACAGCCCGCAGGGGCCGCGCTGGACGCTCGGTCCCCGGTAGGCCCCGGTCCGCTTTTCCTTGTTTTCCTTGATCGATTGTGCCGTCCGGGCCTCCGGGCGGCACACTTCATAGACGTACGTACGACTTTTCACGACAGACGGGTAGGTCATGGCAGCCAACAACCGCCGCATGTCCGGCAAGAAGGGCGCGCAGGTCGGCAGTGGCGGCCAGCGGCGCAAGGGCCTGGAGGGCAAGGGTCCGACCCCGCCCGCCGAGATGCGCAAGGGCCACAAGAAGAACCGAATCGCCAACGCCAAGGCCAAGCAGGCCGTACGGCGTCCCACGCCCCGCGGCCGCGGCGGCAAGGGCACCTCGGAGATGGTCGTCGGCCGCAACCCCGTCGTCGAGGCGCTGCGCGAGGGCGTGCCCGCGGTGACGCTCTACGTCCAGCAGTTCATCGACAACGACGAGCGGGTCCGCGAGGCGCTCCAGCTCGTCGCCGACCGGGGCGGCATCCACCTCATGGAGGCCCCCCGCCCCGAGCTCGACCGCATGACCAACGGCCTCAACCACCAGGGCCTGGTCCTCCAGGTCCCGCCGTACGAGTACGCCCACCCCGAGGACCTCGCCGCGGCCGCCTACGACGACGGCGAGGACCCGCTGATCGTCGCCCTCGACGGGGTGACCGACCCGCGCAACCTCGGTGCCGTCGTCCGCTCGGTGTCCGCGTTCGGCGGCCACGGCGTCGTCGTACCGGAGCGGCGCGCGGCCGGTATGACCGCCGGTGCCTGGAAGACGTCCGCCGGCACCGCCGCCCGCACCCCGGTCGCCCGCGCGACCAACCTGACCCGCGCCCTGGAGGCCTACAAGAAGGCCGGCATCGCGGTCGTCGGCCTCGCCGCCGACGGCGAGCACGAGGTCGGCGAACTGGCCGCCCTGGACGGCCCCGTCGTCATCGTCGTGGGCAGCGAGGGCAAGGGCCTGTCCCGACTGGTCGGCGAAACCTGCGACTTCCGGGTCCGGATCCCGATGCCGGGCGGCGCCGAGTCGCTCAACGCCGGTGTGGCGGCGGGGATCGTGCTCTACGAGGCGGCTCGTCGACGCGCCTGACGGCAGACGCCGAAGTGGGTGAACGGGCGTTCGGCCCCGTCACCCACACGCGGCATTCCTGGCGTCCGGGGCAACCTTGACGGGGTCCGGACAGATCCGCCCGGTCAAAGCAGTGTCCTAACCTCACGTCACTCGGTTAGATGAGTGTGGACACCAGAACACCCCGCACACCCACGGGGGACGGCCCGTCGGGATTCGACGACGCTCCCGCGCTGAGCATGGTGAAGGTGCCGAGCGATCCGGCGCAGATCATCGTCAATCATGCGAGCTTCCGCGTGCAGTTGGGCGCCTCGACGAGACGCGCCCAATCCCCGCGGATCGCACGGCACTTGATCGCCGCCGAGGACACCGCCCGGATGCCCGCCGTCGGCGCGCCGCGCCGCCGACCCGTCGTGTGGAGCGGCAGGTCCGCCCCCGACGACACCGGCGCCCACCGCCTGTTGCAGGCCGTGCGGGGCGGCAGCGTCGGCCACGCCGAGCCCCCGGCCGCCGACGCCGGAGCCACCCAGGTCATCCCCCGCATCGACGTCGACCACGGCTACCGGGCCGACTACGACGACGAGTTGGCCCAGACCATGGAGACCCCGGTCGTCGGCGCCCAGCGCAGCTACGACGCCGACGGCACCCGACTCCTGCCGGACATGCCGACCGTCGGCAGCGCCGACGACGAACCCGCCTACGCGGACCAGGACTTCGAGGACACCGGCGAGCGGCGCGCCCTGCGCCGGCAGGGCGACGAATCCGCGCGGCACGCCTACTACCCGGGCCGCCGCATGAACCTCGGCGTCGTCCTCCTCCCGCTCCGGATCTTCCTCGGCTTCATCTCCATCTACGCCGGCATGGGCAAGCTCTGCGACCCCGTCTACTTCGACGGCGGCAAACGCGGCTCCATGGTCAAGTGGCTCAACACCCTGCACCCGTGGGAAGTCGCCGAACCACTGCGCCAGTTCGCCCTCCAGCACCCCGTCGGCTCCGGCCTCGTCATCGCCTTCCTCCAGGTCATCGTGGGCGTCCTCACGATCCTGGGCTGCTGGCAGCGAGTCGCCGCGGTCGTCGGCGCCGGCCTCTCCGCCGCGCTCCTCGTCACCGTCAGCTGGAAGAGCGTCCCCGCCTACGACACCCCCGACATCATCTACCTCGCCGCCTGGTCCCCGCTGATCATCGCCGGCGCCCCCGTCTACTCCATCGACGGCCGCCTCGCCGGCAGCGCCTGGCGACGCCTCGGCCCCCGCTCCGACATCTGGGAGCTGCGCCGCTACGTCCTGCGCCGCGGCGCCCTGCTCACCGCGATCGTCACCGGCCTGACCCTGCTCATCGGCTCGGTGCTCGGCGGCGCCGTCCGCGACGCCGACCGCGTCATCGTCCCCGGCCCCGGCGAGGCCCCCCGCAACGAACTGCCCGGCTCCCCGCTGCCGCAGGACCCCGCCAAGGCCCACAAGAAGAGCCCGTCGGCGTCCACCCGGCCCAGCCACGGCGCCACCAGCGACCCGTCCACCGGCACCTCGGCCGCCCCCGGCGCCACCCGCGACACCGGCACCAGCACCGGCGGCTCACCCAGCCAGACCCAGGGCACCACGGGCCGGACCACCCCCCAGCAGTCCTCCCCGGTCCAGCAGGCCCCCAGCACCACCTCAGGCCCCACCGGCGGCACCAGCACCTCCGGCGGCTCGACAGGCGGCTCCGGCAGCGGGGGCTCGTCCTCCGGCGAACCGGGCCTGGTGGGCGGCCTGTTGGGGTAGGCGGGCCGGTGGGAGAGGTACTGGGCGACCCCACCGGCTGAGAGACACGGCCCGCGCAGAGAGAAGGTCCCGCACAGAGGATGTGCGGGACCTTCTTGGCGTCGGCGAGCTGTGGCGCTTTCAGGGGCGCGGGGCTGTATCGATGTGCGGCTCCGCCGCGCGGGCGCGACCAGCCACGACGGACCCGCACGCGGAAGACGACCGTCAGCGTCCCAGTGCCGCCAATTCCTTCGCGGCCTCGGTCAGATCCTTCGCGGTGTCGATGGCCCGCCAGTACGCCCCCTGAGGAATCGGGAACCCGGCAAGCCGCAGCTCACGGGCGAGCGTCGGGAACGTGCTCCGCTCATGATCCCCCCGCTCCGGCAGCAGCTCGGCGAACGCGGGCGAGAACACGTACACACCCGCGTTGATCTCGAAGGTGGACGGCGGTGCCTCTATGAAGTCCGTGATGTGCCCGAACCCGTCCGTCTGCACCGCCCCCCACGGAATCCGCGGACGCGCGAGCGCCAGCGTCGCCACCGCGTCCCGCTCCGTGTGGAAGTCCGCCATGTCCCGCAGCGAGAACCGGGTCCAGATGTCACCGTTCGTCGCGTACCACGCCTGGTCGGGGTGCGGCAGATGCGCGGCCGCGTACTTCAGACCGCCACCGCGGCCGAGCGGCTCCGTCTCGATGACGGTCGTGACCCGCAGGGGCAGGTCGGCCGTCTTCAGCCAGTCCTGGAGCACCTCGGCGAGATGCCCACAACTGACCACCACGTCCGTCACGCCTTCCTCGGCGAGCCAGACAAGCTGATGGCCGATGATCGGAGTCCCCGTGCCGGGGATCTCGACCATCGGCTTGGGCCGGTCGTCGGTATAGGGGCGCAGCCGGGACCCCTGGCCGCCGGCCAGGATCACGGCCTGGGTCGGGCGGGACGCGGCGTTCGGATCGGTCATGACCGAAACTGTACGACGTGCCCCATTCCCGACCTCGTGCGGTATCCCCCCTCGCAGGGGTCGGCCGGGCGCCGGCGGTCAGCTCTGGGCCGACGGGGGTCAGCTGCGTGCTGGCGGAGGCCAGCTGTGTGCCGGTGGGGGTCAGCTGTGGGCCGCCGCCACACCCGTCGCGAAGGACGTGTCACAGACCGGGCGGGCGTACGACTGCGCGCGCGTGGGGCCGTACACACGGACCGCGGCGCGGCCCAGGGCCCGCGCGATGGAGACGCAGTGCTTCGCGAGCGACGGACGGTCGTTCACGGCCTCCTGGAGGTGCGTGAGGGCGGTGCCCGGGTTCTTCTCCTGGAGCTCGGTCAGGAGCTGCTCGCGCAGGACGTCCTGCGGGGCCAGGTGGACGCTGCGCGGCTTGCCGTCCGAGACCGTCGCGTCCGACGCGGTGAGCACCGAGGAGCTCGAGGGATCCCCCGACCAGTTGACTCGGGTGACCGCGAGGGTCCCGGAGAGCACCAGGACGACCGGCAGGACAAGGGCGAGGGAGCGGCCGATACGGCGGGCGGGGCCCCGGCCGCGTCGCGTCTGTTGGTTAGTGGAGTGCTTCACGCGTGTGAGGGTAGCGTGCGGTAATGATTTGGCGACATTTAGTCACCGGTTCGGGGGATGAGATGGTGCCGCTTTTTGGGTAAGGCGTTGACGCACACTGCTCGAAATGACCGGTCTGCCGGGGTATTCGTCGACAGCGTCCAGGCCCGTTCCGGGCACGAAAAGGGCCCCGCAGGCGCTCCGCGGGGCCCTCTTCGTCAACCTGGGTGAAATGCTGCGGTTCGTCCTCAGTCGGTGAGGCGCTCGCCCGTGGAGGTCGAGAACACGTGGGTCTCGCCCGGACGCGGCACGACGTGCAGCGTGGCGCCCTTCTCCGGGACCGCGCGGCCGCTGACACGGACGACCAGGTCCTTCAGGTCGTCGCCGACCTTGGCGGAGCCGTAGACGTAACCGTCGGCACCGAGCTCCTCGACGACGTTCACGGAGACCGCGAGACCGGCCGGGGCGTCCTCGGTGTCCTTGGACAGGGCCGACGCGGCGGCGCCGTTGTGCTCGACGACGTCGAAGTGCTCCGGGCGGACACCGACGGTGACGGTGGTGTCACCCTTGTCTGAGGCGGCCTTGAGGGCCTCGCGGTTGACGGGCACCACGCTGTTGCCGAACTTCACACCGCCGTCGGTGATCGGGACCTCGACGAGGTTCATCGCCGGGGAGCCGATGAAGCCGGCGACGAAGAGGTTCGCCGGGCGGTCGTACATGTTGCGCGGGGAGTCGACCTGCTGGAGCAGACCGTCCTTGAGCACGGCCACCCGGTCGCCCATCGTCATGGCCTCGACCTGGTCGTGGGTGACGTAGACGGTGGTGATGCCGAGACGGCGCTGGAGCGAGGCGATCTGCGTACGCGTCGACACACGCAGCTTGGCGTCGAGGTTGGACAGCGGCTCGTCCATGAGGAACACCTGGGGCTCACGCACGATGGCACGACCCATGGCGACACGCTGGCGCTGACCACCGGAGAGGGCCTTCGGCTTGCGGTCCAGGTACTCGGTGAGGTCGAGGATCTTCGCGGCCTCCTCGACCTTCTGCCGGATCTCCGCCTTGTTGATGCCGGCGATCTTGAGCGCGAAGCCCATGTTGTCGGCGACCGTCATGTGGGGGTACAGGGCGTAGTTCTGGAACACCATGGCGATGTCCCGGTCCTTCGGCGGCAGGTGCGTGACGTCACGGTCACCGATGCGGATGGCGCCGCCGTTGACGTCCTCGAGCCCCGCCAGCATGCGGAGCGAGGTGGACTTGCCACAGCCGGACGGGCCGACCAGGACGAGGAACTCGCCGTCCTCGATGTGGATGTCGAGACCGTCGACGGCGGGCTTCGTGGAACCCGGGTAAATACGGGTCGCCTTGTCGAACGAAACAGTGGCCATGGCTCAGAGGCCCCCTTCTACCGGCAGGAACGTGCCGGACGATCCGTTGTAGGAAGGTGGTGGTGTAGTCCACACAGGTGGACTGGGTCAGGACGGTACCTGGCGTTCACCGGTATGTCAGTACCTGGAGGACTGTGAACTTCGCGGAAATTTTCGAGCGGGCAGAGCAACTTACTTTTGACCTTGCCCAACGGCTTCCTGCTTCACCACCCACTGCCAGCCACGCACAACTACGGTGAGCTGCGCCTGACCGGTCTTACACGGACTCCACAGGCGTTCCGGCCGACGGCCCGTCGGTCCTTACTGCACCAGCCGCGCGCTACGCGGCCAGCAAACGCAAACCCTCGTCCCGAAGGTTGACGGCGGCATTCACATCACGATCGTGCAGGGCCCCGCACCCGGCACACGTCCACTTGCGAACCGAGACATCCAGTCTTGGCCCCGTGAGATGGCAGGCGGAGCATCGCCGCGTCGAGGGAAAGAAGCGATCCACGACCACCAGCGTCCGGCCGTACCACTCGCACTTGTAGCGCAACTGTCGAACCAACTCGCCCCACGAGGCATCGATGATCGCCTGATTCAGCTTCGCCTTCCGCCCGCGCCCCTTGCCGCGCCCCGCACGCATCAAGGTCCCGACCGACAGGTCCTCCACCACGAGCACTTGGTTCTCGCGCACGAGGCGGGTGGTGAGCTGGTTCAGCATGTCCCTGCGTACGTCACTGATCAGGGCGTAGAGCCGCGCGATCTTCTCCCGGACCTTCGCCCGGTTCTTCGACCCCCGCACCTTCCTGTGCAGCTCCCGCTGCAACCGCGCCAGCTTCTCCGCGTACCGCTTCAGCAACCGCGGATGATCGAACTTCGTCCCGTCATCAAGGATGACCAGCGACGCCAGCCCGACGTCCACCCCGACCGCCTTGGGCTCCCGCGTCCCCGGTAGGAACACCAACGGCAGCGGAGCTATGCGCTCCTCCACCAACACCGAGACGAAATAGCGGCCGGCCCGATCCCGGGTCACCGACAACCGCACCGGAACCTCGCCGGCAGGCAACGCCCGAGACCACCGGATGGCCAACGGCACCGACTGCTTGGCCAAGGTGATCAGCCCAGTCCCTGGCCGCTCCGGATCTTCCACCCACCTGAAGCCCGTACGCACATAGGTGGCCGTATCCCGCGAACGCCCCTTCTTCTTCCGCTTTGGATAACGAGCCTCACCCTTGATGAAGCGGCCATACGCCTGGTCCAGATGGCGCAACGACTGCTGGAGGACCGTCGACGACACATCCCGCAACCACGCCGTCTCCTCCCTCCGCTTCCAACCGGTCAACGCCCGACACGTCTCCGCGAACCCCACGTTCACCCGATACCGCTCCCAGGCCCCCGAACGCAGCGCCAGCCCCTCGTTGTAGACCCACCGACACGCCCCGAACGTCCGCTCCAACTGATCGGCCTGCCCCTCGGTCGGATAGAAGCGGAACCGGTAGAGGCGGTGATGCGTGTCGGGCGCCTTGGCGTGGGACTTCAGCGGAGTCGCCTTGCGCGTGTGGTGCTTCCGGCGCTCGCCGATGCCGAGAACCTCGCGTTTGACCCGCTCGGCCTCCGTCTCCCCCATGACCCCTCCCTGACGATCCGATCTTCGGAACAGCACGTCAGCTCGATCAACGAACGGGTGCGCGGTTGGTTACGCATGGTCTTGAGGTCGGGTGAGTGCGGAACTTCGTGGCTTGGGGAATGCGGCTCTGTGTACAGTGGTGCAGCCTCGCGTACGGCGTTGTAGTGCGCGATGTGCCTCCTTAGCTCAGCTGGCCAGAGCATTCCCCTTGTAAGGGAAGGGTCGTCGGTTCGAATCCGACAGGGGGCTCTTGAAAGCCCAGGTCAGGAGTCTTCTGGCCTGGGCTTTTGTGTGTCTTCCGGGGCGTTCGCCCGGGACAGCAGGGCCTCCGCGAAGCGATCTGCCCGGAGTACTCGGAACGGGCGGGAGTGGTACGGCCTCGTGGTCGGGTCCAGGGGGTCCGTCAGGGCCAGCCGGTTGTGGAGGGTCGCGAGGGTTTCGTAGGCCGTGGTCAGGTGGGTCTCGCGGGTGTGCCAGTCAGGGGCGGTCAGGGCTGCCGCGAGGACTGGGGTCAGGTGGGCTCCCTCGGGGGTGCGGGTGAAGGCCGTGCCCAGCCATTTCGCGTACGGCGGGTAGCGGCGGTTCATCAGGAGGCAGAGGCGCATCAGGGTGCGGGTGAGGCTTGCCGTGACCACCGCTGAGCCGAGTTCGTCGCCGACCTCGCCGCAGCGGCCGACGAAGGCCTCCTCGTCGGCGATGGCCTGCCAGTGGGTGGCGAGGACTCGGAGCCAGGTGTCGTGGGGGTACCAGGTGAGGGTCTTGCGGAGGGGGACGAGGGTTTTGAGGCCGTCGTGGAAGACGGCTCCTGCGGTGACTTCGGCGAGGTTCTGGGTGGGGGTGGTGAGCCAGTCCGTGGGGGTGATTCCGGGTGTGGGGTCGAAGCCGAGGGTGGCCTGGAACCAGGTGGGGATGTCGGTGATCTCGACGCGGTGGTGGACGGGGCCGTCCGTCGCGCGCATGACGCGGATGTCGCGGGGCTCGCCGGTCGGGGCGAAGTTCGTGGGCCAGCCGTGGAAGGTTTTCGGGAGGCGTTCGGCGAGGACTTCGCTGATGCGGGCGGCGTGCTGGGGGGCGTCCTCGGGGTGGAGGAAGAGCTGGAGGCGTGGGCCCCATTCGTGGTCGGCGGAGCGGGGGGTGTCGTAGCCGAGGACTTCGGAGCCGGGGCCGATGCGGGCGGCGGAGTGCGGGATGCCGGGGGCCGCGTCGGCCAGCAGCGGCCTCACCGCTTCGGTGTAGAAGCGGCGGGCGAGTTCCAGTCCGGGGAGGAAGGGGCCGGGGGCCGAAGGGCGGGGGGTGGGTGTGGGCATCAGGCGCTCCTGCGGCGAGGGGCGGGCGAGGGCGAGGGCGCGGGCGGCTCAGGCGTGTGCGTGCGGTGTTCCTTCGGTGGGGCTGGGCCGGTGAGGGGCAGCCTCGGGGGCGGGGAGGGGCGGGGCGGCAGGCCCGGCGTGGTTCGCTTCGTCGCCCACCCCGGAGTCACGTCGCGGCGGTTTCGTGCCGCATCTGCGGGGTGCGCTGCCTTGTCTCGGCGGGGTCAGGTGGGGCGTTGCCCTGCTGTCTCGGTGCCTGTAGGTGATGTCCTGGTCAGTCGCGGGGTGTGCCTGCTGCCTTCATCAAGGACTCGTCGGTCAGGCGGTACACCGTCCAGTCGGTCTGGGGGCGGGCGCCCAGGGACTCGTAGAAGGTGATCGCGGGGGTGTTCCAGTTGAGGACGGACCATTCGAGGCGTTGGTAGCCGTGTTCGACGCAGATGCGGGCGAGTTCGGTGAGGAGGGCCTTGCCGTGGCCGGCGCCGCGGGACTGGGGGCGGACGTAGAGGTCTTCCAGGTAGATGCCGTGGACGCCGCGCCAGGTGGAGAAGTTGAGGAACCAGACGGCGTAGCCGATCACGGTGTCGGTGGAGTCGGTCGCGACGTGGGCGTGGGCTGCGGGGTGGTCGCCGAAGAGGGCGGTGTGGAGTTGTTCCTCGGTCGTGCGGACCTCGGTCAAGGACTTCTCGTAGTCGGCGAGTTCGCGGATCAGGGTGTGGATGGCCGGGATGTCGGCGGGGGTGGCGGGGCGGATCACGTCAGGCTCCCGGGGTGCGCAGGCGGTGGGCGATGTCGAGTTGGCGGGGTTCCAGGGGGCGGCCGTCCTCGATGTCCCAGAGGGCGTTCTGGAGGAGGCGTCCCAGGGTCCAGGCGCGGGCGCGTGCGCGGTCCAGGCCGAGGACGTCGGTCATGGCGTCGAAGCGCCAGAGGGTGTCGTCGGGGTCGTAGCGGTTGTCGAGGGCGGGCCAGAGTTCGAAGCCGGGGTCGCCGGCGAGGGGTTTGGGGTCGATGGCGAGCCAGGGGGCGCGGTCGGAGGCGAGGACGTTCTCGTCGTGGAGGTCCCAGTGGAGGAGTCGGTCGCCGGGTTCGTCGGCGACTTCGCGCAGGGCGGCGGCGCAGTCGGCGACGGTGCGGCGGGTGTCGGGGTCGGGGATGCGCTGCAGTGCCGCCGGGGTTCTGTCCAGCATGGTCTGGGCGATGTCGCCGAGGTGGCGCAGGCCGGCGGGGGCGGGGCCGGCGGTCAGGTGGGCGAGCAGTTCCGCGATGACGAGGACCGCGTCCCGGGTGCCGGGGAGGGTGGAGAGCATGCGGGTGGAGTCGAGGCGCTCCAGGAGCATGGTGTGGGTGACGGGGTCGTGGTCGAGGAGGCGGACCGCGCCGTCGCCGTCCCAGGTGCGCAGGGCGAGGGGTTCGCCGGCGCTCTCGTCGTCGAGGAGTTGGAGTTTGAGGGCGGCGGGGGTGTCGTCCTTGAGGACCGGCAGGACCAGTGCGGCGACGCCGTGCATGGGCGGGCCGTCCGGTCTGAGGTCCCAGCGCTCCAGGAAGTCCTCCACCAGCGTGGGCAGTGCGGTGATGAACTGCCGTCCCCGGTCGCCGTTGTAAAGCTCCTGTGATGCTGCCAGTTCCTCCGGGATGTCGATCACGTGCGGGACCCTACCGGCGTGGGTGAATCGGCTCATGCGGATTGATCGGGGTGTCCACGGGGTGCGGTCCTATGTCCGCAGGGCTCCCGGCACCTATGTGTGGCTGGGGATCCTGTTCGTGACGACGGTGGCGTTGCACCACATGTCGCCGGCGTTCGAGGAGGAGTTCCTGCGGCAGCGTTCGACCAACATCCATGAGCTGTCGAGCAATCCGGTGCGGGTGCTGGTCGCCAGTGCGATGTGGATCGACGGCGGGCACTGGTTGCCGTACGTCGTCCTCTATTCGGTCTTTCACGCGCAGGCGGAGCGGTGGCTGGGGACGTTGCGCTGGCTGGTGGTGTGTGCGGCGGCGCATGTGCTGGCCACGTTGATCAGTGAGGGGGCGCTGCTGTGGGGGATCCGGCACGGGATGGCGCCGGAGTCGGCGGTCAACACGCTGGACGTGGGGGTGAGTTACGCGCTGGCGGGGGTGGTGGCGGTGCTGGTGTACCGGATTCCGCGGCCGTGGCGGTTCGTGTACGGGTTCGTGGTGCTGGTCGTGTACGCGGTGCCGCTGGTGACCGGGCGGACCTTCACGGACCTGGGGCACTTCACTTCCGTGCTGATCGGATTCGGGTGTTATCCGCTGGTGAGAGTGCGGAATCCGAAGGAGACAGCGGGCGTGTCCGCGGGTTAACGTCCCTGGCCATGAGCAGCAGTGTCGTGAACGGCGGTGTCTCCTTCTGGTACGCGGACGACGGCTTTCCCGAGGCGCGGGAGCCGCTCGCGGGTGACGCGTCGGCGGACGTGGTGATCGTCGGCGGCGGGTACACGGGGCTGTGGACGGCGTACTACCTGAAGAAGGCCGTGCCGTTTCTGCGGATCACGGTCCTGGAGCAGAAGTTCTGCGGCTACGGCGCCTCGGGGCGCAACGGCGGCTGGCTGTACAACGGTGTCGCGGGTCGTGACCGGTACGCGAAGCTGCACGGGCACGAGGCCGCCGTACGTCTTCAGCGGGCCATGAACGACACCGTCGACGAGGTCGTCCGGGTGGTCGGTGAGGAGGGCTTCGACGCCGGGCTGCACAAGGGGGGCGTGCTCGAAGTCGCGCGTACGCCCGCGCAGTTGGCGCGGCTGAGGGCCTTCCACGAGCATGAGTTGTCGTACGGCGAGAAGGACCGTGAGCTGTACGGGGCCCGGGAGACGGCGGAGCGGGTGCGGGTCGCGGACGCGGTGGGTGCGTCCTGGACTCCGCACGGGGCGCGGGTGCATCCGGTGCGGCTGGTGAAGGGGCTGGCGGCGGCCGTCGAGGGGCTGGGCGTGACGATTCACGAGCAGACTCCGGTGACGGAGATCAGGCCCAAGCACGCGGTGACGCCGTACGGCACGGTTCGCGCGCCGTATGTGCTGCGCTGCACGGAGGGCTTCACGGCCGCGCTGAAGGGGCAGCGGCGGACCTGGCTGCCGATGAACTCGTCGATGATCGCGACCGAGCCGCTCACCCCCGAGCAGTGGGCGGCGATCGGCTGGGAGGGGCGGCAGACGCTGGGGGACATGGCGCACGCGTACATGTACGCGCAGCGCACCGCCGACGGGCGGATCGCGTTGGGCGGGCGGGGGGTGCCGTACCGGTTCGGGTCGCGGACGGACAACGACGGGCGGACGCAGGGGGCGACGGTGGAGGCGCTCAGGGAGATCCTGGTGAGCTTCTTCCCGATGCTGGCCGGGACGCGGATCGAGCACGCCTGGTCGGGGGTGCTGGGGGTGCCGCGGGACTGGTGTGCGTCGGTGACGCTGGACCGTTCGACGGGGATCGGCTGGGCGGGGGGTTACGTCGGCTCGGGTGTCGCGACGGCCAACCTGGCCGCTCGGACGCTGCGCGATCTGGTGCAGCGGGACTCGGGGCAGGGCGGGCGGACCGAGCTGACGGAGCTGCCGTGGGTGGGGCACAAGGTGCGCAAGTGGGAGCCGGAGCCGCTGCGTTGGCTGGGTGTGCAGGGCATGTACGCGACGTACCGGGCGGCGGACCGCCGGGAGACGATGAGCCACAGCGCGGAGTCGTCGAGGCTGGCGCGGTGGGCCGACCGGGTTGCCGGTCGGCACTGAGTGGACGGCTGGGGGGCGGTTCGTCGTCGTGCGTGTGCGGGCCGGTGCGACCAGCCCCCGCCGGGCCGCGGCCGCTCCGCGACCTGACCCGGCGTGGTTCGCCCCTCTCCCCTTTCACGCCACCGATTCCGGTACCGGCGCCTGTGCCGGAGCTCCCTGCTTCGGCGGCTTCGCCGTGACCATCAGGCCTGCGATGAGGCCGGCCAGGAGCATGATGCCCGCGGCCCACCAGATGGCCACCGTGTAGCCGTGCACCACGCCCTCCTTGACGACGAGGGCCTTCTGCGCGGGGTTGGTGAGGTGCGCGGTGATGTACGCCGTGCTGCTGGTGGTGGCGATGGTGTTGAGCAGGGCCGTACCGATGGAACCGCCCACCTGCTGCGAGGTGTTGACGGTCGCCGAGGTGACCCCGGAGTCCTGCGGGGCGACGCCCGCGGTGGCGGTGGAGAACACCGGCATGAAGGTGAGGCCCATGCCGAGGCCCATGAGGAGCAGGGCGGGCAGGATCTCGGTGGTGTAGGAACTGTCCACCGTCATCTGCGTGAGCACCAGCATGCCGCTCGCGGCGAGGATCATGCCGGGGACCATGAGCATGCGCGGGGCGACATGGTTCATCAGCCGGGCCGAGATCTGGGTCGAGCCGATGATGATCGCGGCGGTCATCGGCAGGAAGGCCAGCCCGGTGCGCACGGGGGAGTAGGCCAGCACGACCTGCAGGTAGTAGGTCATGAACAGGAACAGGCCGAACATCCCGATGACGGCGAGCCCCATGGTCAGGAAGCAGCCCGCGCGGTTGCGGTCCTTGACGATGTGCAGCGGGAGCAGGGGGTACGGCGCCCGGGACTGCCACCACACGAAGGCCGCGAGCAGGACGACACCTCCCGCGATCAGCGCCACCACCAGCGGGTCGCTCCAGCCCCGCGGCTGGGCCTCGCTGAAGCCGTAGACGATCGCGACCAGGCCGCCGCAGCCCAGCAGCACGCCGGGCACGTCGAGGCGGGCGCCCGTGTGGCCGGGCCGGTCGTGGAGGAGGACGAGGGCGCCGAAGACGGCGATCACCGCGATGGGCACGTTGACGTACAGGCACCAGCGCCAGTTCAGGTACTCGGTGAGCAGGCCGCCGACGATGAACCCGATGGCGGAACCCGAGCCCGCGAGGGCGCCGTAGATCCCGAAGGCCTTGCCGCGTTCCTTGGGGTCGGTGAAGGTCGTGGTCAGCAGGGACAGCGCGGAGGGGGCGAGGACGGCCGCGAAGACGCCCTGGAGGGCGCGGGCGGCGAAGAGCATGCCCGGGCCGGTGGCGGCGCCGCCGAGTGCGGAGGCGGCGGCGAAGCCGACCAGGCCGATCACGAAGGTGCGTTTGCGGCCGACCAGGTCGGCGATGCGGCCGCCGAGCAGGAGCAGGCCGCCGAAGGCGAGGGTGTAGGCGGTGATCACCCACTGCCGGTTGCCGTCGGACATGCCGAGGTCCTGCTGTGCGGAGGGGAGGGCGATGTTCACGATGGTCGCGTCGAGGACGACCATCAGCTGCGCGAGGGCGATGACCACCAGGCCCCACCAACGGCGTGGATCTTCACCTGTCCGGGTGACACTCACCTGGTCAGAAGACCATGGATCGGTACGGGACGCATCTGGGCGTGTCATGGCTCGAGGACCACCTTTCCGGTTGTGCCGCGGGTCTCCAGCGCCCGGTGCGCGGCGGCCGCCTCGGCGAGCGGGAAGCGTTGTACGGCGGGGGTGAGACGGCCCGCGGCGGCTTCGGCGAGGGCGCGCAGTTCGAGGGTGCGGATGGGGTTCGGACCGCCCGCCTTCTGGGCCATCACGGGCCCGAGGACCTGCTCGGAGACGCCTTCGACGAGGTAGGGGCCGCCGTCGTGGATTCCCTCGCCGGACCAGCCGAAGACGATGTGCTGCCCGTGTTCGCCGAGGAGGCGGACGGACTCGCGGGCGATGTCCCCGCCCACCCCGTCGAAGACGACGGTGGCGGGCCGGCCGCCGAGGAAGGCGCGGACCTTGTCGGCCCACGCGGGGTCCGTGTAGTCGACGGCGAGGTCGGCGCCGTTCTCCGCGACGAGCGCGACCTTCCGCGGTCCGCCCGCCAGGCCGACGACCGTGGCGCCCGCGTTCTTCGCGTACTGCACGAGCAGCGTGCCGATGCCTCCGGCGGCCGCCGGGACCACGACCAAGGAGTTCGGGCCGAGTTCGGCGAACTGGAGGATCCCCATCGCCGTACGGCCGGTGCCGATCATGGCGACGGCCTGCGCGAAGTCGAGGCTTTCGGGGATCTCGTGGACGCGGTCGACGTCGGTGACGGCGAGTTCGGCGTAGCCTCCGGGGGCGAAGCCGAGGTGGGCGACCACGCGCTTGCCGAGCCACAGGGCGGCCACGCCCTCGCCGAGGGACTCGACGACTCCGGCGACCTCGCGGCCGGGGACGGTGGGCAGTTCGGTCGGCCGGGGCAGCGGTCCCTGCTGCCCCTCGCGCAGGGCGGTGTCCAGGAGGTGGACGCCTGCCGCTCGTACGGCGATACGGACCTGGCCGGGGCCCGGTGCCGGGTCCTCGGTGGTCTCGTAGGTGAGGTTCTCGGCGGGGCCGAAGGTGTGCAGGCGGATGGCGTGCATGGGTGAGCCCTCCCGTGTTGGTGTGCGCCCTGTAGGTGTGCGCCCACCCTCCGACCTCAAGCATGCTTGAGGTCAAGGGCGTTGCGGCCGAGTGCCAGCGATACGGCGGTCAGCGCGCTGGTGAACGACACCTCCGACAGCACTCCGGGCGCCGCGACCTGGTCGCCCGCGAGGTAGACGCCGTCGCCGCGGTCGATGGCGGGCCGGTCGCGCCAGCTGGTGCCCGGCAGGTCGACGGCTCCGGTACGGCCGTTCGCGACGGACTCGCGCCGCCAGGTGACGCGCTCGCGCCAGCCCTCGAAGGCGAGGTCGAGGAGCTCCTCGGCGCGGCGGACCCCGTCGGCCTTGGACTCGTGCGGGGCGATGGGGATCTGGCCCTGGAGGAGCTGTTCGCCCGCGGGGGCGAGGGTCCGGTCCTGGGCGGTGAACCGTTCGATCCAGCCCGGGGAGTCGAGGTCGGAGACGGCGAAGGCGTCGCCGCGTCGGGTGCGCAGGGCGAGGTCGATCAGGGTCGTACGGCCGCTCGGCCAGGTCAGCGAGTCGTCGCCGAGGAGCCGGCGGGCCGCGTCGAGGGAGGTGGCGACGACGACGGGGGTGTCGGTGGGCAGGGTGTCGACGCGGGACAGCGTCTCCATCCGGACGCCCAGGTTCCAGGCGCGGGCGGCCATCCGGTCGACGACCGTGGCCCAGCCGCCGCGCGGGTAGTGCGCCTCGGGCGGCAGCTTGGTGGCGCGCCGCAGCCGCTCCTGCACGAACGCGGCGGACAGGGCGCCGGGGTCGTGGTGGAAGAGGGCCACGGCGGAGTAGTGGGCGGCGGCGCGGGCGCCCTCCTCGCCGGCCTGCCGGGTCGCCCAGGACAGGAAGTCCTCGTCGACGGGGGCCTGTTGGGCGCTGCGGCGCAGCAGCTTGAGCATGGCGAAGGGCGGGGTGCGGCGCAGTACGCCCTTGTGCCGCAGCCGCAGCCGGGCCGCCTCCAGGGGCGGGAGGGGGGCGAGCGGGCCGATGAGGTCGCGTTGCCGGAGCCAGGACCAGTGCGGGCCGCCGTTGTAGAGGGCGTGCGGCCCGTCGTTGGTGAGGTACGGCCCCTCGGCGGTCCTGGCCCGGCCGCCGAGGGTGTGATGGGCCTCGTACACGGTGACCTTGGTGCCCGCCTCGGCTGCGGTGATCGCCGCGGTCAGTCCGGCGAGGCCGCCGCCGATGACGGTGATGCGGTGCATGGCTGGGTCTCCCTCTGCTCGGGGTCGGGTCGCTCGTTTCTCGTCGCTCGGGTCTCGTCTCTCGTCGGTATGACCGCCGGCGGGCACCGGAATGTGACATGCGATCTGTTTGTGCAGGTCAGGCGGGTTGTCAGTGGTGGGGTGCAGGATGGGGTCATGGTGAGCCGAGGGACGGGTGCGGGCAGGGTGAAGGGGGCGCGGCGGCCGGAGGTGCGGCTGCCGCCGCTGGAGCCGTTCGGGGGAGGGGAGCTGGAGCCGGACGGGGACTACGACGGGGTGGAGTTCGCCGAGGCGGACTTCGCCGGCCAGGACGGCGCGGGTGCCCGCTTCATGGACTGCGCGCTGCGGGCGTGCGCGCTGGACGAGACGCGGCTGCACCACGCCCGCTTCCTGGACTCGGTCCTCACCGGCATACGGGGTGTGGGCACCGACCTCGCGGAGTCGACCCTGCGGGACGTCGAGCTGGTCGACGCCCGGCTGGGGGGAGTCCAGCTGCACGGCGCGGCTCTGGAGCGGGTCGTGATCCGCGGCGGCAAGATCGACTACTTGAACCTGCGTACGGCCGTCCTGCGGGACGTCGTCTTCGAGGGCTGCGTGCTGGTGGAACCGGACTTCGGGGGCGCGCGGCTGGAGCGCGTGGAGTTCGTGGACTGCGCGCTCAAGGGCGCGGACCTCACGGCGGCGACCCTGAAGGACGTCGACCTGCGCGGTGCCGCGTCGCTGGAGATCGCCCGGGGCGTGGACCGCCTCGCGGGAGCGGTGATCAGCCCGTCCCAACTACTGGATCTGGCACCGGCGCTGGCGGCGGAGGTGGGGATTCGGGTGGAGGGGTGACGGGGGGACGGGTGACGGGGGTGGGGTGACGAGGGGAGGGGTGACGAGGGAGGGAGGGGTAACGGGCGGAGGAGGACCGGGGGTGGGCCGGCCGGAGAGGGCGAGCCGGCTGGCCATGGGGCTCTTTGGTGTGGCTCGCCGTCCCGTCAGGTGCCCGTGTCCGCCAGGACTCGCCGCAGGGTCGCCCACCCCGCCGGGCCCCAGGTCGGTTTGCCGCCGGGGAGGCCCTGGTCGCCTGCCTGGCCGATGGCGATGAGGCCGAAGGCGCGGGCGGTCGCCCAGGCGCGGGCGCGGGTGATCAGGGCGGTGTCGTGGGTGCCGTAGGACTCCAGGAAGCGGGCCGCCGCGCCGTCCGGGAGGAGCATCCAGGCGGCCGACAGGTCGGTCGCCGGGTCGCCGGCGCACAGCTCGCCGAAGTCGACGACGCCCGTGAGCGTCCCGTCCGCCACCACCACGTTCGCGGGATGCAGATCGCCGTGCAGCCACAGCGCGGGCTCCTGCCGGACGGGCGCGGCGAGGCCCGCCTCCCACACCTCGCGGATGTCGTCCGTGGCGAACTCGCCGAAGTCCGTCGTCCGGAGCGTCTCCTCGACCCGGGACGCGAAGGTCGCGAGCGGCACCCCCCGGTCCGGGTTGGCCGGTGCGTCGGCGGGCGCCGGGCGGTGCAGGGCGCGCAGGAAGCCCGCGAGGGCGTCGGCCGCGTGGTCGGCGCGGGTGACCGGGACGCGGTCGGCCGGGTCGCCGGGGACCCACTCGACCACGGTCCAGGCGGCGGGGAAGAGCGAGGACGGCCGGCCGAGCCGGACCGGCGTGGGCACGGGGAGCGGGAGCCGCGGGGCGAGGACGGGCAGCCAGCGGTACTCCTTGGCGAGGAGCTCCGGAGCCCGGGGTGTGCGGGGCAGCCGTACCGCCAACTCCTCGCCGAGACGCCAGAGTTCGTTGTCCCAGCCGCGGAAGACGGGGCCCACCTCCAGGTCCGCGAGATCCGGGTGCTGCTCCTTCAGCAGGGAGCGCAGCAGCGTCTCGTCGACGGGGACGTCGGCCAAGGTGTCGGTGCTTGTCATCGTCACTTCACTCTCGGGAACCGGGCCTGAAGCGTCCAGATCGCCGGGTTCTCGCCCAGGTCCTCGTGCAGGTCGATCAGGTCGGCGATCAGGTCGTGCAGGAAGTCTCGGGCCTCGCGGCGCAGGTCCGCGTGGGAGAAGGTGAGCGGGGGCTCCTCGGCGCGCATCCAGTCCGCCTCGACGTCCACCCAGCCGAAGCGGCGCTCGAAGAGCATCCGGTCGGTGGACTCGGTGAAGTCGAGCTCCGCGTGCTGGGGGCGGGAGGCGCGGGAGCCGGCCGGGTCGCGGTCGAGGCGTTCCACGATGTCGCACAGCGCCCACGCGAAGTCGAGCACCGGCACCCATCCCCAGGCTGTGGACAGCTCCCGGTCCTCCTTGGTGTCCGCGAGATAGACGTCCCCGCAGAACAGGTCGTGCCGCAGCGCGTGCACGTCCGCGCGCCGGTAGTCGGTCTGCGGGGGGTCCGGGAAGCGGTTGGAGAGGGCGTAGCCGATGTCGAGCACGTACGTGATGGTGTCACGCGGGCTCTCATAGGATCACCGCGTGCCCCGATCCGCGCCGCCCGCCCGCCTCGCCCCCCTCGCCCTCCTCCTCGCGGGCACCCTGACCGCGGGCGTCCTGACCGGGTGCGACGGCGGGGTGCACGGCACCCCCGGCGGCTCCGGCCTGCGCGACCCGTACTTCCCGAAGATGGGCAACGGCGGCTACGACGTCACCCACTACGCCCTCGACCTCGCCTACGCCCCGGACACCGGGCGGCTCTCCGGCACCGCGACCCTCACCGCCCGCGCGACCCAGGACCTCACCGCGTTCGACCTCGACCTCGACGGCCTGGACGTGGAGAAGGTCACCGTCGACGGCGCCGGGGCCCGCTGGAACCGCGCGGGCCACGAGCTGACCGTCCGCCCACACGACGACCTCGACGAGGGCCGCGTCTTCCGGGTGACCGTCCGCTACTCCGGCACGCCGAAGACGATCACCGACCCGGACGGCTCCGAGGAGGGCTGGCTGCCCACCGACGACGGCGCGGTGGCCCTCGGTGAACCGACCGGCTCGATGGCCTGGTTCCCGGGCAACCACCACCCCTCCGACAAGGCGTCCTACGACCTCACGATCACCGTCCCCGAGGGCCTGGAGGCCGTGTCCAACGGCGAGTTGACGGCGCAGCGGACCGTGGACAGCCGTACGACATCCACCTGGCACACCGCCGAGCCCATGGCGAGCTACCTCGCCACCCTCGCGATCGGCGACTACGACATCCAGCGCTCCACGACCCCCTCCGGGCTGCCCCTGTACACGGCCGTCGACCCGGCGGAGGCGGCCGCGAGCCGGACGGTGCTGGCGCGGATCCCGGAGGTGCTCGCCTGGGAGGAGAAGACCTTCGGGCCGTACCCCTTCTCCTCCGCCGGCGCGATCGTCGACCGCGAGGGCGACGCGGGGTACGCCCTGGAGACGCAGAACCGTCCCTTCTTCCCCGGCGCCCCCGACACCGCGACCCTCGTCCACGAACTCGCCCACCAGTGGTACGGCGACTCGGTCAGCCCGCGGACCTGGCGGGACATGTGGCTCAACGAGGGCTTCGCGACCTACGGCGAGTGGCTGTGGGAGGAGGAGCACGGCGGGGGCAGCGCGCAGCAGACCTTCGACGAGGTGTACGCCCACGGCGAGGACGACGACGTGTGGTCCTTCCCGCCCGCCGAGCCGTCTAGCGCCGCGCACATCTCCGACAGCCCGGTGTACGTGCGCGGCGCCATGGTTCTGCACCGGATCCGGCAGACCGTCGGTGACACCGCCTTCGCCGGCCTCCTGCGGGGCTGGGCGGCGGCCCACCGGCACGGCACCGCGGACACCGCCGACTTCACGGCATACGTCGAGAAGTCGGCGCCGGACAAGGACTTCGGCCCGATCTGGGACGACTGGCTGTACGGCGACGGCAAGCCCGCGGAACCCGGGTCCTGATTCCGCCGTCCTCGCCTGTGCGACCCCGACTGATCGGAGCACACAGTGAGTCCCACCGGCCGCGGCCGTGCCCTGCTCGCCCTCGCCTGGAACAACCGGCTCTCCCGCGGCTACCTGTGCCTGGTGGAGTTCCTGGCGTGCTACGCGCTGTTCGAGGACGTCTACCTCAGGGCCGACACCATGTTCTACGTCGTCCCCATGCTGCTCACCGCCCCGACGAACTTCCTCTTCACGGTCGCGTTCGCCTGGATCCCCACGGACGCCCCCTTCTACCTCGGCCTCGCACTCGGCGCGCTGGTGAACGCGATCGCCCTCGGGGCGCTGGTCCGCACGGTCCGCAGGCGCCGCACGTCAGCGGCGACCCCCGTCTGACAGGACCTTCCGCAGCACCGAGCAGGGACGACCGCGTAGCCGATCGCTCCGGTGGTCGATCACCTCGTACCCGAGGGCGGTCCAGAACGCGAGGGCGCGGTCGTTGCCGTCGAGGACGGCGAGGCGTACGGCCTGGCGGCCCTCGGCGCGGAAGCGGTCCTCCACGAGCCGAGCCAACTCCCGCCCGTGTCCCTGCCGTTGCCGGTCGGCGTCCACCATCAGCAGCCCGATCCACGGGTCCGGGTCGGCCGGGTCGGGGTGCCGGGCGAGAGTGATCACCACCCCGACCAGCCGCCCCGCACTCCGCCCGAGCAACACCTCCACGCCCGGCTGCGCAAGCTCGTCCGCCAACTCGGCAGCCACCTGCTCCGGCCGGATGTCGTCGGGGTCCGGGAAGTCACCACTGAGGGCGTGGAACTCACGGTGGGCCGCGTAGAGGGAGGTCAGTTCGGTGAGAAGGGCCGCCGGGATGTCACGATCCGGCGAGAGCCGCAGAGGGGTGAGGAGCATACGGGGCACGGTAGTTGCCGCGGGCGGGTCACCGGGGCCGCGCGCGGCCGTTGTCAGTGCTCCGCGCCATGATGTCCGGCGTGAACACAGAGATGGTGATAGACGTCTGGCAGCGGCTTCTCGCCGACCCGCACAAGTCATGGGTGCTGTTCGAGCACGGCACGTGTGTCGTGCTGCCCGCTCCGGAAGGAGACCTGGCCGAACAGGCCACGGACCTCCTGAAGCAGTTCGGTCCGGCGCATGCCGGGTCCTCGGCGGGGGACTTCGGGGTGATCGACCCCGAGGGCGTCGAGGGTTGGGTCGTCACCGGGCATCACAACGACGTCCTCACCTACGTCGGCCCTGATGAGCCCCAGGACGAGTCGCAGATCGCCGTCGGGCTCCTCGGGCGTTCCAAGCGGCACCGGGACGGGACCGAGCTGCGCGTCGTCCACGTCGAGGACAAGAGGGGCTCGGCACGACAGGAGTAACCCCGACGGGCAGGTCTCACAGCCGGGTTGCCGTGCGGATCAGGCTCGCGAGGGGGAGGGAGCGGCTGTGGGCGGGCCAGGCTATGTGGGTGACCACGGGCGGGGCGTCGGTCAGGGGGACGGCGGTGTGCTCGGCCCACAGCCAGGCGCGGGCAGAGTCGGGGAAGACCGCCACCGTGCGTCCGAGCGCGATCAGTTGGGCGAGCTGGGTCTGGTCGTGGATCTCGGGGCCCGGGCCGGGAGGGTAGGCGCCGTCGCGGGACCAGCGGGCCAGCGGAAGGCCGGGGACGTCGGTGACCTCGGCCAGGGACAGCGTCGCGCGTGCGGCGAGGGGATGCCCGGCGGGCAGGACGGCGATCTGCCCCTCGGTCAGCAGCTCCTCGCTGTCGAACCCGGCGAGGGAGTTGAACGGCGCGTGCATGAGCGCCACGTCGGCGCGGCCGTCGCGCAGCATCTCGCCCTGCTCGCAGGTGCCGCTCGGCAGCACCTCGACCTCGACCGCGTCGGGCTCCGCCGCATATGCGTCGAGGAGTTTGTGCAGCAGTTCGTGGGAGTCGGCGGCCTTCACGGCCAGCACCAGCCGGGTGCGGCGGCCGCCGGAGGTCTCCGTGTCACCGGCGCGTGAGGTGCGGCGCGCGGCGGCGGTGACCGCCTCCAGGGCCGCGCGGCCCTCGTGCAGCAGCGTCTCCCCGGCGCGGGTCAGGGCGACCCCACGGCGGTCGCGTTCCAGCAGGCGGACGCCGAGCCGCCGCTCCAACTGCTGGATGGCTCGGGAGAGCGGCGGCTGGGCCATACCCAGGCGTACGGCGGCACGGCCGAAGTGCAGTTCCTCGGCGACGGCCAGGAAGTACCTCAACTCGCGGGTCTCCAGGGTCTCCACGCGCCCAGCCTAACCGGGCGGTGATACCCGCCGGGTATGACAGAGCACCGGTTCGGTATTGGCGGTGCCGTTTCCGGGCGGGTGACCATCGATGCCGTCGGAGCGACGACGCCCGTTCGGCTCAGCAGGGGAGACACCGTCATGCACACACCTTCGGCCGCACTGCCCGGTGGCACCTGGACCCTGGGCGACCTGACCGTCACCCGTTTCGGCTATGGCGCCATGCAGCTCGCCGGACCCGGGGTCATGGGACCGCCCGCCGACCGTCAGGGTGCGCTCGCCGTCCTGCGGGAGGCCGTGGACCGAGGGATCACCCACATCGACACCGCAGGCGCCTACGGACCGCGCGTCACCAACCGGCTCATCCGGGAAGCGCTGCACCCCTGTCCGGCCTCGCTGCACATCGTGACCAAGGTCGGCGCGGTGCGTGACGCGCAGGGCGGCTGGCCTCCCGCCCGGCGGCCCGGGGAGCTGCGCCGGGCCGTCCACGAGAACCTGGAGGACCTCGGCCTGGACGCGCTCGACGTGGTCAATCTCCGGCTGGGTGACGCCCAGGGCCCCCGGCCCGGCTCGCTCGCCGAGCCCTTCGAGACCCTCGCCGAACTCCAGCGGCAGGGCCTGATCCGACACCTGGGCGTGAGCAACGCGACCGCGCAACAGGTCGCCGAGGCGCAGGGGATCGCACCGATCGTGTGCGTCCAGAACCTGTACAACCTCGCCCACCGCCACGACGACGAACTGATCGACGACCTCGCCGCCCAGAACATCGCCTACGTGCCGTTCTTCCCGCTCGGCGGCTTCACCCCGCTGCAGTCGGAGGCGCTGACCGCCGTGGCCACCCGGTTGGAGGCGACGCCGATGGCGGTAGCCCTGGCCTGGCTGCTCCGGCGATCCCCCAACATCCTGCTCATCCCCGGCACGTCGTCGGTGGCCCACCTGCGCGAGAACATCACCGGCGCGGGCCTCGCCCTCACCGACGAGGACCTCACCGAGCTGGACAAGATCGGCGCCTGAAGCAGCGTGTTCTGACCGGAGTTCGGACGACGTCCGTCCATTCCCGGGCGACCGCCGTGCGGAAGTCGAGCGGTGGCCGCCCGGGTGGCGCGCCGGACCACGCCGGTCGTGCGGTCCTCGGCGCCCTCGGCGATGGCGCGGTCCATGCCGGCCGGCGGCTCGGTGCACTCCCGCCCCCCACGAGCGGCGCGGGCCTTCGGCGACCGCACCGGGCTGATCCACGCGCTGTACGAGGCTCGGCTCGAAGCGGTGCGACCGGGCCCGCCACCGCTCCGGATCCCCGGCCTCCCGGAGCCCGCCTTCACCGCCCACGCCCTCCTCGCCGCCATCCGTGCCGACCTCGTCGAACACCTCGCCGGGCACGAGGGCACACCCCGAGAAGCGCTCCGCGCCCATCTGGCCACCTTCACCGCGAGAGTCCTGAACGGCCCTGTTCCGTAGAACTGCCTTCTGGTCGCCGCCGGGCGCCGTCAGGTTGTAGTGATGTGCGTCACGCCGGAATTGTTGTCGATGGCGTTGATTGCCCCGGTGTCGATAAGGGGTGAGTGTGCCCCTCTGGGGCCTAATCGGGATGCTGTCACCAGGACCGGGAAATTCGGCCGACCGTCCGGTGTTGCGATCGCGGTTGCGAAAGGGCGCGCTCGGCCTGGTCACGCGTGTGTGCGGGTGCCGCAGGGGATGTGAAGAGATCCGGATGCGTCGACCGGGCCGTCACGGAGCGTGAACCCGGCTGCGGCTAGGGCATTCATTGCCCACCGTGCTCACCGATCCACATAATGACCGGGCTCGTCGACGGGCTGCGGAAGGCGGCACCGCTTTGCAGTGACGTTTGCTGTCGAATACCGGTCTACCTGAATGGGGTCACGCATGCCCAGGCACCGACAGAAGCCGAAACGCCGGAAGAGAGCGGGCGCCATAGCCGCCGTGCTGACCGTCGGCGCCGTGGGCATTCCCGTCGCCGCGCAGGCGGGCGGTATCGGGCCGGATGGCTGGAACATCGCCTCGTTCAAGTGGTGGGGATGGGGCGAGACATCGCGTCCGGTGGCCGCCGCGACACCCTCGGCGTCCGCTTTCGCATCCGCGACCGCTTTGTCGTCGGCGACGGCCACCACCGCCGCCCCGACCGACACACCGACCGCCTCCGCGAGCCCTTCCCCGAGCACATCTCCCAAGGTGTCCCGCACCCCGACCGCCACCCCGGCGACCACGCCGCCCGTCACGCCGTCGAGCTTCCCCAAGGCCACGGCCTTCAGCGGCACACCCCGGGCCGCCGCCGCGAGCGTGGACCCGGGGCCCACGGACCAGGTGCTCACTCTCGTCAACGCCGAGCGCGCGAAGGCCGGTTGCTCGCCGCTGACCGAGAACGCCAAGCTCACCAAGGCCGCCCAGGATCACAGCCAGGACATGGCCGACCACCAGAACATGTCCCACACCGGCTCCGACGGCTCCTCCATGGCCGACCGCCTCACCCGCGTCGGCTACGCGTTCAGGACGGCGGGCGAGAACGTCGCCTACGGCTACGACTCCCCCGAGAGCGTCATGGACGGCTGGATGAACAGCCCCGGCCACAAGGCGAACATCCTCAACTGCGCCTTCAAGGAGATCGGCATCGGCCTGGCCCAGCCGGGCTTCTACTGGACCCAGGACTTCGGCGCGACCGCGTGACCCCGAACGCCGTCAGCACCCGTAGGGCCCCGGGTGGTCCCGGAGCCCTACAGGTCGGCTGCTTCTGAGGTCACCAGCGGTACCAGCGGCCCTTGCGGCCGCCTGTGTCCGCGCTGCGCAGCACGAAGCCCAGCAGCCAGACGACCAGCACGATGACGGCGAGCCACCACAGTGCCTTCAGCGCGAATCCCGCACCGAAGAGGATCAGGGCCAGAAGCAGAACGACAAGCAGGGGAACCATAGTTATCAACCTCCGCTGCTCCTCGTGCCCGGCGATTCGAAGAACACACAGTCAATCTTCCTGGTTTCTTCACGCCTCTCACGGGAACTGGGCTCAGTTTCATCACAGGTGCCCAGGGCCTCCCGGACTCCCCCCGTCGTTACGGCAGTCGCGGCAGCGGCCTGGCTCGGGGGCACGGAAGACGCGGGTGCAGCCGTCGCAGTCCTGGAGCGGGTGTGGGATCTCCCGGGGTGGGGCCGGGGGCCGGATCGGGGGCAGGGGCGGCAGCTGGGCGGTGAGGCGGTGGGCCAGGAAGGCCGCAGGCCGGTGCAGGGGTTCCATCGGGAGGCACGCGGTCAGGGCATCCCGTACGGCGGTGGGGGTCAGGTCCCGTTCCAGCCACGCGGCGACTCCGGGGGCCAGGTGTTCCGTGTCCGTGGTCGACAGGAGCAGGCGGGGGTCGTGGCGGCGGAGGGTGGCCAGGAGCTCGATCGCCCGCTGGATGAGCGCGGGGGCCGGGTAGCCCGGCTGCGGTACGGCGGGCAGGAGCTTCTTGCGGGGCGGTTGCCGCTTCTTCGGTGGGCCGGGGGCCTGGTCCTCGCCGGTCCGGCCGCGATGACCGGGCCGGTTGCAGGAGACCGTGCGGGTGACGATACGGCCGCCGGGGGCGCGTTCGCGGGTGCGGCGCAGGTAGCCGTGGGTCTCCAGGTCCCGCAGGGCGGCGGCGATCCGGTCCCTGCCCTCGGGGAAGCGGGACGCGAGCGTCTTGATGTCCACGGAAGCGCCGGCGGGGAGGGACTGGATGTACAGGGCCAGCCCTCTCGCCACGAGCGAGAGCTCGGGGTGCTGGGCGAGGTGGTTGCCGATCACTGTGAAGCGTTCGGTGTGACGGGCGTTCTCGTGAACGAGGCCACCCACGCGGGGGTGGTTTTTGCCCTCGGTACGGGACCGGGCGCGCAAGGGCGCGCTAGGGTTTTGGGTGTCCATCGGGAAGGCCTTTTTCCTTGGTGGGCGCCACCGGGAAGGGCTGCTTCCTTGGTGGTCAGGCCCTCGCATCGGGATGCCAGTCCCGGCGAGGGCCGTTGCATGTCTGCGGTTGTGTTGCGCCGACTGTAGAGCAAGCAACCGGGCCGAAATCCAGCTGAGTTGGCAATGTTCACCCGGGCGAGTGAGACGAGTGAGCTGCGACTTCGCGGCGGGAGGAGGGGTGGGGCTTGGTGGGGTTTCTTTCAGCCGAGAGTTCTTGGAGAAAGACCGCCTGCGCCTCCGAAGTCCGGGTTCTCGGGACACGGTGAGACACCGATTTCCGCCCACACCGGCGAACACGTCCACGAGCGCCAGCCTCCGACCCGACTCGCCCTCCGCCGCCGGCGGTCGGACACACGGCAGACGGTCACCCCGGGTGTCCGATTCCGAGAACGGCACCGCCGGACCCCGCCTGGCCTTCACCCCGGCCGGCTGGACCGCGTTCGTGTCACAGACCTGACGTCGAAGCCCCCGGCCGGTATGGCCGGGGGCTTCCGCTCAGCTCAGCGTGGCAACTCGTCAGACGTTGACCCCGAAGTCCTGGGCGATGCCGACCAGGCCGGACGCGTAGCCCTGGCCCACCGCGCGGAACTTCCACTCCGCGCCGTTGCGGTACAGCTCGCCGAAGACCATCGCCGTCTCCGTGGCCGCGTCCTCGGAGAGGTCGTAGCGGGCGATCTCGGCGCCGCCGGCCTGGTTCACGATGCGGATGTAGGCGTTGCGGACCTGGCCGAAGTTCTGCGAGCGGTTCTCCGCGTCGTAGATCGAGACCGGGAAGACGATCTTGTCGATGTCGGCCGGGAGACCGGCCAGGTTGACGTTGATCGCCTCGTCGTCGCCCGCGCCCTCGCCGGTGCGGTTGTCACCGGTGTGGACGATGGTGTTGTCCGGGGTCTGCTTGTTGTTGAAGAACACGAAGTGGGCGTCCGAGTAGACCTTGCCCTGCGTGTTGACCGCGATCGCGGAGGCGTCGAGGTCGAAGTCCGTGCCGGTGGTGGTGCGGACGTCCCAGCCGAGGCCCACGGTGACGGCGGTCAGGCCCGGAGCCTCCTTGGTGAGCGAGACGTTGCCACCCTTGGACAGGCTTACAGCCATTATTGGGAGTCCCTTCCCTCGTTAAGTAACGGGCACGAAGCTACAGCTACCTCTATGAACGCCGCGAGCGGTGTCGAAGGTTCCCCGCTTCTTTACTTTCTTTACCCAAGCGGACGCGGGCGGCGGACGGGCGATATTGGGGTGACGTGGACCGGTCAGGGGCGGGAACATGGACCCCATGTCCGGTCCTCACGTCATCCGCGGCTCCGTCTCGCTTCCCGAGGCCGAGCTCATGTGGCGTTTCTCGCGGTCGTCCGGTCCGGGCGGCCAGCACGTCAACACCAGTGACTCCCAGGTGGAGCTCCGCTTCGACCTCGCCCGCACCGAGGCGCTGCCCGACGTCTGGAAGCAGCGGGCCCTCGACAGGCTGGCCTCGCGGCTCGTCGACGGGGTCGTGACCGTACGGTCCTCCGAGCACCGGTCTCAGTGGCGGAACCGGGAGACGGCCGCCGTACGCCTCGCGGCGCTGCTGGCGGAAGCGACGGCGCCGCCGCCGAAGCCGCGGCGGCCCACGCGGATCCCTCGTGGGATCAACGAGCGGCGGTTGCGGGAGAAGAAGGCGCGGTCGGACACGAAACGGGGGCGGCAGGGCCGGGACTGGGGGTGACCGGTCGTCTGCCCGGTGCCGGCCGGCGGGGCTTCTCGCGCAGTTCCCCGCGCCCCTGAAAAGCGGACGCGTTCACGTTCGTACACGGCTCACCCGAGGTCCAGGACCCCCACCGTCTCGTCGCCGCTCAGCTTCCCGGTCCGGCGGAAGCCGAGCCGGAGGTAGAACTCCGCCGGCCCCTTCTCGCCCTCGTGCCAGGTGACGTACAGCTCCTTCGTGCCCCGGCGGCGCAGCTCCGCGGCGACCGACTCGACCGCGAACCGGCCGTAGCCGCTGCCCTGGGCGTCGGCCGCGATGTTCAGCCGCCACAGGCCGGAGCGGATCAGGGAGCCGCCGTCGCCGCGCCAGTCGATGTCGAGGAACGCCATCAGGAAGCCGACCGCGCGGTCACCGTCGACGATCAGACGGGGCCAGGCAACGCCCGGGGGGTGGACGTAGGCCTCGGCGAGGGACTGCATGACGGGGGAGGCCGCGAATTCCTGGTAGGGGTGGACGCGTATAGCGGTCGCGGTTTCGAAATTCCCGGGTGTGATCTCTTCGAGGCGTGGTGCGAATGTCATCCGGCGACCTTAAGCCGCGGCATCGGGCCCCGGCGACGGGAATTCATCCCAACTGCCGGTACCTGCCCCGGAAATAGGCGAGCGGTCCGCCGTCCGCGCTCGGCACGTCCGCCGTCAGGACCCGGCCGATCACCAGGGTGTGGTCGCCGGCCTGGACGCGCTGCTCGGTGCGGCACTCCAGGGTGGCCAGCGCGCCGCCCACGAGTGCGGCGCCGGTCGCCGCGCCGCGGACGTACGGGATGTCCTCGAACAGGAGGCGGTCGCTGATGCGGCCCTTCATGGCGAAGCGGCCGGCGATGTGCCGCTGGCTCTCGGACAGGACCGAGACCGCCCAGTGCGGCTGCTCGTCGAGCAGGTCGTCCATCCGGGAGCCGGTACGCAGGCTGACCAGCACCAGAGGCGGGTCGAGGGAGACCGACAGGAAGGCCGTGGCGGTCATGCCGACGTCCTCGCCGCCGGGGCCCTCGGCGTCGAGCGGGGGCTCGAACGCGGTCACCAGGACCACGCCCGCGGCCAGCCGGGACATGGCCGCGCGGAACTCGTCGTTGCTCACCCCCACAGCATGCCCGGAGGTGGGCGAGGGGATCATCGGGACGGCGGGGGCGGGAGGGTTCGACACGCCGGAAACGCTAATGTCGCCGGCGCGTGCCGCGCATCGGGCCTCCGCCCGAGACCGGACCTAGGTCTCCTGACGGACCGCCCACCTGCGCCTCCACAATCGCCCAAAGTTTGTGTTCAGTAAGCGCACAGGAAAAACGCAGAAACCCCGCTCAATTGCTCACCTTTTGCTGTGACTTGAGTCACAAGAGGTACCAATTGTTGACCCTGTGTACCGAGCGGGCAGCGCGCTGTGATTCAGTGGCTGGACAGATGACCCTTGATTCGCTGCGAGGTCTCGGGGGGAGGGCAAGCAATGGAGACCGAGTCGGAGCCCTACGTCCGTCTTGCGTCCCTGCGACAACTGCACCAGGTCATGGCCGACATGAACACGGCCCGTAGCCTGGCCGACACACTGCAGACCGTCGCGAACGGCGTGGTCACCGCACTCGGTTACGAACTGGCGTGCGTCAATCTCGTGCGCCCCGACGGCGACCTCGTGGTCGCCGCCTTCTCCGGGAACCAGGCCGCCGAGGCGCTGATCACCGGCCGGGTGGGTTCCCGCGAGTCCTGGGAGCGCCGGCTGAGCATGGGGGAGACCTGGGGCGACCTGGTCTTCATCCCGCACACCGAGGGCTGGGTCCTCGACGACGACGACGTCCCGCAGTGGTACACCGACGGGCCCGCCCCCCGCTTCGAGGACGAGTGGCACCCCTCCGACCGGCTGTTCGCGCCCATGTACACGCCGAGCGTGCCCGGCGGACAGTGCGGCGAGCTGATCGGCGTGCTCTCCGTGGACCGGCCGCGCAACGGCCGCAGGCCCGGCGCATGGGGCCGCGAAGCGCTCCAGATGTACGCCTTCCAGGCCGCCATCGCGATCAGCAACGCGCGTCTACGTGCCAACATGCAGCGGGCACTGGTCAGGCTCGAAAGGGAGCAGCAGGCCCTGCGGGCCAGCGAGGAGAGCTTCCGGCAGGCCTTCGAGTACGCCCCCTCCGGCATGGCCATCGCCGAGATGGGCGGCGACCAGCACGGCCGGATCCTGCGCACCAACGACGCCCTGTGCCGCCTGCTGGGTCGCCCCGCCTCCGCGATGCGCCGCTACTCCTTCTCCGACCTCGTCCACCCCGAGGACATAGGCACCCTGCTCCGCACCTCCGCGGAGGGCGGGCGCGCGGAGCTCCGCCTCGGCCGCCGGGACGGCACGTACATCTGGGTGTCCCTGCGCAACTCGGTGGTCGCCGACGCCGCCGACGGCCCGCGCTTCCTGCTCACCCATGTCGAGGACATCGGGGAACGCAAGCAGCGCGAGATGCAGCTCGCCCACCGCGCCTCCCACGACTCGCTGACCGGCCTGCCGAACTCCGCCGAACTGCGCGCCCGGCTGTCCTCCCGGCTCTGTCAGCGCCCCACCCACACCGGCGCCCTGGAGCCCATCGACGCGGCCTTCGGCCACCCGGCCTTCGACGCGGGCGGCCACGGCTTCGACTTCCGGCAGGGTGGCGCGGAGGCCTACGACACCTTCGACCACCATGTGCACACCGCCGCCCCCCAGGGGGAGCGCGACGACGGCACCAAGGGGCTCGCGGTGCTCTTCTGCGACCTCGACGGCTTCAAGTCCATCAACGACCGGTTCGGGCACAACGCGGGCGACGCGGTCCTCATCGAGGTCGCCCGGCGGCTGTCCCAGTGCGTCCGCGACGGCGACACCGTGGCTCGGCTCGGCGGCGACGAGTTCGTGATCCTCGCCGACGGGCTCGGCAAGGCCGACGCCGCCGACCTCGCCGTACGCCTGCGCAACGAGATCATCCAGCCCATCCGGGCCGAGGGACGGGCCGTGCGGGTCGGTGCCAGCTTCGGTATCGGCTGGGCGCACTGCGGCATGACCGCGGACGAAGTGTTGAAGTCCGCCGACGAGCGGATGTACGTCGAGAAACGATCTCGTCCCAAACAGCACAGACGCGCGGGCTGAGCCCCAGGTCAGCGAGCCGATGCGATCCGAGTCACCCGTTTGGGCCATCAGGAGCGGGTAGGCTCGCCATTCTGACTCCACGTATCGCATCCGATCGCACCTGCTTGAGGAGTACCAAGGGATGACGTCCGGCAACAACGGGGCGAGCACGCCCGAGGACGACGACCCGTTCGGCTACCTCTACGCCGACGGCCAGGCCAACGGGGCCCAACCGCCCTCCGGCGGCTACGGCTACCCGAACTCCGTCAACAGAGTGCGCGCGGTCGGTCAGCGCCAGTACGGCCAGCAGCCGCAGGCTCCCACCGCGCCGACCGCGGCGTACGGCCAGGTCCCGCAGCAGCAGGGCGCCTACGGCCAGCCCAACGCGCACTACGCCGCCCCTGAGACCCTCCCGGGCTCGGCCCCCACCACCCAGCAGCCCATGCCGGGCCACAGCTCGGGCGGCGGCCGCGGCGGCGGTCCCAACACCAAGGGCCTGCTGATCGGCGCGATCGCGGTGGTCGCCGCGGTCGTCATCGGTATCAGCGTGGCCATGCTGGGCGGCGACGACGACAAGAAGAACACCGGCAACGAGGCGGCTACGACGCCGAGCGCGTCACAGAGCTCGGAGCCGAGCCCCTCGGCGTCCTCCACGGACGCGGCGGCCGACCTTCCGCAGGCCGACGTCAAGACGATGCGGCTGGAGGGCGGCCCTACCACCGCGTCCGACGTGAAGGGTGCGAAGTCCGACGGGGGCGTGTACGTCCAGGGCTTCAACCAGGTCGGCGCCTCGGTCACCTGGACCGTCAACGGCATCGAGAAGGCCGGCGTCTACCGGGTCTACGTCCGCTACGGCCTCCCCGCCGAGGACGCCAACGCCACGGTGACGGTCAACGGGAAGCCCTCCTCCCGGCCGCTGAACATGAAGAACTTCGGTGGGCTGCCCGCGAACCAGTGGCAGGAGACCTGGGCCCAGGTCTCCCTGACCAAGGGCACCAACACGATCCAGCTCTCCTGCCAGCAGGGCAACCAGTGCAACGCCCTGCTCGACCAGTTCCGGGTGACGGAGAACGTGGACCAGTAGGCGTCACGCCGCGCTGATCTCCCCCGTCACCGTCACCCTCGCCAGCAGGTCCTCGTAGGCCGCACGGTCGAACTCGCCTGCCACCGGAGCCAGTACGGTCGCCGCCGCCAGGGCGACCGCCCTCGACAGGCGGTCCGGCCACGGGAGTTGCTGCACCAGGCCGGACAGCAGGCCCGCCGCTACCGAGTCGCCCGCGCCGGTCGGGTTGCCGTGGAGGTGGGTCGGCGGGGTGGCTCGCCAGCGGCCCTCGGGGGTCGTCGCGAGGAGGCCGTCCCCGCCCAGGGATGCCACGACCGCCCGCGCTCCCCGGCGCCGCGCGTCCTGGGTCGCCCGGAGCGGGTCGTGGGAGCCCGTCAGTTCGGCCAGTTCGTCGGCGTTCGGCTTGAGGATGTCCGGGCGGGCGGCGACCCCGCGGCGCAGTGCCTCGCCGCTGGTGTCCAGCAGGACCGGCACCCCGGCCGCCTTCGCCGTGCGGATCAGGCCCGCGTACGCGCCCACCGGCACCCCCGGCGGCAGGCTCCCGCACAGGGCCACCGCCGAGACGGACGGCACGAGATCCTCGTACGCCTCCTGGAAGGCGGACCACTCCGCCTGCGTCACCGTGGGACCCGGTTCGTTGAGCTGCGTGGTGTCGCCGGACCGCTCGTCCACGACCGCGATCGTGCGCCGGGTCGCGCCGGTGACCGGGACCAGCGCGTCCACCAGCCCCGGCACGGTGGTGAGCCGGTCCTGGACGGCACGGCCGGTCGCGCCGCCCGTGAAGCCGGTGACCGTCACCTCGTGGCCGAGCGCGGCCAGCACCCGGGCCACGTTCAGCCCCTTGCCGCCCGGGCGTTCGACGACCTCCGTGACCCGGTGGCTGGTGTGCGGCCGCAGCGACCGTACGCGATAGGTGATGTCGAGAGCGGTGTTCAGCGTGACCGTGAGGATCACCCGGGCCGACCTCCCCCGAATACAGACGGACATGTGCCCGGCCAGTCTCCCAGGACGATCCCCGGGTCAACAGCTGGACACATCACCCCAGTTGGGGATCGACCACCCATTCACCCCGGCGCATGACGCCCTTGAGGTCGAATTGATGGTCGAGAAGGACCAGGTCGGCGTCCTTGCCGGGCTCCAGGGAGCCGATGCGGTCGGCCATCCCCAGCAGCCGGGCCGGGTTGGCGGAGATCGCGGCGACCACGTCCTCGACGGGCAGCCCGTCCACGGTCACCGCCCGCTTGAACGCGCGGTCCAGGGTGAGCGTCGATCCGGCGATCGAGCCGCCCTCCACGAGCCGGGCGACCCCCTCGCTGACCTCGACCTCCAGCGGGCCGAGCATGTACCGGCCGTCGCCGAACCCGGCCGCGTCCATCGCGTCCGTGATGAACGCCACCCGTGCCGACTCCGCGTGGTGGAACGCCAGTTGCAGCGCGGCCGGGTGCAGATGCGTGCCGTCGTTGATCAGCTCGACCGTGATCCGCTCGTCCTCCAGCAGGGCGGCGATCGGGCCCGGCTCGCGGTGGCCCAGGGGCGGCATCGCGTTGAAGAGGTGCGTGGCCACGGTCGCGCCCGCGTCGATGGCCTCCACGGTCTGCTCGTAGCTCGCGTCGGTGTGGCCGATCGCCGCGATGACGCCGTGCTCGGCGAGCAGCCGTACGGAGTCGAGGCCGCCGGGGAGTTCGGTGGCCAGCGTGACCATCCGGGCCTGTCCGCGCGCCGCGTCGATCAGCTTGCGGACCTCCGCGGGGTCGGGGTCGCGCAACAGCGCCTCGGAGTGCGCGCCCTTGCGGCACGGGGAGATGAAGGGGCCCTCGAAGTGGATGCCGGCGAGGTCGCCCTGCTCGGCGAGCTCGGACAGGAGGCCGGCGCGCTGGGCGAGGAAGTCCATGTCGCCGGTGACGGTGGAGGCGACGAGGGTGGTGGTGCCGTGGATCCGGTGGGTGTGGATTCCCTTGAGGATCTCTTCGGGGGTGCCCGAGGTGAAGGAGGCTCCGCCGCCGCCGTGGTTGTGCAGGTCCACGAAGCCGGGGACGAGCCAGTAGCCGGTTACGTCAATGACCTGGGCGTTCTCTGGGGCGGTACCGGTGATGCGGGTGCCGTCGATGATCACTTGGCCGTCTTCGACGGTTCCTGTGGGGAGGACGACCGTTGCGCCGGACAGGACGAGGGGCGCCTTGCCGGTTGCGGGGTGCGGGTCGTGTGTGGTTGATCGCGCAGTTCCCCGCGCCCCTGGGTGGGCTGCCATCAGCGCGTTCCCTCCGTACCGTCGGTCTTGTCCAGGAGATCCCAGGCCAGGAGGCCGGCACCCAAGCAGCCCGCGGTGTCGCCCAGGGCCGCGGGGACGATCGTCGGTGGCTTCTGGAAGGTGATCCGCTGCCGTACCGCTTCCCTCAGCGGTGTGAACAAGGTTTCCCCCGCCTCCGCCAGGCCGCCACCGATGATCAGGGTGCGGGGGTCCAGGAGGGTGAGGGCGGTGGTCAGGCCGTCGGCCAGGGTGTCCACGGCGTGCTGCCAGACCTCCCGGGCCTTCGGGTCCTCGGCGTCCACCGCTCGCGCGCAGTCCGCAGCGTCCGCCTCCGGGGTCCCGGTGACCGCGGCCCAGGCCTCGCTGACCGCGGCTGCGGAGGCGTAGCGCTCCAGGCAGCCCCGCTGGCCACAGGGGCAGGGGATGCCGCCGGGCCGTACGACGATGTGGCCGATCTCGCCCGCGAAGCCGTGCGCGCCCGCCTCCACCCGGCCGGCGATGCCGATGGCGCCCGCGATGCCGGTGCCCAGGGCGACGAAGAGGAAGCGGTCGGTGCCCTTGCCCGCGCCGATGCGGCCCTCCGCGAGACCGCCGGTGCGGACGTCGTGGCCGAGGGCGACCGGGGCGCCGCCGAGGCGGTCGGTGAGCAGCGTGCGCAGCGGGACGTCCCGCCAGCCAAGGTTGGCGGAGTAGGCGGCGACGCCGTGCTCCTCGTCGACGATGCCGGGGACGGCGACGCCGGCCGCGAGCGCGGGGGCCCCGAACCGCTCGGTGCCGTACGCGCGCAGCTCGGCGGCGAAGTCGAGGATGCCGTCGACGACCGCGTCCGGTCCGCGCTCGCGTCCGGTCGCGCGGCGGGCCCGGTGCAGGAGCTCGCCGCCCGCGCCGACCAAGGCCGCCTTCATCCCGGTGCCGCCCACGTCGAGGGCGATGACATGTCTCACGGGGGACAGTGTGACCCTTGGACCCGTGAGAGGTCTAGTCCACTTACGTGGTGTAGACCTTAGGACGGAGATATGTATGACTTTTCGAAAGTTTTCGAACGTAGGTTTGGGGCGGTTGTCGGTGCGGCGGCGTAGGACGGGAACGATCGCGGCGGTGTCCGCACTGGGGATGACGGCGGTGCTGGGAGGCTGCGGGCTGGGCGGCGGATCGGACGAGGTGACGCTGAAACTGGTCGCCGCCGACTACGGCGACAGCTCGGCCAACAGCTCCCGGAAGTACTGGGACAAGCTCGTCAAGGAGTACGAGGCCAAGCACTCCGGCGTGAAGATCGACGTCAGCGTGTACTCCTGGACCGACGTCGACCGCGAGGTCAAGGAGCTCGTGGACGCCGGCGAGGCGCCCGACATGGCGCAGATCGGCGCCTACGCCGACTACGCGGACAAGGGCCTGCTCTACAAGGCCGACGACCTGATCGGCATCCGCGAACAGGCCGACTTCGTCGCGCAGCTCGGTGCCGCCGGGCGGATCAACGGGATGCAGTACGGGATGCCGTTCGCCGCGTCCACCCGGCTCCTCTTCTACAACAAGACCCTCTTCGCCGACGCCGGGCTCACCCCGCCCAAGACGTGGCAGCAGCTCGCCGCCGACGCCGAGGCGCTCAAGGCGGACGGGGTGAAGTACCCGTACGCGCTGCCGCTCGGCCCGGAGGAGGCGCAGGCCGAGACCATGCAGTGGCTGCTGAGCGGGGGCGGCGGCTACATCGACTCCGTCGGGACGTACGGCATCGACTCCGACGAGAACGTCGCGACGCTGACCTGGCTCAAGGACGACCTCGTCGACAAGGGGCTGACCGGGCCCGTCGCGCCGGAGAACCTCAACCGGGCCGCCGCGTTCTCGGCGTTCGCAGCGGGGGACGTCGGCATGCTCAACGGGCATCCCTCGCTGATGAAGACCGCCGCCGCGAAGGGGGTGAAGTTCGGGATGGTGCCCATGCCGGGCGCCGACGGGCCGACCAAGAACTCCATGGGCGTCGCCGACTGGATGATGGCCTTCAAGAAGAACGGCCACGCCGAGCAGGTGGGGGACTTCCTCGACTTCGTGTACAGCGAGAAGAACGTGCTCGCCTTCTCACGGGAGTACGACCTGCTGCCGGTGACCAACTCCGCGTCCACGGCGATGAGCCGGGCCTCCCGGGACGCCGACCTCAAGCCCTTCCTCGACGCCCTGCCCGCCTCCGAGCTGCCGCCGGTGGGCAAGACGTCCTGGGCGTCGGTCAGCGCGGCCGTGAAGAAGCGGATCGGGTCGGCGGTGAGTCCCGGCGGCAGCCCCGACGCCGTGCTGCGGGAGCTCCAGCTGACCGCCCAGAACGCGGAGTAGCCGCGCTGTCGGTGGCGGGGGTTACGGTTTCCGGCATGGAGCATCCGGAGCTGGACCGCAGGGAGCGGGACGTCCTCGCCCTGGAGCGCCGCGGCTTTTCCGGCCCCGGCGCCAAGGAGCGCGCGATACGCGAGGAGCTGGGCCTGGCGCCGGTGCGCTACTACCAGCTCCTCAACGCCCTGCTGGACGACGAACGCGCCCTGGCCTTCGACCCGGTCACGGTGAACCGGCTGCGGAGGGTGCGCGAGGCCCGCCGCTCGGAGCGGTAGCCTCCGGCGGCCGCACGGGTCTCGAAGGGCCGGGCTTGCGGACGGGTACCGGGGTGAGCCGGTGCGGTGGCCCGCTGCCGGAGGCGACGGAGCGAGCGGGCGTCGGCCTAGCAGGCTTGGCCGAGCAGGTGCCCCGTCCGCCGAGCCGGACGGCCCCGGGACCTCCGGCCGTCCGGTGGTGGGACGGGTCAGCCGAGTCGGTCCGCCAAGTCGCGCAGCAACCCCACCACGCCCTCCGGGCCGTCGACCACCAGGTCGGCCCGTTTGCGCAGTTCCGTGACCTCGTCGCTGCCGCTGCACACCAGGAGGCCGGGGGTGCCGGTGGTGCGGAGGTCTTCGACGGTGGAGAAGGCCGGGAGGTCGCCGAGGTCGTCGCCGCCGTAGAGGACGGAGGTGGCGGACAGCTCGCGGACGTGGGTCAGCAGGGCCACGCCCTTGTCCATGCCCGGTGGCCGCAGCTCCAGGACCAGCCGGCCGGGCTCCACGATCAGGCCGTGCCGGACGGCCAGGTCGGTGAGCGGGGTGCGCAGGGCGTCGAAGGCGGCCTGCGGGTCGGGGGCCCGGCGGGTGTGGACGGCCACCGCCCGGCCGCCCTTCTCCTCGATCCAGGCGCCGGTGCCGTCGAGGAGGGCGGGCAGTTCGGCGCGGACCGCCGCCACCCCAGGGTGCGGTTCAGGTGCCGTGACCTCACCCGTGGCCGCGTCCCAGCGCTCCGCGCCGTAGTGGCCGAGGACCGTGAGGTGTTCCAGACCGGCGACCCCCGCGAAGCCGCCGTAGCGCACCGCGACCTCGGCCGGGCGGCCCGTGATCACCGCCACGGACGCCACCTTCGGGGCGAGGGCGGCGAGGACCTGGACGGCCTCGGGGTGCGCCCGCGCCCGCTCCGGATCTGCCACGATCGGTGCGAGCGTCCCGTCGAAGTCGAGCCCGATCACCGCGCCGCGCGGGTGCGAGAGGAGCGCCTGGAGACCGTCGCGGCCGGCGGGGGTGCTGGGCGTCGGAAGGCTCATGCGTCCAGTGCCTTCAGCGCGTTCAACTGGTCCAGGAACCACTGGGCCGGAGGCAGCGCGGTGGCCGCCGCGGCCAGCCGCTTCGCGCCTTCGGCGCGGTCGTGGGCCGGCAGGGTCAGGGCCTCGTGCAGAGCCGTCGCCGTCTGCTCCACGTCGTACGGATTGACCGTGATCGCGTCCTCGCCCAGCTCCTCGTGCGCCCCGGCCTCCCGCGACAGCACCAGCGCGCACCCCTCGTCGGAGACCACCGGCACCTCCTTCGCGACCAGGTTCATGCCGTCGCGGATCGGGTTGACCAGGGCCACGTCGGCCAGCCGGTACGCGGCGAGCGAGCGCGCGAAGTCGTCCTTGACGTGCAGCACGACCGGCGTCCAGCCCGGTGTGCCGAACTGGTCGTTGATCTCGTCCGCGACCCGCTGCACCTCGGCGGTGTAGTCCCGGTACACCGCGAGGTCCTGCCGGGACGGGTACGCGAACGCCACGTGCACGACCCGCTCCCGCCACTCGGGCCGCGACTCCAGCAGCCGCCGGTAGGCCAGCAGCCCGCGCACGATGTTCTTCGACAGCTCGGTGCGGTCCACCCGCACGATCGTCTTCCGGCCCGCGCCGATCTCCTCGCGCAGACCGACGATGCGTTCCTCGACATCGGCCGCGTGCGACCGCTCCCGCAGGAAGTCCGCGTCCGCGCCCAGCCCGTGCACCCCGACCTGCGTGTCCCCGAGCCCGTCCACGACCGCGGCGCAGCAGGCCGTGAACGCGTCCGCCCACCGGCGGGTGAGGAAACCGAGCCGGTCGGCGCCGAGCATGCCCCGCAGCAGCTGCTCGGCGATGTCGTCCGGCAGCATCCGGAAGTAGTCCACCGGCGCCCACGGCGTGTGCGAGAAGTGGCTGATCCGCAGGTCGGGACGGAGCTCGCGGAGCATGCCCGGCACCAGGCACAGGTGGTAGTCCTGCACCAGGACCGCCGCCCCCTCGGCCGCCTCCTCCGCCAGCGCCTCCGCGAAGGCGCGGTTGTACGTCTCGTACGACGCCCACTGGCGCCGGAACTCCGCGTCGAAGACCGGCTCCAGCGGGGTCTGGTAGAGCAGGTGGTGGACGAACCAGAGCACCGAGTTGGCGATGCCGTTGTACGCGTCCGCGTGCACGTCGGCCGGGATCGCGAGCATCCGCACGCCGTCCTCGCCGACGCCCTGCCGGACGGCCTCGCGGTCGCCGTCGGAGAGCGCCGAGCACACCCACAGGGCGCCGGCGTCGGGGCCGATGGCCGAGAGGCCGGAGACCAGGCCGCCGCCGCCGCGCTTCGCTTGCAGCGAGCCGTCAGCGCCTGCGTCGTACGAGACGGGGCCTCGATTGGACGCGACCAGTACGTGGGCGTTGTGCGAGGGAGCCATGACTCGACATCTAGCCCAGGGTGCAACCGCTCAAACGTTCCCGTGGGCGCATGGTCGGCTGCGGGCCGGTGGGGGCTTGGCGCGCAGTTCCCCGCGCCCCTGGTAGGTCTACGCCGCCCTTCGTTTCATGTACTCCGGGATTTCCGTCATCGGTGGGCGTTCCTCCGTGTCCACCGAGTACGTCCGTGGCTCGAAGCCGTTCTCGCCTCGTTCGAACTGGGTCAGGGACGGGCGGATCAGGTGGCCTCGGGCCAGTCTGAGCTGGGCCGTGCGGTAGATCGCCGCCGACATGCGGCCCAGGGCCTGGCCGTCCTGGTGGCGGTGTTTGCGGACGCCGACGTCGACCTGGGCGAGGGCGTCCAGGCCCACCAGGTGCAGCGCGTCGACCAGCATGCCCAGCTCCACGCCGTACCCGACGGGGAACGGGAGCTGTTCGAGGAGGCTGCGGCGGGCCGCGTACTCGCCGCCCAGCGGCTGGACGAACCCGGCCAGCTGCGGCCAGTGCATGTTCAGCAGCGGGCGCGCCATCAGCTCGGTGACCCGGCCGCCCTGGCCCGCGGCGCCGCCCAGGGGACGGTCGTACATGCCCTTGACCAGGTCGACCCCGGGATCGGTGAGCAGCGGGCCGACGATGCCGGAGACGAAGTCCGAGGAGAACTCCTTCAGGTCGGCGTCGATGAAACAGACGATGTCCCCGCGGGTGACCAGCAGGGAGCGCCACAGCACCTCGCCCTTGCCGGGCACGGCCGGCAGGTGGGGGAGTATCTCGTCGCGGTGCACGACGGTGGCGCCGGCCGCGGCCGCGACCTCGGAGGTGCGGTCGGTGGAGCCGGAGTCGACGACGACGATCTCGTCGACCAGGGGCACCTGCTGCATGAGGTCGTGACGGATGACCGCGACGATGTCACCGACGGTCTCCTCCTCGTTCAGCGCCGGCAGCACGACACTGACCGTCTGCCCGCTGCGCTGCTTGGCGGCCATGATCTGGTGGAGCGGGCGATCGGTCACCGACCAGGAGCGGGTGCTCAGCCAGCGCTCGACTTCTTCCAGCACGTAGGCGGCTCCTTCGTGTGTGGTCCGTGTGATCCGTCTCGCGGTTCGGACGGACTATCTCAACTGTCCTGGTTGTCGGTTACAGTCTTGAACAACGCGGGTGACCATCGCATGTCCTGGACGGCCCGCCGACCACAACTTCATACCGCTCATCCAGAGGGGCAGAGGGATACGGCCCGATGAAGCCCCGGCAACCCTCCAGTCGGTTCTCGTAGATCACTGTTGATCGTTCCGCGAGGCTCCCGGCTAGGGAAGGTGCCAAATCCGTCTCACGGCGAAACGCGTCGTGAGGAAGATGAGGAGAAAGGGCCTCGCCTCCATGGCTGCGCAGACTGTTGCAAGCACCACGAACTCCGTCGACCTGGGTCCCGCCGCGGCACTGAGCTGCCGCGAGTGCGGCCACCGCGTCCCGCTCGGCCCGGTCTTCGCCTGCGAGGAGTGTTTCGGCCCGCTTGAGATCGCGTACGACTTCTCGGCCTACGAAACCGAGGAACTCCGTAAGAAGATCGAGGCGGGACCTTCCAACATCTGGCGCTACGCCCCGCTGCTGCCCGTCCCCGCGGACGTGGCGGACAAGCCCAACATCAACCCCGGCTGGACCCAGCTCGTCAAGGCCGACAACCTCGCCCGCGAGCTCGGCGTCACCGGCGGACTGTATGTGAAGGACGACTCCGGCAACCCGACGCACTCCTTCAAGGACCGCGTCGTCGCGCAGGCCCTGGAGGCGGCACGCGCGTTCGGCTTCACCACCCTGTCCTGCTCCTCCACCGGCAACCTCGCCGGCGCGGTGGGTGCCGCCGCGGCCCGCGCCGGCTTGCGCTCGTGCGTGTTCATCCCGCACGACCTGGAGCAGGGCAAGGTCGTCATGGCCGCGATCTACGGCGGCGAGCTCGTCGGCATCGAGGGCAACTACGACGACGTGAACCGCTTCTGCTCCGAGCTGATCGGCGACCCGGCCGGCGAGGGCTGGGGCTTCGTCAACGTCAACCTGCGGCCCTACTACGCCGAGGGCTCCAAGACGCTGGCGTACGAGATCTGCGAGCAGCTCGGCTGGCGGCTCCCCGACCAGCTGGTCGTGCCGATCGCCTCCGGCTCGCAGCTCACGAAGATCGACAAGGGGCTCCAGGAGCTGATCAAGCTCGGGCTCGTCGAGGACAAGCCGTACAAGATCTTCGGCGCGCAGGCGGAGGGGTGCTCCCCGGTGTCCGTCGCGTACAAGGCGGGGCACGACGTCGTACGGCCGCAGAAGCCGAACACCATCGCCAAGTCGCTGGCGATCGGGAACCCGGCGGACGGGCCGTATGTGCTGGACATCGCCCGGCGCACGGGGGGTGCGGTGGAGGACGTCAACGACGAGCAGGTCGTGGACGCGATCAAGCTGCTGGCCCGGACCGAGGGCATCTTCGCGGAGACCGCCGGTGGCGTGACCGTGGGTGTGACCCGCAAGCTGATCGAGAACGGTGTCCTCGACCCGACGAAGACCACGGTGGTGCTGAACACCGGCGACGGTCTCAAGACCCTGGACGCGGTGGCCGGTACCGGGCTCACCGCCACGATCCGTCCGAACCTCGACTCTTTCCGAGAGGCTGGCCTCGCATGAGCGTCAACGTCCGCATCCCCACCATCCTGCGCACCTACACCGGCGGTCAGGCCGAGGTGCAGGCCGAGGGTGGGACCCTCGCCGAGGTCATCGCCGATCTGGAGAAGAACCACACCGGTATCGCGGCCCGCGTTCTCGACGACCAGGGCAAGCTGCGGCGGTTCGTCAATGTGTACGTGAATGACGACGACGTGCGCTTCGAGCAGGGGCTGGAGACGGCGACGCCCGACGGGGCCGGAGTCTCGATCATCCCGGCGGTCGCCGGCGGGTGACCGTATGACTGGTCATTACCTTCGGTAATAGTGATGACCGAGTGTTCAACTGATTGCCCCCTCCGTGAGAGAAGCGGAGGGGGCAATTCTCTATGGTTGAGCGCGGTACAGTTGGGGAACCAGCGGCATTCTCCTTGCCGCACGCATATGAGTTCTCGCTCCACATGCGATGAGAAGTAGCCAAAGTGTGTGCGTCTTATGCGCCTTATGCGCCCTTTATGGGGCCCGACTTGCCCCGAATTCGGGCGAATTCTCACTACATTCCGGACCCCTTCCGTCCAGAATTCTCGTCCGATTGACCTGTTGCAGACGGCAGTTGGACAGATACATTCAGCCGCGGTCGACGCGTTCCGGCGCACGCCCCCAACCATGTGGGGGGTGAGGTCTGACCCGGATCCGCGAAGTGCGGATCCGTGCAAGGGCCAGTAATAGGGGAGTTAGGCATGGCTCAGGGCACCGTCAAGTGGTTCAACGCGGAGAAGGGGTACGGCTTCATCGCGGTCGACGGTGGTGCGGATGTATTCGTCCACTACAGCGCGATCCAGATGGACGGTTACCGCACCCTTGAAGAGGGCCAGCGGGTCGAGTTCGAGATCTCGCAGGGTCAGAAGGGGCCGCAGGCGGACATGGTCCGTCTCGCGACTGGCTGAAGCACGCGCCGGGTAACAACAGCGTCGTTCTTCTTTTCTTCGACGAAGGGCTCGTACCCCATGGGGAGTCATGGGTACGGGCCCTTCGGTATGTCCGGGGGCGGGGTCGGGGGCGCGCCGGGGGCCGCGCCGGGCCCTGGCCAGTACCCGAGAGGCGCTTGCACTCGCAGGGGTCGAGTGCTAATCATTGGCGTTAGCACTCTGAAGGTGAGAGTGACAACGAAGGACCGGGTCGGTGAGGCCCGCAGGCCGGGTGGGGAAGGAACCCACGAGGTGTGCGAGCCGTCCGTCGCGGGCGCGGGCGCGGTCCGAAGGAATCACCCCCAGTCCTGGAGGGACCACTTCACATGGCCAAGATCATCGCGTTCGACGAGGAGGCGCGGCGCGGCCTCGAGCGCGGCATGAACCAGCTCGCGGACGCCGTCAAGGTGACGCTCGGCCCCAAGGGCCGCAACGTCGTCCTCGAGAAGAAGTGGGGCGCCCCCACGATCACCAACGATGGTGTCTCCATCGCCAAGGAGATCGAACTCGAGGACCCGTACGAGAAGATCGGCGCCGAGCTGGTCAAGGAAGTCGCCAAGAAGACGGACGACGTCGCCGGTGACGGTACGACCACCGCGACCGTGCTCGCCCAGGCCCTCGTCAAGGAAGGCCTGCGCAACGTAGCCGCCGGCGCCAACCCGATGGCCCTCAAGCGCGGTATCGAGAAGGCCGTCGAGGCCGTCTCCGCCGCCCTGCTCGAGCAGGCCAAGGATGTCGAGACCAAGGAGCAGATCGCTTCCACGGCCTCCATCTCCGCCGCCGACACCCAGATCGGCGAGCTCATCGCCGAGGCGATGGACAAGGTCGGCAAGGAAGGCGTCATCACCGTCGAGGAGTCCCAGACCTTCGGTCTGGAGCTGGAGCTCACCGAGGGTATGCGCTTCGACAAGGGCTACATCTCGGCGTACTTCGCCACCGACATGGAGCGGATGGAGGCGTCGCTCGACGACCCGTACATCCTGATCGCCAACTCCAAGATCGGCTCCGTCAAGGACCTGCTCCCGCTCCTGGAGAAGGTCATGCAGTCGGGCAAGCCGCTGCTGATCATCGCCGAGGACGTCGAGGGCGAGGCCCTGTCGACCCTGGTCGTCAACAAGATCCGCGGCACCTTCAAGTCCGTCGCCGTCAAGGCCCCGGGCTTCGGTGACCGCCGCAAGGCCATGCTCGGCGACATCGCCATCCTCACGGGCGGCGAGGTCATCTCCGAGGAGGTCGGCCTCAAGCTGGAGAACGCGACCCTGGACCTCCTGGGCCGCGCCCGCAAGGTCGTCATCACCAAGGACGAGACCACCATCGTCGACGGTGCCGGTTCCTCGGACCAGGTCAACGGCCGCGTGAACCAGATCCGCGCCGAGATCGAGAACAGCGACTCGGACTACGACCGCGAGAAGCTCCAGGAGCGCCTGGCCAAGCTCGCCGGTGGCGTCGCCGTCATCAAGGCCGGTGCCGCGACCGAGGTCGAGCTCAAGGAGCGCAAGCACCGCATCGAGGACGCCGTGCGCAACGCGAAGGCGGCCGTCGAGGAGGGCATCGTCGCCGGTGGTGGCGTGGCCCTGCTCCAGGCCTCCGGTGTCTTCGAGAAGCTGGAGCTGGAGGGTGACGAGGCGACCGGCGCTGCCGCCGTCAAGCTCGCCCTGGAGGCCCCGCTGAAGCAGATCGCCGTCAACGCCGGCCTCGAGGGCGGTGTCGTGGTGGAGAAGGTGCGCAACCTGACCCCGGGCCACGGCCTGAACGCCGCGACCGGCGAGTACGTCGACCTGGTCAAGGAAGGCATCATCGACCCGGCGAAGGTCACGCGTTCCGCTCTGCAGAACGCCGCCTCCATCGCCGCGCTCTTCCTCACCACCGAGGCCGTCATCGCCGACAAGCCGGAGAAGGCCGCCGCGCCCGCCGGTGGCGGTATGCCGGGCGGTGACATGGACTTCTGATCGACTCCGGGCCGTGAGGCCTGACGGTTGATCAACGTCCTTGCCGGGGGCGGCCCTTCCTGGGAACAGGGGGTGGCCGCCTCCGGTCTTTTCTTGCGCTATAGTTGATCACGAGCCGCCCGACGTGAACTCCCGTCGGTCGACTACGCGTTGGTGGTCCAAGGAAAGACGCCCCGCTTCCTGCGGGGAAATGCAGGTGCAAGGCCTGCCCGGCGCTCCGCGAGAAGCCCGTCCCACGAGATGTGGGGCGGGCTTCTGTCATGTGTGGGCGGGGTCACGGACCGAGGGGAAATGCGGTGCCGCCCGTGACTGTTGATGTTGGGGACTTGTCTATGCGCATGCACATACCAAGGAGTACCCCCACGTGACCGCCCCCGCCACCACCCCGGCCGCCTCCCGCGCCGCCGAGATCCTCTCCCGCCCGGCCCACATCAACGGCCTGACCGTCCCGAACCGCATCGCGATGGCGCCCATGACCCGTGCCTTCTCCCCGGGCGGCGTCCCGGGCGAGGACGTGGCGTCGTACTACGCGCGCCGCGCGGCCGCCGGAGTCGGCCTGATCGTCACCGAGGGCACCTACGTCGGCCACGAGTCGGCCGGGCAGAGCGACCGCATCCCGCGGTTCCACGGCGAGGAGCAGCTGGCCGGCTGGGCGAAGGTCGCCGAGCAGGTGCACGCGGCGGGCGGCACCATCGTCCCGCAGCTGTGGCACATCGGCATGGTGCGTGAGCAGGGCCAGCCGCCCTACGCCGACGCCCCCGCCGTCGGCCCCTCGGGCCTGCGGATCGGCGCCGACGAGCCCACCGGCAAGGCGATGACCCAGCGCGACCTCGACGACGTCATCGGCGCGTTCGCGCAGGCCGCGGCGGCCGCGGAGCGCATCGGCTTCGACGGTGTGGAGCTGCACGGCGCCCACGGCTACCTCCTCGACCAGTTCCTGTGGGCGGGCACCAACCGGCGGGGCGACTCCTACGGCGGTGACCCGGTCGCCCGTACGAAGTTCGCGGCGGAGATCGTGGCGGCCGTACGGGAGACGGTGTCGGCCGAGTTCCCGATCGTCTTCCGGTACTCGCAGTGGAAGCAGGAGGCGTACCAGGCGCGGCTCGCCGAGACGCCGGAGGAGCTGGAGGCGATCCTCACGCCGCTGGCCGCCGCCGGTGTGGACGCCTTCCACGCCTCCACCCGCCGCTACTGGCTGCCGGAGTTCGACGGGTCCGACCTCAACCTGGCCGGCTGGACGAAGAAGCTGACCGGGAAGACGACGATCACGGTCGGGTCGGTCGGGCTCGACGGGGACTTCATCCGCGGGTTCATGGGCGAGGGGTCGCCGGTCAAGGGGATCGAGGACCTGCTCGACGCGCTGGAGCGAGAGGAGTACGACATGGTCGCCGTCGGGCGGGCGCTGCTTCAGGACCCGCAGTGGGCGGCGAAGGTGCTCGCGGGGCGCTTCGACGAGCTCCAGCCGTACGACGCGGCGGCGCTGAAGTCGCTGAGCTGACGGCTTCCGGTTCGCCGTGGGTCGGTGGAGGGCGGCCTTTCCCGGGGTCGTCCTCCCCGCTGACGTGGTCCCCGACTCCCGCTACCGTGGCGTGACATGCGGATCGTGCAGCTCTCGGACACCCATGTGGAGCGCACCGACGCCCCCAACCGGAACGGCGTCAACGCCACCGACTCCCTGCGGCTGATGCTCGCCGAGCTGCGGCACCTGCGGGACGTCGACGCGATCGTCGTCACCGGGGACATCGCCGACGCGGGGGATGTCGAGGCGTACGCGGCGGTGCGGGAACTCGTCGGGGAGTTCGCCCGGCCCCTGCAAGCGCCCGTCTTCTACACCACCGGCAACCACGACGAGCGCGAGGCCTTCGGCAAGGTGCTGGGCAGCGGGCATGCCGAGCCCGAGGCCGTGCTGGAGACCGGCGCGGCGGAGCGGGCCGCGGTGAGCGCGGTCGGCGGCTACCGGTTCGTCACCCTCGACTCACTCGTGCCGGGCAAGGTGTACGGCCGGATCGGCACGGCCCAACTGGACTGGTTGCGCGAGGTGTTGCGCACCCCGGCCGAGCACGGCACGGTCCTCGCCTTCCATCACCCGCCGATCAGCCTCGGCCTGTCCGTCACCCAGCCGGTCTTCGGACTGCTCGACGCCGAGGAGCTGGCGGCGGCGATCCGGGGGAGTGACGTACGGGTCGTCCTGACCGGGCACTACCACCTCCAGCTCTTCGGGATGCTGGGGTCGGTGCCGGTGTGGGTGACGCCTGGGGTGGTCAACCGGATCGACCTGACGACGCCCTACGGCACCGAGCGCGCGGTGCGGGGCGCCTCCGCCTCGCTGGTCGAGCTGGGCGGCCCGGCGAGCCCGATGTTCCACACCTTCCACGCGCGGGACCCGCGGGCGCACGAGACCGTGTACCAGCTGGACGAGGAGCGCACCCGGGCGGTCGTGGAGGAGCACGGACCCTGACCGACTTGGTTGACTCACGCAAGAGGTGTGGGCTGAAGTGAGGTGAAGCAGCCCCGACCCGTGAGGAGTTCGACGATGACGTCAGCCGAGGATCTCGAGGTACGTACGGCGGCCGGTGCCGTGCGCGGGCGGGCCGAGGACGGACTGGCGGTCTTCCGGGGCATCCCCTTCGCCGAACCGCCGGTCGGCGAGGCCCGGTTCCAGGCGCCGCGGCCCGCGAAGAGCTGGGAGGGGGTCCGGGAGGCGTATGCGTTCGGGCCGCCGCCCCCGCAGGAGTCGGGCTTCCAGGGCCGTACGGCCGTACTGGACGCACCCACCGGGGACGACTGGCTGACCGTCAACGTCTGGACGCCCGGCCCGGCCCCGGCGGCCCGCCGCCCGGTGATGGTGTGGATCTACGGCGGCGCCTACAAGCTGGGTCACGCGGGCAGCCCCGGTTACGACGCCCAGCACCTCGCGCGCGCCGGTGACGTGGTCGTCGTCACCCTCAACTACCGCGTGGGCGTGGAGGGGTTCGCCCTGCTGGAGGGGGCGCCCGCGAACCGGGGGCTGCTGGACCAGGTCGCCGCACTGGAGTGGGTGCGGGACAACATCGCGGCGTTCGGCGGGGACCCGCGCCAGGTCACGGTGTTCGGGGAGTCGGCGGGTGCGGGGTCGGTGGCCTCCCTGCTGGCGATGCCGAGCGCGCGGGGGCTGTTCGGGCGGGCGATCGCGCAGAGCGTGCCCGGTACGTACTTCTCCGCCGAGCTCGCCCGGGACATCGCGGCGGAGATCGGCAAGGAGGCCGGGGCCGCGCCGACGGCCGCCGCGCTGGCGGAGGTGGATCCGCTCGAACTCCCGGCGGCCGGCGAGCGGTTGAGCCTGCGGATGCGGGAGTACGACGACCGCTGGGGGCAGGTCGCCCCCACCGTCACCCCCTTCTCCCCGGTCGTCGACGGCGAGGTGCTGCCGTGCACGCCGTGGGAGGCGCTGGCGGCGGGCGCGGGGCGGGACGTGGAGCTGCTCGTCGGGCACAACCGGGACGAGTACCGGCTCTTCCTCGCCATGGCCGAGCGGCTCGGCAAGATCACCGAGGAGCAGGCGGCCGCGGCGCTGCGGATGTTCGCACCCGGCCCGGACGGGGAGCGCGCCTACCGGGCGGCCTTCCCGGACGCCTCACCGACCGAACTCTACGAACGCGTCCAGACGGACTGGCTGTTCAACATGCCGTCCCAGCGGCTGGCGGAGGCGCAGGTCATGGGCGGTGGCCGGGCCCACGTCTACGAACTGACCTGGCCCGCACCGGCGTTGGGCGGCGCGCTGGGCGCGTGCCACGGGCTGGACATCCCGCTGTTGTTCGGGACGTACGAGGCCGACCTCGGCGGCCTCCTCTTCATGGGGGCCGGGGTACCGCCCGAGGCGAAGGCACTGACCGCCCGCTTCCAGTCGGCGTGGACGGCGTTCGCACGCGGCGGGGACCCGGGCTGGCCGGCGTACGAGGCGTCGAGCGGCCGGCTGACGCAGGTCCTGGACGTGGAGCCGGCGGTACGGCCCTACCCGGAGGAGGTCTCGCGGCGGCTGTGGGAGGCGTACGACTTCGCCGCGCTCCCGCTGCTCAAGTAGCCGGGGCTAGAGGTTGCCGAGCGGCTCGATGTCCACCTTCACCGGGGTGCCCCACACCCGCAGCACCTCGTAGTCGGTGAACTCGTGGACGAGCCGGTACGCCATCGCCGCGCGCGGCCCCCGGCGCTGCGCGGCGAGGTAGAGCTCCGCCTCCTGGCGGTCCCGCCTCGGCGTCCCGCACAGCTGCCACTCCTGGCCGGTCCACTGCTCCGGCAGCCACCGCTGCTGGGGCTGGGGCCGGTCCTCGCGCACCCCGTACCGGGAGGGCGTGGGACCGGCGGTCCGCGGGCGGGCGTAGGGCCCGTTGATCTCGGCGCGCCGGGCCGCCCGGCGCCGGGTCTCGCACAGCAGGCACAGGTCGGGGGCGTTCTCGTCGACCGGGCCGTTCGGGTGCTCGGCGCAGCGGGTGGTGGGGGCGGCGGCGGTGACGCTGTCCTCCAGGAGGTCCAGGGCCCGCTTGAGATCGGCCTTCACCTCGTGCAGCTTGGCGTCCGGGGTGTCCGCGGTGAGCGCGTCTCCCTCCTCGCCGAGAAGACGCAGGGCACGGCCTAGGGCGGTGAGCTGGGCGTGGTTCATGGTGCCAGTCTGCGCACTCTTCGAGGATTTCGGTATCCAGCGAGACCCCGGCGGGCTCACCGCGTGCCCTGCTGAAATGAGCCCATGCCCCTCCTGGACGCCCTCGCCCGTCTGAACGACGCCTACCCCTGGTCGCACAACGCCCACTACCACCCGTGGATCATGCGGCAGCTGCCCCCGCGCTTCGGCCGTGTTCTCGACGTCGGCTGCGGTTCCGGGGATCTCGTCCGGCTGCTGGCCACCCGCGCGAGCCAGGTGCACGGCATCGACAGCGACGGGCGGATCATCGGTGCGGCAAGGGAGTCGACCGCGGCGGGCCTCCCCGTCACCTACGCCGTCGCGGACGGGACGTCGTATGCCCGAGGTGGTCCCTACGACGTCATCACCTGCGTCGCCGTCCTCCACCACCTCCCCCTGGCCGAGACGCTCGCCCACTTCCGGCGGCAGCTCGCCCCCGGAGGGACCCTGGTGGTGGTCGGGTGTGCCGAGGAGGACACCCGGGTGCAGCAGCTGCTCGGGCTGGTCTCGGTCCTGCTCAACCCGCTGTTCGGCTGGGTCAGGAACCGGGGCCGCAGGGCCGCGGCACCTCCTCTCGCGATGACCGCCGTGACCCGGCAACCGGACGTCCCGTACACCGAGCTGGTCCGGGAGGTCCACCGAGTGCTCCCAGGAGCCCGGCTCCGGCGTCGGCTCTTCTGGCGCTACACACTCGTCTGGGAAAAAGTGCGCCCGGATGTCGAATCCGTCAGGGTCTGAACGACGCACAGGTGAGAGGACGGACGACCCCTTACGAGAGGCGGCGATCATGCCCAAGGTTCGTGTGCACAACGTGACGGTCTCGCTGGACGGCTTCATGGCCGGACCCAACCAGCGGCTGGACGCCCCCTTCGGGGACGGTGTCGGCTGGGGGGACGAGCTGCACAGCTGGTTCATCGGCGCGACGGAGGACCTCGCCGCCGGGAAGGGCGGCACCGATGTCGAGTACTTCGTCCGCGGTGACGAGAACATCGGCGCCACGATCATGGGGCGGAACATGTTCGGGCCCCAGCGCGGGCCCTGGGAGGACGAGTCCTGGCAGGGCTGGTGGGGCGACAACCCGCCATACCACCACGACGTCTTCGTCCACACCCACCACCCGCGCCCGGCCCTGGAGATGGCCGGCGGGACCACCTTCCACTTCACCGACGAACCGCCGGAGACGGTCCTCGCCCGCGCCTTCGAGGCCGCGGACGGCAAGGACGTCCGGATCGGCGGGGGAGCGGCCACCATCCGGCAGTACCTGCGCGCCGGGCTCATCGACGAGCTCCACCTGGTGATCGCGCCGCTGCTCATCGGGCGCGGGGAGCGGCTGCTCGACAACCTGGGCGACGGGATCGACGGCTACCGGGTCGCCGAGCTGGTCGGCTCGTCGAAGGTCACCCACGCCGTGCTGGTGCGCCGGTGAGTCAGAGGGCCGCCGCCAGCGCCGCCCGCAGATGACCGCCCGACTCCTGGAGCAGCCGGGCCGCCGTGGGGCCGTCGACCCCGGCCAGGATCGTCAGGATCGCGTGCTTCACCTCGCCGTCCGTGGCGGCCAGCGCACGCTCGACCTCCTCGTCGCCGGCGCCGGTGGCCAGGGCGACGATACGGCGGGAGCGGGCGCGCAGCTTGTCGTTGGAGGCGCGCACGTCGACCATCAGGTTCCCGTAGGTCTTGCCGAGGCGGATCATCGTGATCGTCGACAGCATGTTGAGGACCAGCTTCTGCGCGGTGCCCGCCTTGAGGCGGGTCGAGCCGGTGAGCAGTTCGGGGCCCACGACCACCTCGATGCCGTGGTCGGCGGCCGCCGCGAGCGCGCTGTCCGCGTTGCAGGACAGGCCGACCGTCAACGCCCCGTGTGCGCGGGCGTGTTCCACCGCGCCCACGGCATAAGGGGTACGACCGGACGCCGACACCCCGACCACCGTGTCCAGGGGCGTCACCGCGAGCCCGTCCAGGTCGGCCCGCGCCAGTTCCGCCGAGTCCTCGGCCCCCTCGATGGACGTGACCAGCGCTTCCGGGCCGCCGGCGATCAGGCCCACGACCCGCTCCGGGTCCGTGTTGAAGGTCGGGGGGCACTCGGAGGCGTCCAGCACGCCCAGGCGACCGGCGGTCCCGGCACCGGCGTAGACCAGCCGGCCGCCCCGGGCCATGCGCTCGGCGATCGCGTCGATGGCGGCGGCGATCCGCGGCAGCTGCGCGGACACCGCCGTCGGCACGGAGGCGTCCTCGCCGTTCATCAGCCGGGCGAGGTCGAGGGTCGGCAGCCGATCGATGTCGGCGAGCTCGGGCCGGAAGGCCTCGGTGGTCAGCGACTCCAACTGGGCTTGCAGGTCACGGGGGTTGGAGGTGGAGGTCATGGTGGAACGGCTCTTTCCTCTGACGGGCGTCTGCCGGAGAACTGAGGTGGCTACCGCCGGTGCCGATGCGCCAGCGCCTCGTAGGACGCGGCCAGCGCGGGCGCCGCCGTCTCATAGGTCCGCTGCGCCACCCCCACGAACAGACAGTCCACCACCAGCAGCTGACTCGTCCGGGACGACATCGCGGCCGGCCGCAGCTCGCTCTCCCGGGCCGTGGACGTGGTCAGCACATGGTCGGCGTACTGCGCCACCGTCCCGCCCGGCCGCCCGGTGATGGCGACGGTCGTGGCGCCGTGCTCGAAGGCGACCCGCAACGGCTCGATGACGTCCCCGGTCGCCCCGGAGTGCGTGATGGCGATCGCGACGTCCCCCGCGCGCAGCTGCACCGCGTTCGTCACCGCGAGATGCGGATCGCTGTGCGCCTGCGCTATCAGCCCTATCCGCAGCAGCTTCTGCGCGAGGTCCTGCGCGACGAGACCCGAGGCCCCCACCCCGTACACGTCGATCCGCCGGGCCGAGGCCGTCGCGGCGACCGCCGCCCCCAGCTGCACGGTGTCCAGTCCGGCCGCGGTGTCGGCGAGGGTCTGCTGCTCGTCGTAGGCGAGCTTGGCGACGACGTCCGCGATCGGGTCGTCCACCGCGATGTCCGTGGTGATCGCGGGTGCCCGCCCGGACTGCTGCTGGGCGGCGAGGCCGGCGAGGGCGAGCCGCAGGTCGCGGTAGCCGGGGTAGCCGAGGAGCCGGGCCGTGCGGACGACGGTCGCCTCGCTCGTCCCGGTCCGTTCCGCGAGGCCGGTGACGGTGAGCGCGGCGCAGCCCGCGGGGTCGTTCGCCACCGCCTCGGCGACCCGCTGCATGGAACGGGTCATGGACGGACCCAGCGTGCGCACCTTCGCGGCGAGCGCGCTGCCGAAAATTTCCTTCACTTCCTGGGGCACACCTGAAAGATATTTTCGGCTCCGGCCCGTGGTCAAGAGCCCGCACAATGGGTGCATGGAGTCCATCGGTCCACTTGAGCAGACCCTGCACACCGCCCGCGCCCTCGTCCTCGCCGACCTGGCCGCGAGCGAGGTCGCCGCGGCGGACGTGGTGTCGATGGTCGAGGACTCCGTCGTCCAGCGGCGCTGGTGGGTGGAACAGTGGCCCGAGGGCGCGGACTTCGTGGCGGGCCTGGTCGCCCAGGACGTCCAGGACGCGCTCCTGGAGCGCTACGGCCGCTGGCCCCTGTGCCCGGTCTGCGGCTCCGGCGACCCGCACGCCCTGGAGGTCGAACCGGAACTCGGCGCCGACCCGCACTGGGTGTGCCACAAGGCGGGCGTGAAGGTCGCGGCGATCGGCTCGCTCGGCACCGCCATGGGCGGGAGCCGCTCCTCGTGACCGTCTACATCGACCCACCGACCTGGCCGGGCCACGGCCGCCTGTGGTCCCACCTGGTCAGCGACACCTCCTTCGAGGAACTCCATGCGTTCGCCGAGCAGTTGGGCGTCCCGAGGCGCGCCTTCGAACGCGACCACTACGACATCCCGTCGCACCGGTACGCCGACGTGGTGGCGGCCGGTGCGGTCGAGGTCAGCAGCCGGGACGTGGTGCGGCTGCTCAACGGGGCGGGGTTGCGGCGGCCGAAGGGGCGCTAGTCGGGTCGGCCGGTCAGGACGTACAGGCCAAGGGGCGTCAGGCGGTTCGCCCGGTCAGGACGTACAGGCGAAGGCCGGTCTCCGTCTCGCCGTACGCCTGCTCCTCCGCCACGCTCGCCCGGACGAAGCCCGCCCGGGCGATCACCCGCTGCGAGGCCGCGTTGTCGGGCTCGATGGTGGCGCACAGGCTGTGGACGTCGTCGCGGGCCAGCGCCCAGTCGCTCAGGACGCGCAGGGCCTCCGTGGCGTAGCCCTGGCCGCGGGCGGAGGGGGCCAGGTCGTAGCCGACCTCGGCGCGGCCGTCCTCGTCGGGGGCGCCGTGGAAGCCCATGCCGCCGATCGCCCGGCCGTCCTCGCGCCGTACGAGGACGAAGAGGCCGAACTCCGGGCGGTGGACGCCCGCTTCGTACGCCTTGAGGGTCATGCCGGCGGCCTCGCGGGTGCCCTCGAAGGGGCCGTCCTCGACCCACGCGAAGCCGCCGTCGCCCCCGGCGGCCAGCTCGGCGGCGGCGGCCGGGGTGACACCCTGGAGGGTGAGGCGTTCGGCGGGCAGGACGAGGTTGTTGCTCCAGCGCCACCCGGTGCGCGGTGCGCGGCCCGGCAGGTCGCCGCGGCCGGTGGCCCACAGGAGGGTGCGCCAGGCGTCGGGGCCCGGCTGCACCTCGGGGAAGATCCGGGTGAGGACGTACTCGGGGAGGTGTGCGGAGGGCTCGTAGTCGAGGTCCAGGCCCTGCGCGATGTCGTACGTGTGCAACAGGACCTCGGCGACGCCCATCGCGGCGAAGCCCTCTCGGTTCGCGCTGCGGAAGGGGTAGGGGTGGAAGGCGCGGGTCTCACGGGGGGTGCTGCGGAGCGTCGCCGCGAACAGCGTGCCGCCCGTCTCGATCACCTGGAGGGCGCCCTCCGCGTCGGTGCCCTCCTCCAGGAAGATCTCGAAGGGGACGTACGCCTCCTGCGCCCGGCCCGCCAACTGCCCGGCGTACGCGATGAGATCGCTCGCGATGTGTTCGGCCGTCTTCAGGCAGCTCCACTCCACCCGGCCGGCCGGGACCTGGGCCCAGTCCCGGTCCGTCGCCGTCCGCAGCGCCGCCACCGCGCCCGCGACGGCCTCCGCCACCCGTTCCCCACCCACGACCCCTGTGTCTGCCATGCGGGCAGGCTATGGCCCCGGGGGCCTCAGAGCGACAGCATTTCCAGCTCCGAGGTGAGGTTGTAGCGGGCCGTCGCCTCCCATTCCCGTGCGCCGTACGGCGTCCTGAACAGCCGGGGCAGGTCGAGCAGCTGACGCAGGACCGCGGACCGGCCCTCCCGGAAGGCGTCGGTGGGCACGAAGCCGTACTCCTCGCGTACGGCGGCCGTGTAGGCGGCGTACCCGGAGGGCGGCGCGGCGAGGATCGCGAGGTCGGCGTCGCACAGGACCTGGCCGTTGCGGTCGTCGTCGGCGGGGGCGTGGGTGGTGGTGAGGCGGACCAGACGGGCCACTTCGGCCGTTCCGTCGTCCGGGACACCGGCCTCGGGGAGGGCGCGTTCGGCGAGGCGGGCGGAGCGGTCCTCGTTCTCCGAGCGGTCCGGGAGGTAGACGGCGTCGTGGAACCAGGCGGCGAGGCGGACCAGGTGGGGGTCGTCCGCGTACTCCTCCAGTACGTCGACGTGGTCCAGGACCGCCGTGAGGTGAGCGAGCGTGTGGTACTTGCGCTGCGGCTCCTGCCAGCGGTCGAGGAGATGGTCGGCGTACGGCAGCGGGTCGGGGCCGCCGGTGCCCCTCGCTCCGTCCAGAGCGGCGGCGAAACGGGCGCGGAGGTCGTCGAGATCGGCCATGGCCTCATTGTCCCCCCGGCCGACCCCCTGGCAGGTTGGCCCCATGACTGCTGACGACGTACGAGACCCTTCGCTGCCCGGCCGTCTCCTGGCCACCGAACGCGACGCCCTGATCCCCCTCCTGCGCTCCCGCCCGGACGCCGACTTCGCGCTGCCGACGCGGGGGTGTCCGGGGTGGAGCGTGCGGGACGTGCTCGCGCACTGTTCGTCGGCGCTGATCCGGGTGGTGGAGGGCCGGTTCGAGAAGGGGGTGTTCTCACCGGAGTCGAACGACCGGGACATCGCCGAGCGCGCCGACTGGACCCACCAGCAGGTCGTGGACGAACTGGAGCGCGGAATGACGGAGGCCGGTCCGGTGATCGCCGGGGCGGGCGGGGTCCTGGACATCATCGCGCTGGGGGAGTGGGTGCACGCGGGGGACGTACGCGAGGTGCTCGGGGAGCCGGGCGCGTACGAGGGTGCCGGGCTGCCCGACGCGCTGGCCCTCCTCGCCCGCGCGACCCGGGAACGCGGCCACCTCCCCCTCCACGCCGACCTCGACGACCTGGACGAACCGCTCCGGCTCGGTGACGCGGCCGGTGACCGCACTCCGGCGCGGTACATCGGGGACGCGGCGACACTCGTACGGCTGTACTCGGGGCGTCCGGTGGAGGGGCGGGCGTACGAGCTCGCGGGGGTGGAGGCGAAGGAGCTGAACATCTTCGCCGGGATCGCCTGAGACGCACTGGCGAGGGGACCCCGGTCGCGGCGTATTCTTGAATTGGACTAGACCTGTATGGACTAGACCTGTAGCCGCCCAAGGCCGTCGACGAATGGGGTCCCATGAGCAAGCGTGCACTCCTGGAGGTGATCGCCCTCGACGTCGAGGACGCGGTCGCCGCCCAGGCCGGAGGCGCGGACCGGCTGGAACTGGTGACCGACATGGCCGCGGACGGACTGACGCCGACGGTCGCGACGGTCACCGGGATCCGGGGGGCGGTGGACATCCCGGTGCGGGCGATGCTGCGGCTGTCCGACGGGTTCGGTGCCGGGGAGGTCGCGCGGGTGGTCCGTGCGGCACGGGAGCTGCGGGACGCCGGTGCCGAGGAGTTCGTGCTGGGGTTCCTGGACACGGCGGGCGAGGTCGATCTGAGGGCCGTGGAGCAGGTCGTCGGGGTCCTGGACGGGTGCCGCTGGACCTTCCACCGGGCGATCGACCACGCCGCCGACCGGGACGCGCTGCGCAAGCAACTGGCGGACCTTCCGGGGCTGGACACCTACCTCACCGCGGGCTCGGCGGCCGGGGTGGACGAAGGGCTCCCCGTGCTGCTCGCGGAGGCGGCGAGGGCCGGGGAGCCGGGGTACGAGCAGCGGTTGCTGGTCGGGGGCGGGCTGCGGCTCGAGCATGTGCCGCGGCTCCGTGCGGCGGGGGTCGACGCGTTCCACATCGGCGGGGCGGCGAGGCCGCGCGGGTGGGAGGTGCCGGTCTCGGCGGAGGCGGTACGGGAGTGGCGGCGGGCGGTGGACGGAGGCTAGCCCTTCATGGGCCGCAGGCACAGGGACATGTCGGCGTGCTCGCTGTACTCCGGGTAGGCGACGTAGGCCCCGGCCGGACAGGTGCCATTCACCGGGGCGGCGACCCGGAGCTGCGCGTCGGCGGAGTCGCAGGACTCCGGGTGGAGGTCCTGTTCCGGCCAGGTCGCGTCGTTGCGGGCGCACGAGCCGGCCGTGAGCGTCGGGTGGCCGGCACTGTCACCGGCCCCGGTCACCAGGCCGACGAGCAGCAGCGCCGTGAACGCGAACACCGCCAGGCCCAGCAGACCCACCGGGATCAGCGCCAGGATGCCCGCCGGGCGCCTGAACACCGGCTTGCCGGGGTCCAGGGGCGGCCGGAACCCGGGCGCGACCGGCTCCGGGATCCGTCGGATGCCGGACAGGGCGCTCAGGTTGGACAGCAGGGTGAACGGCGTGATCAGCACGGAGAGCGGGCCCCACCAGCCCAGCACCATCGTGTCCGACTGCATGTCCCGGAAGCTCGCCAGCGCGCAGCTCCGGCAGAACACCCCCTCGCGCTTCAGGAACCGCATGACCACCAACATCCCCTGATGCCCCCGAACCGTCACGGGAGCAGCGGGCACGGCCCCACAGATCTGACAGGGGGCCGACCCGGGGGGTTGCTGGTACGGCTGCGGGTGGGGCGCGGGGGCGGGGGGTTGTGGGTACGGCCCGGGGGTGGGCGCCTGCTGGTAGGGCCCCGGCGTCGGTGTGCGCGGGAACGCCCCTGGGGCGGGTGCCTGTTGATGCCCGTCCGGCGTCGGCGCCTGTGGGTACACCCTCGCATCCGGCGCCTGCGGGTACGCCCCCGCATCCGGTGCCGGATATGTCCCCGGCGTCGGCTGATATGCGGGGTGCGAGGGCGGTGGCGTGGTCAACAGGGGGCCTTTCAGGGGGAGTCGCGGGACTCGGACTGAGGGGGGGCAGGGGAACATCGCGGAGCGGATCCGCACCCTACCCGGCCAGTGCCGCGGGCAACGGGGCCGAGTGCGTCACGATCAGCCCCGACACCGCTCGGGTCAGAGCCACGTACAGCCGCCGCAGCCCGGTCCGTTCGTCCGGTTCGCTGTCCACCACCGCCTGGGGCTCGTCCAGGACGACGTAGTCGTACTCCAGGCCCTTGGCGAGCGAGGCCGGGACCAGGGTCAGTCGGGTCTCGGCCGTGGTCTCCTCACCGGGGGCGAGGTACGGGATGCCGGCCGCCGTCAGCGCGTCCGCCAGCTCCGGGACACGGGCGTCGGCGGCGATCAGACCCGTCGAGCCCTCGTTGCGCAGCAACTCCTCGCACGCGGCGACCACTTCACCCGTGCCGGAGGTCTCGCGCAGGTCGAAGAAGCCCGGGTTCTCACGGACCGACGCGACCGGCGTCAGGCCCGGCGCGATGTGCGGGAGGAGCCGGGAGGCGTACGTGATCACGTCGGTCGGCACGCGGAAACCCGCCGTCAGCTCCTCGATCACGCCGTCCGACTTGCCGAGGTGGGCCAGCGCCTCGTCCCAACTCCGGGTCGCCCAGGGCGTGGTGCCCTGCGCGAGGTCGCCCAGGACGGTCGCCGAACCGGTCGAGCAGCGGCGGCCGACCGCGCGGTACTGCATCGGGGAGAGGTCCTGCGCCTCGTCCAGCACCACATGCCCCAGCGAGTGCGTGCGCTCCACGATGTCCCTCGCCTCGTCGATCAACACCGCGTCCGCGGCGGACCACTTGGCCGACTTCACCGAGCGCACCGGCTTCGCCCACAGGATCGTCTTCCGCTCGTCCTCGTCGAGGACGCCCTCCGCGTGCTCGGCGAGGAAGTCCGCGTCCGTGAGCAGGCGCAGGACGAGCCTGGCCGGGTCGACGGGCGGCCAGATCGCCTTCACCGCCGCCTTCACCGCGGAGTTGCGGGCCACCGCGTCTTGCACCCGGTCGTCCGGCGCCTCCCCGGACCGCTCCATCTGCACCAGCACGGCGTGCGCGATCCGCTGCGGAAGGGCCTCGCGGGCGGCGCCGTAGCGGATGCCCCGGTCCAGCAGCTCCCGCACGATCTCCTCGATCTCGTACGCCGGCACCCGCCAGCGGCGCGACCCGCGCACCACCATCACCGGCTCGGTGGGCATGGTGACGTGGGAGTGGACGGCCCGCTTGAGCACCTCCGCCATCCGCGCGTCGCCCTTGAGGACCGCGGCGGGCGCGTCGTCGGTGCCGCGCACCTCGATGCTCTTCGCGACGAGGTCGTCGACGGTCGCCTGCTGGACGCTCAACTCGCCCAGCGCGGGCAGCACTTGCTCGATGTAGTGCAGGAAGGACCGGTTCGGTCCGATCACGAGGGTGCCGGTGCGGGCCAGCCGCTCGCGGTGGGCGTAGAGGAGATAGGCGACCCGGTGCAGGCCGACGGCGGTCTTCCCGGTGCCGGGGCCGCCCTGCACGCAGACCGTGCCGCCGAGACCGGACCGTACGATCTCGTCCTGCTCGGGCTGGATGGTCGCCACGATGTCGCGCATCGGACCGACGCGCGGGCGCTCGATCTCCTGCTGGAGCAGCTTGCTGGTCTGTGCCGCCTCGGCCGGGTCGGAGAGGTGCTCGTCCTCGTACGCGGTGATGTCGCCGCGGGTGTAGCCGAAGCGGCGGCGCAGCCCGACATCCATCGGGTCCTTCTTGGACGCCCGGTAGAACGGCTGCGAGACCGGCGCCCGCCAGTCGATGACCATCGGGTCGCCGTCGTGGTCGTGGACGTGCCGGCGCCCGATGTAGAAGCGCTCGCCCTCCGCGCCCTCCGCCTGCTCGGCGCCGGGGGCGTGCAGGTAGTCGAGGCGGCCGAAGAAGAGGGGGGTGTCGGTGAGGTCGGCCAGCGCCTTGATGCGCTCCTCGATCTGGCGGGCCAGGACCTCGGCGTTGACCCAGTTCGCGGTGACGTCCTTGATGTCCAGCGACTCGACGTCCTCGCGCATCGCGCGCAGGGCGGCGCGGGACGCGGCGAGGTGGGAGCGTTCGCGGGCGAGGGGGTCGTCGGTCGCGGGCACGGGTGTGGACGGCCTGGACAAGGGGGTGCCTCCGAAGGTGCTGCGGGCCGCGTGGTGGGATGCCGACCGGTTTCCGTCCGGGCGGCGGCACTCCGTGAGGGAGGCGGGCAAGAGCGGAGATTCTAGAGGGGCGGGGTGAGAGAGGGCCAACGGATTTCTCCGGCCCCCTAAGGGATCGCCCCTCCTCCTGGTGGGGGTGGCTCCACCCGCGGGCGGTACTCAGGTAGCACGAGAAGTGGCTACCTGGGACCGATGCCCCCTTTATGCCTGGTCGGCCACCATGGAGACATGAGTGCAGCGACCTTCACCCCAGCCCCCGGTCGCCCGTCCGGCGCGACCCCCGTATCGGGTGGCCACACCACCCACCGTCTCGGCGACGCCCTGCGCGCCGTCCGCGTCTTCGCCGGCGCCGCCTTCGACGTCGTCATACTCGGCGAGTACGGCCAGGAAGCCGGCGTCCGCCGCCGGTAGCCGCGGCCGACCGCCGGTCAGCTCTCCGCGAGCAGCTCGTCCGCGTCCACGATCCGGTAGGCGTACCCCTGCTCCGCCAGGAACCGCTGGCGGTGCGCGGCGAAGTCCTGGTCGATGGTGTCCCTCGCCACCACCGAGTAGAAGTGCGCCTGATGCCCGTCCGCCTTGGGACGCAGCACCCGCCCCAGCCGCTGCGCCTCCTCCTGCCGTGACCCGAACGTGCCCGAGACCTGGATGGCGACGGTCGCCTCCGGCAGGTCGATGGAGAAGTTCGCCACCTTCGACACCACCAGCACGCTGATCTCGCCCTCCCGGAAGGCGTCGAAGAGCTTCTCGCGCTGGGCGTTGGAGGTCTCGCCCTTGATCACGGGGGCGTTCAGATGCTCACCGAGTTCGTCGAGCTGGTCGATGTACTGGCCGATGACGAGGATCTGCTGCCCGGCGAAGCGCTTCACGATCGCCTCGGTGACCTTCCGCTTGGTCGCGGTGGTGGCGCAGAAGCGGTACTTCTCCTCCTGCTCGGCGGTGGCGTAGGCGAGCCGCTCGGAGTCCGTCAGGTTCACCCGGACCTCGACACAGTCGGCGGGCGCGATGTAGCCCTGCGCCTCGATCTCCTTCCAGGGCGCGTCGAACCGCTTGGGTCCGATGAGCGAGAAGACGTCCGACTCCCGGCCGTCCTCGCGCACCAGGGTCGCGGTCAGGCCGAGCCTGCGGCGGGCCTGGAGGTCGGCGGTGAACTTGAAGACGGGCGCGGGCAGCAGGTGCACCTCGTCGTAGACGATGAGCCCCCAGTCCCGGGAGTCGAACAGCTCCAGGTGCGGGTAGACGCCCTTCCGCCGGGTCGTCAGCACCTGGTAGGTGGCGATGGTGACGGGCCGGATCTCCTTCTTCGTCCCGCTGTACTCGCCGATCTCCTCCTCGGTGAGCGAGGTCCGCTTCACCAGCTCGTGCTTCCACTGCCGGGCCGAGACGGTGTTGGTGACGAGGATGAGGGTGGTCGACTTGGCCTGCGCCATGGACCCGGCGCCGACGAGGGTCTTCCCCGCGCCACAGGGCAGGACGACCACGCCGCTCCCGCCGTGCCAGAAGTTCTCCACCGCCTGCTTCTGGTAGGGCCGCAGCGCCCACCCGTCCTCGGCCAGCTCGATCGGGTGCGCCTCGCCGTCCACGTACCCGGCGAGGTCCTCGGCGGGCCAGCCCAGCTTCAGCAGGGTCTGCTTGATCTGCCCGCGCTCGGAGGGGTGCACGACCACGGTGTCGGGGTCGAGCCGCGCCCCGACCAGCGGGGTGATCCGCTTCGAGCGCAGGATCTCCTCGAGGACCGGCCGGTCGGTGGTGGTGAGCACCAGCCCGTGCGCCGGGTGCTTGCTCAGCGTCAGGCGCCCGTAGCGGTCCATCGTCTCGGCGACGTCGACGAGCAGCGCGTGCGGCACCGGGTACCGGCTGTACTGCACGAGCGCGTCCACCACCTGCTCGGCGTCGTGCCCCGCGGCGCGCGCGTTCCACAGCCCGAGGGGCGTCACCCGGTAGGTGTGGATGTGCTCCGGCGCCCGCTCCAGCTCCGCGAACGGCGCGATGGCCCGCCGGCACTCGTCGGCCTGCTCGTGGTCCACCTCGAGCAGCAGCGTCTTGTCGGACTGGACGATGAGAGGACCGTTCACCTACGTACACATCCCTTCCGGACGGCCAAACGTCCAGTGTGCCCCATCGGGCGGGAGGCGGGTGCCGGACGGCCTGTGGCGCCTGGAATCAGGCGGCTCGCTGGCTATAGGGTGTGGCAGGTTTCGCGTGCACACTTCTGCCAAAGCACGCGTGTGTGCGAAGGATGCCGATGGACGCTAGCGCCGTGATCGACTCATGCCTGCTCGATGTCACGGAGCTGAGCACGGAAGCGCTGGACAAGCTGCTCGAAAAGCGGCCCGGCATGGCGCTGGACGCGGCGCTGCGGCGCGTGGTCGACGAGGCGGTCAACCCGGTGGGCGTGCCGTACGCCGCCTTCGACTCCTCCATCTGAGCACGTCCTGCCCCCTCCCCACCTCCTCGGACAGTTGTCCGAAGCCGACAGCTTGAGGCGTCATCGCGCTGGGTATGACCCGGACGTGCTCCGACGTACAGGTGGTATGCCGGCAGGCCGGCCAGGGAGTATCGGGGGACGCCTTGGTTCAGGAGCCGTACTTCTTCCTCAGCTATGCGCGGAAGGACAACCCTGACGAGTTCGTCAAGCGGTTCTACGACGATCTCGTACGGGAGCTTCGCCGGATCGGCGCCGATCCCGCGGCCCAGCCGCCGTTCCGGGACGTCGAAGGGCTCGGCCTGGGCTCGGACTGGGCCCGGGTGCTCGGTGCCGCGGTCGGGCACTGCCGCGCCTTTGTCGCGCTGTACTCCCCGGCCTACCTGAACAGCGAGTACTGCGGCAAGGAGTGGACGGCCTTCCGGGAGCGGCTGAACGAGTACCGCCGGGAGACCGAGATCGACGTCCCCGCTCTGGTCCCGGTGCTGTGGGCGCCCATGGAGGGCGAGCTGCCGGACGAGATCGCCCGCTTCCAGTACCACGAGGGCGGCATGGGCGAGGAGTACACCAGCCAGGGCCTCATGCAGCTCCTGCGCACCGACCCGAAGGGCGCGGCGTACGCCAGGGTCGTGGCGAAGGTCGCCGCCCGGGTGCGGATCGCCGCCGACCGGTTCCGGCTGCCGTTCACGCCCGACCTCGACCTCGGCGAGGTGCGCGGGCTGTTCCCGGTGGCCGAGCACCAACGGGCCGCCGAACCCGGCACCGGGCACGTCCAGGTCTTCGTGGCCGCGGGGGTGGTGAACGCGTTACCGGAAGGACGGCACCGGCCGGAGTACTACGGGCGGTCACCGCGGGAGTGGACGCCGTACCACCCGCCCAAGCACCCCTCCGTCGCCGTCCGCGCCCAGAAGGTGATCGGGGAGGAGGGCTACACCAGCAACGTCGAGGTCGTCGACGCCGAGCTGAGCAGCCGCCTGGACGAGACCATGGTGAACAACCAGACGAGCATCCTCCTCGTCGACCCCTGGGCCGTGCGCAGCCAGACCTACCGGGACGCCCTCGCCGACTACGACCGCCAGAACCGCCCGGCCACCGGCGTGCTCGTGCCCTGTCACGACTCCGACGAGGAGTCCGGCGGCGACGCGGCGATCTGGCAGGACCTCAGCAGCGTGCTGTGGCGCAACTGGCGCCGGCAGAACGACCCGCACGACCCCCTGTTCCGGGTGCGGGTCAACGCGGACGAGTTCGAGGACCGGCTCGCCGTGATGCTGACCGTGGCGCAGAACCGGCTGATGGAGATGGAGAGCACCACCCCCTACCGGCTCCCCACGGGCCCCACCCCGCCCCCGATGGGTGAACTGACCATCCCGGGCCCGGCCGAACCGCCCGCCCCCGAGGCCACCGGCCCCCCGCTGTCGTTCCCCTTCCTCGGTACCACCGTCACCCCCCACTGGGACGCCCCGCCGCGCGTTGCGAAGGACTCAGACGATGACCAGTAGCCCCACCGCCCCGGGCAAGATCGTCACGTTCTACTCGTACAAGGGCGGCACCGGGCGCACGATGGCGCTCGCCAACGTCGGCTGGATCCTCGCCAGCAGCGGCCACCGGGTGCTGTTGGTCGACTGGGACCTGGAGGCCCCGGGTCTGCACCGCTATCTGCACCCGCTGCTGGTCGACCCCGAACTGCGCTCGTCCCCCGGCCTGATCAACATGGTGCAGGCCTATGTGCGTACGGTCCTCAGCCCCGAGGCACCCCCGGTCCGCGAGACCGCCGGCGTTCCCCAGCAGCGTTCCGCGGCGACCTCCGCCGCCGAGTCCGACGGCTGGCTGCGGGCCGCCGCGGACCTGACGCCGTACACCGTGGGACTGCTCCTGGAACTGCCCTCCGGCGGCCGACTGGACTTCCTGCCCGCCGGCCGCCAGACGGCGGCCTACTCGGCCGCCGTCACCAGCTTCAACTGGCACAGCTTCTACGACCGGCACGGCGGCGGGCACTTCCTCCAGGCGCTGCGCGAGGAGATGATCTCCCACTACGACTATGTGCTGATCGACAGCCGGACGGGCGTCAGCGACACCTCCGGCATCTGCACCATCGTCCTGCCCGACATCCTCATCGACTGCTTCACCATGAGCGTCCAGAGCATCAGCGGCGGCGTGGACGCCGCGGCCGCCGTCCAGCGCTCCGCGCCCCGCCCCATCAGGGTGCTGCCGGTGCCCATGCGGGTCGAGGAGGCCGAGACCGAACGGCTGGAAGCCGGACGGGACTTCTCCCGCGCCGAGTTCGCGCCCTACCTGGCCTGGCTGCCGGAAGCGGACCACAGCCGCTACTGGGGCGAGATAGAGATCCCCTACAAGGCCTTCTACGCCTACGAGGAGATCCCCGCCACCGTCGCCGACCGGCCCCACCAGGAGCGCTCGCTGCTCACCGCGTTCGAGCGGCTCACCGAGTGGATCTCGGAGGGCCGGGTGCGTCGGCTCGCCCCGCTGCCCGCCGACCGGCGGGCCGAACTGCGCACCGCGTACCTGCGGACCCCCCGTGCCCTGCCCACCCAGATCTACATCAGCTACGCCCCGCTGGGCCGGATCTGGGCGGAGTGGGCGGCGGAGGCCCTGGAGGCGGTCGGCTACCAGGTCTCGCTGCACAGCACCGTCGCCCCGGAGAGCGGAATCCTGCCCGAGGTGTCCGGCACCCTGAACGGCCAGGGCCGGGTACTGGCGCTGCTGTCCCCGGAGTACGCGGCGCAGTCGCGGGCCGCCACGGTCCGGCTCCAGCTGACCGGGCACGAGACGGTCGGCGGACCCGGCCTGGTCGCCGTCCGCGTCCAGGAACTCGATCCCGCGGCCGTGGAGCCCTACCTCGACAGCGTGATCGCCGACCTCAGCCGCTGCGGCCCCACCGAGGCGGTCGACCAGCTCCTCGCCGTCCTCGGGCCGCCGCCGGGCCGGCACCTCCCGGACGGCACCACCTCGGTCACCGTCTCGGGCCTGCCCGGCTTTCCCGGCTCGATCCCCGCGGCCCAGCGCCTGCCCTCCCGCAACCTCTCCTTCACCGGCCGGGGTTCGCTGCTGGAACGGCTGCGTGATCACTTCACCGCCGGCCCCACCGCCGCCGTGCCCAGCCAGGTGCTGTACGGGCTCGGTGGCATGGGCAAGACCCAGACCGCGCTGGAGTACGCGCACCGCTACAAGTCGGCGTACGACGTGGTCTGGTGGATGAACGCCGCCCAGCCCGGCCTGATCCGCTCCGCCCTCGCGGACCTCGCCCCCTACCTCGACCTGGAGGAAGGGGAGGACGTGGGCAGCACCGCGGAGGCCGTGCTGCGCGCCCTCGGACAGGGACGGCCCTTCGAACGCTGGCTGCTGGTGTACGACAACGCCGGCAGCCCCACGGAACTGGAGGGCCTCCTCCCCGAGGGGCCGCCCGGCGGGCATGTGCTGGTCACCTCCAGGGACCGGGCCTGGGTCAACAGCGCCGGCCGGGCCGAGGTGGAGGTGTTCACCCGCGCGGAGAGCGTGGAGCTGCTGCACAGGTTCAGTCCGTCGCTGTCCGCCGAGGACGCGGAGCAGATCGCCCACGAACTCGGCGACCTGCCCCTCGCGGTGGGACAGACCGCGACCTGGCTGAGCGAGAGCAACATGCCGGTCGACCGCTACCTCGCCCAACTCCGGGACCGGCCCGCCGACACCCTCGAACACACCCAGCTGCCGCCCCGGGAGTACCCCACCTCCGCGGCCCGCACCTGGCAGATCTCGGTGGACGACCTGCGCCGCCGCGACCGGGCCGCGGCCGAGATGCTGGAGATCTGCTCCTTCTTCGGCCCCGACCCCATCCCCATGCGGCTGCTCTACGGCCGGGCCGTCACCCGGGCCCTGACCATGGACGCCGACGAGCCCCGCGACGAGATGGCCGTCGCCCAGCTGCTGCGTCTGCTCAACCGGTACGGGCTGGCCCGCAGCGACCAGGGCAGCGAGACCCTCACCGTGCACCGGCTGGTCCAGGCCGTCATCCGGGACGGGGTCGGCGCGTCCCGCTGGGCGGAACTGCGCGGGGTGGTGCACGCCGCGCTCGCGGACGCCAACCCGGGCAACCCGGAGTCCACCGCCGACTGGGACGAGTACGACGAACTCCTTCCGCACCTGGAACCCTCGCGCGCGGCCGCCGACCCCAACCCCGAGGTACGCAAGCTGATCATCGACTCGGTGCGCTACCTGTGGAAGCGCAGCCTCTACAGCACGGCCCACGACCTCGCCGAACGCACCCTGCAACGCTGGCGCCGGCCCGACTTCCCGGGCGGCGGCCTCGACGACACGCACACCCTCCTGCTGCGCACCCAGCTCGGCAACGTGCTGCGCTCGCTCGGCCGGCTGAGGGAGGCGTACAAGGTCGACCGGGAAGTGCTGGAGAGGTTCACCGCCATCCGGGGAGCGGAGTACCCGGCCACCCTGGCCGCGGCCGGCAACGTCGGCGCCGACCTCCGGGCCCTCGGCGACTACCAGCGGGCCCGCGAGCTGGACCGCAGCACCTATGACGTGGCGCTCCGCGAGTTCGGCGAGGACCATCAGCGGACCCTGATGTACGCCAACAACCTCGGCATGTCCGAGTACCTCGCGGGCGACCGCCGGGCCGCCCTGAACCTGCACCGGACGGCCTACGAACGGCAGCGGCAGAACCAGGGCAGCATGAAGCCGCGCACGCTGAACCTTGCCAACAACTACGCCCGCGACCTGCGGGAGACCGGGGAGCTCCAGCAGGCCCTGACCCTGCTGGAGACGACCACCCGCCTCTACCAGCAACTGCTCGGCGACGGGCACAGCGACACCCTGCGGGCCCGCAAGAACCTCGCCGTGGCGCTGCGCCGGGACGGCCGCTACGCCGAGGCCCGTGACATCGACCAGGACATCTACAACCGCTACCTCCAGGCGCACGGCCCCGACCACTACGACACCCTCGCCGTCGCGTGCAGCCTCGCCGGCGACCTCGCCGCGCTCGGCGACACCGCGCACGCGCTGGAGGACTACGCCCAGCGGGCCCTCGGCCGCTACAAGGACTACCTCGGCGAGGAACACCCCGTCACCCTGGTCTGCGCCAACAACATGTCCGTGTACCTGAGGCTGCTGGGCCGCACCGAGGAGTCGCTCGCGCTGTCCGGGCGCACGGTCGAGCATCTGCGCACGGCGCTCGGCGAGACCCACCCCTACACGTACAGCTGCATGCTCAACCACGCCAACGACCTGGTCGCGGTGGGCCGGGTCCAGGAGGCCGCCGACATGGAGGCGAGCGCCCGCCAGGGGCTGCTGGGGTCCCTCGGTCCCGACCACTACGACGTCATCGGTAGCGCCTCCAACCTCTCGCTGAGCCTGCGTGCCCTGGGCCGCGAGGCGGAGGCGGACGCGCTGCGCGAGGACGCCCTGGCCCGCGCCAAACGCACCCTGGGGGACGACCACCCGACGACGCTCGCGATCGCCCGCGGTGTCCGCCTGGACTCCGACATCGAGCCACCGACCATTTGAGCCGCGGCCCTTGTGAGCCACCGCCCCTGTGAGACGCCGGACGGCACAGGAGCCGTCCGGCTGCCCACGAGCCCCGTAGCTGACGGGTTGTAGGATGCCGCCACCATGGTGCCCTTCCGGCAGTTCCTGCTGAAGATCCACAGCCGCTGCAATCTCGCGTGCGACTACTGCTACGTCTACGAGTCGGTGGACCAGAGCTGGCGCGACCGCCCCCGGACCATGGCTCCCGGCGCCGTGCGCCGCGCGGCCGCACTCATCGCCGAGCACGCCCGGGACCACGCCCTGAGCGAGGTCCGTGTCGTGCTGCACGGCGGTGAACCGCTCCTGGTGGGGGCCCAGCGGCTGGACGCCGTGCTGCGCGAACTCACCGGCGCCCTCGACGGCGTGGCGCGGCTGCGGCTCGACCTCCAGACCAACGGCCTGCGGCTCGTCGAGGACCCGGCGCTGCTGCCGGTTCTGGCCCGTCACGGGGTGCGCGTGGGGGTCAGCCTCGACGGCACCCCCACCACCCACGACCGGCATCGCCGGCGACCCGACGGCCGCGGCAGCCACGCCGATGTCGCCCGGGCGCTCCGCCTCCTGGACGGGCCCCACCGCGCCCTGTACGCCGGTGTGCTGTGCACCATCGACCTGGACGCCGACCCGGTGGAGACCTACGAGGCGCTGCTGGAGTTCGCGCCGCCCCGGCTGGACCTGCTCCTGCCGCACGCCACCTGGCAGACCCCGCCGCCCGGACTGGCCGACCGCACCACCCCGCCCCGGACGGCACCGGGAGCACTCCCCGCGGAGCGGGTGCCGTACGCGCGATGGCTGTGCGCGGTGTTCGACCGCTGGTACGACGCCCCGCGCCGGGAGACCGGGATCCGGCTCTTCGAGGAGATCCTGGTGCTGCTGCTCGGCGGCACCGCCAGCAGCGAGACCGTCGGACTGACCCCCGTCGACCTCGTGGTCGTCGAGACCGACGGCACCATCGAGCAGGCCGACTCCCTCAAGGTGGCCTATCCCGGAGCACCCTCCACCGGTCTGGACGTCTACCGCCACACCTTCGCCGACGCCGCCCGCCAGGAGGCCTTCCAGGTGCGTCAGCGCGGGCGGGCCGGGCTCGGTCCCGTCTGCGCGGCCTGCCCCCGCTCGACGGTGTGCGGAGGCGGCCTGTACGCCCACCGCTACCACCCCGGGGCCATGCCGACCCCCTTCGCCGCCCCGTCCGTCTACTGCCCGGACCTCGCCGTGCTCGTCGACCACATCGCCGGCCGCGTGCGCGACGACATGACGGCACTGCGCACCGCCGCGCAGCCGGCCCCGCGCTGACACCGGCGTCCCACGGCCGCCCCGACCCGTGAGGAGCAAGCCCTCCGTGCCCGCCCCGCCCCCCGACACCCTCCCCACGCACTCCGTCGCCCCGGACACCTTCGACGCCGTCGCCCGGGCCCGGGGCGGCGCCGCGGCCGTCGCCGAGCTGCGGCGCGGCCAGCTCAGCAAACGCCTGCTGCTGACGGTGGCCGTACGCCGGTCCCTGCCCGAGGACACCGGCTTCGCCGCGTCCGCACGGCGGCTCGACCAGATGCGCCGCGAGAACCCCGGCCGCTGGCAGGAGACGATCCTCCACCCCTACCTGGACGAGGGACTGGCCCGTGCGCTGGCCGAACAGGCTCGTGGCGGCCGTCCCGACCTCGCCTGGTTCGACGAACTGGTCCACGGCGGCCCGGCCGCGCTCTCCGGACCGCGACTGCTGACCAGCGCGTGCGACGGCGCCGTACTGCGTCTGCGGCTGGCCGACCGCGGCCCCCACCGGAGCGTGCACGGTCACCGGCCCGCCGACCCGCAGACCGGCGAGGAGGTGGACCACTGGCAGCGGCTGCTGGACGGCGCCTGGCGGGTCCTGGTCCGCCGCCATCCCTGGCACGCCGAGGCCGTCGCCGCCTGTCTGACCACCCTGGTGCCGCTGCGTCCCGCGCCCGGCGGCACGTCGGTGAGCTCCGCGGCCCGCCGGGCCTACGGCGCCGTCGCCCTGTCCCCGCCCGGCGACCCGGTGCTCCTCGCACTCACCCTGGTCCACGAGTTCCTGCACATCCAGCTCGGCGCCCTGCTCGACCTGGTCCCGCTGCACGGCCCGGTGTCATCGGCCCGCTACCACGCGCCCTGGCGCCCCGACCCCCGCCCGCTGGACGCCCTCCTCCAGGGCACCTACGCCCACCTGGGCGTGTGCGACTTCTGGCACACCGAGCGCACCACCGCACCGGCCGATCCCCGGTCCGAACGGGAGTACGCCATCTGGTACGGGTACACCCGCGGCGCCGTCGACACCCTCCTCGGCAGCGGCGAACTCCTCCCGGTGGGACGCCGCTTCACCGAGGAGATGCGCCGGGCTCTCACCTCGCCGGGGGAGCGGCGGGGCAACCAAGAGCACCTTCCACCTGTCTGAACAGGCGGAGCCGGCGTGGTGCGCGTCGGCGGTGAGGAGCTCCGGGTGACTTCCGTACGAGTCTGGGGACCTGGTGTCGGGGCGGTGGCGGTCCTCGTGGCGAGCGGTGTCTGGGCCATGCGGCCGGTCGAGGTCGAAGGGCGGCTGTGGGACGAGGTGCGCCCCGCGATCGAGGCGCGGCTCGTGGAGCAGGTGCGCGGGAGCGGGGCCGGGGAGCCGGAGGGCGCGCGGTGGTTCTGCCGGGCGCGGGCCGTGGACCTCGTCGAGCGGGACGGTCTCGTGCGGGCCGGGGTCAGCACGGTGTGCGCGGAGTACGGGGTGCGCTCGGGGGGCCTGGTGGAGTGCGCCGGGGCCGAGGTGCCGCAGGTGATGCGGCTGCGGCGGGAGGCCGACGGCGACTACCGGGTCGTGTCCCAGGAGGTGCCGCCCGACGGCGAGGGCAACGCGCAGTGGCTGACGTCCCGCTTCGGCCGAGCCACCGCGGCCTCCCTGGACGACACCGTCCCGACCACCACCCTGGAAGCAGCCGCCCGCACCCACTTCGGCCTGCCGGCCGACGCTCCGGTCGGCACGTGCTGATCCCGTCGGCGGCCGGCTCAGGAGGCCGGCTCAGGCGGTCGGCTCCTGCTGAGCTCAGGCGCAGCCGCCGCTGATACGCCCCCTCACTCCTCCGCCAACTCCGCCACCCCCGTCACCCGGTGCAGCGGATACGTCCGGACCTCGTCCGCCGTGTGGTCGTAGGCCGTCACGAAGCCGCCCTCCACCCGGATGGGGGCGATGACCCGCTGGCTGGCCGAGCCCTCGGCGTTGACATAGCCGATCCAGAGGGCCTCGCCGGTGAGGACGGCGGCCTGCATGGTGGCGAGGGTCTCGGCGGAGCTGGTGCGGGGGAGTTCGCCGGCGGCGAGCGGGGGCTGGTCGGTCGGTTTGCGGGGGGCGGTGGAGGCGAGGTCGCCCGCCCGGACCGCCCGGATCGCGGCGGCGAGGAGCGTCGCGTCGGGGACCGGGGGACCGTCCGGGACCGGCTCGGGGGCAGTGCGCGGCGGGGTGCGGTGGGCGTGCGCGCGGGTGATCAGGACGTCGCCCTCGGCGGACTCGGCGGCCGGGGCGAAGCCCATCGCGCGCAGGCCCTCGAGGAGCGAGGCCGGGTCGGCCTGGGCGGCCAGCACCGTCGGGGCGAGACGGCGCAGGCGCAGCCCGGCGGCGCGTTTGTCGGCGAGGATCTCGTTGAGCAGGGCGTCGTCGTCGCAGCGGACGTACGCCGAGGCCGCGCCGACCCGCAGGTGGCCGTGCCGTCGGGCCACGTCGTCGATCAGATACGTCAGCGGCTGCGGGACCGGTGTCCGGGAGTGCGCGGCGAGGAAGGCGTGCAGGTCGGAGGCGGACTGCCCGGCGTCCAGGGCGCGGCGCACCGACCCCGGCGTGAAGCGGTACACCGTCGCCCCGCCCTTCGACTCCACGTCCGCCAGGACGTCCAGCACGTCGGCCAGCGGCCGCCGCAGCGGACCGGGGGCCACCGCCGTCAGGTCGGCCTGGAGCAGGACGTGGTCGAGGGGCTCGGGCAGCAGCGGGGCGAGCAGCCGGGCCGCCGTGGCGGAGGCGGTGGCCAGCTCGGCGGCGGAGAGGGGCTCGGGGACGGCGGCGGGGCGGTGATGCACGGGGAGCTTGTCCCCGGGACCCCGCGGCTCCGGGGTCCTCGCGTCGGTGTCCGGCGTCCGCGGCGCGGCCGCGCCCAGCAGCGCCCGCCCGTGCCCCGACAGCGCCCCCCGCCCGGTCACCCCCAGCAGCTCCGCCTCCTTCAGCGTCCACTCGGCGAGCCGCGAGCGCAGGTCCTCCTCCCGGCGCTGCGGCCGCTCCCAGCGCAGCCGGGCGAGCACGGACTCGGCCGACGGCGAGGCCCCCTCCGGCAGTCCCGCCAGCAGCGTCAGCACCCGGTGCCGTACCTCCGGGGCCGCGCCGCGGTCCAGTCCCGGGCCCAGCGCCGACAGGGTGCGGTCCTTCGCGTCCCGCCCGCCCACCAGCCCCGGGGTCCGGGTGGCCGTCAGCCAGGCCTCCGCCAGCCGCGCCCAGCGCTGGGCGGGCGGCTGCTCCAGCCACTCGTCGTGGGCCGGGGTCGCCGCGTACCGCTCGTCGGCCTCGCCGTCGGAGGCCACCAGGCCCGCCGCGTACGCCAGCTCGACCCAGAAGGCCGCGACCGGCTCCGAGACGTCCAGCGCGACCGCCGTGCGCTTGAGGTCGCGCACGCTCAGACCGCCCGCCCGCAGGACCGCGGGCCCGCCCTCGTCCCAGTCCTTCAGCAGCTCCTCGACGGTCGCGAGCGCGGTGTACGCCTGCCCGGCCGCCGTCGCGTCCACAACCTGTGGACGGTGCGTGGTCGCGGGCTCCACGGCCGGCGGCAGCGGCTCCACCGCGCGGTGGGCCCGCCCGCCCCGCAGGTGCAGGGCAACCTCCCGCGGCAGTACGACCGTCCCGGGCGCCGTCGGCACCAGCAGCCCCAGGTCCAGCAGGCGGCGCAGATGGGACGCCGGGTCGGCGGTGACCTGGCCGTACGGCGGCCCCCAGACCAGCCGGGACAGCACCTCCCGTGACTCCTCCGGGAGCCCGGCGAGCAGCGCCGACATCCGCTTCCGGTCCGTGAACAGGGCCGTCAGCGACGCCACCGCCGACACCGCGTCGTGCGTCGAGCCGAGCCCCGCCGCCGTCACGATGTCCTGGATGCGGCCCGGCGACATCCCGGCCGTGGCCTCCTGCACGGTCGGCCCGAGCCCGGTCGGCGAGGGATGCTGCGGCGACGGCGCGAGCAGCTCACGGGCGGTGCGGACCAGCCGGAGCCGGTCGTCGTCGCCCCAGACCAGGGCCTGCTCCCGCAGGGTGCCGAGCGCGCGGGGCAGCGCCGCCGAGACGGCCGGGTCGCCCGCGTCACCGGTCAGCAGCCGCTCCAGTTCGCCGTACGGCGCCGGGTCCGCCGCCACCGCCAGCGCCTCCGCCGTCCGCAGCGCGAACAGGTCCAGCCGCTCCAGCGCCCGCACCACCGACGCCCGTGTCCCGGCCCGGGTGGCGAGCTGGGTGAGGTCGGTCGGCACGGGGGTGATGAGGTCGGGGCGGGCACGCAGAAGCGCGGCCAGGGAGTCGTCGTCCCTGGCCCGGAGCGCTTCCGCGAGGGAGCGCGGCGGTACGGCCGGGTTGCTCATCCGACCAACGGTAGCGGGTGCCCGGGCCGGGCAGGGGCGCCCGCCGGGGCGGACCGGATATCGCTGACCTGCGGTCCCCCGCACGGGCCTGTCGCACCCGACCTGCGCTAGTTTCGTCCCACGGGGTATCCAACGCACCCGCCCCGGAGGGGACTTCGTGGGTATCGAGAGCGACCAGGTCGTCTACGAGTATCTGAGCCGCGTCGGCGACGTGGCCCAGCAGCGGCAGTTGCCGTCGTCGACCCGTATGCGGCTGGTCTCCGAGCTGCGCAACGAGATCGACCGGCGGCGCGCCAAGGCACCGGTGGACTCGCCCGCCGCCGTCCGCCGGATCATCGCCCGACTGGGCAGCCCCGACGAGGTGGTGACCGCCGCGGGCGGATCCGCGGCCGGCGCCCCGCAGGCGCCGGTCGTCTCCATGCCCGTGCAGCGGGACCGGGATGCGCAGGAGGACGACGGGGAGCGGCGGACGGGGCTGCGCAAGATGGTGCCCCGTCCGCGTCCCGCCGACTCGCCGCCCCCCGACCCGGCCGTCTCCCACGGTCCCCACTCGGCCGGCCTGGACGAACTCGGTGACCCCGCGACGCAGCCCGACTGGTGGCGGGTGGACGACAGCCCCTTCGGTGTCGGCGACAGCGTGCCGGGCTTCGTGGGCGGGGTGGAGATCCCGGAGCTGCTGAAGCCTCCGCCGCCGAAGGAGGAGAAGAAGCCCGAGCCGGTTGTCGAGCAGCCCGCGGCGCAGGTGCCCGCCCCGAAGACCCGCACGGCCTGGTGGCGGCCCCGCACGAAGGCCGTGGAGCCGGTGGTCGAGGCCGTCCCGGTCCGGCGCCGCCTGTTCGGCGCCTCGGGAGCGGGAAGCTGGAGCAACCCCCTGCTCCTGCTCGCCGCCGCCCTCCTCGTCGCCGGTGCTGTGCTCGGCAACCTGCTCGTCCTGATCGTGGGCTGGCTCATCGCCTGGGCCTCCCGCCGCCTCACCGACGAGGAGACGAAGTGGGCGGTCGTGATCCTGCCCGGCCTCTCCCTCACCGCGGGCGTGGTCTGGCTGTGGGGCCGCAACGAGGGCCGCTGGGGCGAGCCCATCGCCCAGGGCCACATGAACGACGCGATCGCCGAGACCTGGCCCTGGGTGGTGCGAGGCGCGGCCGTGGCCTCGGCCCTGTTCCTGGTGTGGCGCTCCCAGCGGCACCGGTAGCCGCGACGCCACCACGCTGACCCACGCAGGACCGCTACCGAGGCCCCTACCGCGGCAGCGGCGGCGTCAGGCCGCCGGAAGGCGCTGCCCCACGGTCGTACCGCCGCAGCCCGCGTGAGGGTCCGGAAGGCTGTCGCCGGGTCACCACCGCGGCAGCGGCCACGTCGGACCGCAGGAGATCGGCCGCCCCGCGGGGGTACTGCTGCAGCCCGCGTGAGGTTCCGGAAGGCCGCTGCCGGGAGTCCTGCCGCGGCAGCGGCCGCGTCAGGCCGCAGGAGATCGGCCGCCCCGCGGGGGTACTGCCGCAGCCCGCGTGAGGTTCCGGAAGGCCGCTGCCGGGAGCCCTACCGCGGCAGCGGCCGCGTCGGGCCGCAGGAGTTCGCCGCTCCGCGGGGGTACTGCCGCAGCCCGCGTGAGGGCCCAGGAGTCCGCTGCCGGGAGCCCTACCGCGGCAGCGGCCCCGCCGGGCCGCCGGAAGGCGCTGCCCCACGGTCGTATCGCCGTGGCGGCCGGCCCAGGGCGTCGGAAATCGCTGTCCGGCCGTTCTGTCGCCCGGGCACAATGGCCCATATGGCCTCTACAAGCATCCCCGCCCCCGGTCCCACCGTCGGCTTCGATCTCGACATGACGCTCATAGACTCCCGCCCCGGCATCCACGCCTGCTGGGTGGAGCTGTCCGAGCGGACGGGGACGTACGTCGACGCCGACCTGGTGGTCACGCGGCTCGGGCCGCCGCTGGCCGAGGAGATGGCGTACTGGTTCCCGGCCGAGCAGATCCCGGAGATGGCGGACCTCTACCGCGAGCTGTACCCGGCGTACGCGATCACCGGCACCCTGGCGATGCCCGGCGCCCGCGAGGCCGTCGACGCCGTACAGGCGGCCGGCGGGCGGGCGATCGTCGTGACCGCCAAGTGGCAGCCCAACGCCGAGCTGCACATGGAGCACCTGGGCCTCGCGCCGGACGCGGTGATCGGCAACCTGTGGGCCGAGCAGAAGGGCGAGGCGCTGCGCGAGCACGGCGCGAGCGTGTACGTCGGCGACCACACCGGCGATGTGCGCGGGGCGCGGATCGCGAAGGCGCTGTCGGTCGCGGTGGCCACCGGGCCGTGCAGCGCCGAGGAACTGACCGAGGCGGGCGCGGAAGTCGTCCTCGGTGATCTCACGGAGTTCCCGGGTTGGTTTTCGGACTACCGTGCGGACTGCCTTCCGGCCCGCGCCTGACGCCTTCCGGCCGCGACCGATTGCAGCACGCCCGCCCCGGCCACCACGAAACCGACGGCCATGAGCATGCTCAATCCGAACATGTACGTCGGAAAAGGCGTCGTTCCGAGCAGGAACGGGGCCACGGTGACCAGAGTGGCCACCGCACCGATGAAGAAGACGACAGCTCCGGTACGGATCAATCGGTCACCGGGAGCGGCGGAATTCGTTTGGGTTTTGTCACGCACCGGACCAGGGTAGTTCCCTGCGCGAAGGAACAACCGGGCGACGTCTTGTCACCGGCCTGAAGACCATTAGCCTTGGTACCGGCGGGTCCCGACGACCCGCCCCAGTGCTATCAAGAGCCGTTTCAGAAGCAGTTTTCCGACGAGTACGAGGACGAGGACAGACGTGCCTACCGGCAAGGTCAAGTGGTTCAACAGTGAGAAGGGCTTCGGCTTTCTCTCCCGTGACGACGGCGGTGACGTCTTCGTCCATTCCTCGGTCCTCCCCGCCGGAGTCGAGACACTGAAGCCCGGACAGCGGGTGGAGTTCGGAGTGGTCGCCGGGCAGCGTGGCGACCAGGCCCTCTCGGTCGCCATCCTCGACCCCACGCCCTCGGTCGCGGCGGCCACCCGCAAGAAGCCCGACGAACTGGCCTCCATCGTCCAGGACCTGACGACCCTCCTGGAGAACATCACGCCGATGCTGGAGCGCGGCCGCTACCCCGACAAGGCGGCGGGCAAGAAGATCGCCGGCCTGCTGCGCGCGGTCGCCGACCAACTCGACGTGTAGTGAGCGAGGTTCGGGCCGAGGAGCCGTCCGCCCAGCTGCTGGAGCGCATCCGGCGGCAGCGCCGGCACACCCTGGAGCTGCTCACCGTGTGCGCCGTGGGCCTCGTCCCGTGGACGGTCCTGCTGGCCTTCACGCTGCCGAGCGGCTACACGGTCCGTCAGTGGCGCACCACCTGGGTCGGCTTCGACGTCCTGCTCCTGCTCGCCATGGCCGCCACGGCCGTCCTCGGCTGGCGCCGCCACCGGGCGGTCGTGGTGGCGGCCGTCGCGACCGGGGCCCTGCTGCTGTGCGACGCGTGGTTCGACGTGTCGCTGGCCCTGGGCACCCCGGACGTGTGGTGGTCGGTGGCCCTGGCGGTGTGCGTGGAGCTGCCGCTGGCGGGCTTCCTGATCCACCGGGTGCTGGGCATGCTGAAACTGGCCCAGTGGCCGCAGCAGCCCGTCAGGTGAACGACAGCGCGTCCGGCCCCAGGGCCGGCACCAGCCCCTCCGCCGCCGCGCGGGTGAGCAGCCCCCGGACCGCCGCGTAGCCGTCCTCGCCCAGGTCGGCGGTGAACTCGTTGACGTACAGGCCGATGTGCTGGTCGGCGACGGCGGGGTCCATCTCCTGCGCGTGCGCCATGACGTAGGGCCGCGAGACCTCGGGCGCGTCCCAGGCGGCCCGTACGGAAGCGCGGATGGAGTCGGCGAGCGAGGACAGCCTCTCCGTTCCCAGCGACCGTTTGGCGATGATCGCGCCCAGCGGGATCGGCAGCCCGGTGGTGGACTCCCAGTGCTCGCCCATGTCGGCGAGCTTGTGCAGCCCGTAGTTCTGGTACGTGAACCGGGCCTCGTGGATCACCAGTCCCGCGTCGACCTGCCCGTCCCGCACGGCCGGCATGATCTCGTGGAACGGCATCACCACGATCTCCCCGACCTTGCCCTCCAGCACGTCCGCCGCCCACAGCCGGAACAGCAGATACGCCGTGGACCGCTCGGACGGCACCGCGACCCTGCGGCCGGTCAGCTCCACCCCGGCCTCCCGGGTGAGCACCAGCGGCCCGCAGCCCCGGCCCAGCGCGCCCCCGCACGGCAGCAGCGCGTACTCGTCGAGGACGTACGGCAGCACGGCGTACGACACCTTCAGCACGTCGAACTCACCGCGCTCCGCCATGCCGTTGGTGATGTCGATGTCGGCGAAGGTCACGTCCAGCGCGGGCGCCCCGGGGACGCGGCCGTGGGCCAGCGCGTCGAAGACGAAGGTGTCGTTCGGGCAGGGCGAGTACGCGATCTGCAAAGGCTGCGAAGGCTGCGAGGACTCAGTCATGCTGCTTCCAACTCTCCAGTACGGGCGCCAGCTTCCCGAAGCCCTCCGTCAGGGCCGTGAGCGCGTCGCCGATGCGCCAGGCGGCCCGGTCGCGGGGCCCGACCGGGTTGGACACGGCGCGGATCTCCAGCACCGGCAGATCCCGGGCGACGGCCGCCTCGGCGACCCCGAAGCCCTCCATGGCCTCGGCGAGGGCGGTGGGGTGGCGCTCGCGGAGGGCGGCGGCCCGGGCGGCCGTGCCGGTGACCGTGGAGACGGTCAGGACGGCCCCGACCCGGGCTCCGGTGGCGGCCGCCGCCTCCCGTACGAGTGCTTCCGGCGGACGGTGACTGACGGCCCCGAAGCCCAGCTCGGTCACCGGCACGAACCCGTCCGCGGTCTCGGCGCCCAGGTCCGCCGCGGTGATCTCGTCGGCGACGACGAGGGAGCCGACCGGGGCGTGCGGTGCGAAGCCACCGCCGATGCCGGCCGAGACGACGAGGCCGTAGGGGGCGGCGGCGAGGGCGGCTGCGGTACGGGCGGCGGCCCGTGCGGGCCCGACGCCCACGGCGAGGCAGTCGATGGGTGCCCCCGGCAACGCGCGGGCCACCGCGTCCCGTTCGGCGGGGACGGCGGTGGCCACGAGGATGCGCATCAGGTACGGCTCCGACGGATCAGTAGTCGGCGTTCTCCAGCTTGAAGTTCCAGACGCCCTTGTGTTCCTTGCTCTGGCCCGAGGTCGTCTTGTCCTGCTCGACGATGCTGATGTACAGCGTCTTCTGCGGGGCCTGGCCCTGCTGCTGGGCGAAGAGGTCCACCCCGTCGAAGGCGTAGTACGTCTTCTTGTACGCGTACGTCATCTGCTGGCCGTTGATCCACAGCGCCCAGCCGGTGTCCGCGATCTCGGGGTCGACGCCGACGCGCAGGGTCTCGCTCTGCGGGACCTTGATCGTCTTGACGTCGGACTTCTCCAGGGCGCACTTGGTGGCCTTCGCCTGGCCGAGGTCCTTGCCGTCGTCGTAGCAGGTGGCCTCGGAGCTCACCGAGGTCGAACCGACCGTGACGGTGACGCGCGGCGTCGGCTTGTCGCAGGCCGACAGGACGAGCAGTCCGGCGGAAACGAGGCCGGCGGCGGCGACGGCGCGGCGGCGTCGCACTACGGATTGCAGCGTGGTCATGGCGGAAGGCTATCGGGCGGGTACAGCGGTCCCTCTATGCGGGGTGCGGCGAGCCCTGTTCGTTACGCCACTCGCGCCCGGGGCCCGCTGCCGTGCCGGGCCGAGGCGATCAGCCCCTTGGCGGTGGCCAGCCAGCCCGCGGCGACCACGGCGGCGGCCACCGAGAGACCGAGGTAGCCGTTCAGGGGCATCACGATGCCGACCGCGCCGCCGAACACCCAGGACACCTGGAGCAGGGTCTCGGAGCGGGCGAAGGCGGAGGTGCGGACCAGTTCCGGCACGTCCCGCTGGATCAGCGCGTCCAGGGACAGCTTGGACAGGGCCTGCGCGAAACCGGCGACGGCCGCCAGACACGCCACCAGGAACGCCCCGAAGAAGATCGCCGCGGTGATCGCCGCGCCCAGCACGATGGCCACCACCGTCACGATGATGATCTCCGGCGCCTTCGACTTCAGCCACGCCCCGACCGCCGTACCGAGCGCGTTGCCCGCGCCCGCCGACACCGCCACCAGGCCCAGGGACACCGCCGCGCTCTCGCCGGTCAGGGGGTGCTCGCGCAGCAGGAAGGCGAGGAAGAAGGTGAGGAAGCCGGAGAGCCAGCGCAGGGCGGCGTTCGCGCCGAGGGCGTGGGTGACGGCGGTGCCGACCGTGCGCAGCCCGGGGCGCTTGACCGGCTTGAGGTGCGGGCCGTGCAGATGTGCCTCGTCGGCGGCGAGCAGCGCCACGTCCTCGCCCTTGGCCGAGTCGACCTTCGGGGGCAGCGAGAACGACAGGAACGTACCGGCGATGAAGATCACGAAGGCGCCGTAGAGCGGCCAGCGCGGTCCGATGGCCTGGAGCCCCGCGCCGACGGGTGCCGCGATGCCGGTCGCGAGGAGGCCGCCGAGGGTGACGCGCGAGTTGGCCTTGACGAGGGAGAAGCGGGGTGGGAGCAGACGGGGCACGACCGCGCTTCTGACGACGCCGTACGCCTTCGAGGCCACCAGTACGCCGAGGGCCGCCGGATACAGCTCCAGACTGCCGGTGGCGACCGCCCCGGAGATGATCAGCGCGAGCATCGCGCGGGCCAGCATCGCGCCCGCCATGGCCGCGCGGCGGCCGTGCGGCAGGCGGTCCAGGAGCGGGCCGATCACCGGCGCGAGGACCGTGAAGGGCGCCATGGTGATGGCGAGGTAGAGCGCGACGCGCCCGCGGGCCTCGTCGGTCGGCACCGAGAAGAACACCGTCGAGGCGAGCGCGACGGTGATCATCACGTCCCCGGCGCCGTTGACGGCGTGCAGTTCGATCAGCTTGCCGAGGCCGGACTCGCCCGCGCCGTGCGCGTGGGTCGCCTTGCGGATCCCGCGGGCCGTACCGGTGAACGGGAAGTGCAGGGCACGGCCCACGGCACGGACGGACCCTGTCATCCGGCCCGACCCGCCACCGATCCCGGTGGCTCCCTGGGGTGTCCTCGTGGCTGCCACCCCGTCATAGTGCCCCGAGAAAGCTGTGAGTAGTGCGGTTACCGCGCGTATGAACGCATATGAAGCGCCTCCTGGGCCCCTCCGGGAGCAACGAACCATCACGTCGGTGTAGGCCGAGCGGCGGCGAACAGGTAGCGTGCGTAGCGCGCCGTGGCGAACGTTCTCGGCCGCGCGCCTCTCGGACATCCCGCAGAATGGATTCCAGCAGGTGCGCCCGAGCGCGATCGGGCGCGGACGTCGACGCGGTCCTTCGGTCCGCTCCGTCCGCACCCACCGCCTTCAGGCCGGCGCACCCGAGTGACGGCGTAGGAGAGAAGCGATACCTGTGAGCGCAGCGACAACGCGAAGCCGCACCCCCGACCGCCAGTGCGCCGAGGCCGTCGACCTCGCCCGCGCCGCCGCCGAGGAGGCCGCCGCGCCCGGGGTGGTGGGTGAGCACGCGGGCCTGGTCTCCGAGGGCGATCGTGTCGTCACGCACTTCTTCGAGTGCAAGGAGCTCGGCTACCGCGGCTGGCGCTGGGCCGTGACGGTGGCGCGCGCCTCCCGGGCCAAGACCGTCACCCTGGACGAGGTCGTCCTCCTGCCCGGCCCGGACGCGCTCCTCGCCCCCGAGTGGGTGCCCTGGAGCGAGCGCCTGCGCCCCGGCGACATGGGCCCCGGCGACCTGCTGCCCACCGACGCCGAGGACCTGCGCCTGGAGCCCGGCTACACCGGCGAGGACGAACCGCTGCCGAACGCGCCGGTCTCCGAGGAGATGGCCGAACTGGTCGAGGCCGAGGACGCGGAGCTCACCGCGGGCACGCCCTCCCACCTCCCGGTCGTGCCGTCCCGCGGTTCGATCGCCTCGGTCGCCGAGGAGCTCGGCATGCGCCGGGCCCGGGTGCTGTCCCGCTACGGCCTGCATGTCGCCGCCGACCGCTGGGAGGACTCCTTCGGCGCGAAGACCCCGATGGCCCAGGCGGCCCCGGCGCCCTGCGTCAGCTGCGGCTTCCTGGTCCCGCTGGGCGGCTCCCTGGGGCAGGCCTTCGGTCTGTGCGCCAACGAGTTCGCCCCGGCGGACGGCCGCGTGGTCTCCCTGTCGTACGGCTGCGGCGGCCACTCGGAGGCCGCGGTCATGCCGAAGCCGCCCCAGCCGGCCCCGCCGGTGATCGACGAGACCCGGGTGGACCCCTTCCCGCTGCGCCCCGCCCGGGACTCCGGCTCGGTGCCGGAGACCGCGGACGAGGCGGCGGCGGAACTGGGCCACTCGTAGGGCCCTCGGCTCAGGGGCGCTGGAACACGCGGTCCACGACGCCGCCGGCGACGACGTACTGCGACTGGTCGTAGACCTTGGTCCCCTGCTTCGCCGTGGCCCGCTCACGCAGCCCCAGGTACTGGTACGTCTTCGCGTCGAAGAGCAGCGTTCGCCCGCCGTCCTTCCAGGAGGTGCCGGGCGGGCCGACGACGTACCGGACGCCGATGGCCGTGTGGCCGTTGAACTCGGTCCGGCCCGGCAGCACCTTGACCCCGGGGGCGGTGGCGAGCGCCTCGAACGCCGCGGAGCGCAGTCCCTTGGGCAGGACGGAGTGGCGGAGCAGTCCGGAGAGGAAGATCTGGACCATCGGCCACTCGTCGGCCGTGGTCGGCCGGCCGTAGTCCGGCTTGCCGCCCATGTCGCGCAGGGTGGCCGTCAGTTTCCGCGGGTCGGTCGGCAGTTCCTTCAGCTCGGACCACTTGGACGGCGGCCAGGTGCCCTGCCCCGGCTTGAACTTCGGCACCCACTGCTTGTAGCCCAGCTCGCTGACGTAGCCCTTTTTCGACCCGTCGACCGAGCTCCAGCTCTCGTCGACCCACTTCTTCACGGGGCCGCCGGAGACCGGCCTGCGCTCGACGACCTCCTTGGTGTAGATGAACTGGTCGTCGCGCGGGGCGACGGGCTTCTCGGTGCGCAGGGCCTCGGCCGCCGCGCCCCGCAGCACGGTGGCCGCGCTGACCGTCCGGGTCCGGGGCTCCTTCTCCCCGGTGTCCTGGGCGACCACCACGGTCGCGGTGACCGCCGCCGCGGCGACACCGGCCACGGCGATCCGCAGCAGCGGACGGCGGCCGACGGCGGGTGCGGTGGGGGCGGTGTGTACGGCGGCGGGAGCCTGCATCGCCTGGAGGAGGCGGGCGCGGGCGCGGGAGCGGGCGGCGTCCGTGAGCGGGGGCTCGTCCGCGTCCCACTCCCTCAGGAGCTTGAGCTCATTCATCGTCGGATTCCTCTCGAAGTGCGGTCGGATCGGATCCGCCCAATGCCTCACGGACTTTTCTGCGGGCCCTGTGCAGCCGTGACCGGACCGTCCCCACCGGCACCCCCAGGGCGGCCGCGACCTCCTCGTAGCCGAGGTCGGCCCACGCCACCAGCAGCAGCACGTCCCGGTGCCGGGCGGGCAACCGGGCGAGGGCACCGGCGAGTTCGCGTCGGAGGGCCTGTGCGCTGACCCGTTCCGCCACCCGGTCCGCGACCGCCTCCCCGGGCGCCCCGCCGGGGGCGGGGGAGGGCAGCCGGCTCAGCGCCTTCAGCCGCCGGGCCTCGGCACGCCGGTGCCGGCCGATGAGGTTGGTCGCGATGCCGAACAGCCACGGGCGGGCGTCGGTGGACTCCGTGCGGTACCGGAAGCGCTGCTGGAACGCGGTGGTGAAGGTCTCCGCCATCACGTCCTCGGCGGCTTCCGCACCGAGGCGGCGGGCCGCGTACCGGTGCACCGAGTCGGCGTGGCGGTCGAAGAGCACGGCGAACGCCTCGGGCTCGTCCCACGACCGTTCGATCACCGAGGCGTCACTGTCCTGCCCCACGCTGACGCCTGGTTGGACGGTCATCGGGGCTCCTTTCGTCGCTGTGGCGCTGAAGCTCGGGCTTTCACCGGTACTTCGCCGCTCACGGGGATCCGGTTCCCTCGCGGAGCGCGTCCCCTCCGTGGCGCACGAGTGAGCCCCGCCGTCGGGGGACGGCGGGGCTCAGAGTGGGTGGCGCGCGGTGAGGTCAGTTCATCCAGTCCGGTGACTCGGCACCGGTGAACCTGTTCCACGCCAGGCAGTAGGCCCGGGACTCGGGGCCGAGGTCCGGCCAGAGCGGTCGCAGGTCGGTGCCCCGGTCCCCGGCGGACAGCACGGCCTCGAAGAAGCCCGTCGTCACGGCCGTGGCGTCGGACTCCGTGCCCGAGACCTGTACCTCCTCCAGTACGCGCAGCACCTCACGGCGCTGCGTCGGGCTCAACTCGGCCGCGTGCTCGGCGAATGCGCGGCCGAGCGTGCCGAGCCGGACGGTGAGCGGCGGGACGTCGTCCGGGTCCGCCCCGTCGGCATCGGCACCGGGGCCGCGCCAGGCGGCGAGTTCCGACGCGTCCGCCGCCGCCAGCACCTCGCCGACGGCCAGCAGTTCCTGGTACCACGCTGGGGTCGTCATCACAGTCCGTTCAGGGCGTTGAGCATGTCGCGAATCAGGTTTTCCGCCGCGGCCCGGTCGCCCGCCGCCGCCGTCGGATTCTTCGACAGCCAATTCTGCAGGTACGTGATGGCGTCCTTGGCCTTCTGCGAATGCGTCCGGCCACCCACCGTCACACTGTTGGCGAGCTCCAGGCGGACCGCCGCGGCCGTGCTGCCGCTGCCGATCTGAGCTCCCGGACGGTACAGCGTGTCGACGAACTTGGCGAGCGTCGAGTCCTGGACGTACGGCTTGGCCATCTCCTTGCGGAGGATGTTCTTGTACGCCTCGTGCAGTGCCGAGCTCTGGGCCACGTTCCACATCGGGGGCTTGACCTTGATGCCCACCTTCTTGCCCAGGTTGCGGAAGAGCTTGGCCAGGCCGGAGCCGATCCCGTTCTCGTACAGGATCATGGCTTCCGGGGAGCCCTCGAGCATCGACAGCAGCTGCGTGCCGCAGGCGGCGCGGTTGTTGTCGTCGACGAAGGGGCGGTTGTCCTCCCAGTGGCAGAAGGCGGCCAGCAGCATCAGGCCCGCCTGGTCGCTGTCCTCGACGCCGCCCCACTGGATGGAGCCCGCCCAGTCGCCCAGCCACTGGTCGAACTCCCAGGCCAGGTCCACGCACTTGCCGTAGCCCTGCTCGGCGGGCAGTGCCACGCCGTTGAGGTAGCAGACGCCGTCGAACTCCAGCAGTACCGAGCCGTTCTCGTACTCCTTGAGGCCGTCCACCGTGCCGGCCCCGGAGCCGCCGGGAGCGGTGTCGGCCTCGCGGCGGGCGAGATCCTCCTCCAGCTGCTTCTTCGCGGCGATCTCCAGTGCCTCGGAGGCGGCCTTCGCCGCCGCCGCGGCGTCCTGGAGCGCCTCCAGGGCGCTGAGCCGGGCCTGCTCGGCGTAGCCGTAGGCGAGGTTCGCGTAGGTGCGGGCCTGCGCCGCCGAGGAGGCCGCCTGCCGGGCGGACTTCGTCGCCGAGGCCGCGGCGCTGCTCGCCCGGTCCGCGGCAGCCCTGGCCTGCTCCGCCGACTTGGCCGCCTCGGCGGCGGACGCGTCCGCCCTGCGCGCCGACTCCGCCGCGTCGTCGGCGTACCCCTTGGCCTCGGCGGCCGACTTGTCGGCCTTGTCCGCCCAGCCGACCGCCTCGGCGGCGGCGTTGCGCGCCAGTGCCGCGGCTTCCGAGGCGTCGGCCGCGTTCTTGTGGGCGTCGGCCGCGATCTGCGCGGCGCGGGCGATCACGCGCTGCACGCCGGCCACGTGGGCGTCGGTCTCGTGGTCGAGCTTCGCCGACCGGTACCGGACGGTGCTGACGTAGTCGCGGAGCATCCAGGTGGGGCCGGCCAGCGCCACCTCGGCGGTGGCCTTCTGGACCGGGCCCCCGGTGTCCAGCAGCCGCAACGTGTCGGCCCTGTCGTCCTCCTCGCGGGCCTTGTACTGCCCGGCCGCCAGGAAGTCCCGCAGCGCCGCGGTGGTACCGGCGTCGACGGCCGCGGAGGCGGCGGCCTTCACCGCGGGCCCGCCGGCCTCGGAGATCTGCAGCACCTGGATCCGGTAGCTGTCGGCCTGCACCTCGTGCTGGCCGGTCTGCAGGAACGCGACCTTGTCGCTGTGCGTGCCGGCCAGCGCGGTCTCGGCGGGTGCTTGCAGGCCCGCGATGCCGCTGTCCGCGAGGTTGGCGACGCGGGCCGAGTCGTCCTGCTCCTCCGCGACGGCCCGGTTGGAGCTCAGCCACGCGAGGACGTCCTCCGGACTGCCGGACAGCGCGTCCGAGGCGGCCTGCACGGTCCACGGACCACCGGTCGTGAGCAGGTTCAACGCGGCCTTGCGGCCCTTGGCCACGGCGACAGCGCCGTCCACCCCGGCCGCCGTGGCATCCGCGATCAGCTGCTTGGTCTCCGCGTCCCGCTGCTGCGCCTCGACCTGCTCCCAGTGCAGCTGGACCTGCTCGGCGTCGTCCCGCTTCTTCTCGGCCTCGGCGGACAGCACGCCTTCGTCCCGGTCGTGTGCGAGCTGCTCCTGCTCGGCGGTGCGGGCGGCGTCGTAGACCGCCTGCGCCTTGGCGACGGACGAGGAGGCCAGTTCGGCGGCGGCCAGGGCGGCGTTGGCATGGGCGGTGGACTTGTTGGCGTAGTCGATGGCCTTGCCCGCGTTCGCGGCCGCCTCCTCGGCGGCCTTCGCGGCGGCGTCGGCGTGGGCGGCGGCCGCGTTGGCCGCGGCGTTCGCCTCCCGGGCCGCGGTGGCGGCCTTGGCAGCCATCGTCTCGGCGGTGGCGGCGGCCCGACGCGCGGTGGCCGCGGCCTCCCGGGCCTCGGCGGCGGCAGCCGCCGCACGGCGGGCCTGAGCCTCGGACACGTTGGAGTGGGCGGCCGCCTCGGCGGCGGCGGTGGCAGCCGCGGCGGCGTGGTCACCGGCGCGTACGGCGGCCTTGCCCGCCTCTATGGACTCCGCCACCGCCTCCGCGGCCTTGAGCGAAGCGGTCGCGGCGGTACGGGCCTTGGACGCGGCGCTCTTGGCGGCGCTCGCCGCCACCCTGGCCTCCTCGGCCCGGCCGGCGTCCTTGGAGGCGGCGGTCGCGGAGCTGTAGGCCCGGGCCGCGGCGTCTCCGGCCGCGGCGGCAGCCGACGCGGCCGCGGCCGCAGCGCTCGCGGCGGTGCGGGAGGCGGACGTCGCACGGTTCGCGGCCTGGATCGCGGTGCGGGCGGCGGTCGCCGCGGCGGTCGCCGCGTCCGCGGCACGGCCCGCGGCGCTGGAGGCGGCCTGGGCGGAGTCCTGCGCGGCCGCGGCCTCGGCGGCGGCACGCTGTGCGGCCTTCTTGGCCTCCTCGGCGGCCTGGACGGCTCGCTCCGAGGCCTCCTTGGCGGCCGCGGTCTCCTTCTTCGCCCTGCTGCCGGCCTGCTGGGCCACTACGGCGAGCTCGGAGACCGTCAGCATCTCCTGGTCCCGGGCCCGCGCGGTGTGCTGTCCGCTGTCCAGGAACTCGTGGATGTCGGCGGCGCCACCCTCCAGCGCCTCCATGGCGGCCTGCTTGACCAGCGGTCCGCCGACGTTCATGACGGCCAGGGCCTCGACCCGCTCGTCCTCGGCGACGGCCTTCGCGAGACCCCCGGTGAGGAACGTCTCCAGGGCGTCAGTGGTCCCGGCGTTCAGCGCCGCCTGCCCGGCCTTCTGGACGGCACGTCCGCCGGTGTTCACCTCGCGCAGCACAGCGACCCGCAGGTCGTCGTCGTTCGGTGCCTTCCAGCCGCTCGCGAGGAAGGCGCTGATGTCCTCGGCGGTGCCGGACAGGGCCTGCTGCGCGGCGGCACGGACCCCGGGGCCGCTCTGGTTCATCAGGGTCAGGACCTGGAAGCGGTCGTCCTCTTCGGACGCGATCCGCAGCCCTGTATCCAGGAACGCCTTCACCTGGGCGTCGGAACCGGTGAGCGCCTGCTCCGCGGCGTCCCGGGTCGACCGGCCGCCGACGCGCCAGGCGGCGAGGACCTCGGCCCGCTCGGTGAGGGTGGTCCCGGTCTCGGTGCCGGCGCTCTCGGTCGACGTGGCGGCCTCGGCCGCCGTCGTCCCGAAGAGGGTGGCGGCCATGACGAGTGCGGCGACCGCCATACCGCGTCCGGGGGACCCGGACCGTCTGTACGGCCTTCTGATGGTCAGCATTCCGTCTGCTTTTCCTCTCCCGTTGAAATTCGCGAATGCAGGATCACACAGATATGTCGCCGAATTAATTCGGGGTGGCAAACCCGCCTGCTTTGTCCATCACTTCGACGGGATCGATGTCATCGAGTTGTTTGCACTGTTTGCACACGATGTTCACCGGGAGGTGGCCCAGTTCACACGGCGTGCCAGGCGTTTGTGGGGCTTTTGGTGGATTTACGAGCTGGACAAAGGTCAAGTAATGAGTTTGCATAGGTCGGCCAAAGGCCGGGCTCTGATTTGTTTTTCGACGGGGGTATCGGGGGGCCGGTTCTACGCGCAGCCTTCACTCCCGTCGTGGCCTCTTTGTTCCGGACGACAAACGGAACCGACGACTAGGACTTTGATGAAGGCACGTAGCGCGATTGCGCGCATTGTGGGCACCGCCGTGGGCGCGGGTGCCCTGGCATGGCTCGTGATGGCAGGCACCCCGGCCCCCACCGGCGACGCCTCCACCGCCGTGGCCGACGAGGCCCCCGGCTATGCCGTGGAGGACTACGACTACCCGGGGGCCGACAAGGTCCTGGCGGAGCAGGGCATCACCCTCAAGCGGGGCGACGGCCACATCGTCCTCGCCGACTGCGCGAGCCAGACCGGCTTGCTGGAGGTCTGGGCCCGCAGCCAGGACAGGATCTGCTTCCGCGTCACCGGCAACTCGGGCTGGCTGACCCTGGAGATCCCGTCGGTCTACGGCATCAAGGGCAACGCCTACTCGACCGAGGTCGACATGACCGTCGCCGAGGAGCAGACGTCGTACGACATCGACAAGAACGCCTGGACCGCGGTGGGCGAGAGCGCGGACGAGCAGGGCCGCGAGTTCATGCTCGTGGAGATCAGGAGCACCAAGTGATGCGACTCAGCAGGCCCCTTCGACACTCCGCGACGGCTGTCGCCCTGATCGCCGGGCCCCTCGCGCTGTGTGCCGCGCCCGCGTCCGCCGGCACCGGTCCCGCCGCGACCGACACCAGCTTCGCCTACACCGCGCAGCTCGACGTCGGCGGCAACACCCGCGGCTGCTCCGGTGTCCTCGTGGCCACCGACTGGCTGCTGACGGCGGCCAGTTGCTTCGTCGCCGACCCGGCCGCCGGCCTGGCGGTGCCAGCCGGCAAGCCCGCGCTGAAGACGACCGCGACCATCGGTCGCACCGACCTCACCGGCACCGGCGGCGCGGTGCGCCAGGTCGTGGAGCTGGTGCCGCGCACCGACCGCGACCTGGTCCTGGCCCGCCTGAACCGGCCGGTCACCAATGTCGCTTCCGTCACCCTCGCCACCACCGCTCCCACCGCGGGCGAGGAACTGCGCTTCGCCGGCTACGGCCGCACGAAGGACGAGTGGGCGCCGCTGAAGCTGCACACCGGCGCCCTCTCCGTGGACGCGGCTGCCACCGCCACGGCCACGGTCACCGGCAAGGACGGGGTGGCCGCGTGTGCCGGTGACGCAGGCGGCCCCGTGACCCGCGTGGTCAACGGGACGCACCAGCTGGCCGGCCTCACCAGCCGGTCCTACCAGGGCGGTTGCTTCGGCATCGACTCCGCCGAGACCCGCACCGGCGGAATCGTCACCCGCGTCGACGACCTGGCCTCCTGGGTGAGCGCCAGGACTGCCGCCGCCCGCGTCACCGACTTCAACTGCGACGGCGTCCAGGACATCGCGATCGCCGACCCCGAGGCCGCGGTCGGCGGAGACGCCAAGGCGGGTCTCGTGCGGATCGTGTACGGCGGCGGCAAGGGTGTCCTGGAGGTCAACCAGGACCTCGACTGGGTCTCCGGCGGCGCCGAGGCCGGTGACGCGTTCGCCACGGCCATCGCCACCGTCGACTACGACGAGGACGGCTGCACCGACCTGGTCGTCGGCACCCCGGGCGAGGACGTCGACTCGGCCACCGACGCCGGCATGGTGGACATCCTGCACGGCGCGACCGGCGGTCTCGGCACCGGCGCCAAGAAGGACACCCACTTCGAGCAGGGCGCGGGCACCGGCTCGCTGGCCGCCTCCAGCAGCGAGAGCGGCGACCGCCTGGGCCACGCGCTGGCCGCCGGGAACACCGCGGCGGGCGAGCCGTTCGTGGTGATGGGCGTGCCCGGCGAGGCACTCGGCTCCATCGCCAAGGCCGGCAGCGCGATCTACCTGCACGGCACCACCAACATCGCCGTCAACCAGGAAGCCACCGGGGTGACCGGCGCGGCCGAGGCGAACGACGAGTTCGGCACCAGTGTCGCCGCCGACTCCAACCACATCGCCATCGGGGCGCCCGGCGACGCCATCGGCTCCGACGCGGACGCCGGCAACCTGGCCGTCTTCTCGCACACGCTGAACTCGGAGAACCGCCCGACCCCGCGCTTCGGCCTGGACCAGGACCTCGACACCGTCTCCGGCGGCGCCGAGGCCGGTGACCTGTTCGGCCAGTCCCTCGCCCTGGTGCCCTACCGTCCCTCGGGGGCCGCGGCGGCGACGGAGTCGATCCTCGCGGTCGGCGCGCCCGGCGAGGCGCTCGACGTCGACGGCGTGTCCAAGGCCGGAGCGGGCCTGGTGCTGACCTTCAGGATCACGGCGGCGGGCACGTACACCCAGCTCAACAACTACTCCTCGGGCACCGGCGACGACGACGTCTCCGGCACCTCCGAGACCGGTGACCACTTCGGCGCGGCCCTGGCGGCCGTCAACACCACGCCGGGCGCGGTCAGCAGCACCGCGACGATGAAGCTCGCCGTCGGCATCCCGGACGAGGCCATCGGCACCACCGCGAGCGCGGGCGGCATCAGCACGTTCTCCCTGCTGGGCACCCCCGGCGCCAACGACCGCTGGATCGAGGCCGGCGACGGCGACGGCATCCCCGGCACCCCGGGCGCCGGCCAGCGGCTGGGCAGCAGCCTCCACTACACGGGCACGAGCCTGTACGTCGGTCTGCCCGACGGTCCGTCTTCGTACGGCACCCTGTACGCGCTGCCCCTGTCCAACGTCACCGCCGGCGGCACGGTCGCCGCGGTGACGACGTACCAGCCCGGCACGGGCGGTCTCCCGGCAGCGGGCGTCGCCTTCGGCCGCGCGGCACGGTGAGCCGGGCGCGACCCAGTCGTGCGGCGGCACGGTGAGTCGCGCGGCACGGCAGCCGTGATCCGGCAGGCCGTGTCGGCGTGAACCCGCGGACGGGCGGTGAGGTGGTCCACCTCACCGCCCGTCTTCCGTCACCGGGGCCCCGCCTCACCGCCCGAACCCACCCAGGGTCAAGCACTCTCCTCCTCGCGGTACCTTCAACGTCACGCCGATGAGGAGAGTCAACGTGAGCAAGTTCGTGCGGCCCGCCGCCGAGGGTGCCGACCCGTTCGGGACCGCCCGGCTCAGGCGAGGTGTGCTGGACGCCTGGGCCACCAGTCCCGCCCGGTTCAGGGAGGACGCCAACGCCGAGGAGGACCTCGTCCTCGGCGGGTACCGGGACCGGCTGGTCGTCGAGCTCGCGCAGAACGCGGCCGACGCGGCGGCCCGCGCCGGGGTGCCCGGCAGGCTCCGGCTCACCCTCCGCGAGGGCGTGCTCTTCGCCGCCAACACCGGCGCCCCGCTGGACGCGGCCGGCGTCGAGTCCCTCTCCACCCTGCGCGCCTCCGCCAAGCGCGAGCCGCAGACCGGACCGGACGCGACGGACTCGACGGACGGGGCGGTCGGCGCCGTCGGCCGCTTCGGCGTCGGCTTCGCCGCCGTGCTCGCCGTCACCGACGAGCCCGCCGTCGTCGGTCGGCACGGCGGGGTCCGCTGGTCGCTGGCCGAGGCCCGCGACCACGCCGCCGACACCGCCCGCCACAGCCCCGGCCTCGGCGACGAGATCCGCCGCCGCGACGGCCATGTCCCGCTGCTGCGGCTGCCGTTCGCCGCCGAGGGCACCGCGCCCGACCCCTACGACACCGTCGTCATCCTCCCGCTGCGCGACCCCGCCGCCGCCGACCTCGCCGAGCGCCTCCTGCACGCCGTCGACGACGCCCTCCTCCTCGCCCTGCCCGGGCTCGAGGAGGTCGTGATCGAGACGGACACCACCCGCACGATCAGCCGCCGCACCGACGGCGTCCTCACCGTCGTAGAGGATTCCCGCGACGGCACGACCCGGTGGCGTACGGCGTCCGCGCACGGGCCGCTCACCCCCGAACTGCTCGCCGACCGGCCCGTCGAGGAGCGGCTGCGGCCGCACTGGGCGCTCACCTGGGCCGTGCCCGTCGACACCGACGGCACCCCCGCGCACCCCCGCACCAGCCCCGTCGTGCACGCCCCGACCCCCAGCGACGAACCGCTCGGTGTCCCCGCGCTGCTCATCGCGTCGTTCCCGCTGGACACCACCCGCCGGCACACGGCACCCGGAGCGCTCACCGACTTCCTCGTGCAGCGCGCGGCCGACACCTACGCCGGACTCCTCGCGGACTGGCGGCCGGTGGGCGAGGGCATCATCGGGCTCGTGCCCGGACCGCTCGGCAAGGGCGAACTGGACGGCGCCCTGCGCCAGGCGGTCCTGGAGCGGCTGCCGCGGACCTCCTTCCTGCCGCCCGCGCTCGAACCCACCGACGACCTCCCGGAGACACTGCGCCCGCGCGAGGCCGAGGTCGTCGAGGGCGCCGGCGCCGACACCGTGCGGGTGCTCGCCGAGGTACTGCCCACCCTGCTGCCCGCCGGCCTCGAACGGCGCGTGGAACTGCGGACCTTGGGCGTGGCGCGGATCCCGCTCACCGACGCCGTGGACCGGCTGGCGGGCCTGGAGAAGGACCCGGAGTGGTGGCAGCGGCTCTACGACAGCCTCGCGGGCGTCGACCCCGACCGGCTCTCCGGCCTCCCCGTGCCGCTCGCCGACGGCCGTACGACCATCGGGCCCCGGCAGGTGCTGCTGCCCACCTCGGACGGGCCCCGGATCGACCCGGAGATCCTCGCCCGGCTCGGCCTCAAGGTCGCCCACCCGAGCGCCGCGCACCCGCTCCTGGAGAAGCTGGGCGCGCTGCCCGCGACACCGCGCGCGGTGCTCACCACGCCCCAGGTGCGAACCGCGGTGGCCGCCTCCCTGGACGACGACGGGGGCGTGAACTGGGAGGAGGACACCCCGGACGCGGAGGAACTCGCCGACGCCGTCCTGGCGTTGGTGCGGGACGCGGGGCTCGAACCCGGCGACGAGCCGTGGCTCGGCGCGCTCGCCCTGCCCGACGAGGAGGGGGAACTGGTCCCGGCCGGTGAACTCGTGCTCCCGGGCAGCCCGTTCGCCCAGGTCATGCGTGAGGACGAACTCGCCTTCGTGGACGCCGAGCTGGCCGAGAAGTGGGGCGAACAGCCCCTGGCCGCCTGCGGGGTGCTCGCCGACTTCGCGCTGGTCCGCGCCACCGACGTGGTCCTCGACCCCGACGAACTGGAGCCCCGCGAGGGCGACTTCGCCGAACCGGACGACGCCGGGCTGCTGGACGCCGTGGACGTGTGGTGCGAGGACATCCTCGACCGGTTCCCGGACACCCCGGTGCCGCCGGTCGCCACCGAGCTGATCGCCGTACGCGATCTCGACCTCGTCGACGAGGACAAGTGGCCGCAGGCCCTCGCCCTGCTGGCCCAGCCCCCGCTGCGGGACGCGCTCACCCAGCAGGTCCGCATCCTGCTGCCGGACGGCACGCACGAGGTCGTACGGCCGTACACCGCCTGGTGGCTGCGCGGAAACCCGGTGCTCGACGGCCGCCGCCCCGCCGGACTGCTGGCCGCGGGCGGTGACCCGCTGCTGCGCGGCCTGTACGACGAGGCCGACGCGACCGGGTTCGACGACGAGCAGGTGCTGCGGGCGCTCGGGGTGCGGACGTCGGTGGCCGCGCTGCTGGAGGAGCCGGGTGGCGCGGCGGAACTCCTCGACCGCCTGGCCGATCCGTCCCGGCCGGTCACCGCAGCCCAACTGCACGCGCTCTACGGCGCGTTGGCCGACCTGGACCCCGAACAGGTCACCCTCCCCGACGAGCTGCGGGCCGTGACCGACGGCCGGGTCGAGGTCGTGGACGCGGCGGACGCGGTGGTCGTCGACTCCCCGGACCTGCTCCCCTTCACGGAGGGCGTCCCGCTGCTGCCCGTCCGCCCGTCCCGGGCAGCCGAGTTGGCCGAACTCTTCCAGGTGCGCCGCCTGAGCGAGTCGGTGACGGGTTCGGTGGACTCCGAGGGCACGGAACACGACGTCCCGGAGTCGGTACGGGTCCTGCTGGGCGCGAGCACCCCCTCCTCGTACGTCGAGCACGAGGAACTCGTCGTCGACGGCGTGGAGATCGACTGGCGCCTCACCAGCGACGGCGTCCTGCACGCCGCGACCCTGGAGGGCGTGGCAGCGGGCCTCGCCTGGGCGTCCCGCCAGTGGCCCCGTCGCTTCGAGGTGGCAGCCCTCCTGGAGGACCCGACCCGCACGGAGGAACTGGCGAGGGACCGCTGGTTCGACTGAGCGGCTCAACCGGCGCTGGGTTCCAGGAAGTACGCGTAGTTCTCCAGGTCGAGCGTGATTCCGGTCAACGCCCGGACACGCTCGGCGTGCTCTCCGCCAGAGGCAAAGGCTCACACAAAACTCTTACCAGTCGTGCAACCTTTCGCCCCACTCGTTTATCTGACCCGGTGAGTCACTCAGACTCACCGACCTCACGTGGGGAACACATGCGTATTCGTGCCACCGTGGCCGCCGTCACCGGCGCCCTGGCCCTCTCCGCCCTCGCCGTGCCGGCCGTGCAGGCCGCCGACGGAGGCATCGACAAGACCACCGCCGCCGAGCGCTTCGGCGTCTCCCGGTCGGCGATGAGCACCGCCGCCGCCGCGGACGAGCTGCCGGTCGTCTCCAAGGTGACGATCAACGGTGGCAAGGACATCGTCCTCGGCACCACCGCCGCCAAGAAGTTCACCGTCTCCCTGACGGCCAGCCACTCCGCCGGCATCCAGGACGCCTACATCGACCTGTGGCACGGCAAGGACGTCGACAACATCGACGGCTACCTCCCGCCCAACGAGGAGGTCGCCACCTGCACCGCGGTCAACGCCACGACCTCGACCTGCAAGCTCACCATCACGGCCGTCCCGGGCAGTGACCTGTACATGAACTCGCTGGCCGGCACCTGGCACGTCACGGCGGCCGTGCTCGCCAACGACGAGGTCGGCTCCGTCTACTGGAACGACTACTACGGCACGCACCGGGTCCAGCGCCTCTCCAAGCTGACCGCCAACGCCGCCCCGGAGCCGGTGAAGAAGGGCAAGACCATCACCGTCACCGGCAAGCTGACGCGTGCCAACTGGGAGACCAGGAAGTACGCCGGGTACTCGACCCAGCCGGTGAAGCTGCAGTTCCGCAAGAAGAACTCCAACACCTACACCACGGTGAAGACCGTCAAGACCAACTCCAAGGGCGACCTGAAGACCACGGTCAAGGCCACGGTCGACGGCTACTTCCGCTGGAGCTACGCGGGCACCTCCACCACCCCGGCCGTCAACGCCGCGGGTGACTTCGTCGACGTGAAGTAAGTCGGCACAGGCCGGCACAGGTCGGCCGGAGGTAAAGCGTTGCGCATGTGCGAACAAAATCACGCTTCACACGTACAACCAGCCCCATGAGTCAGTGATCTCACCCATGAGTCATCAGACTCCGAGATCACTTCTCTCCTCATGGGGAACGCACATGCGCATACGCGCCCTCGTCCTCGCCGCCTCCGGCGCCGTGGCACTCTCCGCCCTCGCCGTGCCGGCCGCGCAGGCCGCACCGGCCGGGCCCGCCGTCACCTTCTCCCAGCTGAAGGTCAACAGCGGCAAGAACATCGTGGTCGGCCCCACGGCTCAGGTCACCGTCTCCGCGACGTACACCGTGACCAAGCCCGCGAACCTGGACCCGAACTCCTTCCAGACCGGGCCCGTCCTCTACCGCGGCGCCACTCTCGGCGAGAACTCCGACGACCTGCTCGCCGGTGACGGTCCTGGCACCTGCACGGTGTCCTCCCAGACCGTCCTCAAGTGCTCGGCGAAGATCCAGTTCCGTCCCAAGTCCTCGGACGCGAGCATCGACCTGTTCAGCAGCGAGGCGGGCACCTGGAAGCTGGGCGCCCTCGCGGTCAACGCCAGTGACGGGATCACCTGGCAGGGCGGCCTCGGCAGCACCCACCTCCAGCGCAAGGCCACCCTCACCACCGACGCCTCCCCGGAGCCGGTGAAGAAGGGCAAGACGATCACCGTCACGGGCAAGCTGTCCCGCGCCAACTGGGACACCAACAAGAACGCGGGCTACTCCACCCAGCCGGTGAAGCTCCAGTTCAAGAAGAAGGGCGCGACCACCTGGAGCACCGTGAAGACCATCAAGTCCTCCACCACGGGCGCCCTGAAGACCACGGTCAAGGCCACGGCGGACGGCTACTTCCGCTACACCTTCGCCGGCACGACGACGACCTCCCCGGTCAACTCGGCGGCGGACTACATCGACGTCCGGTGAAACCGCGCCCCATAGGGGCGCGGGGAACTGCGCGACAAGCCACGACGGCGCGGCGGACAACACACAACGCACCCGTCCCGGCTGAAGCCCAGCGCTAAGCGGAACCGCGGCGGTCGACCACTCTCCACAGCACCTCCAGGACGGCCGCCGCGACCACCGAGATGCCCACCGCGATCCACGGCATCGTCACCCCGACCAGCTTCAGCGCGAAGAAGTGCTGGAGCCACGGCACGGCCAGGACCAGCACGAAGCCGAGGCCCATCGCCGCGACCAGCGCGATGCGCCACCACGTGTACGGGCGCGCGATGATCGCGAGGACCCACATCGAGATCAGGAACAGCGTCAGGGTGGCCGCGCTGGTCTCCGCGTCCAACGCGCCCGTGCCGGTGTAGTGGTGACGGGCGATCAGATACGTCGTGAAGGTCGCGATCGCCGCCACCACCCCGCCCGGGATCGAGTACCGCATCACCCGCCGCACGAAGTGCGGTTGCGCGCGCTCCTTGTTGGGCGCGAGGGCCAGGAAGAAGGCCGGGACGCCGATCGTCAGCGTGGACAGCAGGGTCAAGTGCCTGGGCAGGAAGGGGTACTCGACCTGCCAGCACACCACGAGGACGGCCAGCAGCACCGAGTAGACGGTCTTGACGAGGAACAGCGTCGCGACCCGGGTGATGTTGCCGATCACCCGCCGGCCCTCCGCCACCACCGACGGCAGCGTCGCGAAGCTGTTGTCCAGCAGCACGATCTGCGCGACCGCCCGCGTGGCCTCGGACCCGGAGCCCATGGACACCCCGATGTCGGCGTCCTTGAGGGCGAGCACGTCGTTGACCCCGTCGCCGGTCATCGCGACGGTGTGCCCGTGGGACTGGAGCGCCCCCACCATGTCCCGCTTCTGCTGCGGGGTGACCCGCCCGAACACCGTGCCCTCGTCGAGCGCGTCCGCCATCCCGTCCGGGTCGGCCGGCAGCCGCCGCGCGTCCACCGTGCTGCCGTCCAGGCCCAGCTTGGCCGCCACCGCCCCGACCGACACCGCGTTGTCCCCCGAGATGACCTTGGCGCGGACGTCCTGCTCGGCGAAGTACCGCAAGGTGTCGGCCGCGTCGGGCCGCAACCGCTGCTCCAGTACGACGAGCGCGGTGGGCCGTGCTCCCCGGGCGACCTCGGGATCGTCGAGGTCCCGGGCGGCCCGCGCCAGCAACAGCACCCTGAGCCCCTGCTCGTTGAGGCGCTCGGTCTCCCGCAGGGCCGGGTCGTCCGCGGCCAGCAGCACGTCCGGCGCGCCCAGCAGCCACGAACTGGACTCGCCGTCGCCCTCGCTGAAGGTGGCCCCGCTGTACTTGCGGGCGGAGGAGAAGGGCAGGGACTCGGTGCACCGCCACTCCTCGACGTCCGGGTAGACGTCGATGATCGCCTGGAGCGAGGCGTTGGGCCGCGGGTCCGACTCGCCCAGGGCGCCCAGCACTTTCCGTACGTACGACGCGTCGGCGCCCTGGAGCGGCCGGACCTCGGTGACGTCCATGCCGCCCTCGGTGAGGGTGCCGGTCTTGTCGAGGCAGACCGTGTCGACGCGGGCGAGGCCCTCGATGGCCGGGAGTTCCTGCACCAGGACCTGTTTCCGGCCAAGCCGGATCACGCCGATCGCGAAGGCGACCGAGGTCAGCAGCACCAGGCCCTCGGGGACCATCGGCACGATCCCGCCGACCGTGCGGGCGATGGAGTCCTTGAGGTCGTTGTCCTTCACGAACAGCTGGCTGACGACCAGGCCGATCGCGGTCGGAACCATCATCCACGTCACGTACTTGAGGATCGTGGAGATGCCCGAGCGCAGCTCGGAGTGGACCAGCGTGAACCGCGAGGCCTCCTCGGCGAGCTGGGCGGCGTACGCCTCGCGGCCCACCTTGGTGGCCTGGAAGGCGCCGCCGCCGGCGACCACGAAGCTCCCGGACATCACCTGGTCGCCGGGCCGCTTGACCACCGGGTCGGCCTCACCGGTCAGCAGGGACTCGTCGATCTCCAGCCCGTCGGCCTCCACGACCGTCCCGTCGACCACGGCCTTGTCGCCGGGCCCGATCTCGATGAGGTCGTCCAGGACGATGTCCGAGGTGCTGACCTCGGTCGCGGTCCCGTCCCGCCGTACCGTCGGCCGTGCCTCCCCGATCACCGCGAGCGAGTCGAGGGTCTTCTTGGCCCGCCACTCCTGGATGATGCCGATCCCGGTGTTGGCGAGGATGACGTACCCGAACAGGCTGTCCTGGAAGGGCGCCACGAACATCATGACCAGCCAGAGCACACCGATGATCGCGTTGAACCGGGTGAAGACGTTCGCCCGGACGATCTCCGCCAGGGACCGGCTGCTGCGCACCGGCACGTCGTTGACCTGCCCCCGCGCCACCCGCTCGGCCACCTCGGCCGCGGTCAGCCCGGTGACCGACGGGGACAGGGCCGTCCTGGGGGCGAGTTCGGCGCCCGCGTCGATGTGCGTCATGCATTCGACGGTACGTGCGGTTTTGCGGCTTCACCCGGCGAGTGCCCGGAAGTTCCGACCTGGGGAGGAGACCGGGCCGGGCCGATGATGCCCTGGTACTAGGGGACGCTCGTCACTCGGCAGCAGGGTCGGCGGCGGCCGCCCGCTTGATCGCGGCGTCCCTCCTGCGCACGAAGTAGATCCCGTAGAGCCCGAGCCCGCCCCCGGCCAGGCAGGTCCACAGCCACCAGGTGTGGCCGTGGTCGGCGAACCAGCCGTAGAAGGGGAGCTGCACGAGGAAGAGGACGAACCACAGGATCGTGCCGCCGGTGATGGTGGCGACCACCGGGCCCTCCAGGGGCTCCGGTGCCTCGTGCGTGGGTGTCCATTTGGCCATGGGGACAGCTTACGAGGCGATCACATCTACGCGCGGAGATGGTCCCACCGGCCTCATACGTTCATACTGAAACGGTTTGCGTCCGACCTTGTCTCATTCCACTCGTAGGAACATCCAATGCCGACCGCCCTCGACCGCTACTTCAAGATCTCCGAGCGGGGCAGCACCCTGCCCCGGGAGATCCGGGGCGGGTTCGCCACGTTCTTCGCGATGGCCTACATCATCGTGCTCAACCCGATCATCCTCGGCAGCGCCAAGGACATGTACGGCCACCAGCTGGACAACGGCCAGCTGGTCACCGCGACCGCCGTGACCGCCGCCTTCACCACGCTCCTCATGGGCGTGGTCGGCAACGTCCCGATCGCGCTGGCCGCCGGCCTCGGTGTGAACTCGGTCGTCGCGCTCCAGCTCGCGCCCCGGATGTCCTGGCCGGACGCGATGGGCATGGTGGTGCTCGCGGGCTTCATCGTGATGCTGCTGGTCGCCACCGGTCTGCGGGAGCGCGTGATGAACGCGGTGCCCTTCGGCCTGCGCAAGGCGATCTCCATCGGTATCGGCCTGTTCATCATGCTGATCGGCCTGGTGGACTCCGGTTTCGTCTCCCGCATCCCGGACGCAGCCCAGACCACCGTCCCGCTCCAGCTCGGTGCCGACGGTCACCTCAACGGCTGGCCGGTGCTCGTCTTCATCCTGGGCGCCCTGCTCACCCTGGCCCTGATCGTCCGCAAGGTCTCCGGCGCGATCCTCATCTCGATCGTCACCATGACGGTCCTCGCGGTGATCATCGAGGCCGTCGCCAACGTACCGAGCTGGGGCCTCACCACCCCGAAGTGGCCCGGCAACCCGGTCGCCACCCCCGACTTCGGCCTGCTCGGCAAGGTCAGCCTCTTCGGCGGCTTCTCCCACGTGGGCGTGCTGACCGGCGTCCTCTTCGTCTTCACGGTCCTGCTGTCGTGCTTCTTCGACGCGATGGGCACGATCATGGGCGTCTCCGACGAGGCCAAGCTCACCGACGCCCAGGGTCAGATGCCCGGCATCAACAAGGTCCTGTTCGTGGACGGCCTCGCGGTGGCGGCGGGCGGTGCCAGCTCCTCCTCGGCCACCACGGCCTTCGTGGAGTCCACCGCCGGCGTCGGCGAGGGCGCCCGCACCGGCTTCGCGAACGTGGTCACCGGCGGCCTCTTCGCCGTGGCCCTCTTCCTGACCCCGGTCGCCACGATGGTCCCGTCCCAGGCGGCGACCCCCGCGCTGCTCGCGGTGGGCTTCATGATCCTGGCCAACTCCGTCCGGGACATCGACTGGGCCGACTGGACCATCGCCGTCCCGGCGTTCGTGACGATGGTGATGATGCCGTTCACCTACTCGATCACCAACGGCATCGGCATGGGCTTCATCACCTTCGTGGTGCTGCGGCTGGCGGCGGGACGGGCCAAGGAGGTCCCGGTCGCGATGTACGTCGTCTCCGTCGTCTTCGCCTTCTACTACCTGATGCCGGCGCTGGGCCTGACGTGACCGGGTCTCACATGCCCCGCCCTCACGTCACCCCGTAGAACTTCTCCGTCTCGTCGACGGCGGTCTGGAACCGCTCGTCGAAGTCGTCTCGAATGAGCGTCCGGATCACATAGTCCTGGACGCTCATTCCCCTTTTGGCCGCATGGTCCCGGAGCCGTTCGAGCAGCTCCCCGTCTATCCGCAGGCTGAGCACGCTGGTCCCCATGGACACGAGGGTCGCCGCCGACGGGGAGCGGCGTTCACTTTCCGCTGTCGACTCACTCGTATGGGTGAAGATCGGGTTTCCGTGGCCGGAGTCACGGGAATCCTCGCGCACGCCAGCTTGTTTAGCGAGAGTAATGAGTTACGCTAAAGAGATGCCGGACCTCACCCATGGCGACGACGCTGCCGCCGTGAACGCCCTTCGCTCCGCCGTGATGCGACTGTCCCGTCGGCTCAAGCACCAGCGTGTCGACGAGTCGCTGAGCCCCACCGAGATGTCGGTGCTGGGCACCCTCTCGATCTGCGGCAAGGCCACCCCGGGCGAACTCGCCCGCAAGGAGCACGTCCAGCCGCCGTCGATGACCCGCATCGTGGCCCTCCTCGAGGCCAAGGGACTCGTCCGGCTGGAGCCGCACCCCGAGGACCGGCGCCAGAAGGTCGTCACCAAGACCGAGCAGGCCGAGGCCATGCTCGCGGAGTCCCGCGCCAAGCGGAACGCCTTCCTGGCCACCCTGGTCGACGGCCTCGACGAGGACGAGTGGGCGAAACTGCGCGAAGCCGCCCCCGTGCTGGAGAAGCTCGCACATCTGTAAGCCGCAAAGAGGAGGCGAACACTTTTGAGTTCGGGACCCGGAGCAGACTCCGCACCCGCACCGACCACCCTCGACACCCCGCCCGCCCCCAGAACCCGCAAGTCCTCGATGTTCAGCTCCCTGAAGGTCAGGAACTACCGCCTGTTCTTCCTCGGCCAGGTCGTCTCCAACATCGGCACCTGGATGCAGCGCATCGCCCAGGACTGGCTGGTGCTCAGCCTCACCGGCTCCGCCACCGCCGTCGGCGTGACGACAGCACTCCAGTTCCTGCCGATGCTGCTCTTCGGCCTCTACGGCGGTGTCCTCGTCGACCGGCTGCCCAAGCGCCGCGCGCTGCTGTTCACGCAGTCCGCGATGGGCGCCACCGGCATCGCGCTGGCCGTCCTCACCCTGACCGGTCACGTCGAGGTCTGGCACGTCTACCTCGCCGCGTTCGCCGTGGGCCTCGCGACCGTCGTCGACAACCCGGCCCGGCAGACCTTCGTCTCCGAGATGGTCGGCCCCGACCAGCTCCAGAACGCGGTCAGCATGAACTCCGCGAACTTCCAGTCGGCCCGCCTGGTCGGCCCCGCGGTCGCGGGCGTCATGATCACCGGCGTCGGCACCGGCTGGGCGTTCCTCGCCAACGGGCTGTCCTTCGTGGCCCCGCTCATCGGCCTGATGATGATGCGGACACGTGAGCTGCACGTCGTGGAGCGCGCCCCGCGCGGCAAGGGACAGCTGAGGGAGGGGCTGCACTACGTGGCCGGACGCCCCGAGCTGATCTGGACCATCGTCCTGGTCGGGTTCGTCTCCACCTTCGGCTTCAACTTCCCCGTCTACCTCTCCGCCTTCGCCGACGACGTCTTCCACGCGGGCGCCGGCTCCTACAGCCTCTTCAACATCCTGATGGCCGTCGGCTCCCTCGCCGGCGCCCTGCTCGCGGCCCGGCGCGGCACGGCGAAGATGCGGGTGCTGGTGGTGGGCGCGGTGGCCTTCGGCACGCTGGAGATCGTGGCCGCGATCGCCCCCTCGCTGTGGCTGTTCGCGCTGCTCATGGCCCCGATCGGGATGTTCGGCATGACGGTCAACGTCACCGGCAACACCTCCGTCCAGATGGGCACGGACCCGGCCATGCGGGGCCGCGTGATGTCCCTGTACATGATGGTGTTCATGGGCGGCTCGCCCATCGGCGCACCGATCGCCGGCTGGATCACCGACGCGTACGGCGTCCGGGCCGGCCTCGCGGTGGGCGGCGCGATCGCCGCGGCGGCCGCGGTGACGGTCGGCCTGGTCCTGGCCAGGGTCGGCAACCTGCGGCTCTCGGTGGGCTGGAACCGCGGCCACCCGCAGGTGCGGTTCGTCCCGCGTGAGGCGCAGGAACAGCTGGCCGCGGCGGCCTGAGCCGTACGACGGCTTGTGACGCCGGGGGCCCGAGCCCTACGGCAGGACGCGCATGGCCAGTACCTGGCCCGGCCAGTCGCCGTTCGCCCCGGCGGAGTACGTCTCCGTCGGGGTGAAGCCGTTGGCCTCGTAGTACGCGACCAGCGCGCGGTCGTCGCCCGCGTAGCAGTCCACCCGCAGCAGGGCGACACCCGCGCGCCGGGTGTGCTCGGCGGCGTGCGCGAGCAGGGCGCTGCCGACGCCGTGGCCCTTGAAGCGGCGGTCGGAGGCGAGCCAGTGGATGTACCGCTCGGGCTCGCCGGGCGGCGGGAGATGCGCGAGGTAGGCGCCCGGCGCGTCGGTGAGGGTGAGGGTCGCGGCCGGTACCCCGTCGGCCTCGGCGACGAAGGCGCTGCCCTCGTCGATGTACCGGGCGACGGATTCCACCGTCCTCGGGCTCTCCGACAGCGGCTTCGTCCCCCACTGGCGGGGGCGCCCCTGCCCGACCAGCCACTCCACACAGCTGTCGAGCATGCAGAGGATCACGGGTATGTCGTCGGGTCCGCCGTCCCTGATGGTGATCTCCATGCCCTCATGGTGACAGGCTGACCCCCATGAGACTCTTCGCCGCGGTGCTGCCCCCGCAGGATGTCGCCGAGGAACTCGCGCTGCGGGTGGCCGAGTTGAGGCGGCTTCCGGGATCCGACGGGTTGCGCTGGACCGGGGTCCCGGGCTGGCACTTCACGCTGGCGTTCTACGGTGAGGTCGACGACGACGTCGTACCGGAACTGTCGGAGCGGCTGGAGCGGGCGGCCCGGCGAACGCCCGCCTTCCCGCTGGCCGTGCGCGGGGGTGGGCAGTTCGGGCACGGGCGGGCGCTGTGGGCCGGGGCCTCCGGCGAGCTGCCGGTGTTGCGGTTGCTCGCCGATCGGGCGGAGGCGGCGGGGCGGAAGGCCGGGGTGGAGATGGGGGAGCACCGGCGCTACAAGGCGCATCTGACGGTGGCGCGGAGTCGGGAGGCGGTGGATGTACGGCCGTATCTGGAGGTGCTCGACGGGTTCACCAGTCGTACCTGGACGGTGGACGAGCTGGCGCTGGTCCGCAGCAACCTGCCGACGTCGGGGGTACCGGGGGAGCAGCCTCGCTACGAGGTGGTCGGGCGCTGGGCGCTCGGCGGGGCCGGTTAGGCTCGATGCGTGGACCCGAAGACGCGGAACCGGATCATGGCCGGTGTGCTGGTGATGATGTTCGTCGTTGTTGCTCTTGCTGCGGCCCTTGGTAGGTAAGGGGAACTGCGGCCAGTTCTCGGCTGCCGCGCCGTCGTGGCTGGTCGCGCCCACGGGGCGGAGCCCCAAATCGACTCCGCCCCGCGCCCCTGCGGGGGCGCTCCTACCAGGCGAAGGCCTCCGGGGACGGGCCCGGGCCCGGGAAGATCTCGTCCAGGCCGGCCAGGAGCTCCTCGGACAGCTCCAGGTCCACCGCCCTGATCGCCGACTCCAGCTGCTCCGCCGTGCGCGGGCCGACGATGGGGCCCGTGATGCCGGGGCGGGTCAGCAGCCAGGCCAGGGCCGCCTCGCCGGGCTCCAGGCCGTGCTTCTCCAGAAGGTCCTCGTAGGACTGGATCTGGGCACGCTTGGCCGGGTCCTTCAGGGTGTCGGCGGCGCGGCCCGAGGCGCGGCGACCGCCCTCGACCTCCTTCTTGATGACCCCGCCGAGCAGACCGCCGTGCAGCGGGGACCAGGGGATCACGCCGAGGCCGTACTCCTGGGAGGCCGGGATGACCTCCATCTCGGCGCGCCGCTCGGCCAGGTTGTAGAGGCACTGCTCGCTGACCAGGCCGATGGTGCCGCCCCGGCGGGCGGCGATCTCGTTGGCCTGGGCGATCTTGTAGCCGGGGAAGTTGGACGACCCGACGTACAGGATCTTGCCCTGCTGGACCAGGGTGTCGATCGCCTGCCAGATCTCCTCGAAGGGGGTGGCGCGGTCGACGTGGTGGAACTGGTAGATGTCGATGTAGTCGGTCTGGAGGCGCTTGAGCGAGGCGTCGACCGCGCGCCGGATGTTGAGCGCGGAGAGCTTGTCGTGGTTGGGCCAGGCCTCGCCGTCCGCGGCCATGTTGCCGTAGACCTTGGTGGCGAGGACGGTCCGGTCGCGGTTGGCGGCGCTCTTCGCGAACCAGCTGCCGATGATCTCCTCGGTACGGCCCTTGTTCTCGCCCCAGCCGTACACGTTGGCGGTGTCGAAGTAGTTGATGCCCGCGTCGAGGGCCGAGTCCATGATCGCGTGGGAGTCGGACTCGTCGGTCTGCGGGCCGAAGTTCATGGTGCCGAGGACGAGTCGGCTGACCTTGAGTCCGGTGCGTCCGAGCTGCGTGTACTTCATGAACCCCTAGCCAACGACGTGGAGTGCGCTCTAGGCAAGGGGGGCAGCGGCGGCGTTGACCGGGGCGACGTCGGACCGCAGGAAGGCGGACCACGCGGTGGGGGTGACGGTGAGGGTGGGGGTGGGGGTCTTGGAGTCGCGGACGTGGACGGTGGCGGGGGTGTGGGCGACTTCGAGGCACTCGCCCTCACCGTCGCTGTAGCTGCTCTTGAACCACTGGAGTTCCGTGCTCATAGCTCCCGTGCCACCTTCTTGATCAGCCTCGCGGACTCCTCGGGTGCGAGAGCCTGCGCCCGCAGAATGCCATATTTGCCGAACAGGTCTCCCACGTCGGGTTGTTCGCTCACGAAGTAGCCTCCCCTGTGACCTTCCACGTAGGCGAGTTGCTGTCGGTCGGCGGTCTCCAGAAGGCTCATGCGGCCGGCGAGCCCGGCGTGGTCCTCTCGGTCGTGCGGCATGACCTGGACCTCGACATGGCGGAGTTCGCCGATCGCCAGGATGTGGTGCAGCTGCTCCTTGAGCGTGGCGCTACCACCCAACGGCCGCGTGAGCAGACTTTCTTCGAGCACATAGCTGATGGTCGGGGCGGGCCTGCGGGTGAAGAGCTGCTGGCGCTCCAGCCTGGCGGACACGCGCCGCTCGATCTCCTCGTCGTCCAGCGTCGGGCAGCGGTTGGACGTGAACACGGCCCGTGCGTACGCCTCGGTCTGAAGCGAACCCGGGATCAGGTTGGTCTGGTACACGTGCAATACGGCGGCCTTCGCTTCCTCCGCCAGGTAGTCCTCGGTCCACGGCCGAAGCCCGCCCTTGCCCAACTCCTTCTCGGCCAATACCAGTAGTGCACCCTGTGCACCGACCACCTCGTCGGCGATCTCGACGAACTGTCCCCTCGGCGACCGCTCCCCCCGCTCCACCATCGCCACCTGGGACTTGGAGTAGCCGACGTGCTTGCCCAGGCCCTCCTGTGTCAGCCCGGCCCGCTCGCGGAAGAAACGGAGCAGTACGCCGAAGGACTCCGATCCACGGTCACCGAAGTGCACAACCGCCTCCCCAAGTGCACAGCTCTGCACGGAACTTCCGCAGCCCTGGTCACAGTATGTGAGCACCCGCCACGCTCTGCTGCATGAACGAGAGAATCGACGCCCCCTGGCTCCCGACATGGGTCCCCGCCACCGGCCACGCCCTGCGGCACGCCGGCGTGCACTTCGACGCCGTACGGATCCGCGGTGTGCACGGCGAACGGGTCGCCTCCGAGCTGATGGTGTGCACGGACTTCGACGCGGGCCCGATCGTCCAGGAGGCCACGGGGGAGCGGAACACGTACTTTCTGCTGCCGCCGGGCACCGCGGCGGACTTCCGCTGGCCGCCGGGGGTGCGGGCCCTGACCCGCGGTGACCGCAGCCTCGCCTATGTCGGGGTGCCCGCGCTGACCGGCGTGACCTGGCCGCTGGGGTGGCGGTCGGTGCCGTCGCGCGGAGTGCCGTACGTCATGGGCGAGTTGCTGTGGGAGGTCACCGTCCGCGTGTGAGTGCCTGGTGTCCGTTTCGTCAGGGGCGATTGTGGATGACCTCCGGGAGCGACTCCGGACGACCGCGCGCGGCCGTCCGGAACGGGGGCCGCTCTGTGGCGTCCGCCCGTCTCAGGGAGTGCGCAGGCTCGCGAAAACGGAGCGCACGCGGGTGCCGTCCGGGGCGTTCCAGGGCGCGGAGACCTGGCCGGACGCCCCCTCGGGTGCAGCGGCCGACAGGATCCGGTGGACGCGGAGGACGGTGCCGTCCGGGAGGGTGAGGTCGGTGCCGCCGTCCCGGTCCTCGGTGATCTCGGCGGGGCCGGTGGGGAGGGCGGGACCGGCGTAGGAGTGGGCCACCTCGTGGTCGGGGGTGTCGCTGATGCTCTGGGCCATGGCCTGGGCTCGGCCCTCGAACAGGGCGAGGAGTTCGGTGCGCAGGACGGTGTCGTGGAGGCCGTCGTAGGCCCAGCGGGGGCCCAGGACACCGTGTTCCATGGTGCCGACGAGGGCGTGGTCCGCGCCGGGGAGCGGGGCGGCGCGGTAGGTGAGGGGGACGTGGTAGGCGACGGGCTCGGGGCTTGAGGTGTCGAGCGCCACCATGAACTCGATCCCGACCTCGCCCTCCGGGTCGTCGAGCCGGAACCCGCCGGCCTTGGTCAACTCCGGTGCGCCGGAAGCGGCGTACCAGGGGCGGGTCGGCAGCCAGGTGGTGAGCAGTTCCAGCTTGGTGGGCTTCAGGGTGGTGTTGTGGATGATCGCCATGCGGCGGATTCTGTCAGTCAGTCGCGGGGGAACTCATCGGTTTTGAGGACGAGATCGACGACCGTGCCGGTCAGCTCGAGGTCGGTGCCGAAATCCACCCGCGTGGGCTCGGCGTAGTCGCCATCCTTGGGGTCGGTGTAGATGTGGCAGCGCCCCTGGTAGGGGTCGGCGACGACGTACAGAGGGACCTCGGCCTCCGCGTAGGCAGTCATCTTCGGGCCGTAGTCATTGGCGGCCGTCCCCTTCGAGATGACCTCCGCGACGAACTCGACGTCCTGATACCGCCAGTGACCCTTGTCGTCCTTCTTCGCCGAATCCTTGAGCAGAGCGATGTCCGGGCAGAAGCCGTTCTCGAAACCCGGAAAGTCGATGCGAACGTCGGAGAACACCTTTACGTCCATGCCGAACCTGTCCTCCAGCGCCCGGACGATCCGACGGATGATCTCCCAGTGCGTGTCCCGCTGCGGCGTCATGAAAACGTTGCCCCCGACGATCTCGACCCTGTAACCCTCGGGGACGGGCATACGCTCAAGCAGCTCGAACCACTCGTCCAGGCGCTCGGTGTTGGCGTCGGCGTCGGCCATCTCGATCCTGTCTTCAAGGACGGTCATCGTGGCGCTCCTCCCCGGCTGCCCCATGGACGAGTGCAGCCGCGCAGTACAACGATACGCACGGTGACCGGATCACGGAGGGACGACGCCCGGGTCATGGCCGGAGCACGATCTTGCCGTGGGTGTGACCGAGTTCGAGTTCGCGGTACGCGTCCCGTACCCGTTCCAGCGGGTAGGTCCGGGCGATCGGCACCTCCAGCTCACCCCGTGCGGCCAGCCGGGCGAGTTCACCGACGACGACCGCACAGGCCGCCGACCCCTCGCCGTAGGTGCGCGCACCGACCTCCGCCGCGGTACGCCAGTCACGGATCGTGTTGATGCGGGAGGGCTGGACACCCAGTTCCACGGCCAGCCGCACATACCCTTCGCCGTACGTGTCGACGAACGCGTCCACGCGTCCGCCCGCCGCCTCGCGGATCCGCTCAGCCACCCCCTCCCCGTACCCGACGGGCACCACACCCCGCTCCTTCAGCCAGCCGTGGTTCCGCTCGCTCGCCAGCCCGATCACCGTGGCCCCGCGCCGCCGCGCGAGCTGCACGGCCAGCGACCCCACCCCGCCCGCGGCGCCGGACACCACGACCGTGTCACCGGGCACGGGGTCCACGGCGAACACGCTCGCCCAGGCGGTCGTACCGGCCACGTACAGGGACCCGGCCACCTCCCAGGACAGTCCCGGCGGCCGGGAGAACAGGTTCACGTCGTCGGCCACGACGAACTGGGCGTGGCTGGCCCGCTGGTGGGTGAAGCCCAGCACCTCGTCACCCACCGCGAACCCCCGCGTGTGCGGGCCCGTCTCCACCACGACCCCGGCAAGGTCGCTGCCCTGCCCGGAGGGGAAGGTCGCCGGCCAGCGGTCGTGCCGCTCACCCTCGCGGATCATCACCTCCCCGGGCTGGATCCCGGCCGCACGCACCTCGACCAGCACCTGCCCGGCACCGGGCGAGGGCCGCGCCACCTCCTCGACCCGCAGCACCTCGACCCCGCCGTACTCGTGGAACCGGACCGCCTTCATCGAACGCCCACCACGCTTCCCACCGGAGACAGACAGCCGCCTTCAACGGCCTATGCGGGAAGCGGTATTCCCCTGGGCCGGGTCGTCCGGCTGAACGTCGACGCGCTTGCTCAGGCGGACTCGTAGGGATCGCCCAGGTCCCACGCCTGGTACATCGCCTCCGCGAAGGCCGCCGCGACCTTGTGCTCGCCGCTCGCGTTCGGGTGCGTGCCGTCGTACGTGTCGAGGTTGATGTCGTACGACGGGGGAGGGGTGGCCGGGAGCAAGGGGGAGCGGGGCTCGTCCAGGTCCGCGATCGTCTTCGCCAGCAGCTCGTTGAAGCGGGTGACCTCTCCGGCGAACAAGGCGTCCGTCTCCGCCCGGACGTTGGGGATCACCGGCAGGACGACCATGCGGATACGGGGGTTCGCCGAGCGCGCCTCGGCCACGAAGGCCCGCACGTTCTCCGCCGTCTGCTCCGCGTTCGTGTAGAACCCCAGGTCGATCAAACCCAGCGACACCAGCAGCACATCCGCCCGGTGCCCGCGCACCGCCTCGCCGATCAACGGCACCATGTGCTGCCAGCCCTCACCCCAGCCGGCCAGGTGGGCCCGCGGAAAGTCGGGATCGGCGTACTCGTACGACGTCGGCGCGTCCACCGCCTTGTCGTACAGCGTCTCGCGGGGGCCCACGAGCGTGAAGGGGCCGCCGTACGTGTCACGCAGGTGCTGCCACATCCGGTACCGCCAGGTGTGCTCGCCCGCGCTGCCGATGGTCATGGAATCGCCGACGGGCATGAATCGCAGCATGCGCCCATCATCGGTGATTCTTACCGACTAGTAACAGATCTTGGCCCGGCCGGTGCTGTGAAAGATCCCACGTCCCCGCTGCGCTGGGCTTTGGCCGGGGGCCTAGGGGGGTGCCGGGTTCGGTTGTGGGGCGGGTGCGGGTCCGTCGTGGCTTGTCGCGCAGTTCCCCGCGCCCCTGAGGAGTTGCAGTTGGCCTGCGCCACGACGGGACCGTCAGCTGCCCGCGTCCGCCCCCACGCACCGTTCGCCGCGTACGGCGTGAAGGGGACGGGGTGGGGGGTGTCCGCCCGCAGCGGCCGGCGTCCGGAACCGGGTGCTGCTCGATGGACCGAGCCGCCGGACCGAGGACGGATACCCCCCACCCCGGCACCGACCCAACCACCGAACGAAACGCGCTACACCCACCCCCACCGGACAGCAAGAGGCCGCCGCAGGCCTCCAGGGGCGCGGGACTGTGTCGATATGCGGCTCCGCCGCGTGGGCGCAAAACGCCCGCCCCCACCCACCCCGCACCCAACCACGACCCCGACCCGCCACCCCCCACCCGCCCCAGCCCGGCGCAGCGGAGTGGCAGGCTTGGCCCCATGCGTCGACCCTTCACCCCCCTAGCCGCGATCCTGCTCGTAGGCGCCTTCAGCCTCCCCGCCTCAGCCGACGACGGGAACGGAAAGGGGAACCAGGGCTTCACCATCACCGACCCCCGGATCACCGAGTCCAGCGGCCTCGCCGCCTCCCACCTGCACCCCGGCATCTACTGGACCCACAACGACCAGGACACCGGCGCCTACCTCTACGCCGTCGACAGCGCCACCGGCAAGACGGTCGCGAGGATCACCATGACCGGCGTCGGCACCCCGAGGGACGTCGAGGCCATCTCCGTCGGGCCCGACAACCAGATCTGGGTCGGCGACATCGGCGACAACGACGGCGTCACCTGGCCCTACGTCTGGATCTACAAGCTCCCCGAGCCGAAGGACCTCAAGGACCAGACCGTCAAGGCCACGCAGTACGTCGTGAAGTACTCCGACGGCTCGCGCGACGCCGAGTCGATGGTCGTCCACCCGAAGACCGGACGCGTCTACATCATCGACAAGCAGGAGGACGGCGGCCACCTGTACGCCGGCCCGGCGAAGCTCTCCCCCTCCGGCACGAACCTCTTCAGGCCGGTGCAGCCCGTCGACCTGTGGGCCACCGACGCCGCCTTCTCTCCGGATGGTCAACAGCTCGCCGTACGCGGGTACTTCGGCGGTATCTGGTACGACTGGAACGACGGCGACATCAAGAAGGAGGGGCGGCTGAGCGTGCCCCTCGGACAGGGCGAGTCCATCTCCTACTCCCCGGACGGGACCAGGCTCCTGCTCGGCATGGAGGGTGCCGACAGCGAGGTGGAGGCACAGGACGCGCCCGGTGACGGCGGGTCCGGGTCACCCTCGGGGAGCGGGAGTTCCTCGGCCTCCGGGAGCGACGGCGGCGGAGGGTCCGACGGAACCGGAACCGTCAAGATCGGCGCCCTCGCCCTGGTGGCCGTCGTCGGCTTCTTCGGACTCCGACGGCTGTTCCGCCGCCGCACCTGATTCCTCGCGCCTGCGCGCGACGAACACCTCAAGACCGTCCAGGATGCGCTGGAGCCCGAACCCGAAGTGGTCGAACTCCGGGCTCCAGGTGTCTTCGGCGAGAGAGGCGAGGACCGGGTAGCGGCCGCCGGCCATGACCTTCTCGAGGAAGGGGGCCTGCGCCGCGAAGAAGTCCGCGGTCGTCATCCCCGACGTCCGCTCCGCCTCCCGCTGGTAGACCTGCGTGCGCGCGGCCCCGACGACATACCCGTCGACCATGATGACCGCCGACACCAGCTCGGGGTCGGTCAGGCCCATCGGGCGGATCCGGCCCAGCATCTTCTCCATGCCGTCCAGCGCGCTCGGACCGAGCAGCGGGCGGGCCTGGTTGACGCCGAGCAGCCAGGGATGGCGGGTGTAGAGCGCGAGCGTGGCGCGGGCCATGGCCTCCAGGGCGGAGCGCCAGGAGCCGTCGCCGTGGTCGGCCGGGTTCTCGGAGGGCCGCTGGACGCGGTCGAGCATCAGGTCGAGCAGTTCGGCCTTGCCGGGGACGTACCGGTACAGGGACATCGCGCCGGTGCCGAGCTCGGTGGCGATCCGGCGCATCGAGACCGCGTCGAGCCCCTCCTCGTCCGCGATCCGGACGGCCGCTTCCACGATCCGGTCCAGTGTCAGCCCCGGCTTCGGGCCCCGGCTGGGCCGCGGGGTGCCGTCCCACAGCAGTTCGAGCGTGCGGACGATGTCCCCGCTGCCACTGGTGTCGCCGCTGCTCGTCATGGGGGCAGCTTAGTTCCGCCAAAATACTGAGTACACCGTACGCGCAATCGGGTACGCTGTACTCAGTTAACGGAATCGCGAGAAGGGGGACCCATGTCCGACGACGGATACGCCGTCCACGCCGAAGGCCTGGAGAAGCGCTACGGCGAGAAACACGCCCTCGACGGCTTCGACCTCGCCGTCCGCGAGGGCACCGTGCACGGCCTGCTCGGCCCCAACGGCGCGGGCAAGACCACGGCGGTCCGCATCCTGTCCACGCTGATCCGGCTGGACGGCGGCCGCGCCACCGTCGCCGGACTGGACGTGGTCCGGCACGCGCGCGAGGTGCGGTCGAGGATCGGCCTCACCGGCCAGTACGCCGCCGTCGACGAGGTCCTCACCGGCCGGCAGAACCTGGAGATGTTCGGCCGGCTGTTCCACCTCGGCGGAAAGCGGGCCAAGCAGCGGGCCGCCGAGCTCCTCGCGCAGTTCGACCTCACCGACGCCGCCGACAAGGGCGTCGGCAAGTACAGCGGCGGCATGCGGCGCCGGCTCGACCTCGCCGCCTCCATGATCCTCGCGCCCGCCGTGCTCTTCCTCGACGAGCCGACGACGGGACTCGACCCCCGTAGCCGGGGCGAAGTGTGGGAATCCGTGCGGGCGTTGGTGGCGAGCGGCACCACGGTCCTGCTGACCACCCAGTACCTGGAGGAGGCCGACAAGCTCGCCTCCCGCATCACCGTCATCGACCAGGGCCGGGCCATCGCCGACGACACCCCGGACGGACTCAAGGACCGGGTCGGCGGCGACCGTATCGAGGTCGTGGTCGCCGAGCGGACCGACATCCCGCGCGTGGTGAAGGTCGTGGCCCGGGTCTCCGACGGCGAACCAGAGGCGGAGGAAGGGGAGTTGCGGGTGCACGCCCCCGTCGTCGACCGGGTCTCCGCACTCACCGAGGTCGCCCGCGCCCTCCAGGACGAGGGCGTGCGGGTCGAGGACATCGGACTGCGCAGGCCGAGCCTCGACGACGTGTTCCTGCGCCTGACCGGACACCGCACGGAGAAGGAGACAGCGGCATGAGCACCATGGAGGCCACCCGCGGCCGCACCTACTGGATCCTCGCCGACGTCTGGAACATCGTCCGCCGCGGCCTCACCCACTACCAGCGCCAACCCGTCAACATCGCCTGGCAGTTGGGCTTCCCGATCCTCTCCGTCCTGCTCTACGGCTATGTATTCGGCAGCGCCATGCAGGTGCCCGGCGGCGGGGACTACAAGGACTTCCTGATGCCCGGCATGTTCGTGATGACGATGGCCTTCGGCTTCATCAACACCGCGACCCTGGTGGTGTACGACGCCACGAAGGGCGTGATCGACCGGTTCCGCTCGATGCCGATGGCCTCCTCCGCGGTGGTCGCGGGGCGCGGGGTGACCGATCTGCTCGTCGCCTGCGCCGAGTTGGCGATCATGATGCTGACCGCGGTGGCGATGGGCTGGCGTCCCGACGGCGGGCTGGGCTTCCTGGCCGCCTTCGGACTGCTGCTGTGGCTGCGGTTCGCGCTGATCTGGATCGGGGTGTGGCTGGGCCTGATGGTCCCCAACCCGGAGGCGGCTGGCGGGCTGTTCGCGGTCGCGTTCCCCCTCACGATGATCTCCAGCATCTTCGTCGCGCCGCAGCTGATGCCCGACTGGCTGGGCGCGGTGGCCGCGTGGAACCCGATCTCCTCCACGGCGGCGGCCACCCGCGACCTGTTCGGGACGCCGGTCGGCGGCGGGGACTCCTGGGTCGAGCAGCACGCGCTGCTGATGGCCGGGGTGTGGCCGGTGGTGCTCACGGCGATCTTCCTGCCGTTGGCGGTGCGGAGGTTCCAGAAGCTCAGTAGGTAGCGTCCTGCGTCTTGACGTGTTCATGTGACCTGACTTCCATGGGAGGAGCAGGATGGTGGGAGCGCTCCCATCGGGTTCCGGGCCTGCTCCCCCTTCGAGAGGAAGCAGCGAACATGTTCCGCAGCTTGCGAAGAGCGCTGTGCGCGGCGGCGCTTCTGTTACCGCTCCTGGTCGGAGCGCAGACGGCACACGCGGCCGAGACGAAGGCCGACGCCGGGGCCGGTTACTGGCACACCAGCGGCCGCCAGATCCTCGACGCGTCCGGGCAGCCGGTCCGGGTCGCCGGGATCAACTGGTTCGGCTTCGAGACCTCCAACCACGTCGTCCACGGCCTCTGGTCCCGCGACTACAAGTCCATGATCGACCAGATGAAGTCGCTGGGCTACAACACGATCCGGATCCCGTTCAGCGACGACATCTTCAAGGCGGGGACCGTCCCGAACAGCATCGACTTCTCCAGCGGCAAGAACGCCGACCTCCAGGGACTCAGCTCCCTCGGCGTACTGGACAGGATCGTGTCGTACGCCGGTCAGGACGGCCTCAAGGTCATCCTCGACCGGCACCGCCCGGACTCCGGCGGCCAGTCGGCGCTCTGGTACACGGCCGCGGTGCCGGAGTCGACGTGGATCGCCAACCTCAAGGCGCTGGCCACGCGTTACAAGGGCCAGGACACGGTCGTGGGCATCGATCTGCACAACGAGCCGCACGACCCGGCGTGTTGGGGCTGCGGGGACACCGCCACGGACTGGCGTCTGGCCGCCCAGCGGGCCGGGAACGCGGTGCTCGGGGTCAACCCGGACCTGCTGATCTTCGTCGAGGGCGTGCAGACCGTCAACGGTGTCTCGGGCTGGTGGGGCGGCAACCTGATGGGGGTCGCGCAGTACCCGGTGCAGCTGAGCGTGGCGAACCGGGTCGTGTACTCGGCCCACGACTACGCGACGAGCGTGGCCCAGCAGAGCTGGTTCAGCGATCCGTCGTTCCCCGCCAACATGCCGGGGATCTGGGACAAGTACTGGGGCTACCTCTTCAAGCAGAACATCGCGCCGGTGTGGGTGGGCGAGTTCGGGACCACCCTCCAGTCGACCGTGGACCAGAAGTGGCTGGCAGCGCTGGTGTCGTACCTGCGCCCGACCTCGACGTACGGCGCCGACTCCTTCCACTGGACCTTCTGGTCGTGGAACCCCAACTCCGGTGACACGGGCGGGATCCTGAAGGACGACTGGCAGACCGTGGACACGGTCAAGGACGGGTACCTGGCGAGCGTGAAGGCGCCGGGCTTCCCGGGCTCGGGCGGCGGCGACCCCGGCGGTCCGGGCGACCCGGGCGGCGGCACGGCGGCCTGCACCGCCACCTACTCGGTCAGCAGCGACTGGGGGAGCGGCTTCAACGCCGAGGTGAAGGTGACCAACTCCGGCTCGACGGCGCTGAGTTCCTGGAAGGTCACCTGGACCTGGCCGGGCGCCCAGAAGGTCGGCTCCATGTGGAACGCGTCGTACACCCAGACCGGCTCGACCGTGACCGCCACGAACGCCTCGCACAACGGGTCCCTCCCGGCGGGCGGTTCGGCGACCTTCGGCTTCGGGGGCACGCCGGGAGGCGGGGGCGCGCCGAGCGTGAGCTGCACGGCTGCGTGAACGGAGGGGCGCCCGGCCACCCTCGGGCGCTCTGCCTTCCTCGTACGGTGCTTGCCTGGATCCCCGACCGCCCATGCCGCAGGTATCAGGTACTTGCCGTAGCTGAACCCCAAGCGCCTCCGGACCAAAGGAGTTTCAAATCTTTCGTTCAGGTGTTTCTCATCCGAAGATTTCTTCGACATGATGCGGCTCCATGAGAAGAAGCGCAGTTGTGCTGTGCGGTGCGACCGTCGTTCTCGCGGGGGCCGTCACGGCCGTTCCCGCCGAGGCCGGTACGTCCCGCACCGTCTCGCCCGCCCAGGCCGCGGCGAAGGTCAGCTGGAAGAAGTGCGGTACCGACGACTACCCGACGCTCCAGTGCGGGTCGGTGAAGGTGCCGCTCGACTACGCCCACCCCAAGGGGCGCCAGATAACCCTGGCCCTGTCCCGGGTGCCGCACACCGCGAAGAAGTACCAGGGGCCGCTCCTGGTCAACCCGGGCGGGCCCGGCGGCAGCGGTCTCACCCTCGCCGGGTTCGTCGCCTCGAGCCTGCCCAAGGCGGTCGCGGCCCAGTACGACGTCATCGGCTTCGACCCGCGCGGCGTCGGCCGGAGCAAGCCCGCCCTCGACTGCGTGCCTGGCTACTTCAACCCGGTGCGCCCCCCGAGCGTCCCGAGCACGCCCGCGATCGAGAAGGCCAACCTGGAGCGCGCCAAGTCCTTCGCCGCCGCGTGCGGGCGCAAGTACGCCGACGTGCTGCCGTACATCAACACGATCAACGCCGTGAAGGATATGGACTCGATCCGCAAGTCCCTCGGCGCACGGAGGATCAACTACTTCGGCTACTCGTACGGCACCTACCTGGGCCAGGTCTACGCGAAGCTCTTCCCGGGCAACGTGCGCCGCCTGGTGCTGGACTCGATCGTCGACCCCGACGGCGTCTGGTACGACGCCAACATCTCGCAGGACTACGCCTTCGACGCCCGCCAGAAGGCCCTGATGGCGTGGATCGCGAAGTACAACTCCACGTACGAGCTCGGCACGAACCCGGCCAGGATCGAGGCCAAGTGGTACGCCATGCAGGCCCAGTTGGCGAAGACGCCGGCCGGCGGCAAGGTGGGCGCAGCCGAGCTGGAGGACACCTTCATCCCGGGCGGCTACTACAACGGCTACTGGCCCGACCTGGCCAAGGCGTTCGCCGCGTACGTGAACGACAAGAACGCCGCCCCGCTGGTCGAGGCGTACGAGAACCTCGCCGCGATCGACGCCTCCGGTGACAACGGCTACAGCATCTACACCGCCGTGCAGTGCCGTGACGCCTCCTGGCCGCGCGACTGGAAGCAGTGGCAGAAGGACAACTGGGCCGTGTACAAGAAGGCTCCCTTCATGGCCTGGAGCAACGCCTGGTACAACGCGCCGTGCGCGTTCTGGCCCACGAAGACCCTGAAGCCGGTGAACGTCGCCAACTCCAAGCTCCCGCCGGTGCTCCTGTTCCAGGCGACGAACGACGCGGCCACCCCGTACCAGGGCGGCGTCACCGTCCACCGTCTGCTCAAGCACTCCAGCCTGGTCGTCGAGCAGGGCGGCGGCAACCACGGCATCACCCTGAGCGGCAACGCCTGCCTCGACAAGTACCTCGCCAAGTACCTGACCGACGGTACGGTCCCGCGCGGCCACGGCACGGCCGACGCGGTCTGCAAGAAGCTCCCCGACCCGAAGCCGGCGGCGGCCCAGCCGGCCACGGCGTCGGCCCTGACCGGCGCCTCCACGCCGGCCACGGCGACCCAGGGCGGCGACGAGCTGCACCAGCTGCTCGGTTTCCGCGGCTGACCGCGAGCCGACAGACGACGAGGGGCGCCCGGCGAACACCGGGCGCCCCTCGTCGTCGTAACGCCTGGAACGGCTACAGCTTCTCGATGACGTAGTCGATGCACTTCGTCAGGGCCTCGACGTCCGCCGGGTCGATGGCCGGGAACATCGCGACGCGCAGCTGGTTGCGGCCGAGCTTGCGGTAGGGCTCGGTGTCGACGATGCCGTTGGCCCGCAGGACCTTGGCGATGGCGGCGGCGTCGATGTCGTCGGAGAAGTCGATCGTGCCGATGACCTGGGAGCGCTTGGCCGGGTCGGTGACGAACGGGGTCGCGTGCTTGGACTCCTCCGCCCAGCTGTACAGGCGGGTCGAGGAGTCCTTCGTGCGGGCCGTCGACCAGGCGAGGCCGCCCTGGCCGTTGATCCACTCCAGCTGCTGGTTCAGCAGGAAGAGGGTCGCGAGGGCCGGGGTGTTGTACGTCTGGTTCTTGCGGGAGTTGTCGATCGCCGTGGGCAGCGAGAAGAACTCCGGGACGTGGCGGCCGGACGCGTGGATCCGCTCGGCGCGCTCGATCGCCGCCGGGGAGAACACGCCGATCCACAGGCCGCCGTCGGAGGCGAAGGACTTCTGCGGGGCGAAGTAGTAGACGTCCGTCTCCGACACGTCCACCGGGAGGCCGCCGGCGCCGCTCGTCGCGTCGACCAGGACCAGGGCGCCGGAGTCCGCGCCCGCGACCCGCCGGATCGGGGCGGCGACACCCGTCGACGTCTCGTTGTGGGTGAAGGCGTACACGTCGACGCCCGCCTCGGCCCGCGGCTCGGGGTGCGTGCCGGGGTCGGAGGCGATGACGGTGGGCTCGGCCAGCCAGGGCGCGAGCTTGGACGCCTTCGCGAACTTCGACGAGAACTCGCCGAAGTTCAGGTGCTGCGACTTGTTCTCGATCAGGCCGTGCGTCGCCACGTCCCAGAACGCGGTGGAACCGCCGTTGCCGAGGACGACCTCGTAGCCCTCGGGCAGCGAGAACAGCTCGGAGATGCCCTCACGCACCTGGCCGACCAGGTTCTTCACCGGGGCCTGGCGGTGGGAGGTCCCGAGCAGGGACGTACCGGTCGCGGCGAGGGCGTCGAGCGCCTCGACCCGCACCTTGGAGGGGCCCGCGCCGAAACGTCCGTCGGCGGGCTTGATGTCAGCGGGAATCTGGATCTCAGCCACGGACCGAGGTTAGCCGCTGCGGGAAACCTGGTGGAAACCTCGTCCGTCGGCTGAGACGTCGATGCCCGCACGGGCTGGGAGGGTGGACCCATGACGGGTCTGGAAGCGGAGCTGCGCAAAGCCGTGCGGGGGGACGTCGGCTTCGACGTCACCTCCCGGGCGCTGACCACGATGGACGCCTCCAATTACCGGCGCGTCCCGCTCGGGGTCGTCGCACCCCGGGACGCCGACGACGTGGCCGCCGTACTGGAGGTCTGTCGCTCGCACGGAGTACCCGTCGTGCCCCGCGGCGGCGGCACGTCCATCGCCGGGCAGGCCACCGGCACCGGAGTCGTCCTCGACTTCACCCGGCACATGAACCAGCTCGTGTCCCTCGACCCCGGGGCGTGCACCGCCGTCGTGCAGCCGGGCCTGGTCCTCGACCGCCTCCAGGACGCCGCCGCCCCGCACGGACTGCGGTTCGGACCGGACCCCTCCACCCACAGCCGCTGCACGCTCGGCGGAATGATCGGCAACAACTCCTGCGGGTCGCACTCGGTGGCCTGGGGCACCACCGCCGACAGCGTGCGCGAGCTGGACGTGATCACCGCGCGCGGGCAGCGGCTGCGGCTCGGGCAGGAGTGGGCCGGGGCGCCCGCGGGCCTGCGGGAGCTCGTCGACGGCGACCTCGCGCGGCTGCGGACCGGGTTCCCCGAGCTGCCCCGGCGGATCTCCGGGTACGCGCTGGACGCCCTGCTGCCGGAGCACCGGGCCGACGTCGCCCGGTCGTTCTGCGGCAGCGAGGGCACGCTCGGCGTCCTCACCGAAGCGGTCGTACGGCTGGTGGAGACGCCCCGCGCGCGTGCGCTCGCGGTGCTCGGGTACGCGGACGAGGGCGCGGCCGCCGAGGCCGCCGCCGGGCTGCTGTCGCACCGCCCCCTGACGGTGGAGGGCATGGCAGCCGACCTGGTGCCCTCGGCGGCCGCGCTGCCCAGGGGCGGTGCCTGGCTGTTCGTGGAGACCGGCGCGGACAGCGCGGCCGGGGCACGCGCGCGTGCGGAGGAGATCGTGCGCGCCGCCGACGTCCTGGACGCGCTGGTGGTGACCGACCCGGCCGGGCAGCGGGCCCTGTGGCGCATCCGCGAGGACGCCAGCGGTACGGCGACCCGCATGCCCGACGGTTCCGAAGCCTGGCCCGGCTGGGAGGACTGCGCGGTGCCGCCGCGGCGGCTGGGGGCCTATCTGCGGGACTTCCGGGGGCTGCTCACCGAGCACGGCCTGCGCGGCACCCCCTACGGCCACTTCGGCGACGGCTGCATCCACGTCCGCATCGACTTCGACCTGCTGACCGAGCCCGGGGTGGCACGCTTCCGGCGCTTCTCCGAGGAACTCGCCGACCTGGTCGTCGCCCACGGCGGCTCGCTGTCCGGCGAGCACGGCGACGGACAGGCACGCGCCGAACTGCTCCCCAGGATGTACGGCGACGAGCTGGTCGCCCTCTTCGAGCGGACCAAGGGCGTCTGGGATCCGGACGACCTCCTCAACCCCGGCATGCTGGTCCGCCCGGCCCCCCTCGACACGAACCTCCGCTTCGCCGTCCTGCCCCGGAAGCCGGTCGACGTCGCCTTCGGCTACCCGGCCGACGGCGGTGACTTCCCGGCGGCCGTACGGCGCTGCGTCGGGGTCGCGAAATGCCGTACGACAGCGGTGTCCGGGCCCGCCGTCATGTGCCCGTCCTTCCGGGCCACCGGCGAGGAGGCCCACTCCACGCGCGGGCGGGCCAGGCTGCTGCACGAGATGCTGGCCGGCGAGGCGGGCGGCCTGGTGACCGGCGGCTGGCGGTCGACGGAGGTGCGGGACGCCCTCGACCTGTGCCTGTCCTGCAAGGGCTGCCGGTCCGACTGCCCGGTCGGGGTCGACATGGCCACGTACAAGGCGGAGTTCCTGCACCACCACTACGCCGGGCGCCGCCGGCCGGCCGCTCACTACAGCATGGGCCGGCTGCCGGTGTGGCTGCGTCTGGTGGACCGGCTGCGGCTGGCTCCGGTGGTCAACGCCCTCGCCGCCGTACGGCCGTTGGCGGCGGTCGCGAAACGGCTCGGCGGGATCGCGGCCGAGCGGCGGATCCCGCGGCTGGCTCCGGAGACGTTCGGCCGGTGGCAGCGGAGGTGGAACCGGGAGCGGATGCGGGGATGGACGACCGGGGTGCCTGGGATGCCGGAGCACATGGTCTTCCTGTGGCCGGACACCTTCACCGAGCACCTTGCGCCGGACGTCGGCCGGGCGGCGGTGCGGGTCCTGGAGGCGGCCGGGATCGGGGCCGTCGAGCTGCCGGGGCGGCCGTGGAAGGTGCGGCGGTCCGAGGGCGGCGAGGTCGAGGGCGTCGGCGCGTCGGCGTCCTGGGGCCGCCCCCGTGTCCGCGCCTGCTGCGGCCTGACGTATCTCTCCACGGGCCAACTCGACCGGGCCCGCGCGGTGTTGCACCGCACGCTGGACCTGGTGGAGCCGTTCCTGCCGGCGGAAGGGGACGACGTGACGGAGCTGCCCGCCTTCGTCGTCCTGGAGCCCAGCTGCGCCGCCGCCCTCCGCACCGACCTGCCCGAGCTGCTGCACGACGACCCGCGGGCCGCCCGGCTCGCCTCGCGTGTCCTCACCTTCGCGGAGGCCCTGGAGCGGCTCGCCCCCGACTGGCGGCCACCGGCCCTGAACCGCCCGGTCGTCGGCCAGACCCACTGCCATCAGCACGCGGTCCTGGGCGACACGGCCGACCGACGGCTGCGCGAGGCCGCCGGGCTCACCGGCGAACTGACCGGCGGGTGCTGTGGCCTGGCGGGCAACTTCGGTTTCGAGAAAGGCCACTTCGAGGTGTCCCGGGCCTGCGCGGAGGAGCAGCTGCTGCCGTCGGTGCGCCGGGCGCCCGAGGACGCGGTGGTGCTCGCCGACGGCTTCTCCTGCCGCACCCAGCTGGAGCAGCTCGCGGGGGTGCGGGGCCGGCACCTGGCGGAGGTGCTGGCGGAAGGGCTGGACCAACAGCCCTGAACCGGCCCGGTGTTGCCGCCCCCGGTGCAGACTCGGCCCCATGCCCGCCTACGACCGCGTCGCCGTCCTCTCCGACATCCACGGAGTCCTGCCCGCCCTGGAAGCCGTCCTCGCCGAACCGGCCGTGGCCGCCGCCGACCGGATCGTGCTCACCGGGGACATCACGGCGGGCCCCCAACCCACCCAAGTGCTCGCCCTGTTGAGGGAGCTGGGCGAGCGCGTGGCGTGGATCTCCGGCAACGCGGACCGCGAACTCGTCGAGTACCGCAGGGGCGAGCGGGCGGACATCCCCGACCCGATCGGCCCCTACGCGGCCGCCCGGCTCGCCGAAGCCGACGTCGAGTTCCTCGCCTCGCTCCCCACCACACTCACCCTCACCGTCCGCGGCCTCGGCGAGGTCCTCTTCTGCCACGCCACACCTCGCGACGACGAGGAGGTCGTCCTGGTCGACTCGCGCCCCGACCGCTGGACGGAGGTCCTCGCGGGCGTGCCCGAGAGCGTCCGCACGATCGTCTGCGGCCACACCCACATGCCGTACGTCCGGCTCGCCCACGGCCGCCTGGTCGTCAACCCCGGCAGCGTCGGCATGCCGTACGGCCGCCCCGGCGCCCACTGGTGCCTGCTGGGCCCGGGGACGGACCTGCGGGTGACGCCGTACGACATCCCGGCGGCAGCCCGGCGGCTGGTCGCGGAGTGCGACTGGCCCGGGATCGCGGAGTGGGCGGACTACTACCTGGGCGCGAGGGCCACGGACGCGGAGGCGCTGGCGGCCTTCGGGCCACGGGACGGCAGGAACCGCCCCGCCTGAGAGACTCCGATCATGGACACGCTGACCTGGACCCTGCGTCCCGCGACCCCGGACGACGTCGAGCCGATAGCCGAGCTGCGGGCCGTGGTGATGCGCCCCGACCTGGAGCGGCTGGGGCGGTTCGACGAGCAGCGGGTGCGGCAGCGGTTCCGGGACGCCTTCGTCGCCGAGCATCTGTCGGTGATCGTGGTCGAGGGCCGCCTCGCGGGCTGTGTAGCGCTGCGCCCGGCCGAGGACGGCCACTGGCTGGAGCACTTCTTCGTCGACCCGGCACTCCAGGGCCGCGGCCTCGGCTCCGCCGTCCTGCGCACCCTGCTCGCCCGCGCCGACGCGGACGGCGTGACCGTACGCCTCGACGTCCTCCAGGGCAGCCAGGCCCGCCGCCTCTACGAACGGCACGGCTTCACGGCGGAGTCCGAGGACCCGGTCGACGTGTTCATGGTGCGGCGCTGATTCCATCCTCCGAGACAGTCGTATAGCGGGTTTACGCACCTGACTGAGTCCACTACCCTGGACTCAGTAGTGCATCACGATGAACGACAACCGCGAATCGACCTCCTGGAAGCGCCCGTGACCACCCCCAGCACCGACCTGCCGTCCTCGCCCCCGGTCGCCGCGGCGCCCGTCGGCGGTCCCCGTCGTCTCGGCTCCCTCGGGCCCGTCGGCCTGGTCCTCGCCGGTGGTGTGTCCGTGCAGTTCGGGGCGGCGCTGGCCGTGACCCTGATGCCGCGGGCGGGCGCGCTCGGGGTGGTGACCCTGCGGCTGCTGGCCGCCGCGATCGTGCTGCTCCTGGTGTGCCGGCCCCGGCTGCGCGGCCACTCCCGCACCGACTGGGGCACGGTCGTCGTCTTCGGCCTCACCATGGCCGCGATGAACGGCCTCTTCTACCAGGCCGTCGACCGCATCCCCCTCGGCCCCGCGGTCACCCTGGAGGTCCTCGGCCCGCTCACCCTCTCGGTGCTCGCCTCCCGCCGCGCGGTCAACGCCGTCTGGGCGGGCCTCGCGCTCGCCGGTGTCTTCCTGCTCGGCGGCGGGAACTTCGGCGGCCTCGACCCGCTGGGCGTGGCCTTCGCGCTGGCGGCGGGGGCCATGTGGGCGGCGTACATCGTCTTCAGTGCGCGCACCGGCCGCCGTTTCCCGCAGGCCGACGGGCTCGCCCTGGCGATGGCGGTGGGCGCGCTGGCCTTCCTGCCGTTCGGCGCCGTGGAGTCGGGCACCCGGCTTCTCGACCCGGTGACCGTGGGTCTGGGCGCGGCGGTCGCCGTGATGTCCTCCGTGCTGCCCTACACCCTGGAACTCCTCGCCCTGCGCCGCCTGCCCGCCTCCACCTTCGCGATCCTCATGAGCCTGGAGCCCGGCATCGCGGCCCTCGCGGGCTTCCTGATCCTCGGCCAGGCCCTGTCCGTGCTCCAGGCGCTCGCCATCGCGCTGGTGATCGCGGCGAGCATGGGCGCGGTCCGCACGCAGGTGGGGCGGGGGAAAGCGGCCCTGGGCGACTGAGCGGTCGCCCGGTCAGCCGTCGGTCTTCTCCCACACCGAGACATGGGACTCGCTGTCGGCCGTGAAGGGCGACCGGTCCCAGTTCGCCCAGCGGTCCCGCAGCCGCATCCCGGCCAGCCGGGCCATGAGATCCAGTTCCGCGGGCCAGACGTACCGGAAGGGGATCGAGTGGAAGGATCCCTCGCCGTTCTCGACGCGCACGTGATGCGAGGCCATCGCCTGGGTCGCGGTGTCGTAGGTGTCGAAGCCGAGGCGCGTCTCGCCGACGTGGAACGGCACGGCGTTCTGTCCGGGCGGGAGTTTCCGCAGCTGGGGGACCATGACCTCGATGACGAAGGTGCCGCCGGGGGCCAGGTGGGCGGCGACATTGCGGAAGCAGTCCACCTGGGCGTCCTGGGTGGTCAGGTTCATGATCGTGTTGAAGACCAGGTAGGCGACCGAGAAGGTACCGGGCGCCCGGGCCGTCGTGAAGTCCCCGAACGTCACCCCGATCGCCTCACCGCCGGGCTTGGCCCGCAGCCGGTCCGCCATCGCCCGGGACAGTTCGATGCCGTGCACCTCGACGCCCCGCGCCGCCAGCGGCAGGGCGATCCGCCCGGTCCCGACACCGAGCTCCAGGGCCCGCCCGTCCCCGGCCAGCTCCGCCAGCACGGCGACGGCCGGATCGACCGCGTCCGCCGTGAACATGCCCGCCGTCGACTCGTCGTAGGTCGCCGCGACGGACTCTCCGAAGTGGTCCTTGTGATCGGTCACCGGGCGACGGTAACGCCGCCGCGGAGGCGGGGTCGCGGCATTTTCCCGTGAGACGGCATGCTGGGTGCATGACAGAGGGGCGGGGACGCGCTGCCGTGGGCTACGGCGTGATCACTGTGCTGTGCCTCGCGGCGACGGCCTGGGCGGTGCTCGCCGGGCTCACCCGCGTGGAGGTCCTGGGGCATCCCGTGCAGGTCCGGTTCACGGAATGCCACAGCGAGGGCGGCGGACGCGCCGGGTCCCACACGGTGTGCAGCGGCCCGCAGGTCGGTGCCCCCGCGCACACGGTGAAGGTCGGCTACGACGGCCACCCGGACGAGACGGTCCAGGTGGCGCGGGAACCGTGGGGCGGCTACGAGTCGGTGGACACCGGGTTCCTGTCCTGGGCAACCGCGATCATGCTCCCTGTCGTGCCCCTCCTCGCGGCCGCCGTCGCGGGCGGGGTCACCGTCGTCAGGGTGCGCCAGTGGCGAGGCCTCGGCGACTGGATCTGACCAGCCGGCCTCCAAGGCGCGCGATGAATAAATGCAAGCACGCTTGCTTGTTTCTTCGGACGCTGCCATCCTCGCCCCATGGCAGACCCGACACCCGTCATCGACGACCTGTGTGCGGAGAGCGAGGAACTCGACCGTCTCGTGGCCGAGTTGACCGCCGAGCAGTGGACGCTCGCGACCCCCGCCCCCGGCTGGTCCGTCGCCCACCAGATCGCCCACCTGGCCTGGACCGACCACTCCTCCCTGCTCGCGGTGACCGACCCGAAGGCCTTCTCCCGCGAGGTCGAGAAGGCGCTCGCGGCCCCCGGGGACTTCGTGGACAACGGCGCGGAGGAGGGTGCCGGGAAGCCTCCCGCGCGGCTGCTCGCGTACTGGCGGGCCGGCCGCGAGGACCTCGCGGAAGCCCTGCGCGCGGCACCCGAGGGGGCCCGCTTCCCCTGGTACGGCCCGCCCATGTCCACCGCCTCCATGGCCACCGCCCGCCTCATGGAGACCTGGGCCCACGGCCTGGACGTCGCGGACGCGCTCGGCGTGACCCGCGAGCCCACCGACCGCATCCGGCACATCGTCCGGCTCGGTGTCCGTACCCGTGACTTCTCCTTCGGGGTGCACGGACTGACCCCGCCCTTCGAGGAGTTCCGCATTGAACTCGTCAGCCCCTCGGGCGAGTCGTGGACCTACGGCCCCGAGGACGCCACCGACCGTGTCACCGGCCCCGCCCTCGACCTCTGCCTCCTGGTCACCCAGCGGGCCCACCGCGCCGACCTCGACCTGACCGCCGTGGGCGAGGACGCCGACCGCTGGCTCGACATCGCCCAGGCCTTCGCGGGCCCACCCGGCAAGGGGCGCGCACCGAAGGGGGCGGGTGAGTGAACCCGGGCCGAGTGGACCAAGGCCGAGTGGACCAGGGAGTGAATCCGGGCCGCGTGAACCCCCTGCGCATCGGCAACGCCTCCGGCTTCTACGGCGACCGCTTCGACGCCCTGCGCGAGATGCTCACCGGCGGTGAACTCGACGTCCTCACCGGCGACTACCTCGCCGAGCTGACCATGCTCATCCTGGGCCGGGACCGGCTGAAGGACCCCGGCGCCGGATACGCCCGCACCTTCCTGCGCCAACTCGAGGACTGCCTCGGTCTCGCGCACGAGCGGGGCGTCCGGATCGTCACCAACGCGGGCGGCCTGAACCCCGCCGGACTCGCCACCCGTATCAGGGAGTTGGCCGACCGCCTCGGTCTGGACACGCGGGTCGCCCACGTCGAGGGCGACGACCTCACCGCCCGGCACCCCGGCAGCCTCGCCGCCCACGCCTACCTCGGCGGCTTCGGCATCGCGGCCGCCCTGCGCGCGGGCGCGGACGTGGTCGTGACCGGCCGGGTCACCGACGCGGCCCTCGTCACCGGGCCCGCCGCCGCCCACTTCGGCTGGGGGCCGGGGGAGTGGGACCGGCTCGCGGGAGCCGTCGTCGCCGGCCATGTCCTGGAGTGCGGGACCCAGGCGACCGGCGGCAACTACGCGTTCTTCACCGACAAGGCGCGCGACCTCCGGCGCCCCGGCTTCCCCCTCGCCGAACTCCACGAGGACGGCACCGCCGTCATCACCAAACACCCCGGCACCGGCGGCTTCGTGGACGTCGGCACGGTCACCGCCCAGCTCCTGTACGAGACACAGGGCGCCCGGTACGCGGGCCCCGATGTCACCACCCGCCTCGACACGGTCCGGCTCACCCAGGACGGCCCCGACCGCGTCCGGATCTCCGGGGTGCGCGGCGAGGCCCCGCCGCCCACCCTCAAGGTCGGCCGCAACCGGCTCGGCGGCTTCCGCAACGAGGTCGCCTTCGTCCTGACCGGCCTGGACATCGAGGCCAAGGCCGCACTGGTACGGGAGCAGCTGGAACCGGCCCTCGCCAAGGTCACCGACGTGCGCTGGGACCTGGCCCGCACCGACCGCCCCGACGCCGACACCGAGGAGACCGCGAGCGCGCTGCTGCGCCTGGTCGTCCGGGACGCCGACCAGGAGGCCGTCGGACGGGCGCTCAGCGGGGCCGCCGTGGAACTCGCCCTGGCGAGCTACCCCGGGTTCCATGTGCTGGCGCCTCCCGGGAAGGGCTCGCCCTACGGGGTCTTCGAGGAGGCGTACGTCCCCCAGGGAGCCGTGGACCATGTGGCCGTCCTCCACGACGGGCGGCGGATCCCCGTGGCCCCGGCCCAGGAGACCGCCGTACTCGACGAGGTCCCTCGGCCACCCCTGCCGGAGCCGCTCGCCGAAGGACCCGTGGCCAGGGCCCCGCTCGGGCTGGTCGCGGGCGCCCGCAGCGGCGACAAGGGCGGCAACGCCAACATCGGGGTCTGGGTGCGCACGGACGAGGCGTGGCGGTGGCTCGCCCACACGCTCACCGTGGACCGACTGCGCGAACTCCTCCCGGAAACAGCCGAGTTGACTGTCACCCGGCACGACCTGCCCCACCTGCGCGCCCTGAACTTCGTCGTCGAGGGCATCCTCGGCGAGGGCGTCGCCGCCCAGCACCGCTTCGACCCGCAGGCCAAGGCCCTCGGCGAATGGCTGCGCTCCCGCCACCTGGACATCCCGGAGGCCCTGCTGTGACGATCCTGCGGACCACCCTCGACCCGACCGGCCCCGACTACCGGGCCCACCGCGAGGCCATGCTCGCGAAGCTCTCGGACCTGGACGCCGAACACGCCAAGGCGCTCGCGGGCGGTGGCGAGAAGTACGTCGAACGGCACCGCAGGCGCGGCAAGTTGCTCGCCCGGGAACGCATCGAGCTGCTCCTCGACCCCGACACGCCCTTCCTGGAACTGTCCCCCCTGGCCGCCTGGGGCAGCGACTACACGGTCGGCGCCTCCCTGGTCACCGGGATCGGGGTGGTGGCGGGCGTGGAGTGCCTGATCACCGCCAACGACCCGACCGTGCGCGGCGGCGCGAGCAACCCCTGGTCGCTGAAGAAGGCCCTGCGCGCCAACGACATCGCCCTCGCCAACCGGCTGCCCTGCATCAGCCTGGTGGAGTCCGGCGGCGCCGACCTGCCGTCCCAGAAGGAGATCTTCATCCCGGGCGGCGCCATCTTCCGCGACCTGACCCGCCTCTCGGCCGCCGGCATCCCCACCGTCGCCGTCGTCTTCGGCAACTCGACGGCGGGCGGCGCCTACATCCCCGGCATGTCCGACCACGTGATCATGGTCAAGGAACGCGCCAAGGTGTTCCTCGGCGGCCCGCCCCTGGTCAAGATGGCCACCGGTGAGGAGAGCGACGACGAGTCCCTCGGCGGCGCCGAGATGCACGCGCGCGTGTCGGGCCTCGCGGACTACTTCGCCGTGGACGAGCGGGACGCGCTCCGGCAGGCCCGCCGGGTCGTCGCCCGCCTCAACCACCGCAAGGCGTACGGCGATCCGGGCCCCGCCGAGCCGCCCAAGCACGATCCCGACGAACTGCTGGGCATCGTCCCCGGCGACCTCAAGGTGCCCTTCGACCCCCGCGAGGTGATCGCCCGGATCGTCGACGCCTCCGACTTCGACGAGTTCAAGCCCCTGTACGGCAGCAGCCTCGCGACCGGCTGGGCCGAACTCCACGGCTATCCGGTCGGCATCCTCGCCAACGCCCAGGGCGTCCTGTTCTCCGAGGAGTCCCAGAAGGCCGCCCAGTTCATCCAGTTGGCCAACCAGCGCGACATCCCCCTGCTCTTCCTGCACAACACCACCGGCTACATGGTCGGCAAGGAGTACGAACAGGGCGGCATCATCAAGCACGGCGCCATGATGATCAACGCGGTGAGCAACTCGAAGGTCCCGCACCTCTCCGTCCTCATGGGCGCCTCCTACGGTGCCGGGCACTACGGCATGTGCGGCCGCGCCTACGACCCCCGCTTCCTCTTCGCCTGGCCCAGCGCCAAGTCGGCCGTCATGGGGCCCCAGCAGCTCGCCGGCGTGCTCTCCATCGTGGCCCGCCAGTCCGCGGCGGCGAAGGGGCTGCCGTACGACGAGGAGGGCGACGCGGCCCTGCGCGCCATGGTGGAACAGCAGATCGAGTCCGAGTCGCTGCCCATGTTCCTGTCCGGGCGGCTCTACGACGACGGCGTCATCGACCCCCGCGACACCCGCACGGTCCTCGGCATGTGCCTGTCCGCGATCCACACCGCCCCCTACGAGGGCGCCCGTGGCGGCTTCGGCGTCTTCCGGATGTGAGGAACCTCCAGTGATCACTTCTGTGCTCGTCGCCAACCGGGGCGAGATCGCCTGCCGGATCTTCCGCACGTGCCGTGAACTGGGCATCCGAACGGTCGCCGTGCACTCCGACCCGGACGCGCACGCTCTCCACACGCGCGTGGCGGACACGGCCGTACGACTCCCGGGCGCGGCCCCCGCCGACACCTACCTGCGCGCCGACCTGATCGTGAAGGCGGCGGTCGCCGCCGGCGCCGACGCCGTCCACCCCGGCTACGGCTTCCTCTCCGAGAACGCCGACTTCGCGAGGGCGGTCCTGGACGCGGGCCTGGTGTGGATCGGCCCGCCCCCCGCCGCGATCGAGGCGATGGCGTCCAAGACGCGCGCGAAGCAACTCATGGGCATGGCCCCGCTCGCGGACGTCACGCCCGCCGACCTGCCCGTGCTGGTGAAGGCGGCCGCGGGCGGCGGTGGCCGCGGCATGCGGGTCGTACGCCGCCTCGAAGACCTGGACCCGGCCCTGAGCAGCGCCCGCGCCGAGGCCGCGAGCGCCTTCGGCGACGGCGAGGTCTTCGTCGAACCGTACGTCGAGGACGGCCGCCACGTGGAGGTCCAGATTCTCGCCGACACCCACGGCACGGTCTGGGCCTTGGGCACCCGCGACTGCTCCCTCCAGCGCCGCCACCAGAAGGTGATCGAGGAGGCCCCGGCCCCGGGCCTGTCCGACGAACTCACCCGACAACTGCACGACTTGGCGGTCCGCGCCGCCCGCGCGGTGGACTACGTGGGCGCGGGCACGGTCGAGTTCCTGGTTGCCGACGGCCGGGCGCACTTCCTGGAGATGAACACCCGCCTCCAGGTCGAACACCCGGTGACCGAGGCGGTGTTCGGCCTCGACCTGGTGGCGGAACAGATCAGGATCGCGGAAGGGGCCGCGCTGGACGACGAACCCCCACGCGCGCGTGGCCACGCGGTGGAGGCCCGCCTCTACGCCGAGGACCCCGCACGGGACTGGACCCCCCAGACGGGCACCCTGCACCGCCTCTCCCTGACCCCGTCCGTCCGCCTGGACACCGGCTACGAGAGCGGCGACCCGATCCCCGTCCACTACGACCCGATGCTCGCCAAGGTCGTCGCCCACGCCCCCACCCGCGCGGAGGCGGTCCGCAAACTCGCCGGCGCCCTGGAGAGGGCCACCCTCCACGGCCCGACCACGAACAGGGACCTGCTGGTCAACTCCCTGCGCCACAAGGAGTTCACGACGGGCCGCATGGACACGGGCTTCTACGACCGCCACCTGCCGGAACTCACCGGCTCCGCCGCTGACCCGCTGGCCCCCCTGGCAGCGGCCCTCTCGGACGCGGTCGGCCGCTCCCGCTTCGGCGGCTTCCGCAACCTCCCCTCGGCCCCGCAGACCAAGCGCTACGAGTTGGCGGGCGAGGAGCACGAGGTCCGTTACCGGCACACGAGGCAGGGCGGCCTGGAGGCGGACGGGGTCAGGGTTCTGCACGCGGACGCGAGCGGGGTCGTACTCGAAGTGGAGGGCGTGCAGCGGAAGTTCGAGGTGTCGAGGTACGGCGATCAGCTGTATGTCGGGGGAGTGTCGCTGACGGCCCTACCCCGCTTTGCCGATCCGACGGCCCAACACACCCCCGGTTCCTTGCTGGCACCGATGCCGGGGACGGTCGTAAGGGTCGCGGACGGCCTGACAGAGGGATCCGCGGTAGAAGCCGGTCAACCCCTCCTCTGGCTGGAGGCGATGAAGATGGAACACAAGATCACAGCCCCGGCAGCAGGAAGGCTGAGTGAGCTGCATGCAGTGCCTGGCCGGCAGGTGACGGTCGGTGAATTGCTGGCAGTAGTCCAACCCACCTAGGGGCGCGGGGAACTGCGCGACCAGCCCCCACGAAGGAGCCACATGCCCACGATCGAAACCGACGAGCACAAAGCCCTCCGCACAGCCGTATCCGCGCTGGGCAAACGCCACGGCCGCGACTACGACAGAGAAGCCCTGTGGACCGAGGCAGCCAAACTCGGCTACCTGGGAGTGAACCTCCCCGAGGAACACGGAGGCGGAGGCGGCGGAATCACCGAACTCTCCATCGTCCTCGAAGAGCTCGGCGCAGCCGGCGCCCCCCTCCTCATGATGATCGTGTCACCGGCCATCTGCGGCACGGTGATCGCCCGCTTCGGCACGGAGTCCCAGAAACAGGAATGGCTCCCGGCACTCGCCGACGGCACCCGCACCATGGCCTTCGGCATCACGGAACCCGACGCCGGCTCCAACAGCCACCGCATCACCACCACGGCCCGCCGCGACCCGGACACCGGGGACTGGCTGCTCACCGGCCGCAAGGTCTTCGTCTCCGGCGTCGACATAGCCGACGCCACCCTCATCGTCGGCCGCACCGAGGACTCCCGCACCGGCCGCCTCAAGCCCTGCCTCTTCATCGTCCCCCGAGACGCCCCCGGCTTCGGGCGGCGCCACATCGAGATGGAACTCAACGCCCAGGAGAAGCAGTTCGAGCTCACCCTCGACGACGTACGCCTCCCCGCCGAAGCCCTCGTAGGAGACGAGGACGCCGGCCTGCTGCAACTCTTCGCCGGCCTCAACCCCGAACGCATCATGACGGCCGCCTTCGCGATCGGCATGGGCCGCTACGCCCTCTCCCAGGCGATCACCTACGCCAAGGACCGCACCGTCTGGAACACCCCCATCGGCGCCCACCAGGCCATCGCCCACCCCCTCGCCCAGGCCCACATCGACCTCGAACTCGCCCGCCTGATGATGCAGAAGGCGGCCCACCTCTACGACGAGGGCGACGACGTGGGCGCGGGCGAGGCCGCCAACATGGCGAAGTACGCCGCCGGGGAGGCCTGTGTGAAGGCCGTGGACCAGGCCGTCCACACCCTCGGCGGCAACGGCCTCACCAAGGAGTTCGGCATCGCCTCACTGATAACGGCCGCGCGCGTGGCTCGTATCGCACCGGTCAGCAGGGAGATGATTCTCAACTACGTCTCCCACCAGACCCTGGGCCTGCCCAAGTCGTACTAGGCCGCCCCGGAATCAGGCCGTCTTGGAGGAACCGTGTTCCGCAGCGAGTACGCAGACGTCCAGCCCGTAGAACTGCCCATCCACGACGCCGTGTTGGCGCGCGCCGCCGAGTTCGGTGACGCGCCCGCCCTGATCGACGGCACCGACGGCACCACCCTCACCTACGCACAGCTCGACGCGTTCCACCGCCGGGTCGCGGCCGGCCTCGCGGAGGCGGGCGTCGCCCAGGGGGACGTGCTCGCGCTGCACAGCCCCAACACGATCGCCTTCCCGACCGCGTTCTACGCCGCCACCCGCGCGGGCGCCTCCGTGACGACCGTGCACCCGCTCGCCACACCGGAGGAGTTCGCCAAGCAGCTCTCCGACTCCGCCGCCCGCTGGATCGTCACCGTCTCCCCGCTCCTGGAGACGGCCCGCCGGGCTGCCGAACTCGCCGGCGGGATACGGGAGATCTTCGTCTGCGACAGCGCCCCGGGACACCGCTCCCTGATCGACATGCTCGCCTCCACGGCCCCCGAGCCGCACCTCGACATCGACCCCGTGGCGGACGTGGCGGCGCTGCCGTACTCCTCGGGCACCACCGGCACCCCCAAGGGCGTGATGCTCACGCACCGGCAGATCGCCACCAACCTCGCCCAGCTCGAACCGCTGATGTCGGCGGGCCCCGAGGACCGCATCCTTGCCGTGCTGCCCTTCTTCCACATCTACGGCCTCACGGCCCTGATGAACGCGCCCCTGCGCGTCGGCGCCTCGGTCGTCGTCCTGCCCCGCTTCGACCTGGAGACCTTCCTCGCCGCCATCCAGAACCACCGCATCACCGGCCTCTACGTGGCCCCGCCGATCGTCCTCGCCCTCGCCAAGCACCCGCTGATCGAGCAGTACGACCTCTCGTCCCTGCGCTACATCGTCAGCGCCGCCGCCCCGCTGGACGCCCGTCTCGCCGCCGCCTGTTCGGCCCGGCTCGGCGTCCCGCCCGTCGGCCAGGCGTACGGCATGACCGAGCTCTCGCCCGGCACCCACGTCGTCCCCCTGTCGGCCATGAGCCAGGCACCCCCGGGGACGGTCGGCAAGCTCATCCCCGGCACCGAGATGCGGATCGTCTCCCTCGACGACCCCGGCAAGGACGTCGGCGTAGGCGAACCCGGCGAGATCCTCATCCGCGGCCCGCAGATCATGAAGGGCTACCTCGGCCGCCCCGACGACACCGCCGCGATGATCGACCCCGACGGCTGGCTGCACACCGGTGACGTCGGCCATGTCGACGCCGACGGCTGGCTGTTCGTCGTCGACCGGGTCAAGGAGCTCATCAAGTACAAGGGCTTCCAGGTGGCCCCCGCCGAACTGGAGGCCCTCCTGCTCACCCACCCCGGCATCGCCGACGCGGCCGTCATCGGCGTCTACAACGAGGACGGCAACGAGGTCCCGCACGCCTTCGTCGTCCGCCAGCCCACCGCCCCCGAGCTCTCCGAGGGCGAGGTCATGATGTACGTCGCCGAACGCGTCGCCCCCTACAAACGCGTCCGGCAGGTCACCTTCATCGTCGGCGTGCCCCGCGCCGCCTCCGGCAAGATCCTCCGACGACAGCTCAGGGAACGCGTATGACCCCGGTCGCCCGCACGCGAACGCGTGCCGTCGAGACCCTCACCCTCGACTCCCCGCACAACCGCAACGCCCTCTCGGCTGCCCTGGTGGGGGAGCTGGCCGCCGCGCTGACGGACTGCGCCAAGGATCCCGACGTCCGCGCGATCGTCCTCACCCACACCGGCACCACCTTCTCCGCGGGCGCCGACCTCAAGGACCCCCCGGACCCGGCCGCCCTGGTCGGGCTCCTGCGGCAGATCGTCGAACTCGGCAAACCCGTCGTCGCCCGCGTCGCCGGACACGTCCGCGCGGGCGGCCTCGGCCTCCTCGCCGCCTGCGACATCGCCGCCGCGTCCACGGAGTCGACGTTCGCCTTCACGGAGGTACGGATCGGGGTCGCCCCCGCGGTCATCTCCCTGACCCTGCTGCCCCGCACCGACCCCCGCGCCCTCGCCCGCCACTACCTCACCGGCGAGCGCTTCGACGCCGCCGAGGCCGCCCGCATCGGCCTGGTCACGGCGGCGGGCGACGACGTGGACGCCGTACTCGCACCGGTCCTCGACGGTCTGCGCCGGTCCGCACCCGAGGCCCTGGCCGAGACGAAACGGCTGCTCACGGCTAGGGTGCTGGAGACCTTCGACCGGGACGCGGCCGCCCTGACCGCGCTCTCGGCCCGGCTGTTCGCCTCACCGCAAGCGCGCGAGGGCATGACGGCCTTCCTGGAACGACGGGATCCCTCATGGGTGGTGTGACCACGACGACGACCACGAGCACGACCGGCGACCGCGCCGAACGCAGGCCCAAGCAGGACCGCAGCCGCGCCACCCGCCAGCGCCTCCTCGAAGCCGCCGTGTCCTGCCTCGCCGAACACGGCTGGGCCGGCTCCACGGTCACTGTCGTAGCCGAACGCGCCGGAGTCTCCCGAGGCGCCGCCCAACACCACTTCCCGACGCGCGAGGACCTCTTCACGGCGGCGGTGGAGTACGTGGCGGAGGAACGCTCGACGGCCCTGCGGGCCCTGTTCCCCGGGGGCGCGGCGGACGACCGCAGAGCGGTGATCTCCGCCCTGGTCGACCTCTACACCGGCCCCCTGTTCCGAGCTGCCCTCCACCTGTGGGTGGCAGCCTCCAACGAGGACCAACTGCGCCCCCGGGTGACCGAACTGGAGGCTCGCGTCGGCCGCGAGACCCATCGCATCGCCGTGGAGCTGCTGGCCGCGGACGAGTCGAAGCCGGGCGTCCGGGAAACGGTCCAGGGCCTCCTGGACATGGCGAGGGGCCTGGGCCTGGCAAACCTGCTCACGGACGACGAGGCCAGGCGAGACAGAGTGGTCACCCAGTGGACAGCACTGCTGAACCAAGCGCTGCTTTAGGTTTTTAGGGGCGCGGGGAACTGCGCGACAAGCCACAACGCACCCGCACCCGCCCAGGCACCTCAGACACCCCCCTCAGTGGGCGATCCCCCCGTACCCCTCAATGTCCCGAGGATCCCGAGCCGCCGGCCCCACATACCGCGCAGAAGGCCGCACCAACCGCCCCGTCCGCTTCTGCTCAAGAATGTGCGCCGACCACCCCGCCGTCCGCGCACACGTGAACATCGACGTGAACATGTGCGCCGGCACCTCCGCGAAGTCCAGCACGATAGCCGCCCAGAACTCCACGTTCGTGGCGAGCACCCGATCCGGCCGCCGCGCGTGCAACTCCGCCAGCGCCGCCTTCTCCAGCGCCTCCGCGATCTCGAACCGCGGCGCCCCCAGCTCACGAGCCGTACGCCGCAGCACACGCGCGCGGGGGTCCTCGGCCCGGTACACCCGGTGCCCGAACCCCATCAGCCGCTCACCGCGATCCAACGCCTGCTTGACGTAGGCCTCCGCATCGCCGGTCCGCTCGATCTCCTCGATCATCCCGAGCACCCGGGACGGCGCACCCCCGTGCAGCGGCCCGGACATCGCCCCCACGGCCCCGGAGAGCGCGGCGGCGACATCCGCACCGGTGGAGGCGATCACGCGCGCGGTGAACGTGGACGCGTTCATCCCGTGCTCCGCGGCCGAGGTCCAGTACGCGTCGACGGCCGCGACATGCTTGGGATCCGGCTCCCCGCGCCAGCGGATCATGAACCGCTCGACGACCGACTGCGCCTTGTCGATCTCCCGCTGCGGCACCATCGGCAGCCCCTGCCCGCGCGCGGACTGGGCGACGTAGGAGAGGGCCATCACGGCTGCCCGGGCGAGGTCGGCCCGCGCCTGTTCGGCGTCGATGTCGAGCAGCGGCTTGAGCCCCCACACCGGGGCCAGCATCGCGAGCGCCGACTGCACGTCCACGCGGATGTCCCCGGAGTGCACCGGGATCGGGAACGGCTCGGCGGGCGGCAGACCGGGGTTGAAGGCGCCGTCGACCAGCAGCCCCCACACGTTGCCGAAGGAGACATGGCCGACCAGGTCCTCGATGTCGACGCCCCGGTACCGCAGGGCGCCGCCCTCCTTGTCCGGTTCGGCGATCTCCGTCTCGAACGCGACGACTCCTTCGAGGCCAGGGACAAAGCCGGGGTCGAGGTCGGACATCAGGCGGCTCCTCATGATGCGTACGACGAATGACGCCACGATAACTCCGAGTGTCACCTTTGGGGAGTCATGCGGCACTCAGTGCCACCAGTGGTCGGCGCCGCCCTCGGTGGGGGAGGCGTCCGTACGGCAAGATGACCGCGTGACCGACGCAGCACACGCCGTCTTCCCGGACCCCGCCTCCATGCGCGAGCAGTACCGCGCGGAGGGCCTCGCCGAGACCGACCTGGCCGCGACCCCCGTCGAACAGTTCGCGCGCTGGTTCAGGCAGGCCGCCACCGAGGCGCACCTCTTCGAACCGAACGCCATGGTCGTCTCCACCGCGGACGCCCAGGGGCGCCCCAGCTCCCGCACGGTGCTTCTGAAGCAGTTCGACGAACAGGGCTTCGTCTTCTTCACCAACTACGACTCCCGCAAGGCGCGGGACCTCGCGCAGAACCCGTACGTCTCGCTGCTCTTCCCCTGGCACCCGATGGCCCGCCAGGTCATCGTCACCGGCCTCGCCCGCCGCACCGGCCGCGACGAGACCGCCGCGTACTTCCGCACCCGCCCGCACGGCTCCCAGCTCGGCGCCTGGGCCAGCGCCCAGTCCTCGGTCGTCGCGTCACGCGAGCAGGTCGACACCGCGTACGCCGACCTCGCCGCCCGCTACCCCGAGGGCGAACAGGTCCCGGTGCCCCCGCACTGGGGCGGGTTCCGGGTGGCACCGGAGACGGTCGAGTTCTGGCAGGGCCGCGAGAACCGCCTCCACGACCGGCTGCGCTACGTCACGGAACCGGACGGGACCTGGCGGGTGGAGCGCCTCAGCCCCTGAACCGGCGGCTGTACGGGTCCCTCGGGAACGGGACTTGGGCCTGTCCGGCGGATCAGGCCGGCTGCAAAGAACGGTGCTGCTCGGCACAGGTGGGCCTGCCAGACCCTGCGACGCCGGCACGATCCGCAGGACAGGCCCTAGGCCCGCCCCACCACCCCGCCCAGGTCCAGCGCGGACGCGATCCGCACCGCCACGTCCTCCGCGTACACCGCGTCGCTCCGCTCGAACTGCCCCCGCCCCGCACCCCGCAGGAACGTCACGACCCCCAGCGTCCGGCCCCGGCTGCGCAGCACCGCGCACAGCGCGTGCACCACGTCCGAGGGCCACTGGCGGGCCTCCGCCCACTCCCGGGCCCGGTCCGTCGGCACCGTCCCGACGCTCGCCCGCACCGACCCCACCCGGTCCACGCACTGCAACGCCGGGTGCCCCTCGCCATAGCGCACGGGCAGCCCGGAGGCCCCCGAGAGCAGACTCGGCCCCGGCGCCCCCGAGGGCGTAGCGGCGACCCGCACCAGCCGCACCGGGCCCGCCTCCTCGCCGTCGGCCACCGCGGCACCGGCCACCCGGTCGATCAGCGCGTGATCGGCGAACCCGGCCAGCGCGAAGTCCAGGTGGACGACCGCCGCCTCGGCCGGGTCCTCGCACTCCGCCGCCGCCCGGGCCGCCCGGTGCAGCTGGTTGGTCCTGAACCGCAGCAGCGAGGCCTCCTGCTCGCTCTGCTTGGCCTCGGTCACGTCCTGGAACAGCCAGCCCACACCCAACGGCACCGGCTCCTCCGCGAGCGGCGAGGCCAGCCGTACGAACCCGCAGCGCCAGCAGCGCCGCTTCTCGCCGTCCGGCGTCCGCAGCCCGACCCAGATCTCGGCCGGCGCGGGCGGCGCGCCCTCGGCCAGCACATGCGTCAGCGCGCTCTCCAGCTCCTCCACGCCCTGCACGAGCAGCTCCCCGAGGGGCCGCCCCAGCACCGACGTACGGCCGACGCCCAGCGACCGGGCCGCGTGCGCGTTGACCACGGCGGGCCGCAGATCGGCGTCGACCAGCACGACACCCCAGGACGCGTCCTCGAAGAGGGCCTCGCTCAGCGCGATCGACCGCTCCAGGTCGATCTGCGTGTGCACCTCGCTGAAGGCGCAGTACACGCCCGCGGGCTTGCCGTCCGGCCCCCGAACAGCCGCGGACTGGGTGCGCACCAGCACCCGGCCGCCGTCCTTGGTCAGCAGCGCGAACTCGTGCACCTGGCGGCCGGGCGCCTGCATGGCGGACATCAGCCGCCCCTCGACCTCCTCGGCGTCCGCGGGCCGTACGGCCCACCCCGCGAACCCGTGCCGGCCCACCGCCTCGGCGGCACTCCAGCCGAGGATGCGCTCGGCCTCACGGTTCCAGTGGGTGACGACGCCGTCCGCGTCGAAGGCGCACAGGGCCGCGTCCATGCCGTCCAGCAGCGCGGCGAGCAGATCCGAACCGCCCGAGCCGTCCGGACCGTCCGGGCCGGGCCCGTCGGGCCCCAGCTCGTCGGTGGTCCCACTACGCCGGGAAGCACTCACCTGGACCCCCTGCCAGCCGCTCACTAACAATCAATTCAACTCGAACGTGACGCAGCACACACCGGGTTCCCGCAAGATTGAGGGAATCGTTGTACGCCGGAAACGTGTCGCATCCCCCTAAGCGGCCCACCTGTCCGGCCGCAGCCGCAGGTCGACCCACTCGTCGCTGCCGCCGTCCAGCACATACCGGTCGACCTCGACGAACCCGCGCGCCCGCGCGAACCGGGTGCCGTCCTCATTGACGGCCAGCACGCACGTCTCGATCACCCGGGCGCCGAGCACACGCGCATGATCAAGACCCTTCTCGTAGAGAGCCGTCCCGAAACCCCGCCCCCGGTAATCGGGCAGCACCCGCGCGATGACGGTCGCCACGGCGTCGTCCCCCTGCGGCGGCCGCACGGTGGAACACCCCACGAGCACGTCCCCGAGATAAGCGTTCTCCAGCCGATTACGCCCCACCCGCTCCAGCACGTCCTCGATCCCCATGGCGGCGGGCGGCACGATCACGTTGTGCACATACCGCCACTCCTCAGCCATGCCGCCCCCGACGACAGGCTCGATCCGCAGATCCGTCACGGGCACCACCCGAGAATCGCCCGCCGCCCCACCCGTATTTGTGTCATGCACAGAACGTTACCTGGACAGCGTTTCGAAGATCCCGAGGTTGCTGCGGGAGCAGATGTCATAGCAGCAAGATCGGCTGGATGTTCGATCATCAGCGGTTTTTCGCACCTATGGGCGCCTTCAGGTGATTCAACGGATCAGCCGGAGCTGGATCGCTAGCGTCTCCGGCAACCCGGACGCGCGAGGTCAGTCGCTCCCCGATCATGAGGTCGTCGGCTGACCAGCTCCAGTCATCACGATCCGAGATCAGGGAGGTGCACCCGATGACTACGTTTCCTGTAGGTGAGCAGACCCACCTGACTGTGCTTCCTCAGCAGCCCGCTCTGGAATCCGTGGGAGCAGACACCCCTGGGAGCAGGGACGAAACGGCTCACGGACACCCCGCCCCCGTGCGGGGCACCGGCAGGGAACATGAGCGAGGGGAGACCGGCGGGCTCGGCACCGGAGTCCGTCGGCGTCACGCCAAGAACGCTGCCCCGGCAGCGGAGGCGGCAGAGAACAGGAGCGGTGACGCTCCTTCGCATGATCAGTCGTACGCGGGCGGTGTCGGAGCGGCCCGGGTCTTCGTCCTCTCCAAGGACGGGCACCCTCTCATGCCCTGTCATCCCGCCCGCGCCCGCGAGCTCCTGTGCAAGGACAGAGCCCTGGTCGCTCGGCACGCACCCTTCGTGATCCGGTTGAAGGACCGCACGCTCGCGGAGTCAGAGGTCGACGGCGTGCACCTGCGCGTCGATCCGGGCTCCAGAGGGACGGGCCTCGTTCTCACGGACGACAAACAGCAAAACGACGGGCAGGGAGGCCTGCTCACGGTCAGGCGAGGGTTGGTCTCGGTCGAACTCCAGCACCGTGGTGACCAGATCAGGCTGTGCATGAGGCAGCGCGCGGGCTACCGGCGCAGACGTCGCTCCGCCAACCGCCGCTACCGAGCGCCCCGGCCGGACAACCGGTCCCGGTCGGCGGGCTGGCTACCGCCCTCTTTGCGGCACCGTGTCGACACCACCTACGCCGTGGCATCTCGCCTTTGCGGATACGCGCCGGTCACCGAGGTCCACGTGGAAAGCACGGCTTTCGACGTCCACGCCATGAGTGCTGACAGGCCCCTCGCCGACCTGGAGCACCAGCAAGGAACGCTGGCCGGGATCGAAGCCCGGGCCTACCTGCGCTCCAGTTGGAACAACGCCTGCGCCTACTGCGACGCCACGGATGTGCCTCTGAACATCGAGCACCTCACCCCTCGCAGCCGAGGGGGCTCGAACCGTATCTCCAACCTCGTCCTTGCCTGTGTCCCCTGCAACAGAGCCAAGAGCAGTCTGCCCGTCGAGATCTTCCTCGCCGACCGCCCTGAGCGCCTGGCAAAGATCCTCCGGCAAGCCAGGACACCACTCAACGACGCTGCCGCGATGAACGCGACCCGTTGGCAGCTCCTGCAGTGGCTCAGGAAACTCGGCAGACCGGTGAACTCCTGGTCCAGTGCGCGAACACACTGGAATCGCCATGCGACAGGGTTGGGCAAGACGCACACGGTGGACGCGCTGTGCGTCGGAGGCCTGGACCACGAGCGCGGTGACGCGATCGTGCGGCTCCCGGATCGGGTGCTGGTCGTCAAGGCCACCGGGCGGGGCTCGTACGCACGCACCACTCCGGACCGGTTCGGTTTCCCGCGCTTGCGGCGGGCTCGCGTCAAGCGCCACTTCGGATTCACCACCGGCGATCTCGTGCGTGCCGTCGTGCCGGCGGGCAAGTGGGCGGGTGTGTGGACGGGCCGGGTCTCGGTCCGCGCCACAGGACGACACAGCCTCACCACACCGGCGGGCAGGGTCGATGTCTCTCACCGGAAGCTGCGCCTGCTGCAACGGGCCGACGGCTACGGGTATGCCTTCCGGGCCGAAGGGGGCCCGTCAACATCTCGGAAAACCGGTTGAGAGGTGGCCAGTGGGTTCCTAGGGTGTGTCTTACCGAGGAGAGGAGGTGGTTCGGAGCATGTATGCACACCGGACGTCGGAGGTGGCTGCGGGCTAGCGGCCCGTCACCCACCGAGTGCGGTGCCGGACCAGCGTGTACGAGATGCGCGCAGCCGGCCAATTCAACGCAGTCACCCGACCCGCGAGCTCGCCGGTAACGTCCGGCCGGCTCCCCCGCCCAGGCGGAGGGACCCGAGCTCGCGGGTCGTCTGCGTGTGTGGGGTCACCACGTCGTGAGTGAAACGGGAGGGCGGGCCGAGCCCGGCGTGCTCGCTCACCGTCCACCGGTCCGCCGCCCGCGCGAAGCCCATCTAGCCGGCAGTCGGCACCACGGCACCGCCGGCACAGGCCACACGTGCTCGCTTCGCCGCGGTGCCGGCCGGAGCACACCGTCAGCGCCGACCACGAAGGTGAACGGTTCGGCCGGCTCCGCCGCCGACCGCTCGGCGACCCAACCGCTGAACTCGGCCGCCGAGCTGATCCGGCACCCGCCGTCGCCAGGCCGGACCGCGGTCTTCAGCTCGGCCGGTCCGACATGGCGGTAACTCCGCTCGCCCACGGCCGCTCACCCGGAGTCCGTCCGGCGCACCCTTCAGTGCCGGTAGAAGATCCGGTCCCCGTACTCCTCGAAGACCCGGTCGTTCCACTCCAGGCCGCCGTCCACGTTGCCCGAGCGCAGGAGGGGCGGTTGGATGCCGCGGGACGCGAGGGCGCCGGCCGCTGTGGCCATGACTGCCTGGAGCAGGGCCGAGGTCACCACCGTGGAGGCCGGGGCGAAGGGTGCCGGGACGGTGTCCAGGGTGAGTTCCGCGTCGCCGACGGAGATCTTGGAGTCGAGGACGACGTCGCAGTGGTCCTTGAGGAAGGTGCCCGAGCTGTGGCGGGGCTTGGTCGCGGTCGTGTAGGCGACCGACGTGACGCCGATGACCTTGACGCCGAGGCCGCGCGCGGTCAGGGCCATCTCGACGGGGAGCGCGTTGCGGCCGGACAGGGAGATGATCACCAGGGCGTCGCCCGCGCGGAGCGGGGAGCAGCTCAGGACCGCGCTCGCGAGGCCGTCCACCCGCTCCAGGGCGGAGCCCAGGGTCGCGGGCCTGACGTCGACGCCCACGACCCCCGGCACGGTCAGCAGGTTCATGAGGGCCAGTCCGCCGGCCCGGTAGACGAGGTCCTGCGCGGCGAGCGAGGAGTGTCCGGCGCCGAAGGCGAAGAGGCGGCCCCCGGCGGCGACGGTGTCGGCGAGCAGTTCACCGGCCGCCGCGACGGACTCGCCCTCCTCGTCCCGGACCCGTTCCAGGAGCCCGATCGCGGCGTCGAGGAACTGCCCGGACAGCTTGCCGTCAGCGCGCGTGGAGCCCGTCTCGCCCATGCGTCATCAACCCTTCGTCGCTATGTCGCGGATCACCGTGCGGTCTGGACCACTGGGATGTCAATACGGTCGCGAGCCTGCTCGTCACCGCTCGGTTACACCGGCGCGGCACGCTTGTCAGTGGTATCCGGCAGAATTGACGCCAGGGCCAGCGCACGCGCCGGGAAGCTGTCGTGCTTCCGGCAGATCTCATCAAGGGGCACGTATGTCCGGACTGATCGACACCACGGAGATGTATCTCCGCACCATCCTCGAGCTGGAGGAGGAAGGTGTGGTCCCCATGCGCGCCCGGATCGCCGAGCGGCTGGACCAGAGCGGACCCACGGTCAGCCAGACCGTGGCGCGGATGGAGCGTGACGGCTTGGTGTCCGTCGCCACCGACCGGCACCTGGAGCTGACGGACGAGGGCCGTCGGCTGGCCACGCGCGTCATGCGCAAGCACCGCCTCGCCGAGTGTCTGCTGGTCGACGTGATCGGCCTGGAGTGGGAGCAGGTCCACGCGGAGGCGTGTCGCTGGGAGCACGTGATGAGCGAGGCGGTGGAGCGTCGGGTGCTGGAGCTGCTGCGCCACCCGACCGAGTCGCCGTACGGCAACCCGATCCCGGGCCTGGAGGAGCTGGGCGAGAAGGACGGCGCCGACCCCTTCCTGGACGAGGGCATGGTGTCGCTGGCCGAGCTGGACCCGGGTCTCGACGGCAAGACGGTCGTCGTACGCCGTATCGGCGAGCCGATCCAGACGGACGCGCAGCTGATGTACACGCTGCGCCGCGCGGGTGTGCAGCCCGGTTCGGTGGTGAGCGTGACGGAGTCGGCCGGCGGGGTGCTGGTGGGCAGTGGCGGTGAGGCGGCCGAGCTGGAGTCGGACGTCGCCTCGCATGTGTTCGTGGCCAAGCGCTGAGCGGCGCCGCGAGGGGGTGGCGCCGGTTCTCCGCGGCCGGAACCGGTGAGGCGGTCGCGGCGGTTCCGGCTCCGTCGAATCCGAGATTCGCGGTGCGGAATCGCAGCGCTTCGACGCTTCCCGTGCGAGGCTGTCGCGTGAGGCATATGACCTGAGGGGGCGGGCGGATGTGCCGTAGACGTGTGGATGGCCCCGGCACCTTTCGGCGCCGGGGCCTGTCCTCCCCTGTGCTGACCCGGAGCCCCGAGCTCCCAGGGTCATTCCCCTCGGACCGATTTCCCCGAGCGGTCCGCCTCCCGCTGAAGATCTCCCCTCGGCGGCGGCGATCATTCCTTGAGTGCGGTCACTCGAACGAGGGGTGTTGCCGCGCGAGAACCCATTTTCGAATACGCATTCGATAGTCTGGGTGTGACGGGGCGCGGGGGACGTGCGCTGCAGGGATGGGCGACGAGAAAGCGGCGGACAGGGCAAGCACGGCAGGCACATCAGTCAGGGGGGCCAGGGGGGTGCCAATGGCGCGGCGCATCGACGTGACCGGGGCGGGCGGCGTACGTCTCGCGGCCTGGGAGTTCGGCGATCCTCCCAAGACCGACCCGGCGGACCCGGCCACGCACGCCACCGACCCCCCGGAGAAACGATCACCCGGGGTGCTCTTACTCCACGGCCTGATGGGCCGTGCCTCGCACTGGGCGTCCACCGCCCGCTGGCTCTCCGAGCGGTACCGGGCCGTCGCGCTCGACCAGCGCGGTCACGGCCAGAGCGACAAGCCCCCTCGGGCCGCCTTCACCCGTGACGCGTACGTCGAGGACGCCGAAGCCGCCCTCGAACAGCTGGACCTGGCCCCCGTCGTCCTCATCGGCCACGCGATGGGCGCCCTGACCGCCTGGCAGCTCGCCGCCCGGCGCCCCGACCTGGTCCGCGGGGTGATCATCTGCGACATGCGGGCCTCCGCCCTCGGCGCCGCCTCGCAGCGGGAGTGGGGCGAGTGGTTCAGGACCTGGCCGGTCCCCTTCGCCACCCTCGCCGACGTCCGCAAGTGGTTCGGCGAGGACGACCCCTGGGTGGAGCGGCCCAACCCGGCGCGCGGTGAGTTCTACGCCGAGGTGATGGCCGAGTCCCCTGACGGCTGGCGTCCCGTCTTCGAGCCCGAGCAGATGCTCCAGTCCCGTGAGACCTGGGTCTACGACGCCCACTGGGAGGAACTCACCCAGGTCAGGTGCCCCGCCCTGGTCGTCCGCGGCCTCGACGGCGAGCTGGGCCGCGCCGAGGCCCAGGAGATGGTCCGCGTGCTGCCCCGCGGCCAGTACGCCGAGGTCGCCGAAGCGGGCCACCTCGTCCACTACGACCAGCCGGAGGCCTGGCGGGCCGCCATAGAGCCCTTCCTGGACGGCCTGGGCGACCTGGAGCCCACCGACACCGACTGAGGCTCCTCGCCTCGCGACGGACCGGCCCCCGGCGGATCGGGTCCACCGGGGGCCGGACGCGGTCAGCGCACGTCGACGTAGTCACCGCCGGCCGTGGCGGTCGCGGTGGTGACACTGCCCGCGAAGGAGTAGCGCCAGTAGCCGTCGGTGGTCGCCTTGACCGTGGTCTTCAGGTTCCCGGTGCTGTTCGTCGTGACCGTCTTCACGGTCGTGTACGTGCTCGCGCCCTTCTTGCGGAACTGGAGCCGGACCTTCTGACCCGCGTACCCGTGGAAGCCGCCGAGGGTCTCCCAGTCGGCCCGGGACAGCTTCCCGGTCACGGTGAGGGTCTTGTTCCTGGCGATCGGCTCGGGCGAGGCGTTGACCGTGAGGGCCGCGTCCCGCAGCACCGGCACCGACCGCACCGCGTGCCGGTCGGTGAACCCGCTGCCGTCCGCGGACTCGGCCCAGGCGGCCGTGTTCCAGGTGCCGGCCAGCGCGTTGCGCCCGAAGTTCCAGCGGGGCTGGATGTAGGCGAACTGCGCCGTGCAGGTCGCCGTCGTCGCGTCGACCCTGGTGCAGGACGCGGGCCAGCTGCCGTAGAGGACCGCGCTCGGGGCGTCGTAGGACCCCTTGTAGAGGTACAGGTCGCCGCCCGCGATGCCGGACGGGTCGGTGGCGGTGAACTTCGCCGTGAACTCCTGGAGCGGCTGGTCGTGGAGCCGGACCGGCTTGCCGCCGTTGACGACGACGTCGGAGATCCGGGTCGAGCCGGCCGTCTCGTCGCCCGGCCGGGCGGGTCCGGCGAAGGCCCGCACGAGGGTGCGGCTGAGGCTGCCGCCCAGGTCGTCGACGGCGGTGACGCGCAGGGTGACGTAGGCGGCGTCGGCCGGGACGGTGTACTGCGCCGAACCGTCCGCCGCGAGCGGCAGGTCGGTCCAGGTGGTGCCGCCGTCGGTGGAGGCGGCGAGGCCGGTCACGCGCGTGTGCGCGCTGTCGGCGTCGGCGTTGCGGGTGGCCGCGGTCGCGGTGACCCGCACGGTCCCGGCGGCGGCCCGGCCCGAGCCGTCGAGGCCCGAGACCTTCACCGGCGCGTCGATCAGCGGCAGCACCCGCCCGGCGACCCCCGCGGAGGTGCTGCTCGCGCGGAACGTCCAGGTGGTGCGCACGTCCGTGGCCAGCCGCGCGTACGGCACCCGGCGGTGCGTGGACTGCTCCAGGGTGTACGACTGCTCCCGCACCGGCAGCGCCGAGGAGGTCAGCGAGTGGTACGCGTCGATGCCGGAACCGTCGGCGTAGACGACGCCGTCCGCGCCGGTCACCCGGTACGAGGAGCGTGCGCGGCCGTCGGTCCCCTGGTGCCCGTCGGCGTCACCGAAGGCGCTGCCCTCGTCCAGGTAGAGCCGGTGGTTGTAGAGCTCCGAGCCGGTGCCCTCGCCGAGGACGGGCTGGAGCGGGGCCGCGCCCAGCGTCTCGCCCGCGCCGGTGCCGGCGGACAGGGTGCGGGGCGCCAGGTTGAGGTACTGGTCGAAGGTGCCGTAGTCCAGGATCCGGCCGTACTCGACGCCCGGGGTGACGTACTCGGTGACCGAACCGGCCACCGGCACCGCGTTGCCGACGTAGACGCCGGTCCACTCGCCGAAGTCGGGCACCGACTGGAGGAAGGCGGTCGTGCGGGTGCCCGGGGCGCCGATCTTGGTGACCGTCCTGGCCAGGGAGGCCTGGGTGACCTTCTTGACCGGTGAGGTCGGCACGGTGGTGGTGAAGCTGTGGGTGAGGTCGTAGCGGTAGGGGCTCGGGACGTTCGCCGAGGAGCCCTTCTTCGCCAGCACGTCGTGGATGCGCAGGGAGACGCCCGGCATGGTGAACGGCGTGACGTACACCTTGGCGTCGGCGTCACCCGCGAAGCCCGCCAGGTCGCCGCCCGGCATGCTCAGCCAGACCGCGGCCGACTGCCGGGTGGCGGTGGTGTCGTCGGTGCGGATGCCGGTCTCCTTGGCCGCCCGCTGGTCGAAGCTCACCGTCTTCGCTGCCGAGCTGACCGTGAAGGACTGCGCGAGCAGATAGCTCGGCTGGAGGAAGTCGGAGTGCAGCGCCACCGCGAAGTAGTCGCCCGGGGGCAGCTTGACGCTCGACGTCGGCCCGCCCCCGTCGCTGTTGACCGGGTACGAGGTCCAGTTCGTGCGGTTCCAGACGTAGAACAGCTTGCTCGCCACGTAGTCCGCGTGCGTGATCGTCAGCTTGACGGAGTACGTCCCCGCGGCGGCGGCCGTGGTCGTGGTCGTCGAAGCGGTGGCGGTGGCCGGCTTCAGCGCGAGGCTCGCCGGCTCCCGGTCCGCCGCACGCTCGGCGCTGGGCCGCACGGTGAGCCGGCCGTCGAGCGACGCGACCGAGTAGCGGGTCCGCTCCGCGCGGTCCGCGGCGGTGATGCGCAGGTTCCGGCCGCCGACCAGGCCGACACGGTCGCCGTTGCTCAACTCGACCCTGTCAGCGCCCGGTCGAGCGCGGACCACCCCTGTGCCGGCCTTCGCCGGAGTCTCCCCGGCCTGCACCGGAGACGCCCCGGTGTGCACCGGAGCGGCCCCGGCCGAAGGCGCGAGCAGGACCGACGCGGTCAGTACCGCCCCGCACAGCCCCGCCCCGACGGATCTTCGAACACCGTTCATGAATAAGCCCCCTTGCCCCTGATCCCCTGGTCCCGCGATCCCCTTGGTCCTGCGATCCCCTGGTCCCCGTAGCGACCTTCCCGGTCCACACCCCACAGGAGTCGCACAGTTCACTCTAGACAGGGGGTCCGACACCGACCCCGGCCGCCCCGACGATCCGTCAGCCCTTGCTGACTGCCGTCAGGATCTCCGGCAGCAGCCGGGCCGTCCGCGGTGCCGCCAGCCGCAGCCCCGCGAGGGTGATCACGGCCCCGTAGACCGCGCCCACCGGAAGCAGCACCCAGCTCCACTTGTCGCCGCCCGCGCTGACGTTGGCCCAGACCGCCAGGGCGATCACCGGAGCGCACAGCAGCGCGGCCGAGACCATCCCGCCGACGATGGCGGCCGCGGCGAGCCCCGCCTGCCCCGGGGCCACGTTCTTGTGGCCCTCCTGCGGAATCGAGTACGGGAAGCGCGCCGACGTCCACGCCCCGGTCGCCAGCATCGCCCCGAGCAGCGCGAAGGACATGCCGAGCACCTCGGGCAGCTTCGGCCAGTCGCCGATCAGCGCGGTCGTCACCACGGTGACGAGCGTGGCGTACGGCAGGGTGATGACCAGCAACGCCAGCGCACGCGCGCGGAGTTCGACATAGGCGTCCCGCGTGGAGGAGATGGTCAGCGCGACCATCCAGAACGCGGAGGTGTCCTGCCCGAACTGGTTGTACATCTGCACACCGAGCATCCCGGCGGCGAAGCAGGAGAAGTAGATCGACCCGGTGCCCTGCACCGCGTTGAACACCGGCACGATCAGACCGATGGCCAGCGAGGTCACCCACGCGGCCTTCGTCTTGGGGTCGCGCCACACATAGCGCAGACTGCGCTCCATCACGGTGCCGGTGCGGCCGCCGGGCAGCAGCCGCGCGAGCCCGGTCGAGGTCCGCTCCCGGGCCGCCCCCTGGACGGACGGCAGCGTGGAGCCGTCGGGCGAGGTCATCAGCCGGGTGAGATGACGCGACCAGAGGGCGAGCAGACCGGCCAACGCGACCACGGACAAGGCGAGTTGCAGGACGGCGATGCCGTACGACCCCTCGCTCGCCGAGTCGACCGCCCCGATCGCGGAGGCGGGCGGGATCCACTCCAGCACCCCGGCCGGCCCGTCCAGCTGCCCGAGACCACCCTCGCCTAGCCGCTGCGCACCGAAGTTCACCACCTGCGCCCCGACGGCGATGACCAGTCCGCTCAGCACCGCCAGATCACGGCCCCTGCGACTGCTCAGCAGCCGGAGGTTGGCCACCGCGACCGCCCGCGCGAGGGCCACGCACACCAGCAGCGCGAGCAGCACGGCGACCACGGAGATGACGTACGCCACCACCCCGTGCGCGACGGCGACGACGGACCCGACGAGCATGCAGAGGGTGAACACCGGCCCGATGCCGACCAGGGAGGCCACCAGCAGTGCCCGCACCAGGGGCCGGGGCCGCAGCGGCAGCATCACCAGCCGGGTGGGGTCGAGGGTCTCGTCGCCGCCGGGGAAGAACAGCGGCATGACGGCCCAGCCGACCGCGAGGACGGCGACCAGGGGGACGACGACGGCCTCCGCGTGCTCGTTGCCGCGCAGCACGACCAGCCCGATCAGCTGGAGGGCGGAGAAGAGCAGCACGGCGACGGCCGAGCCGATGTACGCGGCCCGCCGCCCACCGGACTGCCGCAGACCGTTCCTGAGCAGCGACAGCTTCAGCCGTACGACGACCGGGGTGATGTCGGTCGTCATCGGGCCCCGCCGCCCAGCCAGTCGAGATCGGACCCGGTGTCCCGCCCCTGCGCGCCGACGAGTTCGAGGAACGCCTTCTGCAACGAGGGGGCCGAACCCCGCACCTCGTCGAGCGTGCCGTGGGCGCGGATGCGGCCGGCGGCCATGACGGCCACCCAGTCGCACAGGGACTCCACGAGCTCCATCACGTGCGAGGAGAAGACGACGGTGGCGCCGGAGCCGGTGTACCGCTCCAGCACGCCCCGGATGGTCTGCGCGGAGACCGGGTCGACTCCCTCGAACGGCTCGTCGAGGAAGAGCACTTCGGGATTGTGGAGCAGGGCGGTCGCGAGCCCGATCTTCTTCCGCATCCCGGTCGAGTAGTCGACGACCAGCTTGTGCTGGGCCCCCGCGAGATCCAGCACGTCGAGCAGTTGGGAGGCCCGCCGGTCGACCTCGGCCCCGGGCAGCCCCCGCAACCGCCCGGAGTAGGCGAGCAGTTCCCGTCCGGAGAGCCGCTCGAACAGCCGCAGTCCTTCGGGCAGCACCCCGATTCTGGCCTTCACCGCCACCGGGTCCTGCCACACGTCGTGGCCGACGACGGAGACGGACCCCTGATCGGGCCGCAGCAGCCCGGTCACCATGGAGAGAGTGGTGGTCTTCCCGGCTCCGTTGGGCCCGACGAGCCCGATGAACTTCCCGGCAGGCAGCTCCAGGTCAATCCCGGCAACGGCCACCTGCTGCCCGAACCGCTTCCAGAGCCCCCGCACACTCACAGCCGACGTCATGAACGCCAACCCTAGAGGTGTGTCTCACCTGTCCCGACCGCACGCATAGGCGAGCGGCGAGATCAACTCCTCCGCGTCCGGCAGCCAACGGTTGGCGGGCGTCGGACGACAGGCCCACTGCACGGCCCCGGACGACCCGAACCGGGTAGGCGGCGCCGCAACGTACGCCCCCTCCCCGAGCGCGACCAGATCAAGGGACGACGGCGCCCAGCCGAGCTTCCGCACCAGGTCCGGCACCTTCACCGACGCGCCCGGCAGCACGAAGAACTGCATCCGGCGATCCGGCGTCAACGTCACCGGCCCCAGCGTCAACTCCATCCGCTCCATGCGGGCGAGCGCCAGGAATCCCGCGGTCTCCGGGACGGAGATCGCATCGAAGGTCCGGCCGGTCGGCAGCAGGATCGACGCCGTCGGCTGCTTCTGCCACATCCGGCGCGCGACGGTCGCACTGCCCGTGGCCTGCGTCGCCCAGTCCTCCCGAGAGGGATGCGCCCCCGGCGCGGCGCACGCGGTGTCACCGCAGGAGCACCGCTGCACCCCGTCGACGGCTTCCAGCCAGGTCCCGGGGAAGACGTCCCAGTGGCGCTCCTCGGCGTATCGTACGGCTGTCTCCAGCAGCGATTCCCCGCGCTGCTTCGGAATCTGAGCGGCCTCGGGGCCCGCGATCGTCTCTTCCACGCTCAACACAACTCCCGCGCCCACCTCGGGTTACGGCTGTAGCGCGCGCGGGGGAGGAGCATTGATTCGGCATCTGGGGCGCATGGATGCACGTGTGGGGGCGCGCGGGAGGAACCGGGGCGTGAGCTGGGTAGCCACGAGAGGGGCAGGCTTCTGCCTTTACCCCGGCAATCCTCGCATGCCTCGCATTTTAGCTGTCTCCGCGGGGCATTGATCTTCACGGCCGGATCTTTTCGTTCACACCGACGAGGTCCGGGAGTGGAAGACACGTCAACTCGGTGCGTGGGCAGGCACCGCAGCCACAGGGGGTACGCCATGGCCGCAAGGCCACTCGTCGCGCGACAGCCGAACGAACGGCTGCAGGCGCTCATCCAGGAGGCGGGGTGCTCGAACGCCGGGCTCGCCCGCCGGGTCAACATGTGCGGCGCCGAGCACGGCCTCGACCTGCGCTACGACAAGACTTCCGTGGCCCGTTGGCTACGGGGACAGCAACCCCGGGGCAGGGCACCCGCGATCATCGCGGAGGCGCTCGGGCGCAAGCTCGGCCGGACAGTCACGATCGACGAGATCGGCATGGCCAACGGCAAGAACCTCGCCTCCGGGGTCGGCCTCCAGTTCTCGCCGACGGTACTGGGCGCCATCGAGCAGGTGTGTGAGCTGTGGCGCAGTGACGTGGGCCGCCGGGACTTCCTGTCCGGCTCCTCGGTCGCCGCGTCCGCGCTGGTCGAGCCCAGCCGGGACTGGCTGATCTCCTCGCCCGACTCACAGGTGGCACGCCAGGCGGGCCCGCGCGTGGGCCAGTCCGACGTGGCGGCCGTGCGCGCGATGACCCAGGCACTGGTCGACCTCGACCACCAGTACGGCAGCGGACATGTGCGCCCGGTCGTCGTGCACTACCTCAACAGCGTGGTCTCCGGGCTGCTCGCGGGGTCGTACCGGGAGGCCGTCGGGCGGGATCTGTTCGCCGCGGTGGCCCGACTGACCGAGCTCGCCGGGTACATGGCGATCGACACCGGGCAACCGGGCCTGGCCCAGCGGTACTACATCCAGGCGCTGCGGCTCGCGCAGGCGGCCGGCGACCGCGGGTACGGCGGCTATGTGCTCGCCGCGTCCATGAGCCATCTCGCCGCGCAGCTCGGGAACCCGCGTGAGATCGCGCAGTTGGCGCGGGCAGCGCAGGAAGGGGCGCGGGGCCGGGTGACACCGCGCGCGGAGGCGATGTTCCACGCGGCGGAGGCCCGCGGGCACGCGCTCATGGGCGATGCGCGGGCCGCCCAGGCGGCGTCCGGGCGGGCCGTGAGCGCGCTGGAGGCGGCGGACCCTTCCTCCGGCGACGACCCGGCGTGGATCGCGCACTTCGACGAGGCCTATCTGGCCGACGAGTTGGCGCACTGTCACCGTGACCTCGGCCAGGCCGACGCGGCGGCGCGCTGCGCGCAGGAGTCCCTGGACGGGCTCCCGGAGAACAAGGCGCGCCGCAGGGCGATCGGTTACGTCCTGCTCGCCACCGCGCAGGTGCAGCAGCGCGAGATCGAGCAGGCCTGCAACACCGGCCTCAAGGCGGTGGAGTTGCTGGAGACGGTCCGCTCCAACCGGGGCGCGGAGTACCTCGACGACTTCCAGCAGCGCCTGGAGCCGTTCCGGGACGAGGCCGTGGTCAGGGAGTTCGGGGCCCGGCTCGACCTTCAGGCGGCCGCGTAAGGGAGGACGTGAACGAGGGGGACATACAGCGGTCGCGAGCCCGGAACTGTCACGGGATCTCCCGGGATCTGTTACCGCCGTCACAGGGGCGCAGGTCACGGCCTGTGCTACGTGGCACCGGGCTCGGAGGACCCGGTAGCGTGAGCCGACGATTCCGAAGTTCCCCCATAAGTAGGAGTCCCGGTGACGCAGAGTGGACAGGGCGAGCAGCCCTCGGCGCGCGAAGCGCGCGAAGGCATCGTGCTGCCCTCCGACGGCGGGGAACCCCTGCTGCCGGGACAGACGGGCGGCTACGGCACCCCGCAACCCGGCTACGGCACCCCGCCGCAGGGCGGCTACGGCGCCCCGCAACAGGGCGGGTACGGGGGCTCCGCGCAGAACGAGTACGGCGGCTCCGCGCAGGCGGACCCGTCCGGTCCGGCGCCCGACGCGGCGTACGGCAGGCCGTCCGGCGGCCCGGCGTACGCCCAGCCGCCCGGCGGTCAGGCCTGGGGCACCCCGTGGGGCCCCGACCAGCAGCAGGGCCAGGCCCAGCCGCCCGCCCAGGACTGGTCACAGCCGACCGCCCAGACCTGGGGCACCCCGCAACAGCCCGGCGGCATACCGCAGTCCCAGCCGCTGCCCCCGCAGCAGTCCGCGCCGGGCTACGACACCGACGAGCCGACCTCCTACTACCTTCCGCCGGTCGGCCAGCCCCTCCCCTCGGCGCCCGCAGCGCAGTCCCAGCCGCTGCCCCCGCAGCAGGGCCAGGTAGCGCCCTACGAGGCCCCCGGCGCCGCTCCCGCGCCGCAGCAGCCCGCACAGCCCGCTCCGGGCTACGACACCGACGAGCCGACGTCCTACTACCTCCCGCCCGTCGGCCAGCCCCTCCCCCCGGCCTCCGGTACGCCCGCCTCCGCGCCGCTGCCGCCCGTCGACGAGGGCGCCACGCAGTTCATCCCGCCGGTGCAGGCCGCGGCTCACGAGGGCGCCACCCAGTACCTCCCGCCCGTCCGCCCCGGCGCCCTCCCGCCCGAGGCGGGGCACTTCCCGGGGCAGGCCCCGCAGCACCCGCAGGCCGCGTACGGCGCGCAGGCCCCCGGTGCCGGTCCGCTCCCGCCCACCGCGCCGACCGGTCCCGACGCCGAGGCCACCCAGTTCATCGCGCCCGTGCCCGGTCAGGCCCCCGGCGGTGACCGGCAGCCGCCCTCCGACTTCGACAACCTCTTCCGCGGCCAGGGCACGGACGCCGGTGCCGCGTCCACCCAGCAGATGCCGCGCTTCGCCCAGCCCGAGGCCGCGCCTCCCGCCTACGGGGGCCCGCAGCCGTCGTACGGCGCCCAGCAGCCGCCGTACGTCCCGCCGGGCGGTGACGGCTACGACGACGGCCGGGGTGGCCGTGGGCGGTCGCGGGTGCCGGTGATCGCCGCCGTGGGCATCGGGATCGTCGTGCTCGGCATCGGCGCGGGCGCACTGCTCGCCGGCGGCGGAGGCGGCGACGGGGGCGACAAGAACCAGACCGTGTCGGCGACGGCCCCGGCGACTGACGCGTCTTCCGCGCCGGCCGCGGACCCGGCCAAGGCGCAGGCCGTCGAGCTGGACAAGCTGCTCGCCGACAGCGGCAACAGCCGTTCCTCGGTGATCAACGCGGTCGCCGACGTGAAGTCCTGCAAGAACCTTCCGCAGGCCGCCCAGGACCTGCGGGCGGCGGCGAGTCAGCGCACCGGACTGGTGACCCGGCTCCAGGGCGTCCCGGTCGACCGGTTGCCGAACCACGCCGAACTGACCGACGCCCTCACCAAGGCCTGGCAGGCGTCCGCGTCCGCCGACAACCACTACGCGGCCTGGGCCGACCAGGCGGCCGGCAAGAAGGGCTGCAAGAAGGGCCAGGCCCGCACCACGCCCCAGACCGCGGCCGGCAACCGGGACAGTGGCACCGCCAGCACCGAGAAGGCCAGGGCGGCCCGGCTGTGGAACGCCATCGCGAAGAAGTACAGCCTGACGGAGCGCTCGGCGACCCAGCTGTGAGGCGACGGGCGGGGGCGCCTTCCGCACCCCCGCCCGTCGGTCGCTTCGGTCGCCTCAGTCGATGTCGGCGTGCTGGAGGGTCTGCGTCACGTCGGTGAAGCCCTTGCGGGCCGCGACGAGCTGGCCCTGGCGGACCACCTGCAGGGTCACGTTGGCGTTGACCATGCGTGGGAAGCCCACGGAGGCGAGGTGGTTCGTGGAGCTCCAGGTGTCCCGGGGCCACTCCAGGGTCGGCGTCAGCCCGCCGGTCGGGATCTTGAGGCCGTCGTTGAGGGCGCCCCGCACGCTGTCGGCGGTCACCTCACCGCCGCCGAGCGACTCGACGGCCTTCCTGAACACCGTGTAGGCGATCCAGGTGGTCTGCACGCCCGCGTCCGCCGAGTCGATGCGGTTGTCGCCGAAGGCCTCCTTGCTGATGACCTTCTTCATCGCGTCCCAGCGGGCGTCGCTCTCCACCGGGTACCAGCCCGTGATGTACGACCCCTCGTAGGGCCCCGAGGCCCCGCCGGACGCGTCGATCTCCGTCTGGTCGACGCTGCCCATCGCCACGGCCGTGCGCACCCGCGGGTACTCGGCGCGGGCCCGTCGGAAGGAGTCCATGAAGGTGCTGGTCCGGTCGCCGAGCGCGGGCACCACACACCCCTCCTTCACCGGACGGGCCCCCGAGCCGCCCGAGACCGCGGTGCCGGACGTCGCGCCGTCCAGCGCCGTCGTGGACTGCGCCGAGTACTCGTTGGCGTCGTCCGCCGCCCGCACGTCGCTCGCGGCCCGGTGCCCGCCGCTGGTCAGCCCGGAGTCCAGCAGCACGGGCAGCTCGTCGCCCGCGATGGTGTCGGGCCGTACGAGGGTGACGTTGCCGCAGTCCCTGGCGAGCTCCTTGCCGAGACCGGCCAGCAGGGTGGGCTGGCCGCCGTTGACGGGGTAGGAGAGCGGGCTGGTGAACTCGGCGTTGGTGACGCCGTAGCCGCCGATGTAGGGGATGCCCGCGCCCTCCAGGGGCGGGAAGAAGGAGTCGCCGTACTGGCTGTAGGAGCCGACGACCGCGACGACGTTCTCCTTGACCGCGCGCCGGGCGCACTTCGCCGCGGACACGCCGTCGTTGTTCTCGTTGCAGGTCAGGACGGTGAGCTTGCGGCCGTTGATGCCGCCCGAGGCGTTGACCCAGCGGGCGTAGGCCTGCGCGAAGGCGGGCATGCCGGGCTTGTTGGTCGCCTCGGTGCCCGAGGGGGCCCAGGTCATGACCTTGATCGGGTCGTCCCCGGAACCCCCCGTGGTACCGGGGACGACCCCGCAGCCGGTGGCGAGTGCGGCACACACCGCCACCGCCCCCGCCGCGAGGGCGATGGGTCTGACGGGCCGGTGGTGCCGGGGGAGGAAGGTGCTGCGGATGCGTCGCCTACCGGTCATGGACCCACACGCTTCCGTCACACTCCCAACTCGGGAGTGACCCTCGGTCAACGAACGGTGACGTAAAGGTGAACAGCGGGGGCCTGTGGGGCAGGTTCGGGCGAGAACGTACGATCGGTGACCGTGCAAGGTTCGGAGAACTCTTCCCGTCGCGGCCGTCGCTCCTCCACCATGGGCGGCATGCCACTGAACGACATGCCGTGGTGGCGCTGGCGCAGCAATGTGCGCTCCGCGCTGCACATGCTCTCCGACCCCGCGTTCCAGCAGAACGTCTGGCTGACCGGCGTCGAGGGGTACGGGGACGTCACCGACGCCGTGTACCGCCTCGTCGAGGACACCTGGCTCGACAACTGGTCCGCCGAGAAGTACGTCGGCACGATCTTCCGGGACTCCCAGGAGGCGGCCCTCGTCGACACCGCCGTCCTGCGCGTCCTGCGGATCATGCACCAGGTCGGTCCGGACGCCCCCGTCTCCGTGTACATGGAGAACCCGGGCTGGCCGGACGCGGTGCGGGCGGCGCGGGACGCGCACGTGCGGATGGCGATGGCCGACGGGGAGGACCCGGACGCACCGCCGCGCACGCTCCAGGTGCTCCAGATCATGACCCGGTCCGCGTGACGGACGCGGTGTCTGCCGGAACGGCGGATATGCGACCCTGTCCAGCATGAACGCGCAGTCCACCCGAGCCGAGGCCCCGGCCGAGCAGTACGTCCTGACCCTGTCCTGCCCCGACAAGCAGGGCATCGTGCACGCCGTGTCGAGCTACCTCTTCATGACCGGCTGCAACATCGAGGACAGCCAGCAGTTCGGCGACCACGACACGGGACTGTTCTTCATGCGCGTCCACTTCTCGGCGGAGGCGCCGGTGACCGTGGACAAGCTGCGCGCGTCCTTCGCGGCGATCGGTGACTCCTTCCACATGGACTGGCAGATCAACCGGGCCGAGGACAAGATGCGGGTCGTGCTCATGGTCAGCAAGTTCGGGCACTGCCTGAACGACCTGCTGTTCCGCGCGCGCATCGGAGCCCTGCCGGTCGAGATCGCCGCCGTGGTCTCCAACCACACCGACTTCGCGGAGCTCGTGGGGTCGTACGACATTCCCTTCCACCACATTCCGGTGACGCGGGAGAACAAGGCCGAGGCGGAGGCTCGACTGCTCGAGCTGGTGCGGGAGCAGGACGTCGAGCTGGTCGTGCTCGCCCGGTACATGCAGGTCCTGTCGGACGACCTGTGCAAGCAGCTGAGCGGCCGGATCATCAACATCCACCACTCGTTCCTGCCGAGCTTCAAGGGTGCGAAGCCGTATCACCAGGCTCATGCGCGGGGTGTGAAGCTGATCGGGGCGACGGCGCACTATGTGACCGCCGACCTCGACGAGGGGCCGATCATCGAGCAGGAGGTCGAGCGGGTGGGCCACGACGTCACGCCGGACCAGCTGGTGGCGATCGGGCGGGACGTGGAGTGCCAGGCGCTGGCGCGGGCCGTGAAGTGGCATGCGGAGCGGCGGATTCTGCTGAACGGGCGGCGGACGGTCGTGTTCGCCTAAGAGCTCGGGGCCGGCTGTCGTGGGGCGGCTGCGGGTGGTTCGTGGTTGCTCGCGCAGTTCCCCGCGCCCCTGAAGGCACGTCCACTGCACGTACTCAAGGGGCGCGGGGAACTGCGCGACCAGCCCCCACTCACCCGCAGCCGCCGACGAAACCGCAACCGGCCCCTACATCCGGCTCAGGCTCGCCGCCGCGAACAGGACGTCCCTGATCGCCTCACGGTCACCCCGTTGCCCCGCCGCCGCCTCCGCCGGAGGCACATGTCCCGCCGCCAGCTGGCAGAACTCCACGCCGTCCAGGGCGACATGGGCCACCTCGTGCTCCGCCGAACCCACCGCCGCGGGGGAGTCGAGCGGGATCAGCCACTCTCCGCCGCCATGGCCCTCGATCTCCAGCCGCAGGGTGCGGCCGGGATCCCCCGCCGGGACCAGGTGCCGCCCTGGGCCAGGTGACGCCAGGCCCTTCCGGCGCCGTTCCGCCAGGACCGCCGGCAGCATCCGCACCCCCAGGTCGATCATCTTGTTGAGGTGGCGGGGGGACGGGGGTTCGTACGGGTAGTCGACCGCCTCCGCGATGTCCTCCGCGTGCACCCAGCACTCGAAGGCGCGGTCCAGCATCGCGTCGTGGAGGGGGAGGTCGAAGTCGCCGTAGGGCACGGTGAGTCCGCCGGAGGTGCCGCCGGTGAAGGACACCGTGCGCACGAGGTCGTGGCTCTGCTCGCGCCAGGGGGTGCGCACGGAGCGGGTCGGCGGGAAGTGCGACGCGCGCCAGTACGCCTCGGTGCGGCCGGCCGGGGTGGGCGTGTCCGCGGGGACCTCGCCCATGGGGTCGTCCAGGCCCAGTGCGACCGCGACGAGGCCGTCGACCGACAGCAGGTGGGCTATGACCCCGGCGACCGTCGTACGGCGGCTCGTGGCCTCGTCGGCGTCGAACCAGCGCAGCCGCACCGGGGCGTGCCACTCGGCGTCGCCGAAGTCCTGGAGCAGGGCGTCGAGACGGGCGGTCTCGGCGTCGTACGGCGTGGCCCACTTCGGGATCGGGATGCGCGGCGGGCGCCGGTCGAGGCAGCCGTCGAGGACGCGGGTGCGCAGACCGGGGTCCAGGTCGAGGCTCTCCGGGCGCTGGAGCAGCCCGACGGCCCCGCGCAGCCGCAGTGCCTCCTCGGCGCAGGTGCCGCAGTCGCCGAGGTGGTCCTCCACGGCGGCCGTCTCCTCCGCCGAACACGCGGCCAGTGCCCAGGCCCCGAGCAGTGACTTCAGCACCTGGTGCTCCAGCACGAGGGGTGCGGGCCGGGGCAGTTCGTCCAGCTCGGGCAGCGGACGACCGGTGTCCTCGACGGAGGCGCGGGGCAGCGGTATGCGGGGCGGCTGGTCGGGCCGGTCGGAGGAGCCGTCGCCGCCGTCCGTGCCGTCGCCGGAGCCGTCTCCGGTGGCTCCGCTGAGCTCGTGGTCCTCGTGCTTCTCGGGCTCTTCCGGGCGGCCCCGGGACGTGCTGCGCTCCTCGGCCGCGTCGCCGGAGCCGTCCTCGGGTCCCTCGCCGTGCTCGTCGTACGCCTCGAAACGGTCGCTCACGCCGCGCCTCCGTATCCCGGCGGCGCCCCCGGCGCTCCGGAGTCGTGGGCGGTCGACAGGAGTTGGAGGCCCAGGCGGAGGCGGCGGCGGGCCTCGTCCTCGGTGATGCTGAGGTCGGCGGCGGCCTGGCGGTAGTCGCGGCGCTGGAAGTAGGCCAGCTCCAGGGCGGCCCGCAGCGGGGTGGGCATGGCCTGGACGATGTAGTCGGCGCGGGCGGCGACGGAGGCGCGGTGCACCTTGCGCTCCAGCTCCTCGGTGTCGGCGACCGCGCCCTCACCGCCCCGGGTGAGCGCGGCGGTCTCGGTGGCGCGCAGCCGCTGCACGGCCAGGCGGTGGGTCAGTCCGGCGACCCAGGAGCGCAGCGGGCCCTGTTTGGGGTCGTAGGTCTCGGGGTGCTCCCAGACGTGGGCGAAGACGTCCCGGGTGATGCCGTCGGCGGCGCGCTCGTCTTCGAGCACGCGGTGGGCGAGACCGTGCACAAGTGAAGCGAAACGGTCGTAGAGCTCGCCGAGGGCGGCCGCCTCACCGCGTGCGAGCCGCTGCTGCATCTTGCGGTCCCAGCGGGGCGGTGCGTCCTTCTTCGCCATACGGCCCCCTCGCCCTGGAAGTGTCCGAGTCAAGCCTGAGCCCACCGTCTCCTCGAATGTAGTCGGCACCCCCGACGGCGCACGCCCCTTTGTTCCAATGCGCGCCCCCCGAGGGGCCGTGAGTGGTAGTGGACCTTGCCTACCCCTTCGCTCTCTGATCAGACCCGATCGAACAGGATCGAAGCCGACTAAAACAAGCCTCTTTCGAACGATTTCCGTTTCTCGGTCTGTGTTTCAGGGAACGGCCGCTGGGCAGCCGCGCTCCAAGGAAGCGTAGGGAAGGCTTCCGGTTGCTTACCGGCGAATGAAGGGCATGGTGGTGGCGTTCAAGGTGACCGGCGACGAGCAGGCCGACTGGGCCGTGCTCCGGGTGTCGGGCGAGCTGGACCTGGTGACCTCACCGGTGCTCCGCCAGCACGTCCACGACGTGGTGGCCGAGGGCCGTCACCGTCTCGTCCTCGATCTGTCCGAGGTGTATTTCTGCGACTCCAGCGGTGTCGGCGTGCTCATCGCCTCCCGTCGGCTGATCCGCTCCTGCCAGGGCGAACTGCGCCTGATACTGCCGGCCCAGGGCGCCGCCGACGGGTCCCACGTCAACCGCGTCCTCGGGGCGCTGGGGGTCCGCCGGCTGTTCGAGGTCCATCCGGACCTGGACTCGGCGACCGACGAGGAGGCGGGACCACTGTCCGCATAGGCCCCGCCTCTGCCACACCGTTGTCCCGAAATTCCCCCGGTCCTGGTACAAGCGTCGCCTTCCGGCCCCCGGCGTGCCGCGCGCGTCGTACGCTCCGTGCGAGACGCACCCGATGTGATGTGAGGCGGTCCGAAGAGACATGGTCAGCAGCGAGTACGAGCGCCGGATCGCCGGCCGGTTCGTCACCTTCGACCAGGACGGCAACGGCTACATCGACCGCGAGGACTTCAACGTGGCGGCCAAGGCGCTGCTCACGGAGTTCGGCACCACGGCACGCTCCGACAAGGGGCAGGCGCTGTACGCCGGCGCGGAGGCGTTCTGGCAGGGCATGGCCGGGATCGCGGACCGGGACGGCGACCAGCGGATCACCCGGGACGAGTTCGTGAACGGCGCGGTCAAGCGGCTGCGCGACAACCCGGACCGGTTCGCCGAGATCGCCCGCCCCTTCCTGCACGCGGCGATCGACGTGGCCGACCAGGACGGCGACGGCCGCGCCACAGTCGAGGACACCGCGCGCGTGCTCAGGATCCTGGGCGTCGCCGAGGAGCTCGCGCACACGGTCGCCGCCGGTCTGGACGGCGACGGCGACGGCAAGGTCGGCGAGGCCGAGATCGTGCCCGCCTTCGCGCGCTACTTCACGGTCCCCGAGTAGCGCCCGCCAGCGCCTGTCCGGCGGATCGGGCCGACCGCGGGGACGACCCTGACGGGCCTGAGCGGGATCTGGTACGCCGGGCGGCCGCAAGGCGGCACTTGCCGGGACGGGCGGTGTCGTTGCGGAGGGCACTTGCCGGGACGGGCGGTGTCCCAGCTGGGGGGCCTCCTTGCCGGGCGCCTGGGCGCCGCGCGTCGCCGACCGACGAGGACGCGGGGGACCGGTGCGGCCGGCCCCGCGAGCGCCGGCGTGGTCCGCCGGACGGGCGCTACCTCACCGGCCCCCGAAGCGCTCCCTGAGCTTGTACTTGAGGACCTTGCGCAGGGTCTCGTTGCGCGGCAGGGCGTCCACCACCTCCAGCTGCTCCGGCAGCTTGTGCGTCGACAGCCCTTCCGCACGCAGATGGTCGGCTGCGGCGTCCAGGGTCAACTCCTCGGCGCCCGCGGGCTGTTCCACCACGGCACACACGCGCTCCCCGCGCTCGGCGTCCGGCAGTCCGATCACCGCCACGTCCCCGACGGCCGGATGCGCGGCCAGCAGGTCCTCGATCTCCTTGGCCGAGATGTTCTCGCCCTTGCGGATGATCACGTCCTTGAGCCGTCCGGTGAGCACGAGATGGCCGCTGTCCGTCACGAACCCCAGGTCCCCGGTGCGCAGATAGCCCTCCTCGTCGAAGGCCTCCGCGGTCTGCGCCGGATCCAGATACCCCTGGCACACCGCCTCCCCCTTCAGCCGCACCTCCCCGTCCACGATCCGTACGGACATCCCCTCCGGCGGCCGCCCCTCGGTCGTCGCCAGGTTCTCCACCGTGTCGTCGGGCGCCCCCATGGTGATCATCGGCACCTCGGTCATGCCGTACCCGTGGGTGAGCTGCACCCCCAACTCCCGTACGACCGCGTGGTAGACCTCGGGCGGCTTGGGCGCCCCGCCCCCGGCGAGCAGGCGCAGTGTGGGGATGATCCGCTCCTCCGGCCGCTTGCGCTGCTCGGTGAGGAACATCGAGTAGAACGCCGTCGAACCGCCCGCCACCGTCACCCCGTGCCTGCGGTACCCCTCCAGCGCGTCCGGCAGCGCGAACTGCTCGAACATCACCGCCGGGAAGCCGTACAGCAGCAGCATCACGGTGTAGTCCGGGCCCGCGATGTGCGCGTACGGGAAGGCCATCGAGCCCACGTCGTCCGCGGTCAGGCGCAGCGCGTGCGCGAGGCAGGAGCCGCCCGCGATCAGCGAACGGTCCGTGTGCAGCACGCCCTTGGGGTCGGAGGTGGTCCCCGAGGTCCAGTAGATCCAGCGGACCGAGGTGCCGTCGGCGGGGGGCGCGGGCAGGACGGCCGGATCGCCGTCCGGGAGGTCGTCGTACGCCTCGAAGATGCCCTTGGCGCCGAGCCGGCGTGCCATCTCGGCGTGGTCGAAGCCGCGCCAGACGCCCGGTACGGCGAAGAACTCCGCCTTCGACTCCCGGAGGGCGAAACCGACTTCGCGGTCCCGGTAGAAGGGGATGACCGGCGACTGCACGGCGCCCAGGCGGGCGAGGGCGAAGGAGAGCAGGGCCGTCTCGATCCGGGTGGGCAGCTGCCAGGCGACCACCGTGCCGGGGCGTACGCCCATGTCGTACAGGCCGGCCGCCACCCGCTCGGCCCGGGTGCGCAGTGCGCCGAAGGTGAGCGCGCGGTCGTCCTGGAGGAGGACCGGGCGGTCGGGGGTCAGGTCGGCGCGGCGGGCGACCAGCTCCCACAGCGTGCGGGACGCGCTGAGCGCGTGGGCGGTGTCGGTCACGGCGGCCCCCTCCAAGGAACTGACGGGCAGTCAGATCGTGCGCAGAGCGTAGGGCGGGACGCCTTGTCGGTCCAGGGGTACGGGACTTAGCCTTCCAGGAACTGACGGTTCATCAGATAGGGCGGCTGTCATGGACCTCGCGTACACGCCGGAGGAGGAGGAGTTCCGGGCGCGGCTGCGGGAGTGGCTCGCCAAGGCGCTCCCCACGCTCCCGCCGAAGCCGTCCCCACGGGACTGGCCCGGCCGCAGGACGTACGACCTCGGCTGGCAGCGCATGCTCTACGACGCGGGGTACGCGCACGTGCACTGGGACGCCTCTCCCACCACCCGGCTGATCTTCCTGGAGGAGACCGAGAACGCGGGCGCGCCCTACGTGGGCGCCGGGTTCGTCGGGCTGCTGCACGCCGGGCCGACCATCGCCGCCGAAGGCACCGCCGAGCAGCGGGAACGCTGGCTGCCGCCGATCCTGCGCGGCGACGAGGTCTGGTGCCAGGGGTTCAGCGAACCGGACGCCGGCAGCGACCTCGCCGCCCTGCGTACGCGGGCGCGCAGGGACGGCGACGACTATGTGGTGACCGGGTCCAAGATCTGGACCTCGCACGCCGAAGTGGCGGACTGGTGCGAGCTGTTGGTGCGCACGGATGCGGCCGCGCCCAAGCATCGCGGGATCACGTGGCTGGCTCTTCCCATGTCCGCGGCGGGCGTCGAGGTGCGGCCGCTGCGGACGCTGGCCGGGTCCACCGAGTTCGCCGAGGTGTTCCTCGACGAGGTGCGGGTGCCGGTGGCGAACCGGGTGGGCGCGGAGAACGACGGGTGGCGCGTGACGATGGTGACGCTGTCGTTCGAGCGGGGGACGGCTTTTGTGGGGGAGGTGGTCGCGTGCCGGCGGGTGCTGCGTTCGGTTGCCGCGGCGGCCCGGGACAACGGGTGTTGGGACGACCCTTCGGTGCGGCGGAGGCTGGGGCGGCTCAACGCGGAGTTCCGGGCGTTGTGGCGGCTCACGCAGTGGAACGTGAGTGAGGCGGAGGCGAGTGGTGGGGTGCCGGGGGTGGGGGGTTCCGTCTTCAAGCTCCGGTACTCGCATGCGCGGCAGGAGTTGTACGACGCGGCGGCGGATGTCCTGGGTGCGGACTCCCTTGATCTGGAGCGGCCCTGGGTGCTGGATCGGTTGTCCTCGCTGTCGTACACGATCGCTGCGGGGACTTCGCAGATTCAGCGGAACATCGTGGCCGAGCGGGTTCTCGGGCTGCCGAAGGGGCGGTAGCGGTTGAGGGCCGGGTGCGGGTGCGTTGTGGCTGGTCGCGCCCACGCGGCGGAGCCGCAGATCGACACAGCCCCGCGCCCCCAGGGAGGTCACCGCGATCAGCGTGGAAAAGGAGCCTGGGTGTGCGGTTTCAACTGACTGACGATCAGGTGGCGTTGCGGGACGGCGTGCGGGGGTTGCTTGCCCGTCGGTTCGATGGTGCGGCGCTGCGGGATGCTGTGGATGCTTCCGGGCTCGACCGTGGGCTGTGGCGGGAGCTCGGGGCCGCCGGGTTCTTCTCGCTGCGGGTGCCGGAGGCGGACGGTGGGGTCGGACTCGGGTTGCCGGAGGCCGTGTTGGTGTTCGAGGAGGCCGGGCGGGTGTTGTTGCCGGGGCCCCTCGTCGCGACCCACCTCGCGGCCGGTGTCGTGGACGGGGCCGCCGAGGGGGAGGTCGTCGTGGCCGACGTCGATCCCGGGGGGTTCGTGGAGTGGCTGGAGGAGGCCGATGTCGTCCGGGGGGAGGCCGCCGGGGCCGTAGCCCTGACATCGGTGGACCCGCTCACCCCGCTGCACCGGGCGCCCTGCGCACGCGCGCGTGCCGTCGATCCCGTCGCCGTCCTGCTCACCGCCGCCGAGCAGCTGGGCACGGCCACGCGCGCGTGTGAGCTGGCCGTGCAACACGCGCGGACGCGGGAGCAGTTCGGGCAGCCGATCGGGGCGTTCCAGGCGGTCAAGCATCTGTGTGCGGGCATGCTGGTGCGGGCCGAGACCGCGCGGGCCGCGGTGTACGCGGCCGCCGTGACCGCCGACCCGGTGGACATCGCCGCGGCCCGGCTGCTGGCCGACGAGGCGGCCGAGCGGGGTGCCAGGGACTGTCTCCAGGTGCACGGCGGGATGGGGTTCACCTGGGAGTGCGAGGTGCAGCTGCTGCTGAAGCGGGCCTGGGTGCGCGCCCGGCGGGGCGGTGGTGGTGCGGAGAGTGAGGAGTCGCTCGCCGTCGATCTGTTGGCCTGAGGCGGCCCGCGGCCTGCCCCGACTCCGGGGCGCCCGGTGCGGATGTCGCGGATTGTGGCATACCGGAATCACGGAGCGTTGATATCGGGTTGTGTCCTATGTGTGACTCGTCACGTCCTGGAGTCGGCGTCCTGCTCCGGTACCTTGTGTGAGATGCGAGTGGTTCGGAGCCTGAGCCATGCCGGTGTTGCCGATGGGGCCGCGCCGGACCCGGCGGTGCGCGCCGCTGCTCGCAGGGTGGGAGGGCCTGTGGCCACCACCTGTTCGACTCCCTGCCACGAGCGTCGCACAGTATCCCGCACGGGTACTCCTTCGCGCTGGAATATGCCCGAAGCGCTTGTTGGCGTGACTGTACGTCAACCATGCTGTCTCGTAAGGGACTCACGTTCTGTGACCCCGGCTTTGGCCATTGTTCTGGCCATGCAAAAAATGGCTACGATCGTGGCCCTCGTGAGGCGCGAGGCCATGGGCCCGCCGGTTCGGATGGTGTGAGCGGTGCAGGTGCTTCAAGTGCAGCTGGAGATCCGGCCCGACCCCGCAGAGGTGGGGCGAGCCCGGCGGTGGGCCCGCTCACGGCTCGCCGGATCCGGGATAGGGGTCGACGAGCCGCTCGCCGAGACCCTGATCCTGCTCGTGTCCGAACTGGTCACCAACGCCGTGGTGCACACCGGCCGGCCCGCCGTGCTGCGGCTGTCCCTGCCGGGCGCCGAGGCGGAGTCGGCCCCCGTCCGCCTGGAGGTGGCCGACCGCAGCGGCCGCGCTCCGGTGCCGCGGTGTGTGGACGGCGACGCGACCGGCGGCCGCGGCCTCGCCCTGGTCGACGGCCTCGCCGACCGCTGGGGCTGGAGCCGGGAGGGCGCCGGCAAGAGCATCTGGTGCGAACTCGACCGCTGCGAGCGGCCGCAGAAGGACACGCAGGTCTACGACATCGAGGCGGCCTCGGCCTATGAGGGGCTGGCGTTCGAGGCGGTGTGACCGGCGCGTGGCGTGATGCCCCGGGATCCGGTCGGCGTGGTGGCTCGCGGCACCCGGTCGGCGCGGTGGTCCGCGGCACCCGGTCGGCGCGGTGGCTCGCGGCACCCGGTCGGCGCGGTGACTGCCCGGCGCATGGGTGCAGAAACCGGTCCCGTCCGCCTTCGTGATGTGCCGGTGCGCCGGGAGGTGCATCGGTGCGCGGCGGCGGCAAACAGGACGTAAGTGATGAATCACCTCACGGGTGTTGACGCCTTGTGTTCGACTGATCACGCTGGAGTCAGCGATTCGCCGCGAGGGGACGCCGAGGGCTTCGGTGACGGAGGTCCTCGACGAGAGTGGATCGTGATGCGGTGTCGACTCCCCCAGGGCGCAGGGGAGTCGATGACGGCGGCGCGCGATGTCGAGCTCGGGGCGGGCCTGCGCGCGCCGCCGACCGACCTCTCACAGCACGGCCACCGGGGCCACGGGTGTTCCGGTGCCGCCGACGAACGGCTCGGGCATCGCCGACAGCAGGAACGTGTAGCGGCCCGCTTCTCCACAGGCTGTGGACAATTCCTCCAGGTTCCAGTTCTGCCCCTGGAGCATCCCCATCTCCACCAGGTCCAGCGCGTGCACCGGCAGCCACAGGTCCTCGATCTCGGGCGGGAAGATCTCGAAGGTCAGGGTGTCGTTGGCGACCGCCGCGACATCGCGCGCGTGGAACCACTCCGGAGTGCGGACCGAGAGACCGGGCGACGGATAGGCGTACGCCTCCTTGTCCCCCGCCAGATACACCTGGACCTGCCCGGTCCGTACGAGCACGACGTCACCGGCACGCACGCGCGTGCCCGCGAGTTCCTCGGCGGCCTCCAGGTCCTCCGGCGTCACCGCGTGCCCCCCGTCGAGCCGCTCCACGCCCCGCGCGCGGGCCACGTCGAGCAGCACCCCGCGCGAGACGACGTACCGCGCCTTGTCGATACCGCTGAACTCGGCGCCGCCGTGCGGGGTGATGGTGCCGGCGGGGCGGCCGTTGTAGAGCATTCCCGAGTGCGAGACGTGGGTGAGGGCGTCCCAGTGGGTGGCCGCCTGGAGGCCCATGGTCACCGCGTCGTCGCTGCACGCGACCGTCCCCGGGCCGAAGAGCTCCTGGTTGATCTGCACCATCGCGTGCAGGGGGTTGACCCGGCCCGGCATCATCCCGGTCTGCACACCGTCCTGCTTCAGGGGGAGCGCCAGGGGGACACGGTGGCCGGTGCGGACGGTCGCCGCCGCCTCGCGGACGACCTCGTCGGTGATCAGGTTCAGAGTGCCGATCTCGTCGTCGGCGCCCCAACGCCCCCAGTTGTTCACGCGCTTGGCGATGTCGTGGAACGCGGCCGGAAGTGACATCGGGCCCTCCCTGGGGCTTGTGTCCGCACATCTGACGGGTCATAAAATCTAACGGTCCGTCAGAAACCGCGGGAAGGGGCCGGGCGTGGGGAACTTCTTGGCAGACAAGGTCGTCGCCGTGACCGGCGCGGGGCGGGGGATCGGGCGGGCGGTGGCCCTGGCCGCGGCGGCCGAGGGCGCGCGGGTCGTCGTCAACGACTACGGCGTCTCCGTGGACGGGGCGTCCCCCGCGAGCGAGGTCGCCTCCGCGGTGGTGAAGGAGATCGAGGCGGCCGGGGGTGAGGCCGTCGCCGTGGCCGACGACATCTCGACGATGGCGGGCGGACAGCGGGTCGTGGACACCGCGCTGTCGACCTACGGGCGGCTCGACGGGGTGGTGTGCGTCGCCGGGATCCTGCGTGAGCGGATGTTGTTCAACATGTCCGAGGAGGAGTGGGACCCGGTGGTCGCGACCCATCTGAAGGGGACGTTCACGGTGTTCCGGGCGGCCGCCGCGGTGATGCGGCAGCAGCGGGCGGGGACGCTCATCGGATTCACCAGCGGGAACCACCAGGGGTCCTTCTCGCAGGCCAACTACAGTGCCGCGAAAGGGGGGATCATCTCGCTCGTGCGCAGCGCGGCGCTCGCGATGCACAAGTACGGGGTGACCGCGAACGCGGTGGCGCCGGTCGCTCGGACGCGGATGTCGGCGAACGTTCCCTTCGATCTGGCGGAGATCGGGGAGCCGGAGGATGTGGCCGCGATGGTGGTCTATCTGCTGTCCGCGCGGGCTCGGGAGATCACCGGGCAGGTGTACACGGTGGCGGGGGCGAAGATCGCGGTGTGGGCGCAGCCTCGGGAGTTGCGGGCCGCGTATGCCTCCGGCGGGTGGACGCCGGAGTCGATCGCGGAGTTCTTGCCGGGTTCGGTGGGGGTGGATCCGATGCCGTTGCTTTCGGGGCCGGGCGCCTAATGGGGTGGGGTGCGTGTGGTTCGGCGGGTGCGGGTTCGTTGTGGCTGGTCGCGCAGTTCTCCGCGCCCCCAGGTGGAATACCGCGTCCCGAATTGAGAGGAGAGCCCCGTGGATTTCGGGTTCACCGGCGAGGATGAGGCGTTCCGTGCCGAAGCGAGGAAATGGCTCTCGGTCCACGCCGACGGTGCACAAGACCGTCGTACCTGGGAAAGGACCCTCGGTAAGTCCGGCTGGATCGGGCTGGGTTGGTCGGAGTCCGGTTACGGGAATCGGACTGCCACCCTGACCCAGCAGGTCGTCTGGGCCGAGGAGTACGCGCGGTCGGGGGCGCCGGCGCGGTCCGGGCATATCGGGGAGAAGCTGCTCGCGCCTACCCTGCTCGCGCACGGTACCGGCGAGCAGAAGGCTCGGTTTCTGCCTCCCGTCGCCGCCGGGGACGAGTTGTGGTGTCAGGGGTACAGCGAGCCCGGGGCCGGGTCCGATCTCGCCGGGGTGCGGACCAGGGCGTCGCTCGGGTCGGACGGGGTGTACCGGATCAGCGGGCAGAAGATCTGGACCTCCCTCGCGCACGAGGCGGACTGGTGTTTCGTGCTCGCGCGGACCGATCCGGAGTCGAGGCGGCATCACGGGCTGTCGTTCCTCCTCGTGCCCATGGACCAGCCGGGACGCATCGAGGTACGGCCGATCCGGCAGATGACCGGGACCAGTGAGTTCAACGAGGTCTTCTTCGACGGGGCGCACGCGCGCGTGGAGCATGTCGTCGGGGGCGAGGGGAACGGCTGGCGGGTGGCCATGAGCCTGCTGGGCTTCGAGCGCGGGGTGTCCACGCTGGCCCAACAGGTCGGCTTCGCCCAGGAGTTGACCCGGGTCGTGCGGGCCGCCGTACGGACCGGGGCGGTCGCCGATCCCGTCGTACGGGCGCAGCTGGTACGGCAGTGGGCCGAGTTGCGGGTCATGCGGTGGAACGCGCTGCGGACACTGGGCGGTTCGGGGGACACCGGGGCGCCCAATGTGGCCAAGCTGCTGTGGGCGGGGTGGCATCAGCGGCTCGGGGAGCTGGCGATGCTCGTGCGCGGGGCGGAGGCCGCGGTCGGGCCCCGGGACTGGTCCCCCGCGTCGCCGTACGAGATCGACGAGTCGCAGCACCTGTTCCTGTTCTCGCGGGCCGACACCGTCTACGGCGGCTCCGACCAGGTCCAGCGCACCATCATCGCCGAGCGGGTGCTCGGCCTGCCCAGGGAACCCAAGGGGGTCGTCTGATGCGCGGCGTGCTGTTCGACGGGAGGCAGCTCCAGGTCGTCGACGATCTGGAGGTACGGGACCCGGGGCCCGGGGAGGTGCTGGTCGCGATCTCGGCGGCCGGGCTGTGCCACAGCGATCTGTCCGTGGTGGACGGGACGATTCCGTTCCCGGTGCCGGTGGTGCTCGGGCACGAGGGCGCGGGTGTGGTGGAGGCCGTGGGGGAGGGGGTCACGCATGTCGGGCCCGGCGACCATGTGGCGCTGTCCACGCTGGCCAACTGCGGGGCCTGCGCCGACTGCGACCGGGGGAGGCCGACCATGTGCCGCAGCTCCATCGGGCGGCCGCGGAAGCGCTTCGCGCGGGGCGGGGAGGCGGTGTTCCAGTTCGCCTGCAACTCCGCCTTCGCGGAACGGACGGTGGTGAAGGCCGTCCAGGCGGTCCGGATCCCGAAGGACATCCCCCTGACGTCCGCCGCGCTCATCGGGTGCGGGGTGCTGACCGGGGTGGGAGCCGTGCTCAACCGGGCCCGGGTGGACCTCGGGGACAGCGTGCTGGTGATCGGGACCGGGGGGATCGGGCTCAACGTCATCCAGGGCGCGCGGATCGCCGGGGCGTCGCGGATCGTGGCCGTGGACGCCAACCCGGCCAAGGAGGCGATGGCCCGGCAGTTCGGGGCGAGCGACTTCCTGACGTCGGTGGAAGGCGTGCGGGAGCTGCTGCCGTACGGCGTGGACCACGCCTTCGAGTGCGTGGGGCGGGTCGAACTCGTGCGCGCCGCCGTCGACTTGCTGGACCGGCACGGCCAGGCGGTGCTGCTGGGGGTGCCGACGGCGGGCGCGGAGGCGTCCTTCGTCGTCTCGTCGATGTTCCTCGACAAGGCCGTCCTCGGCTGCCGGTACGGCTCCTCACGACCGCAGCACGACATCCCCCTGTACGCCGACCTCTACCGTCAGGGCCGCCTGCTCCTCGACGAACTGGTCACGGAGACCTACCCGATCGAGGACTTCGAGAAGGCGGTCGGGGACGCGGAGGCGGGACGGGTGGCGCGGGGGGTGCTGACCTTCTAGGTGTGCGGGGGCGGGCTCAGCGCGGCCACGGTGGAGTGGCGCCGGGAGGAAGGGGCGGGGTGGTCGGAACCCCCGGTCCCGGACCGGAAGGTGCGGCGGTAGGCCGTCGGGGTGACGCCGAGGGCTGTTTGTAGGTGCTGGCGCATGGACTGGGCCGTGCCGAAGCCCGCGTCGTGGGCCACCTGATCGACGGAGAGGTCGGTGGACTCCAGGAGGTGGCGGGCGCGCTCCACGCGCTGCTGGGTGAGCCACTGGCCGGGGCTGACGCCGACCTCCTCGCGGAAGCGGCGCGTGAAGGTGCGTACCGACATGGCCTCCTGCGCGGCCATGTCCCGCAGCTGGATCGGCTCGTGCAGCCGGCCCAGCGCCCAGGTGCGGGCCGACGTCGTGGTCGACTGCTGGGGGTCGGGCACGGGGCGGTGGATGTACTGCGCCTGGCCGCCGTCGCGGTGCGGCGGCACCACCGTGCGGCGGGCCACGTCATTGGCGACCGCGGTGCCGTGGTCGCGGCGGACCATGTGCAGGCACAGGTCGACACCGGCCGCGACCCCCGCTGACGTCAGCACGTCGCCGTCGTCGATGAACAGGACCTCGGGATCGACCCTGATCTGCGGGAAGAGCTCCTGGAGCCGGTCCGAGTCGGCCCAGTGCGTGGTGGCGGGGCGGCCGTCGAGGAGGCCGGCGGCGGCGAGGACGTAGACGCCGGTGCAGATGGAGGCGAGCCGGGTGCCGGGGCGGATGTGGGCGAGGGCGGCGGCCAGTTCGTCGGTCAGGACGCCCTGTTCGAAGACCGGGCCCAGTTCGTACGACGCCGGGACGATCACGGTGTCGGCGGTGGCCAGTGTCTCCGGGCCGTGCTCGACCTGGATGGCGAAGTCGGCGTCGGTCTGCACCGGGCCCGGCGGGCGGATCGAGCAGGTGACGACCTCGTACAGCAGCCGCCCCTCGGCGTCCCGGGGGCGACCGAAGATCCGGTGCGGGATACCCAGCTCGAAGGGGAGGACGCCGTCCATGGCGAGGACGACGACGCGGTGCGGGCGGAACCCCGGGGCACGACCAGTCCGGCTCATGGCCCGATCCTAACGAATGCTGTCCTTCGGGCCAATGGATCCGGCGAGCCGCAGGCCGCAGGCTGTATGTCGTGACCCAGACAACCGAAGCCGCAGCCGCCGTCGAGGAAACCCGGCCCCCCGGGGGATTCCGCGTCCACCGCGCCTGGTTCGTCGCCGCCGTCACCTTCGTGACGATCATCGGCGCCGCCGCCTTCCGTTCCCTGCCCGGCCTCCTCATCGACCCCCTGCACCAGGACTTCGGCTGGTCACGCGGCACCATCGGCGCGGCCGTCTCCGTCAACCTCGCGCTGTACGGCCTGACCGCGCCCTTCGCGGCGGCGCTGATGGACCGCTTCGGCATCCGGCGGGTGGTCGCCGTCGCGCTGACCGTGATCGCGGTCGGTTCCGGCCTGACCGTGTGGATGACGGCCGCCTGGCAGCTGATGCTCTACTGGGGCCTGCTCGTCGGCCTGGGCAGCGGCTCGATGGCCCTCGCCTTCGCCGCGACCGTCACCAACCGCTGGTTCACCGAGCGGCGCGGCCTGGTCACCGGCATCCTGACCGCCGCCTCCGCCTCCGGCCAGCTGATCTTCCTGCCGGTGCTGTCCTGGATGGTCGAGGAGCACGACTGGCGGCCGGCCGCGATCACGGTCGCGCTCGCCGCGCTCGCGGTCGTCCCCTTCGTCTGGCTGCTGCTGCGCGACCACCCGGCCGACGTGGGGCTACGGCCGTACGGCGCGACCGAGTTCGTGCCGAAGCCGGCACCGGTCCAGGGCGCCGCCCGCCGAGCGGTGACCGTCCTGTTCAAGGCCGCCCGCACCGGCCCCTTCTGGCTGCTCGCCGGCACCTTCGCGATCTGCGGGGCCTCCACCAACGGCCTCGTCCAGACCCACTTCGTGCCCGCCGCCCACGACCACGGCATGCCGGTCACGGCCGCCGCCTCGCTGCTCGCGGTCATCGGCGTCTTCGACGTCGTCGGCACCGTGGCCTCCGGCTGGTTCACCGACCGCTTCGAACCCCGCCGCCTGCTCGCGGTGTACTACGCCCTGCGCGGTGTCTCGCTGCTGTTCCTGCCGATGCTGCTGGCGCCGAGCGTGCACCCGCCGATGCTGTTCTTCATCGTCTTCTACGGCCTCGACTGGGTCGCCACCGTCCCGCCCACCGTCGCCCTGTGCCGCGAGCAGCACGGCGACGACAGCGCGATCGTCTTCGGCTGGGTCCTCGCCTCCCACCAGGTCGGTGCCGCCCTGATCGCCTTCCTCGGCGGAGTGGCCCGGGACGTGTTCGGCACGTACGACATGGTCTGGTACGCCTCGGGCGCGCTGTGCGCGGCGGCGGCGCTGATGGCCCTGGTGATCCGGCGCCGCCCGGCCGCCCCCGCGCTCGCGACCGCCTAGCGGTGGCTCACAGCTCGCCCTCCAGGACCGTCCGGGTCATCGGCGGACGGTCCCACCGGGCGAGGAGTTCGTTCGCGAGGTCGACGACCGGGAGCGGGTGCCGGTCGCCGTGGACCTCGATGCCGGCCGCGAGCAGGCTCCGGGGAACCGCGTCGGCGTCCAGCAGCACCCGCCACTCCTCCGGGCCGAGCTCCAGGTACTCCAGGCCGGACAGCCGGGCGATCTCCAGCGGGTCGGCGAGGGTACGGGGATAGGCGCTCAGGGTCCGCAGACGGGGGAGGCTGGCCACAGGGGCGAGACTGACAGGCGGGCCCTCCAGCACGCCGATGGACAGGACCTCGAGGGCGGGGTGGGCGGCCTCCTCGACACTGCCGAGGCTCGCGACATTGACGTACGCCACCGCCGGCGCCTCCCGGCGGCGAGCGCGCTCCTCGCGCTCCCCGTTGAGCACCAGGTCGGTGAGGGAGGCGGCGAGCAGGTCGGCGCCGACGTGGTCCTCGTGACCGATCTGGACGATCTGTCCCGTGTGCCCGCCCGGGCCCGGCGTCAGGTCGGCCGCGAGCCGGTCACCGCCGCCGTTGTCGCCGAAGACGATCCAGCCGGGGGAGCCGACCAGGCCCTGCACGGCCGCGTCGGGCGGGGTGAAGACCGCCTCCATCGCCGCGAACCGCCAGGAGCTCCTGCGGGACGCGGCGTCGGCGACGTACACGCGGTCCAGGGGGAGCAGCTCGCAGCCGACCGCGTCGTAGACCTGCTCCGCCTTGTCGTAGTCGCCGTCCCAGTCCTCCCAGCGCGCCCGGGTCACCCGGTACAGCGCCTTCAGTTCCTCGGGCAGCGCGATGCCGAGGCGTTTCTCCGCCGCCGCGATCTCCTCCTCGGTGGCGCCGATCGCGTCGGGGAGCCGTTCGCGGAGCGTCCGCTCCAGCAGCGCGGGATCGGCCGCCGGGTCCGGGGCGGCCCCGTCCACCGGGTCGGGCAGCCGCCGCCACGGCTCGGGTACGGCGCCCTCGACCAGCAGGATCGCCCCCGGGTGAGGTCCGCCGATGCCGGGTTCCACGGCGGGACCGGTCTCGATGAGATGCAGGACGGCCCGGCCGGCCGGTGAGATCTCCGCGACGAACGCGAGCCCGTCGACGCCGGACTCGGCCAGGGCCGTGTGCACCCGCCCCACCGCGTCGTACTCCTCCTGCATGTCCTCGATCTGGGACGCCTGGCCGGGAGGGGGCGAGCGCCGGCGCACCGGCACGCTCCACCCACCGTGGCTGATGTGCCCGGCCACGTAGCCGCCCGGTGCGGCGAGGCGGTCGGCGTTGTCGTGGAACAGGAGCCACAACAGCGGCTCCCAGGTGGCGAATGCATGGATCGGGGACAAGGCGCGTACTCCGTCGCTCCGGCGGTCGTGGCGGAGCGATTATCACGGAGGCCACTGACAGCGGGCGCCGTGGAGCCGATATCGCGGAGGCCGCTGACAGCCGGTGCCGTGGAGCCGAGCCGTCAGACGAACCGTCCCCGGTGGAACAGCAGAGGCCGCTCGCCCTCGCCCGTGCCCAGCGCGTCCACCCGCCCCACCACGATGAGATGGTCCCCGCCGGTGTGCACCGCGTGGATCGTGCAGTCGATCCACGCGAGCGTGCCCGCGAGGCGCGGGGAGCCGGAGACCGGGGCCGGGTCGTGGGACACGCCCGCGAACTTGTCGGCGCCGCTCACCGCGAACGCCCTGCACAGCTCGCCCTGTTCGGCGCTCAGTACGTTCACGCAGAAGACGCCCGCCTGGGCGATGCGCGGCCAGGTGCCCGACGTACGGCCCACCATGAACGCGACCAGCGGTGGGTCGAGGGAGAGGGAGGAGAAGGACTGGCAGGCGAAACCGGCGGGCGGGGTGCCGGGGGCCGTGATCACCGTGACGCCGGTCGCGAAGCTCCCCAGCACGCGCCGGAACTCCGCCGGGTCGAGCGGTGCGCGCTCGTCCTCGCGGACACACCGCAGCTCGGGCCGGGGCAGCGCCTCCACCGGCCGCGTCCCCGTCGACCTCAGGTACCGGACGGCCGCTTCCGCCGTCCCCGCTTGTCCCATCACATCCCCATTGAAGCTGACGGTGCGTCAGATGGGAAGGGCTCGGGCAAGCGGGCGAAGGGCGATGCGTAGGCTGCTTCCATGGGGTGGGGGAACAGACGGCTCAACGAGGCCGCCGCGGTGTGCGCGATGCAGTTTCCGGCGATCGGCCTGGCCTGGTGGATCAGGGGTCAGCTGGGCGACGACTACGCGTACGGGGGCGCCTACGGGGCCTTCGCGCTGTTCGCCCTGGCCTGTCTCCTCGCCGTGGCACCGCTGGTCCTGCCGGTCCTCGGCCTCGCGCACGCGGTGCTCCAGGTACTGCCGGCGGAGGGGCTCGCGCGCGAGGCGGCCCGGCGCACCCGGGGCCCGGTGTGGGCCTGGCACCTGGGCCTCACCGCGGTCCTCGGCGTGGTCTGGGCCGGGCTCGCCCTGCTGCTGTGGGACTGGCCGTTCACCGTCACCGCCCCGCTCTTCGCCGCCCTCGGCGTCCTCCCGGTGCTCGGCCTCGGGTGGCTGCGCCGACGCACCCGGGGCTTCTGGGGGGTGTGGCTGCCCGCGCTGTTCGCCTCCGTGGGGCTGTTCCTCCTGGTGTTCCTCGGCGGGGTGCTGGCCACGGTCACGGGAATCCTCGAGGAGTACGAGCCGCCGAAGCTGTCCGCCGCGCAGCTCACCGGGGTCTGGCGGGGCGAGGAGGGCGCGGTCCTGCGCCTCGGCACGGGCGGCCGCGCCGACCTCACCGCCCTGCCCGCCGAGACCGCGCCCGGGTCCGCGTCCGCGTCCGCGTCCGACGAGCCCTACGGCGATCCGCCCTTCGCGGTGTGCGACGGCACCGGCACCTGGCGGCTCGACGCCAAGGGCGGCTACGACCCCTACGCCGACGGCCCCGAGGGGCGCCCCGGTGTCGTCGTACGGCCGGCCGACGGATGCGGGCAGGAGACGTACTGGAGGATCGGCGGCACGGAGGCGAAGCCCGAGCTGTTCGTGCCGTTCGGGGACCCGGACGCGCCGGACGTGCGGATCCTGACGCCGGCCCCCTGAGCCTCAACGCCCCCGGTACTCCGGGCTCCTGCGCTCCACGAAGCTCGCCACGCCCTCCTGGGCGTCCGCCGTCGTCATGTTGATCTCCTGGGCGGCGGCCTCCGCGGCGAAGGCGGTGGCGCGGTCGCTGTCCAGGGAGGCGTTGACGAGCTGCTTCGTCAGGGCGAGGGCGCGGGTCGGGCCGGCGGCGAGCCGGGCCGCCCACTCGCGGGCCGTCTTGTCCAACTCCCCGTCCGGGACGACCCGGTTGACCAGGCCGAGCCGCTCGGCGTCGGCGGCGGAGAGCGCGTCGCCGAAGAACATCAGCTCCTTGGCCCGCTGCGGGCCGACCAGCCGCGGCAGGAGGTAGGCGCCGCCGCCGTCGGGGACCAGGCCCCGGCGCACGAACACCTCGATGAAGCGGGCGGACTCGGCGGCCAGTACGAGATCGCAGGCGAGGGCCAGATGGGCGCCCAGGCCGGCCGCCGTGCCGTTGACCGCCGCGATCACCGGCTTCTCGCAGTCCAGGACGGCGGCGATCAGCCGCTGGGCGCCGTCCCGGATCATCCGGGCCACGTCACCGGCCACCCGCTCACCGGCCACGCCACCGGCCCCCCGCCCGCCGGCCACCGCCCCGCCCCGCAGGTCCGCCCCCGCGCAGAAGCCGCGCCCGGTACCGGTGAGGACCACGGCCCGGACGCCGGGGTCCGCGGACGCCTCGCCGAGCAGCCGGACGAGGCGCTCGCGCTGGTCGGGGGTGATGGCGTTGAGCGCCTCGGGCCGGTTGAGGGTCAGCTGCGCGACCCCGCCGTCGACGACGTGCAGCACCTCGCTCACCGGCACACCACCAACGCGTCCAGCGCCACCGCCCCCTGCCCCCTGGGCAGCACCATCAGCGGGTTGACGTCGAGCTCCGCCAGCTCGTCCCCGAGCTCCACCACCATCCGCTGCACCCGCAGCACGACTTCCACCAGCGCGTCCAAGTCCGCCGGTGGCCGCCCCCTGACCCCGTCCAGAAGGGCCCGCCCGCGCAGGTCCGCCAGCATGTCCCGGGCCTGCTCCTCCCCGAAGGGCGGCACCCGTACGGCGGTGTCGCGCAGCACCTCGACCAGCACCCCGCCGAGCCCGACCGTCACCGTCGGCCCGAACAGCTCGTCGTGCGCGGCCCCGACGACCATCTCCACGCCCCGCTCGACCATCTGGCAGACCAGGACTCCGTCGAGGGACACGTCCTCGTAGCGGGCGATGTCCGTCAACTCGCGGTAGGCATCTCGTACTTGGCTGGCCGACGTCAGGCCGATCTTCACCAGGCCGAGCTCGGTCTTGTGGGCGATCCTCGCGCCGGACGCCTTCATCACCACCGGGTAGCCGACCTGACCGGCCGCCCGGACGGCCGCCGCCGCGCTGGTCACCAGCTGCTCGCGCGGCACCCGGATCCCGTACGCCCGCAGCAGCTGCTTCGCCGCGTGCTCGCTGAGCTGCTGGCCCGGGCGCATCAGCGCCTGCGCCTTGCGGAAGGAGGGCGACGGGGTGCGGGGGGCCTCGTCGAAGGGGGAGCGGTAGCCGCTGACGAAACGGTGGTGGTCGAGCCAGGCGCGGACCGCGGTGATGCAGTTGCCGACCGTGCGGAAGGTCGCCACCCGGGAGGAGCCCAACAGCACCTCGCGGTACGCCGGTTCGGTGCCGACAGGCGAGCCCCACACCACGCACACCAGCTTGTCGGTCTGCTCGGCCGCGTCCACCAGGTCCTGGACCAGCCGGTCGCTGAGGGGAGGGAAGGGTCCGGTCACCGGGCAGATCAGCACCCCCACGGACGGGTCGGCGAGGATCGCGTCGATGATCTTCCGGCCGCGCCAGTCGCCGACCGGGTGGCCGCCGTTGTCGACCGGGTTGGCCACGCTCAGGAACTCCGGTATCCACTGGTGCAGTTCGGCCTGCTTGGCCTCGGAGAGGGCCGGCAGTTTCAGGCCCGCCTCCGTCGCCAGGTCGGCGAAGTGGGCGCCGGTGCCGCCCGAGATCGAGTACACCACGACCCCTTCGGCACGCGGCGGCTTCGCGCGGGCCAACAGGGCCGCGGTGTCCTGGAGTTCGTCGAGGCCGTCGACGCGGATCACGCCGTACTGCCGCATCGCCGCGTCCACCACCGCGTCTGCGCCGGTGAGCTTGCCGGTGTGGGAGGCGGCGGTACGGGCACCGGTCTCGGTGCGGCCGACCTTGACCGCGACCACCGGGACCTTGCGGCGGGCGGCCCGGTCGGCGGCGAGCAGGAAGGAACGGCCGTCCTTGAGGCCCTCCAGGTAGCAGGCGATGGCGCCGACCTCGGGACGCTCGGCGAACCAGGAGAGGAAGTCCGCGGTCTCCAGGTCGGCCTCGTTGCCGGTGGGCGCCCAGTGGGTGAGGCGGATGCCGAGTTCCTGGAGGGCATGGACAGGGCGGCCCTGGTGACCGGACTGGGTGATCAGGGCGATGCCGGGTCCTTCGAGGTCCTCGCGGAAGGAGGAGAAGGCGTTCAGGTTGGTGTTGGGGCCGAGCAGCCGCATCCCGGAGTCCGCCACGGCGGCGGCGAGCCGCTCCTGTGCCGCCGCTCCCTCCTCGCCGGTCTCGGCGAAACCGGAGGCGAAGACGATCGCGAACTTCACCTTGGCCTCGGCCAGTTGCTCGATCACCGGCAGCGGGTCGGCGACCAGCAGGACGGCCAGGTCGACCTGTTCGGGCAGGTCGGCGACGGAGGTCACGCAGGGGATGCCGAAGACGGCCGGGCGGGTCGGGTGCACCGGGTGCAGCCGGGCTCCGACCCGCTCCGCCCAGTCGAGCAACTGCCGGGTGACACCGGTGTTCGGGCGGCCCTCGGCGTCCGAGGCGCCGATCACGGCGACCGACTCCGGCCGGAAGAAACGGTCCAGATCGGGGACGTCCGTATACAGCGGCCGGCCGCCGACATCGAGGTCGTCGACGTCGGCGGGCCTGCCGTGGACGGCGGGGCCGGGTTGCTCGCCGCACGCGATGACCCGGGCCCGGCGGGAGTCGGTGGTGAGGGTGCCGTGGGTTGATCCAAGCATCGGTCCGCCCGCTCCTGTGTGACAGCGTGAATAACTGACGCAGTGTCAGATTACAGAACTGACGCTGTGTCAGGAACGGGCGTGCACGCAAAGTTGACGCGCGGACTACAGGACCGCCAGAACCTCCTTGGCCACCCGCTCACCGGAGCGGACGGCTCCGTCCATGAAGCCGTTCCAGTGCAGGGAGGTCTCCGTGCCCGCCCAGTGGATGCCGCCCACCGGAGTGCGCAGGGCGGGGCCGTACTGGGTCAGGACACCGGGCGCGGCGATGGAGACCGGGCCGCCGCGGGTGTAGGCCTCGTTGTTCCAGCGTTGCAGGACGAAGGACGTGGGGGAGGCCGCTTTCGAGCCGAAGTAGGTCACGTAGTCCTTGAGGACGGCCGCCTTGACCTCGGCCTCGCTCGCCGCGTCGAACTTGCGGGCCTCGTCGGCCTCGATGAAGCCCATCAGCGCGCCGTAGGAGGCGTCGGGCGGGGAGTTGTCGAAGGTCGAGCTGATCACGCCGGTGTCGCTGACGACCTGCCCGTTGAGGCCGTCGGCCCGCCAGAACGGGGTGTCGTAGATCGCGATCGCCTTGCCGACCGAGGCCATCGGCAGTCGCTGGGTGAGCTGGTCGCGGGCGGCGGGCAGCAGCGGGTCGTAGGTGATGCGGGCCGCGAGCGGCGGCGGTACGGCGACCACGACCCGCTTGGCCGTGACGGTGATGCCGTCGGCCGTGACGACGTACTTCGCGCCGGACTTGGCGATCGTGCGCACCGGGGCGTTGAGGACCACCCGGTCGCCGAGGGTGGCGGCGAGCTTGATCGGCACCAGCTGGGAGCCGCCGACGAAGCGCAGCTCCTGGGCGCCGCCCGCGGTCTCGGTGAGGCGCTCCAGGGTGCCGACGGTGGTCTCGTTGCCGGCGGCGGCTATGTAGAACAGCACGAACAGCAGGGACAGTTCACGGGGTTCGGCCGAGAAGATCGAGGTGCAGGCCACGTCCAGGAGGAACTTGGCCGAGGGGATCACGGCGTTGGCGCGCAGCCAGGTCTCGAAGGTCTGCCGGTCCCACTCGTCGGCCTTGGCGGCGGTCCAGGGCGCGTCGACCGGGATCGTCTTGGCCATGTCGTCGAGGGAGGCCTGGACGATCGCCGCGTTGGCGAGGCCGGCCGCGTCGATCGGCGGCACCGAGCCGAGGAGGCCGTCGGTGGCGTACGGCGTCCTCTTGCCGTCCTTGTAGAGCAGGTTGTTGCCGGTGTTGTAGGTGGCGAAGGTGCCCACCCCGAGGGAGTCGGCGAGCGCCTTGATGCGGTCCTGGGTGGGGCCGATGAACTCGCCGCCGCCCTCGGTGACCCCGCCGTTGGCCAGCTTCAGGTTGAGGACCCGGCCGCCGACGCGGTCCCGGGCCTCCAGGACGGCGACCGTCTTCCCGCCCGCGACCAGGTCACGGGCCGCGGTGAGGCCGGCGAGGCCGCCGCCGACGATCGCGACGTCCACGTCACGGGTCGTGGCCGCGGAGGCGGGAGAGGCGGCGGTACCGGCGAGGGTGACGGCACCGGCCGCCGCGGCGGCACCGCCGAGCAGGGAGCGCCGGGAGAGCGGGGTGAGCTGTCTTTCGCGTGCCACGTGCGTCCTCCGTAGTGGAGAGAATGTGGAGCTAGAACATGAGAGTTGTTCACATTCTGGCCCCGCGCGACGCCACACGACAACGCTCCTGTCACATCTCTCGCAGATGTAACAGGAGCGCTGGTGAAGCGAGTTGGGGTTCTCCGCGTCAGACGGGCAGCCGCGAGAGGTGGCCCGCGCCGTCCTTGTCGACGGCCTTCGCGATCTTCTCCGCGTCGATCGCGACCTCGCGGAACGTGCCGCTGATGGGAGTGACGAAACCCGAGAAATAGAGGCCACGGGCGTTCCGCGGGGCGCGGGAACCGTTGACGACCGGAGCGCCGTGCGCGTCCAGGACGTCCAGGTGGCCGACCAGACCCTCCAGCGAGCGGGCGTACCCCGTCGCCGCGATCACCGCGTCCGGGGTGATGCGGCTGCCGTCCGCGAGGAGCACCTCGCCGCCCTCGAAGCCCTCGACGGCGGCCACGACCTCGACCCGGCCCTTGCGGATCGCGTCGATGAGACCGACGTCCTGGACCGGGATGGCGCCCTCCTTGACCCGGCTGTAGAGACCGGTGTCGGGGCGGGGCAGCCCGTGTGCGGAGAGGTCGGGCACGCTGAGCTTCGCCAGGGGGCGGGCCAGCCGGTCGACGAGGCCGACCGGCAGTCGTCGTACGAGAACGCCCGTGTACTGGGCGGCCCAGCCGGCCGTGGAGCGGCGGACGATGTGCGGGGCGGTGCGCACCGACAGCCGGATCCGCGCGGCGCCGCCCTCGACCAGGTCCACGGCGATCTCGGCGCCGGTGTTGCCGATGCCGACGACCAGGACGTCCCGGCCCGCGTAGGGCTCCGGGTTGCGGTACTCGCCCGCGTGCCGGAGCTCGCCCTTGTACGCCTCGCGGCCCGGCCAGTCCGGCAGCAGCGGGGTGTGGTTCCAGCCGGTGGCCACGACCACCGCGGCGCCGGTCAGTTCGCGGCCGCCGGTGGCGTGCAGCAGCCAGCCGGTGCCGTCGGGGGTGCGCTCGACGCGGGAGACCTCGACTCCGGTGACGGTCTCCAGCTCGTGGTACTCCGCGTACTTCTCCAGGTAGCGCACCACGTCGTCGCGGGCGACCCAGCGGCCGAAGCGGCGCGGCATCGGCAGGCCGGGCAGGGCCGACAGCCGGCGGGTGGTGTGCAGGTGGAGGCGGTCGTAGTGGCGCCGCCAGGACGCGCCGACGTGCTCGGACTTCTCCAGGACGACCGCGCGGATCCCCCGGGCGCGCAGCGCGTACGCGACGGAGAGACCGGCCGGGCCGCCGCCGATGACGTACACCGGCCGTTCGGGCTGGTCGGGGCGGTCTGCGGGGTCGGGATCGGGGGCGGGGTCGGGTGCGGAGTCGGCCATGAGCGCGAGCGTAATCAGACAGCGCGTTGATGGGTCTCGGTCAAGCCCGGAATTGGTTGCGGATCGATCACGCCTGTAGGAGAAGTGCGTGGGTCGCGTGACGTAGCCCACACGGAAAACGCCAGGGCGCCGGGTCCGCGGGGGAGCGGAGCCTCGGCGCCCTGGCGGCGACGGCCGGAGACCGACGGGAAACCGGGGCCGCGTTCATGACGGGCTACTTGGCCTTCGCGGCCTTCTTGTAGCCCGTGACCTTGGCGATCCAGGTGATGAAGTCGCCGGGGTCGGTGTTGGCGCCGTGGCCCTGGTCCCAGTAGTAGAGGTGGTTGACGTCGTCGCCGAGCCTCGCCGCGGCGGCGGCGAGGTTCGCGGAGACGACGTGCGAGGTGTCGGTGTCGTTGGTGCCGAGGCGGATCCACCAGTGCCGGGAGCGGCTGCCGTTGACCTTCTCCACCAGGTGGTGCATCGGGTTCATCTGGTCGAGCTTGGCGGGGAGGTCGCTCGCGACGCGCCGGGTGGACAGACCCGTGGTGTCGTTCTTCGCGCTGTACGCGGTGAAGTGGCGGTTCGCGGTGGTGCCCGCGCCGAACAGGTTGTTCTCGCCGGCCGACAGGTCGAAGGCGTCGAAGGCCGGGGTGTTCTTCTTGCGGGCGCCGACGTGGCTGAGGAAGTCGGCCCAGGTGAAGCGGGCCTTGCCGTTCTTCCAGGTGATGAAGGTGTTCTCGGCCAGGTAGGCCTCGCGGTCGGCGTCCGGGAGCGCGGCGAGGTACCGGGTCGCCGAGGGCTCCAGGTACTGCTTGACCAGGTACGCGTCGTAGTTGCGGGCGGTCAGCGTGCCGAAGCCGTTCAGGCCGCGCAGCTTCAGGGACGCCTGGTACTCCGCGAACTGGGCCCGGAGCTCCTTCGACACTGTCTGGTCGACCTGCTTGCCGGTGCTCAGCGCGTTGCCGCCCCAGTTCCACTCGTAGGCGCCGTCGGCGTGCTCCAGGTCGGTGATCGGGCACCAGGCGCCGACCGCGAAGATCGCGTCGGAGGCGTCGGCCGCGCCGATCTCCTCAAGGAGCCTGTCGTAGAGCGGGCTGTCGCCGGAGGCGCCGAGCAGCGCGGAGAGGGCGCCGCCCGCGCTGGTGCCGGCCGAGACGATCCGCTCGACGTTGCCGGGGATGCGGCCCTTGTTGGCCTTGATGTACCGCACGGCCGCCTTGAGGTCGACGATCGCGGCGGGGGCGGTTCCGTAGTACTCGCCCGAGGCGTTCTTGAGGGTACGGCCGCGGGCGCCGGGCTCGATCACGACGTACCCGGCGGCCAGCGCGAGGAGCTGGTTGCTGCTGGTGGCACCGCCGTTCGCGTTCGTGTTCCCGTTGGCGCCCGGGGCCGCGCTGCCGGTGGGGGCACCGCTGGGGGCGCCACCGCCGGGGGCGCCACCGCCCATGCCCCCGGCGCCGACGCCGGTGGCGTCCGCCACGGAGGACGGCATGTAGCCGCCGACGGAGTTCGCGAGCAGGATCGGCGCGTTGCTCGCGTCCACCGCGGTGCCGTCGATCTCGACCGGGGCGCTGACGATCAGCGACTGGTAGGTCGCGTCGACCGGCTCGGAGACGTAGGTGATCGCCTTCCAGAAGTGGTAGGTGACCGCGTGCTCGGTGCCCTCGGTGTCGGTGACGGTCGTCGTCAGCTTCGTGTAGGCGTCCGGGTCGAAGACGAGGTCGGTGCTGGTCGCGGAGGTGTCCGTCGCCGCGTTGGCGGTCAGGGCGATGCCTCCGACCGCCGCGGCCCCCGCCGTCGCGCCGATCCCCATGACGACGCTCCTGCGCTTGACTGCCCTGTGCTTCACGGTTCGCTCCCTCGGGTCTCTGCTTGCGTCTGTGAAGCTAGCCAAGGTGCGGACAAAATTGCCAACAATCTGGCGTCATTCATGGGGGATGCACAGCTTCACGGCGGACGCACAGGCTTCCCGGAACCCCGTATCTGACGTACCGTCAGATTCCATGGACACGATCTGGCTCACCGGGGCCGAGTGGCTCGCCGTCCTGCGCATAGGCCTCGGCCTGTGGTGGCTGGAGAGCTGGCGCCACAAGGACAAGAAGACGTGGTTCGAGGGTGGCGGCATCACCTGGGCCGCGGACATCGCCGCCAAGCACCGCTGGACCCCGGTCCGCAGCGGCTTCGACGTGGTGGTCAGGCCCCGTCCCAGGACGATGGCCTACGTCGTCGTGTACGCCGAACTCGCTCTGGGCGCCGGCCTGATCCTCGGCCTGCTGACCCCGGTGGCCCTGGTCGGCGGCCTGCTCCTGAACGTCCTCTACTTCACCCTGATGATCCACGACTGGGCCGAGCAGGGGCAGAACTCGATGATGGCCCTCATCTCGCTGGTGGCCCTGTTCGGGATGTCCTGGCAGACGTGGTCGCTGGACGCGGCACTGGGCTGGTTCCGATGACCGCGCGCTTCGACCTGCCGGAGGCGGACGCCTTCACGCGCACCTACTGGGACGCGGCCGAGCGGGGGGTCCTGCTGCTCCGCCGCTGCGGGGCGTGCGACCGGGTCCACCACTACCCGCGCGAGTTCTGCCCGCGGTGCTGGAGCGAGGACGTCTCCTGGTTCCCGGCGACCGGCCGGGCGAGCCTGTACACGTGGTCCGTGGTCCACCGCAACGACCTGCCGCCCTTCAAGGAGCGCACCCCGTACGCCGCCGCCGTCGTCGACCTCGCCGAGGGGCCGCGGATGATGACGGAGATCGTGGACTGCGCGTACGGGGAGCTGCGGGCCGGGCTGGAGCTGGAGGCGGTGTTTCCGGAGGGGGTGCCGAAGTTCCGGCCGGTGGGTCCGGCCGGGCGGGATGCCTGACATCAGGCCGCGCGCGACGGCCAGGACCGGTTTGAATGGGCGGATGACCGACGTCGACGACCAGCACCGCACCGGCCCCTTCGCCCCGCTGCACGGCCACGGCCTGCGTCTGTGCGCCTGGGAGGCGGACTCCGACGCCCAGGTCCAGGACTGGCTGCGCGCCACACTGGACCCCGAGTTCGGGCGCTGGAACACCCCCCTCACCCTGATCCACGACCTCGACGGCGCCCGGGCCGCGATACGGAACAAGGCCGACCAGGCCGCGCAGGGCACGAGCGCGTCGTACCGGATCACCGACGAGGCGACCGGTACGACGCTCGGGCACATCGGCCTCAACATGATCGACCACGTCTTCCGCACCGCCCGGGTCGGCTACTGGGTGCTCCCCGAGGCCCGCGGCCGGGGTGTCGCCACCCGCGCCCTCCGCCTCGCCGCCCGCTGGGGCCTCACCGACCTCGGCCTGCACCGCCTGGAACTGGGCCACGCCCTCGGCCACGGCGCCTCCTGCACCGTCGCCGAGCGCTGCGGCTTCCGCTACGAGGGCACACTGCGCGGCGCGATGTTCGAGGCCGGCCGCCACGACACCTTCCGCGACGCCCACCTGCACGCACGACTGGCGACGGACGGGGAGCCGGGGTGAGGGCGGGCGGCGGGAACAGGTAATGGGGGGAGTCTTAACTCGCCCTTTGCCGCAGCCCGTTGTCCTCGCCGTACGGCCTTGCCAGCATGCCGGGATGAGTGACTCCACCGCCTACGAGGGCGCCCTCGCCGACTACTTCGCCGGCAACGCGACCGACGGCCCCTACAACGCCCACACCGACCGGCCCGCCATGCTTGCGCTGGCCGGGGACGTCAGGGGCCTGCGCGTGCTGGACGTCGGCTGCGGGGCCGGGCACTACATCGCGGAGCTGCGGGCGCGGGGCGCGGCCGAGGTGGTCGGGGTCGAGGGCAGCGCGACCCTGCTGGACCACGCCCGGGAGCGCACCGGGGACGACCCCGCCGTCACCCTGCACCAGCATGACCTGGAGGAGCCCCTCGTCTTCCTGCCCAACGACTCCTTCGACCTCTGTGTCGTGGCCCTGGTCCACCATCACCTGGACGCCCGCCGGGAGTTGCTGGCGGAACTGCACCGGGTGCTGCGACCCGGCGGCACCCTGCTGCTGTCCACCGTCCACCCGACCGCCGACTGGGTCTGGCACGGCGGCTCCTACTTCGACGAGGACCGCGTGGAGACCCGCTTCGGGGACAGCGGCACCACCAACTCCTACCGCCGCATGACCATGCAGACCCTCCTCGGTGAACTCCTCGACACCGGAATGGTGTTGGAGCGGCTCGTGGAGCCACGCGCCACGGAGGCCGCCCGGCAGGTCGACGAGGCCCGCTACCGCAAGACCCACCAGACCCCGTTCTTCGTCGCGGTCCGCATGCGCAAGGTCCAGGAGGAACCGTCGGTCGAGGAAGGCCGAGCGTAATTCGCGGGCGCCGACCGCCGCCTCGAAGCATCATGAACCATGCGCCCCGACACCCGGCCCCGCACGGAGACCTGGTACCTCACCGAGGACCTCGACGACTTCCTGTCCCGCGCCGGCGCCTTCCTCCGCTCCCGCCCCGACCTGCACACCCTCGTGCTCACCGTCGTCGAGGCGCTGCGGGTGGGCGGGTCGCGGACCTACGGCGAGCAGGCGCCCTGGTTCGGGGTGCTGGAGGAGGACGGGGACGTGCGGGCGGCGTGCTTCCGGACGCCCCCGCACCGGCTGACGACCACCCCGCTCACCCCCGGCCAGGCCGACTCCCTCGCCGCCCACCTGATCGCGCGCGGCCGCCCGCTCCCCGGTGTCAACGCCGTCCAGGAGACCGCCGTAGCGTTCGCCGAGGCCTGGCACCGGCGTACGGGTGCCACGATCGGACCCCACCCGCACGGCACCCGCCTCTTCCGGCTCGGCACCCTGACCCCGCCGGAGCCGGCACCGCACGGGCGGGCCCGGATCGCCGGGGACGGGGACCGGGAGCTGCTGGCGCGCTGGTTCGGCGAGTTCCAGGAGGCCATCGGGGAGCCCGGCGGACGGGACGCCACCACCTGGACCGACACCCGGCTCGCGTACGGCGGCCTCACCCTCTGGGAGGCCCCCGACGGCACCCCCCTCGCCATGGCCGGCATCAGCCCCCTCCTCGCCGGCATGATCCGCGTCGCGCCCGTCTACACCCCGGCCGGCCTGCGCCGCCGCGGCTACGCCGGTGCCGTGACCGCCGCGGTCAGCCGCACCGCCCTCGACCGCGGCGCCGACCAGGTCCTGCTCTTCACCGACCTCGCCAACCCGACCACCAACGCCCTCTACCGGCGCCTCGGTTACCGCCCTGTGGCGGACTTCGCGGCGTACGACTTCATGGCCTGAATCCTCACGACGTCGACTTCTCGGCGGAGCCCGTCAGGGATCATGAACCATGCGACCGGACGACTGGTACCTCACCGAAGACCTCGACGACTTCCTCGCTCGCGGCGGCGCGTTCCTGCGCTCCCGCCCCGTCGCCCACATCATGCCGCTGACCTGGACCGGAAGACTGCGGACCCGGGGAGCGGCCGCCTACGGCGCCGAAGCGGCCGTCTTCGGGCTGCTGGAGCGGGACGGCGAGACGCGGGCGGCCTTCTACCGGCTCTCGCCCGACCGCGGCATCAGTCTCACCCCGCTCACCCCCGGCCAGGCCGACGGCCTCGCCGCCCGCCTGGCCGCCCTCGGACACACCCTGCCCGGCGTGAGCGCGGACCAGGACACCGCCGCCGCCTTCGCCGAGGCCTGGCGACGGCACACCGGTGTTACCGCGACCCTCCGCGTCCGGCTCCACCTGCACCGCCTCGGCACGCTCACCCCGCCGCGGCCGTTCCCGGAGGGCCGGGGCCGGGTCGCGGGCGAGCAGGATCTGGAGCACCTCATCAGCCTGTGCCGCGGGTTCGCGGCGGACGTGGGCGAGGACGTCACCATCGACGCCGACACCTGGCCCAGCACCCGCTTCGCCGACAAGAGCTACACGTTCTGGGAGACCCCCGACGGCACCCCCGTCTCCATGGCCGGCCTGAACCCGATGGTCGCGGGCCTCAGCCAGGTGGACCCCGTCTACACACCGGCCGCCCTGCGCGGCCACGGCTACGCGGCCGCCGCCACGGTCGAGGTCAGCCAGGCCGCGCTCGACGCGGGCGCCACGGACGTCGTCCTGTTCACGGACGCGGCCAACCCCACCAGCAACGCCCTCTACCGGCGCCTCGGTTACGTCCCGGTCGTCGACTGGGCCGGGTACGCCTTCGCGTAGACCGACGTCACGGCCACAGCAGCTCCCGCACCCAACCCCCGTCCCGGCGCCGGTAGTCGAGCCGCACATGCCGGCGGCGCTCGTCGCCCTGGAAGAACTCCACCTCCTCGGGCGCGAGCCGGTACAGCGTCCACGACGGGACGGGCGCGGCGGGCTCCCGCCGTGCCCGTTCCCAGGACTCCTCGGAGGCCCGCGCCAACTCGTCCAGCGAGCCCAGGACTTCGCTCTGCCGCCCGGTGAGCGCGGCCGCCAGCGCCCCGGTCGAGCGGGCGTGCAGATCCGCCTGCCCCTCCCCGGAGGGCGCCGCGGTCACCGGCCCCCGCACCCGCACCTGCCGGCCCAGCACCGGCCAGTAGAAACCCAGCGCGGCATACGGCCGTACCGCCAGGTGCCCGCCCTTGCGGCTGTGGGCGTGGCTCGCGAAGGCCCAGCCGTCCGCGTCGGCACCGTGCAGCATCACCGTGCGCACGTCCGGGCGGCCCTCCGCGTCCGCCGTGGCCAGGGACATGGTGTGCGGCTCGGTCTGCCCGGCCGCCACCGCCTCCGCGAACCACGTGGTGAACAGCTCCAGCGGGGTCGCGGGCGCGGCGGCGGGGTCGAAGGCGGGCAGCGCGGTGACCTCCGGGTCCCACACCCGCAGTGACCTGAGCAGTTCGTGAAGATCCGTTGCCATGCCTCAGACGGTACCGAGGTCGGACGTCAGCCACCGCTCGGGCCGCATCCGTACGACGACCTGCGCGCCGTGGTTCTTCCACGCGAAGTCGACGTAGTCGTCCACCTTCCCGGCCGGCAGATAGCGGGCGGAGATCTCCCGGAGGTCCTCCAGGGTGCCCGGGCGGGTGTCGAGGACCGGTCCCTCGACGGACACGTACCGGATGGTGGGCTCGACGCGCTCGACCAGCAGGGAGAAGCGGCCGGCCGCCTCGATGAGCCGGTGCTTGCGCGACCCGTCACCGGTCATGATCCACAGGTCGCCGCCCGGCGCGTACTGGTACCAGATCGGCACGGTGAGCGGCGCGCGCCCCTCACCCGCGTCGACCGCCAGCGCGGCGACATGCGGCTCGGCCAGGAACTGTTCACGTTGCGCGTGCGTCAGGGCCATACCGTGCAGGGTACTTCGGCCGGGGGAGAGGGGCGCCGTCGTGCCCTATCGCCCCAGCACCACCGTCCCCGAGGAGCAGAACCACCCACCCGTCCCCGAGGCCACCGCGAGCCCGGGCGCCGACCCGTCCCGGCGCCGCACCTGCCGCGCGCCCGCCTCCCCACGCAGCTGCCGTACGGCCTCCACCAGCAGGAACAGCCCGCGCATGCCGGGGTGTTGGGCGGAAAGGCCACCCCCGTCGGTGTTGACCGGCAGGTCCCCGCCCTCGACCAGCAGCCGCCCCTTCTCCACGAAGGAGCCGCCCTCGCCCTTCGCGCAGAAGCCGAGGTCCTCCAGCGTCACCAGGGTCATGTAGGTGAAGGCGTCGTAGATCTCGGCGAGTTCGACCTCCTCCGGCCGCACCCCGGCCCGCTCGAAGGCCAGCCGCCCGCTCACCGCGGCCGGGGACACCGTGAAGTCGGGCCACTCGGACATGCTGACGTGTGACACGTGCTCCCCGGTGCCGAGCACCCAGACGGGGGCGGTACGGCAGTCCCGTACGTACTCCTCGGCCACCAGCAGCACCGCCGCGCCACCGTCGGAGCGGATGCAGCAGTGCAGCTTGGTGAAGGGGTCCGCGATCATCGGACCCGACAGCACGTCGTCCACGGTGATCGGGTCGCGGAACATCGCCTCGGGGTTCAGGGCTGCGTTGGCCCGTGCCTGTACGGCGACGGACGCCAACTGCTCGATCGTCGTGCCGTGTTCGATCATGTGGCGGCGGGCCGCCATCGCGTACTTGGCGATCAGGGTGTGGCCGTAGGGCACCTCGAACTGGAGCGGGCCGCGGGCGCCGAAGGAGAGCGTGCCGGTGCGGCGGCCCGCCTTGATGTCGGCGCGGGCCGTGGAGCCGTAGACCAGCAGCACCGCGTTCGCGTGCCCGGCGGCGATCGCGTCGGCCGCGTGCGCCGCCATCACCTCCCAGGTGGAGCCGCCGACGGAGGTCGAGTCGACCCAGGTGGGGCGCAGGCCCAGGTACTCGGCGACCTCCGCGGGGGCGAGGGTGCCGGTGCCGGCGGAGGCCAGGCCGTCCACGAGGGACCGGTCCAGGCCCGCGTCGGCCAGCGCGCGGCGGGCGGCCTGGGCGTGCAGCGCGTAGGGGGTCGTGTCGTCCACGCGGCCGCAGTCCGCGAGGGCCACGCCGGTGATCGCGACTTTCCGGCTCCCGGGGGGCATGAGGGGCCTCCTGCCTCTGGGCAACTGGTGCGGGCGCTCCTAATATGACGGACCGTCAGATCCGGAGGGAAGAGGAAGAGCCATGGACGCTCGCTTCACCGCCGAACAGGACGAGATCCGGGGTGCGTTGCGGGAGCTGCTGCGCAGGCGCTGCGGTCCGCGCGAGCTGCGGAGCGCGCTCGACACCCCGGCCGGCCACGACCCGGCGCTGTGGACGGCCCTCGCCGGACAGCTGGGGCTGCCGGGTCTTGCCCTGCCCGAGGAGTACGGCGGTGTGGGATGCTCGGCGACCGAACTGGCCCTGGCCTGCGAGGAGACGGGCCGAGTGCTGGCCCCCACGCCAATGCTGGCGACCGCGGTCCTCGCCGCCCCACTGCTGCTGGCCCTCGGTACGGAGAAACAGCGCGCGGACCTGCTGCCCCGCATCGCCTCCGGCACCCTGACCGCCACCCTCGCGGCACCCCCGGGCACGGCCCTCGCGCTCACCTGCGGCAATGAGGGGGAGTGGGCGGGGGGTGGGCGCGCGGGGGGAGTGCAGGCACGGCTCGTACGTGGCGAGGGTCCCGACACGGGTGCTGCACAGCGCCCGCCGAGAGCCGCCGCCGTGCCGGGCCGGTCGGGACGTGGGCCGGGGGCTGCTTCCGGTGGGCCGGACGGGGTGGGGGCCGTTTCCGGTGGCGCGGGAGCCGCGCCCGGTGGCTCGGACGCCGCTCCCCCCGCCCGGGGCCCCGCCCCCGCCGGCTCACGAGACGCCCCGGCGGGCGCAGCCTCCACATCCTCCACACCGCCCGCAGCCCCCCGAGCCGCCGCCCCGCGGTCCGCCTGGCGGCTCTACGGCCAGGTCGATCAAGTGCTTGACGGGCATACCGCCGATCTCCTGCTCGTCGCCGCCCACGCGGGCGGCTTCGCCCGCTCGCGCACCCTGCTCTTCCTGGTCCCCGGCGACGCCCCCGGGCTCGTCCGCACCCGGCAGACCGCTCTCGACGCCACCCGCCCCCAGGCCCGCGTCCAACTCCGTGATGTCGAAGCCGAGTTGCTGGGCGACGACGACAAGGCCGACGTGCTCGGAGAGCTGGCCCGGCTCGGGGACACCGTCGCCGCCGTCCTCGCGTGCGAGGCCGTCGGGGCCGCCGACCGGGCGCTGGAGCGGACCGTCGAACACGTCGGGCAGCGGGAGCAGTTCGGGCGGGTGATCGGGTCCTTCCAGGCCGTGAAGCACCGGCTCGCCGACGTGTACGTGCAGCTCCAGGCGGCCCGCTCGGCCGCCTACTACGCCGCGTGGGCCGCCGGACAGGACGGACAGGACGGACAGAGCGAGCAGCGGGTCGGGGGGCTCGCCCTCGCCCAGGCCCTGGAGGCGCTGCGCACCGCCGCCGCCGAGGGCATCCAGCTGCACGGCGGGATCGGTTTCACCTGGGAGCACGAGGCGCACCTCTACTTCAAGCGCGCCACCGGTGACGACCTGCTCTTCGGCCCCGCGCACCGGCTGCGGGCGCACGCCGCCGACGCGGCACGGCTCTTCGAGCGGACGGAGGTCTCGGTGTGATCGGGGAACGGATCGTCCAGAAGGTGTCCTCCACGCGCGGCTTCGCCAAGGTCGCGCCGCATGTGATCCCCGCACTGGACCGGGCCGTGCACCGGCTCACCCGGGGAAAAGTCCTGCTCAGCGCCCAGATGCTGCCGGGGGTGATCCTCACCTCGACAGGCGCGCGCAGCGGACTGCCCCGGCGGACCCCGCTGGCCTGCATGCCCGAGGACGAGGGCCGCTCCTGGATCCTCATCGGCTCCAACTTCGGCCGCGACGGACACCCCGCCTGGACCGCCAACCTCATCGCCCACCCCGACGCCGAGGTCAGCTGGAAGGGTGCGGACATCCCGGTCAGGGCGACCCTGCTGGCCGGTGAGGAGCGGACGGCCGTGTGGAAGACCGCGCTGGCGTTCTGGCCGCCGTACGCCACCTATCAGGCGCGGGTGGAGCGGGAGATACGGCTCTTCCGGATCGTACGCACGACAGGCGGCCGTCCACCCGAGTGAACAGCCGCCTGCCTGACAGGACTTGAAACCGGAAAGCCGAGGAAGAGGGGGTACGCGCTACTTCGTCGGCTTCTTCCCGGTGACACCCAGGTGCACCAACAGCGCCAGGTTGGGCTTGAGTTCAGCCTGCTTGACGCCCCACGTCTGGAAGCCCTTCTGGTGCGAGGCCACCGCCGCGAGCATCGCGACGAGGGAGCCCGCGACCGCGGCCGGGTTGACGTCCTTGTCGACCTTGCCCTTGGACTGGAGCTCGGCGACCGCGTCCGCGAGGGAGTTGTTCACCGAGTTGAGGATCTTCATGCGGAGTTTGTAGAAGCGCTTGTCGCCCTCGGCGGCCCCGAGGTCGACCACGCGCAGGATGGCGTCGTTCTTGCGCCAGAACTCCAGGAAGCCGTCCACGAGTTCCTGCGCGGTCTGCCACCCCGCCTTGCCGACCCACGACCGGCCCTCCAGCAGCGCGGTCAACTGGCCGCCCTCGGTGGCCATTTGCTCGGCGATCTCCAGGACGGCGCCCTCGACGTCCGGGAAGTACTGGTAGAAGGTCGCGGGCGAAGTGCCCGCCTTCCGGGCGACATCGATGACCTTGACGTCCCGGTAAGGGGAGGAGCTGAGCATCTCGCTGAGGCAGTCGAGCAGCTTCTGCCGGGTCGCCTGCCCACGCCGACCGGCCACGCGGCCGTCGACGGTACGCACTTGTCCTGTCATGCCGTCAGCTTACCGAGGGGTGATCGGAGCGCGATTCGGCCGACTGCAAATGGGGTGCGGGGGGTCCGGGAGGCGGGTGTGCCTGGTCCTGCGGGGTGCGTGAGTCGCCGTTACTTTGACGGTATGGCCGAAAACAGGGCATCCGCAGACGGAACGGGATACGGCGAGGGCGTCCCCTGCTGGGTGGACGCGCAGCTGCCCGACGTGGCCGCCGGACGGCGCTTCTACGGTGAGCTCTTCGGGTGGACCTTCCGGGACGCGCCCGGCGGCTCGGTGTGGGCCCTTCGCGACGGCGAGCCGGTCGCCGGGCTCGGCCGCAAGACCGACGGGCGGATGCCCACCGTGTGGACGGTCTACTTCGCCACCCCGGACATCGAGGGCCTCGCCGACCGGATCTGGGCGGCCGGCGGACAGGTCGTCACCGCCCCGATGCCGGTCGCCGATCTCGGCACGTCCGCGCTGGTCACCGATCCGGAGGGGGCGGTCTTCGCGCTCTGGGAGCCCGCCGGTCACCAGGGCTTCGGGGTCCGGCACAAGCCCGGCGCCTTCGCCTGGGCGGAGCTGTACGCCCGGGACACCGAGGCCGCCAACACCTTCTACGGCGGGCTCTTCCACGACGCCCTCTTCGGCCCCGGCTCCCACCCCGACTTCGGCCGGGCCCCCGTCGCCGACGTGTTCCCCGCCGAGATGCCGCCCCATTTCCTCGTCCACTTCCAGGTGGCGGACTGCGAGGCCGCGCTCGGGACGGTCGGCCGACTCGGCGGACGGGTCCAGGCGCCGCCATTCGAGACGTCGTACGGAAAAGTGGCCGTCGTCACCGACAATCAAGGGGCGTCCTTCGCCGTTCTGGAACGGCCGGAGCGGTAGAAGATACCGCTTTGATGTGAGACATCCCATTTGACCCCGGGTTCGCCACCAGGCCTCCGGCCAGGAAGAATCAGGGTTGCGTGCCGCCATGGCGGTGCGGTGGTGAGACGCTGCACGGGGTCGCGTACATATGTGGGTGGCGCGGCTTGTACGGGGAGGTGGCAGGCAGAGTGGTGGATCAGCTGACGCAGCACGATCCGCGCAGGATCGGGCCGTTCGAGGTGCTGGGCCGGCTGGGTGCCGGCGGCATGGGGCTGGTCTATCTCGCGCGCTCGGCTTCGGGCCGGCGGGTGGCGATCAAGACGGTCCGTACGGAGCTCGCCGAGGACCAGCTCTTCCGGGTCCGCTTCACCCGTGAGGTGGAGGCGGCCCGGGCGGTCTCCGGCTTCTACACGGCGGCCGTGGTCGACGCCGACCCCCGCGCGGCCGTGCCGTGGCTCGCCACCGCGTACGTCCCCGCGCCCTCCCTCGAGGAGATAGTGAACGAGTGCGGGCCGCTCCCGGCCCAGGCGGTGCGCTGGTTCGCGGCGGGCGTCGCCGAGGCCCTCCAGTCCATCCACGGCGCCGGACTGGTCCACCGCGACCTCAAACCCTCCAACGTCCTCGTCGTGGAGGACGGCCCCCGCGTGATCGACTTCGGCATCGCGTCCGGGGTCTCGAACACCCGTTTGACGATGACGAACGTCGCCGTCGGCACCCCCGCCTACATGTCCCCCGAGCAGGCCAAGGACTCCCGCAGCGTCACCGGCGCGAGCGACGTCTTCTCGCTCGGCTCCATGCTGGTCTTCGCCGCCACCGGCCACCCGCCCTTCCACGGCGCCAACCCGGTCGAGACGGTGTTCATGCTGCTCCGGGAGGGCCCCGACCTCGAAGGCCTGCCGGACGAGCTGCGCCCGCTCATCGAGTCCTGCATGCAGATGGAGGCCACCGCCCGCCCCAACCCGGCCGACCTCCAGGCCCAGCTGGCACCCCACCTCTTCGGCTCCGGCTCGGACGACAGCGGTACGGCGTCGGCGTGGCTGCCCGAGAAGGCCGTGGCCCTGATCGAGTCCCGGCGCGGCGGCCGGCCGGCGCCCACCCAGACCGGCGGGGCCCGCAGCGGGGGCGGCCGCCCCGCGGTCGTACCGCCGCCGCCCTCCTACGACCCGGTGCCGCCCGCGCCGGTCCCCGTCGGCGCCCCGGACACCGGCCCGGTGCGGCTCGCGGGCGCCCAGGTGCCCATCGGGCCCGGACCGCGCGTGGCCGACGCCCGCGCCGCCGCCGTGAAGGCGCCCCCGCCGGAGGCCGGCCTGGTCGCCTCCTGGTCCCGGCCGCGCCCCGGCGTCAACGGCACCGACGCGGCCGTGGGCCCCGCCGTCCCGTCCCCGCCGCCCGCGCCCCCGGAGACCGCGACCGGCTGGCGCCCCTGGCGCTTCCGCATGTCGAACGACGTGTGGGGCACCCCGGCCGTCGCCGGCGACCTCGTCTACGTCACCTCCTTCGAGGTGCACGCCCTCGACGTCGCGACCGGCCGCCGCCGCTTCAAGACCCGGGACGTGGCCTGGTCGATGGCGGTCGCGGACGGCCGTATCCACGCCTCCGACGGCCCCACCCTGTTCGCCCTGGACGCCCGCGAGGGCGCCGACCAGTGGCGGCTGAGCACCGACGCCTGGGTGTACTCCCTCAAGGCCGAGCGCGGCACCGTCATCACCGGCACCCGCGGCGGTGGCGTCCAGGCCTGGGACGCCTCCAACGGGCACAAGCTCTGGGAGATCGCCGGCTGCCAGACCGACTTCGAGTCCCCGGAGGCGGGCCCCGCGCTCCACGAGGGCACGGTCTACGTCTGGCAGGAGGGCCGGCTGCGCGCCCTGGACGCCCGTACCGGCGAGGAGCGCTGGGCGTTCCCCATCGGTGACGCGGCCTCCTGCGGCGGGGTGCCGGTCCGGGTGGCGCAGGCCCACGACGGATACGTGTACATCTCGGCCGGGACCCGCGTCATGGCCCTGGAGGTGGCCACCGGCCGGGTCCGCTGGCACTTCGAGGCCCCGGCGGCCTTCCTGTGCCCGCCCACCTTCGTGCCGGGCGCCGCGGTCACCGGCGGCGGGGTCTACCTCGCCGACTACCTCGGCACGGTGTACGCCCTCGACGCGGTGGACGGCCGGGACCGGTGGCGCATCGCGACCGAGGCCCGCGCCTCGGTCGAGCCGGTGCTGGTCGCCGGGGGCCATGTGCACGTGGGCAGCGGCAAGGGGCTGTACACCCTCGACGCCGTCACCGGTACGCCCAAGTGGCGGTTCCAGGCGGGCGGCGACATCGTGGGGGCGCCCGCGGTGGCCGAGGGCCGTATCCACTTCGGCTCCACCGACCACCTCCTGTACACCCTGAAGGCCGACGACGGCCGCCTGCGCTGGAAGCTGGCGACCGGCGGGGAGATCACCGGATCGCCGGTGGTCAAGGACGGCGTGGTGTACGCGTGCAGCAAGGACCGCTGCGTGTACGCGCTGGACGCGGAGAAGGGGACGGGGACGGCGAGGGCCACCTGAGCGGGCTGTCAGTGGCCCCCATTAGAGTGATCGCATGTATTCACGGGGGCGTGTTCTCAGGTTCACGGCGGTCATGGCGACGGTGGTGCTCGCGCTGACGGGCTTCTCCAGCGGGCACAAGAGCAGCGGGCGGCACAAGAGCCACAGCGACAGTGACAGTGGCGGGGGGTGCAGCAGCTCCAGCCAGGACCACGACAGCTACACGCCGCGCACCACCGGCACCCGGCGCACCTCGACGCTAGAGGACGGCACGGCGACACTGGTGAGCTGCGCGACGAAGGCGGCCCCCTATCTGACGGCCGAGGTCAGCAACCCGAACAGCCGTCAGGGCACCTTCGAGGTCACGGTCTCCTTCACCGACGCCTCCGGCCGGACGCTGGGCTCCGCCGACCAGCGGGTCACGGTGGCCGCCAGAGGCACCTCGAAGGTCCAGGTGCGGGCGAGTCAGGCCGTCCTGGCGAAGCTCGACCAGTGCTGGGTCGAGCCGGAAGCCGACCTGGTCGACTGACCGTCAGCCCCGCAGCCCCGTCAGGAAGTCGAGCAGGACCGCGTTCACCTCGTCCGGCCGCTCCTGCTGGGTCCAGTGGCCGCAGCCCGGGAGCACCACCGGGTCGCGGACCAGGTTCGGCATCAGCTGCGGGAGCTTCTCGATCAGTTCCGGCGTTCCCGGGAACGCCGGGACCAGATCCCGGTCGCCGTACATGTACAGGGCGGGCGGGGTGACCCTCGCGCCGTGCCAAGCGGCCGTCAGTTCCCAGTTGCGGTCCAGGTTGCGGTACCAGTTGAGGGCGCCGGTGAAGCCCTGGGCGTAGCTCGCGGCGAGTTCGTCGAGGTCGGCCTCGGTGAGCCAGGCGGGGAGTTCCACGGGGTCGGGCATGTCCGCGAGCCAGCCGCGGTCCGGGTCGGTCACCAGGGCCTGCTCGTAGCGCCCGGCGCCGGGGCCGTCGCCCGAGGCGCCGTACAGCAGCCTGCGCAGGGCCGCCCGCGGGTCCTTGCCGAACTCGGCGTCGGCCACCCCGGGCAGGTTGAAGTAGTTCCAGTAGAAGTGCCCGTCGAACCGTTCCTGCATGGTCCTGAGCGGCGGTCGCTCCCCGCGGAACGGCGGCGGCACGCTCAGCCCCGCCACCCCGCGCACCACGTCCGGCCGCAGCAGCGCGGTGTGCCAGGCGACCGGCGCCCCCCAGTCGTGCCCGACGACGAACGCCCGCTCCTCGCCCAGCGCGTGGACCAGCCCGACGACATCGCCGACCAGGTGCAGGATGCTGTACGCCGACACGTCCTCGGGATGCTCGCTGGTGCCGTATCCGCGCTGGTCGGGCGCGACCACCCGGAAGCCGGCCGCGGCCAGCGGGGCGAACTGGTGGCGCCAGGAGTGCCAGGACTCCGGGAAGCCGTGCAGCAGCACGACGAGCGGTCCCGCGCCTTCCTCGGCGATGTGCAGCCGTATGCCGTTCACGTCGACCGTGCGATGTTCAACCATGGGGCGAGCATACGCCTGTACAGGGCACCGAAATTGCTAACGCAATCGGAATTCGGGGCGCCGGGAACGGAACAGGCCGGTCTGCCGGTCCAGGGGGAGGTTCCCCAGTGAGACGAGGTGGGGCGCCTGCGCGAACCCCTGCCGCACGGCGCCCTCCTTCGCCGCCCAGAGCGCGCGGACCGTGCCCTGCACCCCCTCCGGCGGATACCCGGCGATGACCTCGGCGGCCGCGACCGCCGCCGCCAACGACTCGCCCGGTTCGGTGACTTCGGTGACCAGTCCGATGGTGTGGGCGCGGTCGGCGGAGAGCCGTTCCGCCGTTCCCATGAGCGCCGTGCGGGCGGCCTCCCCGTGTGGCATGACCTGGGCCATGAGCACCGACTCGTAGGCGCTGACCATTCCGTAGGTGGTGTGCGGGTCGAAGAAGGTGGCGACGGGGTCGGCGATCAGGAAGTCGCACTCGCCGAGGAGGTAGAAGGCGCCGCCGCAGGCCATCCCGTTGACGGCGGCGACGACCGGCTTCCACAGGTCGTTGGACTTCGGCCCGACGTGCAGCAGCGGATCGTCGGCCATGTAGGGGGAGTTGGGCTGCGGCACCTCGGCGTCCCGGTCGAGGCCCGTGCAGAAGGCCCGCTCCCCGGCGCCGGTGAGGACCACCGCCCGTACCGAGTCGACGAACCGCAACTCCCCCCAGGCGGCCACGAGTTCGTCCCGCATCGCGAGGTCGATGGCGTTGAGCCTGTCGGACCGGTCGAGGGTGACGACCGCGACCCCGGTGTCCTTGTCGGCGCTCACCCGCAGCCCGCTCACGCGAGCACCCACTGCGGAAGCCCGTCCGAGAAGACCACGTGCACCCGGGCGCCGATGCGGATCCGGCGCGGATCAAGGGAGTTGAGCGCGGCCCCGGCGGCGCTGACCAGGTTGCCCACCAGCCGGATCCGCGGCGCCTCCTCCAGCTCGACCACGATCACGTTGTACGGCGCCTGTGCCGCGTAGTCGGGCAGCAGGGGCGGGTGCGGGACGACGTAGGACCAGACGCGGCCGCGCCCGGAGACCCGGCGCCACTCCTGCTCGAACGACTGGCAGTGCGGGCAGCAGGGGCGGGGCGGGAAGCGGAGTTCGCCGCAGTCGGCGCAGGCCTGGACGCGGAGTTCGCCGCGGGCCGCGTACTCCCAGAAGGGGGCGCCCGTGGCGTCCTTCACCGGTTCGAGCATGTCAGCTCCTGTTGGTCAGCAGCAGGGCGGAGGTGGGGACGCCCTCGCCGGCGGTGACGAGGCAGGTGGCGGCGTCCGGTACCTGGGCGGTGCTGGTGCCGCGCAGTTGCCGTACGCCTTCGTCGATGAGGTTGAAGCCGTGCACATAGGCCTCGGACAGGCCGCCCCCGCCGGTGTTGATCGGCAGCCGCCCGCCGGTCTCCAGGGCGCCCTGTTCGGTGAACGCGCCGCCCTCGCCGCGCCCGCAGAAGCCGTACCCCTCCAGGGAGAGCGGGACGAGGGCGGTGAACGCGTCGTAGATCTGGGCCACGTCGACGTCCTGCGGGGTGAAGTCGGCGTGTTTCCACAGGTGCCGGGCGGCGGTCCAGGCGGGGCCGGTGAGCGGGTCGTCGTTCCAGTAGTTGACCATGCCGTGGTGCTGGGTGGGCAGGCCCTGGGCGGCGGAGTGGACGTAGACGGGGGTGTGCGGGCAGTCCCGGGCGCGCTCCCTGCTGACGACCACGCACGCCAACGCCCCGTCGGTCTCGAGGCAGTTGTCGAAGAGGCACAGGGGTTCGCTGATCCAGCGGGACGTCATGTACATCTCGCGGGTCAGGGGGCGGTCGTACATGATCGCGGCCGGGTTCTGGTTGGCGCGGTTGCGGCAGGCGAGGGCGACGTTGAAGAGGTGGTCGCGGGTGGCGCCGTACTCGTGCATGTAGCGGCGGGTGAGCATGGCTATCTCGTCGGCGGGCCGGAGCAGCCCGAAGGGTCTCGTCCACTGGGCCGGGGTGGGGAGTTGGACGGTGGTGTTGGTCCAGGGGCGGGGGCCCGAGCCGCGCTTGCGGGACCGCCAGGCGACCCCGACCGTGGCCTGGCCGCTCGCGATGGCCGCCGCGAGGTGGGCGACCGTCGCGCACGAACCGCCGCCGCCGTAACCGGCCTTGCTGAAGAAGGTGAGGTCGCCGAGGCCGACGGCCTTGGCGAGCTCGACCTCGTCGGTCTCCTCCATGGTGTACGAGGCGAGGGCGTCGACCTCGCCCGGGGCGATCCCGGCGTCGTCGAGGGCGGCGAGAACGGCCCGGCAGGCCAGGGTCCTCTCGTCCTCGGCGAGGTTCTTCGCGAACCGGGTCCGTCCGATGCCCACGATCGCCGTGGCGTCCTTGAGGGTCACGCTGCACGCACCTCCGCACACTGTGAGGCCTGCTGACAGCCCGTCAGGCTACAGCTAATCTGACGGGTAGTCAGCTAACGCGTTTCCGCTTTCGGGGAGGCCGATGTGGAGTGGCGCAGCATCCCGGAGCTGGTCCGGTGGGCGGCGGAGCGGTACGGCTCGGCGGAGGCGGTCGTGGAGGGCCGCAACCGGGTCACCTACGGCGAGTTGGGCGCCCGGGTGGAGCGCGCGGCTGCGGCCTGCCTCGCGAACGGCGTACGGCCCGGCGACCGGGTGGCCGTCTGGGCGCCCAACTCCCTGGACTGGATGGTCGCGGCGCTGGGCGCGGTGTCGGCGGGCGCGGTCCTGGTGCCCCTCAACACCCGCTTCAAGGGCACCGAGGCCGCGGACGTGCTGCGCCGCAGCGGGACGCGGCTGCTGTTCATCACCGGCACCTTCCTGGGCACGTCGTACGTGGCGTCACTGCGCCGGGCGGTCGCGGACGGGCCGGGCCTCCCGGACCTGGAGCAGGTCGTGGTGCTGTCGGACGACGCGCCCGCGGACTACCGCACCTGGAAGGACTTCCTGGCGAGCGGGGACGGGGTGGGGGAGGCGGAGGTGCGGGCGCGGGCGCTGGCCGTGACCCCGGACCAGCCGTCGGACATCGTCTTCACCTCGGGGACCACCGGGCGTCCCAAGGGCGCCGTGATCACCCACGAGCAGACCCTGCGGGCGTACGAGGTCTGGTGCGACCTGGCCGGGTTGCGGCAGGGCGACCGCTACCTCATCGTCAACCCCTTCTTCCACACCTTCGGTTACAAGGCCGGGGTGATCGCCTGTCTGATGCGCGGGGCGACGATGATCCCGCAGCCGGTGTTCAACGTGGACACCGTGCTCGCGAACATAGCGGCGGAACGCGTCTCGGTCCTCCCGGGCCCGCCCACCCTCCACCAGTCCCTCCTGGACCACCCGGCACGGGCCTCCCACGACCTGTCCGCCCTGCGCCTGGTGGTGACCGGCGCGGCAGTCGTCCCGCTCCGGCTGGTCGAGCAACTGCACGGCGAACTGGGCGTGGAGACCGTCCTGACCGCCTACGGCCTCTCGGAGGCCAGCGGCATCGTCACGATGTGCCGCCGCGGGGACCCGCTCCCGGTGATCGCGTCGACCTCGGGCCGGGCCATCCCCGGCACGGAGGTGCGGGTGCAGGCGCCGCCCGGGCAGCCCGGCGAGGTCCTGGTCCGCGGCTTCAACGTGATGCGCGGCTACTACGAGGACGAGGCGGCCACCGCGGAGGCGGTCACGGAGGACGGCTGGCTGCGCACGGGAGACGTCGGCGTCCTGGACCCCTCGGGCAACCTCCGCATCACCGACCGCCTGAAGGACATGTACATCGTCGGCGGCTTCAACGCGTACCCGGCGGAGATAGAGCAACTGCTCGGCCTGCACCCGGCGGTGGCCGACGTCGCGGTCATCGGAGTCCCCGACACCCGCCTCGGCGAGGTCGGCAAGGCATACGTGGTCCGCCGCCCGGCCTCGACCCTGACCGCCGATGACCTGATCGCCTGGGCCCGCCGCGAGATGGCCAACTACAAGGTCCCGAGAACGGTGGAGTTCGTACCGGAACTCCCACGGAACGCGAGCGGGAAGGTGGTGAAGGGGGAGCTGCGGCGGCTCTGAAGCGCCCGCCCCCGGGCACGCCTCGGCCGCGGCGGCTTCCCCTCCGTGCCGCCGCGGCCGATCCCCGTGTGTGGAAAGTCCTTGTCAGGCCTTCTCGTCGGTGGCGTGGTTGTCGAGCGGCTTGACCACGCCGTCCGTCGTGCCGGCGGCCGCCGTGACGACCTTCTCGGTGCCGGTGGCGTGGTTGTCGAGCGGCTTGAGCTCGTCCTCGGTCCCCGTGGCGTGGTTGTCGAGCGGCTTGAGCGTGCCGTCCTGCTTCTCGGTTTCACTCATGGGTGGTGACTCTCCCGGTTCAGTGATGGGCGATGCCCGCCCGGCGGCTCCCCCGAGGGCCGCCGGGCGGACAGGTCAGGGTCGGTAACCCTAGCGATGGAGAACACCGCTGACCCGTCTGCCCCCCGACGCGACGGATCGACAACCCGAGTGTGCGGCCTGCCGATAAACGAACGATGAACGCCCGAACGCCCGTGCTGCCGCCGGAGGCCTACGCGGCGGCCGACGGTGTCAGCAGGCGTCGTACGTCGGCCGCCTCCGGCGAGCCCAGTTGCTCGAAGATGCCGAGGGACTCCTGCCAGCACGCCTCCGCCCGGCCGGGCTGTCCGAGCCCGCTGAGGGCCCGGCCCAGGACCGTCAGGACGTTGCCGCGCCGCCACTCGCCGCCGATGCCGCGCAGCACGGCGAGGGCCTGCTCGGTCAGGGCGGCGGCCTGCGCGGGGCGGCTGCCGGCGAGGTGCGCCTCGGCGAGCCGGAACAGTGTCATGCCCTCCCACAGCCGCTGCCGGCTGTCCCGGAACACCTCCAGCGCCTCCGTCAGCCGGTCCACGGCGGCGTCCAGCCGCCCCTGCCCGGTGAGCGCCAGCCCCAGGGCGTACCGGCCGTTCGCGCCACGCAGCGTGTGTCCGAGCCGGTCGTAGATGAGGATGCCCTGCCGGGCGAGCTCCACGGCGCTGGTGCTCTGTCCCATGGCCAGGTGGATACGGGAGAGGTTGCACAGCGCGCTGGCCTCGCCGGCGAGGTTCCGGTCGAGCCGGAAGCTCTCGATGGCCTCCTTCAGGCACGCCTCGCCCTCCGCGTGCCGCCCCTGGTAGAGCGCGATGATGCCGCGGTCGTTGGCGGCCCAGCAACTGGGCGCCAGGTCCTCGGCCGCACGGGCGAGGTCCATGGCCAGCCGGGCCTCCGCGTCCGCCTGCTCGAAGCGGCCGGCGACGAGATGGACGTTGGTCAGGGTGGTGAGCGCACGCGCGCGTGTGCGCGGGTCGTCCGCCGCGTCGGCCGCGTCCCGCAGGGCGACGGCGGCCGTCTCGTACTGCTTCGAGTTGGCACCCGACTCGGCGAGGTCCTTGGCCACCCACAGCAGATCCACCGCCCGCCGCAGCAGGGCCCCCTTCGCGCACTGCTGGACGAACGCGAGCAGCGCGTTGGCCTCCGCGTACAGCCAGTCCTGGGCGCTGTGGCGGTCCTGGAACGACAGCCCCGGGTAGTGGACCTCCTCCAGGTGCTCCACCAGCCGGTCGCCGGGCCGCTCGAGGGCGTACACCGCCGCCGCCGTCGCGAGGTAGAAGTCCAGCAGCCGCGACAGCGCGGCCTGCCGCTCGCTCGGCGGCCACTCGTCGCGTTCCGCGCACGCACGCGCGTAGAGGCGTACGAGGTCGTGGAACCGGTACCGGCCCGGCGCCGCCGACTCCAGCAGCGAGGTGTCGACCAGGGCCTCCAGGAGGTCCTCGGTGTCCTCCACCGGGAGATCGAGTACGGCGGCCGCGGCGGCCAGCGAGATGTCAGGGCCGTCGGCGAGGCCCAGCAGCCGGAAGGCGCGGGCCTGGGCGGGCTCCAGCTGGCCGTAGCCGAGTTCGAAGGTGGCCTTGACGGCGAGGTCGCCGGCCTGGAGCTCGTCGAGGCGGCGGCGCTCGTCGGCGAGCTTGGCGGCGAGGACGGAGACGGTCCAGGTGCGGCGGGCCGCGAGGCGGGAGGCCGCGATGCGGATGGCGAGGGGGAGGAAGCCGCAGGCGGCGACCACGTCGAGGGCGGCCTCGCGCTCGGCGGCGACCCGCTCCTCGCCGACGATCCTGGTGAACAGCTGGAGGGCCTCGTCGGGGGACATCACGTCCAGGTCGACCAGGTGCGCCCCGGCGAGGTCGACCATCCGCACCCGGGAGGTGACCAGGGCGGCGCAGCCCTCGGTGCCCGGCAGCAGGGGCCGTACCTGGGCCGCGTCGCGCGCGTTGTCGAGGAGCACCAGGACCCGGCGGCCGTCGAGGACCGAGCGGTACAGGGCGGCCCGCTCCGCCAGGGAGTCGGGTATCGCGGAGTCGGCGGTGCCGAGGGCCCTGAGGAAGGCGCCGAGGACCGTCTCGGGGTCGGCGGCGCGGGCGCCGGCGCCCTGGAGGTCGACGTAGAGCTGCCCGTCGGGGAAGGCGGAGCGGGCCTGGTGGGCCACGTGCACGGCGAGGGTGGTCTTGCCGACGCCGCCGATGCCGGCGAGTGCGGAGACCGCCATCACGCGGCCCTCGGAACCGGAGGCGAGCACTTCGCTGAGTTCGGTGACGAAGGCGGCACGGCCGGTGAAGTCGGGCACGGTCGCCGGGAGTTGGGCGGGGCGGACGGGGGCGGCGACCGGTTCGGGCTGCGGGGAGGAGGGTTCCGCGAGGCCGGGGTCGGCCTGGAGGATGCGCTGCTGGAGCTCGCGCAGGCCGGGGCGGGGGTCGACGCCGAGTTCGTCGGCGAGCAGGCGGCGGGTGTCGGCGTAGACCGCGAGGGCCTCCGCCTGGCGGCCGCTGCGGTAGAGGGCGAGCATGAGGAGTTCCCTGAACCGCTCGCGCAGCGGGTGCTCGGCGGTGAGCGCGGTCAACTCCGAGACGGCCTCGGCGTGGCAGCCCTGCTCCAGGTCCATGTCGAGGCGGGATGCGAGGAGTTGCAGCCGCCACTCCTCCAGCCTTACGCGCTGTGCCTCGGCGTACGGTCCCGGTACGCCGGCCAGCACCTCACCGTCCCACAGGGCCAGCGCACGGGTCAGGACGTCCCGCGCGTGGCACAGGTCGCCGGCGCCCTTGGCCTTCTCGGCCTCGGTGGCGAGTTCCTGGGCGGCGGCGAGGTCGAGCGCGTCCTCGCCGAGCCCGCGGATCGCGTACCCGCCGGACTCGCTGACCAGGATGCCGGGGTCGAGGATCTTGCGCAGCCGCGAGGCGTACGTCCGCACGGCGGCCAGCGCCTGCGACGGCGGCTCCTCGCCCCACAGCGCGTCGATCAGCTCGGCGGCGGTGGCGGTACGGCCCTCACGCAGCAGCAGCGCGGCGAGCAGGGCACGCTGCTGAGGCGACCCGGTGTTCAACACCTCGCCGTCACGCTGCGCCCGCACGGGACCAAGCACCGAGAACCGCAGCGGGGCCGACGCCGGGTCCGAGGGCGGGGACGGCGGCGATGCCTGATCCGAGGACGCCGACGCCAGCGCCTGCTCAGAGGGCGCGGTCGCGGGCGGCGTCGGCGCCTGCTCAGAGGGCGCGGTCGGGGGTGGCGGCGACGCCTGGTCCGAGGGCGGGGTCGGGTGTGGCGCCGGAGCCGAGGCCGGGGTCGCCGTTCGCTCCCCGGCGCCGACCAAGGGCTCCGAGCCCTCAGCGACCTCGGCTCCTGCGGCCTCGTTCAGCGCAGCTCCCGCCGAGGAGCCGGGACGCCACTGCTTCGGCACCCGCGGTCCACCGTCCATCGCCGTCCCCCTAGGGCCTGTGTACAACCCCGACAGTCTGCCTTGTCCACGGCGGCCGCGTCAGCTGTGGAGAGCGTGATCACAGGAGGCCGCGCGGGATATCACAAGCCTCTTACCTTCTCTCCGCACACATCCGCACAAGAACCGTCGCCATCGGCCGCCGTCCACGGAGCTGACGGACCGTCAGATCGGCGCTACCGTGAGCGCCATGGAGACCACGACGGCACTTCCGAAGATCATCTCCGTCGACGACCACACCGTGGAGCCCTCCGACGTCTGGCAGAACCGGCTCCCGAAGAAGTACCTGGACACCGGCCCCCGCACGGTCCGCGCCCCGCTGAAGGAGATGTCCTTCCTCGGCGGCCGCTTCAAGCCCGTCATGGGCGCCCCCGGCGACGACGGCCCGTTGGGCGACTGGTGGGTCTACGAGGACCTGCGCCGCCCCCTCACCCGCCTGGACACCGCGGTCGGCTACAGCAGGGACGAGATCAAGCTGGAGGTCATCACCTACGAGCAGATGCGCCCCGGCTCCTACGACGTCCCCGCCCGCCTCGCCGACATGGACGTCAACCACGTCCAGTCGGCGCTCTGCTTCCCCACCTTCCCCCGCTTCTGCGGCCAGACCTTCACCGAGGCCAAGGACCACGAGCTGGGCCTGCTGTGCGTGAAGGCGTACAACGACTGGATGGTGGAGGAGTGGTGCGGCCCGAAGGCCGAGGGCCGCCTGATCCCGCTGACCCTGATCCCGCTGTGGGACGCCGAGTTGGCCGCCGCAGAGGTCCGCCGCAACGCCGCCCGGGGCGTACGGGCCGTCGCCTTCTCCGAGATACCCCCGCACCTGGGCCTGCCCTCCGTCCACACCGACGCCTGGGACCCCTTCCTCGCCGCCTGCGACGAGACCGGCACGGTCGTCGCGATGCACATCGGCTCCAGCAGCCGTATGCCCTCCACCTCCGCCGACGCCCCACCGGCGGTCGGCTCCACCATCACCTTCGCCAACTGCTGCTTCTCGATGGTCGACTGGCTGATGAGCGGCAAGTTCGAACGCTTCCCGAACCTCAAGGTCATGTACGCCGAGGGCCAGATCGGCTGGATCCCCTACATCCTGGAACGCGCCGACGTGGTCTGGGAGGAGAACCGCGGCTGGGGCGGCGTCGCCGACAAGGTCCACCGCCCGCCGTCCGAGCTCTTCACCGACCACGTCTACGGCTGTTTCTTCGACGACGCGTTCGGCCTGAGGAACCTCGACGCGATCGGCGTCGGCAACGTCCTCTACGAGACCGACTACCCCCACTCCGACTCCACCTGGCCCAAGTCCCGCGAGGTCGGCGAGGCCCAGATGGGACACCTCGCCCCGGACCTGGTGGAGCGGATCGTCCGCGGCAACGCCATCGAACTGCTCGGGCTCACCCCCGAGGGGCTGTGGAGCGGTGCATGAGATACGGCATCCAGCTCCCCATCCAGTCCCAGAGCACGATCTACGCCGAGCCCTGGGAGGCCGGCGCGGCCCCCGGTGACCTCGTCGAGGTCGCCCGCGCCGCGGACCGCGCCGGGTTCGACTACATCGCCGCCTGTGACCACGTGGCGATCCCCCGCCGTCTCGCCTCCGCGATGAGCACGGTCTGGTACGACCCGGTCGCCACCCTCGCCCACCTGGCGGGCGTGACCGAGCGGGTCCGGCTGCTCAGTCATGTGGCGGTGGTCGGGCTGCGGCACCCCCTGCTCACCGCAAAGCAGTACGCCACCCTCGACCACCTCAGCGGCGGGCGGCTCGTCCTCGGGGTCGGGGCGGGGCACGTGCAGGAGGAGTTCGAGGTGCTCGGGGTCGACTTCGCCGGGCGCGGGGCCGTGCTCGACGAGTCGATCGACGCCCTGCGCAGCGCCCTCGGCCCCGAGGAGTTCCCCGAACACCACGGCAAGCTCTACGACTTCGAGGGGCTCGGCCAGCGTCCCCGGCCCGCACAGTCCCACGTCCCGCTGTGGGTCGGGGGCTCCTCCCCGGCCGCCGTACGCCGGGCCGCCCTCAAGGGCGACGGCTGGCTGCCCCAGGGCGACCCCCGGGACCGGCTGCCCGCGCAGATCGAGCGGATACGGCGGCTGCGGGAAGAGGCGGGTCTCGAAGGGCCGTTCACCGTCGGGGCCATCGCCGAGCCGCTCTACGTCGGCACGCCCGCGTGGGACACCGGCCGCCGGACGCTCAGCGGCGCCCCCGACGCACTCGCCGAGTCCCTGCGCGCCTACCGCGCGATGGGCGTGGACCAGATCCAGGTGCGGTTCCGCAGCCGCGACCGGCAGGAACTCACCGACCAGATCACGGCGTTCGGCGCCGACATCGGCCCCCACCTCTGAGGAGTCACCGCATGGGCAAGCTGGACGGACGTGTCGTGCTCGTCACCGGGGCGGCGCGCGGGCAGGGGGAGCAGGAGGCGCGGCTGTTCCGGGAGGAGGGGGCCGAGGTCGTCGTAGGGGATGTGCTGGACGAGCAGGGGAAGGCGCTCGCCGAGGAGATCGGGGCGCTGTACGTCCACCTGGATGTGGGCCAGGAGGCCGACTGGCGGCGGGCGGTGCAGGCCGCCGTGGAGGAGTACGGGCGGGTCGACGGGCTGGTCAACAACGCCGGGATCCTGCGCTTCAACACCCTCCTGGACACCCCTCTCGCGGAGTTCATGCAGGTGGTGCAGGTCAACCAGGTCGGCTGCTTCCTCGGCATGAAGACCGTGGGGCCGGTCATGGCGGACGGCGGCACCATCGTGAACACCGCCTCCTACACGGGGGTGACCGGAATGGCGGGCGTCGGCGCCTACGCCGCCTCCAAGCACGCGGTCCTCGGGCTCACCCGGGTCGCCGCGCTGGAGCTGGCGCCGCGCGGCATCAGGGTCAACGCCATGTGCCCGGGGGCCGTGGACACCGCGATGTCCAACCCTGCCGTCCTGGACCCGTCGGCGGACGGCGAGGCGGCCTCCCGGGGGCTCGACCGCTTCTACCGCAAGATCGTGCCGCTCGGCCGGATCGGGCGGCCGCAGGAGGTGGCGGCGCTGGCACTGTTCCTGACCTCCGCCGACTCCTCGTACATCACCGGGCAGCCGTTCGTGATCGACGGGGGCTGGCTGGCGGGGGTCAGCGTCATCTGACTGACCGTCAGCTATTGACCCTCCATGCCGGTGGTGCCACAGTCACATCGAAACTGACGACCCGTCAGAAATATTCGGACCGGGGATGGTGACCCGCCTTGGAATTCGGGCTCTTTGTACAGGGATACGTGGGCAAGCGCGCCGAGACCGACCCGCTGGCCGAGCACAAGGCGCTGATGGAGGAGACCGAGTACGTCATCCAGGCGGACCGGTCCGGCTTCAAGTACGCCTGGGCCTCCGAGCACCACTTCCTGGAGGAGTACTCGCACCTCTCCGCCAACGACGTGTTCCTCGGCTATCTGGCACACGCGACCGAGCGCATCCACCTCGGCTCCGGCATCTTCAACCCGCTGGCCCAGGTCAACCACCCCGTGAAGGTCGCCGAGAAGGTGGCCATGCTCGACCATCTCACCGAGAACCGCTTCGAGTTCGGCAGCGGGCGCGGGGCCGGCTCGCACGAGATCCTCGGGTTCATACCGGGTGTGACCGACATGAACCACACCAAGGAGATCTGGGAAGAGACCATCGCCGAGTTCCCCAAGATGTGGCTCCAGGACGAGTACGTCGGCTTCCAGGGCAAGCACTGGCAGCTCCCGCCGCGCAAGATCCTGCCCAAGCCGTACGGCAAGTCGCACCCCGCGATGTGGTACGCCGCCGGGTCGCCGCCGTCGTACGCGATGGCCGCGCGCAAGGGGCTCGGGGTGCTGGGCTTCAGCGTGCAGAAGGTCTCCGACATGGAGTGGGTGCTGGAGCAGTACAAGACGGCGATCGTGGACGCCGAGCCGATCGGGGACTTCGTCAACGACAACGTGATGGTGACGACGACGGCGATCTGCGCGCCGACGCACGACGAGGCGATCGAGATCGCGGTCAACGGGGGGCTGCACTATCTGCCCTCGCTGGTGTTCCGGTACCACGACACGTTCCCGCGGCCCGAGGGGTTCCCGGTGTGGCCGGAGACGCTGCCGGAGTACACCGCGGAGTTCGTCGAGGTGCTCATCGAGGAAGAGCTGCTGATCTGCGGGGATCCGGACGAGGTGGTCCGGCAGTGCAAGCGGTGGGAGCAGGCGGGGGCGGACCAGTTGAGCTTCGGGCTGCCGGTCGGGGTGCCGAAGTCTGCGACGCTTCAGACGATTCGGCTGATCGGGGAGCATGTGATTCCGAAGATCGACACGGATCCTGTGCACAGGACTACGCGGTTCCGGAGGGGTGTCTGAGCGTCGTGGGCGGCTGCGGGTGTGTGGGGGCTGGTCGCGCAGTTCCCCGCGCCCCTGAGTAGGTCGACCGAGCCCTGCAAAAGGAGGCAGCGTTCATGCTCGATCACGTCATCAAAGGTGCGGTCGTCGTCGACGGGACCGGTGCGGCCGCCTTCACCGCTGACGTGGGGATACGGGACGGCCGTATCGCCGCGACAGGTGAGATCACCGAGGAAGCCCGTACCACCGAGGACGCCACCGGGCTCGTCCTCGCCCCCGGGTTCGTCGACCCCCACACGCACTACGACGCCCAGCTGTTCTGGGACCCGTACGCCACCCCCTCCCTCAACCACGGCGTCACCACCGTCGCCGCCGGGAACTGCGGGTTCACGCTGGCGCCGCTCAACCCGGACCGGCCCGAGGACGCGGACTACACGCGGCGCATGATGTCCAAGGTCGAGGGGATGTCGCTGGTCGCGCTGGAGGAGGGGGCGCCCTGGTCCTGGAACTCCTTCGGCGAGTACCTGGACGCGCTCGAAGGGCGGATCGCGGTCAACGCCGGGTTCATGGTGGGGCATTGCGCGCTGCGCCGGTACGTGATGGGACCGGACGCCGTCGGGGGGCAGCCCTCCGAGGGGCAACTCGCCGAGATGCTGCGGCTGTTCCATGAGGCCATGGACGCCGGTGCCTGGGGGTTCTCCACCACCCAGTCCTCCACGCACTCCGACGGGGACGGCAAACCCGTCGCCTCCCGGCACGCCCTGCCCGCCGAGCTCCTCGCGCTCTCCCGGGCCGTGGGGGAACACGAGGGCACGCAGATCGAGGCCATCGTCGCCGGGTGCCTCGACCAGTTCAGCGACGCCGAGATCGAGCTGTTCGCCGAGATGAGCGCGGCGGCGGGGCGGCCGCTCAACTGGAACGTGCTGACCATCGACTCGGCCGTCCCGGAGCGGGTACCGAGGCAGCTGTTCGCGAGTGAGCGGGCGCGGAAGGCGGGCGGCCGGGTCGTCGCCCTCACCATGCCGATCCTCACCCCGATGAACATGTCCCTGGGCACCTTCTGCGCCCTCAACCTCATCCCCGGGTGGGGACCGGTGCTCGGCCTGCCCGTCCCGGAGCGGATCGGGAAACTGCGCGACCCCGACGTACAGAAGGAACTGCTCCGGCACTCCCAGGCCAAGGAGGCCGGCGTCTTCCGGCGGCTGACCAACTTCGGGCGGTACGTCATCGGGGACACCTACAGCGACGCCAACCGCGGGCTCTCCGGACGGGTCGTGGAGGACATCGCGGCCGAGCGCGGGCAGGAGCCGTTCGCCGCGCTCGTGGAGATCTGCGCGGCCGACGACCTCCGTACGGTCCTGTGGCCCATGCCCACCGACAACGACCCGGCGTCCTGGGCGATGCGCGCCGAGGCCTGGCAGCACGAGGACGTGCTGCTCGGCGGGTCCGACGCCGGGGCCCATCTGGACCGGATGTGCGGGGCGCCGTACACGACCCGCTTCCTCGGGGACTGTCTGCGCGGGCGGAAGCTGACGTCGTTGGAGCAGGCCGTGAAGATGCTCACCGACGATCCCGCCCGGCTCTTCGGGCTGCGGGAGCGCGGCCGGATCGAGGAGGGCTTCCACGCGGACCTCGTGCTGTTCGACCCCGAGCGGATCGCCGCGGGCACGGCCACCCTGGTGCACGACCTGCCGGGTGACAGTCCGCGGCTGGACTCCAAGGCGATCGGGATACGGGCTGTGTGGGTCAACGGGGTCGAGGCAATCCGGGACGACGTGGTGAGCGGGGCCGTGCCGGGCCGGGTACTGCGGTCCGGGCGGGACACACGGACGGTGAGCACGAGGTGAGCGGGGAGCGGGAGGGCCAGCGGCTGTTCGTCGGCGGCGAGTGGGTGGCCCCCGACGGCGGGCACTACGCGGTGGTCGACCCCGCCACCGAGGAGACCGTCGGGTGGGCCCCGGAGGCCTCGCGGGATCAGGTGCACGCGGCCGCGGCCGCGGCCCGCGAGGCCTTCGGACCGTGGTCGCGCACCGCGCCGGAGGAGCGGGCCGCGATCCTCGCCCGGGCCGCCGACCTCATCCGCTCCCGCCTCCTGCCGTACGCCGACCTCGCCCAGGCCGAGACCGGGGCCACCACCGGCACGGCCCGGGGGATGCAGGTCGGTGTCGCGGCCGCCCGGTTCCGGCGGTACGCGCGGGTCGAGCCCACCGAGTGGGCTATCCCGCCGCAGATCAACGAGGCCGGGCCGATGGGGAAGGCCGCGGTGATGGGCGCGCTGGCGGTCCGGCAGCCCGTCGGGGTCGTCACCTGCATCACCTCGTACAACAACCCCTGGGCGAACCCCGCCGGGAAGATCGCCCCCGCGCTCGCCATGGGCAACACGGTGGTCGTGAAGCCCGCCCCGCAGGACCCCCTGTCCGTCTTCCGCATGGCCGAGGCGCTGGAGGCGGCCGGTGTGCCGCGCGGGGTCGTGAACGTGGTCGGCGGGCGCGCGGTGGAGGTCGGCGAGGCCGCCGTCGACTCGCCCGACGTCGACATGGTCAGCTTCACCGGCTCCACGGCGGTCGGACAGCGCATCGGCGAGGTGTGCGGGCGGTCCATGAAACGGCAGTTGATGGAGCTGGGCGGGAAGGGCGCGGCGCTCGTCCTCGACGACGCCGACCTCGCCTCGGCCGTGGCCGGCATCGGCACGACCTTCTCCTTCTACAGCGGACAGATCTGTACCGCGCCGACCCGGGTGCTGGTACAGCGGCCGCTGTACGAGCGGCTGGTCGAGCAACTGGCGGCCTATGCAAGCCGGTTGAAGGTGGGGGACCCGCGGGAGGCCGGGACCGTGGTCGGACCGGTGATCTCTGCGGCACACCGGGAGCGGGTCGAGTCGTACGTCGAACTCGGGCGCAAGGAAGGCGCGTCGGTGGTCGTCGGGGGTGAACGGCCGTCCGCGGACCGGGGTTTCTACGTCGGCCCGACCCTGCTCGCCGAGTGCGGCGCCGAGATGCGGGTGGTCCGGGAGGAGATCTTCGGCCCCGTGGTGACCGTCACCCCCTTCGACGACGAGGAGGAGGGGATCGCTCTCGCCAACGACAGCGACTACGGACTGATCGACTACGTCTGGTCCGCCGATGTCGCCCGCGCCTTCCGGGTGGCACGGCGGCTGCGGGCCGGGGGAGTCGGGGTCAACACCGTCGGCCGCAACATGGAGGCGCCGTTCGGGGGCTTCCGGCGCAGCGGGGTCGGTCGGGACTGCGGGTCGTACGCGCTGCACGCCTACAGCGAGGTGCAGTCGATCGTGTGGCCGGGGTGAGGGCGCCCTCCTGGGGTTCCCGGGAGTGGGTTCGGCCAACTGGCCGGTAACCGGGAGGTTGCCCCGTAGAGTCCCGGAGCGGAGGGCGCCGGCATCGACACCGGCGTCCTGATCATCAGTCAAGAACCGTTCCGGAGAACCGACTTGAAGCTCACCAAGCGTTTCGTCCTGACCACCGCGGCCCTCGCCGCCGCGACCGCCTTCCTGGGCACGACCAGCGGCAGCGCGGCCCCCGCGGACGCCGCGCCCCGCCCCGTGAAGGCCCCCGCGGCCCTCAAGGTGCCCGACGGCAACAAGCTGACCGCCGTGTACGGCGCGAGGGGCGTGCAGACCTACACCTGCACCGACGGTGCCTGGAAGCTCCTGGAGCCGGCCGCCACCCTGTTCGACAAGAGAGGGCGTGCGGTCGCCCTGCACTCGCGCGGCCCGGTCTGGGTCTCCACGGTGGACGGCAGCGCGGTGAACGCCACCGCGATCGCCAACTCCCCGAAGACCGGCACCATCCCCGAGCTGCTCCTCCAGGCCACCGCCACCCGGGGCGCGGGCGTCTTCGGGGGCGTCTCCTACATACAGCGCCTGAACACCTCGGGCGGCGTGGCCCCGGCCGGCGCCTGCACCGGCACGGACCAGGTGAGCGTGGCGTACTCGGCGACGTACGCCTTCTACAAGCCGGCGAAGTGAGGCGCGTGCGTCTCTGAGCGGGGTGGTGGCCCGGGCGCGAGCCGCTCAGGCAGGCCCGGGGCCACCCCCCGTCAGCCCTCCAGATCCACCCGCACGGTCAACTGCCCTGCCCCTATGGCCCGTACGGCCGCACTGTTCATCAGGGGCAGCGAGCGCAGTCGTACGGCGATGTCGTCGTCCGGCAGCAGATGCGCGGTCCCCTGGTGCCACCGCCCCCGGATGCGCACCCTGACCCTCGGGTCGGCCTTGATGTTGCGGATGTACTGCGAGCGCTCCCCGAACTCGGAGACCAGCCAGAAGGAGTCACCGATCCGCTTGCCGCCCACCGGGGTCCGGCGGGGGAGTCCCGAGCTGCGGCCGGTGGTCTCCAGGACGGTCTGGAGGGGCAGCCGCCGCATGAGCGGATTGAGCCGGCGCTGGAGGGCCGCGGCGGCGCGGTACTTGCGTTCGGGGTTGGGGGACATGGTCGTTGAGGCTCCCGTCGCTCGTCATCCGTATCCTGACCGGCGGCCTCGATGATCTCAGGGTGCGGGCCGGGCGGACGAAGGGGTGTCGGCGATGCGCGTGGTGACCTGGAACCTGTGGTGGCGCTTCGGCCCGTGGGAGCAGCGGCAGAAGGCGATCCTGGCGGTGCTGCGGGAGCTGCGGCCGGATGTGGTGGGCCTGCAGGAGGTGTGGTCGGCGGGCGCCGAGAACCTCGCGGAGTGGCTGGCCGGCGAACTGGGCCTGCACTGGGCGTGGGCGCCCTCACCGGCCTCGGAGCGCTGGCAGCGGCGGATCGGCGAGCCGGGGGTGGAGGTCGGCAACGCGGTACTGAGCCGCTGGCCCGTCCTGGACCAGGCGGTCCTGCGCCTCCCCGCGCCCGAGGACCTCGACGACGGCCGCCTGGCCTTCCACACGCGCCTCGCGGGCCCGTCGTACGACATCCCCTTCTTCACCACCCACCTCACCTCTTCGCCCACCGCCTCGGCGGTCCGCCGCCAACAGGTCACGGCGCTGGCGGAGTTCGTGGCCGCCCACCGCTCCGGCACCGACTTCCCACCAGTGATCACCGGCGACTTCAACGCGTGGCCCGACTCCGACGAGATCCGCCTCTTCGGCGGCTACCGGACGACCCCGGCGGCCCCGGACCAGGTCTTCCTGGACGCCTGGGAGTACGCGTCCCCGGGCGCCCCGTCGGCCACGTGGGACCCGGCGAACCCCTATGTCCGCGTGGCCCCTCCGGTCCGCATCGACTACATCCACGTGGGACCGCCGGGGCCGTCCGGACTCGGCCACGTGCGGGACGTACGGCGCGCGGGGGACGGGCCCGTGGACGGGGTGTGGCCGTCGGACCATGCGGCGGTGGTGGCGGACCTGGTGTCGACGCGGGCCTGAGGGTGTCTTCGGCTGCCGGGTGATGTCACATCTTCGGTGCCCCGGTTCGTCGTGATCGCGGCACTGTCACGTCTACAGAACGGGGACCTTCGTGTTCGCCGCCTACCTCACGGTCACGATCCTCGGCGCGGTCTTCAACGGAGCCGCCGCCGTCACCTACCTGATCGGCCACGAATACCCCAAGACCCAGGCGGACATGAAGGGCATACCGCGGAAGTACGTCCCGGTCCTGGGCACGCTGCTGGCGGCGGGCACGGTGGGACTGCTGGCCGGCCTGGCCGTACCCCTCCTGTCCACGCTCGCGGCGACCGGCCTGGTGCTGTACTTCATCGGCGCGATCATCGCCCACCTGCGGGTGGGGTCCCGCGACATCGTGGGCGGCATCGTGTTCCTGGCGACGGCGGCGGCGATCCTGGTCCTGGGCCTGCTGGACCACGGCCCGTGGTGACGCGGCGGTCAGAGCGATTCGAGCAGGGCGGCGAAGGCGTCGCGGCTGACGGTGACGACGGTTCGGGCGGGGTCGGAGTCGGTTATGTGGACTCCGTCGGGGTCGGTGGATATGTGGACGCAGGCGTCGCCTTCCTGGCAGTAGGACGACTTCTGCCAACGGTCGGTGGCCATATCGGCTCCTTCACAGGTTCTGGGCGATGGAATGGATCAGATCCCGGGACTTCCCGGGACTGAGGGCGGTGTCCTCCACGACGTCGAGAAGGGTCCGGTACTTCGTCAGCAAGGCCTCGGCATCCAGGAGCACCGGCCCGTGGAACTGGTCGAGCTGCGCGGTGTCGAGCTGCGGTACCGGCCCGTACAGGTAGTTGATGGACTGGCCCGAACCGGGGAAGGCGCCGACGTCGAAGGGCAGCACGCGAAGGGTGATGTGCTCCCGCTCGCTCATGTCGAGCAGATGCCGCAACTGGGCCCGGGCCACGTCCCGGCCGCCCACCCGCATGCGCAGGGCCGCCTCATGGACGGTCGTCCGATACGGCGTCGGGTCCGCGTCGTAGAGGAGGCCCTGCCGTTTGATCCGGTGCGAGACCCGGTGTTCGATCTCGGGCGGGGTGGGTTCGGGGATGACGTGACGGAAGATCTCGCGCGCGTGGTCGGCGGTCTGGAGCAGGCCGGGCATGTGGGAGGTGTACGCGGTGCGGATGGCGATGGCGTGGTGCTCCAGCTCGGCGAGGTCGAGGAGCCCGGAGGGCAGCACCTCGCGGTACGACTCCCACCAGCCGAAGGTCCTGTCGGTGGCCATCTCGACGAGGGCGTCGACGAAGCCCGGGTCCGGGCAGGAGTAGATGCCGGAGAGGGCTCGGATGCGCTCGGGGCTCACTCCGAACCGGCCCGACTCCACGTTGCTGAGCTGTCCCTGACTCGTCCCGAGCGTGCGGGCGGCCTCAGTCGCCGTCATGCCCGAGCGCTCCCGCATCTTGCGCAGTTCCACGGCGATCCGGAGGCGGCGGGCCGTCAGCGGGGGTCTGGCGGGCATGCGTGAACTCCTCCCGGACGTGCGTTCCAAAAGCGGGTCACCCACACGAAGGAAAACAGGCCGAAGTATCTCCGAGGGAAGCAAATGACATTTGCTGAGCCCCTATCTTCATCTTCAGGCGCCAACCCACCTGGAAGCGCACCGTGGGACGCCACGGCGGAGACACCAGGCACCCGCCCAACTCCCCTCAGTGACCGGAGACTTCCGATGGCCACCGTATCCCCGTCCTGGAACTACACCCTGCATCTTCCGCACGATCCACGCGCACCGGGAATCGCGAGGGGCGCCCTGCGGCTGATCCTGGCCGCCCACGACCTCCCGGACCTGACCCCCACCGCGGAGCTGCTCGCGGCGGAACTCCTGACGAACGCGCACCTTCATACGAAGGGTCCGTACGCCTTCCGCCTCCTGTCGGCGTCCCCCGGCAGGGTGAGGGTGGCCGTCTGGGACACGGACCCCCGAATCCCACCCGCCTTCACGACGGACAAGCCCCCCGCCACCCCGGACGCCGAACACGGCAGGGGCCTGCACCTGGTACGTGCCTGCGCGGACGCGACGGGCGTGTCGGTCCTACGCGAACTGGGCGCGTCGAGGGGCGGGAAGCTGCTGTGGGCGGATTGCGGGGTGCGGGGATGGTGAGCCGGGCCATACTGGGAGTGGAGCGACCCGCTGTTCACCAGGAGCCGACCATGAGCGCACAGCCCGAGCACGGCTGGGGAGCGATGCCCCTTCCGGAGATCCGGACCGTGAACGACTTGCGCAGCGCACTCAGCCGCTACGGCTTTCCCGGTGACCGGGAGCGCTTCGAGGAGGAACTGGCGGCGGCCATAGGAGCCGCTCCGACGAACGACTTCGCGGGCGCCGCGGCCGTGGTCCGCGCGTATCGGCACCGGGTCCTGATCAGGAACTCCTCCGAGATCATGACGGCCCTGGAGGACGCCCGTGGCGGAGGCGGCCGTACGTGAACGAGATCCCGCTGGAGGAGGCCGAGCCCGCGAGGAAGGCGTTCGGCGATCTTACGGAGGGAGAGCGAGGCGCGGTTCGTGAGGCGCTGGCTGCCATCGCCCGCGATCCTGGCGTGGGTCGTGAGATCCCCGGCTGGCGCCCTCCGTCCGTCGAGTACACGTACACCACCCCTCTCGCCTCCGACTCGGCCGAGGCGATCACGGTCGTCTACACCCACACACCCGGCTTGGGCGTCACCGTCGTCTACTACTTCCGTGATCCACAGGTGGTGGACTGAGGCGCCCTTCCCGCTACGCCTTGGGCACCGTCCACTCCCTCGGTTCGGCCAGGCCGTCCGGCTTGTACAGCACGGACTCCGGGCGTTCATCGCCCGGAACGGGGAACACCAGCTTGCCGCGTGCACACTTGCCGGCGGTCACTGTGACTTCGAAGGGGAACTCCGGCTTCGGGAAGTCACCGTAGGTGGTGCCGGACGGACTGATGCGACTGCCATCGCTGTAGTACAGGGTCCAGCTGGTCGTGTTGTCGGTGTACGAGCCTTTGGCACCGCACAGTTCGAGGTCCGTGTAGGCCCACACATATCCCGGCATGCCGGCCTCTTCGTCGGCCTTGCCGACCGACGTGAAGCCCTGTTTGTAGCCGAGCACGGTCAGGCTGCCTTCGAAGGGCTTGGCCGGGTCGATGTTGCTCAGCTTCCAGGTGTCGCCGAAGGCGAGCGGCTTCGCTGACGAAGGTGCGGGGGCCGACACCTCGTCTGCTCCGGGTGTGGCGATGACGGTCTGCGCGCTGGTCACCGTTGTGGTGGCCGTCGTCGACGGGGCGGCTTGGTCGCCATCACCTGAGTCCGCCGTGATGCCGATCAACACACCGGTCACCAAGCCGGCGAGAGCTGTACCCGCATGTGTGAGGACACGTCTGCGCGAGTGCGCCGGGTGTGATGGCTGAGCGGCGTCGTCGCGGCCCTGGGAGTGCAATGGCCCGTCGGGGGGTCCTGACGGGGTCGGGCTGTTCATGGCTTCAGCGTGCGACGGTCGGACTGTTCGCGCACTCCGGGCGTCAGCTGTCCCACGGCGGCTCCGACGTGCGGTGCGCCTGACCAGGTGCTGAACTGGAGACCGGATTCGATCGAGCACAGGACGTTGCAATGGTCGGCAACGGCAGGCGACGCGGACCTCTTTGGCGAATGCGACGGAAGTGGGCATCCCTGGGCCTGTTGGGCCGGATCCTGGTCGTGGCCCTCGGGCTGTTCGCCGCCTTTGTGCTCCTGGGGAGCGTTCTCAGTGCCATCGACCCGTCAGACGGCGAACCCGGATCACCCGCGACATCAGACACTCCGGCAGTCGGCACCTCGACGGCGCTGCCGACACATCCCGTCGACATCCCGACCGCCACGGCCACCGCGACCGTGACGGTCGCACCCTCGCCCCCTCCCACGAGGACCGTGACGAAGACGGCCGAAGCCCCCGAGCCGAGGACGACGGCCCTGGCCCCTGATGTGTACTACGAGAACTGTGACGAGGCCCGTGCTGCCGGTGCTGCTCCGCTCTACCGCGGTGACCCCGGATATGGCCCGCATCTCGACAGGGACGGCGACGGTGTGGCCTGCGAGCCCTACGTGGGGCCTTGACGGTGACGCTGGATTGCCAGACCGGCCGTCGAGCCCGCACCGGAGTCCGAACGCGGCTGCCGTTGGGGCCTTTCAGTCCCGCGGTGCGACACGGATGCGGTTCCCGTCGGGATCGGCTGCGAGGAAGGTCAGCCCGAACCCCGCGTCATGGGGCTCCTGCAGGATCGTGACGCCCTTGGACTGCCACCGCTCGAAGATCGCATTGATCTCGTCGGGCCCGTAGTTGCCGGCCAGACAAACCTCACCGGTGCGCGGGACGTCCGCTGACAGATCCTCGAACTGGCCGGACCACAGAGCGAGGTCAGCGCCTGGCCCGAGGTCGAAGGTGATGTATCCCGGGGTCTCGAATGAAGGGCTCAGGCCGAGGAGGTCGCCGTAGAAGCGCGCTGCGGCGGGAGCGTCGTTCACATAGACGATGGACACGACGGACGTGGTCATGGTTGTTCCTTCTCACAGGTCGTAGGTACGCATCCACCAGCCTCACCGGGATATGCGCCGCCCCCTGTCGCAATTCCTGAAAAAATTGGTGGGTGACCCCCGACCGCTTCTTCTCCCTGATGCTGCTCCTCGCATCGAGGGACGCCGTGACCACACGGGAACTTGCCTCGGCGCTCGGGGTGTCCCTTCGAACCGTCACCCGGGACCTGAACTGGCTCCGCGACGCCGGTCTGCCGGTGACCGCGCAACGGGGCCGCCTCGGAGGCGTGACCATGCTGCCCGGGTCCGGGCTCGACCCCATGCGACTCACACCGGACGAGCGCGACCATCTCGCGCTCACCGGACTGGATGAGCGGCAGCGGGTGGAGCTCGACGCAGCGGCCGAAAGCCGGCGCGCGCTCTCCAAGATCGCCGCCGCACCGTCACGTCGAGTCGATGAACTCCTGCCACTCACCGACGTGGTGCACGTGGACAGCCGCCCCTGGCGTGAGGCACGAGCTCTCGGCACGACTCCGGCTTCGCTGGTCGGCGCGGTGCGACGAGGACGCCGGCTGCGGATCGAGTACGACAGCCCACGTGCGTCATCCCCAAGCGACTTGGTCGTGGATCCCTACGGCCTGCTCGCCAAGGCCGGCACCTGGTACCTCGTCGCCGACTGTGCCCGAGCGCCACGGATGTACCGACTCGAACGGATCACGACGTGGAGTGAAGTCGACCAGCCACGACGGATCCGCGAGAACCAGACCCTGGCCACCGTCGCCGCGGCGCTCGTTGCCCAGTGGGAAGACGACCACGTGATAGAGGTCAGCGCCACCGTCGACCAGAACCAGATCGAGCGAGCGCGACGGATCTTCGGCCGACGACTTGTCCAGGACGACCATGAAGAATCCACCACCGGCCACAAGGTGACGATCCGCTTCCTGCGTCTGGAGGACGTGCGGGCACTACTGCCGTTCGGAAGCGCCATCACCGTGCACGGCCCCACCGAAGCCAGGGTTCACCTCAGCGACCTCGCCACCAGCCTTGCCCACCACTATGGGCCGTCACCGACGTCCTGACCCGCAACAGCCCGTGGTCAGTTGGTCGGCAGGCTCTCCCCTGTGAACATGCTGATCAGGCCATGAGGTGTGTCCTCGCCGAACATGACCGCGTACAGCTCCGTGCCCTCGGTGGCCGTTTCCGCGCTGCGGGGGAACATGGGCTGTTCGTAGGTGGCCAGGGCCGTTTCGATGTCGTCGGGGTGGGTCGCCAGGGACTGGGCGAGTTCGGCCGCGTCGAGCATGGCGAGGTTGGCGCCCTCGCCGTTCGGGGCGGCGACGTGGGCGGCGTCGCCGATCAGGGTCACTCCGGGTACCCGCTCCCACCGGTGCTCGACGGGCAGCGCGGCGAGGGGACGCAGCACCGGGGCGGTGTCGGCGTCGGTGATCAGCGCGGTGAGTTCCGGGGCCCAGCCGTCGAACTCCCCGGCGATCCTCGCCACGGCCGCCGCCGGGTGGGTGAAGTCGATGTCCGCGAACCACTCCTGCGGCCGGGCGAGCATCACATAGGTGTGCAGGTTGCCGCCCTTCTCCCGGTGCGTCACGAAACCCTTGCCCGGTGCGAGCGCGTACAGCGCCCCGCCTCCGACCACCTTCGCGCTGGCCGGGTGCCGGGTGTCGGCGTCGTGCAGGTAGACCTCCACGCAGGACATGCCGGTGTACGCGGGCACCGCGGCCGAGAGCAGCGGCCGGACCCGGGACCAGGCGCCGTCCGCGCCGACCAGGAGGTCCGTGACGACCGCGGAGCCGTCGGCGAACGTCACCTCGTGGCGGCCCCCGCCCAGCGCCCGCGCACCGCTGACCTTGTGGCCCCAGCGGACCGTGCCGGCCGGCAGCGAGTCCAGCAAAAGCTGCCGCAACTCGCCGCGCTGCACCTCGGGTCGGCCGCCCGTGCCGTCGTCGGGCTGGTCGAACAGGACGGTCCCGTCCGGGGCGACCAGCCGTGCCGCCTCGCGGCCCTCCAGGACGAGGTCGCCGAACCCGTCCATCAGCCCGGCCGCCTCCAGGGCGAGCTGACCGTTGTAGTCGTGTATGTCCAGCATCCCGCCCTGCGCCCGCACCGTCGGCGAGGCCTCCGCCTCGTAGACGGTGGACGCGATGCCGTTGACGTGCAGGACGCGGGCGAGTGTGAGGCCGCCGAGTCCGGCGCCGATGATCGTGACAGGGGTGTTCGACATGGGAGCTCCTTCGTCATCAGGCCCCGGTGGACTCCGGTCGGCCGTCTCCAGCAAGGTTCCGGCGCCCCGCCGACAGACCCCCGACACCGCACCTACAGTCCCGACACCGCACCTACAGCCCCGACACCGCACCTACAGCCCCGACAGACGACCTACAGACCCGTCCGCACAGACAATGCCGACCAGTCGGTATGGACATCCCCGTCCCGGCCCGGTAGAGATGCACCCATGCGAATCTCCGTGACCATCTTCCTCACCGACGAGACCATCACCCCGACCCGGCTCGCCCGTGAGCTGGAGGCGCGGGGCTTCGCCGGGCTCTATCTGCCCGAGCACACCCACATCCCCGTCGAGCGCAGCACGCCGTACCCCGCGGGCGGCGAACTGCCGCGCGAGTACGGCCGTACCCTCGACCCCTTCGTCGCGCTGGGCCAGGCCGCGGCCGTCACCGAGTCGCTCGGCCTCGGCACCGGCATCACGCTCGTCGCCCAGCACGACCCGATCGACCTCGCCAAGCAGATCGCGACCCTGGACCACCTCAGCGGCGGCCGGTTCACGCTCGGCCTCGGCTTCGGCTGGAACGTCGAGGAAGCCGCCGACCACGGCGTCGAGTGGCGTACCCGGCGCGAGCTCGTCCGGGACCGGATGGCGCTCATGCAGGCCCTGTGGGCGGACGAACCGACCGCCTACGAGGGCCAGTTCGGGAGCGTCCGGGCCAGCCACGCCTTCCCCAAGCCGGTCCGGCGGCGCACCCTCGTGGGCGGTGCCGCCGGGCCCAAGCTGTTCTCCCACATCGTCGAGTACGCCGACGGCTGGCTGCCCATCGGCGGGCGCGGCCTCACCGAGTCCCTGCCCGTGCTGCGCGCCGCCTGGGCCGACGCGGGCCGTGACCCGAACGCCCTCCAGGTCGTCCCCTACGCCGTCTTCCCGAACCCCGGCAAGCTCGCGCACTACGCCGACCTGGGCATCGAGGAGGTCGTGGTGCAGCTGCCCCCGGCGGGGGAGGGCGAGGTCCTGAAGGCGCTGGACGAGTATGCCCGTTATGTCGAGGACGGCAGTTGATGTGTGATGTCACCCACCTCTCGGCAGCCCCTCTGTCCTGATCACACCGCTCGTATGCTCGAAGGATGACGACCTCCGCGACCTCCGGAACCGGCCCCACCGAGAACTCCATGCGTCGCGCTCTCAAACGTGCCCGGGACGGCGTCGCCCTGGACGTGACCGAGGCGGCGGTGCTGTTGCAGGCGCGTGGCCAGGCCCTCGCGGACCTCACCGCCTCCGCCGCCCGCGTCCGGGACGCCGGTCTCGAACAGGCCGGCCGCCCCGGTGTCATCACGTACTCGAAGAGCGTCTTCATCCCGCTGACCCGGCTGTGCCGGGACAAGTGCCACTACTGCACCTTCGTGACCGTGCCCGGCAAGCTCCGCCGGGCCGGTCACGGCATGTTCATGTCCCCCGACGAGGTCCTCGACGTGGCCCGCAAGGGTGCCGCGCTGGGCTGCAAGGAAGCCCTGATCACCCTCGGCGACAAGCCCGAGGACCGCTGGCCGGAAGCCAGGGAGTGGCTCGACGCGCACGGCTACGACGACACCATCGCCTACGTGCGGGCCATTTCCATCCGCATCCTGGAGGAGACCGGCCTCCTGCCCCACCTCAACCCCGGCGTGCTCTCCTGGACCGACTTCCAGCGGCTGAAGCCCGTCGCGCCGAGCATGGGCATGATGCTGGAGACGACCGCCGAGCGGCTGTGGTCCGAGCCCGGTGGGCCGCACTACGGCTCCCCGGACAAGGAGCCCGCCGTACGGCTGCGGGTCCTCGAGGACGCCGGCCGCTCGTCCGTCCCGTTCACCTCCGGCATCCTCATCGGCATCGGCGAGACCTACGAGGAGCGCGCCGAGTCCCTGTTCGCGCTCCGGCGCACGGCGCGGTCGTACCACTCCATCCAGGAACTGATCATCCAGAACTTCCGCGCCAAGCCGGACACCGCGATGCGCGGCATGCCGGACGCAGAGCTCGACGAGCTGGTCGCCGCGGTGGCCGTCGCCCGGCTCATCATGGGCCCGGCGGCCAACATCCAGGCCCCGCCGAACCTGGTCGAGGGTGAGTACGAGCGGCTCATAGCCGCCGGAATCGACGACTGGGGCGGGGTCAGCCCGCTCACCATCGACCACGTCAACCCCGAGCGCCCCTGGCCGCAGATCGAGGAGCTCACCGAGCGGTCGCGGGCCGCGGGCTTCGAACTGCGGGAACGGCTGTGCGTGTACCCGGAGTTCGTGCAGCGAGGCGAGCCGTGGCTGGATCCCCGGCTGCGGCCGCACGTGGCGGCCCTCGCCGACCCCGCCACCGGACTCGCGCGCCCCGACGCCCTTCCCCAGGGCCTCCCCTGGCAGGAGCCCGACGAGGTCTTCGTCCCGTCCGGCCGCACCGACCTGCACGCCACCATCGACACCGAGGGCCGTACGTCCGACCGCCGCGACGACTTCGACGAGGTCTACGGCGACTGGGGCGCCCTGCGCGAGGCGGCCGCCCCCGGCATGGTCCCCGAGCGCATCGACACGGACGTACGCGATGCGCTGCGCACCGCCGCCGACGATCCCACCAAGCTGACCGACGCAGAGGCCCTCGCGCTGCTGCACGCGGACGGGCCCGCGCTGGACGCCCTCACCCGGATCGCGGACGACGTCCGCAAGTCGGTCGTCGGCGACGACGTCACGTACATCGTCACGCGGAACATCAACTTCACCAACGTCTGCTACACCGGCTGCCGGTTCTGCGCCTTCGCCCAGCGGCGCACCGACGCCGACGCCTACACGCTCTCCCTGGACCAGGTCGCCGACCGCGCCCAGCAGGCCTGGGAGGTGGGCGCGGTGGAGGTCTGCATGCAGGGCGGCATCCACCCCGACCTGCCCGGGACGGCGTACTTCGACATCGCGAAGGCCGTCAAGGAGCGCGTGCCCGGCATGCATGTGCACGCCTTCTCGCCGATGGAGGTCGTCAACGGCGCGACCCGCACCGGCCTGTCCATCCGCGAGTGGCTGACCGCAGCCAAGGAGGCCGGCCTCGACTCCATACCCGGCACCGCGGCCGAGATCCTCGACGACGAGGTCCGCTGGGTCCTCACCAAGGGCAAGCTGCCGACGGCCACCTGGATCGAGGTGATCACCACCGCCCACGAGGTCGGCATCCCGTCGACCTCGACCATGATGTACGGCCATGTCGACCAGCCCCGCCACTGGCTCGGCCATCTGCGCACCCTCGCCCGGATTCAGCAACAGACCGGTGGCATCACCGAGTTCGTCACCCTCCCCTTCATCCACACCAACGCGCCGGTGTACCTGGCGGGCATCGCGCGGCCCGGCCCGACCATGCGGGACAACCGGGCGGTGACCGCGATGGCCCGCCTGCTCCTGCATCCCTGGATCCCGAACATCCAGACCAGCTGGGTCAAGCTCGGTACCGAGGGCGCGGCGGAGATGCTCCGCTCCGGCGCCAACGACCTGGGCGGCACCCTCATGGAGGAGACGATCTCGCGGATGGCGGGGTCGTCGTACGGCTCCTACAAGTCGGTGAAGGACCTGATCGCGGTGGCGGAGGCGGCGGGGCGGCCGTCCCGGCCCCGCACGACGCTGTACGGCGAGGTGCCCGAGGAGCGGCAGCAGGCCGCCGCCGTCTCCGACGGGCACCTGCCGGAGCTGCTGCCGCTGGTGGACTGAGCTGTTCGACGGGGGCCGGTACGATGATCCGACCCCCGTTCGACGGGGATCCTTAGCCGAGGAGATGCGTGCCGTGCCAGCCCCGAAGGTCTGGGTGACGGGTCTGACCGTGGGGGCGGTCGCCGCTGTCGTCGTCCTGGCCGTACAGGCCGACAAGGGAACCAAGCCGAGCGTGGCCCTCACCAGTAGGCCCAGCGTGTCGGCGTCCCCCAGCGCGTCCGCGCGGCCCGAACCCTCCGCGACCGCCGTCCCGGACGCCTCCGGCACCGGCCGTCGGATCGTCTACTCCCTCGGCGAGAAGCGGGTGTGGCTGGTCGACGCGAGCGAGGCGGCCCGGCGCAGCTTCGCGGTGTGGCCGGGGACGGTCGACCCGGCCCCCGGCACCTACTCGGTCTCGCTGCGTCGCGGCGACCCGCAGACCGGCTCCGACGGGGTGCGGGTCGAGCACATCGTCTACTTCACCGCGGTGGACGGCGTCAGCATCGGCTTCTCCAACGCGGTGGACGGCTCCTCGCCCCCGCCCGCCAACGGCGCCCGGACCGGCGGTATCCGCATGAAGGCCGCGGACGGCTCGGCACTGTGGACGTTCGGCGAGACGGGGACGAAGGTCGTCGTCGTCAACTAGCGCTGCGGTCCGGCAGGTTGACCACCAGCAGGACGACACCGCTGAACACGAACACCCGCAGGGCCGCGTCCAGCCCGTTCCAGGTGTCCGACTGCCACATGGAGAACCACTCGCCGCCGATCGCGATGAACCCGGCGCCGAACAGCACCATCAGCATGAGCAGACCGTAGGTGGAGAACCGCCGGGCGGCCTGGTCGTCCCGGCGCACCCACAGATACGTGCCGTAGATCAGCACGAGCGCGGCCAGCGTCTCCCAGACGATGATCGCGACGTACGCGGTGTTCTGAAGTCCCTTGCTGGTGACGGCTCTCCACATCAGGTCGTCGTCCTTGAACGTCGTGTCCATCGCGAGAACATGCTGCACGAACGCCTGGTTCGTCCCGAAGTCCGTGATGTTCCCGAACGCGACGAGCGCGATGTACAACGCGACGCTCGCGGTGAGCAGGGTGGCGGAGAGGTGGAGTGCGCTGCGTGTGGTGCGTGGGGGTGTCGATGCCATGGAGGTCATCTTCCCTGTGCGGGGCGGTGTGTTCCAGATCGCTTGGGCCAGAATGGGAGCCGGACGGGCCGCGACGAGGGGACGGACGCATGACGCAGGCGGAGCCGTCGGCGCAGGAGCTGATCCTGCGGCGCACACGGGCCGGATTCGTGGGCCGCGAGGCCGAACGGGCCGCGTTCCTGCGGAACTTCGACATCCCGCCCGGCGATCCCCGGCACCGCTTCCGCTTCCATGTGCACGGCAGCGCGGGCATCGGGAAGACGTTCCTGGTTGAGGAGCTGGCCCATCTCGCTCGTGAACGCGGTGCCTTGACGGCCTACGTCGATGACGGCATCGGCAGCGTGCCGGAGGCGATGGAGGCGCTGTGCCGTGAATTCGCCGACCGGCGACGGCGGTTCAAGGATCTGGAGCGGCGCCTGGCGGCCTGGCGGGACCGGCGGCGCGAGGCGGAGGCCGCCCTCGCCGCGCTCGCGCCGGACAGTGCGCAGGAGACCGCAGCGCCGTCGACCGGCAGCAGGATGGCGGTGGACCTCGGCCTCGGCGCCCTGGAGACCGCCCTACCCGGAGCGGCTCTCGTCACCCGTGCCCTTCCCGCCGACCGGCTCGCCCAGGGCGCCGACCGGCTGCGGGCCGGCCTCGGCGCCCGCTTCCGCAACCCCGACGACGTGGACCTGGTCCTCGCCCCGGAGCGGGTCCTCACCCCGGTCCTGCTCGACGAACTGCGGGCCGCTGCCGGCGCCGTACCGTGGATCGTCCTGTTCTTCGACACCTACGAGCGCACCGGCCCCTTCCTCGACCCGTGGCTCCACGACGTTCTCACCAAGCCCCGGGAGCACGGGCGGCTGCCCGCCGCGTTCGTCGTCGTCACCGCGGGGCAGCGCCCCCTGGACGCCTCCCGCTGGGCCGGCCTGGACGCGGTGGCGGAGATGCCGCTCGCCCCGTTCACCGAGGCCGAGGCGCGTCGGCTGCTCGCCGCGCGGGGCGTCGTGGCGGAGCCGGTCGTCGAGGAGGTGCTGCGTCTGACGGGCGGCCTCCCGGTCCTCGTGTCGACTCTCGCGGCCAGGCGGCCCGACGGCCCGGACAACGTGACCGACCCGAGTGCCACGGCGGTGGAACGGTTCCTGAAGCCGGAACCGGAGGCCCGCCGCAAGGTCGCCAGGGCCTGCGCGCTGCCGAGACGGCTCGACGCGGACGTCTTCCGGCTGCTCGTCCCCGCCCCGGAGGCCGAACTCGACGAGCTGTACGCGTGGTTGACGGGGCTCCCGTTCGTCGGGCAGCGCGGTGAGCGGCTCCAGTACCACGACGTCGTACGGGCGCAGATGCTGCGACTGGAGCGGCTCAGGTCCCGCACCGACTGGACGAGCCGGCACCGGCGGCTCGCGCAGGCGTACGCCGAATGGCGCGAGGACGCCGAGTTCGGGCGCCGCACCGAGGAGTTGTGGGCGGACGAGGAGTGGTGGGAGCTGCGCCTGGAGGAGGTCTACCACCTGCTGTGCGCCCGCCCGCCCGCGGCCCTCGCCGAGGCGCTGCGCGGCTTCGTCGTGGCCGGCCGCGAGGACGAGGTCGTCGCCCGGCGCTGGGCCCGGATGCTGGAGGAGGCGGGGGACGCGGCGGACCACGCCGTACTGCGGGAGTGGGGGCGGTCGTTGGGCGCGGCACTCTCCGAGGGGGATGCCGGGCAGTCGGGGGCGGTGCTCTCCGGCGGGGGCGGCGGGCAGTCGGGGGCGGTGCTCTCCGGCGGGGATGGCGGGCAGTCGCAAGCTGCGCTCGCCGACGAGGACACCGGGCTCGGCACGGCGCTGGACCTGCTCCTGACCCGCCCCGGTCTCGACCCTGCCGGGCGGGCGGAGGCGCACGCGCTGCGCGGCCGGGAGCTGCGCCGGCGCCAGGAGTACCGGCAGGCCCTCCAGGAGTACGACCGCGCGATCGAGCTGGATCCGCTGCAACCCCTGGCCCACTACGGCCGGGGCCTGACCCACCAGTTGCTGGACGACTACCCGGCGGCCCTGACCGCCCTGGACCGGGCCGTGGAACTGGCCCCCGACGCGGCGTGGATCCTCGCCGAGCGGGCCGAGACCTACCGTCTGGCGTCCCGTTTCGAGGAGGCGGACGCCGACTACACCCGCGCCCTCGCCCTCGACCCCACCGACGACGTCGCCCTGGCCGGTCGGGCGGCGGCCCGGCACGGACTGGGCAGGCTCGACGAGTCGCTCGCCGACTTCGACCGCGCGCTGGGCATCGATCCGGAGTACCTCTGGGCGCTCGTGCGCAGGGCCCGGCTGCACCGCACGCGCGGTGACCTGGACAAGGCCTACGCCGACCTCGACCGGGCAGCCGCGCTCGCGCCCGACCGGGCCTGGATCGCCTCGGAACGCGGGGACGCCTACCGGATCGACGGGCGGTACGAGGAGGCCGTCACGGAGCTGGCGCGCGCCGTCGAGCTGGAGCCGGGGTACACGTCGGCGCTGGCGAGCCGCGGGCAGGCACTGAACGAACTCGGCCGCCACGAGGAGGCGTTGGCCGACTTCGACCGGGCTCTCGAGCTGGTCCCCGACTACGCCTGGGCGCTGGTGATGAGATCCCGTGTCAAGCGCGCGCTGAACGACCGGGACGGCGCCGTCGAGGACCTGCGCCGGGCCGTCGCGGCCGAACCGGACGTCGACTGGATCCTGAACGAACTGGCCACCGAGTACCGGGTGCAGGGCCGCCACGAGGAGGCGTCGGCCCTGTTCCACACGGTCCTGTCCCGCAACCCCGACGACGAGGTCGCCCTGGCCGGCCTCGGCGCGATCCACCACGCCCGCAAGTCCTACGCCGAGGCCCTCCACCATCTGGACCGGGCCCTGGCCGCCGACCCCGAGTACGCGTGGGCCCACGGCCGCCGCGGCCGGGTGTGCCTGGCGATCGGCCGCACCGAACAGGCCCTGGCGGACCTGGACCGCTGTGTCGCGCTGGATCCCGAGATGACCTGGGAGCGGCGGACGGCGATCGAACTGCTCGAGTACCTCGGGCGGTGGGAGGAGGCGGAGGAACGGCTGGCGGCGGCGGCGTCCGACGCGGACCTCGACGACCTGCGTGCCGAGCTCCACCGCCACCACGGCCGGTGGGCGCAGGCCCGCGCGCTCGCCGAGCGGGTGCGGGCGACGGATCCCGTCGTCGGCACCTTCCAGCTGGCCATGACGGTCCACCGCTCCGAGGGGCCGGCCGCCGCCGCACCCCTCTGGCGCGACCTGTCCCGCCTGGCCGAGCAGGACCCCGGCATGACCCCCCTGTCACGCGCCCAGGCCCACTGCTTCCTGGGCTGCGCCCTGGGCGACTGGGCCGAGGCCGACCGGGGCGCGTCCGAACTCCTCGCCCTGGACCCGGAATGGGACGACCTCGCCACCGTGACCGACATCCTCACCGAGTTCGGCACGAGCCCCGACGCGGACCATGCCCGACTCGACCCTCTCCTGACGGCGATGACCGACGCCCGTGACGCGATGCGGACCCGCCACGCGTAGGGCCCCTCAGGAGGGGTTCGCGTCCGCTTCCCTCGAGTCGTAGGCCCGCCGGGCCTCCTCCACCCGCTCCAGGTTCGGTGACCACTGCGCCAGCGTCGCGAACAACGGGGCCAGGCTGCGGCCCAGTTCGGTGATCTCGTACTCCACGCGGGGCGGAACCTCCGCGTGGTAGGTGCGGTGGACCAGGCCGTCGCGTTCCAGCTGGCGCAGGCGCTGGGTCAGCACCTTGGGGGTGATGGTGGCGATCCGCCGCTGGAGTTCCACGAAGCGCTGGCGGCCGTACTCGTGGAGGGTCCACAGGACCGGTGTGGTCCAGCGGCTGAAGACGATGTCGACCACGGGGGCGATGGGACAGGCGTTCTCGGGTGTGGTCTCCGTCACATCAAGCCTCTCGTCCATTACTTTCCTCTAGGTACCCACTGTCTTCTCGATAGTAGCGTCGCCGTGTGTTCACAGGAACCTCGGAAAAGGGGAGCGACATGATCGTGGTGACCGGTGCTACGGGGAACGTCGGACGGCCGCTGGTGCAGGCGCTGCTCGCGGCGGGGGAGACGGTGACAGCCGTGTCCCGCCGCACTCCGGACGAGCTCCCGGCCGGGGTGCGGCATCACCGGGCCGACCTCGCCGCACCCCGGACGCTCAAACCCGCGCTCGACGGCGCGGAGTCCCTCTTCCTCCTGACCTCCGGCGACTTCATGGCCGCGGGCGGAGACCTCGGGCAGGTCCTCGACGTCGTCCGGGCCGCGGGTGTGCGGCGGGTGGTCCTGCTGTCCTCGCAAGGGGTCGGCACCGGCGACCACCCGTCAGGACCGGAGGACGCGGTACGGCGGTCGGGGCTCGGCTGGACCATGCTGCGGCCCGGCGGCTTCCACTCCAACACCCTCCAGTGGGCCGGCCGGGTCCGCGCCGAGCGGACGGTGACGGCACCCTTCGGGGACGTCGCGCTGCCGACCGTCGATCCGGACGACATCGCCGAGATGGCCGCCGTAGCCCTGCGGGATCCCGAACACGCCGGGCTCGTCCATGAGTTGACCGGGCCCGCCCCGGTCTCCCCCCGGCAGCAGGCCGCCGCGATCGGGGACGCGCTGGGCGAACCCGTGCGGTTCGTCGAGCAGAGCCGGGCCGAGGCCAGGGCGGAGATGACGCGGTTCATGCCGGAGCCCGTCGCGGACGCCACCCTCGACATCCTCAGCGACCCGTCGGAGGGCCTGCGGCGCGTCAGCCCCGCCATCGAGCGGGTCCTCGGACGCCCACCCCGTTCGTACGCGGACTGGGCAACCCGCAACGCCTCCGCCTTCCGCTGAGGACGGCCCGGCAAGGGCGGCGCGCCTTTCGGTCATAGTCCCGCATACCCAATCGCCCCCTGAACCCCGCACCCCCCTTCGATTACAGTGCAGGACGTCGTACACACGGACGGTCGCGGAGGGGGGAGGGGCTCGTGGGGGCGAACGCCGTCGTCTGGGGGCGTGCCGAGCAGCAGGACTTTCGTAGCCGGGTGCGCGGGACGCTCCTCGGGGTGGCCGTCGGCGACGCGCTGGGCGCACCCGTCGACTCGCTCGGGCTGGACGAGATCCGTGAGGCGTACGGCGCCGAGGGGCTCGTGGACCTCGGGTTCGGGTACGGCAGACGCGGGGCCGTCACCCACCTCACCCAGCTCACCCTCTTCACCGTGGACGGGCTCATCCGCGCCCAGGTGCGCCGGGACACCGGGGCCTGGCACCCGCCCACCGACCTGCACCGGGCGTATCTGCGCTGGGCCGCCACCCAGCGGGACTGGGGACCCGACGAGCGGCGCAAGGACGACGGCTGGCTGGCCCGGGAGGAGTGGCTGTACGCCCGCCGCGACCCGACCCGGTCCCTTCTGATCGGGTTCGGCGACGACACCATGGGGACACTGGAGTCGCCCAAGAACCCGAACGAACTCGGGCCCGAGGCCACCGCCCGCTCGGCTCCCTTCGGGCTGCTCGTCGGATGGGAGCCGCAGCTCGTCGTACAGCTGGCGGTGGAGTGCGCGGCGCAGACCCACGGGCACCCCGTCGCCTATCTGTCGGCGGGCGCGTACGCCGTGATCGTGCACGCGCTGGCCCTCGGCGACAGTCTGGACGGGGCCGTGCAGCGGGCGCTCGCGCTGCTGGCCGCGCGGCCCGGCCACGAGCCCGTGTCGGACGCGCTCCAGCACGCGCTGGGCGCCGTACGGCAGGGGATGCCCACCCCGGCGCGGGTGGAGGAGCTCGCCGCGGACGGCTCGGCGGACGGGCTGCTGTCGGCGGCCGTGTACTGCGCGCTGGTCGGGGAGGACGTACGCCAGGGCCTGTGCCTCGCCGTCAACCACGACGGCCCCTCCGCCGCGGCCGGCGCCCTCACCGGCGGCCTGCTCGGCGCCCTGCACGGCGAGACGGCCCTCCCCCCGGCCTGGCTGGCCGAACTGGAGGGCCGTCCCACGATGCTGGAGCTGGCCGACGACTTCGCCATGGAAATGACCCAGGGCCCGGCCCTGCACGGCCCTGCGGGGGCTTCTGCGGGGTGGCTGGCGCGCTACCCGAGGGGCTAGCGCGCTCCCCGGGCTAGCGCGTCAATCGCGCGCCGACGTACCGATCACGTCGTCCACCCCGCCCGCCGGAGTCGGGATCGCCGCGGCCGCCGCTCCCTCCCCGTCCCCGTCGGTGTTGATCTTCTCGATGATCGCGAGCCGTTCCGGGGTGTCCTCGGGCTTGATGAAGCCGACCAGGATGTACAGGACCAGGGACACGGCGAGCGGGATCGAGACCTGGTACTGGAGCGGGACGCCGCCGGAGACGCGGTCGTTGATCGGGTAGTTGACCAGGTAGAAGGCGAGCAGGCCCATCGACCAGCTGGTGAGTGCCGCGGTCGGGCCGGAGCGGCGGAACGGCCGCAGCAGGCCGAGCATCATCGGGATCGCCATCGGGCCCATCAGCCCGGCCACCCACTTGATGACGACGGTGATGATGTCCTTGAACGTGGGGGAGTTGACCTGGGTCGCCGCCGCCATGGACAGACCGAGGAAGACGACGGTGGTGATCCGGGCGACCCGCAGGCCCTGCCCCTGGCTCCAGCTGCGTGCCCGGCGCCACACCACCGGCGCGCAGTCCCGGGTGAACACGGCCGCGATCGCGTTGGCGTCGGAGGAGCACATCGCCATGGTGTGCGAGAAGAAGCCGACGATGACCAGGCCCAACAGGCCGTGCGGCAGCAGCTGTTCGGTCATCAGACCGTAGGAGTCGGAGCCGTCCGGCTTCTGCGCCTCGACTAGCAGCGGCGACATCCACATGGGGAAGAACAGCACGAGGGGCCAGACCAGCCACAGCACCGCCGACAGCCGCGCGGACCGCTCCGCCTCCTTCGCGCTCGCCGTGGCCATGTAGCGCTGGGCCTGGTTGAGCATGCCGCCGTTGTACTCGAAGAGTTTGATGAAGAGGAAGGCGAGCAGGAAGACCGTCCCGTACGGCCCGACCAACGGCTCGCCGTGGCCCTGGAGTTCGGGCTCGTCCCAGGCGCCGAGGAACCCGATGCCCTTGTCGTTGAGCTTGAGGACCACGGCGATGAACATCGCGACACCGGCGAGGAGTTGGATGACGAACTGCCCCAACTCCGTGAGCGCGTCGGCCCACAGCCCGCCGATCGTGCAGTACACGGCGGTGATGGCACCGGTGATGAGGATGCCCTGGTTGAGCGAGATGCCGGTGAAGACGGACAACAGGGTCGCGATGGCGGCCCACTTGGCGCCCACGTCCACGATCTTCAGCAGCATGCCGGACCAGGCCAGCGCCTGCTGGGTCTTCAGGTCGTAGCGGTTCTTCAGGTATTCGAGCGGGGAAGCCACATGGAGCCGGGAACGCAGCCGGTTGATCCGCGGCGCGAACAGCTTCGAGCCGATGGCGATGCCCAGTGCGATGGGGAAGGACCAGGTGACGAACGAGGTGACGCCGTAGGTGTAGGCGATGCCCGCGTATCCGGTGAACATCACCGCGCTGTAGCCCGACATGTGGTGCGAGATGCCGGACAGCCACCACGGCATCTTGCCCCCGGCCGTGAAGAAGTCGCTGACATCGTCCACCCGTTTGTGGGACCAGATGCCGATCGCCACCATCACGCCGAAATAGCCGATGAGCACGGCCCAGTCGAGACCGTTCATATGCGCCCTCCCAGGGATCAGCCAGCGCTCATCGTGGGCGCCACCGCGTGGACACGACAAGCTGACGTCGGGTCAAAGGGAGGTAAAAATATTCGAGATGATGGCCTTGGTTCACCTATATGAACTCACCGCATCAGCTCCCCGGCGTTGACCAGCAACGACTGTCCGGTGATCGACCGCGCCCGGTCCGAGGCCAGGAACACCGTCGCGTCCGCCACGTCCCCGTCGGTCGCGAGATCGGGCAGTGCCATCCGCTCGGTCAGCCGCTTCAGTACGTCCGCCTCCGGCACCTTCTCGGTGTGCGCGGTGAACTGCACGTACGCCTGCACCGGCGGCCCCCACATCCAGCCCGGCAGCACGGTGTTGACCCGGATCCGGTCCGGCCCTAGCTCCCGCGCCAGCGAGTACATCGCACTGGTCAGCGCCCCCTTGGAGGCGGCGTACGCGGCCTGTCGCACCTGCGAGGGAGCGGCCACGGCCGACTGCGTCCCCACGAACACCACCGACCCCCCGCCCGCCGCCCGCAGGCCCGGCAGACAGGCCCGGGTCATCCGCAGCGACCCCAGCAGGTTCACGTCGACGACCGACTGCCAGGTCGCGAAGTCCGCGTCCTCCAGCCCGCCGAAGTAGCTGTCCCACGCGGCCACCTGCACCAGCGCGTCCAGCCGCCCGAACCGCTCCAGGGCCAACTCGGCGAGCGCGGCGCACTGTTGCTCGTCGGTGATGTCCGTCGACCGGTACGCCGTGTGCGCCCCGTCCGGATCGATCTCGGCGGCGCTCTTCGCGAGATTCGCCTCGGTCCGCGCCCCCAGCACCGCGTTCCCCCCGTCCCGCACGACAGCCGCGGCCACCTGGTGACCCAGCCCGGCCCCGACTCCCGACACGACCACGGTCTTCCCGGAAAGAAGTGACATACCGGCGGCCTCCCTGCTCTGGCGCATTATCTGACGGGGCGTCAGAGTATGGGCGAGCGCTGGAGGAGGGAAGGTCCCATGTCGGAAGAGACCTGCGGCGAGACGTACGCCGGCATCCCGCACCTGTGGAACGAGAACGACGATCACCGGCCGGCCCCGAACTCGCCCGCCTCTACGCGGGCAGCGGAAACCTGCGGAACCTGTCGAGTCAGTCGAGAAGCCGTCGGCTTTTCGATCTCAAGTGGGCGGCGGCGAGTTCGCCCTCACCGGAGTTCGTCCGCATAGCGGTCCGTTCCCGGCACCGTGGGGATGAACGGCGCGACGAACTGCACGTCACCGAGACCCGAAGCGGCTACCGCCGTGTCCAGGTCCGCGAAGTGGTCCTGCCAGACCTCGCGGGGATCCTGCTGGAGGAACCACAGCAGGGTCAGCCGCGTCCCGACCCCCTCGACCTGCTTGACGTAGGTCATCCGGTCCAGGGGCAGCGGCGTCGGCGTGAAGACGGTCACCATGGCCGCCGGGGAGCCGGCCAGTTGTTTCGGAAGGTCGTCGTCGCGCAGCCATGCGAGCAGTTCCCCGCGCTGCTCGGGGGAGTCGGCGTCGACGACCTGGACGACGAGCCCGGCATAGGGGTGGTCAAGGGCGTGGATGTCGCGCGGGCCCTCGTCGCCGTCACGGTAGACGGTCACCGTGTGGTCCTGAAACGCCGTGAAGACATGCGTGCGGTCCTGGAAGACCCGGTGGTCGCGGTTGAGGCGCTTGTTGATGCCGACGGTCCAGCGCATGTGGTCGGAGTAACGGCCCGCGGTGATCCAGTAGACGGATATGTAGCACCCCGCTGTCACCGGCTGCGCGACGGCGGACTTCTCGGGGTAGCGCAGGAGTTGGAGGTCCCGGGTCGCGACCCAGCGGCGGCCCGCGTACATCCACGGCATGGCCATCGCGCCGGCGATGTAGTGGTCGTCTTCGTACCAGCGATTGTACTCGCGCTCCCGGCCGGGGTGAGGCTCGACCATCGTGATGAGCGCGTGCCCGAGGTCGGCTCCGTAAGGGCCGACGGTGGCCAGTTCCCCGTACAGGTGGCTGCGGGATTCGTCTGTGTGCGTCACGTCGTCTGTCATGGACTCGGTTTAGCTGACTACCCATCAGATTACGAGAGTTCTCGAGCGCTGATGTTGTTCCGGCGGCGAATGCCTCCAGGACCGGGCATCCGACATCTCTGCCGCAAACCGGTCTCAACGCACCCTGACAGCGGGATACTGACCGGGTACGGTCGGTGAGAACCGCAGGGGGAGCCGTGAGCGAACGGTCGGTGGTCGAGCGCCTGTACTTTGGACGGGACGACGCGGAACGGGACATGGCCGACGGCCTCCTGCGGCGCGGTTTCCAGGAGACAGCGGCGTACAACGCGGTGGCGAGCGGGCGGAAGACGCTGGTCATCGGGCGCAAGGGGGTGGGGAAGAGCGCCATTTGCGTTCGGCTGGCCTCCGAGCCGGCCGGGTCCGGCGGAGTCGAACCGGTCACCGCGGGCGAGGACCTCCGCCGGCTCGAACTGGCAGGTGTTCCGGGTGACTTCGCCAAGACGCTGCTGTGGCGGTACGTATTCGCCGTCCGATCGGCCCAGTACCTGGTGGGGCACGCGGACCGACACGGCGGCAGAACCCCTGCGGCCGTCAAGGAGTTGAAGGGCTTCCTCAGGACCAACCGGGAGCTGTTCGGCGATCCCCGGACCGCCGGCGGATTCGAGCGTTGGCTGCGGGGCCTGAGCGGGTCCCTCTCGCTGGAGGCGTTCGGAGTCAAGGCCGCGGCGGACTTCGCCCAACAGACCGCCGCCACCGATGAAGTCCCCCGCCCCGAGCAGCGCTTGACGATCCTGGAGGACGCCGTACTCCGCGGCTTCACCGAGCTGGGCTGCGCGCCGGACCACACCTTCGTGCTGCTGGTGGACCGGCTGGAACATCTGTGGATCGGGGACCTCCAGAGCCACTCGCTCGTCATCGGGCTACTGCTCGCGGCCGCACACGCCGGCAGCCATTACGGCGGTGCCCTGCGGGTCGTGGTGTTCCTCAGGTCGGACATCTACGACTCGCTGAAGTTCGTCGAGGGCGACAAGTTCCACAGCGACGAACTCCGCCTCGACTGGAGCGAGTCGGACCTGAAGGCTCTGGCACTGCGGCGCGCCAGGGCCTCGGTGGGTACCGGCCTGACGGCGGACCGCCTGTGGGGCGAGATCTTCCCGCGGACGGTGTGCGGCGAGAGCACCTCGGCGTATCTCCTGTCCCGCGCACTGCCCAGGCCGCGCGACCTCATCCAGTACCTCAACGAGTGCCAGCACACCGCGATCGGCAAGGGGCACCGCGACCGGATCCACGAGAACGACGTCCTGCTGGCCACCCAGCGCTTCTCCCAGTGGAAGCTCAAGGACCTCGTCCAGGAGCACCTGGTCGCCCACCCCTTCCTCGAACGCCTCCTCCCGCTCTTCCAGAACTCCGGCTATGTCGTCACGCGCGCCGCGCTGAGCCGCCGTGTCGAACTGGTCGAGGACACACTGCACCGCGAGTTCCCGGCGTACAGGGACGCGCTGACGCCGGACGGCGTCGTCCACACGCTCCACGCGGTGGGATTCCTCGGGGTCCGGCGGGGAAACGGCATCGTCCACGCGGGCATCCCCCTGCTGCGCGTCCAGCCGCACGAGGACGAGTTCCATGTCCATCCCTGCTTCCGTGCGGCACTGGGCGCGACCAGCCCGACCGGACTGGACCCGCGTGACAGTCGTGCGGCGAGCGCCATCCGCGCGCAGGTCGTCTCCGCCGGCCTCATGGGCGTGGTCCCGGCCGATCGTGAACCCCGGCTCCTGGAACGGCTCATACGGTCCTGCCACACGGTCCTCGACAGACTCGTCCAGGCCGACACCGTGCTCCAGGAGGTCAGGGCCGAGATCGGCACCCAGGTGAGGCAGATCCTCGACGACGCCGAGCGGGCCCGCTCCATGGCGGCCTACATGGACGTGGAGCCGACGGTGCGGGAGACCGCGACCTACTTCCACGCCCTCGCGACCAGGATCCAGCAGGACGGCCTGGAGGGCGACACCGGTCCCGACAGCCTGGCCGCGTGCTTGAGAGACGAGGCGATGCGACTGATCAGAGCCCTCGAAGGCACCACCGGGAGCAGTGGAGAAGCCTGAGCGAGTGCCGTCCGGAGGGGACGGAAGGGGTGGGGCGATGGCACAACAGGGTGTACGAACGACCGGCTCCTGGAGGCTGCGCTGGGCCATGCGCAGGCTCAGGGTGCGTTTCCGGCCCGACGTGCTCACCGATCGGGACACCGAGCGTGCGGCCGGCAGGTACGGGCGGGCCCTGGTGCTCGCCCTGCACGAGAACCCCGCGGTCGCCAGGGACCTCTTCGAGACGTACGACGCCCGGCTGCCCGCCACCGGCTACGCGTCGGCGTTCGGCACGGCCGAGCGGGGCCGGCTGCGTAGGCTGAGCGGCCATCTCGACCGCACGAGGCTCGACGTCGTCATCGAGGTGGCGGAGCGACTGGGCGACCACGGGCTCGGGCGGCTCGCCCGGCAGACCCTGGCCCGCCTTCTGGGCAGGACCGGCGACGCCCGTGAACTCGGATGCTGGCTAAGGCAGTTGAGCAACCGGGGAGCACTGGACATCACCATCGTGACGACGGCCCTGGAGGAGTACACCGCACGGGCCTCCCTCGACCGGGACGCCGAGTTCTGGTCGGCCCTCCTCGCAGAGCTGCCGGACTGGCTGATACCGGACCTGTTCGCCGTACGGCTGTTCCTGGGGTGGGGCACCGACGCGGTACGGCTCGCCGACACCCCCGCCCGCAAGCGGGCCGCGCTGGAGTGCTGTGTCCGGTCGTTGTACCTGCCCGATGTGCAGGCGGGCCTGGAACTCGCCGACCGCGAAGGGGACCGGGAGACCGCACACCGGCTTGCGGTACGGGCCGGAGAGCTGCTGCTGGACGAGGGGAAGCCCGCAGAGGCCCTCGAGTACTTCATGTGGGCGCACCGCGAGGACCGGGCAAGCCACTGCCACGAGCGGCTCGGCGATCTCCGCACCGCCCTGGACACCTGCTCGGCGGACGAACCGGACCGCCTGGCCCGCCTCGCCGGCGAGTGCCGTACGGAGATCGACTCCTTGGTCGAGCGTCACGAGCACGCCGCTGCCGTACGACGCGTCCGAGCAGTACTGGACCACCTCGGCCAGGCGGCCCCCGTCGAGGCGGTGATCCGGCGCCGGGAGGAACTGGAGGCAATGCGCCAGGCCGTGACGGCGGACGGCCGCAGGCGTCTCAAGGGTTATCTCGCCGAAGCGTCCGACGCGGACGCCGTCAGGGCGGTGCACCGGGACTGGAGCGCCTTCGAGGAGGAGGCCGGGGAACCGCTGGAGGCGGCCCGGCATGCCGAGGACGCCGAGGAGTACTACCGCGCCCACCGGCTCTACCGGACGGCCGAGCGCTACGGCGACGCCGACCGCGTCCTGCACGACGACGACTCCCCGGAGAGCCTGGCCGCCCGGGCGGATGCCAGGGAGGCGGGCGGCGACCACCTCGGCGCGGCCCGGCTGCACGAGCGGGCCGGCCGTCACGAGGAGGCCGTGGTGCTCTACGACCGGGTCGACGACGCGGCCGCGGCCGCACGCTGCCTGATCCTGTGGCGGGGCGAGGAGGCCGTGGAGGATCCCCGCCTCGCCGGATACCTGCGCCGGTCCGGCGACATCGAGGACCTCGTAAGCCGCTGTCTCGACGCCCTCGCGAGCCGGGGGCACACCTCGCACGCCGAGAGCGTGCTGCGCTCGCTGGTCGAGGACGAGACCACCGTGACCGGGCCCCGGCGACAGCAGGTCCTCGATGCCCTGGAAGCTCTGGAGAGCGCCGACCGAGGAGCCTTCGAGGAGCGGGCCCAGCGGTGGGTGGCACAGGCCAGGCAGGAGGTGGACGCCCGCTACTCCCGCACCTGGGGCATGGATCTCGGCACCAGCACCTGTGTCGCGGCCGTCTACGACAGGACGGACGGGATCCCCGTGGTCTGCCCGCACGCCGGACAGTCGTCCTTCGCGTCGACGCTCAGCGTCACCGAGGAGGGGGAGGAGATCGTCGGGCTGTCGGGCGACGCCGTGCTCGTACCCAGGATCACCGCGTCCGTCAGTGACGCCAAACGCCGGATGGGAGAACGCGCCGCCTACGAGATGGGCGACCGCACCTACCGTCCCGAAGAGGTGTCCGCCCGGCTGATCGGCCACGCCCGCTCGCTGGTGGAGACCTTCCTGACGGAGCGGGTCAGGGAACGGATCGCCGACCTCGCCCGCGCCGAACTGGGCGAGGTCCGGGACACCTGGCTGGACTGGGCGGCCGAACACCACGACCTCACCCTGAGCCGCTCGAAGGCGATCGTCACGATCCCCGCCAACTTCCACAACAACGCCAAGGCCGCGACCCGCAACGCCTGCGAGATCGCCGGCGTGGAAGCGGTCCGGCTGATCCACGAGCCGACAGCCGCTTGTATGGCCGTCTCCTGGCAGCAGAGGCTGGGCGGACGGGTCGCCGTACTGGATCTCGGCGCCGGCACCCTGGACGCGAGCCTCGTCGAGGTGGACGGCGACATGTACGACGTCCGGCGGGTGTCCGGCGACTCGGCCTACGGCGGCCGGGACTTCGACCGGGCCGTCGCCGACTTCCTGGCCGACCGGCTGCGCGGCGAAGGCGTGGACGTACCCGCCGGAAGCCGGGAACGGCGGCGGCTGGAGATCGCCGCCGAGTACCTGAAGATCCTGCTCTCCTCCCAGACGGAGGCCGAGTACCCGCTCGTCGGGTTCATGGGGCGGCCGGCCATCAACGTCTGCCTCACCCGGTCCGAACTCGCGGACCTGCTCGCCGAGCCGCTGGACACCCTGCGGAGGGTCTGCGAGAGGTTCAGGGACCAGGCGCGCAAGTCGGCCGGTGCACCGGAGAATCTGGTGCTGGTGGGCGGCCCCATGCGGTCCTCGCTCGTGAGTGACGTCGTGGAGCGGGCCATCGGCTGCCGCGCCAAGGGCCACCCGGACCCGAGCACGGTGGTGGCGTTCGGCGCGGCCCTGCTGGGCGGTCGGCTGGAGGGGGACCTCAAGGACATCCTGCTGCTGGACGTCACCCCGCTGGCTCTCGGCATCAGCATCGTCGACCGGAAGAACGGCGGACAGCGCTTCGACACCCTGGTCGAGGCGAACACGAGGATCCCCGCGCAGCGCAGGGAGGTCTACTCGACGGCTGAGGACAACCAGCCCAACGTGCACATCCAGGTCTACAACGGCGGCCAGGTCGACCCTCGTTCCAGGATCGGCCAGCTGACGCTGGACATCCCCCCGGCGCCCAAGGGGGTGCCGCAGATCGAGGTCACCTTCGAGATCGACGCGAGCTGTGTCCTGAAGGTCACCGCCCTGGACATGGCCACCGGCAGGAAGGAGTCGGTCAGGATCACCGACTCCACGCTCCTGTCACCGCTGGAGATCCAGGAAATGACGAGACGTCAGGCACGGCAGCACGACTGGGAGAAGTTCCGCAACACCCTGAGAGACCTCACCGAACAGGCCGCCGGGCTCCGACCGGAGCGGCTCTGCCGCGAGTTCAGGGACCGGCTGGAGGCCCATCGGCCCAGCTGTACCCCGCCGGACCGGGTCAGTCAGGGACTTCTGGCAGAGATGTACGGCAGCGAGGCGATGGAGGTCGAGTCCGAACTGCTGTCCCTGCGCGGTCCGTTGCGCGATCTGACGGTCACCGCCCGGCACTACCTGGAGAGTGCGGACGCCGCGGAAGGGGCCGACGCCGGCCGGCATCTGGCGACGCTGCTCGGCGAGCACGTGGACCGGACCAGGAAGGGCATGGCCCGGATGGCCGCCTGGACCGCCCTGCTCGCGGCCCTTGCCGCCGCGGAGGCCGATCCGCTGCGGCGGTTCAGGAATCTGCACAACGCGGGCGACCACGTGCTCGCCCTGCGAGCGCTCGACGACCTCACCGAGCCGCTGTCCGACCCGGAGGACCTGTACCGCCGCCTGACGTGTCTGGCCGGCGCCGGAGACTTCGACGCGTACCGGAAGACCCTGCTCGCGGACGCCCCGCGGCTGCGCGCGATCGTCCTGGACCAGGACCACCCGGAGCCGTACCCGACCGCGGCCCGCCCCGCCCTCGTCCGCGTGGTGGACGAAGACGGCCGCGAGAGCGGCGGCTTCCTGGTCTCGGACCGGCATGTGCTGACCGGCGGCCGGTGGCCGGAGGGGCCGGCCACAGGGCTCACCGTGCTCACGGCGACCGGGAACCGGGCCGTGAAGCATGTCTTCCGCTCCGACTCCGCCGCCCTCGACGCCGGTGTCGTCCTCCTCGCGGAACGCGTGCCCGACCGGCCGCTGCGACAGGGATTCCCCCGGCTCACGGGCATCTCGGACGAGGTCTGGGGCGCGGCCTGCGACCGGATGCTCGTGACCGGCATGGTCCAGGGCATCGAGGAGTTCCCCGAACAGGGCCTGAAGCTGTTCCGCACCGATCTGGAACTGCCGTCCGGGGCGGGCGGCGGGCCGTTGCTCAATGAACTCGGCGAGGTGGTCGGTCTGTTGGTGGCGCGCGTCCCAGGGGCGGCGACGTTCGCGATCTCCCTCGAATCGCTGGCCCCGCTGTTCGCTAGCGCCGGGGTCGGGTTCGCGGAATCCGGTGAGGAGTCGACGCGATGACCGTCGAGGGTGGCTTCGAGGCGGGCGAGGTGATCGCGGGCCGGTACCGGCTGGTCCGCTTCCTGGACTTCGGCGGCATGGGCGTGGTGTGGGAGGCCCAGGACCAGCACCTCGACCGGCCGGTCGCGGTCAAGATGCTCAGGCCCGGCCAACGCGCGACGGAACGGTCCCTGCGGGAGGCGCGGATCATGGCGCGGCTCCCCGTCCATCCCCACATCGTCACCGTGCACGACCTGGTCGAGGAGCCGCTGCTCCTCGTCATGGAACTGGTCCGGGGCACACCGCTGGACGTCTTCGTCCGGCTGGGCGGGCGGCCGGACCAGTCCCAGATCGTCGCCTGGGGTGTGCAGATCTGCGATGCCCTCACCGCGGTCCACGCGGAGGGTGTCGTGCACCGGGACCTGAAGCCGTCCAACCTCATGCTCACTGGCGAAGGCGGGCGCACGGTGAAGGTCCTGGACTTCGGGGTCGCGGCACTGCTGGAAGGGACCGGGACCCGGCTGACCGCCGAGGGGGCGTTCGTCGGCACGCCCGGGTACGCGGCGCCCGAGCAGCGGCGGGGGGCCGAGATCGACGGCCGGGCCGATCTCTACTCGCTGGGGTGTGTGCTCCATGAACTCGCCGTGGGAGCACCGCCGTCCGGCAGGTGGGACACACGGAGCGTGAGAGCCGACATCGCCGCCGGCCTCAAGGAAGTTGTCGGGCGGCTGCTGGCGGAGGATCCCGCGGCCCGCCCCCGGAGCGCGGCGGAGGTCCGGAGACTGCTCACCGCTGCGCCCCCGCCCGGCCGGCTCCGGCTCGCCCGCGTCTTCGACCGCCACACTCCGGAGGGCGGCCCCGTCTTCGGGAAGGCCCACGCCCGCGTCACCTCCGCCGAGGAACGCGCCGCACTGCTGGAGTGTCTGCGGGACGGACAGCTGTTTCTCATGCTCCTCGAAGAGGAACCGGACCGCGTCGAACCGGACCGCGGCAGCGTGGTGCCCGCCCACTTCCGCACCGACGGCACCTGGGTCTGGTCCGACCAGATCGCCTACTACCTCCAGCACTACGGCTACGCGCCCGACCCCGAGCTGCGGCGGCACTTCGAGACCCGGGCGGATCCGCGGCCGGACGTCACACCCCCGTCCCGGGGCGAGGCCGTCCGGCTGGTTCTGGCCGAACCCGAGGGCTCCCTGACGGGCCGACCCTTGCCCTGACCGTCCTACTTCAACTCATCCGGACAAGGCGTCCCACGAGGCACCGTGTACGGCGCCGCCAACCGATACGTCCCCGCCCGCGGCGCCAGCAACATCGTCCACTTGTCCCCGTCCGCGTCCTCCTGCGTCTCCATCAGACACCCGTTGAGGTTCTCGAAGACCTTCGGCGAGGCGTCCTGCTCCTTCGACGCCTCCGTCTCCTGCGGCGGCTCCACCTTCTTGCCGTCCGCGTCGACGATCGACAGCCACGGCGAGTAGGGGATCCGGATCACGATCCGCCCGGCCTTGCGCACCCGCATGGTCATCTCACCCTGCGCCGCCCGGTCGACCACCGTGTTCGGCGAGGCCAGCGGCGCCGGGTCGGTCACCCGGAACAGCTGCCAGTTCGCGTCGCCCCAGATCTGCTTCAGATACGGCATCCCGCGCTGGACCAGCTCCCGCTCCCGCTCGCCCCCGGCCCCGTCCGGCTCGTCCTTCGGCACGACCACGAAGTGCACGGCCCACCGCTGGAGCCACTCGTGGTAGTTCGCGGAGTTGAGGGTGTCGTCGTAGAAGAGCGGGTTGCGCTCCATGTCGGCCTGCCGGTTCCAGCCCCGGGCGAGGTTGACGTACGGCGCGAGCGCGGACGCCTCGCGGTGGGAGGCGGCCGGTACGACCTCGACGCGGCCCTTCTCGGCGCCGACTTCCTGGAGCTCGTTGACGAGGGGCGCCAGCTCGCGCGCCCAGGACGCGGTCGGGGTCGTGTGGACGACGTCGTCGACGGACTTGAAGCCGATCCACACGGTGAAGCCGGCGAAGGCGACGACGACGGCGTACCACTTGCGGGTGCGCGGCACCGTGAACGGCAGCGCGGCCGCCAGGGCCACCCCCGCGAACAGCATGGACAGGCGCGAGATGTTCGAGCCGATCTGGGAGCTCACCAGCCAGACCAGGACGACCGAGAGGCTGTAGACCCCGGCCGTGATCCGGACCGTCGTCCACTCGCGCGGCACGAGGAGGTAGACGAGCAGGCCGTAGGCCAGCGGCAGCAGCACCGAGGCGATCTTCATCGGCTGGGTGCCGGAGAACGGGAAGAGCCAGGCCGACACGGCGACCACCACGGTGGGCGCGATGCCCAGCGCCCAGGCGCCCGGCCGCCGTTTCTGGAGGAAGAGGGCGACCGCCACCAGGCCCACGAACAGCCCGGCGACCGGGGACGCCATCGTGGCGAGGGCCGCGAGGGTGGCCGCGCAGGTGGCCTTGGCCCAGCGTTTGTGGCGCCAGCGGTGCGGCCAGCAGAAGACGACGGCGACCGCGCCGAGCGCGAAGACGGTGCCGAGGCCGAAGGTCACCCTCCCCGAGGCCGCGTTGCACAGGAAGGCGAAGACGCCCGCCAGCGAGGCCCACAGCGGGTTCCGCACCGACCGGCTGCGGATGAGGATCAGGGTGAGCAGCCCGGCCGAGACGGTCCCGGCCAGCATCATCGTCGTACGGACGCCGAGGACCGACATCAGGTACGGCGAGACGATGCTGTACGACACCGGGTGCATGCCGCCGTACCAGGCGAGGTTGTACGCCGAGTCGGGGTGCCGGCCGACGAACTCGGCCCAGGCGTCCTGTGCCGCGAGATCGCCACCACTGTTCGCGAACGTGAAGAACCAGACGATGTGGAGGATGCCGGAGAGCGCGGTGAGGGAGAGGACCGGGTGCCGCAGCAGCCGCTCGCGCAACGCGAGGAAGGCGGTCCTGGCGCGGCCGGCCCCACCGGTTCGGGGGTGGCCGGGCACGGCTCCGGCGCTCCCGGCCCCGCCTGCGTCGGCGGTCGTGGTCTCGACGGGTCCGGCGGTCGCGGTCTCGCCGGGTCCGGCTTCGGCTCCGGCTTCGGTGGTCGCGCCGGATGCGTCGGTCCCGTCTGCGGCCGTGGTCTCGTCGGCGGCCCTGGTCTCGTCGGCCCCGCCGGACTCGTCGACCCCGTCGGCCTCAGGCGATCTGTCGGTCCCGGGCTCCGCGGGCACCCGTATTCGCGGGCCGGTACCCGGGCCCGGGTCGGTCTCGTCGGCGCGTGTCGGCTCCGCAGTGGCCACCTGAAGGCACTCCCCGTGGTGTCCCGTCTTCATTTCCGGCCGCGTCCCAGCGGCGACCTGCCCCGGTTCGTGACGCTAGCACGCGGCCCGTCGGCCGGAACCCGGACGGGGTCCGGCCGACGGGCCGACAAGGCGCGTCCGACCCGTTTCCGGGTCAGCTGACGCGGGTCAGCTTGTCGGCGAAGCCCGGCTCGGTCAGATCCTTCTGAAGGGTGACCGGGACCGTGACCGCGCCTCCGTCGCCGTCACCGACGGTGAGGGTGCCGACCTTGGTGCCGGCCTTCGCGGTGTGCGGTACCTCGTCGGCGGTGAAGGACAGCTCGACCTTGAGGCCGGACCAGCCGACGGCGGTGACGTCCTTGGTCAGCACGACGGGGGTGTGCCCGCCGAGCCCGTCGTCGACGTACCCGACGACGTCGCCCTTCTTCAGGATCGTGGCGGACTTCAACGCGTCCTGCGCCGCCAGGATCAGCTGCTTCCCGGCGGCCAGGGCGCCCGCGAGGATCGTGTTGTCCTCACCGCCGGCGGGCTGGCGCACCACGGCGCCGATGATCCGGTAGGTCTCGCCGTTCACTTCCTTCTTGGCGGCGAAGACGAGGTTGCCGAGGGCCGAGGTGGTGGTGCCGGTCTTGATGCCGACGACGTTGTTGTAGCCCACCAGGCGGTTGTAGTTGTTGTGCTTGTTGCCCTTGTAGTCGAAGTACGACATCACGGCCGCGACCTCGCGGAACGCGGGCAGCTCCATCGCCTTCCTGGCCAGCTTCACCTGGTCCACGGCCGTGCTCACCGTGGTGTTGTTCAGGCCCGACGGGTCGGTGTACGTGGTGTTGGTCATGCCGAGGTCCTTGGCGGTGGCGTTCATCTTGCTGACGAACGCCTTCTCCGACCCGGAGTCCCAGCGGGCGAGCAGTCGGGCCACGTTGTTCGCGGACGCGATCAGGATGTCCGTGAGCGCCTCGCGCTGGGTGATGCTGTCGCCCGCGGTGACGGGGACGGTGGACTCGTCCTTGGCCGTCACCTGGTCCTGGGCCGCCTGGTCGATCTTGATCTTCGGACCGTCGGCGCCGGACTTGAGCGGGTGGTCGCGCAGGATGATGTAGGCCGTCATGACCTTGGCGACGCTGGCGATCGGCTGGGGCTTCTGGCCGCCGGTGGAGCCGAAGGTGCCCACGCCCTGCACGTCGAGGGCCGCCTGGCCGTCGGCGGGCCAGGGGATGTCGGTCTTGCCGCCGTCGAAGGTGTACGTCTCCTCGGCGGTCAGCTTGAGGGTGGGGTCGGGCAGCGGCCGTACGGACTGCGCGATCGCGAACACGACGATCAGGAGCAGGACGAGGGGCGTCCAGATCTTGACGCGGCGGGCGACGGTGCGCAGGGGGCTGGGCGGGGGTGGCGGAGTGTTGGTCAGCTCGGCCAGGAGGTCCAGCGGGGGTTTGGGCGGGAGCGGCTGCTGGGTGGTGCGCTCGGGGCCGACCTGGGGGACGGCGGCGGTCTCGTCCGCCTTCGGGCGCGGGGTGGGGGTGCGGGGCTCGTCGAGCGGCTTGAGCGCGACGAACTTGCTGGTCCGCTCGGCCTCGGCCTCGGCCTCCGGCTTGGGCTCAGGCTTGGCCTCGGGTGCCGCCTTGCCGAGCTTGAGCATGGTGGTGGGCTGGTCCACGGGGGGCCGGGGAGCCTTGAAAACAGCGGTCGGCTGATCGACGACCGGCTCTTCGTCGGCTACGGCCGTCTCGGCTGCCGCCTCTGGTGCGTCGCCCTTCGCCTCGTCGTCCGGGGTCTGGTCGTCGTCGTCCGGCCGGCCGTCGGTGGGGGCTTGGCGCGCAGTTCCCCGCGCCCCTGCGGAGTCCGGCTTCTCGGCGTCGGGATCCTGCCCTTCGTCGGATGCAGCCTCCGGTGCCTCGCCCTTCGCTTCAGCGTCCGGGGTCTGGTCGTCGGTGGGGGCTGGTCGCGCCCACGCGGCGGCAGCCGCAGATTCGGCACCGCCCCGCGCCCCTGGGGAGTCCGGCCTCTCGGCGTCGGGATCCTGCCCTTCGTCGGATGCAGCCTCCGGTGCCTCGCCCTTCGCTTCAGCGTCCGGGGTGCCCCCGTCCGTCTTCGACACCCACGCCGCCACCGCGTCCCGAAGACGCGCGTCGCCCTCAGCAGTCGCCTCGTCACCCTCGTCGGCGGCGTCCCCGGGCTCCTCCTCGGAGTCCTCGGGACCCTCGTCCGAGTCCGCGGCCGCCTCGTCACCGGCGTCCTCGGCGTCCCCGGACCCCTCCTCGGCGTCCCCTGACCCCTCGTCCAAGTCCGTCGCCGTGTCGCTCTCGACCGTCGTGTCAGCCGTGTCCGTGGGCTCCGCGGCCTCAGAGGGCGTCTCCGTGGCCTCGGGGGACCCGTCGGTGGGCTCGGTGGCCGTGGGGGCCGGTTCCGGCTCTGTGGGGCTCTCCTCGGGCTTCTCGGGCTTCTCGGGGGTCTTCGGGAGGTCGCGGACCGAGAAGATCCTCGTGGCCGTGTCGACCCCGCCGAGGGAGACGGACTCCCGGGCCACCGCGAGCCGGGGGTCGGGTGCCGAACTCCTCGCCTCGGGAACCGGACTCGCGCTCCCCGACGTCGGTTCTGCCGACGACTCGCGCTGCTTCGACCTGTCGGGGGACTCGCCCGCCACCGATGCCTCCTCCATGTGCCGCACGTGATCGGTATCCGTCATCGTGCGTCTGCCGAACCGTTGATTCGCCGCCCGGGCAACCGCCACACCACGCTGTCCGAACCATGTACCAGTGTCCTGTGTGTGGGCCTGCCCCAGCCGGTAGACGAGAACGACATACCTACTGGTTCCACTACAAACAGGTCACGCACCCTCGACAGATGAATGTGAGAGGGGTCACCCTGTCTTTCATCCACGCGGGGAGGCATGGATGGGCAGGAGCCGCAGAACACTTCCGGAGGAGCTTCTGCTGCTGGCGTTGGACCCGGCCACGGGTACCACCGCACAGCCGCAGTCGCTCGACCTCGGTCTGGCCGGAGCACAGCTAGTGGAGCTGGCGCTGGCCGGACGGATAGCCCCAGACGGGGATCGTATCGCCGTGGTAGCCCCACGGCCGACAGGAGATCCGACTTTGGACTGCGCGTTGGAGTTGCTGCGAAGGCGTGGCGCTCCCGTGCGGGCAGTGAACTGGATCGGCGGGCCGCGTCTCGGGCTCCGCCAGACCTACCTCTCGCATCTGGAGCGGTGCGGCATGGTGCATGCCGTGGCGGGTCAGATGTGCGGAGTGCTGCCGACCACCCGCTACCAGGCGACGGACAACGAGATCAGCCGGGAGATCAGGTCCCGACTGGACTCGGCGATCCGCACCGGCGTACCGCCGGACCCGCGGACCGCCGCGCTCGCCGCCCTGGCACACGCGGTCGGCCTCGGCAAGCACCTGTACCCGGGCAACGAGGGACGCTCGTCCCGCTCCCGGCTGCGGGATCTGATCAGGCACGACCCCATGGGCGGTCTCGTCGCGCACGCCGTGATGGACGTCCAGAACGGCGTGGGCGCACAGCCACGCCGCAGCCCGGCACCGGCCGGCCGGCAGGCCGCCCCCGGAGCCAGGCCCGCGCCGGAACCCGCTCGTGGTGTTCCGATGCAACCGCGCCGAGGACCGATGGCGCGCGCCGTGGCCCACTGAGCCGCAGTCCCACGGCACCGGAACGGCACGACCCGCACCACACCGGCACGACCCGCACCACCGCACGACCCGCACCACCACAGCGCCGCACCGTCAGTCCCCAGAGACCGGTTCGGGAGCCGCTGGTCCGCGCGGGGCGACGGAACCGTACGTCCGCACAGCGGGCGTCGACGGTTCCGCCGCCCCGCGCGGCCGCATGTTCGGGCCCGGCTGCCCGTAACTGACGTGCACGCGGCGCATATACACCGTTTCCCAGCGGTAATAAGCACCTTGGTGGCAGTCTGCTCAACAGCAGATACGCAAAGTCAAGAACGAGGCACGCAGCCGGAGGTGCACGTCCCGTGGCGTCCAATGTCAATCCCACCGTCAGGCGGCGCCGGCTGGGCCAGGAGCTCCGCAGGCTCCGCGAGCTCAAGGGCATGACGGCCGAAGAGGTGGCCGAGCGGTTGCTGGTGTCGCAGTCGAAGATCAGCCGGCTCGAGAACGGCCGCCGCAGCATCAGCCAGCGCGACGTCCGCGACCTGTGCGGGGTGTACGAGGTCGAGGACCAGCGGATCGTCGACTCCCTGATGCAGATGGCCAAGGACTCGCGCCAGCAGGGCTGGTGGCACGCCTTCGGCGACATCCCGTACAGCGTCTACATCGGCCTGGAGACCGACGCCGAGTCGCTCAGGGTGTACGAACCCCAGATCATCACCGGCCTGTTGCAGACCCGGCCGTACGCCGAGGCGATCGTGCGCGGCGGCGCGCCGGAGGCCACGGAGACGGAGAACGACAAGCGGGTGGAGGTACGGCTGCGCAGGCAGAGCCGGGTCGCCGCCGAGCGCGATCCGCTGCGGCTGTGGGTGGTCCTGGACGAGGCGTGTCTGCGCCGGGTCGTGGGGAGCCGGCAGATCATGCGGGAGCAGCTGGAGTACCTCGTCGAGATGTCCCAGCAGCCCCACATCACCGTGCAGGTACTGCCGTTCGACGTCGGCGCGCACCCGGGCCTGAGCGGCCAGTACTCGATCCTGGAGTTCTCGGACGCGGCCGACTCCAGCGTCGTCTACATCGAGGGCGTCACCAGCGACCTGTACCTGGAGAAGGCGCACGACGTGCAGAAGTACACCGTGATGTACGAGCACTTGAGGGCCCAGGCGCTCAACGTCGACCAGTCGCGTCAGCTGATCGAGGACCTCGCCAAGGAGTACGCCCGGGAGTACGCCCGTTGAGCCTCTTCCCGACAGGGCGGGCCGGATAGTACACCCCGGGCAGGCCCGGCTGGAAGACTCCCCTGGAATATGCCACCAGAAGAGTGAATGGCTGCTCCGAAAGAGGAAGTCGGCGAGTAGCGTCGATCACGCCAACGATCAGTAAAGGTTGGCGTAATCCGAACACTGCGCATCTGGCTACGGAGCGGATATGGCAATTCGTCTGGGCACCCTGGACACATGGACGACCTCCACCTACACCAACGCCAACGGGGCGTGTCTGATGGTGAGGTCGACCGAGGAGGAAGCACTCGAACTCGGCGACACCAAGATCCCCGAGGGGCCCAAGCTGGCCTTCCCCGCCGAGGCGTGGAGTGCCTTCGTGGCCTCGGTCAAGGTGTGACACCACGCCACCCCTCTACAACTGCACAAGCACCACCACAGAGCCCTCTCGACCAGATCGCCGTCCTAGCCGAGGGGGCTCGGCGCGTGCAGGAGCGTGGGTACGGCCAGGAACACCTGACTGCACCCACTTGCCGACTACGCCAGCGCCCCCTCCACCGCGGCCACGACCTCGTCCGACTCCGGCTCCGTCTGCGGCGAGAAGCGGGCCACGACCTCCCCGTCCCGTCCGATCAGGAACTTCTCGAAGTTCCAGCGGATGTCCCCGGTGTGACCCTCCGCGTCGGCGAAGCCCACCAGCCGCTCGTACAGCGCGTGCCGCCCCTCCCCGTTCACCTCGACCTTCTCGGTCAGCGGGAAGGTCACGCCGTACGTCGCCGAGCAGAACTCCGCGATCTCCTCGGCGCTGCCGGGCTCCTGCCCGAGGAACTGGTTGCACGGCACGCCGAGCACCGTGAAGCCCCGCTCCGCGTACCGCTCCTGGAGCTTCTCCAGGCCGTTGTACTGCGGGGTCAGCCCGCACTTGGACGCCACGTTCACGACGAGGACGGCCTTGCCGGCGTACTGCGAGAGGTCGGCGGAACCACCGGTGAGGGCGCCGATCTCGACACCCAGGGGAGAGGAAGAAGTAGTCATGAGCGGAGCCTAACTCCGCCCGGTGAATCCCCGGCTCCGGCCCCGACGGCCCCCGACGGCCCCGCCACGACCCGGGCGGCCCCCGACGCCTCCACCAGCACCTCCCCCGCCGCCGTCCGCACGTACAGCACCGACCGCCCCGCCCGCCGCCGCTCCACGAGCCCCGCGTCCAGCAGCACCCGCAGATGCCGCCCGACCGACCCCAGCGCCTGACCGGTCACCGCGACGAGCTGGCTGGTGCTGAGCGGGGCGTCCAGCAGGACGAGCACCCGGGCCCGCCCGGCGCCGAGCAGCGTGCCGAGACTCTCGGGCACGCTCCGGGCGCCTGGGTCGGCGAGGGCGCCCGTGCAGCCGTAGACCAGGGCGTACCGCCTCGGCTCCTCCCACGTCGCCCAGCCGCGCCCGGCGGTGACCGGGACGAAGACGAGCTCCGCGCCCCGGATGTCACGCGGCGGGCGTTCGTGCCGGTTCACCTGGAGCCGGTTGCCGCCGAGCCAGCGGGTCTGCCCCGGCAGCAGGGAGTCGATGACCGCCGCCCAGCCGCCCTGGCTCACCTGCGCGGTCCGGGCGACCACGTCCGCCTCCAGGATCCGGCGCCGACGGTCCCAGTACGGCCGTACGGTCGCCGTCCAGACGTGGGCGAGGAGCGCGGCCGCCCGCTCGGGGAGGTCGTCGCGCTCCAGGGCGGCCGGGAGCGGGCCGCGCAGCGAGACCCGGACGTCGGCCCGTGCCACGGCGGGGTCGGTCGCCCGGATGCGGGCCAGGGTGTCCTCCAGGGGTGTCCCGTCGCGTGGCAGGGGTGCCAGGAAGTCGGCGATCCAGGACGTGCCCATCCCGGAGCGCACCAGCAGCGCGGTCACCGGGTCGGCCGCGAGCCGGGCGCGGTAGGCGGGCAGGTGGGCGCGGAGCCAGGCGTCCTCGCCCGGGTGCGCCCCGGTGCCGGTGTTCAGCAGTCGCAGCGCGGCGAAGGTTTCGGTGAACGGGCAGACCACGAACCGGCTGCGGACCAGGGTGTCCCCGTCGACCTGCCACCAGCCCATGAACCCCCCGGTCGTTTCGCGGACGCGCGAAAGACTAACCGTCACCCGGCGACCGCTGACGACACTCCTCCGCATGCGCAGCTACCGCGAGCTCTTCCGCACCCCGGAGTACTCCCCCTTCCTCCTCTCCTTCGCCTCCTACGCGGCCGCCCAGACCGTCGGCGGCCTGGCCCTCGGCACACTCGTCTACCGGGCCACCGGCTCCCCGTTCCTGTCGGCGGTGAGCATGTTCGGGCCGCAGCTCGCGCAGTTACTGGGAGCCGCGTTCCTGCTCTCGGGCGCCGACCGGCTGCCCCCGCGGGCCATCCTGACCGTCGTCCCGCTCGCCTTCGCGGCGGCCACGGCGGTCCTTGCCCTGCCCGGCCTGCCGATCTGGGCGGTCTTCGTCGTGCTGCTCCTCCAGGGGCTCGTCGCGTCGCTGGGCGGGGGAGTGCGCGGGGGCCTGATGAACGAGATCCTCCCCAAGGGCGGTTACGTCCTTGGCCGATCGGTCTTCAACATGCTCTGGGGCCTGATCCAGATCACCGGCTTCGCGACCGGCGGCGCCCTCCTCGCCCTCCTGTCCCCGCGCGCGTGTCTGCTCCTCACGGCGGCCTGCTACCTGCTGTCGGCCGCCGTCACCCGCCTCGGCCTCACCGCCCGCCCGCCGCGCTCCACGGGCCGCCCGTCCCTCTCCGCGACCTGGCGCACCAACGCCCTGCTGTGGTCCTCGTGCCCCCGCCGCCTGGTCCTCCTCGGCCTGTGGGTCCCCAACGGCCTGATCGTGGGCAGCGATTCGCTCTACGTCTCCTACGCCCCCTCGGCCGCGGGCACGATGTACGCGTGCGGGGCGCTGGGCATGTTCGTGGGCGACCTGGCGGTGGGCCGCCTGGTGCCGCCCGCGCTGCGGCCCCGCCTCGCCACCCCGCTGCGGCTGCTGCTCGCGGTGCCGTACCTGTTCTTCTTCCTACGGCCCGGCATCGCGCTGTCTGTCCTGGCCGCGACGGTGGCCTCGGTCGGGTTCGCCGCCTCGCTGGTCCTCCAGGAACGGCTGATGTCCCTGACACCGGACGAACTCGCCGGTCAGTCCCTCGGGTTGCACGCCACCGGCATGGTCGCCTTCCAGGGCATCGGCGCGGTCCTCGCCGGCTCCCTGGCCCAACTGACCTCCCCGGCCACGGCGATGACACTCATGGCGACCGCGTCGATCGCCGTGACCCTGACGCTCTCCGCGCTCGGCAGGCGCGAGGAACGGCGTCCGGTGGCCCGGCTCGAGCGGGCGTAGGCCGAAGCCCGGAGCCCGCTCGGAGACCCCCGGCGGGGCTCAGCCCCGGAACACCTGCGGATACGGACACTCCTCCAGGGGCTTTCCGGGGCGGTCGGCCCAGCGCCACCACAGGTGCCGCTCGGCGCAGCGCCACAGTGTGCGGCAGGCGCGCAGGCCGTCGTCCTCGCGGTGCACCAGGAGCATGCCGCCGGACGTCAACGGCCCGTCGCAGGCGGGGCAGGGCTCCAGGGTCGGCACGGGCGCACTGTACGGGGGTTCGTCCACCCGCAGCGGCGCGTGGTCGACGCGCCGGGTGTCCCCGAAGATCCTCAGGTACTCGGCGAGCGCCGGCGGGCGGTAGTCGCTCAGCTGCTCGTACCGCGCGAGGACGGAGTCGGACAGGTACTCGCAGCCGTCGAGGACATGGTCCTCGGGCGTCCTCGGCTTCTTCGGGTCCCTCGGTTCCTCCGCCACTCCGATGGGCCGGTCCAGAACCCGGAACACCTTGTAGAACTTCACCCGCGAGTAGTGCCGCGGGCCCAGCGGGTCCGGTCGTACGGCGAAGTCGGCGCTCCTGTCCGGCTTCATCTCGTCGGGCCCCTTCTCGCTGAGGACCCGGGTGTCGAACTCGAGGCCGTAGCGGGCGGCGTGGCCGACCATCCACAGCAGGGTGAGGTCGGACAGCCCCGAGTCCGCCTCGCCGCCTCCGACGTCGGTGTGCACCCCGGCGAACCAGACCTGCCGCAGCTCCTGGCCCTGCTCGGCGGCGCCCTTCTGCTGGTGCCAGAGCGTCGGCGGGAACGCGGAGCGCTGTTCGTCGACGGCCAGGGCGTGGAAGGCGCCGTTGACCCAGGTGCTGAGGTCGGTGTCGTGGAAGGCCCAGCGCTTGTTGAAGCGGTTGACGAGCGGGCGCAGGAACCAGGGGGCCGGGACCGGGATGCCGAGGGAGCCGACCGTGTCCCAGACGCCGACGAAGCGGATCTCCGTCTCGTGGGCGTAGGCCTGGCGGAACAGGGTGGCCGCCACGCTGGTCGGCTGCTTGGTACGGCTGCGGTACAGCGCCCACGCCTCGTCGATCCGGTCGGCCTGCTCCCGGCGCAGGATGCCGCAGTTGCGCACCAGACCCGCCAGGCTGCGCGCGGTGAACGCGCCCCGGCTGAACCCGAACAGGTAGAGGCTGTCGCCGGGTTCGTAGGTCTGGATGAGGAAGCGGTAGGCGTCGAGCACGTTCCGCGACAGGCCGAGTCCGAACGCGCCGCCGCGCAGCCGTTCCGGCCGCTGGGCGCCGACCCCGCTGTGGTAGTACACCCGCTGTTCCGTGCCGACGGCGGTGCGTCGCCGTACCGCCAGGGCCACTTTGGCCACATTGGTCTTGTGCGACTGGTCGGCGCGATTCCAGGTCCCGTCGCAGCAGACCACCAGATGTCTGGCCATGCCGTGCCTCCTCTCCCCGCGGTCCTCGTAGACAGGACTCCGCGACGGTTCGGGAGATACAGCCAGTACCTCAGGGTCCGGGCCGGCCCGCAACTCGGTGGCGGGCCGGCCCGGCGGCGGGTCAGGCCACGACGGTGAAGAGCCCGGTCTTCTCGCCCAGCTTCGACAGCGAGGTCTTGCCGGGGATGCCGTTGGCGTCGGCGCCCGTGTAGCCCAGGTGCTTCTGCCACTTGGCGTAGGCGGCGACGGTCGTGGTGCCGAAGGAGCCGTCGCCCGCGTAGGTGCGGGAGAGGTAGCCGAGTTCGACGAGGGCCGCCTCGGTGAGGTTGGTGCCGGCCATGTAGCTGACGTGGCCCTGCTTGGCGCCGGGGTCGCTCTTCGCGGCCGTCACCAGCCGGGACAGGTCGACGCGGGGCTTGCCCGCGGGCTTCGACGGCTGCGGCTTGCCGGCCCCGGCCGCCAGCTGCTTCTTCACGTCGGCCCGGAAGTCGTCCATGTCGAAGCTCGGGTCGATCTTGCCCGGCTGGCACTCCTTGTGCCCGGCGACGGACTTCTCGCTCCAGCCGTGCGCCCGGCAGATCGCCGCCGCCCACAGCACGGCCTGCCGGTACTGCGCCTGCGGGTAGGGGTCGTTGCCCTTGCCGAGGTTCTCGATCTCCAGGCCGTACAGACAGTCGTTGCCGTCGGCCTTGGCCGAGTCGTCGTGGGGGAGCGGCTTCTCGTCGCGGAGCGCGTTGAGGACATCGATGTCGGCGTAACCGGCGTGGTTGGTACGGCCGTTGCCGATCATCCACAGTCCCGCGGTCTTGCCGAGCCAGGCATGGCACAGCGGCCCGGGCAGATCGGATCTGCCGTTGAAGCAGAGCTCCTTGTCGCCGTGCCCGCCGGTGTGGTGGATCAGCACCCCGACGACGGGACCGAACTTCTTCCCGGACTCGGCGTCGCGGTTGTGGGTCTTCCAGCCGGCGTGCTCGTGCACGGTGAGGCCCTCGGCCTTCAGGGCGGCGAGCATTTTTGCTGCGGACAGGGGAGTGGCCATGACTGCGTTTCCCTCCGGGAGGCGTGTGACGGCACGTCAAGCAGGCTGCGCTGGCTGCGTGTTGCCGGAACGTGATCGTCTCTCGTGCGGCTCATGATCGCGCCAATGTGTGGACCCTGTGGCGAAATCGCGACATTGACAGCCGAAGGGAGCCCTGGCCGGAGAGGTGTCCGCGGATCCGCGTTCGGCGCGGCGGTCCAAGGGGGGAAGGAGTACGACCGCCGCGCCGAGGCGGGGTCGCCGGGGCCGTGGGTCAGCCCGGCGCCACCGCGCGGCCGGTCTGGGGCGAGATCATGCCGGAGCACAGCCCCTTGGCGGCCAGCGTCTGGGCGATGCGCGGGATCGCCGCGCGGGTGTTGGCGGGCCAGTCGTGCATGAGGATGACCTGCCCGTTGGTGAGCCGGCCGACCGCGGCGACGATCGCGTCGGTACTGGCGTTGTTCCAGTCCTGCGAGTCGACCTGCCAGATGACCTCGGTCAGCCCGTACTTGGCCTCCACGGCCTTCACCGTCGCGTTGGTCTCGCCGTACGGCGGCCGGAACAGCCTCGGTGTGCCGCCACCGGCGTTCGCGATCGCCTGCTGGGTGCGGGAGATCTCCGAGTCGACGGCGGCCTGGCTCTGCTGGGTCAGGTGCGGGTGCGTGTAGCTGTGGTTTCCGACCCACATCCCGGCGCTGACCTGGGCCCTGACGAGCGCCGGGTTGGCGGCGGCGTTCTGACCCGTGTTGAACATGGTGGCCCTGAGGCCGTACTGCTTCAGGGAGTTGAGCAGGGTGGTGGTGCCGCTGCCCGGGCCGTCGTCGAAGGTGAGTCCGACGTATCCGGAACAGGCGGCGGCCTGCGCGGGGGCGGCAGGGGCGGCGGTGGCGGGAGCGGTGAGCGTGCCGGCGGCGGCCAGGGCGGCGGCGGCCAGTAACGGGAGGTGCGCCCGGGCCCTCATCACGCCACCGTGATGTTCGAGCTGCCGCTGCTCTGGTAACCCTCGGTCGCGAGGATCATGTAGTACTTGAAGCTACCCATCGGCATACCGGCGCGGGCCCAGGCGTCGAAGTGGTTGCCGGTGGTGATGGAGCCGCCGGTCCGCCTGGACTGCCGGACGCTCCAGTACTGGTTGAAGGTCTTGGTGCCTTCCACGGACGGGGCGTTGTAGCGGGTGGTCTGGTAGATGTCGTACGTCCCGCCGTCGCTGGTGACGGTGCCCTTGTACGTTCCGGTGGGCCGGTAGGTGCCCCAGTTGTCGACGACGTAGTACTCGACGAGCGGGTTCGACGTCCAGCCGTACAGGGCGAGGTAGGCGTTGCCGGACGGGCTGAAGCTGCCGGAGTAGCTGACCGTCCTGCGCGAGCCGTTGCTCCAACCCTTGCCGGCCACGAAGTTGCCGGTGTTGCGCCAGGAAGTGCTGTAGTTGCCGCCGGAGTTGAGGGTCATGGAGACCGTGCCCTGGGCGTCGGTCCAGAACGAGTAGTAGTACCCGTTGTTGGTCCCGGTCTGGTTCGTGGTGATGACCGTGGCGGCCTCGGCGGTACCGGGCAGTGCGAGGGCCGTTCCGGTCGCCAGGAACAGACCGCAGACGCTGCGGCGGGTGAGGTGTGCGGGTGTCGGATTCATGCCCGGTAGTTTTGGCGCGCTCCTGTCAACCGTCAACAGTTTCGGCAGATGTTTCGAACGATTCGGTATCCCTCTCACCTGAGGAAACCCGCGAAATCTTTCGGAAGATCGGCAAGAATGCCCGCACTTTGAGGGTGATCTCTCTTCGAATGTTTCGAAGAGCTTCCGGATGGCCCCCGGCCAAAAGAAAGGGCAGCGAGGTATATACCTCCTGCCATGTTCAACCTATAGCGCACCCGGGGACTTGCGGCAAGGCCCCCGTGAAGGCGCACACTTACCGGCCGTAGGCCCCACGGCCGCCCACCCCACCCCGGAGCTGCTGACTTGAATGCCCTGCCCACCAGCGTGTTCGACCTTTCCGACCGTCTCTCCGCGAAGGCCGACCCGGCGCTGATCGCCGCCGACGAACGGCACTTCGCGGCCATCGCGGCGTGCCTGGAGCAGACGATCGCCGAACTGTCCGACACCCTCGCCGCCACCCTGAGTGCGCCCGGCGGCATCGGCCAGGAGGCCATGGACCGGGACACCGAGATCCACCGTCTCAGCGCCCGGCTGCGCACCCTGCGCCGCTTCGGCCTGGACCTGTGCCTCGGCCACATGGTCGCGGCCGACGACTCCGAGCCCGTGTACGTCGGCCGGCTCGGACTCACCGACAGCGCCGGACGGCGGCTGCTCGTCGACTGGCGTTCCCCCGCGGCGGAACCGTTCTTCGGGGCCACCCACGCCAACCCGATGGGACTGGCCAGCCGCCGCCGCTACCGCTGGCAGGGCGGCCGGATCGGCGACTACTGGGACGAGGTCTTCGCGCCCGAGGGGTTCGCCGGGCACCACGCCTCGCTCGACGACCAGTCCGCCTTCATCGCCGGCCTCGGCACCGACCGCTCGGAACGGATGCGGGACGTCCTCGGCACCATCCAGGCCGACCAGGACGCCATCATCCGCGCGGGATCCCGCGGCGCGCTGGTCGTCGACGGCGGCCCCGGCACCGGCAAGACCGTCGTCGCCCTGCACCGCTCCGCCTACCTCCTGCACTCCGACCCGCGCCTCGGTCACCGGCGCGGCGGCGTCCTGTTCGTCGGCCCGCACCGCCCGTACCTGGCCTACGTCTCCGACGTGCTGCCCAGCCTCGGCGAGGAGGGCGTGCAGACCTGCGTCCTGCGGGACTTCGTGGCCGAGGGAGCCACGGCCGGGGTCGAGACCGACCCGGAGGTGGCCCGCCTCAAGTCGTCGGCGGACCTCGTGAAGGGCATCGAGAAGGCCGTCCGCTTCTACGAGGAGCCGCCCACCGAGGGCATGACCGTCACCACCCACTGGTCCGACATCCCGCTCACCGCCGCCGACTGGGCCGAGGCGTTCGACGCGGCGGAGGGCGCCCCGCACAACGACGCCCGCGACCAGGTCTGGAACGAGCTGCTCACCATCCTCGTCGACAAGCACGAGGGCGACGCCCCGGAGGCGCTGCTCCGCAAGTCCCTGCGCCAGAACCGGGAGTTGCTCACCGCGTTCAACCGGGCGTGGCCGCTGCTGGAGGCCGCCGACCTGGTCTCGGACCTGTGGACGGTCCCCGCCTATCTGCGGATGTGCGCTCCCTGGCTGGACCGCGACGAGGTACGCAAGCTCCAGCGCGCCGACGGTCAGGCCTGGACGGTGTCCGACCTGCCGCTCCTGGACGCGGCCCGGCAACGGCTCGGCGACCCTCGCGCCTCGCTCCGCAAGCGCCGGAACGAGGCCACCCTCGCCGCCGAGCGCGAGCGCATGGCCGCGGTCGTGGAGAACCTGAGCGCGGTCGCCGACGACGAGTACGGCATGGGTCTGGTGACGATGCTCAAGGGGGAGGACTTCCACCACGCCCTGGTGGACGAGAGCGCGCTCCAGGTGAGCGACCCCGACCTGCTCGCCGGCCCGTTCGCGCACGTCGTCGTCGACGAGGCGCAGGAACTGACCGACGCGGAGTGGCAGATGCTGCTGCTGCGCTGTCCGTCCCGCAGCTTCACGATCGTCGGCGACCGCGCCCAGGCGCGGCACGGCTTCACGGAGTCCTGGCAGGACAGGCTCGCGCGGGTGGGTCTCGACCGCGTCGGGATGGCCTCCCTGAGCATCAACTACCGCACCCCGGAAGAGATCATGAAGGAGGCCGAGCCGGTCATCCGCGCCGCCCTCCCGGACGCCAACGTCCCCACGTCGATCCGCAGCACCGGCGTCCCGGTGACGTACGGCGGGACGGCGGACCTGACCCCGCTGCTGGAGACGTGGCTCGCGGACCACCCCGAGGGCATCGCCTGCGTGATCGGCGACCCGGCGTTCAGGGCGACACCCCGGGTCCGCTCGCTGACCCCGTCCCTCGCGAAGGGTCTCGAGTTCGACCTGGTGGTCCTGGTCGACCCGCAGCACTTCGGGGAGGGCGTCGAGGGCGCGGTGGACCGGTATGTGGCGATGACGAGGGCGACCCAGCGACTGGTGGTCCTCACGAGCCCCGAGGGAACGGTGTGATGCCTGTGACGGGAATCATCTTCACGAAACGCACACTCTTCGTGCAAGGTTCGGCTTAGCACTTCGGGTGCTTTCCACCCCTGAGTGACAAGTCGTTCTTTGGCGTACTCAAGTGGGTGATCATGACCACCTCCGCGACCGGCCCGGGCGTACCGATGGCCGGCCCGGACGTCCCTGCGACCAGTACGGACGTCCCGGCGGCCGGGGGCCCGGACGTCCCGCCGTCCCGCCGCACCGCCCGGATGGTGAAGCGGCAGGCGGCCTGGAAGCCGGCCTTCCTGCCCTTCCTGGTGACGGCGGCCCTCGCCTACGCCTTCTCCTCGGCGCTGTACTCGCCGAAGGTGACGCTGATGGGCTGGGTGGTCACCGTCCTGTGGACGCTGCCCGTCGTCAGCTCGTTCGTCGGCGTCACCGGTGCCGCGCTGACCCGCCGCAGGATCGCCCGCCAGCGCGGCTGGACCGAGGCGGGACCGGCGCTGCACGACCGGCTCGTGGTGCTCGTCCCGACCATCGGCCGCAATGACACCTACCCGGCCCTCGAGCGGTCGGTGCTGTCGTACTGCGCGTTCCTGCCGAGCTGGTTCCCCGCCCTGCGCGTCGACATCCTCACCGAGGAGGGCTGCGAGGCCGCCGCCCGCATCGACGCCCTGGCCGCGCGCAGCCCCCTGATGCGCGTGGTCACCGTGCCGAAGGCCTACCGCACCCCGAACGGCACCCGCTTCAAGGCCCGCGCCAACCACTACGCCCACGAGCTGCGCATCGCCGAGGGCGAGGCCCTGGACGACGTATGGGTGCTGCACATGGACGACGACACCGGGGTCGGCCCGGACACCGCCGAGCAGCTCGCCCGCTTCATCAACGCCCAGCGCCGCGCGGGCCCCGAGGGCAAGCACCTCGCCCAGGGCATGCTGACCTATCCGCGCGAGAACGCCGTCAACCGGCTGACCTGGCTGGCCGACGCGATCCGCCCCGCCGACGACATCGCCCGCTTCGCCGTCCTCACCGGCGGCGGCACCCCGCTGGCCGGACTGCACGGCGAACTCCTGTTGCTGCGCGCGTCCATCGAGGCCACCATCGGCTGGGACTTCGGCCCCGACTCCATCTGCGAGGACGCCCACCTCGCCCTCGTCTTCGCCAGCCGCTACAAGGGCCGCAGCGACTGGTTCTCCGGCCGCAGCTACGGCGCGTCCCCCTCGACCATGCGGGACTTCCTCAAGCAGCGCGAGCGCTGGTCCTGGGGCCTGGTCGGACTCGCCTTCAACCGCAGCCTGCCGCGCCGCTCCCGGGCGCTGCTCATGTACAGCGTGACGACGTGGGTGCTCGGCCCCTTCCAGCACGTCGGCGTCGTCCTCGCGGTCGGCGCGCTGCTCGGCGACCTCAACACCTCGCCCGTCACCCCGTGGATCCTGCCCCTGTGGGCGGTGACCATGGGTTACGCGGTCTGGATGTACTGGGAGGGCCTGAAGATCAACGTCTCGGTGTCGGCCCACGGCCGCCGCCTGTGGTGGGAGCCGATCGCCGTGGTCGCCCTGATGCCGTTCTTCGCGCTCTGGGAGGCGGCCGGCTCCTTCCGGGGACTGCTGCGCTGTCTGCGGGGCGTGGAGAACCAGTTCGTCGTGATAGCGAAGCCGGCCTGAGGGATGCGGAAACGTTTCTACGGCCGTGTCGTGCTCTACGGCCATGTCGTGCCGGTGCGTCTCTACGGCCTCGTGGTGCTTGTCCTCCTGCTCACGGCGGGGTGTGTCTCCACGAACGCTCAGCCGGTGACCCCGGCACCCACGAGCCGGACCCCGGCCCCCGCGAAGGTCGCCCGGCCCTGGCGCCCCGGCGACCCCCAACTCGGCGCGCAGGTCCTCTGGTACGCCTACCCCGGCGAGACCGACGCGTCCGTGCGCACCAACGCCCTGCGCCTGGTGAACCACATGGTCGGCAAGCACATGAACGCACTCTCGGTGACGTTTCCCTTCGTGACCGCCGGCCCCACGGCGAGCCGGGTGACCGCCTCGGCGGAGACCCCCTCCGTACGACACCTGGCGATGCTCCTGGACACGGCGGCCGCGGCCGGCCTGCGCATCACCGTGCGCCCCCTGCTCGACGAGAAGAGCCTGGTGGCCCAGGACCCCCTGGCCTGGCGCGGCTCCCTGGCCCCCACCGACAGGACGGCCTGGTTCCGTTCCTACGAGGCCTTCCTCCGGCCCTATCTCACCCTCGCGGCCCGCCACCACGCGAACACCTTCGTCCTCGGCGTGGAAATGACCAGCCTGGAGGACGACCAGCACTGGCGCACGCTGATCGCGGCGGCCCGCCGGCTGTTCCGGGGCGAACTGTCCTACGACGCCAACTGGGACGACTACGTCTCCCGGCACGTGCCCGTGCCCGTGGAACACCTGGGCGTGGACGCCTACTTCCCCCTCTCGGGGCTCGGCGACGACGCCACCGTGGCGCAGATCGCCGCGGGCTGGGAGCGCTGGCTGGACCGCAAGAGCACCGGGAAGCTGCCCCGGATCGTGCTGAGCGAGGTCGGCATCATCGCCGAGAAGGGCGCCTACCGGCACCCGGCCGTCTGGAAGGGCGGCGGACAGCCCGACTTCACGGTCCAGAAGCGCTGGTTCGAGGCGGCCTGCCAGGTCGCCCGGGACCGGGACATGGCGGGCCTGTACTGGTGGAACCTCGACTTCCACGCCGACCCGGCCACCCCCTCGGACTCCCTCACCTCCTTCCTCGGCCGCCCCGCCGAGTCCGCCCTCACCTCCTGCTTCCGGACCTGGCCGAGATGAACGAACAGCACGACACGCTCCGCCTCCGCCTGATGATCCGCCCTGCTGCTGCCGCCGCTGCTGCCGCCGACCCGGACCGGGATTCCGCGGGTGCGGTGAGCGGGCGGCGGTACTCCGCCGTGGACGGACTACGGGGCGCGGCCGTACTGGCCGTACTGCTGCACGACACCGGCGTGGGCGGACGGTGGTTCTCCTGGAGCGGCACGGGCGTCGACGTCCTGCTGGTGCTCTCGGGTTTCCTCACCACGCTGCCCCTGCTCCGAAGGGCCACGGAAACCGGCAAGGCAGGCGTCCTGGGCTTCCTGACCCGCAGGACCAAGCGCCTGGCCCCGGCCCTCCTCATCTCGCTGGGCCTGACCCTCACGATCAGCTGGGCACTCGACTCCCCCCGGCTCTTCCGCGACCTGACCCGCCAACTCCCCTCCGTACTGCTCGGCTACGGCGGCTGGTCCGACTGGCTCCAGGGCCACCCCCTGGACACGGCGCCCACGCCGACCTCACCGCTGACCCCGCTGTGGCTGTTCGACGTCACCGCACGCTCAGTCCTGGCGTGGTCCCTCCTCCTGGCCTGCCTCTGCCTGCTGGCGCGCCGGAGACTTACGGGGCTGGTACTGGTGACGTCGCTTTTGACGGCGACGTTCGTGATGGCGACAGCGGCAGCGGCTGTGGAGGGCACCCCCCTCCACGGCCTGGACCTCGGCGCTACAAACATCGGAATGCAGCCCCTCTCCCTCCCGGCGGGAGCGATCGCGGCCTGCTGCGTCCACCTGGCCGAACGCACGACCCGCCCCCTGTCCCGCCGTACGGCCGCACTACTGACGACGACGGGCCTCGCGGCGGCGACGGCGGTGGCGGTGTCGGCGGTGCTGGGGGGCGCGGCACCGCACAGGAACCAGCAGTACCTGGCCGCCGCTGTCGCGAGCACGGCCGTACTCACGGCGACCCTCTGCACCGGACGAGGCCCCTTGTCCCGCCTCCTCTCCACCGACCTCCTCACGGAGGTCGGCCGCATGTCCGCCCCCCTCTTCCTCCTGCACCTCCCGATCTACTGGCTCCTCGAACGAGGCCGCCCCGGCCTCCACCCCCTGGCCCTGTTCCTGGTCGGAACAGCGGTGACCTGGTTCCTCTCCCTCCTGACCCACTACCTCCTGGCAGAACGCCTGGCCACCCGCAGCTGGCGCCCCGGCAACCGTGGCTGACTTCGCAGTGGCGGGAACCTGCTGGGCACGGCCCCCAACGGGCCAGACCTGGCCGAGGTCCCTTGAGGTTGCGACCTGCTCGATCCGCCAGTAGAAGGCGAGCCTGGCTGCACCACCTCCGCGACCAGCAGCACGTCTTCGGGGCGGGTGAGATGGTGCCCACCCGGTACACGACCACGTCCGGACGACATGTGGTGAGCGGAAGATCTTGACTCGGACCCACGAACCATGCCGCCCGTGATCTCGATACCGGCGCACTGCTCCTCGGACCAGGACTCGTACTCCTCCGCCGTGCCCTACTGATCCATCCACGCCGGGCCCACCCTTGACGCCACTCACACCCGCCTCCGTCGACTGAGCCGCGCCCGCCGAGCACGCAAAACGGCCCCGGACCAGAAGTCCGAGGCCGTGTAACAGCGAGAGCGCGAACGCACTGTGCCCCCGGCAGGATTCGAACCTGCGACACCCGCTTTAGGAGAGCGGTGCTCTATCCCCTGAGCTACGAAGGCGGGGGCTTGTGGAAAACCTTGTTGAAAATCCAGCATGTGGATCTTCAGCGAGGAGTACAAGCCCGCTGGTCAGACGCGGTGCAACGCTCTCCGCACGGTCATCTGAGCGGACAACGTCACGTACCAACGGCTGACCAGGGATAGCGTAGCGGATGCGCGCCAGTCAGGGGCCTCTGTATGGCGGCAGGAGGGCCGCAAGGCGAGTTGGAGTGCCTCTGACCTGCGGTGTCTGTGGCTTGCAGCTCGTGATTGGCCGATGTTGAGGGAGCCGGGGCTGAGGGCGGTTGGACCGTTCTGCTGCCTGTGTCAGATTGTGCGGCTACTTGCTGCCGTCTCGGGGGGGCCTGGCATGACAGCCCGTGGAGGAAGGGCCTGGTGTGCCACCAGCAGAGTGCAGCTCGCATTTCTCCCGAGCAATAGCCAGGCCACGACTGCAATGCAAGACAGAAAGCGGCAATATGGACCGGCATCGGATTGCGTAGGAAGATCGGCCGGCAGTCCTGGCTCGTCGCTTTCCGAATCGGTCAGGTCAAGATCGGTTCGCCGGCCCTAAACGAGGGCTGTTTTTTACGCGCGGGTCGTGTTCCGCGTCGCGGCGGGATGCCGTCGGCGGCCGAGTGCCGCGAGACCGGCTTAGCCGTCGGAGCCGGAAGCGAGTGGCCTCGGTGGCCGCCCGTGTCCTTAACGCCGACCGCGACGTCTTGGCGGCCCTGTCCATGGTGGTGAGTGCCTGATCGATCGACCTTTGGGCTGTACGACCGCCGGATATATCGCCAGAGGGCTGGGTTCTTCTGCCGGAGTGCGAGGGCAGGCGGTGTGAGCTCCCGACCCTTAACGGGGCGACCTGCTTTGAGGCGCTGCGGCTTATGCCGGTGGTCGGTCTCTCTGTGGCTTTCCCGGATCTCTCATGTCAGGGATGCTCACTGCTTCACGGCGGCAGACTGTGGTTCGTTTTGTCGCGCTCGGGATGCGCGACGGTACGGCGCTGGACGGCGACGTCTACCGCCCGACCGGCCACGGCCCCTTCCCGGCGGTCCTGGTGCGGACCCCGTACACCAAGTCGAGGGACTGGGCCAACCGGGACGCTTACACGCCCGCGCGTGATCGCCCGCACCGCTGGCCGAGTTTTATAGAGGACCACGACCGAATCTGGTCGTGGCCCTCTCGCGTGTTACAGGGAGCGGGGTCCGCTGCTGGTCAGTCCTTGCCGGAGAGCCTCCAGATCTGGTTCTTCTTGGTGGTCAGTGTGCTCCCGGTGTCACAGGTCCACTGGTGGACGAGGGCGCCGGGCGCGGTGGAGATGGTGCTGACGTCGACGCACTTGCCGCTGTGCACGGCGACGAGCTGGTAGTCGTGGCTGTTGCCGAGCGCGGTCACCGGCCGGAGGGTGAACCGCTGGTTGGTGCCGTTGAGGCAGGTCCACTGCTGGACGGCGGCCCCATCCGCGGTGGAAAGGGCACTGACGTCCAGGCACTTGCCGCTGGAGTGGTTGACGACGGTGTAGGTGTCGGACGTGCCGGCGACGGGGTGGAAGTCGAAGATCTGCTCCTGTCCGGTGCCGCAGGTGTTCTGCTGGTACTGGGTGCCGTCGGCGGTGGACTGGGCGGGGTCCTCCAGGCAGAGCCCGCTGTGCTGGGCGACGGCTGTGGAGGAGAAGCCGGCCGCGGCGCCGATGTGCAGGCTCGCCGGCGCGAAGGAGACCTGGTCGAGGTGGGGTGCGGAGCTCGAGCGCATGGGCTGTCCGATGTCGCTGCCGCCCCCGGAGTAGACCACGCCGATGGTGGTGCCGTCCCAGTTGTAGAGCTGTGAGGCGGTGAACTTGACGGTGTTGGCGCCCTTGGTGAGGGTCACGGGGACCGTGTAGTTCTGGAACTGGTTCCAGTGCAGGGTGCTGGCGAAGTTGACCCGGGTGGCGGTGCCGCCGTTGACGCTGACGTCCGCGTGCTCGGCGTACAGGTCGGGGTTGTAGTGGTTGGAGGGCAGTTCCTCGTTGTTGGCGTAGCGCATGGTCATGGCGTAGGTGCCGGCCGAGGGCGCGTTGACGTTGAGGGTCAGGGAGTTGGCGGTTCCGTTGCCGATGCCGGTCACGACACCGCCGTTGGCCTGGCTGTAGGTGTTGTCCACGGCCGCGGTGCCGGTGAGGGTGCCGTTCTCGGCCTGGTAGGTGACGACGTTTCCGGTGGTGACCGGGTCGGTGGCGCTGAACGGGGTGACGGCCAGGTCGTCCAGGGCCAGGGTGCCGCTGGTGCCGGTCACCTTGACCTTGTTGATGCCGCCGTTGAGGTAGACCCGGTTGGTGGAGGTGGACCAGGCTCCGGTCGTCGCGCCGGAGAGGGTCTGGTCGTTGACGGTCCTCCCGTTGACGGTGAGGTCGGCCTGGCCGGTGTTGCGGTAGCGGGCCGTCAGGTCGGCGTATCCGTCCCGTGCGGAGTAGACCCAAAACGTCGCGGACTTGCCGGAGGTGAGGTTCACCGCGCCGGCGCCGGACTGGCCCTGGGAGGTGTAGGTGGCGGTGGCGCTGTCGGAGAGGTTCGCCTGCTCGGCCTCGTAGAGCGTGGTGCCCTGGACGGAGGCGTCCTCGTACTGGAGGTCGATCTTGTCGATGATGGCGTCGCCGACGGTCGTCGCGCCGTTGTCACCGGTGGTGGCCAGGGTGATGGTGTGGCTGCCCGCGGTGAGATGCACGGTGGCGTCGGCGTGCCCCCATATCACCCACTGGAAGGCGGCGGGAATGTCGATCCTGGTCGACGCTCCGCCGTCGACCCGTGCGTAGATGTTGGTCGGGCCCTTGACGTCGGGGTCCTTGGCGTAGCTGTTGCCGAACACCGAGAGGTTGTAGTCGCCGGTGGTGGGGACGGACACCGGGAAGGAGATCACCGTGGTGGAGCTGGTGCGCAGGCCTCCGACGTCCTTGGTGCCGGAGGTGGCGTGCTTGCCGACGTTGCCGGTCGTGCCCTCGGTGTTGATGTTGTAACCGCTGCCGCTGAGCGTGGCGTTCTCGGCCTCGTACGTGGCACGCCAGGTGCTGTCGGAGGCAGTTGAGCTGCCAGTGCCGCCCGGGGAGACGATCACCTGGTACGCGGACATCGCGTCGAGACTGATCGGAACCGTGATCGAACCGTCGGAGCCCACGGCGACGTCCGCGTCGGAGAGCCGGGTCGGGGTGGCCGCCGCGCCGATGTAGCCGCTGTTGCGGTCCTGGAACACGCTGACGTGCACGGTGCTGCCGAAGACCGCCGGGTCGATGTTCTTGATGACCGTGTCGGAGGCACCGCTGGTGCCGCCCCCGGCGAGGATGACGCGGGCCTGCTTCTTGGCCGTGTCCAGACTCGCCACGCCCTGGAGGGTGTACGCGGCGTTGGCTCCGGTGCTGGTGACCTTGACGGTGTTGCCGCCGCGCATGGAGCTGTACCAGTTGTACAGCCACCACTGGGCGTTGGGGGTGTTCTGGGCCGCGGCGGAGTCGCCGAGGTTGCCGTTGATGTTCCAGTACGGCAGGTTGCCGTCGATCTTCTCGTCCTCGATGCCCGCGATCCACTGCACCATCTGGCCGGGGTCGGTGAGGTGGTAGTTGTGGGCGTACTCGTTGAGGTTGATCGGCAGGTGTGAGGAAAGCCCCACCGAGGTCTCGGCCGCACGGTAGTTGTCAACGGTGCTGCGGACGTCCGCCGGGCTGCCCAGGGTGTGCCAGGTCACGACGTCCGGCAGGCAGTTGTTGGCCTTGCAGTAGGTGAGGAAGCCCTTGTAGGCGAACTCCGTGTAGCTGGAGAGGTTGGGGCCGGCGATCCTTGCCTGGGGCCAGAGGTTCTTGATGAAATTGTAGGTCTGGAGCCACTCGGACTCGAAGGCGGCCAGCGGCGACGACTGGGTGCGCATGCCCTGGAACCACATGCCGTCGGGCTCGTTGTAGGGGACGAGGACGATGCGGTCCTTGTAGGGGCTCGCCAGGATCTGGTCGATCTGGGTCTTCATGGCCGCCTGGTAGGCGGCGTAGCTGGTCCTTTCGTAGCTGAACGTGCGGTACACGTCCGTCATGTAGATCATGACGTCCCCGCCGCCGCTGTCGGCGAAGGGCTTGGCGACTTCCAAGGCGTCCGAGCCGGGGTGCTGCTGTCCGTCCTGGGCCTTGGTGTTGGTGGTCTTCAGCCCCATCCCCTCGATGAGGTTGTTCGTCGGCACGTCCTGGCCGTACAGGCCGTACAGCGCCCCGGAGGCTCCGCCGCGAAAGGCCCCGGTGGTGGTGCCCAGGTCGACGGTGAGGGTGGGATTGGCGGCGGAGGCCGGCGTCGCCGTCACGGCGATGACACCGGCGACGAGGGTCAGCGGAAGCAGCGTCGTCGCGACGCCGTGCAAAAGGCGTCTCGCGGCCGAGCGTCTTTGCCCGATTGCTGGCATGTGCTTACGTCCCTTCAGGGATGCGGCTGGTTATTGCTGTGCCGGCCCCCGTGCCGGACGTGTGGGTGGGTTTCTCGCTCGCGGGTCAGGCGACGGTGGTGGCCGCCCCGGCGTCCGCGTGGCGGTGGTGGTGGTCGCGGGCCAGCAGCAGGTAGCTGCTGGCGGTCCAGGTGTAGGCGCGGTCGCGGAGCCCCTGGCCGGTCAGGGCGTCAAAGTTCTCCGCGAAGCCGGACGTTTCGCACAGGGCGCGGAAGCGGGCGCTGATCTCGTTCGCGAGGTGTTCGTGTCCGGCGCGGCGCAGGCCGTCTTCGATGAGGAGGGTGGCGGGGGCCCAGATCGGGCCGCGCCAGTACCCGTCGGGTTCGTAGTGCGGGGAGGCGGGGTGTTCGGTTGCCAGGCCGAACGCGGTGAGGTGGGCTTCGATCTGTGCGGCCAGTCGGTCGCTGACCTGGGGCGGCAGGCGGTCGCCGAGCACGATGGGCATCAGGTCGAGCAGGCTGGAGCTTGGGGCGGGGGTGCCGTCGTGGGCCGGCCGGCTCAGGAACCGTTCGCCGTCCCACAGCTCGTCCAGCAAGGCGACCTGGAGGGCGTCGGCTGTCCGGGTGCGGTGCTGGGCATCTTCCAGGAAGCCCAGTTCGGTGGCGAGCCGGGCCAGTTCGTCCAGCTGGAGTATCAGCAACGCGGTGAGGTCGGCGGTGACCCTCACGCGTTCGGGGTCGAAGGTGGTGGCGTTGTCCCAGCCGCTGTCGTTTCCGTGCTGGTAGTGGGGCAGGGTGGCTCCGGGTGCGCGCCGTGCGACGAGCCAGAAGTCCGTCCAGCGCGCCAGTCGCTCGTAGGCCTCGGCGAGTTGGGTTCGACTGAGAGGCTCGGAAAGCCGGGCGCGCAGGTGATGGAGGGCCCATCCGTGGATGGGCGGTTTGACGAAGTTGTAGAGGACCTCGGAGTGGGTGACAGAGTCGGGCAGGGCGCCGCCGGCGTCCTGGTGGTCGAAAGGCAGTGAGAACTGGTCCCAGGCCAGGGCCGGGGTTCCGGGGGCCAGGGCGAGGGCGTTGAAGCAGTGGTCCCAGCTCCAGACCTTGTCCATCCAGTGCTTGGACATCAGCACCGCGGGCCGGGTGACCATGCCCGCCGGGCGTGCCGTCGCGGACCACAGGACGTAGGCGGCGAGTTCGGCCGCGGGGGTGTCCTGCGAGCGCCATGGGGCGATTGCGTCGGCGAACTCGGCGAACGATCGCCGCGCGGCCTGTGTGACCTCGCTGAACGCCGCCGAGGAGCAGTAGGGCTGTCGCGCACTGTCGAGTTCCTCGATGGCGACCTGCCACGATCCGTCGGCCGCAGCGGTGACCGTGAGGCCGCGGTCCCCAGCGCCCAGGGCCTGGGAACCGGACACCTCGGCGACCGTGCCGGACAGCACGGTGATCCGGTAGCGGCGCCCGGTCTCGTAGGAGGTGAACGTGTGGGCACCGTCCACCGGGTCGCGGTAGAAGTAGGTTCCGCTGAAGGGGGTGAGGGCCTTCGCCGCCGCGGTGATACGCAGCCCCAGCCTGTCGCCCCGCAGGAGGACGGTGTCCGGCGACTCATATGCCAGGTCGATGCGGCCGTCCGTACCGGTCCAGCTGAGCAGGCCCGGGGTCGCCTCCACGCGGGTCTCTGTCCGTTCGCACGTCGCCGCGTCCAGAGGGACGAGGCGCAGGACGGCGTGCATGCCGTTCTGGTGCGAGACGAGGTGGAGGTCCTCGGCGTACGTCTTCTCCGCGACCACGGGCGAGATGCCGAACCAGGATCCGTGGGTGCTGAACGGGATGTCGTGGATGGAGAAGGCCGGGCCGTGCGGGGCGGCGGTCATGATGGCGTGACTCGTTTCTAGGGCAGGGGGCAGCCAAGTTGACCGGCAACCGACCGGTCGATGTGGCGGGTTGGGGGCTCAGTCCTTGACGGCGCCGGCGGTCACGCCGGCGGCGACGTAGCGCTGGGCGAGGACGAGGATGACGGCGGCCGGCAGGGAGGCGACGACGGCGGTGGCCATGATGGCGTTCCACTGCTGGTTGTTGTTGCCGATGTAGTGGTAGACGCCGAGGGTGATCGGCTCGTGAGCGCCGCCGTTGACGAGGGTGCTGGCGAAGACGAAGTCGGACCAGGACCACAGGAAAGCGAACAGGGACACCGTCACGACGGCGTTGCGGCTGATCGGCAGCACGATGGACCAGAAGGTGCGCCAGGTCCTGGCTCCGTCCATCTGGGCGGCCTGGAGCAGTTCCCCGGGGATGCCGGACATGAACGCGGTGAAGATCAGGACCGCGAACGGCACGGCCAGGGTGGAGTCGGCGACGATCAGTCCGGGCACGGACTGGAGCAGGCCGAGCTGGAGGTAGATGGCGTAGAAACCCATCGCCATGATGATGCCGGGGATCATCTGGGCGGCCAGCAGGACGAAGTTCATGATGCCCGCGCCGCGGGGGCGCAGTTTGGCCAGGGCGTAGCCGGCGGGGGCGGAGAGGGCGACGGTCAGGGCGACGGTGCCCAGGCCGATGATGAGGCTGGTGCCGAGGTAGGGCAGTTGCTCGTCGAGGACGGCGCGGTAGCCGGCCAGGGTGCCGTGCAGGGGCAGCAGGTCGGGCGGGCTCTTGCGCATGTCCTGGTCGCGGGTGAAGGAGACGTTGACCATCCAGTAGACCGGGAAGAGCATGGCCCCGGTCAGCAGGACCCCGATCGTGGTCTTCAGCCGCGTACGCCCGCGGATTCCGGTCATGACAGCGCCTGCTTTCTCTGCACCCGGACGTAGACCAGGCCGAAGACCAGCGCGGCGACCACGAGCAGGTTGCCGACGGCCGCGCCCGGGCCGAAGGCGGGCAGCAGGTTGCCGAAGCCGAGCTGGTAGGACCAGGTGGCGAAGGTGGTGGAGGAGTCCGCCGGGCCGCCCTTGGTCATGATCCAGATGATGTCGAAGACCTTGAGTGTGTAGACGAGGCCCAGCAGCAGGGTGATCGCGGAGACCGGGCGCAGCAGCGGGAAGGTGATGCGCCAGAAGCGCTGCCAGGTGTTGGCCCCGTCGAGGGCGGCGGCCTCGTACAGGCTCGTGGGGATGGACTGCAGGCCGCTGTAGAGCACGACCAGGTTGAAGGGCACGCCGATCCAGATGTTCGCGATGATCACCGAGGTCAGTGACCAGGACGGCGAGGTGAGCCAGTTCACCGGCCCGATACCGACGGCGTGCAGGGCCGCGTTGACGACGCCGGAGTCGCTGTTGAGCATCCACGACCAGGTGGAGGCGGACACGATCAGCGGCAGCAGCCAGGGAACGAGGAACAGGGCGCGCAGGGTGGCGGAGAGCCGGAAGTGCTGGTTGAAGAAGACGGCGAGGGCGAGCCCGATGGCGTACTGGAAGAGCAGGCACACGGCGGTGAAGACGGCGGTGTGCAGCAGGGCCGGGGTGAAGGTCGGGTCGGCGAAGACCTTGCGGTAGTTCGCCAGGCCGGTGAACGGGGCGTCGCCTTGGACGAAGGAACGCACCGTGTAGTCACGGAGGCTCAAGTCCAGGTTGCGGTAGAGGGGATAGGCGTAGAAGACGGCGAGGTAGAGCGTGACCGGGGCGAGGAATCCCCAGGCTGCCCACTGCGGGGATGTAGGCCGGCGCCGTCTGCGGCTGCCGCGCCGGGCCGGGGCGGCCTGGGCCGCCCCGCTCCGGGCGTGCGCGGATCGGAGGTCCGGCAGCTGTGTCGAGTGCGTCATCTGTACGATCCGGACAATCCTGGGGTCACTTGACGGCGGACTGGGCCGCCGACAGCGCGTCCTCGGCCGAACTCGAGCCGCTGAGGGCCGACTGCACGGCCTTCCACATCTGCTCGGAGATCTTGGGGTACTTGGTGCCGAGGTCGTCGCTGGTGCGACCCTTGGCCGCCTTGACCGCCTCGACCCACGGCTTCAGGTCGGGGTCCGCGGCCACCTGCTTGTCCTGGACCTCACCTGTGGGGGCCACGTAGGACAGCGTCGTGTCGGTCTCGAGCAGGTTCGCGCTGTTGGAAAGGCAGGCGACCAGCTTCTCCGAGGTTGCGTAGCGGCCGGTGTCCTTCTGCACCGGGATCGTGACGAACTCGCCGCCGGTCGGGGCCGCGGCACTGCCGCCGGTCGCGGCCGGGACGGGAATCACCCCGAAGTCCATGCCGGCCTTCTTGGCCCCCGCCAGCTGCCAGGTGCCGTTCTCCGCGAAGGCGTAGTCACCGCCGGCGAACTCCTGCCAGCTGGTGGTCTGGGTGTTGTTGAGGACCGAGTTCGGGGCGTAGCCGTTCTTCAGCCAGTCCTTCCACAGCGACAGCGCTGACACCGCCTGCGCGGAGTCCAGTTGGGTCAGCTTCGCGCCCGACCCCCAGAACCACGGCAGGAACTGGAAGCTGCCCTCCTCCGTGCCGATCGCGGAGAACGTGATGCCCTTCTTGCCCGCTTTCTTGATCTTCGCGAGCGCCGCTGTCAGCGACGTCCAGTCCTTGACGGAGGCGATGTCCACACCGGCCGCCTTCAGGACCTTCTTGTTGTAGTAAAGGGCGAGGGTGTTGGCGCCGATGGGTGTGCCGTAGGTCTTGCCGCCCGACTGTCCCGCCGCGAGCAGGTTGGGGTCGACCTTGGAGGTGTCGAGCTTGGTGTCGGCGGTGGTGGTGAGCACCCCCGCCTCGGCCAGGGTCGACACCACCGGGTTGTCGACGATCAGGACGTCGGCGGAGTTGCCCTGCTGCGCTGCCAGCAGCGCCTTGTTGCCGAGGTCGCTGGTGTCGAAGGCGGTCCGCTTGATCTTCACGCCGGCCTTGGTGCCACATCCGTCCAGCAGCTTCGCCCAGGCCGAGGTCTTGTCGAACTGCGGGTACGGGTCCCAGATGGTGTACGTGCCGCCGGCGCCCTTCGTGGAGGTGTCGCCTGTTCCGGAGGAACAGGCGGTGGCGCCGGCGGTGACGGCGACGACGGTCAGGACCGCGGCGGTCATACGACGCCGTCTGGCAGAGCTGTTCATTGGGTTTCCTCAAGGTTTTCGGCACGGGTGTGCCATCGGATCGGCACAGGTGTGCCCTGGGAGGGGTGATCGGCGGGGAAGCTGATGGGATCGGGGGGTGAGCAGCGCGGCCGAGCCGAGCGGGCGCGGTGATCGAAGGATGACTGTTCGGGGTGGCGGTCAGGGGTGCGTGGGGGCACCGAGGTCCGGAGCTGGGTCGCTGGGCCCGGTGGCTGCGGGCGCGGTGCTCGCTCGTAGTGAGATCGGTGGCGCGAGCAGATGGCTGCGGGCCGCTGCGTCGGGGTGGTCGATCCGCTCCACGAGCAGCTCGACAGCGAGGCGGCCCATCTCTTCCGCGGGTACGTCCGCCGCGGTGAGCTGCGGGGTCACCGTCTGCGCCCACCTGCTGGCCACCACGCCGGTGACGGAGAAGTCGCGGGGCACATGGCGGCCCGCCTGGGCGAGCCCCCGGTAAAGGCCGCCCAGGGCGGCCTCGTTCAGGGTGACCAGAGCCGTGGTGGCCGGCTCGTCGCGCAGGATCTGTTCCAGGCAGGACTGGCCCGACGCGGCGTCGTCCCCGCAGCAGTACGTCCGTGTCGTCAGCCCGCGCTCGGCCGCGGCCTTGGTGAAGCCGTCCAGGCCGCGGTGCGCGGACTCGTAGCCGGCCCGCAGGAGTTGCCCGGGCCGGTTGACGAAGGCGACCTGGCTGTGGCCCAGGTCCGCCAGGTGGTGCACGCAGGCCGCCGCCAGGGCCGTATGGTCCAAGCCCACCCACCACCCATCCTGCGGGTTCGCGGTGCGCCCGATCGCAACGGAGGGGAAATCCAGCTCGGCGAGATGGTCGAGCCGGTCGTCCCGCAGTCTGATCTCCATCAGGATCGCGCCGTCGACCCGCCGCTCGCCCAGCAGCCGCTGGAACGAGCGGTCGCTGTCCGCACCGCTCGGGGAGAGCAGCACGTCGTAGTCATAGGCCGCGGCGGCCTCGGTGACGCTGCCGATGAAATCCAGCTGCATCCCCGTGTAATGGTTCCCGGCCGGCGGGAAGACCAGGCCGATGGTGCTGGTCCGGCCGTTGGCCAGCGCCCGCGCACTCGCGTTGGGCCGGTAGCCCAGTTCATCGATGACCCGCTGGATCCTCTGACGAGTGTCCTCGGACACGGGGCGCTTCCCGCTCAGCGCGTACGACACGGTGCTCCGCGAAACACCGGCCCTCTCTGCGATCTCACCGATGTTCACGGGAACTCCTTCCTGAGTGAAGTCGAACCGGTTCGACGACGTCAAAAAAGAAGATTGGCTGGATGCCAATCATCGAACCGGTTCGCGTGAAGTGAAGGTAGGAGGGGGCCGGACGGGTGTCAATGCCCCATGTCGAACTTTCCGTAACGGCTAGGAAACCTTGCACGCAAGGGTGCAAGACGCGTTCTGCCCAGGTGGCGTTCTTCTCAGCGGCAGACCAGGCGTCGAATTCGGCGGAGAGACACCCTGTTCCCAGCCGGGCGTAAACCATCCGTAACCGAGCAGCGTTCGTCAAGTCTCTTGAAGGCCAGGTTTCTCGGTGCTAGCTTCCATCGAACCGATTCGATGACCGTCGAGGGGCCATGACCACCATCGCGGCGACCACACATGCCCCTGGCGCAGTGCACCGTCCTGGACCACGTGAGGGTCCTTCCCCATGCCACGCAACCTCATCAAGCAAGGCCCAGAAAGCCTGTTGCGCTTCATGCCGCTGGTGTGAGACGACCACGTGTCGAGCACACCCGCCTGCCCTCCATCACTGTGGCGGCTCGATGACGTTCTGGTTCGCAGTGCGGCGCGCACGGTGGCGCCTACATCGGGGCCGCCAACAGTAAGTCGTCACCGTCATCGGCGATTCCGCGGCACGGCGGCCTCACCCTGGCTGACCCGCAGCAGCTGATCCGGCGAGGCGCGCAGACACCCACCCGACTGGTCCTCCTGCCACCATGGATCGACCTGTCGCTGAGCGACCCGGCCGGCGCCACTGTTCACGATCCATTCCTCGGAATCCCGGGCCTGAGGGCCGGTGGCCGACTCTGGGCAGTCAAGCACGAGCTTTCCCACCCCCTGGCAAGCCCTTTGTTCGGATCACTCGCCAGACTGCCGCCGCCGACGGCCGTGTACGCCGGACCCGGGACGTCGTTCCGCCGGAACCCGTCGGATTGATTGCGCAGGAAGATCAGCCGACGGTTCTGGCTCGTGTTCCGCGTCGCGCAGCGGTCGCAGGCGGGGACTTGAAGCATCTGCCGGGCAGGAACGACGCGTTCCGCTGGGGTCTCGGCAAGATCAGCGGGCTTCGTCCCGCTCGAACAGGAGCCGTACGAAGTCGTTGACCGGTCCCACGATGTCGAGGTTCTGGTCGAGCACCCACTGCAACTGCAGCCCGTTGAGCACGGCCTGGAAAAGTATCGCGGCACTCTCAGGGGTGACGTCCTCGCGGAGTCTGCCGCGGGCCGCCTCGTCCGGGAATCCGTCGGCGAACTGGGCGCGGCTGCGTTCGTAGCGCTCGACGAAGTACGTGTGCGCGGGATGGTCCGGCCGGGAAGCCGCCGCCGCGAGCTCGATCCAGAGGCGCATCAACTCGGGGGCCTTCTGGTGGTGGCGGATGAGCTCGGCGAGATAGGGGCCGAGCCGGTCGGGGGTGTCGACCTCGTCGACACCTTGCCGCCACTCCTCGGAGTCGCGGTCGGCCAGTACCTCGGTGAGAAGTTCGTCCTTGTTGCGGAAGTGGTGCAGGAGTCCGGCGTGGGTGATGCCGGCCCGTTCCGCGATGTCGCGCAGGGAGGCTTTGGCGTAGCCGTGCTCGGCGAAGCTGTCGCGCGCCGCCCGCACGATCTCCGCCCTGCGTGCCGGTGTCTTGGCGTACGGTCCCCGCGCCTTTGCCTGACCCACGGTTCGCTCACCCTCCTCGTCGGAACTGGTCCGGACAGGTCGCGCGTAACGGCTCCGCACAAAACCTACCATATGGTTGAAATTTGTTGGCGAAGGGCGGCGACCTGGTGTCCAGGGCATCATGGCACCGCGTCTCGACAAGGCCGACCGTCGCACTCGATCCCACGGCGGGCGAGTTCGGCTCGCGTGCGGAGGGCGCGGTGATCCCCCTTCCCGCCGATGTGAGCTGCGGCAGCTCCGGATCCGTCTCCCGCAGCAAGCCGCCGGTGTCATCTCAACTCCCGTACCCCAAAAGACGAGTGGTGGTGTAGGTGCCGGTCGCAAGAGACTCCCGGATGCCGCCGTCGGGGAACACGACACGTGCCGTGGTGGCCGGCGGCACCTCTACCGTGAGGGTGAGCTCGTTGCCGGTCCTTCGCCACTCGACCGCGATGGTGCCCTGAGGGGACTCATGGGTGCCCCGGACCCAGGTCAGTGAGGGATGGGGGACGGGCGTGACCTCGAAGGACTCCCAGGCGCTCGATCCCGGTGCCTGCCGCAGCCCCAGCGTGTGGGTGTGCAGGAAGCGGATCACGGCGCCCTTGCTGTAGTGGTTGAGGGAGTCGTGGGCGGTGCCGTGGTCGTCGACGCCCTCCCAGTCCTCCCAGATGGTGGTCGCGCCGCGGTCGAGCATGTACAGCCACGAAGGCGCGGTGCGCTGGAAGAGCAGTTCGTAGGCGATGTCGGCGTGGCCGGTGTCGGCCAGGACGGGGAGCAGGTCTCCGGTGGAGAGGAAGCCGGTGGCGAGGTGGGTGCCGGCGGCCCGGATCAGCTCGACGAGGCGTGCGGCGGCGGCCTCGCGCAGTTCCCCCGGGACGAGTCCGAACGCCAGGGCGCGTACGTAGCCGGCCTGGGTGTCGCCGGTAGTGCGGCCGTCGGGGGTGAGGAATTCGGTGCGCCAGGCGTCGCGGACACGCTCGGCGGTTTGGGCGTAGCGGGCTGCGGCCTCTGTGTGGCCGAGCACTCCTGCGATGCGGGCGAGGGTGGACGTCGAGCGGTACAGGAACGCCGTGCCGACCTCGCCCTTGTCGGCCATGAACCAGGCGACGGGGTCGGCCTGGACCGGGTCGATGCGGGTGCCGTCGGCGGCCTTCGCCTTCGGCTCCGTCCACTCGCCCCAGTGGAAGGAGCCGTCCCAGATGTACTGCTCGTGCGGCAGTGGCTCCGCCGAGCGCTCGATACGGGAGTGGTGGCGGGCGGTGCGGGCGGTCTGCAGCGCCCACTCGACCCAGCGGACCATCGCCTCCCAGTTCTCGGCGAGGACCGCCTCGTCGCCGTAGGACTCGTACAGCTCCCAGGGGACGGCGACGATCGCGTCGCCCCAGCCGGCCGAGCCGGTCATCATGGCGAACTGGTCGTCGAGGTGGTGCTTGATACGGCGGCCGTCGGGCGAGAAGTTGGCGATCCGGCCGTCGGGCAACTGGTCGTCGCGGACGGAGCGCAGCCATTTGCGGCTGAAGCCGAGGACGTCGTACAGACGTGTGGCGGTCGGGGCGAAGACCTGGAAGTCGCCGGTCCAGGCGAGGCGTTCGCGGGTCGGGCAGTCGGTGGGCACGTCGACGGCGTTGCCGCGGAAGCTCCAGTCGGCGATCTCGTGCAGGCGGTTGAGGTCGTCGTCGCTGCACGCGAAGGTGCCGGTGCGGCGCAGGTCGGTGTGGACGACGCGCATGGTGACGCTCGCCGGGTCGAGCGGGGAGCCGTCGCGGCGGATGCGTGCGTACCGGAAGCCGTGCACGGTGTGACGCGGCTCGAACGTCTCACCGTCGCCCGCGGAGATCACCTCGTCTCGCTGGACGAAGGGGATCGGGGCCTGCCCGGGGCGGGTGGCGTCCAGGTGGCCGGTCGTCAGGTTCCGGTCGGGGCCGATGTGTTCGCCGTAGTCGATGACGGTACGGGTCCCGGCCGGGCCGAGGTCGCTCAGGTCGATCCAGCCGGAGGCGTTCTGGCCGAAGTCGGCGATCCAGATCCCGTCCTCGATCTGCTCGACCGACCGGGCGGGGCGCGACTCGACGACCCGCACCGGGGGTGCCGGCGACCAGCCGATCGCGGGTGCCTCCACCCGGTCGACGAGGACCGGCTGTTCGTCGCCCGGTCCAGCGCGGAAGTCGGTGGTCTGTCCGTCCATGAGGTCGGCCCTGGTGACGGCCGAGGTCGCGGACCTCCAGGTCTCGTCGGTACATACGACCTGGTGAGATCCGTCCTCGTAGGCGATGTGCAGTTCGGCCCGCGCGCCGAGCACCGTGCCCCATCCGGTCGGTTGCCGGAAGGCGCCCACCTGTCCGCGGTACCAGCCGTCGGAGAGAACGATCTCGATCCGGTTGCCGGCCGGGCGGACGGCGTCGGTCACGTCCGACGCCTGCGCATACAGCGTGCGGTCGTACGACGTCGATCCCGGCGACAGATGGGCGGTGCCGGCCCGCTCGCCGTTCACATACGCCTCGTACAGACCGAGCGCCGTCGCGTACAGTCGCGCCGAACGCACCCCGGCCCGTGCTGCGAACCGCGCCGAGAGCACGTACGCCGGGCGCCTGCCGTATCCGGGATCACCAGGTTCGTTCGGCGAGATCCAGCGCGCCTGCCAGTCCTCGTCGAGGAATCCGACCTCGAAGGCGTGCCACGGCGACCACGGCGACGGACCCTCGGCATCGAGGGCGCGGACCCGCCAGGCCACCTGCAGGCCGCTGGTCAGCGGCGGCCAGGGCCAGGGGACGAACCGGTGGTGGCTGTCGGCGGTCGTCACTGCGGGTCGCTTCTCGCCGTCGACGGCGCATTCCAGCTCGTAGGACACCGGGCCTGACGTCTGCGCCGGTGGCTTCCACGACAGACGCGGGGTGGGCCCCGACACGGGGAACTGGTCACCGCCGCTGTCGATACCCAGGTCGTACGGTGCGCTGTGCATGCTCTGCCTTCTGGAGGAGGGACGGGGTGCTTGTGGCGACCGCTTGCCGGCGCCGCTACCGGACCGACGTGACCTTGAACTTCACGATGAGACCGCCGCCCAGCGCGAGGACCGCGCCGATCAGGTACAGCTGCGTGTAGTTCTTCTCTCCGCCGGTGGCTCCGATGGTGATGATGAGCGGGGCGATCAGCGGGGCGAGGGCGCTGGGGATCTTCTGGGCGAAGGCGACGACCGCGAGATAGCGGCCGGCCTGGGCCCGGTCGGGCAGGACGGCGAACACGATCGCCTGGTCGACGGCGCTGAACACCGCGATGGCGAGCTGCATCACGACGGCACCGACGATGAGCTGGGGCAACGAGCGCGCGAACGCCTCCGTGACCGCCCCGGCGACGAAAAGCGCGGAGCCGATCAGGGTGAACAGCTTGCGCCGGCCGAGCTTGTCGGACAGGAAGCCGCCTCCGATGGCGCCGCCCGTGGCCGCGACCACTCCGATCACGCCGATCGCCGCCACGATGCCGGCGACCTCCTTGACCGGCACGTCGAGCCGCTGGGCGTAGAAGAAGGTGCCGAAGGTGGTGTTGAAGTACAGGCCCATGAAGAAGACGAAGCGGCCGAGCCAGTTCCAGCCGAAGTCGGGGTACCTGCGCGGATTGAACCCGTAGCTCGTCACCAGGTCCCTGAGCGTCACGCCGCTGGTGTGCACGAGGTCACGGGAGTCGCCCTCGGGCTTGAAGAACGGGAAGAGGACCACCAGGGCCGCGCCCAGGAGACCGGGGACGACGAAGACCAGGAGGGTGCTGGAGGACACCGCGTAGGCGATACCGATGCCGAGCACCGGAGCGATCTGCGTCATGACGCCGGTGAGGGCCGAGATGCGGCCCCGCTGCTCTTCGGGGACCCGGTCCGCCTGGACGTTCTGGATGGCTTGCCCGGTCGTGGACCAGCCGGTCATGCCGACGACCCACGCCAGGCCCACCGTGAGAACGGTCGGCGCGAGCGCCACCCCGACGAGCGCGACCGTGCCGAGCATCGCACCGGCGATCATGAAGGGGGTCCGGCGGCCGAGGCGGGAGCGGGTCCGGTCGCTCCACACACCGATCACGGGACTGAGGAGCAGGTAGACGAACTGAGCGGACCCGGTGAGGTAGCCGAGCTGTTCCTCGTGCCCGGGGGCGAGATCGGAGATCCGCAGCGCCAGCGAGTACGACAGCGGGACCATCAGGGCCAGCGAGCCGCCGAAGCTGGCGAGCATCAGCCAGGTGAGGTAGGCCCTGCCGACCTTCTGCAGCGGAGGGGCCTCCACCTCCGGCGCGGGGGCCGGGGGATCGGCCGGGTGTCCGTCTCCGTCCGGTGCCGACACCGTCGGAGAGGGTACTGCCACACCGATGTCCCGATCGTCGTGAGGCATGAGGACTCCTTTGTCACACGCTTGCAAGAGGGGCGGCCGTCGCCGCCAGGGCGCAGGAGAAGGGCCGCTGGCCGGACAGGGCACGCAAAGGTGGGGAGCAACCACCGACCTGCGCTTCGTCGATCGGTGGGGACCACGGACCTCGTGCCACCCCGCTCCGGTCCGTGATCGGCTCGACCGGTGGTGCGCGTCTACGGCGGCTCGGCTGCGCGCCTCGCGGGGTGGTGGAGGACGGGGTGTGGGTTCAGCCCTTCGCGAGTGCCGGGCCGTGAGGGCGTGGCCGTGTTGCGGGGGTCAGCCGGTGGCGGTCCCGCTGCCGGGCTTGCGCCCGGCCAGGCCGTGCCAGCGGCGGCGCAGGGCGAACGCGGCCGTCTTCGGCCGACGGTCGCGGGTGAAGACCCCCTTCTTGTTGCCGTCGACGCGGTGGATGCCGGGGGCGGTCTGGAAGTCGGCGAAGTTCCACACATGCTCGCCGACGAACTCGGGGATCCGGTCGAAGACACGGTGGTACATGGCGAGGTAGTCGCTCTGGTACTCCTCGCTCCACGGCGTGTCCCACACGGAATGCAGGCCGGGTTGGGTGTCGGCGCCGTACTCGGACATCATCACCGGCTTGCCGAAGCGCTGGACCCAGCCGCGCAGATCCTGTTCGAGGATCCGTTCGGCGGTGGCGAGGTCGCCGGTGAAGACGTACCAGCCGTAGTAGCGGTTGATGCTCAGTACGTCGAACAGGTCGCCGACCAGGTCGTTCTGCGGCGTCGCGAACATGACCGCGGAGTAGGTCAGCGGGCGGGTCGGGTCGAGCTTGCGGGCCAGCTCGACCAGCGGCTCGAAGTACTCGCGGGCGCCCTCCTCGTTGGAGGCCGGCTCGTTGGCGAGGGACCACATCACCACGCTCGGGTGGTTCTTGTCCCGTTCGATCAGCTCCCGCAGGTGCTCCGCGTGGACGTCGCGGGTGACCCCGCCGAAGTTCTCCGGAGCGAAGGTCGGAGTCGGCGCCTGTCCGGTGAGGCCGCCCATGACGCCCAGGTTGAGGCCGACGGCGGCGGTCTCGTCGATGACGACGATGCCGTGCCGGTCGGCGTAGTCGAGGACTTCCTCGGCGTACGGATAGTGGGAGGTGCGGAAGGAGTTGGCGCCCGTCCATTCGAGGAGCTGGAAGTCGTGGACGAGGTAGGCGTCGTCGTGGCCCTTGCCGCGCACCGGGGTGTCCTCGTGCTTGCCGAAGCCGGTGAAGTAGAACGGCTCCCCGTTGATGAGGAACTGGGGCCCCCGCACCTCGACGGTGCGGACGCCGAAGGGCTGGGTGTAGCTGTCGACCACGTCCTCCGCGCCGGTCTTGTCCTCGGCGACCAGCTCCACCACGAGCTCGTACAGGTAGGCCGCACCGGGCTGCCAGAGGGTGACGTCCTCTACGCGAAGGGAGCCTTCGGGTCCGTGTGCCTGTGCCACGGTCCGGCCTGTCTCGTCGAGCGCGCGCACCCGGACGGCGGTCGCGTCGATGGTCTCCCCGGCGATCTCGACGCGGTAGTCGACGATGCCGTCCGCGCCGTCCCGCGCGGTGACGATGGTGACGTCTTCGACGTAGGTCGGTGGTGTGCTGCACAGGCGGACCGGGCGCGCGATGCCCGCATAGTTGTAGAAGTCGTGCAGGTAGGACTGGCGTTGGCGGCCGTCGGGCCCGGTGGTGAGCGTGCCCGGTGGAATCGTCTCGTTGGTCAGCCGGTTGTCGACGCCGACCGTCAGCCGGAACTCGGCGCCGGGCCGGACGAGTCCGGTCAGGTCTGCCTCGAAGGGTGTGTAGCCGCCCGTGTGTTCCGCCACGAGCTGGTCATCGACGTAGACCTGGGCGGCGTGGGTGACGGAGCCGAAGCGCAGGACCACCCGCTGCTCCGCCCAGCCGCGCGGTACCCGTACATCACGCTGGTACCAGACGACTCCTACGTGGTCGCGGATCTCCGCGTCCGTGAACAGGTCGTTGTAGCTGGCGGGAACGGGGGCTTCGAGAGGCGAAGTGAGGCGTGACCTCCACGGGGCGGAGCCGGCGCGGGTGTCGAGGGCGAACCGCCACAGGCCGTCGAGGCTGACGATGTCGCGGGTGGGGCTGGTGCGGGGCGAGAGCATGGGGTTCCTCTGCGTCGGTGCGGGGCAGCGGTGGGTGGGGACGGCCGGCGGATCAGGCCGTTTCACCGGCGTCGGCGAGGAGCGTGCTGCCGGTCATGAAGGCGGACAGGTCGCTCGCGCAGAACAGCACCACGCGGGCGATGTCGTCGGGCACGCCGAGCCGGCCGAGCGGGCCCGGCCGCATGACGGACAGGATCTCCTCGGAGTCCAGCGGGACCCCGGCCGCGGCGGCTGCCGCCATGTTCCCCTCGGTCGGCACGAAGGTCGGGGCGACCCCCAGTACGCGAATGCCGAACGGTGCGAACTCCAGGGCGAGTTGGCGGGTCATGCCGCGCGCCGCGTGCTTGGAGCCGACGTACGCGGCGAGCCCTGGAGCCGTCCCGCGGAACCCGGCCGTGGAGACGACGTTGACGATGACGCCCCCCTGCCCGGCCTCGCTCATCCGGCGCGCGGCCTCCCGGGAGCCGAGGAAGACGCCTCGCGCGTTCACGGCGAACACCTCGTCGAAGGCCTCGCCGGACATCTCCAGCGCGGGTACGGCGGGGAAGATCCCCGCGTTGTTCACCCAGATGTCGAGCCCGCCGAACTCCCGGACCGCGAGGTCGGCGGCCGCGGCCACACTCCCGGCGTCGGTGACGTCCGTGTGGGCGGCCAGCGTCCTCCCGGGGCCACGGAAGTCGAGGTCCTTGGCGGCAGCGGACGCGAGCTCCCGCTCGACATCCGCGACGAGCACGTCCGCTCCCGCCTCGACCAGGCGCGCTGCGATGGCCCGGCCCAGCCCGCGGCCCGCGCCGGTCACGACGGCGCGCCGCCCGGTCAGCGAGATCAGCTCGGCCAGGGACCGGGGGGAGACGTCGGGTACGGATACCTGCATCATGAGTCCTTCCAGCTTCGGTGGGATCAGGCGCGCATACGGCGGGCGGTCTCGCCCAGCCAGGCGAGGCTGGGCTTGGGGCGGCGCTCGAAGGTCTCACGGTCGACCTCCACCAGCCCGAACGTCGGCTCCCAGTGGCCCCACTCGTAGTTGTCCAGCAGGCTCCAGTGCAGATAGCCGCGCACATCCACGCCGTCGCCGATCGCCTTGAGCAGGTGCTCCAACGCCTCGCCGGTGTAGGCGATGCGGCGGCTGTCGTCGTGGGTGGCGATGCCGTTCTCGGTGACCAGGATGGGCATGCCGCCGAGGACTTCGGCGGTGTGCCGCACGGCGATGCCCAGGGCGTCGGGCCGGTAGGGGGTACCCACGAGCGTGTTGTCCGGGTGCTGCGGGTGGGGTTCGACGCCCTCCGGGCCGACCCACTGGCTGGAATACGACTGCGCACCCACGAAGTCGTCCCCGCGCGCCCCCTCCAGGTAGAGGTCCTCCCAGACGTACTCCAGCTCCCGCTTCTTCTCCTCGCTCCCCGGGCGAGCGACGAACGCGCGGTTGGCCACCGTCCACCCGACCTTCGCTCCGGTGCGCTCGCGCAGCACCTTGCGGGCCGCGTGATGTGCCTCGACCAGCCGCGCGCCGATCTTCACGTCGGGGGCGGGCAGTTGCGGGCGCGGCCCCTCGTTGTCGACCGTGGGGCTCTGCCACTGTCCGGCGTCCTGCCGGCTCTGCATGGCCTGTGCCATGCCGACCATGATCGCCAGCATGTTCGGCTCGTTCATGGTGACGACCCACTCGACGCCGTCCAGGATCGGGACGACCGCCTCGACGTACGCTCGGAACCGCTCCACAGCCCGGTCGCCGAGCCAGCCGCCCTCCTCGGCGAACCAGAGCGGGCTGGTGAAGTGGTGCAGGGTCACGACCGGGGTGAGACCGAGCTCGAACGCCGTGTCGATCATGCGTCGGTAGTGGGCGAGTTCGGCACGCGAGACCAGGCCGGGGACGGGCTCGATCCGGGCCCACTCGATGCCGAAGCGGTAGGCGTTCAGGCCGGCGTCGGCGAGCAACCGCATGTCCTCGCGGTACCGGTGATAGCTGTCGCACGCGTCACCGCTGCGCTCCATCCCCGGCACGCGCCCCTCGCTCGCCCAGAAGTCGCTGCCCACGTTGTTGCCCTCGATCTGGTGCGGAGCGGTGGAGGCCCCCCAGAGGAACCCAGGGGCGAGTTCGGTCATGTCGACTGCCTTCTTTCGTGTCGGTCGTGGTGGACCTGGCCGCGCCTGCCCTGCGTCAGGGCACGGGGATCAGCGGCGGGCGCTGATCGGGCGGGCACGGGACGAGGTGACGTGCCCGGTTCGTGACGGGAATGAGCCGTGACGCTAATACTTACCGCATGGTTGGTTTTAGCCGTCGCTGGAACGTAGGCCGACATCGCACGCGGAGGAAGTCCGTCCTTCGGCTTCGTAATCAGTTCGTTACATGAGAGTGGGCGGTCGCCAGGTGCGGAGGTGTCGCGTTACGAGGTCGCTCGGACGGCGGCGCCGCGCCCCCGTTGCCTCGGACCATTGTGTTTCGGCCAGGGCGTTCGTAAGCTTTCCGCTTGGAAGGTATTGAAACGATTCAACCATCCGGATCGCGGAGGGGACGCCCCGATCCAACGCGGTGATGAAAGGAATCCGATCCATGGCTGAAGAGAACAGAAGTGCGTTGAGCCGCCGACATATGCTCGGCATCCTGTCGGCTGCGGCAGCCGGGGCCTCGCTCCCGCTCGCCGCGGCCGAGGACGCCAACGCGGCATCCGTCAGGCGTGGTTCCGCTCCGGCAGACCTGCAGGTGAACTCCCAAATCCGGCCCCTGGGCACGGAGACCACGCCGACGTTCAGCTGGGTGGCTCCGGTGGCCAGGCAGTCCGCGTACGAGGTCCAGGTCGGCACCGGGCCCGGCAAGTCAGACATCTGGAACAGCGGCAGGGTGGCGGGCTCGAACAGCACCGAGGTGGCATACGGAGGCGGCGCGCTGCGGTCCGAGCAGGCGTACTTCTGGCGAGTGCGGACCTGGGACGAGGACACGGAGCCCAGTTCCTGGAGCGAGCCCGCGCTGTGGGAGACCGGCCTGCTGAAGGGCGAGAAGGACTGGTCGGGCGCACAGTGGATCGGCGGCCGCATCGCGCAGGACCACGACTGGGCCGACCAGACCGCCACCGTGGTCTTCAGGGGCGGCGCGGATCCCGCGAGCGGCCTGTCCCTGCTCCTGCGCGCCGAACCCATCGGCAAGACCTGGGGCGAGGGGCTCAACTGGACCATCCGGCGAAACGGCGACGACATGCAGCTGGTCATGAGGACCAGCCACTACGCCGGGAACACCTGGGTGGACGACGGCACCTCCGAGCCGGACTGGGGCGTGAACCACTACGACCCGCAGAGCGAGACCAACCCCACCACGGCCGGCACCCGCACCGTCCCGGTCGCCACGGTCAGCCTCCCCGCCTCCACCGGCCTGACCAGGGACACCTGGGCCATCCGCGACCACACGGTCGAGGTGGCCGCCGTCGGACTCACCGTCACCACCACCGTCAACGGCGTGGAGGTCGACAGCCGCACCCTCACCGGCGACCAGATCCGCCGCCACGGAAGCTTCGGCTTCGCCGGCGGCACCTCCGCCACCGTCCGCCGCGTCGAGGTGACCGGCACCGGCGCCCGCGACTTCTCCGTGGACCTCACCACCGGCGCCAACCCCTTCGAGGCCGGCATCGGCACCCCGAACGGCCTGACCTTCCCGCCGAAGAACCCGTACATCCCCGCCAAGAACAGCGTGCTGCCGATCGCCAACCCGGCGCCGGTACTGCGCCGCGCGTTCAGGCTGCCGCGTGGGCGGCGTGTCGCCAAGGCCCGGCTGCACCTGAGCGCCGCCGGCAACGTCACCTTCACCGTCAACGGCGCCTCGATCACCGTAGACGGCAGGTCGGCGAACCGGGGCCGGACCAACGTGCCCCGGCTGCTGACCGACCAGAGCACCTACGACCGTACGGTGCTCTACGACACCTTCGACGTCACCACGCTGCTCCGGGCGGGCGGGGAGAATGTCGTCGCCGCCGAACTGGGGCGCGGCTGGTACGGATTGACGACGCCCCAGGAGTGGTACTGGCAGCTCGCCCCCTACGTCGGACAGCCCCGCCTGCGTGCGAAGCTCGTCGTGACCCACACCGACGGTTCCGCCACCACGGTGGTCACCGACGAGGACTGGCTGTGCGCGGACGGCCCCACATCCTTCGACTCCGTGTACTCGGGGGAGAAGTACGACGCCCGGCGCGCGGACGAGCTGGGGCACTGGCGCTCGGTCGGCTACCGCACAGGCCGCGGCTGGCGTCCGGCCACCGTACTGATCCCGCCAGGCAGTTGCTCCGGCCCGTCACCGAAGTACCACGGCACGCTCCCGGCCACGACGGTTCCCGAGGGCTTCAAACCCGCCGTCCTGCGGGCCCATGAGGCGGAGCCGGTGCTGGTCAACCAGACGCTGCGCCCGGTCTCCCTCACCGAGACGGCCCCCCGGTCAGGCGTCTGGGTCCTGGACTACGGCCAGATCCTCACGGGCCTCGTCCAGTTGCGGCTCACCGGCATACGTCCCGGCAAGGAGGGTCTGACGCTGCGGATCCGCGGCGGCAACCGGATCGTCGCCGGCGATGGCACGGCCGCCTCCCCGCTCTCCGTCGAGGAGGAGAACTACCAGCACGACGCCGATCTCCAGACGCACTACTACACCCTCGGCAGACAGCCGACGCAGACCTGGGAACAGCAGTTCAGCCACTTCGGCTTCCGCTACCTCGAAGTCATGAACCTCGAGGCCGTCCTCGGGCGGACCCCCGACCTGGAGCGGGACGCGGGTGTGTTGACCGTCGCCGTCGCCCGCTCCGGCTTCGCCCGCACCGGTACCTTCACCACGGACAACGCCCTGATCAACCGCCTCCAGCGCAACCTGGAGTGGGCCGAGCAGAACAACCTCGTCCAGAAGCCCACCGACACCCCGTCCCGGGAGAAGAACGGCTGGACCGGCGACGCCATGGCCAGCTCCGAGTCGCAGTCCCTCACCTGGGACGTCAACGCGGTCCTCACCAACTACCTGCGCCACTTCCCCGACACCCAGATCTCCACCGGCCAGCTGCCCATGTTCGTCCCCATCGCCAAGGGCGGCTACGGCTACGACCGCACCCCCGGGTGGAACGCCGCGTGGAAGGCGGTGCCGGCCTGGGACTCGGCGTACTTCGTCATCCCGTGGGAGCTGTACACGTACTACGGCAACAGCAGTCTGTTCGCCGAACTGTACGACCACCAGGACAGGCTCCTGACGTACTACGAGACGCTGTTCACCCCCGAGAACGACTACAGGTTCGAAGCGTCTCTCGGCGCCTACTCCGGTGCGGAGAGCCCCGGCAGCAACGCCGTCATCAGCCTCGCCTTCTACATCCACTTCTGCGACTACATGGACGAGGTGGGACGCAGGCTCGACCGTCCCGAACGCGCCTCGCACTACGCGAAGCTCGCCCGAACCCTGCGCAAGGCGTTCATCACGAACTACTGGGACCCGTCCAAGGGCTGCTTCACCCAGGGAAGCCTCTCCAGCGAGAACGCCATGGCGATCGCCTTCGACCTGGTCCCCGGCTCGGACCTGAACCCCGACGACCCCCGCCACATGGCCGGCACGAAGACCCTCACCGAGAACAAGAAGGCCCTGGCGAAGCTGCTCGCCGACCGGATCGTGGCGGCGGACCAGCACATCCAGAACGACATGTACGGCTCGCGCTACGAGTTCGACATCCTCAGCGAGTACGGCCACACGGACGTGGCGCTGAAGGCCGTCACGCAGACCGGCGCCCCGGGGTACGTGTACCAGATCGCGAAGGGCGCCACCTCACTGTGGGAACAGTGGACCGACCGGCTCTCGGTCAATCACCACTACCGCTCCAACGTGGCCACCTGGTTCTACCAGAGCCTGGCCGGCATCAAGCCGACCTCGACCGCATACGAGACGCTGCGCATCCGCCCGTGCATCCCCTCGGTCGCGGTCAACAGCCGCGTTCCGAAGAACACCGAGGACACCGACCTGGCACCTACGACCCTCGATCACGTCAGCGCCTCGATCGACACGGTGCGTGGCAGAGTTTCCTCGCGGTGGCGGCGTCGCGACGACGGCAGGATCGACCTCGCGGTCACTGTCCCGTACAACACCGAAGCCGAGATCTGGGTGCCCACAGTGGACAAGCCGGTCACCGCGCCCAAGGATGTGGCCTTCGTCCGCGACGACACCTTCGGTGGCGCTGCCTACAAGGTCTACCGGGCGCGGGCGGGGTCCTACTGCTTCAACGCCCGATGACGGCTGTCCGAGCGCTTTCGGCGGGGTAGGCCGCCCCTGACCGGCGGAAGCGCGTGCGCGGGCCCCGACACGGATGCCGCTGTCGGCCTCGGCCGCGTGAGGTCATGTCCGGCTGTCGCTGATCGCGGGCCGATGCGGGCCGGTGCCCGCCCCGGGCCGGCCCGCATCGGTGGCGATGGTCCCGTTGGTGTGATCTTGCAGATGTTCGGGCCTCGACAGACGACTGGACCCATGCGGTCAGCTGCCCGCTTGCTGCGGTTGTTCTCTCGCTTGACACTCTGCGGTGACGCCTGATGATGGCCGGGTGAGAACACAGATGGGCGAGTCGGTCCTGTCACGGATCGTACGGATCTTCGAGGCTTTCACGCCAGAGGAACCGGCCCTGACCGTGTCCGAGATATCCCGGCGAACCGGACTGCATGTGGCGACCGCGTCGCGGCTCGTGGCCGAGCTGGTCTCGCACGAGTTCCTCACGCGGGACGCGGATCGACGCCTTCGCATCGGCATGCGCGTCTGGGAGCTGGTCACCCGCGCCTCTCCTACCCTGTCCGTGCGCAACGCGGCGATGCCGTTCATGGAAGGGGTGCACGACGTTGTCGGGCACCATGTGCAACTCGGTGTGCTGGACGGTAACGAGGTCCTCTTCCTTGAGCGGCTGTCGGCGCCGGGCGCTGTCATCAACTACACGCGCATCGCCGGCCGCCTCCCGCTGCATGTCTCATCCGCCGGCCTGGTGCTGCTCGCCCACGCCCCGGCCGACCTACGTGAACGCTTGCTCAGCGGGCCCCTGCACCGCTATACCCCGGACACCCCGGCCGACCCCGCGCGGCTGCGAACCGTACTGGCCGAAGTCCGGCGACAGGGATACGCGTACTGCCCGGGATACGTCCATCAGGAAGCCCTCGGTATCGCCGCTCCGGTGCGCGACGGCCGAGGCGATGTCGTCGCGGCACTGGCCGTGATCGTGCCCAACGAGGCCGGTGCACAGTCCGTCGTCCCCGTGGTACGGACCGCCGCCCGCGGTATTTCTCATGCTCTCGGCGCACCCGACCCGCAGAGGCACGAGCCACACTCGCGCACCACGCGTCACAGCAGTGCGACGCCGAGATGACAAGCGTGGCAAGTTCGTCTCTCACTGATTGAGAACGCGGTCGCCACCGGTCGCACCCACCGCGCATCCTGCCTGCAACCCAATGACGGGAGGCGACGACGTGGTCGAGAACAGCGTGGTTGCGGACAGCACGTCCGCTGTCGGCACGGGGCTGCCGGCGCCGAGAAACGCCGCGAACTCAGTGACCTTGCAAGTCTCCGCCAAGGAGCCGGTGGCCGAGGGCGTGGTCGCCCTCACCCTCACGCACCCGGCGGGCGCACGCCTGCCGGACTGGACACCGGGCTCTCACATCGACCTGGTTCTGCCCGACGGGACGATCCGGCAGTACTCATTGTGCGGCGACCGATGGGACCCGTACACCTACCGGATCGCGGTGCTGCGGGAGCCAGCGAGCCGGGGCGGTTCCGCCTACGTGCACGATCGCCTACGACCGGGCGACCGGGTCGGGCTCGGCGGACCGCGCAACCACTTCCCCTTGGTGCCCTCGGAGACGTATCTGTTCGTCGCGGGCGGCATCGGCATCACCCCCTTGCTGCCGATGGTGCGCCAGGCTCATCTCCTCGGCGCCGACTGGCAGTTGCTGTACGGGGGCCGGACCCGGGCGTCGATGGCGTTCCGGGACGAGCTCACCGCGGCGTACGGCGACCGCGTCCACGTCGTACCGCAGGACGAACTCGGCCTGCTGGACCTGGCGGCCTGGCTGGGTACACAGCGGCCGGACACCAAGGTCTACTGCTGTGGTCCTGGTCCCCTGCTCGACGCTGTGGGCGCGGTCTGCGACTCCTGGCCGTCGTACGCGCTGCGCACCGAACGGTTCACCGCAGCGGCCCAGGCCGCGCCGGTGCGGGACACGTCCTTCGTGGTCGAGCTGCGGCGCACAGGACGCACCGTCACCGTCACCCCGCAGGTCTCCGTGCTCGATGCGGTGCGGCAGGCGGGCGTGGAGGTGTTGTCCTCCTGCGAGCAGGGGACCTGCGGCACCTGCCTGACGCCGGTGCTGGACGGGCTCCCTGACCATCGGGACTCCATCCTCGAAGATCATGAACGGACCGCGAGCGACTGCATGTTCCTGTGCGTGTCCCGCTCCTGTGGCGACCGTCTCGTCCTTGATCTGTAAGCCCTCGTCCTTCTCCAAGGAGCCGCTGTGACCGAGACCCTCGAAGGCACCGTCGTACCGCCTGTCAGTGACGTCGATCCGTTCGCCCCCGATGTCCTTCTCGATCCCGAACCGCTGCACCAAGCCCTGCGCGAGGCGGGACCGGTGGTGTATCTGGCGCGCTATGCCGTCCACGCCCTTGCCCGCTACGAACAGGTGCACGCCGCTCTGGTGGACTGGCAGCAGTTCGAGTCGGGCTCGGGCGTGGGGTTGGCCAACTTCCGCCACGAGGAGACGTGGCGCCCGCCGAGTGTGCTGCTGGAGGCCGACCCGCCCCGGCACGACGCACCGCGCCGGGTCCTGCGCGAGATCCTCGCCCCGCCCGCGCTGCGCCGTCTCCGCGAGGCGTGGCACACAGCAGCCGAGAAGATGGTCGACGACGTGCTCGCGGACGGGTCGGAGCTGGACGCGTTCGCGGTGCTGGCAAAGGCGTTCCCGCTGCAGGTCTTCCCGGACGCCGTGGGCCTCGGGCCGGATGGGAGGGACAACCTCCTGCCCTACGGCAACTTCGCCTTCAATTCCTTCGGCCCGGTCAACGAGCTCCTCAAGGCCGACGCACACCGGGTGGCCGAGCTGGCGGGCTGGGTCAAGGCCCAGTGCCGGCGTGAGGCTTTGAGCGAGGATGGGTTCGGCGCCCGGATCTGGGCTGCCGCCGATCGCGGTGACCTGACGTATGAACAGGCCCCCCTGGTCGTGCGCTCGCTGCTCACCGCGGGGGTCGACACCACCGTGCACGGACTCGCGGCCACTCTGTACGCCTTCGCCACTCACCCCGAGCAGTGGCAGCGGCTGCGTGAGCGGCCGGAGCTGGCGCGGGTCGCCTTCGATGAGGCGGTCCGCTGGCAGTCGCCCGTGCAGACGTTCTTCCGCACCGCCACCACCGACGTCCGTGTCGCCGGCACGGTCGTCCCCGAGGGCACGAAGATCCTGATGTTCCTCGGCGCCGCCAACCGCGACCCACGCCGCTGGACGGACCCGGACCGCTTCGACCTCGCCCGGGATCCCTCCGGACACGTCGGCTTCGGCATGGGCATCCACCAGTGTGTCGGTCAGCACATCGCCCGCCTGGAGGCCGAGGCGCTGCTGACCGCCCTGGCCCGCCGCGTCGAGCGGTTCGAGCTCACCGACACACCGCGCCGGCACCCCAACAACACTCTGCGCTCCTGGGCTTCGTTGCCCATGCGCGTTTATCCGGCCTGAACCGTCGTTCACGACGCTGACTGTGCCGTGGACGGGCAGACAATGTCGCTCTGCGTAATCAGAGCCCCGCTCGGCCAGGGAGAGTGAGGCGGGAGGCGGGGAGTCTGGCGGTGTCGCGGCCGAGGCGCTTCCTCGCAACGCCGTGGACATGACACGGCAGTGCAGGCTGTCACTGCCTGGCTCTGACCAGCCCGGCGTCGTACGCCATGATCACGGCCTGGATGCGGTCGCGCGCCCCGATCTTGGCGAGGACCCGCCCGACGTGTTTCTTCACCGTGGACTCGGTGAGGACGAGCCGTTCGGCGATCTCCGTGTTGGTCCAGCCGTGGCCGATGGCGACCAGGACCTCTCGTTCGCGGTCGCTGAGAGTCTGCAGCCGGGGGTCCGCCGGCGCGGGCGTGCCGGTCGGTGCGAGGACCTGATGGGCGTAGGCGTCCAGCAGCCGCCGGGTCAGGCTGGGGGCCACCACGGCGTCACCGGTCGCGACCGCCTGGATGCCCGCCACGAGTTCTTCGGGGCGGGCGTCCTTGAGCAGGAAGCCGCTGGCGCCGGCGCGCAGGCCTTCGTACGCGTACTCGTCGAGATCGAAGGTGGTCACGATGAGCACACGGGTACGGCCGCCGGTTCCGACGATCCGGCGCGTCGCCTCCAGGCCGTCCATGCCGGGCATGCGGATGTCCATCAGGACGACGTCGGGTCGCAGTTCGGCGGCCAGGCGGACGGCCTCGGCGCCGTGTTCTGCCTCGCCGACGGGGGTCAGGCCGGGGGTGCCTTCGAGGAGCATGCGGAAGCCGAGGCGCTGCAGGGGCTGGTCGTCGGCGATCAGCACAGTGGTCATGGCAGGTGTTCTCCCGATGCCGAGGGGCGGGGGGCGGAGGACATGTCGAGTGCGACGTCCACGACCCAGCCGTGTCCGGTGCCGCGGGGGCCGATGCTGACGGTGCCGCCGTACATGGCGGCCCGCTGACGGATGCCGACCAGGCCGTGTCCGGGGCCGTCGGTCTTCGGCTCGGGGCTCACTTGCCCGCTCGCCCCCGGTGGTGTCCCGGTGTCGGCGATCCGTACCCGCACCGTGCCGGCGTCGGCGGCCACGGCGACCTCGGCGGTGGAGCCGGTACCCGCGTGCTTGAGCGTGTTGGTCAGCGCCTCCTGGACGATGCGGTAGACGGTGAGTTGTACGCCGCTGCCCAGTGAGTCGAGATGGCCCACGGTCCGGTAGGTCACCGTCAGCCCCGCCGCGCGGACCCGCGCCAGCAGGGGGTCCACATCGTCGAGCCCCGGCTGCGGGCTGAGTATCCGTACGTCGTCCTGGTTCTCGCGCAGGACGCCCAGCACGCGGCGCAGTTCGCCCATGGCCTGCCGGCCGGTGTCGCCGAGGAGGCGCAGGGCCTCTGCGGACTGCTCGTTCCTGTTGGCGGCCAGGGTCGCGGCGCCGTCGGCGAGACCGACCATGACGGAGAGATTGTGGCCGAGGATGTCGTGCATCTCGCGGGCGACCCGGGACCGTTCGGCGGCGGCGGTGAGCTGGACGCGTTGGTCGCGCTCGATCTCCAGGCGGGAGGCACGGTCCTCCAGCGTCGCCAGATACATCCGGCGGATGCGCAGCGTCAGGCCGGCGGTGATGGCCGCGGTCGCCGTCCCCAGCAGGAAGAACAGGCCGAGCAGCGGATGCGGGACCGGCAGCAGGACGGTCGCGGCCAGGACCAGCTCGGCGGCGGTCAGGGCGGCCGCCCAGCGCAGTGCGCGCAGTGAACCGTGCAGGGCCAGGCTGTACAGGGCGACGAGCGCGCTGACGCCGGCCTGCTGCCAGATTCCCAGGGACCACTGGGCGAGGGAGATCAGCGAGATGACCAGGAACGTGGCGGCCGGCGCCTTGCGGCGCCACCACAGCGGCGCGATGAGGGCGGCGGCGAAGGCGAACAGGACGCCGGAGGGTGGTTGGCGGAGGCCCGCTTCCCCGAAGGGGCCAAGAGTACCGGGGGAGAGCAGGTCGGGCAGGCTGACAGCGGCGACGAGCAGGACCACCGCCGTGTCGAGCACCCATGGATATCGTCGGTCCAGCTCTCGCCGGCGGCTCTGGCCGCGCAGCACACAGCCCAGGAGGGGGTGCGCCCAGGCGGCGTCCAGGCCAGGGGACGTCGTGAGCGACGCCCCCTGGCCGGTGTCGGCGGCGGTTGCCGCTCGGCTCGGACTCATGGCTCCCATTGTCACCGTTTCGCCGGTCAGGCGTCGGTCCGGACCAGTCGGAAGGCCGCCCCGGCGAGAGTCAGCGCCACCCAGCCGGCGAAGACCGCGAGCCCCGCCCCGGGCGAGAGGGTGTGCGCGGCCTGGTGAAGGGCGTACATGGAGGATCCCGCGTTGCTGGGGAGGTAGGGGTTGATCGTGTCGTACCACGAGTCGGGCAGCAGGTTGGCCAGGCCGGGGAGGATGAGCAGGATGCCGACCAGGACGGCGATGGCCCCGGCGCTGGAGCGGAGCAGCATGCCCAGGGCCACGCCGAACACGGCCACGAGTCCGAGGTAGACGCCGGCGCCGACCAGGCTGCGCAGCACACCGTCGTCGCCCAGGGACAGTGCGATCTTCTCGCCGTCCAGGCCCAGGGTGCCCAGCTGGAACGCGGCCAGCGCGCCGATCGTGGTGGCCACCAGCGTGATGAGCCCGATGACGGCACTCTTCGTCCACAGGACCGGCAGCCGCCGTGGAACCGCGGCGAGCGTGGACCGGATCATGCCGGTGGTGTACTCGCCCGCGGACATCAGCACTCCGAGGACGCCCACGGCCAGCGACGCGAAGGTCGAGCCGAGCAGGGCCAGGCTGACCGCGTCCTGGGTACCGGAGCCGGAACCGGGGCCGGGCGGCTGGCCGGCCGTGGCGTCGGGGCTGTAGGTGGCGGAGGCAATCGCCCCGAGAGCGATCAGCAGGAGTACGGCGACGCCCAGGGTGATCCAACTGGAGCGCAGCGACCAGAACTTGGCCCACTCCGAACGCAGCACCCGGCGGCCGGTCACCTTGCGGACCACCGTCTGAGCGGGGGCAGGGGCAGGGGCGGGCGCAGAGGCAAGGGCGGTGGTAGTCATCAGGCGGCCTTTCGCTCGGTCTCGGCGGGGGCGCTGTGGTATTCGACGGCGTCGTGGGTCAGCTGCATGAAGGCCTGCTCCAGGGAGACGGACTGCGGGCTGAGTTCGTACAGCGCCACACCGTGTTGAGCGGCGATCGCGCCGATCTCACGGGCATCACGTCCGGACACCAGAAGTTCCTCGTCGGCGGAGGAGCTGATCGTGACATCCGGGCCGGCCAGCAGCGAACGCAGCTTCGCGGCCTGGGCGGTGGCCACCTTCACCCCGCCGCCGCCGGCCTCGCGGACGAAGTCGTCCACGCTGGTGTCCGCGAGCAGCCGGCCTCGTCCGATGATCACCAGATGGTTGGCGATCAACGCGGTCTCGCTCATCAGGTGCGAGGAGAGCATCACGGCGCGGCCCTCCGCGGCCAGCCCGGCGAGGAGGTTGCGCACCCACAGCACGCCCTCCGGGTCGAGGCCGTTGACCGGTTCGTCGAGCATGACGACCGCCGGGTCGCCGAGGAGGGCCGCGGCGATGCCGAGCCGCTGGCCCATGCCGAGGGAGAAGGCTCCCACCCGCTTCCCGGCCACGCTGGTCAGCCCGGCCAGTTCGATGACCTCGTCCACGCGGCGGCGCGAAATGCCGTGGGTGTGCGCCAGTGCCATCAGGTGGTTGAACGCGGTGCGCCCCGGGTGGACGGACTTGGCTTCCAGCAGGGAGCCGATCTCGTGCAACGGCGCGGCGTGCCCGGCGTAGGAACGTCCGTTGACGGTGACCGAGCCTTCGGTGGGAGCGTCCAGGCCGATGATCATGCGCATGGTCGTGGACTTGCCGGCGCCGTTGGGGCCCAGGAAGCCGGTCACCTCACCTGGTTTGACCGTGAAGGTCAAGTGGTCGACGACCGTCTTGTCCCCGTAACGCTTCGTCAGATCACGTACTTCGATCACGGGCGTGCCTTCCTCGCCTCGGCCGCGGACCACCCGCGGCATCTGCCTTTGAAACTACGGAAGTCGCCGGTCGCATCTGTGGCACCACGGGGGACACTTCGGCACGCGAGTGGTACCCCGGTCCCACTCGGAAGGGTCCTGAGGTCTACCGTTCCCGGAGACTGATCGGGGCTGCCAGTGCCGGGCGCCCCCTTTGCCGGTGCAGGCGGGGTCGACGGCGATGACCGGGATGCCGAGTTCGGCGGCCATGCTGACGAGCCGGGCCCGCAGCCGGGAGGCGGGCACGCCGGAGATCACGGCATCACGGCTGGTACCACCTGTCCGACGAAGTGAGCGGCTCTGTCGTCGACCGCTCGGGAGTGTCTCTTCAGACAGTCCCGTCCGTGGTGAGGGCCAGGCGTTCACTGATCTCGTTCGCTGTGGCCCGGACCTTCTGGGCGAACTCCGCCTCCGCTTCCGGGTAGACGCGGGAAGCGAGCGCTGCCACGCTCACCGCTGCGGTGACCTGGCCGTCCGGGAACATGACGGGGGCGGCGATCCCCACGACATCGGGGTCGAGTTCGCCGCGGGTGACCGAGTAGCCGAGACGGCGGATCCGGGCAAGGCGCTCCATCAGCGCGTCGACATCGGTGAGGGTGGCCGGGGTGAAGCGGCGCAGTTCCGCCGTCTGCAACAGTCGGCGGGCTTCGTCCTCGGGGCTCCAGGCGAGCAGGACCAGGGCGGAAGCGCCGGCGTTGAGTGGCAGCGTGCTACCGCGTTCGTAGGAGATCCGCACCGCGCGGGTTCCGCTCTCGGCACGGTCGACGCACACCACCAGGTCCCCGGTACGGCGGGTGAGCAGGACGGTCTCGCGCACCTCCTCCGCGAGTTCCTGCATCGACGGCAGGGCGACTTCGGACAAGCCGTAGCTGCGGCGCGCCACTCGCGCGATCTCCAGGACCCGCAGGCCGAGCCGGAACCCGCCGCCGGGAGCCTCTTCGAGGAAGCGCCCGGCCACCAGGCTCTGGAGATAGCGGTACGCGGTGGACCGCGCGACGCCGAGCCGCTCCGCCACCGCGGTGCCGGAGACGACGAGATGCGTGTCGTCGAACATGGTCAGGATGTCCAGCGCCCGGTCGGCGGTGGAATTGCGCTCGCGGTAGCTGGGGGACGCTGTTCCTGACATGCCGGACACTGTAGCGGTGCGGCGCGCGTTTCCGGAATGCCCGCCCTCCACGCGGTCACAGACTGTCTTTGACGACGGTGTTGCGCAGTTCGCCGATGCCCTCGACGGCGGTGAGGAGTTCCTGGCCCGGTCGCAGGAAGACCTTGGGATCGCGTCCGGCACCGACGCCGCCCGGGGTTCCGGTGAGGATCAGGTCGCCCGGCTGGAGGGTGATGATGATGCTGACGTAGGCGATGATGCCGGCCACATCGAAGAGCAGGTCGGCGGTGTTGGACTTCTGCATCGTGTGGCCGTCGACGCTGCAGGAGATGGTCAGCCCGGAGGCACCGGGTGGGAGTTCGTCGGGGGTGACGAGGGTGGGGCCGACGGGGGTGGTGGCCTCGAAGGTCTTGCCGGAGAGGAATTCGCGGGTGCGGTGCTGCCAGTCACGGACGGTGACATCGTTGGCGACGGTGTAACCGGCGACGTGTTCGAGGGCCCGGCGGCGGGGGATGTGTCGGCCGGGGCGGCCGACGACGACGCCGAGTTCGGCCTCCCAGTCGAGGTCGTCGCTGACCGGCGGCATGTGGATGTCGTCGTGGGCACCGATCAGCGAGCCGTCGTACTTGGCGAAGAGGGTCGGATGGCTGGGCGTCGGGCGGCCCATTTCCTTGATGTGGGTGGCGTAGTTGAGGCCGAGGCAGACGATCTTGTTCGGGTGGAGGACCACGGGGGCGAGGGTCACCGTGTCGAGCGGGACGCGGTCGCCGTTCCCCGCGGCCCGTTCCTGCCAGTCCTCGCCGGAGGCGAGCAGGGCGCCGACGTCGGTGTACGGCAGCAGGACGAACTCGTCGCCGTCCTGCAGAGCGGCGGCTGTCGCGGTGCGGTCTGCGCCATCGAGACGGACGGTGCTGAGCCTCATCGGCGTACTCCTTGGATGTGGGGCTGGACGTGGGGTTCGAGGCGGGAAGAGTGGGCAGCCGGCTCCCCAGAGGTGTCGGCCCCGGCGCTGCCGGTCGAGCGGCGCAGCTCCGCGGCCACCTGGCCCGCTTGGTGGGGGGTGAACACGGCGGCCACCAGTCGGTCCGGGCGTACGAGTACGAAGTGGCCGGTCAGTGAGGCGAAGAGGGCGTCGAGGCGGCCGTCGGCGTCGGCGATTCCCATTCGGCCGGCGTGGTCCCGGGGAGCGCGGTCGTCCAGGTAGGCGTGCACGCGGGTGGCCTCTGGAAGGCCGGGCGCGGCGGTGGCAGTCGCCCAGTCGGCGTCGGTCACGCCGATCCCCAGCAGGCTCCAGCCATGACCGAGGACATCGTCGAGCCGGGTGACCTCGTGGTGGGGTGCGCGCAGTACGCGAGGCTGGGGCAGTGGCGTGCCGACGAGTGACCGGTGCGGGCCTTCGAGGGGTACGACGGCCCCGGAGTGCACGCGGGTGCTGGGGCGGTAGCGCATCTCGGTGAGGTACCGGCGTCCGGGCGGGGTGCGCATGGCGGCGCGCACCATGAGGTCGCGCAGGTGGGCGCGGGGGCGGCTGGTGGTCATGACGATCCGCCCGAGCCGCACGGACAGGTCGATCACAGCTCTGGCGTGCGGTCGGCGTTCGGTGTCGTACGTGTCGAGCAGCGCGTCGCCGGCCCGTCCCGCCAGGACCTCCGCGATCTTCCAGCACAGGTTGGCCGCGTCCCGGACACCGGAGTTGAGGCCCTGGCCGGCGAACGGGGGCATCATGTGGGCGGCGTCGCCGAGCAGGAAGCAGCGGCCGTCGCGCAGCCGGTCGGCCAGGAGCGCGTGGAAGCTGTAGGCGACCGCGCGCTCGACCTGTTCGGGTGTGATCTCCCGGTAAGGGTGCAGCAGTTGACGCACCAGCTCGAACGGCGGCGGTGTGCCCGCCTCGCACTCGCCCGGCTTGAGCCGGAACTCGTAGCGGCAGCGGCCGCCCTGGCCGGGCACGATGACCACGGGCCGGTCGGGGTCGCCGTGGTGCATGCCGTACCGCTGGTCGTGGCCGTCCTCCAGCGTGTCGACCACCAGCCACACCTCGGGGAAGCTGCGCCCCTGCATGGGGATGGACAGCAGGTCGCGCACGGTGCTGCGGCCGCCGTCGCAGCCGAGGACGTAGGAGACGTCCACCTCCTCGACCGGTCCGTCCTCGCCGCCGGTCCGGAGGGTGACACGCACCCGGTCGGAGTGGCGGCTGAGGTTCGTCAGCCGGTTGCCGAAGCGGACGTCGACGTCCCGGAGGTGGCGCAGCTGCTCGCGCAACACCCGTTCGAGGTCAGGCTGCGCGAACGGATTCTTGAAAGGGTGGCCGTATCGCTGGTCGCCGGTGCCGCGGGCGTGTACGAGGGGGCGCCCACCGGCGCCGAAGTATCTGGTCCCGGTGCCCGGCACGATGATCGGGTACACCACCTCGTCGAGACCGGCCGACTGGAGGGTGCGAAGGGACTCGTCGTCAAGGCTGATCGCCTTGGCCGCGTCGCTGGTCGTGGCGTTGCGTTCGACCAGCAGAACCTTCACGCCCCGGGAGGCGAGCAGGTGGGCGGCCGTCAGACCGGTTGGACCGGCTCCCACGACCAGTACGGGCAGCTGGTGGGAAAGAGGTCTCGTCCGGGTGGCCGGTGGTGGTTCAGTCATGAGGATGCTCCGTCGCAGGCCGTGGATCACTGGACGGGCTGGTAGGCGGGGCCGCCTTCGATCAGCAACCGCTCGGCCTCGGCGAAGATCTCCTCGGGAGACTGGTCGAGGTTCAGCGTCTTGCGGAACGGCTGGCGCACGTCCCGCTCGATGCGCAGGTAGACCTCATTGCGGTTGCCCTCGGGGTCGAAGAAGTAGATCCCGATCGCGTTGCCGTGGGTGACCTCCTGCTGGACCTCGATGCCCTCGGTGCGGAACCGGTGATGGAAGTCGATGATCGACTCCAGCGAGTCCACACGCCACGACACCTGGTGCGTGAGCTTGCTCCCGGCCGGGGCGGTCCGGCCCTCCTGGAGCACGAACTCGTGGTGCTCCTCGTCGGGGCGGGACGAGAAGAACACGATGCGCCGCTCCTCGTCCTCGTCGGTCACGGTCAGTCCCATGACGCGGCTGTAGAAGTCGCGCATCTTCTCCAGGTCGTCGACCCAGAAGCCGGTGTGCCCCAGACCAGTGATAGCCATTTCGTCTCCATATTCAGGACTTGAAGTCTGATATTCAGGACAGTACAGAGCGGTCACTCGCCCGTCAATGGCGCCTACTGGCGTCGTACCCCTTGACTGGAGGGCGGCAAGAGATGCACTGTCCTGCTCAATGGACATTCTGTCCGGTTATTCGAGACAGAAGTTCCCGGCGTCGCCCGTCAACGGCGTCCCGCGCGTCCGCCCCGAGCACCCCGAGCACCCCGGAGGCATCCCTTATGACCGATCCCGATGTCGGAAGACCCTCGCCTGCCCCGAGCACTCCTGTTCCGCTGAGCCGCGGCACCCTGGCGGCAGCCTGTTTCGCCATCTGCGTCGCTCAGATCGGCATTCCCCTGGCCTCCCCGCTCATCGGAGAGATCCAGCGTGATCTCGGCGCATCGGCCTCCGCCCTGGCCTGGATCCCCGCCGCGTTCATCCTTCCGACGGCCATCCTGGAGCTGAACTTCGGTGTTCTCGGCGACTTGTTCGGCCGTAAACGCCTGCTCGTCGTCGGCGGGCTGTTGGTCGCGGTCGGCTGCCTGGTCGTCGCCACCGCGGGCTCGATGACCCAGCTGATCGCGGGTCAATCGGTTGCAGGCCTGGGCGCGGCAGCGATATTTCCCTCCTCGCTGGCCGTGATCGTCGCGGGCACCCCGCATCCCGTCGCCCGCGCCAAAGCCCTGTCGTCCTGGGCGCTCAGCCTTGCCTTCGGCGCCATGATCGCCCCCTTGATCAGCGGCTTCACCGCCGAGCACGCCCACTGGGGCTGGGCATTCGTACCGCTCGCGGTGCTGGGCGTGGCCTCCTCGGCCGTCAGCGGTCGCTGGATCGTCGACGCCCGCCAGGACGCCGCCGACCGCGGCCTGGACCTGCCCGGCCAGCTCACCATCGCCGTGTCGCTTCTGGCCCTGCTCTACGCCGTCATCGAGGGCGCCGGCGACGGTTACTCCGAGCCCCACATCGTGCTCGCGTTCGTCCTCGCGGCCGCCTCCTTCATCGGGTTCCTCGCCATCGAGCGAAGCTCGCGGGCGCCCATGCTGCGCCTGAACCTGTTCCAGACTCCCGCTTTCGCCGGGGCCGCAGCCGTCGGACTGCTCGCCCTGTTCGGCTTCATCGGCACCGCGTACGCGCTCAGCATCAAGCTGGAGTCCGTCCACCACGTGACCCCGCTGCAAGCCGCTCTGCCGTTCGCGCTCATTCAGGCGGTCCCCCTGCTGCTCACCCCGTTCCTGCCGAAACTGCTGCAGCGGTTGCATCCCCGCACTCTCCTGGTCGGTGGGCTCCTGTCGCTCGCCGCCGGAGAGTTCTGGATGGGACGCCTGCCGGGCGACGCGACGAGCCTCACTTCCATGACCGGCCCGATTCTGCTGATGGGAGTCGGCTTCATCACGATGTTCTCGTCATTGACGGCCGTCGCCGTCGGCATGGTCGACATCCGGTACGCCGGCATGGCCAGCGCGGTCACCAGCCTTGTTCGTGAGACCGGGCAGGCGCTTGGCCCCGCCGTCACAGGCGCCGTCGCCCTCGGCACGGCGAGCGGCTCCCTGGCCGACAAGCTCGACTCCTCGGGCCTTCCCCCGCAGGCCCTGGGCATCGCCAGAGCCGTCAACAGCGATGGAGGCGCACTCGCGGCCGCCAACGCCGACCTGGGTGACCTGTCGCGCACCGTGGCCCCCCTCGCCCGTGAAGCCCTCGAAGCGGGCCTGGACCTCAGCATGTACATCTGCGCCGGCGCCGCACTCGCAGGCGTGGTGATCGCCGCGCTCGCCCTGCGCCGCAGCGGAGCCGCCTCTCTTCTGGCTGTGGACACGCCCGCGCAGGAGGCGGCCCCAGCGGCGGTCACCCCGACCGGCACCTAGTCGTCGGCCAAGCCGCTTCTCTGCCTCTGGCCTTCGGCCCCGAGGGCACAGCCGCATCACACCCCTGACATGGATAGGGACGCCATGACACTTTTGGACAGCAGTATTTGGGAAGGCCGAGTCTTCTCCGGCTCGGGTGAATGGATCAGCGGTTCGGGTGAGGAGTTCGACGCGGTCGAGCCCGCCACCGGTAAGACGCTGGGCCGTGTCGGCTGCGCCACCCCCACCGACGTGAACAAGGCTGCCGAAGCCGCGGTGGTAGCCCAGCGGGAGTGGGCCGCGCGGCCGTATGCCGATCGCGCCGCGGTCCTGCGCCGTGCCGCGCGCCTGTTCGAGGAAAACCACGAGGAAATCGAGACCTGGCTGGTACGGGAGTCCGGCGCGATCCGGCCCTTCGCCGCCCTGCAGGTGGCCAGCGGCGGGGCGGAGGAATGCCACGAGGCCGCCGCCCTGGCCGCGGCACCCTACGGTGAGCTGCTGCGTTCCGGGCAGCAGCGGCTGTCCTTCGCCCGCAGGGTGCCGGTCGGAGTCGTCGGGGTGATCGCCCCGTTCAATGTGCCGCTCGTCCTCGCCATGCGCGCGGTCGCCCCGGCCCTCGCGCTGGGCAACGCAGTCATCCTCAAGCCGGATCCGCGCACCGCGGTCAGCGGCGGCGTCGTCTTCGCCCGGATCTTCGAGGAAGCGGGCCTGCCTCCCGGTCTGCTGCACGTGCTGCCCGGCGGCGCCGAGGTCGGCGCCGCCGCGGTCGAGCACCCGCACATACCCGTGATCGCGTTCACCGGCTCCACCAGGGCCGGCCGCGCCATCGGAGTCGTCGCGGCCCGGCACCTGAAGCGGGTGCACCTGGAGCTCGGCGGGAACTCCGCGCTGGTCATCATGGACGACGCCGACCTCGAGCGGGCCGCCTCGGTGGGCGCGTGGGGCTCGTACGTCCATGCGGGCCAGATCTGCATGGCCAGCAGCCGCCACCTCGTCCACACCTCGGTCGCCGACGACTACACCGCCCTGCTCGCCCAACACGCCGACGCCCTCCCGGTCGGCGACCCAGCCACCGAAGGCGTCCCCGTCGGACCGCTCATCGACGCCGGACAACGCGACAACGTGCACCGCATCGTCACCGAGACCGTCGAGGCCGGTGCCCGACTGGCCGCAGGCGGCACCTACGAAGGCCTGTTCTACCGGCCCACCGTGCTCACCGACGTACCACTGACCGCACCCGCCTACGCCCAGGAAATCTTCGGGCCCGTCGCTCCCGTCGTCCCCTTCCGGGACCTGGACGAGGCGGCCCGCCTGGCCGCCGGCACCGAGTACGGACTGTCCCTGGGCATCCTGACCCGGGACGTCATGAAGGGCCTGGCCCTGGCCGAGCGCATCCCCTCCGGCCTGGTCCACATCAACGACCAGACCGTCAACGACGAACCCGTCGCCCCCTTCGGCGGAGTCGGCGACTCCGGCACCGGCTCCCGCCACGGCGGCACCGCCGCCAACCTCGAAGCCTTCACCGAACAGCAGTGGGTCACCGTACGCGGCGACCTGCCCCACTACCCCTTCTGACCCAGCCCTGCTTCGACGGCAACCACAGGAGAACGCCCATGCGTACCGACTGGCTTACCGACAACAAGTTCCTCAATGGCCCCTTCACACCGTGGGCGGAGGAGAACGAGGCATACGACCTGGAGGTGCACGGGGAGATCCCGTCGGACCTTGCGGGCGCGCTGTTCCGTGTCACCGGCAACCCCCGTTTCCAGCCCCGCAACACCGATCGCTACCACTGGTGGGAGGGCGACGGCATGGTCTGCGGCATCTACCTGCGCGAGGGCCGGGCTGCGTACCGCACTCGCTGGGTCGAGACCGACTCCATGAAGATCGAGGTGCAGGCAGGCGAAGCCGTCTACAGCACCTTCATCAACGGCGGCACCCCCGGGCGACTGCCCGACGGAGCCCCGCCGGTCAAGAACGTCGCCAACACCAACGTCGGTGTCTTCGACGACCGACTTCTCGTCTACTACGAGGGCGCACTGCCCCAGGCAATGGACCCGGAGACCCTCAAGACCCTCGGCCCTTACGACTTCCACGGCGGGATCAACACCCTCTGCACCGCCCACTACAAGATCGATCCCGCCAGCGGTGACATGCTGTTCTTCGCCGCCATGGGCCCCTCCATCACCTGGTACCGCGCCGACGTGAAGACGGCCGAGATCATCGACTCGCACTCGTTCGACATCGGGGTGCCCGTCGTCATGCACGACTTCGCGGTCAGCGACCACTACGCCGTCTTCTTCGTCACGCCCGCCCAGTTCCGCTTCGACCGGGTGGCGCAAGGAGGGCCGGGACTGGTCTGGGACGAGAGCTCTCTCGATCACGGCACGCAGATCGTCCTCATGGACCGCCGTACCCATCAGGTCACCTGGCATGAGGCCGGCGGGCAGTTCGCCAACACCCACTTCTTCAACGCCTACGAGCAGGACGGCGAGCTGATCATCGACGGGCACCGAATCACTCGGCTCGGCACCCCCGTCGATCGCCCGGGTGCGTCGGTGACTTCCCACGAGTGGTTCCCCCCGGCCCTGCCCTACCGCTGGCGCGTCGACCTCGCCACCGGGCGCGCCAGGGAGGAGATGATCAGCGGGATCGCGGGCGAGTTTCCCAAGATCAACGACGCGTACGTGGGACAGCCCAACCGCTATGGCTACTTCGTCACCACCCGTGGACTGACCGACGACACCATGAGCGACGGCTTGGCCCGCCACGACTACCTCCTCGACAACACGACTGTCATCGAGGGCCCGGACGGGCTCACCAGCCCGAGCGAACCGGTCTTCGTCGCCCGTGAGAACGCCCAGGGCGAGGACGACGGCTACCTGCTCTCGCTCTGGTGGAATCGTGCCACCGACCTCAGCGAAGTGCTGATCCACGACGCCGCCGACCTGCGGCGCATTCCGCTGGCCCGGATCAAGCTACCCAGCCGGGTCCCGTTCGGCTTTCACGGAAGCTGGGCCGACCACGAGACCCTGGACAGGGCTGTCGCGGCCTGCCGGATCGGCGAGTGACCTACCGTCGGCAGCGTCCGGGTCGCTGACGACGGCCGCCTACGCGTACGCGGCCGATGGATGCTTGGGCGCCGAAGGGGCCGTACTGATCCGGAGTATCGGATCAGTACGGCCCCTGGTGCTCGGTGAAGTCGCCGGCCGGATGGTTCTGACAGGGACTCACGCGCGGTGCGGCCTCCGCCGGGACCTCACATGTGGACGGCGGGCGCGGCGTCGGGGTCCTGCTTCGGTACGCCGCGCCGGTAGAGGATGACGCTGACGACCAGGCCGACGGTGAAGAAGACGGCCGACCACCCGTAGGCGGTGGAGTAGGCTTCCAGGCCGGCCTGGGCCTGCACGGCGGGGTCCCTGGGGTCCTTGCCGGCCAGGTAGTCGGTGGCGGCGCTGGTGGCGAGGGTGTTGAGCAGGGCCGTACCGAGGGAGCCGCCGACCTGCTGCATGGTGTTGACGGTGGCGGAGGCGACCCCGGAGTCCTTGGCGGCTATTCCGGTGACGGCCAGGCTCGTGGCCGTGGGCATCACCAGGCCGAGGCCGAGGCCCATCATGACCAGTGCGGGCAGGATGTCCGTGGTGTATGAGCTGTTGAGGTCGAGGGCGGTCATCCAGGCCATGGCGGCGGCGGCCAGGCCCATGCCGAGCGGTACCACCGGCTTGGGACCGATGCGGGGTATCAGCACGCTGGAGGCGAGGGTGGCGCTGATCATGATCGCGCCGGTCATGGGCAGGAAGGCCAGGCCGGTCTCGATGGGCGTGTAGCCGAGGCTCTGCTGCAGGTAGTAGGTGAGGAAGAGGAACACGCCGAACATGCCGGCGCCGCTGATCAGCATGGCGATGAAGGAGGCGGCGCGGTTGCGGTCGTGCAGGATGCGCAGGGGCAGCAGGGGGTGGGAGGACTTGGTCTGCCACACGGTGAACGCGGCGAGCAGGACGGCTCCGGTGACCAGCCAGCCCCAGGTCTGCGGCGAGCTCCAGGCGTGGCTCTCGGCGTTGGCGAAGCCGTAGACCAGGCTGAACAGGCCGCCGCCGACGAGGACGGCGCCGGGGATGTCGAGCCTGGCGCTCCTGTCGCGGGCGGTGCGACGCAGCAGGAGCGTACCGCCGACGAAGGCGACGGCGGCGAAGACGAGGTTGACGTAGAGGGTCCAGCGCCAGTCGAGGTGCTCGGTGAGCACACCGCCGAGCAGCAGGCCGATGGCGCCTCCGGCGCCGGCGATGGCGCCGTAGACACCGAAGGCCCTGGCGCGTTCCTTGGAGTCGGTGAACGTCGTGGTCAGCAGGGACAGCGCGGCTGGTGCGAGCAGGGCGCCGAACAGGCCCTGGCCGGCGCGCGCGGCGACCAGCATCTCGAAGCTGCTCGCGGCGCCGCCGACGGCGGAGGCCCCGGCGAAGCCGACCAGGCCGACCAGGAAGGTGATCTTGCGGCCGAAGAGATCGGCTATCCGTCCGCCGAGCAGCAGCAGGCTGCCGAAGGCGAGGGCGTAGGCGGTGACGATCCACTGCCGGTCGCCGTCGGAGAAGCCCAGGTCCTTCTGGGCCGAGGGCAGGGCGATGTTCACGATCGTCGCGTCGAGCACCACCATGAGCTGGGCCATGCCGATGACGGCGAGGATCCACCAGCGGTGGCGAGGCGGTGCGTCGGCTGACGGGAGCGCGGACACGGTGGCCGTGTCCGTTGCGGCGGTGGTCGTTTGGGACATGACGAGGTCTCCAGCCGAGGAAGTGGTCGAGAGGCGGAAGGTGCGGTGGTGCGGTAGGACGGCTGCTTCGATGGAGCTCGTCACGTGGTGCGGTCAGTGGTCGGGGCGCCGACAGCCACGGCTCGGCGGTGCGAGGCAGTGCGAAGCGGCACGGAAGGGGTGGAAGAGGGAGAAAGGAGGGAAAGGAGGGAAAGGGGAGAGAGCGAGGATCAGGCCGCCGACGTGGCCGAGCGGTGGATGCCTGTGGTGCGTTGAAGGGCGACACCGAGGGGAAGGACGACCGCGATCGGTTCGGAGGCGGGCTCGGGCACATCGGCGGCCTGTCGGCGAGCTGCCTGGGCCGAGGCGGGGGAGAAGGTCTGCCAGTACCGGGCCTGGCGGTTCAAAGTGCTGATCAGCGGCATGTGGTCGGTCGCGGCCGGGACGTCGGGGATGCCCAGACGATCTGCTGCCGTCTTCCCGAAGGCCTGTCGGAGCATGCCGCGGATCAGTTCTTCGAGCTGGCCCTCGGACAGAACCGCGCCCGGCGCCTGAGCCGTCGCGCGGGCCTGTGCGCCGATCACGGCGGCGGTCGCGGCGCGTGAGTTGGCATCGGGGGCGGCCGTCACGGCGTCCAGCAGGTCCTGCAGGCGGCGGGCGCCGGCGTGGTCGGCGACGTCCTTGTACAGGTTCTCGTCGAGCCCCAGGAGATGGGCGACGTAGGCCCAGTACTGGTAGAGGTTGCCCTCCTCCTCGCCGGTGATGTCGATGCCGACGGCCGCCAGGGCCTGAAAGGCGATGAGGGTGAAGCCGAGCCAGGTGCGGGCCATGTCGAGCTGTCCGATCGGCAGACCCGGGGCGCCCCTGTCCCAGTCCGTGAGGGATGTGGCCCGCAGACGGGCGTGGCGCAGCCGGGCCTCGACGGTGGCCACGTACCCCGGCTCTCCGCGCAGCAGCCCTCCCGGCCGGATGGTCTGCCGCGCCCACACCCCGGTCTCCACGAGCCGACGTGACACCGTGGGCCTCGGCCGGTCGGTTCGGACCAGCTGCCGTGCGCCAGCCGGGGACGCGCAGGTGTGGACGAGAGCGCTGGTGATCGAGCAGAGCCCGAACCACATGGGTGGGACGGACAGGCTGACGACGTCGCCGCGGTGGAGCATCAGGCGGTCGACCCGGTCAGGGGTGGTCTCCACCTGCTTGAGGAGTGCGGCGACGGCTTCGGGGGGCCGCTCGTCGAGGCCTGCGAGGCCGTTCCTCAGGCCGGCGTCGAGAGCCCGCCGTGCCGTGGCGCCGTAGCGGTCGAGCTCGGCGATGACGGCGTCGGCGAGTGGATCCCCGACGGTGAGCAGAGGTGCCATGCGGTCGGCCTTCATGGTGTGTCGGCGGCCTGCCGCTTCCAGGTCGATCACGCGTTCGGTGGCTGTGTGGGCGGTGTGGTTCGTGGTCATGTGTCGCTCACTTCCGAGGGGGCGCTGCCAGGGCATCCGGGCGCACGCTGTCCCGAGCCGGTCGGGGAGGCGGGGGTGGCTGCCGGGCGATTTCTGACACCTATCAGATTAGGGGAAATCTGATAGGTGTCAAGTAAGCTCTTCTCGTGGGCCCGGAGCCGGGTTGCGGAGAGGTCTCACCGCGGCCAGGGGGCAGGCGCTCTTCGGGAGGAGCGCGAGGACTCACCGTCGAAGACGCCTGTGCGGCACAAGCGGCACAGGCGCGAGCAATCAGCCATGGAGGCAGTGATGGGAGCACGAACCGAGTCCGTTCGACGGCCGGGACGCCCCGGGGCCGACACTCCCTCGGTGCCCGGGGAGGAGAGCATCCTGCAGCGCGGCCTCGAAGCGTTCGCGGAACTGGGCTACGACCATGCATCTGCCCGTGAGCTGGCCCGCCGTCTGGGTGTCAGCCACAACTTCATCAATGATCGGTACGGGTCGAAGGCGGCGTTCTGGCGTGCGGTGATGGACCACGCGTTGGGTGCGCAGCTGGCGCGGTTGCCGCAGGTGGATTCCGGGGTCGACGACGCCGAGCGGCTGAGGCGGATCATCAGCGGCTTCTACCGATCAGCGGCGGACACGCCGCTGATCGGGCGCATCTTCGTGGACGAGGCGTCCCGGGACACCGAGCGGTTGGACTACCTGTACGAGCACTACCTCACGCCCGTCCTGCAGCTCATGACGCCGAACATCGAGCGGCTCGTCGCCTCCGGTCGCATGGCACCCCCTCCGATGGACGTGGTGTTCTTCGCTGTCATCCCGCCCGTCGGGGGAATGGTGGACGGCCCTCTGGCGCGGCGCCTGGGCAGGCCCGAGCCCGCCTCGCCGCAGCAGCTCGCGGCGAGGGCGGACGCGCTGGCGACGCTGGTGGTCAACGGACTGCTCGCCACGGGTGTTTCGGCCGACTGACCTCGGCCCAGGGCCTGGCCGACGACTTTCGTGAACCTGCTGGGCGGGTGCGGCGCCCCGGGCGCCCTATGACCGGCCCGCCGCAGTAGCGGCGGGCCGGCAGCGCCCGGCACGGCCGCCAGGTCTCGTCCCGCAACTTCGCTGAACGCGGGGGTGCAGGAGGGCAGCACATGGCGTGAATGTGATCCATGCGTCAACGGGTTGCTAATTGATTGGCCTATCAATAAATTGATGGGGACGGGAACGCGGAGCGCCTGGTTGGCTCCCGACCGCATGATCGGCCGCGCCCTTAGAGCGAGCGCGGCGCCGTCGAAACCGCGGGCTGCAGCTGCCCGGGAGCGACCGTCCGTTCGACCTCTGCCTGTACCGGCCGCCACGAAACCGGACGCTCCTGCAGCTGACCGCACCGAGTCACCGAGTCACTCAGTCACGAAGGGAACAGCTATGTGGGACACCGACAATATTTTTCTCAACGGCCCGTTTACCCCCTGGCGCGAGGAGGGCGAGGCGTTCGACCTGGAGGTCGAGGGCGAGATTCCTGCCGGCCTCGACGGGGCCCTCTACCGGGTGGCCCAGAATCAGCACTTCCGGCCGGCCAACCCCGACCGCTACCACCAGTTCGACGGCGACGGCATGGTGCACGCCGTCTTCCTGCGTGACGGCCGCGCCACGTACCGCAACCGGTACGTCCAGACCGCCGGGCTGAAGCTGGAGATGCAGGAGGGCCGGGCCCTCTTCACCAGCGTGATCAACGGCGGGGGCGAGCCGCTGAAACTGGAGGAGGGGCGCCCGCCGTTCAAGAACTCCGGCAACACCCACGTCACTCTGTTCAACGACCGACTGCTGGTGTTCGCCGAGGTGGATGTTCCGCACGAACTGCGGCCCGACACACTGGAGACCGTGGGCACCTACGACTTCCACGGCAAGGTGTCCGGACCGGTCACCGCCCACTGGAAGATCGACCCCGACAACGGCGACATGCTCTTCTACGGTTCCATGGGCGGGCAGATCACCTGGTACCGCGCAGACAAACACGGCAACCTGCTGGACAGCTTCAAGTTCGACCTGGGCGCGCCCTCCTTCGTCCACGACTACGCCGTCACCAAGAACTACGCCATCTTCTGCCTCAGCCCGCAGCTCTTCGATCCCACGTCGCTGTTCCAGGGAAACCCGTCCGTGGTCTGGGACACCGACGCCGTGCCGGTCAGCAAGTTCGCGGTCATGCACCGCGCGACCGGCAAGGTGACGTGGTTCGAGGCCGACGAGCCGTTCCAGACGACGCACTACTACAACGCCTACGAAGACGGCCAGACGGTCGTCGTCGACGCCCACCGCACCGTGACCCGTCTCGGCCACCTGAGGTCCGAACTCACCGATCCCACGGTCGGTCGCGACTTCAACGAGTGGTTCACCAAGGCGCGGACCGTTCCCACCCGCTGGAGGCTGGACCTCGCCACGGGCCGCCTCAGTGAGAACGCGCACACCGACGTCACCGGTGACTTCCCCCGTGTCAACGACGAGCGCACCACTCTGGAGCACCGCTTCCAATACATGGTCACCATGCTCGACAAGGGTGACTGGCTCTTCGACGGTCTGGCCAAGCACGACATCGCACGCGACCACACCGACATCAAGGTCATCGACGGGCTCGAGGCGCCCAGCGAGGTCGTCTTCGTCCCGCGCGAAGGCGCCACGTCCGAGGACGACGGATGGCTGCTGAGCATGTGGTGGGACCCGGCCGAGGACCGCACTGAGGTCATCATCCAGGACGCCCAGGACTTCACCGGGGCGCCCGTCGCGCGGATCAAGCTCAACCACCGCGTCCCCCTCGGATTCCACGGCAGCTGGGTGCCCGCGTCCGAGATCGAGGCCGCCCTGCGCAGCGGCGAGTAGGGCTCGGTACCCGTCGCGACGGGCCGAGTCAGCAGCCCGCTCCGTCGGCCTCACGCCGACCGGGCGGGCACTCCTCTCGGGTACTTGCACCGTGTGCGCCCGACCTGGGCGGGCACAGTGCAAGGACCCCTTAGGCGGAGGTCGGCCGGGAGCGGTCGGCGCACTCGCCTATGTACTATTCGATGGATCGAGCGACAATCTTGTCCTTGCGGATCGGAGCAGCCAGGAGTGGCCAGGCGACAGACGGCGGAACAGCGCCGCGAGGACCTGATCGAAGCGGCGATCACCGAGTTCGCCCGGCATGGCTACGGTGATGCGCGAACCGCCGACATCGCGAAGAGGGCCGGGGTCTCGCAGCCCTACGTCTACGCGCTGTTCCCCGACAAGCAGGCACTGTTCGTCGCGTGCTACGAGCGGGTCGTGGAGCGCATGCGGTCGACGATGCTGCAGGCGCGAGAGCAGACGCGGCCGGGCGGCAGTTTCGAGACGCAGTTGGAGTTGCTCCACCGGCAAAAGGTCGAGGAACGTCCGGACCAGGCGCTCTTCCAGCTTCGGGCGCTGACGGTGACCGACGAGGAAGTGCGCCGTGTCGTGCGCGCGGGGTACATGCGACTCGTCGACGAAGGCGTCCGGCTGCGCGGCGTGCAGCGGCAGTACGTCCTCAGCTACATGGCACGCGCGATCCTGGACAGCATCTCGCTCCTCCTCGACGTGCCGTCCGAGTACCGGCTCGATCTCCTCCCCGAGGGTCACGCCAGCAACCGGCAACCGACGTCGCCCGCCGAGGGCGCGTAGCCGTGACCTGAGCGCGGTGGCCCCCAGCGGCACCGGACGCGAAGGCGCGCGTCCTCAGGCCGCCGGCCTTCCGTTCCCGCCCTTGCCGCCACTGGATGCGAAGGACTCGACCAGCGCAGTGGCCTCGGCCCCACCCATCGCCCGGGCGATCACGCGGGCTTCCTCACGGCCTGCCTGCTCCCGGGTCAGCTGCCCGGAGCGCAGGAGTCGTCTGGTCTCTCCCAGGGCGTGCGCCGGTCCCGCCGCGAGCCGCTCGCCGAGTTGCAGAGCCCGAGCGTCCACGGATGCGCCGTCCACCACCTCGGTGACCAGCCCCCACTCCCGGCCCTCCGCCGCGGAGAGCACGCGGCCGGTCAGGGCGAGTTCGAGTGCGCGTTGCTGACCTATCGCCCGGGGAAGGAGGTAGGACACTCCGCAGTCGGGCGTCAGCCCGACGTCCGCGTAGGCCAGGAGGAACTTGGTGGAGGCGGCCGATACGATGACGTCGCAGCTCAGCATCAGGGCCAGCCCCGCGCCCGCCACGGCTCCCCGCACCGCCGCGACGACCGGTTTCGACAACCTGCCCAGCCGCTGGAACACATCGTCAAGCGCAAGGGCCAGCTCCTCCACATAGACCGCCCGGTCGGGCGCGGCGGCCATCGCCGCCACGTCGCCTCCGGCACAGAACCGCCTGCCCTCGCCGAGCACGACGACCGCACGCACATCGGACGCGGCTGCCCGGTCGACAGCCGCGCCCAGGGCGTGTGCGGTCGACAGATCGATGGCGTTCGCCCTGGCCGGCCTGGAGAGTACGATCCGGGCCACGCCTTGCTCGCATGTGTAGCGGACGGGGTCCGTCACGGGATGCACCTTTCTCGGTTACCGGGCGGCCGCTGTCTCAGGCTCTTCGGCGGGACAGACCCGCCCTGGCTCCGACCCCCGTACTGTCCCGGTGGTCGCGGATGCCCTTGAGCAGGCGGGCGCGGCTGCGGGCGGCCAGCGCCTTCAGGATGCGCTCGTGCTGCGCGACCGTCCGCTTCCTGTGGTCCCGCGTCGCATAGTCGATCGCGATGAACGCGTCTGCCAGCATCCACAGCCGCCGTACCTCGTCGAGCACGAGTTTCAGCGGGGAAAGGCCGAAGATGCGCAGGTGGAACTCGTGGTTGAGGCTCACCATGTCCACCCACTCGGGCTCGTCCACCAGCCGTGCCATGTCCTCGTTGAGCGACCGCAGTTCCGCGACGAACTCCTCGGTGGGCCAGTCGATGGTGCGGGCCAGTTCATCCTCAAGGAGCGCGAGCATGAGGCCGATCTGGGCGAGTTCGTCGGGGGTGCGTTTGGTGACGAAGTACCCCTGGTGCGGGCGGTGGGTGAGCAGCCCCTCGCTGGCCAGGATGCTCAGGGCCTCCCGCACCGGAACCCGGCTGATCCCGAGCTGTTCGGCGATCTCCTCCTGGCGGATCTGTTCGCCGGGCAGCAGCCGCCCCTTGAGGACCTGGTTCCGCAGTTCACGAACCGTCCGCTCGGCGCCGGCCCCTTCTTTCACGAGAGCACGCCGGTTGGGGTCAGGCACGCGATCACTCCTGAAGGTTGTATCCAATCCTGCAGGCAGTATAGGAACCACCGTTCGCGGCCTCCGACCGCCCATTGGCCTGTCAGCCGGCGGAGCGGGCCCGGGTCTGGAGCGTGTGATAGCCGGCTTCGGCGCGTGCTGTCGTCAGGGGCGAGCCCTGCTCGACGTCGGCGCGTATCCGGTTCTCGGCGTCCCTTATCTGCCTGGCCACGGCGATCACCTCGTCGGCCCGCGACGCCGGGATCGCCACGACGCCGTCCGCGTCACCGAGCAGCAGGTCGCCCGGCTCCACCCGGACGCCGCCGACGGTGACCGGTACCTGGTAGTCGTCGACGCGGACGCGGTCCTTTCCGGTACGCATCCATCGGCCCCGGCTGTAGACGGGGTAGCCGAGTTCGAGGGCGCGGTCGGAGTCGCGGCACACGCCGTCGATGACGGTGCCGCCGATGCCGCCGCGCGCGGCGGTCGCCGTCAGCAGGTCACCCCAGACCGTGGCGTCCATGCGTCCGGCGTTGTCGAGGACGACGACGGTGCCCGGGTCGAGCTCGTCGATGTAGTCGCCGACGCTGCCGGGGTCGGTGCCGACCGGGACGTAGCGCACGGTGAAGGCCGGTCCGGCGAGACGGAAGCTCCGGTCGAGCGGCATGATGCCCAGACACTGCCCGGCGATGCCGAGACGGTCCAGGGCGTCACTGACGTGACTGGTGTCGAGGTCCCTGAGGGCCTCGACCGCGGTCTGTGCGGCATCCACATCGGTATCGGTCATCAACGGGCTCCCTCTCTGTGCAGCATGGTTTCGTAGTCGTGTGCCATCACCTCGGCCATCGGGCGGCCGGCCCGCACCCGTTCGACCATGGCCCGTTCCTTCGCCGCGATCGCCTCGGCGGTGGCCAGTACCTGGTCGGCGTGCGCGGCCGGGACGAACACGACACCACTGGCGTCGGCGATGACCAGGTCGCCCGGGTACACGGGGACGTCGGCGATGTCGACGGGCACGTTCCAGGCCCGCTCGACCACCCGGCCACGGGCGGTGAGCGGGACTCCCCTCGTCGCGTACAGCGGCAGGTCCAGTTCGCGGGCTTCGTCCACGTCGCGGCAGGCGCCGTGGACGACGACGCCCTCGACTCCGTTGCGCTTGGCGCCGGCCGAGAGCACGCCGCCCCAGCCGGCCACGTGGGTCCTGCCCCGGTGCGCCACCACGATGACGTCGCCGGGCCCTGACGCGTCGACGGCCGCGGTGCCGAGGTGGCGGCCGGCGTGCACCGCGCCGGGGGCGTCGTCGACCAGATCGACGGTGACCGCCCGACCGGCGATACGTCGCCGCGCCGCCAGCGCGGTCAGGCCCAGGGCCGCGCCCGGCAGGCCCATCGAGTCCAGCGCGTCCGAGACCGCGCAGGCATCCAACCGGGCCAGCCGGGCGACCGTCTGGCCCGCGTCAGCCATTCCCGTCAAGGGGTCCGCGGAGTCGTTCATGCCCACAGTCCGAAGGCCAGGCCGATGCCGGTGCCGGCCGGCGTGCGGTAGGCGGGCTGGTAGTCGACCCACTTGGTGGACAGGTGGGCTCCCGCGCCCGCCGCGGTGATCCAGTTGCGGATCTCCGAGGTGCCCGAGTCCATCCGCTGGGCCGGCAGGGCGCGCAGCGTGGTGGAGTCGTGGTCGCTCATGGCGTCCAGGAGCATGCGGTCCAGCTCGGCGTCGACGACGAAGTGGCTGAGCCCGCCGGAGGCCACGACACCCACCCTCGCGTTGCCGGGAGCGGACTCGACGGCCTGCCGCAGTGCCACACCGAGGTCGTAACAACGGGCGGGCGTCGGCTGGTTGGGCTTGAAGTAGGTGTTGAGGAGGATCGGTACGGTCGGGACCGTGTGGCCTTTGAGGAGCCGTCCCGCGACCCAGGCGAAGGCGTGTCCGAAGCCGGTGTCCGGTGCGGTGGAGTCGCTGGAGGAGACGTCGAAGCCCTGGTCGACCAGGCTCTCGATGATGTGCCGGCCCAGCCTGGCGTCAGCCGGGTAGCTTTCCCCGTCCATCCCCAGGAGGCGCTGCACCTCGACGATCTCGGGTCCGAGGCCCATCTCGATGGCATGGTGAGTGGTCATCTCCTCGCCGTGGTAGACGGCGATGGAGGGCAGGTTCTGGTGGGAGAAGAGCTCGTCCTGGTCGTCGCCGACGACGATGACCGCGTCGAGATCGAGGGAGACCAGGTCCTCGGCGAGCCGCGCGATGTCGGCCTGCGACTGCTCGAACTTGCGGTCCCACACTTCGGGCTTCAGCTCGTCCAGCCAGCGGTCTCCCGCCCGCTCGGCGAGTTCGCCGTAGGGCCGGACGACACCGTCGGTGTCGTACAACTCGCTGTTGGCCTTGTCGTGTTCGGCGCGCAGGCTCCACATCTTCTGCGGTTCCATGGCGAGGACGGGACTGTGGGAGGTGCCGGCCACCGCGACGATGTCCGCCATTGTGTCTCCCTCCTCTCAGTCGTTCAGCCGGGTGTAGACCTGACGGGCGTTGCCCTCGAAGACCGCTCGCCGGTCGTCGTCGGACAGGGACGGGATCTTCTCGATCACCGGCTTGAGGTCCTCCAGGCTGCCGCCGCTGCCCGGCCGTTCGGTACCGAACAGGACACGGTCCGCGCCGACCACAGAGAAGAGCAGTTCCAGGGCTTCCTGGGTGTAGAGGCAGGTGTCGAACCAGAACCGCTTCAGGGTCTCCACGAAGGTCTCGCGGTCGCCCGGCTTGGCGGTGACCAGTCCGCGGTCGTGGGCGATCCACCGCCCGAGCTGGTACGGGACCGAGCCGCCGCCGTGCGGCACGATGATCTTCAGGTCGGGGAAGTCGCGGAACACCCCGGCGCGGATCATGCTGTTGATCGCGAGGCTCTCCTCGGTGATGAAGTGCTCGCTGTAGCTCTCGCGCCCGTAGCAGGCGGCAGGATGCAGCAGGGCCGGCACGTCGCGCTCGACGAGCCGTTCGTACAGCGGGTACCAGTACTCGTCGCCCATCACCGGTGTGGTTCCGGCGCCTTCGCTCGGATCGGGGTTGAGGAGAACTCCGACGAACCCCCGCTCCAGGTTCCGGTCCAGTTCCTCGAAGAGTGTGGTGACCGGTTCGCCCGCCACCTGCGGCAGGGCACAGACGCCGCGCAGCCGGTCGGGGAAGGCGGCGACCTGGGTGGCGATGGCGTCGTTGTTCGCCTCGATCCACCAGTGCACGATCTGCCCGGGCCGGGCGGAGTGCTTCAGCACGAAGGGGCGCGGCGAGGTCAACTGCATGTCGGTGCCGACCTCGTCCATCAGCGTGACCTGGCGGCGCGCGGAGTTGATCAGTTCCTCGTCGGTGGCCTTGGACGGGAACCGTCCGTGGTAGGTGCCTGCCGCCTCCAGATAGGTCCACAGACCGTAGAAGGAGTCGGGCGCCACCAGGTGGGCGTGGCTGTCGATGATCACGGATGCTCCTGGAGGGATCGGGCGGCCAGTACGGCGGTGAACTCGCACTGGATGAGTAGAGGTGGTTGCAGCGTCGAGGGCACGGTGTGACGGACCGGCCGGTCGTCCTCGTCGGGGAACATCGCCACCCACTCGGCGTTCAGCGGTGCGCGTGACTGGCCCTCGCCGAGGAAGACGGTGACCTTGGCGATGTCGCCGGTGTCGGCGCCGGCCGCGTCCAGGATGCGGCGGATGTTGGCGAACACTCCGGCCGTCTGGCCCTCCAGGGTGTCGGGGATCTCACCAGTGGTCGGGTCCATGCCGTGCACGGCGCTGGAGGCCAGCAGGTCTCCGACCCGGACCGCGAGTGGGAAGGGGGCGCCGCCGTGGTGCAGTCCGGGCACCCGGATCGCCTGTCTGCGGAACTCGGTCATCGGTCATGCCTCCTTTTCCTGATCACTGCCAGCCGTAGAGGTCGACAGTCCGTTCGCCCGCGCGGATACGACGCATCAGCTCGGCCTCCTTGGCCTCGCGCTCGGCGGCGGACTTGAGCACGGCCTCGACGTCGGCCCGCCGGATCACCACCACTCCGTCCGCGTCACCGACCACCAGGTCGCCCCGGTTCACGAACACCTCGCCGATGCGCACGGGGGCGCCCAGCGACCCGGCACCGGCGAAGTGCTTTCCGGTGCCGCGGATGCACAGGCCTGCGGAGAACACCGGCAGCCCGAGGGCCGCCAGGGCGTCCTGGTCCCGGACACCGCCGTTGATGACCAGGCCGGCCAGCCCTCGCTCGATAGCGGCAGTGCTCAGGATCTCGCCCCAGTAGCCGAACTCCGTCCCACCGCCGACGTCGACCACGAGCACGTCGCCGGGCTCGGCCGCGTACAGGGCGCGGTGGATCCAGAGGTTGTCGCCCGGTGGGCAGGCGACGGGAAAGGCCGGTCCGACGACCCGGGCGCCCGCGAAGGCCGGCCCGATGGCCGACGGCAGGGCTCCGAGGCGGCCTGCCGCCTCGTGCACGGTCGCCGAGGACAGAGCATCGACTGAGGGGTTCCGCATGGTCACGGTATGCCGTCCCTTCGTTGGTCGGCTGATGCGCCCAGCGTAAGTGCATGCAATATTGAATGCAATCTTAGGCGCGCCTTTGTTGTCACTATTGCATTCAATCTCCCCGAGTCCTACGGTCGAACCGACCAGCCCGCTTGGCAAGGGAGCCATTCGATGAGCCGTCATCCTCGCCGTGCGCCGGACGTCCTGATCGTCGGCGGCGGTCCTGCCGGACTCTCCGCCGCCGTGCTACTGGGCCTCAGGGGCGCCGACGTCGTCCTGGTCGAACGGCACCCGGCCGCCTCACGGCTGCCTCGGGCGCATCTGCTCAACCAGCGCACGATGGAGATCTTCACAGAGATGGGCGTGGCCGACGCCGTCTACGATCTCTCGCCACCGGAGGACCGCTGGCACCAGGTGGCGTGGCACACCACGCTCGCGGGAGGGGCCGCGCCCTTGGGGCAGCGGATCGGGTCGCTCCCTGCCTGGGGCGGCGGCCTGGACGCCGAGCGTTACGCCCGCGCCAGCCCGGCCCGCTACGCCAACGTGCCACAGCTCCGCCTGGATCCCGTGCTGCGGGCCCGGGCGGAAGCCGTGTGCGGACGGGAGAACATCCGCTTCCACCACGAGCTGACGGGGCTGTCGCTCTCCGAGGACGGTTCCGGCCAGGGTGCGGTGGCGACCGTGCGCGACCGGGACAGCGACGAGTCCTACGAGGTCCACGCCCGCTACGTCATCGCGGCGGACGGCGGCCGGACCTGCACCGACCTGCTCGGCATCGAGATGGACGGCCCCACGGGGCTGCTCGACATGGTCACCGTGCACGCCACCATGGACCTGTCCGAGTGGATCTCCGACGACCGGACGCTGCTGTACTACTTCCTCAATCCTGACGGCCGGGGTTCGTTCGCCGGTGTCCTGTGCGCCATGGGCCCCGACCGCTGGGGGCGCGAGGCGACCGAGTGGGCAGCGCACGTCGGATACCGCACCAGCGACGACGATCGAAACGACCTGTCGGCGGTCCTCGGCCGAGTCCGCCGCATGCTCGGCGTCCCCGGTCTGGACGTCGAAGTGCACGCGGTCAGTCACTGGGAGTTCGAGGGTGTCGTGGCCCGACGCCAGCGGCAGGGCCCCGTCTTCCTGGTCGGCAACGCGGCCCACCGGCACCCTCCGACCGGCGGACTGGGCCTGAACACGGCGGTCCAGGACGTGCACAACCTGGTCTGGAAGCTCGACGCCGTACTGTCCGGGCAGGCCACCGACGCCCTGCTCGACAGCTACGAGACCGAACGCCGCCCGGTGGGCGAGTTCAACGTCAACCACTGCCTCACCAACGCCGGAGGGCACGCCCGTATAGCCGCGGCGCTCGGTCTGCGGGCCGATCAGAGCGAGTCGGAGGGCTGGGACGCCGTCATCGAGTGGTTCGCGGACACCCCGGAGGGGGACGCCAAGCGTGCCGCGGTCGCCGAGGCGGTCGCGAGCAACGCCGACGACTACAGTCAGCTCGGCGTGGAGCTCGGCTACCACTACGCCGCCGGCGCGCTGGTACCCGACGGCACACCCGCACCGGAGGCGAAGCACCCGCTTCGCGACTACCTGCCGACCACACGCCCCGGCCACCATCTGCCTCACGCCTGGCTCAGCCGTGGCGGTTCTCGTGAGTCGGTACACCAGCTGATCGCCCCGCGCGGCCTCACCCTGCTCGTGGACGCCGAGCACGCCTCCCGATGGGTGGAGGCCGCGCGGTCGGTGGGCGACACCGGGGCGACCGTTCAGGTGAGCGTCATCGGCTCCGGCGCCGAATGGACCGACCCCAGTGGCGCATGGGCCGCCGTCCGCGGAACCGGCAACGGTGGTGCGCTGCTCGTCCGCCCGGATCGGCACATCGCCTGGCGGGCACCCGACTGGTCCGAGGACCGCCCCGCCGAGCTCCGCCGCAGCGTGTGCTCGGTGCTCGGCCTCCAGCCGTGACCCGCTCAGCCAATCCCCGCGGTCCCTCGATGGAGTGACCCCAAGTATCCGACCAGGAGCGGCATGTTCAACGACGAACTCACCAGCCGGATCGCACAGGTCAGAAGCGCCTCACTGGGTGACCTGCTGCGCCGCTCGACCGCCCGTGTTCCCGACAGGACCGCGATCGTCTACCGCGACCTCCGCCAGACCTACGCCGAACTCGACGACACCGTCAACCGCACCGCGAACGCCCTCGCCGCCCGCGGCGTCCGCAAGGGCGACCGGATCGCCCTGCTCAGCCACAACAACCACGCCTACGTGGTTCTCTACTTCGCCCTCGCACGGATCGGCGCGGTGTCCGTTCCGATCAACTTCATGCTGACCGCAGGTGAAGTCGCCTATGTCCTCGCACACTCCGGCTCGACCGGAATCGTCGTCGAGGACGCCCTGCTGCCCGTGGCGGAACAGGCCTTGGAAGACGCTCCGCTCCGGGGCACCGTCACGATCCGCGGCGTGATTCCCGACAGTGGGCGGCCGGCGCCGGTGGGTTGGGAGTCCGCCGAGGACTGGATGGCGTACGACGACCCCTGCGCACCGGACGTCTTCGTCCACGAGGACGACCTGGCCCAGCTGATCTACACCAGCGGCACCGAATCCCGGCCCAAGGGAGCCATGCTGTCCGCGCGCAGTCTGACCGCCCAGTACGTCACCTGCGCCGTGGACGGGGAGATGAGCGGTGACGACATCGAGGTCCACGCCCTGCCCCTCTTCCACTGCGCGCAACTGCACTGCTTCCTCACCCCGGGCATCTACCTGGGCGCCACCAACATCGTGCTGCCCGGAGCCGACCCCGCAACGATCCTGCGCACGGTGGAGGCCGAACGCGCCACCAAGCTGTTCTGCCCGCCGACCGTGTGGATCTCCCTGCTGCGCCACCCGGCCTTCGATCTGCGGGACCTGTCCTCGCTGCGCAAGGGCTACTACGGCGCCTCGATCATGCCGGTGGAGGTGCTGAAGGAGATCGGCGAACGGCTTCCCGGTGTCCGGCTGTTCAACTTCTACGGACAGACCGAGATGTCACCGGTGGCCACCGTCCTCAAGCCGGAGGACCAGGTCCGCAAGGCCGGTTCGGCCGGCCGACCCGGACTGAACGTCGAAACACTGGTCGTCGACGAGGAGAACCGGCCGCTGCCGCCCGGCCAGGTCGGCGAGATCGTGCACCGCAGCCCGCACGCCATGCTCGGCTACTGGAACGACCCGGAGCGCACGGACGCCGCGTTCGCCGACGGCTGGTTCCACAGCGGCGACCTCGGCGTGATGGACAGCGAGGGCTATCTCACCGTCGTCGACCGCAAGAAGGACATGATCAAGAGCGGTGGCGAGAACGTCGCCAGCCGTGAGGTCGAGGAAGTGCTCTACCGGCATCCGGCCGTCGCCGAGACCGCCGTCTTCGGGCTGTCCCACCCGCAGTGGATCGAAGCCGTCACCGCCGCCGTCGTCCTGCGCGAGGGGGCCACGGCGACCGCCGAGGAACTGGCCGCCCACTGCCGGGAGCACCTGGCCGGCTTCAAGTCCCCCAAGCACATCGAGTTCGTGCCGCACCTTCCGAAGAACGCCAGCGGCAAGATCCTCAAGCGGGAGCTGCGCCTCAGCGCGCGGGCCCCCTGGATGGCCGATGGGTGACGCACCGTAACCGGTCGTCCCGAGGGACCGACCGGTCGTGAGCGGGCCGAGGCCAACCGCCACGAGCAGGCCCTGCCGTGTCCCGCCCGCCGCCGCGTCGACGTGCTGTTCCCCATGCTCCGCGACGGAGCCTTCCTTGCAGCACCCCATTCCCCTGACCGCCTGACACACAGCAGCCGAACCGCCCGCCCCCGGGCCGAAAAGACAGGGACAGAGCCGAGCATGAGCATGCACTTCGACGCATTCCGGCCCGACCACGGGCGGTCGGATGCGGACACCGAGCCGGTCGGCCTGCATCATCTGCGTACCACGGCGTATCGGCTCCGACGTCGGCTGCTCACGCTCCTCTCAGCCGCGGTTGCCGTCCCCCTCCTGCTCATCGGGGTGCTCGGCGACCGGCTCGCGACGGACCTGGCCGGCGGGTTTACCTGGGGCATGCTGGTCCTCGCCGTCGGTGCCCTGACGATCGTGGCGGCGGCTCTGTGGTACGACCGCGCCTGTCACACCCGTTGCGACCCGCAGGCCGACGCACTACGCGGTCAGAGGCCCGCGTACGGCTCGGGCACCCTGGGGGCGGAGTGAGATCCGGCGAAACCCTGTCGGCCGTCTCGACCTCCGGGAGCGGAATGTTCACGCCGTTGACGGCGCTTCTGCTCGTCGTCATCGCCGCGTTCCTCCTCTGTCTCATCGCGGGAGTGGACAACGACACCGTCGCCGACTTCTTCACCGCCGAACGGTCCCTGTCCGCGACGAGAACCACCCTGGCCCTGTGCGGCGACTACATCCCCATCACCGCTCTGCTCACCGCCACCGCCACCGTCGCCGTCGGGGGATACGACGGGTTGGTCCTCAACCTCTGCACCGTCGCCGGTCTCGCCGTGCTTCTGCTCCTGGCCGAACCGCTCCGCAACATCGGGCACTTCACGCTGGGCGGGATCCTGGAAAGCCGCGTGACGGGTACGGCGAGCAGGGTCGCGGGCACGATGATCACACTGGCCGTGTGTCTGCCACTGGTGGTCGTACAGCTCATCGTGGCGGGCGACGCCACCGCGTACGTCCTGGGCGTGGATCGTCCGGACGCGGCTCAGGCCTGCACAGCTCTCCTCGGAGTGCTGATCGTGTCCTTCACCGCGTTCGGTGGCATGCGCGGAAACAGCATGATCCAGATAGGCAAGGTGGGCCTCCTCTTCACCACTGCTGTGACCCTGAGCTGTGTCGCCCTGAGCCGCTCCGGCTGGGACCTCGGCACCCTGGTCGACACCGCAGCCGCACAGAGCCGGGCGAAGGACTCCTTCTACGCCCCCGGCCTGCTGTTCGGGGACGGGACGAAGGGCGGACTGGACTTCGTCTCGTTGTGCGTCACCCTCGTCCTGGGCTCCGCGGCCCTGCCCCACATAGTGATGCGGGTGAGCGCCTCCCGGAACGGGCCCGCCGCCAGGCGAGCCACCCGTTCCGCCGTCGTCGTTGTCGCTGTGTTCTACGCCGCGATGACGATCACCGGGTTGAGCGCCGTGGCGACGGTGGGCGTTCGCGCCCTGACCGCTGATGATCCCCAAGGCAACACCGCGCTGTTCCTCCTCGCCGACGCCCTCTCCGGGAGCGGCGGAGAGCTGCTGCTCACCGTGGTCGCCTGTGCCGTGTTCATCACCGCACTCGCCACCGTGGCGGGAGTCACGCTCGCCGCCGCGGCTTCGCTGGCGCACGATCTCTACGCGCACTTGGCCCGTCGTGGGGTCCGCGCCGAACAACGCGAGGTGAGCGTGGCGCGTGCGTCGGTGATGGTGTTCGGCCTGGTCAGCGTGTATCTGTCGGTGGCGCTCCACCAGTGGAGCATCCTGCCCCTGAGCACGTTCGCCATCAGCCTGTCCGCCTCGGCGGCCCTCCCCGCGGTGCTCTACAGCCTGTTCTGGAAGGGGTTAACCCGGACCGGGCTGCTGTGGACTGTCTACGGGTCGCTGGTGAGCTGCGTGCTCCTGCAGGTCTTCGGCCCGACCGTCTCCGGCGGTGGCCCGCTCTCGCTCCTCCCGGAGTGGGACTTCCACTGGTTCCCCTTGCAGAACATCGGTCTGGCCTCCATCCCTCTCGGATTTCTCCTCGGCTGGGTGGGCAGCCTGCTCAGCCGCCGCTCTCCGGCTCAGAGGCGTCGCTACGCCGAGACACGAACCGCGTTGCTCATCGGACGGGACGGCACCCACTCGGTCTGAGCACCCGACGCGCGCACGGCCGGCGCCCGGCCTCAGCCGACCGGCCGCCGTTACGGGACTTCGAACGAGCTGATGCCGATCACCGTCCCGGTACGGCGCTCGGCGCCTGTCATGAAGTCGGAAGCCAGGGTGCCAGTGCGGTGTCGACCACGTTGATCACGAGGTCTCCGTCGAGGCGCACGCCGAGCATGAAGCGCTGGAAGAACAGCGGCCCGAGGACGTGGGAGGCCAGGTCCACGGCGTGTTCCTCGATGCCGGGGCGGAACTCGCCCCGTTTCACGGCTGCGGCCAGCGCCTCGGCTACGAGCTGGTCGGTGCGGCCGAACATGGTTTCACGGATGCGCCGTACGTCCTCGTCGCGTTCGGCTCGTTCGATGATGGTGGAGATGACGGAGACGGTGACGGACTGGTTGAGCCACTCGGCCTGCTGCTGGAGCTGGGTGACTAGCTGATCGCGAAAGGGACCGTCGTCAAAGGTGAGCACTGGGCGGGCGTCGTTGGCGAGCGCGTCGAAGAGAAGGCTCTGCTGGTCGGGCCAGTGCCGGTAGACGGTGGCGCGGCCCACTGCGGCCCGCTGGGCGACGGCGGCATGGGTGACACGTTCGGGACCGCCTTCGACGAGGAGCTCGGTGGCGGCGGCCAGGGCGGCGGTGCGGCTGCGGTGGGCGCGAGGGTCGAGGGTGTTCCGGGACATCGAAGCATGCCCTCCAAGGCGACCTGAGAGATGACGAAACCTTCCGATACATACTGTCTCACAGCTGTGGCGCGGTGCGCCTTTGTGGGGGCGGTCGTTCGGCTTGTGGTGTCTCTTGGTCCGGCGTCGCGGGCTTCTCGCAACCATTTGTGAGACAGGTTGATTCACAACTCTTCTTTGAGGCAAGCTGTCTCACAGATGCAGGGATCGAGTCCCGAAGGAGACATCATGACCAAGAACGAGAACGCCATCGCCCTCCGCTTCGCCGACCGCGCCACCGCCTACCAGGCCCTCAGCGAGCTGAAGCATCTCTCCTCCGTAACCACCGACGTCCGAGGCGCGGTCCTGATCGAGCGCCTCGAGGACGGCACCGTCCGCGTCCCCGAGGGCCTGGAGACCGAGGTTGGCCGCAACACCGCCGTGGGCGGACTGGTCGGTTCGCTGGTGGGCATCCTCGGCGGCCCGCTCGGAGTGCTGACGGGATGGGGCGTCGGTGCGGTGATCGGCAGCGGCTACGACTACAAGCGGGTCGCCGAGGCCGCCAGCGCAGTCGGCGCCTTCACCCTGCACGTTCCGCCGGGTGCCACGGCCATCCTGGCGGAGGTCCACGAGTCCGACCCCGAGGCGCTCGACGTGCTGGCGATGCGCTACGACGCGGTACTGGAGCGCCGCCCGGCCAACTCCGTGCGGGATGAACTGAAGGCCATGGAGGAGGCCGCGGACAGTATTCGCAAGGAAGAGACGAAGGCGAGGCGGGAGCAGAAGCGCGCCGAGGTCACCCAGAAGCTGGCCCAGCGGTTCGGCGGACGAGGCAAGGAAAGCGAGGCGCCTGCGGCGGCAGCCGGGGTGCAAGAGGACGGGGCAGCGGACACGGCACCGGAGAAGACGCTCGTCGTCTGACCGGCGAGCGCACCGAAGACGCGGGGCAGAGACCACCTTTGGCGGTCATCTCTCCCTGCCCCGCCCGGCCGGGACGGGTAGGTCGGCCCGTCCCGGCCGCCGCCGACACTCACACGGAATCGGAACGGGATCACAGTCCAAGAGGTGCCTCTCCGCTTTCCGCGCCCACCGCCTCTTCCGCGGGACCGTCCTGCGCGGCGCCGTGGCTCAATGCATGGCAACGCCGTACTCGTCCGGCAACCGGGCAGTGAGCTCCAGGGCCAGCCTCAGTGCCAGTTCGTCATGGTCCAGTTCTCGGCCGAGCAGCTCTTCGGCTCGTTTCACGCGATAGGCCACCGTGGTGGGCGCGACATGCAGTCGCTGGGCGGCAATCGTCCGGCTGCGACCGAAGGCCAGAAACAGCCTCAGGGTCTCTCGGAGCTCCGCCGTCTTCGGGTCCGTGCCGGCCAGTGCGCCCAGGTGGTCCTCGACGAACCAGCGTGCCTGCTCCCGCCGTGCGCTGAGCAGCGACACCACCGACACTTCGGCGTAGTCGAACACATGACCTTCGACGCCCGCCCGAGCGAGGCTTTCAGCCTCCCTGGCACGCAGGTGACTGCGCCGGAATCCTTCCCTGCCGTGGCCGAAAGAGCCCACTGCCGCACGGAGGTCGGGCGGCAGCACCTCCTTCATCAGTGCCACCGCGTCGTGCGGCGGGGCCTCCTTCCACGACAGCCATGCCCACAAGGCGGACTCGTCGCCCGGCACCATCAGGAGATTCGGCGCCGAGAGAGTCTGGGCCATCGACGTGGCCACTCGCCGCAGGCGGTCGAGCGCGGTGGGAGATTGCGTGGTGTTGTCGTCCACGGCCCACAGCACCACAGCACAGTGCTGGTGTCTCAGGCGGACCCCCAGAACGTCCTCCGCCTGCGTGGCATGGACCGGATGGCCGGCCAGGATCTCATCGATCATTCTGCGGCGAACGGCGACCACGCTGCCCAGCCAGCGCTGTCGCTCCGCCTCGTACTCGGAAGTGGCGCTTTGGGTGAGGGCGTCCAGGTAGGCGAATGTCAGGTCGGTCACACGTCGCGTGGTGCTTGCCCACTGATCCTGCTCAACCGTTCGTTCCAACGCCTCCAGCAGGGCCTCGTACGTCTGGACATGAGAGGTCCACATCATCCTCAGCAACCGATCCAACGGGATCTCCAGACGCACGAGGTCCCGGACGCCGGTCATCTGCTCGAGCGGAACCATGATCCGCGTGGCCGGCAGGTCCTGCCTAAGGCCACGGAGCACGGTCAGCACACACGATTCGCACACCGCGCGCAGTTGCTCGCGCGGAGCGCGGAGCCTGTCCAGGCCGGTGATCTGCTCCAGGACCTTGTCGGTGGCGCGGGCAGCGATCTCGGTCGCCCACAGCACGGGCGCATGTCCCAGTTCCGCCTCTGCCACGGCCACCGTGGCAGGCGCACTGCACGGGACCAGAGAGCGAGACTCCTCACTCGGGCGCAGGCCCATCAGCCAGTCGTTCGGCACCAATGGCTCCTCACATGCACGTACGGGGCTCCCCTGAGGCGGCGGATCTCAGCCGCCTTCGCCCGTCCCGATGTGACCTTAGTCGGGTCATGGACGGGCGTCCCGATCCGTCTGCCCGCGGCACGACAAGTGCCCCGGCACTTCTTGTCGCCAGGAGGCAAGAGAACAGCGCATCCGCTCGTCTGTACTGGTGGTCACAGCACCACCCCCCAGAGTCCGGTGCCGTGCGCCGGGCTCGAGCCCCTGGGAGCCGCACGATGACCAAACCCTTTCCCCGCAGCCCGCAGATGTCCGGCTGGGAGGCGCCGCAGCGCTTCGAGGGAGACATCTACGACCTGGAGATCGAAGGCGAGGTCCCGACGGACCTCGACGGGGCGTTCTTCCGCGTCGCGCCCGATCCGCAGTACCCGCCCCGGCTCGGCGACGACATCTTCTTCAACGGAGACGGCTCCGTCAGCTCCTTCCGTATCAAGGACGGGCACATCGACTTCAAGACGCGCTACGTCCACACTCCCCGTTATCTGCGGGAGCGTGAAGCACGCCAGTCGCTGTTCGGCGCCTACCGCAACCCGTACACCGATGATCCCAGCGTCGCCGGCCTGAGCAGGACGACCGGCAACACCAACGTCGTGATGCACGACGGCCTGCTGTGGGCGCTGAAGGAGGACAGCCTGCCGGTGGGCATGGACCCGGAGACGCTGGAGACGGTCGGTCTGTCCGACTTCGCCGGGCAGGTCAAGAGCCGGACCTTCACCGCGCACCCCAAGTTCGACCCCGAGACCGGCGACATGTTCTGCTTCGGCTACGCGGCCAAGGGCGAGGCGACGTCGGACGTGGCCTACTACGTGATCGATCCGTCGGGCAAGGTCAAGCACGAGGTCTGGTTCAAGTCCCCGTACCCCGGCATGATCCACGACATGGCCCTGACCGAGAACTACGTCATCTTCCCGGTCGCCCCGCTGGCCAGCGACCTGGACAGGATCAAGAACGGCGGCATCCACTGGCAGTGGGACTCCAGCCTGGACGTCCTGTTCGGCGTCATCCCGAGGCTGGGCGGCCCCGAGGACGTCCGCTGGTTCCGGAGCCCCAACGCGTTTCCCGGACACACCCTCAACGCCTTCGAGGACCGCGGCAAGATCTACTACGACGTGCCGCTGCTCGATGACAACGCCTTCCACTTCTTCCCGGACGCCAACGGGTACGCCCCTCACCCCGCCTCGCTCAAGGGCGCGGTCATGCGGGTGGAGATCGACCCGAAGCGCAGCGACCTGCGCGCACAGGCCGAGGTCCTGACGCCGACGATGGCCGACTTCCCGGCCGTCGACGACCGCTATCTGACGACGGCGTACCGGCACGCGTTCCTCATCGGCATCGACCCCTCGGCCATGCCGGACCTCGCCGCCTTGAAGGCCGCGCCGTTCAACGGGCCGTTCAACGCCTTCCTGCACGTCGACGCGCACAGCGGCGACGTCAAGAAGATGTGGGGCCCCGGACGGATGGGCGGCGTCCAGGAGCCGGTCTTCGTCTCCCGCGGCCCCGGTGCGCCCGAGGGAGACGGCTATCTGATCGCTCTGGTGAACCGGTACGACGAAATCCGGTCCGATCTCGTCATCCTCGACACCGCGGACATCGCGGCCGGCCCCGTGGCCACGGCGCGACTTCCCTTCAGGATGAAGAACGCCCTGCACGGCAGCTGGGCATCCGCCGAAGAGTTCACGCGCTCTCGGTGAGGTCGTCCATGCGGCGTGGCCGGTGCCGGGGACGCCCGGGCACGCCGCTGCTCTCCGGCCGACCCCGGCACCTGGACCCCGGAAGACGCCGACTCCTCGAAGAAAATCCCCCGTGTTGCGCTGGGCAGCACCGGGTTCTGGACCAAGCCCAACGGATGACAGACCGGCTACTCGGCAGGCCGAGCAGATGCCGGCACGACTCCTTAGCGACACGACCCACTATTGGAAAAGGACCGTCATGACTCTTTTGGACAGCAGTACTTGGGAAGGCCGGATCTTCTCCGGCTCGGGTGAGTGGATCAGCGGTTCGGGTGAGGAGTTCGACGCTGTCGAGCCCGCCACCGGCAAGGTGCTGGGGCGTGTCGGCTGCGCCACGCCGGGCGACGTGGGCAAGGCGGTGGAGCGGGCGGTGCTGGCCCAGCGGGAGTGGGCCGCGCGGCCGTATTCCGATCGTGCCGCGGTGCTGCGTCGTGCCGCGCGGCTGTTCGAGGAGCACCAGGAGGAGATCGCGACCTGGCTGGTGCGGGAGGCCGGCACCGTCCGGTCGTTCGCCACTCTGCAGGTCATCCTCGGCGGTGCGGAAGAGTGCCACGAGGCCGCCGCCCTGGCCGCGGCGCCCTACGGTGAGGTGCTGCGCTCGCAGCTGGAGCGGCTGTCGTTCGCCCGGCGGGTGCCGGTCGGGGTGGTCGGCGTGATCGCTCCGTTCAACGTGCCGATCCCCCTGGCGATGCGGGCGATCGCCCCGGCCCTCGCCCTCGGCAACGCGGTCGTCGTCAAGCCCGACCCGCGCACCGCGGTCAGCGGCGGAATCGCCTTCGCCCGGATCTTCGAGGAGGCGGGGCTGCCTCCCGGTCTGCTGCACGTGCTGCCCGGTGGCGCGGACGTCGGTGCCGCCGTCGTGGAGCACCCGCAGGTCCCCGTCATCGCGTTCACCGGTTCCACCCGGGCCGGCCGCGCCATCGGAGTCGCCGCGGCCAACCACCTCAAGCGCGTCCACCTGGAACTCGGCGGGAACTCCGCCCTCATCATCCTGGACGACGCCGACCTGGAGAAGGCCGCCTCGGTGGGCGCCTGGGGAACCTTCGCCCACGCCGGCCAGCAGTGCATGGCCACCGGCCGCCATCTGGTCCACGCCTCCATCGTGGACGAGTACGCCGCCCTGCTCGCCCAGCACGCCGACGCTCTCCTGGTCGGTGACCCGGCCACCGAGGACGTCGCCCTCGGGCCGATCATCGATGCCGGGCAGCGCGACAACGTGCACCGCATCGTCACGGAGTCGGTCGAGGCCGGGGCGCGGCTGGCCGCGGGCGGCACCTACGAGGGTCTGTTCTACCGGCCGACCGTGCTCGCCGACGTACCGCTGACCGCGCCGGCCTACGCCCAGGAGGTCTTCGGGCCGGTCGCTCCCGTCGTCGCGTTCCGGGACCTGGACGAGGCGGCCCGTCTGGCCGCCGGGACCGAGTACGGGCTGTCCCTGGGCATTCTCACCCAGGACGTCATGAAGGGCCTGGCCCTGGCCGAGCGCATCCCCTCCGGCCTGGTCCACATCAACGACCAGACCGTCAACGACGAACCGGTCGTTCCCTTCGGCGGGGTCGGCGACTCCGGCACCGGCTCCCGCCACGGCGGCGCCGCCGCCAACCTCGAAGCCTTCACCGAACAGCAGTGGGTCACCGTACGCGGCGACCTGCCACGCTACCCCTTCTGACACAGCCCTTCTGCCTCGCCGCACTCGGCCCGTTCCGGCACGCCCCGAACCAGGAGCGTTGCGCTGGAACGGGCGAGTCCGGCGAGGCAATCTTCAAAGTTGAGCCGTGCGGAGGTGTCCGCGGGCTCGGCGGGTGTGACACAGCGTGTGCGTAGCCGCTGTTTCTCGCCGTTGCGGAAGCCGAACGCGGCTCGTGCGACGAGCTTGATCACTCGGTTGATGCCCTCGCTCTTGGCGTCGTGATGATCCGCCCCCGCCGAGGAGTTCGCGCACTCTCGCTGATGTCACCCATGCGGCGTGGCCGGTGCCTGGGGCGCCCGGACACGCCGCTGCTCTCCGGCCGACCCCGACACCTGCACCCCGCAAGACGCCGACGCCTGGAAGAAGATCCCCCGTGTTGCGCTGCGTGCCGCAGCGGCGGGTTGTGGATCAAGCCGGGCGGCGGGCAGACCGGACTGCTCGGCGCGGGCGGAGCAGTTGTCAACACAACCCTTAGCGACACGACGTACAACTGGGACGGGACCCCATGACTCTTTTGGACAGCAGTACTTGGGAAGGCCGGATCTTCTCCGGCTCGGGCGAGTGGATCAGCGGCTCCGGCGAGACGTACGACGCTGTTGAGCCCGCGACCGGCAAGACGCTGGGCCGCGTCGGCTCCGCCACGCCCGCCGACGTGAACAAGGCGGTGGAGCGGGCGGTGCTGGCCCAGCGGGAGTGGGCCGCGCGGCCGTATTCCGATCGTGCCGCGGTGCTGCGCCGTGCCGCGCGGCTGTTCGAGGAGCACCAGCAGGAGATCGCGACCTGGTTGGTGCGGGAGTCCGGCGCGATCCGGCCGTTCGCCGCCCTACAGGTGGGCAGTGGTGGCGTGGAGGAGTGCTTCGAGGCGGCCGCCCTGGCCGGGGCACCCTATGGTGAGGTGCTGCGCTCGGGGCTGGAGCGGCTGTCGTTCGCCCGGCGGGTGCCGGTCGGGGTGGTCGGCGTGATCGCTCCGTTCAATGTGCCGCTCGTCCTGGCGATGCGGGCGGTGGCTCCGGCGCTGGCGCTGGGCAACGCGGTCATCCTCAAGCCGGACCCGCGCACCGCGGTCAGCGGCGGTGTCGCCTTCGCCCGGATCTTCGAGGAGGCGGGGCTGCCTCCCGGTCTGCTGCACGTGCTGCCCGGTGGCGCGGACGTCGGTGCCGCCGTCGTGGAGCACCCGCAGATCCCGGTCATCGCGTTCACCGGTTCCACCCGGGCCGGCCGCGCCATCGGAGTCGCCGCGGCCCGGCACCTGAAGCGGGTCCACCTGGAGCTGGGCGGGAACTCCGCGCTCGTCATCCTGGACGATGTCGACCTGGACAAGGCCGCCTCGGTGGGCGCCTGGGGATCGTTCGTCCATGCCGGCCAGATCTGCATGGCCACCAGCCGCCATCTGGTCCACGCTTCGGTCGCCGACGAGTACGCCGCCCTGCTCGCCCAGCACGCCGAGGCGCTCCCGGTCGGTGACCCGGCCACCGAGGACGTCGCCGTCGGACCGCTCATCGACGGCGGGCAGCGCGACAACGTGCACCGCATCGTCACGGAGACGGTCGAGGCCGGTGCCCGGCTGGCCGCGGGCGGCGGGTTCGAGGGCCTGTTCTACCGGCCGACCGTGCTCACCGACGTACCGCTGACCGCGCCGGCCTACGCCCAGGAGATCTTCGGGCCGGTCGCTCCCGTCGTCCCCTTCCGGGACCTGGACGAGGCGGCCCGTCTGGCCGCCGGCAGCGAGTACGGGCTGTCGCTCGGCATCCTGACGCGGGACGTCATGAAGGGCCTCGCCCTGGCCGAGCGGATCCCCTCCGGTCTGGTCCATATCAACGACCAGACCGTCAACGACGAACCCGTCATCCCCTTCGGCGGAGTCGGCGACTCCGGCACCGGCTCCCGCCACGGTGGCGCGGCCGCCAACCTCGAAGCTTTCACCGAACAGCAGTGGGTCACCGTACGCGGCGAACTCCCGCAGTACCCCTTCTGACGCAGCCCTTCTGCCTCGCCGCACTCGGCCCGTTCCGGCACACCCCGCACCAGGAGCGTTGCGCTGGAACGGGCGAGTCCCGGCTAGGCAATCCGCGTAACACACGAGCCGCCTGTGTCAAGCCGACCCGGCCGCTCGGCGCCGCGAACGCGGTACCACGCCCGCCGACCTGCCGATCCAGCCTCGCGATCGGCCATCTGCATGCCGGAGGACACAGGTGTCCACACAACAGCCTTTCGCAGGACGCACCTTGCTGATGTCCGGGGGCAGCCGCGGGATCGGCCTCGCCATCGCGGTGCGTGCCGCGCGCGCCGGCGCCAACGTCGCCTTCATCGCCAAGACCGACGCCCCCGACCCCCGGTTGCCGGGCACCGTCCACACCGCCGCCGCGCAGATCGAGGCAGCCGGCGGACAGGCCCTGCCGATCGTGGGCGACATCCGTGACGACAGCACCGTCAACCACGCCGTGGCCGCGACGGTGGACCGTTTCGGCGGGATCGACATCGTCGTCAACAACGCTTCGGCGATCGCCCTCACCGGCATCGGTGAGCTGCCGATGAAGCGCTACGACCTGATGCAGGACATCAACGCGCGCGGCACCTTCGCGCTCACGTCAGCCGCGCTGCCGTACCTCCTGAAGTCGTCGGCACCACGGGTGCTCACGCTCTCGCCGCCGCTGAACCTCGACCGCCGCTGGCTGGCCGAGCACGCGCCGTACACCGTCAGCAAGTACGCGATGACCATGCTGACGCTCGGTGTGGCCGAGCAGTACCGGGAGCGGGGCATCGGGGCCACCTGCTTGTGGCCGCGCACCCTGATCGCGACCGCGGCGGTACAGAACGTCGTCGCCGGCGACGAGGGGATGCGCGCCTCCCGTCGGCCGGAGATCATGGCCGACGCGGCCGCCGTGATCTTCGGCCTCCCAGCGGCGGAAGCCAACGGGCAGTGCTATGTCGACGAGGACGTGCTGCGTGCCTCCGGTGTCACCGACCTCTCGTGCTACCTCCACAGCGGGGCGACCGAGGACGGTCTCGAAACCGATCTCTTCCTGTCAACCGGGCCAGACACACGTCTGTGATGTTCGCCGCGATCACCGAGCGTCTCGATCCTGCGGCGGTCACGGCGGCGGGGTGGCCGCAGCGCGTCCAGCCGGGAGAGCGGTTCCCGGCGCAGGGTCCTGGAGCGGGCTTCCGGGCCCGCTGACCCTCGAAACCCCGCAGAGCGCACGTTCTCGCCGACACGTGCGTGGGCGTCGTGCTCACGTACCGGTCGGTCTCGTCGTCAGAAGGAGCAACCAATCATGACCACGCCAGACGTGCCCGTAACTCCTGCCAGGCCACCGTCCGCCCTGCGCGCCGCCCTGGTGTCCGGCCTGTTCGGCGGACTGATATCAGCGGTGCTGAGCTTCCTCATCAACTACGCGATGGACAGCCTGCCGGACAGCACGACGGCCAACGCCTTCAATCACGCCATAACCGGTCTCATCAGCGGTTTCCTGGCCGGTTTCATGGGACTTCTGGTGCACCTGCGCAGAGGATCCTCCGCGAGACGGGCGCCGGCCGACGCACCGGACCAGTGAGGCGGGGCGTCTCAGACACAGCTCCGCATCCCCGTCCATGTGACCGACGGCGGTCGGCAGCCGGATGTCGCCGTGGGCGCCGACCGGACGACCGCCGCCCTTGCCCCGGCTCACATTCCGCCCGCGCACGGTGATCCGCTCCGGCGCGTCACGCTCTGCCCGTGGCGGAAGATCTGCAACAGGTCCCGATCCGTCGTACGGGATCCGTGCCCGGCAGGGTGAGCAGACGCCGGCCGGGGCGACGGCTCCCGCGGAGGAGCGCGGCAGGCTGTCCCGGTGACCGGACTGAACGGGGTGGGCCCGGCTGCCGACAGGGCGACCGCCGACGGCAGCACCGCCGTCCACATGTGAGCGACCGCCGGGGCGCGACGCCCCGGCGGTCACTTTCCGACTGGTCGGCCCCCCCGCGCTGGTCGGCGGCCCGGCGCCGGCGGGTCGCTGCCGCCCTGCTCGGCCTCGGTCACCGGTCCCCGGTGACTCGCACGATTGCCGCATGATCAACGGCTAGTGGAGCAGGCGTTTCGCGTGCTCCAGCATCCACTCCCGCAGGGTGAGCGGTTTACGCCCAAGGGTACGTTCGACGAAGTCGTTGCGGGCCCAGACGAGTTCGTTCGCCTTCTCGTACTCCAAGAACTCCCAGAGTTCCGCGCAGCGGGCACCGAGCCTCTGGGAGTAGGCCTCGAAGAAGGCTTCCTTGCTGGCGTCGTGAGTGATCTTCTCGCCGAGGACATCGCTCATCAGCTCGACGGCCTCACTGAAGCGCATCAGGTCGTGACCGTTGTTCAACACGTGGGCCTGGCCGATGTGCCGTCGGTCCTCGGAGAGGAACAGGCGTCCCGCGACTTCGGCTATCTCTCGTGTGTCGATGAAGGGGACGAGACGTTCATGCCAGATGATCTTGCGTTCGCGCTTCAGGCCTTCCTTCATCCTGAAGAAGTTGTCCATGAACGTGGCACCCACGTTGAGGTAGGTGACCGGCAGGTCGCTCTCGTCGAGGATCTGCTTCGCGATGGGGTGCTGGATGGGAACCACGAACTCTGCGTCGCGCAACACCTGGGGGATACGTCGGTCGGTGGCCAACGGTTGCAGGGCCAGCGTGCGCAGGACGTGGACCACGGTGTCCGCCTTCTTGAGGGCGGCGACCAGGTTCGTCATGGCGGGTCCTTCGTCCATCTTCGGAGGGGTGATGACGAAGACTCCCTCCATTCCCTGCACGGCGGACTCCAGCGAGGCGAGGTCGAAGTAGTCGGCATGGACCGCCTCGGCGTACGGGAAATCGCGGCGCAGGGCGTCGATCCCCTCCGGCCTGCGGCTCACCAGTCGCAGTTGGATCTGTGGCGCCTCGCGATGCAGAAAGTGCACCAGCGGCCCGCCGATGTGACCGGCCGCGCCGAAGACGAGAATGCTGCGCGGAACGGGCTTGCTGGTCGTGTCGACAGCCATGGGACGTCCTTCCCGAGATCGTGTGTTCGCGGCGGCCACGGTCTGACCCGTGGCCGCCGCCCGGTGGGTCAGCGATGTGCGTCGGCGTCCTGGCCGGCGAGCCCGAGTTCGGCCAGGCGCTGGTGGAAGCGCTCGATCCCGCGCATGCGCACCTGCTCGTAGCCGCGTACGAGGTGAGCGGCCTCGGCGGCCTCGACCGCGGTGCGGTAACCCTCCTCGCCACCGGTGCGAACCCGTTGGATGAGAGCCTCGACCAGGGCCCAGTACTCGTCCCGCAATGCTCGTTCGGCCCGGCGGACGGCGGTCTGCCCGAAGGGGTCGACGGGGGTGTTCCGGAGCACCTTGCCGGCGGCCAGGACACGGAAGGCCGGCGCCAGAGCGAGCGGAATGCTGATCTTCTTGCGGCGGCCGAGGGCCCGCAGCACCGGAGGATGCAGGAGGTAGCGTGCGCGCCTGCCCCCGGGGAACTCGGCGGCCAGTCGTGCCCGGAAGGCGGGGTCGACCATGAGCCGAGCCGTCTCGTACTCGTCCTTGACCGCGGTGAGGTGGAACAGTCCCTTGGCCACCGCCTCACTGAAGAGGGTGCTCTCGGTAACGGCCCGTTCGGCCTCCCACGCACGGACCACCATGTCGGCGTAGCGCCGGGCGAGCCGGGTGTTCTGGAAGGCGTCCAGCTCGCCGGCGCGGATGGCGGCGAGTCTGCGGGTCTCGCCCCGCAGCGGGGTCTCGGAGCCGAGGATCCGCTCACCGCGCCGCAGTGAGACGTCATGGTTGTCGAGGTCGAGGCCCGTCGCGGCGGCGAAGGCCGCCGGATCGGCGACGGCGACACGGCCCCACGCGAACGCGGCGCGGTTCGCCTCGACGGCGACCTTGTTGCGCTCGATCGCGGCCAGGATGGACGCCTCGGTCACGGGCAGCGCGCCGGCCTGGTAGGCGGCTCCCACCAGCATGAGATTCGCGCTCTGCGCGGACCCGCACAGCCGTTTGGTGGCCTCGATGGCGTCGATCCACGTCACCGTGGCGGCGCGCTCACCGATCTGTGCGCGCAGGGGCTCGGACTCGGGGTACACGGTGTCGGGATCGCGGACCATCGCCCCGGTCGGAACCCTGCTCGTCGAGCCCACCACGCGGGTGCGGCCGGGATCGGCGTAGCCGAGCTGCCCGACGGCGGTCAGCAGGTCGAAGGCGAGGAACGTGTCGGCCGATCCCGGCGACACCCGGTTCGCCCCCGTGACCGGGGTCCGGGTGATGCGCAGATGAGAGCTCACCGGTCCGGCCTTCTGGCTCAGGCCGGTCTGGTCCAGGCCCGTGGTGTGCAGTCCGTCCGCCTCGGCCGCGGCGGCGAGGACGCGGTTGACCGTCACGATGCCTGTCCCGCCGATCCCCGACAGGAACAGGTCGAAGCCGTCGCCGACCGGTGGCAGCTCGGGCGTCCGTACGGCAGGAGGGACGGGGCGGGGCCGCTCTGTCGCGCGCACGCCGGACACGTCCAGCGAGACGAAGGACGGGCAGTCACCGTCCAGGCAGCTGTAGTCGGTGTTGCAGGAGTTCTGCTCGATCGTCGTCTTCCGGCCGAACTCGGTGTCGACCGGCTCGACGGACAGGCAGTTGCTCTTCGCCCCGCAGTCACCGCACCCCTCGCAGATCCGTTCGTTGATCAGGATGCGGGTGGTCCGCTCCGGCTGGCGGCCACGCTTGCGGTCGCGCCGCACCTCGGTGGCGCACTGCTGGTCGTAGATGAGCACGGTGACGCCCTTGGTGTCCCGCAGCTCCCGTTGGGCTTCGTCCAGCCGGGCGCGGTCCCACACGGCGACACCGTTGCCGAGCGGGTCGCGCCTGTCCCGCTTCGCGTACCGCTGGGGTTCGTCGGTGCACACGATGATGCGGGAGACGCCCTGCGCCAGCAGTGACCGGGTCACGGAGGCGACACTGCGCTGACCGGACGGGTCCTGGCCACCGGTCATCGCGACGGTGCCGTTGTAGAGCAGCTTGAAGGTGATGTTGACGTCGGCGGCGACGCACGCCTGCACGGAGAGCTGGCCGGAGTGGAAGAACGTTCCGTCGCCGATGTTCTGGAAGATGTGCGGCACGTCGTGGTAGGCGGACTGCCCGATCCACTGGGCGCCCTCGCCGCCCATCTGCGTGATACCGGTGATCTTGTCCGCGAGGTGGGGCATGCCTGCGGCCAGGCCGTGGCAGCCGATGCCGGCTCCGACAAGGGAGCCCTCGGGCACGACCGTTGAACGGTTGTGCGGGCAGCCGCTGCAGAAGAACGCCGTCCGCGGCGCACCCAGCACCGGCAGCGTCACCGGGGTGGCCAGCCGGGCGACGTCGACCCGGCCGCGCAGCACCCGGCGCAGGGCGCCGGCGACCCGGCCCGCGGTCAGCTCGCTGTCCGAGGGGACGAGGGGGCGGCCCTCGGCATCCCGGGCGCCGATCACGGCGGGCCGGTCCGGTCCGCCGTAGAGGAGGTCCCTGATCTGCGACTCCAGGAAGGCCGTCTTCTCCTCCACGACCAGGAGCGTCTCCAGCCCTCGCGCGAGCCGGCGCACCGCGCCGGGCTGGAGCGGCCACGGCATGCCGATGCGCAGCAGCCGGATCCCGGCGCGCTCGCAGCCGTCGGCGTCGAGACCGAGGTCGGCCAGCGCCTGCACGGTGTCGTCGTACGTCTTGCCGGCCGCGGCGATGCCCAGCCACGCCCGCTCCGGGTCGATCTCGACGACGTCCACCGGGTTCGCCTCGGCGAACCGGACCAGCGCCGCCATCCGGGGCCCGACCTGCTCGGCCTCCAATCGGGCCGAGTACGGCATCACCGGCATGCCGAACTGCTCGTGGCGCCAGGGCAGGCCCTCCCACTCGAAGTCCGGGACGACCGGGGCGGGCCGGTCCGCGCCGAGGTCGGGAACCTCCCAGAGTCCGTCGGCGACATCGGTGACGATCTTGAGGGCGACCAGGAAGCCGGTGGCCCGGGACAGCGCGATCCCGTGCAGGCCCAGCGAGACGACCTCGGCGCCGTCACGCGGTGCGAGGACCGGGATCGAGAGGGCGGACAACGTGCGTTCGCTCGCGCACGGCAGGGTCGACGACTTGCACGCGGGGTCGTCACCGACCGCGAGGATCATGCCGCCGGCCGGGTTCGCGCCGGCGAGGTTGGCGTGGCGAAACGCGTCGGCCGACCGGTCCAGGCCGGGGGCCTTGCCGAACCACATCCCGACCACACCGTCACAGGTCATGGGATGGCCGGGGAGGGTCTGCTGACTGCCCCACACCGCGGTGGCCCCGAGCTCCTCGTTCAGTCCCGGCACGAACCGGATGCCCGCCCGTGCACTGTCGGGGTCCCGCTGGAAGGCGGAATCGACACCTCCCAGCGGGCTGCCCTGATAGCCCGACACGAAGGAACCCGTCCGGCGGCCGGCGGCGGCGTCACGGGCATGCTGCTCGACGAGGATCCGGGGAAGGGCCTGCACACCGGTCAGCTGCCGCGTCCGGTGGCCGGTGCGCACCGGGGGTGTCGTCGTCGTGCTCATGCGGCCGGCTCCTGGGTCTCGGCAGCCGCCGCGGCGCCGGCGTCCGCGGTCACCGTGTTCTCGATGAACCCGATGTTCTGCACCTCGACGCGCACGACGGAGCCGGGTGCGAGGTAGCGCCCCGTCTTCTGCCCCACCCCGCCGGGGGTACCGGTGAGGACGACGTCACCGGGAAGCAGCGTGGTGACCCGCGACAGATGGCTGATCAGGTACGGCATGGACCAGATCAGCTGCGCGGTACTGGCCTCCTGGCGCAGCTCACCGTCCACCCAGGTCCGCAGGAGCAGGTCGGCGGGGTCACCGGCCTCGTCGAGTGACACGACCGCGGGGCCGAGCGGCTTGAAGGTGTCGAAGCTCTTGGCCATCCCCGGGTTCGCCGGCCAGCCGGGCAGCTCGCCCTTCTGCACGTCCCGGGCGCTGACGTCGTCGACCACCGTCAGGCCCGCGACATGGTCGAAGGCCCGCTCCTCGGGGACGTCCGAGGCGACGCTTCCGATCACGACCGCCACTTCGCCCTCGTAGTCCACGCGGTCCGGCGCCACCCGCGGCAGCCGGACGGGCTGGTAGGGGCCCGTCACCGCGGACGGGGCGACGAGGGCGACCGTGGGCTCGCCGGACGGGGCGGCCTGGCCGGTCTCGACGCGGTGTTCGTGGTATGCGTACCCGACGATCCATATCTTCGGCGGTGCGCTCACGGCGGCCCGCAGGTCGGCCGGATCGAGGGGGCGCCGCTCACGGACGGGTGCCTTGGCCAGGGACTGAAGCGTCTCACCGGCGGCCAGCGCCGCTTCGAGACCGGGGTAGGGCACGTCGAGCAGGGACAGTTCGTCATCGCGCACGGAACCCAGGCCGTGCACGGTCGTCGCGATCCTGGCCATGGTTCAGCCCTCGATCGAGAGCAGCTTGTCGAGGGGCTCTCCCGCCCGGTACCGCGCGACGAAGTCGGCGGCGTCCCATTCACGTCCCGAGGGGTTGCGGCGGAAGGCCTCGGAAGCGATGAGGGCGGCCTCCTCGGCGGCATCGGCGCAGTTGGCGAACGACTGCTCGATGATGTTGCCGTCGGGGTCGCGGTAGTAGAAGCTCGTGCCCGGACCGTGGTTGGCCGTGCGGTGGGGGGTGACACCCCGCGCCGCGAGCCGCTCGTACTGCTGCGCCATCGCCTCGATGGACGGAAGCCGGAACTGGAAGTGATGCATGCCGGGCCCGTCCACGGGCGTGGTCGGTGTGCTGTCGATCCCGAAGATCGCGAGCAGCTGACCGTACGGGTACTCGCCCTCGTGCACCCTGAAGAAGGCGAGCCGCACGTCGGCCGCGCGCAACTGGCCGTCGACCGGCTTGCTCTCGGCATCCGGCTCACGCTCCAGGAACGGGTTCCGGTCGAGCACTGTCCGGTACCACTCGCGCATCTCCGCGAACCGGCCGGTGCGCAGGACGAGTTCGTACATCTGCAGCGTGACGGCGCTCTTTGGAGCGGTGGTGGCCTCGGGGGCCGGCTGAACCGTTGTCATGTCGTACTCCTCAGTGTCGTGGGGGGAAAGTCACTGTGCGGGGGAAGGCGCGAGGGCAGCGCCACGTACGAGGTCGAGCAGGCTCTCGACATCCGCCGGCAGAACCGGGCCGCGCCAGGCCACATGGCCGTCCGGGCGGACCAGTACGAGGGCTTCCTGGTAGAGAAGCGCGGTCTCGGGGTCGTCGACGTCCAGGACCGACAACGGGACGGCCCGCGCCCGTGCCGCGTCGAGCAGCGGGTCGAGCCCCGGCTTGGAGCCGGAGCGGACGACCGTGAAACCGCGTCCGAAGTGGTCCAGAGTCGAGCTTCCGTCCGGCAGCCAGGCATGGGGGGCGCGGGCACCGGCACACGTCGACGGGATGTAGAGGTCCGAGCGGTCCTCTGGGGCGACGGCCTCGTCGTAGTGGCACAGCGGCGAGGCGTCGTAGCGGTAGCCGAGCTGGACGCCGGCCGTGACGTACTCCTTGAGGCGCTCCCGGAAGATCACCTCGGCGGCGTGGGTGCGGGCCTCGGTGCCCTCGGGGGTGTCCGCCTCGAGCAACGGGCCCGAGGGGACCCTCTTGTCGGCCGCCCAGTTCTCGGCGGCCCACCGCCCGTTGCGCAGGGCGATCGGCCGGCGCTCGGGTTCGTAGCCGGCGAGCAGCCCGGGCCCGCCCCATCCGGCGTGCACGGCCGCGAGCTTCCACCCGAGGTCGACCGCGTCGCCGATACCGGTGTTCGCCCCGAACCCGCCCTTGGGCCAGCGCAGGTGTGCGGCGTCGCCGGCGAGGAACACCCTTCCCACCCCGTAGCGGTCGGCCACCACCAGGTGTCCGGTCCAGGGCTGGCACCGGATGACCTCGACGTCCACCTCGGTCCCGACCGCCTGGCGGACGACGTCCCGTGGATCCGGGTCGGACCCGCCGTCGTAATAGACCGAGCAGCGCCAGAGCTCCTTGCCGTCGACCACGGTGAGGTACGGGCGCAGCGGCGAGGCGTTGGTCTGGATCTGCGTGGCCCCGACGAGCCCGTGCCGCTGCAGCAGGGTCCGCAATCCGGCCGAACGGAAATAGACGGCGAAGTTGTGCCCCTGGGCGAACTCGCCCTCGTACTGGATCCCCAGCCGTCGGCGGATCATGCTGCGGGCGCCCTCGCACGAGACGAGGTGGTCGGCGCGTATCTGGAGATCCCGGCCGCCGTCGAGATCACGAACCTGGACCGTGACGCCGTCCGCGTCCTGCTCGAAGCCCGTCGCCTCGTGCCGGTGGGCGATCGTCACGGACTCGTAGGACTCGGCGTGCCGGCGCAGCAACGGATCGAACGTGAACTTCGCCTGGACCATCGGCCTCTCGGGGGTCCACTCGTCGATCGGTGAGCGCGCCCCCGGCTCCAGGGTGGCCAGCACGTGCCCGGTCACGCTGGTCACGAAGGCGATCCCGCCCCGGTAGCCCCGCGGCGGCCAGCCCAGCTGCCGGGCCTCGTCCGCGATCCCCCAGCGGCGCAGATGCTCCATCGTGCGGCAGAAGATGTGCTCGCCGGCCGGGAACACGATGCTGCCGTCCCCGGCGTCGAGCACGAGCGTTTCCACTCCCCGCCAGCCCAGTTCGCAGGCCAGCGCCAACCCCACGGGCCCGGCGCCGACGACCAGAACGGGTACCCGGTCCGGAAGGGCCCGGCTCACCGCGGGCCCCCGTCGACGAGCGGAGTGGATACGTGGCGGTGGATCCGCCAGGCTCCGTCGCGCAGCGACAGCCCGATGTCCAGAGCGGACGTCAGCTCGGGGTCGTCCGGCGACGGCCCGCTGGGCAGGAACACGGACAACGTGCCGACCAGTCGCGCCCCGGCCTCACCGGTGGCGGTCACGCGCAGGTCGGTCAGGACGTGCCGGGTGACGCGTCCGGTGTCCGCCTCGCGGGCTGCCATCGCGGCGGCGATCGCCTCGGTGCCGACCAGCTTGCGGCCTCGCGCGGTCTCGAAGACCGCGTCCTCGGTATAGCGAGCCACGGCGTCCGAGGCGCGGCCGGAGTCGATGGCCTCGTAGACGGAGCGTACGACGTCCTCGCACGCGGTCTCGGGGGGTGGCGGGTCTGCGATGGGTGGCGAGATCACTCTCGGGCGAAGTTCAGCGTTCACGACGCCTCCTCTGCGGCTCTTGTCCGGAAGGCTAGTCACTCTTGAGTCGGAGTCAAGAGACTCTTGGGTGTCAATCAAGAGAGAGGGGAAGTTGACCTTTGGGGGGCGCTGACGAACCACTGGTCTCCGCAGCCGTAAGGTCGGAATCACCAGACAAGCCAGGAACGAGTCCGGCCCACGCCGCGGGGGCCGCAGCCAGGAGGGCGGCCGTGCCCAGAAACCGTCAGCAGGTCCCGCGCGAGGAGCGGGTCCAGGCCATCCTCGATGTCGCCACCGAGCTCTTCGCCGAGCAGGACGCCCAGGACGTGGCGATGGCGGAGATCGCGCGACGCGCCGGAGTGCGCAGTGGTGCTGTCTACTGGTATTTCGAGTCCAAGGACCACCTCCTCGCCGCCGTCCTGCGCAGGCTCGGCGAGCGGGGCGCCGAACGCGTCGCGGCACTCGCGCCTGACATAACGCCGCAGCAGCGGCTGATCCACTACCTGACCGAGATGCGTCCCCACCGCACCGTCCACGCCTCCGCACACGCGCGACTGAACTCCTCGCCGGTCGTGGCCGAGGCCCACGAGCTGGTGATGCGGCAGCTGCACAGTCTGATCGAGGCGGCACTGGAGCAGTGTCCGGCCGCCGAGCGCCGACTCCTGGCGGGCCTGATGACCTCGTCGTTCGAGGGCGTCAACCAGCCCGGATACGACGGGCCGTCGGCGACCGACCTGATGGCCTTCGTCCTCGACCGGATGGTTCCTCACCCCGCCACAGTCCCGGGCGGGCGCGCGTCGGACGCGGAGGTGGGCGTCACCGGCGGCTCTTGACCGCGGAGCGCAGGGAGGCGGCCGGGTGGCCGGTTCGGTCTGCTGGCCAAAACTGTCTGCAAGACCGGTCTTGATCAGGCTGTGTCCGCGGTCTTGGCCCTGCGGCGGAAGCCCCGGGGCATCCATGATCCCGGCAAGATGGTTGTGGTCCTCACGCTGGCGGTCGCGCTCGGCGGGGACTGCCTCGCGGGCATCGTGCTGCTGCGGCCCGAGCCGGCCGTGCTCGGGCTGGTCGCCTCCGACCCGACGGTCTCCCGGCTGATCGGCACCCTCGCCGCTTCGGGCGAGAAGACGCTGACCATGATCCGCGCCGCAGCTCCGAAGTAGTCGGCGGCTTCAAGGCCAGCGGCCTGGGCTGCGAGTTCGGCCCCGAGGGCCTTGCCGGATACCTGTAGCTGCAGTCCGTCCACCTCTGACCGGCATGGACGAATGGCGTGCGGAGCGCCCGTCGCTTCCCGTACCCCGCCCCTGTGTACGCCGCGTACAGGGACCCGTACAGATCCTGCTCCCGCCAACCAATGTCTCCGGCGCTCCTTGCCGGAAGGGTGGTTCGTGCGGGCAAACGACCTCAGAAAGGGCACAATCGTGAGCAAGCCGCGCAGGTGGATCGCCCAGCGGATCGAACAGCTGGACCCGGAAACGGACTACGTCGAGATCTGGCGCCTCACCAGCACCTACGGTCTCGACGACTTCACAACGAACTTCTCCTACACTCACGTGTTTCCCGCACTTCTACATCGCTCGGCACGGGGCTCAGCCGCTGTGGCACGAGGGGGACGCCAAGGCGGTCGAGCGGGCCACCCAGCGCGTCGAGGACACCATCCGCAACAACCTCGTCTGGTGGCACTACGGCCCGCACCACCCCAAGACGCAGAAGTCGGTGGAGGGCATCAACAAGCTGCACGCCTTCCACGCCAAGCGCTATCCGGGCAGCTTCGCGCACCAGGACGACTACGTCTACACCCTGGCCTTCAGCGCCGCCTCGCTCCACCGCCTCTACCTTCAGCTCGGCCTGCCCGGCTACACGGAGAAGCAGAAGACCGCCGCGCACCGCTTCTGGCGGGAGATGGGCAAGCTGTTCGTCGACGAGCACGGCAACGCCATCCTGGACTTCCCCGAGGACTGGGACTCGATGACGGCCTTCCTCGACGACTTCGAAAACCGGCCCTGGCCCCAGCACGAGGAGGGCCGCATGGTCACGCACGCCATCCTCGACCAGTTCGCCCACCGGTACTTCCCCAGGCCACTGCACGGGTTCGCCCGCGCCCTGGCGGTCTCCACCATGCACCCCACCACCTGGCGCGCGCACAGCATGACCCCGCTGCCCGCACCGGCCCGGTTCCTGCTGCTCCGGTCGACCGGACTGCTGCTCCGCCTCCAGCAGATGCTGCGCCCGGACCCCACCGAGAACCACCAGGAGATCCTGGAGAGCCTGACCAGGGACCAGCGCCGGGAACGCTCCGCCGCGATCAGGGAGCTGGACAAGGAGTTCTCCCACTTCTTCCGCGAGCGTCACGGCCTGCCCCCGCGCGGAACCTCCCCGGAAGCGGCGGCCCAGGTCCCGACCGCGACCTCCTTCACGGCCTGACGACGGAAGGCCCGCTGCACGCAGCTGGGTGTCCACAGGCCCGTACGAACCCTCGGCCCGAGGCGCTGAGTGTGGCTGTGTCCCGAAGTTCCGGGCTGTGGGGTCGGGCACGAATCCGCCTGACCCCACCACCGCAATCCCGTCTCGGCCGCTGACCCATCAAACCGCCTCCAGAATGCACTCCGCCCAAATGGTCTTCCCAGCGCGCGTATGGCGGCAGCCCCAGCGGTGGGTGAGCTGGGCGACGATGAGGAGGCCCCGTCCGCCTTCGTCGAAAACACGGGCTCGCCGCAGGTGTGGCGAGGTGCTGCTGCTGTCGCTGACCTCGCAGATGAGGGTGGTGTCGCGGATCAGTCGCAGCTGGACCGGCGGTTTGCCGTAGCGGATGGCGTTGGTGACCAGCTCGCTGACGACGAGTTCGATGATGAAGGTGGTGTGCTCAAGGTCCCAGACGGCCAGTTGGTCACCCACCATTTCGCGGACCTGAGCAACGGCGGCGGGGTCCGCAGGCAGCTCCCACGTGGCAACGTGTTCGGCACGCAGCGCGTGGGTTCGGGCCAGCAGGAGGGCGGCGTCGCTGATCCGCGTCCCGGTCGGCGCTCTCGACGAGGCCGTCGGTGTAGAGCGCGAGAACACTTCCTTCCGGCAGTTCGAAGTCCGCGACCTCGAAGGGCAGGCCACCCACGCCCAGCGGAGGCCCGGCCGGGAGACGCAGGAACTCCACCGTCCCGTCCGGGCTGACGAGAGCCGGTTCGGGATGGCCGGCCCGAGCCATGGAGCAGTGACGGGAGACGGGGTCATACACGGCGTACAGGCACGTGGCCCCCACCTCGTTCGCCGCGCGGTCCACTGCCTGGTGTGTCCCGCTCACGGTCCCCTCACGATCGAGTCGCAGCACGAGGTCGTCGAGCTGGGTGAGCAACTCGTCGGGCGTCAGGTCCACATCGGCCAGGGTCCGGACGGCTGTGCACAGCCTGCCCATGGTGGCGGATGCCTGGATGCCCCGGCCGACGACGTCCCCCACCACGAGCGCGACTCTCGCCCCGGACAGCGGAATGACGTCGAACCAGTCACCGCCGATGCCTGCGCCCGGATCGGCGGGCAGATAGCGCGTGGCCACCTCCACACCGGCCTGCCGGGGAGCTCGATCCGGCAGGAGACTCCCTTGCAGGGTGAGTGCGATCTCGCGTTCGCGGGTGTAGCGGCGGGCGTTGTCGACGTACACCGCCGCCCGGGCGGCGAGTTCGTCAGCCAGCCGTAGGTCTTCCTCGTCGAAGGGTTCGGGGGTGCGGTGGCGATGAAATATCGCCAGTCCCAGCGTGACTCCGCGGGCACGCAGGGGCACAGCCATCGCGGAGTGTACGCCGTGGAGCCGGCCTCTGCGGGCGCGCTCCGGGAAGCCCTTGGCCCACTCCTTGAGGGTGGCATCATCCACGCCGGTGCGGATGGCGCCGCCGGCGGCCAGCGCGCGACCGGGCGGTGACTCCGCGTGGTAGGTGTGTCTCGCTCCGATCCGGACCACCGCCTCGGGGCACCCCGGCAGTACGGAGCGCTGGGCGACACGGCGGAAGACCAGGCCTTCCCCGACCGGGACGCTCCCGGCATCCGCACCGCCGAGGACACGGTCGAGCAGGTCGACGACCACGAAGTCGGCGAAGTGGTCCGTGCCGACTTGGGCGAGCTCGTCCGCGGTACGGGCCAGGTCGAGCGTGGTGCCGATCCGCACGCCGGCCTCATTGAGCACGCGCAGCCGCCGACGCGCGTGGGACCGCTCCGTCACGTCGGCCGCCGCGAGAGACACGGCGCGCACCCGTCCGGCGCGGTCCCGGACCGGGGAGAACGTGATCAGCCAGGCGTCGGTGCCCGCCTGCTCGGGTGTGCGCAGACACCCTTCCCGCTGTACGGCCTCGCCAGTCCGCCACACCTGCTCGATGGTCTGCCCGATGTCCTCCAGACCGTTCGTCGGTCGGCCCGTTCGGAGGCGGCCGATGCGTGCACCGAGCAGTTCGTCCTGGGGTCTCCCCACCGCTCCTGCCATGGCCGCGTTGACCGCGAAGCACAGTCCCCGGCGGTCGCAGAGCGCCAGGGGAAACGAGATCTGCTCCAGTGCCCATTGTTCGAGAACGGGCGTGTCCGGTACCCCGACGGCGCTCTCGGCCGTGCCTTCGGACGTCGCGGGCACCGTAGCCACAAGGAACCAGCGCACGTCCCCGCCCAGATCCCACAGCGGCTCGGTCCGGAGCCACACCTCCAGACGGCGGCCGTCGCGATGCCGTACGGCGATCCGGCCCTGCCACACCTCACGCCGCGCGCAACAGCGCCGCACGGCAGCCGGAAGGGGCTCCGCGAGCAGCCGCTCGGCCTCCTTGCCGACCACCTCCACCGGCTCATGGCCGAGCAGCTCGCGCGCCCCTGCGCTCCAGGCGCTCACCAGACCCTGCGCATCCACTGCGACCGATGCAGCCTGCCTCGGGGCAGTCCCTGCGTCATCGGCGCCGACCGGTACGGGAACGTCCTTCTCCATCGCGGCACCTCTCGCCCCAACGCGCCCGTCCATCGGACGGGGCATCGGCATCCACATCGCCTTCCACTCAGCGTGCTCCCCCCGACGTGCTTTCTCCAGTGTCGGGCTGCCATCTCGAATACGCAGGTCAATGGGCTGGCGTGAGGCGGGGCGAGACCCGGCCACGGCTCCGCTGGGCGGGACGAGGGCGGCGTCGAACCTGCGCCGATGCAAGGACGTGGTTCGTATTGCTCCGACCGGAGGGATCGATCTTGGCTCCGTGGCTCTCAGGCCCTGTGCCCGTTGTTCTCGGCGGCTAGAAGCGCGGCGGTGCCCCGCAGCGAGCACAGGCCGGTCTTGGAGGGAATACGGGATGACCATGGTCCGTTTGCGGCCGTGGAGACCACGGGACGACGACGTCGTTCGGGTCACCGGCCTGGTGGGGAAGCCGTCGCGGCAGGACGCGCCGAGCGACCACGCGGTGATCGGCCGCTATGTCCTCGACCCGGCGGAGTTCAACGCCCTGGAGCGCACCCCGCCCGGCCGGAACGGGTCAGAACATGGAGTTGTCGTTGGCGGAGGTGGAGGGCACGTTCTGGACGATGTCCCAGTGCTCCACCACCTTGCCGTGCTGCACCCGGTAGATGTCGAAGACACCGGAGGCCACGCCCGGCATGACCGTGCCGCGGGACTGGATCACGACCAGGTCGCCTTCGGCGATGACCCGGAAGATGTCGGTGTGGAAGTCGGGGAACGCCGCGAACATCCCGGCGATCCCGTCCTTGGCTGCCTTGATGCCGTTGGCGAAGCCGGGGTTGTGCTGGTAGTAGGGGTCGACGATGGAGCGGTCGAACGCGGTGACGTCCTTGTCCACGAACACCTGCTTGTACATATCTGTGACGAGCCGCTTGTTGAGCGCGGTGGGCGCGTACGGGGCCGGTCGGCTCACCTGCGGTTGGCTGAGCGTGGAGAACATGTCGTTACCGCTGACCGTGGTCGCCGGCACTTCCTGGGTCGTGTCCCAGTGTTCGACGATCTTGCCGCCGTCCAGGCGGTACAGGTCGAGGACCGAGTAGCCTCGCGTGCCCGGTTCGAGTATCAGGTTGCTGTGGACGGCGATGAGGTTGCCCTCCCCGATGACGCGCTTGATCGAGATGCGCGCGTCGGGGTGGGCCTTGTTCTGCGCTGTCACGTAGTCGCGCAGTCCTGCCGACCCGTCGGCGATGCGGGGATCGTGCTGGACGAAGTTCGAGCCGAGGTAGTCGTCGATGGCCGACAGGTCGTGCCGGTTGTACAGACGATTCGTGAAGGACACGACCAGCGCCTTGCGGGCGGCAAGCGACTGCTTGGAGGCAAGCGACTGGCTGTAGGCGGGCCGCGAGGCGTCCGTCTTGGGCGCCGCCATGGCTGACTGGCCGGTGAGCAGGACGGCGGCGAGCGCGACGCCGCCGGCCAACGTTTTTGTAAGTGCCCTCATGGCTTCTCTCTCTCCAGAAAATGTCTTGCTAGAAAGATATACATGGAAAGCCTTGCCCGCAAGACTCTGGCGCGCAAGGTAAGATGCGGCAGGGCAGGCGGTGCTACGGCACGCGCGGAGCCGGACTGCAATGCAGGTGAGGGAGGGACGAGGTATGAGCACGTCAGGTCGACCCCCGGGCGGGCGTGGACGGCCCGTGTCCGTCGACGACGAGACGCTGGTGAGCTGGTGGGGGCTCATCCTGGAGGGCTTCAGTCACGTCCACAGCCGCGTCGACGCGGACCTGCGCGAAGTCGCAGATCTACCCGGACCGTGGTTCGAGGTTCTGCTGCGGCTGTCGCGGACACCTGGCCGTGAACTCCCGCTCACCCACCTCGCCAAGGCGGTCGCCTTCTCCAGTGGCGGGTTCACGAAGATGACCGACCGGCTGGTCGCGAGCGGGCTGATCGAGCGACGGCCGAGTCCCACCGACCGCCGAGTGACGCTGGCCGGCCTCACGCCGCAGGGCGCGAGCGTTCTGGAACGCGCGCTGCGGGTACACCTCGAAAGCCTCCGGCGGTACGTGCTCGAGCCGCTGGGAGCGCAGCGGCTCGAGCAGGTGGCCACCGGCATGAAGGCGCTGCGCGACCAGGAGAGATGAGTCCACCCGCCCTGGCGCTACAAGCGGTGGTCAGACCGCGTCGGTCACCTCGGCCGCTGGTTGCGGCGCGTATGCCCGGCGCCCCTTGGCCTTTCTGAGGGCGACGAAAACAACGACGACGACGATCAGACAACACACCGCCGCCGCGGCCATGACCACGCCCAGCCCGTAGCCGTCGGCCGGCTTGCCGGACCCGGCCACGTCGAAGGCGCTGAGCAGCGAAGCTCCCTGCAGGTCCGTGTGAGCGCGGCTGCACCACTGCCGACCCGCCGGGTACCGCCCAGTCGGAGCGCTCTTGGCTGCTCGAGGTCGGTCAAGGGCCCAGCGGGGGCGGACGGAGTCGCCTCCGTCGCCCAGCCGGGACTCTGGTTCGGCGAGGGAGGCTGTGCGCGTGCGATGGCGCGAACCGGTGTGGTGCGCGGCGGGCACGCCGCCTACCGCGGCACGATGCCTCTACGGCAACTCCGCGCGTTCCGTCAGGATCGGATCAGCAACGTCCGCCGACAGCCCCGGGGTCGTCGACTCGACGGCGACGACAGTCACTTCGTATGTTCGTTGACCGGCCGGTTCGCCAGTTCGAGGACGGCGGCCACGAGGTCGGTGGCGGACGTGCCGTGGTAGCCGGGCTGGTTGGCACCTTCGAAGGCCGCGATGACCAGATCGCCGATCACCTCGCGCTCGCCCAGCGGAATGCCGTCGAGCGCTTCCCCGATCAGCGTGCGCAGCTGATCCAGGAGCAGGTCGTGCGCCTCCGCGACGACCGCGGACGAGCTCAGCCGAGCGTGGGCCGAAGCGTGGATCATCCGGAGTGGGCGCAGCTCACGCAAGTAGTGGAGCAGGCGTTCACCAGGCGGCAGGGCCACCGGCTCGGCATGCGCGGCGGCAGTGCGCTCGGCCAGCCGACGAAGCACGGCGGCAAGGACGTGGTCCTTGGACTCGAAGTACCAGTAGACGGCGCCACTGCGGATGCCGGATCGGCTCGCGATCTCCGTCATCGCCACGTCGTCGAAGCCGCGGTCGGCGAACAGTTCCGCCGCCACATCGACAATCGCCACGACACGTTCTTCGCGGGGGATTCCCTGGCGATTCCTCGGCACTCGCCCACCCTCCCGGGCCAGGTCACCCACGGCCACCTATGGGCGACCGCCGACCATGACGTCCGTCGCCGGACTGGTGGCCTCACCGAAGTCGTATCTCCGGCCCGCCCGGAGTGGGCTGGGCCAGGAAGAGGCTACCAAGAGCCGGCGACCCGGCTCACTACGGCCGCAGTCGGCGACGGCCATCCGGCCACGTCGACCGACCCGGCCTCCGCACCCGCCGGCCGAGGGGAGCCGGGCAAGGAGTTCGGCGCGACGGCAGCGGAAATGCTCGACGGAGCGCGGCTTGACGTCCTCGTAGCCGCACCCCACTTGGTGGCCTGCGGTGAGGTCGTGAACCAGGGGGCCGTGCCTGGCGAGAGGACCGCAATTGCCGTCCGCACCCCACCGACGCACTCGGTTAGGAGCGCGCACTCTGTCCGCTCACGGCGGCGTAGCCGAACAGGTCCAACGTCTGCGGCCCTTGCTGCGCAACGCCGTCGAGGTGGCGAGCACTCGCACCCGGTCGACGCGGTGAAGGCCTTTGCGGCTGCGTACATCACGATCGCCGCGACGGCGAAGGTCATCCACCGGCACGCCAGCAGCGTCACCTACCGGCTCGTTCGCTGGGCGAGCCCGACGGCGCTGGACCCCCGGACATTCGGCGGGCTCTGGCGATGTGGTCGTCGCCTGACAGCTTGCCGAGCGGGCGGACCGGGTGACGTTACAGCGACACCGTCGGCCCCCTGGCGCACCCGGACGGATCTCTTGACTCCGAGCCAACAGACTGCCACGCTGCGTTCCGCCTTCTCGCTCGTTCCAACTCCGGTAGCCGCCACGGGCGGCCTGACTGCAGTGTCGGTCGCCGTATGTGTGCGTGCGCCCCGGCTCGATCCGGGCGTCCCACAGGAGCTGTGGCCGGCCTTCCCTCACCTTGGAAGGACGTCGAGTGAAATCCATCGGCAATGGCGCCGACCTCAGAACCCGACCCGCGGCCCCTGACCAGGCTCGGAGATCGGCGCGCGCAAGTGTCATCGGTACGACCATCGAGTGGTACGACTTCAACGTCTACGGACTGGCTGCTGCCCTGGTCTTCGGGCCCCGGTTCTTCCCCGCGGCCTCACCGCTGGCCGGCACCCTCGCGGCGCTGGGGACGTTCAGCATCGGATTCTTCGCGCGGCCGCTCGGCGGGATCCTCGCGGGTCACTTCGGCGATCGACATGGCCGCAAGAACGTGCTGATCGTCTCGCTCGTTCTGATGGGGATCGGCACGGTGGGGATCGGCCTGCTCCCCACCTACCAGGTCATCGGCGTCGCGGCCCCGATCCTGCTGGTCATCCTGCGGCTGATCCAGGGACTCGGCCTCGGAGCCGAGTGGGGCAGCGCCGTGCTGATGTCGGCGGAGCATGCCCCAAAGGGACGGCGGGGCCTGTTCGGCTCCATGCCTCAGCTGGGCAATCCGGCGGGCATCTTCCTCTCGACCGTGGCGTTTCTGCTGACCACGGTGCTGCTCGGCGATGCGGCCTTCGCGGCGTGGGGCTGGCGGATCCCGTTCCTGGTCGGCGGTCTGCTGATCGTGGTCGGGTTCGTGATGCGGCGCAGTCTGGAAGAGACTCCGGAGTTCGTCGGCGCCCTCTCGCAGCGCCGGGTCAGCCGACGTCCGCTGGCGGACATGCTTCGCGAGGCTCCGGGCCGGCTGGTCCTCGCGTCCCTGCTGTCGATCGCGGGACCCACGGTCGGATACCTGCTCTACGTCTATCTGGTCGGTTACACGCGTGACGCGCTGCACATTCCGTCCGCGAAGATCCTGCCGGTCGTAGCGTGCACGTCACTGCTGAACCTGGTCACGATCCAGGTCGGAGCAAGGTGGTCCGACCGCATCGGCCCGAAACGCGTCTGCCTCATCGGTACGTGCGCGACGGCTGTCGTGACCGGTCCCTTCTTCTTGTTGCTGAACACCGGATCGGTACCGCTCGTCGCCCTGGCCTACTGCCTCATCTCCGTCGCGGGGATCCAGCTCGGCGGTCAGGCGACGCTGCTCACCAGCCTCTTCCCCACGAGTTATCGGCTCAGCGGGGTCTCGACGGCCTACGGGGTCGGCTCGATTCTCGGTGGGGCCGCGTCACCGCTGGTCGCCGCGGCGCTGGTCGGCGCCACCGGCACGATCTACGTGGTCGCCGCCTACGTCTTCGTGGTCCTCGTCGTCGCGATCGTGGCTACGGCCATGCTGCGCGTTGAGCCCGCCGAGGCAGCGTCGGCGGATGTGTCCGTCATACCCGCGGCGCCTCCTGTGGTGGAGAGCGGCTGAGTCCGTTCTCCGGTGGCCGGCTGGGGTACGTCGGCCACCGGAGTCCTTCCGCATTCACACACTTGACCCACGCGCCCGCCGTCCGGCGTCAGCCGAGTGGCGGTGGTGCCTGCGCCGTCGTCAGCCGCGCCGCGATGGCTGTGAGACGTTCGGCCAGAGCACCGGGGTCGGATCGTGTCATGGCGGTGAGTTCGATGGTCGCCGTCGCGTGACGGAGCGGTCTGAACCGGACGGCGGGGCGTGATGCGGACGCCGAGGCGGGTACGACGGTGACGCCGAGTCCGCATTCGACCATGGTGATCTGTGAGGTGACCGATCGTGCCCAGTGGGCCGGGCGCGGGCTGAAGCCGGCCGTTCGGCACGTGGCTGCCATGGCGTCGTGGTAGTCGGGGGAGATGTGGCGGTGAAGCCACACCCATGGGCTGCCCGCGAGGTCGGCGAGATCCAGCGGACCGGTGGCATCGGCAGCGGGGTGGCTGAGGGGCAGGGCGGCGACGAACTGGTCGGCGAAGAGTGAAGTCGCCGTGGTGCCGCGCACCGGGGCGGTCTGGCGCACGATGGCCCAGTCGAGGGAGCGGTCGAGGAGGCCCGCCGCGGCCTCGTGGGTGTCGATTTCCTGGGTGCGGATCTCCACATCCGGCAGCGCCTCGTGGAAGCGCTCCAGCACGAGTGGCAGGGGCCAGGAGAAGGCCGTGGCAACGGCACCCAGGTTCAGTCGTCCGCCGCGCCCGGTGGCGGCCTGCCGGGCAGCGAGTTCGGCTTCCTCGGCATGCCGGATCAGGGCGCGGCAGTGATCCAGGAACACCGCTCCGGCGGGACTGAGAGCGACCGATCGCTGGGAGCGGTGCAGGAGTTCGCAGCCGAGTTGCTGTTCGAGTTGCTTGATCGCCTGGGACAGCGGTGGCTGGGACATCAGCAGCCTCTGCGCCGCGCGGCCGAAGTGCAGTTCCTCGGCGACCGCGACGAAGTACCGGGCCTGCCGGATCTCAACCATGATTCGCTCAGCCTCTTACTGAGAGAGGAAATCAGACCTTCCGAATATATCCGGAGGCTGTTGCAGTGGAAGCCATGAGCAACTCATCTCTCCTGGACCGCTTCGCGGGGCTCGACTCCGCCGCGGTGAGCGACGCGCTCGACCAGCTCGGGCTTCCTTCCGGAGTCGGCGGCATCCGCCCGCTGTGGGGCCCCGCCGCCGTGGTGGGATACGCCGTCACCGTGGAGCTCGAACCGCGTACCGAAGGCCCTGCCGGACCCCACATCGCCACCAAGGCCATCGAGAACTCCGACGACCGCACCGTGATCGTCGTCGACAACCAGGGCCGTACCGACGTCTCGTGCTGGGGCGGCATCCTGAGCCTGGGCGCATCCCGGCGAGGGGTGCGCGGCGTCGTCGCCGACGGCGTGTGCCGCGACGTCGCCGAGGCCCGCGAGCTGGGCTTCCCGGTGTTCTCGCGGGGCTCGATCCCAGCCACGGCGCGGGGCAGGCTGCAGCAGCGCGCCACCGGCAAGCCGGTCCACGTCGCCGGACTCACGGTCGAGCAGGGCGACGTCGTCGTCGCCGACGAGACCGGTCTCGTCGTCGTCCCGCGGGACCGGGCCGAGGAAGTGGCGCGGATCGCCACCGCGATCGTCGCCCGGGAGCAAGCCATCGCGGACGAGGTGCGCGCGGGCACGCCCCTCTCCCAGGCCATGCATGACGCCCGCCTCGCAGGAGAGAAGGAGCCGGCCCGATGAGCGACACCACCGCCACCTCGAACCTCGCCACCGACCTGTCCACCGCCTCGGTGTCCGACGCCCTCGACTCGCTCGGGCTTCCCGGATCGCTCCACGGCATCGGCACGCTGCGCCCGGGACAACGCGCCGTCGGACGGGTCTTCACCGTCCGCTACGAACCGGTCGACGAGGCCGGCGGCACCGTGGGCGACTTCCTCGACGACATCCCGGCCGGCGCGGTGGTCCTGATCGACAACGCGGGCCGCACCGACTGCACGGTCTGGGGCGGCATCATGAGCCAGACCGCCCACGCGCGCGGCATCGCGGGCACGGTCATCCACGGCACCTGCCGTGATGTCGCCGTCGCGACCACCGTCGGCTACCCCATCTGGTCGGTTGCCCGGTTCATGCGCACCGGCAAGGACCGCGTCCGGGTGGCCGCAGTGCAGACGGCCGTCACTGTCGACGGCGTCCTCATCCACCCCGGCGACATCCTCGTGGCAGACGACGACGGCGCTGTGGTCGTCCCCGCCGCCCGCTGGGACGAGGTCGCGGCCATCGCCCGCCGTATCGACCGCGTCGAGGACGCCATCGTCGAGGCGGTCCGCGGCGGCGCCACCCTCGCCGAGGCGCGCGCCCTGCACGGCTACCACTCACTCCAGACCCGGAAGGACGCCTCGTGAGCACGACCGACCTCGCCCGCGGCCACTCCAGCGCGACCCTGTCCGAGGCGTCCGGGCTCCCCGTTGCGCTGTCGCCGGAGATCCGGTCGCTGTGGACTGGTGCCCGGCTGTGCGGCCCGGCGTTCACCGTGCAGGGCGCCGGTGGCGACAACCTCGCCCTGCATCACGCAATCCTTCAGGCCCCGCCCGGGTCTGTCCTGGTCGCCGACGTCGGCGGCGCCCGCTTCGGCCACTGGGGCGAGATCCTCACGGTGGCCGCCCAGCACCGGGAGATCGCGGGCCTGCTCATCGACGGAGGCGTCCGCGACGCCGACGAGATCAAGAGCCTCGGCTTTCCGGTCTTCTCGTGCAACAACGCGATCCTGGGCACCCGCAAGGACTTCCGCGGCGTCTTCGGACACCCTGTGAAGGTCGGCGGCGTCACGGTCCACACCGGCGACCTCGTGGTCGGGGACGTCGACGGGGTGGTGGCGCTTCCCGGCCCCGACGCCGAGCGGATCCTGGATCGCGCCGACGCGCGCGTGGCCCACGAGAACGAGCTGATGAAGCAGCTGCGGGAAGGCCGTAGCACTCTCGACCTGTACGACAACTTCGAAGCTGCCGGGCGGTGACGACACGGATGACGACACAGACGACGGACAACCCGATCTTCGCCGTCGCCGCCAAGGCCGAAGCGCTACGGGCTCAGGGCGCGGACGTCATCACGCTCGCCGCCGGTGAACCCCGGGCGGCCAGCAGCATGGTGGTCGTGGAGGCCGCAGTCGCTGCCGTCCGCGACTCGGCCACCCACCACTACGGAACGGCTCAGGGCGACCCCGCGTTGCGCGCGCTCGTCGCCACCGCCGTCACCGGTGACACCGGGCTGTCCTGGAGCGCGGACGACGTCCAGATCGCCCTTGGCGCCAAGCACGCCCTGTTTCTCGCTCTCCAGGCCTTGATCGACACCGGCGACGAGGTCCTGGTCGCCGCGCCAGGCTGGCCCGGCCACGCCGAAGTCGTCACCGCCGCAGGTGGAGTGGCCGTCCCGGTCGCGACCGACGAGGACTTCCGGCTCTCGGCCGACACACTCGACAACTGCCGCACCCCGCGCACGCGAGCGCTGATTCTCTCCAGCCCTGGCAACCCCACCGGCGCGGTGCATCCTGAGGAGCGGCTGCGGCAGATCGCCGCCTGGGCGCAGCGGCACGGCATCTGGGTCATCAGTGACGACATCTACCGGGCGTTCGACTACACGGGGACCTACCAGTCGTTCCTGCGGGTGGCTCCGCAGTTGCGTGGCCGTACTGTCGTGGTGGGCGGCGTGTCCAAGGAGCACGCGATGACCGGCTGGCGCGTCGGGTGGCTCGCGGCACCCCCGGAGATCGTCGCCTCGGCGCGGCTGCACGTGTCCCGCACCGTCACGCACGTCCCGACGGTCAATCAATGGGCCGCTCTCGCCGCCCTGAACGACCCCGGCACCCCCGTGGCGGCCGCCCGCGCCTACCGGCGCCGGCGCGCCCTGCTGGTGGACGCGCTGAACGGGATCGACGGCATCGACTGCCCGCTGCCGGACGGTGGCATGTTCGCCTTCCCCGACGTCAGCGCCCTGCTGCGGGACCGCGGCTGGATCAGCAGCGCCGACCTCGCCGCCTGGCTCCTCGACACCGCCCATCTCGCCGTCGTCCCCGGCGAGGCGTTCAACGCACCCGGACGCATCCGTGTGTGCTTCGCCGTCGACGACCGCACTCTGATCACCGCGATCGAGCGACTGCAGACCGCTCTCGGGCCCGCGAGGCATGAGACGGCCGCAACCCAGCTGGAGGAGGCCCGATGAGCCCGATCAGGAAACTGGACCGCTTCACTCTCCCCCTCACCACCGGCACGACCCGCGTCGAGGTGTCCGGCCTCCACCGTGACGGCACCGGAACACCCCTGGTGTTCCTCCACGGCTTCGGCTCGACGAAGGAGGACTACGCGGACGTCGTCCAACAGGAACAGCTCGCCGACCGCCCTGTCCTGGCCTACGACGCGCCCGGCTGCGGCGTCAGTACCTGCTCGGACCTCGACGCGGTCTCCCTTCCCTTCCTCGTCTCCGTCGCCGAGCAGGTCCTCCAAGCCCGGCGGATCGAAAGGTTCCACATCGTCGGGCATTCGATGGGCGGCCTGACCGCGCTCCTGCTCGCCGACGGCGACCCCGGCAGGATCGCGAGCTTCACCAACATCGAAGGCAACGTCGCCCCCGAGGACTGCTTCCTGAGCCGGCAGATCGTCACCCACTCCCACGACGATCCCGACGAGTTCCTGGCCCGGTTCGCCGAACGGGTCGCGGGGTCGCGCTTCTACGGCGGCGCGCTCTACGCGTCGAGCCTTCCCCACAAAGTCAGCGCAGGCGTGGTCAGGGGCATCTTCGAGTCCATGGTCGACCTTTCCGACCACGGCAAGCTGCTCGACCGGTTCCTCGCGCTCCCCGCGCCGAAGATGTTCATGTACGGGCAGCAGAACAACACCCTGTCCTACCTCCCCGCCCTGGCCGAGGGCGGTGTCGAACTCGCCGAGATCGAGCACTGCGGCCACTTCCCCATGTACTCCAACCCGCCGCAGATGTGGGCCCGCATCACCGACCTCGTCACACGCGCCGACGCCGGCACCCGAGCCGACGAGGGCTGAAGGGCGAGACGCGGTCACGGCACGATGACTGCGGTGCCCGACCGTTGACGGCCGGGCACCGCAGGGGGCGTACGTCCGGAGTACGCCTCGCCCGGGCCGGCGCGACGAAGGCCCGGGACGTGGGGGTTGCCGGTCAGGCCTTCGTCGGCAGTTGTGCCGGGAGGGCGGCTGCCTGCTCGGGCTGCGGCTGTGGCTTTCCGGTGTGCAGGACCCTGTTGACCTTCGCGACGTCGAGGACGTTCTCCCAGCGGGCGACGACGAGGGTGGCGACCGCGTTGCCGGCCAGGTTGGTCAGGGCGCGGCACTCGGACATGAACTTGTCGATGCCGAAGATGAGCATGATGCCGGCTGCGGGGACGGTACCGACGGTGGAGAGGGTGGCGGCCAGGGCGATGAATCCGGCGCCGGTGATACCGCCCGACCCCTTCGAGGTGAGGATCATGACGGCGAGCAGGCCGAGTTGCTGTCCGATGCTCAGCGGTGTGTCGGTGGCCTGGGCGATGTAGACGGCGGCCAGGGAGAGGTAGATGGAGCTGCCGTCGAGGTTGAAGGAGTAGCCCGTGGGGACGGTCAGGCCGACGACGTCCCGGCGGATGCCGAGCCCTTCGAGTTTCTCCATCAGCCGGGGCAGGGCGCTCTCGGAGGACGAGGTGCCCAGGACGAGAACGAATTCCTCGCGGAGATAGCGCAGCAGCCGGAAGATGCTGATCCTGAGCGCGGCGGTGACCGCGCCGAGGATCACGATCACGAAGAACGCCGAGGTGCCGTAGAAGAGCCCGATGAGCCGGCCGAGACTGGTCAGGGTCGAGATGCCGTACTTGCCGATGGTGAAGGCCATGGCGCCGAACGCGCCCACGGGTGCGGCCAGCATGACGTAGTGCAGGATCTTGAAGACGACGGCGCTGAGGCGCCGGATGCCGTCCACGAGAGGTTCGCCGACCGGGCCGACGGCCTTGAGGGCGATGCCGAAGAGGACCGAGAAGAAGATGACCTGGAGGATCTTGCCCTCGGCGAAGGCGCCGACCGCGCTGGTGGGCACGAGGTCGGTCAGGAAGTGCCACCAGGACTGGTCCTCGCCGTCCTTGACGTACTGACCGGCGTCTCCTTCCAGATGGAGGTCTCCGGGGTGGGCGTGGACACCGGCGCCCGGCTGGAACACGTTGACGGCGACGAGGCCGACGAGCAGGGCGACGAGGGTGCCGGCCTGGAAGTAGAGCAGGGACTTCAGGCCGACCCGGCCTACCCTGCCGAGGCTGTCGACGCTGCCGATGCCGGCCACGATGGTCAGGAAGACGATCGGCGTGATCAGCATCTTGATCGCGGCGACGAAGGTGGTGCCGACGGGTTCCAGTGCGGTGCCGACGGAGGGCCACAGCCAGCCGGTGAGGATGCCCGTGACGATGGCGGTCAGGACCCAGAAGTAGAGCTGCCGGTACCAGGGTTTCCTGGCCGTCTCCGGCCGGGGCGGTGCGGGGACTGCGGATGCTGCCATGGCGTTTCTCCTCGTTGAGGAACGGGGCGCAACCGGGTCGCGGGTCGGTTCTCGACGCAGGGGAGAACCGGTGGGGAGCGCGGCTCGGGAGAAGTGGGGCAGGCCGGAGGCGGCCTGTGCCGGAGTGGGGCGGTGTCGTCCGTGCCGCCCCTGCGTCATCGGTGGGGCCGGCGGCTCAGAGGAGTTCGAGGAGCTTGTCGGTGAACTCGGCCGTGGTGGCGGTGCCGCCCAGGTCGCGGGTGCGTACGTCGGTCTTGGCCAGGACCGCGGCGATCGCGTCGGTGATGTCCTTGGCCGCCGCCGGGTGGCCGAGGTGGTCGAGCATCATGGCCGCCGACCAGATCGCGCCGAGCGGGTTGGCAATGCCCTGCCCGGCGATGTCGGGGGCCGAGCCGTGCACCGGCTCGAACATCGAGGGGAACTCCCGCTCGGGGTTGAGGTTGGCGGCCGGGGCGATGCCTATGGATCCGGCCACCGCGGCGGCGAGGTCGCTGAGGATGTCGCCGAAGAGGTTGGAGGCGACCACGACGTCGAACCGTTCGGGATGCAGCACGAACTTCGCCGCGAGCGCGTCGATGTGCTCCTGGTCCCAGTCGACCTGGGGGAAGGAGGCGGCCCGTTCGGCGACGAGCTCGTCCCAGAACGGCATGGTGTGCACGATGCCGTTGGACTTCGTCGCGGACGTCAGCCTGCCGCCCCGCTGTCCGGCGAGTGTGAAGGCGTAGTCCAGCACGCGGGTGACGCCGGCCCGGGTGAACACGGCTTCCTGTACGGCCATCTCGTCCGGGAAGCCCCGGTTGAGCCGCCCGCCGACCTCGCTGTACTCGCCCTCCACGTTCTCGCGGACGACGACGAAGTCGACCTCGCCGGGCCGTGCGCCCCGCACGGGGCTGTCTATGCCCTCGAAGACGCGGATGGGCCGCAGGTTGACGTACTGCCGGAAGCTGCGCCGGATCGGGATCAACAGGCCCCACAGCGAGACATGGTCGGGCACGCCCGGGTAGCCGACAGCCCCCAGCAGGATGGCGTCCTTGTCGCGCAGTTGGTCGAGCCCGTCGGCGGGCATCATGGCGCCCTCGCGCAGATACCGCTCGCAGGACCAGTCGTCGTAGGAGGTGTAGGAGAGGCTGAAGCCGTGCCGGCGGCCGAGGACGTCGAGCACCTGCTGCGCGGGCGGCAGCACCTCGGCGCCGATGCCGTCACCGGGGATGAGGGCGATGCGGTGGTTCGTCATACCGTCGATTCCAGCAACGCGCCCGGGGACACGTCCAAGACGCAATCCGGATCTGCCTTATAAGCAAAGCCTATGAGGCCGCACCTATGGGACCGTCTCGCCGGCGCCGGCCATCGCCCAGAACGCGGCGGCGGCCGGCGAGAGAACACCCCGGCGGCTGATCAGCGCGACCTGCAGCGCGGTCGCGGGTTCGATGTCCAGCACGTCGGCCCCGGTCTGCCGGGCGATCTCCCGCCAGGACTCCGTCACCACCGCGAGCCCGACCCCGGCCAGCACCAGAGGCAGCAACGCCACACGGTGCTCCGTCTCGACCGCCACCGTGAAGTCGACGCCTCGTTCCCTCAGGGAGTCGACGTACGCCCGCATGCCCGTCCCGGCCTGCCCGACGATCAACCGCTGACCGGCCAGCTCCTCGCAACCGACAGCTTGCCGACCGGCAAAGGGCCCGTCGGGCGGTGTCACCAGCACGAACCGCTGCTCGCCCAGCACATGTGCGCGGACTTCCGTGTCGGGAACACTGCCGGCGGACGCCAGCAGGCCCAGTTCCGCAGCCCCTGTGCGCACCGCGTCGACGACATCGCGAGCGGTGAAGACGGCCTTGACCGCCACCGTGACGCCCGGATACCGCTCTGCGAAGGAACGGATCAACGTCGTGAGAGGCTCGACCGCCTGAGACGGCATCGACGCCACATCCAGGCGCCCCTCGCGCAGTTCATGCACGGACGCCACGCTCGCCTGGGCGACCTCCAGGCTCCGCACCGCCGCACGGGCCGGTTCGATCAACGCCCGGCCCGCCTCCGTCAGCACCGCCCGGCGCCCGATCCGATGGAACAGCTCCGTCCCGAGATCCCGCTCCAGCGCACGTACGGCCTGTGACAACGACGGTTGTGACACGTAGAGCGCCGAAGCGGCCCGGCTGAACCCCCCGCGGTCGACAACCGCCAGAAAATACTCCAGCTGCCGGACGTCCATGCTCCTCCTCCCGGGCCACCGTGCCTGGGTAGCCTCTCACGCAGGTCACGTCGGGAAGGTGAGTCGCCCTGCTACCGCACCGAGCTCAGTGGCATGACCCTGCGGTACGCCGACACCGCGATCACCGCGACGGCGACGTGCATCAGGAGCAGCGCCACCACGCCGGTCACCTCGCCCTTGCCGAACTGGGTGAAGTCCGGAACGAAGGACACCACGACGACCGACGGGACGAGTCGGCGGAGCAGCCGTTCGGAATCGCGGGAGAACCTGCGGACGAGGGCCCACCCGGCGGCTCCTGCCAGCACACCCAGCGCGGTCAGGGAGGCGTACGACGAGAGCTTCAACGGAGCGAAGTCGTTTGGCGCACCCACTGCGTGCGCGAGTACGGCGATCAACGCGTTCACCAGTGAGGACAGCAGGAAGGCGACGAACACACCTCCTGCGACCACGAGCGGACCCCGACGTGAGGGAAGAGTTTCAGAGACAGAGGACATGGTGACTCCAGACTGTGCGAGGGAACATGGTCGGCTCATGGGGCCACTGTCGGCGCCACTTGTTGATCCGGACGGCCGACTTCGAGCCGCAGCCGGTGAAGGCGCTCCAGCCGCACGTGTGCGGTGGAACAGCAGGCCGTCGGCCGCGGGGCCGATCGTCGCCGCCCGGGCCCGTTCCGCACATCGACCGATCGACGTGCCCCTCGTCAACCGATCGGTGGACCGGCCCCCACTGGCCGGCTGATCCTCCCGCTACGCGGCTGCACCTACTCTGAGGGGCATGGCACTGCAACAGGCGTGGGCGCGGAAGCGGTGGACAGCCGTGGGGCAGCACGCCGTCTTCACCACCGTCCTCACCGTGTCCGTGCTGGTCGCGCTGGCCGGGACGAACATGACGACCGGCGCGGCGCTGCCGCGCGTCGGCCCAGCGGTGGGACTCGCCGCCTGGTACGCGTACTGGATCGCGCTGCGCGGCAGGGCCGATCGCCCGCCGCCGCCCTACCTCGTCGGGGCGTTGGTCGTGTGGTCACTCATGGCCGCGGTGGACCCCGCGCTCCTCCCGGTCATCGTGGCGGTGTTGAGTCCGTACTGGCTGCGACGGTCCTGGTGGCCGGCCGGCGGGGTGCTGTTGCTGGGCACCGCGTGGTCGTGGGAGTACTTCACCACGGACAGCTCCGTCGACATACGGGCGCTCACCGCCTGTCTGCCCGGCATCGCGGTGGCGATCACCACCGTCTGCTATGTCACCGCTCTCGACCGGGAAAGTCACAGGCGACAGCGGCTCCTGGACGAGCTCACCGCCACCCAGGCCGAACGAGCGGCAGCGGAACGCCAGGCGGGCACCCTGGCCGAACGTCAGCGCCTGGCCAGGGAGGTCCACGACACGCTGACTCAGGGGTTCGCCTCCATCGCCATGCTCCTGGACGCCGTACGCGACGACCTGCCTCCGGGCTCACCCGCGGGCCGTCGCGTGGAGCAGGCCATGCGGACGGCCCGGGACAACCTCGCTGAGAGCCGCCGTCTCGTGCACGCTCTTCATCCGGCGCCGCTGGACCGCACGCACCTGGCGGACGCGGTCCGTGAGCTCACTACCCGGCTTGCGGAGGAGACCGGCACCGAGGCCTACACCGTTGTGACCGGCCGACCGGTCGCCCTGCCTCCCGGTACCGAGGGCGAGTTGCTGCGTGTCGTGCAGGAGGCGCTGTCCAACGCCCGCCGGCACGCCCGCGCGGTGAGTGTGTCGGTCACGCTCTCCTACCTCGGCGACCTCCTGGCGATCGACATCCAGGACGACGGCACCGGTTTCGCACCCGCTTCCCGGCACGCGGGCATCGGCATGATCACCATGCGGGAACGTGTCACCGCCTTGGACGGCACGTTCGCGGTGGAAAGCACCCTGGGCGAGGGCACGACCGTCGCCGTCACGGTGCCGCTCCCGGTCGAGCCTTCCCCCTCCGTACCGCAAGCCGTGTCGGGCATCGAGCGGATGGCCCCGGCGTCATGAGGAGTTCGACCAGTCCCACGATCCGGGTCCTCCTCGCCGACGACCACCCCGTGGTGCGCGACGGGCTTGCCGCCCTGCTCTCCACCCAGCCCGATTTCACGGTCGTCGGCGAAGCCGCCACCGGTGCCGAGGCACTGCACCTCACCGCCACACTCGCACCGGACGTGGTGTTGATGGATCTGCAGATGCCCGGCATGGACGGCATGACCGCGACCGCCGCCATCCGTGCCGCCCACCCCGAGGTGCGGGTACTTGTCCTGACCACCTACGACACGGACGCCGACATCGCTGCCGCCGTCGACGCCGGAGCGGTCGGCTACCTGCTCAAGGACACCGGACGACACGAGCTGTGTGAGGCCGTCCGTAGCGCCGCGCGGGGCGGCGCGGCGCTGTCGCCCACGGTGGCCGCCAAGGTTCTCGCCCATATGCGCGGCGACCGCGGCGCCGGCCTGTCTGGCAGGGAGTTCGAAGTCCTGTCCGCCGTGGCCCGTGGGCAGAGCAACAAGCAGATCGCCCGCGCCCTGCGTCTGTCCGAGGCCACGGTCAAGACCCATCTGCTGCACATCTACGCCAAGCTCGACGTCGGCGACCGGACCGCTGCTGTCACCGCCGCACTCGGCAGGGGAATCATCCGCATGGACTGACGGCCTCGCTGGGACGCTGCGCTGGGGTACGGAGCGCCGGACGGTCAGGACAGCGACGTCGTGCCCCGAGCGGTACGCCGGAGGCCGGCAGCGGTACTACGCCGGATCGCTGCCTGTACCCACCGACCGCAGTGCATGTGATCGCTCCAGGAAGACGCGTCGGCTGGTGGCGTTCTGGGCGAGGGCGAAGCCGAGGAGGAAGACCTTCTGGCGTGCGAGTCCGTAGGAGATCATGCGGTTGTTCCACATGCTCTGGTCCAACTGGTTGTGTACGGACTCGGAGTCGCTGCGGTAGGGATAGAGCTGCTGGTGGGTGAGGGTCGCCTCCGGTATCTGCTGAAGGTGTTCGGCGCGGTGGAAGTCGCGTTCGGCGTCGCTCTTCAGCCTGCGGCCGGTAGCCGGGTCCGTGCCGATGCGGTCATTGGGCGTCGTGGTGATCGCGACCTGGACGCGGTACGGGTGGGCGCCGTGACGGCAGGGGATCTGCAGCAGGTGGTACCAGCGTGACTTCGTACGGCCCTGCCGGTGTTCGAGGCGGATGACGGGAACCGGGATCAGGGTGCTGGTGCCGTCGTCGAGGAGGACGCGCTCGGCGATGCGGCCCTGGTCGCACCACAGGTCGTGGCGGCAGCGCCCGAAGCGCAGGAGTTCGTAGGCACGGGGTTTGACCGAGCCGTGCTGCTTGTTGATGACCAGCAGGCCGAGGCGGGCGAGGGTGTCGCGGTGGACGCCGCGGAACGCTCCGTCGTAGATGACGCCCATGCAACCGGGAAGCAAACTGCTGAGCTGGGTGAAGGAACGCACGGCGACGGCTGCCTCGTCCTCGTAGTCCCCGCCGGCGACATGCCGGACGGCGAGGATGACGCGCTGCCAGTAGCCGTCGTCACGCGCCGAGGCGAAGAACCACTTCGTGCCCCTTGCCATGCGCTTCTCCTTCTCGCCGTTCTCGTAGTAGAGCCGGGCGGCGGGATCCACTCGGTGCCTGCGCATCTCCCCGGTGGTGGTGTCGACGGTGAAGACGTGTTCCGCTTTGGAAGGTGCTTTGGGGACAGTGGCGTCACCGACGAGCAGCTGACGGCGTTCGGGCCTCACCCAGTTCCGGGTGGCGCCTTCTGGGAACAGGCCCTGATGCAGGGCCTGTTGGACGGCTCGCTGCTCGAAAAGGTCTTGGAGCAGTTCGATGCTGGGGGCCAGGAGCTTCTCTTCGGCGTACAGGTACTGGCCACGGCTCGGCGGGGTGACCGGCAGCAGGGCCGCTGCCGTGCGTCCGGCGTTGCGCCGTATGGAAGCGCGGACGGCGCGCCACTGTCTGGTGTCCAGGGTGCCGACGGCGGAGCGTTTGGAACCGGTGACGGTCATGAGAGCAGCCAGCAGGACGTAGACGACGGCTGGGTACTGGCGGGGGCAACCGCGGCTGGCCGGCGCGGGCAGCAGTTCGGCCATCTCATAGATGAGGGGATCGTCGAGGCAGTCTGCGATCCGCTGTGGTTGCGTGCGTTGTTCCGAGTCGCTGAGCTGGCGCTTCCTGCTGGGTCGGAGTTCCTGAGGGATGGGGTCGCCGAAGACGTCGTCAGGCACCGACCGCCTCCTGCTCGTCCTCAGTGCTGGGGCTGCGCCACGCAAGGCCGACGACGGCTGCGGCGCGGTCGAGGGAGCGCAGGCCGAGGCGACGGGCGGCGTCCTCGATGCGCCCGGTGCGCTCGAACTCTGCGACCGCGGCCCAGGCGGTGATCGAGGACGGTTTGACGTCCTCCTCGTCACCCAGGCCGATGCGCCTGAGGAGGTCGCCCAGAGCGACACAGGCACGTGCCTGCAGGTAGGCGTCGGAACCGTGTCGGTCGGACACGGCCAGGCGAGCGTTCGGCGCGGACTCCTTGCGTAGTTGCCGTGCACTGACGAAGTTGGCGCGGCTGGTGAGGATGTTGAGGCCCCAGTCGTCCAGGGGACACCAGCGTGCGTCCACCTTGGTGGAGCCGTGCATCCACACGCGGCGACGGCTGACGTCGAGGTCTCGTACGCGGATGTGCCCGATCTCCCCGCTGTGACCGCCGGCCAGCGCGAGCGCGGCGGCAGCTCCATGACGGCTGGGGCGGGTGACGAACGAGGCGCGGTGACGCAGGTCGATGACCTCGTCCTCAGCCAGCGGCCGGACACCACCGATCGCACGGGCGGGCAGGACGATGTCCCGGGCGGGGTCGGCGTCACTCAGACCGAGTTCCCGCAATGTGCGGTAGGCGGTACGGATGACTGAGCGGCGCAGCAGCATGGTGGCTGCCGCAGAGTCGGTGACGCGGCCGTGGCGGCTGCGGCCGCGGGCGGTGACGAAATCCTCCGCGAGATCGGCGGTCACATCGCCGAGGACAACGGCGCCGCGCAGTTGCATGTAGCGCTCGCAGCGTTTGAGCAGCAGACCGAACTTGTCGAGGGTCTGCTCGGTGATCTCGCCGCGGGCGGCCATGGTCTGCCAGGCGTCCTGGACACGGTCGAACGCGTAGGTGAGAGAGGGGTCGCTTCCCACAGTGAGGGCCCTTCGCCGGGGTGGCACCAGCACAACCGGCTCTGAGCCCGCAACGACAAGATGCGTGAACGAAGGGGTCGAAACGGTTGAAATGGTGGTGTTCCATACATGCGACACCTTGGGCATGGATGATCTCCGCGGCAACAGGAAGGAGGCAAACGGGGGTGGCAGACGCAGCGGCCGCCCTGGCAGGACGCAGACGTGCTCAAGCGCCGCGTCGACGCAACGGCTCCGTGGTGGCACGACCGCTGACCGCCTGGCTCAACGAGTGCAGGCGGGTGAAGGGGCACCACGGCCGAGAAGCCACGCGGCGCCGGGAAGCGGGCTAGGTCAGCCGTTGGTCTGCTGTCGAATCCGCGGCGACAGGGAGGCGAAGACGGTCTGATAGGCGCCCATCAGCGCGATGAACTGGTCATCGGGCAGCGCGGAGATTTGCGCGGGAGTGGCACTCATCAGGGGGTCCAGGACTCCCAACGACTCCTGCTTCTTCGGCGCGGAGGCCGTGGGACGCTCCTCTCCGGCGGGGAGCGTGCATCGCCCCAGCTCGTCACGGTCGACCAGCAGGGCGTACACCAGCCACTCCGTGAGATAGAGGCCGCGTTCCGCAGGGCCCGGAGCGCCGGCCTTGAGTCGTCGGGCCAGCTCGGCCTCCTCCAAAGGCCCGGACGACAGGTGCTGTACGGCAGATCGCTGGAACCACTGGCCCTGCCAGCTGTCCCGCAGCAGAAGCCGGGCTCGTGCCGAATCGGTGCTTCGCAAGTGTGCGAGGGTCAAACCGAGCTCGGTCAGTGCCAAGGAGCCGGAGTCGGCCCGGAAGATCCCGGCCTGCGCGAGGAAGCCGGCCGTCCCGCTGACTGACCTCGGAGCGATATTGAGCTGTTTCCCGACGGTCGTGGCCCTGACGGCAGCCCGGCCGGGTCCGCCGAGTTCGGCTATGGCGTCGATGACCTCAAGCTGCCGGCGCGGGGTGAGGCGCTCGGTCGGAAGGATCCGCGATCGCGAGGAATCGGATGGTGCCATCACGCACCTCCCGCACGCAGGGTGCAACGGGTCATGGGGAGCGCGGAAGAGCGGCATTTTCTGATGTATGGCGCCAGAAATGGCATAACGGGCCCTCAGTTCGTGTCCTACTACAGGCATTTCTGATCAGGGCCCGACGCGGACCAGGGGCTATGCCCTAGGGTGGTGTTCGATGCGTGGGCCCTCAGCTGACGTGTCACCGGCGCCGCTGGAGGAGAACCGCCAAGTACTCTCTGGCGGCGCCACGTGCACGTTGCTGCTGGGTGTGAGGTTGTGATCTCTAGGTGTTTGTGCGGTACGCCTCCGGGATCTCCAGCAGCCGGTAGGCGCCCCGGCGGACGATTTCCACCGTCTCCCTCTTGTGCAGGGCCGCCAGGGCGGCGCGGATCGCACTTGCGGTCGAGTCCGGTCGGACCTTTCGCACGCGCTCATAGATCAGCGTCAGCGGAGTGATCTCTCCGATGTCCAGTGCATCCACCACGAGGTGCTTCAGGGAGCGCCCTGGAACACTCGGAGCGGCAGCCGTCTCCGCGCCAGAATGCTCTGTTTGTTCGTCGCGGGAACCAATGTCCGATGCGTCCTGTGCCTGTTGCCCCACGTACGCTTCGGCGGCCTCGACGGTCGCCAGGACAGCGGCATGGCGCTCGGCCGCGACACGCTGAAGCTGTTGGGTTTCCTGCAGCACGCGCTCGGCTTCCGCGACGGCCAGATCGGCCGCTTCGCGACGGGCTCGCTCGACATCTGCCAGCTCCCGGAGACGAGTGATGAGCGGCTGAGCAGAAGTGCTCGTCGCGTTCGCCACCACACCCTCCTCGGCTGCTTCCGGAGCGACTTGTGGATCACCCTACCTGGCGGCGCAGGCAACTGCAGCAAGTAGCCGAATGCTCCGTGAGCAAAACGCATCTGATGGCTCGTCTGCTCACGTCGGGCGGTCGGATTGGTGGTGATCTAAGACCACTTGTGTCAGCGCGCTGAGTCCAACCTGCCGGTCAGTAGGGAGAGTTGCTGCACCAGGTCAGCGCTGCGTAGTGGCAAGTCGCTTATTTTCGCGGGCGGTTGCTTGATGCGTGGCTAGGTGCGTCGACAGGTACAAGAGGAGAGGAGACGTAGATATCCGGTCGTCGCGCCTGACCCGGAGGGGACGGCTTCAGGTGCCGCGGGCGCCCCTGGATGAGCGTAGGCATCCCGTGGCCGGACCGTATTTCGACGGGTTGCAGCGCTCCCACAGCCTGCCCGGAGGCGGTACTGCGCGTGGCACGATCGGGCCATGCCACGCAGCAACAACGACAAGCCCCCTCTGTTCTATGTGGCGGACGGCACCTGGCCTGAGGTAACCCTCGCCTCGGATGCTCCGCTGAGCGCTCACTGCGGCCTGTTGCTGGCGCGAGACCTGCGCCGGACGATGCGGTCACGCGATCTGTCCCTGCGGGGACTAGCCGAGGTCGCCTGTGTCGCCCATTCCACTGTCGCCCGCGTGGTCAACGGTGACGTGCTTCCCGACATCGGCACCCTCACACGCTTGGAGGACGCCCTCGACCATCAACTGTGGCCGGGACCGTCCGCGGTGCGGTCGGCTGCGGTCTCGATGCCAAGGACTGTGGGCCGATGAGATGGGAGGATCAGGCCTGTGCGTGATCCCACGGCTTGAGCGTGCAGGCGGCCCAGGAGAAGCGACGCAGCCGTGCCTGGTGCACATGGGCCGCAGTGCCGCCGTAGGAGGTGTTGAGATGACGTCCGAGGACGACGACCGCCACGCTGCCGGCGCCCGCGGACTTCAGAACTGCCGCCGCTGACGGAGTGCGGTCCTCATGCGCGACCGGACATCCTCGAAGGCACCGAGGCTAGGGCCTACCCCGTCTCGTCATCGATCAGACCGTACGGCGGGTGCTCCTCGTCCCTGCTGAAGCGCACGATGACGTCCTCCTCCGCGAGGTCGGGCGGACTGTTGTCGGCGACGATCACCTGCGCCGTGTCTCCGTGGCTGGCCAGCCACTGGCGGAGGAAGCGGTAGAAGTCGTCGATGCTGACGGCGTCTGCGATCAGGGAGTCGCGTGTCCCGCCGTGGCCGAGGTTCTTTTGAGGGCTGTCGATCATGAGGAATCCGGGATGGGCCGCTCCCTTCTCGACGGCCACTTCGAAGACAGCGAGCTGCCACGCCAGTGTGATCAGTGTTCGTGCTCCGGAGGAGGCCTCCTGGTAGGGCTCCCCTCGCACATGCGGTGTCAGGTCGTCAGCGATGTGCGGCATGCTCAGCTTGGGGTAGTGCCACTCCGCGAGGAGGCGGGCATAGCGCTTACTGATGTCCCCGATGACTTGGTCACGGTCTGCTGCCGCGTCGCCCAGGCTCGTCAACTCGGCCCGGAGATGCTGGAGCTGGGCTTCCTGCTGGGCGACCTTGGCCGCCCGCTTCTCCAGTCCTTCCTGGAGCTTGGCAGCGGTGTTCAGTTCGTCGATCCGGCGGTTCACCTGGATCTGCTGACGGTGCAGGTCATCACGCGCGGACAGGTAGGTCGACACGACCGGCCCCGTCGCCTCGTCCAGGGCTTTGGCCGCGTACTGCTCGTCCAGGGCCGTGGTCGCTGCGCGCTGTTCTGCGGCGGCCAGGGACTGTTCGAGGTCCTCGATGTAGGTGGTGATTGCTTTGAGCCGGGCTTTGGTGGCCCGCGTCTCAGCGGCGACGTCCAGCCGCTCTTCGGGAGGCGTGACGGCGTCAGCCGCAGAGCCCAGGCTGGCAGTTGGTTCGGGCGATGACTGGACGGTGTGGTGGCACAGACTGCAGTGTCCGTCGTCGGTGTGAGGGGGCTCCTGGAGGGACTGGAGACAGGCGGGGCAGGTACGGACGCGCAGTGGGTCGAAGAGATGCTTTGCCTGTGCGAGCATGCCGAGCTTCAGGAGGTCGTCGGCGTATTGCGCACGCAACGGGAGCATGCGAGCCAGCTGGGTCTGCTGATCCCGCAGAACAGCGGCCGCCGACTGTGCTCTTTCGGCGGCGCTGCGGTGCCGAGCGCGCAGCTGTGTGGCGAAGTCCGTCGCGGCTCGGGCCTGGACGTCGATGGTCTCCAACTGGCGGGTGATGTCGGCGAGTTCCCGTTCGGCGAGGAGACGTGCCGGTGCGTCGGCGGAGGCGGTGTGCTGTTCCTCGACGAATGCGCGGGCCGTGGCCAGTTCCGAGCGTGAGCGGTTCAGCCTGCTCTCCAGCTCCCTGATCCGGGCCCCGATCTCGATCCGCCGGTCGTCATGAACGGCGAAGACGACGTCGACGACCTGACGCAGCTTGTGCTTGCGCATGAAGCTGTTCTCGAACAGGAAGTTCTTGTCCGCCACACGCTCATTGGTAAGGAACGTCAGCCACATCAGATCGCGGAAACTGAGCGGGTCAGTACGCGACTCCGAGCTCGTGGGGGCCTCCCTGAGCTGCACACCTTCCAGTCCGCAATGACTGAGCAGCAGGGTGGACAGGCTCTGGGGATCCCCGGCGGGATCGATAGGCCTGCGCTCTGCGGCGGAGGCGGCCGCTTCGTCGAGGCGGCCGCGGCGTACGAAGGCGCTTGTCGACGGCTCCCCGACCGCACGCTCGATTACGTGTGGGACACCGGAGAGCTCGACTTCGAGGAGGGATGCCCTGACCTTGCGCATGATCTCCGGGTGGCGCGGGTGCTTCTTGGCCCCGAGGCCGTAGGAGATGAACTCCAACACGGCGGTCTTGCCGGAACTGAAGGCGCCGGAGATGACCGACAGCTGGCGGACGCCGTCCCCACTGGTGAAATCGATCTCGTAGTTCCGGTCGATCCCGACCAGGCGCAGACGCCTGATACGGATTCCGGTGGTGGCGCTCATTGGACCTCCAGCCAGAGGGGCATCATGGAGTGAGAGAGACGGCTGGCGGAGCCAACGACATTTGCCAGCGCAGCCCCGGGGTTCCGTGTGCTGTCCAGGCGGAGCCAGGTCGCCGACTCCTTGCGCAGTCGGCTGTCGCTCATGCGCCTGAGCTTGCCCACGATGATGTCGGCAGCGGTGGAGAACGAGGTCGCGTAGGTCGTGGTGAGCTGAGAGCTCAGGTGGCGGCCGTGGTCGGTGATGCGGTAGAGCAGGCTTCCCTGCTCGGCAGCGGCGGAACAGCAGCCGTAGGCGACCAAGAGGCTGAGATCGTGCTGGATGCGTTCTCTGCGGCTGGTGAATCGCTGTCCGGACGAGGCGTACGAAAGGGTGCGCGGATCGAAGCCGGCCAGCCTGAGCAGTGACGCCTCCCGGCTGTCCGTCTCCACCACCAGGAAGGGATTGGCCGAGAGGAAGTCGTAGTAGCCGATTCTCTCCAAAGTCGCGCCCGGCAGATCCTGGCCGGCCAGAGCCTCCAGGAGCAGCAGCAGTTGCGCCAGGCGGAACTGCACCTCGTCTTCCGGCATCACGACCGGGCGGTCAGCCTCCACCACTGCCCCTTCAGCGTTGAGTTAGGTCATCGAGTCGGACGGGCGGGCCGCCCTCACGGATCCGTGTGCGCCTCCGCGATCGTGCGCCAGTGCTTTACCCATCCCGCCTTACGGTTGTCCACCAGCCGGTGCACGAGTCCCCAGGCGTGGAGGAGGTCCAGCCGCAGGATCTTCGGCAACTGCGGATGTTCCGTCCTGACGTCGGACCACACCGATGCATGCAGACTGGGGAACTTGTCCTCGGCCCAGCACTGGTTGAACCGGGCCTCCCACAGACCGTGCAACGTGGCGTCCGCCGACTTCAGGGCCTTCAACTCGCCCGGAACACCCTTGTGCGCGATCTCCCGGACAGCCACGTCCGCATTGAAGAACTGGCGTTTGGCAGAGTCGAGTTCGACATGACCGGCCGCCTTCATCTGCATGATGAAGAGCGCCGACTCCAGCGCGGTCGCCTTGTCGTCGTCGACCTCGACGAGTTCCCGCGAGTCCTCCGTTGGCTGCTCACTGCGGTAGACCTCGTAATAGCCGCGGCGGACGTCGTCGGCCTCGGGCGTACGGAGCAGCTTCGTAAGCCGCGTCTCGTCCCACAGCTCGATCACGAGGTTGTGGTCTCGTTCCTGACGCTTCTTCCAGCCGTCCCACCACGCCGTGGTGGGACCGTCCATGCTGGACGGGATGCACAGGATCCACATCCTGACCGTGTGGCCCTTGTCCGCCGCGGTCTCAAGAACCGACCTCAGGGACTCGCGGATCTGCTGCTGGTTGCCCTTTTGCGTCGCCGGATAGAAGTACTTGGACTGCCAGACCGTGATTTCGCCGCCGAGGTCGCCGGCGAACGCGTCGACGCCCCAGTCGCCCGGGTTCGCGGCGATCATCCGTACGCCAGGGGTGGTTGATCCGGCCAGTTCGGTGATCATCTTCTCGAAGTCGTCCCTGGCGCCGCCGAGCCCCCCGCCTCGGACGATATGGACCGCGAAACTGATGGGGGGCACCCCGGCCCCGACCGCCTGTGATTCCCGCACCGTCCCCCGCCGATCGACCTGCCCCACCTCGAGGCTCTCCGTTAGCTCCCGTCACGCAGGGTCAGCCTGACCGTAACCTCGGAGACCTGATGGATCAAGCCCGGAGCAAGGAGGAGTGGTTCCTGGCGCGATCGGTTCGGTGATCACCGGACCCGAAGGATCCCTCATGGGGAGGCGGGCCTTTTAGTCGCGTAACGCTATGAATACGAAACGCTGGCCGTGGTCGTCATGACGGGGGACGGCTGGAGCCGTTTCCGAGGCTGGCTGGGGCGTTGGTGGGGGTGTGGAGGGGACCAGGCCGCTGACCGTCAGCTCCACCGGGGCCGGGCCGCGCTCGTCGCCGTACTCGGAGGACGAGGGACCGCTCCGGAGAACTGTTCTCCTCCAATCGGATCACAGCGACGGGGCAGTCCGCGTGGCGCAGGGCTGCCCGGCGGACCGGGTTCAGCAGTGCGCCCGGACGAGGTCGGGGAAGGCGGCTTCCCCGACCTCGCGATTGTGGAAGGCTACGATGTCGACGTACTGCCTCTCCGCCAGAACGACGCAGGAGAGACTCATCCACTGCCGGGGCGTGTGTACCGGACCGGCAAGCTCTCCGAGCGATCTCGGTAAACGTCGCGCGTACCGCCCGCGTAGGACATCAGCTGCGGGAGGGTGGGGAGCTGTGCTGCGGGTCCGCGGAGGGATTGGTCCACTCACGACGACAGACCGGGGTCTTCTGAGCTGTCTGCCGGGCCGCGGAGGTCTGCCAGGATCCTCCGGATGTCCGCGGCCAACGTCGCGGGTGTGACGACCCTGCCTGCTCGAACGGACAGACCTCCCGGAGTGTCAGGCGGAGCGGCTTCCACCAGGTAGCCCACCTCCGTCAGGATGCCGAACAAAGCCGCGTGGAGATGACGTCGGGCGGCTTCCTGCGCGCGGTCTGCCGCGGCCATGGGCCAGCCCCGTAGCTGCTCGTCGGCGGCGGCGCGGCGCAGGCTACGGGAGACGAACCACTCCACGCCGACGGACTCACCGCGATCGGTCACGAGGACACCGTGGGCGCGATAACGGTCGTCGTTGTCCGCTTCGGGTAGTCCAGCGGCTGCCAGAAGCGTTCGGATCTCCAGCCGCAGTGGACCGCGGTTGGGGGGCTGCAGCCGATGCTGACCACTTGTCACGAGGCATGCTCCTTGGTGCGTACGTAGTCATTCGACGAGAGTGATGACGCCGTCGGGAATCCAGCCTTCGATATACCCGCGCAGAAATGGGCCCAGCTCGCGTGGGTAAACGTCGAATTCCTCGTCCTCGACATTGGACAGCGGATGCCAGACATAATCGGCGTCCATAATGGTGTTGGAGCGAGCGTGAAGGCTGAGCGATCTCATTTTGCTGTGACGGACCACAAAGATGCGCGTCGATTCCTTCGGAATGTTCCGGTCTTGTAGCGGACTGTAGCTCCCGACAACTGGAGTGCGGGCAAGGAACCAGTGCGAGAAGAGTGAGTCAAGGACGTGAATGACAGAGAGTCGCGACGGCAAGATGCGGATTACCCGAGAAGCAACCGGCCGCCAAGAGGACTCGCCATGAGCCCGGCACAGCAGTACGCGATCTTCGCCGTCGATCACTGCCAGGGCGGTCTGCCATGACTTTCTTCGGTATGCGGTCCTCATGCCTTGAGCATCAGTCAGAACCGGTGCACACGCTCATGCTGAGTCGGAAAGGAATGAAGCCGAGAAAAGAAGGCCATTCATTGAAGCGGGACGTTCGCTACGGCGGCGTCTGGCCGTTGATGCTGCAACGCTGGCCGGCGCAACCGAGGACAGGCCCTGACCTGCAGCGATCAGCTGAGCGTTTCCGAACCAGCCGGTGTGCGTTCCGGAGCGATCTACTGGCCACCCGCTGACCTGCGGCGACGGAGTTTTCTACAAGCCCCACGAAGGCGGGGGCTCGTGGAGGACCCTGTCGAGGATCCAGGCAGTGGATCTGCGACGAGGCTTACGAGCCCGGTGGTCAGGCGTGGTTCGACGGATGTCGCAGCGCTGGCTGAGCGGACAACGCGACGTACGAACGACTGACCAGGGACAGCCTAGCGGATGTGTGCCACCGAGCGGTCTCCGTATCGGGGTGGGAGATCGGGTAGCACGTTGGATTGCCGTTGACCTGCTGTTTCTGTGACTCGGGGACGGTGCGCTTCTGGTTGGGGGCCTACCTGTCCACCAGCGACATGTGGTGCTCGTTGTAGCGGTCTCCCTTGACTCCGATCCGGCCCGCGAGTGCGTCTAGGGCCGACAGTTCGTCGGCGGAGAGGGGGACGCGGGTGGCGTCGGTGTTCTCCTTGATGCGGGCGGTGCGTCGGGTGCCGGGGATGGGGACGATCGACGGGTGCTGGGCGAGCAGCCAGGCCAGGGCCACCTGGCCCGGTGTGGCGTCCTTGGCCTGGGCGAGGGTGGCGACGTGCTCGACCAGTGCCTGGTTCGCCGCCCGGTTCTCGGCCGTGAAGCGCGGGATGGTGGTGCGTACGTCGTCGGCGGCGAACTGTGTCGAGGCGTCCAACGACCCGGTCAGGAACCCTTTCCCCAGGGGGCTGAAGGGTACGAAGCCGATGCCGAGTTCCGTGCACGTCGGCAGGACCTCCGGCTCGGGGTCCCGCGTCCACAGCGAGTACTCGCTCTGCACCGCCGTCACCGGGTGGACCGCGTGGGCGCGCCGGATGGTCTGCGCGCCGGCCTCCGAGAGCCCGAAGCAGCGGACCTTGCCCTCCCGCACGAGTTCGCCCACCGTGCCCGCGACGTCCTCGATGGGCACCTCCGGGTCGACGCGGTGCTGGTAGAAGAGGTCGAGCCGCTCGACTCCGAGGCGTTTGAGGGAGGCGTTCGCGACGGAGCGGATCTGTTCGGGTCTGCTGTTCAGTCCGACGCTCGCACCGTTCTCGATGCGGAAGCCGAACTTGGTGGCGACGACCACCTGGTCGCGCACCGGGGCCAGGGCCTCCCCGACGAGTTCCTCGTTGACGTACGGGCCGTAGACCTCCGCCGTGTCGAAGAACGTCACCCCCAGATGCACGGCGCCCCGCAGCACCGCGATCACGTCGCCGCGGTCGCCGGGGTTGGGGCCGTAGCTCTGGGACATGCCCATGGCGCCGAGGCCGAGGCCGGAGACCTGGAGGTCCTGTCCGAGGGTGCGCGTGTGCATGCTTCCTCCTTGTGGATGTCAGTCAGCTGGGCGGACCTGCGGGAGCAGGCGTACGGCGTTGGCTGTGGTGAGCGTGCGCCACGTGGTGCCTTGGGCCGGTGGGGCGGCCGTGTCGATCGCCGCGATGTGGGTGTCGGCGAGGGGTGCGGGCGTCCAGCAGTAGTCGCTGCCGAAGAGCACGCGGTCCGGGGCGACCAGCTGCAGGAGTGCCGGGACCTGGCGGGGGAACGCCGTACCCGCCATGTCGTAGTACAGGCCCTGTAGTTGCCGCACCGCGTCCTGGGCGGGCGAGGTCCCGGCGGGCAGGAACAGCCTCATGAACTCGTTGATGCGGTCGGCCAGGACCGGGATCGCGCCACCGCAGTGCGGGACGATCACCCGGAGGTTCGGGTGGCGGGTCAGGACGCCCGCCGTCACCAGGTCCGTCACCGTGCGGGCCGTGTCGAAGATGTACTCGACCATCGGACGGGGTCTGCCGAGTGCGGACCGCTCCCAGCACACGGGGGAGGTGGGGTGCAGGAAGACCACGGCGTTACGGCGGTCCAGCTCCGCGAAGACCGGTTCGAGGCGGGCGTCGCCCAGGTACACGCCGTCGGTGTGGGTCAGCAACGCCACGCCGTCGGCGCCCAGTTGGTCGTAGGCGAAGGCGATCTCCTCCAGCGTGCCCTCCACGTCCGGCAGCGGCAGCGAGGCGAAGGTGCCGAAGCGGCCCGGGTGGTCGCGGGTCAGGTCGGCGGTGTACTCGTTGACGCGCCGGGCCAGGAGGCGGGCCGCCTTGTCGTCGCCGAAGTGCACGCCGGGGGAGGACAGGGAGAGCAGCGCGGTGTCGATGCCGTTGCGGTCCATCAGGTCGAGGTGGTCGCGCGCGGACCATGACGGCCAGCCGCCCATGCCGTCGGGGTGGGCGTGGCCGGCCGCGGTCGCCTGCTCGACGTAGAAGTCGGGCAGGTGGTGGGCGTGGACGTCGATGAGGCCGGAGGTCATGGCGGTGCGTTTCCTTCTCGGGGGCCTGGAGGCCGGGTGGTTGCTGCCTCTACTCGACCTGCTCGCCTCCGGCCAGCCGGACCTCTTCGTTGTCCAGGGCGGCCTGGAGGCGGCGGAGCACGGTGTCGTCGATGCGTGCCTCGTCCCGCAGGCGGACGACGGTGGCGCGTTTCGTGGCGATGAGGGCGAGGCGGAGGTCGGTGTAGTGGCGGTTGTGGAGCAGGGCGGGATCGTCGTCGGTGCCCGCGCCCCGTGCGCGTACGGTCGCCAGGTTCGCCTCGTACTCCTGGCGCAGCCACTCCATGACCTTGGGGGTGGTGCCCAGGTGGGCCGCGAGTTCCGGAAGCGCCTTGATGGCCTCCTCGGTGGCCGTGGTCTCGGCGAGGATCTGTTCCTCGTCGACGGAGGTGTCGCGGGGCAGCCGGGCCCAGCGCACCACGCCCGGCAGCAGCAGTCCCTGCACGACGAGGGTCACGACGATGACGCCGGAGGTGACGAAGACGATGAAGGCGCGGCCGGGGAAGGGTGTCCCCGAGTCGAGGGTCTCCGGCACGGACAGGGCGACCGCCAGCGAGACCGCGCCTCTGAAGCCCGCGAGCCCGCTGACCACGCGGGCCCGGTCGCTCATTCTGCGCAGGCGTTGCTCGGGGCGCCGGTCGATCGCGCGGATCAGGTAGGCGGAGGAGAACAGGAACGCGAACCGGACCGCGACCAGGACCGCGCTGACCGCCGCGATCGCGATGAGGGCGTCCCGGAGGTCGGAGTGGCTCAAGTGCCGTAGCGCGTACTGGAGTTCCACCCCCACCAGGACGAACAGGGCGCCGTTGATGATGAAGGTGGCCAGCGGCCAGAAGGCCAGGGCCTGGCGGCGGTGCTCGGCACGGATGAGGCTGGGCGCCACCTGGGCCATGATCAGGCCGCTGACCACGACCGCGAGGACGCCGGAGGCGTGGATCAGCTCGGCCAGCAGATACGCCGTGAACGGCGCGAGGATCATGACGAGGTTGCCCAGCAGGGGATCGTCCAGGCGGCGGCGCAGGTTCATGTTGACCCAGGCGACCGCGACGCCGACCGCGGCCCCGCCGCCGTAGGCGAGCAGGAACAGTGCGCCGACGTGGGGGAGGGTGAGGTGCTCCTCGCCGACGGTGATGCCTACCGCCAGGCCGTAGATGACCAGGGCGGTGCCGTCGTTGACGAGGCTCTCCGCGCGCAGGACCGTGATCTGGCGGCGGGGCAGGGATCCGGCCAGGGCGCTCACGGCGGTGGCGTCGGTGGGGGCGACGGCCGCGCCCAGGGCCCACGCCGGTCCCCACGGCAGCCCGAGCGCGTGCCCGGCGACCGCGACCGCTCCCGCGGTGAGGATCACGAGGACGGTGCTGAGCAGGACGATGCCGCGCAGGTTGGTGCGGATCTCCCGCATCGAGGTGGTCAGGCTCTCCCAGTACAGCAGGACGGGCAGGAAGAGCAACAGGACGACTTCGGGCGGGAGTTGGGTCTGGCGGACGGCGGGGACGAGGCCGATGAGGGCGCCCAGGACCAGGAGTACGACAGGTGGGGCGATGCGGAAGCGCTGTCCCAGGAAGTTCCCCGCCAGCACGGCCGCACCCAGGACGACGACGAGTTCGAGACCGAGCATGAGACCTACTCCGGTGCGGAGCCGGCCGGCGGTGACGGCTCAACGGGGTCGACGGGGATCTTCCCGGTCATCTGGGCAGCAGCCGCAGGGTCGTGGCACGGGCGGCCACCATGGGATCGACGTACGCCCCGCCGAAACGGCCGTACTTGCTGCGGTACGCCGAGTCGATGCGGTCGTTGGTCCCGGGGTCCGGAACCTCGGTGAAGGTGACGTCCTTGTCGACCCCGCCCGAGCGGACGTGGCCCGCGTGGGTCGCGACGGCGGTGCGCCACCAGCCGCCGCGCGTACCGCGGAAGGAGCGGACGTACAGATCGTCACCGTCGCGGACGACCCAGATCGGCACCGGTGCACGCAGCGTGCCGTCGTGCCGGAGCGGGGCCATCTCCAGTTCGTCGGCGGCGGCGACGCGCTCGAGTTCGTCGTGTGTCCAAGTGGTCATGGCAGTCACCTCACGGACGCGGCAGCGTCTTGTCGGCGCGGCGCTCGTCCACGGCTGTGCAGTGGCCGCCACGGGACCGCACCAGGGCGGTGCCCTCGCCGCGGAGGATCACATCGGCGTAGGCGTCGCCGGTGAACCACTCGGCGGGGAGCTTCATGGACTTCATGGCCGGGGGCTGCTTCAGCAGTTCCATCGTGCGTCTTTCCCTTGGGCGGTGCTGCCGCCGGTGGTGGGCTCAGTCGGACTCGGACTCGGACTCGGACTCGGGCTGGTCCGCCTCGTCCACGATCGCCTTGAGCCGGGTCATCGCCGACATGCCGTTGGGCCATCCGGCGTAGAAGGTCAGGTGGGTGATGGCCTCGACCAGTTCGTCCTTGGTGACACCGTTCTCCAGCGCCTTGCCGAGGTGGAAGCCGAGCTGGTCGGTCCGGTACAGCGAGGCCAGAGCGGTCACGGTGACGAGGCTGCGGTCGCGCGGGGACAGACCCGGCCGCTCCCAGATGTCGCCGAACAGGACGGTGTCGGTGACCTCGGCGAGCTTGGGGGCGAACTCCTGGATGGCCGGCGGTGCGAACTTCTTCCGTTCCGACATGAGGTGGTGCTCTGCGTGGATTCGGGTGGGGGGAGGGTGCGGGGCGCCGGTAAATTCCGCATTCCAGAGGTCGTTCAACGTCCCGGTCACCCGGCACGGCACCGACCTTGTCACTTTCCCGAGGGCCCGCAAAGGGGAGAATTCCATCCGGGGAACTGCTTATCCAGGGAGAAATCCCTACCCCCCACCCGGAGGCCGGGCGCTGCCACACTGACGTCATGACCGGCGAGGCGTATCCGAAGGAACTGGGAGAATTCCTCAAGGTGTGCCGGGCCCGACTCAGTCCGCGGACCGTCGGTCTGCCCGAGTCCGGGGCGCCCCGGCGGGTGCCCGGGCTGCGCCGGGAGGAAGTCGCTCACCTCGTGGGCATCAGCACCCACGCCTACGCGCGGCTGGAGCAGGGGCGGGCCCCCGTGACGGGTTCGGTGCTCACCGGGCTCGCTCGCGTCCTGCGTCTCGACGACGCCCAGCGCGACCACCTGTTCGAGCTGGCGGCGGGGGGCGAGTGCGAGGCGCGCCGGCGACCGGCGCAGAGGGTGCACCCACAGCTCAGACGCATCCTGGACGAGCTGACCACGACCCCCGCACTCGTCCTCGGGCGGCGCCTCGACATCCTCGCCTGGAATCCGCTGGCGGCCGCTCTGCTCACCGACTTCGGCGAAGTGCCCGCCGGGAAGCGCAACTACGCGCGGCTGATGTTCACCGACCCCGCCTTCCGGGCGCTCTGCCTCGACTGGCGGACGAACGCCCGCACCTGCATCGCCCATCTGCGGACGGAGGCCGCCCGGCACCCCGGTGACCCCGGACTGGCCGCGCTCGTCGGCGAGTTGTCCGTCGCGGACGCCGACTTCCGGCAGTGGTGGGCGGGACGCCAGATGAGCGGCCGGCGGATGGGCACCAAGAGGGTGCGCCACCCGATCGTCGGCGACCTCACCCTCGACTGGGACAGCCTGACCAGCACCGCCGACCCCACGCAGCAGCTGGTGATCGCGACCGCCGACCCCGGTACCCCGTCCCACGACGGGCTGCTGCTCCTGGCGTCCTGGACCGCGCAACCGCACCCGCCCGCACCGGACGCGGCACTCTGAGCGCCGCCTCCGTGAAGGCCCCGGCCCGCTCCTCCCACAGGCGGCGGCACGTCCGTGGGCGCCGGCCGCCCCACATCTGCACAACAGACCGCCACACCGCCACACCAGCCAGACCAGCCAGAGCAGCAAGACCGGCCAGACCAGCGGGACCGGCCAGACCGCCAGACCGGCGAAAGTTCAGGTCGTCGCGTCGGACGCCGTCCGTTTCTGGTCGGCGGCCCAGGAGGCGAGCAGGCGCAGTCCGTCGTGGGAGGGGCTGCCGGGTTCGGCGTTCCACACGATGATGTGCTGGTCGGGGTCCGTGCCGCAGGTGAGGGTGTTCCAGTCGAGGGTCAGCTCGCCCACCACGGGGTGGCGCAGCTTCTTGACGCCCTGGCCGCGCATCGCGACGTCGTGTTCGGTCCACCACTGCCGGAACTGCGCGTCGCGGGCGGAGAGTTCCTCGACCAGGGCGGTCAGGGGCTGGTCGTCGGGGTAGCGCGCGCTCTCCATGCGCAGCTGGGCGATGGCCAGCCGGGTGACCTCTTCCCAGTCGACGTACAGCTCGCGCATCCAGGGTTCGGTGAACAGCAGCCGGACGAAGACGCGCTCCGGCTCGGGGTAGCGCCCGAAGTCGGTCCACAGGGCGGCGGCGAGCTGGTTCCAGCCGAGGATGTCGGTGCACCGGCCGATGACGAAGGCCGGGGAGGCGGTGAGGTCGTCCAGCATGCGCTGCAGCTGCGGGTCCACCTGCTGGCGCTCGCGGTACGTGGACGGGCGCACCCGCTCCTTCGCCGCGAGGTCGAAGAGGTAGGTGCGCTGGTCGTCGTTGAGTCGCAGGGCCTGGGCGATCTCGTCGAGGAGGGGCGCCGACGCCTGGAGCCGGCCCTGCTCGATGCGGGTGTAGTACTCGGTGCTGATCGCCGCGAGGAGCGCCACCTCCTCGCGGCGCAGCCCCTTCACACGCCGGCGTGGACCGCCGCGGAGGCCGACCTCGGAGGGGGTGAGCTCGGCCCGACGGGCCTTGAGGAACTCGCCCAGCTCGCTCAGACGCGGGTTGCGGTTCATGACCTTCAGCCTGGCACAAGGGCGGCATCTTGTGGGGGGTACGGATTCCTCCCCTGGCTGAGCGGCGAGGGGCGCGGTAGGCCGCCGTCCGGGCTTCGGCAGTCCACCAGCGCTCGTACGACAGCCGCGGGGTGGAGCCTCAGGCCCCCGGAACGCCGATGATCTTCCGCGGCACGACACGGATGATCACGCGGTCCTCGTCGTGCTTCGCGGCGGGCAGGTCGACGCCGAGGTACTTGCGCCAGAGCTCGCTCAGGAGGCGCTTGCCCTCGTCCGGGACGATCTCGGCGGTTCCCCGGATCTCGACGGCGGTGTGGGGGTTGTCGAGGTCGTAGACCGAGACGCTGATACGGCGGTCGCGGCGCAGGTTGCGCACCTTCTGGCGGTGGTCGAGGGAGGAGAAGAGCACGGTGTCCCCCTCCCCCTTGATCCAGACCACCGAGTTCTGCGGGGATCCGTCGGGGCCGATGGTGCCGACGGTGGCGTAGTTCCTGCCGTCGAGCAGGGCACGGACCCAGTCGTCGAGGGCGGGACGGCCGTCCGCGGAGGGGGACGGAGAGGGGAGGGAGGAGGAAGACGTCACGAGGCCCACCATGGTCGTAAGGATGTGCGGGTGAATCGGTTCGGCGGAGGGCACCCGCCGGGGTGCTCGGCTGCCGGATCAGGACCGCGCTCGTGTCGGCCCGTCAGCCGAGTGCTTTGACGAGTTCCTGGGCGAGGGGGACGGCCGAGTAGGGGTTCTGGCCGGTGTAGAGGGTGCGGTCGACCTGGACGTGCGAGGTGAACGGGTCGGCCTCGCGGTAGTCGGCCTTCAGGTCGCCCACGAGACGGTCCTGGAGCAGCCACTTCGCGCGGTCGGCGAGGCCGTTCTGCCGCTCCTCGGCGTTGGACAGGCCGGTCAGCCGGTAGCCGGAGAAGGGGGACGTGCCGTCGGGGCCGATGGTGGCGAGCAGGGCCGCGGGGCCGTGGCAGACCAGGGAGACGGGCTTGCCGGAGGCGAGCCAGTCGGTGAGCAGCCTGCCGGAGGCGGCGTTGTCGGGCAGGTCCTCCATCGGGCCCCAGCCGCCGGGGTAGAAGACGGCCACGTAGTCGTTGATGGCGACGTCCTCGATACGCATCGGGTGCGCCAGCTCGGTGGCCTCGCGCAGGGCGGTGCGCATGCGCTCGGCGCCTTCCTCGCCGCCGTTGAACTCGGCGGTGAGGCTGAGCGCGTCGGCGGTCGGCGGCACACCGCCCGGGGTGGCGGCCGCGATCTCGTATCCGGCGTCCTTGAAGACCTGGTAGGGGCCGATGGCCTCCTCGGCCCAGAAACCGGCCGGCCGACGGGTGCCGTCGGCCAGTGTCCAGTGGTCGGACGCGGTGATCACGAAGAGAATCTTCGCCATGAGGGGTTGCTCCTGAAAGGGGTGGGTCCGGGCGGGGGTGGGTCAGCCCTTGAGGGCTTCCTGGAGGACGTGGCTGTCGGCGATCTGGCGCATCCGTACGGCCCGGCCGTCCCGGACGGTCCACAGGTGCAGGAACCGCACGTCGGCCGTGTTCCCGGTCTTCGTCTGGGCGTGGTAGTGGCCGTAGACGAAGACATGGCCCTCGTCGTCCGCGAAGAACTCCTCGGGCACCGCGCCGAAGGACTCGTAGCCCGTCATCCTGCCGAAGAAGTCCGTGGCCACGCTGTCCCAGCCGTGGTAGACACCGCTGTTCGGGAAGCCGGGGGTGATGTCCCAGACGAAGTCCGGCGCCATCACCTCCTTCGTGACCTCGGGTGCCATGCGGGAGTCGTAGACCCGGCGGATGACGGCGAGGCTGGGGGAATCGGACATGGGGTACTCCTTGCGGGGAGAAGACGGGTGGTGATCAGGCGGCGAGGGCGGCCCGGCCCGCGCGGAAGATCGCCGCCTGGCGGGCGACGCGAGAGCCGAGGTGTTCCGCGGTGGCGATGTCCGACGGGTGGACGCCCTCGGGGCCGGCGTCGGTGGGGCTCTGCGCGCCGGCGCCCAGGAAGAAGCCCAGCCGGTTGATGTCGTCCTCGCTGCCCTGGGTGGAGTCCCATCCCGGCAGCAGGCCCAGGCTGATCCAGTGCATGCCGTGCTGGGCGGCGAGCGTGGCGAAGTAGCCCAGCGTGGACGACTTGTCGCCGCTCTTGGCACCGGAGTTGGTGAAGCCCGCGGCGAGCTTGTCCACCCAGGCGTGCGGGAACCAGCGCTTGCTGCTGGCCTGGGCGAAGGCGTGGAAGGCCGCGGAGGCGGTGCCCATGTAGGTCGCGGCGCCGAAGACGATCGCGTCGGCGGCGTCCAGCTGCGCCCACTGCTCGTCGGTGATGGTGTCCACGCAGATCGAGACGACCTCGGCGCCCGCTCCGGCGGCACCACGCGCCACGGCTTCGGCGATGACGGCGGTATGGCCGTAGCCCGAGTGAAAGGCGATGGCGACGACGGGCACGCCGGAATGGGACATGGTGGTTCTTCTCCTTGAATTCTTTCTGCAACGGGATTAAAGAACGGCGAAGAACTTCACTATCTTGGTGAGCGCCTGGTCCATGTACTCCGGAACGTCGTACATGGCGATGTGTGTCGCGCCGTCGACCACGAACAGTTCCTTCGGGCCGTTGGAAAGCTCGTACGCCCGGTCGCTGAACACCTTTGTGTCCGCCTTGCTGCCCGCGATGAGAAGCAGTGGCTGGGTCAGCAGCTGAGGGATCTGGTCGAACGCCGAGAAGGCGTACATCTTGTCCATGCTGGTCAGCAGGAAACGGCCCTTGGAATTCGGGTGCTGACCGCGTGGCGTCCGGTAGTAGTCGTATCCCTCACGCAACAGGTCCGGCGTGTTGTCGTCGATCTCCTCCAGCGTCTCCGGGACGAAGGGGGCGTAGACGGGCTCGGCTCCCCGCGCCTCGGCCGTGCGCTGCCGGCCGACCAGTTCCAGGGTCCTGATCTGCTCGGCCACCGGGGACAGGTGCCCCAGAAAGCCCCGGGAACCCTCGCCCATGGGGGCCGCGCTGACGGTGGCCACCGCCTTGAAGCGGCGTTCGGTCTGCGCCACGCTGATCGCGTAGCCGCCGCCCGCGCAGATGCCGAAGACGCCCATCCGCTCGGTGTCGACGTACGGCAGAGTGGTGAGGAAGTCGGCCGCGCAGCGGGCGTCCTCCACGCGGGTCGTCGGGTCCTCCAGCAGGCGCGGTTCGCCGCCGCTTTCTCCCTGATAGGAGGAGTCGTAGACCACGGTGACGAATCCGTGGGCGGCCAGTCGCTTCGCGTACTCGCCGATCGTCTGTTCCTTCACGCCGCCGGCCGGGTGGATTCCGACCAGGGCCGGGTATTTCCTCGTCTCGTCGAAGTCGTCGGGCAGGTGAAGATGGCCCGCGATTTCTATTTCTTTGTTCTTGAATGAAACGGACTCGACCATCGCGCCTGTCCCCTTTTTCGCCCCGGTTCCGCCGATTGGCGGTCGCACACCATGATTCGCCGGTGCCGGGGTGATGTCCACTTGCGATGGGGGGAAGAATTCGTCCCCCGGATATGAATTACCGCGTGTCTGTCAGAGCACCGGGACGCGGGTGAAGTGGCCCGCCGCGTGGAGTTCCCGTTCGACGTGGGCCGCCGTGCGGCGCAGTTCCGGGAGGAGCTCCTCGACGCACTCCCGCTCCGTGCGGCCCGCCGCGTGCAGCGCCACGCCCAGGGCGGCGACCGCCCGGCCCGTACGGTCGCGCAGCGGGACGGCGAGGGTGCGCAGGCCGTCCTCCCAGTCCTCGTCGAGCAGGGCGTAGCCGTGAATGCGGACCTGGGCCGAGTCGGCGGAGTCCTCGGTGTCCGACAGCAGTACCCGGCCCAGCGAGGTCGCCGCGGCCGGCAGCCGGGTGCCGACCCTGATGTCCACGCCCATGATCCGCGGGGACACCGCCCGTGCCGTGTACTGGATCTCCGCGTCCGGGCCCTGGGACACCAGGATCGCCAGCGCCGTCGACTCCCGCACCCGGGCCGAGAGGTCCGCCAGGTGCGGGGCGGCGATGCGGGGGAGGGTCGTACGGGACAGGGGCGGGAAGCCCAGGGACAGGACCCTGGGGGTGAGGGTGAAGGTCCGGGACTCGGGCTGCTGGCGGACCAGGCCCAGGTGTTCGTAGGTGATCAGGGCCCGGCGGGCGGTGGCGCGCGCCAGTCCCGTCGCCCGCGCCACGTCCGTCAGGGTCAGCGCCGCCCGGCCCGCGCCGAACGCGGTGAGGACCGTCAGGCCCCGGGCGAGGGACTCGATGAACTCCCGGCCCAGTTCGTGTTTCGACGCGCCGATCCAGGAGGCCAGGTCCGAGGGGAGCGGGCCCGGGTCCGGCGCGGGGGCGGTCGCGAGCTCGTGCTCCATCTCCGCGACCGTCGCCCGCAGCCGGGGCAGCAGGGTGTCGCGCAGACCGGCCGCGGTGTGCCGGCTGGTGTGGCTCACGACGTTGGCCACGCAGGCGATCCGGCCCGTGCGCGGATCCCGTACCGGGACGGAGACCGCGACCAGGCCCGGCTCGATCAACTGGTCGTCCAGGGCAAAGCCGTCGCGGCCCGCCGCCTCCGCCCGCCGCTCGAACTCCGTGTCCGGGAAGGGCAGTTCCCGAGGTGGTACGGCGGTGAAGGCCCGGTTCTCCGGATCCGCCGCCCGGCGCGCCCGCCAGGCCCGCCACTCGGCGTCGGTCCACTCGGAGGCGAACAGGGGCCCCGGTGCGGTGCGTTCGGCGGGGAGCAGGTCGCCGATGCGGAAGCTGAGGGACATCGCGCGGCGGCGGGTGGCCTGGTGGATGAAGCGGATGCCGTCCCGGTCGGCGACCGCCAGCGAGACCGACTCGTCCAGCTCGTCGGCGAGGGCGTCGGCCCGTCCGGAGAGCAGCGCGGGCAGGCGCAGGGCGGCGAGATAGGCGTTGCCGAGCTCCATGAGGCGGGGGGTCGCCACCGCGTCCCGGCCGTCCAGACGGACGTACCCCATGCGCTGGAGCGTCGAGGTGATGCGGTCGACCGTGGAACGCGCCAGGCCGGTCGCCCGCTCCAGCCCGCTCAGGCTCAGCGTGCCGCCCGCCTCGCTCAGCTCCCGCAGCACCGCGACCCCCCGGATCAAGGGCGCGACCGCCTCGGCCGGCACGGCGGCCACCGGCGGGACCGCCTCGGCGGACCCCGGCGCCACCGGGGGAGAGGGCGTCTGAGCGGGCATCGGTTCTCCGGTACGGCAATCGGGGCACGCCTACGGTAGTCGGCCCCGGGCCTCGCAGTACCGCCGAGGCTCTACGCCCCGCAGTACCCACGGGCTCCACGCCCCGTACCCCGAGGCTCCACGCCCAGCCGTACCCCCGAGGCCCTCTCCCCGCAGACCGCCGAGGCTCTACGCCCCGCAGTACCCACGGGCTCCACGCCCCGCAGTACCCCGAGGCCCCGCGCCCCGCAGACCGCCGAGGCCCCGCGCCCCGCAGTACCCCCAAGCCCCCTCAACCCGGCGCCAACCCCCTGACCCCCGTGTCACTCCACCCACCCCGCCCCGCCCCCGCCCTACCCCCGCGTCACCTCGACCCGGTAGTTCCCCTCCCCGTCCGTCCCCGCCACCCGCACCCGGACCCCCCTGCGCAGATCCCGGAACTCCTCCCCGGGGGTCATTGGCGCGTCCGAGAGTTCCGCGTGGACGTTGGGGCTGCGGGTGCAGCCGCCGCTGTCGCGTCGGGAGTCGTAGACCTGCACCGGTCCGCGGCCGGTGTCCACGTCCGCGTCGACCCGGTAGACGAGCACGCCCGGCCGGCACACCGTCTCGTCGTTGCCCTCGCGGGTGCGCAGCTCGACCGCGTAGCCGGTGCGGCGGCTGAGCGGGACGAAGAGGAGCTTGGTGCCGAGGCCGGGCCGGGCCAGCGGGGTCAGCGTGTACTGCGCGGTGCCGCGCTCCGTCACACAGTCGACCTGCGTCGCGTCCAGCCAGCCCAGCTTCCACTTGTGCCAGCCGAGGAGGTCGTTGTCGGCCCCCCAGTCCTCGCTCATGATGTCCCAGTGGCCGACCGCGCCCCCGCCCTGCTGGGTGTACAGGTCGGGCAGCCCGAAGACATGGCCGTTCTCGTGCGGCAGCACCCGGTACCCGGTCCGGTCGAAGGAGCCGGAGCCGTCGTCCTGGCGCGAGTACACGAAGGAGGCGTTGGCCACGGGCACCCCGTCGGCGACCGGCGCGTCCGTGTTGCCGGCGAAGGTCACCGACAGGACCGTGTCGAGGGCGGACGGGCCGGCGTTCGGGGTCACCAGCACGTTCAGGAAGTCGTACGACCGGAAGTCCACCCTGGGATCGGCGGCGGCCACGATGTCCTGGACCAGCCGCCGGTAACCGGGGTCGAAGGGGGCGCCGCGCTCTATGCCGTAGGCCCGGAACGGCCTCGGCATGCGCAGCCAGTCGGGGATCGGGGTCTCGGGGCGGTAGTCGAGGCGGCCGTAGGAACTGGTGCGGAACCAGTCCTGGGTCTGCGGGAAGAACTCACGGAACCGGCTCTGCGCGGTGCCCGAGCCGGGCGCGTCGGAGAAGTCGACCATCAGGGTCAGCGCGCGGACCGTGCCGGTGGAGCGGGAGTAGCCGCCGGGGGTGGGCAGGCCCTCGGACATCTGGACGGTCGGGCCGCCGCTGATCAGACAGGCGCCGTGGGAGTCGGAGCGGGCCAGGGCGACGGGGCCGGCCGCGGTCGGGGCCTTCGCGGTGAGCCGGCCGCTGGGGGCCGAGGTGCCGACCGCGAGGGTCAGCGCGGTCACGGAGACGAGGGCGGCGACACGGCGCGGGCGTATGCGACGGCTGGTCCACGGCATGCGGGCACCCTTCGGAGCACGGCAGCCGCTGGTCGGAAGGCTGCACCTTTTCGATCACCCTCTGCCGGGGGAGGGGCGGGCGCGCGCTGGAGGAGACCGAACGTGGGTACCGAAGAACCTGTGACCCAGGTCACAACATAATTTCTCCTCAACCCGAAATAACCGGGGAGCGTCTCCCCGTTTAGACCTGTGTCCGAGCGAAACGGGGAGCACTTCCCCGGATCGCGGAAACCAGACCTGAAGGGAGTGCGCCGTGACCGCCACGACGACCGCACCGCGCAAGGTGACCCGGCCCCGGGCCGACGCCCTGCGCAACCGTGAGCGGATCGTCACCGCTGCCCGCGAGATGTTCACCGAGTTCGGCCCGGATGTGCCGCTCGACGAGATCGCCCGCCGGGCCGGCGTCGGCAACGCCACGGTGTACCGCAACTTCCCCGACCGCGACGCGCTCGTCCGTGAGGTCGTCTGCTCCGTGATGGACCGGACGTCCGAGGCGGCCGAGCTGGCGCTCGCGGAGACCGGGGATGCCTTCGGTGCCCTGGAGCGCTTCGTGCACGCGTCCGCCGACGAGCGGATCACCGCGTTGTGCCCGATGATCCAGGGCGCCTTCGACCAGTACCACCCCGACCTGGTGGCGGCACGCGAACGCATCGAGCAGCTCGTCGAGCAGCTCATGGACCGGGCAAGGGCGGCCGGTCAGCTTCGTGCGGACGTGGGCGTCGGTGACGTCATGGTCGCCGTGAGTCAGCTGTCCCGGCCCCCGGCCGGCGTCGGCTGCCTCACCCTCGACGGGTTCGTGCACCGCATGCTTCAGCTGTTCCTGGACGGACTGCGGGCCCCGGCCCGGTCCGAACTCCCGGGCACGGCCGTGACGATGGAGGGCCTCCGCCAGTCCTGACGACCAGTACCGATTAGTTCAGAGCAGCTCAGCAGTCTCCAACAGCAGACTTTTCGTTCCCTTTTTCCGACCGAAGTCCCGAAGTGGGTACCCCCATGTCTGAAACAGCCGCAAAGGCTCCCGGCGCACCGGCACCGACCGGTGACGCCAACCGCTGGAAGGCGCTCGTCTTCATCGCGCTCGCCCAGCTGATGGTCGTCCTCGACGCGACCATCGTGAACATCGCCCTGCCGTCGGCCCAGACCGACCTCGGCATCTCCGACGGCAACCGGCAGTGGGTCGTCACGGCCTACGCCCTCGCCTTCGGCGGACTCCTGCTCTTCGGCGGCCGCATAGCCGACCTGTGGGGCCGCAAGAACGCCTTCGTCGTCGGCCTGATCGGCTTCGCCGGCGCCTCCGCCCTCGGCGGCGCGGCCACCAACGAGGCCATGATGTTCGGCGCCCGCGCCCTCCAGGGCGTCTTCGGCGCCCTGCTCGCGCCCGCCGCGCTCTCCCTGCTCGCCGTGATGTTCACGGACGCCAAGGAGCGCGCCAAGGCGTTCGGCATCTACGGCGCCATCGCCGGTGGTGGCGGTGCCGTGGGCTTCATCCTCGGCGGTGTGCTGACCGAGTACATGGACTGGCGCTGGACCTTCTTCGTGAACATCCCGTTCGCGATCGTCGCCGCGCTCGGCGCGTACTTCGTCATCCGTGAGCCGGAGGGCGGCCGCAACCGCAACCCGCTCGACATCCCCGGCGTCCTGCTGTCCACCCTGGGCCTGGTCGCGCTGGTCTACGGCTTCACCCGCGCCGAGTCCGACGGCTGGGGCGACTCCGTGACGGTCGGCATGTTCGTCGCCTCCGCCGTCCTGCTGATCGCCTTCGTCGTCACCGAGGCGAAGGTCAAGGCCCCGCTGCTGCCGCTGCGCGTGGTCACCGACCGCAACCGCGGCGGTATCTACCTCTCGCTCGGCATCGCGATCATCGCGATGTTCGGCACCTTCCTGTTCCTCACCTACTACCTGCAGATCGTGAAGGGCTACACGCCGATCAAGACCGGCTTCGCCTTCATGCCGATGATCGTCGGCATGATGGTCGGCTCCACCCAGATCGGCACCCGTCTGATGACCCGCCTGCCGGCCCGCCTGCTGATGGGCCCCGGCTTCCTGGTCGCCGCGGTCGGCATGCTGCTGATGACCCAGCTGGAGATCGGCTCGTCGTACGCCTCGACGATCCTGCCCGCGATGCTGCTGCTCGGCCTCGGCATGGGTACCGCCTTCATGCCGGCCATGTCCCTGGCCACCCTGGGCGTCGAGCCCCGGGACGCCGGTGTCGCCTCCGCGATGGTCAACACCTCGCAGCAGGTGGGCGGCGCGATCGGTACGGCCCTGCTGAACACGATCGCCGCGTCGGCCACGACCTCGTACATCAAGGACCACATCGGTTCGGCGGCCTCCAAGTCCCAGCAGCAGCTGGTGGCGCTGGAGGGCCAGGTGCACGGCTACACCAACGCGATCTGGTTCGCCGTCGGCATGCTGGTGCTCGCCGCGGTCATCGTCGGCACCCTCGTCAACGCCGGCCGCCCCGACACCACCGCGGTGGCCTCCGGAGAGGGCGCCGAGGAGGAGCTGGCGGTCCCGGTCGTCGCCCACTGACGACGACCGTCCGGCCGTACCCCTTCGGACCTGTCGTACGTACGGGGATGGGGACGCTCCGCACGTACGACCACCAAGGACCTGCCCTGGCTCAGCGGAGCCAGGGCAGATCCGCACCCGCTTCGTTGGGCTGGAGTCCCTCGGCGACGATCTGCATGATCTCGCCGAGGGACTTCTGCTGTTCCGGGGTGAGCCGGTCGAAGAGGGCCTTGCGTACGGCCCGCACATGGCCCGGCGCGGCGCCCTGGAGCATCTCCAGGCCCGGGTCCGTGAGCACCGCGAACTGGCCGCGCTTGTCGTCGGTGCAGTCCTCCCGGCGCACCCAGCCGTTGCGCTCCAGGCGGGCGATCGCGTGCGAGAGCCGGGAGCGGGTGATCTTCGCCTTCATGGCCAGTTCGGTCATCCGCAGCCGTCGACGCGGGGCCTCGGCGAGTCCGACGAGCAGGCCGTAGTAGATGTGCGGCATGCCGGCGTCCCGCTGGAGCTGGCGGTCGAGGTGGTCCTCGAGGAGGGTCGTGGCGTTCACGTACGAGCGCCAGACGCGCTGCTCCTCGTCGTCGAGCCACTGGGGTTCTTCATCGGGGACGGGTGCCGTGTTCATGTATCCCACTCTACGGACTCTCTCCTTGAAGCTTAAACAAATGAGGCGTACAGTCATGCCTGAAGACGCTTTAAATTTGAAGCATCGGTTGCATCGGAAGTACCGGAGGAGTCCCCACCATGTCCGCCGACACGCTGGAGCGCATGCCCGCCCTGTACCTCAGCCACGGGGCCCCGCCGCTCGCCGACGACCCGATCTGGCCCGGCGAACTCGCCGCCTGGTCCGCGGACCTGCCCCGCCCCAAGGCGATCCTCATGGTCTCCGCCCACTGGGAGGAGGCCCCCCTGGCTCTCGGCGCGGTCACCCGCGTCCCGCTCGTCTACGACTTCTGGGGCTTCCCCGAGCACTACTACCAGGTGACCTACGACGCCCCCGGCGCCCCCGAACTCGCCGAGTCCGTGCGCAAGTTGCTGCGCGCCCCCGGCACCCCCGTCCAGGACATCCCGGACCGCGGCCTGGACCACGGCGCGTACGTCCCGCTCGTCGAGATGTTCCCCGAGGCCGACATCCCCGTCCTCCAGATCTCCATGCCGACCCTCGACCCCGTCAAGCTCATGGAGATCGGCCGCAAGCTCGCCCCGCTGCGCGACGAGGGCGTCCTGATCGTCGGCTCCGGCTTCTTCACCCACAACCTCGCCGCCCTGCGCCACACCGGCGCCGGAGTGCCCACCTGGTCCTCGGAGTTCGACGACTGGGGCCGGCGGGCGCTGGAGGCGCGGGACGTGGACTCCCTGCTCGACTTCCTCGACAAGGCCCCGGCCGGGCGCTACGCCCACCCCCGCACCGAGCACTTCGCGCCGCTGTTCGTCACCATGGGCGCGGCCGACGTGAGCGGCGAGCTGGACACGCAGAAGTCCGTCATCGACGGGTTCTGGATGGGGATGGCGAAGCGGTCGGTGCAGTTCGGCTGACCTACAGGGTCTTCTCGTACCAGGCGACGTCCCAGTAGCGGCCGAACTTGCGGCCCACTTCCCGGTATGTGCCGACGTGCCGGAACCCGAAGCGTTCATGCAGCCGCGTGGACGCTTCGTTGGGCTGGGCGATACCGGCGTAGGCGCGATGCAGATCCTCTTCCGCGAGGGCCTCGAAGAGGGCCTTGTAGAGGAGCGTGCCGATGCCACGGCCGCCCGCGTCCGGGGCGAGGTAGACGGTGACCTCCACCGAGGTCGCGTACGCGGGCTTGGCGCGGAACGGGCTGGATGTGGCGTACCCGAGGATCCGCTGTGAGGTTCCTGTCGGGTCCGCCTCCGTGGCAACCATCAGCCGGTACGGGCCGTCTTCAGGGTGGGAGAGCAGCCAAGGGCGGCGCTCTTCCGGGGTGAAGACAGCGGTGTCGAATGTGATGGGCGTCTCACGAACGTAGTGGTTGTAGAGGTCGGTGAGGGCCCCGAGGTCGCTTTCGACTCCCGGCCTGACCTGCACCTCTGCACGTTCCGACGGCATCGCGCCTCCTCATGTGGCCGGGCAGGATACTGCAAGATCAGAAAAATAGCGGCACTGCTTGGGAATTCTGTCCGGTTTCCAGTCGTTGTTTCCATCGGATGCAGGGCACCCGAGGAGAGTCCGGAGAGCACCGGGACTCGGAACCAAGCGTCCAAGGACCACCCGCTGACCCACCATCGCAAGGGAGCACGCATGGCAACCCGTGCCGTCGCCCGTCGTACGTCCGCCACCGGCGGGTCGACCGACGCGGCCCGCAGTGTTCGCGTCCATGGCGGCGAGATCGCCGACCGCGACCTGGTCGGCATGTACCTCGACGAGATCGCGCGTACACCGCTGCTCGACGCCGCCAAGGAGGTCGAGCTGTCCCAGATCATCGAGGCGGGTGTGTTCGCCCGACAGGTCCTCGACGGGTTCGAGGAGGCCAAGGCCGACGCCACCCGCGAGGAGCTGGAGGCCCTGGTGGAGGAGGCCGAGCGCGCCAAGGACGTGTTCATCCGCTCCAACCTCCGCCTCGTCGTCGCCGTGGCCCGCCGCTACCCCCGCAGTGGACTGCCCCTGCTCGACCTGATCCAGGAGGGCAACGCCGGCCTGGTGCGCGCGGTCGAGAAGTTCGACTACCGCAAGGGCTTCAAGTTCTCCACGTACGCGACCTGGTGGATCCGTCAGGCCATCACCCGCTCCATCGCCGACCAGTCCCGCACCATCCGGCTGCCCGTCCACCTCGTGGAGGAGCTGGGCCGCATCCGCCGCGTGCAGCGCGAGTTCAACCGCGAGCACGGCCGCGACCCGGAGCCCGCGGAGATCGCCGCCGAGCTCGGCTCCAACGCCGAGCGGGTGACGGACGTGCTGGACTGGGCCCGCGACCCGGTCTCCCTGAACATGTCGGTGGACGACGACGGCGACACCCAGTTCGGCGACCTCCTGGAGGACACCTCGGCGGTGTCCCCGGAGCAGTCGGTGCTGACGCTGCTGCGCAGCGAGGAGCTGGACGACCTGATCGGCCGCCTCGACCAGCGCACGGCCTCCATCATCAAGATGCGGTACGGCATCGAGGACGGCCGGGAGCGCACGCTGACCGAGGTCGGCAAGGAGCACGGGCTCACCCGCGAGCGGATCCGGCAGATCGAGAAGCACGCCCTGCTGGAGCTGAAGAAGCTGGCGCGCAGCACCGGGTTCGACGCGGCGGCGTAGCGGTTATGCCACCCGCGTACGCCGGGTGGCGAAAGACCGCGTAAACATGGCCGTAGGAGGCCGCTTTAATCCGCCGGACCCTGGGAACAAGACTTCAGGGTCCAGGTGTTCGGGCCCGGAGGCCTCGCCTCCAGGCCCGCCTGAACCAAGTCCCGACGCACACCCCCCCCGGCGCCGGGACTCTCCCAGAGCCGGACTTCGGCGCCCCTCCCCCCGGGCGCCGGGGTCCGGCTCTTTTTCGTGCCGGACCCCTTTTCTTCCGGATCCCTTGTCTGCCGGGAGACGGGAACGGTGGGTCACCCCGTACCTGAACCACGGGGTGACCCACCGGATGGCAGATTGTGTCACATCGGCATAGCGTGCACGTCGTGAGCAGCGCCTCGTCCGATTCCCCGGCCTCGTTCCCGCCGGCCGTCTCCCTGACCGAGCGGCGCAAGGCGGCGACCCGCATGGAGATCGCCTGGGCCGCGGCGGAACTGTTCGTGAAGCAGGGGCTGCGGGCGACCCGGGCGGAGGACATCGCGATGGCGGCGGGGGTGGCCCCGCGGACCTTCTACCGCTACTTCGCGACCAAGGAGGAGGCGGTGGCGCCGCTGTACGCGGCCGGGGCGCACCTGTGGGCGGAGGCGGTGCTGTCCGCGCCGGCTGAGCTGTCGGTGGCCGAGGCCCTGACCCACGGTGCCCGCCGGACGCTGACACCGGGGGACCAGGTCTCCGCCTCCTCCTGGACCTTCGTCCGCACCCTGATCCGCCTCGCGGACTCCGACGCGGGGCTGCGGCGGGTGTGGGCGGAGGTGTGCCGTTCGTCGGAACGGCGCCTGGCGGAGGTGCTCACGGAGCGGACGGGCCGCGAGGACGTACGGCTGCTGGCGGCGGTGGGCAGCGCGGCGGTCCGCACAGCCGTCGAGGCGTGGGCGGCGGGGGAGGAACCGTCGGAGGGGCTGCTGGGGGTGGCCGTGCGGAACCTGGGGGCGGTGGGGGCGTTTCTCGGGGAGGCCTGAGGGCTGAACCAGGCTGTGGTGCCGGCACCGGTGCTGGTGCTGGTGTCGGGGGCTGGTGGTCGTCGGCGCGGCGGTCGGTGACCCGGCGTCGGACGGACCGGCCGCCGCGCCACCGTCGGCGCCGGTCGGCGTGCTGGTGGCCGTTTGTGCGCGTCCGTCGGCACGAGGTCAGACCACGGCGAGCCGGTCCACCAGGAGCTCCACCCTCGGCTCGATGTCCTGCGGTGGCAGCCGTCCCGCCCGGGTCAGGGTGGCCAGGCCGTGCAGGGACGCCCAGAACAGCTCGGTGAACAGCCCCGGGTCGACACCGTCGCCGGCAACCTCGCCCAGGCTCTCCAGCAGCGCGGCGAAGGCGTCCTTCAGGGGTTCCGGGGTGTCCTCCCGGGCGAAGGCCAGGCCGCCGTCGAGCTGGAACAGGGCGTCGTAGACAGCCGGGTTGCGCGCGGCGAAGTCGAGGTAGGCGCGGGCGAGCGCGGCGACCCGCTCGCGCGGACCGTCCGCACCGGCGGTCGCGGCCCGCACCGCCACGGCGATCTCGGCGGCCCCCTCGACGGCTACGGCCCCGATGATCTCGCGCTTGCCCCGGAAGTGGCTGTAGAGGACGGGCTGGCTGTATTCGATGCGCTCGGCGAGCCGGCGGGTGGTGACCGCGTCCCAGCCCTGCTGCTCGGCGATCTCACGGGCGGTCGCCACGATGAGGCGCTCGCGCTCCGCCCGTTCGCGTTCCTTGCGTTCCTGTACCGACATGACGCGATTCTAGCATCGCTAGACAATCGAGCGGCAGCAGTACTAGCGTTGCCTCATCAGCTAGCAACGCTAGATCCCGGGAGGATCATCATGCTCGACTCACTTGAGGTCATCGCCACCGTCGTCGTCGGCCTGATGGTGGGCGTGGAGTTCGCCGTCGCCTTCGTCCTCGGCCCGATCCTCAACGCCCTGCCCGACGACAGCACCCAGCTCGGTCACGCCCACGGGGGCCGGATGCTCGGCGCCGTCATGCCGGTCTGGTGCATCGGCTCGCTCGTCCTCGTCGCGGTCTGGGCCGTCGCGGGACGGCATCACCAGCATGCCGGCCTGGTCGTCGCCGCCGGCGCGCTGCTGCTGCTCAGCGTGGTCATGTCGATCCTGCTGCTGGTCCCGATCAACAACCGCAACAAGACATGGACCCCCGAGAACCGTCCCGCCGACTGGAAGCAGCAGCTGAACCGCTGGAACCGCTGGCACTACGTCCGGGTCACCGAGATCATCGCCGCCTTCGCCCTGCTGGTCGTCGCTCGCGCCTGACAACTCGGGCAGCCCGGCACCCGCTCAGGCGACCTCCCCCGAAGCCCGGATCAACCGTCCCCCCAACTCCCGTACGGCGGAGACGAGTTCCGGAGGTTCCTCCACCCGGAACTCCACCCCCGTCATCGCCAATCGCACCGCCATCCAGTCCACCGAGTCCCCGACCGAGCTCCGCAACCGGCACCGGCCCTCGCCCAGGGGCTCCGGGACCCCCATCCACCCCGGCACCCGGGCCCCGACCACCGACACATCCGCCTCGAACGTCACGACCAGCTCGTACGTCTCCTGGCGCCGGTACATCGACTGCCGCAGATACTCCGCCGCGCTCCCCGTCGGCAGCTCCCGCGGAGCGAACCGCGCCCCCGTGGCAAACGGCTCGCTCACCCGGTCCACGCGGAACGTCCGCCAGTCGCCGCGGTCGAGGTCATAGGCGACGAGATACCAGCGCTGCCCGGCGGAGACCAGCCGGTACGGCTCCACGACGCGGCGCGACCCCGCCCCGTCCTTCGCCCGGTAGGCGAACCGGAGCCGCTCGTGACCGGCCACCGTGGACGCCATCACGGTCAGCGTCTCGGTCGGGATGCTCGCCCCGTCCCCGCTGGTGAGCGGAGTCGTCGCGGCCTGGAGGGTGGAGACCCGGTGCCGCAGCCGGGAGGGCAGGACCTGTTCCAGCTTCGCCAGGGCCCGTACGGACGCCTCGTCCACGCCCTCGACCGCGTGCCCGGCCCCCGCCCGCAGACCGACCGCGATGGCCACCGCCTCCTCGTCGTCGAGGACGAGCGGTGGCATCGCCTTGCCGGCGACCAGGCGGTAGCCGCCCTCGGAGCCCTTGGTCGCCTGGACGGGATAGCCGAGCTCACGGAGGCGGTCGATGTCCCGCCGGACCGTGCGGCGGGAGACCTGGAGGCGGTCGGCGAGCTCGCCACCGGGCCACTCGCGGGGCGTCTGGAGGAGGGAGAGGAGCGTCAGGAGCCGTGCCGGGGTGTCCGTCGTCATGAGTTCGAGGATGCCGTACGACTAGGACATGATCTGACCTAATGGGGCCGTAGCTTCGCTGCATGACCTCCACCGAGACCACATCCACCGCTGTACGGCCCGCCGCGGGCGACCGGCGTCGCTGGTTCGCCCTCGCCATCGTGATGACCGCGGCCTTCATGGACCTCGTCGACGTCACGATCGTCAACATCGCCATCCCGTCCATCCGGCAGGACGCCGGCGCCTCCGTCAGCCAGATCCAGTGGATCACCGCGGGTTACGCCCTCGCCTTCGCGGCCGGGCTGATCACCGGCGGGCGGCTCGGTGACATCCACGGACGCAAGCGGCTGTTCCTCGTCGGGATCGGCGGGTTCACGCTCGCGTCGGCGCTGTGCGGCTTCGCCGCCGGGCCGGAGATGCTGGTCGCGGCCCGGATCCTGCAAGGCGCCATGGCCGCGATGATGGTGCCGCAGGTGCTGTCGATCGTGCACGCGACCTTCCCGGCGCACGAGCGGGGCAAGGTGTTCGGGCTGTTCGGCGCAGTCGTCGGACTGGGTGCCGTGTCCGGTCCGCTGCTCGGCGCGCTGCTGACCGAGTGGAACCTGTTCGGCCTCGAATGGCGGCCGATCTTCCTCATCAACCTGCCGGTCGGGATCGCGGGCCTCGTCCTCGGAAGCCGCTTCATCACCGAGTCCAAGGCCCCGCGGGCTCTCAAGCTGGACCTGGTGGGCGTGGCCATGGTCGTGCTCGGCCTGTTGATGCTGCTCTACCCGCTGACCCGCGGTGAGGAGCTGGACTGGCCGCTGTGGGGATACGTGTCGATGGCCGGTGCGCCCCTCGTGTTCGCCGCGCTGGTGGCGTACGAGCGGCGCAAGGCCGCGCGGGACGGGTCGCCGCTGGTCGAGCTGTCGCTGTTCAAGGTGAAGAGCTTCGCGGCCGGGATCGCGGTGCAGACCGTCTTCGGTGTCGGGCTCGGCATCTTCTTCCTGGTGTGGACCCTGTACATGCAGACCGGCCTCGGCTGGAGCCCGCTGCGGGCGGGACTGACCGGGGTGCCGTTCTCGCTCGCCGTCTCCACGGCCGCCGGTCTCTCCGTGCAGCAGCTGGTGCCCCGCTTCGGGCGCAAGGTCCTCCAGGCCGGCGCGCTGCTCATGGCGCTGGGCGTGCTGCTCTACCTCTGGGAGGCGGACCGGTACGGCATGGCGATCAGCTCCTGGCAGATGGCGCTGCCGCTGGTCGTGATGGGCGTGGGCATGGGTCTGATCGTCGCGCCGCTCACCGACGCGGTGCTGTCGGAGGTGCCGAAGGAGCACGCGGGGTCGGCGTCCGGGCTCATCAACACCGTGCAGCAGATGGGCAACGCGCTGGGGCTCGGCCTGGTGTCGGTCGTGTTCTTCGGGGTCATCGGCGACCACCTGACGCCCAACCAGGTGGGCCCGGCCTTCGTGGACGCCTTCCAGCACGCGCTCGGGTGGGTCGCGGCGGTGATGGTCGTCATCTTCCTGCTGATGTTCGCGCTGCCGAAGCGGCCGGCGCAGCACGTGGAGGGGGCGGGTGAGCTTCCGGTGGTGGAGGAGAAGCAGCCCGAGCTGGTGTCCTGAAAGGCCATACGCTCGTGTCCTGAAAGGCCGCACGAGAGGCCCGGTACCTGCCAAGGTGCCGGGCCTCTCCGCTGTTCCCGGGCCCCTCGGAAGTCCGTTCATGCCCGGATCGCGCCCGAACCTGTTTACTTTCCCGAAATCCGGGCGTAGCCTCCGAGCTGAAACCACACGTTCGGGCATCAGTCGGAGGCGAGCGGACATGTACGCACCGGAGCGGCAGCAGGAGATCCTCCGGCTCGCGCGTGACGGCGGGCGGGTGGACGTCGTCTCGCTGGCCGAGGAGTTCCAGGTCACCGCCGAGACCATCCGGCGGGACCTGAAGGCCCTGGACCGCGCGGGGCTGCTGCGCCGGGTGCACGGCGGGGCCATCCCGGCCGGACGCCTCGACTTCGAGCCGGACCTCGCCGAGCGCGAGACCACCGCGGCCGACGAGAAGGACCACATCGCCAAGGCGGCCCTCGCCGAACTGCCGACCGAGGGCACCGTGATCCTCGACGCCGGTACGACCGTGGCCCGGCTGGCCGCCGCCGTCCCGCTGGAGGCCTCGCTCACCGTCGTCACCCACAGCCTGCCGATCGCGGCCCGCCTCGCGGACCACCCCGGCATCCAGCTCCACCTCGTCGGGGGGCGGGTACGGCACCGCACGCGCGCCGCCGTCGACGCCTGGGCGCTGCGGGCGTACGGCGAGATCCGGGCCGACGTCCTGTTCGTCGCGGCCAACGGCTTCTCCGCCGACCATGGCCTGACCACCCCCGACCTCGCCGAGGCCGCGGTCAAGCGCGCGGCGATCGCCGCCGCCCGCCGTGTGGTCCTCCTCGCCGACTCCGCCAAGCACGGCCAGGAGCACTTCGCCCGCTTCGGTGACCTGGGCGACGTGGACCTGCTGATCACCGACAGCGGGCTGAGCCCCGAAGACGCCGCCGCCATCGAGCTGGGCGGCACGGAAGTAGTGCGCGCATGATCCTCACCGTCACCCCGAACCCGTCCCTCGACCGCACCTACGAGGTTCCCGCCCTGGAGCGCGGCGAGGTCATCCGCGCCACCGGTGAGCGCATGGACCCCGGCGGCAAGGGCGTCAACGTCTCGCGCGCGGTCGCCGCCGCGGGACAGCGCACGGTCGCGGTCCTGCCCCTGGGTGGTGCGCCGGGCGCGCTCGTCGCCGACCTGCTCGACGCGCAGGGCATCGAGGTCGCGCCGGTCCCGGTCGCGGGCGCCACCCGCTCCAACATCGCGCTCGCCGAGTCGGACGGCGTCCTGACGAAGATCAACGCGCCGGGTCCGGAGCTGTCCTCCGAGGAGCAGGAGCTGCTCCTGGAGACGGTCCGCGAGCAGTCGGCGGGCGCGGACTGGATCGCCTGCTGCGGCAGCCTGCCCCGGGGGCTCGCGCCCTCCTGGTACGCCGAGGTGGTCGCCCGGGCGCACGCCGGGGGCGCCCGCATCGCGCTGGACACCTCGGGGCGCGCCCTCCAGGAGGCGCTGCGGGAACGGCCCGACGTGGTGAAGCCGAACGCCGAGGAGCTCGCGGAGGCCGTCGGACGCCCCCTCGCCACGGTCGGCGACGCGCTGAAGGCCGCCGAGGAACTGCGCGAGATGGGCGCCCGCGCGGTGCTCGCGAGCCTGGGCGCGGACGGGCAGCTGCTCGTGGACGGCTCGGGCGCCTGGTTCGGCAGCGCGCGCGTGGACGCCGTACGCAGCAATGTCGGCGCGGGCGACTCGTCCCTGGCCGGATTCCTGATCGCCGGCGGCAGCGGCCCGGACGCCCTCGCCTCCGCGGTCGCCCATGGCGCGGCGGCCGTCCAGCTGCCCGGCAGCGTGATGCCGACCCCGGCCGACCTGGACCCGGCGGCGGTCACGGTCACGGCGGAGGTGCCGGTGGACCGCCCGCTGAAGGAGCCGGTGTCATGAACGGCCCGGTCATGACGGCCCTCATGGATGCCCCTACGGCCGTACCGGCGCTGTTACTCCCCGCCGCCACCCCCTCCCCGTGAAGAACCCCCGCTGCACCCCCGTCCCCTCCCCCTACGCCCACTCCACTCCCCGGGCGATACGCGTGCGAAGGAGCCCGCGATGAGCGAGATGATCACCGCGGACCTGGTCGACCTCGACCTGTCCGCCGACACCAAGGAAGCGGCGGCACGTGCCCTCGCCGAGCGCATGGTCGCCCTGGGCCGGGTGACCGACCTGGAGGGCTTCCTCGCCGACGTGGCCGCCCGCGAGGCACAGATGCCGACCGGCCTCGACGGCGGCATCGGCATCCCGCACTGCCGCAGCGAGCACGTCACCGAGCCGACGCTCGCCTTCGGGCGCAGCGCCGCCGGGATCGACTTCGGCGCGCCGGACGGCCCCGCCGACCTGATCTTCCTGATCGCCGCCCCGGCCGGCGCCGACGACGCCCACCTGACGATCCTGTCGTCCCTGGCCCGGCAGCTGATGAACACCGAGTTCACGGACGCGCTGCGGTCGGCCGGTGACGCGGCGAGCGCGGCGGCGCTGATCCGCGGGGACGAGGCGCCGGGGGCGGCGGTGAGCGGCGGCGGCTCCGAGGGTGCTGCCGGGACTGAGGTCGGCGCCCGGGGCGCTTCCGGGGCCGAGGGTGGTTCCGGGACTGCGGTCGGCGCCGGGGGTGCTTCCGGGGCCGAGGGTGCTTCCGAGCCCGGGGTCGGCGCCGAGGCGGCTTCCGCGGCCGCGGCCGGTGCCCCGGCCGTCTCCGAAGACTCCGTTGCGGTATCGGCGGCGGCCTCCGCCGATACCGCAACGGCCACCGCTACCGCCACCGCCACCGGCGCTCCCGCGGCCCCCTTCCGGATCGTCGCCGTCACCTCCTGCCCGACCGGCATCGCCCACACCTACATGGCGGCCGAGTCGCTGGAGAACGCCGGTCGTGCGGCGGGCGTCGAACTCGTCGTCGAGACCCAGGGCTCGGCCGGCTTCGAGCGGCTCGACCCGGCCGTCATCGCGGCCGCGGACGGCGTGATTTTCGCCCACGACGTCCCCGTACGCGACAAGGACCGCTTCGCCGGCAAGCCGACCGTCGACGTCGGCGTGAAGGCGGGCATCAACCGCCCGGCCGAACTCATCACCGAGGTACGCGGGAAGGCCGCGCGCGGTGAGGTGACGGCGGGCGCCGGCGGGGGCGGAACGCCGGTCGAGCGGGCCGGCGACCCCGGTGACAGCTACGGCACCAAGCTCCGCAAGTGGCTGATGACCGGCGTGAGTTACATGGTCCCCTTCGTCGCGGCGGGCGGTCTGCTCATCGCCCTCGGCTTCGCGATCGGCGGCTACCAGATCAACGGCGCCAAGTCGGTCTCCGAGCACTTCGACTGGGGCCAGGTCGACAGCTGGGGCGCGCTGCTCTTCCAGATCGGCGGGGTCGCCTTCGGCTTCCTGATCCCGGTGCTCGCCGGATACATCGCCTTCGGCATGGCCGACCGGCCGGGACTCGTGCCCGGATTCGTCGGCGGCATGATCTCCGTCAACATCAACGCCGGCTTCCTCGGCGGCCTGGTCGCCGGTCTGCTGGCTGGTGGCGTGGTCCTCGGGATCCAGCGGGTGAAGATCCCGCCGGTGCTGCGCGGCATCATGCCGGTGGTCGTGATCCCGCTGATCTCCTCGATCGTCGTCGGCTTCCTGATGTTCATCGTGATCGGCAAGCCGATCGCCGAGGCCCAGAAGGCCATGACGGACTGGCTCAACGGCCTCTCCGGCACCAACGCCATCCTGCTCGGTGTCCTCCTCGGCCTGATGATGTGCTTCGACCTCGGCGGCCCGGTCAACAAGGTCGCGTACGCCTTCGCCACCGCCGGCATCGCCGTGCAGGACCCGAGCGACTCCGCGATGAAGGTCATGGCCGCCGTGATGGCCGCCGGCATGGTGCCCCCGCTGGGCATGGCGCTCGCGACCACCCTCCGCAAGAAGCTGTTCACCGAGACCGAGCGTGAGAACGGCAAGGCCGCCTGGGTCCTCGGCGCCTCCTTCATCTCCGAGGGCGCGATCCCCTTCGCCGCGGCCGACCCGCTGCGCGTCATCCCCGCCTCCATGGCGGGCGGCGCGGTCACCGGCGCCCTGACCATGGCCTTCGGCTCCACCCTGCGCGCCCCGCACGGCGGCATCTGGGTCACCTTCCTCATCGGCAAGCCGTTCCTGTACCTGCTGGCCATCGCCATCGGTACGGCCGTCACGGCCGGCCTGGTCATCGTCCTCAAGGGCATGCGCAAGACGTCGCCGACGGCCGAGACCCCCGCCGCGCCCGTCGCCGAGACGGAGGCGAAGCAGCCGGTCGCCGCATGATCCCTGCCCCTTTGGGGCGGCTGTGAGTTGTTCACACCACCTGCGAGATACATCACGGTCCGGGGCCAAAGTCCCGGACCGTGGTGTCTACTGGAGCGCATGCCTGAGCACGTCTCCGTCTACCAGTTGCTGGGTGTGGCCCTTCTCGTCCTGGTGGTCTTCGCCTGGACCGCGGGGCTGGCCTACATGCTGCGCCACGGCCGCCACGAGGCGGTCGCCTGGCGCGTCGCCCACGGCCTGCCCGCCCTCCCGCGCCCGCGTGCGGCCGCCCCCGGCCACGAGTCCGTCGAACTGACCCCGGCGGAGAAGGACGCGTTCGCGGGTCTGGTACGGCAGTTCAGCGGCCGTCGCTGACCCGCCCGGCCCGGCTCAGAAGACCCGCGCCGCGCGCCGCTCCATGGCCTCCCGGGCGGCGTCCTCGCTGACGTACACCTCGCACATGTGCCGCCCGTCGGGCGTCGCCGTGTGCTCGACCTCCCACAGGGAGATCTCCGCGCCGTCGCGCAGCAGGAACGCGTGTTCGTACAGCGAGTAGCCCAGCCCGACGCGCCCCGCCCGGCACGGACGCCCGAAGGCCTGCGTGATCTGGTGCGCGAACGCCTCGGTCAGTAACGCCGCCGTCTCCGCGCCCGGCCGGTCCGCGTTCTCCGCGCGGCGCAGCAGCCGGCGCGCGTGGTCCGCCGAGTCGTCCGGGACGTAGGCGTGCCGCGGCGGGTGCACGGGCTCCAGCTGCACCGTCACCGGCAGCTCGAAATCCGGGGTGTCCGGCGGCAACGGCAGCCGGGCGGTCGCCGCCCGCAGCTCCTCCTCGTCGACGTACACCTCGTGCTGCGGAACGCTGTCCCGGGCGGTGTTGTGGACGAGCTCCCACAGGGTGAGCGCCGAGCCGTCGGCGAGCAGCCAGGTGTGCCGGTACGTCTCGCGGTGCAGGCCCGCGCTGTGGTGCGCGGAGTGCAGCGAACTGTCGTACGCCAGCGCGCAGTCCAGGCGCCGTATGGCCTCGTCGGGCAGCTCGAAGGAGTTCAGGGCACGACCGAGGAGTCGCGCGAGGTGCTCCTCCGGAGACTCGGGCGACTCGGGTGGTTCGTACGCTGCCGTCTCGTACGGAACGCTCAAGGTTTCTCCCGGCGTTGCTGCATGTCACCTTGTGGGTGCATACCGTAGCCCCTCGGTCGGACATCATGTCCGGGAACCGAGAAAACGTACGCCCGGAAAACGCCCGGGCCGCGCGAGAAGTTCCCACGCGACCCGATGATCCGTCAAAAACCCCCGGTCAGACGGCACTTCCGGCGGTCCACTGGGCCCAGGGGAGGTTCCAGCCGTTGAGCCCGTTGTCCGGCGCGACCTGCTTGTCGGGGGAGTTCTTGACGATGACGACGTCCCCGGTCATCGAACTGTCGTAGAACCGCTTGGCCGGTGTGTCGCCCTGGCCGCCCTTCACGTCCCGCAGCCCCACGCACCCGTGGCTGGTACCGGTGCGCCCGAAGGGCGGATTCCCCTTGTTGTACCAGTAGTTGCCGTGGATGAAGGTCCCCGACTGGGTCAGCCGCATCGCGTCCGGCACGTCCGGGATGTCGTACGCGTTGGCCAGCGCGACCGTCCGGCTGTCCATGCGGATCTTCTTGTGCTTCTCGGAGATCACCATCTGCCCGTTGTAGGTGGTGAACTCCTTGCTGCCGGACGAGATCGGCACCTTCTCGAGGACCTTGCCGTCCCGCACCACCGTCATGGTCTGCGTGTTCACGTCCACCGTGGAGACCTGCGACCGCCCGACCGTGAAGCTGACGGTCTTGCGCTGCACGCCGGTGACGCCGTTCGCGCCCTCGACCCCGTCCAGGTCGATCCTCATCGTGACCTTGGAACCGGCCTTCCAGTACTCCTCGGGCCGGAAGTCCAGCCGCTGCGACCCGAACCAGTGCCCCACCACCCGCTGCCCGCTGCTGGAGCTGACGGTGATGTGCGACTGCACGGCCTTCCTGTCGCTGATCGCCTTGTCGAAGCTGAACGACACCGGCATCCCCACACCGACCGTCGTGCCGTTGTCCGGCGTGTAGGTCCCGATGAAGCTGTTCGCCTTCGAGACGGTCGTGAACACGGACTTCGCGGCCACGGCCTTCCCGTCCGAGTCCTTCGCCGTGGCGGCGATCTCGTACTTCGTCCCCCGCTCCAACTGCTCCTGGGGCCGCCAGCTCCCGCCGCCGGCCGCGACCGCCCCCGGCACCTCCTGCCCCGTCCCCGCCACCGTCATCCTCACGCCGGTCAGCGTGCCGTCACTGACCTCCACGCCGGTCGAGTTGATGGACGCCCCGGTGGAACCGTTCTTCGCGGAGATGACGATCTCCGCCGCGGACGACTTCGCGGGGTCCTTGCCGCCCTTGCCTTCACTCGAGCCGTCGGAGTCGCCTCCGCACGCGGTGAGGGTGAGGGCACCGACCACCAGGACGGCACAGGCCCCCAGTGCGTGCCGCGCTGCTATGTCCGGCGTTGTCACGGTCTGCTCCAGACTGATGTGAGGTGCGTGGTCCGCTCCACTCCGTGAAGAAGGAGGGACCCGGTCCCCGCCCGGGTTCCCTGTCGGCGCGACGAATGCCCTCATGTGACAGAACCCGGACAGAACGCGGGGAGGCATGGACGGACGTGGGCCGGGGGGTGGACGGACGCCCACACCGTTCAGCAGGGTGGGGGCACTACGAAACGGGGGCTTCGATGAGCGACGGCATGATCTCCAGCGGCTGGGACGTCCTGGACGACTCCCACGCGGCCCTGCGCACGGCGGTCCGCGCCGTCCCCGCCGACGGCTGGCACCTGCCGACGCCCTGCGAACGCTGGACCGTCACCCAGGTACTCCAGCACGCCGTCGGCGACCAGCTCGGATTCGCCGCCGCGCTGACCGGCGAACCCGGCCCCGACTTCGACCCCTTCGACCCCTTCGACCCGTCGGGCCGGCTGGACGGGGTGGACCCGACGGCGTTCCTGGAGGACGCCCTGACCCGCTCCGCGAAGGCGTGGGCGGCCGCCGACCGGGACGCCGCCGAGGTACCCGTACCGGTACCGCCGCACAAGCTGTCCCCGTGGTCCGGCGCGGCGGCCTGCGGACTGGACGCGGCGGTCCACGCCTGGGACATCGCCACGGCGACGGGCCGACCGTCCCCGCTCACCCCGGAACTGGCCCGCCCCCTCCTCAAGGTCGCCAGGAAGATCGTCGAACCACTCCGAGCCTACGGCGCCTACGCCCCCGCCCTGCCCCCCGCCCAGTCCGACGACGCCACCGCCACCCTCCTGCGCCACCTCGGCCGCGACCCTCACTGGAGCGCCGCCTAAGTCGAGGACACCCCGTACAGCGACTCGTACGACGGCCACACGCCGCCCGGCCCGTCCACGGACTGCGCCGCCCGGACCGCCCGTACGATCGCCCGGGTCACCATGTCCGCCCCCGCCGCGAGGATGTCGTTGAGCGCGAGCGGATTGGCCGCGTCCAGCCTCCGCGCCCCCGTCGCCAGGGCGAACACCGTGTCCCCGTCGTGCAGCAGGTGCACCGGCCGCACGGCGCGAGCGATGCCGTCATGCGCCGTACCGGCCACCTTCTGCGCCTGCGCCTTCGACAGTTCCGCGTCGGTGGCCACCACCGCGAGCGTCGTGTTCAGCGGCGGCGGGCCCTGGTGCGCCGAGGTCTCCGCGAGCCGTCGGCGCGCAGCCTCGTGCACCCCCTCCTCCGGATACCGCACCCGCCCCTGGAACAACTCCCCGTACAGCACCCCCGTCCCCGGATCCGCCACCTCCCCCGCCGCGTTGACCACCACCAGCGCCGCCACGGTCACCCCCGAGGGCAGCACCGCACTCGCCGTCCCCACGCCCCCCTTCATCGCCCCGGCCACGGCCCCCGTCCCGGCCCCCACACACCCCTCCGGCACCACCGACCCCACCGCACTCGCCGCCGCGGCCTCGACGGCGGCCCGCCCGGTCGCCGCATCCGGCCGCGCCCGGAAATCCCCGCCCCGGCCCAGATCGAAGACACACGCCGCGGGCACGACCGGCACCACCTGCGAGGGGTCGGGCCCGACCCGCACTCCACGCCCCCGCTCCTCCAGCCAGGCCATCACCCCCGAGGCCGCGTCCAGCCCGTACGCGCTGCCCCCGGTCAGCACGATCGCCTCGACCTTCTGCACCACATTCCGCGGATCGAGCGCATCGGTCTCCTTGGTCCCGGGACCACCCCCGCGCACATCCACCGCGGCAACGGCCCCACCCTCCGGCGCCAGCACGACGGTGGTCCCGGTGAGCCACCCCCCACCGACACGCGTCGCATGCCCTACACGCACCCCGGTGACATCCGTCAGAGCGTCAACTGTCATGGGACCAGTCTCGTCCAGGCACCGCCCCGACCCGCCGAGGTCACGCGATCACGCCGCCCGCACCGGCTCCCCGCGCTCCCGAGCCGCCCTCCGCGCGGTCAGCGTCGTCCCGGTCACCACCGCCAGCCCCGCCACCACGCCCGCCGCGAGCACCGCCCGGTCGCCCAGGAAGGTGCAGCAGATCACCAGCAACGCGGTGACCGGCAGCACCAGTTGCTGCGCGATGCCCACCTTGAAGAACCGGGAGTGCAGCACCCACACGGTGAGCAGGTAGAGCGCCGTCGGCAGGGTCACCGCGGCCGACGCGGCGATCGTCGAGATGTGCGCCTTGCCGACCGCCTGCTCGACCGCGACCTCCAGGCCCGCCCCGATCGCGGCGGCCGAGGCGAAGACCAGGTAGTGGCCGTAACCCCACAGGAACGCCTGCTTGTTGGAGCGCAGACGGTCATGGATGGGCACCACGAAGTAGATCCACCAGGCAGCGAAGATGATCAGCAGCCCGCCCGCCGCGATCGGCAGGAGCTCGCCCAGCGCGTCCTGCTCGTCGATGGCGGACTTCACGGCGACCGTGGCGGCGGCGATCGTCTCACCGAGCACGATGATGGTGAACAGCCCGTAGCGTTCCGCGATGTGGTGCGGATGCCACGACGTGGGATGGTCCCGCTCGGCGAACGGCGGCACACCCATCTCCAGCAGCGCCATGACCAGGAACACCCAGGGCCGCCCGCCCTCGGGCAGCACCAACAGCCCCAGCCAGCCGACCTGGCACAGCAGCACGCCGAACGCGTACCGCAGGGCCATCGTCCGCTCCGCGCCCTCGCCCGACCAGGCCACCCGCAGCCACTGCGTGATCAACGCCAGCCGCATGATCAGATAGCCCAGCCACACGGCCAGGAACTCGTGCTGCTCGAACGCCCTGGACACCCCGGCCGCCAGCACCAGGACACCGGCGATCTGGACCAGCGTGACGACCCGGTACAGCGCGTCGTCGTTGTCGTACGCCGAGGCGAACCACGTGAAGTTCATCCAAGCCCACCAGATGGCAAAGAAGACCATCGCGTAGTTGAGGATGCCCTCGCCGGCGTGCCCCTCGGCGATCGCGTGCACCAGGCCCACGCCCGCCTGGGCGACGGCGACGACGAAGCACAGGTCGAAGAAGAGCTCCAGCGGCGAGGCGACCCGGTGGGCCTCGTCCCGGCCGCGGGCGGTGAGTCTGCGCAGTGGACTGTGGGGCGGGCTGGACGTCATGGGCCAAGCACAGCAGATCCCGACCGGAAGTGCGTACCGATGGGTTCACAGCGGCCCGTGGGCCGGCGGGCCGGGGCGGCGGCCGGTCGCACGGCGTGGGCCCGGCCGGGTCGCGCTCCGGACCGCCGTACCCTGGACCCATGACCTCCGCCCCCGCCCCCGAACCCCGCGAGCCGAAGCCCGGGCTGGTTTTCGATGATCCGTTGGACCAGCAGTCGTCGGACGACACCGATCGCGGGTGGGGTGACCGGCCGCGCACCGAAGGCGACAGCGCGGCCGATCTGAAGCGGTTCCTCGACGAGAAGCCGCCCCACCACATCTGAGCGCGAGCTACGGCTCGCGGTGCCCCGAGCCGCGCTGCGCGACCAGCGCGTCGCGGATCTCCTTGAGGACCTCCAGCTCGGTCACCTCGATGACCTCGCGCGTGCCCTCCTTCGCCTTGCGGCGGGCCTCCACGCGGGCCAGGTACTTCGCCATCGGCAGCACCATCAGGAAGTACACGACGGCCGCGGTGATCACGAAGCTGAGCGTGGCGCCGAGGACCGAGCCCCACATGATCCGGATGCCGTCCGTGACCGTGCCGTCCGCCGCGACCGTGCACGGCTTCTCCAGGCACGTGCTGTAGCTGTCGAGGTTCTTGGTGCCGATCGCCCCCACCAGGGGGTTGATGATCCCCTTCACCACCGAGTTCACGATGTTGGTGAAGGCGGCGCCGATGACCACCGCGACTGCCAGATCGACGACGTTCCCGCGCATCAGGAAGGCCTTGAAGCCCTCCCAGACGCTCGGCTTCTTCTCGCTCACCCGCGGGCCTCTTCTCGTACGTACAGGTTGTGGAACAAACAGCTCCGCAACCTACGTCAACGTGCGGTGACCCTGTCCAATTGGGTAGCTCGAAAGGGCGACTTGACACAAGCCTGCGCAACAGGTGGACCAGGCGGCTCAGCACAGTGTCACCGCCAACCGCGCCGTCGAGCTCGCCCCGACGAGCCGTGCCGCCGTGGAGCGCGGCACCGACAGCACGACCAGGGCCCCGCTGTCGCCCGCACCGTCCAGCGCCTCCGGAACCTCCGACACGCGTGCCCCGCGGGCGATCACCCGCGCCCCGCCACCCGCCGCCGTCTCCTGCGCGGCGATCACGTCGACCCGGTCCCCGGGCCGCAGCAGCCGCACCGTCGCCCCGTCCGCGATCCGCACCGGCGCCGACACCGTCGTCACAGCCCGGTGCTCGCGTACGGGCGCGACCACCGGGTGCCCGCGCGCTCCGTCGGTGTCCCGCGGGCCGGCCGCCACCAGCGCGGCCGCGGTGACGACCAGTCCTACGGCCACGGCACGTCGTCGGTGCCGTACGAGCCGCCGCAGTTGATACCGCCCGCCGCGCACCCGCACCGGCGCGAAGTGCGGAACCTCGCAGGTCGGCGGAGCGTCGGCGCCGGGCGGCTGCGGGACCAGGGGAGAAGGGGAAGGGGAAGGGGAAGGAGGAGGAGCAGGAGCGAAGGGCATCAGGGCCACCACCAGCGACGAGAGATCGGCTTGCGATGCCACGATGACGCCTCGCGCCGGACCCCGCTGGGGCCCGTGGACTACCCACCGGTTGTGGAAAACTCCCTCACCCGAACGAGAGCCTCCGCCCGAGCCCGAGCCCGAGCCCGAGCCCCGAACCCGAGCCCAGGTCTCAAACCCCGCCCCGGCTAAGGCAGTTCGAACCCCGGATCCATCCCGCCCAGCGCGTTCACGCACAGGCAGTCCCGCTCGTCCCCGGCCGGCAGTGCCGCCACCGCGTCGAACAGCACGCCCCGCAGCCGGTCCACGTTCGCCGCGAACACCCGCAGCACCTCGTCGTGGGAGACGCCCTCACCGGTCTCGGCGCCCGCGTCGAGGTCGGTGACCAGCGTCAACGACGTGTAGCAGAGCTCCAGTTCACGGGCGAGCGAGGCCTCCGGGTGACCGGTCATGCCGACCACCGACCAGCCCTGCGCCTGGTGCCACAGGGACTCGGCGCGGGTGGAGAAGCGGGGCCCCTCGACCACGACGAGCGTGCCGCCGTCCACCGCCTCCCAGTCCCGCCCGCGAGCCGCCTTCAGCGCGGCCGCCCGCCCGGCGGGGCAGTACGGGTCGGCCAGGGACACGTGCACCACGTTCGGCACCTGGCCCCCCGGCAGCGGCAGTCCGTCGAAGTACGTGCCCGCCCGGGACTTCGTACGGTCGACCAGCTGGTCCGGTACGAGCAGCGTGCCCGGACCGTACTCGGGCCGCAGCCCGCCCACGGCACACGGACCGAGGACCTGCCGGGCTCCCACCGACCTGAGCGCCCACAGGTTGGCCCGGTAGTTGATGCGGTGCGGCGGCAGATGGTGGCCGCGCCCGTGCCGGGGCAGGAAGGCGACCCGCCGGCCGGCTACCTCGCCGAGGAACAGGGAGTCGCTGGGCGGACCGTAGGGGGTGTCGACCTGGACCTCGGTCACGTCCTCGAGGAACGAGTAGAAGCCGGAGCCGCCGATTACGCCGATCTCTGCGTTCGCCATGCCCGCACAGTATCCGGCGCCCGAAACCCGCGGCGACCGGCCAGGGGACGTCGGAACCCTCCGGCCGGGGACGTCGGGCACCCGCCGGCCAGGGGACGTCGGGGACCCTCCGGCCGGAGGCAACGCCGAGGACCCCGCCGTCGTACGACGACAGGGTCCTGGAAGTGCGACCTACGCGGCGGAGCTGCTGCTGGACGAGGTGCCCGAGCTCGACGACTTCGAGTCCGAGGAGGACGAGGAGGTCGAGGACGACGACGAGGAGTCGGACGAGCTCGAGGAGGACGTCGACGACTTCGACGACGCCGGGGAGCTGCTCGACGAGGAGCCGCGGCTGTCGTTGCGGTAGAAGCCGGAGCCCTTGAAGACGATGCCGACCGCGGAGAACACCTTCTTGAGGCGGCCCTGGCAGTTGGGGCACACGGTCAGGGCGTCGTCAGTGAACTTCTGCACCGCCTCGAGGCCCTCGCCGCACTCGGTGCACTGGTACTGGTAGGTCGGCACTTGTCTTCCTCCTGGCACTCTCACTCAATGAGTGCTAACGAGGGTCCATAGTGACGTATTCCCGGGGATCAGTCCACTGCCACCGGCACTCGGTGACCGACACCACGTGCGACGGTACGGCCGCGGGGCCGCCCCACCAGGCGCGAACGCAGCGCCAGCAGGGTCACCAGGGCGAGCAGCGTGCCGCCCATCGGCACCAGGAACCCGGCGCCGCCCCAGAAGCGGTCCTCCAGCTGTCCGGCGATCGTGACGGCGGCCGCCTGGCCGAGTGCCACCGCTCCGGTCAGCCAGGTGAAGGCCTCGGTGCGGGCGCCGGCCGGGACGAGGTCCTCGACCAGGGTGTAGCCGGTGATCAGGGCGGGCGCGATGCACATGCCGACCAGGAGGCCGAGGCCCGCGAGGACGAGCACCGAGTGCGCGGCCCACAGGCCGGAGGCCGTCAGCGCGAGGGCGCCGTAGGCGACGACGAGGCGTCGCTGCGGGGCCACCTTCCAGGCGATGGCGCCGCAGACCAGGCCGGAGATCATGTTGCCGGCGGCGAAGACGCCGTACAGGACGCCGTTCAGGCCGGGCTCGCCGATCGACTCGCTGAACGCGGCGAGCGAGACCTGCATGCCGCCGAAGACGGCACCGATGCCGAGGAAGGTCACGATCAGGACCCGCACTCCGGGGACGCGCAAGGCGGAGGCGGCGTGCTCCACGCGCGTGTGCCCGGCGGCCGGGGTGACGGTGGGCTGCGTGCTCTTCTGGGCGGCGAACAGCAGACCGCCGAGCAGTGTCAGGGACGCCTCCGTGACCAGGCCCGCGGCGGGGTGGACGGCGGTGCACAGGGCGGTGGCCAGCAGCGGGCCGAAGACGAAGGTCAGCTCGTCGGTGACGGACTCGAAGGCCGCCGCGGTGGTCATCAGCGGCGAGTCCTGGAGCTTGACGCCCCAGCGGGCGCGCACCATGGGGCCGATCTGCGGCACCGAGGCGCCGGTGGGCACGGCCGCCGCGAACAGGGCCCACAGGGGCGCGTGCGCGAGGGCGAGGGCGGTCAGGGACAGGCCCGAGAGGGTGTGGAGCAGGACGCCGGGGATCAGTACGGCGCGCTGTCCGTGGCGGTCCGCGAGCCGGCCGCTCCAGGGCGCGAACAGTGCCATGGAGACGCCGGTGACGGCCGCGACGGCGCCCGCCGCGCCGTAGGAGCCGGTGGTGTGCTGGACGAGCAGCACCAGGGAGAGGGTGAGCATCGCGAACGGCTGGCGTGCCGCGAAGCCGGGGAGCAGGAACGTCCAGGCGCCGCGGGTGCGCAGCAGCTGCCCGTATCCCGGGCGGGAGGAGGTGACCGTGGATGCCACGGCCCGTGCCTTTCTGCCGCCTGGTAGCGCGGCCCCCTTCCCAGGGGGCGCGCCGAGAGCTGTCCTCTTGCGCGGACTGCGGTAGATGCCGAAGACCACGTCGCGAGGGACGTCCCGGCCGCCATACGGTCGCGCCAGCTCTGCGTCAGGCAGAGTTGGTTCGATCAGGAGTGCGCCCCCATCGTACAGGGGGCGCGAAACATGCTCTTAACCTGAGCCGCCGTTGCCGCCCGTGCCCAGCCAGTCGGCGAGCTTGCCGCCGTGGCCGACCGCGCGCAGGCGTCGTTCGGCGGCGTCGCGGACCGGGTCGGTGGCGACGACGAGGAGTTCGTCCCCGCGCCGCAGCACCGTCGTGGGCAGCGGCACGAACGATTTTTCATCGCGGACGACCAGGGTGACCGCGGCCCCGGCCGGCAGCCGCAGCTCGTTGACCTCGACGCCGTGCATCCGCGAGCCCTCGGGGATCGCGACGGACAGCAGGTGCCCGCGCAGCCGCTCCAGGGGCGCCGACTCGATGCCGAGGTCGGCGGCCTCGGCATCGCCGCCCAGGCGCAGCTTGCGGGCCAGCCAGGGCAGTGTCGGGCCCTGCACAAGGGTGTAGACGACGACCAGGACGAAGACGATGTTGAAGACGCGCCGGCTGCCCTCGACGCCGTTCACCATGGGGATCGTCGCCAGGATGATGGGCACCGCGCCGCGCAGCCCGGCCCAGGACATGAGGGTCTGCTCCTGCCACGGCACCCGGAACGGCGTCAGGCACAGCACGACGCTCAGAGGCCGCGCCACCATGGTCAGCACCAGGCCGATGACCAGCCCGGGCAGGACGTCGTCGCCGAGTTCGTGCGGGGTGACCAGCAGGCCGAGCAGGACGAACATGCCGATCTGGGCGATCCAGCCGAGTCCGTCGGCGAAGCCGCGGGTGGCGGGCCAGTGCGGCAGCTTGGCGTTGCCCATCGCCATGGAGGCGAGGTAGACGGCGAGGAAGCCGCTGCCGTGGGCCAGTGCGCCCGCCGCGTAGGCGGTGACGGCGATCGCCATGACCGCGATCGGGTAGAGGCCGGAGGCGGGCAGGGCGACGTGCCGGAGGCCCCAGGAGCCCAGCCAGCCCACCGCGATGCCGACGGCGGCACCGATGGCCAGTTCGAGGGTTATCTCGCCGATCAGCGTGTACCAGTGCTCGACGGGACCCGACTGGGAGAAGGCGACCACCAGGATGACCACGGGGGCGTCGTTGAAGCCGGACTCGGCCTCCAGCGTGCCCGTTATGCGCGAGGGCAGCGGGATCTTGCGCAGCACCGAGAACACCGCCGCCGCGTCCGTCGAGGAGACGACCGCCCCGATGATCAGCGCCTGCCGCCACTCGAGCCCGATCAGGTAGTGCGCGGCCGACGCCGTGACCCCGACGCTCACCGCGACACCGGCCAGCGCGAGCGCGGTCGCCGCGGGCAGGGCCGGTTTGATCTCCTTCCACTTCGTGCCGAGGCCGCCCTCGGCCAGGATCACGACCAGGGCCGCGTACCCGATGACCTGGGTCAGTTCGGCGTTGTCGAAGTGGATGTCGCCGATGCCGTCCTGGCCCATGGCGATGCCGATCCCCAGGTACACGAGCAGGCTGGGGAGCCCGCTGCGCGAGGAGATCCGGACCGCTGCCACGGCGACGAGCAGGACGAGCGAGCAGACGAGCAGGAGCTGGTTGAGGTGGTGGACAGTCAGCGGCCGTTCCCTTCCCTGGCTCACCCGCATCTCGCGCGCGTGAGCTCACGTACATAGGACACGAAGAGGTGGGCCTCCGCATCCAAGTACTTCGTTACCTTACCTAACTCTTGACGATTTCTTGACGCTCGGCGAGGCATGATCGAACGCTCGTCCGCGCTGGTTCCCGACTCCGCGTCAAGTGCCCTCAGGCGCTGCGCCTATGGTTGCTCCAGCGCGCAGAGCCTGCGTCATGCCGGCTCTCAGTCAAAAGCACCAGCCCGCCCTGCCGCTCGCGTTAGGACAGCAAGGACAGCGATGCCCCCCACCACCACCGCCTCCTCGGGTCAGCAGCCCGGCAAGTCCGGCAGGAAGAAGGGGCGCCGAGCCCGCCTGATCGTTCTCGTCCTCGTACTGGCCCTGGTCGGTGGCGTCGCCTACGCCGGCTACTGGTCGGTGAGCACGGTGCGCGCGTCGTTCCCGCAGACCAAGGGCTCCATCGAGCTCGAGGGCCTGTCGGGCCCGGTCGACGTCAAACGCGACGGTTACGGCATCCCGCAGATCTACGCCTCCTCCGACGAGGACCTGTTCATGGCGCAGGGCTACGTCCAGGCGCAGGACCGGTTCTACGAGATGGACGTGCGCCGGCACATGACCTCCGGCCGGCTGTCGGAGATGTTCGGCAAGGGGCAGGTCGAGGACGACGAGTTCCTGCGCACGCTGGGCTGGGACCGGGTCGCGAAGAAGGAGTACGACACCAAGCTGTCGGCCTCCACCAAGAAGTACCTCCAGGCCTACTCCAAGGGAGTCAACGCCTACCTCCAGGGCAAGAGCGGCAAGGAGATCTCCCTGGAGTACGCGGCGCTGGGCTTCGTCAACGACTACAAGCCGGCCAAGTGGACCCCGGTCGACTCGGTCTCCTGGCTGAAGGCGATGGCCTGGGACCTGCGCGGCAACATGGACGACGAGATCGACCGCGCCCTGATGACCAGCCGCCTCGGCCCGAAGCAGATCGCCGACCTCTACCCCGAGTACCCGTACAGCCGGAACCGGACGATCGTCCAGGAGGGCCAGTACAACGAGCTGACCGGGGCGTTCGAGCAGAACGGCAGCTCGGACGACAACGGCCTGTCCGGCACCTCCTCGAACGGCTCCGGAACGTCCGGCGGCTCCACCAGCGGCACCGGAACGGCCACGGGAGGCACCGGAACGGCCACCGGCGGCACCGCGACGGGCACGTCCGCGTCGGCCTCCGCCACGGCGGGCTCGGCCCTCCAGAGCCAGCTGTCGGGCCTCTACGACGTCCTGGAGGACGTCCCGACGGCGGTCGGCGTGAACGGCCAGGGCATCGGCTCCAACTCCTGGGTGGTGGCGGGCTCGCACACCATCACCGGCAAGCCGCTGCTGGCCAACGACCCGCACCTGTCGGCCTCCCTGCCGTCCGTCTGGTACCAGATGGGCCTGCACTGCCGGACCGTCTCCAGCAAGTGCCAGTACGACGTCACCGGCTACACCTTCGCGGGCATGCCCGGCGTGGTCATCGGCCACAACGCGAAGATCGCCTGGGGCATGACCAACTCGGGGGTCGACGTCACCGACCTCTACCTGGAGAAGCTCTCCGGGGACGGCTACCTGTACGACGGCAGGACGGTTCCCTTCACCACGCGCGAGGAGACCATCAAGGTCGCCGGCGGCGCCTCCAAGAAGATCGTCGTCAGGGAGACCAACAACGGCCCGCTGCTGTCCGACCGCTCCAGTGAGCTGGTGAAGGTCGGCAAGAAGGCCACCGTCGACAACGCGGCCCCTGACCGCGGCGACGGCTACGGCGTCGCCCTGCGCTGGACCGCGCTGGACCCGGGCACCACCATGGACGCCGTCTTCGCGATGGACAAGGCGTCGGACTGGAGCGAATTCCGCGCGGCGGCGGCCCTGTTCGACGTGCCGTCCCAGAACCTCGTCTACGCCGACGCCACCAACATCGGCTACACGCTGCCCGGCCGCATCCCGATCCGCGCCAAGGGCGACGACGGCTCCATCCCGGCGCCCGGCTGGGACCCGAAGTACCGCTGGACCGGCAAGTACATCCAGCAGGACGAGCTGCCCTACGAGTACAACCCGGAGCGCGGCTACATCGTCACCGCCAACCAGGCCGTGGTCGACAAGGACAAGTACCCCTACACGCTCACCACGGACTGGGGCTACGGCGCCCGCAGCCAGCGCATCACCGACCTGATCGAGCAGAAGATCAAGGGCGGCGGCAAGATCTCCACCGACGACATGCGCCAGATGCAGCTCGACAACAGCAGCGAGATCGCCAAGCTGCTGGTGCCCAAGCTGCTGAAGATCGACATCGGCGACAAGGACGTGCGCGAGGCGCAGGAGCTGCTGGAGGGCTGGGACTACACCCAGGACGCGGACTCGGCGGCGGCCGCCTACTTCAACGCGGTCTGGCGCAACATCCTCAAGCTCGCCTTCGGCAACAAGCTGCCCAAGGAGCTGCGGGTCAAGGGCCAGTGCCTGTGGGTCGACCCGGTCAACAGCACCGGGCCCGCGGACGAGACCGAGAAGGTCCGCGAGTGCGGTCAGCGCGACGCCGCCCAGGCGCAGCCCGACGGCGGTGACCGCTGGTTCGAGGTCGTGCGCAACCTCATGGACGACCAGAAGAGCGACTGGTGGAAGACCCCCAAGGGCGTCGGCAACCGGCCCGCGGCCACCGACCGCGACGGACTATTCAAGCGCGCCATGATCGACGCCCGCTGGGAGCTGACCGCCAAGCTCGGCAAGGACATCGACACCTGGAGCTGGGGCCGGCTGCACCGCCTGTTCCTGAAGAACCAGACCCTGGGCACGTCAGGCCCCGGCATCGTCCAGTACATGCTCAACCGCGGCCCCTGGAAGCTCAGCGGCGGCGAGGCCACGGTCAACGCGACCGGCTGGAACGCGGCGGCCGGCTACGGCGTCGTCTGGGTGCCGTCGATGCGCATGGTGGTCAACCTCGGCGACCTCGACAAGTCGAAGTGGATCAACCTCACCGGCGCCTCCGGGCACGCCTACAGCGCGCACTACACCGACCAGACGGGCAAGTGGGCCAAGGGCGAGCTGCTGGACTGGTCCTTCTCGGACGAGGCGGTGGACAAGAGCACCACGGACACGCTGGTGCTGAAGCCGTGACGTGATCCGGCAAGGGCCCCTCCGCGCGCGCGGAGGGGCCCTTCGTCATACGGCCTCCGTCATGCAGGGGGGAAGCGGTGCACGCCCGACGGCGTCACCACCGCGTGCACCGGCCGGTCGTGCGCCTCCGCCGGGACCTCGGCGACGACCTCGGAGTCGTACAGCAGCACCACCAGCGCCGGTCGTGCGCCCGCGCGCTCCAGGCGCGCGAGCACCCTGTCGTACGACCCCCCGCCGCGCCCCAGTCGCATCCCGCGCGCGTCCACCGCCAGGCCGGGCAGCAGCACCACGTCTGCACCGGTCACGGCGTCCGGGCCCAGGCGTTCGCCGGAGGGTTCGAAGAGCGCCATTTTTCCGCCGTGCTGGACCCGCGCGACCGAGCCCTCGCCGGTGTAGGCACCCCAGTCCAGGTCGTTGTCCGGCAGCAGCGCCGGGAGCAGGACGCGCACGCCCCGCTCGCGCAGCGCGTCCAGGAGCGCGAGCGTGCCGGGCTCGCTCCCCACGGAGACGTACGCCGCGACCGTGCGCGCACGCGACAGCTCGGGCAGCCCGAGGGCCCGGCCGGCCAGCGCGGACGCCGCTTCGCGCACGTCATCGGCCGTCAACCTGTTCCTCACCGCCAGGTATTCTCGCCGCAATACTCGCTTGTCAGGCTCGGTGGGACGTCCGACGTGACTCAAAGTCTGCACCCGTACCCTTCCAATACGCTCATATAAGAGCTTATTAACCGGAGCCACAGATTCCAGGCAAAGGCACCGGATAGGGTTGCCGGCATGACTCAGTCGCACCCTCGGATCAGCAAGGCTGTCATCCCGGCAGCCGGGCTCGGCACCCGCTTCCTGCCGGCAACCAAGGCCACTCCCAAGGAGATGCTGCCGGTCGTCGACAAGCCGGCGATCCAGTACGTGGTCGAGGAGGCCGTCTCGGCGGGCCTCGATGACGTCCTCATGATCACGGGACGCAACAAGCGCCCCCTGGAGGACCACTTCGACCGCAACTACGAGCTCGAGTCCGCCCTCCAGAAGAAGGGCGACGCCGGCCGGCTCGCCAAGGTCCAGGAGTCCAGCGACCTCGCCACCATGCACTACGTCCGCCAGGGCGACCCCCGCGGCCTCGGCCACGCCGTCCTGTGCGCCGCCCCCCACGTGGGCCACGAACCCTTCGCCGTCCTCCTCGGCGACGACCTCATCGACGCCCGCGACGCCCTGCTCCAGCGGATGATCGAGGTCCAGGAGCAGCACGGCGGCAGCGTCATCGCGCTGATGGAGGTCGCCCCCGAGCAGATCCACCTCTACGGCTGCGCCGTCGTCGCGGAGACCGAGGACAGCGACGTCGTCAAGGTCAGCGGTCTGGTCGAGAAGCCGGACGCGGCCGACGCCCCCTCGAACTACGCGGTCATCGGCCGCTACGTCCTCGACCCGCACATCTTCGAGATACTGCGCAAGACCGAGCCGGGCCGCGGCGGCGAGATCCAGCTCACCGACGCCCTCCAGCAGCTCGCCCAGGACGAGAAGGTCGGCGGCCCGGTGCACGGCGTCGTCTTCAAGGGCCGCCGCTATGACACCGGGGACCGCGGCGACTATCTGCGTGCCATTGTCAGACTCGCGTGCGAACGTGAAGACCTGGGCCCGGACTTCCGGACCTGGCTTCGCAGCTTCGTAGCCGAGGAGATGTAGGGATTTGAGCAGCGCCGCGACCCGTCCCGCCCACCAGGACCACCTCTGGTCGGTGGACGAACACCTGGAGGACATCCTCGCGACCGTCCGCCCCCTCGAACCCATCGAGCTGCAACTGCTCGACGCCCAGGGCTGCGTCCTGGTCGAGGACGTCACGGTCCCGGTGTCCCTCCCGCCGTTCGACAACAGCTCCATGGACGGCTACGCGGTGCGGGTCGCGGACGTGGCGGGCGCGAGCGAGGAGTTCCCGGCCGTCCTCGACGTCGTCGGGGACGTAGCGGCCGGCCAGGCCGAGCTGCTTCATGTCGGCCCCGGGCAGGCCGCCCGCATCATGACTGGCGCCCCGCTGCCGCCCGGCGCCGAGACCGTCGTCCCCGTCGAGTGGACCGACGGAGGCCTCGGCGAGGGCCCGGTGACCGGGATGCAGGCCCGCGCTCTCGCCCCGGAGGGCGCCGAGGGGCACGTGCACGTGTACCGGCCCGCCGAGGCACGCGCGCACGTGCGCGCCCAGGGCAGCGACGTCCGGGCCGGCGACCGCGCCCTGGACGCCGGCACCGTCCTCGGCCCGCCGCAGATCGCCCTGCTCGCCGCCATCGGCCGCGGCACCGTACGCGTGCGCCCGCGCCCGCGCGTGGTCGTCATGTCCACCGGCAGCGAACTCGTCCAGCCCGACGAGGGCCTCGGCACCGGCCAGATCTACGACTCCAACAGCTTCGCCCTCACCGCGGCCGCCCGGGACGCCGGCGCCATCGCCTACCGGGTGGGTGCCGTCGCCGACGACGCCGAGACCCTGCGCTCCACCATCGAGGACCAGCTCGTCCGCGCCGACCTCATGGTCACCACAGGCGGCGTCAGCGTCGGGGCGTACGACGTCGTCAAGGAGGCGCTGACCTCCGTGGGCGACGAGGACGAACCGGGCACCGGCATCGACTTCCGCAAGCTCGCCATGCAGCCCGGCAAGCCCCAGGGCTTCGGCACCATCGGCCCCGACCACACCCCGCTCCTCGCCCTGCCCGGCAACCCGGTGTCGTCGTACGTCTCCTTCGAACTGTTCGTCCGCCCCGCGATCCGCGCCCTCATGGGCCTCGACGACCTCCACCGCCCGCGGACCCGGGCCACCCTGAGAGCGGACAAGGCCCTCAGCTCGCCCAAGGGGCGCCGCCAGTTCCTGCGCGGCAGCCACGCCGACGGCCAGGTCGCCCCGGTCGGCGGCGCCGGGTCCCATCTGGTGGCCGCGCTCGCGCAGGCGGACGCGCTGATCGTCGTACCGGAGGACGTCGAGTCCCTGGAGCCCGGCACCGAGGTCGAAGTGGTCCTGCTCGGCTGAGCACCGCTGGTTGGCGGTACCGTGTCGCGCACAACGCCGGGACCGGGAGCGCCGCACAACCATGAGTACGCAGGACCGACTGACCCACATCGACGAAGCGGGAGCCGCCCGCATGGTCGACGTATCTGGCAAGGACGTCACCGCACGCACCGCGCGCGCGAGCGGGCGCGTCCTCGTCTCGCCCCGAGTGATCGAGCTGCTGCGCGGCGAGGGCGTCCCCAAGGGCGACGCGCTCGCCACCGCGCGGATCGCGGGCATCATGGGCGCCAAACGCACCCCGGACCTCATCCCGCTGTGCCACCCGTTGTCGGTGTCCGGTGTGAAACTGGATCTGTCGGTCGCGGACGACGCCGTGGAGATCCTCGCCACCGTGAAGACCACGGACCGCACGGGCGTCGAGATGGAGGCCCTCACCGCGGTCTCCGTCGCCGCGCTCACCGTGATCGACATGGTCAAGGCGGTCGACAAGGGAGCGGTCATCACGGACGTACGGGTGGAGGAGAAGACGGGCGGCAAGTCGGGCGACTGGAGCCGGTCATGACAGCCGACGGCCCCTCCACGGGCGCCGCATCGACGGGCGGCGCACCGATCGGCGGCGCGCCGACGGACGCCGCGCGCCTCGCGCCGTACCGCGCCCTGGTCGTCACCGCCTCCAACCGGGCCGCCGCCGGTGTCTACGAGGACAAGGGCGGCCCGCTGATCGCCGACGGCCTGAAAAGGTTCGGCTTCGAGGTCGACGGCCCCCAGGTCGTGCCGGACGGAGACCCCGTGGAGGCCGCCCTGCGCGCGGGCGTCGAAGCGGCCTACGACGTCATCGTCACCACCGGCGGCACCGGCATCTCGCCCACCGACCGCACCCCCGAGGCGACCCGCGCGGTGCTCGACCACGAGGTGCCGGGCATCGCCGAGGCCATCCGCGCGTTCGGCCGGGACAAGGTGCCCACCGCCGCGCTCTCCCGGGGCCTGGCCGGGGTGGCGGCGGGCACGCTGATCGTGAACCTGCCGGGTTCCAGTGGCGGGGTCAAGGACGGACTGGCCGTCCTGGAGCCCCTGTTGAGGCACGCCGTCGACCAGATCCGTGGCGGCGACCACCAAAGACCCGGCGCCGGCAGTGGGGGTGCGAGCTGAACAGCCCGTCATGGCCCGTCGTACTGGCGGACGGCGATGTCGTCCTGAGGCCGATAAGGATGCGCGACCAGCGGACCTGGCGAGAGGTCAACCGGCGCAACCGGGACTGGCTGCGCCCGTGGGAGGCGACCATTCCGCCGCCGACCCCGAGCGGGCCGATCGCGCACCGGCCGACCTACCGGCAGATGGTCCGGCACCTCAGGTCCGAGGCGAACGCGGGCCGCATGCTGCCGTTCGTCATCGAGTACCGGGGGCAACTCGTCGGGCAGTTGACGGTCGCCGGAATCACCTGGGGCTCGATGTGCTCGGGGCACGTCGGTTACTGGGTGGACCAGTCGGTGGCCGGGCGCGGGGTGATGCCGACGTCCGTGGCGCTTGTCGTGGACCACTGTTTCCGCACCGTCGGTCTGCACCGTATCGAGGTGTGCATTCGCCCCGAGAACGGGCCCAGCCGACGGGTCGTGGAGAAACTCGGATTCCGCGAGGAGGGACTGCGGCCGCGCTATCTCCACATCGACGGGGCCTGGCGGGACCATCTCGTGTTCGCCCTCACCGCGGAGGAAGTGCCGGACGGGTTGCTCAGACGCTGGCAGCGGGCACGCTCCAGCAAGCAGGTCCCGGATACAGGTCCCGGAATTGAATAAGTGTTCGAAAATGATCGGTGCATGACCGTCTCGGGACATTGAATTCGCGACTCGGGCGGCCTGCTGATCGGATCGGTCACAAAAAAAGCTCGAAATATCAGCCAGATCGTGCGACACACCGGCTCAATTGGCAGATGGCCTCACGCAAACCCCTCTACCGTGTGAGGCGTGAGCAGCAGCGGCCTCATCTACGCAGTCATTGTCGGGGCCTGGGCCGCCTACTTGGTGCCGATGTGGCTCCGTAGGCAGGACGAGCTGAACGAGGCCCGTCCGACGGAACGCTTCAGCACCGCCATCCGGCTGCTGTCCGGACGGGCGGGCATGGAGCGTCGATACGCCAAGGACCTGCGCGCGCGCTCCACCGACGAGGGGGAGCACGGCGCCGACGATCCGGACGCCGTCACCGACTCGGTGGACGTCCGGGCCTTCGCCATGCCCCCGACCCGTCCGCAGGCCCAGGCGCCGGTCCAGCCGTCGGCTCAGGGGCGCCCCTCCGAGCCGTCGCGCGAGTCGGCGCGGGAAGCGGGACGGGAAACGGGACGGGAGGCCGGACGAGAAGCAGCGCACGGCGACCCGGCGCGCGCGAACGCGAAGCCGAACGCGCCCGCGTCCGAACACGGTGGCGCGCCCACGCGGAAGCAGCCCCCCGCATCCGCCGCATCCGCTGCATCCGCAGCGTCCGCCGCCCGGCGCACGGCCGCCGCGGAAGCGGCCGCGGCACGCGCCCGGCGTATGAAGGTCCTCGCGCGCCGACGGCGTACCACGGTGATGCTCTTCGCGGCCTTCACCCTCGGCACGATCGTCGCCGCCGTCGGAGGACTCGCCTTCCTCTGGGCGCCCGGGGTCCCCGCGGTGATGCTCAGCGCCTACATCGCGTACCTGCGCTCCCAGGAACGCCGCCGGTTCGCCTACCAGATGGACCGGCGCCGGGCCGAGGCCGCCGCGCAGCACCTGCGGGAACGGGCCCGTCAGCCGCGCCGGCGCGCGTCCGTGAGCACCGGCGTGGACGCCGACGAACCGGACGAGGGACCAGAGCCCACCACGGATCCCGGGCTCTCCGCACTCGCCGCCGACCGGCGGGCCCTCGTCGAACAGACCGACCACGCCGAGTGGGTCGACCAGCAGCGGGAGCGGCAGCGCCGGCCGGGGCACGGGGACAGCTGGGACCCGGTACCGGTGCCGCTGCCGACGTACGTGACCGCGCCGGTCGCGCCGCGGGCCACCGCGGACGTGGACCTCGGCGCCCCCGACGCGTGGAGTTCGGCCCGGTCCAGCACGGTCACCCCGGAGCACGAGGCGACACCTGCCGCGCAGGACGGGGCACAGGACGGGGAACCGGAGGAGGAGCTCGCCGACGCGGAGGACAGGCCCGCGGGCGACGGTCGCACCGACGCCCGCCGCGCCGCCTCCGCACGCCGGGCACGTGAGCGTGGCCGTACCCCTCTCTTCGACCAGTACGAGGAAGGCGAACGGCCGCGCGCGGCCAACGAGTGACGCCCGGGACGGGACCGCGAGGCCCGCGGACCCCGGTCCCTGACCAGCCGGGAACGGATTTCCAAGCACCCGGATGGGGATGCTAGAGTTTCACTCGTTGCAAGGGCCTGTGGCGCAGTCCGGTAGCGCACCTCGTTCGCATCGAGGGGGCCAGGGGTTCAAATCCCCTCAGGTCCACGCATCATGAAGACCCGCTCCTGATTCAGGAGCGGGTCTTCTGTCATCTATCCCCGCGCGAGCGGCTTCGCGAAGCAGCGGCTGTCCTCGTAGTGGCGGTAGTAGCCGAACTTCACGCAGGGTTCGTAGCCGCTGGAGGTGTACAGGGCTATCGCCTCCGGCTGCTTGATGCCGGTCTCCAGGACCATGCGCAGGCGGCCGGCCGCGCGGGCGTCCTCCTCCAGGGCGGCCAGCACACGGCGGGCGAGACCGCGGCCCCGCATCTGCTCGATCACGTACATCCGCTTGAGCTCGGCGTCGCCGTCCAGGTTGCCCTCGCCGTTGGTGTCCTGGGCGCGCCAGCCACCCGTGGCGACGGGGCTGTCCCACTCGTCGTACGCGATCAGGTACACGCCGTTCGGGGGCGCGAAGTCCGCCGGGGCCAGCTCGGTGGCGTCGCCGCCGTCGCCGTAGCGGACGTGGTACTCGGCCTGGACCTGGTCGTTGAGCTTGACGGCGTCGGGGTGGTCGAACGGGACACGGCGGATCATCATGCCCACCAGTGTGCCGGTATCGTGCCGGGGTGCTCACTGTGACCTCCGCCAATGTGAACGGGCTGCGTGCCGCCGCGAAGAAGGGCTTCGTGGAGTGGCTCGCGGACACCTCCGCCGATGTGCTGTGCCTTCAGGAGGTGCGCGCGGAGCCGCAGCAGCTGCCCGAAGGGGTCCGGGCGCCCGAGGGCTGGCACGTGGTGCACGCGCCGGCCGCCGCCAAGGGGCGGGCCGGGGTCTCCCTCTACACCCGCCGTGAGCCGGACCGGGTCCGCATCGGCTTCGGGTCGGCCGAGTTCGACACCAGCGGGCGGTACGTCGAGGCCGACCTGCCCGGTGTGACGGTCGCCTCCCTCTACCTGCCCTCCGGCGAGGTCGGCACCGAGCGGCAGGACGAGAAGGTCCGCTTCATGGACGAGTTCCTCGCCTACCTGAAGGACCTGCGCGTCCGCGCCGCCGCCGACGGCCGCGAGGTCGTCGTCTGCGGCGACTGGAACATCGCCCACCAGCGGGCCGACCTCAAGAACTGGCGCGCCAACCAGAAGAGTTCGGGCTTCCTGCCGGAGGAGCGCGCCTGGCTGAGCCGGGTCCTCGCCCCCGAGGACGGCGGTTACGTCGACGTCGTACGGTCACTGCATCCGGACGTGGAGGGGCCGTACTCGTGGTGGTCGTACCGGGGGCGGGCCTTCGACACGGATGCGGGGTGGAGGATTGATCTCGCTGTTGCGACCCCAGGCCTGGCGGGCAGGGCGATCAAGGGGTTTGTGGAGCGGGCTGCCAGCCATGATGAGCGGTGGTCGGACCACGCTCCCGTGACGGTTGTCTTCGACATGTGACGTGGGCTGTGGGGGTGCGTCAGCGTCTCACCCACCCCCACATGGCGGGTATGCAGATCAGAGGCGAGACCCGCTCGTGAAGGTCAAGCGGGAGGTGTCGGGGCCTGCCAGACGCTCCCGTCCGCCGCCCGACCGCCCTTTGGCGACCGTAACGCGAACTCCGTCCCTGAGGAGCTGTTCCCGCGTCACCTCGCCGTCCACGGTGAACGCATCGCGGTAGTGGCTGACCGTGTACTCATCCAGCCAGTCGGCGCGGATCGCGGCGGGAGCGGGACATGACGTGCCGCGGGCAGCTGCGCGGCACCCGTAGTCGCCGTAGCTGTAGGCCTTCCGTGCGGCGAAGTACATGCGGCCACCACAGCCCGCGCAGTGCGCCACGCCGATCAGCAGCGCTGTCCCCCGGCGCTTGGGGTGGATGCCGTTCGAGCGGGCGCTGAGAACATCCTGGAGGGCATTGAACTCCTCCTCGGTCATCAGCGGCGGGCCGATCAGCACGGGCGAGCCGTCAGCATCACGTACCGACTCCCCCTTGTGTACCCGGTGGCCCATCAGCGCTGGAGTGCGGAGGATCTTGCAGAGGCTGCCCGCTGTCCAGCGGAATCGTTCGAATTCGCGGCCGTGGCGGCGCCCTCCTGTGGGGCGCCCCTGAAGTTGGGCGTGTCGGTCTCGCGGCACCAGAATGCCCGCACTTTCGAGTTTGTGGGCGATGGCGACCAGAGACAGTCCGGAATGCACGTCGTCGACAATCGCGCGGACGACGGCGACGGTCTCATGGTCGGGCGCAAGACACCAGCCGATACCGGAGGGGTGAGGTGCCTTCTTGTACCCGAACGGCACAAGGCCACCGCCGTAGCGGCCCGTCGCGCGCAGTACGGCATGAGCGCCGGTGAGGCGGGCAGAGAGTGCCCGGGACTCCTGTTCGGCAGCGTAGGCCAGGTCCATGCAGCGGCGAATCGCGTCAGCATGTGCCTGCGGTCCCACCACCAGCGGCTGACGCTCTTCAGGCATCCCGAAGACGAGCGTGGTGGCATGTTGCTGACCCCATTCGATCAACTCGGACATGTGGGCGACGGACCGTACGGCACGGTCCACGTGTGACCACACGATGGCGTTGTACGCGTCAGGGCGCCGCAGCCAGGGGGACAGGGATGGCCTCTCGAACGGTGACATCTCGCGTGCGGAGATCCCGAGATCCGTGGCCTCGGCGATCAAGACGAACCCCAACTGCTCGGTGCGCTGCTGGATGCAGGCGCGCTGCCTACCAGGTGAGGTGGTTGCTTTGGTCACGTTGCTGAGGCGCACGGCGCCGAGAGCTCGTGGGTGGTCAGCGGGAGTCGAAGCCGGTTGCGATGGCTTAGGGCTAGGCTTTGGCACGTCGGCGCTCCTGGAGAGTGTCGGCCACACCCCGGGGCTGGTCGCACAGCCGCCGGGGCCTTTTCGATCTCACTCTCGGAGCCCGAACGTCATTTTGGTCGCCGATCGAGGGAAAGTGCCTCGATGGAGTGAATGTGACCGGTTTGCCGTGCGGTTGGACCTAGTCCCGCTTCCGCAACCTCCGGTCCAGCGCCAGGGACAGTTCCGCCTCCACCACGCTGCGTGCCAGCGGGCGCAGGCGGTGGAGGTCGTCCTCGGTGGTGTGGCGGAGGACCAGGTCGGCGAACATCTCGGCCAGGGCGTCGACGTGTTCGCGGACCTGCTTGCCTGCGGTCAGGACCTCCGCGAGGGGGATGCCCTCGCGGACCAGGGCGGAGGAGACGTCCAGGAGGCGGCGGCTGATGTGGACGATCTCGTCGCCGTCGGTGCCGAGGTAGCCGAGGTCGAGGGCGGCCGCGAGGTTCTCCGCGGTGACCTCGCCCTCGAAGCGGGCCGCGAGTTCCTCGGGGGTGAGGCGGACCGGTTCCTCCTCGGTCGGGGTCACTCCGAGGACGTCGGCGACGTCCTTGCCGTGGTCGAGGGCCTCCGCGAGTTCCGCGATGCCGGTGAGGGTGTGACCCCGTTCCAGGAGCGCCGCGATCGTACGCAGGCGGGCCAGGTGGTGGTCGTCGTACCAGGCGATACGGCCCTCGCGGCGGGGTGGCGGGATCAGCTTGCGTTCGCGGTAGAAGCGCAGGGTGCGCACGGTGATGCCGGCCAGGCGGGCCAGCTCCTCCATGCGGTACTCGTGTCGTCCTCCGTCTTCTGCCACGCCCGCACCCTATGTCGTACTCCCGGTAACTTCCTTCTCCCCACCCCCTACCCATCGGTACGGAGCTGCTCTACCCTCCCATTGCGCCAGTGTTCACTGGCAGAGTCGGGCAGGGAAGGCATCGGCATGGCCGAACACGAGCATGTGCGGGTGGCGGTGGTCGGGTCTGGGTTCGGGGGGCTGGGGGCCGCCGTACGGCTGCGGCGGGAAGGCGTGACCGACTTCGTCGTGCTGGAGCGGGCGGACAGCGTCGGCGGCACCTGGCGGGACAACAGCTATCCGGGGTGCGCGTGCGACGTGCCGTCCCATCTGTACTCCTTCTCCTTCGCGCCCAACCCCGACTGGCCGCGCACCTTCTCCGGGCAGGAGCACATCCGCGCCTATCTGGAGCACGTGACCGACGTCTTCCGGCTCCGCCCGCACATCCGCCTCAACTCCGAGGTGCGGCGCATGACCTGGGACAGCGAGAAGCTGCGGTGGGACATCGAGACCTCCAGCGGCAGGCTGTCGGCCGACCTCGTCGTCTCCGCCACCGGGCCGCTGTCCGATCCGAAGGTCCCCGACGTCCCGGGCCTCGACTCCTTCCCCGGCAAGGTCTTCCACTCCGCCCGCTGGGACCACGACTACGACCTGCGCGGCAAGCGGGTCGCCGTGGTGGGGACGGGCGCCTCGGCCATCCAGATCGTGCCGGCGATCCAGCCCCTCGCCCGGAACCTCACGCTGTTCCAGCGCACCCCTCCGTGGGTGATGCCCCGCATGGACCGGGCGATCACCGGCGCCGAGCGCTGGCTGCACCGGCAGCTGCCCTTCAGCACCCAGGCGCGGCGCGGACTGCTGTGGGGCATCCGGGAGTTGCAGGTCCAGGCGTTCACCAAGCACCCGGGTGAGCTCGGCGCCGTGGAGCGGCTGGCCAAGCGGAACATGGCCCGCGCGATCAAGGACCCGGCGCTGCGCGCCAAGCTCACCCCCGACTACCGCATCGGCTGCAAGCGGATCCTGCTGAGCAGCTCGTACTACCCGGCGCTCGCCCAGCCCAACGTGGACGTCGTCGCGAGCGGGCTCAGCCGCGTCGAGGGCTCGAGACTCGTCGCCGCCGACGGCACCGAGGCCCAGGTCGACGCGATCGTCTTCGGGACCGGCTTCCACGTCACCGACATGCCCATCGCCGACCGGGTCGTCGGCGCGGACGGGCGGACGCTCGCCGAGGCGTGGAAGGGCGGGATGGAGGCGCTGCGCGGTGCCTCCGCCGCCGGCTTCCCCAACTGGCTGTCCATCATCGGGCCCAACACCGGTCTCGGGAACTCCTCGATGATCCTGATGATCGAGTCCCAGCTGAACTACCTGGCCGATTTCGTACGGCAGTTGGACGTCCTCGGCGGGCGGGTGGCCCTCGACGCCCGTCCCGCCGCCGTGACGGCCTGGAACCACCGGGTGCAGGAGCGCATGAAGCGCACGGTGTGGAACACCGGCGGCTGCACCAGCTGGTACCTGGACGCGGGCGGCCGTAACACCACGATCTGGCCCGGCACGACGACCGAGTTCCGACGGGCGACCCGGCGGGTGGACCTCGCCGAGTACGAGGTGCTGCGGCCCGCCCCGCAGGGGAGCGCGGTCGCGGACGAGAGCGCGGAGGCCGCCGTATGAGCCGACCTGCCCATGTCGACTCGGGGCCGTACGCCCCGCCCGTGCCGGTGCGCGAGCTCACCGTGGTCTCCGCCGACGGCGCGCGCCTGCACGTGGAGGTGCACGGCCCCGAGGGCGCGCCCCCGGTCGTCCTCGCCCACGGCTGGACCTGCTCCACCGCCTTCTGGGCCGCCCAGATCCGGGAACTCTCCGTCGACCACCGGGTCATCGCGTACGACCAGCGCGGCCACGGACGCAGTCCGGCGAGCCCGGCGTGCAGTGCGGACGGACTCGCCGACGACCTCGAAGCCGTACTGGAGCAGGCGCTCGCCCCTGGTGAGAAGGCGGTGATCGCCGGGCACTCCATGGGTGGGATGACGGTCATGGCGGCGGCGGAACGCCCGCGGTTCCGGGAGCACGCGGCGGCCGTCCTGCTGTGCAGCACCGGTTCGTCGCGGCTGGTCGCCGAGTCGACCGTCGTACCGATCCGGGCCGGGCGGCTGCGGACCTGGCTGACCCGGCACGTCCTCGGGGCCCGTGCCCCGCTCGGGCCGGTCACACCGCTCGCCCTGCGGATCCTCAAGTACGGGACGATGGGCCCGGGTTCGGCCCCGCACATGGTGGAGGCGTGCGCGCGGATCGTGCACGCCTGCCCGCGCAAGGTGCGGTACGCCTGGTCGCAGGTGCTCGATCTGCTCGACCTGGACCACGGCGTACGGCAGCTCAGCGCGCCCACGGCCGTCCTCGTCGGTACCGCCGACCGGCTCACCCCGCCCGTGCACGCACACCAGTTGGCGGCCGCGCTGCCGAACTGCCTCGGGGTCACCGAGCTGCCGGGCCTCGGCCACATGACACCGGTCGAGGCGCCCGAGCTGGTCAGCGCGCGGATCCGGGAACTCGTCACCACGTACGTCCAGGTCAGGGAGGGCGCATGAGCAGGGTAGGTCTGGAAGGACAGGTCGCGGTCGTCACGGGGGCCGCGCGGGGGGTGGGCGAGCTGCTCGCCCGCAAGCTGTCGGCGCGCGGGGCGAAGGTCGCGCTGGTCGGCCTCGAACCGGACGCCCTCAAGCAGCTCTCCGAGCGGCTGCACGGCGACAGCGACCACTGGTACGCCGACGTGACGGACCACGAGGCGATGGTCCGGGTCGCGGGCGAGGTGAAGGAGCGGTTCGGGAAGGTCGACATCGTGGTCGCCAACGCCGGGGTCGCGACCGGCGGGCCTTTCGTCGGCTCCGATCCCGAGGCGTGGCGGCGGGTGATCGAGGTCAACCTCATCGGATCGGCCGTCACCGCACGGGCGTTCCTCCCGGTGCTGATGGAGAGCCGGGGATACCTGCTCCAGATCGCCTCCCTCGCCGCGATCACCCCGGCGCCGATGATGACCGCGTACTGCGCGTCCAAGTCCGGTGTGGAGGCGTTCGCGCACAGCCTGCGGGCCGAGGTCGGGCACCGGGGCGTGCGGGTCGGGGTGGGGTATCTGTCGTGGACCGACACCGACATGGTGCGCGGCGCCGACCAGGACGACGTGATGCGGGAGCTGCGGCAGCGGCTGCCGTGGCCGGCCAACAAGACGTATCCGCTGGGGCCCGCCGTGGAGCGGATCGTGGCCGGGATCGAGCGGCGCTCCAGTCATGTGTACGGGCAGGGGTGGCTGCGTGGGATGCAGGGCCTGCGCGGGGCTCTGCCGGGGCTCATCGGGACCGTCGGGCAGCGGGAGATGCGGCGGTTCGGGGAGCGGTTGGAGGGGCTGCGGATCGGACTCGTCGGTGCAGGTGGGGCGGCGGATGAGGAAGCGCGGGCTACGCAGCGTAGTTGATCGAAATGCGTTCTTTGTCCGGCCGTGTGAATCTGGTCGAGGCCCCGGACCGGGGCTCTTCCCCTCACCCCCACGGGAGTGAACCCACATGGGTATGAAGGACCAGTTCCAGGAGAAGTCCGAGCAGTGGCAGCAGCAGGCCAAGCAGAAGGCCCAGCAGGGCCGGGAGCAGGGCCGCGAGCCGGGTCAGCGTGGTCGCCAGGGCGAGGACCGCGAGCGGATGCGGGACGAGGAGTCCGAGCGGATCCGCCGCGAGGAGCAGGAGCGGCTGGACCCCGACTACGACATGTAGTCACTGCTTGAAGTGTGGGGTGCCCTCTGTCGGTTGGAGGGCACCCTGCGCGTTTGCAGAGCAACAGCACTCACCTGGGCGGCAACTTGGGCCTTGCCCGGTTCGGTACGTCCCGGTAGTCGGGCGGTGTCGCAGGGGGGTTGGTCTCCAGGAGGTCCAGCGCCAGCGTGACCGCGTCGTCCAGTTGGGCGTGACGGCCCTCCGCCCAGTCCAGCGGGGTGCGGAGGATCTCCAGGTCCGGGGTGACGCCCTGGTTCTCCACCGACCAGCCGTACGCGTCGAACCAGGCCGCGTTCATCGGGACCGTGATCACCGTGCCGTCGCCGAGCTGGTGGCGGCCGGTCATGCCGACCACCCCGCCCCAGGTGCGCTGGCCCACTACCGGGCCCAGCTTCAGGAGTTTGAAGGCGGCCGTGATCATGTCGCCGTCCGAGGAGGTCGCCTCGTCGGCGAGGGCGACCACCGGGCCGCGCGGGGCGTTCGAGGCGTACGACACCGGCTGGGCGTTCCTCGTCAGGTCCCAGCCGAGAATCGTGCGGGTCAGCTTCTCCACCACCAGTTCGCTGATGTGGCCGCCCGCGTTGCCGCGCACATCGACGATGAGGGCGGGGCGGGAGACCTCCATCCGCAGGTCCCTGTTGAACTGGGCCCAGCCCGAGCCGCCCATGTCGGGGATGTGCAGATAGCCGCAGCGGCCGCCGCTCAACTCCCGGACCACGGCCCGGCGTTTGGCCACCCAGTCCTGGTAGCGCAGGGGGCGTTCGTCGACGAGCGGGACCACCGCCACCCGGCGGGCCCGGCCCTCGCCCTCCGCCGGGGTGAAGGTCAGCTCCACCGTCGTACCGCCCGCCGCCGCGAGGAGTGGATACGGGCCGGTGACCGGGTCGACCGGGCGGCCGTCGACGTGGGTGAGGACCGCGCCCTCACGGATGCCCGTGCCGGCCAGCGGGGAGCGGGCCTTGGAGTCCGAGGAGTCGCCGGGGAGGATCCGCCGGATCGTCCAACCGCCTTCCCTGAGCTCGAAGTTGGCGCCCAGCAGGCCCTGGCGGCGCTGGTAGTGGGGCGGGCCCTCGTTGCGGCGGGCGGCGGTGACGTAGGCGTGCGAGGTGCCGAGTTCGCCGAGGACCTCGCGCAGCAGGTCGGCGAACTCGTCGGGGGAGGCGACCCGTTCGAGCAGCGGGCGGTACTGGTCGAGCACCGCGTCCCAGTCGATGCCGCACATCCCCGGGTCCCAGAAGTACGCCCGGATGAGACGGCCCGCCTCCTCGTAGGACTGGCGCCACTCGGCGGGCGGGTCGACCTCGTGGAGGATGCGGCGCAGGTCGATCCAGACGGTCGAGTCGCTGTCGCCGGACTCGGTGGCGGGCGTGGCGCGCAGGTCGCCCTCGTCGACGACGACCAGCCTCGAGCCGTCGCCGCTGACCGCGAACCAGTCCAGGTGCTCGACGAGTTCGGTCTTCTTCGCCTTGCCGATGGCGAAGTGTTCGAGGGTCGGGCGCTCGGAGGTGTCGTCGGGGTTGACGAAGGTCTCGCCGAGCGCACCGGAGATCGGCCAGCGCAGCCAGACCAGGCCACCGCCGGCGACCGGGTGGAGCGCCGAGTACTTGGAGGCGGGCACCGGGAAGGGGGTCACCCGGCTCTCCAGTCCTTCGAGTTCGACCGTCACCGCGCCGCCGTCGCCGCTCTCGTCCTCGACCGGGTCCAGGCCTCCGGCGGCCGGGCGGCCCTCCGGGTTGAGGGCGAAGGGGGAGGGGGTCGCGGAGGAGAGCGGGACCAGGTAGGGGCGGCAGCCCAGCGGGAAGGACAGGTCGCCGGTGTGGACGTCGTAGACCGGGTCGAAGCCGCGCCAGGAGAGGAAGGCCAGGTAGCGGCCGTCCCTCGTGAAGACCGGGTTCTCGTCCTCGAAGCGGCCGTTCGTCACGTCCACGATCAGCCGGTCCTTGATCCGGGCCATCTTGATCTGGCGCAGGGAGCGGCCGATGCCCGGGTGCGACCAGGTCAGCCAGGTGCCGTCCGGGGAGAAGGCGAGGTCGCGGACCGGGCCGTTGACCGAGCGGATGAGCTCGGTGACCTCGCCGTTGGATTCCTCGGTCGCGTCCAGGAGCAGCAGCCGTCCGTCGTGCGAGGCGATGGCGAGGCGCTCGCCGCTCGGGTCGGAGACCAGCTCCAGGACCCGGCCCAGCTCGCCGGATGCCAGTCGCCGGGGCTCGCGGTCACCGGTGGCCCGGGGCAGGTAGGCGATCTCGACGGCGTCCTCGCCCTCCGCGTCCGTCACGTACGCGACCTGGCCGACGGAACCGAGCATCTCCGGGAGCCGGACCCGTACCCCCGGAGTGTCCGTGATGGTGCGCGCGGGCCCGTCCCGGTGGGTCAGCCAGTACAGACTGCCGCGGACGACGACCGCGCTCGCGCGGCCCGTCTCGTCGACCGAGATGCCGTCCACGTGCTGGGCGGCGGGCACCTGGTACGTACGGCGTCCCGCGCGCGGCCCGCTCAGCCTGACGTCGAGCCTGCGGGGCTCCGACACCGAGAGGTCGTCCACGATCCACAGGTCGCCCCCGCACTGGTACACCACCCGGGTGCCGTCGCTCGCCGCGTGCCGGGCGTAGAAGGCGTCGTGGTCGGTGTGGCGGCGCAGGTCCGAGCCGTCGGGGGCGCAGGAGTAGAGGTTGCCGACGCCCTCGTGGTCGGAGAGGAAGGCGATCCTGTCGCCGACGAACATGGGGGAGTGGAGGTGGCCGCCGAGGTCCGGCAGCAGACGCTCGCCGTGCAGCCAGAGCCGGCCCGTGGCGCCGCCCCGGTAGCGCTTCCAGGCGGCCGGCTCGTGCGGCGGGGTGCCGGTGAGGAGCAGGGTCCTGCGGTCGGCGACCTGGATGTCGGAGACCGGACCCCAGGGGAGCTTGCGGCCGGGGGAGCCGTCGGTGGGGACCTTGTACGCCCAGGTGAAGTAGGAGAAGGGCTCGCCGTGGGAGGCGACGGCGAGGATCTCGCCCTTCGGTGTCCAGCCGGTCACCTGGGTGTCCGAGGAGCCCCAGTACGTGAGCCGCCGGGCCGGTCCGCCGTCCACGTCGGCCAGGTGGATCTCGGGCACGAGGCTGCGCCAGCTCGTGTACGCGATGCGGGTGCCGTCGGGGGAGAAGCGGGGGTGGCCGACCTTGGTGCGGTCCACGGTCAGCCGCCAGGCGCGGCCCGGGCCGTCGAGGGGGGCCAGCCAGAGGTCGTCCTCGGCGACGAAGCACAACAGGTCGCCGCTCAGGTGCGGAAGGCGCAGATAGCTCACCTCCCCATGCTTTTCCGGGGGATGGACCGGAGCAACTTATGAAAAATCGGCCGGATGGACGCGTGGATGAGCCGCGGGTGACGCGCAGGTGAGGCACGGGTGACCCATGACACGAACGAAACCGTTTCGTTTCGCTCGGAGATGCGCTACATTCGTGTCGTACGAAACAGTGTCGTTCGATGTCCGGAGCGGGAAGGGTGAGTGGCATGACCGAGGTCACGACAGCGCGTCGCAGCCGTATCACCCCCGAGCGCGAGGCCGAGCTCTACGGGGCCGTGCTCGAACTGCTCCGGGAGGTCGGGTACGACACCCTGACCATGGACGCCGTCGCGGCCCGCACCCGGTCCAGCAAGGCCACGCTCTACCGCCAGTGGGGCGGCAAGGCCGAGCTGGTGGCGAAGGCGGTGCGGCACACCAAGCCCGGCGGTCTCGGTCTCGACGAGATCGACACCGGGTCGCTCCGCGGCGACCTGCACGCCCTCACGATGCGCTCGGACGACTGCACGATGGAGCAGAACTCCGCGCTCATGCGAGGGCTGGCCATGGCGATCCACGGCAACCCGGATCTCCTGAAGGCGTTCCGCGAGCACCTCATCGAGCCCGAGATGGCGGAGTTCCGCCGGATCGTGCAGCGGGCCGTCGACCGGGGCGAGGTACGCCCGGACAACCCGGCGATCGACTTCATGATCCACATGATGCTCGGCGGGTTCGCCGCCCGCACGATGATCGACGAGCTGCCGCCCACCCAGGCCTTCCTCCTCTCGTACATCGACGCCGTGGTCCTCCCCGCCCTCGGCATTGCCCACGAATGACCCACGACTGACCCCCAGTCTCCCCAGCAAGCCCTCCACCTGACGTATCCGCTCACGTCGTCGGGCTGATCACCCCTGCCCTGAAGACCCCACGACCTGACCAGGAGTACGCCTCCGTGGCCACTTTCCTCTACAAACTCGGCCGGCTCGCCTTCCGGCGACGGCATGTCGTCGCCCTGATGTGGGTGGCTCTGCTGACCCTCGCCGGTGTCGGCGCGGCCAGCGCCCCCGCCGCCGGATCCACCTCCTTCTCCATTCCCGGCACCGAGGCCCAGAAGGCCTTCGACCTGCTGGAACAGCGCTTCCCCGGAGCCAGTGCGGACGGCGCCACCGGACGGCTGGTCTTCAAGGCGCCCGCGGGCGAGAAGATGACGGACGCCGCCAACCGGGCCACCGTCGAGAAGACGGTCGGCGAACTCGGCGACGGCTCCGAGGTCGTCTCCGTCACCGACCCGTTCACGACGAACGCGGTGAGCAAGGACGGCACGGTCGCCTACCTCTCGGTGAGCTACGACGCCCCCGCCATGGAGCTCAAGGACGCCACCCGGGACGCCCTGGAGAAGGCCGGCGACCAGGCCCGGGACAGCGGGCTGACCGTCGAGGTCGGCGGTGACGCGCTGCAGGCCGCCGCCGAACCGGGAGCCGTCGGCGAGGTCGTCGGCCTCGCCATCGCCGCGGTCGTCCTGGTCATGACCCTGGGCTCGCTGGTCGCCGCCGGACTGCCGCTGCTGACCGCGATCATCGGCGTCGGGATCGGCGTCTCCACCATCACCGCCCTCGCCAAGGCGCTCGACCTCGGCGACACCACCTCCACCCTCGCCCTGATGATCGGCCTCGCGGTCGGCATCGACTACGCCCTGTTCATCGTCTCCCGCTACCGCGGCGAGCTGGCCGAGGGCCGCGACCACGAGGAGGCGGCAGGCCGGGCCACCGGCACCGCCGGATCCGCGGTGGTCTTCGCGGGCCTCACGGTCGTCATCGCGCTGGCCGGACTCGCGGTCGTCAACGTGCCGATGCTGACCAAGATGGGCCTCGCCGCCGCGGGCACGGTCGTGATCGCCGTCCTCATCGCGCTGACGATGATCCCGGCGCTGCTCGGATACGCGGGACGCAAGGTGCGCCCGGCGGGCGAGAAGCGCGGGAAGTCCCCCGAGAAGCCGGCCGGGAAGCCCAACCTCGGCACCCGCTGGGCGAGTTTCGTCATCCGGCGCCCGGCCGCCGTACTGCTGCTCGGCGTGGTCGGGCTCGGCACGATCGCGCTGCCGGTCAGCCAGTTGGAGCTGGGCCTGCCCGACGACGGCTCGCAGCCCACCTCCACCACCCAGCGCCGCGCCTACGACCTCCTCTCGGAGGGCTTCGGGCCCGGCTTCAACGGCCCCCTGATGATCGTGGTCGACGCCAAGGACAGCGCCGACCCGAAGGCCGCGGCCGCCACGGTCACCGACGGCATCAAGGACCTCAAGGACGTCGTCACGGTCACCCCGGCCACCTTCAACAAGGCCGGCGACACCGCGACCATCACCGTCGTCCCGGACTCCAAGCCGTCCTCCGCCCAGACCGAGGACCTGGTGCACGCCATCCGTGACGACATCGCGTCCAAGGCGGACGCGGACGTCCTGGTCACCGGCACCACCGCGATGAACATCGACTTCTCGCAGAAGCTCACCGACGCCCTGATCCCGTACCTCGCGCTGGTGGTCGGCCTCGCCTTCCTCCTGCTGATCGTGGTCTTCCGCTCGATCCTGGTCCCGCTGAAGGCGGCCCTCGGCTTCCTGCTCTCGGTGCTCGCCGCGCTCGGCGCGGTCGTCGCGGTCTTCCAGTGGGGCTGGCTCGGCGGACTGCTCGGCGTCGAGGAGACCGGCCCGATCATGTCGATGATGCCGATCTTCATGGTCGGCGTGGTCTTCGGTCTCGCGATGGACTACGAGGTCTTCCTCGTGACCCGGATGCGCGAGGCGTACGTCCACGGGGAGTCCCCGAGCCAGGCCGTCGTGACCGGGTTCAAGCACAGCGCCCGGGTCGTGGCCGCCGCCGCGGTCATCATGATGGCCGTCTTCGGAGGCTTCATCAGCTCCAGCGAGTCGATGATCAAGATGATCGGCTTCGGGCTCGCGATCGCCGTCTTCTTCGACGCGTTCGTCGTCCGCATGGCGATCGTCCCCGCGGTCCTCGCCCTGCTCGGCCGCCGGGCCTGGTGGCTGCCGAAGTGGCTGGACCGCGCTCTGCCCAACGTCGACGTCGAGGGCGAGGGCCTGCGCGCCCACGACCAGAAGGACGCCGACCCCGACGAGGACCGCGAACTGGTCCGCGTCTGACACACGGCAGAAGAGCGGGACGAGCCGGTGAGGGGAAGTTCCCTCACCGGCTCTCCGCTGCCGTGGGGCGGCCGAGGAACGTGACCGGTCCGGCATCCGGTACGGCGATCTCGTGGAAGCCGAGACGGTCGTAGAAGGCGCGGGCGGGCGTGTTGGCGGACAGCATGCACAGGTGGACGGCGGCCACGCCCCGCTCGTGCAGCGCGCGGAAGAGGGCCGTCATGAGTGCCCGCCCGTACCCGCGGCCCTGCCACCCGGGCAGCAGGTCGATGTGCAAGTGGGCGGGATAGGCGGCGACCTGGGGCACCAGCATCCGCTCGGGGTCGTGCAGCAGCGCGGCGATCTCCTCGTCGGGGGTGCTCGGCGGGCCGCTCGGCTCGGGATAGCGCTCGGCGACCAGCGGGAGCCACCGGGCGCGGTACTCCTCGACGAACCGGGCCGTGTCGGCGGTCCCCACGACATAGCCGACGGCCCGACCCGCCCCGTCGTCCAGCACGAAGGCCAGGTCCGGGTCGAGATGGACGTACGGCTGTGCGAAGGCCGCCGGGAAGACGTTGGGGTCGCGGTAGTGGGGGCGGGCGTCCTGGCCGACGTGCGCGGTGCGGACGCAGATGTCGTCGAGGGCGTCACGGTCCTCGGGACGGTAGGGCCGTATGGCGGGAGTCGAGGTCATCGCAGCATCCTGCACGACGGGACGGGAGATGGGGTGGGCAAGGGAGACGGGACCGGCAAACCGGTCGCGTGGCTCGTACACCCACCGCTAGCGTGCCCTGCATGACGAGCACCGATGCCGACGGCTCCGAGGCCGCCCACCCCCGTTTCGCCGAGGCCCTGCGGGAGCTGGGGCTCGACGAGCTGACCGCGAGGATCCGCCGCTTCCCGGACGCCACCCGGACCGCCGCCGAGGCCGCCGCCGCGGTCGGGTGCGAGCTGAGCCAGATCTGCAAGTCGCTGATCTTCGCGGCCGACGGGGTGCCCGTGCTGGTGCTCATGGACGGGGCCTCGCGGGTCGACGTCGAGCTGGTGCGGCGGGAGCTCGGCGTGGAGAAGGTCACCCGGGCCAAGGCCGACGTCGTACGGGAGACCACCGGGTACGCCATCGGGGGTGTGCCGCCCTTCGGGCACCGGACGAGGACCCGGGTGCTGGCCGACCGGTCGCTGCTCGGCCACGACCTCGTGTGGGCCGCCGCCGGCACCCCGCACACCGTGTTCCCCATCCCGCCGAAAGACCTCGTCGCGCACGCCGGCGCCACCCTCGTGGACGTCCGCGAGCACACCTCGTGACCCCGCTCGTCACCGCGGCCGTCCTGCTGGCCGCGGTCACGCACGCCAGCTGGAACGCCATCGCGCACCGGATCACCGACAAGCTCGTCGGGTTCACGCTGATCTCCGGCGGCGGGATGCTCATCGGGCTGGCGATCATCCCGTTCGCGGCGGTCCCGGCGGCGGGCGCGTGGCCGTACCTGATCGCCTCCTCCTGCGTGCACATCGCCTACTACGCGCTGCTGATGAGGTCCTTCCGGCTCGGGGACTTCGGGCAGGCCTACCCGATCGCGCGCGGCACCGCGCCCCTGGTCGTCACGGTGCTCGCCGCCCTGTTCGCCCACGAGGTGCCCGACGGGTGGGCCGCCGCCGGGATCGCCCTGTCCTGCGCGGGACTCACCGGGGTCGCGCTGTGGGGACTGCGCGGGCGCCGGCCCGACTGGGCGGCGATCGGCGCCGCGTTGGCGACCGGGCTGAGCATCGCCGTGTACACCGTCGTCGACGGACTCGGCGTGCGCGCCTCCGGCTCCTCCCTCGGGTACATCGCCTGGCTGATGGCGGTGCAGGGCGCGGTGATCCCGGCGTACGCCCTCACCCGCCGGCGGGCCCAGTTCGTGCCCGTGCTGCGCCCGTTCGCCCGCATCGGACTCCTGGGCGCCGCCCTCTCCGTGGCCGCGTACGGCCTCGTCCTGTGGGCCCAGACCCGAGCCGAACTCGCCCCGATCGCGGCCCTGCGCGAGTCCTCGATCATCGTCGGCGCGGCCATCGGCGCGGTGTTCTTCAAGGAACGCTTCGGAGCCCCGAGGATCGTCGCGGCGGGCCTGCTGGTCGCGGGCATCGGGCTGATGCTGCACGCCGCGTAGGCCTCCGCCGCGGCTCGTAGGGCGCACGTCCCCGGGGCCCTGCCCGGCCCCGCCGCGGCTCCGAGGGTGCACGCTTCCGGCACCCCCTGCCCCGCCACGGCATCGAGGGTGCAATCCCCCGGCGCCCCCGCCCGCCACGGCTCAGAGCGCGCACGCCCCCGGCCCCCCGCGGCACACCGCCCCGGCGGCGCCGTGCTGCCGACCTGGTCGGTTGGGACCCGATGCTCACGCCCCGCCATCGCCCCCGTCGCCCCGCCGCCCCCCCGTCCACCCCAAGCGTCGCCCAAGTCCCGCCCAACGCACCCCCTTCGTTTGCTCTCCCTTGCCCTCCTTGCCGAGGCCTTGACGGTTCGTTCCCTGAGCGTTCAGTCAGGTGTCCGTGCCCGGGCCGGGTGCCGTCCCTAGGGTCCCTCCGGAACCGGAAGGGGGGACTCATGGACACACGCCACGCGGTCCGGGCCCGGGGGATCAGCAAGGGCTTCGGGGACGTCGTCGCGCTCGACGGCGTCGACCTGGACGTGACGCAGGGTCAGATCCATGGCCTGGTCGGGCCGAACGGGGCCGGGAAGACGACCCTGCTCGGGCTGCTGCTGGGGCTGGCCGTCGCCGACGGCGGCCGTCTGGAGGTCCTCGGGGCGCCGGTCGGGCGGGAGTTCGCCGCCCCCGACGGAGTCGCCGGTTTCGTGGACGGCCCGGGTCTCTACCCCTCGCTCACCGCCCGGCAGAACCTCGCCGCGCTGGTCCGGCTGCGGGGCCGGCGGGAACGTACCGCGGACATCGACGACGTGCTCGGCCAGGTCGGGCTCACCGCGGTCGCCGACGACAAGGCCCGCGGCTTCTCCCTCGGCATGCGTCAGCGGCTCGGGCTCGCCGCCGCACTGCTGACCAGGCCGCGGCTGCTGGTGCTCGACGAGCCCTCCAACGGCCTCGACCCGGCCGGGAAACGGCATGTGCACGGGGTGCTGCACCGGCTCGCCGCGGACGGCACGAGTGTCGTGGTCTCCAGTCACCGTATGGACGACCTGGAGGCCCTGTGCTCCGAGGTCACCATCCTCGCCACCGGCCGGGTCGTGTTCTCCGGACCGCTCGCCAAGCTGGCCGCGGAGAGCCGTGAACTCGACTACCGGGTACGGACGTCCGACCCGCGGGCCGCGCGCCGGCTGGCCGCGGACACGGCCGGCGTCAGGCTGGTGGAGGACGGCGATCCGCTCGTCGTCCGCGCGCTGGTGCCCGCCCTCGACGAACTCGTCGCGCGGCTCGTGACGTCGGGCGTCGCGGTACGCGAACTCGCCCCCGTGGTCTCGCCGTTGGAAGCGGCCTTCCTCGAACTCACGGAGCACCAGGAGGCGGACCGATGACAGCGACCCTGCCCCGGGAGGCCGCCGCCCCGCCGGTCTCCGTCACCCGCGCCTACCGCTTCGAGCTCCTCAAGCTCCTCTCCCACTGGCGTATCCGGCTCCTCCTCCTCGCCTGCTGGATCGCGCCCGGCCTCTTCGTCGCCGGGGTGAGCGTGCAGAGCACCCTGCCCTCCGACACCCTCTTCGGCCGCTGGATGCACGCCACCGGCTGGGCCGGGCCGCTGGTGGTCCTCGGGTTCGCCGGCACCTGGGCGCTGCCGCTGCTGACCTCGGTGGTCGCCGGTGACGTGTTCGCCGCCGAGGACCGGCTCGGCACCTGGCGGCACCTGCTGGTCGCGGTCCGCTCGCCGCGGCGGATCTTCGCGGCGAAGGCGCTGGCCGCCCTCACCGTCGTCCTGCTGCTGGTGGCCGGACTGGCCGCGTCCGGCACGGTCGGCGGACTCACCGCTGTCGGCGACCAGCCACTGGTCGGCCTCGACGGCCACCTGATCTCACCCGGGGACGCGGCCGCGAAAGTTCTCCTCGCCTGGACCGCCGCCCTCGCCCCCACCCTCGCCCTCGCCGCGATCGGCCTGCTCGGCTCGGTCGCGCTCGGCCGCTCGCCGACGGGCCTGCTGCTGCCCCCGCTCGTCGCGCTCGCGATGTCGGTCGCCCAGATGCTGCCGCTGCCCGTCGCCGTACGCCTCGCCCTGCCGGGATCCGCCTTCGTCTCCTGGAACGGCCTGTTCACCGCCCCGGCCCAGCTCACCCCCCTCCTGATCGGGATCGCGGTCAGCCTGCTGTGGGCGGTGCTCGCGACCGCCCTGGCCCACCACCTCTTCCTGCGCAGGGACTTCACCGACCTCGCCTACGACGGCGGAGGGCGCCGCGCGCTCACCACCGGGCTGCTCCCGATGGCCGGGCTGCTCGCCCTCAGCGTCGCGGTGATCGCCGTGACGGCCCCCTCGGCGGGCATCACCCGGGCCAAGGTCCAGGCCTCCCTCGCCACCGCATTCGCCCACCTCTACCGGATGCAGACCGGCCAACTGCACCGCCCCGCCGTCACCGAGGCCCAGCTGCGCGCCTCGGCGGCCTGCACCAAGAGCGACGGACTGGCCGCGCAGGAGGGGCCGGGCAACGACTGGCGGTGTGTCGTGACCTGGCACCTGCCCGGGACCGCGGTGGCGGGGACCGCGGTCTACCAACTCGACGTCGGATCGGACGGCCGGTACGTGGCCGACGGGGACGGTCCGAAGGAAGTGAACGGCTACTTCCTGGTGCGGACCGAGACCGGGGACGCCCCGAACCCGCTGTGGCAGTTCGACGGGAACGTCGAGCTGCTCGACACCACCTCGAAGGGATAGGTCCATGCAGGTAACACGGCGTATCAGGGAGAAGCAGCCGGTCAGACGCCGGACCGTGTCGGTGGCCGCCGGAATCGCCGTCGCCATGGGCGTCACCGGCACCGCGGTCGCCTCGACCTACCAGTTCGGCACCCAGCAGGTCGCGCAGAACACCGCCAAGGGCGAGGTCATCTCCAGCGACCAGTACCTCAAGCCGTACGGCAGCCGGACGGTCATCGACGACGGCAAGATCATGTCGTCCACGGTCAGCCCGGACGGCACCCACCTCGCGGCCGCCGTCACCGACGGCGACGCGGCCCTGGTCATCATGGACCTGGCGACCGGCCAGGTGAAGCAGAGGATCGGCGCCAACGCGGTGGACGACCTGCGCATCAGCAGCGCCGCCGTAGGCCAGGAGGGCCCGACCTACTCGCCCGACGGCAAGCAGCTGTGGCTCGGACAGGCCACCGGATACACGAAGTTCACGGTGAACGCCGACGGCACCCTCGCCGACCCGGTCACGGTCCCGATCCCGACCGTCGGCTCCCAGCAGGCGCTGGTGGGCGCGGCCGTCTTCTCGCCCGACGGCTCCACCGTGTACGCGGCGGTCAACGGCCAGAACAAGGTGGTCGCGTTGGACGCGGCGACCGGAACCGTCCAGCAGACCTGGGCCGTCGGCACCGCCCCGCGCGGACTCGCCCTGGTGGACGGGACGTTGTACGTCAGCAACGAGGGCGGCCGCCCGGCTCGGGCCGGCGACACCACGATGAACTCGTACGGCACTCAGGTGCCGGCGAACCCCGACACCGGCGCTTCGACGAGTGGCACGGTCAGCGTCATCGACACCGCCGACCCGGCCGCGTCCGTCGGCACCATCCCCGTCGGCCTCCACCCCACCGCCGTCTACGCCAAGCACGGCACGGTGTTCGTCACCAACACCGCCGACAACACCGTCTCGGTGATCGACACCCGCAAGGGCAAGGTCGTCCAGACCATCGCCACCCAGCCGTGGCCCGAGGCGAAGGTCGGCTACGAGCCCGACGCGGTCACCCTCACCGACGACGGCCGCCTCCTGGTGACCCTGGGCCGCGCCGACGCCGTCGCCGTCTACCGGTACAAGTCCCCGCAGGAACCGGCCAGTTACGTGGGCCTGCTGCCCACCGACTACTTCCCCGCCGAGGTGACCACGGTCGGGAAGAAGGTCGTCGTCTCCAACACCCGTGGCATCGACGCCCGCCGCCCCACCACCGCCACCGGCCACGGCACCCACGACACCACGTCCAGCCTCACGCAGTTCACGCTGCCGAGCGATCTCGTGATCAGGTCCCAGACGGCCAAGGTCTTCCAGCAGAACGGCTGGACACCGGGCTCGGTCCTCACGGCCAGGGGTGCTGGGAAGGCCAAGCCGGTCCCCGTCCCCGCCCGCCTCGGCGACCCCTCGACCATCAAGCACGTCTTCCTGCTGGTCAAGGAGAACCGCACCTACGACCAGGTCTACGGCGACCTCCCGCAGGGCGACGGCGACCCGTCCCTCACCACCTTCGGTGCGAACGTCACCCCCAACCAGCACGCCCTCGCCGAGCAGTTCGGCCTCTACGACAACTTCTACGACATCGGCACCAACTCCGCCGAGGGCCACAACTGGCTGATGCAGTCGGACAACCCGGAGTACACCGAGTCCTCCGCCGGTGAGTACACCCGCAGTTACGACACCGAGAACGACGTCCTCGGCCACCAGAAGTCCGGGTTCCTGTGGACCGGGGCCCAGGCGGCCGGCAAGTCGGTCAAGGACTTCGGCGAGTTCCAGTCGACGGAGTCCAAGCCGGCCGGGGCCACCTGGCAGAACCTGTACTGCGACTCGAAGACCATGGCCGCGACCGGGGCGCCGACCCAGTACCCCATCCAGACCGGCTCGGCGATCCCGTCCCTCAACAAGGTCTCCGTGCAGGGCTTCCCGATGTTCGACCTCGACGTCCCGGACGTCTACAAGGAACAGATCTGGCAGCAGGACTTCGAGAAGAACGGCCCGGCGAACCTGAACATGTTCTGGTTCTCCAACGACCACACCGGCGGACCCGCCAACGCGGCCGCCGAGGTCGCCGACAACGACCTCGCGGTCGGCCGGACGGTCGACGAGATCTCGCACAGCAAGTACTGGAAGGACTCGGTGATCTTCGTCGTCGAGGACGACTCGCAGAACGGGCTCGACCACGTCGACGGCCACCGGGCCCCGGTCCAGGTCATCAGCCCGTACGCCCAGCACGGCACCGTCGACAGCCACTACTACACGCAGATCACCATGATCCGCACGGTCGAGCAGATCCTCGGGATCCACCCGATGAACCAGAAGGACAGCGCGGCCACCCCGATGTACGGGGCCTTCACGGCGAAGCCGGACACCACCCCGTTCACGGCGGTCCCCAACCGCACCTCGCTGACCCTCGGCGTGAGCCCCACCCCCTCCTGCGGCGCGGACACCCCGGCCGCGCAGGACGCCGACGCGGCCCCCGCACCGACGTCCGCGGCCGTACCGAAGGCCGAGCAGTCGCTGGCGGCCCAGTGGAAGACGTGGGCCTCGCACCAGCGCCTGACGGGCCCGCACGCCGTGCCGGACTACGCCAACAACGAGCAGATGAACCGCTACACCTGGTACCAGACCCACGACTGGACCAAGCCCTACCCCGGCGACAAGAAGGTCTACGCCCCGAACGCCGTCCCCGGCGCCTACCTGCCCTCCGCGGAGTCGGACGGCTGAGCCCCGTGCGCCGCCGCCCGCCGAGGAGCACCCTGGAAGCACACGCTTCGGAGGTGATCGTCATGACGCACACCGCTGTGGGATGGCACATCGAGCTGGAGTTCCAGGAGGACGACCAGCACACGCGGGCGGCGGCGATGGTACGGCTGCCGGACGGCACCGAGGTGCGCACGCACGGGCACGCCACCCGCCACCACACCGACAGCAACCAGCCGCGGGTGGGAGAGGAGGTCGCCGGCGCCCGCGCGCTGAACGAACTCGCGATGCAACTGCTCACCAAGGCGCACGGCGAGATCGACGAGGCGTCCGGCCGGACGTCCCACTCGATCAACGTCTAGCGGTCACAGGGCCGCCCGCACCGCCCTGACCAGCGCCTGCGCCCGCGGGTCCGCGGTGACCGTCTTGCGGAAGCCGTTGGTGACATAGCCGAGGGCGACGCCGGTCTCCGGGTCGGCGAAGCCGAGGGAGCCCCCGCGGCCGGGGTGCCCGAAGGAGCCCGCGCCGAGGAACGGCGACGCGCTGCCGTGCAGCATGTAGCCGAGGCCGAACCGGGTGTTCACGACGAGCACCCGGTCCGGGCCCGCCGACTCCTCGGCCTGGGCGAGCTCGACCGTGGCCGGGTCGAACAGCCGCACCCCGTCGACCTCGCCGATCAGCGCCGCGTAGATCCGCGCCAGCCCGTCGGCGGTCGCGATCCCGTTGGTCGCGGGCAGCGCGCTCGCCCGGTACTCGGGCGCGTTCTGGTCGGGGAAGGGGGTGATCGCGGCGAACGCGCGGCGGGTCAGGGAGCCGGGGTCCTGGTAGGCCTCGGTGACGGACCGCTTGGGCCGGGCGCGCAGGGCACCGGTGGGCGCCGGCCCCTCGACCCGACCGACCCGCCCCGCACGTCCGGCCGCCTCCTCCGCCTCCGGCAGCCCGAGCCAGAACTCCGCCCCGAGCGGCCCGGCGATCTCCCGCGCGATCCAGGCACCCGCGCCGACCCCGGTCACCCGGCGCACCAGCTCGTCCAGCATCCAGCCGTACGTCAGCGCGTGGTACCCGTGGTCCGTGCCGGGCTCCCAGACGGGGGCCTGCGCGGCGACCGCCTCCGGGCCCTTCAGCGGGTCCAGGGCCTCGTCGGGGGTGAGCGGCCGGTCCAGCACCGGCAGCCCGGCCCTGTGGTTCAGCACCTGCCGCACCGCCAGCCGCTCCTTGCCGCGCGCCTTGAACTCGGGCCAGTACTCGGCCACCGGCGCGTCCAGGTCCAGCTCCCCGCGCTGGTGCAGCAGCAGGGGTACGGCGGCGGCGACGCCCTTGGTCGCCGAGCGCACGACCTGCGCGGTGCCGTGCCGCCAGGGCTCGGTGCCGTCGACGTCCCTGGTACCGGCCCACAGGTCGACCACCTTGCGCCCGTCCCGGTACACGGCGAGGGCCGCGCCCCGGTCCCCGAGCGTCTCGAAGTTCCGCGCGAACGCGTCCCTGACCGGCTCGAAGCCCTCGGCCACTGTGCCGTTCACGTCCACGTCCGCACTCCTCCATCTGCCGCTCGGTACCCCTCTCAGCCAAGCAGAATCGTCACGTCGATGTTCCCGCGGGTCGCGTTGGAGTACGGGCAGACGTCGTGGGCCGCGTCCACCAGCTTGGCCGCGAGGCCCGCGTCGAGGACCGGCAGGGAGACGCTGAGGGCGACCGCGAGGCCGTAGCCCTGGGTCCGGTTCGGGCCGATGCCGACCTTCGCGGCGACCGTCGAACCGGTGAGGTCGTAGCCCGCGCGGTTGCCGACGAGGATCAGCGCGTTGTGGAAGCACGCGCTGTAGCCGGCGGCGAACAGCTGCTCCGGGTTGGTGCCGTTGCCGTCCCCGCCGAGCGCCGGCGGCATCGCGACCTTCAGCTCGATCTGGCCGTCCTGGCTCGTGACATAGCCGTCCCGGCCACCGTGCGCGGTGGCCTCGGCGACGTACATGATCTTCGTCGGGCGGGTGTCGACGGCGGTGTCGTCACTCATGGCTGGCTCCCCCCAGAACAGGTGCGCACAAGAACATCGTGCACAAGATACCGGCCGGTAGGGCGGGGGTGTGCCGTCAGGGGGTGGCAACCGGGGGTAACCCGAGGTGGGGGCGCGCGAGGGGTCAGCGCGCGCGGGCCGCCGCGGTGCCCGCCCGTTCCGCGAGCCGCCACAGCTCCTCGCGCAACCGCTCCGCCTCGGGGCCGGCGAGCTCCGTGGCCGCGAGCAGCGCGCCGGGTACGGCGGCGGCGCGCTCCCTGAGGTCCTCCGCGCGCTCCGTGCACGCGACGAGGACCGAGCGCTCGTCGTCCACCGCCCGCTCCCGGCGCACCAGGCCGGCGCCCTCCAGCCGCTTGAGCAACGGCGAGACCGTGCCGTAGTCCAGGCGCAGTGCCCCCGCGAGCTCCTTCACGGTCGTCTCACCGCGCTCCCACAGCACCAGCAGCACCAGGTACTGCGGGTAGGTGAGCCCGAGCTCGTCGAGGAGCGGCCGGTACGCGGCGGTCACCGCGCGCTGGGCGGCGTACAGCGCGAAGCACAACTGGTCGTCAAGGAGCAGCGATCCGGCGTCCTCTTCGTTCGTCACGCGCCCATTGTCACGGACCGCGGGTCGAATCCGAAGGGCAGCTCCAGCCGGTGGGCGCGCATCAGCTCGTCGTCGGTGAGGAGTTCGGCGGTCCTCCCGTCCGCGGCGATGGTGCCCTCGCTCAGGATCAGCGAGCGGGGACACAGCTCCAGCGCGTACGGCAGGTCGTGCGTGACCATCAGGACCGTCACGTCCAGCGAGCGCAGGATGTCGGCGAGTTCGCGGCGGGAGGCCGGGTCGAGGTTGGAGGAGGGCTCGTCCAGGACGAGGATCTCCGGCTCCATCGCGAGCACGGTCGCGACGGCCACCCGGCGCCGCTGGCCGAAGGAGAGGTGGTGCGGGGGCCGGTGCGCGAACTCCGCCATGCCCACGCGCTCCAGCGCGGTGCGCACCCGGGCCTCCAGCTCGTCCCCCTTCAGCCCGGCCGCCGCCGGACCGAACGCCACGTCCTCGCGGACGGTCGGCATGAAGAGCTGGTCGTCGGGGTCCTGGAAGACGATGCCGACCCGGCGCCGGATCTCCGCCATGTGCCGCTTGTCCACAGGCAGTCCGGCGACCTTCACCGAGCCGACCCCGCCGCCCAGGATGCCGTTGAGGTGCAGCACGAGGGTCGTCTTGCCGGCGCCGTTCGGCCCGAGCAGCGCGACCCGCTCACCGCGCGCGATGGTGAAGTCCACGCCGAACAGGGCCTGGTGCCCGTCGGGGTAGGCGAAGGCCAGTCCGGTCACTTCCAGGGAAGCTGTCACAGGGTCCATCCCACCACGCAGACGACGAGGGCGGTCACGGGGAGTGCGAAGGCGTACGACCACTGCGCCCGGGACGCGGTCACCTCGTCGATGACCGGCATCGAACCGGCGTACCCGCGGCTCACCATGGCCAGGTGCACCCGCTCGCCGCGCTCGTAGGAACGGATGAACAGCGCGCCGGCCGACTTCGCGAGGACGCCCCAGTGCCGCACGCCGCTCGCCTCGAACCCCCGCGACTCCCGCGCGATCCGCATCCGCCGCATCTCGTCGGTGATGACGTCGCCGTAGCGGATCATGAAGGACGCGATCTGCACCAGCAGCGGCGGGAGCTTGAGCCGCTGGAGGCCGAGGAGCAGTTCGCGCAGCTCGGTGGTGGAGGCGAGCAGCACCGACGCGGCCACGCCGAGCGTGCCCTTGGCGAGCACGTTCCACGCGCCCCACAGACCGCTCACGCTCAACGACATCCCGAGCACCTCGACCCGCTCGCCCTCCGCGACGAACGGCATCAGCACCGCGAACGCCACGAACGGCACCTCGATCAGCAGCCGCTTCAGCAGGAAGCCGGCGGGCACGCGCGCGACGTACGCGACGACGCCCAGCAGGACCGCGTACAGACCGAACGCCCACATCGCCTCGCGCGGGGTCGAGACCACGACCACCACGAAGGCGAAGGCCGCCGCGAGCTTGGTGTGCGGCGGCAGGGCGTGCACGGGCGAGTGCCCGTGCCGGTAGAGCCGGTGTGCGTGCCCCGCGCCCATCTCAGACGCTGCTCGTGCTCGCCGGCGAGACGTCGGCCGTACGACGCCTGCGGACCGCCCAGAACACGCCGGTGCCCGCGACGACGGTCACGCCGACGCCGATCACGCCCGCCAGCCCCCCGGACAGGCGGGCGTTCTCGACGTCCTTCACGCCGTAGTCGGCGAGCGGCGAGTCCGCCGTGGCGTGCTCCTCGGTCTTGGCGTCGATGCCCTTGTCGGCGGCGACCTTCTCCAGCCCGTCGGGGTTCGCGGAGGCGTAGAAGCTCACGAACCCGGCGAGGACCAGGGAGGTGACCAGGCCCGCGATCCACACCTTGCGGTGGGAGCGGGCGGCGACCGGGGCCTTCTCGGCGTCCGGCACGTCGACCAGCTGTCCGCCGACCCGCAGGCGCAGCTTCTGCCGGAGGCCACGGGCGCCGTACACCAGGTCGGGGCGTACGGCGACGACGGCGCCGACGGTCAGGGCGGTGATGGCGGCCTCGCCGATGCCGATGAGGACGTGGACGCCGATCATGGCGGTCGCGACCTTGCCGATCGAGACGTCGGTGGTGCCGCCGACCGCGTAGATCAGGGTGAAGGCGACGGCCGCGGCGGGCACCGAGAGCACGGCGGCCACGAAGGAGGCCGCGGTGATCGAACTGCGCCTGCGCGGAAGCACCTTCACCAGCCCGCGGAAGACGGCGTACGCCACGACCGTCGTCACCACGGCCATGTCGGTGATGTTCACGCCGAGCGCGGTCAGCCCGCCGTCCGCGAAGAGGATGCCCTGCATGAGCAGGACCACGGAGACACAGAGCACCCCGGTGCAGGGGCCCACGAGGATCGCGGCGAGGGCTCCGCCGAGGAGGTGTCCGCTGGTTCCGGCGGCCACCGGGAAGTTCAGCATCTGTACGGCGAAGATGAACGCCGCGACCAGGCCGGCCAACGGCGCGGTGCGTTCGTCGAGTTCACGCCGGGCGCCGCGCAGGCTCACCGCGACGGCGGCCGCGGCGACCACGCCGGTCGCTGCCGAGATGGGGGCGTCTATGAATCCGTCAGGCACATGCACCGTTCGATGATAGTGGCTTGTTGCGAACCTTTTGCAAGAGAGCGGTGACGCGAACAGCAAGTCACGGGCTTTCGGTCCCGGGGGCGGAATCCGGGAAATGTGCGACGCTGGAGAGGGAATGGATGCACAGCTTCCGCACAGGTTACGCAGCGTGAGAGGTCCGTCACGATGTCTGTAGTCGAACAGTACGCGCGAGCCCACATCGTTTCGGACGCGGACATCGCGGAGGACGAGGCGGTCCCGGTCGTCCTGCGCTACGACCCGGAGACCGACCCGCGCTCGGTCCGGGTCGGCCTGCCGGGCACCGACGAGTGGACGTTCGCGCGGACGCTTCTGGAGCAGGGACTGAGGGCGCCCGTCGGCAGTGGTGAGGTCCGCGTGTGGCCGTGCGGGCGGGTCCAGGCCGTGGTCGAGTTCCACTCCCCGCACGGGGTGTCGGTGGTGCAGTTCGAGCAGAAGGCGCTGCTCAGGTTTCTGCGCCGCACCTACATGGCCGCGTCCCCGGTGCGCGGCTGACCCGCGGGATCAGCCGCCCAGCTTCAGCAGGGCCGCCACGATCGGGCCCGCGGTGTCGCCGCCGTGGCCGCCCGCCTGGGCCACGCCCGCGGCCGCGAGGTCGCCCCGGTAGGCGGTGAACCAGCCGTTGGGCTTCTTCTGCCCGTCGACCTCCGCCGAGCCGGTCTTCGCGCCGACGTTGCCGGTGACCCCGGACATCGCCTCGGCCGCCGTGCCGTAGGCCGCCGTGTACGACATCAGCTCACGCAGCTGCGCCAGCGTGCCCGACGACATCGTGCGGGAGGCGGTCGCCAGCGTGCGGTGGTCGACGCTCGGGGACACCAGGTAGGGCTGCCTGAAGGTGCCCGACTCGACGGTGGCCGAGACCGACGCCATGTTCAGCGGGTTCATCCGGACCCCGCCCTGACCGATGAGCGAGGCCGCCTTCTGGGCGGCGCTCTGCACCGGCACCGAGCCGTCGAAGGACGGGACGCCGATCGCCCAGTTGTTCATGGACAGACCGAAGACCTGCTGGGCCTGCTTGGTCAGGGAGTCGTTGTCCAGCTTGCCGGCCTGGCTGATGAAGGCGGTGTTGCAGGAGCGGGCGAAGCTCGCCTTGAAGGTGCCGCCCTTGATCTCGAACTTGTCGTCGTTCTGGAACTTCCAGCCGCCGTACGTGAAGTACTTCGGGCACGGGTGCGCCTTGTCCGGCGACGCGAGGCCCTTCTCGATCAGCAGCGAGGAGGTGACGACCTTCATCGTGGAGCCGGGGGCGAGGGAGCCCTGGAAGGCGGTGTTGAAGCCGTGGCCGGCGTTGGCCACCGCGAGGATCTCGCCGGTCGAGGGGCGCAGGACCACGACGGAGGAGCGGGCCTGCTTCTCCACCTGGGCCTCGGCCGCCGCCTGGAACGTGGGGCTCAGCGTCGTCTTCACGGTGCCCGGGGTGCCCTTGCTGAGCTCCACCAGGGTCTTGTCGGAGGACTTGGAGTCCTTCGCGCGGATCACTCGCAGCTCGATGCCCGCCTTGCCGCCGGCCTTCTTGCCGTACTTGTCGCGCAGCCCGTCCAACACCGGGCCAAGGGACGGGTACTTGGCCGTGGTGATCTCGCCGCCGTCCCGGTCGACCGCCTTGATCGGCGGGGTCCCGGACTCGCCGGTGACCAGGGTGTCCCCGTCCTGAAGGTCGGGGTGCACGAGAGCGGCGGTCCAGTCGACCTGGGGCTTGCCGGTGGTGGTGTTGCGCACGACGGTCAGGGAACTGCCGTACGCCAGCGGCTTGCTGAGGCCCTTGTACGACACCGTCGCCTTGACGGAGAAGGGCACCTTGGCGCCGGTCGGGGTGCCCGGGGTGAGGGTGGTGCCGGTGAGGTGGGCGTCCTTGGTCCAGCCGGTGAGCAGGGCGGTGGCGGCCTTGGTGTCGCTGGTCGCGGCGGCGGCCGTGGTCACCTTGCCCTGCTGCCAGGAGGTCAGGAAGGCGGTCGCGGTGGAGGTCACCTCGGCCGCCGACAGCGGGCCGGTCTTGACCTTGGGCTTGTGGTCGGCGGCCGCGGAGGTGTTCTGCGTCCGGTCGTCGGCCGCGGCTCCACTGCCGTACAGCGCGTAGACGCCGACGCCGGCGCCGCCGACGACCACGGCGATCATCGCGCCGACCACGGCGGGCTTGGTCTTCCGTCGCTCGGCGACGCGCCTTCTGTTACCCACGACTTACGCTTCCTCCGCGCTGTTCCAGGGTCCCCGTTGCCCTCATGCACCTCAACGACTGCAACAGAGTAGAGTCCCTGTCCCGCACGGGTGACGTCAGCCTGCTGCTCGTAGCACAGCTGCGACAATCGGGCCCGCCGCGTCGCCGCCGTGGCCGCCCTCCTCGGTCATGGCCGCCGCCGACACGTCGTTGCGGAAACCGGTGAACCAGCTGTTGGAGACCTGCTGTCCGTCGACCTCCGCGGAGCCGGTCTTCGCGCCGATGTCCCCGCGCAGCCCCGCCATCGCCTTGGCCGCCGTGCCCTGGGTCGCGGTCAGCCGCATCATCTGCCTGAGCTGGGAGGCGGTGTTGTACGGCAGCCCCTTGGCGGTGGCCAGTTCGCGGTCGTCGAGCTCGGGCGAGACCAGGTAGGGCTGGCGGAAGGTGCCGGTGATGGCGGTGGCCGTGATCGACGCCATGTTCAGCGGGTTCATCTGGACCTGGCCCTGGCCTATCGCGTTCGCCGCCCGGTCCGGGCCGCTGACCGCGGGGACCTTGCCGTCGAAGGAGACGATGCCGGTCTTCCAGTCCTTGCCGATCCCGAAGCGGTTCTGCGCCTCCAGCGTCAGCGACTCGTCGGTGAGCGGCTTCTCGTCGATGAGCTTGATGAAGGCGGTGTTGCAGGACCGCATGAAGCTGTTGGCGAGGGTGGCGCCCTCGTTGGGCTCCATGTTGGTCAGGTTCTTGAAGGTCTGCCCCTGCCACACGGCTTCGGGCGGGCAGGGCGCCGGGCCGTTCATCGAGGTCACGCCGTTGTCGATGAGCATGGCCGCGGTGACGATCTTCATGGTGGAACCGGGCGCCTTGGTGCCCTCGAAGGCCGCGTTGAAGGCGTCCGTGCGGTTGTTGGCGACGGCCAGCACCTCACCGGTGCTCGGCTTGACGGCCACGACCGAGGACTGCTTGTACAGCTTCACGGCCTTCTCGGCGGCGGCCTGCGCGGTCGCGCTGATCGTGGTCCGCAGCTTGCCCGCCTTGCCGTCGGCGAGGGTGAGCAGGGAGGTGTCCGGCGTCTGGTCCGGGTGCTTGATGACCAGCTCGATACCGGGGGTGCCGCCGGCCTCGCTGCCGTATCTCTCCCGCAGGGCGTCCAGGACCGGGCCGAGGGAGGGGTACTTCTCCTTGGTCAGCACCTTGCCGTTGCGGTCGACCGCCTCGATGGAGGGGTTCGCGGACTCGCCGGTGACGAGCCGGTCGTCCCGCTGGAGCTTCGGGTACACCAGGGAGGGCTGCCAGTCGACGAGCGCCTTGCCGGTGGTCACCCCGCGCACGACGGTCAGCTTGCTGCTGTACGCCAGCGGCTTCGACTTGCCGTCGTAGGACACGGTCGCCTTGACGCTGTACGGCACGGTGGCGCCGGTCGCCTTGCCGGGCGTGATCCTCACGTCGCCGATGTGGGCGTCCGCCTTGTAGTCCGTCAGCAGCACCTCGGCCGTCGTGCTGTTGTTGGTGAGCGCGGCGGCGCTCGCCGCGTCGCCCTTCTCCCAGGCGGCGAAGAAGTCCTGGGAGGTCTCCTTGATCTCGTCGGCGGTGGGCGGCCCGCTGCGCTTGGCGTCCCCGACCCCACCGCTGCCGTCGTCGCTCATCGCCGTCACGAAGTTGTACGCCCCGTATCCGGCCCCGCCGACCATCACGGCGAACACCGTGCTGACGACAGCGACCTTCACCCCCTTGGCCATGGTCTGGCCCCCTCCCGATACCCCGTTGTTGTGGGCACTCTAAGCGGGAGGTGTGACAGGTGGGGTAAAGGTTTTCCGAATCCGCCGGGCCGGGTGCTCAATCATGTATGTGAACAGGGGCTCGCTAGACCCACGTGTCCAGCCACATCCGCGATCGCCAGTCGTCGATCGGGATGCTTGTGCCGGTGTACAGCGGCCAGAAGTAGATGAAGTTCCAGGTGATCAGGAGGACCAGGACGCCTGCCGCTGTCGCGCCTGCCACGCGGCGGGTGTCGCTCGTGCGGGGTGGGCCGATGAGGGCGCCGACGAGCATGGCCACGGCCAGACAGAGGAAGGGCAGGAAGACGATCGTGTAGAAGAAGAAGATCGTGCGGTCCTGGTAGTGGAACCAGGGCAGGTAACCCGCCGCGATGCCGCAGGCGATGGCACCGGCACGCCAGTCGCGGCGGAAGAACCAGCGCCACAGCACGTACAGGATCGCGAAGCAGGCCGCCCACCACAGCAGGGGCGTGCCGATCGCCAGGACCTCCCGCGCACACTTCTCGCCCGCGTCCGCCGGGCAGCCGTCGGTGCCGGGCGAGGGCGACTCGTAGAAGAAGGAGATCGGGCGGCCGTCGACGATCCAGCTCCACGGGTTGGACATGTACGTGTGCGGCGAGTGCAGCCCGACGTTGAACTTGTAGACCTCGTGCTCGTAGTGGACCAGGCTGCGCCACCAGTCGGGCAGGAAGGTCCAGTTGCCGCCCTTGCCGTCGGTCGCCGCCCAGTTGCGGTAGTAGCCGCCGGTGCCGTCCGCCGGGGAGAGGATCCAGCCGATCCACGAGGTGAGGTAGGTGACGGCCGCGACCGGCACCGTCGCGAGGAGCGCGATGCCGAGGTCGTACTTGAAGACCGCCTCGTACGGGTGCCGCGCCCCCGCGACCCGGCGCGAGCCCACGTCCCACAGCACGGTCATGACGCCGAAGGCGGCCAGGAAGAACAGGCCGTTCCACTTGGTGCCGATGGCCAGGCCCAGGAGCAGGCCCGCCAGCCAGCGGTAGGGGCGCCAGCCCAGGCGCAGGGTGTCACCGACGTGCGCGTCGGGGCGCACGAGGCCGTAGGAGTCCACCGGCAGCGCGGCGGCGAGTTTCTCCCGGGCCCGGTCGCGGTCGACGACCAGGCACGCGAACGCGGCCACCACGAAGAACATCAGCACACCGTCGAGCAGCGCGGTCCGCGCCATCACGAAGGCCAGCCCGTCCACCGCCATCAGCGCGCCCGCCAGACAGCCCAGGAACGTGGAGCGGAAGATCCGGCGGCCCACCCGGCACACGATCAGCACCGACAGCGTGCCGAGCACCGCCGTCATGAACCGCCAGCCGAACGGGTTGAACCCGAACATCAGCTCGCCCAGCCCGATGACGTACTTGCCCACCGGCGGGTGCACGACGTAGGCGGCGTCCGTCGGCAGCGGGACGTGGCCGTGCGAGGACAGGATCTGGCTGTCGACGTTCTTGTCCCAGCTCAGCTCGAAGCCGCGGTGGACGATCGCCCACGCGTCCTTGGCGTAGTACGTCTCGTCGAATATCACCTTCTTCGGGCTGCCCAGGTTCCAGAACCGCATGATCCCCGCCACCAGCGTCACCAGCAGCGGTCCGAGCCAGCCCGACCAGCGCGCGATCCGGTCCGCGAGCACCCCGGGGACACCCAGCACCTGCCACATCCGCGGACTGGGTGTCGCATAGGGCGGTACCAGGCGCTCCCGCACATCGCTTCTGGTGGGCGCGGAGTAGCCGAAACGGCGCAGCCTCTGCTGCCACGACGGCCGCCGGTCCTGGGGGGCCTGGTCCTGCCGGGTGTCCGTGGAGGACGCGGTACTGGTCACCGCGCCATCGTAGGGAACCGTGCTGTGTGAGTCCCGTGCATGGGCGGATGCGTCCGGTTCGGGGCGCGGCTGGGAGGATGGGGAGGTGACTGGAACCCTTGTCCTGGCAGGCACCCCCATCGGCGACATCGCGGACGCCCCGCCCCGGCTGGCGGAGGAACTGACCGGGGCCGACGTGATCGCGGCCGAGGACACCCGCCGGCTGCGGCGGCTGACCCAGGGGCTCGGCGTGACGCCCAAGGGCCGGATCGTGTCCTACTTCGAGGGCAACGAGGCCGCCCGCACCCCCGAACTGGTCGAGGAACTCCTCGGCGGCGCGCGCGTGCTGCTCGTCACGGACGCCGGGATGCCCTCGGTGTCCGACCCCGGGTACCGGCTGGTCGCCGCGGCCGTGGAGCGGGACGTCAAGGTCACCGCCGTACCGGGACCGTCCGCGGTGCTCACCGCGCTCGCGCTGTCCGGGCTGCCGGTGGACCGGTTCTGTTTCGAGGGGTTCCTGCCGCGCAAGAGCGGGGAGCGGCTGTCCCGGCTCAGGGAGGTCGCCGAGGAGCGGCGGACCCTCGTCTACTTCGAGGCCCCGCACCGGCTCGACGACACCCTCGCCGCGATGGCCGAGGTGTTCGGGGCCGAGCGGCGGGCCGCGGTGTGCCGGGAGCTGACCAAGACGTACGAGGAGGTCAAGCGGGGGGCGCTGGGGGCGCTCGCCGAGTGGGCCGCGGACGGGGTCAGGGGCGAGATCACCGTCGTCGTCGAGGGGGCGCCCGCGAAGGGGACCGAGGAGGTCGACGACGCGGAGCTGGTGCGGCGGGTGCGGGTCCGGGAGGAGGCGGGGGAGCGGCGCAAGGAGGCGATCGCCGCGGTGGCCGCCGAGGCCGGGATCCCGAAACGGGTTGTTTTCGATGCGGTTGTCGCGGCGAAGAACGCACCTGCCTGATGTGCCGCATGAGGTGGGTCACACCCCCTCTGAGCAGGGCGCATGACGTCTGAGCGTGCGCCCCATGTGCTCGCAAAGCGGTGTCTCGGAATGCAAAGGTCCGCACGGCGTGGCGGGTCCGTTTGGCAAGGAAAGTCCAAATCGGCTCCAACACTCGACAGGCCTGTCGCCATGGCGCCCCCGGAGGCGTCCACTGGGGTGAGGGACGTACCCGTCCTTCGAACCAGCGGACACACAGGAGCTGGCATGAGCGAGATCGCAGGGCACCCCGGTGCCACGGCAGTCGTCAACGAGTCCTACTCCTTCGCCTGCATGCGCTGCGGGCACGGGTGGGAGCAGTCGTACGAGATAGAGCACCACATCGACGGCGACGGCCGGGAGTTCGTGCAGTACACGGCGGACGGACGGGTCGTGCCCTCGCCGCTCTCCAGGCCCACGTGCGAGAACTGCGACCACCACGTCGTGCGGATCATGCGGCCCGGCCGGGTCGCCGCCACCCGCGACGCGGCGCACCGGCAGCACACCACGCCCCCCGCCGGGCCCGTGGAGGTGCCGACGGCCGCCGACGGCACGCCCCAGCCGGGCGAGCACCACTGGCACCTGTCCGACCTGCTGCACGTCTTCCAGCGCAAGGCGAGCTGAACCGGACTCCCGACGGGCGAGGCGTGCCCCTTTCGTAGGATCGGGGCATGCCTTCGAACAGCCCCCGCGAGAAGAACGCGGCACCGCCGCTCCCGGAGCCCCTGCGGGTGCCGGTCGCCGACTCCCACACCCACCTGGACATGCAGGACGGGACCGTGGAGGAGGGGCTCGCGAAAGCCGCGTCGGTCGGGGTGACCACGGTCGTCCAGGTCGGCTGCGACATCCGCGGCTCGCGGTGGGCCGCCGAGACCGCGGCCCGGTACGACGCCGTCCACGCGACCGTCGCCCTGCACCCCAACGAGGCCCCGCGCATCGTCCACGGCGACCCGGACGGCTGGTCCCGGCAGGGCGCGCGCACCCCCGGCGGCACCGGGGCGCTCGACGAGGCGCTCGCGGAGATCGACCGCCTGGCCGCGCTCCCGCAGGTCAAGGGCGTCGGCGAGACCGGCCTGGACTACTTCCGCACCGGGCCCGAGGGCAAGGAGGCGCAGGAGAGCTCCTTCCGCGCCCACATCGAGATCGCCAAGCGGCACGGCAAGGCGCTCGTCATCCACGACCGGGACGCCCACGAGGACGTGCTGCGGGTGCTGAAGGAGGAGGGCGCCCCCGAGCGGACCGTCTTCCACTGCTACTCCGGCGACGCGGAGATGGCCGAAGTGTGCGCCCGCGAGGGCTACTTCATGTCCTTCGCCGGCAACGTCACCTTCAAGAACGCCCAGAACCTGCGGGACGCGGTCGCGGTGGCCCCTCCGGAGCTCCTGCTCGTGGAGACCGACGCGCCCTTCCTCACGCCGGCGCCGTACCGCGGACGGCCCAACGCCCCCTATCTCGTTCCGGTCACGGTGCGCGCGATGGCCGCCGTGCGCGGCGTCGACGAGGACGCCTTGGCCACGGCACTCGCCGCCAACACCGCACGCGCCTTCGGGTACTGACCGGTCGAACGTGACTGCGGGTAGTCGCGTCGCTTTGGAGAGTGACGGTGGCTCCGCTAGGTTCTGGGGGCCCGATCCGGACCCCTGGAGCGTGTCGTCGTGAGCAACTCGCAGTACGAGACGTACGAGGCGTACGAGGCCTACGCCCCCACCGAGCCGTACACCGCGGACACGCTCCCGTACGGGGTGTACGGGACGCCGGTCCCGCCGTACGAGGACACCTACCGACCCGCCTACGAGACGTCCGAGCCGACGCTGCCGCTCCAGTCGACGGGACGCCGGGCCGCGCGCCGGCGCAGGGCGCGGTACGCCGAGCGCTCCGACAGCACCGTGCGCAGACTGCTCCCGCAGGCGCTGGTCGTCGCCTTCCTCGCCGGCGGCACCACCGCCTTCGTCGCCGAGGACAAGGCGATCGAGCTGACCGTCGACGGCAAGCCCCGCACCCTGCACACCTTCGCGGACGACGTGACCGAACTGCTCGCCGAGGAGGGCGTCGCGGTGGGCGCGCACGACGTCGTCGCGCCCGCCCCCGGCGAAGAGCTCACCAGCGGGGACGAGGTCGCGGTCCGGTACGGCCGTCCCCTGCGGCTCACCCTCGACGGACACCGGCGTGAGGTGTGGACGACGGCGCAGACCGTCGAAGGGGCGCTCGAACAGCTCGGGGTACGGGCCGAGGGCGCGTACCTGTCCACCTCGCGCTCCCGGCGGATCGGCCGGGAGGGCCTCGCCCTCGACGTGCGCACCGAGCGCTCGGTGACCGTCATGGCGGACGGCCGGGCCCGCACGATCCGGACCAACGCGGCGACCGTGGCCGAGGCCGTGGAGCAGGCCGGGGTCACGCTGAGCGGGATGGACACCACCTCCGTGGCCTCGGGGAGCTTCCCGCGCGAAGGCCAGACCATCACGGTGCTGCGGATCACCGGGACGAAGGAGGTCCGCGAGGAGCGGATCCCGTTCCGCGAGCAACGGACCGCGGACTCCTCCCTGTTCAAGGGCACGGAGGTCATCGAACAGGCGGGGCAGCCGGGGGTACGACGGGTCACGTACTCCCTGCGCACCGTCAACGGCGTCAGGCAGAAGCCGCGCCGGATCCGGGTCGAGACGGTACGCGAGCCCCGGGACCAGGTGGTCCGGGTGGGCACCCGGCCGATGCCCACCTCCGTCCAGGGCGCGGACCACCTGAACTGGCAGGGCCTGGCCCACTGCGAGTCCGGCGGCCGCCCCGACGCGGTGGACCCCTCGGGGACGTACGGCGGCCTCTACCAGTTCGACACGAGAACCTGGCAGGGCCTCGGCGGCTCGGGCCGCCCCCAGGACGCCCCCGCGGCGGAACAGACGTTCAGAGCGAAGAAGCTGTACGTACGGCGGGGGGCGAGCCCCTGGCCGCACTGCGGGACGCGTCTGCACGGCTGAAGCCCACGGTTAGGCTGTCCACGTGAGCAGCCCCTCCTCAGACTCCCTCCTCGGACCCGCCGACGTCCGCGAACTCGCCGCAGCGCTCGGCGTACGCCCCACGAAGCAGCGCGGCCAGAACTTCGTGATCGACGCGAACACGGTCCGGAAGATCGTCCGAACCGCCGACGTCCGGGACGACGACGTGGTCGTGGAGGTGGGCCCCGGCCTCGGATCGCTCACCCTCGCCCTCCTCGAAACCGCGGACCGCGTCACCGCCGTGGAGATCGACGACGTACTCGCCTCCGCGCTGCCGGCGACGATCGCCGCCCGGATGCCCGCCCGCGCGGACCGTTTCGCCCTGGTCCACTCGGACGCCATGGACGTCACCGACCTCCCCGGCCCCGCGCCGACGGCACTCGTCGCCAACCTCCCGTACAACGTCGCCGTACCCGTGCTGCTGCACATGCTCGACACCTTCCCGAGCATCGAGCGCACCCTCGTCATGGTCCAGGCCGAGGTCGCCGACCGGCTCGCCGCGGCGCCCGGTTCGAAGGTGTACGGCGTCCCGTCCGTGAAGGCCAACTGGTACGCCGAGGTCAAGCGGGCCGGGGCGATCGGCCGCACCGTGTTCTGGCCCGCGCCGAACGTCGACAGCGGACTCGTCGCGCTCACCCGCAGGACCGAGCCCGTCAAGACCACCGCGTCGAAGCGCGAGGTGTTCGCCGTGGTCGACGCGGCCTTCGCGCAGCGCCGCAAGACCCTGCGGGCCGCGCTCGCCGGGTGGGCGGGTTCGGCGGCGGCCGCCGAGACGGCCCTCGTGGCGGCCGGGGTCTCGCCCCAGGCCCGCGGAGAGGCGCTCACCGTCGAGGAGTTCGCGCGCATCGCAGAGGCCGCGTCATCTCGGGGGGCGACCCCCGAACCCCCGAAGGAGCCGGTCCAGCAGTGAGCGTCACCGTCCGCGTCCCCGCCAAGGTCAACGTCCAGCTCGCGGTGGGCGCAGCCCGCCCCGACGGCTTCCACGACCTCGCCAACGTCTTCCTCGCGGTCGGCCTGCACGACGAGGTGACCGTGACGCCCGCCGAGGAGCTCCGCGTCACCTGCGAGGGCCCGGACGCCGCCCAGGTCCCCCTGGACCGCACGAATCTCGCGGCGCGCGCGGCGATCGCCCTCGCGGAACGCCACGGTCTGGATCCCGCCGTGCACGTCCACATCGCCAAGGACATCCCCGTCGCCGGCGGTATGGCGGGCGGCAGCGCGGACGGCGCGGGCGCGCTGCTGGCCTGCGACGCGCTGTGGGGGACCGGCTCCTCCCGTGCGGAACTGCTCGACATCTGTGCCGAGTTGGGCAGCGATGTGCCGTTCAGCCTGGTGGGCGGGGCCGCGCTCGGGACGGGACGCGGGGAGAAGCTGCGCCAGCTCGACGTCGGCGGCACCTTCTCGTGGGTGTTCGCGATGGCGGAGCGCGGGCTGTCGACCCCGGCCGTGTTCCGGGAGTTCGACCGGCTCACCGAGGGCCTCGACGTCCCCGCGCCCGTCGCCTCCGAGCAGCTGCTCGAGGCGCTCGCCGAGGGCGACCCGGACCTGCTCGCCGCCGCCGTCTCCAACGACCTCCAGCCCGCCGCGCTCTCGCTCTTCCCGGCACTCGCGGACACCCTCGCGGCCGGCAGCGCCGCGGGCGCCCTCGCCGGGCTCGTCTCGGGGTCCGGCCCGACCACGGCCTTCCTCGCCCGCGACGCCGGGTCCGCAGCGGGGATCGCGGACGCGCTCCGGGCTTCGGGCACCTGCCGGACGGTGCGTACGGCCTCCGGGCCGGTGCCGGGTGCGACGGTGCTGGGGGCGTAGCGGTCGGACTACCCTGGAGGGTCGATCGATCCCCCTGGGCAGGAGAGAAATGGCCGTCAATCTGGTCAATGTCGAGAACGTCAGCAAGGTGTACGGCACCCGTGCCCTGCTGGACGGTGTCTCGCTCGGCGTCTCCGAGGGCGATCGCATCGGCGTCGTGGGCCGCAACGGCGACGGCAAGACCACCCTGATCCGCATGCTCGCCAAGCTGGAGGACGCCGACACCGGGCGCGTCACGCACTCCGGCGGACTGCGCCTGGGCGTCCTCACCCAGCACGACTCCCTGGACCCGACGGCGACCGTCCGGCACGAGGTCATCCGGGACATGGCCGACCACGAGTGGGCGGGCAACGCCAAGATCCGGGACGTCCTGACGGGCCTCTTCGGCGGGCTCGACCTGCCCGGCTTCCCGCAGGGCCTCGACACCGTCATCGCGCCGCTCTCCGGTGGCGAGCGCCGCCGTATCGCGCTGGCCAAGCTGCTCATCGAGGAACAGGACCTGATCGTCCTCGACGAGCCCACCAACCACCTCGACGTCGAGGGCATCGCCTGGCTGGCCAAGCACCTGCGCGAGCGCCGCTCGGCCCTCGTCTGCGTCACCCACGACCGGTGGTTCCTCGACCAGGTCTGCACCCGCATGTGGGACGTGCAGAAGGGCGACGTCTACGAGTACGAGGGCGGGTACTCCGACTACGTCTTCGCGCGGGCCGAGCGGGAGCGGATCGCCGCCACCGAGGAGACCAAGCGGCAGAACCTCGTCCGCAAGGAGCTGGCGTGGCTGCGGCGCGGCGCCCCCGCCCGTACGTCGAAGCCGCGCTTCCGGGTCGAGGCCGCCAACGAGCTCATCAAGGACGTACCGCCGCCGCGGGACACCAGCGAGCTGATGAAGTTCGCGTCCTCGCGGCTGGGCAAGACGGTCTTCGAGCTGGAGGACGTGACCGTCCAGGCCGGTCCGAAGGTGCTGCTCAAGCATGTGACCTGGCAGCTGGGCCCGGGTGACCGGATCGGTCTCGTCGGGGTCAACGGCGCCGGCAAGACCTCGCTGCTGCGGGCCATGGCCGAGGCCGCGCGCACCGAGGGCGAGACACAGCCCGCGGGCGGGCGGGTCGTGGTCGGCAGGACCGTCAAGCTCGCCTACCTCTCCCAGGAGGTCGCCGAGCTGAACCCCGCGCTGCGGGTGCTGGAGGCCGTCCAGCAGGTGCGGGAGCGCGTCGACCTCGGCAAGGGGCGCGAGATGACCGCCGGGCAGCTGTGCGAGACGTTCGGCTTCAACAAGGAGAAGCAGTGGACGCCGGTCGGGGACCTGTCCGGTGGTGAGCGGCGGCGGCTCCAACTGCTGCGCCTGCTGATGGACGAGCCCAATGTCCTCTTCCTCGACGAGCCGACGAACGACCTGGACATCGAGACGCTGACCCAGCTGGAGGACGTCCTCGACGGCTGGCCCGGCTCGATGGTCGTCATCTCCCACGACCGGTTCTTCGTCGAGCGGACGACCGACCGGGTCTTCGCGCTGCTCGGTGACGCGACCCTGCGGATGCTGCCGCGCGGCATCGACGAGTACCTGGAGCGGCGGCAGCGGATGGAGGAGGCGGCGGCGGCCTCCTCGCCCGTGGCGGCCAAGCCCGTCGCCGAGAAGAGCGCCGCCGACCAGCGGGCCGCGAAGAAGGAACTCCAGAAGATCGAGCGGCAGTTGGACAGGATCTCCGAGAAGGAGACCAAGCTGCACGCGTCCATCGCCGAGCACGCCACGGACTTCGCGAAGGTCGCCGGCCTCGATGCCGAGCTGCGGGATCTCGCCGGGGAGCGGGAGGAACTGGAGCTGCGGTGGCTGGAGCTGGCCGAGGACGCGTGAGGTCTTTCAAGCGCGAATGAGGCGAAACACAGAAATTCCATCGATCCGGGGCACTTCTCACCAGTAGGGGAAGCGCAACGTCGAACAAGCGTGTAGCTTCCGGGGGCATGAAGGGCGGGGGAGCCGGGAGGGGACCCCTGTCCGGGGGGATCAGTGGGCATCCATAGTGGGGCATTCACACGGATCCATTGGGGGGACTGGGGGGTTGCTCGATGGGAGTTCGGCTCATGGTGGTCGACGACCACCGATTGCTCGCCGAGGCGCTGGCCTCGGCACTGAAACTGCGCGGGCACCGGGTGCTCGCGGCGGCGGCGCCTGCCGCGGGGGCGGCGGAGCTGGTGATCAGCCGGGCGCCCGAGGTGTGCCTGCTGGGGACGGCCACGCCGGCCGAGCCGGGGATGTTCGACCCGGTCGTGAAGATCAAGCGGGAGCGGCCGCAGGTGGCGGTGCTGGTCCTGGGGCCGGTGCCGAGCCCTCGCGGGATCGCGGCGGCCTTCGCGGCGGGGGCGTCGGGCTATGTACGGCACGACGAGCGCATCGAGGGCGTGGAGCGGGCGATCATGAAGGCGCGGGCGGGGGAGGCGGCGGTGGCGCCGCAGCTGCTCCAGGGCGCGTTCAGTGAGCTGCTGAACCCCGCGGCCCAGCCGGACGACGAGGGGCAGCGGTTGCTCCAGATGCTGACGCCTCGGGAGGTGGAGGTGCTGGTGCGGGTGGCCGACGGGGAGGACACGCGGCTGATCGCGGCGGGGATGGGGATAGCACCGTCGACTGCCCGGACGCATGTGCAGCGGGTGCTGATGAAACTGGGCGTGGGCTCCCGTTTGGAGGCGGCGGCGCTGGCGGCGCGGACGGGGTTGCTGGACCGGGCGGGGCCTGTGGGGCGGTGAGCTCGCTGTCCGCGGGTCCGGTGGGGACGGGCGCTGACGGTCAGGTCGTGACGCAGGTCAACTGCACCCACCCAGGGGCGCGGGGAACTGCGCGACAAGCCACAACGCACCCGCACCCGCCCCACAACCGAACCCGGCACCCCCTCAGGCGTCCTCGTCCTCCGACACCCGCACAGGCGCCGCAGGCCTCAGTTTCAGCCATACCAGGAAGAAGATGCCCAGGAGCAGCATCCCCAGGCCGGTCCAGAGGTTGATGTTGATGCCCTCTGACTTGTCGAGGGAGGAGTCGGACGGGTTGATGCCGGCGATCGTGACGATGACGCCGTAGAGGACGAAGAGGCCGCCGATGATGCGGCGCAGGTCGAAGATGCGGGCCGCCGTCGCGGACTTGGCCTGGAGGTCGGTGACCTCCCGCTGGACGTCGTGTTCGGAATAGCCGTGGTGTTCAGCGGACATGGTGCGAATCCTCCGCGATCAGAACGAGAACGGGATGTAGCAGGCGGCGGCCAGCACGACCGCACCCCAGCCCAGCAGCGCCGGCCTGCGGTACCAGGCGTCGTCCCCCACGGCCGGCGGCTCGGACATGCCGGGGGACGTCGTGCCGTAGACCAGGCCCTGGAGTTCCTCCTCGGGCTTCGGGGACGTGAAGAGGGACACCGCGACCATGACCACCCCACCCGCCACGAAGCCGACGATCGCCGAGACGAAGTTGGCGCCCTGGTCGGAGGGGATGTCGATGATGCCCTGCTTGTAGATCCAGAAGTAGTTCACCATCGCCGCGACCGTGCCGGCGAGCAGGCCCCAGAAGCCGGACCTCGCCGACGCGCGCTTCCAGAACATGCCGACGATGAAGACCACGAACATCGGCACGTTGAAGAAGGAGAACAGCGTCTGGAGGTAGCTCATGATGTTTGAGAAGGACGAGGCCAGGAAGGCCGTGCCCACGGAGGCGCAGACGCCGATCACCGTGATCAGGCGGCCGAAGCGGACGTAGTACTCGTCCTCCCGGCCCCGCTGCACGTACCGCGCCCAGATGTCGTTCGTGAACACCGTGTTGAAGGACGAGACGTTCGCCGCCATGCCGGCCATGAAGGCGGCCAGGAGGCCGGTGACCGCGATGCCGAGGACGCCGTTCGGCAGGAGCTGTTCCATCAGGTACGGGATGGCGTCGTTGTACTGGTAGCCCGAGTCGGCCGTGCCGAAGCCGGGGATCAGGGCCGCCGCCACCAGGCCCGGGATCATCACCAGGAACACGATGAAGATCTTCGGGTACGCGGCGATCAGCGGGGTGCGCTGGGCCGCCGAGAGGTTCTTCGCCGACAGCGCCCGCTGGACCTCCGCGAAGTTCGTCGTCCAGTAGCCGAAGCTCAGGACGAAGCCCAGCCCCAGCACGATCGTGAGCCAGTTCGCGCCCAGCGGGTTCGAGCTGCCGATGCCCGTGCCGCCCCACGCCGTGGTGAAGTTCGCGCCGTGCTCCGCCGTCAGCTTGTCGGTCAGGCCGCCCCAGCCGCCCACCTTCTTCAGGCCGAGGACGACCAGGGGGATCAGGGCCGCCAGGATCACGAAGAACTGGAGGACCTCGTTGTAGATGGCGGAGGACAGGCCGCCCAGGGTGATGTAGGCGAGGACGAAGGCGCCCGCGACCACGATGGCCACCCACTGCGGCCACCCCAGCAGGGCCTCCACCACGATCGCCAACGCGTAGAGGTTGACGCCCGCGATGAGGATGGCCGCGAAGGCGAACAGCGCCGAGCTGAGCAGGTGGGCCCACTTGTCGAAGCGCAGGAGCAGCATCTCGGGGACCGAGCGCACTTTGCTGCCGTAGTAGAAGGGCATCATCACCAGGCCGAGGAAGACCATGGCCGGGATGGCGCCGATCCAGTACCAGTGGACCGTGTAGGCGCCGTACTGCGCGCTGTTGGCGGCCATGCCGAGGATCTCGGTCGCGGCCAGGTTGGCCGAGATGAAGGCGAGACCCGTGATCCAGGCCGGCAGGGAGCGGCCGGAGAGGAAGAAGTCGAGGCTCGTCCTGACCGAGCGGCGGGCCGCGAAGCCGATCCCGAGGACGACGACGAAGTAGATGCCGAGGATCGTGTAGTCGAGCCAGTTGGTGGGGAGTCTCAGCTCGGCCGCGAGATATGCGGTGTGTGCGCCGTTTGTGGGGGTTTGCATAGTCAGCAATTGAACACCTCGACTGATGCGCTTTGTTTGATTCCGATGTTGACGTTGGTGGGCGGTTATGGTTACTTGTGTTTAGTTATGTTTGGGTGAAGGAGTTCAGCGGTGAAGAAGACCTCGACCCGGCTGGCCGACGGTCGCGAGCTCATCTACTACGACCTGCGCGACGACACCGTCCGCGACGCCGTGGACCGGCGTCCGCTGGAGCGGACTGTCACCACGTCCGAGGTTCGTCGGGATCCGCTGCTCGGCGACTCCGTGGCCATCGCCTCGCACCGACAGGGGCGCACCTACCACCCGCCCAAGGACGAGTGCCCGCTGTGCCCCTCGCAGGGGGACCGGCTGAGCGAGATCCCGGACTCGTCGTACGACGCCGTGGTCTTCGAGAACCGTTTCCCCTCGCTGGCCGGCGACTCGGGCCGCTGTGAGGTCGTGTGCTTCACCTCGGACCACAACGCCTCCTTCGCGGATCTGAGCGAGGAACAGGCGCGGCTGGTTCTCGACGCCTGGACCGACCGGACCTCGGAGCTGTCCCATCTCCCTTCCGTCGAGCAGGTCTTCTGTTTCGAGAACCGGGGTGCCGAGATCGGTGTGACCCTGGGTCACCCCCATGGCCAGATCTACGCCTACCCCTTCACCACGCCTCGCACCGCACTGATGTTGCGCTCGCTCGCGGCGCACAAGGAGGCGACCGGCGGGGAGAACCTCTTCGACGCCGTCCTGGAGCGGGAACTCGCCGAGGAGCGGGTCGTCCTGGAGGGGGAGCACTGGGTCGCCTTCGTGCCCTACGCCGCCCACTGGCCGTACGAGGTGCACCTGTACCCGAAGCGCCGGGTGCCGGACCTGCTGGGGCTGGACGAGGAGGCCCGCACAGAGTTCCCCAAGGTGTATCTGGAACTCTTGAGGCGCTTCGACCGGATCTTCGGGGAAGGGGAGCCTCCCACGCCGTACATCGCCGCCTGGCACCAGGCGCCGTTCGGTGCGCTGGAGGACTTCGAGGGCGTGAGCCGCGACGACTTCGCGCTCCATCTCGAGCTTTTCACCATTCGCCGTACGTCCGGCAAGCTGAAGTTCCTCGCGGGCTCCGAGTCGGGCATGAACGTGTTCATCAACGACATCCGGCCGGAGGCCGCGGCACAGCGACTGCGAGAGGTAGCGAGTTCATGAAGTACCTGGTGACAGGTGGCGCGGGCTATGTCGGCGGGGTCGTGGCCCAGCACCTCATCGAGGCGGGGCACGAGGTCGTCGTCCTCGACAACCTCTCCACCGGCTTCCGCGAGGGCGTCCCGGCCGGCGCGGCCTTCATCGAGGGCGACATCCGCGACGCCGCCAAGTGGCTCGACGCCTCCTTCGACGGCGTGCTCCACTTCGCCGCGTTCTCGCAGGTCGGCGAGTCGGTCGTGAAGCCCGAGAAGTACTGGGACAACAACGTCGGCGGCACCATGGCCCTGCTCGGCGCCATGCGCGAGGCGGGTGTCCGCCGACTCGTCTTCTCTTCCACGGCCGCCACGTACGGGGAGCCCGAGGAGGTGCCGATCGTCGAGTCGGCGCCGACCAAGCCCACCAACCCGTACGGCGCCTCCAAGCTCGCCGTCGACTTCATGATCACCAGCGAGGCGAACGCCCACGGCCTCGGTGCCGTGTCCCTGCGCTACTTCAACGTCGCCGGTGCCTACGGCAAGCAGGGCGAGCGCCACGACCCCGAGTCGCACCTCATCCCGCTGATCCTCCAGGTCGCCCAGGGCAAGCGGGAGGCGATCTCCGTCTTCGGCGAGGACTACCCGACCCCGGACGGCACCTGCGTGCGCGACTACATCCACGTCGCCGACCTGGCCGACGCCCACCTCCTCGCGCTCGACGCCGCCCGGCCGGGCGAGCACCTCATCTGCAACCTCGGCAACGGCGAGGGCTTCTCCGTCCGCCAGGTCATCGAGACGGTCCGCCAGGTCACCGGCCACCCGATCCCCGAGGTCGTGGCCCCGCGCCGGGGCGGCGACCCGGCCACCCTGGTCGCCTCCGCCGCCACCGCCCGCGAGAAGCTGGGCTGGAACCCGACCCGCGCGGATCTCGCGGGCATCGTCGCGGACGCCTGGGAGTTCGCGCAGTCCATCAGCGCAGCAAGGGAGCAGTGACAGTGGCGGCACAGCAGGTCCGGGACGGATTCACCGAGCTCTACGGCACCGAGCCCGACGGTGTCTGGTCGGCGCCCGGCCGCGTCAACCTCATCGGTGAGCACACCGACTACAACGACGGCTTCGTGATGCCCTTCGCGCTGCCGCACACCGCCGTCGCGGCCGTCTCCCGGCGCACGGACGGCGTCCTGCGGCTGCACTCGGCCGACGTCGAGGGCGGCGTCGTCGAGCTGCGGCTCGACAACCTCGCCCCCGAGAGCGACCGGAACTGGACCGCCTACCCGGCCGGTGTGGTCTGGGCGCTGCGCGAGGCGGGCCACCCGGTCACCGGCGCGGACGTCCACCTCACCTCGACGGTCCCCGCGGGCGCGGGCCTGTCCTCGTCGGCGGCCCTGGAGGTCGTCGTCGCGCTCGCCCTGAACGACCTGTTCGACCTCGGCCTCCAGCGCTGGCAGCTGGCCCGCCTGTGCCAGCGCGCCGAGAACGTCTACGTCGGCGCCCCCACCGGGATCATGGACCAGACCGCGTCCGCCTGCTGCGAGACCGGCCACGCCCTGTTCCTCGACACCCGGGACCTCTCCCAGAAGCAGATCCCCTTCGACCTCGCCGCCGAGGGCATGGTCCTGCTGGTCGTCGACACCCAGGTCAAGCACTCCCACAGCGAGGGCGAGTACGGCAAGCGCCGCGCGGGCTGCGAGCGCGGCGCGGCCCTGCTCGGCGTCGACGCCCTGCGGGACATCCCCTACGGCGAGCTCGACGCGGCTCTCGAACGGCTCGGCGACGACGAGGAGGCCGTACGGCTGGTCCGGCACGTGGTCACCGAGGACGAGCGGGTCGAGAAGGTCGTCGCCCTGCTGGAGTCGGGCGAGACCCGCGCGATCGGCCCGGTGCTGGTCGCGGGCCACGCCTCGCTGCGGGACGACTTCCGAATCTCCTGCCCGGAGCTCGACCTGGTCGTCGACACCGCCCTCGCCTCCGGCGCCCTGGGCGCCCGGATGACCGGCGGCGGCTTCGGCGGCTCGGCGATCGTGCTGGCCGAGGCGAGTGACGCGGAGACCATCACCAAGGCGGTCGAAGAGGCCTTCGCCGCCGCGGAGTTCACCGCTCCGCGGGTCTTCGAGGCGGTTCCCTCCCCGGGGGCCCGGCGCCTGGTCTGAACCGGCTGACCGCTGTTTTGCCCGGCTTGATCCGAACTTGGGGAAAGCCGGGCCTCTCCCTGGCGTACGTCCCAGTAGGTTCGGAGCGTGAGTCGAGGGCGTCATCGCATCCTGTCGGCGATCTGCATCGGCTGCTACGCGCTCGCCGCGATCGTCGGCTTCTTCGTGCTGGCGGACCACGAGGGCTCCGGTCTCCTGGTGCCCCTGTGGATCGCCCACGGTGTGCTCCTCGCCGTGCTGCTGACCAAGCTCGCCGCCGACGAGACCGGTCTGACCGCGGCGCTGCTCGTGGTGGGCGCCTCCCTGATGGCCGTGTACATCGCCGACCTGGCCCGCGACGACCTCACCCTGGAGCGGCGGGGCGAACGGATCAGCGCGACCGTCGTGCGCGAGTGGCTCGCCCCCGACCAGGGACGTGCCGACCACACCTACGACTACCTCCTCGCCCGCCGCGACGGCACCCGGCTCCCCGGCCCCGCCCTCCAGGCCAAGTCCGGCAGCTTCGCCCTCGGCCAGCACGTCACCGTGCTCGCCGACCCCCGGGGCGTGCTGCGCCCCCGTACCCCCGACGACGCGGACGCGACCGGAGACGTGCTGGGCGTCGGGGCGTTCGCGCTGATCGCGCTCGGGGTGGTCGCGGCCACCGCCCGGCGGGGCGTGACCGTCTCCCGCCGACGGGAGGAGCGGGCCAGGACGGAGGAGCAGGAGCACATCCTCCGCGAGGCCCTGCGCACGGCCGTGGCCGACGACCACGGCTTCGTCGAGGTGCACCCCGGGCACTACCCCGACGTCTCCCACCGCCGCGCGGCCGGCATCGCGGGCGAGCTGGGCCTGGAGCCGGCGGACGATCCGGGCTCCTGGCGCTTCAGGCGGTGAGCCGCTTGGTCAGCGTGTACTCCGTGACCCCGGGCGGATAGTCCGGGATCACGCACACCACGTCGTAGCCCTGCTTCTTGTAGAACTCCGGCGCCTGGAAGTCCCAGGTCTCCAGGCGTACGGAGGTGCAGCCCCGCTCGCGGTGCGCCACGCGCTCCGCCTGTGCGAGCAACTGCGAACCCAGACCCGCCCCGCGGTGCCGTGCGTCGACCCACAGATGGGCCACGTGCAGCCAGTTGGTCCAGGTGTGGCCGACCAGTCCGCCCGCCAGCGCGCCGGAGTCGTCCAACACCCAGACGTGGAGCGGAAGTTCCCGTTCACCTGGGGTCCCGCGCAGGGCACGGAGCACCGGGGAGGCGGCCGTGTTGGTGTCCCGCAGCCGTTTGCGGAGCAGATCTTGCCGGGCTTTGTCGACTTCTGTCTCCAGACGAAACATGCGGCTCACCATAAACGCCCCGGACAGCCAGTTCTGCAAATAACCTTCCGCTCCTGCCCCCCGGCCGTACCCTGATGAACAGCACCGGTGGGGGCCGGTGCTGATCAGGGGGCGAGACAGTCGGGTACGGCGCCCGAAGTGGGGGTAGCAGTTCTTGCGCGGCGGCGGCCGTGCGGCCATCGTGCTTCGGGCGTCGTACCCGCGGCGGTGTCGTCTCCCGAGTCGTCCTCCCATGATGGCGACGGGGTATCCCCTGCTCTTCGAGAGCTTGGGGAAGGGGGTTACGTGGTTCGCATCCGAGTCCTGGTCGTCGACGACCATCGCATCTTCGCCGAGTCGCTCGCCGCCGCGCTGGCGGCCGAGCCCGACGTGGAGGTCTCCGCGGCCGGCAGCGGTCCCGCCGCGCTGCGCTCACTGGAGCGCGCGGCCGCCGAGGGCCGCCGGTTCGACGTACTGCTCGTCGACGCCGACCTGGGCGGCAACGTCCAGGGCATCAGGCCCGCCGTCTCCGTGCAGGACGGCAACGAGGACGGTCTGGTCGACGGCATCTCGCTGGTCGCCGGGGTCCGTACGGCGCAGCCGGCGGTCCGGATCGTCGTGCTCGCCGAGAAGGACGATCCGCGCCGGGCCGCGCTCGCCCTCCAGGCCGGCGCCTCGGGCTGGGTCGCCAAGGACTGTTCGCTGTCCCGGCTGCTCACGGTCATACGAGGCGTGCTGCGCGACGAGACCCACCTCCCGCCCGCCCTGCTCACGGGCGTACTGCGGGAGCTCACCGCCGCCCGCAAGCACCGCACCGAGAGCGAGCGGCTGGTGGAGTCCCTCACCCCGCGCGAGCGCGAGGTGCTGCGCTGCATGGTGGCCGGGCTGGGCCGCAAGGCGGTCGCCGAGCGGCTGTTCCTCTCCCCGCACACGGTCCGCACCCATATGCAGAACGTCCTCGGCAAACTGGGCGTCCACTCCACCCTGGCCGCCGTAGCGCTCGCCCGTCGCGCCGGCGTCGGACCCGTCGACCTGGCCGGGGACGTCGTCGAGCGGGGCGGTCAACTGGCGTAGCGGAGCGATGCCGTAAGGGCCGCGGTAACGGCCCTGCCAGTGGAGCGCCTAGCCGGGGATGTTGTCGAACGGGGCGGTCAACTGGCGTAGCAGTCCTGCCAGTTCGCCGCGCTGGGCGCGGGAGAGCTCGGCGAGGATCGCGCGTTCCTGTTCCAGCAGACCGGCGAGGGCCTGGTCCGCGCGGTCCTTGCCGTCCTCCGTGAGCCGGACCAGCACACCGCGCCGGTCGCTGGGGTCCGGCAACCGCTCCACCAGGCCCTTCTTGGCCAGCCGGTCGATGCGGTTGGTCATGGTGCCCGAGGTGACCAGGGTCTGCGTCAGCAGCTGCCCCGGGGAGAGCTGGTACGGCGTCCCCGCGCGCCGGAGCGCGGTCAGCACGTCGAACTCCCAGGGCTCCAGGCTGTGCTCGGCGAAGGCCAGCCGGCGCGCCCGGTCCAGGTGCCGGGCCAGTCTGCTCACCCGGCTGAGCACCTCGAGCGGTTCCACGTCGAGGTCAGGGCGCTCCCGGCGCCACGCAGCGACCAGCCGATCGACCTCGTCCTCCATGACGATCAGTGTAGTGGTTGTGTCGACGTGAAGTCTCTTGATGTGAAGTCTCTTGACATCAAGATAAATCTGCGGGGAGAGTGGGTCCCATGACGACTTGGGACCCCGCTCAGTACCTCCGGCACGCCGACCACCGCGCGCGCCCCTTCGCCGACCTCCTCGCCCGGGTCCCGGACCTGCCGGGCGAGGCGCCCCTGATCGCCGACCTCGGCTGCGGACCCGGCAACGTGACCACGCTGCTCGCCGCCCGCTGGCCCACGGCCCGGATCACCGGCTACGACAACTCCGCCGAGATGCTCGACAAGGCGCGGGTCGAGTACGCCGGCCCCACCGCCGGTGGCGGGAGCCTGGACTTCGCCCACGCTGACGTGCGCACCTGGGCGCCCGCACAGCCGTACGACCTGATCATCAGCAATGCCACGCTCCAGTGGGTGCCGGGGCACGTGGAGCGGTTCGCCGAGTGGATCGCCGGGCTCGCCCCGGGCGGCGCCTTTGCCTTCCAGGTGCCCGGCAACTTCGGCTCCCCGAGCCACCGCCTGATGCGTGAACTCGCGGAGTCGGCCGGCCTCGCGGAGACCCTGCGCCACGAGGACGCCGTGCGCACGCCCGAGGCGTATCTGGCGGTGCTGGCCGACCTGGGCTGCGAGACGGACGCATGGGAGACCACCTACGTGCACCTCCTCCAGGGGGAGGACCCGGTCCTGGACTGGGTGAAGGGGACGGGCCTGCGACCGGTCCTGGCCGCGCTGGCCGACGACCCCGGGGCCAGGTCGGAGTTCCTGGAGGCGTACCGCACGGCCCTGCGCGAGGCCTACCCGACGGGCCCGCACGGCACCCCGTTCCCGTTCCGCCGCATCTTCGCGGTGGCCCGCAAGGAGCACTGATGCTCACCACCGTGGACCATGTCCAGCTCGCGGCACCGCCCGGCGCCGAGGACCTGCTGCGCGCCTTCTACGCCGACGTCCTCGGCATGACCGAGATCCCCAAGCCGCCGCTGCTCGCGGCCCGGGGCGGATGCTGGTTCCGGGCGGGGGCCGTGGAACTCCACCTGGGCATCGAGGAGGCCTTCCGCCCGGCCAGGAAGGCCCACCCGGGCCTGCGGGTCACGGACATCGCGGCGTACGCGGCCCGGCTGGAGGCGGGCGGGGTGAGGGTGGAGTGGGACGAGAGGCTGCCGGGACGCCGGCGGTTCTACTCGTCGGACCCGGTCGGCAACCGCCTGGAGTTCCTGGTTTGATCACGGCCGGGCGGGTCACCCGCAGTGATGACAGCCGAGTCGTTCATCGCTGGGAGTGAGAACGGTGGCAGGAGACCAGAAGGCCAAGGCCAAGAAGGAACAGGCCAAGGGCAAGGCCAAGGAGGCCGTGGGCCGCGCGGTCGGCAACGAGCGCATGGAGGCCGAGGGCCGCATGGCACAGTCCAAGGGGGACGCGCGCCAGGCCAAGGAGAAGGCGAAGGACACCTTCAAGCACTGACGGTACGCAGACGGACGGCCCGTGCACCCTCGGGGTGCACGGGCCGTCGTACGGGCCGATGACGTCTCAGCGCCACTCGGCGGGGATACGTCCCAGGGGGCGCCCTGAGCCACCCAGTGGCCCCGGTCAGCTCTTCCGGCGCCCGATCAAATGCGGTTTCGCCTCCAGGCCGTCCAGGCCGTGCCAGGCCAGGTTGACCAGGTGGGCTGCTACCTCCGCCTTCTTCGGGCGGCGGACGTCCAGCCACCACTGGCCCGTCAGGGCGACCATGCCGACCAGGGCCTGGGCGTACAGGGGGGCCAGTTTCGGGTCGAAGCCGCGGCTCTTGAACTCGCGGCCCAGGATGTCCTCGACCTGCGTGGCGATGTCGGAGATCAGCGAGGCGAAGGACCCCGTGGACTGGGGGATCGGGGAGTCGCGGACCAGGATGCGGAAGCCGTCCGTGTACTCCTCGATGTAGTCGAGGAGGGCGAAGGCCGCCTGTTCGCACAGTTCGCGGGGGTGGCCCGCGGTCAGGGAGCTGGTCACCATGTCCAGCAGGCGCCGCATCTCGCGGTCCACCACCACCGCGTACAGCCCCTCCTTGCCGCCGAAGTGCTCGTACACCACCGGCTTGGAGACGCCCGCCTTCGCCGCGATCTCCTCGACCGACGTGCCCTCGAAGCCCTTCGCGGCGAACAGCGTGCGACCGATCTCCAGGAGCTGGGCGCGGCGCTCGGCACCCGTCATCCGGGTGCGCCGGGCACGCCGCGGCTTCGCCTCGTTGCTCGGGGTACTGCTGGAGTCGGTCGCCACGGCGTCCATCATGCCGCCTCGGCGGTCTCCTTCTTGCTCCGGGAGCCGTCCCGGTCCGTGTTCCGGCGGGAATCGATACGCGAGCGTGACGGCCAGCGCACGTCGTACGCCCACCCGGCCATCTCGAACCAGCGGATGATCCGCGCCGAGGAGTCCACCTGCCCCCGCATCACCCCGTGCCGCGCCGAGGTCGGGTCGGCGTGGTGCAGGTTGTGCCAGGACTCACCGCAGGACAGCACCGCCAGCCACCACACGTTGCCCGAGCGGTCCCGTGACTTGAAGGGCCGCTTGCCGACCGCGTGGCAGATCGAGTTGATCGACCAGGTCACGTGGTGGAGCAGGCAGACGCGGACCAGGGAGCCCCAGAAGAAGCCCGTGAACGCCCCCCACCAGGACATCGTCACCAGGCCGCCGATCACGGCGGGCAGGGCGAGGGAGAGCATCGTCCAGAAGATGAACTGCCGGGAGATCGCCCGGATCGCCGGGTCCTTGATCAGGTCCGGCGCGTACTTGTCCTGCGGCGTCTGCTCCTCGTCGAACATCCAGCCGATGTGGGCCCACCACAGACCCTTGATCAGCGCCGGGAGCGTCTCGCCGAACCGCCACGGCGAGTGGGGGTCGCCCTCGGCGTCGGAGAACTTGTGGTGCTTGCGGTGGTCGGCCACCCAGCGCACCAGCGGCCCCTCGACCGCCATCGACCCCATGATCGCCAGCGCGATCCTGAGCGGCCGCTTGGCCTTGAAGGAGCCGTGGGTGAAGTAGCGGTGGAAGCCGATCGTGATGCCGTGGCAGCCGAGGTAGTAGAAGAAGACCAGAAGGCCGAGGTCCAGCCAGCTCACACCCCAGCCCCACGCCAGCGGCACCGCCGCGAGCAGCGCGAGGAAGGGCACGGTGATGAACAGGAGCAGCGTGATCTGTTCGATCGAACGCTTCTGCTCACCACCCAGCGTCGCGGAGGGCGGTGTCGGGCCGTCGTTCGCCTTCGGGGCGTCATCGAGCACATCGGAGCTCGTGGTCATGGGGCGTCCCCTGTGGGGTTTCGAGGGTTGAGACAGGTGCCGGGCTGCGGCAATCCTTCCCGGGTTCCGTTACAGCGGACCCTACGGTTCCGTAACCTACGGCGACGTAAGTATGGCAGTGCGTCGCCGTCTCACGGCAAGAGCCCAAACGTCTGCGCGTCCGCATGGACACCTATCCTTGGAGTCGGTCGGACAGCGCGGTCCGCTCTGATTTCTTCCCGGATGTCCGGCCCGTATGCGGCGGCTGCCGCTCGACCGCACTCCGGGTTCCCCTCCCGGACGAGCTTCAACACTGCAAGGAGCCGCACCTGTGAGCAGTGCCGACGACCTGACTACGAGCGCCACGTCGACCAGCAGTGAGCTGCGCGCGGACATCCGCCGGCTGGGCGATCTCCTGGGCGAGACCCTCGTCCGCCAGGAGGGCCCCGAGCTGCTGGACCTGGTCGAGAAGGTGCGCCGCCTCACCCGTGAGGACGGCGAGGCCGCCGCCGAGCTGCTGCGCGGCACCGAACTGGAGACCGCCGCCAAGCTGGTGCGCGCCTTCTCCACCTACTTCCACCTGGCCAACGTCACCGAGCAGGTGCACCGCGGCCGTGAGCTGCGCGCCCGCCGTGCCGCCGAGGGCGGTCTCCTCGCCCGTACCGCCGACCGCCTCAAGGACGCCGACCCCGAGCACCTGCGCCAGACGGTCGCCAACCTCAACGTCCGCCCGGTCTTCACGGCCCATCCGACGGAGGCCGCCCGGCGCTCGGTGCTGAACAAGCTCCGCCGGATCGCCGCCCTGCTGGAGACGCCGGTCATCGAGTCGGACCGGCGCCGCTACGACACCCGTCTGGCCGAGAACATCGACCTGGTCTGGCAGACCGACGAGCTGCGGGTCGTACGCCCCGAGCCGGCCGACGAGGCCCGCAACGCCATCTACTACCTCGACGAGCTGCACGCCGGTGCCGTGGGTGACGTCCTGGAGGACCTGACGGCGGAACTGGAGCGCGTCGGCGTCAGAATCCCCGACGCCACCCGCCCCCTCACCTTCGGCACCTGGATCGGCGGCGACCGCGACGGCAACCCCAACGTCACCCCGCAGGTCACCTGGGACGTCCTGATCCTCCAGCACGAGCACGGCATCAACGACGCCCTGGAGCTCATCGACGAGCTGCGCGGCTTCCTGTCGAACTCCATCCGCTACACCGGCGCCACCGAGGAACTCCTGGAGTCCCTCAAGACCGACCTGGAGCGCCTCCCCGAGATCAGCCCCCGCTACAAGCGGCTGAACGCCGAGGAGCCGTACCGCCTCAAGGCCACCTGCATCCGGCAGAAGCTGGAGAACACCAAGACCCGCCTGGCCAAGGGCATCCCGCACGAGGACGGCCGCGACTACCTCGGCACCAGCGAACTGCTCCAGGACCTCACCCTGATCCAGACCTCGCTGCGCGAGCACCGGGGCGGGCTCTTCGCGGACGGCCGGATGGACCGCACCATCCGCACCCTGGCCGCCTTCGGCCTCCAGCTCGCCACCATGGACGTCCGCGAGCACGCCGACGCCCACCACCACGCCCTCGGCCAGCTCTTCGACCGGCTCGGCGAGGAGTCCTGGCGGTACGTCGACATGCCCCGCGAGTACCGGGCCAAGCTGCTCGCGAAGGAGCTGCGCTCCCGCAGGCCACTGGCGCCCACGCCGGCGCCCGTGGACGCGGCCGGCGAGAAGACCCTCGGCGTCTTCCAGACCGTCAAGCGGGCCCTGGAGGTCTTCGGACCCGAGGTCATCGAGTCGTACATCATCTCGATGTGCCAGGGCGCCGACGACGTCTTCGCCGCCGCGGTCCTGGCCCGCGAGGCGGGACTGCTGGACCTGCACGCCGGGTGGGCGAAGATCGGCATCGTGCCGCTCCTGGAGACCACCGACGAGCTCAAGGCCGCCGACACCATCCTGGAGGACATGCTCTCCGACCCGTCGTACCGCAGGCTCGTGGCCCTGCGCGGCGATGTGCAGGAGGTCATGCTCGGCTACTCGGACTCCTCCAAGTTCGGCGGCATCACCACCTCGCAGTGGGAGATCCACCGCGCCCAGCGCCGGCTGCGTGACGTGGCGCACCGCTACGGCGTACGGCTGCGCCTCTTCCACGGCCGCGGCGGCACCGTCGGCCGCGGCGGCGGCCCCTCGCACGACGCGATCCTCGCCCAGCCCTGGGGCACCCTGGAGGGCGAGATCAAGGTGACCGAGCAGGGCGAGGTCATCTCCGACAAGTACCTCGTGCCGTCGCTGGCCCGGGAGAACCTGGAGCTGACGGTCGCGGCCACCCTCCAGGCGTCCGCCCTGCACACCGCCCCGCGCCAGTCCGACGAGGCGCTGGCCCGCTGGGACGCGGCGATGGACGTGGTGAGCGACGCCGCCCACGCGGCCTACCGCAGGCTCGTCGAGGACCCGGACCTGCCGAACTACTTCCTCGCCTCGACGCCGGTGGACCAGCTCGCCGACCTGCACCTCGGCTCCCGGCCCTCCCGGCGCCCCGGCTCGGGCGTCTCCCTCGACGGGCTGCGCGCCATCCCGTGGGTGTTCGGCTGGACCCAGTCCCGGCAGATCGTCCCCGGCTGGTTCGGCGTCGGCTCGGGCCTCAAGGCGCTGCGCGAGGCCGGGCTCGACACCGTGCTCGACGAGATGCACGAACAGTGGCACTTCTTCCGGAACTTCATCTCCAACGTCGAGATGACCCTCGCGAAGACCGACCTGCGCATCGCCCGCCACTACGTCGAGACCCTCGTACCCGCCGAGCTCCAGCACGTCTTCGCCGACATCGAGGCCGAGCACGAACTCACCGTCCGCGAGGTCCTGCGCGTCACCGGCGAGGCCGAACTCCTCGACGCCCAGCCCGTCCTCAAGCAGACCTTCGCCATCCGCGACGCCTACCTGGACCCGATCTCCTACCTCCAGGTGACCCTCCTCAAGCGCCAGCGCGACGCGGCCGCCGCGGGCGAAGAGCCCGACCCGCTGCTGTCCCGCGCCCTGCTGCTCACCGTCAACGGTGTGGCGGCGGGCCTGCGCAACACCGGCTGAGTCCGGACACGACAGTGCCCCCGGGGTTCGTCCCCGGGGGCACTGTCATGTCGTACGTCAGGCCCGGCGCCGCCTGACCACGAGGTAGCCGCCGGCCGCCAGCAGCGCGGCGGAGACGCCCGCGAGCAGGCCCACGGGAGCGCTGCTGCCGGTCTCGGCGAGGTCACCGGTCGAGCCCTGCGCGGAGGCGGAGGAGGAGGCCGACGCGGAGGCCCCGGCCTCGGTGGACTCGCTGGGCTCGGCGCTCGGCCCGGTGCTCGGGCCGTCGCTCGGCTCGGTGGTGGACGAGCCGGACGGCGTGGGGGTGGCCGACCCGGTGGGCGTGGCCGTACCGCCGCCACCGCCCTGCTCGTCCTCGCAGTCCGTCCAGAACACCTTGTGCTTGGCGGCGCCCTTCTCACCCTCGAAGTTCCAGAACAGCTTGTAGTGGCCGTCGGGCAGGGACAGGTCGTCCGTACGGCCGTGACCGTCGGAGTCCAGCGTGATCTCGCCGGACTTCACGGTCTCGCCCTTGACGTCGGCCGTCGGCGCCCAGGCCTCGATGTGCCAGTCGACCTCCTGGACCGAGTCGAAGCCGAAGGCGTCCAGATAGAAGGTGCAGACGTGCGGCTCGTTCTTGCGGAGCTCTTCGCCGGTGGTGGCGTCGTGGATCTTCACGGTGCCGTTGTCACCGGGCACAGTGGCGTGGGCGGCCGGGGCGACGAGGAAGGCCGCCGTGGCGACGGCGGACAGAACACCGGCGCGGCTGAGGGTACGCATGGGGCAGTCATCCATCTTCGAGAGTGAACGGGAAGATGTGGAGGGGGCGGCTTAGCATCCAGCCATCACTGACCTCTGGTCAATCACAAACCGACAACAGTCACATGCTCCACAGAAGCGGAGAACGGCGAAAGCTGTCAGATGGTCACGAAAGCGGTCGTGAGCAGCGCGATCCCGGATCCCGCCAGCACCCACGCGAACCGCGTCCGGCGCAGACCGCCCGCCACGACCACCGACGCGAGCAGCAGCGCCCCGCCCATCGGCACCCAGGAATAGAGCACTCCGGCGGGCCCCGACCGTACGACGTCGTCGCTGCCGGGCTTCACCACGACCGAGTAGGTCCGGCCCTTGCGCACCGCCACCGACTTCTCGATGTCGACCCGGTCCCGCGCCTCGGACCCGTGCGACAACGGCGTGTACGGCCCGCTGCACACGTCCCGCGAGCAGCGCGCCACCTCGATCGTGCCGCGCTCGCGCCCCTTCGTCAGCATCACGTACTGCGCGCTGCCCCAGGACGCCCACACCCCCGCGACCAGGATCAGCACCGTGACCGCCCCCATCGACGCGAGCCGCCCGAACCGCAGTGCGGCGGTCGAGGCCTGGCGGGCGGCTGAACGGGAGGCGGCGGCGGTGGCAGGCATGGCCGGGATCATTGGCCATGGAATTGCCGGAAGTCAATGCGGGCCAGGACGGGCTAGGAGTTGTACGTGCTCTGCGCGCGCTCGAGCCCCTCGGTCACCAGCGCCTCCACCGAGTCGGCCGCCCGGTCCACGAAGTAGTCCAGCTCCTTGCGCTCGCTCGACGAGAAGTCCTTCAGCACGAAGTCCGCCACCTGCATACGGCCCGGCGGGCGCCCGATCCCGAACCGCACCCGGTGGTACTCCGCCCCGAACGCCTTCGTCATCGACTTCAGCCCGTTGTGGCCGTTGTCCCCGCCGCCGAGCTTGAGGCGCAGCACGCCGTAGTCGATGTCGAGCTCGTCATGGATCGCCACGATGTTCGCGACCGGCACCTTGTAGAAGTCCTTGAGCGCGTTCACCGGTCCGCCGGACAGGTTCATGAACGACATCGGCTTGGCCAGGATCACCCGCCGGTTGGCCGGCCCGGGTGGCCCGATCCGCCCCTCCACGACCTGCGCCTGCGCCTTCCCGGCCCGCTTGAACCGGCCCCCGATCCGCTCGGCCAGCAGATCGGCCACCATGAAGCCGACGTTGTGCCGGTTGCCCGCGTACTCGGGTCCCGGGTTGCCGAGGCCGACGATCAGCCACGGGGCGTTGGCGGGGGTAGTCACGTCCATCTCTCCTCTGCACATGCCGCAGCCGCCGCCCCTGAACAGGGGCGGCGGCTGCGAGCGTATACGGCTACAACCGCGGTGCCGGGCGCCGGGGAAGCGGCGGCACGGTCACCGCGGCCGAAACGCCGGTCAGGCCTCGGCGACCTCGTCGCCCGCGGCCTCTTCGCCCTCGGACTCCTCGGCCTGCGCGGCCAGCACCTGGAGGACGACCGCGTCCTCCTCGACGGCCAGCGTGGTGCCGTTCGGGAGCTTGATGTCCTTGGCGAGGACGGAGGCGCCGGCCTCCAGGCCCTCGACGGAGACGGTGACCGACTCGGGGATGTGGGTGGCCTCGGCCTCGACCGGCAGCGCGTTCAGGACGTGCTCGAGGAGGTTGCCGCCGGGGGCCAGCTCGCCCTCGGTGTGGACCGGGATCTCGACCGTGACCTTCTCGCCGCGCTTGACGATCAGCAGGTCGACGTGCTCCAGGAAGCCCTTGATCGGGTCGCGCTGCACGGACTTCGGGATCGCCAGCTCGTTGGTCTTGCCGTCGATGTCCAGGGAGATCAGGACGTTCGACGTGCGCAGCGCGAGCAGCAGCTCGTGGCCCGGGAGGGTCAGGTGGATCGGGTCGCCACCGTGGCCGTAGAGAACACCGGGAACCTTGGAGTCACGGCGGATGCGGCGGGCGGCGCCCTTGCCGAACTCGGAACGGGTCTCGGCGGAGATCTTGACCTCGGACATGCGGATCACTCCTCGTATGGGTGAGAGACGGACAGGGTCACCCGGCCACGAACGGCCTGCTACGAAGAGCGCGTCGATAACGGATCGCCGTATCCATGGATACGGCCTCCCTCGCCGAGCAACTGGAGCAGTCTACTCGGCAGGGGAGGCCGCAGAAAAATCGATCATGCAGAAGCGTTTTGCGGCTTACTGCTCGTCGAAGAGGCTGGTCACCGACCCGTCCTCGAACACCTCACGCACCGCGCTCGCGATCGTCGGCGCGATCGACAGCACCTTGATCTTGTCCAGGTCCCGGGACAGCTCACCCGGCGTCGGCAGGGTGTTCGTGAACACGAACTCGCTCACCCGGGAGTTCTTCAGCCGGTCGGCGGCCGGGCCGGACAGCACACCGTGCGTGGCCGTCACGATGACGTCCTCGGCACCGTGCGCGAACAGCGCGTCCGCGGCCGCGCAGATGGTGCCACCGGTGTCGATCATGTCGTCGACCAGGACGCACACCCGGCCCTTGACCTCACCCACGACCTCGTGGACGGTCACCTGGTTCGCCACGTCCTTGTCGCGCCGCTTGTGCACGATCGCCAGCGGCGCGCCCAGCCGGTCGCACCAGCGGTCCGCGACCCGCACCCGGCCCGCGTCCGGCGAGACCACCGTCAGCTTCGCCCGGTCGATCTTCTGCCCCACGTAGTCCGCCAGCAGCGGCAGCGCGAACAGGTGGTCCACGGGACCGTCGAAGAAGCCCTGGATCTGGTCGGTGTGCAGATCGACGGTCAGGATGCGGTCGGCGCCGGCCGTCTTCATCAGGTCCGCGATCAGCCGCGCCGAGATCGGCTCACGGCCGCGGTGCTTCTTGTCCTGGCGGGCGTAACCGTAGAACGGCACGATCACCGTGATCGAGCGGGCCGACGCGCGCTTCAGGGCGTCGATCATGATGAGCTGCTCCATGATCCACTGGTTGATCGGAGCCGTGTGGCTCTGGATCACGAAGCAGTCCGCACCACGGGCCGACTCCTGGTAGCGGACGTAGATCTCGCCGTTCGCGAAGTCGAAGGCCTTCGTCGGGACGACCCCGACACCCAGCTGCTGGGCGACCTCCTCGGCAAGCTCGGGGTGGGCGCGGCCGGAGAAGAACATCATCTTCTTCTCGCCGGTCGTCTTGATCCCGGTCACAGCTGTCTCCTCAGAGGTGTCTCAGCGGGGTGTGCACTTATCACGGTACGACGACTTCGGCGCACCTGTTTCCGGTCAGCTCTCGCGCTCACGCTGGCCAGAGGCCGCTTCCGCGGCCCTCGCCGCCGCGCTCCCCGGACGCTTCCGGGCCACCCAACCCTCGATATTCCGCTGCTGGCCACGGGCCACGGCCAGCGAACCGGGCGGCACGTCCTTCGTGATCACCGACCCCGCCGCGGTGTACGCGCCGTCCCCGACCGTGACAGGAGCCACAAACATGTTGTCCGAACCCGTGCGGCAGTGCGACCCGACCGTGGTGTGGTGCTTGTCCTGTCCGTCGTAGTTCACGAACACGCTCGCGGCACCGATGTTGGAGTACTCACCGATCGTCGCGTCACCGACATAGGACAGGTGCGGCACCTTCGTCCCCTCGCCGATGCTCGCGTTCTTCGTCTCCACGAAGGTGCCGATCTTGCCCTTCGCGCCCAGCCGGGTACCGGGACGGAGCGAGGCGTACGGCCCGACGATCGCGCCCGCCCCGATGTGGGCGCCGTCGGACACCGTGTTGTCCACCCGGGCCCCGGCCTCGACGACGGTGTCCTTGAGCCGGCTGTTGGGGCCCACCTCGGCGCCCTCGCCGATGTGGGTGGAGCCGTGCAGCTGGGTGCCCGGGTGGACGACGGAGTCCTGGCCGAAGGTGACGCTCACGTCGACCCAGGTGGTGGCCGGGTCGATCACCGTGACACCGGAGAGCATCGCGCGCGTCAGCAGCCGGTCGTTGAGGATGCGGCGGGCCTCGGCGAGCTGCACCCGGTTGTTGATCCCGGCGATCTCACGGTGGTCGGCGGCGACGGCGGCGCCGACCCGGTGCCCGGCCTCACGCAGGATGCCGAGCACGTCCGTCAGGTACTCCTCGCCCTGCGAGTTGTCGGTGCGGACCTTGCCGAGCGCGTCGGCGAGCAACTGGCCGTCGAAGGCGAACACACCGGAGTTGATCTCCCGGATGGCCCGCTGCGCCTCGGAGGCGTCCTTGTGCTCGACGATCTCGGTCACGGCACCGGAGACGGCGTCCCGCACGATCCGCCCGTACCCCGTGGCGTCCGGCACCTCGGCGCTCAGCACGGTGACCGCGTTGCCGTCCGAGGAGTGCGTGGCGGCAAGGGTGTTGAGGGTCTCACCGGTCAGCAGCGGAGTGTCCCCGCACACCACGACGACGGTCCCCTCGACGGAACCGCCCAGCTCCTCCAGGGCCATCCGGACGGCGTGCCCGGTGCCGTTCTGCTGCGCCTGCACGGCGGTTCGTACGTCGGCGTCGGTGCCGGCGAGATGTGCGGTGACCTTCTCCCGGGCGTGCCCCACGACCACCACGAGGTGCTCGGGCTCCAACTCACGGGCCGCGGCGAGCACATGGCCCACGAGACTGCGACCGCACAGCTCGTGCAGGACCTTGGGTGTGGCCGACTTCATACGGGTGCCCTCACCCGCTGCGAGAACGACGACGGCTGCCGGGCGAATGGCGCTCACGGGATGCCCTTCGGCTGTGGAGGGGGTGGGGTGACATCCGCAGGATACCGGGGCGTTTCCTGGGGGACATGAGAGCGGGCCCTGACAGTGCTGTCAGGGCCCGAACAGGCTGTGGCTCCCCCGCCAGGACTCGAACCCGGACAAATGGCACCAAAAGCCACGGTGCTGCCAATTACACCACGGGGGAATATCTCGACTGAACCGGACATTCAGTCAAGTCGCCGAGCGCGCCTCCTACTATGCCGTACCAGGCGCCTTCGATGCGACGGTACAGATCGGCGCTCGTGGAATGTGGGGTTCCGGGTTCGAACGGTGAGCGATTCGGCAGTTCGAGGGATATCGGGCGGTTTCGTGGTCGATCGGTCACTCGCTGTGGTGTAGGCCAGTCGTCGAAATGCGCCGGAAAACCTCGCACCGGCGAACGTAGTCTGGAGCCATGACCACGACGGGGGAAGACACCACCGCGGCTCAGACGGGGCCGTGGTGGTGGGCAAGGTGGCGCAGTGCGGTGCTGGACGTGGGCCTGGCGTCGGCGTCCGCGGTGGAGTGTGCGTTCGAGGGGATCCGGTTCGCGGAGGACGCCGGGATCCCGATGGCCGCGGGGATCGTGTTCGGGGTGCTGGCCGGATCGGTGCTCCTCATCCGGCGGAAGTGGCCGATCGCCGTGGTGCTGGTGAGCATCGCGATCACGCCCGCCCAGATGGGCTACCTGATGGGCATCGTCGGCCTCTACACGCTCGCCGCGTCGGAGCTGCCGCGCCGGATCATCGGATCGCTGGCGGGGATGTCCCTGGTCGGCATGCTGATCGTGATGTTCGTGCGGGTGCGGCAGGACCCGGGTCGGGCCGACCTGGACCTCGGGGACTGGTTCGTCCCGTTCGTGTCGATCACCACCGCGATCGGGATGACCGCCCCGCCCCTGCTGCTGGGGCTGTACGTCGGGGCGCGGCGGCGGCTCATGGAGAGTCTCCGTGAGCGGGCCGACGACCTCGAGCGGGAGCTCCAGCTGCTCGCCGAGCGGGCCGAGGAGCGGGCGGAGTGGGCGCGGAACGAGGAGCGGACGCGGATCGCCCGGGAGATGCACGACGTCGTCGCGCACCGGGTGAGCCTGATGGTGGTGCACGCGGCCGCGTTGCAGGCCGTGGCCCGGAAGGATCCCGAGAAGGCCGTCAAGAACGCGGTCCTGGTGGGGGACATGGGCCGCCAGGCGCTCACCGAGCTGCGGGAGATGCTCGGCGTGCTGCGCAGCGGGGACGGGTTCGGGCGCAAGGAGTCGGCGGCGGTTCCGCTCGTCGCCGTGGGCGTGGCGGCGGCAGCGGCGGCCTCGCGGGCCGTGGACGAGTCCGACGGGCCCTGCCTGGACGATCTGGAGGCGTTGATCGGGCAGTCGGCCGAGGCGGGGATGGCGGTGGACCTCTCGGTGGAGGGAGAGGTGCGGTCGTATCCCGCGCAGATCGAGCAGACGGCGTTCCGGGTGGTGCAGGAGGCGTTGACGAACGTCCACAAGCACGCGGCGGGCGCCAAGACGCACGTACGTCTCGCGCACCGGGTGTCGGAGATCGCGATGCAGGTGGAGAACGAACCGCCGCCCGAGGTGTCCTCCCTCACGTCGGCCCGGTTGCCCTCGGGGGGCAACGGCCTGGTGGGGATGAAGGAACGGGTCGCCGCGCTGGGCGGGGTGTTCGTGTCGGGGCCGACGGAGGCGGGGGGATTCCGGGTGTCGGCGGTGATTCCGGCGGCGTGAGGCCGCCGCGGGCTCAGCCGGCGGTGAGGCGGGCCGGTTCGATGCCGGCGAGGAGGCCGGCCAGGGCCTGGTCGATGTCCGGGCCGAGGTACCAGTCGCCGGTGTGGTCGAGGGCGTAGACCCGGCCCTCGGTGTCGATGGCCAGCAGCGCCTGGGTGTCGGTCTCGGCGCCGAGGGGGCAGACCTCGGTGTCCAGCGCGCGGCCCAGGTCGGCGAGGGTGCGGGCCATGTGGAGGCCGTGCAGCGGGTCGAGGTGGAGGTGGGCGGGGGCGACCTGGCGGCCGGGGCCGGTGGGGGTCAGGTGCAGTCCGCCGAACTCCGCCCAGGCCTCGACCGCGGCGGGGAACACGGCGTGCCGGTGTCCGGCCGGTGAGGTGTGCTCGCGCAGGGTGTCGGCCCAGATCTCGGCCTGCTTTATGTCCCAGCGTCCGGGCAGCCAGCCGGCGGCGCGCAGGACGGCGTCGACGGGGACGGGGAAACGGGTGCTGTTGGTGCGGTCGGGGTGCATCTGCCCTTCGCGTTCGTCGAGGTCATGGGTGGGCGCCGGGGAGCGGGGGCGCCGTTGTGCGGGTGTGTGGTGGCTGGTCGTGCAGCCCGTGGGGTGCCGGGTCCTGTGGTCGGGCGGCTCGAGGTCCGTCGTGGCTGGTCGCGCGGTTCCCCACGCCCCTGAGGAGTTGCAGTCGACCTGCGCCACGACCGGACCGTCAGCCGCCGTCCGTCGTCGGGTCGACGATGCGTACGCCGAAGTGGGCGCTCAGGGCGGTGCAGGCGCGGCAGGGGGCGGCGAAGCTGCCGTGCAGCGGGTCGCCGTCCTCCCGGATGCGGCGGGCGGTGAGCTTGGCCTGCTTGAGGGCGCGGCGGGCCTCGCCGTTGGTCATGGGTTTGCGCGCGGCGCGCTTGCTGCGGGCGGCGTCGGCGGCGGCGATGTGCCGGGATATGAGCATGGTCTCGGCGCAGCGCCCGGTGAAGCGGTCGCGCCGGTCGCTGCCGAGGGTGTCGAGGAAGTCCTGGACGAGCGGGTGCAGTTGCGGCGGCTCGTCGCCGCGGGCGGCCGTCGAGGTGAGCGTGGCGCCGCGGACGGAGAGGGCGGCGGCCACGGTGGGCAGTATGCCGTCGCGGCGGTGGTGGAGGGCGGGCGCGTGAGGTCTCTCGGCGCTGCTCCAGCCGATGCGGGGATCGCCGCCGAGACCCGTGTGCGGGTGGCCGTTCGCGCCGGCCGTGGCGCCCTCGTACGGCCCTGTGTGCGGTCCCGTCTGCGTCGTGTTCATGATCATCATCCCCTCCCGGGCATCCCCCCGGACGTCACAGACTGCCAAACGGCGTGGCTGGTGCGGAAGCTGGGGCGGCGCGACACGCCCGGGTTCGACCGCGCTGTCACGGCGGGGTGACGGCTGGTCACGGAAGCGGAGGGGCCCTGCCCGGTGCCCGGTGACCGGTGTCGTCGTACCGCATAGGCTGTTCGCACCGCGATCCAAGTGGTCGCCGCGATGCGCGCGGTTGACGCGTGGAGACGGACGAGACAGTCGATACGGTGCGTGACGGCCCGCCTTGCCAGGGGGAGCCGCCGTGCGTCGTACCAGAGCGCCGCAGGGGGCTTCAGCGATGACGACAGGTCGGCTCGGGCAGAAAGCCGCGCCGCCGAACGCGGCCTATGCCGGGCAGGTCGTGCATTTCCCGGATCCGGTCCGGGCCGCGCGTCATCCCAGAGGGGTGCGGGTGGACGAGCGCGGCTACCCCGACTTCTCGCCCTACGCGCGCGCGGCCGCCGAGATCGCCGAGCCGCCGGAGGGCTTCGGGGTCGACGAACTGCGGCTGACGGACTACGTGTCGGCGAACGCGGCGCTCGCGGCCACCGGTCACGACCTGTGGGACACGGTGCCGGCGGTGGCGACCCCGCACGGCTGGACCTGGCACCACGTGGTCGGCTCGCGCCGCCTCGAACTGGTCCCGGTGGAGGTCAAGGCGCTGCTGCGGCACCACGGCGGGATCGCGACGACGCGCGTCGACCAGAACAAGCGCGGCACCCGGCCGCTCCAGGAGACCCGTCCGGCGCACTTCGGGCTGCCGAAGTCGTCGGTGGCGGTGACCGAGTCGCAGGTGCTGGGGGTCGAGGAGGACCTCGGCTACCGGCTGCCGGGCGCGTACCGGTCGTTCCTGAAGGCGGCGGGCGGGTCCGCGCCGGTGGGGGCGGCGCTGGACGCGGAGTTGGGGCTGCTGGTGGACCAGCCGTTCTTCACCGTGCGGGACGAGGCGGCGGTCAACGACCTCGTCTACGTCAACAAGTGCCTGCGCGACCACCTCACCAAGGACTACCTCGGCGTCGGCTTCGTCCAGGGCGGACTGCTGGCCGTGAAGGTGAAGGGCGAGGAGATCGGTTCGGTCTGGTTCTGCGCCTACGACGACGCCCGCGACGCCGATCCCTCGCTGCCGCCGGCCGAGCGGGTACGGCGGCTGCTGCTGCCCTGCGGTGCGGACTTCGACGTGTTCCTGTCCCGACTGGCCGGTAATCCGCCGGAGTTGGAGACGGTGGCGAACCTGATGGTGGACGGCGGGTTCGCCCGTGCCGTTCCCGTGTCTTCTTCCGTGTCGGGGGAGTGAGCTTCAGCGATGGTGACGTTCGCGCAGGCGCAGGAGCGCGCGGAAGAGTGGATCAACGGGGATGTGCCGGCGTACCAGCACCGTGAGGTGCGGGTGCGGGAGTTCGACCTCGGGTTCGTGGTGTGGGCCGAGGACCGGGCGGACGGGCCGCGTTCCGACGGGGGTGCGCAGCGGCTGGTGATCGCCCGGGACAGCGGGGAGGCCACGCTGTGGCCCGCGCTGCCGGTGGGTGAGGTGATCCGGCGCTACGAGGAGGAGTACGGCCGGGACTCCGGCCCGACCGACGCGGCACCGACGCCGCCGGCTCGGGTGGACCTGAACCAGACGTCGTTCCTGCTGACTCCGCCGGAGTGGTTGCAGGACGCGGCGGACAAGTTGGGGATCGGGGGGCGGGGGGACGGCGACTCCGGGGTTGGTGCGGGGGCCGGGGCCGGGTCCGGTTCTGCCGGGGGCGCGGGGGTGGCTGCCGGGTCCGGTTCTTCGGCGGGCGCGGGGGCGGCTGCCGGGGCGCGGCCGTGGACCGGGACCGACACCAACGGGGGTGAGGACCTGTCCGTGGCGTTGCCGGACACGGTGTTCTCGTCGCCGGGGAACGAGGTCGAGGACGCGGTTCCGTCTGCGCCGGAGGTCTCGGACGCGGTGAGTGGCGGGTCCGGTGGGGCGGGGTACGGGTATCCGCAGACGGTGGGTGGGCCCGGTGCGCCTGCTTCGGGTGGGTCGGGGGTGGGTGTTTCGCCTCCTCCGTCTACTTCTGGTGCGTCTTCGTATGGGTATCCGCAGGGGGCGGGCGGGGCCGGGGCACCTGGTACGCCTGCGCCGAGCGGGGAGGCGAACGCGGGGGCCGGTGGTGTGCCTGCCGCTTCGCCCGGGGCGTCTTCGTACGGGTATCCGCAAGGAGCGGGCGGGTCCGGTGGGCCGGGTACGCCGGCGGCGAGCGGGCAGGCTTACGGCTCTCCGCAGACTCCGGGTGCGCCTCCGGCTTCGCCCGGGGCGTCCTCGTACGGGTACCCGCAGGGGGCCGGGGGTGGGGCCGGGGCGGGTCAGCCGCCGGGAGCTCCTGGTGCTCCGGCGCCCGCGCCGAGTGCGGGGGACATCGCCGATCTCGCGACCAGCAAGTTGGCGCCTCCGGGGCGTGGTGCGCAGGGCGGCGGCGCGACTCCGCCGCCTCCGCCGGGTGTGCCCGGTGCGCAGCCGGGGAGCGCGCCCCCTGCAAGCGGCGGGTACGTGCCCACCCAGTTCGTGTCGGCACCGGGCGTCGAGGCCCCCTCGGGCTCGGGCCCCGGCACGGGACCCACGCCGCCGCCTCCGCCGGGGGCACAGGGATTCCCCGGAGTTCCGGGTGGATCGCCAGCACCGGCGTTCCCGGGTGCTCCCGGTGCGCCGGGAGGGCCGGGTCCCAGTGCGCCGGGTGCGCCTGGCGGTCCGGGATCTCCTGACGCTCCGGCGGCTCCGCACGCCCCTGGTGGTCCGGGTACTGCCGGTGGTCCGGGTGCGCCGGGCGGCTCCGGGTTTCCCGCTGCTCCGAACACCTCTGGTGGTCCGGCGTTTCCGGGTGCTCCCGGTGGTCCGGGGGTTTCCGGTGGTGCGGGCGGAGCCGAGTTCCCCGCTGCTCCGAACGCCTCCGGTGGTCCGGCGTTCCCTGGTGCCCCAGGTGGCCCGGGTGCTGCCGGTGGTCCGGCGTTCCCTGGCGCCCCCGGTGGTCCGAGTGCTGCCGGTGGGCCTGGTGCCCCCGGTGGGCCGGGTGCGCCGGGCGGGTCCGAGTTCCCCGGCGCTCCGAACGCCTCCGGTAGTCCGGCGTTCCCGGGTGCTCCTGGCGCGGCCGGTGCGCCGAACGCGCCTGGTGGACCGGCGTTCCCCCATGCCCCGGCAGCACCGAACGCGGCCGGTGGCCCCGCGTTCCCCAATGCCCCAGGCACTCCCGGTGCTCCGGGCGCTCCCGAAGGACCGGGATTCCCCGGTGGAGCGGGTACCTCAAGCGCGCCCGGTGCGCCTGGCACCCCCGGTCCGCCTCCGCCTCCCGGCACTCCCGGCTCGCCTCCGCCTCCCGGCACCCCCGGTCCGCCTCCGCCTCCCGGCACCCCCGGCTCGCCCCCACCTCCCGGTGCCCCCGGCGCGCCGCACCCCTCCGGTACCCCCGCCGCACCGCAGCCCCCCGGCGCCCCCGGTGTTCCTGGCGGTGCGCGTGGGGCCGTGCATCATGCCGAGACCGTGTTGTCCACGCCGCCGCCCGGTGCCCCGGGTGCCGCCGGCGTGTCTGCGTCGCCCCCGCCTCCAGGGGCCGTAGCACCGCCCGGTGCCGTCCCCGCACCCCCCGGGCAGGCCGCGGCGTACGGTTACCCCCAGCAGTCGCAGCCCACCGTCGGTCCCGGGTATCAGGCCGTGTTGCGGTACCGCGCGCAGGACGGGTCGGAGCAGCAGGTGATCCGGCGTTCCGCGCCGGGGACGCCGCATCCGGAGTGGCAGATCTTCCACGAGCTGCGCGGTATGAACGTGCCGCCGGACCAGGTGCTGGAGCTGCACACCGAGTTGGAGTCGTGCGAGCTGCCGGGCGCGTACTGCGCGCGGATGATCCGGGAGCAGTGGCCGCAGGCCCGGATCACCAGCATCGCCCCCTACGGCACCGACCACGCCAGCCGTCAGCAGGGCATGCGGCAACTGCTGGCCCACCAGGGCGAGTTGCACCAGGTGGCGGACGGCCCCGCCCGCCCGGCACCGGTGCGGGCCCCCCTGCCGCCGGTCCAGGCCGCGCCCCCGGTCCCCCCGGAGGGCGTCGCCCAGGAACTCGCGGCGACGTTCGGTCCGGGCATGTTCCGGTTCGAGCAGATCGCGGTGGACCGTCAGGGCGTGCCGCCGGTCGTCGCGCACTCGCTCGTGGTGGCGGGACTGCCGTTGGACATGGGCCCGTTCTTCTGGGCGCAGGCCCAGCCGGGCCGCCCGGTGCCGACGCTGGCGGAACTCGCCGCCGAGCGCGGGGTGCGGCCGGCCTCCGACGCGGGGTCGTACCTCGTCATGGGCAGCGACTTCGGCAAGGCGGTCTGTGTGCAGTACGGGACGGCGAACATCGTCGCCGTACCCGTGGAGGCGGGCCCGGGCGGCGCGCCCGTGCCGCCGCAGTTCGTGAACACCGGTCTGCCGGAGTTCCAGCGCTGTCTGGCGCTGCTCGGCCGGATGTGGCGGCTGCGCTTCGGCCTGAACCAGGAGCAGGCCGGCCGCTGGACCGTCGACTTCCAGGCCCAGCTGGCCTCGCTCGATCCGGCGGCGCTGAGTTCGCCGGAGAGCTGGTGGTCGGTGCTGCTGGAGGAGATGTGGGACGGGCTGCTGTGAGGCCGCGCAGCCGCTGATCCACGCGCGCGTGCAGAGGGCCGGACCGGGTCGTATGACCGGGTCCGGCCCTCTCGCGTGGGCGCGCCGACCGCCGTGACCTGTCCGCGGAGTGTCGCGTTATGAACATTTCCGTCCGATACATCAAGATGTGCGCGAAATCATCATTTTGTGTGCGTTCGGGTTGTTTCGGCGGAGAGGGTTCCAGGATGAGCAGCGCACCGGTGTCGCCCCAGGGGTTCATGGCCGTACGGGGGCGCGGCTACCGCCCCGAACAGGTCGACGCGTTCGCCGCCGCCCTGTCCCGCGACCGCGACGCCGCGTGGGAACGCGCCGCCCGGCTCACCGTGCTCGCCAAGGACATGGCGGCGGAGGCGGTCCGGCTGCGGGAGGTCGTGGCGGAGCTGGCCCCGCAGACGTACGAGGCGCTCGGCGAGGGCGCGCGCCGGCTCTTCGAGCTGGGGCAGGAGGAGGCCGGGGCCGTCAGGGAGCGCGCCCGGCAGGAGGCGCGGCGGCTCGTGGACGAGGCGCGGGCGCACGCGGACGCCGTACGGGATGCCGCGCAGGCGCACGCCGACTCCGTGCGCTCCGAGGCCGAGGAACGCGCCCGCCACCGGCTGCTCGCCGCCCGCGCGGAAGCCGACGAGATCCGGGTCGCCGCCCGGCGCGAGGTGAAGGAGGGGCGCGGGGAGGCGCTTGCCGCGTTGCGCGAGGTACGGCAGCGCACCATCGGGATGCTCGCCGAACAGGCCAAGGAGCACGCGGAACGGTGGGCCGAGGTGGAGCGCGCCGAGGAGCGGCGGGCGGCCGGAGGGGACGCGCGGGACGCCGAACGGGTGGCGCGGGCGGAGGAGTCGCTGTCGGAGGCGAAACGGGAGTTCGCGGCGGCGGAGGAGGCGGTGCGGCAGAGCGAGGAGGAGGCACACGCGCGTGCGGCCGAGATCCTCGCGCAGGCGCGCGCCGAGGAGGAGCGCATCGCCGGGGAGACGGAACGGGTCCTCCGCGAGCACGCGGCGCGCTGGGACGACGTACAGGCACAGATGGACCAGGTGCGCAGCAGCCTGACGGCGCTGACGGGGAGGGCGGCGATGGAGTGACGGGTGCCTCGGGCCGTCGTACGGCTGCGGGTGAGTGGGGGCGGCTGGTCGCGCAGTTCCCCGCGCCCCTGAAGGAGTTTCGCCGAACCCACTCCAGGGGCGCGAGGAACCACCGGACCGCCGCAGTCGTCGACGGCCTCCTAAGACCCCTTCCGTACCGCCCCCGCCAGGATCCACCCCTCCACCGCCTCGTACTGGCCCCGCTGTTCCTCCGCCTTCCGGCGCCCGGAGACGACCGTCCCCAGCCAGCCGAGGGCGAAGCCCGCCGGGATCGAGATGAGCCCGGTCGTCGTGAACGGGAGCCAGTTGAAGTCGGCTTCGGGGAACGCGGACACGGGGGAGCCGGAGACGAGGTTGGTGCCCGGCATCAGCGCGAGGACCGTGGCCGTGCCGCCGAGCAGCGTGCACAGCAGCCCGGTCCGGGTGTAGCGGCGCCAGAAGAGGCTGAACACCAGGGCGGGCGCGAGGGCGGACGCGCCGACGCAGAAGGACAGGATCACCAGCGGCTGGAGGCTGCGGTGCTGGATCAGCGTCGCGAGGAGGATCGTGGGGACGCCGACCGCCAGCGCCGAGACGCGGGCCACCAGGATCTCCCGGCGCGGTGACATCGACCGCGCCCGCGTCGCGAACACGTCGTGCGCGAGGGAGTTCGCGCAGGCGAGGATCATGCCGGCGACGGAGGCCAGCAGGGTGAGGAAGAGCGCCGTGGTGACCGCGGTGAAGAGAAACGTCTCTCCGGTGGACACCTCCGGGCCGAACGCCGCCCGCGATCCCAGCAGGTACGCCGTGTTGCCCTGCGGGTCCGCCTCCGCGATCACCGTCCGCCCGATCATCGCCGTCGCGCCGACCCCGACGACCGTGATGACCAGGACGAACACGGCCACCGACGAGACCGCCCAGGACATCGAACGCCGTACCTGACGCGCGCTGTTGGCGGTGTACATGCGCATGGTGACGTGCGGCAGACACGCCCCGCCGATGACGACCGCCAGCTGCGAGGTGATCATGTCGAGGCGCGGGTACGGGCCGCCCGCGAACTCCAGCCCCGAGTTGAGGAAGTCCTGCCCGACCCCGCTCTGCCGGGCCGCCGTGTCGAACAGTGCCCCCGGGTCCCAGGAGAAGCGGTTCATGACAAGGGCAGCGACCACGGCCCCCGACCCGAGCAGCATGACCATCTTCAGGATCTGGATGAGGGCGGTGCCCTTCATGCCGCCGATGGCCGCGTAGCTGATCATCAGCATGCCGAGCCCGATGATGAACCCGGTCTTCAGCGAGTCGCCGTCGAACCCCAGGATGAACGCCAGCAGTTGGCCGGCCCCGGCGAGCTGCACCAGCATCAGCGGCAGCAGCGCGGCGAGGGTGACCAGGCACGCGGCGATCCGTACGGGGCGTCCCGGCATCCGGCGCGCGAAGGCGTCGCCCATGGTGAACCGGCCCGCGTTGCGCAGGGGTTCGGCCAGCAGGAACATCAGCAGCATCAGCGACAGGGCGGTGCTGAGGGCGAGGACGACACCGTCGTAGCCGAAGAGCGCGATGACCCCGCCGGTCCCGAGGACGGTCGCGGCGGAGATGTAGTCGCCCGCGATGGCGAGGCCGTTGCGCACGGGGGAGAGCGAGCTGAAGCCGGTGTAGAACTCGTCGAGGTCGTCGCCGTCCGGACCGGTCATCACGCACAGCAGCAGGGTGAGGGTGGCGACGGCGGAGAACGCCACCAGGCTCATCGCCTGCGCGGAGTCGCTGAAGCCGGTCACCGGGTCGCCGCCCCTCGTCTGGCGTCCACTTCGGACTGCTTGCGGATGCGGTCGGCGAGCGGATCGACGGAGCGGCGCGCGGTGTGCTCGTACAGGGCGATCGCGAGCCAGGTGACGGGCAGTTGGAGCAGGGCGAGGAGCAGCCCGGTGGGCAGGCCGTCGGTGAGGCCGCTCGCCATGAAGGACGGGGCGTACGCCGACAGCACCAGGAAGAGAGTGAAGTAGCCGAGGGCGGTGAAGGTGGCGGTGCGCCGCTGTCGGCGGTAGGCGCCGCGCAGGATCCGCAGGTCGCTGTGGTGGCCGATCGGGGAGCGGTGGCGGGTGGGCCGTGGGGCGGGTTCGGGTGGCGGTTCGGGGGGTTGCCAGGGGTAGGTGGGATACGGCTGGGAGCGGTCGAAGGACATCCCGGGGCTCCTTGCGTGGCTCGGGTCCGGTGCGGTGGACCGCAGGGAGTTGGGGGGTGGACGGGGGAGCGGAGCCCCGCACGTTACCGGCCGGTTCGAAGTTGTACAGCCCTTTCGGCAAACTGATTGGTCGGTATGCGCTTACTTCTCTGACCTGCGGTGTTACCCGCGTTAACTCGGACTTTTGGCTGCTTCGGAGCGTGTGCGGGCGCCTACTTCTCGTGCGCGGACGGCAACTCCGTCGACCACTCCGGACGCCTCGCCCTACACTCCGCCGCATGGGGGTCGAACAGATTGCCGAGCCGGTGATCGGTGTGGGCGTGAGTCTTCTGATGGGGCTGTTCGGAATGCGCGAGGCTGCCGACGCCTGCCGCAAGTTCCGGCTTCGGAGCCGGGGACGGTGGATCGAGGCGCGGCTGTTGCGGGTGCGTGAGGACGACGACGGCGAGGGCGGGGCGCGCTTCTACCCCGTCGTGTCCTTCACTCCGCCCGGCGGGGTCGAGGTGGTCGCCGAGTCCCCCCACTACAAGACGTATCCGCCCGGTTCAGGATCCTTCCCGGACGACAGAATCGACGTGCTCTACGACCCCCGCAAGCCCGAACGGATCGAGGTCCGCGGCTTCCGCGGTGACGGTCCCTACAAGACGGCGCTCTCCGCGGTCCTGCTGTTCGGCGTGGTCGTGTTCGTGCTCGGCGAGACCGTCTTCTGACCCGCGAGCGCCCGCCCGCGCGCGTGGCCGCGTGCGTCGGCCCCTCCGGAGGCCTGCTCCGGTCCCTCCGGCGGTCACTGCTCCTTGAGGACCGGGAAGCGGCGCGGGGCCAGGAACAGCAGTACCGCGAACGCCAGGGCCGCCGCGCACCCCGCGCCCGCGTACACCGCGTGCACCGCGTCCGCGATGGCCGCGCGGGTCGCCTCCGGGGCCGGGCCGGCGTCCAGCGCGCGCGTGACGGAGTCCAGGTCGCTCGCGCCGCCGAGGCGGGCCGCAAGGACGCCGTTGGCCACCGCGCCGAACAGCGCCGCGCCCACCGTCTGGCCGGTCTGGCGGCAGAACAGGACGGACGCGGTCGTCGTGCCGCGTTCCGCCCAGCCGACCGTCGACTGGACCCCGACGAGCAGGGGGAGCTGGAACAGGCCCAGGGCGGCGCCCAGGAGCAGCATCAGCAGGGTGGGCTGCCAGGCCGCGCCCGGGTAGGGCAGGAGCGGGAACGCGAAGAGGATCAGGGCCGCCGCACCGATGCCCAGCATCGCCGTACGGCGGAAGCCGATGCGCCGGTACACGTGCTGGCTCAGCGCCGCCGACACCGGCCAGCTGAGCGTCCAGACGGACAGCACGAATCCGGCGGCGACCGGGGTGAGGCCGAGCACCGACTGGGCGTACGTCGGCAGGAAGACCGTCGGGGCCACCATGAGCAGGCCCAGCGCGCCGAGGGCCAGGTTCACCGCGGCGATGGTCCTGCGGCGCCACACCCAGCCGGGGATGATCGGCTCGGCCGCGCGGCGCTCGATCAGGACCACGACGGCCACCAGGGCGAGCCCCGCGCCGAACAGGCCCAGGGACGGCCCCGACAGCCACGCCCACGCCACCCCGCTCTGGACGAGCGCCGTCAGCAGTACGCCCCCGCACGCGAACACCGCGAGCGCGCCCGCCCAGTCGACACGCGCGCGCGTGGCGGGCTTTTCGCGGACCGGCTCACGCAGATGACGGGCGATCAGCCACAACGCCACCGCTCCTATGGGGAGGTTGACCAGGAAGATCCACCGCCAGTCCGCGTACGCCGCGAGCACACCGCCGACACCCGGGCCCGCGACCGCGGCCACCGCCCACACGGTGGACAACTTGGCCTGGATCTTCGGGCGTTCCTCGAGCGGGTAGAGGTCGGCGGCGAGCGTCTGGACCGTGCCCTGGAGCGCGCCGCCGCCGAGTCCCTGCAGGATCCGGAAAGCGATCAGCGCGCCCATGTTCCAGGCCACCGCGCACAGCAGCGAGCCGGCCAGGAACACCGCCGCGCCCACCACCAGCACCGGCTTGCGGCCGAAGGTGTCGGACAGCTTCCCGTACACCGGCAGCGTCACCGTCACGGCCAGCAGATAGCCGGAGAACAGCCACGAGAAGACCGAGAAGCCGCCCAGGTCGCCGACGATCTGCGGGACCGCCGTGGAGACGATGGTGGAGTCGAGGGCGGCGAGGGCCATCGCGAGCATCAGGGCCGCCACCACTGGCCCGCGCCGGTGCGTGGAGACGGGCCGCGCGGATTCGCCCACGGCCGGCCTGATGTCGTCCACGTCGTCCACGGCGATTCCTTCCCCCTGCATCTATCTGGCGGCGACCACTCTCCCACTTGACCCTCACGCGGCGGCAGGGTGCAGCCTCGGTGGACCAGGGGGTGGAGCCGGGGGTGGAGCCGTACCCCTAGATCGCCTCCACCCGTCGGTGGACTGCCCCTAGGGGTACCTCCCTCCTACGGCTCGGGGAGGGTTCGTACCCCCGGAGGAGGAGAAGGGCCACCCTCCGTCCTTAACCTGGCTTTACGCCGCTGGGGAGCGGTGGGGGAGGGGCCGCAGGATCGACGGGGGTGGGGTTTTCCCCCGTAGAAGAGGGTGCTGAGCACCAGCGCGCCGGACCGCCCCGCGGGACCAGACTGAACGCCGTAATCAAGCAAACGCACCGATCGCCCAGCTGATCGGCTGTTCCACCGCTGTTTCTTGCTGACCGACATAGGAGACATACCGTGACATCGGCTGTGACCATCACCAGGCACGGGGGCACTGGAGGGCGTACGGCCGTTGCCGCGCGGGCGCGGCAGGTCGTCAAGGCGTACGGGTCCGGTGAGACCCGCGTCGTCGCCCTTGACCATGTGGACGTGGACATCGCGCGCGGACAGTTCACCGCGATCATGGGCCCCTCGGGGTCCGGCAAGTCCACCCTCATGCACTGCCTCGCCGGACTCGACACCGTGACGAGCGGTCAGATCTACCTGGACGAGACCGAGATCACCGGCCTCAAGGACAAGAAGCTGACGCAGCTGCGCCGGGACCGGGTCGGGTTCATCTTCCAGGCGTTCAACCTGCTGCCGACGCTCAACGCGCTCGAGAACATCACGCTGCCCATGGACATCGCGGGCCGCAAGCCCGACAAGCAGTGGCTCGCGCGGGTCGTCGACACCGTGGGGCTCGCCCAGCGGCTCAAGCACCGGCCCACCCAGCTCTCCGGCGGCCAGCAGCAGCGCGTCGCCGTGGCCCGCGCCCTGGCCGCCCGCCCCGAGATCATCTTCGGTGACGAGCCGACCGGAAACCTCGACTCGCGCGCGGGTGCCGAGGTCCTGGGCTTCCTGCGCCGTTCCGTCGACGAGCTCGGGCAGACCATCGTGATCGTCACGCACGACCCGGTCGCCGCCTCGTACGCGGACCGCGTGCTGTACCTCGCCGACGGCCGGATCGTCGACGAGATGCACAAGCCGACCGCCGAGGCCGTCCTGGACCGCATGAAGGACTTCGACGCCCGGGGGCGCACGTCATGACCGTCATGAAGACCTCGATGCGCAACTTCTTCGCGCACAAGGGACGCATGGCCCTGTCGGCCGTCGCGGTCCTGCTGTCGGTCGCCTTCGTCTGCGGCACGCTGGTGTTCACCGACACGATGAACACCACCTTCGACAAGCTCTTCGCGGCCACCTCCTCGGACGTGACGGTGAGCGCCAAGGGCGCCTCCGACAGCGGCGAGACGACCTCCGACAACGGCAAGCCGCCGGTCATGCCGGCCTCGGTGCTGACCAAGGTGCGCGAGGCCCAGGGCGTGAAGTCGGCGGAGGGGACCGTCTTCTCGACCTCGGTGACCGTCGTGGACGCCGACAAGGACAACCTGTCGCCCTCCAGCGGCGCCCCGACCATCGTCGGCAGCTGGAACGCCAACGACGCCCGCACCATGAAGATCACTTCGGGTGCGGCGCCGAAGAACGCCGGCCAGATCATGGTCGACGCCGACACCGCCGACAAGCACCACCTCAAGCTCGGTGACGACATCGGCGTGATCAGCGCGGTCGGCACGCACCACGCCAGGATCTCCGGCATCGCCGACTTCCAGGTCACCAACCCCGGTGCCGCGATCTTCTACCTGGACACGAAGACCGCCCAGCGGACGCTGGTCGGCGAGCCGGGCGTGTACACGAACGTCAACGTCACGGCCGCCTCCGGGGTCACCGACGCCCGGCTGAAGACGAACGTGGCCGCCGAACTCGGCGGTGCCTACAAGGTGCAGACGGCCAAGGAGACCGCCGACGCCAACCAGAAGGACGTCGAGGGCTTCATGAACGTCATGAAGTACGCGATGCTCGGCTTCGCCGGGATCGCCTTCCTCGTCGGCATCTTCCTGATCATCAACACCTTCTCGATGCTGGTCGCGCAGCGCACCCGGGAGATCGGCCTCATGCGGGCCGTCGGCTCCTCCCGCGGCCAGGTCAACCGGTCGGTGCTCGCCGAGGCGCTGCTGCTGGGCGTGTTCGGCTCGGTCCTCGGGGTCGGCGCGGGCGTCGGGCTCGCGGTCGGGCTGATGAAGCTCATGGGCTCCATGGGCATGCATCTGTCGACCAGTGACCTGACGGTCGCCTGGACGACCCCGGTGGTGGGCCTGCTGCTCGGCGTGGTCGTCACCGTGCTGGCCGCCTGGCTGCCCGCCCGCCGCGCGGGCAAGGTTTCCCCGATGGCCGCCCTGCGGGACGCGGGCGCCCCGGCGGACGCCAGGGCCGGCGTCGTACGCGGTGTGCTGGGCGGGCTGCTGACCGCCGGCGGCGGCTACGCGCTCTACCTGGCCGCGTCCGCCGACAAGGCCAAGGACGGCTCCCTGTGGCTCGGCCTCGGCGTGGTGCTCTCCCTGATCGGCTTCGTCGTGATCGGCCCGCTGCTGGCCGGTGGCGTGGTGCGCGTCCTGGGCGCGATCGTGCTCAGGGTGTTCGGTCCGGTCGGCCGCATGGCCGAGCGCAACGCCCTGCGCAACCCGCGCCGTACCGGAGCCACCGGTGCCGCCCTGATGATCGGCCTCGCGCTGGTCGCCTGCCTCTCGGTGGTCGGCTCCTCCATGGTCGCCTCGGCCACCGACCAGCTCGACAAGACCGTCGGCACGGACTTCATCATCCAGTCCGACAGCGGGCAGCTGGTCACGCCGGCCGCGGTGAAGGCCGTCAAGGACACGCCCGGCCTCTCCAGGGTCACCGAGTACAAGATCACGGAGGCGGACTACACGACCCCCGACGGCAAGACGCTCAAGGACACCGACATCACGGCGGCCGACCCGACGTACGCGACCGACCTGCGCACCAAGACGGTCGCCGGGAACCTCGCCGACGCCTACAAGCCCGACTCGATGTCCGTCCACGAGAAGTTCGCCAAGGCGCACGGCATCCACCTGGGCTCGAAGATCAAGGTCGCCTTCAAGGACGGCGCGACCGCGAACCTCACGGTCCGGGCGATCACCAGCAGTGACGTCGTCATCGACGCGGGCTCCAAGTACACGTCGATCGCGACCCTCACCAAGTACGTGCCGGCCGACAAGATGCCCCTCGACCAGCTGGTCTTCGCCTCGGCGAAGGAGGGGCAGACGGATGCCGCGTACAAGTCCCTGAAGTCGGCGCTGCACGACTACCCGCAGTACACCGTGCGCGACCAGACCGACTACAAGCAGGCGCTGAAGGACCAGATCGGCCAGCTCCTGAACATGATCTACGGCCTGCTGGCCCTCGCGATCATCGTCGCGATCCTGGGTGTCGTGAACACCCTGGCGCTCTCGGTGGTCGAGCGGACCCGGGAGATCGGCCTCATGCGGGCGATCGGCCTCTCGCGGCGCCAGCTGCGGCGGATGATCCGCATGGAGTCGGTGGTCATCGCCCTCTTCGGCGCACTGCTCGGCCTCGGCCTGGGCATGGGCTGGGGCGCCACCGCCCAGAAGCTCCTCGCCCTGGAGGGCCTGAAGGTCCTGGAGATCCCCTGGCCGACGATCATCGCGGTCTTCGTCGGCTCGGCCTTCGTGGGCCTGTTCGCCGCCCTGATCCCGGCGTTCCGGGCGGGCCGGATGAACGTGCTGAACGCGATCGCGACGGAGTAGCCACTCTCAGACGGGGGAGCGGGCCCGGCGCCGAGGAGTCACGGGGGACTTCTCGGCGCCGGGTTCGTGCTTTCTCTTTTCAGCCCGTCCGGCGTTTGAGGACGCCCTTTCGGGGTCGATGGGGGTCTGGGGGCGCAGCCCCCAGGGGGCGGGGTCGAAGGGGGCGGGGTCGAAGGGGCAGCGCCCCTGGAGGACGGGACGGGCAGGGGTGGCGGGGGCGAAACACTGCTAGGCCCGCCCCCACACCGGCCCTGTGGACAACCGCCCGTGCGGAAACCCGGCGTTATCCACAGCCCCCGCGCCTGTCGGCCCCGCGTCGTACGCTGGAGACCCCCGGCCGGTCACCGCGTCGGGCCCTTCGCGTTGCCCACCACCAGCCAAGCCCCCCAGCCCCCCTCGGACGAAAGCCGCCCCGAATGAGCCTGCACGGTCTGCTCGACGCCGTCGTCAAGGACCCCGCCCTCGCGGAAGCGATCGCCGCCGCCCAGGACAGCAACCGGATGCACGTCGACCTGGTCGGCCCCCCGGCGGCCCGCCCCTTCGCGGTGGCGGCCCTCGCCCGCGAGGCGGGCCGCCCGGTGCTCGCGGTGACGGCGACGGGCCGCGAGGCGGAGGACCTGGCCGCGGCACTGCGCTCCCTGCTCCCGCCCGAGGGGATCGTGGAGTACCCGTCCTGGGAGACCCTGCCCCACGAGCGCCTCAGCCCCCGCAGCGACACCGTCGGCCGCCGCCTGGCCGTCCTGCGGCGCCTGGCCCACCCCCGCCCCGACGACCCCGAGACCGGCCCGGTCTCCGTCGTCGTCGCGCCCGTACGTTCCGTGCTCCAGCCGCAGGTCAAGGGCCTCGGCGACCTGGAGCCGGTCGCGCTGCGCACCGGCCAGACCGCTGACCTGAACACCGTCGTGGAGTCCCTCGCCGCGGCCGCCTACGCGCGCGTGGAGCTCGTCGAGAAGCGCGGCGAGTTCGCCGTCCGCGGTGGCATCCTCGATGTCTTCCCGCCCACCGAGGAACACCCCCTGCGCGTCGAGTTCTGGGGCGACGACGTCGAGGAGATCCGCTACTTCAAGGTCGCCGACCAGCGCTCCCTGGAAGTCGCCGAGCACGGCCTGTGGGCCCCGCCCTGCCGCGAACTCCTGCTCACCGACGACGTACGGGCACGCGCGCGTGCCCTCGCCGAGCAGCACCCCGAGCTGGGCGAGCTGCTGGGCAGGATCGCCGAGGGGATCGCGGTCGAGGGCATGGAGTCCCTGGCTCCGGTCCTCGTCGACGACATGGAGCTCCTGATCGACGTCCTGCCCAAGGGCGCCATGGCCGTCGTATGCGATCCGGAGCGGGTGCGCACGCGTGCGTCCGATCTCGTGGCGACCTCGCAGGAGTTCCTCCAGGCGTCCTGGGCGGCCACCGCGGGCGGCGGCGAGGCGCCCATCGACGTCGGCGCGGCCTCCCTGTGGTCCATCGCCGACGTCCGGGACCGCGCGCGCGAGCTGGACATGATGTGGTGGTCGGTGTCGCCGTTCGCGGCGGACCTGGAGCTGGAGGCGGACACCCTCAAGCTGGGCATGCACGCCCCCGAGACCTACCGCGGCGACACCGCCAAGGCGCTCGCCGACACCAAGGGCTGGCTCGCCGACGGCTGGCGCGCGGTCTTCGTGACCGAGGCCCACGGCCCCGCGGCCCGTACCGTCGAGGTGCTGGGCGGCGAGGGCATCGCGGCCCGTCTCGACGCGGAGCTCGCGTCCCTGAGCCCGTCCGTCGTGCACGTGGCGTGCGGCTCGATCGAGTACGGCTTCGTGGACCCTGCCCTGAAGCTCGCCGTGCTCACCGAGACCGACCTGACCGGCCAGAAGGCGGCCGGCAAGGACGGCGCCCGGATGCCCGCGCGGCGCCGCAAGACGATCGACCCGCTCACCCTGGAGGCGGGCGACTACATCGTCCACGAGCAGCACGGCGTCGGCCGCTACATCGAGATGGTCCAGCGGACCGTGCAGGGCGCCACGCGCGAGTACCTCGTCGTCGAGTACGCCCCCGCCAAGCGCGGCCAGCCCGGCGACCGGCTCTACATCCCCACCGACCAGCTGGAGCAGATCACCAAGTACGTCGGCGGCGAGGCGCCCACCCTGCACCGGCTCGGCGGCGCCGACTGGACGAAGACCAAGGCGCGCGCGAAGAAGGCCGTCAAGGAGATCGCCGCCGACCTGATCAAGCTGTACAGCGCGCGGATGGCCGCCCCGGGGCACACCTTCGGCCCGGACACCCCGTGGCAGCGCGAGCTGGAGGACGCCTTCCCGTACGCGGAGACGCCCGACCAGCTCACGACCATCGCCGAGGTCAAGGAGGACATGGAGAAGTCGGTCCCCATGGACCGCCTGATCTGCGGCGACGTCGGCTACGGCAAGACGGAGATCGCGGTGCGGGCCGCCTTCAAGGCCGTACAGGACGGCAAGCAGGTGGCCGTCCTCGTCCCGACGACCCTGCTGGTGCAGCAGCACTTCGGGACGTTCAGCGAGCGCTACTCCCAGTTCCCGGTCGTCGTGAAGGCGCTCAGCCGCTTCCAGACCGACACCGAGGCGAAGGCCGTCCTGGAGGGGCTGCGCGAGGGCTCGGTGGACGTCGTCATCGGCACCCACCGGCTGTTCTCCTCCGAGACCAAGTTCAAGGACCTCGGCCTGGTCATCGTCGACGAGGAGCAGCGCTTCGGCGTCGAGCACAAGGAGCAGCTGAAGAAGCTCCGCGCCAACGTCGACGTGCTGACCATGTCGGCGACACCGATCCCGAGAACCCTGGAGATGGCGGTCACGGGCATCCGCGAGATGTCGACGATCACCACGCCCCCGGAGGAGCGCCACCCGGTGCTCACCTTCGTCGGGCCGTACGAGGAGCGGCAGATCGGGGCGGCCATCCGCCGTGAACTGCTGCGCGAGGGCCAGGTCTTCTACATCCACAACCGGGTCGAGTCCATCGACCGGGCGGCCGCGCGCCTGCGCGAGATCGTCCCCGAGGCGCGGATCGCGACCGCGCACGGCCAGATGTCGGAGCAGGCCCTGGAGCAGGTCGTCGTCGACTTCTGGGAGAAGAAGTTCGACGTGCTGGTGTCGACCACGATCGTCGAGTCCGGCATCGACATCTCCAACGCGAACACGCTCATCGTCGAGCGCGGCGACAACTTCGGCCTCTCCCAACTGCACCAGCTGCGCGGCCGGGTGGGCCGTGGCCGCGAGCGCGGCTACGCCTACTTCCTGTACCCGCCGGAGAAGCCGCTGACCGAGACCGCGCACGAGCGGCTCGCGACCATCGCCCAGCACACCGAGATGGGCGCGGGCATGTACGTGGCCATGAAGGACCTGGAGATCCGCGGCGCCGGAAACCTCCTCGGCGGCGAGCAGTCCGGGCACATCGCGGGCGTCGGCTTCGACCTGTACGTCCGCATGGTCGGCGAGGCCGTCGCGGACTACCGGGCCTCCCTGGAGGGCGGGGTCGAGGAGGAGCCGCCGCTGGAGGTCAAGATCGAGCTCCCGGTCGACGCGCACGTCCCGCACGACTACGCGCCGGGCGAGCGACTGCGTCTCCAGGCCTACCGCGCGATCGCCTCGGTCAACACCGAGGAGGACATCAGGGCCGTACGCGAGGAACTCGTCGACCGCTACGGCAAGTTGCCCGAGCCGGTGGAGAACCTGCTGCTGGTGGCGGGGCTGCGGATGCTGGCACGCGCGTGTGGCGTCGGTGAGATCGTCCTCCAGGGCACCAACATCCGCTTCGCGCCGGTCGAGTTGCGCGAGTCGCAGGAACTGCGCCTCAAGCGGCTGTACCCGGGCACCGTCATCAAGCCGGCCGTGCACCAGGTGCTGGTGCCGCGCCCGAAGACGGCGAAGGTGGGCGGCAAGCCGCTGGTCGGACGGGAACTGCTGGGCTGGGTGGGGGAGTTCCTGACGTCGATCCTGGGGTCGTAAGCGCGGGTGCTGTCGCCGGTGGGGCCTGGGGCCTGCCGGTGGGCGCGGGTGCTGTTGCCGGCCGGCCTGGGATCTGCCGGTATGCGCGGGTGCTGTTGCCGGCGGGGCCTGGGACCTGCCGCTCGGGCCGGCCGTGGGGTCAGGGCGTGCGGAAGAGTGTGGTCGCCAGGGTGCGGAACACCTCCTCCGGGTCCCTGTCGCCGACCGGCCCGTCCAGGTTGTGGCTGAGCAGCAGCGTCGCGAAACCGTGGGCGAGGGACCAGGCGGCGACTCCCGCGAGCCGGCTGTCGATGCCGAAGTCCTCGGCGCGGACGCCGGAGACCGAGGTGCGCAGGGCGTCGGTGGCCAGGGCACGGGCCGTGGTGAGTTCGAGGTCGTCGGCGCGCAGGAGTTCGGGCGCGAACATCACCTGGAAGTGGGCCGGGTGTTCGCGGGCGAAGCGGACGTAGCGGACGCCCGCGTCCTTGAGGTCCGCGGCTTCCTTGAGGCCTGCCGCCAGCAGCGCGAAGCCCTCGGCGGCGATCGCGGTCAGGAGCCCGGTGCGGTCCTTGAAGTGGTGGGCCGGGGCCGCGTGCGAGACGCCGGCGCGGCGGGCGAGGTCGCGCAGGCTCAGCCCGGCGGGTCCGTCGGCGGCGAGGACGTCGAGCGCCGCGGTGAGGATCGCGTGCCGGAGGTCGCCGTGGTGGTAGGGGCGATTCGGCTTCTTGGATTCCGCTGGTGCCATGGTCAGTACCCTACGCCCAATCTTGGCATTGACAAGTTCGGGGTGGATGGGTCAATCTAGTCAGTGTCAAGTTGTGGGCTCGGTTCGAGGGCTCCGGTGGCGACGGGGAGGTTTGTCATGTCGAAGAGTGACGGCAGGACCGAGGTGGAGGGCTCCGCTGGAGCGGCTCAGGCAGCCGGCGGGGCGGTGGAGCCAGGTCAGGTGCGCCGGCTCTGGCACCTGCTGGAGCCCCTGCACGCGGTGGTCTACTACGCGCCCGAGGTCTTCGAGGAGGTCGCGGCGCTCGGTTACGACACGAAGGAGCGCTGGCCGAGCTACTTCCCCCTGCGTGCCGCGCCGTTGGGGCCGGTGGGCGCCGGGCAGGTGGCCTCCGCCTTCTACAGCTTCAGCCCGCGCATGGTTGCCGAGCACATGGACTCCGCCTGGGCGGTCGCCGACCCCGCCGCGGTGTCGGCGGCGAGGATGCGGGGGATCGACCGGGCCTATCGTGCCCTGTTCGGTGACCGCGTCGGCGGCCCAGAGCTGGCGGCGGCCGCCGAACTCGCCCGGCGCGCCGCCGAGTCGGTGGACACCGCGGGCCGCCCGCTCGCCGCGGCCAACGCCGGGCTGGAGTGGCCCGAGGCCCCTCACCTCCAGCTGTGGCAGGCGGCCACGATCCTGCGCGAGCACCGCGGTGACGGCCACATAGCGGCCCTGCTCGTGGCGGGCCTCGACCCCGTCGAGTCGCTCGTCTCCTTCGCCGCGATCGGCGCCGCGTCCGTCGAGCGCTTCGAGAGCCGGGGCTGGAGTGCCGGGGAATGGCGGTCCGCCCGGGAGCGTCTGACGGCCCGTGGTCTGGTCGACGAGCACGGCGAGGCCACGGACGCCGGCCGCGACCTCCGGCACCACGTGGAACACCTGACCGACCAACTGGCGGCCAAACCCTGGCAGTTGCTGGGCGCGGCCGACACCGAACGGCTCGCGGACCTGCTCGGTGACTTCTGGGTCGCGGTGCTGTCGTCCGGGCTGCTCCCGTCGGAGACGACGCTGGGCATAGGCAGGGTCTGACCGTGATAGGCAGGGCGGATGTTCGGACGACTTCCTCTTGAGGAACAACTGGACGGCTTCCGCGCCGCCCTCGGGCGCAACGAGATCCTGACCGAGGTGATGGCGAGGACGGCGGAGCTTGACCTGCCGGGCTGGTACGTGACGGCGGGCTGCCTCTTCCAGACCGTGTGGAACGTGGTCACCGACAGGCCCCCGACCCAGGGCATCAAGGACTACGACGTCTTCTACTTCGACGACACCGATCTCTCCTGGGAGGCCGAGGACGCCGTGATCAAGGCAGGGCGGGAGGTGTTCGAGGGCCTGCCGGCCGAGGTCGAGATCCGCAACGAGGCCCGGGTGCACCTCTGGTACGAGCAGAAGTTCGGGGTGCCCTGCCCGCCCTACGACTCCACCGAGTCCGCCATCGACCGCTTCGCCGCGACGACCTGCTGTCTGGGCGTGCGACTGGAGCCCGGCGGTCAGTGGCGCGTCTACGCCCCGCACGGGCTGTCGGACGTGTTCAACCTCGTGCTCCGGCCCAACCCGGTCCTCGCGCCGAGAGAGGTCTACGAGGCCAAGGCCGCCCGCTGGAAGGAGGAGTGGCCGCAGCTGAGGGTGCTGCCGTGGCCGAGCTGATTGGCCGAGCTGACCGGCCGAGCTGACCGGTCGGCCTGCCCCGGCTTGATCCGTCGGGTGCGCCGAAGCCGCCCGCGGCAGACAGGCTCCGCGGACGGCCTCCAGGCTTACGGCTGGTCCGGCCTACGGCTGTTCCGGCCTACGGCAGTTCCGGCCTACGGCTGGTCCGGCCTGTCGCGGTCCATGCCGAGCGACCCCTCGATCTTCTGCTGTGCGTCGTCGACCTGGCTCTCGTACTTGTTGCCGGTCCGGTCGTTGACCTTCCGTTCCGCCATGTCGGACATGCCCTTGGCCTTGTCCTGCGCCTGGCGGTTGCTCTTGAACCTGTCGAAGATGCCCATCCAGAGCTCCTTCCGGAGGTGACTCAGACATGACGATACGGCCGTTATATCCGTGATGCCCACTCGAAGGGCGTACGGTCCGGACCTCCTGAATGCCGCGGTGCGCCCGCTCGCTACGGTGTGCGCGACGACGTACCAGGGAAAGCGCACCCTGCGGGGGCGGACCGGGTTTGCAAGGGGAGGGGCGCACGTGATGCGTCTGAGGGGCGGGGCCGCGGCCGCCGTCGTGCTGGTGTTCGCCGTGGCCGGGTGCAAGGCGGAGACGACCACGGGGTCCGGAGGACCGGAGGAGACCGGGGGCTCGGGCGCGGCCCTCACCGCCGCCGAGTCGCTCACCGTCAAGGGCCGTGCGCCCAAGACGGGTTACGACCGCGACAGGTTCGGCACCGCGTGGGCCGACACGGACTCGAACGACTGCGACACCCGCGACGACATACTCAAGCGCGACCTGGAGGACGTGAAGTTCACCGGCGGGGACTGCAAGGTCTCCTACGGCGTGCTGGAGTCGGACCCGTACTCCGGCAAGGAGGTGACCTACCGGCGGGGCCGCAGCCAGGTCGACATCGATCATGTGGTCGCGCTCTCCGACGCCTGGCAGAAGGGCGCCAAGTACTGGGACGCCGGCAAGCGCATAGCTCTGGCCAACGACCCGCTCAACCTCCTCGCCGTCGACGCGAGCACCAACCGTTCCAAGGGGGACGGCGACACGGCGACGTGGTTGCCGCCCAACAAGGGGTACCGGTGCACTTATGTGGCCGCCCAGGTCGCGGTGAAGAAGAAGTACCAGCTATGGGTCACGGCCGCCGAGAAGTCCGCGATGGAGAAGGTCCTCTCGGGCTGCCCCGGCCAGAAGCTGCCGACCGGCGGCAACCCGACCGAGGCACCGCCGAGGTTCCACGCGGACTGACGGGCCGTCGCGGTCGGGAAAACACGCTTTCCGGTGCGAGGGGCCGCGGCCTACGGTGATCGCATGGAGCTGAAGGTGTCGAGTCTTGCCGAGCGTCCCGAGATGCGGGAGCGCGTCCTCGGCATGGCCAACAGCTGGCCGGAGTTCGTGACGCAGGATCCCGTGGGCAACGCCCACTACGGGCGGATCTCCGCCGAACTCCCCGAGTACGTGCTGTTCGCCGAGGACGAGCGGGGTGAGGTCGTGGCGCACGCCCACAGCGTGCCCTTCGCCCTGCACACCGCGGAACGCGGCGAACTGCCCGCCCGGGGCTGGGACGAGACGCTGGTGTGGGCGTTCGGAGACCTGCGCCGGGGCGTGCGGCCCGACACGGTCAGCGCCATCTCGGTCGTCGTCGATCCGCGTGCCCAGGGCCGGGGCCTGTCCGCCCGGATGCTCTCGGCGATGCGTGACAACGCCCGCGCGCACGGCTTCAGCGAGGTCGTCGCCCCGGTCCGGCCCAGCGCCAAGCACCTGGAACCGCACACGCCCATCGAGGAGTACGCCTATCGCGTCCGGCCCGACGGGCTGCCGTACGACCCCTGGCTCCGCGTCCACGCCCGGGCCGGTGCCGCCGTCCACGCGGTGGCGCCCGCCTCCATGACGGTGGCCGGCTCGCTGGAGCAGTGGCGTGGCTGGACCGGCCTGCCTTTCGACACCCAGGGCGATATCGAGGTGCCGGGGGCACTGGTGCCGGTGCGGTGTGAGCCGGAGCGCGGGTACGCGGTGTATGTGGAGCCCAACGTGTGGATGCGGCACGCCCTGTGAGCGTGCCGCATCCTGGTGGGGAGTTGCCGGACCCGTGCGTCCCCGCGTGATGTGTCGGGTTCCTCGGCTCAGCCGCCCAGGGCGTCGAGGTCCAGGATCTCGCCGGCGGGCTTCTGCGCCGGGACCGGCTCGTCGAAGTCGCTGAAGGTGACCGACCCCTGGTCCGCCCCGGCCGTGCTGTCGACGCGCAGCAGATACGGCTTGCCCTCGGTGGCGACGTACAGGGTGTAGCGGTCCTTGCCGTCCTTCTCGTGCAGGACGATCGCCGGCGTCCCGTCGACGGTGGTCGTCTTTCCGCGGGTGGCGTCGGAGCCGGTGTCCTCGGCGCCCTCGAGCACCTTGGTCAGGTCGCAGAAGTCCCCGAACTCCTTGGCGTCCGCGCCCGTCGCCTTCGTCTTGGTCCACTTGCCGGCCAGCATGGCCACGGCCGCGTCGGTGTCCGACTTCGACTCGCCGTCGCTCTGCTCGCGCAGGAACGCCTCGTCGAACTTCATGTACACGAGGTCGCCGGTCTTGATCAGCTCGGTCCGGCCCTTGCCGCCCATGCCGATGGTGCCGGCGCACTCGCCCTTCTTGTTCAGGGCCACGTCGAGGCTGATGGTGCCGCCGCTCTCGTCGTCGGGGATGTCGCCCTTCATCCGCAGCGAGGAGGCGCCGGTCGTGGCCTTCGTGGCCTGCTCGGCTATCTCGCCGCCGGTCAGCCCGGCGAACGGCTCCTTCTTCGCGGCCGACTTGGCGGGTGCGGCGGACGTGCTGGAGACGCCCGTGCCGCTGTCCGACGTGTCCTGGCCGGGCTGGCATCCGGTGAGTCCTGCGGTGGCCGCGGCGGCGATGCAGAGAGCGGCAAGTGCGGTACGGCGCATGGCGATTCCTTGGTGGTGATGCGGTGAAATGCAGTGAGGTGACGTGCGGTGACGAGGTGCGGGGCGCGCGCTGTGCGGGTGGCACGCCCCGGCGGTGGGTGCGGGCCGGGCCCGACCGAAGAGGGCCGGGCGCTTCAGCCGGTCTTCTTCCAGTCCTTGCAGCCCGCCGTCTTGAAGTAGCCGTCCGAGGCGCTGATCCTCACCACGGCCGTGCCGTTGGCGTTGTCGTTCGCGAGGATCGAGTCGATGCCGTGCTCGGCGTCCTTGGTGCGCTCCCAGTAGCAGGAGTCGTCGGTGTTGCCGGTGGACTTGTAGGTGCCGGGGGCGATGTCGGCGCCGACTCTGAACATGCCGCCGTCGCCGGACATCTCGGTGGCGGGGGACCCCTTGGCCTTCGCGTCGACGGCTTCCCAGTCGTTGCAGTCACTCGACTTGAAGAGCTTGTCGCCGGCCTTGACGGTGACGTAACTCGTGCCGGTGACATTGTCGTTGGCCAGCAGCGAGTCCATCTCGCCCGAGGCGTCCTTGGCCCGCTCCCAGTAGCACATGCCGTCGTCGTTGCCGGTGGTGCGATAGGTGCCGGGCTTGACGTCCGAACCGACCTGGAAGTCGCCGTCCCCCGAGAACGCGGCCTTCTTCTCGGCCTCGGCCTTGTCGCTGCCCTTGTCGCTCTTCTTGGTCCCGGTCTCGCGCCCCGACAACGCCGAAGATCGCTTGCCGCTGCCGCCGGAGGAGCCGTCTTCGTCGACCCCGGCGCATGCGGAGACGCCCCCGATGACGACGATCCCCACGACGGCGCTCAGCGCGACCTTGCCCTTCATGCCCATGACTGTGTCCCCCTCCGACGCGGCGACCGCCGCCCATCCGGCGGCCGCTCGTTCGCTGGGTCAATAAGACCAGAGCCTGTGAACCGAGTCAACACGGTTCACGAAAGTGGTGACGTACACGGCCGTGAAGCGGTAGATCTTGCGCACGTCGGTATGCTCGGCGTCACAGGCGGGCCGCAGGGGTGGCGCGGCCGACGAGGGGAGCGGGCGGGTGCAGGACAACGCGACTGAGGTGACCGCCGCCGGCATCGCACGGCTGGCCGGGGTGGGCCGTGCGGCCGTCAGCAACTGGCGGCGCCGCCACGCCGACTTCCCGAGACCCGTCGGCGGCACCGAGACCAGCCCCTCCTTCGCCCTCGCCGAGGTCGAGTCCTGGTTGCGCAAGCAGGGGAAACTCGCCGAGGTGCCGCTGCGGGAGCGCGTCTGGCAGCAGCTCTCCGGGCACCCCGAGGGGCCGGTCACCGCCCTCACCCACGCGGGCTGCGTCCTGCTGCTGATCCACGACCGGCCGCCGGTCTGGCTGGACGTGAGCGCCGGTTCCGACGAACGCCTCGCGTCGATGCTCCCGGGAGCGCTGCGGGACGTACTGACACCGCGCTTCGGGAGGGAACCGGCGGCCGTGGACGTGTCGGGGGCCGCAGACGTCTCGGGGGCCGCGGACACCTCGGGGCCCGTGGGCGCCTGGGGGACCGTGAACACCTCGACCGCTGTGAACACATCCGGCACCGATCACAGATCACCGGGCGCCGCCAGCCCCTCCGCTGTGAACACCCGACCTGCCGTGAACACCCCACCCCCCGTGCACACCGGAGCGGTACTGCACGCCCCCACCGCCGCCGAACTCCTCCCCTCCGTCCCCCTCCTGCGCGGGGTCGCCGAGCTCGCCGCCGAGCTGGGCGCCCGTCAGACCTTCGAGTTCCTGCTGGGACGGCACCTGGACGCCAACCCGCGCCAGTACACGCTCACCCCGGCCGACCTGGCCGGTCTCATGGCCGACCTGGTGGGTCCCGTCCGCACCGTCCTCGACCCGGCCTGCGGCACCGGCGCCCTCCTGAAGGCCGCCGCCACCCGTCCCGAACAGCGGCTCTACGCCCAGGACAGCGCCCCCGAACTCGCCGCGCTCACCACGCTCCGGCTCGCGCTGCACACCTGGTCCACCGTGCGCGGCGCCACCGGTGACACCCTGCGCGCCGACGCCTATCCCCAGCTGCACGCCGACGCCGTGCTGTGCCACCCGCCGTTCAACGAGCGCAACTGGGGCCACGACGAACTCGCCTACGACCCCCGCTGGGAGTACGGCTTCCCGGCCCGCAACGAGTCCGAGCTCGCCTGGGTCCAGCACGCGCTCGCCCGCCTCAAGGACGGCGGCGCCGGCGTCCTGCTCATGCCTCCCGCCGCCGCCTCCCGCCGCTCGGGCCGCCGGATCCGCGCCGACCTGCTGCGCCGCGGTGCCCTGCGCGCCGTGATCGCCCTGCCGGTCGGGGCGGCGCCGCCGTACAACATCCCGCTGCACCTGTGGGTGCTGCGCCGCCCGGAGAAGGCGCCCGCGCAGCCGGAGGTGCTGCTCGTCGACGTCGGGCGGTACGCGGGCGAGGGACGCGGCGGGCCGGACTGGCGGGCCGTGCGCGAGGCCGTGCTCGACGCCTGGCAGGCCTTCGGCCGGGCCGGCAAGTTCGCCGAACGGCCCGGTCTGGCCCGCGCGCTGCCCGTCATCGACCTCCTCGACGACGACGTGGACCTCGCCCCCGCCCGGCACTTGCCGCCGCCCACCGCGGCCGACGGAGCCGAACAGCTCACGGCCGTTCGCGAGCGCCTGGGCGAGACTTTGCGCCTGACCGCCGACCTCACCCCGCCGCCCGCCGACAGCGCGCGCCCCGCGCGGTGGCCGCTCACCACCATCGGCGAACTCGCGCGCGGGGGCGCCCTGCTGCTGCACACGGGCGGAAGCGGCGGCCACGCGCGTGTGCCCGTCCTCACCGACCATGACGTCCTCTCCGGGGCGGCCCCCTCGGGGACGCTGCCAGAGAGCGACGAGGAGGCCGTGCTGACCGAACCCGGCGATGTCGTCGTACCGGTGCTCGGCGGGGGCTCGGTGGCGCGGGTGATCGACGAGGCGACCGGGGGCGCCGCGCTGGGGCGCAACCTCGTGCTCCTGCGCCCCGATCCCGCCGCGCTCGACCCCTGGTTCCTCGCCGGCTTCCTGCGCGGCACCGCCAACAACCGCCAGGCCAGCAGCTACGCCTCCACCGCGACCCGCCTGGACGTGCGCCGGCTCCAACTGCCCAGGCTGCCGCTCGACGAGCAACGGCGTTACGGCGAACGCTTCCGCGCGCTCGACGAGTTCGAGCGGGCCCTGCGCCACGCGGGCCGGCTCGGGGAGCAACTCGTGCGCGGGATGTACGACGGCCTCACGGACGGGACGGTCGCGCCCGGTTGACCCGACCGGTCGATCCGGCCGGCTGAGCGCCCCGGCTGAGCGACCCGACTGACCGCCCCGGACTCACCGCCCGACTGATCAGGACGACAACGGTTCGGTACAACCCGTGACCTGTTGTCGGTATCGGCCTATACGCTCGAACCCCACATCGAATCCCGGTTCAGGAGCGTTCATGTACGGCCACGGCGCGGCGCCGCCCGCTCGCGACTCGGGCACGGTCATCACCCTGCGCGTGGTGCTCGCCGCCGTCGGTTTCCTCTCGTGCGGCCTGCTCGCCTGCGCACCCCTGTTCCGGATCGCGTTCCTGCGCGGCCGGGTGGTCGACTGGGTGCTGGCCTGGGCGAGCCTGCCGCTGTCCATCGCGTGCTTCGCGGTGGTCGGCTCGCTCCCGGAGAGCGACCGCAGGACCGACGTCGCGATGTCCCTGGTCCTGCTGCTCGGCCTCTTCAGCAGCGTGTACTTCCTGGTCATGGACATCCGGGTGCACCAGCAGAGGCGGTTCACCGGCTACCTGCCGCCCCAGGGCCCCACCGTCCACACCGGCTACGGCTACCCGCACCCGCAGCCGCACCCGACGCCGGCGCCGACACCGCCGTACACCTCGACCGTCCTGCCCCCGCCGCAGCCCCGCCCCCAGCCGCCCGTGCCTCCGGTCTCCGGCCCCGGCCCGGGCCCGGGTTCCGGTGTCGTGCCGCCCCCGCCGCAGCGCCCCGCGCCCGCCCGCATCGACCAGGTGCGCGCCGAACTCGACGAGCTCAGCGACTACCTGCGCAAGCACGACGGCGGCCACGGCGACGGCGGTACCGGAAGCGGCAACCACGACGGCGGCAGGTGACCGTGGCGACAGGGCGTGTCGTCGCAGGCCGCTATGAACTGTCCACGCTCATCGGACAGGGCGGCATGGGCCAGGTCTGGACGGCCTACGACCAGCGGCTCGACCGGCGCGTGGCGGTGAAGCTGCTGCGCCCCGACAAGGTGGCCGGGCAGGAGGCGGACGAGCTGCGCCGCCGGTTCGTGCGGGAGTGCCGGGTGACCGCGCAGGTCGACCACCCCGGGCTCGTCACCGTGCACGACGCGGGCAGCGAGGGCGAGGAGCTGTTCCTCGTCATGCAGTACGTCGACGGCGCGGACCTCTCCGACCATCTGGCCGAGCACGACCCGTACCCCTGGCAGTGGGCGGTCGCGGTCGCCGCGCAACTGTGCGCCGTACTGAGTGCCGTGCACGCCGTGCCGATCGTCCACCGCGACCTCAAGCCACGCAATGTGATGGTGAAGCAGGACGGCACGGTCACCGTCCTCGACCTGGGCGTGGCCTCGGTCATGGACACCGACACCACCCGCCTCACGCACACCGGTTCGCCGATCGGCTCGCCCGCCTACATGGCCCCCGAGCAGGCCATGGGCGGCTCGGTCGGCCCGTACACCGACCTGTACGCGCTCGGTGTGCTGCTGCACGAACTCCTCAGCGGAGACGTCCCGTTCGCGGGTTCCACGGCCCTCGGCGTGCTGCACCGGCACCTGTACGAGCCGCCGCTGCCCGTGCGCCGCACCCGCCCCGAAGTCCCCGAGGCACTGGAGGCGCTGGTCCTGCGGCTGCTCGCCAAGGACCCGCAGCACCGCCCGGCCTCCGCGCAGGACGTGTACGAGGACCTGGCGTTGTTGCTGCCCGCGCGCGGGATGCCCACCGGAGCGCCCCTCGACCCCACACGCCCCTTCCTGCGGCCGCACGCCCCCTGGCCGGACCGCGCGCGCACGCCCGCGCCCCAGCCCGCCCCCGTCACGCCCGTCCCGGAGAAGGCCGAGAAACCGGACGTCGCGCGCGCGGTCGACGAGGTCAAGCGGCTCCTCGGCGAGGGGCGCATCACCCAGGCCGTCGACATCCTCGGCGCGATCCTGCCCACGGCCGCCGAACAGCACGGCGCCAACTCCCCGGTCGTCCGCACCCTGCGCAAGCAGTACGCCGCGACCCTCATGGACGACGGCCAGTACCGGCGCGCGCTGCCCGAACTGCGCCGCCTCGCCGACGAACGCGCCGCCGAGGCCGGCCACGCCGACCCGCAGTCCCTGCGCTTCCGCTACGACGCCGCCCAGTGCCTGGAACAACTCGGCGAACCGGCGGCCGCACTGGCCGAATACCGCGCTTTGCTGCCGTACTACGAGAACCAGTACGTGGCCGGCGGCCCCGAACTCGCCCACGACGTCCGCCGCCGCATCGGCCACCTCCTGCTCGCCCTCGGCGACCGGCCGGCCGCCCACGACACCCTCGCGCGGCTGCTGCACGACGTGGAACGGCTCCAGGGACCCGGCCACCCGCTCGCCGCCGAGGTCCGCCGGACGCTCCAGTGGCTGGGCCAGGTGCGCGGCTAGCCGGGGCGCCGGTCTTTGCCGTGCCCTGAGAGAATCTTGTGGTCTCGAGGGGCTTGTGTTTCCGAAAGGCATGCCCGACGCCGGATAGCTTTGCGCGTCGTTTCAGCCATGCAAGCCACGCACAGCACAACCAGGGGTGGGGTCGTCCATGTCGTCCAGGTCGTCAAGGTCGTCAAGGTCCAGCCGGTCCGGCACGTCAGGCCATCGGCAGTCGAAGAAGCGCAGATACGTCAGCTGGGGCATCGCCGGGGCGGTCGTGCTCGCCGGCGCGGGCCTCGCCGCGCAGACCTCGATGGCCGCCACCACCTGGCCCGCCCAGAAGACGTACACCGGACGCGCCTTCGACACCTGCGCCGCCCCCTCCCTCTCCGCGATGAAGGCCTGGCACGGTGGCCTGTACGGCGCCGCGGCCGTCTACATCGGCGGCAAGAACCGCGGCTGCGCCCAGCCCAACCTCACCGCCTCCTGGGTCAAGTCGGTCAGCGCGGTCGGCTGGAAGCTCATCCCCCTCTATGTCGGCGCCCAGCCGTCCTGCCAGACGGGCTCCAGCCCGGAGAAGCTCACCGCCTCCACCGCAGCCTCCCTGGGCGCCAAGGACGGCGCCGACGCGGTCGCCAAGGCCTCCGCACTCGGCATGAAGGTCGGCAGCCCGATCTTCCTGGACATGGAGGCTTACGACATCACCAACAAGGCGTGCAACGACGCGGTGCTCACCTATGTGCGCGCGTTCGACAAGACGCTGCGCGCCAAGACGTACCGCGCGGGCTTCTACGGCTTCACCAGCTCCAGCGCCAAGGCGATCGCCAACGCCACCGACAGGACCGACCTGCCGGGCAACCTCTGGTACGCGCTGTGGAACAAGCAGAACACCACGACGACGGACTGGCCGTTCGGCAAGACCCAGTACACCGACCACAGCCGCGGTCACCAGTACCTGGTCAACAGCAAGGAGACGCGGAACGGCTACACGATCACCGTGGACCGGGACGCCTGGGACGGGCCGGTGGCGATCACCGGCTGAGGGCGGCCACGCGTGCGCGGATGAGGCGGGCGCACACGAGCCTGGCCGAGGGCTGCCCACGCGTGCGTGACGGCCGTGGCGCGGTGCGGGCGGCGCGGCGGTGCCCGAAGTCCTGGTGAATCGTTGGTCGAATGGGTTGGCCAGAGCCGGTCACCTGCCTACCATCGATCACCGCAAGACCTTGTGCACCGTCGCACAATCTCCTCGGGAGGCTTCCTTGCACCGCCGTCGTCGCACCGCGCTAGTCCTCTCCGCCGCCCTCGCCTGCGCGGCACCCCTCCTCACCGCCTGCGGAAACGACGCGCATCCCGGCGCGGCGGCCGTCGTCGGCGGCCAGCGGATCACCGTCGCGCAGCTGGAGAACCGGGTCACCGAGGTGCGCGACGCCCAGCGGGCGGCCGTCACGGACGAGACGCAGTACGCGCAGGCCATCGCCAAGACCGGCACCCTCGCCCGCGACGTCCTGCACGGCATGGTCCTCGACCGGGTGCTGCACCGGGCCGCCGAGGACGCGCACGTGAGCGTGACCCGCAAGGAGGTCCAGCAACTGCGCGCCGGTCTGGAGGAGCAGGCCGGTGGGTCGAAGGGCCTGGAGACGGCGTGGCTCCAGCAGTACGGCATCGCGCCCGAACGCCTCGACGAGAGCCTCCGCCTCCAGCTGGAGGCCCAGAAGCTCGCGGCGAAGCTCGGCACCGACACCAGCGATCCCGCCTTCTGGGGCGCCCTGACCAAGGCCTCCAAGGAACTCGACGTCGACCTCAACCCGCGCTACGGCACGTGGGACGCCCAGAAGAGCGCCCGGGCGGACGCGAAGACGCCGTGGGTGCGGGAGGTCACCGGGGCGGGCAGCGAGCAGACGGCGTAGGGGAGGCAGGGCGCATCACCGCGGGGTGAAGCGCCCGGACGAAGATCATACGATCGCATCGTCACCCCCGCCCTGTGGACAACCCGATCTCCCCGTCGGCGGTGTGCGTTAGCTTCGAATCGTGAACGCAACCGGCTTCGAGCCCGCCCCCGACCAGGACGACCAGCACGACCAGGCCCTCAATACGGCGCCCGCCGCCGACAGGGCGCCCGCCCCCGACACGGCCTCCGTCCCCGGCCGTATCGTCCTGCTCACCACCAGCCACCGCGTCGCCCCCGGCCTGCTCTCCTGGCCCGCCTGGCAGGCGCTGCACGCGGCCGACCGTGTTCTCTGCGCGGACGGGGCGCATCCCCAGCTGCCGTATCTGCGGGAGGCGGGGATACGCGTGGACGAGGCGGCGCCGACGGCCGAGGAGCTGGTGGGCGTGTGCGCGGGCGGGAACACGGTGGTCGTCGTGGCCACCGGAGAGGGCGAGCCGGCCCTCACGGACGGCCTGGCCCGGCTGGCCGGTTCCGGACGTGTGCAGATGCCCGAGCTGGAGCTGCTCCCCGCCTCGTACGACCTGCCCGGCGCCCGGCTCCTCGACCTCGTGCAGGTCATGGACCGGATCCGCGCGGAGTGCCCGTGGTCCTCCCAGCAGACCCACAAGGGCCTGGCGAAGTACGGGATCGAGGAGGCGTACGAACTCGTCGAGGCGATCGAGGAGGGCGACCGCGACGAACTGCGCGAGGAACTCGGTGACGTCCTGCTCCAGGTGATCTTCCACTCCCGTATCGCGGAGGACGACCCGGACACCCCCTTCTCCATCGACGACGTGGCCGGCGGGATCGTCGCCAAGCTCATCCACCGCCACCCGCATGTCTTCGGCGACGAGACGGCCACCACCCCCGAGGAGGTCAAGGCGCACTGGCTGCGCACCAAGGCGATAGAGAAGCAGCGCACCTCGGTGACCGAAGGCGTCCCCCTCGGCCAGCCCGGCCTGGCCCTCGCGGCGAAGCTGGCGTCACGCGTGCGGACGGCGGGACTGGAGGTCCCCCTGCCCGCGGGCGAGGGCATCGGCTACGAACTCCTCGCCCTGGCCGCCCGCGCGGAGGCCGACGGAACAGACCCGGAGGCAGCCCTGCGAGCAGCCGCCCGCGCCTACCGGGACGCGATCCGCCGGACGGAGACGGACACGAAGTCGGAGACGGGGAAGCAGACCTGAGCGACGCCCCCGGGGATGCCGGGCGGGCGGTTGGAAGCGACGGCACGGTCATGGAGCCGTAGGAGAAGGAGACCGGAGCAGACCCCCCGAAAACCCGGCTACGGTCAAGGAGTGACCGACCAGCCCACCGCCACCCCCACCCCCACTCCCACCCCTGACCTCTTCACCTGGGAGTTCGCCACCGACCCCTACCCCGCCTACGCCTGGCTCCGGGAGCACGCCCCCGTGCACCGGACCCGGTTGCCCAGCGGTGTGGAGGCCTGGCTGGTCACCCGGTACGGCGACGCCAAGCAGGCGCTCGCCGATCAGCGGCTCAGCAAGAACCCGGCGCATCATGACGAGCCGGAGCACGCCAAGGGGAAGACCGGTATCCCCGGCGAGCGCAAGGCGGAGCTGATGACGCATCTGCTGAACATCGACCCGCCGGACCACACCAGGCTCCGACGGCTCGTCAGCAAGGCGTTCACGCCGAGGAGGGTCGCCGAGTTCGCGCCCCGGGTGCAGGAGTTGACGGACCATCTCATCGACCGGTTCGCGGCGACCGGCTCCGCCGACCTCATCCACGACTTCGCCTTCCCGCTCCCCATCTACGCGATCTGCGACCTCCTCGGCGTCCCCCGTGAGGACCAGGACGACTTCCGGGACTGGGCGGGCATGATGATCCGTCACGGGGGAGGGCCGCGGGGCGGGGTCGCGCGGTCCGTGAAGAAGATGCGCGGGTATCTCGCCGAGCTCATCCACCGCAAGCGGGAAGCGCTGCCCGCCGAGCCCACCCCCGGTGAGGACCTCATCTCGGGGCTCATCCGGGCCTCCGACCACGGCGAGCACCTCACCGAGAACGAGGCCGCGGCGATGGCCTTCATCCTGCTGTTCGCCGGCTTCGAGACCACCGTCAACCTCATCGGCAACGGCACCTACGCCCTGCTCACCCACCCCGAGCAGCGCGAGCGGCTCCAGCGGTCCCTCGCCGACGGCCGAAGCGACCTCCTGGAGACGGGGGTGGAGGAACTGCTGCGCTACGACGGGCCGGTCGAGCTCGCCACCTGGCGGTTCGCCACCGGGCCCCTGCGCATCGGCGGTCAGGACATCGCGGCCGGCGACCCCGTGCTCGTGGTGCTCGCCGCGGCGGACCGGGATCCGGAGCGGTTCGCCGACCCCGATGTGCTCGATCTGTCCCGCCGTGACAATCAGCACCTCGGTTACGGACACAGCATCCACTACTGCCTCGGCGCCCCGCTCGCCCGGCTGGAGGGCCAGACCGCGCTCGCCACGCTTCTGACCCGTCTCCCCGATCTGCAACTCGCGGTGGATTCAGCCGATTTGCGCTGGCGTGGCGGGCTCATCATGCGTGGACTGCGTACTTTGCCCGTGGAGTTCACACCCGTCCGGTAATCGACCGACGAGTCCACTGAACCCCGTAGGAGGGCCGGTTAAACATGACGCGCTCTCAACTCTGTGATCTTCACGTGATCTACGCGGCATTAACTTGTGACAAGTGATCGAACCCCTATACGTTCACGGACCAGCGCGGTGGCCTGAACCACTTGCCGCGCGGGCTCTGCTGTCTCGGGAAAGGTCCCTCCATGCTCTCCGGGAACGGTCGTCACCGTCGCCCCCGTCAGGCTCCGGCCCTGCTCGTGGCGGCCGGCGTGACAGGATCCGCCATCGCGATCCCCCTGCTCGCGGCGAGCGGGGCGAGTGCCGCGACCGGCACCACCTGGGACCGGGTGGCGGAGTGCGAGAGCGGTGGCTCCTGGAGCGCCAACGACGGCAACGGCTACTACGGCGGCCTCCAGATGTCCCAGGAGAACTGGGAGAAGTACGGCGGTCTCGAGTACGCCAAGACCGCCGACCTGGCGAGTCGCAACCAGCAGATAGCCGTGGCCGAGAAGCTCCTCGCGGACCAGGGCATCGCCGCCTGGCCGACCTGCGGTCTGCTCTCCGGACTCAGCAAGGACTCGAGCTCGGCCGGCGTCGACACCGGCGTGGGGAGCGGAACGCCCTCGCCGTCGGCGTCCGGATCGTCGGAATCATCCGGCTCGTCCAACTCGTCCGGTTCCGCCGACTCGTCGGAGACCGAGGACTCTCCCGGCCTGCTCGACGCGCTGGACGGTTCGGCCGCGACGCCCTCGCCGTCGGCCACTCCGTCCAACGGTGACGAAAGCGCATCCAAGTCGGGCAAATCCGCCCCCAAGGGGCCAGAAGCCTCGGTCAAGGAGAGCGCGCAGCCTTCCGACGGTTCGCCCGTGGTGAGCGCAGAAGAGGATGAAGCGGACAAGTCGTGGCAGGAGGGCGGTTCTTCGGCCCTCGTCGACGTCGGTGCCCTCGGCTCCGGCAAGCACCGCGGCGACAGTGTCGAGGAGGTCACGACGAAGAGCGCGACGCCCTCCGCGGCTCCCTCCGGTGGCCGTCACGCCGCTCGCACCTACACCGTCCAGGAAGGCGACTCCCTCGCCTCCATCGCCGACTCCCTTGGTCTCGACGGTGGATGGCGCGCCCTCTACGCCGAGAACAAGGACCGCATCGGCGCCGACCCGAGCAACATCTCCGCCGGTCAGACGCTCGACACAGGGGCTGAATAGGGCCGAAAAGGCCTGAAAAACAGCGGCAGTTCACGTCACGCTTCGCACCGAATGTCCACTTTGGTGAAAGTGTGGGATGAGTCTCAGAAGCCCTGATCGTCTTTGAAATTCCGCCGAGCGCGTGTCTACCGTCGTCACCGCTCGGCAACCCGAGCCCCGTCTGTCGCAACGCCGAATCCTGCCAGCGGCCGTACGGGAACAGTCGTCGCGTCAAGCGCCGTAGGCAGGAGCGGGGGACCCAAGGTAAGCGCCGGGCCCAGCAGTTCACGCTGGACCGGCTTGGGGTGAAGCCGCGCACCGCAGGGTGCGCGACCGGGCAACTCAACCGGCCCGAACCCGACAGCTCACCTCGCAGGCGTCGGTGAGGGGATCCACCATGCTGTTTTCCGGCAAGGGCAAGCACCGTCGTCCGTCCAAGGCCACCCGCGCCGCCGCGCTCGCCGGCGTCACCGGTGTCGCCATCGCCGCCCCGCTGATGGCGGCCGGCAACGCCTCCGCCGCCACCGCCTCCGAGTGGGACGCCGTCGCCCAGTGCGAGTCCGGCGGCAACTGGTCCATCAACACCGGCAACGGCTACTACGGCGGTCTCCAGTTCTCCGCCTCCACCTGGGCCGCGTACGGCGGCACGCAGTACGCCGCGCAGGCCAACCAGGCCAGCAAGGCGCAGCAGATAGCCGTCGCCGAGAAGGTCCTCGCCTCCCAGGGCAAGGGTGCCTGGCCGGTCTGCGGCACGGGCCTGTCCAGCGCCGCCTACAACGGCGGCACCAGCTCGTCCGCCGGCTCCTCGAACTCGGGCTCCAGCAGCCGTTCCACCGACGAGCAGAGCGCCTCCCGCTCCACCGACCGCCCGGCGGCCAAGAAGACCGTCACCACCCCGACCGGCAAGAAGGTCAAGAAGGGCGACGGCGAGTACAAGGTCGTCAAGGGTGACACCCTCAGCTCGATCGCCGAGAAGCACAAGGTCAAGGGCGGCTGGCAGAAGCTGTTCAAGCTGAACAAGGACATCATCACCGATGCCGACTTCATCTACCCCGGCCAGCAGCTGCACCTGAAGTAAGGACCCAGCTGAACCACAGCGCCCTCACAGCCGTGGTCCTCATACTGAAGGCCTCGTGAGGGCCACCCCCCCGTCCCCACGGGCTCCCCGCTCCGGTGCGTGTTCCCCCGTACGCACCGGGGCGGGGTTTTTTGCGCGCGCTTGCACGGCGGTCTTTGTTCAGTTCAGAAACAATTTACTCTCGGTTTCGTCCACAGGTCGGTCCACACAGTGGCCGATACCCCGGAGCCGGTTAGGCTCTAGGCGCAAGGCCCACGCGGCCCCGCACAACCAGCGTCAGATCCAAGAAGGAGATGCTCGTGCCGTCCATCGACGTCGTCGTAGCCAGGGAAATCCTCGACTCGCGAGGCAACCCCACCGTCGAGGTCGAGGTCGGCCTCGACGACGGCAGCACCGGTCGTGCCGCCGTCCCCTCCGGCGCCTCCACCGGTGCCTTCGAGGCCATCGAGCTCCGCGACGGTGACCCGAACCGCTACCAGGGCAAGGGTGTCGAGAAGGCCGTCCTCGCCGTCATCGAGCAGATCGGCCCGGAGCTCGTCGGCTACGACGCCACCGAGCAGCGCCTGATCGACCAGGCGATGTTCGACCTGGACGCCACCGACAACAAGGGCTCGCTCGGCGCCAACGCCATCCTCGGCGTCTCCCTCGCCGTCGCCCACGCCGCCTCCGAGGCCAGCGACCTGCCGCTCTTCCGCTACCTGGGCGGCCCGAACGCGCACCTGCTGCCCGTTCCGATGATGAACATCCTGAACGGCGGCTCGCACGCCGACTCCAACGTGGACATCCAGGAGTTCATGATCGCCCCGATCGGCGCGGAGTCCTTCTCCGAGGCGCTGCGCTGGGGCACCGAGGTCTACCACACCCTCAAGAAGGTCCTGAAGAGCAAGGGTCTGTCCACCGGCCTCGGCGACGAGGGCGGCTTCGCCCCGAACCTCGAGTCCAACCGCGCCGCCCTCGACCTCATCCTCGAGGCGATCAAGGAAGCCGGTTACATCCCCGGCGAGCAGGTCGCCCTCGCGCTCGACGTCGCCGCCTCCGAGTTCTACAAGGACGGCAAGTACCAGTTCGAGGGCAAGGAGCGCTCCGCCGCCGAGATGACGGAGTACTACGAGGAGCTCGTGGCGGCCTACCCGCTCGTCTCCATCGAGGACCCGCTGTTCGAGGACGACTGGGCCGGCTGGAAGGTCCTCACCGACAAGCTGGGCGACAAGGTCCAGATCGTCGGCGACGACCTGTTCGTCACCAACCCGGAGCGCCTGGCCCGCGGCATCGAGGACGGCGCCGCCAACGCGCTCCTCGTCAAGGTGAACCAGATCGGCTCGCTCACCGAGACCCTGGACGCCGTGGAGCTCGCCCAGCGCAGCGGCTTCAAGTGCATGATGTCCCACCGCTCCGGCGAGACCGAGGACGTCACCATCGCCGACCTGGCCGTCGCCACCAACTGCGGCCAGATCAAGACCGGCGCCCCGGCCCGCTCCGAGCGCGTCGCCAAGTACAACCAGCTGCTGCGCATCGAGGAGATCCTCGACGACGCCGCGGTCTACGCCGGCCGCAGCGCCTTCCCGCGCTTCAAGGGCTGACCCTTAAGGGGCTAAGCCTTAGCCAGTCGTACGTACGTCCCCGTACCGGTCCCGTACCGTGTGCGGGGACGTACGCACGTAGAAGGGGAGGCGGAGAGCCGATGGCCGTGAAGGACCGGGACCGTTTCTCCACCGTGACCAGGATCAAGCTGCTCGGCGAGCAGACCGCGGCCCGGGTCTACCGCTCCCAGACCAAACGCCAGGCCCGCCGCTCCCGGCTCACCGGCCGGGCCGCGCTGCTCGCCCTCGTGGTGTGCACCCTGGTGGTGGCGCTGGCGTACCCGATAAGGCAGTACGTCTCCCAGCGCGCCGAGATCTCCGATCTCCAGCGGGAGAAGGCACAGGCCGCCGAGCGGGTCGAGAAGCTGCGCGACCTCAAGGCACGCTGGCAGGACGACGCGTACGCGGAGCAGCAGATCCGGCAGCGGCTGCACTACGTGCTGCCGGGGGAGACGGGCTTCATCGTCGTCGACCCGAACGCGGCCAAGCAGTCCCGCACCGATCTCGGGGTGGCCGACCGCCCCTGGTACTCCAACGTCTGGGACGGCGTCGACAAGTCCGACGCCTCCGACCGATGAGACCGTGAGACCTAGAGAAAGACAGGCATGGAAACGCCCCCGCCGACCACCCCGCGCACCGAGCCGACCGACGCCGACGTCGAGGCCTTCAAGCAGCAGCTCGGGCGGCCGCCGCGCGGACTGCGCGCGATCGCGCACCGCTGCCCCTGCGGACAGCCGGACGTGGTGGAGACGGCCCCTCGCCTCCCCGACGGCACGCCCTTCCCGACGACGTACTACCTGACGTGCCCGCGCGCCGCCTCGGCGATCGGCACGCTGGAGGCGAACGGCGTCATGAAGGAGATGACGGAGCGGCTGCAGACCGACCCGGAGCTGGCGAAGGCGTACCGGGCCGCGCACGAGGACTATCTCGCCCGCCGTGACGCCATCGAGGTGCTGGAGGGCTTCCCGAGCGCGGGCGGTATGCCGGACCGGGTGAAGTGCCTGCACGTCCTGGTCGGCCACTCGCTGGCCGCCGGCCCGGGCGTCAACCCGCTGGGCGACGAGGCGATCGCGATGCTCCCGGAGTGGTGGCGCAAGGGCGCCTGCGTGACCCTCCCCGAGCAGCAGGAGGACACCAAGTGACCCGGGTCGCCGCCATCGACTGCGGTACGAACTCCATTCGCCTCCTCGTCGCCGACTGCGACCCGGAGACCGGTGAACTCGTCGATCTGGACCGCCGTATGACGATCGTGCGGCTGGGCCAGGGAGTCGACCGGACCGGGCGGCTCGCGCCCGAGGCCCTGGAGCGGACCTTCGCCGCGTGCCGGGAGTACGCGGCGGTCATCAAGGAGCACGGCGCCGAGCGGCTGCGGTTCGTCGCCACCTCCGCCTCCCGGGACGCGGAGAACCGGGACGACTTCGTCCGGGGCGTCCTCGACATCCTCGGCGTGGAGCCCGAGGTCATCTCCGGGGACCAGGAGGCCGAGTTCTCCTTCACCGGGGCGACCAAGGAGCTCACCGGCAGCGACCACCTGGCCAAGCCGTATCTCGTGGTCGACATCGGCGGCGGCTCGACGGAGTTCGTGGTCGGCGACGACCATGTGCGCGCCGCACGCTCCGTGGACGTGGGCTGTGTGCGGATGACCGAGCGGCACCTCGTCCAGGACGGGGCCGTCAGCGACCCGCCGACCGCCGCGCAGATCACCGCCATGCGCGCCGACATCGAGGCCGCCCTCGACCTCGCCGAGCGGACCGTGCCGCTGCGTGAGGCCCGCACCCTGGTGGGGCTCGCCGGGTCCGTCACCACCGTGTCGGCGATCGCCCAGGAGCTGCCCGAGTACGACTCCGAGGCCATCCACCACTCCCGGGTCTCCCACGGCCGGGTCCGCGAGATCACCGAGTGGCTGCTGCGCTCCACCCACGCCGAACGCGCGGCCGTTCCCTCCATGCATCCGGGGCGGGTGGACGTCATCGGCGCGGGGGCCCTGGTCCTCCTCGCGATCATGGAGCGGATCGGTGCCGAGGAGGTCGTCGTCAGCGAGCACGACATCCTCGACGGCATCGCCTGGTCGGTCGCCTAGGCCGCGCCGGGCACCTCTGCTGAGCAGGTAGAACAACGGATGAGCACGTTCGAGGGGCCCTTCGGGGCCCCTCTTTGACGTGCCGCCGAGAAAGTTCGTGAAGTTCTTCACAAGGAATTGGGCCCCGTCGAGCGACGAATGGGGCCCGGTTGGCCCTTACGGGGGCCCAACACCCGTGTGAACATGTTCAAAAGGGGGAGATGCGGGCCTCGGGCGAGGGGTGCGTGAGGGGCTCGCGAAGGGGGCTCACAGGGCGGTCCGAGGTACGGAGAGGCAGCTCACGCGGCATTGACAACGGTGATCCCTATACCGTGGTTCCCGTTCTTCGCCATGACCTGGATCACGCGGGTCGCGGAGGATAGCACACCCTCTGCAAGAGCTTGTGAAGGGGCGCACGAGCGACCCCCCTGGGGCGGGTGGATACTCGATGGCATGAGCACCACGGAGCGTCCCAGGATCCTCGTAGTAGGCGGTGGGTACGTAGGCCTGTACGCAGCTCGGCGCATCCTCAAGAAGATGCGCTACGGCGAGGCGACCGTCACGGTCGTCGACCCCCGGTCGTACATGACCTACCAGCCCTTCCTCCCCGAAACCGCCGCCGGCAACATCTCCCCGCGCCACGTCGTCGTCCCGCTGCGACGCGTGCTGCCGAAGGCGGAGGTTCTCACCGGCCGGGTCACCACCATCGACCAGGACCGCAAGGTCGCCACGATCGCCCCGCTGGTGGGCGAGGCGTACGAGCTGCCTTTCGACTACCTGGTGATCGCGCTCGGCGCGGTCTCCCGCACCTTCCCGATCCCCGGCCTCGCCGAGCAGGGCATCGGCATGAAGGGCATCGAGGAGGCCATCGGCCTGCGCAACCACGTGCTTGAGCAGCTCGACAAGGCCGACTCCACGACCGACGAGGAGATCCGCCGCAAGGCGCTCACCTTCGTCTTCATCGGCGGTGGCTTCGCGGGTGCGGAGACCATCGGCGAGGTCGAGGACATGGCCCGCGACGCGGCCAAGTACTACACCAACGTCTCCCGCGAGGACATGCGGTTCATCCTCGTCGACGCCGCCGACAAGATCCTTCCCGAGGTCGGTCCCAAGCTCGGCCAGTACGGCAAGGAGCACCTGGAGAGCCGCGGTGTGGAGATCTACCTCTCCACCTCGATGGACTCCTGCGTCGACGGCCACGTGGTCCTGAAGAACGGCCTCGAGGTCGACTCCAGCACCATCGTGTGGACCGCGGGCGTCAAGCCCAACCCGGTCCTCGCCCGCTACGGCCTCCCGCTGGGCCCGCGCGGCCACGTGGACACCGCCCCGACCCTCCAGGTCCAGGGCACCGACTACATCTGGGCCGCCGGCGACAACGCCCAGGTCCCGGACGTCGCCGCCCGCAAGGCCGGCGTCGAGAACGCCTGGTGCCCGCCGAACGCCCAGCACGCGCTGCGCCAGGCCAGGGTCCTCGGCGACAACGTGATCTCCGGCTTGCGGGGCTTCCCGCAGAAGGAGTACAGCCACTCCAACAAGGGTGCTGTCGCGGGGCTCGGCCTGCACAAGGGCGTCGCGATGATCGTCATGGGCAAGATGAAGATCAAGCTCAAGGGTCGTCTCGCCTGGTACATGCACCGCGGCTACCACGGTCTGGCCATGCCGACCTGGAACCGCAAGATCCGCGTCTTCGCCGACTGGACCCTCGGCATGTTCCTCAAGCGCGAGGTCGTCTCCCTCGGCGCCATGGAGAACCCGCGCGAGGAGTTCTACGAGGCCGCGCGTCCGGTCCCGGCCGCCGAGCCGAAGAAGACCGAGGCGAAGGCCTCCTGACCTCTCCGGTCGCCGTACGAACCGAAGGGCCCCCTGCCATCCGTGGTGCAGGGGGCCTTTCGGGGTTTTCCGGGACTGATCATGACCCTTCGGTTGTTTACCCAGGTGGACAAATCCGGGATCCTCGTCACGGAGGTGTGGATCATGGCGGATGCCGCACTGCGGCTGAAGAGTCTGCTCGAACAGTTGCTGGGTGCCGGGCTGCCGGTGCGGATCCGGGCCTGGGACGGCTCACAGGCGGGACCGCCCGGCGCGCCCACCCTGGTCGTCCGCAACCGCCGTGCCGTACGCCGGCTGCTGTGGAAGCCGGGCGAGCTGGGCCTGGCCCGCGCCTGGGTCGCCGGGGACCTCGACATCGAGGGCGACTTCTACGGCGCCCTCGGTCTGCTCTCCGGACTGGTCTGGGAGCGTGAAAACACCCGCTCCGCCGTCCGGGTCCTGCGCGACGCACGGACCCGCGCCGCGCTGCTCGGACTGGTCCGGCTCGGCGGACTCCCGCTGCCCCCGGCCCCGCCCCGCGAGGAGATCCGCCGCGCCCGGGGCCATCTGCACACCCGGCGCAGCGACAAGCGCGCCATCAGCCACCACTACGACGTCGGCAACGGCTTCTACGAGATCGTCCTCGGTCCGTCGATGGTGTACTCCTGCGCCTACTGGCCGGACCCGGACAGCACCCTGGAGCAGGCCCAGCACGACAAGCTCGACCTCGTCTGCCGCAAGCTCGCGCTCCGGCCCGGGCAGCGGCTCCTCGACGTCGGCTGCGGCTGGGGCTCCATGGCGATTCACGCCGCCCGCGAGTACGGCGTGAGCGTCGTCGGCATCACCCTCTCGCACGAGCAGGCGGCCTACGCCCGCAAGCGGGTCGCGGACGCCGGGCTGACCGACCGGGTCGAGATCCGCGTCCAGGACTACCGGGACGTGACCGACGGGCCGTACGACGCGATCTCCTCCATCGGCATGGCCGAGCACGTGGGGTCGGAGAAGTACCTGGAGTACGCCCAGGACCTGTACCGGCTGCTGGCGCCCGGCGGGCGGCTGCTCAACCACCAGATCGCCCGGCGCCCGATGCCCGACGAATCGGCGTACGACCTCGACGAGTTCATCGACGCCTACGTCTTCCCCGACGGCGAGCTCGCCCCCGTGGGCACCACGGTCACCCAGCTGGAGCGGGCCGGGTTCGAGGTGCGGGACGTCGAGTCGATCCGGGAGCACTACGCGCTCACCCTGCGCCGCTGGGTCGCCAATCTGGAGGCGCGGTGGGAGCGGGCGGTCCGGCTCACCGGCCCGGGCCGGGCCCGGGTCTGGCGTCTCTACATGGCCGCCTGCGCCCTCGGCTTCGAACGCAACCACCTCGGCGTCAACCAGGTCCTCGCCGTCCGCACCCCCGAATCCGGCATCTCCGGAATGCCGCTGCGGGCCCGCACCTGGAACTGAGACGGGGAGAGGCGCCGCGGACCGCTTCCGCTCAGGGAGACATGAAGAAGGGGCCCGTCGCCCCCTCGCGACGGGCCCCTGGTGCCGTAGCCCTACTCCGCCTTGATGGCCGACAGCATGTTCATGCGGGCCGCGCGGCGGGCCGGCCACAGGGCGGCGAGGATGCCGACCGTGGCGGCCAGCAGCAGGAAGACCGCCATGCGGGCCCAGGGCAGGACGAGTTCGTACGTCGCCATCTTCGCGCCCAGCAGCTCACCGGCCGCCCAGCCGAAGAACACGCCCAGGCCGATGCCGAGGACCCCGCCGAACAGGGAGATGACCAGGGACTCCAGACGGACCATCCGCTTGATGCCGCCCCGGTCCAGGCCGATCGCGCGGAGCATGCCGATCTCTTGGGAACGCTCGAACACCGACATCGCCAGGGTGTTGATGACACCGAGGACCGCGACGAGCACCGCCATGGCCAGGAGGCCGTAGAGCATGTTCAGCATCAGCGTGAACATCTGCGCGATGGAGTCGGAGAGGTCCTTCTTGTCCTGGACCTTGATGGCCGGGTTGGAGCCGAGGGCCTTCTCCAGCCTGTCCTTGGTGGCGTCGGAGGCGCCGCCGGACGTCTTCAGCATGACCTGCATGTCGGAGACGTCGGTCAGGTGCGGGGAGAGCGTGGCGGTGTCCAGCATGATGCCGCTGATCAGCTCGTTGCCCTCGTAGACCCCGGCGACCGTGAGCCGCTGCGCCTTGCCGTCCTCGTAGTGGACGGTGAACGTCGAACCCGCCTTCCAGCCGAAGGACTTGGCCCTGTCCTCGTCCACGACGACCTGGGTGCCGCCGACCTTGAAGGTGCCGTTGTCGACCTTGAGGTCGGTCAGCTTCCCGATCGCCGAGCCGTTCACGCCGGTCAGGTACTCGGTCTCGCCGTCGATGCGGGAGGCCGCGTTGCGCAGCGGGCTGACCTGGGTGACGCCGTCGACCTTCGCCAGCTTCTTCTCGACGTCCGGGGAGAGCTCGTTGCCGTTCGCCATGGAGACGACGTAGTCCGCCCTGACGGCCGCCGTCGCCATCTTGTCGATCGACTTCTGGAGGCTGCCCGCCATCACCGTCATCCCGGTGATCAGGGTGAGCCCGATCATCAGCGCCGAGGCGGTCGCGGCCGTACGGCGCGGGTTGCGCACCGAGTTCTGCCGGGCCAGTTTCCCGGAGATGCCGAACACGCGCATCAGCGGGGCCGCGGCCGCGATCAGCGGGCGGGACAGCAGCGGGGTGAGGATGAAGACACCGATGATCAGCAGGACCGCGCCGAGACCCATGGGGGCCTGGCCGTCCGAGCCGTCCATCGTCGTGGCCGCCAGGATCACCGCCACGCCCGCCCCGCTGAACAGCGCGCCCAGCGTGTTGCGCAGCACCAGCGACTTGGTGGTCGCCTTGGCGTGCACGCTGCTCATCGCCGCGACCGGCGGGATCTTCGCCGCCCTGCGGCCCGGCAGCCAGGCCGCCAGCATGGTGATCAGGACGCCGACCGCGAGGGCCGCGCCGACCGTGCCCGGCGTGACGATGAGCGGCCCGTCCGGGACGGTCGCGCCGAGCGCGCCCATCAGCGACTTGAGCCCGGCCCCGATGCCGATACCGGCCACGAGACCCGTCACGGCGGCCACCAGACCGACCACGAACGCCTCGATCAGCACCGACCGCGTGACCTGCCGACGGGACGCGCCGACCGCCCGCAGCAGCGCGAGCTCCCTGGTGCGCTGGGCGACCAGCATGGTGAAGGTGTTGGCGATGATGAAGGTGCCGACGAACAGCGCGATGCCCGCGAAGACCAGCAGGCCCTGCTTGAGCCCGGACATCGAGGCCGAGATCATCTCGGCCTGCTGGTCCGCGAGTTCCCTGCCGGTCTCGGTCTCCACCAGGTCCGCGGGGAGCGCCTTGTCCAGGGCCGCCTTCAGCGCGGTCTGGGAGGTTCCGGAGGCCGCCTTCACGTCGATCTCGTCGTACGTCCCCGGCTTGCCGAACAGCTTCTGGGCGGTGGCCGTGTCGAACAGCGCGAGGCTGCCGCCGGCCGCGACATTGCCGTCGTCGGTGGTGAAGATGCCGGTGACGACCGGCTTGAGCACCGGGCCGTCGACCGAGATGCGGACGGTGTCGCCGACCTTGTAACCGGCCCGCTTCGCGGTCTCCGAGTCGATCGCGACCTGGTTCGCGCCGTGCGGGGCCGCGCCCTCGGCCAGCGGGTACCGGGGGTCCTTGGTGCCGTAGTAGTTGCCGCCCTGCGACTGGAAGCCGCCGCCGACGAGCTTGCCGTCCTTGTCGGCGATGGCGGTGAAGCCGCTGACGACACCGATGGCGTTCGAGGCCCCCGGGACCTCGGCGCTCTTCTCGAGCAGCGACTGGGTGAGCTCGTGGCGCTTGCCGATCGTGTTGCCCTTGTCCTCCTCCCACTTGGAGGTGACGGCGACGTCGACCTGATCGAAGCCCTTGGCCGAACTCTTCTGGTAGGCCTCGGAGATGGTGTTGGTGAAGACGAGGGTGCCGGACACGAAGGCCACGCCGAGCATCACGGCGAGCACGGTCATCAGCAGTCTGGCCTTGTGCGCGAGGACGTTGCGCAGGGCGGTGCGGAACATCAGCTGGTGCGGCCCTTCGCGTCGAACTGCTTCATGAAATCAAGCACGTTGTCGGCCGTGGGCTTGTACATCTCGTCGACGATCCGGCCGTCCGCGAGGAAGACCACCCGGTCCGCGTAGGCCGCGGCCACCGGGTCGTGGGTCACCATGACCACGGTCTGCCCCAACTCCCGTACGGAGTTGCGCAGGAAGCCCAGCACCTCGGCGCCGGAGCGGGAGTCGAGGTTTCCGGTCGGCTCGTCGCCGAAGATGATGTCGGGCTTGGAGGCGAGCGCCCGGGCCACGGCGACGCGCTGCTGCTGGCCGCCGGAGAGCTGGGCGGGACGGTGGCTCAGACGGTCCCGGAGTCCGACCATCTGGATGACCGAATCCAGCCACTGCCTGTCCGGCTTGCGGCCCGCGATGTCCATCGGGAGGGTGATGTTCTCCAGGGCGGTCAGCGTCGGCAGCAGGTTGAACGCCTGGAAGATGAAGCCGATCTTGTCCCGCCGCAGCTTGGTGAGCTGCTTGTCCTTCAGCGAGCCCAGCTCGGTCTCGCCGATGCGGACCGAACCGGAGGAGAAGGTGTCGAGTCCGGCCACGCAGTGCATCAGGGTGGACTTGCCGGAGCCGGAGGGGCCCATGATCGCGGTGAACTCGGCCTGCCGGAACTCGACGGTGACCCGGTCCAGGGCGACCACCTGGGTCTCGCCCTGTCCGTAGATCTTCGACAGCTCCGTGGCGCGTGCGGCCACGGTCGTGGTCCGGCCGGCGACGGGTGTGGTGGTCACGGGATGGAACTCCTAGCGGGACGACATCGTTGAAGGACGTCTTCCATCGTGGTGGCCGGAGCCCGCCGTGTAGTCAGTCGCAGTTCTGGTTCCGAAGGCAGACTTCGGACGGACCAGGCGGCCCGGAGTCATACCTGGGGATGACGGCGGCCCCTGATTCGGGGCGTGCGCGGAGAACAGGTGGAGCGTCCTCGTTCGGACGGTGAAATTCCGTCATTCCGCATGCGCGGCCGGGTGCCCCGCGTAAGGCTATTGGCAAGTGCGGATGGCCTGTTCCATGGTCTGATGCACCCTCAGACCTCAATAAAATAAGACAACATCGGTCCGCCCGTCCGCTGTTCGGGGGATGCGTCCCGATAGGCTCGGAACCTCAAACGCGGAGCCCATGACCTGCCCGGATGGTGGAATGCAGACACGGCGAGCTTAAACCTCGCTGCCCCTTCGCGGGCGTGCCGGTTCAAGTCCGGTTCCGGGCACTCGCGGATTTAACCGCCTGACCAGCGGAAACGACCCCTAGGGGTCGTTCTCCATTTCCATAACTGGCGCACGACTGGCGCACGCTGCCCTACTCTGCCCTGCATGGCGTACGTGAAATCCATGACGGGCAAGGACGGCTCTGTCACGAGTTACCGCGTTCGTTGGCGCCTGGGGGGTGCCAGGGACGGGGCTTGGCAGAGCGAGCGGTTCGAGGGCGACGAGGAGGGCCACCAGGCGGCGGAGGTGTTCCGCCAGGCCGTGGACGACAACGGCCAGCAGTGGCCGCCCGGGTGGGTCAAGGGCCAGGGGTACATCGACCCCTCCGCCGGGGTGGAGGAGCGGTTCATCTTCCGCGACTACGCCCTGGCTTGTATTGAGCGCAAGACCGGCGTGGAGGAGCGCTACCGACAGGACTGCCGGCGGGAGCTGGAGCAGTACCTGGTGCCTACGTTCGGCAACTGCGACGTACGGAGCACCGAGCACTTCAGCCGGGCGACGGTGGCGGCCTGGGTCAACAAGATGGCCCAGACGTTCGTGTGGCGCGGCTCCAAGCGCAAGCTGATGTCCCCCAAGACGCTCAAGAACGTGCACGGCCTGCTGTCCTCGATCATGAACGAGGCGGTGAACGAGGAGCCCCCGTTGCGGCAGCGCAACCCCTGCAAGGGCATCCGGCTGCCGCGCACGGACGACGAGGGCGCGCTGGACGACGAGCGCACCGAGGACATGGAGTTCATGACCCCGGACGAGGTCGCCGGCCTCGTCTCCTGTTTCAAGCGGCCGGAGGACCAGGTGCTGGTCCGCGTGGCCTACGGCACCGGCATGCGCTGGGGTGAGATCACGGCCCTGGCCAAGCGGCACGCCCGCAACCCGTCCCCCGGCATCTTCGAGCTGGCGGTGGCCCGGGCCTGGAAGCGCCGGCCCAAGACGCACCCGCAGCCGGGCGCCTACCTGGGCACGCCCAAGAGCAAGGCGTCCCGCCGCGTCGTCGACATCAGCGCGGGCCTGTGGCAGGAGCTGCTGGGCCACGGCCTGGCGGGCATGGCCAAGGACGACCTGATCTTTCACAACGGCCACGGCGAGCGCCTGGTGTACTCCACGTTCTATGACCGGTGGGTGGAGGCCGTCACCGAGGCCAAGGAGCGCGGTCTGCTGCCTGACCACAAGTACCCGACGTTCCATGACCTGCGGCACTCCCACGTGGCCGCGCTGCTGTCGGACCGGCACAGCATGGAGTACGTCAAGCGGCGCCTGGGCCACGAGAGCATCAAGACCACGTCCGACCGGTACGGCCACCTGCTGCGGGAGGCCCACGAGGGCGCGCTGGCGACGATTGACCGCGCGCTCGGGATCGACTCCGCCCCGGCCGGGGACCCCGCGAACGAGGAGCACGAGGCGCGCACCCCCGTAGCTGACCCCGGCAGGTCGCTGTACGTCGCGCACGTCGGCATGCACCTGGTCGGGTTCTGGCTGCCGGAGCACGCCGAGGAGTTGGCGGAGCGCTGGGCGCGGGAGCGCGGCGGCGCCGTACGGGTGGAGAAGATGAGCGCTGACTGGTGGATCCGCTCCACCGGCGGGCAGATCGGCCACGACAACGGGCTCAAGGCCGTACGCCAGGAGCTGCCCGCGCGGGCGTTCGTGTGGTCCGTGGGCCCGGCCCTGTACGGCGTGGACGGCCGGGAGTGCTCGCCCAACGCGAGCGTGCACCAGCCGGCCAGTCAGTGGGTGTGGGAGTTCGAGGATGCCTACACCGAGGAGGCGTCCCACTCGGTCACCCAGTGGCGGTCGGGCCGCGAGGCGTTGACGGAGGCTCGGGCCTGGGGCCTGGACCAGGAGGCCGTCCTGGCGGCCTATGCCGTGGCGCAGGCGGACGCGGTCCGTACGTGCGGCTTCCATCCGGAGCGGGGTGCGGGGGAGCGGCAGCCCGTCTCCTGACCCCGTTACGCGAAAGGGCCCCAGCGCGTCGGCTCGCTGGGGCCCTACTGCTGGCTGGCGCAGGGGTTACGCCTGGCCGCCGCCCACGCCCTCAACGGGGCGGTCATGCTGCGGAGTGTCGGCCAGCCGGGCAGCAGGGGTGGGGACGTGACGGAGCGGGGTCGGCGCCACCGAGTAGGGGCCGACCTGCGCGGCTGCACGGGCTCGCACAGGGGTGGCCTCCGGGGACGCCGGGGTTGGCGCGCACGGGGCGGCCGCCTTCCGGGCGCTCGTGCGCCGGCCGAAGCGGTCCGCTCGCTCCTGGAGCGTCTCGCGGATCAGCTTGTTGTGGTCCTCCGCCAGCTCCTGGTAGGCGGCTTGCACTTCGGCAAGCTGTCGCTCGAGGTGGGTGTTTCTGGTGAGTGCCTCGTCCAGACGACGGGCCATGCTCAAGACGTATGCGCTGACCTGTTCTGCCCGTTTGTTCAGCCGCCTTTCTCGTGCGTTCAGCTCCTTGGCGCGCTGCTCGCTTGCTTCGATGAAGGTGCTTCGCTCGATGGCGACTTGCTCGGCGTCCCGGCGGGTGCGTTGAGTGATGGACTCCAACCACTTCTTCAGCACCGACATGGCGATGACCGCCACGCCCGCCATCACGGCGACCCCGAACGCCAGCATCAGCAGGGTCTGGTGGGCGTCGCTCCTGAGGTCATCGCCTGTAATCAGGATGGTGGCCGCAATGCCGGCCGCCAGTCCGCTGATTGACGCGATGGTTGCCCTTCCCGGCATGTGTCCCCCTTGCTACGGCGCCCCCGATTGCGCCGTCGAATGCTCCGTGACTTGCGCCCGTTGCAGCCTGATCGCCAGCTCAATGGCGCCCACCAATGTCTGGCGAATTACGGGGTCCGTGATGCCCCATGAGTCCGCGTATGCCTCGGGTGACTGCGGTGGCTGCGAGGTTGAAGAGCGTACATCCGGAATGACCCCTTCTGGCCATGCCTCGCGGGAGATGACTCCTGCCGCGACCAGAAGGTTGCGCACGTCGGTGTGGAGGACTCGGGACAGGTTCTCGAACTGGTTGGGCATGGGCAGGGTCTGGCCGTTGAGCATGCGCCCCACGGCGGACTCGCTCATGCCTGTGTCCCGGGCGAGGCGGATCCTGCCGCCGCCCTTGGGAGCCAGGTCGTAGCCGGCCTCGACGGCTAGCTTCCGGATGAGGTTGCCGAAATCTCTGGCCGTGGCCCGGGGGCCACCGGATGGCTCCTCAGTGGGCTCTGGTGTGTTGTCCATACTCCGCATGCTGGCGAGAGTAGCGCGCATGCATGCGGCCTGGAAGTGCTTGCATGCGTGCATGATCCCAGGTGAGGGGCCATTCGGTCCATCCCTGCTGGTGGGAGGCGTAACCCCTCGCTGCCCTTTGCGAAAAAAACACGGCGACGTGATCGTCTTCTATCTTGCACGCATGCATGCAGACGGTTACGGTGCATGCATGCCTGCAAGATTTGCACGCATGCAAGACGTGAGGAGGTGCGTATATGGCCACGCTGCACGGCAAAGCGGTCCAGGACCGGGCCGAGCAGGTCGGCGACAAGACGCACGCCCAGATCGCCAAGCGGCTCAAGGTCAAGCAGTCCACCGTGTCCCGGCTGATGGCCGGGCAGACCAAGCCGTCCCTGGGGACGCTGCTCGCCATCAAGGACGCGTACGGCATCCCGCTGGACGAACTGGTCATGGAGGACGCCCCGGCGCCCGCCGAGACCGGAGCGGAGGCGGCCGGATGACCGCCTGGACGCGCAGGCACTGCGTGTGCACGGAGGTGCGGAACCTCGACTACGAGGAGGCCGCCGCCGCTCTCAAGATCAAGGCCGATTGGCTCCGGGACAACATCAGCAAGCTGCCGCACCAGAAGTTCGGCCAGAACCCGGCCGTCTTCTGCCACTGCGACCTGCGGCTGATCCAGGCCATGAACACGACGATGCCCACTCAGGCCCGTGAAGTGCTCGACGCGCGAGCCGACCAGGCCGCGCCCACCCCCGCCGAACAACCGGCCACGCCCGCGTACTTCACCGCCAAGCCCGCCGGGGCGCGCGGTGGACGCCGGGCCGTCGCCCCCGTGTGAGGCGGCGGGGCCGCAAGGACCAGGCCCGGTCCAGACAGCCCCGCCAACCCAGGCCGTACCTCAATCCGCTGAATCGAGGTCCAACCCATGACGCGCAACCTTAGCGCCCGCACCCACCACCAGGGAGGTGCCCAGTGACCCCCGAAATCATCTTCGCCGCCCTGGTGGCCCTGGTCCTGTTGACCCCCGCCGCGTACGCCGCGTACCGCGCGGCCCACACCCCGCCGGGGGACAGCGGCCAGTGCCCGGGCGAGGACTGCCGCCTGTGCGCGGTCCTGTTCGGCCACCCGTCGCAGGCCGCCACCCGACAGGCGCTCGCCGAGGGCATCAAGCCCCAGACCCGCAAGGGCTGGTGAGGCGCTGATGGGTCTTCACCGCGAGTACGAACCGATCGCCAAGCACGGGCCCATCGCGGAGGCCGCCAAGGCCGCTCCGGGCCAGTGGCAGGAGGTAGGCCTGTACCGGATCGCTGAGACGGCCCGGACCATGGCCAACCAAATCCGCGGCGCCTTCCTCGGCGCGTACGCCCCGGCCGGCACCTTCGAGGCATACCGGTCCCTGGGGGACGACGGCCGCCGCCTGTGGGTGCGCTACGTCCACGGCATCACCCCGCCCGCCGAGGTGCCCGAGGAACTGCCCGAGGCCGCCCGCCTGCTGGTGACCGCCTCCGCCGAACGCGGCGGCTACATCCACGCCTCCTGGGCCGTCGACCTGCTCGCCGCCAAGGGCCACGCCGAGGAGGCCGCCCTGGTCCGCCGCTGGCTCGACAACCGCCGCGGCGCTGGCGCGGTGGGCCCGCGCGAGGCCGCTGCCTTCCTGCTTCGACACACCACCCGAGAGGACACCGTCCAGTGACCGCGATCATGACCGAGCCCGCCATCCCCGGGGTGGACCTGGCCCCGGAGGCTCACGTGGTCCTGCCCACCGGCGACATGTGGGATCAGGAGTACCGCAGGCGCTGGCTGGATGCCCGCCTCAACGGCCTGGGCGGCTCCGACGTCGCCGTGCTGCTCGGCTTCGTCAAGGGCAAGGGGCCGTGGCACGTGTTCGAGGACAAGCACGGCCGTGGCAAGGACTTCGACACCGAGGCCATGGAGTTCGGCCGGGAGATGGAGGAGCCCATTGCCCGGGTGTTCTCCCGCCGGACCGGTATCCGGCTGGTCGTCCCGTCCGGCATGTACGCCAACACTGAGCGGCCGTGGATGCTCGGCAACGTCGACCGGCTGGCGCTGGACATGGACACCGGCGCGGTCGCCGGGCCGCTGGAGTGCAAGAACCGCACCGAGTGGCAGCTAAGCGACTGGGAGCAGGACGAGGCCCCGGACGCGCCGCAGATCCAGAACCTGTGGTACCAGGCCGTGGGCGGCTGGCGTAAGGGCTACGTCGCCGCGTGCGTGGGCGGCAACAAGCTGCGGTGGCACGAGGTCCCCCGCCGTGAGGACCTGATCGACCACCTCGTCCAGTGGACCGGCGACTGGTGGCAGCGCCACATCGTGGAGGGCGAGGAGCCCGACGCGGACGGCCTGCCTGGCACCGCGGACCTGCTGGCCCACCTGTGGGACGTCAAGGAAGACGCCGTGGCCGAGGTGGCCGTCGAGCAGGCCCGCAACCTGCGCCGCCGGGCGTCCGCTCTGGAGGCCGCGATCGAGCGGGCCCAGCGCCGCCTGGACGAGGTGGAGAACACCATGCGCCTGGCTGCCCGTGAGAAGGAGATCGTCAAGACCCCGGGCGGCAAGGTCGCGTGGACCTGGAAGCAGAACGGCAACTTCGCCCCGTCCAAGTTCGCCAAGGCCCACCCCGAGTTGGCCGCCAAGTACGCCGTGACGAAGACCGGCATCGACACCAAGGCGCTCGCCAAGGACCACCCCGCCCTTTACCGCTCGTTCCGCGCCCGTGTGCTGCGCGTGCCTTCCAAGGAGATCTGACCTTGACCGAGACGCTGATGGCTCGGGTGCTCGCCGCTACTGGCGGCGGGCGCCCCGCCCCCGAACAGGACACCGTCCCGGCTGTGGAGCCCCCGGTGGGGGAGGCCACCCCTGCCCAGGTGGACGCCGTCCAGGCCTACCTGGACAAGCACGGCGACAAGTTCGCCGCGTCCCTGCCCAAGCACGTGCCATACGAGGCGTTCCAGGCCGCCGTGGCCGCCCTGCTGCCCAAGGTCGCCGGGTGCACGCCGGCGTCCCTGCGCATGGCGCTGCTCACCTGCGCCCGGTTCGGCCTGGTTCCGGACGGCTATGAGGCCGTCATCCAGGTGCAGGGCAGCAAGGCCGTGTTCATCCCGACGTATAAGGGCTACATCCGGCTCATGTACCGGTCCGGCCTGGTCGCCTCGGTGCACTACGGCCTGGTGCACGAGAACGACGAGTGGGAGGTGCGGCCCAGCGCCCCGGAGCCGGACGACTTCGTGCTGAAGATCCGGCCGGACCTGGACGAGGAGGAGCGCGGCAAGGCGCTGTTCGCCTACGCGTTCATCCGGACCACGGACGGCGCCCGCTCCCAAGTGGTGTTCGTCAACCGGTCCAAGGCCGCCCAGCTCCGCGACGAGTGGAGCTACGCCTACCAGCTCGCCGAGCAGAACGGCCGTCAAGACTCCTTCTGGCACCGCGACTTCGACCACATGATGCTCAAGAGCGCGGTGAAGGCGCTGTTCGCGTCGGTGCCCACCTCGGCGGAGCTGGTGGCGCTGGTGGAGGCGGACAACGCCGGCGAGCGCGGTGACGTGCAGATCGTGCACGCGCCGGACCCGGAGCGGGCCGCCCTGCTGGCGGAGGCCGAGCGGGCGCACCGCGCGGCCGAGGGCAGCCAGGAGACGGCGGCCCTGCCGGTGAAGCGGTCCAAGCAGGGCCGCGTCTACCAGGGCAAGAAGCAGCGCGGTGGCCGTAAGGGCCGGGTGGGCTGATGGGCTGGCACGGTCGCCCGTTCCTGGGCCTGGATCTCGAAACGTCCGGCACGGACCCGGAGGAGGACTGCGTCGTCACGGCTGCCGTTGCCCGCTGGGGCGGCGGTCGGCCGACTGCCGCCCGCTCGTGGATCGCCAAGCCTGAGTTCGAGATCCCGGCCGGGGCGGAGGCCGTGCACGGCTGGAGCACCGCCGCGGCGATGGAGCAGGGCGCGCCGCCTGACGGCGTGGTCGCGGACATCATCGCCGCGGTGGTCGACGGGGTGGAGCAGGGCTACCCCCTGGTGGTCATGAACGCCCCGTTCGACCTGACCCTCCTTGACCGAGCGGCCCGGCGCCTGGGCGTGAGGCCGCTCGCCGAGCGGGTCACCCCGTACGTCCTGGACCCGCGCGTCCTGGACAAGCAGGTGGACCGCTACCGCCGGGGACGGCGGCGGCTGGAAGACCTGTGCACCCACTGGTGCGCGACGCTCGCCGGTCCGGCCCATGACTCGCAGGTGGACGCCATCGCCGCTTGTGACCTGGTGTACCGGATCGCCAGGCGGCACCCGTGGTTGCAGCGCAAGACGTTGGCTCAGCTGCACGAAGCCCAGGTGAAGTGGGCGAACGAGCAGAACGCCAGCTTCCGGGACTTCCTGGCCCGTACGCCGGGCCGGGAGCTGGAGGCCCTGGACGTGCGCCTGGACTGGCCGATGGTCCCGGCCGCCACCGCGGCGGCCCTTGCAGAACACCGCGCCGACCCGCTGGCCGCGATGCACGCGGCCGGTGAGGTCGACGCCGCCGAATACCACTACTGCACCCGCGAGCGCTCCACCCGCGCGCACGCCGTCACGGCTGACGGCCAGCGCAAGTGCTGGGGCTGCGGGCTCGAAACGGACGGCAACCAGTGACCATGACTCTTGAGATCCCAACGCAGGGGCCCGCGTTCCAGTGGCCCGCAAGTGAGCAGTGCCCCAACTGCCCGTGCTGCTTCGCGGAGTTGTGCCAGCGCGGCGCGGCCCGCACCGGACAGTGCTACGCCTGCGTGCGCCCGGAGTACCGCATCCACGTGTACGGCTGCCCGTGCTCCTCGCCGCTGGTGAGAGGCACCGCCGCCTGGCGGTCGGAGCGGCTGCGCGCGACCGTACGGGCCACGGAATGCCCGCTGCCCGCATGCGTGGAGGTCGTGCTGCGCGCCCTCGCGCAGGGCGAGGTCGTCGAGGACCGCCAGGCGCTCGGCCTGCTGCGCGTCGGAGGGTTCGCCCAGGACACCGATGACGGGGAGTGGAGCATCAGCGAGCTGGGCCAGGTCTACCTGGACGCGCGCAGTGACCTGCGGCTCCCGGCCTGCGTGGAGGTCGTGGCCGTCGACAAGACGGCCCGGCTGGCCCAGGTGGTCGTGGGCGCGTGGGACAGCAGCCGGCCGGTGCCGGTGCTCCTGGAACACCTGACGGAGGCCACCGGCCTGACGGCGGAGGAGCTGCCCGGGGTGTGGCTGGACGCGGACGCCAACTGCCACGCCACCGACCCGGACGACCTGGTGCTGACCCGTATCCGCGTCTCGGAGCCGGTCCCGGCCGCGGTCGCGAGCGCGGCCCCGGAGGAGACGGTGGCCCTGCGCGCCGAGGACGTCGCCCTGGCCGGGGGTGAGCAGGCATGAACCACGGCGTGCAGACGATCCACGAGCACACCCCCGAGGTCCGGCCCGTTGACGGGCCTCGGGTGGTCGGCGTGGACACCAGCCTGTCCGGCACCGGCCTGGCCTCCTCCGAGGGGTGGTGCCGGGTGATCGGCTACGTGGACAAGAGCAAGAAGCACCCCATCAGCAAGCTGCCCCGCCTGGAGCGGCTGGCCCATATGAACGTGCTGCTGGACGCCGTCATGGCCGAGATCGGCACCCCGGACCTGGCCGTCATCGAGGGCGCGGCCCTGTCCCGCGCGTCCGGCGGCGCGCATGAGCGCGGCTGGCTGTGGTGGCGCGTGTTCGAGCGACTGCTGGACGCCGGTATCCCCACCGGGGTCATGTCGACCAACCAGCGCATCCACTACGCCACGGGCAAGGGCACCGGCGCCAAGGGCGTGGTGCTGGAACAGGTGGTGCGGCGCTGGCCCCAGTGGCAGACCGCCGGCAACGACAACGCCGCGGACGCCGTCGTGTTGATGGCCGCAGGCCGGGACTGGCTGCGCCACCCCATCGGCGACGTGCCCAAGATCCACCGCAAGGCCGTGGACAACGCCGACTGGCCGACCGCCATCGATGGCGCGCTGCTCGGGACGGGGGCGCCGTCATGAGCTGGGAGGCCGTTTCCCGGGCGCTCCAGAACGGAGACCCGCGGCAGTTGTCGGACCTGGCGCTGGCCGCCGAGTACGAGTGCACCACGGGCCTGGTGGCCCGGGTGCGGCGGGACCTGAAACTGCCCGCGTACGCGCGCGGCAAGCGGGCGACCAGGCAATCACTGGAGGCCGTGTTCTGGGAGCGGTCCCGGCCGGTCGACGGCGGCCACCGGGAGTGGACGAGGCAGACCGCCGCGAGCGGTACGCCCGTGCTGTCCTGGCGCGGCCAGCACGTCACCGCTGGCCGGGTCGCCTTCAAGATCGCCCACGGGCGGGAGCCGGAGGGCCAGGTACGGCCCACGTGCGACTTCCCGCACTGCGTGGAGCCGACCTGCCAGGCGGACCGGATCATGCGTGACGCCGCCAACGCGAGCCTGGCGGAGGTGTCGTGAGCCTCGCGGAGCGCGTGGAGGACCGGGGCCCGTCCCGCACGCTCACCGGCTCCAGGCCGGTGGCGTCCGGGCGGGAGCTGCTGGAGATCGCCCGGCGCCTCGCCGGGGCCCCGGAGCACGCCACCTGGTGGCGGGGCCGGGACCTGGTGGCGGTCGCCCGCGCGGCCGACCTTGGGGCACCGCTGCCGGTGCTGTGCGAGGACCGCGAGGAGCCGCGCCTGGCCGCGCTCGTCATGGCCGAACTCGGCATCAGCATCGAACGCACCGCCATCCACCTGGACACCTACGAGCGCCAGGTATCGCGCTGGCGCGAGGAGGCGGAGGCCGGCCGTGTTTGACCTCCTGCGCGTGCTGGACGCCGTGATGCCGGTCGTCATGACCGTGCCGCTGTGGGGGCCGCTGGTGTTCGCCGGGGCGGTCGCCGCCCTGGTGTGCGCCGGGCGGCCCGCCCGCCGGACGGCGCCCGGACACGTCCCGGATACGTCCGGGGCACGCGCGGACACCGGCCCGGACAACCTCCCGGACACCGGCACCCCCAGCGCTTTGACCTGCGCGGACACCCGTCCGGACGTGTCCGCGGACACCAGGGCGGACATGTCCGGGCGAGAGGCAGGCGCGTGATGTCGATCTTTCCCAGCCGCCGGGCGCCGGACAACCTGCCCCGGCCCGTCCACTGGGCGAGCGCCGCGGTGTGCAGGGACCCCGACATCCACCCCGACGTCTGGTTCCCGGTCCCCACCGACAGGCTCGCCGTCGAGCACGCCAAGAGCCTGTGCCGCCGCTGCCCCGTCCAGATGCGGTGCCGTACGGACGCGCTCAACAGGGGCGAGGAGCACGGCGTCTGGGGCGGCCTGGACGAGGACGAGCTACGCGCCGTGCGCAAGCTGCGCCGGGCCGCCGCGGCCAAGGAGGCCGCCGCCGAGAAGCAGGCCGCCAAGGAAACCAACGCACTGGCCAAGGCCGGCTGACCCCCCACACCACCTGACCCGCCCACAACAGAGGGGAACCCCGTGGCCATCACGAGGAACGAGATCGGTATCCGCTTCGCCCCGCCGCGCACCGACGAGCGCCGCAACGCCATAAAGGCCGAGATCTCCGCCAAGGCCCATGAGTTGGCGCTGCTCATCCATGACCTGGTGCCCGGCTCTCGCGAGCAGTCCGAGGCCATCAGTGGCGTGGAGCACGCCGTGCAGTGGGCCCACGACGGGGTGGACCGCCGCCTGGTCCTGCCCGGCGAGCAGCAGTGCGCGCCGCCCCGGCTGGTCGCCCAGGCCGCCCCGCCAGCCGCCGAGTGCCTGGGCGGTGCCTGATGGCCGTACGCGTGGAGGGACTGGGCGTGGCGGACTACCAGGAGATCGTGGAGGCCCTGCGGGTGGCCGCCGACCACGCCGGTGGCCCGGAGGTCGCCGAACGCCGCCGGGAGATCGCGGACCGGATCGGGGCCGCCCTGGAGACGCTGCCACCGACGAGGGAGGCCCTGGAGGCGCGGGCGGCGGTGATCGGGCGGTGATCGGCTCGGAGGCGTTGAACCCGCTGGTGCAGGAGATCCTGCGCCACACCCTGGACGACCGCCCTGCCGTGGCGGAGTCGCTGCTGGACGTCGTCACCGAACACGGCGACAGCGCCGACCTGTTCGGCCTGTGCTGCGCCGTCGCCGAAACCGGCCGGTCGGCCCTGCTGGTGCTGTTCCCGGACGCCGGGACCGGGCCGGGGGAGGAGTGGCTGCTACCGCCCGCGATGGCGGACCAGTTGGCCGGCGACCCGCACCGGCTGTTCGCCGTCCGGTTCGTGACCGCCTTCCTCAACGGCGACCACGGCAACGCGGTGGCGCTGTTCCAGGCCGCCGAGACGGCCGGCCCTGCCGACCGCAAGGAGTCCGTCTGCGCCCTGCTCGCGCACGTGCGCGGCCTGACCCTGCGGGCCGAGCAGGGGCCCGCCACCCCCGACACCGGAGGAGTTCCGGCATGACCACCACCACCGAGCCGCCCGAGCGGTACAGGCACCAGCCGCTCAAGGGCGACCACCGCCAGCGGCTGCGCGATGAGGCCGCCCGCGACTACGCGGCCGGGTCCAGCATCCGCGCCGTGGCCGACCACCTCACCGAGAAATACGGGTCCGTGTCCTTCGGCCTGGCCCGGGTCCTGCTGCTGGAGGCCAAGGTGCCGATGCGCTCCAAGACCCACGGCCTGCACCGCCCCCGCACCTGACCGCCCCTGTCCCCGCTCGCAGAAAGGGGCACCACCGTGCCCACGCTCCGTCAAGTGGCCGTCGGCTGCGGCCTGGTCGCGCTGGCCGTGCTGCTGTTCTCGTGCGCTGCCGTCGTCCAGGACGACGACAGCGACGACTGCCGCAGCCTCGGCCTGGTCGCCGTCGCCAAACCGCGACCGCCCGCCCCGCCGGCGAAACCCGCAGCCCCCGCCCGCCCCGCGGCCCCGGCTCGGCCAGCGGCGCCCCGGGTGCCGATGACCAAGGCCCCCGCCCCGGCCCGCACAGCGGCCCCGGCCGTGACCAAGGCACCCCACGCCGTCCCGACGCGCACCGTCACCGCCCACCCGCACGGCCACGGCGGCCTGGACGTGGACGTCGACCTGGACGACTGCGACTGACCCCCTGACCACCCTCCAGCGCGGGCCCGGGCTGCTTCCCCTCCTCCCCCTCGGCCCGGGCCCGCGCGCCCGCACCTGCCCTGGGCAGCGCCAACACCGAAGGAGACACCCATGCGCCCCTCGTACTGCCCGGCCTGCGGGGCCCCCATCAGGTGGACCGTCACCGAGGCCCGCAAGCGCCTGGCAGTCGACGCCGCGCCGAACCCAGACGGCAACACCGCGGTGTCCCGGGACGGGCGCGGCACGTGGCTGTCGCGCCGGCCCACGGAGGAGCTGCCGCTGGCGCCCTACGAGAAGTTGCACATGCCGCACGTGGCCACCTGCAAGGCGCAGCAGGACGCCGAGGAGCCGCTGACCCGGTGCCTGGGCGTGATCCGGCTCGACGACCACCGCCACGGACGGGCAGAGACGGACCGTACGCCGTGATCACCCCTGGGGGTGAACCTGCCTCCCACCTGCCCGTTTATTGGAACAACTCGGCATGGGCAACTTGTGTTGGCCAAATGATGATGTGTAGTTTCGCGACTACGAGAGAGCGGGGCGCCGCCCGATACGCCGCCCCGCCTCGTGAGTGACCAACCGACGACGAGGAGCACCACCGTGAGCGAGACCAACCAGGACCCGGAGGGGGGTGTGGGCGTGACGGAGTTCCCGGCGGACTTCTTCAATGACACGCGGATCAGCCTCAAGGCCAAGGGCGTGTTCGGCCTCCTGGCCACCCACCCCATCGGTGACGTCCTGTCGCTCGACACCCTCATGGAGTTCAGCAAGGAGGGGCGTGACGCGCTCCGTGGCGCGCTGGACGAACTGGAGGCGCACGGCTACCTGGAGAGGGCCCAGCAGCGGAACGCGAACGGGACGACCGGACAGGTGACTTACCGCCTGTTCCACGAGCCCGAGCCCGTGGCCGACGCCCCGTCCACGGGATGGGCGTACGCCGTCCGCGACAGGCTGTCCGGCCTGGTCAAGGTCGGCTGCACCACCAACGTCCCGGCCCGGCTGCGCGGCCTGCGCACCAGCGCCGCGGGCGACCTTGACCTGATCTGGCAGGCCGTGGGCGGCCGTGCCCTGGAGGCCCACCTCCACCAGACGTTCCGTCACCAGCGGGTGCGCGGCGAGTGGTTCGACTTCACCGGAACGGACACGGTCGCCGCCCTGACCCTGGCCGCCGCGAACTGGGGCGAGGGCGCTTGATGACGGAAGAGGAGTTCATCCCCGACGAGATCCGGGCCGGGCGTCGCTCGCGCTACCGGTTCACGCAGACCCCCCAGTGGGCGCTGCTGTGGACTGACGTGAGTGACGCTGCGTATCGCGCGTACAGCCTGCTACTGGCGCACGTGAACGCCGAGCGCGGCGACGGCCTCGTGTGGCCGACCCAGGCCAACCTGGCCACGATGCTGGGCAAGCACCCCAACTCCGTGAGCCGCGTGATCACCAGGGAGCTGGCTCGCCTCGGCCTGGTCGACGTGGAGAAAGTCCCGTACGGCGCCAACAAGATGCGGCGGCGCAACGTCTACACCGTCCACGAGGAGCCCCCGGCGGAGTGGCAAGGGTGGGCCTCCATCCGCGAGTTCTACGCAGTCCACCGACCCGCCGAGGCCGCTGCTGCTGGTCGCCCCGGATCCATCACAAATGGTGACTCCGAAGACACCACGGATGGTGACTCCGAAGACACCAAAAACGGTGTGGGTAACTACACAAAGCCTGAACTAGACAAAGAACAACAAGATGAACAAGCGCCTTCGGCGCGAAGCGACGGTGACGCCCGTAGGGCTACCTCCGGTAGTAGCGCGCGTGAGGCTCGGGGCGGCTGCGCCGCGACCAGCAAGACCGCCCGCCCCAAGCACCCCAAGCTGACCCGCGAGCAGGTCAAGGCCGTCGCCCAGGTGGAGGCCGAACTCCCGGAGACCCTGGTGGAGCGCCTGCCCTACCAGCAGTTGCCGACGAGCGTGCGGCACCTGGTTGCCCGGGAGCTGGAGAACCGCACGGTGGAGCAGCTGATCGCCAGGGCCTCCCGGCGGTGGGTGCTCCACGGGTACGCCAAGGGCACGTTCTCGCCCGAGGGCCCGACCCTGCGCCGGTCGGTGGGGGTGGCCAACGCCCTGCTGCGTGCCGGTGAGTGCCCGGACCCCGGCTGCGAGGACGGCCGGATCATCGACAGCGGCGTGGACTGCCGGGCCTGCATCGAGCGCAAGGCCCGCCGCGGGGGCAAGGAGCGGGTGCCCGGCCAGCGGTCGACCGGCCCGGCCTGGATCTGCCGGATTTGCTGGGCCCCCGGCAAGGGCCAGGCACCGGAAACCCTGGAGTGCCGCCGCTGCCGAGCAGAGGCCGCCGCCACCTGCGCGGCCCTCGATGCCCGCTGGAAGACCGAGATGGGCCCGGCCCCCGCCGAGCCTGCCGCAGCCCCGCAGGAGCCCGCCGAGGCGCCCCGACGGCCCGATACCGCCGAGAGCGCCCCGGCTGAAACCGACGAACAGCGCGCCGACCGCGAGGAGATGGACCGGCTACGCGCCGAGATCGCCGCCGCCCACCCCGGCCTGGCCGCCATCGCAGAGAAAGCCAACCACTGATGATCCGCAAGCACCCGTCCACCCGCTGCCAGACCTGCGGCCTCCACCACGACCGCGTGCGCCACCCGGACGGCACCCCGCCGCCCCCGTACGGCTGCCGCTGGTGCGGCATTGACCCTGCCGAGCACCGGGCCCGCCGCACCACCGCGGCCGGCCTGCACACCTGGACCCGCCCCACCAGCGCGCAGGTCCTGGCCCGCATGCGCGCCCGCCGCGCCGCCCGCGCCCAGGCCCGCCGACTGGCCGCCGTCCTGGTGGCGTTCGAGCGGGGCGCCGGCCTGGTCGGCCCCGCCGAACGCCGCCGCCGCAAGCGGGCCGCCGCCCGCCGCACCTGCACCACGTGCGTGCACTTCCTGCCCGCCACGCTGCCCGAGGAGCCGTGCAACCCCGGCGGCTGCGGCTGCACCGGCTACCCGGACGACTGCGACGTCCGCGCCGTTCCGGCCGGGACCGTCCTGCCCGTCATCGGCTGCGCCCAGTGGCAGGCCGAGGAGCCCGAGCCCACGGCCGTCCGGACCGTCTGCGACGCGATGAACCACACCTCCCGCGGCGATGAGCGGTTCTGCGAGATCGAGGACCCCGACCACGACGGAGACCACGACGCCGGCGACGGCTTCACCTGGCCGCGCGAGGACTGACGCACATGACCGACACCACCGAGCCCGAGCCCGTGTTCCAGCTGCCGGCGGAGCGCGTGGCCGAGATCCGCGACCTGCTCGCCGAGCTCGTCGTGGAGGCGGCCCCGCGCCGCAAGGCCACCGCCCACGACGCCCAGCATCGCGCCCTGATCACCCGCTGCCGGGACGCCGTCACCGACCTCCTCAACGACCGCGACGCCCTGGTCAAGGCCAACGGCGAGGCAGGCCAGGAGCTGGCCCGATGGAAGGGGGAGCTGACGTGACGGACAAGCCCCGACCCCGCCGCCCGCACCCGCAGGAGGCCCAGATCCTGGAGCTGATCGGCAAGGGCTGGAACAACGCCGCCATCGCCGAACGGCTCTACTGCGGCCGGCAGGCCGTACGCCAGATTCGCCGCCACTACGGCCTGCCCCCGGCCCCCAAATCCTCCTGGCGCCACTCCCACCCCAAGGAGCGGGAGATCCACCAGCTCCTGGAGGCAGGCCACACCAACAAGGAGATCCGCCGCCGTACCGGCGCGGACATGAACACGATTGCCCGGCGCCGGGCCGCCGCCAAGATCGGCCCGGCCCTGCGGCCACCCCAGCCAACCCGCCCGCACCCGCGCGAGGCGGAGATCCTGGCCGCCCTCCAGGCCGGGGGCAAGGGCAGCAGCAACAACGCCATTGCCCGCCGCCTGGGCGTGGACAAGGTGGCCGTGGCCCGCATCCGCCAGGCCCACGGCATTCCGAACACCTACGAGCGCGAGCGCGCGGAAGCGCCGAGCCTCGAGGAACGGTGGCAGCAAGACGTCCGCGAACTCGACGGCGGCCACCTGGAGTGGACCGGCGAACGCAACCGGGTCAGCGGCACGCCGCTCCTGCGTTACCGCGGCTCCTGGTACTCCGCGGCCGGCATCGCGTTCCGCATGCGCACCGGCCGCGACCCCGTGGGCCAGGTCCGCGCGGAATGCGACGTCCACCAGTGCGTGGCCCCGGCCTGCCTGGAGGACGAACTGGGCCGCCGGGCAATCCGCCTGACGCTGCGCCGCCTGCGCGGCATCCCGGACCCGCCCACCGGCACCTGCCCGGAGGGCCACGACCTGGACGTCGACGGCCGCCTCGACGCCGACCTCTCGCACTACTGCGAGGGCTGCAAACGAGACCGCCGCGCCGCGTCCAAGACCACCTGACCCACCACCAGCCCGGGCCGCCCCGCCCGATACGCGGACGGCCCGGGCCCATCCGAGAAAGGCACCAGCCATGAGCACCAGCACCATCCCCACCGCGACCGACGCGACCGGCCGCACCGTCCATGCAGGGGACGCCGTGGGCGGCACCACCTCCGGCCGCTACCAGACCACCGTCATGGGCCCCATCGTCCAGATCGGCAAGGACAAGGTGAAGGTCCGCGTCACCAACCGCCCGAGCTACGGCGGACTGCGCGACGCCAACGGCGATGACGTGTGGATCAGCAACGACCGCGTGTTCCTCGTCCACCCCGTCACAGAGCGCCACTTCAAGGGCTTCCGCACCCCGGACGGCCGCGTGTGGACCGTCGCCGCCCGCACCAAGGGCGTGCTGTGGGAGACCGCGATGGTGGCCCAGCGGTATGAGGGCCCCCAGCTCCGCAGCGTCTACCAGGGCCAGCTCCACCCCGTGTGGGAGGACGTCCCCGCCCCGGCCGCCGAGCAGCAGGCCCCCGCCCAGGCACGCGCCCAGGCGTTCCTGGAGGGCGCCGCGCGCATCTACGACCTGCCCCAGGACTGGGAGCTGGACCCCGGCCGCGGCGACGCCCGGCAGCTGCTGGAGCGCCTGGCCGGCGAGGCACTTACCGGCGCCTACCCGCTCACCGTGCCGTGGGCGCTGCTCATGGACGAGGGCGACCTGATCGAGTTCCTGACCGACCTCGCCGGCGTCATGCGCGAGGCGGACCGGTTCGCCACCCTGTCCGGCCGCGGCCATGCCCGCCGCATCCTCGACGCCCTGGAAAAGACCTGCGGCACCTGGCGTGCCATCGCCGAGACCCAGCACGCCCACAACACCGCTCCCGGCCCGGACGCCGACACCACCCGCTGACACGAGAGCGGCGCCGATCGTCCCCACCCGATATGGGGGCCATCGGCGCCGGCACCCACCGTACTGGAGGAACCCCGTGCCTGAGCAGACCCCCACCCCGATTACCCCCGCCGAACTGCTGGCCGAGGGCATCGCCCGCGCGAGCGCCCTGGGCTGGCGCACGATCAGCCTGCGCCGACTGCGCAGCCTGGCCGCGGGCGACGCCAAGCAGCTTCCGCCCCTGCGCAAGACGGCCGGTGGTAAGGCATGACGTGGGCCAGGTGCGTGCGGCTGCTCGCCTACGCCGTGGCCGTCGGCTTCCTCGGCTGGTACGGAGCATGGGCCATGTCCGCCGGCCTGTGGGTGCTCGCCGTCGTGTTCTACCTGCCCGCTTTCTCGGTGGCCCTGATCGCGTTCGTGGACTGGGACACCGCCGTCCGCTACGCCCACGACGTGGACGACCGCAGGCCCACCACCCCCACCAGCCGCGGCCACGCCAGCCACCTGGCCCGCCGCGTCCTGCGCAACGCCTGCCGCTGTGACCGCTGGTGGACCTCATTCGGTACCGATCACGACCCCTGGTGTCCCGTCCAGACAGGAGCCCCCCGCCGTGCACGCCTCCCCCACCCCCGCCGGTCCGTACCGCGACGCCGAGCTGTGGCAGCTGCTCGCCGTCACCGCCGACAGCGACCGCGATGAATCCCCGTTCGGCTGGAGCGACATCCCGCCGCCGCCCCGCATCACCCGGGGCGAGATCGACGCCGCCCTGCTCTGGGACGGCCTCCGCCACCGGGCAGCGGCAGGCAGCCTCCACGCCCTGGCGCAGCTCGCCCTGCGCACCCCGATCCGAAGGAAGCCATGACCAGCCCGCCCGACTCCTGGCCCCTGCCCCTGCGCGGCCCGCTGAAGCCGATGAACGGCACGGCCAGGTGCTCCACCTGCCCGGAGCAGCTCGGCAGCCCCTGCGGTGAGCCCGCCACCTGGCACGTCGCCTGGACCTTGGAGGGCGGCGTGGCGACCTCCTTCGCCTGCGACCCGCACATGGCCGCCATCCGCGCCGAGCACGTCTACAGCGACCGCCACCCCGTGGGCGCGGCCTGCCCGCTGCCCGGCATGACCTGGTGGGGCCCGTCAGGACGCTGCGCCCTGGACCTCGACACCAGCCACGACCGCACCCCGGAGGAGATCACCCATGGCTGCCACTGACTGCGTCGGCTTCCTGGACGCCGGCCTGCCCCCCGTCCCGCCCCCACGCCGTGACCTGTCCCCGCTCACCGAGCTGATCGCCGACGCACTATGGCCACTTGCCGACTGGAGAGGCAACCGCGCCCAGTGCGAGCGCGCCGCGCAGGTCCTGGCCCGCCTCGTCACCTCCGCGAACACGGCCACGGCCGCCGGGCTCCGGGTCGCCGACGAGGAAGCACGCCGCCTGGCCGACGAGCTCGCCGGCGCCCGCGCCACCATCGAGCACATGAGCGGCGCCATGTCCTGGCTGACCGGCCACGACCGCCAGGGCCTGGACCACCTGGCCGAGGCCAACTACGAGGCCCGCGCCCGGGAGTCCGCCGTCGCCCAGGCCCGCGCCTGGGCCACACGTGCCCGCACCGCGGAGGCCGCACTCCAGCGGCTCAACGACTGGTGCGACGAGCTGGACGAAACCGCCTTCCACGTCGCCGGCCGCACGCAACCCATCCGCACGCACCCCGTCGCCGCGTCCGTCCGCCACCACATCGCCGGCACCACCGAGGCGGTACAGCAGTGACCGACCAGGAAACCCTGCGCGACCTGCTGGGGGAGTGGGTCACCGTCCGCAACCCTGACCTGCCCGTCGCCTGGTACGGCCGCCTCCTCGGCCTCCACGACGACCCCGGCCTCATGCTCGCCATCCCCGGCCGAGGCAGCACCTGCCTGCCCCAACGGTTCACCGTCACGGCCGCCGCCCCACCCGTCGACCGGCCCGCCCCGCAGCAGGAGGCACGCCCGTTCTCGGAACTGCGAGACGCCGGCCTGCTCTGGCTCATCAACCGCATCGCGTTCCACCCCCGCGGCCTGGCCCTGGCGCTGCACGTCGACGAGGCAGGCACCGCCTACGGCTGGAGCCTGACGCGCAATGACGAGGGCGAGCCCTGGCAGTTCGACGTGGCCACCGACGCGGACGGCCACGCCCGCGCGGAGGCCACCATCACCGCGGCGCTGGCCGTCCGCCACGACCAGGTGGACGACATCACGGCCCCAGGCGGCGACGTCGTCCACCCGGACGCGAACGCGCAGGCCAGCGCCCCGCAACAGGTGGACGAGTCCGGCACCGTGCAGCGCCTGGACTGCCCACAGGACTGCGAGATCCCGGCCGGGGTCACCCTCACCGAGGTGCCCGAGCCCCGGCACGCCTGGGGCGACGTCTACCGCTGCCCCAACGACGGGTGCGGGCGCTGCTTCCTCGCCACCACGGAACAGCCATGAGCCCGGCCCGCCTGCGCTTCGAGCGCCACGTCGACCACGCCGCCGTACGGCTCATCGACCGGCGGCACTTCCGCCTCGCCCATGCCCTGTGGCGCATCTGCCGCATGGTGTGACCCGCACCCCGCACAACAGGAGTTCCCCGTGACAACCACCCCGGCCGCCGAGTGCGGCCCCGCCTGCTCGGAACAGCACACCTACCTACTCGGCACATGCGCCCTGGCCTGCACCGAGACCACCGGCGGCACCGCTGACGCCTCCTGGACGGTGGACTGCCCGGAGTGGAAGTGCCAGGCACCCAGGAACATGCCGTGCCGCCGCCAGGACGGCAGCGCCTCGGCCGTCTCGCATGATCTGCGCTGGCGCCGCTACGACCGCGAGCAGGCCACCCTGCCCAGGCAGGCCGCGCCCACCACCGACGTCCTGGACGCTGCCCTGGCCGCCCAGCTCGGCCGTCCCCTCCTCGACCGCATCAACCGCCACCTGGCCGACGGCCAGGCCGCGGAGGAGGCCCTGGCCCGCGCCAGCGCGGCCGTCCCCGCCATCACCCGCGCCCTCGCCAAGCTCCCGGCCACCTGCCGCTACCACGGCGACCGCCTCGACCCGGCCGGCTACGGCGGATGGGGGCGCACCGCCTGCTGCGACACCGGAGAGCCAGCCCGCTACCGCCAGCTCGCCGAGGAGGCCCTACGCGCCTTCACGGACACGTCCGCGGACACTCCGGACACCAGCGGCGGACATGTCCGTACACCCGACGTCGGCGAGTCACCGCCCACCTGCCACCTGCCCGCCACCAGCGCGGACACCGTCCCGGACACGTCCGCCCCGGACACCCCGGACACGGCGGACACGGGTGTCCGCGTCGAGTACCGGGCCCGCGTCCCCCGCCGCCTGCTGCCCGCCGCGGTCGCCGAGGCCTTCGCCGAGATCGCCCGGGCGCGCGGCGAGGAGCCCGGCCAGTGACCCGCGACCAGGAGGCCGTACGCGCCCGCACCGTCCGCGTGGACGTCGTCCGCCTCACCCCGCTGGACGCCGGACGCCCCGCCCACACCCAGGCCGTCACCTTCACCCCACGCCAGCCACTCCACCTGATGCTGGCCGCCGTCTACCCGGCGCCCAACCTCGCCCTGGGCCCACTGGAGTACAGCGGCCCGTACCTGCACCGCATGGTCGCCAGTCTCGCCACCGCCCACGACCACGAGGAACAAGACCTCCCCCTGGCCATCAACCACCTCCTGCACCACCACGCCCCCGCCGGCGCGGCCGTCGAGACCTGGACCCCCGAGCACGGCACCCACCCGCCCCGCCGCTGGCTGTACAACCTGCTGCCCCGCTGGACCTGGACCCCCGCCGAGGACTGGCCCCTGGAGGAGCCCCACAACGTCACCGTGCACACCACCGGCAAGGTCACCCCCAACCCCACCCACACCTGGCCCACCCCGGCCCCATACGAACCGCAGCAGCCCACCGACCTGCCCGCCACCTTCTGCCTGACCGCCATCACCGGGACCCCACCGCCGACCAGCCCACACACCACCGGAGCAATCCATGCGTGACCTCGCAACCGATCGACTGCTCACCGACGTCCGCCAGGCCGTCGCCGCGGCCCGCGCTGCTGGTGTCACCGCCCGCGCCTGCATCTTCGACGCCACCACCGCGGCCGTCGACGAGACCGCCGACGCCTGGCCCTCCCAGCAGGCCCGCCAGGCCGCCGAGAACGCATGCCGCGCCCTGGACCCGCCCACCGTCATGACCGACCCCGCACCCCGGCCCAGGCCACCCCTGGCTGCCCGCCTGCTCATCGCGCTCGCCCGACGCCTCACCCCGCGCGGCCGGTAACCGCCCGCGGACAACACAAGGCCCCGGCCGCCACCAGGCGAGCCGGGGCCTCGGCGCTCATCCCACCCGAGGTCAGTAGTCCAGGCGCTGCACCTCGGACACACGGGCGGTCTTGATCGCCGACATGGGGCCGTTGGTGATCTCCGCCTCCAGCGGCGCCGAGTCACCCTTGGACGTCTTGCCCGGACCCAGCTTGTCCGCCGTAATCCCGGTGGACCCCAGCACGTCCCCATCCTTGTCCAGGAACTCGATCCCCGCGAAGAAGTTGCCCGCCTTGGCCCCGGTATTGGTCAACTCCCAGTGCACGACGTACGCGTGGTCACCCCACACCTCGTGGTCCTCCCACCCCTGCTTGACCAGCTTCACGTCCGCCGGCGCCGCCGACTTCTTCGCCACCGGGGCGCTCACCGAGGCACCACCCTTGCCGTCACCGGCCGCATCCGTGCCGCTCGTGCTCGTGCACCCCACCGCGAACGCCCCCGCCACCAGAGCCGCCCCAACTGCCAACCCGAACCTGCGCATTGCTCTTGACCCTCCGTTTACGCCCAGCGGAGAGCCGACCGTAGCGGGCACCTCGGACAGATCGCCACGAGTCGTCACCCGCCCGGGCGGCCGTCGAGCGCATGACCGGATCCCCGGCCCGGCCACGGGTTCCCTACCGACCCGTGACCGCCGTCACACCCGAAGCACGGCCAGCAGGACGACCGCCCCGCGTGCCCCCGGCCGCCCCTCGCGCTCTGCACGCACGTCGTCACCCCCTGCTAATCTCAGAACTGCCCAACTGCTGACGCGCATTGCTCCGTGCGGACAGCCCACGCCACGGCCCCCACTGCTCCCAAGCATCGGTGGGGGCCGCGGTGTATCCGGCGGCATGCCGCCCGCGCGCTAGGGGTGGCCCTGCTCGCCGGTCGGAGGTTCGCTCTCCGCCGCTTTCTTGGTCCGCCTGTTGATCTCGCCCCTTTGGCCGGTGGCGATCTGCTGCGCGCGGGCAGCAGAGACGCCCTTGCGGCCGAGGAGCGCACCAATCAGCTTCCACGTCAGGCCGGAATTCTTGAGTCGCTTGACTCGGGTTTGGCGTTCCTGGCGGAGCTGGGCGTGTAGGCCCGGCCAGTCCTCCAGGACGATGCTGATCGCCTTAGCGCACGCCTCGTCGTCCTCAATGGCGGCAAGCGCGTCAATGGCCTCCTTCAGCCCTCTCACCTCCTCGGGTTCCTGCTGTTCCATGCCCGCTCCCTCCGTGCTCAGGAGCGCGGACGGAGACACGTTAAACCCTATGGTTGCGCAGCATCAACCATAGGGTTTACGTTGTTCTCCGCGGGGCCGCCTCCTGGCCTCGTACGTACAAGTCGGCCCCCCGCCAGGGCCTGAGAAACGCTGGCGGGGGGCCACGTCAGATGGAGCTGACGCATGGCACAGATTACTGATCGACCCCTGGGCTTGGTCCAGGACGTGACCGGTGAACACAGGTCCAAGGCCGCCGAGGTGCTGGCCGAGGTGGCCACGATGCTGGCGAACGAGGACCCGACCGGCCTGGTGGACCCGCTGAAGTTCACCGTCCTGGTGGGCGCGCGAGCGTACGAGCTGGGCGGCCGGAGCTGCCACGGCGGGGGACAGAACGTGTCCCGCATGGCGTTGACGGCGGTCGCCGAGCGCACGGGCCTGGACCGGGGTGACGTTCCCGCCGGCGTGACTCGCGAGGTCTTCGCCGCGGAGGTCGCCCAGGCGGCCCGGGCGTTGGGTTACGACTGGTCCGGCGTCCAGTGCGCGTGGGACGACAACGAGCCCGCGATCCCGCGCCACAACATCCCGGGCCCCCGCAAGAGCGATGAGTCCGGCCGCGTGCCCGCTCCCCGCCCGGAGCAGGGGGTGGCCCGGTGAGCGTCCAGACCGAGCAGCAGCAGGCCCGCGACGCGTACGCCGCTGGCCGCACCCAGCGCGACGGCGACGCCGCCCAGATGAGCCGGGACAACGCCCGCATCAACGGTGCGGCCACCGGCAGCCGGGGCGGGGGTGCCCGATGACCTGCTGCGGCAAGCAGATGCGCCTGGAGAACGGCGTGTACGTGTGCGGCAAGTGTGGTGCCTCGTTCCAGCCGGGCGTGGCCACTGCCCAGGGCGGTGTCCGCTGATGGGATTCCGTGACGTCGTGCGCTCCCTGCGCCCCGGCAATGACCACGCGCTGGCCGCTGAGCTGCGCCAGAAGGAGCAGGCGGCCGAGAGGCGCCGCGCGTCCGACACCGCCGAGGCCGTGCGGGCGATCTCCGACCGCGACAAGCAGCGCACCCCCGCCGAGGTGGCGGAGAGCAAGGAGCGGGGCCGCCGTAGCAAGCGGGGCCCGTTCGAACGGCCGCGCCCCGGCATCAACCCCTGAGACCGGCCCGGACCGCCGCCCCCTTCCCCCTCGGGGCGGCGGTCCGGGCCTCCGTCTGACGATCCGAGAGCCCGGAGGGCACACCCATGACCGAGACACCCGAAACGCCCCAGGAGTGGCAGCCGGGTATGCGCCGCAAGCTGGTGAATGTCGAGCGGCCGGTAACCACGGTCATCGACGGCCGCGCGTCCACGCGCATGGTGAAGGAAAAGGTCTGGGTCGCCGTACCGCCCCGTGACTGGGACGAGGTGATCCGCCGCGCCTCCACCATCGTGGCCGGCGGCGTCACCGTCCTGGCCGCGGCCGGGACCGCCGCCAGCATCGGCGGCCTGCTCTCGCGCATGGTGCACCCGGGCATCGCCTACGCCGTGGGCGTCGTGTTCACCGCCGGGTGGCTGGTCTGCCTGGGCGTCGAGCACATCGAGCGGGTGGACGCCGACCGCGCCGCCCGGGCTCGCGGGCTCGGCTGGTTCTTGCTGCTGCTCGGCATGGGCGGCGTCATCACCTACGGCCACGTGCTCCACCAGCTGCCCGCCGGCATCATCGGCTCCTTCCTGGACCTGTCCGCCAAGGGCCTGTGGTGGCTGATCATGGGCCTGGACCGCGTGAAGCTGAACCCCGACGTTGCCCACTGGGTCGCCGAGGAAGAGCAGCACATGGCCGGGCGGTTCCTGCTCGGCACCCGCCTGGCCCGCCTCAACCGGCGTGGCATCCAGATGCGTGCGGCCGGGCCGGAGTTCCAGGCCGCGGAGGTGATCCTGGCCCAGGCCGCCCGCCAGGCGCAGCAGCTCCCCGCGGCGGACAGCACCGGACAGGCCGCGGACGTGTCCGTACCGGTGTCCGCCCCGGCCCCGACTCCCGCGCCCGCTCCCGTGTCCGGGCCTGTCCCGGACCCGTCCGGGCCGCCCCCCTCGGCGCCCACCCCGCCCCCGGCCGCTCCCACCACCCCGCCCACCGCACCGACCCCGCCCACCGCACCGACCCCGCCCCCTGCCCCGCCTGCGCAGCCGCCTGCCGCTCCCGCACCGACCGCCCCGCCCGCTGTCCCGCCTGCGCAGCCGCCTGCCGCTCCCGCACCGACCGCCCCGCCCGCTGTCCCGGCAGGCAGCGGTGCGACCGGCAGCAGCCAGCCGCAGCCCTCGCAGGGCCTGCACGCCGTGGGCCCGCTGTCCATCGCCGCGGCCGTCCGCCAGGCGCGGGGCGAGAACCCCCACTTCAGCGACGTCGACCTGGTCGACCGGGTCAAGGAACTGCGCGGCGGCGACGACGGCGGCGACCCCATCAAGTTCTTCGACACCGTCACCCGCACCCGCCGCCGCCAGGACAACCAGAAGAAGCGGAGCGCCTGATGATCACTGTCACCGCCGAAGCCGAGGCGGCGCGCGCCAGGTGGCAGCGCCGCGTAGACGGCCAGACCCCGCCGACGCCCACGGCCGCCGGGAGCGCTGGCACCGCCCCCACTGTGAGCAGGACCGTCCGCCTCCTCCTTGAGGCGAACGAGGAGATCAGCGACGCCCACCTGTGCGCCGCCGTCCGCACCATCCACGGCGACTGGGACTCCCTGGGGGAGACCGTCCGGCGCCTGCGCCGCCGTTTCGACCCGACCCGGAGCGCCTGATGGGACCCGTCATCTGGCTGGCCGCCGTCGCCGTGGCCGGTGCCGGGATCGCCGAACTGAGCGGCACCCGGGCAATCCGCCGCCTCGGCGCGCTGGTGTTCCTGGTCGCCGTGTGCTGCCTTCTGACGGGAGTGCACTGGTGACCGCGGTCCTGCTGGTGGTCGCCGCTGTGGCCGCCTACTGCTGGCTGCGCTACCGCGGCCCCGGCCGTACCTCGAGCGAGCGCCGCCCGGCGAGCGGCCGCCCGGGGCGCCGGCCGATCCACGGCGCGGGCGCCTCGGCGGACGCCCACGCCCGGGAGCTGCGCACCCCGATGGTGCGCCTGGCCACCGCGGCCGGGATCACCACCGCCGCGGAGCGCCGCGCCCGCCAGTTCGAGATCGGCGCGGCAGGGGAGCGGTACGTCGCCGGACTCCTGGGCCCCCTGACCGATGAGGGGTGGGTGTTCCTCGCGGACTGCGCCCTGCCGCGCGGTGAGGCCAACGTCGACCTGCTCGGCATCGGCCCGCGCGGCCTGGTCGCCGTGGTGGACGCCAAGAAGTGGCACCGAGGCTTCCGCCTGACGGTGAGCGGCAACCGCCTCCTGCACGGCAAGAAAGACGTGTCCAGGCGCATGCGCGGCCTGGCCCACGAGGCGCGCACCGTCGCCTCCCTGCTGTCCGTACCGGTGGTGCCCGTCGCCGCCGTGGCCGGCCCGATGCTCCGCGGCACGCAACTGCGCTACCGCGGCATCCGGCTGGTCCCGGCCGAGGACGCGGCCGAGCTGCTCCGCGGCCTGGACCGCCGCCATCTGACCACCATCCCGGCCGACCGCCTGGCCGACACCGCCCGGCGGCTGCTGCCGCCCAAGACCCGCAAGAGGTAAACCGTGCTGACCTATTGGGACGTGCTGGTGCTCGGTCTCATCGGCCCCCTGTTCCTCGTCAACCCCAGGCGCTACCGCACCCTGTACCGGGCCATGGCCGCCTACGCCCTGACGGGCGCGGCCGTGGCTGTCGGCTACGTGCTGGTGACCCGCTCCGGGGCCCTGCCTGCGGCCTACCACCTCGCCGAGGCCGCGGCGGACCGCATCCTGGGGGTGTTCGGATGAGCACCGAGTCCGAGGAGCGCCTGCTGCAGCTGATCTTCGGTGCCCCGGAGACCGAGGAGGAGGCAGAGGCCCGCATCCGCGAGGAGCTGCACCGCCGCAACGTCGGCCCGGGCGGCCCGGCCTCGTCGCCGCCGCCCCTGCCCCCGCACCCGCCCACCATCCCGCCGCAGCCGGAGGCCGCCGACGCCGACCAGGAGCCGGGGGAGGAGCCCGAGCCGGCCGCACCGGCGGCCAAGGCCCTCAACGACCGGCTGGTGGACTGGTGGAGCTCGCACAAGCCCCACCTGGCCCAGGACGCCGAGGAACCGGACGAGGAGGGCGAGCACGACGACGGCGAGGACGACGCCGAGGAGCCGGACGACGACCAGCCCCAGGAAGCCAAGCCCAAGAGCAAGAAGCGCAAGGGCAAGAAGGGCAAGGGCGCCAAGGGCAAGAAGAACGAGGAGCCCGAGGAGGACGAGGAGGCGCCGCGCTGGTCCCGGCCCGCCCTCGGGCGCCCGCCCGGCCTCCCGGCCGAGAAACACAACGTGTTCACCTGGTGGCACGGCATGGCGCCCCACACCAAGTGGCTGCTGTACCACGGCACCGGCCTGGGCGCCGGCCTGTACTTCGACGTCCCGAAATGGGGCTACGAGGGCCACCGGTTCATCGTCGAACCCCGCGCCGGCGAGTTCGAGGTGTGGTCCACCTGGGGCCTGCTCGTGCTGCTGCTCGTGGCCGACTACCGCGTCCGCAACTGGTTCCCCCTTCTCGCCTGGGCCGTCCGCGCCCTGTCGACGTCCGTCGTCGTCGGCGCCCTCTGGTACGGCACGCCCCTCGCCGACCTCAACCCCTGACCTGGAGACACACCCATGGACTTCCACCTCGGTATCGGGGGCGTTGCCCTGGCCCTCACCATCGCCCTGTGGTTCGGCACCACCAAGGGCGGAAAGCACAGCCTCACCTGGGGCTGGACACTGTTCCTCGCCACGGTCGCCGGCTGCGCCTACAAGGCAGCCGGAGAGCCGTTCTCCTGGATCTCGGACCTGATCATGGACAGCGCAGGCATGGCCGGGGGAGTCATCCCCAAGGTGACCGCCGCCGGTCTCTGCATGGCCATCGTGGGCATCGTCCTGTTCGCCAAGAACTCCCTGCGCAAGGTGGCGTTCCTGGGCATCGCCTTCACCACCGTGGCCGCCGGTGCGGACGCCGGACCGTTCCACTTCGTGGCGCAGCGGATCGAGATCATCGCCATGCACTGGGCGTGATGCAGATGACCACCGCCCTGCACCTGGTCCCTGACCCCGACGACGAGACCCCGCCGCCCGATACGGCAGGGGAGCAGCAGCCCGAGCAGGCCCCGGCCGTCGAGCAGGAGCCGGGGGAGGAACTGCACGACGAGGAGGCAGGGGAGGAGGTCGACGAGGACGAGGACGAGGAGCCCGCCCCCATGCGGACCCTCGCCATGCCCGACCTGCGCCCGTACGCCGACGTCACCGCCGTCCCCCGCGTCATCACCGCCGGGGTGGAAGCCACCCGCCGCGCGCGTGCCAACCGGGCCAAGCGACGCGAGGGCCGCCCTGGTCGGCTCCTGGCCATCGCCGTGGACGTCGCCGCCGGAACCATCCTGCTGCTGCGCCACGGCGCGGCCTGGCTCGGCGGGGAGTACGGACCGGCCAGCGTCAAGGGCCCGAGCCGTATCGGCCTGGCGTTCCTGGGCCTGTACTTCGGCTATCGCACCGTGGACACGTGGCCCGTGGAAGGCGCGGCCGGCCTGGGCGCCCTGTGGCTCGGCGCGGCCCTGGGGGAGCGGCACCGCCAGCGCGCCGAGGCCGCCGAGCAGACCAAGAAGAAGTCCAAGAGCAAGACCCCCAAGGCCGCCGAGGACGACGACCAGGAGGCCACCGACAAGGCTCCCGCACGCCGCTCCTGGTGGTCCCGGATCACCTCCCCCACGCAGCCGGAGGAGGCGCCCGCCGACACCCCCGACGAGGACGCCGACGACTCCCCCGACGAGGTCGAGGAGGAGGCGCCCGCCGAGGCCGCTGCCGCGCCCCCCGAACCCCCTTCCCGGGAGGCCATCGCGGGGGCCCTCCACCACCTCTACCGAGGGGGGAGCGGGGTGCTGCTCACCACCCTCCGCCAGCACCTCTCACAGCCCCACACCCGGGCCGTGAAGGAGGTGCTGGGCGCGGCCGGTATCCGGTGGCGTGGTGGGGTGCGCACGCCGGACGGGAATGGGCCCGGCGTCCACACCCACGACTTCCCGCCGCTGCCCCCCTCCCCTGACCAGGCCCTGGACGGCGTTGTTGTCGCAGGTCAGGAGCCAACAACAACAATGCCAACGCCGGAAGAGGGAAGCCAGAAGGGGTTGCGTGTAGATGGCAGCTACTGGCCGGAGGGGAAGCCATACCACTACGAGCCGGACCCGGCCAACCCCCACGGCACCCGGATCGTCTACCACCGCGAGGAGCGGTAGCGGGGGCCCGTTCGGCGCCCGGCCCCGCCGCTCGAACTGAGCGAATCGGGTGCAACCTCACGCACTCAATCCCTCCCCAGCGCTTCCGCCCCGGGCCCGTGATCGGTCACCATGGGGGCACAGACCGTAAAGGAGGAGGGCCCAGCGCATGAGGAAGTACCGGTGCGACGACTGCGAGAGCACGTCGGCCCTGTGCGTGACGGACGGCGCATATCGGACCGAGGCGCGCCGCCACCGCAACCTCGCCCACGCCGGTCTCATCCCGGACGGTGAGCGCGCTATCGACGTGCCGGTCGCCAACCTCCTGGACATCCCGCGCGGCCAGGCCATCGCCTCCCTGATCCTGCTCGTGGTCCTGGTCGCCGCGGTGCTCATGCGCTGACCCCGCCCGGGGTACAGCAGAGGGCCGCCCTCTCCGTGGAGGGCGGCCCTCGTGCTGTCCTGCGGCTGCCTCAGCAGTGCCCGACGCTGGTCTGGTTGGAGACCTGGGTGGCGATCATGTAGCCCTGCCCGTACGTCGAGTTGACCTTGAACCAGCGGTTCGTGCCGTTCCACCACTGGTTATCGGTCCAACAGAGCATGGTCACCGGCGTGTTGCGGGGCATCTCGAAGTAGATGCCCCCAGTGCTCGGGGAGTTGGACAGACTGCACGTGGAGCTATTGCAGTAGGACGGTCCGAAAGCCGAGGCAGTCGGCGCGGCGGCCAGCAGCGTGGCGCCTCCGATCGCACCCACGGCAAGGAGCGACCGGATGAGCCGCTTCATTCCCATTTCACCCTCCCTGGTCTGCTGAGGCGCCCACGAAGGAGCGCACAGAACAGGTCGAACCGTACTGACGGGGCATCAACGTGTCAGCGAGTTCGGGGCAAATGGGCAGTTCTCAACATTTCTGGCTGGATATAGCTCCGCGCGAGACGGCGCCGGCTACTTGGCAGTCGCGCGCTTGGGGCCCTTGATGGACCGCACGGTCGGCTTGCGCTTGCGCGGCACGTCGTACTCCCGGGCGATCTGCCGCACGGTCTCCGAGGTGAACGGCACGTGCTCCGCCATCACGTCGTTGGTGACGTCCGGGTTGGCCTTGAGGTCCGCGGCTACGGCGGCGCGCAGTGCCTGCCGGCGCTGCTTCAGCAGCTCCTCGGCCTCACTCATTGCCGCCATGGCGGCGGACAGTTCTTCGCTGGGGGTGTACTCGGTCATACCGGCAGGGTTACACAAGTCGGGTTGGCCAAGCAAGTCCCCGCGTGGCGAGTCCCACGTAGGGGTCGTGATCGCACTGTTGCGCCCCATCGCTTGGCCAACTTGACTTGGCCAAGTTCATATGGGTAACGTGTGCGACGCAGGACGGGCGAACGACCCGGCCGCGGCACCAGGAGGCCCCCATGGCGAACACCACCCCCACCGCCCCCGCCCAGGTCGGCAAGGGCAACGCCGTGCACTACGTCCGCAAGGACGAGTTCCACGCCAAGACCATCGGCTGCGGCCGCACGGTGGCGCAGGAGCTGACCGCCCAGCAGGCCACCGGCCGCAAGGAGTGCGGCCCCTGCAAGCGCGCCGTGGACGCCCTGGCCGCCGGGCAGCCGGCCGCCGACGTCCCCGAGTCCGCCCCGGCCGCCACTCCGGAGGAGATCCGGGCCGCCAAGCTCGCCGACATCGAGCGGCGGACGCAGCCCCTGGACGCCGACACCGTCACGGCGGCGACCATGTTCAACCCGGAGCTGACCTACTACGCGGACGGCACCCGCGTGGTCATGCGCGCCAAGGGCATGGAGCGCACCGGCACCACGTTCGGCATGGCCGGGAGCGGACTGTCGACGTACGCCTACCAGGCCGTGCGCTGGGAGGACGGCGATGCCGACCTGGTCGCCCCCCACGTCCTCCACCGCACCGAGCAGGACGCCGGGCCGGACCGCCAGGCACTGGAGGCCGAGGTGGTCGCCCGCACCCTGGCCATCGCGTCCCACATCACCGCCCACTCGCTCCAGCCGGTCGACCAGCCGGACGGGGAGCGCATCGCCTGGACTTTCCGCACCGGTCACGGCCACAGCGCCCGCTTCCACTGGGTGTCTGCCCGCCACGCTCTCAGCGACGGGCGCGGCAGCGAGTACCGGTGGCAGGCCGAGCAGGCCGCCCGCCTCGCCCGCCGCACCGGCCTGGACGAGGCCCCCATGCCCGTGCACCTCGCCGGGCTCCTCACCGAGCCCACGGACTCCCTGGAACGCGTGAACGCCTGCCTGGACCAGGACACCGTTTACGCCAAGGAGGTGGGGCCGGGCCGCTGGGAGGTCAAGCGCGGCGGCACCTTCCTGGGCACCATCCACGACGAGGGCGCCCGCATGCGCCGCGGCCGTTACGCCGCCTGGGCCCCCTACGCGGAGCGCCGCGACGGACAGGTCGGGTTCCACCACGACCTGGACGCCGCCCGTGACGCCGTCGCCGCCTCCTGGCCCGTGGAGGTCGCCGAGATCGCCGGCGAGCTGGGCGTGCCCGTCGCCCAGGTCCTGGACGTCGCCGAGCAGGTCGACCAGGAATGGAAGGCCGAGGGACGCCGCGCCATGCTGCGCGCGGAGGCGTACACCGGCACGAACAGCCGGGTGACCCAGGCCGCCGCCGCCGAGGTGCGCCAGCGCCTGGAGGTGCCGTTCCACGGCCCCGCCGACCACAAGGGCCCGCGCGCCCTGTGCGGCTACGCCGACCACACCGCACCCCTGGCCGATGGCGGGCACCTCGCCCCGCACGAGCGGCTGCGCGGCCAGGTGGGCCCGTGCCCGGGCAGCTGCCGCCCGGCCCGGACCAGCCGTGAGGAGCTGACCAGCCAGCACACCACGGCCATCTCCTACAACACCCCCCGCCCCAGCCACCTGGCCACGACCGCCAAGGGCGGCGACGTGGTGGTGATCGACGGCCAGGCCATGGACGTGGAGGACATCCAGACCGACGAGCAGTTCCCCTCCCGCGTGTGGCTGGTCCTGTCCGGCTGCCGCGGCCCGATCTCCTTCACCGTGGGCGAGCGCCTGGAGTTCCGCCGCAAGGTGCGCCGCAGTGACGTGATGTGCCAGCGGTGCGGGGTGTACGTGATCCTGGAGAGCGACGAGGCGGTCAACGGCGTGCCCAGCACCCGCCTGTGCGGCCTGTGCGACCGCCCGCACCCCGCGGAGATGACCGAGGACCAGGCCCGTGCCCGCGTGGCCGGCACCTACCCGCACGCGGAGGCGTTCCAGGCCGAGCGCACCGAGAACGGCGGCCTGATCGGCTACACGTTCCAGGTCGGGCGCCTGCACGCCGCCCGGTACGGCTGGATCACCGCGGCCGGGACGTACGCGCAGGGCCTGGAGGACTACCGGTCGCACGCCGCCGCCCTGCTGCCCATGGCCCAGCGCGACGAGCAGGCCGCCCGCGCCTGACCCCCTCGCCGGCCGCCGCCCCGCCCCGCACCAGGGCGGGGCGCCGTCATGTCCGGCGCCTGTGCACGCGACACTCCCGACCCACATTGTGCAACTTGACTTGGCCAAGTCGAGTTGGCTAACGTACGTGGTGTCAGGACGGGCAAGGGGCCCGGCCGGAACGAAAGGACACGCCATGAACGCCACCACCGCCCCCACCACCGCCCCGGCCCAGGTCGGCAAGGGCCGCACCGTCCACCAGGTGCCCACCGGCGAGATGGTGACCCTGTGCGGCAGCACCGCCACCACCGTCCTGACCGCCGCCCAGGCCGAGCAGGGCAAGGCGTGCGCCAAGTGCACCAAGATCGCCGCCCTGCGGACCGCCGAGGCCCCCACCGAGGAGGCGCCCGCCGCCCCGGCCGGGCAGGCCCCCGAGGTGACCCCGGCCGTGGAGGCCGCGCCGGTGTGGCGCACCCTCAAGGGCGCGGGCGACAACGGCCCGTTCGCGATCTACGGCGACGTGCACGAGGCGCGCGGAAAGCTGATCTTCACCTCCTGGGGCACCTCCAAGCAGATCAAGGGCGAACCGCACACCTTCACCCGCCAGTGGAGCGAGAACCGCGGCTTCAACCGCTACCTGGAGGACACCCAGGGCCGCCGCGTGGAGTTCAACGGCGGCCAGGCCACCAGGGTCTGGATGGTGGACGGCGTCCCGGCCCCCGCCGCCCCTGTCGCCGAGCAGGCCCCCGCCGAGGAGCCCGAGGCCCCGGCCGTCGAGGAGGCCCCCGAGGTGGACGAGGCCCCGGCCCAGGAGCCCGAGCAGGCCCCGGAGGCGGACGAGGCCCCCGCCGCCGAGGAGGCCGCCGAGGCGCCCACCGCCCCCGCCGGGCAGGCCCGGGTGACCGCCTACACCGCCGCCCTGGAGACCCTGCACATCAACGGCAAGGACAACGACGACCGCACCCTGACCCTGGGCGCCGCCGACGTCCAGGAGACCGTGGCCGCCATGCGCCGCATGCCCCGCTGGAACGCCAAGGAGGAGCGGTTCACGATCAACAAGGTGGCCCTGATCGTGGCCGAGGACGCCGACGGCCAGCGCGTGTGGGTGCGCGGCGAGGCCGCCCCGATCCGGGTGGACCTGGCAGGCAACCCGATCGCCGAGAACGCCCCCGCCGAGCCGGGCACCGTGGACGGGGCCGCCGTCCTGCGCGCCACCCGGGCCCTGCGCCGCCGCGCGGAGGTCCAGCGGGTCATCGACAACCGCAACAACGCCCGCGCCGCCAGCGCCTGACGGCAGCCCGCCACGGACGCCCCGCCCCGACCCCGGGAGCGGGGCGCCGGCATTCCCGGACCACGACACGCGACACTCCCAAAACTGTTGGCCAACTTGACTTGGCCAACATTGGTTGGGTAACGTACGTGGTGTCAGGACGGGCAAGGGGCCCGGACGGAACGGAGGGACAGCGCGATGAGCACCACCGCCAAGGCAGCGCAGCAGATGGCCCGCCTCGTCGAGGCCGAGGCCGCCCTCACCACCGCCCGCCGCGAGGAGACCAAGACGGCCAAGACCGCGGAGCGCGCCACCGCCCGCGCCAAGGCCGCCCGCGCCAAGGTCACCCCCGCCCGCACCGAGCTGCGCAAGGCCGAGCGCACCGGCAAGGGCGTGGCCGCCGCCACCCGCCGCCTGGCCGCCCGCATGGCCAAGGCCGCCGACCTGGAGCAGACCGCCCGGGAGGCCCGCCACACCGCCCGCCTGGCCGCCCGCACCGCCCGCGCCGCCGCCCGCCGCCTGGACCGCCTGGCCCTGCGCGCCGCCACCACCGCCAGCCGCATGGTGGGCGAGGTCGCCGAGCGCATGGGCCGCCGCACCACCGCCACCCCCGACCAGGACAAGACCCTGCCGGCCGAGGAGCTGCCCGCCATCGAGGAGATCGAGGCCCACGCGGACCGCTTCAAGACCCTGGACGCCCAGGCCAAGACCACCGCCAAGGCCGCCGACGCCGAGAAGAAGTGGCTGCGCCGCCTGCCCGTGGGCCAGTACGGCCGGGTGATCATCACCCGCACCAACGGCGGCACCGTCCTGGACGGCGACCAGGTCGCCGTGGACTACCTGGACCGCGGCATGGGAGTGCCCCCGCGCAAGGGCCGCAAGGACACCTTCAAGGTCGCCGTGGAGGCCCCGGCCGTCGAGACCGCCGACCAGGTGGAGCTGGTCATCGCCGCCTGACCCACCCCCAGACCCGCCGGGCACCACACGGTGCCCGGCCCCACCCCGCAGAGAACGGAGCACACCCCATGTCGATCCTGCCCCGCCACACCCCCCAGGTTCACCTGGACGCCCTCACCCAGGAGCTGGAGGCCGCCGGCATCACCCTGGGCCCCGTCAAGCCGAACACCCGCGTGACCCGCATCGTGGACCACGGCGGAATCCGCTGGGAGGTGACGTTCCTCGGCAGCGGCTACGGATGGGCCCTGCGCGGCCCCGGCATTGAGCACGGCGTGGGCATGGACGTGGCCGAGATCGCCGAGCACATCGCCACCGCCGCCATGGACGCCGAGGAGCCCGGCATCCCGGCCCCGGCCACCTGGCGCGGCGTGCCCGTCCCGCAGGAGTACGCCACCCGCTGGGACAGCCCCGAGGCCGTCGCCTGGCGCGAGGGAGCAGGCGCCGCCCTGGCCGTCGCCAGCCTGACCGCCGTCGCCCAGAGCGACAGCTGACCACCACCCCCACCGCCCGGGCCGGGCGCACCCGATAGGCGCCCGGCCCCCCACGGAAGGAACCACCGCCATGGCCGCACCCGCCCTGTACGGCATCGCCGCCCGCGACGTCGCCACCGGCGACCTGCTCACCTGCGACTCCGTGTTCGACCTGCAAGACCTGCCCGCCCTGCTGGAGGACTACCGCATCCGCTACGAGGGCCGGGACGACGTGCTGGTCGACCTGGACACCACCCCCCTGGCGCCCCCCGCCGCCCCCTCGCCCCCGAGTGACCCGCAGGGGTGAACCTGCCTCCCACCTGCGCCAACCCTTGTTGCCCAACTTGACTTGGGCAACAAGGGTTGGTTAATGTTCGGGGTGTTGGGACGGGCAAGAGGCCCGGACCACCGACCGAAGGAGCGCACAGTGGCCATGAACCCCACCCCCCGCACCCCCACCGTGGCCATCGCCCGCGAGCTGCGCCGCCTGGGCCTCAAGCAGGGCAGGGGCGGCGACTTCACCGTGGCCGGCCACTACGAGCGCGAAGAGCGCCGCTTCACCTACGTCACCCTGTACAACCGGGCCGCCGAGCGCCTGGTGGCCGAGCACGCCGACCAGATCGAGGAGCGCACCGCGAACGGCCCCTACCCCTTCAAGGTGAGCGTGCGCTACGTCGGCGACAACCCGCAGACCAGCATCCACAACGGTGCCGCCCAGCGCGTGAGGGAGCTGCCCGCCTCAGCCGCCCAGGCCGCCGACGAGCAGCCGGCCGAGGCCGCCGAGCAGGCCCCCGCAGCGACCGAAGCGACCGAGGCCCCCGCCCCTGCCGCCGAGGCCCCGCAGGCGCCCGCCGCCCCCGCCATGGACTGGCGCGCCGAACAGGCCGCCAACGCCCTCGGCTGGTCCACCAAGCACGCCGCCGCCGTCCGGGCCGCCGTTGACGGCCACCTCGTCCGCGACGAGGACGGCACCCCGCGCCTGGTCGCCCGCCCGGGCCTGGACGGCACCCCGGTTGCGGCCGGTCGCCTCGTCCCGCTGGAGGCCGCCGGGTACCTCCTCCACGGCGACGCCGACGAGAACGGCCGCCGCCCGATCCTGGCCACCCCGGACGGCCGCCGCGCCCTGGCCCTGTGGGACCACTTCAAGCCCACCCCCGTGGAGCGCCCCCGCAAGAAGGAGCGCCTGCCCCTGCCCCCGCTCCAGGGCGGCCAGGAGCACCGGCGCCGCGCCGCCAAGTTCGCCGCCGAGCAGGCCCAGCGCGAGGCCGAGCGGGAGCGGTTCTACGCCGACCTGGCGGAGCGCCACGCCGCGGAGGCCCTGGAAGACCGCTGCTGGGAGGCCTGGGCCCGCGTCCAGGACATCACCCACCGCCTCGGCCGCAAGGCCCCTGCCGGGTGGGCACCCACCGACCAGGAGGCACAGGACCACCTGCTGGACGCGGAGATCGTGGCCCTGCTGCGCCAGCGTGCCGCCGCGCACGCCGCCGAGCAGGCCCCGACCGAGGCGCAGGCCCCGGCCGCCGTCGACGGCCCGCAGCAGGCCGCGCAGGCCGCCGACGCGGAGCTGTGGGGCGCCGTCCCCGGCCTGGTCGCCGGCCCCGGCCGGGTGGAGCCCGGCATGCACGTGGAGTACCTGCCCGAGTTCACCCCGGGCGCCCGCACCCGCCACCCCCACGGCGGCCGGATCGTGAGCGTGGGCACCACCTGCGTCCGCTGGAGGCCGTACCGCTGGCACCAGGACGTGCGCACCCCCCTGGGCCACATGCGCGTGGACGCGGGCACCCACCTCAACCACCGCGAGCACTCCCGCCGCTTCAAGGTCGCCCGGGCCGCCGGCCGACCGTTCCCCGAGGCCCCGGCCTGGTGCACCTGGAGCCTGGCCCGGCACCTCGCGTACTCCGCCGAGCAGGCCGCCGCGGCGGCGGCCCTCGAGGAAGCACCCGCCCGCGTGGTGGTCATCCCCTGCGGAGGCGCCAAGCTGGACCGCCCGGCCCCGGCGGGGGAGCTGTACGTGGGCGGGTATCACCGGGCCTGCCGCCGCGCTGCGGACGCCCTGACCGCCCAGGGCGGCACCGTGGTGGTGCTCAGCGCCCTGCACGGCCTGGTGCCCCTGGAGCAGGTGCTGGAGCCGTACGAGCTGCGCATGGGCCAGCCGGGCAGCGTCACCCCGGCCCGGCTCGCCGTCCAGGCCCGGGCCCTGGGCCTGGACGGGGCGCGCGAGGTGGTCGCCCTGGGCGGCGCCGCCTACACCGCGGCAGCCCGCACCGTGTGGCCGCACGCCTCCACCCCGCTGGCCGGCCTCGGCGGCATGGGCTACCAGCTCCAGGCCCTGGCAGCCATCGCCGCCGGGCCCGCCGAGGCTCCTCACCTGCCCGGATGCGACACACGACCTGTTAACCAACTTGCATTGTCCAAGTCGGGTTGGATAAGGTGTGAAGCACCGGGAAGGCACGGGGCCCGACCGGGAAGGGAGACAGACCATGTTCACCACCGGCCAGAAGATCCGCACCCTCGTCGACCTCACCGACACCGAGGCCTACAGCGCCGGCGACTGGGGGAGCGAGGAGATCGACTCCCCCGCCGGGACGCTGGGAATCATCCAGGCCCTGCCGGACTCCACCAGCGGCTACGGAGTGGTCCTGTTCTGCGACCCGCACGACGTGCCCGCGGAGTTCACCGCGGACGAGATCACCCCCGCCTGACCACCCCCACCGCCCGAGCCGGGCGCACCCGATATGCGCCCGGCCCTGCACCACCCACCCGAGAGGACCCCCGCCATGGCCCGCAGCACCCTCACCGCCCGCACCCTGGACCTGTTCACCGGCCGCGACGGCGCCGCCCTCACCTTCACGGAGGCCACCGTCATGCTCGTGGCCATGACCTCCGCCCAGGTGGCCGCCTGGAAGTGGATCGGCGACGACATGAACGGCACCGACCCCGTCCAGGGGTGGGAGGTGCGCGACTCCAGCGGCGCCCTCCTCGGCGCGATCCTCCCCCTGGGCCACATGGCCACCTCCATCCACGCGGAGTGGTACGACCCCCAGGCGGACGACTTCTGCCCGGCCGGGGAGACCTCCGCCCCCGTGCTCACGCAGGCCATCTCCCTGGTGGTGCAGGCCCGCCGCCGCGCCGTGGCGGAGCTGCCCGCCGGCCGGGACGAGGCCCTGGACCCGGTCCTGCCCGCCCCCCGCCGCAACCGCGCGTGCCCCTTCCTCTACTGCTTCGACAGCCACTGTGTGGACCACGGCCCCGTGTGGGCCGCCGCGGCCTGACCGCCGCACCCCTCAACGGCCGGGCGCACCCGATGAGCGCCCGGCCGTTGGCGTGTCCGCACCTCCTGACCTGCCAGGATGCGACACGCGACACGTTGGCCAACTTGACTTGCCCAACTCGTGTTGGGTAATGTCTGGGGTGTTGGGAGGGCAACACCGCCCCCCAGGAGGGAGCCCCGTCATGAACGCCACCACCGCCACCGCCGCCCGCACTGCCGCCCCCTACGCGTACCGCCAGTGCGCCGCCCGCGCCCGCGACCTCGCCGAGATCCTGCGCACCCGCCTGGAGGGCCACCCCCACCGCGCCGAGCTGCTGGTGTTCATCGGCCACCTGCACACCGCCGCCGAGGGATTCGAGACTGCCGAGCCCCTGGTCATGGACGGCATCACCGTCACCAACTGCACCCCGGCGGAGGGCAACCTGCCCCTGCTCATGGCCGTGGCCCACGCCGCCGACCACCCGGAGGCCGGTATCTCCGAGGCCGTGTTCGCCTACGTCACCGCCCCCGTCACCCGCCGCACCTACAGCCCGGAGCCGCTGCCCGGCGGCGGCCGCGAGGACGCCGAGCTGCGCACCCGCATCGCCCTGGCCGAGCACCAGCTGACCAGCGAGGCCGACGCCACCACCCGCTACGCCCTCCTGGCCCTCCTCGTGCAGCTGCACGGCGACCACCTCGCCCGCGGCGGCAAGGTCGCCGCCTGACCCACCCCCCGCCGGGCCGGGTGCACCCGATATGCACCCGGCCCCCGGCCCCACCCACACCACCGCGAACGGAGCAGCACCCAATGCGCAACTACGCCACCCACCAGAAGACCGGCGGCCGTGACTTCCAGTGCGACGCCACCGCCGTGGCCACCGTCAACGGCGTACGCGCTTACGCCCTGCTGGACGGCATCGGAGACAAGCCGCACGTGCGCGACTGGACCCGCGCCGCCGCCCGCCGCCTGGCCCGCACCGCCGCCCGCCTGCACGACGCGGAGGCCGGCCTGCGCTTCGAGTACGAGCGGTACGCCCGCGAGAGCGACCGCCAGGGCCCGTGGGGATTCGGCCCCAAGGCCTGCGCCGTGGTGGTCGTGGAGGCCCCCGGCCTGCCGCTCACCGTGGCCAACGCAGGCGACGCCCGCGCCTACTGGCTGCGCCGCGGCGCCCTGGAGCGCCTGACCGAGGACCACAACCTGCGCCGCGTGTACCCGCCGTGCGACGTGCACGACGGCGGCAGCCGCCACAAGGTCACCAGCTGCCTCGGTGCCGCCGACACCGACGAGCAGGTCAAGAACGAGGTGAACCACCCGGCCGTGGAGGCCCGCAGCGTCCACGCCGAGCGCGGGCGCCTGCTGCTGGCCTGCGACGGGGCGTATGAGCCCCACGAGGACGCCGGGCACCTCCTCGGTGACCTGCTGTACGGCACGCCCGCCGAGGCCGCCCGCAGGGTCGTCAACGACGCCGTGGCCACCGCCCTGACCGTCACCGCGCGGCCGGACAACGCCACCGCCCTGGTGGCGGACCTGTACCTGTAACCGCAGGCCGGACGGTGTCCGGGCGTGTCCGCGGACATGTCCGGGCACCCCCGACTGGCGACACTCCCGCATGTTGGCCAACTTGTGTTGGCCAAGTCATGTTGTGTAAAGTGTGGGGTGTTGGAAGGGCACGGAGCCCGACCAGGAAGGAGCACCACCGTGGAGCAGCAGCACACCACCGTTGAGGGCGACCTCACCGTGACCGGCAACCTGCACGTGGGCCGCGAGATCAACGGCCTGACCATCACGGACGTGATCGAGGGCATGACCGGCCGGACGGTGTGGTTCGACAACGGCACCTCCCGCCGCTTCAACTACGCCCGCCGCGTCAACACCTGACCGACCACCAGCCGGGGGCCGCACCCGATATGCGGCCCCCGGCGACCACCCCCACCCCCACGATGCAGCCGAGGAGCCACCGCCCGTGAGCACCACCCCCGCCGCCCTTGCCCCCCTCGCCGACGAGCAGCGCACCGCGCAGATCCTGGCCCGTCTCGACGCGCTCGTGCTACGCGGCTACGTCACCGGCCCGGGCCTCAACTTCGCCGAACGGCGCGTCGCCGCGCTGCTGCTGGCCGACCACCACACCGACAGCGGCGCACGCCGCACCGCCACCGGCTCCACCCGCGACGAGGTGTTCTGGCGCCGCTACACCGGCTCCACCTACGACCTCATGAACGCGTACCGCTCGGCCCGGCTGCGCACCGGCGCCATCCAGCGCCCGGCCCACACCTGCTCGTGGGGCTGCGGGACCCCGTGCCCGTACGCCACCGCCTGACACCACCGCCCCGGCCGGGCGCACCCGATATGCGCCCGGCCCTGACCACCACCCATCACGCACGCAGGGAGCAACCCCACATGATCGAGATCACCCACACCCACGCGGACGGCACGCTGGTGGACGGCACCGAGCGCGGCGACGGCACCGGCCCGATCCTCAAGAGCCACGGGTTCCGCTGGTTCCCGTCCATCAAGCAGTGGGGCATCCGCGGCAGCCGCGACCAGGCCCCCCGCCGCCTGGCCATCAACGCCGCCGCCGAGGCCCTGCGCGCCGCCGGCCACGAGGTGGAGGTGACCCTGGAGGACGACGTCCGGGACAACGCCACCGTGCGGGCAGACAAGCACGAGCGCCTGGAGGAGCGCCGCGCTGGCCTGGCTGCCAAGGGCGAGCGCCTGACCGCCGAGTCCGCCGCCCTGCACGCCCGCTCGAACGCGATGGTGGAGCACATCCCGATGGGCCAGCCGGTCCTGCCCGGCCGCCGCGGCCAGGCCCACCGCAACCTCCTTAACCGTTCCATCGACACCGCCATCCGCGGCGCCCAGACGGCCCGCCAGGCGGAGGCCATGCCCGAGCGCATCGCCGCCTCCCGCGCCGCCGAGGCCCGCACGGAACGCCCGGACGTCGTCAAGCGCCGGGTGGACCGCATGGAGGCCGAGGTGCGCGGCATTGACCGCCACCTGGCCCGCCTCGCCCCCGGCCCCAGCCTGGTGCGCGAGCAGTACGAGGGTGACCGCGCCGTCCTGCTGGAGCGCATCAAGGGCGACCAGGAGCTGCTGGCACAGGCCAAGGCAGAGGGCCGGTTCGGCCAGTACAGCCGCGACAACGTCCACCGCGACGACCTGGTCAAGATCCGCGGCCAGTGGCGCACCGTGGCCCGCGCCAACCCCAAGACCGTGGCCGTCACCACCAACTACTCCTGGACCGACAAGTACGGGTGGGAGGAAGTCCGCGGCCTGCGCTGCACCCACGTCGAGGACACCGAGCAGGCCGCCCCCGAGGCCGCCGACAGCTGACCCACCACCCGGGCCGGGCGCACCCGATATGCGCCCGGCCCGCCCCCGAAAGGACCGGACGCCATGCCCTCCGCCACCGCCCTCACCGCCGTCCAGCTCGCCGCCCTGAGGGAGCGCGCACGCCGCGAGGCTGGCCCGTTCGTCAAGGGATGGGTGTTGAGCCACCCGATCCCCAACGCGGAATGGGCCGCGGAGATCCTGGGCCGCCCGTACGGCGACCCCACCGCCGTCTCCTGGCCGGACCGGTACCTCCTGTACCTGGCCGCCCTGGAGGAGCCCACGCCGCCCCCGCCGCCGCTCGCCACCGCCCGCCGCGCCCAGCACGAAGCCGAGGAGGAGGAGCGCCGCCAGGCCCGGGCCGCGGAGCGCCGCCGCCAGGTCGAGGAGTGGGAGCACCTGGTGGCCGTTCTGCGGGACGCGTACGGCGTCCGCGTGGACGTCCGCCACAACTACACCAGCCACCGCCACCTGGACGGCTACACCCAGGGCGGCGACCACATCTATCTCCTGGACGACCTCCACGCCGGACGACTCCGCCGGGACGCCCACGCCGTCCTGTGCTGGACGCCGAGCCGCGCCCGGGACCTCCAGCACTTCGAGCCCATCGACGACGGCCGCACGCCGAGCTGCAAGGCGTGTATGTCCACCGCCCGCCGTCTGGTCACCCGGGCGGACACCGCCGGACACCCTCGGCCGGACACGCCGGACAGCGCCTGACCTGCACGGACAACCCACCACCGGACACAGGGCGGACACGCCCGCCCCGTGCCCGGGACACCCGCCCCGGACACGTCCGGGACACGAGAGGACACCATGACCAGCACCCCGCCCACCCCGGCCGCCACCGTCGCCCGCCGCACCCGCACGGAGGTTCTGGAACTCGCCATCCCGGACCTGCCGACCACCGAGTCGCACTCACCCGGGTTCGGCGTAGAGACGCATCAGCCGACCGGCCTGCGCATCAAGTACCACGACGGCCAGGTGCTGCTGGTGACGATCCTCACCACCACCGGCCCCCTGCACGTAGCCATGGACCGCCGCGACGAGTGGGAGCCCTGGGTGACCGCCCACGTCGCCGAACACACCCCCGACCCGCACGAAGTCGAGCGGGCCCGCCGCTGGGCCCTCGTCGCCGACATGGTGGAGCGGGCCCGCTCCAAGGGCGTCACCGAGCTGGACACGGACACCGTCGCGGAGCTGCTGGGCCTGGACGAGGACGACGACGAGGGGCACGAGCCGGACGTCGACGGGGCAGGGCGCACGTACGAGTCGTACGCCCCGGAGCACCCCTGCCGGAACTGCGGCCACCGCAAGCACCCCAACACCGGAAACGGCTGCCCGGCCTCCAGCGCCCCCGCCCGCTGCGGCTGCCGTGACTACGCGCCCAAGCCCACCACCTGACCCGCCTCGCCCCCTTCGGGCCCGTCCCGGCCGCCCCCGGCCAGGGCGGGCCCTCGTCGTCCCCAGGGCCCACCTCGCCGCCCGGCGTACCCTGCTCCGCTGCCCAAGCAGCCCCCGAGCAGGGATAACGCCCATGAGCCAGGCCACCTACGAACGCACCGCCGACGTCCCCCTCGGCGACCTCCGTCCGTTCCCGGGCAACGCCCGCCGCGGCGACCCGGCCGTCATCCTGCAAAGCCTCGTGCGCACCGGCCAGTTCCGCAGCCTCATCGTGCGCGACACCGGCGACGGCCTGGTGGTCCTCGCCGGGAACCACACCCTCCAGGCCCTGCTGGCCCACGGCCCCGGCCCCTGCGGCATGACCACCACCGTGGACGGCGAGGAGCTGCCCTGCGCCCTGTGCGCAGGCGAGGAGTGGGCGCCCGTCGCGCGCTGCGAGATCGTCACCTGTGACGACCCGACCGCCACCCGCATCAACCTCGTGGACAACAAGGCAGCCCAGACCGGCGGGTGGGATGAGGAGGCCCTGGCCGACCTGATCGCCGGGCTGGACGGCGACCTCGCCGGCACCGGCTACACCGACCAGGACCTGGCCGACCTCGTGGCCGCCATCGAGGAGGCCTATGAGGAGGAGCCGGAGGAGCCCGAGCAGCCGGCCGAGTCGGCCCCGGCCGGGAACACCGCACCGGCGCAGCCGGCCGCCTCGAGCGCGCCCGCGGCCAGCGGCGACACCATCCCGGAGGGCCCGGCCCCGGGCACCGTGGCCCCGCCCCTGCCGGACGGCACCCGGTCCATGCTGCTGACCTATCCGGCGGCCGACCGCGACGAGGCCGCGCGCCTGGTCGTCGCTGCCCGCGAGGTGTTCCCCGGCGAGGACGCCGCCGTCATCGTGCTGCGCGCCCTGCGCACCCTCGTGGCCGTCCTGGACTCCCGCCACGCCCACGACGGCGTGGTCACCACCAAGGCCCTGCTGCTCGCCGCAGGCGCCCCGCAGTCGTGAGCCCCACCCAGGAGGTCGCCCCGCCCGTGCGGCGCCGCCTGCGCCGCCCTGAGCGCCTGCTGACCCAGAACAGCGAGCTACGCGAGGAGGGCATCTGGAACTGGACCCTCCCGGCGCTCGCCACCCGGCTGTATGACGGACGCACCGTCAAGACCTGTCCTGCGGCCGGGGTCTGCGCCCTGGCCTGTTACGCGCGCCAGGGGACCTACCTGTTCCCCGGCGTCGTCGACCGTCACCAGCGGAACCTCCAGTACGTCCTGGACGACCTGCCCGGCTGGCAACGCCAGATGGCCGCCGAGCTCGCCCACCCCCGCCACCAGGGCGGGTGGGTGCGCATCCACGACGCCGGCGACTTCTTCAGTGACCACTACCTGGCCGCCTGGCTCCGCATCATGATCTTCCGGCCCGGCGTCAACTTCTACGCGTACACCAAGGAAGTCGCCCGGGTAAAACGCATGGTCGCGCCCAACCCGCCCCGCAACTTCCGCTGGGTGTACAGCTACGGCGGCCGGGAGGACCACCTCCTGGACCCCGCCGTCGACCGCGTCGCCGACGTGTACCCGGACGAGGCCGCCATCCGCGCGGACGGCTGGCACTCCCAGGACTCCAGCGACCTCCTGGCCGTCCTCGGCCCGGCCCCCGTGGGCATCCCGTCCAACAACATCCCCCAGTTCCGCCGGCGGATGAACGGGCGCACCTTCCGGGCCTGGCAGGCCGAGCAGGACGCCCGCCGCACCGCCCGCCGCAACTGACCGGCCGGGCCCACAACCGGGCCCGGTAACGGAACTTGCGCTTCCGCTTATCCTTCTCCGTCGCCCAGGACACCGAGCAGGGGGATAAGCCCATGTCACAGGCGACGTACGTGCGCACCCAGGACGTGCCGCTAGGGGAGTTGACCCCCTACCCCGGCAACGCCCGCCGCGGCGACGTGCGCCTGATCCTGGAGAGCCTGCGCACCAGCGGGCAGTACCGCTCCCTGATCGCCCGGCAACTCCCGGACGGCCAACTGGTGGTGCTCGCCGGCAACCACACCCTGGCCGCCCTGCGCGCGCACGGCCGTGGCCCCTGCCCCGCGTCCATCCCGACGTTCGCCCGCCCGGGCGCCTCCTGCGCCCTGTGCAACGGCGACCGCTGGGAGCTCCAGGCCCGGGTGGAGGTCGTGGAGTGCGACGAGGAGACCGCGAGGCGCATCAACCTCGTGGACAACCGGGCCGCCGAAAAGGGCTCATGGGACCTGGACGGCCTGGTCGAGCTGCTGTCCTACCTGCCGGACCTGGACGGCACCGGCTACAGCGACGCGGACGTGGAGCGCCTGCTGGCCCCGCCCCCGTCCCTGGAGGAACTGGCCGACGCCTACGCCCCCCGCGAGGACTACAGCGACCAGCCGGCCCGGGCCTCCGTCCCGGCCGGGACCACCACCCCCGACGACGTCGCCGAGCAGGGCAGCGGCCTGTGGCCCGTGCTCCGCCTGCGCATCCCCCCGGCGGTCCGGGATGAGTTCTACGCCGCCACCGCCTCCTGCCCCCGCTCCGCCGACGACGGCGCCCGCCTCGCCTGGCTCCTTGAAATCACCCGCCCACGACGAGAGGACTCCCCCAAGTGACCTCCGCCTCTTACCTGCGTACCGACAACATCCCCGTGGACCGGCTCACGCCCTTCCCGGGCAACGCCAAGCGCGGCGACGTGCCCGCGATCCTGGCCAGCCTGCGCAAGAACGGGCAGTACCGCGGCCTGGTGGTCCGCGAGCAGCCGGACGGCGCCCTGGTCGTCCTCGCCGGCAACCACACCCGGCAAGCCCTGTTCGAGCACGGCCCCGGCGACTGCCGCGTCAAGGCATGCGGCGTCTGCCGCAACAGCCCCCACTACGTGCCCACCGCACGCTGTGACGTCGTCCAGTGCGACGACCAGACGGCCCTGCGGGTCAACCTGAGTGACAACCGGACCGCTGACCTGGGCACGTACGACTTCGCCGAACTGGCGGAGCTGCTCGGCACCCTCGGCGACGTGGAGGGCACCGGCTACAGCGACCAGGACGTCGCCGACATCACCGAGCTGGTCGCGCTCCCGCAGGACGACCTCAAGGGCGACCCGCGCCCCGCCGCCACGAGCAGCGGCGACGGGCCCGGCCTGGACGGCGACCCGGACGAGGAGGCCACCCCGGAGACGTTCATGCCCGTCATCAGCATGCGCGTCAGTCACGCCACGTTCGACCGCTGGCGCGCCGCGCTCGACGCCCACCCGGGCCAGGACGACGCCGCCAAGCTCCTCGGCCTGCTCGGCGAGATCGAGACAGCGCGCACCCAGGCGGCCGCATGACCACCACCAAGAGCGACCGCCAGCCCTTCAAGGTGCTGTGCTCCTACGCGTACTTCCGCGGCCACAACTTCGGGCCGCTGCTGGAGAGCGTCCACCAGGGCCCGGCCATGGTCTTCGGGGACTCCGGGGCTCACTCCGCGCGCACCCTGGGCATCTCCCTGACCCTGGAGGGTTACGCGGCCTGGTGCCACCGCTGGGACCAGCACCTGAGCCTGTACGCCAACCTGGACGTCATCGGCGCCCCAGAGGCCACCTGGCGCAACCAGCGCGCGCTGGAGACCCAGCACGACCTGACCCCGATCCCCGTCTTCCACACGGGGGAGCCGTGGAGCTACCTGGAGCGGTACATCGACGAGGGATATACGTACATCGCCCTCGGCAAGCTCCTCGGCAACCCGCTCGATGAGCTGCTGCCCTGGCTCGACAAGGCGTTCCGCATCGCCGGCGACCGCGCCGTGTTCCACGGCTTCGGCATGACCGTGTGGGACGTGGTGCGCCGCCTGCCGTTCTACAGCGTGGACTCCTCCACCTGGACCCAGCCGTACCGGTTCGGCGTCGTCAAGCTGTTCGACCACCACCGCGGCCAGTGGATCAACTTCCTGATGCGGGACAAGCAGAAGGTCCTCCAGTACCGGGACCTGCTGCGCGCCCACCACACCGACCCCCGCGTGTACGCCTCCCACGGCACCTACGACCGCACCGAGGCCACCGTCACCGCCGCCGTCGCCTGGCGCCGCGCGGAGGCATACCTGCGCGCCCGGCACGGCCCCATCCCCATGCCGCCGAGCCCCCGCAACCCGATCACCCGCCACGGCGGCACGGCCACCCCCGGCCTCCACCTGTACCTGGCGGAGTCCACCACCACCAACATCTACCGGGCCAGCAACGGCGTACGGGCCCGGGCCCACCTGGAGACCACCCGATGACCACACCCGGCACCCCACCCACCTGCGAGACCCTGCACGCCACCACGGAGGAAGAAGAGGCATGCGAGCGGCGCCGCCTCGCCGCACCGGACCCCTACGACCCGTTCCCCCTCGCCCGCACCGTCACGGTCGGCCCCATCGCCGTGTTCTTCACCAACGTCAACCGGGCCATGAACCTGCGCGCCCACTCCCACACCGGGGCCGTCACGGTCGTCTACGACACCGTGGGCCGCCACGGCTACCCCAGCTTCGCCGAGACCAACGCAGCCCTGGAGCGCCGCATCCACGAGCTGACCCGGGCCGTGTTCAAGGACGCCACCAACGAGGACATCGCCGACCGCCTGTTCGCCCACCTCGACGGCTACGTGGACCCCGTATGGGAGCGCTGGGGCGGCACCTACCGGCTGCGCGCCGTCCACCTGGACGTGATCGGCGTCCGCGACCAGATCGGCCACGACACCGGCACCACCCGCTACACCGTCGCCCGCACCGCCCCCCAGGAGCACCAGTCATGACCCACCTCGTCACCGTCCGCCACAACTTCGAGACGGCCCACCGGCTGCCGCACCTGCCCGGCAAGTGCCAGTCTCTGCACGGCCACTCCTGGTGGGCGGAGGTCACCGTGGCCGCACCCGAGCTGTCCCGCGGCGGCCTGGTCGTGGAGTTCGGCGCCCTCAAGAAGGAGTTCCGCGCCTGGGTGGACCAGTACCTAGACCACGGCGCCATGCTCGGCGCCCAGGACGCCCTCCTGCCCATCCTGCGCGCCCACGGCTCCAAGGTGTACGAGGTGGCCGGGTGGCCCACCGTGGAAGCCACGGCCGACATGCTCGCCCTCGTCGCCCAATCCATCCTGACCGACCTCGTGCATGCGCCCGGCGCCTACGTCTCCCGCGTCCACGTCACGGAGACCCACGTGAACGGCGCCACCTGGGAAGCGCCCTGCCCGGCCGGGGCCACCGCATGACCGGCCTCACCGTGGACGCCACCGACACCCTGGTCGTCCGCGAGGTGTTCGGCCCGACCGTGCAGGGTGAGGGGCCGTCAACCGGTCGGCGCTGCGCGTTCATCCGCCTCGGCGGCTGCAACCTCACATGCCGGTGGTGCGACACCCCCGAGACCTGGGACGCCGGACGGTTCGACCTCCGCCAGACCCTCACCCGCCGCACCGTCGCCGACATCATGGAACGCGCCATGCAGGGCGACCCCGGCATGGTCGTCATCACCGGCGGGGAACCCCTGCTCCACCAGCGCCAGGACGGGTGGCGCTCCCTGCTGGTCCTGCTCATCTCCGCCGGGGTGGAGATCGAGGTGGAGACCAACGGCACCCAGGAACCCGACGAGCACACCGCCCGCTGGGTCACCCGCTTCAACGTCTCACCCAAGCTCCCCCACGCCGGCGACCCGGCAGACAAGCGGATCCGCCCGGGCGCCCTGTACGCCCTGCTGGAGACCCGCAAAGCCTGCTTCAAGTTCGTCTGCCGCAACGACTGGGACGTCCGCGAGGTGCAGGCGTTCACGGCCGCCCACGGCATCCCGCCCCGCCTGGTGTGGGTGATGCCCGAGGGCACCGACACCGCCACGATCACCGCCCGCCTGGGCGACCTCGCAGACCCGGCCATCGCCGCCGGATTCAACCTGAGCACCCGCCTGCACGTGCACGCGTGGGGCGACGAGAAAGGCCGATGAGCCCATGACCACCACCGACCAGCCGCAGGGCCTCAACGTCGCCCAGGGCGCTCTCACCCCCCGCAAGGGGCGCACCATCCAGCTGCCCGCCTCCGCCTACCCGGGGGACCCGCTCCCGGCCGCCGTCGCGCTCAAGGCTGGCGTACGGGCCTGGCTGGAGGGCCGCGGCCTGGACCCGGAGGCACCGGACCTGGTGGACACCCCGGACCGCGTGCTGCGCGCCCTCAACGAGTTCACCGCCGGCTACCAGGAGGACGCTGCCCAGCACCTGGCGCGGACGTTCCCGGCCCAGCACGCGGGCACGCCCATCATCGTGACCGGCGTCCCCTTTACGTCCCTGTGCGCCCACCACCTGCTCCCGTTCCACGGCCACGCCGATATCGCGTATCAGCCGGCGGTCGGGGACCCCGTGGCCGGACTGTCCAAGCTCCCCAGGGTGCTGGACGTGTACGCCCGTCGCCTCCAGACCCAGGAAGACCTCACCCGCCAGGTGGTGGAGGCCCTGGAGGAGCACCTGGCCCCCGTGGGCGCGGCCTGTGTCATCCGGTCCGAACACGGCTGCCTGGCCCACCGAGGCGCGCGCAAGCCCGGGTCCGTGATGGTCACCGCCGCCTATGCCGGGATCTTCCTGGGCGATGCCCAGGCGCGGGAGGAGCTGCACCGGCTCATGTCCGGCTGAGCGTTCGGTCATGCGAACCAATAGGGATATGCGAACGGAGGGGCCCCAGTGAGCGCGAGCAAGGCCAAGCGCGCCCAGGTCGCGGAGCGGCGTTCCAAGGCCATTGCCATGGTGCTGGCCGGGGTGGACTACGACACGATCGCCGACCGGCTCGGCTACGCGAGCAGGGGCGCGGCACACACCGACGTGGACCGCGCCCTGTCCGCGAACCTGACCAACCTCAAGGACAAGGCGCAGCAGCTGCGCGAGTTGCAGGCCATGCGTTACCAGCGGCTGCTGGCCGCGGTGTGGCCCAAGGCCCTCAAGGGCGACTTGAAGGCGGTCGAGACGGCGGCCCGGCTGGTGGACCGCGTCGTGAAGCTGTGGGGTCTGGCCGAGCCGGACAAGCTGGACCTGGACGTCACCGGGCAGATCACCGCGGACGACCTGCTGGCGATCATCCGGACGACGCCCGAGGGCGATGATGAGGAGCTGGGGGCGGCAGGTGCTGACGCCTGAGGCGGAGGCCGCCTACCGGCGCCTGAGCCGCGGCCAGCGCATGGAGCTGGCCCGCAAGGCACCGGCCTCCTGGCGGCCGCACCTGGCGCGGCTGGAGCGGCGTATGCAGGCCGCGGAGCGGTACCTGTACCGGCCGTCTGCCTGGGCTAGGGAGGTCATCGACTGGGGCGAGGACGGCGGCCTGACGTTCTACCAGGACGACATCCTGGGCGCCCTCGCCAAGCACCGGCGCGTGGCCGCCCGAGGCCCCCACGGTCTCGGCAAGACGGGCGTTGCCTCCCTGGGGGTGCTGTGGTTCGCCACCACCCGGGAGGCCGCCGGCTACGACTGGAAGGTCCTCACCACCGCCTCCGCGTGGCGCCACCTGACGGTGTACCTGTGGCCCGAGATCCACAAATGGGCCCGCCGCATCCGCTGGGACGTCCTGGGCCGGGAACCCTTCAGCGAGTTGACGGAGCTGCTGCGCCTCAACCTCAAGCTGGTCCACGGCGCGGCCTCCCCGGTGGCGTCCAACAAGCCGGAGCTGATCGAGGGCGCCCACGCCGACAGCCTGTTCTACCTGATCGACGAGGCCAAGGTCGTCCCGGATGGCACCTGGGACGCCATTGAAGGCGCGTTCTCCGGTGGCCGCATGGACGGCCTCCCGGAGGCCTTCGCCCTCGCCATCAGTACGCCCGGCCCACCTGCCGGACGGTTCTACGAGATCCACAAGCACGCCCCCGGCCTGGAGGACTGGCACACCCGCCACGTCACCCTGGAGGAGGCCGTGGCCGCTGGCCGCATCAGCCCGGACTGGGCAGCCCAGCGCGCCCGCCAGTGGGGCGCGGACTCCGCCATGTACGCCAACCGCGTCCTGGGGGAGTTCCACGCCAGCGATGAGGACAGCGTCATCCCGCTCGCCTGGGTGGAGGCCGCCATCGAGCGCTGGCACGTGTGGGACCAAGCCGGCCGTCCCGACGTCCCCGGCCGCCGCGTCCTGGGCGTGGACGTTGCGCGCTCCGGTGGGGACTCCACCGTCCTGTGCCACCGCCGCGGCCTGCTCGTCGCCGAGCTGGAGACCCACGACCGCGAGGACACCATGCAGACCACCGCCCGCGTCCAGGCATCCCTGGGCGAGGAGGAAGGCGCCGCCGCGGTCGTCGACAGCATCGGCGTGGGCGGCGGCGTCGTGGACCGCCTCCGCGAACTCGGCGCACCCGTCCTGGCCTACACCGGCGCCGCCAAGTCCAAGCTGCGCACCCGAGACCGGGAGTGGGGGTTCTTCAACACCCGCAGCGCCGCCTACTGGAAGCTGCGGGAGCTGCTCGATCCCGCGTTCGGCGCCGAGCTCGCTCTACCCCCGGACGACCTCCTGGTGGCCGACCTGACCACACCGACATGGGACATCACCACCGGCGTGCCACCCAAGATCAAGGTGGAGCCCAAGGACGACGTGACCGCGCGCCTCGGCCGCTCCCCGGACCGCGGCGACGCGGTCGCCATGAGCCTGTACGCGGACCACCTGGCCGCCACCAAGCTGCACGCCCCCGGCGGACAGCGGGAGAGCCGGCCGTCCAGGGCCGCCTCGCGCTACGGCCGCCCGACGACCCAGGGCCTGCCCCACACCAAGGGGGCATAGTCCAAGACGCCCGGCCACCAGCGTTGATGCAGCCGCGTCCCAACTGGGCTGGCGCACCCCCTGTACGGCCCACTAGCGTCCTGCTCCCCGCGTTCACCGCTTCTGGTCCGGTGACGCCGGGCGCCCTGCTCCTTAGGGCTCCAACCAGGCCGGGGCGCTGCCACCTTGCAGGCCCGTTGGCGCGGGAAGGTCCCGGCGCCCCGGCCATCTCGTCTCAGGCGGCCACGTCCAACAGCTCCGCCGGGACATAGGACACGTCCACCAGGGCGCCGTGCTCGTCGTAGATCAGCAGGTCCAGGCCGCCGTCCTCGGCGGGCCGCTCCACCAGGGTCAGCGGCGGCCCCTCCAGGGCCTCCAGACGGGCCGTCAGGACGTTGTGCCCTATCTCGCCATTACCGGACATACCCCCACGGTAGAAGCGGGCGCGCAGGGACGGCAGGGGATTGAGGGGAGTGCCCGGGGCGCGAGGAGGGGCGCCGGTGGGCAGGGCGTGTACCCCTGCGCCGCCCGGGCACTGCATCGGCACTTCCGCCGGCGCCCGCCTGTCCCCGCTCGGAACGGTGGCCACGCTACCAGCCGCCTGTGATCGAACTCCGGGCGCTGACCTGCGCGTTCACGCCCACAGGGGCAGTTGGCGCGGTGGCCTATCATGCTCCGCCGACCGAAACCGGAAGCACACGTTCCGCCTGGGGGCGACCTTGATCCCACTGACCACCCTCGCCCTGCTCGGGCTGGCCGGATACCGCGGCACCCAGCTCGCCGTCCACGACACGATCCTTGACCCCGCCCGAGACCGGATCATCGCCTGGCACGAGCGCCGCCAGACCTCCGCCGTCCGCTCCGCCGTGGTGACGCTCATCTCCTGCGTGTACTGCATGGGCTGGTGGGTGTCCGGCGCCCTCCTGGCCACGTACCTCCTCGTCACCGGCACCTGGCACCAGGCGCCCCTGCTCATCCACGGCCTGGAGTGGCTGGCCGTCGCTGGCCTGGCCGTGCTGCTCAACCGCCTGGACGACACCCTGGGCCGGCTCGGATGACCGCCCCCGCTCGGCCACGCCGCGGTGAACTCACCGCCTCCGCCGCCCGCTACACCGCCCGCAAGCTGCGCACCAAGCCCGTCGACGGCAGCTGGCAGGAGCGGGCCTGGCTGTTCTACGACGAGACCCCAGAGGTCCGGTTCGCGGCCCGCTGGTACTCCAACGCCATGAGCCGGGCCAAGCTGTTCGCCGGCCGCCGGGACGAGGACGGCAACGTCGTCCCCCTGCCGGCCACGCACCGGGCCACCGAGCTGGTCGCCCAGATCGCCGGCGGCTCCAGCGGACAGGCCCAGTTGCTGCGCTCCTTCGGCCCCCACCTGGTCGTGCCCGGGGAGGCCTGGATCATCGTGCGGCCTAAGCCCGGCGACGAGTCGGTCATGGACTGGCGCGTGCTGTCCACGATGGAGGTCAAGCCCCAGGGCACCAAGTTGGTCGCCGAGATCGACGGGGAGGAGGTGGCCGTCCCCGGCGCGGAGGATGACACCCCGCTGGACTCCGAGGACCCGGTGGCCATCCGGGTGTGGGAGTCCCACCCCCGCCGCGCGATGGAGGCCGACAGCGCCGTCCGCTCCAGCCTCGTCCTGCTGGAAGAACTCAAGCTGCTTAACGCCGCGGTGGCCGCCATCGCCCGCAGCCGCCTCACCGGCCGGGGCATCGTGCTCGTGCCGCAGGGCACCAAGTTCCCCACCACCCCCGGCCAGGAGGACGAGGAAGACGACCTGATCGAGGTCCTGATGACGGTCGCCGAGACCGCCTACAAGGAACCCGACAGTGCGGCCGCCACGGTGCCGATCATCCTGGAAGTCCCGGCCGATCAGATCCCCAACATCAAGCGCCTCACGTTCGAGTCCGACTTTGACTCCCTGGCGATCCAGTTGCGGGAGGAGGCCATCACCCGCTTCGCCAACGGCCTGGAGGTCCCGGCGGAGATCCTGCTGGGCCAGGGCGACATCAATCACTGGGGCCAGTGGGCACTCAAGGACGAGGCGATCACCCTCGGCGTGGAGCCCAAGCTGGGCACCGTCACCGACGCCCTCACGTCCCAGTACCTCCAGCCGCTCCTGGAGGCCGAGCGCGTCCCGGACGCCCTGGAGTGCCTGGTGTGGGCCGACACCAGCCCCCTGCGCGTGCGCACCAACCGCGCGGAGACCGCGCTCAAGGTTCATGAGGCCGGGGCCATCTCGGATGCTGCGCTGCGCCGGGAGACCGGGTTCACCGACTCGGACGCCCCCACCGAGGAGGAACGCGCCCGCCGCAAGGGCAACGACAGCCCGCAGGACCCGGAGCTGCCGGTGGACGAGAGCAACGCCGAGCCCGAGCAGCCCACCGACACCCCGGCCGAGGAAGGCCCGGACGTTGTCCTGGCCGCCGCCGCGGTGGACGTGACCGCGCTGCACGCCCAGACGGTCCTGGCCGCCATCGACGGCGTGATCCACAACGCCATGTGCATGGTGGGCGAGAAGATCCGCGTCAAGCCCGCCTGCCCGAGGTCGGAGCGGGGCCGGTCCCGGGAGATCCCGCCCGGGGAGCTGCACACCCACTTCCCCGTCTCGGACGAGCAGGTCGACCAGTGGCACCTCCTCGTCGGGGCCTGGGACCGCGTCCCGGAGATGGCCCAGCGGTACGGGTTCGAGGCGGAATGCCTGATCGACACCCTGGACCACTACGCCCGCGCCCTCATCGCGGCCCGCATGAAGCACTCCTTCGAGGAGACCGTGCGCCTGCTGCGCAACTCCTGCCTGGGGCTGGCGGCATGACCCCCCGCCGGCCGGTAGAGCCGCGCCCCGCCGACGTGGAAGTCACCGCGTCGGCGGCCAACGTGAGCGCCGAATGGTGCTCCACCTGCAAGGCGTACACCCTGCTGGCCGGGGAGATCGTCCTGCTCACCCGGGACGGCGTGGCAACGGTCGGTTACTGGGCCTGGTGCGAGACCTGCGACCCCCCGGAGGTGTCCCGTGTCGGCTGACCGCTGCCCCAAGCACATCGAGCGCCTGGACCTGTGCCATGAGTGCCAGGGCCTCACCATCACGCGCATGACCCGCCTGGACGGCGTGGCGGACATCCGCATGGACGGCCCCGGCGGCTCCCGCTCCCTGGGCCCGCTCACCTCCGTCTACATCAGCCGGGTGGAGCCGTGCCCCAACACACCGGCCCTCGAGGAAGGAGCGCCCCGCGATGTGTAAGCCGGACGGCCCGCTGCCGCCCCAGCAGCCCACGGCCCCGTGGGGACACAGCGCCGCCGCTCACCGCGCGTTCGGCTGGTGCGCGGACTGCAACCCCGTCATCCAGGAGGGCGTGGGCGAGGAGCTGGTGGCCTGGCGGACCCGCGAGAACCGCCGCCATGAGGCCGAGCAGGCCGCCCTGGCCGCTTCCAAGAGCAACCCCAACACGGTGGACCTGCAAGCCACCCACGACCACCTGTGCCCCGCCTGCGGCCAGGAGGCCCTGACCGTCGTCACCGTCCGCGTGTTCGTCGACAGCGGCGAGCAGCGCAAGGCCGGCGGGTGGGCCCACTGCACCGCCTGCGACGCAACCCCCCACCCCACGCTGGAGGACTCCGACCGTGGCTGACACACCCTCAACCGAGACGCCGACCGAGCCGGCCGAGGCCGCGCCCAACGGCCGCCCGCTGGAGGTGAAGGCGCCGCCCGGGCACAGCCTCATTGCCCACCAGGTGCACGGCTGGTGCGCCAAGTGCCCGGACATCGAGCTGTGGGAGGAGCTGCTGGCCTGGCGCGAGCGCGAGCGCGCCGCCCTGACCGATGTTCCGTTCACCGACCTGGCCCCCGCGCCGTCCAAGGAGGTGGCCCGCCATGGATGAACTGGAGGAGGCCCTGGCCGCCGCCGAGGAGGACGTAGCCGCGGAGGTACGGGCCGTACTGGAGGAGGTGGCCGAGGAGTTCGCCCAGGAGGTGCAGGACGCCACGGAGCTGGTGGCCGCCCGGTTCTCCGTCTCCCGTATCGGCCAGATGTTCCGCCAGCGGGTGCCGCGCCTGGTGCGCCGCCTCCTCGGCGTCACCGAGCAGGCCGCCCAGCAGGCCGCCGCCCAGGTGGACGCGGAGCTGCCGGACGGGTGGGACGACCTGCCCGGCCGCCACGACCGCGGCGAAGACCTCCCCAACGGCATCGGTCAGTACGTCACGAGCACGGAGCACCTGCTGCGCGCCGTGGGCGACCGCCTCGCGGAGGCGGCCGTGCGCGAGCTCGCCGCCGGCGTCGACTCCGGGGAGGACCTGGACGCGCTGCGCGCCCGCCTGCTGGCCGTGTTCGCCCGCGAGGGGGCGCAGCTCGGGCAGGGCCGGGAATCCCTGATCTCCACCACCGAGGCCGCCCGCGCGTGGAACACGGCCACCCTGGCCGCCGCCCAGGCCCTCACCGGCCCGGACCGGCCGATCGTCAAGCAGTGGCAGACCCGCCGCGACAGCCGGGTGCGGGATGACCACCACGACGTGGACGGGTTCGTGCGCCTGCTCGACGACACGTTCGAGGTGGGAGGCGTCGACATGCAGCATCCCGGCGACCCCAGCGCCCCGCCTGCCCAGGTGTGCAACTGCCGGTGCATCCTGCGCCTTCAGCACGCCCCGGACCGCAGCGCCTCCGCTACCGCGCTCCTGCGGTACGCCCAGCGTCTCGTGCCCTACCAGAGCCCGGCGGACGTGGCCCGTGCACTCGGCCTGGACAACCTCAGCGAGCACCTGACCACCTTGGAAAGGCAGGTGGCTTCGGCGAGGCCGCTTTCACATGCACGGCAGGCACGCACCGCGGCGGCGACCGAGCACACCGGCGCCATGATCGCCCTCGTCCCCAGCGCCGCCGACATCGAGCGCCTGGCCCTCGACGACGGGGAGCCGGCGGAGGAGCTGCACTGCACCCTGTGGTTCCTCGGCGAAGCGGACGGCTGGACCGAGGACCAGCGCAACGAGCTGATCGCAGGCGTACGCTCCCGCGCCGCCCAACTGCCCGGCCCCATCCCCGCGGTGGCGTTCGGCGTCAACCACTGGAACCCCGCCAGTGATGACCCTGCCTGGGTGTACGCGGTGGGCGATGACCGCGACGCCGACGAGGAGGCAGCCACCCTCCATGAGGCGCGCAACATCGCCGTGGACGCCCTGGAGGACACCCACGAGCGCCCCGACACCCCACACCAGCACTCGCCCTGGGTCCCCCACGTCACCGGGGCGTACGACACCGACACCTGGCCGCTTGAGGCCATGGTCGACCGCCTGGGCCCGCTCACCTTCACCCACGTCCGCGTCGCGTTCGCCGGCGAGGCCACGGACATCCCACTCGGCCCCGAGGAGGAGCCCCCCATGGACAACCCCACCGACGAGGCGCAGGCGGCTGCGCTGCCGATTCGCACCTGGACCACCCCGGACGGCACGGCCCTGGCATTCGAGAACTCCGAGACCGGCGACGGCCGGATCTTCGCGTCCGGCGCCATCTACTGGGAGACCGGCCCCTGGCCCCTCCAGTACGCGGACGAGATGGGCATGGGCCACGAGGGCGCGGAACTGGCGGGGGCCATCGAGGAGTCCGGCCGGGACAACGCCCGCATCACCGGCCGCGGCCCCCTCTACCTCACCCAGCGCGCCGGCTATGAGGTCGTGACCCTCCTGGAGCAGGACCCGCCCGCGCCCCTGGGCGTCTCCGTCGACCTGGACAGCGTGGACGTCGAGTTCGTGGACAGGACGCTGACGGAGGGGGAGGACGGCCTGGTGCTCGCCGCGTCCCTGCCGTACGCCTCCGTGATGCGCCTGGAAGACGGCGGGTGGGTCATCAACGCCGCCACCGACGTGGAGGTGACCGCAGCCGGAGCGACCCTGCTGCGCCGCCAGAACCGCGCCCAGCTCATCACCGGCCCGGGCGGAACACTGTCCGCTGCCGCCCTGGCCGTGTTCGACGGGACGCGCCTGCCCAAGCTGACGGCGGCGGCTGGCGACCCGGACACGGAGGACGGCGTGGTCCTCCACAGCGAGGAGGCCGGCGACTTCGTCATCCGCATCACCAAGGCCCGGCTGCGCGGCGCCACCCTCGTGGCCATGCCCGCCTTCGACCAGGCGCGCATCGTGCTGGACCCGCCCGAGGTGGACGAGGAGGCCGCCGCCGCGCTGTCGGCTTCCCTCACCGCCGCTGCTGCGCCGGGGGAGACCCGCCAGCGCGTCATCAAGTACGTACGGGCCTGCCCCGGCCCTGTCGGGGCGGGGGAGATCGCCCAGGCCCTCGGGATCACCGTGGACACGGCACGCAAGCACCTGCGCGCCGCGTCGAAGGATGGCCAACTGGTGCGCCTGGCGGCCGGCCTGTACGTGGGCGCCTCCACCATCCCGGAGGGCCCGAGCGTGGAGGCGACCGCCTCGGCCGCCGTGGTTGACGGCGAGGACGCCGCCCTCACGGAGCTGGTGGCCTCGGCCTGGACGGCCATGCGCGACCTGCCCCCGATGCCTGCCGCCTGGTTCTCGGAGCCCACCGCGGAGGAACTGCCCCCGGGATCCGGCGGGGTGCACTACGCGGACGGCCGGATCTACGGGTGGGTGGCCCAGGCTGGGGAGCCGCACGCCGGGTTCGCCAACCGGAAGCTGACCATCGACAGCCTCGGCGACATCGACACCACCCACTTCCTGCGGGCCCGGTTCCGTCTCGACAACGGGGAGATGGTCAAGGCCGGCGCCTTCACGATGAACGCCCCCCACAGCCGGGACGGGGCCGAGTGCAACGACGTGGCATGCCAGTTCGATGACTCAAGGACCGTCGCCGGCATCGTCACCGTGGGCATGAACGAGCGCGGCATGTGGTTCTCCGGTGCCGCCGCGCCGTGGCTCAGCGACTGGGACCGCACCGTGTTCATGGGGTGCCAGCCCAGCTACCACATGAAGAAGGGCGGCGACGGCCGCTGGCAGCTCCGCGCGGTGCTGTCCGTGCCCGTACCCGGCCACTCCTCCCCGCTGCTCGCCTCCGTCGTGGAGCGCGGCAACCTCGCCCTGGCCGCCAGCGCCGCGGCTGTCCTGGACGAGCCGGACACCGAACACGGACGCGTCCCGGACACGTCCGGGACCCATGTCCGGCCCGGCATGGCGGACGGCCTTGACCTGCCCGGACAGCGACCGGACATGTCCGGCGGACACGTCCCGGACCCGTCCGCCCTGCTCCAGGACCCGACGTTCCTGGACGGCCTCCAGGCCGCCCTGATCCGCCGGGAGACCGAACGCCGCGCGGAGGTGGAGGCCATGACGGCCACCGTCCTGGCGCCGGTCACCAACGTGCTCACCATCACCAACCCGAAGGGGGACCAGTAGCCATGGGATGCGCCTGCAACCAGCGCGGCCGTACACAGTTCGAGGTGGCCATGGAGGCCGGCCGCGGCCGAGTCGCCTTCACCAGCGGATCCAAGCCGACCGCCACCACCGTGGCCCAGCGGTACGCCGGCAGCGCCGTCCGCATCAAGGGCACCGGGGAGATCGTCCACCACACCGAGACGTACGAGGTGACCGCCAGCGGCGCCGTGGTGTTCGCCCACAGCGACCAGGCCCAGGCCATCGCCCACGCCGAGACCCTGGACGGCGCGGTCGTCCGCGAACGGGAGACCGGCACCGTGGTGCACCCCGCCCCGGCCGCCACCCTCGCCAAGGCCCCGGAGACGGCCGAGGCGCCCGCCTAGCGTCACCCCTGCGGGTACTGTCTGACCTGCGCAAACGACCCTAGGTTCGACCACGAGTAAGCCCCCGCGACGGCGGCCACCGTCCGGGGGTTGTGGACGACTGCAAGGAGTCGACATGCAAGAGCGTACGTGCGCCCTGGCGGCCACGGACGGACCCTGCGGGAAGGTGTACCGCAAGGGCTGGTGCCGCAAGCACCACGCCCGGTGGGAGCGCACCGGGGACCCGCTCACCATCCGCAAGCGCGGTAAGGGCGCCCTGCTCGCCGAACTGCACGCCGCGACCCAGGCGACGACGGACGAGTGCATCATCCTCACCACGGCCAAGGGCACCGCCCGGCCCACCGCCCAGGTCAACGGCAAGGGCATGCTGGCCTCCCGCGCCGTGTGGGTGCTCGCCAACGGCGACCCCGGCGACCGGCACGTGCTGCACACCTGCCACCGGGGCGAGGAGGGGTGTATCAACCTCCGCCACCTGTACCTGGGCGACAACGACCGCAACATCGCGGACATGGTCCAGGCCGGGCGCAGCACTCGCGGAGAGCGCAGCGGCATGCACAAGCTGAAGGCACCCCAGGTGCGGGACATCCGCAGGCGCATTCGGGCGCGGGAGCCATACGCCAGCATCGCGGCCCGCTACGGCGTCAGCGCCGCCCTCGTCGGCCAGATCCACAGCGGCAAGGTCTGGGGCTGGCTCCCAGACGACCAGTTGTAACAGCGCGTATGCTGTCTTCGCCCCCTGGCTATGCTGGGGGCGAAGTCGCTGGTTTAGGGCCGGGCTATCTCCGAATCATGTGGAGAAGCCGACCCATGGACTTCGAAATCCCCGAGGACGTCACCGCTCTCGACGACGAGGCCCTGGCCCAGGCCCTTGACGGGGCCCGCGCCGCATTCGCCGCCCTCTCCGGTCAGGACGTCATCGACGGGGACGCCATGACCCGCATGCGCGCCCTGGCCGCCTGCGTCGAGGACATCCGTACCGAGCAGACCGCCCGCGTGGAGGCCGCCACCCAGGCCGCCGCGGAGATCGAGAGCCTGGCCGCGCAGGTGCGTGGCGAGCAGGCCAACCCGGCTGCCCCCGCAGCCGCTGCGGAGGGCGAGCAGCCGGCCGAGCCGACCGCCGCCGCCACCGAGCAGCCGGCCGCCCCTGCCGCGCCGGAGGCGCCGGCCGCAGCCGAGTCCGCCACCGCCTCCGCTGGCGGCGCCGTCACCGTCCCGACCCGCCCGGCCCTCAACCTGCGCGCCGTGCGCCGGGCGCAGCCGCGCGTCCTGCCGGAGGCCCCGCCGCCGGGCACCACCATCACCGCGGCCGTGGACGTCCCCGGCTACACCCCGGGCTCGGACCTCAACTTCGACGACGTCGTCAAGGGCATCAACTCCCGGGCGACCGCCCTCAAGACGGCGGGCGGGGGTGTCGGCCAGGTCATCAGCTACCACCACCCCTACCCGGCGGACACCGTCGTCACGGACTCCTCCAGCGCGCCCGAGGGCACCACGGTGGCCATGACCGCCTCCACCCAGTCCCGCCTCCCGCAGGGCGACCTGGTGGCGAGCGGCGGCTGGTGCGCCCCGTCCGAGACGCTGTACGAGCTGACGGACACCAGCTGCCCGGACATGCTGTGGGACGCCCCGGAGATCCAGCTCGCGCGCGGCGGCCTGCGCTACTACAAGCCGCTGTCCCTGGACGTCTCCCAGCTCACGTGGGTGCACACCGAGGCCGACGACATCGCCGGCAACACCAAGCCGTGCTTCAAGATCCCCTGCCCGGACCCGGTGGAGGTCCGCTGTGACGCAGTGGGTGTCTGCCTGGAGGCAGGCATCCTGACGCAGCGCCACTTCCCGGAGCTGATCGCCTGGTACCTGCGCAACAGCATGGTGGCCCACGAGATCCGGCTGCGGCAGGTGCTGTTCCAGAAGGCGCTCGCGACGGCCACCCCGGTGACCATCCCGGCGTCCATGGCCGCCGTCTCGGCCGTGTTCGGCGCGGTCGCGCTCCAGGCCGCCGACATGATCGAGCGTCACAGCCTGTGCGAGAGCACCGCGCTGGAGGTCGTGTTCCCGTGGTGGTCCAAGAACATGTTCCTGGCGGACCTCGCGCGCCGTAACGGCTGCTGCCCCTCCGAGGTGAGCGCCCAGGACGTGCAGGACCTGTTCACCCCGCTCGGCGTGCGCATCCAGTGGGCCCGCGGCCTGACCCCGGCCGTCCCCACCGACATCGGCGGCACCACAGCGGCCACCGACTGGCCGTCCACCATCCAATTCCTCATGTACCCGGCCGGCTCCCTGGTCATCGGCCGCGGCGAGGACGTCAACTTGGGCGTCATCCACGACAGCACCAAGTTCTCCCGCAACGACTACACCGCGCTGTTCGCCGAGGAGTGCGTGGCCCTCGTGGACCGCTCCGTGGACACGCGCCTGGTGACCGTGCCCGTCTGCGCCAGCGGCGAGACCGGCGCCCAGACCCTCGTGGCCTGCCCGACCGCCTGACCGCCCCCGGTCACCTGATGACGCGCGTGCCGGGCCGGAACCTCCCCGTCCCGGCCCGGCACGCGCCCCACCCATGACTGGAGGTGCTTGATGCCTGCTGGACTGCGCCAAGTCGTCCCCGGTATCCCTGGCACGCCACTCCCGCACGGCATCCTGGGCGCCTCGTGTACGACCGTCATCGACGTCACCGAGGATGAGGTCCACCAGCTCAACGGCGTGGAGTGGCTGGCGCTGGGGTGCGCGCCGGCGAGGGACTGGCCGGACCCGTGCGAGGACCCCGTACCCGGGGCCCCCACTGACAAGGAGTTCGCCCGCCTGGAGACCGAGGTGGCCGCGCCCATCACGGTGTACGCAGGCGTGGAGTGCTCCGCCCCCGGCTTCCCGTATGAGGAGGCCCGCAGCCAGGCCCTGGCGGCGCTGGCGCTCGGCGAGCAGCACGCCATTGAGGCCGGGTTCATGCGGACCAAGCTCACCCAGGAGGCCGTGGACCTCACCCCGCCAGAGGGGCCGCTGAACATCGCGCAGGGCATCGCCGCGCTGGAGGGCTGCCTGGCCGAGAACTACGGCGGCCAGGGCGTGCTCCACATCCCGGCCGGGGTGGCGGCCCTGCTCGGCTGCTGCAACGTGGTCCGTGAGGACCCGGCCACCGGGGGCCTGTTCACGCTGGCCGGGAACTGCGCGGTCATCGGCGCCGGTTACTCCTACCTCAACCAGGGCCCCGGCGGCATCCCCGCCGACCCGGGCGCGGCCTGGCTGTACATCACAGGCCCCGTGGTCATCCGCCGCGGCCCCGTCGACGTGATCCCGGACCGCTCTCGCGCGTCCGCCTCCGTGAACATCCGAAACAACGACCGCAGGGTGCTGGCGGAGCGGACGGTCGTCGTCGGCACCACCTGCACGATCTGCGCAGTGCAGGTGATGGCGTGCCCATGAACATGATCACTGTCAAGCCCGAGCGGTCCCGCCTCGTCGCGTTCGCCCGCTGGGCCACCGCCCAGACGCCCAAGGTCGGCACGGTGGGCCTGGGCGAGTTCGGCGTCCCCGCGGACCTGTTCGTCCAGGCCCCGGAGGACGTGCTGATCGGCTCCCTCGTGGACGGCCACCGGTACGTGTCCCCGACCGAGGACGCCGCCAACGGCCTGCCCGAGCCCGGCGACTACGACGAGCACCCGGGCCAGGAGCTGCTGGGCGTCGCCACCCCGCAGGCCCTCACGCCGCCGCTCGGCGACCCGGAGGCGGACGCCGCGGCCATGGTGGCCGCCACCCCGCCCGAGACCGTCGAGCGAGCCATGCAGGCCGTCCTGGTGGCCACCGACCTGGCCGCCTCGAACGCCGCCGCAGGAAGGGACAGCGACGACGGCCGGGCGCCGGACTTTGCCCCGCTGGAGGACGCCCCCACCGAGGAGGGCGACGACGAGGAGGCCGCCGGCGACGGCGGCCCCTTCACGTGCGACCAGTGCCCCCGGGAGTTCGAGACGGAGCGCGGCCGGGACTCCCACCGCCGCCAGGTCCACAAGGAGGACTGAGCCGTGCCCGTCGAACCACTCCCGTGTGGACCGGACGGAGGCACCGGCACGCCCGGTGACTGCGCCTGCGCCCCGTCCATCGCCACCACACCCCTGTGCCGCGCGGACGGCACCACGGTGCTGGTCGTCGTGCGCTCCCCCTGCGGCACCTGCGGCACCCCGGCCGCCGACCCCGTCCAGGTGGGGTGGCTCGACCCCGTCACCGGCGTGTTCACCCCGGGCGCACCCCCGGCGGACGCCGGACCGTGCGAGACCACCGCCCAGTGCGTGGAGACGCTCTGCCGCCAGCGCTGCGACGACACCACCGGCGACGGCCAGCCTGACACCACATACAGCGAGCTGTGGTGCCTCGCCGCCGACGGCACGGCCACGCTGCTGCTCACCTACCAGGACGACCCCTCAACGCCGTACACGCCCGTCTCGCCCGTCGACTGCACGTATGGCAGCGTCGACCACGAGACGTTGACCCTGTGCGACGACAGCGGGCCGTTCCTGCGCCGGTACACCTTCGTGGGCGGCACCGCCTCCTACGAGGACGTCGCCCTGGACGGCATGACCCCGCACGTGGTCTCGGGCCAGGTCGGCGTGTGCCCGGCCCCCAGCGACTGCGCCTCACCCACCACCCCCGTGGCCACCGTGGGCCTGTGCCTCGCGGACGGCACCCCCATCGCCGTCGTGCTCACCCGGGACTGCGACGGCATCACCAGCCAGACAGGGTGGGTCAACCTCACCACCGGCACCTACAGCGCGGGCGCACCCCCGGCCGGGGCCGGCGGATGCGGTGACGGCCGGGCCTTCGAACTCGCCGGCATCCTGTGCGACACCGACCCCGCCACCGGCGACGTCCTCGGCCTGGCCCTGGTGCAGTACGAGTACAACCCGGACGGCTCGCTGGCCAGCGTCACCCTCGTCAACCCGGCAGACGGCACCCCCTACACGCTCCAGGGGGAGCTGCGCACCTGCCCGGGCGGGGACACGCCACCGGAGTCTGACCTGCTCGTCCTCTGCGACACGGCCGCCAACGGCACCATCACCAGGTTCGTGCGCGACTACCGCCGGGACACCACGGGCACGGTCAACGGCCACACGGACTACCTGCTGGACGGCACCCCCTACGTGCCGACCGGCACCGTGGGCCTGTGCCCCCAGGAAGTGGACGGCCTGGACCTGCGCGACGTCGAGACGTACCCGCTGTGCGTGGTGGACAACGCCACCGGCAACGTGCTCCAGCAGGTCCGCCGAGAGGTCGTGTACGACGGCACCACTGGCGCCCAGGTGGGGGAGCGGTTCGTGGACGCCGTCACTGGCGCCCCCGTCGCCGTCCCCGGCGGGGCCACCCTCACGGTGTGCCCGCCCCCGATGACCGACGTGACCCCGCAGGTCTTCCACGGCGAATTCATCCTGTGCGACGACAACGGCCCGTTCGTCCGCAAGCTGATCCAGGCCCCGGACGGCACGGTCACCGCGGTCCTGGACCTCGCCCTGGACGGCACCGCGTACACGCCGGTCGGCACCATCGGCAACTGCCAGCCCACACCCGAGCCGTGCCGGAACTCCTCGACGCTGCTCCTGTGCGACCTGCCCACCGACGGCCAGCCGGCCCCGACCATCACGGACACCCCGGGCGGGCCGTACTACCCGTACACCACCGGCGTGGCCACGCCGGGCGCGCAAGCACTGTGGGACGGCGGCACGCTCAACCTCCCGGCCGCGGCAGGACCGCAGCCGGGAACGACGGGCACCGTACGCACCGCCGCGGCGATCCTCCAGGCCCCCCGCCCGGTCTGCGACGCCGGCACCGCGCACATCACCGTGCACGTCCACGTCACCCAGCTCGGCCCGGACAACGGCTGCCGCGCCACCGGCTTCCTGGCCCTCTACAACGGCACCGGAGAAGCGAACCGGGTAGGTCTCGCGCTCACCCCGCCTGACACCCCCGCCGGCTGGTCCGGGACGCTCACCGTCGAGGCCGACGTCCCGGCCGCCGACCTCGCCGCCGGAAACGTCGCCGTCGCCCTCGCGTTCGACGCCTACGACGACAGCGGCACCGTGTGCCCGCCGCCGCGCCATACTGCCTGGCAGCTCGACCAGTTCGCGGCCGCCGTGGCCTACGACCAGACCGGATGCGCCACCCAGTTCCTGCGCAACGTCATCACCGACTGCGAGACGGGCGCGGTCGTCGCCGTCACGGACACCACCCTGGACGGCGCCCCGTACACGCTCACCGGCGAGCCAGGACAGTGCGTCCCGGCCAGCAGCAGCACGGTCACCGAGCCGTGCGGGGACACCGAGGTCGCGCAGCTGTGTGACATCACCTATGACCCGCAGGCCCCCATCCCGACGCCGGCGAGCGACTTCACCCTCACGGGGAACGTGGTGGCCGCCAACAACGGCACCACTCTGTGGTTCGCCCAGGCCAACCAGCCCGCCAACGGCGTAGCCACGCTGACCGTGTCCGGGCTGCTCCCCGCCGTGAAGTACGAGTTCCGGTTCGCGTCCGCGTGGATCGGCGCCGGCAACCCCGACCCGGCCAACAACAACGCGATCTATCTGCTGGAAATCCTCGACGGCGCCACGGTCCTGGCCGCAAGGAACCGTGACGTCAGCAACGGCTCCAACGTGTTCCCGGGCGGCGTCCTGACGGAGGATCTGCCGCCGCTGGCGTTCATCGCCCCGTCCACGGGCGCGGTCACCATCCGGTTCACCGACCAGACGACCGGCGGCCCGGTCAACGACCGCGACCTGTTCCTCATGCCGCTGGAGGTGCGGACGGAAGCGCTGACCGTCAAGCGCACCCCCTTCCTGCGCCGGTACACCTTCGACTGCGACGGCATCCTGACCTCAACCCAGGATCTCGGCCTGGACGGCACCACGCCGTACACGGTGCAGGGCGACGTGGGCACATGCGCCACCGATGCCGGGACAGCCGGGGCAACCACCCCGTGCGACGTGCAGAACGTCATCGAAAAGTGCCGGTGTGACGACGCCGACGGCGACGGCGTGCCCGAGGTCGGGTACGTGGAGCTGCTGGCCGTCGACTGCACCGGCACCCTCTCCAGCGTCGGCACCTACCTGCCGGACTACTCCGCCCCGTACACGCCCCTCGCACCGATGGACTGCGACGCGGGCGAAGACCTCGGCGCCGAACCTGCCTTCGGGGTCCAGGCCCACCGCACGGAACTCGCTTCCCCTGGTGCTTCCTGGTCGGCGGATGACTGGCCAACCCTCCAGTCCGTCACCGCCGTTGCCCACGGCGGGACCGGCCTCATCACCACCACCGAAGGCGCCTCCACCCTGCATCCGGGCGAGGCCGCCACATGGAGCGTCGGCAGAGACACCGACGCCCGCCTCACCGGCCCGCTCGTCATCGCCGCGGCCACCGGCACCGTCACGATCACCTACACCACAGGAGTCCAGCTGTGAGCGGATGCGGATGCGGACAGCCCATCATCACCAGCGCCCCGGCCGTGCCCCGCGTCGACGTCGAGACGCTGATCCTGTGCGACGTCCTCGCGGACGGCACAGTCGCCGGCCTGGTCCTCGTCGAGCCGATCTACGACACCAGCAGCGGCGAACGCGTCGCCACCCGTACGGTCGACCCCACCACGGGCGCCGCCTACACGGTCCAGGGCACGCTGACGGACTGCGCAGCCACGGCAGGAGACTGCGGGCAGGTCATCGGAACCCTCTGCTACCAGCAGCCGGTCACCCAGGACCCGTCATTCACCCTGCACAAGTTCAACGCGGCCGACCCGAACCATCCCGGCTGCCTGGTTGGGCTCGACGCCCTTGACGGCGACTTCCCGTTCATCCAGTACAACGACCCGATCACCGCGTGGGAAGGCGTCTACGGGTCGAACACCGGGACCGCGTCGAACGTCGAGGTATCCGCCCCTGAGCTGGGCGGGTTCATCGACTGGAGCCAGTTCAGCCCGCCGATCCCCTCGGTCCCCAACGCCGGCATCCCGGCCCCGTACACGGGCACCGCCGTCTTCAACGGCATCACGGTCACCCTGGACGTCCTCACCGCGCAGGCGATCACCACCGGCACCCAGTACCTGCGGATGGGCGGCACCGAGCACTTCCGGCTGTCGTTCTCGGCGCCGGTGACGATGAAGTTCGCCACCCAGGGCTTCGCCGACCCGGCCGCAGGTAACGACGAGCGGTTCTGCAACGTCACCGCGACCGGTGTCGTCACCGGGGCCGGTGAGATCCGCACGGCGTACGGGCTCCGCGACTGCACGACCGGCGCAACGGCATGGCGCGACCAGGTCAGCGGCGACGACGTCGACCTGACTCAGGCCGTGGTCGTCCCGTGCCCGCAGGCACAGCCAGACTGCGCCTCTCCGACCGAGCCGACCGCCACCGTGGGCCTGTGCCTGGCGGACGGCACACCGATCGCGGTCACCGTGGTCCGCGACTGCGCGGGCATCGTCACCTCCGAGGGCTGGCTCAACCTCACCACCGGCGCCTACAGCGCCGGCGCGCCCCCGGCCGGGACCGTCGCATGCGGCGACAGCCGCTCCATTCAGGTGTCCGGAACGTTCTGCGACGTGGACCCCGCCACCGGGGACGTGCTTGGCCTCGTCCTGATCGAGTACACCTACGACGACACCGGCGCGATCGCCTCCGTCCGCCTGGTCGACGCGGTCACCGGCGGCACCTACACCCCGACCGGCACCGTCACCACGTGCCCGGCCGGGGTGGAGCAGCCGGAGCGGGATCTCGTCCAGCTCTGCGACACCGCCGCCGACGGCACCGTGACCGCGTTCGTCCGGGACTTCGCCCGCGACGAGAACGGCGCGATCGTCGGGCACAGCGACTACACCCTGGACGGCGCGCCGTACACGCCGACCGGCACCGTGGGCTCCTGCTCCGTCGAGCCGTGCCGCAACTCCCAAACGGTCCTGGTGTGCGACGTCCCCACGGACTCCACCACGACCATCACGCCCACCATCACGGACGCCACCCCGGCCGACGCCGGGCTCCAGCGGTTCCCGACCCTGCCCGGCCCGTACACGTCGCTGTGGACGGGCGGCTCCCTGGTCTGGCCCGCCAACCCGGGCCCCGCCCCCGCCCAGGTCCACCCGGTCGCCACCGGCAAGATCGCTGCCAACCTGAACGGGTGTGACGGCGCGACCGGCACCCTCAAGGTCTCCGTACGCGTCACGAACAACGGGCCCGGCCGCGGCCAGGCGTGGGACGGCGCGCTTCAACTCACCAAGGGGACGACAGTCCTCGCCTCCCGGGACGTCCTCCACGACGCGCCCGCCGGCTGGTCCGGGACGCTCAGCCTGAGCGTCCCCATCACGGCCGCCGAGGTCGCCGCCGGGGACCTCTACGTGGCGCTCATCCTGGAGACGTTCCACCTCTCCTCCAAGCAGTGGACGGCCGACCAGTTCACCATGTCCTTGGAGCTGGAAGGCTGCACGGCCACCGCCAGCACGCAGTTCCTCCGGACCCTGGTCACTGACTGCGAGACGGGCGATGTCCTCAGCACCACGGACACCACCCTGGACGGGCAGCCGTACACCGTGACCGGCGAGGTCGGCCAGTGCATCCCCGCCGCCACCACGCCGGAATGCAACGACTGTGAGCAGCTCGTGCTGTGTGACACGGTCACCGGTACGGGCACGCACACGTTCCTGCGCACCGTGTGCCGTGACTGCAACGGCCTCGCCACCAGCGTCCTGGACACCGAGCTGGACGGCACCACGGCCTACGTGGCAACCGGCACCGTGGACGTCTGCACGTCGCCATGCCGCGACTGCGAGACGCGGCTCCTCTGTGACTACGGGGCCGACAACCCCGCCCGCATCACGGGCGCCAACGTCTCGTCCGGCACGCTGCCCAACGGCACCACGTGGACGGCCACGAACCCCGCTGGCACTCAGCCGATGCCGTCGCGCTACAACAACGCCGACGGCGCATGGTGGGGCGTCCACACCTTCCCCAACCCCGTCGCCGGGCCGACGAAGTGGACGTTCTCGCGGCCCTCGGTCGTGCAGTTCTCGATCTACATTCCGACGACGACCCCGCCGATCAACGCCGTGCAGCTCCCCGCGGCGCTGGAAGTCGTGCACCTGCCGGCCGGCTACGCCTACAACGAGGTGACGGGCGTCCTGACCCGCTCGGCGACCGGGTCGGTCGACCCGTGCTCGTACGTGACGGACCCGCAGATCGCGACGACCGCCCGGTTCCGCACCCCCGGCCCGGTCACCTCGTACACCACCCAGCCGGACCCGACCAGCCGCATCGCCAGTTGCGGGACGTTCATCACGTACTGGTCGGGCGCCATCGAGGTCTTCCCGACTGGACAGTTCCTCCGTACCGTGTGCCGCGACTGCTCGGGCGTGGTCGTCAGCACCACGGACACCGGCCTCGACGCGGTCACGCCGTACACGCCGCTGGGCCCGGTCGGCCAGTGCACGCCCCCTGCCGAGAGCCCAGAGCAGCGGTTCGACGTGGAGCCGCTGATCCTGTGCGACACGGCCCCGGACGGCACGATCCGACAGTTCCTCCGCCACTACAGCTACGACGACCTCACGGGCGCACCGGCCCCCCGCCGTGACACCACCCTGGACGGCAGCACCCCCTACACGGTGAGCGCCGGCGGCACGGTCGGCACGTGCGGCGACTGCTGCCAGCCCGAACCGATCTGCATCCAGCAGGACCCGGAGCAGACAGTCGAGTTCATCAGCAACGAGGGCCAGATTTACGACAACACCGTTGACCCGGTGTGGAAGTGGACCCCGAACACCAACGGGCTGCCGCTGAACGACCCGAACTTCGGCCCGGCAGCCAACGCGACCTGGTACGACATGTACCGGCCGATCTCCTACCCGTCGACACGGTGGACGATCACCGACACCGACACGAACCGGCCTGCCGGATGGATCACCCCGCACCCGGACTCGGGCGTCGCCCAGTCGTCCCCGCCGCGCGCCGGCGAGGGCCCTGCCGTCCAGCCCAACACCGACTGGATCGGCCGGGCACAGTTCACCCTGCCAGCAGGCGCCGACCCGGACTCCATTCAGATCCAGGTGACGGTCCTCAACGCCGACCAGTACACCACCGGGTTCCGGCTCAACTCTGGTCCGTGGCAGCCGATCGCCGACGGCGGGTTCAACCCGACAGACCCGCCGAACAACGGCCACGGCGTCCCGTTCACCTTCGGGCCGGGCCAGATCCCCGGCGCGCAGCCGGGCGTCAACACGCTCTACATGCGGGTCCACGAGACGGTGGGCGGCGCCGCCGGCGTCATCGCCCACATGATCGTGACGTACACCATCGCCCGCCCGGAGCAGCGCTCTTGGACGCGGATGGTGTGCTGCGACGGCTCGGTCTACTACCTCGACGAGGACGGCGCCGAGCAGGCGGCCCTGCCCGCAGGGTGGTCCGTCATCCCGTGCGGCGCGGTCACGGCCTCACCGGTCGTGCTGTGCGACGACAACGGGGCCTTCCTGCGGCACGTCAGCTACTTCCCTGACGGGACCATGAGCGTCTCGGACACCGACCTCCTCGGCGGCGCATACAACCCGGTCGGGACGGTCCACGCGTGCGCCGGAACCACAACCCCGGTCGCGGACCAGCCGGTCATGACCGGCATCGCCCGGTACGTCAACGACGGGTCCCTCGTGGACCTCAAGGCCACCTATCCCGGATTGCAGTCGGTGACGCTGACCGTCCTGTCCGGGCTCGTCGCCACCGGCATGACGAACACGGGCGCCAGCGGTGTGCCGATTCCGGCCGGCTTGACCATGACGTGGTCGGTGGAAGACACCGACGACTCGTCCCTCGACAAGGCGCTGTTCCAGCAGCAGGGCAACGCCGACTACATCCTCAACTGGACCTACAAGGGGACGGCGGCAGGATGACCGGAACCGCCTCCACCCTGAACCTGGTCGACGGGGCATGGATGCAGAACTCCACGCTGACCTTCAACCACACCCTCGCGGGGGCAGACCGCGTGTGGGAGCAGGTCGGCGAGGTCCCGGCGCTCACGGTCCCCCGGGCGGGGATCTGGGAGGTCGACTACAACGCCCGAGGCGCTGTGTCGGCACCCACGGCCGCCGGACAGTACGTGATGACCGGGATCTACAAGAACGGCGCCCTGATCGTCGGCACGGAGGCGCTCGTCGTGGGCATCGCCGGGGCGGGTAACGGCGCCCAGGCCACGGGCGGCATCTCGTTCCTGCACCCGTTCAACGCGGGCGACGTCGTGGAGCTGTGGGCGTTCCGGGTCGGCCAGGCCGGAGTCTCCGCCGTCGTCAGCAACCCGGATGGCCGCACTCGCATCATGGGCCACTGGATCGCCCCGGTAGGAGACGGACCCTCATGACCGGAACCAGCGCCGGGCTGCGCCCTGTGGTCCCCAGCGGACAAGCGACTGGAGTCGTGGGGCTCGGCGGCGCCGCCTACGACACGTGGACAGCCGTGCCAGGGACTGCCCTGGTGCTGCCGGTGGCAGGCCTGTATGAGGTGATCGCCGATGTGCAGGGCGGCGTCATCATGACCGGCAGCGTCGTCAACGCCATCGTCAAGGCACGGCTGTTCGACGTCACCGCAGGCGCCGCGGTCCCGCTAAGCGAGCGGACCATCCTCCTGTTTGCCGCCACCCCCGCAGTCGGCGCCACCCACACACTCCACAGCAACGCCTCCGCATCCGCGCTGTATCAGGTGGCGGGCCCCGTGACGCTGCGGGTGGAGGGCCTGAAACACGTCGACTCCGGGACCACGTTGTCGGAAGTCGTGTTCGTGCCGAACTTCCGCTTCAAAAAGATCAGCGACTGACCCCGAGGAGGGGCCCCATGTCAGGTACCAGCGGCAGCGTTTCGGCAGCGGCGGCGGCCGATGCCGAGTACGAGATCCTGTGCGACGTCCAGGCCAACGGCACCAGCCAGCCGTTCCTGCGGCACTACACCACCACCGGCACCGGCGCCCCGTCCGTGTCGGACACCGCCCTGGACGGCACCACGCCGTACGCGCCGACCGGCACCGTGGTGCGGTGCGGCACCAGCCCGAACCCGCAGATCGACAGCAAGGCGCAGCGCCAGACCGGCGCCGGGAACTTCACCATCCCCGCGGGTGCCCGGTCGGTGACGCTGCTGGTGTTCGCGGGCGCGCCCACCGTGGCCATCGGAGGGGACCCGGCCGTCCCGTTCCCGGCCGGCTCCTCGGGTACCTGGTCCGTAGACCAGGGCGGCAAGGGCGGCGAGGTGCTGGCGGACGCGTTCGTGTTCACCGGCGTCGCTGGCAGTGACTTCCTCGTCCTGTCCACGCGCGAGATCTAACCCATGCCAACCCGAGCCGACTACAACCCGCCCGCACCGCACCTGGAGCGGGCCACCGGCGTGACCGACTCGAACGGCCGCGTGACGTTCAACTGGCCCGCCGGCGCATTCGCCGCCGCGCCGGTCGTCACGCACTCGATCGAGGCTGCCGCGACCGGTGTGCGTACGGCCCGGATCATCGCCAACAGCGCGACGTCGACCACGTTCGAGGTGCTGGTGACCACCGGCGTCACGGTCCTCGGCATCAGTGTCCTCGGGCCCGGCGTGCCCGCCCAGGGCGTCACCGTCCACGCGCACGCCGTCGCCCCATAGCAGGCGCTGCTGCGCGCCTAAGCTCACACACTGCACGTCGCTGGTTTAGGGCCGGACGAGACTCCTTCCACCAGGAGCTCCACCATGGCCAACTGCTGCGGCGGAAAGCGCTGCACCTGCCGGGTCGTCGCCGGGGCCGGGACCACGGTCACCGGCAACGGCAGCGCGGGCAACCCGTACACCATCAGCGCAGAGGCTGGCGGCTCGACTGCGCTCACGGCCCAGGACACCCCCACCGCAGACCTGACCCTCACCGGCACCGGCACGCCGGGGGACCCGTACGTCCTCACCGCCGACGTGATCGTGGACCCGGCCCCGCCCGCCGGCGGAACCAACCTCCTCCACGCCGGACCCGACGGCCTGTTCGTGGAGTGCGCGGACGTACGCCAGTGCCTCACCGCCGGGGACGGCGCGAGCTATGACCCGGCCACGGGGGAGTTCTCGGCGCGCCTGTCCACCGACGCGGGCAACGGGGTGGTGTTCGGGTCGGACGGCGGCCTGTACGCCGCGCCCGGCGGCGGTGCGCCGAGCGTGGTCACGGCCGGGGACACCCCGACCCTCAACGCCACCGTCACCGGCACAGGGGCCGCAGGAGACCCGTACGTCGTCTCTGGCGACGTGGTGGTGGCCCCGGAGCCCAACGGCCTTGAGACGGCCGCCAACGGGCTGCTGGTGACCCCCAGCGCGGACGCAGGCAACCGGCTGGCGTTCGGGTCGGACAACCGCCTGTTCGTGCCGCCCGCACCGCCTCCGGAAGTCGGGTGCGGCCTCCAGGGCGACGGCACCGCCGCCGCGCCCCTGGCAGCGTTCCCCATCGCCGGGAGCCAGCCATGGACGGATGACTGGGACTGTGACCCGGTGGCCAACTCCACGCTGAAGTGCGACCCCACCAGCGGCGCCCTGTGGACCCCGCCCGAGCACACCAGCGCGGCCGCCACCCTCCAGCAGAACCACCCGCTGGGCACCCCCACCATCGGCGTCACCGGGTTCATCCTCGTGGACCCGTCCGCCTGGTCGGAGGGCACCTACACCGCCGACAGCCTGTCGGACTGCCGCGGCATCTCCTTCTCTGCCCGCTTCACCGGGCACGTGGAACTCACCTGGCCGGCCAACGCCCAGTTCGACCTCGGGTATGCCGTGCAGATCAACGGCGGCGCCCTGGCCGTACGGCAGACCCACAGCGTCCTGGCCAACGGCCCGGCCCGGCACGAGCGTTACAGCTTCGGCGTCTCCCAGGCCGTCGTCCTGCCCCCGCACACCGGCTATGCGGTGCGCGTCTACCCGGCGATCCGCGTCCTCGCCGGCACCGTGACCATCAACCAGTGGATCACCGACACCGACCTCATCGCGATCACCCGCTAGGAGCCTGCCCGTGCGCTACTACCTGGACGACAACGGCGGCTGGCTGACCGTCAGCGGCGACGCGGAGATGTTCGCCGTCATCCCGCCCGGCTACCGAGAGGTGACCGAGGCCGAGTACAACGAGGCGGCCGGCATCATCACGCTGCCTGCCCCGGAGCCCGACGAGGGCGCGCAGCGGGCCTCCTGACCGCCTGCTGCTGGCAGCCGGGCTGACCAGCCCGGCCGCCGCTAAACTGCTGGTGTCGCTGGCTTAGGGCCGGGCACGCAACATGTCGCTGGTTGAGGGCCGGACTCCTGCTCATAGGAGGACCGGCATGTCCTGCCCACTCATTGCCAACGCTGACGTCATGCGCGTAACGCGCTTGGACCAGTGCGGCAACCCCGTCCCCGGCCCGGACAACGGTTACGTCTTCGACTGCTTCGCCAGCCTGGCGATGAACAACAACAGCGACGACGGCGACGACATCGAGTACAAGGCGGCCAACGGCCGGGTGTGCGGCTACAAGAAGGGGTGCCCGACGTTCCGGGGCTTCGACCTGGAGCTCAACGTGTTCAGCGTCTCCCCGGAGCTGATCGAGATCCTGACGGGCAACCCGGTGGTGCTCGGCTACGACGGCAACCCGATCGGTTTCGACACCTGCTCCGTCAAGTGCGACACGGGTTTCGCGCTGGAGCTGTGGGCGGAAGTCCTCGGCGAGGCCTGCGTGGCGGGCGCCACCGGCCAGTGGATCTACTTCCTGCTGCCGTGGGTGAGCAACGGCCTGCTGGGCGACCTGGAGATCGGATCCGAGGCGGTCACCCTCCAGATCACCGGCTCCACCAAGACCGGCGGCAACTGGGGCGTCGGCCCGTACGACGTCCAGCCGGCGGACGCGGCGAACACCCCGGGGCCGCTGCTCACCCCGCTGGACGCCAACTGCCACCGCCGCACGTTCATCACCACCGTGGCGCCGCCGGTGCCGTCCTGTGACTACGTGCCGGTTCCGGCCTGACCTGGTGACCACCTGGCAGCCGCGCGGCTCCTGGCCGCGCGGCTTCCGCGTACCGAGGGAGGTGCCGCATGCCGCTCCAGACCACCGCGTGTGACCCGTGGCCGGTGGAGTTGTGCTGCGAGACGGACGGCGTCGAGGAGGCCACCCTGGAGCGGTGGCAGCGGGTGGCCACCCAGATCCTGTGGCGGCTGTCCGGCCGGCGCATCGGCGTCTGTGAGGTCACCGTCAGGCCGTGCAGGCAGGCGTGCCTGGACTCCGCCCCGATCTCGTTCCAGGCCGGGGTGGGCACCGGCCCGTGGGTGCCGTACATCGGCACTGACGGCCAGTGGCGCAACGCCAGCGCGTGCGGCTGCCGTCCCTCCGGCTGCTCCTGCTCGGAGCTGTGCGAGGTCAAGCTCCAGGGGCCCGTCCACTCCGTGGTGCGGGTCAACGTGGACGGCCAGGACCTGGTGCCCGGAGCGGAGTACCGGGTGGACGCGCCGAGCCTGCTCGTGCGCCTGGGCGGGGAGTGCTGGCCCAAGTGCCAGGAACTCGCCGAGCCCGAGGGCGCCCCCGGCACGTTCACCGTGACCTACCGCCTGGGTATCGAGCCGGACGACTCCGCCATTGCGGCCGTGTCGGAGCTGACCTGCCACCTCCTCAAGGGGTGCGGCGGCACCGGCTCCTGCGGCTGCAAGGCCAACCGCAACATCACCCGCCTCCAGCGCCAGGGCGTGGAGATGGAGATGCCGGACCCCACCCTCCTGTACAGCAGCGGCCTGACCGGCCTGCCCCTGGCGGACCTGTTCCTGACGACGGTCAACCCGGGCCGGCTCACCCGCCCCTCCCGCGTCTACTCACCCGACTACAACCGGCCGAGGAAGACGACATGGCCCTGAACCTGACCGCCGTGCAGGACGCGGCGGAGGCCGTGCTGGGGTGCGTGTGCGCCGCGTTGCAGGACGCCGCCGAGCAGGTGGACGGGCAGCCCGGCTGTCCGTGCAGGAGCTGCCTGGTGCCCGGCACCGTGGCCTGGGACTCCTGCGAGGACCCGTGCGGCCAGACGCCGGCGGACGCGGCCGGGGGGCAGCTGTCGGTCAACGTGGCCCGCCTGTACGCCTCCAGCGACTTCCCCACGGCGGACCGCACCCTGCCCGCCACCCAGGCCCGGGGCAGGCTCACGTGCGCGGCGCCCCCGGCCATGGCGGTGGAGCTGGTGGTCACGCTGCTGCGCTGCGCCCCCACGTTCGAGGAGGGCGGCTGCCCGCCCTCGTGCGAGGACTTGGGGGAGGCGGCCCGCATCCTGCACCTGGACATGGTGGTTGTGCGCAACGCCCTGGAGTGCTGCCTGCCCGCCGCGAGCGAGCAGCGGCGCGGCCGGGTGGTGTTCGTCGGGGAGTCGCGCACGGTCGGCCCGCAAGGCGGTTGCGTGGGTCTGGAGCAGCGGGTGACGGTGGCCCTGCCGGGCTGCCTGTGCCCGCAGGAGGGGACGCCATGAGCGTGGAGGTACGCATCGACCAGGGCGCCATCCGGCGGCTGCTGCGGTCCCGCAGCGGGCCCGCACGGCGCAAGCTGGAGCAGCGCACGGAGCGGGTGGCCCGCATCGCGGAGGCAGAGGCCCCGGGCAGCATGGGGGAGTACATCAGCACGGACATCGTGGAGGGCCCGCGCGGCCTCCAGGGCGTCATCGTGTGCGACCACCCCAAGGTGCGCCTGGTGCTGGACGGCACGCGCCCCCACCTGATCCGGCCGCGCCGGGCGAAGGGGCGCAACAACCGGCCGGCCGCGCTGCGGTTCGAGGTGGGCGGCGACGTCGTGTTCGCCAAGCTGGTGCGCCACCCGGGCACGCGCCCGAACCCGTTCCTTCAGCGGGCCCTGCGCCTGGGCCGGTAGGGTGCCCGCCCATGTTGATCAGTGAAGTGGTGGCCCACCTGGAGGCGATCCGCGCCGAGCGCGGCGACCTCGAGGTGGAGGCGTTCGCTTACGGGGACATCGTCACCTACCCGGTGGAGGCCCCCGAGGTGCGCCAGGAGCGGAGCGGGCGGGCGTTCGTGCTGGTCGCCGGTGGGTGACCTGCGCGGGCCGTTACCCTGATCTGCACGCCGACTGGTTTAGGGCCGGGCGAGGCACGGAGGACAAGGACACACCCCGTGGCAACCAAGAGTTTCGCCTTCAACACCGAACCCCACGTCGCCACCGTCAACGGCACGGAACTCCGCTTTGAGGCGGAGGTCATGGGCGATGAGTTCATGGACGCCTTCGGGGAGCTGCGCGACGCGCAGAAAGCCGCCCAAGGCATCGACCTGGAAGACCTGTCCACCCTGGACCCGGCCGCCCTGCGCGGCGCCTCGCGCGGCCTGCGCGGCTTCCTGGCCCGCCTGATGCTCCCGGCGGACGCGGAGCGGTTCCTGGCCCTCAACGTGGTCGCCAAGGACGGCGTGCTGCTCAGCAGCCACCAGGACTGGGACGAGGCGCAGCAGGCCGCGGACATCGTGGACGGGGCCCGGGTGAAGTGGGCCATGCCCATGCCGGACCGCATCCTGGTGGAACTCATGGAGTGGGTCACCGAGCTGTACGGAGGTGGCACGGACGCCCGCCCTACTGGGTCGTCTTCCGCCTCTGCGAAAGCATCGCCGCGGGGTGGGAAGGCTGGACCGGCGCGCTCGCGCTCGAAGGGGTAGACGCCCACGCCTGGCGGCTGCGCACCATGCTCTCGGCCGCGGAGGCCTCCATGGATGCAGCCGCGCAGGATGACGGGGAACGCGCCCGCAACCGGGCCAAGCTGTACGCCCCGCCCCGGAGCGCGCAGGCACCTCGTCGACCAGGAGCACGGCCAGCCGGCCGGGGGATGACCCTGGAGCAGGCCCAGGCGCTCATGGGCGCTGTAGCCACCGAAGACGCCCAGGTCACCGGTGGCCGTAACGGATAGTCTGGGACCAGGCCGGGCCGCGCGCCCTGGCCGCTCGCCGACTGGTTAAGGGCCGGGCAACCACTCACGAATCGTGGGGTTGCCCGGTGGCTGGCGAGGAAGAGGACTACGGCTCAGCCCGTATCACCATCGACCTGGACGACACGGCCGCGGTCGCGGACGCCCAGGGGCTCGGGCAGCGGATCCAGACGGCCCTGAACCGGGCCACCCGCAACATCGGCCAGCAGATCCGCCGCAACATCCAGCGCGGACTGACCAGCGCCATCTCCGCACGCGTGGAACCGGACCTCACCGGGTTCCAGGCGCAGGTCCAGGACTCCCTGCGCGGCCTGGCCGCCTCCGTCGACATCACCCCGGACCTGGACGCGCTCAACCGGCGACTGCGCGGCCACAAGCTGCCGGAACTCCCCGTCACGCTGGTCCCCGACCTCGACGCGCTCAACCGGCGGTTGCACGGGCACAAGCTGCCCCAGCTGGTGCTGGACGTCCTCCTGGACCTGGACGCCATCGACCGCAGGATCCGCGGCCACAAGTTCCCCCAGGCGCTCCTGGATGTGACCCCGGACCTGACGGGCTTCCTGGCCCGTATCCGTGCGCTGTTGGCGGGCGAGGAGGTGGCAATCCGGGTCATCCCCGACCTGGACGAGTTCGACGCCCGTATCCGCGCGCACAGGGCGCCGGACATCCCGGTGAACGTCAACCCGGACGCCAACCGGCTGACCCGCGCTCTGTCCGGCCTGACCCGTGTCGCGGGCAAGGTCGGCGGCGTCCTGCTGAAGGCGCTCAAGTTCGCCGCTATCGGGATCGCCGCTGCCGGCGCAGCTGCCGGGGTCGGCAAGTTCGTGGCCGCCCTGGCCCCGGCGGCCGGCCTACTCGCTGCCGTCCCGGCTGCGGTACTCGGGTTCCAGGCAGCCCTGGGCGCCCTCAAGCTCGCCCTGGCGGGCGTCGGCGACGCCTTCCAGGCCGCCCTGACGGGCGACGCCAAGGCCTTCGAGAAGTCCCTGGAGAACCTGTCACCCAAGGCCCGGGCGGCGGCCCAGGAGGTCCGCGCCCTCAAGCCCGCGTTCGAGGAGCTGCGCAACAGCGTCCAAGACGGGTTCTTCGCCCAGATCGAAGGGCAGATCACCTCCACCGCCAAGGCCCTGTCCGGCCCCCTCAAGACCGGCCTGACCGGCATCTCCACGGCGTGGGGCGTGGCGGCCAAGAACGCCCTGGGGTACATCAAGGGCGCCCAGGGCGTGGCCAACGTCCGCTCCATCCTGGGCGGCGCGCAGGCGGCCACGGAGGGCCTTTCCCAGACCACCAACAAGCTCACCGCCGGCGTCCTCCAGGTCGCCGCGGTCATCTCCGACAAGTTCGGCGCGGAGCTGTCCGGCGGCATCGCCAACCTGGGCCAGCGGTTCGGGGACTTCCTCCAGCGGATCTCATCCGGCGGCCAGGCCGTGGCCTGGGTGGACGGGGCGCTCAACGTCCTGGCGCAGCTCGGGGACCTGCTGGGCAACATCGGCCAGATCATCGGCGCGGTGTTCTCGGCCGGGAACGCGGCCGGTGCCGGGTTCCTCAACAACCTGCAAACCGTCACCCAGTCCGTAGCGGACTTCCTCAACTCCGCCCAGGGCCAGAGCGCCGTGCAAGACCTCTTCACCACGGTCGGCGCCATCGCGGCCCAACTGGGCCCGATCCTGAGCGCGTTGGTGACGCAGGTCGGGGCCATCGCGCCAGCCTTGGCGCCCGTCTTCACCGCGCTGGGTCCCGGGCTCGTCGCGCTGATCAATGCCCTGGGGCCCGCCCTGGCGCAGATCGCGCCCAGCCTCCAGACCGTGGGTCAGGCGCTGGCGCAGGGCCTGGGCCAGATCGACCTGGGGCAGCTCGGGACGTCAATCGCCTCCGCCCTGACTGCCCTTGCCCCGCTCCTGCCGCTGGCCGGGCAGCTGGTCAGCGTCCTGGCGTCCGCGCTCGCCCCGGTCCTGCAAAACGTGGCGACGCTGCTCCAGCCGATCATCAGCGCCCTGGTCGACGCCCTTCTGCCCGTTCTGCCCGGTATCGCCCTCGCGTTTTCGCAGCTCGTCACTGCCATGCAGCCCCTGGTGGCAGGCGCCGGACAGGCCGTCGCCCAGCTGTTCGAGGGGCTGTCGCCGCTGCTGTCGACCCTGGTCACCAGCCTGGTGCAGGTCTCGACCGCACTCGTCCCGGTTTACACCGCTTTGGCGGACGCGCTGCTGCCCGTGCTGCCACCCATCGTGGACGCCCTCAACGCCGTGCTGCTGGCGCTGATCCCCCTCCTGCCGTCCCTGGCCGGTCTGGTGGCCGCCGTAGCGCCGCTGGCCGTCCTGGTCATCCGGCTGACAGCCCCCGTCCTGCGGATCGCCGCGGCGTTCGCCGCCTGGCTGACCATCAAGATCGTCGTGCCCGTCATCCAGGACATCGTGGGCGCGCTCACCAGCCTGATCGGCGCCATCACCGCCGTGGTCTCGTTCGTGACGAGCCTGCCCGGCCGGATCTCCTCCGGGCTGTCGGCCGTGGCCGGGTTCTTCCGGGACGCCTTCACCGGCGCCCGCCAGGCCGTGTCGACCGGGATCGACGCCGTGGTTCAGTTCTTCACCGGCCTGCCAGGCAAGATCACTGCCGGGCTGTCGTCCCTGGGCTCCACCATCGGCCAGTTCTTCGTCAGCGCGTTCGCGACAGCCCAGGCCGGGCTGGCCGCCGCCGCCCAGGCCGTCGTCGACTTCTTCGTGGCGCTGCCGGGCCGGATCGTGGCCGGGCTGGTGGCGCTGCCCGGGCTGCTGCGTGGCGCCTTCACCAGCGCCGTGGCGTACGTCATCATCGGCCTGCTGAGCGCGCTCGCCGGCCTCGTGTTCATCTTCACCGAGCTGCCGGTGAGGATCTACAACGCCCTAGTCGGCCTGGGCCAGTTCCTGATCAGCGCCTTCGTCACCGGCTTCAACGCCGTGACGTCCACCGTGACCGGCTGGATCTCCACCACGGTGGCGTTCTTCCAGGCCCTGCCCGGCCGCGTCGCCGGGGCGCTGGCAGCGTTCGGCTCCTCCCTGCTGCGCAACTTCGTGGTCGGGTTCAACGTCGTACGCTCCGCCGTCACCGGCTGGATCTCCTCCACCATCGGCTTCTTCCGGGCCATCCCCGGCCGCGTCGCCGGGGCGCTTTCGGCGTTCGGCTCCTCCCTGCTGCGCAACTTCGTGACCGGCTTCAACTTCGTCCGCGGCCGGATCACCTCGTTCATCTCCTCCTCGGTCAACACCTTCCGGGGCCTGCCGGGCAAGGTGGCCTCAGCCCTGTCCGCCCTGCCGGGCCGCCTGGCGTCCGCCTTCACCAACGCCGCCGGCCGGGCCCGTTCCGCCGTGTCCGGGCTGATCTCCGGGATCGTGGACCTGTTCCGGGGCCTGCCGGGCAAGATCCTCGGCGCCATCGGCAACATCGGCGGCGAGATCATGGCCAAGGTCAAGTCCGGGCTGCCGGCCAGCGTGCGCAAGTACCTGCCGTTCGCCAAGGGCGGCATTGTCCTCGGCCCCACGCACGCCCTGATCGGTGAGGCCGGGCCCGAGGTCGTCATCCCCCTGACCGACCCCCGCCGGGCCGCCCAGCTCGCCCACCAGTCCGGCCTGTTGGGCATCATCGCCGGACAGACCCGCACCCTGGCCGCCTCCGCCACCGCGGCGACCAGCAGCAGCGGCGCGGCCGTGGGCGGCGCCGTGTCCACCCTGCGCTCCCTGCTCGCCGGCATCGGCAACCTGCTGGACAACGTGGGCGCCAACGTCGTGCAGGGCATGGTGGACGGCATCAGCAACAACGCCGGCCAGGTGGTGGCCGCCGCCGCGGACCTGGCCGACGGCGCCGCCGTCGCCGCGCGGGACACGCTGGAGATCCACAGCCCGTCCAAGGTGTTCCGCAAGATCGGCACGGACGTGGGCCGCGGGTTCATCGACGGCCTGACCGGTACCGCCGCCAAGATCAAGGCCACCACGGACAAGCTGGCCAAGGACATCATCGCCGCGTTCCAGGGCAAGAAGACGCGGCTGGATGACCGGCTGGTGGCCATGGTCGACGCCGGGAACAAGCGCCTCCAGTCCCTGGCCGCCCAGCGGGACAAGCTGACTCAGCGCATCGCGGACGCCCAGAAGTTCGCCGCGGACACCACCGCCCAGGCCTTGCAGGCGTTCTCCCTCCAGAACCTGAGCCAGGGCCTGGCGGACGGCCAGGCCCTCACCGCCAAGGTCCTGGTGTCCGGCCTTGAGGGCGCAGTGAACCAGGTCAAGACGTTCTCTGCCCAGTTGGACCGGCTGGCCAAGCGCGGCCTGCGTAAGGACCTGCTCCAGCAGCTCGTGGGCCTGGGCCCGCAGCAGGGCGCGGAGCTCGCGGCCGCCTTGTCCCACGCCACCTCCGACCAGCTCAAGCGGATCGACTCCCTCCAGGGGCAGTTGGCCAAGGCCTCCGGCAGCCTCGGCAAGACCTCCGCTGACGTGCTGTTCGACGCCGGAAAGCAGGCGGGCAAGGGCTTCTTGACGGGCCTCCAGGCCCAGCGCAAGAGCATCGAGAAGCTGATGCTCGACATCGCCAAGGGCATGCAGTCCGCGATCCGTACGGCGCTCAAGATCCACAGTCCCTCGCTCGTGATGCGCCGCCTCGGTGAGTTCACGGGCGCGGGCCTGGAGCTGGGCCTGGTGCGGCGTATGGCGGGGATCATGCGCGCCTCCACGGCGGCGGCCCGCTCCATGGTGGACGCGGTCGCCGGACAGTTCGGGCTGCTGCCCGGCCGGGTCTCCTCCTCCCTGGGCGCCGTGGGCGACCTCGGCCAGAACGTGGTGCCACTGACCCGGGCGCAGCGGACCCGCCAGGCCGGGCCCGCGGCAGCGGCAGCAGGCGGCGGACGGTTCGGGGCCGGAACGACCATCAACAACCACTTCGAGATCCGGGAGGTGGGCGACGGGCACGTGACCGCCCACCGCGTCGTCAACCGGCTCGTGTACGCGGCGGGATTGTGAGGGGCTGATGACGGCCGAGTGGTACATGGAGTACGGCGGCGTCGAGATCGTGAACCATACGAGGCTCGACCAGTACCTACAGACGGTGGGCTCGCCGCTGGATTCCGGCGGCGGCTGCGGATGCCCCACCTTCACCCACGAGGTGCTGGACCAACTGCCCTACACGACGCCGGACGACGCGAACAACCCGGCACCCTGGTACGACCCGGACGTCCCGGAGTCCACCGAGTTCGCCGGCGTCATGGTGCTGGACGTCGCCGGCCTGGACGACTACCCGGTCCAGCGCACCGTCACCGGAGGGATCGCCGGCGGCGGCGCCATCGGCCCCTCCCGGGCGCTGCCGCGCACCATCACCGTGACGGCCATCCTGCTCGGGTCCACCTGCTGCGGGGTGGAGTACGGCCTCCAGTTCCTCGGCCAGGCCCTCCAGGGCTGTGCGGGCGGGGACTGCGACGGGGACTGTCTGGTCGTGTACGCCTGCTGTCCTGGGGAGGGCCTGACGCCGGACCAGTTCAACGAGCGGCACCGGCGCACGCTGCGCCGTGTCGCCCTCGTGGAGGGACCTCGAGTAACGGCCCGGGCCGGGACGGGCTGCTCGTCCGGGACGTGCCAGTCCGGCGCGGACATCCTCACCGTGGAGTGGGTGATGACGGCCGCGGTGCCGTGGCTGTGGACGGACCCCCTGCCCGTCATGGAGGTCACCCCGCCCATGGACCTGGACGGGGACTGTGTGGAGTGGTGCCTTCACCCGGCTGGGGACGCAGGCTGCCCGGGCGGCTGCAAGTTCGCCGCCTGCGTGGACCCCACCGCGGCCTGCGCGGACACCCGTTGCCTGCCGGAGGCCCCGCCCCTGCCGGGCGCGCCGCTGTCCACCTGCTTCTGCCTGCCGCTGGCGACGGAACGGGCCTGCTACCCCATGGACCTGACCAGCAGGCCGAACTGGTCCACGGACCTGCCCGTCATCACCGTGCGGTCCGGATCCTCGGAGCTGCGCAACCTCACCATCGCCATCTACGAGAGCGGCGAGGCAGGCATGACGTGCGAGGAGGTCGCGGACTTCAAGCGGTGCACGCCCCTCAACTACTTCCACGTGGCCTACGTTCCGGCCGGGGGCGCGGTCACCCTGGACGGCCAGACCGGCCGGTCCACCGTGGAGTGCGGCGGCACCTGCGAGTCCAGCCCGGACGTGTACGGCCTGGACGGCATGCCGGTGACGTTCAAACCGCTGGAGTGCTCCACCTACTGCATCTGCCTGGAGACCGACATCGAGCACCCGCCTGCACTGGACGCGCTGGTCACCCTCAACGTCTCAGGCAGGGGGCGGTAATGGCGGTCGCCGGCTGCGGTACGCACCAGGCCATGGTGCTGGACAGGAGCGGCGCCACGGTGGCCGTCGCCAACGTGCTCACGTCCGTGGAATGGACCCGCGTCCTGGACGGGGTGTCGACGGCCCAGGCCACCATCAACCCGGACGGGGACTGCTGCGGTCGCCTGGGCCGCATCTCGACGTGGCGGTCAAGGCTGGTCATCTTCCGTGACGGCCAGTACGTGTGGGACGGGCCGATCACCGGGATCACCTGGTCCCTGGGCCAGGTGGAGATCCGGGCCCAGGACGTCCTGGCCTGGCTCGGGGACCGCGTGCCCCACGAGACCAAGACCTTCACCAACACGGACCTGTCCGAGATCGCCGAATGGCTGATCGAGGACGGCTACCGGCCGGATGACCCCGGGCACACCGTGGAGGTGGTGGGCCAAGCCGGGGTGACCGGCTCCCGCTCCTACAGCGCCGGTATCGGCCAGACCCTGGACCACCTGGCCCAGTTGGCGGAGGCCGGGATCGACTACACGGCCATTGGCTCCAAGATCCTGCTGCTCCCGGAGACGCACCTGGTGCCGGTGGGCCGGCTGTCGGACACCGACCTGCCGGACGGCCTGGAGGTGAGCGAGGACGGCACCGGCCTGGCCACGCGGTGGATCGTCGCGGGCAGCGAGGACAGCGGCGTCATCGGCACGGCCGGCGGCATCGATCCCTACTACGGGCTGCATGAGCGGTACGTGGAACAGACCGAGATCACCGACCAGACATCGGCGGACCAGGCAGCCGCGGCCAGGCAGCGTGCATCCGGCATCGTGCCGGTGGTCATCGACACCCAGCAGGTCACCATCAGCCCGGAGGCCGCTGTCAACGTGCCTTCCCTGGTGCCCGGCTGGTGCCTTGACGTCACCTCCGCGTCCACCTGCCGCACGGTGCGCCAGCGGCTGAAGATCACCGGCCTGCGCGTGTCCGAGACCGGCGGGGACGACAACAACCCCGGCTCGGAGAGCGTGCAGGTGCAGGTAGCGGCGAGCGGAGCGGAGACCCCCTGATGGCCATGCGAACCAGTCCCTCCCGCAGCCTGCCCGGTAACGCGCTGGGCGGGGTGCTGCGCCACCTGGACGCCCGGGCACGGATCGCCGGCCGCACCCGCACCACGGGCCTGAGGTTCGAGCAGGATCCCCGCCCGGCGGAGGCGCCACCCGTGCGCGTGGCTGTACGGCCCGCTGCCGCCGTTCTGACCACCGGTGAGGACGGGCGGGCCCGTTGGGAGTTCCCGGCCCCGTACGGGGCTGTGCCTGCCGTGTCGGCGGTCGCCGTGGACCCGGCGCCCGAGGACGAGGACCGCACGGTGCTCGTCGCCGTGGAGGAGGTCACCGCCTGGTGCCTGGTCCTGCGGGCGTGGCGCACAAGGGGCCGCCGCGGTGCCGGGGTTGCGGAGCCGGCAGGGGCCGGGGTGCAGGTGCACGTGACCGCCCAGGACGTCGGGCCGGCCTAGGTACCCTGCTGGTCAGTCGCTGGTTTAGGGCCGGACACGCACTGCTCGGCAGAGGTGGGTTCGGCATGGCCGCGGTTTGCGTGGACGACCAGTATTTCGAGGTGGGCGACGACGGGCGCCTGACGCTCATCCCAGGCCAGCAGGGCCTGCGGCAGATCCTGTACTTCAAGGTCCCGGGCAGCTACACCTTCAAAAAGGCCGATTACCCCTGGCTGGCCCGGGTGCGCGTGCGGGTGCAAGCCGGGGGCGGGGGTGCAGCCGGTGCCCGGGCCAACGCCAACCAGCTGGTGGCGCAGCCGGGCGGCTCCGGCGGCGGGTACTCGGAGAAGCTGATCGAGGCGTCCGCGCTCGGCGCCTCGGAGTCCATCGTGGTCGGGGCGGGCGGGGACGCGGGCACGCCCACCGTGGACGGCGGCGACGGCGGCGGCTCCTCCTTCGGCGGTCTGTGCACCGCCCTGGGCGGCAACGGCGGCCAGGCGGTCATGAGTTCCGGCACGGCCCCCGTGTGCTTCTCCGGGACGTCCGGGCCCCTCGCGGCCGTGGGGGACTGGTCGATGGGCGGCGGCCCGGGCGGCGGCGCCCTGCGCCTGGACGGCGGCCAGGGGCAGAGCGGGGAGGGCGGGGACGCCCACCTCGGTCACCGCGGCTGGCAGCGCTCCTCCACCGGCGGCGGCGGCGCCGGCCGAGGCTTCGGCGCGGGCGCCGCCGGTGCCTTCGCGAGGGACGGGGACAGCGTGAACGGCACCGCCGGAAGCGACGGGATCGTCATCGTGGAGCTGTACGGCTGACCCGTGTCCGGGACGCGGCGGACACCCATGTCCGGGACAGTGTCCGGGCAGGTCAGGGCGTGTCCGCTGCTTGTGTCCCGGACATTTGCCGGACGGGGGCGGACGGTGTCCGCGGACATGTCCGGAGGGCGTCCGGAGAGGCGTCGATAGACTCGACAGTGCGCCGCTGGTTTAGGTCCGGGCCACGATCACAACCCCCAAGGACGGTGGGACAGTGGCGAGGTGCGGATGCGCCGGTGGCGCGTGCAACTGCACGGTGCAGGCCGGGACCAACGTGGCCGTCAGCGGTTCGGGGTCGGCGGCCAACCCCTACGTCATCAGTGCCGAGGTCCCGTGCTCGGACGTTCGGGCCTGCCTGTCCGCCGGGCCCGGCATCAGCCTGAACCAGGGCACCGGGGAGATCTCCGCGCACCTGTCCGGCCAGGCCGGGAACAACGTCAGCATCGGCCCGGACGGCGGCCTGCTCGTGCCCACGGCCGGCGGCCAGGTGGTCCCCGGGTGCGGCCTCACCGGCAACGGGTCAGCCTCCGCGCCGATCAGGGCCAACACCCAGGCATGGCCGTACGCGTGCTCGGTGGACACCTTCGGCGGTGGTGTGTACTGCGACAGCCAGGGGCGCCTGCGCTCGGAGCCGCGCGGCAGGGTGCAGTTCACGAACTACTCCGACAGCCGCAGCTACAACGACGTGCCCGTGCCGGCCGCGCAGAACACCGTGCTGGACACCTTCTCGGTGACCATCACGAACCCGGACACCTGCCGCCCCGCGCAGGTCTTCACGGAGCGCGAGATCGACGTGTGGATGGTGCTTCCGGCCGGTGCAGGCGGGGGCACCGGGCAGCCCAACGACGAGATGTTCTACATGCGCAACAGCGGCACCAGCACCATCACGGGGGTGCACGCCCAGGGCACCAAGTTCGTGCCCGAGAGTTTCACGCTCGCCCCCGGAGGGTCCGCGCCGATCACGCTCAGCGCGACCGCAGGCCGGGGCAGCGGCGGCGCCTACTACTACTCGATCGTCTTCAACCTGCGGGCCCTGATCATCAGTTTGTGAGGAGCGCACCATGTTGGACCTGCCCGACCTGCCCGACCTGCCCGACCTGCCCGGCCTTCCCGATCTGCCCCTGCCTGCGCCCCAGGAGACGCTGTACGTGCAGTTCGCCGACGGTGTCCTGGGCCGGATCGTCGCCGGCGGCGACCTGGCGCCAGCACTGCCGGAGGGCGCGAAGATCCTCACCCAGGAGGCCTACGAGGAACTACGGGCCGTCATGCAGCAGGCGCATGAGGCGCGCCTGGCGCAGCTGGAGGCAGTGGAGGCAGCGACCCGGCTCCAGGGGTACAAGGACCTGCTGGGCGTGGGCCTGCCGGAGCCCTCCGCCCGGGCGTTGTCCGGCTACACCGGCCCAGCGCTTCCCGACGCGTGAGGGAGTGCCGAACGGGTGGCCGGTTAGACTCCTAATCAGCCGTTGGTTTAGGGCCGGGCGAGGCTTCCACTCTGGGAGTGATCTCCTTGTCCGACTGCGGTTGCAGCCAGCGGTGCGCCTGCACCGTGACCGCCGGGCCCGGCGTCACGGTCAACGGCAGCGGCTCCCCCTCGAACCCGTACATCATCAGCTCCAGCGGGGCAGGCTCCCCGACGGTCGTCCAGGCCGGGGACACCCCGACCGTGGACACCACGGTGAGCGGCACCGGCGCCACGGGCGATCCGTACGTGGTCAGCGCGGCCGTCATCCTGGACCCCACCCCGCCGGGCGGCGGAACGAACCTGTTGCACGCGGGCCCTGACGGCCTGTTCGTGGAGTGCAGCGACGTGCGCGGGTGTCTGTCGGCCGGCGACGGCATCGACTACGACCCGGCCACCGGCGAGATCGCCGCCCGTCTCTCGGCGGACGCGGGCAACACCACGATCTTCGGCACGGACGGCGGGATCTACACCCCAGCGGCGGGGCCTGCCTCGCCCACCGTCGTCCAGGCCGGGGACACCCCGACCGTGGACACCACGGTGAGCGGCACCGGCACCACGGGCGATCCGTACGTGGTCAGCGCGGCCGTCATCCTGGACCCGGCACCGCCCGGTGGAGGAACGAACCTGGCCCACAGCGGCCCTGACGGCGTGTACGTCGAGTGCGCCGACGTCCGCTCCTGCCTGTCGGCGGGGGACGGCATCGCCTACGACCAGGCCACCGGCGAAATCGCCGCCCGCCCCTCGGCGGACGCGGGCAACGCGGTGACGTTCGGCGGGGACGGCGGTCTGTATGCCCCGGCTGCCGGTAGCGCGGCCGTGGTGACGGGGTGCGGTCTGACCGGCGACGGGTCAGCGGGTGACCCGCTGGTCGCGGCCACCGGCGCGTGGCCGTACGCGTGCGACATCGCCACGAACAGCACGGGCGTCTACTGCGAGCCGACCACGGGCGAGCTGCGGGGCGAGCCGGAGCTGTGGCAGGACTACTTCAACGCCTCCCAGAACGACGTCCTGGCGACGCCCCTCGCGGTCCCGGCCGCCGTAGGCCAGACCATCGACACCCTCGACATCACGGTGACCAACCCGGACCCGTGCCGTCCGGCGCTGGGGCTGCTGTTCCGTGAGGTGGACCTGGACCTGGACCTGCCGCCGAACAGCGGGGGCGCGACCGGCCTCGACAGCGACGAGATGTCCTATCTCGGCAACAAGGGCACGACGACGATCTTCAACACGCACGTGCAGGAAAACAAGATCAACGAGGTGCGGTTCGCGCCGGGCGAGACGCGGACGATCACCATGAACATCCAGGCAGGCCGCGGCTCCGGCGGAGCGACGATCAACCGAATCCAGGCCACCCTCCGCGTCTTCCTGTGGAGCCTCCGAGAGGCGTAAGGAGCCCCAGCATGCGAGAGACACAGACGTTCTACTACGAGGACGCCAGCGGCAACCTGCGCCAGCGGGAGACCAACGAAGAGGACCCGGCACACCCCGAGGGGTGGACGCAGATCACCGAGGCCGAGTACGGGACAAAGCTGGCCGCGATCCAGGACGCACGCGCCGCACAGCAGGCCCAGGTCGAGACGCAGGAGCAGGACGACGCTCACGCCGCGTACACCCAACTCAAGGCACTTCCCGGGTTCACCGAGGACGTGGCACGCCGCCTGTCCGGCTACACCGGCCCTGCGGACGAGGAGGTGTGACGTGGCAGAGCCCATGACCCCAGAGCAGTGGCGGGCGGCCCTCAAGGCGGAGGGCGTGCCGTTCACGGAGTTGGCGGGCTGGACCACCAGGGGCCGGGACGAGGCCACCGGCAAGGTCTTCGGTCCGGTCCACGGCGTCCTCAACCACCACACGGCCGGGCGGGACAGCCTGCGGGCCATCGCCTACGACGGCCAGAGCAGCGTCCTGCCGCCGCCCCTGGCCCATGCCTACCTGCCCAAGTCCGGCCGCCTGGTGCTCGTTGCCGACGGCCGCGCCAACCATGCAGGCCTGGCCGCGCTGAACTCCTTCAACGCGATCAAGGCAGAGACGGCCATCCCCGCGCCGTCCAAGGCCAGCGGCACCGTGGACGGCAATGACGCCCTGTACGGCATCGAGACCGAGAACCTCGGCGACCGGCGGGACACCTACACCCGCGCCCAGTACGACACATGGGTGCGGTTCAACGCCGCCATCTGCCGCCACCACCAGTGGGGTGCGGGCAGCGTCGCCGGCCACCTGGAGACCAGCGTGGAGGGCAAGGTCGACCCTCTCGGCCCGGTGGAGGGCTACGGCAAGCGCGGCCGTTTCGCGCTCACCATGAAGCAGCTGCGGGCGGACGTCGGGGAGCGCCTGGCGCACCCGGCGAGCTGGAGCCCGGAGCAGGCAAGCACCCCCCAGGAGGTCACCGTGACGGGACCGTCGTACGTCAACCTGGGCCTGGAGCACAGCTACCAGCTCGCGCCCGGCCTGTGGGACGAGGTCGGTTTCACCGAGGAGTGGAGCGACGAGCTCGGCCAGCACCCGGCCGCCGGCGACGTGTTCGTGGTGGGCCCGGCGCGGTTCACCGGCTCCCTGTCGTTGCGGTTCGAGGGCCTGGACGCGGGCGAGGTCGTGCAGGTCCGCATGAGCGAGTGGGAGGGCGCCACCCTCAAGACCCAGCACCCCATCCACGAGGTGATCGGCACCCCGGGCGGCACCTTCAGCGTGGTGCCCCTGGTCAAGCGGCTCGGCGCGGGCCGCTCCATGCGCGTCCGGCTGCTCAACCAGGGCGCCGGTCAGGTGGAGGTAGCCAGCGCGATCCTGACCGCGCTGGTGTGGAAGGAGTCCTGATCTCATGACCCTCAACGGTTTCCAGCTCCCGGACGGGGACGCCGTCCTGCGCACCGCCGAGACGTACGCGCGCGACCTGTTCGAGCGGGTCGTCACGTCTGCGGCCTACGGGTTCGCGGCGGCGTTCGTCCCGGCCCAGGCCACCCACGCCAGCATGTGGTACACCGCCCTCGGCGCGGGCCTCGGTGCTGGCCTGGCCCTGATCAAGGGCATGGTGGCCCGGGCATTCGGCGACCCCAACAGCGCCAGTCTGTCCAGGAAGGTATAGCCCGAGATGACGACGCCGGAGAGTTCGGCGACGGTGGCCGTGGAGCTGGAGAGGCTCCGCGGCACCGTGGCAACGGGGTTAGCTGAAGTCAAGGGTTCCCTGGCCGTCCTGCTGGAGCGATCCACGCGGACAGAGCAGGACCTGGCGCGGCTCCGGGAGGACACGGGCAAGGACATGGACGCGCTGAAGGCGGAGGTGGAGGCGCTGAAGGCGAGGCGCTGGCCGCTGGGCGTGCTCGGCGCGGTCGCCGGCGTCGTCGGCATGCTCACCGCGGTGGTTGGCCTGTTCGTTCGCTGACCGGTCCGGTGGCCCGAGACGGACGCCCGTTCCTGCTTGTGTCCGGCAGGAGCGGGCGTCTTTGCGTCACCTCTTGACCATTTCCCGCCTGCGTCGGCGGCGGGTGCGATCACTGGCACGTGCACACGGCATGATGGAGGTGAAGTGCGGCCCTCGGCAGGGGCAGTGACGGCCAGTCACATGTCCGCGCCGCTTGCGGCCCGGGTGGCGCAACTGGCAGACGCGTCCGCCTTAAAAGCGGTTGAGTGTGGGTTCGATTCCCACCCCGGGCACCGCCCAGTGCGCCCGTCCTCCACACCCGGAGGGCGGGCGTGTTTGTGCCATCATGTCCGGCCCGATGAGGTTGGAGGCGATGGTGGCGACCTTGCACCTGGAGCGCGCGCACTTTGAGCGCGTGACGGCGGCGGCCGGTGGCGGAGTGCTCGTGGAGCTGACGGAGGAGGGGGCGCGGCGCCTGGTCGACCGCGCTGCCCGCTACGCGGCGGCCCTCGAGGAAAGTACCGACCGGCGCGAGGCGTGGGTGCGGTCCCTGACCACGGAGGAACTGGTGGCGCTCGCCACGTCCCGGCTCGGCGGTCCGGAGCCGGACGTAGCGGCGGAGTCCGGTCGGCGTATGCGCGAGGCGCTGGCCAAGCTCCAGCCGACGCTGGCCGCGATGCGCTCCCTCGGCCTGGTCGGCGGCACCCGGTGAGCGTGCAGGAGTCGGTGGACCGCATCAACGCCATGCTGGCGGAGCTGCCGCGCGAGACCGCCGCCGCCCTGGTCCAGCAGTTCCACCAGGACGCGGCCCGCATGGCCGCGGAGGCCGAGCAGGCGCCGCCGCTCATGCGCGGCCCGGATTTCCCTTGGGGCCTGAGGGGCTTCAACGCCCAGACGGCCCGCTTCGCCTGCCGCCAGCCGGGGTGCACCATGGCGCACCTGGAGTGCATGGACGAGCTGCCCGGGCCGCTGACCCTGCCGGCGAACTTCACCCCGGCAGACGTGTCGGCCGCCATCTCCGCCCAGGCGAGCGAGCGCGAGAGGGCGAGGCAGGCCCGCCTAATGGCCGTCTTCCGTGAGCACTACCGCACCGAGCACCCCGAGGCACTGGAGGAGATCGATGGGACACCGGCCCCGGCCCAGCGTTGACCGCGCCCGCAACCAGATCGAGCGGGCCCAGCTTCCCGCGTGCCCGTGGTGCAAGCACCCGGTCCAGGCCCACGACGTCCAGGCGGGCCAACGTGTGTGCACCCGCGGCCAAGAGGAGCCGACCTGCCGGGACTGCCGCACCATCCGGGCCAGCCTGCCGGAGTCAACCCGGGGCCTGTGGGACCTTGCCCGCATCATGGCGAACCCGCCCAGCGCCCTCGCCGCGCCGCTCGCGTTCGGCCGGCCCGTGCGCCCTAAAGCGTCCCAGACGTAGGGCCGCCCGCAGGGCGTTGTCAGTGCCCGGCCGTACGGTGTTGGTGTCCAAGCTGCGTTGCCGCTCGGACGCATGTGAAGCGCCCCGCCCCGGCGTGGAAAACCGGGACGGGGCGCACCCATGTCCGGGGTCAGGCGGCGGTCGTCCAGCGGGTGCAGGGGCAGGCATCTGCCCAGCGCTCCAGCAGCACCGCCCACTGCTCGGAGCGTTCGCGGCTGGCCGGCTGGTCCATCAGGTTGCGGATGGCGGTGTTGAGGTGGTCCCGGGCAGGGCAGCACGGTGTGCCCGGAGGCCGGGGGGAGTTGGGCATGCTCCCAAGGTACGGGCGGGGTCTGACACCGCCCGTACCCTGATCACGTGTATGAGCGCTGCCAGGAGCGGGCGCGTTCATCCAGCTCGGCGGCGGCCTGGACGCCGCGCTTCTCGAACACCTTGAGGTGACGGCGGATGCCGCCGACTTCGCCCTTGGCCCGGTCGGAGCGGACGCCGGTGAACATGTCCAGGCTCTGGCTCCAGGTGGTGCACGCCTGTTCCAGGTGGCCCTGGGCGGCCTGCTCGCGGCCTTGGGCGGCGAGGGTGAGGGCGGTGATCCGCTGGTGTTCCCGGCCGCTGTCGCTGCGGCTGCGGGCGCTCACGGCGTAGTGGTGCTCGGCGTTGGCGTGGTCGCGTAGTTCCTTGAAGGTCTTGGCGGTGTGGCTGGCGACGGTTGCCCGGGGAGAGCCCCACAGGCTGGCCCAGAACGGAAGGGCCTGTTCCTCACCGCGCAGCACCATGTCCTGTGCCTGGCGGAGCTGGGCGACCGCCTCGGCGCCTCGGCCGGCGTGGGCCAGCGCGCGGGCCCGGGTGACGGCGAACAAGGACTCTGTGGCCGGGTCCACGCGGCGGTGGACGCGGGCCAGGGCGGCCTCCGCCAGGGCCAGGGTGGCCTGGGGCTGGCGGATGTCCATGCCGTTGTGGGCCATGATCCGCAGTATCCAGGCCCCATGCAGGGCGTCCCCGGCCTCCTCCGTCAGTGCGTAGCTCTGGAGGTAGTAGCGCTGGGCCAGGCCGTGCTCCCCGGCGTCGAATGCCTTCCAGCCGCACAGGTAGGACACGCACGCTGCCGCGCCCAGGGCCTCGCGGCGGTGCTCGTCGGTGGCGAACGTGGACCGGCACAGGTCGGCCACGTCGCTGCGCAGGTACTGGACGACGGCGCTGCGGCCGTGCTGGCCGCCGTGGCGCTCGTCAATGCGGGTGTACATCTCGACCACGTCCCGGACGGCTGCGATCTCCGCATCCCCTGCCCGGTCGTGGCCGGCCTTGGCCCGCCGCTCGTACTCGACGGCCTGGTCTATGCCCAGCGGCAGGGCAGCCGCTGCGACGCTGTAGGCCGCCCCTGTCAGGAACTTCCGCCGGTGAATGTCCGCCTCCCCGATCCGCCTGAGCACGTCCACTGGATCGGCGCCGAGCACCAGGCCCAGCTCCTCGACGGGCCGGTCCTGGTCGGGGTCGCACAATCCGAGTTCGCTGGGCCGCAACGTGCGGCCCAGCCTGCGCGAGAGCGCTTCGGCAATGTACGTCGCCGTGGACAGGTTGGGCCGTTGACCCTTGATCCAGTGCGCGACTGCGCTGCGGTTGGTGCGGAGTAATTCGCCGGCCTCGGCCGCCACGACGCGGACGGCCGCGGCGGCCTGTTCGTACGTCAGATCGGCCTGTTTCAGGGCCTGTTCCAGCGCGTCGTTGCGCACGCGCGAGTGATCCGTCATGTCGCCCACCCTCCCAAGCAGGGCGTTAAACACGGTAAACGCATCGGCGCTCACCGGTCCTAGTCCACCCAGCGTAGTTGGCGTTGTACTCGCCGTACGAGCAAACCGCGCGAAGCCGCTTGGGGGCGTCAGCATGGCGAGCACCACCACCAACGAGACCGAGACGGCGGGCCGGATCCGTCCGTCCTGGCGTCCGGTCGCCTCCACCACGGGAGATCCGGCCTACAGCGGCGTGCTCCAGCGGGACGACCAGGCCGCCACGGACGCTCGCGCCATGGTGCGCACGGTCCTCGCCGTCTGGAGCCTGGAGGCGCTTGCCGATGACGTCATGCTGGTGGCCACGGAGTTGGCGGCGAACGCTGCCCGGCACGCCACCGGGGAGGTCGTGAAGATCACGGTCACCCGGTGCGCTCGGTATCAGGTGCGCGTGGCGGTCACGGACGACAGCACGAAGGTGCCCCAGCTCCAGGTGGGGGATCCGCTGGCCGAGCACGGCCGGGGCCTGCGCCTGGTGGACGCCACCGCCAGGAACTGGGGGTACACCCGGTTTCACCGAGGCAAGCAGGTGTGGGCGGAGGTGGGGATGCCGTGACCACCGCCACCCTGATGACGCCGCCGTACCTGCCGAGTTCCGGGCCGCTGGGCATGGTCACCGTGGACGGCTCATGGAACGCCGTCACAGTGCCCGCGGCCTGGGGGCACCTGGTGCTGGACGTCCTGATGGAGCGCTCCGGGCCCGTCCTTGATGACCCGGCTGCGGACCACCTGATGTGGGTCATCCCGCCGGGCGGCGCGGACGGCTGGCCGGACGCCTCCCGTGCCGGCGTCCAGGTGCACCGGCAGGGGGAGAGCCTGCTGGTGTGCGGGGTGGAGGGCTACCGCTTCGGCATGAAGTGGCTGCGCCTGCCGACCGACACCCAGCGGGATACCGACCCGCACGTGCTGCGCCTGGGCCTGGAGTGGGTCATCGGCCCCCTCGCCGACGCGGAGCCCATACAGGTGTGCGTGTCCTGCGGTGCACCCACCAGGAACGGCCGCCTGCTCGCCCGGCACTTCGGCGACTCGGGCCCGGGCTGTGAGGTGCACGCCTGCCCCGTCTGCTGGCGGGAGATGGTCCGGGGTGGTCCCGGCCGCCATCTCCGTGTGGTGAAGAAAGGTCCGCTGTGACCCCCCGTATGCACGTGGTCTGGTGCGTTGCGACCTGCGTAGCGCTGCTGTCGGCGCTCATGCTGGCCGCCGCCACCTGACCACCCGAGCACCCGCCCGGGGCCGGTAGAGGCTGATTCCGGCTCCCCGGCCCGGACCCGCACCTTCCCGCGTGGTCCCCGGCCCTGGGCGGGGCAGCGTTCCGGCCGGCCCTCCGTGGGGGAGTGACGGCGGCCGGGACACCGGTCCCGGCCGCTGCCGACACATCGGCCGGGACCGCCACCCCTTGGACTCCGCTCCGGCTGGTCGCTCGTGGCGACCGGAGCGGGCACGGCCCGGCAGGCGACCGCCTCGCCGGGAAGCTGAACGGAAGGAATCCGACATGGTGTCGAAGGCTCAGGACGCGGCGAAGACCACCGAGCAGGTCGCGGACGGCGCGGAGGTGGAGACGCTGGTGGACACGGCCGCCGTCACCCGCTCCGAGGACGTCGAGCAGGAGGAGTGCTACACGTTCTGACCCCGGATCGGAGCGCGGGCGTCCGGCCACCTCGTGGGTGACCCGGGCGCCCGCCCCATGTGCACCCCTTTTGGAGACCAACGTGATTCACGTCTTCACCGGGCCCACGTTGAGCCCGGAGGACCCCGCACTACAGGACAAGGGGTTACGGGTCCGGCCCCCCATCAAGCACGGCGACCTCTTCGACCCTGAGATCAAGGCCGGGGACACCGTCGTCATCATCGACGGCGTCTATCACCAGGCGCCGGCCGTACGGCACAAAGAGATCATCTGGGCGCTGGGCCGGGGCGTCCGCGTCATCGGCGCGGCCAGCATCGGCGCTCTGCGCGCGGCCGAGCTCGGCAGCTGCGGCGTCATCGGCGTGGGCTCCGTGTGGCACGCCTACGCCACCGGCCTGTTGGACGGCGACGACGAGGTGGCCGTGGCCCAGTCCACCGAGGGCGACATGAGCGCCTGCACGTGGCCGCTGGTCCGTGTCCGCCAGGTCATCGGCCTGGCCCTGGCCGAGGGCGTCATGGACGAGGAGGAGGCCCAGCAGCTCCTCACCGCCCTGGAGGAGGTCTACTACGCGCACCGGTCCTGGGACGCCGTGCGCCTGATCGGCCAGCGGCAAGTCCCCGCGTTCGCCGAGTGGCTGACGGAGGAACTGGCCGCCAACCCGCACTTCGGGGACGTGAAGCGGACCGATGCCCTGGAGGCGGTGGCGCTCGCGCTCGACCTGGCAACCACCCCGGTGGAGCCCGTGGAGGGCCTGCACTGGGGCACGCGCTGCTTCCGCCAGTGGGCCAACCGGTTTGCCGCCCAGGACACCGACCAGGGCCGCCTGGCGACCCTGGACCGCGTGACGTTCCAGCAGGTGTTTGACCCGGCGTTCAAAGAGGTGTGGTGGCAGCACCTGGCCGGGCACGAGGTGCCGGACCTTCCTCCTGCGGTGGCGTGTGCAGTGATCAACCCCCGTACGGACCTCACCGACGAGGCCACCGCGGCACGGCTCCTGGTCCGGGAGACGGCCGCCGACCGCGCCGACGTCGCCCGGTACGCGGCCGTCAACGCCCAGGCGCAGCAGGAACATGCGGGGTTCTTCCCGGAGGCCATCAAGGAGGATGTGGTGCGGCGCATGCTGGCCGAGGTGTGGGGCACCGGCCTGGACGGGCTGGATGAGGAGGCCTGGATGCGGGGCCTCCAGGGCGAGCGGGAGGCCGTGGACGCGGCCCGCCCGCTGGTGCTCGGGTTCCTGCGGGACCAGGAGGCGGTCCGATGACCAGCCACTGCCTGGCCGGCACTGTCCGTACCCGCACGCCCGAGGAGACGTGGGAGGCGCTGAAACCGGAGATCGGCCGCCTGGGCATCACGCGCGTGGCCCGGCTGACCCGCCTCGACTATCTGGACATCCCGGTCTGGACGGCTGTCCGGCCCGCCGCGCACACACTGGCGACGTCCCAGGGCAAGGGAGCCAACGACACGCTGGCGAAGATCTCGGCCGTCCTGGAGGCCGCGGAGCTGTGGCACGCGGAGCAGCCGGTGGTCCTGGACGCCCACGGCACGCACCGGGAACTGCACCCGCCCTATCCGATGGCCGCGCTCCCGGTGAAGGTGCATCACCCGCGCCTGGCGGACGTGGTGCTGGACTGGACGACCGGCCGCGGACTGGCAACCCAGCGCGGCATCCTGGTGCCCGCGGACCTGCTGCGCCGCCAGGTGCACCACGGCCCGGCCCGCCCGGAGCTGTTCGCCGTCACGAGCAACGGCCTGGCGTGCGGGAACACGCAAGCCGAGGCGACGTTGCACGCGCTCCTTGAGTGCGTGGAGCGGGACGTCCTGCACCGGGACTACACCGCCGGCGGCCGGTACCGGACCCTGGTCGACCCGGCCGCGGTGACGGACCCGTACTGCGCCGACCTGATCGGCCGGTACCTGGATGCGGGCATGTGGCTGGAGATCGTCCACGTGAGCAGCCGGTACCGGGTCCCCGTGTTCGCCGCCTACATCTGGTCGGAGGACTACCCGGTGGTGTTCGCCGGGTCCGGCTGCCACGTCCTCCCGGAGGTCGCGCTGTCCCGGGCGCTCACGGAAGCGGCGCAGTCCCGGCTGACGTGCATCGCGGGCACCCGGGACGACCTGGACGGCCATGAGGCGGCGTTCGCCGCCCAGCCCGGCGCCCCGGAACTCGCGGACCTCCCCACCCAGGCCTGGACGGACTGCGCGGGCTCGGCCGTCGACCTGGAGCCCGTCGTGGACCGGCTCCTGGAGCAGGTCGTCACGGCGGTCACCGGCGTCACCGGGGGCGAGCCCATCGCCGTGGACCTGTGGGAGTCGCCGGCGTACGCCGCGGTGAAGGTGGTCGCCCCCGGGATGGAGATGCGGATCACCCGCTCCATCCCCCGGACCAGGGAGCGCCATGGATGAGGCCGTGCTGACCGCGGAGGAGCAGCAACTGGGGCAGGTGTACGACGCCCTGCACGGGGCCCGGGCCGGGGCCACCATCGTCCGGGACCTGTACGCCGCGGCGATGGGCGACGTCTACCCGGCAGAGGTGGATGCCTCCAGCTCCTGTGACTGGCCCCTCCTCGGCGCGATGGTCGCCAACCTGCGGCTGCGCCCGGGCCAGCAACTGGTGGACGTCGGCTGCGGCACGGGCGGGGTCGGCCTGTGGCTGGCCCGGGCCCTGACGGTCGCCGTCACGGGGGTGGACATCTCCGCCACGGCGCTGAGCCTGGCCGCTGGCCGCCTCCCCGCGTTCGGCGTGGCGCCTGAGCGGGCGGAGTTCCTCCAGGGCTCCCTGGCCTCGACTGGCCTGCCTTCCCAGTACGCGGACGGTCTGGTGTGCGTGGATGCCCTGGGGTTCGCGCGTGACCGGCGGGCGGCATTGCAGGAGATCCGGCGGGTACTCAAGCCGGGTGCCCGCGCCGTCATCACCTCCGGCCGCAACCGGGTCCGGTCAACCCTCCCGCCGTGGACGAAGCAGGCCCAGGCCACGGGGCTGATCCTGGACGCGGAGGAGGAACGGCCGCACGAACCAGCGATGTGGCAGCGCCTCTATCAGCTGTGGATCGAGCATGAGGCGGAGCTGCGCGCCCAGCTCGGCGACGCCCAGGCGGACAGCATGCTGACGGAGGCCAGGACCCGGGCGCCCGGGCTCCGGGACCGCGTGGCCCTCACCGTTACCGTGAGACGGCCCGAGGACTGAAAGGAATTGACCGCATGTCACGACGTGTAGCTGTCTACGGAGCTGGGTCCTGGGGAACCGCGTTCGCGCTCGTCCTCGCGGACGCCGGGTGTGAGGTCACCATGTGGGGACGGCGCCCTGAACTGGTGGACGCCATCAACTGGACCCGCAGCAACCCGGACTATCTGCCCCAGGTGAAGCTGCCGGAGAAGGTACGGGCAACGACCGACCCGGAGGAGGCGGCCCAAGGCGCGGACATCGCCGTCCTGGCCGTGTCCGCGCAGAAGGTCCGCCCCCTCCTGGAGTGGTGGCGGCCCCAGTGGGAGCCGGGCACGGTGTTCGTGTCCCTGATGAAGGGGATCGAGCTGGGCACCGGCATGCTCATGAGCCAGGTCATCGCGGAGACGACCGGGGCGCCGACGGACCGGATCGCCGTGGTGTCCGGGCCCAACCTGGCCGCCGAGATCGTGGACCGGATGCCCGCCGCGAGCGTCGTCGCCTGCGCTGATGACAGCACCGCGGCCGCCGTCCAACAGGCCTGTCACACCTCCTACTTCCGGCCGTACACCAACCACGACGTGGTGGGCTGCGAGCTGGGCGGCGCCCTCAAGAACGTCATTGCGCTGGCCGTCGGCGTCACGGACGGCATGGGGCTCGGCGACAACACCAAGGCCGCGTTGATGACGCGCGGGCTCGCGGAGTGCACGCGGCTGGGCGTCGCCATGGGCGCGGACCCGCTGACCCTGGCCGGTCTCGCCGGCATGGGCGACCTCGTCGCCACCTGCTCCTCCACGCTCTCCCGTAACCACACGTTCGGCCACCACCTCGGCCGCGGCCTAACGGTGGAGGAGGCCCGGGCCGCCACCACGCAGACGGCGGAGGGCGTGGCCTCGTGCCAGGCCGTCCAGGGCCTGGCGGAGCGGCACGGCGTGGAGATGCCGATCACCCGCGCCGTCGTCGACATGATCCACGGTGGCCGAGCGCCCCAAGAGGCCGTGCGTGAACTCATGTCCCGCGCCCCCAAGTCGGAGAGCACCGGCCGCTGACCGACGCCCGACCCCGCCACTGCCCCGGTCGAACGCTGGCCGGGGCAGCGTGCGGTTACGAGCCACAACCCCGAGGAACTGCACCTTGTCCATGCCTCGCGTTGACTTCGCCACCCTGCCCGCCGCCGTCCGCCAAGCCATCACCCAGCACACCGGGCCTATCCACTCGATCCGGCCTGCGGAGGCCGGCCGCAACTCGGCCGTGGCCGTCGTCCTGGCCACCCAGGCCGGGCCCGTCTTCCTCAAGGGCATTCCCGCCGACCACCGGCAGGCCGCCTCCCAGCACCGTGAGGTCGCTATCGCCCCGCACCTGCCGCCCCTGGCGCCGCGGTTGCTGTGGCATGAGGAGGTGGCCGGATGGCTGCTCGTGGCCTGGGAGGCCGTGGAAGGCCGTCACGCGGACTACCGCAACAGGGCCGACCTTCACCTAGTGCGTGGTGCTCTGGAGGAGTTGCAGGGCGTCCAGGCCCCGGCGGGGGTGGAGCTGAAGACCGCCGTACAGCGGTGGGGGCCGTACGCCGGCGACGATGCCGAGTTGTTCGCCGGGGACGTGCTGCTGCACACGGACTGGGCGCCGGACAACGTGCTGATGGCGGGCCGTCAGGTGCGCCTGGTGGATTGGGCCTGGCCCACCCGTGGAGCCGGGTGGATTGATCCGTACCTTTGGGCGTTGCGCCTGATGGAAACCGGTCACACGGCCTCTTCTGCGGTCGCGTGGGCGTGCGAGGTTCCGTCGTGGCGTGATGCCGACCCCGAGTCACTGCGCGCGTTCGGGGCCGCGGTTGCCCGGCTGTGGGCCGAGATCGCCGCGCAGGACCATGCAGCGTGGAAGCTGCATATGGCCGTCCAGGCTGCGGAGTTGCGCGCTTACCTGGCTCTGGAGCCCGGCGCTGCACAGTGCTGAGGCCGGGGGACCACGCCCCTGGCATTTGTCACTCTTTTGGGTGACGGCCGGTCGCGGGGCGCATTCATCTAGTCACTGTGGTGAGATCGGGGTTAAATGACACTCGCGTTTCGGCCACCCGGTCGTAGACGCGAAGCGCAGACTGCCGCGCCCGTGTGGCGTGGCAGCGGTCCCCCACGTTCATACTCCGCAAGTTGGGCACGGGTGGGCCGCAAGGTGGGCCCAGCGGCGACACATGCCGCTGGGCCCACCGCTTTATACGGCCGGTAACCCCTTTCCCGATGCACTCGTGCATGACTTTCTTCACGATCTTGACGCGCGGGGTGCAATGGGGGTTGCGCGTCCGCCACCAGTCAACCGCGAACGCGACCGTGTGACGCCCCCGTTCGGCCCTGCGCGCCGGTGCCCAGGAGAGCTATAAACGATCAAGCCCCGAAGTGCGCGAACACCCCGGGGCGGGCCAACCTGACCACCGTTGAGAGAGAGCAGGTCGACGTGAACGACCCTACAGCGGCCGATCACTGGCGCCAGGTCGCCGACGCGTACACCAGCGGCGCCTGGCAAGAGCTGGGCCACGAGACGTGGACCGCCTACCTGGCCGCCCACTGGGAGGTCGCCGAGCTGACGGACGCCCAGCAGCGGGCCGTGGCACAGCTCCTGTACGACGCCGGTATGCCAATGCTCGCCATCGGGGCGACGCTGGGCGTCAACCGGCGCCTCCTGTCCGGGTGGATCCAAGGCCGCTCCCGGCGAGGCGCACCGCCCGTCCCGGAGCTGACGGACGAGGAGGCGGGGGCCCGGGCCCGGGAGCTGTACGACGAGGGGGCGCCCATGGTCGACATCGCGGCGACGCTCCGGGTGAATCGGCGGCGCCTGTCTGCACTCATCCCGGCCCGGGGTCGCCGGGGGGCGCAGTACGAAGCGGGGGTGTACGTCATCGGCTCGCCAGAGTTCCGGCCGGTGAAGATCGGCAAGGGCAACCCGGCGGACCGGCTGGCCGAGCTCCAGACCGGCAACCCCTTCCCCTTGGTGATCCTGTGGACCGGGCCCGGTGGCCTCGCCTTGGAACAGGCGCTGCACGCCCGGTTCGAGGCGTACCGGCTGCGCGGGGAGTGGTTCGAGTTCCCTGCCGACCAGGACCCCGTGGCGGCCGTCGCCCAGGCCGTCCAGGAGCTGGCCGCCGCCTGACCTGGGGTCCGGAACTGTGCGCCAGGCCGTGCGCCAGATGGCGCACCAACCCCCGGCTGGCTCGGTCCGGTCGGGTCTAGTCCGGTCTGGTCGGGCCCCATCGGGAGTCGCCGACCTGGGAGAATGGGAAAAGTGCAGGTCAGCAGGGGTGGCCTAGTCCGGTTCAAGTCCGGCTCCGGGCACTTCCTCGCCCACGCGGTGATTTCTCCCGCGTGGGCCGGCACCCCGCCGTCACCCCTCGTAGACGGTCAGTACGGCACCGTCGATCTCGATCCGGCGGCCCGCGCGCATGCCGTCGCGGCGCAGGGTTCTCAGACAGGTGTGAAACAGCGGCAGCTCGTCCGCGTCCAGGACGGCCGCGGCCAGTCCCACGAGTTCTCTCACTGACTCGTCGGTCAGTACCTCGGGCAGTTCGCCGGAGAGCAGAACGACCGATTCACCGGCGGGCCCGCGGACCACGGCTGTGGCCGGGCCGCCATGCACGAACAACACATTCCCCCCTGGGAGCCCGGGGTCGTGCGGCTCTCGCTCCTCGGGCAGGACGAGAGACTAGCGGGGGGAACGGGACCCTTTCGGGCACAGTCGAATTCTTTTTCCGACTGCACGGAAGAGTGAACATCCGCGATCGATGACCGCCGCCACCCGGTTCCCGGACGGTCACTTCTTCGGCCGGCGGTGGGGTGTCCGCGGGGCGGTGGGGGCGGTGGGTGTCCGCGGCCCGGTGGGGGCTGGTCGCGCAGTTCCCCGCGCCCCTAAGTGGGTGCAGTCACGCGCGTCACCGCGGACCCGCGCGACCAGCCCCCCACGCACGCGCAGTCGACCGACGGCATCGGCCCGCCGCCGGACGCCTGTGACCAGCTCCCCGCCCACCCGCCGTCGACCGACGACACCGACCCGCGGCCGGGCGGCTACTGCTTGGGCGTGCGGTCCAGGAGGGATTCCACCAGGGCGGCCACGTGCCGGCGGTCGTCCGCCGAGAGTTTCTGGACGCTGGCGATCAGGAGGTCGACCTCGGGGTCGGCCGGCCGGTCGGCGGTGCCCTCGGCGCCGTAGACGTGGATGCCGCAGGCCTCCGCGGCGGCGCGGCGGACGGTGTCCAACGGGAGTTCCAGCCCCTTGGACAGTCCCTCCAGGGTGGCCGACTGGGGCATGCGGACGACCCGGTCGGTGGTCGCCAGGTGGTGGACGGTGGAGCGCGGAACGCCACCGCGGCGCGCCACCTCGCCGTAGGACCAGCCCTTGAGGTCCAGGCGCTCACGGATCAACTGCTGGAGTGCGTTGGCCACGGGTGGGTCACTTCCTGCTCGCCGCTCGGCGGAACCGTCCATGTCGGAGCCGATTCTACGGGCGGCCCCACCCGCCGCCGAAAGAGTGATTCCCCGAACGGGTTGCGCACCGGCCCCGCGAGGCCCTAGTGTCCAATCTCGTTGGACAGCACGTCCGACCAAGTTGGACAGAGTGCGGGGGGAACCTGACTCGGTCCGACCGGAAATGCCCATCCCTGAGGGGGAACTGATCATGATGGACGCCCACGAGCTCGAGGCCGAGTCCGCGGAACTGCTGCCGGGTCGCGAGGCCCTCGGGAAGCTGAAGTTCAGCTTCAACCGCACCACGAACGTGACCAAGCACGTCGCCACCGTCCAGGCCAGCAACTCCTCGCTCGCCCTGAACGACCACTCCGTCGGGTCGGTGGCGAGCTCCGGCGCCTCGCAGGCCATCAGCGTCACGCAGTAGCACCCGCGCACCGCCTCCACGCCCACTCATCCATCATCACCACCTGGAAGGACATCCATCATGAGCATGGACATGCACGAGCTCGACACCGAGTCCGCGGAGCTGCTGCCGGGCCGTGAGGCCCTGGGCAAGCTGAAGTTCAGCTTCAACCGGACCACCAACGTCACCAAGCACATCGCGACCGTGCACGCCGACAACCAGTCCGCGGCCGTCAACGACCACTCCGCGTGGTCGGCCGCCGAGTCGCAGGCCTCGCAGTCCATCTCCGTCAAGCAGTGACCCTGCGCTGACGACGGCCGCCGGGGCGGACCGCGCACAGGTGCGGTCCGCCCCGGCGCCATGAGGGGGGCAGGACATGGGGGGAGACCACATATGACAGTGCTCGGCGACGGGACCCCGACGCTGTACGACACCGGGCCGGTGCCCGGACCCGGCGGCTGGCCGGTGACCTACGAGCAGGTCGCGACCGGCAGCCTGCCGGTCGTGGAACCGCAGTTGGTGCCCCGGCTGAGCTCGGGACTGCGACTGCACGGCGAGTACCAGGGGTCGGGCTTCACCGAACCCAAGTACATCGCCCGTCGGGGGGACGGGCAGGTCGTGCAGCTGTCCCGGCTGCTGTATCTCGTGGCGTCGTCCGTGGACGGCGTGCGCGACACCGAGTCGATCGCCCACCGGGTGAGCGCGCGGTTCGGGCGCGAGGTCAGCGGCGACAACATCCGCTACCTGGTGGAGAAGAAGCTCGAACCGCTCGGGGTGACGGTCCCCGAGGGCCAGGAGAGCGACGAGGTCGACGCACCGCGCTCCGACCTGCTGCTCGCCCTCAAGGGCCACCGGGTCATCTTCGACGAGAAGCGCACGGCGAAGATCGCGCGGATGTTCGCGTGGCTGCACCGGCCGGTCGTGGTCGCCGTCATGATGGCGGCGGCCGTGGCCATGGACGTCTGGCTGTTCGCCTTCTACGGGGCGATCGAACCGGTCCTTGAGGTCCTCGACCAGCCGGTGCTGATCCTGGTCGTGTTCCTGCTCACCGTGGCCTCGCTCGTCTTCCACGAGTTCGGCCACGCCTCCGCGTGCAGATACGGCGGGGCCCGGCCCGGCTGCATCGGCTGCGGGATCTTCCTCATCTGGCCGTCGATGTACACCGACGTCACCGACGTCTACCGGATCGGCCGGGGCGGGCGGATCAGGACCGACCTGGGCGGCGTCTACTTCAACGTGGTCTTCATGCTCGGCATGGCCGGGCTGTACTTCGCCACCGGTGAGCCGTTCTTCCTGGCCGCCGTCTACCTCGGGCACTTCGAGATCCTCGAACAGCTGATGCCGGCCGTGCGGCTCGACGGCTACTACATCCTGGGCGACCTCGCCGGGGTCCCCGACCTCTACGGCAAGATCAAGCCGATCCTGCTCGGGCTGGTGCCGGGGCGGAAGGGGCGGGCGGCGCGCCAGGAGGTCGCCGGGCTGAAGAAGTCGGCGCGGACCGTCGTGGCGGCCTGGGTGCTGACGATGGTGCCGCTGATCATCGGCGAGCTGGCGTACGCGCTGTGGAACCTGCCGAGGATCATCGCCACGATGGTCCGGTCCATGGTCGAGCAGTTCTCCGGCACCGGGTCGGCCCTCGCGGACGGGAAGATCGTCGAGGGTCTCGTCGGGGTGCTGGGCTGTCTGATGCTGCTGATCCCGATGGGTGGGGTCGTCTATCTCACCGTGAAGATCGGGGGGCGGATCTTCCGTGCCGCCAAGCGGTCCACGGACGGGCGGCCCGCGCTGCGGATGGCGCTGTGCGCGGTGGTCCTCGCCGGACTGACGGGTCTGAGCTACGCGTGGACCTCGGGTCTGACACCCCAGCCGCTGCCCAAGAAGCCGCCGATCGCGCCGATCCTCCAGCCGGGGGTGTCGACGGAGGAACCGGAGCCCCGGCAGGCCACGACTCCGGACGGCGACGCGTCCACCCCGGACGACGGCACGTCGGACGACCCGTCAGGCACCGGCCCCGGCGCGGTCCCACCGCCGGGGGCGGGCGCCCCCTCGGGCTCCGACGCCCCGTCGGCGGGCACCTCCGCCGCGGCCTCGGCGTCCGCCTCACCGGCCGCGTCCGCGACGGCACCGGGCGCGGCGACCGGCACCTCCCGCGGTACGGCGTCTCCCGCGCCGGTCGCGTCCACGGCCCCGGGACCGTCGTCACCGGGCACGGGACCGGACCCGTCCACGCCGGCCTCCTCCCCGGTCCCGTCGGAGAGCGCCGCACCGACCCCGACGGACAGCCCACCCCCGCCACCGGCCAGCGGGTCACCGGCGTCGTCGTGAGGGGCGAGCGCGAGGCCCTGCGGGGCGGGGTGCCGCAACTGGGGGCGTGCTGAGAGGAGGGTGCCCCCAGTCGCCCCGTCGGGCGGCCACCGCAGGGCCCGCACCTGGATGGGTCATCTGGACGCTCGTGCAGCCGCGTACGGCGTGAAGGGGACGGGGTGGGGGGTGTCCGCCCGCAGCGGCCGGCGTCCGTTACAGGGCCCCTTTTCCGATGGACCGAGCCGCCGGACCGAGGACGGATACCCCCCACCCCGGCCCCGACCCCAAACCGACCGCACGCGCTACGCACGCCCCCACCGGGCCGCAACGGGCCGCCGCAGGCATCTCAGGGGCGCGGGGAACTGCGCAAAACGCCCGCCCCCACCGAAGCCGCAGAGACCCCCCACATCCATACCGATCACCCACCCAAGGAGCCCCCTTGAGCAGTCATCGAAAACCCCGTACCTCCACCCCGTTCACCCGCCGAGCCGTCCGCGTGGGGCTGTTCGCCGCCGGTGTCGCCGGTGTGGCGACCGCCGTGCCGGCGCAGGCGGCGACCAACGGCCCCGCGAAGGTAGCCGTCGCGTCGGACCACGTCTTCAGCCGTGCCAACCAGCTCGACCACACGGAGTCGAAGGACTCGTTCACCATCCGCCAGTACGGCAAGGTGAGCGCCGCCAACGTCCGCAACCAGGCCAACGCCGTCTCGTCGGGCTGCTCCGCGGACGACGCCTGCCGTTCGGTCGCGCTGTCCTTCCAGATCGTCACCTTCGCGGGCGAGCAGACCCGGCTGAACGCCGTGAACCTCAGCGACGCGGCCAACAAGAGCTGCACCGGCTGCCAGACCCTGGCCGGCGCCTACCAGTTCGTGGTGTCCACGCCCACCCCGCTCACCCTCGACTCCGCCCACCGCCGCCAACTCGACGACATCCACCGCAGGCTCGACGCGCTGACCCGCTCCAAGGTCCCCGCGGCCGACCTGCGCGCCCGGGCCGACGGCCTCGCGGCGGAGGTCAACGCCGTCCTCAAGGACGCCGTGGACAACGCCCCGAAGGGTGACGCCCAGCAGGACGTCACCATGCGCCGCCACCTGGACGGCTGGCCACCGCGCTGACCGACCCCTGGACGTCCGGCCCACGGTGCCCCCGTGGGCCGGACGGCGTGCGCGGACCATTGACAGCGGCGGACCCGGAGCGCAGACTCACCCCACCCGAGTGAAAGAAATTTCACCATGCGAACACCCGCCCCGGTCACCCGAAGGGAACGCCCGATGCGCACCACCGTCGGCATCATCGGAGCCGGCCCCGCCGGCCTGCTCCTCGCCCGGCTCCTCCACAACGCCGGCATCGACTCGGTCGTCCTGGAGAGCCGCGACCGCGCCTACGTCGAGCACCGCCAGCGCGCCGGAATCCTGGAGCAGGGCACGGTCGACGTCCTGCGCGCGGCCGGCGCCGGTGAGCGCATGGACCGCGAGGGCCTGCGGCACGACGGCATCGAGCTGCGCTACGACAGGAAGCGCCACCGCGTCGACTTCCCCGCCCTCACCGGCGGCCGGTCCGTGACGGTCTACGCCCAGACCGAGGTCTGCAAGGACCTCATCGCCCTCCAGCTGAAGGAGGGCGGCCCGCTGCTGTTCGAGGCGGAGGCCCTGGCCGTCGAGGGAGCCGACACCGACGCCCCGCGCATCCGCTTCCGCCACGAGGGCCGTGAGGATGTCCTCGCATGCGAGTACGTCGTCGGCTGCGACGGCTTCTGGGGGGTGGCCCGCAAGGCCGTCCCCGCCGAACTCACCAAGGTCTTCGAGCGGTCGTACCCCTATGCCTGGCTCGGCATCCTCGCCGACGTCCCGCCCTCCCACGACGAACTCGTCTACGCCCGCCACGACCGCGGCTTCGCCCTCCTCTCCATGCGCTCCCCCTCCGTCTCCCGCCTCTACCTCCAGGTCCCCGAGGGCACCGACGCCGAGAGCTGGGGCGACGAGGAGATCTGGGACGAGCTGGAGCACCGCTTCGAGACCGACGACGACTGGCGGCTCGACCGGGGACCGATCACCCAGAAGTCCGTCACGCCCATGCGGTCGTACGTCCACGAGCCCATGCGGCACGGCCGGCTCTTCCTCGCCGGCGACGCGGCGCACATCGTCCCGCCCACCGGCGCCAAGGGCCTCAACCTCGCCGTCGGCGACGTCGTGACCTTCGCGAGGGCGCTGTCGTACCAGCGGGAGACCGGTTCGGCGGAACGCCTCGACGGCTACTCCGAGACCTGCCTGCGACGGGTCTGGCAGGCCGAACGGTTCTCGTACGACATGACGGGCCTCCTGCACCGGGCGCCCGGCGCCACCCCCTTCGAGGACCGGATGCAGCTGGCCCGCCTGGAGCGCATCGCCGGGTCCCGGGCCGCCGAGACCGACCTCGCCGAGGCCTACACCGGCTTCCCCTTCGAGTGAGGCGCCTCGAGGCGGCCCCTCCCGTGCCGGGAATCACCCCTCCCCGTAGCGTGTTGCGCAGGACAACGAGGGAAGATCCTCCTCAAGCACTAGGGTCATTCCTTTGCCTACCCATTACTCTTGAGGCAAGGCCCACACACGGTGGCCATGGAGGAGTGAAATGAGGAGCAGCAACCCGGTCTTCTCGCGACGGGGGTTCAGCCGCGACAACGGCTACGCGGGCTTCAACACCGCGCCGCAGGCCGGGGGCGCAGCAGTCGGTACGCAGGGCAACCCGTACGCCCAGCAGGCCGGCAACCCGTACGCGACCAACCCCTACGCCCAGCAGGACCTTCAGCAGGGGGCACCGCCGCAGGCCCCGGTGACCACCGGCCGGATGACGATGGACGACGTCGTCATGCGCACCGGCACCACCCTCGGCGTCCTGATCGTCACGGCCGCGCTCGCCTGGGCGCTGCTGCCCGTCGACGACGCCAACATCGGCCGCTCGTACGGCATCGGCATCGGCGCCGCGCTGATCGGCATGGTCCTGGCGCTCGTCCAGTCCTTCAAGCGCAAGGCCACGCCCGCGCTGATCGTGTCGTACGCCGCGTTCGAGGGCGTGTTCCTCGGCGTCATCTCCAGCATCGTCGACAACCGCATCGCCAGCGGCGCGGCCATGCAGGCCGTGATCGGCACCCTGGCGGTCTTCGCCGCGGTGCTGGTGGCGTACAAGGCGGGCTGGATCCGCGTCAACCGCCGTTTCTACGGCTTCGTCATGGCGGCCACGCTCGGCTTCCTGCTGCTGATGGTCGTCAACATGCTGTTCGCCGTCTTCGGCGGCGGTGACGGCCTCGGCTTCCGCAGCGGTGGCCTCGGCATCGTGTTCGGCATCATCGGCGTCCTGCTCGGTGCGTGCTTCCTCGCCCTCGACTTCAAGCAGGTCGAGGACGGCATCGCCTACGGCGCGCCGAAGGAGGAGGCCTGGCTGGCGGCGTTCGGTCTGACGCTGACGCTGGTCTGGATCTACATGGAGTTCCTGCGACTCATCGCGATCCTCAACAGCAACGACTAGTCGCCGACGGTCGTTCGGCTCGTACGACGAAGGGCCCCGGGTTCCGTACCTGGGGCCCTTCGGCATGTGCGCGGCTAGAAGTACCTGCGCGCGGCCCTCCTCAGGTCGTACTCGTGGATGATCGCCTTCGCGTGGCCGTACGCGAGGTTGTGTTCGTGGCGGAGCCAGCTGACCTTTTCCTCGAAGCGGAAGAGGGCCGGGCCTTCGTCGACGGTGCGGAGCCAGTCGGACACTTCACGACCGGTGCAATGGGGGATGCGGGCGAGCATGTTGCGGTGGGTCTCCTCGGAGAAGACTTGGGACATCGGCGCCTCCGTGGGCATGGGATGTAAGCCGGTCCTTCAGGTCACCGTGCCTGAGCGTTCGCGTGTTGGCAACAGTCCCGGTGGGACGCGTACCGTTGCCGGGTGGCTGATACCTCGCGTCTGACCCAGGCTGTGGACCACTTCGCCGACCGGTTGCGGGCCGCGCCGCAGTCCCGACTGCAACGGAGCGCCGCCGCCGAGGCCCTGCAACTGGCCCGGGAGTTGGCCCATCGGGCGCAGGTCATCGAGGCGCCCGACGTGAAGCCGCGGACGATGCCGGACGCCGGGATGTTCGCCGCCGCCGACCAGATCACCGTCGCCGTACACGACTTGGCCCTCGTCCTCACGGACGAGAGCCAGGTGGAAGAAGCGATGGAACTGGTGGCGCAGGCCCAGCGGCGGGCCGGGGTCTGACTCCTAGAGGGACGCTATGACCCGGTCCGCCAGGATGTAGACGTTCTCCTCGCCGCACGCGAACGTCAGCGTGTACGCGCCCGAGATGCCCGAGCCGCCCAGCAGGACCGGGGTCTCGCCGGCGCGCAGGGCCGCGGAGAGGCGCTCCGCCGTCTCGCGGTGGCCCGGGGTCATGCACAGCGTGGTGCCGTCGGCGAAGACGTACACGTCGAGGGTGCCGAGCGGACCGGGGCGGACGTCCGCCAGTTCGGTGCCGGAGGCCGCGAGTTCCTCCAGGGTCGCCACCGTGCGTTCGTGGTCGTTCACGACGGGTGACCCGACCGGGACGAAGTCCGGGTGGCTCGGGTGCCGGCGGCGGGCCGCGGCCAGCTCCGGGGAGTCGCCCGCGAACTCGTCCAGGTCGGCGGTCGGCTCCGACACCGGCTCCAGGCCCACGAAGTCCGCCTGCCGGGGCAGGAACAGCTCGCTGTCGGGCAGGCCCAGCAGCGAGGGGGCGTCGGAGGCGTCCCGGGACTCCTGCGCGGCCCAGAAGGCACGCGCCTCGGCGAGTTCGCGCTCGCGCTCCTCGGCGAGGGCCTCGGCCACGGCGGCGCGTATCTCGTCGACGTCAGCGGCGGGACGGGCGGCCGGTACGAGACCCCGCACGGGCGCGGTGTTGTTCCTGGCGAGCTCGGTGTGCAGGGCGGCGACCTGTCGGCGCAGCACCATGAGGGTGCGCAGGACGGCGACGCCCACGGCGCCCGTGGCGGCCGTGGTGACCAGCAAGGCGATCGGCATGGCGCTCACTGACGTACTCCCGGTTCAAAGTCGACCCCCGACTTCCTACATCAGCTTGAAGGGCTAACTATCCAACTGTCAGTGCGTAACGTCACGAATCGGACAGGACTTTGGGCTCGGGGTTTACGGTGGGGCGCGTGTGACCTGCGGAAATCCCCGCGCGAGCGATATAGGTCACATCCTGGGGGAAATTGGATCACAAATCGGCCCAGAACCTTGGAGTTTCCTCGGTTCTGGGCCAAAGGGTGGCGCTGGGTCGCCAGTTGGATACGGTGCGTCAGCTGAGGCGCTCGATGACCATGGCCATGCCCTGGCCGCCGCCCACGCACATCGTCTCCAGGCCGAACTGCTTGTCGTGGAACTGGAGGGAGTTGATGAGGGTGCCGGTGATGCGGGCGCCGGTCATGCCGAAGGGGTGGCCGACGGCGATCGCGCCGCCGTTCACGTTCAGCTTCTCCAGCGGGATGTTCAGGTCGCGGTAGGAGGGGATCACCTGGGCGGCGAACGCCTCGTTGATCTCGACCAGGTCGATGTCGTCGATCGTGAGACCGGCGCGGCGCAGCGCCTGGTTCGACGCGTCCACCGGGCCGAGGCCCATGATCTCCGGGGACAGACCCGAGACGCCGGTCGACACGATCCGGGCGAGCGGGGTGAGGCCGAGCTCGCGCGCCTTGGTGTCGGACATGATCACGACCGCGGCGGCGCCGTCGTTCAGCGGGCAGCAGTTGCCGGCGGTGACGAGTCCGTCGGGGCGGAAGACGGGCTTGAGGCCCTGGACGCCCTCCAGGGTGACACCGGCGCGCGGGCCGTCGTCCTTGGAGACGACCGTGCCGTCGGGCAGCGTGACCGGGGTGATCTCGCGCTCCCAGAAGCCGTTCTTGATGGCTTCCTCGGCGAGGTTCTGCGAGCGGACACCGAACTCGTCCATGTCCTGGCGGGTGACGCCCTTGACGCGGGCCAGGTTCTCCGCGGTCTGGCCCATCGCGATGTACGGGTCGGGGAGCAGGCCGTCCTCGCGCGGGTCGTGCCAGGTCGAGCCCTCGGAGGCGGCGGTGGCCGCGGTACGGGCCTGGGCCTCGTCGAAGAGCGGGTTGGTGGTGCCGGGCAGGCCGTCCGAGCTGCCCTTGGCGTAGCGGGAGACCATCTCGACACCGGCCGAGATGAAGACGTCGCCCTCGCCGGCCTTGATGGCGTGCAGGGCCATGCGGCTCGTCTGGAGCGAGGAGGAACAGTAACGGGTGATCGTGCAGCCCGGCAGGTGGTCCATGCCCATCTGCACGGCGACGATCCGGCCCAGGTTGTAGCCCTGCTCGCCGCCGGGCAGACCGCAGCCGAGCATCAGGTCGTCGATGTCGCGCGGGTCCAGCTCGGGGACCTTGGCGAGGGCGGCCTGGATGATCGTGGCGGTGAGGTCGTCGGGGCGCAGGTCCTTGAGCGAGCCCTTGACGGCGCGGCCGATGGGGGAGCGGGCGGTCGAGACGATCACGGCTTCGGGCATCACGGCTCCATTGACGTACGGGGTGTTCTACCGGACGGGGCTGCTTGGGAAGTTACCCGTACGTATGGCCTGGGTCACGGGGATGGCGGTGTGACCTATGTCTAAGCGCTTGCTTTTCCGGCTCTCTCAGCCGCTGGACGAGCCGGCCTCGCCCTGCACGGCATTCACGGCAGGCGTCGGCTCGGTCGCCCGCACCCGCCGCCTCCGCCTGCGCTTCAGCAGCGCCCACGGCCCGGTCGGACCCGTCGGCATCGCCGCGGCAACCTCCGTACCGGCCTCCGACGCGGCCTCCGCAGCCGCCCTCGCCACCGGCAGGAAGCCCTCGCGACGGGACACGTCCGGACGGTCCTCGTCGGCCGGCCACAGGCTCAGGGCCGCGCACACCGTCGGCAGCACCGCCATCGCCGCCGTCGCGTAACCCTCCGCCGAGGGGTGGTAGTTGTCCGGCCCGAACAGCTCACGCGGATTCGCCTCGAACTCGGGCCCCAGCAGATCGCCGAGCGACACCGTGCGCCCGCCCTGCTCGACCGCACCGATCGTCTGGGCCGCCGCCAGCTGCCGCGAGGCTCTGCGCGCCAGCCAGCGCAACGGCTGCTGAACCGGCTCGATCGTGCCCAGGTCGGGACAGGTGCCCACCACCACCTCGGCACCGGCCGTACGCAGCCGCCGTACCGCGGACGACAGGTGCCGCACCGAACGCGTCGCCGGCATCCGGTGCGTCACGTCGTTCGCACCGATCATGATCACGCACACGTCCGGCACCCGCGCCGGATCCGACAGGACCAGCGCCACCTGGCGGTCCAGGTCGTCCGAGGTGGCCCCGGGCAGAGCGACATTGCGCAGCTCCACCGGGCGCTCCGCCACCGCCGCCAGCCCCGACGCCAGCAGCGCACCCGGCGTCTGGCCCGCCCGGTGCACGCCCTGCCCCGCGGCCGTGGAGTCGCCCAGCATCACCAGACGCAGCGGAGCTTCACCCAGGACCGTGTACACATGGCCGTACCGGCCCTCGGCCTGCGGGACGTGCGGCGTCGTGCCGTTGCCCACCTGGCGCCGGGCCAGCCGCACCTCCGCCAGCAGCAGCCCCATCGCCGCCGCTCCGACCAGACCGATCCCGCCACCGCCGTAAGCGGCGCCGGCCGCGATCCGGCGGGCCACCCTCGCCCTCGACATGCTCGTCATACGTCGCCGCCACCTCCGTCGTACCCGCTACACCCACTCCTTGCCCCGCACGGACCGTGGCCCAATCCCCACAGCGAGTGAACGGCCGTCATGGCGCCCGAACAGGCCATAGGCTGGCTGGACCACTAGGACCACTTTCTTTGCAAGCATCCGGAGACAACGGTGCAATTCCACGACTCGATGATCAGCCTCGTCGGCAACACCCCGCTGGTAAGGCTCAACAGCGTGACCAAGGGCATCAAGGCGACCGTCCTGGCCAAGGTCGAGTACTTCAACCCCGGCGGTTCCGTGAAGGACCGCATCGCCCTGCGCATGATCGAGGCGGCGGAGGAGAGCGGCGCGCTGAAGCCCGGAGGCACCATCGTCGAGCCGACCAGCGGCAACACCGGTGTCGGGCTCGCCATCGTGGCGCAGCAGAAGGGGTACAAGTGCATCTTCGTGTGCCCCGACAAGGTGTCGACGGACAAGATCAACGTGCTGCGGGCGTACGGCGCCGAGGTGGTCGTCTGCCCGACCGCCGTCGACCCCGAGCACCCGGACTCGTACTACAACGTCTCCGACCGCCTGGTCCGTGAGACGCCCGGCGCGTGGAAGCCCGACCAGTACTCCAACCCCAACAACCCGCTCTCCCACTACCACTCCACCGGCCCCGAGCTGTGGGAGCAGACGGAGGGCAGGATCACCCACTTCGTGGCGGGCGTCGGCACCGGCGGCACCATCTCCGGCACCGGCCGCTACCTGAAGGACGCCAGCGACGGCAAGGTCCAGGTGATCGGCGCCGACCCCGAGGGCTCGGTGTACTCCGGCGGCTCCGGACGGCCGTACCTCGTCGAGGGCGTCGGCGAGGACTTCTGGCCGACCGCCTACGACCGCACGGTGGCCGACGAGATCGTCGCGGTCTCCGACAAGGACTCCTTCCAGATGACCCGCCGCCTCGCCAAGGAGGAGGGCCTCCTGGTGGGCGGCTCCTGCGGGATGGCCGTGGTGGCGGCGCTGCGCGTGGCCGAGCGACTCGGGCCGGACGACGTCGTCGTCGTGTTGCTGCCCGACAGCGGCCGCGGGTACCTCTCGAAGATCTTCAACGATGAGTGGCTGGCGTCCTACGGCTTCCTCGAGGAGTCGGAACCGACCGCGAGCGTCGGGGACGTGCTGAAGTACAAGGCGGGCGCCATCCCCAGCCTGGTCCACATGCACCCGGAGGAGACGGTCGGTCAGGCCATCGAGGTGCTGCACGAGTACGGCGTCTCCCAGATGCCGGTCGTGAAGCCGGGCGCCGGGCACCCCGACGTCATGGCGGCCGAAGTGGTGGGTTCCGTCGTCGAACGGGATCTCCTGGACGCGCTGTTCACGCAGCGCGCCGCCCTCGGTGACCCGCTGGAGAAGCACATGTCGTCGCCGCTGCCGCAGGTGGGTTCCGGCGAGCCGATCGAAGGGCTCATGTCGGTCCTGGGCCGCGCGGACGCCGCGATCGTGCTGGTCGACGGCAAGCCGACCGGAGTGGTGACGCGGCAGGACCTGCTGGCCTACATGGCACGCCAGGTCCAGTGAGGCGGACGGGTGCCGTCCCTCGGGACGGCACCCCGCAGCGATTTCCTCGGTTCACACGGCGGGACTGATCCGCAGGAGCGTGGGGTCGAACGGGGCGCGGCGCGAGCGGCCGGGCGGGATGGGCAGGACGGTCACTGATCGCAGGACGGTGGTGATGGCCGCTCGTCGCTGCTCGAGGTTCATCACGGGCCAGCGCGACGACAGCCGGGCGCTCGCAGCGTCCTGTCGGATGTCGTGGTGCTTCTTTCGGGCCGCTTTCAGACCTGAGATCCGGATCTCGAGTTCGGATGCGTTCCGCACGTCGTAGACGTTGCTCACCGTGCCTGCGCGGACTTCGCGCTCGAGAGACTCACGTTCCTCGACCAGTCGCTGCAACAGCGGTGCACCAGCCCATTCCGGCTGCTCGGGGCCGACGGCATCGCCTCGCTCATCAAGCAGGGCGAGTACGACTTCCTCAAGGTGACGATCGACGTCACGAACGCTGCGCGCGGTGCCGCCGCAGTCCAAGGCAGTGCATACGTACACGGCGTTGTCCGGGTGCTTCGCGGTCGGTCGGGCACAACCGCCCATCTTGGAGTTGCACGGGTGGCCGTCCTTGCGGACGGCGCCGCAGCGCAGGTACCCGCTGAACAAGTACTTGCGGAAGCTTTGAGGTGCCGTCCCCGGACGGGGGCTGCCGTTCGTCAGGCGGGTGCCTCGCTTCGAGCCGCGCTGCCGGGAGAGGTCGGCCAGTGCCTGCCACTCCTCGACGCTCGCGGGGGCGTCCCACTGACCCACGACGGGTGTGCCGTCGGCAGGGTTCCGGACGAGTTCACCATGGATGGCCCGGTAGCCGCACATCACAGGGTTGGTCAGGGCTTGCCGTACGGTCGCGCCGCTCCATCGGTTTCCTGACGCGGTCGGGATGTCCCGGGCGTTCAGCTGCCGCGCGATGGCGTTCCAACTTGTTCCACGCAGTGCCGATTCGATCATCTCCCGGAGGACAGGCCATTCCCCGGGATCCCTGCGCATATTGATTCGCAGCCCCGACCGGGGGTCGGGCGGAAGCCAGCCGAAGCGTCTGCGACCGCCCGGTGTTCCGCCGTCGATGGCACGTCGCCGGATGTGGCGCTCGATGCGCTCCTTCGTCCTCCGTACTTCGCCGTCGCCGGCGACGATCTCTTCGCCGTCGTGGTGGGAGCGAAGGTCGAATACGGTTCGCCGCTCGATGAACACTCCCTCGTCGGTGACGGTGACGGCCTGGTGAACCCTGGCGAAGTCCGAGGCCAGCCGCCACACGCGCTCATGCTCCGTGGCGATGAGCGCCTGGACGGCAAAGCCCTCGGTCGTTCTTCGGCAGTGGAGCGCGTCGACCATCTCTGCGAATGCTGGTCGTACGACAGTCGGCTGTGCGGCCGTCAGACCGTTGTCCTCGTAGAACTTGACGATGGCCACGCCGAACCCGGCTGCGGTCTCGGTGTTCTCCTCGTGCTGGTGGCGAATGCCTGTCCCGGCTTCTCGTCCCCTGGCCAGGACGGCGGACCGCGTGCTCTGGTCGGCGCTGATCCGGGCGTAGTCCACTCCGGGTATCCGGCCGCCCAGCCATTCCTCGAAGGTGCGTCCGGCTTCCAGAGCCGAGACGAGCGAGGCGTTGACGAAGCTCCTGGACCAGCCGGGCATGCGGGCGGCCTTTCTAGGACGGATGAAGTGTTCGAGTGCTTCGAAATATGCGGGCAGAAGCCCGGCTTCGTGTGTGGATGACGGATCGGTTCCGCATATCGGGTGACGGGGGCTTGTTCATTGACGAGGGCAAGCCCACCGGAGGCATCAGCCGGCAGGATCTGCTGGCCTTCCTCGCCAAGGGCGGGAAGTAGCGGGAAACGTCCGGTGAACGGCGGGTGCCGGAGGCGAACTTCCGGTTTCCTGTCGAAAGGGTGGACTTCGCGGAAGTGGTACGAGCGTGTCACGTCCACGCAGCACACGCTTAACACGCGTCCGGCACATTAGTGGGTGTCGGCAGGGCGGGAGCGGCTCCCCGCCCCGGCCGGCGCCGAACGTCCAAGGACCTCCGGAGCGGCTCCCGGACCTCCATGGACGCCGGACGTCAGACCTGGCCTGACCCGGTCGACGTCCCTCGCGGGGACCGCCGTCGTCCCGCCCCCCGTTCACGGGGGTGCGGCGGTCCCCGCGCATTACTCCCTACGCGCTCGTACTGGCCCAACTGCCCAGCAGCGCCAGCCTCTCCGCGGTCTCCGAGCCCGGTTCCGGCGTGTAGACCACCAGGGTCTGTTCCGGAGTCTCCGGGAGCGTCAGCGACTCGTACGACAGGGTCAGCAGGCCCGCGACCGGGTGCCGGAAGCGCTTCTCGCCGTACAGGCACGCCCTGACCTGGTGGTCGGCCCACAGCCGGCGGAAGTCCTCGCTCTTGAGGGAGAGTTCGCCGACCAGCTCGCGCACCCCGCGGTTGTCGGCGTGGGCGCCCGCGCTCAGCCGCAGGGTGGCCACGCACTGGGCGGCGACCGCGTTCCACTCCGGGTAGAGGTCGCGGCCCTCGCGTTCCAGGAAGAGGTGCCGGACGAGGTTGCGCCGGGCCGGGGGCAGGCCGCTGAAGCCGTGCAGCGCGTCCCCGAGGGCGTTCCAGGCCAGCGCCTCCATCGCGGGTCCGAGGACGAAGGCCGGGGTGCGGTCCATGCTGTCGAGCAGCAGCTGGACGCCGGGGCGGACACCCGGGGGTGTACCGCGGCGGCGCCCCTCCTTCTTCGACGGCCGGGCCACCGCGCGCAGATAGGAGTGCTCGGTCGCGTTCATGCGCAGCACCCGGGCGATGGAGTCCAGGACGGCGTCCGACACGCTCGGGCCGCGGCCCTGCTCCAGGCGGATGTAGTAGTCGACGCTCACTCCGGCCAGCTGCGCCACCTCCTCGCGGCGCAGTCCGGGCACCCGGCGCCGGCCGTACGAGGGCAGGCCCACGTCCTCGGGCCGGATGCGGGCACGGCGCGAGCGCAGGAAGTCTCCGAGATCCCCGTCCATGGGTTCGATCGTAGGGGAGCCGCGGGCGCGGAACCTGGTACTGGCAGACCCAGGAAAAGCGCATCCCTGGGTACGGCCGTGCGGGCGGCGGAGGGTGAGACCGAGGCCGGGGACATCCCCCGGCGGACCTTCCAGTCGGGGAGCACCTGAATGTCGTACGAGAATCTGGCCGGCCGTACCGCCGTCGTCACCGGGGCCGCGAGCGGGATCGGTGAGGCCGTGGCCCTGACGCTGGCGGCTCAGGGGGCGAGGGTCGCGCTGCTGGCGCGGCGCGCGGAGCGGCTCGAGGCCGTCGTGGAGAAGATCGTGGCCGACGGCGGGCAGGCGGTGGCGGTGGTCGCCGACGTCACGGACGACGCGTCGGTGGCGGCCGCGGTGGCGCGGGTCCACGAGGCTTATGGGACCGTCGACCTGGTCGTCAACAACGCCGGGGTCATGCTGCCGAACCCGATCGAGCAGGCGCGGGTCGACGAGTGGCAGTCGATGATCGACACCAACCTCACCGGGGTGCTGCGCATCACCGGCGCCTTCGCCGGGGACCTGGGCGAGGCGGCGGCGCGGGGCGGCAGCGCGGATCTCGTGAACGTCTCGTCCATCGCCGCGCACCTGACCGGCTTCCCTGGCTTCGCGGTGTACGGGGCGACGAAGGCCGCGGTCACGCATCTCTCGGCGCTGCTGCGGGAGGAGTTCTCGCCGCGGGGAGTGCGCGTGACCAACATCGAGCCGGGGGTGACCCGGACGGAGATCGCCTCGCATCTCGACTCGGAGGGGCAGGAGGCGATCGTGGGGCTCGTCGAGGCGTTCGGGGCGCTGTCGGCGGCCGAGCTGGCGGATGTGGTGGCGTACGTCGCGAGCCGGCCGGCGCATGTGAATCTGCGGCAGGTGGTGGTGATGCCCACGCGTCAGGTGTGAGTTGTCCGCCTGCCGACTCGGGTGGGGGCGGTGGTGTGGCGGGTGCCGGCCCGGTGGGGCTTCTCGCGCCCGCGCGGCGGAGCCGCACATCGGTACAGCCCCGCACGCCTTGAGGCGCCTGCGGCGCCCCCTCAGTCCTCCCAGTCGCTCTTGTCCCTGCGGCGGCGCCGGAAGAGGTCCGGGTTGGTCTTGGCGGCCTGGAAGGCGTTCACGCCCACGATGCCCGCCCAGGCCGTCAGGAGGCCGGGGAGGTTGGCCAGGCCGCCGCCGATCGCGGAGAGGGGGACCGCCAGGACCAGCGAGACGATGCCGAAGCCGAAGCGCTCGCCGAAGGAGTCGGTGGGCTTGGGGTTACGGGCGCCCCGGGCCGTCACCATCTGCTGCTCGGCGAGCTGGCGCCGCAGGCGGCGGTCCACCGCGCCGTCGATCCGCTGGTCGACCTTCTCCAGGAACGAGTCGACCAGCGCGGACTCGTACTCCTCGCCCAGTTCCCTGCGGGCCTGCAGGGTGGCGTTGAGTTCCTTCTTCAGTTCGGTGTCCCGCGCGTCCATTCCGGTCATGGACTCCACGGTAGGCAGCCGTTGCGTCCGCTGCACTGGGGTTAGCCCCCCTGTTGCGGCGGGGGTCCTTCCTAGGCCAGCCCGTGCTGCTTCGCGTAGGCGTTCGCCACGTCCTCCGGGTCCTTCTTGTCGTTGTCGACCTGGCTGTTGAGCTGGGTCAGCTGGTCGGTGGTGAGGATGTTGCCGAGGCGGGCGAGGGCCTTGCGGACCGTGTCGTCGGCCTTGCGGTCGGCGATGAGGGGGACGATGTGCTGGCTGGGGATCAGGTTCTTGGGGTCGGTCAGCACCACCCAGTCGTTGGCCGCGATGTCGGTGTCGGTGGTGAAGAGGTTCGCCACGTCCACGTCGCCCTTCTTCAGGGCGCCCTTGACCAGCGGTCCGTCGGAGTCCAGCGACTTGAACTCCTTGAACTCCACGCCGTACACCTCCTTCAGGCCGACCGCGCCGACCCGGCGCTTCTTGACCTCGGGGGCTGCGCCGATGACCAGCTTGCCGTTGTGCTGGGCGAGGTCGGCGAGGGTGACGAGGCCGTACTTCCTCGCGGTCGCGCGGGTGACGGCGAAGCAGTCGGAGTCGGCGGCCTGGCCGTAGGGGAGCACCTGGAGGCCGGTGGGCAGGGCCAGGGTGAGGGCGTTCTGCATGGTGCCCGGCTCCGACGAACTGTCCTTCGGGGCGAGGTAGTTGAGCAGGGCGCCCTGGTACTCGGGCAGCAGGTCGATGTCGCCCGCCTTGAGCGCCGGGATCACGATCTCCCGGGTGCCGAGGTTGGGGCGGACCTTGACCTTGACGCCGGCCTGCTGGAGCACGGCCGCGTAGAGGTAGCCCAGCACCTGGTTCTCGGTGAAGTTGGCGGTGCCGATGGTGATCCCGCCCTTGCTGGAGCCGCTGCCGCCGGAGGTGGTGCCGCCGCCGTCGAGGGAGGTGATGCCGCTGGAGCAGGCCGAGAGCGCGGGGACGGAGGCCGCCGCGAAGAGGCCGCCGAGGAGGGTGCGTCGGTTCATCTCAGGGGTCCTTATGCGGTGCGGTGGCGGAAGAGGAAGCGCTGGAGGGCGGAGAGGAGGAGGTCGAGGGCTACGGCGACCACGGCGACCAGCACCGCCCCGCCGAGCACCTGCACGAGATCGCGCTGGGCGAGGCCGTCGAAGACGTAGCGGCCGAGGCCCCCGAAGGAGACGTAGGCCGCGATGGTCGCGGTGGCGACGACCTGGATCAGGGCCAGGCGCAGGCCGGTCATGATCAGGGGGAGCGCGAGGGGCAACTCGATCTGGAACAGGACCTGGTGGCCGCGCATGCCCTGGCCGCGGGCGGCGTCGCGCACGTCCGGGTCCACGGCCGTCATCCCCGCGTACGTGTTGGTGACGATCGCCGGGACCGCGAGGGCGACGAGGGCGACGTAGACCGGCAGCATGGACAGGCCGCCGGCCAGGAAGACCAGGACGACCAGGCCCACGGTGGGCAGGGCGCGGCCGAAGGACGCGAGGTTGATCGCGACGAAGGCGCCCTTGCCGGTGTGGCCGATCAGCAGGCCGAGCGGGAGGCCGATGGCGGCCGCGACGAGGGTCGCCAGCAGCGAGTACTGGAGGTGCTCGGCGAGGCGGTGGGCGATGCCGTCGGTGCCCGTCCACTGGGAGCCGCTGGTCAGCCAGGTGCCGAGGTTCTTGAGGAGTTCGTACATCGCTCAGGCTCGCTTCCGGCGCCACGGGGTCAGGGCGTACTGCAGGGCCACCAGCAGGGCGTCCGCGACCACGGCGAGCAGGAGCGTGAGGACCACGCCCACGATCACCGGGGTCGGGAAGTCGCGCTGGAAGCCGTCGGTGAAGAGCTGGCCGAGGCCGCCGTCGCCGATGTAGGTGGCGACCGAGACCAGGGAGATCGACATGACCGTGGCGATGCGGACGCCCGCCATGATCACCGGGAGGGCGAGGGGGAGTTCGACGGTGAGGAGGGTGCGCAGGGGGCGCGTGCCCATCGCCTTCGCCGCTTCCTTGGTCTTCGCGGGGACGGAGTCGAGGCCCTCGACGGTGTTCCGCAGCAGGACGACCAGGGTGTAGACGGTCAGGCCGATCACGGTCGTGGTGCGGGTCAGTCCGCTGACCGGCAGCAGGAGCACGAAGATCGCGATCGAGGGGATCGTGAACAGGACGTTCGAGAAGCCGAGCAGGAAGCCGCGCAGGGGGCGGATCCGGTGGGCGATCACCGCGAGGGGGAGGCTGATCAGCAGGCCGAAGAAGACGGCGCTGAGGGCGGCCTGGAGGTGGGAGACCGTGAGTGAGGTCAGGTCGTCGGTGTGGCCGGAGATCCACGACCAGTCGATGGTCATGCGGCCACCCGGGCTTCCGTGTGCGCCCGGCCGGCGTGGGTGTGGATGTCGTCGCGTGAGGACACCCCGGTGAGGACGCCGGCCGCGTCGACGCGGGCGACCAGGCCGGTGGGGGAGGCGAGGGACTCGTCCAGGGCGGCGAGCAGGGAGTCGCCGTCCTTGAGGGGCCGCACGGGGAGTTCGGTCTCTCGCGAGGCCCAGTGCAGGGGCCTGCCCGACTCGTCGCATACGAGGGTCCAGGCGTCGCCCTCCGGGGCCGGGCCCTGCGGGACCGCGGCCAGGGTCTTCAGCGAGAGCAGCTTGAGGCCGCGCTCGGCGCCGAGGAAGTCGGCCACGAAGTCGTCGGCGGGGCGGGCGAGGAGTTCGGCGGGCGGGGCGCACTGCACGAGGTGGCCGCCGGTGCGGAAGATCGCGATGCGGTCGCCGAGGCGTACGGCCTCGTCGATGTCGTGGGTGACGAAGACGATGGTCTTGCTCAACTCCTTCTGGAGCCGCAGCAGTTCGTCCTGGAGCTGGGTGCGCACCACCGGGTCGACCGCGCCGAAGGGTTCGTCCATGAGGAGCACCGGCGGGTCGGCGGCGAGGGCGCGGGCGACGCCGACGCGCTGCTGCTGGCCGCCGGAGAGCTGGTGCGGGTAGCGCTTGCCGGCCTCGGCGGTCAGGCCGACGGTCTCCAGGAGTTCGGCGGCGCGGGCGCGGGCCTTCCTGCGGCCGTGGCCGAGCAGGAGCGGGACCGTGGCGATGTTGTCCAGCACCGTGCGGTGCGGGAAGAGGCCCGACTGCTGGATGACGTAGCCGATGGAGCGGCGCAGTTCGGCCGCGTCCTGATCGGTGACGTCCTTGCCGCCGACCTTGATCGTGCCGGAGGTCGGCTCGACCATACGATTGATCATCCTGAGGGTGGTCGTCTTGCCGCAACCGGAAGATCCGACGAGGACGGTGACGCCGCCTTCCGGCATGTCGAGGGTGAGATCGTGCACTGCTGTCGTGCCGTTGGGGAAGCGCTTGTGGACCGCGTCGAACTGGATCATGAGATGTCCCTTGCCCGGCTGTATAACGTCATGCAGAGTTCTCGGTAGCTGAATAGTTTGTCAACGGGTCGGTGTTAATCCGAGGTAACGGATGACCGCCAGGCAAGATCCGATGTCCACTTTGAGGGGAGTTTGGGCTATATGGCGTCTCGGATCGTGGACTCCCCTGATCCCGTCGCGGTCGGGCACACCGGCCTGGTGATCCTCGACGGCATCGGGCTCGGTGTCGCGGACGTCGTCCGGCTCGCCGACGGGAGCGCCCGGCCAGTGCCCGGGACCGAGGCGATGAAGCGCGTGACGGAGTCCTGGGACGCCGCCCGGCAGATCGCCGCGACCGGGCGCGTCTACGGCCGCTCGACCGGCGTCGGCGCCAACCGGAACGAGGACGTGCCCACCGACGCGGCCGCCGAACACGGACTGCGACTGCTGCGCAGCCACGCCGGCGCGATCGGCGAGGAGCTCCCGGCCAGGCAGGTCCGCGCGATGCTCGCGGTCCGCGCCAACCAGCTCCTGGCGGGCGGGGCCGGGCTGCGGCCCACGGTGGTGACGGCCCTGTGCGAGGCGCTGGAGAACGGGGCCCACCCGGTCGTCAACGAGTTCGGCTCGGTCGGCACCGGGGACATCGCGGCGCTCGCCCAGGCGGGGCTGGCGTTGGCCGGGGAACACCCCTGGCGGGAGGCGAGCGGCGGCGCGGGCGTCGGTGGGCGGGACGCGGAACCGGCGGGCGTCGGCGGCCCGGGCGCGGCAGTCCTGGGCGCCTCGCCCTCGGCACCCCGACACCCCGAGCCCTGGCGGCCGGCGTCCGGCGCCCCCGAGCCGCAGCCCCTCGACAACAACGACGCCCTCGCCTTCATCAGCAGCAACGCCCTCACCCTCGGCCAGGCCGCCCTCGCCCTGCACGAACTGCGCGGACTCGTCGAGGCCACCCAGGTCGTCGGAGCACTCTCACTGCTCGCCGTGGACGGCTCCCACGAGGCCTACGCGGCCCCCGTGCACGCCGCCCGCCCGCACCGCGGGTCCGCCCAAGTGGCCCGGCGGATGCGGGAGTTGATCGGCGCCGAGGACCGGCCCACCCCGCCGCTCGGCCGGATCCAGGACCCGTACGGCTTCCGCTGCCTGCCCCAGATCCACGGCCCCGCCCATGACGCGGCCGACGCCCTGGAGGAGGTCCTCGCGATCGAGATCAACGCGGCCGCCGAGAACCCCCTCATCTGCCCCGAGGACATGGCCGCCTACCACCACGGCGGCTTCTACCAGGCCCAACTCGCCCTCGCCCTGGACCACTTCAGGCTCGCCCTCACCCAGGTCGCCCGGCTGTCCACGTCCCGGCTCTCCACCCTCAACGAGCCCGCCTTCACCCGCCTCAGGCCCTTCCTCGCCGACCCCGAGCCCGCCTCCTCCGGCGTGATGATCCTGGAGTACGCCGCCGGAGCCGCCCTCGGCGATCTGCGGGCCTTCTCCGCGCCCGCCTCCCTCGGGCACGCTGTACTCTCCCGGGGCGTCGAGGAACAGGCCAGCTTCGCCTCGCTCGCCGCCCGTCAGACACTGCGCGCGTGCGGCGCGTACCGTCTCGTCGTCGGCTGCGAACTCGTCGCCGCCGTACGGGCGCTGCGCCAGCGCGACCTCCGGCCGGACCCGGGCCTCCCGGTGGGCCGCGCGCTGGAGCTCGCCGAGGCGGTGCTCGACGGGGAGCAGGCCGACCGGCCGCTCACGGCCGACGTGACGGCGGCGGCCGCACTGCTCGACCGGTTCACGGAGATCTGGAGGGGGAGCGAGGCATGAGCGAGATCGGTGGGGTGGACACCCCGGCGGGACGGCTCCAGGCACTGTTCGAGGGCCACCGGCTCACACCGACCCAGCGGCGCATCGCGCACAGCATGGTGCGGCGCGCCGCCGACGTGCCGTTCCTGTCCAGCGTCGAACTGGCCGAACTCGCCGGGGTCAGCCAGCCCTCCGTCACCCGCTTCGCCGTCGCCCTCGGCTTCGACGGCTACCCCGCCCTGCGCCGGCACCTGCGCGAGGTCGCGCCCGCCGAACAGACGGCGGACTCCGCGTCGTACAACGAGTACCAGCAGGCCGTCGAGGCCGAGATCGAGAACCTCCGGCACCTCGCGGAGGTCCTCGCCGACCCGCGTCCCGTGCAGAAGGCCGGCCGGCTGCTCGCCGCCTCCCGCCCGCTGCCGGTCCTCGGGCTGCGGGCCGCCGCCTCCCAGGCGTACGGCTTCGCCTACTTCGCCGCCAAGGTCCATCCGGACGTACGGCTGCTCCACGAGGGCGGCACGATGATCCACGACCGGATCGACGCCGCCGTGCGCGCGGGCGCCTCGACCCTGCTGTGCTTCGCGCTGCCCCGGCACCCGCGCGAGGTCGTCGACACCCTCGCCTACGCCAAGGAGGCGGGGCTGACCGTCGTCACCGTCGCCGACTCCGCCTTCGCCCCCGTCGCCAAGGTCTCCGACCTGCTGCTGCCCGCCGCCGTCGGCACCGGCCTCGCCTTCGACACGGCCTGCGCACCGATGCTGCTGGGGCGGGTCCTGCTGGAGGCGATGTGCGACGACCTGCCGGACGCGCAGGCCCGCCTGGAGGAGTTCGACGTGCGGGCGGCGGCGCGGGGGCTGTTCGTGGAGTAGGTGCCTTTTCAGACTGGTCTCACTTTCCCTCGCTAGCGTGCGCCGCACGGAGGCCGCGCAGGCGTGAGACAGGAGGACGGACGTGGCACGCGGAGGTCAGGGACTGGTGCGGGTGGCCGTCGTCGTACGGGCCGGAGCCGCGCCCCTGTGGTGGGCCGGAGTGTTCGCGGCGGGTGTCGGGCTGCTGGTGCCGGGCATCACGGGCCGGCGGATCGGTGTCATGGCCGGAGCGGCGCTGTTCATCGTGGCCGCGGCCGTGGTGTCGTACGGCCGTCGCAGGCGCTACACGGCACTCGGGCGGGCCGCCGTCCGGGCCGGGAAGCACGACGTGCTCCAGGACCGTGCCGTCGGGGTGCGCAACTGGCGCCGGGGGCACCGCTGGTGGCTGCTGCTGGCCTGGCTCCTCGCGCTGGGCTGCAACTTCGCCGTGCCCGTCGCGGGCGGTCTGCTGCTCGCCGGGTGCGGTACGGGTCTCGCGCTCAAGGCCGCCTGGCTCGGCCGGCGCGAGCGGGCCGAGGACGCGCTGCTGTGGGTGCGGGTCGACTGGCTCGGCACCAACGGGGGCCGCCCGGCCGGCAAGGCCGTCAAGGCGTACCGCAGCACGGGTATCGCGGCGGGCGACGCGGCCCCGGGAGGAGCGCGCCGCCGCACCGCGGCACTCGTCTAGAACAGGTTTCGCGGGTGGTACGGGGTCACACCTCCAGGTCGTTCTCGATGGCCCGCAGCTGGTGGCGGGCCATCGCGAGGTTGGAGCGCTTGGCGTCCAGGACCAGGTAGAGGAAGAGCCCGTTGCCGCCGCGTCCGCTGATCAGGCGGATCAGGTGGTACTGGTCGGACAGGGTGATCAGGATGTCCTCGATCTGGCCCTTCAGCCCCAGGTGCTCCATCGTGCGCATCTTGGCGCGGACCACGTCGGTGTTGCCGGCGGCGGCCACGTTCAGGTCGAAGCCCTTGCTGCCGCCCATGGTGCCGAGCGCCATGCCGCTGGTGTAGTCGACGAGCGCGACGCCGGTCGCGCCCTCGATGGAGGCGAGGGCCTCCTTCAGTGCGGTTTCGGTGTTGGCCATGACTGTGTCTCCTCGGTTCTCTAACTTTCGGTGGTGGTACGGGCCGCCGTCGGTGCGACGGCCGTGGCGCGGGTGTCCGCGGGCTTGGCCCGGGACGGACGGGCCGCTCTGGCACGTGCCGGAGCGGGCTTCGCGGGCGCCTTCACGGGGGTCTCGGTGGGTGCGGTGACCGCTTCGGACACGCTGTCGACGAGCTCGCCGATGCGGGCGCCCGCCCGGCGGCCCTCCAGATGGAGCCGGCCGACGTTGACGCGGTCCTGGGCGAGCAGCGTGACGACGGCCCCGGCGCCCGCCGCGTACGTGGCGACGTAGCCGTACAGCCCCCGCACCAGCAGTTCGCGCAGGTCGCCCTGGCCGGTCTCGTCGGCCAGCTGGGCGGCGAGCGCCCGGGTGGCGCCGGTGAGCGCGGCCACGGTCTCGGGATCGACGCCCGGGGTGTCCTGGGCGAGGACGAGACCGTCGGTGTCGGCCGCGAGGGCGCCGGTGAGCTGCGGCACCCGGGCCCGGAGCCGGCGCAGCTCCTCCAGGATCCCGTCCTGCGCTGCTGCCATCAGGTCTCTCCTCTCGGCGCGGATCCGCTGCCGCTCAAAGGGCCTCCAGCGCATCCCTGAGCCTCTTCAGCAGCGTGATGTGGGGATCGACGGGTGCGGTGGCGCCGGTGAGATCCACGGGGAGAGCAGTGCCGGGCGGCTGTCCCGGCGTCGGGCCGGCCCCCGTCGGTCCCATGAGGCCCGGCATCGGGCCGGCCTGCGGTCCGGGGAGACCCGGCACGGGGCCCGGCAGGGGGTCGGTCGCGGGTGTGAGAGGGCGTGGCGAGACGGCTCCGGCGGCCACCAGCCGCCGTATGTCCACCAGGGTGTGGAACGCCGGCCGGCCCAGCTCCCGGGCGATGTCCGACGCCGTGCGGACGCCGTTCACCAGGGCCAGCACGGCCTGCCGCCGGGCCGGGAGCGGGGTGGGCGCGGGGCGGTACTCGCGGGTCAGCGGGGCCTCGTCCACCAGCGCGTCCGGCCAGATGCGGTGCAGGAGGTCGCGCCGCCGCAGCGTCTCGCGCTCCAGATCGGCGACCGGGATCGGGTGCGGGGCGCCGGGGCCGGTGAGGGCGCTCTCCCGTGGGCCGGGGGAGTCGAGGGTGCCGGAAGAAGCGGGGGTGCCGGGGGAAGCGAGGGCGCTCGGGGAGTCGGAGCTGCCCGGGGAGTCGGAGGTGTCCGGGGAACCCGGGTGGGCCGGGGTGCCGGTGCCCGGGGTGCCGGGGTCGTCCTCGGTGCCGTAGCGGAAGCGGCCGGGGGCGCTGCTCGGGGCCAGCGCGAAGTACGCCGCGTCGTACAGCGCGGTCAGGCGGCACAGCTCCAGCGCGCCGGGGGTGAGCAGCCCGTCCTCCACCAGCCGGCGGCCCGCGTGGTGCACCACCTCCGCGCCGGTGCGGCGACGGGTCCCGGTCCCGGCGTGCGCGGGTCCCTCGGCGTGGGCCGCGCTCTCGGCCAGCGCCCGCGCCCAGGCGTCCGCGTCGAGGGTGCCGTGGGCGGCGAGCAGGACGTGGGCGCCGGGGGCGGCCGGGCTCTCGGCGTGCACGACCTTGCCGTCGGCGAGGTGCAGGGCGCCGCGCTCGCGCACCAGGATGCCGGTGGCGCGCTCGGCGGCCAGCCGGCTCAGCATCGGCGACAGCCCGCCCCAGCCGCGGCCCAGCGCGGCCGCCTTGTCGCGGACCGGCAACCGGGGCGGCGGGGTGGCCTGCGTGGTCTTCACCGTCGTCATCCGAGCACCAGCCGTCCGGCCATCTCGCCCAGCCGGATCCGGGCCAGCGCGAGGTTGCCCTCCGCGCGGGCCAGCCACAGGTGCAGGAAGACGCTGCTGTCGAAGGACGTCGCCACGAACCGCAGCACGTGGTAGCTGTCCCGGTTGCTGAGGATGAGGTCCTCGACGGGCGGCTCGCCCTCCTCCCCGGCGGCCCCTGCCCCGGTGTCGTCGGAACTGCCGGACGCGAAGGCGCGCTGTTCGGCGGCGAGCCGGGCGAGCTCGGCGGCCTCCGCCGCGGCCGCCTCCTGGTCACCGCCGGGGGATTCCCCCACGGATCCCAGGGCCAGCCCGCTCGTCCAGTCGACCAGCGCGGCGCCCCGCGCACCCGGCAGCCGCATGGCTTCCAGCAGGCACTCGTCGATTCCCTGCACCGTGGCTCCCCTCCCGCCTGGGGTTCGGCTGAGTGACGCCGAAACTACGCAACGTGTGCGCGAGGGGTGAGGGATCTGGCATTTTCCGGTGGAACATGCTCCAAGTGGCTAGAGTGGGTCAACTTGCCTTGTTCACGTGCCCATTGATCAGCAGGCTCACCGGTGTGCGTCAACGGCTCCCGGGTGCGTGCAGGGTGGTGAGCGCGCCCGCGTGCGCCCCTCCGGATTCGGCCACGATCGAGGCGAGCGTCTGCGGGTCCCGCACGGTCGCGAAGCGGACACCCCCCGCCCGGTGATCGGGCACGAAGCCGTAGATGCCGGGCCGGGCCAGCGAGTTGTACGCGTAGTGGTGCGCGAAGTAGTACGCGCCGGTGTCCAGCGCCGCCGCGTAGTCCCCCTGGTCGAGCAGCGGCAGCGCACGCCCCTCCGCCAGCAGGTCGCCCGCGAAACAGGCCGGCCCCGCCACGTCCTGCACCACCTCGGGCCCGCTCTTCGGCCGCCCCTTGCCGTCGTACGCCGCGATCCTGAGCGGCCACGACCCCGGCACGTACACCGTCCGCGTCGCCACCTGCACGCCCGCGTGCGTCACCGCGACCGGCCGCCCGCCCGCGCTCTTGGCGTACTCCACCCGGGCCACGATCGTGCCGTGCTTGGCCAGCAGCGACCGCCCGAACTCGGTGACCAGCCCGTACCGCCCGTCGAACAGCCCCGGCACCGCCGCCCTGAGCGCCCGCGCGTACTCCGTGTACGTCGGTGCCGTCACCTCGGAGGCGAAGTTCACCGGCAGCCCGCCGCCGATGTCGATCGTGTCGATCTGCGGCCGTCCGATCCGCCGGTTGATCTCCTCGGCGAGCGCGTACGTCTCCTCGACGCCCCGGACCATCAGGGACAGCGGGATGCCCTGCGAACCGGTGTGCGCGTGCAGCCGGCTCAGCCAGGGCCGGTCCAGGTAGGCCCGCACCACCCACTCGCGCGCCCCCTCGTCCCGCAGCGCCACCCCGAACTTCGAGGTCTCGGTGGCCGTCGAGGTCGCCCCGATGGAACCGCCGCCGACCTGCGGGTTCACCCGGATGCCGAGCGGGGAGCGGCTGACCGCCGACCGCATGAGGCCGTCGATGCGGTCCAGCTCCTGCGGGTTGTCCGCGTTGACCGCGATCCCCAGCGCCAGCGCCTCCCGGAGTTCGGCCGCGGTCTTGGCGGGCGAGTCCAGGACGGTCCGCTCCGGTGGCAGCCCCGCCGCCCGGGCCAGGGCCAGCTCGCCCGGGCTCGCCACCTCCGCGCCGATGCCCTCCTCGCGCAGCAGCCGCAGCACCGGCACCAGCGGGGTGGCCTTCACCGCGAACGCGTGCAGCACCGGGGTGCCGGGCGCGGTGACCTCGGCGAAGGCCGCGCGCAGTTCGGCGGCCGACTCCCGGATGCCGGTGACGTCGAGGAGCCCGACGATGGGGTGGTCCGGCCCCAGCAGACCCTGCTCCACGGCCGCGCGCACCGCCTCGTCCCGCCGGGCGGCCCGTCCTTCGCCGGTGTTGCCGTACTCGTCCACCACGTCTCCCGTCCTCGCCTGTGCTTCGAGGGTGCGCATGTCCAAGAAACATCCCTGCCCCACTGAGGCTGACGCGAGAACGTATTGACTAGTTCTATTCAGACAGCAAGGATGTGAATATCGGCAGCAACAACCGTGGCAGCGATCCGCAGCTGAGCCCCCAGGAGGCAGACCATGTCAGGACCCCGCCCCGTCCGAGCGCCGCGCGGTACGGAACTGAGCGCCCTGGGATGGCAGCAGGAAGCCGCCCTGCGGATGCTCCAGAACAACCTCGACCCCGAGGTCGCCGAGCACCCCGACAAGCTCGTCGTCTACGGCGGCACCGGCAAGGCGGCCCGTGACTGGCGCTCCTTCGACGCCATGGTCCGCACCCTGCGCACCCTCAAGCAGGACGAGACCATGCTGGTCCAGTCGGGCCGCCCGGTCGGCGTGATGCAGACCCACGAGTGGGCCCCGCGCGTCCTGATCGCCAACTCCAACCTGGTCGGCGACTGGGCCAACTGGGAGGAGTTCCGCCGCCTGGAGGCCCTCGGCCTGACCATGTACGGCCAGATGACCGCCGGCTCCTGGATCTACATCGGCACCCAGGGCATCCTCCAGGGCACCTACGAGACCTTCGCCGCCGTCGCCGCCAAGAAGTTCGGCGGCACCCTCGCCGGCACGATCACCCTCACCGCCGGCCTCGGCGGGATGGGCGGCGCCCAGCCGCTCGCCGTCACCATGAACGACGGCGTCGCGATCTGCGTCGACTGCGACCCCCGGGCCATCGAACGGCGCATCGAGCACCGCTACCTGGACGTGCGGGCCGACTCCCTGGAGCACGCCCTCCAGCTGGCGGTCGAGGCCCGCGACGCCCGCCGCCCGCTCTCCATCGGCCTCCTCGGCAACGCCGCCGAACTGCTCCCGCGCATGCTCGCCGAGAGCGCGCCCATCGACATCGTCACCGACCAGACCTCGGCGCACGACCCGCTGGCCTACCTGCCGACCGGCATCGCCTTCGAGGACATGGCGGACGCGGCGGCCAAGGACCCGGCGGGCTTCACCACCCGCGCCCGGGAGTCCATGGCGAAGCACGTCGAGGCCATGGTCGGCTTCATGGACGCGGGCGCCGAGGTCTTCGACTACGGCAACTCGATCCGCGGCGAGGCCCAACTCGCCGGTTACGACCGGGCGTTCGACTTCCCCGGCTTCGTCCCCGCCTACATCCGGCCGCTGTTCTGCGAGGGCAAGGGCCCCTTCCGCTGGGCCGCGCTGTCCGGGGAGGCGTCCGACATCGCCAAGACCGACAAGGCGATCCTGGAGCTGTTCCCCGAGAACGAGTCCCTCGCCCGCTGGATCAAGATGGCCGGCGAGCGCGTCCACTTCCAGGGCCTGCCCGCCCGCATCTGCTGGCTCGGCTACGGCGAGCGGGACAAGGCCGGCGAGCGCTTCAACGACATGGTGGCTTCCGGTGAGCTGGCAGCACCGCTGGCGATCGGACGCGACCACCTGGACGCCGGTTCGGTGGCCTCGCCGTACCGCGAGACCGAGGCCATGCTCGACGGGTCCGACGCCATCGCCGACTGGCCGCTGCTGAACGCGATGGTCAACGTGGCCTCCGGCGCCTCCTGGGTCTCCCTGCACCACGGTGGCGGTGTCGGCATGGGCCGCTCGATCCACGCCGGCCAGGTCACGGTCGCCGACGGCACGAAGCTCGGCGGCGAGAAGGTCCGCCGGGTGCTGACCAACGACCCCGGCATGGGCGTCATCCGGCACGTCGACGCGGGCTACGACATCGCCGAGTCCGTCGCCGACGAGCGCGGTGTGCGGGTGCCGATGCGTGAGGGTGACGACGCGTGACGGCAGGCGGCGAGTCGGGAACCGTTCAGGCGCACCGCACCTCCTCCTTCCAGGAGATGTGGAACGAGCTGCTCCCCATCGGCCGGCACCCCGACTCCCACGGCTACCGGCGCTTCGCCTGGACCGGGGCCGACGGTGAGTGCCGGGCCTGGTTCCAGGAGCAGGCCGAGTCGCGCGGGCTGACCTACGAGGTCGACCGGAACGGCAACCAGTGGGCCTGGCTCGGCGACCCCACCGCCGGGGACGCCGTGGTCACCGGCTCGCATCTCGACTCCGTGCCCGACGGCGGCGCCTTCGACGGCCCCCTCGGTGTGGTGTCCTCCTTCGCCGCGCTCGACGAACTCCGCTCCCGGCGGGCCGAGTTCACCAGGCCCCTCGCCGTCGTCAACTTCGGTGACGAGGAGGGCGCCCGCTTCGGGCTCGCCTGCGTCGGCTCCCGGCTCACCGCCGGGCAGCTCACCGTCGAGCAGGCGCACCGGCTCACCGACGGCGAGGGCGTCACCCTCCCGCGGGCCATGGAGGCCGCCGGCTACGACCCCGAGAGCATCGGCGCCGACCCGGAGCGGCTCGCCCGCGTCGGCGCCTTCGTCGAGCTGCACGTCGAGCAGGGGCGGGCACTGGACCTCAGCGGCGACCAGGTCGGCATCGCCAGTGCCATCTGGCCGCACGGGCGCTGGCGGTTCGACTTCCGGGGCGAGGCCAACCACGCCGGCACCACCCGCCTCGTGGACCGGCGCGACCCGATGCTGTCGTACGCCGAGACCGTGCTCGCCGCCCGCCGGGAGGCCGAACTCGCCGGTGCCGTCGCCACCTTCGGCAAGATCTCCGTCGAGCCGAACGGCGTCAACGCCATCCCCTCCCTGGTGCGCGGCTGGCTCGACTCCCGCGCCGCCGACCAGGGGAGCCTGGACCAGGTGGTCGGCGGGATCGAGAAGGCGGCCCGCGCGTACGCGGAGGCGCACGGCATCGACCTCGACGTCGTGCGGGAGTCCTTCACCCCCGTCGTCGAGTTCGACCACGTCCTGCGCGACGAACTCGCCCGCATCCTCGGCAAGGACCGCGACCCGGGCCTGACCGTCCCCGTCCTCGGTACCGGGGCCGGACACGACGCCGGGATCCTCTCCGGGAGCATTCCGACCGCCATGCTGTTCGTGCGCAACCCCACGGGCGTCTCGCACTCCCCGGCGGAGTCCGCCGCCGAGGACGACTGCGTGGCCGGGGTCCTCGCGCTCGCCGACGTACTGGAAGGGCTGGCCTGCCGGTGACACCGAAGACCTACTGGCTGGAGCACGCCTGGCTCGACACCCACGTCGAGCCCGGCGTGGCCATGGACGTACACGACGGCCGCGTCACCGCCGTCCGCACGGACACCGGCACCCCGCCCCCCGGCGCCGAGATCCTGCGCGGACTCACCCTGCCGGGCCTGGCGAACGCCCACTCGCACGCCTTCCACCGGGCCCTGCGCGGCACCGTCCAGGTCGGCTCCGGCACCTTCTGGACCTGGCGCGAGGTGATGTACTCGGTCGCCGACAAGCTGACCCCCGAGACCTACCACGCGCTCGCCCGCGCGGTGTACGCCGAAATGGCGCTGGCCGGGATCACGAGCGTCGGTGAGTTCCACTACGTCCACCACGCCCCCGGCGGCACCCGCTACGCCGACCCCAACGCCATGGGCGAGGCGCTGATCGAGGCCGCCGCCGAAGCCGGAATCCGCATCACCCTCCTCGACACCGCCTATCTTTCCTCCGGCTTCGGACAGCCGCCCACCAGCCACCAGCTCCGCTTCTCGGACGGCAGCGCTGACGCCTGGGCCGAACGCTGTTCACTTCTCAAGGAACGGGATCACGCACGGATCGGGGCCGCGATCCACTCGGTACGGGCGGTGCCCGCCGAGCAGTTGGCGACCGTGGCGGGCTGGGCCGGGGAGCGCGGGGCGCCGCTGCACGTCCATCTCTCCGAGCAGACCGCCGAGAACGAGGCCTGCCACGAGGTCCACGGCTGCACCCCGACCCAGCTCCTCGCCCTGCACGGGGTCCTCGGCCCCCGCACCACCGGCGTCCACAACACCCACCTCACCGCCGAGGACATCTCCCTCCTCGGCGGCAGCGGCACCGGCACCTGTATGTGCCCGACCACCGAGCGGGACCTCGCGGACGGCATCGGCCCGGCCGTCGCCCTCCAGAACGAGGGCTCACCGCTCTCCCTCGGCTCCGACAGCCACGCCGTGATCGACCTCCTGGAAGAGGCCCGCGCGATGGAGCTGAACGAGCGCCTGCGCACCCGCACCCGGGGTCACTGGACGGCGGCGGCCCTCCTGCGGGCGGCCTCCGCCGACGGCCACACGGCCCTCGGCTGGGACGACGCCGGCACCCTGGAGCCGGGCGCACTCGCCGACTTCACCACCATCGCCCTCGACTCGGTCAGGACGGCAGGCCCGCTTCCGCGGCTCGGGGCCGAGACGGCCGTATTCGCCGCGTCGGCGGCAGATGTGACACACACGGTCGTGGGCGGCCGGCACGTGGTGCGGGACGGGGCGCACGCCCTCGTACCGGATGTGCCGAAAGCCCTCGCGGACGCCGTCGCAGCCCTGCGCGGATGAAGCCCGGGAACCCCGACACCGAACCCGCCCCCACCGCCGACCAGGCCACCGAGGACGCCATGAGCAACGCGACGAACGTCAGCCCCGCCCACTCGGCGAGCACCGCGAGCACACTCATCACCAACATCGCCGCCCTGGTCACCAACGACCCCTCCCTCGGTGACGGATCTCCCCTCGGACTGATCCAGCACGCGGCCGTCGCCATCGAGGGCGACCGCGTCGTGTGGACCGGTGATCAAAGCAAAGCACCCGCCACTGACAACCGGGTCGACGCGGGCGGCCGGGCGGTCCTGCCCGGCTTCGTCGACTCCCACAGCCACCTCGTCTTCGCGGGCGACCGCACCCAGGAGTTCAACGCCCGCATGTCCGGCCGGGCCTACAGCGCCGGCGGCATCCGTACGACGGTCGCGGCGACCCGGGCGGCCAGCGACGCGGAACTCGAACAGAACCTCACCCGCTACCTCGCCGAGGCCCTGCGCCAGGGCACCACGACCTTCGAGACCAAGTCCGGCTACGGGCTCACCACCCACGACGAAGCCCGCGCCCTGCGCATCGCCGCCGCGCACACCGAAGAGGTCACCTACCTCGGCGCCCACATCGTCCCGCCGGACCACGCCGACGACCCGGCGGCCTACGTGGCTCTGGTCACCGGCGAGATGCTGGACGCCTGTGCCCCGTACGCCCGTTGGATCGACGTCTTCTGCGAGAAGGGCGCCTTCGACGGCGACCAGGCCCGCGCGATCCTCACGGCGGGCAAGGCGAAGGGCCTGCACCCCCGCATCCACGCCAACCAGCTCTCCTACGGCCCGGGCGTGCAGCTCGCCGTCGAACTGGACGCGGCCAGCGCCGACCACTGCACCCACCTCACCGACGCCGACGTGGACGCCCTGGCGAACAGCCGTACGGTCGCCACGCTGCTGCCCGGCGCGGAGTTCTCCACCCGCGCCGAGTGGCCGGACGCCCGCCGCCTCCTGGACGCCGGCGCCACCGTGGCCCTGTCCACCGACTGCAACCCGGGCTCCTCGTACACGTCCTCCGTCCCCTTCTGCGTCGCCCTCGCGGTCCGCGACATGGGGATGACCCCGGACGAGGCGGTCTGGTCGGCCACGGCGGGCGGGGCGGCGGCCCTGCGCCGCGAGGACATCGGCCGCCTCACCCCGGGCGCCCGCGCCGACCTGACCCTCCTGGACGCCCCCAGCCATGTGCACCTGGCGTACCGGCCGGGGGTGCCGCTGGTGAGCGGGGTGTGGCGGCGGGGCGTACGCGTGGTCTGACGGCGTCGGCCGCCCCCTGCGACACGCCTACGACGCCCCCGCCCGCCACCGCTGCTCCGCACCCCCCGTCAGCGGCTCCAGCGTCAGCCCGCCGCCGCCCCCCGGCGTCACCGCCGTCGCGATGGCGATCGCCGGGCGGATCACCCCGTCGGGGTCGACCGTGAAGCGGAGGTTGTCGCCGTTGTCGCCCTCGACCGAGTCGCAGGACCAGATGCCGAGGCCCTTGTCGACGTCGCCGCGGCTGTCCAGGCAGAAGTCGGGGTCGGCGGCGGACCGGACGACACCGCGGCCCGCGTCGACGCTCCAGCGCTGGGAGGCGGCCGAGGTGCAGGGGGCGGCGACGACGTCCGTGCCGTTGTCGAAGTCACCGGAGACATCCAGGCAGCGGGCCGTGGAGAGGTTCACCACCTGGGCGTAGGAGCCGCCGGGCGCGCGGAACGGGGGCGGGCTCGTCCTGCGGGGCGGGGGCGGGCTCTTCGACACGGAGGGGGAGGGCGACGGCGGTCTGCTCGTGGCGGACAGGGACGGGGAGGGAGAGAGGGACGGGCCGGAGGACGGTGAGACCGTCGTCGTCACCGTCACCTGGGGCGGGTCCGGCAGCGCGGTGCCTCCCGTGTCGGAGGCCGAGTCGCCGCCCTGAGACACCAGGAACAGCAGCAGGGGCGCCAGCGCCACGCCGAGGGCCGCCGAGGCCAGCACGAGCCGCCGCGGCCGCGCCCGGATCCCGAGCGGCCCGCGAGACACCGCCCGCCGCCCGGGCCCGACCGCACCCGAGCCGTGCCCCGCCCGCACGCCACGCGAACCCTGCCCCGCCCCCACCGCGCGCGAGCCGCGCCCCGCCCCCGGGTCTCCACCGGCCCTGCGCCCGCCCGCACGACGCCCCGGGCCCGACCCGCCGAAGCCACGCCCGGTCCCGTCCGCGTCAACCGCCGCCCCCGGTTCACCCGACCCGTCACCGAATCCGGGCTCCTCGTCGCCGTCGTCCCGTCCCCCTCCCGGGACCGCCGCCACATACCCGACCCCGCCCCACGGCAGCAGCCCCTCCGCCAGGGTCGCCCGCGGAGCGTCCCGGAGGGCGCACTGTTCCTCGTACGCCGTCGTGCAGTGCGGGCAGTGCGCCATGTGGGTGTGCAGGTCGGTGCTGGCGCGGGGGGTGTCCGGGCGTACCGACTCCTCGATGAGGCGGCGGAAGTCCGTGCAGCGCGGGTCGTCCGAGGCGGCGAGGCGCAGCCGCAGGCAGGCCTGGGCCAGGGCGTGCAGGGCGCCCTCGGTGCCGTAGACGACATCCGTGCGGGTCAGGCCCAGGTAGTCGGCGGTGCGGGACTCCGGTTCGGCCTCCACCAGGGCGTACCAGACCAGGCCCTGGGCGCGGGCCGGCAGGGTGTCGAAGGCGGCGAGCAGGGGAGGCACGGGGCCCTCGGGCGCCCCCGTGGTCAGGAGCAGCAGGACGCTCGGGTCCAGGCCGGCCGACCGCTCGTCCCGCGCCCACGCGGCCGCCGAACGGGCCGTCAGCAGCAGGAGCCGGTGGCGCCAGGGGCCGCCGGGGTCGACCCCGCGGGCCGTCTCCCGGGCCGCGAGGGTGAAGGCCTGGGCGGCCAGCTGCCGGGCCGCGCTCTCGCCGGCCGTGCACAGGCGGGCGTAGGCCAGGACCGCGGACCGGTGGCGGGCGCGCAGCTCCAGCAGGGCCGCGTACGCCGTGGCCGTGTCGGCGCGCAGCAACTCGGTGAGCCGGGCGTCGGACGCGCCGCTGTGATCCCCGGCGCGCACACCGTCCCCCGCCCCGTCGGCACGCGCCATTGCGCACCCTCCTCCTGACGTACCGGCCAGTCTGTGAGCGACCATAGTGAGGGAAGTGGACCCTTGGGGAAAGGGTTTCTCCGAGTAACCGTGGGTCGTCCAAAACGCACGGTGCCCGGTGTCCCACCGGACACCGGGCACACGCGCAGGTCAGTGATGCCGACGCGTCACTCCTCGACGGTCAGGCCCTTGCGAAGCTTCACCAGGGTCCGCGACAGCAGCCGGGAGACGTGCATCTGGGAGATCCCGAGTTCCTCGCCGATCTCCGACTGGGTCATGCCCGCGACGAAGCGCAGCGAGAGGATCGTGCGGTCCCGGGACGGCAGTTCGGCGATCAGCGGCTTCAGGGACTCGACGTACTCGATGCCCTCGATCCCGTGGTCCTCGTAGCCGATCCGGTCGGCCAGCGCGCCCTCGGAGTCGTCCTCCTCGGGCTGGGCGTCCAGGGAGGAGGCGGTGTAGGCGTTGGACGCGGCCATGCCTTCCACGACCTCGTCCCTCGACAGTCCGAGGCGCTCGGCGAGCTCGGCCACGGTGGGGGCGCGGTCGAGCTGCTGGGCCAGTTCGTCGCCGGCCTTGGCGAGGTCGAGCCGGAGTTCCTGCAGGCGCCGCGGCACCCGCACCGACCAGGACGTGTCCCGGAAGAAGCGCTTGATCTCGCCCACGATGGTTGGCATCGCGAAAGTGGGGAACTCCACTCCGCGACTCAGTTCGAAGCGGTCGATCGCCTTGATCAGGCCGATGGTGCCGACCTGGATGATGTCCTCCATCGGCTCACTGCGGGAGCGGAACCGGGAGGCGGCGAACTTGACCAGGGCGAGGTTCAGTTCGACGAGCGTGTTGCGGACGTACGAATACTCGTGCGTGCCCTCCTCCAGCGACTCCAGCCGCGCGAAGAGGGTCTTGGAGAGGGCTCGCGCATCCACGGCTCCCACCTCTTCGAAGGGCGGGATCTCCGGAAGCCCGGCGAGCACATCGCCTTCGCTGTCCTGCTCGATGGGATTCAGATGTTCCGGGGGGGATGTCGACGTCGCCTGATGGGTATGCGAGGCGTCGAGCCGGGGTGACATGATGTCCTCCATCGTTCTCGGCATATGGCTGCCGAAGCCAGTTCGTGCACTGCGGTGTGCGGCGCCTCCAAAGCCGGCCGTGTCGAGTTCGTGTCTCTACTAGCCCTACCCGGTTTCCCGACACGACCGCAAGTGTGTTCTGTGCGGTTATGTCCGTTTGTGGGTGATTGTTCGGGTGTCGGAGGGTGTGGAGAAGGCGTAGTGTTCGAGGGCGTCATCAGCAGCCACGACGTCGGGAGAGAGAGACGGCATGGACCGCGGGACGGTCGGCAGCGCACAGTCTGGCCGGCTTCTGGTTGAGGTGCGGCAAGAGGGCTCCAGTGCCGTCGTGACTCCAGCAGGTGAGTTGGATCACCACACGGCCGATTTGTTGCGTGAGCCACTCGAGGAGTGCCTCGCCAAGGGAAAGAGCCGGCTGGTCGTCGACTGCACACGGCTGGAGTTCTGTGACTCCACCGGACTGAATGTGCTGCTGGGGGCACGGCTGAAGGCCGAGGCGGCGGGGGGTGGCGTACATCTTGCGGGCATGCTGCCGGTCGTGGCGCGGGTCTTCGAGATCACGGGGGCCGATGCGGTCTTCGCCGTGCACGACACGCTGGACGAGGCCCTGGCCGACGAGACCGACGACTGAGACGCGCGCCGGGTGGTGGCCTGTGGGCCCCCGCTCGTACCCGTTCGTCCCGGCCGACCGGCACTCATCGGGTGTCACACCGCGCGTGCCGGACATACGTCCCGAATAGAGGGGTGTTCCACCGGTCCGCTCGGGCAGGAGACATCCGTACTGACTGTTCGGTGAGCGACCATGCAGTGACGTTTTGAATCGTGAACCGGTGAATCGGTGAGGTGAAGCGCTGATGAGCACCACCCGGCCCTACCCGCCGGGCGACCGTGACCCGGAGCCCGACGCTTCCGCCGAGGTGCCGGAAGGGCAGCAGATCCGTCGGCTGAGCTTCGACGGTGCGAGTGCCGTCGTTCCGCTCGCGCGCGACTTCACCCGGGAGGCGTTGTACGCGTGGGGCTGGCTGCCGGCCGCGACGGCGGACCAGCGGGCCGCCGCGGAGGACGTCCTGCTCGTGGTGTCCGAGCTGGTGACCAACGCGTGCCTGCACGCCGAGGGGCCGGACCGGTTGTGGATCTCCTGCGACCGCAAGGTCATCCGGGTCGAGGTCTCCGACAAGGGCGCGGGCCAGCCGGCCCCCCGCTCCCCGCACCGGGCCGGACGGCCCGGGGGCCACGGGATGTTCATCGTGCAGCGCCTCTGCCTCGACTGGGGAGTCGTACGCAGCCCGGGCGAGGCCGGCAAGACGGTCTGGGCGGAGCTGGGCGCCCCGGCCTGACCCCGGCGTGCCCCGACCCCGCACCAGCCTGACCCATGCGCGGTCGGTGCCGTCGCGCCTGCCGCAGCTCACCTGTCCTCAACGCTCACCCCACCCCGACGGCCGCGACACGAACCACAGGGCCACCGTCACCGCCTCACCGGACCTGCCGGCCCGGTCGCCGCGCAGCTTTCGGCCGCTCGGCCCACCCGGCCTTCCCGCAGCCGGGCTCTCACCCGCCCGGCACCACCCCGCCCGGCACCCACCCCGCCCGGGCCCCTCTCCCCGCCCCCCATACCGTCCCCCACAGTTCCGACACTTCCTTTCTCTTCCTTCCTCCGGTGGCCCGGCGTACCTTGACGGCCGATCTGATGTGCCGTCAGGAAACGAGTAAGGGGAGCGGAACCGTGTCGTACCCGAAACGAACCGCCGCGCTCGCGTCCGTCGCGGCTCTGGCCGGCTCGGCGGTGCTGATGACCGCCCCCGCTGCCCGTGCCGAGGTCGTGAACGTCAACTACCAGTGCAAGACGCCGATCGGCGACAAGAGCGCCGTCTCGCCCATCGACATCAAGGGCGTCAAGAGCGGCGGCGGATACAAGATCACCATGTCCTGGCAGAAGGGCGTCTCCTCCAGCCCGGTCGACCTCGGCAAGGGCGCGATGAACCCGAGCGCCACCATCAGGCTCGGCGGCGCGGACAGCGGCACGTTGAACGTGACGGGCCCGGCCAACCAGGCCGTCGTCCCCGCCAACACGCCCATCAAGATCAACGACCTGACCGGGACGTACACCCCGAAGAAGTCCGGCAAGGTCACCTTCACCGCGGGCGTCCTCACCATCAAGGCGCTCGGTACGACCACCACCTGCACGCCGACCAACAGCCCCGGCGCCTCGCTCACCCTGGACGTCACCGCCGCCTCCGGCTCCACCGGCGGTACCGGCTCCTCCGACGGCGGCACCCAGAGCGACAGCGGCACCGGCGCAGCCCTCCCGCAGACCGGCCCCGAGGACTCCGCGATCGCCCTCGGCACGCTCGGCGGCACCGTGCTGCTCGCGGGCGCGGCGGGCGCGTTGTGGCTCACCCGGCGCAACCAGGCGGCCCGCGCACCCCGCTGACCCCGCCACGCGGCCGCCCCGGGGGCATCGCCCCCGGCCACCGCCTCCCGACGAGGCGCCGCGCGCCGCCCCTCCCTCGCTGGAGCCGCCCATGCCGTCGCCCGCCGCCCGGGTCCTGCCCCTGGCCCTCTCCCTGCCCCTGCTGGTCCTGCTGGGACCCGCCCCCGCGGCCCGCGCCGCCGACGGATGGTCCCTCGCGCCCGCCGGGGGCGGCCGGCCCGCCTGCTACGCCGAGGGCGCGCCCGGGACGGCCGTCCAGGACACGGTGTCCGTGACCAACCGGGGCAGCCGGCCGGTCACCGTGCGGCTGTCCGGCGCCACCTTCGCGCGCGCCTCCGTCCGGGTCCCGCCCCGCACCCGCGCCGACGTCCCCTTCACGGTGACCGTCCCGGACCGCGACCGCAGCACCCGGATCGTCGCGCGGGACGACACCGGCGGCACCCGGAGCGTCCCGCTCCACCTCCGCTCGACCGCGCCCGAACTGACCGCGCTGACCGTCGAGCACGTCTCGGTCCACGCCGACCGCATCACCTACGACCTCGTCAACCGCGGTACGACCCCGCTCACCCCGCGGGTCGCCGTGCGCGCCGACGGCGTCCTCGGCACCCTCCTCGACCGCGCCCCCCGCACCCTGCCCGTCCGGCTCCCGCCCGGTGAACGCCTGAAGCTCACCGAGCCGTGGCCGGACCCGCCCGCCCTGGACGCGGTCGACGTCCGGCTCACGGTGACCGCGGCCGGCGGTGCCCACGACACGGCCGGGGCCTCCGCACGGTTCGTCCCCTGGAACGGGGTCGCGGGGACCGCGGCGGCGCTGGCGGCCGGGGGCGCCTGCCTCGTCGTACGGCATCGAAGGCGTCGTACGACCGACCGCGCGCCCTCCGAAGTCCCGCGCGGGGAAGCCGAGTTGACGGGAGCGACGACGTGAACCGGAAGCTTCGGGCCGCGGTCCTCGTGGCGGTGCTCGCGCTGCTGCTCGCGCCCCTCGCCGGAACCGGGAGCGGGACCGCGGCCGCCGCCGACCGGCCGAGTGTGAAGCTGTCCAAGTCCCAGGCGGGGACCGGGGGTTCGATCACCGTGAGCGGCAGCGGCTGGCGGGAGCGGACGCTGCTGATGATCCTGATCTGCGGACAGGCCGTGCCCTCGCGCGGTGTGCCCGGGGGCACCAACTCCTGTGCCAACGCGGACGGCCGGGCCGTCACCACCGACGCGAAGGGCGGCTTCAGCAGGAAACTGCCCGTCTCCGAGCCGCCGGTGCCCTGCCCCTGCGTGGTGCACGTGGCCACCGTGACCGGCGCCAAGGCCGAGGCCGACGCGATCTTCCAGGTGGCCGGGCACGCCGTGGAGCCGCTGCCCGCGGACACCTCCGGCGGGCGGCTGTCCGTCCTCACCGACACCGGCCTGGACGGCTCCAGTGGTCTGCTCACCTGGTTCGGGGCACCCCCCGCCCGCACCCTCGTCTTCACCGTCGGCAACGTCGGCACCTCCGACGTCAGGAACCCCGTCTTCCAAGTCGGCACCTCCCACGGCGTGTTCGCCCCGCAGTGGGACGAACAGCAGTGGCGCGGCACGATCAGGCCCGGCGGCAAGGCACGGATCGAACTGCCCGTCGAGCTCTCGGGCGGCGCGCACGGCGACTACACCGTGTCCCTGAAGTACGGCGGCAAGGTGCTCGCCGAACAGCCCTGGGGCGTGGGCCGGCCCTGGGGAGTGACGCTGTTCTGGATCCTGGTCTGCCTGGTCGTGCCGGCGGCGCTGTTCCGCATCGGCATGGCCGTCGTGGACCGGCTGCGGCCGCGGCCCGCCGGGGGGATCCGGCACCGCGGTCTGCGTCTGCCCGAACTCGCCCTGCGCCTGCCGGGGTTCAAGCCCTCCACGGCCGCGCACGCGGCGCCCCCCGCTTCCACCCTGCCGTGGTTCACCCCGGACGCCGATCCGGGCACGGCCGGTGGTCGGCTCTCCGCACCGCACGACGACAGCCCGACGAGTCCCACGACTCCCACCAGAGAGGGATCCACGTGAGCATGCGAAGGAGAGTCCCACCGGCCGGCGGGCCGAGAAGAGCGGGCGCGGCCGGAGCGGCCCTCGCGCTGGTCGGGGCGGGCGTGGTGCTCGGCCTGGCCGCCGGGCCGGCCCAGGCCGCGGAGGTGTCGTTCGCGACCCGCTGTGTGCCGCCCGCGGGCATCGGACTCGACCCCGTCGAGGGCACCACCAAGGTCGAGATCACCGCACCGGCCACGGCGAAGGTCGGCGACGAGATCGACGTGGTGTGGAAGTTCACCCAGGCCGCGTCGAAGAACCCGAACATCATCGACCTGCCCGCGAACTCGGTCCAGCCGACCGGCACGCTGAAGGCGGCCGGTGCGCAGAGCGCCGACATCGCGATGACCGGGCCGCGCGAGAACCCCGCCATCCCCAAGGGCGGCGACATGGTGCTGTCCGACATGAAGGGCACCCTGAAGCTGACGGCGGCCGGGGAGCTCACGCTGACACCGGGCGCGTACACGGTGAACGCGATGGGCACGAACACGGTGTGCACGCCGACGGCGACCGTGCCGACGGCGGCGACGCTGACCGTGGCGGCGGGCGACGGGACCTCGACGCCCACCCCGGACCCGACGGACACCGGCACCCCGACCCCGACGCCCACCGACACCGGGAGCCCGGATCCCAGCCCCACGCCCAGCGACACGGAGTCCTCGGACGACGGCCAGACCGACTTCACCGGCAAGGCGGTCGCCATCCCCTACACCTGCCAGTCACCCCTCGGCGAGAAGAAGGCGACCTCCGAGATCCAGATCAACGCCAAGAAGGACGGCGGCAGTTACGGCATCACCGTGCAGTTCAAGAACTCCCCGATGGACAGCCCGGCCGACATCCCCGCGGACTCCGTGAAGCCCTCCATGGAGGTCACCCTCGGCGGCGCCGACACCGGCTCGGTCCATGTCGAGGGGCCCACCAACTCCGCGCCCATCAAGTCCGGCGACCCGATCGAGATCCCCGACATGACGGGCACGTACAAGCCGGGGGCGACGGGGGAGTCGACGCTGTCGCCAGGTGTCCTGACGATCAAGGCCCTGGGTACGACGACCACCTGCAAGCCGGACAAGACGGAGGCGTCCCTCACCCTCACCACGGAGGAACAGGAGGGCGGCGCCTCGGGCGGCACGTCAGGCACGTCAGGCTCCTCGGGCACCGGCGGCTCCTCGACGAGCGGCGGCCTCGCGGCGACGGGCGCCGACGACCACGCGGCCCTGAAGGCACTGGGCCTGGTGGCGGGCACGGCGGTACTGCTGGGCGGCGCGGTGTTCACGTTCATGCCTGGAAGGAGGGCACGGTAGCCCACCTCAGGGGCGCGGGGAACCGCGCACGGTACGTGAAACCGACGGGGCCGCCGCAATCCACCTGGATCGCAACGGCCCCGTCTTTCCACGCCAACGCTAACGAACATCCCCCATGAGGGACTTCACCTTGCGCCGGTACATCCACACGGCCAACCCGGCGAGAGCCGCGAGCGCCGCCTCACCGAACACGGCCGCCGTCCCGCTGAGATCGACCCCGGCGATCGCCGGGTTGGACAGCAGGCTGGTGATCGAGTCGCCCGCGGTCACCGCGAGGAACCAGACACCCATCATCTGCGAGGCGTACTTCGCGGGAGCCATCTTCGTGGTCACCGACAGACCCACCGGGGACAGGCACAGCTCACCCACGGTCTGGATGAAGTAGATGCCGACCAGCCACATCGGGCTGACCGCGGTGCCGTTCGCCGCCATGGCGATCGGGATGAGGAAGAAGAAGAACGAGACACCGATCAGGACCAGGCCCATCGAGAACTTCACGATGGTGCTGGGCTCCTTGCCCTTGCGGTTCAGCCACACCCACAGCCAGGCGAAGACCGGGGCCAGCGCCATGATGAACAGCGGGTTCAGCGACTGGTACCAGGAGGTCGGGAAGTCGAAGCCGAGCAGCGAGCCCGCGGTCTTCTGGTCGTTCGAGCCGAACGCCTGGACGGTGGACGCGCCCTGGTCGTAGATCATCCAGAACACGGCGGCCGCGACGAAGAACCAGATGTAGCCGGACATCTTCGACTGCTCGCCGGCCGTCAGCTCCTTGTCCCGCTTGATGCGCAGCAGCACACCCGCGGGGACGACCAGACCGATGACGGTGAGCGGGATCATCGCCCAGTTCAGCGTGAAGTGGCCGGTGAAGCCGACGACGCCGTAGAACACGGTCGCGGCGATCACCCAGAACAGGCCCTTGCGCAGCCAGGCCGCGCGCTCCTCGGCCGCCAGCGGCTTGGGGACGACGCTGCTCTGCGGGCTCAGGCTGCGGGTGCCGATCAGGAACGCGGCCAGACCGACCGCCATGCCGACCGCGGCCATGCCGAAGCCGAGGTGCCAGCTGACCTCCTGGCCGACGGTGCCGATGGCCAGCGGGGCGAAGAAGGCACCGGCGTTGATGCCCATGTAGAAGATCGTGAAGCCGCCGTCGCGGCGCGGGTCGTCCGGGCCGTCGTAGAGGTGGCCGACCATCGTGGAGATGTTGGCCTTGAGGAGGCCGGAACCGGCCGCGACCAGCGCCAGGCCCGCGAAGAACGGCGCCTGGCCGCCGGGCAGCGCCAGCGTGATGTGACCGGCCATGATCGTGACGGCCGCGATGGCCACCGTCTTGCGGGGGCCCCAGACGCGGTCGCCGAGCCAGCCGCCGGGCATGGCGAGCAGGTAGACCATCGCCGAGTAGACGGAGACGATCACGGTGGTGGTCGCCACGTCCATCGCGAGGCCGCCGCCCATGCTGCCCTTGCCGGCGTCGGGGCCGCCGGAGAGCAGGTAGACGGTGAGCAGGGCCTTCATGCCGTAGTAGGAGAACCTCTCCCACATCTCGGTCAAGAAGAGTGTGGCCAGTCCGCGGGGGTGGCCGAAGAAGGCTTTGTCGGAACCGGGGGTGCCCGGTGTCACCGAGTCCTTCGTCAGGCTGGACGCCATGGTCGTTCCTTGCTGGTGGGGGTTACCGCACACAAAAGAGACCTTTGGCGACAGATGCGCGCCAAAGGTCCCCACGTTGCGACAGGCTTCGAGTCACCATACGGCAGGACAGTGCCGGAAATGGAAGGACTTGAGAGCTGAATCACAGGTGACAATGGAACCGTACACCTGGTTTCTAAGGTCCCTACACGATTGGCACCCCACACTCACAGGTTCGCCTCAGAATCGTGAAAGGTAAGAATCACGGGGTTGCGATCACACCCCAGCATCTGTCAAGAGCGGTCTACCATCAGCTCATGACCCGTGTACTGCTCGCCGAGGACGATGCGTCCATTTCGGAGCCGCTGGCCCGCGCCCTGCGCCGGGAAGGGTACGAGGTCGAGGTGCGTGAGGACGGCCCCACCGCACTCGACGCCGGAATGCAGGGCGGTATCGACCTGGTCGTCCTCGACCTGGGTCTGCCCGGCATGGACGGCCTCGAGGTGGCCCGCCGACTGCGTGCCGAGGGCCACGCCGTACCGATCCTCATCCTGACCGCACGGGCCGACGAGGTGGACACCGTCGTCGGTCTCGACGCGGGCGCCGACGACTACGTCACCAAGCCCTTCCGGCTCGCCGAGCTGCTGGCCCGGGTCCGGGCGCTGCTGCGGCGCGGCGCGGCCGAGCCGGCCCAGCCGCCCGCCACCCACGGGGTGCGGATCGACGTCGAGTCGCACCGGGCGTGGATGGGCGACGAGGAACTCCAGCTCACCGCAAAGGAGTTCGACCTGCTGCGGGTCCTGGTGCGGGACGCCGGCCGGGTGGTGACCCGGGACCAGCTGATGCGCGAGGTCTGGGACACCACGTGGTGGTCCTCGACCAAGACGCTGGACATGCACATCTCGTGGCTGCGCAAGAAGCTGGGCGACGACGCGGCCAACCCGCGGTACATCGCCACCGTGCGTGGTGTCGGGTTCCGGTTCGAGAAGAGCTGAACCCCGGGTCCCGTCTAGCAGGTAAGAGGTCATGCGCCGTCGACTGATCCAGTCCACGCTCGCCGTGGTGCTCGTGGTGATCGCCGTCTTCGGCGTCTCCCTCGTCATCGTCGAGACCCGCACCATCAGCAACAGTGCCCAGGAGCGGGTCGACTCCGAGGCGATCCGGCTGGCCGGGATCGTGGACAGCCGGCTGTTCGCCGCGGAGGACGTGAGCGCGGAGATCCTGCGCGACCAGGTCGCGCAGGAACGGTACGCCGTGATCCGCATCCCCGGTGACGACCCGATCGAGGTCGGCACCAAGCCGTCCGGTCAGGTCATCAGCTCCACGGAGAAGGGCGAGGAGGGCGAGACGGTCACCGTGCAGGAGCCGCGCTCCTCGGTGACCCGGGAGGTCGGCCGTACGCTCCTGATCATCGGCCTGGTGGCGTTGCTCGCGGTGATCGCCGCGGTGCTCCTCGCGATCCGGCAGGCCAACAAGCTGGCCTCGCCGCTCACCGACCTCGCCGAGACCGCCGAACGCCTCGGCTCCGGCGACCCCCGCCCCCGGCACAAGCGCTACGGCGTCCCCGAGCTGGACCGGGTCGCCGACGTGCTCGACTCTTCCGCCGAGCGGATCGCGCGCATGCTCACGGCGGAACGGCGCCTGGCCGCCGACGCCTCGCACCAGCTCCGTACACCGCTGACCGCGCTGTCGATGCGGCTGGAGGAGATCACCCTCACCGACGACCCGGACACGGTGAAGGAGGAGGCGAACGTCGCGCTCACGCAGGTGGAGCGGCTGACGGACGTGGTGGAGCGGCTGCTGACGAACTCCCGGGACCCCCGGGCCGGCAACGCCGTCACCTTCGACCTCGACGAGGTCATCCAGCAGCAGCTCGCGGAGTGGCGGCCGGCGTACCGCAGCGCGGGCCGCGCGATCGTCAGCTCGGGCAAACGGCACCTCACGGCGGTCGGCACCCCGGGCGCGGTCGCCCAGGTCCTGGCCGCGCTGATCGAGAACTCCCTCATGCACGGCGGCGGCACGGTCGCGCTGCGCACCCGCGTCACCGGCAACCAGGCCGTCATCGAGGTCACCGACGAGGGCCCCGGCGTCCCCGCGGACCTCGGCGCCCGCATCTTCGAGCGCACGATCAGCGGCCGCAACTCCACGGGCATCGGGCTCGCGGTGGCCCGGGACCTCGCGGAGGCGGACGGGGGCCGACTCGAGATGCTCCAGGCCCAGCCGCCGGTGTTCGGGCTGTTCCTGTCCCGGACGCCGCTGAAGTCGTCCCTGGTGGACGACGACGAGCCGATGGTGAGATGAGCGGCGGCGGGTCTTCGGGTGCGGGTCCGGTGGGGGCGGGCGCCTCGCGCGGTTCCCCGCGCCCCTGAAACTCCCGCGACCCCGTGCGCCCCTGAAAACCCCCGTCAGAGCGCTCGCTGGCGCGGGCGGAGTTTCCTGGCCGCCGCCTGCTCCGCCTCCTCCAGGAAGGATTCCGCGCTGGCCACGGCCTCGCGGGCCGGCAGGGTCTTGAAGACCCAGCTGCGGTAGGACCAGAAGCGGAACAGGGTCGCGATGCCGATGCCGAGGAACTTGAAGATGTTGCTCTGGAGCGGGCTGTCCCAGCCGAAGCCGTAGGTCGCGGCGTACAGGATGCCGTTCTCGATGACCAGACCGACCGCGCTGAACAGCAGGAACAGGGTCAGTTCCTTGGTGCGGCCGCTCTTGTCGCGGTCACGGTAGGTGAAGTACCGGAACCCGATGTAGTTGAAGACGATGGCCACGACCGTGGCGACGACACTCGCGCGGACCACCGGAAGGTCGGTGAGATGCCGGACGAGGTTGAAGACCAGGAGGTTGACGAGGAGACCCGCGCCGCCGACCGCACCGAATTTGGCGACCTCGCGCACGATCCTTCGCAGCCCTGAGGAACCATGTCCCATGGTTGTACAGTCCCCCAGTCGGGTCGGTCAGTCGAGTGAATTCGTCAACTCAGCCATGCTAACCATCCCCTCTACCCGTTGCCTGTGGATGAACTCACACACCGGGAAACAAGCTGGTAAGAGGACCGGTAAGAGGCGCGGAATCAAGCCGCCGTGGCGCGACCGATACCCTGGGGTCGTGACGTTCCCGGTAGTCGGCATGGTCGGCGGAGGCCAGCTCGCTCGTATGACACACGAGGCAGGCATCCCGCTCGGCATCAGGTTCAAGCTCCTCAGTGACACCCCTCAGGATTCCGCGGCGCAGGTGGTGAGCGATGTCGTCATCGGCGACTATCGCGACCTCGACACGCTCCGAGAGTTCGCGAAGGGCTGCGACGTGATCACCTTCGATCACGAACACGTACCCAGCGAACACCTCAGAGCCCTGGAGGCGGACGGCATCCCCGTGCGCCCCGGCCCCGACGCGCTCGTGCACGCCCAGGACAAGGGCGTGATGCGGGCGCGGCTCGACGCGATCGGCGTGCCGTGCCCACGGCACCGGATCGTCAGCGATCCCCAGGACGTGGCGGCCTTCGCGGCGGAAGGGCTCCCCGAAGGCGCGGAGGGCGACGGCTTCCCCGTCGTCCTCAAGACCGTCCGCGGCGGCTACGACGGCAAGGGCGTGTGGGTCGTGGACTCGGTCGAGGAGGCCGCCGACCCCTTCCGGGCCGGTGTCCCCGTCCTCGCCGAGGAGAAGGTCGACTACGTCCGCGAGCTCGCCGCCAACGTCGTACGGTCGCCGCACGGCCAGGCCGTCGCCTACCCGGTCGTCGAGTCCCAGCAGGTCGACGGCGTGTGCGACACCGTGATCGCCCCCGCGCCCGACCTGGACGGGACCCTCGCGCTCAAGGCCGAGGAGATGGCGCTGAACATCGCCAAGGAACTGGACGTCGTCGGCCACCTCGCCGTCGAGCTGTTCCAGACCCGCGACGGCCGCATCCTCGTCAACGAACTCGCGATGCGCCCGCACAACTCGGGTCACTGGTCCATGGACGGCGCGATCACCAGCCAGTTCGCCAACCACGTCCGCGCCGTCCTGGACCTCCCGCTCGGCGACCCGCGCCCCCGCGCGAAGTGGACCGTGATGGTCAACGTCCTCGGCGGCGACTTCCCCGACATGTACTCCGCGTACCTGCACTGCATGGCCCGCGACCCCCAGCTGAAGATCCACATGTACGGCAAGGACGTGAAGCCCGGCCGCAAGGTCGGCCACGTCAACACCTACGGCGACGACCTGGACGACGTTCTCGAACGCGCACGTCACGCTGCCGGCTACCTGAGAGGCACGATCACCGAATGAGCCCCGTTGTAGGCATCGTCATGGGGTCGGACTCCGACTGGCCCGTCATGGAGGCCGCCGCCCAGGCCCTCGACGAGTTCGAGATCGAGTACGAGGTCGACGTCGTCTCCGCGCACCGCATGCCGCGCGAGATGATCGCGTACGGCGAGCAGGCGGCCGAGCGGGGCCTGAAGGTGATCATCGCGGGCGCGGGCGGCGCGGCCCACCTGCCCGGCATGCTCGCCTCCGTCACCCCGCTGCCCGTCATCGGCGTCCCGGTCCCGCTGAAGTACCTCGACGGCATGGACTCGCTGCTCTCCATCGTGCAGATGCCGGCCGGCGTCCCGGTCGCCACCGTCTCCGTCGCCGGTGCCCGCAACGCCGGGCTCCTCGCGGCCCGTATCCTCGCCGCCCACGACGAGGAACTCCTCGGCCGGATGCGGGAGTTCCAGCAGGAGCTCAACGACCAGGCCACCGAGAAGGGCAAGCGCCTGAGGTCCAAGGTCGAGGGCTCCAACGGCTTCGGCTTCGGCAAGTGACCGCCGCGGACGCGCTGGCGACGGCCCGTGAACTCCTGCGCGAGTTCCCGGTCGTCGACGGCCACAACGACCTGCCCTGGGCCCTGCGCGAACAGGTCCGCTACGACCTCGACGCCCGGGACATCGCCACCGACCAGTCGGCCCACCTGCACACCGACCTGGCCCGCCTCAGGGCCGGCGGCGTCGGCGCGCAGTACTGGTCGGTGTACGTCCGCTCGGACCTGCCCGACGCGGTGCCCGCGACCCTGGAGCAGATCGACTGCGTACGGCAGCTCCAGGCGCGGTACGCCGGGACGCTGCGGCCCGCGCTCACCGCCGCGGACATGGAGGCGGCGCGCGGGGAGGGCCGTATCGCCTCCCTGATGGGCGCCGAAGGCGGCCACTCCATCGCCAACTCCCTCGCGACGCTACGCGCGTTGTACGCCCTCGGCGTGCGCTACATGACCCTCACCCACAACGACAACGTGGACTGGGCGGACTCGGCGACCGACGCACCCGGCGTCGGGGGTCTGTCGGCCTTCGGCCGGGCGGTGGTGCGGGAGATGAACCGCGAGGGCATGCTCGTGGACCTCTCGCACGTGGCGGCGACGACCATGCGGGACGCGCTGGACGCGACGAGCGCGCCGGTGATCTTCTCCCACTCCTCCGCGCGAGCGGTGTGCGATCACCCGCGCAACGTCCCGGACGACGTCCTGGAACGCCTGCCGGCCAACGGCGGGATGGCCATGGTGACCTTCGTCCCGAAGTTCGTCCTCCAGGCCGCGGTCGACTGGACGGCCGCCGCCGACGAGAACATGCGCGAGCACGGCTTCCACCACCTCGCCACCACCCCGGAGGCGATGAAGGTGCACCGCGCCTTCGAGGACCGCAACCCGCGCCCGGTCGCCACGGCCGCGACGGTCGCCGACCACCTCGACCACATGCGCGAGGTGGCGGGCGTCGACCACATCGGCATCGGCGGCGACTACGACGGCACCGCCTTCACCCCGGACGGCCTCGACGACGTCTCCGGCTACCCCAACCTGATCGCGGAACTCCTCGACCGCGGCTGGTCCCGCACCGACCTCGCCAAGCTGACCTGGCAGAACGCGGTACGGGTGCTGGGCGCGGCGGAGGACGTGGCACGCGACCTTCAGGCCACGCGGGGTCCGTCGAACGCGACCCTCGCCGGGCTCGACGGCTGACCGTCCAGGGCGGGGTAGTCGGTGTAGCCGTCCGCCCCGCCCACGTACATCAGGTAGCGGTCCCGCACCGGGTTGAGCGGTGCGCCCAGCCGCAGCCGGGTCACCAGGTCCGGATTGGCGAGGAACGGCCGGCCGAGGGCGACCAGGTCGGCGCCGGCGGCCAGCATGCCGTGCGCGGCCCGGGTGACGTCCTCGGTGGTGAGGCCGGGCAGGACCGGGTTGCCGATCAGGGTGCCGGGCCAGTCGGCGCGGATCCGGCGGTACCACGGGGCCGCCGGGTCGGCGTGGACGACGTGCAGGTACGCCGGGTCCACGTCCCGCAGGCGGGCGAGGAGCGCCGGGTAGAGGGCGTCGGTGTCGTCCTCCAGGACGCCGTTGACGGTGCTCGCCGGGGAGATGCGTACGCCCACCCGGTCCGCGCCGATCGCGTCCGCCACCGCCTCGGTCACCTCCGCCGCGAACCGCACCCGGCGCTCGGCGGAGCCGCCGTACGCGTCCGTCCTGCGGTTGGTGTTCCCGGCCAGGAACTGGTGCAGCAGATGCCCGTTGGCCGCGTGCACCTCGACCCCCTCGAAGCCTGCCTCCACGGCCCGGCGGGCGGCCGCGGCGAAGTCGGCGACGGTGGCCCGGATGTCGTCGGGGGTCATCTCCCGCGGCACGACGGCCGGTCGGTGCCCGCCCGGGGTGAAGATCGTCTCCGGCAGCGGTACGGGGGAGGGCGCGATCGGCGTCAGGCCCGTCGTCGCCGGATGGCTCACCCGGCCGCCGTGTTGGAGCTGGAGGAACATCCGCCCGCCGGCCGACCGCACGGCCCCGGTCACCTTGCGCCAGCCCTCGACGTGCCGGTCGGTGTGGATCGCGGTGATGTTCGGATACGTCTGCCCGACCGCGTTCGGCGTCGCGGCCTCGCCGATGATCAGGCCGGCGGAGGCGCGCTGGGCGTAATAGGCGGTCATCAGGTCGGTCGGGGTGCCGTCGGCGGCCGCGCGGTTGCGGGTGAGGGGGGCCATGACGAGGTGGTGGGGAAGGGTGAGCCGGCCGAGTCGGGCCGGTGCCAGGAAGTCCGTTGTCGGCGTCATGGGCGTACCGTAGAACCTCACATTGATGTCAGATTCAAGCCTGAGGGGTGCCCGTCGTGCGGATCGGTGAACTGGCCCGGCGTACCCAGGTGAGCGAGCGGTCGCTGCGCTACTACGAGGAACAGGGCCTGCTGGTGGCCGACCGCACCCCGGGCGGCCATCGCGACTACCCGGAGGCCGCGGTCGACCGGGTCGTCCGCATCCAGGAGCTGTTCGCGGCCGGACTGCACAGTCCCCGGATCGCCCAGCTCCTGCCCTGCATGCGGGACACCGACGGCGGCCCCTCGGCCGTCGCGACCCCGCGCCTGGTCGCCGACCTCACGGCGGAACGCGACCGCATCAACCGCACGATCGCCGACCTCGTCCGCTCCCGGGACACCCTGGACGAGGTGATCGAGGCAGCCAGGAAGGCCTAGCGCGGCCGCGCTCCACCGGCTCCGCGAGCGGTACCGACGCGTCCGCCCCGGCCCGTCCGGCCGGTACCCCCGAACGCCCCGCCCACCAGGAAGCCCGCACCGCTCCGTGCGACGGTGACCGTACGGCGATCAGGAAGATCACGACGTACGGAGCCCGTCATGGCAGACCTCCAGGACGAACTGCACCCCCCGGCCGAGGTGGCAGAGCTGCCCCAGCTCTTCGGGGCCGTGCCGGAGCTGTACACCCCCGTCTCCGACCCGGACACCGAGCCCCTGGAGCGTGCCCGCGCCATCCTCGCCGCGCACCCCGTCGCCGACGGCTACAGCGGACTGCCCTGGGCCCTGCGGCACCTGCCCTGGTTCGACCTGGAACTCGGCGAGAGCGCCGTGGACACGGACGTGCCGCGGCTCAGGGAGGGGCACGTGGGCGCTCTGCTGTGGTCGCTGCACCTGCCCGAGGGGCTCGACGGGGACCGGGCGGTGGGCGCCACGCTGGAGCAGCTCGACCTGGTCAAGACGGTCGTACGGAACCACCCCGAGGGCCTGCGCCTGGCCCGTACGGCGGGACAGACCACCGACGCCCACCACTGCGGCCGCGCCGCCGTCCTGCTCGGCCCGGCCGGTGCCGCCGCGATCGGCGACTCGCTCGGCATCCTGCGCTCCCTGCACGCCCTCGGCCTGCGCGCCCTGACCCTGTCCGGGGTGTCCTGGGCGAGCGGGGCGGGGCTGACCCGGTTCGGCGAGGAGGTGCTGCGCGAGATGAACCGGCTCGGCGTCCTCGCCGACCTCTCCGGCGCCTCCGAGGCCACCATCCGGCGCGTCCTCGCGGTCTCCAAGGCGCCCGTGCTGTTCACCCGCTCCGCCGCCCGCGCCCTGCGCCCCCACCCCGCCAACCTCCCCGACGAGCTGCTCGCCGAGGTGGGCGCCGCCAAGGGACTGTGCATGGTGCCGCTGACCGCCGAGCAGACCGGCCCGACGGTCCGGGACGTCGCCGACCACCTCGACCGGGTCCGCGACATCGCGGGCGCCGCGTGCGTGGGCCTGTCCGGCACCTACGACGCCGGGACCGCGCACCCGCAGGAGCTCGGCGACGCCTCCTGCTACCCGCACCTCGTCGCCGAGCTGCTGCGCCGCGGCTGGGAGGAGGCCGACCTCGCACTGCTGACCTGGGGCAACGTCCAGCGGGTGCTGCGCGAGTCCGACTTCACCGCCCGGGCGGCACAGCAGCGCCGGGAGCCGTCCACGGCGAAGATCGCCGAGCTGGACGGCTAGCAGGGCCTACAGCGGGTCGATCCGGCACAGGCAGAACGGATGCCCCGCCGGATCCGCGTACACCCGGAAGTCCTCCTGCTCCTTGCCCTCGGCGGACTCCGCGTGCAGCAGCCGCGCGCCCAGTTCCAGCGCCTTCGCCTCGGCCGCGTCGATCTCCTCCCAGGTGCTGCCGCCGTCGAAGTCGAGGTGGAACTGCTGGGAGTTGCGGTCGGCGCGCGGCCACTCCGGCGGGGTGAATCCCGGCGCGCTCTGGAAGGCCAGCCGGGGCCCGGCCGGGACCCGCAGGACGACCCAGTCGGGGTCGTCGTCCTCCGGGGTGCCGCCCACGATGCCCGCGTAGAAGCGGGCGAGCGCACGGGGATCGGGGCAGTCGAGCACGACGGAACGGAAGCGGGCGACAGGCACGGGAGCTCCTCCTGGTCGGACGGCGTTCAGCAGGCGCAGAGGCAGAACGGGTGCCCAGCCGGGTCCGCGTACACACGGAAGCCCCGGGAGCGGTCCTCGGCGTCCAGCGGCCTGGCCCCGAGCGCCAGCACCTCCTTCTCGGCCGCGTCCAGGTCCTGGACGGTCAGGTCCAGGTGGAACTGCTGCGAGGCGTCGGGGGCGGGCCACTTCGGCGGTACGAATCCGGGGGCGGCCTGGAAGGCCAGCGACTGCCCGCCGGGGACCTTGAGGTCCACCCACTCGCCCTCGCCCTCGACGGTGCCGCCGAGGACACCGGCGTAGAAACCGGCGAGCGCGCGGGGGTCGGGACAGTCCAGTACGACGACTCCGAGTTCGGCGATGGCCATGGCTTCCTCCTTGAAGCGTGGTTACCTGTAGAGCCGGGTAACCAGTAACGGTTACCGCATGCTCCCGTATCGGAGGTAACGTCGCAAGGGAATTCACGAGGTAGGTAGCGTGCAGCCATGAGTGAGCGATCGCCCGCGCCCGGGGGCCTGGCCCTGGTCCAGTCCCTGGTCAACACGCTCGACCTGGAATCGGGGGCCGACGCGCTGGACACGGCCGAGGGGCGGGCGCGGTTCGGGATCGCCGAGGGCGAGGTGGCCGGGGCCCGTGACCTGCGGGAGTCGCTGCGAGTCGCTCTGCTGGCGCACGCGGGACATCCGGCGCACCGGTCCGTGACGCCGCTGGGGGAGCTGCTGGCCGGGGCGCCCCTGCTGGTGACGGTGTCCCCGGCCGACGGCGCGGCGACGCTCACGCCCGCCGACGCCCGCCCCTTGGCCTCCCGGGTCGCCGCCGCCGTCGCCGGGGCCCTGGTCGCGGGCACGTGGGGGCGGCTCAAGGCCTGCGAGGCCGTGGACTGCCACTGGGCGTACTACGACCGCAGCCCGGCGGGGCGGGGGCGGTGGTGCTCGATGCAGGTGTGCGGGGCGCGGGCGAAGATGCGGCGGTACCGGGCCAGGGGGTGAGTCCCGCTGTCAGGGCGCCTCCTGCCGTGCCCGGGCCGTCCTCGAACCGACCAGCAGGAGACACAGGACCGCCACCCCGGCTACCAGGCCGGCCAGGACCAGCAAGGGATCCAGCGGACGCGCCGTGGCAGCCGTCGCCTGGGTCGCGGCCGGTTGCGTCGCCGTCTGCGGTACGGCCGCGGCGGGCGCCGTCGCTGGCGGTGTCGGCGACGGGGACGGCATCGTCATCGCCGGTGCCGAGCGTGCGGTACGTGAGGGCGTCCGGGCCGGTGCCGTGTGCACGTGCTCGCGCGCTGCCGCCGACGTCCTCACCGGAGCCGGTGCCGGAGCCGGGGCCGCCGCCGCCCGCACCGTGATCCCGGCCGTCATGTCCGGATGGACCGTGCACACATAGCCGTAGGAACCGGCCGTGGTGAACGTGAAGCTCCAGCTCTCGCCCTTGTCGAGCATGGGGGAGTGGATCGAGAGCGGGCCCGAGGTGGTCTTCACGTCGTGCGGGGCGGTGTCGTAGTTGGTCCAGGTGACCGTGGAGCCGACGGGCACGCTCAGCGAGGCGGGCGAGAAGGCGTAGCCCTTCATGGCGACGGAGTAGGACGCGGCCGACGCCCGGTCCGCCGGGAGCAGCCAGACCGTGAGGAGGGCGACCGCGGCCGCGGCCCGCAGCAGGGCCCTCACGCGAAATCCGCCGCGACCAGCAGCCTGAGCCGCGTGGCCGGAAGACGCCACGGCAGCCGGAACCCGGTGGCCCGGCGCAGCAGCCGGTACGGCAGCCGGGCCGTGCCCACGACGAGCAGCCGGTCCTCGGCGCGGTCGACCACCCGCAGCCGCAGCAGGACGGGGAAGGGCGTGCCGTCGACATCGAGGTCGGCGGTGAGCTGGAGGCGGTCGCCTGGCAGGTCCTCGACCCGCTCGGAGCTGAGGACGGCCCGCAGCTCGCGGTCGTCGAACTCGAAGCGGAAGGCGGGCTGTCCGGCGTCCGCGGGCAGGGTCAGGCCCGCTGCCGCGAGGGGTATCCGCCGTCGCCGCACGGGCAAGGGGCCGTACCAGGCGGTGAGTTCGGCGAGCGAGCGGCCGGGGGACACGGTGAGACGGCGGGGTGGTGGCACGGTGGGCAGAGTGACGGTTGTCATCCCCAACTCCTTGGAAAGCGGTTCCCGAAATGTGGTGGGCGTGTGGAGAATGGACCGCGAACGCCGCTCCGGCCGACTGAGCCTCGGCCGGAGCGGCGTTCACCCATGCGTCAGCAGCTCGCGGTGAGGAAGTCCGTGGTGGGCGTGAGCATGTGCCCGGCCCAGACGGTGTGCATCTTCACGTAGCTGTCGACGTCGAGCAGGTCGGTGACCTGCTGCCCGAGCGACTCCTCCAGGTGCGCCGAGTAGATGTGCTGAAGCAGCACGGTGAGGGTGTCGTCGGCCACCGAACCCCCGTCGCTGACGGCGGGCTTGAGGATGGACTCGATCCACACCGTGTGCATCTTGAGGTACGAGTCGAGCGCCAGCGCGTCCTGCACCTGCTGACCGGGCGACTCCTCCAGGTGGGCCGCGTAGAGGTGCTGGAGGATCGGCAGGAGCTCGTTGCGGATGCTGGCGCACTGCTCACCGGAGCCGCCACCGGTGCCGCCGGTCGGCGTGGCCGTGGGGGTGGCCGTCGGGTGCGCCGTCGGCATGCCGGTCGGGGTCGGGGTGGGGGTGGCCGTCGGAGTGGCCGTGGGCGTGCCCGTGGGGGCTTGCGTGGGCGTAGGGGTCGGCTTGGGCGTCGTACCGCCACCGCCGGAGGCCGCCACGACCTTCACGGAGGACACCATGTCCGGGTGCACCGCGCAGTAGTACTCGTACGTCCCCACCTTGGTGAAGGTGTACGACCACGACTGGCCCTGCTTCAGGGTCCCCGAGTCGAAGGCCACCGGGGCCTTCGTCGTGGTCACGGTGTGCGGCGCGCTGTCGTGGTTGGTCCACCGGACGGTCTGCCCGACCTCGACGACCAGCTGCTTGCCGTCGCCGAACTTGTACCCCGTGATGTCGACCTGGTGGTCGGGGGCGGCGGCGGCCGTCATGTCGGCCGCGGCGGCAGCGGGCGCCTGAGCCGCGCCCGCGGCCTGCTGCGAGGCCGTCGTGGAACCCGTGGCCGCGCTCAGCAGCCCGAGACTCAGCACCGCCGCGAGCGCGGCACCGAGCCCCGCGACCAGCAAGGACCGGTTGCCGGCCGTCCGAGTACGCGGCCGTTCGCCGGTCTCATCGCTTCTTTTCACTTCAACTCCTTTTGCTTTCCAGGGAGTTGTTCCCATGGAGTTCAACGGCCGGGATCGGCCGTGACCAGCAGACTCGTCACGGCGAGCACGACGAGGACCAGCCCCGTCTCGGCCGCGACCGAGTAACCGAAGGGCCGCACGGTGGCGGCGTCGCCGCGCAGCAGCACGGCGAGATCGAGACGGGTGCGCACCCACTGGCGGCTCGCGTACGCGGCGACCAGGACGCCCCCGAGGACGGCCGTCTTGACGAGCAGCAGCTGCCCGTACGAGGTGTGCAGCAGGGCGTCGTACGACCCCACCACCTGCCAGGCGAGCACCAGCCCGGCGCCGACGATGCCGGTGACGCTCAGCGCCGCGAGCCGCGCGTAACCCGGCACCACCTCGGCCAGCTCCCCGGGCCGCCGGCGCGGCAGCACCGCCAGCGCGAGCATGGCGAGCCCGCCGATCCACAGCGCGGCCCCGAGCAGGTGCACGAAGTCGGCGACGGCGCCCCAAGTGGGCTCACTGCCCTCGGAGTTGTGGCCCGTCATACCGGTGGTGCGCAGCAGCCCGAACGTCACCGCGAGCGCGCCCACCCGCCAGCCCGGCGAGCGCGCGGCACCCTGGAGCAGTGCGGCGAGCACCACGGCCGCGAGCACCCACATCAGTCCGCGCGCGGCGAGCACGACGCCGGGCCGGGTGGCGAGGACGTCGGCGTAGGTCGCGGGGCGGAGCGCGTCGCGCAGGCCGCCGAGGGAGGCGTACGCGCCCTGGAGCCCGGCCGTCGCCACCGTGGCGAGGAGACCGACCGTCCAGGCGAGTCCGAGCAGGGCCCGGGCCCGCGGTTCGTACGCCCCGCCCGGCCACAGCAGCGCGACGAACGCGAGCCCGCCGACGAACAGGGCCAGCGCGAGATAGCCGGCCCAGCGGACGGCGACGAGGCCCTTGCGCACCGAGGGGGACGGCGCGGGAGCGGAGACCTCGTCGCCGCCGGTCGGGGTGGCCTTCGCGGCGACGGCGAAGGCGATCCGGCCCGAGGAGGCGTGCCCGTCCTCCTCGTCCACGACGGACCACACCAGTGCGAACCTCCCGTCCGCGGGGCCGCCGAGCGCGACCCGCACGACGTTGCGGTGTGCGGTCCGGGACACCGGCAAGCGGTCTCCGTCCACGGTGAGCACCCGCACGTCGGCGAGGTCGACGGCCTCGTCGAACGTGAGGGTGAGGTGGGCGGGGATCGTCGCCGGGGTGGCTCCGTCCTTGGGGGAGGAGGTCACCAACTCGGTGTGGGCGGACGCGGGTTGGGCGGTGCCGAGCAGGGCGCACAGCAGGAGGGCGGCGAGGAGGAGCAGTCGCCTCACGGGGTCGCCTCCGGCTGCGGGGAGGTGGCGAGGACGCCCCCGAGGAGGCTGGAGACGGGGGCGAGGCCGACGCAGGGGGAGGGCGTGGGCGAGGGCGAGGCGCTGGCGGTGCCCAGGAGGCCGAGCACGGGCTCGGTGAGGCCGACGAGCAGGGGCTGCACGAGGGTGACCTCGCCGTCCTCGCAGGTGTCCGTCGGGGTGGGCGTGGGCGTAGGGGTAGAGGTGGGGGTGGCCGCGGGCGGCGGGCTCTCGTGCCCGGAGCCGCCGTGGTCGTGCCCTCCGCCGGGGCCCTCGGTGGGGCCGCCCGCCTGGTCGACGGGGACGGTGCCGGGCATGAGGCCTCCGCCTCCGTTTCCGAGGTCCGCGTAGCCCCCGCCGTAGGCCGGCAACTCACCGGAGCCCACCGGGACTTGGCCCGCTTCCGGGGCGGAGGCCGGCACGGTCGCCGGCGCGGTGGTCGTGGGCGCCACGGCCGGGGGGACCGCGGCCTCGGCCGCCCCGGGGGCGCCGATTCCCGACGCGTACCCCAGCACGATCACCACCGCGCCGACGAGCGCCCCGGCGACCAGTTCGTCACGATGGTCACGCGGCCAAACCGCCCTGCGGAACAAGGGCATGACTCCACTCCTGACATGCTCAGGTCAATCCGACGGAAGAATCCGGCGAATGACGAACAGTGGAGTGGAGGGCGGATTCCGCTTGACTACGCGTTGGTTAACCGATCGTTGCCTACCTCTCCTTTGCGGGGTCATGGTCTGTGAGAACGGTCAATTCGCCACCGTACTCGAATGCAAATCGAACTCGTGTTGATGATTCCGGGGAAGGCGGCATATGCCGACGCGCGGGGTCCGGCGGGCGCCTCAGAGGAACCGGCCGACGACGGCACGGGCCTGCTCCGGCCGCTCCGCGAACCACCGGCCGAGGTGTTCCCGTACGGTCTCCGCGACACACAGCAGCGCCACGGGGTTCCCCAGCCTGCCGCGCGTTGAACCGAGGAACTCGGGCTGGTCCAGCTTCACCGACACGACCGCCGTCAGGCCCTCACCGATCCGCTCCGGGCTCAGATCGGGGTCCGCGGCCGCCAACAGCCTCCGCTCGCGCGCGTACGCGTTGACCGCGGCCGCCAGCCCGTCCCGGAAGCCCAGCGTGTGGGTGCCGCCCTCGGAGGTGGGCCAGCTGTTTGCGAAACCCCGGACCCGCTCCTCGCGCGAGGCGGACCAGCGCAGGGCCACGTCCACCGTCGCCGCCGGGGTCTCCCGCTCGAAGGCGATGACCTCCGGATGGACGGCCGCTCCCGCCTCCGCGTCCAGGAACGCGACGAACTCCCGTACCCCGTCCGGAAACCGGAACCGCACCGAACGGGGCTCGCCCGCAGGGCGCTCATCGGTCAGGGAGACGTCCAAGTCCCCGTTCAGGAAGGCCAGTTCCCTGAAGCGCTCCTCGAAGACGCCGAACACGAACTCCGTCGTCCTGAAGATGCCGGCGTCGGGCCGGAAGGTGAGCGTGGTCCCGCTGCCGTTCGCCGGGCCCGTGGCGGTGGGCGGGGCGAGCGCGGCCCCGCGGGCGTACTCCTGGACCCAGCGCGTCCCCTCCCGCCGCACCTCGGCCGTCAGCCGGCTCGACAGGGCGTTGGTGACGCAGGGGCCGAGGCTGAAGGCCCCCGAAATCAGGGTGTGCCGCCCACCGGTGTCCGGCCCGGTGAGGGGGTGCGTCAGTAGGGTCTCCAGGCCAGGGCCCCCGGTGTGCCCGGCGGCTTCCACAGGGACGCCCGGTCCGTCGTCGGCGACCCGGACCCCGCCGTCGGCCAGGAACGTGATGTCGACGCGGGTGGCGGAGCCGAGGAGGACCTCGTTCAACGCTCTGTCGGCCACGTAGAACACCATGTGGCGCAGACCGCGTTCACCCGTGGACCCGACGTACATCCCCGGCCGTTTCCGGATGGCGTGCCGCCCCTCCAGGACCGTGATCTGGCTGGCGTCGTACTCGCCGACTTCCTCGCCCATGAGGTCTCCCGTGATGCCGTCGGACGGACCTCGTCAGCCTAGGCGAATTCCAGAAAAACACCAGGTCAGACCGGGTATGCCGAAGGCGTGGACGGCCGGGTGAGGCCCCACCGGGAGGAGGTCGGTCACGAGCTCCCGGAACCCCACCGCAAGCCCTCCACGCCCCCGCCCGTGCCGCACACGGCCCAATTCCCGGCGCCTCCAGGGCCGTTGATTCATCGGGCGCAGCCCTTGCTAGGAACCGGCGGTCCATCACGGCGTACACAGGCCGTCGGCCGGCGCACCGCCCCGTACTCAGGCCGCAGGCCGCCCCATCGCCCGGTAGGTCCACCCCGCCTTGCGCCACAGCGCGGGGTCCAGGGCGTTGCGGCCGTCCAGGATGGTCTTCGCGGCCGTTACCTCGCCGAGGGCCGCCGGGTCCAGTTCGCGGAACTCGCGCCACTCCGTGAGGTGGAGGACGACGTCGGCGCCCCGCACCGCGTCGATGGCCGTGTCGGCGTAGCCGAGCGTCGGGAAGAGGCGGCGGGCGTTGGCCATGCCCTTCGGGTCGTAGACCGTGACCTGGCCGCCCTGGAGGTGGATCTGCCCGGCGACGTTCAGCGCGGGGGAGTCGCGCACGTCGTCCGAGTCGGGCTTGAAGGTGGCGCCGAGCACCGCGACCCGCTTGCCGAGGAACGGCCCGCCACCCAGTATCTGCCGGGCCAGCTCCACCATCTGCCCGCGCTGACGCATGTTGATCGAGTCGATCTCGCGCAGGAAGGTCAGCGCCTGGTCGGCACCGAGCTCACCCGCACGGGCCATGAAGGCGCGGATGTCCTTCGGCAGGCAACCGCCGCCGAAGCCGATCCCGGCCCGCAGGAACTTGCTGCCGATCCGGTCGTCGTACCCGATCGCCTCCGCGAGCCTCGCGACATCGCCGCCGGCGGCCTCGCACATCTCCGCCATCGCGTTGATGAAGGAGATCTTCGTGGCGAGGAAGGAGTTCGCGGAGGTCTTCACCAGCTCGGCGGTCGGGAAGTCGGTCACCACGAACGGCGTGCTCTCGGCGAGCGGCGTCGCGTACACCTCGCGCAGCACCTTCTCCGCACGCTCACTGCGCACACCGACCACGATCCGGTCCGGATGCAGCGTGTCGTTCACCGCGAACCCCTCGCGCAGGAACTCCGGGTTCCAGGCCAGCTCGGCGTCCGCGCCCGCGGGGGAGTGGTCGGCCAGGTAGCGGGCGAGGCGGTCCGCGGAACCGACCGGCACCGTCGACTTGCCGACGACCAGGGCCGGGCGGGTCAGGTGCGGGGCGAGGGAGGCGATCGCGGAGTCGACGTACGACATGTCGCAGGCGTACTCGCCGTGCCGCTGAGGCGTGTTCACACAGACGAAGTGCACGTCACCGAAAGCGCCGGCCTCGGCGAAGTCCATCGTGAAGCGGAGTCGGCCGGTGGAACCCTCGATCCCGGCGACATGCTTGCGCAGCAGGTCCTCCAGACCGGGCTCGAACATCGGGACCTCGCCCCGCTGGAGCATCTCGATCTTCTCGGGCACCACGTCGAGCCCCAGCACCTCGAACCCGAGTTCGGCCATGGCCGCGGCGTGTGTCGCGCCGAGGTAGCCGGTGCCGATCACGGTGATCTTGAGGCTCATGGGGTCTCCAGACGGGTCTGCGGTCGTGCGGTGCCCGAGCATAGTCGGGGCGTGCGACGGGCAGTTTTCCCCCTGTCGTTCCCGCCTGTCGCCAAGCTCACGTATCACTCCCGTGAGCGGACCCATAAAATTGAGTTACTTAACGGTAATTAGCACAGGCATCGCAGCGTCCTTGGAGCGTGAGAGACCTTGGCCGGATCGGCTGACTTCGACCTGTACCGCCCGTCCGAGGAGCACGACATGCTCCGGGACGCCATCCGCTCGCTGGCGGAGGCGAAGATCGCGCCCCACGCCGCCGCAGTCGACGAGGAGGCCCGCTTCCCGCGCGAGGCCCTGGAAGCGCTGGTCGCGAACGACCTGCACGCCGTGCACGTCCCCGAGGAGTACGGCGGCGCCGGCGCCGACGCGCTGGCCACGGTCATCGTGATCGAGGAGGTCGCCCGTGTCTGCGTGAGCTCCTCCCTGATCCCCGCCGTGAACAAGCTGGGCTCGCTCCCGGTGATCCTCTCCGGCTCCGAGGACCTGAAGAAGAAGTACATGACCCCGCTCGCCAAGGGCGACGCGATGTTCTCCTACGCCCTCTCCGAGCCCGACGCCGGCTCCGACGCGGCCGGCATGAAGACCAAGGCCGTGCGCGACGGCGACCACTGGATCCTCAACGGCGTCAAGCGCTGGATCACCAACGCGGGCGAGTCCGAGTACTACACCGTGATGGCCGTCACCGACCCCACCAAGCGCTCCAAGGGCATCTCGGCGTTCGTCGTCGAGAAGTCCGACGAGGGCGTCTCCTTCGGCGCCCCCGAGAAGAAGCTCGGCATCAAGGGCTCGCCCACGCGCGAGGTGTACCTGGACAACGTCCGCATCCCGGCCGACCGCATGATCGGCGAGGAGGGCACCGGCTTCGCGACCGCGATGAAGACCCTGGACCACACCCGCATCACCATCGCCGCCCAGGCCCTCGGCGTCGCCCAGGGCGCCCTGGACTACGCCAAGGGATACGTCCAGGAGCGCAAGCAGTTCGGCAAGGCCATCGCCGACTTCCAGGGCATCCAGTTCATGCTCGCCGACATGGCCATGAAGATCGAGGCCGCCCGCGCCCTGACCTACCAGGCCGCGGCCGCCTCGGAACGCGGCGACAAGAACCTCACCTTCCAGGGCGCCGCGGCCAAGTGCTTCGCCTCCGACGTGGCCATGGAGGTCACCACGGACGCGGTCCAGCTGCTGGGCGGATACGGGTACACGCGGGACTACCCGGTGGAGCGGATGATGCGCGACGCGAAGATCACGCAGATCTACGAAGGAACCAACCAGGTCCAGCGGATCGTCATGGCGCGCAACCTGCCGTAGCCGACGGCCCGTTGCGGCGACGGCTGAGCCCCCGGAGGTGTTCCGGGGGCTTTTGTCGTGTCGCGGGTGGGGCGTTTCGGGGTGGATTGGTGTGTCCGTCCGATGGCGCCCCGCCCGGCAGGGGCGTAGGACGGAAGGGAACGGGGCCCGCCCCGGGCTCCCGCGCCACCAGGAGGAGCCATGACCCAGGCCGAGAGCATGTCCGCGATGAGCAAGGAGATGCAGGACTGCGTGGCTGCCTGCATGGAGTGCCACAGCGTCTGCGAGGAGACCATGAGCTCCTGCATGCAGATGGGCGGTCAGGCGCAGATGCAGATCATGCGCGCGCTCATGGACTGCGCCGACATGACCCGCATGTGCGCGGACATGATGATGCGCCGCTCGCCCATGTCGGCGGAGATGTGCGCGATGTGCGCCAAGGCGTGCGAGACGTGTGCCGAGGCGTGTATGGCCATGCCCGATGATCCCCAGATGATGCGGTGCGCGCAGGCGTGTCGCCGCTGTATGGAGACCTGTCGGGCGATGGCGGGCATGGCGATGTGACACCCGCGGGCCGGCACCCGTCGGCCGCTGTCGAGGGCACCCCGCCGGGTGCCCTCGATCATGCCCGGGGCAGGCTGGCGTCATGACGAGTACGAGTGCGACCGAGGCCTTCGACGCGGCCGAGCGGACGATGTGGTCGGGGCGGAGCGAGGCGTACGCGGGCAGCTTCGCCCGGCTGTGCGCGCATCCGGTGCGGGCGCTGCTGGACGCGGCCGGGATCGCGGCGGGCACACGGGTCCTGGATGTCGGCACCGGCACCGGTACGGCGGCCCTGGCCGCGCTGGCACGCGGGGCGCGGGTGAGCGCGGTGGACGCCGACGCCGGGATGGTCGCTGCGGCCCGGACGGCCGGGGTCGACGCACGGATCGGCGTACTGCCCGAACTCCCTTACGCGGACGCCGAGTTCGACGCCGTGGTCGGCAACTTCGTCCTCAACCACGTCGGCCGCCCCCGTACCGCCCTGGCGGAGCTGCGCAGGGTGCTGCGTCCGGGCGGCACGGTGGCCCTGACGGTGTGGGCCGGTGGCCGCCAGAGCGGGATGGAGCTGCTCGGGAGGGCCTGCGAGGCCGCGGGAGCGGTCCCGCCGGACCACCTGCCCCGCCTCGACCCCGACGAGGACTTCGGCCGTACGACGGAGGGGTTCGCGGCGCTGCTCGCGGAGGCCGGCCTCGCGGACGCCCGGTGCGCGGAGGTGGTCTGGGAGCACCGCCCCACCGCCGAGGAGTGGTGGAGCGGGGCCGCCGCGGGCATCGGCACCGTCGGGCTGATCGTCACCTCGCAGAGCCCCGGGACCGTCGTAAGGATCAGGCGGGAGTACGACCGTCTCGCGGCCGAATTCGCCGACGGGCAGGGGCGGTTGGTGCTGCCGTACACCGCGCTGCTCGGCTCGGGGCGGCGGGTGTAGGGCGGACATGAGGAGGGGCCGGCCCGCGGGACCGGCCCCTCCTCATGTCGGTCGCTCTCAGTTGCCGGTGACGGTGACCTTCTCGTCGTTGTTCAGCTCCTGCACCAGCTGCTTCACCTTCGCCTTGTTCCAGACGAGGTTGCCTCCGGAGGACCCGGAGATCGGCATGTTCAGCGAGGTGCCGTCGCCGCCGTTGACGCCCTTCATCGCGAAGAACATGGAGCCCAGGTCGTACAGGCCCATGTCCTTGTCGACGATGAGCGAGTCCAGGCCCGCGCCGAGCGTCGGGTAGAGCTTGAACGGGTTCAGGACCGTGGCCGGGGTGGCCACCTGGTGGGCGAGGGCAGCGAGGAACTTCTGCTGGTTCTTGGTGCGCTGGAGGTCGGACGCGGCGAACGCGTGCCGGGTGCGGACGAAGGCGAGCGCCTGGTCGCCGTTCAGCGTCTGCTTGCCCGCCTTGAAGTCGGCGCCGGAGTACTTGTCCTTGAAGCCCTTGTCGATGTCGATCTCGACGCCGCCGACCGCGTCCACGATGCTCGCGAAGCCGGCGAAGCCGATCTCGACGTAGTGGTCGATGCGCAGACCGGTGTTGAACTCGACCGTGCGCACCAGCAGTTCGGGCCCGTCCTCGGCGTACGCCGCGTTCAGCTTCACGTGCCGGCCGGTGCCCTTGTAGGTCTTGCCGGACTCGGAGCCGACGAAGGTCGGGATCTCCACGTCCGAGTCGCGCGGCAGCGAGATCAGGGTGTCGCCGTTGCTGCCGGTGTGCAGGATCATCATCGAGTCGGTGCGCTTGCCCTCGGCGGATCCGGTGTGCAGCTGCTTCTTCTGCTCGGAGGAGAGCCCGGCGCGGCTGTCGGAGCCGACGATGAGGTAGTTGGTGCCGTCGCCCTGTTCCGGCCGGTCGATGACCTTGGACAGGTCGACCTCGCGGTTGAGCTTGGAATCGGCCCAGAAGTAGGTGCCGACGGTCGTCACGATCAGCCCGGTGATCACCACGATCGCGGTCCACTTGATCCGCCTGCGCCAGTTCGGCGCGGGCCGCGCACCCCGGCCGCCGACCGGGTCGCCGGGACCGCCGTGGCCGGCGCCGCCGGGGCTGCCGTACACCTGGCCGGTGTTGTAGCCGCTGTCGTAGCCGTCGTAGTCACCGCCGTGGCCCTGGCCGTTGACGTACCCCTGCTGCGGGGGCACGCCGGCGTTGTACGGCGGCGCCTGGTCGCGGCGGACCTGCCGCATCACGCGGGCGCTCTCGGGCTGTGCGCTCGCGCTGCCGCGTCCGTACCGGTCGCCGCGGTTGTCGCCGGACCATCCCTCGGGCCAATCGTTCATGGGCCCCAGTGTGCCGGTACCCGCTGGGCCCTATACAAGGGCCGTCGGAAAATCAGGTCAGCGCTGTTGCCAAGCTGACACAAATTCCCGGATTGTCATCACGGCATAGGGTGGGGGCCATGACAGACCAGGCCACCGCCGCCGCCGAACCGGCTGCCCCGGAGATTCCGGGCAAGCCCACGTCGGCGTCCCGCACCACGCTGAGCCACATCATGACCCAGGCCGACACCAACCTCCTCGGTACGGTGCACGGCGGCGTGATCATGAAACTGGTGGACGACGCGGCGGGCGCGGTGGCCGGCCGGCACAGCGGCGGGCCCGCGGTCACCGCCTCCATGGACGAGATGGCGTTCCTGGAGCCGGTCCGGGTCGGTGACCTCGTCCATGTGAAGGCCCAGGTCAACTGGACCGGCCGGACCTCGATGGAGGTCGGTGTACGGGTCCTCGCCGAACGCTGGAACGAGTCGACCCCGGCCACCCAGGTCGGCTCGGCCTACCTGGTCTTCGCGGCCGTGGACGCCGACGGCAGGCCCCGCCGGGTCCCCCCGGTCCTCCCGGAGACGGAACGCGACGAGCGCCGCTACCAGGAGGCCCAGATCCGCCGCACCCACCGCCTCGCCCGCCGCCGAGCCATCAAGGAACTCCGCGAGAAGCGAGCGGCGGAGGGCTTCGACGACTGACCGGCCGCCGGCCCCGGAACACTGGTCGACCCGATGTGCTCCGTCTCACAAAGACCGCGAGGTGAGCTCAGTCACCCCGCGCTCCGCGCTACACGCACCCCACCTCGTCCCCCGTCACCACCCCGAACTCCCCCTGGAGTTCGTCCTCGGCGCGTACCTTCCGTACCCGTTCGAAGTCCGCGCCCGCGAGGACCTTCAGGGTCGCGCCCTGGCCCTTCACCGCGCGCAGCTCGCTGCCGGGCAGGGCCGCCGCCAGGGAGCGGGCCGAGCGGTCCCAGCGGGGGTCGTAGGTGATGACCGTGCGCTGGAGGGTGCGGTCGGCCGAGTTCACCGGGGTGCCCGTCGTGCGGAAGCCCGTCGAGGCCAGGGCCGCGTCCACCCGCTTGCCGAGGCCACCCGTCGCCGTGCCGTTCTCGACCTGGACCCGGATCTGCTGCGGGGACACGGGGACGAGGAGCGCCTTGCTGCGGGACCTGTGCGCGGCGAGCGGCTGGTCCTCGCGCAGGGCCCTGAAGAGCTGCGAGGACTTCGCCGGGTCCCACTTCAGGGTCGAGCCGACGCCCTTGACGACGTATCCCATCTGCCCGATCGGCACGGTGGTGAACTCGGAGGAGGAGGGGGAGAAGTTCCGCATCGCCCGGCCCAGGTCGAGGAGTTCGTCGGTGCCGAACCCCTTGTCGGCGCGCACCGAGCCGAGGACGGCCCGGGTCACGTCACGGAACTTCATCGGGTTCAGCAGGATCCCGGAGGAGGTGGCCCGGTCGATCAGCGAGGCGAGGAAGCGTTGCTGCCGCTTCATCCGGCCGAGGTCGGAGGAGCCGTCGGCGTGCCGGGAGCGGACGTACTGGAGTGCCTCTCCGCCCATCAGCCGGTGCCGGCCGGCCGCCAGGTCGAGACCGGTGTACGCGTCCTTCAGCGGGTCGGCGTTGCAGATCTCGACGCCGCCGAGCACGTCCACCGTCTTCATGAAGCTGGTGAAGTCGACCTCCAGATAGTGGTCGATCTTCACGTGGGTCATGGCCTCCACGGTCCGGACCGTCAGCTGCGGCCCGCCCTCCGCGTACGCCGCGTTGATCTTCATGGGATGCCCGTGATGGCGTTCCCCGGTGGTCGCGTCGACATGCGCGGGCGTCACCGCGTAGGAGTCGCGCGGCAGGCTCACCACGCTCGCCCGCTCCCGGTCCTCCGAGATGTGCACGATCATGATCGTGTCGGTGCAGTGGCAGGGCGCGCCGCCCAGCCGGTACTTCTGCCGCTCCGCCTCGGTGATCTTGTCGCGGCCGTCGGTGCCGACCAGCAGCACGTTCATGCCGTGTCCGGCGCGCGGCCGGTTCTTCATGTCCTTGAAGGGGTCCACGCGCGCGATGTCCGCGTCGAGGCTGGTCATCACGGCGTGCCCGATCCCGGCGGAGGCGAGCACGACGACGGACAGCGTGGTCGCCGCCCGCAGGGCCCAGCGCGGCCGCCTGCGTCGTGCGGGGGGCCGGGCGGGGCGGCGCTGCGGGGGGCGAGGGCGGGGGGCGGAGGGGCGGGGCGGCGTGGTGGGCATGCGGGAACACCTCCGCGAGGGCAGCCGAACGAGGGATCGTGAGCACCGTAGGCCGATACGATCTGCGACCACCGGCACCGCCCCGGGCGGGGCGCGTCCGTGTCCCCCGTTCGCGGTAACGTGAGCCCCCTATGAACGCCAAGCCCGACGTGCGGCTCCCCGCCGTTTCTGTGATCATGCCCGTCCTCGACGAGGAGCGGCATCTGCGCGGAGCCGTCCAAGCGATCCTCGCGCAGGAGTACGCCGGCGAGCTGGAGGTCGTGATCGCCCTCGGTCCGTCCAAGGACCGCACGGACGAGATCGCCGCCGAGCTCGTACGCGAAGACCCCCGCGTCCATACCGTCCCGAACCCGACCGGCCGCACCCCCGCCGCCCTCAACGCCGCGATCAAGGCCTCCCGGCACCCGATCGTCGTCCGCGTCGACGGGCACGGCATGCTCTCGCCGAACTACATCGCGACCGCCGTACGGCTCCTGGAGGAGACCGGCGCGCAGAACGTCGGCGGCATCATGCACGCCGAGGGCGAGAACGACTGGGAGCGCGCGGTCGCCGCCGCGATGACCTCGAAGATCGGCGTCGGCAACGCGGCCTTCCACACGGGCGGCGAGGCACAGGCCGCCGAGACCGTGTACCTCGGGGTGTTCCGGCGCGAGGCCCTTGAGCAACAGGGCGGCTACAACGAGGAGTTCATCCGCGCCCAGGACTGGGAGCTCAACTTCCGGATCCGCGAGGCCGGCGGGCTGATCTGGTTCTCGCCCGAGCTGAGGGTGTCGTACCGCCCGCGGCCGAGCGTGAAGGCCCTCGCCAAGCAGTACAAGGACTACGGCCGTTGGCGGCACGTCGTCGCCCGCTACCACGAGGGCTCCATCAACCTGCGCTACCTCGCCCCGCCCACCGCGGTGTGCGCGATCGCGGCCGGGATCGTGGTCGGCGCCGCGCTGACCCCGCTCGGCTTCGTGATCCCCGGCGGCTACCTCGCGGCGATCGTCCTCGGCTCGCTGCCCGCGGGCAAGGGGCTGCCGCTGAAGGCCCGGCTCCAGATCCCCGTGGCCCTCGCCACCATGCACATGTGCTGGGGGTACGGCTTCCTGACGAGCCCGCGCTCGCTCGCGAAGCGGGTCATCGCCTCGCGACGGCCCGCCGTGCTCAACGAGGTCTGAGTCGCCTCACCAGGTGAACCCCGGGTTCACGTGCATGCAGGCCGAGTCGTCCGCCCCGTTGAGGGCCTCAGCCGTCTTCGGGGTGGTGTCGTCCTGCTTGGGTGCCTTGTACGTCGTACCCTCGCGCCAGTCGGTGCCCACGACGAGCGTGACCCCGGAGACGTCGGTGGACTTCTTCACCGAACTCACCGGGATTCCCAGGGACTTGGCGACCGCCTGGGCGTCGCCCTCCAGCTCGGCGCTCGGGTAGCGCACCAGCGTCTTCGCCTCGCTCAGTGACGACGACCGGTCGGAGACCGCCTTGGTGTAGCCCTTGTCGGTGAGCAGTCCGGCCACCGTGCTCGCGCGTCCGCTCGCCGCGGCCAGGGTCTCGGTGCGGGTGCCGTTCTGGACCAGGATCCCGATCTCGTCCTTCGCCGCGGCCGGGTCGTCGGAGGACTCCCGCGCCTTCTGGGCGGTCGCCTTCTTCGCGTCCTTGCCGTCCAGCGCGATGTCCTCGCGCACCAGCCGGAAGAGCTGCTCGGCGTCCTCGGTGGGCTCCACGCGCGCGCCGACGTACCGGTTCGGCATGGTCGTCATGGTGATGCGGGACGGCTCCACCTTCCGCAGCTCGTTGCTGAGGTCGTAGAGCGCCTTGACGCTGCCCAGGTCCGGGTCGACCGTGATCGACTCGGTGGCCTTCTCGGCGAGCTTGCGCAGCTTGTTGGGGCTGCTCAGGGTCGCGTTCTCACGCAGCTCGCGGACCATCGAGTTCATGTACATGTGCTGGGCCTTGGCGCGGGCGAGGTCGCTGCCGTCCTCGAAGCCGTAGCGGGTGCGCAGCCACTGGAGCGCCTGCACGCCCTTGATGGGGTGCGTGCCCTCCGCCAGCTTCAGTCCGGAGCCGTGGCCCTGGCTGTCCCGGGAGAGGATGTTGGCGTCCACGCAGACCGGGACCCCGCCGATGGCGTCCGCCATGGACACCACGCCCGCGAAGTCCACCATCATGAAGTGGTCGATGTGGATGCCGGTGAGCTCCTGCCAGGTGGCCACCGTGCAGCCGGGGCCGCCGTGGCCGAGGCTCTGGTTGGTCATCGCCCGGCCGTCGCTCGCCGCGTACACCTTGCCGTCGTCCGGGTCGGTGCACTTGGGGATCTTCACGAGGGTGTCGCGGGGCATGCTGACGACCGACATGTTGCTGCGGTCGGCGGACAGGTGCAGCAGCATCTGCACATCGGCGAGCGGGGTGGCGCCGAAGGTCTCCCGGGCGCCGCCGAGCTTCTGGTTCTCCTCGTTGTCCCGCGCGTCGGAGCCGATGACCAGGATGTTCAGCGGGGTCTGTCCGGCGGCGTTCGGCGTCGGTTCGGCGACCTTGTTGTCCCCGAGGTTCAGGTCGTCCTGCTCGATGTTGGCGTTCAGGTGCCGGTAGTAGACGTAACCGGTCCCGGCCACCGCGAGTATCAGCACCGCGAGCGTCGTCGCGGACCATCGGAGCACCCGGTGCTTGCGCGGCGCCCGCCTGCTGCCCCCTCCGCCCTCGACCTCGGTGGCCGGTACCGCTTCCTGCACGCTGTATTGCGTTGTCAACGTTCCTGTCCTCCCCACCCACCCCACCGGACCCGCACAGCACACCGCGGGCCCGCCGCACGTCTTAGACATACGACGGGCCCGTGAGGTTGCCCTACGAACCTGTTGCGAACCTGTGCGGGACCTCGCCGGCCTCAGCTCGCGCACTGCACCTTGTCGGCGGTGGACTTGCCCTCGACCGCCGGGGCGGCCGTGGCGGAGCTCAGCTTCACTCCCGCGCCCTTGAAGTCCTTGCCCAGCGTGAGCGTCATGGCCGGCAGGCCCTGGGCGTTGGTGACGCTCTTGCCGGGCTTCAGCGCCGAGCCGGACAGACCCATGATGTCCGCGAGGCGGCGGGCCTGGTCGGCCTGGTCGGGGTCGTACTCCAGGGTCGTCCTCGCGAGGGCCGCCTCGGCGTTGCCCGCGTTGTCGGACTTGGTCACGCCCGCCTCGGTCTGGAGGTAGGCGAGCTGCTGCTGCGCGCTGCCCGCCGGCGCACCGCCGTTGAGGATGCTGACCCGTACGTCGGAGGCGGCCGACTTCGTGCCCTTGAGCCGGGCGGCGACCTCCGCCTTCTCCTTCTTCTCCTGGGCCTTGACCTCGGTGAACGACACGTCGTTCTTGATCGCGTCGAAGATCGCGGGGGCCTTCGACCGGTTGACGACCACCGTCGCCTTGACCGTCTCGGCCGGGTTGTCGACCACCGGGATCGTCATGAAACTGATGTTCTTCGTCGGCACCTTCTTCAGCTCCAGGGCGATGTCCTTGAGCGTGCCGACCTTGCCGATCGCCTTGTCCACGGTGAGCGCCTCGGTCGCGGCCTCCGCCAGCTTCAGCAGCTTGGTCGGGCTGGTGAGGGTGTCACCGGAGGTCATCTTCCGCATCAGCGAACCGAGGAACTGCTGCTGCACCTTGATCCGGTCCAGGTCGCCCTGGTTGCCGAAGGCGTGCCGGGTGCGCACGAAGGCGAGGGCCTGCTCGCCCTCCACCGTCGACTCGCCCGCGGGCAGCACCAGCTTCGACTGCTTGTCGTCGACGGCCTTCTCCACGCAGACCTTGACCCCGTCCACGGCCGTCGTGAGGGTCTTCACCGCGTTGAAGTCGGCCATCACGAAGTGCTCGGGCTTGATCCCGGTGGCCGCCTCGACCGTACGCATCGTGCAGCCCGCGTCCCGGCCGCTCTCACCGAGGCTCCGGTTGAAGCGGACGCCGTCCTGGCCCGGGACGACCGCCTCGGAGCCGTCCTCCTGCTTGGTCCTGCAGTCCGGGATGTCGACGATCAGGTCACGCGGGATGCTGAGCGCGGTCGCGTTCGAACGGTCCTTGGCGACGTGCAGCAGGATGTTGGTGTCGGCGTGGCCGACGCTGCCCTTGTCGCCGTAGCCCTCGTTGCCCTCACCGGTGCGCTTGTCGGTGCCGATGATGAGGATGTCGAAGGCCTCGTCCTTGCTGAAGCTGCTCGCGGCCGCGTCGCCGACGTCCGTGGTGCCGACGTTGCCCTCGAGGTGCTTCAGATAGAAGTACCCCGTCGTGGCACCGGCGACCAGGACGAACGCCATCGTGCCGCCGGTCCACAGCAGGGCCTTCTTCGCGTTCGACTTCTTCTTGACCGGCCGGCGTCCGCGCCGACCCGGCAGCGGCTCCGCGGGGGCGTCCCGCCGTCTGCGCGGCGGCGGGACGTCGCGGCCGGGGGCCACGGGTGCGGTCGTACGGCCGCCGGGGGCGCCGTTCCTGGCGGGGGCGGCCCTACGGGGTCCGGGTACGGACGACCGCGGAGCGGAAGGAGCCAGTCGCAGTTCGTATTCGCCGGTGTTCGGATTGAGTACCCACTGGTCTGCGGGATCGACGTCGTTCGCCCGCCCATGGCCTTGCGTGTCCACGTTGGTCCGAATCCTCCGTCAGGGCCACACGCCACCTTCCCCCGGAAGGCGCACGGTTCGGTCGACACAGTGCTCGATCCCAGGACAGGTCTCATGGCCGGGGATCACTGGATCGCTCACACTATCCGCCCGGTCGGGCGTCGAGCGAAGCCGTGACGGATCCCACGGGCCTACAACCGGTCAATCCACCCCATTTCCCTGGAAGGGAGTCCACCGTCCTGGTGTGCGAGTTGTTCCTGCCCAGGAGTACGTACGGACGGCCCCCGCCGTTCGACTACCACTGGTAGACCCCGTACACGGGCATGCACTGTGTGGTGTCCGAGCCGTTGATGGCGTCCGAGTTGGCCGGCAGTTGCCCGGCCTTGGGCTCGGTCTGCTTCGGATAGGCGTTCCCGGTACGCCAGTCGGAGCCCACGACGACGGTGACCCCGGACACCTCGGTCGACTTCTTCACCGAACTCAGCGGAATACCGAGGGACTTGGCGACGCGCTGGGCGTCGCCCTGCAGATCGGCGCTCGGGTAGCGCACGACGGTCCGCTCCTCGGAGAGTCCCGCCGTCGCGTCCTTCGACGCCTGCGTGAAACCTTTCTCCACGAGTTCCTGGGCGAGCACGCCCGCGCGTCCGCTCACCGGGCCGAGCGTGGCGGTCGCCGTCGCGTTCTGCACGAGGACACCGATCCGGTCGTCCGGTGCCGAAGGGGCCTCGGTGGCCTGGGCCTTGGCGGTCTTCTTCGCGTCGGACGCCTTGCCCTTGTCGTCGAGCGGCACGTCGTCGCGGAGCATCTCCCAGAGCTTGTCGGCGTTCCTGGTGTCCGGTACGACATGGTTGGCGTTCAGCGGGTCCACGACGTTGGGCATCGTCACGGAGGTGATGCGGTCCGTCGGCACCGACCTGAGCTGCGTGCCCAGGTCGTAGAGCTTCTTCACGGTGCCGATCTCCTCGGACACCTTGAGGGACTTCGTCGCCGCCTCGGCCAGGTCCATCAGGCGCGGGGTGTCGGTGAAGACGTTCTGCTTCGTCAGCGTCCGCATCATCGAGTTCAGGTACATGTGCTGGGCCTTGGCCCGCATCAGGTCGCTGCCCCAGGCGTGCCGGGTGCGCAGCCACTGCAGGGCCTGCTCGCCCTCGACCTTGTGCGTGCCGGCCTTCATCTTCAGGCCGGAACCGCCGGGCACCGCGGCCGTCGGGCGGTCCCACACGTTCTGCCGGACGCACACGTCGACGCCGCCGATGGCGTCCGCCATCCGCACCACACCGGCGAAGTCGATCGTCATCCAGTGGTCGACGTAGACCCCGGTGAGGTTCTGCCAGGTGGCCAGCGTGCAGCCGGCGCCGCCGCGGGCCAGCGAGATGTTGATGATGTCGTTGGTCGCCGGGTACGTCTTCCCGGTGTCCGGGTCCGTGCACTCGGGGATGTCGACCCGGGTGTCCCGCGGGATGCTCACCATCGCGGCGCTCTTGCGGTCCGCGGACAGGTGGATGAGCATCTGCACGTCGCCCCGCGGCGGCTCGCCCCGGGTGTCCCTGCTGCCGCCGAGCTTGACGTTCTCGTCGGAGTTACGGCTGTCCGAGCCGATCAGCAGGATGTTCAGCGGGGTCTGACCGGCCGCGTTGGCCTCGGTCTTGCGCGCCTTGGAGTCGCCGCTGCTGCGCTCGCCCTTGCGGATGTTGCCGTTGAGATGCTGGTAGTAGAGGTATCCGGCGCCGGCCGTGCCGAGTATCAGCACCGCGAGCGTGGTCGCCGACCAGCGCAGCACCCGGTGCTTGCGCTTGCCGCGCCGCCGCCCGCGCCGTCCCGGTCTCTCCGGGCCCGCTCCCTTGGCCGGCCGGACCTCGGGCCGGGTCCCCTCCCCCTGAACACTGCTGTGCGCCATCCCCTGTCTCCCCACCCTCACACACACCGAACGAACGAAAAGACCTGCCGTACGACTGGTTAGACGCACGACAGGTCCCTCAGGTCACAGCAGAGCCGGTGAACAACCCCCGGCCGGCCCTCACTTGGCGCACTCGACCTTGTCGGCCGTGGACTGCTGCACCCCCTCGGGGGCCTTCGTCGCCGTCGTGAAGGACACCCCCGCGCCCTTGAAGTCCTTGCCCAGGGTCAGGGTCATGGTCGGCAGGCCCTGGGAGTTGGTGACGCTCTTGCCGGGCTTCAGCTGGGCCCCGGACAGGCCCAGGATGTCCGCGAGCCGGCGCGCCTGGTCGGCCTGGTCGGGGGCGTACTCCAGGGTCGTCTTCGCCAGCGACGTGCCCGCGTTGCCCGCGTTCTCCGACTTCAGTACGCCCTCCTCGTTCTGGAGGTACTCCAGCTCGGCCTGCGCGCTGCCCGCCGCCGCACCGCCGTTGAGGATCCGCACCCGCACCTCGGACGCGGCCGACTTGGTGCCCTTGAGCCGGGCCGCGTCCTCCGCCGCCTCGGCGCTCTTGGACGCGCTCGCCTTCTTCTTGACCTCCGTGAACGACACGTCGTTCTTGATCATGTCGAACACCGTGGGCGCGGTCGCGTCGTTGAGGACGACCGTCGCCTTCACCTTCTCCGTCGGGTTGTCGACGACCGGCACGGTGGTGAAGGTCAGGTTCTTCACGTTCAGCTTGCCGAGCTCCAGACCGAGGTCCTTCAGCTTGGAGATGCTGTCGAGCTGCGAGTCGACGGTCAGCGCCTTGGTGCCCGCCTCGGCCAGCTTCAGCATCTTCGTGGGGCTGGTGAGCGTGTCGTTCGACTTCAGCTTGCGCATCAGCGCGCTCAGGAACTGCTGCTGGAGCCCGATCCGGCTCAGGTCGCCGCCGAAGCCGACCGAGTGCCGGGTGCGCACGAAGGCGAGGGCGTCCTCACCGGAGATGGTGTGCTTGCCCTTGGACAGCTTGAGCTTGGAGTCCTTGTCGTCGATGTCCTTGGCCAGGCAGATCTCGACCCCGCCGACCGCCGTGGTCAGCGTCTTGACCGCGTTGAAGTCGGCCACCATGAAGTTGTCGGCCTGGATCCCGGTGAGCTCGGTCACCGTCCGCACGGTGCAGCTGGGCGTACGGCCGTCCTGCCCGAGGCTGGTGTTGAAGCGGACGTTCTCGCTGCCCGGGATGACCTTGCTGGAGCCGTCGTCCTGCGTGGTCGGACAGTCCGGCACGTTCACGATCAGGTCGCGCGGGATGCTCAGCGCGGTCGCGTTCGTCCGGTCCTTGGAGACGTGCAGCAGGATCGTGGTGTCCGCGTGCCCGACGCTGTTCTTGTCGCCGTAGCTCTCGTTGCCCGCGCCGGTGCGCTTGTCGGTGCCGATCAGCAGGATGTTGATGGCCTTGTCCGACTGGAAGCCGCCGGTGCTCGCGCCGTCGTCGGAGACGGACGTGATGTTGCCGTTCAGGTGCCGGATGTAGAGGTAGCCGCCACCCGCCGCCGCGATCAGCACGAAGGCCATGGTGCCGCCGGTCCACAGCACCGCCTTCTTGGCCGTCGACTTCTTCTTGACCGGCCGACGCCCCCGCCGTCCCGGCAGCGGCTCCTCGGGCGGCGCGCCCCGCCGCCTGCGCGGCGGCGGCACGTCACGGCCCGGCGCCACGGGGGCGGTCGTACGCCCGGCGGGCGTGCCCGACCTGCTCGGGGCGGGCGTGGATCTACGGGGACCGGGAACACCCGACTGCGGTGCGGAAGGGGTCAGTCGCAGTTCGTATTCACCGGTGTGCGGGTTGAGTACCCACTGGTCGGCGGGGTCGATGTCGCCCGCCCGCCCACGGCCTTGTGCGTCCACGGTTGCTGAATCCTCCGTCGGCCGGATGCACCGGAGCGCTCACCCTAGCCGTCCGATTCGCCGACAGGTTACGGCGGTGACGAATTCCACGCCCCTACAACCGGGCAATCCGCCCATTTGCCCGGACACCGCTTCGCCGCCTTGGGAAATGCTTTACCCGCAACCGTCCTGGGCCGCCGTGTTGCCGCGGAAGGCGGGTACCCCGCGGTCGTTCTCAGAATCTTCATAGGGTTCTTCGTCAGGAGAATGTTCTGAAACCTTCGGGGCTTTCTCCGTCACCTTCACCGGCGCATCCTTGCGCAACCGTTCGAAAAGGCGCCGGGCCTCGGGTTCGGCGAGTTGATCGCGATTGGCGTCGTGGACGTACGACTCCCTCGGCACGGTCAGGAATTGCACCCGCCCGGTGGGGATGTCCCGGAGCCCGCGCACGAGTTCGTACAGCCCGCGCAGGCTCGCCAGGTCCGGGTCGGTGGTGAGGGAGGAAGTCGCCGCGTCCAGCACGGGATAGAGCTTCACCGGATTCAGCAGTACGTCATTGCTCTGCACCTTGTGGACCAGTGCCCCGAGAAAGCGTTGCTGCCGGTCCATCCGCTCGGTGTCGCTGCCGTCGCCGAGGGACTTGCGGGCCCGCACATAGCCGAGCGCCTCCTCGCCGTTCAGCGTCACCCGTCCCGCCGGAAGCCGCAGCTCGGCGGCCTTGTCGTCGATCGGTTCGGCGAGGCAGACCGTCACCCCGTCGACGGCGTCGACCATGTCCTTGAAGCCGTGGAAGTCGACGACCATGTGATGATCCACGCGAATGTCCGTGAGTTTCTCGACGGTTCGGATCGTGCAGGCCGAACCGCCCCTCTGGAAGGCGTGGTTGAACATCGTGAACACGGGCTCGCTGCGGGTCCCGTCGGGTCCCCGGCAGGCCGGCACGTCCACCATCAGGTCCCGCGGCAGCGACACGGCGGTCGCGGTGTGCCGCCCGGCGGCCAGGTGCAACAGGATCGTGGTGTCCGACCGCTCGGTCCCCGAGTCCCGCCCGTAGCGCGCGTTGCCGTCCCCCGCCCGCGAGTCCGACCCGATCAGCAGGATGTTCAGCGCGCCCTTCACCAGCGAGGTCGGCCGCTCCTTCTCGTACCGGGCGAGCTCGGCGGCGGCCGCGTCATCGGGCGTGATGTTCCCGTCGAGCTTGGCGTAGAGGGCCCATCCGGCCCCGGCGGCACCGAGGACGACCGCGCCGGCACCGACCCCGGCCCCGCGCAGCCAGCGCCGCCGACGCCGCCGAACGAGCCCTTCACCGAGGGCCGAAGCACCGAGACCGGGCCCGAGGGCACGAGCACTGTCGGTCACGAGTCGGCCCACCCCTCATGGCGTAGGGATCTGTCCCTACGACCATGGCGTGAACGGGGTGCGGGGGTGGCCCGGAACTCATCCATCCGGGTGACTACACCCACCCAGGGGCGCGGGGCTGTATCGATCTGCGGCTCCGCCGCGTGGGCGCGACCAGCCACACGCAACCCGCACCCGCCAACCGGACGCGACCACCCCCTCTCAGCGGCGCACAACAGTCACCCGCTCATCCTCGATCCGCTTGGCGAGGGCCTCCTCACCCAACCGCTCCAGATGCCGGCACAACACCACGGACCCCCCGTTGGCGAGCGGCCCGTACAACCCCGCGCACACCCCGTCCCACGTGTCGTACGACAACCCAGACAACACGCGATCCCCCGCCCCCTCGGCCCGAGCCCGCTCAACAACCTCCGCCCCACTGAACTCCCGCCCGGCCACCACCAGCGCCGCCTCATCAGGATCCACCGGAGCGAACGGCACGAACCGGTCCCCCTGGCCCGGCACCTCCACGGCGTAGTCGACGAACCCCTCCGGCGGCTGCGGGAACCGCCCGCCCAGCGGCCGCAGCGCGAGCGCCACCCGCTCCCCGGAGCAGGCCCGTGCCGCCTCCAGGGAATCCGGTCCGCTCACCACGACGTCGGCCGAGGCGGGGTCCCCGCCCACGTCCGCGACCACCCCCACCGACGCACACGCCAGCAACCACACCGCGGTCTGCCAGTGCGCGGGCAGCAGCAGCACCACCCGGTCACCGGGCGCGGCGGCGAGGTCCCCCTGAAGGAGGTTCGAGGTCTTGGCCACCCAATTGGCGAAGGTGGCCACGGACAATTCGACGCGTTCACCCGTGGCGTCGTCGTAGAAGGTCACCAGGGGGCGTCCGGGATCCGCGGCGAGCGCGGAACGCAGCAGGTCGGCAGGGGTGCGATCAGTGGCGTTCACCCGCAGAAGCGTACGCGGGCGCACGGCCTGAAGCCCTCGCGCGGGGCCACCGGTTCGGCGCAACGGCACCCGACGGTCCGTCAGTTCCCGGATGGACAGATTTATATGACTATGTCCAGGATCGGGAGCATGCGCGGACTTCTTGCTTCCTCGATCGGCGTCACCTGTGCGGTCGCCCTCGCCCTGCCCCTCACCTCGCCCGCCGCCGCGGCGAGACCGGCGCCGGCCGCGGAACCGAGGGGTGCCGCCGAAGCGCTCGGCAGCACCCAGTCGCTGCCCCTCGCGCCCCTCGCCTCCCGCGACCGCACCCTCGCCCCCGCGGCCGCCGAACAGGGCCTGCCCCGCCGGGACGTTCGGCACTTCTCCCTCGTCGGCGTCATCTGGGACGACCCGGACACCGTGTTGCACGGCAGCGTCCAGGTCCGCACCCGCGCCGTCGGCGCCGACACCTGGTCCGGCTGGCAGGACCTGGAGACCCACAACGACGACGCCGCCGACCCCGGCACCGCCGAACGCACCTCCGGCCGCGTCCACGGCGCCACCGCACCCCTGTGGGTGGGCGACTCGGACGGCGTGGAGGTGCGCGTCCGCGCCGAGGCCGACCGCAGGACCGAGGACACGGCCCGCGGCTCCCGTACGGCGACGGCGAGCGCCCCCCTCCCGACGGGCCTGCGACTCGAACTCGTGGACCCGGGGGAGAGCGCACCGGCGCCCGGGACCCGGGGAGCCGCCTCCGGCGCGCAGCCGGCCGCCGTCCGCCGCTCCGCCCCCGCCGGTGCCCGCCCGGCGGCCGCCGCCGCCCTCCGCTCCGCCCCCACCGCCGACCCGGTCGCCGACCTCGCCACGCCGGAGGCGGACACCGACGCCGCCAACGCCGGCCTCGCCGCCCCCGGTGCCGCCGAGATCCCCGCGCTGGACCGGGCCCGGACCGAGCAGGAGCTGTTCGCCCTGCGCGCCGGGGAGTTGACGAAGCAGCAGCGGGCGAAGCCGTACATCGGACCGCGCCCGCGCATTGTGACCCGGCGCGGCTGGGGCGCCGACGAGACGCTGCGCGAGCGGACGTTCGTCTACACGAAGAAGGTCAAGGCGGCCTTCGTGCACCACACGGCGTCCGGCAACGGGTACCGCTGTGCGCAGGCACCCTCGCTCATTCGCGGTATCTACCGCTACCACGTCAAGAGCATGGGCTGGCGCGACATCGGCTACAACTTCCTCGTCGACAAGTGCGGAAACATCTACGAGGGCCGGGCCGGTGGCGTGGCGAAGCCGGTCCTCGGCGCCCACACCCTCGGTTTCAACACCAACAGCGTGGGGATCGCCGTCCTCGGCAGCTACGGCTCGACCAAGCCACCCGCCGCCGTGGTGCAGGCCGTCGCACGGCTGACCGCGTGGAAGCTCGGTCTCCACGGCGCGAACCCGAAGGGCAGGACCACTCTGAAGTCGGGCGGTGGCAACCTCTACCCGAAGGGCAAGAAGGTACGACTGAACGTGATCTCCGGTCACCGGGACGGCTTCGCCACGGAGTGCCCCGGCCGGAAGCTCTACGGCAAGCTCGGCTCCACCCGCACGACAGCGGCGCGTCTCCAGGGCCGTTGACGATCGCCGGGACCCGCCGAGAGCCGAGGGCCGCACCACCGTTTCACCGCTGTCGGGGGCCGGCGCGTAACACCGCACAGCCGCCGAAGGCACCGCACATCGGTCTGCATACACTTGCCGGTCGAATGACAGTTCGGGCCGGTCCCGGCAGGAAGCGGAGACAACAGGTGACAGAAGCGATCCTCCTGGTCGGCGGCAAGGGCACGAGGCTGCGGCCCCTCACGGTCCACACGCCGAAGCCCATGGTCCGGGCGGCCGGGGTCCCCTTCCTCACGCACCAGCTGGCCAGAGCGAGAGCGGCGGGCGTCGACCACATAGTCCTCGCGACGAGCTACCTCGCGGAGGTCTTCGAACCGCACTTCGGCGACGGCTCGTCCCTGGGCCTGCACCTCGAGTACGTCACCGAGGACGAGCCCCTCGGCACGGGCGGCGCGATCCGCAACGTGGCCGCACGGCTGCACTCCGCCCCCGACGACCCGGTCCTGGTCTTCAACGGCGACATCCTGACGGGCCTGGACATCAGGGCCCTGGTCCGCACCCACGAGACCACGGGCGCCGACGTCTCCCTCCACCTCACCAAGGTCACGGACCCGAGGGCCTACGGCCTGGTCCCCACCGACGCGACCGGCCGGGTCCTGGCCTTCCTGGAGAAGCCCCAGACCCCCGAGGAGATCGTCACCGACCAGATCAACGCGGGGGCGTACGTCTTCCGCCGCTCCCTCATCGACACGATCCCGCAGGGCCGCCCGGTCTCCGTCGAACGCGAGACCTTCCCCGAACTCCTGTCGGCCGGAGCCCATCTCCAGGGCATGGTCGACTCGACGTACTGGCTGGACCTCGGCACCCCCGCCGCCTTCGTGCGCGGCTCGGCGGACCTGGTCCTCGGCCGTGCCCCGTCGCCCGCGGTCCCCGGCCGCTGCGGCGACCGCCTGGTCCTCCCCACGGCCAGGGTCGCCCCCGACGCGAAGCTGACGGGCGGCACGGTGGTGGGCGAGGGCGCGTACGTCGCGGAGGGCGCCCGGGTCTCCGGCTCGACGATCCTCCCGGGCGCGGTCATCGAACCGGGCGCGATCATCACCGACTCCCTGATCGGCACGAGGGCCCGCGTGGGCGAACGCTCCGTCCTCACCGGCACGGTCATCGGCGACGGCGCGATAGTCGGCGCGGACAACGAACTCCTGGCCGGCATGAGGATCTGGTGCGACGCCAGAATCCCGGCGGGGGCGGTCCGCTTCTCGTCGGACCAGTAGCGGCGATTTTCAGCCCCTCCGGCGTTTGAGGAGCGGGGGTCCAGGGGGCGGAGCCCCCTGGGAACGGGGTCGAAGGGGCAGCGCCCCTGGAGGATGGGACGGGTAGGGGCGGCGGGGGCGAAAAATCCCCCCGGCACCCCACCGGTCACAGCCGCCCGATATCCCCCCGAGTCATCCGCGGCGCCCGCCGCCCCGGCGTACGCCCACTCAACAAGATCAACCGAGCGGCCCGATGCCGCTGCCCCGCATAAGGCTCCAGCAACGACAGCATCACGGAGTCATCCGCATCCCGATCCCCCGCGAGCGCGAACCCCACGATCCCCGGCAGATGCAGATCCCCCACGGTCACCGCGTCCGCCGCCCCATGACTCCGCTGCACCACCTCCGCCGAAGTCCACGGCCCCACCCCCGGCACCACCTCCAGCCGAGCCTGCGCGGCAGCCGGCGCCATCGACACCGCCTCCTCCAGCCGCGCAGCGACCCGCACACACCGCAGGATCGTCGACGCCCGCTTGTTGTCGACCCCGGCCCGATGCCACTCCCACGACGGGATCAGCGCCCAGGTCCGAGGCGCCGGCATCACCCACAGCCGCCCACCCGCCGCGGGCCCCGGCGCCGGCTCCCCGAACTTCCGCACCAGCAACCGCCACGCCCGATACGCCTCGTCGGTCGTGACCTTCTGCTCCAGCACGGACGGGATCAACGACTCCAGCACCAGCCCGGTCCGCGTCAGCCGCAGCCCGGGGCGCCGATGCCAGGAGTGCGCCACGACCCGGTGCCGGGGCACGAAGGCGGCAGGGTCGTCCGCGGCCCCGAGCATGTCGGGCAACTGCGCGAGCAGCCACTCGGCCCCCGGCCCCCACGCCTCCCCGCGCACCACACCGCCGTACACACTGACCCGCAGCGTCCCCGGCCCCACCGGCGTGAGACTGGCCCGCCACACCGACCCGTCCGGCATCGCCCGGAAGGTGGGGTCCCCGGGCCCCCGCCGGAGCGCCCCGAGCACCAGCCCGAGATCGACGGGCCACTCCGGCTTCCAGTTCCGCACCAGCCCGGCCTCGACCCGAGCCGCCTCCCGCCGCGCGGCGGGCACGACGACCTCCCCGCCGCGCACGGTCGTACGCGTGGGCCTGGGAGCGAAGCGTCCTGCCACGGATGAAGTCCTGAGGTACGAGAGGAACGGGGAGCAGCCCTACGACACTAGACGCATCTCACCGCACCTCGATGAAGCTCCCCGCATCCCGCTCCGGCCGGGGGCGCGGTTCCTCCGCCGGATGCCCCACCGCCACGGCCCCCATCGGATCCCAGTCCTCCGGCAGCCCCAGCACCTCCCGCACGACCTCCCGGCAGAACATCGTGGACGACACCCACGCCGACCCCAGCCGCTCCCCGGCCAGCCCGACGAGGAAGTTCTGCACGCCGGCCCCCGCGGCGACGACGAACATCTCCCGCTCGGCCCCGTCCCGCCGCCCGTCGCCGTACGTGTGCGACCCGTCCATCACCAGGCACGGCACGACGAGATACGGCGCGTTGCGCAGCACGTCCCCGCGTCGCACCCGCTTCGCGATGGACTCCTCCGACTTCCCGTCCCGCCGCAGATCGGCGATCCAGGCGTCCCGCATGGCGTCGAGGAGACGGGTCCGCGACTCGGCGGACTCCAGCAGCACGAACCGCCACGGCGTGGTGTGGTGCGGCGCGGGCGCGGTGACCGCGAGCGCCACCGCCCGCCGCACGGCCCCGGGATCGACAGGCTCGTCGGTGAAGGCCCGTACGGTACGACGCTGAGTCACCGCCTCCCGTACCGCCTCGGAGGTCCCGAGCCGGAACATGTCGTCGCGCGCGTGGCGCACCATGGCCCGCGCCCCCTCCCCGTGCTCCCCGGCCACCACGTGCGCCAGCCCGCGCACCACGGCGACGGGCAGCCCGGCGGCCTTGCCCTTGACGAGATCACCGGCGGCGGCCAGTTCGTCGGCCGTGGCCACGACGGTCGCGCTCAGCGGATTGCCGTACGCGTCCGTCCCGCCCCGCAGATCGTCGAGCACCCGCACTCCGGCCGCCCCGATCGCGACATCGGTGAGCCCGGCGCGCCAGGGCCGCCCGAAGGTGTCGGTGACGACGACCCCGACGTCCACCCCGAGGGCGTCGCGCAGCCCGTCCCGGATGGCCCGCGCGGACGCGTCCGGGTCCTCGGGCAGCAACAGCACGGTCCCGGCGGGGGTGTTGGAGGCGTCCACGCCGGCGGCCGCCATGACCAGCCCCTGCCGGTTCTCCACGATCCTCAGCGCCCCGCGCCGCGCCACGACCCGCACGGTCTCGGCGTCGATCGCGGCCTCCCGGTCGGCGGCCTCGACGACCCGCCCCTCCGCCTTGGACACGATCTTCGAGGTGACGAGAAGAACGTCCCCGTCCGCCAGCCCCGGCTCGGCGGCCGCGATCATCTTGGCCAGGTCGTCCCCCCGCTGCACCTCGGGAAGACCGGCAACGGCCCAGACGCGGTAGCCGTCGGCAGACATCTCGCTCAAGCTCCGCGCACCTCCTCCGCCAGCTCCAGCGCCTCCCGGGCCATCCGCGCGGTCGCGTCGAGGTCCGTCATCATCAGCGGTACGGCCCGGCAGCGGATGCCGGCCGACTCGATCCGCCCGACCGCGCCCGCGTCCACGGTGTCGACGAGCCAGCCGTCAAGCAGCCCCGAGCCGTAGTGCTCGGCGACCGCCGCGGCCGTCGACTCGACGCCGACCGCCGCGAGGACCTTGTCGGCCATGCCCCGCACGGGCGCGTCCCCGACGATGGGGGAGAGGCCCACGACCGGCACCCCGGCCTCGGCGATCGCCTCACGGATCCCGGGCACGGCGAGGATGGTGCCGACGGAGACCACCGGGTTGGACGGCGGGAACAGCACGACGTCCGCCTCCGCGATCGCCTCCAGCACTCCCGGCGCCGGCTTGGCCTGCTCCGCGCCCACCGGCACCACCGCGTGGGCCGGCACCGACGCCCGCAGCCGCACCCAGTACTCCTGGAAGTGCACGGCCTTGCGCTCGCCGTCGATCTCGACGGCCACATGGGTCTCGACCCGGTCGTCGGTCATCGGGATCAGCCGCACCCCCGGCTTCCACCGGTCGCACAGCGCCTCGGTCACCGCGCTCAGCGGATACCCGGCGCCGATCATCTGCGTGCGCACGATGTGGGTGGCGAAGTCCCGGTCCCCGAGCCCGAACCACTCGGGTCCGACGCCGTAGGCCGCGAGTTCCTCCTTGAGGTGGAAGGTCTCCTCGGCCCGCCCCCAGCCCTGCTCCTCGTTGATGCCGCCGCCGAGCGTGTACATCACCGTGTCGAGGTCCGGGCAGACCTTCAGCCCGAAGAGGTGGATGTCGTCCCCGGTGTTGCCGATGACCGTGATGTCCGCGTCCGGCGCGGCCTGCTTCAGACCACGCAGGAAACGGGCACCGCCGATGCCGCCTGCCAGAACCACGATTCGCATGGAAGCAAGTCTCGCAGGCGGGTACGACATCGCGTCACGCGGTCACGACGTCCACCTCGTCGTAGGTCTCGTGGGCGGTGCAGGCCGTGTGCATCGGCATCTCGGTCAGGCCGGGGTAGTAGACGTGCAGGCTCACCGCCGGCTCCAGCGCGTCGTTGACGACCTCGTGCACGTACCCCGGCGCGAACACCCGCTGCGCCCCCGCCCCCAGCGCGCGCGTGCCCCGCTCGGTCCGCTCCGTCAGCGCGCCCTCCAGGACGGTGAGGACACCGGAGGAGCCGCCGTGGTCATGGAGGCCACTGCCCTGGCCGGGCACCCAGGACAGCAGCCACACCTCGTAGCCGGGGCCGGTGCGCAGCCGGTGGTACCACCGGCTGGTGGCGTCGTACTGGACGAGGTGCGCCCACTGGGAGCGGTCCTCGGCGATGGCGCGGGCCAGGCCGGCGAACTCGGCGACGGTGGCCGGGTGCTCGCGCGGGGCCTGCAGGAGATGCGGGACCTCGAGGAGGTCGCCGGCGATCTGGAGGTCGTTGTCGCTGTTCATGGGGTGCGGTGGTTCCTCGGCGGAAGAAGTGGGGGGCTGGCTGGGTGTCGCGTACCGTCCCGCCCGGATCACGGGGAGACAGGAATGCCCTGGTGCGGGCGGGGCACTAGCAGCCGAGTCACGGTGGACTCAGGAGCAACCGGAGCGCGTTGGGCTCAACAGTCGGAACAGCAACAACAGCTACAGCGAGCGTGGGCAGCACCGAGGGACCCGGCGGAGCGGGTCGAGGTGAGTGCCAAGTTCGCGAGCATGCCCCCAAGGACAGCGGCTCACACCTCCACTGTCAACTCGACACCCGGTATGTGGGACATGTTTCACCTCATCCGGTCCATCTCCGTGGTGAAAGGTTTGTTCATGCGCCTACCGGGACACATGGCGCTCAACCGGGCGCGCGGGCCGTGATCTCCCCGAGACTTCCACGCGCGCGTACGGAACGGGATCGAACTGATGGGCGTCCTTCCCCGTACAGGCCCCAAAGGCCTGGCGAGGCTCGGCAGCCCTCCCGGGCCTCAGCTGCTTGTCAAGGTTTATGCCGATTTGAACACTTTCCGCAAGGCCTTGGTTCCGCAGAGTGAATAAGGGGCCCAATAGCAGATCTCGGCTTGACTCGCCCGGAGCAGCACACTTGTAATTTCACTCGTGTCGTTCAGCCGATATCGGTAACGGCCGTCACACGGGGACGCGAAAGACAGACGAGGGGCGCACATGACCGAGACGGTGCAGCAACTGCTGGTCGACGACGCGGACGAGGAACTCGGCTGGCAGGAGCGCGCGCTGTGCGCCCAGACCGACCCCGAGTCCTTCTTCCCGGAGAAGGGCGGCTCCACCCGCGAGGCCAAGAAGGTCTGCCTCTCCTGCGAGGTCCGCTCCGAGTGCCTCGAGTACGCCCTCGCCAACGACGAGCGCTTCGGCATCTGGGGCGGCCTGTCCGAACGCGAACGCCGCAGGCTGAAGAAGGCCGCCGTCTGACACGAGACAGGCGTCGCAGGACTTTTCGCACGCAACCGAACGGCCCGTCGCACGTGGGTTATCCACTGGCGGCGGGCCGCCGTCCTGCCCAGCCGATAGTGTGGGCGCTCGTCCGAGACGCCTCGCCGCCCCCTCAGGGCACAGGCGTCCACCGCAGTCCACCGAACCGGGGCCCGTACCTCGATGTCCGTGCACAGCCACACGGCAGCCCACGACCACGCTGCCACTCCTGAGTTCCCGCGTCATGTGGTGACCGCGGTGCTCGTCTCCCACGACGGCGCCCGCTGGCTGCCCGACGCGCTCGCCGGGCTGCTCGGCCAGGAGCGCCCCGTGCAGTTCGCCCTGGCCGCCGACACCGGCAGCGCCGACGACTCCGCCCAGCTGGTCACCGAGGCCCTCGGCGCCGACCGGGTCCTGCACCTCGCCCGGCGCACCGGCTTCGGCCAGGCCGTCGAGGAGGCCAACCGCACCGCCCCGGTCCTCACCCCGGACGAGCTGCCGTACCTGAAGCGGCCCAGCGGCTGGGACCCGGTCACGCGCACCTGGCGCGACGACACCTACGACCTGCCGGAACTGCCGCACGGCGAACCGGTCCAGTGGCTGTGGCTGCTGCACGACGACTGCGCCCCCGAACCCGACGCCCTGGCCCAGCTGCTGCGCGTCGTGGAGAACGAACTGGAGCTCGGCCGGGACGACGTCGCCGTCGTGGGCCCCAAGCTCCGCGGCTGGTACGACAAGCGGCAGCTCCTGGAGGTCGGCGTCTCCATCGCCCACTCCGGCCGCCGCTGGACCGGCCTGGACCGCCGCGAACAGGACCAGGGACAGCACGACCACGTCCGGTCCGTGCTGTCGGTGTCCACCGCAGGCATGCTCATCCGCCGCGATCTGTACGAACAGCTCGGCGGCTTCGACCGGCACCTGCCCCTCATGCGCGACGACGTCGACCTGTGCTGGCGCGCCCAGGCCGCCGGCCACCGCGTCCTCATCGCCCCCGAGGCCGTCGTACGCCATGCCGAGGCGGCCTCCCGCGAGCGCCGTACCGTCGACTGCGCGGGCCGCACCACCGCCTCCCCGCACAAGGTCGACAAGGCCGGCGCCGTCTACACCCTGCTCGTCAACACGCGGACCGCAGCGCTGCCCTGGGTGCTGGTGCGCCTGGTCCTGGGCACCCTGCTGCGGACCGTCGCCTACCTCGTCGGCAAGGTCCCCGGACAGGCCGTCGACGAGATCCGGGGCCTGCTCGGCACCCTGCTGCGGCCCGAGCGGATCATCGCCGGGCGCGGCAGGCGCGGTAAGCCGGCCGTCGACAAGGACGAGCTCAGACCGCTGTTCCCGCCGCCCGGCGCGACCGTGCGGGCCACCGTGGAACAGTTCGCGGGCAACCTCTTCGGCGGCTCCGACGCCGAGACCTCCACGGCCGGACGGCACGGCGGCGGCATCGAGTCCGGACCCGGCGGCGACGACGCGGACTTCCTGGAGATCGAGCAGTTCGCCCGCCTCAAGCGCATCGCCCGCAACCCCGGCCCGATGCTCTTCCTCGGGCTGCTGCTGGTCGCCCTGGTCGCCTGCCGCAACCTCCTGGGCGGCGGCGCGCTCGCGGGCGGCGCCCTGCTGCCCGCGCCGGCCGACGCGAGCGAGCTGTGGTCGCGCTACACGGACGCGTGGCACGCGGTGGGCGCCGGCGGCACCCCGTCCGCGCCGCCGTACCTGGCGGTCATCGCCGCGCTGTCCTCCGTCCTGTTCGGCTCGACCGGCCTCGCGCTGACCGTCCTGCTGGTCTGCTCGGTTCCGCTGGCCGGGTTCACGGCGTACTTCGCCTCCCGCCCGCTCGTCGAGTCCCGCCTCCTGCGCGCGTGGGCGGCCGTCGTCTACGCCTTCCTGCCCGCCGCCACCGGCGCCCTCGCCGGCGGCCGCGTCGGCACCTCCGTCCTCGCCGTCCTGCTGCCGCTCCTCGCGCGCGCGGGCGTCGCGGCCGGCGGCCTGACGAACAGCACGGGCGCGCGCGGCAGTTGGCGCGCCACCTGGGCCTTCGCACTGCTGCTCACCATCACCACCGCCTTCACCCCGATCATCTGGCCGATCGCGCTGATCCTCGGCCTCGGTCTGCTGGCCGTGCGCCGCACCGACATCACCGCCTACGGCCTGCGCTTCCTCGCCCAGTTCGGCGTGCCCCTGCTGGTCCTCGCGCCCTGGTCGCTGACGCTGCTCCCGTTCGGCTTCTTCCAGCAGGCGGGCCTGGAGTACGGCTCCTCGGCCGCCTCCGCCCTGGACCTGCTCGGCGCGAGCCCCGGCGGCCCCGGCACCGTCGACGGGCTGATGCTCATCGGCATCGTGCTGGCCGCGCTCGCCGCCCTGCTGCGCTCCGAGCGGCAGTTCGGCATCTGGACGGCCTGGGCGGTGGCCCTGGTCGGCCTGGTCTTCGCCGTCCTGTCCAACGACTCCACCTGGGCCGGCCCCGCGACCCTCGTCTACGGCCTCGCCCTGCTGGCCGCCGCCATGCTCGGCGCCGACGGGGCACGCTCGCGCGTGGCCGAGCAGAGCTTCGGCTGGCGCCAGCCCGTCGCCGCGCTCATCGCGTTCGCCTCCGCCGCGGGCCCCCTGCTCGTCGCCGCCGGCTGGATGCTCGGCGGCGCCGACGGACCGCTGGAGCGCCGCGACCCCACCCAGGTGCCCGCGTTCGTCGCCGAGGAGAGCGGCACCCGCGACCAGGCCCGCACCCTCGTCCTCGACAGCGACTCCGCCGCCCACGTCGGCTACATGCTGGTGCGCGGCTCCGGCGCCCGCCTCGGCGACGGCGAACTCGCCGCGGCCGACGGCGAGAACAGCGCGCTGGACAAGGTCGTCGCCAACCTGGTCGCCGGCTCCGGCGCCGACCAGGCCGACCAGCTCGGCGGCTTCGCCGTGCGCTACGTCCTCGTCCACAAGGGCGCGCCCCGTGAGGTCACGCGCGTGCTGGACGCCACACCGGGTCTGACCCGGCTCAGCCAGCAGGACGGCAGCGGTCTGTGGCGGGTCGACCAGGAGGTCGCGCGCGCGACCATCGTCGCCAAGTCCGGCTCGGGCACCGCACAGCCGGTGGCCGCGGGCCCGGTCGACATCCACACCACGATCCCGTCCGGCACCGACGGCCGGATCCTGCGCCTCGCCGACACCGCCGCCGAGGGCTGGACGGCCACCCTGGACGGCAAGCCGCTCACCCGCACCACCGTCGACGGCTGGGCCCAGGGCTTCGAACTCCCCGCCGCCGGCGGCCGACTGGACGTCACCTTCGACGACCCCTTCACCCACACCCTGTGGCTGTGGATCCAGGGTGCGCTCGCCGTCGTCCTCGTGGTCATGGCCCTGCCCGGCCGCCGCCGCGACGTCGACGACGACCTCCCCGAGGAGCCGTCGGTCCCCGCCCAGGCGGTGGCGGGAGAGGGCCGCCGCGCCCGCCGGCTGCGCGCCCAGGCCGAGGCCGATGCCGAGGAGGCCCCCGGCACCGAGGACTTCCCGCCGCCCCCGCAGGAGGCCCCGGCCGCCGTCCCGCAGCAGCAGTCCTACGGCGACTGGGACGCCCCGAGCTACGCCAACGCCGAGTACGACACCTACGCCGGCGACCAGTACCAGGGCACCGCCCAGCAGTACCCGGCGGGCGGCTACGACCAGCAGCCGTACCAGGCGGACCCGTACCAGGGCGGCCAGTACGACCCGTACGCCTACGGCGGGCAGCCCCAGCAGACGTCGTACGACCAGACGTACGGCGGCCAGTACGACCAGCAGTACGAGCAGGGCTACGACCCCGCGTACGACCCGGCACAGCAGCACCCGGGTGCCCCCGGCAGTGAGCGCCCCGACGGGAGTCAGCAGTGAACCGCACCACCCTGTCCCTCCTCGCCGGCACCGTCGCCCTCGCCGCCGTCACCGGGTTCGCCACACTCAGCTCCCCCAAGGCCGCCGAGACCGCCAGGACGGCCGCCGAGCTGCCCGTGGAGCGCACCAGCCTGCTCTGCCCGGCGCCCAGCACCTCCGAGGTCGCGGAGACGGCGTACACGTCGTTCACGCCCGTCACCAAGGACACGGGCAGCGGCGGCCAGGCCGAACTCAAGGCGGCCACCGAGGAGTCGGACGGCAAGAGCAAGGGCAAGAAGAAGGCCGCCAAGCCGGTCCTCACGCCCAAGGAGCCCGGCACACCCGTCACCGGGGACACCTCCGGCGGGGACGCGCCCGCACTGGTCGGCACCGCCGAGGGGAAGTTCGCGCCCGGCTGGACCGTCCAGGAGACCACCGAGGTCGCCGCGGGAGCCGGACGCGGACTCCAGGGCGTCAACTGCTCCGCCCCCGACACCGAGTTCTGGTTCCCGGGCGCCAGCACCGCCGCCGACCGCACCGACTACGTGCACCTGACCAACCCGGACGACTCCGCCGCCGTCGTCGACATCGAGCTCTACGGCAAGGACGGCGCCCTGGACTCCACGCTGGGCGAGGGCATCACCGTCGCGCCGCACTCCAGCGACCCGATCCTGCTCTCCACGCTCACGGAGGAGAAGCAGGAGGACCTCACCGTCCATGTGAACGTCCGCAGCGGGCGGGTGGGCGCGGCCGTGCAGGCCCTGGACGACAAGCTCGGCGGTGACTGGCTGGCCGCGTCCACCGACCCGTCCGGCAGCCTCGTGGTGCCGGGCATCCCGAAGGACGCCACCGCCGTGCGCCTGGTCGCCTTCACACCGAGCGACTCCGACGCGGACCTGAAGGTGCAGCTCGCCTCGCCGTCCGGCCTGATCACCCCGGCCGGCAACGAGACACTGCACGTGAAGGGCGGCATGACGACGGCCGTCGATCTCGGTGACGTCACGCGCGGGGAGGCCGGTTCGCTGGTCCTGACCCCCACCGACGCCTCCGTGCCGGTGGTCGCCGCCGTGCGGGTCGTCCGCGGCAAGGGCGACGACCAGGAGACGGCGTTCATCCCGGCCACGCGTCCGGTCGGCACGCGCGCGACGGTCGCCGACAACAGCGCCAAGGGCAGCACGCTCTCCCTGACCGCGCCCACCCGGACCGCCACGGTCAAGGTCACGGCGTCGGCGGGCAGCGGGGGCGGCGAGGCCGTCTCGAAGACGTTCACGATCAAGGCGGGCACCACACAGGACGTCGAGGTTCCCACCCCGACCGGCCTCAAGGGCACCTATGCCCTCACGGTGGAGCACGTCTCGGGAGGCCCGGTCTACGGCGCCCGCACTCTGGCGGCGACGGAGGACGGGGTCCCGGGCTTCACGATCCAGACCCTCCCGGACGACCGGGGCATGGTGGCCGTACCGGAGGCGGACGAGGACCTGTCGGTGCTCCAGAAGTGATCCGCCGAAGGGCGCGGGTCAGTCCTCGCCGTACCGGGGGTCGACCGTCTCCGGAGTGAGCCCGAGCAGCTCGGCCACCTGCTCCACGACCACCTCGTGGACCAGCGCCGCCCGCTCGTCGCGCCCCTTGGTGCGGATCTCCACCGGCCGCCGGTAGACGACCACGCGCGCGGGACGCCCCTCGCGCGCGGGGATCGTCCCGCCGAGCGGCACCGCCTCGTCGTTCCAGGCCTGTCCGGGCCCGTCCAGCCGGGGCACCTCCAGGACCAGGAAATCGATCTCGGCGAGCTGCGGCCACCGCCGCTCCAGGCGCTCCACGGAGTCCTGCACCAGGTCCGCGAAGGCCTCGGCGCGACTGGCGGCGAGCGGCACCTGCGGCGGGGCGATCGGACCGCGCATGCCGCGTCCGTGGCGATCACGGCGGCGGGGCCCGGGGCCGGTGGCGCGGGGCGGTACGGGGTTGTCCATCACTGGTGAAGGGTAATCCTCGCCGCACGCGCGCGCCCGGCCCCCACGCGGCGCCCCGGACACTGTCCGAAACGACGTACGGCCGTCTCGTACGGCCTGTCGGCAGTTGACCATTCAAGCCAAGGTTGGGCTCGATTCCGTATCTCTCCGAGACCGTCGATATCAAGGCAATTGACATGGTTTGTGCCAACTCGTGACCGTGGCAAGGGGTGTTCGGCCCCTCGAAAACGGGTGTCCGTGCAGGTCATCGCGGTGTGATCGGAGTGGTGTGTGGGGCGTTTCACAGCACGACACGGTGGAGTGACCTGGGGGAGAGTCGTCGCGGCCCGCTCAAGAGTGCGGTACCGTCCAACGTCGTGAGCCCTGTACGTCGCTGTTCGCGCACCGCTTGCGGCCGTCCCGCCGTCGCGACGCTGACGTACGTCTACGCCGACTCGACCGCGGTCCTCGGCCCGCTCGCCACCTACGCCGAACCCCACTGCTACGACCTGTGCGCCGAGCACTCCGAGCGCCTCACCGCCCCGCGCGGCTGGGAGGTCGTCCGCCTCCTCGACGGCTCGGCTCCCGCCAGGCCCAGCGGAGACGACCTGGAAGCGCTTGCCAACGCGGTGCGTGAGGCGGCCCGTCCGCAGGAGCGCGCCGCCGAGGCGGGTGGCGGCGCCCGCCGGGCCGACCCGATGGAGGTCGCACGCCGCGGCCATCTGCGGATCCTGCGCTCACCGGACAACTGACCTTTCTTCGCTGGGGGATCGGTTCTTCGGCGCGCGTTCCGTTCGGTGACGCAAGTCGATCCTCGTCGTCGCCGTCTGCTTCCGCACCGGTGGTGACACTCGCTCAGGTCACCGGCTGTCGCTGAACTCCGTCGCCGCCGTGGCCCAGTTGGAGGCCTCCAGCCACCTCTCCGCGCAACTCGTCGCCGTGTTCTTCCGTGACCGTCGGTGAAGGGGCGGCTGCACGCCATGAGTTGAGGTTCCCGGTCCTGACCCGCACTCTCCGGGGCGCCGCGGGTGACGGCCGCGAGGGAGTCCGGGCTCTCCCCGGAGCCGCCGGCCGCCGCGCTGCCCCAAGGGCTCCGCCCGAGGTCACGGCCGGAGTCCAATCCGGTCCCGCAGGGCCCGGTGTCAGTGGCTACGGGTAGTTTGTGGTGACCGACAGGACTTTCAGAAGGGTTGGCCGTGGCTGATCTGTCACAGCTCGTGAAGGCGTACGACGTGCGCGGGGTCGTCCCGGACCAGTGGGACGAGACGCTCGCCGAGCTCTTCGGTGCCGCCTTCGTCCAGGTGACCGGCGCGAGCGCCATCGTGACCGGCCACGACATGCGGCCCTCCTCCCCGGGCCTGTCGCGTGCCTTCGCGCGCGGAGCGGCCGCCCGCGGTGTGGACGTCACCGAGATCGGCCTGTGCTCGACCGACCAGCTGTACTACGCCTCCGGCGCCCTGGGCCTGCCGGGCGCCATGTTCACGGCCTCCCACAACCCCGCGCAGTACAACGGCATCAAGATGTGCCGCGCGGGAGCGGCCCCGGTCGGCCAGGACACCGGCCTCGCCGAGATCCGCGGACTCGTCGAGGGATGGATCGAGACGGGCGCCCCCGAGGTGACCACCTCGGCCGGCACGATCACCGCGCGGGACACGCTGGACGACTACGCGGCCCACCTGCGCTCGCTGGTCGACCTGACGTCCGTCCGCCCCCTGAAGGTCGTCGTGGACGCGGGCAACGGCATGGGCGGCCACACCGTCCCCACCGTCTTCGCGGGCCTGCCCCTGACCGTCGTCCCGATGTACTTCGAACTGGACGGCACCTTCCCCAACCACGAGGCCAACCCCCTCGACCCCGCCAACATCGTCGACCTCCAGAAGCGGGTCCGCGAGGAGGGCGCCGACCTCGGCATCGCCTTCGACGGCGACGCCGACCGCTGCTTCGTCGTCGACGAGCACGGCGACCCGGTCTCCCCGTCCGCCATCACCGCCCTGGTCGCCGCGCGCGAGCTGGCCAGGAACGGCGGCAAGGGCGTCATCATCCACAACCTGATCACGTCCTGGTCGGTCCCCGAGGTCGTCAAGGAGCACGGCGGCACCCCGGTACGCACCCGCGTGGGCCACTCCTTCATCAAGGCCGAGATGGCGAAGTCCGGCGCCATCTTCGGCGGCGAGCACTCCGCCCACTACTACTTCAAGGACTTCTGGAACGCCGACACCGGCATGCTGGCGGCCCTGCACGTCCTCGCGGCCCTGGGCGGCCAGGAGGGCCCCCTGTCGTCCCTGGTCGCCCAGTACGACCGCTACACCGGTTCCGGCGAGATCAACTCCACGGTCGCCGACCAGGCAGACCGCCTGACGGCCATCAGAGCGGCCTACGAGAGCCAGGAGGGCGTCCAGCTCGACGAACTCGACGGCCTCACGATCAGCACCGCCGACTGGTGGTTCAACGTCCGCCCCTCCAACACGGAACCCCTCCTCCGCCTGAACGCGGAGGCGCGGGACGAGGCGACGATGGCGAAGGTGCGGGACGAGGTGCTGGCGATCATCAGAGCGTGAAATCCGGCCCCTGCTGAAATCCAGCCCCTCGGCCGTTTCGCGAAAGAGCAGTTCCTCCGCCGTTTCGTGAATCCAGCCCCTCCGGCGTTTGAGGAGCGGGGGTCCAGGGGGCGGAGCCCCCTGGGAACGGGGTCGAAGGGGCAGCGCCCCTGGAGGATGGGACGGGTAGGGGCGGCGGGGGCGAAAAACCCCTCACGGCACCCCCGCACCGACCTCGCCCCAACCCCGGCACCCCCCTCCCCCCGGCGGTACCCTGACCAGGCACATCCGCACAAGCAGCCGCCCCGCCCCCGAAGGGAACCCCCATGCCGCTCGAAGCCGGCCTCCTGGAGATCCTCGCCTGCCCGGCCTGCCACGCCCCCCTCAAGGAGCAGGACACCGAGCTGCTCTGCACCGGCCAGGACTGCGGCCTCGCCTACCCCGTCCGCGACGGCATCCCCGTCCTCCTCGTCGACGAGGCCCGCCGCCCCGCGTAAACGCGCCCCGGCCGGCGGGCGACCGTAGAAGACACGGCACGCCCGCAGCCGTAAGCGATACGGCGCCCGCACCGCGGCAGGACACCGCACACCCACCGCCGTAGGACACTCGCCTCACCCCACAGCCGTAAGCGACAAGCGACAACGACACAGCGACCCCGGCGTCCCGGACCCGCGACCGCCCCGGCGTCCGGAAGACCCGGCGAAGCGACAACCCGGCGTCCCGGAGACCCGGCGATCGGAGGCTGCCGCCCCATGCTCGACGAATCGCTGCTAGACACCCCCGAGGCCCTCTCGGAGGCCGACCGCCGAGGCCTGCTCCGCGGCGCCGCCGAAGCCGGCGCCCGCGTCCGCACCGCCGCCCGGCACGCCGCCGAGGCAGGGGTGAACGACCTCAAGCCCGACGGCCGCCCCCGCGCGGTCCTCATCGCGGGCCCAGGTGCCGCCGCCACCCACGTCGCCGACCTCCTCGGCACCCTCGCCGGCGCCGGCAGCCCCGTCACCCGCCTCACCCCGACCGGCGTCGCCCCCGCCGCGGGTGCCCTGCGCTGGGAACTCCCCGGTTGGGCGGGCTCGGTCGACCTGCTGCTGATCGCCACCCCCGACGGCACCGAGCCGGGCCTGTCGCTCCTCGCCGACCAGGCCTACCGCCGCGGCTGCACGGTCGTTGCCGTGGCCCCCGCCCGCACCCCGCTGACCGAGGCGGTCGAGGGCGCCCACGGCCTGTTCGTGCCCCTGGCGACGGCCCCGTACGAGCAGGACACGCCCCTCACCGCATCCGCCCCCGGCGTCCTGTGGGCCCTGCTCACCCCGCTCCTCGCGATCCTCGACCGCACCGGCCTGCTCGCCGCCCCGCCCGACGCGCTCGCGAAGATCGCCGACCGCCTCGACCACATCGCCGAGCGCTGCGGCCCCGCCATCGCCACCTACAGCAACCCGGCCAAGACGCTCGCCGCCGAACTCGCCGACGCCCTCCCGGTGATCTGGACGGAAGGCACCTCCGCGGGCCCCGCGGGCCGCCGTTTCGCCGCCGCCCTCGCCGAGCTCTCCGGCCGCCCCGCCCTGGTCTCCGAACTGCCCGAGGCCCTCGCCGCGCACAGCACGCTCCTCTCCGGACCGCTGGCCGCCGGCGCCGACCCCGACGACTTCTTCCGCGACCGGGTCGAGGAGCCTCCCGCGCTGCACGCGCGCGTGGTACTCCTTCGCGACCGTCCGATCGGCGGTCTCAGCGCCGCGCCCGCCGCCCGTGACCTGGCCCTGAGCCACGACACGCCCATCAGCGAGCTGGAGCCGGAGCCCGGCGGCGAGATCGAGACCCTCGCGGAACTGATCGCCGTCACGGATTTCGCCGCCGTTTACCTGGCGCTCGCCTCGGGGGCCTGACGTTGCCCAGGGCGCTCAGGACACTCAGGACGCCCAGGACGCCGGAGTCGCTCGCGACGCCAAGGACTCCCGAGACGCCCAGGACGCCCTGACCGCCACCCGTCGAACACCAGGCCGCCCTGACCGCCGTACCCACGACGCATCCCCGGCCGTACGCACAGAGAGAACCCGATGGACCGCCTCGACAACACCATCCGCCCCTACGCCTGGGGTTCCACCACCGCCATCCCCGAACTCCTCGGCGTCGAGCCGACCGGTGAACCGCAGGCGGAGATGTGGATGGGCGCCCACCCCGGCGCCCCCTCGCGCACCGCGCGGGGCACGCTCGTCGAGGTGATCGACGCGGACCCCGCGCGCGAGCTGGGCGAGGCGGCCGTCGCCAAGTTCGGCCCCCGGCTGCCCTTCCTCCTCAAGATCCTCGCCGCGGGCGCCCCGCTCTCCCTCCAGGTGCACCCCGACCTGGCCCAGGCGAAGGAGGGCTACGAAGACGAGGAGCGCCGGGGCATCCCCGTGGACGCGGGCCACCGCAACTACAAGGACGCCAACCACAAGCCGGAACTGATCTGCGCGCTCACCGAGTTCGACGGCCTGTGCGGCTTCCGCGAACCCGCGCGCGCGGCCGAGCTGCTGGACGCACTGGGCGTCGACTCCCTGAAGCCCTACGTCGACCTCCTGCACGCCCGCCCGGAGGAGGCGGCCCTGCGCGAGGTCCTCACGGCGATCCTCACCGCCGACCGCGAGGAGATGGCCCACACGGTCACCGAGGCCGCGGCCGCCTGCGCCCGCCTCGGCGGCGACCACGCCCCCTACGCCGAGATCGCCCACCACTACCCGGGCGACCCGGGCGTCATCGCCGCGATGCTCCTCAACCACGTCCGGCTCCAGCCCGGCGAGGCCCTGTTCCTCGGCGCCGGCATCCCGCACGCCTACCTGAACGGCCTCGGCGTCGAGATCATGGCCAACTCCGACAACGTCCTGCGCTGCGGCCTGACCCCCAAGCACGTCGACGTCCCCGAACTCCTGCGCATCGTCCGCTTCGAGGCCGCCGACCCGGGTGTGCTCCGCCCCGAGGCGTCCCCCGACGGCGAGGAGGTCTACGAGACCCCGATCGACGAGTTCCGGCTGTCCCGGTACGTCCTCCCCGAGGGCGCCGCCCCCCACGACCTCACCCGCGCGACCCCACAGATCCTGCTCTGCACGGCAGGTTCCGTGCGAGCCGGGGAACACGAACTGAGCCCCGGTCGGTCGGTCTTCGTCCCGGCGGGCGAGAAGGCCACGGTGTCCGGCACGGGCACGGTCTTCCGCGCCACCGTGATCGTGTGACGGTATGACTGGGCCTGTGGATACCTGAGACGTCCGCGCCGGACGAGGCTGCAAGAATGGCCCACCGGCAAAGGACGGGCAAAGGCCTGGACGGCGTAGAGGCACTTGAGGCGAAGGGACAACGCGAGCAGATGAGCGCGTCAGGCGGAACCAAGGCGATCGTGGCGGCACTGGGCGCCAACCTCGCGATCGCGGCATCGAAGTTCGTGGCGTTCGCGTTCAGCGGCTCGTCCTCGATGCTCGCCGAGGGCGTGCACTCGCTCGCCGACTCCGGCAACCAGTTCCTGCTGCTCCTCGGCGGCAAGAAGGCCCAGCGCGAGGCCACCCCGCAACACCCCTTCGGCTACGGCCGCGAGCGCTACATCTACGCCTTCCTGGTCTCCATCGTGCTCTTCTCCGTCGGCGGCATGTTCGCCATCTACGAGGGCTACGAGAAGATCAAGCACCCGCACGAGATCGAGCACTGGTACTGGCCGGTGGGCGTCCTCGTCTTCGCGATCATCGCCGAGGGCTTCTCCTTCCGGACCGCCATCAAGGAGTCCAACCCGCTGCGCGGCACCCTCTCCTGGAAGGAGTTCGTCCGCCGCGCCAAGGCGCCCGAGCTCCCGGTCGTCCTCCTGGAGGACTTCGGCGCGCTCGTCGGTCTGATCCTCGCCCTCGGCGGCGTGGGCCTCGCCCTGCTCACCGGCGACGGCGTCTGGGACGGCATCGGCACCCTCTGCATCGGCATCCTGCTCATCCTGATCGCCCTCGTCCTCGCCGCCGAGACCAAGTCCCTGCTGCTCGGCGAGTCCGCGGGCATCGAGGCGGTCCAGAAGATCGAGACCGCGATCGTCGACGGCGACACCGTCACCGGCATCATCCACATGCGCACGCTCCACCTCGGCCCCGAGGAACTGCTCATCGCCGCCAAGATCGCCGTCCAGCACGACGACACGGCCGCCGAGGTCGCCTCCGCGATCAACGCCGCCGAGGCCCGCATCCGCGAGGCCGTCCCGATCGCCCGCGTCATCTACCTCGAACCGGACATCTACAGCGAGTCCGAGGCCGCCAAGGGCCCCGACCGCGAGGCAACCCCGGGAGGCCCGGCCCAACAGCCGACACCGGGCCACTGAGACCCCCTGCGACAGCACGGCTTCCTGTACGGCCTTACCCTGCACAAGGTTCTTTCGTACGACCGCCTTTGCGCTGTACGGCGACGGGGCCCGCCGAACTCTCGGCGGGCCCCGTCGGTTTCGGTCGCTCCGGCAGCTACCGGATCTCGCCCAGCACTCCGAGGATCGCCCGCGCGTCCGGCGCCCCGATGAGCCGCTCCCGGAACCCGGCATCCATCAGCTTCCGTGACAGCAGCGCCAGGATCCGCAGATGCTCGTCTCCCGCGGCCGCCTCCGGCACGGAGATCATGAACACCAGCCTGGCCTTCGTACCGTCCAGCGAGCCCCACTCGATGCCCTCGGCGGACCGCGCGAACCCGACGACGGGCGAGGTCACCGCATCCGTCTTGGCATGCGGAATCGCGATCTCCTCCCCGAGCCCGGTGGTCCCCTGCTCCTCCCGACGCAGGGCGGCGGCGACCAGCTCGTCCACGTCCGTCACCCTGCCGGTCCGGGCGAGCAGCTCCGCCATCTCCCGGATGGCGTCCTCCTTGCCACGGGCACCGAGAGAGACCTTCACGGTCTGCTCGGTGAGATAGCCGGAGAGGACTTCACGGTTGGCGCCGGCTGTGGGGCTACCGGCGCTCTCGGACTCGGCGCGGGTGGGTTCGGCGGCGGGGGATCCGGCAGCTTCGGCTGTTGCGGCGGCGGGGGAGCTGGCCGCTTCGGCTGTGTCGACGGAGGGGGAGCTGGCCGCTTCTCCACTGGCGGCAGCGGGGGACTCAGCGGCTTCGGCAGCAGCAGCCGGGGCGCCAACAGCTTCGGCAGCGGCGGCAGCGGGTGCGTCGCCGGCGGCAGTCTCGGTCCGGGCGCCGGGCTCGGCCCGGTCACGGGGACCAGCGGCAGCCGTGCCACCTGAACTGCTCTCGGCTCCCGCCCCGCTTTTCGTACCGGCACCGGCGCCCTCTCCGGATTCGGCACCGGCACCGGCACCGGCAGCTTCTCCGATCTCGGCACCGGCCCCTGGACCACCTTCAGCCCCGGCGCCGGACCCGGCGTACGAGGCCTCCGCGGTTCCGCCCGGCGCCGCCTCGACGGCCGACGCATTCGGCGACGACGCGGCCACCACCCGCTGTGCCACCACGGCCCCGACGGCGCCACCGGCAGTCGCCCCGGCACCCACCCCGACCAGCTCCGGCTCAAGGGGGCCGACCGCACCCGTCCCGTTCACCGGCGTCGCACCCTTGTGCTCGCGCCCGCGTCCCCGCCCCCGCTCGCCGAAGTCGATCAGCGCAACCGTCGTCAGCGCCGTCGCCACCGAACCGATCACCACGGCGACGAAGAACATCGGCACCCCACTCACCGCACCCAGCACCGCCACGATCGGCCCGCCGTGCGGCACCGCGTCCTCGACCCCGGCGACCCCGGCGATCGCACCGGCCACCGCCCCACCGAGCATGTTGGCCGGGATGACCTGCGCGGGCCGCGCCGCCGCGAACGGGATCGCGCCCTCGGAGATGCCGAAGCAGCCCATGAACAGCGCGGCCAGCCCGGTCTCCCGCTCCTGCTCGGTGTACAGCCGCTTCCGTATCAGCGTGGCGAGACCCTGCCCAAGGGGCATGACCGGGATCGCGGCCGCGCACATGCCCATGACCGTCTGGTTGCCGGTCGCGATGAGCCCCGTGCCGAACAGGAACGCCGTCTTGTTGACCGGCCCGCCCATGTCGAACGCGATCATGAGCCCGAGAATCGCGCCGAGCAGGACCGCGCTGGTGCCCGTCATCCCGCTGAGCCAGTCCGTCAGGTGCTCGAACACCCAGGAGATCGGCTTCCCGATGACGTAGATGAAGAACAGACCCAACGCCGTGGTCGCCACGATCGGGATCACGATGATCGGCATGATCGGCTGCACGAACTTCGGGACCTTGACCTTCTTGATCCACAGCACCAGATACCCGGCGAGGAACCCGGTCACGATCGCCCCGATGAAACCGGCGCCCGCCTTCGAGTCGTACAGCTCACCCGTGTTCGCGATCCACCCGCCGATCATGCCCGGCACGAGCGCGGGCCGGTCCCCGATGGCGTAGGCGATGTAACCGGACAGGATCGGCACCATCAGGGTGAAGCCGATGACGCCGATGTTGTTGACGTCCATCCAGAAGGAGTCCTTCGGGATGACCAGTCCGCCGGACGGGTCGGTGTGCCCGCCGAGCGAGAGCGAGATGGCGATCAGCAGCCCGCCGACCACCACGAACGGGATCATGTAACTGACCCCGTTCATCAGCGCCTTGTACCCGACGCTCCGCTCCCTGCCGCCGCCCGACGCCGACGCCGCGGGTGCCGCACCGGCCGTGTGCACCGGCGCCGATCTCACCTGCTCGATCAACTGCTCGGGGTGGCGGATCCCCTCCGCCACGCCCACCGTCAGCACCCGCTTGCCCACGAACCGGCTCAGGTCCACGTCCTTGTCCGCGGCGACGATGATGCCGTCCGCAGAGCTGACATCGTTGTCATCGAGGACGTTTTCAGCCCCGATCGATCCCTGCGTCTCCACCTTCATGTCGATGCCACGGCTCGCGGCGGCCTGCGCCAGCTTCTCCGCGGCCATGTACGTGTGGGCGATGCCGGTCGGGCACGCGGTCACCGCGAGCAGCTTCAACCGCTGCTCACCGCTGTCGCCGCCCGTGGGGGGAGGCCCGGCTGGACTGGTCACGTCGATCTCCTCACGCCTTTGTCAGCGGAAACGCCGTCCCGAGCGTCCCGCAAGATCGATCAGCTGTGCCGATCGCTGTGCATCCTCCCGCACCTGCCCAGACCGCCCAAGGACAAAAGCCCCCTGATGACCTGGTCTGTTGCCACCCAGCCGCCTCGGCCCCGGAGCCCGGCCGCACCCCGGCGATCTTCTCGACTTCACCCTGTGATCGGCTTGATGTATCGGAGACGGACTGGGGCGGCCCGGCCGACCGGTGTAGCTTGGGACGGAGCCAGACGTCGCTGCTGATGGCGGTCGGGCGGTCCCACCGCGGACCGACCGAGGGAGAGAGGGCCTCCGACGGACTGCGCTGCGCGCACCGGGCATGCCTGTGTCCTCTTCGGGCACCCCTGTGTCCGCCGCCGCGCAGACCAGCCGTACCCACCTCGCCCCAACCCCGAGGAGCAGCTCGCAATGACGACTGTCGACAACCGACAGGACTTCAAGGTCGCCGACCTCTCCCTGGCCGAGTTCGGCCGCAAGGAGATCACCCTCGCCGAGCACGAGATGCCCGGCCTGATGGCGATCCGCAAGGAGTACGCCGAGGCGCAGCCGCTTGCCGGCGCCCGCGTCACCGGCTCCCTGCACATGACCGTGCAGACCGCCGTCCTCATCGAGACCCTGGTCGCCCTGGGCGCCGAGGTCCGCTGGGCGTCCTGCAACATCTTCTCCACCCAGGACCACGCGGCCGCCGCCATCGCCGTCGGCCCGAACGGCACCGTGGACAACCCCCAGGGCATCCCGGTCTTCGCCTGGAAGGGCGAGACCCTGGAGGAGTACTGGTGGTGCACGGAGCAGGCGCTGACCTGGCCGAACACCCCCACCGGCGGCCCGAACATGATCCTGGACGACGGCGGTGACGCCACCCTCCTCGTCCACAAGGGCGTCGAGTACGAGAAGGCCGGCGAGGTCCCCTCGGTCGACACCGCCGAGAACGAGGAGCACCGGGTCATCCTGGAGCTCCTGAACCGCACCATCAGCAACGGCTCCCAGAAGTGGACCCAGCTCGCCTCGGAGATCCGCGGCGTGACCGAGGAGACCACGACCGGCGTCCACCGCCTGTACGAGATGCAGCGCGACGGCGTCCTGCTGTTCCCGGCGATCAACGTGAACGACGCCGTCACCAAGTCGAAGTTCGACAACAAGTACGGCTGCCGCCACTCCCTGATCGACGGCATCAACCGCGCCACCGACGTCCTCATCGGCGGCAAGACCGCGGTCGTCTGCGGCTACGGCGACGTGGGCAAGGGCTGCGCGGAGTCCCTGCGCGGTCAGGGCGCCCGTGTCATCGTCACCGAGATCGACCCGATCTGCGCCCTCCAGGCGGCGATGGACGGCTACCAGGTCACGACGCTGGACGAGGTCATCGACAAGGCCGACATCTTCGTCACCACGACCGGCAACAAGGACATCATCATGGCCTCGGACATGGCCAAGATGAAGCACCAGGCGATCGTCGGCAACATCGGCCACTTCGACAACGAGATCGACATGGCCGGCCTCGCCCAGATCCCCGGGATCGTCAAGGACGAGGTCAAGCCGCAGGTCCACACCTGGACCTTCCCCGACGGCAAGGTGATCATCGTCCTGTCCGAGGGCCGCCTGCTGAACCTGGGCAACGCCACCGGGCACCCGTCCTTCGTGATGTCCAACTCCTTCGCGGACCAGACCCTGGCCCAGATCGAGCTGTTCACCAAGCCGTCCGAGTACCCGACCGACGTCTACGTGCTGCCCAAGCACCTCGACGAGAAGGTCGCCCGCCTCCACCTGGACGCCCTCGGCGTGAAGCTGACCCAGCTGCGCCCGGAGCAGGCGGCGTACATCGGCGTCGAGGTCGACGGCCCGTACAAGCCGGACCACTACCGCTACTGAGCCGTAGAGCACAACAGCAGTTCACGGCACAGCAGTAGTTCCTCAGAGGCAGGCCCCCGCACCCCCGTGTCGGGGGCCTGCCCCTTTGGCCTTGTGACCCACTCTCGGCCGTGCCTTTCCGCCGTGCGACCGTCAGCCCGGACAGACCGCACACCCCGGACAGCCCGTCAGAACCCAGGACCCCCATGCCCCGCGGCCGCTATTCGCTCCACGATCCGCACGATCACACCCCCCTCGCTGAAGAACACTTCCAATGCGCCCCCGGCCCGTCCGGCTGGCGCTACGTCTCTCAACTGACCACCCCCGACGGCGGTCACAGCGGCTCGGTCGACCTCACCCTCGACGAACTCGGCCGCCCCATCCGCCTCGAACTCCACGCCGCGAGCTGGCAGGTGCGCGGTGCCGCGCTCGACGGTGTCACCTGGGTCCGCACAGACCCCACCGGGACCCACGCCACGGAAGGCAACGTCCCCGCCCACGCCTTCACGGGCACATCCCCCGCATTCCTCGTCGCCACCACCCGTCTCCTGCGCCTCACCCCCTCCGCCTCAGCAACCCGCGTACGCCTCGTGGCCTTCACGGACCCCGTCCTCGCCCCGCGCACCGTGGACCAGTCCTGGACCTTGCTGAACAGAGAAGCACACGCCACTGACAACGGCCCCCTGACCGTGGAGGAATACCAGGTCACAGCCCTGGACACCGGCGAACAGCACACCGTGCACATCGCCGGGGACGTGGTCCTCGCGGCCCCCGGAATCGAGCTCGAGGACCTCGAATCCCCGCCGTCGGCGTTCCCCGAACCACCGCTCGACTGAACCGACTTCAGCCACGAGAGACCACGAGCGGCCGCGAGGGACCAGGAGTCACGCCGGCGGTACGAACCCCGACGCGGGCTTGCCCTCCAGCGGCACGGCGGGCCGGGAAACCTCGGACGGCCCACCACCGGCCGCGGGTACGCCGGGCCCCCCTGCGCCAGGAGCCGCTTCGGCGCCGTACGCGACGGGCGGCTGAGGAGAGGATGCAGCCACGGGCGGCCCGCCCGGGTACGAGTAGCCACCGGACACCCCGGCTCCAGGGCCGTACCCCGCCGCATAAGAGGGCGCCGGTGCATGGGACGGCGCCGCCTCCGGCGTAGCACCGCCGAAGGACCGCCGAACCTCACGCGCCTGCCGCTCCTGCACCACAGCCGCCAGATACGCGCCCGGCGGCACCCCCTGCGGCGCCGGAGCGCCCGTACGTGCCGCGAGATCGGACGCGAGCCGCTCCGCCATGGCCCAGCCGACCTGCTGATCCAGCTGATGCATCCGCGTCAGGTACTGGCGGATGGCAAGCCACAGACCGTCGGGAACCGCCGACAGATCGAGCTGCGCGAACCGCCCGGCCAGCCAGGGCGGGGGCGGCGGCACAAAACCACTGGGCGCGACGGGAATCCGCTCCCGTACGACCAGCGTCCCCGCGAACACATCACCGAGCCGTCGTCCACGTGCCGAAACGAGCGAGGCGATGCAGGCCACGACGCCGAACGTCATCACGATCTCGACGACTCCGATCGCGCCCCGCACGAGAGCGTGCCGGAACCGGATCGGCCCACCGTCGTCCCGCACCACACGAAGGCCCACGGCGAGCTTTCCCAAGGACCGCCCATGGCTGAGCGTCTCGACCGCGATCGGCCCACCCACCAGCACGAGCAGGAACGTGGTGATCGAGATCGCGACCTGTGCCGCGTCGTCGAGAGAAGCGGAAGCGGCCACCAGGGCGATGGTCACGGCGATGTACACGACCATGGCCAGGGTCAGATCGATCAGCACGGCCAATGCCCTGCTGGGCAGCCTCGCAGGGCGCAGTTCCAGCGCCACCGCCTCGCCCGTCACCAGCTCACTCACGCCCGCCGTCCTTCCCCTGACCTGCCTCGTGGACGGCCAGTCTGCCAAGCTGAGGGCGCATCGCGCCCCAGTACGACAAGCTGACTCTCACGACGGCCACCGACGATCAGCCGAGGAGCAGGCAAACCGATGGACCTCGACGTCTTCGTCACCGCCCACCGAGCCGAGTGGGACCGCCTCGACGCCCTGCTCCGGCGCCAGCGCCGCCTCAACGGCGCCGAGGCGGACGAACTCGTCGCCCTCTACCAGCGCACCGCCACCCACCTCTCGCTGATCCAGTCCAGCGCCCCCGATCCCCAGCTCACCGGCCGCCTCAGCCAACTCGTGGCACGCGCGCGTAGTGCCGTCACAGGAACCCGCCGCGCCTCTTGGCGCGATGTCACACGCTTCCTCGCGTACGGCTTCCCCGCCGCCGTCTACCGCTCGCGCCACTGGTGGGTACCCACAGCCTTGCTCTCCACCGTCATAGCGGCCCTCCTGGGCTGGTGGATCGGCACCCACCCCGAGGTCCAGTCCTCCATAGCCGCCCCCAGCGAACTGCGCGAGCTCACCCGCCCCGGCGGCCAGTACGAGACGTACTACTCCAGCCATCCCGCGGCCTCCTTCGCCGCCCAGGTATGGACGAACAACGCCCAGGCCGCCGCGATGTGCCTGGTCCTCGGAGTCTTCCTCGGCCTTCCGGTCCTGTGGATCCTCTTCCAGAACATGCTCAACCTCGGCATCGGCTTCGGCTTGATGTCCTCGGCAGGCCGCCTCGACACCTTCCTGGGCCTTGTACTCCCGCACGGCCTCCTCGAACTCACCGCGGTCTTCGTCGCCGCCGGCACGGGGCTACGCCTCGGCTGGACCCTGGTAGACCCGGGCCCCCGTTCCAGGCGCACCGCATTGGCCGAGGAAGGCCGAGCCGCCGTGGGCATGGCGATCGGCCTCGCCCTCGTCCTCTTCGTCTCCGGTGCCATCGAGGGATTCGTGACCCCCTCGGGCCTGCCCACTTGGGCCCGCATCGCCATCGGAGTCGTCGCCGAGCTGACCTTCCTCGCCTACGTCTTCGTCCTGGGCGGACGGGCCGCGCGTGCCGGCGACACGGGCGATGTCGACGCAGCCGAGCGCAGCGCCGTTGTGCCCACGGCCGCCTGATGTGCAGTCGGCCGTATTGAGCTGCTACTGTCTCCTTCGCCCCGCAGGAGCCGTTGACACGGACGATGTGGGGAGGTAGATTCGAACAGTTGCCTGGAGCTGGGTTCATCCCGCTCGGCAGCGGTGAGTGTCTGTCTGCTTCTGGGAATCTCGGATTTCACAGGAGCCCTTCCCGATAAATCGGAAACAGATGGCCGGTCAGTCCGGCCCGAAACTTCTGATAATGTTGGGAGCGCCGGAAAGGGAAACGCGGAAGCGGGAACCTGGAAAGCACCGAGGAAATCGGAACCGGAAACGGTCTGATAGAGTCGGAAACGCAAGACCGAAGGGAAAAGCCCGGAGGAAAGCCCGAGAGGGTGAGTACAAAGGAAGCGTCCGTTCCTTGAGAACTCAACAGCGTGCCAAAAATCAACGCCAGATATGTTGATACCCCGTCTCCAGTCAATCGGCTGGGACGAGGTTCCTTTGAAAAAACACAGCGAGGACGCTGTGAGCGATCGCCTTATTCCGACGGTTGCTCCGCTCTCGTGATGTGTGCACCGGATATCCGGTAAACATTCACGGAGAGTTTGATCCTGGCTCAGGACGAACGCTGGCGGCGTGCTTAACACATGCAAGTCGAACGATGAACCACTTCGGTGGGGATTAGTGGCGAACGGGTGAGTAACACGTGGGCAATCTGCCCTTCACTCTGGGACAAGCCCTGGAAACGGGGTCTAATACCGGATACCACTGCTCAAGGCATCTTGGGTGGTTGAAAGCTCCGGCGGTGAAGGATGAGCCCGCGGCCTATCAGCTTGTTGGTGAGGTAACGGCTCACCAAGGCGACGACGGGTAGCCGGCCTGAGAGGGCGACCGGCCACACTGGGACTGAGACACGGCCCAGACTCCTACGGGAGGCAGCAGTGGGGAATATTGCACAATGGGCGCAAGCCTGATGCAGCGACGCCGCGTGAGGGATGACGGCCTTCGGGTTGTAAACCTCTTTCAGCAGGGAAGAAGCGCAAGTGACGGTACCTGCAGAAGAAGCGCCGGCTAACTACGTGCCAGCAGCCGCGGTAATACGTAGGGCGCAAGCGTTGTCCGGAATTATTGGGCGTAAAGAGCTCGTAGGCGGCTTGTCACGTCGGGTGTGAAAGCCCGGGGCTTAACCCCGGGTCTGCATTCGATACGGGCAGGCTAGAGTGTGGTAGGGGAGATCGGAATTCCTGGTGTAGCGGTGAAATGCGCAGATATCAGGAGGAACACCGGTGGCGAAGGCGGATCTCTGGGCCATTACTGACGCTGAGGAGCGAAAGCGTGGGGAGCGAACAGGATTAGATACCCTGGTAGTCCACGCCGTAAACGGTGGGAACTAGGTGTTGGCGACATTCCACGTCGTCGGTGCCGCAGCTAACGCATTAAGTTCCCCGCCTGGGGAGTACGGCCGCAAGGCTAAAACTCAAAGGAATTGACGGGGGCCCGCACAAGCAGCGGAGCATGTGGCTTAATTCGACGCAACGCGAAGAACCTTACCAAGGCTTGACATACACCGGAAACGGCCAGAGATGGTCGCCCCCTTGTGGTCGGTGTACAGGTGGTGCATGGCTGTCGTCAGCTCGTGTCGTGAGATGTTGGGTTAAGTCCCGCAACGAGCGCAACCCTTGTCCTGTGTTGCCAGCGTGCCCTTCGGGGTGACGGGGACTCACAGGAGACCGCCGGGGTCAACTCGGAGGAAGGTGGGGACGACGTCAAGTCATCATGCCCCTTATGTCTTGGGCTGCACACGTGCTACAATGGCAGGTACAATGAGCTGCGATACCGTGAGGTGGAGCGAATCTCAAAAAGCCTGTCTCAGTTCGGATTGGGGTCTGCAACTCGACCCCATGAAGTCGGAGTTGCTAGTAATCGCAGATCAGCATTGCTGCGGTGAATACGTTCCCGGGCCTTGTACACACCGCCCGTCACGTCACGAAAGTCGGTAACACCCGAAGCCGGTGGCCCAACCCCTTGTGGGAGGGAGCTGTCGAAGGTGGGACTGGCGATTGGGACGAAGTCGTAACAAGGTAGCCGTACCGGAAGGTGCGGCTGGATCACCTCCTTTCTAAGGAGCACTTCTTACCGGGTTCGCTCGGTCAGAGGCCACTACGCAGGCAAACGTTCTGCGGTGGTTGCTCATGGGTGGAACGTTGATTATTCGGCACACTTGATCGTCTTCTCCTTCTAGTACTGCTCTTCGGAGCGTGGAACGTTGAGGGAAGCGGGGAGTGTGTCGGGCACGTTGTTGGGTGTCTGAGGGCACGGCCGTTTGGTCTGTCTTCGGATGCCGGCCCCAGTGAACTCGCCTTGTAGGGCGGGGTGATGGGTGGCTGGTCGTTGTTTGAGAACTGCACAGTGGACGCGAGCATCTGTGGCCAAGTTTTTAAGGGCGCACGGTGGATGCCTTGGCACCAGGAACCGATGAAGGACGTGGGAGGCCACGATAGTCCCCGGGGAGTCGTCAACCAGGCTTTGATCCGGGGGTTTCCGAATGGGGAAACCCGGCAGTCGTCATGGGCTGTCACCCTTGCCTGAACACATAGGGCAAGTGGAGGGAACGCGGGGAAGTGAAACATCTCAGTACCCGCAGGAAGAGAAAACAACCGTGATTCCGGGAGTAGTGGCGAGCGAAACCGGATGAGGCCAAACCGTATGCGTGTGAGACCCGGCAGGGGTTGCGCATGCGGGGTTGTGGGATCTCTCTTCCACGGTCTGCCGGCCGTGGGACGAGTCAGAAACCGTTGATGTAGGCGAAGGACATGCGAAAGGTCCGGCGTAGAGGGTAAGACCCCCGTAGTCGAAACGTCAGCGGCTCGTTTGAGAGACACCCAAGTAGCACGGGGCCCGAGAAATCCCGTGTGAATCTGGCGGGACCACCCGCTAAGCCTAAATATTCCCTGGTGACCGATAGCGGATAGTACCGTGAGGGAATGGTGAAAAGTACCGCGGGAGCGGAGTGAAATAGTACCTGAAACCGTGTGCCTACAAGCCGTGGGAGCGTCGGACATCAAGCTTGCTTGATGTCTCGTGACTGCGTGCCTTTTGAAGAATGAGCCTGCGAGTTTGCGGTGTGTTGCGAGGTTAACCCGGGTGGGGTAGCCGTAGCGAAAGCGAGTCCGAATAGGGCGTTTCAGTAGCACGCTCAAGACCCGAAGCGGAGTGATCTAGCCATGGGCAGGTTGAAGCGGAGGTAAGACTTCGTGGAGGACCGAACCCACCAGGGTTGAAAACCTGGGGGATGACCTGTGGTTAGGGGTGAAAGGCCAATCAAACTCCGTGATAGCTGGTTCTCCCCGAAATGCATTTAGGTGCAGCGTCGTGTGTTTCTTGCCGGAGGTAGAGCACTGGATAGGCGATGGGCCCTACCGGGTTACTGACCTTAGCCAAACTCCGAATGCCGGTAAGTGAGAGCGCGGCAGTGAGACTGTGGGGGATAAGCTCCATGGTCGAGAGGGAAACAGCCCAGAGCATCGACTAAGGCCCCTAAGCGTACGCTAAGTGGGAAAGGATGTGGAGTCGCAGAGACAACCAGGAGGTTGGCTTAGAAGCAGCCACCCTTGAAAGAGTGCGTAATAGCTCACTGGTCTAGTGATTCCGCGCCGACAATGTAGCGGGGCTCAAGCGTACCGCCGAAGTCGTGTCATTGCAGCAATAGGGCCAACGCCTGCTGTGATGGGTAGGGGAGCGTCGTGTGCCGGGTGAAGCTGCGCCGGAAGGCAGTGGTGGACGGTTCACGAGTGAGAATGCAGGCATGAGTAGCGATACACACGTGGGAAACGTGTGCGCCGATTGACTAAGGGTTCCTGGGTCAAGCTGATCTGCCCAGGGTAAGTCGGGACCTAAGGCGAGGCCGACAGGCGTAGTCGATGGATAACCGGTTGATATTCCGGTACCCGCTGTGAAGCGTCAAACATCGAACCAGGCGATGCTAAGTCCGTGAAGCCGCCCCGGAGCCTTCGGGCAAAGGGGAGTGGTGGAGCCGACGAACCAGACTTGCAGTAGGTGAGTGATGGGGTGACGCAGGAAGGTAGTCCATCCCGGGCGGTGGTTGTCCCGGGGTAAGGGTGTAGGACGAGTGGTAGGCAAATCCGCCACTCTTGTGTCTGAGACCTGATGCCGAGCCGATTGTGGTGAAGTGGATGATCCTATGCTGTCGAGAAAAGCCTCTAGCGAGTTTCATGGCGGCCCGTACCCTAAACCGACTCAGGTGGTCAGGTAGAGAATACCGAGGCGTTCGGGTGAACTATGGTTAAGGAACTCGGCAAAATGCCCCCGTAACTTCGGGAGAAGGGGGGCCACACCTGGTGATCCAATTTACTTGGTGAGCTGGGGGTGGCCGCAGAGACCAGCGAGAAGCGACTGTTTACTAAAAACACAGGTCCGTGCGAAGCCGTAAGGCGATGTATACGGACTGACGCCTGCCCGGTGCTGGAACGTTAAGGGGACCGGTTAGTCACATTTCGGTGTGGCGAAGCTGAGAACTTAAGCGCCAGTAAACGGCGGTGGTAACTATAACCATCCTAAGGTAGCGAAATTCCTTGTCGGGTAAGTTCCGACCTGCACGAATGGCGTAACGACTTCTCGACTGTCTCAACCATAGGCCCGGTGAAATTGCACTACGAGTAAAGATGCTCGTTTCGCGCAGCAGGACGGAAAGACCCCGGGACCTTTACTACAGTTTGATATTGGTGTTCGGTTCGGCTTGTGTAGGATAGCTGGGAGACTTTGAAGCGGCCACGCCAGTGGTTGTGGAGTCGTCGTTGAAATACCAGTCTGGTCGTGCTGGATGTCTAACCTGGGTCCGTGATCCGGATCAGGGACAGTGTCTGATGGGTAGTTTAACTGGGGCGGTTGCCTCCTAAAGGGTAACGGAGGCGCCCAAAGGTTCCCTCAGCCTGGTTGGTAATCAGGTGTTGAGTGTAAGTGCACAAGGGAGCTTGACTGTGAGACCGACGGGTCGAGCAGGGACGAAAGTCGGGACTAGTGATCCGGCGGTGGCTTGTGGAAGCGCCGTCGCTCAACGGATAAAAGGTACCCCGGGGATAACAGGCTGATCTTCCCCAAGAGTCCATATCGACGGGATGGTTTGGCACCTCGATGTCGGCTCGTCGCATCCTGGGGCTGGAGTCGGTCCCAAGGGTTGGGCTGTTCGCCCATTAAAGCGGTACGCGAGCTGGGTTTAGAACGTCGTGAGACAGTTCGGTCCCTATCCGCTGTGCGCGTAGGAATATTGAGAAGGGCTGTCCCTAGTACGAGAGGACCGGGACGGACGAACCTCTGGTGTGCCAGTTGTTCTGCCAAGGGCATGGCTGGTTGGCTACGTTCGGGAGGGATAACCGCTGAAAGCATCTAAGCGGGAAGCCTGCTTCGAGATGAGTATTCCCACCCCCTTTGAGGGGTTAAGGCTCCCAGTAGACGACTGGGTTGATAGGCCGGATCTGGAAGGCGGGTAACCGCTGGAGGTGACCGGTACTAATAGGCCGAGGGCTTGTCCATATTTGCTCGCGTCCACTGTGTTAGTTCTGAGGCAACGACCGTGTGTTTTCCGGTCTGAGTTTCATAGTGTTTCGGTGGTCATAGCGTGAGGGAAACGCCCGGTTACATTCCGAACCCGGAAGCTAAGCCTTACAGCGCCGATGGTACTGCAGGGGGGACCCTGTGGGAGAGTAGGACACCGCCGAACAATTTTTGATGAAAAGGCCCACACCTTATGGTGTGGGCCTTTTCGCGTTTCGGTTTCTGTTTTTAAGGGGGCGCCTCGCGCCCCCTTTTTTTGTTTACAAACGTCCCGCTGCCTTCAGTGCCAGATACGCGTCTGCCAGCGCCGGTGCCAAGTCGTCAGGAGTCGCGTCGACGACAGTCACCCCGTGCCGGCGGAGTTGCTCCGCCGTGCGCTGACGTTCCGTCTGGGCCTGGGCGGCTGCTGCGGCTTCGTAGATCGCCTCGGTGTTTCCACGGGCTGTGGCCATGCGGGCGATGTGGGGATCCGCCACCGAGGCCAGAAGGACGGTGTGGCGTTGCGTGAGCTGAGGGAGTACGGGCAGCAGGCCCTCCTCGATCGGCGCGGCGTCGAGGCTCGTGAGTAGCACGATCAGGGAGCGGCGAGGGGCCGTACGAAGTGCCGTGGCCGTGAGGCTTCGGGCGTTTGTTTCGACGAGTTCGGGTTCGAGGGGGGCCATCGCGTTGACCAAGGAAGGAAGCAGGTCCTTGGCTGTGCGGCCCTGGACCAGGGCGCGTACTCCGCGGTCGTATGCGAGGAGGTCCACGCGGTCGCCGGCGCGGGACGCGAGGGCGGCCAGGAGCAGGGCCGCGTCCATGGAGGCGTCGAGGCGAGGGGCGTCGCCGACGCGGCCTGCTGACGTGCGGCCGGTGTCGAGGACCAGGAGGATGTGGCGGTCGCGCTCGGGGCGCCAGGTGCGTACGGCGACAGCGCTCTGCCGGGCGGTGGCTCGCCAGTCGATGGAGCGGGTGTCGTCGCCGGGGACGTACTCGCGCAGGCTGTCGAATTCCGTGCCTTCGCCGCGGGTGAGGACGCTGGTGCGGCCGTCGAGTTCGCGCAGGCGGGCGAGCTTGGAGGGCAGGTGCTTGCGGCTGGTGAACGGGGGCAGCACGCGGACCGTCCAGGGGACCTTGTGGGTGCCCTGGCGGGAGAAGAGGCGGAGGGGGCCGTAGGAGCGAATCGTCACGCGGTCGGCCTGGCGGTCGCCGCGGCGGGTGGGGCGTAGGCGAGTGGTGAGGCGTCGGCGTTCGCCGGCGGGGACCGTGAGGTGGTGGCGGGAGGCTTGCACCTCGGTGCCGGGCTGCCAGCTGCTGGGGGGCCAGGCGTCGCGGATGTGGGCGCGGAGGGGGCGGCCCGACGGGTTGGTGATCGTGAGGGTGACGTCCGCGGTTTCGCCCAGGCGGGCGGAGGTGTCGCCGGAGCGGATCAGGCCGAGTCGTCGTACGGGAGCCGCCAGGGCGAAGTCGCAGGCGCAGGCCACCGCCAAGGGGCCGTTGACCGCGAGGAAGCCCGTCCAGCTGGGCTCCCAGATGCCGATGGGGAGGGAGCCCAGGGCTGCGATGAGGGCGGCTCGTCCGGTGAGGGCCATCAGCGGGGGACCGGGACGTGGGCGAGGATCGCGTTGATGACGGAGTCCGGAGTGACGCCTTCCATCTCGGCCTCCGGGCGGAGTTGCACGCGGTGGCGGAGGGTGGGGAGGGCCAAGGCCTTCACATCGTCGGGGATGACGTAGTCGCGGCCGGTGAGCCATGCCCACGCGCGCGAGGTGGCCAGAAGGGCCGTGGCGCCGCGGGGGGAGACGCCGAGGGTGAGGGACGGGGACTCGCGGGTGGCGCGGCAGATGTCGACGACGTACGCGGTGATCTCGGGGGAGACCGTGGTTTTCGCGACCGCTGCCCGTGCGGCTTCGAGGTCGGCGGGGCCCGCTACGGGGCGTACGCCGGCGGCCTTGAGGTCGCGGGGGTTGAAGCCCTCGGCGTGGCGGGTGAGGACGTCGATCTCGTCCTGCCGGGAGGGGAGCGGGATCGTCAGCTTGAGGAGGAAACGGTCCAGCTGGGCTTCGGGGAGGGGGTAGGTGCCCTCGTATTCGACCGGGTTCTGGGTCGCGGCGACCAGGAACGGGTCGGGGAGGAGGCGGGGGGTGCCGTCGACCGTGACCTGGCGCTCCTCCATGGCCTCCAGGAGGGACGACTGGGTCTTGGGCGGCGTGCGGTTGATCTCGTCGGCCAGGAGGAGGTTGGTGAAGACCGGGCCGGGTTGGAAGGAGAACTCGGCACTGCGGGTGTCGTAGACGAGGGAGCCCGTCACGTCGCTCGGCATGAGGTCGGGGGTGAACTGGACGCGCTTGGTGTCGAGTTCCAATGCGGATGCGAGGGCGCGGACGAGCAACGTTTTGGCGACCCCAGGGACTCCTTCCAGTAGTACGTGTCCGCGGCAGAGGAGGGCGACGACGAGACCGGTCACGGCGGGGTCCTGGCCGACCACGGCTTTGGCGATCTCGGCGCGCAGGGCTTCCAGGGAGGCCCTGGCGCTGTCCGGGTTCCCGGTGGTCCCGGCGTTGTCAGTGGTCGGGTCCATCATGAACGGCGTACCTCTCTTTCGAGGGCGTCGAGTTGGTCGGCTAGGGAGATGAGGGCTGCGTCGTCACTGGGCGGCGGGCCGAAGAGCAGGGAGTGCAGGGGCTGTCCGTCGCCTTCTGTGTGCAGGTGGGCGGACAGGGCGGGGAGCAGTGCTTCGGGCGCGTGCGCCTGGGAGACGGGGATGCCTACGAGAGGGGCGAGGCGGGTGCGGGTGGTGGAGCGAAGAGCGGTGGCCGCGCGGTCGCGGGCGGCCGCCTTGCGGTAGAGGCGGGCGCGGCCTTCGACGGTTTCGGAGGCGCGGATGGCCACGGGGAGTTTTTCGGGCACGAGGGGGCCGAGTCGGCGTGCCCTCCACAGGGCGGCGAGTGCTGCCGCGAAGAAGAGCTGAAGCGTGCCCCAGAGCCAGCCCGAGGGGAGCAGGTCGAGGAAGTCCTTCTGCTCGGCCGGATCGGCGGCGGAGGTGTCGGAGAGCGAGGGGAGGTACCAGACCAGATGGGGGCGGGAGCCGAGGAGTTGGAGGGCGAGCGAGGCGTTGCCCTGCTTGTCGAGCGTGTCGTTGTAGAGGATGTCGGGCGCGCCGAGTACGACGGTGTCGCCGTCCCCGGACGCCGCCGGGACGCGCACCAGGGTGGGCAGGCGGTCGCTGGGGTAGCACTCGTCGTTGCCGGGGTGGGTGACGGTGTAGCGGATGCCGCCCGTGTCGGCGGTGCCCGCGCGCCGGGCGGCGGGGAAGGCGCAGTCGGGGGAGAGGGTCGAGTCGAGGCTGGTGGCGGGGTCGGCCACGACGCCGGGGGCCAGGCGCTCGACGGACCAGCTGCCGGGGGCGACGAGGACCGTGCGGCCGTCGGAGTCGGCGGTGGCGGAGCGCAGTCGGCTCTGCTGGCGGTGCGTCAGGAAGTCGGGTACGGCGATCAGGAGCGTGGTGTCCGGGCCGGCCGCGGCGCGTGCCTCGTCCAGGGTGGTGACCACGCGGATGTCGACGCCCCGGTCGGCGAGCAGTTGGGCGACGGCCCGGCTGCCGAACGGGTCGGCGGAGCGGGGGTCGAGGCCGCCGTGGTGCTCGGCGGAGCGGATCGCCGCGATCGCCACGGCCGCGACGAGAAGGAGCACGACAGCGAGGACTACGCCTCGCGCGCGGGTCCACACCTGGCGGGTGGTGGGCGAGGCCGAGGTGGACGGGAGCGTGGCCTCGGTGGTCATTCGGCGGCTCCCTGGCGGGCGGGCTGGTCCGCGCTGTGGCTGCTGTTGGCGTTGTTCGTGCCGCTCGTGCTGTTCGCGAGTACTGGCTTGGTGCGTTCCAGGTCGCGGTCGAGGTCGGCGATGCGGTGGTACGACTGCTCGGTCGCGGCGCGGCCGCCGTATGTGACGTCGTCGAAGTCCCGGGCCGCGGAGCGCAGTCGGTCCGTGTGGGAGGGCAGGGCGCGGCCGGCTTCCGCGGCTGCCTCGTCCGCGGTGCGGCCCGGGCGGACGTCGAGGAGGGTGCGTTCCTCCAGGGAGCGGACGATGGCGCGCATGCGTTCCTGGACGGCCTGGTTCCAGTGGCGCTGGGCGGCGTGCGCCTCGGCGGCCGCGCGGTGGTCGGCGGCGCTGCGGGGGCGGTCGTCGAACAGGGTGGCGGAGGAGACCGGCGCGCGGCGCGGGCTGCCCAGGCGCCACCACAGGGCGCCGACGACCAGGAGGACGACGGCGATGACGACGACCAGGCCGAGCGGTCCTCCCGGTGTCGCGGACGAGGCGGCGTTGAACAGCTTGTCCACCCAGTCCCAGAAGGCGTTGAGGGCGCGCTGGAACCAGTTGGGGTCGTTCTCGTGGTACATCCGCTTGGACAGCTCGCGGCGGGCCGCCTCCCGCGCGGGGTCGCGCGGGATCGTCAGCGGCGGTTCGTCGGCGGACCGTGCCGAAGACAGCACGGAGATGTCGCCGGCGCGCAGCAAGGTGAGCACTCCCCCCGGCAGGTTCACCGCATCAGCTCCCGGGAGTGGTGCCGGTGCCGTAGCCCTGGACGCCGGCCGCGCGGGCCAGTTCGAGGTCGAGGGCCTCGCGGCGGATGCGCTGGTCGATGTAGAGGAGCACGGTGACGCCAGCCGAGATCGGGAAGGTGATCATGGAGCCGATGACCGAGCCGATGCCGCTGATGATGAGGAACGTCCAGCCGAGGTCGCCGGTGCCGTCGACGAAACCGCTGAGGCCTTCGCCGCTCAGGGCGGCGGCGAGGAAGCTGAAGGGGAGGACGACGATCGCCGCGACGATGTTCGAGATGATCGCGGCCAGCAGTTGGATGCCGAGAACGCGCCACCAGGAGCCGCGGACCAGCTTGGTGGAGCGCTTCATCGACGTGGTGATGCTCTGCTTCTCCAGCATCAGCGCGGGCGAGGCCAGGGAGAAGCGGATCATCAGCCACACGGCGACGACACCTGCTCCGAGGACGCCCAGGACGGCGAGGGCGATACCGCCTCCGTCCGACCCCGCGACGGCCACGAGGATGCCGGGCAGCGCGCCCACGGTGAGCACGCCGAAGGTGATGAGCAGCAGGAGGAAGATCAGGCCGAACAGCCTGGGCACTTGCGGGCGGGCGTCCCGCCACGCCTCGCCGGTGGTGACGGGGCGGCCGAGCACGGCCCGGCTGGTGACGGTCGTGAGCAGTGCGGTGGCGGCGATCGTGCCGATCAGCGAGATCAGGAGGACGACCGAGGTGCCGAGCAGGCTCTCGCCCAGGGCGCGGGTCACCTCGTCGGCGCTGGCACTGGGGTCGCTGAGGCCCTCGGTGCCGGTGCTGTCGTTGAGGACGAAGCCCTGGAGCAGGATGACCAGGACCTCGGTCACGACCGCGACGGTCAGCGAGATGCCCAGGACCGTGCGCCAGTAGGTGCGCATGGTGGAGACCGCGCCGTCGAGGATCTCGCCCACGCCGAGCGGGCGCAGCGGGATCACGCCGGGTTTGGCCGCGGGCGGGGGGCCGCCCCAGCCGCCGTATCCGGGATGACCGGCGTAGCCGCCGCCCCAGCCCGGCTGAGGGCCCTGGCCTCCGGGCGGGCCCGCGGGGGGCGGGGATCCCCAGCCTCCGGGGCCGGGAGGGGGTGGGGGAGGGGCCTGGCCGGGAGCGGCGGGACCTGTGGGCGCGGACCACTGGGCGGGTGGCGGCTGTTCCTGGGACCACTTCGGGCCGGCGTTCTGCGAGGGGTCCGTCGGCTGCTGGGTGGGCTGCGCCGCGTCGGCGGGCTCGGCGGGCTTCGCGTCGGCGGGCTCGGTGGAGCCGGACGGGCCGGGCTCGGTGGGGCCGGGCGTGCCGGGCTCGTGGCCGTCGGACGGGGCGGATCCGGGCGAGGCCCAGCCCGGAGTGTCTTTCATCGTCGCTCCTTCACGGTGCCCGTCCGCGGTCGCGGCGGCAGGTTGGCAGCCATCGTGCCATGGGGTGGTGGGCGAAGGACCAGCCGCGGTAGGGGCTGCACACCTTCAATACTCCGCCGGACAAGGGGCAGACTGACGGCATGGCTGATCAGTACGCGCAAACCGGCGAGGACAGCAAGCCCACCGAGATACCGGCGATCCGCTGGGAGGAGCCACCGGAAGGTCCTGTACTGGTGCTTCTCGACCAGACGAGACTGCCGGCCGAGGAGGTCGAACTGGTCTGCACGGACGCGTCCGCGCTGGTGGAGGCGATCCGGTCGCTCGCTGTGCGCGGGGCGCCGTTGCTCGGGATCGCGGGGGCATACGGGGTCGCGCTCGCCGCCGCGCGCGGGTTCGACGTGGACGAGGCGGCGACCGTGCTGGCCGGTGCGCGTCCGACCGCGGTGAACCTGGCGGTCGGGGTGCGCAGGGCGCAGGACGCCTACCGGGCCGAGCTCGCCCGCAGCGGCGATCAGGAGCAGGCGGCCGCGGCGGTGCTGGCGGCGGCGCGCGGGCTGCACCAGGAGGACGCGGCGGCCAGCGCGGCGATGGCCGAGCGCGGGCTGACGCTGTTGGACGAGTTGCTGCCGGGTGGTGGGCACCGGATCCTGACGCACTGCAACACCGGTTCGCTGGTGTCGGGCGGTGAGGGGACGGCGTTCGCCGTGGCTCTCGCGGCGCACCGGGCGGGGCGGCTGCGGCGGCTGTGGGTGGACGAGACGCGTCCCCTGCTCCAGGGCGCCCGGCTGACGGCGTACGAGGCGGCGCGCAGCGGGATGGCGTACACCTTGCTGACCGACAACGCGGCGGGCTCGCTGTTCGCGGCCGGGGAGGTGGACGCGGTGCTGATCGGTGCGGACCGGATCGCCGCCGACGGCTCGGTGGCGAACAAGGTCGGGAGCTATCCGCTCGCGGTGCTCGCGCGGTATCACCATGTGCCGTTCATCGTGGTGGCACCGCTGACCACGGTGGATCCGGACACGCCGGACGGGGCGTCGATCGAGGTCGAGCAGCGGGCCGGGCACGAGGTCACCGAGATCGCGGCGCCCCAGGTGCCGGTGGCGGGAGGCGGGGCCGGCGGCGGGATTCCGGTGGCGCCGCTGGGTACACAGGCCTACAACCCGGCTTTCGATGTGACACCGCCGGAGCTGGTGACGGCGATCGTGACAGAGGAGGGAGTGGTGTCGCCGGTGACCACTGAGGCACTTGCTGAGCTGTGTGCCAGGGCCCGGCAGGCGACGATCAGCTGATCGAGGAACGGGGACGACGCGGTCCGCCGAGGCACGAACCGCAGACAGTAGCGACCCCATACGACTATCGTCACAGGTCAGTGACCTCCCTCACCAGCGCCCCGGTCACTGTTACGAGAATGGGATGATGTCGTTTATGAAGGGACGAGTCCTTGTCGTCGACGACGACACCGCACTTGCCGAGATGCTGGGCATCGTGCTGCGTGGTGAAGGTTTTGAGCCGTCTTTCGTAGCCGACGGTGACAAGGCGCTGGCCGCGTTCCGCGAGGCCAAGCCGGATCTGGTGCTGCTGGACCTGATGCTGCCCGGGCGGGACGGTATCGAGGTGTGCCGCCTGATCAGGGCGGAGTCCGGGGTGCCGATCGTGATGCTGACGGCCAAGAGCGACACCGTCGATGTCGTCGTGGGGCTGGAGTCCGGCGCCGACGACTACATCGTGAAGCCGTTCAAGCCGAAGGAGCTCGTGGCTCGGATCCGGGCACGGCTTCGCAGGTCGGAGGAGCCGGCTCCCGAGCAGCTCGCCATCGGGGATCTGGTCATCGACGTGGCCGGGCACTCCGTGAAGCGGGACGGGCAGTCGATCGCGCTGACGCCGCTGGAGTTCGACCTGCTGGTCGCGCTCGCGCGCAAGCCGTGGCAGGTGTTCACGCGTGAGGTGCTGCTCGAGCAGGTGTGGGGCTATCGGCACGCCGCCGACACTCGGCTCGTGAACGTGCATGTACAGCGGCTGCGCTCCAAGGTCGAGAAGGACCCGGAGCGGCCGGAGATCGTGGTGACCGTCCGTGGTGTGGGTTACAAGGCAGGGCCCAGCTGACATGTCCGGAGACAGTGCCGCTTCGTCGCCCGGGCGGACCGGGGCGAGTGCGGGGCGGCCTGTCGGGCGGACGTCGGCGGGTTCCCGCTGGGGACGCTTCCTCGAGGGCGGGCTGCTGCAGGGCGGAGTCCAGGGCAGTCCGGTCCTGAGGCTCTTCATGCGCTGGGTGCGCCGGCCGCTGCTGCCGGTGATGCGGCTGTGGCGGCGCAACATCCAGCTCAAGGTCGTCGCCACGACCCTGCTGATGTCGCTCGGTGTGGTCCTTCTGCTGGGCTTCGTCGTCATCGGGCAGGTGCGCAACGGCCTGCTCGACGCCAAGGTCAAGGCCTCGCAGAGCCAGGCCACCGGCGGGTTCGCGGTGGCCAAGCAGAAGGCGGACGAGGCGGGCGCCGGGACCGACGACGCGGCCACGGCGGCCGACGACCAGTCCGACCAGTTCGTCATCGAGTGGATGAGCAACCTCGTCTACTCGCTCTCCAGCGGCGGCCAGGGCGCCTTCGACGTGGTCACCCTGCCCGTCGGCGGCGACAGCGGCAGCGGGCGCGGACCGCGTGCCTCCGGTGACGTCGACCCGACGGCCAGCGTGCCCGAGGCGCTGCGCGCGAAGGTCGACGCCAGTACCACCGCCGCCCAGAGCTACACCCGCATCACCTACGACACCGGCCAGGAGTCCCAGCCGGCCCTGGTCATCGGCAAGCAGGTCAACGACCCCAACGGGGACCCGTACCAGCTGTACTACCTCTTCCCGCTCACCCAGGAGGAGAAGTCGCTCAGCCTGGTCAAGGGCACCCTGGCGACCGCCGGGCTCTTCGTCGTCGTACTCCTCGGAGCCATTGCCTGGCTCGTGGTGCGGCAGGTCGTCACGCCGGTGCGGATGGCGGCCGGGATCGCGGAGCGGTTGTCCGCCGGGCGGCTCCAGGAGCGGATGAAGGTCACCGGTGAGGACGACATCGCGCGTCTCGGTGAGGCCTTCAACAAGATGGCGCAGAACCTTCAGTTGAAGATCCAGCAATTGGAGGACCTGTCGCGGATGCAGCGGCGGTTCGTGTCGGACGTGTCGCACGAGCTGCGGACCCCGCTGACGACCGTACGGATGGCCGCGGACGTGATCCATGACGCGCGCGAGGACTTCGATCCGATGACCGCGCGGTCGGCGGAGCTGCTCGCGGACCAGCTGGACCGGTTCGAGACGCTGCTCGCGGACCTGCTGGAGATCAGCCGGTTCGACGCGGGCGCGGCGGCGCTGGAGGCCGAGCCGATAGACCTCAGGGAGGTCGTGCGGCGGGTGGTCGGCGGGGCCGAGCCGCTCGCCGAGCGCAAGGGCACGACGATCCGGGTGCTGGGCGATCAGCAGCCCGTCGTCGCGGAGGCCGACGCCCGGCGGGTCGAGCGGGTGCTGCGTAATCTCGTCGTCAACGCCGTCGAGCACGGCGAGGGCAAGGACGTCCTCGTCAAGCTGGCGGCGGCCGGAGGGGCGGTCGCGGTCGCGGTGCGCGACTACGGCGTCGGGCTCAAGCCCGGCGAGGCCACACGCGTGTTCAGCCGCTTCTGGCGGGCCGACCCGGCACGCGCGCGTACCACCGGCGGTACGGGCCTCGGGCTGTCCATCGCCCTGGAGGACGCGCGGCTGCACGGTGGCTGGCTGCAGGCGTGGGGTGAGCCGGGCGGCGGTTCGCAGTTCCGGCTGACGCTGCCCAGGACGGCCGACGAGCCCCTGAGGGGCTCGCCGATACCGCTGGAGCCCAAGGACTCGCGGCGCAATCGCGGACTTGATGACGCCGGTCTGCCGCGCGGGGGTGCGGACAAGACGGCCACTGTGCCGGTCCAGCCGACGAGCGGCCCGGTGACCTCGCGGGATCCGATAGCGCCGCGTCCGGGCGCGGTGACACCCACGGCCGATCCGACGGCGCTGCCGGGCAATGGCTCGCGTGTGGTGCCGCGGCCCGCGTCGAGCGCGCGGCCGTCCACGCGGGACGGCGGTGGTGCGGGCAGTGGTGACGCGGGCAGCGGTGGGGCGGCGAGCCGTCCGGACGGCGGGTCGCGGGAGTCGTACGAGCAGCAGGGGGAGGCCTTCCGTGGACGCTGACCGCGAAAGGAGCGGCCGGCGCACGCCGGGGCGCGCGGTGGCGTACGCCGCGTGCGGGGTCGTACTGCTGGCGGGGTGCGCCTCCATGCCGGACAGCGGCGATCTGCGCGGGGTGGATTCCACGCCGCGGCAGGACACGCCGGTGCGGGTCTTCGCGATGCCGCCGCAGGAGGACGCCGAGCCCACGGACATCGTGCAGGGCTTCCTCGAGGCTCTGACCAGCGACGATCCCCACTATGAGACGGCCCGCAGGTACTTGACCCCCGCCGCGCAGAAGAAGTGGCAGCCGGGGGCGTCCACCACGGTGCTCGACGACGGGCCCGGTGCCGACATAGTGCGGCCCGCCGACCGGGAGCAGGCCGACGGCACGTGGTTCACGCTGATCGGCACCAAGGTGGCCGTGGTGGACGCGCAGCAGTCGTACACGCCGACGTCCGGTGAGTACCGCGAGACCGTGCACCTCGTGCAGGACAAGAAGACCAAGCAGTGGCGGATCGACACCCCTCCGCAGGGCGTCGTCATGGGGAAGTCGGACTTCCAGCGCAACTACGTGTCCGTCAACAAGTACTACTTCGCCTCGGACACCAAGGCGCCGACGGCTCCGCAGACCGTGGCGGTCGCCGACCCGGTGTATGTGCGGGAGCGGGTGGACCCCGTGACGCAGGTGGTGCGGTCCCTGCTCAGCGGGCCGACGAGCTGGCTCGACCCCGTCGTCAGGACCAGCTTCCCCACGGGTACGGCCCTCCAGAAGGGGGCCTCGTCGATGACTCCCGACGACCGGGGCGCGCTGACGGTGCCGCTCAACGACAAGGCCGCGCACGTCAGTCCGGACCGGTGCCAAGCCATGGCCGGTCAGCTGCTGTTCACCCTGCAGAACCTCACTCCGGCCGTGGAGACGGTCGACCTGCAGGCGGGCCGCAAGATGTTGTGCACGGTCGGCATGAACGACGCCAACGGTGTCGCCACGCGCGGTTCGGTTGTGAAGCCGCAGTACCTGTACTTCGTGAACGGTGCGCATCGGCTGGTACGGACGCCTGCCGTCCCGGAAGAGGGCGGTACGAAGGCGAAGCCGCTGGCGGTGCCGGGCGCGCTGGGCGACGGCGACAAGGACCTGCGGTCGGTGGCCGTCTCGCGCGACGAGCACATGGCCGCCGGGGTCGGTCTCGACGGCAAGTCGCTGTACGTCGGGTCGCTGGTGTCGGGCGGGTCGCTCGGGGATCCCGTGCTGGTCAGCGGTGGCAAGACGGCGGATGCCCCGCTGACCACGCCGAGTTGGGACATCGAGGGCGACCTGTGGGTGGCCGACCGGAATCCCGCCGATCCGCGGCTGCTGCTGTTCAAGGAGGGCGCGGGCAAGCCGCTGACGGTGGAGACGCCCGGGCTGGACGGGCGGATCAAGGATGTGCGGGTGGCCGCGGACGGGGTGCGGATCGCGCTCGTCGTCGAGAAGGGCGGCAAGCAGTCGCTGTTCGTCGGCCGGATCGAGCGGGAGGGCAGGACCGGGGACGCGCGGAGCGTCTCGGTGCGGGGACTGCGCTCCACGACGCCGGAGCTGGAAGAGGTCACGACCATGTCGTGGGCCGGTGACAGCAGGCTCGTGGTGGTCGGGCGCGAGCAGGGCGGAGTGCAGCAGACGCGGTACGTCCAGGTCGACGGCTCCACGCCCGAGGGGCCGCCGCCGGCCGCGCTGACGGGCGTGAAGGAGATCGCCGCGTCGGAGGACGACGAGATGCCGTTGGTGGCGTACTCGGAGGACGGGATCGTACGGCTGCCGTCCGGGGCGCAGTGGCAGAAGGTGGACGCGGACGGGACGGCGCCGGTGTATCCGGGGTGACGCGACTCGTGTGAGTGGCCGCGGGGGCGATGAGGGTGGGTGACGTGGAGGTGCTGGGGGCGGAGTGACGCGCGGAGGTGCCGGGGGCGGGGTGCTGGGGCGTGCGTTGCTGAGATCTTGCTGACGGGGACCGTGTTGTCCGGAGCGGCTGCTTTTGCCGGGGGAGACCCGGTGGGGTGGCCGCTCCTTTTGTTGTTCTGGGGTTGGGGCGGATTCGTTGAGGGCGGCGCGGATTCGGCGTTCTCGTTGTTTCGGGGATGAATGGCGGGCTGTTCGGAGGGTGGGGCGATTGCTTGTATGGGGCCGCTATTTGAGGTGGGAACTGCTGTTCGTATAGAAGGCTGGGTTTTCCACAGGGGGTTATCCACAGGGGTGGTCGGGCGGCTCCGGCATTGGCACAGTGGTGGGCATGCGGGGGTGGTGGCAGGACCTCACCGGTCTGGTGCTGCCGGCCGAGTGCGGAGGCTGCGGGAGGCCTCGCACGGCGCTGTGTCCTGAGTGCCGTGCCGCCCTGTACGGGGCCGCACCGCGCCGGGTGCGACCGGCGCCGGAGCCGTCCGGACTGCCGGTCGTGCATGCGGCGGCTCGGTATGCGGATGCGGTGCGGGCGGTGCTGTTGGCGCACAAGGAGCGAGGGGCGTTGGGGCTCGCGGGGCCGCTCGGCTTGGCGCTGGCGGGGGCTGTGTGGGCAGGGGTGCGGGAGGTCTGTGAGACGGACGGTGAGGGGTCGGCGTGGGAGGGGTCCCCGGGGTCGGGGCAGTGGGGCGGGGGTGGTGGTGCGATGCGGTCGGACGCCTCCCTTGGGGTCGGGTGGCCCGGAGTGCCCGTGCTGCTCGTTCCCGTGCCGTCCGCCCGGCGGGCCGTTCGGGCGCGGGGGCATGATCCGGCCCGGCGCATCGCGCTTGCGGCGGCGGGGGAGCTGCGGCGGGCGGGGATGCCGGCGCGGGTGGTGGCTGTCCTGCGGCAGCGACGGGGTGTGGCCGACCAGTCGGGGCTCACCTCCCGGCAGCGGATGGACAACCTCGCCGGTGCGTTGACGGTGGTTCCGGGTGGCGGGCGGCTGCTGTGCGAAGGCCTGGTCGTGCTGGTCGACGACCTGATGACGACGGGGGCATCCCTGGCGGAGGCGGCGCGGGCTGTCGGGGAGGCGCGGGAGAGGGAACGTGTGGGGTACGGCGGTTCGGGGGGCGGGGTTCGGGGGGAGCAGGGCGAGCTTCGGGGAGAACGGGTGGGGCTTCGCGGGGAGCAGGGCGGGGGTCGTGGTGGACGGGGCGAGGTTTGTGGTGGACGGGGCGAGGTGCGCGGGGAACAGGGCGGGCTTCGCGGGGAACAGGTGGGGCATCGGCGGAACCAGGTCACGTCTCGCGGTGAACAGATGGCGGTCGGGCGCCGTGATCAACGGCAACAGGGGGTGGGTGCAGGGGGCGCTCGGCGGGGTGGGCGTGGTGGGCTTCGGCCGGCGGAGTCGGGTGCGGGGGCTGTGTGTCGGCGGCCGGATTCGGGTGCGGGGGCCGGGGATCGGCAGGAATCCGGTGCGGGGGTCGGGTATCGGCACTCGGAGTCCGGCGCGGGGGCTGGCGATCGGCGGCCGGAGTCAGGAGCGAGGGCCGGGTATCGGCAGTCGGAGTCGGAGGCGGGTGCGGGGGTCAGCGATCGGCAGTCGGAGGCGGGTGCCTGGACCGGGCGGTGGCAGTCGGAGGCGGGTGCCCGGACCGGGCCTCGGCGGTCGGAGGTGGAGGGGTGGAGTGCTGACGCGCAGGTGGCGATGGATGGTTGGCGTGATCGAGCGCGGGCGGTGAGGGATGGGCGGGGTGTTCATGGGCAGTCGGAGACGGGTGGCCGGTCTGCTCCGCCTGCGACTCCTCGGACAGCTGGGCGGTACGGCTCATGGCAGCCGGATCCGGGCGGGCTCCAGGGTCGACAGCAGCAGCAGTCGGACCAGTCCCGTAGTGGACGGCAGCGGGAGCTGAGTGGGCCTCGCGGGGTGCGGGAAGTGGGTGGATGCGGGAGTGACGGGAAGCGCGTCGTGTACACGGCTGCAACTCGGGAAGGCATGGGGGAACGGATGGTCGCAGGGACGGAGGAGGACACGGCCCGGGAGCACTGCCTGGAGGCCGCGGCGGGCGCCGTTGGCGTCCGTGACGTGATCTGCGCGGCTGTGGTCGCGGCCCCGCCTGATTCTTTCGAAATAAACCGGAACTGACTGCGAAGTTGCATCGTTGCAGGTTGCGAGAGGACCAATTCACCTGAACGGAGGTACGCCGCGGTAGAGGGTGACGACATCCGTCCGGGCGAGATATGTTCGGTTGTGAGAGAAAGGCGCAGGCCACACCTCGCAAATCCGAATGCCGTGCCGCGGGATTTTCCACCATCACCCGCGACGGTGGAATGGAGATCTTGCCCGCGGGGGAGGAGGTGGAAGTCACCGAGTCCGAGGTTCCGGGGCTCACCGGAGCCTGGTGCAAAAGGGAGATGCTCCGCATCGAGGCGGAGCGATCCGGGAACGGAGTTCTGCGTGGACATCGTCGTCAAGGGCCGCAAGACCGAGGTGCCCGAGCGGTTCCGCAAGCACGTGGCCGAGAAGCTGAAGCTGGAGAAGATCCAGAAGCTCGATGGCAAGGTGATCAGCCTCGACGTCGAGGTGTCCAAGGAGCCGAACCCCCGACAGGCCGACCGTTGTGACCGAGTGGAGATCACGCTCCGCTCCCGCGGTCCGGTGATCCGGGCGGAAGCGGCAGCCAGCGACCCGTACGCGGCACTCGACCTGGCGGCGGAGAAGCTGGACGCCAGGCTGCGCAAGCAGCACGACAAGCGCCACACACGGCGCGGCGCACGACGACTCACGGCGGCGGAGGTCCCGGACCACGTTCCGGACGCGGCGACGCTCAACGGCAACGGCCACCCCGTGCACGAGGAAGAGCCGGAGGGCGTACCCACCAAGAAGATCGGCTCGCTGGAGATCAAGGGTGAAGGCCCCCTCGTCGTCCGCGAGAAGACCCATGTCGCCTCCCCGATGACCCTCGACCAGGCGCTCTACGAGATGGAGCTGGTCGGGCACGACTTCTATCTGTTCGTCGACTCCGAGACCAAGGAACCGAGTGTCGTCTACCGGCGACACGCCTACGACTACGGCGTCATCCACCTGAGCACGGACCCGATGGTCGCCCGGGCGCACTCTCCCGCGCCCGGCGGCACGACGGGAAGCTGACCCTCCCGGATGACAGCTGAGCCGGTGCCCCTGGAGCGCGTGTGCGCCCCCAGGGGCACCCGCGTGCGACCGTTTCGCGCCTCGCTCTGTCACCTCACTGTCGTCCGGGCATGGAATCATGGCCGTACCGGCCCAACCGGTGGGCCGTTGCCTTGGGTTGGCGATGGCACAGGACCAGCCACAGCCTTCAGGGGGAGGAACGATGGCGGACAGCTTCGGACCGCTGCGCGGCGAGGGCGCCGACGACGGCGTCGTCGACATGGGCACGGACGTGGGCTCCCCACGCAAGGAACCCATCCGGGTTCTGGTCGTGGACGACCATGCGCTCTTCCGGCGTGGACTGGAGATCGTGCTCGCGGCCGAGGAGGACATCCAGGTCGTCGGTGAGGCGGGTGACGGCGCGGAGGCCGTCGACAAGGCCGCCGACCTGCTGCCGGACATCGTTCTGATGGACGTCCGGATGCCCAAGCGGGGCGGGATCGAGGCCTGCACCTCCATCAAGGAGGTGGCACCCAGCGCCAAGATCATCATGCTGACGATCAGCGACGAGGAAGCCGACCTCTACGACGCGATCAAGGCCGGCGCGACCGGGTACCTCCTCAAGGAGATCTCGACGGACGAGGTCGCCACCGCCATTCGCGCCGTGGCCGACGGGCAGTCGCAGATCAGCCCCTCCATGGCGTCGAAGCTGCTCACCGAGTTCAAGTCGATGATCCAGCGGACGGACGAGCGCCGCCTCGTGCCCGCCCCGCGGCTGACCGACCGGGAGCTGGAGGTCCTCAAGCTGGTCGCCACCGGGATGAACAACCGTGACATCGCCAAGGAGTTGTTCATCTCCGAGAACACCGTGAAGAACCACGTGCGCAACATCCTGGAGAAGCTGCAGCTGCACTCCAGGATGGAGGCCGTCGTCTACGCGATGCGCGAGAAGATCCTAGAGATCCGCTAGCTCCTTCACGCGGAGCGCGACCTCCTTCACGAGGGGCTCGCGGAGTTCGGGAGCGTCCACCCGCTCCACGCGTACGTCTGTGCAGTCCACCCAGCTCGCCGCCTCCACCAGGGCCTGCGCCACCGCCGGGACCGCCTTCGGGCTGTCCAGGCTGACCTGCCTGGCCACCAGCGCGCCGCCCTCGCGGGCCGGGTCCACGCGGCCGACGAGACGGCCACCGGCCAGTACCGGCATCGCGAAGTAGCCGTGGATCCGCTTGGGCTTGGGGACGTAAGCCTCCAAGCGGTGGGTGAAGCCGAAGATCCGCTCCGTACGCGCGCGTTCCCAGATCAGGGAGTCGAACGGGGACAGCAGGGTGGTGCGGTGGCGGCCGCGCGGGACCGTCTCCAGGGCCGCGGGGTCGGCCCAGGCCGGCTTGCCCCAGCCCTCGACGGTGACCGGCACCAGGCCGGAATCGGCGATCACCGCGTCGACCTGCTCGCCCTTGAGGCGGTGGTAGTCGGCGATGTCCGCGCGGGTCCCGACGCCCAGGGACTGGCCGGCGAGACGAACCAGGCGGCGTACGCACTCGGTGTCGTCCAGCTCGTCATGGAGCAGGTCGGCGGGGACGGCGCGCTCGGCGAGGTCGTACACCCGCTTCCAGCCGCGGCGCTCCACGCAGACCACCTCGCCGTACATCAGGGCACGTTCGACGGCGACCTTGGTGCCGGACCAGTCCCACCACTCGCTGGTCTTCTTCGCGCCGCCCAACTCCGTGGCGGTGAGGGGGCCTTCGGTGCGCAGCTGCTTGACGACCTGCTCGTAGGTGCCCTCCGGGAGCTGGTGGTTCCAGTGCGGACGGCTGCGGTAGGCGCGGCGGCGGAAGGCGAAGTGGGGCCACTCCTCGATGGGGAGGATGCAGGCCGCGTGCGACCAGTACTCGAAGGCGTGCGTGTCCGTCCAGTAGGCGTTCTCCACCGTCTTGCGGCCCACCGCGCCCAGGCGGGCGTACGGGATCAGCTCATGGGAGCGGGCGAGGACCGAGATGGTGTCGAGCTGGACCGCGCCGAGGTGGCGGAGGACGCCACGGACTCCGGCCCGCCGGTCGGGGGTCCCCAGGAAACCCTGGGCACGCAGCACGATACGACGGGCCTCGTCGGCCGAGAGGTCGGTGGTGGGACGCGGGGTCGTCATGGGTCCGAACGATAGAGGTCGGCACTGACAGTGCGGGGTGACCTGCGGTTCCACCCGGGGTGGGGGACTACCGAGGCGCCGGCAGGTACTGCGCTGTCGACGGCAGGCCCAGGTCGGAGGGGAGCAGCGCGCCGATCCAGCAGTCCCGGCGGATGCCCTGGTGGGCGATCCCGGAGCGCATGACGCCCTCGACGACGAAACCGGCGCGCTCCGCGACCGCGCGCGAGGGTTCGTTGCCCACTTCCGCGCGCCACTCCACGCGGTCGACGGACAGTTCGGTGACGGCCCAGCGGGAGGCGGCGAGGACGGCCTCGGTGATGTAGCCCTGGCCACGGTGCTCCTTGACGGCCCAGTAGCCGATCTCGGCCATGGCCGGCCCCCGCATGGTCAGGCCGAGCATGCCCACCAGGTCCTCCCCTTCGGGGAGGAAGAGGCCCCAGGTGAACATCGTGTCGTTGGCCCAGCCCTGCGGGACCAACTGCTCGGTGAAGCCCTGGGCGTGCTCGGGCAGATACGGCGAGGGGATGGTCGTCCAGCGCAGGATGTCGGGGTCCTGCACGGCGGTGAGCACGGTCGCGGTGTCCTGCGGGCCGGGCGAGCGCAGCAGGAGGCGGTCCGTGGTGAGGGTGACGGGGTCCATCGGCTGATTCTGCTCAGGTGTTCGGTGAAGGCGCCATCATTTTTGCTGTGAGTGAGCGCGCGATCACAATTCGCGCAATTCGTGAGCGGGACGCGGCACCATCGGCGTTCCCCGTCCGTTGTCACCTTTGAAGCAGATTTGAAAGAGCTGACGGTCGGCGTACCCGGCAGGCCTCCCGGCGTGGTGGGGTCCTCGCATACGATGGCCGTTGCTCAGTAAGTGAAATGGAAACCGACCGTCCCAGGCCCGACCGGCAAGGAGACCAACCCCCGTGTCCGTCCTCTCGAAGATCATGCGTGCAGGCGAAGGCAAGATCCTGCGCAAGCTGCACCGCATCGCGGACCAGGTCAACTCCATCGAAGAGGACTTCGTCGACCTCTCCGACGCCGAGCTGCGGGCCCTCACCGATGAGTACAAGCAGCGGTACGCCGACGGTGAGAGCCTGGACGACCTGATGCCCGAGGCCTTCGCCACCGTGCGCGAGGGTGCCAAGCGCGCCCTGGGCCAGCGCCACTACGACGTGCAGATCATGGGTGGCGCCGCCCTGCACCTCGGCTATGTGGCCGAGATGAAGACCGGTGAGGGCAAGACCCTCGTCGGCACCCTGCCCGCGTACCTGAACGCGATCTCCGGCAAGGGCGTCCACCTCATCACGGTCAACGACTACCTGGCCGAGCGCGACTCCGAGATGATGGGTCGCGTCCACAAGTTCCTGGGCCTGAGCGTCGGTTGCATCCTCGCCAACATGACGCCCGCCCAGCGCCGCGAGCAGTACGCGTGCGACATCACCTACGGCACGAACAACGAGTTCGGCTTCGACTACCTGCGCGACAACATGGCGTGGTCCAAGGACGAACTCGTCCAGCGCGGCCACAACTTCGCCATCGTCGACGAGGTCGACTCCATCCTCGTCGACGAGGCCCGTACGCCGCTGATCATCTCCGGCCCGGCCGACCAGGCCACCAAGTGGTACGGCGACTTCGCCAAGCTGGTCCTGCGCCTGAAGAAGGGCGAGGCGGGCAACCCCCTCAAGGGCATCGAGGAGACCGGCGACTACGAGGTCGACGAGAAGAAGCGCACGGTCGCCATCCACGAGTCCGGTGTCAGCAAGGTCGAGGACTGGCTGGGCATCGACAACCTCTACGAGTCGGTGAACACCCCTCTGGTGGGCTACCTGAACAACGCCATCAAGGCGAAGGAGCTCTTCAAGAAGGACAAGGACTACGTCGTCATGGACGGCGAAGTCATGATCGTCGACGAGCACACCGGCCGTATCCTCGCCGGCCGCCGTTACAACGAGGGCATGCACCAGGCGATCGAGGCGAAGGAAGGGGTGGACATCAAGGACGAGAACCAGACCCTCGCCACGATCACCCTCCAGAACTTCTTCCGCCTCTACAAGCGCCACGACCACAACGGCAAGGAACAGCCCGGTCTGTGCGGCATGACCGGTACGGCCATGACCGAGGCCGCCGAGTTCCACCAGATCTACAAGCTCGGCGTGGTCCCGATCCCCACGAACCGGCCGATGATCCGCAAGGACCAGTCGGACCTGATCTACCGCACCGAGGTCGCGAAGTTCGAGGCGGTCGTCGACGACATCGTCGAGAAGCACGAGAAGGGCCAGCCGATCCTCGTCGGTACGACGTCGGTCGAGAAGTCCGAGTACCTCTCCCAGCAGCTCTCCAAGCGCGGCGTCCAGCACGAGGTGCTGAACGCCAAGCAGCACGACCGTGAGGCGACCATCGTCGCCCAGGCCGGCCGCAGGGGCGCGGTCACCGTCGCCACGAACATGGCCGGCCGTGGTACCGACATCAAGCTCGGCGGCAACCCCGAGGACCTCGCCGACGCGGAGCTGCGCCAGCGCGGCCTCGACCCCGAGGAGCACATCGAGGAGTGGGCGCAGGCCCTGCCCGCCGCCCTGGAGAAGGCCGAGCAGGCCGTCAAGGCCGAGAAGGAAGAGGTCGAGGCGCTCGGCGGTCTCTACGTGCTCGGCACCGAGCGGCACGAGTCGCGCCGTATCGACAACCAGCTGCGCGGTCGTTCCGGCCGTCAGGGCGACCCCGGTGAGTCCCGCTTCTACCTCTCCCTGGGTGACGACCTGATGCGGCTGTTCAAGGCCCAGATGGTCGAGCGCGTGATGTCGATGGCGAACGTCCCGGACGACGTGCCGATCGAGAACAAGATGGTCACGCGCGCGATCGCGTCCGCCCAGTCGCAGGTCGAGCAGCAGAACTTCGAGACCCGTAAGAACGTCCTGAAGTACGACGAGGTCCTCAACCGGCAGCGCGAGGTCATCTACGGCGAGCGGCGCCGCGTCCTGGAGGGCGAGGATCTGCAGGAGCAGATCGTGCACTTCATGGACGACACCATCGACGCGTACGTCGCGGCGGAGACCGCCGAGGGCTTCGCGGAGGACTGGGACCTCGACCGGCTGTGGGGCGCGTTCAAGCAGCTCTACCCGGTGAAGATCACCGTCGAGGAGCTGGAGGACGCCGCCGGCGACCGCGCGGGTCTGACCGCCGAGTACATCTCCGAGTCCATCAAGGACGACATCCACGAGCAGTACGAGGCGCGTGAGGCGCAGCTCGGCTCCGAGATCATGCGCGAGCTGGAGCGCCGGGTCGTGCTGTCGGTCCTGGACCGCAAGTGGCGTGAGCACCTCTACGAGATGGACTACCTCCAGGAGGGCATCGGCCTGCGCGCGATGGCCCAGAAGGACCCGCTGGTCGAGTACCAGCGCGAGGGCTTCGACATGTTCACCGCCATGATGGAGGGCATCAAGGAGGAGTCCGTCGGCTACCTGTTCAACCTGGAGGTCCAGGTCGAGCAGCAGGTCGAGGAGGTCCCCGTCGAGGACACCGCGCCGTCGCTCGACAAGAAGGACGCGGTTCCGGCGCAGGCCGGCGCGCGTCCCGAGATCCGCGCGAAGGGGCTCGACGCTCCGCAGCGCCGGGACCTGCACTTCTCCGCGCCGACGGTGGACGGCGAGGGCGGTGTCGTCGAGGGCGAGTTCGCCGACGACGACGAGCCGGTGCGCTCCGAGGCGGACGGCCTCACGCGCGCGGAGCGCAGGAAGCAGTCCCGTGGTCGGGGGCGGCGCAAGAAGTAGTTCCTACGGTGCGAGGGGCGTCGTAGCGGATGGGCTGACGGTGCCGGGGGTGCTGTAGCGGGTTGAGGCTGCGGTGCCTGGGCGTCGGCGGTGCGTTGAAGCTGCGGTGCCCGGGTGCCGGGTGATTTGAGGCTGCGGTGCCTGAGGGTGCTGTGGCGGTGGAAGGGCCGGGTCACTCGAGGGTGTCCGGCCCTTCGGCGTGCGGTGGGGCGGGAGGGTGCGGCCTCCCAGGGCTACCAGGGCCTCAAGGGGACTTCTAGAGGCTTCCCCTCCCGGGGGCTTCCTGGGGCTTTCCGGGGGCGTCAGTCGTCGTCCGGGCGGGGGGCTCGGGGGCCGCCGAGTTCGACCGCTGTGCAGCGCCAGCGGAGGTCCGGGCCCTGTTCCAGGCGGAAGGCCATGGCGCGCACCTGGTCGCCGGCGCCGATGCGGGCGAAGGCCTCGACGGCGCCCGCGCGGGGGACGTAGTAGCCGATGTCGCGGACGACGGGGTGGGTGCCGCGGGTGCGCAGGGGGCCGCGTTCGGCCAGCCAGGCCAGTTCGTCGTAGGCGCGGCCCGCGGTGTGCCGGAGCATCGAGTGGACGGGGCGTTGACCGCTCAGGACGGCGAGGAGGAGGTCGGCGAAACGGTCGGTGGGGCGGGGCTGGGGGACGAGCGGGCGGCGGGGGGTCTGGGGCGGGACGAGGGGGGTGGCCTCCGGGGTGACGTCCGGGGTGGGGTGCGGGTGCGTGGTGGTGCCGGGCGCTGTGGCGGCTGAGGTGTGGGGGTGCGGCCTCGTGATGGGCGTGCCGGTGAGCGCGGCAGTGGCTCGGGAGGGGGTGCTGCTGGTGGTGGTCGTGCTGCCCGCGTCGGCGGCCGCAGTGCCGGTGGTCGTGGCGGGTGTGACGGTGGTCGTGGGGCCGTGAGTGGTGCCGGGTCGGCTGGTGGGTGACGTGCCGCTCCGGCCGGGGCCGCTGCTCTGCGGGCGGTTGTCCGCGGGCCCGGTGCGGGCGTCCGGGCCGTTGCCGGGGGAGCCCGGTGGGCGGCCGTCGCCCGGGGCCGTGCGGGGGGTGCTGCCGCCGGGGGTGCGGGGCGGGGTGCCGCCGGGGCGGCGGGAGTCGCGGCGAGCGGGCGGGCGGGTGCCGGAGTGGTGCTGGGCCCTGGTCATGACCTTGTTCACGGGATCCCCGTTCTGCGAGCCCGGAAAGTACCGAGCGGTAACTTCGTGCTTGGGGATCTTGTACGGGGCCGTGGGCCACGACGGCAAGGAAGCCGAGGGCTGGGTCGGGCGGCCGGAATCTTCACCTATCAGGGTGATGGGAGGGGCTGGAAGCCCATGATCCCGGGGGCGGGGCGGGTGAATTCCGGGAGCGGGGTGGACGCCTCAGGGAGGCTGGGCAGGGACTCGAAAGGGGACGCCCGCACGTATCCTGAAGGCCTTCGCGGAGCCCCTCCGATCACGTTCTCCGACCACGAAAGCGGCCAGCCATGCGCGTCTACGTCCCCCTGACCCTCCCCGGTCTCGCCGAGGCGTACAAGACGGGTGAGCTGGGGGCCGAGCCGCTCCTCGCCTACGCCGTCACACCCGCCCTGCGTGAGTGGTACCTCTCCGACGACATCGAGGAACTGGAGTACGCGGCGCTGAACCGGGCCGCGCTCGCCTCGCTGCGGCTGCTCGCGGCGGACGCCGGAGCCGCGCGGCGCCGGGTCGTGGTGGCCGTGGACGTGGCCGACGGGGCTGCGGTCGCCGACCCCGACCGGGCGCTGGACCCCGCGGCGCTCGGTGAGGTGCGGGTCGCCGGGACGGTGAAGCTGGCCAAGGCCGCCGCGGTGCACGTCGACTCGGACGACGCGGAGGAGGACGTCACCGCCGCCGTGGACGCGCTGGAGGCGGCGGACGGCGGGGACGACGACGCGCAGTTCGTCGTGGACGGGGCCGAGGACCACGAGCTGCTGTGGTACGCGACGCAGGAGATTCCCAACCTGGTGGGATGGGGCGGCTGATCCTGCCCTGCGGGCGGTTTTACCCGCGGTGACCTGCTGGTCTCTTGATTGTCAGTGGGGGCGGGTACGTTTTTGGCATGGGGAAGCTGACAGGGGCGCACATCGTCTGGGACTGGAACGGCACGCTGTTCCACGACAACGCCGCGATCATCGGGGCGACGAACGCGGCGTTCGGCGAGCTGGGGCTGGCGCCGATCACGATGGAGCAGTACCGGGCGCTGTACTGCGTGCCGGTGCCGAAGTTCTACGAGCGGTTGCTGGGGCGGCTGCCCACCGATGCCGAGTGGGAGGTCATGGACGAGACCTTCCATCGCTACTACGCCGAGCACCGGGTGGCGTGCCGGCTGACCGACGGGGCGGTGGAGCTGCTGACGGGGTGGGGAGCGGCCGGACGCAGCCAGTCGATCCTCAGCATGTACGTGCATGACGAGCTGGTGCCGTTGGTGCGCGGGTTCGGGATCGAGGCGCACTTCCTGCGGGTGGACGGGCGGACCGGGCCCTCGGGGGGCAGCAAGGCGGAGCACATGGAGCGGCACCTCGCCGCGCTGGTGGGGGTGGACGCCGCTCGGACCGTGGTGATCGGGGACGCCGCGGATGACGCGGTGGCGGCGATGCGGGTGGGGGCGCGGGCTGTGCTGTACACGGGGGGATCGCACAGTCGGGCCAGTCTCGAGGGGGGTGGGGGTGCCGGTCGTGGACACCCTGGCGGAGGCGGTGGCGGAGGCTGAGCGAATAGCGGGGTGACGGGGTGAGGTCGGTTGGTGCCGGGTGCCGGGTGCCGGGTGCCGGGTGCCGGGTGTCGTAGCGCCGGGTGACTGAGATGTGCCCTGGGTGCTGTCGGCCGGGGGTGGGTTTCGCTCGCCGCCGCTGGGTGGGTGCCGCTGCGCCCACCCGTGCCGCCCCAGCGGCACGACTGCCCGCAGCTCGGACGGAGTGTCTTGAGGGGACACCGGCCTCGCGGCTGGGGCGGCGGCGCCTTGAAGGGGCGTCGGGCGGTCCGCTGTACGGCGGACGGTATGTCGGACGGCGTGTCCTCTTACGGTGGGTTCGTCGCTTGCGCCCCTGTGCAGACTGTCAAACTTCCACCCCCGGTTTTGTACACATACGGCTCATGACGACCCCCCTGTAAGGAGCGATAGCCTTGGTGGCGTGATCAGCGCGATAGTTCGCGGGGGCGCTGTGGCCTCCGCCCTGCGCCCGGTTCGCACGGAACACCTCCGTGGCCGGGCGGCGGCCGCTGGTCCTCGCGGGCGGGACGGGGTCGTAAGGGCCCTCATGACGCCGCGTACACCCTCGTCAGCGACGCGGCAGAGAGCAGCGTCACACCTGTCGGGCGTGTCGAGAATGGCTGATATCCCCCCGCTCATCTCACCCTGCGGCATAGCGTCGAAGGAGACCGGAGACCCCGGGCCGTGGCGGCGAGCCGCAGGAGAAGAGACCGTACTTCCTTCTACGTCACGCAACGGCGCGCGACAGGAGTCAGAGGACAATGCAGACCAAGCTGGACGAAGCAAAGGCCGAGCTGCTCGAGAGGGCCGCCCGGGTAGCTGAGAACAGCCCGGTCGGGGGGCACCTACCGACTGGGACGACCGACGAGGACACCCCCCGCACCCCGGACACCCCGGACAGCGAGACCGTGCTCGCGTTCCTCCAGCGCTACTACCTGCACACCGCTCCGGAAGACCTCACGGACCGCGACCCGATCGACGTCTACGGCGCCGCGCTCTCCCATTTCCGGCTGGGCGAGACCCGCCCGCAGGGCACGGCCAACGTGCGGGTCCACACGCCGACCGTGGAGGAGAACGGGTGGACGTGCACCCACTCGGTCGTCGAGGTGGTCACCGACGACATGCCCTTCCTCGTCGACTCCGTCACCAATGAGCTGACCCGGCAGGGGCGCGGCATCCATGTCGTGATCCACCCCCAGGTCGTCGTCCGCCGCGACCTCACCGGCAGGCTGATCGAGATCCTCACCGTCCCGCCGGCCGGTGACCTCCCGCACGACGCGCACACCGAGTCCTGGATCCACGTCGAGATCGACCGCGAGACCGACCGCGGGGACCTGAAGCAGATCACCGCCGACCTGCTGCGCGTCCTGTCCGATGTCCGCGAGGCCGTCGAGGACTGGGAAAAGATGCGGGACGCGGCCCTGCGGATGGCCGACGAACTGCCCGCCGAGCCCGTCGCCAGCGACCTGCGCGACATGGAGATCGACGAGGCCCGCGAGCTGCTGCGCTGGCTGGCCGACGACCACTTCACCTTCCTCGGCTACCGGGAGTACCAGCTCCGCGAGGACGACTCCCTCGCGGCCGTCCCCGGCACCGGCCTCGGCATCCTGCGCTCCGACCCGCACCACGCCGGGGAGGAGGGCCACCCGGTCAGCCCGTCCTTCGAGCGGCTGCCCGCCGACGCGCGCGCCAAGGCCCGTGAGCACAACCTCCTCGTGCTGACCAAGGCCAACAGCCGGGCGACCGTGCACCGGCCGTCGTACCTCGACTACATCGGTGTCAAGAAGTTCGACGCGGCCGGCAATGTCGTCGGCGAGCGGCGTTTCCTCGGTCTGTTCTCCTCCGCCGCCTACACCGAATCGGTGCGCCGGGTTCCGGTCATCCGGCGCAAGGTCGACGAGGTGCTGGAGCGGGCGGGCTTCTCGCCCAACAGCCACGACGGCCGCGACCTGCTCCAGATCCTGGAGACCTACCCGCGCGACGAGCTCTTCCAGACCCCCGCCGACGAGCTGGAGTCGATCGCCACCTCCGTCCTGTACCTCCAGGAGCGGCGCCGGCTGCGTCTGTACCTGCGCCAGGACGAGTACGGCCGCTACTACTCGGCCCTCGTCTACCTGCCCCGCGACCGCTACACCACCGGCGTGCGCCTGAGGATCATCGACATCCTCAAGGAGGAACTCGACGGCATCAGCGTCGACTTCACCGCCTGGAACACCGAGTCGATCCTGTCCCGGCTGCACTTCGTGGTCCGGGTCCCGCAGGGCACCGAGCTGCCGCAGCTCAGTGACAGCGACAAGGAGCGCATCGAGACCCGGCTGGTCGAAGCCGCCCGTTCCTGGGCCGACGGTTTCGCCGAGGCGCTCAACGCCGAGCTCGGCGAGGAGCGCGCCGCGGAGCTGTCGCGTCGCTACGGCAACGCCTTCCCCGAGGGCTACAAGGCCGACCACACCCCGCGTTCCGCGGTCGCCGACCTCGTCCACATCGAGAAGCTCACCGAGGCCGGGGCCGAAGGCGGTGCCGACGGCCACGACTTCGCCCTGAGCCTGTACGAGCCGGTCGGCTCCGCCCCCGAGGAGCGCCGCTTCAAGATCTACCGCAAGGGTGACGCCATCTCCCTGTCCGCGGTGCTGCCGGTCCTCACCCGGCTCGGCGTCGAGGTCACGGACGAACGGCCGTACGAACTGCGCTGCTCGGACCGCAGCGTCGCCTGGATCTACGACTTCGGCTTGCGCATGCCCAAGTCGCAGAACGGCGGCGGCGACTACCTCGGCGACGACGGCCGTGAGCGCTTCCAGGAGGCCTTCGCCGCCACCTGGACCGGCAAGGCGGAGAACGACGGCTTCAACGCCCTGGTGCTGAGCGCCGGGCTCAGCTGGCGTCAGGCGATGGTCCTGCGGGCGTACGCCAAGTACCTGCGCCAGGCCGGTTCGACGTTCTCGCAGGACTACATGGAGGACACCCTCCGCCACAACGTCCACACCACCCGGCTGCTCGTCTCCCTGTTCGAGGCGCGGATGTCGCCGGACCGGCAACGCGCCGGCCACGAACTCGTCGACGCCCTCCTGGAGGAGCTCGACGCGGCGCTCGACCAGGTCGCGAGCCTGGACGAGGACCGGATCCTCAGGTCCTTCCTGACCGTCATCAAGGCGACCCTGCGCACCAACTTCTTCCAGGAGGCCGCGGGCGGCAAGCCGCACGACTACGTCTCCATGAAGTTCGACCCGCAGGCCATCCCTGACCTGCCGGCCCCGCGCCCCGCGTTCGAGATCTGGGTGTACTCACCGCGCGTCGAGGGCGTGCACCTGCGCTTCGGCAAGGTCGCGCGCGGCGGCCTGCGCTGGTCCGACCGGCGTGAGGACTTCCGCACCGAGATCCTCGGCCTGGTCAAGGCGCAGATGGTGAAGAACACCGTCATCGTGCCGGTCGGCGCCAAGGGCGGCTTCGTCGCCAAGCAGCTCCCGGACCCGGGCGTGGACCGGGACGCGTGGCTCGCCGAGGGCATCGGCAGCTACAAGACGTTCATCTCGGCGCTCCTCGACATCACCGACAACATGGTCGCCGGTGAGGTCGTCCCGCCCGCCGACGTCGTACGGCACGACGAGGACGACACCTACCTGGTCGTCGCCGCCGACAAGGGCACCGCCACCTTCTCCGACATCGCCAACGGGGTCGCGGAGTCCTACAACTTCTGGCTCGGTGACGCCTTCGCCTCCGGCGGCTCGGCCGGCTACGACCACAAGGGCATGGGCATCACCGCCCGCGGCGCCTGGGAGTCCGTCAAGCGGCACTTCCGCGAACTGGACGTCGACACCCAGTCCGAGGACTTCACCGTTGTCGGCATCGGCGACATGTCCGGTGACGTGTTCGGCAACGGCATGCTGCTGAGCGAGCACATCCGGCTGGTCGCCGCCTTCGACCACCGGCACATCTTCATCGACCCGAAGCCCGACGCGGCCACCTCCTACGCCGAACGCCGCCGCATCTTCGAGCTGCCGAGGTCGAGCTGGGCGGACTACAACACCGAGCTGATCTCCACGGGCGGCGGCATTTTCCCCCGTACCGCCAAGTCCATCCCCGTCAACGCCCACGTCCGCGAGGCCCTCGGGATCGAGGACAAGGTCACCAAGATGACCCCGGCCGACCTGATGAAGGCCATCCTCAAGGCGCCGGTGGACCTGCTGTGGAACGGCGGCATCGGCACCTATGTGAAGGCCTCCACCGAGACCCACACGGACGTCGGCGACAAGGCCAACGACCCGATCCGCGTCGACGGCGCCGACCTGCGCGTCAAGGTCGTCGGCGAGGGCGGCAACCTGGGCCTGACCCAGCTCGGCCGGATCGAGTTCGCGCTGCACGGCGGCAAGATCAACACCGACGCCATCGACAACAGCGCCGGCGTGGACACCTCCGACCACGAGGTGAACATCAAGATCCTGCTCAACGGCCTGGTCACCGAAGGCGACATGACGGTCAAGCAGCGCAACAAGCTGCTCGCCGAGATGACCGACGAGGTCGGCCGCCTGGTGCTGCGCAACAACTACGCGCAGAACACCGCCATCGCCAACGCGCTCGCCCAGTCCAAGGACATGCTCCACGCCCAGCAGCGCTTCATGAAGCACCTGGTGCGCGAGGGCCACCTCGACCGGGCCCTGGAGTTCCTGCCCACCGACCGCCAGATCCGCGAACGCCTCGCCCAGGGCCAGGGCCTGACCAGCCCGGAGACCGCGGTCCTGCTGGCGTACACGAAGATCACGGTCGCCGACGAACTCCTGCACACCGGCCTGCCGGACGACCCGTACCTGCGCACCCTGCTGCACGCGTACTTCCCGACCGCGCTGCGCGAGCAGTTCCCCGAGCACATCGACAGCCACCCGCTGCACCGCGAGATCACCACGACCGTCCTGGTCAACGACACGGTCAACACCGGCGGTACGACCTATCTGCACCGCCTGCGCGAGGAGACCGGAGCGTCGCTGGAGGAGATCGTCCGGGCGCAGACCGTGGCCCGCGCGATCTTCCGCTCCGGCGTGGTGTGGGACGGCGTCGAGTCCCTCGACAACCGCGTCGAGGCCGCCGTGCAGACCCGGATCCGGCTGCACTCGCGGCGCCTGGTCGAGCGCGGCACGCGCTGGCTGCTCAACAACCGGCCGCAGCCGCTCCAGCTCGCCGAGACCGTCGAGTTCTTCGGCGACCGCGTCGAACTGGTGTGGTCGCAGCTGCCGAAGCTGCTGCGGGGCGCGGACCTGGAGTGGTACCAGAAGATCTACGACGAGCTGAGCGGCGCCGGCGTCCCGGACGAACTCGCCACGCGCGTGGCCGGGTTCTCCTCCGCATTCCCGACGCTGGACATCGTCTCGGTGGCCGACCGCATGGGCCGCGACCCGATGGACGTCGCCGAGGTCTACTACGACCTCGCCGACCGGCTCCACATCACCCAGCTCATGGACCGCATCATCGAGCTGCCCCGCGCCGACCGCTGGCAGTCCATGGCCCGCGCGTCGATCCGCGAGGACCTCTACGCGGCCCACTCGGCCCTGACGGCCGACGTCCTCGCGGTCGGCAACGGCACCTCGACCCCCGAACAGCGCTTCAAGGCCTGGGAGGAGAAGAACGCCGCGATCCTCGGCCGGGCGCGCGTCACCCTGGAGGAGATCCAGGGCTCGGACGCCTTCGACCTCGCCAACCTCTCGGTGGCGATGCGCACCATGAGGACGCTGCTGCGACAGCACTCGTAAGGCCTACGGCCCTTCCTTCGGGCCTACGACCATGAGGGCGCCCGGGACGGTGAAGTCCCGGGCGCCCTCGTCGTCGTAGCTCAGTCGTGGTTCGGTTCTGAGTTCATGTGCCGTGGCGTCAGGCGGCGACCTTCGGCTGCGGCTTGGCCTTGTCGGGGCCGCCCGTGAAGTCCTCGTAGGCCGCCAGGACGTCCTCGGTCGGGCCGTCCATGCGCAGTTCGCCGCGCTCCAGCCACAGCACCCGGTCGCAGGTGTCGCGGATGGACTTGTTGCTGTGGCTGACCAGGAACACCGTGCCCGCGTGCTTGCGCAGCTCGCGGATGCGGTCCTCGGAACGCTTCTGGAAGGAGCGGTCGCCGGTCGCGAGCGCCTCGTCGATGAGCAGCACGTCGTGGTCCTTGGCGGCCGCGATGGAGAAGCGCAGGCGGGCCGCCATGCCGGAGGAGTAGGTGCGCATCGGGAGGGTGATGAAGTCGCCCTTCTCGTTGATGCCCGAGAAGTCGACGATCTCCTGGTAGCGGTCCCTGACCTGCTCGCGGGACATGCCCATCGCGAGGCCGCCGAGGTAGACGTTGCGCTCGCCGGTGAGGTCGTTCATCAGGGCCGCGTTGACGCCGAGCAGGGAGGGCTGGCCGTCGGTGTAGATACGGCCGTTCTCGACCGGGAGCAGGCCCGCGACCGCCTTCAGCAGCGTCGACTTGCCGGAGCCGTTGGTGCCGATCAGGCCGATGGCCTCGCCCTTGTACGCGACGAAGGAGACGTTCTTGACCGCGTGCACCTTGCGCACGCCCGCCGCCTTCTCGGCCTGACCCCGGCGCAGCATGCGGTTGAGGGCGGCGGTGGCGGAGCCCTTGCCGGCGCCGGTGCCGTTGACGCGGTAGACGATGTCGACGCCGTCGACGACGACGGTGGGGATCTGGTCGTTCTCGATGTCAGCCACGGCCGTACGTCTCCTCAGCCTTCCAGAAGTAGATGAACCCGCCGACGCCGGCGATCAGGGCCCAGCCCGCCGCGATCGGCCACACGTGGTGCGGCAGCTGGCTGGAGTGGAAGCTGTCGATGAGGGCGTAGCGCATCAGGTCGATGTAGACGGCGGCCGGGTTGGACTGGAGGACCGGGACCACCCAGTGCGGCCAGTCGTGGTGCCCCTTGGCCAGCTTGTCGATGCTCCACATCACGCCGGAGACGTACATCCAGGTGCGCAGGATGAACGGCATCAGCTGCGCGATGTCCGGCGTCTTGGCGCCCATCCGGGCCATGATCATCGAGACGCCGGCGTTGAAGGTGAACTGGAGCACCAGCGCCGGGATCGCCAGCAGCCAGGACGCGGAGACCGGCACGCCGAAGCAGAGCAGGATCACGACCAGCGCGGCCATCGAGAACAGCAGCTGCTGGAGCTGCTGGAGGCAGAACGAGAGCGGCAGCGCGGCTCGCGGGAAGTGCAGCGCCCGCACCAGGCCCAGGTTGCCGGAGATCGCGCGGGTGCCCGCCAGGATCGAGCTCTGCGTGAACGTCCAGATGAACACGCCCGTCACCAGGAACGGGATGTAGTCCGGCACGCCCTTCTTGGTGCCCAGGAGCACACCGAAGATGAAGAAGTACACCGCCGCGTTCAGGAGCGGGTTCATCACCTGCCAGACCTGGCCCAGCTTCGCCTGGCTGTACTGCGCGGTGAGCTTGGCGGTCGAGAACGCGGTGATGAAGTGTCGCCGCGCCCACAACTGGCTGACGTACACGGGCAGGGAGGGACGGGCACCGCTGACCGCGAGGCCGTGACGGGCGGCAAGGGCCGCGAGGTCGTCGTCGGCCGGGGCCGCTGTGGGGGGCGGTGTGTCGAGGACCTGGCTCACATCCGCTGCTTTCGTTCGGGGGGTGGGGTGGCGCGTGATGCGTGGTGGTGCGTGGTGCGGGTGCGGCGGGTGGGTCCGTCACCCGATGTTTCCTTACGTGTCTCTTCACGTTTTCTTACGTCGGGACGGGACCGTATCGTCGCAACGTGAGCGTAGGACGAGTGAGCGTCGGAACGCAACCGTTTCGTCGTCACGAATGACGTCGGGACGTAACCGTATCGTCGTGACGTGGTGCGTCGGGACGCTGCCGTATCGTCGCAACGCCCCCGTCCGCGCCGCATCGCGTCGGAACGGGACCGTTTCGTCGCTACGCCCTATGCTGGTCCGCATGACGACCAACGCCGACGCGCCGCAGACCCGTCCGCGCCGCCGTGCCCCGGCCGGAGCCGCCGTACTGCGCGAGGACGTGACGGAAGCCATTCGGGCAGCCGTCTTCGAGGAGCTCGCGGCCGTCGGGTACGCGCGGATGTCGATAGAGGGCATCGCGCGCCGCGCGGGCGTCGGCAAGACCGCGGTGTATCGCCGCTGGCGTTCCAAGCTGCACCTGGTCCTCGACGTCGTCTCGGAGATCGCGGTGCTGGGCCTGCCGGTGCCGGACACGGGCGCGCTCCAGGACGACCTGCAGATGCTGTACGAGGTGACGTCCCGGGCGCTGCGGCACCCCGTGGCCTCGCAGATCCTCCCGGACCTCCAGGCCGAGGCGGCCCGTAACCCCGAGATCGCCGAGGCTCTCCAGAACGCTCTGCAGAAGGGCCAGGAGGGCGTCGCCAGCAAGATCATCGTGGCGGCGGAGCAGCGCGGTGAGATCAGGCCCGGCCTCAACGACGAACTGGCCCTCGACCTGATCTCGGGCCCCCTGTACTGGCGTTCCGTCGTGATCCGCAGCCCGAAGCTGCCGAAGGGGTACATCGCGGCACTGGCGCACGCGACGACGGAGGCGCTGAAGGCGCTCTGAGCCGCCGTGGACGTGGGCCGAGCGGCAACAAGCCGCCGGGACCGGCATCACGGTCCCGGCGGCTGTGGTGGTGGCCCGTGGGCCTACGCGACGGGGAAGTCGAAGTAGGTGTCCGGATACGGCTCGTCGTCGAGCGTGTAGTGCCACCACTCGCGCTCGTACGCGCTGAATCCGCAGGCCTCCATGATGGACCGCAGGTGCCGGCGGTTCCGCGCCTCGGCAGGTGTGATGCCTGGGGCGCCGTGGTGGGAGACGGGGTCCATCAGGTCGTGGTCGCCGCCCATGGGGACGAGTTCGTTCGTGGCCAGGTCGTAGAGCGTGAGGTCGACGGTGCCGCCCCGGCTGTGCCCCGACCGGGCGGCCACATATCCCCGCTCGAACATCTCGGCCCTGCCGATACGGGGATAGTGGCGGGACTTCGTACGGCCGTCCTCCGGCTGCCGCGACCAGCGCAGAAAGCAGTCGACGGCGTGCTGCGGGCGATAGCCGTCCCAGAGCAGCAGGCCGAACCCCGCTGACGCGGCCTTTCGTTGCGCCCGTTCAAGGGCCGCGCACAGGGCTCTCGTACCGACGACTCGATTGGCCAGGTATCCGTCCACCGGTTTGCCGGTGAAGTTGTCCCAGGTGGCGTACTTGGCGTCCCAGCGTATTCCGGAGGCCAGGTCGTCCACGTAGAAGAAGTCGTCCGTCGTCGACTCCATCGGCCTCGCCATTTTCACCGGCTTCATCGGCTTCATCGGCTTCATCGGGTCTTGCCTGTCAGGGCGAGGGAGACCGTCCGGTCGATCACCTCGGAGAGCGGCAGACCCGCCGCCGCCATCATTCGCGGATAACGGCTGTACGAGGTCATGCCGGGAAAGGTGTTGACCTCGTTGAGGACCACTTCTCCGTCCTCCCTGAGGAACATGTCCACCCGCGAGAGGCCCCGGCATCCCAGGGCGCGGTACACGGCCTTGGCCGTCTCCTGGACGAGGAGCCGTGAGTCCTCCGGAATGTCGGCGGGAACGATCGCCGTGGAGTTGTCGGAACCGGTCTCGGGGGCGTCTTCCTGATGGATCCTGAAGAAACCGTGGGAGAGGGCGATCCGGTCCACCTCGCCCACGACGAGATCGGACTCGTTCCCGAGAACGGCGCAGCCGATCTCGCTGCCGACGACGGCCTCTTCGATCAGCACTTTCGCGTCGTACCGCCGTGCCGTCTCCACCGCACCGGGAAGTTCCTCCCGCCGGGACACCTTGGTGACGCCGAAGGACGATCCCGACCGGGCCGGCTTCACGAAGACCGGATAGGTGAGCCGGGTGGGGTCGACGGTCTCGTCCGCCGTGACGGTCCAGAAATTCGGTGTGGAGATTCCCGCGCTTCCGGCGACGACATAGGCGAGGGATTTGTCCATGCACAGCGCGGAACTCTGGATGTCGCAGCCTATGTAGGGGATGCCGGAGAGTTCCAGCAGACCCTGCATCGCGCCGTCCTCGCCGAACGGGCCGTGCAGGACGGGCAGCACCACGTCAAGGCGGATCGTGCTGTAGCGGCCCTCCTCCAGCACGAGCAGCCCGTGTGTGTCGCTGTCCGGCGACAGCGCGACCGGACGACAGTCGCCGTTCTCCCATCCCGGGTCGGGCCCGTCGCAGAGCTTCCAGGCGCCGCTCTTGGTGATCCCGATGTAGAGGGGCTCGTATTTCTCGGGATCGAGGTTCTGGGCCACCTCGCGCGCGGACTTGAGGGAGACGGGGTGTTCCTCGGAACGGCCTCCGAATACGACGCCGACCTTGAGCCTAGGCATGCTGATTCCCGCTTTCGAACGTCAGGCAGTTGGTGAGGGAGTTCCGCACGGTGTCGTGCAGGGCGTGATCCGTGTAGTAGGCGGTGTGCGGGGTGATGAGCGCGTTCGGCAGTTCTTGGAGTCGCAACAGCGCTTTGCTTTCCACGGGTTCGTCCCGGCGGTCGGCGTAGAAGACGCCTTCCTCGCCCTCCACGACGTCCAGCGCCGCGCCGCCCAGCCTGCCGCTCTCCAGCTCCTGGACCAGCGCCTCGGTGTCGACGAGCCCGCCCCGTGCGGTGTTGACGATCAGCGCGCCGTCCTTCAGCCGCGCCAGGCGCTGCCGGTTCAGCAGGTGGTGCGTGGCCGCGGTGAGCGGCGTGTGCAGCGTGACCAGGTCGCTCCGGCGCAGCAGTTCGTCGAGCGGAACGTGCTCGGCACGGGGGCCGGGACGGTCCACGGGGCGCTTGTCATGGGCCAGGACGCGACAGCCGAACCCCCGGAGCCGGTCCATGACCGCCGCGCCTATACGGCCCGTCCCGATCACGCCGACCGTCAGATCGCGCAGTTCCCTCCCGCGCACCTCACTCAGTCGGTAATCATGCAGGTCGGTGCGGCGGACGGTGGCTTTCGCGTCCCGTAGCGCCATCAGCATGAGCATCAGCGTGTAGTCGGCGACGCTGTCCGGCGAATACGAGACGTTTTCCACGAAGACGCCGATGCTGTCCGCATATTTCACGTCGATGTGGTTGCAGCCGATGCTCCGTGTGGAGATGTACGTGACGCCGGCTCGACCGAGTGCGCGGAGTGCGGCACGGGTGATGACGGTCTTGTGGCCTACGCTGACGCAGCGGCCGCCGACGGCCAGTTCCGCATTGTTCTCGGACAACGGTGCGTCGGTGATGACCGGCCGTACGCCGAGACCGGGCGCCAACTCGCGGAACAATACGGCTTCGTCCGGGCCGCACCCGTACACGGTGATGCGGGTCGTTTCGCTGTGGGTCATTCCTCAAGGCAACGCCGTGTGCCGTTGCCGGAACGTATGGCGTTTTCGATATGCCCGCGATACGTCCCGCTCCTTTGACTTGAGGAATGACTCGCACAACATCAGGCATGACGTCCGGGGAATTGCCGTGATCCCGCTCGGGCTCGGCGAGATCGCCGAAATCGTCGGTGGAAAGGTCGCGGGTGACAACTCCGTGACCGTGACCGCGCCGGCCGTGCTCGACAGCCGGCGGGCTGAGCCGGGCGGCCTCTTCGTCGCTTTCGCCGGTGCGCGCGCCGACGGCCACGATTACGCGGAACAGGCGGGGCGGGCCGGTGCGGTGGCCGTGCTCGGCTCCCGGCCCACGCCGCTGCCCACCGTCGTCGTCGAGGACGTACAGAGCGCGTTGCAGACGCTCGCCGCCCACGTGGTGGCCCGGTTGCGTGACATGCTGACCGTCGTCGGGGTGACCGGGTCGCAGGGCAAGACCGGCACCAAGGACCTGCTGGCGGCCGTGCTGTCGGCCGCAGGGCCGACGGTCGCCACGGCCGGCTCGCTCAACAACGAGCTCGGTGTGCCGCTCACCATGCTGCGGGCCCAGGCAGCCACCCGGTTCCTCGTCCTGGAGATGGGAGCCCGCCATGTCGGCGACATCGCCGAACTCACCGGCCTGGTCGCGCCGGACATGGGTGTCGTCCTGAACGTCGGAGTGGCTCACCTCGGCGAGTTCGGGTCGCGCGCCGCCATCGCCAGGACCAAGGGCGAACTGGTGCAGGGGCTCACGCCCGGTGGCACCGCCGTCCTCAACGCCGACGATCCCCGGGTGACCGCGATGCGCGCGCTCACCTGTGGTCCGGTGCTGACCTTCGGCCGGGCCGCCCACGCCGACGTACGGGCGCTGGACCTAGCCCTCGACCGGCACGGACGGCCGTCCTGCACCCTGCGGGCCGGCGCCGCCTCCGCCCACCTCACGCTGCCACTCGTCGGCGCCCACCAGGTGCTCAACGCGTCGGCGGCCGCGGCGGCGGCCCTCGCGGCCGGGGTGCCCCTCGGCCGGGCCACGGCTGCGCTGGCCACGGCCTCGCTGTCGCCGTGGCGGATGGAGCGGCGGGGCCTTGCTTGCGGGGCGACGCTGCTCAACGACTCCTACAACGCCAACCCCGACTCGACCCGGGCCGCGCTGGACGCGCTGGCAGCCGTCGCGGGCGGGCGCCGCATCGCCGTACTCGGCGAGATGCTCGAACTCGGCGACGACAGCGAGGCCGAGCACCGCGCGGTCGGGGCGTATGCCGCCGCCCGGGCCGACGTGGTGGTTGTCGTCGGCGAGGCGGCCCGGCCGATCGCCGACGGTGCGGGAGGGCGGGTGGTGGTCCTCGCCGGCAACGACGCGGCCGTCGACTGGCTGCGCGGGGTCCTCAGGACCGGCGATGTGGTCCTGGTCAAGGCTTCCCGCGGGGCACACCTCGACGAAGTCGCCAGCGCGCTCGCGTAGTCGGCGGGGCGGGGCAGTGCCGACGACGCCAGGCGCGCCAGTAGCCGGGCCAGTGCCCGCGGTTCAGCGTCCGCGCGGCCACGTAATGCAGCGTCCGCGCCCCACGTCAGGCAGCGCCCGCGTCCTCAGCCACGCAGCGTCCGCGCTCCCACGCCACGCAGCGCCCGCGCCGCACCGTCCTTCAACGTCCACGCCGCCGCATATAAAGCTCGAACCCCCGGTACACCATCGGCCGCAGCGGCAGGTCCCACTCGCCGACGTACCGCACTGCCCGGCCGCCCAGGCCGGATTTGAAGCGGACCAGGCCGACGTGTGGGTCGTCGGCGGTGAGGGTGGGGGTGATGCCGCGCAGGTCGTAGACGTCGCAGCCGGCGGTGAGGGCGTCGCGGACCATCGCCCACTGGCAGGCGTTGGAGCCGCGCACCTCGCGTTTGTCGGTGGCGGAGGCGCCGTAGGCGTACACCGCGTGCCCGCCGACGCGGACGAGGACCGTGGCGGCGACCAAGTCGCCCTGGTGGTGGGCCAGGTAGAGCGTGATCCGCTCGGGGGCCTCGGCACTGAGCGCCGCGAACATGGTCTCGAAGTAGCGCAGCGGCCGGGGTGTGAAGCGGTCGCGCTGGGCGGTGTGGACGTAGAGGTCGTGAAACGCCTTGAGGTCCTTGGCGCCGGCGCCGACCGAGACCTCTACGCCCTCCTTGGCGGCTTTCCTGATGTTGCGGCGCCACTGCTGGTTCATGCCCCTCAGCAGCTCGTCCTCGGTCCTGCCGGCCAGCGGGACCTCGTACTTGAACTGGGGATGCCCGACCCCGAACCCGTCCCGCGGACTCTGCGGCAGCCAGCCCGCGTCCGCGAGCCCGCTGCTCACCCGGGCGCCGACCGGGTCGGCCCACTGGCCAGGCAGGTCGGTCAGCCGCCTTACGCCCGGATCGGCGAGGCCCTCCTTGACCTGGGCGGCGCTCCAGGTGTCCGTGACCACCGGCGGGCCGAGCCGGATCGCGAACGCCCCGCGGGTCCTGAGATGGGCCGCCAGCGGATCGAGGCACCTGCCGATGTCGCCGCTCCAGTCGATGACCGGGCCCTCGGGCAGATACGCCAGGGTGAAACGGTCCAGCCGCGGCACCGGCCGGTACAGCACGAGCCCCGCGCCGACCAGGCGCCGACCGTCGAACCAGCCCAGGGACTCGCTGCGCCACTCGGTCTTGACGCGGCCCCACGCCGGCGTCTGCAGAAAGCTGACCGACCGCTGCGCCCGCACGAACGCCAGATGGTCGGCCGCGCTGACCGGCCTGACGACCGGGTTCCCGACTGCTGCTCGTACTGGTTCCCTGGAGGACATACGGCCAGTCAAGGCGACCGGGTGTTGCCCAGGCGTATGCGATTTTCGATACGCGGACGACACGCGCCCCGGCTCGCAGCGCAGGGTCCGAGCCGCCCGCTCACCCCCGCGCGCTCACCCCCCCCGCTCACGCCCGCCCGCTCACCGCCGGCCCTGGCACCCCCGTCCCTCTCACCCGCCCGGCACCCCCGGCCCCCTCACCCCCTCCCCGCCCCCGGATGCAACCGCACCCACCCCTCCCAAGCCGAAGCGATCATGTCCTGGACGTCGTGCTTCGCCTTCCAGCCGAGTTCGGTCGCCGCCAGGTCGGACGAGGCGACGACCCGGGCCGGGTCCCCGGGGCGGCGCGGGGCGACCGTCGGGGGGCGGTCGTGGCCGGTGAGGGCGTTGATGTGGTCGATCATCTCGCGGACGGAGACGCCCTCGCCGCGGCCGATGTTGACGGTGAGGTCGCGGCCGGGCGAGGACTGGAGGGCACGGGCGGCGGCCACATGCGCCTCGGCCAGGTCCGAGACGTGGATGTAGTCGCGGACGCAGGTGCCGTCGGGGGTGTCGTAGTCGTCGCCGAAGATGCGCGGGGCGGCGTTCTCCGTGAGCTTCTCGAAGACCATCGGGATCAGGTTGAAGACGCCCGTGTCGGCCAGCTCGGGGGCCGCCGCGCCCGCCACGTTGAAGTAGCGCAGGGACGCCGTGGACAGGCCGGTCGCGCGGCCCGTGGCGCGGACCAGCCACTCGCCGGCCAGCTTGGTCTCGCCGTACGGGGACATCGGCGCGCACGGGGTCCGCTCGGTCACCAGCGGGACGTCCGGCGTGCCGTAGACCGCCGCCGAGGACGAGAAGACGAAGGAGGGGACCCGGGCCGTCGTCACCGCCTCCAGCAGGATGCGTAGTCCCTCGACGTTCTCCCGGTAGTAGTGCAGGGGACGGTCCACCGACTCGCCCACCTGCTTCTTCGCCGCCAGGTGGACCACTCCCGTGACCTCGTGGTCCGCGAGGGTGTGCGCGATGCGCTCGGCGTCCAGCGTGGAGCCCACCACCAGCGGCACCTCGGCAGGCACCCGCTCGGCGATGCCGGTGGACAGGTCGTCGTACACGACCGCCTGCTCGCCCGCCTCGGTCATCGCCCTCACGACGTGCGCCCCGATGTAGCCGGCGCCGCCGGTGATCAGCCAGGTCATGTACGGCCGTCCCCTCGTCGGTTGACCCGTGTCCGCGTATCAGTGAACCAGGCGGCCGGACCCGGAGGGGGCCACCGGAGTCACGGCTCGTGAACCGGCTGACACGCGCGGTGGCGGAACCCCGGCCGTCGAGCGCCACACGCGTGTGAAGGACAGCACCGCCGCCGCGCCCAGCAGTCCGTTGCGTACGACCATCAGCGCGCAGCCCGTCCAGGTGGCGGCCCCGACCTGGTCGTACGGCACCGGGTACACCGCGGCGCTGACCGCCGTCGCCGCCAGGACCAGCGCGGCGACCGGGCGTTGGGTGGTGTGCCGGGAGGTCAGGCACACGGCGGCCAGGCCCAGCAGCCAGATCAGGTACTGCGGGTTGATCACCCGGCTGGTGACGGTGATCAGCAGCACGGCGGACAGGGCGGCGTCGTACGGCGTCGCCTCGCCCCAGTGCCGGGCGCGGGCCCGCCACAGCAGCACCAGAGCCAGTGCTACGACCGTGAGGGCCAGGGAGACGTGCGCGACCGTCGAGACGTACGGCCCCGTGTACTCCGGCGTGCCGTACCGGTACCGCACCTTCCCCGGCCAGCCGGCGTGCCGGGCCAGGGCGAGGAGCGTGCCGCCGAGGGACTCGGTCTGCACGCCCCGGCCGTCCTGTTGGCGCAGGAACGCGAAGGGGTGGTCGAAGAGGGTCACGAGGAGCGCGAGTACGGTCGTGCCGGTCACCATGGCCGCGGTCCACGCCGATCGTGTCGCGCGCCCCTTCGGAAGGCCCGTGAGGAGCAGGACCGGCCACACCTTGACCAGGGCGGCGAGCGCCGCGAGCGCTCCGCACACGCGTGTGGAGCGCGTCGACGCCAGCAGGGCGAGGACCGCGAGGGCGGTGACCTGGACGTCGTAGCGGGCGAGCGGGAGGTGCAGGAGGAGGGGGAGGCCGCCGATCCAGACGCCGGCGCCGAGCAGGGTGCGGCCGGGGCGGGTGCCCGCGCGGGCGAGTGCCAGGGCGGTCAGCGCGTCGGCGGCGAGGGTGAGGGCGACGAAGGCCTGGAAGTACGTCAGGCCCGGCAGCAGCCCGGGGGAGAGCAGCAGCGGTCCCGCGCCCGGCGGGTACTGCCACAGCGGGTCGCGCACCGGGTGGGCGCCGTGCGCGAGGACGCCGTACCAGTGGTGGTAGAGCCGCACCTCGCGTCCCACGGCGTCCCACCCGCGCAGGGTGAGCAGCCACACCATCAGGGCGCGGGTGGCGAGCCAGGCGGCGGCCAGGGTGGCACGGGGATGTCTCATCAGGGCGGATCGTAGGCGGGCATATGCCGCGCAAGCCCTACAGCGCCGCTAGTTTTCGGTAAGGGTCAGCCCTCGTCGGGCAACTCCGCGTGCACGGCGGCGTCCAGCGCGGAGGTGAGTTCGTCGAGGCGGGTCCGCAGGGCCCGGATCTCGTCCACGTCGAAGCTGGTCGCCGAGACGATCCGGCGCGGTACCTGCGCGGCGCGCTCGCGCAGTGCGAGGCCCTCGTCGGTGAGCCGCACCTCCACCGAGCGCTCGTCGCGGGCGCTGCGCTCGCGCCGGACCAGGCCCGCCGTCTCCAGTCGCTTGAGGAGCGGGGAGAGGGTGCCCGAATCGAGGCGCAGGTGCTCACCGAGCTTCTTGACGGGCAGCTCGCCGTGCTCCCAGAGCACGAGCATCACGAGGTACTGCGGGTAGGTGATCCCGAGATCCTTGAGGATCACGCGGTAGACGCCGCCGAAGGCGCGGGAGGCGGCGTTCAGGGAGAAACAGATCTGCTGGTCGAGGCGGAGCCAGTCGGCGGTGGTCGGGGACGTGTCCATGGCTCCAGGATAGCTCTTGCGAGCCATTTAGTTGTGCACAACTGAATTGTGTGCTCTACTTGTGGCACCGAACAGGACTCACCCCCCAGGGACGGATTTCCATGGACGCGCTCTACACCGCAGTCGCCACCGCCACCCACGGCCGTGACGGCCGCGCCTTCACCAACGACGGCAAGATCGACGTGGCGCTGGCCCCGCCGGCGGAGCTGGGCGGCAACGGTCAGGGCACCAACCCGGAGCAGCTGTTCGCCGCCGGTTACGCCGCCTGTTTCGGCAGCGCCCTCGGTCTCGTCGGCCGCCAGGCCAAGGTGGACGTCAGCGACGCCGCCGTCACCGCCGAGGTCGGCATAGGCAAGCAGGGCGAGGGCTTCGGCCTCAAGGTCGCCCTGCGCGTGGAGCTCCCCGACACCGTGGACGCGGAGACCGGCCGCAAGCTGGTCGAGCAGGCCCACCAGGTCTGCCCCTACTCCAACGCCACCCGCGGCAACATCGAGGTCGACCTCGTCATCGAGTAACCCCGCACGAAGCAGCGTTCAGGCGCCCGGCCGTCCGGCCGGGCGCCACGTCGTCGGTCGGCTCGGCGTGGGCCGGGACGGACTGGACGGCATGGGCCCTCCTAGAGGGTTTCGGTGACGGTCGGCTCCGCCGGGGGACGCGGCACCGTGGTCTGGGGCGAGCGGTCCGACGCGGCAGCCGCCGACGGCACCGGGTGGCGCTCCGCCGGCGGGATCACCGACGGCGACTCCGGCTCGCCCAGCACCACATGGCGTACGACCCGTTCGGCGGCGCGGCCGTCGTCGTACGGGCAGAAGCGCTCGCGGAACGCCGAGCGCAGCTGGGTGGAGCGGGAGCCGCGCCAGTGGCCGGTGGCGAAGATGTCGATCAGCTCGTCCTCGCTGCGCGCGATCGCGCCCGGCGCGAAGGACCGCAGGTCGAAGTAGGTGCCCCGGGCCGCCTCGTACGCCTCCCGGTCGTCCGCGTGGATCACGATCGGGCGGTCCAGGCCGGCGTAGTCGAACATCAGGGACGAGTAGTCGGTGACCAGGGCGTCCGAGGCCAGGCACAGGGACTCCACGCTCGGATGGTCGCTGACGTCGATGACGCGGGGCGTCGAGGCGGGGGCGAGCGGGCCGCCGTGCCGGTGGTGGGCGCGGGCCAGGACGACGAAGCGGGGGCCCAGGCGGCGCAGGAGTCGCTCCAGGTCGAGAGTGGTGCGCTGGGTGCGGCGGTAGTCGCGGTGGGTCGGCGCGTACAGGATCGCGACCGTGCCCTCGGGGACGCCGAGCGACTCGCGCAGCCGCCGTACGTCCTCCGAAGTCGCCCGCTGGAACACGTCGTTGCGGGGATGGCCGTAGGGAAGCACGGTGTAGCCGCCGGGAAGGACCCGCTCCCAGGTGAGGGTGGCGTGGCGGTTGGGGGACACCAGGTAGTCCCACTGGTCGGCGCCCCTGAGCATCGCGGCGAAGTCCAGGTCCCCTGCGGCCGCCGGGCGTTCCTGGAGGTCCAGGCCCATGTGCTTGAGGGGCGTGCCGTGTTGGGTCTGGACGAGGACCTGGCCGGGGCGCTTGACCAGGCGGCGGTCGAAGTCGGTGTTGCTCACCAGGTACTTGGAGCGGGCGAGTGCCGTCCAGTAGGCGGCCGTGTCCGGGGTGAGGCGGCGGGTCGCGGTCGGGATCGTGCGGTGGTGCTCGGGGTCGGCGACCCACGCGGTGCGGATGTGCGGGGCGAGGGAGCGGAACGCCTCCTCCAGCGCACCGGGGTTGCAGCCGTGGCCGCGGCCCCCGTACGCGGCGAAGACGGCGCGGTCCTCGCGGACGGGCAGGCGCAGTTGGACGCGGTAGTGCAGCCGGAGCGCCGCCGAGTGCAGGGCCTCGGCGACCCGGACGGCGGGCCCGGCGATCCGCCGACCGAGCAACTGGGCCAGTTCCAGCGTCCGTTGGGTGCGGTACAGGCCCAGGCGGATCGTGGCGTGCCGCAACCGTGAGCCCACCGGGGCCGGATGGCCCGGGATGCGGTGCGCGCGGTAGTGCTCGCGGGCCCGCCGCAGGAACTCGACGCGGGCGTCCCTGGAGAGGCGGTCCCGCCCCGTGAACACCGCCCACAGGTCGTCCACCATGCGGCGGAACAACACCGGTCGCCACTGGGCGAGTTCGGAGTGCGTGTCGACGTACGCGAAGACCCTGTCGTACTGGTCGAAGACGTCGAAGTCCGTACGGCCGGCCCCCGCGGGGACGCTCCGGCGCCGCAGCCGGTGGTGGACGCAGACCCGGTCGAGGGTGGTGATCGACTCGGCCGTCATCAGGGCCGGGCAGGTCCAGGGCAGGTCCGTGTGCCGACCGGGCGGGAAGGCGAAGCCCGCGCGCTCGACGAACTCCCTGCGGCACACCTTGTTCCAGGCGGCCGCGGGCATCCGCAGCAGCCCCGGCCGGTCCTCCAGGCGGAACTGGGCGGGTCCCTGCTCGGTGAGCAGGCCCGGGGCGGAAGCGCGGACGATCTCACCCGACCACGGGACGAGCGCGTGGCCGTGGACCAGGACGTCCGGCTCGCCCGTCTCCTTCAGCCGGTCGGCGACCGACCGCAGCGCGTGCGGGGCGAGGGTGTCGTCGCCGTCGAGGAACACCAGGTAGTCGCCCGCGGCCTCGGCGATCCCCGCGTTGCGGGCGGGCCCCAGGCCCTCGTTGCGCGCCCGGTGGACGGTCCGCACACGCGGGTCGCGGGCCGCGAACTCGTCGGCGATCTCGCCGCACGCGTCCGGGGACCGGTCGTCGACCACGATCAGCTCCAGATCGTCGTACGACTGCGACAGCACCGACTCCAGGCAGGCGGGCAGATATGCCTGCACCTGGTACGCGGGGACGATGACACTGAACCTGGGCACGGCACATCCATGGGTCGGCACGGGAGTTCTGCCCGGGAACGCACCGTGAGCGCCCTTGGTTACGGTCCGTACGGCATTCGGGCGAACGCGAAGAGGGCGGGCCGTTGTCGGCCCGCCCCCAACTCGGCTGTCCTGCGCGCTACTTGACCGCGCCCGCCATCACGCCGGACACGAACTGCCGCTGGAACGCGAAGAACACGATCAGCGGAATCACCATCGAGATGAACGCGCCCGGCGCCAGGATGTCGACGTTGGCGGCGAAGGCGCGCACCTGGGTCTGCAGGGCGACCGTGATCGGCTGGCTGTCGGCGTCCGTGAACACCAGGGCGATCAGCATGTCGTTCCACACCCACAGGAACTGGAAGATGCCGAGGCTCGCGATCGCGGGCGCGCCGAGCGGCAGCACCACCCGTGCGAACAGGCGCAGTTCGCCCGCCCCGTCGAGCCGGGCCGCCTCCAGGAGTTCGCGCGGGATCTCGGCGAAGAAGTTCCGCAGCAGGAACACCGCGAATGGCAGTCCGAAGCCCGTGTGGAAGAGGACCACGCCGAAGATGTTGCCGAACAGGCCGATCTTGCCGAAGAGTTCGGCGATCGGGATCAGCGCCACCTGCACCGGCACCACCAGCAGACCGACCACGGCCATGAACCACCAGTCGCGGCCGGGGAAGTCCATCCACGCGAACGCGTAGCCCGCGAGCGCGCCGATGACGATCACCAGAAGCGTCGCCGGGACCGTGATCAGGATGGTGTTGACGATGGAGTTGGTGATGTCGCTGTTGTGCAGGAGCTTGTCGTAGCTGTCCAGGGTGAGCTGGGACGGCTTGGTGAACACCGTCCACCAGCCGCTCGTGGCCATGTCCCCGGGGCTGCGCAGCGAGGAGATCAGCAGACCGATCGTCGGCACCAGCCAGAACAGGCCGACCAGCACGAGCAGGACGCTGATCACCCCGCCGCTGACCCGCTCGACCAGCCTGGAGCCGAGGGACTGCTTCGCCTTCGTGCCCCCCGCCGACGCCGTCTCGGGAAGCCTCTCGGCCTGGGTCGTCATCGCCGTACCTCCCGCCTGAGCCGCCGGATGTTGAACCAGATCACCGGGATGACGAGCAGTAGCAGGAACACCGAGATGGCGCTCGCGATGCCCGGCTGGTCCTCGGAGAAGCCCTTGCGGTACAGCTCCAGCGCGAGGACGTTCGCGTCGTCCTGCGACGAGCCCGGGGCGATGATGTAGACCAGGTCGAAGATCTTCAGGACGTTGATCATCAGGGTCACGGTGACCACCGCGAGGACCGGCGCGAGCAGCGGCACCGTGACCCTGCGGAAGACCTGCCACTCGCTCGCGCCGTCGACCCGGGCCGCCTCCAGGAGTTCCCGGGGGATGCCCGCGAGCCCGGCCGCGATCAGCACCATCGCGAAACCGGCCCACATCCAGATGTACGACCCGATGATCGCCGGCGTCACCAACGACGGGCCGAGCCAGTCGACCCCGTTGTAGGCCTCCTTGAAGTTGCTCGCCGGAAGCCGTAGTTGGGCGCCGTTCGCCTTCTCCGAGAAGGAGAACGTGCCGTCGTCGCCCGCCTTCGCCGTCTCGACGACCTTGCCGTCCTTGACCGCCTCGATCTTCATGCCGGGGTAGCCGAGTTCGCTCGGGTCGACCCCGCCGAGCTTGCCGACGCCCTTGCCGCGCGTGAAGTCCTGCCAGGTGGTGCCGGTGATCCGGCCCGGGTCCGCCTGGGGCGCCACGGCCTTCTTGGCGTCACTCGGCATCTGGTCCGGGGCCACGCCCACCAGGGGCAGCGTGACCGTGCCGCCGGTGTGGACCGTGGCCTTGGTGACGAAGCCGCCGCCCTGGGGCACCAGCGGGGAGTTCCGGCCCGGGTGGGCCTTCGGGAACGCCGAGGACGGCGCGAACGTGTCGTGCACGCCCACCCACACGGCGTTCGCGAACCCCTTGTCCGGGTCCTGGTCGTAGACGAGGCGGAAGATGATGCCCGCCGCCAGCATCGAGATCGCCATCGGCATGAAGACGAGCAGCTTGAACGCCGTGCCCCAGCGGATCCGCTCCGTCAGCACCGCGAAGATCAGACCGAGCGCGGTGGAGATCGTCGGCGCGAACACCACCCAGATGACGTTGTTCTTCAGGGCCGTGCGGATGCCGTCGTCGGTGAACAGGGCCTTGTAGTTGTCGATCCCGGCGAAGCCGTCACCGGACTGGTCGTAGAAGCTGCGGACGAGCGAGTACCCGATCGGGTAGACCACGAGCGCGCCCAGCAGCACGAGGGCGGGCAGCAGGAACAGCACTGCCACGGTCCTGCGCGTGCCGGTCACGCTCTTGCGTGACTTGGGAGAGGCAGGGGCCGGTGGGACCCCTGCCTCCGTGGCCGATGTCATCGCCTCAGTTCCCGTAGGCGGCCGCCGCGTCGGCCTCCAGCTTGGCCTGGGTGCCCGCGATGTCCTTCGGGTTGGCCAGGAAGTCCTGGAGCGCCTTCCACTCGCCCTTGCCGGGCGTGCCGCCGAAGGCCTGCGGGGCCTGGTCGGACATGTCGAAGCGGAAGTCGTCACCCGACTCGATCAGCGCCTTGGCGATCTTCTGCTGCACCGGGTTCGGATACGACGAGATGTCCACGTTCTTGTTCGGCGAGAGGTAGCCGCCGAGCTTGGCCTGGATGGTCGCCGCATCCGGGGAGGCCAGGAAGGTCGCGAGAGCCTGCGCCGCCTTGGAGTCCTTCAGGATCACGGCCGCGTCGCCGCCGGAGACCACGGGGGCCGTGTCGCCGACCTTCGGGAAGGGGAACACCTTCGCGTCGGTGCCGACCTTCGCCTTCGCCGCCTGGATGTTGACCTGCGCGAAGTCGCCCTCGTAGACCATCGCCGCCTTGGGCTGGTCGCCGCCGGTGAAGACCTGTGTCACCGAGGCCGGGAAGTCGGTCTGGAGCGCACCCTTCGCGCCGCCCGCGACATAGTCCTTCTTGCCCCAGACCTGGCCCAGCGTGGTCAGCGCGTCCTTCACGGACGGGTCCGTCCACTTGATCTCGTGCTTGGCCAGCTGGTCGTACTTCTCCGGGCCGGCCTGCGAGAGGTAGACGTTCTCGAACCAGTCGGTCAGGGTCCAGCCCTCGGCGCCGCCCACGGAGAACGGGGTCACGCCCGAGTCGTACACCGTCTGCGCGGTGGTGAGCAGCTCGTCCCAGGTCTTCGGGTCGGTGGCGCCCGCGTTCTCGAAGACCTTGGCGTTGTACCAGATCAGCGACTTGTTGGCGGCCTTGTAGTAGACGCCGTACTGGGTGCCGCCGACCTTGCCGATGTCCTGCCAGCCCTGCGAGTAGTTCTTCGCGAGCTCGGCCTTGGCCTCGGCGCCCAGCGGCTTGGCCCACTTCTTGTCGACGGCCTGCTTGATCGCGCCGGGCTGCGGGAGCATCGCGATGTCCGGCGGCTGGCCGCCCGCGATCTTCGAGCCCAGGAAGTTGACGATGGGGTCCTGCGCGGGCACGAAGGTCACCTTGGCACCGGTGCGCTTCTCGAACTCCGTGAGGACCTTCTTGAAGTTGGCCTGCTCCTCGCCGCTCCATACGGCGGCCACCTGGAGGCTGCTGCCGTTCAGCTTGGGGAGGGTGACACCGGTGCCGGTCGCCGTGCCGCCGGTCGGACCGCTGTCACTGCTCTTGTCGTCGTCCCCGCCGCAGGCGCTGAGCGAGAGGGCGAGGGCGGCCGCGAGGGCGGCGGCCGCGGTCTTCGCTGCCCTGGGCTTTCGGTTTGTGCTGCTCGTGCTGCGCATCACGTCCCCGTTCCTCGTTCCTCGTCGAACGTTGAGGGTGTCCCGTGCGAACTGGTCTACGCCGGGAGAACTGGGTCGGCAAGGGCGCGTCGGCTGTCAAGCGGGAGATCGTTGCGGCCTCGTGACCAGTACGGCTGCGTGCGGGCACACGTCGAAGAGGGCCAGCCTGGTTCGGCTAAAGCAGTGACGGCACCTCTGCTGCTGCGACTTCCCTCGCTGCCCGTTCCAATGCGCTGGCGAGCAGAGCAAGATCTGTCGGGCCGTTCCCCAGCTCCCGCACCGGACGGCGGGTCGGGGGATCGCCCATGCGCTCCCACTCCAGGGGCACGACCGTGGGGCGGAGGGTCGCCGTGCGGGGGATGCGGCCCGTGACCCGGCCCGCCTGGAAGGCGGTCACCCGGCCGTCGGACCAGGTCAGCCGGCCACGGCCGGGGGCCGGTTCCTCCGGCCCGGTGGCCGGGGCGTCCAGGGTGACGCGGAGGGTGGCCCGGCGGGCCGGTTCCGACTCCGCCGTACGGCCCCCCGGGCCGCTCGCGGCCACGAGGTGCACACCCAGCCGCTCGCCCTCGCGGGCCACCGCCTCCAGCGCGCGTATGACCGATCCGGCGGCGGGCCGGCCGGGGGAGCCGAGGGGCGGGGAGACCAGGGCGTCCAGATCGTCCACGACCACGACCAGGCGGGGGAGCGGCGGCACGGCCTCCGCCTGGCGCCGGGCCGCGCCGGGGCGCAGCCGGATCGTGGCGCTGGGCGGGGAGTCGAGGTCGGCTGCGGCCGGGTCGGCGGCCGCCGCGGCGGGGATGCCGTTGGTGCCCGCGGTGCCGTGAGGGCCCGCGGTGTTCTGGACGCCCGTGGTGGAAGTGCCCTTCGCGGCGGCCGGGCCGCGGGTCGTCGCCGTGCGCTGGGCGACCATACGGCCGGACAGCTCGCGTCCGGTGTGCCACTCGGCGAAGTCGGAGCGGCCGAGCAGCTCCGCGCGCCGCTTCAGCTCGGCGCTCAGGGACTGGGCGAACTCCCGCATGCGGACCGGGTCGTTGGCGGTGAGGTGGGTGGTCACATGGGGCACGTCCGTGCACACGCGCAGCCCCTCGCCGTGGCCGCCGCCGGCGCCCACGCTGTCCCGGCCGTCCATCAGGACGACGCTGAGCCGGTCGGGGCGCTCGGCCGCGGCCAGCGAGGCGACGACGGCCCGGAGCAGCTCCGTACGGCCGCTGCCCGCGGGTCCCTCGATCAGCAGGTGCGGGCCCTCGGCCACGAGGTCGGCGCAGACCGGGCCGCGCGGGCCGGCCCCGAGCACCGCCCAGGCCCGGCCGCCGAGCGACTCCGGGTCGTCGGCCGCGTCCGCCCAGCGCGTCATCAGCGACGGCGGGGTGGCCCGGGCCAGCCCCAGCTCGTCCAGCAGCCGCGCCGACTGGGGCAGCGGGGAGGACACGCGCGCGTGGCCCGCACCGGCGGTCCCGTCCGTGCGCAGCGGCGCCAGCGCCCGCGCGAACCGCTCGGCCCAGGCGGCGGAGACGGCGTCCACGGCGGCGACCGTGCCGTGGCCCACGGGGGTCGGGGCGGGGGTGAGGTGGAGGGTGTCGGGGTCGGGGCGCGTGGCGGTGCCGTGTCCCGCGGAGGCCACGGTGGGCCGGGGCACGGTGCGAGTGGTGTCGGCGCCGGGGTGCCGGGGCGCCGGGCGGGTGGTGTCCGGGCGGGTGGTCTCCGCGCCCGGCGCGGTGCCGTAGGTCTCGGAATCTGCGCCCGGGGCCGTCGGAGCGCTCCCGCTTCCGCTCGGGGCCGTCGGCCGGCCCGCGCCGGTCGGCATCCCCGCGCGCGCCACCCGCATCAGCCGCAGGGCCGTCGCCACGTCCCCGCTGAGCAGGCCGACCGCGCCGCACTCGCGGAACGTCGGGGCCGCCGCGCAGGCCGCCTCATAGGTGTCGGTCACCGGGGAGGCGGGGGAGGCGGGGGCCGTCTCGGCGAGGCAGACGACGTGGATACCGGCCCGCGGGCCCTGTGCCGCCAGCCGTGCCACCGCCTTGCGCAGATCCGCGCCACCGGGATCGCCGTCGACGACGACCACGGTGTACGGCCCCGGAAAACCGCCGGTGTCGCCGCCCTCGGCGTCGTCGCGGGCCCAGGAGGGCCGTCGGGCGGCGCCCCGGAGCCCGTCCGGGGCGGTCGAGCGGGCCGCGGGGATCATGCCGCGGGGCGGGGCGAGCTCCGCGTCGGCCAGGTGGTCGTCCAGGCGCCTGAGGAGTTCGTCGGTGCGGGCCGCGGCCTGTTCGCGGTCGTGGGCCAGGAGGAGCCGGCAGTCCTGGCCGTGGCCCGGACGGACATGGGGGAGCCAGCCCAGCCAGGACCACTCGGCGGTGCGCTCCTGCGCGGGCCGGGAGCGGTCCGCGCTGATCAGGACGATCTCCAGGGTCTCGGGAGCGTGCAGGGCGGCGAGCTGGGCCACCACCGCGCGGGCCAGCCCGGCCAGCCGCGCGCGTGGACCGGCGAGACCCAGTGCGCCCGCCTCGCGCAGATCCGCGGTCACCGGAACGGCGGGCAACAGCCCCGACCCGTCGGGCGCGGCCCGGTCGGCGGTGCCGAGCCGCACGGTGAGCGCCTCCGGGTGCCCCGGCCCGCGCTCCCACAGGCGGGCACCCGGGCCCAGTGCCGTCAGCAGCAGCGCGGCGGGGTCCGGCCAGACCTCGGGCACCTGGGCGGCGGTGGCCGACGGGGCGGTGGCGACGGGGGCCGGCTCCTCGGCGTACGGCTCGTCCCGCTCGGCGGTCTCCGGCTCGCCCCGGCCCCCGGCCAGCCGCCGCGCCCACTTGCCGAGCCCGCCGCGCCGGCGCCCGCTCTGCGGGGCGTCCGTACCGCGCAGGGGGGTGCCTTTGCGGCGGCCGGTGCCGGGTTCGGCGGGGTCGGGGGTGGAGGGGGTGTCCTGGGCGGTGGGGGGCTGCACGGAGGGTACGGAGGGCCCCGAGGCAGCGGCCGCGGACTCCGTGAACGAACCGATTCCGGCCCGGCCGCCGTGAGTGTCTCCGACGGAGCCGACGGAACCGGCTGAGCCGGCGGAGTTGCCGGCCCCGACGTAGCCCGAGGAGCTCCCGACGCCCCCGCCGCCGGCGCTTTCCGGCCCGCGCAGACGCCGTTCACCCGTGTCACCGGAGGCCGCCCCCGCGGAGCCGTGAGCACGCGCACCCGGCACCGCCCCGCTCACGCCAGGCCGCTCTCCGACATCCCCGCTCGAGGCCGCGCCGAGCGAACCGCCGGCCCGGCCGCCGCCCCGGTTCTCGATCCGAGGCGCCCCGCCCTGCCCCGGTACGACGACCGGCGGCTCGACGGGACCATGGCCCTGCGCCGGCGCGACCCCGGGGTCCCCGCCGGAAGCGCCCCAGTCGGCCGAACCGTAGGTGTGGTGGGTCCGGTCGGTCGGCGGCTGGGCCGTGGCACCGCCGCTGTCCCGCCCCCCACGCGCGTGTGCCGAGCCTTCGACGCCACCGCCCGAGACCGACGCCCCCGCACCGGCCCCGCTCGCTCCGGCCCCGTTTGCTCCGGCCCGCCCCGAAACCCGCCGACCCCGCCCCGCACCCGACCGGTACGCGGCCTCGCCCGCTCCCGCAGTGCTCCCCGCTGCGCCACGCCCCGGTCCGGCCCCGTACCCCGTCGTGGCGGCGGCCTCGCCCACTTCCGCGGCGCTGTCGGGTGCTCCATGCCCCTGCCCCGGCAGGTGCCCGGCCGCAGGAGCCGCACCGCGAGGCGTCCCGAAGTCCCGTCCGCCGCCCCGGGAACGGTCCGCTCCCCGGCCCGCCCCCGATCCGTCGGCACCCTCGGCCGGCCCCGCGGTACCGCGCCCGCTGCCACCGTCCCCGGACGCGCTCTCGCCGGGCGCGACCCGCACGTGCCCTTCCCCGTCCGGCTCCGTCTCCAGACGCCCGCCGCCGCTCGGGGACAGGCGGAGCACCGACTCGCCGATCCTCAGGAGTGCCCCCGGGAGGAACCGCACCGGGCGGGCACCCACGCGGGCGCCGTCCAGGATCGTGCCGTTCGTGGAGCCGAGGTCGGCCACCGAGACGTGGCCGTCGGCGGCGACGGTGATCGCGCAGTGGAGACGGGAGACGTCCGGGTCGTCGAGCGGGACGTCGGCGTCGGCGGAGCGGCCGATGTGGATCTGGCCGCCGTGCAGCAGGTGGACACCGCCCGCGTCGGGGCCGGCGACCACATGGAGCTGGGTGGGGGCCTCGTCGAGCTCGGGGTGGGGCTCGGGGGCCGCCGGGGCGCCCAGGGAGAGCACCGCTCCGTCGATCAGCGGGGGCTCGCCGAGGGTGGCGCGCTGGGCGTCCAGCCGCTCGCCGTCCGCGTACAGCACGACGGTGCCGCCGCCGCGCTCGGCCTCGCCCGCGCGGGAGGCGCCCGCCTCCCCGGGGACCGCGGAGGCGAGGGCGCCGGCCACCGCGGCCAGTGCGGTGCCGACGGGAGCGGTGACCAGCACGTCGCAGCTCGCGGCGCGGCCGCGGGCCCGGTCGGGCGGGCCCAGCGGGTCTACGACGGTCAGCCGGATCTGCATCGCCGTCAGCGGTCCCTTCTGCTCGGACGCGGACATCCCCACCCCGCACGAGCACCATCGGCCAGTACTGCACGCATCCTCGCACCTGCCACTGACAACACGCCCGCCGCCCGAGGGCAAGTGATCTTGATTGGTCAGCTCTGCCCCCAAAAGTGCCTGACCAGTGCAGCGCGGGCGATCACTTGAGATCGGTCACGTCAACGTCCGGCAACCGGGAGCCCCGGCCGGAGCGTCTTTGTTTCGAACGTGCTTGGCAACGCTTACGCAGTGCCAGGAGGAGCGGCACTACAGTGGGTCGGAAGTGGGTCGGAACGACAGCAAGCAGCAGGGAGTGCATGACGTGCGGCCGGTTGGCAGCAAGTACTTCCTCGAGGAGCCGCTCGGACGCGGTGCCACGGGGACCGTCTGGCGAGCACGCCAGCGGGAGACCGCGGGCGCCGAGGCGGCCGTGGCCGGACAGCCGGGCGAGACCGTCGCGATCAAGGTCCTCAAGGAGGAGCTCGCGAGCGACCCGGACATCGTGATGCGGTTCCTGCGCGAGCGCTCCGTCCTGCTCAGGCTGACCCACCCGAACATCGTGCGGGTGCGCGACCTGGTCGTCGAGGGCGATCTGCTCGCCCTGGTCATGGACCTCGTCGAGGGCCCCGACCTGCACCGCTACCTGCGCGAGAACGGCCCCTTCAGCCCGGTCGGCGCCGCCCTGCTCACCGCCCAGATCGCCGACGCGCTCGCCGCGAGCCATGCCGACGGCGTGGTCCACCGCGACCTCAAGCCGGCCAACGTGCTGCTGCGGCAGTACGGCGGCCAGATGCACCCCCTGCTGACCGACTTCGGCATCGCGCGCCTCGCGGACTCCCCGGGACTGACCCGGACCCAGGAGTTCGTCGGCACGCCCGCGTACGTCGCTCCCGAGTCCGCCGAGGGCCGCCCGCAGACCTCCGCGGTCGACATCTACGGCGCCGGGATCCTGCTGTACGAACTGGTCACCGGCCGTCCGCCGTTCGCCGGCGGATCCGCCCTGGAGGTCCTGCACCAGCACCTGAGCGCCGAACCGCGCCGCCCCTCCACGGTCCCCGACCCGCTGTGGACCGTCATAGAGCGCTGTCTGAGCAAGAACCCGGACCGCCGTCCCAGCGCCGAGAACCTCGCGCGCGGGCTGCGTGTGGTCGCCGAGGGCATCGGTGTGCACGCGAACTCCGCGCAGATCGCCGCGGCGGAGAACGTCGGCGCCCTGCTGCTGCCCGACCCCGACCCGGCCGCCGTCCCGGACACGCCCGGCGCCGCCGACCCGACGCAGGTGCTGCCGCACCGCGCGGGTGCCGTCGACCCCAACGCCGCGACCAGCTTCCTGCCGCACACCGGCGCCGGGAACCCGGTCGGTGCCGCCGACCCCACCGCCGTACTCCCGACGAACCGTGGCGCGGCCGACCCGACCGCGGTCATGCCGCCGGTGCCGCCCGGACAGCCGGGGCAGTACGGGCAGCAGGGCCATGGACAGCAAGGACATGGTCAGCAGGGCCATGGACAGCAGTCCGGTGGGCCCGAGGATCCGCACCCCTGGCAGAACCAGCTGCGCGCGGCCCGGGACCGCAACGAACAGACGCAGGTGCAGTACCTCGACCCGAGCGAGGACCCGCTGCGCCGCCGCCCCCAGCGGCAGGTCGCAAGGCCCCAACAGCAGCAGCCGCCGCAGCGCCAGCAGCGGCCCCCGCAGCGTCCGCCGCAGGGCGGCTACGGCCGTCAGCAGCAGCCCCAGCCCCAGCAGTACGCCCCGCCGCAGCCCCAGCCGCAGCGGTACGCGCCCCCGCCGCAGCCCGAGCGCCCCGCGCGCGAGCCCCGGCAGCCGCGGCAGCGCAGCGCCAACCCGATGAAGATCCCGGGTCTGGGCTGCCTCAAGGGCTGTCTGTTCACGATCGTCATCCTGTTCGTGGCGAGCTGGCTGATCTGGGAGCTGAGCCCGCTCCAGGAGTGGATCGGCACCGGCAAGAGCTACTGGCAGCAACTCGGGGACATCATCGACACCGTGAGCGGATGGATCGGAGATCTCGGCGGAAACTCCTCAGGTCAGCAGTAACTCTGGGGATTTGTCGACACCCAGCGGGTGATTTCCGTCTCCGCGGTGAAGGTTGGCTCCCGCGACGCGTAGCTTTGGCGACAACACGCGTCTGTAGGAGCAGTCTTGGCACGGAAGATCGGCAGCCGGTACACCGCCAACCAGATCCTGGGGCGGGGCAGCGCCGGCACGGTGTGGCTCGGCGAGGGACCCGAGGGGCCCGTCGCCGTCAAGCTGCTGCGCGAGGACCTCTCGTCCGACCAGGAACTCGTCGGCCGGTTCGTCCAGGAGCGCACGGCACTGCTCGGTCTGGAGCACCCCCATGTGGTCTCCGTACGCGACCTCGTGGTCGACGGCAATGACCTCGCGCTCGTCATGGACCTGGTCCGGGGCACCGATCTGCGCACCCGGCTCGACCGGGAGAAGCGGCTCGCACCCGAGGCGGCGGTGGCGATCGTGGCGGACGTCGCCGACGGCCTGGCCGCCGCGCACGCGGCCGGGGTCGTGCACCGGGACGTGAAGCCGGAGAACATCCTGCTGGACATGCAGGGCCCCCTGGGACCCGGCGGGTCCCACCCGGCCCTGCTGACCGACTTCGGCGTGGCCAAGCTGATCGACTCACCGCGCCGGACCCGCGCCACGAAGATCATCGGGACGCCGGACTACCTCGCGCCGGAGATCGTCGAGGGCCTGCCGCCGCGCGCCTCCGTGGACATCTACGCCCTCGCGACCGTCCTCTACGAGCTGCTCGCGGGCTTCACCCCGTTCGGCGGCGGGCACCCGGGGGCGGTGCTGCGGCGCCATGTGACCGAGACGGTGGTGCCGCTCCCCGGGATCCCCGACGAACTGTGGCAGCTGATCGTGCAGTGCCTGGCGAAGGCCCCGGCGTCCCGGCTGCGCGCCTCCGAGCTGGGCGTGCGGCTGCGGGAGCTGCTGCCGCTGCTGGCCGGGATGCCGCCGCTGGACGTGGACGAGCCGGACGCGGAGCCGGAGGACGAGCAGGACGGGGAGGGAACCGCCCCCGCGTCCGCCGGTGAGCCGGTCTCCTCCGGGCGGCCGGCGCGGCGGGGTGCCGTACCCCTGGTGCCGGGCGCGAGGCCCGCCGACTCCAACCGGGACACGCACACGTCGATGCGGGTACCGGCGCCCGACGAGCTGGCCGGGGGTGCGCTGGGCACCGCCCGGGTGCCGCGGGCCGCCGGGGCACCGCGGCCGGGGTCCGCCCGGAACCGGGCGACCACACGACGGCGGCGGCTGGCCGTCGGGGCCGCGGCGGCCGTGCTGGTGGCCGCGGCGGGCGTCGGCGTGTGGGCGGCCACCTCGGGGGACGACGCCGGGGCGTCACCGCAGGACACGAAGAACTCCGCACCGGCCTCGCCCTGAGGGGGCCGGGGCCCGCAGCCCGGGGGACGACCGACGTCGGTTGCCACAGCCGTTAGGCTGGAGGGCGTGGCAGTCGTCGATGTATCCGAAGAGCTCAAGTCCCTCTCCTCGACCATGGAGTCGATCGAGGCCGTTCTGGACCTCGACAAGCTGAGGGCAGACATCGCCGTGCTCGAGGAGCAGGCGGCCGCGCCGTCCCTGTGGGACAACCCGGACGAGGCGCAGAAGATCACCAGCAAGCTCTCCCACCTCCAGGCGGAGGTGCGCAAGGCCGAGGCCCTGCGCGGTCGTATCGACGACCTGAGCGTCCTCTTCGAGATGGCCGAGGAGGAGGACGACCCGGACACCCGCGCCGAGGCCGAGTCCGAGCTCGCCGCCGTCAAGAAGGCGCTGGACGAGATGGAGGTGCGCACCCTCCTGTCCGGCGAGTACGACTCCCGTGAGGCGCTCGTCAACATCCGCGCCGAGGCCGGTGGCGTCGACGCCGCCGACTTCGCGGAGAAGCTCCAGCGGATGTACCTGCGCTGGGCGGAGCAGAAGGGCTACAAGACCGAGCTCATCGAGACGTCGTACGCGGAAGAGGCCGGCATCAAGTCGACCACCTTCGCCGTGCAGGCGCCGTACGCCTACGGCACGCTCTCCGTCGAGCAGGGCACCCACCGGCTCGTGCGCATCTCGCCGTTCGACAACCAGGGGCGCCGTCAGACCTCCTTCGCGGGCGTGGAGATCCTGCCCGTGGTCGAGCAGACCGACCACATCGAGATCGACGAGTCCGAACTGCGCGTGGACGTCTACCGGTCCTCCGGGCCCGGCGGACAGGGCGTCAACACCACCGACTCCGCGGTGCGGCTGACCCACCTCCCCACCGGCATCGTCGTCTCCTGCCAGAACGAGCGGTCGCAGATCCAGAACAAGGCGACCGCCATGAACGTCCTCCAGGCGAAGCTGCTGGAGCGGCAGCGCCAGGAGGAGCGGGCCAAGATGGACGCCCTCAAGGACGGCGGCAGCTCCTGGGGCAACCAGATGCGTTCGTACGTCCTGCACCCGTACCAGATGGTCAAGGACCTGCGCACCGAGTTCGAGGTCGGCAATCCCGAGGCTGTGTTCAACGGCGAGATCGACGGCTTCATCGAAGCCGGAATTCGCTGGCGCAAGCAGCAGGAGAAGTAACTTTGTCGACTTGACCACCGCTTGCCAACTGCCGCCCACCGGGCGGCAGTTTGCTTTATGTCTGGGTTTTACATCACACTCACAGACCGCTTTCCCCGGCAAAGGGCCCGTAGTTGGACATCGCGCGCGCAACGGCCTTGACGATGCTTTGAAAAATGGGAAGGGTAAAGCGTGGCATGCGTATCTCTGGGGCGCATGTGAACCGGGGGACTTGAGTACAGCTGCCTTCCTCCGTCGATCACGGCCCCGAGCGCCGCCTCATTGACGATGAGCTACTGGGGGTAGCAACCACATGACGAAGAAGACGCGGATCCGGATCGCGCGCATAGCCGCCGGTGCCGTGATCGCGGCCGGTGCCTCGCTGACCGCCGCCGGCGCTGCTTCCGCGCTGGAGATCAACGTGGGCGTGGGCGCCGATGGCGTCGGCGTGAACGTGAACACCGGCGACGACGACCCGGGCGACGGCACTCCGACCGAGCCGGGCGACGGCATCCCGACCGCGCCCAACCCGACGGAGGAGCCGCCCACCGAGCAGCCGCCGACCGAGCAGCCGCCCACGGAGGAGCCGCCCACCGAGGAGCCTCCGACCATCCCGTCGGAGCCCACCGAGGAGCCCACCGAGCCCACCGAGGCCCCGTCCGACCCGGGCACCGGGAACGGCAATGGCAACGGGAACGGCAACGGCAACGGGAACGCCGGTGGCGGCGGCAACAACGCCGACCCCGACGGCGGCTCCAACGCCTCCACCCAGGAAGAGGGCTCCTCGGCCCTCACCGAGACCGGCACGGACACCACGTCCAACACGTCGGCCCAGGGCAACGGCAAGGAGCTCGCCGAGACCGGTGCCGGTCAGACGACCTTCCTGCTCATCGGTGCCGCCACGATGATCGCCGGTGGCATCGGCTTCCGCGTCCTGCCGCGCCTCGCCGGCGGCCGCGGTGGCGCTGCCGCCTGACGGTGACGTCCGGTAGTCGCGTGCCCGCCTAGCGTGCGCATGCTGTACGACGAAGGGCCCGGAGCGTGTCCGCTCCGGGCCCTTCGTATGCGCTTGGTTTGTCCTTGGCCGCCGGCTAGGCGGTCTGGTGGGCCAGCAGGGCCACCGCCGCGATCAGGACCGCGAGCAGGGCGATCAGGGTCATGGGGTTGAGGCCCGCGAAGTAGTTCTCCTGCTGCATCCGCTCGCGGTTCGCCCGGCACACGGGGCACCGGCCCTCGCTCACGGGCGCCGCACAGTTTGCGCACACCAGGCGGTCGTACGTCATGCGCGTCACCCTTCTTGCCGACGGTTCCGTACAGAAGAACGCTCCCCGACGGCAGAACGTTCCCTTCTCCACTGTGCCAGGTTCACCTGGGGGCCGCCTGTGCGGTTCCGAAGACGGGGATTTCAGGTCGGCACAAAACCGCCCAACCGATACGCAACCCGAACCGGCGCCTGCGCTCGCACACCCGGTTCGCGTATGGTCACGCTCATCTACCCCCGGCCTACCGTGGTGCATCCGTGATCCGATTCGACAACGTATCCAAGGTCTACCCCAAGCAGACCCGCCCCGCACTCAGGGACGTCTCCCTCGAAGTGGAGAAGGGCGAGTTCGTGTTCCTCGTGGGGTCCTCCGGCTCCGGAAAGTCCACCTTCCTGCGGTTGGTGCTCCGTGAGGAGCGGACCAGCCAGGGGCAGGTGCACGTCCTGGGCAAGGACCTCGCGCGCCTCTCCAACTGGAAGGTGCCGCAGATGCGCCGCCAGCTGGGGACCGTGTTCCAGGACTTCCGGCTGCTGCCCAACAAGACGGTCGCGGAGAACGTGGCCTTCGCGCAGGAGGTCATCGGCAAGTCGCGCGGTGAGATCCGCAAGTCCGTGCCGCAGGTGCTCGACCTCGTCGGGCTCGGCGGCAAGGAGGACCGGATGCCGGGTGAGCTCTCCGGTGGTGAGCAGCAGCGCGTGGCCATCGCCCGGGCCTTCGTGAACCGGCCCAAGCTGCTGATCGCCGACGAGCCCACCGGCAACCTCGACCCGCAGACCTCCGTCGGCATCATGAAGCTGCTCGACCGGATCAACCGGACGGGCACCACCGTGCTGATGGCGACGCACGACCAGAACATCGTGGACCAGATGCGCAAGCGCGTCATCGAGCTGGAGAAGGGCCGCCTCGTCCGCGACCAGGCACGCGGCGTCTACGGCTACCAGCACTGACCGCCGTTCGAAGAGTCCCCGGAAAGGCCTGAAGAACCCGCCATGCGCGCCCAGTTCGTACTCTCCGAGATCGGTGTCGGTCTCCGTCGCAACCTGACGATGACGTTCGCCGTCATCGTCTCCGTCGCCCTGTCGCTCGCCCTGTTCGGCGGTTCGCTCCTGATGAGCGACCAGGTCGGCGCCATGAAGGGCTACTGGTACGACAAGGTCAACGTCTCGATCTTCCTCTGCAACAAGAGCGACGCCGAGTCGGACCCCAACTGCGCCAAGGGCGCGGTCACCGAGGACCAGAAGAAGGACATCCTCTCCGACCTCAAGAAGATGTCGGTCGTCGAGACGGTCGTCCACGAGTCCCAGGACGAGGCCTACAAGCACTACAAGGAGCAGTTCGGCGACTCCCCGCTGGCGGCCTCCCTCACGCCGGACCAGATGCAGGAGTCGTACCGCATCAAGCTCAAGGACCCGGAGAAGTACCAGGTCATCGCGACCGCCTTCAACGGGCGGGACGGCGTGCAGTCCGTGCAGGACCAGAAGGGCATCCTGGACAACCTCTTCACGATGCTCAACCTGATGAACCGGGCCGCGCTCGGCGTGATGGCGCTCATGCTGATCGTCGCCCTGCTGCTGATCGTCAACACGGTGCGGGTCTCGGCGTTCAGCCGTCGGCGGGAGACCGGGATCATGCGGCTGGTGGGCGCGTCCGGCTTCTACATCCAGGCGCCGTTCATCATGGAGGCCGCCGTCGCCGGTGCGATCGGCGGTGCGCTCGCCTGTGTCTTCCTGGTCGTCGGCCGGTACTTCACCATCGACCACGGCATGGCCCTGTCCACCAAGCTCAACCTGATCAACTTCGTGGGCTGGGACGCCGTACTGACGAAGCTGCCGCTGATCCTCGCCGCGAGTGTGCTGATGCCCGCGTTGGCCGCGTTCTTCGCGCTGCGCAAGTACCTGAAGGTGTGACGCATGCCAAGAGGGCCGTACGGTCAACCGGCCGTGCGGCCCTCTTGCGTTGTCCTAGACTCACCGGCATGTCAGGCCGTGACCTGTTCTGTCAGCCCCGCCGCATCCGCCGCGGGGCCGCCCTGACATTGGTGTTCGCGAGCGTCCTGGTGGCCGGCGCGGCCACCGGTTCGCTCCCCGACGCCGGCCCCGCCGACCGCAAGTCCTCGTCGGACACGGCCCGTTCGGCCGCTCCCGCGGGGCATCACGAGGACGTGGCCGAGGCGGCCGCGGAGGCCATGGCCGCGGGCAAGTCCCCCATGGAGGCCGCCGAGCGTGCCGTCAGCCGCAGCGGGGACCGCTGGGGGGCTGTCTACTCCCGGGGCGAGTACGAGGAGTTCGAGGAGGCCCTGGACGGCCAGTACACCGGCGTCGGGCTGTGGGCCCGGCGCGAGCAGGACGGCCGTATCGAAGTGACCAGGGTGAGCTCGGACTCGCCGGCGGCCGCCGCCGGGATCCGCCGCGGCGATCTGCTGCGCAGTGTCGACGGGGCGTCCGCCGACGGGCGGCCCGTCACCGAGGTCGTCTCCTTACTGCGCGGCGACGCCAAGGGCGCGGCCGCCGGGACGACGGTCCGGCTGGGCCTCCAGCGCGGCACACACGCGTGGAGCGAGACACTGCGGCGCGCTCGACTGTCCACGGACTCGGTCAGCGTGCGGGAGCTCGCCGGCTCGATCACCGTCATCAAGATCGACTCGTTCACCAAGGGCGTCGGGGACCAGGTCCGGGACGCCGTGCGCCAGGCTCCGGCCGGGGGCGGGATCGTGCTCGACCTGCGCGGGAACTCCGGCGGCCTGGTCACCGAGGCCGTCACCACGGCGTCCGTCTTCCTCGACGGCGGCCTGGTCGCCACCTATGACGTGGACGGGTCGCAGCAGGCGCTGCACGCCGTGGCCGGCGGGGACACCGACAGGGCCCTGGTGGTGCTGGTGGACGGCGGGACGATGAGTGCGGCGGAGTTGTTGACCGGGGCGCTCCAGGACCGTGGACGGGCCGTGGTGGTCGGGTCCCGGACGTTCGGCAAGGGGTCGGTGCAGATGCCCAGCCGGCTGCCCGACGGGTCCGTGGCGGAGCTGACCGTGGGGCACTACCGGACTCCGTCGGGGCGCGGGGTAGACGGGCGGGGGATCACGCCGGACCTCGAGGCCGACGAGGGAGCCCTCCGGCAGGCCGAGACGGTCCTCGGGGGACTGGGCGACAGCGACTGAGCGCGGCTTACGGCTGCCCGCCGGTGGCCCCCTGGCGGGTGTCGTCGGCGCTCGATTAAGGGCTGGCCCCGGACCCCCTCCCTAGTGCGAAAATGGTCAGCACTATGAGCAAGGGAATGTACGTACCGAAGGAGTCCCAGCCCAAGCAGGGCGGGGCGGCCGCGAAGGCCAGGGACGGCGAGAAGGGCGGCAAGCGCAAGATCGTCGCCCAGAACAAGAAGGCCCGGCACGACTACGCGATCATCGACACCTATGAGGCGGGCCTCGTGCTCATGGGGACCGAGGTCAAGTCGCTGCGGGAGGGCCGCACCTCGCTGACCGACGGCTTCGTCCAGATCGACGGGGGCGAGGCGTGGCTGCACAACGCCCACATCCCGGAGTATCACCAGGGCAGCTGGACCAACCACTCCGCGCGCCGCAAGCGCAAGCTGCTGCTGCACCGCGAGGAGATCGACAAACTGGAGTCGAAGGCGCAGGAGACGGGTCACACCATCGTGCCCCTCGCCCTCTACTTCAAGGACGGCCGCGCGAAGGCCGAGATCGCTCTCGCGCGAGGAAAGAAGGAGTACGACAAGCGCCAGACGCTGCGCGAGAAGCAGGACCGGCGGGAGTCGGACCGCGCGATCGCGGCGGCGAAGCGCAGGCAGCGGGGCCAGTAGGCGGGGCCGCCGGAATACGGTGGCATCGGTGTGCGTTGGTCACGTACGATGGTGTCAACACCGGCCGCGGTCGGTGTGCTGATTGACAACACAACATGGGGATGATCGGTTTCGACAGCGGCTGTTGAAGCAGGGGAAGCGTGTCGAGGAAGCGGCAATGATCTCGTAAACCATATGTCGCAAAAAATAATCGCCAATACCAAGAGCGATTCCCGCGCCTTCGCCCTCGCTGCCTAATAAGCAGTGAGTGAAGGCCCTAACGGGTGTCAGCCCGGGAGTGTTCCCGACCCGGACCCTGGCATAATCTAGGGGACTAAACCATCGAGCCCGGTCACGGGGTTCGATGGGAAATCAAACAGTGACTGGGCCCGTCGGCGACTTGTTCGCGTGATCGCCGGGGCCGAGAAAATCTCAGCGAACTGCACACGGAGAAGCCCTGATTCTGCACCGTTGGACGCGGGTTCGATTCCCGCCATCTCCACTCGTCCCTCCGGGGACAACCCCATGTTCTGTACACAGTGACGAAGGCCCCGCAGCTTCACGGCTGCGGGGCCTTCGTCATGTCCTGTCCGGAGCAGCCCGGAGTGTCCCGCCCTTCACATGTTTCCCACATGTAACCCGGAAAACTCTTGTCCTGCACCCGACATGTATGTCTAAGGTGAGCGCCGCGCCGGACGGAGCCGACCACTCCGCCACAGAGCGCGCACACCGGCGACCGGGGGAACACCGTCGCCACGGGGAGGACAGACCACCATGCCGAGATATCGGCTCTTCACGCATGCCCGGGCGCGCTCCGGGCTCCTGACGCCGCTGCTGACGTCCGCGGTCGCCGTGGCCCTGATCGGGTCGGTGGCCGTACAGCCGGACCTGATCAGCCGGTACGCCGCCGACGACATGGCCGCCGTCGCCGACACCGGCGACAGTTACGACGGTTTCGACGCCAAGGCAGCCGAACAGCTCCGGCAGGACCAGTGCCTGCTGGGCGAGACGCTGCGCATGGGCGGGCCGGCCATGTTCGGCGTCGCCCAGGACGGGCTGAACCAGACGCCGGACAAGCTGCACGCGGCGGCCAACCGGGAGTACTGGAACACGACTCCGTTGTCGACGGCGTTCAAGCAGGACCGGGACGCCACCGACAAGGAGGGGTCCGCGCTCCACGACCACATCCGGGACTTCCAGATCTCCGGGCTGCCCACGCCCGGCGGCTTCAAGTCGGTGGCCGACTTCGAGTGGCCGCCCGGCACGAGCGGCGACGACCGCCCGGACTTCTTCCAGCAGACCGGCATCTCCAAGTGGATCTGGGAGCAGTTCTGGAAGTCCGAGGGCGACTTCTACCGCGACCTGACCCCGAAGGCGGACGAGGCCGGCGTCAAGGCCGTCAAGGACCTGGGCGACCCGCTGTACGGCGGCGACCCCGACCCGCACGCGCCCAACTGGAACCAGGTGTACGAGGAGCACCAGGCCTACGACGGCCTGGTCAACTGGTCGCCGCAGCCGACCGGTGAGGACGACGCCCGGCTCTTCCTGTCGTACGGCGGCTTCCCGCGCACCGCGCCCGAGCCCGGCAGCGTCGAGTACCGCATCGCCGTCGAGGACCTGAAGACCAGGTTCGCCTCCTGTGCCTGGCGCACTCCGGTCGACCCGAACAAGGTGCTCGGCAAGGAGGTCGCCGCCGCGTCCGCCGAGTGGCAGCAGGAGATCGCCGCGCAGGCCGGCCCGCGCAACCAGATCCTGACCGCGAACAAGAACGCCACCAAGGCGCTCGCCGCCGGCTCCAAGGCGCTGGGCGAACTCCTCGGGCTCTCCTGGCGGGCCGACCACCTGGTCCGCTGGCAGGACTACTGGTCGGCCGGCGGCCCGGGTTGGATCGGCACCAGCCCCTTCGTCGTGCACGCCCACGGGGCCACCGACAAGTGCCTGGACGTGGCCGGCGGCAAGAAGGACAACGGCACGCCCGTACAGATCTACACCTGCAACGGCAGCGCCGGGCAGAAGTGGCAGATCGACGGCGACCGCCTGGTCAACCCCAACTCGGGCAAGTGCCTGACCGTCAAGGGCGGTGCGAGCGCCAACGGCACGCCGGTGCAGATCTCCACCTGCGGCACCGGCGCCTCGCAGAAGTGGCAGTACGGCACCCACGGCACCTCGCGGCTGTACAACCCGGGCACCGGCAACTGCCTCGACCTCGCCGACTACACCAACAGCCGGGACGGCCGGATGTGGGACTGCACGGGCAAGGCACCGCAGCAGTTCGACGTCGTCCCGTCCGGGCACCAGGGCACCGACGACCTCGACTACCCGACCAAGGCCCAGTTCGACAAGGCGAAGCAGGGCGTCACGGCCGCCCAGACCGAGGCGAAGAAGCAGCTCGACCTGCTCAAGGCCCAGGCCACGGCGGCGAAGACGGCCGCCACCACGTCGGACACCGCGCTGACGACGTCGTACGGCATCGCCGACGAGGCGGGTGCCCCGCGCGGCCGCGGCCTGCTCGTCGGGCAGCAGAAGGCGCAGGTCACCAAGGCGTCGTCGGCCGCGCTGGACGCGCTCGCCAAGGCCGGCGACACCGCCTACGCGGCCACCCGCGCGGCCGCCGGTGACAGCGAGACCATCGCCGCCCGCGCGTTGACGCAGGCCGCGCAGTCGAAGGCCGCCTTCCGTACCGCGGCCGCGAACGAGGCCCGGGCCCAGGCGAAGGCCGCCGCCGATGCGGCCGCCGTACAGGCGCAGACCGCGAAGGCCGCCCGTGACCTCGCGAAGGCCAAGCTCGCCGAGACGCAGAAGGCCGAGGCCGACGCGAAGGCGGCGGCCGCCGACGCGCACGCCAAGCGGCTCGCGGCGGAGGCCGAGGCGGCGACGGCGAAGGCGGAGAAGGAGACCGCCGCGCAGAAGCAGGCGGAGGCCGCCCAGCACAAGCAGAACGCGCAGGGGTACGCGCAGACCGCCCAGGAGGCCAAGGGCCGGGCGGAGAACGCCGAGTCGACCGCCCGCGCCAAGCGGCAGGACGCCGAGGGCGCCCGGGACCGGGCCAAGGGCAAGCGGGACGACGCGTGGGACGCCGAGAGCCAGGCGAACGCGGCCCGCGCCAAGGCCGACGCCAAGGACGCCTACGCCGAGGCCCATGACTCGGCGTCCGACGCCACGGAGTCCCGGGCCGCCGCCGACCAGGCGGACGCAGCCGCCGACGACGCGGAGTCGGCCGCGCGCTCGGCCCGCTCCGAGGCCGACGCGGCGACCCAGGCCGCAGCCGACGCGGACGCCGCCGCCACGCGCGCGGAGGCCGCCGCGAAGCGGGCCCGTTCCGACGCGGACGCGGCCCAGGCCGCCAAGCTGCGGGCCGACGCGGCCGTCCGTACCGCGACCAGTGCCGCCGCCGACGCCATCAAGGCGTCCGAGGCCTCCGCCTCCGCCGCCCGTACGGCCGTCAAGCTGGCCGACGAGGCCGAGAAGCACGCCGCCGACGCCATGAAGCAGGCCGACGCGGCGAAGGCCGAGGCCGCCAAGGCGGTCGCCGGCGCGGCCGACGCGGCCGGCCACGCCTACACCACCGCCCAGGCGGCGGTGGACGCCGGCAACGCGGCCCAGCAGGTCGCCGCTCCGGCCAACGACGCGATCCAGCTGGGCGCGCCGTACGTCACCACGGACTCGGCGGCGGGCCTCGCCGTGCTGTCGGGCCAGTCGTCGAAGACGATCGCCGAGCAGCAGCAGGCGGTCGCCGAGGCGCACGCGGCCAACGCGCAGCAGAACGCGGCCCAGGCGGCGAGTCTCGCGGCGGCGGCGACCGGTGACGCGAAGGCGGCGTACACATTGGCGGCGGAGGCCGCCGGGTTCGCCGCGGACGCCCGCAAGTCGGCGAAGGAGGCGCTGGGTTACGCCGCCGAGGCGGCCCAGTACGCGGCCGACGCGCAGGCATCCCTGGCCCGCGCCAAGGAGTACGACCGCCAGGCCACCGAGGACGCGGCCGCCGCCGACCAGGCGGCCGACCGCGCCGAGACCTACGCGGCCGACGCCCGCTCCTCCGCCGACCAGGCGGCCCTGGACGCGGAGGCCGCCCGCACGGCGGCGGCGCAGGCCGAGCAGGCCGCGAAGGACGCCCGAGCCGCCGCCGACCGCGCGGACGCCGAGGCGACTGCGGCGGAGCAGGCGGCGAAGGATGCGCAGAAGTACGCCGAGTCCGCCCAGCAGGCGGCTGAGCAGGCCGCGCGCAACGACGCCAACAGCCAGGTGCAGGCGGGCGCAGGCGCGGGTGACGGGGTCGGCGGCATGTTCTCCGTCATCGACGACCTCAAGCAGAACGGAGATCCGCAGCGGTTGCCCGACGACTGCTCGCGCCTTCCCTGCGACCTCGTCTACGAGGTGAAGTTCGACGCGATCGTCAGCTATTACCTCTGCACCAATCCGGAGGTGCCCGCCACTGAGTCCGGCTGCCCCGCCGAGGACACCTTCTACCTCACCACGAAGAAGTTCCCGGGCCTGACGAAGAAGGTCAAGATCTCGTCCTGGGACGCGACCAAGGGGCTGTGGAAGGGCCTCTTCGAAGCGCTCATCGGAGACTTCACCGGTTGCTATCACAAGATCACCACAGCCGATGACGGCGGCAGCTACGGCGACTGCGCCTGGGCCGCGTCCAACTTCATCCCGGGCAAGGCCTACAGTCTGATCGCGGACGCGATCCACACCCTGAACACCGCCCTGCGCCGTGGGGAGGGTGTCGCCGACGCGCTCAAGGCGCTGAGGAAGCTGGACGTCGACCCGGACACGCTCGCCGACATCGAGCGCACGGTGGACGCGTACGACGACGCACGGGTCGCCTGCAACATCAACAGCTTCCCCGGCGGGACCCAGGTGGTTCTCGCCGACGGCAGCCGCAAGTCGATCCGGGACGTCCGCCTGGGCGACCTGCTCCTGGCGACCGACCCCGACGCCGGAACCACGCGGGGCGAGCCGGTCACGCGTACGTTCTCCCACCCGTCCACGGAGCTGCTGGACATCACCCTCGCGGATGGCGGGCGTCTCACCAGCACACCCGGTCACCGGTTCTTCGCCGTCGACCGCGGCTGGACGCTCGCCTCGGACCTGGGCGCCGGCGACCGGCTGCGCACGCCGGAGGGTGCCCTGCGCACCGTCACGGCCGTGCGCGACCGGAACGAGTCGAAGGCCCGGACCGTGTACGACCTGACCGTGTCCGGTCTGCACACCTTCTACGCCGTGGCGGGCAGCACCCCGGTGCTGGTCCACAATTGCAACGACCTCATCGTCGACGACAAGAAGTTCTCCGGCCTCGCCCACACGCTCGACGAGCACGTGGACCCGACCGCGGCGGAGGCGATCGCCCTGGCCCAGGCCAAGACGCTCAAGCTGGGCAGGGACACGCCGAACAGCGTGTTCGTCGACGGGCAGACGGCACAGCAGGTCGTCGACTACGCGATCGCCAACAACGCGAACGCCATCGCGAAATGGCTGCGCGGAAGCAAGCAGGAGCGTGAGTTCGTGGGCACGTTCGGGGCGAGGAACTCTCTCGGCACGGTGTATCACGCGAGCGGAAAGGCGGAGGCCGCGGGCAACCGCTTCTACATCATGCTGAAGAGGGCACCGGGCCATCCTCGGGGCTACTACGTGTACACCTGCTACCCGCAGTAAGGAGGCGACGCACAGTGCAGCGCTTCACCGAGTTCGAGTTCGGTGTCCCATGGGTGATGGGCTTCTTCCACCAGGACTGGATCTACGAGGAGCCCACAGCCGCCGACGTCGTCGCGAAGCACCTGGGGGAGGAGAGCGACGAGGAGGTCCTGGCGGTCCGGCGTGATGCCCAGGTCCTTCTCGACCACCTTCCCTCGGAGACGCTGGAGGTGCTGTGGACGGCCGGGACGCAGTACATCCCGAGCTTCGAACGGATCACGGGTTCCGGGTGGACGCGGACGGTCGTCGACCTGTGCGCGGCTCGGCTGTCCGGGAAGGCGGACGTGCGTCCGCTGGCCGGAGCGGACATCGAGGACGGCCTCGCCCAGCGGGACGCGGTCGTCGCCGAGATCGAACAGGTGGAGTTCCTGGCCGCCGAAGTGCGCCGCGCGCTCGTCGAGTGTGCTCGCCGCTGCACCCCGGACCTGGCCTTGCGGGTGCTGCTGAGGGCCATGGTGTACGCCCCTGACGGCACGCTCTCCGCGGCCCGGTACCAGCGGATGGAGGCGCTCGGATCGGCTCTCCACTACGGCGAGTTCGTAGTGGAGAGCGTCAAGTTCCTGGTCGAGGAGCCGTAGCGGTCGCGTCAGGGCACCGTCCGTCGCCCCGTGCTGGCCCGCTCCGTCATCCGCGGTGGTAACAAGGTCGACTCCGGTACCGGCGCCCCGTCCAGTTTCCTGATCAGGAGTTCCACCGCTCGGGTGCCCAGCTCCGCTGTGGGGAGGGTGACCGAGGTGATGGGGACGTGGGTCGACTCGGCCAGTTCGTCGGGGCAGATCGCGGTGATCGAGAGGTCGGTGGGGACGCGGAGGCCCAGGTGGGCGAAGGCGTCGACCAAGGGCTCCAGCAGGGGTTCGTTGTGGACGACCACGCCCGTCAACGCGGGCTGTTCGCGCAGGAGTTGTTCGGCGACCTCGCGGGCCGCGTCCGGCTCGCAGGGCAGCACCGTCGAGGACATCCCGGCGCGGTCGGCGGCGGCCGTGAAGCCCTGGACCACCCGCCCGGCGTACGCCGTCCCGCGGACGTACACCTCGGGCGGGGAGCCGATCAGGGCCACCGAGCGGTGGCCCAGGCGGGCCAGGTGCTCCACGCACGCCTCGCCCGCCGCCTGGAAGTCGAGGTCCACGCAGGTCAGGCCGTCCGCGACGGCCGGGACGCCGATCAGCACCGACGGCAGGTCCAGTGCCCGCAGCAACGGCAGCCGGGGATCGTCGAGTTGGACGTCCATCATGACCAGCCCGTCGACCAGCGCCGTGTCCGCGACCCGGTGCAGACCCTCCTCGCCCTCCTCCTGCGTCAGCAGCAGCACGTCGTGGTCGTGGCGCCGGGCCGTGGTCACCACCGACACCGCGAACTGCATCACCGTCGGGACGTGGATGCCGGTGCGCAGGGGCACCACCAGCGCCAGGACGTTCGACCGGCGGCCGGCCAGGGCGCGGGCGCCCGCGTGCGGGCGGTAACCCAGCTCGCGGATGGCGTCCTCGACCCGCTGCCGGGTCTCCTCCGAGATCGGCCGCTTGCCGCTGAGGGCGTAGGAGACGGTGCTGGGGGAGACCCCGGCCCGCCGCGCCACATCCGTGATCTTCACCATCAGCCCAGCTCCAGCGAGAGGAAACCGGTGCCGGCCTGCGCCCGCACCACCCGGTCCCCGGCCGCCAGGCCCCAGGGCGCCGACGGGTCACCGCAGGACGCCCGCAGCGTGTCCCCTTCCCGTACGACGGTGAAGGCGACCTCGCCGGCCCGTACCGTGACCTGCTCCCCCCGCGCGAGACCGTACGCCCGCAGGGTCACCCCGTCGGCGTGGTCGTAGTCGGGGCGGTCGTCCACCGCGCCGACCGGGATCACCGCGCCGGGCCTGACCAGCAGCGGCACGCTCATGAAGTCGTGCCGCTCGCGCACCCAGCGGGGCCCGGTCACCGTCTCGCCGGTCACGAAGTGGGTCCAGGTGCCCTCGGGGACGTAGTACGAGACCTCCCCGGAGTCGGTGAACACCGGTGCCACCAGGAGATCCGGGCCCAGCATGTACTGCCGCTCCAGATGCGCGCACCCGGGGTCGTCCGGGAACTCCAGGAGCATCGCCCGCATCACCGGCACGCCCTCGGCATGGGCGGTGCGCGCGGCCTCGTACAGGTAGGGCATCAGGCTCAGCTTGAGGCGGGTGAAGTGGCGCAGGACGTCCACGGACTCCTCGTCGAAGAGCCACGGGACGCGGTACGACGAGCTGCCGTGCAGCCGGCTGTGGGAGGACAGCAGGCCGAAGGCCAGCCAGCGTTTGAAGAGCGCCGGGCTCGGGGTGCCCTCGAAGCCGCCGATGTCGTGGCTCCAGAAGCCGAAGCCGGACAGCCCGAGGGACAGGCCGCCGCGCAGGGACTCCGCCATCGACTCGTACGTGGCCTCGCAGTCGCCGCCCCAGTGCACCGGGAACTGCTGGCTGCCCGCGGTCGCCGAGCGGGCGAAGACCACCGCCTCCTGTTCGCCGCGGTGCTTGCGCAGCACGTCGAAGACGGTCCGGTTGTAGAGGTAGGTGTAGTAGTTGTGCATCCGCTCGGGGTCGGAGCCGTCGGACCATTCCACGTCCAGCGGCACCCGCTCGCCGAAGTCGGTCTTGAAGCAGTCCACGCCCTGCGCGAGCAGCGCCTCCAGCTTGGAGGCGTACCAGTCGCGGGCGGCCGGGCTGGTGAAGTCGACCAGGGCCATGCCGGGTTGCCACAGGTCCCACTGCCAGACACTGCCGTCGGGCCGCTTCAGGAGGTGGCCGAGCGCCTTGCCCTCCGCGAACAGCGGCGATCTCTGGGCGATGTACGGGTTGATCCACACCGACACCCTCAGGCCCCGCGCGTGCAGCCGGGCCAGCATGCCCTCCGGGTCGGGGAAGACCCGCGGGTCCCACTGGAAGTCGCACCAGTTGAACTCGCGCATCCAGAAGCAGTCGAAGTGGAAGACGGACAGGGGAAGTTCGCGGTCCTTCATGCCGTCGATGAAGGAGGTCACGGTCTCCTCGTCGTACGACGTCGTGAAGGACGTCGACAGCCACAGGCCGAAGGACCAGGCGGGCGGCAGGGCCGGACGGCCGGTGAGGGCCGTGTACTTGCGGATGATCTCCTTGGGGGAGGGGCCGTGGATGACGTAGTACGTCAGCTCCTGGGTCTCCGCGCTGAACTGCACCCGGGAGACCGCCTCCGAGCCGACCTCGAAGGAGACCTTGCCCGGGTGGTCCACGAAGACGCCGTAGCCCGCGTCCGTGAGGTAGAACGGGACGTTCTTGTAGGCCTGTTCGGTGGCCGTGCCGCCGTCGGCGTTCCAGATGTCGACGACCTGGCCGTTCTTCACCAGCGGCCCGAAGCGCTCGCCGAGGCCGTACACCGAGGTGCCGACGGTCAGGTTGAGCTGCTCGCGCAGGTAGTGCGCCCCGCTCGCGTCCCGCAGGATGCCCATGTTCTTGGTACCGCTGCTGGTGAGGACGCGGCCGTCGGCCAGGAAGTCGACCTGCCAGGGTCCGGTGCGGGCGAACCGGACCGAGAGCGTGCCGGAGGTCAGGGTCGCGGAGTCCTCGTCGGACCCCGAGTGGGGGGTGAACTCCTCTTTCCTGAGCTCGAACTCGGGGCGGTCCGGCTGCTCGCCCTCGAAGTGGGTGAAGGTGATGCCGATGACGTCGGGCATCGGGGCGTGGGCGCTGATCGTCACGACCGGTCCCTTCAACAGGTCGCCGCGGTGGCGGATGGGCTGGGACGGCGCGTGGATCTCGAGCCCGCCGTCGGAGGCGACGACCTCGTGGACCACGGCCGGATGGTCCGCGGTGACGCCCTCGCGCAGCAGCCAGTAGCCGTCGGTGAACTTCATCGGTGGGGGGTCCTTACTTCACGGCACCCACGGCGATACCGCGGGTGAGGGTTCGCTGGAAGACGAGGAAGAACACGATCGCGGGGAGGACCCCGAGCAGGGCGGCCGCGTTGGTCATCGTGGCGTCCATCAGGCGCTGGCCCTGGAGGACGCCGAGGGCCACGGAGACCGTCTGGTTGTCGTTGGAGATCAGCATGACCAGGGGGAGCAGGAACTCGTTCCAGGTCCAGATGAAGAAGAAGACCAGCAGCACGCCGAGCGTGGGGCGGCTGACGGGGACCACGATCCGCCACAGCACCTGCCACGTGTTCGCGCCGTCGATCCGGGCCGCTTCGAGGATCTCGCGGGGGAACTGGCCGAGCACCGCGGAGAGCAGGTAGGTGCCGAAGGCCGCCTGGATCACCGTGAACACGATGATCACGCTCAACCTCGTGTCGTAGAGGCCGACTTCCTTGCTCAGGTAGTAGACGGGGTAGACCAGCGCCTCCTGCGGCAGCATGTTCGCCAGCACGAAGAAGGCGAGGACCCAGGTCCGGCCCTTGATGCGGCCGATGCCGATCGCGTAGGCGTTCAGGACCGACAGGACCACGGCCAGGACCGCCACCGAGCCGCTGATCAGCACCGAGTTGACGAGCTTCTGACCGAAGTCGACCCGTTCCCAGAAGTCCTTGAGCCCCTGCGTGTAGAGGCCGTCGGGGAGGCTGAGGGGGCCGTTCTGGGCGTACTCCGCGGGGGACTTGAACGCGTTGACCGTGACGATCAGGAACGGCACGATCATGAACAGGGCCGCGACGCACAGGGCGATCAGCACCGGGTAGCGGCGCAGGGCGATGGTCATGCGTCCGTCCTCTCCTGGAGCTTCAGACCGATCAGGGACAGCGCGAGGATGATCACCGTGAGCACGGTGGAGATCGCGGCGCCGTAGCCGACCTGCGTCTTCTCGAAGAACGTGGTGAAGGAGAAGTAGGAGGGTACGTTCGTGGCGCCGCCGGGCCCGCCCTTGGTCAGGACGTACACCGCGCCGAACACCTTGAGCGCGGCGATCGAGCACCAGGTCAGCACGACGTAGATCTCGGGGCGGATCTGCGGCAGCGTGATGTGCCAGAAGCGGCGCCACCAGCCGGCGCCGTCCAGCTCGGCCGCCTCGTACAGCTGGGGGTCGACGCGTTGCAGCCCCGCCATGAAGATGACCAGCGGGAAGCCCAGCTGGACCCAGACCATCACGCCCATGACGGAGTAGAGGGCGAGGTCGGGGTCGCCGAGCCAGTCCTGCTGCCAGGAGCCGAGACCGATCGCCTTCAGGAGAGCGTTGAGGGAGCCGTTGTCGGGGGCGAGGATCCAGCTCCAGACGATGCCGGCGACCGCGATCGGCAGCACCTGGGGGAGGTAGAAGCAGGCGCGCAGGACGGCGGCGAACCGGGTGCCGAAGTGCTTGCCCACGAAGTCGAACAGGGCGGCGGCGAGGACCAGCCCGAGCGCCGTGGGGACCGCCGCCATCGCCACGACCATGAAGAGGCTGTGCCGGAAGGACGCCCAGAACTCCGAGTCGTCCAACAGCTCGCGGTAGTTGGCGAGCCCCGACCAGGTCGGCGAGCCCACGCCCTGCCAGTCCGTGAAGCTCACATACGTGTTCATCACGAACGGCAGGACGATGACCGCGAGGAAGGCGAGGGCGCCCGGCAGGAGGAAGAGGGCGTAGGAGTCGCGGGGGCGGCGCGGGGGCCGTTGCGCCGTGCTCCTGCCGGCCACCCGCGTCCCGCGTTCGACGGTCACCGTCATCGCTTCGGCGCGCCCTTGTCGTAGGCCTCCTGGAGATCGCTGAGGTAGCCGTCCGGCTTCTCGCTGCCGGTGATCAGCTTCTGGGTCCCGGAGACGAGGACGTCGTAGAAGCCGGGGACCGGCCAGTCCGGGTAGAAGGCCAGGCCGTCGTTCTTCGACAGGGTGTTGAAGTCGTCGATCAGGGTCTTGGACCGCGGGTCGGTGATGGCGGAGGCGTCGGCCGCGACCGGGACACCGCCGGAGTTGCCGAGCAGGTTCTGGATCTTCTTCGACATGGTGATGTCGATGAAGTCGTAGGCGAGGTCCTTGTTCTTCGACCCCTGCGGTACGACCCAGAGGTTGCCGCCGGAGCCCAGGGTGAGCTTCGAGTCGGGCCACAGGAAGGTGCCCCAGTCGAACGTGCTCTCCGCCGTGAAGCGGCCGTACCACCAGCTGCCGGAGAACAGGATCGGCGCCTTGCCGGAGGTGAAGGCGACACCGGCGGCCTCGTCGTTCTGGCCGCTGGAACTCTTGCCGAAGTAGCCCTTCTTCACCCAGTCGGCGAAGGTGTCGGCACCGTAGGTCCAGGCAGCGTCGTGGAAGTCCGTCCTGCCCTTGTAGAGCTGGTAGGCGTCGACCCAGGAGCGGTCGGCCTTCGTCAGGGCGAGCTGGTAGAGGTACTGCTGGGCGGGGTAGGCGGCGCCGCCGTTGGCGAGCGGGGTGACCCCCTTCGCGACGAACTTGTCCATGGCGGCGGTGAGTTCGGCGAAGGTCTTCGGCTGGGCGACGCCGTACTTCTTGAAGAGGTCCTTGTTGTAGTAGACCAGCGTGTACTCGGCGTAGTTCGGGACGCCGAACCACTTGCCGGAGCCCATCACGCCGTCGGTGTCGTAGAGGCTCGTGGTGCGGACGCTGGGGCTGAGCTTCTTGTCCCAGCCGCGCTTGGTGGCCTCTTGGGTGAGGTCGGTGAGCAGGCCCTGCTTGGAGAGCAGGCCGGCCGTCGCGTTGCCCTTGTTGTACTCCATGATGTCGGGCGCGTCCGAGGAGTTGAGGACCATCGGGGCGGTCTTCTGGATCTGGTCGAAGCTCTTCTCCTCGAACTTCACCTTCACACCGGGGTGCGTGGCCTCGAACTCCTTGATCGCCTCCTTCCACGCGATGCCCATCGCGCTGCTCGGGCCCTCGTAGTGCCAGAGCCTGAGCGTCTTCCCGTCGGAGGACCCGCTGTCCGAGCCTCCGCAGGAGGTCAGCAGCAGCGATCCGGTCAGGATCACCGCCGTCGCCGTCGCACGCCGTCGTGCCGTCAACATCCCGTACCTCCGGGGAGTCGGATGGTGCTTCGGGCCGGGCGCCGCGCAGGGGTCGTCGATATCGAATCGATTCGACGACCCCTGTCGAAGCGCTTCGACGAAGGAACGTATGTGGGGGCCTCGAAGGACGTCAATGGGTTATGCAGGATCAGGTGAAGCGATTCGACGACTGGTCCGTTCGCCGGCGGGACGCGCCCGGGACCCGGTGGGCGGCGAGGGCGATCATCAGAGCGGCCGCGGCCGCCGTGACCGGGACGCCGTAGCCCGCCACGGGCGAGACGTGCTCCACCGTCCAGCCGCCGGCCGCGCTTCCGCAGGCGATCCCGCCGAGCAGTCCGGTCACCGCCAGGGTCATGCCCTCGTTGAGACGGCCGGGCGGGGTACGCCGCTGGACCAGGGTCATCCCGGTGACCATCGTCGGGGCGGTCGCCATCCCCGCGAGCAGCAGCGCGGCGGCCAGGACGAGCAGGGAGCCGGTGAGGGCAGCGGCCAGCAGGGGGAGCGTCAGCAGAGCGGTCATGGCGGTGATGCACCACACGTAGCGGTCCTCGACGGAGCCGCTCCTGCGGGTCGCCCCGTAGACCAGCCCCGCCGCACACGACCCGGCCGCCTGAAGCGCGAGTACGACCCCGGCCGCGGACCGGTGCCCCTGCGCGTCGGCGAAGGCGAGCGTGACGACCTCCATGGACCCGAAGACGGCTCCCATGGCGAGACAGACGGCGAGGAGGGGCGGGATGCCGGGGGCGCGGAAGGGGGCGTTCGAGGTGGCCTTCGAGGTGGCCTTCGAGGGGGACCGCTCCCGGACCGGCGGCTCCGTCGCACGCTGGGCGGCGAACAGGAGTGCGCCCGTCACCAGCAGCGCCACCCCGACCAGCGTGCCCGCCTCCGGGAAGAACGTGGTGCACAGGAAGGCCGCGAGCACCGGGCCCAGCATGAAGCACGCCTCGTCCACGGCCTGCTCGAAGGAGTTCGCGACATGCAGCGCCGTCTCGTCGCCGTCGAGGAGGTGGGCCCAGCGGGCCCGGGACATACCGCCGAGGTTGGGGGTCGTGGCGGTGGCGGCGTACGACACGAAGAGCGTCCAGGCCGGCGCCCCGAGGCGCACGCAGAGCAGCAGCGCGAGCGAACCCAGCGCGGCGAGCAGGGTGGCCGGTACGGCGATCTTGGCTTGTCCGTATCGGTCGACGAGCCGTGCGGTCCACGGGGCGACGACCGCGGTGGCGCCGAGACCGGCCGCGGTGACGGCGCCGGCAAGGGCGTACGACCCACGCGTCCCGGCGATCATGACGACCGCGCTGACGCTGAACATGCCCATGGGGACGCGGGCCAGGAGATTCCCGATGGTGAAGGCGCGGGCGCCGGGGGTGGCGAGAAGACGGCGGTAGGGGCCGGGGGTGCGGGAGGCACGGCCCCGGGGGCTGAAGTCGACGATGACGAGCGCGTCGGCGGTCAGGGTGGGTGTGGGCGTGGGCCTGGGCGTGGGCATCGGTCGGCTCGGTCGCGGCATGCCTCCACCGTGGCGCGCGGGCGATCAAGGGGTCCAACACCTTCTCCGCACCGATTCACGCACCTGTGTTGTAAGTTCGCCGGATGCCCGCGCCCCGCCCGGTCCCCGACCCCCACCACCTCGATCCGCGTCTCCTGCGTGCCTTCCTCGCCGTCGCCGACGAGCTCCACTTCACGCGGGCCGCGGCCCGGCTCTACGTCGCCCAGCAGGCGCTCAGTCGTGACGTACGGCGGCTGGAGCGCGAGCTCGGCGCGGAGCTGTTCGTGCGCACCACCCGGCAGGTCACCCTGACCGGCGACGGCGAACGACTGGTGCCGTACGCCCGCCGCGCCCTGGACGCCCAGGACGCACTGCTCGCCGCCTTCGCGCAGGCCCGCCCCCTGCTGGTGGACCTGAACTTCCCCGACCAGGCCACCGCCCGGAGTGTGCTGCTCAGAGCCCGCGAACTCGCCCCCGACCTGGAGCTGATGGCCCGCTACGAGAGCGGCCTGACGGGTGCGGCGGGGGAGCTGCTGGCCGGCCGCCTGGACGCCTCCTTCGGCCGGTTCACCGGCCTGGACCCGGCGCTGCGGGCGGGCCTCGACCACCAGCCCGTGCGCTACGAGCCCATGGCGGTCGTCCTGCCCGAGGACCACCGGCTGGCCGGCCTGGAGCGGGTCCCGCTCGCCGCGCTGGAGGGCGAGACGGTGTACGCCGGGGCGGGGAATCCGCGCACTCCGGAATGGACCGATCTCGCTCGTCGGCTGTTCGAAGACCGGGGCATCGCGATCGCGCCGCCGGTCCCGCTGGCGGTCGGCGAGGAGGAGTTCCAGCGGATCATGGCGAAGACCCGGAACCCGATTCTGGCCGTCGTGGATTTTCCGGCCATGCCTGCCACGGTGCTGCGTCCGCTGGTCGACCCGGTGCCGCTGTCGCCGGTGTCGTTGGTGTGGCGCAAGGGGTTGGTGCACCCGGCGTTCGACGTCCTCCGGCGGGCCGCAATCGAATTGTCCGTCGAACGTGGCTGGCTTCGGCGGCCCGCCGATGGATGGATTCCAGCCACCGATGTGCACGATATGCACCCCCGCGATTGACACGCGGCAAACACAAGACCTCCGCGTGCGCTACATTCGTGGCCTGAGCACGTTGTGATAAGGGGGGCGCTCGGACCGGGTGGGGGCCTGGTTCGGCCGACTTGTGCTCAAGGCGTATGCGCACCCGGAACGGTCCCGTGGGGGGATGTGCGTGCGCGTGAAAAAGTGGCGAGAAGACGCCCAACCGGAATGGCCCGAGGCTGCATCAGGGACCCAGGACATACCGCTGACGAAGGGGTCCACCCAGGCGTTCCCGGAGACCGGTGACGTCCGGTCGACCGAGGAAACCGGAGCGGCGAGAAGCCGTGTCCGTGACGCCGGTGCCAAGTCGGGTTTCGACGCGGGTGCCGACCACGGTTTCGACGCCGGTGCCGAGCCGGACTTCCCGGGGGCGCCGAGAGCGGCGGACCGGATCCGGGGCCTGTCGGTGCCGCCGGGTCCCCAGCCCGCCGTACGTCCGGAGCCGTCCGGTTCGATGCCGGCCGCGTGTCCGCAGGCGCCCGGTGTACGTCCTGGGTCGCTCTTCGACTCCAAGCCCGGTGTGCGTGCCGAGCCGTCCGCCGGGCGCAAGCCCGTCGTGCGGGACCCGTGGGACGAGTCCGACAGCGCCGGCAGCCACACCCATGACCCGCACGAGGTGACCGTCCAGCTCGACGCGGTCAGCCTGAACGGCGAGGGCCGTATCGAGGCCGGGGGTCCCGGCGGCGACAGTGGCTCCGAGGGCTCCGACGGGCCGGTGTTCGTCGACGAGTCGGGCCGCCGTAGCCGCCGCTTCCGCCGGATCGGCATGGCCGTGGGCCTGGCCTGCGCGGTCTACGCCGTCGTCATCGTCGTCACCCTGCTGTCCGGCAACTCCAACGCGCCCTGGCTCCCCGTGACCGGCCCGAAGGACGACGCCCCGGCCGGGAAGGTCGACACCAGCCCGGTGCCGGAGGAGTCGGCGGACCCGTCCGTACCGGTCGGAGTGCTCCCGGGGACCACCCCGACGGTGAGCGGCGGGGCCACCCCGGCCCCCGGCGTCAGCGGCACCGCGCCCGGCGCCACCGTGAGCCCCGGCAGGCCGGGAGCGTCCGCGGATCCGTCGGCACCGGCCACGCGGCCGGGCGGCAACCCGTCGGTCAGCGCCGACCCGTCGACCCAGCCGACGCCGTCGGTCACTCCGCCGGCCAGCCCCACGGTCACCCCGCCCGCGAGCCCCACCCCCGACCCCTCGGTCGCCCCGACCCAGACCACGGGCGGCGACAGCGCCGGCCCCGGCACGGTCGCCGACGGTCCGGCCGCCCCCGTGCCCGTCGCGTCGGAGACGTCCCAGACCTCGGCACCCGGCCCCTCCGCCCCGGCCCCCTCCGACGCCCCGCTCTCCTCCCCGTCCCCGGGGAACATCCTCTGATGGCATCCCGCACCCGCTGCCCGGGGGCTGTGTCCGGGGTCCGTGTCGGTCCGGCCGCCTCCGTGGTCGCCGTCGGTCCGATCGCCTCCGTGGCCGTCGTGTCGGAGGCTTCCGGCGCTCGGGTCCCCGTGCCGTCCGGCACCCCGCTCTCCTCCCCGTTTCCGGAGTACATCCTCTGATGGCATCCCGCACCCGCCGCCCGGGGGCCGCGCCTGGAGCCCCCGACGGCTCCAGGCGTCGCCGCCTGCCCATGCGCCTGCTGCTGCCCGTGCTCGTGCTCGTCGCCCTGATGGCGATGCTGATGCTGCGCGGGTACGTCCACAGCGAGATCCTCGCCGACCACCGCATCCAGCCCGAGGCCTCCTCCGACAAGGTGCCGGAGAAGATCATCGACGGCGGCCCGGTGATCGACACCCGCAGCGGCAAGGCCACCAGCCTGAAGATGCCGGACCGCCGGATCGTCCTCACCTTCGACGACGGCCCCGACCCGACCTGGACCCCCAGGGTCCTGGACGTCCTGAAGAAGCACCACGCGCACGCGGTCTTCTTCGTCACCGGCACCATGAGCTCCCGCTACCCGGACCTGGTCAAGCGCATGGTCGACGAGGGCCACGAGGTCGGCCTGCACACCTTCAACCACCCCGACCTGTCCTTCCAGTCGAAGAAGCGCATCGACTGGGAGCTCTCCCAGAACCAGCTCGCCCTCGCCGGCGCGGCCGGGATCCGCACCTCGCTCTTCCGCCCGCCGTACTCCTCCTTCGCCGACGCCATGGACAACAAGTCCTGGCCGGTCACCGAGTACATCGGCACCCGCGGCTACATCACCGTCGTCAACAACACCGACAGCGAGGACTGGCAGAAGCCCGGCGTCCGCAAGATCATCAGCAACGCCACGCCGAAGGACGGCAAGGGCGCGATCGTCCTGATGCACGACTCCGGCGGCGACCGCCACCAGACCGTCCAGGCCCTCGACCGGTTCCTGCCGGACATGGCGGACAAGGGCTACGAGTTCGACAACCTCACCGAGGCCCTCGACGCGCCCAGCGCGCACACCACGGTCGCCGGGCCCGAGCTGTGGAAGGGCAAGGCGTGGATCTTCCTGGTCCAGGCCTCCGAGCACATCACCGACGTCCTCGTCGTCGGGCTCGCGATCATCGGCTCCCTGGTCATCGGCCGCTTCGTGCTGATGCTGCTGCTCTCGGGCGTGCACGCGCGCAGGGTGCGCCGCAAGGACTTCCGCTGGGGGGAGCCGGTGGTGGAGCCGGTCTCGGTGCTGGTCCCGGCGTACAACGAGGCCAAGTGCATCGAGAACACCGTCCGTTCCCTGATGGCGAGCGAGCACCCCATCGAGGTGCTCGTCATCGACGACGGTTCCAGCGACGGCACCGCCCGCATCGTCGAGGCGATGGGCCTGCCCAACGTCCGGGTGGTCCGCCAGCTCAACGCGGGCAAGCCCGCCGCCCTCAACCGCGGTCTGGCGAACGCCCGGTACGACATCGTCGTGATGATGGACGGCGACACCGTCTTCGAACCGTCCACGGTCCGCGAACTGGTCCAGCCCTTCGGCGACCCGCGCGTGGGAGCCGTCGCCGGCAACGCCAAGGTCGGCAACCGGGACTCCCTCATCGGCGCCTGGCAGCACATCGAGTACGTGATGGGCTTCAACCTCGACCGCCGCATGTACGACATCCTCCGCTGCATGCCCACGATCCCGGGCGCGGTGGGGGCCTTCCGCCGGTCCGCCCTGGAACGCGTCGGCGGCATGAGCGACGACACGCTCGCCGAGGACACCGACATCACCATGGCCATGCACCGGGACGGCTGGCGCGTGGTCTACGCCGAGAAGGCGCGCGCCTGGACGGAGGCACCGGAGTCGGTCCAGCAGCTCTGGTCGCAGCGCTACCGGTGGTCGTACGGCACCATGCAGGCGATCTGGAAGCACCGGCGCGCGCTGGTCGAGCGGGGTCCGTCGGGCCGCTTCGGCCGCGTGGGTCTCCCGCTGGTCTCGCTGTTCATGGTCGTGGCCCCCTTGCTGGCCCCCCTGATCGACGTGTTCCTGCTCTACGGCGTCGTCTTCGGCCCGACCCAGAAGACGATCGTGGCCTGGCTGGGCGTCCTCGCGATCCAACTGGTCTGCGCCGCCTACGCGTTCCGCCTCGACCGGGAACGCATGACCCACCTGATCTCGCTGCCGTTGCAGCAGATCCTGTACCGCCAGCTCATGTACGTCGTGCTGCTCCAGTCCTGGATCACGGCGCTCACCGGCGGCCGGCTGCGCTGGCAGAAGCTGCGCCGCACGGGGGTCGTGGAGGCGCCGGGCGGACCGGTGCCGAGGCAGCGGGCGCGCAGTGAGAGCGACGAGCGGAGGCCGGTGGGATGACGCAGGATTACGCGGCCGGTCAGCGGGAGGCGGCCGCGCCCCCGAAGGCACCCGGCCGGGACCGCTACCTCGACCTCCTCCGCTCGCTCGCCCTGGTCCGGGTGGTCCTGTACCACCTCTTCGGCTGGGCGTGGCTGACCGTGCTGTTCCCGTCGATGGGCGTGATGTTCGCGCTGGCGGGCTCGCTGATGGCGCGCTCGCTGAACCGCCCGGCCCTGAGCGTGATCAGGGGCCGGATCCGCCGACTGCTGCCCCCGCTGTGGGCGTTCAGCGCGGTGGTGCTGCCGTTGATGTTCGTGGGCGGCTGGAGGCTCTCGGAGGACCCGGACCACAGCGGCACCTGGGGCCTGCTGGAGCTGGTCAACTACGTCATCCCGATCGGGGCGCCGCCGTACCCCTGGGAGGTCGGCTTCCCGAAGGACCTGCTGGAGAGCACGTGGGCGGACCAGGCGGTGGGCCCGCTCTGGTACCTCCGCGCATACCTGTGGTTCGTTCTCGCCTCACCGCTGCTGCTGTGGGCGTTCCGCAGGGTGCCGTGGGCGACGCTGCTCGCTCCGCTGGCGCTGACGGCGGTCGTGGGCACGGGCGTCGTGTCGATCCCCGGCGAACTCGGCAACGCGGTCACCGACTTCGCGGTCTACGGCAGCTGCTGGGTGCTCGGTTTCGCGCACCACGAGGGAGTGCTGGCGAAGGTCCCGCGCTATCTCGCCGTGTCCGGCTCGGTGCTGGTGATGGCGTTCGGCCTGTGGTGGGCGTCCGGCCACCTCGGCCCCGAGGGCTGGGACCTGAACGACATCCCGCTGGCCCAGGCGGCCTGGTCCTTCGGTTTCGTGGTGATCCTGCTCCAGTACTCCCCGTCGTGGCAGGAACTCCCCGGCCGTCTGGCCCGCTGGGACAAGCTGGTGACCCTCTCCAACAACCGGGCCGTCACCATCTACCTCTGGCACAACATGCTCATCATGGCCACGGTCCCGCTCATCGACCTGGCCTACCGCCTGCCCTTCATGCAGAGCGACCGCGCGGTGGCGGCACTGGACGCGACGGACACGGTGTGGATGTTCTTCCTGGTCTGGCCGCTGATCGGGCTGGCGATCCTGGCGTTCGGCTGGATCGAGGACCTGGCGGCTAAGCGGCGGCCTCGGGTGTGGCCGAACGGGGCGAAGCGGGAGCGCGCGGCCTGACGGCGCTCGCAGCACTGGCAGGATGCGTCGGACGATGAACATGTCTGTCTTTCCCCTGGCCGCTGCGGAAACCGTCGCGGGGTTCGACCATGTCGTCGCCCGCCTCCACGAACTGGAGGCGGGCGCCGCGTCCCCGTACGGCCACTGCGACTTGGGGGAGGAAGCGGGGGTCGTCGAGGAGTTGCTGCTGCGTGCGGGCGCGGGTGAGCTCGCGAGCCTCGCTGCCTTCGGCGGGGACGTCCTCGGGGACGACGGCGTCGGTACCGTGTGCACGCTCCTGTCGGTCGACGAGGTGGTGCGGGGCCATGGATTCTCCTCGCCGCGGTCGGCATCGAAGCCCTGACGGGCGGGATCGCCGACGTGCCGGCCGCGACGATCGCAGGCGGGCGAGTCCCGCACGGCTATGCGGACGAGGTCGCCGAGCTGGTGGGCGAGCTCACCCGCCTCTTCGAGACGGCGGCGCGGGACGGGCTCTGTCTGGTGTACCTCTTTGAGGGGTGAGGGGCGAGGTCCTGGGTGAGTGGGGAGCGCTGAGAGCTTGGACGACGTCCCGCTCGGTACAGAGGGCAGTCAGGCCACTGTCTCCCTGGTCATGCGCGCCCTCCTCGACCGCGGTCTCCCCCGCGACGTGATCGACGTCCACGCGGCCTGCCAGTACTACTCCGTGATCGAGCTCGAGCAGCTGGGTGAGTGCGACCCGGCCGAGCTGCGGGAGCGGCTCGAGAGTGTCGTATGGGTCGGTGATGAGGAGTTCGCCGCGTGCGGGCTCGGGCCCGAGGACATCTCCGAGCTGCGGCGATGGGCCCTGGACTGGGAGTCCGATCTCGGGTTGCGGATGCTCGAGGAGTACGACGAGGAACACGACGGCTCCCAGCACCCTGAACACTGACGCAGAGGGTTTCGTAACACAAAGTGCCCACGACCTCTCATCCCGCCCGTCCCCGGGGTGAGAGCAACGTTCCTTTCCGGTCACCCGGCGAAACACAGGCAGGAAACGCGTCCTCCCTACCTTCGGGACCAGTCACTCGTAGCAGGACCTGAGCCCCGTCGCACCGTGGAGGCGTCATGACAGCCCCTAGTACAGCCCCCGCACCCCAGAACAGGGGCGGACGCTGGATCGAGCAGTGGGATCCGGAGGACGAGACCTTCTGGAAGGAGAGCGGTGAGAAGGTCGCCCGGCGGAACCTTCTCTTCTCCGTGCTCTCCGAGCACATCGGGTTCTCGATCTGGACCATGTGGTCCGTGCTGGTGCTCTTCATGGGCCCGGAGTACGGGCTGACCCCCGCCGACAAGTTCCTGCTGACCTCGATGGTCACTCTCGTCGGCGCCGTCGTCCGCGTCCCCTACACCTTCGCCGTCGCCGTCTTCGGCGGGCGCAACTGGACGATCATCTCGGCCAGCCTGCTCCTCATCCCGACGATCGCCGCCTTCGCGGTGATGAAGCCGGGGACGTCCTTCGACACCTTCCTGTGGATCGGCCTGCTGGCCGGCATCGGCGGCGGCAACTTCGCCTCCTCCATGACCAACATCAACGCCTTCTTCCCGCTCAAGAAGAAGGGGTGGGCCCTCGGCCTGAACGCCGGCGGCGGCAACATCGGCGTCCCCGTCATCCAGCTGATCGCCCTCGCCGTCATCGGGGCCAGCGGTGGGCCGCGGGTGCTGCTCGGCATCTACATCCCGCTCATCCTCGTCGCCGCCGCCCTCGCCGCGCTCTACATGGACAACCTCTCGTCCGTGAAGAACGACACCGGCGCCGCCAAGGACGCCGCCCGTGACGGCCACACCTGGATCATGTCCTTCCTCTACATCGGCACCTTCGGCTCCTTCATCGGGTACGCCTTCGCCTTCGGACAGGTCCTCCAGGTCCAGTTCGGCCGCACGCCGCTCCAGGCCGCCTACCTCACCTTCATCGGCCCCCTGCTCGGCTCCCTCATCCGCCCCCTCGGCGGCTGGCTCGCCGACAAGTACGGCGGCGCGAAGATCACCCTCTACAACTACGTCGCCATGGCCGCCGCGACCGGCGTCCTGATCGTCGCCAGCATGGAGAAGTCGCTGCCGCTGTTCGTCTCCGTCTTCGTGGTGCTCTTCGTCCTCAGCGGGCTCGGCAACGGGTCGACCTTCAAGATGATCCCGGGCATCTTCCAGAACAAGGCCCTCGCCAAGGGCCTCGAGGGCGAGGAGGCCGTGCTCTACGGCCGGCGCCTCTCCGGCGCCTCCATGGGCCTCATCGGCGCGGTGGGCGCGCTCGGTGGCGTGGGGATCAACCTCGCCTTCCGGCAGTCCTTCCTCAGCAACGGCTCCGGCACCGGCGCCTTCGTCAGCTTCCTCGTCTACTACGCCCTCTGCTTCGGAGTGACCTGGGCTGTATACCTTCGCCGCACGGCCCCCCAGGGCCAGGCGTCGACCGCCACAGAAGCGAAGCCGCAGCTCAGCTACGCCGAGGTGTGACGTAACACCAGCGACATGAACCGGAACCGAGCCTGTCACGAGCCGTTGACAGGCTCGGTCGGCATGTAGGAACGACCGAGTACGCCCATGTACTACGACTCGAGTGCGGGACGAGAGCCATGTACGAGCAACAGCAGGCAACAGAGCAGCACGGCCCCCTGGCGGGGTTCACCGTGGGCGTCACGGCCGCGCGCCGGGCAGACGAACTCGGTGCGCTGCTCCAGCGCCGCGGGGCCGCCGTACTGCACGCGCCCGCCCTGCGGATCGTGCCCCTCGCCGACGACAGCGAACTGCTGGCGGCGACGAAGCACCTCATCGACCAGGCGCCGGACGTGGTGGTGGCCACCACCGCCATCGGGTTCCGGGGGTGGGTCGAGGCCGCCGACGGGTGGGGGCTCGGCGAGGCGCTCCTCGACCGGCTGCGGGGCGTGGAGCTGCTCGCTCGCGGGCCCAAGGTCAAGGGGTCGATACGGGCCGCCGGGCTGACCGAGGACTGGTCGCCGTCGTCCGAGTCCATGGCCGAGGTGCTCGACCGGCTCCTGGAGGAGGGCGTCGAGGGCCGCCGCGTCGCCATCCAGCTGCACGGGGAACCCCTGCCCGGGTTCGTGGAGGCGCTCCGGGCCGGGGGAGCGGAAGTGGTGGGGGTGCCGGTGTACCGGTGGATGCCCCCGGAGGACATCGGGCCGCTGGACCGACTGCTGGACGCCGCCGTCTCGCGGGGGCTGGACGCGGTGACCTTCACGAGCGCGCCCGCGGCCGCGTCCCTGTTGTCGCGTGCCGAGGACCGCGGTCTCTTGCCCGAACTGCTCGCCGCGCTCAGCCACGACGTGCTGCCCGCGTGTGTCGGCCCGGTGACCGCGCTGCCCCTTCAGGCGCGGGGGGTGGACACGGTCCAGCCCGAGCGTTTCCGGCTCGGACCGCTCGTGCAGTTGCTGTGCCAGGAGCTGCCCGCGCGGGCCCGTTCGCTGCCCATCGCCGGCCACCGGGTGGAGATCCGGGGGCACGCGGTGCTGGTCGACGGGGGGCTGCGACCCGTGCCGCCCGCGGGGATGTCGTTGCTGCGGGCGCTGTCCCGGCGGCCCGGGTGGGTGGTCTCCCGCGCGGAGCTCCTGCGGGCCCTGCCGGGCGCGGGCCGCGACGAACACGCCGTGGAGACCGCGATGGCCCGCCTCCGTACGGCCCTGGGAGCGCCGAAGCTGATCCAGACGGTGGTCAAGCGCGGCTACCGCCTGGCCCTGGACCCGGCGGCCGACGCGAAGTACGCGGACGCCTAGTCAGTCGACGGCAGGTTCGGCACCGGCCCGGCCGGTGGCCTTCACCAGCAGTCCCAGCGCCACCGTCAGCAACCCCGCCCGCACCGCGTTCCACGCCACCCACGGGTCCTCGAACTCCTCGCGGAGTGTGCCGTAGGAGTCGTTCCTCGTGAGGGCGTCGTTGAGGGGGATGTTGAAGGCGACGGTGACCAGGAAGGCCAGGGCGGATGCCGTGCAGGCCGCCCATACCCACCGGCGTCCCGCCCCGCCCCGCGCCTGCCACGCCGCCACTGCCGTGAGCAGGGGTGCGCCCAGGAAGCTGAGGAAGAACACCGGGTTCTGGATGACCTCGTTGATGTCCCGCATCACCTGGACGTAGACGCGGTCGTCGCTGCGGGACAGGGCCGGCATCACGGCGCACGCGAAGACGTAGAAGGCCCCCGCGATCAGGCCCGTGGCGACGGTGGCCGCGCCCAGGACGAGTCGGCTGCTCCTGCTGGTGGTCTGTGTCATGCCGCCCAGTGAAGGCGGTCCACGGCCGCCCGGACATCGCCGGGACGCGCGGCCCCATACGTGAACGTCCAGGGCACCGCCCCCGGTACGAGGGGTACCGGCGGGGAGAGCGGGCAGGCACTGTTAGAGGGAGCCCCGGAACAGCTCCGCACAGCCTCGAAGCACCTCACCGACCCCATCCGACCGGGGCACCCCTAGGCGGTGACAGGCACATGGCACTGGGTACGGCCACGATCGCGTACGAGCTGCGGTTCGACGCCGGACGGATCTGTCTGGACCTCCTCGCGACCACCCACCCCGAGGAACGCCTCGACTCGACGGAGGTGCTGTGCGCCTGGATCGTCGGTTCGGGTCTGGTGCCGCAGGGGACCTCGCTGGTGCACGCGGACCCGTCCTGGCTGGTCGGTTTCCGTGAACTGCGCGGCTGGATGGACCCGTTGGTCAGGGGCACCGCCTCCGGACACGGCTACGACCTCGCGCTCGCCCACGTCAACGAGGCCGCCCGGGCCGCGCCCCCGGCCCCGTGCGCGGTCTGCGGCGCGGACGGCACGCTGGTGCGGGAGTTGGACGGTCCGCCGGGCTGCGCGGCACTGCTCGGGGCCATCGCCAGGGACGCCGTGGAACTGCTCACGGACCCCGTCGCGCGGGCCGGGATCAGGGAGTGCGAAGGGGACAACTGCCCCATCGTGTACCTCGATACGTCACGGGGTCGCAGGAGGCGCTGGTGCTCCAGTGAGGTCTGTGGGAACCGTGAAAGAGTGGCCCGGCATCGTCGGCGCGCGGCCCTGTCGCGCACGTGACTGGTCGTTATGTCCCTTCTGTGGAACGGGAGTCGACGTGATTTCGATTACACATTGTTTACTCGCTCAACCTCACGGGCCGTAGTCGTGATCTTGCCTGTGTGGTGGAAATGTAAAGATCGCGCGGCGGGAATGTGCGCGCATGTCCTGTCTCGTCACGTCACTCAGAAGAAAACTGTCGTCGCCCTTTGAACACCCGACCCCCCTCCTCCGTACCTGTCGTCGAGCGACCGACTGGGGGAACCCGGGACATCGGAGGTGGGCGTGCGCAAGGATTCCGTCGTGGCCAATGAACGTGGATCGAGGGCCCGACATCGCATGTCCCAGCCCTCGGAACCTGATGAGGAGCTGATGCGTGCCCTGTACAGAGAGCACGCCGGGCCTCTCCTTGCGTACGTCCTCCGGTTGGTTGCGGGTGACCGCCAGAGAGCCGAGGACGTGGTGCAGGAGACGCTCATCCGTGCCTGGAAGAACGCCGGACAGCTCAATCGAGCGACCGGATCGGTACGCCCCTGGCTGGTGACGGTCGCCCGGCGCATCGTCATCGACGGACACCGCAGCCGGCAGGCCCGGCCGCAGGAGGTCGATCCGTCACCGCTGGAGGTCATCCCCGCGGAGGACGAGATCGACAAGGCGCTGTGGTTGATGACGCTGTCGGACGCGCTCGACGACCTGACCCCGGCTCACCGGGAGGTGCTCGTCGAGACGTATTTCAAGGGGCGTACCGTCAACGAGGCGGCTGAGACGCTGGGCATCCCCAGTGGCACCGTCCGCTCACGGGTGTTCTACGCCCTGCGGTCGATGAAGCTCGCACTGGAGGAGCGGGGGGTGACGGCGTGATGAGTGTGTACGGGGGTAACCAGGGATTCGGCACAGGTGGTTCGGGTATGTCTGGTTCCATGATGGGTTCTCCGGTGCCGAACGAGCATGAGACCGTCGGCGCCTACGCCCTCGGGATCCTCGACGACGCCGAGGCAACCGCTTTCGAGGCCCATCTCGCGACCTGCGAATGGTGCGCCCAGCAGCTCGACGAGCTGGCCGGCATGGAGCCCATGCTCGCCGCCCTCGCGGACCTGCCGGGCTCCGGCACCCCCGCGATCGGCGAGTCGCTCTCCGCCAAGCCCAGCCCGCGGATCGTGAACAAGCTCGTGGACGAGGTCGCGGAGCGCCGCGCGGCCAAGCGCCGCCGCAGCATGTACATGGTCGCGGCCGCGGCCGCGCTGATCATCGGCGGTCCGTTCGTCGCGATCGCGGCCAACGGCGGCGACTCGGACGGCGGCGGGGCCAAGCAGGGCCAGGTCCTGGCGGCCACCCCCAAGGAACTCTTCGAGTCCATGAGCGACAAGGTGTCGGCCACCGACTCCTCCACCGGCGTCAGCGCGACCGTCGCCATGGCGCCGAAGAACTGGGGCACCTCCCTCGGTCTGGAGCTCAAGGGCGTCAAGGGCCCCCTCAAGTGCTCCCTGATCGCGGTGGGCACCAACGGCGAGCGCTGGACGGCCTCCACCTGGTCGGTCGGCAAGTGGGGCTACGGCATTCCGGACGGCAAGACCCCGGAGTCCAAGCAGCCGCTCTACATCGGCGGTGCCGTCGCTCCGGCCCAGAACGAGATCGACCACTTCGAGGTCGTCGACTCCGACGGCAACAAGCTCGTCCAGGTCGACGCGTAACTTCCCGCAGGGGCCCCCTTCGCGTACGGTTGACGGCTGCCCAGCACGTCAGAAGGGGGCCCGGTGGCCGCTCAGGCTCAACAATCCGCGGTCGGCTCGGTTCAGGACTCGGTTCGGGACCGTGAGATCAGCGTCGAACAGGAACATCTGGACCGGGTGTACCGGCGCCTCGAGGAGAAGATCCACGAGGCGGAGTTCCTGATGAACGACGCGGCCAAGCGCGGCCAGGTCGGCACCCCCGGCGCGCTCGCCGAGCGGGACGCCCAGGTGTTCCGGGCCGGAGTCCACCTGAACCGGCTCAACAACGAGTTCGAGGACTTCCTCTTCGGCCGCATCGACCTGCTCCTCGGCAAGGACGGCAAGAAGGGTCCCGACGGCGCCTACACCGCCGTCGAACCCGCGGAGGGCGCGGTCCGCGAGGACAACACCGCGGACATCGCGGAGACCCTGCACATCGGCCGGATCGGGGTCCTCGACTCCGACTACGCGCCCCTCGTCATCGACTGGCGGGCCCCCGCCGCGGCCCCCTTCTACAGGTCCACTCCGGTGGATCCCGGGCGTGTCGTACGACGCCGGGTCATCCGCTCCAAGGGCCGCAAGGTCCTCGGCGTCGAGGACGACCTCATGCGCCCCGAGCTCAAGGCCTTCCTCGACGGCCACGAGCTGCCCGTCATCGGCGACGGCGCCCTCATGGCCGCGCTCGGACAGGCCCGCAGCCACACCATGCGGGACATCGTCGCCTCCATCCAGGCCGAGCAGGACCTGGTCATCCGCGCCCCCGCCGCATCCGTGACCTACGTCGAGGGCGGGCCCGGCACCGGCAAGACCGCCGTGGCCCTGCACCGCGCCGCCTACCTGCTCTACCAGGACCGCCGCCGCTACTCGGGCGGCATCCTCATCGTCTCGCCCACCCCCCTGCTGGTCGCCTACACCGAGGGCGTCCTGCCCTCCCTCGGCGAGGAGGGCCAGGTCGCCATCCGGGCCATCGGCTCCCTGGTCGACGGCGTCGAGGCCACGCTGTACGACTCCCCGTCCGTGGCCCGCGCCAAGGGCTCGTACCGGATGCTGAAGGTGCTGCGGAAGGCGGCCCGGGGAGCGCTCGAACTGGGCACCGGCGGTGCGGGCGGCACCCACGGCCGGTCCGACTCCGGGCAGCTCTCCTTCGGTGACGCCGGTGAGGTCGAGACCGGTCTCGGGGGCGGGAGCGGGGCCGGGGCCGCCGTATCCCCGAAGGGACCCCCCACCCGGCTGCGCGTGGTCGCGTTCGGGCGGCGGCTGGAGCTGGAGGGGGACGAGCTGGAACGGATCCGCCGCAACGCCCTCGGCGGCACCGCGCCCGTCAACCTGCTGCGGCCCCGCGCCCGCAAGCTGCTGCTGGACGCGCTGTGGGCGCGGTCGGGGGCCGGCAGCCGGCACACCGATCCGGAGCTCGCCGCCGAACTGCGGTCGTCGTTCGACGAGGACGTGGCGAGCGAGGACAGCTTCATCGAGTTCCTCGACGCCTGGTGGCCCGAACTCACCCCGAAGGCCGTCCTCGCCGCCATGGCCGACGAGCGGCGCCTCGGCCGCTGGGCCCGCCGCATCCTCAACCCCGGCGAGGTCCGCAGGGTCGCCCGCTCGCTCCGGCGCGACGGCCTGACCGTGCACGACATCGCCATGCTCGACGAGCTCCAGGCGGTCCTCGGCACCCCGGCCCGTCCCAGGAAGCGGCGCGACCTCGACCCGCTCGACCAGCTCACCGGCCTGGAGGAGCTGATGCCGGTGCGCGAGGAGTCGCAGCGCGAGCGGGCCGAGCGGCTCGCCCAGGAGCGCGTCGAGTACGCCCACGTCATCGTCGACGAGGCCCAGGACCTCACGCCCATGCAGTGGCGCATGGTCGGCCGCCGCGGCCGGCACGCCACCTGGACGGTCGTGGGCGACCCGGCCCAGTCCTCCTGGTCCGACCCCGACGAGGCCGCCGAGGCCCGCGACGAAGCCCTCGGCACCCGCCCTCGCCGCCGCTTCCAGCTCACCGTCAACTACCGCAACCCCTCCGAGATCGCCGACCTCGCGGCGAAGGTGCTGGCGCTCGCCATGCCGGGCGCGGAATCGCCGAGAGCCGTCCGGTCCACCGGCGTCGAGCCGCGCTTCACCGTCGTACGGAAGTCACTCGGGGAGACCGTCCGCGAGGAGGCGGCCCGGCTCCTCGGGCTCGTCGACGGCACGGTCGGCGTCGTCGTCGCCATGAACCGCCGGGAGGAGGCGGCCCGCTGGCTCACCGGACTCGGCGACCGGGTCGTGGCGCTCGGCAGCCTGGAAGCCAAGGGCCTGGAGTACGACGCGACGATCGTCGTCTCCCCGGCCGAGATCGCCGACGAGTCACCGGCCGGCCTGCGGGTGCTCTACGTCGCCCTCACCCGCGCCACCCAGCAGCTGACGGTCGTCTCCGCGGACCGGGACCAGCCAAACCCCGAAGGGGTCCCCGATCTGCTGAGAGATTGAACTCGCGCTACGGGAATGGTCTTTCGGTCTCCGTTTGTTAGCCTGGACGTGACACCGGCCCGATCCAAGCCCCCGGGCCCAACCTTCGTCCCTCAGAGGGACCACTTGCCGCGAGGCGAGCATGGCGGGTCGGTGTCACTGACCTGAGGAGAGGCCCACGTCCATGTGACGTGGGCCTCTTTCTCATGGCCGTCCGCGTGGCCCCCGCGTGAACAAAACGTTCGCAATCCAGGGCGGCTAACGCCTACCCGGCAGTAGGTGCGACCATCGGACGGCATCCAGCACCACAGGTGAAAGCAGAGGAAGTCGGCCATGGCAACGGCGCCCAGCGTCTCCTACTCGATGACGGTCCGGCTGGAGGTGCCCGCGAGCGGAACCGCCGTCTCGCAGCTCACCACCGCCGTGGAGTCCTCCGGAGGCTCGGTGACCGGCCTCGACGTCACCGCTTCCGGTCACGAGAAGCTCCGGATCGACGTCACGATCGCGGCCAGCTCCACCAAGCACGCCGACGAGATCGTCGAGGAGCTGCGTCAGATCGAGGGCGTCACCCTCGGCAAGGTCTCCGACCGTACGTTCCTCATGCACCTCGGCGGCAAGATCGAGATGGCGTCCAAGCACCCCATCCGCAACCGCGACGACCTCTCCATGATCTACACCCCGGGCGTGGCCCGCGTGTGCATGGCGATTGCCGAGAACCCCGAGGACGCCCGCCGCCTCACCATCAAGCGCAACTCCGTTGCGGTCGTGACGGACGGCTCGGCCGTGCTGGGCCTCGGCAACATCGGCCCCAAGGCCGCCCTGCCGGTCATGGAGGGCAAGGCGGCCCTCTTCAAGCGCTTCGCCGGCATCGACGCGTGGCCGCTGTGCCTGGACACCCAGGACACCGACCAGATCGTCGAGATCGTCAAGGCGATCGCCCCCGGGTTCGCCGGCATCAACCTCGAGGACATCTCCGCGCCCCGCTGCTTCGAGATCGAGGCGCGCCTGCGTGAGGCCCTCGACATCCCCGTCTTCCACGACGACCAGCACGGCACCGCGATCGTCTGCCTCGCCGCCCTGACGAACGCGCTTCGCGTCACCGGCAAGGCAATTGAGAACATCCGGGTCGTCATGTCCGGCGCCGGCGCGGCCGGTACGGCCATCCTCAAGCTGCTGCTCGCGGCCGGCGTGAAGAACGCCGTCGTCGCCGACATCCACGGCGTGGTGCACGCGGGCCGCGAGGACCTGCGCGACGCCGCCGCGGACTCGCCGCTGCGCTGGATCGCCGACAACACCAACCCCGAGGGCCTGACCGGGACCTTGAAGGAGGCCGTGCGCGGCGCCGACGTCTTCATCGGCGTCTCGGCGCCCAACGTCCTCGACGGCGACGACGTGGCCGCCATGGCCGACGACGCGATCGTGTTCGCGCTCGCGAATCCCGACCCCGAGGTCGACCCCGCGATCGCCCGCCAGACGGCGGCCGTCGTGGCCACCGGCCGCTCCGACTTCCCGAACCAGATCAACAACGTGCTGGTCTTCCCGGGCGTCTTCCGCGGTCTGCTGGACGCCCAGTCTCGCACGGTCAACACCGAGATGATGCTCGCGGCCGCGAAGGCGCTCGCGGACGTCGTCACCCAGGACGAGCTGAACCCGAACTACATCATCCCGAGCGTCTTCAACGACAAGGTCGCGGGCGCGGTGGCGGGTGCGGTGCGGGACGCGGCGAAGGCGGCCGGGGCGACGGTCTAGGGCCCGCGTCCCGCTCTCCGGGCCTCGCGTCTACAGTGGGGGTCGTATGTGTGTTCGGCTGTGAGGATCGCCACGGCGGCCCTCCGGCCCGGCGCGTCGCGGAACCGGGCGCTTCGCGCCACCCTCTAGGGTGGCGCCACGCCCAGGCCTCTGTTCGTGTGACCCCCTAGGGTGTTCATGCGAGTCCTACGGGTGCCGGATTGGCTTTCCCGCAGCAGGTAGGGGCAGGATGCGTCCCTGGGCGCGAGCGCATCGGCTTCGCTGTGCCTCGTGTGCGGCACCGCCGCGAGGCACACCCCAACGGCAAGAAGAACACGGGAGTAACAACATGAACCGCAGTGAGCTGGTGGCCGCGCTGGCCGACCGCGCCGAGGTGACCCGCAAGGACGCCGACGCCGTTCTGGCCGCGTTCGCCGAGACCGTCGGCGAGATCGTCGCCAAGGGTGACGAGAAGGTCACCATCCCCGGCTTCCTGACCTTCGAGCGCACCCACCGTGCCGCTCGCACCGCGCGCAACCCGCAGACCGGCGACCCGATCCAGATCCCGGCCGGCTACAGCGTCAAGGTTTCGGCGGGCTCCAAGCTCAAGGAAGCCGCCAAGGGCAAGTAAGCGCTCCGCTTCGAGCGCCGGGTGACTGTGCGCTCCGCTTCGAGCGCCGGGTGACTGCGGGCCGTCCTTCGGCTGTCGGGACCGCCGTGGCTGGTCGCGCAGTTCCCCGCGCCCCTGAGGGGCGCCCCTGATTACGCCGATGGGGCGGTCACCCGAGTCCGGGTGACCGCCCCATCGGCGTTCCTACGACCGCTGTCGCCGGCCGAGTGCCTTGCCCGGGCGTTCGACCCCCGGCCGGGAACCGGCGCTGTCGGGGCCCGGAGCCATGGGGGCGGGTCATGCCGACGGGGCGGCCATCCGGTGTGGAGGCCGCCCCGTCGATGTGTCCAGGGGTGGGTCAGCCCAGCGCCTTGCCCGGGAGTTCGACCTTCGCGCCGAGCTCCACGAGCTTCTCCATGCTGTGCCTGCCCGGGGGGTGACCCCCGGACCCCCAGCCGAGGGCGGGGGTGTCCTGGGGCGGCGTGAGGAGGCGGTGGTCAGCCCAGCGCCTTGCCCGGGAGTTCGACCTTCGCGCCGAGCTCCACGAGCTTCTCCATGCTGTGCCTGCCCGGGGGGTGACCCCCGGACCCCCAGCCGAGGGCGGGGGTGTCCTGGGGCGGCGTGAGGAGGCGGTGGTCAGCCCAGCGCCTTGCCCGGGAGTTCGACCTTCGCGCCGAGCTCCACGAGCTTCTCCATGCTGTGCCTGCCCGGGGGGTGACCCCCGGACCCCCAGCCGAGGGCGGGGGTGTCCTGGGGCGGCGTGAGGAGGCGGTGGTCAGCCCAGCGCCTTGCCCGGGAGTTCGACCTTCGCGCCGAGCTCCACGAGCTTCTCCATGCTGTGCCTGCCCGGGGGGTGACCCCCGGACCCCCAGCCGAGGGCGGGGGTGTCCTGGGGCGGCGTGAGGAGGCGGTGGTCAGCCGAGGGCCTTGCCCGGGAGTTCGACCTTCGCGCCGAGCTCCACGAGCTTCTCCATGCTGTGCCTGCCCGGGGGGTGACCCCCGGACCCCCAGCCGAGGGCGGGGGTGTCCTGGGGCGGCGTGAGGAGGCGGTGGTCAGCCCAGCGCCTTGCCCGGGAGTTCGACCTTCGCGCCGAGCTCCACGAGCTTCTCCATGCCGTGCCTGCCCGGGGGGTGACCCCCGGACCCCCAGCCGAGGGCGGGGGTGTCCTGGGGCGGCGTGGGGAGGCGGTGGTCAGCCGAGCGCCTTGCCCGGGAGTTCGACCTTCGCGCCCAGTTCCACGAGCTTCTCCATGAAGTTCTCGTAGCCGCGGTTGATGAGGTCGATGCCGTGGACGCGGGAGGTGCCCTGGGCCGCGAGGGCGGCGATGAGGTAGGAGAAGCCGCCTCGGAGGTCGGGGATGACCAGGTCGGCGCCCTGGAGCTTGGTGGGGCCCGAGACGACCGCCGAGTGCAGGAAGTTGCGCTGGCCGAAGCGACAGTCCGAGCCGCCCAGGCACTCGCGGTACAGCTGGATGTGCGCACCCATCTGGTTGAGCGCGGAGGTGAAGCCGAGGCGGGACTCGTAGACCGTCTCGTGGATGATCGACAGGCCCGTGGCCTGCGTGAGGGCCACGACGAGCGGCTGCTGCCAGTCCGTCTGGAAGCCCGGGTGCACGTCGGTTTCGAGCGCGATGGACTTCAACTGGCCACCGGGGTGCCAGAAACGGATGCCCTCGTCGTCGATCTCGAAGGCACCGCCCACCTTCCGGTAGGTGTTCAGGAACGTCATCATCGAGCGCTGCTGGGCGCCGCGGACGTAGATGTTGCCCTCGGTCGCCAGCGCCGCGGACGCCCAGGAGGCGGCCTCCAGACGGTCCGGCAGCGCACGGTGGTTGTAGCCGCCGAGCCGGTCCACACCCGTGATGCGGATGGTCCGGTCGGTGTCCATCGCGATGATCGCGCCCATCTTCTGCAGCACGCAGATGAGGTCCTCGATCTCCGGCTCCACCGCCGCGTTGGAGAGCTCGGTGACACCCTCGGCGAGCACCGCCGTCAGCAGCACCTGCTCGGTCGCGCCCACCGACGGGTACGGCAGCCGGATCTTCGTGCCGCGCAGCCGCCGGGGCGCCTCCAGGAACTGCCCGTCGGCACGCTTCTCGATCGTCGCGCCGAACTGCCGCAGCACCTCGAAGTGGAAGTCGATGGGCCGACCGCCGATGTCGCAGCCGCCGAGGCCGGGGATGAAGGCGTGCCCGAGCCGGTGCAGCAGCGGGCCGCACAGCAGGATCGGGATCCGGCTGGAACCCGCGTGGGCATCGATGTCAGCGACGTTCGCGCTCTCCACGTGCGTCGGGTCCATCACCAGCTCGCCCGGTTCCTCACCCGGACGGACCGTCACGCCGTGCAGTTGCAGCAGTCCGCGTACGACCCGCACGTCACGGATGTCCGGAACGTTGCGCAGTCGACTCGGCTCGCTGCCCAGCAGGGCGGCGACCATGGCCTTCGGTACGAGGTTCTTCGCACCGCGGACACGGATCTCGCCCTCCAGCGGGGTTCCGCCGTGGACAAGCAGTACGTCGTCAGAGCCGTTGACGGTCATGTATCTCGCGTTCCGATGAGTCGGGCAGGGGCCAGAAGGGAAAGGGTAATCGCCGCCCACCCCCCTTCTGTAAGCCCAAGTGCCGCCCAGTCACGTCATAGCTCTGTCACAACACGAACCGCTAGGTGTCGGGCACATGGGGTCACGGGCGCCTGGCGTGCGCTTCCGGCGCATCGTTGCGCTCTGAGCTGCATCCACTCCCGGACAGGCATTGCCTCCCCACGCGAAGGGAAGATGCGGGATCATGTCTGGCATGACCGAGGTGTCCTCGCTCACAGGGCGGTTGCTCGTGGCAACGCCCGCCCTGGCGGACCCGAACTTCGACCGCGCGGTGGTGCTCCTTCTCGACCACGACGAGGAGGGCTCGCTCGGCGTCGTCCTCAACCGGCCCACCCCGGTGGACGTCGGGGACATCCTGGAGGGCTGGGCCGACCTCGCGGGCGAGCCCGGTGTGGTCTTCCAGGGCGGCCCGGTCTCCCTCGACTCGGCCCTGGGGGTCGCCGTCATTCCCGGCGGCGGAGCTGTCGACGGTGCCCCGCTGGGCTGGCGCAGAGTGCACGGCGCGATCGGACTGGTCGACCTGGAGGCCCCGCCCGAGCTGCTCGCCTCGGCCCTCGGCAGCCTGCGCATCTTCGCCGGGTACGCCGGCTGGGGCCCCGGTCAGCTGGAGGACGAGCTGGTGGAGGGCGCCTGGTACGTCGTCGAGTCGGAACCCGGCGACGTCTCCTCCCCGTCCCCGGAAAGACTCTGGCGCGAGGTCCTGCGCCGCCAGCGCAACGAGCTCGCGATGGTGGCCACCTACCCGGACGACCCTTCGCTCAACTGACCCCGGCCGAGGACATCCACGAGGGTGGATCGCTCTTTCGAGCGACTGAAACCGAGTTCGAATGTGGCGCCTGGTTCTGGGCCGTAGCGTCGCGCCCATGAAGCTGGTCGTGCAGGTGAGGCTCTTGCCGTCGTTGGACCAGGCGGCAGCGCTCGCGAGGACCCTGCGCGCCTGCAACGAGGCGGCCACGTGGGTCAGTGAGGTGGCTTTCGAGAAGGACGCGAAGAACAACTTCGCCCTGCGCAGGCTCACCTACGCCGAAGTGAGGACGACATGGGGGCTGGGCGCGCAGGCGGCCCAGCATGTGGTGAAGAAGACGTGTGACGCGTACGCAGCCCTGCGGGCGAACCTGAAGGCCGGGAATCTGGGCAGGCCGGGCTCACAACGCCACCGTAGGGTGATCGAGAAGCCGATTGTCTTCCGTGTGGATGGTGCGCAGCCCTACGACGACCGGATGCTGTCCTGGCAGATTGCTGGGCGCCGCATCTCGATCTGGACGACGGCGGGCGGATGAAGGACGTGGAATTCACTGCCTCACCGGAACAGCTGACCACGCTGGCCAGGTACCGCAAGGGCGAGTCCGATCTGGTGTGCCGGGACGGTTTGTGGTTTCTACTGGCGACCTGTGAGGTGCCCGAGGCCCCGCCGAACACCGAACCCGCAGACTTTCTCGGTGTCGATCTGGGGATCGTGAACATCGCCACCACCTCCGACGGCGAGATCATGGCCGGACGGCAGCTCAACCGCATCCGGGTCCGGGAGCGGAAGCTGCGGACCACACTGCAAAAGAAGACCACCCCGTCCGCCAAGCGCCGCCTGAAGAAGCGCAGGCGCAAGGAACTGCGGCGGGCGAAGGACATCAATCACAAGATCGCGAAGCATGTGGTGGCCGAGGCTGAACGCACCGGTCGTGGGATCGCCCTGGAAGACCTGACAGGCATCCGCGAGCGGGTACGGCTTCGAAAGCCCCAACGGGCCACCCACTCCAGCTGGGCCTTTGCCCAGCTGGGGCAGTTCATCGCGTACAAGGCCCGCCGGGCGGGGGTGCCGGTGGTGTACGTGGATCCGGCGTACACCTCGCGGGCCTGTGCCGAGTGCGGGCACTGTGACAGGGCGAACCGGGTCTCGCAGGCCTGGTTCGCATGCCGGTCCTGCGGATTCGTTGATCACGCGGACCGGAACAGCTCCCGCAACATCCGTGCTCGCGCGTGGGAGTTGTGGCGATGCGGGGCCCTGTCAACGGCCCCTGTTTCACTGCCGCGCCAGCGGAGTGGGACTGGACGCAAACGCAGCATCACTGCCAGTGGTGCCCGTTGTGCAAGCCAGGGACCCAGAGTTCCCGGCGGTTGATTACCCTTGGCCGTATGAGCACTCTCGAGCCCGAGCGCGGGACTGGTACGGGGACCCTCGTCGAGCCCACGCCGCAGACTTCCCACGGCGACGGCGACCACGAGCGCTTCGCCCACTACGTCCAGAAGGACAAGATCATGGCGAGCGCCCTCGACGGGACTCCCGTCGTGGCGCTGTGCGGCAAGGTGTGGGTACCCGGCCGCGATCCCAAGAAGTACCCCGTGTGCCCCATGTGCAAGGAGATCTACGAGTCCATGGGTTCCGGGGACGACGAGGGCGGCGACAAGTAGGACCGCTGTCCCGCTGAGCTTCGCGAGGCCCCTGGGGTGCGCTGTGTGCGCCCCAGGGGCCTTTCGCGTGTCACGGATTGGTTGAGACCTCTTGTGGGCGTGTTCATGCAAGCCATAACCTCCGTTGCGTTGAGCGAAACCGTCATTGCATATGTTGCAACGCGTCCGGAGGATCACTCCATGAAGCTCTCCCCCCACCTCCCCTCCCTGCTCCTCGCCGCCCTGGTCGTCACCGCCTGCGCCCCCCAGACCTCCTCCAACTCCTCCTCCGACAAGGACGAGAAGACCGGCACCCTGCGCGTCTGGCTCTTCCAGGAGGTCGGCAACAAGCCGAAGGAGAGGGTCGTCGACTCCGTCGTCACCGCCTTCGAGAAGGCCCACAAGGACACCGAGGTCGACGTCGAGTACATCCCGGTCGAGACCCGCGCCCAGCGCGTCAAGGCCGCCTTCAACGACCCGTCCTCCGCACCCGACGTGATGGAGTACGGCAACACCGACACCGCCGGCTACGTGAAGGACGGCGGACTCCTCGACGTCACCGAGGAGTTCGGCGACTGGAGCGAGTCCAAGGACACCGACCCCACCGCGCGGACCTCGGTCACCGTGGACGGCAAGGTGTACGGCTCGCCCTTCTACGTCGGCGTCCGCGCCCTGTACTACCGGACCGACGTCTTCAGGGAACTCGGCCTCGAAGTGCCCAAGACCATGGCCGAGTTGGCCACCACCGCCCGCAAGATCCGCGCCGCGAAACCCGAGTTGTACGGCCTCGTCGTCGGCGGCGCCTACACCTACGGCGCGATGCCCTTCCTCTGGGCCAACGGCGGCGAACTCGCCACCGGCAAGGGCGGGTCGTACGCCTCGGCGATCTCCGGCGCCGACGCCCAGAAGGGCATCAAGGAGTACACCTCGCTCTTCACCGACGACAACTGCCCCGCCGCCAAGTGCGCCGGCATGGGCGGCAACGACACCATCACCGCGTTCGCGGCGGGCAAGGCCGGCATGGCGATCGGCGGCGACTTCAGCCATACCGCGGTGGAGGCCGGGAAGGTCAAGGGCAAGTACGCGGTGGTGCCGCTGCCGGGGGTCTCGGCCGGGTCGATCGCTCCCGCGTTCGCCGGCGGCAACAACATCGGCGTACTGAAGAGCACTTCGCACCGGACGCTGGCCGTCCAGCTGATGGAGCAGCTCACCTCGAAGAAGACCCAGGCGTCGATGTTCGACGCGATGGGCTTCCTGCCGACCTTCGGGAACGTCCGGGACCGGGTCGCCACGGAGCATCCGTACGTGAAGCCGTTCGCGCGGACCCTCGCGGCCGGGACGAAGTTCGTGCCCGCCTCGCCCGGCTGGTCGCAGATCGACTCCTCGCTGGTGCTGCCGACGATGTTCCAGGAGGTCATCAGCGGCAGGAAGAGCGTGGCCGCGGCCTCCGGGGAAGCGGCCAAGAAGATGGACGCCGCGTTCGGGTCCGTCGGGTGACCTCGGTGACCCACCGCACCACCTGGACCCCCTGGCTCTATCTCGCGCCCGCCCTCGTCGTCCTCGCCGGACTGCTCGTCTACCCGATCTACCAGCTGGGCCTGATCTCCTTCTTCCAGTACACCCAGGCCCAGGTCAGCGGCGGCGAGGCCACCACTTTCGAGGGGTTCTCGAACTACTCCGCACTGTTCTCCGACCCCGAGTTCTGGCGGGTGCTGCTGGCCACCGTGCTGTTCGCGGCCGCCTGTGTCGTCTCCACACTCGCGGTCGGCTGCGCGCTCGCCGTGCTGCTCACGCGCGTGCGTGCCGTGCCGCGGCTGGCGCTCATGCTGGCCGCGCTCGGCGCGTGGGCGACACCCGCGGTGACCGGGTCGACGGTCTGGCTGTTCCTCTTCGACCCCGACTTCGGCCCGGTCAACCGCCTGTTCGGCCTCGGCGACCACTCGTGGACGTACGGCCGGCTCAGCGCGTTCTTCCTCGTCCTGCTCGAAGTCGTCTGGTGCTCCTTCCCGTTCGTCATGGTCACGGTCTACGCCGGTATCCGCGCCGTCCCGTCCGAGGTGCTGGAGGCCGCCGCGCTGGACGGCGCCTCGCAGTGGCGGATCTGGCGCTCGGTGCTCGCGCCGATGCTCCGGCCGATCCTGACCGTCGTCACCATCCAGTCGGTGATCTGGGACTTCAAGGTCTTCACCCAGATCTACGTCATGACCAACGGCGGCGGCATCGCGGGCCAGAACCTCGTCCTCAACGTCTACGCCTACCAGCAGGCGTTCGCCTCCTCGCAGTACAGCCTCGGTTCGGCGATCGGGGTCGTGATGCTGCTGATCCTGCTCGCGGTGACGCTGGTGTACCTGCGACTGCTGCGCCGGCAGGGGGAGGACCTGTGAATCTTCCACGACCGAACGCGCCACGGCTGAATCTCCTACGGCGCCCCTGGCGCACCGCCGCCGAGGCCGCGACGCTGCTCATCGCGGTCGTCGTCGCCTTCCCCCTCTACTGGATGGTCCTCGGCGCCTTCAAACCGGCCGGGGAGATCGAGTCGACCGAGCCCCGGCCCTGGACGCTCGCGCCCTCGCTGGATTCCTTCCGGCGCGTGTTCGGGCAGCAGGATTTCGGTCGGTATTTCGTCAACAGCCTTGTCGTCGCGTGCAGTGTCGTGATCATCTCGGCGCTGATCGCGTTTCTCGCGGCGACCGCCGTCACGCGATTCCGCTTCCGCTTCCGGACCACCTTGCTGATCATGTTTCTGGTGGCCCAGACGGTGCCCGTGGAGGCCCTCACCATCCCCTTGTTCTTCCAGATGCGGGACTTCGGTCTGCTGAACACCCTGGGGTCGCTGATCCTGCCCCACATCGCCTTCTCGCTGCCCTTCGCGATCTGGATGCTGAGGGGGTTCGTGAAGGCCGTACCGGAAGCCCTGGAAGAAGCCGCGTACATCGACGGGGCGAGCCGCGCGCGATTCCTGTGGCAGATTCTGTTCCCGCTCGTCCTGCCCGGCCTGGTGGCCACGAGTGTGTTCTCCTTCATCTCGGCCTGGAACGATTTCCTCTTCGCCAAGTCGTTCATCATCAGCGACACTTCGCAGTCGACGCTGCCGATGGCCCTGCTGGTCTTCTACAAGCCGGACGAGCCGGACTGGGGCGGGGTCATGGCCGCGTCCACGGTCATGACCATTCCGGTGCTGGTGTTCTTCGTACTCGTACAGCGACGCCTGGTCTCGGGGCTGGGCGGAGCGGTAAAGGACTGACGTGACTTCACTGATTCCGGTGCCCGGTGTCCAGCGGCATCCGACGGTGGGCGGGTTCGTGCTCGACGAGAGCACGGTGCTCGACGCCGGGCCCGGCACCGAGGCGACCGCGCGGTGGCTGCGCGGCACGCTCGGTGCCGTCACCGGGCTGGCCCTGGCCCCCGGCGCGGGGGACGACGGCGAGACCATCCGGCTGCGGGTCAGCCCCGAGGACGCGGGCCATCTCGGTCCGGAGGGCTACAAGCTCTACGTCAACGGGGACGACATCACCATCCACGGCGGTGGGCCGGCCGGGGTGTTCTGGGGCGCCCAGACGCTGCGTCAGCTGCTCGGCCCCGAGGCGTTCCGGCGGGCGCCCGTCGACCCCGGCCGGCGATGGCAGCTTCCCGGCACGTTCGTCGAGGACTCCCCACGGTTCCGCTGGCGCGGCCTGATGCTCGACGTGGCCCGGCACTTCATGCCCAAGGACGGGGTCCTGCGCTACCTCGATCTGATGGCCGCGCACAAACTCAACGTGTTCCACTTCCACTTGACGGACGACCAGGGCTGGCGCGTCGAGATCAAGAGGCACCCCCGGCTCACCGAGGTGGGCTCATGGCGGGCGCGGACCAAATTCGGCCACCGGGCCTCACCGCTGTGGGAGGAGAAGCCGCACGGTGGCTTCTACACCCAGGACGACATCCGCGAGATCGTCGCCTACGCGGCCGAACGGCATATCACCGTCGTCCCCGAAATCGACGTACCGGGACACTCGCAGGCGGCCATCGCCGCATACCCGGAACTGGGCAACACCGATGTCATCGACACGTCCTCCCTGTCGGTCTGGGACAACTGGGGCATCTCCCTGAACGTACTCGCCCCCACTGACAACACCCTTCGCTTCTACGAGGGCGTGTTCGAGGAACTGCTGGAGCTGTTCCCCTCCGAGTTCATTCACATCGGCGGCGACGAATGCGCCAAGGAGCAGTGGCGGGAGTCGCCTTCGGTCCAGGCCCGGATCGGGGAACTCGGCCTCGCGGACGAGGACGAGTTGCAGTCCTGGTTCATCGGACACTTCGACAAGTGGCTGACCGCGCGCGGGCGCAGGCTCATCGGCTGGGACGAGATCCTGGAGGGCGGACTCGCTCCGGGAGCCGCCGTCTCGTCCTGGCGCGGTTACCAGGGCGGGATCGCGGCCGCACGCGCCGGCCACGACGTCGTCATGTGCCCCGAGCAGCACGTGTACCTGGACTACCGCCAGGACGCCGGCGAGGACGAGCCGGTGCCGATCGCCTACGTCCGCACCCTGGAGGACGTGTACCGGTTCGAACCCGTTCCACCGCACCTGACCTCTGCCGAGGCCGCGCACGTGCTCGGTACGCAGGCCAATCTGTGGACCGAGGTGATGGAGGACCACGCGCGCGTGGACTACCAGGCGTTCCCGCGGCTCGCGGCCTTCGCCGAGGTGGCCTGGAGCGGCCTGCCCGCCCCGGCGGAACGGGACTTCGCGGACTTCGAGCGGCGGATGGCCGCCCACTACGAGCGACTTGACGCCCTGGGCGTCGGCTACCGGCCGCCGACGGGCCCGCTGCCGTGGCAGAAACGGCCCGGGGTGCCCGGCCGGCCCATCGAGGGGGCGCCCCCGAACAGGTAGGGGAAAAAAGACCTCAAGCGTCACCGAAGAGTGTCAATCGGTGCGTGCCGGTGATGCCGGACGAAAACGGACCATCTCCCTGATGGGGTGGGCGAATGCCGCCGAACGCCTCCTAGCGGACCCCTGTCTTCGGGTGTTGCGAAGATGTGCCAGAGTTGCCACGTCCGCCCTGTCAGCACGTACCGTACGGCAGCAACGGGGCAGGACCAGGTGGGGCAGCGGGAAGGGGCAGCCGGTTTGACCACGCACGCACCGCAGGCGGCGCAGTCCGTCACGCTGCCCACGACGCTGGACGAGGCGGTGGCGGCCCTCACGGCCATGCCCGCCGCCGTGCCCGTCGCGGGCGGCACCGACCTGATGGCCGCCGTCAACTCCGGACAGCTCCGGCCCGCCGCCCTCGTCGGCCTCGGCCGGATCAGCGAGATCCGCGGCTGGCAGTACCAGGACGGGCACGCCCTGCTCGGCGCCGGACTCACGCACGCGCGCATGGGCCGCCCCGACTTCGCCGCCCTCATCCCGGCCCTCGCCGCCGCCGCGCGCGCCGCGGGCCCGCCGCAGATCCGCAACGCGGGCACCCTGGGCGGCAACATCGCCTCCGCGGCCCCGACGGGCGACGCACTGCCCGTGCTCGCCGCCCTGGAGGCGACCCTGATCATCGCGGGCCCGGACGGCGCCCGCCGCGAGATGCCGGTCTCGCACCTGCTGGCCGGCATGGAGATGCTGCGCGCCGGAGAGCTCATCGGCTTCGTGCGCGTGCCCCTGCTGCACGCCCCGCAGGTCTTCCTCAAGGTCACGGGGCGTACCGGACCGGGCCGCGCGATGGCCTCCGTCGCGCTGGTCCTGGACCCGGCCCGGCGCGGGGTCAGGTGCGCCGTCGGTGCCATAGCGCCGATGCCGCTGCGGCCCCTGGACGCCGAGCAGTGGGTGGCCCGGCTCATCGACTGGGACAACAACCGCGCGCTCGTCCCGGAGGCGCTGGAGGCCTTCGGCGAGTACGTCGCCGCGGCCTGCATCCCCGACCCGGCGCCGGCCCCGGACGGCTCCGTACCGCAGCATCCGCCCGCCGTTCTGCACCTGCGGCGCACCGTCGCCGCGCTGGCCCGACGAGCACTGGGGAGGGCACTGTCGTGACCGACGACCAGCACGGAGAGGGCACGCCCCGGTCCGCGGGCCGCTGGGACCCGCTCCCTCAGGGCGACTACGACGACGGCGCGACCGCCTTCGTCAAGCTGCCCGAAGGGGGCATCGACGCCCTTCTGGCCTCCGCCGACAGTCCGCTCGCGGCGCCCGGTCACGGCTATGTGCCGCCGCGGATAACGGCCGCTCCGGGCCAGGGCGACGGGACCGACCCGGGCGCGTGGGGCGCGCCGGCCGAGGGCTCCGGCTGGCCGGACGCCAACGCCGTGCCGCCGGGCCAGACCGGACAGTTCACGTACAACCCCGCGAGCACCCAGCAGTGGAACGTCGAGGACACCGCGGCGGCACCCGCCCCCGGCCACGACGTCACCGGCCAGTGGTCGATCCCCGTCGCGGGCGGCGACCTCCCGGACGAATCGGGCGAGTTCACCACGTCGTCCCTGGTCGAGCAGTGGGGCGGCACCCCGCCGGCCACCCTGCCGGGCGGCGCGGCCGCGCCCTGGGCGACCCAGCCGGCGCAGCCGTGGGGGGACCAGGGCCAGGGCGGCGCGGGAGCGGGCCCCGAGCACGGCGAACCCGGCGACACCGGGCACACGCACGTGCCGCACGGCGACGGACACGGTGGCTTCGAGAGCGAACGCGGAGGCTTCGAGGACGGGCGCGGGGACTTCGGGGAGGGGCGCGGCGAAGGCTTCGACGGCGGCCACCGGGGCGGCTTCGAGGACGGTCGCGGTGACGGCTTCGACGGCGGTCGCGGTGACGGCTTCGAGGACGGCCGTCGTGAGGGGTTCGAGGGCGGTCACGGTGGCGGGCCGGAGGACGGTCACGCGCACGTGCCCGGCGACGGCCACGCGCATGTGCCCGCCGGTGACGGAGTCGGAGGGGCCGACGACCGCCACGACGACCCGGCCGGTGACCCGCCAGTGCCGTCCGCCGCGCACACCGGGCACCCGCACGCCGAGCCCGGCGTGGCGGCCCACGACCCCGCACGGCCGCACGGCGACACCGACGGCCACGGCCTCACCGTGCCCCACGACGGCTCCGCCGAGCCCTACGAGGACAGCCCCTCCGCGCCCGCCTCAGAGCCCACTCCCGGCGCCGGAGGCACCTCCGGGGGCCCCGGAGCCTCCGAGGGCGCCCAAGGGGCCGTAGAAGCCGCTGACGGCCCCGACGAGCCCGGCGCTGAGCACACCGCCGCCGACGGCGACGACGAGCCGGGACCGGACACCGCCGAGGAGCACGCGGGCGACTCCGACGAGCGCCCCGACGACCAGGCCCCCGCGGCCCCCGGCGAGGAACACCCCCTCGCCGCCTACGTCCTGCGCGTCAACGGCGTCGACCGGCCCGTCACCGACGCCTGGATCGGTGAGTCGCTGCTCTACGTGCTGCGCGAGCGGCTCGGGCTCGCCGGCGCCAAGGACGGCTGCTCGCAGGGCGAGTGCGGGGCCTGCAACGTCCAGGTCGACGGGCGGCTCGTGGCCTCCTGCCTGGTGCCCGCCGTGACCGCCGCCGGCAGCGAGGTCCGTACCGTCGAGGGACTCGCCGAGGACGGCCGCCCCTCGGACGTGCAGCGGGCGCTCGCCCGGTGCGGCGCCGTGCAGTGCGGCTTCTGCGTGCCGGGCATGGCGATGACCGTGCACGACCTGCTGGAGGGCAACCCCGCCCCCACCGAGCTGGAGACCCGCCAGGCGCTGTGCGGCAACCTCTGCCGCTGCTCCGGCTACCGGGGTGTCGTCGACGCCGTCAAGGAAGTCGTCGCCGAGCGCGAGGCCCACGCGGCGGCCGACGCTGAGACGGACGGCGACGAGGCACGTATTCCGCACCAGGCGGGCCCCGGGGCCGGCGGCGTCCACCAGTCGGCGTTCGACTCGCCGGGATTCCCGGGCACCTCAGGACCGCATGAGCAGGCGTACGGACAGGGACAGGACGGAGGCCAGGCGTGACCAACGAAGCCGCCACCGCGACCACCGCCGCGGAGGCAGCACCCGCCCCCGAGCCGATTCCGCACGGCCTCGGCGTCTCCCTGCCGCCCGCCGACGCGCGCGCGAAGACCGAGGGCACCTTCCCGTACGCGGCCGACCTGTGGGCCGAGGGCCTGCTGTGGGCCGCCGTCCTGCGCTCCCCGCACGCGCACGCGCGCATCGTGTCCATCGACACCTCACACGCGCGTGAGATGCCAGGAGTCCGCGCGGTCGTCACCCACGAGGACGTCCCCGGCAGCCCCGTGCACGGCCGCGGCAGAGCCGACCGCCCGGTGTTCGCCTCCGAGGTCGTACGCCACCACGGCGAGCCCATCGCGGCCGTCGCCGCCGACCACCCCGACACCGCGCGGATGGCCGCGGCCGCCGTCATCGTCGAGTACGAGGTCCTGGACCCGGTCACCGACCCGGAGCTGGCCTTCGAGGCCGAGCCGCTGCACCCCGACGGCAACCTGGTCCGCCACATCCCGCTCCAGCACGGCGACCCCTCCGTGACCGGCGAGATCGTCGTCGAGGGCCAGTACCGCATCGGCCGCCAGGACCCCGCGCCCATCGGCGCCGAGGCCGGCCTCGCCGTGCCCCGCCCCGACGGCGGCGTGGAGCTGTACCTCGCCTCCACCGACCCGCACACCGACCGCGACACCGCCGCCGCCTGCTACGGCCTGGAGCCCGAACGCGTCAAGGTCGTCGTCACCGGTGTCCCCGGCGCCACCGCCGACCGCGAGGACCAGGGCTTCCAGCTCCCGCTCGGCCTGCTCGCCCTCAAGACGGGCTGCCCGGTGAAACTGACGGCCACGCGCGAGGAGTCCTTCCTGGGCCACGTGCACCGTCATCCCACGCTCCTGAGATACCGCCACCATGCCGACGCGGACGGCAAGCTGGTCAAGGTCGAGGCGCAGATCCTGCTCGACTCGGGCGCCTACGCCGACACCTCCTCGGAGGCCCTGGCCGCCGCCGTGGGCTTCGCCTGCGGGCCGTACGTCGTCCCGAACGCCTTCATCGAGGGCTGGGCCGTACGCACCAACAACCCGCCCTCCGGCCATGTCCGCGGCGAGGGCGCGATGCAGGTCTGCGCCGCCTACGAGGCGCAGATGGACAAGCTGGCCAAGAAGCTGGGCGTCGACCCGGCGGAACTGCGCCTGCGGAACGTACTGGCGACGGGGGACGTGCTCCCGACGGGCCAGACGGTCACCTGCCCGGCCCCGGTCGCCGAACTGCTCCAGGCCGTACGGGACTTCCCGCTGCCCGCGCTGCCCAAGGACACCCCCGAGGACGAGTGGCTGCTGCCCGGCGGCCCCGAGGGCGCGGGCGAACCGGGCGCGATCCGCAGGGGCGTCGGCTACGGGCTCGGCATGGTGCACATGCTCGGCGCGGAGGGCGCGGACGAGGTGTCCACGGCGACCGTACGGGTCCAGGACGGCGTCGCGACGGTGCTCTGCGCGGCCGTGGAGACCGGTCAGGGCTTCACCACGCTGGCCCGGCAGATCGTCCAGGAGACCCTCGGCATCGACGAGGTGCACGTGGCCCCCGTCGACACCGACCAGCCTCCCGCGGGCGCGGGCGCGCGTGGCCGCCACACCTGGGTCTCCGGCGGCGCGGTGGAACGCGCGGCCAAGATGGTCCGCACCCAGCTGCTCCAGCCCCTGGCGCACAAGTTCGGCATGTCCACCGAGCTGCTCCAGATCACCGACGGCAAGATCACCTCGTACGACGGCGTCCTGTCCACGACCGTCACCGAGGCCATGGACGGCAAGGAGCTGTGGGCCACGGCGCAGTGCCGTCCGCACCCCACGGAGCCGTTGAACGAGGCCGGCCAGGGTGACGCCTTCGTCGGCATGGCGTTCTGCGCGATCCGCGCGGTCGTCGACGTCGACATCGAGCTCGGCTCGGTGCGCGTGGTCGAGCTGGCGCTCGCCCAGGACGTCGGCCGGATCCTCAACCCCGCCCAGCTGGAGGCCCGTATCGAGGCGGGCGTCACGCAGGGCGTCGGGATAGCGCTCACGGAGAACCTGCGCAGCGCGCGCGGACTGATCCGGCACCCGGACCTCACCGGGTACGCGCTGCCGACGGCCCTGGACGCGCCCGACATCCGGATCGTCAAGCTCGTCGAGGAGCGGGACGTGGTCGCCCCGTTCGGCGCGAAGGCGGCCAGCGCGGTACCGGTGGTCACCTCCCCGGCGGCGATCGCCTCCGCCGTACGGGCCGCGACGGGGCGTCCGGTGAACCGGCTGCCGATCCGGCCGCAGGCGGCGGTGGTGACGGAGCGGTGAGTGCTGCGGCCGTGGGGGTCGTGGTGGGCGGCGTCCGTTTCGGGTGAGCCGGGAGTTGCCCGGGGCGGCGGGGGAGCTCGGGTGAACGGCGTCGTGCTCGTCACGGGCGTGATGGCGGCAGGGAAGTCGACGGTCGCGCAGGCGCCGGCGGAGCGGTTGCCGCGGGCGGCGCATGTGCGCGGGGACGTGTTCCGGCGGATGATCGTGTCCGGGCGCGAGGAGTACACCCCCGGGGCCTCCGACGAGGCACTCTCCCAACTCCGCCTGCGCTACCGGCTGTCGGCCGCCACGGCGGACGCGTACGCCGGGGCCGGGTTCACGGCCGTGGTCCAGGACGTGGTGCTGGGCGAGGAACTGACCGGGTACGTCCGACTGGTCAGGACCCGCCCGCTGTACGTCGTCGTCCTGGCGCCGGACGCGGGAACGGTGGCCGCCCGGGAGGCGGCCCGGGCGAAGACGGGCTACGACGGCGCGGCCTGGACGGTCCCCGCGCTGGACGAGGCACTGCGGGCGGCGACGCCGCCGATCGGCCTGTGGCTGGACACCTCCGGACAGACCCCCACCGAGACGGTGGAGGCGATTCTCGCGGGCCGGGAACGCGCGAGGGTGCTGTGACGTCTCCTTGATACGGGGGCGTTGTCAGTGGTGGCGCGTAGTGTTCTGGGCAGTGGGGGACGCGCGCCGGGCCCGACCGGGTCGCCGTGCTGTGCCCAGCCGGGGGACTGCGTACGAAGCACACGGGGGAACCATGAGCACGACCGACGCCGCCGTAGCGGCGATCAGACTGACCGAGGACGAACTGCGTCCGTACATCACGCATGCCTCGACCCGCAGCTGGCTCAGCGGGCCCGGACTACCCGGGAACAGCGACCTGTTCAGCTTCGAGGAGCTGCGCCGCCAGGGCCTGCGGACCGTGGCGGACTCGACGTCCGACCCGGGCGGCCGGCTCAGCGAGGAGCTGCGCGACCAGCTGGTGATAGGCGGACTCACGGACCTGTACGGCAGGGAGCGCGAGTCGGTCCTGCTGGACGGAGCGACCGGCGAGGTCTCGACGACGGCGTTCTTCCACGCCCGCCCCGACCTGATGGGCCGCACCCCGCTGGCCCCTTCCCTGCCCACCCTGGTCCGCTTCGCGACGGCGACGGACGAACTGACCGAGGTACGCGGCCAGTTCGCCTCCTACGCCGGCCGCTTCGGTCCTACGGCGGTGGAGGAGGCGACGCGCCAGCTGCTGACGGTGTTCGAGGAGGGCACGGGCGGTGACGTGCCGACGTTCTGGAAGATCGCGGCCCTGATCCGCCCCCTGGCCCTGGTGGCCGGCCCGGGCACGGACTCCGGTCTGGCGCTCGACCTCCCGCCGCGCCTTTTGGACCACGAGTTCGGCCGGAACATGGTCGCCCGCTTCGAGGACATCGACTTCCCGTCCACGCTCACGCACGCCCCGACCCGCCGTTTCCTCGCGGAGACGGGCCTGCCCGAGGACGGCGTCCTCTTCCACACCGACCCGGACGCCCCGCTGCCGACCCTGGCGGAGCACCAGGCCGACCGGCTGGTCGCCCTCCCGCCCAGGGCGGATCACCTGATCGTCCTCGGTCACCTCATCGAGGACAACACCCTGGTGGTCGACGGGGAGACGGGCGCGGTCCTGAACTGGAGCGAGCGCGAAGCGACCCTGCACCCCCTGAACACCGACATCTCCACGCTCGCCTTCACCCTCTGGCTCCTGCACCGCGAACGCCGGATAGACGAGTCCCTCGCCCACGAACTGACCAACACCCTCTACGCCCAGGTCGCCAAGACGATGATCCGGGCCCTGTCCACCATCGACCCGACGGGCACGACGACGGACGAGGACTGGCACTACTGGACGGAACTGTTCCAGGACGAGGCGGGCGGGGTGCTCTGACCGGCCTCGCGCCGCAGGGTGGCGGTGAGGTGGTGCTGCAAGGGCTGCCCGACCGCGGCGAGGTCGTGGACGAACGTGAAGGTGTCGGCGCCGGAGACGGTGTCGGGGTCGGTGTCGGGGCCGGCCAGGGTGTATCGGCGGCGGGTCGCGGTCACGTCCTTGGCGGTGGGGGTGAGGGCCACCGTGTGCGTCTCGAGATCCACGGCGCCCTCTCCCGCCTGTCCGGTCAGGATCTCGGTGATGCCGGTGGGCTGGGTGATCAGCGCCTCCACCCGCCCGTCGGCCTGGAGCCGCCACCATCCGCTCTCCCGGGCCGCCGGACGCAGCGGCGCCCCGTTCCCGTCGAGCAGCCAGGCACGGGCCTCGTAGCGGAGGAAGGGCCGCCCGTCGTGACTGAAGCTGACCTCCTGCGCGTACGTGAAGTCGCCGTCGAGCGTCGGATACCCACCCTGCCCCCGCCCCCGCCACAGGCCCAGAAACCCGAGCACCGGCCCGAGCAGCGGGTGCGGAGCGGGCATCTCGCCCTCCCTGAAGCCATCGGGATAGGGCTGCCCCGCCACGGTCTCCGACACGTCCGGCCTCCTCGCTCGCACCACTGCCGACCGCAAGCGTAGGGCGCCGACGGATTCCTGCTTCTCAGGGTGGGACGTAACGCCGGCGCCACAGCGTCTTCAGAGTGTGGACGACGAACAGGATCTCGGATGAAGCGCCGGTACGAAGAGGAATTCATGGCGTTCGCCGCTGCGCGAACCGCACCTCTGTTCCGCTCCGCGTGTGTGCTCACCAGCGGTGACGCACACCTCGCGGAGGATCTGGTGCAGGACACACTGGGCCGGGTGTATGCCAACTGGCGCAGGATCGCGCAGGTGGACGACCCGGCGGCGTACACCCACACCGTCCTCGTACGGACCTACCTGTCCTACCGCCGCCGGCGCAGCAGCTCCGAGCGGCCCACCGACACCCTGCCGGACTCCGGTGCCGCCCCCGAGCACGACACCACGCTGCGGGTCACCTTGCTCGACGCGCTCGGCCGGCTCTCCGCCCGGGACCGGGCCGTGCTGCTCCTGCGCTACTGGGAGGACCGCAGCGTCGAGCAGACCGCCGCGATTCTCCAGATCCGGCCGGGCGCGGTACGCAACCAGAGCATGCGCGCGCTGGCCCGGATCCGGGACCTTCTGGGCCACGACCCGTCCGAGCTCGTCAGCCCCTGACCCCGGTGCCGCGGCACCCACCTCGCCCTTCGCACCGACTCCGAAACGCGGTGACCCGCCATGCCCCACGAAGAAGACTTCACCGAAGCCCTCCGCACCACCCTCCTGACCATCTCCCCGCCCGACACACCGTCACTTGTCCAGGCCGGCGTCCGCAACGGCCGGCGCAGGCGCCGCCGCCGTGCCGCGGCGCTGGGCGTGAGCGGGGCTGCGGTACTCGCGCTGGTCGGGCTGGGCGCGACGCTCGGCCCCGGCCTGCTGTCCGACGGACGAGCGACGGACCCCGCGCCGCCCGGCAGCTCGGCCCCGGCCACAACCGCCCCGGCCACACCGAAACCGACCTTCACCGGCACGCTGCCCGCCAACCGCGCCCTGGCCACACTGAGCGCGCTGCTGCCGACCGGCCTGACCCGTTCGACGCCGCCCGGCGGCGGGCAGTCCGGGCAGCTGTGGGTGGACGACGGCCACGGCACGTCACTGCTCGAGGTGCACGTCTCCCGCCAGACCTCCACGACCGAGATCCGCAAGCAGGTCTTCGCCGGCGCGACCCCCCTGCCCGACGGCACCCTGATCCAGTCCCGCCAGTCCCCACCCGGCACGACCCCCGGCCACCAGACGGTGAACGTACTGCGCCCCGACGGCCTCTACGTGACCCTCATGCAGTGGCAGGCCCCGACCCAGAACGCCCCCGCAACCCGAACGACCCCACTCCTGACCCCGGCCCAACTACGGACCATCGCAACGAGCCCACGCTGGCAGTAACGGGCAAGGGCGACACCCCTGCTGGGATGCCGCCCTTGCGTTTCACCTGGTCAGACAACTTGAGGCCGTGGCGGGAATCGAACCCGCGTAACTCGCTTTGCAGGCGAGTCCCTGAACCACTCGGGCACACGGCCGGGTCAGTGGAATGACCGTATGGCGGGGGTGGCGGTGGCTCAAGGGGATCGTGGGGGCTGCAACGGGACTGCCATACGCCGTTCATGAACGGGGCGGCGGCCGTCGTGGTCGTACGACCAACGTCTGAGGTCCAGGTGGGCTTTTGACAGGGGTCAAACCGGAGTTCGGGCCTTACGCTGGCTCGCATGGCAGCCCTGGAACCGCGTGGTGTCGGTGTTGATGATGATCCTGGAGTTTCGGCCGGTCGGGAGGGCGCGGAGGGGGTGCTGGGGCGTTCCTACCGGGCGCTCAGTGTGGGGATCGTGTCCGTCGTCGTGCTGATCGCGTTCGAGGCGACCGCCGTGGGGACCGCCATGCCCGTTGCCGCGCGGGAGTTGGACGGGGTCGGGCTGTACGCGTTCGCGTTCTCCGGGTACTTCACCACCAGCCTCTTCGGCATGGTCCTCAGCGGGCAGTGGGCCGATCGGCGGGGGCCGGTCGGGGCGCTGACCGCGGGGATCGCCGCGTTCGGGGCCGGGCTGCTGCTGTCCGGGACCGCCGGGGCGATGTGGTTGTTCATTCTCGGGCGGGCCGTGCAGGGGTTCGGCGGCGGGCTGGTCATCGTCGCGCTCTACGTCGTCGTCGGACGGGCCTATCCCGAGCGGTTGCGGCCCGCGATCATGGCCGCGTTCGCGGCGGGGTGGGTCGTGCCGTCCGTCGTGGGGCCCCTCGCGGCCGGCGCGGTGACCGAACATCTCGGCTGGCGGTGGGTGTTCGTCGGGATTCCCGTGCTGGTCGTCTTCCCGCTGGGCCTGGCCCTTCCGCAGATACGACGACGCGCCGCGGGTCCCGTGGACGGCAAGTCCCCCGGCGGCTTCGACCGGCGGCGCATCCGTCTCGCCCTCGGGATCTCCCTCGGCGCCGGGCTCCTCCAGTACGCCGCCCAGGATCTACGGCTCCTCTCCCTGCTCCCCGGCCTCGCGGGCGCCGCGCTGCTCGTGCCGGCCGTGCTCGGGCTGCTGCCGCGCGGCACCTACCGCGCGGCGCGCGGGCTGCCCTCCGTCGTGCTGCTGCGCGGGGTCGCCGCGGGGTCCTTCGTCGCCGCCGAGTCCTTCGTGCCGTTGATGCTGGTCACCCAGCGGGGGCTGTCGCCGACGCTCGCCGGGTTCTCCCTGGCGGCCGGCGGCGGGACCTGGGCGCTGGGGTCGTGGGTGCAGTCCCGGGCGCGGGTGGAGCCGTACCGGGAACGGCTGATGACCGCGGGGATGGTGCTGGTCGCTGCCGCGATCGCCGCCGCGCCGAGTGTGCTGATCCCCTCGGTGCCGGTCTGGACCGTCGCCGTCGCGTGGGGCTTCGGCTGCTTCGGGATGGGGCTGGTGATCGCCTCCACCAGCGTCCTGCTGCTGCAGTTGTCCGCCCCGGAGGACGCCGGCAGCAACTCCGCCGCCCTCCAGATCTCCGACGGGCTCGCCAACGTCGTGCTGCTGGCGGCGGGCGGGGCGGCCTTCGCGGCGCTGGGCGGCGGCGCGGTGAGCCCTACGGCCACACAGACGTCGGGCTCCCACCCGGCCGCGTTCGCCGTGGTGTTCCTGCCGATGGCGGGGGTGGCGTTGGTGGGCGCGTGGGTGACGACGCGGCTGCATGCCAAAACCGGTGTGCCACCGACTGGTACCACCTAGTACCGTCGGCCCATGGCTGGACTGAACCTGCGTTTCACGGACGAAGAGCTCGACGCCCTGCGTGAGCGCGCCGCTGCGGAAGGGCGGAGCATGCAGGCTTTCGCCCACGACGCGGTGATCGCGGCCGTCAACGAGCACTCACGGCTGTTCGACGAGGCAGCCGAGCACGTGCTGAAGGCCAGTGCCGAGCTGAACCGGAGGCTCGCCTGATGCACTACCTCACGCTTCCCGAACAGCTGGACCTCGCGCAGCGGCTCGGGGCCGACGAGGTGCGCGATTACGGGCTCGTCGACTCGGCGCTGGCCCGGCCCCGGTCGAGCGTGTTCGGGCAGGACGCCTACCCGGACGTGTGGCAGAAGGCCGCGGCCCTGATGGAATCCCTGGCCCGCAACCATGCCCTCGTCGACGGGAACAAGCGCATCTCCTGGTACGCGGCCTGGGTCTTCCTGCACATGAACGGCCACCCGCTGGACGCGGACTTCGACGTCGACGAGGCCGAGCAGTTCGTGCTGGACGTGTGCCAGGGTCACCTGGACGTGCCCCGGATCGCGGCCCGTCTGCCGCGCTTCGCACGGTGACTGTGACCTCGGTCCCACCCACCCCCGCCCCGGCCCCGTCCACGCGTTGACAGGAGCGGGCCGCCGGTAAGGTGACCCGGTCTTCATACACAGCCGAGGACACGCCCAGCCGCTCGACCCCGACGGAGACCGTGACTACCACCGCCGCCTCCTCCCACCACCTTTCCCCGGCCTTCCCCGGCCGCGCCCCCTGGGGTACCGCCAACAAGCTGCGTGCCTGGCAGCAAGGGGCGATGGAGAAGTACGTCCAGGAGCAGCCGCGTGACTTCCTGGCGGTCGCGACCCCGGGCGCCGGCAAGACGACCTTCGCGCTCACCCTCGCCTCCTGGCTGCTGCACCACCACGTCGTGCAGCAGGTGACCGTCGTCGCACCGACCGAGCACCTGAAGAAGCAGTGGGCCGAGGCGGCGGCGCGGATAGGGATCAAGCTGGACCCCGAGTACAGCGCGGGGCCGCTCGGCAAGGACTACCACGGGGTCGCCGTCACCTACGCGGGCGTCGGCGTACGGCCCATGCTGCACCGCAACCGCGTCGAGCAGCGCAAGACCCTCGTCATCCTCGACGAGATCCACCACGCCGGTGACTCCAAGTCCTGGGGCGAGGCCTGCCTGGAGGCCTTCGAACCGGCCACCCGACGGCTCGCGCTCACCGGTACGCCCTTCCGGTCCGACACCAACCCGATCCCCTTCGTGACGTACGAGGAGGGGAACGACGGGATCCGCAGGTCCGCCGCCGACTACACCTACGGCTACGGCAACGCGCTCGCCGACCACGTCGTGCGGCCCGTCATCTTCCTCTCCTACAGCGGCAACATGCGCTGGCGCACCAAGGCGGGGGACGAGATCGCCGCCCGGCTCGGCGAGCCCATGACCAAGGACGCGATCAGCCAGGCCTGGCGCACCGCGCTCGACCCGCGCGGTGAGTGGATGCCGAGCGTGCTGCGGGCCGCCGACCAGCGGCTGACCGAGGTCCGCAAGGCCATCCCGGACGCCGGTGCCCTCGTCATCGCCTCCGACCAGGACTCCGCGCGCGCCTACGCCAAGCTGATCCGCGAGATCACCGGCAGCAAGGCGACCCTCGTCCTGTCCGACGACGCCGGGGCCTCGAAGCGGATCGACGACTTCAGCGGCAGCAACGACCGGTGGATGGTCGCCGTACGCATGGTGTCGGAGGGCGTCGACGTCCCGCGGCTGGCGGTCGGGGTGTACGCCACCACCATCTCCACGCCGCTCTTCTTCGCCCAGGCCGTCGGCCGTTTCGTACGGTCCCGGCGGCGCGGCGAGACCGCCTCCGTGTTCCTCCCGACCGTCCCCGACCTCCTCACCTTCGCCAACGAGATGGAGGTGGAGCGGGACCACGCCCTCGACAAGCCGAAGAAGGAGGGCGAGGAGGACCCGTACGCCGAGTCCGAGAAGGAGATGGAGGAGGCGAACAAGGAGCAGGACGAGGACACCGGCGAGCAGGAGCAGTTCTCCTTCGAGGCGCTGGAGTCCGAGGCCGTCTTCGACCGCGTCCTCTACGACGGCGCCGAGTTCGGTATGCAGGCGCACCCGGGGAGCGAGGAGGAGCAGGACTACCTCGGCATCCCGGGGCTGCTCGAACCCGACCAGGTGCAGCTCCTGCTCCAGAAGCGGCAGGCCCGGCAGATCGCGCACAGCCGCAAGAAGCCGGACTCCGAGGCCGACCTGCTGGAGCTGCCCGCCGAGCGGCGGCCCGTCGTCTCGCACAAGGAGATGATGGAGCTCCGCAAGCAGCTCAACACCATGGTCAGCGCCTACGTCCACCAGAGCGGCAAGCCGCACGGCGTGATCCACACCGAGCTGCGCAGGGTGTGCGGGGGGCCGCCGAGCGCGGAGGCCACGGCCGGGCAGCTGCGGCAGCGGATCGCCAAGGTGCAGGAGTGGGCCACCCGGATGCGGTGACGCCCGCGACCGCTCGCCGACGGCGTCTGTCACTCCGTACGTATCAGGACAAACGGAGTGGTCCGTACCGGCCGCTGCCCGGATTCTGGACGGAGGCTTCCGCTGAGCGAACCCGCTTCGCTACTGTCCCGCTACGCACACGCCCCGTGGCAGCGCCGCCGCGGAGCGCAGCCGTGAAGCGACGCGGCCCGGAACAGACCGGGCCGCCGGCCGATCGGCGGCCTCTGAAGCGCGTCACCGACGGGACCTGGTGACGCATCCGCCGCGAGGGGCTGCCGACCTCACCACTTGGAGGAGTGGGCGTCGTGACCGCGGAGACCTCTCAGACGCTTGACCGGGGACTGCGCGTCCTCAAGCTCCTGGCCGACACGGACCACGGGCTCACCGTCACCGAGCTTTCCAACAAACTGGGCGTGAACCGGACCGTGGTCTACCGGTTGCTGGCCACGCTGGAGCAGCACGCCCTCGTACGACGGGATCTGGGCGGTCGTGCCCGGGTCGGGCTCGGGGTGCTGCGGCTGGGGCGCCAGGTGCATCCGCTGGTACGGGAGGCCGCGCTGCCGGCGCTGCGGTCGCTGGCCGAGGACATCGGGGCGACGGCGCATCTCACGCTGGTGGACGGCGCGGAGGCGCTCGCCGTGGCCGTCGTGGAGCCCACCTGGACGGACTACCACGTGGCCTACCGCGCCGGTTTCCGGCATCCCCTGGACCGCGGTGCCGCGGGCCGGGCGATCCTCGCGGCCCGGCAGCAGGGCTTCGGGGAGCCGGGGTACATGCTGACCCACGGCGAGCTGGAGGCGGGGGCGAGCGGTGCGGCGGCGCCCCTGCTCGGGGTCACCGGCGTCGAGGGCAGCGTCGGCGTCGTGATGCTGGCCGACGCGGTGCCGGAGCGAGTGGGACCACGGGTGGTGGACGCGGCCCGCGAGGTCGCGGAGGCGCTGCGCTGACCTACGCCCGCATCCGCCCAGCCTCCTTCCCCGCCTCCGCCCTCGTCAGCCGTACACCGGTCCCAACCCCGCCAGCACCCGCAACTGAAGCCACAGCACCAGCCGTTCGTCGGGGTCGTCCAGGTCGATTCCGAAGAGCTGCCGCACCTGCCGCAACCGGTAGCGGCACGTGTTGGGATGCACGGCGAGCAGCTTCGCCGCCCCCGCCATGTCGCACCCCGCGTCGAACCAGCACACCAGCGTGCGCGCGTGGTCCGTTCCGTGCTCCTCGTCGTGGGCCAGCACCGTCCGCCACGAACCCGCGCTCAACTCCCGCCGCTGACCGAGCACTTCGGCGAGACGCAGCAGTGTGACCCGGGGCCGGACCTCGTCGACCGTGGCCACCGGCAGTGCAGGGGCCGGCAGCCGCAGCACCAGGTCGGCGTCCGCCCGCGACCCCGCCACCTCCCCGAGCCCCGCCACCACCGCGCCCAGCCCCGCCCGCACCGGCACCCTGAGCGCCTGCCCGGCCCGCGCCACGATGTGCTCCGCCAGCCGCCGGTGCCGGCCCCCGGCGTGCTCCCCGACCGCCGGCAGCACCGCGTACACCACCCCGTCGACCAGCACACACGCGTGCCGCCCGTAGCGGGCCTCGCAATTCAGCCGTACGACGTCCAGCAGCCGCAGCCCGGTCTGCTCGGTGTCCGGGCGGCTCGCCGTGTCCCCGTCGTCCGGGAGGCCCGCCGTGTCCAGCGCGAACGCGGCCACCCGCAGCGGTCCCTCGACGCCCAGCCGAGCCGCCGACCCGGCCGCGTCCGCCGTCCCGTCCAGCACCCGCCGCAGCAGGTCGCCGGTCCGGTGCCGGGCCAGCTCCTGGGCCGCGCGCGCCCGCAGCAGCAACAGCGCCGCCGTCGACGCCCCCTGTACGAGCGTCTCGGCCGCGTCCGCCGCGAGGGTGCCGCCGTCCACCACCCACACCGAGCCCAGGGTCTCCCCGCCGGCCCGGACGGCCATCGCGAGGCGGGGCAGGGCGCCCTGCCGGAGCGCGGGCAGCCGTACCGGGGCGTCGGCCGCGAACAGCGTCCGGTACTGCTCGGTGTTGCCCGAGCCGGTCGGCACCTGGAGGCCCAGGATGCCCTGGCGGCGGTCCTCGTCGACCGGCTGCCCGGGGACCGTGGAGTAGGCGAGGATCCGCCGGCGGGGGTCCTCGACCGCGGTGGCCCCGCCGGTCGCCGCCGCGATGGCGTCGGCCAGCGCGAACAGGTCGCCCTGGCCGCCCGCCGACGACACCGGACGGGCGCCGACCGCCGAGGCGAGCAGCAGGTGCGCCTGGTGCCAGGCGGTGTCCTCGGGGACGGACAGCAGCGCCACCCCGCACGCCTCCGCCTCGGCCGCCGGGCCGTCCGGTCCGCGCACCACCAGACCGGTCATCCCGGCCTCCGCGGCGGCCCGCGCCAACGGCCCGGTCGCCGCCGCCCGCGTCCCGACCGCCAGCAGCAGCGCGCCCGGCGTCCGGGGGAGCGGGGCCTGGGCGTCGTACAGGACGACCTCGGTGACGGGGGCGCCGAGCCCGGCGGGGGCGGAGTGCAGGCGCAGCGAGGTGCCGCCGACGACGTCGAGGAGGTCGCCGAGGGTGCAGGCGTCCATGGGTGCCCCCAGCAGCTGTCTCGTCGGCCGGACCGCGTCTGCGACCAGATGCTTTGGCCGATGTTCAAACGAACGTACGCAGTTGTTGTACGACCGCACAACCCGGGACGCCCCGGTCGGCTCCCAGACTCTGCACATGACTCCAGTGAGCATCCGTACCGTCCACGACGTCGCCGGCCTCGACGCCGTCAGCGCGTACTTCGGCGAGGTGTGGCGGACCCCGCGCACGGCCCCGCCCTATCCGGCCGAGGTGCTGCACAGCCTGGTCCACTCGGGTGGCGCGGTGCACGCCGCCCACGAGGGGGAGCGGCTCGCCGGGGCCGCCGTGGCGGTGTTCGGGCAGCCCGCAGCCCAGGAGGCGTACTCGCTGGTCGCGGCGGCGGAGCCGGGGCGCGGGGAGGCGGTGAAGCAGGCCCAGCGGGCGTGGGCGCTCGGTCTCGGCGCCCGCACCATGCGCTGGACCTTCGACCCGCTGATCGGCCGCAACGCCCGCTTCAACCTGGCCAAGCTGGGCGCGAGGGGCACCGAGTACCTCGTCGACTTCTACGGCCCCATGACGGACGGCGTGAACGGCGGCGACGAGAGCGACCGGCTGACGGTGACGTGGGATCTGACGGCGCCGGGGCGGTCGTACGACGGCGGTGGTCGGTCCGCTCTCTCGGACGGCAGCGGTGACCGTGAGGCCGCGCCCGCCACCCACCGCGGGCCCGACGGCGCGACCCTCGCCCGGCGCGACCTCGCCGACCTGCGGATCTGGTGCCGGGTCCCGGACGACGTGGTCAAGCTGCGGGCCGCCGACCCGGTGCTCGCGCTGCGCTGGCGGCGGGCCGTGCGCGAGGTGTTCACGGAGGCCTTCGGGCAGGGGTTCCGGGCGACCGGGATGTCCCGCGACGGCTGGTACACGCTGACCCGGGAGGGGACGGAATGAAGCTCGAACGCGTGGAGGTCGTCCATGTGGAGATCCCGCTGGTCAGCCCGTTCCGGACCTCCTTCGGCACGATGACGACCAAGGACACCTTCCTGCTGCACGTCGTCACCGACACCGCCGAGGGCTGGTCGGAGTTCGCCGCCGATCCGCGGCCGCTGTACTGCTCGGAGTTCGTGGCGGGCGCGGAACTCGTGCTGCGGGACTTCCTGGTGCCGCGGGTGGCGGCGCTGCCCGCGCTCACGGCGGCCGCGCTCGGGCCGGCCATGGCGCGGATCAAGGGCCACGAGCTGGCGAAGGCGGCCCTGGAGACGGCGGTCCTGGACGCGGAGCTGCGGTCGTACGGCATGCCGCTGGCGGTGTATCTGGGCGCGGTCCGCGACCGGGTGCCGGCGGGGGTGTCGGTGGGGATCAAGGAGTCCGTGCCGGAGCTTCTCGACGCCGTCGAGGGGTATCTCGACGAGGGGTACGTCCGGATCAAGCTGAAGATCGAGCCCGGCTGGGACCTCGAGCCGGTACGGGCCGTGCGCGAGCGCTTCGGTGCCGGGCTGCCGCTCCAGGTCGATGCCAACACGGCGTACACGCTCGCGGACGCGGAACACCTGCGGCGGCTCGACGAGTTCGGGCTGCTGCTGATCGAGGAGCCGCTGGAGGAGAACAACCTGCACGGCCACGCACGGTTGCAGGCCCGGCTGTCGACCCCCGTGTGCCTCGACGAGTCCCTGCACAACGCCCGCGACACCGCCTCCGCGATCGCGATGGACGCCTGCCGGGTGGTCAATGTGAAGCCCGCGCGCGTGGGCGGCTATCTGGAGGCCCGCCGCATCCACGACGTGGCCCGGGCGCACGGCGTGCCGGTGTGGTGCGGCGGCATGCTGGAGACCGGAGTCGGCCGCGCCCCGAACCTCGCCCTCGCCGCGCTGCCCGGCTTCACCCTCCCCGGCGACACCTCCGCCTCCGCCCGCTACTTCGCCGAGGACCTCACCGAACCGTTCGTCCTGGAGGACGGCCACCTGCCGGTCCCACGAACCCCGGGCATCGGAGTCGAACCGCTTCCCGACGCGCTACGGCGCTTCACGCGTGAGCGACGGGATCTGTACGGGGGCTGAACGGCGGGATCTGTACGGGGGCCGGCCGACCGGTGGGGCGGGTTGTGGGCGGGGTCTGACGAGCCGGCGGGTGCGGGACATCGGCAGCGGTCTGCCGGCTGGCGCCTGCCGGCTGGCGGCACGGGCGGTGCGCAAGGGCTGACAGGCTGGTGGGCGAGATGTGCGCGGGGGCCGCCCGGCCGGGGGGCGCGGGGATGGGAGCGGGAGTCGGTGGGCTGATGGCGCGGGATGCCCGTTGGGGCCGGTCGGGTCGCGGGGCGGGGTGCACGCTAGGGCGGGACGAGTCGCGGACGGGTGACCCGGGGGCCGGCCGGGTCGCGGACGGGGTGCACGCCGGGGCCGGGCCGGTTGCGGGGCGGGATGTGGGCAGGGGGCGACCGGCTCGTGGGGTGGAATGCGTGCCGGGGACGGTCGGCTTGTGGGCGGGTGGTGTGCGGGGCTGACCGGCTCGTGGCCGGAAGTGAGCGCCGCGTTAGATTGATCCCGTGCTCTCTCGCCTCACGCGCCCCCAGGCCGTCGCCGTCTGTGCCCTGCCCGTCGTGGCGCTGGTCGCCACGGCCCTCTTCGCGCCGCTGCCGTTCGCGCTGGCGCAGCCCGGCATGACGGCGAACGTCCTCGGCGACAACCAGGGCACCCCGGTGATCACGATCTCCGGCGCGCCGGTGCGGGCGACGAGCGGCCAGCTGCGGATGACGACCATCGAGGCGACCGGCCCGGACACGCACGTCTCGCTCGGGGACGTCTTCGACAGCTGGTTCCGCAAGGACCGTGCCGTCATGCCCCATGACGCCGTCTACCCGAGCGGGCAGAGCGACAAGGAGATCGAGCAGCACAACACCGAGCAGATGCGGGAGTCCCAGGACGCGGCGACCGAGGCGGCGCTGACCTACCTGAAACTGAGCGACAAGAAGGTCAAGGTCACGCTGCGGCTCGCGGACGTCGGCGGGCCGAGCGCGGGGCTGCTGTTCACCCTGGGGATCATCGACAAGCTCGACGGCGACGGGGCCGGGGGCGACCTGACCGGGGGCCGGACCGTCGCCGGGACGGGCACGATCGACGCGGACGGGACGGTCGGCGCGGTGGGCGGCGTGGCGCTGAAGACGCAGGCCGCGAAGCGGGACGGGGCGACGGTGTTCCTGGTCCCGAAGGCGGAGTGCGCCGACGCCAAGGGGGAACTGCCGAAGGGGCTGCGGCTGGTCCCGGTGACCTCGCTGAAGGGCGCGGTGAGCGCGCTGACGGCACTGGAGAGCGGCAAGGGGTCCGTCCCCGCCTGCTGAGGCGTCCTGGTGAGGTGACGTTCTAGTGCGCCAGGACCGGCCTCGGAGCGGCGAGCCGGAGTCCGACCTCCACGAGGGTCCAGCCGAGGCGGGTCCGGACGGCGTACGGCCGCCTGGCCCGGGCCGCGAGCCGGTAGGCGTCGGCCTCGGCGCGGAGGTCGGCGGCGCGGGTGTGGTGCCGGGCGAGGTGGTCCTGGGCGAAGTAGGGCTGAGTGAAGTGGTCCTGGGCGAAGTGGTGCTGGGCGAAGTGGTGCTGGGCGAAGTGGGTCTCGGGGTGCATGGCGGGGCCCTTCAGTCCGTCGCGGACGGGAACAGGTGCGTGTGGACGCGTACTTGCTCCGAGCCGGGCTCCCCGTCGGGGATCCGGCCGCGGTAGTCGTTGATCAGGGTGTGCATCTTTCCGATGAGCTCGGCGGCCAGCTCGGGGGTGAGCTGGAGCGTCATGTCGCTCATGTCGGAGCTCTGGGACCACTCGGCCGCCCAGCGGTCCCGGGTGCTGAGCCAGCCGGACAGCTCACGGGCGTGCGTGGCCGCGACCTCGTGCAGATAGATCTCGGCCATTCCGCGCACTTCCGGTCCGGCGCCCTCGAACTCGCTGGTGTCGAAGGTCAGTCCCTGGTCCACGGCCTTCCACCACCGCTCGCGCCCCTTCCCGTGCTCCGGGGCGTCCGCGATGAAGCCGTGCTCGGCGAGCTGGCGCAGGTGGTAGCTGGTCGCGCCGCTGGACTCGCCCAGTCGTTCGGCGAGCATCGACGCGGTGGCGGGGCCGCGGCGGCGCAGCGCGTTGAGGAGTTCCATCCGCAGGGGATGGGCCAGCCCGCGCAGTGCACGGGCGTCGAGTTTCCGAGTGGTGGGCTCTTCCGGCATGCGTACAAAGATAGCTATGCAAAGGGTTCTTTGCAACGGGTTCTTTGTAACTGGGGCCGACTGCTTCACGAACCCCTGCTCCACCGCGGATCGCCGTCAGGGCCGCGCCGAGTCCTCCGCCGCCTGCTCCACCAGCGGGATGATCCGTAGCGGAACGGGGTTCTCCATGACGATCGCGGTGGAGGCCCGGACGATCCCGTCGAAGCCGACGACCCGGTCGATCACCCGCTGGAGATCGGCGTTGGAGCGGGCCACCAGCCGGCACAGCATGTCGCCGCTGCCGGTGGTGGTGTGCAGCTCCAGCACCTCCGGCACGGTCGCCAGATGCGCCCGGACGTCGGCCCCCTGACCCTGCCGGATCTGGAGGGTCGCGAACGCGGTCACCGGGTAGCCGAGCGCCGCCGGATCGACCTGCGGGCCGAATCCCCGGATGACCCCGTTCGACTGAAGCCGGTCCAGCCGTGCCTGCGCGGTCCCCCGGGCCACCCCCAGTCGCCGGGACATCTCGAGGACGCCGATCCGCGGTTCCCGCGCGAGCAGCACGATGATCCGCCCGTCCAGTTCGTCGATCCCCACAAGGGCCTCCCGCTCCGATGGTCATCCTGTACAGAAGGGCCGCCGACACGGCCGTACGACTGAACATATTGTCCAGCGATGACGCGAACTATTGCGCACCTTGCAGAGCGGGGCCAGGCTTCCCGCATGACGCAGACCACACACCACACTCCCGACACCGCCCGGCAGGCCGATCCCTTCCCGGTCAAGGGAATGGACGCGGTCGTCTTCGCCGTCGGCAACGCCAAACAGGCGGCGCACTACTACTCGACCGCCTTCGGCATGCGGCTCGTGGCGTACTCCGGACCGGAGAACGGCAGCCGCGAGACCGCGAGCTACGTGCTGGAGAACGGCTCCGCCCGGTTCGTGTTCACCTCGGTCATCAAGCCCGCCACCCCCTGGGGCCACTTCCTCGCCCAGCACGTGGCCGAGCACGGCGACGGCGTCATCGACCTCGCCATCGAGGTCCCGGACGCCCGCGCCGCGTACGCCTACGCTCTCGAGCACGGCGCGAGGAGCGTCGCCGAGCCGTACGAGCTGAAGGACGAGCACGGCACGGTCGTCCTCGCCGCGATCGCGACCTACGGCGAGACCCGCCACACCCTGGTCGAGCGCACCGGCTACGACGGCCCCTACCTCCCCGGTTTCGCCGCGGCAGCCCCGATCGTCCAGCCGCCCGCCCACCGCACCTTCCAGGCGATCGACCACTGCGTCGGCAACGTCGAGCTCGGCCGGATGAACGAGTGGGTCGGCTTCTACAACAAGGTCATGGGCTTCACGAACATGAAGGAGTTCGTGGGCGACGACATCGCCACCGAGTACAGCGCGCTGATGTCGAAGGTCGTGGCCGACGGCACCCTCAAGGTGAAGTTCCCGATCAACGAGCCCGCCATCGCCAAGAAGAAGTCCCAGATCGACGAGTACCTGGAGTTCTACGGCGGCGCCGGCGTCCAGCACATCGCGCTGAACACCAACGACATCGTGCAGACCGTACGGACCATGCGCGCGGCCGGAGTCCAGTTCCTCGACACCCCCGACTCCTACTACGACACCCTCGGCGAGTGGGTCGGCGACACCCGCGTCCCCGTCGACACGCTCCGCGAGCTGAAGATCCTCGCCGACCGCGACGAGGACGGCTACCTGCTCCAGATCTTCACCAAGCCGGTCCAGGACAAGCCGACCGTGTTCTTCGAACTCATCGAACGGCACGGCTCGATGGGCTTCGGGAAGGGCAACTTCAAGGCACTGTTCGAGGCCATCGAGAGGGAGCAGGAGAAGCGGGGCAACCTCTAGGCTGGCCGTATGGCCAGGATCAACGACGTGGGCGGCACGCAGGGATTCGGCGCGATCGACACCACCGACGACACCGAGCCCTTCCACGCGGACTGGGAGGCCCGGGTCGTCGGGCTCTACAACACCCTGCGCGCGCAAGGGGTCTTCAACACCAACGAGTTCCGGGACGCGATCGAGTCGATGCCGCCGGCCGACTACCTGGCGGCCTCGTACTACGAGCGCTGGTTCACCGCGATCTGCGCGCTGCTGGAGCGCAAGGGCGTGCTCGCGCCGGGTGAGCTCGATGACTGACGCGCCCCCCGATCCCTTCCCGCCCGGCACCGACCGCTTCCCGCCCGGCACCCGGGTCCGCACCTACCGCCACGACCCGCCGCACCACACCCGCCTGCCGCGGTACGCGCGCGGCAAGCGGGGCGTGGTCGTGGAGCCCGAGGGCCCCGACGAACTGGCCGACGTCAGCGCACAGGGACGCGGGGACGCACCCGTGGAGCAGATCTACGCGGTCCGCTTCGAGGCCCGCGACCTGTGGGGCGAGGGCGACCACCACGTCGTCCTGGACCTGTGGGAGAGCTATCTGGAGGAGGACCCCGATGACGAGCGGTGACCACCACACCGACGCCACGATCGCCCGGCGGGTACGGCGTCTGGAGACCCTCCTGGAGGAGAAGGGGCTGATCACCGGCGAGCGGTTGGACGAGGCGATCGACGCGTTCCTCGCGGAGTCCTCCCCGGCCAACGGCGCCCGGGTGGTGGCCCGGGCCTGGACCGACGACGCCTACCGGGCCCGGCTGCTCGCCGACGGCACCGCCGCCGTCCGCGAACTCGGGTACATGGAGGGCTCGTTCCAGCGCCTGCGGGTGGTCGAGAACACCGCGTCCCGCCACAACGTCGTCGTCTGCACCCTCTGCTCCTGCTACCCGCTGCGCCTGCTCGGCCCGTCCCCCAGCTGGTACAAGTCGGAGGCGTACCGGTCCCGGGTGGTGCGCGAACCCCGGGAGGTCCTGCGGGAGTTCGGCCTGGAGCTGCCCGCCGGCACGGAGATCACGGTGTGGGACTCCAGTGCCGAGACCCGCTACCTGGTCCTGCCCCGCAGGCCCGAGGGCACGGAGGGGCTGGGCGAGGAGGAACTGGCGGCGCTGGTCACGCGGAACGCCCTCATCGGTACGGCCGCGGTGTGACCCCTCGCGCGTCCGCCCCCTGCGCGTCCAGCACCGGCAGGTCCACGTCCGGCACGTCCCCCAGGGCCGCCAGCGCCTGCATCGCCGCCCGCGCCCCCAGGGGCGAGAACCAGGGGTTGATCCGCAGGGCCTCCTGGAGGTGCCGGCGCGCGGGCGAGCTCTGCTCCAACTCCCGCTCGATCATGCCCAGGTGATACAGGTACGGCGCGCTGCGCACCGCGCCGCCGTGCACCCTGTCCGTCGCGATCCGGGCGTACCGCAGGGCCTCCTCGTCCTGGCCCGCCCGGTGCAGCGCCCAGCCCAGCGCGTCCGCCACCTCGATGCCCGGCTGCCGCAGCCACTCGGCCCGCAACCGCCGTACCGCCGAAGCCGGTTCACCGTGGTCCGCCTCGAACCGCCCCAGCACCAGGTCCTCGTCGGCCCCGCCGGCCGCCGCCCGCTCCACCGCCGCCCGCATCAGGTCGTACTGCCCCCGGGCTTCCTGCTCCCGTCCCAGGGACTCGTACAACTCGCCCAGCTCCACGGCGTACTGCGGCAGCGGTTGCTTCGCGAGGGCCTTCCGGTACGCGGTCACGGCCTCGGCGGGGCGGCCCAGCGCCGCCAGCGCCCGGCCCTGCCCGGCCCGCGTGGCCCGCTGGTCGGGATCGACGCGGACCGCCTCCCGGAAGTGCCGCAGCGCCTCCTCGCGGTCGCCGCGCTCGAAGGCCAGCTGCCCGCCCCGCTCCAGGTACGCGGCCCGCTCGGCCGGTGTCCGGGCCGCGGCCGCCGCGTCGGACAGGGCGGCCGCCGCGTCCTCGCGCCGCCCCCGGTCCCGGTACACGGCCGCCGCCCGGGCCCGCACCGCCGGTCCCGACCGCAGCTCCAGCAGCCGTTCCAGCGTCCTGCCGACCGCCTTGTAGTCCCCGAGGCCCGTGTACGCGTCGATCAGCGCCGGATACGTCGTCCACCGCCCCGGCTCCAGCTGCCGCGCCGCCTCGCCCCAGGCCAGGGCCGTCCGGAAGTCCCGGCGGGCGTTCGCGAGGACGGCGAGACCGGTGAGGGCCTCCGCGTTCCGGCGCACCTTCAGCGAGGTCCGCAGCGCCTTCTCGGCCCTCGGGTACAACGCCGTGTCGGCCGTCCGGCGCCCCTGTTCGGCGTACGCCGCCCCGAGCACCGCCCACGACCCGGCGTCCCGCGGATGCCGGCGCAGCAGGCTCTCCCGCTCGCCGATCAGCACCGCCAGATCGGGCAGCGCGGCCGGGACCCCGTCGGCGACCGCCGTCAGCGCCTGGGCGCCGGGGGCCGGAGCGGGAGCGTGGGACGGGCGCCCCGAGGGCGGCAGCAGCATCAGCGTCGTACCGAGCACCGCGCAGCCGGCGACCGCGGCGATCAGCAGGCGCCCCCGCAGCCGGGCCCGCCGCGCCTCCCGCGTCCCTTTGTGGCGGTTCTCCGTGGCCGGGTTCTCGATGGCGCTGTTCTCCATGGCGCTCACTGTGCGGCAGTACGACGACCGCCCCCCGGCATGCGGCAGCTGCCGCAGACGGGGTTCACACCGATGGCCCCCGGTGCGACGCTGTGATCATGAGCCGTATCGAAGCGCCGCGCGACGAGGCCACCGGCAATCTGGTGGACCGTCTGCTGAGCGGTCTGCCCGCCGAGGCCGTCCTCGTCGACCCGGACGTCACGGTCTCCTACGCCAACGACATGGCGAGCTTCTGCCCGGCCGGCACCCCTGCCGTGGTCGTCCTGCCGCGCACCGTCGAGCAGGTCCAGCACGTCATGCGCATCGCGACCGAACTGCGCGTCCCGGTCGTCCCGCAGGGTGCCCGCACGGGCCTGTCGGGGGGCGCCAACGCCTCCGACGGCTGCATCGTGCTGTCCCTGACGAAGATGGACCGGATCCTGGAGATCAACCCGGTCGACCGCATCGCCGTCGTCGAACCGGGTGTCGTCAACGCGACCCTCTCCCGCGCGGTCAACGAACTCGGCCTCTACTACCCGCCGGACCCCTCCAGCTGGGAGATGTGCACGATCGGCGGCAACATCGGCACCGCCTCCGGCGGGCTGTGCTGCGTGAAGTACGGGGTGACGGCGGAGTACGTCCTCGGCCTGGACGTCGTCCTCGCCGACGGGCGGCTCATGTCCACGGGCCGCCGTACCGCGAAGGGCGTCGCCGGATACGACATGACCCGCCTCTTCGTCGGCTCCGAGGGCTCGCTCGGGATCGTCGTACAGGCGACCCTGGCGCTGAAGCCGCAGCCGCCCGAGCAGCTGGTGCTGGCCGCGGAGTTCGCCTCCGGCGCCGCCGCCTGCGACGCGGTGTGCCGGATCATGGCGGGCGGGCACGTCCCGTCCCTCCTCGAACTGATGGACCGTACGACGGTCAAGGCCGTCAACGACCTCGCGCACATGGGACTCCCGGAGACCACGGAAGCCCTGCTGCTGGCCGCCTTCGACACCACCGACCCGGCGGCCGACCTCGCCGCCGTGGGCGCGCTGTGCGAGGCGGCGGGCGCCACCCAGGTCGTCCCGGCCGACGACTTCGCCGAGTCCGAACTCCTGCTCCAGGCCCGCAGGCTGTCCCTCACCGCCCTGGAGGCGGTCAAGGGCACCACGATGATCGACGACGTGTGCGTGCCCCGCTCCCGGCTCGGCGAGATGCTCGAAGGGACCGAGCGGATCGCCGAGAAGTACCAGCTCACCATCGGTGTCGTCGCCCACGCGGGGGACGGCAACACCCACCCCACGGTCTGCTTCGATGCCGCCGACCCCGACGAGTCCCGGCGCGCCCGCGAGTCCTTCGACGAGATCATGGCCCTCGGCCTGGAGCTCGGCGGCACGATCACCGGGGAGCACGGGGTGGGCGTACTGAAGAAGGAGTGGCTCGCCCGCGAGATCGGCCCGGTGGGCGTCGAGATGCAGCGGGCGGTGAAGGGTGTCTTCGACCCGCTGGGGATCCTGAACCCGGGCAAGCTGTTCTGAGGTCTCGCGGTCCCGCTCACTCCACGTCCTCGGACTCGTCGCTCGGCCACGGGTCGCACAGCCACAGGTCGTCGGCCGGGGTGGGGGCCAGCAGCTCGGCGAGGCCGTCGTCGATGCCGAGCTGCTCCGCCTCGGCGCCCGGCGGGACCGCCCTCAGCGTGCGCTCCAGCCAGGCCGAGACCTGCGCTGCCGGGGCCTCCAGGAGGGCGTCGCCGTCGGGCGAGCTCAGCGCCATCAGCACCAGGCCGCGCCCGGCGGCCTTCGTCGGCCACACCCGCACGTCCCCGTGCCCGCACGGGCGGAACACCCCCTCCACGAGCAGTTCGCGGGCGAAGGTCCAGTGCACGGGGTGGTCCGAGCCGACGTGGAAGGTGACGTGGACGGCGAAGGGGTCGTCGCTGCGGTAGCTCAGCCGGGCCGGGACCGGGATGCTGCGCTCGGGCGACAGGATGAGCTTGAGCTCCAGTTCGCGCTCTACCACGGTGTGGTGCATGTCGTACGTTCCTCTCTCGGCTCCGACGCGGGTCCTGCGGTGGGCCCGTACGAGGGAGAGGGGGCGGGGGCCGGGATCATTACGCGGGTTCGGCGAACTTTTTCGTTCCGGTAGCACGGCAGGTCTCAGGTCGTGCGCAAAAGGGGTGGGTCCGGTGGGACTGGCGGTGGGTTCTGCGCCGGTCTGATAGATGTGGACCCCCCTCTATTGACCCCCGAGCAGATACGGGACGACGGACATGAGCGCCCCAACCCCGGCACCCGGTGACGACAGGCCCCGTGAGGGCTACTACCCGGACCCGTCCATTCCTGGATATGTCCGTTACTGGAACGGCGCTTCGTGGGTGCCGGGCACCAGCCGTCCCGCTCCGGCGGACGGCGAACCGCTCGCACCTCCGTCGGGCTCCGGCCCGGCGCCCTCGGGCCCGGCTCCGGCCCAGGTCGAGGAGACCGGCCCGCACTTCTTCGACGAGGACCCGGCGGGCGCTCCCGGCCACGCCGACGCGGGGCACGGCAACCGCCCCGAACCCGCCTCCGCGTGGGCCGCCGACCGGAACCACCAGGCGGGCTTCGGCGGCGACCAGGACCGCCGCGTCTCCTGGGGGTCCCCGCAGGGGGCCGCACCGGCTCAGCAGGGGGCTCAGCACGGAGCTCAGCAGAGTGCCGGGCACGGCGGGGCTCAGCAGGCCGCGCCGCAGGGGGCCCAGCAGGGCGGGGCGCACGCCGGGGCGCAGGGTGCCCGGCAGGGCGTACCGCCGCAGGGTGGTCCGCAGGGGGCCGACCCGAGGGTGGCCGGGGCCGGCCGGCCCGGTGCCGGGTCCTCGCCGGCCCAGCCCGACGGTCACGCGGCGCGGACCGACGGCACCGCGACCATCCCGCCCGCCGAGCCCGACGAGGACGGCGGCACGCGGGTCTTCCGCAGGCCCACGGCGGCAGCCCCCGGCACCGACGACGGCACCATGAAGTTCCGCGCGCTCTCCCCGCGCACGGCACAGCAGGGCGAGGGTCCCGGGGCGCAGAACGGAAGCACGCCCGGACCGGCCTACTCCGGCCCCACCGCACAGGGCGGCCCCCACGGCACCCCCGCCCCCGCCCGCCCCGACGCCCCGGGCTTCGGCGCCGGCAAGGCCGCCGCCGAGCGGGCCGCGGCCGCCGGCGCGGCAGGCACGCAGGGCCCGGCCTCCGCCCCCACGGCCCTTTCCGGCCCGCAGACGGCCTCCCCGGGCGTGCCCCATCAAGGACAGCCGCAGGGGGCGGTACAGCAGGGCCCCGGGCAGCAGGCAGCCGTACAGCAGGGCCCGGGGCCGCAGGCAGCGGCACAGCAAGGAGCCGCACAGCAAGGAGCCGCGCAGCCGGGCCTCCCGCAGCCGTCGGCCGGTGCCCAGCCCCCCGCGACCCCGATGGCCGCCGCCCCCGTCGCCGCCACTCCCATGAGCGCCGGTCCGGGTGGCGGCCAGCCCTCCTGGGCCCAGCAGGTGCACCGGCTCGCCGGGCCCGACGAGGAGCAGCCCGCGCCCTGGAAGCCGCCGGTGGAGGACATCTTCCAGGCGGCCGCCCGGCGGCAGGCCGCCGCACGCCCCGCGGGCCTGGGCAGGCGTCTGGCCGCCCGTCTCCTCGACACCCTCGTCGTCGGCGCGGTGACCGCCGTGGCCGCCGTTCCCCTCGGCACCAAGGCCGCCGACCACATCAGCGACAAGGTGGACGCGGCCAAGCTCTCCGGCGAGACCGTGACGGTCTGGCTGCTGGACGGCACCACGTCGGTCTACCTCGCGATCGTGGTCGCCGTGCTCCTGGTCGCCGGCACCCTCTACGAGGCGCTGCCCACCGCCAAGTGGGGCCGCACCCTCGGCAAGAAGCTGCTGGGTCTGGAGGTGCGGGACATCGAGGCCCACGAGCCCCCGTCCTTCGGCGCGGCCCTGCGCCGCTGGCTCGTCTACAGCGTGCCGGGACTGCTCGGCATCGGTCTCGTGGGTGTCGTGTGGTGCCTGTTCGACCGGCCGTGGCGCCAGTGCTGGCACGACAAGGCGGCGCATACGTTCGTGGCGGGCTGAGCGGGTACCGCGAACGGCGTACCGGATTCGGTACTCCGGACGGCCGCTCGCCGGATGCGGAGCCGGGGGGTTCGCGGTCCACTCGGGCCATGAGCAGTGAACCGCCTCCCGGCTCCGGCCAGCAGCCGCCGGATGACGACCCGTTCAGGAAGCAGCCCCCGCCTGCCGAGGGCTCGGGATCGCCGTACAGCGCCCCGCCGCCGCCGTCGCACGGCGGAAGTCCTTACGGCAGCGGTGACCCGTACGGCGGCGGCCCCGCCGACCCGCTGGCCGGCATGCCCCCACTGGCCCCCAGCGGCCGGCGCACGCTCGCCCGGATCATCGACATGATCCTGGTGGGTGTCGTCGTCTGGCTGATCACCTGGGGCTTCGGGGTGAGCGAGTACGACGTCGACAGCGACAACATGCAGTACGGCAAGTCGCTCGCCCAGTCGGCGCTCGCGGCGGTGCTCTACATCGCCTACGACACCGTCCTGATCACCCGGTCCGGCCAGACGCTCGGCAAGAAGTGGCTCGGGATGCGGGTGGCGAACCTCGACAACGGCTCCACGCCCTCCGTGCAGAGCACGCTGACCCGCTCGGCGGTCCTGTGGATCCCGTTCGCGTTCTGCTGCGCCTGCATCTGGACGGCCATCTCGGGCGGCTGGAGCTACTTCGACAAGCCCTACAAGCAGGGCCTGCACGACAAGGCGGCGAAGACGGTGGTGGTCAGTACCGGCTGACCGCCCGTCGGCGCCGCCCGGTGACGTCAGGCGGCGGTCTTGGAGCCCGTGGCCACGGCCGGCACGGGCTCTTCCGCCGTCCGCTGGGCGGGCTTGCGCAGGGCCACCACGCGGGGCTTGGGCTGCGGAACGGTCAGGGCGACCAGGAGGCCGAGCGCGAGCGCCGAGACGGCGATGACCGCGGTCCCCACGGTCGAACTCGTCTGTGACAGCAGCAGCATGGCGAGCGTCGAGAAGATGACGGTGATCGAACCGTAGGCGAGCTGTGCGGCGGTCGGACGAGGCATGGCAATCGGTCCTCGGAATTGGGGATCCACGGGGGGTGTCGGCCTGGCATTCCGCCGACATCCGGGCGTTCCGCCAATCGACTCTAATCGCCTGTGTGCCCGAGTGGAACGAACGGTAAGCGTGACCTAACCAACAGTGCCGGAGCACAGGGGGCGCACGGAGTCATGGCGTCCACCAAGTGGACATCTGTGCGCGCCTGTTCTGTTGCGGTCATGTGTCCGCAATACGAACACCGGCTCCCGATAATGCATTTGACGGGTCCAAGTCAAGGTCTGTCTTTTCTCCCCAACCTTTAGTCAAATACCGGTCACTTGCCTGATAGGGGAGAGGTACAAGTGACGGACAGATCCTGGACGTTCAGGACGGCAGCGACAATCGTGGCGATAGCCGCGGCCTCGGCCACGTTCTCGACGTTCGCCGTGGCGCAGGCCGCGGAGAAGCCCGCGGGCACCCCCGCGGTGGACCGGCAGGACCCGCAGCCGGCCAAGGCGAGGGAGCACGACTTCGACGGCCCGTACAGCCGCACGCAGGACGCCCAGCGCGAGGAGGCGCTCCAGCAGGTCATCGCCGGCCAGGCCGCGGTCAAGGAGAAGGACGGCTCGAAGGTCGTCCAGCTCAAGGGCCGCAAGGGCGACAGCAAGTACGTCGAGCTCGGCCGCGAGAAGACCGACAAGATCTTCACGATCCTCGTCGAGTTCGGCGACCAGGTCGACCCCCGCTACGGCGGCACGCCCGGCCCGCTGCACAACAAGATCGAGGCGCCGGACCGCAAGACGAACAACAGCACCGACTGGCAGGCCGACTTCGACCGGGCCCACTACCAGGACCTGTACTTCGGCGACGGCAACGCCACGCTCAAGTCGTACTACGAGAAGCAGTCCTCGGGCCGCTACTCGGTCGACGGCGAGGTCACCGACTGGGTCAAGGTGCCCTACAACGAGGCCCGTTACGGCTCCAACGACGCCGCGACCGGCGCCTGGTACGCGGTGCAGGACGGCGTCAACGCCTGGGTCGCGCAGCGTGAGGCCGCCGGTGACACGGCCGCCGAGATATCCGCGGAACTCGCCGAGTTCGACCAGTGGGACCGCTACGACTACGACGGCGACGGCGACTTCAACGAGCCCGACGGCTACATCGACCACTTCCAGATCGTGCACGCCGGCGAGGACGAGTCCGCGGGCGGCGGCGCCCAGGGCGCGGACGCCATCTGGGCGCACCGCTGGTACGCCTTCGGCACCGACAAGGGCGTCACCGGTCCCGACACCAACAAGCGCGGCGGCACCGAGATCGGTGACACCGGCGTCTGGGTCGGCGACTACACCATCCAGCCGGAGAACGGCGGCCTGGGCGTCTTCGCCCACGAGTACGGCCACGACCTCGGCCTGCCCGACGAGTACGACACCTCCGGCGGCGGCGAGAACTCCACCGGCTTCTGGACGCTGATGTCCTCCGGCTCCTGGCTCGGCACCGGCAAGGACGCGATCGGCGACCTGCCCGGCGACATGAACGCCTGGGACAAGCTCCAACTGGGCTGGCTGGACTACGAGGTGGCCAAGGCCGGCAAGAGGTCGAGCCACAGGCTGGGCCTCGCGGAGTACAACACCAAGAACCCGCAGGCCCTCGTGGTCCGCCTGCCGAAGAAGTCGGTCACCACCGAGGTGACCACCCCGGCGCAGGGCTCCACCCAGTGGTGGAGCGACACCGGCGACGACCTCGAGAACACCCTGACCCGCACGGTCGACCTCACCGGCAAGTCCGCCGCCTCCCTCACCCTCGACGGCTGGTGGGACATCGAGCAGGACTACGACTACCTGTACGCCGAGGTCTCCACCGACGGCGGCGCCAACTACACCCCGATCGACGGCACCTTGGCCGACGGCACCGCGATCCCGCGGGACGGCAGCGGCAAGCCGGCCCTCACCGGCTCGGTCGAGGCCTACCAGAAGCTGACCTACCCGCTGAACGCCTACGCGGGCAAGAACGTCAGCCTGCGCTTCCGTTACGCCACCGACGGCGGCACGTCCCTCAAGGGCTTCGCGGCCGACGAGATCACGCTGACCGCGGACGGCACGGTCCTGTTCTCCGACAACGCGGAGAGCGCGGACACCGCCTGGACGGCGAAGGGCTTCCGCCGGGTCGGCGCGTCCTTCACCGACGAGTACGCGCAGTACTACATCGCCGAGAACCGCCAATACGTGTCGTACGACAAGGTGTTGAAGGTCGGCCCGTACAACTACGGCTTCTCGACGACCCGTCCGGACTGGGTGGAGCACTACGCCTACCAGAACGGCCTGTTGATCTGGAAGTGGGACACCTCCCAGAAGGACGACAACACCAGCGCACACGCGGGCCGGGGTCTGATCCTGCCGATCGACTCGCACCCGACCGCGCTCAAGTGGTCCGACGGCACGCTGATGCGCAACCGCATCCAGGCCTACGACTCGACCTTCAGCTGGTACCCGACGGACGGCATCACGCTCCACAAGGCCGACGTCCCGACGAAGATCAAGTCCCAGCCGGGCGTCCCGGTCTTCGACGACGGACGCTCGACGTACTACGACGAGACCAACCCGCTCGCGGGCGTCAAGATCACTGACACCGACACCCGGATCGCGATCGTCAAGGAGCCCCTGAACGGCTCGACGATCACCCTCCAGGTCGGACCTTCGGCAAAGAAGCGGTAAAGTAGCAGGTCAGAAGCGTATCGGCGGCAACCCCTGGCGGGTTGCCGCCGATCGTGTTTAGGTGCGTGCTGTGGCTTCCTTATTGACACCGACGCACACGGGGGTGTGACTGCATGGCCGCAGGAGGTTTCTGCAAGCTGCCGAACGGCACGGTGGTGGTGGCGCTGAACCTGCCCCGCCCGCCCGCCGCCGGCTGCGGCAGCATGCGGGTGCTCGTCCACGCCCAGAACCGGGCGCGCGCCCTGACCCGGCTGCGCAACCTGGGCCTGCGGGCGGTCTACCTGCGGGGCAACGCGGCGCCCCCGAGCCCCGACGAGATCACGGCCGTACTGCACCACCCGGACGGCCTCATATGGCGTACCGCCCCTGACAACGCTGTCTCGGGCGGCCCCGAGCTCGCCCAGGAGCTGTGGCACCCGATCAGGATGCTCAGGCGGTCGGCGGCACCGGCGTGACGAGATCCCCGAGGGCGCCGGCCCTCGGGGATCTCCCGGAGTTACTTCGGGTCCTGGTCGAACTTCGCGGTGGACCAGCGGTAGCCGAGCACCGCGAGGCCGAGGCACCAGGCGAGCGCGAGCCAGCCGTTGTGGCCGATCTCACTCCCGAGGAGCAGCCCGCGCAGGGTCTCGATGGCCGGCGTGAAGGGCTGGTACTCCGCGATCGGCTGGAACCAGCCGGGCATCGCGTCGACCGGGACGAACGTGCTGGAGATCAGCGGCAGGAAGATCAGCGGCATGGCGTTGTTGCTCGCCGCCTCCGCGTTGGGGCTGACCAGGCCCATGCCGACCGCGATCCAGGTGAGCGCGGTGGCGAAGAGCACGAGCAGCCCGAAGGCCGCGAGCCACTCCAGGGCGGTGGCGTCGGTCGAGCGGAAGCCGATGGCGACCCCGACGGCCCCGACCAGGACCACGCTGATCACCGACTGGAGCACGCTGCCGACCACGTGCCCGACGAGCACCGAACCGCGGTGGATCGCCATCGTCCGGAAGCGGGCGATGATGCCCTCGGTCATGTCGTTGGACACGGAGACCGCGGTGCCGATGGTGGTGGAGCCGATGGTCATCAGCAGCAGGCCCGGGACCAGGTACGCCACGTACTGCGAGCGGTCCGCGCCCCCGCCGCCGATGCCCGCGCTCATCGTGTCGCCGAAGACGTACACGAAGAGCAGCAACAGCATGATCGGCGTGAGCAGCAGGTTCAGGGTGAGGGACGGGTAGCGCCGGGCGTGCAGGAGGTTGCGGCGCAGCATGGTGGAGGAGTCGCGGACGGCGAGGGAGAGGGTGCTCATCGGACGGTCTCCTTGGGCTGGTGCGGCGGGTTCGGCTGGTGCGGGAGCTGTGCCTGGTCGGTTCCGCCGGTGAGGGCGAAGAACACGTCGTCGAGGTCCGGGGTGTGCACGGTCAGCTCGTCCGCCTCGACCCCGGCCGTGTCGAGCCGGTCGAGAAGGGTGCGCAGCTCGCGCTGGCTGCCGCCGTGGGGGATCTGGAGCGTGAGGCTCTCGTCGTCCGGGGCCGCCTCGTCCAGGGTGGAGACGGCCGTCCGGTAGGCCTGCGGGTCGGTGAAGCGCAGCCGTACGTGACCGCCGGGCACGAGCCGCTTGAGTTCCTCCGCGGTGCCCTCTGCGGCGATCCCGCCGTCGTGCAGGACCGCGATCCGGTCGGCGAGCTGGTCGGCCTCCTCCAGGTACTGGGTGGTGAGGAAGACGGTCGTACCGCCGGAGACCAGCTCGCGGATGATCTGCCACATGGAGTGCCGGGACCGCGGGTCGAGTCCGGTGGTCGGCTCGTCGAGGAAGATGATCCGCGGCTCGCCGACCAGGGTCATGGCGATGTCGAGGCGGCGCTTCATGCCGCCGGAGTAGGTGGAGGCGGGCTTCTTCGCCGCCTCCGTGAGGTCGAAGCGCTCCAGCAGTTCGGCGGTGACCCGGCGGCCCTCGCTCCTGGAGAGGTGGTGCAGGTCGGCCATCAGGAGCATGTTCTCCTCGCCGGTGATCAGACCGTCCACGGCGGAGAACTGACCGGTGACCCCGATCGCGGCCCGCACGGCCTGCGGGTCCCTGGCCAGGTCGTGGCCGCCGATGTGGACGGCCCCGGTATCCGGGTCGGCGGAGATCAGCGTGGAGAGGATCTTGACGGCGGTGGTCTTGCCGGCGCCGTTCGGGCCGAGCAGGGAGAAGACCGTGCCCTCGGGAACGGCCAGGTCGACGCCGTCGAGGACGGTCTTGTCGCCGTAGGACTTGCGCAGCCCGTTCGCCGCGATGGCGAGGTCGGTCATGAGGAGAGCTCCTTTTCGGTGACGGCGAGGGGGTGTCAGAGGCCGCGGGCGGTGATGTCGCCGTGGCTGGTGGTCGCGCGGATGTGCAGGTCGGCGGCGGCGCCGTCGGCGTTCCTGAGCGTGTTGTCGATCCGGCCGTAGCCGGTGCCGGCGTCCAGGGAGGCGGAGGTCCCCGGGGCCGCGTCGACCGAGATGTCACCCATCTGGGTGGTCAGTACGGCCGTGCCGCGGACCGCCTCGGCGATCCGGATGTCGCCCCGCTGGGTGCTGATCTCCGCGGGGCCGCCCAGCCGCCCGACCGAGATGTCGCCGTCGGCCGCGGTGAGGCGGACGCTCGCGGCCTCGTCGATCTTGACCGGGCCGTTCGCGCCCTGGACGGTGACGTCACCGAGGCGTCCGACGGCCCGGAACCCGGCGGCGGCCGCCCTGGCCTCGACGCGGGAGCCGGTCGGCAGCTGGACCGTCACCTCGACGGAGCCGGAGGGACCGAAGTACTGGTCCCTCGCGGCCGGGGCCGCGATCCGCAGCACGCCCTCCTCGTAGGAGACCTGGATCTGTTCCGCCGCCTTCACGTCGCGGCTCCTGCCGGCGTCGGCGGGGAGCACCTCGACCGTGGTGTCGGCGCGGTCGGCGGCGATGACCTGGATACGGCCGGCGGGGATGTCGAGGACGGTGCTGACGGGGGCGGTGGTGGCGAACTTCTGCATCACGGGCTCCTGCGCTCGTTGCTGTTTCCGATGATGGAAAAGCTACGTTGCGTTCATGATTTTGGCAACGACTAAGTTGCAAGTAACAGCCATAGATGCAGCTCAGAGCGTGAATTTCATTGCAACGACCCTGAAGATAATGCAACGCAAGACGCGTGCTCGTTGCAATGGAATGCGGGTGAACGCTATGCTGGCGGCACCACGGACCACGAAGGAGAACCGCGATGCCGGGAGGCCGACTCACCCAGCAGGAACGTCAGCAGATCTCGCTGGGACTGGCCGACGGCCTCGCCTACGCGGAGATCGCCCGACGCCTGGACCGGCCGACCTCGACCGTGACCCGCGAGGTCATGCGCAACGGCGGCCCCACCGCCTACCGCGCCGACCTCGCCCACCGCGCCACCGAACACCGCGCCCACCGGCGCAGGCAGGCCGCGCCCCGGGGAGCGGAGGTGCCCGCGCAGGCCCACGGGCGGGACGCGGAGGCGGTGCGCGCGTACGAGGAGACGCTGACCACCGTCTTCATGCAGTCCGGCACGCCCAAGATGATGGCCCGGGTGATGGCCTCGCTCACCCTCAGCGACGAGGGCAGCCTCACCGCGGCCGACCTGGTGCAGCGCCTCCAGGTCAGTCCGGCGTCCGTGTCCAAGGCGGTCGCGTTCCTGGAGAGCCAGGCGATGGTCCGCCGGGAGCGCGACGAACGCCGGCGGGAGCGCTATGTCGTCGACGACGAGATCATGTACGAGGGAATGATGGCCAGCGCCCGGTCCACCGCCCAGGTCGCCGAGACCGCCCGCCAGGGCGTCGGAGTCCTCGGCGCGGGCACCCCGGCCGCCACCCGCCTGGAGAACATGGCCCGCTTCCTGGACTTCGTCTCCGAGAGCATCGTCCGCGCCGCCGACCAGGCCCGCGAGGTCCTCCACACCAAGCCGGGGACACCCGAGCGGGACACCGACGGCTAGGACACCGGGGCCGGCCCACCACGGGCCGGAGTCGGGACCGGCCCACCGGGGCCGGAGCAGGGACCGGCGTCAGACCACCGGCTTGCCGGTGAGTTCCACGCCCGCCTCGCGCATCTCCTCGATCGCCCGCTCGGTGGTGTTCTCGGCGACACCGGCGGTCAGGTCGAGGAGGACCTGGGTGCGGAACCCCTCGCGGGCCGCGTCCAGTGCCGTGGCCCGTACGCAGTGGTCCGTGGCGATCCCGACCACGTCCACCTCGGAGACCTCCCGCGCCCGGAGCCAGTCGGCCAGCGTCACGCCGTTCTCGTCGGCGCCCTCGAACCCGCTGTACGCCGCCGCGTACGCCCCCTTGTCGAACACGGCGTCGATCGCCCCCGAGGCCACGGCCGGCGCGAAGTTGGGGTGGAACCCGACCCCCTCCGTGCCGGCGACACAGTGCGCGGGCCAGGAGTGCACGAAGTCGGGGTTGTCGGCGAAGTGGCCGCCGGGCGCGATGTGGTGGTCCCGGGTGGCCACCACGTGCTGGTAGCCGGAGCCCGCCGCCTGCCCGATCAGCTCGGTGACGGCGGCGGCCACGTCGGCGCCGCCGGCCACCGCGAGACTGCCCCCCTCGCAGAAGTCGTTCTGCACGTCGACGACGATCAAGGCGCGGCGCATGGTGGGTGTCCTTCGACTGTTGAAGTGAACTTACGAGCCTAGAGACTTCGGGCACGCGGCGGGAGGGGGCATCGCGGGGCGCGTTCGGGACGGCAGCCGCGGGGCCCGTCCGGCGGATCACGCCGGCGTCGGGCGGGCCGGCGCACCGAGCTGCCGCGTTGTCGTCGGTTGCCGGATCCGCCGTGCCCGGACGACCTCGTGGGGGAGCCGGCCCGATCGGCCGGACAGACTCTAGCTACCCGTGCGCCCGTTGACATACTCCGTCGGAATGACGGGTTCCCCGCGCGACAACTGGGTCGCCGACAACGGCAGGTTGGCCCGGGCGGCCGCATGCCGGTCCCGTACGACGTCCAGCGGCTCCCGCGCCACGACCTCGCCGCCCTTGACCAGCTCCACCAGCAGCTGCCGGTCCGCGAGCGCCGGCGGCACCGGTCCGGTGCCCACCACCTCGGCCTCCGCGATGCCCTCCGCGTCCAGCCGCCGTGCCGCCCACTTGCGGCCGCCGACCGAGGTCTTGCCGCCCGACGACTTCTTCGCGACCGGGATCAGCGGCGCCTTCGGGTCGTCGGACTCGGCCCGCGCAACCAGCTTGTAGACCATGGAGGCGGTCGGGTGCCCGGACCCGGTCACCAGTTGGGTGCCGACGCCGTACGCGTCCACCGGGGCCGCGGCCAGGGAGGCGATGGCGTACTCGTCGAGGTCCGAGGTGACGATGATCCGGGTCCCCTTCGCACCGAGCTCGTCCAACTGCTGCCGTACCCGGTGGGCGACCAGCAGCAGGTCTCCGGAGTCGATGCGCACGGCCCCCAGCTCGGGCCCGGCCACCTCGACGGCCGTACGGACGGCCTCGGTGACGTCGTAGGTGTCGACGAGCAGGGTGGTGTTCCGGCCCAGCGAGTCCACCTGGGCCCGGAAGGCGTCCCGCTCCTGGTCGTGCAGGAGGGTGAAGGCGTGGGCGGAGGTGCCGACCGTGGGGATGCCGTAGCGGAAGCCGGCGGCGAGGTCGGAGGTGGTGGCGAAGCCGCCGACGTAGGCGGCGCGGGCGGCGGCGACCGCGGACAGCTCGTGGGTGCGGCGCGCGCCCATCTCGATGAGGGGCCGGTCCCCGGCGGCCGAGGACATCCGGGAGGCCGCCGCGGCTATCGCGGAGTCGTGGTTGAGGATCGACAGGATGACGGTCTCCAGGAGCACGCACTCGGCGAAGGAGCCCTCCACCCGCATGATCGGCGAGCCCGGGAAGTACACCTCGCCCTCCGGGTAGCCCCAGATGTCACCGCTGAAGCGGTAGGAGCCGAGCCAGTCCAGGGTCTCCTCGTCCACGATGTCCCGCTCCCGCAGGAAGCCGAGGACGTCCGCGTCGAAGCGGAAGTTCTCCACCGCGTCGAGCACCCGGCCGGTGCCCGCGACGACGCCGTAGCGCCGCCCGTCCGGCAGCCGGCGGGTGAAGACCTCGAACACGCTCCGCCGTTCGGCGGTACCCGCCTTCAGGGCGGCCTGCAGCATCGTGAGCTCGTACTGGTCCGTGAAGAGCGCCGTCGAGGGAACGTCCACCGGCAGCCCAAGGTCCGCTGTGTTCATAACAACGGATGCTACCCCACTTCGCGTCAGTGTGACGATTTATGGTGCCCGTGGCAGCATGGGCCGTGTGACGTCACCCGCTCCCGTAGAGATCGAACGCACCGAGTCGGCGGAGGAGGTCTTCGCCGTCCCCGAGCCGGACGTCCCCTGGGTCACGATCGTGCACAACGACCCGGTCAACCTCATGAGCTACGTGACCTACGTCTTCCAGACGTACTTCGGCTACACGAAGGACAAGGCCACCAAACTGATGCTCGACGTCCACCACAAGGGCCGGGCGGTCGTCTCCAGCGGAACCCGCGAGGAGATGGAACGCGACGTGCAGGCGATGCACGGCTACGGCTTGTGGGCCACCCTCCAGCAGGACCGGAAGTAGCGGATCTCCTCAGGGGATGCCCTCTGGATCAGCTCGGCGTCGCGGGCCCTGGCACGCGTGTCTGCCGCGTTGTCGTCAGTCGCCGACGCTCCGCGTCGACTCCTTCCTCCGCCTTGCAGCTGCACGCACCAGACCCCGCTCGGGTCTGTCACGAAGTACCGTTTCTCACGGCCGACCTGATCCAGAGGACACCCCCTGATGCCAGGAACCTTCGAACCGATCCCCGGTGGCGGCGCGGCCGTCGCGCTCGACGACGTCGAGATCTCCATCATCCGGTCGCTGGCCGTCCAGCTCCTCGAACTCATCGGGCCCGGACCCGCCGAGGACGCCCCCGACGACCCGCTCGCCGAGCTCTTCGCCGAGGGCCCGAGCGAGCCGCCCGCCGACCCCGTGCTCAAGCGGCTGTTCCCGGACGCCTACAGCGACCCCGAGGGCACCCCGCAGGCCGCGGAGGCCGAGGAACAGCGGGCGTACTCCTCGGAGTTCCGCCGCTACACCGAGAACGACCTGCGCGCGGGCAAGCGGGACAGCGCGCTCGTGGTGATCCGCACCCTGGACGCGCTGCACTCCGCCGGCGAGGGCGGAGCGGTCCTCAAGCTGTCGGTCGAGGAGTCCCGGCAGTGGCTCGGCACCCTCAACGACCTGCGCCTCGCGATCGGCTCCCGCCTCGACATCACCGACGAGGAGGACACCGACCTCCTCTACCGGCTCCCGGACGAGGACCCGCGCAAGCCCATGGTGATGGCCTACCTGTGGCTGGGCGGCCTCCAGGAGACCCTCGTGACCACCCTTATGCCGTGAGATGTGACGGTTCTGTGTTCGCTCAGAGGACACTCAAATCCGGATAACGATCACGTCACCGTGATGGCCGCCTATGCCCTCCATGGGCGCTCTTTGTCCGCTTCTCCCTGTGCGCTGCGCCACACCTCGCCCGGGTGATCAATGTTGCGGCCGTGATAAATCTTCACGACCGCCCGGGCGAACCCCACCCATACGTACGCCCGGGTGCGCCACCGAGCCGGCAACCGCCGGCCAGGCACCACTCCATCAATCCGGGGGGATCGAAACCCGATCCGAGGCCGACGAGAGGCCCGGTTCGGCATGGAGAAAGGCGCACCACACCATGACCTCCGCTCAGGTCGGCACAGGCTCGGACTCCGGGTCCGGGAAGGCATCCGAAGAGGGGTACGAGCGCGGACTCGGCAGCCGCCAGGTCCAGATGATCGCGATCGGCGGCGCCATCGGCGTCGGGCTGTTCCTCAACGCCGGGGCGAACATCGCCAAGGCGGGCCCCAGTCTCATCCTGATGTACGCCCTCGCCGGCGTGATCATCTTCTTCATCATGCGGGCCCTCGGCGAGCTGCTGCTCTACCGCCCGGTCTCCGGCTCCTTCGCCGAGTACTCCCGCGAGTTCCTCGGCCCGTTCTTCGGCTACTTCACCGGCTGGACCTACTGGCTGATGTGGGTCGTCACCGGCATGGCCGAGCTGACGGCCGCCGCGATCTACATCCACTACTGGTTCCCCGGCATACCCCAGTGGGTCACCGCCCTGGTCTTCCTGGTCGTCCTGTTCACCGCGAACCTGATCTCGGTGAAGCTGTTCGGCGAGATCGAGTTCTGGGCCTCCATGATCAAGGTCACCGCGCTCATCGGCATGATCGTGATCGGCCTCGGCGTCCTCACCTTCGGCTTCAGCAACGCCGGTGACACCGCCGCCGTCTCCAACCTGTGGGAGTTCGACGGCTTCTTCCCGCACGGCATCGGCTCGTCCCTGATGACCCTCCAGGGCGTCATGTTCGCCTACCTCGCCGTCGAACTGGTCGGCGTCACGGCCGGTGAGTCGGAGAACCCCGAGAAGACGCTGCCCAAGGCGATCAACACCCTGCCCTGGCGGATCGCGCTCTTCTACGTCGGTGCCCTCACCGTCATCCTCTGCGTCGTGAAGTGGACCGAGTTCAGCGAGGGTGTCAGCCCGTTCGTGAAGGCGTTCGCGATGATCGGCATCCCCGCCGGCGCCGGCATCGTCAACTTCGTCGTCCTCACCGCGGCCCTGTCCTCCTGCAACTCCGGCATGTACTCCACCGGCCGCATGCTGCGGAACCTGGCCGACAGCGGAGAGGCCCCCGCCGTCTTCGGCAGGCTGTCCGCCACCAAGACCCCCGCGCTGGGCATCACGGTCTCGGTGCTCTTCATGGGCATCGGCGTGGTCCTGAACTACGTCGTCCCGGAGAAGGCGTTCGGCTACGTCACCTCGGTCGCCGTCGGCGCCGGCATCTGGACCTGGCTCATGATCCTCGTCAGCCACGTCCTGTACCGCCGCGCGGTCGAGGCGGGCCGCCTGCCCGCCTCCTCCTTCCCGGCGCCGGGCGGCTCGGTGGGCTCCTGGATCGCCATCGTGTTCCTGCTCTTCGTGACCGGCCTGATCATGAAGGACTCCGAGTCCCGGATCAGCCTGTACGTGCTCGCCGTGTGGGCGGTCGCGCTCGGCATCGGCTGGGTGGTCCTCAAGAGCCGCAACCCGCGGATCGCGGACCGCCCCGAGCCGGAGTTCGAGAAGGTCTCCGGCTAGCGCAACCCGGCCTGTCCGGCATGTGGGCTGTCGCGTACCGTCCCTCGGTACGCGGCAGCCCACACGCTTATCCTGACCACCATGCTGACCATCACCCAGGCCCTCGTGGACCAGATCGTCGCGCACGCGCGCAAGGACCACCCCGACGAGGCGTGCGGAGTCGTCGCGGGCCCGGCCGGGTCGGACCGCCCGGAGCGCTTCATCCCGATGCTCAACGCGGCGATGTCCCCGACCTTCTACGAGTTCGACTCCGGCGACCTCCTCAGGCTCTACCGCGAGATGGACGACCGCGACGAGGAGCCGGTGGTCATCTACCACTCCCACACCGCGACCGAGGCCTACCCGTCCCGGACCGACATCTCCTACGCCAACGAGCCCGGCGCCCACTACGTCCTGGTCTCCACCGCGGACACCGACGGCCTCGGCGACTTCCAGTTCCGCTCGTACCGGATCGTGGAGGGCGAGGTCACGGAGGAGGAGGTCACGGTCGTCGAGGCCTACTGATCTCACAGTCCGGTCAGAATTCATCCAGCATGCGAGATCACACTCCGGGACCCGGACCGGGAATCGATACGATGAGCCCATGGTTCTGAACGACGTGAGCGAGAAGGCGCCGAGCATCCTGCTCGTGGCGCGGCTGCACGTCGACCTGTGCAGGCTGAACAGCGCCATCTGTTGACGTTCCCTGCCGCCGTACGGCCGTGAGCCGCGGCGCGCGTCGTCGTGCGCCCACCGACCAGAACACTTCCCGACAGGAGCCCGCAACCATGGCCATCGAGGTCCGCATCCCGACCATCCTCCGCACCTACACCGACGGCCAGAAGGCGGTGGAGGGCAACGGGACCACCCTCGCCGAGCTCTTCGCCGACCTCGAGACCCGGCACGCGGGCGTCCAGGCCCGCATCGTGGACGGCGGTGAACTGCGCCGCTTCGTCAACGTCTACCTCAACGACGAGGACGTCCGCTTCCTCGACGGCATCAACACCAAGCTCACCGACGGCGACAACGTCACCATCCTGCCGGCCGTCGCCGGCGGCATGGCCTGATCGTCGATGCGTTACGACTCCCCGCTGGCCGCGGTGGGCAACACCCCTCTGGTGCGCCTGCCGCGGCTCTCGCCGTCCGCCGACGTCCGCATCTGGGCCAAGCTGGAGGACCGCAACCCCACCGGCTCGGTCAAGGACCGCCCCGCCCTGCACATGATCGAGCAGGCGGAGAAGGACGGCCGGCTGACCCCGGGCTGCACCATCCTGGAGCCCACCTCCGGCAACACCGGCATCTCGCTGGCGATGGCGGCCAAGCTCAAGGGCTACCGGATCGTCTGCGTGATGCCCGAGAACACCTCGCAGGAACGCCGGGACCTGCTCGCCATGTGGGGCGCCGAGATCATCTCCTCGCCCGCCGCGGGCGGCTCCAACACCGCCGTACGGGTCGCCAAGGAGCTGTCCGCCGAGCACCCCGACTGGGTGATGCTCTACCAGTACGGCAACCCCGACAACGCGGGCGCCCACTACGCCACGACCGGCCCGGAGATCCTCGCCGACCTCCCCTCGGTCACCCACTTCGTCGCGGGCCTCGGCACCACCGGCACCCTGATGGGCGTCGGCCGCTACCTGCGCGAGCACAAGCCGGACGTGAGGATCGTCGCCGCGGAACCGCGCTACGACGACCTGGTGTACGGGCTCCGGAACCTCGACGAGGGCTTCGTACCCGAGCTCTACGACGCCTCCGTCCTGACGACCCGCTTCTCGGTCGGCTCGGCGGACGCCGTCACCCGCACCCGGGAGCTCCTCCAGCAGGAGGGCATCTTCGCGGGCGTCTCCACCGGCGCGGCGCTGCACGCGGCGATCGGTGTCGGCAAGAAGGCGGTCACCGCGGGCGAGACGGCGGACATCGTGTTCGTCGTGGCCGACGGCGGCTGGAAGTACCTGTCGACCGGCGTGTACACGGCGGCGACGACGGAAGAAGCGATCGAGACGCTGCAGGGCCAGCTCTGGGCGTGACCCGCTAGGTCGCCAGGTGACGGACCTGGTCCCACAGGACCGGGTCCACCACACCGGCCTTGCGGCGGAAGTCACCCACCCGCACCTCGCGCAGCTCGTCCGTCTCCAGGAAGCTCGCGCGGCCCTGCGCGTCGCCCACCGAGCCCGGCGGGAGCGGGATCACCCCGGGCCGCTCGTCGTGGTACTTGCTGGTGATCTTCGCGACGGTGGCCCGCCGCCCCCGCACGGCCAGCACCAGGCACGGCCGGTCCTTGGCCCCCGGCCCGTCCTCGTACGGCACCTGCGCCCACCAGATCTCGGCGGGCCGCGGTCGCACCCCCGTCGTACGCCCGCCCGGCCGAGTCGTACGGTCCGCGCGCCCCCGGGGCCGGTGCCCGCGTCCCCACCCGTCCACGAGCGTGGCGACCAGCGCCAGCAGTACCACCGCCGCGAGCGCGAGCCACCAGGACGTGTCCATGAGGACGACGTTACCGGCGCGCGATCTGCCCCGCGCGCCCTCTGTTCAAGCCGTTAGCGCGGTCACACTCCTCACGCGCCCCCGGTCCAGCCGAACCGGTGACAGCACAGGTGAGTTCGCCCACAACAGCCCTTGGCGGAGGAGCGACCGGAGGTTTTGCGCCTTACGCTCGACGAACCGCACGACCCCCGTCCCTATCCCAGAAATAGTCCCGCCCGCGGAGGTTTCTGTTTCATGAAGCTCACCGTCGTCGGCTGCTCGGGGTCGTTCCCGTCCGCGGAATCGGCCTGCTCGAGCTACCTCGTCGAGGCCGACGGCTTCCGGCTGCTTCTCGACATGGGCAACGGTGCCCTTGGCGAGCTGCAGCGCCACTGCGGTCTCTACGACCTCGACGCGATCTTCCTCAGCCATCTGCACGCCGACCACTGCATCGACATGTGCGCGTACTTCGTCGCGCGCTACTACCGCCACGACGGCGGCCGCTGCGACCCCATCCCGGTCTACGGCCCCGAAGGCACCGAACACCGTCTGACCACGGCCTACGCCGACACCCCCACCGCCTCCTCCATGAGCGAGGTCTTCGACTTCCACACGGTCAAGCCGTCCACCTTCGAGGTCGGTCCTTTCACGGTCCACACGGAGCGAGTGGCGCACCCGGTGGAGGCGTACGGCATCCGCGTCGAGCACGGTGGCAAGTCGCTGACGTACTCCGGCGACACGGGTCTCAGCCCCGCGCTCACCGAACTCGCCCGCGACACCGACCTGTTCCTGTGCGAGGCCGCGTTCACGCACGGCAAGGAGAACATCCCCGACCTGCACCTCAACGGCCGCGAGGCGGGTGAGACGGCGACCCGGGCAGGCGCCCGCCGCCTGGTCCTCACCCACATCCCCCCGTGGACCGACCCCCAGGTCAACCTCGCCGACGCGCGCGCGGTGTACGACGGCCCGGTGTCCCTGGCGGCGCCGAGACAGTCGTACGACATCTAGTTCCTACGCCCGACACGACGAAGGCCCCCGGAGAGGTTCAGGACTCCGGGGGCCTTCGTCGTGCGGTGAGGCCGGACCTACGCCTTGGTGAGGTCCTCGACCTCTTCCTCGGGTTCACGGCCCGGGGTGGGGAGGTTGAACTTGGTGATGGCGAAGCGGAAGACGACGTAGTAGATCGCGCCGAAGGCCAGGCCCACCGGGATCAGCAGCCAGGGCTTGGTGGAGATGCCCCAGTTGATGAAGACGTCGATGAAGCCGGCCGAGAAGCTGAAGCCCATGTGCATGCCGAGCGCCCAGGTCACGGCCATCGAGATCGCGGTGAGGACCGCGTGGATGGCGTAGAGGACCGGCGCGATGAACATGAAGGTGAACTCGATCGGCTCGGTGACACCCGTGATGAACGAGGTCAGCGCCATCGACATCATCATGCCCATCACGGCCTTGCGGCGCTCGGGGCGGGCCGAGTGCGCGATCGCGAGGGCGGCGGCCGGCAGACCGAACATCATGATCGGGAAGAAGCCGGTCATGAACATACCCGCGGTCGGGTCGCCCCCGAAGAAGCGCGGCAGGTCACCGTGGAAGGTGGTACCCGCGGAGTTGGTGAACTCGCCGATCTGGAACCAGGCCACCGAGTTGACGAACTGGTGCATGCCGATCGGGATCAGCGCGCGGTTGATGAGACCGAAGAGGGCGGAGCCGAACGAGCCGAGGCCGGTCATCCACTCGCCGAAGTTCGTGATGACGTTGCCGATGGGCTCCCAGCCCAGGACGACCAGGACACCGAGGATCGTGCCGACGGCGGCCGTGATGATCGGGACGAGCCGGCGGCCGTTGAAGAAGCCGAGCCAGTCGACGAGCCGCTTGCGGTGGTAGCGCTGCCAGAGCACGGCCGTCAGCAGACCGAGGATGATGCCGCCGAGCACGCCCGGGTTCTGGAAGCTCGCGGTCGTCGCGGCCTCGGTCCCCTTCTGCCAGAAGCCGCCGCCGAGGCCGGTCGGCGTGTAGGTGGCGCCCTCGTGCCCGTCCTTGATCGGGTACTGGTGGATCACCGCGTAGTAGGCGAGGAAGCCGACCACCGCGGCCAGCGCCGTCGAGCCGTCGGCCTTCTTCGCGAAGCCGATGGCCACGCCGATGCAGAACAGCAGCGGCAGCCCGAAGGAGCTGTCCAGCAGGGCGCCACCGGCACCGGCGAAGACCTTCGCCACGTCGGCGGGTATGTGGAACTTCTTCTGGGAGTCCGCTTGCCCAAGTCGGAGCAGCAGCCCCGCCGCCGGCAGCACGGCGATCGGGAGCTGAAGGCTGCGGCCTACCTTCTGCAGGCCCTGGAACAGGCCTGATCCCCACTTCTTCGTGGGCGCCGCCGAGGGCGCGGTGGTGGTGCTCATGACGCTTCCTCCATCGGGTGGTGGTCTACACCACTCAGTGGTGTAGACCTGTTGTACACGATGGGGGCGTTATAAGGAACCCGTCAGTTCTGCAACCGGAGGACTACACCTTGGTGACGTCCTCGACCTCGTCCTCCGGCTCACGACCCGGCGTCGTGAGGTCGAACCGGGTGATCGCGAAACGGAAGATCGCGTAGTAGACGGCCGCGAAACACAGGCCGATCGGGATGATCGCCCACGGTCTCGTCGCCAGGTTCCAGTTGATGATGTAGTCGATCAACCCGGCCGAGAAGCTGAAGCCGTCATGCACCCCGAGCCCCCACGTCACCGCCATCGACACACCCGTCAGCACCGCGTGCACCGCGTACAACACCGGCGCGACGAACAGGAACGAGTACTCGATCGGCTCGGTGATCCCCGTCACGAAGGAGGTCAGCGCGACCGACAGCATCAGCCCGCCGACCTCCTTGCGCCGCGCCGGCTTCGCACAGTGCGTGATCGCCAGCGCCGCCGCCGGCAGCGCGAACATCATGATCGGGAAGAACCCCGAGAGGAACTGCCCCGCGTTCGGATCCCCCGCCAGGAACATGTTGATGTCACCGTGCACCTCGGTGCCGTCCGGCTTCGTGTACGTCCCGAACTGGAACCAGATGGGCACGTTCAGGAACTGGTGCAGCCCGATCACCAGCAACGCCCGGTTCGCGACACCGAACAGCCCCGAACCCCACGCCCCCGCGTCCTTCAGCCAGTCGCTGAAGTTCTCCAGACCGTCACCGATCGGCGGCCACACCCACAGACACAGCGCCGCGAACACGATCGCCACGAACGCCATGATGATCGGCACGAGACGGCGGCCGTTGAAGAAGCCCAGCCAGTCCACCAGCTTGGTGCGGTGGTACCGCTGCCAGAAGAACGCCGTCAGCAGCCCCATCACGATGCCGCCGAACACCCCCGGATTCTGGTACGTGAACGCCACCACCGTGTGCTCGACCGTCGCCTGGCACCCGATGCCCTGCACGGCCTTCGCCCCGCTCGGACAGTCCTCCGGGAACTGCCGCAGCACCGAGAAGTAGACGAGGAACCCGGCCACCGCCGCCAGCGCCGTCGACCCGTCCGCCTTCTTCGCCATCCCGATGGCCACACCCACACAGAACAGCAGCGGCAGCCCCAACTGGCCGTCCAGCAGCGCCCCGCCCGCCCCCGCCATCACCTTGGAGACGTCCGTCCAGCCCAGCCCCTCGTCCCCGAACACGTCAGGCTGTCCAAGGCGGTTGAGGATGCCCGCGGCCGGCAGCACCGCGATGGGCAGCTGCAACGAGCGCCCCATCTTCTGCAGCCCCTGGAACGCCGACTGCCACCGCCGGCGCGCGGGAGAGATCTCGGTCTCGGCACTCGAGGGCTGGCTCATGAGTTGGCTACCGCCTGTCAGGTGGTGTAGACCAGTCACGGACGATTGGGCTGCTGTGACGTCATCTTTCGGTACGGACAGCGCAATCGCTCGTGAAGTTGGGCCAACTGCGCAGGAGGAGAACGACATGGCGACCAAGGCGGAGAAGATCGTCGCGGGACTCGGCGGCATCGACAACATCGACGAGATCGAGGGCTGCATCACGCGCCTGCGCACCGAGGTCCACGACGCGGCCCTCGTCGACGAGGCCGCCCTCAAGGCCGCCGGCGCCCACGGCGTCGTCAAGATGGGCACCGCGATCCAGGTCGTCATCGGCACCGACGCCGACCCGATCGCCGCCGAGATCGAGGACATGATGTGACAAGCCGCGAGGGGAGCTGAGCGCGCCGAACGTTCACCCGTGAGGCCGATAGGCTCGGCCCATGTCTCGAATCGACGGCCGCACCCCCGAACAACTCCGCCCGGTCACCATCGAACGCGGCTGGAGCAAGCACGCCGAGGGCTCCGTCCTCGTCTCCTTCGGCGACACCAAGGTCTTCTGCACCGCCTCCGTCACCGAAGGCGTCCCCCGCTGGCGCAAAGGCAGCGGCGAGGGCTGGGTGACCGCCGAGTACTCCATGCTGCCCCGCGCCACCAACACCCGCGGCGACCGCGAGTCCGTCCGCGGCAAGATCGGCGGCCGCACGCACGAGATCAGCCGCCTCATCGGCCGTTCCCTGCGCGCGGTCATCGACTACAAGGCGCTCGGCGAGAACACCATCGTCCTCGACTGCGACGTCCTCCAGGCCGACGGCGGCACCCGCACGGCGGCCATCACCGGCGCCTACGTGGCACTCGCCGACGCCGTCGCCTGGGCCCAGGGCAAGAAGCTGATCAAGGCCGGCCGCCGGCCCCTGACCGGCACCGTGAGCGCGGTCTCCGTCGGCATCGTCGGCGGAGTGCCCCTCCTCGACCTCCGCTACGAGGAGGACGTGCGCGCCGACACCGACATGAACGTCGTCTGCACCGGCGACGGCCGCTTCGTCGAGGTCCAGGGCACCGCCGAGGCCGAGCCCTTCGCCCGCGAGGAACTCAACTCCCTCCTCGACCTCGCCGTGCTCGGCTGCACGGAACTCGCCGCCCTGCAGAGCAAGGCGCTTGATACGGTCCTCGAAAGGTAAAGGGAGCGCCAAGAACACCGGCCGGTACGGGCAACCCGACCGGCCGTACCGGCGTCTTCACCAGTACGGGCGCCCGCTGTGCACAACGGGCGCCCGGCCAAGCAACGGGGGCCTCCTGAGGCCTGCCCAAAGGAGGAACAGACCCATGGCCGCGAGCCGACGCCGCCGAAGCCGTCGTATCACCATCGCCGCCGCGGTGGCCGCCGTAGGACTCACGGTCGGCCTGACCACCGGCTGCGACGCCGTCAGCAAGGCACTGGACTGCGTCCAGACCGCCGAGGCCGTCGCCGACAGCGTCACCGACCTCCAGCAGGCCGTGGAGAACGCCTCCAACGACCCGACGCAGATCGACGAGGCCCTCACCTCCATCGACCAGAACCTCGACGAGATCGGCGACAAGACCGACAACGCCGACGTCAACAAGGCGGTCGACAACCTCAACGCGGCCGTGAACAACGTCCGTACGGCGGTCAAGAACGGCGACGAGACCCCGGACCTCAGCCCGATCACCGATGCGGCCGGCGAACTGACCAAGGTCTGCACGCCGTAATACTGGTGGCATGACGCGCCTGATCCTCGCCACCCGCAACGCCGGGAAAATCACCGAGCTCCACGCGATCCTCGCCGACGCAGGCCTGCCCTTCGACCTCGTCGGCGCGGACGCGTACCCCGAGATCCCCGACGTCAAGGAAACCGGCGTCACCTTCGCGGAGAACGCCCTGCTGAAGGCCCACGCGCTGGCCCGGGCCACCGGCCTCCCGGCGGTGGCCGACGACTCGGGCCTCTGCGTCGACGTCCTGAACGGCGCCCCGGGCATCTTCTCGGCCCGCTGGTCGGGACGCCACGGCGACGACCGCGCGAACCTGGACCTGCTCCTGGCCCAGCTCTCCGACATCGCGGACGAACACCGGTCCGCCCACTTCGCCTGCGCGGCGGCGCTGGCGTTGCCGGACGGCACGGAGCGGGTGGTCGAGGGCCGCCTGCGAGGCGTCCTCCGCCACAGCCCGGTCGGCACGAACGGCTTCGGCTACGACCCGATCCTCCAGCCGGAGGGCGAGAACCGGACCTGCGCCGAGCTGACGCCGGAGGAGAAGAACGCGATCAGCCATCGGGGGCAGGCGTTCCGGGCGTTGGTGCCGGTGGTGCGGGAGCTGTTGGGCTGAAGCAGGACAGAGGGGCTGCCCCGCGAGGCAGCCCCTCTGATTCGTGCGGCCGGTGGGACTCGAACCCACACGGGTGTTAACCCACTGGGACCTAAACCCAGCATGACTGCCAAATTCCATCACGGCCGCTCAAAAACGGTCATCAAGGTTGACCGGCAGCGTTCAGTGTAAGGGTTGAGCAAGTTACGCGACGAGTGAAGCCCTCACCTTCTGGCGACACCACGTCTCCGTCAGCGCATGACAGTTGGGGCACAGATACCGGAGATTCTCCCGGCGATTGTCCCGCCAGTCTCCGTTGACGTGGTCGATCTGCAGCGTGATCGACTGCCCCAGCCACTCACCCGTGTTGCCGCAGGTCTCGCAGGAATACGGCACTCCGAACTCGCTCAGTGCCCGGTGAAGCTGGGATCTGTTGGTTCGCCCCGCGTCGGAGGGCAGGACGACAAGTACTCGCTGCGCGATGGGCTGGGGCGCCGGCCGTTCCGGTTGTGCCCACGTCCGGCGCTTGAAGTGGCCCGTGTCGAGACCGAGCCGGGTTGTCGCGCGCCGGACTCGTCGATGATTGGTGTCGTTGACCTCCAGGCCGAGGCCTCGCACTACGTCGGCGTAGCTGGTGGAACGCGGCACGAGGGCGCGGAGCCTGTCGTCGGGGATCGAAACGCGCTGGTGCGCGAAGTGCCGCATGTCGATGCCCTCGGCGTGCAGCATGCGGCTGAGCGTCGCGCGCGAGCGGCTGTCGTCCGGCACACCCAGGGCGCGAGCCACGCCGCGCACGCTTGTCGCCGCTGCTGCAGCCGCCCTGGGTTCTTCGGTGGTGAAAGGGAGGTCCAATTCCTGTCGGTTGATGCCCGGGAAGTGGCTGATGTCGATGCCCGCGGCATGAATGCGGCGACGAATGTGAGACAGGGTGCCGGTGGCTGGGATGGCTCCCAGCTTCAGTGCCACTTCGCGCATTGATGACGACGAGGCGGCAGCTTCAGCGATAGCGGCATCGGGGTACTTGCGCCAAGGGCTGCGCTTGACGAAGTGGCTCGTGTCGAGCCCGTGCTCCGCAACCTTCTCCTGCAGCACACGCCGTTGTCCTCCGCTCGTCCTGAGGCCGAGCCGCCGCATGAGATCGGTCCAGTTGCGCGCCTCGGCTACGACTGATGCGAGTTGTTCCTTGTCGTATGGGTTCTGCACGTCCGATACCCCCTCGTGTCGGCCACCCGTTCGCGACCTCGTACGGAGTAACGAACCGCTTATCGGACAGTCACGCCCGGAAACGTGAAGCGGCCCGCCCCGGCATTCCGGGGCGGGCCGCTCGGCAAAAGGGAAGGGTCAGATGCCCAGGTCCTTGATGATCTTCGCTACGTGGCCTGTGGCGCGGACGTTGTACAGGGCCCGTTCCACCTTGCCCTCCTCGTCCACGATGATCGTGGAGCGGATGACGCCCATGTAGGTCTTGCCGTAGTTCTTCTTCTCGCCGTAGGCGCCGTAGGACTCCGTGACGGTCTTCTCCGGGTCGGCGAGGAGGGTGACCTTCAGGGACTCCTTGTCGCGGAACTTCGCCAGTTTCTCCGGGCTGTCCGGGGAGATGCCGATGACGTCGTAGCCCGCGCCGGCCAGCACCTCCAGGTTGTCTGTGAAGTCGCAGGCCTGCTTCGTGCAGCCGGGGGTCAGGGCGGCCGGGTAGAAGTAGACGATGACCTTGCGGCCCTTGTGGTCCGACAGGGACACCTCGTGGCCGTCGGCGTCGGGCAGGGTGAAGGCGGGGGCCACGTCCCCGGGCTGGAGTCGCTCGCTCATTGGGTCAGCGTAACCGGGGGTCCTGACAGTGCGGCCGCGCCGGGAACTGACACACTGTCCAGGACACGTACGAAGCGACTTCGGAGGGCCTGCCGTGGCGGACACGTCGGACATCAGAACCCCGGCGCAGATCGAGGCGGACATCAAGCGCCGCCGCGAAGTGCTGGCCGAGACGCTCGACGAGATCGGGGTGCGGGTGCACCCCAGGACGATCGTCGGGGACGCCAAGGCCAAGGTCGTCTCCAACATCGACCACACGCTCGGACGGGCCTACGTCTCCGTGAACAAGGCCGTCACCGAGGTGAAGGCCCAGTTCGTGGACGAGGAGGGCGCGCCCCGCCTGGAGCGCGTCGTGCCCGTCGCGCTCGTCGCCGTGGGACTCGTGGGGCTCCTCGCCCTCGGTACCCGGCGTCGCAAGGGCTGACCCGGCCGCGTACACGGGCGCCGAAGACAGGTAGGTTCAGTGGCGTGAGCGCCAAGAGAAACGACACCCCGCACGACAAGCTGCCCATCCGGATGCTGCACGACCGCGTGCTCGTGCGGCAGGAGAACGGTGAGGGCGAGCGACGGTCGGGCGGCGGCATCCTGATCCCGGCCACCGCGGCCGTCGGGCGTCGGCTGGCCTGGGCCGAGGTCGTCGCCGTGGGGCAGAACGTACGGACCGTGGAGCCGGGCGACCGTGTGCTCTACGACCCCGAGGACCGCGCCGAGGTCGAGGTGCGCGGCACCGGTTACGTCCTCATGCGGGAGCGCGACCTGCACGCCGTGGCCGCCGACCGCTTCGAGGGCTCCGAGGACTCGACCGGCCTGTACCTGTAATACGACGGCGAAAGGGGCCGGTGACCATCGTCACCGGCCCCTTTCGCTGTTCCTTTGCTACCTTCGAAGGAGCCCGACGAGACGCGCCGTACCGGGACAGTCGTAAGGACGCAGGAAAAGACGACGCACCCCGCAGTCAGTCAGTCGTCTCGGAGGTGCCTCTCATGGCCTGGGTCCTGCTCGTCGTCGCCGGTCTGCTCGAAGTGGGCTGGTCGATCGGGATGAAGTACACCGACGGTTTCAGCCGGCTCGTCCCCAGCGTGCTCACCGGTGCCGGCATCGTCACCAGCATGATCCTGCTGTCGTACGCCGCCAAGTCCCTTCCCATCGGTACCGCCTACGGCGTCTGGGTCGGAATCGGGGCGGCCGGCGCGGCGGTGTTCGGCATGGTGGTGCTGGGGGAGCCGGTCACCGCCGCGCGGATCTTCTTCGTGTGCCTGCTGCTGGTCGCCGTCATGGGGCTCAAGGCGACCTCCGGTCACTGAGAGGCCGTCACTGAAGCCCGGTCACTCCCGGCGGGTGATGATCGCCGGGTTCTGGCCGCCCGACGCCGCCCCGCCGCTCGGTGAGTCACCGGTGGTGCCCCCGGTCGCGTCGCCCGTCGTGCCGCCGTCGGTGGTGCCGCCCGTCGAGGTGTCCCCGGTGGTCCCGCCGTCCGTCGTACCGCCGTCGGTCGTGGTGCCGCCGTCGGTCGTGCCGCCCGTGTCGTCGCCCCCGGTCGTGGTGCCGCCGTTGTCCTGGCCCTGGGTCTGCCCCTGGGTCTGGCCCTGCGTCTGCCCCTGCGTCGCGCCCTGGGTGTCCTGGCCGCCGGTGGTGTCGCCCGTGGTGCCGCCGTTGTCCTGCCCCTCCGTGGACGGGTCGACGGGGGCCTGGGTGCTGGGGGCCTGGTTCTCGGCGCCCGGCTGGAGCTCGAGGTCGAAGTCGGTGACCGGCTTCCCCTTGAGCGCGGCCTTGGTGTACTGCGCCCAGATCTCGGCGGGCGGACCGCCGCCGTTGACGCGCTGCAGGCCCATGGTGTTGTACAGCGACTTGTGCGCGGCGGTCACCGGGTCCTGGCCCATGACGGAGACGACCGTGGCGAGGTCGGGGGTGTAGCCCGCGAACCAGGCCGCGGTGTCCTCCTCGGCGGTACCGGTCTTGCCCGCGGCGGGGCGGTCGGCGCCCTGGGCGGCGGTGGCGGTGCCGTTCTGGACCACGCTCTGCAGGACCGAGGTGGTGGTGTCGGCGGCCTCGCGGCTGATGGCCTGGCGGGTCTTCTTCGCGGGCAGCCGGACGGTCTCCTCGCCGTTGGTGATCTTGTCGATCATCGTGTACGTGCCGTGCCTGCCGTGGTTGGCGAGGGTCGCGTAGGCCTCCGCCATGTCGAGGACGCTCGCGGTGTTCACACCGAGCGCGATCGACGGGGTCGCCGTCAGGTCGGGGGTGTCGGCCGGGATGCCCATGTCGATCGCGGTCTGCTTGACCTTGTCGGAGCCGACGTCGACGGCCATCTGCGCGTACACCGAGTTGACGGACTTGTCGGTGGCCTCGCGCACGGTGATCTCGCCGTAGGAGCCCTGGTCCTCGTTCTCGGGGGCGTAGCTGCCGCCGCTCCAGCCCACCACCGGACGCTTGTTGGTGCCGTCGTAGTAGGTGTTCGGGGTGATGGGCCGGCCGTCCTGGGTCTCGGAGCCGTTCTGGACGGCCGAGGCGAAGACGATGGGCTTGAAGATCGAGCCGACCTGGAAGTCGCCGCGGGTCGCGCCGTTCGTGTACTGCTTGACGTAGTCGATGCCGCCGTACATCGCGACGACCCTGCCGGTCTTCGGGTCGACGGAGGCGCCGCCCGCGCGGACGTAGTTGTCGGCCTTGTTGTTCTTCTTGTCGAGCTTGTCCATCACCTGGTCGTCGACGGCCTTCACGAAGGCGTTCTGCTTGTTCTTGTCCAGGGTGGTGGTGATGCGGTAGCCGCCCGCCTCCAACTGCTCCTTGGTGAGGATCTTGTTGTCGATGATGTAGTCCTCGACCGCGTCCCTGATGTAGCCGCGCTGCCCGGAGAGACCGGTGGAGACGGTCTGCTCCTTCGGCATCGGGAACTTCAGGCCGGTGCGCGCGGACTGCGCCAGCCAGCCCTTCTTGACCATGCCGTCCAGGACGTAGTTCCAGCGGGCCTCGGCGGCCGCCTTGTTCTCCGGGTGGGCGACGACGTCGTACTCGCTGGGCGCGTTGACCAGCGCGGCGAGGTAGGCGGCATGGGCCGGGTCGAGGTCGACGGCGTCCTGGCCGTAGTAGGCCTGGGCGGCGGCCTGGATGCCGTAGGCGTTGCGGCCGAAGTAGCTGGTGTTGAGGTAGCCCTCGAGGATCTCGTCCTTGGACTTCTCGCGGTCCAGCTTGATCGAGATGAAGAACTCCTTGGCCTTGCGGGTGACCGTCTGTTCCTGGGCCAGGTAGTAGTTCTTCACGTACTGCTGGGTGATCGTCGAACCGGACTGCTTGCCCTTGCCGGTCGCGGTGTTCCAGCCGGCCCGCAGCATGGCCTTCGGGTCGATCGCGGACTCGGTGTAGAAGTCGCGGTCCTCGGCGGCGAGGACGGCGTGCTGGGCGTCCTTGGAGACCTGCGAGAGGGAGACGTTCTCGCGGTTGACCTCGCCGTCGCGGGCGAGCTGGCTGCCGTCGGCGTAGAGGTAGACGTTGGACTGCTTGGTGGCGAGCGCGTTGGCCGGCGGGATCTTGACCATGGAGTAGCCGAGGTAGAACAGTCCGGCGAGGACCAGCAGTCCGAGGACGAAGGTGCCCAGCACCATGCGCCAGGTCGGGATCAGCCGTCGCCAGCCGGTCCGCCTGGGCCGCTTGGCCTTCTTCCCGCCGGGCTCTTCAGCCGCCTGTGGTTCTGTCGGTGCCCAGCCCTCGGTCGGCTGCTGCGGCTGGTCGCTCATCTCGTGCACGGACTCCTGTTTCGCGTCGTACGTTCCCGTACGACCTCGTACGCCTTCTGCGCCCCCTGTTGAAGACTCTCGCACCATCCGTTCCGTTCCCGGATATGGCGCGCGTCTCGCCCGGAAAACGGGTGGCCCGCCTCACCATCTGCGCACTAGGCTCCTGCGCTTCGGTGTCGGCGGGCCGAGGAGGGCTGTGGATGTGGGTTCGGGGCGGTTGTACGCGGCCGTCGCGGCGGGGGGATTCAGACGGTACGCGACGTACCGGGCGGCGACGCTCGCCGGGGTGTTCACCAACACCGTCTTCGGTGTGATCTTGGTCTACACGTATCTCGCGCTGTGGGACGAGAAGCCCCACCTCGGCGGATACGACCAGGCCCAGGCGGTCACCTACGTGTGGCTGGGGCAGTGTCTCTACTCGACGCTGGCCATCCAGGGCGGCGGTGCCGAGAAGGACCTGATGAACCGGATCCGCACGGGCGAGATCGCGGTCGACCTGTACCGGCCGGCCGACCTCCAACTGTGGTGGCTGGCGAGCGACTTGGGCCGGTCGCTGTTCCAGCTGCTGGGACGCGGGGTGATCCCGTTCGCCTTCGGGGCGCTGTTCTTCCCGATGGCGCTGCCCACGGACGTCACCTCGTGGGCGGCCCTGCTGGTGGCGCTGCTGCTCGCGATGGTCGTCAGCTTCGGCATCCGCTATCTGGCCGCCCTGAGCGCGTTCTGGCTGCTGGACGGCCAGGGCATCTCGCAGGCCGTGATGATCCTGGGGATCTTCTGCTCGGGCATGGTGCTCCCGCTGAACGCGTTCCCGGGCGCGGCCGGCGACATCGTGCGGGCGCTGCCGTGGGCGGCACAGCTCCAGATGCCGGCGGACGTCCTGATGGGGGAGACCGATCCGCTCGGCGCGTACGCCTTCCAGGCGACCTGGGCGGTGGTGCTGCTGGCGGCCGGGCGGCTGCTCCAGCAGGCGGCGACGCGGCGGGTGGTGGTGCAGGGTGGCTGAGGCGTCTGAAGAGGTGGTCTGGGGATCACGCCTGGGCGAAGGGCTCCGGGCGTACCGGCTGATCGCCGGGATGTGGATCCGCTCCGCCATGACCTACCGCACGTCCTTCGTGGTCACGGTGTGCGGCAACCTGGCGGTGACGGGCCTGGACTTCGTCGGGATCCTGCTGATGTTCTCGCAGGTCGACTCGCTGGGCGGCTGGAGACTGCCCGAGATCGCCTTCCTCTACGGCCTCTCGGTGACCGCCTTCGGGATCGCCGACCTGGTGCTCGGCTCCATGGACGTGCTGGGCTCCCGGATCCGCGACGGCTCCTTCGACACCCTGCTGGTGCGGCCCGCGCCGGTGCTCGCGCAGATCGGCGCGGACCACTTCGCGCTGCGCCGCCTCGGCCGGATCACCCAGGGCGCGGTGGTGCTGGTCTGGGCGCTGGCGACGGTCGACGTCGACTGGAGCGCGGCGAAGGTGCTCCTTGTGCCGGTCATGGTGATCAGCGGCGCGGTGATCTTCAGTGCGGTGTTCGTGGCGGGCGCGGCCTTCCAGATCTTCGCGCAGGACGCCTCCGAGGTGCAGAACGCGTTCACGTACGGCGGTACGACCCTGCTCCAGTACCCGCCGACCGTGTTCGGGAAGGACTTCGTGCGGGGCGTGACCTTCATGCTCCCGCTCGCCTTCGTCAACTGGGTGCCGGCCTCCTACGTGCTGGGCAGGCCGTATCCGCTGGCGCTGCCGGAGTGGGCGGCGTTCGCGCCTCCGCTGGTGGCGGCGGGGTGCTGTGCGCTGGCCGGGCTCGCGTGGCGGGCGGGGCTCGGTTCGTATCGGAGTACGGGGAGTTAGTGGTCGAGGTGGCGGTGGACGTGGCGGTGGACGCCTTCATTGAACTGGACCGCGTCGAGAAGGTCTTCGACGTGCGCAAGAAGACCGGCTTCCTGAAACGGGAGCGGCGCCAGGTGCGGGCGGTCGACTCGATCTCCTTCACCGTGGCGCGCGGCGAGATGGTCGGGTACATCGGCCCCAACGGCGCCGGCAAGTCGACCACGATCAAGATGCTGACGGGCATCCTGACCCCGTCCGGGGGCCGGCTGCGGGTGGCCGGCATCGACCCGTCCCGCGAACGCACGCGGCTGGCCCACCGCATCGGGGTGGTCTTCGGCCAGCGCACCACCCTGTGGTGGGACCTCCCGCTGATCGACTCGTACAAGCTGATGCACCGCATGTACCGCATCCCGGACGCCCGTTACCGCGAGAACCTCGACCGCTGCGTCGAACTCCTCGAACTGACCGACCTGTTGGACGTCCCGGTCCGCCAACTCTCCCTCGGCCAGCGGATGCGCGGCGACATCGCGGCGGCCCTGCTGCACGACCCCGAGGTGCTGTACCTGGACGAGCCGACCATCGGCCTCGACGTCATCTCCAAGGCCAAGGTGCGGGGATTCCTGCGGGAGTTGAACACCGAGCGCGGCACGACGGTCCTGCTCACCACCCACGACCTCCAGGACATCGAGCAGCTCTGCTCACGTGTGATGGTCATCGACCACGGCCGCCTGATGTACGACGGCCCGCTCGCCGGCCTCCACGAGGTGGGCGAGAGCGAGCGGACCCTGGTGGTGGACCTGGAGCGGGAGTTGCCGCCGATCGACGCGGCTCCCGCGAGGGTGGTCAGGGTGGAGGGGCCGCGGCAGTGGCTGGCGTTCCCGGCGTCCGAGTCGGCGGCGGCGCTGGTGGCGCGGGTCGCGGCGGAGTACCCGCTGGTGGACCTGTCGGTGCGGGAGCCGGACATCGAGGCGGTGATCGCGAAGATGTACGCGGGGGAAGCGGAGAAAGCGGTCTCGTAGCCGTGGGATGAGGGAACTCGTAGGCTGCCCTGTATGACGGAGGAACTCCCGGAGCTGCGTGCTTCGGACGCCGATCGTGAACGGGTCGCCGAGGTCCTTCGGGACGCCCTCGCCGAGGGGCGGCTCGACATGGAGGAGTTCGAGGAGCGGCTGGACGCGACGTACAAGGCACGCACGTACGGCGAACTCGCCCCGATCACGCGGGACTTGCCGGTCGGCCAGGTGACCGCTCCCAAGGTCGACATGCTCAAGCGACCCGAGCCGGACGGCAGTTGGGCGTCCCGGATCGTCGGCGGCGAGGGGTCCTCCACGTGGGCCGTCGCCGTGATGTCCGGGTTCCAGCGCAAGGGGCGCTGGACCGTGCCCCGGCGCTTCAACTGCTTCGCCTTCTGGGGCGGCGGGGAGATCGATCTGCGCGAGGCGAACTTCGCCGCCGGCGAGGTCGAGATCAACTGCGTGGCGATCATGGGCGGGGTGCAGGTGATCGTGCCGCCGGGGGTCGAGGTCGTGGTGCGCGGGATCGGCATCATGGGCGGCTTCGACCACCGCGAGGAGGGTGTGCCGGGTGAGCCGGGGGCACCTCGGGTGATCGTGACCGGGTTCGCGTTCTGGGGCGGGGTCGGGGTCGAGCGCAAGCTCAGGAAGGCCGACCGGCAGCGGCTGCGGGAGGAGCGGCGGCAGGAGCGGCTGGAGCGCCGGGAGGCCGCGCGCGAGCTGCGGGACTCCGTCCGGGGTGAGGTGCGGGACGCGCATCGGCGGATGCTTGAGAACCACCATGACCTGCGGTGGGAGCGGCACGAGGAACGGCGTGAGCGGCACGAGGAGCGGAGGGAGCGGCGCCGACGGGGGGAGGACTGAGGGTTCGTCGGCGGGTGCTGGCCGGTGGGGGCTGGTCGCGCAGTTCCCCGCGCCCCTAAAAGCCCTCACCGGCCCGGGGCTACAAGCGTGCCGCCGCCGCCCCCTTCAGGTCCTCCAGAGCGAACGTGTCGGCCATCCGCTCGTAGCCCCGGTCGTTGGGGTGGAGGCGGTCGCCCGAGTCGTACTGCGTGCGGAGGGTGCGGGGGTCGTACGGGTCCCTGACCGCCTTGTCGAAGTCGACCACCGCGTCGTAGACCCGGCCCGCCCTGATCTCCGCGTTGACGGTCTGGCGGACGCCCTCGCGGGCCTTGGTCCAGCCGTTGCGGTCGCCGAACGGCATGAGGGTGCCGCCGATGACCTTGATGCCGTGGGCGTGGGCCTGGCGGACCAGGTCGCGCAGGCCGGTGAGGAGCTTGTCGGCGTCGACGGTGCCCGGGGTGCGGAGGATGTCGTTGATGCCGAGGTCGATGACGACGACCTTGACGTTCGGGCGCTCCAGCACGTCCCGCCGGAACCGCTTGAGGCCGGCCTGGTTCTCCGGGGGGCGGGCGTCCACCAGGACCCGGTTGCCGCCGATCCCCGCGTTGACGACGCTGTAGCGGGGCAGGTCCTGCCCGGCCGCGAGTGCCGTGCGCAGGCGCCGGTTCAGGAAGTCCGGCCAGCGGTGGTTCGTGTCGGCCGTGGAGTCCTTGCCGTCGGTGAGCGAGTCCCCGAAGGCGACCACCGTGCCGTCCGCCTCGTCGGTGAGGACGTCCAGCGCGGTGAGGTAACGCCAGCGGTCGACCCGCTCGGTGAACGCCGTACCGGAGGCGTCCCCGGTCAGGTCGCCCTCACCGGCGTACGACGTCTGCCGGGCCCACGGGTGGTAGGTGACCGGTCCGGACAGGGTGGGGGAGTAGGTGGTGACCAGGACGTCTCCGCCCGCCGGGACGGCGAGGGCGACGGCGTCGCTGAGCACCTGTCCGCCGGCCGCGATGACGACCGTGGTGCGGCCGGCGAACGTGAGCCGCCGCATGCTGCCCGCGTTCGCCGCGGCGGTCCCGTGGCCGGCGGCGAGCGCGAGGGACGCGTGGGTGATCGTCAGCGGGGTACGGCCGTAGAGATTGGACAGTGTGATGCGGGCACTCGTACCGCCGACACCGGTGTGCACGACGTTGCGGACGGAGCGGCCCGCCATGCCCTCGCCGGCGGTGCCGGGCTCGGCGCCGACCGGGGAGGCCGACCAGGCGCCGACCCAGGTTCCGGCGGAGGCGGGGGCGGCGGAGGGGCGCGAGGGCCCGGAACCGGACAGCGCGGTCCGGTCCCTGGTGCCGGCGTCGGCCGCCACTCCGACGTAGATGGCGGTGGACAGGGCCACGATCACTGCGACGATCGCGGCGAGCAGGGCGTAACCATGACGCCGTGTCATGTGGTGCTGTTCTCCTCAGGAGATGGGAGCCCGGGGCTCCGATCTGATGAGCTCATGATGAGGCATGAATGCGGGGACATGTGACGAGACCCCCTCCGGTTCCCCCGTCCGGACAGACGCCGGGAACTCTTGTTCCGTTCCGGGAGTCGGTCAGGAAGGGACAATGTGTGAGGGATCACCGAACGGGTGGAGCGGATGGAACGTACGGAACCTGAACAAACAGGACCATCTGATGTGAAGCGGCCCGCCCCCGCCTCAGCCGTACGCGCGATGAACACCTTCAGCGCCGCGGACGAGGAGAAGCAGCGCGGGGTGCGCCGGATGAAGCTCACCGCGCTCGGGCTGCTGCTGTTCGTGGCGCTGGTGTACGCGCTGGCCAAGTGGGCGGACGGCTCCGGGGCCGGTCCGTGGGCCGGTTACGTCGCCGCGGCGGCCGAGGCGGGCATGGTCGGCGCGATGGCCGACTGGTTCGCCGTCACCGCCCTCTTCCGCCACCCGCTCGGCCTGCCGATCCCGCACACCGCGATCATCCCCACCAAGAAGGACCAGCTGGGGGTGTCGCTGGGCGAGTTCGTCGGCGAGAACTTCCTCTCCGAGGACGTCGTACAGCAACGGCTGCGGGCCGTGGGGATCGGCAGCCGGCTCGGCGCCTGGCTGGCCGACCCCGAGCATGCCGACCGGGTCACCGCCGAGCTGTCGGCGGCCCTCAGGGGCGCGCTGACCGTCCTGCGGGACTCCGACGTCCAGGCCGTGGTCGGGGAGGCGATCACCCGGCGGGCCGACGCCCAGGAGATCGCCCCCGGCATCGGGAAGATGCTGGAGAAGATCGTCGCCGACGGCGGGCACCGGCGGGTCGTCGACCTGGTGGTCGCCCGGGCCCACGACTGGCTGGTGCTCCACGACGAGCAGGTCATGGACGCCGTACAGGGCGGCGCGCCCGGCTGGACCCCGCGCTTCGTCGACAAGAAGGTCGGCGAACGGGTCTACAAGGAGCTCATGCGGTTCGTGACCGAGATGCGGGACATGCCGTCCCATCCGGCGCGCGGCGCCCTGGACCGGTTCCTGAGGGACTTCGCCTCCGACCTCCAGTCCGACACCGACACGCGCGCGCGGGTCGAGCGGCTCAAGGGCGAGGTGCTGGGGCGCGGCGAGGTCCAGGACCTGATCGCGTCCGCGTGGACCGCCGTACGATCGATGATCGTGTCCGCCGCCGAGGACGAGCGCAGTGAGCTGCGGCTGCGGGTACGGGCGTCCCTGCTGTCGCTGGGGGCGCGGATGGCCGTGGACCCCAAGGTGCAGGCGAAGGTCGACCGGTGGGTGGAGGGGGCCGCGGTGTACGTGGTCACCACCTACCGGCGCGAGATCACCTCCCTGATCACGGACACGGTGGCCGGGTGGGACGCCGAGCACACGACGCGGAAGATCGAGGCGAACATCGGGCGCGACCTCCAGTTCATCCGGATCAACGGCACGGTGGTGGGGTCCTTGGTGGGGCTGCTGATCTATACGGTGACGCGGGCGTTGGGGGCGTGAGCGTGCCCGTGCGGTGACTGCCCGATCACCGGGTGCCCGGTGTGGGCTGCTGACGCGGGCGGACTGGGAAGCGGAGGTGGGGGCACCCGGGTGGGGTTCGCTCGACGAGGAGGGAGACCTTCCGTGACCACCACCGCACAAGCCGACACCGGTCGCACCGTGACGACCGACATCCCCGCCAGACTCGACCGGCTGCCCTGGTCCCGCTGGCACTGGACGATCGTCATCGGACTCGGCACCGTATGGATCCTCGACGGCCTCGAGGTCACGGTCGTCGGCAACATCGCGAGCCGGTTGTCGGAGCCGGGCAGCGGCCTGTCCATCTCCTCCGGGCAGGTCACCGGCATCGCGGCGGCGCTGTACGTGGCGGGAGCGTGCGCGGGGGCACTGTTCTGGGGGCGCCTGACCGACAAGTGGGGCCGCAAGAAGCTGTTCATGATCACGCTGGCGGTGTATCTGGCGGCCACCGCGCTGACGTCGATCTCCTTCGACGCCTGGTGGTTCTTCCTGTTCCGCTTCCTCACCGGCTTCGGGATCGGCGGGGAGTACGCGGCGATCAACTCCGCGATCGACGAGCTGATCCCGGCGCAGTACCGGGGCCGGGTCGACCTGATCATCAACGGCAGCTTCTGGCTGGGGGCGGTGGGCGGCTCGCTACTGTCGATCGTCGCGCTGAACACGGAATTCTTCGCGAAGGACGTGGGGTGGCGGCTGACGTTCGCGCTGGGGGCGGTGCTGGCGTTCGTCATTTTGCTGGTGCGGCGGCATGTGCCGGAGAGTCCGCGGTGGCTGCTGATCCACGGGCGGGACGAGGAGGCGGAGCGGATCGTCTCCTCGATCGAATCGCGGGTGGAGTCGGAGCGGGGGGAGACGCTGGCGCGGCCCGAGGGTGAGATCACGATCCGTCAGCGGCGGAGTGTGACGTTCGTGGAGATCGCGCGGACGCTGTTCTCGGACTACCGGCGGCGGTCGGTGCTGGGGTTCTCGCTGTTCATCGGGCAGGCGTTCCTGTACAACGCGATCACGTTCGGGTTCGGGGCGATCCTCACGACGTTCTTCGACGTGCCGACCGGGGACACCGGGTACTACTTCGCGGTCATCGCGGTCGGTAACTTCTGTGGGCCGTTGCTGCTGGGGAAGCTGTTCGACACGGTGGGGCGGCGGGTGATGATCTCGTCGACGTATCTGCTGTCCGGGGTGCTGCTGTTCGGGACGGCGTGGCTGTTCGACCGGGGGTCGTTGAGCGCGGCTTCCTTGACGGCGTGCTGGTGTGCGGTGCTGTTCTTCGCGTCTGCGGGGGCGTCGAGTGCGTACCTCACGGTGTCGGAGGTGTTCCCGATGGAGACGCGGGCGATGTCGATCGCGTTCTTCTATGCGCTGGGGACGGCGGCGGGGGGTATCAGCGGGCCGCTGCTGTTCGCGGACCTGACGAGCACGGGTCGGGTGGGGGACACGGTGTTGGCGTTCCAGATCGGGGCGGCGTTGATGTGTGCGGCGGGGTTGGTGGCGGCGTTCTTGGCTGTGCGGGCGGAGAGGCGGTCCCTGGAGGATGTGGCGAAGCCGTTGACTGCGACGGGGTGAGGTTGTTCTTCGGCTGCGGGGTGGGTGGGGGCGGGCGTTTTTGCGCAGTTCCCCGCGCCCCTGGGGGCCTGCGGCGGCCTCTTGCTGTCCGGTGGGGGCGTGTGTAGCGCGTTTCGTTCGGTGGGTGGGTCGGTGCCGGGGTGGGGGGTATCCGTCCTCGGTCCGGCGGCTCGGTCGCTTGAGATGTGCCCGGTTCTTGACGCCGGCCGCTGCGGGCGGACACCCCCCACCCCGTCCCCTTCACGCCGTCGGCGGCCAACGGCCGGTGGGGGCGAACGCGGGCGGCCAACGGCCCGCGGGGGCGGGGCGGGCGCGGCGGTTGACGGTCACGTCGTGGCGGGCGTGACTGCAACCCACCTAGGGGCGCGGGGAACTGCGCGACCAGCCACAACGCACCTGCATCCGCCCGACAACCGCACCCGGTACCTCAGTAGGCGCCCGGCCCAAGCCCAGCGCAGCGGGGGCGCGGGGAACTGCGCGACCAGCCCCCACTTGCCCGCACCCGCCCGACAACCGAACCCGGCACCCCCCCCCCCTAGGCGCCCTTCCCCCTCCTCCGCAGCAAAAGCAGCCCTCCCGCCACCGCAGTGACCCCCGCCGCCGCAGACCAGCCCACCACCGCACTGGAACCCGTCGCCGCAAGATCCTCGCCGGCCGCCGGAGACGCCGTAGCCCCGCTCTGTGGCCGCGTCCCCGAAGCCGCACTCGCACTGGGCGTAGGCCCAGCAGAAGCCGTCCGGTCCCGTGTGAACGTCAGTGTTCCGAAGCCCAGTTGGTCGTAGCCGCCGCTGTTGGGGCCGTAGTCGCCACCGCCCCCCTCCGGCGAGGACTTCGCGGTGATGCGGGTGAGGTACGGCGCGGACAGCCCCCGGCGCTTGGTGTAGTGGTTGCTGATCATCGCCCAGATGGGGCGGGTCATCGCGGGGTCCACGCCGGCCGCCGCGCTCGCCGTCTCCCGCCCCGACCACCCCCCGATCGCCCCCTTGGCACGGGTGTTCGCGGTGTACGGCACCTGCCCGCCCATGCTCCACTTCGCCACGTACTGGGCCCCCTTGAGGAACCGGCTGTCGTCGTAGCCGTACAGGTCGTACCCCTGGTTCCACGCCATCTCGCAGAACGTGCCCATCAGCCCGACCCCGAGCAGCGCGTGCCCCTGGTCCCGGCCCGCCTCCAGCCACTCGGCGAGTCCGTCGTCGTGCACGACGGGGATCGCGTGCCGGACCGCACCCAGCCCGTCACCGTCCTTGAAGTAGTCCACCGCGCGGCCCACTTGGGCTCTGTCGTCGCAGAAGATGCCCGTGGCGAGGACGCACGCCATGGCGCACAGGTCCCAGTTGGTCCAGTAGTTCGTGACGACCGCGCCGTTGTGCCGGACCAGGAAGTCGTCGCTGAGCGGGGCGAAGACCTTGGTGAGCAGTTCCTGGAAGCGGGCGAGGTCGAAGTCCGGGTGGTCGCGGACCAGTTCGGCGGCGTTGGCGAACTGGTAGCCGTACAGCCCCGCAGCGAGGAAACGGTCCGCGCTGCCGGCCAGCGAAGTGAGCTCGGCGGACCAGGCGTTGAGGATCGTCACGGCCGTGTCGGCGTACACATCCTCGCCGCTCACGTGGTGGCGAAGGGCGTTCTGGTACGCGGCGTGGATGTCGTTGTAGAGCGTGGCGTAGTTCTGCGGGCTGCCCGCGCCCCGGTACACCGTCCGCTGCGGGTTGGGCGTCCAGCCGCTCTGCGCGTGCCGGTTGGCGGTCAGCTTCGCGAAACCCGCCGTGTAGGGGGCGGCCCCGGCCTTCACCTTGGCGGCCATGCGGGCGAGGTCCGTGCCGGTGTGCAGCAGGCCCGGGTGCGCGAAGGCGGAGGCCGGGGCGGCGGTGGCCGTGGCGGGCAGGGCGGTCGCGGCCACCGTCGCCGCACCCGCGGCTCCCGCCGCCTTGAGCATGCTGCGGCGGCTGATCCGGGAAGTCGAAGTCACGTGGGTCATTCCTCGCGTGCCGGTGGTGGGGGACGCTCAGGAGACGCGAGGGTGGGACGGTCGATAACAGAAACACGCACCGCGAAGGAGCCGTGCCCGTGAGTGTGCGCCGGATCATGCCCGACATCCACGTCGCGTCAGGGGAGGCCCTGAGCGCCAACCGCGACTTCTACGGCCTGCTCGGCTTCGAGGAGGTCATGAACATGGGGTGGGTCGTGACACTGGCGTCCCCCGCCAACCCCACCGCCCAGATCAGCTTCTTCACCGAGGAGCGCACCGCCCCCGTCGTCCCCGACCTGAGCGTGGAGGTCGAGGACGTCGACGCCGTATACGCGCAGGTCGTGGCGTCCGGTGCGGAGGTCGTACGGGAGCTGCGGGACGAGGAGTGGGGCGTACGGCGCTTCTTCGTACGGGACCCGAACGGGCGGGTGGTCAACGTGCTCACCCACGGGGCCGGGGGAGCGTAGACCGCTGCCGGGCCGCCTGGAGGGCACGCCACCTCGCACCTCAGCCCACCTCCCGGCTCAGCCGTGCCGGCTCAGGCCACCTCCCGGCTCAGCCGTGCCGGCTCAGGCCACCTCCCGGCTCAGCCGTGCCGGCTCAGGCCACCCCACGGCTCAGCCCCGCCGGCCCAGCCCCGTCGGCTCAGAGAGGTCCGCTCAAACAGGTCCGCTCAGACAGGTCCGCTCAGACCAGCCCCTCACGCCTCCCGGTCCGCCACCGCCCAGGACGCCAGCGCCACCGCGCCCGCCACGCCGAACACCGCCGGCCACGCGCCCACCTTCTTGGCCAGCGGATGGGACCCGGCGAAGGCGGCGACATACGCGGCCGTCAACGCCCCGGCCGCCTTCCCGCCGGCCCGCTCCCGCCACTGCCGGGCCGCCGCGGCTCCGGCGACGGCCAGCACCGCCCCGCCCAGCTGCCGCTTCTTCGTCCACCGCGCCACGCCGTACCCGCCGACGAGTCCGCCCGCCGCGACCACCGCACTGGGAACCCTCGCCATGTCTGCCTCCTCGGTCGTCGGTCGATGTGGGGTCGAGGCTAGCCCCGGACCAGCGTCGACAACCGAACCTGAGTCGGGGCTTGTCAAGTTTCCTCGCTCCGAGCTATATAAGAAGGCGTAGGGCATCGCACGGCAGAGTCTGTGGAAAGGAGATGGACTGTGATGCTCATGCGTACCGACCCCTTCCGTGAGTTCGACCGGCTCGCGCAGCAGGTGTTCGGCTCAACCGCCCGCCCCAGCGCGATGGCGATGGACGCATACCGGTCGGGGGACGACTTCGTCGTCCACTTCGACCTCCCCGGCATCGACCCCGAGACGATCGAGCTGGACGTCGAGCGCAACGTCCTGAACGTCCGTGCCGAGCGCCGCAGCCCCGCCCCCGAGGGCGCGGAGCTGATCGTCGCCGAACGGCCCACGGGCTCGTTCACCCGGCAGCTCTTCCTCGGTGACACCCTCGACACGGAACGCATCGACGCCTCGTACGACGCCGGTGTGCTGACCTTGCGGATCCCCGTCGCCGAACAGGCCAAGCCCCGTCGTATCCAGATCAGCGGCGGCGGCAGCGGACCCCGGCAGATCAGCGGCTGAACCCCACGCGACAGACGAGCGGCGTCCCGCGCGCCGTTACGGACCGGACCGGTGCAGACAGGTACAGGCGGTCCATACGGCCGTGGGGCGCCCGGCGCAACGACCCCCAGGAGAGAGCTGTACATGAGCGCGAACCGACCCAGCTGGACCGGCCTCGTCGAGGCGGTGCGGGAGGCCGGACAGTACGCGACGCCGGCGGAGGCCGAACACGTCACCCGCGTCGTCCTGTCCGCCCTCGGCGACCACGTCACCGGCGAGGAGCGCGTCGACCTCGCCCGCGCCCTGCCCGAGGAGGCGGCCCGGGTCGTCGCCTCCCGCATCCCCCTCAACAGGCCGCTGTCCGCACCCCAGTTCGTGGACGCGGTGGCCGCCCGCACCGAGGGCGCGACCCCGGCGACGGCCCGCTGGGACGTCAGCTCGGTGCTGAGCGTCCTGCCGGCGCTGGTGGGCGACGAACTGGTGGACCGCGTCCTCGCCCAACTCCCCTCCGGTTACGCCCTGTTGTTCGGCAAGGCGGAACTGGTCCTCACGGCCTGACCCACCCGCTCATCGGCCCTCGCCCTCGCGCGCCCCGGCCCGCAGCCGCAGCTCCGTCAGGTACCCGGAGGCGACGGCACAGCCGACCCCGGCGAGGGCGAGGCCCACGGCGACCGGATTGACGTACCCCGGAAGCACACCGGTCGCCTCATATCCGCCGCCGCCCTTCAACTCGCACTCGAAGGACAGAGGAAGGAAGCCGACGGAGTAGTCGACGACCTGGGCCGCCTGATCGCCGGACCGGCACGGCGGCAGCGGCGCGGAGCCCGCTCCGCCGTCCTCCGCCTCCAGCACCGCACCGAGGAGGTGCAGCAGGCCCCACACGTACATCGCCACCGCCAGCGCCCCCGCGAGGGCGGCGACCCCGCGCAGCCTCGAAGCAAGCTTCCGCACCGACATCCCACCACCACCCCCGCCTGATCGCTCCCGAGTCCGCAGAGTTCAGCACCGCGGAATGCCAACGGCTGTGGTGGAGCCCACAGTTCCGGCAACAGGGCTGTCACAGCCGGCCGTGGGTTGTCGGAGTCGGGCCTGGAAAACGGCTGGCGTGCCGTGCGAACAACGGCGAGGCTGCCCTCGTGGAGTTCCTGAAGGAGGGGCGAGTGACGTACGTCTTCCTGGAGACGGAACGGCTGCGACTGCGGGCGTTCACCGAGGCCGACGTCGAGGATCTGGTCGCGCTGGACGGCGACCCGGAGGTGATGCGCTTCCTTACCGGCGGCGCGCCGACACTCCCCGACACGATCCGCACCCGCACCCTGCCCCGCCTCCTCCACGACCACCCCGGCCTCGGCACCCGCGGCTACTGGGCGGCCGAGGAGAGGTCCACCGGCACCTTCCTCGGCTGGTTCGAGTTCCGCCCCCTCGACGACACCACCCCGACCGTCGTGGAACTCGGCTACCGCCTCAACAAGTCAGCCTGGGGCCGCGGTTACGCCACGGAAGGCTCCCGAGCCCTCATCGCCAAGGGCTTCACCGACCTCGGCGTCGAACGCGTCACCGCCAACACCATGACCGTCAACCACCGCTCCCGCCGAGTGATGGAAAAGTCCGGCCTCACCTACCTCCGCACCTTCCACACCAACTGGCCGCACCCGATCGAGGGCTCCGAACACGGCGAGGTGGAGTACGAACTCACACGGGCGGCCTGGCGGCGACACCGACGCGAGACCCCCTGAGATGCCCCGCCGCCCCCTCCTCTACCTCGACGTCGACGGCCCCCTCAACCCCTACGCCGCCAAGCCCGAACACCGGCCCGAGGGCTACACCACGCACCGGATGAAGCCCGCGGGGTGGGTCGCTCAGCATCCCGGGGTGCCGGCGGAGCGGGTGCGGCCGCTGCGGGTCTGGCTCAATCCCGGGCACGGGCCCGCGTTGTTGGGTCTGACGGATCGGTACGAGCTGGTCTGGGCGACCACGTGGCGCCAGGAGGCCAACACCTACATCGCGCCCGTCCTCGGCCTCCCCGCCCTCCCGGTCGTCGACTGGCCCACCCCCGTCGGCAACGGCCCCGACGGCACCTTCTGGAAGACCCACCACCTCGTCGCCCACGCCGCCGGCCGCCCCTTCGTCTGGCTGGACGACGAACTCGACGACAGGGACCGCGAGTTCGTGGCCGCGCGCCACGACGGCCCGGCCCTGCTGCACCGCGTCGATCCCCGACTGGGCCTGCGCGCACCGGACTTCGAGGCGGTCGCGGAGTTCGCGCGGGGCCTCTGACGCGGGTCACACCTCGTCGAGCAGCGCCGCGAGCCCGTGGTCGAGGTCCGGGCCCAGGTTCTCGGCGCCGGGTTCCACGACGTCGTAGGAACGGAGAAGGAAGCGGCGCAGGGTGGTCGTGCCGAAGCGGATCACGGCCAGGCCCAGTGGTGAGTGGAACTCGGTGACCGTTCTGGCCCGGCCGCAGGGGCGTATTCGTACGTCCCCCTCTCCGGCCGGTGTCCCGAGTCCCTCCTCCAGCAGCGCCCGCGCGAACATCCACGTCACGCCCTCGCCGTCGGCCGACACCTGTGCGGGGAAGTCGATGTGCACCGCGAAGGGCTCGGCGGCGCTGTAGCGCAGCGTGGGGCGGATCGGGAGGTCCGGGTGCTCGGAGGTGATCAGGCGGGCGCGGACGGTCTGTTCCAGGGTGGTGAGGCGCATGAGCGGTGATCTCCGGTCCTTCTCGATGTCGGTTGTGAGTCGGTTGCCCTGTCGAGTCGCGGGAGTGCCGATTCCTTACGCGGAGACCGGAATTCGCTGCTGTGATCTGAATCACGGCCGGAACTGAATCATTGAAAGTTTTGTCATCTACGCTGACAAACCCTTCCGCGTCCCGACAACGCCCCGACCGCCGGGAACTGGAGCGTCCCCGCATGACCGACCAACCCGCCAGAGTGCCCGCCCAGGCATCCCCCGCCGCGACCGCCGCGTACGTGCGGATCTACGAGGAGGAGCAGCCGCGCCTCGTCGCCTACGCCCGCTCGCTGACCCGCAACACCTGGGCGGCCGAGGACCTCGTCGCCGAGGCGCACTTCCGCGTGTGGCGACGGCTGTCCGCCGGGCACGAGATCGACAACGTCCCGGCGTACCTCATGACGACCGTGCGGCACCTCGCCTCCTCCGTCGCGAGCGCCACGCACGAGACCCCGCGCGATCCGCAGATCCCCGAGCAGGCATCTTCCGGGCACGTGGAGGACCCGGCCGAACAGGTCTCCGCCACCGACCTGTTGGTGCGCGTCCTCGGCGAACTCCCCGAACGCTGGGTGCGGGCCCTGTGGCTCGCCGACGCCGAGGGGCAGCCCCTGGAGTCGGTCGGCCGGCAGATCGGCGCCAAGCAGGGCGCGACGGCCGTACTGCTGCACCGGGCCCGCGAAGGCATGCGCCAGGCGTTCCTGCGCTCACAGACCGAGGCGCCCGACGATCCCGCGTGCGAGGTCCACTGGGTCCGCATGCCGGCCTACGTCCGCGGCAGCGCGACCCCGCGCCAGTCCGAACGCCTCCTCGCCCACGTCGACGTCTGCGACGGGTGCCGGGGACGGCTCGCGGTCCTGATCCGCGCGAACAACCGCCTGCCGGCGATCGTGGGACCGGCGTTGCTGGTGCTCGCGGTGGGAGGCGGTGGTGGTGCGGGGAAGGTCGTGGCCTCGCTCACTGGGGGCTCCGGGGGAGTCGGGGTCGCTTCTTCCGGCGGCCACGGGCTTCTTCGTACGGCCCGTGCGGCCGGCCCGAGAACCAAGGCGGCCCTCGCCTCCGGCACGGCGGCGGCCGCGGCGATCGCGGTCGTCCTGTCGCTCGGGGTCAACGAGTCCCCGGCGACGGTGACTTCGCCGGGGAGGGAGCCGGTGGCTCAGGGGCCGGTGGCCCAGGAGCCGGTGGCGGGGCCGTCGGAGGGGGCCGTGGCGGCGCCGGGAGATGACCGGCGGGTGGAGCGCGACGCCGACCGGGCTCGGGCTCACGCGGCGGGGGCGGCCGTACCGGAGGATGTCGGGGGCGTGCAACTGGTTGTGGGTGTGCGGGAGAGCGGGGAGGCCGGGGAGAGCGGGGGGTCCGAGGGCTCGCAGGGGGCCGGGGAGTCCGGAGGAACCGGTGGGTCCGGGGGCTCGCAGGGGGTCGGCGAGTCCGGAGGAACCGGGGGCGACGAGGGCTCTGAGGGCTCCGGGAGCGGTTCGGAGGGTGGGGGAGGCGTGGGCGAGCCGACACCCCCGCAGCCGGCGCCGGAGGAACCGACGGACCCAGGCCCAGGGGACGGCCCTGCGGTGCCCGCACCGGGGGGTGAGGAGCCTACGCTGCCAGCGGGGCCGGAGCAGCCAACTCAGCCTGTGCAGCCAGCTCAGCCTGTGCAGCCGGAGCAGCCCGCTCAGCCGGAGCCGCCGCAGCCGCCGATTGCGCAGCAGCCCGAGCCCGAGCCCGAGCCCAACCCCGACCCCGAGAACCCGGAGCCGGGTACGCCGGGGGACGAGACGCCCGTCCCGAACCCGACTACGCCGACGCCCGAGGATCCAGACCCCGGCGAGGGAACGCCACAGCCACCGACGTATTCGCAACCACCCACCACTCCGGAGCCGACGGCACCGACATCACCGGAGCCACCACAAGCACCGGTCCCGTCGCAGCCCCCGAACCACCCGGCCGATCCCACGCCCCCGACTCAGCCCACCCAGCCGACCCCACCCACCGTCCCGGACCCCCCGGGCGACCACAACTGCGGGCCGAGAGACAACGACGGCGGGCCCGCCCGCAAGCTCAGCTGAGACCTCAGCTCTGGTACGGCTGCTGCGAGCCCTGTCCGCCGTACACCTGACCGCCCTGCCCGCCCCCGGAGGCGGCCTGCGCCTGCAACTGCTCCGCCTCCTGCGCGTTCAGCTTGTTCTCCGCACCGCAGAAGGTGCACTGCGTCGCGTACTTGGTGGAGATCGGGAACAGCGGCACGAAGAACAGCGTGAACTTCGTGACCCGCTTGCGCAGGGTGTGCGCGGCCGGGTTCCCGCACCGCCCGCACACCAGGGTGAGTATCGCGAGCTGGTACAGGTAACCCTTGGTGCCAAAGAGGATGAACATGGTGTCGTCGCCTTCCGGGATCGGTGCCTGAGAGGCAGTATCCCCGCACCGGGTGCCCGCACGGGGAGTGGATCCGATTCAGGGCTCCAGGCGGCTCAGCGCCTCCATGGCCTCGCGTTCGACGCGTGCGAGATCGTGAAGGACGGCGCCCGCCCGCAACAGGTGCTGCTCATCACCCGACACACCGGCTCTGTCGATCAGTGCGGCGACCTCCGTCCACAGGCCGGCGGCCTCGGCGTACAGCCGATGCCCGGTGCGCAGATGACCGCTGTCGAGGAACTGGCCGCTCTCGGCGAGGAAGTCCCGGTAGAGATTCCGGAACAACGCACCCCCGGTCCCGCCCCTCTCCATCAGCAGCGCGGCCTGCGGCAGATCCCGCCCCGGGTCCTCACTCCGCCGCAGCCATGTCCGTACGGCCTTCCCGGCCTTGTCGATACCGCGGTGCCCCAGGTTGGCGATGGGCGGGTGGAGGAAGGCGTGGGCGCAGGCGGTGACGGCGGGGACGATGCTCTTCTCAGGGCTCTTCTCAGGGCTCTTCTCAAAAGCGGGCAGGTCGGGGGCGGCGGTGACGGTGAAGGACCGGTGCCTGGCGGCCATGGGCCCTCGCGCGGCCCGAGCCGCCGCAAGACTGTCCAGACCGGTCGTCACGGCACCGCCCTGCTGCTCGGTGTCGACGAGGTGGGCGACGCGGTCGTCATAGCCGTACATGGCCACGACATGCCCCCCGAAGTGCACCTTCGCGGTGAAGTAGTCCAGGTGGTAACTGTCCAGTTGAAGCCCGACGGGCCGCGCCCGGCCGATGGCATCCACGACATTCGCCCACGCCTTGCGGGGCGAGGCCGTCTCCTGAACCAGGAGCTCAAGCCCAAGCGTGTCAGCCAGATTCCTACTGAGCTCGAACGGCTTCACCCGCCCCCCGAGAAAAGGAAAGCCCATGTTCTTGCTGTCCCAGTAGATGAAGGAGAGCCCACGGCCGAGCCCGAAGAGCATGGGTTCGGAGAGATCGATCCCTTGGTGGCGCAGCAGCACACCGAGGGTGGAGGTCTCGCAGTGCTGGGTGGCGCGGACGTCGATACGGCTCAGCGTGGGCATGCCGGGGACTCCTTTCGGGCCTGGGGGACTCCTTTACGGGGCCGACGTGGTGTTGAACAGTCTCCAGTGGCCCTCGGAGACCACTTCGACGGTGCCGTCGGCCACTTTGATGGCGGTCTGGTCGTCCGTCGCGTAGGCGGGGCCGCCGATCCCGGCCGCCCACAGCTCCGCCGCGGCCGTGGTGTTCTCCGGGCAGGCCGGATGGTCGAGGTGCGGGAAGATCGAGAAGTCGACCAGGCCCAGCGCGCGGTCGCCTCCGGTGGGCGGCTTCCAGCCCACGAAGTAGTCCCCGACGCGGGGGGTCATCACCATGCTTCCGGCGCTGAGCCCGACGTAGACGAGGTCGGGCAGCGACGGCAGGAGTGCGGCGAGCCCGGATTCCCGCATCCAGTGGGCCAGGTACAGCGCGTCCCCGCCGTTGACCAGCAGGACGTCGGCTTCCCGGACCCAGGAGACCCAGCGCGCCTCGTCGATACTGGGCAGCGCGGTGAGCTCCAGCACGCCCACCGACTTCCACCCCAGCGCGGTCATGGGGAGAGGCGACTGTCCGCTGATGAATCGCCAGGGCCCGCCCGGGTCGGCGTCGGGCGCGCCGTAGCCGGCGGTGGGGATACACAGGGCGCCGGCCTCGGCGATCGGCTTGCCCAGCAGATCGACCAACGCATTCCGAATGCTCGTGTTCGTGACACCGGAGTCGGTGAGGAGAAGCTTCATCACTACCTTCCTGAGGCAAGGTGCACAGGCATGGTGAACAGCTCCCAGGCCGGAGACCGCCCCCTCCAACGATCCGGAGGGAGACCGACGGCCCAGCCCCGGCCCAGCACAGCCATCCCACCACACGGCACTGACATCGCCGGTGGCGCGGAGAATTCAGCCGGTGACTGACGGCGGGGACGGCTTCCCAGGGCTGAGTCGTCCAGCAACGGGTAGACGAGCGGAGCAAGGGCAGCCACCGGTACCGAGGGAGGGATCCGCATGCCGCGCATGATGGAACGGATCAAGCAGTTCGCGAAGAGTCCCCAAGGCCGCCGCGCAGCCGAACAGGCCCGCCGAGCCGCCTCCGACCCCCGCCGCCAGGCCCAGGCGAAGCGGCTACTGGGCAAGCTCCGCGGCCGCCCCTGATCAGGCCCACCGCACCGAGGCCAATCTCGACCGGCGCGGTACGGCTGCGCTCACACCGGTCACCGGGTTGGCGCCGCCTGCTTCAACCGCGCGGCGGTCTAGTGCTGTGACCGCATAGGTTCACCGGGTTGCCCGGTGGGCTGGTTGGAAGCGGTGCCGCTTCCAACCAGCAGGGGAGGCGGGATGGCACCAGCGGTCAGGGCCCGGGGGCTGACGGAGCAGGAGGGGCAGAGCTTCAGCGGATCGTCCGGCGGGGCAGTACGAGCTCGGTGCGGTTTCGGCGGCCGGTGATGCTGCTGGCCTCGGCTGTCGGCAGCTCGGTCCCGGTGATCGCAGCGCTGGTGAAGGCGGACGAGGACACCGTCCGGGACGTGATCCACCGCTTCAACGCGATCGGGCTGGCATGCCTCAACCCTCAGTGGGGGCGGAGGCCGTCCACGGCCTCCTGACCAGCGGCGACGAGGACTTCGTCATCCAGACGGGGGAGGCGCGCCACCCGCCCGACCGTACTGGGCAAACCATGGCAGGCAGCCGGTCGACGGCTCTGTTCGGTTCAGCAGGAGCCTGCGGTGGGATGGATGCCCAGTGTCATTCAGTCGTCGAACTCGAAGCCTGCAGCCGCCGCACGGGCAATGATGTCGCGGACTGCCTCGGGGCTCGTGATGACGGATTCGACGGCCGTCTTGAGGCGCGCGAGGTCGCTCGAACTGCCGACCGCGCAGAACATGCCAGCCGCGCTGTCGAAATCGACGTGCTCGGCAATATCCGGCCAGGCAAACCGTACGAGACCTTCCCAGAAGTACCCGTTCGGCTCATGTCCGGAGGCAACTACTGCGGCATCGGCAGCCAGGTCGCCGGCATCCCACGTCAGCGAGTGCTCGCCATTGAACTCATGGAGGTGGATGGTCACGGCGCGATCGTCTCACCTCGGCACGCGAACCGTTCGTCCGGTACCTCACAGCTCTCGAACCCGGTGAACCTTCTCGGGCACAACACTGGGCCGGTCTCCGGCGAGGCTTCCGATACGCGCTGGAGATCGACCTCGAAGCACTCCCGGTCACTGGGAAAACCATGACCTTCGGGGATCGCGGCTTGGATGCCTCAGAGCTTCGGCTCAACAGGGAAGGGCAGCTTGTCGGCCCAGCCGGCGAGTGCCGAGGCCGCGCTCTCACGTGCCTCGCCACCCGCGGACGTCTCCGTGAGGAGGGTTCGTTCAGCGTTGGGAAGAGCGAGTTCGCGGTAGTACTGGAAGTCCTCGAAGCCGTTGACAGCGACGTCGTGACTCGTGGCCGCGTACACCAGACGCGGGATCCGCGCCCAGTAACAGGCGGTCAGGCACATCGGGCACGGCTCGCTGCTGGAGTACATCACGGCGTCCTCCATCAGATGCCGCCCGAGCTTCGCCCCGGCCGCACGCAGGGCCATGACTTCGGCGTGTGCGGTGGGATCACGCAGTTCTACGACCGAACTCGTGCCGTTGGCCACGACCTCGCCGTCGATGACGACGATCGCGCCGAAGGGGGTCTTGCCCTCGTCCTCGAGGGCGTGGCGGGACAGTTCGATCGCTTGGGTGAGAAAGTCGTGGTCCTGGGGGGTCTCGGGAGCGTAGGGCACCTTTTCTCCAAGGGTTCCGTAAGCCGGTTGCGCGTGCACTTACATGTAGATGGAGGGATCGGCGTCGCCGAAAGGGCCGTCGAAGTCCATGTCGTAGCCCGTCAGCGGTGTGGTCGATCCGACGGTGGCGACGGTGTGCAACGCCAGTCCGGCCTTGTTGGGGTCGGTCCAGTCCCCGTTTTTGAACAGTTCGACCATATCCGGGATGTCTGCGCCGGACTGGTCGCCCCGGAGTATGAGCCGGTGGATGCGCGGCGCGGCCGACGAGTCGGGTGGACAGAGCAGAACGCCGGTGGCGGACAACCGGCCGTGCCACTCGGCGAAAGCCCGGTCGACAGCGGGCGGCCGGGAGGTGGCGGCGGGGGTGAGAGGGAGGTTGTGCAGGATGACGCGTGTGACGGCGAGACGGTCGCCGCGTCGCAGATGAGCGGTCATGAGGACTTGGTCGACCTCGTTGCGGAAAGCCGTGAACTCCGGCTGGAGCCAGACCTGTCCGCATTGCACGATCAGAGCGGCTGTCACGTCCGGGGCTTCGAGCCCGGCGAGGCGCTCACGCCAGGAAGCCTTGTCTATGACGGAGTCGGTCACGATCCCTCCCGGGTGTGGGCGCCGACGAGCTGGAGGACGGCCAGGCCGGTGACGACGGCCTCGGCGGGGTCGAGCTCCGCGGCGGCCCCCGGAAGAACCCGATTCGCGAGGCGGGCTGTCGCCTGCAGGGCAGGAGCGGGGAGTAGGGCGAGGAAGTCCCGAAGTTCGGCGTCGTTCTCGGTGGGAGCCAGCGGAGCCAGCCGGCAGGCCACGGCGAGAACCATCGCCGCCGGCCGCTGCTGAGGTTCTACCAGCGGGACCGGCAGCCGGTAGGTACGGCCGCCTCGGGCCTGCCGTATCTCCGCTGCCGCCGAACCGGGCGGGTCGGAACGGCAGACGAGACGCAGAAGCGCCTCGCGGGCCTGGGCCGCGGTGGTGAAGTAACGGTGGGTGGCGAAGGTCCGCAGATAAGCGCCCAACAGCTGTTGGTCGGGCGTGAATTCGGGCCGTATCAGCTCCGGCGGGTGAGGCAGCCGGGCATCGCGCAGGGTGGCGAGTGCCGTCACGGAGGCCAGGGTCCAGAAGTGGTCGTAGTCCTCCGCCGAACCGAAGGCACGGCGGGCGGCGTCGGCTTCGGCGGTGGAGACGCGGCCGTGATCGCCGTAGAGGGACTGGCGCAGCTGGGTGAGGATGGAGGCCCCGTCCCAGTAGTTCCCCATGAACTTGGTGCCGGTGAGGATCTCGTACGTCCCGTACAGCGCGCTGGCCTGATGGGCCCCATGGAACTCGGTGAAGTCGCCCGTCCACAGCAGTACTTGGAGCGGGCCGCTGAGGATGGAGCCGAGTTCGTCCTGGTGGGCCGCGGACTTGGGGTCGGGGTCGACGCAGCGCAGGACCTTCAGGCGCGCGTCGGTGGTGAGGGCGGCAAGCTCACGGGCGGCCCGGCTGGAGGCGACTCCGCGCACCGACATGAGCAGGGCGGTGTTGGCGAGCCACGCCAGATAACGGCTGAGGGAACCGAGCGGCGGCGCGGGGTCGGACAGCCTTCGGCAGTGTCCGAGCACGGAGTCGATGAGCGCGTGGGCGCAGGAGACGACCTGGATCGGATCGGCGCCGCCGGCGAGAGTGGCCCGCACCAGGCGGTGCAGGACGTCGAGATGGACGGTGACGGTGTCGTCGACGGCCTCGACGGGCACCTCGGCCTTCACCAACTGCTCGACGAGATGCCGGATGGCGGTCGGATCGTTGCTGGTCGCGGCCTGACTGACCGTCCCCAGGTAGGAGTTGACGATGGGATCGTGCTCAAGACCGGGGGAGGGCGAACCGCGACGACCGGCGCTTCCCTGCCGCGCCAGCGCGTCGGCAAGGGTGCGGCGCAGGAGCTGGTTGCGTCCGCCGATGCTGGCAAGGCCGAAGAGCCGTACGAAGGAGAAGACGCCGTAGATGTTCGCCAGCAGGAACAGCAGCGCGCCGTAGGTGGCGCTGACGGTGCTGCCCCCGAGCAGCCCACAGCCGGTGAACAGAGCCGCGAACCACCCGATGAGCACCCACTCCCGAAACGCGATGTGCCCGTCGATCGCCCGTAACGACGGCCAGGAGCTGGCCGCGGAGAAGGTCAGCGCGAAGATGACCGCCTCGCCGGTCAGCAGGGTGGCGAAGAACGCGATGCTGAACTGGGTGGCGTCGACGACGTCGTCATGGCTACGGGGGTAGGCGAACGCGAGGAACGCGAGCCCGACGGCGCACAGGAACAGCCAGACCTGTCTCCATACCTGCACTGTCGCTCCGTGTTCCGTGAGCCTCGCTGGTGTTGCTCAACTCTTTCAAGGATGACGGGAGTTGCCAACAGGTGATCGGGTCGGTTCGGGGCCGATCGGGGCCGATCGGGGTCGCGAGGCGTGAGCTTCGGCCCTCGGGCAGGGTGGCACCCGAATTAAGCCTTCCGACCTCCATGTTGAGGCCCTTCCGGCTGTCTGCAGTGCGGATGTACGGGCCTTGACCCTCAAGGCAATCGAAGGCTTGGACCAAGGCGAGATCGCGTCCGAGCGAGCGCTTAAGGGCGCGGCACAGCCGGGCAAGCACGGCAGACCGGAGCCGACCCCCGTCGCCGTACCACGCCAGGCGTCTGCTGGGTAAATTTCGCGGTCGGTCACTTGCTTGCGCGGGTGTTCAGTCTTCCGCCAGGGCGTCGACTTGCCAATCACCCGTAGGTGGGGATCGCTACCTGCACATTGCAAGAAGGGATGGGTGCGCGTCACTCTGGTCGATGACATGACGCAATGTGACGGTTCGTAACGCTCCGCTTTCGCCTCCGAAGTCGGCAGTGGAGTTGGCATAGACGAAAGGGGTCTTCGTGGTCCAGGAAGCGTGTATGTCCCGGAAGCCGTGGGACTTGGCCTTTACCGCCGATCCCGAGGAAGTAGGTGCCTTGCGCCGCATCATGCGGCTGCATCTGGGGGTTTGGGGATCGCATGGCGTCTGCGACCAAGTCCAGCTCTGGGTCAGCAAGTTGGTCTCCAACTTCGTCACGCATGTCGGCTCCGGCACTCCAGCCACGCTTGCGGTCTCGATGAGCGGCACCCATCTGCGCATCGAGGTCCACGACCCCGACACGCGCGCCCTCCCCGCCCTCAGGGACGCCGATTCCAGCTCGGAGGCTGGACGAGGTATGGCTCTCGTCGATGCTGTCGCCGACCGCTGGGGTGTCCTGTTCCACGCAGACCGAAAAGTGACCTGGTGTGAGCTGGACACAGGGCTTACCTCGCCGGGTGGGCATGTCGGCCGAGAAGGCGTCAAACGAACCGAGGTACTGCTGAATCTCTATGTCTCTAGGCGGCGGTGGAGCAGCCCGGTGCGCCGAGACGGAGCCGTCTCGGCGCGGCTCTGGCCGAGGAGGCCGTCATCCACGTCATTACGGACTTCCTGCACTGGCTCCGAGCGCATGGCTGCGACGCGGAAGAGACCCTCGATCGGGCACAAACCCAGTTCGAAGCGGCCTGCGCCCGTGACGAGTTGTGACGGGAGTCGGATCAGAGGGCAAGAGCGTCACGGAAGAATCCCAGAGAGGGTTCCTCCGAAGTACCCACCAGCAGTGCTCGATCCAGCAGGCCGTTGTTCAGTTCGCAGCTCGTCTCGGGGAGCAGCACACAGGCGTGACAGGCCGCGAGATTGATGCTGCCGGTCCCGCTGGATTCGGACTCGATACACAATGGGTCCGCGCTGCACCACTCGGCGCGACAAAGCGCGGATCGCAGGGTTCTGGCCAGGTGGCTGGGTTCCCCCTGGGCGACGAGCCCACCTAGGCTCCCCGCCGAGTCGCTGGTCGCCGTATAGATCAGAAGCCCCGCCATGGTGTCGTCGGAGTAGAGACGCTCGCGCAGCGACGCGGCCGGGTAACCCGCCTCCAGGCTCCATTCGTTGATCAGTACGTGCGCCAACGTGTGCAGCAGCACGAGGCGGGGAGTCGCCGGCGACTCCGGCACGGATCGGGGGTCGGAGGCGCGCTCCCGGAGCAGGCGGTTGTGATTGGTCCGGATGCGCTCAACCCTCGCGGCGGCGGCGAGGGCCCACTCGTCGAGACGCTCCGTGTCCAGCCGCAGGAAAACACCTTCTCCCTGCACTTCCATGGCGGGCAGCCAGTCCTGTTCCATCGAGGAGATCGGAGCCTCGTGGACTTCGACGTTGGAGTCCGGGGTGTGAATACGTGAGAAGGACTTGAGGGCCCGAACCTCCCGAAGCCGCTTCACCAGCATGGGAGTTGTCAGCCCGAATGTTGCGAGCGATGCAGACGACGATGTCGGGGGCTCACAGATGAACTGTTCCTCGCGGGAGCTGTCCCGCTCGGCGTTTCCCGCCCGCAGTCGTTCGTACTCCTGCTTGCGCAGGGCGATATACCTGCTGTTGTGATCGGCTTCCTCATTGAGCTCAGACTCCTCGTGCTGCTCGGCTTCCAGCAGGGCGAGCACCGCTTCGACGGGGAGCTCCTCCCCGCCTCTCGGCGTGAGCGCCTTGAGGTATATCTCCAGTCCGGCCCGGTCGAGTGTGCGTAGGTCAGCCCAGTGATCTGTCAGACGGGCGGCGAGCCCGTCGCTCCACGGCGGAATAGACAGGGCGGACTTCACGATGGGCTGCCACGCCATCGAGGAACCTCGCTGCAGGGTTCGGGGGGACTCAGTGCAGGACTCCACCGGGGCGTCCTTCAACCAGGGTTGTCTCCCCGAACAACGAACATGCAGGTTCGCCAGAGCGGTGCTCCTGAAGGCCCCTTCCATGGAGACCTCCGGGATACCACAGGTGCACGAGATCAGCACGGAACGCAGGGAGGCGGTGCGGCCGTTGGTGCGCAGGCGCATCTCGCCACCGCACAGTCCGGACTCGCCCTCTTGCCTATTGTTGCGATGCGCCCACTTCCAGTAGGGGAAGTCGTCGAGATGCCCATGAGGACAGGCGACCACAAAGCGGGAGGGCACCAGATCCTCCTGGCAGTCGCCACATTCGTTCTTCCCCGGCGGGGAGTTGAAACCACGGACATGCTGGAGGGAGTTGCAGTTCGGGCAGGAGTGCCACAGAGGGAATCGGCGGACGTGTACACCGTCTTTGCTTGCGTCGTCGGACGCGGGCGGAAGCCGGAAGGTCTTCACTCCAAGGACGCGCGCGAGCCGGTGCTCGTGGATCCGGGGGGCCTCGGACATGTTCCAGGAATCGGTGCCGGCGATGATGAACGACTCACTGTCGACCGCAATCATTGAGCCGACGCCATACGTCGTGATCATTTGAGCGCGACGGACGGATCCCTTCCGCGGATAGCTGCGCTCGGGCGCGCCGGAGCCTCGCCGACGGCGGGCGGGGGGCGGGGTCATCGGGATGCCTCCAGGAACAGGGCGGACTCAGCGTCGACGTCACGCAGACTCCACAGGGTCTTCCACGCTTCGTCATTTGTCTCATCGTCGAATGCACAGAGCAGGGATGGCGCCCCTTTGCCGGGTAGCGGCTCGTAGTAGAGACCACCGTGTGCCGCAGCCTCGTCCGCCCACCAGTCGATGAACTCGTCGAAGGCCGCGGCCGTCGCCTCGTACTCCTTGTTTGTCTCGCACACATCGCTCGGTTCGGTGCGAGCGCTCTCGACTCGGCTGAGGAGAATCGGGCGGATGACCTCGCGCAGTTCCTCCCGGAACTCGTCGATGCGTCCAGCCCCGTCATTCGGACGTGCCGCGGGGATGAGGATGCGGGCCAGCGCGACGACGACGGCGTGCAAGCCACGATCACGAGCGCGCGCGGAGAACGGGGTGACGGACGATGACTCGACCTCGCGGTACAGCGCGGAGTGGAAATGTTGGAAGTTCTCGTAGTGTGAACGGTCCCTGGAACGGGTCGAGTTGAGCATGACAGCGACAAGACCAGGGTGGCTTCGTCCCACTCGGCTGGTTGCCTGGATGTACTCGGCCGTCGTTTGCGGCTGGCCCATCACGGCCATGAGACCCAAGCGGTCCACATCGACTCCGACGGAGATCATGTTCGTCGCCAGTAGGACGTCGACCGTCTCCTCGTGCGGCAGCCCACGTTCGATCTGCTTGAGCCGGCTCGGGATCTCGCTGGAGTTGGCGCGGCTGGTCAGCTCCGTGAGTTCCAGGATCTTCCGCTTGGGGACTCCGTCCCGCTCTGCGAGGTACTCCAGGTACGCTTCGACGTCGTCGTGGACCTGGAGTTCGGCGGCGGCGAGCAGACGCAGGCTGTTGAAATAGCCGACGAGGGTCCAGTACGCGTCGCGGACCTCGGGTGTGTCCACACGCAGCGCTTGGTGCAGCAGGGTCGCGTACGTGCGAATCAGCAGCGTCGACTGACTCATGCTGGGGGTAAGCAGCCCCACGTACTGGCGACTGGCCTTCTTCTCCCGTGGCGTCTCGACGGCGAACCACGAGTCGCGGGCGTCCAGCCCCGCGGGCGGGAACTGACGGACCTCGCGGTCGAACAGTGCCCGTCCCTGTTCGGTGGCGCGGCGGATGGTGGCGGTGGAGGCGATGACCTTCGGCCGGTCGGCGAGTGCGTCGACCGCGGTTTCGTACAGACCGGTGAGGGTGCCGAGTGGGCCCGAGATGAGGTGGAGTTCGTCCTGGACGATCAGTTCCGGCGGAGGTGTGTTGTCGGTTCGGTCGCGGTTGAAGAGAGCCGCGGTCTGCTCGCGCCATGGCATGGACGCGAACTTGTCGACCGTGGCGATGACCAGAGTGGGGTGGGCGTCGTACACAGCCTCGTCCACGAGGTGGACTGGGAGCCCGCCGGTGAAGTCGCACGTCGGGTCGGGGCAGCGGACGTGCATGCGCTTCGCGTGAAGATCCACCTCGTACTGGTGGGCGTCGAGACGGGTTCCGCACCACGGACAGGCGTGCAACTGCACAGGGTTCTTCTCCTGAAGGGTCTTCCCCTTACGCAGCTCCACGAGGCTGTCCTGGGCGACCGTGAGCTTATTGGGTGTAGCGGATTGACCGACCCACATACCGATGGAGATCGGCTCGGAACCGAGCAGATCCTCGTCGGCCAAGCGCATGCGTTCCATGGCGCAGATCAGGATCGCGGCACGTTCGAACTGTTGCAGCGTGAGCAACCTCAGTGTGTAGCGCATGAGGACGGTCACGCCGGCGCCGTGTTCCTGTCGACGGATCCGGCGGAGGAACGTCGTGAAAGCGATCAGCCCGAGGTAGGCCTCGGTCTTGCCACCGCCGGTAGGGAACCAGAGGAGATCGGCGAGTTTCCGGTCCGGGTGATCCGGATGCACGATCCCTTCGAGACACAAGAGCATGAAGGAGATCTGAAACGGGCGCCAACGACCGGATGCCGGGTTCGGTGCGCCCTTGCGTCCGTCTTTCACCCATGCGCTGCGGGACCGCTGCTCCGCCATGGCCGCATTGGCGAGCTTGAAGGCATGCATGACATCGGGGTTCTTCCGCAGCACTCCGATGCCTCGTCGGATACGTCCGAGAGCTGTGTCGCAGGCTTGGAGTTGTTCGCGTGCGGCTTTCTCGAAGGGGGAGCCAGCCAGCTGCTCCTGCTCGATGCGCTTGGCGTCGATCCAGCGCGCGTACCCGGCGGCCAAGTCCTCAAGAGTGTCCAGGACGCGAGTGTCGGACAGCTTCGCCAGGTTCTGCATGACCAGGGCATCGCTGTTGATCTCCGGATTGGAGTCCGTGAGCAGCACCTCGTGAGCGGGGACGAGTTCCGTGCGCACCATCGAGACAACGGCTCGTGTGAGGTTTGGAGTCCCGACGGGAGGCGGCGTCCACTCCCAGTGTGCGGCGCATCCGTGTCCCACGGCGAACGTCGGGGCATGGCGGTGGAGGAGGCGGCTGACATTCTGCTCGGCATCGACAGCGTTCATGGGCGCTGGGCGCTCGACGAACGCTTCCTCCCCGGCGGGGGCGGTAACGGTCAAGCGGGGCTGGAACAGACTGAACGCGTCCTGGAGCTCACGGTCGCTGACCCGTTTGTCGTTGACGAGTGTGACGGTGACGGTCACGGTCCCGGAGGGCACGGATGGCTTGCGTACGAGCGCACGCAGCAGCACTCCATCGTCCAGTGGTTCGGGCTTCTGCATGCCGGGTGCGGTTACGTCGATATTTACCGAGGGCAGCGACAGGCAACGGCGCCGCCAGTGTTCGGCCTGATCGGAGGTACTCCGCGCTTGCGCCCGCTTTGCCGAGACGACGCGGCCCTGGCCGTCTATCGGGTCGTACATTGCGGCCTCTGCCCGGACGACCACGGTGGGGGAGACTGACGGGTCGACAGCAAAGGTGAGCCCCAGTGAGGAGGGCCTGCGATCGTTGGCCAAGGACACGCCCAATTCGTAGCCGGTGTCCTCGCCATCTTTGTATGCCATCACGGGGGCGTCGTCGAGTCCGTCCTCCTCCGCGATGTCCGCTGCCTGCTCCTCAGCGGCGGCATCGTCGACCGCGCGGGGGAACAGCACACCGATCGGGTACGTGGTGATCGGCGGATCCTGGGTGAGGATCTCGTCCTCGGCACCGGGCCCGAGCAGGTCTCTACGGAGCTGGTCGACGAGACTCCTTCGAGCCGCGTAGTGCGTGGAGTGTTGTTCCTCGGAATTTGTCATCGACCGCTTTCCTCCCGGGTGCTGCCACTCGACCTGTAACGCCCCAACCCAACCAGTCGCGGTACGAGCCACACTCCATGGTCACCGAGGCCGGCGCGAACCGAGGACGCCGTGCTGCCCGCGACGCTTTCGAGGGCGTCGACCCGCAGGCCGTGGATCTCGTCCGGCCACCTGATCTCCCATGTCTTGTTGACCTTGAGAGAGGCGTAAAGGTCACGACGGAACAGCTCCGACACCACCGCGATGGGACGCTCGTCGTGAAGGACGAGGTACGGGGGGCTTTGATCGGACCCGATCGGTAGATCGTGCTCCCGGCGCAGGACCACAGAGTCTCCGGGGCGAACCTCGTCCGCCAGGCGGGCTTGCAGGGCAACTGGGTCGTCCTGAAAACCGTCGGTACCCGGAGGGTGCTTCGTACAGACGTCCCGCCCCGACACTTCGATGCCGTACCTGTCGTAAGGCTTCCAACCACCCACATACCAACGGTTGATGGCACGGTGGCGACGCAGACGGGAGACATCGGGAGCGGCGAGTCGATAAAGGTCGTACCGAGGGCGGGTCATGGCGACGTAGAGGGCGCGCGCCTCTGCGCCGGGGTCGACGTGGGTGTGCTGCTTGCGCAGTTCCGCCATGGTGGGCGGTTCGACGACCAGGACCCGATCGAACTCCAGGCCCTTGGCCCGGTGCACGGTGGACACGACGAGGCGGGCCGATCCGCCGGTGGAGAGTTCGTCGGGAAACCTTCCTTCGGCGATCAGCCGGTGCATCTTGGTGAGATCGAGGAAACCGCGACGGTCGCGTGCGACGCCACGCAGCGAGCGCCACAGGAAGTCGATGTCGGTATCGGCCGGTACTCCGACTTCAGCGATGATTTCGCGAAAGCGTTCCTCGCCCAGCGAAGCCGTCCCGGTACGGCGCAGCACTCTGGCGACCCAGGCCGGTACAGGCCGGTCGCTCGACGGACGCTGCAACCGGTGCGGTACGCCCTGTTCAAACAAGGTCTGGGAGAGCACGAGCGCCTGACGGTTGTCCCGGCACAGAACGGCACATGTGTCGGGAAAGTCCCGGAGGGATTCGACGGCGAAAGAGGCAGCGAGATCTCCGAAGGGCGCCATGGTCAGCAGTCGAGACCGCAGATCCTGGTAGAGCACCCCGCCTGCCGCCTCGGCGTCGGCCGTCCCCGAGGAGAGGCGTTGCAAGAGCGTGCCGACGGGCAGAGCGACCCCGGCCTCATCCGTCGAGGCACGGAAGTTCTTCGACAGATGGAGTTCGACAAGGTCATCGAAGAAAGAGAGGCGCAGCCACTTGAAGAACTCGTTGGTCTCGACGGCACGCGCATCCGGATCTGATACCTGAAAACCGTAGATCGCCTGGGCGGCATCTCCGACCAGGGTGAAACCGCAGGAATCCTGGAAATGGTCCAACAGTGTCTCGACCATGTCGCGCCGGTCGCCGACGAGGTCCTGGACCTCGTCGATCACCACGTGGGCCGGTGCGCCGCTCTCGCCGGACTCGACGGCGCCCTTGACGATGGCATCCGCCGCTTTGCGGATGCGTTCGTCGAATGTGTACTGACCCCATGCCTCGTCGGGATAGGCGCCGGCCAACAAGCCGTACGCCCAGGAGTCGAAAGTCTGTGCCCGCACTCTCCGGGCCTGTCCGGCATGCCTGCGGATCCGGTCCTTGAGCTCACGCACCGCAGCGCGGGAGAAGCTGAGGACCAGAATCTCCTGCGCCTCCAGGGCGTTGTCCTCCCGGCTCATCAATGCGTCGAGCCGACGAACCAGGGTGTGCGTCTTGCCTGCTCCGGCCCCTGCGGTCACCAGAACCCGGGCGTTCCAGGGCTGGTCGACGACAGCCTGCTGTTCCGCGGTGAGCGGTGGGCTGTCGGCGTAGGCGCTGTTCACTTGGGGCTCCACAGATGCTCGAACTGCGTGAAGGCGAGTGCCTTGCCGTAGTTGCTGATGTTGTCGCGGACGTTGAGGATCAAGCATGTGTCCTTGCCGCCGTTGCGAGGACCGCGCAGGCCACGGCCGATCATCTGCTGGTAGACGTTCGGGCTGTACGTAGGCCGGGCCACCACCACGGCTCGGGTCGCCGGGGCGTCGAAGCCTTGCGTGAGCACGCCGTAGTTGGTCAGGACACGGAGGCGCCCCTGGCGGAAGTCTGTGACGCGCTTGGCGCGGTCGGCAGTACTGGTGGCCGAATCGACCGACGCCGAGAGGATTCCACGGTCGTTGAGCTTGGCGGCGAGGAACTTGGCGTGTGCGACGGACGTGGCGAAGACCAGGACGGGCCAGTCTGAGTCCATGTTTTCGGTGATCTCGTGGATGATGCGCTGGTTTCTGTCCTGGTCCTCGGCGAGACGCTGCTCGGCGGCCTTGGACAAAACGCTCAACTGATTGGCGCGCAGGACTTCGTCCTCGGTCAATTCGATTGTTCCGCCGGTGAGTTCGCGATGCTCGACTCGAGCCAACATGCCGAGATCCTGGAGTTCCGCGTATGCATCGCCGGACTCGAAGATGCCCTTGTCGAGTCGTTGACTGCCGAAACGCCTGATCAGGCGTTCGGTCTCTTCCACGTTCGTGTTACGGAACGGCGTGGCGGTGAGCCCGAGCAGGTGGCGGTCGATACGGGATGCGGTGATGCCCATCGAGGCGAGAATTTCCGTGTACTGCGGGGCGATGGCGACGTGGGCTTCGTCCACGATCACCAGCGCGGCCTCGCGCAGCCAGGCGTAACTGTCGGTGTCAAGGCAGACGCGTAGTTTGGCGTCGGTGGCGACCACCAGATGGGGACGACCGGTCACCGGTCCGGCCTCGTTCGACGACCAGAGCCTGCTGATTGCCAGCGAGTTCTCCGCGCCGACCTTGGACCATACGAACTTCCAGCTCTGAACAGCCTGTTCGCACAGTTCCTCGGTCTGGGCAATCCACAAGATCGGACCGCCGATGTCGCCGTCTTGCTTGATCCAGCGAATGACCGCCTCTGACGCCACCCGCGTCTTGCCTGCGCCGGTGGGCAGCGACAGCATCGCGCGCTGGGGTTGGACCCGATCCAGCATGGCGAAGACATTGGCGGCCAGGCGGTCCTGGTAGTCGTGCAGGCGCGGGAACTCGGTCGGCCCGTCCACATCTATGCGCGGTTCGAGAGACGGCACGCGGAAACCGGCGAAGGAGTCGGGAAAGCCGAGATCGGAGACAAATTTAACCGCCGGGGTCATGCCGGTGAAGGAGGACGGAGCGTGGGTCGGGTAGGCGGCCTGTAGATCCTTCACATGAACCTGGAGCACTCCGTCCCCATGCGCGTTGTAGGCCATCTGCGCGATGCGCTCGGGGGCCGGGTCCTCACCGCCCGACTCCGCCTGCTCACTGGCCAGCAGACCAGCGGGGAGCCGGTCGCGCAGGGTCTCGGCGCCCAACAGCAGGGCAAGCTTCTCCACCACAGTGTCGGCGTCCCGTACCGCCTTCAAGGATGCCTGGACCTGCCGGTCCTGCTCCTGCTCCTGCTGTGCCTTGAGGACGGCCCGGCAACCGGATTCGCCGAGGTTCCAACGGAGTTCACGGTCGGCGGCGATCAGCTCTTCCAGTGGTGACTTCGGATTGAGGACGAGCACGCTGGTGCCCTGGAGAGCGCTTTTCAGGGGCGTGGTGTTGATGCCATTGGGCGTGCGAGTGACCTGTTCCAACTCCGAACAGTTCAGCAGGTGGTAGTTGTTGACCCGATTGCCCAAGCGTTGCCGGGCAGCGGGGAACTTGTCGCGAAGGGGAATTGGCTCACCTCCCGGCACGAACCGGATCTCCTTGGTGATGACATCCGTGTAGCGAAGCATTCCCCACTTGTCGATGAGGAGTTCAGCGTCCGCTGGACTCCCGGTGAGCAGCGCGGGCAACTGCTCGGCTCGGAGTGCCCGGTACTCGTCGGGTGTCGAGGCGACGGCGATCTCGCCGTCCTCGCGGGTGCTCCACTCGTTGCCGATGCGGCAACGCGTCAGCGAGTCCTCGGGGAACGGAACGTCCAGACGAGTCAGCAGGACGTAGGTGTTGCCGACGAAGGCGTCGTCCTCGCTGTGCAGGAGCTGCTCCAAGAGCTTCTCCCACTGGCTGTCGGGAACGGTGTCCACGGTCAGAGGCAGGTGGAACTTGCGTGCCTTCTCAGGGCTGATGTCGGCGACGGGGAGGACATCCGCGTACGAGGAGAGCTGCGGGCCGACGGCTTCGGTCAGCCGCTTCACGCCCTGTGACGTGGGTACCAAGCCGTACTTCCGCACCATCCAGCGCAGGGGCGAAGGCACCGTTCTGTGAGTGCTCGTCTGGGCGCCGAACTGCATGGTCCAGACGTCGACCACGTGGTTGTCCGGAAGGGCTTTGACGAATGCAGCCTTCCCCTCGTCGGAGAGGTGACGCAGTAGATGCAATGATTTCGCGACTGCGGCGCCGCTCAGGTTCAAACGTGCGATCTGGGGGCGGCTGTCCCTGGGGGCCAGAGACCTGACGTAGCCCTCGTACAGTTCGTTCCGGTACTCCTCGAACCAAGGCTCGTCATCCGGCCTGTGCCCCTCCATCGGATGCCGGTGCAGGCCGAACTCGCGAAATACCTGGAGGTCGTCGGAGTGGAATGTCTCGTCCACGGCAACCGAGGCGTCGCGTGATCCGTCGCTCGGAACGATCGGGCCAGGCAGTAGGCAGTCCCGCATCGAGTGGAAGCGGCCGTCCATCGTCCGCACACGCAAGGTCCTGAGAGGCTCGGGAACGCGGGCTCGTACCTCGGTGGTGACGTCCCTGCCTCCCGCGCTGCGGAAGAGTTCCCAGAACCGAGTCCAATCGCGCGGGCTGTAGGCGTCGAATCCCTGATCCAGGACTCCGGCAAAACGACCTCGGTCGTCCGCCTCGCGGATCCCGATGGCACTGAGGGCGCTCTGAAGTGAGTCGTCGTCGGACAGCTTTGCGTCGACGTAAACCATGTCGTCCTTGAGGCCGTCCTGAACGATGCGGCGCCAGACGCGGCCGGCCATAGGGGCCACCATGCCGTGGGATTCGGTCAGGACGAAGCGGGCCCTGCGGGCCTCCTCGACGAAGGGCGAACCGGCCGCCACCATCTCGGCGAAGATACGGATCGCGGTGGCCGAAGCCTCGGCCGTTCCGTCGGTGACAAGGGCCTCCAGCCACTCGCGAACGGTGGCACGCGGGTGTTTGGCCTCATGCAGGATGTGCTCGACCTTGCCGGACCGAATCTCCATCGCCTCGACCGACGGGTGGACCCAGTTGGCGGGGCGCCCCGGATATGCACTCCACATCCGAAGCCACTCGGGCTTGAGTACCTTGCCCTTGGCCTTGCCCTCGTCGGGGTGGAATCTCAGTTCTCTGGGTGTACGCAGGACACCGTCCTGGTCCGGCAGGGACGGGAGATGGGTGGCCAACTCCCAGATCTGCTGGGTAAGCAGTAGGTCGGCCCAACTGACTGTCTCCGATTCACGAGGACGGCCCGGTAGGAGTGGCAGGTAGGCGGCAGGGTCGCTCGGCGGTGCAAGATGGGGCAGGGACTCCACAACGAGGCGGGCCGCGACCTGGATCAACTCCCTGTTGAAGGCGGTGGAGTCGAGCAGGTTCTGGCGGTCCTCGTTGGTCTTCCACGCGCCGTTGAGCGCGCCGCTCAGACTCATCTCGTACTTGGTGGGGAAGAAGGACCAGAATTTGCCACGACCTCTGGGGGTCGTGAACGGAGCCTCACCCGTGTACTCCGGTACGGCCCAGGCGACGTCGATCGTGCCTCGGTCGTGCATTTCGCCGGCGCTGGCCCGGGCGCTCTCGGTTGGCCTGTGTCGGTGGGTGAAGACATTCCACTTGCTGGTGGCAGCTTGCTTCCCTGTCCGCCGCTCGTGGATCGTGCGGCGGAAGTCGTCCTGCTCCACTGTGATCACACGCCGGACCTTGGAACGCGCGTTTCCGACACGGCGGTCTTCGAGGGTCACGGTGCCCACGTGCGGCGAGAAGAGCTGGAAGAGGGCAGGGAACTCCTCTTGTTGGGGATCCGGCTTGGGAAGATGGATGTCCTTCCCGAGGCGTTCAGCGGCTCCGTCCAGGAGAGGAAGCCGCACCACGGTGGTTGCCCACTCAAGGAGCTCGTCGAGCACGGGGTCTCCACGCCTCTCCGCCGCCTCGTCCAGGGGACGCGCCATCCGGAGCACAGGGGCCTCGAAGTCGGCATCGGGCGTAGCCCCGATGGCCCGGCAGATCTCGGTGCGCGACCAATCGCGGTCGAAGCCGAAGCTTCCCGACCGGCTGAAGAACTGAGGCGTGTCCGTCACGACGAGGACTGACTTCACACCGACGCCGAACCGGCCGATCTGACCACCGCGCTTTCGCGAGACGCTCATTCGGAGGATGGTCTCGGCGCCTTCCGGAGTGACCGCCGATCCCGTATTGGCGCAGTAGAGATGCGATTCGGTGAGAACCACGTGCACCATTCCACCGGGGTCACTCGCGATTTCGTCGGCCGCGTTCTGTACCAGTTCGAAGAGCTGCCGATCACCGTATCCACCCTGGGTGATGCGGCGTTCCCCGTTTGCGTGCTCCTGGACCAGTCCAGGATCCACCCGGTAGGTCTCCAGCACCCGCACCGACTGCTCGAGAATCTTGGAGATCACGGGGGGCGCAGACGAAGCGTCCGACGACGGCTGCTGGGTCACGGGGAGTCCGTTTCTGTATGCGATTGAGGGGTGGGCCGGCCCTGCTCGTGGACAGAGCACGGCCGGCCCCAGCACGCGGCGTCGCGCGGGTTGGAGAAGTTCGGGCCACAGAGAGAAGCAGAGGTTTTAGGGGCCGTCCGGGGAGCGAGGGACACGGATGATGATGAAGATGACGCCGTTCCGGACACGGCGGTTCCTGCGCGAATCGCCCGGTCGAGTCGTGTCGTACGGGCGAGAGGAAGGAGCTGCTGGGGTGCGCCGAACCCGGGTGCGACGAGGCGTTCGGGCCCGACCCGTGGGGGTGCTGGTCGAGGGGGAGGAACGACGGTCGGCGAGAGAGACGATCCTCCGGTAGTTGGTGATGATGGCACGGTTCAAACCGTACGCTTCCAACAGTTCAGACCTGAGCGAAGAGTCTTCGAAGGAGTCGTACTCGGCGATGATTCGACGCATCCTTGCGATTTCGGGCGCGTCAGAATTGGGCGAGTCGTCGGGAGTTTCGAACATGATTGACAGCCCCCTGTGGCGTATGTAATTGGGTCTTCGTTCCGGGTGGTACAGATTTCGTTCCCGCTGGCACGCCGCTTGGTGTAGGCATGCGGAACCAGACCCTCCCGCCGGATGTTTTCCACTTTGGCTGAGGCCACTGGTGCTACTGAAAACCCTAGGGGTCCCGGAGAAGGCAGCGCAAGACCGTTTCTCCTTGATCCACAAACGAAATCCTGGCATCCGTTCGTGAAGGAGGGGGTGAATGAATCAGGGGCAAGAGGTCTAAAGCGGACTTCTATGCTCAATCTAGGGTGCGACCTTTCAGGAGCGGTGGCTCGCCTGTGTCAACAAGGATTATCGCGATCTTCGAATGTCAAATTGGCATGCTAGGCTGACGCCGATCTGCGGTCGACAAGGAGGGGGAAGTCCCGCGTGGACACAGGAGAGGACTTCGGTCCGTGGCTCGCACGACAGCTACGTCGATCGGACATGAACCAGGCCGATCTCGCGGAGCAGCTCGGTCTGACTCGAGCCGCGGTCTCGGCGTGGATCACCGGTCGAGCGACCCCTCGCGAAGAGACGATGCGGGCCATTGCCGCCGTCTTCCGTATCGATCACGTAAGCGTGCACACGCGCACGACCGATGTGGTGAGCAGCCGCCCAGTCTCCTGGTACCACCGTCCCGCCTATGCGGACGGTGGTCGGGACTTCGGCAACGCCGCCACCTTTGCCTTCGAGGCCGACGTCGAGGTCTTGGCCCGCGAGGCTACGCAGAACAGCCTGGACGAACGGCTCGACCGCACGAAGCCCGTGCGCGTCCGTTACACGTTGCACGAGCTGACAGGCGAGGCCCTCGCTCGCTTCCGTGAGGCGGTCGCCTGGGATGCCCTCTTTCCCCACTATGAGGCGGCGGCCGCGCAGGAGCAGAAGGTCGGACGAGTCATCGCCCAGGGGCTCCGTGACATGTACGAGCGTGACCGACTGATCCTTTTGCGGGTCGACGACTACAACGCTTCGGGCCTCACTGGCGACGACTATGAGGACGGCAGGTTCGCCGCCGTTGTTCGCCGCCAGCTCGACAGTCGTAAATCCGACGTGAGTGCTGGAGGATCGTACGGACTGGGCAAGGCCACGCTTTGGGCCGCGAGCCGGCTGGGAATGGTCCTGATCAACTCCACTCTCTCCGTGCCGCACGAGGGGCGGACGGAGCGTCGCCTCATCGGACGGCTGGAACTGCCATGGCGTGAGGTGGACGGCAAGCCCTGGGCGGGTCCGGGCTGGTTCGGCGAGCCCGACACTGCGCCCGGAAGCGAAGAGGTTGCTCGTTCCTGGTGGGCCGACGAAGAGACCGTGGAGAGGTTGCACCTCACGCGGGAGAGTTCCGCTCCTGGCACCTCCTTCCTGATCGTCGGCGCGCACGACGTGGCGAGCCTGGCGGACGACTCGCCGACCGGCGGTGAGGACGCGGCCGACGAGGAGACGGTCCAGTCGATGCACGAGCGCTTGGTGCAGGCCCTCGGTCGCAACTTCTGGGCTGCCATGACCGCCGGTAGGGACAGCGTGCCGTTGCTGGAGGCATCCGTACGGACACTGCGAAATGGAAAGGTGGTCATCGACGAGGAACGTGTCGAGCCACAGAAGGAGCAGCCGTCCCGGACTCGTGCACTCAAGGCATTCTTGGACGGCGAAACGGTCGATCGTCTGACGGAGACGGGACAGGTCGCCCAGTTGCGCGTGCCGTTGAAGGTGCCACCGAGGCGAGGCCAGAGCGGTGGAGCAGTCGAGCACGAAGCAGTCCTGCTGATCACGTCGGCCGAGGACCTCGACGGTAAGCCGAACCAGATGGTCGCCATGCGAGGCAACCGCATGGTGATCAGGGCGGCCAGAGTTCCCGATCTGCCCTTGGGTACCAACCCCTTCCAAGCTGTGCTGCTCACCGGTCAGGCTGCGGGAGACGACTCTGAGAACGCGGATCGGGCAGAGATGTTTCTGCGTGCTTCCGAGCCGCCGGAGCACAACAAGTGGGTACAGACCGATGAGCTGCGCGCGTTGTACTCGGCCACTGCGCACCGCCGAATCAGCGAATTCACACGAGCTGCAAATACCGCTGTTCGGGAACTGATCGGACATTCCAGGGAGAAGACACAGGGCGGATCCCGAGTGTTGCGTGATCTGCTGGGGCTCGAGACGGGGACGGCGGTGTCAACGGCCGCGCGTGGAGGTAAGGTCCCGACGATCCGCGGCCTGGACGCTGAACTCGACGCTTCGGGCGCATGGCGGGTGAGGGCAGAGGTCAAACTGCCGATGAGTCAGGACCCCTGGCTCCTGCTCCCCGTGGCGAAGTTCGACGTGCGCTCCGGTGGACGTCCATCCGTCGCATGGGCGGAGGTCGTGGCCGGGCAGAACTGCGAACTCGTAGAGGACAGACTCCGGTTCAAAGCGGGTGCTCGTACCGCGTCCTTCAGTGCGCTCACAGACGTGTCGACGCATCCCGTTCGCGCGGAGTTGGCCGGCTTGATCGTCGAGTTGCAGAAGTCGAGGGAGAACTCCGCGTGAAGGTCTATCCGTACCGGAGACTGGCCGGTGAGCTGTCCTTCGAAGTGACGGGCGTTCGGCAGGAACTTGAAGGGCGCTATCAACACGACCTGGACACACGGAGCTTCTCCACCCAGGAACGGGTTGTGGCGTTGCATCAGGAGGAACGCCACGATTGGGAGAGCGTCCGTCTCGGGCTTTCGGCGACCTTGCCCGTCAGGGAACTCGCAGAGGGCCCGTGGACCGAGGTCTCTGTCATCGCCGTGCTCACGGAGAGAGCGACCAACTCCCGTACGACGGCTCGGCTGGTACAGAGCGCAGGGGATGGGGACACGTGGACCGGGCATCTGCGTTTCTGGCGGTCGGCGTACCGCAGCCGGGCCGAGTTGTCCGTCGTGGCGGTGGCAACGGTGGCCGGTGTGCGGGGGAGGGCGATCGGTGAGTCCGAGGTTCCGTGGATCGTCGATCTGACAGCCAGTGCGCCCACGCGCCAGCGCGAAATGATCGTCAACGAGGTCGACTTTGTCACTGGTCCCGAATGGCTGAGGCCCTTCAAGGACGCCCCCTGGATCGTGGAGACCTCGGGCGACCTTCCTAACGTGCACCTGAACACCGGGTTCGAGGGAATCTCCGAGCTCATCAACTCGGAGGGCAGCCCACTGGAGAGAGCAGTACGCGACATGCTTGCGGCGCAGATCGCCGCCGATGTGTGGACAGCCGTCTTTCACTCCCTTGTCAGCGATCTGGAAGTGGACGAGCACGGCGGGCCCCAGTGGCCCGGCGGCTGGCGAGACGGCGTGCTGCGAGGAATGCTCGCCGACGTTCTTCCCGACCACTCCGAGCCCGACGCACTGCGTGAGATCCACATCCGTCGCTCAGAGTCCGCCGCCTGGAACGAGCTGCAGCCACGCATCAATTACGCGGCCGTTCGCCGTGCCAAGGTAGCCAGGAACCTGGGGACGGCGATTCGGACCCTTGATGTGTCCCTGCGGGAGAGCTGAGTATGACCGACAAACCCGAGCACCTGCCGGAACGATTGGCACTGCTCTCCGACATCAATGCGGCCAAGTACCTGAGCATGGGAGTTCTCTCCGGGCAGGAATCCCCGCCCTCGATCGCCCTGAACAAGATGACCGAGCCGCTGGACGACATGACGGCGCGATCGGAGGTCGTCCCGATACGGGATCTCATCGACGACGTGATGCATCTCTACCGGAACGATGTCTCAACAAAGGCGGACGCCTGGCTGGCTCCCCGTCTGCACGCTGCGCTACGCCTCACGCGGAGAGAGGCGGCTGACAGCAGGTTGTGGAACTTCCTCGCGCTTGCTGTGGCGCCCGACTACGTGGTGTGGCGACACATGTCGCCGAAGGGAAAGGACGGTCTTCCCGCTATGGTCGCTGCGAGTCGGTTCCGCGGGGCGCACTATACGCAGACCTTCTCCCGTCTGTGGTGGGCTGCCGAGCTGTTCCGGGACGGGAGCGACTACCGTCCAGTGGAAGTGGCATGTGGGAACCAGGACATCCTGAACACGGTCCTCCGACTCGACATCATCGATCACCGCCCCACGGCACAGGCGTTGATCAGGCTTGTCGCCAAGAAAAAAGTGAACACCGGCCGGGAGGTGAACGCCTTGGCAAGGGCAGCGAACACCGCCGCCAGCACCTTGATGTACGACGTTCTCGCCGAGGACGACATGTGGGACGGCGGCCTCTTGCAGGAATGGATCCGGGAAATTCATTCCGCGCCTCCGGTGCCCCGGAAGATTCTGCCGAAGGGGCCCGACGACGGTCCTGTGCCGCCGGACGCCATCAATGCTCTTGTCAGCTGTTTCGAGGAACTCTTCGACGACTACGCGGGAGTACGGGGAAAGCCCGAAGCCGATGGAGACTAGGACTCCGAGGGCAGCGCGTCCCCGTCTTCCTTCACCTGTGGCTTCCATGTGGCGAGCCGGTCCAGGGCGTCCTTCGAGGGGCGTCCGAGACCGAGCGCCGCGCTGAGGATGTGCATCCCGAGCCGTGGCGGTACTGCGTTGCCGATCTGTTGCGAGATGTCTTTGCCGCTCCACGGATATGCGGCAGGAAACGTCTGGAGGCGACCAGCCTCGGAGAAAGAGAAACGGTCGTCAGTACCGTTCGGCCCCACCACGCGATTACGTGAGACCTTGCCCGTGACCGTCGCCGAGGGCTGATCGGAGCGACGTTGCCCCCGAGCCTTGGGATCGCCTCCGGTGCCGTAGTTGGAGATGACCGTGAATGGTGCAGGACGCTTCGGAAGCGCTTCCTGCATGCTCACCCACTTCTGCGGCACCGCATCGCCCATGGCGAGGCCGTCCTCCTGCACCGGCCGGCTCTTCCCGCCTCGATAGTGCTGGTGGGTCGGTTTCGGCAGCTTCAGTGGCTGCTCGCCCGGAGACGCCTGACTCGCGCCACGACGTCGTGCGATGAAAACGGCCCGTCGACGCGTTTGCGGCACTCCAAATTCCTCGGTCCGTAGGACGTCGTAGTCTGTTTCGTACTCGTCGTTGAGCGCCTTGGCGTAGGCCTCCCATACCGGAAGAACCGCCGGGACCTGCTCCAGGACAATGGCGTGGTAGGGGTCCAGGTCGTCATTGTCGATGGCTTCCAGAGCCCAATGGAGAGGTTGCAGAACCAATCCCGTACGCTCGTCCTTCAATTCAGCCAGATCCGCTGCGATATTGGCCCACTTGTCACGATCGACAAGACGCTGGACGAACTCCTGGACGGTGTCCAGGGCTCGACGTCCCGCACCGTGGCCCGCCACTGTGAACGTCTGACACGGCGGCCCCCCTGCCAGGACGTTGGCGCCCTCGAAGTCGGCGTCTGTGGGCTTGCATTCGCGGACATCCTTGTGAACGGTGCGCAGGCCAGCCCGCTGCCGAGTCGCGTATGCCCCTGCGTCCCATTCGACCCCGATGCTCGACAGCCCGAGGGCCTCGGCTGCGATGTCCAGTCCTCCAGGACCTGCGAACAAGTCCACGATGTGGAAGCGGGCAGGCTGAGGAGATTGAGGCTGTGCGGGGGTCATGGTATCGAAGTGTAGCCGGCGAGGAATGATCTTCGGGCCATACGTCGCAGCCGGGGCGATGGAAGGCTCTCGCCGGACGCTCAACCCCTCAACGCAGCCGCGATCGCCCTGCCCAGAGCCTCACCGACCGGTGGCGGGGAGGCGTGGCCGATCTGGCGATATCGGGCGGTCTTCTTGCCTGCGAATATCCAGTCGTCGGGGAAGGACTGGAGCACGGCTGTCTGTTCCACGGTCAGTTTCTTCAGAGGAGACCCGGACATGTCGGACTCCTGGGTTCCGTCCTGCCCCGGCACCTCGTCGCTCAACGCTCCACCGTTGATGCCCATTTGGGCCCAGGTCTTTTTGGTGCCCGTCAGCCCCAGGTCGGCGCCTCCACGCTTGTCGGATCCGCCCACGAGAGTGGGGGCCACACGGTTCGCTTGCGTCGCCCACTCTTCGGCGCCGTGCCAGCCGCGTGCTGTCATCGAGGGCAGCAGAGCTTCTCCGGCCGTCACATGACGAGTCACGGTGGGGCTCGGCGGGTGGAACCGATCGAAGAAGCGATCCTTCAAGGCGACAAGCACACCTTGTTTCCGGTCTTGTGGAACGCCAAAGTCGGCAGCATTGAGGACGAACCAGTGAAACCTGTAGTCAAGGTGTACGAGTTCACTCTGTATGAAGGTGCGGACCTCCTCGAATTCAGGGGCGGTCACGAGGTCCGGTACATTTTCGATCAACAAGGCTTTGGGTTGAACGACGTGGGCGGCCAGGAGGACCGTGGCTTTCAGCAGCTGCAACTCAAGGCCGGTCTCCACCCGCCTTGTCGTTGCTGAAGACTTCACTCGCGGCAGACCGGCGGACAGTAGATCTATATCGAGGGCCTCGGGGTTGTACGGCTCCGGGTTCTCGATTGGGTCGAACTCCAGCAGGTCCATCTCTAAGACGTTCCACGCCGGCCGGTTGCGGCGGAGGGTGTCGCAAGCAATCGCCTTGTGGTCCAAGAGTAGAACCGGATCGAAGCCGGCGCGTTCCAGGCCCAGTGCCAGCCCGCCCGCACCGGAACACACGTCGATCGATACCAGTCTCCCCATGGGGGCCTCCCTGCCCAAGTGGATCAACGAATATGACCAGACACTAGGCGTGTTCGACGGCGATGTCGATGGGGGGTGAATCCAACCTACTGCCGCGCTCCGAGCTATTACTTCTCGGGCTTCTGCCGCAGGACGTTGGCAACGACCTCTTCTGCTACCGAGGCAGGTGCCTCGTGCTCCCAGAAACGCAGCACCGTCCATCCGGCCGTGGTCAGATGCGCAGTCGTCTCAAGATCGCGAGCCATGTTCTTGTCGAGCTTGGCACGCCACCACTCTGCGTTTGCTTTCGGGTGCGTTGCGTGTTGTGGGCAGCCGTGCCAGAAACAGCCATCCAGGAAGATCGCGATCTTTGCCCTGGTGAAGACGATGTCGATCGTGCGACGGGGCATGCCGGGCACCGGCGCGTTTACTCGATAGCGCAGGCCAGCGGCGTGCAGGAGCTTTCGCACCGCCAACTCGGGAGTTGTGTCGCGGGAACCCTGACGGCTCATGCGGGCAGACACAGCGGGGGACGACGGTATGGCATCTGACACATGAGCATTCTGCCGGCCTGGACGGAGCGGGGGGCGGTGTGAGCGGGCAGGCGGGGGCGGTCCGGCGTACGAGCTGCAGTGGGAGGCACCACGAGCTGTCGTCATCGACCTCCGTGCTAATCCCAAGTGTGTGCTCCAGCGTGGCTGTTTCGAGCTGGGGTTCGTGGACGGGTCGTGGATCGCGTTGGTGGCCTCGGTGCCGACGCACGCTGAGCCGTTTGCAGCGCAGGTGGGTGGCTGATAGATCCCCGAGTAAGGCCGAGAGGCCGAGCGACTCAATTCGCACTGGTATTACGGCGCTGTTTCCTCGGGCCTTTTCAACCATCGGCGCGAGTTTCTCGTGCAGCTTCCGCAGGTGACAGGTCGTACCAGGCCGCTTTTGAAACACCTGCACGGCGGCACCAAAACCGCGCCCGCGGTCTGGACCCGGGTCCGGCTCCTGGAACTCTGGGACATCATGGGTCCGGGCGGCCGGGTCGGCGTTCCTTGGCGTCCACACGGTCGCGAAGGCGACGCCGCTGAGGTTGCTCACTCGTCCTGCCAAGCCTTCGGCGGGGCCTGGATGGCGGCGTCGTGTTCAGAAGAGCCAGACGCCGAGAGCTGTGACTGCCAGGCCTACGGCCAGGAAAACAGCGGCCAGGATGGTGAGCGGAAGCAGTTGTGCCCGGCGGCGCGACGGGTCCAGTCCGCGCCAGGTGCTGAACGCCGCGTACGCCCCGATGAGGGCGATCGCGCAGCCGATCACCACGGCCACGAATCCGAAGACCTTGCTCAGTGTGAAGGGGTGGTCGGGGTTGGGAGTCCATACCGCCGCGAGGGTCATGTCGCTGAGGGTGCTCACTCGTCCTACTCGTCCTTCGTCAGGTCCTGGATGTCGGACTCGATGCCGGATCCAGCGGCGTAGACGCCCGTGTTGAGGGTGGTGCCGACAGTGTTCTTGAAGGTGCCGTCCGCGAGCTTCCCCCGGTCGCTGAGGTGTTCTCCACCGAGGCTGCCGTGTTGCTCCAGGGCATGGTTGACGCCGTGGTTCTGGGCGTTTCCGATGCCGCCCGTAGCGGCGTTCGCGAGGGCGTCCTGGCCGATCGTCGAGGAGTCCGCTCCTGCGATCGTGTCGGCCGTGTAGCCACCGGCGACGTTGCCGGCGGCGCCGTTGATGGTGGTGCCGAGAAGGCCGTCACCCCGCAGAATGTCGCCAACCCGGCCTGACACGCGGGCTCCCGCGGTCCCGGCGACCGCGGTGAACGCCGCTGTGCCGAGTGCGGCCCTGTAGCCGGTTGAGAGGTCATCTCCCACCGTCACCGGCTGCCCATGAACGGCCTGGTTCAGCATCAGGCTTCCCGAGTCCGCGGCGAAATTGGTCACGAAGCTCTCCAGTCCCGTCTTGGCGAATGTCGCGCTGATCCTTGCCGCGGTTGCGAGGCCCCGCTCCAAGGTGGCTGCGGTCTCGGCGCTGAGCCCCGTGAACCTCTCGAGGAGACTGCCCACCTTCTCCGCCGCCGCCGAGAACAGGCGCACCAGTTCCACGACCTTGGCCACCCGCTCAGCCACCGCCGTATTCGCCACCAGGTCCGAGATGAACCCGGTGAAGAACGACAGCGCGACCCCGGCGATCTCCATCTCGGCGATCTCGACGCAGATGTCGATGATCTCCTTGTTGATTCCGTCGATCTCGTCGGCGTAGGACCGCAGGCCGTCGGCTACGTGGTGGAAGTCGTCCGCGATCTGGCGGATGATCTGCTTCTGCTCGCCCCAGTGCTTCTCGAAGGCGTCCCGTGCGTCCCCGTGCCAGCCCTGCCGGTCGACTCCGGCGATCGCGGAGTCCACGGCCAGTACGACGTCCGTCAGTTCGGTGCCCATGACGTCCCAGGAACGGGCGATGGAGCGGAGCGTATCGCCGTCGCCGCCCGGGAGTTCCACGCCGGCCGCCTGGAGGATCTCCAGGACCTTGCCGTCGATCCAGCTGTTGACGCTCACGAACGGCCGCCCGAGGTGCCGGCCGCGGCATGCACGTAGCCGAGGGCGGTCTGGTCCGAGTTCGCGTAGTGGGTGGCGTTCAGCCGCAGGCGGTCGGCACCGCTCCTCAGTACGTCCGGCAGGTGGCCGAGCGCCTTCGCCGTGGTGTCCAACAACTGCCGGTACTTGTCCGCCGCCCCGTCGCAGATCCCGAGCAGCCCGAACGCCTCACCGATCTCGGCCGCGCTCCCCGAGAACGTCCTGATCGGCCCCGCAAGTCCGGTCGCCTCCCGGTCGAACCTGCCCGCCAGCTCCGTCAGCGTCTCGGGGTCCACCCCGAACTGCCCACCCATCCCACTCCCCGTTCGAAAGCCGTCGCAACGGCCAGCATCTCCGGGCGGGAGCCCTCCGGTAAGGAACTTTTACGTTTGCAAAGCAAGGGGTGGTGCACACTTTGCGCCGCTCTGACCTGCGCAATGCCTGCAGTGACGTCGCGTCTCAGACCTACTCTCGGGCATGCACGCTGCCGAGCAAGCCCCATACCAGGGCGACGACGTCCTCCGGGTGGGTCTTGAGTGGCCAGAGTGTCGGTTCTTGCCCTGTCGCCGTCAGCCCCCGCTGGTGTGTTGCCGGGCGCCATGACGCGAGGCAGCCCGGCACCGGAATGCCGACTGGCGGGGCTGCCCGACCGCCTACCTGACGTCGACGAAGTCGCCCGGTGCCGTTGCTGGGGCGGTGGTGGGGGTGCCGGTGAAGGTGTAGCGGTAGTAGCCGTCGGTTGTGGCCTTGGTGGTGGTTTTCAGGGCGCCGGTGCTGTTGGTCTTGATCGTCTTGAGGGTGGTGTAGGTGTTGCTGCCCTTCTTGCGGAACTGGAGCTTCACGGGCTGGGACACGTAGCCCGCGAACTTGCCCGTCGACCAGTTCGCTCGGGCGAGCTTGCCCGTGACCGTGATGGTCTTGCCCTTCTTGACCGGCTCGGGCGTCGCGTTGGCGGTCAGCGTGGAGGCCTTCTTGATCGAGGCGGTGGCCACGTCGTCGTTGTAGCTGGCGTTCGCGTACAGGTCCCAGGCGCCCAGGAACAGCTTCCACGTTCCGGCCACGCCGTTGTCCTTCATGTCGGTGGCGGGGTGGATGTTGAAGACGGCCTTGCAGGTGTACGTGCCCTGGGTCGCCGTTTCCGTGCAGTCGGGGTCGTCGTCCGTGCCCAGGCCGCCGGTGATGCCCTCCGTGGTCGAACTGTCCGTGCCCTGCCACAGGAAGGCCTCGGTGAGGGCGATGCCGTTCTGGTCCGTGGCGGTGTACGTGACGGTGACGGACTTCGTGCCGGTGGTACCGAGGACGATGTCCTTGCCCCCGTTGATGACCGCGTGGGAGAACTTGGTGTTGCCCAACGAGTCCCTCGGCTGCACGGACTTCGAGGTGAAGGAGCTGAGCTTTGTCTCCGCACCTGTCCGTTCAGTCGCCGCCTGGGCGGCCACCGGCAGAGCGAGCGCGGACAGGACGACGGCACCGGACACGGTGGCGGCCGCAACGCGTAGACGCATGAATCCCCCTACGGGAAACTGAAAGGTTCGCCCAAGTCCCCCCTTGGCCGCGCCTGTTGATCCCCGCACTATAGGGAGGCGGTTCGTAGTCGGTGAAGATCCTTTGGGTAAACAGTGCGTCTTTTGTCTTGCGTCTCGGATTGGTCCGAGACGCCCTTCAGCATGTGGGCTTCTTTGTCTCCACTGCCAGGCCCAGCACGTTGTGCCAGAGGTAGTGGGAGTCGCCGACGTGGTACTCGACCGTGATTCCGGCCATGTGTACGGCTGATGTCCCGGTGACCTGGAGGTGCAGGACCAGGTTGTTCGCGACCTTCGCGTTGGCCGGTTGGGGGGTAATGGTTGCTCCTACGGCCTTGCGGCGGTGGGGCCAGTCGATGCCGGGCTGGTCGCGTGCCTCTGGGGCCGGGGGCCAGCCGTAGCCGTAGCCGATCAGGGCGGTGGAGTTGGACACGATGACCGCTTCGGCCAGGCGTAGGCCACTTGCCTTCCTCAGCGTCACCTTGTCGATGACGGCGGGCTTGCTGCCGTAGTTGTGCAACTCGTCCCCACCGAACCAGGCGCTGCCGCCCTCCTTCTGCGGAATGCATTCCTCGCCCGATCCGGCAGCGGTGTAGTCGGGTCCGTTCAGGGGGCCGTCCGCCGAGGGGCCGTTACCGGGTGAGCCGCAACCTGACAGCAGCGCGGCGAGCAGGGGCAGCGTCGGGAGCGTGCGCCGTACGTTCATGGGGTGGGTCCGTTGTGGTGTGGCTTCTGCATGGGCTCCCTGCTGGCAAGCAACAGCAATTACTCGGCTGTGGGTTGGGTCGTTGGCGTTGGCCGCCCGCTTCTTCGCAGTGTCGTGTCTCCGCGGACTGCGTCAAGGGCGCTCCCTGCGGTCGCGTCGCCTGCGGCGATCGGGCTGTGCCCGACCCTTGACCCAGTCCGCTCCGGCACGGGGGAGAAGCGAGCGGGCGGCCCGGGGGATGGGTGGCCCAGGTGTGGCAGGGGGAGGTCCGCTTTCGGGTTGGTCGGGGTCTGGGGTGCGCGGTCGTGTTTCGTGGCCTACCCGTTGGGGTGGCGGCTTTCCGCCGGAAGGGTGCAGGTGGGGAGACCGGAGGTCTGGAGGCCGGCGCTGCTCAGGAGAAGTCCGCCGCCGTGATGCCGGCTGCGTGGCCGGGGGGCCATTCCACCAGTTCGATTCGGTAGCCGTCCGGGTCGGTCAGCCAGGAGGTTTTGGGGCCGTCGGGGCCGCCTGGGTGCTGGATCGGGCCCGGGGTCAGGCCTGCCTCGGTCAGCCGTACCAGCGTGTCTGTCAGGGTGTCGACCTGGATTGCCAGGTGGTCGAAGCCCGTGCCTACCTCGACGTGGCCGTCGGTCGGGCGGTGGACCAGTTCGAGGGAGGCGGACGGTTCGTCGGGGAAGCTGAGGAGCAAGAGGTTGCCTGCGTCGCCGGCTTCCACCCGGCCCAACTCCGCGTAGCCCAGCGCGGTGTAGAAGGCTAGCGAGCGGTCCAGATCGGTGACTCGGTAGGAGACGAAGAGCGTTTTCATGCGGTCTCCTCGGAGTGACGCACCCGGTAGCGCAGATGCGTGACGTCCCGGGCGTCGAGTCGCCGGACCAGGTCGAGTTCGATGTGGGCACCGCCCAGGCCGTCGAACAGGCGTCGGCCCTCGCCCAGGAGCACCGGAATCAGGTGGATCTCCATCTCGTCCAGGTGTCCGGCGCGCAGGAGTGCCTGGGCCGCCGACGCGCCGTGGACCATGACCGGGCGGTCCCCGGCGGCCTCGCGGGCCTGACGGGCGCAGTCGTCCACGTCGGTGACGAAGCGCGCGTGGCCGGGGGGTACGTCCCCGTCCTCCGCCCCGTGGGTGAGGACGAGGATCGGCACACCGTCGTGGTGGTCGCCTTGCCAGCGCTTGGCGAGTTCGAAGGTCCTGCGGCCGGAGATCAGCGCGCCCGTCGCCAGCGCCTCGCGGTACACCTGGCCGCTCGGGCCGTCGGACTCCCGGTCGTCGAGCCAGTTGAACAGCCGGCCACCGTCGCGTCCCAGCTCCTGGCCTGGTCGGTCGTCCGGGCCCGCGATGTAGCCGTCCAGCGACATCGACATGTACAGCCGAATCGGATTCCTCATCCGGGTCTCCCTCTCTCCTGCGTGACGTCTTCGTGACGTCACAAGGAAGACCTCAGGGCGCGAGTGAACTCATCGGTGCGGCGAGACGCGACGAGGCGTGAAGCGAGAGCTGTCGCTCAGATGCAGTTGAATCGAGAGCGGTCGCTCAGTTGCCGACCACCCCGTCATGCGTCACGCCGTCGACTTACTCCCCGTGGCACTCCCCATAAACCCGCCCCGAACCGCACCAGCACGCCGTCCCCCGCTGCGGCGGCCACTCCACCGCGCGGCCCCGGGCCGCCAGTGTCGTCGCGTACTGCGGGAGCAGGGCCGTGTCCGCGGGGGACGAACCCTCCGACGCCGCGAACGCCTCGTACGACGGGACCGTGCCCGAGACGATGCCCAGGTTCGGGGTGCCGGACGTGGAGAGTTCGCGCAGGGAGGCCTCTATGGTCGCCAGGTGGTCCTCGTGGGACGGGTACTCCGACTCCAGCGAGGGGTACGCCGTCAGGAGCTCCGAGAGTTCGGACGCCGGCCAGTGCAGGACCGCCACCGGGAACGGACGCGACAACGCCTCCCGGTACGTGCCGAGTTCGGCGCGCAGGCGGCTGATCTCCGCCTCCAGCTCCGCCGGGTTGTCCGAGCCGAGGGACCAGACGCGCTTCGGGTCGTGCAGCTCGTCCAGGGAGACCGGGGAGGAGTGGAGGGTGTCCGCCAGGGTGTCCCACTCGTCGTGGGCCAGGCCGAGCATCCTGCGGACGCGGTGACGGCCGAACAACAGAGGATGCGTGGAGTACGGCGGCTCCGCCACGTCCGTCAGGAGGACCCTCGCGCCCTCCGTGAACGTCTCCTGTGCCTGCTCCAGCTCGTCGTGGGACTCCAGGGCCTCCGCCACGATCACCCAGGGCGCCGGGTCCCGGGGAGCCGCCACGCGGACGCCCTCGATGATCGCGCGGGCCTCGGCCTCATGGCCGTACTCCCAGAGGTTCGCGGCCTTCAGGGCACGGACGAGAAACGGGTTCTCCAGGCCGTCCTGCGCGGCCAGCAGGCGGTCGTAGAGGGAGGACGCGGCGGGGCGGTCGCCGGCCAGTTCCAGATGGGCCGCGGCCTGCACGAGCAGGGCCTCGGCGTCCTCGGGGTACCGGTCGGCGGTCCGCTCCAGGCGTGCCGCTTCGGCGTTGTGGTCGACGTTCTCGGCAGGCGTGTCGGGGCGCATGGGGGACACCGTACTGCCGATCAGTGACAAAGGAGAGAGAGGTGCAGGCCAGGGGCCGGTTGGTGAAAACCGCCAGTCCCCGGCCCGCACCCGTGGACTCAGATCGTCACGCCGTCGATCTGCAGCGTCTGCACCGCCTTCGCCGCGAACGGCACCGCCACCGACTTCCCGCTCAGGAAGGTGTTCGAGTACGACGTGTACTTGTCGCCGCCCGTCGTCACCGTGTTCCAGCGCGGGACCAGGCCGCCCGAGCCGCCGGTCACCGTGGTGAAGCGGGACAGGTCGAAGGTCAGGGTCTGGGCCGAGGTCGAGGTGTTCAGGGCCACGATGACCAGGCGCTTGGCCGAGGAGTCGTAGGCCGCGACCGCGTTGCTCACGCCCGTGTCGAGGATCTTCATGCCGGGGCGGATGTGCCGGCTGAACTGGGCCAGCACGTAGTACTTCGTCTCGATCGCGCCGGCCTGGAGGGTGCTGCCGTCGTACTTGATCACTCCCCAGCCCGCCGTCGGGTCCATGACCTGCCAGTACACCCAGGCCGTGGGGTGCAGCCAGCGGAAGTCGTAGAGGAGGTTGAAGGCCGTGGTGTAGCCGGTGCCGTCGCCGTCGCCGGTCTCGGAGTTCCACAGCTTCTTGCCGGCCGTCGTGACGACGTCCGTGTACAACAAGTCCCTGCGGCCGCCCGAGCCCTGGTAGCCGTGCACGTTGACCTGGTTGACGTACCCCTTCGTGGTCGAGCTGAAGGAGTTCCAGGTGGTGCGGGCGAGGTCGTAGCTCGTCTCGTCCGAGGCCGAGATCTTCACGCCGGTCAGCCCGCGGTTGTTCAACTCGCTGCGCAGGTACGGCAGTACGGCCGACTGGACCGTCGCGTCCATGTGGCAGCCCTCCTGCGTGCCGGTCGCCGTCCACCAGGACGAGGAGGGCTCGTTGAAGGCGTCGACCGTCGAGAAGTTCACGCCCCAGTTGTTCTTGGCGTAGAGGGCCACCGAGGCGAGGTGGGAGGCGTGCTGGCGGTAGTTCCAGGACTGGAGGTTGTTGCCGCCGTCGGAGGCGCCGGAGGGGTTGTGGTTCAGGCACATCCACCACATGGGGGAGTTGGCGAACAGCTCCGAAGTGGCCCCGCGTGACGTCGCCTTCACCAGCATCGCCCGCTGGTTCGCGTCCGCCGTCCAGTCCCAGGCCGAGGAGGTCGGGTCCTCGTTGTTCCAGTCCTGCCAGTAGCCCTCGATCTGCTTGAAGGCGGGGATGTTGGCCGACGCCACCATCGACGAGCCGCCCACGGTGTTCCAGCTGCACGCGCCCAGGTTGTAGCGGGCGATGTTGAGGCCGAGGCCGGGCAGCGAAGTGCCGTTGTAGGTGGTCGACTTGGTGGTGAAGAAGATGTCGGCGAAGTCGTCCCGCGCGCCGAACACGTTGGCCCACCAGGCCAGCGAGGTGCCCCAGCCCTCCCAGGTGCCGTACGACGTCCCCGGGCTGACCGCGATCGTGGCGTCCGCGCGAGCGGTGCCGGTGGCCAGTGCGCTGCCGAGGAGGGTGCCTCCTGCGGCTGTCAGCAGCGTTCTGCGTCGGATCATTGCCACTCCGAACTCCGAGGGGCGACGCGGCGTCCCGCCTGCGTCGTGGCCCGTCCCGTTCTTGCCACGACGAAGCATCGGGTGTGGCCAGTGGGGTTGTCGAGAGTTCTGACATCCCTTTCTAAAACCAGTGGAGGAAGTTCGGTATCTCGGACGTGCGGGGTCCGTGAGTGTGTGGTGGGTGCCTGGCCCTGGTGACTTGAGGGCGCCGCCCCTATCGTGCGGCCGCATGCGGTCCCGCATCGTGCACCACGGCATCCGGCGCCGGCGCGCCCGGCGCCGCCGCGCGCTGTGGACCGGCGGCGAGGTCCTGGTGACCGTCGGGGTCGTCCTGCTGCTCCTCGTCGTCCACCAGCTGTGGTGGACCAACCGGCAGGCCCGGGAGGGCGCCCGGCACCAGGTCGAGGCGCTGGAGCGGGAGTGGGGCGAGGGCCAGGGCGACGACCGGAGCGCGGGTCAGGGACAGGACCCGGGCGGCGTCGGCACCACCACGTCCCCGCAGGACGGCGGCACACCCTCCGCCACGAAACCCCGGCGCACCACCAACTCCACGGCCACGCAGCCCACTCGGTCCCGGGCCTACGCCATCCTCACCGTCCCCCGCCTCCACCTCCGTGTCCCCGTCGCCGAGGGCGTCGGCAAGGAGAGCGTGCTCAACAAGGGGTACGTCGGTCACTACCCCGGCTCCGGACAGCCGGGCCAGGTCGGCAACTTCGCGCTCGCCGGGCACCGCAACACCCACGGCGAGCCCTTCCGGTACGTCAACCGCCTCGCGCCCGGGGACACCGTCGAGGTGGAGACCCGGAGCACGGTCTACACGTACGCCGTGGACCGGACCCTGCGCCAGACCTCGGCCCGCGACTCGGGAGTGATCCGCGCGATCCCGCGTTCGACGGTCCATCCCTCCTACGGCTACACCGCGCCCGGTCGCTTCATCACCCTCACCACCTGCACTCCCGAGTACACGTCCCGGTACCGGCTCGTGGTGTGGGGCAAGCTGGTCTCGACGCGACCGCGTTGAGCGGCAACCGACCTGCGGTGCCGCTCACCGCTCCCGCAGCGCCACCACGCTCGCCGCCGCCACCAGCGCCAGCCCCGCCGAGACCAGCATCGCCAGGTCCGCGCCGTGGGCCAGGCCGCTGCCCGACGACGTGGCGATGGCGATCGTCAGGGCGACTCCGGCGCAGGAGCCGATGTACCGGAAGGTCTGCTGGGCGCCCGAGCCCATCGCCGCCCGGGCCGCTGGGACGGACTCCACCGCGAGCAGCGGGAGCGCCGCGTTCAGCAGGCCGCTGCCCACGCCGGCGATCAGCAGACCCGGCAGCAGCCGTACCCAGGATCCCGCGTCGAGCGAGCCCAGCATGGTCAGGACGCCGGCCGCGTGCAGCAGGAAGCCGAGGGCGAGTTGCCACCGCGGCGGCACCCGGCCCGCGAGGCGCCTGACCTGGAGGGCGACCGCGAAGGACAGGCCGGACCACAGGAGGAAGAGCCAGGCCGTGTGCATCGCGCTCATGCCGAGGGTCTGCTGGAGGAGGGCCGGCAGGAAGCTGAACAGGCCGATCACCGCGAACCCCGTGAACAGGCCGCCGGAGGAGGAGGCGAGGAAACGGCGGTGGCGGAGCAGGCCCAGGTCGATCATCGGGGTCGCCGAGCGCCGCTCCACCACGGCGAACAGGGCCAGCAGGGCGACGGACGCCAGCAACAGCAGGGCCACCGGCGCCCGGAGCCAGCCGTCCCGGCCCAGTGTCAGCGCCGCCACCAGGGCGACCAGGGCCAGCCCGAAGGTCACGGCGCCCGGGAGGTCGGGGCGCCCGCCGCGCGGGGCCCGGGACTCCGACAGCAGGCGTGCGGACAGGGCGGCCACGAGCACGGCGGCGGCGCCGAGAACGCCGTACGACACTCTCCAGCTCGGCAGCGCGCCGCTCAGCAGCGGGCCGACCGCGATGCCGCCGCTCACGAACGCGCCCCAGACGCCGGTGGCGTGCAGGCGGCCTCTCGGTGAGGGGAACGCGTGGACGATCAGGCCCAGGCTGCTCGCCAGGAGGGCCGCGCTGGCCGCGCCCTGGGCGATCCGGGCCAGGGTGAACAGCCAGGTGGAGGAGGTCAGCGCGCCGAGGGCGGTGGTCAGGCCGAGTGCCAGGGTGCCCGCGACGAAGATCCGGCGGCGGCCGTAGTCGTCGGCGAGGCTGCCGGCGACCAGGAGGAGGGCGGCGAGGCCGAGCGGGGTGCCGTTCAGGAGCCAGGCCTGGGCGGAGAGCGGGGTGTGCAGGTCGGCGGCGACGTCGGGGAGCGTGACCATCGGCGCGGTGTACGTCATCAGGGCCACGGCGGTGGCGGCGCTGGTCAGGGCGAGGGTGGCGCGGGGGCGGGCCGACGACTCGGGGGTGGTCGCCGGCCGCTTCACCTCGGCGAGAGTTCGTTCATTGAACCTTGGCATGCGGACGACCGTAGCAGAGTGAGTTCGGTCATTGAACCCATGGCGGGAAAATGGTTACAGTGGGCGTCATGGCACTGGGCAAGGACTACGCGACACAGGAATGCTCGATCGCCCGCGCGCTGGAGATCGTCGGCGAACGCTGGACCCTGCTCGTCGTCCGCGACGCCCTCTACGGCGTCCGGCGCTACAACGACTTCCTGGTCCACCTCGGCATCCCGCGCGCGGTCCTCGCCGCCCGCCTCCAGATGCTCACCGAGGAGGGCATCCTCGAAAAGCGCCGGTACCAGGAGTCCCCGCCCCGCGACGAGTACGTGATCACCGACCGCGGCGCCGCCCTGTGGCCGACCCTGCGCACCCTCAGCCGCTGGGGCCGCGAGCACCACGGCGGCAGCGTGCTCCTCGTCTTCCAGCACGCCGACTGCGGCACCGAACTCGGCTCCTACGGCGAATGCCCCGCCTGCGCCACCGTCGTACCGGTCGAGGACGTCCTCATGCTCCCGGGCCCCGGCCTCGACCCCGACCCCCCGAACCCGGTCAGTCGGGCCCTGCGCAAGCCGAAGAGGCTCTTGCAGCCCCTCGTGGTCGATCAGGTATAACCGGAGGAGGATTCGTCGGCTTCGGGAGAGAGGGAGTGGCCATGCGCCGCAGCTGGACGTCGGTGCGTCCCGCCGCCGTGCTGCTGCTCCTCGTCCTCGACGTCGTTCTGCTCGACACCGGCAGCCTCTCCGCCGCCGTCGCGCTCGCCGCGACCGCCGCGGCCGGCTCCGCCTTCGCCGCCTGCTCGCTGCTCGCCTCGCGCTGCGCGCCCGCCGTGCCGCCCACCCGGGTCCGTACGGCCATCCGCGACCGGGACCGCCGTACGGCCTTCCTCCCCCAGCGCGACCCCGACGCCAAGGGCCGCCCCCGCCCCCGAGCCCCCGGTCACGCCCTCCGGACGACCACCGCGTAGGGCCTCACCTCTGTAGCAGTGCGCCCGCGCGGGTCGTCATGCCGCCCTCACCACCACCGGCACGACGAGACCCCCGGAGGGCTCACCCATGTCTGTCTTCGCCGACCTGGTCCAGCACCTGGCCGACCTGCTCCATCCCCTCTTCGGCGCCACCGCGGCCGCCGCCGCGATCGTCCTGTTCACCGCTTTCGTACGACTGCTCGTGCACCCCCTGTCCCGCGCCGCCGCCCGCGGCCAGAAGGCCCGCACCCGGCTTCAGCCGAAGATCGCCGAGCTGCGGAAGAAGCACAAGGACAGCCCCGAGAAGCTCCAGAAGGCGGTGATGGCGCTGCACGCGGAGGAGAAGGTCTCGCCGCTCTCCGGCTGTCTGCCCGGCCTGCTCCAGATGCCCGCCTTCTTCCTGCTGTACCACCTCTTCTCCAACACCACGATCGGCGGCCGGGCCAACGCCCTGCTGGGCCACGAGCTGTTCGCCGCACCGCTCGGCGGGCGCTGGGCGGACGCGCTCGGGGACGGCGGGTTGTTCGGGGGAGCCGGGCTCGTCTACGTCTGCCTGTTCACGTTCGTGATCCTGGTGGCGACCTTCAACTACCGCCGTACCAAGCGGATGATGGCCGCGAACCCGGTCCTTCCGGTGTCGGACGGCCAGCCGGTGCCCGGTGCCGGCGCGGTGGGCAGGTTCATGCCGTACATGTCCTTCTTCACCCTGTTCACCGTGGCGGTGGTGCCGCTCGCCGCCGCGCTGTACGTGGTGACCAGTTCGACGTGGGCCGCGGTCGAGAGGGCCGTCCTCTACCGCTGACCGGCGCGGTGACGGTCCAGTCCGTGAACCGGGTATTGCGGAGCGGACGGTGACCTTGGAGGATCGACCAGTCATCCGATGGCTGCACCCGTCGGAGGGCGCCCCGCGATCGAGGGAGAAAGTGACCATGAAGCTGCTGCGAGTCGGAACGCCGGGATCGGAGACGCCCGCCCTGCTGGACGCCGACGGGGTCCTGCGGGACCTGTCCGGTGTCGTGGACGACATCGACGGGACGCTGCTCGCCGACGACGCGGCACTCGGCCGGGTCCGCGCGGCCGCGGAGTCCGGGGACCTGCCGGAGCTCGACGCGACCGGGCTGCGGGTCGGGCCGCCGCTCGCACGCATCGGCAAGATCGTCTGCATCGGGCTCAACTACCACGACCACGCCCGCGAGACCGGGGCCGAGCCGCCCGCCGAGCCGGTGATCTTCTTCAAGGCCGCGGACACGGTGGTGGGCCCGTACGACACGGTCCTCGTGCCCCGGAAGTCGGAGAAGACCGACTGGGAGGTCGAGCTGGCGGTCGTCATCGGGCGTACGGCCCGGTATCTGGAGTCCGCCGAGGAGGCGCTCGCCCATGTCGCCGGGTACGCGGTGTCGCACGACGTGTCCGAGCGGGAGTTCCAGATCGAGCGCGGCGGGACGTGGGACAAGGGGAAGAACTGCGAGACGTTCAACCCGCTCGGGCCGTGGCTGGTGACGGCGGACGAGGCGGGCGATCCCCAGGACCTCTCGCTGAAGCTGTGGGTCAACGGGGAGCTGAAGCAGGACGGGACGACCGCCGAGCAGATCTTCCCCGTGGGGGAAGTGGTGCGGTACGTCAGCCACTTCATGACCCTGTACCCCGGTGACGTCATCAACACCGGTACGCCGGCGGGGGTGGCGCTGGGTGAGCCCGAGCCCAAGCCGTACTTGCGGGCGGGAGATGTGGTGGAGCTGGAGATCTCCGGACTCGGGCGTCAGCGCCAGGAGCTCAAGAACGCCTAGGGCGACCCTTTCACCTCAGTAGTGCCGCCAGCCTGCGCCAGGCCTCCCTCGGGAGGTCGTAGCGCGGGCCTCCGTCCACCACCTGGAGGGCCACGTGGTCCGCGCCCGCGGCGAGGTACTCGTCGATGCGGGCGCGGATCCGCTCCTCCGTGCCCCAGGCGTACACCGCGTCGACCAGGCGGTCGCTGCCGCCGTCCTTCAGGTCGTCCTCCGTGAAGCCGTTGCGGAGGAAGTTGTTGGTGTAGTTGGGCAGGCCCAGGTATATGGCGAGGTAGTCGCGGGCCAGGGTGCGGGCCCTCGTGGGGTCGGACTCCAGGACCACCTTCAGCTCCGGAGCCAACAGCGGCCCCTCGCCGAGGAGTTCACGGGACTTCGCCGTCTGCTCCGCGCTGATCAGGTACGGGATCGAACCGGCCGCGCGGTCCCGGGCGAGCTCGATGGTCTTCGGGCCCAGCGCCGCGAGGAGACGGCCCTCCGCCGGGACTCCCGCCGCGTCGAGCGCGTCCAGGTAGTCGACCAGGGCGGAGTAGGGCCGCCGGTACTGCTCGGCGAGCTTGGCGTGGCTGACGCCGAGGCCCAGGGCGAAGCGCCCGGGGTGGGCCTTGTCGAGCTCGGCGTACGCGGCCGCGGCGGTCCCGGCGTCGTACTGCCAGATGCTCTGGATGCTGGTGCCGACCACGATCCGGGAGGTCGCCTCGACCAGCGGGACGGCGTGGTGGGTGGCGCTGCTGCCGCCGAGCCAGAGGGCGCCGAAGCCCAGTTCCTCCAACTCGGCCGCCGTCTCGGCGAGTTCGCCTCGGCGTTCCGGCTCCTCGGAGCGCAGGCCGCCGCCGTTCCAGATGCCGTACCGTCCGACGGATTGCTTCAGGTGGCTCACAGGGGTCCCTCCGGTCGACATACCGCTGCACGGGTGCCAACCGGAGAGACAGTCCGGATCTTCCCGTCAGCCGCCCTGACCCAGGAACTGTTCCAGCGCCTCCACGACGAACCGGTGGTCCTGGAGTTGGGGCAGCCCCGACACCGTCACCGTGCCGACGACGCCCACGCCCTCGACCGTGACGGGGAAGGAGCCGCCGTGGGCCGCGTACGTGTCGGGGTCGAGGCGCGAGGACTCCTCGAAGCTGCTGCCCTTGGCGCGGAAGCGGGCGCCGACGAGGTAGGAGGCGGAGCCGTAGCGCTCCACGACCCGGCGCTTGCGGTCGATCCAGGCGTCGTTGTCCGGGGTGGAGCCCGGCAGGGCCGCGTGGAAGAGCTGCTGGCCGCCGCGGTGGATGTCGATGGCCACCGGCGCCTGCCGCTCCCGGGCCATGTCGACCAGGAGCGAGCCCAGCGCCCAGGCGTCCTCGTAGGTGAACTGCCGGAAGACCAGGCGGCGTTCCTGCGCCTCCAGCTCCTCCAGGGGCGGGGTGAGTTCCGGGTGGAACTTCGGGGTCAGCTCGGTGTTGTGCGTCACAGCTCCACCGCCACTCCGTCGCGGGCCGAACGGCGCGCCGCCTCCAGTACGTCGAGGGCGGCGGCCGCCTCCAGCGCGGTCACCGGGTTGGTGCCGCCCTCGGAAAGGGCCCTGGCCACGGCCGCATAGTAAGCGGGGTAGTCGCCGGGCAGGGTGGGGACGGGGCTGCCGCCGCCGGTCACGGGGGACTCACCGGCACCCAGCCGGCCCCACAGCGACTCCGGCTCGCGGCCCCATTCGGCCGCCGTGCCGGGCCGCTCGCCCTCCCTCAGCGCCGCCTCCTGCGGGTCGAGGCCGTACTTCACATAGCCCGCCTTCGAGCCCAGGACCCGGAAACGGGGGCCGAGTTGGGCGGTGGTGGCGGAGACGTAGAGGTGGGAGCGGACGCCGCTCGCGTGGGTGATCGCGAGGAACGTGTCGTCGTCGATCGAGGCGCCCGGGCGGCGGATGTCCGTCTCGGCGTACACCGAGGCGGCGGGGCCGAAGAGGGTCAGGGCCTGGTCGACGACATGGCTGCCGAGGTCGTAGAGCAGACCTCCGATCTCTGCGGGGGCGCCGGACTCGCGCCAGCCGCCCTTCGGCTGCGGCCGCCAGCGCTCGAAACGGGACTCGAAGCGCCACACGTCGCCGAGTTCGCCCTCGTCGAGCAGCTTGCGCAGGGTCAGGAAGTCGTTGTCCCAGCGGCGGTTCTGGAAGACGGAGAGCAGCAGACCGCGCTCCTCGGCGAGGGCGGCGAGCTCGCGGGCCTCGGCGGCCGTGCCGGCGATCGGCTTGTCGACCACGACGGGCAGACCGGCCCTCAGGGCGGTGCCGGCGAGCGGGACGTGCGTCTTGTTGGGTGACGCGACGACGATCAGGTCCAGGTCGGCGGCGCGTGCGAAGAGCTCGTCGGTGTCGGCGACGGTACGGACGTCCGGGAACTCGGCGCGGGCCTGTGCCTGCCGCTCGGGGTTCGAGGTGACCACCGTGTCGAGGGTGAGGCCCTCGGTGGCGGCGATCAGCGGGGCGTGGAAGACGGAGCCCGCGAGGCCGTACCCGACGAGGCCCACGCGGAGGTCAGCAGCAGTCATGGGTCCCACTTTGGCAACGCTGTTGCCAAAGTGCAAGCGGCGAGGACAATGGGCGGCGTGAACACGGTCAGCGGTGAGAGGTCGGGTGCGGTGGGCGGCGGGGGCTTGCGGGGTGTGGACGGGGGCGTCAATCTGCCGGCCCTGCGCAGCCACAACACCGCGCTCGTGCTGGATCTGCTGCGGCGGGCGGGCGCCGAGGGGATCAGCCGGCTGGAACTCGCCGAGCGCACCGGGCTGACCCCACAGGCCGTCAGCAAGATCACCGGCCGGCTCCGGGACGAGGGCCTCGCGGCCGAGGCGGGCCGCCGGGCGTCGACGGGCGGCAAGCCGCGGACCGTACTGCGCCTGGTACCGGAGGCGGGCCACGCGGTGGGCGTCCACCTGGACCGGGACGCGCTGAGGCTGGTCCTGGTGAACCTCGCGGGCACGGTGGTGGGGGAGCGGTCCGTGCCGCTGGACCTGGGCGCGGGGGCGGAGGCGGTGGTGACGGCGGTCGCGGGGGAGGCGGCGGCGCTGGTGGGCGCGGGCGGGGGGCGGCCGGGGGGCGGTGAAACGGGCGACCGCGCTCCCGCGCTCGGGGCTCAGCTCGGTGTTGCCGGTCATGCTCCCGGGCTCGGGGCTCAGTCCGGTGTCGCCGGTCATGCTCCCGCGCTCGGGGCTCAGTCCGGTGTCGCCGGTCATGCTCCCGGGCTCGGGGCTCAGTCCGGTGTTGCCGGTCATGCTGCCGGGCTCGGGGCTCAGTCCGGTGTTGCCGGTCATGCTGCCGGGCTCGGGGCTCAGTCCGGTGTTGCCGGTCATGCTCCCGGGCTCGGGGCTCAGCTCGGTGTCGCCGGTCATGCTCCCGCGCTCGGGGGTCAGCCCGGGGGCGCCAGCCATGCTCCCGTGCTCGGGCCCGGCGTCTCCGATGGTGCCGTTGCGTCCGGGCCCGGGACTGGGCCCGGCCTGTCGGTCGGGGTTCTCGGGCTCGGCGTAGCCCTCCCCGGCCCCCTCGATCACGCGCGGGGCGTGCTGCATCGCGTCACCGGGTTTCCCGAGTGGGACGGGTTCCCGCTGCGGGACGCGCTCCGGGGGCGGCTCGGGGTGCCCGTCGTGGTCGACAAGGACACCAACGCGGCGGCGCTCGGGCTGGCCGTCGCCGGGGAGCGTGGCTCGTTCGCCTACCTGCACCTCGGTACCGGGCTGGGCGCCGGGCTCGTCATCGACGGAACCGTGCGGCGCGGCGCCCGCACCGGGGCCGGGGAGTTCGGGCACCAGGTCGTCCACCTCGACGGGCCGCCCTGCGACTGCGGCGACCGCGGCTGTGTCGAGGCGCTCTGCCTCGCGGCCGTGGCCCGCGGCGACCTCGCCGAAGCGGCCCGGGTCCTCGGCATCGCGGCCGGCAACCTCGTCGCCCTGCTCGACATCGACCTGGTCCTGCTGGGCGGCCGTACCGTCGCCACCGACCCGGACGCGTTCCTACGAGGCGTCGGAGCCGTCCTCGACGAGCGCGCCCGCCGCGCGGGCGGGCCGGCGGTCCCCGTACGGACCGCGCCCGGAGACATCGCCGAGGGAGCGGCCCAGCTGGTCCTGGCCCCCCTCTTCGGCAGGGCGGACGTCTGACGGCGACGGTCGGCCGATCGGGCGGTCTCCCGGGACCGTTCGAGGGCACCCACCGGAATGGCGCCACACACGGGCGGCCCCGTCCGACATGGTCATGTGTTCATGCGACTGTCCACTCCCGCCCCCGTCGGCCTCGCGGCGGCAGCCGCCCTCCTCCTGCCCGCCCCTCCCGCGCACGCGGAACCCGGCTCCGACCAGAACGACTTCCCGATCACCACCCGTGTCCACGGCGGTCCCGACACCTACGTGGCCGGTGGCGGCTTCGGCACCTGGTATCTGGACCTCACCAACACCACCGCCCGCACCCGGACGGACATCCACCCCGTGGTCGTCCTCGTCGACGACCACCGCGCCCTCGAACCCGCCCAGCCCCACCTGGAGTTCTACGACGGCGAGCGCGCCCACCCCGTCCGCTTCGAGAAGACCGACGCCGACGAACTCGTGGGCGCCTTCGACGACGGCTTCCCCGGCTTCACCGTCGCGGCCGGCAAGACCCTCACCGTGCGGGTCCGCCTGGCCCTCACGGCGGACACCGCCCCCAATGCCGTCACGGTCAACGCGGCCGTCGTCCAGCGCCACGACGACGACGGCGACTGGGTGGGACAGTCGAACGACTACCGCTTCGGCATCGAGAGCGAACCGGGCCGCGTCCAGGACCCCGGCACCGGAACCGGCGACGCCTCCCTCCCCTTCGCCGACGAACTCGCCCGCACCGGCCTCGGCTCGCTCACCGGCATCGCCCTCGCCGCCACGGCGGTCCTCCTCGTCACCGGCGGCGCGATCCTGCTGACCCGCAGACGCCGGTAACGGAGGGTGCGGCGGTCAGACGCGGTCCACCAGGTCCGCGATGGAGTCCACGACCTTCGTCGGCCGGTACGGATAGCGGTCGATGTCGCCCTTGCCCGTCAGCCCGGTGAGGACGAGGAAGGTCTCCATCCCGGCCTCCAGGCCGGCCAGGACGTCCGTGTCCATCCGGTCGCCGATCATGGCGCTGGTCTCCGAGTGCGCGCCGATGGTGTTCAGCGCGGTCCGCATCATCAGCGGGTTGGGCTTGCCGATGAAGTACGGCTCCTTGCCGGTCGCCTTGGTGATCAGCGCGGCCACGGACCCGGTCGCCGGAAGCGCGCCCTCGGGGGAGGGACCGGTGTTGTCGGGGTTGGTGGCGATGAACCGGGCCCCGTTGTTGATCAGCCGGATCGCCTTGGTCAGGGCCTCGAAGGAGTACGTCCGGGTCTCGCCGAGGATCACGAAGTCGGGGTCGGAATCCGTCAGCACGTACCCGGTGTCGTGCAGGGCCGTGGTCAGGCCCGCCTCCCCGATCACGTAGGCAGTCCCGCCGGGGTGCTGGTTGTCCAGGAAGCTGGCGGTGGCCAGCGCGGAGGTCCAGATGTTCTCCGCCGGCACGTCGAGGCCGATCCGGTTCAGCCGGGCGTGCAGATCACGCGCGGTGTAGATCGAGTTGTTCGTCAGCACCAGGAACGGCCGCCCCGAGTCCCGCAGCTTCTTGATGAAGGCGTCCGCGCCCGGCACCGGGATGCCCTCGTGCATCAGCACCCCGTCCATGTCGGTGAGCCACGATTCGATGGGCTTGCGCTCTGTCATGGGTGCGGACTCCTGCGTGCGGTGAACGGGTGAGATGACCATGCTATGCAGCCGCCCCGCGACGGCAATGAGCGTGCTTCGGCGTCTCAGCCTCCGGTCATTTCCGGATGGTCCCGGATCCCCTGTTTTCCCTGCTCCGAGGCGCCCGCCGTCCCCCATCCGGAGCAGTGACCGGCCACCCCGGGATGCGGGCCCGGCCGCCCCGCGGGACGCTCCAGACATCTGGAGGTTCACGATGGGTTCCCTACGTCTCACTCTCTGTGGCACGGCGCTGGCCATCGCCGCCCTCACCCCGGTCGCCCGGGCGGCGGACGGCGGCAGCGTCTCGGTCACCCCCTCGACCCCCGCCCCCGGCGCCGACCTCACCCTGCGGGTGAAGGGCTGCGCGGGGAAGACGGCGACCGCCGCCTCGGCCGCGTTCGTCGCCGACGCCCGGCTGACGGGGTCCGGCGGCAGCCTCGCCGGCGAGACCCGGGTCCGCTCCTCGATCAAGCCCGGCGGCTACGACGTGAAGATCACCTGCGTCGACTTCGAGGTGAAGGGCCGCATCACCGTCGTAGCGGCGAAGGGATCCGGTACCGCCACCCCGCCCATGACCCCGGCGTCCCCCGCCGCCCCCGTCGACGCGGGCGGCGGCTGGAGCGCCACCCACCTCTCCGCCATGCAGCCCCGCGCCACCGGCCCCGGCACCGGGCACGCGGTGACCGGACTGGTGCTCGCCGGGGTCGCCGCGGTGGCCGTCGTGCTGCGGAGCACCCGCCGGAGCCGCGGGACGGACTGACCGGCGATGTCCGACCGACTCTCCGACCGCTTCGCGGACCAGGGCGACGACCCCGGGCGGGACCCCGGCTCCGGGTCCGGCCGGCTGCTGACCGTCGTGGCCTGGGCGGTGCTGCTGCTCGGACTGTGGCTGTGGGGGCGCGAGGTGACCGACGTACGGCACGGCCTGTCCGCGCCCACCACCGGTGACGTGGCCGCCGTCGGCCGCCCGCCCGGGTCCGTCGACCTGCCGCCCGCCGCGAAGCCCCTGAAGGGGGCGCGGCCCCAGCGCCTGGACATCCCGGACCTCGGCGTGCAGGCGCCGGTGGTGGCCCGCGGACTGGACCCGCGGGGCGCCCTCGACCCGCCGCCCTTCGACCAGCCCGGCGTCGTCGGCTGGTACGCGGCCGGCGCGAAACCGGGGGCCGCCGGGACCGCCCTGATGGTGGGGCACGTCGACACCGAGACCCGGCCCGCGGTCTTCTACAAGATCAGCGCCCTCAAGCCGGGCGAGAGGGTCCGGGTGGTCCGCGACGACGGCCGGGTCGCCGAGTTCACCGTCGACGACGTCCAGGTCCTCACCCGGGACGACTTCGACGCCCACCGGGCCTACGGCCCCCGCGAGTCGGGCCGCGCCGAACTGCGCCTGATCACCTGCGGCGGCACCTTCGACCGGACCAGCCGCAGCTACACGGCGAACGTCATCGTCTCGGCGTACCTGACCGGCACCGGGCCCTGAAACGGGACCCGCGGGCGCGCCACCTGGCCCGGTCGGCGACCCGCTCCCCCCGAAGTCGCCGACCGGGCTGGTCCTCGACCGCGCGCGCTCGGGCTGCGGGAGTAACCCGGCGACGGCGCGGGAGGCCTGGGAGGCACGGTCGGTGCTGACTGCGGCCAGGGGCTGGGGCCGTACACCTATGGGAAGACTCTAGAACGGATGAGCGTCCGGGCCTAGAGGTCGTCCGACGCCCGGCCCCGTCCTCGTGGCGCTCCGTCATACGCCCTGGTGGCCCCGGGTTTCACGCGGGTCCCGTGGAGTCTTCGTCGATCTCGCGGCGCAGTTCGGCGTCGTCCTCGGCACCCTCGATGACCGTGTTCGCCACCTGGTCCAGGGCGAGCCTGCGCCGCCGCGCGTACTGCCGCAGCGCCCCGAACGCGTGGTCGGCGCGCACCCCCCAGCGCTCCGCGAGCATCCCCTTGGCCTGCTCGATGCGGACCCGGCTCGACAGCGCCTCCTGCAACTGCCCGGACAGCGTGCGGTACTGGACGTACGCACGGCGGTTCTGCAGGCCGAGCGCGGCGGCGTCGGCGAGCGCCTGCGCGACCTGGAGTTCGGGGGCGGGGTCGGCGGCCGGGGCGGTGTCCCCGGGCAGCGTCGGCCCGAACACGTTGAGCGCGCCCAGCAGGTGCTCGCGGCGGCGCAGCGGGACCGCGAAGGTCGTCACGATGTCGTGCCGGAGCGCCCGTTCGGTGAAGTCGGGCCAGCGGGCGGCCGCGTGGGCGACCCGGATGGACACCGGCGGTACGGGCCGGCCGGAGCCGTAGCTCTCCAGACAGGGTCCGCCGCCGTGCTGCGCCTCCAGCAGGTCCAGCGCCATCCGCTCGTGCCGGCTGCTCGCGGCCAGCGACACCGACCGGCCCCCGTCGATCAGCATCACCCCCGCCGCCCGCGCGTTCAGCAACTCCACGCAGTGATCGGAGAGCCGTTGTAAGTAGCGCATCGCCTCGAAGCCCTCGACGAGGGTGTCGGCCGCCTCCACCAGTGCCGAGGCCAGCCGGATCTCCCTGGTGGCGTACCGCATCGCTGAGCACTCCCCTTCATCGACGAGCGCCCCCGTTCAGGCGCGCACCTACCCCGACCTTCAGGGCTGTAACAGCTCCTGGACAAGGCTCCGGCGACCTCGTGGGCGGCGCGACCGGTGTGTCACGATTGAGACTTGCCACGGTGCACCCAGGGGGGAATTGGATGTACGTCAGCAGGGGGGCCAGGACGGCGACCCGCGCAGGGGCTGGTGCGGCGGTGCTGGGGGCGGCACTGCTGCTCGCCGCGTGTTCGACGTCGGACGGCGGGGACAAGGGGGACGAAGGCGACAAGGCCGGTGCGGGGATCACCCAGCAGCCCAAGGAGGCCGACCCGTTCTGGGTCAACCCGGACGGCAACGCGGCCCGGCAGGTCGCGGCGTACGAGAAGAGCGGCAAGGACGCCGAGGCCCAGCAGATCCGCAAGATCGCCCAGCAGCCCACCGGTGAGTGGATCGGTGTGGAGAAACCCGAGCAGGAGGCCCGCGGCTTCACCGAGGCCGCCGACAAGGCGGGCCGTACGGCCCTGCTGGTCCTCTACAACATCCCGCACCGCGACTGCGGCCAGTACTCCCAGGGCGGCGCCGCCGACGGCAACGCGTACCGGGCCTGGATCGACGGCGTGGCCGCGGGCATCGGCGACCGCGCGGCGACGGTGATCCTCGAACCGGACGCCGTACTGCACCTGGTCGACGGCTGCACCCAGGACGAGTTCCACGAGGAGCGCTACGACCTCCTCAGCGGCGCCGTCGAGAAGCTCAAGTCCCTGAAGAACACGAAGGTCTACCTGGACGCGGGCAACGCGGGCTGGGGTCACCCCGACCAGATCTACGAGCCCCTCAAATGGGCGGGCATCGCCAAGGCCGACGGCTTCTCGGTGAACGTCTCCAACTTCTACTCCACCGAGGACTCCATCGCCTACGGCAAGCAGCTCTCCTCAAAGGTGGGCAACAAGCACTTCGTCATCGACACCAGCCGCAACGGCAACGGCCCCTACAAGGGCGGCGAGGAAAGCGAACGCTGGTGCAACCCGCCGGGCAGGGCGCTGGGGGAGACGCCGACGATCAAGACGGCGGACCCGCTGGTGGACGCGTACCTCTGGGTCAAGAGGCCCGGTGAGTCAGACGGCGAGTGCAAGGGCGGCCCGAAGGCAGGCCAATGGTGGCCAACCTACGCCTTGAAACTGGCGCAAGCTTCGGCCGGCTAGGGGCGCGGGGCTGTATCGATTTGCGGCTCCGCCGCGTGGGCGCGACAAGCCACGACGCCCCCGCACCCGAAATCGAAGGTGCGGGAGCGTCTTTGGCATTACGGCACCCGAACCCACTGTGCCTCAGACGGCGTCCCCTGGTCGTCATCGACGAACAGCATGTACCACCCCGACTGAACCAGGTTCTTGTTACCCGGCACCGTCACCTTCACCTTGTCCCCCGACACGGTGAACTTCAGCTCCACGGACCGCTGATCCACATCGGTCACATGGGTCGACGCACTGGGCCGGATCAACCGCACCTTCTTGATCACGGAAGCCTGCGGTGAGGTGAACGTCCCCGAAGCGCCGCGGGCGATCGTCTGCGGCCCCCCGGACAGCGAAGGCCGCGAATCCCGGTACAGATAAGGCGGCGTGTAGATCTCGATCCGCTGCTCGAAGACCCCCGGCTTCGTGTTCGCCGCGTCCTCGTACAGGGAGTCCGACCCGAAGAACATCACCCGCCCGTCCGGCAACAGCAGCGACCCGGAGTGGTAGTTCCGCCCCACGAGCGGGTCGGCCACCGACTCGAACGTGTTCGTGTCCGGGTGGTACAGCCGCGCCTGGAGGATGTTGGAGTCCCCGCGCCCCCGGTAGTCCTCCGACCCCCCGGACACCAGCACGCTGTCGTCGGGAAGGATCGACGCCTGCGGATACCGCGTCCCCTTCTCCAGCGTCGGCCCGTCGACGAACCGGGGACTGTCCGCCTTCATGTCGACGATCCGCGTCCTGTTGCTGGACTGGGCGGACTCACCGACCCCGCCCCCGCCGATCACCATGTACTTCTCGTCCTGCGCCGGCGGCAGCAGAACCGTGCCGGAGGTCTCCATCTCCTTCGGGTCGCTCAGCCCCGGGACCTTCGTGAACTTGTTGCTGGCCACGTCCCAGACGCCCGGCTCACGCCCGACGTTGTCCGGCCCGTACCCCGCGTTCGACCCCGAGTAGAAGATCTTGCCGTTCTGCATGAGGAACAGCGCGGGGTACGTCGGGAACTGCCGGACCTTGGACGTGTACGTCCACTTCTTGGTCTTCGGGTCGAAGACCTCGTTCTTGCCCGGCACCAGCTGCCCGATGTCGTCGAGCCCGGAGACACTGAGGATCTTCCCGTCGCTCAGGGTGGTGAGCGTCGGATACCAGCGGGCCTCCTTCATCGGGTCGACCTTGATGTACTTCTCGGCGACCGGGTCGAACTCGAAGGCGTCCCGGATCCCCTGGAAGTCCTTCTTGTCGAGTGCGAGCTTCTGCGCGATGCCGTAGGTGTTGCGCGCGTCGGTCCCGGTCAGCCCCTGGATCCGGTAGTTGTCCTGGGTGCCGGTCTCGTACTTGCGGCCGCTCTTCTGCGCCTCGACATAGATCCGGCCGAGCCCGGGGTCGTTGCGCAGGAACTTCCCGGTCTGCTTGTCGAAGACCTTCGTGGCCCGCTCGACGACGACCGGGTCCTTGGACACGAAGGTCTTGCCGCCCTCCTTGCCGGTGAACTTGGTGCCCGCCGGCAGGGTGATCGGCTTGTCCGGGTTCTCGTTGTGGACGATCATCAGGCCGCCGGCCTTCGTCACGTCACCCTTGAGCTTCTCGTACCGCTTGGTGCCGCCGGCGATCAGCAGATTGCCGTTCGCCAGCTGGGTGTGCCCCGTGCAGAACAGGTCGCTCGGCGTCGGCACCTTCTTGACGGTGCCCTTGACCGGGTCCCAGATCCGGGTGTCGAACTTCTTCGCGTCGAAGTTGTCCTGGTTGTTGCCGGACCCCGCCACCAGGAGCACCTTCCCGGTGCGCAGCAGCGCCGCGTGGATGGTGTTCTGCCGGTACTCCTTGGGGAACTCGACGATCTCCCACTTGCCGTTCTCGGCTTTGTACTCCGGTCTGTTGATCTGGTACTGGTGGTATTTCGCCGTCCCGAAGCGGTACAGCCACGGGCCGTTCATCCCGGCCAGCGCGAGCACCACCGCCGTACCGATCGCGAGTCGACGGGCGCGGCGGCGGCCTGCACGGTCGTTCATTCCTTACGTCCCCCAAATCCACCGAGGGCGATCTGCATCGTCTGGTCGTTGCCCTCGTCGTGCGTGTGCGAGTCCGCCCAGCTCGGCTTCTGGGCCGGAGCGTGCGGGGCGGTGGGCAGCGGCTGCGGCTGGTACTGCGTCCGGGCCGCGGCCTGAGCCGGCACCTGGGCCGGAACCACTGCCTCCGGCGGGGCGCCGGCCGGCTTCTTGCGGGCCTGCCGCAGCATGTGCCGCCAGGTGAGGATCGGTGTCGCGGTGATCAGCATGGCGAAGGTCGCCCAGATGATCATCGCGGGGTGGGAGTGCCCCAGGGCGACACCGGCGCCGATCGAGCCGCCGAAGATCGCGATGAAGTACCAGTGGTAGCGGAAGGTGCCGAACCACCGGTCGGGGCTGGCCGAGTCGCCCTTGGGCGTGACCACGAACTTGCTCTTGCGCCGCAGCACCGAGTCGACGAGCGCCTTCGCGTACAGCGGGGCGGACAGCGCCGACATCACCATGCCCGCGACACCGCCGGAGCCCTCGGGCTCGTGCGGCGAGACGTTGTGGCGGCGGTTCCAGATGTACAGGCCGATCTGGAGCGCGGAGGCGTTGCCGTAGAGCATCAGCCACACGGTGGGGTCGATGTTCACACCCGAGGCGCCGAGGCCCAGGAACAGCGCGCAACTGAGGGCCGCGAGGATCCAGTTGAGGGCGGACATCGGGTAGAAGATGATCATCATCGTGTAGTTGAAGAGCTTGCTCGGCGGCAGCGAGTACCAGCCCTTCCAGTACTGCTTGAGGATCGTCTCGTACGTCCCTCGCGACCAGCGCATCTGCTGGGTGAAGAAGTCGGTCCAGGCGCTCGGGCCCTCGCCGACGGCGAGCACGTCCGGGGTGTAGACCGAGCGCCACTTCCGCCCCGTGGCCGGGTTCTTGTGGCGGTGGATCTCGAACCCGGTCGCCATGTCCTCGGTGATCGAGTCGTACAGCCCGCCGATCTGCTTGAGCGCGCTGATGCGTACGGCGTTGGAGGTGCCCACGAACATCGGGGCGCCGTACTTGTTGCCGGCGCGCTGGATCAGGGCGTGGAAGAGGAACTGCTGGGACTCGGCGGCCTTGGTGACGAAGTTGTCGTAGTTGCCGTAGACCTGCGGGCCGATCACGAAGCCGACGTCCGGGTCGCGGAAGAAGCCGAGCATCCGCTCCAGGTAGTTGGGCAGCGGCACGTGGTCGGTGTCGACCGAGGCGAAGAAGTCGTACTGGTCGCCGTGCGCGTCGAGCCAGGCGTTGTAGTTGCCGTGCTTGGTCTTGGCGCGGTGCGGGCCCTTGGGCTGGTTCCACTTCTCGACGCCCTTGCGGGAGAAGTGGTGCACACCGAGGCGCGCGCAGACCTCCTTGACCGCCGGGTCGTCGCCCTCGTCCAGGAGCCAGACGTGCATGAGGCCGCGGTGCCGGATCCGCACCGCGGCTTCCAGGGTCTTCGTCACCATCTCCAGCGGCTCCTTGCCGGGCACGAAGGAGGTGAGGAAGGCCACTCTGGTGCCGGTCTCGGGCACCACGGGGATCGGGTCCCGGGCGACCAGGGTGGCGTGCGCGTTGGACAGCACGTTCATGCAGCGGAAGAACTCGATCAGGCCGATCGAGACGAGCATGACGATGTCCAGCGCCGGCAGCCACGAGAAGGCCGGGTAGTCGCGCTCGGTCCAGTGCTCGGGCTGGAGCAGCCAGGCCAGCAGGACCAGCGAGAGCAGGGGTGCGGCGGCGAGCATCAGGGCGACTCTGATGCGGTGCGGCTCCTGCGAGATCAGCGAGCGGTACTGCACCTTGTAGGGCTGGCCCGGGTCGGGCTGCGTGAGGGGACCGGCCAGTCTGCTGTAGTGCTCGTAGTCGTACTTCGGAAGCGTCTTCTTTATCCGGCGCAGGGTGCCGGTCCGGTGCGAAGGCAGCCTGAGCTGAGTGGTGTCGGACGGGTCGAAATTCTGCCGGGCGCCCGTCGGCGTCGACGTCATGATGAGTCATCCCCCCACACGCGGACGGGCCGCGTGTTGTCGTTTCCTTACGGCTGGTCTGGTCCCCCTCGACCTTCACAGACGTATCAGTGGTGGGCCGCAGTCACCACAATCTTCACAGCATTAGACAGGTAACAGCGACCTTCCGGTTGCAGACGCCCCCTCCGGCATCTTCAGCGGCGGGGCCCCCTTTCCCCGCAACCCCGGCAACCGTCTCCTTGCCCCCCAACTGCCGCGTATACGCAGCATCTTGAAAAACCAGGGTTCTACGGTGCTCATCATGATCGCAAGATGCGAAACACGGTGTTTACCGGTCATACGCGTTCATTGTGGCGCCTGTCATCCAAGAAGCCCCAGCCTGACGAAGACACTCCCGCGCCGACACACCACAAGAGACTCGAACCCGCGTACGCCCCGCCATCAGTCACTCGAACCCCGGACCCGCTGATGCTGCGTCTTCCCGGGGGGCGACCCCCGGCCGCCACCTGCCTGACCCTCGTCCCCCTGGGGTGCCGGCGTGGCGCGTCTCTCAACGCCGAAGGCCCCCCGCTTTCGCAGGAGGCCTTCGATCATGCGTGCGCCGCCAGGGACTCGAACCCCGGACCCGCTGATGCTGCGTCTTCCCGGGGGGCGACCCCCGGACCCCCGGCCGCCACCTGCCTGACCCTCGTCCCCCTGGGGTGCCGGCGTGACGAGTCCCTCAACGCCGAAGGCCCCCCGCTTTCACGGGAGGCCTTCGGTCGTGCGTGCGCCGCCAGGGACTCGAACCCCGGACCCGCTGATTAAGAGTCAGCTGCTCTAACCAACTGAGCTAGCGGCGCCTGCTGACCTGCATGACTCTACCGGATCCCGGAGGGTGTCGCGGACCGCCCCGGGGGGTGCCGTACATCATTCGGACCGTCAGCATGCGGGTCCGGGGGACAGTTGAGAAACTGACGAATGTGCACAGTTGCGAACATTTCGACCTGGAGTGTGAGGGGCGCCGCATGGAGACTCCGGTATTCGAGGAAATCGATCCCGAGAAGGACTGCGACTGCCCCGGCTGCCTCCACTGGCGCCGCGTCCTCCCCCGCCCGGCCGGCGGTCACCCCGCCGCCGCCCGAGCCGTGATCCTCGCCGCCACAACCGTCACCGCCCTCGGCGCCCTGCACGCGGCCCCCGCCTTCGCCGCCCCCCAGGCCCCCACCCGCCCCGGCACCCCCAAGGCCGACGAGCCCGACACCCCCCAGGGCGACAAGGCCCCCCTGCACGGCCCCGGCGCCAAGCCCGCCCCCGTCAAAACGCCCACCACCACCCGCACCGACATCATCAAGCGGGCCAAGCAGTGGGTCGCCGCGCGGGTGCCGTACAGCATGTCCGAGTACTGGGGCGACGGTTACCGCCAGGACTGCTCCGGCTTCGTCTCCATGGCCTGGAGCCTGCCGCGCAACGAATGGACCGGCAGCCTCGGCCAGTACGGCGTCCGGATCGCCAAGGACGACCTCCAACCCGGCGACATCCTGCTCTTCCACAACCCGTCCAACCCCGAGAGCGGCTCCCACGTCGTCATCTTCGGCGGCTGGACGGACTACACGCACACCTACTACCTCGCCTACGAGGAGACCCGCCCCTACGCCCGCAAGCAGGCCACCCCCTACGCCTACTGGAGCAACTCCGACCGGTACGTCGCCTACCGGTACAAGGGGCTCGCCGGCGGCACCTCGGGCGCCCAGCCGGACGGCGCCACCCCGGACGGCGCCACCCCGGACGGCGCGAACCCGGACCCCGTCACCCCGGACCCCGCCAAGCCGCAGGCCCCGGACGTGACGCCGTTCCCCGGCACCGCCTACTTCGGTCCCGGGGCCAACAACAAGTACGTCACCCAGCTCGGCCGCATGCTCGTGGAGCGCGGTGCCGGGCGCTTCTACACCTCGGGGCCGGGACCCCGTTGGTCGGACGCGGACCGCAGGGCCACCCAGGCGTTCCAGCAGGCGCAGGGCTGGCGGGGCGGGGACGCGGACGGGCTGCCCGGGGCGCAGACCTGGGCGCTGCTGGTCACCGGCGGCGGCAGGGACATCGGGGCGGGCGGCGGGGCGGGGACGGCGGGACCGCCCGCACCCTCCACACCGTCCGCGCCCTCCACACCTTCCTCGCACGGCGTCCCCGGCTACCCCGGGCGTGCGATGTTCCGGCCCGGCGCGACCAACAAGTACGTCACCCAGCTCGGCCGCCAGCTGGTGAAGAAAGGGTTCGGCAAGTACTACACGACCGGACCGGGACCGCGCTGGGGCGAGCCGGACCGGCGAGGCGTGGAGGCCTTCCAACGCGCCCAGGGCTGGCGCGGCGGCGCGGCGGACGGCTACCCGGGCCCGGAGACCTGGCGCCGGCTCTTCTCGTAGCCACGCGGCTCTTCTCACAGGCACCGGGCTCATCACCGTGAACACCGGACTCGTCACCTCGTGAGCACCGGACTCACCACCACGCGGTGGGCGACCACCTGACCCTGTCCCCCTTGTTGTGACGCATCTGGCGCGGAGGCTGGAGGCACTCATGAGTACGACCACTTCACCGACACCGGAGTCCGAGGGGCACGCACGTCCCGCCCGGCTCATCCAGAACGAGGCGACCACCGAGATCCCGGTCCATCTGCTGTTCCGCGACGACCCGGACCCGGTGTCGGTACCGCTGAAGCCCGCCGTGGTGGCCCGCAGACAGGGCACCGGGGAGCAGCCCCGCCTGCGCAGGACCGCCCAGGCCGCCCCACGCCCCGCCCCCGAGGTCGACCCCGAACTGGCCGAGCGCCCGGCGCGGGTGCTGCCCGGCGCGGCGGGTGTCCTCGCCGGCGCCTGCGGACTGGCCGGGTGCGCGGCCACCTCGTGGTGGGCGGGTGTGGTGCCGCCGCTCGCACTGGAGGCGCTGCGCCTGCCGTCGTACACGCACGCGGGCCTCGGTCCGGCGCAGTGGGCCGCCTACGCGGGTGCCGGCGCCCTCGGTCTCTTCGGCTTCGGCGGGCTGGCCCGGGGCCGGACCGGACGGGCCTGGGTGCTCGGGCTGTTCGGCCGCTACCGGGGGACCGTGCGGCGCACCGGCCTGATGTGGGTCAACCCGCTGCTGCTGCGCCGCCGGGTCGACGTACGGCTGCGGCACTGGCGCAGCGAGCCGATGGCGGCGGCCGACGCGAGCGGGGTCGGGCTGCGGGTCGTCGTCCTCGTGGTGTGGCGGGTGCGGGACACCGCGCGGGCCACGCTCGGCGTCGACGACCACGAGACCTATCTGCGCGAGTGCGTGGAGGCCGCGCTCGCCCGGATCCCGGTGGAGGCACCGGGCTCCGGGCGCGGTTCGGCCGACGCGGCGGGGGAGGCGCTGACCCGGCTGGTGAACGCGGAGACCGCGCCGGTCGGCGTGCAGGTGTTCTCGGTCCAGCCGCTGCGCATCGAGTACGCCCCGGAGGTGGCCGCCGCGATGCACCGCCGCCGGATCGCCGCGCTGGACGCCCAGCACCGGGCGACCATGCTGACGTCGGTGGTGGACTCGGTCGAGGACACGGTGACCCGGCTGACCATGCGGGGCCTGGTGGAACTGGACGACTACGAACGCAAGGCGCTGGTGAAGGACTTGACGGTGGCGTTCTGTGCCGGTCGCGGAGAACAAGGGGCGTGATTGGTATGGACATGTTCAACAACCGGCAATAATCTGGGACTTGGTCTAGACCTGCACGCCTCACGGAACATCCCCCACGTTCTCCAGGAGCGGCAGCATGCGCAGAAAGACCAAGTGGTACGCCGCCGTGGTGGGCCTCGCCACCACCGGAGCCGTAGTGCTCTCCTCCGGCGGCGCCAGCAGCCACGGCTACACCGACCTCCCCATCAGCAGGCAGAAGCTCTGCCAGAACGGCACCGTGACGAACTGCGGCGACATCCAGTGGGAGCCGCAGAGCGTCGAGGGCCCCAAGGGCTTCCCGGCCGGCGGACCCGCCGACGGCCAGATATGCAACGGCGGCGTCAGCCGCTTCAGCCAGCTCAGCGCGCCGCGGACACCGTCGGGCTCCGCATGGCCGGCGACGAAGGTGACGGGCGGGCAGAGCTACACGTTCCGCTGGCAGTTCACCGCGATGCACGCCACCACCGACTTCAAGTACTACGTCACCAAGCCGGGCTGGAACCAGAACCACAACCTGGCCCGCTCCGACCTCAACCTCACCCCGTTCCTGACCGTCCCCTACAACGGCCAGCGACCTCCCTCCACCCTCTCGCACAGCGGCACCCTGCCGTCCGGGCTCAGCGGACGGCATGTGATCGTCGCAGTGTGGACGATCGCCGACACGACCAACGCGTTCTACGCCTGCTCGGACGTCACGTTTTGATCGGCACTTGAGACAGTCCAGGCTTCCCCCGGGGTAGGTTCCCCCACACGAACACCACCTGACCTCGGGGGATCCGCCATGATTGCCCTTCTCTACGCCGTCCCCGCCCTGATCATGGCCGCGGCTCTCTTCGGCGCGTACCACGTGGTGCGGCGCTGGAACCGGGCCCGCAGTGCCTGGCGGAGCGGGCTGACGGCGGAGGCGGAGTGCCTGCGGGTGTACCCGGTGGCACATGGCGGCGGCGACAGCTTCGTGCGCACCGGACTGCGTCACGTGTACGAGTTCAGGACCCGCGAGGGCCGAGTCGTCCGCTTCGAGGAGGAGGGCGGCCCGGGCACGACCATGGAAGGTGACATCGTCACCGTCCACTACGTCGACGGGCCCGAGGTCGTGGCCACGGCCATCCCCCACCTCCGGCGTTCCGGGCACGGGGTCGCCGCCTTCATGGCGCTCTCCTTCATCGGGGTGATCGTGCTGTTCTGCGCCGGGTTCATGGTCGCCTTGACCGTGTTCACCTCGGCCCTCCACATCTGACGCTCCGTCAACTACCGTGCGCCCCCATGGACTCCAGGAGGCGTACGGTCGCGGAACTCGTCGCCGGACGGTGGGGCGACCACCGGCCCGGACTGTGGTTCGAGGGGCGGGCGCTCACCCATCACGAGGTGGCGGCCGGTGCCGCCGCACGGGCGGCCCTCCTCGCCGACCTGCTGCCGGGCCCCGGCGCCCACGTCGGTGTACTGCTCGACAACACCCCTGAATTCCCGATGTGGTTGAGCGCGGCCGCCCTCGCCCGGGCCGCCGTCGCCGGCATCAACCCCACCCGCCGGGGCCCCGAACTCGCCCGCGACATCCTGCACACCGAGTGCCGCCTGCTGATCACCGAGCCGTCGCGACTCCCGTTGCTGCGCGGCCTCGACCTGCCCGGCGTCCGCCTCCTGGTGACCGGCTCCGAGGAGTACGACACCCTGCTCGCGCCCTACGCCGGCGCCGAACCGGACGCCTCCCGCGCCACGCCCGCCGACCGTCTCCTCCTCTACTTCACCTCCGGCTCCACCGGCGCCCCCAAGGCCGCGCTCTGCTCCCAGGGCCGGCTGGCCGCCGCCGGGCGGTCCCTGGCCGACCAGTTCCGGCTCGGGCCGGACGGGGTGCACTACATCTGCATGCCGATGTTCCACGGCAACGCGGTGATCGCCGACTGGGCGCCCGCGCTGGCGACCGGGGCCGGGGTCGCGCTCAGGCGGCGGTTCTCCGCTTCGGAGTTCCTCGCGGACGTGCGCGCGTACCGGGCGACGTACTTCACCTATGTCGGCCGTGCCATCCAGTACGTCCTCGCCACCGAGCCCCGCGAGGACGACCGGGACAATCCGCTGCGGCTCGGCTTCGGCACCGAGGCGGGGGCGGTGGACGCGGCCGCCTTCGAGCGGCGCTTCGGGGTGCGGCTGGTGGAGGGGTACGGCTCCTCCGAGGGCGGGGCGGCGATCCAGTGGGCGCCGGGGACTCCGCCGGGCGCGGTGGGGCGGGCGGCGCCCGGGCTCGTCGTACTGGATCGGGAGACGGGTCGGGAGCGACCGCCCGCGCGGTTCGACGCGGCCGGGCGGCTGCTGAACGGGGACGAGGCGATAGGGGAGCTGGTGAACCGGGCGCCGAACCCCTTCGAGGGGTACTGGCGCAACCCCGAGGCGGATGCCGAGCGGCGCCGGGACGGCTGGTACTGGACCGGGGACCTCTTCTACCGGGACGCCGAGGGCTACCTGTACTTCGCGGGCCGCACCGACGACAGGATCCGCGTGGACAGCGAGAACCTGGCGGCGGCGATGATCGAGAACATCCTCGCCCGCTACGAGGGGGCGGTGGCCGTCGCGGTGTACGCGGTACCGGATCCGGTGACCGGCGACCAGGTGATGGCGACGATCGCCGGAACCTTCGACCCCGTCGCCTTCGCGACCTTCCTGGCGGCCCAGCCGGACCTCGGCACGAAGATGGCCCCACGGTACGTGCGGGTCGTGGACCACATGCCGGTCACAGCCACCAACAAGATCAACCGAGCCCAGCTCAGAAAAGAGGGCCTGAACTGCACGGACCCCGTGTGGTGGCGCGGACCGGGCGAAGAGACCTACCGATCCCGGCCCCCGAAAAACGCCGAAGGGCCCTTCGCTCCCACGAAAGGCCCTTCACCGGTGCGCCGCCAGGGACTCGAACCCCGGACCCGCTGATGCTGCATCCCCTGGGGGTTAACCCCCAGACCCCCAGCCGCCCGCACGGCGCCCGGGAACACGCCGAAGGGCCTCTCGCTCCCACGAAAGGCCCTTCACCGGTGCGCCGCCAGGGACTCGAACCCCGGACCCGCTGATTAAGAGTCAGCTGCTCTAACCAACTGAGCTAGCGGCGCATGACTCTCGCCGACCACCTCTCGGTGGCTGGCGACAGAGAAAATACTACCCGGTCGGAGGGGGTGCTTCTGACCACGGGGGAGTGGACCCACCCAGGGGCGCGGGGAACTGCGCGACCAGCCCCCACGGCCCGCAGACGGCCAACGACCTGATGCGCTGCTCCTAGATCGCCAGCGACAGAAGAACCGGCGCCGCCCCCCGATTCAACCGCTCCGTCGCCCTCCGCAGCCGATGCGCCTGGTCGACCGGCAGCGACAGCGCGAGGCATCCCACCAGCGACCCCGCGGTGATCGGCACCGCCGCGCACACCGTGCCCACCGCGTACTCCTGGAGGTCCAGGTGGGGGACGGTCGGCGGCTGTGCCTCCAGGCGGGAGAGGAGCAGCTTGTCGTTGGTGATCGTGCGGGACGTGAGGCGCGTCATCCGGTGCCGGGAGAGATGGTCGCGGCGGCCGTTGTGGTCCAGCTGGCTCAGCAGGCTCTTGCCGAGCGCCGTCGCGTGCGCGGAGGAGCGGAAGTCCACCCACTCGTTGACCGCCGGCGTCGCGGGCCCGTCGGCGTACTGGTCGATGGTGACCTCACCGTCGACGTACCGGCTGATGTACACCGCCGCGCCGATGGAGTCGCGCAGCTCGTCGAGGGTGCGCTGGAGCTTGTCGCGCAGTGCCTCGTCTCGGTCCTGGACGGAGCTCAGCCTGGTCAGGGCGTCCCCCGTCACATACGCGCCGTCGGCCACCTGCTCGACGTACCCCTCACGGCGCAGCATCCGCAGGAGCGCGGTCAGTCGCTCCGGGCCGAGGCCGGTGGTGCGGGCGAGTTCGACGTCGGTGACTCCGGCGGTGTGCCGTGCCACGGTCTCCAGGACGCGCAGCGCGTCCTGGGCCGAGTGGTACGGCGCGGTCGGCTCGTGCTTCAGCGCCACGGTGTTCCCCCTGCGCTCGCTCGGTCGCACTACTACTGGGCCGTAATCCAGACAGCGATCCTCTCCACGATAACCGGCAAACGGCTTGTAGTGAGCGGCTGTTGACGAGATTCCGTCCCCGGGCCAAGCCCCCTCAGCAGGGGCGCTGGCTCGCTGGCATATGCCAGCGACATGACCCGGGTCCGGGACCTCGGAGATTGAACACTGTTCACTTCCCGTGCTCAGAGAACCGCGCTGAGAAATTCCCGGGTACGGTCCTGCGCCGGGTCGCTGAAGATCTTCTCCGGCGGGCCCGACTCGATGATCCGGCCCGAGTCGAACATCAGGACCTGGTCGGAGATGTCCCGGGCGAAGTTCATCTCGTGGGTCACACAGAGCATGGTGATGTCGGTGGTGCGGGCGATGTCCCGCAGCACGTCGAGCACGCCGGCCACCAGCTCGGGGTCGAGCGCCGAGGTCACCTCGTCCAGCAGCAGCACCCGCGGCCGCATGGCCAGCGCCCGCGCTATCGCCACCCGCTGCTGCTGCCCGCCGGACAGCTGCGTCGGCCGGGCGCCCGCCTTGTCGGCGAGCCCCACCAGGTCGAGCAGCTCACGCGCGCGTGCCTCCGCCTCGTCCTTGGACATGCCGAGCACGGTGACCGGGGCCTCGGTGATGTTGCGCAGGACCGTCATGTTCGGGAACAGGTTGAACTGCTGGAAGACCATCCCGATCTTCTTGCGGACCTCGCGCAGCTGCTTCTCCGGCGCCGGGAACAGCTTCTCCCCGTCCACGCTGACCGTCCCCTCGTCGGGCTTGGTCAGCGTCATCAGCATGCGCAGGATCGTGGTCTTGCCGGACCCGGAGGGGCCGATCAGCGTCACGTGCTTGCCGGAGTCGACCGAGAAGTTCAGCCGGTCCAGGACGGTGTTGGACCCGAAGCGCTTGGTCACGTCCTCGAAGCGGATCAGCTCGCTGCCGTCCACCGGCGGGTTGGTGTTGGCGTCGGGTTCCTTCATGAGGGGAGTGTCAGCGGACAAGACGTCGCTCCAGGGATCGCAGGAGAAGGGAGGCCAGATAGGAGATGACGATGAAGGCCACACCGATCACGGTCAGCGGCTCGGTGAACTGGAAGTGCTCCTGCGCGAACAGCCGCGCCTCGCCGAGCATCTCCAGGACCGTGATCACCATCAGCATCGGGGTGTCCTTGAGCATCGAGATCACGTAGTTGCCGAGGGCCGGCACGACCCGGCGGATCGCCTGCGGCAGGATCACCACCTGCCAGGTCCTGATCCTCGGCAGGTTCAGCGCGGTCGCCGCCTCCCACTGGCCGGTCGGCACCGCCTCGATACCGGCCCGGTAGACCTGCATCGTGTACGTCGAGTAGTGCAGCCCGATCCCGATGACACCGGTGGTCAGCGCGGACAGGGTCACGCCCCACTCGGGCAGCACGTAGAAGAGGAAGAACAGCTGGACCAGCAGCGGGGTGTTGCGCACGAACTCCGTGACCACCCCGACCGGCCAGCGCACGAACCGCGAGGGCGCGCGCATCAGCAGCGCCCACACCAGGCCGAGCACGAACGAGATCAGCGAGCCCAGCGCGAGGGCCTGCAGGGTGACCAGCAGCCCGTCCCAGAACTGCGGCATGAAGTCGCCTACGGCACTCCAGTCCCACTCCATCAGACACCACCTCCGACCGGCTCGGGCACCTTCACCTCACGGGTGGGCGCCTTGCCGACCCCCGCCTTGAGCTTCTTCTCCAGGCCCCGCATCAGGCGGGTGAGCAGGAAGGCGATCACGAAGTAGATGAGCAGCAGATACGTGTAGATCCCGGCGCTCTCCTGGAGCGCGAGCCGCACCAGGTTGCCGCTGAAGGCCAGGTCGCCCATGCCCATCACGGACACCAGCGCGGTGCCCTTGAGCAGCTCGACCAGCAGGTTGGAGAACGGCGGGATCATCTCCGGCACCGCCTGCGGCAGCAGGATCAACCTGAGCCGCTGCCAGGGCGTGAAGCTCAGCGCGATCCCGCCCTCCTGCTGGGCCGGGTCGACCGCCTTGAGCGCCCCGCGCACGATCTCGGAGCCGTACGCGCCGTAGGTCAGCCCGAGCGCGAGCGTGCCCGCCCACATCGGCACGAGCTGCCAGCCGAAGGCCGGGGGCAGCACGAAGAACACCCAGAAGATCATCACCAGCGCGGAGGTCCCGCGGAACACCTCGGTGTAGAAGCCCGCGAGGAAGCGGACGATCCACAGCCGGTGGGTGCGGGCGACACCGACCACGAAGGACACCGCGGCGGCGAGCAGCGCGCTGAACACCAGCAGCTGGACCGTCGTCCAGACGCCCTTGAGTACCAGTTCCCAGAGTCCGGAGGTCATCCGCCGCAGAGCTCCTTCGCGGTCAGGTCCGTCATCTCGGCCCGCGTGAACCCGAAGGGCTCGAGGACCCGGAACAGCTCCCCGCTCTTCTTCAGCTTCCGCAGCTCGACGTTGAAGGCGTCCCGCAGGTTCGTCTCGGTCCGGCGGAACGCGAAGGCGCCCCCGTCGACGTGCGGCTTGCCGCCCACGGTCGGGGTGAAGGCCTTCGTCGCCTCCGCCTTGGCCGACTTCTTCACCACCTCACGGGTGGTCAGCGCGGTCCCGGCGAACACGTCGACGCGCCCCGCCTCCACCGCGTTCAGCCCCGCGACCTGGTCCGGCACGATCAGGATGTCGCTCTCCTTGTACCCCGCCTCGACGGCGTACTGGATCTCCGCATAGCCGGTACCGGTGGCGAACTTGGCCTTCTTGTCGACGACGTCCTTGTAGTTGTGAAGACCTTTTGGATTTCCCTTGCGCACGATGAAGGAATCGAGCATCTGATAGTCGGGATCCGCGAAGATCACCTGTTCGCAGCGTTCCGGGGTGACATACATCCCGGCCGCCACGACATCGAACTGCTGCGAATTCAGCCCGGGAATCAGCGAGCCGAACTCCGTCGGCACCGGCTGCACCTTTTCCACACCCAGCCGCTTGAAGATGACCCGCGCGAGTTCGGGTGCCTCACCGGTCAGTTCACCGTTCTTGTCGATGTAACCGAAGGGGATCTCACCCGCGATTCCCAGCCGTACGACACCTGCCGCCCGCAGTCGGTCCAGCAGGTCGCCGCCTCCCTCGGTCGAGGCGGTGGCCACGCGTGAGCAGCCCGCGGCGCCCAGTGCGCCGAGCGCCGCCACCCCCGCGAGCAGCGACCGGCGAGAGGTTCCGGATATGTGTGCGCCATGTTCCAGTGGTGGAGCCATGGCGGCGCGGCTACCCGACCGGATGCGACTTATGCAGATCGGTTTGAGCCCCGTTCCGCACCGAGGCCCTCTTGACCGGCGGGGGACGATGGAATGCATGGCTGACCGTTACATCGACGTCTCGCTGGTCAAGCGCGGGATCACCGCCACGGCAAAGCTCCTCGACGACCGGGCGCCCCTCACCTGTGCCGCCGTTTGGAGCGCCCTTCCACTCGCCGGTGACGTCTATCACGCCAAGTACGCGCGCAACGAGATCTACGCCCTCTTCGCGCCCTTCGCGGAAAACGAACCACCCCTGGAGAACCCGACAGTTACCCCGATTCCCGGAGATCTCTGCTATTTCTCCTTCGCGGGCACGCAACTCGGCACGACGTCCCACGGCTACGACCGCGAGGTCCGCCCGGACGCGACCGTCGTCGATCTGGCCCTCTTCTACGAGCGCAACAACATCCTCCTGAACGGCGATGTCGGCTGGGTGCCGGGAACCGTGTGGGGCCAGGTGACCGAGGGTCTGGACGCCCTGGCCGAGGCCTGCAACGACCTCTGGCGCGCGGGCGCCCTCGGCGAAAGCCTCCGCTTCAGCCGGGCCTAGCGCCCACCCCGCCCGGGTGGCACACCCGCCGCCCCCGCCTCGTACAGCGCGTGCGCGGCCCGCAGCACCAGGTCGTCCCGGTGCCGGGCCGCGACGATCTGGAGGCCCACCGGCAGGCCCTCGCCGTCCGTGCCGACGGGGACGCTCGCCGCCGGCTGCTGGGTCATGTTGAAGGGGTAGGTGAAGGGGGTCCAGCCGGTCCAGCGCCGGTGGCCCGAGCCCTTCGGGACCTCGGTGCCCGCCTCGAACGCCGTGATCGGCAGGGTAGGGGTGACCAGGAGGTCGTAGGAGTCGTGGAAACGGCCCATACGGCGGCCCAGTTCCATCCGGACGTCCACCGCCGCGAGATAGTCCAGCGCGCTCATCCGGCCGCCCAGTCCGCGGATCTCCCGCAGCCCGGGGTCCAGCAACCCCCGCTGGTGCGGCCCCAGATGCTGGGTCACCCGGGCCGCCCCGCTGAACCACAGGGTGTGGAAGGCGTCCACCGGGTCGGCGAAGTCGGGGTCGGCCTCGGTGACGTACGCCCCGAGCCGGGCCAGCCGCTCCACGGCCCGCCGTACCGCCGCGGCGACGCCCGGCCGCACCGCCACCTGGCCGCCGAGGGACGGCGAGTACGCGATCCGCAGGCCCCGCACCCCGCCCCGCAGGGCCGCGGTGTGCGGACCGGCCGCGGGACCGAGCGCCGACCAGTCGCGGGAGTCCGGCACCCCGATCACGTCGAGCAGCAGGGCCGCGTCGGCCGCGTCCCGGGTCATCGGGCCCACGTGGGCGAGGGTGCCGAAGGCGCTCGCCGGGTACAACGGCACCCGGCCGTACGTCGGTTTCAGCGCGAAGATCCCGCAGAACGCCGCCGGGATGCGGACACTGCCACCGCCGTCCGTGCCGAGCGCCAGCGGTCCCGCACCGAGCGCCACGGCCGCCGCGGCGCCCCCGCTGGAGCCGCCCGCGGTGCGCGTCGGGTCGTAGGGATTGCGGGTCACGCCCGACAACGGCGAGTCCGTGACGCCCTTCCAGCCGAACTCCGGGGTCGTGGTCTTGCCGAGGAACACCGCCCCGCTCTCCCGTAGCCGGGCCACCGAAGGGGCGTCCTCGTCCCAACTCCCGCTCTCCGGGATCGTCCTGGAGCCCTTGAGCGTCGGCGTCCCGCGCATCAGCAGGATGTCCTTCACCGTGACCGGCACCCCGTCCACCGCGCCGGACGGCTCCCCGCGCCGCCAGCGGTCCGCCGACGCGCGGGCCTGCGCGAGGGCCTCCTCGCCGGTCAGGCGCACGAAGGCGTTCACCTCCGGCTGGATCTCCGCGGCCCGGTCGAGAGCCGCCCTGGTCGCCTCCACGGGGCTGAACTCCCCCTTGCGGTAACCCTCGACGAGTTGTACGGCGGTCAGTCCGGTGAGGTCCTGCATCTGCTGCCCCTCCGCTCGGCGTTCAGTGCCCTGGCACGTACCCGCGCTCCTTGTCGACCACGTTCGTGAGGGATCTGCCCGCGTCCCAGCGGTCGAACAACTCCACGAACTGCGCGCCGAGTTCGTCGCGCCAGCCGACGGTGTCGCCGCTCATGTGCGGGGAGACGATCAGACCCGGGACCCGCCACAACGGGCTCTCGGGCGGCAGCGGTTCGGTGGCGAAGACATCGAGGGCCGCGCCGGCGATCCACCGCTTGGTGAGCGCCTCCACCAGGGCTTCCTCCACGACCAGTTGGCCCCGGCCGATGTTGATGAACCGCGCGGAGGGCTGCATCACCCCGAAGCGGCGGGCGTCGAACATGCCCCGGGTCTCCGGGGTGAGCGGCGCGGCCGCGATCACCCAGTCCGCGCGGGCCATCAGCCGGTCGAGGTCGTCGGGGCCGTGGATCCCGGTGCGGGAGCGGCGGCCGACGAGCGCGGTGACGATGCCGAGCGCCTTGAGGGTGGCGACGATCGCCCGGCCGATGGGCCCGGAACCGACCACGCACGCGCGCGTGCCCGCCACCCGCTGCGACTCCCGGTGCCGCCACACGCCCTCGCGCTGGAGCTCAAGGGTCCGGGGCAGGTCCTTGGCCATCGTCAGGACCAGCGCGGCCACGTACTCGGCGATCGGCCGGTCGAAGACACCGCGCGCGTTGGTCACCCTCGTGTCGGACGCGACGAGTTCGGGGCACATCAGGTGGTCCACGCCCGCGCTCGCCGTGTGCACCCAGCGCGGCCGCGGGCCCTCGCCGGGCCAGGCGTCACGCACCGCGGTCGAGGTGAAGTCCCAGACCAGCAGCACGTCGGCGGACGGCAGCCGCTCGGCGAGCGTGGTCGCGTCCGCGTGCTCGATCCGGGCCCGGCCGGTGAGCCTGCCGAGACGGGGGAGGGGGTCCGCGTCGAGGACGAGAAGGGTGGGGACGGACATCGAGGCACCGTTTCTGCGGAGAGCCGCGCGGGTTCCCAGGAGAGCCGCACGGGCGATTTCTGCACATTCATGCGGAGCGACCGACCTTTTTCCGCCGGTTTCCGCGGCGCGGCCGAGCGTCTGACGTGGGCGGAAACGCCGGGGTGGTTCCGGTGTGACGTGAGCGTGACATGGGCGGATTGACCACGCTCGCACCCGAACCTACCTTCGTCAACACGGGCGTTGTGCACGCTCCGCTGTCCCCCCGTCTCCCACCGTGAGGCCGGTCCCCGCCATGGACGTTTCCTTTCTGGGTGGTCCGCGCCCGCAGCGCGGTGTCGGTGTCGTCGCCCCCTTCGACTTCGCGCTGGACCGCGAGCTGTGGCGCTGGGTCCCCGAAGACATCTCGCTCCATCTGACCCGCACCCCGTACGTCCCCGTCGAGGTCAGCCTCGACCTGGCCCGGCTGGTCAGTGAGCACGAGACCCTGCACGAGGCCGTGCGCACGCTCAACGCCATCGCCCCCGAGGTCGTCGCCTACGCCTGCACGTCCGGCAGCTTCGTCGGCGGGATCGCGGGGGAGCGGGCCATGTGCGCGGCCATGACCAGGGCGGGCGCGGTCCCCTCCCTGACCACCTCCGGCGCCCTCCTGGCCGCCCTCGCCGAGCTCGGCGCGAGCCGGGTCGCCCTGGTGACGCCGTACACCGTGTCGGTGACCAGGTCGCTCGAGGAGTACGTCGCCGAGGCGGGCGTCTCGGTCACCGGGTGCGCCTACATGGGGCTGACCCGGCACATCTGGAAGGTGCCCTACCGCCAGGTCTCCGAGATGGCCCACAAAGCCGTACGGGCCGACGCCCAGGCCCTGTTCATCAGCTGCACCAACCTGCCGACGTACGACGTCATCCCGCAACTGGAGGCGGAACTGCGCATACCGGTGATCTCGGCCAACCAGGTGACCATGTGGGCGGCGCTGCGCCGACTGGGTACCCGAGCCGTGGGACCGTACCAGGCGCTGATCGATCCGGCGGCGCGGTGCGGCCCCGCGCGCCCGGAGATTCCGGGTCTGCCGGAAGTCCGGGGACTGCCGGACGGAGAACAGCAGCAGGAAGGCTGGACATGACCGCTCTCGGATTCCTCTACCCGGGCCACTCCGCGGAGGACGACTATCCGCGCATCGAACAGCTCCTGGGCAGCGACATCCGCCTGGACGTGGTCCACACCGACATCGGCACGGACGCCCACCGCGTGGACGCCCTCCGGGAGATGGGCTCGGCCGAGCGCCTCGCCGCGGGCGTCGAGCAACTGCGCATGTCGGGCGCCGAGTCCGTCGTCTGGGCCTGCACCAGCGGCAGCTTCGTGTACGGCTGGGAGGGCGCCCACGAGCAGGTCCGCGCCCTGGCCCACAGCGCCGGCATGGCCGCCTCCTCGACCTCCTTCGCCTTCGTGCACGCGGCGCGGGAGATCGGCGCCGGGCGGGTGGCGGTCGCGGCGACCTATCCGGACGACGTGGCGGGCCTGTTCGCGGAGTTCCTGCGGGCGGGCGGCATCGAGGTCGGTCAGGTCCGCGGGGCCGGGATCGTCACCGCGGCCGAGGTCGGCACCTGGGGCGAGGAGGAGGTCTTCGCGCTGGCCCGGGAGGCCGACTCGCCCGACGCCGAGGCGGTCCTCCTCCCGGACACGGCCCTGCACACGGCCGGCCACATCCCGGCCCTGGAGAAGGACCTCGGCAAGCCGGTCCTCACGGCCAACCAGGTCACCGTCTGGGAGGCGCTCCGCCTGACGGACCGCAGGGTCAACGCACCGACCCTGGGGGCGCTGTTCACCAAGGAGCCGATCGTCCAGGTGTGACGACCGGACGAGGGGGCCGGCCGACCCCGGGGACGGCCGGTCTCCTCGTCACATCCGGGTCCGGCGGCGCGCCGAGCGCAGCCGCATCGTCAGGCCGATGGCCAGCAGGATCAGGGCGGCGGCGCAGTAGGCCCACGAGCCACTGCCGCGCACGGCGTCGACGGAGGCCAGGACGGCCCACAGGGCGGCCACCACGCTGAGCGCGGTCCAGGCGATGTCGGCGATACGGATGGACAGCTGGGCTTCCTGCCGGGTGCCGGGCTCCAGCGGCCCGATCTCCGACTCCGGCGAAGTGTTCTCCCTCGTCATGGGTGATCCCTCCGGTCCTTCAGATGGTGTGCTCTGGGTACCCGGGGGCCCGTGCGGCAAGCGGCCGGGCACCGGACGGGATGTGGAAGCAGGGGCTCCGGGGGACGAGGGGCGCCGTCCGGGAATAACCGGGGACAGTCTCCTGTTGTCGCCAGGACGACAGCGCACGGCTCATGAGCAGGAGGCACCCCACCGTGGCGGAAGACGAGATCCGAGGGACTGCACAGGGCACCGCCCCCGTACCCCTCTCGGTCCTGGACCTGGTCACCGTAGGCGCCGGCCGCACGGCCACCGACGCCCTGCGCACCAGCGTCGCCATCGCGGGGCTCGCGGAGTCCCGCGGCTTCCACCGCTACTGGGTCGCCGAGCACCACTCGATGCCGGGCGTGGCGTCCTCGTCCCCCGCGGTGATCCTCGCCCACCTCGCCGCCCACACCTCCCGCATCCGGCTCGGCTCGGGCGGTGTCATGCTCCCCAACCACGCCCCGCTGGTGATCGCGGAGCAGTTCGGCACGCTGGAGGCGATGGCCCCCGGCCGCGTCGACCTGGGTCTCGGCCGCGCCCCGGGCACCGACGGCGCCACCGCGGCCGCCCTGCGCCGCACCGACCGCCTCCACGAGGGCGCCGACGACTTCCCCGAGCAGCTCATGGAGCTCACCCGCTTCCTGGACGACGACTTCCCCGACGGCCACCCCTACCGCCGTATCCACGCGGTGCCCGGCCCCGTCCAGGCGACCTCGCCCGGCGGCGTCCAGTCCCCGCACCGCCCGCCGATCTGGCTGCTCGGCTCCTCCGGCTTCAGCGCCCGGCTGGCCGGCTCCCTCGGACTGCCCTTCGCCTTCGCGCACCACTTCTCGGCGCAGAACACCATCCCGGCCCTGGACCTCTACCGCGAGTCCTTCCGGCCCTCCGCGGTCCTCGACGAGCCGTACGCCCTCATCGGCGTCTCCGCCCTCGCCACCGACGACGAGAAGGAGGCCCGCCGCCAGGTCCGCGCCGCCGCCCTCAACATGATCCGGCTGCGCACCGGCCGCCCCGGCCTGGTCCCCACCCCGGAGGAGGCGGAGGCCTACGAGTTCAGCCCGATGGAGGAGGAGTTCGCGAACTCCTGGAACGCCAACGTCGTCCACGGCACCGCCGACGAGGTCCGCTCCGGCCTCGACGATCTCCACAAGCGCACCGGCGCCGACGAGCTGATGCTCACGGGCAACGCCCACAGCGGCGACGTACGCCTGCGCTCGTACGAACTCATCGCCGACGCCTACGGGTTGCCGACGGCCTGACCCGGGTCGCCGACGGCCTGACCGTCAGACCTGGGCGCCCATCAGCCCGGAGATACGATCCGGCGACACCGGCCGCGAGTACAGCCAGCCCTGGCCGGTGTCGCAGCCGATCCGGCGCAGCCGGGTGGCCTGGGCCGAGGTCTCGACGCACTCCGCGGTGACGGTCAGGCCCAGGCGGTGGGCCAGCTGGATCATCGCCTCGACCACCACCTCGTCGGCCGGGTTCGGCGCGACGCCCTCACCCTCGTACTGGAAGCCCCGGACGAAGGAGCCGTCCAGCTTCAGCACCGACACCGGCAGCCGGCTCAGATAGGCGAGGTTCGAGTAGCCCGTGCCGAAGTCGTCGATGGCGATGCCGACGCCCATGTCGCTCAGCGCCTGGAGGGCCTGGAGCGGACGGCCCGCCGAGCCCATCACCGCGGACTCGGTGAGTTCGAGCTGGAGCAGGTGCGGGGCGAGGCCCGTCTCGGCGAGGGTCTTCGCCACGTCCGCGACCAGGTCGGAGTCCCACACCTGACGGACCGCCACGTTGACGCTGACGAAGATCGGCGGCTCGTCGGGGTGGTCCAGCTGCCACTGCCGGGCCTGCCGGCAGGCGGTGGCGAGGATCCAGCGGCCGAGCGGGACGATCGAGCCGTCCTCCTCGGCCAGTGCGATGAACCGATTCGGCGTCAGCAACCCGAACTGCGGGTGGTTCCAGCGCACCAGCGCCTCCACCCCGCGCAGCCGCCCGTCCTCCATGCCCACCAGCGGCTGGTACTCCAGCTGGAACTCCCCGCGCTCGATGGCGGGGCGGAGCGTGGAGGCCAGGGCCTGGCGGGTCATGCGGTGGGCGTTGCGCTCGGGGTCGAACAGCGTCCAGCGGTCCCGGCCGTCGGCCTTGGCCCAGTACAGCGTGGTGTCGGCGGCCTGCATCAGCCCGGTCGCCGAGGTGCCCTCCGCCCGCCGCTCGACCACCCCGATCGACGCCGAGACCGACATCCGGTGACCGGAGACGTCGAAGGGCGCCTGGATCGCCTTCAGCAGGGCCTCGGCGAGGTCGGCGAGCTGCTCGGTGCCGGTGGAGTCCTCGACGAGCAGCGCGAACTCGTCGCCGCCCAGTCGCGCCACCAGGGGCGCGGTCGCCCGGCCCTGTCCCGCCTCGCCCGCGCAGCGGGTGAGCCGCTCGGCGACGGCGGCCAGCAGCCGGTCGCCGACCCGGTGGCCGAGGGTGTCGTTGACGGCCTGGAACCCGTCGAGGTCCAGGTAGCACAGCCCGATCCGGCCCGTGCCGCCCTGTTCGTACGACTCCGGCTCCAGCGCGGCCGTCAGCCGCTCGAAGAACAGGGTGCGGTTGGGCAGCCGGGTCACCGGGTCGTGCATCTGCAAGTGCCGCAGCCGCGCCTGGAGTTCACGCCGGGCCGTGATGTCGGCGACGGACAGCAGGACGCCCGGCGTTCCGTCGGCCAGGGGCGTGATCGTGATCTGCGCCCACATGGAATGCCCGTCGGGATGCTTGAGCCGCCGCTTGCAGCGCAGCTTCGCCTGCCGGCCGCGCAGCACCTCGCGGTAGGAGTGCCAGGTGCGCGCGTCCGAGGTCAGGTCCACCAGGTCGGCGGCCAGGGCCCCGGTCAACTCCCGCGGTACGACGCCGAGCAGCTCGCCGAAGGCGGGGTTGGCGTCGACGACCGTGCCCTCGCGGTCCACCACCGCCATGGCCAGCGGCGCCGCCGCGAAGGCCGCGCGGTGCGACGGCGGCTCGGTACGAGCGGCTGTCGCGCGCTCGGTACGAGCAGGTGTCGTGATGTCACTCTCTGTTACGACCGACCCGTCGAGGTCTGCCGCGGGCGCCGGCCCTTCGGACGTTCCGTTCACCGCTAGCTCCCGCAGTGCACTCGATCGCTGTCCGCGCAGGAAAGTGTGCCGATCATAGAGGCTGCCCTGAGGCCCTTCCAGCCATTGCCCAGTCTCGTGGACCGGCAACCCCTTCTGGCAGATCGTTTCTGCCCGCAGCTGGACGGGTTCTTCGGGCCCAGGACCGGTTGTGACGTTCCGTGAGCGATTCGGGGGTGTCGGCCGGTTCGGCAGGTCACGCCAAGTCACTCGTCCGGTGCAGATAAACAGGACGTACTACTGCAAAACCACACAGGCTGGGTGCGGTATCCCGTGAACCGTTCCCGGAGGTCCTGTTGCCGCGCCCGTTTCCGCGCACTCTTCCGCGCCCCCGACTGCGCAGCACCGCCGCCGTGTTCACCACCATGGCCGCCCTCGCCGCCACCTCCCTCGTCACCGGCCCCTCGGTGGCCGAACCCTTCTCCTCGGCCCCCTGCACCCTGGAGCGCACCGAGGCCCACCACTCGGAGGGCCTGGACACCTGGAACACCGCCTATCCGCGCCCGGCCCGCGCCCTCGACGCGGTGATGGTCTTCCTGTCCTTCCCGGACGCCCCACCCCTGACCAGCCCCGCCGAGCTGACCGCCGACCACTTCCCGGCCACCACCGACTTCTTCTCCCGTGCCTCCTACGGCCGCTTCACCCTGCGCCCGCACCCGCTGCGGCACTGGATCCGGATGCCGCGCCCGTCGACGGCGTACGCCATACAGCGCGACTGGAGCGCCGAGGACCGGTCCGCCTACCTCCATGACGCGCTCGCCGCGGCCGACGCCCAGGTCGACTTCTCGCGCTACGACGTCGTCTACTTCGTCGCCGACCCGGACGCGCCCGGCGTCGACTCGGACGCCACGAAGGTCGTCAACCTGGACGTGCCGCTGCGGGCGGACGGCACGGACATCCGCCGGGTGGTCACCGTCTTCGAGAAGCACCCGCCGGACCAGCTGGTGCTGGCCCACGAGACCGGGCACGTGTTCGACCTGCCGGACCTCTACCACCGGCCCGCGGACGGCAAGGGCGACTGGGACACGTACGTCGGCGACTGGGACCTGATGGGCAGCCAGTTCGGACTCGCCCCGGACCTGTTCGCCTGGCACAAGTGGAAGCTGGGCTGGCTGGAGCGGCGGCAGGTGGTGTGCGTACGGGGGCCTAAGCCGGCGCGGCTGACGCTGGAGCCGCTGGAGGCCGGTCCCGGTAACGCCGGCATCTTCGGGCTGGGCCGCGGCACCAAGCTCGCGGTCGTGCGCACCGGGGTGGACAGCGCGCTCGCCTTCGAGGCGCGGGGGGCGGTGGGCAACGACGCGGCGGTCTGCCGCCAGGGTGTCCTCGTCTACCGCGTCCACAGCGGCGCCGCGTCCGGCGGCGGCCCCGTCCAGGTCATCGACGCCCACCCCCGCACCGAGGCCTGCTGGGAGAACTCCGTCTACCCACCCCTGGCCGACGCCCCCGTCGACACCGGCGAGACCTTCACGATCCCGGACACCAACGTCCGCGTCAGGGTGATGGACCGAACGGTGTCGGGGGCGTGGAATGTGGAGATCACAGCGGGGTGACCCCTGGGCACGCGAAAGGCCCCTCGCAGCTGCGAGGGGCCTTCACTGTCGGTGCGCCGCCAGGGACTCGAACCCCGGACCCGCTGATTAAGAGTCAGCTGCTCTAACCAACTGAGCTAGCGGCGCCTGCTGACGTCGTAGACCTTAGCATCCTGATCGGCTGGGGGAAAAATCGAAATCCGCACGGCGTTCCGGGCCGCTCGGACCGCCGCCCAGACCAGGATTTCCGGGCCCGGCAGCCAGGGGTGGCGGGTGTCCGGGGCGACCAGCCAGCGCGAGGTCAGCCCGGAGTTCGCGGCGCTCAGCGGGGCCGGCACGGTCACCGCGTCCCCCGTGCCGTGACACAGCAGCGGCGGGATCGCCCCCGTACGGCCGAACTCCTCCCACCGCAGCAGCGACGGCAGCCGCTGAGCCGTACCCGGCGCCGAGAACAACAGCATCCGACCCCGCAGCGTCGCCACCGGCCCCGAGCCCGGCCCCTCGTCCCACAGCCGGTCCAGCATCCGGCGCCCGAACATCGCGGGGACGCTGACCACGTCGAAGGCGGTGCCGCAGGGCAGCACCACCGGGGCGGTGGGCCGCTCCTCCCACAACGACAGGGTGCTGCGCGGATACGTTCCTGCCGAGGCGAGCCAGGCGGCCCCGTCCGCGGTGACGCCCGACACGTCGAAGCGGTCGGAGAAGGGTTCGTCGCGAGTGCTCATGTCATCTACAGGTACCGGGCGTGAGCGCGCGATTCCTGAGGGTTGCGGGAAACCGGGACAGGGGAGGGTGAAGGGGAGTATCTTGCCCGCCTGGCATATGCCAAAGCCTTACTCGGGCGGTACGACGGCTCCGGGGGCCGACCACTCAGACGGGGTCGGCGTGCCCGGGGCCGCCGCCCTCCGCACCGCGCAGCAGATCGCGGCCGAACTCGACCATCTTCTTCGCGTAGTCCTCGGTCCACTCGGCACGCTCGGCGATGTCCGCCGCGGTGAGCCGGTCGAAGCGCCGGGGGTCGGCCAGCTGGGCCGCCGCCATCGCCTGGAACTCGACCGCGCGGTCCGCCGCGGCGCGGAACGCGTGCGCCAGCTCGGTGGCCCGGGTCAGCTGCGCGCGGGGGTCGTCGATCGACTCCAGGTCGAAGAAGTGCTCCGGGTCGTCGGCCACCTGTGCGGGCTCGAACAGCAGGGGCGCGGGGCGTAGCCGCGGTTCGTTCCGACGCGGCGTGGGCTCCGCCATGTCTTCATCCTCCTCGTACCTCGTCCGTACCGACGGCCCGCCTGTGCATGGGCCACCGTCCATTGTCCCGCGCCCGTGCAAGAGGGCGGTCCATCTCCGGCGGTACCAAGCACTACGGCCCCGGCGATGTTCCCGCTCACGGCTGCCCCGGGGGGCCGGGGAGTCCAGAGCCGGTCACGGCTGCCATGGCACCCGGTGTTCCGCCAGCCGTGCCGGCACCGCGTGGTTCGCCTCCCAGCCGTCCGGGCTGTATGCATGGGCCGCCTCCGGCGGCGGGCCGGACTCCGTCCGGCGGTGGGGGTGTCGGGGGCCGGTCACGGCTGCCATGGCACCCGGTGTTCCGCCAGCCGTGCCAGCACCGCGTGGTTCGCCTCCCAGCCGTCCGGGAACTTCACCAGGGTTCCCAGCTGGACCGGTTCCGTCGACGGGTAGTCGTCCAGGAGGTCGGTCACGCCCGCTCGGCAGACCACGATGCAGGCGTGGCGGTGGCGGGAGGCCAGGACGCACAGGCGGCCCGTCTCGAGGTGGAAGGCGGTGGCGTCGGGGCGGCCGGAGAGCGGGTGGAGGACGACCGTGACGTCGTACTCGCGGCCCTGGAGACGGTTCGCCGTGTCGACGGTGACCTCCGTGACGCCCAGGTCGGCCAGCGCCGCGCGGACCGCCGCCGCCTGGTCCCGGTGCGCCGTGCCGACGGCGATCCGGTCGGCGGTCAGGGGAGCCGGGTCCGGTGAGCGCTCCGACGTGGCCGCCCCGCCCCGGTCGAGGAGCCGCCGTACGACCGACGCCACCGCCCGCACCGCCTCCGGGTCTGTGCGCGGAGTGTGCCGCGCGGGCAGCTCCAGCAGGCCCCAGCCGGATTCCGCCGCCGCGTCGATCACCCGGTCGGGGCCCGAGCCGTCCGAGGCGACGGCGAAGGCGAGCCGGCGGTCGTCGTGGTCCGTGCCGCTGCGGAAGGGTGTGTACGGGTAGAAGGCGTCGGAGACGAGCGGCGCGGCGGACGCCGGGAGACGCCACGACACCGGCAGGCGGTGCTGCGGCAGCTCGGGGTTGTGCGCCAGCAGCGTCGTCACCGCCGAGGCCGAGGGGTCGTACGACAGCCCCGCCCACTGCTCGCTGCCCACGATCGCGAACGGGTCCAGCTGCCCCGGGTCGCCCACGAACAGCGCCCGCTCGAACAGCCCCGCCACCGCAAGGAGCGAGTCCGACCGCATCTGGTACGCCTCGTCGACGATCGCGTGCGCCCACGGCTCGTCGACCTTCACATGCCCCCACTTGGCGGCCGTGGAGATCACCACGGGCAGGCCGGTGAGATCGCCCGCCTTCGCCGACTTGCGGACCTGGGGCAGGTCGTCCAGCGCCTTGTCGTACGGGTCGGCGTCACTGCTGTGCAACCGCCCGACCGGCAGCTCCGGGTTCTTCTCGGCCAGTCTGAGCACGAGGTCGTCGACCTGGGCGTTGGTCTGCGCGACCACCATCAACGGGCGCCCCGCGTCGGCCAGTTCCAGCGCCGCGCGGACGACGAGGGTGGACTTTCCGGCGCCGGGCGGGGAGTCGACGACCACACCGCGGTGGGTGCCGTGCAGGGTGTCGTGGAGGATCGCGTCGGTGGCCTCGCCGGCGGCCGCTCCGGCATCGAAGACCTGGGTGGTCACAGCACGTCCTCCGGGGTCACGGGATCGGCGGTCTCCTGCACGGCCTCACCGGGCGGACCGCCGTGCGTCCAGGGCGTGTCCTCCGGGTCGGGCAGCTTCGCGCCGCCGCGCTGCTCGTGCTCGAAGAGCGTGAAGCACAACCGGTCGCCCTTCTCCGGCACCGACCCGGCCTCCGGCTCCTTGCCGCGCCCCATCTTGTCGAGGATCTTGAGGACGATCAGCGCGCTGCCGTCAGGAGCGTCCTCGTACCCCACGAACTCCGCCGACTGCGGCTTCCCGCCCAGCGAGCGGTACACCTTGGCCCGCTCGCCCAGATGCGGCCGGTCGTCCGTGCGGACGGTGACCAGTGGGCGCGGGCTCGGCCGCTTGCCCTCGCTGTAGGTCATCACCACGTCGGTGACCTCCCCGGCGAACGCCTCCCCGGCCAGCCGCCGCCCCGCCATCACCAGCGGGTCGTCGAGCGCCTCCTGCGCCTCCAGGCGGGCCTGTTCGCGCTCGCGCGAGGCGAGCTTGTTGGCGGCGGTCACCGCGTCGTCGCGGCGCGGCTGCGGGGGCTCGCCCGCCACGACCCGGTCCCGGTGGCTCGTGAACGACCACCGGTCGCGCGTCCACCGCTCCTCGACATGCGCTCCCTCGGGCAGCGCCCGCAGCAGGTCCAGGCCCCGCCACACCGCGTCCCAGGTGGGGCGCGTCCGGCTCAGGACGAGCGCGCGGATCTCCTGCTCGGCGGCGGTGAGCGCGCCGAGCCGGTCGTCGGCCTCCAGGCCGTCCTCGGCGGCGGCGAGGGCGGTGCGCGCGCGGTCGTAGCGCTCGAAGGCGGGGGCGAGCAGCTTGTTGTCGAACGCCGGGTCGGTGGCCGGACCGGCCGGCGGGTGCCGCAACTGGCCCTGCTCGTCCCGGGCGAGCTCGGCCTCCAGCGCGGCCTCGGCGCCGGAGCGGCCCTCGGGCGGGTCGATCCACGCGAGCAGCGCGCCCAGGTGCTGGTCCTCCAGGGTGGACTGTCCGGTGGACCAGTGCCGGGCCAGCAGGTCCGTCATGGCGGGCAGCAGCGAGGAGCCCGGCACCCGGGCCCGCTCCCCGAAGTGGGTCAGCCACCGGCCCAGCAACGGCACCCTGGGCGGGGCCGGATACGGGGTCTCCGGGTCCTGCTCCGCCGTACGCCGGAACCGCATGGACCGCCCGAGCAGCCGTACGAAATCGACGCCCGCGCGGCTCGGCAGGATCAGCTGCGGGGCGTCCGCGCACAGCTCGACCTCGACCTTGACGCGCTTGCCGGTCTCCGGATCGGTCTCGTTGCGCTCGGCGGCCTCCACCGCCGCCGCGTACCCGTCGACGTAGGGCAGCACGATGTCCGCCAGCTCGGCCAGGAACGCGAACCTGAGGTCCCGGTCCCGGGGCTGCGGGACGACCAGGAGGTGCGGGTCGTCCCGGTCGGTCCCCACGAGCGCCCCGAGCGGGGCACCGGCCTCGCCCGCGGTGGTGAGCGGGACGAGGACGAGGGGCTGGTCGGAGAGATGGCGGTGGCGGACGGTCGCGGCCGGCTGGGCGCGGCCGGTGCTGACGGCCTCCAACCGGGCCAGGGTGGCGATCAGCGACATGCCCGCACCCCCGGAACCTCGGCCGGCACCTTCAGAGCTTCCGCCGGCACCCCCAGGGCCTCCGCCCGTAGCTGGGCCGCTCTCCGCAGCGCCGCCACCGCCGGGTCGTCGGGGTCCCCCGTCTCGCCGCGGGCCGCCGCCAGCACGTCCGCCACCGTCGTCAGACCGCCCAGCTCCGCGCGGACCGAGCGGCCCAGGGTGGTCACCGCGCCCTCCGCGCGGGAGCGGTCGCGGCAGTGGAAGGCGAGTTCGCAGGCGGACAGGCACTCCGGGGCGTAGGTCGCCGGGACCGACTCGACCGCCGCCGTCAGCTCGGCCGCGGGCAGGTCGGGGGCGAAACAGGTGCCGTCGGGCAGGGCATCGGCGATGTCCTGGATGCGGGTGAGGCGGGTCAACTGGCGGGCGGTGACCGCGCGCTGCTTGCGGATGTCGACGGCCGAGGCGGTGGGGAGGTTGGAGAAGTCCTTGGGACAGACCAGAAGAACGCGGTGGCGGACCTTCGGCGCCGGTTCCATCCGGGCCGCGACCTCCTCCAGCGCCAGGACGTACACCGCGGCCTGCCGGGCGGCCGCGCCCACCTTCGCCGGGTCCGCCGAACCGTCCAGCATCGGGAAGGACTTGATCTCCACGACCGTCCAGCTGCCGTCCGGGTGCACCACCACGGCGTCCGGTTCCAGGAAGGCGGGCGAACCGGCGACGTCGAGCGCGAGCATGGGGTGGTCGAGCAGCGTCCAGGCACCGGCGATCGCCTCCCGCAGGGCGAGCGCCGTCCGCGCGGTACGGCCCTCGGGGCCGATCGCGGTGAGGTCGGGGACCTCGGCCTCGGCGGGCGGCTCGGCGCCGCGGTCCAGGCGCTCGTGCACCAGCCGCAGCAGCTCCGCGCCGCCGTCCGCCTTGACCTTCGCCTCGAAGGCGTTGCCGCGCGTCAGGGCGAACTGCGACTGACCGAAGGCCGACGGCGCGCCCAGCGCGCTCGCCAGAGCTGTCTTGTTCACCCCGGCGCCGTCGAGGATCGCGCGCCGCTTGCACCCGGGGTTCGCGGCGAGGGCCGCGAGGGCGCGGGCGTCCAGTGCCTTGGCCGGTACCTCGGGGCCGCGCAGCTCAGCGAGCCGCTGCCGGAGCGCCGTCCCCCGCGTCCGTGGGAGCGGCACTCGGCTCGGCTCCTGGGGCGAACCGGGACTCGCGCTGCCGTGGAATGTGCTCACCCGCCGAAGTCTGGCATCCGCCACTGACAATTGAGGGCTCTGCGTCCCGAGAGGCGACGGTGACGGTTGCTATCCGAGCCCGGATCCCCGCAGTGGCCCGCCCCGCGACCCGGCTGACGTACGGGGCGAGCAGGAACCCGAGTCCCATCACGGCCGCGCCCGCGACCGCGTCCAGGAAGTAGTGGTTCGCGGTGCCCATGACCACGATCGTGGTGATCAGCGGGTAGGCGACGGCCGCGACCTTGGTCATACGCGTGTCGCCGTAGCGCCACAGCATCACACCGCACCACAGGGCCCAGCCGACGTGCAGGCTCGGCATGGCCGCGTACTGGTTGGTCATACCGCCCATGCCCCGCGGGGCGCTCGCCTCGCCGCCCCACCAGCCGTACGAGCTGTACTGGGCCATGGTGTCGACGAAGCCGTGGCCCGCCGACAGGAGGCGGGGCGGGCAGGTCGGCAGCAGGGTGAAGCCGATCAGGCCCATGAAGGTGGACGTCATCAGCCAGGTGCGGGCCGCGCGGTAGTGCGCGGAGCGGGAGCGGAAGAGCCAGACCAGGATGGCGGGCGTCACCAGGTAGTGCAGCGAGGCGTACCAGAAGTCCGCCGGTACGCCGATCCACGCCTGGTCGGTGAACAGCCGGTTCAGCGGGTGCTCGGCGTTGATGTGCAGGAACTTCTCGACCTTGAGGATCGCCAGACCGTGGTCGACGGCTCCCGTGACGTCGCCCCTGGCGAGGAGCCGGCCGGCGCTGTAGCAGGCGTACACCAGCACGATCAGGGGGAGCTCGGTCCACCAGCGCAGCCGCGTGTCCGGGACTGCCTCGGTGCCTGGTGTCTCGGTCAGCGGCATCCGATCCTGTCCCCCTTCGTTTCGCGCGGCTTCCGACGGTCGTTGTCCGGTCGTGCCACTTTACGGCGTATCTGCGGGCCCCTGTGGAGTGCCCCCACGCAGCGCCTTCGGTCCTCGAAGACGCAGAGATCGCCCCTCGGGTTGCCCTCCCACAGGGTGCGCGATGATGGAGGGGTTCCGCCTCCGCTTTCCCCCGGAAAGGTTTCTTCATGGCACCGCGCATCCTGCTGGCCCGGCACGGACAGACCGAGTGGTCGCTGTCCGGCAAGCACACGGGCCGGACGGACGTGCCGCTTCTGGAGGAGGGCCGGCGGGGGGCCAAGCTGCTCGGCGAACGGCTGCACCGGGCGCCGTACGACGGCCTCCCCGGGCTGGAGATCCGCACCAGCCCCCTGGCACGCGCGCGTGAGACCTGCGAACTCGCCGGGTTCGGGGAGCGGGCGGCCACCTGGGACACGCTCATGGAGTGGGACTACGGCGCGTACGAGGGCATGACGCCGGAGGAGATCCAGGCGGTGCGGCCGGGGTGGCTGATCTGGCGGGACGGGGTCCCTTCGGGGGAGTCGCTGGAGCAGGTCGCCGCGCGGGCGGACGAGGTCGTGGCGTGGGCCCGGTCCGCGGACCGGGATGTGCTGGTGTTCGCCCACGGGCACATCCTGCGGTCCATCGGGGCGCGGTGGCTGGGGCTGCCGGTTGCCTTCGCGGCACGGATACGGCTTAATCCGACGTCCCTTTCGGTGTTGGGCTGGGCCTATGGGGAGCCGGCGATCGAGAGCTGGAACGACTTGGGGCATCTGGGTTCGTAGTCGGCTGCGGCCCGGTGGGGCTGCTCGCGCAGTTCCCCGTGCAGTCACGCCTTTGAGGGGCGCGGGGAACTGCGCGACAAGCCCCCCACCGGGCCGCACCCGACGAACGCCCCCGTCACGCGGTCCTCGGCGTAGACGCATGGCGTTCCAGGAACGCCGACACCCCCGCCGCCCTCCGATGCGGCAGCAGCACCCTCGCCGTGCCCGCCAGCATCGTCTGGATGCGGGACGACTGGACCTCGCCCAACAGCTCCAGCACCCGCAGCCCCGCCGCCGCCCCCTCGTCGGGCCGGCCGCCGCGGGCCAGGTCGTCGGCCAGTTCGGCCGTGTACAGCGCGATGTTGCGGGTGAAGTGCGGGTCCTGGAGATCCGCCGCCCGGCGCGCGTGCCGGGCGGCCCGGCGCCAGTCGCCCAGCGTGGACCAGCACTGCGCCTCCAGTCCCTCCAGCTCGGCCTCGCCGTAGAAGCTCATCCACTCGGGGTCCGCGTCGCAGAGGCCGCGCTCGAAGTAGGCCTGCGCGCGGGCGAGGGCCTGCTCGCACCCCGTGCGGTCGGCGAGGCCCGCCCAGCCGCCCGCCTCGCGCAGCGAGAGCAGCGACATCAGCCGGGCCGAGCCCAGCGGCCGGGCGACCCGCTGCGCGGCCTGCGCGGCCCGCACCGCCTCCCGGGGCCGGCCGGCGTCCCGCGCGAGGAAGGCCGTGTTGCAGAAGGCGTGTGCCTCCAGGGCGTCGTCACCGGTCACCCGGGCCGTCGCGAGAGCCTCCGCGTAGTGCGAGCGGGCGTCGTCGAACCGTCCCGAGTCATGCGCCAGCCAGCCCACCGAGATGGCGAGTTCACCCGCGCCCGCGTGCAGCCGGTCGGCGGTGGTCTGCCGGGTCGCGCCGGCGTCAAGGAGCGCGTAAGCGGCCCGCAGTGGAGCCGCCGCGCGCCGGTACAGGCCGTCCGCGCCGTGCCGGTCGTCCAGCAACCGGATCCTGCGGACGGCTTCTTCCAGGGCACCCGCCTCGCTCGCCCCGGCGCGGCGCACCGGCCGCCCGGCGGCGGTGGCGTCGGCGGCGAGCCCGAAGGGGCCCAGCGAGGCGGCGGCCACCGTGGCGCCCCCGCCGGTCATGAATGCGCGACGCAGCACGTCGCTCTCCTCGTAGTTGTCGTACGTCTCGTCAGGGTCCTGCGTGTCTTGCGTGTCATACGGCTCGTAGGCCCCCGGCGTCTCAGACGCGTCCCGTGACCGGCGTCCGCGCACGGTCGAGCGGGGCGCGAAGCCCAGGTCGGTGAGCGTGCGGCCGGGGAACATGTGCAGGAACACCCGTTCGTACGCGTAGTTGGGGCAGCGGATCTCGCCCGCCTCGACGCGGCCCACATAGCGCGCGTCGCAGCTGACCCGTTCACCGATCTCGCGCGCGGCCCGTCGTACCGCCGCGGCGAACTCGGCCGGCGAGCGCTGGCCGCGCAGGCGCCGGAACGCGAGGTTCGGCCGCGGTGGCATGGGGGACTGGGACGAGGTCACCTGTGACGACGCCATGGCCGGGTCCTCTCGTGCGAACCGTCGAACCATGCCGGAGGTGGGGCGAGTTGACTGGTTTGTCAGTGTGACGCCCTGTTTCCGGCGGGCAAGAACGTACCCGCTGTGTCCGGGCCGCCACGCGGGGTTTGGCTACAAACCGGATATCTCATCCGAGATCTGCCATGAACTGCCATCCTTTGCGGCGGACTTGCGCCGTAGCCGTTGACGCGGGCGCGCGTTGAACCCCGTGGAGTCGGACGAGGGTTCCTTGATGGAGGCCGCGATGGAGATCAGCTGTGACGTGGTCACGGTACCGACGCGACACGGCCTGGAGGCCGTCGACATCCTGCGGCGGGGGGTGGGGGACGGCGTGGGACCGGTGCTGCACGACGACGGCGGCCAGACATTGGGCTTCCTGGTGCCACCGGGGACGGCGGCGGGCTGGGACGTGCCGGGCAGTACCTGCACGGAGACCGACGGCCGGGGGCTACGGCTCGCTCCTGAGCCACCGGTGGAGGGCGCCGACTGGCTGCTGCCACCGGGAGACGCCGACCTGGCGACGGACCCGGCAGTGCTACGGGCAGCACTGGACGAGGCGGCGAGACTGATCGAGGCCGCGGACAACTGCCAGTGACTGCACCCACCCCTCAGGGGCGCGGGACTGTATCGCTCCGCGGCTCCGCCGCGGGGCGCGACCAGCCCCCACCGGCCCGCGGACGCGAGACGACCCTCCGCCGCAGATAATGGCGTTATGGGCAAGTCCAAGAGGCGTGACAAGGCCGTCGCCGAACCCGTTGTTGAACCGGTCGACGGCGGCCTCGCCGAACTCATCCCCGACCGGGAACGGCCCAACGCCTGGACCCTGCTCATCGACGGCGCCCCCCAGTCCCACGTGGACCTGGACGACCCCCGCCACCTCTCCTTCGAGTACCAGCGCAGGCTCGGCCACGTCATCGACCTCGCCGCCCCGGCCGGCAAGCCCGTGCACGCCGTACACCTCGGCGGCGGCGCCTTCACCCTCGCCCGCTACCTCGCCGCGACCCGCCCCCGCTCCACCCAGCAGGTCGTCGAGCGGGACGCCGCCCTCGTGCAACTGGTCCGGCAGAAGCTCCCGTTGGACCCGACCGCGCGGATACGGGTGCGGTCCGTCGACGCCCGCGAGGGCCTCGCCAAGGTCGCCGACGGCTGGGCCGACCTCGTGATCGCCGACGTGTTCAGCGGCGCCAGAACTCCCGCGCACCTCACCTCGACCGAGTTCCTCGACGAGGTCCGCAGGGCCCTCAAACCGGGCGGCCACTACGCCGCGAACCTCGCCGACGGACCGCCGCTCGCCCACCTCCGCGGCCAGATCGCCACCGCCGCCGCCCGTTTCACCGAACTCGCCCTGGTGGCCGACCCGACCGTGCTGCGCGGCAAGCGCTTCGGCAACGCCGTCCTGGTCGCCTCCGACACCCCCCTGCCGGTCGCCGAACTGACCCGCAGGGCCGCCTCCGACCCGCACCCGGGCCGCGTCGAACACGGCAAGTCGCTCCTCGACTTCACCGGCGGGGCCGTACCCGTGACGGACGCGAAGGCCGTGGCCTCCCCGGCGCCACCGCCCTCGGTGTTCCGCTGAGTCAGTACGTCCCGATCTCCACCCGCGGCGGGCCGTCGTGCCAGGTGCAGAACACCGACACCCGGTCCGCGCCCGAGGAGAACTCCACCCGGATCCACGACTCCGTCTTCCACACCTGCATCGACCAGCCCGTGCCGGGGGTCGCGGAGACCAGGGTCGCCGAGGTCTCACCGAGGTCGAAGACCGCCCGGCCGCCGTCGGTGTCGTAACTCTTGACCTGGCCGGAGGCGGTGGGAGAAGGGCTCTTCGAGGGGGTCGGGCGAGCGGTCGTGGCGCTCGGCGTCGGCGACGGGCTCTTCGAGGGGGCCGCGCGTCTCGTCGGGGCCGGCGTCCGGGACGCCAGCGGCTTCGACTCCTGCGTGGTCGCCTCGGCCGTCGCGATGGGCAGGGCGCGGGGCGGGTCGTAGGCCGTGCCCGCCATGACCGTGTGGACACCCCACCACGACAGCGTGACCGCCGCGCCCGTGGCGAGCAGCCAGGCAAGTACGTGTACGAGTCCTCTGCGCATCGCCCGCCATACTGCCTCACGCGTCCCACGGGCCGCACCCGGACTGAGTTGTCCACAGGCCCCGACCGCGCTCGCCCGAATCGCGTACGGTGCGGCGCATGGCAAGTGTGCTCGTGGTCGAGGACGACCAGTTCGTTCGTTCGGCGCTCATCCGGCACCTGACCGACGCGGCACACACCGTGCGCAGCGTCGGGACGGCACTGGAGGCGCTGCGTGAGGTCGCCCATTTCCGTTTCGACGTGGTGATCCTGGACCTCGGTCTGCCCGATCTGGACGGCTCCGAGGCCCTGAAGATGCTGCGCGGGATCACCGACGTGCCGGTGATCATCGCCACCGCGCGGGACGACGAGACGGAGATCGTCCGCCTGCTCAACGCCGGGGCGGACGACTACCTCACCAAGCCCTTCTCCGTCGAGCACCTCTCCGCCCGGATGTCGGCCGTCCTACGGCGGTCCCGAGCCGCAGGCGGTGACGCCCCGCCGGAGAGCGTGCTGCGCGTCGGCGGCCTGAGCGTCGACCCGCTGCGCCGCCAGGCCGAGCTGGACGGCGTCCGACTCGACCTCACCCGCCGCGAGTTCGACCTGCTCGCCTTCCTCGCCGCCCGCCCCGGCGTGGTCGTCCCCCGCAAGGAACTCCTCGCGGAGGTCTGGCAGCAGTCCTACGGCGACGACCAGACGATCGACGTCCATCTCTCCTGGCTCAGGCGGAAGTTGGGGGAGACCGCCGCACAGCCCCGCTATCTCCACACCCTGCGGGGCGTCGGGGTCAAGCTGGAGCCGCCGCTATGAGATGGGCACTCGTGAAGGTCTGCCTGGCGGTCACCACCATGGTCGTGGTCGCCTTCGCGATCCCGCTCGGTCTCGTCATCAAGGAGATGGCCCGGGACCGCGCCTTCTCCAACGCCGAGCGCCAGGCCGCCGCCGTCGCCCCGGCCCTGTCCATCACCACCGACCGCGACCAGCTGGAGCGGGTCGTCGCCTCGGCCGGCTCGGACTCCGGGATGGCCGTCCACATACCGGGCGACGGTGACCAGAAGGGCGATGCGGCGGCCGGCGGTGACCAGAAGGGCGATGCGGCGGCCGACGGCGACCCGAAGGGCGGTCAGAGAGCCCTCGACATCGGGCGGCAGCGGGCCGCCGACGAGGACATCGCGACCGTGCGCCGGCTCGGCCGCGCCTCCACCACCGAGGTGCCCGGCGGCTCCACCCTGCTCCAGCCCGTCGCGCTCAGCTCCGGCCAGATCGCCGTCGTCGAGGTGTACGTCCCCGAGGCCGAGGTCAGCAACGGCGTCGCGACCGCCTGGGCGGTCCTCGCGGGCGTCGGCATCGCGCTGGTCGTCGGCTCGGTCGCGGTCGCCGACCGGCTCGGCGTGCGGATGGTGCAGCCCGCGCAGAAACTCGTCGAGGGCGCCCACGAGTTGGGGGAGGGGAAACTGGGCGCGCGGGTACCGGAGGAGGGGCCGACCGAACTCCGACTGGCGGCCGTAGCGTTCAACTCCATGGCCGACCAGGTCGTCCAACTGCTGGCGAACGAGAGGGAGCTGGCCGCGGACCTCTCCCACCGGCTGCGCACCCCGCTGACCGTGCTGCGGCTGAACGCGGCCTCGCTCGGGGACGGTCCGGCCGCCGAGCAGACGCGGGCGGCGGTCGCGCAGCTGGAGCGCGAGGTCGACACCATCATCCGTACCGCGAGAGAGGCCAAGCCGCAGACCGCGGCGGCCGGGCCGGGCGCCGGGTGCGACGCGGCCGAGGTGGTCCGGGAGCGGATGGGGTTCTGGTCGGCGCTCGCCGAGGACGAGGGCCGCAAGTGGCGGGTCGCCGGCACCGAGCGGCCGGTGCGCATACCCGTGGCCCGCGCGGACCTCGCGGCCGCGCTGGACGCCCTGCTCGGCAATGTCTTCCGGCACACCGCGGAGGGCACCGCCTTCGCGGTCGACGTCCACAACGGCGAGGACGCCGTGATCGTCCTCGTCTCCGACGCCGGCCCCGGCATCCGGGACCCCGAGGCCGCGATGGCACGCGGGCGGGGTTCCGGCAGCGCCGGGTCGACCGGGCTCGGGCTCGACATCGTGCGCCGGCTCGCCGAGTCGACCGGCGGGGACGTCCGCATCGGATCGTCGGTGCTGGGCGGGACCGAGGTGCGGGTCTGGATCCAGCTGGACGGGCGGGAGCCGGTGCGCCGGGGACACCGGGTGCGCCGACGCCGTACGGGCAGATTGGTCTCGACCTTTAACCGATCCCGATCCCTTCCTTAAGTGCGCCCTAAGATCCTCAACCCCCGTCCTGATCAGGCTATTTGCCCGATTCCGGCTCGCTAGCGTGCCGCCTCATGAGCATGCATGGACGCAAGGTGAGCGGCAGGAACAAGGTGATCGGCGGGGTGGTCGCGGCCGCCGTGGTGGGGACCGGCGCGGTCGTTCTGAGCGGTACCGCCCAGGCGGCCGGGGTCGGCGCCGCGTACACGAAGACCAGTGACTGGTCGACGGGTTACACCGCGCAGTACGTGGTCACCAACAACAGCACCGGCGCGGACAGGGACTGGAAGCTGGAGTTCGACCTGCCGTCGGGCACGAGGCTGAGCTCGCTGTGGAACGCCGAGTCGGCGGTGAGCGGACAGCACGTCACGGTGACGTCGGCGAAGTGGGACACCGACGGACTCGCGCCCGGGGAGTCCGTCACCGTCGGCTTCGTCGTCAACGGCACCGCCGACCCCACCGGCTGCCTCGTGGACGGCGCCCGGTGCTCCGCCGACGACACCGCCACCCCGGAGCCCAGCGGCCGCCCGACACAGTCCCCGACACCGACGCCGACGCGCACACCGACACCGACACCGACGCGGACGACCCCGTCGACACCGGCCCCCACCGCCACGGAAGGCACCGGCACCGGCACCACCGCCGGCTTCGCCCCGTACGTCGACACCTCCCTCTACCCCGCCTTCGACCTCCTCGCGAGCGCCGCGGCCACCGGCGTGAAGGACTACAACCTGGCCTTCGTGACCGACGGCGGCGGCTGCACGCCCAAGTGGGGCGGGGTGACCGACCTCACGAGCGACGCGGTGGCCGCGCAGATCGGTGCGCTGCGGGCGAAGGGCGGTGACGTCCGGGTCTCCTTCGGCGGGGCCTCCGGCTCCGAGCTCGCCACGGCCTGCTCCTCGGCGGACGCGCTGGCGGCGGCGTACGGGAAGGTCGTGGACGCGTACGGCCTGACCAAGGTCGACTTCGACGTGGAGGGCGGCGCGCTGCCGAACACGGCCGCGAACACCCGGCGGGCACAGGCCATCGCGAAGCTCCAGGCCCGCCACCCCGGCCTGGACGTCTCCTACACGCTGCCGGTCATGCCCGAGGGCCTGACCCAGGACGGGGTGAACCTCCTCGCCGACGCGAAGGCCAACGGCGTGCAGATCGACGCGGTCAACATCATGGCGATGGACTACGGGGCCTCGTACAGCGGCGACATGGGCACATACGCCGAGCAGGCCGCCACAGCCACTCAGGCGCAGGTCAGGAGCGTGCTGGGGCTGTCCGACAGTGCCGCCTGGAAGACGGTCGCGGTCACGCCGATGATCGGGGTGAACGACGTGGCCTCGGAGATCTTCACGGTCGACGACGCGACCCAGCTGGTGGCCTTCGCCGAGGAGAAGGGTCTCGGTTCGCTGTCGATGTGGTCAGCGACGCGTGACAAGCAGTGCGCGGGCGGCGCGAAGAACTACGCTGACGCCACCTGCAGCTCGATCGCTCAGGACGCCTTCGCGTTCTCGAAGGCGTTCGCCGCCTACAACTGACGATTCCATGGGACGCACGAGGGCGCGCAAAGGTGTCGGTCACGTTTCGACAAATGGGACCTGAAGGGTCTTGACGGTTGACCTGACATACGGCTGTCATTACGCCACCGTGTTCGGTCAAGTTGATTTCTGGTCGATTACGACCGGTCTTCGAATCCCTCCATGACCGGACCCCTGCCCCAGGAGCCGTACATGCGTGACCTTTCGTCCTCCCTTCCCTCCGCCAGCCGCCGTGGCGTTCTCAAGGGCATCGGCGGCGCCGCCCTGCTCGGTGCCGGCATACCTCTGCTGAGCGCCTGCGGCAGCAGCGGCAGCTCCTCGGACCCCAAGACCGTCAGTGTCGGCTCCAACGACTCGGACGCCGTGCCGAAGAAGGCGTACGCGGACGTCTACGCGGCCTTCCAGAAGCAGTCCGGCCTCACCGTCAAGGTGAACACGAAGGACCACAACACCTTCCAGGAGCAGATCAACTCCTACCTCCAGGGCACGCCGGACGACGTGTTCAAGTGGTTCGCCGGGTACCGGATGCAGTTCTTCGCGGCCAAGAACCTCGCCTCGCCGATCGACGACGTGTGGGAGAAGATCGGGGGCAACTTCCCCGACGCGATGAAGAAGCTGTCCAAGGGCGCGGACGGCAAGTACTACTTCGTGCCGATGACCACGTACCCGTGGGCGGTCTTCTACCGCAAGTCCGTCTTCGCTCAGCACGGCTACCAGGTGCCCACCACGTGGGACCAGCTGGTCGCGCTGTGCAAGCAGATGAAGAAGGACGGCCTGGTGCCGATCGCGTTCGGTGACAAGGACGCGTGGCCGGCGATGGGCACCTTCGACCAGATCAACTTCCGGCTCAACGGCTACGACTTCCACACCCAGCTGATGGCGGGCAAGGCCGCGTGGACGGACGCCAAGGTCAAGGCCGCCTTCGATCACTGGGCGGAGCTGCTGCCGTACCACCAGGACGGTTTCATGGGCCGCACCTGGCAGGACGCGGCGCAGACGCTGGTGGCGAAGAAGGCGGGCATGTACCTGCTGGGCACGTTCGTGGCGCAGCAGTTCACCAACAAGGCCGACCTGGACGACCTGGACTTCTTCGCCTTCCCGGAGATCAACCCGGCGTACGGGCAGGACACCGTCGAGGCGCCCACCGACGGCTTCATGGTCTCCAAGTCCCCGAAGAACCACGACGGTGTCGTCAAGCTGATGGAGTACCTGGGCACGCCCGCGGCCGAGGAGACCTACCTCAAGGGCGACCCGAGTGTGGTGGCCGCCTCGAACAAGGCCTCCACCGCCGCGTACTCGCCGCTGCAGAAGAAGGCGTTCGAGATGATCTCGGGGGCCAAGACCCTGACGCAGTTCATGGACCGTGACTCGCGTCCGGACTTCACCTCGACGGTGATGCAGCCCTCGCTGCAGAAGTTCCTCCAGAACCCCAAGGGCGTCGACAGTCTGTTGTCCTCGATCGAACGCCAGAAGAAGACGATCTTCGCGTCCTCCTGAGCTGAGCGGCTGAATGACTACCGACACGACCTCGAAGAGCCCGGAGGCGGCCGCGGTGCCGCCTTCGGGCCCTGCCCCTGTCACCAAGCGGGTTCCGCAGGGGCACAAGCGCCTGCTGACCCGCCGTGATCGCATCACGCTCGGCTTCATGGCGGGCGTGCCCACGATCTTGCACGTGGCGCTGGTGTGGGTGACCGCGCTGGCGTCCATCGCGTTGGCCTTCACCAGCTGGGACGGGATCGGCTTCGACTCGATCAAGTGGGTCGGCCTGGACAACTTCCGTCAGTTGTTCACCGACAACCCGCAGTTCTGGCCGGCCGTCGAGCACAACGTCATCTGGTTCGTCGTGCTCATCCTGATCCCGACCCCGTTCGGCCTGTTCCTGGCCGTCCAGCTGGACAAAAAGATCCGCTTCTCCCGCCTCTACCAGACCGCGTTCTTCCTGCCGGTCGTGGTCTCCCTGGCGGTCACCGGATTCGTGTGGCAGCTGGTCTACAACCCCGACACCGGCCTGATCAACAGCCTCATCGGCGCGAACAAGCCCGGCCACTACATCGACTGGATCGGCGACCCCAAACTCAACCTGTGGGCCGTGCTGATCGCCGCGTCCTGGCGCCACACCGGCTACATGATGATCCTCTACCTCGCCGGACTGAAGGGCGTCGACCCCTCCCTGCGCGAGGCGTCCTCGCTGGACGGCGCGAACGAGTGGCAGACGTTCAAGAACGTCATCTTCCCCACCCTGCGCCCCACCAACACCGTCGTCCTGGTGGTCACCATCATCGAGGCGCTGCGCGCCTTCGACCTGGTCTTCGTCTTCAACAAGGGCGCCCAGGGCACCGAACTGCTGTCGATCCTGATCACCAACAACATCATCGGCGAGTCCAGCCGGATCGGCTACGGCTCCGCGATCGCCGTGGTCCTGCTGGTCATCTCCCTCGCGGTCATCATCCCCTACCTGATCGCGACCTTCCGGAAGGAGCGGCAGGCATGAGCACCCTCGCTCTCAAGACCAAAACGCCGATCCGCCCCGCCCGGATCCTGCTGCACGTCTTCCTCGCCGGCACCGCACTGGCCTGGCTCGCCCCCCTTCTCTGGGCGATCTACGCAGCCCTGCGCCCCTACAGCGAGACCAGCAACAAGGGCTACGTGTCCTGGCCGGACAAGCTGACCTTCGACAACTTCACCAACGCCTTCCAGCAGTCCGACATGCTCCACTACCTCGGCAACACGCTGATCATCGCCATCCCGGCGGTACTGATCACGCTGCTGCTGTCGTCGATGGTCGCCTTCTACGTCTCCCGCTTCGACTTCCGCCTCAACATCGCCCTCCTGCTGGTGTTCACCGCCGGCAACCTGCTCCCCCAGCAGGTCATCATCACCCCCCTGTACCGGCTCTACCTCCTCGTCGACCTGCCCGGCATCACCATGAGCGGCAAGCTCTACGACTCCGCACTCGGCCTGGTGCTGATCCATGTCGCGTTCCAGTCCGGGTTCTGCGCCTTCGTGCTCAGCAACTACATGCGCATGCTCCCGCACGAGCTGACCGAGGCCGCCCTGGTCGACGGGGCGTCGGTGTGGCGGATGTACTGGCAGATCGTGCTCCCGCTGTGCAAACCGGCCATGGCCGCCCTGGGCACGTTGCTGTCCATCTGGATCTACAACGACTTCTTCTGGGCCATCGTCCTGATCTCCACCGGGGAGAACATGCCGATCACCAGCGCCCTGAACAACCTCTCCGGCCAGTACTTCACCGACCCCAACCTGGTCGCCGCCGGCGCCCTCCTCACCGCGATCCCCACCCTGATCGTGTACTTCGTACTCCAGCGCCAGTTCGTCAGCGGACTGACCCTCGGCGCCAACAAGGGCTGATCCCCCGCCACTCGAGAAAGAACCACCGTGCCCCACCCCTTCACCCCGGTCACCTCCGTGCCCGTGGACCCGCGCAGGGCCCGCGTCCACGAGGAGGGCTGGCAGTCCTGGAGCCCCAGCGGGGCGTACGCCCTCGGCGACAAGCCGTACCGCCCGACGAACGACAACTGGGCGACGGTCTGCTACCGGCCGGGCGTCACCGTCCCCGAAGGCACCTTCCAGGGCGAGGGGCTGCTGGCGCTCGACCCGGGGGACGGGTCGCCGGTACGGCTGTGGGCGGCGACGGAACCGACGCGTGCGGTCCCGTCGATCCGCCTGACCGTCGCCGCGGACACCGCCGAGGTCACCGCCGACGGTCCGGTGCAGGAGTACACGGGCACGGACATCCAGGCGACGCTGGCCGAGTGGGCCGCCGGACTCGGGGCCGGGGCCCCGCGCCCGGCGCCCACCGTCTGGTGCTCCTGGTACGAGTACTTCACGGAGGTCACCGAGGACGACATCCACGAGAACCTCCGTGCGATGGACACCCTCGACCTGCCCGTCGACGTCGTACAGATCGACGACGGCTACCAGAAGGCCCTCGGCGACTGGCTCACCCTCTCGGGCCGCTTCCGCTCCCGCGAGGGCATCGCCGACGCGATCCGGGCGCGGGGCCGCAGGGCCGGCATCTGGACCGCCCCCTTCCTGGTCGACCCGGCGAGCGACCTGGCCGCCGAGCACCCCGACTGGCTGGTCGAGGACCTCGACGGAGGCTTCCTGCACGCGGGCCGCAACTGGGGCCACGACCTGTGCGTGCTGGACACCACCCACCCGGAGGCCGCGGCCTACCTCGCGGACGTGTTCCGGGTGCTGCGGTCCGAGGGCTACGACTACTTCAAGGTCGACTTCCTCTACGCGGGCGCCCTGGAAGGCGTACGGCATGCCGGGGTGGACGCCCTCACCGCGTACCGCTCCGGCATCGAGCTGATCCGCGAGGCGATCGGCGCGGACGCGTACCTGCTGGGCTGCGGCGCGCCGATCCTGCCCTCCATCGGCCTGTTCGACGCGATGCGGGTCAGCCCCGACACGGCCCCGCACCGGCGTCCCGAGGCCGACGACTTCAGCCAGCCCGGCCAGGACCCGGCCGAGTTCACCGGCACCGGCCGCCAGTGGCAGCACGGCCGCCTGTGGATCAACGACCCCGACTGCCTGATGGCCCGCCCCGCCGTGGAGACCCGCGAGCGCTGGGCCGCCCACGTGGAGTCGACCGCCGGCCTGATGGCCTCCAGCGACCGCCTGCTGTCCCTGGACCAGTGGGGAGTGGAAACAACCCGCCGACTCCTCGGCGGAGCCGAAGCCTGAGATCCCCGGGGACATCGCCGCTCGCGGTGCCGGGCAGCCCCTGAATCAGGTGAAACGCCGGGGCGCGGCACCCCCCTCGGCTGCCGCGCCCCGGATTCCCCCGCCTTCGTGGTGGCTAGACGCCCTGGACGCCCTCCACCTCCGGGAGGGTGCCCGTGCGGGCTGCTCGGCCGTACCAGAGGGCACTGGACTTGGGTGTCCGTTCCAGCGTCGTGTAGTCCACGTAGACCGCGCCGAAACGCTTCTCGTAGCCGTACGCCCACTCGAAGTTGTCGAGGAGGGACCACAGGTAGTAGCCGCGGACGTCCGCGCCGTCGGCGATCGCGCGGCGGACCGCGGCGAGGTGGCCGTGCAGGTAGGCGATCCGCTCGGGGTCGTGGACCTGGCCGTCGGGGTCGGGCTTGTCGTCGTAGGCCGCGCCGTTCTCCGTGATGTACAGCGGCAGGCCCGGGGCCTCGCGTGTGTAGCGCATGATCAGGTCGTGCAGGCCCGTCGGGTCGATCGTCCAGCCCATCTCCGTACGCTCACCCGGCGTCTGGTGGAACGTGACGTCGTCGGCGCCCGGCCACGGGGAGTGGTCGCTGCTGCCGTGGCCGTCGGCGCGCGGGGCGTTGGTCTCCGGGTCGGCGGCCGAGACCAGCGCGGGCGTGTAGTAGTTGAGGCCGAGCGCGTCGAGCGGCTGGTTGATCAGGGCGAGGTCGCCGTCCTCGACGAACGACCAGTCCGTGATCAGCTCCGTCGCCGTGAACAGCGTCTGCGGATACGCCCCGTGCAGGATCGGCCCGTGGAAGATCCCGTTGGCCAGGTCGTCGATCTTCTGCGCCGCCGCCAGGTCCGCCGGGTCCTGCGAAAGGGGCCGCACCACCGAGGAGTTGAGGCTGAGCGCGACCGAGTTGCGGGCCGGCATCGCGGCACGCAGCGCCGAAGTGCCCAGGCCGTGCGCCAGGTTGAGCGTGTGCGCCGCCCGCAGTGAGGCTGCCGGATCGGTGCGGCCCGGTGCGTGCACGCCGGAGGCATAGCCCAGGAAGGCCGCGCACCAGGGCTCGTTGAGGGTGATCCACTGCTCCACCCGGTCGCCGAGCGCCTCCCCGACGATCTGCGCGTACTCCGCGAAACGGTACGCGGTGTCGCGCTCCGGCCAGCCGCCCGCGTCCTCCAGCTCCTGCGGAAGGTCCCAGTGGTAGAGCGTCACGGCCGGCTTGATGCCGTGCGCGAGCAGCTCGTCCACCAGTCGCCGGTAGAAGTCGAGGCCGCGCTGGACCGCGGGGCCCCGGCCGGTCGGCTGCACCCGGGACCAGGAGACCGAGAAGCGGTACGCGGTCAGGCCCAGGTCGGCCATGAGCGCCACGTCGTCGCGGTAGCGGTGGTAGTGGTCGACAGCGATGTCACCGTGCTCGCCGCCCGCGGTCTTGCCGGGCGTGTGGCTGAAGGTGTCCCAGATGGAGGGCGTACGGCCGTCCTCCCGCACCGCCCCCTCGATCTGGTACGCGGAGGTCGCGGCACCCCAGAGGAAGGCGGGGGGAAAGGTCACCGGGGTCTCCGGTGCTGCGGAATCAGGCATGGAAGCGCTCCCATCGGAGGTCGTCGAAAGACCGACTGATAGCGGGGGGGAGGGGGAGTGGGGAGGAGGGGGCCGGAGCAGCGCCGGTCCGGCCCCAGGAGCCGTAGGACAAAGGGGGTATGACGGAGCGTCAGCCCTTGATCGCGCCCTGCATGATGCCGCCCACGATCTGCTTGCCGAACAGGAGGAAGGCGATCAGCAGCGGCAGGGTGCCGAGGAGCGCGCCCGCCATGATCACGGCCTGGTCGGGGACATAGCCCGTGCCGAGCGAGTTGAGGGCGACCTGCACGGTCGGGTTCTGCTGGTTCAGGGCGATGATCGGCCACAGGAAGTCGTTCCAGGCGAACACGAAGGTCAGCAGGCCGAGCACGGCCATCGCCGGGCGCGCGGCCGGGAAGACCACGTGCCACACCACCCGGATGCTGCTCGCGCCGTCCACCCGCGCCGCCTCGATCAGCTCGGTCGGCAGCGCCTGCACCAGGTACTGCCGCATGAAGAACGTGCCGAAGGCCGTCACGAGCGTGGGCAGGATGACCGTCTGGAGCTGGTTCGACCAGCCGAGGTCCGCCATCCACAGATACAGCGGTACGACCGCCAGCTGCGGCGGGATCATCATGGTGCCGATCGTCAGCAGCAGCAGGAAGCCCGAGAACTTGAACCGCAGCTTGGCGAAGGCGAAGCCGGCGAGCGTGGAGAACAGCACCGTGCTGATGGTGATGGCGCCCGCCACGATCACGCTGTTGAGCATCGCGGTGCCGAGACCGGCCTCGTCCCACGCCGTCTGCATGTTCTTGAACAGGTTCCCGCCGAACCACAGCGGCGGCGGGGTCTCGGCGAGCCTGCGGTCGGTGCGCGAGGCCGCGATCGCCGTCCACACCAGGGGCGCGAGCGAGACCAGCGCGAAGACCGCGAGGACGACGTAGGTCAGCGGGCCGGCGTGCAGCTGCTTGCCCGCGCCCATCACCCGGCGGGACGACCGCTTGGAGGTCTGAGGGAGCGTCAGTTCACTGGTGGTCATTGGGACTTCCTCAGCCGTCGAGTGACCAGCAGGTTGATCGCGGCGATGATCAACAGGATCAGGAACATCGACCAGGCGATCGCGGACGCCTTGCCGAGGTTGCCGATGATCCAGCCCTGGTCGTACATGTACAGGCCGAGCGTCTGGTACTGGTGCTCGGAGCCGCCCTTGGACCCGCTGACCCCGCCGAACAGCAGGGGCTCACCGAAGAGCTGGGTCGCGCCGATGGTGGAGACCACCACCGTGAACAGGATGGTCGGCCGAAGCTGCGGGACCGTGACATGGATGAACTGCTGCCACCGGTTGGCCCCGTCGATCGCCGCCGACTCGTAGAGGTCGGCCGGGATCGCCTGCATCGCCGCGAGGTAGATCAGCGCGTTGTAGCCGGTCCACCGCCAGATCACGATGGAGGACACCGCGAACTGCGAACCCCAGTCGGACTCACGCCAGTTGATCGGGTCGATGCCCACGAAGTCGAGGAGCCAGTTGACCATGCCGCCGTCCCACGAGTACAGCAGCGTGAAGACGAGGGTCGCCGCCGCCACCGAGGTGGCGTACGGGGTCAGCATCACGACCCGCCAGACGGTCGAGCCGCGCAGCTTGTAGTTGAGCAGGTGCGCCAGCCCGATCGCCGCCATCAGCTGCGGCACGGTCGAGATCACACCGATGGTGAAGGTGTTCTTGAGGGCGTTCCAGAAGAAGTCCGAGGACAGCAGGTTCTGGTAGTTGTCCAGGCCCGCCCAGGTCTGGGTGTCCAGCGAGGACAGCTGTACGTCGTGCAGCGAGTACCAGGCCGTGTACAGCAGCGGGACCAGCGAGAACGCCCCGAAGATGACGAAGAAGGGGGCGATGAAGACGTACGGGGACGCCTTCATGTCCCAGCGGTACAGCTTGCTCCGCCAGGGGCTCGGGCCCTTGGGCGGGGTACCGCCACCGTGAGCGCCCCGGGCCGCGCCCGGCTGGGAGCCGGGCGCGGCCTCGACGCTCGACGCGGGATGCGCGAGTGCCTGCTTGGGGCTTGTCACTGGCCGAGCACGTCCTTGATCTCGTTCGTGGCAGCGTCCCAGCCCTGCTCAGGGGACTTGCCCTTCTGCTCGACCTGGAGGATGCCGATGTCGGTCAGCGCGGTGTTGATCGGCTGGTCCTTGACGCCGAAGATCTGCGCCGGGATCGTCTTCGCCGAGTCGGAGAAGATCTGGGTGATCGGCGCGTTGCTGAAGAACTCCGTGGTGGCGGTAGCCGCCTTCAGCGTGGAGTACGCCGACGGGGTCGACGGGAAGCTGGCCTGCTTGGCGAAGACCTTGGCCTGCTGCTCGGGCGCGGTCAGCCACTTCGCGAGCTCGACGGCCTCCTTCTGGTGCTTGCCCGCCGTCGGCACACCGATGAAGGAGCCGCCCCAGTTGCCCGCGGTCGGCGCGGCCGCCACGTCCCACTTGCCCTTGCCGGCCTCACCGGACTTCTCCTGGATGTAACCGATCATCCAGGCGGGGCAGGCCACGGTGGCGAAGGTGCCGTTCGCGTAGCCCTGGTCCCACGGCTTGTCGAACTGCTTGAGCTTCGCCGACATGTTGCTGGTCGCCACGGACATCGCGACGTCCCAGGCGTTCTTCACACCGGCGGACTTGTCCCAGACGACCTTGCCGCTCTTGTCGTAGTAGCGCTCGCTCTCGCCGTTGAGGACCGCGTTGTACACGGAGGAGGCGGAGTCCACGTACTTGGTGCCGCTCGGCGCCTTCTTCATGTACTGCTTGCCGAGGTCGACGTACTTGTTCCAGTCGCCCTTCCACTGCGCGGCGAGCTTGGTGCGGTCGGTCTCCAGACCGGCCTTCTGGAACAGGTCCTTGCGGTAGCAGATCGCCATCGGGCCGATGTCGGTGCCGAGTCCGATGAGCTTGCCGTCGGGGGTGGTGGCCTGGGCGTTCTTCCAGTCCAGCCACTGCGACTTGTCGACGTCCTTGCCGAGGTCGACGAACTTGGAGCCCTGCGTCTGCACGGCCTCGGTGATGTTGCCGACCTCGATGGCCTGGATGTCGTCGGTGCCGGAGCCGGCCTGGAGCCGGGTGAGGACCTTCGGCCAGTAGACGTCGGTACGGGTGGTGACGTTCTCCTTGATGGTGATGTCGGGGTGCGACTTCATGTACTCGTCGTAGAGTCCGGCCTGCTTGTAACCGAAGACACCGAAGGTGCCGATGGTCAGTGTGGTCTTGCCGCCTCCGGCGTTGTTGCCCGAGCCCGACGAGTCACCGTCGTCGGAGTCGCCGGCACAGCCGGCCAGTACTCCGGTGGTCAGTGCGGCGACGGCCGCCAGGGCCAACAGCCGGTGGGACCGGCGGGTAGTCGTGCGCATTGCGTCCTCCTGTTGCCTGACGTGCCGACCCCCCGGCCAACTGCGTTGTTGGGCCCGTTCGTTCAAGCTGCGGCTCGGGCGGGGAACGTGCGGGATATTTATGTGTCAGGTACCGTGGGAGCGCTCCCATCGGTGATGTGTTGAAGGTTCGCGGGTCGGAGCGAGGGTGTCAAGGGAGTCGGCGAGGGGAGATGCGTTCAGTTATAAGCCCGTTAACTGGACCCACCGGCCCGTCCGGCGTTTGAGGACGAGGCCCTTTCGGGGCCGAAGCGGGGGTCCGGGGGCGGCAGCCCCCGGTGACGTCCGGCTCATCAGGCGGGACTGTTAGATTCCAGGCCAGCTAAGAGACACGGCGGGGAAGGCGGAGCCCATGGCAAGCCACGGAGCGCGGAACCGGAGCGGTGGCCGGCCCACCCTCGAAGAGGTCGCCGCGCGCGCCGGCGTGGGCCGCGGCACCGTGTCGCGGGTGATCAACGGTTCGCCCCGGGTCAGCGACGCCACCCGCGCCGCGGTCGAGGCCGCGGTGGCGGAGCTCGGCTACGTGCCGAACACGGCCGCGCGCGCCCTGGCGGCCAATCGCACGGACGCGATCGCGCTGGTGGTGCCGGAGCCGGAGACGCGGTTCTTCGCCGAGCCGTACTTCTCGGACATGCTCAAGGGCGTGGGCGCGGAGATCTCGGAGACCGAGATGCAGCTGCTGCTCATCTTCGCGGGTAGCGACCGCGAACGCCGACGCCTGGCCCAGTACCTGGCCGCGCACCGGGTCGACGGCGTCCTGCTGGTCTCGGTCCACGCCGACGACCCGCTCCCCGACCTGCTGGCCCAGCTGGAGATCCCCGCGGTGATCAGCGGTCCGCGCTCGGCGGCCGAGACGCTCCCGTCGGTGGACTCCGACAACTACGGCGGCGGCCGCTCCGCCGTGGAGCACCTCCTGGCCGGCGGCCGCCGCACCATCGCCCACATCACCGGCCGCCTCGACGTGTACGGCGCCCAGCGCCGCGTCGACGGGTACCGGGACGCGCTGCTCGACGCGGGCCACGAGGTGGACGAACGCCTCATCGAGCCCGGTGACTTCACCGAGGAGGGCGGCCGCCGCGCCATGACGAAGCTGCTGGCCCGCCGCCCCGACCTGGACGCCGTCTTCGCCGGTTCCGACGTCATGGCGGCGGGCGCCCGCCAGGTGCTGCGCGAGGAGGGCCGCCGGATCCCCTCGGACGTGGCTCTGGTCGGCTACGACGACTCCGCTATAGCCCGCCACATGGACCCGCCCCTGACCAGTGTCCGCCAGCCCATCGAGGAGATGGGCCGCCGCATGATCGACCTGCTCCTCACCGAGATCGCGGACCGCCGTCCGGCGGTGTCCCGGGGGCTGGAGCGCAGGCAGGTGGTCCTGGCCACGGAGCTGGTGCACCGGACGTCGTCCTGACCTGCTGCGTCAAGAGGTTGAACACAAGGATCATCCGAGCAGCACGTCCGGCTCGGCGCCGGGGGCGTGACGCTGTCCAGGGGCCCGGGGTTCGTGACGCCGCCCGTCGGCTCGTCCTGGCGGCCGCGTCCGCACCGACTGGTCCCGGCACGCGGACGGACGGCTCCGCTACGGCCGCGCAGCCCGCGGAGCCGTAGCGCTCAGGTCGTCGTCCTGAAGTAGTGGCCCGCCTCCAGGTCCGGGATCAGGCCGGGGTGCTCCGGCTGCCAGCCGAGCAGCTTCCGGGTGAGCGTGGCGGACGCCCGCATGTCGATGGAGGCGAAGCGGCCGAGCCACCCGAAGTGGTCCGTCGCGTTCTCCGCGGCCACCTTCATGACGGGCACGCCGAGGCCCTGCCCGATGGTCTCGGCGATCTCCCGGAACGGCACCGCCTCGTCCCCGATCGCGTGCAGCCGTACGCCCGCCGGTGCCTGTTCCAGGGCCAGCCGGAACAGCCGGGCCGCGTCGAGGCGGTGGACGGCCGCCCAGTGGTTGGCGCCCTCGTCCACCATGGCCGAGACACCCTTCTCACGCGCGAAGTCGATGAACATGGGCACGAAGCCGTAGTCGCCCTCGCCGTGCACGCTCGGCGGAAGCCGCAGCACCGACGAGCTCACCCCGCGCTCGGCCAGCGCCAGCGTCGCGAGCTCCGAGGCGTGCCGGTGCTTGGCGGGGGAGTCCGGGTCGGCCGGGTCCTCCTCGGTGCCCACGCGCCCCGGCGCGGTCAGCAGGCCCGAGGTGACGACGAGCGGCTTCCCGGTCCCTTCGAGCACCTCGCCCATGGCCTCGATCGCCCGCAGATCGGCCTCACCGGAGACGGTCAGGTTCGTGAAGTCGTGGATGAAGGCCAGGTGGGCGACGCCGTCGGCCGCCTCGGCGCCCCGGCGCAGACTGTCGAGGTCGTCCAGATCGCCGCGGTGCACCTCCGCTCCGGCGGCTTTCACGGCCTCGGCGGACCGGTCAGAACGGGCCAGGCCGAGGACCTCGTGCCCGGCGTCGAGCAGTTCGCGGGTGACGGCGGAACCGATGAATCCGGAGGCGCCGGTGACGAATACACGCATGGTGTTCCTTCGCTGTGACGAGTGAATGCCCTTCCAGCGTGCGAAGCCGGTACCGCGGACGTCCAAAGCCTGTTTCGCATCGCGCAATACGGATCAGGCATCACCGCAGGTGAGGGGTGCCGTGTACCGAAAAGCGCCCGTGACGTGGGCGTACGCTTCAGGCATGACCGACCTCGACCTGCGGCTGGTCCGCTACTTCACGGCCGTCGCCGAGCACCGGCACTTCGGCCGGGCCGCCGAAGCGCTGCACATCACCCAGCCCTCGCTGAGCCGGCAGATCCGGCGCCTGGAGCAGCAGCTGGGCGCGCGGCTGCTGGAGCGGACCCCGCAGGGCAGCGGGCTCACCGAGGCGGGCGAGGTCTTCCTGCCCCGGGCGAGGGCACTGCTGCGGGCGGCGGACCAGGCGGCGACCCTCACCCGGGCGGCCGCCGAGCCGAGCCGGATCACCGTGGGCTACACCGCGGGGATCATCGTCACCTCGGCGGTGCGCGCCCTGCGCGAGCGGTTCCCGGACGCCGATGTCAGGACCGCGCACGTCGACTGGACCGAGCGGACGACAGCCCTGCCCGAGCTCAAGGTCGACGTCCTGGTGACCCGGCTGCCCTTCCCGACCGAGGGCGCGCAGGTGACGGTCCTCTACGAGGAGCCCCGGGTCCTGGTGCTGCCGGTCGGCCACCGGCTGGCCGGCAAGGAGTCCGTCACCCTCGACGACATCGCCGACGAGCCGCTGGTCCGGGTGGCCGACCCGGCCTGGAACGCGTACTGGCGCATCGACCCCCGCCCGGACGGCCGCCCGGCACCCGACGGACCCCTGGCCGACGCCCTGGAGGACAAGTTCGAACTCGTCGCCTCCGGACAGGCCCTGGCCATCACGGCGTTGCCCCGGGCCGGCGCCCTGCGCCCCGATGTCACCGCGATCCCCCTGCACGGCGTCGACCCGTCCCACGTGGTCCTCGCCACCCGCACCGACGACCGCAGCCGCCTGGTCGCGGCCTTCCGCAAGACCGCGCGGACCGCCCTCAGGGCGACCGGCTTCTGAAACGACCTCAGCCGGTGACCCTGTCTCCAGGGTCACCGGCTGAGGTGACGAGGGTGAGTGACGGGACTCGAACCCGCGGCATCCTGGACCACAACCAGGTGCTCTACCAGCTGAGCTACACCCACCATGTTCGGCTGTCCGGGTTTCCCTGACCGGCCGAGAAAAAGTGTACAGGGTCCGAAGGGGTGCTCGCGCCCGCGTTTACCGCGCAGGCAGGACGTGCTTCGCGGCGATCGTCTTCGCCGTGTCGGAGTCCGGTCCGGGCTGCGGGACGAAGATCGCCTCGCGGTAGTAGCGCAGCTCCGCGATGGACTCGCGGATGTCGGCGAGGGCGCGGTGGTTGCCGTTCTTCTCCGGGCTGTTGAAGTAGGCCCGGGGGTACCAGCGCCGGGCGAGCTCCTTCACGGAGCTGACGTCCACGATGCGGTAGTGGAGGTAGTCCTCCAGGGTGGGCATGTCCCGGAGCAGGAAACCGCGGTCGGTGCCGACGGAGTTGCCGCACAGGGGGGCCTTGCCGGGCTCCTTGACGTGCTCGCGGACGTAGGCGAGGACCTGCTCCTCGGCGTCGGCGAGCGTGGTGCCGCCGGACAGCTCGTCGAGCAGTCCGGACGCGGTGTGCATCTGACGCACCACCTCCGGCATCGTCTCCAGCGCCTGGTCCGGCGGACGGATGACGATGTCCACACCGTCGCCGAGGATGTTCAGCTCGGAGTCGGTGACGAGGGCGGCAACCTCGATGAGCGCGTCGTCGGACAGCGAGAGGCCGGTCATCTCGCAGTCGATCCACACCATGCGATCGTTCATGCGACCACCCTAAAGCTGAGGTCGCCTTTTGGGATGCCCGGTGTCGGGGTCGGCGTACCAGGGGGCTGCCGCCCCCTGGACCCCCGCTTCGGCCCGAAGGGCCTCGTCCTCAAACGCCGGACGGGCTGAGAGATCCGTCCGGCGTTTCAAGGTCACGCTCCGCTGCGCTGCCCCGGCAGACCTACCCGACCCGTGGCGTACAGCTCGCGGCCGTTCTCCGACGGCGGGCCGACGGGCGCCGGGGTGCGGCGGGTCTGGAGCGGGACCGGGCCGCCCTCCGGGTGCAGCTGCACCGGTGGGCTGGGCGCGGGACCCGTCGGGCCGCCGACCGGACCGTCGCTGTCCACCACGGGCTTGTCGCCCTGCGGCCGGCGCGCCCGGTAGGCGGCCCGGTAGGCCGCCGGGGACGAGCCCAGCTGGCGCCGGAAGTGCCCGCGCAGCGCCACCGGCGAGCGGAACCCGCAGCGCCCCGCGACCTCGTCCACCGAGTAGTCCGACGTCTCGAGCAGCCGCTGCGCCTGGAGCACCCGCTGGGTGATCAGCCACTGGAGCGGGGCCGAGCCCGTCAGGGAGCGGAAGCGCCGGTCGAACGTACGACGGCTCATGTACGCGCGCGCGGCGAGCGTCTCCACGTCGAACTGCTCGTGGAGGTGTTCCAGCGCCCAGGCGACGACCTCGGCGAGCGGGTCGGCGCCGATCTCCTCCGGTAAAGACCTGTCGAGGTAGCGCTCCTGACCGCCCGAGCGGCGCGGCGGGACCACCAGCCGGCGGGCCAGCGCGCCGGCCGCCTCGTTGCCGTGGTCCGTCCGCACGATGTGGAGACAGAGGTCGATTCCGGCCGCGGTACCGGCCGAGGTCAGTACGTCGCCGTCGTCCACGAAGAGTTCGCGTGGATCGACGTGCACCGACGGGTAGCGCTTGGCCAGCGTCGGTGCGTACATCCAGTGGGTGGTCGCGGGGCGGCCGTCCAGCAGGCCCGCGGCGGCCAGCACGAAGGCGCCGGTGCACAGGCCCACGATGCGGGCACCCTCTTCATGCGCCCGGCGCAGTGCGTCGAGCGCCTCCTCCGGTGGCGGAGAAGTGATCGAGCGCCAGGCCGGCACGACGACCGTGCCCGCGCGTGAGATCGCTTCCAGGCCGTGCGGCGCGGTGAGTTCCAGGCCCCCTGTGGTCCGCAGTGGGCCTTCTTCGCCGCCGCACACCAGCAAGCGGTAGCGCGGCACGCCGGCGTCCTGGCGGTCAATCCCGAACACCGACAACGGTATGGAACTCTCGAAGATGGGGCCGCCGCTGAACAGCAGCACGGCGACGATCTCCTTGCGGCGTCGCCCGGAGAGCTTCCGGGCCGCGGCTTCCGGCGCGGCAGTGGAGTCGTGGCTCATACTGCTAAGCCCCCCTCGGTGGTCGCGGCGCCCCTAACTTGTCGGGCATGTCGCTCCAGCACGTTTCCCCTCGGTCCGGCACGAGTCCCCCGCCGTAAGACGTCAAGATCGAATCTACTGTGTCCCGTGGTGTCGGCGTGACCAGTTCGTCATCCGGCACATTGTCGACTTGGCAACTTGGCGTAAAGCATTCGATCACGAAGCGTTGCACTCACGGGCCGTGCAGGGAAGTGCGCCTTGTGGCAGTGGCTCATCCACGTAGGGTGCGCGGGACCCCCTGGACCCTATCCGTGCAGGTGGAACGGGGGTTGAGGGGTGGTCGGGGCAAGGGACACGCCCAACGCGGAAGTTGGCTGAAAAGAATCGTCCCGGTGCATGGAAACCGGTCAGCCGACCGGTCCGCTTCCCCCGGGGTTTCCCCCGTTGTTTCCCCCGGTGTGACGACCGCCTCGACGGGCCCCGGTACCGCTCCTGTGACGGCGGCCACGGTGGGGCGCCCGCTCCTCCGCGTGCAGGCGGGCCGCGACGCGCTCCGACTGGCGCAGGAGGATACGGCAGACGGCCGTCACGGCGGCGAGGCCGAGCGCGGTGCCGGTGGCGCCGGCGAGCGAGGTGCCGTACCAGACCAGCACCACGGGGACGAGGACGCAGCTGAAGGCCGCCCAGCGGACCACGTCCGTGCTGGAGTCCTCGGAGGGCGGTCGGTGTCCGGTCATCGCATGCTCCCTGTGGCGTCTCCCCGCGGCGTGGCTCACGGGTTCAACGCGTGTTCGACCCGTCGGTCACTGTGTCGAGGGGCCGTCCGGGGGCCGGGCCGGGAGCCCGGGCAGGGGACCGGCGCGTGAATCCTGTGCAAACCGCCTGTACAGCGCAGCAACCATTGCGTTACGGGCGCCCCCTCGTGCATGCTCCCTGGAACCCCCACAGAGCGAGGGCGGGATCTGGGCTAAGGAGGCGTGCCGCCGTACCCTTGGGGGTATGGGCCGGGAAAGACGATTCCCGGACACAGCTCCGCCGCACAGGGCCGTCCCTCCCATATAAGGATCACGACGCCGAGACAGCCATGGCCGGTCACGAATTCTCCGAACCAGCGGACCGCAAGCGGCCCGTCGCCGACCCCACGGCGGCCGAGCCCCTGGCGGCGGAAGAGCCACGCCATTCCTGCGACCCCGCCTTCAAGCACGGCGTCGTCGTCGGGTTCGACGGCTCCACATCGAGCGAGCGCGCCCTCGCGTACGCGATCGGCATGGCCCATCGCTCGGGCTCCGGCCTGATCATCGTGCATGTCGCCAACCGGCTGCCCACCACCGTGTGGGCCGGCTGCGAGCCACCGGTCTTCGTCGACGTCCCCGACCACCGCACCGAGGTGCTCGGCCTGGAGCTCGCCTGCGCGGACTACCTGGCCGAGGTGCCCTGGATCCTCGTCGAGCGCGGCGGTGACATCTGCCATGAACTCGAGGAGGTCGGGCGGGAGTACGAGGCGGACGCGATCGTCGTCGGCTCCACCCACGGCATCGTCGGGCGCATCTTCGGCTCCGTCGCGGGGCGGCTGGCCAAGCGGGCGAAGCGGCCCGTCATCGTGATTCCGTAACGCGCCGTTCTCCCTGGTGGGATGCGTCAACCTACTCGCGCGTAGAGGTGTTTGTGCCCTTGTGAAGGGCATATAGCGGTCATGGGCTGCCGGTCAGGGCGTGACGGCCCCGACTGGCTGCGCCGGCTGGGGAGTTGGGCGGCTTCCCGGCAACCGAGACGGACCCCCCGTGCCAAGTGGCATCACGTGGGGGTCCGTTCCGTCGGGGGCCGCTTGCCCGTCTACTCCACCGTCACCGACTTCGCGAGGTTGCGCGGCTTGTCGATGTCCCGGCCCAGGGCCAACGCCGTGTGGTAGGCGAGGAGTTGGAGCGGGATGCCCATGAGGATCGGATCCAGCTCGTCCTCGTTCTTCGGGACGACGATCGTCTCGTCGGCCTTCTCCTGGTGCTGGTGGGCCACGGCCAGGATCCGGCCGCTGCGGGCCTTGATCTCCTCCAGGGCGGCGCGGTTCTTCTCCAGCAGGTCGTCGTCGGGGACGATCGCGACCGTGGGCAGGGCGGGCTCGATCAGGGCCAGGGGGCCGTGCTTGAGCTCGGAGGCGGGGTAGGCCTCCGCGTGGATGTAGGAGACCTCCTTGAGCTTGAGGGAGGCCTCCCGGGCCACCGGGTAGCCCCGGACGCGGCCGATGAAGAGCATCGAGCGGGCCTCGGCGTACTGCTCGGCCAGCTTCTTGATGTGCTCCTCCTGCTCCAGCATCTCGGTGATCTGCGCGGGCAGCCTGCGCAGACCCTCGATGATCCGCTTGCCGTCGCGGACCGAGAGGTCGCGGGTGCGGCCCAGGTGCAGGGCGAGCAGCGCGAAGGCGACCGTGGTGTTGGTGAAGCACTTGGTGGACACCACGCAGACCTCGGGGCCCGCGTGCACGTAGATACCGCCGTCGGCCTCGCGGGCGATCGCCGAGCCGACCACGTTCACCACGCCGAGGACCCGGGCGCCCTTGCGCTTCAGCTCCTGGACGGCCGCGAGGACGTCGTAGGTCTCACCGGACTGGGAGACCGCGATGTAGAGGGTGTCGGGGTCGACGACCGCATTGCGGTAGCGGAACTCCGAGGCGGGCTCGGCGTCCGCGGGAATGCGGGCCAGCTCCTCGATCATCTGGGCGCCGATCATGCCGGCGTGGTACGAGGTGCCGCAGCCGAGGATCTTCACCCGGCGGATCTGGCGGGCCTCCCGGGCGTCCAGGTTGAGGCCGCCCAGGTGCACGGTGGAGAAGCGGTCGTCGATGCGGCCGCGCAGGACGCGGTCCACGGCGTCGGCCTGCTCGTGGATCTCCTTGTGCATGTAGGTGTCGTGGCCGCCCATGTCGTAGGAGGCGGCCTCCCACTCGACCGTGGTGGGCTCGGCCGTCGTCCGGGTGCCCTCGGTCGTGTAGGTGCGGAAGTCGTCGGCCTTGAGGGTGGCCATCTCGCCGTCGTCCAGCGTCACTATCTGCCGGGTGTGGGCGACCAGCGCGGCGATGTCCGAGGCGACGAACATCTCCTTCTCGCCGATGCCGAGGACGACGGGGGAGCCGTTGCGGGCCACCACGATGCGGTCGGCGAAGTCGGCGTGCATCACGGCGATGCCGTAGGTGCCCTCGATCACCCGCAGGGTGTCGCGGACCTTGTCCTCCAGCTTCTCCGCCTGGGAGCGCGCGATCAGGTGGACGAGGACCTCGGTGTCGGTCTCGGAGAGGAACTCGACGCCGTCCGCCTCCAGCTTGCGGCGCAGGTCGGAGGCGTTGTCGATGATGCCGTTGTGGACCACGGCGACCTTGTGGTCGGCCGACATGTGCGGGTGGGCGTTGACGTCGGAAGGGGCGCCGTGGGTGGCCCAGCGGGTGTGGGCGATGCCGGTGGTGCCCTTGAAGCGGGCCGGGACCTTGGCCTCCAGGTCGCGCACCCGGCCCTTGGCCTTGACCATCTTCAGGCCCGCCGTCTTCGGCGAGGTGACGACGAGGCCGGCCGAGTCGTAGCCGCGGTACTCGAGGCGCTGAAGGCCCTCCAGGAGCAGCGGGGCGACGTCCCGCTTCCCGATGTATCCGACAATTCCGCACATAAAGATGTGTCCCCTAGCCGTAGACCATGCGGCGCAGCTGCCTCTGCGTCAGCTCAGGCGGCGCCACCGCTCGATATTTCAGGTCCGCCTCGATCCGTCCGAAGATCTCCGCGTTCACCAGGCCCTGGGCCTGGAGTTCGCGGTGGCGGCGACGGACGTAGTCCTCGGTCGTCTCGTCGAAGAAGGCGAGCACGTCCTGGATCACGCGCAGCGCCTCGCCCCGGCTGAGGGGCGTGGACCGCGTCAGATGATCAACAAGTTCGTCGTGCACCCGGTAGATCCTGGGGGACGGGGAGCCGTTTCGCAAGAATCCTGCCCGATTTCGGGCAAGCCGCTGTTGGTGGTCCTTGGGAGAACATTGAATCTCTCATGAGTGCCTGTTCGCGAGCTGTCCATCCTGCGTCCTGCGGTCCGTCGCCCAAGGAGACGAGTTTCAGACGCCATGGACATTCCTCGCATGGGAGTACCGGACCAGCTCGCCGAGCGCATGAGCATGGCCGAACAGCACGAGTACCTGCGCGCCAGATTCTCGCGGCGCACCATGATCAGGGGCGGCGCCGTCACGCTGGGCGCCGTCGCCGGTGGCGCGTTCGTGCCGGGCGCCGTCGCCCAGGCCGCCACGCCCACCCGGACCTTCGCCTCCGCCGCGACCGTCGACGGCTCCCTGGTGGCCCCCTTCGGCCGCCACCTGGCCTACGGCGCCGACGCCCGCACAGAGATGACGATCTCGTGGCAGGTCCCGGTCGCGGTCAAGAAGCCCTTCGTCCGCATCGGCGCCCACCCCTGGGACCTCTCCCGCAAGATCGAGGCCGAGGTGCGCACCCTGTACACCCCGGCCGGAGTCGGCGCCAGCGGCGACCACACCCAGTACTACGTCCACGCCCGGCTGACCCACCTCAAGCCCGGCCGGACCTACTACTACGGCGTCGGCCACCAGGGCTTCGACCCGGCCGAGGCGCACCTGCTCGGCACCCTGGGCACCTTCACCACCGCGCCCTCGCACAAGGAGCCGTTCACCTTCACGGCCTTCGGCGACCAGGGCGTCAGCTACCACGGCCTCGCCAACGACAGCCTGATCCTCGGCCAGAACCCGGCCTTCCACCTGCACGCCGGCGACATCGCCTACGCCGACCCGGCCGGCCAGGGCAAGTCCGCCGACACCGGCTTCGACTCGCGGGTGTGGGACCAGTTCCTCGCCCAGACCGAGTCGGTCGCCAAGTCCGTGCCGTGGATGGTCAGTTACGGCAACCACGACATGGAGGCCTGGTACTCGCCCAACGGCTACGGCGGCGAGGAGGCCCGTTTCACGCTCCCCGACAACGGGCCCGACAAGGCGAACCTGCCGGGCGTCTACACCTTCGTGCACGGCAACACCGCGATCATCTCGCTGGACCCGAACGACGTCTCCTTCGAGATCCCGGCCAACCTCGGCATCTCCGGCGGCACCCAGACCACGTGGTTCGAGGCGCAGCTGAAGAAGTACCGCGCGTCCAAGGACATCGACTTCATCGTGGTGTTCTTCCACCACTGCGCGTACTGCACCTCCACCGCGCACGCCTCGGAGGGGGGTGTGCGCCAGGAGTGGGTGCCGCTGTTCGAGAAGTACACGGTGGACCTGGTCATCAACGGCCACAACCACCAGTACGAGCGCACCGACGTCATCAAGGGCGACAAGGTCGTCAAGAAGCTCCCGATCGGCGAGACCGCGTACCCCGAGACCGAGGGTGTCGTCTACGTCACGGCGGGCGCGGCCGGCCGCAGCCTGTACGCGTTCACCGCGCCGGACTCCTACGAGGGGCACCTGAACGAGGTCGACTCGGTCGCCTCCTTCATCAACACCAAGGACGGCAAGGTCAACGAGACCGTCGCCTGGTCCCGGGTGCGCTACCTCAACTACTCCTTCCTGCGCGTGGACGTGGAGCCCGCCGCGCGCGGCCACTACGCCAGGCTGAAGGTGTCGGGCATCGCCGAGACCGGCGACCGCATCGACCACTTCACGGTGGCGCGCAGGGCGAAGTAGTCCTCGGGGGATCACATCCGCTTGAGGATCGCCTGCTTGGCCATCGTGAACTCCTCGTCCGTCAGCACACCGGCTCGGTGCAGTTCACCGAGCTCGCGCAGCCGGCGCAGGAGCGCGTCATGGCCGTCCTCGGCGGGGGCGGACGCGACCGGAGGGGAAGGCGTTTCCGGTCGTAGCTCTTTCCCCGGGTGTACGTCGACGGCGGCGGCCCGGGCCGGGTGCGGAAGCCTGGCCTGGACCGCCGCCGCGACCAACGCCATCAGCGGGTCCTTCTTGAAGCCCCACAGCTCCACCGCGTTGGGGTCGTACTTCGGCGGGGCCTTGGTCGGGGCGTGCCGCACGGTGAAGCGCAGATGGCCGTTCTCCAGGCCGACCGCGGGCTGCCACTCCACGGCCACGACGTCGGTCACGGCGAGGGTGCGGGGCCCCGCGGAGGCTTTGGCGTCCTCCGTCTTCCAGTTCCACTCGAGACGGATGTGCTCCCCGTCGAAGGCGGCCGTGCCGTCGCCGGCGGACACCGCGAGGGGGACGGCGGGGCCCGGCAGCAGATAGCCGTCCACGGGGTCGCTCGGGACCTGGTCCAGGAGCAGGGCGTTGCGCACCTCGTCCACGAAGTACTCGGCCACGCCGTAGCGGTCGGAGTCGACGGTCAGCTGGTACGGGTCGTGCGGTTCGGTGAGGCGGCCGCCGGTCGCGTGCAGCAGCGGGTCCGCGCCGTCGCGCAGGCGCAGCCTCAACCGACCGCTCTTCTTGCCCTGTTCGAAGGAGATGCCCGCCAACGCGCCCAGCGGGACGACGAGTTCACCCAGCGCCTTGCGGAGCAGGCCCACGTTCCTGTCCCTGCCCGGTGTCAGCCGCAGGGCGTCGCCGTCGAAGACCCATGTGCCGTCCTTCTGGAGGATTTCCGCCATGGGGAAATTCTGGCATTTCCAGTCTCCGTTGCCCGGGGCCCGCTACAGGCCCGCGATGGGGTTGTTCAGGGTGCCGACCAGCTGGAGCGCGCCCGAGGGGTCCGCCAGGTCCACCATCTGCCTGTTGTTGCGCAGCTGGAGCCGGTTGAGGCAGGACAGGGCGAACTCGGGGGCGAACATGTCGTACTGCCGGAACTTGTCGGTCAGTTCGGGCACCGAGTGCTGGTAGTCGCGGGTGACCTCGGCGACCGTGCGCCAGAAGTCCTCCTCCTCCAGGATTCCCTCGTTGGCGAGGTTCGCGGCCAGGAAGCGGAAGAAGCAGTCGAAGACGTCCGTGAAGATCGACAGGAGCTTCTTGTCGTCGGGGACCTCGACGCGCAGCCGCTCGACCGCGGGCGGCAGCACCGCCTCGGGGTCCATGACGGCTATCTCCTCGGCGATGTCCTTGTAGACCGCCCGCTCGACCACGCCGTCCTTCAGGACCAGGATGACGTTCTCGCCGTGCGGCATGAACACCAGGTCGTAGGCGTAGAAGCTGTGCAGGAGCGGGGTGTAGTAGGCACGCAGGTAGCGGCGCAGCCACTCCGTCGGGGTGAGGCCCGACCGCTCGACGAGCGCGCCCGCGAAGGAGCGGCCCTCGTGGTCGACGTGGACCAGGGAGGCCATCGTGGCGAGCGACTCGCCGTCCTGGAGGGACGGGACGGGGCTCTCGCGCCACAGTGCGGCCAGCATCTTGCGGTACGGCGAGTAGCGGTCCGTCGCGGCCTCGTACTCCAGGTGCCGGTAGCCGACGGCGGCCCGCTCGCGGATGATCGACAGACCCGTGGACTTGAGGGCCGGGTCGCCGTCGATGAGCTGGGCGAGCCAGTCGTTGATCGCCGGGGTGGCCTCCATGTACGCGGCCGAGAGCCCGCGCATGAAGCCCATGTTGAGGACCGACAGGGCCGTCTTCACGTAGTGCTTCTCGGGGTGCGACGTGTTGAAGAAGGTCCGGATGGACTGCTGGGCCAGGTACTCGTCGTCGCCCTCGCCCAGGCACACCAGGAGGCCGCGGGCTACCTCGGCGGCGAAGGTGACGGAGAGCTTGTTCCACCACTGCCACGGGTGGACCGGGACGAGGAGGTAGTCGGCCGGGTCGAGGCCCTTGTCGCGCAGGACGCCGTGGAAGCGCTCGACGGTCTCCTCACCCAGCTCCTGGCGCATGAAGGACTCGTACTCGATGCCGACGCCGGCCGTGAACGCGGCGCGCGAGCGGTGGGCGGCGAGCCAGACCAGGCGGACCGGGCTCGCGGTCTCGGGGGCGTACGAGAGGTACTCGTGGATGCCGAAGCCGAGCCGGCCGTTGTTGGCCACGAAGCAGGGGTGGCCCTCGGTCATGCCGGTCTCGATGTCCTGGAAGGAGCCCTTCGCGAGCTCGGCGACCGGGATCTGCGGCTTGGTGAGCTTGTAGCAGGTGCCGGAGAGGGTGGAGGAGATCTCCTCCAGGTAGACCGGCAGGATCTCGTCGCTCAGGCCGAGGGTGTTCTTCAGCTCGATGAAGAAGTCCAGGGCGGCGAGCGGGAGTTCACTGCCCTCGCGGTGCCGGGTGATGGAGTCGGCGTCGACCTGCCAGTGGTCGAGGGAGCGGCGGACGGCCGTGAAGTCGTAGCGGGTCCTGCCGTCGTCGCTGCGGACGACGTACTGGTCCTTGTCGGTCTCCTCGGGCTCGATCAGCCGCTCGTGCGCGAACTCGGCGAGGCCCTTGCGGATCAGCTGGCGGTTGGCCGTCTCCCAGCGTTCGGGGGAGAGGTGGGCCACGGCGTCGGCGAGGCTCATGCGGTCACCCCCGTCGCCCTGGAGAACTGTTCCCGTGTGCAGAAACTCAACAGGGCCTTCTTCTCCGGCTTCTGTATCTCGCGCTCGGGCACGAACCCGACCGCTTCGTTCAGGGCGTGGACGGCCTTGTTGGAGACATCGGGTTCCACGACGACCCGCCGGGTGGCCGGGTCCTCGAAGAGGTGGGCCATCACGGCGGTGATGACGGACCGGGTGAAGCCGTGCACGGGCGTGTCCGTGGCCGGGGTCAGGAAGTGCATGCCGACGTCACCGGGCTGCGGCTCGTACAGGCCGACCAGCTCCCGGTGGGCCGGGTCGTACTTCTCCATCAGGAACGCCGGTTCGCCGGCCGCGTCGAGACCGAGGAGCGCGTGGTGGTGCTCGTCGGCCGCGATGTCCATGTAGGCCCGCTCGACGTCCTCCAGTCTCGCGTCCTGCATCATCCAGAACGCGGCCTTGGGGTGCGTGACCCACCCGTGCAGCAACTCGGCGTCCTTCAGGGGGTCGAGGGGGCGGAAGGTGAAGGTGCCCACCTGCGGGGCGGTGGTCATGAGTGACTCCTTGGATGCATTTTCCGATTGTCGAGACACGGCATAGAGGAGCTATTACATTGGAAGTCGTGGGGGAGGAAAGTGTGAAACGGGCGTTCAAGTATCGGTTCTATCCGACGGCAGAACAGGCGGATCAGCTGTTGCAGACCTTCGGTTGTGTCCGTAAGGTCTACAATCTGGCGTTGGAAGCCCGCAGTCGAGCGTGGAGCCAGGAAAATCGCAGGATTTCCTACGGCGAAACCTCTGCCATGCTGACCGAGTGGAAACGTACGGAAGGGCTCAGCTACCTTACGGAAGTCTCTTCGGTTCCACTGCAGCAAGCTCTGCGGCATCTGCAGTCCGCCTTTTCGAACTTCTTCGCCAAACGCTCCGAATATCCGCGGTTCAAATCGCGCAAGCACTCTCGTGCCGCCGCCGAGTACACGAGATCGGCGTTCAAGTGGAGTAATGATGAGTTGACGCTGGCCAAGATGAGCATGCCCCTCGACATCCGATGGTCGCGTCCGCTGCCTGATGGGGCCGAACCCACCACTGCTACGGTGTCCCGCGACGCAGCGGGGCGATGGTACGTGTCTCTGCTTGTCGAGGACCGTGCTGTGCAGGGGCCGCCGGCCAGCAGCGCGGCCGTGGGGATCGACCTTGGACTGAACAGTCTGGTCACATTCTCCACCGGTGAGAAGATCCCCACCCCGAACTTCGGAAGGAGGGACAGCACTCGGCTGGCGAAGGCTCAGAGAGAGCTGGCTCGTAAGGAGAAGGGCTCCAAGAACCAGGCGAAGGCCCGAGTGAAGGTAGCCCGAATCCATGCGAGGATCGCGGACAGACGTCGAGACCATCTCCACAAGCTGTCGACTCGAATCGTTCAGGAAAACCAACTGATCGTTGTCGAGGATCTGCCTGTCCGTAATCTGATGGGAAATCGACACCTTGCCAGGGCGATCTCCGACGCATCGTGGTCGGAGCTTCGCTCCATGCTGGAGTACAAATGCACCTGGTACGGGCGCGAGTTCGTAGTCGTGGACCGCTTCCTTCCGTCCAGTAAGACGTGCTCGGCCTGCGGTCTGATTCGTGGCCCGCTGCCGCTCCGACTCCGCACATGGACATGTGAGGGCTGCGGCACCCTGCATGACCGGGACCACAACGCCGCACAGAACATTGTGGCCGCCGGGCAGGCGGTGTCGGCCTGTGGAGGCCGCGTAAGACCTCAACGGAGAACCTCCGGACGGGCAGCGGGCGATGAAGCAGGAATTCTTATGGCGCGAGCAATAAGGGTCCCCGCCCCGTAGGGCGTGGGAGATGTCAAACGGAGAACTCCTGGAACGCGATCGTCTTCTCGACCGGGTAGTACTCGGTGCCGAGCAGCTCCCGGATGATGCAGCTGTTGCGGTAGGCGCCCATGCCCAGGTCGGGGCTGGTGATGCTGTGGGTGTGGACACCGGCGTTCTGCAGGAAGACGCCTCTGCCCGTCACGTCGATCGCGTAGGTGCGGGACACGTCGAAGTTGCCGTGCGCGTCGTACACCAGGCGGTCCTTGACCGGGGCCAGGAACTCCGGCTCGGCGTACCTGTAGCCGGTGGCGAGCACCAGGCCCTCCGACTCGATCTCGAAGTCCTTCTCCTGCTCCTCCTGGCGGAAGCCGAGCGTGTACGTGCCGTTCTCGTACCGCGCGCTGTTCAGCGAGGAGTTGGTGAGCAGCCGGGTGGGGACCGGTCCGCCGAGGTTCTTCTGGTAGAGCAGGTCGAAGATCTCGTTGATGAGGTCGCCGTCGATCCCCTTGAACAGGCCCTTCTGCTCGGCGGTGAGCCGGTAGCGGGTGGCCTCGGGCAGCTCGCGGTAGTAGTCGATGTACTCCGGGGAGGTCATCTCCAGCGTGAGCTTGGTGTATTCGAGGGGGAAGAAGCGCGGCGAGCGGGTGACCCAGTTCAGCCGGTAGCCGTGCACGTCGATCTCGCTCAGGAGGTCCTGGTAGATCTCCGCGGCGGACTGACCGGAGCCGACGATCGTGATCGACTCCTTCTTCTGGAGCTCCGCCTTGTGCTGCACGTAGCGGGAGTTGTGGAAGAAGTCCCCGCCCAGGCCGCGCACGGCCTCGGGGTAGTGCGGGGAGGTGCCGGTACCGAGGACCAGGTGGCGGGCGCGGAAGACGTCACCGGCGTCCGTCCTCACGACGTACAGGTCACTCTCGTACGTCACCTCGGTGACCGTCGTGCCGAAGCGGACGTTGCTCAGCTTGTTCGCGGCCCAGCGGCAGTAGTCGTCGTACTCCACCCGCAGCGGATAGAAGTTCTCGCGGATGTAGAACGAGTACAGCCGGCCCTTCTCCTTCAGGTAGTTGAGGAAGGAGTACGGCGAGGTCGGGTCGGCGAGGGTGACCAGGTCCGACATGAACGGGGTCTGGAGGTGGGCGCCGTCCAGGAACATGCCGGCGTGCCACTCGAAGTCGGGCTTCGACTCCAGGAGGATCCCGTCGAGTTCGTCGATGGGTTCGGTGAGGCAGGCGAGGCCGAGGTTGAACGGGCCGAGCCCGATCCCCACGAAGTCGTAGGTCTTGGTCGGGACTTCAGGACGCGCGGTCAAGGGACTCTCCCAGGTACTGCTCGGCGTGGCCGGCGATCAGGTCGAGGACGACGGACATGTCCTCGACCGTCGTCTCGGGGTTGAGCAGGGTGAACTTCAGGTAGTGGCGGCCGCCCACCTTGGTGCCCGCGACCACCGCGTCGCCGGAGGCGAACAGGGCCTTGCGGGCGTACAGGTTGGCGCGGTCGATCTCGGCGGGGTCGGTGACCGAGGCCGGGATGTAGCGGAAGACGAGCGTGGAGAGCGTGGGCTCGACCACGACGTCGAAGCGCGGGTCGGCGGCGAGCAGCTTCCAGCCCTCGACGGCCAGGTCGCAGACCTCGTCGAAGAGCTCGCCGATGCCGTCGGCGCCCATCACCCGCAGGGTCATCCACAGCTTGAGGGCGTCGAAGCGGCGGGTGGTCTGGAGGGACTTGTCCACCTGGTTGGGGATTCGTTCCTGCACCATGCGGCGCGGGTTGAGGTACTCCGCGTGATAGGTGACGTGCCGGAGCGTGGCGGCGTCCTTGACCAGCACGGCGGACGAACTCACCGGCTGGAAGAAGGACTTGTGGTAGTCGACGGTGACGGAGTCGGCGCGCTCGATGCCGTCGATGCGGTCCCGGTACTTCAGGGAGGCCAGCAGCCCGCAGCCGTAGGCCGCGTCGACGTGCATCCAGGTGCCGTACTGCTCGCACAGCTCGGCGATCTCGGGCAGCGGGTCGATGGAGCCGAAGTCGGTGGTGCCGGCGGTGGCGACCACGGCCATGGGGACGAGGCCGTCCTGCTTGCAGCGCTCCAGCTCGCGGGCGAGGGCGACGGTCTGCATCCGCTTGTCGGCGCCCACGGGGATGGAGACGACCGAATCGGCGCCCAGGCCGAGGAGTTTGGCGGACTTCTTCACGCTGAAGTGGCTGACCTCGGAGGCGAAGACGCGCAGCTTGGCCGACGAGTCCGCCTTGGCCTCCTCACGGGCCAGGAGCAGGGCCTGGAGGTTGGACTGGGTGCCGCCCGAGGTGAACACGCCGTCGGCGACCGGGCCCAGACCGATGCGCGCGGTCGTCCAGTCGATCAGCTTGCGCTCGATCAGGGTGCCGCCGGCCGACTGGTCCCAGGTGTCCAGGGAGGAGTTGACGGCGGAGAGGATGGCCTCGCCGAGCACGGCCGGGATGACGACCGGGCAGTTGAGGTGGGCGAGGTAGCGGGGGTGGTGGAAGTAGATCGCGTCCCGGAGGTAGACGTCCTCCAGCTCGTCGAGCACCGCCGTCGTGTCCAGCAGGGGCTTGTCGAGGTCGATCTCGTCGATGCGGGGGGAGAGGGCGTCGACGGTGACGCCGGTGAACGGACGGGAGGTGGTGGCGAGTTTGGCCGCCACCCGCTCGATTCCCTCGGTCACGGAGCGTCGGTACGTCTCCGCGGTCGTGTCATTGAGCAGGTGCGAGCGCATGCTGGGGCCCTCCGGTGGGGACAATCCGTGCGGGACGGGGCAGGAGCGGGGTGAGATCCCGGCTTCAACTTAGGTAAGCCTAACCTAATTAACCGAACGGAAAACCCACCCCTTCCGTGACCGGCGTCACGTCGAGCGAGTGGGCGTCACTCCGACGCGCGCAGCTGCTCCTCGGTCATGCCGAGACGCCAGTACCCCACGAAGGTCACCCGCCGCCGGTCGATCCCGCGCTCCCGCACGAAGTGCCGCCGCAGCTCCTTCACGCACCCGGACTCGCCCGCGATCCATACGTACGGCCGCTCTGCGGACGGGAGTTGGGCCTCCCGGACGGCATCGAGCGCCTTCTCCCCGACGACCCAGGTGATCTCGGCGTCCGCGTCGGTGGCCAGGTCCTGGATGTCCCCGGCGTCGCGCACCTCCAGCCAGACCCGGGCGCGCTGCCCGGCGGGGAGGGCTTCGAGGATCGCGGAGACGGCGGGGAGCGCGGTCTCGTCCCCCCACAGCAGCACGAGATCGGTGTCCGCGGGCGGCCGGAACCGGATGGCCCGGTTGTCGGCGATCGCGGGCCCGAGCAGCTGGACCCTGTCACCGACGGAGGCCCGTGCGGCCCACCCGGACGCGGGCCCGGCGGGCTCGTGCAGCACGAAGTCGATGTCGATCTCGTCGGGATCGCGCCGAAGCCCCCGAAGCGTGTACGACCGCATCACCGCCCGTACGTCATCGGGCTGCTCCCGCCAGGCCTGCCACCACCCGTCCCCGAGCTCAACGGGAACCCCGGGCTCGGTTCGTCCTGCGGCGGGGAGGAAGAGGGAAAGCGACTGGTCGCGCCCGTCGGAGTAGAAGTGCTGGAGATCCTCTCCCGCGAAGGTGACCCGGACCAGGGACGGGCCGAGCCGCCGAGTCCGTACAACCTGCAAGGAAAAGAAACGGAACGGGGCGGCGACGGCCGTGGTCATGCGGGGTGCCTCCTGAATCGACGTCAGGTCTACCTACCTAGGGGCGCGGGGAACTGCGCGACAAGCCCCCACGCGCCCGCAGACAAAATCGCGCCTAACTGACCTTCTTCGCGGTCTCGATCGCCTTCGCCAGGTTCTCCACCATCGCCACGCACTTGTCGTACGACAGAATCGGCTCAGGAGAACGCGAGATGACCTGCCCCGCCTTCACCGCGGGCAGCTTCTTCCACGTCGCCTCGGTGATGTCGGCCGGCTGGATCGTCGCCGTACGGTCGTCCATCATGATGATGTCGGCCTTGTACTTGTCGACGTTCTCCCAGCTCAGCGACTCGTACCAGCCGCCGGACTCCTTGAGCACGGACGCCGGGGGCTCCACGAAGTTCACGCCCAGCGCCTTGAAGTACTCCAGGTCGATGGAGAGGTTGGAGCCGGAGACGTAGAAGACGTCCTGCGCGGCGGACCCGGCGAGCACCTTGATGTCGGGGTGGGCCTTGGCGGCCGCCCGCAGCCGCTCCGACGCCGCTTCGAACCGCTTCTTCGCGTCGGTGACCTTGGCCGCCTTCATGTCGGCGCCGAGGGACTCGGCCAGCTCCCACATCTTCTGCAGCGGCGCGGTGATCTGACGGTCGTACACGGAGATGCCGACGCTCGGCGCGAGCTTCGCGATCTTGGACGCGGAGGCCGCCGGGACGTACCAGAGGGTGCCGGCGCTGTCGAACATCGTGGTGATGAGGACCTCGGGCGCGAAGGCCGCGTACTGCTCGACGTTGAACTGGTCCCAGACGTTGCCGAAGACCGTCAGCTTGCTGACGTCCATGTCGCCGGCCTGGACATCGGCCTTGCCGTCCTTGGTCTTGGTGGGACCGAAGACGCCCTTGACCTCGATGCCGTAGTCGTACAGCGCGGCCGCCACACCGGTGAAGGCGACGATCTTGGTCGGGACCTTGTCGAGCTTCACGGTGGTGCCGCGGTCGTCCTTGAAGGACCAGGCGCCGGACTTGGCGGCCGTGGTCCCCTTGTCGGAGCCCGTCGCGCTGGAGTCGTCGTCTCCGCAGGCTGCGAGCACGGCACCGAGGCCGAGGGCGCCACCCGCGGCGAGGATGCCGCGGCGGGTGAGGTGGGCGACTCTTGCGTTGGACATGTGTGGCTGCTTTCGAACGGGGCGAAGCGCCCGCCGGACAAGTTCGAACGTAGGTTAGCCTAACCTCACCGAATGTCCAGAGGGCGGGGCTCCGTCCCGCTCCAGCTGTGGGTGCCCTGTGGGCCGCGGCCTAACCTGCCAGGCCCAACTCCCTTGCGATCAGCATCCGTTGGACCTCGCTCGTGCCCTCGCCGATCTCCAGGATCTTGGAGTCGCGCCACATCCGGGCCACCGGGTACTCGTTCATGAAGCCGTAGCCGCCGTGGATCTGGGTGGCGTCCCGGGCGTTGTCCACGGCGATCGTGGACGAGTACAGCTTGGCGAGGGCCGCCTCCTTCTTGAAGGGTTCACCGGAGACCAGCCGCGAGGCCGCGTCCCGCCAGGCGAGCCGGGCGGTGTGGGCCTTCATCTCCATGTCGGCGATCTTGAACTGGATCGCCTGGTTGGCGCCGATGGGCCTCCCGAACGCCTCCCGCTCCTTCGCGTACTTCACGGACTCGTCCACACAGCCCTGCGCGAGCCCGGTGGCGAGCGCCGCGATGGCGATGCGGCCCTCGTCGAGGATCCGCAGGAACTGGGCGTAGCCACGGCCCTGTTCGCCCAGCAGGTTCGCCGCCGGGACCCGGACGTCGGAGAAGGACAGCTCACGGGTGTCGGAGGCGTTCCAGCCGACCTTCGAGTACGGCGCCGCGACGCTGAAGCCCGGCGTCCCGGACGGGACGATGATCGAGGAGATCAGCGGCTTGCCGTCGGGCTTGCGGCCGGTGACCGCGGTGACGGTCACCAACCCCGTGATGTCGGTGCCGGAGTTGGTGATGAAGCACTTCGTGCCGTTGATGACCCACTCGTCGGTGTCGGGGTCCAGGCGGGCCGTCGTACGGGTCGCTCCCGCGTCGCTGCCGCCGTCCGGTTCCGTGAGGCCGAAGGCGCCCAGGATCTCGCCCGAGCACAGCCTCGGCAGCCACTCGCGCTTCTGCTCCTCGGTGCCGAACAGGTGCAGGGGCATGGCGCCCAGGGAGACGCCGGCCTCCAGGGTGATCGCCACCGACGAGTCCACGCGCGCGAGCTCCTCCAGCGCGAGGCCGAGCGCCAGGTAGTCGCCGCCCATCCCGCCGTACTCCTCGGGGAACGGCAGCCCGAACAGGCCCATGCGGCCCATCTCGCGGACGATCTCGTAGGGGAACTCGTGGTGCTCGTAGTACTCGCCGATCTTCGGCGCCACTACGTCATGGGCGAACTCCTCGACCGTACGGCGGAGTTCTTCCAGCTCGGGGGAGAGGCGGTGGTCCATGGGTGGGTCACTCCTGGTGGGAGAGGGCGCGGACGGTGCGGGACGGGCTGGGTCGGCCCAGGTGTTCGGCCATCCAGGCGCTGGTGGCGACGAGACGGCCGAGGTCGACACCGGTGTCGATGCCGAGGCCCTGGAGCATCCACACCAGGTCCTCGGTGGCGAGGTTGCCGGTGGCGGACTTGGCGTAGGGGCAGCCGCCGAGGCCGCCCGCGGAGGCGTCCACGGTGGTGACGCCGTGCCGGAGGGCGGCGTAGGTGTTGGCGAGGGCCTGGCCGTAGGTGTCGTGGAAGTGCACGCCCACCTTCTCGACGGGCACGTCGAGTTCGGTCAGCAACGCCCTTACGTGGCCCGGGGTCGCGACCCCGATGGTGTCGCCGAGGCTCAGCTCGTCGCAGCCCATGTCGAGCAACGCGCGGCACACGCGCACGACCTGGGGGACCGGGACCGCGCCCTCCCAGGGGTCGCCGAAGCACATGGAGAGGTAGCCGCGGACGTGCACGCCCTCCGCCTTCGCCCGTGCGACGACCGGCTCGAACATCGTGAGCGCCTCGTCGACCGTGCGGTTGAGGTTGGCCTTGGCGAAGGACTCGGTGGCGCTGGCGAAGACGGCCACGCGGGTCGCGCCCAGCGCGAGGGCCCGGTCCAGGCCGCGTTCGTTCGGGACGAGCACCGGCAGGTCCACCGGCAGGTCGCTGATCTGCGGGAACAGCTGCTCGGCGTCGGCGAGTTGGGGCACCCACTTGGGGTGGACGAAGCTCGTCGCCTCGATGGTCGTCAGCCCGGCCCCGGCGAGGCGGCGCACGAACTCCGCCTTCACCTCCGTCGGCACGGTCGACTTCTCGTTCTGGAGGCCGTCACGGGCGCCGACCTCGTGGATGCGGACCCGGGCGGGCAGGCCCGCTTCGGGCAGGACCATGGGGAGCGTCATTTCTCCTCCTCCACCGGGGCGATCACGGCCAGCACCTGGTCCATCGCGACCGTCGTGCCCGGCGTGACGTCCAGTTCGGCGACCGTGCCGGCGTGCGGGGCGGAGATGACGTGCTCCATCTTCATCGCCTCGACGACGAGCAGGCTCTGCCCCGCGGCCACCTCGTCCCCGACCGCGACCTTCACCACGGTCACCGTGCCGGGCATGGGCGCGGTGAGCGAGTCGGCACCGGCGTGGGCGGCCCGGGTGAGGGAGGCGGCCACCGGGTCGTGGTCCCGCACGTGCCAGGCGTCGCCGTCGCGGCCGATCCAGTCGGCGGCGCGGTGGAAGGTGTGCCGGACGCCGTCGAGGGTGACGGTGACCCGGTCGTCGGTGACGGTGTGGGTGCCGCGCGGGACGTACTCCACGGGGTCCTGCACCCGCAGGGGGAAGCCGACGGCCTTGGTGAACCCCGTGCCCCCCATCCGCCAGCCGCTCGGCACCGAGAACGGGTCGGTCCAGCCGTCTTTCCGGGGCCGCAGCCCGTCGAGGCGTACGGCCGCCGCCGCCTCGTACACCTCCTCCGGTACGTCGGTGGCGACCAGGTCGTCCACCACCCGCTCCACGAGCCCGGTGTCCAACTCGCCCTTCACCACGTCCGGATGGGCCAGCAGCCGGCGCAGGAACCCCGCGTTGGTCTGCACGCCCAGCGTGACCGTCTCCGCGAGGGCCGCCCTCAGCTTCCTGAGCGCGGTCGCGCGGTCGGGGCCGTACGCGATGACCTTGGACAGCATCGGGTCGTACAGGCTGCCGACCTCGGTGCCCTCGCTGAGCCCGGAGTCGGTGCGGACGCCGTCGCCCTGGGGCTCGCGCAGCTTCAGCACCGTGCCGCCGGAGGGGAGGAAGCCGCGTGCGGGGTCCTCGGCGCAGACGCGGGCCTCGATCGCGTGCCCGGTCAGCCGGACGTCCTCCTGCCCGTACGGCAGCCGCTCGCCCGCCGCGACCCTCAGCTGCCACTCCACCAGGTCCAGGCCGGTGACCAGCTCGGTGACGGGGTGCTCCACCTGGAGGCGGGTGTTCATCTCCATGAAGTAGTACGACGACGGGTCGTCGCCCGGCACGATGAACTCGACCGTGCCCGCGCCCCGGTAGCCGCAGGAGCGGGCCGCCTCCACCGCCGCCTCGCCCATGGACGCGCGCGTGGCCCCGTCCAGCAGGACGCTGGGCGCCTCCTCGACGACCTTCTGGTGCCGCCGCTGGAGCGAGCACTCGCGCTCGCCCAGGTGCAGGACATTGCCGTGGCCGTCCGCCAGCACCTGGATCTCGATGTGCCGGGGCCGGTCCACCCAGCGCTCCACGAGCAGCGTGTCGTCACCGAAGGAGGCACGGGCCTCGCGGCGGGCGGCGGCGATCTCCTCCTCCAGGACGGTGAGGTCCCGGACCAGGCGCATGCCCTTGCCGCCGCCGCCCGCGCTGGGCTTCAGCAGCACCGGCGCGCCCAACGCGCGCGCGGCCTCGGCGAGTTCGGGGTCACGGCCGCCGGGCACGACCGGCACTCCGGCCGCCTGGACGGTCTCCTTGGCGCGGATCTTGTCGCCCATCAGGGCGATCGCGTCGGCCGGGGGCCCGATGAAGACCAGCCCGGCGTCGGCGCACGCGCGCGCGAAGGCCGCGTTCTCGGCGAGGAAGCCGTAGCCGGGGTGGACGGCCTGGGCGCCGGTGCGGGCGGCCGCCTCCAGGAGGCGCTCGACGGACAGATAGCTCTCCGCGGCCGGCGCCGGTCCGAGCCGTACGGCGGTGTCGGCCTCGCGGACGTGCCGGGCGTCGGCGTCCGCGTCGGAGAAGACGGCGACCGAGCGCACGCCCAGCGCCCGGAGGGTGCGGATGACGCGGACCGCGATCTCGCCCCGGTTGGCGACAAGCACTGTGTCAAACATGGGTCCTCACATCCGGAAGACGCCGAACTGGGGGTCGCCCAGCGGCGCGTTGGCGCATGCGGTCAGGGCCAGGCCGAGCACCTGACGGGTGTCGAGCGGGTCGATGACCCCGTCGTCCCAGAGGCGGGCGGTGGCGTAGTAGGCGTTGCCCTGGCGCTCGTACTGGGCGCGGATCGGGTCCTTGAAGGTCTCTTCGTCCTCGGCGGCCCAGGTCTCCCCGCGGGCCTCCAGCTGGTCCCGCTTGACGGTCGCGAGGACGGAGGCGGCCTGCTCGCCGCCCATGACCGAGATCTTGGCGTTGGGCCACATCCACAGGAAGCGGGGGGAGTAGGCCCGGCCGCACATGGAGTAGTTCCCGGCGCCGTAGGAACCGCCCACGACCACCGTCAGCTTGGGCACGCGCGTGCACGCCACCGCGGTGACCATCTTGGCGCCGTGCTTGGCGATGCCGCCCGCCTCGTAGTCCTTGCCGACCATGAAGCCCGAGATGTTCTGGAGGAACAGCAGCGGGATGCCGCGCTGGTCGCACAGCTCGATGAAGTGGGCGCCCTTCTGGGCGGATTCGGCGAACAGGATGCCGTTGTTGCCGATGATCCCGACCGGGTGGCCCTGGATCCGGGCGAAGCCGGTGACCAGGGTCTGCCCGAACTCGGCCTTGAACTCGGCGAACCGGGAGCCGTCGGTGATGCGCGCGATGATCTCGCGGACGTCGTAGGGGGTGCGGGAGTCCACCGGCACCGCGCCGTAGAGGCCGTAGGGGTCCACCTTGGGCTCCACCGCGGGCTCGACGGACCAGGGCAGCGGCCCGCGCGCGGGCAGCGTGGCGGCGATGTTCCGCACGATCCGCAGGGCGTGCGCGTCGTCCTCGGCGAGGTGGTCGGTGACGCCGGAGATCCGGGAGTGCACCTCGCCGCCGCCGAGCTCCTCCGCGGTGACGACCTCTCCGGTGGCGGCCTTCACCAGCGGGGGACCGCCCAGGAAGATCGTGCCCTGGTTGCGGACGATGACGGCCTCGTCGCTCATGGCGGGGACGTACGCCCCACCCGCCGTGCACGACCCGAGGACGGCGGCGATCTGCGGGATGCCCGCGCCCGACATCCGGGCCTGGTTGAAGAAGATCCGCCCGAAGTGCTCGCGGTCCGGGAAGACCTCGTCCTGCATGGGCAGGAAGGCGCCGCCGGAGTCCACCAGGTAGATGCAGGGCAGGCGGTTGTCGAGGGCGACCTCCTGCGCGCGCAGGTGCTTCTTGACCGTCATCGGGTAGTACGTGCCGCCCTTGACGGTGGCGTCGTTGGCGACGACCACGCACTCGCGCCCGCTCACCCGCGCGATCCCGGCGATGACGCCGGCGGCCGGGGCCTGTCCGTCGTACAGCCCGTCGGCGGCGAGCGGGGCCAGCTCCAGGAAGGGCGAGCCGGGGTCGAGCAGGGTGTCGACCCGGTCCCTCGGCAACAGCTTCCCGCGCGCGGTGTGCCGCTCCCGCGCCTTCTCCCCGCCGCCCAGCCTGGCCGCGGCGAGCTTGGCCCGCAGCTCGTCCACGAGGGCCCGGTGGGCCTCCTCGTTGGCCTTCCAGGCCGCCGACGCGGGGTCTGCCGCGCTCGTCAGCTCGGGTGCCTGATCCATGTCCCGCGGTCCCCTCACTCAGTGATCGCCTGTTAATGAGCGTTAACCATTGCCTTCAGGTTAACGACCGCTAACCTCCCTGTCTAGAATTGCTCCCATGGCCACGAGAACCGACGCCCCCACCCGCCGCGAGCAGATCCTCAAGGAGGCCGCGCGGCTCTTCGCCGAGCGCGGGTTCCACGGCGTGGGCGTGGACGAGATAGGCGCGGCGGTCGGGATCAGCGGCCCCGGGCTCTACCGGCACTTCGCGGGCAAGGACGCGATGCTGGCGGAGCTGCTGGTGGGCATCAGTGGCCAGCTCCTGACCGGCGGCAAGCGGCGGGTCGCCGAGTCGGACGGCGGCGACCCTGAGGCGCTGCTCGACTCCCTGATCGAGGGCCACATCGACTTCGCCCTCGACGACCGCCCCCTGATCACCCTGCACGACCGCGAGCTGGACCGCCTGCGCGACAGCGACCGCAAGCTGGTCCGTCAGCTCCAGCGGCAGTACGTCGAGCTGTGGGTGGAGGTCCTGCGCGAGGTCTACCCCGGCCTCCTGGAGCCCGCGGCCCGCTCGGCCGTGCACTCCGTCTTCGGCCTCCTGAACTCCACCCCGCACCTGGGCCGCCCGGGTTCCCTGCCGGGCCGCGCGGCGACGGCCGCCCTGCTGCACCGGATGGCGCGGGGCGCCTTCGCGGCCGCCGGGGCGTGACGAGCGTTACGGGATCACCTCTGGACGCCCCTTCGTACTCGCCGGTACGGTTGATCTGAGCAAGCGCTTAGACATGGACCCTTTGAGTCAGGTGGAGGTGGCGGCGGTGCGCCGTACGGTGTTCAACGAGGACCACGAGGCGTTCCGGGAGACCCTGCGCGCCTTCATCGAGGCCGAGGTCGTGCCCGTCTACGACGAGTGGTTCGCGGCCGGCCAGGCGCCGCGCGACTTCTACTACAAGCTCGCCGAGCTCGGCATCTTCGGTATCCGCGTGGACGAGGAGTACGGCGGCGCCGGCATCGACTCGTACAAGTTCGAGGCCGTGATGTACGAGGAGACCGCGCGCGCCGGTGTGCAGTTCGGCGGCTCCGGCGTCCACGTCCTGCTGGGCCTGCCGTACCTCAAGATGCTCGCCACCGACGAGCAGAAGAAGCGCTTCCTGCCGAAGTTCGTCTCCGCCGAGGAGATGTGGGCCCTCGCGATGACCGAGCCGGGCACCGGCTCCGACCTCGCGGGCATGAAGACCACCGCCAAGCTCTCCGAGGACGGCACGCACTACGTCCTCAACGGCGCCAAGACCTTCATCACCGGTGGCGTGCACGCCGATCGCGTGATCGTGGCCGCCCGCACCTCCCCGTCCTCCGCCGAGGACCGCCGCTTCGGCATCTCCCTGTTCGCCGTGGACACCAAGTCCGAGGGCTACTCCGTCGGCCGCAAGCTCGACAAGCTCGGCCTGAAGACCTCCGACACCGCCGAGCTCGCGTTCGTCGACGTCAAGGTCCCCGTCGAGGACCTCCTCGGCGAGGAGAACAAGGGCTTCTACTACCTCGGCCACAACCTCGCCTCCGAGCGCTGGGGCATCGCCTACGGCGCCTACGCGCAGGCCAAGGCCGCCGTCCGGTTCGCCAAGCAGTACGTCCAGGAGCGCACCGTCTTCGGCAAGCCGGTCGCGTCCTTCCAGAACACCAAGTTCGAGCTGGCCGCCTGCCAGGCCGAGGTCGACGCGGCCGAGGCCGTCGTGGACCGCGCCCTGGAGGCCCTCGACGCCGGGGAGCTCACCCCCGCCGAGGCCGCCAGCGCCAAGCTCTTCGCCACCGAGGTCGCCCACCGCGTCATCGACCGCTGCCTCCAGCTGCACGGCGGCTACGGCTTCATGAACGAGTACCCGATCGCCCGCCTGTACGCGGACAACCGCGTCAACCGCATCTACGGCGGCACCAACGAGATCATGAAGACGATCATCGCGAAGGACATGGGCCTGTAAGCCGCGCGGAACCACCGGCCGGTACAACAGCTCCATGAGCCAGGCACTTCAGGATCTCCTCGATCTGCTCGACCTCGAGCAGATCGAGGAGAACATCTTCCGCGGCGCCTCCCGCCCCGCCGTCGTCCCCCGCGTCTTCGGCGGGCAGGTCGCGGCGCAGGCGCTGGTCGCCGCCGGGCGGACGGTCCCCGAGGACCGGCTCGCCCACTCCCTGCACGCGTACTTCCTGCGCCCCGGCGACCCGGGCGCACCGATCGTCTACACCGTCGACCGGATGAACGACGGCCGTTCCTTCACCGCGCGCCGCGTGCTCGCGGTCCAGCACGGCCAGCCGATCTTCGCCCTCTCCGCCTCCTTCCAGCGGTACGAGGAGGGCTTCGAGCACCAGGCCGCGATGCCGGCCGCCCCCGACCCGGCGACGCTCCCCACCTCGCAGGAGCGGCTGCGCGGCTACGACCACCTGGCCCCGGCGGTCGTGGAGCGGTTCCTGGAGGCCCGCGAGGCCATCGACCTGCGCTATGTCGAGGAGCCGCCGTACGGGAAGTTCGGCGAACCGCGCGAACCGCACTCGCAGGTCTGGTTCCGCACCAACGGCAAGCTGGCCGACGACCCGCTCCTGCACGTCGTCCTCGCCACCTACGTCTCCGACATGACGCTCCTCGACTCGGTGCTCCTCGCGCACGGCCGAGGCGGCTGGGCCACCGGTGACGTCGTCGGGGCCTCGCTCGACCACGCGATGTGGTTCCACCGCCCCTTCCGCGCCGACGAATGGCTGCTGTACGACCAGGAGTCCCCGTCGGCCTCCGGCGGCCGGGGCCTGGGCCAGGCACGCATCTACACCCAGGACGGCCGGCTGGCGATCTCGGTGATCCAGGAGGGCGTGGTCCGCGCACCCCGCTGAGGGACGCCCGCGCGGCCGCTCCCTGGCCGTCATTCATTCGTTAGTCCGAAAGGGGCTTCACTGATCCATTACGGCTCTACTATGGAAAGCGCTGTAGAGCTGTCAGATGGGTCATATGCGACCTCCCCACACCAGCTGGCCCGCGCTGACACAGAGTTCCTCGCCCCGACCCTGACCGTCGGGGCGTTTGCTCGTGTTGGTCCGCCCGTGAGGAGGCTCCGCTCCGTGTCGATCTTCAGCAGGCGTGCCCAGTGCGCCGCCGCGTCCGACTCCGCCGCCGCCCTGCCCCCACTGGCGTTCGAGATCACCATGGACGAACTGCGGACGATCGAGCGCGTCACCCGCCATGCCCGGGCGCGGCTGCGCGAGTTGAGCGACAGTTCCGAGTCGACGATCACCAATGGCAGCGGTTCGGCGCTGGTGCCCGTGCTGTACGAACGCGCGGGCGCCGCGGACGCGTTGGGCCGCTCCGGCATCCCGATGCTGGTCGGTGAGATCGCCCACGTCGAGGCGGCCGTGGTCAACCTGGAGAGCTACGCGGGCCACGAGACGGTGCTGGTCGACGGGTACTCCCTGCTGAACCGGCTCGCGTTCCTGAAGGGGCGGGTCCGGGTCACGCAGGAGATCGCCGGAGTCGTCACGTTGCCGGGCGGCGCGGCGGACGCGCCCAGGACGACCCTGACCTGAGCGGTTCTAGGCCAGGCCCGCCTCGGCGAGCAGGTACGCCGTCATCGGGTCGTAGTAGCGCGGGCTCACCACGTGGTCGTCGAGCGGGACCGTCACCTGGACCGTGCCCTCCGCCTCGCCCACGAAGAGCGCCGGGTCGTTGGAGTCGGCGTAGCCCACCGAGTCCACGCCGTGCTGAGCGGCGTAGCCCGCCCAGCCGTGGTCGGCGACGACCAGGTCCGGCAGCGGCCGGCCCTCGCGCTCCAGGGCCGTCAGGATGGCCTTCATCGGGTCGCCGGAGTGGGTGTGCCACAGCGTGGCGCCGTGCTCCAGGACCGCCACGTCCGCGAACTGCATGACGTACCCCTCGTCCGTCTGGAGCCCGTCCGGGATGACCACGATCTCGCAGCCGGCCGATCGCAGCGCGGCGGCGGTGGCGTGGTGGACCTCCAGGAGCCCGCCGGGGTGGCCGGTCGCGAACAGCACCCGCTGCTGCCCGTCCGCCGCCTTGCGCAGCCGGGCCGCCATCCGCTCCAGGCCGCCCACGGTCAGCTCGGGGTCGATGGTGTCCTGCCCGTACCGGTACTCCGGGTCGTCGTTGACACCCACCCGCTCCGCCATCACCGCGAGCACGTCCTGCTCGTCGCTCCAGCGGTCGCCGAGCTCCAGACCGAGCCAGTAGTGGCGGTTGCCGTTCGCCAGCTGGCGGTAGTGCGAGAGGTTGTTCTCCCGCGGGGTGGCGACCTCGCCCGCGATACGGGTCTTCACAAGGTGGTCGACGAGCTCGGCGCGGCTGGGTGTCCCGGGTATCGGCATGCCTCCCATTCTGATGCACGTCTTCACGGGACCGCCGCGCATCCCGCACGCTGGGACACGGGTCACGCGATCATGGCCGCCGCAGCGCGAACCACAGCTCCATCCGTACGTCCGGGTCGTCCAGGTCCGCCTCCAGCAGCGCCGCGCACTTCGCGATCCGCTGCCGCACGGTGTTGCGGTGCACGTCCAGCGCGACCGCCGTACGGTCCCAGCTGCCGTGCAGGGACAGCCAGGCGCGCAGGGTCTCGGTGAGGGCCGGGTTCAGCGGTGTCAGGAGCGCCCGGGCATGCGCCTCGGCGTCCGGCTCCGGCACCAGGTCGGCGAGCGCCGGGCGGGCCCCGTAGCGGACCAGCTCGGCCCGGGTGGCCCGGGCGCGGGCCAGCGCCCGGCCCGCCTGGACGTCGGCGCGGGCCCACTCCGCCGGCCCGGCGACCGCACTGACCCCGAGCGTCCACCCCGGCTGCGGGCCCGGTTCCCGCTCCGCGGGCAGCAGGACGCGTACGACGTCCCGCGCCACGTCGACGAGCGGCGAGCCGAGCGCCGCACCGAGGGCGGAGGCGGCGACGGGGTCGGGGGCGGCCAGGTCGGGCCGGGCGTGCACGACGACCCACTCGCCGCCACCGAGGAGCGGGGCCACGTCCTCGGCCGGCGCCCCCAGCAGCACCCGCACCAGGGCGGACGACCGCGCCGCCCCCGACCCGCTCTGATGCTCACCGGTGAGCAACGACAGCAGCACGGCGGCGACGGAGGCGATGGTGTGGTCCCCGGGGTCCCGGTGAGCCGCGACGACCCCGAGCACGAAGCCGTGCCCGGCACCGAGGGCGTAGGCGGCGAGATGGGTACCGGCGGTGACATGGGTGGCGGAGTTCGGCGTACCGGGACCCGAGGGGCGTACGACCTGCGCGAGCTCGGCCAGCGCCGCCCGGGCGGCAGGCTCGGCCCGTCGCCCCGCCGCCGCGACCTCCGCCCCGTCCGGCCCGAACAGCACCGCCCGGCCGCCCACCCGCCCCGCCAGCTGCCGCAGCACGGACGGCACCGGGTCCGGGCGGGACGCGGCCGCGGCCAGGCTCTGCTGGGCCTCCGTCACGCGGCGGAGTTCGGCGTGCCGGGCCTGGGCCATCAGCTGCCAGACCGCGCGGGCCACGCCGGAGAAGGTGGTCCGGGGCGGGACCTCCAGAAGGGGCAGCTCGTACGCGTCGCAGGCGGCGACCAGCGCGCGCGGGACGGTGTCGTGGACCGGCGCCAGGCCGAAACCGAGGGCCGCGCCGCCCGCCGCGACGATCCGGGAGACGTAGTCGTCGAAGTAGGTCCCCGAGCCCGCCGCCTCCGGGATGTGCACCCCGGCTGTCAGCAGCAGCTCACCGCCCAGCAGATACGGGTACGGGTCCGCCATCTCCGAGGTGTGCGCCCAGTGGATCACGGTGGCCGGATCCGAGGGCCCCGCGATCTGCCGCAGCGCCAGGTCCTCGCGGGCCAGCAGCGCGGCCAGCGGGACCGGTGGGGTGGGTGGGACGGCCGGGTCCGGCATGGTGGACGTTCCCTCCATCCATTACGGCTCGAATGGATGAAACGTACACTTCGCAGTCGCTTTCCGGCCACCTACTGTCGACGCAGACCGGCAGGGCGCCCAACGGCAGAAGGAGGCCCACATGGCCGTCGACTACACCGTCATCGTCGTCTACCTGGCCGGGATGCTGGCCATGGGCTGGTGGGGCATGCGCCGCGCCAGGTCCAAGAGCGAGTTCCTGGTCGCCGGGCGCCGCCTCGGCCCGGCGATGTACTCCGGCACCATGGCGGCGATCGTCCTCGGCGGCGCCTCCACCATCGGCGGGGTCGGCCTCGGCTACCAGTACGGCCTCTCCGGCGCCTGGATGGTCTTCACCATCGGCCTCGGCCTGCTCGCCCTCTCCGTCTTCTTCTCCGCCCGCATCGCCCGCCTCAAGGTCTACACCGTCTCCGAGATGCTGGACCTGCGGTACGGCGGCCGGGCCGGGGTCATCTCCGGCGTCGTCATGTGGGCGTACACCCTCATGCTCGCGGTCACCTCGACGATCGCCTACGCCACGATCTTCGACGTCCTCTTCGACATGAACCGGACCGTCGCGATCGTCCTCGGCGGCTCGATCGTCGTCGCCTACTCCACCCTCGGCGGCATGTGGTCCATCACCCTCACGGACATGGTCCAGTTCGTGGTGAAGACCATCGGTGTCCTGCTGCTCCTGCTGCCCATCGCCGTCGTCAAGGCGGGCGGCTTCAGCGAGATGAAGGCGAAGCTGCCCACCGAGTACTTCGACCCGCTGGGCATCGGCGGCGAGACGATCTTCACCTACGTGCTGATCTACACCTTCGGCATGCTCATCGGTCAGGACATCTGGCAGCGCGTCTTCACCGCCCGCAGCGACACCACCGCCAAGTGGGGCGGCACGGTCGCCGGCACCTACTGCCTCGCGTACGCCCTCGCCGGCGCCGTCATCGGCACCGCCGCCAAGGTCCTCTACCCGAACCTCGCCAACGCCGACGACGCCTTCGCGACCATCGTCAAGGACGAACTCCCGGTCGGCGTAAGGGGCCTGGTGCTGGCCGCCGCGCTCGCCGCCGTCATGTCGACGTCCTCCGGCGCGCTGATCGCCTGCGCGACCGTCGCCAACAACGACATCTGGTCCAGGCTGCGGGGCAGGACGGCCGAGGGGGACCACGACGAGGTCCGCGGCAACCGCGCCTTCATCCTCGTCATGGGCGTGGCCGTGATCTGCACGGCGATCGCCCTCAACAACGTCGTCGAGGCGCTGACGGTGGCGTACAACCTGCTGGTCGGCGGCCTCCTCGTCCCCATCCTCGGCGGCCTGCTGTGGAAGCGCGGCACCGCCCAGGGCGCCCTCGCCTCCGTGGCCGTCGGCGGCCTCGCCGTGATCGGCCTGATGGCGGGCTACGGCATCCTCGCCAACGAGCCCGTGTACTACGGCCTGCTGGCCTCCCTGGTCGTCTACGTCGCCGTATCCCTGGCGACCCCGGCGACCGACACCGCGGTCCTCGCGGCCTGGCGGGAACGACTCGCCGGGCGCGAGGTCCCCGAGCCGGTTCCGGCACCCCGGTAGACCGAACGCAGAGACACAAGGAAGGCATACGACCATGAGCTCCCCCGAGACCCCCCGCGGCCCCGTCGACTCCTCCCGCATCCCGCGCTACGCCGGGCCCGCGACCTTCGCCCGGCTGCCGCGCCTCGACGAGGTCGGCCGGGCCGACGTCGCCGTGGTCGGGGTGCCGTTCGACTCGGGCGTCTCCTACCGGCCGGGCGCCCGCTTCGGCGGCAACGCGATCCGCGAGGCGTCCCGGCTGCTCAGGCCGTACAACCCGGCGCAGGACGCGTCCCCGTTCGCACTGGCCCAAGTGGCGGACGGCGGGGACATCGCGGTCAACCCCTTCAACATCAACGAGGCCGTCGAGACCGTCGAGGCGGCGGCGGACGACCTGCTCGGCACCGGCGCCCGCCTGATGACCCTCGGCGGCGACCACACCATCGCGCTCCCGCTGCTCAGGTCCGTCGCGAGGAAGCACGGCCCGGTCGCCCTGCTGCACTTCGACGCCCACCTCGACACCTGGGACACGTACTTCGGCGCCGAGTACACCCACGGGACGCCGTTCCGGCGGGCGGTGGAGGAGGGGATCCTGGACACCTCCGCCCTCTCCCACGTGGGCATCCGCGGCCCGCTCTACGGCAAGCAGGACCTCACCGACGACGAGAAGATGGGCTTCGGCATCGTCACGTCCGCGGACGTGTACCGCAGGGGCGCCGCCGAGGTCGCCGACCAGCTCCGGCAGCGCATCGGCGACCGCCCCCTCTACATCTCCATCGACATCGACTGCCTCGACCCGGCCCACGCCCCCGGCACCGGCACCCCCGAGGCGGGCGGCATGACCTCCCGCGAGCTGCTGGAGATCCTGCGCGGTCTGGCATCGTGCAACCTGGTGTCGGCGGACGTCGTCGAGGTGGCCCCCGCGTACGACCACGCGGAGATCACCTCGGTGGCGGCCTCCCACACCGCCTACGAACTGACCACGATCATGTCCCGCCAGATTGCAGAGGCCCGCGCGCAGTGACTCACGACCACGACCTGGTGCTCCGCCCGACCGAGGCGCAGATCTCGGCGGCCCTGAACCCGCCGCCCGGCCGCAACGGCGGAGACCTGGTCGTGGAGACCCTGGCCGGGCTGGGCGCGACGACCGTCTTCGGCCTGCCCGGCCAGCACGCGCTCGGCATGTTCGACGCGCTGCGCCGCTCCGACCTGCGCTACATCGGACTGCGGGTGGAGAACAACGCGGGCTTCGCGGCGGACGCGTACGGCCGGATCACGGGGGAGGCGGCCCCGCTGCTCCTGTCGACGGGGCCGGGCGCGCTGACGTCCCTGGCCGCGCTCCAGGAGGCGGCGGCCGCCTCGGCCCCCGTCCTGGCGATCAGCAGCCAGATCCCGACCGCCGGACTGGGCGGCGGCCGCCACGGCTACCTCCACGAACTCCCGGACCAGTCGGCCTCGTTCCGGGGCGTGGTCAAGTCGGTCCACACCGTCCGCACCCAGTCCCAGATCCCCTCCGCGATCGAGGCGGCCTGGAAGTCGGCGCTCACCGCCCCGCACGGCCCGGTGTGGGTGGAGATCCCGCAGGACGTGCTGCTGGCGCCCACCCTGATCCCGGTGGTGACGGGCGGCGACGCCTTCCCGGAGGAGCTGCCCCCGCGCCCCGAACTCACGGCGGTGGCGGCCGACTTGCTGTCCCGCGCGGAGCGCCCGGCGATCATCGCGGGCGGGGGAGTCGTACGGTCGGACGCTTCGGGGAAGCTGCGGCAGCTGGCCGAGGTGGTGCGGGCGCCCGTGGTCACCACCCCCGGCGGCAAGGGGGCCTTCCCCTGGACGCACCCGCTCTCGCTCCAGTCCTGGATCGAGGACCGGCACACCACGGACTTCCTGGAGGACGCGGACGTACTCCTGGTGGTGGGCTCGGGGTTGGGCGAACTGTCGTCCAACTACCACACGTTCAAGCCGCGAGGGCGGGTCATCCAGATCGAGGCGGACCTCGGGAAACTGGAGTCCAACCACCCGGCGCTGGGCATCCACGCGGACGCGCGCCTCGCGTTGCAGGCGCTGCTGGAGACGGTGTCGCCGAGGCAGGACGAAGAGGCTCCGGGGCGGGTGCGTGAGGTCCTGGCGCGCGTCTCCGAGCGCCTCGCCGCCCAGGAACTCACCCTGGAACAGGAGCTGTTGGCCTCGGTCCGCCGGGCCCTGCCCGCCTCGTCCCCGTCCTTCTGGGACATGACGATCCTCGCGTACTGGGCCTGGTCGGCGTTCGACGCCAAGGGCCCCAACCTCCTGCACTCCGCGCAGGGCGCCGGAGGTCTGGGCTACGGCTTCCCGGCGGCGCTGGGCGCGGCGGTGGCCGACCCGTCCCGCCCGGTCCTGGCGGTCTCGGGAGACGGCGGCGCCCTGTACTCCATCGCCGAACTGGCGACGGCCCGCCAGTACGACCTGAACGTCACCTGGCTGATCGTCGACGACGGCGGCTACGGCATCCTGCGCGAGTACATGACCGACGCCTTCGGCCAGGCCACGGCGACGGAGCTGTCCCGCCCCGACTACGTGGCACTGGCCGAGTCCTTCGGCGTCCCCGGGGTGCGTACGACCCCTTCGGCCCTCGCGGACGACCTGTCGAAGGCGTTGGCCTCACCCGGGCCGTCGGTGGTCGTCCTTCCGGCGGTACTGCGGATGTTCGCACCGACGCACCTGTGACCGGGGCGGGGCCGCGCTCCTACCAGATCGCCTCGACCCACTCCGGGTGGTCGATGAACGGGTTGCGGTTGTGCTGGTAGGTGTCGTAGATGACCTGGTTGCGCTTCTCCTCGAAGGCGCTGGGCGGGTCCGCCTCGTTCCAGGCCTTGAGGACGGAGAGCTTGCCCATGTAGGGGTTGGAGCCGTTGCCCACCTTCTCGTTGGGCTCCAGGTCGGCGAAGCCGTCGCCGCCGTCGTAGCGCACGGCCATGTAGAGGATCATGCGGGCCACGTCACCCCGGTCCGCGGCGCGCGGCGCGAAGGAGTCCGAGTCGACGGTGGAGCCGCCGCCGTTGGTGACCGCGCTGCCGCCGTTGTCGAAGTCCAGGTTGCCGCGGATGCTGTTGACCTGGACGTCGGCCGGGCGCAGGTGGTGCAGGTCGGTGCCGGGGCCGGTGACCTCGCCGAAGTCGCCGTGGGACTTGGCCCACACGTGCTCGCGGTTCCAGTCGCCGACGTCGCCGCCGTTGAGGGACTTGGCGCGCGAGACACCGCTGTACAGCAGGATCACGTTGTTGCTGTTGTTCGGGTCCTGGTCGGTGACCTTGAGGGCGTCCCAGACCGCGGAGTACGAGATCTTCGTGACGTTGGCGCTGACGATCGTGTGCAGGGACGACTTGAGGCTCGTCCCCGTCTTGCCGATCGCGTTCTTGTAGTACGTCGAGTCGTACGCGGTCGTCGTGGCGGCGGCCGGGGTCGTGGTCACGACCGGGGCGGCGAGCCCGACCAGCACGGCGGCGGTGGTGAGCGCCACCGACTTCCAGCTGCGGAGGTGTGTCGCCAGCATAAAGGGGGTCCCATCTACGCGGGTTGAATGGAGGCGGCAGATGGGAGCGTGACATGTGCATGCGGCGCTGTAAATGGATGGCGCGTGTCCATTGAGTGTCGCGAAACGGCAAATCGGGCCGTGTCTACGCGAGTTGTACACGAAACGGCCCCCGGAGCCCGCGGGCTCCGGGGGAATACCGGCGAAGTCTCAGGGGAGCAGGACCGCGCCCAGTCGCGGGGAGCCGGATGTCGATACGCCCAGGGACGACGGGCCGAAGGTGACCGCGCTCGTCGTGGTCAGGCCGGTGGCGGCGCCGCGCAGGTGCCACACGGCGCCGTCCCCGCCGTTCTCACCGTCGGCGCTCACGGACAGGTCCGCGTGACCGTCGCCGTTGAGGTCGGCGAGGTGCACCGCCGCACCGAAGTGGTCGTTCGTCTCGTTCCCGCCGGGCACGCCGTCGGTGTCCTGGCTGAAGGACCGGGCGCCCGAGGGGGTCAGTCCGGAGGACGAGCCGCGCAGCAGCGTGACGGCGCCGGTGAGGTCTGCCGAGCCGATCTTCTCGTAGTGCGCCGACACGGCCGCGTCGGCGTACCCGTCGCCGTTCACGTCACCGAGGGAGAGGGCCCAGCCGAAGCCGTCGTTCGTCTCGTCCGCGCCGGGGACGCCCGATGTGTCCTGGTCGATCGTCAGGCCCGGCTCGGGGTCGACGCCCGTGGCGCCACCGAGGTGGGTGCTGACGGAGCCGCCGAGGTTGCCGGCGCCTTCGTACTCTCCGGTGAGCACGTCGTCGTAGCCGTCGCCGTTGAGGTCGCCGACGGCCGCGGTCTCGCTGTCCTCCGCCAGTACGGTCCGGTGGGCGAGGCCCGAGGCAGAGCCCTGGAACACCATCGTGGCGTAGTACGCCGTTCGGTCGTCGAGGTAGGCGCCGCTGACGACGAGGTCGTCGGTGCCGTCCCCGTTCAGGTCGCCGGAGGCCAGGGACGTGGCGCCGCGGCCCGCCCGGATCGGCGCCGTGACCTTGTACTTCGACGCGGCGCCGGACGTCTTGGTGAAGCCGCCCTTGCTGACCCAGAGGTCCGCGCCCGTGCTGCCCACGGTGAGGTCGGGCTTGCCGTCGCCGCTGAAGTCGCCGACGGCGAGGGACTGGCCGAACCGGTCGTGGGCCGTTGGGGCGGGGTCGGCCGCGGTACGGCCGCCGGACAGGCCCGAGGGGCTGCCCCAGACAATGATCACGGTACCGCCGTCCGCGTCGGAGCCGAGGTCCTCGCCGGGCGCCGAGACCACGAGGTCGGCGTATCCGTCGTTGTTCAGGTCGCCGGAGGCGAGCGCGGCGCCGAAGCGGTCGCCACGCTCCGCGGTACCGGGGATGCCGCTGGTGTTCTGGGTGACGACCGTGCGGCGGGTCGCGCTGATGCCGGACTTCGAGCCGTAGGCGACGACCACGGCCCCGGCACCCGTCTGCCCGCCCACGGTCGCGGAGGGGGCGGCTGTCACCAGGTCGCGGTAGCCGTCGCCGTTGAAGTCGTCGTGGTACTTGGCGGTGGCCGCGGACGCCGGGGCGGACAGGACGAGCGGGGTGAGGCCCGCCACGAGGAGGGCGGCCAGGGCGGTGGACAGGGTAGTGGGGTTGCTGCGCAAGGGGGGTGTCTCCTGGACGGCTGGCAGGGGCAGTCGGCGATCAAGAGACTTCCGGTGGAGTCGAAGGGTTGTAGGGAGGGCTGATGTTCTTCACCGGTGCCGGTCGGCTGTACGACGATGTCCCGCGCCCCTTTCCGAAAGGGGCGCGGGACACCGTCGAGCGTGACCGCCCGCGTGGTGGTCAGCCGACGTCGGAGGGGTCCAGGCGGTAGACCGTCGAGGTGGTGCTCGAAGAGGAACTGCTCGTGCTGTAGTCGCTCTCCTTCACCGCCGTGCCGTTCTTCTGCACCCAGCTGGTGATCTCCTGGCTGAGGCTGCTGTTGCCGCCCATGCCACCGCCGCCCAGCTGGATGTAGTGCAACTCGCCCTTCTTCACCAGCTCCTTGAGCCTGGCCAGGGTCATGGCCTGGTCGGTGCCGGTGAAGCCCCACATGGAGATGACCGGCTTGTGGGTGCTGAGGATCAGCTGGCCCGCGCTCTGCGAGTTGGACACCGCGAGCAGCCACTTGGCGCCGTCCTGGTGCTTCTCCAGGTACGAGACCAGCGCGCTGTCGACACTGCCGCCCATGCCGCCACCGCCGCCGAGGCGGGCCGCCGCGTTGCCGGTGCCGCCGGGAGCCGTACCGCCGTTCTCCGTACCGCCGTTCTGGCCGCCCGGCAGTTCGCCGCCGGGGAAGCCGTTGCCGCCCTGCGGCAGCTCACCGCTGCCCCCACCGGGCTGCATCCGGCCGGTGCCGCCACCGCCGTCGGGGAACTCCCCGCCCGCCCGGCCGCCCTGCTGCGTACCGCCCGGCCCGCCGCCGTTGCCGCCGAAGCCGCCCCGGCCGCCACCGCCGCCGGGACCACCCATGCCGCCACCCGTCGACGGCCCCGCCGTCGGGTTGGTGCCGCCCATACCGCCCGTGGCGGTGGAGAAGGCCGGTGAGGCCGCGTACGCCGTCGGACCGGCGAGGGCCGCCACGATCGCCGCGATGACGGACACGGCCAGCAGCCGCGCCTTCGTCCCCGAGGCCGCCGTACGGAAGACCAACAGGCCCGCGATCGCCAGGACCGTCAGGACAGCGACGACCGGCCACAGCCAGGTGTTCCAGTCGGTCGCCCGGCGCAGCAGCACGATCGCCCAGACGCCGGTGACCGCGAGACCGGCCGGCAGGACCCAGGACCAGCGGGCGTCACCGCTGCGGAAGGCGCGCCACAGCAGCACCCCGCCGCCACCGCACAGCGCCGCGATGCCGGGGGCGAGCGCGGTCGTGTAGTACGGGTGCATGGTGCCCTCGGCCATCGCGAAGGTCAGGTAGTGCAGCACCAGCCAGCCGCCCCACAGGACGAGCGCGGCCCGGGTCAGGTCGGTGCGCGGGGCGCGGCCGCACCGCACCAGGCCCGCGACGAGCGCGAGGAAGGCGAAGGGGATCAGCCAGGAGATCTGGCCGCCGAGGACCTCGTTGAACATCCGGCCGATGCCCGCGGTGCCGGCGAAGGTGCCGCCACCACCGCCTCCGCCCCCGCCGTTGCCCTCGCCGCCGAGGACGCGGCCCAGGCCGTTGTAGCCCATGATCAGGTTCCAGGCGGAGCCGTCGGTCGAACCGCCGATGTAGGGGCGGTCGTCGGCCGGTACGAGTGAGACCGCCGTCGCCCACCAGAAGCTGGAGACCGCCAACGCCACCGCGGCGAGGCCCAGGTTGACGACCTTCTTCTTCCAGCCGAGCTTCGAGGCGTACACGTACACCGCGAAGACGGCCGGCAGGGCGATGTAGCCCTGGAGCATCTTGGTGTTGAAGGCGAGGCCGAACAGGACGGCGGAGCCGATCAGCGGGAGCAGCCGGTCGGTGCGGACCGCGCGCAGGGCGAGGGCCGCGCCGCCGACCATCAGCAACACCAGGATCGTGTCGGGGTTGTTGTCCCGGTTGATCGCGACGGTGATCGGGGTGAGCGCGAGGACGAGCGCGGCGATGGTCGCCGCCACATGTCCGAAGGCCCGCTTCACGGAGCTGTGCAGGATCCAGATCGTGCCGAGGGCGGCCGCGATCTCGGGCGCCATCATCTGCCAGGTGCCGAAGCCGAAAACCCGGCAGGACAGGCCCATGATCATCAGTGCGAACGGCGGCTTGTCGACGGTGAGGAAGTTACCCGCGTCCAGCGACCCGAAGAACCAGGCCTTCCAGCTCTGCGTACCGCTGTAGACCGCGGCGCTGTAGAAGCTGTTGAGGCTGCTGCCGCTCAGGTTCCAGCCGTACAGGACGCCGGCCAGGGCCAGGATCGCGAGCAGCGCGGGCAGCGACCAGCGCGGGGCCCTGTCCGGGGGCGCCGGGGCGGGCGGGGCCGGCGGCGCCCAGTCGGCGGACACGGGCGCAGGGCGGGGGTGGGGATCGGTGGCAGATGTCACCCCGGCATCGTGCGGAGACGGCTTGGGCGGGAGCTGTGACGTACCTGGCGCCATCCTGTGAATTCGCAACGGGCCAGGTAACGACTCGCACAACCATTCCCCATGCGTACAACCGTTTCCCCGTGCCCGAGAGTCAACTGGGCATGACACGGGGGATATTCAGACACACGAAATGGATCGCGGCCGGTGCGCTGGCCGCCTGCGTCGCCGCCGCCACTCCGGCCGCCGCGGCGACACCGACCGTCAGCTGCACGTCCGCCAGGGCGGGCCTCGCCGACAAGCTCAAGCGGGACATCACGTCCGCCGTCTCCAACCGCTCGGGCACGATCGCCGTCGGCCTCTACGACCGTACGACCAAGACCACCTGCACCCTGCGCTCCTCCACCGCCTACGACTCCGCGAGCGTGGTCAAGGTGACCGTGCTCGCCACGCTGCTGTGGGACGCGAAGAAGCACAACCGGTATCTGACCGACCGCGAGGTCACCCTCGCCAAGGCGATGATCACCAAGTCGGACAACGACGCGACCAGCAAGCTCTGGCGGCAGCTCGGTCTGACCAAGATCAAGGGCTTTCTCTCCGCGGCCGGGATGACCCAGACCAAGCCCGGCGCCAACGGCTACTGGGGCCTGACCCAGATCACCGTCACCGACGAGCAGAAGCTGCTCAAGCTGGTCACCGCGAAGAACTCCGTCCTGAGCGACAACTCCCGCGCCTACATCCTGAAGCTGATGGGGCAGGTCATCTCGTCGCAGCGCTGGGGGACGCCGTACGGCCGCCCGTCCGGGGTCTCCTGGCACGTCAAGAACGGCTGGCTGCAACGCTCCACGCACGGCTGGCGGGTGCACAGCGTCGGCACCTTCACCGGCGGCGGCCACGACTACATGATCACGGTGCTCACGCACGGCAACAGCACCATGAACTACGGCATCACCACGATCCAGGGCGTCGCCAAGGTCATCCACAAGGACCTCGCGGCAAGCTGACGCCTGCCGGACTCCCGGGCGTCACCGACCCGCCCTACGGTGACGCCCATGCAGCGGCGGCGCCTCCGGCCTCGGAGGTGCCGCCGATCTGTTCGCGGACAGCGACCGGCCCCGAACCGCGGCGGATCCGGACATGACGAGCGGGCCCTTCACGACACGGCCTCCCACGCGTCACGAACCCGTCCTAGCGTGACGCCCATGCAGCTGAGAACCGTACTCGCGACCACCACCGCTGCCCTCACGGCGGCGGCCTGTCTGACCCTCGCCGGGCCGGCGCAGGCCGCCGCCCCGGTGAGCCACGCCTGTTCCCCGTCCGTCTCCCTCGACCGTTTCTCCGACGCGCTCGACAAGACGACGTACGACGGCACCTTCGTCGGCAACTTCTCCGCACTCGCGCTGGACCGGGACGGCTCCCTCGCCGCCCTCTCCGACCGTTCCGCCCTCTTCGACCTGGACGCGAGGACCCTCGCACCGAAGAAGGTCGTCCCGCTCGCCGACGAGAACGGCGCCGCGCTGGACTCCGAAGGGCTGGTGATCGACAAGGACGGCACCCGGCTGGTCACCTCCGAGACCGAGCCGTCGATCCGCCGCTACAGCCCCGACGGGAAGATCCTCGACCGGCTGCCCGTCCCGGCCGCCCTCCAGGTCGCCCCGGCGGGCCGCGCCACCGCCAACCAGACCTTCGAGGGCCTGGCCCTCCTGAACGGCGGCCGCACCCTGCTCGCCGCCATGGAGTACGCCCTCTCCGGCGACACGGCCGGCATCGTCCGCTTCCAGACCTGGACGCGGCACGGAAGGACCTGGAAGCCCGCGCAGCAGTACGCCTACCGCACCGACGCCGCCTTCCTCGGCGTGCCCGAGGTCCAGGCCCTCCCCGACGGCCGCCTCCTGGTCCTGGAGCGCGGCTTCACCTCGGGCGTCGGCAACACGGTCCGCCTCTATCTGGCCGACCCCCGCCACGCCACGAACACGGCGGACACCGAGTACCTCACCGGCCAGGACGGCGTACGCCTGATCAGGAAAACCCTGCTCACGGACATCGCCACCTGCCCGACCCTCGGCGCCACGGCGAAGCAGCCCCAGCCGAACCCCCTCCTGGACAACATCGAGGGCATGGTGATCACGGGCCGGACCAAGGACCGCCTGAAGGTCCTGCTGGTCAGCGACGACAACCAGAACGCGGTGCAGACGACCCGTTTCTATTACCTACGAGTGCGCGCCTGAGACATTCGCCGACCACGTCAGCGGGTACTGCCCAGTCGGGGCGGCGATTCGAAGGGGGTGGACGTCGTGAGGGTCACAAAGGTCATCAGCGGTGCTCTTCTGGCGGCCAGGGCGCTGCACGGCGACGGTACGGCGGTGGCGCGGTATGCCGTCCAACAGGCCTGGCCGCGGTCGCGCGGAGTGCTGGACGTGTACGCCGCGCTGGACCATCCCGGTCCGTGGCTCGCGGAGAAGCTCGCGACGACGGACCGACGTGGGAGGACGCCCACCGCGCCGCCCCCGGAGGCCGCACAGCCGCCGTACGACCGGGAGGCGGCGCGACGGGAGCGTCTGAGGGCCTGGCGTGCGGAGCGGGAGGAGGCCGAGAGGGAGCGGACGGCGATCCGTGCGGAGCTCAGGGAGCGGCGGGAGCACGCGCGGGCAGAGGCGGCTCGGCGCCGGCGGGAGCAGGCCGCGCTGCGGGCGCGGCTCCGGGAGGCCGAACGGGCGAGGCCCAGGGTGGTACCGGAGCTGGACCCCGAGAACGACGTCCATGTCTGCCGCTCCTCCCTGAACGGCATTGTGCGGGTCTTCGGCGCGGACAGCCCCCAGGCGTCGAACGCCCGCGGACGTCTCGCGCGCGCCGAGGCGAACGCCAGGAGGGCGACCGGGCCCCGGCCGTGATCCGAAGGATCTCTCGCTTTGTTGCGGAGGGATGAAATCCGCCCCCGCCCGCGTTGGTGTCTTCCGGTAGATCAGGACTGCTGGACGACGGAGGACACCGCGTGGAACCGCAACGGGGCTGGGCACGACGACTGGCCGGGTACGCCTGGCGGTACCCGAAGGACGTCGTCCTCGCCCTCGGCTCCTCCCTCGGCGGCATGGCCGTCATGGCGGTCGTCCCCCTGATCACCAAGGTGATCATCGACGACGTCATCGGCGACCACACCCGGGACATGGCCCCCTGGGCCGGTGCCCTGATCGCCGCCGCCGTCCTCGTCTACGTCCTCGCCTACGTCCGCCGCTACTACGGCGGGCGTCTCGCCCTGGACGTGCAGCACGACCTGCGCACGGAGATGTTCGGCACCATCACCCGGCTCGACGGCCGCCGCCAGGACGAGCTGTCCACGGGCCAGGTCGTCGGCCGGGCCACCAGCGACCTCCAGCTGATCCAGGGCCTGCTGTTCATGCTGCCGATGACGATCGGCAACTTCGCGCTCTTCGTGATCTCCCTGGTCGTGATGGCCTGGCTGTCCATCCCGCTCACCCTGGTCGCCCTGGCGGTCGCCCCGGCCCTGTATCTGATCGCCAAGCGCTCCCGCTCCAAGCTGCACCCCGCCACCTGGTACGCCCAGGCCCAGGCCGCCGCCGTGGCGGGCGTGGTCGACGGCGCCGTCAGCGGCGTCCGCGTGGTGAAGGGCTTCGGGCAGGAGGACCAGGAGACCGGGAAGCTGAGGGAAGTCGGCCGGCGGCTCTTCGCCGGGCGGCTGCGCACCATCCGCTTCAACTCGAAGTACACCCCGACCCTCCAGGCCGTCCCCGCCCTCGGCCAGGTCGCGATGCTCGCGCTCGGCGGCTGGCTCGCCGTCCGCGGCCACATCACGCTCGGCACCTTCGTCGCCTTCTCCACCTACCTCGCCCAGCTCGTCGGCCCGGTCCGCATGCTCGCGATGGTCCTCACGGTCGGCCAGCAGGCCCGCGCGGGCACCGAGCGCGTCCTGGAGCTGATCGACACCGAGCCGTACCTGAAGGACGGCGCCAAGGAGCTCCCCGCCGACGCACCGGCCACCGTCGAGTTCGACGACGTCTCCTTCGGGTACGAGGACGGCCGCAAGGTCCTCGACGGCCTCTCCTTCGAGATCCGCCCCGGCGAGACCCTCGCGGTCGTCGGCTCGTCCGGCTCGGGCAAGTCCACGGTCTCCCTCCTGCTCCCGCGCTTCTACGACGTCACCCACGGCGCCGTCCTCGTCGGCGGCCACGACGTCCGCGAGCTCACCCTGGACTCCCTGCGGGCCGCGATCGGCCTGGTCCCCGAGGACTCCTTCCTGTTCTCGGACACCGTCCGCAACAACATCGCCTACGGCCGTCCCGACGCGACCCAGGAGGAGATCGAGAAGGCCGCCCGCGCCGCCCAGGCGGACCGTTTCATCACCGAGCTCCCCGAGGGCTACGACACCACGGTCGGCGAGCACGGCCTCACCCTCTCCGGCGGCCAGCGCCAGCGCGTCGCGCTCGCCCGGGCGATCCTCACCGACCCCCGGCTGCTCGTCCTCGACGACGCCACCTCCGCCGTGGACGCCCAGGTCGAGCACGAGATCCACGAGGCCCTCAAGCAGGTCATGGAGGGCCGCACCACCCTCCTCATCGCCCACCGCCGCTCCACCCTGAACCTCGCCGACCGCATCGCCGTCCTGGACGACGGCCGCCTCGCCGACGTCGGCACCCACGAGGAGCTGGAGCGGCGCTCCGCCCTCTACCGCCGCCTCCTCACCGACCCCGACGGCCTCGGCGGGGTCTCCCCGGGCCACGCCCAGCCGGTCGCCGTCCAGGAGGACACCTCCGTACGCGACGAGCTGGACGCCGAGTTCGACGCCGAGCGCGGAGTGACGCCCCGGCTGTGGACCGGTGACCGGGAGCCCAAGGACACAGCCCTGGCCGGCACCCCGGCCACGCCCGAACTCCTCGCCCAGGTCGAGGCGTTGCCCCCGGCCACGGACACCCCGGACATCGACGAGGCCCGCGCGGTCACGTCCGAGCAGTCGTACGGTCTGCGTCGGCTGCTGCGCGGCTTCGGACGCCCGCTGCTGATCAGCCTGGGCCTGGTCGCGGTGGACGCGGGCATGGGCCTGCTGCTGCCGGTGATGATCCGGCACGGCATCGACGACGGTGTCTCCCGGATGGCCATGGCAGCGGTCTGGACGGCGACCCTGCTCGCCCTGCTCTCGGTGCTCGTCCAGTGGGCCGCGCAGATCGGCGAGACCCGGATGACCGGACGCACCGGTGAGCGCGTCCTGTACGCCCTGCGCCTGAAGATCTTCGCCCAGCTCCAGCGGCTCGGACTCGACTACTACGAGCGGGAGTTGACGGGCCGGATCATGACGAGGATGACGACGGACGTCGACGCCCTGTCGACCTTCCTCCAGACCGGCCTCGTCACCGCGTTCGTCTCGGTGGTCACCTTCTTCGGCATCATGGTCGCCCTGCTGGTGATCGACGTCCAGCTGGCACTGGTCGTCTTCGCGACCCTGCCACCGTTGATCGTTGCCACCTACTTCTTCCGCAAGGCGAGCGTGAAGGCGTACGAACTCGCCCGTGAGCGCGTCTCGGTGGTCAACGCCGACCTCCAGGAGTCGGTGTCCGGGCTCAGGATCGTGCAGGCGTTCCGCCGGGAGCGGGACGGCGCGGCCCGGTTCGCCGAGCGCAGCGACAGCTACCGCACGGCCCGCATCCGGGGCCAGTGGCTGATCTCGATCTACTTCCCGTTCGTCCAGCTGCTGTCCTCCGTCGCCGCCGCGGCCGTGCTGATCGCGGGCGCGGGACGGGTGGACGCGGCGACCCTGACGACCGGCGCGCTGGTCGCCTACCTCCTCTACATCGACCTGTTCTTCGCCCCGGTCCAGCAGCTCTCCCAGGTCTTCGACGGCTACCAGCAGGCCACCGTCTCCCTGGGCCGCATCCAGGAGCTGCTCCGGGAGCCGACGTCCACGAAGGCCGCCGAGGAGCCCCTGGAGGTCCTCTCGCTGCGTGGCGAAGTGGCCTTCGAGAACGTGCACTTCGCCTATGGGGACGACGAAGAGGCCCTGGGCGGGATCGACTTGAAGATCCCCGCGGGTCAGACGGTCGCCTTCGTGGGCGAGACGGGCGCGGGCAAGTCCACGCTGGTGAAGCTGGTGGCCCGGTTCTACGACCCGACGGGCGGACAGGTCACGGTCGACGGCACCGACCTGCGCTCCCTCGACCTCACCTCCTACCGCCACCGCCTGGGCGTGGTCCCGCAGGAGGCGTACCTCTTCCAGGGCACGATCCGGGACGCCATCGCCTACGGCCGCCCGGACGCCACCGACGCCGAGGTGGAGGCGGCGGCCCGCGCGGTCGGCGCCCACGAGATGATCGCCACGCTGGAGGGCGGCTACCTCCACGAGGTCGCCGAGCGGGGCCGCAACCTCTCGGCGGGCCAGCGCCAGCTGATCGCCCTGGCCCGCGCGGAGCTGGTCGACCCCGACATCCTCCTCCTGGACGAGGCCACGGCAGCCCTGGACCTCGCCACCGAGGCCCAGGTCAACCAGGCCACCGACCGTCTCGCGGGCCGTCGTACGACCCTTGTGGTGGCGCACCGCCTCACCACGGCGGCCCGCGCCGACCGGGTCGTGGTCATGGACCACGGCCGTGTGGTCGAGGACGGCACCCACGACGAACTGCTCGCGCTGGACGGCAGGTACGCCGAGCTGTGGCGGACGTTCGTAGGGGAGCCGGTCGAGGTGTCTCGCTGACGGTCGTGCAACCGTCCGACACATGTCGTGCGTCCGTACACCTGTACGCCCGAAAGCTGCGGGAGGGACGGCAGTGAAGAGTGGAGCGATACGGCGGCTGGCGGTGGGGCTGGCCGTGACGGTGGCGGCCGGTGTCCTCGGGGTCGCCGTGCCGGGGCAGGCGCAGGCGGCGGACTCGTCGTGCGCAGGGCGCAAGGTGCGGACGTTCCCGTTCTCCACGGGCACCGTCGAGGTGTACAAGCGGGGCGGTTACGTCTGCGCGATCACCCTGCCCAAGCGCCCCGGCGTACGGCAGCACATGCGGATCTACCTGCGGGCCTACGCACTCCAGCCGGTCGAGGACGTCGGCCGGTACAAGTACCGGGCAGGACCGGTCAGGGTGCACGCCGGGCAGCGCAAGGTGTGGATCAAGGCCGCGGTAGGGCGGGGCACGTACGACACCGAGGGCTTCATCCGGCTCTGACGCACAGATTTCTCACAGGGTTTTCCCCATCGAGGTGTCATCTCCCCTGGTGCTCGGGTCAGTTGCGCCGCTAGCGTCCGGCGCACATCTGTACTCACAGGGGAGGGTGCATGCGCAAGGCGCTCAGATGGCTTCTCACGCTGGTCGTGCTCATAGGCACGGTCGGCACGGCGGGCGCGGCCACCGCCGCCGAGCCGGAGGCCAAAGGCACCGGTGCCACCACCGACATCAAGGATCAGCTCCTCGCCGTCCCGGGGATGAGCCTGATCGAGGAGAAGCCGTACACCGGTTACCGCTTCTTCGTCCTGAACTACACCCAGCCGGTCGACCACCGGCACCCGTCCAAGGGCACGTTCCAGCAGCGGATCACCGTGCTGCACAAGGACGTGAGCCGGCCGACGGTCTTCTTCACCGGCGGCTACAACGTCTCCACCACACCGCGCCGCAGTGAGCCGACCCAGATCGTGGACGGCAACCAGGTCTCCATGGAGTACCGCTTCTTCACGCCCTCCCGGCCCGACCCGGCCGACTGGTCCAAGCTGGACATCTGGCAGGCCGCCAGCGACCAGCACCGGATCTTCAAGGCGCTGAAGAAGATCTACTCCAAGAACTGGATCTCCACCGGCGGCTCCAAGGGCGGCATGACCGCCACGTACTACGAGCGCTTCTACCCGCGCGACATGGACGGCGTCGTCGCGTACGTCGCCCCCAACGACGTGGTGAACAACGAGGACTCGGCCTACGACCGGTTCTTCCAGAAGGTCGGCACCGAGGAGTGCCGCGACCGGCTGAACGCGGTGCAGCGCGAGGCCCTGGTCCGGCGCGAGTCCCTGGAGAAGAAGTACGCCGGGTACGCGGCGGCGGAGGGCTTCACCTTCACCACCGTCGGCAGCCTGGACAAGGCCTACGAGGCGGTCGTACTCGACTACGTCTGGGGCTTCTGGCAGTACAACCTGCTGGCCAACTGCGGTGACGACACGTTGATCCCGCCGGACGCGAAGACCGCGACCGACGACCAGATCTGGACCTCGATCGACACGATCTCCGGGTTCTCCTTCTACACCGACCAGGGCCTGGAGCCGTACACGCCGTACTACTACCAGGCGGCCACCCAGCTCGGCGCGCCGACGATCAAGTTCCCGCACATCGAGAAGAAGTACGTCCGCTACGGCTACCAGCCGCCGCGCAGCTTCGTCCCCCGGGACATCCCGACGAAGTTCCAGCCGTACGCCATGCGGGACGTGGACAACTGGGTGCGGCACAACGCCCGGCACATGCTGTACGTCTACGGCCAGAACGACCCGTGGGGCGCGGAGCGGTTCCGCGTCGACAAGGGGGCGAAGGACGCGTACGTGTTCACCGCGCCCGGCATGAACCACGGGGCGAACGTGGCCGGTCTGGTCGCCGACCAGAAGGCCTTCGCCACCGCACGGATCCTCGACTGGGCGGGCGTCTCCGCCACGGCCGTGACCGAGGCGAAGCCGCTCGCGAAGTTCGACCGGAAGCTGGACGTACGGGACGTGGAGCGGGAGCCCGCCCTGCGTCCGTAGTCCACCCGCCGCGCCCGGCCGGTTTCACAACGGTCGGGCGCAGCCCACCGGTTGCGGTCCGCCGAGCTGCACGTACAGGGCCGTCGACAGCGGGCACTGCGCGCGCTCGGCGACCGCCTTCATCACCTGGTACTGCGGCTTCCTCGCCCCCTTGCCGTCGCACGGGGTCTCGCGGACCTGCCCGCCGCCCGAGCCGTACACACAGTCCCCGACGATGGTCCGGGGCCCGCCCCCGCCCCCGGGGTCACCGGGATGCGGCGGCTCCAGGTTGCGCATGCAGGCGTACCCCTGGGGCACCGCCCCGTCGCCGTCCTCGTCGGAGATCTGGCTCTGCGCACTGATGTGCAGCACGAAGTCGGTGGTCGCCGGGCACGGTGGTCCGTCGGCCGTGGTGCCGTCGTGCCGGGCCACGACCCGGGCCGCCGCCCGCTCGCTGGTGCAGGGCACCTCGGTGAAGCTGGCCTTGCCGAAGGAGCTGCACTCGTCGACCGCGAGGAACACCGCGCCGAATCCGGAGGCCCGGCCGGTGGACGGCGAGACCGGGACCGTGGCCCGGGGCCCCTCGCCGGACTCCCCGCCGGCCGCCGACTGCGTACACCCCGTCAGCAGGGCGGCGAGCAGTGCCGTCAGTACGCACACCACCCCCGCGGAACACTTCTCACGCATCGCGATCCCCCCGGACTACCCCCGCCGTCCAGCGTGACCGTCGCGGCGGGGCCACGCCAGACATGTGGGGTCCTTTGCGCCTTTCGGGGGTGTTGTGCGGGTTGTGAGTCGTACGGGAACTACGTCCGGCGCGCTACCGGCCGTACGACAGCCCGTACCCGACCGGGTACAGCACCCGCGCCGGATCGTCGGCGCGCTGCACCGGCACCGGCAGCCTCCCGCGCGGCGCCGCCTTCCCGGCGATCACCCGGGCGGCCGCCCGCAGTTCGACGTCGGTCCAGGAGTAGGTCGCCAAGTACGCCGGCACGTCCGGCAGTCGGGCCACGTCGTAGGGATTGCGGATCGCGATCGCCACCACCGGCTTCCCCAGCGCCACCAGCTGCTCGACGAGTGTCTGCTGGGCGGCCGTGATGTTGTACGTCCCGACGATCACCGCGTCCGCGTCCCGTGCCGCCGCCAGCGCCTGGGCGACGACGGCCGCCGAGGGGGCCGTACCGGTCGACAGGGCGGTCGCCGTGAACCCGAGCCCGGTCAGGGCGGCGGCGAGGACACCGGTGGGCGGGCCCGTCGTGCCGGACGGGGAGGCCGGGTCGGCGCCCAGCACCAGCAGCTTGCGGTGGACGCGGCGGGACAGGGGCAGCAGCCGCTGCTCGTTGACCAGCAGGGTCGTGGTGCGCTCGGCGATCCGGTCGGCCGCGGCGAGGTGGGCCCGGGTGCCCACGGTCCGCGAGACACCGGCCTGACTGACGTACGGCTCCTCGAACAGCCCCAGCCGGGCCTTGAGGCGCAGGATCCGCAGGATCGACTCGTCGAGCCGCGCCTCGGTGAGCTCTCCCTCCCGTACGGCCGTCAGGACCGCGTTCCACGCCACGTCCAGGGAGGGCGGGTTGAGGAGCTGGTCGACACCGGCCTTGAGGGCGAGGACGGGGACGCGGTCGTCGCCGTACTTGGTGCGCACGCCCTCCATGCCGAGGGAGTCGGTCACGACCACTCCGTCGTAGCCGAGTTCGCCGCGCAGGATGCCGGTGAGGATCGGGTGGGAGAGGGTGGCCGGGTCGCCGGAGTCGTCGAGGGCCGGGAACTGGATGTGCGCGGTCATGATCGAGTCGATGCCGGCGCGGATCGCGGCCCGGAAGGGCACGGCGTCGAGCTTCTCCCACAGCTCCCGGCTGTGGGTGATGACCGGGAAGCCGTAGTGGCTGTCGACGGCGGTGTCGCCGTGTCCCGGGAAGTGCTTGGCGGTCGCGGCGACCCCGGACCCCTGGTACCCGGAGACCTCGGCGGCGACGAGACGGGCGACCTGCTGCGCCTCGGAGCCGAAGGAGCGGACGCCGATGACCGGGTTGGCCGGGTTGACGTTGACGTCGGCGACCGGGGAGTAGTTCTGCCGGACGCCGATCGCCCGCAGCTCCTGCCCGGCGATCCGGCCGAGGGTGCGGGCGTCGGCGCGTGACGCGCCGGCGCCGACGGCCATCGCGCCGGGGAACAGGGTGGCCGGCGCGCCGACCCGGCAGACGATGCCGTGCTCCTGGTCGGTGGAGACGAGGACGGGCAGACCGCGGGGCTGCTGGAGCGAGGCCCTCTGGATGCCGTTGGAGAGGTCGGCGATCTGGTGCGGGTCACGGGTGTTGTGCGCCCAGGTGAAGTAGATGATCCCGCCGACCCGGTACTTCGCGATCATCTCGGCGGCCGTACGGACGCCGATCTCCTTGAGGTTGGCGTCGATGTCGGCCTGGTCGGGGGCGGTGGCGGAGTGGCCGTAGACCCGCATCACGAAGAGCTGGCCGACCTTCTCCTCCAGGGTCATGCGGGAGATGAGGGAGCGGAGCTTCTGGTCGAGCTTCCGGTCGTGCTTCTTGGCGTCCTTCTTGTCGTCCGCGTGCGCGGTCCCGCCGACGGCGAGGGCGGTGGTGACGCCCGCTGTCGCGGCGAGGACGGTACGTCTGGAGGGCACGTGCGCTCCTTCCGGAGGTGATCCGCTGAAGGAAACTTCCGAGAAGTCACCAATAACCGGGAAGTTTCTGCCAGTCAAGGGAGTGCACAGTAACGCGGCGAAGGGCTCGCGGGGGCGAGGGCGCCGCCATCGGCGCTGTGGAGGGGGGCGCGCCGATGGCGGCGTGTGCTGCCGGCCGCAGTACGGAGGAGAGGGTTGGTCAGCGTTCGCAGCCAGCAGCGAGGCCGACGCCGTACCGCGGTGACTCTCCGGCAGCTTGCGCATTGGACGAGCGGGGGCGGGACGGGGTTCCCGGCTGCGGCCCGATTTCCGGAAGTTGGTGGGGCAGGGGCCAACGGGACGGATGAGCCGACCCGTTGGGGCGGCCGCGCGCCCGTCGTAGGGTCGGTGCATGAGCCAGCTGCTGCCGCTCCTGACCGTGCTCGCAGGTCTCACCGTGACCCTGGCCCTCCTCACCCTGCTGGCCCGCCACGTCCGCCGCCGCGGGACGGCGGGCGCCGGCCTGCGCGGGGCCCTGGCGGCCCACGACGAGGTGTGGCACGGCACGGCGGCGGACTCGTACGACGAACTCCAGGTGCAGACGGACCGCAGGGCACCGCTGCCGGACGACCGGTGGCGGCGGGTGGGGCGGTGAGGGCGGTTCCGTTCGGCATCGACAGGTCCGGGTGAGTCGGGACGCGCGGGGCGGGTCCAGTTCGTGGACGTTCCGGCGTCGGAGTCCGGTGCGGGGCGATCATGAGGGGTATGCCCGTCGACACGTCCGCCCCGCGGTCCCTCGCCCTGCCCGGCTCGAAGTCCATCACCGCCCGCGCCCTCTTCCTGGCCGCCGCGGCCGACGGGGTGACCACCCTGGTCCGCCCGCTCCGGTCGGACGACACCGAGGGCTTCGCCGAGGGCCTGGTGCGGCTCGGCTACCGGGTCGGCCGCAGCCCCGACGCCTGGCAGGTGGACGGCCGCCCGCAGGGACCCGCGGTCGCCGAGGCGGACGTGTACTGCCGGGACGGCGCGACGACCGCCCGCTTCCTGCCCACCCTCGCCGCCGCCGGCCACGGCACGTACCGCTTCGACGCGTCCCCGCAGATGCGCCGGCGCCCCCTGGCCCCCCTGAGCAGGGCCCTGCGCGACCTGGGCGTGGACCTGCGGCACGAGGAGGCGGAGGGCCACCACCCCCTGACCGTGCGGGCGGCCGGGGTCGACGGCGGCGAGGTGACCCTGGACGCCGGCCAGTCCTCCCAGTACCTCACCGCGCTCCTGCTGCTCGGCCCCCTCACCCGCCGGGGCCTGCGGATCCGCGTCACGGACCTGGTCTCGGTGCCGTACGTCGAGATCACCATCGCGATGATGCGGGCGTTCGGGGTGGAGGTGACCCGGGAGGGCGACGTCTTCGTGGTGCCGCCGGGCGGCTACCGCGCCACGACCTACGCGATCGAACCGGACGCGTCCACGGCGAGCTACTTCTTCGCGGCCGCCGCGATCACCCCCGGCGCCGCGGTCACGGTGCCCGGCCTCGGCACGCACGCGCTCCAGGGCGACCTCGCCTTCGTGGACGTCCTGCGGCGGATGGGCGCGGAGGTGACCGTCGGCGCCGACGCCACCACGGTCCGGGGGACCGGCGCACTGCGCGGCCTCACCGTCACCATGCGGGACATCTCCGACACCATGCCGACCCTCGCGGCGATCGCCCCCTTCGCCTCCGGACCCGTCCGCATCGAGGACGTGGCCAACACCCGGGTGAAGGAGTGCGACCGCCTGGAGGCCTGCGCCGAGAACCTCCGGCGGTTGGGCGTGCGCGTGGCCACGGGCCCCGACTGGATCGAGGTCCACCCGGGCACGGCCGCCTCGCCCACGACCGCGATCACGACGTACGGCGACCACCGGATCGTCATGTCCTTCGCGGTCACCGGCCTGCGGGTGCCGGGTATTTCGTTCGACGACCCGGGGTGCGTACGGAAGACTTTCCCCGGTTTCCACGAGGCGTTCGCGGAGTTGCGCCGAGGCATCGGGGGGTGATGAGACGGTGGGCTTCCAGCTGGAAGGGCCGGTCCTGAAGGGCGAGTTGGTGCGCCTGGAGCCGCTGGGCCACCGGCACGCGGCCGACTTGGCCGTGGCGGCGGAGGAGAACCGCGGTACGTACGCGTTCACCTGGGTGCCGAGGGCCGGCGAGGTCGGTGACTACATCGACGCGCAGCTGGCGCGGGCGGCTTCGGGGCGGCTCGCTCCCTACGCGCAGGTGTCCGTGGCGACCGGGCGGGCGGTGGGGGCGACGGCGTACTGGGAGCCGCGGTACTGGCGCTCGGAGGATCAACTCGACGCCATCGAGGTCGGTTTCACCTGGCTGGGCGCCTCGGCGCAGGGCACCGGCATCAACGCCGAGGCCAAGCTGCTGCTCTTCCGGCACGCCTTCGAGCAGTGGCACGTCTCGCGCGTCGACCTCAAGACGGACGCCCGCAACGACCGCTCCCGCGCCGCGATCGAAAGCGTCGGCGCCCGCTTCGAGGGCGTCCTGCGCAACTGGTCCCGCTCCTGGGCCCCCGGCGAGAACAACCGCCTCCGCGACTCGGCGATCTTCTCCATCACGGCGGAGGAGTGGCCGGAGCGCCGCGAACACCTGGAGAACCGGGTGACGGGGTACGCGACCGGACGCCGCCCGGCTCGACCTGGACGCCGGCCACGGTGACGGGCCCGCCGTACTGAGTGTTGCCTGGACTCGAAGGCACCGCTCACGCCTCGTCGCCGGCCGGTTGGCTCTCTTCCGTGGTCGGGATGGCCCGCAGCTCCGGGGTGCTCGCGCCGACGAAACCCACTGCCGCCACGCACAGCAGACCGCCCGTGATCAGGGCGGTCGCGCCCGAGGTCCAGCCCGCGACCAGGCCGGCGCGGAGGTTGCCGAGGTGGGGGCCCGCCTGGCCGACGATCGTCTCGGCGGCCGTCACGCGTCCGAGCAGGGCGTCGGGGGTGCGGGTCTGGACGAGGGTGGTCCGGGAGAGGACCGCGAGGGCGTCCGCCGCGCCGGCCACGGCCAGCAGGGCGAGGCCCGCCCAGGCGCTGGTCGTCAGCCCGAACACGGCCAGGGCCGCGCCCCAGGTCGCCGACGCGCACAGCATCACCGGGCCGGGGCGCGCCAGGCGGGTGACCGGGCCGGAGAAGACCGTCGCGGCGACCCCGCCCACCGCGAGCGCGGACAGGAACAGGCCGAGCGTGCGCGGGTCGCCGCCGAAGCGTTCGTCGTTGACCAGCGGGAACAGGCTCGTCGGCATGGACAGGAGGGTGGCCGCCAGATCGGTCAGGAGCGCACCGCGCACCACCCGGTGGCCGGTCAGGAAGCGCAGCCCGTCCAGGACGCCGTGCACCCCCGGCCGGGACTTCTCGCCCTCGGGCGGCAGGGCGGGGAGCCCATAGGCGCCGTAGAAGGACATGGTGAAGCTCAGGGTGTCCAGGAGGTAGCAGACGCCGATGCCCCACCAGCCGAGCACCACCCCGGCGACGGCCGGGCCGACCAGCATCATCGCCTGACCGGTGACCTGTTGCAGGGCGAGACCGGCGGCCACCTGGTCCTTCGGCAGCAGCCGCGGCACGAACACGCCCGCGGCGGGCGCGCCGAGCGCGGCGAACGACGTCTGTACGGCGACCAGCAGCAGGACGACCACCACCGGCGCGTGCCCGGCGAAGCCCTGCACGGCCAGCAGCAGGGAGCAGACCGCGGAGCCGACGGTGCCCGTGAGATACACCCGGCGCCGGTCGGCCCGGTCGACCAAGGCTCCGGCGAACAGGCTCACCCCGACCATCGGCACCGCCTGCGCGATGCCGACCGCGCCGCTCCAGACCGCGCTGTGGGTCATGTCCCAGACCTGGTACATGACGGTGACCATGGTCATGAAGGTCCCGAGCGTGGAGACCGTGCGCCCGAACAGCAGCCGCCGGAAGACCGGTGAGGTGCGCAGGGGCCGTACATCGAGGAACGTACGGCTGAGACTCATGACAGCGGGGGCGGGGGAGGAACGGGCTGAGGCACCCCGGGACGGTATCGGGAGACCGCCGCCCCGGCCACCGAATTACCGTCGGACCCGGGTCCGACCCGACCCGACTCGTCAGCCGGCCGACCGCCCCCGTCCCGCCTCCACCACCCGCCCCCTCCAGGCCCTCGACCTCACCCGCCCGCCCCGATCGCCTCCCCGAGCAGCCGTACCGCCTCCGGGACCGTGCCGTCGGCGAGGTTGCCGTAGCCGAGGACCAGGCCGTGGGCGGTGTGGTCGGGGGTGGCGTGGTACGCGGCGAGGTCGGCGACGCGCAGGGAGCGGGCCGCCGCGGCCGTCACCACGGCGGCGGTGTCGGTGTCCGCGGGCAGCCGCAGCAGGAGGTGCAGCCCGGCCGCGACCCCGGAGACCGGGGCCCCGGGCAGCCGTTCGGCGAGGGCCCGGACCAGGGCGTCGCGCCGGTCGCGGTAGCGCTTGCGGCAGGCCCGCAGATGGCGGTCGTAGCCGCCCGACTCCAGCAGCGCGGCGAAGGCGAGCTGGTCGAGGACCGGGGGCTGGGACGCCGTCAGGTCGGTCCGGTGCAGGACGTCGGTCCACCGCGAGGGCGCCACGATCCACCCGATACCGAGCGCCGGGGAGAGCGTCTTGCTCAGGGACTTCAGCAGGATCACCCGGGAGGGGTCCATGCCTTGCAGGGCGGCTACCGGCCGCCGGTCGTAGCGGAACTCCGCGTCGTAGTCGTCCTCCAGCACGACCCCGTCCACCCGCCGGGCCCAGTCGAGCAGGGCGGCCCGCCGCTCGGGCACGAGCACCGTCCCCAGCGGGAACTGGTGCGCCGGAGCCGTCAGCACCGCCCGCAGGCCGCCGTGTCCGGCGAGGTCGTCGGTGCGCAGACCGCCGCCGTCCGCGCGGACCGGCACCGGCTCGAGACCCGCCGCCCGGATCACCTCCCGCAGCCGCGTCCAGCCCGGCTCCTCGCAGCCGACGGCGGTGATGCCGTCGGCGCGCAGGGCGTGGCAGATCCGCCGGACCGCGTCGGTCACGCTCAGGCACACCGTCACGTCCCGCGCGGTCGTGGAGACCCCGCGGGAGCGCCCCAGGTACTCGGCGAGCAGCCGCCTGAGCCGGGGGTGTCCGCCGGGCGGTGGATAACCGAACTCGGTGAACGCCGTGGTCGTCACCTGGGCCCGCAGCGCCTCGGCCCACCGGCGGCGCGGGAACGCCCGCAGGTCCGGCAGCCCCGGAGCGAGGTCGAAGCGGGCCACCGGGTCCCGGCGGGCCGCGGGGCGCCCGGAGCCGGCGTCCCCGTCACCCGCCCAGCGCACCCGGGTCGCCGAGCCGCTGCGCGCCTCCAGGTAGCCCTCGGCCACCAGCTGGCCGTACGCCTCCGTCACCGCCCAGCGCGAACAGCCGAGGTCGGCGGCGAGCTGCCGGCTGGGCGGCAGGGCGGTGCCGACCTCGACCCGCCGGCTGCGGATCGCCGCACGCAGGGCCCGTTTCACCCGCTCGTGCAGCGGCCCGCCGCCCGGCCGGTCCAGGTCGAGCAGGAGATCCCCGGCGAGATTGGTCTGTGAAACCCGCATGCGGTTGGACGGTAGCAGCGAGCCGATTCTTCCTACCGTCGAAGGCGTACGGAGGTCACGAGGACGCGGAGGAGAACGTGATGGCTTCAACGAGGAGTGCGCTGCCGACCGAGCCCCACCCGATGCTCAGCGGGGTGTTCACCGAATGGCACGCGAAAGCCGGCGCCCTGTCCGCGCTGCCCGACGCACCGGTCGTGACGGACGACTGCGGTGCGCGGGGGCGGATGTGGCGCCGGCTCAGGTCCCGCCTCGGTCCGGCTACGCGGCGTCGTTGAGGAGGCGGGCCAGGTGCTCGCGGCCCGCGCCCAGCAGCTCCTCCAGCGGGGCCGCCTTTTCGTACCAGCGCTTCTCGTACTCCCAGCACAGCCAGCCGTCCCAGCCGTGCCGGGAGAGGATCTCCACGCACTCGGCGAGCGGCAGGACGCCGGCGCCGAGCGCGACCGGGGTGGTGTCCTCGGCCGAGGCGATGTCCTTGACCTGGACGTATCCGAGGTGCGGGGCGAGGGCCGCGTAGGTCTCGGAGGGCTGTTCGCCGCCGAGCCAGGTGTGCATGACGTCCCAGAGCGAGCCGACCTGGCGGTGGCCGACGGGCCCGAGGATCCGGATCGCGTCGGCGCCGGTGCGGTGCGAGTCATGGGTCTCGAGGAGGATGCGTACGCCCAGGTCGCCGGCGTACTCCGCGGCCGTACCGAGGCGCCGGGCGGCCGTGGCGTCGGCGTCCTCGGGGGACTGGTCGGAGGCGGCGCCGGGGAAGACCCGCACGAAGCCGGCGCCGAGGTCGCGGGCGAGGTCGAGGAGGCGGTGGATCTCCTCGACCACGGGCTCGTCGTCCCCGGGCGCGGCCACGCGCGCGTACCCGGCGAGCCCCAGCACCTCGACCCCCGCCGCCTTGAACTCGGCCACCGCGTCGGCCCGTTCGGCGAGCCCGATACCGGGGTGCACCGGCTCCTCCGGGTGCGCGCGCAGTTCTACGCCGTGATAGCCGTACGTGGTCGCGAGCCGCAGCACGTCGGCGAGGGGGAGGCCGGGGACACCGAGAGTGGAGAACGCCAGTTTCATGCCCCCTACTCTCACCCTCCGAAGAGCCCAAGGTCCAGCCCACCCGCCCCGCCCCGCGCCCTCACCCACCCGCGCCGGTCGGTTCCGTCAGATCCAGGTGCCAGTCCTGGCCGTTCAGGTCCTGGCCGAAGGAGCGGTGGGGTTTCTCGGCGGTCAGGACGAAGCCGTGGCGCCGGTAGAGGCGGCGGGCGGAGGTGAGGACGTCGTTGGTCCACAGGACCAGGTCCCGGTAGCCGACCCCGCGCGCGAAGTCGACCACGGCCGACACCAGCCGGTCCCCGATGCCCAGCCCGCGCGCGTCCGGCTCCACGAGGAGCAGCCGCAGCCGGGCGGTCGCGGGCGCCTCGTCCCGTACGCACATCACGCACCCCACCGGCCGCCCGTCCAACTCGGCGATCCAGACCCGCTCCAGATGCGGGTCGTGGTCCTCCGCGAAGTCGGCGACGATCCTGGCGACCAGGCCCTCGTAGTCGGCGTTGAACCCGTACTCGGCTGCGTACAGGGCCGCGTTGCGGGCCACCATCCAGCCGAGGTCACCCGGGCGGGGCTCGCGCAGCAGGACGTCCTCCCGGCGCGGGGGGCGGCCGTCGGACAGCAGGGTGCGGACGGTGTGCATGGCCTCGGAGAGCCGGGGCCGCTCGGCGGCCGGCACGGTCGCGAGAAGCGCGCCCACGGATTCGTCGGCCCGTTCGGCGAGCAGCGCGGCGGTCTCCCGGCCCCGCGGGGTGAGCGTGACCCGCACCCGGCGTGGGTCCTTCCGGGAAGCCGTCCGCTCGATCAGCCCGGCGCGCTCGAACTTGTTGAGGATCCGGCTCAAGTACCCCGCGTCCAGCGAGAGTTCCCCGCGCAGGTCGGCCGCGTCGGTACGCGGCGAGTGCGCGAGCTCGTACAGGACGCGGGACTCGGTGAGGGTGTACGGGGCGTACAGCTGGCGGCTGTAGTCGAGGGCGCCGATGACGTTCGTGTAGAAGCGGTTGAAGGCGCGGATGTCCTGGACGGTCATGTCGGTCGACCCCCGGATGTTTGACTCAGTCAGAGATGTCGCTGAACCGAGCGTAGGACGTCCGCGCCGCCCACGGCTACCCCCCCCCGCGCCCGAGCGGGCAGCGGCCGCCGCCTAGGCCCCGGCCTCCGGCGCGGGCCGGTACACGCACAGCTGCACACCGGTCTTCCCGGCGACCGTGGACACCAGCTCGAACGGCCGCTTGCCCCCGTCCTCCGGGAAGATGGACTTGCCGCCGCCGAGCAGCACCGGCATCACGATGAGCTGGAGCTCGTAGACGAGCCCCTCGCTGATGAGGGTGCGCACGAGGGTGGGGCTGCCCATCATCGCCAGCTCGCCCCCCTCGGTCTCCCGCAGGGCGCGGATCCGCGCGACGGCCTCGGAGCCCGGGATGCGCTCGGTGTTGTTCCAGGTCAGCTCGTCATCGCCGAGGGTGTCGGTGACGACGTACTTCTTGAGGGAGTTCAGCCGGTCGGCGAAGGGGTCCCCGGCCCGCTCGGGCCACGCCCCCGCCATCGTCAGATACGTCCGCCGCCCGTACAGCAGCGCCTCGGCCCGCTCCATCCCCTCGCTGAACGCGGGACCGAGCACCTCCTCGTCGAAGTACGGGTGCGACCAGCCGCCATGCGCGAACCCGCCGTCGGTGTCCTCCTGAGGACCGCCGGGCGCCTGCACGACCCCGTCGAGACTGATGAACTCACTGACCACGATGCGCATGGGACTCACTCCAGTTCCTGGTTGGTTACGGCTTCTCAGACCGGGGCGGGGCACGGAACTCATCGGTGCGGGGAGCGTACGGCGTCCGCCGGGTCAGTCCCACCAGAACCGCCAGTCAGTCCGCCCGGCGAGTCCTCGCGCGTACTCCGGGAAGGGGGTCGGCGGGTCGTCCACGATGTTGTCCGCGGTGGACAGCACATGCTCCAGGGCGAGCCGCTCGGCGTGCGCCGGGTCGAGGGGCGGGCGGGCGACGGACACGTGCAGGTCACCGTTGAACGCGGCCACGACCCGGGCCCCGAACCGGTCCTCCCAGCTCCGCAGCAGGGCTCCCATCAGCGGCAACGGGCCGTCCTGCCAGCCCATCACCGCGGGGACGTCGGCGGAGCTGCGGGCCGGGACGAGGACGAGGCTGAGGGAGGCCGCGTACGGCTCGCTGCGCAGCAGACGGGCGACGGTACGGCCCGCGGCCTCCTCGGCGCCCGGACCGGTACCGGTGTCCGGCCCGGCGGGCGCGAGCCCCGGCCAGCTCTCGAACGGCGGCCCCGGATCGTGCGGCCAGGGCTCGACGTCCTCCGGGGTCTCGTCCGAGGGCTCCGCGGAGGAGGGGTCGGACCAGGACGGCAGCCGCTGCCGTCGGTACTCCGCGAAGTCGGCCGCGAGCACCTCGTCGAGTCGTACGGCGTCGGCGGCGGCCGGATCCCTGGGCCGCGCGGGGTCGTTGGGCCAGCACAGGTGTGGGTGCAGCCCGGTCGCGGGGGCCCGCCTCAGCAGATCCGCCCACAACTCCGCTATGCCGTCCGGCAGTTCCTCGGAGATCCAGACCTCCACCGGACCCCGTCGCTCGAACCGTCCCGGTGGCAGCCCCGCGGGCAACGAAAAGACCATGGGAGGACGATAGGGGCGACCACTGACAGCGGTCCCCGAGCGGTGAGCCGAGAGCGAACGGCAGCCTGTGCCGGGGATGCCGGTTCCTAGCATCACGGCATGACGACAGCGACGTACGACGACCACGCGGACTGGTACAACGCCTACATGTCGCCCTCCTCCGGCGGTGAGTTCATCGACCGGCTGCACACGATGCTGAGGGAACTGCTGGGCCCGGGCGAGGGGCTCTGCCTGGACGTCTGCTGTGGCACCGGAGCCCACGCGGCCCCGGCGGCGGCACTCGGCTGGACACCGGTCGGCATCGACCTCTCGCACGGCCAACTCCGTCACGCGGCGGGAAGGTTGCCGGTCGCGCAAGGGGACGCGACAGCCCTCCCGCTGGCCGACGACTCCGTCCCCGCCGCGATCTGCGTGCTGGCGAGCACCGACGTGCCCGACTACGCCGCCGTGCTCCGGGAGATCGCCCGCGTGCTGACCCCGGGCGGCCGGTTCGTGCACCTCGGCGTCCATCCCTGCTTCATCGGGGCGTTCGCCGACTGGAGCGAGGGGACGAGGATCGTGGTGGACGAGAGGTACGCCGACCGCTCCCGCACCCTCGACTCGTGGAACCCCGCCGGAGTGCGCGCCCGCGTCGGCGCCTGGCACGTCCCGCTGGCCGACCTGCTCAACGCCACGCTCGCGGCGGGCCTACGGCTGGAGCGGACCACCGAGACCGGATCCGGCGGGATCCCCAACCTGTTCGGATTCACGGCGGTGAAACCCCGCCCCGCAACTCCGCGTACGACCTCCGCCGCCCCGGCGGCCTTGGCTCACGACCGCCGACTTCCCTCGAACAGGTGAATCGGCGGCTACGCGGCAAGGGGGCGGAATCGGAACCGCCCCAGCTCAAGAGCGGGCGGGCGCGTCAATCACGCGTTCCGCCTGCCCGTTCGGGTCAATGTCGTGTATCCACCCGTTCTCCCCACCTTGCTTGAATTCTCCCGAATGATCGAAGAGGTGGGGAGCAAGGTGGAAAAACGGTCCTCCGTGGGTGGGGCGACAGTGCTGATCGTCGGTGCCGGACCCGCCGGGCTGGTGCTCGGCAACCTGCTGCTGGCGGCCGGCGTGGACTGTCTGATCGTGGAGCGGAGCAGCCGCGAGCACGTCGAACGGCGGGCGCGGGCGGGCTTCCTGGCGGCCGACACGGTCCGCGTCCTCGTCGGCAACGGCCTCGGCGCCGGCCTCCTGGCGCGCGGCCGGACGCACGACACCTGCGTCTTCCGCACCGAACACGGCGAGTTCGCCCTCCGGTACGGCGGTCTCGGCCGCGGCGAGGCCCACACCGTCTACCCGCAGCAGGACCTGGTGACCGACCTGGTGGCCGAGTTCCTGCGCCGCGGCGGTGACCTGCGGTTCGGGACGCCGGTGCGCGAGGTCGGCGGCCTGGACGGCGAGCGGCCGTGGCTGGTGGCCGACGGACCGCAGGGGCCGTACCGCCTGACGGGCCGGTACCTCGCGGGCTGCGACGGCCGGCAGGGGACGTGCCGACGGCAGGTCCCCGCGGGCGAGGTGCGGTCGTACCGGCGGCGGCACGGTGTGTCCTGGCTCGCCCTGCTCGTCGAGACACCCCCCTCCCTGCCCGCGGTCACCTACGCGGTGCACGAGCGCGGCTTCGCCGGGCACATGGCCCGCACCCCCTCCGTCACCCGCTACTACCTCCAGTGCGAGCCCGGCACCGACCCCGGGTCCTGGAGCGAGACGGCGATCTGGGACGAACTCGACCTGCGCATGCGGGCGGAACGATTCGGCCCGTTGCGCCGGGGCCCCGTCCTGGAGCGGGCCGTCGTCGACCTGGAGTCCGACGTGCTCGACCCGATGCAGTACGGGCGGCTGTTCCTCGCGGGCGACGCGGCGGGCCTCATCAGCCCGTCGGCGGCCAAGGGCGCCAACCTCGCCGTCATGGCGGCCGAGACCCTGGCGCGGGCCTTCACCGCCGCCGTCCACGAGGGGGACGAGGAGCCGCTGGCCCGGTACTCGGCCACCTGTCTGCCGCGGATCTGGCGGGCCCAGGAGTTCTCCCACTGGATGATCGGCCTGCTGCACGCCCCCCACGGGGACGACGAGGAGTCCCGCTTCCTGCGCGCCCTGCGTGACTCCCGCCTGGAGAGCCTGCGGACCTCACTCGTCCAGCAGCACTCCTTCGCGGACAACTACGTGGGCGTATAGGGCACTTCACGCCCGCCCCACCCGCACTCCCTCTCCCGGTCCCACCCCGCACCCACATCCAGAGGACACCCATGCCCTTCGCGTCGGCAACGGAGCGCTGCCTCCCCCCGGCTGACCTCGACCGCATCGAGCAGGCCGCCGAGTTCGTGCGCCGAAACGACACGGCAAGCGCCCTCGACGCCCTGTTCCCGGCCCTGACCGCCGAGGAACGGCAGGAACTCGCCGGCCTGCTGCGGCTGGCCCACACCGCTCTTCTCGTCTTCCCGCACACCCTCGCGGGCCTGCGCGAAGAGCTCTCCGCACGGGGCCTGCAGGCGGGCGAGCCGACCCCGAGCGTGGTCGTCCGCGGCAGGCTCGCCCAGCGGTACGCCCGCCCGGCCGGCAGTCTCCCGGTCGGCATCCTCAGGGCGTCGGTGCCGGACAGCCGGGGCGGGCGGGGCGAGATCGAGATCTTCGTCCTGGAGGCTCCCGACGGCTCGGACCTGGCGCCCGTGGCCGCGGCCGAACGCGCGGCCGGTCACGAGGCGCACATCGCGTTCGAGGTGCTCGCCCCCGGTCCGGTCACCCTGCGCGGACTGACGGCCCTGCTGCTCGACCGGGCCGGAGCGCACGCCGACAGCGGTGGCCACAACCCGCACGAGAACTCCACCGTGCTCTACTTCCGCACCGGCGAGCACCGCGTCGAGCTCTACGTCCCCGGCCGCCACCCCGAACTCCTCGCCGCCCACCTGCGCAGCACGGCCGAGCACCGGGCCCGGTCCGGCGAAGACGCCCCGCAGGCCCGGCACGCGCCACGCGTCCCCGGTCCCCGGGACCGTCTGCTGCACCTGATGACCGGGGCCTGGACCACCCAGGCGATCGCCGTGACCGCCGAACTCCGGCTCGCCGACCACCTGGAGGTCCACCCCGGCGCGAGCCTCACGCTCCTCGCCGAGCTGACCGGCAGCCACCCCGACAGCCTCGGCCGGCTCCTGCGCTACCTCGCCGGTCTCGGCCTGGTGGCGGCGGACCCCGACGGCTCGTACCACCTCACGGAGCTGGGCGGGCCGTTGCGCACCGGCGCCGACGCCTCCTTCCAGCCGCTCGCGCTGCTCTACGGCGGCCCGTTCTACCGGTCCTTCGGAGAACTGCGGCACTCGGTGCGCACCGGCGAGGAGGCGTTCGCACAGGTCTTCGGCGAGCACCACTTCCCCTACTTCGCGCGCCACCCCGACCTCGCCGACCTCTTCGACCGGGCCATGGCGGCGAGCGCGCCGATGTTCGCCCCCGTGGCCGGGCTGGTGGACCTGTCCGCCCACCGGGTGGTGGTGGACGTGGCCGGCGGCAACGGAGAACTCCTCGGCCGGCTCCTGCGCGCCGCCCCGCACCTGCGCGGGGTCCTGCTGGAGCGGCCGCACGCCGTCGAGGCCGCGGAGAAGGCCTTCGCGACGGCGGGGCTGACCGACCGCTGCCGGTTCGTGACGGGGGACTTCACGTCCGGGATCCCCGAGGGCGGCGACCTGTACGTCCTGTCCCGGGTGCTGCACGACTGGGACGACGACCGCTGCCGGACGATCCTGCGCCAGTGCGCCCGGGCCATGCCCCCCGGCGCCGAACTCCTCCTCGTCGAGCGCCTGCTGCCGACGGACACCCGGCTCTCCCTCACCGTGGCCTGGGACGTGCACATGCTGTGCAACGTGGGCGGCCGCGAGCGCACGGAGGACCATTACCGACGGCTGCTGGAGGAGACGGGCTTCGAGTTCGCCTCGTGCCATGAACTGCCGTTGCAGGGGGCGCTGTTGCGATTCAAGAGGGGCTGACCTCCACCTAGTCCCATCGGAATCGCCACTCCGTCCGCCCCACAAGGCTCCTTGCGAACTCCGGGACCGGTTTCGGCGGGTCGCCCACGATGCCCCACCGGAGCCGGGTCAGGGCGCGGAGTCCGATCCGCCACCGCCACCGAAGGCGCCACCCGCGGCCCGGATCAGCGCGCGGGCCTCGTCCTCCAGGCGGCGGGTGATCGGTTCATCGCCCATGCCCTGTTCCCTGAGCTGTACGGCCAGTCGCCCGAAGTAATCGGCAGCGTTGAGGACATGTTGCGTCACGTCGACCGGGGCTCCGCCCCGGAGCTCCTCGCGGACCTGCGAGGTGTGCGCGAGGACATGACCGATCTGTGCTCGCACCCACTCTTGTCTGTCGTCCTCCAGGCCGGCTCGCATCAGCTGGCGAATCAGTCGTTCACAAGCCCGGGTGACATCGTCCAGCAACCGCGCCTCACGGCTGACACCCAGTGAGACGTCGCGCCCTTGCACGACCTGCAGTTGGACGACGCCACCGCCGATCCGGTTCGGGCTGTAGGCGGTCACGTCGACCGGACCGAGTCCCCCCAGCGCGGGCCGGAAGCACGGGTGGACGTGGAACTCGTCCTCACCGGACTGCGGCGGAGTCTGGGAGCCGTCGGAGTACACGACTTTGTGGCCTCTTTTGACCCCCAGGAAACCGATGTTGAAGAGGACGTCCAGCACTCCCTGGGAGGTGAGACCGTCGGCGTAGTCGGCGAACTCCTGCTGCAGGCGTTCACGGTGGGGCTCGAACCGTGCTTCGAGTGCCTGGCGCATCGTCACGTAGCCGTGATTGTCGAACAGCAGGAACAGCTGGCTGAGGTAGGGATGCGTCACCGAGTACTCCCTCGCCAGGTCGGTGAGCTTCCAGCGGGAGAACTGTTCGGTGGCGGTGAGCACGTCCTCCTCGGTGATGCGCTCACCGCCGCGCTGGTCGGCGGCATCCCGGCACGCGTTGAGGAACTGGATCATGTCCCTGGGGCGCGGAAGAGCGCGCCGGAACAGGTAGTCAGCGGTCGGCTCGCCGGACACCGTGGGTGGGAACACCTCCCCCCACAACTGCTCCGAAGTGAGTGATGGGGCCTTGATGGAGGTAGCGGCCCTGCTGAGAGCAAGGCGTGCCAGCTCGTCCTGGCTCCAGGAAATGCGCAGTTCGTCGCTGTGGAACTTGTCGGCATCACCGAAGTTGAGCGTGTCGTAGATGTCCGCCCGGAGGAAGAGGGTGCAGCGGATGGCGCCACCGTACTGGCCGGTGACCTGCTTGCTCGCCAGCAGCAGGCCGGTGACCAGGGCATGGCTGTCGGGGTCTATCGCCCAGACCTGTTCGAGTTGGTCGACCAGCAGGAGCAGGGGCGGATGGGACGCGGCGCATCCCAGGTCAGCGAAGGCGGCTGTCACCCCGTTCTCCAGTACCTCCAACTGTCTGCTCGCGCGGGCGCCCTCCGAGGCGCCGTTCAGACCGAGCCCTGCCTCGAAGCCGAACGCCTTGAGCGAGAGGTTCGCCGACTGCAGGCCTCGGGCCCCGCGGCGAAGCCTGTCGTAGAGGCGCTCGTCGTTTGTCTCGTCGTTCGCTTCCAGAAAGTCGCGCAGGGCCTTCACGGAGGAACGTGCTCGCCATCCGTGCGCCGTGCGCGCGTGCTCGCACAGGTACCGTGCGGCGTGTACGGCAAAGACGTAACGCCAGATCAGGGACTTGGCGGTGTCACCTGAGACCCCCTGGAGTTCGAACCGCCGGATCTCGTCCCCGGCGGCGTCGTCCGGTGTGATCAGAACCGCGGTGCCGGGATGGCCGTCGGTGTCTCCCAGATGCCGGCAGATCGCGCTCTTGCCGGCTCCCTTGCGGCCGATGATCAGTGATTTGCGGCCGGAGAGTGCCTCTCGATAGGCGTAGGTGTGCAGGAAGACCCCGCCCAGAAGGCCGTCCGCCAGGTCGTGCTCCGCGTCGTCCCGGCCGAAGAACAGATGGCTCACTGTACTTGGTCCCTGCTGCATGGCGCCCTCCCCCTTGGCGATGCATGAATTGCCAACTTGTCAGGAAGGGTAGGGGGGTTGATGGTGAACTGTCTTGAGAACGGCTTTCTGCCGGACCTGGGGCATCGGGGGTGCCATGAGCGAAGAGCAGGATTTCGACGAGTTACTGGAACCGCTGCGAACGGACATCACCACGCTGCACGTCGAGTTGAAGCTGCTGCGTGAGAGACACGACGGGATGGCACAGGCCCTGGCCGACGTGGGCTACACGGTCCACGAGGTGAAAGAGACGGTGACGGCGAGCAGCGAGGTGCTGGACGACTTCGTGGAGCGGTACGGCCGGGACCAGCTCGTGGCCAACGCCCAGGCGGAGCTGACACAGTTGACCGTCGAGTGGAAGGCCGACTTCGCTCAGCGCCAGCGGGTCCGGAGCCTGGCGCGTGGCCTCACGCACACGCTGACGGCACAGGCGGTGGCCGGCGGGCTGATCGACCAGGACACCATCGAAGCCTGCGTCAGGCAGCAGTTCCTTGACGAACCGACGTACTGGCTCGCTCCGGCGATCATGGCGGTGGCGGCCCGGCACAACAGGGAAACGGCACGGGCCTCCCGGGCGACGGCGCACGCGGTGTGGCTCGATTCCGCCAAGGCCAAACTGTTCTTCGCCCTGACCTGTTCGCGTCTGGGGCAACTGAGCGAAGCGGCGGGCTGGATGGACCGCTACCTCAACTCGATCGACCACGACGACCTCGGCCCTGAGTTCGGGGTGGTGCTCGAGGCCATAGCTAATGCGGAACTCGGATACGACGCCTACACGTATGCCCGTGAGGCCATGGCACGCTGGTTCCGCGAGGACGGCTCCGCGTTCCAGTCCCCTCCCGGGCTGTCTGCGAGTCCGTACCTGGCTCCGTGGGCGGGGCGCCTGATGGAGTTCGGCCGGGACGCTTCCGATAACCGCTTCGCCGCGCTGCGGGAGCTGACAGGGGTGGAGTGGCCTGCGCTGCAGAGTGGCTGGCAGACCGCCACCGCACTCCAGGGCACATTGGCCTATCTGGAAAGCTTCCCGACGGTCGACGACTCTCCCACCCGCTTAGGGCGCTACGCGGACAGCGCACTCGATCATCTGATCGACCATCTTGAACCGGACGAAGCTGAACTCCAGGAGCGCATGGCACGGTTGCGCGCGCTGATCAAACATCAAGGAGACCTCAAAGCTGCCACGGCGGCGATCGACGAGTCCGCGCAGGAGACAGAGCGGCTCGACTTCGTCACACTGCTGGAGCGCGCCGTGTTCCAACCCGAACTACTCCAACTCGGCGCGTCGGCCCGGGGACTGGCACTGGACTGCGTCTGGGAGAGCGTGCGCGCGTCGACCCTGTCCATGGCACGGACATCCCGCTCGCTGATGCCTCCGGTGGTGGTCCTCTCGTTCGAGGACTGGTCGTGTGAGTACCCCACCGATCCGTCCCTGTCGTTCGACGCGACCCGGGCGGCGCGCGAACTTGCCGGGCATGTGGAGGAACGGACCCGTGAGCAGGTCGACTCGATCGTGCCGGCCTGGACGCTCACCGTGGCCTCCGTGATGCTTGCCGTGGGGTGCTTCGCCGCCAACGTGTGGTGGGCCGGTGAAAGCACCTCCTTGCTGCTCATGGTGCTGGCAGTGCTGTCCTGCACCGCGGCGCTCGGTGGAGTGGCACACGTACCGTTTCGCAAGCACAGCCGACGCACCGCCGGTGAGAAGCGGCGGGCCTACGCGTCGTACGTGCTCCTGCAGGCCGCCGGAGAGCTGGAGGACCTGTTGGTCGACTGGCGGCACGGATTGGGGTGCGCGGAGGCGCTGGGCGAGTGGCACCCCGGTCGGGCCCGGGAGGTGGAGTCGTGAGCGGAGGTCGCGTCCTCGGAGACGGCCGGTATGTCCTGGACCGTCGTCTCGGCAAGGGCGGCATGGGCCATGTCTGGCTCGCCCTGGACCGGACACTGGACAAGCCCGTCGCGATCAAGCTCCTCGACATGTACCGCATACGGCAGCGCAGCCGCAGGCCCGCGCTGACCGACGAGATGCACGCGCGGTTCGAGAAGGAGTGGCAGTCGATGGCGCGTATCGACAGCCCCTACGTCGTGGCTATCCGGGACCGCGGGGAGGACGGTGGACACGTGTACCTGGTGATGGACTACGTCGACGGGAACTCATTGGACATGTACATGGGCCAGGGCGCCTCCCTGACCCTGGAGCAGACCGTGCGTTGGTCCGTGCAGATCTGCGAGGGGCTGGCGGACGCGAGTGACGTCGATGTCGTGCACAGGGACATCAAGCCCGCCAACATCATGATCAACGAGAGGGGGAACGCGAAGATCGTCGATTTCGGACTGGCTCGCCTCCTGGACATGTCCGAGACCCGCGGTGCCGGGGCCACCTGGCAGTACGCGGCCCCCGAACGCTGGAACAAACAGTCCGGCGACCACCTCAGTGACCTGTATTCACTGGGCTGTGTCATGTACGAGATGTTGACCGGGAACCCGCCGTTCAGCAGCCGTGACGGCGACACCCTGGCCGTCGGCTTCATGCACCTGCGCGATATGCCGGTGCCGCCGCTCAATGTGCGCCGGGGTATCCCGGAAAAATTGAGCGAACTCGTCATGCACCTGTTGGCCAAGAAACCCGAGCAGAGGCCGCAGCACGCGCGCGCCGTGATCCGCCGCATCCGACAGGTCGAGCACACGCCCGATGGCGGTGCCGATGGCTCCGGATCGCTTGTGCCGGCCGACGCGTTCCATGTGAACACGGACTATGTCGAGCGGATCCAGGACCTGGAGAGGCGTATCCGTGTGTTGCGGGTGCAGCATGCGGAGAGCCATCCTGCCGTCGTCGCAGCGCGCTTCGAACTCGCGGAGTTGACGGGCCAATCCGGGGATTCCCGTGGCGCGGCGGACCGCTTCGAGAGTCTCGGTGAAGACTGCAAGCGCTACTTCGGCCCGAGTGATCCCCGGGCCTTCGACGCATTCGACGCCATGGCCCGATGGATCGCGTCGCCCTCCTGACCGGACAGTCATGGATGAGATCGGCCGGTGCCGCGCCACGGGGCCGTCAGCCCCGCGGTGCCCCCGAAGACCCCCGGACCATCAGCTCCCCCCGAACCGTCGCGATCCCCCCGGGCGGCGGCTCCTCCCGCCCCATCGCGATCCGTCCCGCCCGGGCCCCGGCCTCCGCCAACGGCAACCGGACCGTCGTCAGGGCGGGCACCGCGTCGATGCTGAACGGCAGGTCGTCGAAGCCGGCGACGGACACGTCGTCCGGGATCCGCAGCCCGGAGTCCCGCAGCGCCGCGCACGCCCCCAGGGCGACGGAGTCGTTCGCCGCCACCACGGCCGTCAGCGAGGGGTCCCGGCGCAGCAGCTCCAGCGTGGCCTCGTAGCCGGACCGCCGGTCGTAGCGGCCGTAGACCGTCCACCGGGGGTCCTCGGTGATCCCGTGCGCCGCGAGGGCCGCCCGGTGCCCCTCCAGCCGGTGCCGGGTCGTCGTCCGCTCCTCGGGCCCGGCGATGTACCCGAGCCTGCGGTGCCCGAGCCCGATGAGGTGCTCGGTCAGCTCCTTGCCGCCGCCCCGGTTGTCGAAGGTCAGCGCGATCGCCCCGGTCTCCGGCGACGGCGGCCGCCCGCACAGCACGATCCGTGTCCCCGCGTCCGCCAGCTTCCGCAGCTTCGCCGCCATCGCGGCCTGGTGCGGTGCGTCCTCGACCGCGCCACCGGTGAGGACGACGGCCGCCGCCCGCTGCCGTTGCAGCAGGGTCAGATACGTCAGCTCGCGCTCCGGGGACCCGCCTGTGTTGCACACCACACCCAGCCGCTCACCGCCCGCGCGTCCGCCCGGGCCGCCGATCTCGGACTGGATCGCTCCGGCCATGATCCCGAAGAAGGGGTCGGCGATGTCGTTCACGAGGATCCCGACGAGGTCCGACGTGGCGGCGGCGAGCGAGCTCGCCGGGCCGTTCAGCACGTAGTCCAGCTCGTCCACGGCCCGCAGCACCCGCTCGCGCGTGGACGCGGCCACGGGGTAGTTCCCGTTCAGTACGCGCGACACCGTCGCGGGGGAGACCTGGGCGCGGGCCGCCACGTCCGCCAGGGTCACCGTCATCTCGTCGTCCTCCGGTCGCGCGCCTCGGCGTGCCACAGCGTGCCTCAGCGCATCTCAGTCGTACTCCGTCGTACACGCGGACCCCCTGGGCCCGGTTCCGAGCCGACCTTAAGCCCCCGACCCCCAGTTGTTCGCCCCCTCGAACAACTCACCCCCGCCGCGCTCTTGTCCAGACCGCTGCTGAGAGGCTAGCTTCTTCTTGGATAGAAAGCGCTTGCTGTAACGCTCATCAGTGGAGCGTGCGCGGCGCGGACAACCGCGTACGACTCCTACGAAGGGAATGACGTGACACGCAAGACGGTGCGTATCGCCATGAACGGTGTGACGGGGCGCATGGGCTACCGCCAGCACCTGGTCCGCTCCATCCTCGCGATCCGTGAACAGGGCGGCCTCGACCTCGGCGACGGCACGGTGCTGTGGCCCGAGCCGATCCTCGTCGGCCGCCGCGAGCACGCCCTCAAGGCGCTCGCCGAGCAGCACGGCCTGCGCCTGGACAACATCTCCACCGACGTGGACGCGGTCCTCGCCGACCCGACCGTCGACATCTACTTCGACGCCCAGGTCACCTCCGCGCGCGAGGAGTCGATCAAGAAGGCGATCGCGGCGGGCAAGCACATCTACACCGAGAAGCCCACCGCCACCGGCCTCGACGGCGCCCTGGAGCTGGCCCGCCTCGCCAACGCGGCCGGCATCAAGCACGGCGTCGTCCAGGACAAGCTCTTCCTCCCCGGCCTGCTCAAGCTGAAGCGCCTCATCGACGGCGGCTTCTTCGGCCGGATCCTCTCGATCCGCGGCGAGTTCGGCTACTGGGTCTTCGAGGGCGACTGGCAGCAGGCCCAGCGCCCGAGCTGGAACTACCGGGCCGAGGACGGCGGTGGCATCGTTGTCGACATGTTCCCGCACTGGGAGTACGTGCTCCACGAGCTCTTCGGCCGCGTGAAGTCCGTCCAGGCCCTCACCGCCACCCACATCCCGCAGCGCTGGGACGAGAACGACAAGCCCTACGACGCCACCGCCGACGACGCCGCCTACGGCATCTTCGAGCTGGACGGCGGCGCGATCGCCCAGATCAACTCCTCCTGGGCCGTCCGCGTCAACCGCGACGAGCTCGTCGAGTTCCAGGTCGACGGCACCGAGGGCTCCGCGGTCGCGGGCCTCCGCAACTGCCGCGTCCAGCACCGCTCCGCCACCCCGAAGCCGGTCTGGAACCCGGACATCCCCGCCACCGAGGTCTTCCGCGACCAGTGGCAGGAGGTCCCGGACAACGCCGAGTTCGACAACGGCTTCAAGGCCCAGTGGGAGCTCTTCCTCAAGCACGTCTACGCCGACGCCCCCTACCAGTGGGACCTCCTCGCCGGCGCCCGCGGTGTCCAGCTCGCCGAACTGGGCCTGAAGTCCTCGGCGGAGGGCCGCCGTCTCGACGTACCGGAGATCTCGCTGTGACGATCCAACTCCCCACCGGCAACGGGGGGTTCAAGGCGTACGAACCCCGCCTCGAACCCCTCGCCGTCACCACCGGCTCGCCCTTCACCTCCCGTACGGTCTTCTCGGCGGCCCACGTCGTCGCCGACCCGTTCGCCGACGTGTCCCCGGACTCCCCGGCCGCCGTCGACTGGGACGCCACCCTCGCCTTCCGCCGGCACCTGTGGTCGCACGGGCTCGGCGTCGCCGAGGCCATGGACACCGCCCAGCGCGGGATGGGCCTGGACTGGGCGGGCGCGGCCGAGCTGATCCGGCGCAGCGCCGCCGAGGCCAAGTCGGTCGGCGGGCTCATCGCCTGCGGAGTCGGCACCGACCAGCTCACCGGCCCGGCGACGCTGGACGAGGTCCGCGCGGCCTACGAGGAGCAGCTCGCCCTCGTCGAGGAGTCCGGCGCCCAGGCCATCCTCATGGCCTCCCGCGCCCTCGCGGCGGCCGCCAAGGGCCCCGAGGACTACCTGGAGGTCTACGGCCACCTGCTCCGCCAGGCCACCGAGCCGGTCATCCTGCACTGGCTCGGCCCGATGTTCGACCCGGCCCTGGAGGGCTACTGGGGCTCCAGCGACCTCGACGCGGCCACCGACACGTTCCTCCAGGTCATCGCCGCCCACCCGGACAAGGTCGACGGCATCAAGGTCTCGCTCCTGGAGGCGCAGCGCGAGATCGACATCCGCCGCCGGCTCCCGCAGGGCGTGCGCTGCTACACCGGCGACGACTTCAACTACCCGGAGCTGATCGCGGGCGACGACCAGGGCTTCTCCCACGCCCTGCTCGGCATCTTCGACCCGCTGGGCCCGCTCGCCGCCGAGGCGGTCCGCGTGCTGGACACGGGTGACGCGAAGGGCTTCCGCGAACTCCTCGACCCCACGGTCGAGTTGTCCCGGCACCTCTTCCAGGCACCGACCCGCTTCTACAAGACGGGCGTGGTCTTCCTCGCCTGGCTGGCCGGCCACCAGTCGCACTTCACGATGGTCGGCGGCCTCCAGTCGGCCCGCTCCCTCCCGCACTTCGCGCGTGCCTACGAACTCGCCGACGGACTGGGCCTGTTCCCGGACCCGAAGCTCGCCGAGGAGCGCATGAAGAACCTGCTGTCGCTGTACGGGGTGACCCAGTGACCGACCTGTCCCGCTTCTCCATCAACCAGATGACGGTCAAGCAGCTGTCGCTGCCGGAACTGGTCTCCGCCTGCGGCGACTCGGGGATCTCCCACATCGGTCTGTGGCGCGAGCCCGTCCAGTCCTACGGCGTCGAGGAGACGGCCAAGTTGGTCCGCGACGCCGGGCTGACCGTCACCACCCTGTGCCGGGGCGGTTTCTTCACGGCGATCGACCCGGACGAGCGGGCCGCCGCCCTGGACGACAACCGGCGCGCGGTCGACGAGGCGGCCACCCTCGGCACCGACACCCTGGTGCTGGTCTCCGGCGGTCTCCCGGCCGGCTCCAAGGACCTGCACGGAGCCCGTGAGCGCATCGCGGACGCCCTCGCGGTCCTCGGCCCGTACGCGGAGGAGCACGGGGTGAAGCTGGCCATCGAGCCGCTGCACCCCATGTACGCCTCGGACCGGTGTGTGGTCTCCACGCTCACCCAGGCCCTCGACCTGGCGGAGCGCTTCCCCGCCCACCAGGTCGGCGTCACGGTGGACACGTACCACATCTGGTGGGACGACAACGCGCCCGCGCAGATCGCCCGTGCCGGCGCCGGCGGCCGTATCCACACCTTCCAGCTCGCGGACTGGACGACCCCGCTGCCGGAGGGCGTGCTCAACGGCCGCGGGCAGATCGGCGACGGCGCGATCGACATGCGGGAGTGGCAGCGGTACGTCGAGGCGGCCGGTTACACCGGTGCCATCGAGGTGGAGCTGTTCAACGACGCCCTGTGGGCCCGGGACGGCCGCGAGGTCCTCGTGGAGACCGCCGAGAGGTTCGTCTCCCACACCCTGTGAGCCCACGGCCCTCAGCCCACGGCCCCACCCTGTCGCGATCGGGGTGGGGCCGTCGCCGTTCGTCCGGCAGGGCTCGGTCACGGGTTCCGGAACACCGTCGTGTACGTGCGGTCGAAGCGCCGGGCGGCCAGGTCCGCGCGCTGGACGACCCAGTGGACGGTGGCGCCCTCGAGGCCGTCGATCCAGGGGTTCCACTCGGCGAGCAGGGCCCAGTCCGCGGGGTCGTCCGACACCGGCTCGCCCCCACCCCAACGCCCCGCCGCCGCTTCCCGCACCGCGCACCACACGGCCGTCGCGACGGGGTCGGTGTCGACGGCCTCCTGGTCGGCGTAGCCGCCGAGCTGGAGCTGCCCCGGGGCGGAGATGTCCTCGCAGGTGTCGGCCCACACCTCGGCCAGTTCCTCGGAGCGCGGATGCCCGGGCAGCGGCACCCAGCGGGGCTCCTCGGGTATCTCGACCCAGTAGTGGTACGGCAGCGAGACGTCGGCCGCCGTCCTGAGCGTCTCCTGCGGGAACTGCGCGAAGACCTCCTGGTACTCCTCGTCGTCCTCGAACCAGGCCCAGCCCTCCTTGTCCCGCTCCTCCACGGCCGTCCCCGTCGGGACGTACACCGCGCTGCCCATGCACTCCCCGTCGCCGAAGTTCTCGGGGTAGGCGAACAGCAGCAGATGGCCGTCGGGCGGCAGCGGGAGGTCCGTCACGTCGGCGGGCAGGGCCGCGAAGTCCATCGACGCGACGAAGGGATGGAAGGGGTGCGGGGTCCCGACCGGAAGCAGCAGCGGCCCCCCGAACCGCCCCACCACCGGCCCGTCCGCCTGTTCGCCCAGCGTCGCGCACGGCCGGGCGGTGTCCGTCCACCGCTCCACGTCCTCGACCGGGATCCCGCCCGCGAGCGCCTTGTCCCGGAAGGGTCCCAACTTGTCGCGCATCTCCTCAGGAGTCATGGAGGAACCGTAGGGCCGGGCACTGACAAAAAAATCCCGGAACCCGTACAACCCTTCTCCCACCTCGCCTGTCGTACTCGGTGTCAGGACTTCTGGAGGGGGATCTGGGGGGATCGCGGGGTTCTGACGTGGAGGGGAAAGCCGAAGGGGCCCGGTCTGACGACCGGGCCCCTTCGAAGTGCGCGCTAGAAGAACACCCCGCACCGCAGCAGGACGTTCGCGTAGGGCTGGGCCTCGCCCGTGCGGACGATGAGCCGCGCGCCCGCCGACAGCTCCTTCAGCTTCTCGTGGGAGACCAGGTGGAGGTCCGGGAACTCCCCCTGTAGCAATGTCGCCGCCGCCGGATTCGCCGCACGCACCTCCTCCGCCGCCGTGGCGCCCTCCACGACCAGTTCGTCGAGCAGCCCGTCCAGCACCTCGGCGAACGACGGCACCCCGGCCCGGAACGCCAGGTCCACCACCCGCGGCCCGGCCGGGATCGGCATCCCGGCGTCACACACCAGCACCCCGTCCCCGTGCCCCAGCTCGGCCAGCGCGCCGGACAGATGGCGGTTCAGTATCCCGGCCTTCTTCACAGCGCCTCGACCTCATCCGCGGTCGGGAAGGAGTCCTGCGCACCCTGCCGGGTCACCGCGACCGCCCCGACCCGGGACGCGTACGAGGCCGCCTCGGCCAGTGAGGCCCCGGCGCCCAGCCGGAACGCCAGCGCCGCCGTGAAGGCGTCCCCCGCCCCCGTCGTGTCCACCGCGTCCACCTTCACCGACGCCACCCGGGTCACCTCCCGCGGGGAGGAGGCCACCAGTGAGCCCTCCGCGCCCAGGGTCACCACCACCGACCGCGGCCCCTTCGCGAGCAGCAGCCCCGCCCAGTCCTCCGGCCGGTCGCTGACGCACGCCTCGCCCAGGATCACCTTCGCCTCGTGCTCGTTGACGATCAGCGGATCACAGGCGGCCAGCACCTCCGTGGGCAACGGCCGCGGCGGCGACGGGTTCAGCACGAACCGGCTGCCCGGCGCCAGATTCCGTACGACCTCCACGACCGTCTCCAGCGGGATCTCCAACTGGGCCGACACCACCCGGGAGGCGTGGAAGAGGCTGGTCGCCGCCCGCACGTCCGCGGGCGTCAGGCGTCCGTTGGCGCCCGGCGACACCACGATGCTGTTGTCCCCGGTCGGATCGACGGTGATCAGCGCGACCCCCGTCGGCGCCCCGCCCACCAGGACCCCCACGGTGTCCACCCCGGCCGCCCGCTGCGACTCCAGCAGCAGCCTGCCGTGCCCGTCGTCGCCCACGCGGGCCAGCAACGCCGTACGCGCGCCCAACCGGGCGGCCGCGACGGCCTGGTTGGCGCCCTTGCCCCCCGGGTGCACGGCCAGGTCCGAGCCGAGCACCGTCTCGCCGGCCCCCGGCCGCCGCTCTACGCCGATCACCAGGTCGGCGTTGGCCGACCCTACGACCAGTAGGTCGTAGTCGTACATGAAGTGACTCCCCTAGTCAGGGACGCGGGGCGGGCAGTCGGTCAACTGCCCGCCCGTACGCCGTCGTCAGCCCGTGAAGCCGGCCACGTTCTCCTTCGTGACCACCTTCACCGGCACCTTGATCGTCTCCTCGACCTTCTTGCCGTCGATGGCCTTCAGCGCGTTGTCCACCGCGATTTTGCCCAGTTGCGAGGGCTGCTGCGCCACGGACGCGTACAACGTGCCGCCCTTCACCGCGTTCAGGCCGTCCGGGGTGCCGTCGAAGCCGACCACCGAGACCGACTTGCCGGCCTTGGAGCCGAGCGCCTTGATCGCGCCGAGCGCCATCTCGTCGTTGGCGGCGATGACGCCCTGGACGTCCGGGTGGGCCTGGAGCAGGTTCGACATCACGTCGAGGCCCTTGGTGCGGTCGAAGTCGGCCGGCTGCTGGGCGACGACCTGGATGCCCGGGTAGGCCTTCAGACCCTGCGCGAAACCCTGCGCGCGCTCCCGGGCGGCCGACGTGCCCGCCTGACCCTGCAGGATCACGATCTTGCCCTTGCCGCCGAGCTTCTCGCCGATGGTCTTGGCGGCGAGTTCACCGCCGGCCACGTTGTCGGAGGCGACCAGCGCGTCCACCGACGCCTTGTTGACGCCCCGGTCCACCGCGATGACCGGGATCTTCGCCTGGTCGGCGGCCTTCACGGAGTTGCTCGCCGCGTCCGAGTCCACCGGGTTGACGATGATCGCGCCGAGGTTCGAACTGGTGAAGTTCTGCAGCTGGTTGGCCTGCTGCGAGGCGTCGTTCTGGGCGTCCGTGACGGTCAGGTCCACGCCCAGCTTCTTCGCCTCGGCCTGGGCGCCCGCCCGGATCTGCACGAAGAACGGGTTGTTGAGGGTCGACAGCGACAGGCCCACCTTCGGGTTCGCCGTCGAGGAGGAGTCGTTGTGCAGGAAAGAGGTCGCGCCGACGATCGCCACGGTCACCACGGCCGCCAGCCCGTACGTCGCCGCCTGGCGCTGCTTGCCGCCCGGGGAGCCCCCCGACGCCACCGGAGTGGACCCGGCCTTGCGGCGCACGGTGTCAAGGAGCACCGCCAGCGCGATGACCACACCGATGACGACCTGCTGCCAGAACGCGGACACGTTCAGGAGGTTGAGGCCGTTCCTGAGCACCGCGAGGATCAGCGCGCCGATGAGCGTGCCGGACGCCTTGCCGGTACCGCCCGCGAGCGAGGCACCGCCGATGACGACCGCGGCGATCGCGTCCAGCTCGTAGCCGTCGGCGGCCTGCGGCTGCGCCGAGGACAGCCGGGCGGCGAGCACGACACCCGCGACGGCGGCGAAGACACCGGAGAAGGCGTAGATGGCGAGCTTCTGCTTCTTCACCCGGAGCCCGGAGAGGCGGGCCGCCTCCTCGTTGCCGCCGATCGCGTACATGGAGCGGCCGATGTACGTCCGCCCCAGCACGAAGGCCGCGAGCAGCCCCATGACGACCATGACGAGGACCGGCACCGGCAGCCAGCCGCCGAGCGTGTCACCGAGATGCGAGACCGAGTCGGGGAAGGCGATCGGGGAGCCCTCGGAGATCACCAGCGACAGACCGCGCGCCACCGAGAGCATCGCCAGCGTGGCGATGAACGGCGGGAGTTTGCCGTACGCGATGAGGAAGCCGTTGACGAGTCCGGCCGCGATACCGGTGACGACGGCGAGGACGACGGCTATGAAGACCGGCACGCCGTGGGACGTGGCGCTCCAGGCGAGGACGGTGGCCGACAGGGCCGCCACCGAGCCGACCGACAGGTCGATGCCCGCCGAGACGATCACGAAGGTCACACCGAAGGCGAGGATGGCGGTCACGGCCGCCTGGACGCCGACGTTGAGCAGGTTGTCCGTGGTGAGGAAGTCACCGGACAGCGCCGACATGGCGACGACGAGGACGATCAGCGCGGTGAGCGCGCCGTTGTCGAGCAGGAGACGGCGCAGGCCACCCGCGCTCGTTCCGCTCCTGAGCGTGTCAGTGGCCACGGGGGGCCTCCTTCTCGGTCTTGACGGTGTTCGTGGTCTTGACGGTGTTCGTGCTGACGGCGAGTGCCATCACGGAGTCCTGCGTGGCCTCGTCGGCGTCGAGTTCGCCCGCGATCCGGCCCTGGGCCATCACCAGCACCCGGTCGCTCATGCCGAGCACCTCGGGCAGATCGCTGGAGATCATGAGCACGGCGGCCCCCTGAGAGGTCAGCTCATTGATCAGCTGGTAGATCTCGACCTTGGCGCCGACGTCGATCCCGCGCGTGGGCTCGTCGAGGATCAGCACCTTGGTGTCGGCGAGCAGCCACTTGCCGATGACGACCTTCTGCTGGTTGCCGCCGGAGAGCGTGCGGACGTGCTGGTGCAGGCCCGCCATCCGCACCCCGAGCTGCTCGGCGATCCGCGCGGCGGCCGCCCGCTGCCCCTTGAGGTCGACGAGCCCGCCCCGGGTCGCCGAGCGCATGGTCACCAGGCCCAGGTTCTCCTCGACCGACTGGTCGAGGACCAGGCCCTGACCCTTGCGGTCCTCGGGGATGAGCCCGATCCCGGCCGCCATCGCGGCGCCCACGTCATGCCCCTTCAGGGCCGCCCCGGAGACCTTCACGGCCCCCTTGTCGTAAGGGTCCGCGCCGAACACGGCCCGCACGACCTCGGTACGGCCCGCGCCGACCAGCCCGGCGATGCCGACGACCTCACCGGCGTGCACCTCGAAGCTGACGTCGTGGAAGACGCCGTCCCGGGTGAGGCCCTCGACCTTCAGCAGGGCCGCTCCGGTGTCGCCGCGCTCGCGCGGGTACTGCTGCTCGATCGACCGGCCCACCATCAGCCGTACGAGCTCGTCCTCGGGCGTGGTGGCGGGCACCTGCCCGACGGACCTGCCGTCCCGGATGACCGTGACCCGGTCCCCCAGGGCGGCGATCTCCTCCAGGTGATGCGTGATGAAGACGATCCCGACGCCGTCCTCGCGCAGCGAGCGCACGATCGCGAAGAGCTTGTCGACCTCCTCGGAGGTGAGCACCGCGGTCGGCTCGTCCATGATCAGGACCCGCGCGTCCAGGCTGAGCGCCTTGGCGATCTCGACCATCTGGAGCCGGGCGATACCGAGTTCACGCACCCGCGCGCGGGGCGACACAGTGACCCCGACGCGCTGGAGCAGCACCTCGGCGTCGGCCTCCATCCGCTTCCGGTCGATCATCCCGAGGCGGCGCGGCTGCCGGCCCAGGAAGATGTTCTCGGCGACGGTCAGGTCGGGGACGAGGTTGAACTCCTGGTAGATGGTGGCGATGCCCAGCCGCTCGGCGTCCTGCGCCCCGCGGATGTGCACCTCCTCGCCGTCCACCAGGACCCGGCCCCCGTCGGGGTGGTAGGCGCCCGACAGCATCTTGATCAGCGTGCTCTTGCCGGCGCCGTTCTCGCCGAGCAGCACGTGCACCTCGCCCCGGCGCAGGTCGAAGTCGACGCCGTCGAGCGCGACCACGCCGGGGAAGGTCTTGCGGATGCCCTCGATGCGCAGCAACTCGTCCTCGTTGCTCACGACGTGCTCCTTTGCACAGGGTTGGGGTTCTCGCCGCACGAGCGGCGGACGACCAGACGGGCGGGCAGGGTGACCGACTCGGGCGGCCGGCCCTCGATGCGGTCGACGAGCGCGCGCACGGCGGCCCGCCCCAGCTCGCCCGTGGGCTGGGCGATCGCCGTGATCGGCGGATCGGTGTGCACGAACCACGGGATGTCGTCGAACGCGGCGAGCGCGAGGTCCTCGGGAACGCGCAGCCCACGCGCGCGTACGGCGTCCAGGGCGCCCAACGCCATCAGGTTGTCGGCCGCGAAGACGACCTCGGGCGGCTCGGGCAGGTCGAGGAAGCCCTCGGTGACCCGGCGCCCGCTCTCGGCCTGGAAGTCGCCCTGCCCTATGTAGGCGTCGGGCAGCTCCAGGCCGTACGCCTCGAGCGCCTCCCGGAAGGCGGCCACGCGCTCCTGGCCGGTCGTGGTGGCGGCGGGCCCGGCGATGATGGCGAGCCTGCGGTGCCCGAGGCCGTGCAGGTGGGCGACGAGATCGCGCACCGCGGCCCGCCCGTCGGCCCGGACCACCGGCACGGCCACGCCCGGGATCCACCGGTCCACGAACACCATCGGCGTGCCCGCGCGGACGGCGTCCAGCATCAGCGGGGAGCCGCCGTCGGTGGGGGAGACCAGGAGTCCGTCGATACGGCGGTCCAGCAGGTTCCGCACGTGGTGGTCCTGGAGGTCGGGCCGCTCGTCGGCGTTCCCGATGATCACGCTGTAGCCCAGCGCCCGGGCCTCCTCCTCGACGGAGCGGGCCAGCTCGGTGAAGTAGGGGTTCATCACGTCGCTGATGACCAGGCCGAGGGTGTGGGTCTGGTCGGTGCGCAGGGAGCGGGCGACGGCGTTCGGGCGGTAGCCCAGCGTCTTGACGGCGGCCTGCACGCGCGTGCGTGCGTCCTCGCTGACCGACGGATGGTCGTTCAGGACCCGCGACACCGTGGCGACGGAAACCCCCGCCTCGGCAGCGACGTCCTTGATGCTCGCCATCGCCGCTCCACCTCCTTGTGGAATCGATTACACGACTTCGTGTACGGAGGATTGGAATCGATTACACGGCGGGTTGGCAAGCCCCCGAGACCGGATCGTGACGTTCAGCTTCCGGTGAGCCGCCCCAGGGCCCGGCGGGCGGCGGCCAGGTGGTGCGGGGAACCCCAGACCCGGGCGACCCGCTCCGCCAGGGCGTAGGCGTCGGCCGCGGGCCCCCGCTCCCCGAGGAACAGGTACAGATCGGCGAGGGCGTGGGCGAGGGGACGGGTGACATAGGCCCCGCCCGCCGCCCCGGCGAACTGCTCCTTCAGCGGCAGCAGCGCCCCGATCAGCGACTGAGCGGTGTCCCGGTCCCGCAGCAGGACCGCGAGCTCGGCGCGGTAGTCGAGCTCCATGCCGTACAGGTGGTCCGTCACCGGCCGGGCGGGGAAGGGCACCGTCGCGGCCTCGTCCAGGCGGCCCAGCCGGGCCAGCACGAGGGCGTGCGCCACCGCGACCGGGGTGCCGACCGACTCGTACACCTCACGGACGGCCGGTTCCAGGTCGGCCTCCCGGCGCTGGGTGAGCCGGATCGTCCACAGGCCCAGCGTCCGCGGGGCGGTGGCGTGATGCGCCCCGACCCGCTGGAACAGCCCGTCCGCCTCGGTGTAGCGCGCCTCCGCCTCCGGGAAGCGCCCGGCGACCGCCGCGAGCATGGCCGACGTGGCGGTGTTGATGCCCTGCGCCCACCGCATCCGGTAGCGGTGCGCCAGCTCCAGGCCCGCGGCGGTGTGCCGGCGCACCGCGTCGGGATCGTTGCGGGTCGCGGCGGTCAGGGTGTCGAGGTGCTCGCACACCCAGCGGTGCGCGGGCAGGTCGTGGTCCCGGGCGAGACCGCGCAGTTCGTCGACGAGCGGGGTGCGGGCGGCGCCCTGCGCCTCGTGCGGCAGCAGCCGGGCGGAGGTCATCAACGCCGAGGCCAGCAGCCGCGGTTCGCCGTCGGCGCGGGCCAACTCCAGCTGGGCGTCGGCCGCGTCCCGGGCCCGCCGCGCGTCCTCGCCCGCCACCGCGTCCGCCAGCACCTGGAGCACACGCGCGCGGGTCGGTCCGTCCAGCGTGCGGTCCTCGGCGAGGCGCTCCAGGTGGGCCAGCGAGGTCCGGTCCAGGAAGCCCTCCAGACGGCTGCGCCAGGGCGAGGGCTCGGCCCAGGCGCCGTAGACCACCGCGGCCAGGTCGTCCCGGCCGGCCCGCACCGCCAGGTCCACCGCCTGCCGCCGGGTGTGCCGGGCGGCGCCTGTGGCACCGGCCCGCACCTGCGCGCCCAGCAGCCGCACCAGCAGCGCGACCGTGCCGTCCGGGTGCGCCTCGGGGTCGGCGGTGGCCGCCGTGTGGGCGTCCAGCGCCTGCCGGACGAGTCCTACGGCCACGTCGTGGGCGTACCTCCGCTCGGCCAGCTCCGCCGCCCGCAGCGCGTAGTCCACGGCCAGCGGGGCGTTCGCGGTCCGGCCCGACCGGGCGAAGTGGTGGGCCAGCGCGGTGAGGTCGTCGGGGCGGTGCGTGCGCAGCCGCCGCGCGATGCGGTCGTGCAGCCGGGCCCGGCGGATCCCCGACAGGTCGGTGTAGACGGTGTCGCGGACCAGCGCGTGCACGAAACGGACCCGTCCGGGCCCGGGCTCGGTCAGCAGGTCCGCGGCCACGGCGGCGTCCAGGCCGGCCAGCACGCTCTCCTCGTCCGTCTCGGCCGCGTCCGCCAGCAGCGCGACGTCGGACTCCGGTCCGGCCACCGCCGCGAGTTGTACGGCCGCGCGGGCGTCGGCGGACAGCAGGGCGAGGCGCCTGCGCAGCACGTCCCGGACGCCCTGGGGTACTTCCGAGACGGCCACCAGGGCGCCCTCGTCGGCCAGCAGCCGCGCGCTCTCCCGGACGTAGAAGGGGTTGCCGCCGGTGCGTTCGGCGAGGGTCGCCACCGTGGCCGCGTCGACGGGCTCACCGCAGACGGCGTCCACCACGGTGGCCACGTCCCGCTGTGAGAGTCCGGCCAGCGCGATCCGGTGCGGCAGCCGGGGCGCGAGGTGCGCGAGGGTCTTGGCCAGCGGTTCGCCGACCTCGGCCGGGCGGTACCCGGCGACCGTCAGCAGCGGTACGCCGGTGACCGCGGCCGCGGCTTCCAGCAGGGCGAGGGTCTGCCCGTCGGCCCGGTGCAGGTCCTCCAGGAGCACGGCGACGGGCCCCTCGGCGGCCGCCTCGCGCAGCCATGCGGCGAAGGCCCGGTGCAGCCGGAACCGTCCCGCGGTCGCCTCGTCCCGGGTCGTGGCGGCCGTCCCGTCCGGTTCGTGCAGCAGCGCAGCCACCTCGTCGGGCCGCGCCGGGGGCACCAGCCGGGAGAGCGTCCTGAGCGCCTCCACCCAGGCCCACGCGGGCGGGGCCCCCTCGTGCTCCGGGCACCGCCCGACGACCACCGTCCACCCCTCGCCCCGCAACCGCCCGGCCAGCCGCCCGAACAACGCGGTCTTGCCGGCCCCGGCCTCCCCGGTGACCAGCACGAGCCCACCACCCCGCCGAGCGGCCAGGGCGGCGGAGTCCAGCGCCCGGAGTTCGTCGACACGGCCCACGAAGAGGTCGTGGGCCAAGGGGGTGGTGGGGTGGGGCTCTTGAGGTACGACAGGCGTGCGTGCCCGGTCCGACGCGCCGGGGGATGGCTCCGCCGCGCCGCGCGCACGGCTCGGTCCGGCCTGCACCGACTCCGGCCGGGTGCGGCGCTGTTCGGAGGTGGCCGGGGGGAACACCGCTGCGGGGAGCGCCCGATCAGGGTTGGCGTCCCTCAACTCGCTTCCCGCGCCTGCCTGTTCCGGCTGTCCCGGTGTGGGGGCTGTGCAGGTGTGCGTCCGATCCGGGTCGGCTTCCCCCAACTCGCCACCCGTGCCCGTCTGTTCCGGCTGTCCCGGCGTTGTCGCGGCCCAGGTGTGCGTCCGCCCCGGGTCGTCTCTCCTCGACTCGCCTCCCGTGCCCGCCTGTTCCGGCCGACCCGGCGTGGTGGCCGTCCAGGTGTGCGCCCGTCCCGGTTCGGCTCTCCTCGACCCTCGTTCGCCGCCCGCGTGTTCCGGTGCGTCGAGGCTCCCGTCGGCTACGGCACCGCTGTGATCCGGCGCGCCCGCCGCCCACTCCCGTCCAGCGGCCCGGAGCTCCGGCATCGCCGTCCACTCCCGTCCAGCGGCCAGGAGCTCCGGCATCGCCGTCCACCCCCGTCCGGCGCCCCGGCGTTCCGGTACCGCCGCCCGCAGTACCTCCACCCGCTGGGCCAGGATCGCCTGTTCGAGCTCGGTCAGCGTGGGGGACGGGTCGCAGCCGAGTTCGTCGCGGAGGGTCCTGCGGGCCCGGCGCAGTGCGGCGAGGGCGTCGCCGCGGCGGTCCGTGGCCCAGTGGGCCAGTGCCAGGAGCCGCCAGCCCTCCTCGCGCAGCGGCCGTTCCCGCACCATGGCCTCGGCGGCCGGCGTGACCTCGGCGACGTGCCCGGTGAACAGCCCGGCCGCCACGGCGAGTTCGCTCGCCTCGGCACGCAGCGCGCTCAGCCGGGCCACCTCGGGCGCCGCCCAGGGCTCGTCCGCGTGCTCCTGGAACGCGGGCCCGTGCCACCACCCCAGCGCCTCCGTCAGCGACTTACGGGCCTGCGGGGCCGGTGCGCGCCGGGCCCGCTCGACCCGGGCCCCGAAACACCAGGCGTCCACCGCGTCCTCGGGCAGCCGCAGCGCGTAGCCCGGGGGCGAGGAGACCAGGACGGCGGCGGGGGCCCGCGGCGGCCGCTCCGGTTCGAGCACCCGGCGCAGGTTCGACACATACGCCTGGAGGGACACGGTCGCCCTGGCCGGGGGCGCCCCACGCCACAGCTCCTCCGCCATCCGGTCCACGGAGACCACCGCACCACGAGCCGCGACCAGCAGCGCGAGCACGGCACGCTGCCGCGGGGTGCCCAGTCCCACCGGCGCACCCGCGACCTCGGCACCCAACGGCCCCAGCACTCTGATACGCAGCACGCCGCCGGAATCTATCCGAGCGGTGCGCGCATCCCGTCAACGAGCGGTAAACGCCCTGGTCGGCGCGGATCGGGGCCCGGCTCCAAGAGAACGCCAAGCGGGACACCAAGTCGTCACCAAGGCGCCGACGACAGCGTGGAGGCCGTCGTCCGCAACCCGAACACCGAAGGAAACAGCGTGCCCCGCAGCAGTACTCCGTCCGGACTCCCCACCTCCGGACGCCCCTACACCCACGAGATGGTCGTGGTCCACCGCGTCTTCCGCCGCGAGTCGGCGCTGCTGCCCCGGATGGTCCGGTCCGTACCCGACGGCGCCTCGGCGCGGGCCGCGCAGATCTCGGCGTACCTCAGCGACTACACGTCGGGGCTGCACCACCACCACACCCTCGAGGACGAGTTGATCTGGCCGCTGCTGCGCGCCCGGGCCACCGGTGCCGAGGAACTGGTCGTCCGCATGGAGGAACAGCACGGCCGGATCGACAGCACCCTGGAGGCCGTCGGGCAGTGGGCGCCGCAGTGGCAGCGGGCGGCCGACAGCGTCGCCGGGCAGGAACTCGCCCTGGCCCTGGAGGAGCACCGCCTCGCCCTCCTCGACCACCTCGACGACGAGGAGCGCCTGGTCCTGCCCCTGGTCGCCGAGCACCTGACGGTCGACGAATGGGACCTGGTCGGCCGCCGCGGGCTGGAAAGACTGCCCAAGGACAAGGTCATGATCGCCATCGGCGCGATCCTGGAGGACGCCACCGAGGACGAGCGCGCCTATTTCCTCGGCCGGGCACCGCTGCTCGGACGGCTGGCCTGGAAGCTCGTGGGGCGGCGGCAGTACGCCGCGGCCTGCCGGGCCCTGCGGGCCCCGCTGGCCGGGGAGGCGGGCCGATGACCGTCCTCGACTCCGCCCCGCTCGACGTCCTCGACGCCTACCGGACCTGCGAGTTCGTCACGCTGGGCCGGGACGGGACGCCGCTGGCCTGGCCGACCGCGGTGCGGCGGCGCGAGGACGGCACGCTGGTGCTGACGACGTCCCTGGCCTTCGCGCAGAAGGCGCTGAACATCCGCCGCGACGGCCGGGTCGCCCTGCTCTTCTCCGACCCCACCGGCAGCGGACTCACCGACGCCCCGCAGCTCTTCGTCGGCGGCCGGGCGGAATGCCCCGACGACATCCGGACGGGCCCGCAGGACCTGGAGGACTACTGGCGGATGCTGTTCGAACGGCAGCCGCACAGCCGCGCGTACCTCTCCCGGCCCATGAGGCGGTTGATGGACTGGTACTACCTGCGCCTCCTCGTCACCGTCACCCCGGAACAGCTGATCGTGCGGTCCGCCGCGCGACCACCGCTCCCCGAGGCACCCACCCCCTCGGCGCCGCCGCTGGGAGCCGACCGACTCGCCCGCTACGACACCGCGGTCCTGGCGGGCCGGGACGCCTCCGGAGCCCCCGTGCTGGCCCGCACCCGCCCGGTGCCGACGACCGGCGGCTTCGCGGTGCGGCCCCCCGACGACTGCGCCGTGACACCGGGCCCCGCCTCGCTGCTGGTGCACCGGCACGACGAGCGGATCAACAGCATGCGCAACGCACTCGTCCGGGGGAAGCTGACCCGCGCCGGTGACGGCTGGCTGCTGCTCCCCGAGAAGGTCCTGGAACCCATGGGTTCGGGACGGCCGACTGACGCGATACGGGTCCTGCGCCGCACCCAGCGCGCCACCGACCGGTATCTGGAACGCCGGGGCCTCGCCCGGCCCGCGGTGGAGTGGGACCGCTTCCGCGCCCTCGCGGCACCCGCCCCCGTGTCCGGCCCGGCGGCCACGGAGAGCGTGCCGCGCTCCCCGCACCACTGAACCGAGTCCTGCGACCGCACCGGGCTCCCCGCTGTCAGACCCCGCCTGTAGCGTCGGATCATGTCCAACCTGTCCGTGGTCGAAGGGGTCCTGGAGCGGATCACGTACGCCAACGAGGAGAACGGCTACACCGTCGCCCGGGTCGACACCGGCCGGGGCGGCGGTGACCTGCTCACCGTCGTCGGCGCGCTGCTCGGCGCCCAGGTCGGCGAGTCCCTCCGCATGGAGGGCCGTTGGGGCTCCCACCCGCAGTACGGCAAGCAGTTCACCGTCGAGAACTACACGACCGTCCTGCCGGCCACCATCCAGGGCATCCGCCGCTACCTCGGCTCCGGGCTCGTCAAGGGCATCGGCCCGGTCTTCGCCGACCGCATCACCCAGCACTTCGGCATGGACACCCTGAAGATCATCGAGGAGGAGCCGAAGCGGCTGATCGAGGTGCCGGGGCTCGGCCCCAAGCGCACCAGGAAGATCGCCGACGCCTGGGAGGAGCAGAAGGCGATCAAGGAGGTCATGCTCTTCCTCCAGACCGTCGAGGTGTCCACCTCCATCGCGGTGCGCATCTACAAGAAGTACGGCGACGCCTCGATCTCCGTCGTGAGGAACCAGCCCTACCGGCTCGCCGCCGACGTCTGGGGCATCGGCTTCCTCACCGCCGACAAGATCGCCCAGTCCGTCGGGATCCCGCACGACAGCCCGGAGCGCGTCAAGGCTGGCCTCCAGTACGCCCTTTCGCAGTCCACCGACCAGGGGCACTGCTACCTCCCCGAGGAACAGCTGATCGCCGACGCCGTGAAGCTGCTCCAGGTCGACACCGGCCTGGTCATCGAGTGCCTCGCCGAACTCGCCGAGCCGGACGAGGAGTCGGGGGAGCCGGGTGTCGTACGCGAGAAGGTCCCCGGCCCCGACGGCCACGAGGTCACCGCCGTCTATCTGGTCCCCTTCCACCGCGCCGAACTCTCCCTCGCCGCCCAGCTGGTGCGCCTCCTGCGCACCGACCAGGACCGCATGCCGGCCTTCCACGACGTGGCCTGGGACAAGGCACTGGGCTGGCTGAAGGGCCGTACCGGTGTCGAGCTGGCGCCGGAGCAGGAGGCGGCCGTGAAGCTCGCGCTCACCAAGAAGGTCGCCGTGCTCACCGGTGGCCCCGGCTGCGGCAAGTCCTTCACCGTGCGCTCGATCGTGGAGCTGGCCCGCGCCAAGAAGGCCAGGATCGTCCTCGCCGCCCCGACCGGCCGCGCCGCCAAACGCCTCGCCGAACTCACCGGCGCCGAGGCCTCCACCGTCCACCGCCTCCTGGAGCTGAAGCCCGGCGGCGACGCGGCCTACGACAAGGACCGCCCGCTCGACGCCGACCTGGTGGTCGTCGACGAGGCCTCCATGCTGGACCTGCTGCTCGCCAACAAGCTGGTGAAGGCGGTGGCACCGGGCGCCCACCTGCTGTTCGTCGGGGACGTCGACCAGCTGCCCAGCGTCGGCGCGGGGGAGGTGCTCAGGGACCTGCTCGCCGAGGGCGGCCCGGTTCCCGCGGTGCGCCTCACGCGCGTGTTCCGCCAGGCCCAGCAGTCCGGTGTGGTCACCAACGCGCACCGGATCAACGCCGGGCAGCACCCCGTCACCGACGGCATGAAGGACTTCTTCCTCTTCGTCGAGGACGACACCGAGGAGGTCGGCCGGCTCACCGTGGACGTGGCGGCCCGTCGGATTCCGGCCAAATTCGGCCTCGACCCGAGAAGGGACGTCCAGGTGCTCGCGCCCATGCACCGCGGCCCCGCGGGCGCCGGCACCCTCAACGGCCTGCTCCAGCAGGCCATCACCCCGGGCCGCCCCGACCTCGCCGAGAAGCGGTTCGGCGGCCGGGTCTTCCGGGTCGGCGACAAGGTCACCCAGATTCGCAACAATTACGAGAAGGGCACCAACGGTGTCTTCAACGGCACCGTGGGCGTGGTCACCTCGCTCGACCCGGTCGACCAGCGCCTCACCGTGCTGACGGACGAGGACGAGGAGGTGCCGTACGAGTTCGACGAGCTGGACGAACTGGCCCACGCGTACGCGGTGACCATCCACCGTTCCCAGGGCAGCGAGTATCCGGCGGTGGTGATCCCGGTCACCACCAGCGCCTGGATGATGCTCCAGCGGAATCTGCTGTACACGGCGGTCACCCGGGCCAAGAAGCTGGTCGTCCTCGTCGGCTCCCGCAAGGCGATCGGCCAGGCGGTGCGCACGGTCTCGGCGGGACGGCGCTGCACCGCGCTCGACTTCCGGCTTTCGGGCCCGTGACGGCGGTCAACTGTGAGCCTTCACAAAAAATGATCGATCAAATGAGTCATGTGGGTCACAGAGCCCTTCCGGAAGGGGGCGGGGAGGGGCAGGATGAGCAAGTTGGCGGCACTCAGTGCCGCCGATACGCCCAACGGCCGACCCCGAGTGCACTCTCCTGCGCCAAATGGGGGATGGTAGAGACAGTCAGGGCAACCTCGAAGAAGAGGCACAACGTCGGTGAGGGATGACGTGAGCGACAACTCTGTAGTAGTGCGGTACGGCGATGGCGAGTACACCTACCCGGTGATCGACAGCACCGTCGGCGACAAGGGCTTCGACATCGGGAAGCTCCGCGCCCAGACCGGTCTGGTCACCCTGGACAGCGGCTACGGCAACACCGCCGCCTATAAATCCGCCATCACCTACCTCGACGGCGAGGCCGGCATCCTCCGGTACCGCGGCTACCCGATCGAGCAGCTGGCCGAGCGCTCCACGTTCCTGGAGGTCGCCTACCTGCTGATCAACGGCGAGCTCCCGACCGTCGACGAACTGGCCACGTTCAAGAACGAGATCACGCAGCACACCCTGCTGCACGAGGACGTCAAGAACTTCTACCGCGGCTTCCCGCGGGACGCCCACCCGATGGCCATGCTGTCCTCGGTCGTCTCCGCGCTGTCCACGTTCTACCAGGACAGCCACAACCCCTTCGACGAGAAGCAGCGCAACCTCTCGACGATCCGGCTGCTCGCCAAGCTTCCGACCATCGCCGCGTACGCGTACAAGAAGTCGATCGGCCACCCGTTCGTCTACCCGCGCAACGACCTCGGTTACGTCGAGAACTTCCTGCGCATGACCTTCTCGGTCCCGGCGCAGGAGTACGACCTCGACCCGGTCGTCGTCTCGGCCCTGGACAAGCTCCTCATCCTGCACGCCGACCACGAGCAGAACTGTTCGACCTCCACGGTCCGCCTCGTCGGCTCGTCGCAGGCGAACATGTTCGCGTCGATCTCGGCCGGCATCAACGCCCTGTGGGGCCCGCTGCACGGCGGTGCCAACCAGTCCGTGCTGGAGATGCTGGAGGGCATCCAGGCCTCCGGCGGTGACGTCGACTCCTTCATCCGCAAGGTGAAGAACAAGGAGGACGGCGTCCGCCTGATGGGCTTCGGCCACCGGGTCTACAAGAACTTCGACCCGCGCGCCAAGATCATCAAGGCTGCCGCACACGACGTCCTCTCGGCCCTCGGCAAGTCCGACGAGCTGCTGGACATCGCGCTCAAGCTGGAGGAGCACGCGCTCTCCGACGACTACTTCGTCTCGCGCAGCCTCTACCCGAACGTCGACTTCTACACCGGCCTGATCTACCGCGCCATGGGCTTCCCGACCGAGATGTTCACGGTCCTGTTCGCCCTCGGCCGCCTCCCGGGCTGGATCGCCCAGTGGCACGAGATGATCAAGGAGCCGGGCTCCCGCATCGGCCGCCCGCGCCAGATCTACACGGGCGTCGTCGAGCGCGACTTCGTCCCGGTCGAGCAGCGCTGAAGGGGAGAGGGCCTTTCGGCGCCGGTTGGCTGAGCCGACCCAGGGGCGCGGGGAACTGCGCGACCCGCCCCCACCGGCCGGCAGCCGAAACGCAACCGGCGCCCCCCGAACCCCCCGGCTGAATCCGCGAAGCGAAAGGCGCCCTGGCGCCGGTCCCCCCACGGGCCGGCGTCCAGGGCGCCTTCCCATGTCCCGGTGCGGATTCCCCCCACGGGATCCGGCCGGGCGCCTGAGAGACCAGCGCCTGAATCGCTGTCTTTCCGGTACTGCTGGTACTTCCGGTACTGCCGTTTGAGCAGAACGAGCAAAACTCCTCGTACTACTCCAGTGTGCGATCTGCCGGGACAACGCACGGTCGGGAGGGCCGCTCAAAGCTTCCCTATGCGCGTGCCCCGGCAACGCAGCTCCGAGGAAGTCCCCCAAGACATCCTCAGACGTCAGTCAACGCCCCCCAAGACGCTGCCTGACATCGCCAACTTAGACCTTCGAACCCCTTCGATGGTTACGTTCGCATCACTGTGATCTGCGTCTCTTGCAAATGTCCGTTAGATACGCAAGAGCCCGGATACAGCGAACGGGACCCAGCGTAAGGACGTTGCGCGAGTCTTGTGAAGAGCTTATGTGAGCGTGGCCCCGGACTCCAGAGGGGTCCGTCAAAGGAATCCTCAACGAAAGACACGCAGCCGCAGGCTGTTGGTCACCACGAACACCGAGGAGAACGCCATCGCCGCCCCCGCGATCATCGGGTTCAGCAAGCCCGCCGCGGCCAGCGGCAGCGCGGCCACGTTGTAGCCGAAGGCCCACACGAGATTGCCCTTGATCGTGGACAGGGTGCGCCGGGAGAGCCGGATCGCGTCCGCGGCCACCCGCAGGTCCCCGCGCACCAGCGTCAGATCCCCCGCCTCGATCGCCGCGTCGGTCCCCGTGCCCATCGCCAGGCCCAGGTCGGCGGCGGCGAGCGCGGCCGCGTCGTTGACGCCGTCCCCCACCATCGCGACGACCCGGCCCTCGCGCTGCAACCGTCGTACGGCATCGACCTTGTCCTCGGGCAGCACCTCGGCGATCACCTCGCCGATCCCGACGTCCCGGGCCACCGCCTCGGCCACCGCCCGGTTGTCCCCGGTCAGCAGCACCGGCGTGAGGCCCAGCGCCCGCAGTGAGCGCACCGCCTCCGCGCTGGTCTCCTTGACGGTGTCCGCGACGGCCAGGACCCCGCGCGCCACGCCGTCCCACCCGACGACGACAGCCGTACGACCGCCCCGCTCGGCCTCCTCCTTCGCGCGGGCCAGCTCGGCGGGCAGCACGTCGAACAGTCGCCCCACGGCCACCTCACGGCCCTCCACGCGCCCGCGTGCGCCCTTCCCGGGGACGTTCTCGAAGCTCTCGGCCTCCGGCAGCGGCCCGGCCTGCTCCTCGGCGCCCAGTGCGACGGCACGCGCGACGGGGTGCTCGGAGGCGTGCTCCACGGCCCCCGCGAGCCGCAGCACCTGCTTCTCGTCGGCGCCTTCGACGACGTGGACCTCCTGGAGGGTCATCCGGCCGGTGGTGACCGTGCCGGTCTTGTCCAGGACGACGGTGTCGACGCGCCGCGTGGACTCCAGGACCTCGGGCCCCTTGATGAGGATGCCGAGCTGGGCGCCGCGCCCGGTGCCGACCATGAGCGCGGTCGGCGTGGCCAGGCCCAGCGCGCACGGGCACGCGATGATCAGCACGGCGACGGCCGCGGTGAACGCGGCGGCGGTGTCCCCGGTGGCGCCGAGCCAGCCCCCGAAGGTGGCCGCGGCGATGCCGATGACGACCGGCACGAAGACCGCGGCGACCCGGTCGGCCAGCCGCTGCACCTGCGCCTTGCCGTTCTGCGCGTCCTCCACCAGCCGCGCCATCCGCGCGAGCCGCGTCTCGTCCCCGACCCGCGTCGCCGCCACGACGATCCGCCCGCCGGCGTTGACGGTCGCACCGGTGACCGCGTCCCCGACGCCCACGTCCACCGGCACCGACTCGCCGGTGAGCATCGAGGCGTCCACCGCCGAGGCGCCTTCGACGACGGTGCCGTCGGTCGCGATCTTCTCCCCGGGACGTACGACGAACCGGTCCCCGACGCCCAGCCGCTCCGCGGGGATCCGCACCTCACGGCCGTCCCGGAGCACGGAGACGTCCTTGGCGCCCAGTTCCATGAGCGCCCTGAGCGCGGCCCCCGCGCGGCGCTTGGCGCGGGCCTCCAGATACCGGCCGAGCAGGATGAAGGCGGTGACCCCGGACGCGATCTCGAGATAGATCGTCGAGGTGCCCTCCATGCCGCCGACGGTGAACGCGAACCGCTCCCGCATGCCCGGCATCCCCGCGTCCCCGAGGAAGAGCGCCCACAGCGACCATCCGAAGGCCGCGAGCGTCCCGACCGAGACGAGGGTGTCCATGGTGGCCGCGGCATGCCGCACGTTCGTCCAGGCGGCCTTGTGGAAGGGCCATCCGCCCCAGACGACGACGGGCGAGGCGAGCGTGAGCGCGAGCCACTGCCAGTTGTCGAACTGGAGGGCCGGGACCATGGAGAGCACGACGACGGGCAGGGCGAGCGCGAGCGAGACGAACAGCCGCTGCCGGAGTCCGTCGAGTTCGGGGTCCGTCTCCTCGGGCTCCGCTGGTGCGGGCGTCGGCTCCTCGGCCGTATAGCCCGTCTTCACGACGGTCGCGATGAGATCCGCGACCTCGACCCCGGCGGGATAGCTGACCCGGGCCTTCTCGGTCGCGTAGTTGACGGTGGCGCTGACCCCGTCCATCCGGTTGAGCTTCTTCTCGACCCGGGCCGCGCAGGAGGCACAGGTCATCCCGCCGATGACGAGCTCGACTTCGGAGGCTATGGGGGAGGTCATGTCTCACACTCCGGTGCGGCGATCAGGGGCGCGGGGAACTGCGCGACCGGCCACGACGGGCCGTCGGCCGCCCAACGATCCGTCGCGGCACGTCCTGAGGCGTCAGGCCTTCCCCACGAGCTCGAACCCGGCCTCGTCCACGGCGGCGCGCACCGCTTCCTCGTCCAGCGGCGCGGCCGAAACCACCGTGACCTCCCCGCTGGAGGCGACCGCCTTCACCGAGCTGACCCCGTCGATCTCGGAGATCTCCCCGGAGACGGCCCCCTCGCAGTGTCCGCAGCTCATCCCGCTCACCTTGTAGACGGCGGTGACGGAGCCGGCGGTGTCGGTCTGAGTGGTCATGTCGTTCTCCTGATGGCTCATGAGAGGTGTGCACTGTCTACGGTGCCCACACTATACCCCTAGGGGGTATTTCTCAAAGAGGGGCCGGCCTACCTGGTCGCCGCGTCGGCCGACCGGCCGAGTCGGTCGCCGACCAGCGGGTCCAGATAGCGCACGAGCGCGTTCTTCACCTCGCGGACGTACGCCTCGCGCTCGGCGCCCTCATGGGCGAGGACCAGCTCCAGGCCCGCCTTGTACAGGCCGAGGACCATGTGGGCGGTGCGGGTCACGTCGGCCGGGGGGGCCTCGGGCAGCAGTGAGGTCATCAGGGTCTCGAGCCGGCTGATGAGGCCCGCGTGCAGCGCGTCGTGGTCCTCCGCCATCCGGCCGGGGATGTCGGGGCCGTGCATGAGCGCGAAGAACACCGGGTGCTCGCAGTTGAAGGCGATGAACCGGTCCACGGCCGCGCCGACCACCTCCTCCAGCGGGGTCGCCGGGTCGACCGGGGCGAGCGCCTCGCCGTACGTCTCCTGCATCTCGTGCACGAGCCGCCCGCCCAGCTCGATCGCGATCGCTTCCTTGTTCGGGAAGAACTGGTAGAGCGTGCCGGGTGACACGCCGGCCTCGCGGGCGATGGCGTTGGTGCTGGCCGCGGTGTAGCCCGTGGTCGTGAAGACGGTGGCCGCCGCCTCCAGGAGCTGGGCGATCCGGCGTTCGCCGCGGGCCTGACGTCGGCGCGGCTGCTCCTTCTCCTCGTTCTCGGGCACGCGTTATCCCCAGCTTTCCGCACACGGTTGACAAACACGAGCGGCCGCTCGCATTCTGGAAACACGAGCGATCTCTCGTGTTTTCCACTCTACGGTTTCCACGGTGAAGGGGACACCGCACCATGACCGAAGTCAACCGCCCACCCCGGGTCGGCCGCTGGACCCGCCTCGTCACCGCCCGCCCCAGGTTGTCCCTGCTCGCGGCCCTGGTGCTCACCGTCCTCGCCGTGCTGGCCGGCAGCGGGGTCGCCGACCGGCTCGGCGCCGGTGGCTGGGAGGACCCGGCCGCGGAGTCCACCTACGCCACCAAGGCGCTGGAGCGCGACTTCCCGGACTCCCAGCCCAACCTCCTGCTGCTCGTGGACGCGGGCAGCGCCTCGGTGGACGACCCGGCGGTGGCCGCCGCGGCGAACCGCCTCACCGAGCGCCTGGCCGCCGAGCGGGGCATCACCGGCGTCGGCTCCTACTGGACCGCCAAGTCCCCGGCCCTGCGCGCCGAGGACGGCCACGAGGCGCTGATCGCCGCCCGCATCACCGGTGACGAGAAGCGGATGGGCGAGACCCTCGACCGCATCGCCCCCTCCCTGCGGGGGACGCACGGGCCGGTGAAGGTCAAGATAGGCGGGGTCGTCGCGGTGCGGCACGAGATGCAGACGACCATCCAGGAGGACCTCACCCGGGCCGAGATGATCGCCCTGCCGATCACCCTCCTGCTGCTGGTGATGGTCTTCGGCAGCGCGATCGCCGCCCTGCTGCCGCTCGGCATCGGCATCGTCGCGATCCTCGGGACCAACGCCGTGCTGCGCGGCCTGACCGAGTTCACCGACGTCTCCGTCTTCGCGATGAACCTCACCACGGCCCTCGGGCTCGGCCTGGCCATCGACTACGCCCTGTTCATCGTCCGCCGCTTCCGCGAGGAACTGGCCACCGGCGCAGACCCGTTGACAGCGGTCGGCACCACCCTGCGCACCGCGGGCCGCACCGTCCTGTTCTCCGCCCTCACGGTCGCGGTCTCCCTGGCGGCGATGCTGGTCTTCCCGCAGTACTTCCTGCGGTCCTTCGCCTACGCCGGCATGGCGGTGGTCCTCCTCGCCGCGGCCGCCGCCCTGATCCTCCTCCCGGCCGCCCTGATCCTGCTGGGCCACCGGGTCAACTCCCTGGACCTGCGCCGGCTGTTCCGACGCGGGCGGCCGTCCGCGAAAGAACCGGGCACCGCCTGGGCCCGGGGGGCGACCCTCGTGATGCGCCGCGCCCCGTTCTTCGCCCTCGCCACCACCGCCGTCCTGGTCCTGCTCGGACTCCCGTTCCTGGGCGTGAAGTTCGGCACCGCCGACGACCGCCAGCTGCCCGCCTCCGCCGAGTCCCACGTCGTCCAGCAGCACCTGCGTGACGGCTTCCCGGGCAGCCCGGGTGGCGGCCTCGAAGTGCTCGCGGAAGGCAGGGCGACCCCCGCGCAGTACACCGCCTACAAGAACCGCGTCGCGACCCTCCCCGAGGTCCTCCGGGTGGACGGCCCGCTCGTCAAGGGCGACTCGGCCTACTTCACGGTCCAGCCCAAGGGCGAGGCCGTGGACGCCGGAGCACAGCACCTGGTCCGTGAGCTGCGCGCCACCAAGGCACCGTTCGACACCAAGGTCACCGGCACCGCGGCCGTCCTGGTCGACTCCAAGCACGCGATAGGCGACCGACTCCCCTGGGCGGCGGCCTTCATCGCGATCGTCACCCTGCTCCTGGTCTTCCTGCTGACCGGCAGCGTCCTGATCCCGGTCCAGGCGGTCCTCCTCAACGCCCTCAGCCTGACCGCGATGTTCGGCGCGGTGGTCTGGGTCTTCCAGGACGGCCACCTCTCCGGCCTCCTCGGCTTCACCAGCACCGGCTCGATAGAGACCACCCTCCCGGTCCTGATGTTCTGCGTCGCCTTCGGCCTGTCCATGGACTACGGCGTCTTCCTCCTCTCCCGCATCAAGGAGGAGCACGATCGCACCGGCGACCACGAGGAGGCGATCCGCCACGGCCTCCAACGCACGGGAGGCCTGATCACAGCGGCGGCGATCATCCTGGCGGTGGTCATGGTCGCGATAGGCACCTCCAGGGTCACCAACACCAAGATGCTGGGCCTCGGCATAGCCCTGGCCGTCCTGATGGACGCGATGATCGTCCGCAGCCTGCTGGTCCCGGCGGTGATGAAACTGACGGGGAGGGCAACATGGTGGGCCCCGAGGGCTTTGCGGCGCTTCCATGAACGGTTCGGCCTGAGCGAAGGTGAAGTCGAACTGGCTAGGGGCGCGGGACCGTATCGATTTGCGGCTCCGCCGCGGGGCGCGACCGGCCACGACGAACCCGCGGACGAGAACGGCGAGGAGACGGCAGATGCGAGCGGTGGTCTTCGATCACTACGGTGAACCCGCCGAGGTACGGGAGGTGACCGACCCCCACCCGGCCCCTCACGGAGTAGTCGTCCGCGTAGAAGCCACCGGCCTCTGCAGAAGCGACTGGCACGGCTGGCAGGGCCACGACCCGGACATCACCCTCCCGCACGTACCGGGCCATGAACTCGCCGGCACAGTCGAGACGGTCGGCCCCGGCGTGAGCGCCTGGCACCCCGGCGACCGAGTCACCGTCCCCTTCGTCTGCGCCTGCGGCACCTGCCCGTCCTGCCAGGCCGGCGACCACCAGATCTGCGAGCGCCAGACACAGCCCGGCTTCACCCACTGGGGCTCGTTCGCCCAGTACGTGGCGCTGGACCACGCGGACGTGAACCTGGTGGCCGTACCCCAGGACATGTCCTTCACCACGGCCGCATCCCTCGGCTGCCGTTTCGCCACGGCGTTCAGAGCCGTGGTGCAGCAGGGCAGGGTCACCGCGGGGGAGTGGGTGGCGGTGCACGGCTGCGGCGGAGTGGGCCTGTCCGCGGTGATGATCGCGGCGGCCTCCGGCGCCCGGGTCGTCGCCGTGGACGTCTCTCCCCGAGCCCTGGACCTGGCAAGGAAGTTCGGCGCGACGGAGTGCGTGGACGCGAGCGGCACGCAGGACACCGCGGCGGCGGTCCGGGAACTGACCGGCGGGGGCACCCATCTGTCGCTCGACGCCCTGGGCTCCCCGGCCACCTGTGCCGCGTCCGTCAACTCCCTGCGCCGCCGCGGCCGGCACCTCCAGGTCGGTCTGCTGCCCACGCCGGACGGCACGACCCCGGTCCCCATGGCCCGCGCGATCGCCCTGGAACTGGAACTCCTCGGCAGCCACGGCATGGCCGCCCACACCTACCCGCCGATGCTGGAACTGGTCCGGGCGGGCGTGCTGCGACCGGACCTGCTGGTCACGTCCACGATCTCGCTGGACGCGACACCGGACGCCCTCGCGGCGATGGGCACGGCACCCGGAGCGGGGGTGACGGTCATCGAGCCGTGGAGCTGAGGGCGGCCCAGTCGCGGTCGAGGACACCCATGACCACCCAGTCCACCCACTCGCCGTCCCGCAGATCGGCCTCCCGCCGCACCCCTTCGACCACGAAGCCGGCCTTCTCGTAGACCCGCAGGGCACGGGCGTTGTGGCCGTAGGCCTCCAACTCGATCCGGTGCAGGCCCAGCTGCTCGAAGCCGTACCCGACGATGAGGCGGGTGGCCTCGGTGCCGAGCCCCCGGCCGCGTCCCTCGGGGCCGATGAGCGTGCGGAACGTACAGCTGCGGGCGTGGGCGTCGAACTCGTACAGGACGACCTCGCCGACGAGTCGTCCCGTGGCGCGGTCGGTGACGGCGAGGTCGAGCCGGTCGGGCTGCGCGGACCGGGAGCCGTACCAGGACCGCAGCCGCTCCAGGGTGAGTTCGGCGGCGGGCGGGCCGGTGAAGCGAAGGACCTCGGGGTCCTCCAGGATCTTCGCCATGCCGTCGGCGTCCGCCTCGGTGAACGGCCGCAGCACAGCCCTGTCGCCGGTCAGCACGGGTTTGACGGAGAGGTCGCTCATGGGCCGACTGTGCCAGACACGGTTCCCCCGGGCTCGGAATTTCCGGACCACCGCTTCCCGAGGGCCGGCGACTCGCGGGCGGTGCCCGTGTGATCACGACGGGCACCCCGAGTCACCGGTCCGGTCGGCCGTCAGTCCTCTCTTCGCCCCCGGTTGCCCGGCCGCGACGCGACCCACGCCCGCACGGTGTCCGCGTACCAGAAGGGCTTGCCGCCCTCGACATGGTCGGGGGGCGGCAGCAGCCCGTGCTTGCGGTACGACCGCACGGTGTCCGGCTGCACACGGATGTGCGCCGCGATTTCCTTGTACGACCAGAGCCTTCGGTCGGTCATGGGGTGCACCTCCTCGCGCGCACCACGGCGGCGGCCTGGGAACGGCCGTCGGGGGTACCGGGCGCTGCGCTGGCGATCACAGAAGCCTGTGCCCCGTGAACGACAAGCGGTGACCGTGGGTCAGTGTCTGTGTACCGGGTGTGACGCGAAGCCCGCGTACACGCGACATGTGTGACACGGAAGGGGTGTTTGTGACAGAGGTGCCGCAAAGGTGTGCGCGGGCGCGAGGGCGCGGCGCGTTGACTTACGGCACGGGAGTGTGGCCGACCAGCTCCGCCAACTCCCGTGCGGAGTCGGGTGCGAGCCGGTAGACGCCCTGGAGGCTGACCGCGCTGCGCAGCTCGCCGTCCGCGACATGCTTGATCTGCCGTTCGCCGCGTCTCGAACGGTAGGTGAGGCGGCCGAGGAGGTCCGGAGGCACGGGCCGGTCGAAGGCGAGCGGAGCACCGGGCGCACCGAGGAGCACCTCACTGGCACAGCTGGTCTCCAGCAGTCCCCAGCGGTTCAGCCGGGCCCGTTCCTCCCCGTTCAACTCCTCGCGCACGGCGTCGTACTCCACCGTCCGCTCCACCTCCAGCGCACCGAGCACCCACACCTGCTTGCGCAGGACCCGTATCGGCAGGATCCGGTCGCCGGGGCGGACCCCGGCCCGCGTGAAACTCGGCATCGAGGTGTGCGGTCCCCCGAAGAGCACGGTCAGCGGCTCACCCTCGAAGCCCCCGGCGCCGAGCGCGTTGCAGAGGTCGTTGGTCCACAGAGTGGTGTACGTGTCGGCCATGCCCGGAACGCTAGCCGCGGCCACTGACAACGCACCTGGCCCAGGTGGGCCGGACCCGCTGCGCCGGACCCGGCCCACCGGCTCCCCCCCGGACGTCGACCGGATCGACCGGCCGGACGCGCACAGCGTGCAGTCAGCCGGGCCCGCCGGTCTTGGAGAAATCCGCACTCCGCGCGGATGCCCCTGATGCCCCTGAGGTCAGGACCAGGCTCGTGGCCTCTCCTGTCATCCGGTCGCCGGGTGGCGCGCCCGCGAACGGCAGCCGCCGGGCCGTGGTGAACTCCCGTGGCGTACAGCCCGTCATCGCCTTGAACTCGCCGCTCAGATGCGCCTGGTCGTAGAACCCGCAGACGGCCGCGGTCTCCGCCTGTCCATGCCCCGCGGCGAGCAGCCGCCGGGCCCGCTGCAACCGCAGCACCCGTGCGGCCGCCTTGGGGCCCAGCCCGATCTGCTCCCGGAACCGGTTCTCGAGGTGCCGCACGCTCCACCCCACCTCCTCGGCCAGCCGCCGCACCGGCATGGCCCCGCCGGTACGCACCAACTCCGACCAGGCGCGCACCACACGGGCCGAGCACGGCGTACCGGCCTCCCACCACCGCGCGAACACCTCGTCCAGCAGCCGGAACCGGGCCTCCCAGGACGGCAACGCGGCCAGCGCACCGGCGAGTTCACCGACGCGCCGGTCCAGGGCGTGGGGGAGGGCGTCGGGATCGACGGTGCGATTGGCGAGCTCGTACTGCGGGGTGCCGAAGAGCGTGAAAGCGGCCCAGGGGGCCAGCATCACCTCGATCCCGGCCAGCCGTCCGCCGTGCTCACCGACGGCGGGGGTGGTCGTGGGCCCGCAGTAGACGCAGACGAGGGTGTCGGGGTCCCGACCCGCACGACTGATCCGCACGGGCTGATCGAAGCCCAGCAACAAAGTGGCGGCCCCGACAGGCGTCTCAAGCCGCCGCCGAGGTCGATCCATTGCGAACCGGATCCCGCGGTAGCTCAACACCCCGGGCCGCAACCGAGGATGAGGCGCCCCAAGGGCGAACTCCCAGAACCCACCGGGTCCACGCCCGGTACGGACCAGAACCATCGGTCCAGCCTGTCAGCTTTCAGGGGCGCGGGGAACTGCGCGATCAGCCCCCACGCACCCGCAGCCGACCGACTACGCTCCGCAGGACCGCAAGAACGCCCGGGTCCGCTGAGCGATCGGCAACGGCTTGTCCGGCTCACACGGATACATGTCCTGCTCGACGATCGCGAACAGATCCACGTCCAGCCGCCCGGCAGCCTCCAGCACCGGCCCGAGTTCCGGCACCCCCGACGGCGGCTCACACATCACACCCTGCGCCACGGCCGGCCCGAACGGCGTCCCCTTGGCCCGCACGTCCGCCAGGATCTCCGGATCCACCTGCTTGAGGTGCAGGTACCCGATCCGCGACCCGTACGTCTCGATCAGCTTGACGCTGTCGCCGCCGCAGTACGCGTAGTGCCCGGTGTCCAGGCACAGCGACACGAGGGAGGAGTCCGTCGCGTCCAGGAACCGGACCACGTTCTCCTCGCTGTCGATGTGGGTGTCGGCATGCGGGTGGACGACGATCTGGAGTCCGTACTCGTCCCGCACCCGCTGCCCCAGCCGCTCGGTCAGCGAGCTCAGGTTGCCCCACTGCTCGGCCGTCAGCGACGAAGGCTCCAGCACCTCACCCGTCTTGTCGTCCCGCCAGAACGACGGGATCACGACCAGGTGCTTCGCCCCCATGGCCTGCGCCAGCACCGCGTTGTCCGCGACGTGCGCCCAGGTCTTCTCCCACACGGCCTCGCCGTGGTGCAGGCCGGTGAAGACGGTGCCCGCGGACACCTTCAGGCCCCGGCGGTTCACCTCCTCGGTGAGGACTGCGGGATCGGTCGGCAGGTACCCGTACGGCCCCAGCTCGATCCACTCGTAACCGGAGTCGGCGACCTCGTCGAGGAAGCGCTGCCAGGGGACCTGCTGGGGGTCGTCGGGGAACCACACACCCCACGAGTCGGGAGCCGACCCGATCCGGATGCGGGACAGTGAGGGCTGCGGTGCGGGCGCTGTCATGCCGGTCAGCTTCCGATCGGACAGCAAGCGCTGTCAAGGTCTCGTCCGAATGTCTGGACAAAACATTGACAGGGCTCGGCGTACGGGACTACAAACGCCGGGAGAGCCGACACGAAGACAGCACCGCACGCAGACAGCACGACCCGCAGACGGCACGACACGAAGACAGCACGACCCGCAGACGGCACGACACCAAGACCGAAGACCCGCGAAGCCGAAGACCCGCGACGACCGAAGACGCGAAGGCACGAAAGGAAGCCGATGGCGTACGACCTGATCACCATGGGGCGGATCGGTGTGGACCTGTATCCGCTCCAGACCGGTGTCCCGCTGCCGCAGGTGACGTCCTTCGGCAAGTTCCTGGGAGGCTCGGCGACCAACGTCGCGGTCGCCGCCGCACGCCTGGGACGGCGGACCGCGGTGATCACCCGCACCGGCGACGACCCCTTCGGCACCTACCTCCACGAGGCCCTGCGGGACTTCGGCGTCGACGACCGCTGGGTCACCCCGGTCCCCGGCCTGCCGACCCCCGTCACCTTCTGCGAGGTCTTCCCGCCGGACGACTTCCCGCTGTACTTCTACCGGCAGCCCAAGGCCCCTGACCTGGAGATCGACGCCCACGAGCTGGACCTCGACGCCCTCCACGAGGCGAGCGTCTTCTGGGTCACCGGCACCGGCCTGAGCGAGGAGCCGAGCCGTACGGCGACGCTGGCGGCCCTCGCCCACCGCGCCAAGGCCGGCACCACGGTCTTCGACCTGGACTGGCGTCCGATGTTCTGGAGCGACCCGGCCACCGCCCGCCCCTTCTACGAGGAGGCCCTGCGCCACACCACCGTCGCCGTCGGCAACCTCGACGAGGTCGAGGTCGCCACCGGGGTGCGCAAGCCCCGTGAGGCGGCCCAGGCCCTCCTGGACGCCGGTGTCGAGCTCGCGGTCGTCAAGCAGGGCCCCAAGGGCGTCCTCGCCGTCGACAGCAAGGGCAACGAGGCCGAGGTCCCGCCCCTGCCCGTGAACGTCCTCAACGGTCTCGGCGCCGGTGACGCCTTCGGCGGCTCCCTCGTCCACGGCCTCCTCGAAGGCTGGGACCTGGAGAAGATCATGCGCCACGCCAACGCGGCCGGCGCCATCGTCGCCTCCCGCCTCGAGTGCAGCTCGGCGATGCCGACCGTCACCGAGATCGAGGACGCGGTCGCGGCGGGAGCGGTCAAGTGAGCGTCGACATCACCGAACTCGTACGGCTGCGCGCCGAACGCCCCGAGGCGATCGCCGAGGCCGCGGCCCGCCGTCCCCGCAGGCCGCTGCTGAACGACAGCGGCCGCCTGATGATCGTCGCCGCCGACCACCCCGCCCGGGGCGCGCTCGGCGTCGGCGGCAACCGCATGGCCATGGCCAACCGCGCCGACCTGCTGGAACGCCTGGTCCTGGCGCTGTCCCGCCCCGGCGTCGACGGCGTCCTCGCGACCGCCGACATACTCGACGACCTGCTCCTGCTCGGCGCCCTCGACGGCAGGGTCGTCATGGGCTCGATGAACCGCGGCGGCCTCCAGGGCGCCAGCTTCGAGCTCGACGACCGCTTCACCGGCCACCGCCCCGAGGACATGGAGCGCCTCGGCTTCGACGCCGGCAAGCTGCTGCTGCGCATCGACTACGGCGACCCGGGCTCCCTGACCACCATGGAGTCCACGGCCCGCGCCATCGACGACATGGCCGCGCGCAGGCTCCCCGTCTTCGTCGAGCCGTTCATCAGCGGCCGTACCACCGAGGGCAAGGTCAGGAACGACCTCTCCGCCGAGGCCGTCACCAAGTCGATCGCCATCGCCTCCGGCCTGGGCGGTACCTCGGCCTACACCTGGCTCAAGGTCCCGGTCTGCGACAACCCCGACGACATGGGTGAGGTCATGGCCGCCTCCACGCTGCCCGCCGTGCTGCTGGGCGGCGAGGTCGGCGACGATCAGGACGGCGCGTACGAGAAGTGGCGCGGCGCCCTGCAACTGCCCACCGTGCGCGGCCTGGTGGTCGGCCGCTCGCTGCTGTACCCGGCGGACGGCGATGTGGCCGCGGCCGTGGACACCGCCGTAGGACTGCTGTGAGGGCCGCCGCATGACACACAACGAGCTGTACGTCCCCAAGGGCGGCTCCACCAACGCCCAGTACACCGTGGACATCGACCCCAAGCGGGCCGGCTGGACCCACAGCAGTCTGCGCATCGTCGAACTGGCGCCCGGGGGCACGCACACCTTCACCTCCGGTGACAGCGAGTGGATCGTGCTCCCGCTGGAAGGCGGCTGTACGGTCCACGTAGGGAAGGACGAGTTCCAACTCCTGGGACGGGAAAGCGTGTTCGCCGGAGTCTCGGACTTCGCGTACGTGCCCCGGGACGCCCAGGCATCGATCGCCTCCGGCGCGGGAGGCCGCTTCGCCCTGGCAGGAGCGAAGTGCGAGCGACGACTCCCCGCCCGCTACGGCCCCGCGCCGGAGGTCCCCGTCGAACAACGCGGCAGCGGCACGCAGTTGCGGCACGTGCGCAACTTCGCCTCCGCCGACGCCTTCGACTGCGACAAGCTCATCGCCGTCGAGGTCGTCACCCCCGGCGGCAACTGGTCCTCCTACCCGCCGCACAAGCACGACGAGAACCGCCCCGGCGTCGAAGCCGAGCTGGAGGAGATCTACTACTTCGAGATCGACGGCCCGAACGGTTTCGGCTATCAGCGCGTATCTCCCTCCCGTGAGGGCGGATCCGACGTCCTCGCCGAGGTCCGCTCCGGCGACGCCGTCCTCGTCCCCGACGGATGGCACGGCCCGTCCATCGCCCAGCCCGGCCACGACATGTACTACCTGAACGTCATGGCGGGACCGGGTGAGACCCGGGAATGGCGGATCTGCTTCCACCCGGACCACACGGAGGGGTACCGATGACCACCCGCCTGACCGTCGCGCAAGCGCTGGTCCGCTTCCTGGCCGCCCAGTACACCGAACGCGACGGCGTACGGCAGCGGCTGATCTCCGCGACCTGGGGCATCTTCGGCCACGGCAACGTGGCCGGGCTCGGCCAGGCCCTCGTCGAGTACGGCGACGAGATGCCCTTCCACCAGGGCCGCAACGAGCAGTCCATGGTGCACGCGGCCGTCGGCTACGCGCGTCAGTCCAACCGCCTCTCCACCCACGCGGTGACGACCTCCATCGGCCCCGGCGCCACCAACCTGGTCACCGGCGCCGCCCTCGCCACGATCAACCACCTCCCGGTCCTGCTCCTGCCCGGCGACATCTTCGCCACCCGCGTCGCCGACCCTGTCCTCCAGCAGCTGGAGGTCCCGTACGCCGGTGACATATCGGTCAACGACAGCCTGCGCCCGGTGTCGAAGTACTTCGACCGCGTCACCAGGCCGGAAGCCCTGATCCCGGCCGCGCTCCAGGCGATGCGGGTCCTCACCGACCCCGTCGAGACCGGCGCGGTGACGCTCGCGCTGCCCCAGGACGTCCAGGCCGAGGCCTACGACTGGCCGGAGGAGTTCTTCGCCGAGCGCACCTGGGTCGTACGGCGCCCCGGTGCCGACCCGACCGAACTCGCCGAGGCCGTCCGGGCGATCAGGGAGGCCCAGCGGCCCCTCGTCATCGCCGGCGGCGGGGTCCACCACAGCCGCGCCGAGGAGGCGCTGGAGGAGTTCGCCCGCGCCACCGGCATCCCGGTCGCCTCCACCCAGGCCGGCAAGGGCTCCCTGCGCCACGACCACCCCCAGGACGTCGGCGGCGTCGGCCACACCGGCACCGCCACCGCCAACGAACTGGCCCGCCAGGCCGACCTGGTGATCGGCGTCGGCACCCGGTACACGGACTTCACCACGGCCTCCGGCACCCTCTTCGAACAGCAGGGCGTCCGCTTCCTCAACCTCAACATCGCGCCCTACGACGGCCACAAGCTCGCAGGTCAGCCCCTGGTCGCCGACGCCCGCAGCGGCCTCACCGAGCTCACCGAGGCCCTCCAGCTGCACACCCACCGCGTCAGCGGCACGTACATCGACGAGTACAGCCTCGACAAGGAGCGCTGGGAGCAGCGCGTCGACGCCTGCTTCGAGGCCGACGAGCCCGACATCAGGCCGACCCAGCCGCAGGTCCTCGGCGCCCTGGACGCCCTCGTCGACGAGTCCGACGTGGTCATCAACGCGGCCGGCTCCCTCCCCGGCGACCTGCACAAGCTGTGGCGCGCCCGGTCGAGGGACCAGTACCACCTGGAGTACGGCTACTCCTGCATGGGCTACGAGATCCCGGCCGCGATCGGTGTGAAGATGGCCGCTCCCGAGCGGAACGTCTGGGCGCTGGTCGGCGACGGCACGTACCTGATGATGCCGACGGAGATCGTCACGGCCGTACAGGAGGGCATCGCCATCAAGCTGCTCCTGATCCAGAACCACGGCTACGCCTCCATCGGCGGCCTGTCCGAGACGGTCGGCGGCGAGCGCTTCGGCACGGCCTACCGCTACCAGTCGGACGACGGCACCTACACGGGCGCCCCGCTGCCCGTGGACCTGGCCGCCAACGCGGCCAGCCTCGGTATGCGCGTGCTGCGCGCGAAGACCGTACGAGACCTCCGCGCCGCCCTCGCCGAGGCGCGGGCCGCGGACACTCCCACATGTGTCTACGTCGAGACGGAAACGGCAGACACAGTGTCGGGCCCGCCGCCGGCGCAGGCCTGGTGGGATGTACCTGTGGCCGAGACCGCGACCCGACCGTCCGCGGTGAAGGCCCGTGAGCTGTACGAACGGCACGTCTCTACCCGACGCCGCCATCTGTGAAGGAGTACTCGGTCATGACGAAGATCGTCAACCACTGGATCGGCGGCAAGACCGTCGAGGGCGCGTCGGGGAACTACGGGCCGGTCACCGACCCGGCGACCGGCGCGGTCACCACCAAGGTCGCGTTCGCGACCGTCGACGAGGTCGACGCCGCCGTAGCCGCCGCGAAGGACGCGTTCCAGACCTGGGGCACCTCGTCCCTCGCCAAGCGCACGGCCATCCTGTTCAAGTTCCGTGCCCTTCTCGAGGCGAACCGGGACGCGATCGCCGAGCTGATCACCGCCGAGCACGGCAAGGTGCACAGCGACGCGCTCGGCGAGGTCGCGCGCGGTCTGGAGATCGTCGACCTGGCGTGCGGGATCACCGTGCAGCTGAAGGGCGAGCTGTCGACGGAGGTCGCGAGCCGCGTCGACGTCTCCTCGATCCGCCAGCCCCTCGGTGTCGTCGCGGGCATCACGCCGTTCAACTTCCCGGCGATGGTCCCGATGTGGATGTTCCCGATCGCCATCGCGACCGGCAACACCTTCGTGCTCAAGCCGTCCGAGAAGGACCCGTCGGCCTCCCTGAAGATCGCCGAGCTGCTGGCCGAGGCCGGTCTGCCCGACGGCGTCTTCAACGTCGTCCACGGTGACAAGGTGGCGGTGGACCGCCTCCTGGAGCACCCGGACGTCAAGGCGGTGTCGTTCGTCGGCTCGACCCCGATCGCCCGCTACATCCACACCACCGCCTCCGCGAACGGCAAGCGGGTGCAGGCCCTGGGCGGCGCCAAGAACCACATGCTGGTCCTCCCGGACGCCGACCTGGACGCGGCGGCCGACGCGGCCGTCTCCGCGGCCTACGGCTCGGCGGGCGAACGCTGCATGGCCATCTCCGCCGTGGTCGCGGTCGGCTCCGTCGGCGACACGCTGGTCGAGAAGATCCGCGAGCGCGCCGAGAAGATCAAGATCGGCCCCGGCAACGACCCGACCTCCGAGATGGGCCCGCTCATCACCAAGGTCCACCGCGACAAGGTGGCCTCCTACGTCTCCGGCGCCGCCGCCGAGGGCGCGGAAGTCGTCCTGGACGGCACCGGCTACACCGTCGAGGGCTTCGAGGACGGCCACTGGATCGGCATCTCCCTCCTCGACAAGGTCCCCACCAGCGCCAAGGCCTACCAGGACGAGATCTTCGGCCCGGTCCTGTGCGTGCTCCGCGTGGACACGTACGACGAGGGCGTGGCGCTGATCAACAGCTCGCCGTTCGGCAACGGCACCGCGATCTTCACCCGGGACGGCGGCGCCGCCCGCCGCTTCCAGCTGGAGATCGAGGCCGGCATGGTCGGCGTCAACGTCCCGATCCCGGTCCCCGTCGGCTACCACAGCTTCGGCGGCTGGAAGGACAGCCTCTTCGGCGACCACCACATCTACGGCAACGACGGCACGCACTTCTACACCCGCGGCAAGGTCGTCACCACCCGCTGGCCCGACCCGGCCGACGCCCCCACCGGCGTCGACCTGGGCTTCCCCCGCAACCACTGAGCCGACTCCCGAACGCCGGGCACGCACACGCGTGTCCGGCGCCAGGAGGGCCTCGACGACGCCGGGAAGCCCGAGGGTGGAACGCGCCGCAGCCGAACGAGAGCCCGGCCAGGGCAGCGGTCACCACGACCGCGCACCTGGACCGGGCTCTCGCCGTCCGCACCAGCGTCCGCGCGAGCGGCGGCAGCGGGAGGCGGGCAGCGGGAAGCGCGCCTCGACGCGAGGAACCCCGACCCGCCGAGCCCGCCCAGCCATGCTCACTGCTTGCCGGCGGCGCCCTTGAGGGCCTCGCTCAGGTCACCGGTCTCGGCGGCCGGCGGGGCCTTCACCACGGCCGTCTTCCCGAACTTCTCGAAGTCCATGGTCACGGTCATCGCGCCGACCTTCTGCTTCAGCCGCACCGGCAGGTCGTTGCTCACCCAGATGTCCATGGTCATCGAGGAGGCACCGCCGGTGACCGCCCCGGCGAGGCTGTCCTTGTCGCCGTAGGCGTCCTTGAACTTCCCCAGCTGCGCCTGGTCGAGCCGCGCCCGGTAGTGGGTCGTGCTCTTCCCGTCGACGGTCTCCTTGCCGAGGTCCTCGACGTTGTTCGCGTACTTCAGGCTCTTCATGGACGCCGCCGGGCTCCCGCCCCCGCCCCCGCTGAACGCCTGCGCGCCCTTCTCGCCGAAGACGGCCGCCGCGTCGATCTTCATCCACTCCTTGCCCTTGAGCGGGCCGGAGCGCTGCGGGTCGACGTCGTAGTAGTAGGCACCGTCCACGAACAGCATGCGCATGGTCGGGGTGTCCTGGAGCAGCTGCATCTGGGCGGCCTTGGTGTCCATCTCGACGTCGAAGGCGTAGCCGTCGCCCCAGGAGTAGACGCCCTCCATGGTGATCGGAGCCGCGCCCGTGGTCGCCGTGGAGATCTTCACCTCGGCCGAGCCGAGGTCCTCCGTCCGGTCCGTCGCCCGCGCGAGCGCCGCCATGATCGCGTCCGACTTGTCGACGACGTCCGCCGCCTTCTTCACACCCTCCGAGCCGCACGCCGACACCGCGACCATCGCCGCCGCCGTGAACCCCACCCAGACAGCGGTGTACTTGAGCTTCATGTGCCCCCCTGTGAACGATCTGTGAGCAGCGACTTTAGCGGTACGTTTTTTCACGCCGCCACTGCGATTCCCGTACCCCGGAAACAGCGGAATCCGTACCGCAGAACTGCCGTTTTCGCCATCCGAAAGGCTCGTGATCTACGGATTTCGCACCAAGGCACCTATTGACGTGCCGGTTTTCGTCGGGGTTCCATGCAGCACCATGACCGACACCCTCCGCCCTGCCGACACCGCCGTCCCAGAGGCGCTGGAGCACGGCCACGCCAAGCTCAACCGCTCCATCGGCGTGGTCGGCGGCACCCTCCTGACCCTGTCCTGCGTGACCCCGGCGTCCACCCTCTTCGTGGTGGTCCCCGACCTCTTCGGCACGCTCGGCACCGCCACCGCCCTGACGATCGCCATCGGCTCCCTCCTGTGCATCGCCGTGGCGTTCTGCTACTCGGAGCTGGGCACCCTCATCCCCAGCGCCGGCGGCGAGTACGCCATGGTCTCCACGCTGGCCGGACGGCTCGCGGGCTGGCTCGTCTTCGTGCTGTCCCTCCTGGTCGTGATGATCGTCCCGCCGGTGATCGCGATGGGCACGGCCGACTACCTGGCCCCGGTGATCCACCTGGACCCGTCCGTCGCGGGCGCCGGCGTCATGCTCCTGGCCACCCTCGCCGGCCTCCTCGACCTGCGCGCCAACGCCTGGATCACCGGCGTCTTCCTGGTCCTGGAGGTGATCGCGGCGGCGGTGGTGGCACTCCTGGGCTTCACCCATGCCGAACGCGGCCCGGGCAGCCTGCTGTCGATGCAGGTGGCGGGCGCGCACGGCGGCACGGACACCGTGACGGCCATGCTGGTGGTCTCGGGCCTCGCGATCGCCCTCTTCGTGACCCAGGGCTTCTCGACGGCCGTCTACCTCTCCGAGGAACTGGAGAACCCCCGCCGCACCGTGGCCCGCACGGTCCTCGCCACCCTCGCCATCTCCTCGGTCATCATCCTGGTCCCGGTGGTCGCGATCACCCTGGGCGCCTCCGACCTCTCCGAACTGACCGGCGGTGACATCGGCTCCATGGTCACGGCCTGGTCCAACTCCGCGACCGGCACCTTCGTCAGCCTGTGCGTCGCCCTCGCGATCATCAACGCGGGCATCGTCATGGTCATCCAGAACTCCCGGGTCCTGTTCGCCTCGGCCAGGGACAAGGCCTGGCCGTCCCCGGTCAACACCGCCTTCGCAAGGCTCGGCCGCTTCGGCAGCCCCTGGGTCGCCACCCTCGCGGTCGGAGTCCCGGGAGCGGCCCTGTGCTTCGTGAACCTGGACACGTTGTACGGCGTCACAGGCGTCTCGGTGACGGCCATGTACCTCCTGGTGGCGGTAGCGGCCCTGTTGTCCCGCCGCACCCCCCACAAACACACCCCGGCCTGGCGCATGCCCCTGTGGCCGGCGACGCCGATCGTCCTGGTAGCGGTCCTGACCTACATCCTGACCCAGCAGGACACGGAGTACCTGCTGTGGACAGGCGGGATAACAGGGGCGGCGACCCTGTACTGGGCCCTGTACCTGCGTCCGCGCAGGGACACGAGGTGGCTCGTCTCGATTCCGAGTGAGTAGACCTCCCTAGAAGCGCGGGGAACTGCGCGACCAGCCACAACGGCGCAGCAGACGGCACACAACAGGCGGACCCGAGCTCATAGCCGTCCGTACCGCACCTGCTGTACATGACGAATCCCCCTCCACCCCCAGGATGGCAACGAGTTCAGCCCCCGGTCGATAAGTCCCCGACAGCTTCACCCCGTACCGTTGAATCATGGATCTTCGACGCCTCCGGAGGCCACGGTGGATCGCCGCCGCGGCCTCCGTCGTCGTCCTCGCCGCTGCCGGGACATGGACGGCCGCCGCTTCTGACGACCCACCCCCGGTGCACCGCGCGGACCAGATCATGTCGATCGACGGCGTCCGCGTAGACACCTCGTACTTCACGACGAACGGCACCGAAAGGCGTCCCGCGGTCCTCATAGGCCACGGCTTCGGCGGCAACAAGAACGACGTACGCCCACAGGCGGAAGCCCTCGCGAGAGACGGCTACGCGGTCCTCACCTGGTCGGCGAGAGGCTTCGGCAGGTCCACCGGCAAGGTCGGCCTCAACGACCCCGACGCCGAGGTCAAGGACGTCGGCAAGCTGATCGACTGGCTGGCGAGGCAACCCCAGGTCCAGCTCGACAGGCCCGGCGACCCCCGGGTCGGCGTGACCGGCGCGAGCTACGGCGGCGCGATCTCCCTGCTGGCCGCCGGCCACGACGACCGCGTGGACGCCATCGCCCCCGCGATCACCTACTGGAACCTCTCGGAGGCCCTCTTCCCGAACGGCGTCTTCAAGAAGCTCTGGGCCGGCATCTTCGTCAACTCCGCGGGCGGCTGCGACAAGTTCGAGCCGCGGATCTGCGCGATGTACGACCGCGTGGCCCAGTCCGGCACCCCGGACGCGAGCGCCGAGAAGATGCTGGAGGAACGCTCCCCGTCCGCCGTCGCCAAGGACATCAAGGTCCCCACCCTGCTGATCCAGGGCCAGACGGACTCCCTGTTCCCGCTGAACCAGGCCGACCAGGCCGCCAAGGCGATCCGCGCCAACGGCGCCCCCGTGGACGTCGACTGGATCGCGGGCGGCCATGACGGCGGCGACATGGAGACGAGCCGTGTCCAGGGCCGGGTGGCCGACTGGTTCGACCGGTACCTCAAGGACGACAAGTCCGCCGACACCGGCCCCGCCTTCCGCGTCACCCGCACCCTCGGCACCGGCACCGGCGACGGCGAACCCCGCCTGACGGGGGTCACCGCCGACACGTACCCGGGCCTGCAGAGCGATGACCGCAAGGTCCAACTGGCCGGCCGCGAACAGGACTTCGTCAACCCGGCCGGCGCCGCCCCGCCCGCCGTCTCCGCCCTCCCCGGCCTCGGCGGTGCCGGAGGCCTCGCCCAGCTCTCCTCCCTCGGCGTCGGCGTCTCCCTGGACTTCCCGGGCCAGTACGCCGCGTTCGAGTCGCAGCCGGTGCGCGACGACCTCCAGATCACCGGTTCGCCGACCGTCACCGTGCACGTGAAGTCGACCAGCGACGACGCGGTCCTCTTCGCCAAGCTGTACGACGTCTCCCCGGGCCGCGGCGGTCAGCAGACCCTGCCCTCGCAACTCGTCGAGCCCATCAGGGTCGAGGGCGCCAAGGCCGGCAAGGATGTCACGCTCACCCTCCCGGCGATCGACCACGAGATCGACGACGGTCACCGCCTCAAGCTGGTCCTGGCCTCCACGGACCTCGGCTACGCGTCCCCGACGGCCCCGGCGACGTACACCGTCTCCCTCAAGGGCGACCTCCAAGTGCCCACCCCTCTCAGCGAGAAGAACACCCAGGCCCCCCTGCCCGCCTGGGTGTGGTGGCTGCCCCTGGCCGGCGCGGTGCTCGCGCTGATCCTCCTGGCGACGGGCCGCCGCCGTACCGCGGCTCCCGCCGCCCCGGAGCCGGAGCTGGCCGAAGTGCCGCTCCAGATAAGCGACTTGAGCAAGCGGTACGCCAAGTCCGTCGACCGGTACGCGGTCCGTGACCTCTCCTTCCGCGTGGAGAAGGGCCAGGTCCTCGGCCTCCTCGGCCCGAACGGCGCGGGCAAGACCACCACCCTGCGCATGCTGATGGGCCTGATCAAGCCCGACGGCGGCGAGATCCGCGTCTTCGGCCACGCGATCGCGCCCGGCGCCCCCGTCCTCTCCCGCGTCGGCGCCTTCGTCGAGGGCGCGGGCTTCCTCCCGCACCTGTCCGGCCGGGAGAACCTGGAGCTGTACTGGCAGGCCACCGGACGCCCGCCGGAGGACGCGCACATGGAGGAGGCCCTCGAAATCGCAGGTCTGGGCGACGCCCTGGCCCGCGCGGTGCGCACCTACTCCCAGGGCATGCGCCAGCGCCTGGCCATCGCCCAGGCCATGCTGGGCCTGCCGGACCTGCTCATCCTCGACGAACCGACCAACGGCCTCGATCCGCCGCAGATCCGCGAGATGCGCGAGGTGATGATCCGCTACGCGGCGGCCGGCCGCACGGTCATCGTCTCCAGCCACCTCCTCTCGGAGGTCGAGCAGTCCTGCACCCACCTCGTCGTCATGGACCACGGCCAGCTCGTCCAGGCGGGCCCGGTCGGCGAGATCGTCGGCTCCGGGGACACCCTCCTGGTCGGCACCGCCGTACCGGTCGAGGAGCCGGTGGCCGAGAAGGTCGCGGCCCTGCCGGGGGTGGCTTCGGCGGTCACCACCGACGGCGGTCTCCTCGTACGGCTCGACGCGGACGGCAGCGCACAGCGACTGGTCGCCGAACTCGTCCGCCTCGAGGTCCCCGTGACGTCGGTGGGCCCCCACCGCCGCCTCGAGGACGCCTTCCTCACCCTGATCGGAGACTCCGCATGAGCAGCACGCTCACCGAGCGCGCGGAGGTCGCCGACGGCTACCGCGCGGGCCGCACGCTGCCTCTGCGCGTCGAGCTGGTACGGCAGTTGAAGCGCCGCCGCACCCTCGTCATGTTCGGCATCCTGGCCGCGCTGCCCTTCGTCCTGCTGATCGCCTTCCAGCTGGGCGGCGGACCAGGCTCGGGCAACAACCGGGTCAACCTCATGGACACCGCCACGGTGTCCGGGGCGAACTTCGCCGCGGTGAACCTCTTCGCCTCCGCGGGCTTCCTGCTGGTCGTCCCCGTGGCGCTGTTCTGCGGGGACACGGTCGCCTCGGAGGCCAGCTGGTCCTCCCTGCGCTATCTCCTCGCGGCCCCCGTGCCGAGGGCCCGGCTGCTGTGGTCGAAGCTCGCCGTCGGCCTCACCCTGAGCCTCGCCGCGATGCTCCTGCTCCCGCTGGTCGCCCTCGCGGTCGGCACGATCGCCTACGGCTGGGGCCCGCTCCAACTCCCCACCGGCGGCTCGATGGCCGCGGGCACGGCGGCCCAACGCCTGCTGATCACGGTGGCGTACATCTTCGTCTCCCAACTCGTCACCGCGGCCCTCGCGTTCTGGCTCTCCACCCGCACCGACGCCCCCCTCGGCGCGGTCGGCGGGGCGGTCGGACTGACCATCGTCGGCAATGTGCTGGACCAGGTGACCGCCCTCGGCGACTGGCGCGACTTCCTCCCCTCGCACTGGCAGTACGCCTGGCTGGACGCCGTACAGCCGAAGTTGGAGTGGTCCGACATGATCCAGGGCACCTCCCTGTCGATAACGCTCGCCCTGGTGCTGTTCGCGCTGGCCTTCCGCGGTTTCGCCCGCAAGGACGTGGTCTCGTAGGTCAACGGAGGATCACCCACCGGTCTCGACGGGCCGTCTCCGTGCCCCCTTCGATACCCTTCCGCAACGCTCCGTAGCGCACGTTCCGGCCCCCCGGCCCGTCACAGTCGCAGAAGCCGACGTCAACAGGCCCAGGGGGTACGGACGATGGAGCGACAGCGGACACGACAGGTGATGCTCGCCCTGACACTGGCGGGCGGCCTGCTGCTCACCGGTTGCAGCGGGGGCGACGACAGCGGAAGCAAGAGCAGCGCCGACGGATCGAAGGGCGGCTCCTACGGCTCGGCCTTCCCGGCCCCGGACCAGTTGGAGGGCGAACAGGGTTCCGAGGAGTCCCGCGACTACGACTCCCCGGAACCGCAGGCCCCCGACTACCTCTCCACCTTCGCCCTCGACGTCGACACCGCCTCCTACGGCTACGCCCGCCGCACCCTCGCCGAGGGCCGCCTCCCCGACCCCTCGACGATCCGCCCCGAGGAGTTCGTCAACAGCTTCCGCCAGGACTACGACCGCCCCGACGGCAACGGCTTCACGGTCACCGTCGACGGCGCCCGCACCGACCGGGACGGCTGGTCCCTGGTCCGGGTGGGCCTGGCCACGCGCGAGGCACGGGACCAGGACGACGACCGCCCGCCCGCCGCCCTGACCTTCGTCATCGACATCTCCGGCTCCATGGCCGAACCCGGCCGCCTCGACCTCGCCCAGCAGTCCCTCGACACCATGACGGAACGCCTGCACGACGACGACTCCGTCGCGATCGTCACCTTCAGCGACGAGGCCGAGACGGTCCTGCCGATGACCCGGCTCGGCGGCCACCGCGACCGGGTCCACGAGGCGATCGACGGCCTGGAACCGACGTACTCCACCAACCTCGGCGCCGGCGTCGAGACCGGCTACCGCACCGCCGTGGACGGTCTGCGCGAGGGCGCCACCAACCGGGTCGTCCTCATCTCCGACGCCCTCGCCAACAACGGCGACACCGACCCCGACTCCATCCTCGACCGCATCGACACCGCCCGCCGCGAGGACGGCATCACCCTCTTCGGCGTGGGCGTCGGCAGCGACTACGGCGACGCCCTGATGGAGCGCCTCGCCGACAAGGGCGACGGCCACACCGTCTACGTCTCCGGCGCCGACGACGCCGAGAAGGTCTTCTGCGAACAGCTCCCGCAGAACATCGACCTCACCGCCCGCGACGCCAAGGCCCAGGTCGCCTTCGACCCGGAGACCGTCAAGCAGTTCCGCCTCGTCGGCTACGACAACCGCCGCGTCGCCGACGACGACTTCCGCGACGACCGCGTGGACGGCGGCGAGGTCGGCCCCGGCCACACCGTCACCGCCCTCTACGCGGTCCGCACCAAACCCGGCGCCGAGGGCCACCTGGCCACCGCGACCGTCCGCTGGCAGGACCCCGAGACCCGCGCCCCGCACGAGAAGTCGGCCGAACTGGAGACCTTCGACGACTCCCTGCGCGAGGCGAACTCCCGCTTCCAGGTCGACGCGGTGGCCGCCTACTTCGCCGACCTCCTGCGCGGGACCTACGACGACGAGCGGCTGCCGGGACGGCCGTCGATGCGAGAACTCGCCGACTGGGCGGACGAGTTGGGGGACCGCACCGAGGACAGCGCGGTGCGGCAGCTCGCCGACGCCATCCGCCGGGCCCGGCTCCTCGCGGACTGACGCCGGACCCATTGACCTTTTCTTACTTGAGAGTAAGTTAGCGGCCCAGTCGGAGCCGACCGGGGAGCCACGATGGGCGTACGCAGGGATCTGAAGAGGGCGAAACACCTGGCGGGCCGGTCCGCGGTCGAGGTCGTCAGGGACGAGAGCGGGGTCGTACGGGAGGCCCGCACCCCGCCCCTCGCCCCGCGCCCGACCACCGGCAGCATCGCCGACCTCCCCTTCACCAACGTGGCCGAGACCCCCGACGCCGTGGTGCTGCACCGGAAGGAAGGGGAGACCTGGAGCCCGGTCACGGCAGCCGCCTTCGCCCGTGAAGTGACCGCCGTCGCCAAGGGGTTGGTCGCCGCGGGTGTCGAACCGGGCGGCCGGGTCGCGGTGATGTCCCGCACCCGCTACGAGTGGACGGTCCTGGACTTCGCGATCTGGGCGGCCGGGGCCCAGACCGTCCCGATCTACGCGACCTCCTCCGCCGAGCAGGTGGAGTGGATCGTCCGCGACTCCGGCGCCCGCCATGTCGTCACCGAGAACGCCGAGAACGCGGCCACCGTCACCACCGGCACCGCGGACCACCAGGTCAGGCCCCACGTCTGGCAGTTGGAGGCGGCCGCCCTCGACGAACTCACCGCCCTCGGGCACGACGTCCCCGACGAGGAGGTCACCAAGCGCCGCGCCGCGCTCGCCCCCGACACCATCGCCACGATCTGCTACACCTCCGGCACCACCGGCCGCCCCAAGGGCTGCGTCCTCACCCACGCCAACCTGCACGCCGAGGCCGCCAACACCGTCGAGCTGCTCCACCCCATCTTCAAGGAGGTCTCCGACCAGACCGCCTCCACCCTTCTCTTCCTCCCGCTCGCCCACATCATGGGCCGCACCCTCCAGATCGCCTGTCTGATGGCCCGCATCGAGATCGGCCACTGCCCGAGCATCAAGCCCGACGAACTGCGGCCCGCGCTCAAGGAGTTCCGCCCGACCTTCCTCGTCGGAGTGCCGTACCTCTTCGAGAAGATCCACGCCACCAGCCGCGCCACCGCCGAGAAGATGGGCCGCGCCGCCTCCTTCGACCGCGCCCACCGCGTCGCCGTCCGCTTCGGCGAGGCCTACCTGGACAAGTTCCTGGGCCGCGGCAAGGGACCAGGACCCGGCCTCTACGCCGCCTGGGGCCTGTACGACCTGCTCGTGTACCGCCGTATCCGCAAGGAACTCGGCGGCCGCATGCGCTACGCCATCAGCGGCGGCTCACCCCTGGACCGCGACCTCAACCTGTTCTTCGCCGCGGCCGGGATCATCATCTACGAGGGCTACGGCCTCACCGAGACCAGCGCCGCCGCCACCATCGTCCCGCCCCTCAGCCCCCGCCCCGGCACGGTCGGACAGCCCGTCCCGGGCACCGCGATCCGCATCGCCGACGACGGCGAGGTCCTCATCAAGGGCGGGGTGGTCTTCGGCGCCTACTGGAACAACCCCGAGGCCACCGACGCCGTCCTGAAGGACGAGTGGTTCGCGACCGGCGACCTCGGCGCCCTCGACGAGGACGGCTACCTCACCATCACCGGCCGCAAGAAGGACCTCCTCGTCACCTCCGGCGGCAAGAACGTCTCCCCGGCCGTCCTGGAGGACCGGCTGCGCAGCCGGGCCCCCGTCGGCCAGTGCCTCGTCGTCGGCGACAACCGCCCCTTCGTCGCCGCCCTGATCACCCTCGACCCCGAGGCGATGACCCACTGGCTCTCGGTCCGGGGCCTGCCCGCCGACACCCCGCACACCGAACTCGCCGAGGACGAACGGCTGCGCGCCGACCTCCAGAAGGCCGTCGACCACGCCAACGCGGCCGTCTCCCGCGCCGAGTCGATCCGCGCCTTCCGGCTGATCGAGGGGGAGTTCACCGAGGAAAACGGCATGCTCACCCCGTCCCTCAAGGTCAAACGGCACGCGGTGACGGCGGCGTACGCCGAGGACATCGAGGCCCTCTACCGCAAGTAGCGGAACGCGGAACGGCGGGCCACCGGAGAACCGGTGACCCGCCGTTGCGGCGGAGCGGGGAGGCTCAGCTGTGCGAAGCGCCGTTGCCCGACAGGGCCGAGATGTCGTCCAGGATGTGCGACAGCGGCTCGTCGCCCTTGGCCTGGGTGGAGTTCTCGACGCACTGCTGGTTCTGCGGGGCCGACAGGATCGGCACGTCCTGCAGGACACCGACGGCGACGAGGCCGACGAGGCCCTGGGCGTTCAGCTTGGCCGGCAGGCCGACACAGGGCTTGTTCAGCGAACCCTGGACCAGCGAGAGCTGCGGGCTCATGTCGCCGAACGTGGCCGAGTTGCCGAACTCCTGCGAGGCGCCGTTGCCACTGGCGGACTTGGTGCCGCTGTCGTTGCCGATGGCGAGCGCCTGGGGGGCGGCCGCGGCCGCGACACCGGCGACGGACGCGGCAACAGCCGCGGTTGCCCACAGCTTCTTCATGTTCATTCCCTTCGAAAAGCGGACTCCGGGGAGGAGCTGCATGATCGTCAACGCCGGAGCCCCCGCCGGGGTTGCGCTCTTTGCCCCGATTGGCCCAGCGCGCGCAGGGACCGCGCGGGCGCCCCTCATGTGCAGGCGTAAGCACTCCCGCGCACGGTGACGGCACCCGTCAAGCGCGGCGGGTCGTACGGCTTCGGATCCGTGCCCGCCTTGATCAGCGGCCGGTCCTCGCGCAGCTTCTTGAACATCGCGGCCGTCTTCACCTTGTCCCAGGCCAGCGTGGAACCGATGTCGGGCCGCGTCGGGTTGAACCCGGCGACCGGCACCGTGGCGAACTCCGTGTTCTTCGCCGGCACCTGGTGCAGCGCGGCCGCCAGCTCCACCAGGTCCGCGGCGGCGAAGCCCTGCTCGACCTGCCCGGACCCGAGCAGGGTGCGCACCACACCGGCCGTCTTCACCGGATCGGTCAGCAGCCGCTTCGCCTGGAGCCCGCGCAGCGTCTGGACCAGGAACCGCTGCTGGCGCTGGATCCGCCCGAGGTCCGCCGCCTGGTCCACCTTCCGGGACCGGACGTACTGGAGGGCCCGGCCGCCCTTCAGCCGGTGCTTGCCCGGCTTCAGATCGAGCTTGGTGGCCTTGTCCTGGAGGCGCCGGGCGGTGCACACCTCGACGCCGCCGACCTTGTCGACGGAATCGATGAAACGCCGGAAGTCCAGCTGGAGGTAGTTGTCGATGCTCAGCCCGGTCATCGACTCGACGGTGGCGACGGTGAGCCGGGGGCCGCCCTCGGCGTACGCGCCGTTGATCTTCGAGGGCCGCGCCGGCAGCTGCTTGCCGGTGCTCTCGTCGCGGTGGGGCGGGATGTCGGCGTAGGAGTCGCGGGGGAGCGCGACGACACTCACGCGGTCCCGGCGGGCCGACACATGAACCACCATCAGGACGTCCGTGCAGTCACAGGCGACGCCGCCGGCGTGGAACTCGCGCTGCTCCGCGGCGGAGATCGTGTCACGGCCGTCCGTGCCCATCACGAGGATGTTGGTGCCGTGCGGGGTGGGTGCGGTCCGGCCGGGGAGAGCGGCGGCCCCGAGCAGCAGGACGGAGGTCGTCAGGACGACCGAGGAAAGGGTTCTCTTCATCGTCACGGCCGCAACGTAAGCGAGCGGGCCGCCGTTGGTACGGCGGCCCGCTGACGGGGACTCAGAAACCAGCCCCAGGGCTCATCGGCCCGGCTGCGCGACAGCTCAGCTGCGCGAGGCGCCGTTGCCGGACAGGGCCGAGATGTCGTCCAGGATGTGCGACAGCGGCTCGTCGCCCTTGGCCTGGGTGCTGTTCTCGACACACTGCTGGTTCTGCGGGGCCGACAGGATCGGCACGTCCTGCAGGACGCCGACGGCGGCGAGGCCGAGGATCCCCTGGAGGTTCGCCTTCGCCGGCAGGCCGATGCAGGGCTTGTTGAGCGAACCCTGGATGAGCGCCATCTGCGGGCTCATGTTGCCGTAGGTGGCCGAGTTGCCGAACGACTGCGAAGCACCGTTGCCGCTGGCCGACGTGGTGCCGTGGTCGTTGCCGATGGCCATGGCGGGGGAGGCGGCACCCACGACGGAAGCGGCGACCGCGGCGGAAGCCAGAACCTTCTTGATCACTTGCTAGTCCCTTCTGAAGAAACCCCGTCCACCGGAGCGCTCTGGACAACTGCCCCGGTGCCGCTTGGTTGCTGTCATTCACTCCGATGGCCCAAAGGGGATCCGGAGAATTCCGCGCCGCGAGAGGTCCATTCGGGTGACGGGTCGAAACCAATCCAGGTGCCACAGGTTGATGCGGAGGCAGGAACAGTGCGTCTCGTCCCCGGGGACGTGTCCCAGGAGACGTCCCCCAGGAAAGGAAAACGAAATGCTGAAGAAGGCAATGGCCGTGGCGGCGGTCGCCGCGTCCGTCGTCGGTGCCTCGGCGGCGGTGGCCCCCCAGGCGCTTGCCATCGGCAACGACCACGGCACCACCTCGGCCAGCGGCAACGGCGCCCACAGCGCGTTCGGCAACTCGGTCACCAAGGGCGACATGAGCCCGCAGGCCACGCTGGTCCAGAGCTCGCTGAACAAGCTCTGCGTCGGTCTGCCCGCGAAGGCGAACCTGCAGGGCATCGTCGGCATCATCGCCGCCGTCGGTGTCGCGCAGGACGTGCCGATCCTGTCGGCCCCGCAGAACCAGCAGTGCGCGGAGAACTCGACGCAGGCCAAGGGTGACGAGCCGCTGTCGCACATCCTGGACGACGTCTCGGCGCTGTCCGGCAACGGTGCCTCGCACAGCTGAATCGACCGCTTCGAAATCGCCCGGGCAGACGACCCGGGCGATTTTTCGTTGCTGATACACCGTCAATTGCCTTTTCGGTTGCTCAGGTGAGGCGTTTCCTTGAAGGCGTTCGAGTGAATTACCCGGCGACACACGTTCCGTAGTTTCCTTAGCTGTCTATCCCTCGTTCTACAGCCTGCCGGTCATGGTGCGAGCCGTTCCGACTGCGCTCGCTCGGTTTCTACCGACACTTCTGGCATGACCGCAGAGAAGGGAAATCTCATGAAGAAGACCGCTGCTGTCGTCGCGGGCGCGATCATGGCCCTCGGCATGGCCGCCCCGGCCTTCGCCGACGCCGGTGCCCAGGGCACCGCCGTGGGCTCCCCGGGTCTCCTCTCCGGCAACGTGGTCCAGGTTCCGGTGCACGTGCCGATCAACGTGTGCGGCAACACCGTGAACGTCATCGCGCTGCTGAACCCGGCCTTCGGCAACAGCTGCACCAACGACTGACGACGTAACGCGCCAGCCGCCCGGCTGTGCCATGGCCGGCCCCGGACGTCTTCCAGTCGTTCGGGGCCGGCTTTCCCACTTCTTCAAGCAGGAAGACAACGAGATTGCGACAGACCCTGAGCAAGGGAATGGTCGCGGCCGCCGCCGCGACGAGCATTCTGTCCCTGTGCGGCAGTCCCGCGATCGCCGACTCGCACGCGGGCGGGGCAGCCAAGGACTCGCCGGGCGTGCTGTCCGGCAACACCGCGCAGGCGCCGCTCGAGGTGCCGGTCAACGCCTGTGGTGACTCCGTGGACGTGATCGCCGCGCTCGACCCGGCGTTCGGCAACTCCTGCGCGAACGGCCCGGTCACGCACAAGGGCGCCTCCCACGGCTCCCACGGCCGGCACGGCCACGGCTCCCACGGCGGCTACGGGGACGACCACGGCTACGGCGACGACGACTGTGACACCGACGGCGGCTACGGCGAGGACTGCGGGGAGACCCCGCCCCCGACCAAGCCCCCGCACACACCCCCGACAAAGCCTCCGCACACCCCGCCGCACACGCCTCCGCACACCCCGCCGACGACGCCGGGCACCCCGCCGACGACGACGCCTCCGCACACCCCGCCCCACACCCCACCGCACACCACCCCGCCGGGGACACCCACGACGCCGGGCACCCCGCCGACGACGACACCCCCGCACACTCCGCCCCACACCCCGCCGCACACCACTCCGCCGCACACGCCCCCGCACAGCACCCCGCCGCACACACCCCCGGGCACGCCCCCGACGACGACGCCTCCGCACACGCCCCCGACCACCACTCCGCCCAGCACCCCACCGCACCTGCCGCACACCGGCAGCAGCGGTGAGGCCATGCTGGCCGCCTCGGGGGTCAGCGCCGCGATGATCGTGGCCGGAGCCGTCCTGTACCGACGGGGCCGGGCCGCGTCCCGACGCTAGTCCCGCACCGGGTGCCGGGTCCCACCGACCCGGCACCCGCGCCCGCCACCGGGCCGCACCTCAGCGACTGCCCGCCTTCTCGTCACCGGGCAGGTCGGAAAGCCCGGTGAGTTCCTCCGGCCCCGTCGGGTCGGTCAGCCGGGGCAGGTCGGTCAGGGACGCCACCGGAGCCGTCCCCTGGCGGATCACCTGCGCGGCCGCCCGCTGCCGGCGCCGCACGCACAGCCGGCGCACCCGTTCCAGCAGACGCCGGGACACATGCCGGGCCCACAGCGCCCACATCATCCACCCGGGCCCCCGGTCGTCCGCCGCGTGCCACGCGAGCTCCCGCCGGGCCGGCGCCGGACGCAGCGCGGTCAGCGGCGCGTAGTTCTCCACCACGAACGCCCGCCCGGGCAGCGCCACCCCGTCCGGCAGCGGCCGGTGGGTCAGGTCCAGGTGCAGCGCGCGTACGACGTCCAGGCCCGCGCTGTCGGTGAAGAGCCGGAACTGCGCGCCCGGCCGCGGGTTGAAGTCCAGCAGGTGGAAGTCCCCGCCCGTGCCGCCGCGCCGGAAGTCGAGGTCCAGGATGCCGCGGTAGCCCAGCGCGCCGGTCAGCCGCTCGGCGAGCACCCGCACCCGCGGATCGGGCCGCCAGTGGCCCACCGCGGTCAGCCCCGCACCACGCGGCCAGGACCGCTCCTTGACGCCGGTGCCACCCGCCCGCAGCGCACCGCGGCGGTCGGCGTACCCGTGGAAGAACCAGTCCCCGTCCGGCTCCGGCGGCAGGAACTCCTGGAGCAGCAGCCGACTGCCCGCCTCCTCGGACCGCAGATACAGCTCGCGGGCCTCCCGCGGCGAGCGCACCACCACCGTGCTGCGCAGCCCGCCCTCCGTCGGCAGCAGCCAGGGCCGGCTCCACTTGGCGACCACCGGCAGCCCGAGCCGCCAGGCCATCGCGTCCGCCTGCGCCGCGCTCTCCGGGACCAGCGTCACCGGATGCGGTACGCCCACGGCCGCGCACACCTCGGCCAGTTCCGCCTTGTCCGCGAGCCGTTCGGCGAGCCGGCCGGGCTGCTGCGGCAGCAGGTACGAGGGGGCCAGCTCCTCGCCCAGCACGCCCACCGCGACGGCGCTCGCGTCGTCCATGGGGATCAGCACGGCCGGGTGCGGGATCCGGGCGGCCACCCGGCGCAGCACGGCGGCGATGTCACCCGGCGAGGCCCCCGGGGGCGGCGGGGGATGCAACTGCCGTACGAAGCGGGACGTGCGCACCGGGCTTCCCGCGCAGTCGGCGACCACGTGCACGTCCACGCCCGCCCTGCCGAGCGAGCGCACGGCACCCAGCGTGCCGTGGTGAAAGGGATTCCGGTCGGTCCGCACCAGCACGGCGGGGACTCGGGTGTCGAACTGCGACACGGGCCATTCCTTCGGGTCGGTTCACTCGTGCGGGCCATCGCGGCACTCGAAAGCCGTAGGCACGGTGGCGGAATTCATATTGATATGACTGAGTGTCAGTTAGTCGTGCGATCAGGTCGTGACAGTCGGCCGAAAGACCGTCCGGAAAGCGCGAGAGTCGAGAAAGGAGCAGGAATGGACTCACAGCACAGACGGGCTCGTACCGGCCGGCTGGCGTTCATCGCGGTGACTGTGGCCGCGTCGGCCGCCCTGGCGTCGGGCCCGGGTTACGCCGTGGGGGCGGCCGGAGATCCTCCCGCTCCGGCGTCCGCGCTCACCCCGGTCCCCGAGGTCCCGCCGGCCCCCGCCGTGCCACCCGCTCCGGCGCTCACCCCGGATCCCGTCACGCCGGTCCCCGTCACCCCGGTGGAACCCGTGAAGCCGGTGGAACCCGTCATGCCCGAGGACGTCCCCGCCTTCGGCGCCTATCTCGACTACGGACCCGACGGTGTCACCCGCATGACCGAGCTCAGCCGCTGGCTGGGCGACGCCGACCTGCGCGTCGGGCACACCTATCTGCCCGGTGACCGCTGGAGCAACATCGAGGGCAGGCCCACCTTCCTGGACTCCTGGGCCAAGTGGCGCACCGGGCGGGCCGACCGGATGTTCGTCCTCAACGTCCCGATGATGGAGCGCAACGAGGAACACCTCTCCGACTACCAGGTCCGCCACCTGCTGCGCCGGGGCGCGGCCGGCCAGTTCGACGAGCACTACCGCGTCCTCGCCCAGCGTCTGGTCGACCTGAAGGTGCCGGACACGGTCATCGTGCTCGGCTGGGAGATGAACGGCACCACGTACTCCCATCGCTGCGCTCCGGACCCGACGGCCTGGAAGACGTACTGGAACAGGATCGTCACCACCATGCGGTCGGTCCCGGGCCAGAAGTTCAAGTTCGACTTCAATCCGACGCGCGGCCGGGACGCCATTCCGTGGACCCAGTGCTATCCGGGTGACGACACCGTCGACATCATCGGCATGGATTCCTACGACCAGCCGTCGGGAATCACCTTCGACGAGCAGATCAAGGAACCCTACGGCCTTCAGGCGCACGTCGATTTCGCGAAGGCCCACGGAAAGCCCATCTCGTATCCCGAATGGGGGCTTTTCCGCAACGGTGACAACGCTGAGTACATGAAGCGCATGCTCGCCTGGATGGACGAGCACAAGCCGCTGTACAACACGCTCACCGACTACTGCCCGCACGGCGTGTGGCAGTGCTCGGACAACCCCAAGTCGTCCGAGGTCTACCGGTCGGTGCTGTTCGGCCGTACCGGTGAGCCGACCGCGCAACCGACCAAGCCCACCGACCCGACGACACCGCCCACCACCCCGCCCACCGAGCCCACGAAGCCGCCCACCACGCCGACGACCCCGCCGAACTGCTCGCCGCTGCAACTGGGCGACTGGGTGGAGTACTGGCTCGGCGGGAAGCTGTGCCTGCGCTTCGACTGGTACTCGCGCAACCGCTAGCCGCACCGGCCGGTCGCGGCAGGCCCCCTCAGGACCTGCCGCCACCGGCACGCTCCCTCCACCTCTTCCAGCGCAGCAGCAGTTCCTTGCCCCGCCGCCGCGCGGCCACGTCACAGACGACCGCGGCCAGCAGCGGGGCCGTGTGCGTCCGCGCCAGCAACAGCCGCTGGTTCACGACCGGTTCGGGCCGCCAGTGCTGCTTGTACGGCTCGTTGCCGCGCAGCAGGCTCAGCGTGCCCCGCGCGTGTTCAGTGCACGCGTCGAGCAGCATCACCGCCACGTCCGCCTTGCGTTCCCGCAGACAGGGATGGGCGCCGTACAGATAGCCGCCCGCGAGCCGCCGCGACAGCAGGGTGAGATCCACGGCCACCACGTCGTCGTCCAGCCGGAACTCCGTGACCACCGCGTCCCCGGAGGCCACCATCGGCCCGACCGCGCGCACCAGGTGGTCGCGGAACCGCGGCCGCAGATGCTCCGAGGTCACCTTCCTGCCCTGCCACTGGAGTTGGTGCAGCTCGATCAGGCGGCGCAGCGCCTTGTCCACCTCGTCCGGCTCCACGACATGCCGCTCGACCCCGAGCGAGGTCAGCTTGCGCAGCTTGGCGCGCACCCGCTGCTGGGCCTTCGCGGACGGCAGCCGGGCCACCAGCTCGTCCATCGGTACGGCGGGCAGCTCCAGGCACACCGAGTCGCCGACCCGGCGCCGGGGCCCGCTCCAGTGGTCGTGGATCCGCTCGGCCGCGCCGCCCGGGCGCACCTCGCGGAAGTCGACCAGCGCGGTGCGGGCCGCCCGGGCGAGGCCCTCGGTGAGCGCGGCCACCGCCTCCTCGCCCCGTTCGTCGTCCAGCAGGACGTCCTCGTAGTCGGAGATCGCCCCGCCCAGCGGCACCAGGGACGGCACCGGGCGGCCCACCCGCATCAGCGGGGCGACGGCCACCAGCTCGCCCCCGTGCCGGACCAGGACCAACCTGAGGCGGCCCGTTCTGCCGTACGACAGCCACCAGGAGTGCAGCCAGGCGTGGCTCTGGAACGGGGTCGCGGCCTCGCAGCGGCGGTACAACCCGTCCCACTCGGGGCCGAGTTCGGCGAAGGACCGCTCGTCGGTGACGAGATGGGTCGTGTACGTCACAGCTGTCCGTGGGCTTCGGCGGCCACAGCGGGGGCCGGCACCGACGCCGGGCGCCCCTCGTCCCGGCCGGACCCGCGCCGGGGCCGGGCCAGCAGGACCAGGCCGCCGAGCAGCCCGCCCGCGCTCGCGCCGACCAGACCGGTCACCGCGGGGGAGGCGGAGGACGGCTCGGTGGGCTTGGTGGCGCGGGCGAACTGCTGGAGTTCGACGTTGGTGGCGCTCTTGGTGTCGTTGGCGTGCCGGGTGAGCGCGCGGGAGACCGCGTTGGCCATGTCGGCGGCCAGGTCGGGGCGGGCGGAGGTGGCCGTGATGGAGACCATCGGGGCGTCCGGCGAAGTCGCCGTCTGGACACTGGCCTTGAGCGTCCTCACCGGCACCCCGGCCCACACCTGGGCGTCCCCGAGCACCGCGAGCTGCGTCGCGACCCGGCCGTAGGCCTGCGCGAAGCCGAGCGCGGACGCCGGGTCGGACTTCTCGGTCGGCACGGCGACGACGTAGGCCGTGGCGGTGTAGGCGGGCGGCTTCGCGAGGCCGTAGCCGCCGCCGAGCAGCCCGCCGGCGAGGACGCCGGCCGCGATCAGGGACCACGGCGGAAGGGCCTTGAAGCGGGCCGGCGGGGAGGGGCGGCGGGCGCCGGCGGGAAGGTCGGTGGTGGTCATGAGGAACTTGCTCCCTGGGATGACGGGGACACGGAAGGAGCGGCCACGGCGGCCGCGTAGACGTCCATCAGCTGGGCGGCACTGCGGGTGATGCTGTAGTGGTGGGCGGCTTCGGGCGCGGTGCGCGGGCCCGTGTCGTGCGCCCGGGTGGACGCCACCGCACGGGCGAACGCGGTGGCGTCGCAGGCGACCTGGCGGGCCGCGCCGGTGGTCTCGGGCGGCAGGTCCTCGATCGCCGGGCAGGAGGCGTAGAGCACGGGCAGCCCGGCCGCCAGCGCCTCGACGGCCGCGAGCCCGAAGGCCTCCTCGGGGCAGGGGGAGGCCAGCAGGTCCATCGCGGAGGTGAGGGAGGGCAGGTCGGGGCCCGGGGAGCCGTCCGGGACGTAGGGCCGTTCGCCGGTGAACAGGACCCGGTCGGCGACGCCCGCCTCGTGCGCGGTGCGCCGCAGGTTGTGCTCCTCGGGACCGCCGCCGACCAGCACCAGCCTGCAGATCTCGGGGAGCTGGGCGAGGGCGCGGATCACGACGTCGAAGCGCTTGCCCGGATGCAGCCGCCCGATGGCCCCGATGACGTACGCCGTCTCGGGCAGCCCCAGCCGCCGCCGCGTGCGCAGCCGGCGGGCCGGGTCGAAGCGGAAGCGGTCCAGGTCGATGCCGTTCGGCACGACCGCGATCCGGGGCGCGGGCACGCCCCAGCGCCGCAGCCGCGCGGCGACCGTGGGGGAGACGGCGACCGTGGACCGGCCGAGTCGCTCGCTGGCCAGGTAGAGACCGCGCACCCCCCTGGTGAGCCTGCGGCCCTCCATCTGCGAGTCGCCGAGGGAGTGTTCGGTGGCCACGATCGCCCGCACCCCCGCGAGCCGCGCCGCGAGCCGCCCGTAGACGCAGGCCCGGTAGAGGTGGGTGTGCACGAGGTCGTAGCCGCCGGACCGGATGTGCCGCACCAGCCGGGGCAGCGCCCCGAGGTCCCGGTTCCCGGCCATCCCGAGGTGGGTCACCCGCACGCCGTCGGCGACCAGCCCGTCCGCGACCGCGCCCGGGTTGGTCAGCGTGACGACCTCGCAGTCGACCGGCAGGTGCCGTAGCAGCAGCCGCAGTTGCTGCTCCGCACCGCCCACCCCGAGACCGGTGATGACATGGAGCGCCCGCACCTCAGATCCCCTCGACGGGACGGCGGCGCAACCGGTGCAGCCGGTACTTGAGATACAGGCGTACGGCGGTGTCGTGCTGTCCGATGTGGACGCGGGGCAGCGCGAGGGGGCCGTTGATCCCGCCGGGGTCGATGGCGCAGGCGTAGGTGTATCCGGCGTCCCGGACGGTGTCCACCGTGCGCTGGTCGAGCGTGCCGTACGGGTAGCAGAACCCGCTGACGGGGGCGCCGGTCAGTTCCTCCAGCGCGGCCCGGCTCTCGACGACCTCGGACTTGAGCGTGATGTCGTCCGCCCGCGTGAGGTCCAGGTGGGTCAGGCCGTGCGAGCCGATCTCGACGCCCGCCCCGGCGGCCTCGCGGATGCCGTCGGCGGTGAGCAGGGGCTTGCGGGGGCCGAGCGGGTCCCAGGCGTTGTCGCCGCCGAGTCTGCCGGGCAGCACGAAGAGGGTGGCGCCGAAACCGTGGCGCGTGAGGACCGGCAGGGCGTGGTCGAGGAAGTCGGCGTATCCGTCGTCGAAGGTGAGCCCGACCAGGCCCGCGCGGCTGGGCGCGGCCAGGAGCGCGGACACGGAGACGCCCCGCAGACCGCGGCGGCGCAGCCAGGACAGCTGGTGGTCGAGGCGGTCGGGAGTGACGGTGACGCGGTAGGGGTCCTCGGAGCAGTCGCCCACCGAGTGGTACATCGCGATCCACGGAGTGGATTCAGTGGCTGCGGCCATGAGTGAGCCTTCGTGTGACGGAGCGGACGGACTGGAGTACCGGTGCGAGTCCCTGGGAGCCCAGGGCGTGGGCGAGCAGGCAGAACACGGTCAGCACGGTCGCGGCGCCGGCGGCCAGGCCGGTCAGGGGGTCCTCGAGGCGGCTCGCCGTGAACGCGCCCGCCAGGGTCGCGACCACCGCCGCCCGTACCGGCCTGCTCAGCTCGGTGAGCACCCGCCGGGTGCGGATGGGGACGCTGCGGCGGCGCATCCCGGCGAGCAGCAGCGCGGCCGTGACGGTGATGCCGGCGGCGTTGGCGGCGGCGATCCCGAGGACGCCCCAGGAGCCGACCGTCCCGGCGCCGACCCAGGAGGTCACCACGATCCCCGCGGTCATCGCGGAGACCGGGTACCAGGTGGGGCGGCCCGCCGAGAAGTAGGAGCGGACCAGGCAGCCGGTGAGGGTCTGGCCGAGCAGCCCGAGCGCGTACACCCGCATGACGTCCGCGGTGGCCGCCGTGTCCCGGCCGGTGAACGCGCCCCGCTGGAAGAGGAGTTCGATGATCTGCGGGGCACACGCGATCACGGTGGCGGCGCCGAGCAGCACCACGCAGGCGGCGAGCGCCAGGTCCCGCTCGACCCGGCCGCGGGCCCGCTCCACGTCCCCGTCGGCGAGGGCGCGGGCGACCACCGGGAAGGTCACCGTGCACAGCATCAGCGAGAGCGTCATCGGGATCTGGGCGACCTTCTGCGCGTAGTTCAGGTGCGAGATGGCGCCGGCGGGGAGCGTGGAGGCGAGGAACCGCTCGATGAGGACCTGGGACTGCCGGCACAGCGCGAAGAGCAGCACGGTCGCGACGAGGGCGACGGCCACGGCCCGCTGCTCGCCGGCCTCGGCGAGGGCCGGCTGGTCGACTTTGCGGCGCCGCAATTGCCGTACGAAGGAGGGCAGTTGGATCAATGCCATCAGTCCGCTGCCGACCGCGACCCCGATCGCCGCCGAGCGCACGCCCCAGTGCCCGCCGAGGGCGAACATCGCTGTGATGATGCCGGTGTTGTACGCCACGTAGATCGCCGCCGCGGCCACGAACCGGCGGTGGGCGCGCAGGGCCGCGCTGAAGTAACCGGTGAGCCCGAAGCCCAGCACGCACAGCGCGGTCAGTCGGGTGCACTCGACGGCTAGGGCGGGGTCGGGCAGGCCGGGGGCGAGGGCCTCGACCAGGTAGGGGGCGGTGCCGGCGATCAGCGCGGACACGGCGACGAAGGCGAGGCAGAGGCGGGGCAGGGTCGACGCGACCAGGGCGCGGACCGGGTCGCCGGGGGCACCCTGCGCCCGCCGGGCCAGCGCCAGGCTGAACGCCGGGATCAGCGCGAACGCCAGCCCGTCCTCGATCAGCAGCGTGGACGCGAACTCCGGCACGGTCCAGGCGACCAGGAACGCGTCGGTCTCGCTCCCGGCCCCGAACAGCCGCGCCAGCGCCTGATCCCGGACCAGCCCGAGGAGCGCTCCGGCGATGGAGAGCACGGCGGTGACGAGCGTGGCCTTGGCGAGGAACCGACGGGAGACGGGGGCGAGTTCGCCTTCGGCGGGATGGGCGGCGGGACGGTCGACGGAGGTTGCCGGGGGACGCGGGGGGCGGGCCGGGGAGGCGGGGGCGGCCGTGGTGGACAGGCGGGCGGTACCGGCTCCCTGGGCGGTGGCGTCGGCCGGCGTACGAGGAGCGGCGACCGGGTCCGGAGCGGCGACCGGGTCCAGAGCGGCGACCGGGTCCGGAGCGGTGGCGGGGGTCGAGCCGTGGGGGGCCGTCCGCGCGGGTGGCCGGGCGCCGACCGAGGCGTGGGCCGTTCCGTAGGCCGAGGTCGTGCGGCCGTCCACGGGACCGTCCGGCGGGGCGCTCCCGCGAGCGGAGGCGGTGGTGGATGCGGGGGCGGGCGCCGTGGCGGCCTGGCTGCTCGCGGGGGCGGGGTTCATGGCGGTACGGCTGTTCGCGGGGACGGGCTCCGTGGCGGCCCGGCTGTTCGCGGGCGTGGGACCCGTCACCCCACGGCTGTTTGCGGGGGCGGGTTCCGTGGTGGCCCGGCTGCTCGTCGGCGCGGGGTTCGTGGCCGTACGGCTGTTCGCGGGCGTTCCCGGCGGGGCCTGCGGCTCCCGGGGTGCCCGCGGGCCCGTCACTCTCATCGCGCCGCGGCCTTCCCGGCCGGTTCAGGCACCGGGGCCGCTCGCCCGGCCGGGGCCGCCTCCGTGCCGTGCGAGGCCAGCGCCCACCACGCCACCAGCCCGAAGCACACCGCCGTCAGGACCGTCGAGGGCCCGCCGATGTCGGCGTACGCGAAGTCGGTCAACTGCCAGACCAGCAGCCCGCAGGCGACCAGCGCGCAGTCGAGGCCGCGACCCGAGTGGCGGACCCGCAGCAGCCGCCGCAGACCGCACACCAGCAGCGCCAGCCAGCCGCCCGCCAGGGCCAGCAGCCCGATCAGGCCCTGCTCGGCGAGGATCAGCAGGTACATGTTGTGCGGGGACAGCAGCGGCTGCCGTACGAACCCGGTGCCCGCCCCCTCCGTGTCGCTGCCCGCGGACAGCGCCAGCGAGGCGTGGGCGTCCCGGTGCTCCGGGAAACCCTTCAACCCCACACCGGTCAGCGGGTGTTCGCGCCACATCCCGACGGCCGCCGCCCACATGGTGTACCGGTCCGTGACGGACTGGTCCGGCGCGTCGGCGACCTGCGTGATGCTGTCGACGCGCTCCTGGAGCATCGCCGAACCGACCCCGAAGCCCCCGACGAGGATCACCCCGAGGGCGGCCACCACGGCCCCCACCTTCAGCGCCCGCCTGAGACCGGCCAGCAGCAGCTGGACGACGATCGTGACCACCGTGGCGATCCACGCGCCCCGGCTGAAGGAGAGGGCCAGCGGGACCAGCAGCGCCAGTGCGCAGACCGCGGCGACGACCCGCTGCCGTACGGCCGTTCGCCCCGCGCCGAGCGCCAGCCCCACCGCGCACACCAGCCCGAAGGACACCACGGTCGCCATGCCCATCACGTCCTGCGCCCCGAAGGTGCCGACCGCCCGGATCTCCTCGCCCTGGTAGGAGGCGCCGGTCCCGGTCAGGAACTGGTGCACCCCGATCGCCCCCTGCCACCCCGCGAGCCCCACGAACGCCCAGGCCAGCAGCCGGAAATCGGTCCGACCGCGGACCAGCAGCAGCACGGCCGCCGGGACCAGCACGAAGATCTGGAGGTAGCGGCCCAGACCGCCGAGCCCGGCGCCGGGGGAGGAGGCCCCCGTCGCGGCCACGGCGAGCCCGATCACCGGCAGGCCCAGCAGCACCACGGCCACACGCGACAGGGGGCGCCGGCGCTCCCGTACGAGACGCAGCGCGCAGTACAGCACCACCAGCGCGGACACGGCGTCGGCCGGCCCCGCGCCGCCCTCGCCGCCGGGGCCGAGGGGCAGCGCGAGAAGGGCGATCACCGCCAACACCGGGAGGACCGGGGGCAGTTCACGCAGGCGGCTCGGGAGCGGGGCGGCCCCGGCCTGGGTCACCTGGGTCATGGCCGCTCAGCTCCCCGTGGGGCGCACGAGCGAGGCCGCGGTGCGCAGCAGGATGCAGATGTCCTGCCACAGCGACCAGTTGTCGATGTAGGCGTTGTCGAAGCGGGCCCGGTCCTCGATGGAGGTGTCGCCGCGCAACCCGTTGACCTGGGCGAGCCCGGTGATACCGGTCCGCATCCGGTGACGGGCCGCGTAACCGGGGTAGGTCTGGCTGAACTTCGCGACGAAGTACGGCCGTTCGGGCCGCGGTCCGACCAGGCTCATGTCGCCCCACAGCACGTTCCACAGCTGGAGCAGCTCGTCCAGCGAGGTCTTGCGCAGGAAGCGGCAGAACCACGACATCCGGATCTCGTTCGCCACGCTCCACCGGGTCGCGGACTCGTGCTCGTCGACCGGGCGGTGGGTGCGGAACTTCAGCAGCGTGAACGGCTTGCCGTCCTTGCCGATCCGCTCCTGCCGGAACACCACCCCGGGCCCGTCGGTCAGCCTGAGCACCACCGCGCACACCAGCAGCAGCGGGCTGACCAGCAGCAGCAGGCTCCCGGACACGGCCACGTCCAGCAGCCGCTTGCCGGCGCTGCCGCGCCGCCGACCGCCCATGTCCAGGCGACGGCACGGGAATCCGGCGAGCTGGTGGCGGGTCTCGTACGACGGCGAGTCCGCGTCCACCTCCCACACCGAGCAGCCCGACTCCGCGAGCGCCCGCAGCAGCGGCCCCTGCTCGGACCGTACGGAGGGATGCACGGTGAGGACGTCCCGTACGCCGTTCTGGATGAGAGCGCGCTGGACCTCCTCGCCGGTCGTCAGCACCGGGAGGCCGTCGCCGCCTTCGGGCTGGTCGGCCACGATGCCCACCGGCCGCACCCCGCACCGCGGATGGCGCTGCACGGCGGCGGCCACCCGCTGGGCGGTGCCCGCCGGGCCGACCACGAGGGCGGCGCGCGGCCGGGCGAGGCGGGCGGTGCGCCGCCGCCAGTGCACGGCGCCGCGGCCCGCGCAGGCCACCGCCGACTGGATCAGGAAGCCGGCGGTGAGCGTGCCGCCGCCGAGCGCGAGGTGCGGGTCGTAGGCGGCGACCAACGCCGCGACCGCGAGCCACGCCACCGCGATCCGGCCGCACACGGTGGGCAGTTCGTCGAGGATCCCCGGCACGGCCCGGGGCAGCTGCGGGCGCAGCAGTATCGACGCGGCGACCAGGACCGCCGCGAGCAGCGGATGGCGCAGCGCCTCGGCCATCGCCGTGGCGCCGATCAGCGCGGCGACGGCGTCGGCCGCGAGCAGCGGCACCGGCGAGGCGGGCCGGGCCGGGGGCCGCCGCAGCGGGAACCGGAAGCCGGTGGTGGTGCCGCGCGGCGGCATGAGCGAGACAGGCGAGAATCGCAGATTCCGTGGCTGTCCGCCGGGCGAGGGGACGGTACTTTCCGCGGTCACGAGTGGATGGACTCCCTGTATTCGGTGGGCGCGAGGCGCCCTGCGAACTCGCCGCCGAGGAGCTCGCGGTACACGTCCGCCACCGCCCCGGCCGTGTGCCGTACGTCGTGGGTGGCCAGGACGTGCTGACGCCCCTGGTGGCCGAGCGACTCGCGCAGGAGCGGGTCGAGCAGCAGATCGGTGACGGCGCGCGCGAGGGCGGCCGGACTGTCCGGCGGTACCAGGCAGCGGGGCGCGAGACCCGGCGGCAGGCTCTCCCGGGCGCCGTCGACGTCCGTGACCACCACCGGCCGCCCGCACGCCATCGCCTCCAGCGGGGCGAGCGCCATGCCCTCCCAGCGCGAGGGCAGCACCACCAGGTCGGCGGCCTGGTACCAGGGCACGATGTCGTGGACGGCGCCCGCGAACACCACCGACTCCGGCGACCTGCTGCGCAGGGCCTCGGCGTCCGGACCGTCACCCACCAGCACCAGCCGGGCGCGGGGCACGCGCGCGAGGATGGACTCCCAGGCCCGCAGCAGCACGTCCTGCCCCTTCTGCCGGCACAGCCGCCCCACGCACATCACGAGCGGGGCCGCCGGATCGACCTCGGGCAGCAGCGTCGCGCGTACGGTGCCGACGGCCGCGGGGTGGAACCGCCGGGGCTCGATGCCGTTGGGGATCACGCTCCAGCGGGCGGCGATCCCGGCGCGCACGCCGGTCGCACGCTCCGCCGCGCTGACACACACCACCCGGTGCGCCCAGCGCGCCCCCTCCCGCTCCCACCGCAGCGCGAGCGCCGAGGTGAGCCCCCCGACCGCCTCGAACGACCAGGCGTGCGGCTGGAACACGGTCGGGATCCGGCCCCGCACCGCGAGCCGGCCCGCGAGCCCGGCCTTAGCGCTGTGCGCGTGCACCAGGTCGGGCCGCACCGCGCCGATCACACGGGCCAGCCCCCGCACCTCCCGGGGGAGCGCACGCCCGGGCGAGCGGGTCGCGTGCCAGTGGTGCACGTCGGCGCCGACGGCCCGGAGCGCGCCGGCGAGCGGGCCGTCCGGGCAGGCGACCGTGACGTGCAGGCCCGCCGCGAGCTGGGCCCGCGCCAGGTCCGTCACCACCCGGGCGACCCCGCCGTCCACGGGCTGGGTGAGGTGCAGGACCCGTGGCCGAGGGTCGGTGGCTGACTGCTGCATGCGCGGTTTCCTCGCTCACGGGTGGTGCTCAAGAGGGGCGGGAACGCGCCTCACTTACGGGCGTCGACGGCGACGGAGAGCACCCCGGCCCACGCCGCGTCGCGCTGGGCAACGAGCCGGAAGGCCAGCTGGTCACCACCGGAGGCGAGCCCCGTGCCGAGATCGAACACATCGGAGTCGTGGCCGAGGGTGTTCGAATGGGCGGGCTCGCAGCCTCCCGCCGCTGGTCCGGGCTCACCGATGGTCGAATTCGGTACGTCCGTACGGGGGTTGGAGGTGTCCGGGCGGGCGCCACCCACCCGGCGGTCCGTCGAAAGGGTGAGCGAGTCACCCGTGCGGCCCCGGCCGCCGACGGCGAGGAGGGGCGGGGAGGCCGCCAGGGGGCGGCGCGGCGACGGACCCGGGGATGTGCGCATGACCGGCGTGGCCCTTCCGGAACGTACGGACCCTATGAGTGCGATGGGATGCCTATAGGGGTGCTTCGGGAGGTCCGCAACACTAGCCGCTATGCGTATTAATCAGGCTAAAGGGGGCAAGTGTGTCGAGGCGGTGAAGCCGGGGCTCTCCTGAGATCACCCCATTGGGGGCACAACCCCCGGGCCCGCCACGCGTTGACACAGCGCCGGGCATCCCCGCCCGGATGTTTGTGTCAACCCAAGGAGCAGCTCTCCATGTCGCGTATTGCGAAGGGCCTGGCCCTGACCACCGTTGCGGCCGCCGCCGTCGCGGGTAGCGCCGGCCTCGCCGCCGCCGACAGTGGCGCCCAGGCCGCCGCCGCCCACTCCCCGGGCGTGCTGTCGGGCAACGTCGTCCAGGTTCCGGTCCACGTCCCGGTCAACGTCTGCGGCAACACCGTCAACGTGATCGGCCTGCTGAACCCCGCGTTCGGCAACGAGTGCGTCAACGACTGACGTCGACGTCATTCCCTTTGCCGGCCGGGCTCCCGTGACTCCATCACGGGAGCCCGGCCGGTTCTCTGTGTGCCGGTGGCGCCTTCCGACTCGGTCCCCCGTACGGGCGATCGGGTGTTCGAGCGGTCAACTCCGCTTGATGCGGCCCTCACCAGGAGGAACGCGAGGTTGACGGGACGGGCGCGGGAGCGGGCCGTATCCGATCGGTTGCAGAGCGCGAGGGGTGCTTCCACGGTGGGTCCAAGATCCTCGTGCATCGAAAGGAACACCCCCATGCGTGGTCTGTCCGTCCGGCGCATCGCCTCCTCCGCCCTCTGCGGCGCCCTGCTCCTGGGGCTCGCCGGGCCGGCCGCGGTGGCGGCCGAGACCCAGCCGGCGCGCGACCGCGTCCAGGCGGCGTCCCAAGCCCCCGTCCCCGGCGCCGACGGGCTGCTCGCCCAGGTCCAGAGCCTGGGCAACCTCGGCGCCGTGCTCACCCCGGTCACCGATCTCCTCAACGCCGTACTGAAGGCGGACAACGGTCAGCTCTCGGCGGAGGAGGCGACCAAGCTCGGTGACGCCGTGAAGGCCGCGATCGAGAAGGTGAGCGCGGCGGCTCCGGCCGCTCCGGCGGTGCCTTCCGTACCGGCCGTACCGTCGGTGCCTGCCGTACCGGCGACGCCGGCTCTGCCGCAGACGCCGACGAGCTCCCTGCCGACCGGCTCGCTCCCCGCGGTGCCCACGCTCCCCTCACTCTCGACGAGCGGTGACGACTCCAAGGCCGGGGCGTCCGCGAAGCTCCCGGCCGACCTCGTCGCCGACGCGCTCGCCGGCCTCCGGAAGGCGGTCGACACGCTGCTCGCGGCCGCCACCTCCGGTGACGTCACGCAGGTCGTCCCGGCCGTCACCGGTGTGCTGACCGGCCTGGTCAACGTCCTCGCCGCCACGCTGCTGAGCGGGAAGCTGCCGCTGCCCGACCTGCCGGGGCTGCCGGCCCTGCCGAGCGCGCCGAGCCTGCCGACTCCGCCGACGAGCTCCCTGCCCACCAGCCCGCTCCCGGCGTCGTAGGGCGGCTGAATTCCGCCTCCTCGTGGCATCCCGTTGTGCCGGTCCTTCCTGGGCCGGCACAACGGCTTTTTCATGAAAGCCCAATTACTGCGCGCGGGGTTTCCCCCTCGGGGGAGAGATCGTTGGGCACGGTGTCCGCATTCGCCCGGTGACCTGCGTCGCCGAAAGGAAGGAACCCGATGAAGTCCCTGAAGGCTGCCGCTGTAGTTGCCGGTTCCCTGGCCCTCGCCGGTGCCGCCGCGCCCGCGTTCGCCTACAACACCGCCGACGTCACGCCCACCAGCCTCAACGGCGCTGTGAACACGCTCACCAGCGGCCGGCTCGAGCCCGCCGACGTGGCGCCGCTCCAGCACCAGTCGGACGCGCTCGACACCGAGAACAAGGACTCCGTGCTCAACACCGTGAAGGGCGCGACCACCACGCTGAACTCGAGCGGTCTGCTCGGCGGACTTCCGCTCCAGCACTGAGGTTCCCTCCGCGCCGTCAGGGCCGGTGCCCACCGCAAGGGACCGGTCCTGTCAGCCCGTTCGAGGCGTTTCCCTCGATCGTGTGGAGCGGGCGCGGGCGCTCCCCCGGTCGGGTGAGAAGGCACCCGGAGGCCGGTCGACGCGTCGATAAGGTCGCGCGGTGACCTCAACCTCAAGCGAAACCCGCCCCTTCAACGCCCCCGACCTGGGCACGCTCGTCGTGATGGCCTGGAGCGGCGAAGCCCCCGACGGCGACATGCCCTACCTCCTCGCCTACTCCCTCGGGGACGGCGCGGCCGGCCCGGAGGGCTCGACGGCCGCCGTGGAGGCACTGCTGGAGAACAACGGCCTGCCGGTCGGCGGCGACCTCGTCGACGGCAAGGCGCGGCCCAGCCTCCCGGTCAGCCTGCTCGTCGAGTCCGGCACCGCCGTCGTCACCATGCCGGGCTTCAGCGCCCAGTGCGTCCCGCCGCCGGAGTGGCTCGCGGCCGTCGAGGAACGCGGCTTCTGCTACTTCGTGTTCACCACCCGCCCCTGGCCCGAGGGCGAGCCGGGCAAGCCCGTCGACCCCGAGGCGCTGGCCGCCTTCGCGGGCGCCGACGCGACCCTGAACGAGGCCGCGCACATCGTGGTGGCGCCCCGCACCCTGCGCGGCTGATGGAGCGGACCACGGGCGGCGGCGGTGGGGAACGGACGGCGGGCGGCGGCCGCGAGGACCGGACCGCGGGCGGCGGCCCCGGGTTCGCCACGCTGCTGGTGATCACGGGGGCCGCCGGGCTGCTGGCCGCCTGGGTGATCACCCTCGACGAGTTCAAGCTGCTCGAGGACCCGGACTTCACCCCGGGGTGCAGTCTGAACCCGGTGGTGTCCTGCGGCAGTGTCATGAAGAGCGACCAGGCCTCGGCCTTCGGGTTCCCCAACCCGATGCTCGGCCTGGTCGCCTACGCCGTCGTGATCTGCGTCGGCGTCGGCCTGCTGGCCGGCGCCCGCTTCCCCCGCTGGTACTGGCTGACCTTCGACGCCGGCTGTCTGTTCGGCGTCGGGTTCGTGTCGTGGCTGCAGGTCGAGTCGCTGTACCGGATCAACGCGCTGTGCCTGTGGTGCTGTCTGGCGTGGATCGCCACGACCGTCCTGTTCTGGTACGTGACGTCGTTCGCCGTACGCCGTCAATTCCTGCCCGCCCCCGAGGGGTTGAGGACGTTCCTCACCGAATTCACCTGGGTGCTCCCGGTGGCGCACCTCGGGATCGTCGGAATGCTGATCCTGACGCGCTGGTGGGACTTCTGGACTAGCTGATTGCCGTACGTCCTATTACTGCGGCAGTCGGGGGAATCTTGCGCTGGTCCCGGGGCCGGAATCGTTACGGGGGAAGGACGTTGAGCTTCCCGATTCCCGAAAGGCACCGTACCTGAGATGAAGTCGACCACCCGAGGAACCATCGCCGCCGTCATCACGGGCGTAGCGGCCGCGGTGGGCGCCGCGACCCCCGCCGCCGCGGTGGACACGGTTCCGGTCCCCGTGCCGCTGGAGGGCGTCGAGAACTCCCTCGGCATGCAGCTGCCGAAGCTCGGCGCGGAGCTTCCGCTGCTGACGCCGGGCGCGCCCGAGGGCCCGCAGTACGTCGAGGGCCGGCTCATCCCGGAGCGGGTGCTGCCGCAGGTGCCGATCGGCGGCGCGCTGCCCGGCGCGGGCCTGCGCGCCCCGCTGCCGCACGTCCTCGGCGACGACTTCGACCACGTCGGTGTCGGCGCCCCCGCCTCCGACCTGCGCACCCTCGCCCCCGGCCTGAGCGTGGACGCCCCGCTCACCGCCCCCAACCCCGACAACTACGGCCTCCCGGACGCCAAGCTGCCCCAGGTGGGCGTCCTCGCCCCCGTCCTCCAGACGGTCCCGGGCGCCGACCTGGTGACGGGGCCGGGTCTGTAGGACCGAGTGGTCAGCCGTCTGACGGGCCCGGGCGCTGTCGCCCGGGCCCTTCGGTTTCCCTCCGCCCGTGTCGCGGCCCCCGTTCACCTTCCCGGCCGCTCGACGGTGACCGACAGGGGGGTCGGGCGGTTACCGGTACGGACAACCCGAACCGGAGGAGCAGCGATGGTCGTGAGTGTCGAAGTGGCGGCGGTGGGGACGGCGCGGGGTCGCAGCCGGCGTGACCGTGGCGGACCCGCCCGGGTGAGCCGGCGGGGCGTACTGCTGGGGCTGTTCGGACCGGTGGCCGTCGCCGCCGCGTTCGTCCCGGTCGCCGCCGCGACGCGTTCGCTGCGCGCGGCCGAACCGCCCGCGGACATCGTCTTCGACGAGACCTACCGCGGTCGCCGGATCCGGGGCATCAGGACCTCCGCGACCAGCGCGGGCCGCGTCTTCGACGGCGCCCAGTGGCACGTCACCGTCGACGGCCGGCCCCTGCACCTGATGCGCCGCGCCGACGGCACCTGGCTGAGCATGGTCGACCACTACCGGTCGTACGAGACACCGCTCGAAGCCGCCCGCGCCGCCGTCGACGAGCTCGGGCCCGGGCGGCAACTGCGCGAAGGAACACAGCCACACATGGGGGGAGACCATGGCGTACACGCGTAAGGACGTCAGCACACTGACCGCCACGGAGAAGCGGCGGTTCGTGAAGGCGATGCTGGAGGTGAAACGGCGCGGCGAGTACGACGAGTTCGTGCGCATCCACATCGAGTACTACAACTCCGACGGGGAGGACGGCCTCCGTACGGCCCACATGGCGCCCTCCTTCCTGCCCTGGCACCGGCGCTTCCTGCTGGACCTGGAGCGGGCGCTGCGGCGCGTCGACTCGTCGGTGACGGTGCCGTACTGGGACTGGACCCGCGACCGTACGGCGACCTCGGCGCCCTGGACCAAGGACCTGCTCGGCGGCAACGGCCGGCGTTCGGACCGGCAGGTGATGACCGGGCCGTTCGCCTGGGCGACCGGTAACTGGACCCTCAAGGAGGGCGTCACCGACGGGGAGTTCCTCACCCGTGACCTCGGCCGCTCCGCCGCCCCGATCGCCCTGCCGACGAAGAGCGAGCTGGAGGGGGCGCTCGCCGATCCGGTCTACGACGTCTCGCCCTGGGACTCCACGGTGACCAGGGGGTTCCGCAACAAGCTGGAGGGCTGGGGGAGCGGGCGGGGCAGTGTCGCCTGGCGCAACCACAACCGGGTGCACCGCTGGGTCGGCGGGGCCATGGTCGGCGGCGCGTCCGTCAACGACCCCGTCTTCTGGATGCATCACGCCTTCATCGACCTGTGCTGGTACCGCTGGCAGCGGCGGCACGCCGGTGCCCGCTACCAGCCGGCCAGGCCGCCGGGTCCGGCGAACGCCCAGTACCGGCGGGTCGTGGCCCGGGGCGAGAAGCTGCCGCCGTGGGGTGTGACACCGGATCAGCTGGAGGACGTCAGCGGGATCTACCGGTACGCCTGAGACCCACGGACCGTCCCTGGGCATGGGAAGAGCCCCGGCGCTCGAGGTGCCGGGGCTCTGTGCCGGGTACGGACGGTCAGCCGCCGTAGCCGTAGCCGCCGTGTCCACCGGGGCCGGGGTTGCCCTTGTGGCCGCCGTCGTTGACGCAGCTGTTGCCGAAGGCCGGGTTCAGCAGGCCGATCACGTCCACGGTGTTCCCGCACAGGTTGACCGGGATGTGGACCGGGACCTGGACGACGTTGCCCGACAGAACACCGGGCGAGCCGACGGCCTCGGCGCCGGCACCCGCGTCCGCCAGCGCCATGCCGGCGCCGCCGATGACCACGGCGCCGGTGCCGAGGGCGACACCCGCTGCCTTCGCGATGCGAGACATCACGTACTCCTTCTGACTCGTTGGGTGCGACGACAGGACGCGCCGTCGCACTCCCCCTTCAACGCGGCCACTCACTCCTGGTAACGGCGTTCATGTGGGGATCACCCTTTTTGAACAGCCGGGCCGGGTTCCGCTCTCGTGTGCGAGGGAAATTCACTCGGAGCGGCGGGGGCGGCCCGGCTAGCCTCCGGACATGGCTATCGACACCGAACCGGTCGACCAAGTGATCCGTCTGTTCGCCGAGGAGAGCCGCGTGCGGGCCTTCGCCGCGGTCGCGCTGGGCGCCGGCACCCCCGCGGCGGTCGCCCGGACGGCCGGTCTGTCGGCGCGGGAGACGGCCGTGGCGCTGCATCGCCTGGGCGAGCAGGGCGTGGTGGTCGAGCAGGCCGACGGGGCGCTGGAAGTGGCGTACGGCCTCTTCAAGGACTACGCGCGACGGGCACCCGCCGAGGAGGCGCCGGTCCCGGCGGAGCCGGTGCTGCGGACGTTCGTCCGGGGCGGGCGGCTGGTCCGGCTGCCGGCGCAGTGGAGCCGCAAGAAGCGGGTCCTGGAGCACATCGCCGAGCAGACCTTCGAGCCCGGGGTGGACTACCCCGAGCGGGTCGTCGACGAGAAGCTGCGGGCCTGGTGCGAGGACAGCGACGCCATCGACCATGTGACGCTCCGGCGCTATTTGGTGGACCTGCACCATCTGCGGCGGAGCGAGGGGATCTATCGCAGGCCTGCCGTGGGCGGGGCCTCAGGGGAGCCGTCGTGCGGGTGACGCCGTCTCAGGGGAGTCGTCGTACGGGTGAACCCGCCAGGTAGGCCTCGATGTTCTCGACCGCCTGGCCGTAGTACGTCGTGTAGTTGGCCTGCGAGACATAGCCGAGGTGCGGGGTGGCGAGCAGGCGGGGGGTCGTGCGCAGGGGATGGTCGGCGGGGAGGGGCTCGGTGTCGAAGACGTCGAGGGCCGCTCCGGCGATCCGGCCCTCGTGCAGGGCGGTGAGGAGCGCGTCCTGGTCGACGATCGCCGCGCGCGAGGTGTTGATCAGGTAGGCGGTGGGCTTGAGGAGGGCGAGTTCGGCGGGGCCGAGCAGGCCTCTGGTGCGGTCGCCGAGGGCGAGGTGCACGGAGACGAAGTCGCTGGTGGAGAGCAGGTCTTGCAGGGACGGGGCGAGTTCCGTGCCCACCTCGTCCGCGCGTTCCCGGGTGAGGTTCTGGCTCCAGGCGCTGACCTGCATGCCGAAGGCGAGACCGACCTGGGCGACGCGGCTGCCGATCTTGCCGAGACCGAGCAGTCCGAGCCGGCGGCCGTGCAGGTCGGCGCCGACGGTGGACTGCCAGGGGCCCTGCGCGCGGAGGGCGTTGCTCTCCTCGACGATCCCGCGGGCGAGGCCGAGGAGCAGGGCCCAGGTCAGTTCGACCGGCGGGGTCGAGGAGCTGGCCGTGCCGCAGACGGTGACGCCGTGTGCCTCGGCGGCGGCGTAGTCGATGACGGTGTTGCGCATGCCGGAGGCGATGAGCAGCTTCAGCCGGGGCAGGCGGGCGAAGAGGGCGGCGGGGAAGGGGACGCGCTCGCGCAGGGTGACCACGATGTCGGCGTCGGCGAGAGCGGCGACCAGGGTGTCCTCGTCGGCGAAGTGGCTGTCGTAGGAGACGACTTCGACGCGGTCCGCGAGCGCCGACCAGTCGGCGAAGCGCGTCGCCGCCCGCTGGAAGTCGTCGAGCACGGCACAGCGCAGACGCATGTCGGTCCTTCCCCCTGTGGTGGGTCCCGGCCAGGGTGATCGACTCTACGCCGCGGCACTGTCAGTAGGGGTCGCGCATGATCTCGGTAGGTGCGAGAAGCCGTCCCGTCCGGCGAGCGCTTCGGGCCCGAGGCGCTTGGCCACGTACCGCTGCGGGGCCGGACATGAAAAGACCCCCTGCCCGAACGACGTGGTCAGAAGGTGTTTGCGCCCCCGGCAGGACTCGAACCTGCGGCCAAGCGCTTAGAAGGCGCCTGCTCTATCCACTGAGCTACGGGGGCCGGGTGTGGTGGCCTCTGTCTTGGGTGCCCGGGTGTGGGCCGTTCCGTGACGTTGCCGGGGACAAGGATAGGGCTCCCACGACCTTGTCCCTGTTGCTTCGCCTCCGTGGCTCGATGTGGAGGTTCAGTGAAGCGGTCCTGATAATCGCAGGCAGGTACGAATCGTGCATCGCTTTTGCCGCCTCGCGCACCGGGTGTTGTGCACTCGTTATGCCTGGACTGTGCCTGCGTCCCAGTCATCCCTTCCGTCCCTTATGTCCTGTCGGCGCGCAGGCATGCTCATATGCTTCAGAATTCCCCTAAAATTGGGCATTCTTCACATGTGGTGACCTTGGACGTACGGCCTCAGCTGCTCGACGCACTCTCCGCCCTGCGCGACCGTGTCGCCGCCGCACGCTTCCCGCTGCCCCTGGCGGGGGCCCCACGCGCGCGTGCCAACCGCGACGAACTGCTCGCCCAGCTCGACGACTATCTGGTGCCCCGGCTGAGGGATCCCGAAGCGCCGCTGCTGGCCGTCGTGGGCGGCTCCACCGGGGCCGGCAAGTCGACCCTCGTCAACTCCCTTGTGGGGCGCCGGGTGAGCGAGGCGGGCGTACTGCGGCCGACCACCCGGACCCCGGTGCTGGTCTGCCATCCGGAGGACCATCACTGGTTCAGCGGGATGCGTGTCCTGCCCGACCTCACCCGCGTGTGGGTGCCCCACCGGGAGGCGGGGGACGAACTCCTGCTGCCCGGCGAGAACCCCGCGCGCGTGCTGCGCATCGAGACCGCCGACACCCTCCCGCCCGGCCTCGCGCTCCTCGACGCGCCCGACATCGACTCCCTGGTCGCCGACAACCGCGTCCTCGCCGCCGAGCTGATCTGCGCGGCCGACGTCTGGATCATGGTCACCACGGCCGCCCGCTACGCCGACGCCGTCCCCTGGCACCTCCTGCGCACCGCCAAGGAGTACGACGCCACCCTGGTGACCGTTCTCGACCGGGTGCCGCACCAGGTCGTCTCCGAGGTCTCCCGGCAGTACGGCGCCCTGCTCACCAAGGCGGGCCTCGGCGAGGTGCCCCGCTTCACGGTGCCGGAGCTGCCCGAGTCGGCCTGGGGCGGCGGACTGCTGCCGGCCACCGCGGTGGCACCGCTGCGGACCTGGCTCGTCCACCAGGTGCAGGAGCCGGCCGCCCGGCAGCACACCGTCGCCCGTACGGCCCACGGCGTGCTCGCCTCCCTCAAGTCCCGGATGCCCGAGCTGGCCAGTGCCGCCGCCGCCCAGTACGCGGCCGCGCTGCGGCTCACCACCGCCGTCGAGGTGGCGTACGACAGCGAGTACGCGCGCGTGCGGGGGCGGCTGCAGGCCGGTGCCGTGCTCGCCGGTGACGCCCTCAAGCGCTGGCGTGCCTTCCCCCTCGACTGCACCGCCGGCGAACTCCTGGATGCCCTGGTGGAGAGCCTGGGCGCCCTCCTGCTGTGCGCGGTCACCGCCGCCGACGAGCGGGTCGCCGAGGCCTGGCGGCGCGAACCGGCCGCCGCGGCGCCTGAACTGACCGACCGTGATCCGACCCCGGAGAGCGCCGAGCACCGGATCGGGATGGCCGTACGGCGGTGGCGGCGGGAGCTGGAGGAGTACGCCGAGGACGAGGTCCGGGGCCTCGACCGAGGTGTCGCGCCCGACCCCGAGACCGTGGCCGCCCTCGTCGCCACCGCGCTGCTGGGCGGGCGGCGGGCCCGGGTCGCCGGTGAGGGGCTCGCCGAGCGGATCGGCGCCCATGGCGCGCTGCGGCTGCGGGACCGGGGCGGGCGGCTGCTCGCCGAGCACCTCGACCGGGTCGTGCACGCCGAACGCGAACGCCGGCTCGCCCCGCTCGACGCACTCGAAGTACACCCCGAGCCCCAGGCCGAGCTCATCGCCGCGCTGTCCGTACTGCAGAAGGAGAGGTGACCGATGACCGCCGTCACGGATCAGGACCACACGGATCAGGACCACACCGAGCGGGCGGGGGACGCCGTATCGGAGGAGGAGGGGGAGGCGGCGGCCGGGGGCTCGGCGGGCGCCGGGGGAGCGGGGGGCGAGGAGGGGTACGCGCGCGTGGAGGCCGGAGACGGGCGTGAGGAGGACGGACGTGAGGGTGCCGGGGCCGGTTCCGGTTCCGGTGTCGGGGAGGGGCGTCGGGGGGACGGAGACGCTGGTGGGGCGGTGAGCGACGGGACCGCGCGGGTGAAGGACGGACACGCGGGTGGGGAGAAGGGGCGGGGCCGTGCGCGGGCGGGGACGGGAGTGGGGCGCGAGGGTGACGTGTCCGGTCGGGCGCGCGCGAGGTCGGGGCGGGACGGGGATGCGTCCGGTCGTGGGCGGGTCGGGTCGGGGCAGGAGGGGGGCGAGGAGCCGGGGCACCGGCGTGAGGACGGGCGGCGCGGGCGTGATGACGGGCGGCGCGGGGGTGATGACGGGCGGCGCGGGCTTGAGGAGGGTCAGCGCGGGCGTGAGGAGGGTCGGCGCCGGGGCGAGGGCGGTAAGCACCCGCGGGAGGCCGGTGAGCGCGTGCGTGAGGACGGGCGGCACGAGCGCGAGGTCGGTAGGCCCGGGCGTGAGGAAGGGCGGCCCGGGCGTGAGGACGGGCGGCCTGGGCGTGAGGACGGGCGGCACGCGCGTGAGGTCGGTAAGCCCGGGCGTGAGGACGGGCGGCACGTGCGCGAGGTCGGTAAGCCGGGGCGTGAGGAAGGGCGGTCCGGGCGGGACGACGGCAGGCACGCGCGCGAGGAGAGGCCCCGTGGGCGGGCCGCGGGAGGGCGCGGGGACGGGGAGGCTGGGAGCGGGTCCCCTGAGGTGGTCGATGCCGGTGTGATGGTCGACGGTGAATCGGGTGGTGCCTGGGACGACGGGCTGATCGCGCGGCGGGTGACCGCCGAGAGCGAGCAGGCGGCCGTCGTGGAGGCGCGTGGGCACAACGCGCCGCCCGCCGCCCCGCTGGCGTACGACGGCCCTCTGCGCTCCCGTCTGGACGCGCTGCGGGAGCTGATCGGGCTCTCCCGGACCCGGCTCGACAGCCGGACGCTCGCCGAGGCCGGCCAGGTCCTGGACGAGGCGGCCGCCCGGCGCAGGCTCTCCGGGCAGCACACCGTCGTCGCCATCGCGGGAGCGACCGGCAGCGGCAAGTCGCAGTTGTTCAACGCGCTCGCCGGAGTGACGATCTCGGAGACCGGCGTGCGCCGGCCCACCACCGCCGCGCCGATCGCGTGCAGTTGGAGCGACGGCTCGGCCAGTCTCATCGAACGGCTCGGCATCCCGCCCCGGCTGCGGCGGCGCCCGCTCCAGAGCGCCGAGTCGGAGGCCCAGCTGCGCGGGCTCGTCCTGGTCGACCTGCCCGACCACGACTCGGCCGCGGTCCAGCACCGCGAGCACGTGGACCGGATCCTGGCGCTCGTCGACGCCGTCATCTGGGTCGTGGACCCCGAGAAGTACGCCGACGCGATGCTGCACGAGCGCTATCTGCGGCCCATGGCGGGCCACGCGGAGGTCATGTTCATCGTCCTCAACCAGATCGACCGGCTGCCCGGTGAGGCCGCCGAGCAGGTCCTCGACGACCTGCGGCGACTGCTGGACGAGGACGGGATCGCGCTCGGGGAGTACGGCGAACCGGGCGCCACCGTGCTCGCGCTGTCCGCGCTCACCGGGGACGGCATCGGTGAACTGCGGGAGTCGCTCGGCCAGTTCGTCGCCGAGCGCGGGGCTCCCGCGCGGCGGATCGCGGCCGACGTGGACGCGGCCGCGTGGCGCCTGCGGCCCGTCTACGCGACCGGCCGGCGCACCGGCCTGAGCGAGGACGCGCGCGACGACTTCGCCGCCCGCCTCGCGGACTCGGTCGGCGCCACCGCGGCGGGCGAGGCGGCCGAACGCGCCTGGCTGCGCAACGCCAACCGCGCGTGCGGCACGCCCTGGCTGCGGCTGTGGCGCTGGTACCAGGACCGGCGCGAACCTGTCACGGGACGGCTGCCGTTGCGCACCCAGGCCGACGAGGAGGCGACCGCGCGGCAACAGGTCGAGCAGGCCGTACGGACGCTCGCCGACCGCGCCTCGGCGGGACTGCCCGCGCCCTGGGCGCAGGCGGTGCGCGAGGCGGCCGTACGGGGCTCCCAGGGGCTTCCCGAGGCGCTGGACGAGCTGACGGCCCGGGCCGGGCTGCCACCGGGCAAGCCACCGCGTCCGGGCTGGTGGCCGGCGGCCGTGCTGGCCCAGGCATCGATGACGCTGCTTCAGATCGTCGGCGGCGCCTGGCTGGTGGGGCAGATCGTCGGGGTCATGGCGCCGAACCTCGGGGTTCCGGTGCTGCTGATGGTCTTGGGCATCATCGGCGGCCCGCTCGTCGAGTGGAGCTGCCGGATGGCGGCGCGGGGGCCCGCGCGGCGGTACGGCGTGGAGGCGGAACGGCGGTTGCGGGAGGCGGCGGCGGGGTGCGGGCGGGCCCGGGTGCTGGATCCGGTGGCGGCGGAGCTGCTGCGGTACCGGGAGGTCCGGGAGCAGTACGGGAGGGTCGTGGGGGTGGGGTGACGGGTGGTTCCGTGGACCGGGTCCCTCGTTCGGGTGGTGGAGTTTTCCACAGCCCGTGGACGGTCCACAGGGCGCAGCGGGCTCGGCCCGGCGGAGGCAGTCTGGCTTCGCGGCGATCGCGGTGACGCGGTCGGCACGCAGACGGCAACAGCCGTACGGGACGGGCCCGTACGCATGTCCGGGAGGGTTTTCCGCGATGAACGAGACGATGATCTGCGCGGTGGGCAACGTGGCGACACAGCCGGTGTACCGCGAGTTGGCGACCGGCGCGTCGGTGCGGTTCCGGCTCGCGGCGACCGCGCGCTATCTGGACCGCGAGAAGAACGAGTGGACGGACGGGCACACCAACTTCTTCACGGTGTGGGCCAACCGCCAGCTCGCCACCAACGTGTCCGGGTCCATCAACGTGGGCGATCCGGTGGTCGTCCAGGGCCGGTTGAAGGTGCGGTCGGAGGTCCGCGAGGGGCAGCCGTCCTGGACCTCGGCCGACATCGACGCGGTGGCGATCGGCCACGACCTCGCGCGCGGCACCTCGGCCTTCCGGCGCACCCAGCGGGCGGAGAACGCGGCGGGCGGCGCGCCCGCGCAGCCGGAGCCGGCCTGGGAGACACCGCCGGGCGACGACACCGCGGACCGGCGGGAGGCCGTCGCGGTGACGTGACGTCAGGCGGGCGCCGGTGCTCTGACCGAAGTGCGGCTTATCGGCGGGCTTATCGGCGAATGCGTCCGGAACTTCCGGTCGACTTGTCGATAAGCCCTGCCGGTGAAGGGGGCTGGCGATAACGATTCCGAGTCGGATCGATCTTCCGACCGCATCCCCGGGAAGAGCGGCGCGGCCGCGTCCCTAGGATGCCGAACACAGCTCTCGGGGCTATTGATTCTGCTGGTGGGACCGCCACCCCGCTCGTCAACGGGTCCTGCTCGAAGGGGAATTCCGTGTTTTCTGCGTTCTCTGCGCTGTCCGTGCGCGGACGGGGAGCGGCTCGCCTCGCGGCCGCCACCTTCGTCTCCGGCCTGCTCGCGGCCGGTATGGCGGTGGCCGCCGCCGGCACGGCCACGGCGGACGACACGGCACAGAACCAGAGAGGGGCGACCGCGACCATAGGAGGTCTGAAGACCTACGGCGAAGCGGTGATCCACGACACCAACGGCGATCTCCAGGTGCCCGCCGGGCTGTTCGAGATGTCCGTCGAGGGCGGCGGCACCCTGCAGACCTACTGCGTCGACCTCTACAACCCGACGCAGAAGGACGCCAAGTACCACGAGACCGACTGGAGCGGGACCTCGCTGGGCGCCAACAGGAACGCGGGGAAGATCCGTTGGATCCTCCAGAACTCCTACCCCCAGGTGAACGACCTCGCGGCGCTCGCCACCGAGGCCGGTGTCCCCGCCGGGCTGACCGAGCAGGACGCGGCGGCCGGGACCCAGGTGGCGATCTGGCGCTACTCGGACGCGGCGGACGTGGACGCCGTCGACCCGCAGGCCGAGAAGCTCGCGGACTACCTGGAGAAGAGCGCCCGTGACCTCACGGAACCGGCGGCCTCGCTGACCCTCGACCCGCCCGCGGTCTCCGGCCACCCCGGCGAGCTGCTCGGCCCGGTGACGGTGCACACCAACGCGGCCGGTACGACGGTCACGCCGCCGGCCGACGCGGCCACCAGCGGGGTGCGGATCGTCGGCAAGGACGGCAAGCCGGTGACCTCCGCGAGCAACGGCAGCGAGCTCTACTTCGACGTCCCCGAGGACGCGGGGGCGGGGGCGGCCGACCTCACCGTGCAGGCCTCCACCACTGTGCCGGTCGGCCGGGCCTTCGCCTCGGAGAGCCGGAGCCAGACGCAGATCCTGGCCGGTTCCAGCGAGTCGACGGTCTCGGCGACGGCGAGCGCGACCTGGGCGGAGCAGGGTGCCGTACCGGCCCTGTCCGCGGCCCGGAACTGCACCAAGGGCGGCCTGGACATCACCGCGACCAACCAGGGCGACGAGGAGTTCGGCTTCGAGCTCATGGGCACGCAGTACGCCATCGCGGCGGGCGAGACCCGCACGGTGACGGTCCCGCTCCAGGAGGACCAGGCGTACGACTTCACGATCAAGGGCCCCGACGGCCTCGTGGAGCGCTTCACCGGGGTCCTGGACTGCCGCACCCGGAGCAGTGAGACGGGCGCCACCACCCAGACCCTCAGCGAGCCGAGCCCCGCCACGGTGGCCGCGCCCTCCGCCGACGTCAACCTCGCCGAGACCGGCGGCTCCGCGACGACGCCGCTGATCGCCGGTACCGCGATCGGGCTGGTCGTGATCGGGGGCGCCTTCCTGGTGCACACGGGCCGGAAGCAGAACCGCACGCACGACTGACCTCGGCGCGTCGGCGCGGGCAGAATGGCCCGCATGACGAAGTCAACCGCGTCAGCGGCGCGTCACCCGTCCTCGGAGTCCGTGCTGTCCCTGTGGTCGCAGGACTCGGTCCTGTCGATCGGCTCGGTGGGCTCGGTGCTGTCCATCGGCTCCGTCGGCTCGGCCCTGTCGGTCGGCTCGATCGGCAGCGCCCTGTCCGTCGGCTCGATCGGTTCCGCCCTCTCCCTGATTTCCACGGGGTCGTGGCTGAGCAAGGGGTCGTTGTTCTCGGCGCAGTCGAGCTGGTCGGTGCTGTCGTGGCGCGGTGACCGGGCGCTGCTGCGGTCCGCGGGGGCGGCCGGGGCGGTCGCCGTGGGCGCGGCCGTATGGCTGGCCGTGCGCGGGAGCGCGGACGGCTAGGGCCTGTCCGGCGGACCAGGCCGGCGTAGCGGTGGGCGGAGGCCGGTGCCGCGGGCGCGGCCGCCGCGGCCGGCGGAAACTCCTCGGGCAGGGCGGGCGCCGCGGGCGCCGCAGGCGCGCCCGCGCTGACGAGGCGCCCTTTCTGGCAGCCGGCTGATACCGCGGACAGGCTCTACCGGCCCGTGCCGTTCAGGAGGTCGGCGTAGCCGCGGGCCTGGGCGGAGGCGTTGCGGTGCCAGTCGGACTGGGTGCGGTGTTCCTCGGCCAGGGAGGGCTCGGCGGTGACGAGCTGGTCGTAGACGGTGGCGATCTCGTCGTGCACGTCCGCGATGGCGAGCCGGTTGGCGCGCACGGCGTCCGCGTGACCCCGGTGGGCGTCGATGGCGTGCGGATCGGCGCCGAGGGGCGAGTTGGCCGGTCCCTGGGCGTGCAGGGCGCCGTACTCGTCGTTGAGCCGCGTGGCCCGGGCATCCAGTTCCGTGCGCCGGGTGTGCAGGGCGGATCCGCGGACGCGCAGGCTGGCCTCGTAGGCGTGCGAACCGGGGAAGCGGACCGCGTCCAGTCCCGAGGTGACGGCGTGCGGCCGGTCGGGTCGCAGCCTGGCGTACCGGTCGTCGGCCTCGGCCGCCACCTCGAGCGTCTTCAGGTGCGGCGGCAGGGCGCTGCGTCCGATGGCCGCCCAGGCGTGCACATCGCCGTACCACTTCTCGTGGGCGGACTGCCGGGTGACGCCGGCGACCTCGCCGATCTCGGCCCAGGTGGTCCCCCGCTCCCGCTCGGCGACCACGGCCTCCCGCACCACGTCCTCGACCCGGCGCTGGAGCTTCAGGGCGGTACGCAGCAGATCCCCGGGCGCGGGATCCGGCTCGACCGGGACGGCGTCGAGGACGGCGTCCACGAGCTGCCGCAGCGTGAGGGCGAGCGCGACGCGGGACTCGTCGCGGGGGGACAGGCGATGGAGCTCGGGGGCGGCGGAGGCGTCCGGGGCGTCGGGCATGGCGTCAGGCTATCCCTGACAGTGATCACGCAGGGCGCCGTTCGCCCAGGTTCTCCCGGCCCGGGACGGGGCTCGATGGGCATGTCACCGACAGGGCGCGTGAAACGCCAGGTCACAGCCCCCCGACCAAACGGGTTACCACCCAAGGGTGGACCTCAGGCAAGATGGGGTGTATCTGCCCACTGCCAGATTTCAAGCTGCCGGACGGTTTCTCTTGGCTGAGTACATCTACACCATGCGCAAGACGCGCAAGGCAATCGGCGACAAGGTCATCCTTGACGACGTCTCGCTGAACTTCCTGCCCGGCGCGAAGATCGGTGTGGTCGGCCCGAACGGTGCCGGTAAGTCCACGATCCTGAAGATCATGGCGGGGCTGGACCAGCCGTCGAACGGTGACGCGTTCCTCGCGCCCGGCTACACCGTCGGCATCCTCCTCCAGGAGCCCCCGCTCAACGAGGAGAAGACCGTCCTGGAGAACGTCCAGGAGGGTGTCGCCGAGGTCAAGGGCAAGCTCGACCGGTTCAACGAGATCGCCGAGCTGATGGCCACCGACTACAGCGACGCGCTGCTCGACGAGATGGGCAAGCTCCAGGAAGAGCTCGACCACGCCAACGCGTGGGACCTCGACGCCCAGCTGGAGCAGGCCATGGACGCCCTCGGGTGCCCCCCGGGCGACTGGGCCGTCACCAACCTCTCCGGTGGTGAGAAGCGGCGCGTGGCGCTCTGCAAGCTGCTGCTCGAAGCCCCCGACCTGCTGCTCCTCGACGAGCCCACCAACCACCTCGACGCCGAGTCGGTGAACTGGCTGGAGCAGCACCTCGCCAAGTACGAGGGCACCATCGTGGCCGTCACCCACGACCGGTACTTCCTCGACAACGTCGCCGGCTGGATCTGCGAGGTCGACCGCGGTCGCCTGCACGGCTACGAGGGCAACTACTCCAAGTACCTGGAGACCAAGCAGACCCGTCTCAAGGTCGAGGGCCAGAAGGACGCCAAGCGCGCCAAGCGGCTCAAGGAAGAGCTCGAGTGGGTCCGCTCCAACGCCAAGGGACGGCAGGCCAAGTCCAAGGCCCGTCTCGCGCGCTACGAGGAGATGGCCGCCGAGGCCGACAAGATGCGGAAGCTGGACTTCGAGGAGATCCAGATCCCGCCGGGCCCGCGGCTCGGCAGCATCGTCGTCGAGGTCAACAACCTCAGCAAGGGCTTCGGTGACAAGCTCCTCATCGACGACCTCAGCTTCACCCTGCCGCGCAACGGCATCGTCGGTGTCATCGGCCCCAACGGCGCCGGCAAGACCACCCTCTTCAAGATGATCCAGGGTCTGGAGACCCCGGACTCCGGCTCCATCAAGGTCGGCGAGACCGTCAAGATCTCGTACGTCGACCAGAGCCGCGCCAACATCGACCCGAAGAAGACCCTCTGGGCGGTCGTCTCGGACGAGCTGGACTACATCAACGTCGGCCAGGTCGAGATGCCGAGCCGCGCGTACGTGTCCGCGTTCGGCTTCAAGGGCCCCGACCAGCAGAAGCCCGCCGGCGTCCTGTCCGGCGGTGAGCGCAACCGGCTCAACCTCGCGCTCACCCTCAAGCAGGGCGGCAACCTGCTGCTCCTCGACGAGCCGACCAACGACCTCGACGTCGAGACCCTCGGCTCGCTGGAGAACGCGCTCCTCGAGTTCCCGGGCGCGGCCGTGGTCGTCTCCCACGACCGGTGGTTCCTGGACCGGGTGGCCACGCACATCCTCGCCTACGAGGGTGACTCCAAGTGGTTCTGGTTCGAGGGCAACTTCGAGTCGTACGAGAAGAACAAGATCGAGCGGCTCGGTCCGGACGCGGCGCGTCCGCACCGCGCCACCTACAAGAAGCTGACCCGGGGCTGATCTTGCGGCACATCTACCGCTGCCCGCTGCGCTGGGCGGACATGGACGCGTACGGCCACGTCAACAACGTGGTCTTCCTCCGCTACCTGGAGGAAGCCCGTATCGACTTCCTGTTCCGCCCGGAGAAGGACTTCAAGCAGGGGTCCGTGGTGGCACGCCATGAGATCGACTACAAGCGCCAGCTCGTCCACCGGCACGCGCCCGTGGACATCGAGCTGTGGGTCACCGAGATCCGCGCGGCGTCCTTCACCATCGCCTACGAGGTGAAGGACGGCGACGAGGTCTACGTCCGCGCCTCCACGGTGATAGTGCCGTTCGACTTCGCGGCCCAGCGCCCGCGCCGTATCACCACGGAGGAACGGGAGTTCCTCGAGGAGTACCGGGACGACGACGAGGAGGAGGCCGTCGCCGCATGACGGTGCTCCACCTCGCCGACGAGTCGGAGGCGGCGGACCTCGCCGCCTTCCTCTCCCGGCTGCTCCACTACGACCGCTCGGCCGCGGTGCGCCTCCAGGGGACCGGCACCGCGCTCGCCGTCTTCGGACGGCCGCCGTCCTTCGAGGTGCTGGCGATCCGGGCGGTACGGCTGGCGAAGCCGTACGAGAACGGGCTCGACGTCACCCTCGACGTGACCGTGTCCGCCGGTGAGCTCCTGGAGTCCGTCGACGAGAGCGCCGGCACCGCCGTCGTGCCGTCGGCGGTGACCGGTCCGCCGTGGGCCGGGGTGCTGCCGCCGCGCGGCGGATGGCAGCCGGTGACCGGACTGCCGGGGCCTCAGGAGCTGCGCGCGCTCGTCCTCGCCGGGATCGCCGAATTCCGGTCGCGTACCGAGGAGTTGGGGCCCGAGGGGCGTACCCGGGCCGAACTCGACCGGATCGGCCGGGAGATCTGGTCCCGGACCGTCGCGGACACCGGGCTGCCCGTGCGGGCCGTGCACGCGGCCCAGTCGCTCGGATTCCTGCGGCCCGGCGGCGAGTCGGGGCTCTTCTCCTCCGGAGCGTGGCTGCGGCTGCGCACGCCCTACGGCTCGATCGCCGTACGGCAAGGGGGACTTGGGGCTCTCGGCGTCAGCGTGCGCTGACCGGCACCCACCGATCCAACCGTCAGTCCCGGTCGCTGTCGTCCGGCCACACCCCGATGTGGTCCGGCTCCAGTTCCAGTGCGACCCGGTCGCGCATGCCCAGTGTCTCGGTGTACTCCTTCGGGAGCTGGAGGCGGCCCGCGCGGTCCAGCATCGCGTACTCCCGCGCCACCAGCGTCTCGTGGCCCGTCGTCGCGTCGACCTCGCTGCGGCGCAGGACCTCCGTGGCCGTACGGCCGTCCCTGATGGCCACCGCCCGGCGGACCTCGGAGGCCACGGCCTGGTCGTGGGTGACGATGACGATCGTCGTGCCGAGCTGTTCGTTGGCCGTGCGGAACGCGGCGAAGATCTGTTCCGCGGTGTGCGAGTCGAGTTCGCCGGTCGGTTCGTCGGCCAGCAGGACCGCGGGGTCGTTGGCCAGCGCGACCGCGATCGCCACGCGCTGCTGCTGGCCGCCGGACATCTGGTGGGGGCGGCGGTTGCGGCAGTCGGCGACCTCCAGCAACTCCAGCAGTTCCAGGGCCCGTTGGGTCTGGGCGCGGCGGGCGGTGCGGGCGCCGGAGAGCTGGATGGGCAGGGTGATGTTCTGCGCCGCGGTGAGGTAGGGCAGGAGGTTGCGGGAGGTCTGCTGCCACACGAAGCCGACGGTCTTGCGGCGGTAGGCCAGGCGGTCCTTCGCGGTCATGGTGAGCAGGTCGTGCCCGGCGACCCTGGCCGCGCCCGCGGTGGGGGTGTCGAGGCCGGCGAGGATGTTCATGAGGGTGGACTTGCCGCTGCCGGACGCGCCCACCAGGGCGAGGAGTTCGCCCTCGCGCACGAGCAGGTCGAGGCCCTGGAGTGCCTGGACCTCCACGCCGTCCGTGGTGAAGATGCGCACGAGCCGGTCGCAGGTGATCAGGGCGTCGTGGCCGTAGGTGGGGCGGTTGCGGGCGGCGGTCGCCTTCTGCGCCAGGTCCGTGAGGGTGGGGTTCGTGGTCATGGGCCGTCTCCTGGACTGTGGTCCGGCGTCAGGGCTGCTCGGGTCGCACGCGATGGGTCATCGGGTCTCACACAACGGGTCATCAGGCGCCACCCGGGTCATCGGACGTCACGCGGGTCATCGGGCGCCACCCGGGTCATCGGGCGTCACCCGCTCTCAGTTCCGTCACCGATCCCCGTCTCCCCGACCACCAGGCCTGTCCGACCCCCACCCCGACCGCCAGCAGCAGGACCGCCACCGCCGGGATCGCCAGGGACGGCAGGTCCATGCGCAACTCCACCGCGCCCGCGCCGGGTTCGGCCGTCGGGAGGGCGAGGGCGGTCAGATCGATCCCGGGGGACAGCAGGCGGATCGTGGCCCAGCCCGTGAGGACGCCGCCGAGAGCGGCCAGGACCGCCTGGGGGAGGGACTCCAGGATCAGCAGGCGCCGGCCCGCCGCCCGGGTGAGGCCCATCGTGCGCAGGCGGGCCAGCAGGGCGGTGCGTTCGGGGGCGGTGCGCAGGAGGGACAGGAGGAGGGCGAGGACGGCGTAACCGGTGCCGGCCGCCACGGCCGTCGTGTAGACGCGTTCCGCGCCGGTCTGGAGCGGGGAGTCGACATAGCCCGCCCGCTCCTCGGACCGCAGCCGCACGGTCGCCGTCTTCGGGGCGGCCTCGCGCAGTGCGGTCCCGTTCAGGTTCTCGCCGGTCAGGAGCAGTCCGGTCGGGCGGGCCGCCGCCGGGCCCAGTGCCGTGCGGTTCACGATCAGGAAGTCCGGGCCCGACACCGCCGGGGTGCGGTCGAGGACGGCGGTGATGCGGACGGTGAGGGTGCTGCCGTCCGGGAGGAGGACCGGGAAGGGGCGGGTGCCGTACGTCCGGGCGGTGGCCGTGGAGGCCAGGGCCGGAGCCGGGGCGCCGGCCGCCGCGGCCTTCAAGTCGCCCCGCGGGAAGGCGCCCAGGCCGGTCCGGGCCGACAGGGCCGCGTAGTCGGCGGGGTCCACGCCGACCAGCGGTACCGTCTGGGCCCCGTCGGCCGGCTTCGCCTCGAAGGTGACGCTCAGCGTGGACACGTCGCTCACTCCGGGACTACGGCGCAGCCGGTCCGGGAGCCCGGACGGGAGCGGCGCCGCCGACTCCACCCGGGCGTCGGCGCCGACCGAGAGCAGGGCCGCGTGGTCGCGGGCCTCCCGCACGCCCGCGAGGACCGAGCCGCCGAAGGCCGCCGTGGTCAGGGCGGTCAGCAGGGCGAGCAGGGGCAGCACCGCGGAGGCCGAGGTGCGGCCCGCCCGGGCCAGCGACAGATGGGCCACCGCGCCGCGCAGCCGGGCCGCGGGCCGGGCCAGGCCGCGCAGCGGCAGCGGGTACAGGCGGACCAGGACCAGCGCCGCGATCACTCCCAGCAGCACCGGCGCCAGGGAGACGAGGTCACCGGCGGAGCCCGAGGTGCCGCGTCGGCGCAGCGACTCCACCGCGCCCGCGGCCAGCACCAGCAGCGTCAGCTCGGCGACCGTACGGCGCCGGGACGGCCGTACGGACGCCACGTCCTCGCGGCCGGTGTGCATGCGGACCAGGCGGTGGGCGGCGGCCGCGCGCAGGGGGAGGGCCGCGCAGGTCACGGCGGTGACCGCGACGGCGGCCCACACGGCGGCGCCGGCGCGGCCCGCCGGGATCGCGAACAGCGCGGCGGCGAGCCCCAGGGCACCCGCGGGGACGGCGACGGCGGCCGTCTCGGCGAAGAGCCGGGCCGTGAGACCGAGCAGGGAGGCGCCCCGGGCGCGCAGCAGGGCGAGTTCGCTGCGGCGGCGTTCGGCGGTGAGGCCGCCCGCCATCATGAGGACGACGGCGGCGACCGTGCCGGTGCCGAACGCGGCGACGGCGACGAGCGGGGCGACGCTCTCGCGGAGCCGGCCGTAGGAGATGAGGACCTCGTCGAGGTCGGTGGTGACCTCGGTGCTGCCGTTCAGCTCCGAGAGCTCGGTCGAGGGGCCGTCGATCTCCCGGCGCACCTCCCGCAGCGCCGGACCGGCCTCCAGGGAGGCGATCGCGGACCGTAGGGCCGGGATGTCGCGGGCCCGCAGGGCCTCTGTGTCCGGGGCCAACTGCCAGTAGCGCTCAGGTTTTCCGGAGTCGGCGAGCAGGGCGGGGGCGGCGTCCGGGTGCAGCAGCAGGGCGCCGACCCAGTACATGGCGATGGACGGCAGGGGTTCGCGGATCAGGGCCGGGGTGCGCAGGATGGTCTTGGTCGACCAGTACGCGCCCCGCGGCTCGCGCGGGGTGACGATGCCCGTGATCCGGACGGTGTAGGGCGGGACGTGGAGCACCGAACCGACCTTGATGTGCAGGGCCTTGGCCGTCTCGGTGCTGACGGCGGCCTCCAGTTCACGCGTCGTGGAGGCCACTTGGTCGTCGGCGCGCGGCAACCGCCCCTGTGCGAGGGAGGAGTGGGCGGCGAGGCCCGTCTGCGCGACCAGGGTCACCCGCGCGGGGTCGCCGGTCGGCCTCGGCAGCCACGGGTCGAGCACCGGGATGTCCTGGGTGGTGCGCACGCCGTACGTCGACTGGTCCCGGTCGAGGACGAGCGGGGCCGGGACCTGGGCACGGACCTCGGTGTCCTGCTCGGCCAGCATGTCCGGGCGCAGCGCGTCCTCGCGGAAACGGGTCGTCTCCATCAGCGAGGGCGGTGGGGCGTACACCTCGATGCCGGTCCGGTCGGGGCGGGCCTGCTCGGCGGCCCGGCGCAGCCCGGAGTCCTCGTACCGGTCGACCGCACGCGGGAAGGCGGCCGCGAGACACGCCGTCAACGCGACCAGCAGCGCGAGCGCGCACACGGTACCGGTCGCGGTCCGCAGCCGGGTCCGGACCCAGGGCACGCTCACCCCGGAGCCCTCATGGTCGTCACCGTCGGACGCGGACGGCCCGGCGGTCACCCCGGAGACCCCCGGCTCGCCCTTCCCGGACGATGCGGCCACGCCCGTCCTGAACCACCTCATCTCACTCACCCCCCTCACGCAGTGCCCGCGCCGGATCCGCCCGCCGCAGGGTCAGCGCCGCCGTCACCAGGAGCGGGGCGAGGGCCACCGCCGCCAGGAGTACGGCCGCCCGCGCGAGGGGGAGCTGGACCAGGACCGTGGGCACCGGTCGGGTCGCCTCGTCCGTGAGCACGATCAGCGGGATCACCGCCCGGGTCAGCACCGCGCCCAGCAGGGCCCCCGCCAGCAGTGCCAGCAGCACCAGGACACCCTGCTCCAGGGCGACCGCCCGGGCCAGCCGCCGGCGCGGGGCCCCGAGAGCCCGCAGTACGGCGAACTCCGCGCCCCGCTCCCGCAGCGACCCGGCCGCGCTCACCGCGAACCCGACGGCGGCCAGCGCCGCCGCCACCCCCGCCGCCGCCGTGAACGCGGCCTCGGGGCCCGCGCCGAACGGGTCGTCGCTCAGCTGCTCGGCGAGTTCGTCCCGCACCACGACCTGGGTGGGATCGACGTCGGGCCGGTCCCGCAGCGCCTCGGCGACCCGGGCCGCGGCCCCGCGGTCGGTCGACAGCCACCACTCGGTCGGCTCCAGGCCCTCGCCGTACCGCTCCTGCAACTCCCGGTTCACGGACCGCAGATCGAGCAGCAGGGCACCGCCGTTCTCCGCGGCGGTGGGCAGCTCCGCCACGGAACGCACGATGCGCACCGACACGTTCTCGCCGCCCAGCGGCACGTCCAGGCTCTCCCCGACGGAGACGGACGCCGAGTCGAGGAACCGTCGGGTGGCGACGGCGGTGATCTCGGCCGGCTTCGGCTGCGTGGCCTTCAGCCGGACCGTGAGCACCCCCACGCTCCAGGTGTCGTCGGACGGGATGAAGCCGGTGCCGTACTGCACAATCGGCCGCCCGGATCCCGAACTCAGGCGGGGCCGGGTGGGTTTGTTCCTGTCGTCCGGCGTCGAACTCACCCCCTCGCTCCGCGAGGAGGCCTTCCAGTCGGTGGGCAACGGCAGTGGCCGTACCGTCCCGTCGGTGCTCGTGGCCGTCAACCCGTCGAGGGTGAAACGGTGTTGCTCGGCGCTGCCGTTCGGGACGGGCACGACCAGCTCCAGGTCGGTGAGGGTGAGCGGGACCCCGGGCAGGTGGGCGTCCAGCGCGTGGGCCCGTCCGTCGCCGGGGAGTTGGCCGATCGGGAGCCGGTGGGGGGTGCCGTAGCGGTCCTCCAGGGTGACGGCGACCTGGACGGCCGTGCTCGGGTCGGAGCCGCTCAGGGCTGCCGTCAGCCGCAGCCGGGTCGTGCCCGCGGGCACCCGCAGGCCCGTCGTCGCGCCCTTGGGGCCGAGCCCCTGGAGGAACGGTCCGGAGTGCAGGTCGGAACGGATCAGCATCGAGGCGCGCGAGGTGTCCAGCGCCAGGACCGTCGCCACCCGGCTGCCGGACAGCGGGAGTTCGGAGCGTACGGCGGGTGCGGTCCGCCGTACGCCCGGGACGGCCGCGTACTCCTCGGTGCGGCCGAGACCCGCGTCGCCGGAGGTCAGGACCCGCACCGGGGCCCCGGCGCGGAAGTCGGCCTGGTCGGACTGCGAGCGGTTCCAGGAGGCGCCCTGGCCGATCGCCAGCATGCCCAGCGCCACGGCGAGCACCAGCAGCAGCACCGGGCCCGCGCCGCGCATCGGACGGCGGGCGATCTGCCAGCCCGCCAGGGCCGCGCTCAGGCCGCGCCCGCGGGCCGCCCGGCGTTCCGCGAGCCGGGCCAGCGGGGGCAGCAGCCGCAGGGTCAGCACGGTCCCGGCGAGCAGCGCCAGCGCGGGCGCCGCCACCAGCAGCGGGTCCACGCCCAGCACCCCGGAGCTGTCGTCGGTCACGGCACCGGAGGTCTGCCGGCTGAGCTGGAAGTACGCCACCCCGGCCACGACCAGCAGCCCGAGGTCCGCCCCCGCGCGCACCGCCCCGGGCAGGGTCCGTGCCCGGCCGCGCGCGAACGAGGAGGTCAGCGCGGGCAGGGTCACCGCCAGCGCGCACCCGAGCGCGATCCCCGCCGCGACCAGCCACACGCCGAGCCGCCCGTCCCGCGGCACCTCGAGCCGCAGCCCGATCCGGGCCAACGGGCCCCGCCCCGCGAGCAGTCGGGTCAGCGGGCCCGCCAGCAGCGGGGCGCAGACCAGCGCGGGCAGCGCGAGCAGCAGCGCCTCCAGGGCGGCGAGGCCCGCGATCCGGCCCCGGGAGGCACCGCGGGCCAGCAACAGCCTGCTCTCACCGGTGCGTTCACTGCTCAGCAGTCCCGCCACCAGCAGCAGGGCGCAGCCCGCGAGCAGCACCAGCTGGAGGGCGACGATCAGGAGGGTGGAGCGGGACAGCAGCAGGGAGCGGTCGGTGCGGTCGAGGACCTCGGGCAGCGCGGTCGCCGCGGTCGTGGCCCCGCCGAGGGAGGACTCCTTGCGCAGGGCCGCGTTCCCGGCGCGGGCCGCCTCGCGCAGCGCGTCGGTGCGCGCGGTCGTCACCGTCGCGAAGTCGGCCGACACCAGCCAGCCCGACGCCCCGACGCTCACCGTCCCGTCGGCCAGCACGCCGGGATCGGCGAGCAGGGGGCCGTACGTCGTGAAATCGAGCTTGTTGATGCCCCGCCCGTGCAGGTCGTCGAGGAGCCAGTACGGGTCGTCGGCGCGCACCGGCCGGTACAGGCCGGTGACCGTCACCCGCACCGCGGGCCCGCCCAGCCGGTCGGTGAGGGTGAACCGGGCTCCGGGGCGCAGGTCGAGGGCGCGTGCGGCGGACTGCGGGAGCGCCACCTCCACCAGCCCCTCGGCCGGCCGCGGCAGCCGCCCCTCCATCAGCCGCACCCGGCTGCGGTCCAGCGTCGCGAAGTGGGTGAGATCCGGGTCCCCGGACCGCTCGGCCTCGGGTTGCAGCGACCGCGGCAGCGCGTACGGGCCCGACCTGAGCAGCGTCCGCACGGTCACCGGCAGCCCGTCGAAGGTCTGCCGCGCCACGTCCCGTACGGCGGTGTCGGCCTCCTTGCGACGGTCCTCGGGCACGCTCGCCTTGACCAGCAGCGCGGTGTCGGCGGCGTTCTGCGGGTCCGCCAGGGAGTGCCGCAGGGCCGCGTCGCCGATCGCGCCCGAGTAGGCGGTCAGGGTCGCCAGGACCGCGGTGGTCAGCAGGACGGTCAGCAGGGCGGCGGCGAGCAGCAGCCGGTGCGCCCGCGCACGCAGGAACACCAGACGTGCGATTCCCCCGAACCTCGTCACGCGGCCCCCCGCCGTTGTGCAGTCTGCGGCGAGGATGTCAGAGCCGATGGTCGCGGGTAAGCGCTTGTAGCCCGGACTTGACCTGATTGTGACCGGAATCCGGCGCTGTGTGACCGGAATCCGGCAATCAGTGAGCGGTGGTCATGGAGGGGTGATCACCGGGTGGTGTTCACCGGGCGGTGGTCACCGGGTGTTGATCACCGGGCGGTGGTCACCGGGTGGTGATCAGTCGGCGGTGTTCACCATCGAAGCGGCCGCGTACGTCAGGTAGTCCCACAGCTGGGTCCTGTGCTCCTCGGACAGTCCGAGCTCGTCGACGGCGACCCGCATGTGCTTGAGCCAGGCGTCGTGGGCCGCGCGGTCCACGACGAAGGGCGCGTGACGCATCCGCAGCCGCGGGTGGCCGCGGTTGTCGCTGTAGGTCGTCGGCCCGCCCCAGTACTGCATCAGGAACAGCACGAGCCGCTCCTCGGCCGGCCCGAGGTCCTCCTCGGGGTACATGGGCCGCAGGACCGGGTCCTCGGCGACTCCCTCGTAGAAACGGTGGACGAGGCGGCGGAAGGTCTCCTCCCCGCCGACCTGCTCGTAGAAGGTCTGCGTCTGCAACGTGCCGCGCCGGATCTCTTTCACGTCATCCATGGTCTCAGACGCCGTGGACGAGGACTCGAGGCTTAGGACCTCCGGTGCCCAGGGTGCAGAGTGGAGGTATGAGCGCGCACGCTCTCGACCGGGACCTCGCCGAACTCGCCGCCTCCGCACGGGCGGCGCTGGTGCGGGAGATCGACGCGAGCGGGGCCTGGGCCGCCGACCCGGTGTGGCGGGAGGCCTTCGAGGCGGTGCCACGGCACCTGTTCGTGCCGTACTACTACGTCGGCGTCATGGGCGGCTACGAGCGGCGGTGGGGCGAGAGCCCGGATCCGCGCACCCGGGAGAGGTGGGTGCGCGGGGCCTACGCCGACGCCCCGCTGGCCACCCGGCTGCGCGACGGCGAACTGGTCTCCTCCAGCAGCCAGCCCTCGCTGATGGCGATGATGCTCACCGAGCTGCGGGTGCGGCCCGGCGACCGGGTCCTGGAGATCGGCGCCGGCACCGGCTACAACGCGGCCCTGCTCGCGCACCGGCTCGGCGACGACTCCGTGACCACCGTCGACCTGGAACCGGAGATCACCGAGGCGGCCCGCGGACACCTGGCCGCAGCCGGCTACCACCCCGTGGTCGTCACCGGCGACGGAGCGCGCGGGGTGCCGGAACGCGCCCCCTTCGACCGGATCATCGTCACCTGCACCCTGCCGTCGGTCCCGGTCGCCTGGCTCGCCCAGTGCCGCCCGGACGCACGCATCCTGACCCCGCTCGCCACCGGACTGATCGCCCTGACCGTCCGGGACCCGGGGCACGCCGAGGGCCGGTTCCTGCCCACGCCCGCCTACTTCGTGCCCCTGCGCGGCGCGGAGCGGCACGAGGAGGGGTTCGTCGAGCTGGGCGGGGTGCCGCGCCGGGCCCGGGAGAGCGAGCTGTACCGGTTCCTGCTGGCGCTGAGCCGGGACAGCCTCGAACCACGCGAGGCGTACGTGCTGTGGGAACGCGAGGGCGAGCCGCGCCGCGAGCGCTACGGCATCACAGTTGCGGGGGAGCGGGAGTGGGCGTGGCTCGACTCACCGGAGGGACCGTACGTGTGGCCCCTCCGGTGAGACGTCCGTGGCTCTAGCCCCGCCTGATCGTGATCGTCGTCCACGCGCCCACGTGCACTCGGTCGCCGTCCTGCAACGGCACCGGCACGAACGGTGTGATCGGCTCCTCGGCGCCGTTGACCGTGGTGCCGTTCGTCGAGTTCTGGTCGACGACCGCCCACGAGCCGTCCGGCTGCTGCACCAGCACCGCGTGCTGGTGCGAGACGCCCGGGTCCTCCGGCGGCACCGACAGGTCGACGTCGGGGGTGTCACCGGTGGAGTGCCGGCGCCGGCCGATGGTGACCTGGTTGCCGGTGAGCGTGCGCTGCTGCTCGGGGGAGTACGCGGGCAGGTTCAGGCCCGCGGCCTCGGGGCCGGAGCGCTGCATCATCGCCATGAAGTACTCGCGGTCCGGGCCGATGGTCGCCGTCCAGGTCGCCGGGCCCTGCTGCTGGAAGGGGGGCGCGGGCGGGGCCTGGGTGGAGCCGGGCTGGGGGTAGCCGTAGCCGCCGGGGCCACCGGGGCCGCCCGGGCCGTTGCCGGGACCGCCGGGACCGCCCGGGCCGCCGGGGGCGGTGGCGGACGGCGGGGAGATGACCCAGTCGTCGGCGCCGCCGCCGAAGGACGGGCCGCCCGGCTGCGGACGGTTCGTCTCCTGCGGGAAGGCGGGCGGGGCGGAGGCGCCCTGCGCCTGGAAGCCCTGCGGGGCACCGCTCGTGGCACCGGGGCCGGGGGGCGGAGTGGGGCCGGGGGGCGGCGGGACCGGGCGGGAGGGGTCGGCGCCGAAGTTCGGCGGGCCGCCGGGACCGCCGGGGCCACCGGGCCCACCAGGGCCGCCGGGGCGGGACGGGTCACCGGGGAAGCCCTGAGGGCCGCCGGGGCCGGGGCCGGGGCCGCCGGGACCGGGCTGGGTGGGGGTGCCGCCGAAGCCCTGGGGGGCGCCGGGGCCGCCAGGACCGCCCGGGCCGGAGGGGGCCTGGGGGGAACCGGGTTGAGGGGAGCCGTAACCGCCGGGACCGCCGGCCTGTCCACCGGGGCCGCCAGGACCGCCGGGGCCGGAGGGGCCGCCCGGGGCCTGGGTGGAGCCGGGCTGCGGATAGCCGTAACCGCCGGGGCCGCCAGGGCCTCCGCCGGGACCGCCCGGACCACCGGGACGGGACGGGTCTCCCGGGAAACCGGAGGATCCGGGGCCGCCAGGACGCGCGGGGTCTCCGGGGAAACCGGAGGGGCCAGGCGCGCCGGGGCGGCCGGGGTCACCCGGGAAGCCCTGTCGGCCACCGGGACCCGAACCACCGGGGCCGCCGGGACGGGACGGGTCGCCGGGGAAACCGGAAGGTCCGGAGCCGCCGGGCGCACCGGGGCCGCCCGGGAAACCGGAAGGACCGGGGGAGCCGGGTCCGCCGGGACCGCCCGGGCGGGACGGGTCACCGGGGAAGCCCTGCGGGCCGCCTTGAGCACCGGGGCCACCAGGCCCACCAGGTCCGCCGGGGCCACCAGGTCCACCCGGGCCCGTGCGGCCCGACGGTTCCGAGCCGAAGGGGATCGGTTCCGCGGGGCGGTTCACCTGGGACGGGCGGGAGCCCTGGTACTCGTACGAGTCACCGCCGCCGAAGGACGGACCGGGCGCTGGCTGCTGCTGGAAGTGCGAGGGCGGGCCGGAGCCGGCCGGCGGGCGCGGGGCGGCCGGGGTGTACGACGTCGCGGTGTTCGTCAGGAAGTTCCACCGGCACTCCTCGCAGAAGGGCGCGCCGCCCTCCCGGGGCGTACGGCACTGCGGGCAGAGCTCCGGCTCGGGGTCCGGTACGGCGGACAGATGTCCCCGTCCACCGGGCTGGCCACCGGGACCACCGGGGCCGCCAGGACCACCGGGCGGCGGGAAGCCGTAGCCGCCCCCACCCGGACCGGGCGGCGGCGGAGGGGGCGGAGGCACGGCACCGGCCATGCGGTGACCGCAGACCTCGCACCAGTCGTCGGAACCCGACTGGTGTCCGTTCGGGCAGGTCGGCATGTCGGCGCTTCCCCCTCTCGGATCAGGGAACTTCTACGTCGGTGGCTGTCGGGAACTGTCTACTTCTTTACACGAACTGTCTTTGTCGACCGGGTCTCGAGAGTCATCTCGTCGGCCTCCTCGACCTTCGCCTTCAGTCGCACAGTACCTGTCGTGGCGTCGACCACGTCGACCACCTTCGAAAGCAGTTTCGCAGTATCGGCGTTCCCCGAGTCGTTCGCGAGCTGAACGGCCCGGCCCAGTTTGGCCGTTGCTCCATCCAAATCGCCCGCTTTGCGTAGATCGAGCCCCTGCTGGATGACCTGTGCCAGTTCGGCCTGGCCGGTGTAGTGGGCGACCTGGGGGTTGATCGACGTCGAGGCGACCATGTCGTCGGTCCACACGGCCCGTACGAGACCCTGTGCGCCCAGGTTGCGGGCCGTGCCGTCGGGCTGCGGGACCACCAGGGAGGCCCGGGCGGCGAGCATCTCCTGGCCGATGTTCGCGGCCGGGACCTCGACGCACACGTGGTAGTCACGGGACTCGTCTCCCCAGGACCCGGTGGGGTAGTCCCCGGCGCGCGGACCGGCCTCGGTACGGCGGTCGGTGAGCTCCTCGACGGTGGGCGCGACCTGCTTGACGAACTTGATCGTGGTGCCGACCGGGGTCCACAGCCTGAGGGCGACGTCCGCGACCTCCTTGCCCATGGCCGCCTCCATCATCTGCGTGAAGTCGGCGGCCAGCCCCGCCGGATCGGCGACGATGTCGGCCGAGCCCAGCAGGGCGGAGGCGATCCCTGTGACTTCTTTCACTTCCCAGTCGGTGCCCACGCCCCGTGCGTCACAGGTGAAACGTCCGGCGCAGGCGTCCAGGGAGGCCTTCAGGTCCTCCGGCGACTCGTGTTCGTTGCGGCCGTCGGTGAGCAGGATGCCGTGGCGTATCGCGACGTCCGCCGAGGACAGCAGCCGGTCGGCGAGGCGCAGCCAGGTGCCGATCGCCGTACCGCCGCCCGCGCTCAGCCGGCGCAGGGCCCGCTTGGCCTGCTCACGGGTGGTGGCGTCGGCGACCGCGAGCCGGCCGTCGCCGGGATACACCTCCTTGGCCACGTGCGTGCCGCCGATCACCGCGAAGTGCACCCCGTCGCGCAGGGTGTCGATCGCGGCGGCCGTGGCGTCACGGGCGTTGCGCATCTTCGTCGGCGGGTAGTCCATGGAGCCCGAGCAGTCGACCATGAGCGCCACCGCGGCGGACGGGCCCTGGCCCGCCGACCAGAGGTGGGGCGCGGCGACCGCGCTTCCGATCGTGCCGCCGCCGGTCGCGGTCACCGTGACGATCGCGTTGACCTCGCGGCCGCCCTCCGGCAGGTACTCGTTCTGGTAGACGTCCATCGAGAACTGCGGCACGTTCGACTTCGAGAAATTGGCCATGCCTACTCAAATCCCCCTCGCGCACCCCACGTCGGGGCACTGACTGATGGCGGACCGGTCCCCTCCGGCCCGCGAGGCATCCCCGTGCGTGCTGTCGGCCTCAGGCCGATCCTGCCCCCTGCGAAGGGGTCGGGAACGGCACGACGGCCACTGTTACGTTGTCGTGGCCCCCGCCGTCCAGGGCGTGGCCGACCAGGACCCGGGCGCTGTGCAGCGGGCGCGCGGCGGCGTCGGCCGGTACGGCCTCCGCCATCTCCTCCGCCGCCTCCGCGTAGTTCCACAGACCGTCGGTGCACACCACCACCACACCAGGCCGGTCCGGCTTGAAGGAAGCGGTGTGCGGGTCGAGTTCGTAGGCGTCCGCGCCGAGCCACCCGGTGATCGCGTGGGCGCGCTCGTCGGCGTACGCCTCGGCCTCGTTCATCAGGCCCGCGGCGACCATCTGCGCGGCCCAGGAGTCGTCCTCGGTGAGCCGGGCCGGGGGTGAACTGCGGTCCGTGGGCACCCAGTAGACCCGGCTGTCGCCGACCCAGCCGACGATCAGCAGGCTCGGGGTGACGACCGAGCCGACGATGGTGCACGCGGGGGCGTTCTGGTGCGGCTGGTGCTCGCGGGCCGTGGCGGGCTCGTCGGCCAGGGAGTTGACCGCGCGGGAGGCGGCGACGATCGCCTCGTGCATGGCCTGCTGGGGGTGGGTGCCCCGGGGCAGGGCGGCCAGCAGGGCGTCGGCGGCGGCGCGGGAGGCGGCCAGGGAGGCGTCGTCGGGGCGGGTCGCGGAGGACACGCCGTCGCAGACGACCGCGAAGGTCGCGGGCGTGCCGTCGGGCAGGAGGGTGTTGCCGAGGGTGAAGGCGTCCTCGTTGCGGTGGTGGCGCAGGCCGCGGTCGCTCACCGCGGCGATCGGACCGGCCTCCTGCTCCATGTGGTCGCGCTCGCGGGGCTGGGCGTGCCCGCAGTTCTCGCAGTAGCCGTCGTCGTCGACGCGACCGGCCCGGCAGGCCACGCACACCTTGGTTCCTTCGGCAGGGGTGGCCGGTCCCGCGGCCACGCGCGGGTCCGGCGCCTGGAGGGGGTACTCGTCGGGCTCCGGCGCCCGGTCGAAGCGCACCCCGGAGGCGGGGGAGACCGGCGATCCCAGGACCGGCCCCTGCTGCGGCGGCGGTGGGGGCAGCCGGTGCTCGGCGGAACCGGGCAGTACGTGCTCGGCGGCACCGGCGCCGTGCGGGTCCGCGGGGCGGTGGAGCTCGGCCGCGGGGAGCCGGCCCTCGGGCCAGGGGCCGCCCGGCGGGGCGCCGTTCATGGCGAGCGTCGGGCTGTCGTCCGGCCGTGCCGGCACGGCGGACAGGTCGTATCCGCACGCACCGCAGAAACGGTCACCCGATTCGAGGGGTTCCTCACAGCTCGGGCAGGCGGACAGCTGGGGCATCTGCGACATCAACTACACCCACGTCCGGGGGCGGTAACGGTTTGCTCGTTCCACCAGGTCGATCCTCTCCTCGCCGCCCCGCGCCAGCCGGGCCAGCGTGCGGTAACAACGCTCCAGGCCGAAGCGCAGTCCTCGCTCGTCCAGTCCGCTGCCGAGCAGCGCCCGTCCCCCGGCGGCGGGGGGCCCGGGGTCCTGGCCACCGGAGAGTATCCAGTCCAGGGCCGAGCCCAGCACCTCCGCGGACAACTGCTCGCGCCGCGCCGGATCCAGTCCGTACGCGTCCAGCGCCTCGACCTGTCCGGCGGCGGCGGTCAGGTCGTCCAGGAAGGGTACGTCGCCCGCGGTCGCGGTGCGTCCACGCAGCCGCGCGCGGACGGCGGCCACCCGGGCGGCGGTGTAGTGGATGGAGGACTCCGGCACCGACTCCAGCGTCTTCACGGCGCTACGGCGGTCCCCGGTCGCCAGTTGTACGCGGGCCAGGCCGAACGCGGCGCTCACATAGCTGGGGTCGGTCGACCAGACCAGGCCGTAGTACTCGGCGGCGTTGTCGAGCTGGCCGAGCACCTCCGCGCACAGGCCGAGGGCGAGCTTGGGCGCGGGCTCGCCCGGGAAGGCGTCGTAGATCGCGTCGAAGGCGAGCGCGGCGGCCTCGTGGTCGCCGGTCACCAGGGCCGCGACGCCCCGGTACCAGACCACCCGCCAGTCGTCGGGCCGTTCGTCCTCCAGGTGCCGCAGCGCCTCGTCGGCGGTGTGCGCGTCGCCGTTCTCCAGCCAGGCCCGCACCTGCCTGAGCCGGGTCTCCGCGGACGCCGCCGGCGCGGCCGAAAGGGCGCCGAGCAGCTCGGCGGGCGCGGTGGTCATGAGCCCGGCGAGGAAACCGGCGTTGGGGTCGGCGGGATCGACGTGCGGGACGGGCAGCGCGAGGGCGGCGACGGGCGCGTCGGCCGGCTTGACGAGGGCGGTGAGGGCTCCGCGGCCGGGTCGTACGGCGCCTTCCGGGCCGACAGCGGGCAGACCCGCGCCTCCATTGCCGTTGCCGGGCAGTCCGGAGCCTCCCGCACCGGCGCCGGGCGGTCCGGCGCTCCCCGTGCCGGGACCGGGCGGCGGGGCGGCGCTTCCCGTACCGCCGGGAAGCGCGGCGGCCGCCGAGGTGCGGGCGGCGGACCTGAGGCTCCACCGCGCCGGCGGTGCCACCCGGCCTCCCAGCCGGGACACCTCGCCGTCCAGCTTCGGGAACAACTCCGTGTCGGTGACCCGCACTTCGGGACCGAACAGGGTCGACAGGCTGGGCCGCGCGCGGCCCGTCTGCAGCGAGACCACCTCGCGCAGCACACCCGTCAGCTGCTCCGACATCTCCTGGGCCGAGGCGAAACGGCGGGCCGGGTCGGGGTCGGTGGCGCGGACCAGCAGACGGTAGAAGGACTCGTACCGGCGGAAGACCTCGATGTTGTCCGGGTCGGGCAGCGAGTCGACGAAGACGTTGGTGTACCCCTGGAAGTCGAAGGTCAGGACCGCCAGGGTGCGGCCGACGGTGTAGAGGTCGGAGGCGATCGACGGGCCGACCTCCGCGACCTCGGGGGCCTGGTAGCCGACCGTGCCGTAGATGGCCGACTCCTCGTCGTCCATCCTGCGCACCGCGCCCATGTCGATCAGCTTGAGCTGGTCCTCGGTCTGGATGGCGTTGTCGACCTTGAAGTCGCAGTACAGGAGGTTGCGGCTGTGCAGGTGGCCGAGCGCCTCCAGGGCCTCGATGCCGTAGGCGCAGGCCTGCTCCACCGGCAGCGGGTCCCGCTTGCCGTCGGCCGAGCGGCGGCCGTTGGCGATCTCCTTGAGCGACTTGCCGCCTACGTACTCCATGACGATGTAGCCGTCGAGGGAGCCGGTGCGCTGGTCGAGGTGCTCGACGAAGTTGTAGATCCGCACGATGTTGGCGTGCTCGATCTCCGCGAGGAAGCGCCGCTCGGAGATCGCGGCCGCCATCGCGTCCTGGTCGCCGGTGTCCAGGAGGCCCTTGAGGACCACCCACCGGTCGGACACGGCGCGGTCCACGGCGAGGTAGACCCAGCCCAGCCCGCCGTGCGCCAGACAGCCCGCGACCTCGTACTGGCCGTGCACGATGTCGCCGGACTTCAGCTTCGGCACGAAGGAGTACGGGTGGCCGCACTTGGTGCAGAAACCCTCCGTACGACCGGACCGGTCCCCGCGGGAACGGCCCACCGGCGCCCCGCAGTCGGAGCGCGAGCAGAACCGCTTGCGCTCGGGCACCTCCGGGTTCTCCAGCACCATCCCGCGCGGGTCGGGCCGCGGCACCCCGGGCACCTCGACCAGGCCCGCGCCGAGCCGGCCCCGCCCGGTCGAACCGGCCGACGAGCCGGAGCTGCGCACCGACACCGAACGGCCCGTGGACCTCCCGGAGACCGAGCGCGACAGCCGTCCGGACACCGAGCGCCGGGACTTCGACGAGTGCGACGACGTACGCGAGGAACCGCGGCTGGTGGAGCGTGAACTGCCGCTGCCCGGTGAGTCCTTGCCCTCTCCCGTGCCGCCACTGGGACCCGACCCGGTCCGGCCGCTGCCCGAGACCACCGGCGCGAGGCCGCAGGTGTCGCAGTACAGTTCCCCGCCGCCCATGTCCTCGTACGTGCCGTCGCAGCCGGGCCGCTGGCAGGGCTGCTGTTCCTGACTCATGACGTCGACTCCCCCCTACGGTCCTCGGGACCGCTCTGCTGCGGCACCCGCGGCGGGCCCAGCAGTTCGGCGGCCGCGTGCTGGTAGCGCAGCACGGCCTGTTCGGCGACCCGCAGGTCGCAGGGCGCGCTCCACAGCATCCGCCGGGCCGCGTCGTAGCGCTCGATCAGGAACGGGTCCTCGGCCAGGCCGTGCCGGGCCACCTTCGCCTTGTACGCGTCGAGGCGGCCGCGCAGCTCCGCACGGACCGCGAGCGGCGCGGTCACCGCGGTCAACGACTCGCGGGCGCGCAGCAGTTCGTCCTCCGCCTTCTGCTCCAGGGACTCCAGGAGCGGGGACAGGCGGTGCCACTGGGCGTGTCTGCGGTACTCGGCGGCGGTCGCCAACTGCTCCTGGAGGGCGGTCGGCGGTCCGCTGACCACCGGCACCTCGGTGGCGGCGATCTTGGCGAGGACCTCGCCGCGCGCGGTGCGCGCCTCGGCGAGGGTGCGGTCCGCGCGGGAGAGCACATCGCGCAGCTTGACCAGCCGGGCCTCCGCGTCCTGCCGGACGGTGAGCACGGCGTCGATCTCGCGGCGCACGTCCTCCAGGGCGCGCGCCTCACGGTCGTACGCCGTGGTGTCCGGCCGGCCGCCCCCGGGCGCCGAACTGCCCTGTGCGCGCTGCCAGAAGGCGAGGGGGTCGGAGATCACCTGCTCGCGCAGCGAGGTCAGCGTGCGCGTGATGCGCTCCAGGTCGTCGCCGGCCGGGTGTTCGCCGGGGCGGACGCCGACGGAGTGCGCGAGCCTGCGGGTGCGCTGGAGTTCGGCGGACAGCAGGTCGATGCGGGCGGGCAGCGCCGACCACACCGCGTCGGCGGCGACCACGATGTCCAGGCTCGTGGCGTACAGCTCGTTCATCCGCTCCACGAGGGTGACGAGGGTGAACTGCTCGCTGAGCTTGCTCGAACCGCCTTGCAGTGTCGGCGCGTTGGCCGTGGCGGTGGCCGAGCCGGCGACCGTGACGGCCTCGCCGCGCAGCAGCTCCGTCAGCTCGACCAGGTCCTCGCGGCTGGACCAGCGGCGGCGGGAGCGGATCTCACGGGCCGAGCGCAGGGCGTCCGTGTACGCGTCGAAGTACGCCCACAGCAGGGTGATCGAGGCGTCGGCGGACTCCCAGCGCTCCTTGGTCACGCCGGTGAGGTCGGCACCTTCCAGGAGTCTGCGGCCCGCGTGGTCCTGGAGGGCGAGGAGCGAGGTCTCGATGGCCTCGTGCTCCGCGCCGAGCCGCGCCAGCGCACGGTCCACCTCGTCCCGGTCCATCACCGGCCCGGGGGGTCCCGTGACGCCCATCGATCACCTCTCGCTGCTGAAGGGTTGCCCAGTGGTTGTTCGTCTTCGACGGTTCGTCAGCTCGTGCGCAGGTACTTGGGTGGCGGCGGCTCCGACTCGGCCGGTCCTCCCCTCAGTGTGGCGGACAGCCACTTCTTGTACGACGCCTGCCAGCCGCCCGTGGTGTCCTTGCGGTAGTCCACCAGGATCTGGTTGACCCGGCTCACCAGATCGTCGGCGCCCTTCTTCATCGCCACGCCGTAGTACTCGGTGGTGAAGGGGCCCTGCGGGTCCTTCAGCTCGACCGTGGGGTCCTGGGCGGCCTGGCTGGCGCCCAGCGCGCCGTCGGTGACCACGGCGTCCACCTCGCCGAGCTGGAGCCTGACGAGGCAGTCGAGCTGGTTGGGGACCTTCGTGATGTCCTCGGCGGCGACGTACTTCTTCGTCTTCTCGTCGTCCTCCAGGTTGGAGAGGGCGGTCGAGCCCTGCGCCACGCAGACCTTCTTTCCCGCCAGGGTGGGGTTGTAGCCCGTGATCTTCGAGGACTTGGGGGCGAGGACCTGCTGGCCGGTCTTGAAGTACGGCGCGGAGAACGCCACGTCGTCCAGGCGCTTGCAGGTGATCGTCATCGTGCGGACGACCATGTCGACATAGCCCGCCTGTATCGCCGGGATGCGCTGGTTGGTCGGGATCGCCTTGAACAGCACGGCGTTCGGGTCGCCGAGGATGTCCTGCGCGATCCGGTGCACCAGGTCGATGTCGAAGCCCTCCAGGTCGGCGTCGGTCCCGCCGTTGGGGTTGCGGTAGCCCCAGCGGTAGCTGTTCTGGTCCACGCCGACCCACAGCTTGCGCTGCGCGCCCTTCCGGGCCTTGATCTTCTCTATGGTCGTGCCGTCGGCGGGGCTCGGAGCCAGCGTCTGGTACTCCGGATGTGCCTTGATCGAGGGGTCGTCGCACGCCTTGGCGTCCGCCGCCTGCTCGGCGTGGGCCACCCCCTGACCTCCGGTGTCGGTGCCGCCGCCCTGGGGCCGGGCCGACGGCAGCAGCAGCGCGAAGGCGAGCACCAGGGCGCAGACGACCGCCATCGCCCCGACACCGCCCCAGCCCTTGAGACCGGCCCGCACACGTCCACGCATCCGCATCGTCACGCCCCCTCTCACCGGTACTCCGACAGCCTGCGCCCGATGCCGAGGACGGCGCCCGCGGCGCCCAGCACGGCCAGGACGGCGGCACCCACGGACAGGCCGGTCATCGCGTCCAGACCGTCACCGGCCGACCGCTTGAACTCCTTCTCCTCGTGTTTCAGCGCGACGTCGAGGTTGTGGTCGACACTGTCGAAGCACTCGCGCGTCGCGCCCTTGTCGCCTATGACCCGGGCCAGCGCCTCTGCGTAGTTGCCGTCGTTGTCCCTGTCGCGGGCCGTTTTGTGGCGCTGCTTCCACACCGTCATGTTGCCCTCGGCCGTCGTGACCGGCTCCCTGCCGATGCTGTCGTCGGCCAGCTTCGACGCCTCGGCGAGGCCCTTGCCGAGGTCGTCCATGTCCTGGTTGAAGGCGTAGTCGTAGGCGTCGTAGGTGGTCTCCTTGCCCTGCGCGTCCGTCACGACCTTCGTCTCCGCGCCCCGGGCCACCAGTGTGAGGTTCTCGTTGCCGCGCGCCTTCAGGGAGGCGATCCGGGCGTCGTGCAGCACGTTGAGCGAGCGCACCCCGTGGTCGTAGGAGGCGTTCAGGCCGGCGCGCGCGAAGCTGTGGCCGACGACCAGCCACAGCAGGACCACCGTGGCCGTCGCGGTGGCGGCGACCAGGCCGTGGTTGAGGACCCGGTTGGTGCGCCGGTAGTTGCGCTGCTGGGCCCAGGCGAGCCCGGCGAGCGCGAGGACGCCGAGGCCGATCGCGGCCCACGGGTAGGGCGTGGCGTCGGAGTAGTCGGTGCGCAGCCGCTGGTTCTCGCTCGTGTAGAGGTTCTGCGCCTTCGGGAGCATCTTCTGCTGCATCTTCTCGTTGGCGTAGCGCAGATAGGCGCCGCCGACCGGGAAGCCCTGGCGGTTGTACGTGCGGGCCTGCTCCACCAGCCCCTTGTACTGCGGCAGCAGGGTGTTGAGCTCGGCCACGGTCTTCGCGGCGGGGGAGTCCGGGTCGGAGTTCGAGGCCGCCCTGACCAGACCGGCCGCGGCCTGGGCGATGTCCCGCTCGTACCGCTTGCGGGAGTCGGCCGACTCCTGGCCGCCGGCGAGGAAGCCGCTGGAGGCCGTGGTGTTGGCGTCGGCCAGGTACAGGTAGATGTCGGCGGCGGCGCTGCTGAGGGGCTGGCTCTTGTGCAGCACGTCGTCCGCGGCCACGGCCCGGTCGTTGGTCTGCCAGGCGGTCACCGCGCCGAAGAGGATCACGAGCAGGGCGAGTCCCGCGCCGATGATCCGCAGCCTCCCCGGCTCGGTGGTCGCGGCCGCGCGCACCTGGTCGAAGCCCTCCGCGAAGGCCGTACGGCGGCGGACGGGCACCTCGGCCGCCGGTGCGGGCGGGGGCGGCTCCGTGACGGGTGACGGTCCGGCCGGCTGCGGTGGCACGGACGGCATCGTGGGCACCCCGGAACCCGGTGGTGCCGTTCTGCTCTTCGGCGGGTGTGTCACTTTTGACCTCCCCCATGGTCATCCGTCGCCGCAAGTATCGCTGCCGGGACCGACATCCGCACCGGGCTTCACGCGATCTTGATCGGATCGCAGTGGATCGCCCGCCCGGTCGCGCCCCCCGCACCACCCCTTGCCCATGAATACGCCGCCGGAATCGGTTCGGTTCCCCCCGGGGGCGCGTAGGGTCGCCGTCGTGCGCGGGGTGCGAGTGGTGATGATCGGCGGAACGTCGAATACCGGTAAGTCCACGGTCGCCGGGGCGGTCGCCGAGCGGCTCGGCTTCGCGCACCGGTCGACGGATCTGCTGGCGAGACACCCGGGTCGGCCCTGGCGCACGCCGGAGCGGGAGGTGCCGCCGCATGTGGCCGAGCACTACGCGACGCTGGCCGTCGACGAGTTGATCGACTCGGTCCTCGGCCACTACGAGCGTCTGTGGCCGCGCGTCGAGGAACTGATCGCCGAGCACGCCGAACACGCCACCGGCCCCGGTCTGGTCCTGGAGGGCTCCGCGCTCTGGCCGGACCGGGTCGCGGCCCTGGACGCCCAGTACACCGCCGCCGTGTGGCTCACCGCCGACGAGTCCGTCGTACGCGCCCGGATCCGTGCGGGCGGGCGCTACGACGAAGCGACCGAACAGGAAAGGTTCCTGATGGACAAGTTCCTGGCCCGCAGCATGCGGTACCAGTCGCTGATGGTGGACGCCGTCGACCGGCTGGGCCTGACCCGCGTCGACGTCGGGACGGACAGGTCCGTCTCCGAGGTGGCCGACGCGGTGCTCGCTCAGGCCTCGTAGTACGCCCGGACCCGCGCCTGCACCTCCGGGGGCGCCGCCACCCGGTCCAGGCCCAGCAGGGCGGCGCCGAGCACCGGGGAGGCGGTCACCACCCGGGGTACGGCCTTCGGGGCCCGTTCGGCGAGCAGTTCCCCGATCCGGTCGTCGAGTTGGGGGTGCCGGGCCGCCAGGACACTGCCGCCGAGCAGGACCGGGGTCTCCTCGTCGAGGAGGTCGAGCCGGGTCAGGGCCACCGTCGCCATGGCGACCACCTCGTCGGCCAGGCGGTCGACGAGCGAGCGGGCCACGGGGTCGCCGGCGGCGGCCGTGGCGAACAGCACCGGTGTCAGCTCGTGGCGTCGGACGGGGGCGATGTCCTCCAGGTGCAGGGCCTCGATCAGGGCGTACATGGACGGCAGCCCGAAGTGGGCCGGGAGCACGCGCGCGAGGTCGGTGGCGGGACCCCGCCCGTCCTCCGCGCGGGCCGCGTGCCACAGCGCCTCCTCGGCCAGGCCCCAGCCGCCGCCCCAGTCGCCGGAGATCCGGCCGAGCGCGGGGAAGCGGGCGGTACGGCCGTCGGGGCGCATGCCGACGCAGTTGATGCCCGCGCCGCACACCACGGCGACCCCGCGCGGTTCGGTGACACCGGACCGCAGGATCGCGAAGGTGTCGTTGCGGACCTCGACGCTCCCGCCCCACGCGCGTGCGTGCAGCGCGGCCGCCAACCGCTCCTCCTCGACGGGGAAGTCGGCGTTGGCGAGACACGCCGAGACGTGCTCGACCGAGCTCACCCCGGCCGCGGCGAAGGCCCGCCCGACCGCGTCGGCGAGGGTGTCCACGGCTGCCTCGACGCCCACCACGGGCGGCCGGAACCCGCCGCCGCGGGCCGTGGCGAGGACGCTTCCGTCGTCCGCCACGACCACGACGTCGGTCTTGCTGTTGCCCGCGTCGACGGCGAGGACGCTTGCGGTCAGGCCCACGCGAGATGCTCCCGGTTGTGTGCGATCAGTCGGTCGGTGAGGCCCTCGGCGTACGCGTACTGGCCGACGAGGGGATGCGCGAGCAGCGCCTTGAACACCCGCTCGCGGCCCCCGCGCAGGGCGGCCGTGAGCGCCAGGTCCTCGTACGCCGTGACGTTCGCCATCAGCCCCGCGAACAGCGGGTCCACGGCGGGCACCGCCAGCGGGGTCGGCCCCTTGGGGCCCACCGCCGCCTGCACCTCGATCACCGCGTCGTCGGGCAGGAAGGGCAGCGTGCCCCGGTTGAGGGTGTTGACCACCTGGTACGGGCTCCCGCCGCCGCCGAGCAGCCCGGCGGCGAGGTCCACCGCCGCCTCCGAGTAGTAGGCCCCGCCCCGCTTGGCGAGCAGCTCGGGCTTCTCGTCGAGGGCGGGGTCTCCGTACATGTCCAGCAACTGCCTTTCCATCGCGGCCACTTCGGCCGCGCGGGAGGGCTTGCTGCCGAGTTCCCGTACGACCTCGTCGTGCGCGTAGAAGTAGCGCAGGTAGTACGACGGGACCACGCCGAGCCGGTCCAGGAGCGGGCGCGGCAGGTGCAGGTCGGCGGCGATCGTCTCGCCGTGCCCGGTGAGCAGCTTGGGCAGCACGTCCTCGCCCTCGGGGCCGCCGAGCCGTACCCCTGTCTCCCAGGTGAGGTGGTTGAGGCCCACGTGGTCGAGGTGGACGTCGGCGGGGGTGACGCCGAGCAGCCGGGCGAACTTCCGCTGGAAGCCGATCGCCACGTTGCACAGCCCGACCGCCTTGTGGCCGGCCTGGAGCAGGGCGCGGGTGACGATCCCGACGGGGTTGGTGAAGTCGATGATCCAGGCGTCCGGGTTGGTGCGGCGGACCCGTTCGGCGATGTCGAGGACCACCGGGACGGTGCGCAGCGCCTTGGCGAGGCCGCCCGCACCGGTGGTCTCCTGGCCGACGCAGCCGCACTCCAGGGGCCAGGTCTCGTCCTGCTGACGGGCCGCCTGGCCGCCGACGCGCAGTTGCAGGAGCACGGCGTCGGCACCGTCCACGCCCGCGTCCAGGTCGGTGGTCGTCGTGATCCGGCCGGTGTGCCCCTGCTTGGCGAAGATGCGCCGGGCGAGCCCGCCGACCAGCTCCAGGCGCTCGGCGGCCGGGTCGACGAGGACGAGTTCCTCGACGGGCAGGGTGTCGCGCAGACGGGCGAAGCCGTCGATGAGTTCGGGGGTGTAGGTCGAGCCTCCGCCGACCACGGTGAGTTTCATATCCGGTTAACCCTTCACTCCGGTCAGCGTGACGCCCTCGACGAACGCCTTCTGCGCGAAGAAGAACACGAGGATCACGGGGGCCATGACCAGCACGGTCGCGGCCATGGTGAGGTTCCAGTCGGTGTGGTGCATGCCCTTGAAGGACTCCAGGCCGTAGCTGAGGGTCCAGGCGTTCTGGTTCTCCGAGGCGTAGATCTGCGGGCCGAAGTAGTCGTTCCAGGCGTAGAAGAACTGGAAGAGCGCCACGGCCGCGATCCCGGGCTTGGCCATGGGCACGACCACCTTGAGCAGGGTGCGCAGGTCGCCGCAGCCGTCGACCTTCGCCGCGTCCACGTACTCGTTGGGGATCGTCATCAGGAACTGCCGCAGCAGGAAGATCGAGAACGCGTCCCCGAACGCCATCGGGATGATCAGCGGCCACAGCGTGCCCGACAGGCCGAGCTGCTTCGCCCAGAAGAGGTACATCGGGATGATGACGACCTGCGGCGGCAGCATCATCATCGAGATCACCAGCATCAGGGAGAGATTGCGGCCCCGGAAGCGGAACTTGGCGAGCGCGTACGCCACGGGCACCGACGACACGACTGTAAGGACTGTTCCCAGTCCCGCGTAGATCAGCGTGTTGCGCCACCAGGTCAGGAAACCCGGGGTGTCGAAGACCCGCTTGTAGTTGCCCCACTCCCAGGTGTGCGGGATCAGGTCCCGGCTCAGCGCCTGGGTGTCGCTCATCAGCGAGGTCAGGAACACGAACACGAAGGGCAGCGTGAAGAAGAGGGCGGCGGCGATGCCGAGGGAGTGGATGGCCACCCACTCCAGCACCGCCCGGCGCCGGGCGGTGCGCTCGGCGGGCGAGGCCGGCGTCTTCGACTCCACCGGCCGCTCCAGTACTTGGGTCATGGTCAGTCACCTGCCTGGATGAGACCGCCCCGGCGCCGCATCAGGAACGCGGTGAACACCATCGACAGGGCGAAGAGGACGAGGGCGACGACACACGCGGAGCCGTAGTCGAAGCGCTGGAAGCCGAGGTTGTACACGAGTTGGGGGAGGGTCAGCGTGGACTTGTCCGGGTAGCCGGGCTCGAACTGGGTGCCCGCGCCCTGGATCACCCCCGAGGCGACCTTCCCGGCGATCAACGGCTGTGTGTAGTACTGCATGGTCTGGATCACGCCGGTGACCACGGCGAACATCACGATCGGCGAGATGTTGGGAAGGGTGACGAACCGGAACCGCTGCCACGCCGACACCCCGTCCAACTCCGCCGCCTCGTACTGCTCCTGGGGCACGTCGAGCAGGGCGGCCATGAAGATGACCATCAGGTCGCCGATGCCCCACAGGGCGAGCAGGGTGAGGGCCGGCTTGGACCAGGTGGGGTCGTTGAACCAGCCCGGTGCCGGGACGCCGACCTTCTCCAGGATCGAGTTGACCGGTCCCGTACCGGGGTTGAGCAGGAACGCGAAGGCCATGGTGGCCGCGACGGGCGGGGCCAGGTAGGGCAGGTAGAAGAGGGTGCGGAAAACCCCCGTACCCGTCTTGATCTTCGTGATGAGCATGCCGACGCCGAGTCCGAAGACGACCCGGAGCGACACCATCACGACGACCAGCCACAGGGTGTTGCGCAGGGCGGGCCAGAAGAAGGGGTAGTCCTTGAAGACGTAGGTCCAGTTCTTCGTCCCGCTCCAGGTCGGCGGCTTGAAGCCGTCGTAGTGCATGAACGAGAAGTAGACCGTGGAGATCAGCGGGTAGGCGAAGAAGACCGTGAAGCCGATCAGCCAGGGCGACATGAAGGCGATCGTGCGAAGCGCCGACCGGCGGCGCTTCGACGCCAGGGTGATGGTGCTCATCGCTACTTCGCCTGCGCGATGTCCGTGTCGATCTGCTTGGCCGCGTCGGCGAGGCCCTTCTTCAGGTCGGTGACCTTGCCGCTCTCGTAGGCGTAGCCGAGGTCCTGGATGGTGGTGAGGTAGACACCGCCGTTGATCGAGGAGGGGGCGGTCGTCGAGTTCGGGTCGGCGGCGATGTCGAGGAAGGTCTTGAAGCGCGGGTCGTACTTCAGCTTCGGGGACTTCAGGGCCGCGAGCGTCGAGGGCACGTTGTGGATGGCGTTGGAGAAGCCGACCACCGCGTCGGTGTCCGTGGTGATGTACTTCAGGAACTCCCAGGCCGCGTTCTGCTTGGTGCTGTTGGCGGCGATGCCGGCGATGGTGCCGGTGATGTAGCCCTTGCCGTACTGGTCGGCCTGGTCGTCCGGGACGGGCAGCGGGGCCACGCCGATCTCGAAGCCGGGCTTGGCGTCCAGGGCCATGCCGAGACGCCACTCACCGTCGAGCTGCATGGCGACCTGGCCGGTCTGGAAGGGGTGCTTGGGGCCCCACTCGTCACCGAGCCCCGCGCGGTACTTCTCCAGCTTCTGGTAGCCGCCGAGTTCGTCGACGAGCTTCTTCTGGGTGGTGAACGCGGCGGCGACGGCCGGGTCGGTGGCGATCGTGGACTTGCCCGCCTTGTCGAAGTAGGTGGGCGAGAACTGGCCCAGGTAGTGCTCGGTCGTCGTCTCCCAGCCGTGGTAGTTGGGCATGAACCCGAGCTGCTTGTACGAGTCGCCCTGGGGGATCGTCAGCTTCTTGGCGTCGGTCGCGAACTCGGACCAGGTCTTCGGCGGGTTCGAGATCCCGGCCTTCTGGAACGCCGTCCTGTTGTAGTAGAGCCCGTACGCGTCACCGAGGAGTGGCGCGGCACAGCGGTCGCCGTCGAACTGGGTGTACTGGTTCATCGCGGCCGGGAAGGTGGTGTCCGGGTCGATGCCCGACTTCTTGAAGAAGGGGTTGAGGTCGACCAGCGCGCCCGAGGAGCAGAACTTGCCCACGTTGTTCGTGGTGAACGACGAGATGACGTCCGGGGCCTTGCTGCCGCCGGTGCGCAGCGCCTGGTTGATCTTGTCGTCGGTCATGTTGCCGACGACATTGACGTGGATGTTGGGGTGCGCCTTCTCGAACCCGGCGACCAGCGCCTTCACTCCCGCCACCTCGGAGTCCGCGCTCCAGGCGTGCCAGAAGTTGATGGTCGTCTCCTTGGACGCGTCGTCGTCGGCGCCGGAGGAGGCCTGGCCGGTACAGGCGGTGGTGACGAGCACGGCGGACACGGTCAGGGCAAAAGCCGCTTTCCGGGCGGACGAGGGTATGGCTGAGCGCATGACGGGATCTCCCAGGGACGGGCGGTGAGGTGAGGGTGTGGGGGAGTTCGGGGGTCAGCGAGAGGTGTCGAAGACCTCGTCGCGGGTGGCCGCGAGCGCGCTCTCCAGGGCGCCGCGCAGCACGGGGTGTTCTCGGACGTCGCCGACGACCAGTCGGGGCCGGGAGGCTGCCAGTTCCTCCAGCTCGTCCTGGACGAGGGCGCGCAGGGTGTCGCCGCCGGCGGTGAGCGAGGCACCGCTGAGGACGACGAGTTCGGGGTCGAGGACGGACACGAGCGAGGCGAGACCGGTGGCCAGCCGGGTGGCGTAGGTCTGCAGGAGCAGCCGGTTGAGGACGGTGTCCTCGGCGGCGGCACGCGCCACGAGGACGGCGGCGGCCTCGGCGTACGGCCCGGACGGGATGTCCGTCATACCGAGCTCGCGGGCGAGGTGCGGGATGGCCTGGGAGCCCGCGAGCTCCTGATAGCCACCACTGTTGGCCTTGGTGACGTGCCGCACCAGAGGTGCTCCGGGAACCGGCAGGAAACCTACCTCCCCCGCGCCGCCGGTCCAGCCGCGGTGCAGCCGGCCGCCGAGGACCAGGGCGGCACCGAGACCGCCCTCGTTCCACAGCAGCACGAAGTCCTCGTGTCCGCGGGCCGCCCCGAGCCGCTGTTCGGCCACGGCGACGAGGTTGACGTCGTTCTCGTACTCGACCGGCATCGGCAGGACGGCGGCGAGTTCGTCGAGCAGGGCCGGGGTGTGCCAGCCGGGGAGGTGGGAGGCGTAGCGCAGTCGGCCGGTGTTGGGGTCGAAGGCGCCGGGGGTGCCGATGACGAGCCGGTGGACGTCGCCGCGGGCGAGCCCGGCCGCCTTCACCGCGCCGTCGAGGGCGTCGGTGACCTGCCGGACGACGGGCTGGGTGGGCCGCCGTCCCGGGGTCGGGAGCTCGTAGGAGCCCACGGTGCGGCCGGTGATGTCGGCGACCGCGGCGAGGATGCGCTCGGGGGTGACGTCGAGCCCGGCGGCGTACGCGGCGGTCGGGTCGACCTCGTACAGCTGGGCGTTGGGCCCCGGCCTGCCCTCGCTGGTACCGGTGGCGAGGACGAGCCCCGACGCCTCCAGGCGGGCCAGGAGCTGGGACGCGGTCGGCTTGGACAGGCCGGTGAGCTTGCCGATCCGGGTGCGGGAGAGGGGGCCGTGCTCCAGCAGGAGGTCGAGCGCGGCACGGTCGTTCATGGCGCGCAGTGTGCGTGGTGTGCCTGCCATGGGTGCCCCTCTCCGTGACTACAGGGAAAAGACGACTCTAGAGAAAGAAGACTGTTAGGAAGGTTTCCTATCTGATGTAGGGAACATAGGTATGGACCACCAGGGAGTCAAGAGGGGTTGAACAAAGAACCCCCGCAGGAAACGGAGTCGTTACCTGCGGGGGGTGCTGAGAGTGAGCGGGGAGGGGCGGCGGTGGCTACCGCACGTCCACGTAGTCGCCCGCGGCCGTCGCCGAGCCTGTGGTGGTCGTCCCCGCGAAGACGTAACGGTAGTAACCGTCCTTGGTGGCCTTCGTGGTCGTCCTCAGGACGCCGCCGGTCCCGGAGGTCACCGTCTTGACGGTGGTGTAGCCGCTCGCCCCCTTGGCGCGGAACTGGAGGGTGGCCTTCTGGGAGACGTAACCGGTGTACCTCCCGCTGTCCCAGTCGGCCCGGGTGAGCTTGCCGGTGACCGTGAGGGTCGCCCCCTTCTTCACCGGCTCGGGCGCCGCGTCGGCGGTGAGCTTCGCCGCGCGCTTGATCCGGACGCCGCTGCCGAGGGGGCCCCAGGCGTCGTAGTCGTAGCCGAGGCTGATGTGACCGTCCGAGTCGTCGTCGTCCTGGTCGATCGTGCTGTAGAGGCCGGCCGCCTTCCAGGCGGTGGCGTCCGAGGCCGAGTACAGGGAGGCCCCGGGGTCGATCGCCAGGATCTCCTTGCACGACTCGGTGACGGTGGTGTCCGTCGTCGCGGTCGCGGTGCAGGTGGGCACGGCCTCGGGGTCGATCTCGTTCGCCATCCTGCTCAGCGTGCCCCGGTAGAGCAGGACGCCGGCGAAGGTGGTCTTGTAGTCGACCGTCAGGTCGGAGGGGCGGGTCAGGGTGTACGTCACCGGCACCTTCACGGTGGCGGTCGTCCCGACGGTGACCGCCTTCCCGTTGTTCACGGTGACGTCGGAGAAGACGAGGTTCGGGGTGGTGGCGGCCGAGGCGGCCGGGGCCACCAGACCGGTCAGGGCCAGGGCACCGGACGCGGCGATGCCTATGGCGAGCTTTCTCATGTGTTTCCCCACATTCGAAACGGGCCCCTGGGCGTTGCGCTCCAGAACAAGGGCCCGTCTGCGGGCGACGCTAGATGATCATGCGTGTGGAGGGAATGCGCGCTTCACGTGAAGACGGTGAGAGTTCGGCCTACTTCGCCGCCGGACGCTGGGCCGGGGCCGAGGCCAGCGGGGAGGCCGCCGCCGACTGGGGGGACTCGGAGTTGGAGAAGACGGACGGGGCCGCCACCGCGGCGGTCGGGTCGGCGGGCTCCTCCTCGGCGGGGACCGTCGCACCGCCGACGATGCGGATGTCCGCCGCGTCGAAGGCGTGCTTGATGCGCCAGCGCAGCTCGCGCTCGACCGTGAGGGACTTGCCCGGCATCGTCTTGGCGGAGACCCGCACGACCATGGAGTCCAGCAGGACGCTGTCCAGGCCGAGCACCTCGATCGGGCCCCACAGGAGCTCGTTCCAGGGCTCCTCCTTGCTCATCTTCTCGGCGACCTCGCCCAGCACCCGCTTCACCTTGTCGAGGTCCTCGGAGGCCCGCAGGGTCACGTCCACGCCGGCCGTCGCCCAGCCCTGGGAGAGGTTGCCGATCCGCTTGACCTCGCCGTTGCGGACGTACCAGATCTCGCCCTGGTCGCCGCGCAGCTTGGTCACCCTGAGGCCGACCTCGATGACCTCGCCGGAGGCCACGCCCGCGTCGATGCTGTCGCCGACGCCGTATTGGTCCTCCAGGATCATGAAGACCCCGGAGAGGAAGTCCGTGACCAGGTTGCGGGCGCCGAAACCGATCGCCACACCCGCGACACCGGCCGACGCCAGCAGCGGAGCCAGGTTGATCTCGAAGGCGCCCAGGACCATCAGGGCGGCCGTGCCCATGATGATGAAGCTCGCCACCGAGCGCAGCACCGAGCCGATCGCCTGCGAGCGCTGCCTGCGCCGCTCGTTGTTGACCAGCAGGCCGCCGATCGCGGTGCCGTCGACCGCCTGCGCGGTGCGGTTCATCCGGTCTATCAGCTTGGTGATGGCCCGCCGTACGACCATTCTCAGCACCCCGGCGATCACCAGGATCAGCAGGACGCGCAGGCTGATCGCCAGCCAGGTCGACCAGTTCTGCTCGACCCAGCTGGCCGCGTTCGTGGCGCTTTCCTGGGCGTCCTGGAGACTCGGCACGGCCGGCGTCGAGGTGTCCGAGGGGGACGGCGACGGCGACGGACTCGCGGCCAGTAGGACGGCGGACAAGGACACGGCAGGTACCTCCAGGTGCTGCGTCTGCCGTCCGACAGGGCGGTCAAGGTCACGAAAAGGTCACCGGTACGGCAGACCAACCACACTAACGGTGCATCGTGTGGGGATCGTTGCAATGTCCGGGGGAGAGACCGGCCTCACCTGGGGATGAAGAAAGGTGTGGTCGAAAACACTCCCAGCCCGTTACCGGGACATGGTGGCGTTTCTCCCGGCCAAGAGGGGAGACTGACCTCAGATCGTCCCGGCGCGAGCCACGCGCCGCCGACGCCCAAGGAGGCATCCGTGCCGCATGTCCTGGTCCTCAACGCGTCGTACGAGCCCCTCGGCGTCGTACCGCTCCGCCGCGCGCTCGTCCTCGTCCTGGAGAACAAAGCGGTCTCCCTGGAGGAATCCGGCGCCTTCATGCACAGCGCGACCGTCACAGTCCCCGCACCCAGCGTGGTCCGGCTCAAAAGGTTCGTCAGGGTTCCTTACCGAGGTCCCGTGCCTCTCACCCGCAGAGCGCTCTTCGCGCGCGACGGGGGCCGGTGCATGTACTGCGGTGGCGTCGCAACCAGCGTCGACCACGTCATCCCGCGCAGCCGCGGGGGCAAGCACGTCTGGGACAACGTGGTGGCGTCCTGCCGCCGCTGCAACCATGTGAAGGCCGACCGGCACCTGTTCGAGATCGGCTGGCGGCTGCGCCACAAACCCGCTCCACCCACCGGTCTGGCCTGGCGCATCATCGGCACCGGGCATAGGGACCCGCGCTGGCTGCCCTACTTGCAGCCGTACGGCGCGGAGGACGCCATGGCCCGGATCGACGGCATCTCAGCCTGACCACGATCCGGGCCTTTGTGTTGCCGCACGCGGCTCGCACACGCGACGCGCGCACGCGGCGGGGATCCGGCCCCGGAGGCCCCCCGTACCTCCGGGACCGGACGCTTTCACGCCCTCACGCGTACCGCAGCTCCGCCGGCCGGACCGAGCGGCGCAGCAGCGGCAGTGAGGTCGCGGCGGCCAGCAGACAGGCCGCGTAGATCACGAGGGGGACCAGGAGGGCGGCGTACGGCACCTCGGTGGGGGTGTTGCGCGAGGCCAGCGAGGTGTACCAGACGCTGATCCCCATGCCGCCCGCGCCGGCGAGCAGTACGGCGGGGGCCAGTGGCAGCGCGGTCTCCAGGAGCAGCGCCCTCGCCAGCACCCGGTACGGCACCCCGGCGGCGACCTGGGCCGCCAGGCCCCGGCGCCGGGCGGCCAGGGACTCCGCGGTGCCGACGGCGAGTCCGCTCAGGACCAGCGCGAGGGCGACGAGGATCGCGGCGCCCGTCAGGTCGATGCCGGTCGTGTAGTAGTCCATGTCCGCTCCCAGCGTGCCCTCCCGGCGCATGGTGTGCAGGGTGGTGAGCAGCACCTGCCGCACGCCCACGAAGCCCGCTCCGACGACCGTGACCAGCAGTACCGAGGCGTGGGTACGGGCCGCCGCCCACGGGTCGTCCCGCAGCCGTTCCGCCGCGATCAGCACCGCCGGGCTCTGGGCGCGGGCGGCCAGGGCCCCGCCCAGTCGCCGGGCCGCCGTCCCGGTCAGCGACACCGTCGCGAGCCCGACGACCAGGACGGCCGCGAACACCGCCGGCGGGCCGAGGGCGATGTCGACGGGACCGCCCACGAACGACGACACGCTCACGCCCAGCGCCATGACCCCGAGCAGCACGATCCCCACCCGCAGGGCCCGCCCCGGACCCCACGTCGGCCGGACCCGTCGTACCCAGCCCAAAGGAGAGGCCACCACCCGCCACAGCGACAGCATGCTCACGGCCGCGCCCAGCACCGACACGACCACGGGCACCACCACGACACCGGCCCAGATGGCAGGGGCGGGATGCTCCCACAGGAGCAGCAGCAGCGTGCCGAACACGGCCGCGGCCGCCACCGAGCCCGCCAGACAGGCCGGCCCCGACTCCAGCGCCGCGATCCGCCGCACCTGCCAGGGACCGGCCCCCGCGAGCCGCAGCGCGGCCAGTCGCCGGTCCCGGTGCACCGCGCCGATCCGCGCGCACTGCCCGAGGAAGCCGAGCACCGGGATCAGCAGCAGCACGGCCACGGCGCTCGCGTTGCGCCGGTCGCTCGCGGAGTCGAGCAGCCCGGCCCCGAACGGCACGGAGTAGTACCCGTCCAGCGAGTTCAGCGCCACGACGGCCATCCCGATGCCGGTCGCCAGCGCCGCCCCGACCGCCGTGAGCCCGACCCGCCACCACTCCCGCCGGTCGGAACCGCGGGTGAGCAGCCAGGCCATGCGCAGGTCGGCGGTCAGGGAACCGCCGTGGGCCCTCGTCATGCCGTCACCCCCGTCGGGACCACGGCCCCGTCGGCGATCCGCACCTCGCGGTCCGCATAGGCCGCCACCTGGGCGTCATGGGTGATCAGCAGCACCGCCGTACCGGACTCGCGGGCCGTGTGGACCAGGGCGGTCATGACCTGTTCGCTCGCCAGGGAGTCCAGCGCGCCGGTGGGTTCGTCGGCGAAGACGACCTCGGGCCCGGTCACCAGGGCCCGGGCCAGCGCGGTCCGCTGGGCCTGGCCGCCGCTCATCTCGCCGGGACGCAGCGCGGACTGGCCGCGCACGCCGAACCGCTCCAGCCACTCACCGGCCCGGACGTGGGCCTCCGCGCGGGAGGTACCGGCGAGCAGCAGCGGCAGCGCCACGTTGTCGAGCGCGGTCAGCTCCGGGATCAGCTGGCCGAACTGGAAGACCACGCCGAACTCGGTACGGCGCAGCTCGCTCAGCCGCTGTTCGGGCAGCCGGTCGAGACGCTCCCCGCCGTAGGACACCGAACCGGTGTCGGGGCGGACGATCCCGGCCAGGCAGTGCAGCAGCGTCGACTTCCCGCTGCCGCTGGTGCCGGTCACGGCGAGGATCTCGCCGGCGTCCAGGCGCAGGGAGGCACCCCGCAGGGCGTCCGTCCTGCCGTACGTCTTGCCGAGATCGCGCCCTTCGAGAAGTGGCACCGAAGTGTTCCCCTTGTCGCTCATGCCGAGGCGACCTCGGCCGTCAAAGTGGTGAGCCGGGCCGCCGTGGTGGTCATCCAGCGGAGGTCGGCGTCGAGGTGGTTGAGGGCGTAGTCCGCCGAGAGCACGGTCGCGAGGTCGGCCCCCGGGGCGGTCTTGACCGCGGTGAGCTCCCGCATGCGCGCCATGTGGGCGGCGCGCTGGGCCCTGAGATAGGCGTCCGGGTCGCCGCCGGCCAGGATCGAGACGACGACCTTGGCGAAGATCTCGTTCGTCACGAAGGGCGCGGGCGGAGCGATCCGGCCGGCCCAGTCCGCCAGCTCGCGCGCCCCCTCTTCGGTCGCGCGGTACTTCGTGCGCTCCGGGCCGCCGTCCGAGTCGGTGCCGTCGACCTCGGCGAGACCGTCCCGCACCAGGCGTTGCAGGGTCGTGTAGACCTGCCCGTAGGCGAGCGGACGGGCCTCCGGGAAACGGTCGTCGTGGCGTCGCTTGAGGTCGTAGCCATGGCTCGGCCCACCGGCGAGCAGCCCCAGCAGGATGTGACGGGTGCTCATGGCGATCAGTATGCATCACGTACATGTACTGAGTGAATAGTGATCAACGAAGAGCCCGCGGAACATGACGAACAGCACGTTCTCCCCTCCCGCACGTCTGCCGCCGCGTCCACTGGGTAGGGCTGCGGTAACCCCCGTCGTCGTACTCGACAAGGAGGCCCCCGTGGCCGCATCGGCACAGCTCCTGCTCTCGGCCCTGTCCAAACCCGAGGCGCCCGCTGACCACTTCTGTGTCTTCAGCGCCGAGGGCGCCTGCACCGAGACCCCCCTCACCAGCGAACCACCCCTGCCCGACGCCGAGCCCCTCACCAGCGAACCGCCCCTCGCCGACGCGGCCCACCTGACCAGCGAGTCCGACGCGTACGCGGAGGCCTTCCCGACCGGCGGGTCCTACGCCCACCTGGAGCCCTAGATGGCGGCGCCCCCCGGTCCGGAGCTGACCCGGCTCGCCGAGTCCTACGGCATCGCCACCTCCTACCAGCCCTCCCCGGACCGTACGGTCGCCGCCTCCGCCACCGCCGTCACGCTGGCCCTGGCCGCGCTGGGCGTCGACGCGGGCGACCCGGCCGGGGCCCTCGCGGCCCGGGAGCGTGAGCTGCGCGCGCGTCTGCTGCCGCCGACGGTGGTGTGCTGGAGCGGCAGCCCGCCCGCGTTCGTGGCCGACCTGCCCGCGGGCACCCGGCTGCGCATCCTGACCGAACAGGGCGAGACGCACACCGCCGCCGAACAACTCCCGCCCGGCATCCACCGGTTGACCGCCACCGCGCCCGACGGCCGCACCGCCGACGCCCACCTGATCGTGGCCCCGCCGCGGCTGCCCGCGGCGCCGGGACGGTCGTACGGCCTCCTCGTCCAGCTCTACTCCCTGCTCTCGCACCGCTCCTGGGGCATGGGCGACCTCGGCGACCTCGCCGAACTGACCTCCTGGGCGGGACGCGCCCTGGGCGCCGGCTTCGTGCAGGTCAACCCGCTGCACGCGGCCGTGCCCGGCGCCCCCACCGACCCCTCCCCCTACCGGCCCTCCTCGCGGCGCTTCCCCGACCCGGTGCACCTGCGGATCGAGGACATCCCCGAGTACGCCCATGTCGCCGACGCCGACCGGCTCGGGGCCCTGCGGGAGCGGGCCGAGCGGCTGCGGGAAGCGGTGCTGGAGAAGGGCGCGCTGATCGACCGGGACGCGGTGTGGGAGCTCAAGCGGGAGGCGCTCGAACTCGTCCGCGAGGTCCCGCTCGGGCCCGGCCGGCGCTCCGCCTACGCCGACTATCTCGCCGAGGGCGGGCAGGCACTGGAGGACCACGCGACCTGGTGTGCGCTGGCGGAGGCGCACGGCTCCGACTGGCGCGGCTGGCCTGCCGGTCTCCGGGACCCGCGGTCCGCCGAGACCGCCCGCGCCCGCGGTGAGCTGATGGACCGCGTCGACTTCTTCTCCCGCCTCGCCTGGCTCACCGAGAGCCAGCTCACCGCCGCCCAGCGGGCCGCGCGGGAGGCGGGGATGCCGGTGGGCCTCGTCCACGACCTCGCGGTGGGCGTGCACCCCGAGGGCGCGGACGCCTGGGCCCAGCAGGCGTACTTCGCCGCCGGGATGTCCGTAGGAGCGCCTCCGGACGCCTTCAACGCCCGCGGGCAGGACTGGGGGCTGCCCCCGTGGCGCCCGGACCGGCTGGCGGAGTCCGGCTACGCGCCGTACCGGCAACTGCTGCGGGCCCTGTTCCGGTACGCCGGCGCGCTGCGCATCGACCACGTCATGGGCCTGTTCCGGCTGTGGTGGGTCCCGCAGGGGCATCCGCCCACCGAGGGGACATATGTCCGCTACGACGCGGAGGCCATGCTCGCCGTGCTCGTCCTGGAGGCCTCGCGGGCCGGGGCGCTGGTGATCGGGGAGGACCTCGGGACCGTGGAGCCCGGGGTGCGGGAGGTGCTGCGCGAGCGGGGGGTGCTGGGGACGTCGGTGCTGTGGTTCGAGCGGGACTGGGAGGGGGACGGGCGTCCGCTGCCGCCGGAGCGGTGGCGGGCGGACTGCCTCGCCACCGCGACCACGCACGACCTGCCGCCCACCGCGTCCCGGCTCACCGGGGAGCACGTGGAACTCCGGGACGGCCTGGGGCTGCTGACGCGGCCGCTGGAGGAGGAGCGGGCGGAGGCCGCCGCGGACACGGGCGAGTGGCTGGAGCTGCTGGCCCGTCTCGGTCTGCTGCACGGCACGGGCGGCGGCGCCGACCCCTCCTCGGAGGAGGCCCAGATCCAGGCCGTCCACCGGTTCCTGCTGCACACCCCGGCCCGGATGGTGGGCGTCTGGCTGCCGGACACGGTGGGGGACCGGAGGCCGCAGAACCTGCCAGGGACGTGGGACCAGTATCCGAACTGGCGGCTGCCGATCGCCGACGGGGAGGGGCGGGCGGTGACGCTGGAGGACCTGGCGGCGTCGGCTCGGTTGCACGCGTTGGTGGAGGTGCTGCGGGCGCCGTAGGACGACCCACGCTCCTGGGCGGGTGCAGTGCGGGGCGCTCTAACACACCCCCGGACGCGCGGCGTGATCCGACGTTCGGTACTTTTGGCCCCGTGGACAAGAAGAACGCCCTGCGCGCCGGCGCCCTGGCTGCCGGTACGACGCTGATGATGCTGCTCATGTCGGTCCCCGCCTCGGCGCTGACCCGCGACGACGGCGACGACCCGGGCACGGGTCTGAGCGTCATCGAGACGCTGGGCCTCTTCGTGGTGGCCCCGCTCGTGCTGTTCGGGGTCATCGCCGGTCTGGTGATGGTCCTGGACAAGTCCAAGGAAGAGCACCGGGTGACGAGCCGCAACATCAGGACGAGGCCCGCCGAGGCCGAGGCCAAGGCCGGCTCGAAGGCCTGACCCAGCTTTCCCGGGGCGCCGACCCCGCCACCCGTACGCGCGTCAGCCGCACGGGGGCGAGGCCGGCGCCTTCGGCGTGTCCGGGCCCGGGTCAGGGGGCCGGGGCGGGTAGCCCTCACGGCTCACATCGGCTGACGCGGACGCCGGCGCGTGGGGGAGTGTGACCTTCTCGTCCCCGGGGCAGTGTTCGAAAGGGAGCGGCTCGAAGAGAGTCCGCGGTCGGCTACGGAATGGTCACCACTCGGGTGACACTTTGAGCGTCCGGCGGCGGGCTGCTTCGGCGCGCTGTAGATTCAGCGCGTGCTCCCCCCGTACGTGGATCTTCGTCCGATCGGCAGATGCAATCTGAGCTGCCCTTTTTGCTTCGGACCACGCCACGAAATGCCCACCATGCGGCGTGCGGAGGCACTCCGGATCGCCGGCACGCTGCGGCAGGAGGGGGTGCAGGGAGTGGTGATCTCGGGGGGCGAGCCCACCCTGCTGCCGTATCTCGGGGACCTCGTCCAGGAGTTGAGCGGCACGCACCCGGACGGCGGAGCCCCTCCCCGGGTGGTGCTGAGCACGAACGGACTCGCCCCGCTGAAGCTCATGGAGCGCGTCCTGCCGGGGCTGTCGTGGATCGCCCTGCCGGTGGACTCGGCGGACGAGAAGGAACACCGGGAACTCCGCAAGGGAGTCGCGCCGCACAGGGAAAGAGTGCTCGGCCTGCTGAAGGAAGTCCGGAAGAACCACCAGCAGGTCAAAGTGAAACTGGGGACCGTCGTCACCCGGCGCAATGTCGCCGGAGCCCCCCGTGTGCTGGATCTCATCGAAAAGGCCTGCCTCCCGGACGTGTGGAAGGTCTACCAGATGTCCGAGACCAACTACGGTGCGGACAACGCCAGTTGGCTCTCCCTCGATGACGACCGGTTCGAAGAGGTGGTGGCTCGCTGCCAGGAGGCCGCCGACGAACGCGATGTCACCCTCCGGGTCTACCGGAACGCCGACCGGGCCGGCACCTACTTCTTCATCGACCCGGACTGCCAGGTCGTCGTCATCGAGGCGGGCGAGGAACGGCGGCTCGGCGACTTCTTCGACCTGGTGCGGGACGACGCGACTGGCCCCGCCGGTCTGGTGCAGCCGTTCCGCAACGCCGCCAATTTCGTCGGAACCTATCCGCTGGAACCGAAAGGGCAGTCATGACGACGGCACACGTACGCGTGGGAGTTCAGGCCATCGTCCGCTCCGGCGAGCGTGTGCTGCTGGGGCTGCGGGCCAACACCTTCGGGGCCGGGAGCTGGGGGCTGCCCGGGGGGCACCTGGAGGTCGGTGAGACGCTGACCGGTGCCGCCTGCCGGGAGCTGGAGGAGGAGACCGGCGTGCGTGCCCGGGACGCCCGGGTCGTGTGCGTCACCGACCCGGACCCGGCGGCCAACCACCACATGCAGGTCGGCGTCGAGATCCCCGACTACACGGGTGACATCCGGGTGCGGGAACCCGACCGGTGCGAACGCTGGGAGTTCTGGCCGCTGGACGCCCTGCCCACGCCCCTGTTCGTGGGATCGGTGGACGTGCTGAACAAGGTCAGGGACGGGGCACTTCTCCCCTCCTGACACTCGCCCGCATCCGCACGGAGGCGAGCGCCCCCATCTCCGAGCGCAGCGCGGCCTTGTGCTGCTCCTGGTTGGCCTCGAACTCGGCCCAGGTGCTGGACAGTTCCCACTGCGCCCGGAACTCCTCCAGACTGTCGGCGTAGTACCGGCTGTCCTTGCGGAACTCCACCTCGAACACGCTCATCCCCCGTCGCGTCCGGCGCTGCGGATTCGACGTGATGTACGGCTCGAAGAAGCCGACGTTCGAGGTGAGCAGCGTGGACCCGCTGACGTCCAGCGAGGTGATCCGCAGCTCGATCAGATCCGGGTACATCGACTTGAGCAGCTTGTACGACTCGACCACGGGCAGGAAGGTGTTGTTGTACGACGGGCTGCTCTCCACCAGCTCCACGATGTTCTGGTAGTTGCCCGGCTCGGCACCGGCGTCGTGCGGCATGAAGGCGGCGAGGCTGTTCCAGGGGCTGCTGATGACGACGTTGAAACGGACCCCGCGCTCCAGTGCGTCCTTGACCCGGCCGTAGAAGAGCCGTGTCTCCTCCAGGAAGTAGGAGGCGCCGGCGTGGGCGATGAGCCGGATGATGCCCGTCTCCTCCTCCAGCGCCCGGCGTTTCGCGTCGTTGCGCTCGGTGTTCTGGTGGGGCTTGTACACCTTCTGGATGTGGTACGGGAGTTTGTCGTCCGGGGTGATGGCCGCCCGCATGTCCGCGAGTTCGTCCTGGAGGATGTGCGTCTGGGGATGCTCCTGGCCGAGGTCGGGGGAGGCGACGGCACGGGTGGCGGCGGTGAGGAAGGCCTGCACGGCGGCTTCCGTGCGCTCGTTGGCCCGGCCCTCCCAGCCACCGGCCGCGGCGAACTCCGTGGCGGCCAGGGTGGCTTGGGCGATGATCGTCTCGCGGTGCTCCAGACCGAGCGTCACCTGCGCGGTGACGTGGAGGAGTTCCAGCTGGGCGAGGTTCTCGAGGCTCGGGTCCGCGTCGTGGCGGGCCGCGGCCAGGGCGACGCGGGCACCGAGGGCCCGGGCGTGGTCGCCGCCCTCGCTCTCGACGAACCGCGCCACCGACTGGTCGAAGCTCTCCACCGCGTTCTGGAGGTCCTGCTCGTCGCCGGAGGCCCTGGCGAGGTCGAGGCGGACCCGGTCGGCGGTCAGCCGGGTCTCCAGGTCCTTGTCCTGTTCGTACTTGAGCGAGTCGAGCGCCTTGTTGGCCCAGATGCCGGCCGCGTCGGGGTCGCCGAGCTGAAGGCTCACCACGCTCAGGTTGGCGAGGATGGCCGGGACCTCGTAGGTCTCGTACTCGTGTGCGCGGGTGAGCGCGCAGTCCAGTACGGCCATGGCCCGCACCAGGTCGCCCTGTTCGGCGAGCAGGGAGCCGAGGTGGTTCCAGAGTTCCGGCTCCCGGTAGACCACCTGGTCGATCTCGGAGAGCCGCATGGCGCGCAGGGTCGTGTCGGTCAGGTCCGCCGCGGCCTTGTCGAGGCCGAGCGCCAGCAGCAGTTCGACGAGGTGGGCGTACCGGGCGATCCGCTCCGGCTCCTCCTCCCACACGGCCTGTCCGCTGCGCAGGCGGTCGACGTAGCCGATGAGCGCCGCCTCGGCCTCGCGGGCGGTGGCCTGCGCGGTCGCGCTGTCGTCGTCCCTTTCCGCCTTTTCCTCGGCGACCGATATCGCTTCGTCGAGGTCACTGATGTCGTTCATGGATCAGTTTCCTTCTGGCGGACGCTTCGTACGCCGGTTCGGGTCGGTCCTCGTCCAGCGTGGGCGCACGCTTCCGTAACCGCGGTCGTGCAGCACCTGGTGGGCCCGGGTGCGTTTCTCCGCTTTCCGGCCGCCCGTGACGTCGTCGAAAAGCCGGAGTGCCTCCGCGACGGAGATGGCGAAGGCCTCGTCGCTCTCCCGGGGAGGTGTGTCCCGGGGCTTCACCAGCAGGCCGAGGACGACGGGCGGGTCCTGGCGGGTCTCCTCGATGGGGCTGCCCGCGTACGCCTCCGGGTCGCGCAGGACGCGCTCGCAGCGCAGCCGCAGGGCCGTCACCTTGAGGTGGGGCCCGTCGTGGTAGACGGCGTCGGGCTCGACGACGCTGCCCGTCAGGGGCTTGGGGTCGACGGAGACGGTCGCCCGCCAGGCCTGTCCCTGCTGCGCCTCGCCGTAGGCGGTCGTCGCCAACGGGCCCGTGGTGCCGTTCAGTTCGAGTCGGAGCAGGGCCAGGTCCGACGGGGTGTTGCCCCAGACGATCTGCGCGGGGGTGCCGTCGCGCAGATGCAGCAGCGGCTTGGCCGAGAGGACGTCCTGTCCGAGGGCGTGCGCGGTGGTCAGCGCGAAGGGCCGGGCGATCCGCAGGCCGGACGCGATGCGTTGTCCCGCGAGGTATAACTCGATCAAATGCTCGTTCCGCGCCATGTCCGGCCCCCCGTCTGTTCCGCCGCGCGTTCCAGAAGTCTCACCCGGAACGAAGAGCGTTAATCGTGGTCAGGTTTCCGCGACGCCTTCTTTCCGAGGAGACGGCCCCTCCGGTGCCTCCATGGTGTGCGCCGCGCTCCGTGCACGTCGGCCAGGAGCAGTTCGAGGAGTTCGCTGTCGGCCTTCTCCGCCTCCTCGACGCGTTTGGTGAACTTCTTCCACAGGCCGTCCGCCTGGCTGGGGAGCCGGATCGCGGGGCCCTGCTCGTGCCACTCCTCCCAGGCCAGCAGCCACCGCTGCACGCCGTCGAACGACCTCTCGCAGGCCTCGCGCAGCCGCTCGGAACTGTAGAGCTCGATCCGGGCCGCCAGCGCGGCCGCGGAGTGCAGGGCCTCGCTGCGGACCCCCTCCAGTTCCGGGAGCTCGTAGGAGCGCCGGGTGTGGGCCCGCAGCTGCGCATAGGTGTGCACGGTGCTCATCAGGTCGTCGTACGTGGCCACCCTGCGGTCCCACAGCCGCCGCTCCCGCTCGCGCCTGGAGGTGGCGCGCTGGGTGAGCCAGGCGGCGCTGAGGGTGGCCGTCGCACCCAGCGACGTACCGATGATCGCGGCCTCTGCCGGTGTGATGCGCACGCCGCCATGATGCGGTGACGGCGGGGTGGACGGAACGCCTTCGTCGCCGTGCGCCTGCGGGAACCGCGCTCACTCCGGCGCGCTCTGCGTCCCCTCCAGCAACTCCCGCAGCAGGTCCGCCAGTTGGGTGGCCCGGTCCTCGGTGAGGGTGGCGAGGGCCTGGGTCTGGACGGTCAGGCCCGCTTCGACCGCCTCGTCGATGACGGACAGGCCCTTGTCGGTCAGGGTGACCTGGAGGCCGCGGCGGTCATGGGGGTCGGGGGAGCGGCGGAGCAGGGCGGCGCGTTCCAGCTTGTCGAGGCGGCCCGTCATGCCGCCCGTGGTGAGCATCAGCGTCGAGGAGAGCTGGCGGGGCGAGAGGGTGTACGGCTCGCCGGCCCGGCGGAGGGTGGCGAGGACGTCGAACTCGCCGCGCGAGATGCCGTAGGGGGCGTACGCCTTCTCCACGCGGTCGCCCATCGCGCGGCCGAGGCGGTAGATCCGCCCGAAGACCTCCATGGCCTTGGTGTCGAGGTCGGGCCGCACGGCCGCCCACTGGTCGATGATCGCGTCGACGGCGTCCTTGCGCTGTGCAGTCATGTGCCGAGTATCCGCGGGGTCTCGGTCGCCCGCAAGAAAGTGGCTTGCGGAAAAGTAGCTCAGGAGTAAGCTACTTGCCATCGAGCTAAGTAGGGTCTCGTGGCCGCTCTCACCCGGAAGGCACAGCTCATGAACCGCGCCTCCACCGTCCTCCTCACCGCCCTCGCCCCCGTCTCCTGGGGCACCACCTACGCCGTCACCACCGAGTTCCTGCCGCCCGACCGGCCCCTGTTCACCGGGATGATGCGCGCCCTGCCCGCCGGTCTCGTGCTGCTCGCCCTCGCCCGGGTGCTGCCGCGCGGGGTGTGGTGGGGGAAGGCGGCGGTGCTCGGCGCGCTGAACATCGGGGCCTTCTTCCCGTTGCTGTTCCTGTCGGCGTACCGGCTGCCGGGCGGGATGGCCGCGGTCGTCGGGTCGGTCGGGCCGCTGATCGTCGTCGGGCTGTCCGCGCTGCTGCTGGGGCAGCGGCCCACCACGCGGAGCGTGCTCACCGGTCTCGTCGCCGCGTTCGGGGTCAGCCTGGTCGTCCTCAAGGCGGCCGGCGCCCTCGACGCGGTCGGTGTCGCGGCGGCCTTCGCCTCCTCCGCCTCGATGTCCGCGGGCACCGTGCTGACCAAGCGCTGGGGCCGCCCCGACGGAGTGGGCCCGCTCGCCCTCACCGCGTGGCAGCTCACCGCGGGCGGCCTGCTCATCGCGCCGCTCGCCCTCCTCGTCGAGGGCGCCCCGCCCGCGCTCGACGGCCGCGCGGTCGGCGGCTACCTCTACCTCGCGCTGGCGAACACCGCCGTCGCCTACTGGCTCTGGTTCCGCGGCATCGGCCGCCTCACCGCCACCCAGGTCACCTTCCTCGGCCCCCTCTCCCCGCTGACCGCCGCGGTGCTCGGCTGGGCGGCGCTCGGCCAGTCCCTGACGCCGGTCCAACTGGCGGGCATGGCGCTGGCGTTCGGGGCGACGGTGGCGGGACAGCTGGGCGTACGGCCGGTGGCGGCACAGCCGGGGGTACGGCCGCCCGCCACCGGCCGGTCGTTCGGGTCCCCCGGGAGGAGGGGGACGCCGGAGGCGCTGCGGGACATGTCGAGGGCGTTGTAACGTCACACCGGTCCCGCGTTACGCAACTCCCGGAGGCGCATGTGGCCGCAGAGGTCTGCCCGGTGTGCGACAAGCCGCTCGCCGCGCGAGCCGGTCGCACCGGACGCGGCTCCGTCTACTGCTCCGCCGCCTGCCGGCAGAAGGCGTACCGGGCACGGCGCCAACCCGAGGCCCTCACCGCGCAGGGGCTCATCGACGAGGTCGGGCGCCGGGCCGGGCAACTGGTCCCGCAGCCCCCCGAGGCCCTCTATGCCCACGTGACCGAACTGGCCTCCTCCGTAGCCCAGTTGAAGCGCGTCGCCCGCATGGCACGGGACACCGCCGCGGAGCCGCGTGATCCCCTCCCGCCCGCCGCGGCCGCGGAACCGAGCGGTTCCGTCACACCCGCCCCCGTGACGGAACTCGACGAGAGCGACTTCGCCGCCCTGGCCGAGCAGCACCGCCGTGAGATCCAGGTGCACTGCTACCGCATGACCGGGTCCTACGACGAGGCCGAGGACCTGGTGCAGGAGACGTTCCTGCGGGCCTGGCGGGCGCGGGACGGGTTCCAGGGGCGGGCGAGCGCGCGGACCTGGCTGTACCGGATCGCCACCAACGCCTGCCTGGATCTCCTACGACGCACCGCGCGCCGCCCGCAACGCTACGAACCGGTGCCGGGCATGCACCACGGCGACGGCGAACCGCCCGCCCGCATCACCTGGTTGCAGCCCTACCCGGACGAAGAACTGCCCGTGTCCGAAAGGGAGTTGCCGGAGGCGGCCGGTGAATCCCGGGAGACCCTGGAGCTCGTCCTGCTGGCCGCTATCCAGCACCTGCCCGCCCGGCAGCGGGCCGTCCTCGTCCTGCGGGACGCCCTCGGGCTGACCGCCGCCGAGACCGCCGAGGCCCTGGAGACGAGCGTGGCCTCGGTCAACAGCGCGTTGCAGCGGGCCAGGCCGGCCCTGCGCGCGCACCTGCCCGGGGACCGCGCCGACTGGCGGTCCGCCGAGCCCACCCAGCGGCAACAGGCGGTACTGGAGCGGTACATGGCCGCCGTGGAGCGGCTCGACCTCGACGCGATGACCTCACTGCTCACCGAGGACGTCGTCCTCACCATGCCGCCGAACCCCTTCTGGTTCACCGGCCGGGACGCGCTCGTCGACTTCGTGCGGGTCAGCCTCGACCCCGCCTCCCCGGCCTTCCTCGGCCACTGGCGCAGCCTGCCCACCCGCGCCAACGGGCAGCTCGCCGTGGGCAATTACGTCCGCAGGCCCGGGACCAGCGTGTTCCGTGCGCAGGTCCTGGACGTCCTGCGGTTCGAGGAGGACGGTGACCGCATCGCGGAGATCACTTCCTTCGAGCCGCATCTCTTCCCCGCGTTCGGGTTGCCGCTGCGGCTCTGACGCTCCGCCCCGGCGAGCGATGAGTGTCCGGGGACTCGTGCGTCGGTACGGATGTCACATACGCACCCCTTCCAAGGAGCTCACCATGCTGCTCACCGACAAGACCGCGATCGTCTACGGCGCCGGCGGATCCATCGGCGGGGCCGTCGCCCGCGCCTTCGCCGAGCAGGGTGCGAGGGTCCACCTCGTCGGCCGGACCCGGCAGACCCTGGAGGCGGTGGCCGCCGACATCAAGAACGCCGAGGTGGCCGTCGTGGACGCGCTGGACGAGACGGCGGTCGAGGCGCACGCCGACTCGGTCGGCGACATCGACATCTCCATCAACCTGGTCACCCGCGGCGACGTGCAGGGCGCGCCCCTGACCGACATGGCCGTCGACGACTTCATGCGGCCGGTCACCGACGGCCTGCGCGCCAACTTCCTCACCGCCCGCGCCGCGGGACGCCGGATGGCCGCCCGGGGCAGCGGGGTCATCCTCGCCCTCAACAGCGGTTCCGCGCAGGGCAGTCCGATGATGGGCGGCACCGGTCCCGCGGACGGCGCGATCGACACCCTCGTGCGCAACCTGGCGATCGAGCTGGGGCCGCGCGGGGTCCGGGCGGTGGGGCTGTGGGTGGCCGGGGTGCCGGAGACGTTCACCGTCGAGAAGCTCGCCGCGGTCAACCCGGCGATCGACGCGGCCGCCGTCCAGGGCATCGTCGACCACCTGGCCGGGATGCGCATGACCCGCCGCAACCCCACGCTCGCCGAGGTGGCCGCCACCGCGGTGTTCCTCGCCTCCGACCACGCGGGCGGGATCACCGGCACGTTCGTCAACGCGACGGGCGGGATGGTCTCCGTCTGAGCGTGCGCCCCCGCCACCAGGTACGCGACCGCAGGAGGAGGGGATCACGTGCCCACCGAGACCGTGCTGCGCCCGCTGGACAAGAAAGGGACCTCTGGGGACAGTAATTCCCAGGGTGCTTGATCGGACCACCAGCGTTCGGAGGACCGGCGTGCGGACTTCGCTCTATCCGGCAGTCGACGAACTGGAGCGAAGGGCCCGCGCGTTGGTCCGCGCCGCCCCCGGCCTGCTCCGCCTGGAGGAGGTGGGACAGAGCCGGGCCGGCCGGCCGCTGTGGCTGCTGTCCGCCGGACACGCCGACCGGCACATCCTCGCGGTCGCCGGTGCACACGCCAACGAACCGGTGGGCGGGGCCTCCGCACTGCGCCTCGCCGCCCTGTTCGCGGGCCGGCCCGAACTGCTCGAACGGCTCGGCTGTGCCTGGCACTTCCTGCTCTGTCTCGACCCCGACGGGGCCCACCTCGCGCACGGCTGGCAGCCGGAGGAGCCGGAGCCCTCGCTGACGGAGTGTCACCGCGGTTTCTACCGGCCCGCGTTCGCCCGCCAGCCGGAGTCTTTGCCGCTGCCTCCCGGGGAGCCGCTCCCGGAGTCGGCCACGCTCGTGCGGATCCTCGACGAGCTGCGGCCCCTCGCCCAGTTCACCCTGCACGGCATCGAGTTCGGCGGCGCCTTCGTGATGATGACGCGCACCGTGCCGGGCGTCGCGGACGCGTTCCGCCGGACGGCGGCGCGGCTGCGCGTCCCCGTGGACCGGCACCCCGTCGACGGCCCCGACTGGCGGCTCGACCCGCCCGGCGTCCTGGTGCTGCCCGACGGTCATGGCGCGGGTGAGCGCGACCCGAGCGGGTTCGTCGCCGAGAGCACCTGGTTCCACCCGCGCCGCCACGGCACGGTGACCACCCTGATCGAGACCCCCGCCTGGGCGGTGCCCTCGGTGAGCGACGCGCGACCCGTGACCGACCCGGACCGTGCGGCCGCGCGGCTGGGAGAAGTGCTGCTGGGCCGGAGCCGGGAGCTGGCCGCCGTTCTCGGGACGCGGCTCGACGGGGCCGTACCGGAGGAACTGGCGCCGCTGCGGGACGCAGCGCGGGAACTCCTCGGGGTGGCCCCGTCGATCGTGGCGAGCTGGGCCGCGGAGGAACCCGGCCTGTTCCGCGGGTACTTCGCGACGCGGGGCATCTCCGCGCGTCGCATCCCGCTCCGGGTGGCGGCGATGGCGAGCCGCGCCCTGGCCCGCACCGACCCGCGGACCGTGGAGATCCTCGACGACCTGGTGCGCGAGTGGAGCCAGGAACTGGAGAAGACGTACGACCTGCGGTGGGTACCGGTGGCCGCGCAGACAGGACTGCACGTGCGGACCATGCTCGACACGGCCCGGCTGCTGTGCGATCGGCGCTGAACACGGCTGACCCAGTGGACGTGGGAGGCGGCTGACCGAGGCCGTCCGCCTCCCACCGTCCCGATCCCTACTGCTCCGCCTGCGCGTCCGCCGCCTGGGCCTTCAGCGCCCGCTCCACGCCCGCGCGGGACTCGGAGACGAGCCGGCGCAGAGCCGCGTTCGGCTCCGCCGCGGCCAGCCAGGCGTCCGTCCTGTCCAGGGTCTCCTGGGAGACCTGGAGCGAGGGGTACAGGCCGACCGCGATCTGCTGGGCGATCTCGTGCGAGCGGGACTCCCAGATGTCCTTGACGACCTCGAAGTACTTGTCCGTGTACGGCGCGAGCAGCTCCCGCTGGTCGGTCTGCACGAACCCGCCGATGACGGCCTCCTGGACGGCGTTGGGCAGCTTGTCGGACTCGACGACCTGCGCCCAGGCCTCCGCCTTCGCCTCCTCGGTGGGCCGCGAGGCACGCGCGGTCGCCGCGTGGCGCTCACCGGCGGCGGTCTTGTCCCGCTCGTACTCGGCGGCGATCTCCGACTCGTCGTAGCGGCCCACCGAGGCCAGCCGCTGCACGAACGCCCAGCGCAGCTCGGTGTCGACAGCCAGGCCCTCGACGACCTGGGACCCGTCGAGCAGCCCCTCCAGCAGGTCCAGCTGCTCCGGCGTACGGGCGGTCGCCGCGAACGCCCGCGCCCACGCCAGCTGGTGGTCGCTGCCCGCGGCCGCCGACCGCAGGTGCGCCAGCGTGGCGTCGGTCCAGCGGGTCAGCAGGGCCTCGCGGGCGGAGGGGGCGGCGTACAGCTCGATCGCCAGCTTCACCTGCCGGTGCAGCGACTGCACGACACCGATGTCGGACTCCTTGCCGATGCCCGACAGCACCAGGGACAGGTAGTCGCGGGTGGCCAGTTCGGCGTCGCGGGTCATGTCCCACGCCGACGCCCAGCACAGGGCACGGGGGAGGGACGACTCGAAGTCGCCCAGGTGCTCGGTGACGAAGGCCAGCGACTGCTCGTCGAGGCGGACCTTGGCGTACGACAGGTCGTCGTCGTTGAGGAGCACGACCGCCGGACGGCGCTTGCCGACCAGCTGCGGTACGGCCGTCAGCTCGCCGTCCACGTCCAGCTCGATCCGCTCGTCGCGGACCAGCTTGCCGCTGTCGTCGTCGAGTTCGTACAGGCCGACCGCGATCCGGTGCGGACGCAGGGTCGGCTCGCCCTTGGCTCCGGCCGGCAGCGCCGGGGCCTCCTGGCGGATGGCGAAGGAGGTGATGACACCCTCCGCGTCCGTCTCGATCTCCGGGCGCAGGACGTTGATGCCGGCCGTCTGGAGCCACTTCTGCGACCAGGTCCCGAGGTCACGCCCCGAGGTCTCCTCCAGCGCGCCCAGCAGGTCGGACAGCCGGGTGTTGCCGTACGCGTGGCGCTTGAAGTACACCTGCACCCCGCCGAAGAACTCGTCCATGCCGACGTAGGCGACGAGCTGCTTGAGGACGGACGCGCCCTTGGCGTACGTGATGCCGTCGAAGTTGACCAGCACGTCGTCCAGGTCGCGGATCTCGGCCATGATCGGGTGCGTGGACGGCAGCTGGTCCTGACGGTACGCCCACGTCTTCATGGAGTTGGCGAACGTGGTCCAGGAGTGCGGCCACCTGCTGTCCGGGGCGTACGCCTGGCACGCGATGGAGGTGTAGGTGGCGAACGACTCGTTCAGCCACAGGTCGTTCCACCACTCCATGGTCACGAGGTCGCCGAACCACATGTGGGCCAGCTCGTGCAGGATGGTCTCGGCGCGCATCTCGTACGCGGCGTCGGTCACCTTGGAGCGGAAGACGTACTGGTCGCGGATGGTGACCGCGCCGGCGTTCTCCATCGCGCCCGCGTTGAACTCCGGCACGAACAGCTGGTCGTACTTCTTGAACGGGTACGCGTAGTCGAACTTCTCCTGGAACCACTCGAAGCCCTGCCGGGTCACCTCGAAGATGGCGTCCGAGTCGAGGTGTTCGGCGAGCGAGGGGCGGCAGTAGATGCCCAGCGGGACGGTCTGGCCGTCCTTCTCGTACACGCTGTGCACGGAGTGGTACGGGCCGACGATCAGGGCCGTGATGTACGACGAGATCCGCGGGGTCGGCTCGAAGACCCAGACGTCGTCCTTCGGCTCCGGCGTCGGGGAGTTGGAGATGACGGTCCAGCCGGTCGGCGCCTTCACGGTGAACTGGAAGGTGGCCTTCAGGTCGGGCTGCTCGAAGGAGGCGAAGACCCGGCGGGCGTCCGGCACCTCGAACTGCGTGTACAGGTAGGCCTGCTGGTCGACCGGGTCGACGAAGCGGTGCAGGCCCTCACCGGTGTTGGTGTACGCCGCGTCGGCGACGACCCGCAGGATGTTGCGCCCCTCCAGGAGGCCGGGGAGCGCGATCCGGGAGTCCTGGAAGACCTCGGCGGGGTCGAGGGCGTCCCCGTTCAGGGTGACCTCGTGGACCGTGGGAGCGACGAGGTCGATGAAGGACTCGGCGCCGTTCTCGGCGACGTCGAAGCGCACCGTGGTCACGGACCGGTAGGTACCGCCCTCCTGCGCGCCGGAGAGGTCGAGATCGATCTCGTAGGACTCGACGCTGAGCAGCTTCGCCCGCTGCTGAGCCTCTTCGCGAGTCAGGTTTGTGCCAGGCACGCGGTCATCTCCTCGTTATGTGTGGGTTCGGCGGTTCGGTCATCCTTCCACGAACTGTCTCCGACGGTTCGAGGGAATACCCTGCGGTTTCGCTGGGGCTGGGAGGGTCGCGTCCGATTTCCGCCGGTCCTTCCCGGCCGGGAGCGCCAGCCTGGTCCCATGACGACCTACACCGCGCTCCCCATCGACTCGCAGGCGCTCAAGGAACTCCGCGTGACCGACGACGCCGGCCGCCCGATGTCCCCGGTCACGGACGAGGAGGGCGGGGCGCCCCTGAGGTGCTGTCTGCGCCGCAGTGCGCCGGGCGAGCGGATCGCGCTCGTCTCCTACGCCCCGCTGCGCCGCTGGGCGGCCGGGACGGACGCACGGCCCGGGGCGTACGACGAACAGGGCCCCGTCTTCGTCCACGCCGAGGAGTGCGCGGGACCGGACCTCCAGGGCCACCCCTTCGCCGACGCGCACCGGACCGTGCGCCGCTACTCCGCCGACGGCCACATCCTCGGCGGACGACTGGTCGACACCGTCACCGACGACGCCTTCCGCAACGCGTTCGACGACCCGTCCGTGGCGCTCGTCCACGTCCGGGCCGTCGAGTACGGCTGTTTCCTCTACGAGGTGCGCAGGCCCGGGGATTGACACATCCCGGGCCCCACTCCCGTCAGGCGGCCTCTCGGTGTGCGGTCGGGCGGGACAGCAGGTGATAGGCGTGGGCCGCCGACACCAAGGTCGTGTGCCGGTGCCAGCCCGGGAACGAGCGGCCCTCGAAGTCGAGCAGGCCGTAGTGCTCGCCCAGGGAGGCGACCGTCGCCAGGGTGCCGGTGTGCAGCTCGGCCAGCGCGAGCAGGTCGGCCATCCGGCGCCCGGGCAGGTTGGTCAGCCAGACGCGGCCCAGGCGCTGTGGGCCGGCGTTCCACTCGGCGAAGACCCGGCCGGCCGAGGAGAGCCGGCCGCCGCCGGGGCGCAGCCCGGCTATCTCCGTCGGGCCGGAGATGACCTGGACCCGGCGCAGACGGCCGTCGGATCCCGTCGTCACCGCCGCGTCCGGGTGCCGGGTGCCGCCCTGGAGCAGCAGCTGTCGGGCGGAGACCGGGGGCACGGGCTCCCGGAGGGCACGGTCCGCGACCGGCTCCGGGGTGAGCGGCAGCTGGCCGCTCACCGCGAGCACGAAGGCGTGGCCCCGCCCGTGCAGCCGCTCGACCAGCGGGCGTACATCGGTCACGGTGGTCAGATCGGCGACGACCGGTGCCCGCACCACACCGGGCTGTGCGGCCAGGCCCTCGACCAGGTCCAGGGCCTGTGCCCACAGGGCCTGCGGGGAGGCCTGAGCCGGAATGCGTGCCCGGCGTCGCATCTCCTCGTCGGCCGTCCATCGCTCCGGCAGGTGCAGCCGCCAGTCGACCGGCACCTGCCCCTCGTCGCCGGCCAGGAAGAGGGCAAGGCCCAGCTGGCAGTTGACGGTCCGGCCCTGCTCCCGGACGAACCGGCGGTGCACCCCCGCCGAGTGGGCGCCGCGTTTGGGCAGCACCGCGGGCGCGAGGGTCCAGGCGCGGGTGTCCAACCGCTCGCCGGCCCAGCCCATGAGTTCGCGCCGGGTGGCCTCCCACTCCCAGGGGCTCGCGTTCACGAACTGCTGGAGCGACTGGGAGGCGGTGAGCGAGGACGTCACTGTCTCGGCCATCCGCCGTACGGACTTCTTGCCCGGGGTGGCGAGCAAGCCGCGCAGATAGACCTGTCCCCAGCGCTGCTGGTCCGCGCGGGGCAGATGCTCGAACAGCCGGCCGGTGAACTCGGCGAACCCGGCGGCACGCCCGCCCCGCCTGTTCCGGAGATCCTGTGCCTTCCGTGCCTCCCCCATGTCTCGCGCATCTCGTACGTCCGGTACCTCTCGAATCGCTGACACTCCATCCCCCTCGGCGCGGTGCGATCCACTCGAACACCAAAAGCATAAAGAACGTTTGCTTTGTTTCGGGCCAAGTCTGCACTACTTTGGCGAGTCCGTGCCTCAGCGCCCCCCTCACCAGGGGCAATGTCGGAGTTCGACCTGAGGAGGAAGAGAGAGCCGATCTATGCAGGAGAGAGCCGCACGAACGCACGACGCCCTGATTCACGCGGCGGCGGTGGAGTTCGACACCCGGGGGTACGAGGGCGCCTCGCTCTCCCGGATCAGTAAGCGGGCAGCCGCCTCCATGGGGGCGTTGACCTTCCATTTCGCCACCAAACGGGAACTCGCCGAAGCGGTACGGGCGGCCGGCCAGGACGCCGTCACCCCCGTGGTGCACGGCGCTGTCAGCGCCTCCGGGACCCCGCTGGAGGCCCTGGCGGGCCTGACCGTCGCCGTGATACGGCTGCTGGAGCACGACGTGACCACCCGCGCCGCGGCCCGGCTGGAGCGGGACGGCCTGCCCGGGGGACAGGACGCGCGGCCGGTCCCGGGGTGGGCCGACGGGGTGCGGCTCCTGCTGGAGCGCGCGGCCGCCTCCGGCGATCTGCGGCCCGGCGTGCCGCCGGACACCGCCGCGCTGCTGCTGACCTGGCTGGTCGAGGGCAGCCGGGTGGAACCCCGCGCGGTCGCCGGCCAGCACGTCGACCAGGTGTGGGAACTGGTGCTGCACGGGGTCGGCGCGGACCCGCCGCCGCGATGAGGACACGGAGAAGGGGCTCCCGGGATATGCCGATCCCGGGAGCCCCTTCTCCGTGTCCCTCACGGTCCTGCGCGGCACACGTCCGACCCGCGAGGTCTCATGACACCGCCGCCAGGTCCCGCTGGACGTCCGCCAGTGAGCGGTTCTTCGTCTCCGGCACCTTGCGGACCACGAAGACGACGGCACCGGCGGACACCGCGGCGAAGAACCAGAACACCCGGCTCTCCCCCACCAGATCGGCGGCCGGCAGGAACAACTGCCCGACCACGAGATTGGCCGTCCAGTTCACCAGCGCGCACACCGCCCCGCCGCGCGCCCTGGACTCGGGCGGGAACAGCTCCGCCGCCAGGATCCAGAACACCGGGCCGAGCCCGACGGCGAAGGCGGCCACATAGCCGACCATGCAGCAGAGCGCCGCCACGTTGGTCACCGGGCCCGACGGCAGACCGAGCGCCACCCCCAGGGCGACCAGGGCAAGCGCCATGCCGCCGAGCGAGAACAGCAGCAGCGGCCGCCGTCCGGCCCGGTCGATCAGCGGCACGGCGGCGACGGTCGCCGCCACGTTCACGGCACCGATCGCCACCGAGTACGTGATCGAGTCCGCCGCGGGCAGCCCGGCCCGGGACATGATGCTCGGCGCGTAGTAGATGACGCTGTTGATGCCGCCGAACTGCTGCACGGCCGCCAACGTCACCCCGATCACCAGCGCGGGCCGGGTCCCCGGGGCGCTCAGCGACCCGGCCGGAGTGCGAGCGGTCCGCCCGCGCAGCCACTCAGGACTCTCCGGGATCGCCAGGGTCCCCAGCAGCATCGCGACGGACGGGACGAGACCGACGGCGAACATGGCCCGCCAGTCGGCGCTGCCCGCGAACCAGAGGTTGATCAGGTACGACACCAGGATGCCCACGGTGAGCAGGATCTGGTTGGCCGTCACCAGGCGGCCGCGCAGCCGGGGCGGGGCGATCTCGGCGAGATACAGCGGCACCACCGTGGACGCGCCGCCCACCGCGAGACCGAGCACCGCGCGGGCGGCGAGCAGCATCACGAAGCCGTGCGCCAGCACGGCCGCCAGCAGCCCCACGGTGAAGGTCAGTGCGATCGCCGCCAGCACCTTCTTGCGCCCGAACCGGTCGGCGGGCCGCCCGCTGCCCATCGCGCCCACCGCGGCGCCCAGCAGCAGCGCCGAGATGACGGCACCCTCCTCGAAGGAGTCGAGCCCGAAGTCGGTCCGGATGAAGAGCAGGGCACCCGAGATCACTCCTGTGTCGAAGCCGAACAGCAGCCCGCCGAGCGCGACGACGGCGGTCCACAGGCCGAGCCGGGCGGGCGGGGCGTCGTGGTCGGCGGCAGGGGCCGCCGCGGCCGGCGGGTGGGGTGTGTCGAGCATCGTCGTCTTCCTCTTCCTCGGCTTCCGGTCTCCGGTGGGGGGTTCGGCGGCCCGTCAGGCACGGGTGAGCAGCAGCTCGGGGTCGTTCAGCAGGGCCGCGGTGTCCGCGAGGACCCGGGAGCCGAGCGCGCCGTCGACGAGCCGGTGGTCGAAGGACAGGGCCAGGGTGGTGACCTGGCGCGGGACCACCTTGCCGCGGTGCACCCAGGGGCGTTCGCCGATGGCGCCGAGGGCGAGGATCGCCGACTCCCCGGGGTTGAGGATCGGGGTGCCCGTGTCGATGCCGAACACGCCGATGTTGGTGAGGGTCACCGTGCCGCCGCGCAGCGCAGCGGGCGGGGTCCGGCCCTCGCGCGCCGTGGTCGTCAACTCCTCCAGCGCGACCGCGAGTTCGGGCAGGGTCCGGCGGTCGGCGTCGGCGACCGTGGGGACCAGCAGACCGCGCGGGGTGGCGGCCGCGACGCCCAGGTTGATCCGGTGCTTGAGCACGATCTCCTGGCGCTCCTCGTCCCAGGACGCGTTGATCTCCGGGTTGCGCCGTACGGCGACCAGGAACGCCCTGGCCGCCAGCAGCAGCGGGCCGACCCGCAGCCCCGCCATGTCCGGGTGCCGCTTGAGCCGCCGGACCAGCTTCATGGTCCGGGTGACGTCGACCGTCACGAACTCGGTGACGTGCGGCGCGGTGAAGGCGCTGGCCACCATGGCCCGCGCGGTGGCCCGCCGTACGCCGGTGACGGGGACGCGGGTCTCCTGGGAGGCAGGCACGGCAGGCACGGCAGGCACGGCTGGCACGGCAGGCACGGCAGGCATGGCAGGGGCGGCGGGGGCGGTCTCGACGGGGGGCGTCGGTGTGGTGGCCGGGTCGGCCTCCGCCACCGAACGCACATCCGCCCGCGTCACGTCTCCGCGCGGCCCGGTGGGCACGACCGCGGCCAGATCGACGCCCAGTTCCTTGGCGAGCTTGCGCACCGGGGGCTTCGCGAGGGGAAGGGCGGCCGCCACGGGCGCCGCCGGGCTGCTCCCCTCACGGCGCCGGTGGCGACGGACGGCGGACGCGGGCGCGGCGCCGTAGCCGACCAGGACCGGGGTGCGGGCCTCCGGCCCGGGGACGGTGACGGCCGCCGTCGCCCCCGCCGTCACCGTGATGATGGGCGCGCCCACGTCCACCGTGGCGCCCTCGGGGAAGCACAGCTCGTGGACCACCCCGTCGTAGGGGATGGGCAGTTCGACCGCGGCCTTGGCGGTCTCGACCTCGCACACCACCTGCCCGTCCGTGACGCTGTCGCCGGGCGCGACCAGCCAGCGGATGATCTCGGCGTCCTGGAGGCCCTCGCCCACATCGGGCATCCGGAACTCCCGCAGGGCGTTGTCCGTCATCGTCTGCCTCTCTTCAGTACGCGAGCACGCGGTCGACGGCGTCGAGCACACGGTCGATCCCGGGGAGGTACTCCTCCTCCAGCCGGGACGGCGGATACGGGGTGTGGTAGCCGCCGACCCGGAGGACCGGCGCCTGGAGGTGGTAGAAGCAGTGCTCGGTGACGTGCGCGGCGATCTCCGCGCCCGCGCCGAAGAACACCGGAGCCTCGTGCGCGACCACCAGCCGTCCGGTGCGCCGCACGGAGTCCTGGAGGGTGTCGAAGTCGAGCGGCGAGACCGACCGCAGGTCGACGACCTCCAGCTGCCGGCCCTCCTCCTCGGCGGCCACCGAGGCCGCGTCCAGGCAGGTGCGCACCATCGGCCCGTAGGCGGCCAGGGTCAGGTCGGTGCCCGTACGGACCACCTGCGCCCGGTGGGCGGGGGCGACGGGGGTGGTGGTGTCGACCTCGCCCTTCTCGTAGTAGCGCCGTTTCGGCTCGAAGAAGATCACCGGGTCGTCGCAGGCGACTGCCTCCCGCAGCATCCAGTAGGCGTCGCAGGGCGTCGCCGGTGACATCACCCGCAACCCCGCCACGTGCGCGAACAGCGCCTCCGGGGACTCCGAGTGGTGTTCGACCGCGCCGATGCCGCCGCCGTACGGGATGCGGATGACGACCGGCAGCTTCACCTTGCCCAGCGAGCGGGCGTGCATCTTCGCGAGCTGGGTGACGATCTGGTCGTAGCCCGGGAAGACGAAGCCGTCGAACTGGATCTCCACCACCGGGCGGTAGCCGCGCAGTGCGAGGCCGATCGCCGTGCCGACGATGCCCGACTCGGCGAGCGGGGTGTCGATGACGCGGCTCTCGCCGAAGTCCTTCTGCAGGCCGTCCGTCACCCGGAAGACACCGCCGAGCCGGCCCACGTCCTCGCCCATGACGAGGGTCCTGGGGTCCTGGGCCAGCACATCGCGCAGCGCGGTGTTGAGGGCGGTCACCAGCGTCATACGGGTCGCTGTCATGGCTCAGCCCTCCTCGGCGAAGGACGCCTGATAGGCGGCGAACTCGGCACGTTCCCGGTCCACACCCGGATGCGCCCCGGCGTAGACATGGTCGAAGAGCGCGCCGGGCGCGGGCGAGGGCATGGTCCGTACGCCCTCCCGGACCCGGGCGGCCAGCGCCTCCCCCTCGGCCGAGACCTCGGCGAAGAACGCGTCGTCGGCGGCGCCCTCGCGGCGCAGCAAACGTTCCAGGCGCAGCAGCGGATCCTTGGCCCGCCAGCTCTCCACCTCGGCCGCGTCCCGGTAGCGGGTCGGGTCGTCGGAGGTGGTGTGGGCGCCCATGCGGTAGGTGAACGCCTCGATCAGATACGGCCCCCGGCCCGCGCGCACATGCTCCAGCGCGGCCCGGGTCACCGCGAGCACGGCCAGCACGTCGTTGCCGTCCACCCGCACGCCGGGGAAGCCGAAGCCCTGGGCGCGCTGGTACAGCGGTACCCGGGTCTGCCGTGCGTTGGGCTCGGAGATGGCCCACTGGTTGTTCTGGCAGAAGAACACGATCGGCGCGTCGTACACGGCGGCGAAGTTGAACGCCTCGGAGACATCGCCCTGGCTGGCGGCCCCGTCCCCGAAGTAGGCGACGACCGCGTTCTCGGAGCCGTCCCTCGCCATGCCCCACGCGTAACCGGTGGCGTGCAGGGTCTGCGAGCCGATGACGAGGGTGTAGAGGTGGAAGTCGTGCGCGTCCGGATCCCAGGCGCCGTTGTCCACACCCCGGAACAGCCGCAGCAGCGCCAGCGGATCCACTCCGCGCCCCAGCGCGACGGCGTGTTCCCGGTAGCTCGGGAACGCCCGGTCGCCCTCGGCCAGCGCCCGCACCGATCCGACCTGGGCCGCCTCCTGCCCGAGCAGCGAGGGCCACAGCCCGAGTTCGCCCTGCCGCTGCAGCGTGACCCCCTCCGCGTCGAAGCGGCGGGCGAGCGCCATGTCCCGGTACAGGGACCGGAGTTGACCGGCGTCCGGATCGATGGCGTACTCCGGATGCGGCACCCTCTCACCGTCCGGGCCGAGCAGCCGTATGCCGTCGCCGCTCATCGCCCGCCGCCGATGCCGAGCCCGTCCATCGCCGCCGCCACGGCCTTGACCAGCGAGGAGGCCCGCTTGTCGTCGGGGCCGAGCGCGATGAGCCGGTTCATCACGTACGACACCCCGGCCGCCGCGCGCGGCCATGCCTGGTTGGCGGAGCCGCCGGCGCCGTCGTGGCCGAAGGAGTCGCCGTCCACCGTCGGCCGTGGGGTGGTGCGCAGCCGGTAGCCGCCGCCCCCGTACACCATCGGTACGTCGATCAGCTGGTCGACCTTGCTGACATGGGGGGCGCGGGCCTCGTCGAGCAGCCGGCGCGACAGCAGCAGGGGCGGCTCGTCGGCGGGACGGGCCGCGTCCTGGGCGAGGGCGCCGTACAGCTCGGCGAAGCCGCGGGCGGAGCCGTAGGCGTTGGCGGCCGGGATGAGGGCGAAGCGGCGGGCGGGACGGTTCCAGATGTCCTCGTCCTCGGGGAAGGGGACCGGGTTCTGCCAGATCCGCCGGGTCAGCGGGTCCTCGCTGGTGAAGTAACCGGTGAACTGGTCACGGAAGCCGGTGCCGTACTCGGTGCGGGCCACCCGGGCCTCCTGCTCGGGTGTGATGCCGAAGGAGACGTCGACACCGAGCGGCCCGGCCACCTCCTCGGCGAAGAACCGGTCCAGGCGCCTCCCGTCGGCCCGCCGGATCACCTCGGCGACGATCCACCCGGTCGCCCACGGCCCGTACAGAATCCCCTCCGCCCGCGGATCCGCCTCCGGTTCCTGGTCGGCCAGCAGCTTCGCCATGGCCTCCGGGTCGCTCAGGTCGTCCTGGGAGAGCGAGGCGGCCACGGCGGGCATCCGCGCGGTGAAGGTCACCACCTCGCGCACGGTGATGCCGGCCTTGCCCTTGGCCGCGAACTCCGGCCAGTAGTGGGCGACCGGCTTGTCCAGCTCCACCACACCCCGGTCGACGAGCACCAGCAGGGCGGTCGCCAGGATGCCCTTGCTGCCGGAGAACACGAGCTGGAGCGTGTCGCCGTCCCAGGCCCGCCCCGTGGTGGGATCGGCGGGGCCGCCCCACAGATCGACGACGCGTTCGCCGTCCAGCGTGACGGCGAGGGCGGCACCCTGTTCGTCGCGCTCGGCGAAGTTGCGGACGAACTCCTCACGGACGGATTCAAAACCCGGGGCCACATGGCCGGAGACGACGGTCTGCGATGACACGGCCTGCGATGACGTGGTCTGCGATGACACGTTCTGGGATGACACGGTCTGCGATGACACGGGGAACTCCAATCGGTAGGTGACGTCAGATGTCGCTTCAGCTCAGGCCGGGACGGCCGCGGGGACCGGAAGGGTCAGCCGCAGCGCCTCCTCGGCCTCCCCGCACACCGCCCCGACGTAGTCGCTGATCCGCGGCCGGCCCTGCGCGGCGGCGCCCCCGTGCGGGCCGACGACCACGGTGTAACCACCGGCGGCGCGCCCCGCGAGCAGGCCCAGCTCCGCGTCCTCGAAGACGATCGCGGCCCTCGGGTCCACGCCGAGCCGGGCCGCGGCCAGCAGATAGCCCTCCGGGTCGGGCTTGCCGCGGACCACGTCGTCGGCGCTGACCAGCACCCCCGGCAGCGGCAGCCCGGCCGCGGCCATCCGCCGCCGGGCCAGCTCCCGGCCCGCCGAGGTGACCAACGCCCAGCGGTTCGGGGGCAGTTCGGCCAGCAGTTCGGCCGCCCCCGGCAGCGCGACCGTGCCGCGGGTGTCGGCGATGTCCTGCGCCACCAGCCAGGCCGTCTCCGCCGCCACGTCGGTGCCCGGCGGGGCGTGCTCGGCGACCGTCTCGGCGGTGCGCTGGCCGTGCGCGCCGGCCAGGATCACGGCCGGGTCGAGACCGTGGCGGTCGGCGAACCTCCGCCAGGTCCGCTCCACCGCCGCGGTGGAGTCGATGAGGGTGCCGTCCATGTCGAACAGCAGCGCCTGTGCGGTCACTACGATGGCCATGTCCCTGCCGTTCCTGCGTAGTCGGTCCGACGGTCGCGCGGGCGCTCCGTCAGTGCCCGCAGCCGTTCCAGGTCGGCGGCGAGCCGGTCCGGGTCGCCGCCGCGGTGATCGTTCTCCAGCACCAGAGCCCGTACGGGCACGGCCTGTTCGGCCAGCGCGTCGAGGGTGGCGGCGATGTCGCCGTCGCCGTCGCCGAGCAGCGGGGTGCAGCCGTCGCCGTCCGGGCCGTCCTTCACATGCACCTGGTCGGCCAGCAGCGCGCCGGCCGCGGCCACCAGCGCCCGCGGATCCCGTCCCGCGGCGCGCGGGTTGTAGGTGTCGAGGAGCAGCCGGAAGGCGGGCGACGCGACCTGCTCCGCGAGCCGCAGCGCCGCCCCGGGCGCGAGGGTGTTCTCGCTGGCCAGCAGCAGACCCCGGGCCTGTGCCTGCCGGGCGGCGGCGTGCAGCACCTCCGCGGTGCGCAGCAGCGCGCGGTCGCCGTCGATCGCGCTGCGCCGGAAACTGGGCACGAACACCAGCGGCGCGCCCAGCTCTCCGGCCGCGTCGAGCAGTCGGTCCAGCACGGCACGGACCCGGCCGGCGTCCAGGGTGCCCTCGGCGGCGGTCAGCCCGATGTCGTTGAGCACATTGCCGGCGAGCCCGAGCGGAGCCACCCCGGCGCAGCGGGCGGTGCGGGCCAGCCGCGTCAGCTGCCCCGGCCCGTCCAGCCAGGGGCCGCGCCCGGGCCCGCCGAGGTCGAACTGGAGCCCCGGTACCCGGTGCCGGAAGGCCAGGTCGACGGCCGCCTCGCCGCGCACGGGCAACCGCCAGTCGGCCAGGGCGATCCGCGGGGCCTCGGGTACGGCACTCATGACGGCTCGCCCATCCGTACGGCCAGTTTGACGAGCCGTCGCCCGGAGACGATCCGGTCCGTCGTGCCGGCGAGCCGGGCCAGGACCGGCACCGCGCCGGGCAGGTCGACGACATGCGTCACCAGGTCCCGGTACCGCTCGGGCGCCCGGCACAACTCGGCCGCCGCGTACCGCAGATGCTCGCCGGCCACGCCCCGGTGCCCCAGGATCCGCACCTTGTGCCCGCTCGCCGTACCGAACCGGGCGACATACGGCGGCTGCGGGCGGCCCGCCCGGTTCGCGGCCCGCACCTCGGCGAGGTCGGCGCCGGGCACCTGGGGGCTGGCCGCGGGCCGCGGGAGCCCGCTGACCAGGTCCACCACGGTGTCCGTACCGGCCGCCGCCTCCAGAGCGAGCTCCAGACAGGGCAGGGTGGCCGGGGCCGGGGTGGCGATCAGCACCGCGAGGGGGCCGTCGCCGAGGGTGCGGGCCAGCCGCTCGGCCGACAGATCCTCGGACAGCAGCCGTACGTCCGCCGAGTGCGGGGCGCAGTTGCTCCAGACCAGGCCGGCGGGGGTGTGGTGGACGTGCACGGTGCGCACGTCGGGGCCGTACCAGCGCCTGGCCGTGCGGACGGCCAGATGGCCGACCGTGCCGTCGCCGAACACCAGGAGGGTGCGGGGGCGGTGCTCGGTCATGGCGAGGGCCGCGTACCGGGCCACCGCGAGCGGCTCGACGAGCGCGCCGAGCACCCCCGGCGGGACCTCGGGGAGCGGCAGTACGAGTCCGGCGCGGACGGCGGTGGCCGGGACGAGGACGCGTTCCTGGAGGAGGCCGTCGACGTTGTGGCCGAGGAGGAAGGAGTCGTCGTCGGGGTGGGTGGGGTTGATGACCACGGGCACACCGGGGCGCAGAGCGGGGTCCTGGACGCCCTCGCCCACGGCCACGATCCTGGCCACGCCCTCGTGGCCGATGACGGGGGCGCCGTCGTCGCGTATGCCCCGGAGCATCTGGAGGTCGGTCCCGCAGACTCCGGCCACCAGGGGGGCGACGAGCAGTTCGCCGGGGGCCGGGCTGGGGGTGGGCCGTGGGGTGAGGTGCAGGCCGGAGTCGTCGCGGAGAACGGCGTAGTGGCGCGTCTTCGTCCGACGGGGTCGCGTGGTGTCGGGCGTGGCGTTCCCGCCGGGGTGGCTCAGGGCCCCGATTCCGGCGCCGATCAGGCCGTTGGCCTCACCCGGTGCGCAGACGGTGATGCGGTTCGCCGGCCAGTCCGGCATCAGGTCCGAGGTCAGATACAGGCCTTCTCGTGCGAAGTGGCGCTCCAGGGACGCCTTGTAGTGGTGGCCCAGGCCCGTCGCCACACCGCCCGTGACGGCCAGCTCGTCGAGTTCCGGGTCCAGGGACAGGGCCGTGCGCAGGACGTCGGCCACCGGGGCCGTCGCGGCGTCCAGGAGCTCGGCGGCCAGGACGTCGGACCGGTCGAGGGCCGTGCCGAGGGCCTCCTCGAAGGAGGTGCCGTCGGTCATGGCCCGGCCCAGGGACGAGGCCCGCCAGCGGTCCGGGGCGCGGTCCCGCAGGACGTCCGCCATGCGGCGCAGGCCGGGGCCCGAGGCGTAGGCCGCCACATGCCCCGGACCACCGCAGTCGCAGGTCAGTCGGACTTCGTGACCGGCGAGTTCCGTGTGTGCCGGCAGGTGGCCGACCTCGCCCTGCAGACCGCAGGGGTCGGTGGCGATGGTTCCGGTACGCAGGTCCATCGTGCGGCAGGCGATACCCGAACTCACCGTCAGCAGCAGGACCTTGCGGTGCTCGTGGGGGCGGGGGCCCGAGGCGTAGTGGAGCAGCGCCGCCGTCACGTCGTTCAGGACGTGCCACTCGACGTCCGGGCGCAGGGCGCCCAGCGCCGCCGGCAGATCCAGCGGCGTCGTCTCGTCGCCGAACAGCGGTCCGGAGCCGTAGACCGTGCCGGTGCGCTGGTCGAGCGCGGCACCGAAGGAGATCGCGGCCACCGTGGGGGCGGGGCCGGCCGGGACGGCGTCGCAGATCGCGGCGAGCAGCCGGCCGCGCAGTTCCTCCAACGATGCCTCGGGGTGGCGCAGCCGACTGGGGGAGGGCGTGTCGGTCACCTCGCCGAGACCCTCCTCAGGTGACCATCGGGCGTGGCGCACATGGGTCCCGCCCACGTCGAGGACGGTGATCGGACCCCGGGCGCTCACGGGGCCGACCCGTCCGTCCGGTCCGCGTAGGCGTGCACGAACTCCAGCGCGCGGGCGAGTTCGGCGGGCGTCACGTCGTTGACGAAGACGCAGGAGCCGATGCCGTCGGTGAGGGGGAGGCGCTGCAGACCGTCGCGGTGCTTGACCGCGTCGGCCAGGCCGATCTGGAGCAGTTCGGCGGTGAACACCGGGTGGGTGAGCGGGAGTCCGGCGGCGGCGATCAGGGCGAGCGCCCGGCCTGCATCGGCCGGCGACAGATACTGGCGGCCCGTCGCGAGGGCCACGCACACCGCCATGTCGACGGCGACGGCCTCGCCGTGCAGCAACGGCGGGTCGGCCCGCAGCTCCAGGGACGGGCTGAAGGTGTGCCCGTAGTCGACCGAGCGCTCCAGCACGCTCTCCCACAGGTTGGGCTCCAGCTCGTCGAGCATGCCGGCGATGGCCCGCGAGACGACCTCGCGCATGTCCGCACCGCAGTCCGCGAGGGTGTCGCTGGAGATCTGCGCGACCGTCTCCTCCAGGAGGTGGAAGAGATCCGCGTCCTTGATGAGCGCCATCTTGATGATCTCGGCGAGACCGTTGGCGATGTGCCGGTGCGGCACCGTGCGCAGGAACTCCGGGTCGATCAGGGTGACTTCGGGGGCGAAGTAGGTGCCGAGGCGGTTCTTGTGGGTGCCGTGGTTGACGCCGGTCTTCACGCCGACGCCCGCGTCCACCTGGCCGACGAGGGTGGTGGGCACCCGTACGTAGGGTGCGCCGCGCCGGTAGAGGCTGGCCGCCATGCCGACGACGTCCATCAGGACACCGCCGCCGACCACGACCACGCGCTCGGTACGGCGCAGGATGCCCATCTCGGTCATGGCCCGGGTCACCTCGACGACCTGCTCCAGGGCCTTGGTCTCCTCGTCGCCGGGCATGACCAGCCAGGTCGCGTCGGCCTGCCAGGCGGTGAAGTAACTCCGCAGGGCGGTGCCGTACAGGTCGTCGACCACCTTGTCGACGACGACGAGGGCTCGGACACCGTCGCGGTTGTCGGCGCCGACAGCCTTGGCGAGCGCCGGGTTGGCGGGGTTGAGCAGTCCCCGGGTGAGGGAAATCTCGTAGCCCACGGGCTGCTGGGCCTGGACGTACCAGGTCAGGCCCGGGGGCCGGGGTATGTCGAAGCCGGACGTCAGCCGCGACGGCCGGTTCGTCGTGATCTCGGTCATGTGCGGTTCTCTTCCTCTGCGGGCTTGGGCATCGGGAGGGGGCATCGGAGCCGGTGGGCGGACGCCGGGCCGGGCGGGGACCGGGTGGGGTGAGGGGCGCTGTGGGGCGGGGTTCGCCGTGGCGCGGGGGCCGCTGGGGGGGGGGGTGCCGTCCGGCGGGGTTCGCTGTGGGGGGGGGGGCTTGCCGTCCGGCGGGGTTCGCTGTGGTGCGGGACTGTGGTGGTGCGGGACCCGCCGTGAGGCGAACTCGTCCTGGCGGGCCGGGGGCCGGACGCGTCTCTTCGGTGGGTCTCGGCTGCGGTCGCCGGTCGCCGGGGTCGGCGTGGGGATGGTGGGCGCGCGGGGGGTGTGGCTGGTGGTGCCCCGTGTCCGAGTGCGGGTCCGGCCGGGTGCGGGGCGCGTGGCGGACATGGCCCCGCTCCCCGCTGCGACGGCCGTTGCCGGGTCGGTCGTGCGCCCATCGGGTCGCCCCCGCGACGCCGGGCCGGGGATCGCCCGGCCCGGCGTCGACAGGGTGGTCCGGCGGGGGTCGCCCGCCGAAGTCGGTGCCGGCGCGGATCAGGCCTCCGGGGCGCCCAGCGGCTCGGGCAGGGCGTCCAGTTCGACCATGTCCTGCGCGGTGAGCGCGACATCCGCGCCGCCGGCGTTCTGCTCCAGGTAGCGCTCGGTCTTGGTGCCGGGGATCGGAACCACGTACTCGCCCTGGGCCAGCAGCCAGGCCAGGGCGACCTGGGCCGTGGTGGCGCCGTGGCGGTCGGCCACGGCCGCGACCGCGTCGACGATCGCCTTGTTGTGCGCGAACGCCTCCCCGGTGAACCGCGGCTGGGTGCTGCGCCAGTCGTCCTCGGGAAGGTCGGCCGGCTTGGTGAAGGCACCGGTGAGCAGCCCGCGGCCGAGCGGCGAGAACGGCAGGAAGGCGATGCCCTGCTCGACGGTGTACGGCAGCACGTCCGCGAAGGCGTCCCGCGTGAACAGGGAGGCCTCGGACTCCACGGCCGCCACCTCGTGCACGGCCTGCGCCGCCTTGACCTGCTCCAGCGTCACCGCGGACAGGCCCAGCGCGCGCACCTTGCCGGCCGCGACCTGCTCGGCGAGGGCGCCCCAGCTCTCCTCCAGCGGGACCGTCGGGTCCACGCGGTGCAGGAAGTACAGGTCGATGTGGTCGACGCCGAGCCGCTGCAGGCTCGCGTCCACGGCGGCCGACAGGTGCTCGGGACGCCCGTTGAGGCCCAGGCCGTTCTCGTCGACGACCAGACCTCCCTTGGTGGAGAGCACGGCCTCGTCCCGGCGGCCCTTGAGCGCGCGGCCGACCAGCTCCTCGTTGGTGAACGGGCCGTACACGTCCGCGGTGTCGATCAGGTTGACGCCGAGGTCGAGGGCGCGGTGGATCACCTTGACCGAGGCGTCGTCGTCCCAGCCGTGCGGGTCGTAACCGAAGGACATGCCCATGGTGCCCAGGCCCACGCGGCCTACGACAGGACCGTTCTTGCCGAGGGTGGTGGTACGCATCTTCAACTCCAGTGTTGTAGAGGGGGGTTGGGTATCAGACAGATCGGGCGGATCGGATGGATCAGACAGATCAGGGGGAGGAACGTCAGGGGAGGCGGATCGACTGGCGGTGGTGGAACACGTCACTGGGGTCCCAGGCGCGCTTGACCTGCTGGAGGCGTGCGTAGTTCTGCTTCCAGTACAGGTCGTGCCAGGCCACCGAAGAGCGGTTGAACGCCGGGTCGGACAGGTCGCCGTCGGGGTAGTTGATGTAGCAGCCGTCGGTCACGTCGTTCGGGACGGGGACCCCGCCCGTGTCGCCGTACACGGCGCCGAACGCCTCGCGGATCCAGCCGACGTTCTTCGTGTCGTCGGCCTTGTCGTACCAGCGGCTCTCGAAGTTCACCTTCATGATCGCGTCGCGCTGGGCGACCGCCGTCGCCGTCGACGACACGCTCGCGATCCTGCCGCCCGACGCGGACAGCACGATGCCGGTCATGGTGCTCGGCTTGTCCGTACTGGTCAGGTGGGCGTACATGGCGTCGATCTGCGCCTGCGGGGTGCGCCGCCGCAGATGCGCCGACTTGTGGCAGCCCCGGGTGGTGGGGTCCAGCTGGGTCGGCGAGATCGCGCCGATGTACTTGGTGCCGCGCAGCCACGGCATCAGGCGGGTGCTGGTGTACTGCGAGTCCGGGATGCCGTCGTGCCGGACGGTCGCCGAGCTCAGGCCGAGGGCCGCGTCCATCCCGGCCAGGAAGTCCGACAGCACGCTCGCCGCGTCCGGCAGCGAGGCGTCGAGCTGGACCACCGCGCCCATCGAGCCGCTGTCGCGGTGGTTGAGCATCAGCCAGGAGTACAGCGAACCGGCCGTCGTACCAGGGGTGTTGTGCTCCTCGAACCAGGTGCCCCAGTACTCGACCAGGCGTCTGAAACCGTCCTGGGTGACCTTCTCCCAGGGCCAGCCCGCCAGCGTGAGGAAGATCTTGGAGGGCGCCTTCGGCAGCAGGGTTTCGGCCGCGCCGGTCCTACCCGGAGTGCGGAACCAGAACGCGGTCACCACACCGAAGCTGCCGCCACCGCCTCCGGTGTGCGCCCAGAACAGGTCGCGCAGCGCCGAGTCGGCGGAGTCACGGGCGGCCACCACGCTGCGTGCCGTGCCGGAGGCGTCCACGACGACGACCTCGACCGCGTGCAGATGGTCGACGGTCAGTCCGTACTGCCGGGACAGGTTGCCGTAGCCGCCGCCGGTGACATGGCCGCCGACGCCCACGCTGTGGCAGATGCCGGCCGGGATCGTCACACCCCAGCCCTCGTACAGCGCCTCGTAGACGTCGAGGAGGGTGGCTCCGGCGCCGACCTTGAAGGCGTTCATCGAGCTGTCGAACGAGACCGCGTTCATCAGGCCCATGTTGATGTTGACCTTGATGTCCGCGTTGAAGACGAAGTCCTCGAAGCAGTGGCCGCCGCCGCAGACGGACAGCCGCTTGCCCGCGGTGACCGCCTCCTGCACCGCGGTGACCACCTCGGCGGTCGTCCGGGGCAGCACGACCTTGTCCGGACTCGACGTCCACCGCTGGTTGTTGCCGGATATCAGGTCCGGGTACCGGCTGTCGGAGGGTGTCACCGCGACGGCCGAGGCGGCCTTCTGCGCCGTGACGGCCGTGACGGCCGAGGCGCCCGTACCGTCGGCGGCGCGGGCGTGAGGCGCCGTCGCGAGGCCGCCGCCGGCCGCGGCCGTGAACGCGATCCCGGAGCCGAGCCCCACGAACCGCCGTCTCTTCAAATCACCCATCATTGACCCCCGTTTTCGCAATCGTTCGACGCTGTTCAGAGACTCGGAGAAATCCGATGAATCGGAGAGCTCGGAAAATGTGGGACGCGTACGCAAGGAATGCACGGAAAACGTGCGAGAGATATTCGGTGCGCCCGGCGGAATGTGCGGCCGACGGCGCTTCGACGGTCTCCATCTCAACATCACCGGCGCCCGGAACGCCAACCCGTCGTGGCTACTTCGGCATGTCCGCCGACTTCTGCAACTCGCCCTTGTCCGGGCGCGCCGCGGCGCGCAGGCTTCCGGCGAGCCCGGGTACGAGAGCCCGGCACACACGCGTCCGCCCCGGGGCGGACCGAGCCCGAACGGAGCCCATCGTGAGCACACTTCCCGGAGCCCGGGCCGTCCACCACATCGCCTACACCGTGCCCGACCTGGACCAGGCCGTGAGCTTCTTCGTCGACGTCATCGGCGCCGAACTCGCCTACCGGCTGGGCCCGGTGGAGGACACCGAGGGCGACTGGATGACCCGCAAGCTCGGCGTCCACCCGAACGCCTCGGCGCAGATCGCGATGCTGCGCCTGGGACCGGTGACCAACCTGGAGCTGTTCGAGTACACCTCGCCCGACCAGGACCGCCGGCAGCCCCGCAACAGCGACCTGGGCGGCCACCACTTCGCCCTGTACGTCGACGACGTCGACAAGGCCGTGGCGTATCTGCGGGAAGTCCCCGGGGTCACCATTCTCGGCGAGCCGGAGACGATCACCGACGGCCCCATCGCGGGCGACCGCTGGGTCTACTTCGTCACGCCGTGGGGTCTGCACATGGAACTCATCAACATGCCCGAAGGAATGCCGTTCGAGGAGACGACCAGTACCCGGCTCTACCTCCCCGAGGAGAACTGGGACGCCTACCGGCCCGAAAGCGTGGAGGAGTCCGTCAACAGCAATCCGTTCAACCGGAACGTCATCCAGGAATTCCGGGCGAACGGCGGTCGGGTGGCCGACTTCGGTGAGGTGCCGCTGCTGCTGCTCAGCACCAAGGGCAGGCGCAGCGGTGTGGTCCGCACCACCCCGCTGGTGCATCTGGAGCACGGGGGCCGGCACATCGTCTTCGCCGCCAACGGCGGGGCCGACAGTCACCCCGCCTGGTATCGCAACCTGATCGCCGCGGGAACCGGCACGGTCGAGCTGCCCGGCGAGCGTCGCTTCCTCGCCCGGCCCGAGCCGGTGCCCGCGGCCGAGCACGAGGAACTGTGGCGGCTGCAGACCGCCCAGGATCCGAACTTCGCGCAGTTCCGGGGCCGTACGGGCCGTGACATCCCGGTCGTGGAGCTGGTCCCGGTCGGCTGAGACGGCTGTCGCAGGAGAGCCGGAGGAAAGAGGAGACACTGTGCCGGAAACCGTAGCCACCAAGGAGTTCCGGGCCGCCCGGGACTTCCTGCTGGCCCGTCGCGAGGACTACACGGGGGCGTACGAGGGTTTCGACTGGCCTCGGCCCCAGCACTTCAACTGGGCGCTGGACTGGTTCGACGTCATCGCCGAGGGCAACGGCCGTACCGCCCTGCACATCGTCGAGGAGGACGGCGGCGAGAGCCGGCTGTCCTTCGCCGAGCTGTCCGAGCGCTCGAACCGGGTCGCCGTCGGGCTGCGGTCGGCCGGGGTCGGGGCCGGTGACCGGGTCCTGGTGATGCTCGGCAACCAGGCGGAGCTCTGGGAGACCGCGCTGGCCGTGATGAAGCTGCGCGCGGTGCTGGTCCCGGCCACCCCGCTGCTCGGCCCCGCGGACCTCGCCGACCGGGTCGGCCGGGGCCGGGTGAGCCACGTGGTCGTACGGGCCTCGGACACCGCGAAATTCGACGACGTGCCCGGCGGCTACACCCGGATCGCGGTCGGTGGTGAGCCGGAGGCGGGCTGGCTGCCGTACGACGAACTCCGCACGGCGGCCGCCGACTTCGTCCCCGACGGTCCCACTCCGGCGGACACGGCCCTGCTGCTCTACTTCACCTCCGGGACGACCGACCTGCCGAAGCTGGTGGAACACAGTCATGTGTCGTATCCGATCGGCCATCTGGCGACGATGTACTGGATCGGGCTCAGGCCCGGTGACGTGCACCTCAACATCTCCTCGCCCGGCTGGGCCAAGCACGCGTGGTCGAACCTCTTCGCACCCTGGAACGCGGAGGCCACCGTCTTCATCCACAACTACACGCGCTTCGACGCGGCCCGCCTGATGGCGGAGATGGACCGCGCGGGTGTGACGACCTTCTGCGCGCCGCCGACGGTGTGGCGCATGCTCATCCAGGCCGACCTCACGCAGCTGCGCACCCCGCCGCGCGAGGCGGTGGCGGCGGGGGAGCCCTTGAACCCCGAGGTGATCGAGCAGGTCCGGGGGGCCTGGGGCGTCACCGTCCGGGACGGCTTCGGGCAGACCGAGACGGCCGTGCAGGTCTCCAACAGCCCCGGACAGGTGCTGAAGACCGGCTCCATGGGCCGCCCCAGCCCCGGCTACAAGGTGGAGCTCCTCGACCCGGTGTCCGGCGCGCCCGGTGCGGCCGAGGGCGAGATCGCGCTGGACCTGTCGGTCCGCCCCGTCGGCCTGATGACCGGCTACCACGGGGACCCCGACCGTACGGCGGAGGCGATGGCCGGCGGCTACTACCGCACCGGCGACGTGGCCTCGCGGGACGAGGACGGCTATCTGACCTACATCGGCCGCAGCGACGACGTCTTCAAGGCCTCCGACTACAAGATCAGCCCCTTCGAGCTGGAGAGTGCCCTGCTGGAGCACGAGGCGGTGGCCGAGGCGGCCGTCGTGCCCGCGCCGGACGAGCTGCGGCTCGCGGTGCCGAAGGCGTACGTGGTGCCGGCGGAGGGCTGGGAGCCGGGTCCGGACACCGCGAAGGCCCTCTTCGAGCACTCGCGGCACGTGCTGGCGCCCTACAAACGCATCCGCCGCCTGGAGTTCGCGCCGCTGCCCAAGACCGTCTCCGGCAAGATCCGCCGCATCGAACTGCGCGAGGCCACGGCAGTCGGCTCGGACGCCGAGTACCGCGAGGAGGACTTCCGCTGACCCGACCTCCACACCACCGCGGCCGTCGCCCGACTCGGGCGACGGCCGCGGTGGTGTGCAGAATCCGGAACCTGCCGGCCCCCCAACCGTCGGCCTGCTGCAGGCCCGTGGCGGGCCGAGTCCGCGGAACTGACCGGCGCAGCGCCACCTTCCCGGCCCTGGCGGCCGGTGTCGGGCTGGGGCGCGTCAGTCTCGGGGTGTGGTCGGTTCAGGTGGGGGCTCGGTCGGATGGGTGCGCGGTCGTTGTCGGGTTCGTGGGCGTCCAGGACTCCGTCGGCGCAGTGTCGTCTCCCCTGTCCTGGCGGCACGTGTCGGGTTGGGGCGCGTCAGTCTCGGGGTGTGGTCGGTTCAGGTGGGGGCTCGGTCGGACGGGTGCGCGGTCGTTGTCGGTTTCGTGCCGGGTCCGGTGATCCGGCCTCAGGACGCGGTCGTCGGTCGAGCGTCCGTGGCGCGGTCGGTCCGGGCCGGGACCCGGGCGGCTCCGGGTGCGGGCCCCCGGCAGGGTCCCGGGTCGCCGGACCCTCCGCGACCCGGTCCACCGGGCTCCGCTCAGGCGTCCGCTGTCGTCGGGCGTACCCGGCGCAGTGTCCACAGCAGCGGCAGGGTCAGCGTGCAGATCGCCGCGCCGGCCAGGGGGAGGCCGGTGACGCCGTACCGGGCGCCGTACCAGCCGGCCATGGCCGAGCCGGCCGCGATGCCGGCGTTTCCGGCCGAGGCGCCGAGGGTCGAGGCCAGGTCGCCGGCCGGGCCCGCCAGTTCGATGGTGCGAAGTTGCAGGGCGGGGGCGAGGCCGAAGCCGAACAGGCCGAACACGGCCAGACAGACGGCGACGGCGGCGGGCTCGGAGCCGACCGCGTAGAGCACCGCGAGGTCCGCCGCCAGCACCACGCCGGCCACCCGCAGGGTCGTACCGGCGTCCCGGTCGGCGAAGCGGCCGCCGGCCAGGGTCCCCACGGTTCCGGCGGCGCCGAAGACCAGCAGATAGCCGCCGACCGCGCTGCCGGAGACCCCGGTGACCTTCTGCAGATAGGTGCCGAGCAGCGTGAAGACGGTGAACTGGCCGCAGAACAGCAGCACCGCCGTGAACAGGGCGAGCAGCGGCGGTGCGGTCAGCACGTACCGCGTCTGGGCCCGCAGTTCGCCCTGACCGCTGTTCTCGACCTGCGGTAGCACCGCGAGCGTCAGGCACAGCGCGACACAGGCCAGCACGGCGATGCCCGCGAACACCGACTGCCACGGCATGACATGGCCCGCGTACGTGGCCAGCGGCACGCCGAGCAGGTTGGCGGCGGCGATGCCGCCGAAGACGACGGCCACCGCACGCCCCTTGCGCTCGGTCCCGACCAGGCTCGCGGCGGCGGCCGACGCGACCCCGACGAACAGCCCGTGAACGGCTCCGGCGACCGCGCGTGCCGCCACCAGCACGGCGAAGGAGCCGGCGAGCGCGGCCAGCGCGTTGGCGGCCGCGTAGACCGCCAGCGCACAGCACAGCAGCAGCCGGCGTGGCACCCGGATGGTCAGCGCGGTCAGCGAGGGGCCGCCGACGCAGACCCCGAGCGCGTACGCGGTCACCAGCAGGCCCACGTTGGTGACGGAGACATGCAGCCCGTCGGCGATCCGGTCCAGCACACCGACGGCGACGAACTCGGCGGTGCCCACCACGAACGCGCTCAGCCCCAGGACGCCGAGCGCGGCCCGGTGCGCGGAGGGTGGGCGGTGCGGTGGGCGGTTCCTGACCAGGTGGGTGGTCGCTATGGTCCGGGACACGGCTGACACGGCTGACTCCTTCGCTGACGTACGACGACTCGTATGTCGCAAGGAGATCAGCGAGGTGTGCCTCCTGTCGCCGCCGACTGCCCCAAGTAGCTCCGGATTCAATGGAGTTGAAGAATGTGGGGCAACCGGTGGCGCTCTCGGAAGTCAGGCGGCCGTGGTACCTCCGTCGACCGGTATGGCCGCGCCGGTGACGAACGAGGAACGTTCGCCGCACAGCCAGACGGCGGCCTGGGCCACCTCCTGGGGGTCGGCCATGCGCTTTTGGAGCGTCTCGTCCTCGAAACGTTCCTTCAGCTCCGGCACCGCCTGGATGACCTGGTCCATCATCTCGGTCCGGGTGCTGCCGACCACGAGGGCGTTGACGCGGATGCCGCGCTGCCCGTACTCCGCCGCGGCGGCCCGGGTGAGCCCGAGGACCGCGTGCTTGGCGGCCACGTACGCCGCCGAGGCACCCGTCGCCCGCTGTCCGGCCACGCTGGAGGTGTTGACGATCGTGCCGCCGCCCGACTTGAGCATCTCGGGGATCTGGTGGGACAGACAGTTCCAGACGCCGCGCACATTGACGTCCATGGTCCGTTCGTAGATGTCCTGGCCGGTTTCGTGCAGCACGGTGCCCGCGGTGGCGAACCCCGCGTTGTTGAAGGCGCAGTCGAGCCGCCCGAAGGTGTCGACGGCGGCGCGTACGACCCGCTCGACGTCCTCGGCGGAGGTGATGTCCCCGGGCACGGCCAGGGCCCGCCCGCCGGCGCCGGTGATCTCCTCCGCCAGTTCCCGCAACCGCTCGTCGCGCCGGGCCGTCACCACGACGGCCGCCCCCTCCCGGGCGAACAGCCGCGCGGCGGCGGCTCCGATCCCGCTGGAGGCACCGGTGATCATGGCGACCTTGCCGTCCAGTGCGAGTGAAGTGCCGGATGCCGGCCGGGTGTTGCTCATACCGGCGCCGCCTCGCTCAGCCAGAACGTGCCGTCGGTCAGTTCCGCGTCGACGGTCTGCAGCAACGTTTCGTCGATGGAGTCCAGCGAGTCCACCAGGTGCCGCACGCCCGCCTCCCGCATCAGCCGCGGCTGGAAACTGTGGACGAAGTCCGTCGGGTGCCCGATGAAGCCGGCCCCCAACTCCCGTGCGGTGTCTGCCACTCGGGCCACGTCGTCCACGAACACCGCCTCGTCGGGCCTCAGTCCGAAGATCTCGGTGGTGATCTCGTGCAGCCCGGGCCTGAAGTCGTTGGTGCACACGTAGCGAGGCCCGTCGAACAGTTCGGCCCAGTCGCCGAGGAACCGGTCGAAGTGTTCGGCGCCGAGTCCGCCGTAGCACACCGTGCGCAGGCCCAGCGCCCGCAGGCGCTCGACGAGGGCGATCGCGCCCGGCGTCAGGGCGACCGGGTGCTCGACGAGATAGGCGTCCCGCTCCTCGAAGTAGGCGGCCAGCGCCTCCTCGCCGGTCATGCCGCCGGGCAGCGCGGCAGCCATGTTGCGCCCCGCGACGCGCTGCGGCCGGGAGAAGACCGAGCGTTCCAGCTCGGCCGTGTACCGGCCACCGCGGCCGGTGATGAAGCGGTGGATCACAGGGCTGAACGTGTCGTTCAGCAGTACTCCGTCGATATTGAGGGCCGCCAGTCTCAGGCGGCCGAAACCGCGCGAGGCGGGTGGGGGCAGGGACATCGATCCTCCGTGGAACGGTCAGGCCGCCGACTTGTACGCGCGATCAGCGCCGGTCTCGGTGCGTGCGACGATCGTCGGGACCGCGATGCCGGGCAGGAGCAGCCGCCACATCCTCGTGACGCGCTCGATCAGGTCGGTGCGGCCGCTCGCCACGGCCGAGAACATCTGCATGCCGGTACACGCCTCGACGATGAACTCGCCCACCTCGTCCGGCTCCACCCCGGCCTGCAACTCCCCGCGCTCGTGCGCCTCCCGCAGGCAGGCCGCCATGATCCCCGCCCATTCGCGGTACGGGGTGGCGTCCTGGAGGCCGAAGGACGCCTGCTCGTTGGTCAGCCGGACACCGGCCCGCAGCAGGGGGTCCCTCTGGAGCCGACGGGCCCAGGTGAGAGTGATGTCCACGAGGCGCTGGAGCCCGTGCGAGTCCAGGAGCGGGACGATGGTCTTGGGCTGACTGTTCATCACCGCCCGGGCCAGGCCCTCCTTGGACTCGAAGTGGAAGTAGAGCGCTCCGGCGGTCAGCCCGGCCCGCTTGAGGATCCGGTTGACGCTCGCCCCGGCGTAGCCGAACTCGTCGAAGACCTCAGCCGCCGCCAGTAGGAGCGTTTCGCGGGTCTGCACTGCACGCTCCTGCTTTGCGCCGGTCATCGGCCACACCTCCCAAAATGTAGAACGCTCCTTATGTTATCTGCCGAGAGGTCACCTTTGGCAACCCCTCGGGCCTGGGGAGATGGAAAAGCTCTCCCCTGAGGTTGACCTAGTGATGAAGAATCCTTTACCTGTCCTTGAAGTTTCAAAACAGAACGCTCTTTATGTTGTGTGAAGGCGTCCTGGAGACGCCTTCACACATCCGAACTTACTGGGGGAAGCATGTCCGGAGTGTTCCAGCAGGAGTTGGCCGGTCCCGTGATGTCCGTGCAGCAGAACCATGTGCACAAGAGCAACGGCGCAGAGGTCCTGCTCTCGTCGTGGCGCGTCCTGGCCCCCGACTCCTACAGCGTCACGGCCCACTGGCCGCGGACGCACTCCTTCTACCACCCGGTCCACGGGCTCCACGACCCGCTGCTGCTCGCCGAGTCCGTCCGCCAGGCCGTACCGCTGCTCTCGCACGTCGCCTACGGCGTCCCCTTCGGCCACCGCCAGGCCTGGGAGCATCTGCGCTTCGACCTCAACACCGTCGCGATGATGGTCACCACAGCCCCGGCCCAACTGGAGCTGCGCATCACCTGCTCGGACATAGTCCGCCGCGGTCCACGGCTGGCCGCGCTGACCATGGCCGTGGACGTGGCGCTGGGAGGACAGCGGCTGGGGACTGCCCGGACCCGCTTCAACAACCAGCCGCCCGCCGTCCATCAGCGCCTGCGCGGCCGCTACGCCGACCTCGCCCACGCCGTCGCCCGTGCCCTGCCGCCGGGCTCGCCGATCGATCCGGAGCTGGTGGCCCGCACCCGCCCCGAGGACGTGGTGCTCTCCGCCACCGACCGGCCCGGCCGCTGGCAGCTGCGCGTGGACCTCGCGCACCCCGTCCTCTTCGACCACCCCGTCGACCACGCCCCGGGCATGCTCCTGCTGGAGGCCGCCCGCCAGGCCGCCCACGCGGTGACCGAGCGTCCCTCGACGGTCGTCGGGATGGAGACCGAGTTCACCCGGTACGCCGAGTTCGACGCGCCCTGCTCGGTCTGGGCGGACCGGCTGCCCTCCGACTCGCGGGGCCGGCGCCGGGTCCTGGTCAGCCTGGAACAGAACGGTCTGCGCATCTTCTCCGCCGACGTCACCCTGGAGACCGCGGCCGCCCTGTGACAGAAAGACGCGTGGGGTGGCCGCCCGAGCCGGGCGGCCACCCCACGCGCGAGGAGAAGCGGGAGACCTACTTCGCGGACAGTTCCGCCGCCACCAGCTCCGCGATCTGGACCGCGTTCAGGGCGGCTCCCTTGCGGAGGTTGTCGTTGGAGACGAACAGGGCGAGGCCGTTGTCGACCGTCTCGTCGCGGCGGATACGGCCGACGAAGGAGGCGTCCTGGCCGGCGGCCTGGAGGGGGGTCGGGATGTCCGAGAGGGTCACGCCGGGGGCGCCCGCCAGGATCTCCGTCGCGCGCTCCGGGGAGATGGGGCGGGCGAAGCGGGCGTTGATCTGGAGGGAGTGGCCGGAGAAGACCGGGACGCGTACGCAGGTGCCGGAGACCTTCAGCTCGGGGAGCTCCAGGATCTTGCGGGACTCGTTGCGGAGCTTCTGCTCCTCGTCGGTCTCGTTCAGGCCGTCGTCGACGAGGTTGCCGGCGAACGGCAGGACGTTGAAGGCGATGGGCCGCTTGTAGACCTGCGGCTCGGGGAAGTCGACCGCGCTGCCGTCGTGGGTGAGCTTGTCCGCGTCGGCGGCGACCTTCTGCACCTGGCCGTGCAGCTCGGCCACGCCCGCGAGGCCCGAGCCGGACACCGCCTGGTAGGTGGTGGCGATCAGCGTCTGGAGGCCCGCCTCCGCGTCCAGCACCTTCAGGACCGGCATCGCGGCCATCGTGGTGCAGTTCGGGTTGGCGATGATCCCCTTGGGGCGGTCCGCGATGGCGTGCGGGTTCACCTCGGAGACGACCAGCGGGACCTCGGGGTCCTTGCGCCAGGCGGAGGAGTTGTCGATCACGACCGCGCCCTGCGAGGCGACCTTCTCGGCCAGCGCCTTCGAGGTCGCGCCGCCCGCGGAGAACAGCACGATGTCCAGGCCGGTGTAGTCCGCCGTCGCCGCGTCCTCCACCGTCACGCCGTCCAGGACCGAGCCCGCCGAGCGCGCCGAGGCGAACAGGCGCAGCTCCGTGACCGGGAAGTTCCGCTCCTTGAGGATCCCGCGCATGACCGTGCCGACCTGACCGGTGGCTCCGACGATTCCGACCCTCACGGTGACTCCCTCTGCGTGTCCTGGATGTGTCTGCGGCTTTTCCATCATGCGGCCGACCCGGGTCAGCCTGTCCAATTCTTTGTCCTCCATGCCCGAGGGCTGGGACGCGGGCTCACGATCACCGGTTGCGGAACTCGCGTCGCACCCCCGCTGAGCTGGAGAAATTCGCCCTCCTGCGGCTCCGCGCCGCAAGCCGTGCGGCGCGCCGCGCCCGGTGTGACGTACGCCTCGGAGAAATTCTCCCGGCCCCGGCCGAACGTTTCCGGCGCCACCCGCGTCGTAGGAGAAACGCGGTGAGGGGAGGGTGTCTGTGCTGCGCAGAATCGTCCGCCGTGGCCAGGGGGAACAGCAAGGGGATCCCCTGGACGCGGCGCAGGAACGCCGGGTGCGAGCGGTGCTCGCGCTGGGCGGGGTGCCGCAGGCGGACCTGCCGGACGGGGTGCAGCAGGTCCGCCTGCGGTTGCTGGAGCGGGCGGCCAAGGGCTACGAGGCGCCGCGGGACGTGTCCGCGTGGGCCGCCGTCGTCGCCTCCAACCTCGCCATGGACTGGCACCGGGCGAAGAAGCGCCAGGAGCGGCTGGGGGAGCGGCTGGCCTCGCTCAGGCAGCACGAGCTCCCCTCCGGGGAGGACACCAGCGTGCTGTCCCTCTCCGTCGCGCAGGGCCTGGACGAGCTGCCCGACCAGCAGCGCCAGGTCCTCGTGCTGCGGTTCTTCGCCGACCTGCCGGTGCGCTCGATCGCCCAGGAGCTGGGCGTCCCGGAGGGCACGGTCAAGAGCCGCCTGCACACGGCGGTCCGGGCCCTGCGCGCCCGCCTGCACGAGGACGAGGTGGTGTGACATGAGCGCCGAGAACGAGACGTACGACAGCGACGCGCTCATGGCCGCGATCACCGGTGAGGAGCCGGCCGACGAGGCCCTCGCGGACGCCGCCTTCCTGGCCGGGTACCGGGCCGCCGAGGCCGACATCGCGCTGCTGAGGGAGCAGCTCGGCATCCTCGGCGAGACCCTCGCCGAACCGCCGCCCCAGCCGAAACCCGTTCCCGCGCGGCTACGGCCTTCCCCGGCCCGCCGCCGCGTCCGCACCCTGGCCTTCGGCACCCTCGCCGTGGCCGCCGCCGCGAGTGTCGTCACGGGGCTCGGCTGGCTCCTCGGGCACAGCGGCGGGATGAACCAGGACGCGAGCTCCAGCGCCGACTCGGACTCCAAGGCGGAGGCAGGGGTCCGCTTCGGCAGCCCGGCCTATCTGGCCTGCGCCACGACGGTCGCCGAGGGCGAGGTCACCGCCGTCAAGGAGCTGCCCGCCGGCGGAGAACTACAGGTCACCGTGCACGTCACCCGCTATTACAAGCCGAACCGCGGCGCCGGTGACCTCACCTACGTGATCGGCGAGTACGACCTTCCCGAACCCCTCACCAAGGGCACTCGCGTCCTGTTCGGCGTGCCCGGGGGCTCACCGAGTCCCGACCACTGGGTCGTCGGGGAGAAGGAGATCGCCCTGGAGCGGGCCTGGATCACCGCCTCGCTGCCCGAGTCGCGCACGCTGCCCTGCTGAACCGGGGCACGGGAAAGGGCGGGCGCCCTCACGGACGCCCGCCCCTTCGATCGCCGTACGGAGAAGTGTTACGGCGTGACCTTCTCGATCTTCACGTTGCCGAGGCCGGCGACGGTGCCGCGCGCGTTGACGAGGCTGACCTGGCCGAAGAACTCACGGCCCTCCGGAGCGGGCGCCAGGGCGGTGACGCTGCCGGAGACGGTGGTCGAGGCACCCGTGGCGAGCTTGACCGGGGTGTCGGCGACGGTGACGGTGCCCAGGGCGCTGGAGAAGAACACGTCCTGGTAGTCGTACGCCGTGGAGCCGGCCGGGACCGAGTAGCCCACGACCTCGATGGTGTACGTACCGGCGGCGGGCGAGGCGACCGAGACGGCCTCCTCGGAGTCGCCGTCGGCGGACTGGCCGACCACGGTGCCGGCCGCGTTGTAGACCGTGAGGTCCAGGTCGGCGGAGACGTCGGAGACGTTGCCGATGGCGACGTCCAGCGACGTGGCGCCCGCGGGCACCTCGACCGTGGTGGTCTGGGTGGCGCCCTCGGCGATGGTCGGGCGGGCCGTCTTGGACGAGCCGAGCGGGCCGCCGGCCAGCTTGCCGTCGATCGCGGCGAGGGTGTTGGTCACCTTCCAGGAGGCGGTGGCCGGGGTGCCGACCTTGGCCTCGGGGACGGTCACGGTCTCCGGGTCGAAGACCGCGCCGTAGACGGCGACGTCCAGCTTGTACGGGTTGTCGAGCAGCGGCGAGGTGCGGCGCGACTCGACCTCGATCTCCCAGACACCGGCCTGCGGGTCGGCGTAGGAACGGGCGTCGGGCTTGCAGCCGTTGCCGTCGAGGTAGTTGTTGTAGCAGTTCGGGGTGCTGGTGACGTCGACCGGGACGCCGTAGGGGTGGATGGCGATGAAGCGGGTCTGGCTCTTGTCCTTGAGCCCGCCGATCGCGACCTCCAGCGACTTGGCGCCCGCGGGCACGGTCACGAAGTACGACTGGGTGCTGTTGCGCTGCACGGTGTTCGACGCGGACCAGGTGTACTTCACCGGCGCCGAGACCACGACCGTGTTCAGGATCTGCTGGTCGACGCCCTCGGTCCTCGGGTCGTCGACGACCAGGATCGCGCTCTTGAGGCCCGCGGACCTCGGCTGGGCCTGGACCTTGACGGTCACCGGCTGGTTCAGCGGGAGCTTGATGTCGTCCTTGCCGAGGATCCGGAAGGTGTCACCGGCGTTGTTCTCGAAGTACAGCTCGTGGCGGAGCGCCTTGTCCGCGCCGGACGTACGGGTGACGGTGACGTCGTACGTCTTCTTCTGGCCGGCCTTCAGACCGCCCTCGCGGTCGTAGATGCCGGTGCCGTAGCCCGGGGTCTTCAGGAGCTGGTCGATCGCGGTGTCGACCGGGGCCTTGACGGTGTAGTCGTGGGCGGTGGCGCCGTCCTTGATGGAGTCCCACGCGTCCACGATGTCGATGAGGCCCGCGCCCTCCTCGTACGCCTGCACACCCTTGATGTGGTCGGCGGTCGAGGTCAGGGCGGTGCGCAGGGTGGCCGGGGTCAGCGCGATGTGCTTCTGCTTGGCGGCCGAGATGAGCAGCGCGGAGGCGCCGGTGGCCTGCGGGGAGGCCATCGAGGTGCCCTGGAGCATGGAGTAGCCGGCCGGCAGCGTGTAGCCCGACTCGGCGACCGGGGAGCCCGGCAGCCAGGTCTGGGTGGTGTTGATCGCGGCACCGGGGGCCGACAGGGTCGGCGTGAAGCCGCCGTCCTCACGCGGACCGCGCGAGGAGAACGGCATCATGGCGTACTTCTTCTCCACGGCCGAGCCGTAGTTGGCGGCCCAGGTCTCCTTGGAGATGGTCGCGCCGACCGAGATGACCTTGTCGGCCAGGCCCGGGTCGCCGATGGTGTTCGCGCCGGGGCCGGAGTTGCCCGCGGAGATCACCAGCTGGACGCCGTAGGTGTCGATGAGGCGCGTGTAGAGCTCGGCACGCGCGTTGTTGCCGTCGTTCAGCGCCGGCAGGCCGCCGATCGACATGTTGACGATGTCGACGCCGCGGTTGACGACGAGGTCGATCATGCCCTCGGTCAGCGCCACGTTGGTGCAGCCGCCGGTCCAGGTGCAGGCACGGGAGGAGACGAGCTTCGCGCCCGGGGCCGCGCCGTTCATCTTGCCGCCGAACAGGCCGTTGGCGGCGGTGATGCCGGCCACGTGGGTGCCGTGCTCGGACTCGATGACGCCGATGTTGACGAAGTCGCGCTTCTGGCCGACCCAGTCACCGCCGTAGGGGTCCATCGGGACGTCCTTGCGGATCTCCACGACGAACGGCTGGCGCTCCACCACGTCGGTGGACGGGTCGTCGGTGCCGAAGTACCCGATCTGGAAGCCGTTCTTGTACGGCTTCATCGGGGTGTCGTCACCGAAGTCGTGGTTGTTGTTCAGGTCGACGCGGACCGTGCCGGCGGCGGCGTCGTAGAGCACGCCCCAGCTGTCGGTGGTGTCCCCGTCGCGGTTCGCGTCGCCCTTGGCGTCGCCGCCCGCGGTCACGGACTCGCGGAACAGGTTGACCTGGTACGACCCGGCGGGCGCCGTCCAGGTCTGGCCGCCGTAGCTGAAGCTGGGGCCGGAGACCGAGGTGGTCATCGCGCGCCAGGTGCCGTCGCTGTCGGTGATCGGGTCGGTCGCCGTCACCCAGTCGACGATCTTCCGCTCACCGGTGGTGGTCTTCTGGAGCGCCGGGTGGCCGAGGTCGACACCCGAGTCCAGGATGCCGATGGTGACTCCGCGGCCGTCCGCCTTCGGGTGGTCCTCGACGAAGTCGACGGCGCCCGTCTCGAAGGACGGGTTGTACGGGTTCGTGGCCGGGGTCTTCCTGCCCGGCGCCGGGTAGGCCTTGGTGCCCTTGCTCGCGGCGCCCTTGGCGGTGTCGGCGCTCGGCGTCGGGTCGTCCAGCGGGATGTCCTGCTTGACGTCGATGCCGTGCACGGAGGAGAGCTTCGCGGCGGCGGCGATGGCCGAGTCGGCCTTGCCGGTGGGGACGGTGGCGCGGACGTAGCCGAGCTTGTCGTAGGTCCGGCCCACCGAGCCGCCCTTGACCGCGTCCAGCTGGTCGGCGACCTGCTCGGTCTTCCCCGGGGCGGTGGCCACCATGAGCGTGATGTTCTTGTCGCCGGCGGCCTTGGCCTCGGCGAGCGCGTCGGCGTCGTCCGAACCGAGCTTCTGGTCGGCGGACTTGAGGCCCGGGTCCGACGCCGCGGGGGTGGTGCCCGCGTCTGCGGAGAAGGCCATGGGTATCGGCCCCGCCGCGGACAGCGCGGCGACCAGTCCGGCGGCCGCTGCTATGCGCGCCACACGTCTCGCGCCCGATATCGGGGCGCGCTGGGGGGTGAGGGTCATCGGCATCCCTTGTAGGTAAAGGAACGAGCGGGTGTGTGACCGGGACCGATCGGTCCTGGCCACGGTGATCCGGAAGAAGACCCCGGATGACCGCTCAGCTTTACGCATGGGAAGGATGTTTAGGGAGAGTTGACCGAATCGATATGGGTGTATGGGGAAAACCCGCGATGCCCTTTGGGACATCGGTGAAGGTGCGTGAGGAAGCGGTCAATTCGCCCCGATGGCCTTCACGCTTCCTTGGTGCGCGCGTAATGCCGGGACGCCTTCGCGCGGTTGCCGCAGGTCGCCATCGAGCACCAGCGCCGGGTGCCGTTCCTCGACGTGTCGAAGAAGTGCAGCACGCACGACTCGTGGGCGCATGAGCGGATCCGGTCGGGCGCGGTGTCGAGCAGTTCCAGGTAGTTGCGGGCGGCGAGCCAGGCGGGGCCCCACGCGGGGTCGCTCAACTCGGGCAGTTCGACGGGCCCTTGAGGGGTCAGCGAGAGGCGGACCCGGCCGTGTCCGAGCACGGCGTCGACCAGCGGCGCCCCCTCCTGTGGCGACCCGTCCACCGCGGCCCGCACGGCCTCCCGGGCCTGCCGCACGTTCCGCAGCATCCGGCTGTCGGGGGCGTGCGCGCCGCTCAGCCCGGTCGAGTCGAGCCACACCGCGAGACCGCCGACGTCGGCGAGCAGGTCCTGGAGGGTTCCGTCGCTCATCCACTGCGTGTTGAGCAGGTCCAGCGCGAGCGGTTCGCCGGTGAGCGGGCGGGGGTCGCGGGTGGCGGGCATGGGGGGCTCCCTTTCGTTCTAACCGGTCAAGTGTACGTGACTGGTTGCGCACGGCTCTTCTAACCTTTAAAGTCACCTACAAGGGTTAACCAAGTTGAAGGGGACAGCCGTGACCTTGCGCACCGGCCACATCGGCCTGAACGTCACCGACCTCGACCGTTCGCTCGCCTTCTACCGGGACGTCCTCGGCTTCTCGCTGCTCACCGAGGGCAAGGAGGAGGACGGACCCTCAGGCGGCCGCCGCTACGCCTTCCTCGGCGACGGCGAGCGGCTCGCCCTCACCCTCTGGCAGCAGGCCGGGCAGCCGTACGGCCCCGACCGCGCGGGCCTGCACCACCTGGCCCTGGAGGCGGACTCGATCGAGCGGGTCAGGGAGTACGAGGAGGCGCTGCGGGCCTACGGCGCCGACTTCGCCCACGACGGCGTGGTCGCCCACCGCGAGGGCGCCGGGTCGGGCGGCATCTTCTTCCACGACCCCGACGGCACCCGCCTGGAGATCTCCGTGCCGAGCGGCGCCGAAGGCGCACCCGCACCTTCCGGTACGGCTCCGACCTGCGGGTTCTTCTAGTCATGGGCGTCTATCACGCGGGCTCGCGGGCCGTGCAGGACCGGGTCGGGGTGCGTGCGCAGGCCGATCACGTGGGCCGCTCGGTCGGCCGGGGCATCAGGGAGGTCGCGGCGGCCTTCCTGGAGCTCCAGCCGCTGCTGGTCGTCGGCGCGGCGGATCCCTCGACGGGCCGGGTCTGGGCCTCCCCGCTCACCGGGACGCCGGGCTTCGTGCGGGCGACGGGCCCGCACCGCATCTCGGTCACCACCGCACTACCGCCCTCCGACCCCCTCGCGACGGCCTTCGGCACACCCGGCACCCCCGTCGGCACCATCGCCCTCGCCCCCCGCACCCGCCGCCGGATGCGTCTCAACGGCCGACTCACGCCCACCGCACGGGGGTTCGCGGTGGACGCCGACCAGGTGTTCGCGAACTGCCCGAGGTACCTCCAGCGAAGGGAGTCCTTCGAGCTCGTGCCGGACCGCCGACCGGACGAGCCCCGGCGCACCGCCGAACTCACCGACGAGCAGGCCGGGTTCGTCGCCCTCGCCGACACCTTCTTCCTGGCCACCGTGCACGAGGAGGGGGCCGACGACGAGGGTTCCGTCGGTCACCGGGGCGGCGCCGACGTCAGCCACCGGGGCGGCAACCCCGGCTTCGTACGGGTCGATTCGCCGAACGAGCTCAGCTGGCCCGACTACCCCGGCAACTCCATGTTCCTGACCCTCGGCAACCTCGCCGCGGACCCCCGGGCCGGACTGCTCTTCCTCGACTGGACGACCGGCACCGCACTGCAACTGACCGGCGAGGCGCACACCGAGTTCGGTCCGGAACGCAGGGTCCGCTTCACCCTGCGGGAGGCGATCGAGACCCCGTCCGCCGTCCCGCTGCGCTGGTCCGCGCCCGAATACTCACCGGCCAATCCGGACCCGGCGGGCTAACTTGCCCGTATGCGCAAGAAGTTGAGGGTGGCGGCCTACGCCGTGTGTGTTCGCGACGGACAGATCCTGCTGGCCCGCTGGCTCAACCACGGCCGGCACCAATGGACGCTGCCCGGTGGCGGCATGGACCACGGCGAGGACCTCCATGACACCGTGCTGAGGGAAGTGGCGGAGGAGACGGGGTACCGCGTCGAGGTCACCGGGCTGCTCGGGGTGCGCTCGGTGCGCTTCCCGTCCCGCCGCCGCTTCGGCCGCAGGACCGACCAGCACCACGTGGGGCTCATGTACGAGGCCCGCGTCACCGGCGGCGAACTGCGGTACGAAGTCGGCGGCTCCACCGACATGGCCGCATGGCACGACCTGGACGCGGTACCCGCGCTGAACCGGGTGCCCATGGTCGACTTCGGCCTGCGGCTGTGGCGCGAGCGGCCGGTGACCGGGCGGCCCGCGGACTAGGTGTCGTACCCCGCAAGATGAACACGGCGTGACCGCCCCCCGGCCGTTCGACGAGCGCTCCCGAACGCGCGGGGTGGGCGAAGATCCACGTACGGTGATCGGCGTTGCGCGTTGCCGTCTCGTTCACGCGCAGGTCATTCCCGGTGCCAAGCATCCAGAGCGAGCGGGTTGTTCGCGAACGCGATCACCCGCGACCACTGCCGACGCAGTTCGCACTCGGGGAGATCGCGCCATGTCGCGCATACGCTCTGTCGCCAGCACCACGCCGGCGGTCCACCGCCGTACCGTCCTCGCCGCCGCGGGCGCGGCCGCCGCCTCCGCGGGCGTCGGCTACGCCCTGCGGCCCACCGACAGCCAGGCCGCGACGACCACCGGTGCCGCCGGGGCGCCGATGACCCGGACCGTCCACCGGGCCGCCGCCCCGGTCGAGGCCCCCCTCGCCCCGTACACCCGCGGCACCACCGTCGCCTCCATCGCCGCCCCCCGCACCTCCTCCGGCTACCGGCGCCTCGGCGACGGCCCTGGCTGGAGCCGCACGGTGCGCTCCGAGCTCGCCGCCCCGAAGTCCGGACGGGCCGGCCGCCGCACCTCGCTGGCCGCCTTCGTGCAGTTCACCGACCTGCACCTGATGGACAGCCAGCACCCGGCGCGCCTGGAGTACCTGCGCTCGACCGATGTGCACAGCTGGCGGCCCCAGGAGGCGCTCACCGTGCCCGGCGCGATCTCGCTCGTCGAGCGGATCAACGCGCTGCGCGGCGGACCCGTCACCGGCGCCCCGCTCCAGTTCGCCATGACGACCGGCGACAACACCGACAACAACTCCCACACCGAGCTCGACTGGTTCCTCACCGTCATGAGCGGCGGCCGGATCACCCCCAACTCCGGGGACCCGCGCCACTACGAAGGCGTCCAGAACAGCGGCCTCAAGCAGTACTGGCAGCCCGACTCCACCACCCGCGACCAGGACAAGCAGCTCGGCTTCCCGCACCTCCAGGGCTACCTGGCCGCCGCCATCCGCGAGGTCAACAGCCCCGGCCTGAACATCCCCTGGTACTCCACGGTCGGCAACCACGACAGCCTGCCGCTCGGCTGCTACGGCCACGGCGACTCCTGGCTCGCCGAGTACGCCGTCGGCGGCAAGAAGCTGATGTCGCTGCCCGCGTCCGAGGCGAAGAAGCTCCAGGACATGATCCGCAAGGCCTCCGACCCCCAGGGCCACGCCTTCCGCGACCTGCTCAAGGCGCACACCCGGAACATGCGCTCGGTCACCCCCGACGAGCGGCGCGCCCCCTACACCGCCCGCGACTACCTCAAGGCCCACCTCGACCCCGCGTACCGCGGTGTGGGCCCGGTCGGGCACGGCTACTCCACCGCCAACCTCGACGCGGGCACCCAGTACTACAGCTTCCGCATCGCCGACGACGTGATCGGCATCAGCCTCGACACCACCGACCCGGGCGGCCACTACCAGGGCTCCATCGGCACCAAGCAGCTGCGCTGGCTGGACCAGACGCTGCGGGAGAACAAGGACTCCTTCGTCGTCGTCTTCAGCCACCACACCAGCGACTCGATGGACAACCTGCGCCGGGACCCGGCCCACCCGGGCGAGCGGCGCTACGGCGGCAAGGACGTCGTCGCCCTCCTCGCGAGCCACAGCAACGTCCTGGCCTGGGTCAACGGTCACATCCACCGCAATGTGATCACCGCCCACTCCGCCCCCGACGGCCGCTCCTTCTGGGAGATCTCCACCGCCTCCCACATCGACTTCCCGCACCTGGCCCGGATCATCGAGCTGGTGGACAACAAGGACGGCACCCTCTCGATCTTCACCACCCTGGTCGAGTCCGCGGCCCCCCACCGCACCGACTTCACCGACCTCTCCCAGACCGGCCTCGCCGCCCTCTACCGCGAACTGGCCTACAACGCCCCGGGCTCGAGCGACAAGCTGGGCGGCGGCTCGGCGGACCGCAACACGGAGCTGGTACTGAAGAAGGGCTGAAACCGGCTCAACCCCCTTGATCCACCTCAACCTTCCCTGTCCGTGCCGAGTCTCTCCCGCCGATTGCGCTCGCCGAGCGTGCCGGAACAGGGGGAAGACATGACCGTACGTACGACTGTGGTGGTCGGGGCGACCGCCGTGGCGCTCGCGACCGGCCTCGCCGCCCCGGCGATGGCGGCCGGGGCCGACCCGCACGAGGCCACCCGGCAGGCCGTCCGGGCCGCGGTGAAGGACGGTGTGCCCGGGGTGACGCTCACTGCGAAGGACGGCCGGCGCACCTGGTCGACGACCGCCGGGGTGGGCAACCTCCGCACCCACGCCCCGCGTTCGGCGGACGACCGCTACCGGGTCGGCTCGATCACCAAGACCTTCGTCTCCACCGTCGTGCTCCGACTGGAGGCGGAGGGACGGCTGTCGCTCGACGACACCGTGGAGAAGTGGCTGCCCGGAGTGGTCCACGGCAACGGCCACGACGGCAGCCGGATCACGCTGCGCCAGCTGCTCAACCACACGAGCGGGATCTTCAACTACACCGCCGACGAGACCTTCGGGCGCACCTATTTCCTCAAGGACGGCTTCCTCGGGCACCGTTACGACACCAAGACCCCCGAGCAGCTCGTGGCGGTGGCCATGGCCCACCAGCCGGACTTCGCGCCGGGCACCTCCTGGAACTACTCCAACACCAACTACGTGCTGGCCGGCATGGTGATCCAGAAGGTCACCGGTCGGTCGTACGGCGAGGAGATCCGGGACCGGATCATCGAGCCCCTCCACCTCACCGCCACCTCGGTCCCCGGCACCCGCGTCACCGTCCCGCGGCCCAGCAGCCGGGCCTACTCCAAGCTCGCGCAGACGGCGACGGGACCGACGTACGACGTCACGAGGCTGAACCCCTCACTGGCCTCCTCGGCGGGCGAGATGATCTCCGACTCGGCCGACCTCGACCGCTTCTACTCCGCCCTGCTGAAGGGCAGGCTGCTGCCGCCGAAGCAGCTGAAGGAGATGAAGGCCACGGTGACCGTCGAGGGGATCCCGAACGCCGGCTACGGCCTCGGGCTCATCGACCGCAAGCTCAGCTGCGGGGTCCATGTCTGGGGCCACGACGGCGGCATCCACGGCTCCAACTCCGTGGCCGTGACCACGGCCGACGGCCGGCACTCCCTCGCCTTCAACTTCAACGGCGACTGGTCGGGGGACACCGACGCGGTGGTCGAGGCGGAGTTCTGCGGCAGGTAGACGCCCCGACCCCGGCCGGAAGCACGCAGTTCATCCGGACGTAACGTCCGTACCGCCTCATATCGGCTAACCCGCACTTCACGGGGATGGCTCGATCTGTGTGCAAGGCGGGTGGTCGTGTGCGTACGGGACACGAACTGCGGGTGCTGTCGGTCTACGAGGGCTTCTTCTCCGGTGGGGCCCGGATCGTCCACAGCGACATCGTGCTGGGCCTCACCGAGGGCGGCCAGCGGCACCAGGTGCTGAGCCTGCACGGCGAGGTGCACCGGGAGGCGACCCGGCAGCGGATGACGGACGACACCTGCTACCGAGCGCTGACCGCCGCCGGAGTGGGCGTCACCTCCCTCGGCCGCACCTTCCACGGCCCCGGCGTTCCGGCCGGCTTCACCGGCCCGGAGCTGGCCGAGACCGCCCGGGCCACGGCCGGCGCCGACGTCGTCCTCTCCCTCAAGGAGCAGCCGCTCGCGATGCTCAACCAGGCGGGCCTGCCGCGCCGCCCGGTCGTGGTCTGTCTGCACCGCTCCGACCCGGAGAACCAGGGCACCGCCCTCGGCGAACTGAAGGCCGCCATCGCCGACGGCACGGTCGTGGCCTGCGTCTGCTGCGCCGAGTCGACGCGGGCCGCCTACCAGGCCGCGGGCGTCCCGGCCGACCTGCTCCACGTGATCCCCAACGGCGTCGACCTCGCCCGCTTCCGCCCCGACGCGGCCCGCCGCCGTGCCCTGCGCGCGGAGCTCGGCATCGACCCCGCGGCCCCCGTGGTCGTCTTCGCCGCCCGCTACGACGGCATGAAGAACGTCCCCCTGCTGCTCGCCGCCGCCCGCGCCTGGCTCGCCCGCGTCCCGGACGGCCGGGTGCTGCTGTGCGGGGCGGGCATGACGGCGGCGAACCCCGGACTCATCGCCGACATCGCGACGGCGTTCGCGGGAGCCGCGGGCCTGGCGGACCGGGGGCTGCGCCTGCTCGGTGTCCGCCGTGACATGGAGCTGCTGTACGCCGCCTCCGACGTCGTCGCCCTCACCTCCGCGTGGGGCGAGGCGGCCCCGCTGTGCCTGATCGAGGGCATGATGTGCGGCGCGGTCCCGGTGGCGACGGACGTCGGCGACAGCGCGGCGATCGTCGCGGGCGTCGGTCTGGTCACCGACCCGGACCCGGAGGCGATCGCGGCGGCCTGGTCGCGGGCGGTGGCCTCACGCGCCGACCTCGCCCCGGCCCTCGCGGCGAGCCGGGAACGCTTCAGCCGTACGAGGATGATCGCGTCGTACGCGGCCCTGCTGGACCGCGCCGCCACGAACGCCACCCGCCCGGCGCTTCCGGAGCCGTTCTAGACCCGGGGTACGCGACGAGGAGGGGCCCCCGGTTCCCCAGTCCCGGTGGGCCCCTCCTCTCCCCTCCTGATCCCTCCCCGGTCCGTCACTACCGGGGCAGGACCACGACATAGGCCGCGGGATCTCGGTCGCCGGAGGCCATCAGGGCCGTACGGACGACCGTGGCCTGCTGTTCCATCGCGTCGCGGAGCTTGCGCGGGGTGATGTGGACAACCGTGATGCCGAGCCGCTCCAGGTGCTCGCGCTTGCGCGCGTACTCGGACCAGAGCGCGTCCTCGTCCTGCCGGGGCGCCCGGGTGTCCAGCTCCACCGCCACGGCCTGCTCGGGCCAGTACGCGTCCAGGCCGCCCAGGTGCGGTCCGCCCGGGAGCCGCAGGTCGACGTTCCACACCGGGTCGGGCAGACCGTACTCCCGGACCATCCGGTACAGGCGGTCCTCCGCGATGGCGCGGCCCTCGGCGAGCAGGGAGTCCACCGCGTCCACCACGTGCGGTCGGCTCAGCAGCTTGGCGTTGTTCAACTCCCGTACGACGGCGGCCGGTTCGCAGTGGCCGCCGCGCACCGCCTCGGTCAGCAGCCGGCGTACCGCGCCCGGGTCCGTCAGCTCGGTGACCGCGTCCGCGAGGGCGCGCGGCACCGGGGCGACCGGGAGACCGGTGACCTGCTCGGGGGCCGGGAGCGCCGAGGTGCGGACGATCCGCGCGCCGCCCGCCGAGCGCAGCCGGCGCATCCGCGGCACCAGCACGTCGATCCGGTCCAGGGAGAGCAGCGGCGGGGTCGAGCTGAAGCCGTGCAGGGTCAGCGCCGCCAGGCCCGTGATCATGGCCTCGGCGTACACCGGCCGGTGCGGGTCCTCCGCGCCCGGCTGGGCGGGCACCCCGGTGCCGCGTTCCCGTGCCGCGTACATCAGCACCGCGTGCAGCCGCTCCTCGCTGGTCGGCGGGCCCGGGTGGAGCAGGAAGACACCCGGGAGGAGCTGCTGCCAGGGGCCGCCGGGCCGGCACTGCTCGTTGGCTTCGGCGGCCGAGACGCCCTGCGAACGGAGGCGGCCGGCCGTCATGACACGGCGGTGCACCTCGGCGAGGTGACGAAGGGGGCGGGGGGAGAGCGGGGGGACCGGGGTGTTGTGGTTCATGCAGCGGAGATTCCCGCACCTGATCGGCCCGCTAACCGCTGTTACAAGCCCGTCGACAAATACGGACAAGGCAGCACTAAAGGACGGGTGTTCGGATGCCGAGTAGGCAGCGAAAACCCCTGGTCCATTCGGGTGGGACCAGGGGTTACGGCCGCTGGGGAACGAATTTCGTAACGGCTACCGGACGCTCAAGCTCAGGCCAGAGGTCAGCCCCGGTTGACGGCCTGCGCGTCGCACGCCTGCCCCCGCAGCGTCCGCGCCAGATCGTCCCGCCCCTCAAGGACCAGCCTGCGCAGCGCCGGCGCCGCGTCCTCGTGCGCCGCGAGCCACGCGTCGGCCGCGTCCAGTGTGGCCCCCGAGTCCTGGAGCGAGGGGAACAGCCCCGAGACGATGTTCATCGCGATCTGGATCGAACGGTCCCGCCAGATCCGGGTGAGCGCCGCGAAGTACTTCTCCGTGTAGGGGGCGAGCAGCTCCCGCTGGCTCGGCCGGCCCCAGCCCGCGATCGTCGCCTCGGCCAGCGCGTTGGACAGCGCGTCCGACTCCACGACCTGCGCCCAGCCCTGCGCCTTCACCGCGGCGGACGGCCGCGCGGCCAGGCACCGCACCTGGTGGCGCTTGCCGGACGCGGTGTCGTCCCGGGCCAGCTCCGCCTCCAGCTCCTTCTCACCGGCGAGCCCGTGCACCACGAGCGGCTCCAGGAACGCCCACCGCAGCTCCTGGTCGACCTCCAGACCCGGCACCGTCGACGTGCCGTCCAGCAGCCCCCGCAGCAGGTCGAAGCCGCCCGCGGTCTCGGCCGTGCGGGCGAAGAAGCGTGCCCACGCCAGCTGGTGCTCGCTGCCCGGCTCGGCCCGCTCCAGCAGCTCCCGCTCGGCGCACTCGGCGAGCAGGGCGGCGCCGCGCGGACGCCAGTCGGGGGCCGCGTAGTGCGTGACCGCCGACTCGGCCCAGGCGTGCAGCATCTGCACCACACCGATGTCCGACTCGCGCCCCGCGAACCGCGTCACCAGCTCCACGAAGTCCCGCGCCGGCAGCAGCGCGTCCCGTGTCATGTTCCACAGCGCCGACCAGCACAGGGCGCGGGCCAGCGGGTCGGACACCGAGCCGAGCCCGGACTTCAGGGTCTCCAGGGAGCCCGCGTCGAAGCGGGTCTTGCAGTACGTCAGGTCGTCGTCGTTGACCAGCACCAGCTCCGGTGCCTCGGCACCGGCCAGCTCCGCCACGACCGTGCGCGGGCCGTCGACGTCGACCTCGGCGCGCGCGTACCGCTCCAGCGCCCCGTCCGCCGAGGAGCGGTACAGCCCCACCGCCACCCGGTGCGGCCGCAGCTCGGGGTGCGACTCCGCGGCCTCCTGCACGACCGCGAGCTCGTCCACGAGCCCTTCCCTGGACAGCAGCACCTGCGGGGTGAGCGAGTTGACCCCGGCCGTCTGGAGCCAGGACCGCGCCCACGCGCCCATGTCACGGCCGCTGGTCTCCTCCAGGACCGACAGCAGGTCACCGAGCCGCGTGTTGCCGTACGCGTGCCGCTTGAAGTACCGCCGCGCGCCTTCGAGGAACGCGTCCTGGCCGACGTACGCGACGAGCTGCTTCAGTACGGAGGCGCCCTTGGCGTAGGTGATGCCGTCGAAGTTGAGCTTGGCGTCCTGGAGGTCGCGGATGTCAGCGGTGATCGGGTGCGTGGAGGGCAGCTGGTCGGCGCGGTAGGCCCAGGCCTTGCGGCGGTTGGCGAAGGTGATCCAGGCGTCCTTGAAGCGGGTCGCGCCCACGTTGGCGAAGGTGCCCATGAAGTCCGCGAAGGACTCCTTCAGCCACAGGTCGTCCCACCACACCATGGTGACCAGGTCGCCGAACCACATGTGCGCCATCTCGTGCAGGACGACGTTGGCCCGGCCCTCGTAGGACGCCTGCGTGACCTTGCCCCGGAAGATGAACTCCTCGCGGAAGGTCACCAGACCCGGGTTCTCCATCGCCCCGAGGTTGTACTCGGGCACGAACGCCTGGTCGTACTTCCCGAAGGGGTACGGGTAGTCGAAGTGCTCGTGGAAGAAGTCCAGCCCCTGCTTGGTCACGAGGAACACGTCGTCGGAGTCGAAGTGGGGGGCGAGCCCCTTGCGGCACAGGGCGCCGAGGGGGATCTCCAGACGGGTGCCGTCCTCGAGGACCCGCTCGTAGGAGTCCGTCACGTAGTGGTAGGGACCGGCCACCACACACGTGATGTACGTCGAGATCGGCTTGGTCTCCGCGAACCGCCACACGCCGTCGCTCTCCGCGCCGACCCCGTTGCTCCACACCGTCCAGCCCTCGGGCGCCCGCACCTCGAAGCGGTACGGCGCCTTCAGGTCCGGCTGCTCGAAGTTGGCGAAGACCCGGCGGGAGTCGGCCGGCTCGTACTGCGTGTAGAGGTAGACCTCACCGTCCTCGGGGTCGACGAAGCGGTGCATGCCCTCGCCGGTGCGGGAGTAGGCGCACTGGGCGTCGACGACCAGTTCGTTGTCCGCGGCCAGGTCCTCCAGGGCGATCCGGGAGCCGTCGAAGACCTCGCCCGGGTCGAGGTCCCGCCCGTTCAGCGACACGGCCGTGACGCTCGGCGCGATCAGGTCCGCGAAACTGGTGGCCCCCGGCTCGTTGCACCGGAAGCGGATCGTGGTCACGGACCGGAAGGTGCGCGGACCGTCCCCGGCCTGGTCGCCGACCGCCGAGCGCAGGTCGAGCGACACGTCGTACCCGTCGACGGACAGCAGGGCGGCCCGCTCCCGGGCCTCGTCACGGGACAGATTCTCACCGGGCACGGGCGATGCTCCCTCGGATGGTGTTCAGCATGCGGACAGGCCCGATCCTGCCATGTGCTCCTGACATCGGTCAGCCGGGAATGGGCGGGGTGCGGCCGACGTTCTCCTGGCAATCGAACACTTCTTGAGGAGACGCATGTCCGAGACCACCTCCACGAAGACCCCCGTCGACTTCTGGTTCGACCCGCTGTGCCCTTGGGCCTGGATGACTTCCCGCTGGGTCCTGGAGGTGGAGAAGGTCCGCGACATCGAGGTGCGCTGGCACATCATGAGCCTGGCCGTGCTCAACGAGCCGAAGCTCGACGAGCTGCCCGAGGAGTACCGCGAGCTCCTGGAGACCAAGGCCTGGCAGCCGATCCGGGTGGTCACCGCGGCCTGGCAGAAGCACGGCTCCGACATCCTCGGCCCGCTGTACACGGCGCTCGGCACCCGGATCCACAACGAGGGCCAGGGCCCGACGCGCGAGGCCGTCGAGGGCGCCCTCGCGGACGTCGGCCTGCCCGCCGACCTGATCGAGTACTTCGACCAGAAGGACTTCGAGTTCGACGCCGAGCTGCGCGCCTCCCACAAGGAGGGCATCGACAAGGTCGGCCAGGACGTCGGCACCCCGGTCATCGCGGTCCCGGGCCCCGACGGCGGGCAGATCGCCTTCTTCGGCCCGGTCGTCACCCCGGCCCCCAAGGGCGAGGAGGCCGCCCGCCTCTGGGACGGCACGGTGGCGGTCGCCTCGGTCCCGGGTTTCTACGAGATCAAGCGCACCCGCACCAAGGGCCCCGACTTCAGCAACCTGTAGTCACTTCTCCGGCTCGGGGAAGGAACCTCCGTCGTTCTGATCCCCGAGCCGCTGATATCGCAGACACCCTTCACGGGCACACCGGTAGTACGAGCCCAGGCGCGTGTGCTTGGGCTTGTGCTCCCGGACGAACTTCTGCTCCTCGTCGGTGAGAGCCCGGAACTCCTGAAGCGACCCACCACAATTCGAGCACCGCATGAACATCGAGTACTCCAGTCCACCCAGGGGCGCGGGGCTGTATCGATATGCGGCTCCGCCGCGTGGGCGCGACCAGCCACGACGGTGCCGCGGCTAACGACCGGCCGTCCCCCGAGCCACATCCAACCGCGCCAAATGCTCCTGAAACCCCTCGGCGTAATACGCGGAACGCCCAGGATCCGGCTCAACAATCGCCGTAGGTTCCGTCCAGACCCCGGCATCAAGAGACACCCCGTACCGCTCAGCCGCGGCCAGCACCGCCCCCCGAGCCCCCACCTCCCCCTCCACCACCCTGAGCGGCCGCCCGAGCACATCGGCCAGCAACCGCATCCACGCCGAACTCCGCGTCCCCCCACCGCACACCGCGAGCGACCCCGTCAGCCCGGCCGCCTCCAGACAGTGCCGAGCCGCGTACCCGATCCCCTCACAGGTCGCCCGGATCAGATCGGCCTTGGTCGTCTCCAGCGACACCCCGCTCAGTTCGGCCCGCAGATGAGGCTCGACGAAGGGCGCCCGCTCCCCGGAGGGAGCGAAGTACGGCAGCACCCGCACCCCGTGCGCCCCCGGAGGAGTCGACGCCAGCAACCCGTCCACCTCCGCATGCGTCACCCCCGTCGTCGACAGCACCCAGTCCAGCGCGGCCGTCCCCACCATCGCCGGCATGGCCCGCAGCCGATACCCCGGCCGGTCGGTCGAGATGTACAGCCCGGCCGGCTCACCGCTCAGATCCAGCTCGGTCGTGGCGACCAGCGCGGCGAGACACGTACCGACGATGAGCAGTCCGTCCCCCGGCTCCGTGACCCCCGCCCCCAGCGCACAGGCCGGCAGATCGTACGGACCGTTCGAGAGCCGCGTCCCGGACGGCAGTCCCTCCCCCCGAGCCGCCCCCGTGGCGATCCGGTCCTCGACGGAGGGCAGCAACCGACGCCGGCGCGTGAGCCCCAGCAGCTCCACCACCCGGTTGTCGTACGTCCGGGTCCGCGGATCGAGGAACGGCATGGACGCGTCCGACACGTCCGTCAAAGCCCGCGCAGCACCCGTCAGCCGCTGGAAGACCATGTCCTTGCAGTACACGGCGGCCGCGGCAGAGTCCAGGGACTTCGGGTCGTACCGGTCCAGCCAGGCCAGCAGCGGACCCGGTGAACCCGGGAACATCGCGCCGCCGGTCCGCCGGAACACCGTCTCGAAGGTGCCGTCCGCCAGCCACTGGTCGAGCAGTTCGTGTGCCCGCCCGTCCATCCAGGACACCGCGGACCGCACCGGCCGGCCCTCCTTGTCGACCAGCCACACGCCGTCGCCCTGTCCGGTCAGCCCGGCCAGCTCCACCGGCTCCGGCACCCGCGCGGTCAGCTTGCCGAGGACGTCGACGACGGCGTCGTAGACCTCGGTCATGTCCTGCTCGACGAAGCCGCCGCGCAGGGAGAGCTCCACCGGGCGCGACTCGACGGCCAGTTGGCGTCCCTCACCGTCGAAGGCGGCGGCCTTGACGACGGACGTGCCCACATCGATACCGACGTACATACGCATTCCCTTCTACGGCCGTCAGGTCAGGCAGTGCGCCAACCGCTCCCCGCGCGCCCAGCGGCCCACCTCCTCCGCCGCGATCCTCGCCGCCTTCTCCGCCACCGCCCGGCTCGCCCCGCCGAGGTGCGGGGTCAGGACGACCCGGTCGGCCAGGGCGTGCAGCCGGGAGTCCGCGGGCAGCGGTTCGAGCTCGTAGGTGTCGAGGGCGGCCGCCGACAGCCGGCCGGCCTCCAGGGCGTCGCACAGGGCGCTCTCGTCGATCAGCGGGCCGCGCGCCACGTTCACCACGACCGACCCCTCCGGCAGCAGCGCCAGCTCGCGGGCGCCGATCAGACCGCGGGTCTCGGCGGTGAGCCGGGCGTGCAGGGTGATGACCCGGGAGCGGGCGAGGAGCTGGTCCAGGGAGTTCACCCGCAGGCCGTGGATCTCGCCGCGCACATAGGGGTCGTACACCATGACCTGCGCCCCGAAGGCGCACAGCACGCGCGCGACCCGGCTGCCGACGGCGCCGTAGCCGACGAGTCCGACGGGCAGGTCCTCCAGCTCCAGGCCGCTGTGCTCGTAGGTGTAGTAGGCGGCGCCGCTCTCCCAGCGGTCCTGTGCGGCCAGGAGGTGGTGGGCCTGCGGGATGCGGCGCAGGGCGGCGAGCAGCATGCCGACGGTGAACTCGGCGGTGGCGGCGGCGTTGCGCCCGGGCGCGAAGCACACCCGTACGTCGTGGGCCTTGGCCGCGTCGAGGTTCACGTTGACCGGGCCGCCCCGGCACACCACGACCAGCTTCAGCCGGTCGGCGGCGTCGAGCACCCGCTCGGTGACGGGGCCCATCTGGGTGACGAGGACCTCCGCGCCGTCCAGCGCCTCGATCAGCTCGTCCTCGGCGTCACTGGCCTCCGTCACCTCGGAGACGGGCCCGAAGGGTTCGAGGGGCCAGCCGAGCGTCAACTCCTTCGTCTCCACGGCGATGTCGCCCAGCTCGGCCTCGACGGCCCCGGCGATCAGCCCCGGCAGTACGAAGTGGTCGCCGGCCGCCACGACACGTACGGGATCGGTCCTGTGGGTCATCGTCGACCTCCGGATCGTCGCTTCACTGTCACGATGTTGAGCCGCCGGTCCGGGGTACGCATAGACCCCGTGCGGGTGGGAGGTGCCCGTAGGGCGGAGATGGCGGAGATGACCGACGAGAACGAGACGGCGTGGCTGGGGATCGACCTCGGCACGCAGAGCGTGCGCGCGCTGGTGGTCACGGCCACCGGAACCGTGCTGGGCCGGGGCTCCGCTCCGCTCGGCGGCCGGCGCGAGGGCGCGCGGCACGAGCAGGACCCGGGGGAGTGGTGGGAGGCCGTGCGCACGGCGACCCGGGCGGCGCTCACCACTCGGACGGGCGTACGGATCGGCGGCCTCGCGGTCTGCGGGACGTCCGGGACCGTGCTGCTGACGGACCGGCAGGGCCGCCCGACCAGCCCCGCACTCATGTACGACGACGCCCGCGCGGCGACCGAGGCGGCCGGACTGCGGGCGGCGGGCCTCGCGGTCCAGGACACCTGGGCGCTGCCGAAGGCGCTGTGGCTCGTCGCCGCCCACGGCAGGGGCCGGGTCACCCACCAGCCCGACACCGTCACCGCCCGGCTGGTCGGCGCGCCGGTGCCCACCGACTCCAGTCACGCCCTGAAGACGGGCTACGACCTTCAGCGCGACGCCTGGCCGGACATCGCCCTCGACCTCCCCGAGGTGGTCCGCCCCGGCACCCGGCTCGGCGAGGTCTGCCCGGCCGCCGCCGAGGCCACCGGCATCCCGGCCGGGACCCCGGTCGTCGCCGGGATGACCGACGGCTGCGCGGCCCAGATCGCGGCGGGCGCGCTGCGGCCCGGCTCCTGGAACTCGGTGCTCGGCACGACCCTCGTCCTCAAGGGGGCCGCCCCGGAACCGGTCCGGGACCCCACCGGCGTGGTCTACAACCACCGCGCACCGGACGGGACCTGGCTGCCGGGCGGGGCGTCGAGCGTGGGCGCGGGTGCCCTTCCGGCGGACGCCGACCCCGCGGCCATGGACGAACGGGCGGCCGCGTTCGAGCCGTCCGGCGCGATCGCCTACCCGCTGGTGTCGCGCGGGGAGCGGTTCCCGTTCCGCGCCCCGGACGCCACGACCTTCCTCCTCGGCACCCCGGCCGACGACGCCGACCACTGGGCCGCGCTCCTCCAGGGCGTCGGGTTCGCGGAGCGCCTGTGCCTGGACTACCTGCACCACCTGGGCGCCCCGCTCGACGGCCCCCTCACCTTCACCGGCGGCGCGGCCCGCAGCGCCTACTGGAACCAGCTGCGTGTCGACATCCTGGGCCGCCCGGCCCGAGTCCCGGAACAGCCGGAACCGGCTTTGGGGATGGCCGCGTTGGCGGCCCACGGCGTCACGGGGGAGCCGCTGGCGGACGTCGCGGAGCGCATGGTCCGCATCCGCACGACGTTCGATCCCAACCTGAAGCGCACCACCCTCTTCGCCGACCCGTACGCCCGCCTCGTCGACGAACTCACCCAGCGGGGCTGGCTTCCAGCTCCGGTCGCGGCGCAGGCGTACAGCCGACTGAACCCACCCAGGGGCGCGGGGAACTGCGCGACCAGCCCCGACGGCGCCGCACCTACCGACTGGACCAGCCCATGACCACAGGCACAACCCTCCTCCTGACCCGCCACGGCCAAACCATCTGGCACGCCGAGAACCGCTACGCGGGCGTCAGCGACATCGGCCTCACCGACGAGGGCCGCGAACAGGCGGAGGCACTCGGGAGATGGGCCACCACCCACCGTCCCGACGCGATCTGGACGTCGAACCTGTCGCGGGCGATCGCCACCGCCGAGCCGGCCGCACGGGCCCTCGGCATCACCCCGAACCGCGAACCCGGCCTCAGGGAGTGCGACTTCGGCGTGGTGGAGGGCCGCACCCTCAACGAGTTCGCCGCCGAAGTCCCCGACGCGGCCGAGGCGTTCCGCGCGGACCCGGTGACGTACCCCTTCCCCGGCGCGGAGGATCCGACGGCGGCCGCCGCCCGCGGCACCGCGGCCCTGCGCCGCATCGCCGCCGCCCATCCCGGCGAACGGGTCCTGGTCGTCGCCCACAACACCCTGCTGCGGCTGGTGCTGTGCACCCTCCTCGGTATCCCGCTCGCCCAGTACCGCAGAGTGTTCCCGCGGTTGCGCAACGCGGCGATCACCGAACTCCGCCTCGACAAGGACGGATCCGCCGCACTTCTCTCGCTCAATGTGCCGTGCGAGCAGGACCGGTCGTAGCACGATAGGACCATGACGGAGATCGACACCTCGGTGCCGCATTCGGCCCGGATCTGGAACTACTGGCTCGGCGGGAAGGACAACTACCCCGTCGACGAGGCGGCCGGCGACGCCTACACCGCCGTCTTCCCCGGCATCGTCACGATCGCCCGCAGCAGCCGGGCCTTTCTCGGCCGCAGCATCCGGTACCTGGTCGAGGAGGCGGGCGTCCGCCAGTTCCTGGACGTCGGGACCGGGCTGCCGACGGTCGACAACACCCACGAGGTCGCCCAGCGCTTCGCCCCCGAGGCGAAGATCGTCTACGTCGACAACGACCCGCTGGTCCTCGCCCACGCCCGCGCCCTGCTCACCTCCACCCCGGAGGGCGAGACGGCGTACGAGGACCTGACGCTGTACGAGCCGGAGAAGATCCTCGAGGCGGCCTCCCGGACCCTCGACCTGACCCGCCCCACGGCCCTGATCCTCAGTGGCATCCTCGGCCATGTCACCGACTACGACCTGGCCCGGGACCTGGTCCGCCGGCTGCTGGCGGGTCTGCCCTCCGGCAGCTACCTGTGCGTCAACGACGGGTCCCGCGGCACCGACCCGGACTACGAACAGGCCCAGGACGCCTACAACGAGACCGGTGCGGTGCCTTACTTCCTGCGCCCGGTCGAGAAGATCGAGGCGTTCTTCGAGGGCCTGGAGCTGGTGGACCCGGGTGTGGTGTCGGTCCCGCTGTGGCGCCCGGACGGCGACGCGGCACCGGCCCCGATCGGCCAGCACGGCGGTGTGGGCCGCAAGCCCTGACGGCCCCCGAACACGGAAGGCCCCCGCGAGTCACGTCCTCGCGGGGGCCTTCCTTTCTCCACCCGCCCCCGTGAAGGTTGAGAAGACGATCACGAGGCGAGGCGCCTTATTGCAAGTGGCTTGCAACTACACATTAGCAACAGGAAGCGCCTTCTGTCGTGCGTATCCGGCGACCGCCAGCGCCAGCGTCATCGCGCCCGTCGCGTACAACTGCACCCGCGTGCCCGGTTCCCGGGCCATCAGCACGAGGATCGCCGCCATGCCCGCCAGGGCGGCCCAGGTCAGCAGGGGGAAGGCCCGGGAGCGGCGCAGCCGCAGGTGGGAGACGGCGACGATGGTCCACACGACCAGGACCACCGCGCCGATCATGTTGAGGAGCCACGAGAAGACGTCGTCGGGCCGCCAGTAGCTCAGCACCACACAGCCGAAGCCGAAGACGCACGAGACCAGCACCGCGATCCGCGGGACGCCGGCGGACACCCGGCCGAGGGACTTCGGGCCCAGACCGCGCGTGACGAGCGAGTAGGCGATGCGCGAGGAGCCGTAGAGGTTGGCGTTCATCGCGGAGAGCAGCGCCACCAGCACCACCACGTTCATCAGCTGCCCGGCACCCGGGATGCCCAGTTCGTCGAGGGCGGCGACGTACGGGCCCTTCTCCACGACGGCCCTCGCGTCCCAGGGGACCAGCGTGACGATGACCGCCATCGAGCCGACGTAGAACAGCGCGATGCGCCACATCGCCGTACGCACCGCGCTCGCCACCCCGCGCACCGGGTCCTCCGACTCGGCGGCCGCGATGGTGACCGTCTCCAGGCCGCCGTACGCGAAGACCGAGGCGAGCAGGCCGACGACCAGGCCCTCGCCGCCGCCCGGGAAGAAGCCCCCGTGGCCGGTGAGGTTGGCGGTGCCGGGGGAGTCCGTGCCGGGCAGGACGCCGGCGATCGCCAGGGCTCCCAGGACCAGGAACAGGCCGATCGCACCGACCTTCAGGGCGGCGAACCAGAACTCGAACTCGCCGAAGTTCTTCACCGCGGCCAGGTTCGTGGCGCAGAGGACCAGCATGAACAGGGCCACCCAGGCCCACTCGGGGGTCCCGGGGAGCCAGCCGGTCACGATCTTCGCGGCGCCGATGCCCTCCAGGCCCACGGCGGTGCACAGCAGCACCCAGAACGACCATCCGGCCGTGAATCCGGCCCACGGGCCGATCGCCCGCTCGGCGTGCGCGGAGAAGGAGCCGGAGGAGGGATACGCGGCCGACATCTCGCCGAGCATCCGCATCACCAGCATCACGAGGAGGCCGGAGAGCGTGTAGGCGAGGACGATCGACGGGCCGGCGGCGGCGATCCCCGCGCCGGAACCGACGAACAGTCCGGCGCCGATCACCCCGCCGAGGGCGATCATCGACAGATGGCGCTGCTTGAGACCGTGGGAGAGCGAGGCGGCGGACTCTTGTGGAGCCTTGACCGTGGTGCTGGGCATGGGCGCGGTTCGTCCAGTGCGTGAGACGGCAAAAACGCCCACAGTCTGGGCGGTCTCCCCTGGCCAGAGAGGAGACCGCCCATCATGCGGACGGGTCCGGCACCTGCTGTGACGACGCGGCTACGGCCGTGACTACGCGGCTACGGCCGTGTAGTGCGAGGCGTCGCCCTCGATCGAGTAGCTCTCCTTGCCCTCGATGTTCACCGGGATGTCCCCGGCGACGGTCACCCGGTGCAGCCGGCGCGGCAGACCGTCGTAGTTGTCGACGGCGTAGTGCTGGGTGATGCGGTTGTCGAAGAGGACGAGCTGGTTCTCCGACCAGCGGTGGCGCAGCAGGTTCTCCGGCCGGGTCACGTACGACTGGAGGATGTCGAGCAGCTTGCGGGACTCGCCGGTCGACAGGCCCACGATCCGCTGCGCGAACCCGCCGATGAACAGCCCGCGTTCACCGGTCAGCGGGTGCACCCGCACCACAGGGTGCGCCGTGCGGTACTTGATCGAGGTGAACTGGGCGCGCCGGGCGGCCTGTTCCTCGTCCAGCGTCTCCTCCGGTACGGCGTAGTCGTAGTCGTTGGTGTGCTCGGCCCACAGGTCGTCGGCGAGGCGCCGGAGGGGCTCCGGGAGGTCCCGGTAGGCGGCCGCCGAGTTGGCGATCAGGGTCTCGCCGCCGTACGGCGGGATCGTCAGGCTGCGCAGGGTGCTGGCCTGGGGCGGGTTGAGGACGAACGTGACGTCGGTGTGCCAGTGGTTGGCGGCCCGGCCGCCCTCGCTGTCGACCGGCAGGACGTTCGGGGAGCCGTCGATCGCGGGCACGGTCGGGTGGGCGGTGGTGAGCTCGCCGAAGTGCCGCGCGAAGGCCTGCTGGCCCGCGTCGTCGAGGTTCACGTCACTGAAGACCAGCGCCTTGTGGGCGTTGAGGGCCTCGCGGAGAGCGGTGGCCGTCTCCTCGTCGAGCGGGCGGGAGAGGTCGACGCCGGAGATGTGGGCGCCGATGTTCGCGGTGACCTTGCGGATCTCGATACCGGACATGGGAGGGGTCCTTCCTAGGCGTAGACGGGCTGGACGTGCTGGTTGGCGGGGCGGGGGAGGCCGTAGCGCTCCCGCAGGGTCGTGCGCGGGCCGTACTCCGTGCGGAGCAGGCCGCGGGCGCGCAGGATCGGGACGACGTGGTCGACGAAGGCGTCCAGGCCGGAGGGGAGCACCGGCGGCATGATGTTGAAGCCGTCGGCGGCACCCTGCGTGAACCAGGTCTCGATCGCGTCGGCGACCTGCTCGGGCGTACCGGCGAAGGTGAGGTGACCGCGGCCGCCGCCGAGCCGCCCGATCAGCTGCCGCACGGTGAGCCGGTCGCGCCGGGCCAGCTCCACGACGAGCGTGTACCGGCTCTTGGCGCCCTCGACGGCCGACTCGGGCGGCAGGTCCGCGGGCAGCTGGCGGTCCAACTCCAGTGCGCCCTCCGGAAGTTGCAGCAGTCTCTCCAGGTTGGCCACGCCGTGCCGGTGCACGATGTGGTCCTCCAGCTCCTGCTCCTTCGCGAGCGCCTCGGCCTCCGTGGCGCCGATGACGGGGACGATGCCGGGGAGCACCTTGATGTGCTCGGGATCGCGACCCGCGCTCGCGGTCCGGGCCTTGAGGTCGGCGTAGAAGGCCCGCGCGTCCTCGATGGTCTGCTGCGCGGTGAACACGGCCTCCGCGTACCGGGACGCAAACTCCTTGCCGTCCTCGCTCGACCCGGCCTGCACGAGCAGTGGGTAACCCTGCGGCGAGCGGGGGACGTTGAGCGCGCCCTCGACGCTGAAGTACGTCCCCTTGTGGCGGGGCGGGTGGATCTTCGCGTCGTCGCCCCAGACGCCGGCCGCCTTGTCGCCGACGATCGCGTCGTCCTCCCAGCTGTCCCAGAGCTTGAGGGCGACGTCGAGGAACTCGGCGGCCCGGGCGTACCGCTCCGCGTGCGCGGGCTCGTGCTCCAGACCGAAGTTCCGGGCGGCCTCCTTGCCGGCGGTGGTGACGATGTTCCAGCCCGCCCGGCCCCCGCTGATGATGTCCAGCGAGGCGAACTTCCGAGCCAGGTTGTAGGGCGAGTTGTACGACGTGGACGCGGTCGCGATCAGCCCGATGTGCTCGGTGGCCGTCGCCAGTGCGGTCAGCAGGGTCAGCGGCTCCAGCGCACCGGCGGGCCGCTGGGCGAGACTGCTCCACAACTGCGGCCCGTCGGCCAGGAACAGCGAGTCGAAGGTCCCCCGCTCGGCGATCTGGGCGAGCCGCACGTAGTGCTCGAGCGACACATGGGCGAACGGATCACTCTCGGGCAACCGCCAGGAGGCTTCGTGGTGCCCGGTGGTCATGAGGAAGGCGTTGAGGTGGAGGTGGCGGGGCATGGGGGTTCCTTTGCTGGAGTGAGAGCAGGGGGCTTGTGAGGTGCCGGGTTCGGCATCTTTCAGCCCGTCCGGCGTTTGAGGACGAGGCCCTTCGGGCCGATGGGGGTCTGGGGGCGCAGCCCCCAGGGACGGTCACCCGGAGCCGACGGAAACCCCCAGCGCCGCCAGCAACCGCACCCGGTACTCGTCCCGCGGACGGTCACGTTCGATCGTCAGGTCCAGCCCGATCCGACCCGCCTCCAGCACCAGCACCCGGTCCGCGAGGACAATCGCCTCATCCACGTCATGGGTGACCAGCAGCACCGACGGCTGATGCCGCCTCCACAACTCCCGCAGCAACGCGTGCATCTTGATCCGCGTCAACGCGTCCAACGCCCCGAACGGCTCGTCGGCCAGCAGCAGCTCCGGCTCCCGCACCAGCGACCGGGCCAGCGCGGCCCGCTGCTGCTCACCGCCGGACAGCTCGCTCGGCCAGGCCCGTTCCCGTCCCTTCAGCCCGACCTCGGCGAGCGCCTCCCGGCCCCGCTCCTCCCCGTCGGTGCCCAGCAGCACGTTGTCCAGCACCCGTCGCCACGGCAGCAGCCGCGAGTCCTGGAAGACCACGGACACCCGCTCGGGAGCGGTCAGCTGCCCGCTGCCCACCACCTCGTGGTCCAGCCCCGCCACCGCCCGCAGCAGCGTGCTCTTGCCGGAACCGCTGTGCCCGAGCAGGGCGACGAACTGTCCGGCCGGGATGTCGAGGTCGATGCCGTCGAGGACCGTACGCCCGTCGAACGACCGGGTCAGGCCGCGCAGTTGTACGGTCGGCCGGGTCAGCTGCTCAGTGTGCGGCGCCATGACAGCACCCTCCGTTCGATGAGACGGACCGCGCTGTCGGAGACCAGGCCGAAGACGCCGTAGACGACGAGACCGACGAGGATCACATCGCTCTGGCCGTAGTTCTGGGCCTGGAACATCATGTAGCCGAGTCCGCTGGTGGCGTTGATCTGCTCCAGGACGACCAGGCCGAGCCAGGAGCCGGTGACGCCGAGCCGGAGTCCCACGAAGAATCCGGGCAGCGCGCCGGGAATGACGATCTGCCGTACGAAGGCGAACCTCGACAGCCCCTGGACCTCGGCGAGTTCGACGTAGCGGTGGTCGATGCCGGCCAGCGCGGCATGGGTGTTGAGGTAGATCGGGATGTAGACGACGATCGCGATGATGGCGACCTTGAAGGACTCGCCGATGCCCAGCCAGAGGATGAACAGCGGGATCAGGCCGAGGGTCGGAATCGCCCGGTTGAGGTTCACCGTCCCGTCGATCAGCGCCTCGCCGACCCGGCTGAGCCCGGCGGCCAGGGCCAGCAGGACACCGGCGGCCAGACCGATCGCGAAGCCGGACGCGGCCCGCTGGAGCGAGGTCAGGATGTCGGTGGGCAGGGTCCCGGCGGTCCACAGGTGGGCGCCGGTCTCCACCACCGTCCAGGGCGCCGGGATCGCGGCGGTGTCGAGCCGACCCGCGGCGGAGGCGGCGGCCCACAGCGCGAGCAGGAGGACCGGTCCGACGAGCCGCGCGGCGGGCAGCCGCCTGCCGGGGGAGAGCCGGCGGCGCCTGCGGACCTGCGTGCTCACCTCGGGCGCGGCGACGGCCACCGTCGTGGTCACGGCGCTCACCGCTGGTACTCCGCCGGCACGGACTTCGCGGCGATGCCCTCGAAGCGGTGGTCGAACAGCTCGCCGACGTCGAACTTCTTCACGAAGCCGCCCTCCGCCAGCAGATCCGCGGTCTCCTGCTCCCACTTGATCGCCTCAGCCCAACTCGGCGGGAAGAGCGGCTTGTTGGCGAGCGCGGCGACCGCCTTCGCCTGCGGGAGCGTCAGGTTCTGCGTCTTCACGTAGAACTCCTCGTTCCAGAGGTCGGGGTTCTCGTACGTCCACACCTGGCCCTTGGCCCAGAAGGGGATGTAGGCGGCGACCGCGGCGGCCTTGGCGGGGTCGCTCAGCACCGAGGCCGGCGCCCACAGCAGGTTGAGCAGGTCGACCACGTCGGTGGTGATGGCGTGGGCGCCCTTCGCCTCGTACTGCTGGAGGTAGGCGGGCGCCTGGCTGTTGGCGAGCGGGGCCACGTCCACCTGGCCGGACTGGAGCGCGGTGAAGAACTGGTTGCTGGTGAGCGGGACGAGCTTCACCTCGTCGTAGGAGAGCCCGGCCTTCTTCAACGCCCGCAGCAGCACGACCCCTTGGGCCTGCCCCTGCGAGAACGCGAGCTTCTTCCCCTTGAAGTCCTCGACCGTGCGGATGTCACTTCCGGGCTTGGTGGCGAAGAGGTAGTTCGGCTTGCGGGTGATGTTGATCGCGACGATCTTCGCGTCGAACCCCTGGAAGTGCGCCTGGATCGGCGGGATTCCCGCGTTGTTGGCGACGTCCAGGGAGCCCGCGCGGAATGCGTTGATGACGTCGGGACCGGCGCTGATATTGGCCCAGCTGGACACCTTGAACGGTAGTTCCCCCAACTTCCCGAGTTTCAGCTGAAGTTGCTGGGTGCCGGAATACGAGGAGATCTTCAGGCTCGTACCGGCCGGGACCTTGGCGGCGAGCGGGGCGGACAGGGCGTCCTTGCTGTCGGCGGCGGCACTGCTGCCGGCGCAGCCGCTCAGGCCGGCGACACCGGCCGCGGCGCCGAGGACCGAGGAGAGGAACAGCCGCCGGTCGATGCCGGACGTGCGGGAATTGGGCATGGGAATGCTCCCTGAATCAGTGCAGGAGAAAGTCACGAAAAAATGCGTTCACGCAGGGGAAATGAGCGCGTCACACGGGGCAACGTGTCAGCAACAGAAGGCGCGACAGTGCAGGTTCGGGCTCATGAACAGGATGTTCTCCGTTCCGTGGAAGCCCTGTCAACATTCGGAGTTTCTGAATTAAATAGCCTCAGGTGAAGCGGCCAGGGGATCCCGGTAGAGCACGTCGAGGGCCACCGAACCGCCCGCCACGGCAAGGACGGAATCCGGGAAACTCGACGGCACGACGGAACTCGCGCGGTCGTCGCCGACCCCCTCGCGCAGGGCGAGGAGGCAGTCCTCCCGGTGCAGGATGCCGACCTCGGTCACCACGACCGTCTCCGGGTTCAGCACGTCGAGCAGCAGCCGGGCCGCCCGCCCGACGGCGTTCGCCCGCTCCACCAGCAGCCGCAGCGCCGCCGGGTCACCCGCGGCCGCCGCCGTGACCACGTGCATCGGGTTCACGCCCTCGGTGACCCCGGCCCGCCGGGCCCGCCGGCACAGGGTGCGCTCGCTCAACTCGGCCTGGAGGCAGCCGGTCCGCCCGCACGCGCAGGGCTCGGTGCCGCCCGGCACCGGCAGATGGGCGATCGCCCCGGCCTGGGAGCGCGGCCCGTGGTGCACCTCGTCGTTGGTGGCGAACGCCGCGTCCACCACGTTGCCGACGAACAGATGCAGCACGCTCCGGCTGCCGCGCGCCCGCCCGAACAGCCGCTCCGCGTTGACCAACGCCCGCGCGTGGCCGTCCACATGGACCGGCAGGCCGGTGCGGGCGCCGAGCAGCTCACGCACCGGCACCTCGCGCCAGCCCAGCAGGGGGTGCTCGACCACGGTCCCGGAGTCCCGGTCCACCCAGCCGCCGGCCGCGAAGCCGACCCCCAGGCACCTGAGCCGCGGGGACCGGTCGAGGAGCGCGGTGAGCCCGGCGGCGGCCCGCGCCAGGATCGCGGGGGCGTCGCTGCCGTCGATGCCTCCGCAGCCGTCGGCGCGGTCGTGCCGCAGCTCCCGTACGGCCACCACCCGGCCGCGCAGATCGAGCAGCGTGACGGTCGTATAGGGGACGGCCACATGGACGCCACCCACGACGAACCGTGAGTCGTCCAGGTCGACGGGCACATGGGGGCGGCCCACACCCTGGGAGCGCTTGGGCACCTCCGACTCCCGGATCAGGCCGAGCTCGGTGAAGCGGGAGCAGTAGTCCGTCACGGACGCCGGGGACAGCCCGGTCAGCCGGGCGATGGTGCTGCGCGCCACCGGCCCGTGCTCCAGCACGGACCGCAGGACGACACTGGCGCTCGTCCGGCGCCGGGAGGTGGGAGTGGGGGTGGCAGGGGGCACCGCGGTACGGGGCATGGAGGACCGTCCTCGGGAACGGGGGCCGACACGTCTCGGAGGGCGAGGCGGGCCGGAGCCCGTCTCACACCGGACGGCGACAGACGGCCGTGCCCACGCGTCGCAGGTCGACGTGGCGACGCGAGGAGAAGTACCGGGACTGGGCGACCATGTCTGGAAGGGTAGGTCAGGAAGGGTGAATCCGACCAGACCACTAGGGTTCGTTTGGTGATTCCCCACAGCCGTGTGCACAGGCCCCCCTGTCGCCCCGGCCACCTCACCTCAGTGACAGGGGTCACGCCGGACCGGGTGTAACCCACACTCTTTGTCCGGAGCCCACCAAGCCCCTGTTCCCCGCTTTGTCGACCGTTGACGGTGATCGGCTCCAGGGCGCCGGGATAGCGTCACCGTGTCCCCCGTCGTTCACCCCCGCGGAGTCCCCATGAGCACCGCCGTCGTCCCCGCCCGCACCGGTCAGGTCCTCGCCGACCTGATCCCCGCCTCCCGCGTGCGGGACGTCGCGCTCGTGGTCGGCGGCGCCGCGCTCACCGGTCTCGCCGCGCAGCTCGCCGTGCCCGTGCCGGGTTCCCCGGTGCCGGTGACCGGCCAGACCTTCGCCGCGCTGCTCGTCGGCACGAGCCTCGGCGCCCGCCGCGGTGTCGCCTCCCTCGCGCTCTACGCGCTGGCCGGCCTCGCCGGTCTCCCGTGGTTCGCCCAGGGCACCTCCGGGTTCTCCGTCTCCTTCGGCTACATCCTCGGCATGATCCTGGCCTCGGCCGCGGTCGGCGCCCTGGCCCGCCGCGGCGCCGACCGCAACGTCTGGCGGACGGCCGGCACCATGCTGGTCGGCGAGGCGATCATCTACGCCGTCGGCGTGCCCTACCTCGCCTACGCCGCCGACCTGTCGCTGTCCGCCGCGATCGCGGCCGGCCTCACCCCGTTCCTGCTCGGCGACGCCCTCAAGGCGGCCCTGGCGATGGGCGTCCTGCCCACCGCGTGGAAGCTCGTCAGGCGCTGACACCCCGCCGCAAGAGGCTCGCCGGGTCGTACCGCGACTCCAACTCGGCGAGCCTCTCGCGCGTTTCGGCGTCGTGCAGCCCCTCGGTCCGGTCCCCGGCCCCGAAGGCGAAGTTGACACTGCGGCCCAGGGTGACGGGCGCGAGCAGCGCGAAGGCCGGATCCAGCAGCGCACGCGCCCGCCGCCGCTCGCCCATGGTCAACAGCCGTACCAGGAACCGCCCTTCGCGGTACGGCACCGAGTTCGGCGCCGGTCGTGCCAGCGCCCCGCCCAGATGGTTGATCTGTACGACGACCATGGCGCCCGCGTCCGGCCCGGTCCGCCCGAGCAGCTCACCCGCCCGCTCCACGTCCAACTCGCCCAGCACCGCGCTGTCCCCGTAGTAGCTGTGCGGGACGTCGGGATCGCTGTGGATGGTGTGGCTGTCGGCGTACGGCATCTCGCGCAGGGTGTCCGCGAGCACCGGCCCGGTCTCCCGCAGCGGGGCGAGGAGTCGCTCCCCGCCGGTGCCGGTGTACGCGACCCGGACCGAGAGGACGTACCGCCCACGCAGGTGCGGCGGCAGCGCCGGCAGGTCCGGGTACGGTACGGCCGCGAAGGACGAGGTGAGCCTGTCCGGCACGGTCCTGGTCCACTCCTCGTACGTCCGCAGCGCGGCCGCCGGATCGACCTCACGTCCGTCGAAGGCGAGCGAACCGCCGTAGAGCGTCCGCACGGGGACGAGCCCGATCTCCAGCTCGGTGACGACACCGAGGCGGTGTCCGCCGCCGAGGAGACCCCAGTACAGCTCCGAGTCCGGGGTCACGTGCCGTGGCCGGCCGTCCCCGGTGACCACGTCGAGCGAGCGGACGTGGTCGGCGGCGTAACCGAACTCCCGGGCCAGGATGCCGAGTCCGCCGCCGAGCGTGTACGACACGGCACCGACGCCCGGCGCGGAGCCGTTGAGCGGCGCGAGCCCGTGCGGTGCGGCGGCCGCCACCACGTCACCCCAGCGGACACCCGCCTGGACGCGGGCGGTACGGGCCCCGGCGTCGATGGTCACCCGGTCCATGTGCCGGGTGCTGATGAGGACTCCGCCCTCCACCGCGCCGGGCAGCCCGTGTCCGGTGGCCAGCACGGTCACCGGCAGCCGCGCGTCGGCCGCGTGGCGCACGGCGGCGACCACGTCATCCTGGGAGCGCACCGGGAACACGCGGTCGGGGCGCAGGGCGAACCCGGTCTGGAAACTGCTGACTTCGTCGTGGGTCGAGGTGTTCATGCCGGACAGGATGGAGGCATAACCTGACAGTTTCCGTCAGGTTATGCCCCCATGGGTTTCCCTGGTTCTTGTGGATCAGACCGTGCGCCGCGGCCGCCGCTGCGACCACCAGAGCCCGGCCGTGCCCGCCGTCATCAGCGCCGCGCCCGCGGCCCCGAGAGGCAGCAGGTCACGTCCCACACCGGTCTTCGGCAACTCGCCCGGGGTGTCCCCGCCAGGTGCCACCGGCTTGTTGTCGGTGCCCAGCAGCAGCGGGGTGGCCGGGGCGTTCGGCGACGGGTTCGTCGTACCGAACGGAACCGGTCCCTGCTGCCAGAACGTCTTCTTCCCGTCGCTGGTCTGCACCGGCAGGCAGATCTTTCCGGTCTTGCCGAGATCGAATGTCGCGTCGACGGCGTACGACTTCGACTTACCGGCCGCGAGATTGTCGATGGGGCAGGCGAAACCGCTGTTCGAACCCTCCGGCAGATCCTTTTCTTCGATCGGAGAGCAGCCTTGAACGTTTTTGACCGTCATGCCGTCGAATCCGACGACCAAAAGCCTGATCTTTCCGCTGTCCTTGCTCCCGTCGTTCTTCACGGAGGCCGTGAGATCGGTCTTCTGCGAGCTGTTGTCGACAGAGATCGTGCCGGGCAGTGTGGTCGTCAGCTCCACACCGGCCGGCGCCTTGTCAACGGCCTTTCCCCCCTTGCTGCTTGCGGGTCCCTCGTCCGCGCTCGCGGTGAAGGACAGGATCATCACCGTCGAGAAGGATGCCGTGACCAGCGATCCGGCGATGGTCGTCATACGACGAGAACTCATGTTCGTCCCCCTTGGCTGCGCCTGAATTCGCAGTACTTGAAGAGGTACCACAAGATTTCTCCGCACTATGCTGGTACGGCGCGAAGTGTGACCATTGTGTTCCACTCGGGACATCGTTGAGGGGGTGCAGCGGATTGCCGGGGAATACGGGAGACACGGGAAATGCGAGGCGCGGCGGAGTTCCAGGGCTCCTGGTGACGGGGCGTTATCGCCTGGTCGAGAGTATCGGCCAGGGGGGAATGGGGCGGGTGTGGCGAGCCGCCGACGAGATGCTCGACCGGCAGGTCGCGGTCAAGGAGATGCGGATCGACGGCCTCGACGCGGAGGACACCCGCACCCGCCGTGAACGCACCCTGCGCGAGGCCAGGGCGACGGCACGGATCGACCACCCGAACGTCGTACGGGTCTACGACGTGGTGGACGAGGGGGAACGCCTGTGGATCGTCATGGAGTTGGTCAAGGGCCGCTCCCTGGAACGGATGATGGTGGAGGACGGCCCGCTGGACCCGCGCGCGACGGCCCTGCTCGGTCTCGGCCTGGTGGAGGCGCTGCGCCAGGTGCACGCGCGGGGGGTGCTGCACCGGGACATCAAACCGGGGAACGTCCTGGTGGAGTCCGGCTCCCGGACCGGCCGCCGGATCGTCCTCACGGACTTCGGCATCGCGGCGATGCAGGACGCCAAGGCGCTCACCATGGTCGGCATGCTCGTCGGCTCGCCCGACTACATGGCGCCCGAGCGGGTCTCGGGCCGCCCCCAGGGGCCGCCGTCGGACATCTGGTCCCTCGGCGCGACGCTCTGCGCGGCCCTGGGCGGCCGCTCCCCCTTCTCCCGCGACACCACGTTGGCGACCTTGCACGCGGTCCTCTACGAGGAGCCCGAACTCCCCGCCGCGGCAGGCCCGTTGACCGACATCCTGGCGGCCCTCCTGGAGAAGGACCCGTCGATACGGCCGGGCCTGGACGAGGTCGAATCGGCCCTCCACACGGTCGCGTTCCCGGCCCCTACGCCGACACTGCGGGTGGGTCCGGCGGAGGCCACGGAAACGACGGAGCCGAGCACGGGGACATTGGGCATTCCTGGGACTGCGGGGGCTCCAGGAACACCGGGTGTTTCCAACACGGGCGCCGGACCGGACGGGGCGGACGAGTCGGGTGACGAAGCCGGGCCCTCGGACACGCCAGGCGCCGCGCCGGACCCGGCGGACGAGTCTGCGGTGACACCGACGCGGCCGTGGGCTCCGCGGGAGTCGCCGACGCCGGCTTATCTGGAGCCGCGCATCGTGCGGGCGGTGCGGGACCCGCGGGTGCCGGAGCCGGCGACCGGCCCCGAGCCGGCCGTACCGGAACAGCCGGGTGAAGCCGCCGAGGCGGAACCGTCGGACGCCGTACCGGCCGCCTTCGCGGGTGTGAGTGCCGCCGGTGAGGGAGGCACGGAGCCATCGCCGGAGCCGACGGCACAGCCAGGCGCGGAGGCGGGTCCGGCGGTCGAGAACTCTCCCTCTCCTCAGGCGGTGACCGAACAGCCAGAACTGTCGGCCCCCGCGGAGCGCTCCGCAGGGTCCGAGCCGTCCGCTTCGGACGAGCCGCCCACCCACGCGGAACCGTCCGTACCCCCAGGGCGCACCCCCGTCGAACCGCCCCCCTCCAGCGGGCCGCTCGCCCCGGCCGGGCACGGGGCCAGTGCGTCCTCCGAGGCGCTGTCCGAGGAGCGCTCGGAGGTCAGGTCCGAGGCGCCGTCCGGGAACTCCGTGGGGGCCGCGCTCCGGGCCGGGGCCACCACGACCAGTACGCCCCTCGCGAGCGCTCCCACCCAGGACTCCCTCTCCGCGGGCGCCCCCACCGAGCACTACCCCATGCCGGACGCGCCGACCCGGGACACCCCCACCCGCGCGGCCTCCGCTCCCACCCGTATCGGCCCGGCCCCCCGCTCCCGCCCCGGCGTCTCCCTGATCCGTGGCCATCAGCCCGTACCCGACCGGCACCAGGGCGAGGACCCCGCCCCGGCCCCCGCGGGCGGCAGCGGCAACTCCGCCGTCCGTACCGAGACCCCCGGCACCGACACCCACCCCCTCACCGGCCCCGACCCCGCTCCGGCCCTCGTCCTCGGTCCGCACCCTCACCGCGTGCCCCCCGAGGAACCCCCCGGCGAAGGCGAACTCCCGGGCCCCGCCCGCCCCGCTCGCCCCGCCACCCCCCACCGCCCCCGCCGCCGTACCGCCCTCGTCGCCGCCGGAACCGTCGTCACCGCGGCCGGCATCGTGGTCGCGGTCATCCTCGCCACCACCTCCGGCTCACCCGGCGACGACAAGGCGGACGGCTCCCCGTCGAGTTCGGCCTCCGCCTCCGTCGCCGAACCCGGCGCCTCCACCCCCGGCGGCACCCCCTCCTCCACCGTCGAGGGCACCTCCCGCCCCCGCTCCCTCCCACCCGGCGCACACGAGGAGGCCGGAGGCTTCGCGTGGGCGACCCCCACCGGCTGGCGGCGGGACGTGAAGACCGGAGCCGAGGTCCACTACACCTCGCCCGACGGCAAGCAGGAACTCGCCGCCAAGTCCTCCCTGGCGAGGGGCGACCTGATGGAGACCTGGGAGACCTCCGAGCAGAACGCCCACCAGGGCCAGGACTACCAAAAGATCCGCCTGGAGGAGACGACGTTCCGCGATCACCCCGCCGTCGTCTGGGAGTACACCTTCACCCTCGGCGGCGTCCCCTGGCACGCCCGGCTGCTCGGCTTCAACGTGGGCGACAAGTCGTACCAGATCAACACCTGGTACCAGCCGGAGACCGAGACGCAGGCCCTCAAGACGTACGAGAGGGTGAAGGACAGCTTCACGGTCCTGTGAGCAGACACGGCAAGGGCCCCGCGGCACACGCCACGGGGCCCTTCACAACCGTCCGAGAGGTCAGCCGACGGAGACCTTGTCCGTCACCTCACCCGCCGACGCGGACGCCGAACGCCCGCCGCCGGCCTTCTCCTTCACCACGGCGATGACCAGCACCACCGCGGCGACGAGCAGCGACAGCAGCACGGTCTCCCGCCCGTCGTGCTCCGTGTCGGTCAGCATGTACCCGAGGACGAACACGATCAACGCGGCCGTCGCCCAGGTCAGATACGGGTACAGCCACATCCGCACGACCAGCTTCTCCGGCGCCTCGGCCTGGATGATCTTCCGCATCCGCAGCTGCGAGAAGCAGATGACCAGCCACACGAACAGGGCCACCGCACCGGAGGAGTTGACGAGGAACAGGAAGATCTTGTCGGGGGAGAGGTAGTTGAAGAAGACGGCGACGAAGCCGAACACCACCGACGCGAGGATCGCGGCCATCGGCACCCCCCGCCCGTTGACCCGCGCGAACGCCTTCGGCGCGTCGCCCCGCTCACCGAGCGAGAAGGCCATCCGGGAGGCCGTGTAGAGACCGGAGTTGAGACAGGACAGCACCGAGGTCAGCACGATGAAGTTCATGATCTGACCGGCGTGCGCGATACCGAGGGAGTCGAGGGCCGCGACGTAGGAGCCGTCGTCCTGGATGGACTTGGAGTCCCACGGGATCAGCGTGACGACGACGAAGATGGACCCCAGGTAGAAGACCGCGATCCGCCAGATGATGCTGTTGGTCGACTTGGTCACGGCCCGCTGCGGGTCCTCCGACTCACCGGCCGCGAGAGTCGCGATCTCGCTGCCCATGAAGGAGAAGACGACGAGCAGGACGCCGGTGAGGATGGCGCCGGGCCCGTTGGGCAGGAAGCCGCCATGGCCGGTGAGGTTGGAGAAGGACGCCTGGTCGGTGTCGACCCCGGGGAGCACGCCGAACACCGCGAGCAGTCCGACGACGATGAAGGCGCCGATGGCCACGACCTTGATCCCGGCGAACCAGAACTCGAACTCGCCGTAGGACCCGACCGACACCAGGTTGGTGGCGGTCAGCACCACCATCACGATCAGCGCCCACCCCCACTGCGGTACGGCGGGTATCCACCCTTCGAGGATCTTGGCGCCGGCGGTCGCCTCGACGGCGAGCACGACGACCCAGAAGAACCAGTACAGCCAGCCGATGGAGAACCCGGCCCAGCGCCCGAGCGCCCGGTCGGCGTGCGCGGAGAACGAGCCGGAGGTGGGGTTGGCGGCCGACATCTCACCGAGCATCCGCATCACCAGCACCACGAGCGTGCCGACGAGCGCGTACGACAGCAGGATGCCGGGTCCGGCGGTGGCGATACCGGAGCTGGAGCCCACGAAGAGGCCCGCGCCGATGACTCCGCCGATGGCGATCATCGAGAGGTGGCGGTTCTTGAGTCCGGCCTGGAGACCAGTCATACGGGGAATTCCTTCGTGCCGGGGTGGGGGGATCCCGTACGAGCGGGGTACGGGTCGGTCCAGTGAATCGGAGGTAAAGGAATTCCTGAACCTTTGAATCCAGATCGTTACTTGAGGTTTCCTTGAGGTTCCATTGTCAGGGTCACATTTTTCCTGCCTGACACCCGGGGCTGCTGCCCCGAAACAGCCGTGTCACACTCGTTCCATGCGCGTGTATCTCGGCTCCGACCATGCGGGCTTCGAACTCAAGAACCACCTCGTCGACTGGCTCAAGGAGGCCGGCCACGACGTGGTCGACTGCGGCCCCCACATCTATGACGCCCAGGACGACTACCCGCCGTTCTGCCTGCGCGCCGCCGAGCGCACGGCGGCCGACCCCGACGCCCTCGGCGTCGTGATCGGCGGCTCCGGCAACGGCGAGCAGATCGCGGCGAACAAGGTCAAGGGCGTCCGCGCCTCACTCGCCTGGAGCGAGGAGACCGCGTCGCTGGGCCGCCAGCACAACAACGCCAACGTGGTGGCGGTGGGGGCGCGCATGCACACGCAGGAGGAGGCGACCAAGTTCGTCGAGACCTTCCTCGCGACCCCGTTCTCCGGCGACGAACGCCACCAGCGCCGCATCGACATGCTGTCGGCGTACGAGACGACGGGCGACCTGCCGCCGATCCCGGCACACCACCCTCAGCAGTAGCCTCCGGCGGTGGGGCGGCAGGGGTCGTCGTCCGGGTGCGGGTGAGCGGGGGCTGGTCGCGCAGTTCCCCGCGCCCCTGGGTAGGTCACCTGCGCGAAATCCAGCCCCTCCGGCGTTTGAGGAGCGGGGGTGCGGGGGCTGGCCCCCGCGACGGGGGTCGAAGGGGGCGGCGCCCCCTGGTGATGGGACGGGTAGGGGCGGCGGGGGCGAGAAGATCCGCCCGCACCCCCACCCGCAAACGAACTAGGAGCCACCGTGCCCGAGGGCCACACGATCCACCGGCTGGCCCAGGACTACGGCGCCGCGTTCCAGGGGACGAAACCCCACGTCACCAGCCCCCAGGGCAAGTTCTCCGACGCCGCCGAACTCCTCACCGGCTCGGAACTCACCCACACCGAAGCCCACGGCAAGCACCTCTTCCTCGGCTTCCGCGCCACCGACTGGATCCACATCCATCTCGGCCTCTTCGGCAAGGTCACCTTCGGCCCCGCCCCCGCACCCCCACCCACCGACACCGTCCGCCTCCGCCTGGCGAACAGCACGGCGTACGTGGACCTCCGCGGCCCCACCACCTGCGCCCTGATCACCCCCACCGAGAAGCAGTCGATACACGACCGTCTCGGCCCCGACCCCCTCCGCGCCGACACCGACGCCGACCCGCGGGCGGCGTACCGGAGGATCTCCCGCAGCCGTACGACGATCGCCGCCCTCCTGATGGACCAGAAGGTCATCGCGGGCGTCGGCAACGTCTACCGCGCCGAGGTCCTCTTCCGGCACCGCATCGACCCCTACCGGGCCGGCAAGGACATCACGCCCACCGAGTGGGACGTGATCTGGACCGACCTCGTCGACCTCATGCGCGAGGGCGTCAGGAACAACCGCATCGACACCGTCCGCCCCGAACACACCCCGGAGGCGATGGGCCGCCCGCCGCGCGTGGACGACCACGGCGGCGAGGTCTACGTGTACCGCAGGGCCAACCTGCCCTGTCACATCTGTGGCGGCGAGATCCGCACCGCCGATCTCGCCGCCCGCAACCTCTTCTGGTGCCCTACCTGCCAGAAACCCTGAGCCGGAAGCCGGAAGCCGGAAGCCGGAAGCCGGAAGCCGGAAGCCGGAAGCCGGTCGCCCGGGCCGCGCACCGGCGCCCCCCGGAGGCCTCAGAAGCCGTGCGGCAGCCAGGGCGCCACGACCGACCCGAACCCCACCGACGCCTCCGCCAGCGCCCCCTGCCGCTGCTCCCGCACCAGCCCGGCCCCGGCCAGCGAGGCGAGGCTCACGCCCCCGAGATACGCCGCCCCCAACTCCCGTACGGACAGCGAGAGATCGGCCGAGTCCGTCGTACGCTCGCACGACGCGCCCTTGGTGTCCCCGCTGAGCCGCCAACGCCCCGCGTTCCAGGGGCAGAAGGCGTCCTCGACCTCCAACACCACGTCCACCGGCGCCTGATAGGTCCGCGCCTGAAGCGCGGCGCCCACGTCCACCAGCCGTACGTGCAGCGAGTCCCGCACCAGCACCGAGCAGCGCCGGATGTCGGAGACGAGGTACTGCCAGGCCTCGTCGACGGGTCGGCGCCGGACGTCGATCCGGGAGGTCAGGTCGAGGTCGAACAGGAACCGCCACAGCGCGGCGTGCCCGGCCGGATCCAGCGCCTCCAGGTCGGAGACGACCACCGTGCCCTTGGGTCCGGCCGCCTCCCAGTCCGCCTTGACCCGGTACCGCACGTACCCCACGACCTCGCCGTCCCGCTCCGCGACCACGCACTGCAACGGTGAGGCGCCGCCCCGGTCGCTCTCCGGGTCCAGCACCCACATCCGCTCCCAGCCGGGGATCCGCGCCACCATCCCGGGCCGCCGGGGCACGAGTTGGGCGTACACGGCCTCGCAGGCGTCCAGCACGTCGGCGGGCTCCGCGTACCGCAGCCGTACGTCGTCGGTGCCGGGCGGCACGGACAGCCGGACCCGGCCCGTGTCGATGTCCGCGTTCACCTGGTAGGTGCCGATGCCGTACCCGAAGCGGCCGTAGATCACCGGCTCGGAGGCCGTGAGCACGGCCAGTGGTTCGCCCCAGGAGCGCACGTCGTCCAGCTGGCGCCGCATCATCGAGGTCAGCACCCCGCGCCGCCGGTGGGTGCCGGCGACGCCGACCATGGTCACGCCGGCCGCGGCCACGGCGGCCCCGCCCGGCACGGTCAGCCGGAAGCTGAACGCCCCCGCAGTGCCCACGCACCGGCCGCCGTCCCAGACGCCGATGGACCGGTCCTCCTCCGTGAGCTCACGGAACAGCTCCCGTTCCTCGGCCGACTCCGGAACCCCGCCGAAGGCGCGGATCAGGCTGTCGTACCACTCGTCCCATTCGTCCTGCCGAAGCACCCGCAAGTCAGTCCCCATGACCCATGCCTACCAGGGCGTTGCGGGACGGGCGAGGGAATTTCCTCTTGGCGGCGGCGCGACGGCCGTCCGTGAAGTTCACTGTGAAGTTGAGCCTCGGACGGGGGACAAGTGGGACCTCCCGTGCCAAGCAGCTGGTTCGATGGATAGGGTCCCGAACTAATGGCAGTAGGACGAGAGCGGCGCGCGGAAGCCGAGACGTTCACGGCCCGGTTGAAGATGCAGTGGCACCGGGCCCGCGTCGGGCTGCGCAGAAGTGCCGTGGACTACTTCCGCGGCGACGGCTCGGACTGGGTGGCGCTCGCAGGTCTCCTCCTGACCGTGCCCCTGATCTCGGCCGTCACTCTCATGAACTCCGTGTGGTGCTCACCGGCCGCGCTGGTCCTGCCGATCGTGGCGGGCGGCCTGCTGCTGCGCCCGGCGAGCCTGCTCGGCCTGTACGCGGCGGCGGCGACCGCGCTGATCGTGGAGTCGGTGCAGCTGGGGCCGTACACCGAGGGGCCGTCCCGGGTCACGCCCGGCGTGGTCCTGGTGGTGGCCGCCTGTGGTTTCTTCGGTCTGCTCATCGCCCAGTTCCGCAGCCGCGTCGGGGTGCCCTGGCGGCGCGGCGGCACCATGCTGTTCGACCTGCGCGAGCGCATCCGGGTGCAGAGCAAGTTGCCGACGCTGCCCCAGGGTTGGCACCGGGAGATGGCGCTGCGGCCCGCGGGCGGGCAGTCGTTCTCCGGCGACTTCGTGGTCGCGGCCCGGACCAACGGCGGCCGGACCCTGGAGGTCGTGCTGACCGACGTGTCCGGCAAGGGCATGGACGCCGGCTCGCGCGCGCTGCTGCTCTCGGGCGCCTTCGGCGGACTGCTGGGCTCCCTGCCCCCGCACGCCTTCCTGCCCGCCGCCAACGGCTACCTCCTGCGCCAGGACTGGGACGAGGGGTTCGCGACCTCGATCCACCTGGTCCTGGACCTGGACTCCGGTGACTACGAGCTCTACTCGGCCGGTCATCCGCCGGGCCTCCAGCTCAGCGCCGGCAGCGGACGCTGGGAGGAGAAGGCCGCCGAGGGGCCCCTGCTCGGGGTGTACGACGGTGCCCAGTTCGACCCCGTGAAGGGCTCGCTGCGCCCCGGTGACGTCCTGATGCTCTTCACCGACGGCCTGGTGGAGACGTCCGACCGGGACATAGTGGAGGGCATCGACCGCCTGACCGGGGAGGCCGACCGGTATGTGGCGGGCGGTTTCCACGGCGCCGCCTGGCACCTGATCGAGGCCGTCGCGAAGGACGTCAACGACGACCGGGCGCTGCTCCTGATCTCCCGCGAGGGCCCGACGGCCCAGGGGCTGCCGCGGTAGGCGCCCGTCCGCCGACGGACGGGCTCACCGCGCCGGGACACACTGGACGAGTGAACCCACTGACGCTCGCCGAAGTAGAGGCCACCGCCCGCGCCGCCCACGAGGGCCAGACCGACAAGGCCGGACGGCCGTACGCCGAACACCTCCGGGCCGTCGCCGAGGGCGTCCGCGCGCGGGGCGGCGACGACGAGCAGATCGCGGCGGCCTGGCTGCACGACTCCGTCGAGGACGACGCCCTGTCCGCCCGGTGGCTCGAGGAGGCCGCGCTGAGCCGCCGTACGAAGGACATCGTGCTCGCCGTCACCAAGCGGGCCGGAGAGCCGCCCGAGGCGTACGCCGGGCGCATCCTCGCCACCCCCGGCGCGCTGCTGGTGAAGGAGGCCGACCTGGCCCACAACGCGGACCCGGGCCGCCTCGCGGTCCTCGACGAGGAGACGCGGACACGACTGGCCGAGAAGTACGCGAGGATGCGCGCGCTTCTCGGTCTGGCCGCGGCTGACTGACTAGGCGTTGACCTTCTCGCGGGGCGCGGCGGCCTTCTCCGGCGCGCGCCCCTTGTCCGGCTCGGCCGCCTCGCGCCGGAACGCCCAGCCCATGTCGGGCTCCATGACGCACCGGAAGACCCGGCGCACCGGCGCGGTGCACAACAGGGTGACGGCGATCGCGGCGAGGGCGCTCACGAAGAGCTCACCGGCCGGCCGGTGCAGCCAGGCGTGGTCGAACCAGCCCGCGAAACCGGCGCCCTTGATCAGGAAGCCGTGCAGCAGATAGCCGTAGAGCGTGCCCGCGCCGAGTGTGGTGAACCACATCCGCCGACCCGGCACCCAGGCGAAGAAGCAGGCCGTCAGCAGCAGCGAACTGCCGAACATGGCCAGCACCATGACCGGTCCCGTCCACCAGGGCGCGCCCATCTCCTGGACGGCGTTGCGGTGGTAGAACCACTCGGTGTCCATGCGCGGCACCGCCCACCAGCCGACGGCGAGGGCGGCCGCGAACACCGGCACCGCCGCGATCCGCACCGAGCGCCGGCGCACCATCCGGAAGTGCTCCGGCTTCATGACCAGGCCCAGCACGAAGTACGGCAGGAACTGGAGCACCCGCTGGAGGTCCAGGTCGTCACCGATGTCCGGGGTCACGGAGGCGAGCATCGCGATGCCGAGCGCGAGGGGCAGCGGCCACCGCACCAGCTTCCAGATCGGCGTGGTCAGCCGCCAGATGAACAGGGCCACCAGGAACCAGGTGAGGAACCACGGGTCCAGGAGGCTGATCTCCATGCCGGGGTCGTGGTCGGCGTAGCGCTTGAAGAGGGAGTACGCCGTCTCGAAGACGATGTACGGCACCGCGACACCGGTGACGAGCCGCCTCAGCCGGTCCGGGCGCATGTCGAAACTGCGCGAGAAGAAGCCGGAGATGAGGATGAACGCCGGCATGTGGAACGAGTACACGACCGTGTACACGCCCTCCAGGATCCGGCTGTCGCCCTTGAGCGGCTCCCAGGAGTGCGCGACCGCCACCAGGACGATCGCCAGGTACTTGGCGTTGTCGAAGAAGGCGTCGCGTGGCTTGGCGGCTTGAAACATCTGAGGGACCCTAGCCGCGGCTGTGCGTTTCCGTAAAACCGGCTGTTTGATGGCCCGTTGTTCACTTCTGCGGCGACTTCAACATGCCTGGATTGTCCGGATCAATCCCCCTCAAGTGCCACATGAGCACGCCCACTGCACACCTGTGCCGGTGATTCGAATTCCCTGCGAACGGGGTGTGCGGGCACGGGGGATGAGGACCGAAAGGAACCGGCCAGGGACTGCGGGGCGTGTATCGACATGGGCAAACGTTGCCTCACCGGCCGCATATGCGGGCCGCGTTGGTGGCACGATGGTTCTGGCGGGGGTCGCGGGGTCGCGTCCCCGGGCCGGGAGAGCGGACCGACCGAGGGTGTGATCAGTTGTGGCCATTTCGCTGTCAGTGGTGCTGCTGTTGGGGATCATCCTGGTGGTGTTGATGCGGGGAGGCTCCATCAAGGCCGGCCCCGCCATAGTCGCGGTGCTCTTCGGCTTCTTCCTCGCCTCGACCGGCATGGCCGACGACATCCAACGCTTCCTGGACTCGATAGCGGACACCATCAACTCGATCCAGTTCTAGGTCCCCCACAGCCCGTGATCTCGCGGATCGACAGCAAGGGGGGGCACGGGTCTCGCCTGTCGAGTGCCCGGCGTCGCTTCGGCCGAGGGAGGACGTGATCGAGGCTCGCGCCCACCGCGGTCAACGCGCCCAGGAGCAACAAGGCGATGGCTGCGCTGCGCACAGAGGGGTGACCCGAGGTCTCGGAAACGATCAGGGCCAGGTCGGAGGAGTGATCCTCCGGCCTGGCCCTGAGCCGTCTGGAGCGGGCGACGGGAATCGAACCCGCGTAGCTAGTTTGGAAGACTAGGGCTCTACCATTGAGCTACGCCCGCACAGCACACGCCACGGATCACTCCCCGGCGGCACGCAAGCATCGTAGCGGGTCGTCACGCCTTGTCGCACACCCCTTCCGCCTCGGACGCGGATGTGCCCGCCGCGGCGCTCGCGAAATGCGGTAACCCCGCTGCCTGCGGCCATGTACCCTACGTGTCGCACCAGACGGGGTGTGGCGCAGCTTGGTAGCGCGTCCGCTTTGGGAGCGGAAGGCCGTGGGTTCAAATCCCGCCACCCCGACCACCTGCGCGATCACCTCGCGCGACCGTACTCAGTGATCGCCTTTGGGGCGTGTCGCCGCTGCCGTTACTATGCAAGCTGCACGCCCGTGTGCCTCATCCACTGGATCTCCTCTGGAAGTCCTCCGGGCGGCGAATCCGCCGGAGCCGCTCTGGCTCCGGCAGAAACCAAGAAGTCAGCCCCCAAGGAGACCGAACCGTGAAGAGCGCCGTGGAGACCCTGAACCCGACCCGGGTTCGGCTCAGCATCGAGGTGCCCTTCGAGGAGCTCAAGGACAGCCTCGACGCGGCGTACAAGAAGATCAACCAGCAGGTCACGGTGAAGGGCTTCCGGAAGGGCAAGATCCCGGCGCGCGTCATCGACCAGCGGTTCGGCCGCGGTGCGGTGCTGGAGGAGGCCGTCAACGACGCGCTGCCGAAGTTCTACACCGAGGCGGTCAACGAGGCCGAGATCGACGTCCTGGGCCAGCCCGAGGTCGACATCACCGAGCTGAAGGACGGCGAGACGCTGAACTTCACCGCCGAGGTCGACGTCCGCCCGACCATCGAGATCCCGGACTACTCCGGCATCGAGGTCGAGGTCGACGCGGTCGAGGTCACCGACGAGGACATCGAGAAGTCGGTCGAGCAGCTCCGTGAGCGCTTCGCCTCGACCTCCCCGGTCGAGCGGGCCGCCGAGGACGGCGACGTCGTCACCATCGACCTGGAGGCCAAGGTCGACGGCGAGGTGCTGGAGGACGGCGTCGCGAGCGGCGTCTCCTACACCATCGGCTCCGGCGAGCTCCTCGACGGCATCGACGACGCCGTGAAGGGCCTGGAGGCCGGTGGCGAGGCCACCTTCACCTCCGAGCTCAAGGGCGGCTCGGCGGCCGGCAAGGAGGCCGAGGTCACCGTCAAGGTCACCCAGGTCGCCGCCCGCGAACTGCCCGAGCTGGACGACGAGTTCGCGCAGCTCGCCTCCGAGTTCGACACGCTGGAGGAGCTGAGGGCGGACAGCCGCAAGCGCCTCGAGAACATGAAGCAGTACGACCAGGCCACCCAGGCCCAGGAGCGTGTCCTGGAGAAGCTCCTGGAGCTCGTGGAGGTGCCCGTCCCCGAGAAGCTCCTCGAGGACGAGATCAACACCCGCAAGCACAACCTGGAGCACCACCAGCTCGGCCAGATGGGCCTCGACCTCGAGAAGTACCTCGAGATCCAGGGCAAGACCGCCGAGGAGTTCGACACCGAGACCAAGGACGCCGCGGTCAAGGGCATCAAGACCCAGTTCGTCCTGGACGAGCTCGTCAAGCGCGAGAAGCTGAACGTCAACCAGGAGGAGCTCACCGAGCACCTCATGCGCCGCGCGGCCTCCTCCGGCATGTCCCCCGACCAGTTCGCCCAGGCGGTCGTCGAGGGCGGCCAGGTTCCGCTGCTCGTCGGCGAGGTCGCCCGCGGCAAGGCCCTGGCCGTCGTGGTCGAGGCCGCCACGGTCAAGGACACCAACGGCGAGGTCATCGACCTGGACGACGACGAGGACGAGACCGCCGAGACGGTCGAGGCCACCTCCGAGGAGACCCCGGCCGAGGACAAGGGCGAGGACAAGACCGAGGCCTGATCGCCTACGGCGCCTCGAATGTCGTACGACGGGCCCTGGGAGCGTATGCACCCAGGGCCCGTCGGCCTACCCGCCGCGGTCTCTACGCCCCCGGCGAACAGCCCTCCATCCGGGATTCCCCGAAGGGACCAGCGCGTTAGGGTCCCTTGATAGGGAAACGTAAGACGGCCCGGCGCCGTCGTAAGACGAGCAGGTGGATACGTGACGAATCTGATGCCCTCCGCCGCCGGCGAGCCTTCCATCGGCGGTGGCCTCGGCGACCATGTCTACAACCGGCTGCTCAACGAGCGGATCATCTTCCTCGGCCAGCCGGTCGACGACGACATCGCCAACAAGATCACCGCACAGCTGCTGCTCCTTGCCGCCGACCCCGACAAGGACATCTACCTCTACATCAACAGCCCCGGCGGATCGATCACGGCCGGCATGGCGATCTACGACACCATGCAGTACATCAAGAACGACGTGGTGACCATCGCCATGGGCCTCGCCGCCTCCATGGGCCAGTTCCTGCTCAGCGCCGGCACCCCCGGCAAGCGCTTCGCGCTGCCGAACGCCGAGATCCTGATCCACCAGCCGTCCGCCGGCCTCGCCGGCTCGGCCTCGGACATCAAGATCCACGCCGAGCGGCTGCTGCACACCAAGAAGCGCATGGCCGAGCTCACCTCGCAGCACACCGGCCAGACGATCGAGCAGATCACCCGCGACTCGGACCGCGACCGCTGGTTCGACGCCTTCGAGGCCAAGGAGTACGGCCTCATCGACGACGTGATCGCCACGGCCGCCGGCATGCCGGGCGGCGGCGGCACCGGGGCCTGAGCCCCATGCGGGACCTGAGCCCCACCGCGGGGCCCGAAACGCCCCGCACAGCCCCCAGCCGACCGTCACAGCCCCTAGGAGACAGACAGTGAACGACTTCCCCGGCAGCGGCCTCTACGCCCGCACCGAGGCCGAGTACACCGGCCCGCGGGCCGAGTCCCGGTACGTGATCCCCCGCTTCGTCGAGCGCACCTCGCAGGGCATCCGCGAGTACGACCCGTACGCGAAGCTCTTCGAGGAGCGCGTGATCTTCCTCGGCGTGCAGATCGACGACGCCTCCGCCAACGACGTCATGGCACAGCTGCTGTGCCTGGAGTCGATGGACCCCGACCGGGACATCTCGGTCTACATCAACAGCCCCGGCGGCTCCTTCACGGCGCTGACCGCGATCTACGACACGATGCAGTTCGTGAAGCCGGACATCCAGACGGTCTGCATGGGCCAGGCGGCCTCCGCCGCCGCGATCCTGCTGGCCGCCGGCACGCCCGGCAAGCGCATGGCGCTGCCCAACGCGCGTGTGCTGATCCACCAGCCGTACAGCGAGACCGGCCGCGGCCAGGTCTCCGACCTGGAGATCGCCGCCAACGAGATCCTCCGGATGCGCTCGCAGCTGGAGGAGATGCTGGCCAAGCACTCCACCACGCCGATCGAGAAGATCCGCGAGGACATCGAGCGCGACAAGATCCTCACGGCCGAGGACGCGCTGGCGTACGGCCTGGTCGACCAGATCATCTCCACCCGGAAGATGAACAACGCCGCAGTCCGCTAGGCGGACCCCGTAGGATATGCCGCCCCTTGGCACCGTGCACGTCAAAGTGAACCCTGCCAAGGGGGGCCCGAACGGGGGGCCCGGCAAGGTACCGTCGGACATAAGGCAGCACCAGGAGCCGCTGGACCTAGGCGTCTCCCAGGCGAAGGGGAAGCACACCGTGGCACGCATCGGTGACGGCGGCGATCTGCTCAAGTGCTCGTTCTGCGGCAAGAGCCAGAAGCAGGTCAAGAAGCTCATCGCAGGGCCTGGTGTGTACATCTGCGACGAGTGCATCGATCTCTGCAACGAGATCATCGAGGAGGAGCTCGCCGAGACGAGCGAGGTGCGCTGGGAGGAACTCCCCAAGCCCCGCGAGATCTACGAGTTCCTCGAGGGCTATGTGGTGGGCCAGGAGGCGGCCAAGAAGGCTCTCTCCGTGGCGGTGTACAACCACTACAAGCGTGTCCAGGCCGGCGAGAACGGCGGCGCGAGCGGCCGTGACGACGCGATCGAGCTCGCGAAGTCCAACATCCTCCTGCTGGGCCCCACGGGCTCCGGCAAGACCCTCCTCGCCCAGACCCTGGCCCGCATGCTGAACGTCCCGTTCGCGATCGCGGACGCCACCGCGCTCACCGAGGCGGGCTACGTCGGCGAGGACGTCGAGAACATCCTGCTGAAGCTGATCCAGGCGGCCGACTACGACGTCAAGAAGGCCGAGACCGGGATCATCTACATCGACGAGATCGACAAGGTCGCGCGGAAGAGTGAAAACCCGTCGATCACGCGTGACGTGAGCGGCGAGGGCGTGCAGCAGGCCCTGCTGAAGATCCTGGAGGGCACCACGGCCTCCGTCCCGCCGCAGGGCGGACGCAAGCACCCGCACCAGGAGTTCATCCAGATCGACACGACGAACGTCCTGTTCATCGTGGGCGGTGCCTTCGCCGGTCTGGAGAAGCTGATCGAGTCCCGCGCGGGCGCCAAGGGCATCGGCTTCGGCGCCACGATCCGCTCCAAGCGCGAGCTGGAGGCCAAGGACCAGTTCGAGGACGTCATGCCCGAGGACCTGGTCAAGTTCGGCATGATCCCCGAGTTCATCGGCCGCCTCCCCGTCATCACCAGCGTGCACAACCTCGACCGCGAGGCGCTCCTCCAGATCCTGGTCGAGCCGCGCAACGCGCTGGTGAAGCAGTACCAGCGCCTCTTCGAACTCGACGGTGTGGAGCTGGACTTCGAGCGCGAGGCGCTGGAGGCCATCGCCGACCAGGCCATCCTCCGCCAGACCGGCGCGCGCGGCCTGCGCGCCATCATGGAGGAGGTCCTCCAGGGCGTCATGTACGAGATCCCGTCCCGCAAGGACGTGGCCCGTGTCGTCATCACCGCGGACGTCGTCCACTCCAACGTCAACCCGACCCTCATCCCGCGGGACGCCCGCGGCCGGGGTTCGGGCGAGCAGAAGACGGCGTAGCACCGCACGCACGACAGCGAAGGGGCCCCGGTCAACCGACCGGGGCCCCTTCGGCGTTGAGACCGTGGCGTCAGGCCTTGACGCGAACTTCCTTGCGGAGCTTGGCGGTCATGTCCGCGGCGTCCGCGAGGTCCGCGGACTTGCCGGCCATGGCGTCCGCCATGTCGATCGGGATGACCACACCCAGGGTGCTGTGGTCGCCCCAGATGCACACCGGCATGCTGATCGAGCTCGGGCCGGAGCCGGAGCTGTCCTTGATCTTCGTCTCCTGGCACTTGAGGACCGCGCCGTCGAGACCGGCCGGCGTGTACGCCTTCGGGCTGCCGACGGCCTCGCCCTCGGAGTCCTCGGCCGCGCTCTTCTTCATCTCGGTGAACATCGCGTCGACGACCTTCTCGGGGTCGTCGATGTCGCCGTAGACGCCCATGAAGTTGACCATCTTCATGGCCAGGTAGTCCTTCGCGTCGCCGGACTGGTAGGTCGCGTTGACGTCCTTGGCGTTCTTCACGCCGTGCTTCTCGGCGTCCTTGACGTCGTCCGCGCTGAAGCCGTCCTCGCCGGAGCTCGCGGACTTCTTGTAGTCGGTCAGGACGGTGGCCGGCGTGGTCAGGGTGTGCGCCCCGTCGTCGGCGATGTCGGAGCCGCCGCTGCCGCTGCCGCCGATCACGAGGTACGCGCCGACCGCGATCGCGGCCACGACCGCCACCGCGCCGACGATGATGCCGATCTTCTTGCCGTTGCCGCCGCCCGCCGGAGGGGGCTGCGGGGCGCCGTAGGGGGCCTGGCCGTACGGCTGCTGCTGTCCGTAGGGGGCCTGCTGTCCGTACGGGGCCTGCTGCTGGCCGTAGGGCGCCTGGGGCTGCCCGTACGGCGGGGTCTGCGGCGGGACGCCGCCCTGCTGCGGGTAGCCGTAGCCCTGCTGGGGCGGCTGGCCGGGCTGCTGCGGGGGCTGTCCCGGCTGCTGCGGCGGCGGGGTCTGCTGGGGGTAGCCGTAGCCGGGCTGGGGCGCCTGCGGGTTCTGCGCCGGCTGGCCGTAGGGGCCCGGCTGGCCGTACGGCCCGGGCTGTTGCGGCTGCCCGGGCTGCTGGGGCTGCCCGTACGGGCCCGGCTGGTTGTGACTCATCTCTGGGTTCCCCTCCAGATGCTTATGTGTTCCTGACATCCTGGCCCAGGCCAACCCGGCGCACGGCATCGGGGGCCCCACCGTTACAGAACAAACGCGTTTCGGGACACGCCCGGGACACCCCTAAACTGACCCCGTGACCGAGAACGCTCAGCAGCAGCCCACAGCGCCCATCACCGAACTGCCGACCCAGTACGCGCCGGCCGAGGTAGAGGGGACGCTGTACGAGCGCTGGGTGGAGCGGGGTTACTTCGCCGCCGACGCGAAGAGCGACAAGCCGCCGTACACCATCGTCATCCCGCCGCCGAACGTCACCGGCAGCCTGCACCTCGGGCACGCCTTCCAGCACACCCTCATGGACGCCCTCACCCGCCGCAAGCGCATGCAGGGCTACGAGGCGCTGTGGCTGCCCGGCATGGACCACGCCGGTATCGCCACCCAGAACAAGGTCGAGCAGCAGCTCGCCGAGGAGGGCAAGTCCCGACACGACCTGGGGCGCGAGGAGTTCGTCGAGCGCGTCTGGCAGTGGAAGGAGGAGTACGGCGGCCGGATCCTCGGCCAGATGCGCCGGCTCGGTGACGGCGTCGACTGGGACCGCGAGCGCTTCACCATGGACGAGGGCCTGTCCAAGGCCGTCCTCACCATCTTCAAGCGCCTGTACGAGGACGAGTTGATCTACCGCGCCGAGCGGATCATCAACTGGTGCCCGCGCTGTCTGACGGCCATCTCGGACATCGAGGTGGAATACCAGGAGGACGCGGGCGAGTTGGTCTCCATCCGCTACGGCGAGGGCGAGGACAGCCTCGTCGTCGCGACCACGCGCGCGGAGACGATGCTCGGTGACACCGCCGTCGCCGTCCACCCCGACGACGAGCGCTACCGGCACCTCATCGGCAAGCAGATCAAGCTCCCGCTGACCGACCGCACCATCCCGGTCGTCGCCGACACCCACGTCGACCCCGAGTTCGGCACCGGCGCGGTCAAGGTGACCCCGGCGCACGACCCGAACGACTTCGAGATCGGCCGCCGCCACGACCTGCCGTCCCTGACGATCATGGACGAGCACGGTGTGATCACCGTCCACGGCCCGTTCCTCGGCCTGGACCGCTTCGAGGCCCGCTCGGCCGTCGTCGGCGCGCTCAAGGAGCAGGGCCGGATCGTCGCCGAGAAGCGCCCCTACATGCACTCCGTCGGCCACTGCTCGCGCTGCAAGACCACCGTCGAGCCGCGCCTGTCCATGCAGTGGTGGGTCAAGGTCGGCCCGCTCGCCAAGGCCGCCGGTGACGCGGTCCGCGACGGCCGCGTCAGGATCCACCCCGAGGACATGTCGAAGCGGTACTTCGACTGGGTCGACAACATGCACGACTGGTGCATCTCGCGCCAGCTGTGGTGGGGCCACCGCATCCCGATCTGGTACGGCCCCGACGGCGAGGTCGTCTGCGTCGGCCCGGACGAGGAGCCGCCCGGCACGGAGGCCGAGGGCTGGACCCAGGACTCCGACGTCCTGGACACCTGGTTCTCCTCCGGCCTGTGGCCGTTCTCCACGCTCGGCTGGCCCGAACAGACCGAGGACCTGCGGAAGTTCTACCCGACCGACGTCCTGCTGACCGGCCACGACATCATCTTCTTCTGGGTCGCCCGGATGATGATGTTCGGCCTCTACGCCATGGACGGCCAGGTCCCCTTCCACACCATCGCGCTGACCGGCCTGGTCCGCGACGAGTTCGGCAAGAAGATGTCGAAGTCGAACCCCAACGCGGTCGACCCGCTGGTCTGGATGGACGCCTACGGCTCCGACGCCGTCCGCTTCACCCTCGCCAACGGCGCCAACCCGGGCGCGGACGTGCCGATCGGCGAGGACTGGGTCAAGGCCTCCCGGAACTTCACCAACAAGATCTGGAACGCCACCCGCTTCGCCCTGATGAACGGCGCCACCATCGAGGGCCCGCTGCCGGACGCCTCCGAGATGTCGGCCGCGGACCGCTGGATCCTCTCGCGCCTGAACACCACGGTCGCCCAGGTCGACGCGTACTACGACGACTACCAGTTCGCGAAACTCGCCGACGCCCTCTACCACTTCGCGTGGGACGAGGTCTTCGACTGGTACGTCGAGCTGTCCAAGACCACGTTCTTCGCGGGCGGCGAGCCGGCCCGGGTCTCCGGCCGGGTCCTCGGCGAGGTCCTCGACGTCATGCTCCGTCTGCTCCACCCGGTCATCCCGTTCGTCACGGACGCCCTGTGGACCACCCTGACCGGCGGCGAGTCCCTGGTCATCGGCGACTGGCCGGCCGACAGCGGCTTCCGCGACGAGGCCGCTGAGCGGGAGATCGAGCTGGTCCAGCGGGTCATCACGGAGGTCCGCCGGTTCCGCAAGGACCAGGGCCTCAAGGACGGCCAGAAGGTCCCGGCCCGCCTGGAACTGACCGGCACCGCGCTCGTCTCCCACGAGGCCGCCATCCGCCAGCTCCTGCGTCTCCAGCCGGAGGGCGAGGGCTTCGCGGCCACGGCCACCCTGCCGGTCGCCGGGGCCACGGTCGCCCTGGACCTCTCCGGCACGATCGACGTGGCGGCGGAGCGGAAGAGGCTGGCCAAGGACCTCGCCGCGGCGGAGAAGGAGAAGGCCCAGGCCAACGCCAAGCTCGGCAACGAGGCCTTCCTCGCCAAGGCCCCGGACAACGTGGTGGACAAGATCCGCGGCCGCCTGGCCAAGGCGGAGGAGGACATCAAGCGGATCCAGGCCCAGCTGGACGGTCTGCCTCAGCAGTAGGACACCTGTAGGGGCGCGGGGCCGTATCGATGTGCGGCTCCGCCGCGTGGGCGCGACCAGCCACAAACCTCCCCGCGCCCGCCAAACGGGACCAGCCACCCCTCCCCGTGGGCGCAGCCCTAAACTGACCGTGTGAGCGACACCGACCCCTTCGACGAGATCATCGCCAACGAGACCGACCGGGACCCCGACCTCGCGGTCATCGAGGCCGGCAGCCGCACCCTCCGCACCCAGGGCGCCCCGCCGGAGGCAGACGTGCCGGCCCGCCCCGAGGACCCCGAGGTCGACAGGGCGCTGCGCCAGGTCGAGGCGGATCTCGCGACGAGGTGGGGCGAGACCAAGCTGGAGCCGAGCGTCAGCCGCATCGCCGCCCTGATGGACGTGCTGGGCGAGCCGCAGCGGTCGTACCCCTCGATCCACATCACCGGCACCAACGGCAAGACCTCCACCGCCCGCATGATCGAGGCCCTCCTCGGCGCCTTCGAACTGCGCACGGGCCGCTACACCAGCCCCCACGTCCAGTCGATCACCGAGCGCATCAGCCTGGACGGCGCCCCGATCTCCGCCGAGCGGTTCATCGAGACGTACGACGACATCAAGCCGTACGTCGAGATGGTCGACGCGGCTCAGGAGTACCGGCTGTCCTTCTTCGAGGTGCTGACCGGCATGGCGTACGCCGCCTTCGCGGACGCCCCCGTCGACGTGGCCGTCGTGGAAGTGGGGATGGGCGGTTCCTGGGACGCGACCAACGTCATCGACGGCGATGTCGCGGTCGTGACCCCCATCGACCTGGACCACACCGACCGGCTGGGCGAGACCCCCGGTGAGATCGCGGTCGAGAAGGCCGGGATCATCAAGCAGGACGCGACCGTCATCCTGGCCCAGCAGCCGGTGGACGCGGCGCAGGTGCTGCTGAAGAAGGCCGTCGAGGTGGACGCCACGGTCGCCCGCGAGGGGCTGGAGTTCGGGGTCGTCTCGCGGCAGGTCGCCGTCGGCGGGCAGCTGCTGACCCTGCGCGGCCTCGGCGGCGAGTACGAAGAGGTCTACCTCCCGCTGCACGGCCCGTACCAGGCGCACAACGCCGCCGTGGCGCTCGCCGCCGTCGAGGCGTTCTTCGGCGTCGGCGCCCAGCGCCCCGACCGGCTCGACATCGACACGGTCCGCAAGGCCTTCGCGGCCGTCTCCGCCCCGGGCCGCCTCGAGGTCGTACGGCGGTCCCCGACCGTCGTCCTGGACGCCGCCCACAACCCGGCGGGCGCCCGCGCCACCGCCGAGGCGGTCGGTGAGGCCTTCGACTTCAGCCGGCTGATCGGCGTGGTCGGCGCGAGCGGCGAGAAGGACGTGCGGGGGCTCCTGGAGGCCTTCGAGCCGATCTTCGCCGAGGTCGTGATCACCCAGAACACCAGCCACCGGGCGATGGACGCCGACGAGCTCGCCGCGATCGCCGTCGAGGTGTTCGGCGAGGAGCGGGTCCAGGTCGAGCCGCGGCTGCCGGACGCGCTGGAGGAGGCGATCACGCTGGCCGAGGAGGAGGGCGAGTTCGCGGGCGGCGGGGTGCTCGTCACCGGGTCGGTCATCACGGTCGGCGAGGCCCGGCTGCTGCTCGGAAGGGGCTGAGCCGCGCCATGCGTACGCTCTGTGCATCGACCCTGATCGGCGAGTTCTTCGTCATCGGCTTCGCCGGACTGGTCGCGATGAAGGACCCGGATCTGGCGACCTCCACGGTGTGGACCGTCAGCGGCATCGCCATGTTCCTGTGCCTCGCGCTGTGCGGGATGGTCACCCGGCCCGGCGGCATCGCCCTCGGCTGGGCCCTCCAGATCGCCCTGATCGCCTCGGGCTTCGTCCTGCCGGCCATGTTCGTCATGGGCGTGCTGTTCGCGCTGCTGTGGTGGGCTTCCGTCCACTACGGCCGGAAGATCGACGAGGCGAAGGCGCGGTTCGCCGCCCAGGCCGCGCAGGCCGACCCCTCTACACCTGACGCTGTGTGACCGGCGAGCCGACACGCCCTGTAATCTCGTCCCACCGCACATGTCAGCAGCCAAGGAGCCCCTCGTGAGCCAGCGCACCCTCGTCCTCCTCAAGCCCGACGCCGTCCGTCGTGGCCTGACCGGCGAGATCATCAGCCGTATCGAGCGCAAGGCCGGCTGGCAGATCACCGCGCTGGAGCTGCGCACCCTCGACCAGGACACGCTGGAGCAGCACTACGGCGAGCACAAGGGCAAGCCCTTCTACGAGCCGCTGGTGGAGTTCATGGCCTCCGGCCCCGTCGTCGCGCTGATCGTCGAGGGGGAGCGGGTCATCGAGGGCGTACGCCAGCTGGCGGGCCCGACCGACCCGATCGCCGCCGCGCCCGGCTCCATCCGGGGTGACTTCGGTGTGATCGTCCGCGAGAACCTGATCCACGCGAGTGACTCGGAGGAGTCCGCCGAGCGCGAGGTGAAGATCTTCTTCCCCGGGCGCGCATAGGTCCGTGCGTAGGTTTGGTGGCAATTTCTGACGGCGTGTCAGTTCACCCGACTGCCTGACCAGGGACGGCCGTACATTTTCGGCCGTCCCTTGGCATATGCGCGCCGATCGGGGGAACGCATGCCCCCTATGGACCGTCTCCACAAGCGGGGCGGCTTTCCATCTGCTGACAATGGCGAAGACCCTCGCGCAGTGTTCGTGCAGGCGCGTCTACGATGGAAGCCTTCACGTCACAGCACCCACTTCGCCGACCTGAAAAGCCCTCAAAAGCTCCCGGGAAGGCCAGACGAATCCTGATGGGGAACTCAATGTCGTTCATCGGCCGTGACATGGCTGTCGACCTCGGGACCGCCAACACGCTGGTGTACGTCAGGGGTCGCGGGATCGTACTCAACGAGCCGTCCGTCGTCGCGATCAACACGAACACCGGTGGAATCCTGGCTGTCGGCGCCGAAGCGAAGAAGATGATCGGGCGGACCCCGGGCAACATCGTTGCCGTGCGTCCGCTGAAGGACGGCGTGATCGCCGACTTCGAGATCACCGAGCGGATGCTCCGCTACTTCATCCTGAAGATCCACAAGCGGCGGTATCTCGCGAGGCCGCGCGTCGTCGTGTGTGTCCCCTCGGGCATCACCGGCGTCGAGCGCCGCGCCGTCATCGAGGCGTCGTCCCAGGCCGGCGCCCGTCAGGTGCACATCATCGAGGAACCCATGGCGGCCGCCATCGGCTCCGGCCTGCCGGTCCACGAGGCCACGGGCAACATGGTGGTGGACATCGGCGGCGGCACCACGGAGGTCGCGGTCATCTCCCTCGGCGGCATCGTCACCGCCCAGTCCATCCGCGTCGCCGGCGACGAACTGGACAACGCGATCATCCAGCACATCAAGAAGGAGTACTCCCTCCTGCTGGGTGAGCGGACGGCCGAGCAGATCAAGATCACGATCGGTTCGGCGTACGACCTCGACGCTGACGAACACACCGAAATCCGCGGCCGGGACCTCGTCTCCGGGCTGCCCAAGACCGTCGTCATCTCGGCCGCCGAAGTGCGCAAGGCGATCGAGGAACCCGTCAACGCGATCGTGGACGCCGTCAAGACGACCCTCGACAAGTGCCCGCCGGAACTCTCCGGCGACATCATGGACCGAGGAATCGTTCTGACCGGCGGTGGCGCCCTGCTCCGCGGCCTGGACGAGCGGCTGCGCCGGGAGACCGGCATGCCGATCCACATCGCCGAGGACCCGCTGGACAGCGTGGCGCTCGGCTCCGGCAAGTGCGTCGAGGAGTTCGAGGCACTCCAGCAGGTGCTGGACGCCCAGCCGCGCAGATGACGTAACTCTTCGATTCCGCCGTACGGGACGATCTCCTCTCGTGCGGCGGATCGTTGATATAGAGGCATAAACTCCACAAAAGCAACTTCAATGAGAAGGGCACGGCCGCCGCACGTGAGGGACACACGAGAGAGCCGGCTGCTCCTGGTGCTGCTGATCGCCGTCGCGTTCGCGCTGATCACGGTCGACATCCGCGGCGGGGAGGACTCACCGGTCGACGGTGCCCGCCAGGCCGCGGCCGCCGTGTTCGGCCCGATCGAGGACGGCGTGTCGTCCGCGGTCAACCCGGTCGGCAACGCCGTGTCGGCCATCCGCGACTCCGGCGAGCGGCACGACCGGCTCGCCGAGCTGGAGAAGGAGAACGCCGCCCTCAAGGCGAAGCTCGGCAGCGACGACCGCAACACCAGCCGCCTCAAGCAGCTCGACAAGATGCTGAAGATCGCCGGCGAGGGCCAGTACGGCATCAAGGGCGCCCAGGTCATCGCCATAGGGGCGGCCCAGGGCTTCTCCTGGACCATCACCATCGACGTCGGCGCCGACGACGGCATCCAGCGCGACATGACCGTCCTCAACGGCGACGGACTGGTCGGCCGGGTCACCACCGTCGGCCCGAACACCGCCACCGTGCTGCTCGCCAACGACCCCGACTTCACCGTCGGCACCCGCATGGAGGCCGGCGACGAACTCGGCTTCGCCTCCGGACAGGGCGACCGGCCGCTGCGCGTCGAACTCCTCAACGGCAAGGCCGAGGTGAAGAAGGGCGACCGCCTGGTCACCTTCGGCTCCCAGGCCGACAAGCCCTTCGTGCCCGGCGTCCCGGTCGGCGTGGTCTCCCGCGTCGACCCCTCCGGCGGCGACCTCACCCGCACCCTCTACGTCACGCCGTACGTCAGCTTCACCAAGCTCGACATCGTCGGCGTCGTCGTCGAGGCCCCGAAGAAGGACCCGCGCGACACGGTGCTGCCCGCCAAGCCGAAACCGACGCCCACGCCGACCGTGACGGTCACCGTCACCCCGTCCGCCAACGCGCCGCTCGACGGCGAGATCCAGCAAGAGCAGTAGGAGCTGTCCCTGATGCGCGTCAACCGGATCCTGCTGTCGTCGGCCCTCATCGTCGTCGCCCTGGTCCTCCAGGTGAGCGTCCTCGCCCGCCTCCACCTCCCGGGCGCCGTCCCCGACCTGCTGCTCCTGACCGTCCTGGGCCTCGCCCTGGTCTACGGCCATGTCGGCGGCGCCCTCGTCGGCTTCGGCGCCGGCCTCCTCGCCGACCTCGCCCCGCCCGCCGACCACGCGGCCGGCCGGTACGCCCTCGTGCTGTGCGTCATCGGCTACCTCGCCGGCCTCGCCAAGCCGGAGAACGGCCGCCTCAAGTCGGCCACCGGCCCCATGGTCGTCGTGGTCGCCGCCGCCCTCGGCACCACCCTGCTGTACGCCGGGGTCGGCGCCCTCGTCGGCGACACCACCGCCCGCCATGTCGGCCTGCCCAGCCTGCTGTTCACCGCCGCCCTGTACGACCTGCTGCTCGCCCCGTTCGTCGTGCCCGGCATCATGGCGCTCGCCCGCCGCGCCGAGAACGACCCGCTGGCCGAGACCAGTTCGGCGGCCAAGTCGGCGGACATCTCCTCCGGTTGGCTCTCCTCCGGCACCGGCCTCAAGATCGGCGGCCAGCGCGGCGGACTCGGCAGCCTGAAGACCAAGGCGCGGACGAGGACGGCCCGGGTGGGCCGTATCAAGGGGGTCAAGCGGCTGTGACCCCACGGTGGTTGGCGGACCCGGTTCACAGGTTCGCCGTATATGACACATACACACACTGAGAGGGGGCGGCAGCCGCAGTGACCAACATCCCCGAGACCGGGCGGACCCCACGGGTCCAGATCCGTCTCGTCGTCATCCAGATCCTCGTGCTGTCCCTCCTCGGCACCCTCGGCGGGCGCCTGTGGTACCTCCAGATCCGCGAGGGCGACGAGTACGCCAAGGAGGCCTCCGGCAACCACGTCCAGCAGGTCGTCGAACCCGCCGTGCGCGGCTCGATCCTGGACGCCCGCGGAGTGCCCCTCGCGGACAACGAGACCCGGCTCGTGGTCTCCGCCTCCCGCACCGACCTGCTGAAGATGAAGGACGACGGCAAGGCCGTCCTCACCAAGCTGGCCGGCGTCCTCGGGATGAAGCCCGCGGAGGTCATGCAGAAGGTCCGGCTCTGCGACGCGAAGACCCCCCAGCCCTGCTGGAACGGCTCGCCCTACCAGCCGATCCCCATCACCGACGAGGCCACCGCCAAGCAGGCCCTCCAGATCCGCGAGCGCGCCGAGGACTTCCCCGGCATCACCGCCGAGCCCGAGGCCGTACGCCGCTACGGCGCCCCCGCCAAGTCCAACGCCGCCCAGGTCCTCGGCTACCTCTCCCCGGTCACCGACGAGGAGATCACCAAGGCCCAGGACACCGACTCGCCCTACCTGCGCTCCGACCAGGTCGGCCGCTCGGGCCTGGAGCGCGAGTACGACAAGGAGCTGCGCGGCAAGGCCGGCGTGACCCGCTACGAGGTCGACAACCTCGGCCGGGTCATCGGCCAGGCCGAGGCCGACGAGGCCCAGCCCGGCGCCAACCTCGTCACCAGCATCGACGCCCGCGTCCAGCGGGTCGCCGAGTACGAGCTGAACGACGCGATGAAGGTCGCCCGCACCCAGTGGGACCGCAACACCAACGAGAAGTACAAGGCCGACTCCGGCGCGGTCGTCGTCATGGAAGCCAAGACCGGCCGGATCGTCGCCATGGCGTCCAACCCGACGTACGACCCGAATGCCTGGGTCGGCGGCATCTCCGCCAAGGACTACGCCAAGCTCACCGGCAAGTCCTCCAACTACCCGCTGCTCAACCGGGCCATCCAGGGCCTGTCCGCACCCGGCTCCACCTTCAAGGTGATCTCCACGGCCGCCGCCGTGGAGGCCGGCTACGACTTCGACGGCCGCTACCCCTGCACCAGCTCGTACTCCGTCGGCGGCCAGGTCTTCAAGAACTTCGAGTCGGAGAACTTCGGCCCCATCTCGCTCGGCCGGGCCCTGGAGGTCTCCTGCGACACCGTCTTCTACGGCCTCGCCCACCAGCAGTGGCAGAAGGACGGCGGCATCAACCCGAAGAAGGGTGAGCCCAAGGACTACTTCTTCAAGGCCGCCCACCAGTTCGGCCTCGGCAAGACCACCGGCATCGACCTGCCCAACGAGGTCCCGGGCCGCATCCCCGACCGCCAGTGGAAGCAGGACTACTGGGAGGCCAACAAGGACGCCTGGTGCAAGACCGGCAAGAAGGACGGCGACTACGTCCAGAAGATCGCCTACGAGAACTGCCTCGAAGGCAACAAGATGCGCGCCGGTGACGAGATCAACTACTCCATCGGCCAGGGCGACACCATGGTCACCCCGATCCAGATGGCCACGATCTACGCGGCGATCGCCAACGGCGGCACCCTGCACGACCCGACGGTCGGCAAGGCCATCGTGAGCGCCGACGGCAAGAGCGTGCAGGAGATCAAGCCCAAGTCGCACGGCAGGCTGCCGATAAGCCAGGCCACGCTCAAGAAGATGGACACCGCCCTCGCGGGCGTCGCCACCGAGGGCACCGCCGCCTGGCGCTTCGCCCAGGTCGGCTGGCCGCAGGCGAAGATCCCGATGCACGCCAAGACCGGTACCGCCGAGGTCTACGGCAAGCAGACGACGTCCTGGTTCGCCACGTACACCAAGGACTACACGGTCGTCATGACGATCTCCCAGGGTGGTACGGGTTCCGGCGCCTCGGGCCCCGCCGTCCGCAACATCTACGACGCGCTGTACGGCGTCTCCGACGACGGCACCATCAACAAGAAGAACGCGCTGCTGCCGACCCCCGAGAAGAGCCTGCCGAAGATCCAGACCGACGGGACCATCAAGGCCCCGAAGGTCGCCAAGGACCCGGCCAAGGACCAGCGGGCGAGCCAGGAGGGCGCGCCCGAGCCGGACGAGACCCAGCAGGCCGCGACCGTGAACACGTCGACGGGCGGGAACCGCCTCACCCGTCGCCGGCGCCGTGTGCGCGGAAACCGGAGGATGCTCACATGACCGGGGCCAACAGCTTCCAGGTCTCCGGGTACGGCCCCGCGCGCGCGGGCTGGACCCGGCTGCTGGCCCGCGACTCGCTGGCCCGTCGGCTCGACTGGCCGATACTGTTCTCGGCCCTCGCGCTGTCCATGATCGGCTCGCTGCTGGTCTTCTCGGCGACCCGCAACCGCACCGAGATCAACCAGGGCGACCCGTACTACTTCCTGATCCGGCACCTCATGAACACCGGCATCGGGTTCGCGCTGATGATCGGCACCGTGTGGGTCGGCCACCGCACCCTGCGCACCGCCGTCCCCCTGCTCTACGGCGCCTCGGTCTTCCTGATCCTGCTGGTCCTCACCCCGCTGGGCTCCACGGTCAACGGCGCCCACTCCTGGATCGTGCTCGGCGGCGGCTTCTCGCTCCAGCCCTCGGAGTTCGTGAAGATCACGATCATCCTGGGCATGGCGATGCTGCTCGCGGCCCGGGTCGACGCGGGCGACAAGCCCTACCCCGACCACCGCACGGTCCTCCAGGCGCTGGGCCTGGCCGCCGTACCGATGCTGATCGTGATGCTCATGCCCGACCTCGGGTCGGTGATGGTCATGGTCATCATCGTGCTCGGTGTGCTGCTCGCCTCCGGCGCCTCCAACCGCTGGGTCTTCGGCCTGCTGGGTGCGGGCACGCTGGGCGCGGTCGCGGTGTGGCAGCTCGGGATCCTCGACGAGTACCAGATCGCCCGCTTCGCCGCCTTCGCCAACCCGAGCCTCGACCCGGCGGGCGTCGGCTACAACACCAACCAGGCCCGGATCGCCATCGGTTCGGGCGGCCTGACCGGCGCGGGCCTCTTCCACGGCTCGCAGACCACCGGCCAGTTCGTCCCCGAACAGCAGACCGACTTCGTCTTCACCGTCGCCGGTGAGGAGCTGGGCTTCGTCGGCGCGGGTCTGATCATCGTCCTGCTCGGCATCGTGCTGTGGCGGGCCTGCCGGATCGCCCGCGAGACGACCGAGCTGTACGGCACGATCGTGGCCGCCGGCATCGTCGCCTGGTTCGCCTTCCAGTCCTTCGAGAACATCGGCATGACCCTCGGGATCATGCCGGTCACCGGCCTGCCACTGCCGTTCGTGTCGTACGGCGGATCGTCGATGTTCGCGGTGTGGGTGGCGGTGGGGCTGTTGCAGTCGATCAGGGTGCAGCGGCCGATGTCGGCGTAGGTGGGGGGCGTCGGGCGGAGGGGCCTGTTTGGTGGTGGGCGGAGTGCCCGGACGGGCGTGGGTGGGTGCCCCGATCGGCGTGGGCGGGGGGCCCTGCCCGGCGTGGGCGGGGGCCCTGCCCGGCGTGGGCGGGGTGTCCCGACTGGCGGTCGGTGCGGAGGGTCCTGCCCGGCGGTGGGCGGAGTGCCCGGACCGGCGTGGGTGGGTGCTCCCATCGGCGTGGGCCGGGGGCCCTGCCCGGCGTGGGCGGGGTGTCCCGACTGGCGGTCGGTGCGGAGGGTCCTGCCTGGCGGTGGGCGTGGTGCCCCGACCGGCGTGAGTGGGGTGCCCTGACCGGCGTGGGTGGAGGGTCCTGGCTGGCGGTGGGCGGAAGACCCTGCCCGGCGGTGAGCAGGGTGTCCGACCGGCGTGGGCGGAGGGCCACGACCGGCGGTGGGTGGACCCTGTCCGGCGGTGGGCGGAGTGCCCCGACCGGCGGCGGCCCCCTGCCGTGACCGGCGTACGACCACTAGATTCGGGTCATGGCGGACACAAAGCGGGAGATCGAGCGGAAGTACGAGTCCGACGACAGCGGGCTGCCGGACCTGACCGGAGTCGCCGGCGTCGAGGCCGTCGTCGACAAGGGCGTGGCGCATCTGGACGCCACCTACTACGACACCCCCGACGAACGCCTCCTGGCGTCCTCGATCACCCTGCGCCGCCGCACCGGTGGCTCGGACGCGGGCTGGCACCTGAAACTCCCCGTCTCCGAAGGCGTCCGCGACGAGATCAGGGCACCCCTGTCCGACACCCTCCCCGACGAACTCGCCGGCCTGGTCCGCTCCCGCGTCCGGGACGTCGAGCTGCTCCCCGTGGTCCGGCTGCGTTCGGACCGCGACGTGCGCCACCTCCTGGACGCGGACGGGCAGTTGCTCGCCGAGGTCAGCGTGGACGCCGTGCACGCCGAACGGCTCAGCGGCGGCGTCGGCGACGCCCAGTGGACCGAGATCGAGGTGGAGCTCGCCGACGACGGCGACCCCGCCTTCCTCGACAAGGTCGAGAAACGGCTGCGCAAGGCGGGCGTACGGCCGTCCGGGTCCTCCTCGAAGCTGGCCAGGGCCCTCGCGGAGACGGCACCCAGGAAGAAGGCCGCCGGCCCGGCGGACCCCGTGACCGCAGGCGACCACGTCCTCGCCTACGTCCGCGCCCAGCGGGACGCGATCCTCGAGCTCGACCCGGCGGTCCGGCAGGACGCCGAGGACTCCGTGCACAGCATGCGGGTCGCCACCCGCCGACTGCGCAGCACCTTCAAGTCGTACGGCAAGGTCCTGGACCGGGCCGTCACCGACCCGATCGGCGACGAGCTGAAGTGGCTCGCCGGGGAACTGGGCGTGGACCGGGACCGCGAGGTGCTGGCCGAACGGCTGTCGACGGCCCTCGACGAGGTGCCCGGGGCGCTGGTCTCGGGGCCAGTCGCCGAGCGGCTGAGGGTCTGGGCGGGGGACAGCCCCGGCGGGGCGAGCGCCCGGCTGATCGGCGTCCTGGACTCGCACCGCTATCTCGCCCTGCTCGACACCCTGGACGCGCTGATCGCCGACCCGCCGCTGCGGAAGGCGGCCGGGAAGGAGTCCCACAAGGTGATCGCCAAGGCCGTGACCAAGGACTTCAAGAAGGTCTCCGGACTGGTGGGGCGGGCGCTGGAGCTGGAGCCCGGCACCGACCGCGATGTCGCGATCCACGAGGCCCGCAAGAAGACCAAGCGCACCCGCTACGCGGCCGAGGCGGCCCGCCCGGCTCTCGGCGAGCCGGCGAAGTCCCTGGTCAAGTCCATGAAGTCGCTCCAGAACCTGCTGGGCGAGCACCAGGACAGCGTGATGGCCCGGGGCACCCTGCGCGAGCTCTCCGCGGTCGCCCACGCGGCGGGGGAGAGCGCCTTCACGTACGGGCTGCTGTACGGCCGTGAGGAGCGGCGGGCGGCGGCCGTGGAGGCCGAGCTGCCCGGGTTCTGGGACGGGGTGAAGGGCGCGGCGGACGGCCTGTGAGCCCTCGGGGCGTACGGGGGGTGGTCATCGCCGCGTTAGGCTAGATGGTCACCCCTGTCAGTCCATGGAAGTGCGAGATGTCAGCCGAAACCGCCGCGTCGGTGTTCCCGCAGCTCGAAGCTCTGCTCCCGCATGTGCAGAAGCCGATCCAGTACGTCGGCGGAGAGCTCAACTCCACCGTCAAGCCGTGGGAGTCCTGCGACGTCCGCTGGGCGCTCATGTACCCGGACGCCTACGAGGTAGGACTGCCCAACCAGGGCGTCATGATCCTCTACGAGGTCCTGAACGAACAGGAGGGCGTCCTCGCCGAGCGCACGTACAGCGTGTGGCCGGACCTGGAGGCGCTGATGCGGGAGCACCACGTCCCGCAGTTCACGGTGGACAGCCACCGCCCGGTGGGCGCCTTCGACGTGTTCGGCCTGTCCTTCTCCACGGAGCTGGGCTACACCAACATGCTCACCGCGCTGGACCTGGCGGGCATCCCCCTGGAGTCGAAGGACCGGGGTCTGGACGACCCGATCGTCCTGGCCGGCGGCCACGCGGCCTTCAATCCCGAGCCGATCGCGGACTTCATCGACGCGGCGATCATCGGCGACGGCGAGCAGGCCGTGCTCGACATGACGAAGATCATCCGTGACTGGAAGGCCGAGGGCCGGCCGGGCGGCCGTGAGGAGGTCCTCTTCCGCCTCGCTCGCACCGGTTCGGTGTACATCCCGGCGTTCTACGACGTCGAGTACCTCCCGGACGGCCGTATCGCCCGTGTCGTACCGAACAAGTCGGGTGTCCCGTGGCGCGTGTCGAAGCACACGGTCATGGACCTGGACGAGTGGCCGTACCCCAAGCAGCCCCTGGTCCCCCTGGCGGAGACGGTCCACGAGCGGATGTCCGTGGAGATCTTCCGCGGCTGCACCCGCGGCTGCCGCTTCTGCCAGGCGGGCATGATCACCCGCCCGGTCCGCGAGCGCTCCATCACGGGCATCGGCGACATGGTGGAGAAGGGCCTGAAGGCGACGGGCTTCGAGGAGGTGGGCCTTCTTTCGTTGTCGAGCGCGGACCACTCGGAGATCGGCGACATCGCGAAGGGCCTGGCGGACCGGTACGAGGAGGACAAGATCGGCCTGTCCCTCCCGTCGACCCGCGTGGACGCCTTCAATGTGGACCTGGCGAACGAGCTGACGCGCAACGGCCGCAGGTCCGGTCTGACCTTCGCGCCGGAGGGCGGCTCGGAGCGCATGCGCAAGGTCATCAACAAGATGGTCTCGGAGGACGACCTCATCCGCACGGTCTCCACGGCGTACGGCAACGGCTGGCGCCAGGTGAAGCTGTACTTCATGTGCGGCCTGCCGACGGAGACCGACGAGGACGTCCTGCAGATCGCCGACATGGCCACGAAGGTGATCGCCGAGGGCCGCAAGGTCTCCGGCCAGAACGACATCCGCTGCACGGTCTCCATCGGCGGCTTCGTCCCCAAGCCCCACACCCCCTTCCAGTGGGCCCCGCAGCTCTCCGCCGAGGAGACCGACGCGCGCCTGGAGAAGCTCCGCGACAAGATCCGCGGCGACAAGAAGTACGGCCGCTCGATCGGCTTCCGCTACCACGACGGCAAGCCGGGCATCGTGGAGGGCCTCCTCTCCCGCGGCGACCGTCGCGTCGGCGCGGTGATCCGCGCGGTCTACGAGGACGGCGGCCGCTTCGACGGCTGGCGCGAGCACTTCTCCTACGACCGCTGGATGGCCTGCGCCGACAAGACGCTGCCGGCCTTCGGCGTGGACGTCGACTGGTACACGACCCGCGAGAAGACCTACGAGGAGGTCCTCCCCTGGGACCACCTGGACTCCGGCCTCGACAAGGACTGGCTCTGGGAGGACTGGCAGGACGCCCTCGACGAGACGGAGGTCGAGGACTGCCGGTGGACGCCTTGCTTCGACTGCGGGGTGTGTCCGCAGATGGACACCCACATCCAGATCGGCCCGACGGGCAAGAAGCTGCTGCCGCTGACGGTGAAGAACGCGGGGGCTGCGCCGGCTTCGAGTGGGCACTCGCACTGAGGTGAGCGAGGCGCTTTGATCGGGTGATTGAGGCGCTGGCAGGGGCGGGTGAGGACGAGTTGTCGGCTGCGCTTGTTGCGGCTGGCGCTTCTACTGCTCGCCCCGGAGCGTTGTCGGTGTCCGGCCGCACGCCGCTGCCAGGTCCTGGGGGGTCGTAGCGGATCGTTCCCGTGGTCGGAGTGGGGCTGAGCCTCCAGGTCTGCTTTCGGTGATCGCGTACTGGATCGTCTGCCCGTGCGCTCAGCGACGGACGCGGTAGCGGATGTGGGTGGCCTGTGGTGTGTCGATCACCTGGACGATTTCCAACTCTCTGACGGCAACACGTCGAACAGTCGACGGCCCCGCCCGAGGAGCACGGGGATCTGATGGATCTGCACCTCGTCCAGCACCCCGGCCTCGAGCGCGCGCTGCGCCGTGTACGCGCCGCGCACCTGCACGTCTTTGCCTCCGGCTGCGGCCTTCGCCTGTGCCATCGCGCTCTCGATCCCATCGGTCACGTACGTCACCAGTGGATAGCCCCAACGGGCGGCCGGGCCGGGCGGGCGGTGGCTGGGCACAAAGATCGGGAGACCGCCGTGATCACCACCCCAGTGATCCATGAGCTCGGCAGTCCGCCGTCCCGCGAGCACCGCACCGGCCGCGTTCCATTCGTCCTGGAACTGCGCAGCCGGGCCGGACGGCAGGCCGGATTCCCCGTCGGCGTCGGCCCACTTGTGCAGCCGCTCGCCGTCGTCACCGCCGAGGAAATCGTCGGTGTCGGCGATGTACCCGTCGACCGACACCGACATGTCGAGCACTGATCTGGACACTTCGACCTCCTGTGGTCTTCCTCCGGACTGGTGTCACTGCATGTAGACCTGGCGTGGAGGCCTTACTCATCGGCCCGATAGACGATCTTCACCACAGGCTCCCGCCCGCGGCCAGCCAAGGAGACGACGACTCATCTCTAGATGAACAATGCTCGGTGCTTGGGGCAGTGGTGGGTGTGTCCTGGCCGGGGCGCTTCTCACGGCCACTCTGGTGACTCTTGCGGCGCTGGGCAGCTTCCTTTCCGGGTTCAGTCTGAGGTGGGCTGGTTCGGCGATCTCCCCGTGAGAGCCTTGGCGGCATGGGGGATGCGTCGGCTGGACAGGATGTCCGGCGGTTTCTGGCGGAGATCCGTGTCGGTGACGTGTGCCGTGGCAGGGTTGCTTCAGTTTCTCCGTCCGAGATGTCCGTGCTCTTGGACGACTTCACCGACCGGCCGCTCGGGACGGTGGGGTCGTTGGACGGTTCCTGGCGTCGGCGTTTCTCCGACGTTGCCGTGGTCGGGCAGAGGGTCGCCGGCGAGGTGACCGCGGTTGATCTCGATGCGGGCCGGGTGCGGCTGTCGATGGCTGCGACGGAGAACCCGGAGCTCTGGGCGTTCCTCAAGCGGCTTCGTCAGGGTGAGCTCCTGTCCGGCACGGTGGCGGCGATCGAGCGGTTCGGTGTTTTCGTGGCCCTGGACGAGGGTCCCGAGCATCCGGTGTATCCCGGCGTCGGCTTCATCACGAATCCCGAGTTGTCCTGGCGTCATTTCGACGCGGCGTCCGATGTCGTCGAGGTCGGGCAGCGGGTGTCGTGTGAGTTCTTGCAGTTCGACACATGGAACGGAGAGGCTCGGCTGTCCCTCCGGGCGATGCAGCCGGACCCCTTCCTGGTGTTCACCGACGGCATCGTGGTGGGACAGAGGCTGAGTGGGCGGGTCACGAAACTGGTTCCGTTCGGTGTCTTCGTGGAGGTCGCCGACGGCATCGAGGGCCTGGTGCATCTGTCCGAGCTGAACTCGGCGCCTGGGGCGGCGCTAAAGGACGTCGTACAGGTCGGCGATCGGTTGACGGTTGTCGTCACGGACGTCGACCGCGAGCGACGTCGACTGTCGCTTTCTCGGCGACAGGCTTGAGGGGTTGCGGTTCGGACCGTGTCCGCAGATGACGCGCACATTCAGATCGGCCCGACGGGGAAGCAGCTGCTGTCGCTTGCGGTCAAGAACGCGAGGCGGCGCCTGCTGCCGTCCAGAGGGCCCTCGGGGCGGAGAGTCGGCGGCGCGCGATCGTGCGTGAGGCATAGAGAACGCCTGCGCTGCCTCCCTGGAGGGTCGACAGCTGTCCATTGCGAGCTCCAGTGGGTCTGAGGGCTGTGAGCCCGAGAAGCCCGTCCTTGGTGGCTTTCGCGTGAGTGGCTGCACTCGGTTCGCGACGTGTCCCATGGCCTGCGCCCAGTACGACGCCCACGGCGAAGACGCAGCAGAGGCAGACAGGGGAACCCGTAGGGGAACGGGCTGACCTCATCAGCTTTCAAATCGACGACCGCTCACAAGCCGGAATCAGCAACATCTGGCTCGTCTGGACGATCAAGAACAGCAGCAGCGAGAAGTCCAACTACGCCTGGGATTGGGAAGCGGTCGACACCGCAGGCACTCGCGTGGAGGACGGTTCGCAGCTGGAGACCAACGTGCAAGCCGGCCAGACGGCTCGGGGAGAGTTCCCCACGACGCTCAAGAGCGCGAAGGGCATCAAGCTCAACGTGACCAGCTTTGACCGGACTGCCAGTTACTGAGCGCGGGATCCACCACGGGCAGGGCTGATTGAGAAGGATAGGGCGATGAATCGGAAATCTATTCGCTCGTCCCTTTCCCGGAACTCGCCGGACGCCGCAGTCCGTCCTCGTCGCTGAGTACACATGCACAGCACGCTGGAGGCGTTCACGTGAGCATCACTCCCGGCAGCCCTCCCGCTTCCGCTTCCGGCCCTGGAGCGGGTGGAGCGGGTGGAGCGGGCGGCGCAGGCTACAACGGTGGGATCGGCGGTGCGGGCGGCGCCGGCGGCGCGGGTGGGGCCGGTGGGGGGCCGAGCAACAAGGCCTACATCATCGGGGGGATCATCTTCGCGCTCATCGCTGCCATCGGTGGGATCATCGCTGCCTCCGTTCAGGGAAACGATAGGAGCACCGGCTCAAACGGCAGCACCGCTCTCCCCCCGGCCCCTCTGAGCCAGTCCGCATTACCCCCGTCCGGCTCCACCGTCTCCCCGGAACCCACCTCCTCCGCTTCCGCCACGGTCGGGGCATCTTCCTCCGCGTGTTCGAGGTATCCAGTCACCCTCACTGGTCCGCGGAGATCACAGCGAGCCTTCGACCTTGAATACACCGTCAACTGCGGTTCTCTCCCTGCCGGAAAGCACTACGTGGTCATCGCTGAGCGCGAAGACCCCGATGGAGCCGGGGAGAGCCATCCCGAGTTCTATCCCAAGGGGGAACTGGACGCGACGGGTCCTGGATCCCACTCGTTCCCCGTCAATCTCGAAGACGCCCAGGTCGGCACTGGTCGAGATTTCTACGTCATCTCGCTCACCACAGAGCAGCAGAAGGAGCTCAAAATGGGAGGCATGACGTTGAAGTTGCCGACCGAGACGAGAGTGTCGAACCGGATGGAACACGTCATCCAGTAGACCCGGCCGGGTGGATCCAGCCCCGGGTCCGGCATCATCTGCTCGATGGGCGAGGAGGCGCTGCCCCTGACGGTCAGTTCTGGCAGCCGCAGCCGGAGGCTGACTTGGCCTCGGCCACAGTTGTCGTCGGGTCGGTGGCCGTCTCGGTCGAAGTGCAGCAGGCGGTGACTCCGCAGCAGGCCTCGGTGGTGTCTGCCGGCAGGGGCTTGGTCGCTCGTACGATCGCTGAGTGCATGCCGTCGGCGACGGGGTGCGTGGGGGTGATCTCGATGGTGGTGAAGCCGGCCGCCGCGAGGCCCTCGTGGTACTCCGTGAAGGACAGGGCTCCGGCGATGCAGCCGACGTAGTCGCCGCGTTCCGCGCGCTGGGCCGGGGTGAGGGAGTCGTCGGCGATCACGTCGGAGACGCCGATGCGGCCTCCCGGCCTCAGGACCCTGAAGGTCTCGGCGAAGACGGCGGCCTTGTCGGTGGAGAGGTTGATCACGCAGTTCGAGATCACCACGTCGACGGTGTTCGCCGGGAGCGGGATCGCCTCGATCGTGCCCTTGAGGAACTCGACGTTGGTCGCCTTCGCCTTCGCCGCGTTGGCCAGGGCGAGTTCGAGCATCTCGTCCGTCATGTCGAGGCCGTACGCCCTGCCGGTCGGGCCGACACGGCGGGCGGACAGCAGGACGTCGATGCCGCCGCCCGAACCGAGGTCGAGGACCCGTTCGCCCTCGTGGAGGTCGGCCACGGCGGTGGGGTTGCCGCAGCCGAGGGAGGCTGCCAAGGCCTCGGCGGGCAGGGTGTCGCGCTCGTCCGCGGCGTAGAGGGTGGAGCCGAAGTTCTCGTCGACCTCGACGGGTTCGGGCCCGCAACAGGCGGAGCCGCCCTCGGTGACCTTCACGGCTGCGGCCGCGTAGCGCTGTCGGACGGTTTCGCGCAGGTCGGTGGACTGGTCGGACATGTCTCACTCCTGGATGACGGGGCATGGCACTGCCCCGGAACGGCCTGTATTGACGTTCATTGATGCAAGCTTGCGCCTTGGATCGAAAAACGTCAACATAGAGGCATGTCGAAACAAGGACTGAGGGTCCTCGGCCAGGGGGCCGACGAGGGCTGCTGCCAGGGACTTGCCTCCGCTCCGCTGGACGAGGACCAGGCCGAGGATCTGGCGAAGGTCTTCAAGGCCCTGGGTGATCCGGTCCGCCTGCGGCTGATGTCGATGATCGCCTCGCGCGGAGAGGGCGGTGAGGTGTGCGTGTGCGAGCTGACGCCGGCCTTCGCGCTGTCGCAGCCGACCATCTCGCACCACCTCAAGCTGCTGCGGCAGGCCGGGCTCATCGACTGCGAGCGCCGCGGAACCTGGGTCTACTACTGGGTGCTGCCCGGGGTGCTGGAGCGCCTGGCCGCGTTTCTGACCACGGCCGAACCGGCGACGGTGCCCGGGTGACTCCCTCCTTGGCGCGGCGTGCGCTGGCGGAAGGCGTCGGCACGGCCGCCCTCGTCACCGTCGTGGTCGGCTCCGGGATCCAGGCGGCCGAGCTCTCGCGTGACGTGGGGGTGCAGTTGCTGGCCAACTCGCTGGCCACCGTGTTCGGCCTGGGCGTGCTCATCGCGCTCCTCGGGCCGGTCTCGGGCGCCCACTTCAACCCGGTCGTGACGCTCGCGGTCTGGTTCTCCGGGCGCACCAGCGAAGACGCGCCGGCCGCTCGGGAGCCGGCGGCATACATCTCGGCTCAGACTGTGGGCGCGGTCGCTGGTTCGGTCCTCGCCGACGCCATGTTCGCCGAACCCCTCGTGAAGTGGTCCACGCACGACCGTTCCGCCGGTCACCTCTGGCTGGGCGAGACGGTCGCCACCGCCGGTCTCGTACTCCTGATCTTCGGCTTGACCCGTACGGGGCGCACGCACCTGTCTCCGGCGGCGGTGGCGCTCTACATCGGGTCGGCCTACTGGTTCACCTCGTCCACGTCGTTCGCCAACCCGGCCGTGACCATCGGGCGGGCCTTCACGGACACGTTCGCCGGGATCGCGCCCGCCTCGGTCCCCGCGTTCGTCGTCGCCCAACTGGTCGGCGGGGTCATCGGCCTGGGGCTGGTGGCGGTGTTGTTCGGACGTCCCCACCCCGGCACGGCGAACACCCCTGCCCCGCATGCCGCCGAAGCCGTCGCTCCCTGATCCACCGTGCCCCAGGAAGACTCACCATGACTGCTCCCAGCGACCGCCCCTCGGTCCTGTTCGTCTGCGTCCACAACGCGGGGCGTTCCCAGATGGCCGCGGCCTTCCTCGCCCACCTCGCGGGGGACCGCGTCGAGGTCCGCTCCGCCGGCTCGGCACCTGCCGACTCCGTCAACCCGGCCGTGGTGGAGGCGATGAAGGAGGTCGGCATCGACATCTCCGCCGAGACGCCGAAAGTGCTCACGGTGGATGCCGTCCAGGCGTCGGACGTCGTGATCACGATGGGCTGCGGCGACACCTGCCCGGTCTTCCCGGGCAAGCGCTACCTCGACTGGCAGCTGGACGACCCGGCCGGACAGGGCGTGGACGCGGTCCGCCCGATCCGGGACGGGATCGAGCGGCGCGTCCGCGAGTTGCTGAACGAACTGACGAACTGACGAACTGACCGGCGCTCCGCTGGGAGCCCCTTCCTGCCGTGAGAGGGGCTCAGAGGGTGCTCTCGGAGGCCGGCCCGTAGAGGGCGGCGATGTCCTTGGAGGCCGACCAGCGGCTGTACGTGGGGGACTGGGGCCAGCCTTCGGGGGAGTCCTGCCAGTTCTCCTGGCGGCCGTAGGGGAGGAGGTCGATCAGGGCGAAGGTGTGGCTCAGTTGCTCGGTGCCGCGGCCGTTGGTGTGCCAGGTGCGGTAGACGGTGTCGCCGTCGCGGAGGAAGACGTTGACCGCGAAGCCGCCGTCCGGTGGGGCGCCGACGTCGGCTCCGAAGGAGCTGTCGGCGGTCGAGTACCAGGGCATGCGGTTGCCGACCCGGTGCCGGTAGGCGAGGGCCTCCCTGATCGGTCCCTGGGTGACCACGACGAACCGCGCGTCGTAGTTGTCCAGGAACTCCAGGCGGGTGAACTGCGAGGTGAACCCCGTGCAGCCGGGGCACTGCCACTCCTGACCCGGGGACCACATGTGGTTGTAGACGATCAGTTGCCGCTTGCCCTCGAAGACGTCCGCCAGCCGTACGGGGCCGTCCTCGCCCTCCAGTGTGTAGTCCGGCATCCGCACCATCGGCAGGCGGCGGCGCTCGGCGGCGATGGCGTCCAGCTCGCGCGTCGCGGCCTTCTCCCGGGCCCGCAGTGCCTCGAGTCGGTGTTCCCACGTCGCGGTGTCGACGACGGGAGGTAGCGCGTGTGCGGTCATGAGTCCCCTCACAGAGCTCGGCACGGTTGTGCTGGTGCGGGGGTAGACCCCGCCCGGCTCCGGAACTCATCGGCCGGCAGGAGGAGAGGTGGCGAGGGGCCACGGCCGCCGTGCCGTGGCCCTCCCGCTCATGACCTGTTACTTGCTCGCCGCGAAGCGCATCAGGGCCAGTTCGTCGCCCTGCTTGATCTTGCCCGTGACGTTGATGACCTCGAGCTTCCAGGTGGTGCCGACCCGGACCGCCTTGGCCACGGCGCAGCCGTTGTCCGTGGTGAGCATGCTGGGCCAGATGTCGGCGACCTGCTGGGAGCTGCCGCCGGTGGCGTCGTAGACCTTGAAGCTGATGTTGCGGGCCTTCTGGAAGGAGCTGCCCTTCTTGTAGGCCGCGGCGACGAAGACGATCGACGTGATGTGCGGCGGGATCTTCGCGAACTCGACGGTGACCGTCTCGTCGTCGCCGTCCCCGTGGCCGGTCTGGTTGTCGCCGCTGTGCAGCAGGGAGCCGTTGCCGATGGGGTCGAGGGAGTCGAGGCCCGCGAGGCGCACCGGGTCGCCGTCGTGCATGGCGATGGCGATCAGGTCGAGGTCCGTGCCGGTCTTGCGGCGCAGCTTGCCGATCACTCCGCCGCTGGCGCCGGCCGTGGGGTCCCAGGAGACCCCTATGGACAGATGGGTCACGCCGTCCAGGTCGGCGGGGCCGTCTTCCTTCGTGAGCGTAATCATGGGGACATACTGCACGGACCGCCGCCGCACTCCCAGGACGGGCCCGCGAAACCCGGTCGACCGGTGACGCCAGGCCTCGCCATCATGGGGAGATGCCCGAACTGACCCTGCCCGACGCCCGCTTCCAGGCCTCCTACCTCGACGCCGTACGGGAGTTCACCGAGGCGGGCCTCAACCCCCTTGTGCTGGTGGGCGAGGAGACCGGGCCGTACGAGAAGTCCTGGCGCGAGCCGGGGGGCTTCGCCGCGTACGTGGACATGCTCCGCGCGGAGACGGAACGGCCGCGCAGGCCGGACTGGGTGCCGATGACCAACTTCTGGTACGTCGAGGGCGACACCTTCCTCGGCAAGCTCTCCATCCGGCACCGGCTCACCCCCTTCCTGCTGGACTACGGCGGCCACATCGGCTACGCGATCCGCCCCGGCGCCTGGCGACGGGGGCACGCCACGGCCATGCTCCGGGACGCGCTGCCGTACTGCCGTCGACTCGGCATCGAGCGGGCTCTGCTCACCTGTGACACCACCAACACCGCGTCTCGTAAGGTGATCGAGGCCAATGGCGGAGAATTCGAGGACCGGCGCGGTGTAAAGCTGCGGTACTGGATCCGGACGGGGAACTGAGGCGTCTACGTCGTTATGGACCTGGAGAAGCGGCCTGCGCCGCAGCACCCCGCGCCGCAGCGGCCCGCGCCCGAGGGATGTCTGACCGTCGCGATCCGCATCCCGGTGCGGATCGTCGTGCTCGTGCTGGTCGTGCCCGTGCGGATGGTGTGGGACGCGCTCGTCGTGGTCGGGCGGTTCCTGCGGGACAGCGTGCTGCGGCCGCTGTGGCGGGCCCTGGTCGTCTGGCCGCTGACGGCCCTGTGGCGGTACGTCGTCGTGCCCTTCGCCAAGGCGGTCGGGTGGCTCGGCAAGGTGCTCCTCGTCATCCCGCTGGTGTGGCTGTACCGGTACGTCCTGACGCCGGTCGGACACGGCATCGCCTGGGTCGCGCGCGGGATCGTCGCCGGGCTGGAGTGGGTGTACGCGCGCGTGCTCACCCCGATCGGGCACGGGATCGTGTGGCTCCTCAAGGGCGTCGGGGCCGTGCTCGCCTGGATCTTCACCCCCATCGGGCGCGCCCTCGCCTGGTGCGTCGGCGGGATCGTGTGGCTGGCGGGCACGATCCTCAACGGCGTCGGCGTCGCTCTGTACTGGATCGCCCGCATCCTGCTCGTGCTCCCCGCCGTCGCCCTGTGGCGCTGGATCCTCGCGCCGGTAGGGAGAGTTCTCGCCGTCGTCGGGCGGGAGGTGTGGGACGCGCTCGGGCACGCCTGGCGGATCGCCGGGCACATCTCGCTCGCCGTCGGACGGTTCCTCGGGACCCTCTTCCGGTGGATCTTCGTCGAGCCGGTGCGCTGGGTGTACCGCACCGTGCTGACCCCGGTCGGGCACGTCATCCGGGACGTGGTGCTGCGCCCGGTCGCCGAGGCCGCCCGCAGTGTGGGGCGGATCACCCGGGCAGCGATCGCCTCCGCCCGCGAGAGCGTGCGGGAGGCCCGCGCCGACTTCCGGCGCATGCTCTTCGGCGAACCCCGTGAGAGGGAAGCGGTGGCCCGGCGGGAACCGACGGGCGCCGACACACGTACTCTTGGTAGCAGTACGACCGCACTCACGAAGGACTGAGCGACACTGGGCAAGCGACAGCCCGAAGGCCCGCCGCCCGCACCGGCGGTGCAGCGCATCCGACTGCGCTACACCAAGCGCGGCCGCCTCCGGTTCACCAGCCACCGTGACTTCCAGCGCGCCTTCGAGCGTGCGTTGCGCCGCGCCGAGGTGCCCATGGCGTACTCGGCGGGGTTCACGCCGCATCCGAAGGTGTCGTACGCCAATGCCGCACCCACCGGCACGGGCAGTGAGGCGGAGTACCTGGAGATCGCGCTCACCCAGGCCCGTGACCCGGAGAAGCTCCGGCTCCTCCTCGACGAGTCGCTGCCCACCGGGCTCGACGTCGTCGACGCGGTCGAGGCCAGGACCTCGGGACTCGCCGACCGGCTCACCGCTTCCGTCTGGGAGCTCAGGCTGGACGGAGTGGAGCCCGCCGAGGCCGAGCGCGCGGTCGCCGCGTTCAACGCCGCCGAGGCGGTCGAGGTCCAGCGCACCACCAAGAACGGCCTCCGGACCTTCGACGCCCGCCCCGCGGTCGTACGACTTGAAACGCACAGTGACCCTGCTGATAGGCCGACGGACCAGCCCTGTGCGATACTGCGGCTGGTTGTTCGGCACGTGACGCCTGCCGTACGACCCGACGACGTCCTGTCCGGTCTCCGCGCCGTGGCCGACCTGGCGCCGCCGGTCCCCGCAGCGGTGACCAGGCTGGCGCAGGGGCTGCTCGATGAAGAGACCGGCACGGTGACCGACCCGCTCGCGCCCGACCGCGAGGCTGTCGAGGCCCACTCAACGGCCGAACCGACCGCCGCCGCGAAGGCGTCGGCGTAAGGAAGGTCCCGCGAAGGACCGACGTCGTAGCGCCGCCCTCGTACTCGGGAGCCACCTGGGTCGGGCAGCGCACCCACACAGAAGACTTTCGCCAGGCCGTACCCAACAGGGCGTACGGAACCGGCGAGACAGGACACAGAGAGCTCCCGAGCGGCGCCCGCGCCCCGGACGGCGGCACCGCGCATCGCGCGAGCCGCGGACGTCACCGGCATCCCGCCGGACCAGGCGCGGCGCCCGGGAGCCTGACGGGAGACAAGCCCGCATGCTCGAGCCGACCGAACCCCTCGAGGGTTCCGAACAGAACACCCCCAGCGACACCCTGCCGCCGCGTCGTCGGCGCCGTGCCGCGTCCCGGCCGGCGGGTCCGCCGACCGATGCCGCCTCGTCGGGCGAGGAGGTCGTCGCTCCGGCCATACCGGCCGCGGAGGCCGAGGACCTCGTCACGGACGAGGAGGAGAAGCTCGACGAGAACGTCGAGAACGTCGAAAGCGCGGAGAACGGCGACAGCACCGGGGCCGAGGCGCCTGCCGAGGCTGCTGCGCCCGCCGCGCGTCCGCGTCGGCGTGCCACGCGTCGGGCCTCCGCGCCCGCCGGGGCGCCCGCGGCGGCGGAGGCCGCCGAGACCGTGGTGCCGGTGACCGCCGAGGCGCCCGCCGAAGCCGTGGCCGCCGAGAGCGTGCCCGCCGTCGAGACCAGCACCGAGGACGCCGCTCCGCCGCGTACGCGTCGGCGTGCGACCCGTCGTGTGTCGGCGCCCGCCGCGACCGCTGACACCGAGGCCGCCGAGACCGTGGTGCCGGTGGCCGCCGAGGCGCCCGCCGCGGCCGAGTCCGCCGATGAGACGCCCGCCGTGGAGACCGCCGCGCCTGCCGCCCGTACCCGGCGCCGGGCCACTCGGCGTGCCGCGGCGCCTGCCGATGCCCCTGAGGTCGCCGAGACCGCTGAGCCGGTGACCGCCGAGGCGCCCGCCGCGCCCGCCGAAGGTGTCCGGACCGCCGCCGAGGCCGACTCCGAGGCCGGCTCCGAGGACGCCGCCCCGCGTCGCCGTCGCCGTGCCACCCGCCGCGTGTCCACGCCGGCCGCCGACACCGCCGCGCCCGCCGAGAGCGCCGCCGCGGAGGCACCCGCCGCCGAGGCCCCCGCTGCGAAGGCAGAGGCGAAGGCAGAGGCCCCCGCCGCGGAGCCCGCCCCCGTCGCGGAGCCCGCCGCCGAGGCCCCTGTCGAGGACGCCTCCCCCCGCCGTGGCCGCCGTCGTGCCGTGCGGCAGGCCGCCGTCGGGTTCTCCGAGCCCGCCCGCCGGTCCGCCGGTGCCGAGGACGAGGAGAACGGCTCGCGCCGTCCCGCGCGGCCCGCGGTCGCCGTGTTCCAGGCGCCCGTCTTCACCGAGCCGCAGTTCCAGACCCCGCAGCGGGCCGCAGCCGAGGCCGCCGCGGAGGCGGAGGCCGGGCAGAGCGAGCCAGCCGAGGCCGTCGTGACCGCCGAGCCGGCCGAGGAGATCGCCGAGGAGCAGACCGGGTCGCGGCGCCGCCGCCGGCGCCGGGGTGCCGCCGACGAGCCCGAGGCGCGGGAGACCGCCCCCGAGACCGTCGTAGAGGACGAGGAGCCGGACGACGGCGCCGAGGACTCCGTCGACGAGGACGAGGCCGAGGAGACCGGGTCGCGGCGTCGCCGTCGGCGCGGTGGCCGTCGCCGTCGCCGGGGCGAGTCCGCCGAGGCGTCCGGTGACGAGGAGCCGGACGACTCCGACGAGGCCGCCGACCAGTCCGCCCAGGACGAGGACGGGGCCGAGCAGGACGACGAGGACGACGAGGACGCCCGTTCCGACGAGTCCGGTGGCTCCAGCTCCAGCAGCCGTCGCCGCCGTCGCCGCAGGCGTCGGGCCGGGGACTCCGCCGCCGACACCGAGCCCGGTGACGGCGACCCCGAGCGGACCGTCGTCAAGGTGCGCGAGCCGCGCCCGAAGGCCGAGCCGTCCGACGAGGTGCAGTCCATCAAGGGCTCGACCCGTCTGGAGGCCAAGAAGCAGCGCCGCCGGGAAGGCCGCGAGCAGGGCCGCCGACGGGTGCCGATCATCACCGAGGCCGAGTTCCTCGCCCGTCGCGAGGCCGTCGAGCGCGTGATGGTCGTGCGGCAGCACGGCGAGCGCACCCAGATCGGCGTGCTCGAGGACGGCGTGCTGGTCGAGCACTACGTCAACAAGGAGCAGGCCACCTCGTACGTCGGCAACGTCTACCTGGGCAAGGTCCAGAACGTGCTGCCGTCGATGGAGGCCGCCTTCATCGACATCGGCAAGGGCCGCAACGCGGTGCTCTACGCCGGCGAGGTCAACTTCGAGGCGCTCGGCATGGCCAACGGGCCGCGCCGCATCGAGTCCGCGCTGAAGTCCGGCCAGTCCGTGCTCGTCCAGGTCACCAAGGACCCGATCGGGCACAAGGGCGCGCGTCTGACCAGCCAGGTCTCCCTGCCGGGCCGCTACCTCGTGTACGTCCCCGAGGGCTCCATGACCGGCATCAGCCGCAAGCTGCCCGACACCGAGCGGGCGCGGCTGAAGACCATCCTCAAGAAGATCGTCCCCGAGGACGCGGGCGTCATCGTCCGCACGGCCGCGGAAGGCGCCTCCGAGGACGAGCTGCGCCGCGATGTCGAGCGGCTCCAGGCGCAGTGGGAGGACATCCAGAAGAAGGCCAAGAGCGGCAACGCCCCGACGCTGCTCTACGGCGAGCCGGACATGACCGTCCGGGTCGTCCGCGACATCTTCAACGAGGACTTCTCCAAGGTCGTCGTCAGCGGTCAGGAGGCCTGGGAGACCGTCCACGGATACGTCTCCCACGTCGCCCCCGACCTCGCCGAGCGGCTCCAGAAGTGGACCTCCGAGGTCGACGTCTTCGCCACGTACCGGATCGACGAGCAGCTCGCCAAGGCGCTGGACCGCAAGGTCTGGCTGCCCAGCGGCGGCTCGCTGGTGATCGACCGGACCGAGGCGATGGTCGTCGTCGACGTCAACACCGGCAAGTTCACCGGCCAGGGCGGCAACCTGGAGGAGACGGTCACCAGGAACAACCTGGAGGCGGCCGAGGAGATCGTGCGCCAGCTGCGGCTGCGCGACCTCGGCGGCATCATCGTGATCGACTTCATCGACATGGTCCTGGAGTCCAACCGGGACCTGGTGCTCCGGCGCCTCCTGGAGTGCCTGGGCCGGGACCGGACCAAGCACCAGGTCGCCGAGGTCACCTCGCTGGGCCTGGTCCAGATGACCCGCAAGCGGGTCGGCCAGGGTCTCCTTGAGTCCTTCTCCGAGACCTGCGTCCACTGCAACGGCCGCGGTGTCATCGTGCACATGGAGCAGCCGAGCTCCGCCGGTGGCGGCGGCAAGCGCAAGAAGCGCGGGCGCGGCGGCGACGGGCACGAGCACACCCACGAGGCCGTGGCCGCCGTAGAGGCTCCCGAGGCGCCCGAGGAGGTCGAGACCGAGGCCGAGCTCGCCGCCGAGGTGGCCGAGCCGATCTCGCTGGCCCCGGCCGAGTTCGAGCCCGACGAGGAGCTCTACAGCAGCATCGCCGAGGCGGAGGCGGCCGCCACGCGCGGGCGTGGCCGTCGCCGGGCGAGCCGCCGGGCGTCGGCTCCGGCCGGTGCGCCGCGAGGTGCCGGGTCGCGCAGGTCGGGTGGCTTCGAGGAGCCGGCCGTCGAGGAGGGCCCGGTCTCCGAGAGCGTCGAGGTGCCGACCGCCCAGGCGGTGCCCGCCGAGGTCGAGGCCGAGCGTCCCGTGCGGCCGGAGACGGCCGCCGAGGCACAGGCCGAGCCGGTCGCCGCGGAGGACCCGGTGGTCGCCGCCGAGGCGCCGGTCACCGAGGAGGCCGCGCCCAAGGGCCGTACCCGTCGGCGCGCCACCCGCAAGGTGTCCGCGCCCGCCGGGTCGCCCGCGGGGGCGGAGGCCGCCGTGGTGACGGTCGCCGAGACCGCGCCGGTGGCCGAGGCACCCGCCGAGGAGCCCCCGGCGGCCGCCGCGGCCGAGCCCGAGGCCGCTGCCGAGAGCGCCGCCCCGGCCCGTCCGCGCCGCCGGGCCGTCCGCAAGGCCACCGCGCCCACCGCGTCCGAGGAGGCGGCCGTCGTGGTCGTGCCCTCGGCGGAGACGCCGGCCGTGACGGAGGAGCCCGCTGCCGCGGAGTCCGCCGAGGAGGAGGCCGCTCCGGCCAAGAAGACCGCCCGTAAGACGGCCAAGAAGGCCACGGCGAAGAAGGCCGCGACCAAGAAGACCGTCGCCAAGAAGACGGCCGCGAAGAAGACCGTGGCCAAGAAGACGACCGCGAAGAAGGCGGCGTCGAAGAAGACGGTGGCCGCCGAGCAGCAGTCGCCGGGCTCCGTCTCCACCCAGGCGGACGAGTCCTGACGGACGGTCACCGAATGAATTCGGCCGATCGGTGATCGAAATCCGCCCCTGGTTCGCCGGGGGCGGATTTCGTGATTCTGTGGGTATTGCGTCCGACGGAAAGTTGTCAACCGGTGATCGATCATGTGAATGGCCGGTGAATCCCCGGCCTGTCCCCAGGGTTATGATGTGAGCCGAGATTGACGCTTAATTTAGACAAATAGGGATTTTCGTGAAGGCTCTCGTGCTCTCCGGGGGAGCGGGCACCCGCCTCCGCCCGATCACCCACACCTCCGCCAAGCAGTTGGTGCCGGTCGCCAACAAGCCCGTGCTGTTCTACGGCCTGGAGGCGATCGCCGAGGCCGGGATCAGTGAGGTCGGGATCGTCGTCGGCGACACCGCGGACGAGATCCGTGAGGCGGTCGGCGACGGCTCCCAGTTCGGGATCAAGGTCACCTACATCCCGCAGGAAGCGCCGCTGGGCCTCGCCCACGCCGTGCTCATCGCGCAGGAGTTCCTCGGCGACGAGGACTTCGTCATGTACCTCGGCGACAACTTCATCGTCGGCGGTATCACCGGTCTGGTGGACGAGTTCCGCGCCGAGCGGCCCGACGCGCAGATCCTGCTGACCCGCGTCCCCAACCCCACCTCCTTCGGTGTCGCCGAGCTCGACGCCGGCGGCCGGGTGGTGGGCCTGGAGGAGAAGCCGAAGCAGCCCAAGAGCGACCTCGCCCTCGTCGGCGTCTACCTCTTCACGCCGGCCATACACGAGGCCGTCCGCTCCATCGAGCCGTCCTGGCGCGGGGAGCTGGAGATCACCCATGCGATCCAGTGGCTGATCGACCAGAAGCGTGACGTCCGTTCCACGACCATCTCCGGCTACTGGAAGGACACCGGCAACGTCACCGACATGCTGGAGGTCAACCGGTCGGTCCTGGAGACCGTCGAGCCGGTGGTCGAGGGCACGGTCGACGAGTCCAGCGAGATCATCGGCCGGGTGCGCGTCGAGGCGGGCGCCAGCGTCAGTGGCAGCCGCATCGTCGGTCCTGCCATCATCGGTGCCGGCACGGTGGTCAACGACGCCTACATCGGTCCGTTCACGTCCGTCTCCGAGGACTGCCGGATCGAGGACAGCGAAATCGAGTACTCCATCGTGCTGCGCGGCTCGTCCGTGACCGGCGTGCGCCGCGTGGAGGCCTCCCTCATCGGACGTGACGTAGAGGTCACGCCCGCGCCCCGTAACCCCAAGGCACACCGGCTCGTGCTCGGTGATCACAGCAAGGTGCAGATCTCTTCATGACAACCCGGATTCTGGTGACCGGCGGCGCCGGCTTCATCGGCTCGCACTACGTCCGTACCGTGCTCGGCCCCCAGGGCCCCGGTGACGTCTCGATCACCGTCCTCGACAAGCTGACGTACGCGGGCAACCCGGCCAACCTCGACGAGGTGCGCGAGCACCCGGGCTTCGCCTTCGTGCAGGGCGACATCTGCGACCCCGAGCTGGTCGGCAAGCTGATGGCCGAGCACGACCAGGTGGTGCACTTCGCCGCCGAGTCGCACGTGGACCGCTCCATCGACGGCGGCGCCGAGTTCGTGCGCACCAACGTGGTCGGCACCCACACCCTCATCGACGCGGCCCACCGCGCGGGCATCAAGACCTTCGTGCACATCTCCACCGACGAGGTCTACGGCTCGATCGACGAGGGCTCCTGGCCCGAGACGCACCCGCTGGAGCCCAACTCGCCGTACTCCTCGGCGAAGGCGTCCAGCGACCTGATCGCGCTGTCGTACCACCGCACCCACGGCCTCGACGTGCGGGTGACCCGCTGCTCCAACAACTACGGGCACCACCACTTCCCCGAGAAGGTCATCCCGCTCTTCGTGACCAACCTCCTCGACGGCAAGAAGGTCCCGCTGTACGGCGACGGCGGCAACGTCCGCGACTGGCTGCACATCGACGACCACGTCCAGGGCATCGAGCTGGTGCGCACCAAGGGCCGCGCGGGCGAGGTCTACAACATCGGCGGCGGCACCGAGCTCTCCAACAAGGAGCTCACCGGCCTGCTGCTGAAGGCCTGCGGCGCCGACTGGGAGACCAGCGTCGAGTACGTCGAGGACCGCAAGGGCCACGACCGCCGCTACTCCGTGGACTGCACGAAGATCCGTGAGGAGCTCGGCTACGAGCCGCGCAAGTCCTTCGAGCAGGGCCTCGCCGAGACCGTGCAGTGGTACCGCGACAACCGTGCCTGGTGGGAGCCGCTGAAGGAGCGGGCCGCGCTGTGACCGACAACCGCACCTGGCTGGTCACGGGCGCGGGCGGCATGCTGGGCCAGGACGTCCTGGCCCGGCTGGCCCAGTCGGGGGAGCGGTACGTCGCCCTCGACCGCAAGGCGCTGGACCTCACCGACGCCGACGCCGTGAGCGCGGCACTCGAAGAGCACCGGCCCGCCGTCGTCGTCAACTGCGCGGCCTGGACCGCCGTGGACGACGCCGAGACCCGTGAGGACGAGGCGCTCGCCATCAACGGCGACGGCCCGGCCCACCTCGCGGCGGCCTGCGCCCGCACCGGCGCCGTCCTGCTGCACGTCTCCACGGACTACGTCTTCGCCGGGGACGCCACCGCGCCCTACGCCGAGGACGCGCCCACCGCGCCCCGCAGCGCCTACGGCCGCACCAAGCTGGCCGGCGAGAAGGCGGTCCTCGGGATCGAGCGCGGGTACGTCGTGCGCACCGCCTGGCTGTACGGCACCGGCGGCCCCAACTTCGTCAAGACGATGATCAAGCTGGAGGGCGTCAAGGACACCCTCGACGTCGTCGACGACCAGCGCGGCCAGCCCACCTGGAGCGCCGACCTCGCGGGCCTGCTGGTCGAGCTGGGCCTGGGCGCCCTCGCCGGCACCGCCCCGGCCGGCGTCTACCACGGCACCAACTCCGGCGAGACCACCTGGCACGGCTTCACCCAGGAGATCTTCCGGCTGCTGGGCACCGACCCGGACCGGGTCCGCCCCACCACCAGCGAGGCCTTCGTGCGCCCCGCGCCCCGCCCCGCCTACAGCGTCCTCGGTCACGGCCGGTTCGCCGAGGCCGGCATCGAGCCGCTGCGCGACTGGCGTACGGCCCTCACCGAGGCCTTCCCGGAGATCCACCGGGTCCATCTGAAGGAGAACACGGCGTGACGGTCAAGGTCAGCGTCGTCATCGCGGTCTACAACCCCGGCAAGTACGTCGAGGACTGCATCACGGGCCTGCTCCGGCAGAGCCTGACCCCGGACGAGTTCGAGGTCTTCTTCGTCGACGACGGCTCCACCGACGAGACGCCGGCCCGCCTGGACCAGCTCGCCGCCGAGCACCCGCACTTCCACGTCATCCACCAGGAGTCCTCCGGCTGGTCGGGCAAGCCCCGCAACACCGGCATCGAGGCCGCCCAGGGCGAGTACGTCATGTTCGTCGACCACGACGACTGGCTGGGCGACGAGGCCCTCGAGCGGATGTACGACTACGGCAAGGCCAACGAGGCCGACGTGGTCGTGGGCAAGATGGCCGGCATCGGCCGCCCGGTCCCGCAGGAGCTGTTCCGGGTCAACCGGCCGCGCGCCACCGTGGAGAACGCGCCGCTGATCGACAGCCTCACCCCGCACAAGATGTTCCGGCGGGAGTTCCTCAACGAGCACACCATGCGCTTCAAGGAGGGCCGTCGCCGACTCGAGGACCACGTCTTCGTCGTCGAGGCCTACCTGCGCGCCAAGAGCGTCGCCGTGCTCGGCGACTACCTGTGCTACTACCACATCACCCGTGACGACGGCTCGAACGCGGGCTTCCAGCGCTTCGACCCGGTCGGCTACTTCGGCAACCTGCGCGAGGCCCTCGACGTCGTCGAGGAGCTGACCGAGCCGGGCGCGCTGCGCGACAAGCTGTTCAGCCGCTGGCTGCGCAACGAGATGGTCGAGCGGCTGCGCGGCCAGCGCCTCCTCAAGCTCCCCGAGGACTACGCCGAGGAGCTGTACACCGAGATCCACAAGGTGGTCACCGAGCGCTTCGGCCCCGGTGTCGTCGCCCGTCTCGGCCTCACCCAGAAGGTGGTCGCGGGGCTGGTCTTCGCCGACCGCTACCAGGACATCCGCACGCTCGCCGAGTGGGAGGCCGGGATCAAGCCGACCGGCGAGCTCACCTCGCTGGAGTGGCAGGACGGCACCCTGAAGGTCGGCTTCGACTCCGAACTCCAGATCGACGGCGAGCCGATGACGTTCCGTCGGGACGGCGAGCGGCAGCTGCTCGGGCTGCCGCTGTCCGACGAGGCGCTGAAGGCCCTCGACGACCAGGGCATCAAGCTGGACGCCCCGCTCGCCAAGAGCGACGTCGACCTGGTGGTCCGGCACCGCGAGGACGCCCGGCAGTTCTACCTGCCCGTCACGAGCGAGCCGCACGAGATCGAGGCCGGGGAGGGTGTCTTCCGGCAGCGGATCTCCGCCCGCGCCGAGCTCGACCCCGAGACCGCGGCCTCCGGCGCCCCGCTCGACAAGGGCCTGTGGGACCTGCACCTCAGGATCAAGTCCTGCGGCTGGAGCAAGGAGACCCGGCTCGGCGCGGTGCGCGGCGAGGACGTGGAGGCCGGTCGCCTGGCCGCCCTCACCGGCGAGCCCAAGCGGCTCGTGCTGCCGTACTGGACCGAGGGTCCCGGCAACCTCTCGCTCGACGTGGACCAGCACACCAACAAGCTGGAGGGCGAGGCGGTCGCCTTCATGCCGCCCGCCGAGGGCGCGGTCGAGGGTTCCGCCGTACGGCTGCCCCTGCCGCTGCACATCGCCGCGACCGGCGGGGACTCCGTCCAACTGCGCTTCGAGCGCAAGAACGTCGGCAAGTACCCGGCCGACGCCACCCTGGACGGCCGTATCGCCACCGCCGAGCTGCCGCTGGAGAAGCTCACCGGGATGCGCTGGGCGGTGCGGGTCGGGGTGCCGTCCGCGGCCCGCGGGGAGCGCAAGTGGACGCGGCTGCCCGTCGACGTCGTGGTGGACGCCGACGGTGCCGCCAAGGTCATCGACCGGCACACCCCGTCCGCGAAGCCCGCCGCGAAGAAGGCCGCCGCCCCCACGAAGAAGGCACCGCGCCCCCTGTGGCGCCGGGCCGCCGGGCGCATCAAGCGCGCCCTGACCAACCAGAAGAAGGGCTGAGACCCGCGATGCGACCCCTTTCCATCTCCGGTGCCTGGGTGTTCGAGCCGAAGGTCTTCCCCGACGGCCGCGGCAGCTTCCACGAGTGGTTCAAGGCCCCCGTCTTCGCGGAGGCCGCGGGTCACCCGCTGAGCCTGGCCCAGGCCAACATGTCGGTCTCCAGCCGGGGCACCCTGCGCGGCATCCACTTCGCCGACGTGCCGCCCGGGCAGGCCAAGTACGTCAAGTGCGTGCGCGGCGCGGTCCTCGACGTGATCGTGGACATCCGGGTGGGCTCGCCCACCTACGGCCAGTGGGAGATCGTCCGCCTGGACGACCAGGACCACCACGCCGTCTACCTCTCCGAGGGGCTCGGCCACGGGTTCATGGCGCTCACCGACGACGCCACCGTGGTCTACCTGTGCTCCGAGGGGTACGCGCCGCAGCGCGAGCACGGCGTCCACCCGCTCGACCCGGAGATCGGCATCGAGTGGCCCGAGGGGATCACCCCGCTGCTGTCCCCCAAGGACGAGCAGGCGCCGACCCTGGCCGAGGCGCGCGAGCAGGGGCTGCTGCCCTCCTACGAGGAGTGCGTGGCGTACCGGCAGGGCCTCGGCAGCTGAGCGGGAGCGGGGCCCGGTTTGACCCGTTCGGCCGCGGCCCCGTAACCTAGACCGTCGGCGTGTCCACTGGTGACACGCCACATCCCCGTAAACCTCTTCCTCTCGGGCCGTTCTTCCGGCCGGGAGAGGCCGTTCGCTCTGCCGGGCGGCTGGACTGCGGGGGTGCCGTTCCCGAGCGAGAGAGTGAGATCCGCGTGTACGCCATCGTGCGCAGCGGTGGTCGCCAGCACAAGGTTGCTGTCGGCGACATCGTTGAGGTTGACAAGATTTCCACCGCCAAGGTTGGCGACACGGTCGAGCTCTCGACCCTGCTCGTTGTCGACGGCGACGCTGTGACCAGCGACCCGTGGGTCCTGGCCGGCATCAAGGTCCAGGCCGAGGTCGTGGACCACCACAAGGGCGTCAAGATCGACATCCTTCGCTACAAGAACAAGACCGGCTACCGCCGTCGTCAGGGCCACCGCCAGCAGTACACGGCGATCAAGGTCACTGAGATCCCCGCGGCTGCGAAGTAAGGGACTGAGGAGAGATGGCACACAAGAAGGGCGCATCGTCCACCCGTAACGGTCGTGACTCCAACGCTCAGCGCCTCGGCGTGAAGCGCTTCGGTGGTCAGGTCGTCAACGCGGGCGAGATCCTGGTCCGCCAGCGCGGCACCCACTTCCACCCGGGTGCGGGCGTCGGCCGCGGCGGCGACGACACGCTGTTCGCGCTGAACGCCGGTGCGGTGCAGTTCGGCACCCACCGTGGCCGCAAGGTCGTGAACATCGTTCCGGTCGCCTGAGCTCAGGCCCAGACCGAACTTTTCGCGAGGCGGACCTCACTTCCCTGGTGGGAAGGCGGGTCCGCCTTTCGCGTGTTACGCCAGTAGTACCCATACGCTTTTTGGAGGCACTGACCATGACCACCTTCGTGGACCGCGTCGAACTGCATGTCGCCGCGGGTAACGGAGGTCACGGCTGTGCCTCCGTCCACCGTGAGAAGTTCAAGCCGCTCGGCGGACCCGACGGCGGGAACGGCGGCCGGGGCGGCGATGTGATCCTCACCGTCGACCAGTCCGTCACCACGCTGCTCGAGTACCACCACTCCCCGCACCGCAAGGCCACCAACGGCAAGCCCGGTGAGGGCGGCAACCGCTCCGGCAAGGACGGCCAGGACCTGGTCCTGCCCGTGCCGGACGGCACCGTCGTCCTGGACCGCCAGGGCAACGTCCTCGCCGACCTCGTCGGACACGGCACCTCCTACGTCGCCGCCCAGGGCGGCCGCGGCGGCCTCGGCAACGCGGCGCTGGCCTCCGCCCGCCGCAAGGCCCCCGGCTTCGCGCTGCTCGGCGTCCCCGGCGACCTCCAGGACATCGTCCTGGAGCTCAAGACCGTCGCCGACGTGGCGCTGGTCGGCTACCCGAGCGCCGGCAAGTCCTCGCTGATCTCGGTGCTCAGCGCGGCCAAGCCGAAGATCGCCGACTACCCCTTCACCACGCTGGTCCCGAACCTGGGCGTGGTCACCGCCGGCGAGACCGTCTACACCATCGCCGACGTGCCGGGCCTGATCCCGGGCGCCAGCCAGGGCAAGGGCCTGGGCCTGGAGTTCCTGCGGCACGTGGAGCGGTGCAGTGTCCTCGTGCACGTCCTGGACACCGCCACGCTGGAGTCCGAGCGCGACCCGGTCTCCGACCTCGACATCATCGAGGCCGAGCTCAGGGAGTACGGCGGCCTCGACAACCGTCCCCGCATCGTCGTCCTGAACAAGATCGACGTACCGGACGGCAAGGACCTCGCCGACATGGTCCGGCCGGACCTGGAGGCGCGCGGCTACCGCGTCTTCGAGGTGTCCGCGGTCGCCCACATGGGGCTGAAGGAGCTGTCCTTCGCGCTCGCCGACCTGGTCGGCCGGGCGCGGGCCGCGAGGCCCAAGGAGGAGGCGACCCGCATCGTCATCCGGCCCAAGGCCGTGGACGACGCCGGCTTCACCGTGGTCCGCGAGGAGGACGGCCTCTTCCGGGTGCGCGGCGAGAAGCCCGAGCGCTGGGTGCGCCAGACCGACTTCAACAACGACGAGGCCGTCGGCTACCTCGCCGACCGCCTCAACCGCCTCGGTGTCGAGGAGGAGTTGATGAAGGCGGGCGCCCGTTCGGGTGACGGCGTCGCCATCGGCCCCGAGGACAACGCGGTCGTCTTCGACTGGGAGCCGACCGTCATGGCCGGCGCCGAGATGCTCGGCCGGCGTGGTGAGGACCACCGCTTCGAGGCACCCCGGCCCGCCGCGCAGCGCCGCCGTGACAAGCAGGCCGAACGGGACGAGGCCAGCCAGGAGTTCGACGACTTCGAGCCGTTCTGAGCCGACCGGCGGGCGTCCCGTAGCTCCGGGTGAACGCCGGGCGCCGTCCAGATGTGGCGCAGGACAACCAACCGCCCTTCCTGTGAGTCGTACCGGGCACATCTGTACGACCGTCACGGAAGGGGTGCGGTATGCGCGTTCAAAGAAAAGGGTGGCGCACGGCGCTCGCCGTAGCCCTGGCGCTCGGCGGAGTCGTCGCCCTGCCCGCCGCCGCGGGAGCCGCCCCTCACCAGGTGCGGGACGACTTCAACGGGGACGGCTACGCCGACCTCGCGGTGGCCGCGCCCGACGGGACGGTGGGCGGCAGGGCGAAGGCCGGGTTCGTCGGCGTCCTGTACGGCTCGGCGAGCGGTCTGAAGGCGTCCACGAAGCGGGTGTTCAGCCAGAACACGGCAGGTGTGCCCGGTGGTTCCGAGGCGGGCGACCGCTTCGGCAGCGCGCTCACCACCGCCGACCTGGACCGGGACGGGTACACCGACCTGATCGTGGGAGTGGGCGGCGAGGACGGCGGCTCCGGGCGGGTGCAGGTCCTGTGGGGCGGCGCCCGCGGTCTGTCCGGCGGAGCGACCCTGGCCTCCGGCGCGGCCGGCGACCGGCTGGGCTCCGCGGGACACCTCGCGGCGGGTGACGTCGACGGGGACGGCGCGACCGATCTGCTGACCGCGGTGGACCGCTACGGCCTGGTGGCGACCGGCGGACCCTTCACCCGCTCCGGCTCGGCCCGGGGCGAGCGCCAGGTGGTGAAGGACCGGTACCCCAGCACGGTCCTCGACCTCGACGTCGGCGACCTCAACGGCGACGGGATCACCGACGTCGTGGCCGCCCAGACCGGCGAGACCTTCGACTCCCGGCGGATCGCGTACTGGTGGGGCACCAAGGACGGCCTCACGCCCTGGACCCTGGTCTGGGACATCGACGGCGCCACGCTCCAGGGCGGCGAGAACCTCGCCGTCGGGGACGTGAACCGGGACGGCTACGCCGACATCGTGGTGGGCCGGGCCGTCGACGGCTACGCGAGCGACTACGACGCCTACCGGGCCAAGGGCGGCCGGGTCACCTGGATACCCGGCACCTCGGGCGCTCCTGACGGAGTGAAGGAGCAGGCCGTCAACCAGGACAGCCCCGGGGTGCCCGGCACCGCCGAAAAGGGTGACCGCTTCGGCACCGACGTGCAGCTCGCGGACGTCGACGGCGACGGGTACCTCGACGTGGTCACCGGTGTCCCCGGCGAGGACCTGGGCACCCCCACCGACCCGGACCGCTGGCCCGACGCCGGGTCCGTGGTGGTGGTCAGCGGCCGGGCCGACGGGCTGACCGGGGCCGGCTCGCACCAGGTGGTCACGCAGAACAGCACGGGCGTGCCGGGGGCCGCCGAGAAGGGCGACGCCTTCGGCGGGGCCGTCCATGTGGGTGACGCGAACGGGGACGGACTGGCCGACCTCGTGGTCGGCGCGCCCGGCGAGAACGCGAACGCCGGCGCGGTGTGGTCCTTCCGCTCCCGCGGGGAGTACCTGGCCTCGCCGGGCGGTGTGCCGCTTCCGGCCACGGTTCTCGGGCCGAACGGAACGTTCACCTTCGGCCACACGCTCCTCGGCACAACCGCGGCGAAGGCCCGTCTGGGCTCGGGCTTCGCCAACTAGAAACCAAAAGATCGTCAGTCGGCGGTGTCCTGAAGGCCGTTGCGCCGGAGTCATGTTCATCATGTGATTTCCGAGTCGCAACGGCTCTTCTGTTGTCTACCTATTTGTCATGCACGCGAACACCCTGGTTCAACGCACGGATCACCCCGAAGCGTGAGCTTCCAGGGTGTCCAAAAGGTCAGCGACGCAAGGGAGTTCGCCCGTGCAAGGAGCAGCATCACCCAACCGACGCCGCTTTCTGACCGCCTCCGCCGCTCTGCTCGGCGCAGCCGCCTCCGCGCAGCTGTGGCTGCCGAGCACCGCCCGAGCAGCGGACACTCCGCTGCCGGACGGGGTGTTCAGCCTCGGCGTGGCCTCCGGCGACCCGCTGCCGGACGGCATCGTGCTGTGGACGCGGCTCGCCCCGGACCCGCTCCACGGCGGAGGCATGCCCGACAGAGTGGTCTCCGTCGACTGGCAGCTCGCCGAGGACGAGAACTTCACCAAGGCCCTCGTCCAGGGCACCGCCCAGGCCCTGCCCGAATACGGGCACAGTGTTCACGTGGACGTACGGGGCCTGCGCGCGGGCCGCACCTACTGGTACCGCTTCCGCGCCGACGGCCAGCTCTCCCGCACCGGCCGCACCCGCACCGCCCCCGCCAAGCACTCCACCCAGGGTTCCCTGCGGGTGGCGCTCGCCTCCTGCCAGAACTGGCAGAACGGCTACTTCACGCCGTACGCCGACATGCTGGACCAGGACCCCGACGTCGTGCTGTTCGTCGGCGACTACATCTACGAGTCGGCGCCGTCCTCGGCGGGCCCGCGTCGGCACGAGGGCGCGGGGGAGCCGTACACCCTCGTGCAGTACCGCAACCGGTACGCCCAGTACCGCACCGACCCGGACCTCGCCGAGGTGCACGCGAACGCGCCCTGGGTGGTCACCTTCGACGACCACGAGGTAGACAACGACTGGGCGGGCGAGATCCCGCAGGACCCCGACAAGCAGCCGCACGACGCGTTCGTGGCCCGGATGACGGCGGCCTTCCAGGCGTACTACGAGCACATGCCGGTGCGCGCCACGGCCGTCCCGAACGGGCCGCACATCCAGATGTACCGGAACCTGGACTTCGGCCGCCTGATCCGGCTGAACGTGCTCGACACCCGGCAGTACCGCAGCGACCAGGTCACCAGCCAGGCCGCCGCCCAGGACCCGGCGCTCACCATGCTGGGCGCCGGGCAGAAGCAGTGGCTCCTGGACTCGCTCCAGGACTCACCGGCCCGCTGGAACCTGATCGCCTCGCAGATCATGATGGCCGAGACCGACATCCTGCCCGGCGAGGGCAAGCTCTGGTACTACGACGCCTGGGACGGCTACCAGGTGGAACGCAACGCCCTCCTGGAGGAGTTCCGGAGCGTGAGCAACCCGGTCGTGCTCTCCGGCGACCGTCATCTGACGATGATCAGCGACCTCAAGGCGGACTACGCCGACCCGTCGTCCCAGGTCGTCGGCGCCGAGTTCGTCGGCACGTCGATCTCCAGCAACGGCGACCAGGACCAGGCCGCCTTCCACGCCCAGTGGGACCCGCTGAAGGCCGACAACCCGCACTGGAAGTTCATCGACGCCCACCGCGGCTACCACCTGTTCGACATCGACCGGTACGGCATCGACGCGCAGGTCCGGGTCGTGGACACGGTCGTCAGACCGCAGGCGACAGCGAGCACGATCGCCCAGCTGCGGGTGGACGACGGTGAGCCCGGAGTCCGGCTGGTCTGAGGACTCCTTTCGAGGGGAGCGTGGGCCTCGTCGCGGTCCCACGCCCCCTCTTTCGTTCTCTTGCCCTCGCCGAGACCGAAAAGCTGCGGAATCTTCACAAGGAATTCCCTGGTAATGGGACACGGGGATGCGGGCCGTAAGTGATCCCGGTCTCCTCTGCGCCGTACCGAGGGCGCCTGCCCTGGACGACATCCCCGTCACCGGCAGTGCAAGATGAATGACAGGTAGCGCGTACATATGCGGTGAACGGCGGTCACCTTGCACTGCGGTAACCGCAAGTGGGACCATTTCACCGTTCCCTGTCGCCCCGAGGTAGGTCTTCTGTGTCCCAGCACATCGCCAAGCCCCGTACCACCGCAGTGATCCTGGCCGGTGGTACCGGTCAGCGCGTGGGTCTCTCGATCCCCAAGCAGCTGCTGAAGATCGCCGGCAAGGCAGTCATCGAGCACACTCTGACCACCTTCGAGAAGGCCGACTCCATCGACGACATCATCGTCCTGATGGCGCCGGGCTATGTGCCCGACATAGAGAAGATCGTCGCCAAGGCCGGGTTCACCAAGGTCAAGAAGATCATCGAGGGTGGCGCCACCCGGAACGAGACCACCGAGCGTGCCATCGAGGCCCTCGGCGAGGGCCTGGCCGAGGGCGAGGACCTCAACGTCCTGTTCCACGACGCCGTGCGCCCGCTGCTGTCCCGTCGCGTGATCGACGACTGCGTGACCGCCCTGGAGCGCTACCAGGCCGTCGACGTGGCGATCCCCTCCGCGGACACCATCATCGTCACGCGCACCCACGGTCAGGACGGCGAGTTCATCACCGAGATCCCGGACCGCTCCCGGCTGCGCCGCGGCCAGACCCCGCAGGCCTTCAAGCTGTCCACCATCAAGCGGGCCTACGAGGTCGCCGCCGGTGACCCCAACTTCCAGGCCACGGACGACTGTTCGGTCGTGCTCAAGTACCTGCCCGACGTGCCGATCCACGTCGTCGCGGGTGACGAGTACAACATGAAGGTCACCCAGCCCGTCGACGTCTTCATCGCCGACAAGCTCTTCCAGCTCGCCTCCACCGCGGCCCCCGAGCAGAACGGCGACGAGGCCTACCGCGAGCTGCTCACCGGCAAGACCTTCGTCGTCTTCGGCGGCTCCTACGGCATCGGCAAGGACATCGCCGAGCTCGCCGAGTCCTACGGCGCCAAGGTGTACGCGCTGGGCCGCTCCACCACCGGCACCCACGTGGAGAACCCGGAGGAGGTCGACGACGCGCTGTCCAAGGCGTACGGCGAGACCGGGCGCATCGACTACGTCGTCAACACCGCCGGAGTGCTGCGCATCGGCAAGCTCGCGGAGACCGACAACGCCACCATCGAGGAGGCGCTGAAGGTCAACTACCTGGCCCCGGTGCAGATCGCGCGGTCGAGCTACAAGTACCTCGCGGAGACCAAGGGCCAGCTGCTGCTGTACACCTCCAGCAGCTACACCCGCGGCCGCGCCGAGTACAGCCTGTACTCCTCGACCAAGGCCGCCATGGTCAACCTCACGCAGGCCCTGTCCGACGAATGGGCGGGTGACGGCATCCGGGTGAACTGCATCAACCCCGAGCGCACCGCCACGCCCATGCGCACCAAGGCCTTCGGCCAGGAGCCCGCGGGCAGCCTGCTCTCCTCCGAGGCGGTCGCCCGCACCTCGCTCGACGTGCTGCTCTCCGAGCTGACCGGCCATGTCATCGACGTCCGCCAGCAGGACCCGACGGCCTCCGCGGGCCAGGCGTCCGGCTTCGAGGCCGCGCTCGCCAGTGTCCTGGACCGCCAGGACGGCGTGGCATAATCAAGGCAAATAGACTCACGTAATTCAGGCCTCTGTGGCTGCCCGTTCATGGTGCATTCGCAGGGGCCTGAATCCGTAAACAACCGGCATCCCTCCCAGAGCAGGTTTTCAGTGATAAGCACCGCTATTCGCGTCGCCCGGGTGGGCAGCGCGGCCGAGCTGGCCGCGGCGGTCCTCATGCTGGCGGGATTCCCCGCCATAATGGTGGCCGCGCTCATCCCGAGCGTCCCCGCCTTCGCGGCCGCGACGGCCGTCACGTACCTTGCGGACCACTATCTGCACCGCCAGGGCAGTTATCTGATCAACCGCCTCAGCAAGGTGCGCGCCGGCCTCTCGATCCGCTTCCTGATCAGACAGCTCCTCCTGATCCTGCTGCTGGCCCGGCTCGACCTCTCGAACAACCTGATCTTCTACGGGGCCACCGCCTGCTTCATCGCGTTCTACGGCCTCCAGGCCCCGCACGGCGCGCTGGTCACCCTGATCCGCAACCGCCGCCGGCTCCCCGTCGCCACCCGCAACGTCGACCTGGCCTCCCGCATCCGCATCCCGGACGCCCCGCGGTTCGGCCTGCTGAACCGGTCGGCCGAGAAGATGCTGCACCTCGACCTCGCGGCCGTGGTCGGCATACTCGTCGCCGCCCAGCTGGACTCCGCGACGCCCGGCTTCATCGGCATCGGCGTGACCATAGGGCTCGGCTCCCTGTACGTCGTCGCACTGATGCCGTACGTGCGCGGCAAGAAGGTCCCGCCGAACGCCGACAAGGTGCTCGCCAAGGTCGACGAATGGCTGCGCGACTACCAGCCGGAGACCGCGCTGTACTTCTCCGGCTCCAAGGACTCCGCCTACCAGGTCAACATGTGGCTGGAGACCATGGAGCAGCTGGACTCCCGGCCGCTGATCATCCTGCGTGAGCGGGTCATCCTGCAGAACCTCGCGCCCACCACGGTCCCCGTCATCTGCGTGCCCGGAGGGGTGCACCTGATGAACATGGACCTGTCCTCGGTGCGGGTCGCGCTGTACGCGGCCAACGTCGGCAAGAACATCCACCTGCTGCGCGTGCCCACCATGAAGCACGTCTTCATCGGCCACGGCGACAGCGACAAGCTGGCGAGCGTCAACCCGTTCAGCAAGGCCTACGACGAGGTGTGGACCGCCGGCCGGGCCGGCCGCGACCGCTACGCCATCGCCGACGTCGGCGTCCGCGACGAGGACATCGTCGAGGTGGGCCGCCCGCAGCTCGCGCCGATCCAGGACTGGCAGGGCGTGCCGGAGGGCCGTATGCCCACCGTGCTGTACGCGCCCACCTGGGAGGGCTGGGACGGCGACCCGGGCAACACCTCGCTGATGCTGGCCGGCGAGAACATCGTGAAGAAGCTGCTCAAGGCCGACCCGCCGGTCCGGGTCCTCTACAAGCCGCACCCCTTCACCGGCACCGTCCTCGCCAAGGCGGGGGCCGCGCACCAGAAGGTCACCGAGCTGATCGAGAAGGCGTCGGCCGAGCGCGCCGCCGACCCCCGTTTCCAGGCCGACGCGGCCGCGGTGGCCGCGGCCAAGGCCGAGCTCGCCCGGATCGAGGCCCGGCTCACGGTCCTCGTCGGCAGCGGCGGCGGAGAGAAGGGCGACGAGGCCGAGGCCACCCGTGACGGTGTGGTCGACGTGGCCAGGTACGAGGAGATCGCCCGCCTGCGCGGCGAGTGGAACGACGCGTACTGGCGCTCCTTCCCGGTGTGGGAGCACAAGGTCATCACCGGCGCCGAGCCCCGGCTGTACGACTGCTTCAACGTCTCCGACGCGATGGTCTCCGACATCTCCAGCGTGGTCTCCGACTTCATCGCGAGCGGCAAGCCGTACGCGGTCACGGACTCCGCCGGGCTGGGCGTCGAGGAGTTCAAGCGGCAGAACACCGCGGTGCGGGCCGCCACCATCCTGTCCAACAAGGCGACCGAGCTGGGCGAGCTGCTGGACGCGGTCCGCGACCCCGCGGGCGACCCGCTGGCCGAGGACCGGGTGGAGCTCAGGCAGTACCTGCTCGGGCCCGACGAGCCCACGTCCATCGAGCAGTTCAACACCGCGGTGGCGAACCTCGCGATCAAGGCCGAGGCGCGCAATGTCGGCCAGGAGTCACGGGCGGCGGCCTCGGCCGCGGAGGCCACGACCAAGGCCTGACCTGCTCTTCGCAAAGAAAGGGCCCGGTTTTCGGGGGTGATCCCCGAAAACCGGGCCCTTCTGCGTATCCCCTGGTGCCGGACGAAACCCACCGCTACTGGGGGAGAAATGACCTTTGCCCAGCCCGACGTGACCGTGGTCATCGGGGCGTACGAAGCGATGCCCTACCTCGTCGACTGCCTGGCGTCCGTCGAGGCGCAGACCCTCGACCACGCCCGCATCGAGGTCATCGCGGTGGACGACGGCTCGACCGACGGCACCGGGGAGTACCTGGAGGAGTTCGCCGCGCGCAGCTCCCTGGACGTCATGGTGGTCCGGCAGGACAACTCCGGCGGTCCCGGCGGCCCGCGCAACGTCGGTCTGGGCAAGGCCGGCGGTCGCTATGTCTTCTTCCTGGACGCCGACGACCGGCTCGGCCCCGAGGCGCTTCAGCGGATGGTCGCGATGGCCGACCGGGCCGGCACGGACGTCGTCCTCGGCCGGGTCGAGGGCGTCAACCGCAAGCCGCCGACCTCGATGTGGGGGCAGACCCTGGAGCGCACCGACGTCTTCTCCTCCAACATCAAGTTCACGCTGAGCGCCCAGAAGCTGTTCCGCCGCGCCTTCCTCGAACAGCACAGCATGCGCTTCGACGAGTCCCTGTGGACCGGCGAGGACGCCCTGTTCACCATGGAGGCCTATCTGCGGGCCGACGGCGTCTCCGTGATCGCCGACCACACCTGCTACTACCTGGTGGGCCGCGAGGACGGCAAACACGTCACGAAGACCGGCAGCCACACCCTGCGCTTCGACTCCGCGCGCGCCCTGATGACCCTGATCGCCGACCTGGTCCCGGCCGGCGCGAGCCGTGACGCGCTGATGGTCCGCCCCTTCCTCGTCACCCTGCTCCCGCAGTTCGGCCCGAAGTTCCTGAAGGACAGCGAGGCGGTACGCCGGGAGAAGCTGGAGCTGGCGAAGCCGCTGATGGACGCCTACTGGACGGGCGAGGTGGCCCACCGCCTCCGCGTCCACGAACGCCTGCGGCTCCAGCTGGTCGCGTCGGGCCGCCCCGATCTCCTCCTGGAAGTCCTGGAGTTCATGCGGACGAAGAAGACTCCGGAGGCGGTGCTGGAGAAGCGCGGCCGACGGGTGTACTTCGCGTACCCGCGCTTCCGGGACCGCGCGACGGGCCTCCCGGACTCCCTCTACCTGGCCGAGCCGAGGGAGGCCCGCGAGGTCACGGGCTACCGGGAGGTCGGGGTCGACCAGTTGCTGCGCCGGGCGGTCCGCAAGGCACGCAGGGTCCTCATCCCAGCAGCGTGAGCTTCCCGGAGGCCGACACGGTCTCCTCCTCCCGCCGCTGCCCCGGCAGCCTCCGCCTGCGAGCCGCCGCCGAGAGGGCCTGTACGGCCATGTCGAACCGTTCCTGCGAGGACGGCTCGTCGGGACCGAGCAGCCGCCGCTTCAACGCGGCCCGCGCCGAGCGGAGTTCGTCCCGCTCCGGGTGCCGTACGGCATCCAGCAGCCCCGGCACTCCCGCCGCGTCCGGCGTCAGCACCGTCGCCGCCCCCGCCGTGGGGAACGCGGCACGGAACTCGGCCTCGCCCAGCCCGCTGGTGTTCGCGACCGCGTACGGCTTCCCGCTCGCCAGGAAGTCGCTGACCACGCTCGACACATCGCTGATCAGCAGGTCGGCCCGGTTGAAGCAGGCGTACAGCGTCGGCCGGGCGTCGGTGACGACCTGGTGCTCCCACTCGGGCAGCGAGGCCCAGTAGGCCCGCTCCCAGGCCGCGGTGGCCCGGGTCACCGCCCCCGCGCGGCCCCGCTCCGGCGTGGACTGGAGCAGCATCCGCTCGACCGAGTCCGCGGCGGGCCGGAAGTCCGAGGTGGTGAGCCGGTCCAGCTCCCGTGTCCGGCGGGCGAGTTCACCGTCGTCGACGGGGCGCTGCCCCGCCCGCTCCCGGTTCGCGGCCCGGACCAGCTCACGGATCCGCCGGTCCGCGGCGCCCGCCCGCGCGTCCACCGACCCGGTCAGCGGATGCGGCTTGTACAGCAGTCGGACCCCGGGATCCGCCAGCAGCGCCCGCACCAGGTGCTCCCCGGCCTCGACGACCGAGGTGTTGCCGGGGTTGCCGTCCCAGCCCTCCCAGGTCGGCGCGTACAGGACCGTGACCCGGCCGGTGGGCGGTCCCGCGTACGGCCGTACGGCGTCCAGCTGGGGGCGGCCGATCTCCACCACGTCCTTGTCCTCGACGCCGACCTGGGCCGCCGCGTACCGCTCCCGGGCCGCGGGGCCGGCCACCCACACCTCGTCGTAGGCCTTCGCGTACGGGTTGCAGGAGGACAGCTTGTCGCTCTCGCCGTGGTTGACGAAGGTGTGCTTGATCGTCGGGATGCGCAGCACCTGGGAGGTCTTGCCGGAGTTCGAGGGGTGGATCAGGACCTGGAGCGTGGACTGCTCCAGGCGCAGCAGCGTGGAGACCTTCGGCAGGCAGACGATCGGCACGTCGGTCGCGGCGATCTTCTGCATCATGAACCGCTCGCGCAGGATGATCACCGGCTTCCCGTCGAGCTTCGCGAGCGGCTCCAGCCACATGTCGGCCTGGTAGGCGGAGGAGACCCCGCCGGAGAAGTACAGGCCCACGGTCGGCCGGTACTCGGCCAGCCAGGCGTCGAACCAGTCCAGCACCTCCTGCTCGCCCGCCGGCCGACGGCTCGGCAGCAGTCGTACGAGAAGGTCGTACAGGCCCATGAGGGCGAGCCCCAGGGACATCGCGATGCCGAAGGCCGCGCAGCGGGGTTCACCGGTGGCCGCGGTGACCAGCAGGCCCGCGGTGGCGGGCAGGCCGTGCACCAGGAGGCGGGGGCCTGGGCGGCGCAGCAGGGCGGGCGGGGCCGGGGTGAGGCGGAGCGCGGAGGCGTCGATGTTGCGGGTGAGCACCGGGAGGGTGCGGGTGCGGCGGACCAGGACGGAGGCCGCCTGGACCGCGCAGTGCAGTGCGTAGAAGGCGAGCAGACCGGCCACCAGCACGGTGTACGCCGTCTCCTCGGCCTCTGGGGTCAGCCGCAGCAGGCCGACGACCAGCAGCAGGTCCCGCAGGACGTGCCGCACGGTGAGGTCCGCGTGCGACTTGGCGAACAGCGAGACCATGCCGCGCTGCCAGCGGTGCAGGACGCCCTCGACGGCCAGGGACGCGGCGGTCGCGGCGAGCAGCAGCGGGACGTGCGGACGCAGGGCGGCGACGACCTGGGCGACGACGGCGGCTGCCAGGACGGCGGCGACCAGGACTCTCGTCATGGTCTGCCGGCCCGGCAGCCGCACCGCGGAGCGCAGGCGGGACAGGGGTTTTCGCACGGGGGTCACTCCAGGGTCGTCGCGAGACGGACGCCTTGGTTAACGCGAGCCGACCTCCGGACGACACGCGCGTGTACCTGTGCGGGCGGGGCGGGGAAGTGCTAAAGGATCGGCTGCGCGGTCGGTTCCGCGATCGGCGTGACGAGGTCCTCCGCCCGTTCCGCCACGGCCTTGTCGGCCAGGTCGTTCACGGCCGCGTTGAAGCGCTCCATGGAGGTCGGACGGTCCGGGCCGAGCACGTACTCCTTGAGGACGCGGCGCTCGGGGGCCATCGGGTCGTGCACGGGCTCGCGCACCGAGCGCAGGATCTCCGGCAGCCGGGTGCAGGCCCGGTCGAGCAGATACGCGCCGCCCGCGGTGGTGTAGGCGGCCCGGAACTCCGCGTCGGGCAGGTCCTGGGCGTTGGTCAGGACGTACGGCTTGAGGCTGGCCACGAAGTCCGCGACCACCGAGGAGACGTCGCTGATGAGGAGGTCGGCCTGGTTGAAGCACTCGTAGAGGGTGGGGAGCTGTTCGAGGATCACGTGGTGCCGGGCGCCGGAACGGCTCGCCCAGAAGAGCCGGTGCCATTCGGCGTGCAGCTCCTGCCACTGCGCCGCCCCGTCCGGGCCGGGTGTGCGCGCGTCCCTCAACTGCTGGGCGTCGTCGCCCTCGTGACGCCCGGACAGCTCGTCGAGGCGGGCCCGGATCTCCTGGAGCCGCGGTCTCGCGTCGTCCGCTGTGTGCCGGTCCTCGTCGGCGCGCAGCAGCTCCCGGATGGTCCGGTCCGCGGCGGCCGCCTCGGCCGAGCGCTTGCCGGTGAGGGGGTGCGGCTTGTAGATGATCCGGACGTTCTCCGCGAGGAGCCTCTCGATCAGGGGTACGCCCATGGGGATCAGGGAGGTGTGGCAGTCGTCGTCGCTCCAGCCCTCCCAGGTGGGCGCGTACAGGACGACGGGCACCGGACCCGGCACGTGGTCGGCGTGCAGCCGGACCGGGGCCAGCTGCGGGCGGCCCACCTCGACGATGGCCCCGTCGCTGATGGCGTGCCGCACCCGCCGGTAGCGGTCCCGTCCGGCCCGGCCGGCCACCCAGATCTCGTCGTACACCTTGCTGACGCGGTTGCTGCTGGCGAGCTTGTCGCTGTCGCCGTGGCCGATGAAGACGTGCTTGGCCTCGGCGATCCGCAGCATGTGGACGTTCTTGCCGGCGTTGCCGGGGTAGAGCACGACCCGCACCCCGGACAGCTCCAGCTCGGCCAGGTCGTCCGCCTTGGGCACGCAGACCACCGGGATCCGGGTGCGGCCGAGGAAGCGGAAGGAGGCCCGCTCGCGCAGCACGATCACCGGGCGCCGGTCGAGCTGCTCCAGCGTCTCGATCCACATGTTGACCTGGTACATGAAGTCCCGGGACACCGCGGCGAAGCTGAAGTACAGGGCCACCTCGGGCCGGTATACGGCGAGTTGGCGGTTGACCTCGCCGATCACCGCGTCCCGGCCGGGCATGGCGCGGACCGAGCGGAACTGACCCAGCAGCGCCGCGAGGGCGGCCAGGGCGGCGCCGATCGTCAGCGCGTAGCCGGCGTAGGCGAAATACCAGGTGCCGCTCGCCAGCGCGATGATCAATCCGATGTGGGCGGGCAGGTCGAGGTGCAGCAGCTTGCGCAGGAAACGCCGGTAGAGACAGGCGGGCGGGGGTTCGGGGACGTCGATCCCGCTCATGTCGAGATTGCGCACGATCACCGGGAGGACGCGGCGCCTGCGGATTGCGTGATGCAGTGCCGAATACATCATCACGAGCAGGAAATGGGCGCTGAGGACGGCGAGTCCGGTGACCAGCACCGCGTCCGGCGCGTCCGTCCGGTCCGCCAGGGCGAGCAGCATCACCGTCCGCACGGCGAACCGCATGGTGCGGCTGAGCTGCAGTGTTGCCAGTCGGCGGACGAATCCCGGGGCCTTCGCGTGCAGTGCCTCGTCGGTCGCATAGGTCACCGCCCAGGCCACCGTGAAGCCCCACAGCGACGGCAGCAGCGCGAGGACGGGGAGTGCCGCGAAACCGGCGGCGAAAAGGATCACCAGGAGAAGTTCGGTCTTCCCGCGAACGCGCAGGACGGCGCACAACCGACGGATCGTCATGGGCAGGGCTTTCTCGAGCTACGGCAATGACCTTGATGTCGGCCAGTTCGACACGAGGAGGGGGTGAATGGTTGTGCACCCGGAAGTCGGAAAGAATTCACTTCCGATTAACAGGAAGGTGTAATTCCACTTTTTCGGGCGTGGGAACCGGAATGGCCCCGCGAGGCGTCCGGTACCGGGTTCGGGGACTGGGTCGTATCGGGTCCGGGGTCTGGACGGACGCGCGTCACCGCGTCCCCTTCGCGTACATTGCGGGCGAGGTACCCGAAGTGGCGCGAGGGGACAGGACACAAGGTGGCAGGGGCAAGGCAGGCCGTGGGCGAGGCCCGCAGGATCGTCGTCAAGGTGGGTTCCTCGTCGCTGACCACCGCCTCCGGCGGCCTCGACGCCGACCGGGTCGACGCACTCGTCGACGTCCTCGCCAAGAGCCGCAGCGGGGGAGAGCGGGAGATCGTCCTGGTCTCCTCCGGCGCCATCGCCGCCGGACTCGCCCCGCTGGGCCTGCGTCGCCGCCCGAGGGACCTGGCCCGCCAGCAGGCCGCCGCCAGCGTCGGCCAGGGCCTGCTCGTCGCCCGCTACACCGCCTCCTTCGCCCGCTACGGCGTCCGGGTCGGCCAGGTGCTGCTGACCAGCGACGACATGAGCCGCCGCGCCCACCACCGCAACGCCTCCCGCACCCTCGACAAGCTCCTCGCGATGGGCGCGTTCCCGATCGTCAACGAGAACGACACCGTCGCCACCGACGAGATCCGCTTCGGCGACAACGACCGGCTCGCCGCGCTGGTGGCCCACCTGGTCCACGCCGACCTGCTGGTCCTGCTCTCCGACGTCGACGGCGTCTACGACGGCGACCCGAGCAAGCCGGGTACCTCGCGGATAGCGGAGGTCCGGGGCCCCGAGGACCTGGCGCACGTCGAGATCGGCAGCGCGGGCAAGGCGGGCGTCGGCACCGGCGGCATGGTCACCAAGGTCGAGGCCGCCCGGATCGCGGCCGCCGCCGGCATCCCCGTCGTCCTCACCAGCGCGATCCACGCGGGCGACGCGCTGTCCGGCGGCGACACCGGCACCTACTTCCACCCCGCGGACAAGCGCTCGGCCGACCGGCTGCTGTGGCTCCAGCACGCGTCCACCCCGCAGGGCTCGCTGACCCTGGACGACGGGGCGGTCAAGGCGGTCGTCGAGCGCCGCAAGTCGCTGCTGCCGGCCGGGATCGCCTCCGTCGAGGGCGAGTTCGTCGCGGGCGACCCCGTCGAACTGCGGGACGGCACCGGGCACGCGGTGGCCCGGGGGCTCGTCAACTTCGACGCCAAGGAGATGCCGCGGCTCATCGGCCGCTCGACCCGGGAACTGGCGCGGGAACTGGGGCCGGCGTACGAGCGGGAGGTCGTCCACCGGGACGATCTGGTGATCCTGCATCCCTGAGGGGCGTCGGGTGCGTGCGGTGCCGTGCGGTGCCTTGCGGTGCTTTCCGGTGCCCGTGGGTGCCGGTGGGTGCCGGTGGGTGCCGGTGGGTGCCGTGTGTGCCCGAAAACGGGGTGAACGCCCTGCCAAGGGCGTCGCCCTGAGGTGGACGTTCCGCAAAATCGCCCCGCGAGCCCTTGCGGCCTGCTCAACTTTGTCCCAGGGACACATTCCGCCCGGCCCGTGGGGCCGGACTCTGTGCGTGAAGGAGGCCGTCGTGAGACGAGTGCGCCCTGGGGCGGCGGCGTCCCGCGACGGCGCGGCGGCTTCCCGCGGCGGGTCCGGGAACGCCGTGGCGAGGCCGGCCGGTGAGGAGCGGACCCTGACGAGCGTCGCCGCGGGGGACCGGTTCGAGGGGGAGAGGCCCGAGGACCTGCCCCGCCTGTGGCATGTCACCCTCAGCGTCTCCGGCGAGGAGGCCCCGCTGAAGGAGGTCCGGCGCGCCCTCCAGCAGCTCGCCCACGACCACCCCTTCCTGCTGACCAGCCGCTACGCCAACGACCACGCCGAGATCCGGTACTGGGAGGAGGCCCGCGACCTGCACGACGCGGCCGCCGTCGCCCTGCGCCTGTGGGGCGAGCACCGCCAGACCGCGGGCCTGCCGCCCTGGGAGATCGTCGGCCTGGAGGTCATCGACCGGCAGACCTACCACCAGCGCATCGCCGAGGGGTACGGGCCGCCGCCGGCCTCACCGGTGGGGGTGCACCCGTACTGACCCGCCCCCTGGGGAGTGTCCCTTTGATCCCGTCTCGCGCTGTGGAATGCGCGGTGGACGGCCCGGCGCGGCGCACTACGCTTCCCCCATGACCTCGCTCTCGCCGTACGACTCCATGACCCCGGTCGTCCAGGCCGCCTACCGGGCCAAGGCCGCCGCCGCCGACCTCGCCCCGCTGCCGAGGGCCGAGAAGGACGACGCGCTGCTCGCCATCGCGGACGCCCTGGAGGTCCGTACGAGCGAGATCGTCGAGGCCAACGCCAAGGACATCGCCAAGGCCCGCGAGGCCGGCACCAGCGAGGCGATCGTCGACCGGCTCACCCTCACGCCGGAGCGGGTGCGCGCCATCGCCTCCGACGTCCGGGACGTCGTGGCGCTGCCCGACCCCGTCGGCGAGGTCGTGCGCGGCTCGACCCTCCCGAACGGCATCGACCTGCGCCAGGTCCGTGTCCCGCTCGGCGTGGTCGGCATCATCTACGAGGCCCGCCCGAACGTCACCGTGGACGCCGCCGCCCTGTGCCTGAAGTCCGGCAACGCCGTCCTGCTGCGCGGCTCGGCCTCCGCGTACGAGTCGAACAGCGCCCTCGTACGGGTCCTGCGCGACGCGGTGGGCGGCGCCGGACTGCCCGCCGACGCGATCCAGCTCGTGCCCGGCGAGTCCCGCGAGAGCGTGCGCGAGCTGATGCGCGCCCGGGGCCTGGTCGACGTGCTCATCCCGCGCGGCGGCGCCTCGCTGATCCAGACCGTCGTGACCGAGTCGATCGTCCCCGTCATCGAGACCGGCACCGGCAACTGCCACGTCTACGTCGACGCCCACGCCGACCTCGACATGGCCGTCGACATCCTGATCAACTCCAAGGCCCAGCGGGTCAGCGTCTGCAACGCCGCCGAGACCCTCCTGGTCCACCAGGACATCGCCCCCGAGTTCCTGCCGCGCGCCCTGGACGCCCTCGCCGAGGCCGGCGTCACCGTCCACGCCGACCAGCGGGTGCTGGCGTACGCGAAGGACACCAAGGCGACCGTCGTCGAGGCCACTCTGGAGGACTGGGACACCGAGTACCTCTCCTACGACATCGCCGCCGCCGTCGTCGACTCGCTGGACAAGGCCGTCGAGCACATCCGGCTGTGGACCTCCGGTCACACCGAGGCCATCGTCACCACCTCGCAGCAGGCGGCCCGCCGGTTCACCCAGCTGGTCGACTCCACGACCGTCGCGGTCAACGCCTCCACCCGCTTCACCGACGGCGGCCAGTTCGGCTTCGGCGCGGAGATCGGCATCTCCACCCAGAAGCTGCACGCGCGCGGCCCGATGGGGCTACCGGAGCTCACCAGCACGAAGTACATCGTCACCGGGGACGGGCACATCCGCCGCTGAGCGGGGCGGCCGTGAGGCACGCAGGGCGCGCAGGGCCTGGGCATATGCGTAAGGCACGCGCCGGCTTTCCGCCCCCGACCCCCTCCGGGCCGTACGAGAGGTGTCTCACCAGGCGGATGAATTTCCATACCGTCTGCCCAAATTGACCCCCCAGGTCTACTCTGGATCCGTGCCGGAGGACGTGGGGGGCACGCCGTTCCCTGACGGCTGGGAGCCCGACGACGACCACGACCGCGGGGTGTCGGACGAAGAGTTCGCCTCCGTGGTCTTCGACGAGGCCTTCGTACGGGCGGCCGTGGTGCACGAGCCGACCGCCGTCGAGCGCCTCCTGGCCGCCGCCCAGGCGAGAGCGGAGGCCTCCGAGGCCGAGGCCCGCAGAGCCCGCCCCAGAGGCGAGCGGTACGAGGACGGGTTCGGCTCCGGCGGTTTCGGCCATGATCCCGACCTCGACGAGCTGGACGACACCGAGATCCTCGAAGGCCGCTACGGCGCTCCCGGCACCTACGGCAAACAGGTCCGCTGGCACCGCCCGGTCGCCTGGATGCTCGCCCTCGTCATGGGCATCGGCATGGTCGCGCTGGCCTTCACCGCGGTCTACCGGGGCGCCTCCTCGGGCAGCCGCGACCGGGTGCCGCCGCCCGCCTCGACCGGTCTGGAACAGGGGAGCACGGTCACGCCCTCGGCGTCCGCGGACTATTCCCAGCCGGCCGTGTCCGCGGTCCCGCGCACACCCTGAGCCGGTTCCGGCCGATCTCCGACCGGTGCCGGCCGGAGCGCGTCGCACTGCGCACAGGTTCTCGTTCGGACCTGGTGAGAACCTGTCAGAAGTTGTCGTGCGGCGGGGCGTTTACCTGAGCTTCCCGAGACCTACTCTGAAGATATGGGAGCGCCAGGAGACCCGCCTGAGGGGCCACCCGAGGGCGGCCCGGCAGGTGGAGAGGACGAGTACCGATCCGTCGTGTTCGACGAGTCGTTCGTCCGTGCTGCCCGCCTCCAGGAGTTCTCCGCGCAGGAGCGCATGGCCGACCACGCGCCCGCCGTACGCCGCCGCCCGCCCCTCCGGCGGGGCCTGTCCCGACAGGTGCTGATCCTGGTCCTGCTGATCGCCGTCGCCTTCGGCACCGCGATCTACATGGGCGTACGGCACCCCTACCAGACCTCCGCGATCCCGCAGCCGGTGGAGCCGCTCCGGATGACCGTCATCCCGCTGGCCCCGGAGGGCAGGGTCCCGGGGCACGACGACGCCGAGTACCTGTACGCGCACAGCCCCGCCGCGCAGTACCGCGTCGGTGCCAAGGGCATCCCGCTGCCGCCCTCCCGCCGCACCGAGCACTTCTCCGACAGCCAGGTGGTGAGCGCGCTGACCACCGCCAAGGACTACATCGTGCGGTCCTCACTGGACCCCGATGTCCTCGCCGGGGGCCAGGTCCGTGCCGTGCGGGTGCTGCTCGACACGGACCAACTCGACCAGTTCGACCAGAGTTTCGCCCACCCCGCGGCGGACGGGCGGCACGCGCCGACCGGGTGGCTGGTCCGCTTCGACCCCGCCGAGGCGCGGCTCGCCGACGGGCAGATCCGGGTCCAGGGGAGCCTTCAGGCCGCCGAGACAGACTCCTCGACCCTGGAGGTGACCGCGGACCACACGTTCGTGTACGCGCTGCGGTCCGCCGCCGCGGGCGCCTCCAGCGAGGTCTCGCTGTTCACCGTCCGGCGGGAGCTGCACTTCCGGTTCGACCGGGACGACCTGCGGATGCACACGGCCCAGCTGGTCGTGTCGTACGTCCAGGCCGGGCCGCTCTCGTGCGCGGTGGACTCCACGAACCGGTTGCATCCGCTGCTGGCCGGGCAGACCGCGAAGGCGGGCGGGCCGGCGGGGACGGATCCCTACGCGACGGGCAGCGCCACGGCGTTGTGCGGGTCGCTGGCGACCAGCGCGCAGCCGAAGGTGTAGAGGAACGGCAGGTGGTTGCGGCGGGTCGTTGCGGCGGGTTGTTCTGACCGGCCTGGGTCGGGTGCTGACCGGCCTGGGGCGGGTTCTAACCGGCCGGGGTCGCGCCGCCCTCCTCGTCGGGCCGGTCGTCGTTCCTCGGGGCCGAGCTGGAGAAGCCGCCGAAGCCCCTGCGCACCCTGCCGCCCAGGTCGCCCGCCCCGCCCGCGATGTCGTTGACCAGCTTCATCAGGGGGTCCTTGGAGTTCTTCACGTTGCTCGCATAGCTCGCCGCCGACTCGCGGAAGCTGTCGGTGACCGAGGTGTCCTTGTCCTCGGAGCGGCGCGGGTAGTGGCCGTCCATGATCCGCTGGTAGTCGCGGGACTCGGACCACTTCTTCAGCTCGGCCGCCCGGATCGTGGTGAAGGGGTGGGTGCGCGGCAGGACGTTGAGGATCTTGAGGACCGAGTCGCGCAGGTCGCCGCCCGCCTCGTACTCCTCGGCCTGCTTCAGGAACGCGTCCACGTTCATCTCGTGCAGGTGGTGGCCGCCGGCCAGCTTCATCAGGCCGCGCATCGAGGCCCTCAGGTCCTGGCCGACCAGCAGGCCCGCCCGGTCCGCCGACAGCTCCGACTTGCGGAACCACTCCCGCAGCGCGGTCACGATCGCCATGATCGCGATGTTGCCCAGCGGGATCCACGCCACCCGGAGGGCGAGGCTGGTCAGGAACAGCAGGATGGTCCGGTAGACCGAGTGGCCGGAGAGGGCGTGGCCCACCTCGTGGCCGACGACGGCCCGCATCTCCTCCTCGTCGAGGAGGTCGACCAGACCCGTGGTGACGACGATGATCGGCTCGTCCAGGCCGATGCACATCGCGTTGGGCTGCGGGTCCTGGTTCACGTACATCGGCGGGACCTTCTCCAGGTCCAGGATGTAACAGGCGTCCCGCAGCATGTCGTTGAGGTACGCGAACTGCTGGTCGGAGACGCGCACCGAGTCGGACAGGAACAGCAGCCTCAGGCTCCGCTCGGGGAGCAGACCGCTGAGCGCCTTGAACACCGTGTCGAAACCGCTCAGCTTGCGCAGCGCCACCAGGGCGGAACGGTCGGCGGGGTGCTCGTACGCACGCGAGGAGATCCCCGGGAAACGCCGGCGCTGCCTGCTCGGTACGTGCTCGTGTCCGTTGTTCTGATGGCCGTCGTCGGACATGTCTTCCCCCATGTGCGTCTTGGCTGTGCCACCTTGGCGGTGCCTGCCAGCCGTGCCTCTTCAGCTGTGCTCTCTGGCCGTGCCCCTCGGCCCGTTGTGATCCTTTGCGGACCCTTGTGCGGGCCTTTGCGCCCCCGAAGCAGAGCCCAGCCTAGGCGGAGATAGCGTGGACGGGCAGTACAGCGAAGGAGTCCACGTCATGGAGCACACCCGGGCCGCCTGGCTCACCGAGGCCGCTAGCGCCGCCGAGCAGCAAGGGGCCGGAAACCTGCTCCGGGTCGTACTGGTCGTGATGTTCGTGGGCTGTGCGTTCACCGCGTGGTTCCTGCTGCGGGGGTACAAGCGGAAGGACGAGTGAGCGGGAGCGAAGGTTCCCCGCCGGTTCCCCCGTGCCCCACGGGCGGCCTCCAATGGTGGAGTCGGGGTGATCGCGCTCACCGGGCCCGCTTACCATGGGCCGACGTCTTTATCCCGCCCTCCTCCATCGGATAGGTCTGCCGAAGATGAGCTTCCACAGCACCGCTGCCCAGTTGGTCACCCTCGCCGCAGAGGGCGAGGAGCACGGCGGCAACCACGAGAGCCTCGACCCCCTGGTGACCGGCGGCGCCGCGTTCCTCATCCTGCTGCTCCTGCTGTGGATCACCACCCGTTTCAACCGCGACCGCTGAGGCACGGAGTGCCCATGACGGGGCACTCCGGGCCCGCGCCGTCCGGTGCCCTCAGGTCGGGCCGGTAGGGTCTGCACGCATGGGAGAGCAGGACATGCCTACCGGCCCGGGCAACAGCCCGTCGAACCCCGGCAAGCGCCGCCTCGGCGTCATGGGCGGAACGTTCGACCCGATCCACCACGGGCACCTCGTGGCGGCCAGCGAGGTCGCCGCGCAGTTCCACCTGGACGAGGTCGTGTTCGTACCGACCGGCCAGCCGTGGCAGAAGACCCACCGCAGGGTGTCCGCGGCCGAGGACCGCTATCTGATGACGGTCATCGCGACCGCCGAGAACCCGCAGTTCTCGGTCAGCCGGATCGACATCGACCGCGGCGGCCCGACCTACACCACGGACACACTGCGCGACCTGAAGTCCCTCAACGCGGACACCGACCTCTTCTTCATCACGGGCGCCGACGCCCTCGGCCAGATCCTCACCTGGCGGGACGCGGAAGAGCTGTTCTCCCTCGCGCACTTCATCGGAGTCACCCGGCCCGGCCACACCCTGGCCGACCCCGGGCTGCCCGAGGGCGGGGTCTCGCTGGTCGAGGTCCCGGCCCTGGCCATCTCCTCCACCGACTGCCGGGCGAGAGTCGCCAAGGGCGACCCCGTCTGGTACCTGGTGCCGGACGGCGTCGTGCGCTACATCGACAAGCGCGAGCTGTACCGCGGCGAGTGAACCGAGAGGGGCACCGGTGAACGACCGATACGACGCGGGTTACGGCGGCGATCACGAGAACCAGTACGAACTCGTCGGCTACGACGAGTACGGCCGGCCGGTGTACCAGCAGATCCCGCAACAGGCTTCGCGGCAGCAGCCTCAGCAGTCCCAGCAGCAGTACGACCCCTACGCACAGCAGGGCTACGGCTACGACCCGTACGCCACGGGCGGACAGCAGGCGCCGTACGACACCGGCAGCCAGAGCCCCGTCCCGCCGTACGACCCCTACGGCGCCGGCGACACCGGACAGCAGGCGCCGGTGCCGCCCTACGACCCGTACGGGGGCCGGGGCGCGGGCGGACAGGCCGGCGGTCCGGCGACGGCGTACGACCCCTACGGGCAGGCCGCCGCGAGCGGGCAGCAGCAGCGGGTCACCGGGCAGCAGCGGGTCACCGAGCAAACGGCCTACATCCCCCAGCAGGGCGGCCCGGCCGCCGACGCACCGCAGGGAGGCCGGGGGTACGGCGAGGGCGCGCAGGCCGGGGAAGCACCGGCGACGGCGCAGACCGGCGTGGACTCCGCCGACGACGAACGGCAGTACCACACCGCCCAGTTCGCGTTCGTCGAGGAGCCCGACGGGGACTCCGAGGACGTCATCGACTGGCTCAACTTCACCGAGAACCGCACCGAGCGCCGCGAGGAGGCCAAGCGCCGGGCCCGCAGCCGGCTCGTCGCCCTGGTCGTCGTCCTCGCCCTGGTCGCGGTCGGCGGGGTCGGCTACCTCTGGTACGCCGGGAAGCTGCCCGGCCTGTCGGATCCGGAGACCAAGAAGGGCACCACGATCGCGTCGAGCGCCCAGAACCGGGACGTGATCGTCGTCCATCTGCACAACACCGCGAAGGGCGGCACCTCCACCGCGCTCCTCGTCGACAACACCACCACCGACCAGGGCACCACCGTCCTGATCCCCAACTCCCTCAACCTCACGGCCGACGACGGCACCACGACCACCCTCGCCAAGTCGGTCGACGACGACGGCTCCTCGGGGACCCTCGACGCCCTCGACACCGTCCTCGGCACCGACATCGAGGGCACCTGGCGCCTGGACACCCCCTACTTGCAGAACCTCGTCGACCTCGTCGGCAACATCGACGTCGACACCGACACCGCCGTCCCCGACCCGGCCGCCAAGAAGAAGGGCCAGGCGCCCCTGGTGAACAAGGGGAAGGGCCAGACCCTCAGCGGCAAGATGGCCGTCGCCTACGCCACCTACCGCGCCCCCGGCGAGGCCCAGAACGCCCAGCTGGAGCGCTTCGGCCAGGTCATGCAGGGCGTGCTGCGCAAGCTGTCCTCCGACCCGACGGCCGCGACCACCACCGTGCAGACCCTGGCCCAGATCCTCGACCCGTCCCTGACCGACAAGGACCTCGGCACCTTCCTCGCCAAGCTCGCCGACCTCGCCAAGGGCGGCGACTACAAGACCGCGCTGCTGCCCGTCCAGCAGGACGGCACCCTGAGCGCGGCGGCCAGCGCGAGCGTCGTCAACGACGTCCTCGGCGGCAAGGCGAAGAGCCCCGACAAGGACGCGGCGGTCAGCGTCTCCGTCCAGAACGCCACCGGCACCAAGGACAACACCGAGAAGGCCCGCGTCGTCCTCCTCAACGGCGGCTTCACCTTCCTCGACGGCGGCACGCCCTCCGGCACCCGGGCCACCTCCAAGGTCGTCTACGCCGACCCGGGCGACAAGGCCAACGCCACCGAGGTCGCCAAGACCCTCGGCCTGCCCGGCAGTGCCGTGACCAAGGGCACGGTCTCCTCCAGCGCGAACGTCGCGGTGATCCTCGGCCAGGACTACAAGCCGTCCTCCTCGTCCTAGCCGGGCCCCGGCTGGCAACGGCACCCCACGGGTCCACAACAATCACGTGGGGTGCCGTCGGCGGTCCGTGAGACCCTTGAGGTCAAGTGACCGCCGACCGAAAGCCTCGTAGTGACCGCCACTGACCGTTCTCTCGAGCTCGTCCACACCGCCGCGCAGGCGGCCGCCGACAAGCTCGCCCATGATGTGATCGCCTACGACGTCAGTGACGTCCTCTCGATCACCGACGCCTTCCTGCTGGCGTCCGCACCCAACGACCGCCAGGTCAAGTCCATCGTCGACGAGATCGAGGAGCGGCTCTCCAAGGAGCTCGGCGCCAAGCCGGTGCGCCGCGAGGGCGACCGCGAGGCCCGCTGGGTCCTGCTCGACTACGTGGACATCGTGGTCCACGTCCAGCACAGCGAGGAGCGGGTCTTCTACGCCCTGGAGCGGCTGTGGAAGGACTGCCCCGAGCTGGAGCTGCCGGCCGACGCCAAGGCGACCCGCGGCAAGGGCGAGGAGCACGCCAAGCTCCGGGCCGAGGAGGACGACGCCGAGTTCGGGGAGCAGCGGTGACCGCTGCCGCCGACCGCAAGGGCCGGGGCCGCCGCCTCATTCTGTGGCGGCACGGCCAGACCTCCTGGAACGTGGAGCGCCGCTTCCAGGGCACCACCGACGTCGAACTCACCGAGACCGGCATCGGCCAGGCCCGTCGCGCCGCCCGGCTGCTGGCCTCCCTCCAGCCCGACGCGATCGTCGCCTCCGACCTCCAGCGGGCCGCGAACACGGCCGCCGAGCTCTCCGCGCTCACCGGCCTCGAGGTGTCCCACGACGAGGGCCTGCGCGAGACCTACGCGGGCGTCTGGCAGGGGCTGACGCACGAGGAGATCATCGCCCGGCACGGCGAGGAGTACGCCGCGTGGAAGCGCGGTGAGCCGGTCCGCCGCGGCGGCGGCGAACTGGAGACCGAGGTCGCCGACCGCGCCGCCCCCGTCGTGCTCCGGCACGCCGAGAAGCTCCCCGAGGACGGCACCCTCGTGGTGGTCAGCCACGGCGGCACGATCCGCACCACCATCGGACGGCTGCTCGGTCTGGAGCCCCGGCACTGGGAGAGCCTCGGCGGCCTCTCCAACTGCTGCTGGTCCGTCCTCGGCGAGGGCGCCCGCGGCTGGCGCCTCCTGGAACACAACGCCGGCACCCTGCCGGAGCCGGTGCTCGGGGACGACGACTGAGCGGTGGCGGAACCGGCGCCGACCAGCGCCGGACCCGGATTTCACTTTCCGGCAGGTCGCAGGCTAAAGTTCTTCTTGTTCGCCCGCCGAGCGGGAAGAACGCAAGGGGCTATAGCTCAGTTGGTAGAGCGCCTGCATGGCATGCAGGAGGTCAGGAGTTCAATTCTCCTTAGCTCCACTTGATGAGAATCCCGTCTCCCTCAGGAGGCGGGATTTTTCACGTGTCTCCTTGTCCTCCGGGGTGTAGACCACGATCCGGCACTCGGGCATTCCGTCGATCGACAGCGACTGGGACGTCATCCGCAGGACACCCACGGCCCGGTGGCGGAAGGTCTTCACCCGGGGTCCGGGCCGGACCACCTCTCCGCTCGCCCAGAGTTCGGCGAAGTAGGGGCTGGCCGCCGCCAGCGCGGCTATGTAGCCCTCCCACGCCGGCTCGCCCACATGTCTGCCGTATGCGGACCGCAGCGTCGCCACCATGACCGGCAGCTCGCGCTCCCGGTACAGCACCGGGCAGGCTTCCTCGGACACCGTGAACAGCGTCCACAGCGCGTTGGACATCCCGATCTCGACGACTTCCCGGATGAGGAACAGGTCCCGGTAGCCCTGGTTCGTGGCCAGGATGTCGTAGCGCGAGTTGTAGACGACCGCCGGGAGCGGGTCGAGGGCGTCGATGATGCCCTGCACCTCCGGCCCCGTCTCCTGGGGCAGTCGCTCCGGGGCGCCGGCGAAGGGCACCTCCGCCAGGCGGTACAGGTGCTCCCGCTCCGGCAGGTCGAGCCGCAGCGTGCGGGCCACCGCGTCCAGGACCTGTGCGGAGGCGTTGATCGGGCGGCCCTGCTCCAGCCAGGTGTACCAGGTCACCCCGACGCCGGAGAGCTGGGCGACCTCCTCGCGGCGCAGCCCCGGGGTGCGGCGCCTGAGGCCCGGCGGCATCCCCACGTCCGCCGGGGTCACCCGGGCGCGCCTGCTGCGCAGGAACGAGGCCAGCTCGGGCCGTCGTCGCTGTGTCGTCCTCATCGCGTGTCCCCCATCGCCATGTCCCCCATGGGCACGTCCCCCGTCCCCGCGTCCCGTCCCCGTGTCCACCCCGCCGTTGTGACGCCCCTCGTCGTCACGCTCCCTGCACGACCATCCTCGATGCCGGAGCCGGTGCCTGCCAGGTGCTGGCAGTACCAGCATCGGCGGGCTCTCGGCACCCGTACCGGAACGTCCTCAGGCTCGACAGCATGACGACGACACCTCGGACGGGACCGGATCCCGCGTCCGTTTCCCGACCTGTCCACAGTGAAGCACCCGCCACTGACAACCGGCCCCGGCCCCGGCCGCTGCTCGCGCTCGTGCTCGCCGCCCAGTTCATGGCGCTGCTCGACGTGTTCATCGTGAACGTCGCGGCCCCCACCATCGGCACCGAACTGCACGCCTCCGGCGCCCAACTCCAGCTGGTCATCGCCGGATACGCCATCACGTACTCGGTGCTGCTGATCACCGGCGCCCGGCTCGGCGACCGGTTCGGGCACGGCCGGGTCCATCTCGCCGGGCTCGCCCTGTTCACGGCGGCCTCGCTCGCCTGCGGGCTGGCGCAGGGCGTCACGGAGCTGATCGTCTTCCGGCTGGTGCAGGGCGCCGGTTCGGCGGTGATGATCCCGCAGGTGCTCAGCCTGATCCAGCGCAACTTCACCGGCGAGGCCCGGATGAGGGCGCTCGGCGTGTACTCCGCGGTCCTCGCGGTCGGCGCCGCCGCCGGACAGGTCGTCGGCGGAGTCCTGGTCAGTGCCGACCTGTTCGGGACCGGCTGGCGGCCGGTGTTCCTCGTGAACGTGCCGGTCGGCCTCGCCCTGCTGGCCGCGGGCGCGCGCGTCCTGCTCCCCGGGGACCGCAGGACGCCGCGGGACCGGTCCCGCGGTCTCGACCTGCCCGGCCTGGTGCTGCTCGGCGCGGCCGTGTCGCTGTGCACGGTGCCGCTGGTGCTGGGACAGGAGGAGGACTGGCCGCTGTGGTCCTGGCTGTCCCTGGCCGCCGCCGCGGTCCTGTTCGCCGTCTTCTGCGGCTACGAGGCGCGGCTGGCCCGGCGCGGCGGGGCCCCGCTGATCACACCGAGTGTGCTGCGCCACCCCGGCATGGGGCTCGCCGTGTTCCGGATCATGGCGGTCATGGCCGTCAACGGCGGCTTCCTCTTCGTGCTCACCCTGTACGTGCAGGGCGGCCTCGGCTACAGCGCGCTGCGGGCCGGGCTCTCCTTCGCGCCGACCGCGGTGGTCTTCGGGATCGTCGGACTGACCTGGCGGCACTGGCCCGCGTCCTGGCAGGGCCTGTTGACGCCGGCCGGCTTCGTGATCACCGCGCTGGCCGCGCTCGGCGTCGGCCTGTCGCTGCGGGACGGCGGCGAGGGCGGCGTCGCGCTGTACGCGGCGTACACGGGCCTGGGAGTGGGGCTCGCGCTCGCCTTCAGTCCCACGCTCACCCGGGCCCTGTCCACCGTGCCGCCCCGGTACGCGGCGGACGCGAGCGGTCTGCTCGCCACGGTCACCCAGCTCGGCCAACTGGTCGGCGTCGCGGGCTTCGGCACACTCTTCTTCAACCGACTTGAGTCACTCGGCCCCTCTGAGGCGTATACCTCTGCGAAGGCGCTGTTGGCGTGCATGTTCGCGCTGGCCGGGACCGCCGCGGTGGGCGCCGTGTCCGGACTGGTACTCAGGCGTCGCTGACCGTATTGGTCCGGCCGTGGCAGAATCAAACGGCCGGAGGGGGCGCGGCCCGACGGGAGGGAGTAGTGATGCCTGCGAGCATCCTCGTGGAGGTCGGCCACCTCCACGAAGCGGCGTCGACAAGGGACACGACGGTCCGCCTCATCTGCCCTTCCTGCGGTTCCGTCCACGTGGCGCAAGTACTCGGCGACAACGGCGGGGTCTCCTACGTGTGCACGGCCTGCGGCCACAGCTGGAGCTGATCGATGGGTGCACACAGGCGAAAGTGCGACTGGTGCGGCAGCGGGACGCCGATCGTGCGCGACATGGAGCCGCTCAATCCCGACTACCAGTACTGGTGCGAGGAATGCGCGCGGGCGCTGATCATAAAAGGCGACCCCATCGAGACGTACCGTGAACTGGAGGGCGAGCCGATCTACGGCCGCCTCCTCGAGGAACACTGCACGCTCAAACGGTTCTACTCGTTCGTCACTGCTTGAGCCGGGAAACGATTTGGTGTTCCACCCTGGAGACCGTGTAATGTTGGCTCCGCCGCCGGGGAAACCGGGCGGAACACCAAGCACGGGGCTATAGCTCAGTTGGTAGAGCACCTGCATGGCATGCAGGGGGTCAGGAGTTCAAATCTCCTTAGCTCCACAGAAAGATCCCGCCGGGTCATCTCGAACCGGCGGGATCTGCTTGTTTTCCACGGCAGTTACGGCTGAGGGGCCGCCCCGTTCGGGGCGGCCCCTCAGCCGTAACTGCGTTGCGGTTCAGCGGCCCAGCGCTCGCCGCCCGCGGCCCTGGGAGAGGACCGGGAGGTTGCGGGTGGGGCCCTTGTCGCGCGGGGCCTCCTCCTCCAGGCGCAGCGCCAGCGCGGGGCAGCGACGCACCGCGCGGAGCGCCTTCGCCTCGGCGTAGCGGGGCACCTGGGCCTGGGCGACGGTCGGGAAGCCGTCGGCGCCGAGTTCGAAGACCTCGGGGAGGATGTCGGCGCACAGACCGTGACCCCGGCACAGCGTCCAGTCGACGTAGATCTTCTGACGGCTCGGGCCGTTCTCCTCGGCCTCGCCGCCGCCCGGGATGCCCGTCGGCATCTTTCCGCCCTCGAAGAGCGGCAGAACGCCCTCCACGGGCCGTCCGCAGCCGTTGCCGAGGACATGGGCGGCCAGGTCGTCGGTGAACGCCTTGATGGTCGACTCCAGGAACATCGCGGAGCCGTCCGGGTGCGAGCACGCGCCGCGCCGCTTCACGTTCTTGGCGACCTGCTTGAGCGCCTCCAGGGCCGCCGGGCCGCCGCCGTTGAGGATGTCCTCCATGCCGCGCGCGGCGGCCGGCAGACCGAGGTAGCAGGGGCCGCACTGGCCCGCGCTCTCCTCGGCCAGCCACTGCGCCACCCGCAGCGACTCGCCCAGCGGGCAGGTCTCCTGAGTGATCGGCAGGATCGCGCCGGCGCCGAGCGCGCCGCCCACGGCGTCCAGGGAGTTGCGGGAGACGATCGCCTCGTTGACGGTCGCCGCGTCGATCCACTTGCCGTGGTAGCCGCCGGTCAGCACGCCCTGCGGGACCGGCGGGGCGCCGGCCAACTGCAGGACGTAGCGCAGCGGTACGCCCGTCGGGACCTCGATCACCATGGGGCGCGCGACGGCACCGGAGACCGTGAGCATGACGGTGCCCGGCTCGTCGTACAGACCGGTGTTGCCGTAGCGCTCCGGGCCGATGCGGGCGGCGATGGCCAGTTGCGCGAAGGTCTCCGCGTTGGAGAGCAGTGTCGGCGCGCCGCCGACGCCGCTCTGGGAGGCGCTGATCTTGCGGCCGGGCGGGATGGCCGGGCCGCCGTCGATGGAACGGATCAGTGAGGCCGCCGCTCCGGTGACCATGCGGACCGGGTTGCGCTGCACGCGCGCGCGTAGAGCTGATCGTCGGCCGTTGCTCAGGCCGCGTTCGGCGAGCGCCGCCTCCATGGAGCGCTGGGTGGACTCCCGGGTGACCCCCACCACGAGCGTGCGGGCACCCAGGGCCTCGGCGGCCAGCAGGGCGCCGTCCAGGATGAGGTGCGGGGCACGGTTGATGAGGACCGTGTCCTTGCGGCAGGCCGGTTCGTCCTCGCTGCCGTTGACGACGACGACCGGCCGGACGCCGCGCTTGATCGCCGCTTCGGCGACCGAGCGCAGCTTCTTGTGGAAGGGGAAGCCGGCACCGCCGCGCCCCTTCAGGTTGATGGCTTCGGAGAGCTTCGCGAGTTGCTCGCCGCCCATGGGTTCGAGCGGCCCGTGCACCTTCAGGTGCATGGGCAGGTCAAGTCGTTCGACAAGGTCGAAGCCCGACGTGAGCTGGGGAAGCCCGACCACGCGGACTTCCGGGACGTCGGGCAGGGCCTCGTTCACCTATAGCCTCCGGAAGGCGTGTTCCAAGGTTCCCCCGAGCCCGGCGAGTCGAAGTCGTACGACTGGCCGGACGTCTGATCAGTGGCGGGACCGCTGTTGTACGTGTCATTCGGGTTGTACGTGCCGTACAGGTTGTTTGTCTCACCGGTGTCGCGCACATCACCTGTCAGATAGCTGGCCGTGCCCGAATTGCTGCCATAGGTGGGGATGTTGTACCCCGTGTCCTGGAGCGGGTCGTAGGCGGACGGGGGTGCCTCGCCGACCGGAGGCGGGGACGGGATCGGCCAGTTGCCGGAGGTGCTGCCGATGCCCTCCGCGCGGGCGATGGGCTCGGTGGCCGCCTGCATGTCCATCGGCAGGTCCATGCGCGCGGTCTGGCCGGTGTCGTAGGGCTGCTGCGCTCCCGGGGACATGGCGCGGTAGGCGGCGGCGAATCCGCTGCCCGCGGGCTCGGGGGCCGGGGGAGCCTGGTAGATGGGGTTGGCGCCGGTCTGCGACAGGCCCTCGTAGCCGGGCAGGGCGGACTCCGAACGCCGGCCGCCGGACTCGGCGCCCCGGCGGCTCTCGCGGCCCGCTCCGGCCGTCTCGGCGGCCCTCCTGGCCCGGCTCGCCTCCAGTTCCTCGCGGCCGGGCCGCTCCTCGGTGCCGAGGAGCATGGCGACCCGGTCGGTGACCTTGCGCTTGAAGGGGCGCGGCGCCGCGCGCAGGGCGAGGGCGATGATGACGCCGAGGACGCAGAGCGCGTACATGTACGTGAAGATCGGGGCCTTCACCGCGCGGCCCGCGTACAGGCCGTGGATCAGGCCGGCGCACCAGGCGGGGTAGGCCAGCATGTGCATCGCCCGCCAGCGCGCGGCGACCGGGGCCGGGGACGCGAAGCGGTTGCGCAGCGCGCCGGTGATGCCGACGAAGATCATGAGCTGGCCGGCCAGGGTGCCGAGGCCGATGAGCCCTCCGCTGCTGCTGAACCCGAGTCCGAACGGGATGAACGCGGCGATCCACGTCGTGTGTTCGAGGGTGAGTTTGATCCCGATGTGCAGCAGAAGGAACGCGATCGAGCCCACGGCGGTGATCCGGTGCACACCCTGCGCGACGATCCGCTGGCGGGTGTTGAGGATCAGCCGGTCCTGGGCGACCAGCCCCCAGATCACGGAGCAGGTGAGCAGGACAAGCGTCACCACGCCCGCCCCGAAGTTGAGGAAGTCCTGGAGCCAGACACCTCCGTACACCACGACCAGAGGGATGGCCAGCAGGAAGACGGCCGTCGCCACCCCATAGGCCGACCGGCCCGTCCTGGGGAGCGTGCTGTTGCTACTACGAGGGTTCATGGGGGCAACTCCGAGCGGTTCGGGAAGGCGGTCCCGCTGCCGCACTCTAAGTGGCGCCATACCGATGGGTACGGCGTTTGAGTTATTGCGCTGTTATCAAACGGTCGTGGGGCTGTTGCGATGCCCCTTAGTGGCTGTTACGCGAAGTAACCTCTGGCCTTGCTCCCGTCCTCTCGGGTGGAATACGGTGCGGCTCGACTGCGGCGGCGAGTGCGGCACCCGGTGCCAAAGAGGCATACGTAAGTTCGTCGCGGCGTGCTCAACGGCTGCGGTACCCTAACGCCATGCGTGCCGTACGCCTTCTGCTTAGCGAGCCGCGCTGATCAGTCCCGACCACCGGTGAAGACGTGGTCGGAATCGGCGCGGCGTCCCCTCCTGTGCGAGGGGATTTTTCGTTTCCGGACGACACAGCCGCTGGCAGAGACGATCGATGGAGCTTTGAGGACCATGAGCGAGACGAACCCCGCTGCCGCCGAGCCGGCCGCGCCGCACCGCTACACGGCCGCCGTCGCGGCCGAGATCGAGGCACGCTGGCAGGACTTCTGGGACGCCGACGGCACCTACGCGGCGCCGAACCCCAAGGGCGACCTGGCGGGCGACCCGGAGGTCGCCGCCCGGCCCAAGAAGTTCGTCATGGACATGTTCCCGTACCCCTCCGGCGCGGGCCTGCACGTCGGCCATCCCCTGGGCTACATCGCCACCGATGTATTCGCCCGCTTCCAGCGGATGACCGGCCACAACGTCCTGCACACCCTGGGCTTCGACGCCTTCGGCCTGCCCGCCGAGCAGCACGCCGTCCAGACCGGCGAGCACCCGCGGATCACCACCGAGGCCGCGATCAACAACATGAAGTCCCAGCTGCGCCGGCTGGGCCTGGGCCACGACAAGCGCCGGTCGTTCGCCACGATCGACCCGGACTACTACAAGTGGACCCAGTGGATCTTCCTGCAGATCTTCAACTCCTGGTACGACGACGAGGCGAAGAAGGCCCGCCCGATCTCCGAGCTGGTCGCCGCGTTCGAGTCCGGTGAGCGCGTGGTCCCCGGCGGCCGTTCCTGGGACGCCCTGACCGCCGCCGAGCGCGCCGACGTCCTGGGCGAGTACCGGCTGGCCTACGCCTCCGACGCGCCGGTCAACTGGTGCCCCGGGCTGGGCACCGTGCTGGCCAACGAGGAGGTCACCGCGGACGGCCGCTCCGAGCGCGGCAACTTTCCGGTCTTCAAGGCCAAGCTGCGCCAGTGGAACATGCGGATCACCGCGTACGCCGACCGGCTGCTGGACGACCTGAACGAACTGGACTGGCCCGAGGCCATCAAGCTGCAGCAGCGCAACTGGATCGGCCGCTCCGAGGGCGCCCGCGTCGACTTCCCGATCGACGGCGAGCGCATCACCGTCTTCACCACCCGCCCCGACACCCTGTTCGGCGCGACCTACATGGTGCTGGCGCCCGAGCACCCGCTGGTCGAGAAGTTCACGCCCGCCGTGTGGCCGGAGGGCACCCACGACGTGTGGACCGGCGGTCACGCGACCCCGGGCGAGGCCGTCGCCGCCTACCGCGCCCAGGCCGCCTCCAAGTCCGACGTGGAGCGGCAGGCCGAGGCCAAGGACAAGACCGGCGTCTTCATCGGCTCGTACGCCACCAACCCGGTCAACGGCGAGCCGGTCCCCGTCTTCATCGCGGACTACGTCCTGATGGGCTACGGCACCGGCGCGATCATGGCCGTTCCGGGCCACGACTCCCGCGACTTCGCGTTCGCGCGCGCCTTCGAGCTGCCGATCCGGTGCGTCGTGGAGCCGACCGACGGCCGCGGTACCGACACCGCCACGTGGGAGGACGCCTTCGTCTCGTACGACGCGAAGATCGTCAACTCCACCGGCGCGGGGGTCTCCCTGGACGGGCTGGGCGTCGTCGAGGCCAAGGCGCGCATCACCGAGTGGCTGGAGCGCGAGGGCGTCGGTGAGGGCACCGTCAACTTCCGCCTGCGTGACTGGCTGTTCAGCCGCCAGCGCTACTGGGGCGAGCCCTTCCCGATCGTCTACGACGAGGACGGCATCGCTCACGCGCTGCCCGAGTCGATGCTGCCGCTGGAGCTGCCCGAGGTCGAGGACTACTCGCCGCGCACCTTCGACCCGGACGACGCGGACACCTCCCCGGAGACCCCGCTGTCCCGCAACGAGGACTGGGTGAACGTCACCCTGGACCTGGGCGACGGCCGCGGCCCGCGCGCGTACCGCCGCGAGACCAACACCATGCCCAACTGGGCGGGTTCCTGCTGGTACGAACTGCGCTACCTGGACCCGCACAACGACTCCGTTCTGGTCGACCCGGAGATCGAGCGGTACTGGATGGGCCCCCGCGCGGGTCAGCCGCACGGCGGTGTCGACCTGTACGTCGGCGGCGCCGAGCACGCCGTGCTGCACCTGCTGTACGCGCGCTTCTGGTCCAAGGTGCTGTTCGACCTGGGGCACATCTCGTCGCCCGAGCCGTTCCACAAGCTGTTCAACCAGGGCATGATCCAGGCCTTCGTCTACCGCGACAGCCGGGGCTTCGCGGTGCCGGCCGCCGAGGTGGAGGAGCGCGACGGCCAGTTCTTCTACGCCGGTGAGCCCGTCAGGCGCGAGCTGGGCAAGATGGGCAAGTCCCTGAAGAACGCCGTCACTCCCGAGGCGATCTGCGACGAGTACGGCGCCGACACCCTGCGCCTGTACGAGATGGCCATGGGCCCGCTGGACGTCTCGCGGCCGTGGGACACGCGCGCGGTGGTCGGCCAGTACCGGCTGCTGCAGCGGCTGTGGCGCAACGTCGTCGACGAGGCCACCGGCGAGGTGACCGTCGTCGACGCCGAGCCCGACGAGGCCACGCTGCGTGCCCTGCACAAGGCGATCGACGGGGTGCGGCACGACCTGGAGGGCCTGCGCTTCAACACCGCCATCGCCAAGGTCACCGAGCTGAACAACCACCTGACCAAGGCGGGCGGCGCGGTGCCGCGCGAGGTCGCCGAGGCGCTGGTGCTGCTGGTCACGCCGCTGGCCCCGCACATCGCCGAGGAGCTGTGGCGCAAGCTGGGCCACACCGACTCGGTCGTCCACCAGGACTTCCCGGTCGCCGACCCGGCCTACGTCGTGGACGAGACCGTGACCTGCGTGGTCCAGATCAAGGGCAAGGTCAAGGCCCGCCTGGAGGTCTCGCCGGCCATCTCCGAGGACGAGCTGGAGAAGGTCGCGCTGGCCGACGAGAAGGTCGTGGCGGCGCTGGACGGGGCGGACATCCGCAAGGTGATCGTGCGGGCGCCGAAGCTGGTGAACATCGTTCCGGCGTAGGGCTTCTCCGGAGTTGGCGAGGCTTGGGCACCTCCGGTGATGTGCCTAGCCGGGGGCCCGGGTCGTGGCCCCCTAGGGGTTTCGTGCGGGCAGGTTCGGGGTTCTTCCGGAACTCCGGGCCTGCCCGCTGCGTTTACCTTGGAAGAGCGGCGCGGCGCGTGCCGTGCCGGTCGGAGGAGGAGAGACGTGGAAGCAGTGATCGCGATCGTGGCCCTGCTTTTCGTGCTCTTCGTGGCGCTCGGCGTGTACGCCACGGTGAAGGTGGTCGGCGCCGCCAAGCGAGGCGTGGACCGCACCATCACCCAGGCCCGGCGCACGGTCGAGGACCACACCCTGCGTGCCAAGTCCTTCGCCCAGCTCGGCCCGGCGGGCGAACTGGCCCAGCTGCGGCTGAAGCTGCGCACCTCGATGCGGGCCACCCAGGACGCGCTGCACGCGGGCGCCGCCGAGGACGAATCCCTCAAGGAGTCGATCGGGCTCTTCCAGCGGCTCAGCGCCCACGGCCATGAACTGGACGGCGAGCTCAAGCGCCTGGAGTCGGAGCCCGACCGCACGACGCTCGCCGAGCGCCTGCCCGGACTGCGGGAGCGCACCGAGCGCATCACACAGTCGGCCGACTCCCTGCGCTGGGCGGCCCGTGACCGTGCCCGCCGGTTCGCCGACGACGACCTGGACACCCTGAGCGCGCAGATCGACGTCGAGTCCGGAGCCCTGCGGCACTGGACCAGGACCGAGCCCGCCGCGCCGCCGCCGTGGCCCGAGGCCCCCGCCGCCGAGGACAACAGCGACCAGCAGACCTGGCCCGAGACGCCCCGCTCCCGCACCGCCGAGGAACCGACGCGGCCCGCGATCACCCCGCCGGGCACCCGCCCGACCTACCCCTGGCAGAAGAAACCCCGCCCGGAGAGCACGACTTGAGACACAGCCCCACGTCCGCCCCGAACCTGACACGGCAGCCCCGGGCGACAGGGGCCGGACTGCCGCCCGCACGCTACGGCAGGTAACCTCCAGCTCATGTCCCGCCATGTCGCGATCGTCACGGATTCAACGGCCTACCTGCCGCAGGGGACGATGGAGCGGCACGGCATCACAGCGGTCCCCCTGACCGTGGTCCTCGGCGACCGCGCGCTGGAAGAGGGCACCGAGATCACGGCCCGTTCGCTCGCCCAAGCCCTCCAGAAGCGACGCCCCGTCACCACCTCGCGACCCAGCCCCCAGGCCTTCGCGGAGCACTACCGCAAGGTCGCCGAGTCCGGAGCCACGGGCATCGTGTCGCTGCACCTGTCCGCCGAACTCTCCGGCACCTACGACGCGGCGGTCATGGCGGCGCGCGAGGCCCCGGTTCCGGTGCGCGTGGTCGACACCGGCATGATCGCGATGGCCCTCGGATTCTGCGCGCTGGCCGCCGCCGAGGCCGCCGAGACGGGCGGCACGGTGGACGAGGCGGTCACCGCCGCGGAGAAACGGGCCGCGGGCACGTCCGCCTACTTCTACGTCGACACCCTCGACTATCTGCGCCGCGGGGGCCGGATCGGGGCCGCGCAGGCCCTCCTCGGCTCCGCGCTCGCGGTCAAGCCGCTGCTCAAGCTCGACGGCGGCCGGATCGAGCCCCTGGAGAAGGTGCGGACGGCGTCGAGAGCCATCGCCCGCCTGGAGGAGATCGCGGCCGACCGGGCCGGCAGCGCGCCGGTCGACATCGCGGTGCACCATCTTTCCGCCCCCGACCGGGCAACGGCCCTCGCGGACCGGCTGCGGACCCGGGTGACGGGACTGGCCGACCTGCATGTGAGCGAGGTCGGGGCGGTGATCGGGGCGCATACGGGGCCCGGGTTGCTGGGGGTTGTCGTCTCGGCCCGGTGAGGTGGCGTCGAGGGTCGTAGGTTGTGGATGCGTGGGCTCGGGGAGGGGGAGAGTCACTCGTGTGGGTGGCGAAGTTTTCCACAACCGGTGGGTAGTCCACGGGAATTGACCAAGATCATCGCGAGAGTGCGGGTGTGGCCGATCCTCGGCGCATGGCACTTCGATCACGTTCACGTACAGCGACGGCTACCAGCGGACCGGGCCGCGGCCCCCACTCCGACGGACGCTCACGGCACCGCCGCCCGCCCGCCCGTCGAGGCGGGGGCCGGACCCGGCATCGACATGCCTCCTCCGCGGACGAACTCCAGCGGCGGGCGGAGGTGTTGTTCGCCGAACGGGTCGGGGCGCGGAGGGACTCGGGGAAGGGGCCGCCGACGGGCGCGCGGGGTTTGGCGGAGGAGGAGGCGGGTGGTGGTGCCGCCGATCTCGTCGGGGGCGGTTCGGCGGTTGACGGGGGTGGTCCCGGGGACGGGGGCTGGGACTGGCGAGACACCGATGTCCGGGACCCTGATGCTTGGAACGCCCCTACCCGGGGTGCCGATTTCGGGGACGAGGACTGGCGTGGTGTCGATCCCCGGCATGAGGCGCGGGGCGGTCCCGATGGCGGGCATGAGGACCGGCATGGTGTTGATTCCGGGGACGGTGCCTGGCGGGAGCGGGCCGGGATGGCTCTGCGGGAGCGGTTGCCGGTGTGGTTGCAGGCGCGGTGCGGTCTGGAGCGGCGGAACGTAGTAGCACTCTCGGTACTGCTGGTCGTGGCCGCGGTGTTCGCCGTGCAGCACTTCTGGACCGGCCGGACCCAGTCGGTCCAGGCGCCCGAAGTGGTGCGGGCGGCGGCTCCGTTCGGTCAGAGCGGGGCAGGCCAGGAGGACGGCCCGTCAGGGGAGACTCAGCCGGCGGTCTCGGGAGGGGACTCCAACACGGTGGGCGCCGAGATCGTCGTGGACGTCAGCGGCAAGGTCCGTGAACCCGGGGTCCATCGGCTGCCGGCCGGGTCCAGGGTCGCCGACGCGTTGAAGGCGGCGGGTGGTGTGCGGCCGGGTACGGACACGGACGCCCTCAACCGTGCGCGGTTTCTGGTGGACGGTGAGCAGGTCGTCGTCGGCGGCCCGGCTCCCGCACCCGGCACGGTCGGCGGTCCTGTCAACGGCGTTCCGGGTCCTGTGGGTGGCGGCGGCCCGGCCGGTGCGGCGGCCCCCGTCTCCCTGAACACGGCCACCGTGGACCAGCTCGACACCCTGCCCGGCGTCGGCCCGGTGCTCGCCCAGCACATCCTCGACTACCGCACCCAGCACGGCGGCTTCCGCTCGGTGGACGAACTGCGGGAAGTCAACGGCATCGGCGACCGCCGCTTCGCCGACCTGCGAAATCTCGTACGGCCATGAGGTACCGCTCGGGGGTCCCGCGAGGGGACGAGGGCGAGGCGCAGCGGGCGGCCGGAGGTGGGCGGCGGGGACGCTCCGCCGTGCACGCCGCTTCCGGGAAGCGGCTCGGGGCTGCTCACCCTCGTCAGGAAGCTCCTACGGATCTGCGCCTGGTCCCCTCGGCACTGGCGGCGTGGGTGACGGCAGCGGTGGCCCTGGGGGCGCCGGCGGGGTGGGTCACGGGGCTGGTGGCCGGGTGTGTCGTCGTCGCCTGCGTGCTGTTGTCCGGACTCCGGCGCCGGGTGCGGGGCATCGGCGGAAGCGCCAGGGTGCCGGTCGCCGCGGTGCTGCTCTGTGTCGCCGCGGCCGCAGTGTCAGCCGGGCTGCACGGGGCGGATCTGCGGCGGGGACCGGTGCCGGAACTGGCCCGGCAGTACGCCACGGTGACCGCCGAGGTCGAGCTGACCGCCGACCCCCGCCTCACCCGATCCCGGATCACCGGGGACCACACGACCCCGACCGCCGTGATCATCAAGGCCGACGTGCGGCGCTTGGAGACGGTGGACGGGAGGGCGCCGGCGATGGCGGAAGGCCGGACGCCGGTAGTGGGGCGGACCCCGATGGCGGGCGGGAGTGGGGAGGGGGCGGGCCGGAGGACCGTGTTGGTGACCCGGACGCCCGTGCTCTTGATCATCGATGTGCGTGCGGAAGCGGGGAAAGGGGGTGCTCGGCGTTCCGGTGTCGGAGGGGTCGCACACGGGTCGCCGTCGGTCGCGGACGATCCGCCGCGGTCGCCCTGGCTCGGGTTGTTGCCGAGTACGCGGGTGCGGGTCGTCGCGCGGGTCGGGCCGGCGATGGTCGGGGGTGATCGGGTCGCGGCCGTGTTGCGGGTGCGGGATCGGGCGGGGCCCGAGGTCGTGGGGGAGGCGTCGGGGGCGCAGCGGTTCGCGGGGCGGTTGCGGGCGGGGCTGCGGGAGGCCACCGAGGGACTGCCGGCGGATGCCCGGGCTCTGTTGCCGGGGCTGGTCGTGGGGGACACCTCGCGGATCACGCCGGAGCTGGACGAGGCCTTCAAGGAGACCGACCTCGCGCACACGCTCGCCGTCTCCGGCAGCAACCTCACGATCCTGCTCGCGCTGCTCATCGGGCCGCCCGGCCTCGCCCAGCTCGTCGAGCGACGGGGACTGGCACCCCGGCTGGGGGTGTCGCTGCGGGCGACCGCGCTGCTCGGCGGTGGGCTCACGCTGGCGTTCGTCGTCGTGTGCCGGCCGGACCCGAGTGTGCTGCGGGCCGCGGCCTGCGGGGCCGTCGCGTTGCTCGCCCTCGCGACCGGTCGGCGCAGATCGCTGATCCCGGCGCTGGCGACGGCCGTACTGCTGCTGGTGCTCTACGACCCGTGGCTGGCCCGCAGTTACGGCTTCCTGCTCTCCGTCCTGGCCACCGGGGCCCTGCTGACGCTCGCGCCGCGCTGGAGCCTGGCGTTGCGGCGGCGCCGGGTGCCGCCGAGGCCGGCGGAGGCGTTGGCGGCGGCGGCCGCGGCACAGGCCCTGTGCGCGCCGGTGGTCGCGGTGCTGTCGGCGCGGGTGAGCCTGGTGGCGGTGCCGTGCAATCTGCTCGTGGAGTTCGCGGTCGCACCGGCGACGGTGCTGGGGTTCGCAGCGCTGGCGACGGCACCTCTCGCGATGCCGGTGGCCAAGGGGCTGGCGTGGTGCGCGAGTTGGCCCGCCGGGTGGATCGCGGAGGTCGCCCGAACCGGGGCGTCGCTGCCGGGCGGGGGCGTGGACTGGCCAGGCAGTTGGACGGGGGCGGGGCTGCTGGCCCTCGCCACCGCGCTGGTGCTGCTCGTCGGGCGACGACTGCTCGGGCACCCCTGGTGGTGCGCGGTCTGCGCGGTGCTGTTCGTGCTGGCGGTCGTGCAGCCGCCACCGCTGACCAGGGTGGTCACGGGGTGGCCGCCGCCGGGCTGGCGGATGGCGATGTGCGATGTGGGTCAGGGCGACGCGGCGGTGCTGGCGGCGGGCGAGGGCACGGGCGTGGTCGTGGACGCCGGACCCGATCCGGCGCTCGTCGACGACTGCCTGCGCACCCTCGGCATCACCAAGGTGCCGCTCGTGGTCCTGACCCACTTCCACGCCGACCACGTGGCGGGCCTGCCCGGGGTGCTGCGGGGCCGCTCGGTGGGGGCGATCGAGACGACGGGGTTCGGGGAGCCGGTGGACCAGGCCGAGTTCGTACGGCGGGAGGCGGCGGCCCGGCGGATTCCGGTGACGCGTGCGGCGGCCGGGGAGCAGCGGCGTACGGGGGCGCTGACCTGGGAGGTGCTGTGGCCGCCCGCGGGACCGGCGGCGGTGGCGGCGGACGGGCCGAACGACGCCAGTGTCACGATGCTCGTCCGCTCTGCCGGGCTGCGCTTCCTCCTCCTCGGGGACCTCGAACCCCCGGCACAGCAGGAGCTGTTGCGGTCACCGGCGGGGGCACGGCTGGCCGGGGTGGACGTTCTCAAGGTCGCCCACCACGGGTCGGCCTACCAGGACCCGGAGCTGATACGCCGGGTCGCCCCGCGGCTGGCGCTCATCTCGGTCGGGGCCGGCAACTCCTACGGCCACCCGGCGCCCAGTACGGTCGCCGCGCTGCGGGCCGGGGGTGCGGTGGTGCTGCGGACGGACCGGGACGGGGCGTTGGCGGTCGTCGGGTCCGGTGGCGACCGCGGCGCAGGGCGCGGAGGGGGTGGGGGTGCGGACGCCGGAGAGGCGGGCGGAGACGTGGATGGGGGGAGAAGCCGTGGTGCGGGCGGTGGGGAGCTCTGGGTGGCGCGAGACTGAGGGCATGAATCCCACACAGGTTGACGCATATCTCCGCCGCCTGGGAGTCCAGCACCCGGCGTGGCCCACCGTGGAGGTCCTGCGCGAGCTGCATCTGCGCCATCTGCAGACCGTGCCCTTCGAGAACCTGTCGGTCCACCTCGGCGAGGAGATCGTGCTGCAGGAGGAGCGGCTGGTGGAAAAGGTGGTGGGCGCCGGGAGGGGAGGGTTCTGCTACGAACTGAACGGGGCGTTCGGGGCCTTGCTGGCCGCGCTCGGCTTCGACGTCACGCTGCTCGCGGGGCGGGTGTACGGCGACGAGGGGCGGCTCGGGATCCCGTACGACCATCTCGCGCTGCGGGTGCGGACGGTGGACGGGGGCGAGTGGCTGGCCGACGTCGGGTTCGGGGCGCACAGTCACTATCCGCTGGCGTTCGGGGCGCGGGACGAGCAGGAGGATCCCGCCGGGACCTTCCGGATCGTCGAGGCGGGGCCCGACGCGGCGGGCGTGCGGGGCGGGGAGGGCGCGGGGGCGAAGGGCGGGGGTGACGTCGCGGATCTGGATGTCGTCGCGGGCGGCAGGCGTCAGTACCGGCTGGAGGTGCGGCCGCGGGTGCTCGGTGACTTCGTGGCCGGGGCGTGGTGGCACAGCACCTCGCCCGCCTCGCACTTCACCCAGTCCCTGGTGTGTTCGAGGGTGACGGAGGACGGCGGGCGGATCACGCTCAGCGGGCGGGTCCTCAAGGTCACGGCGGCGGACGGGAAGCGGGAGGAGCGGGAGTTGGGGACGGACGAGGAGGTGTTGGGGGTGTACCGGGAGCGGTTCGGGATTGGGCTGGATCGGGTGCCGGTTGTGCGGAACCCCGGGCGGGGCGGTTAGCGGTGCGTGGGGCGGCGCCGGTAGAGGCGGCGGCTGTGGCTGTAGCTGTGGCGGTGACCTGGAAAATGGTTCCGTGAGCGATGTGAGACATGTGCTGGTGCTGCCTGATCGGGATGCCGCGGAGGAGGTCGTCGAGGCGCTGCGGGAGCGGTTCGGGGTCGTGGAGGAGCCGCAGGTGGTCCGGGACGCGTTGGCGGGGGAGGACGATGCGGAGGACGCGCAGTGGCTGGTCGTGCTCCGGGACGAGGCGGGGCGGCTGGATCCGGGGGAGCTGGACGCGTTCGCGGGGGAGTGGGAGGGGTGGCGGGAGGAGCCGTAGGTTGTTCGGCCGGAGGTGTGGGCGCTGCGGTGCGGTGTGTTGGCGCCGGCCGGGGGTGGGTTTCGCTCGCCGCCGCTGGGCGGGTGCCGCTGCGCCCACCCGTGCCGCCCCAGCGGCACGACTGCCCGCAGCTGGGACGGCTGTCGGCTACGGCACCTCTGCGGCTGCGGCACGTCCGCGGCTACGGCCCCCACAGCTAGGCCCCCCGAGCTACAGCCCTGCCATCACGTCACCTCCGCAGCTACAGCCCTGCCATCACGCCACCCCCGTCTCGCTGTCAGTGGGGCGTGCCATGCTGTACGGGATGGCCAAGAAGAGTGCTGATGAGGACCTGCTCGCTTCGGTGACCCTTGCCGTGGGGCAGGAGGAGCTGTTGCTTGATCGGGCTGTGCAGGAGGTGGTCGCCGCTGCTCGGGCCGCTGACGCCGACACCGATGTGCGGGACCTGGCCTCGGATCAGTTGCAGCCGGGGACGCTCGCCGAGCTGATCAGCCCGTCGTTGTTCGCGGAGCGCAAGGTCGTGGTCGTGCGCAACGCGCAGGACCTGTCGGCCGACACGATCAAGGACGTGAAGGCGTATCTCGGGGCGCCCGCCGAGGAGATCACCCTGGTGCTGCTGCACGCCGGCGGGGTCAAGGGCAAGGGACTGCTCGATGCCGCGCGGAAGGCGGGGGCGCGGGAGGTCGCCTGTCCGAAGATGACCAAGCCGGCGGATCGGCTGGCCTTCGTGCGGCAGGAGTTCCGGGCGACCGGGCGGTCCGCCACGCCCGAGGCGTGCCAGGCGCTCGTCGACGCGATCGGGAGTGATCTGCGGGAGCTGGCGTCCGCGGTGTCGCAGTTGACCGCCGATGTCGAGGGGACGATCGACGAGGCCGTCGTGGGGCGGTACTACACGGGGCGGGCCGAGGCCTCCAGCTTCACCGTCGCCGACCGGGCCGTGGAGGGGCGGGCCGCGGAGGCGTTGGAGGCGCTCAGGTGGTCGCTGGCGACGGGGGTCGCGCCGGTCATGATCACCAGTGCGTTGGCGCAGGGGGTGCGGGCGATCGGGAAGCTGTCGTCCGCGCGGGGCGGGCGGCCCGCCGATCTCGCGCGGGAGCTGGGGATGCCGCCGTGGAAGATCGACCGGGTGCGGCAGCAGATGCGGGGGTGGACGCCGGACGGGGTCGCGGTCGCGCTGCGGGCCGTGGCCGAGGCGGACGCCGGGGTGAAGGGTGGCGGGGATGATCCCGAGTACGCCCTGGAGAAGGCCGTGGTGGCGATTGCCCGAGCGGCTCGGTCCCGGGGGCGGGGCTAGAGAGCAGCATCCGGGATCGGGTGCGAGTGAGTGGGGGCTGGTCGCGCGGTTCTCCGCGCCCCTGGGTGGGTGCACGCGGCTCTCGCCATAGCTGGACCCTGTCGCCGACCCCGAGGAGAATCGGACATGTCAGCCGAACATCGCCGGACAACGGAGAGGTGGCGGTCGTCATGGCTGAGCATCCGCATGCAGCGCTCGTGCGTAAGGGGTTCGAGGCGTTCAGTCGCGGGGATCTCGACACGCTGCGGGAGTTGATCGCGAAGGACGCGACGCATCATGTGCCCGGTAGTCACCCGCTCTCCGGGGACTTCAAGGGGCAGGACGCGATCATCGACATGTATCAGCGGCTCGGCCAGGAGACCCAGGGGTCGATGCGGCTCGAGATGCTGGGAATCGCCGTCGACGGGCGGGGGCACGCCGTCGGGATGTGCCGGGTGACCGCCGAAAGGAAGGGTCGGCGGCTGGACGACACCGGATGCATCGTCTTCCGGATCGTAGGAGACAAGGTCACCGATCTCGACGAGTGCGTCGCGGACATCGACAAGAACAACGAGTTCTGGTCGGACTGACACCCACCCGTAGGCACCGAAAACAGGCGCCGAAAACAGGCACCGGAACACCGGCACCGACACGCACATGCCGAAGGCCCCGGCTGCCCCGCCCTGGGGAAGGGCGAGGTGCCGGGGCCTTCGGTTCAAGCTGGTCGGAGACCACGCCCGCGTGGCGAACGCAGGCCGCGCGTGGCTCCTGGGGTGCCGGTCGGGAGCGGATGAGAGAGGGCCCGCTCGGGTCCTTCCGGCGTCAGATCAGGAAGGAGTCAGGCTTAGAGGGCCGCGACCTTCGAAGCAAGCGCCGACTTCTTGTTGGCGGCCTGGTTCTTGTGGATGACGCCCTTGGAGACGGCCTTGTCGAGCGCACGCGCAGCAGCGCGCTGGTACTCGGTGGCCTTCTCGACGTCACCCGCGGCAGCGGCCTCGCGGGCCTTGCGGATCGCGGTCTTCAGGGAGGACTTGACGGCCTTGTTGCGCAGCCGGGCCTTCTCGTTGGTCTTGATCCGCTTGATCTGGGACTTGATGTTCGCCACGAATGAGCCTCTACAGGTTCAGGCACGGGGCCAGGAGGATTCCGCGAGGGAAGAGCCGGGTCCCGTACCAGGTGATTTCTTGGAGTCGTGCCTCGCGCTGAGAGGGCATGAGACACAGCTGCCCAGACTACCAGCGGCCCGGCACGTGGCCCAAACCGGTCGCCGGTCCCCGCCCGTGGGACCATGGAGGCTACGTATCGATCCGACCCGAGACCGCAGACACTGCGGACGCCTCAAGAATCAGGACCCTGCGTGCCCGCGATCCCCAGCCACGTGCCCGAGCCGAGCCGTACCGACCCGGCTCTGATCCGCAACTTCTGCATCATCGCGCACATCGACCACGGCAAGTCCACGCTCGCCGACCGGATGCTCCAGCTGACCGGTGTGGTCGAGCAGCGCCAGATGCGTGCTCAGTACCTCGACCGCATGGACATCGAGCGTGAGCGCGGAATCACGATCAAGTCGCAGGCGGTGCGTCTGCCGTGGGCCCCGACCCACGACAAGAGCAACACGCACATCCTCAACATGATCGACACCCCGGGGCACGTCGACTTCACCTACGAGGTCTCGCGGTCGCTCGCCGCGTGCGAGGGCACCGTCCTCCTCGTGGACGCCGCCCAGGGGATCGAGGCCCAGACTCTCGCCAACCTGTACCTGGCGATGGAGAACGACCTCACGATCATCCCGGTGCTCAACAAGATCGACCTGCCGGCCGCGCAGCCCGAGAAGTTCGCCGAGGAGCTCGCGAACCTCGTCGGCTGCGACCCGTCCGACGTCCTCAAGGTCTCCGCCAAGACCGGGCTCGGTGTCGACGCGCTGCTCGACCGGGTCGTCAAGGAGGTCCCGGCCCCGGTCGGTGTCGCCGACGCCCCCGCCCGCGCGATGATCTTCGACTCGGTCTACGACTCCTACCGCGGTGTCGTGACGTACGTCCGTGTCATCGACGGCCAGCTCAACAAGCGCGAGCGCATCAAGATGATGTCGACCGGCGCCACCCACGAGCTGCTGGAGATCGGGACCAACTCGCCCGAGATGCTGGGCGCCGACGGCCTCGGTGTCGGTGAGGTGGGCTACCTCATCACCGGCGTGAAGGACGTCCGCCAGTCCAAGGTGGGTGACACCGTCACCAGCCAGCAGAAGGGGGCCACGGAAGCCCTGGGCGGGTACAAGGACCCCAAGCCCATGGTCTTCTCCGGCCTGTATCCGCTGGACGGCTCCGACTACCCCGAACTGCGCGAGGCGCTGGACAAGCTCCAGCTCAACGACGCCGCGCTCGTCTACGAGCCGGAGACCTCCGCGGCCCTCGGCTTCGGCTTCCGCGTCGGCTTCCTCGGTCTGCTCCACCTCGACGTGATCCGTGAGCGCCTGGAGCGCGAGTTCGGGCTCGACCTGATCGCGACCGCGCCCAACGTGGTCTACCGGGTCGTGATGGAGGACGGCACCGAGCACACCGTCACCAACCCGAGCGAGTTCCCCGAGGGCAAGATCAACGAGGTGTACGAGCCCGTCGTACGCGCCACGATCCTCGCCCCGACCGAGTTCATCGGCTCGATCATGGAGCTGTGCCAGACCCGGCGAGGCACCCTGCTCGGCATGGACTACCTCTCCGAGGACCGGGTCGAGATCCGCTACACGCTCCCCCTCGCGGAGATCGTCTTCGACTTCTTCGACCAGCTGAAGTCGAAGACGCGCGGGTACGCCTCGCTGGACTACGAGCCCACCGGCGAGCAGACGTCCTCCCTGGTCAAGGTCGACATCCTGCTGCACGGCGACAAGGTGGACGCCTTCTCGGCGATCACCCACAAGGACGCCGCGTACGCCTACGGGGTGCGGCTCGTCGCCAAGCTGCGCGAGCTCATCCCGCGGCAGGCCTTCGAGGTGCCGATCCAGGCCGCCATCGGCTCCCGGGTCATCGCCCGCGAGACCATCCGCGCCATCCGCAAGGACGTCCTCGCCAAGTGCTACGGCGGTGACATCTCCCGGAAGCGGAAGCTCCTGGAGAAGCAGAAGGAAGGCAAGAAGCGGATGAAGATGGTGGGTTCCGTGGAGGTTCCGCAGGAGGCCTTCATCGCCGTGCTCTCCAGCGATGACAGCGCGGGGTCGGGCAAGGGCAAGAAGTAACCGCGGGTTACAGCCGGTTACCTGTCGAATCGGATGGAAAGGGGTCCGTCGTGCGAAAGCGTGGCGGGCCCCTACGCGTGCGTAACGTCGCGCTCTGTAGGAAGTGACAGGCCGCGGCCCCTTACCAATGGGTCGGTCGCGCTTTACTCTGATCTCTGCTCGATAGTTACTCGCGAGTTAAACAACAGCCGCAAACCTGAGAGCCAGCCGCACTGTCGCGGGCCCCGGAGGATGTCGTGAGCGACACACAGACACTGATCGAGAACCGTCCGCCGAGTGTGGCGACCCTCTTCCTGGAGCGCGTTGCGAGCACACCGGACGCCGAGGCGTACCGCTACCCGGTGCCGGCGGCCTCCGGCGAGGGCCCGGACGAGTGGAAGTCGCTCACCTGGGCGCAGGCCGCGGAGCGGGTGCACGCCATCGCGGCCGGCCTGATCGAGCTGGGCGTGCAGCCCGAGCAGCGGGTCGCCCTCGCCTCCTCGACCCGGCTCGACTGGATCCTCGCGGACCTCGGCATCATGTGCGCCGGCGCCGCCACGACCACGGTCTACCCGCAGACCAACGCCGACGAGTCGGCGTTCATCCTCTCCGACTCGGAGAGCCGGGTGCTGATCGCGGAGGACGCGGCCCAGCTCGCCAAGGCCGTCGAGAAGCGCGGTGAGCTGCCCGCGCTGACGAACGTCGTGGTGGTCGACCCTGCGGGCGTCGAGACCAGTGACTTCGTGCTCACCCTCGCCGAGCTGGAGGCCCGGGGCGCCGCCCGCCTGGAGAAGGACCCCGACCTGATCAAGGAGCGGGTCGGCGCGATCACCAAGGACCAGCTCGCGACCCTGATCTACACCTCCGGCACCACAGGGCGTCCCAAGGGTGTACGGCTGCCGCACGACAACTGGGCCTACATGGCGAAGGCGATCGCGGCGACCGGCCTGATCAGCGGCGAGGACGTGCAGTACCTGTGGCTGCCGCTCGCGCACGTCTTCGGCAAGGTGCTCACCTCGGGGCAGATCGAGGTCGGTCACGTCACCGCCGTCGACGGCCGCGTCGACAAGATCATCGAGAACCTTCCGGTTGTGCAGCCGACATACATGGCGGCCGTCCCGCGCATCTTCGAGAAGGTCTACAACGGGGTCGCCGCGAAGGCCCGTGCGGGCGGCGGCGCCAAGTACAAGATCTTCCAGTGGGCCGCCGAGGTGGGCCGCGAGTACGCCAAGGTCACCCAGGACAACTTCCGGCGCACCGGGGTCGCGTCCGCGCCCTTCGGGCTGAGCGCCAAGCACAAGGTGGCCGACGCGCTGGTCTTCGCGAAGATCCGGGAGGCGTTCGGCGGCAACCTGCGGGCCTGTGTCTCCGGCTCCGCCGCGCTCGCCCCCGAGATCGGCTACTTCTTCTCCGGCGCCGGCATCCACATCCTCGAGGGCTACGGCCTCACGGAGTCCTCGGCGGCGTCCTTCGTGAACCCCGGCGAGGCCTACCGCACTGGCACGGTCGGAAAGCCGCTGCCCGGCACGGAGGTCCGCATCGCCGACGACGGGGAGATCCTGCTGCGGGGCCCCGGCATCATGGAGGGCTACCACGGGCTGCCCGAGAAGACCGCCGAGGTCCTCGAGGCGGACGGGTGGTTCCACACCGGGGACATCGGGGAACTCTCGCCCGACGGGTACCTGCGGATCACCGACCGCAAGAAGGACCTCATCAAGACGTCCGGCGGCAAGTACATCGCGCCCGCCGAGGTCGAGGGGCAGTTCAAGGCGGTGTGCCCGTACGTCTCCAACATCCTGGTGCACGGGGCGGACCGGAACTTCTGCACCGCGCTCATCGCGCTGGACGAGGTGTCGATCCTCGACTGGGCCAAGGAGAACGGGCTCGAGGGGAAGTCGTACGCGGAGGTCGTCGCCGCGCCGGCCACGGTGTCCCTGGTCGAGGGGTATGTGAAGCAGCTCAACGAGGGGCTTCAGCGGTGGCAGACGATCAAGAAGTTCCGGTTGCTGCCGCGGGATCTCGACGTGGAGCACGGGGAGATCACGCCGAGCCTGAAGCTGAAGCGGCCTGTGGTGGAGCGGGAGTACAAGGCGTTGATCGAGGAGATGTACGCGGGGTCTCGGGAGGCGTGAGGGGGGCTGGGGAGCGTGTGCGGCCGGCGGTGCGTTGTGGCTGGTCGCGCAGTTCCCCGCGCCCCTGGGTGAAACACCTCAACGCTTCTCCAGGAGGCGCCGGAGTTCTTTGATCCTCACCTGCTGAGGTTCCGTCAATTCCGGCTCCAGTTCGGTCAGTTGCCTCGCCACCTCCTCGTAATCCGTCCGCTGCCGTGCCAGCAGCCGCTCCAGCTGCTGGTTCTTCCTGTGCAGGTCCAGGAACACGCTCACCTTCGCGCGCAGCACCCACGGATCGAACGGCTTGGTCAGATAGTCGGCCGCCCCCGTCGCGTAGCCCCGGAAGGCGTACCCCGAGTCGTCGTCCGTGCCCGTGAGGAAGATGATCGGGACGTCCTTCGTCTGGTCGAGGCGTTTGATGTTGGCGGCGGTCTCGAAGCCGTCCATGCCCGGCATCCGGACGTCCAGGAGGACCAGGGCGAACCGGCGGCGGAGCAGGGCCTTCATCGCCTCCTCGCCCGAACGGGCGCGCACCAGTGGTTCGTTGAGGGACCCCAGGACCGCCTCCAGCGCGATCAGGTTGTCCTCCATGTCGTCGACGAGGAGGATGCCGGCACGGTCGTCGGTCGTTGCCTCAGCGCTCATGTGACTGCCTTCATTCAGTCGTCGGTGGGCGGGACCACCGCCTCCTCGGCGTCGGTCCGCTCCTCCGTCTCCGCGCCCTCGGGGTCCAGGAGCGCGCAGACGACGGTCAGGAGCTGGTCGACGTCCACCGGCTTGGGTACGTAGTCGTTGGCACCGCGCGCGATCGACTTCTCACGGTCTCCCGGCATCGCCTTCGCGGTGAGCGCGACGATGGGCAGCCCGGCCCAGCGGGCGGTGCGGCGGATGGCGGCGATGGTCTCGTAGCCGTCCATCTCCGGCATCATGATGTCCATCAGGACGAGCTCGACGTCCGGGTTGCGCTCCAGGGTCTCGATGCCCTCGCGGCCGTTCTCCGCGTACAGCACCGGCATGCCGACCCGGCCCAGCACATGGGTGAGCGCGAAGACATTGCGGATGTCGTCGTCCACGATCAGCACCCGCCGCCCGGACAGCACCTGACCCGCCCGGCCCGACTTCCACGCCTCCAGCCTGGTGGGCGCGGGCCAGGAGTCCTCGGCGTCGTGGGCGGTCGGGTAGGGCTCGGTGGACAGGTCCTCGGGGGCCGGCAGCAGACGGTCCTCGGTGGTCGGGCCGGTGGCCGTGTGGCCGGGGCTGACCACCGGGACGTAGAGCGTGAACGTGGAGCCCTTGCCGGGTTCGCTCTCGGCGACGATACGGCCGCCCAGCAGGCCCGCGATCTCCCGGCTGATGGAGAGCCCGAGCCCGGTGCCGCCGTACTTGCGGTTGGTGGTGCCGTCGGCCTGCTGGAACGCCTCGAAGATCACCGGGAGTTTCTCGCGCGCGATGCCGATGCCGGTGTCGGTGACGGCGAAGGCGACCACGTCGTCGCTGTCCCGGACGTACCGGTGCTCGGGGTCCATGACGCGGTTCACGCGCAGTTCGACCCGGCCGGAGGCGGTGAACTTGATCGCGTTGGAGAGCAGGTTGCGCAGGATCTGCTGGAGGCGCTGCTCGTCGGAGTACATCTCGCGCGGCACGTCCTCGCCGACCGCCACCTCGAAGGCGAGCCCCCGGTCCAGGGTGAGTGGGCGGAAGGTGGCGTGGACGTAGTCGAGCAGCTTGATCAGCGGCAGCTTCTTCGGCCGTACGTCCATCCGGCCGGCCTCGATCTTCGACAGGTCCAGGATGTCGTTGATCAGCTGGAGCAGGTCGGAGCCCGAGCGGTGGATCGTCGTCGCGAACTGGACCTCCTGGTCGGAGAGATGGCCGTCCGGGTTGTCGGAGAGCAGCCTGGCCAGGATCAGCAGGGAGTTCAGCGGGGTGCGCAGCTCGTGGGACATGTTCGCCAGGAACTCCGACTTGTACTGAGAGGAGGTGGCCAACAGGGCTGCTTTCTCCTCCAGTTCGGCGTTCGAGCGCTGCAACTCGGCCTGCTGCATCTGGAGTTCGTCCGAGCGCTCCTGGAGCTGCATGGCCAGGCGCTGGGACTCGCCGAGCAGGGACTCGGTGCGGGAGTTGGCGATGATGGTGTTGATGGCGACGCCGATGGTGTTCACGAACTGGTCGAAGAACGCCAGGTGGACGTCGGAGAAGCGGGAGAAGGAGGCGAGTTCGATGACGCCGAGGAGCTTGTCCTCGAAGAGGATCGGGATGATCACCACGCTGGCCGGGGCCGCCTCGCCCAACCCGCTGTTGATCTTGATGTAGTCCGGCGGGGCCTCCTCCACCAGGATCCGCTTCTTCTCCCGGGCCGCCTGCCGGACCAGCCCGTGCACCGGCATGCCGCCGGTGTCGACCGTTGCGCCCTGCGCCGAGCCGTAGCCCGCGATGAACGCCAGTCCCTTCGCGGGGACCGTAGTGCGCAGCGAGGCGCTGTCCTCGTCCGGGTCGGCCAGGAAGAACGCCCCGTACTGGGCGTTCACCAGCGGGGTCAGCTCGCGCAGGATCAGGTCGGCGACCTCCATGAGGTCCCGGTGGCCCTGCATCAGGGCGGCCAGGCGGGCCAGGTTGGACTCCAGCCAGTCCTTGGCGCGGGTCGTCTCGCGGAGGTTGGCCACCATCAGGTTGATGTTGTCCTTGAGCTCGGCGACCTCGCCCTGTGTCTCCACGGTGATCGAGCGGGACATGTCGCCCTGGGCCACCGCGGAGGCCACCTCGGCGATCGCGCGGACCTGGGTGGTGAGGTTGGAGGCGAGTTCGTTCACGTTGGTCGTCAGGCGCTTCCAGGTGCCGTACACGCCCTCGACCCGTGCCTGGCCGCCGAGTTGGCCCTCGGAGCCGACCTCGCGGGCCACGCGGGTGACCTCGGAGGAGAAGGAGGAGAGCGTGTCGACCATGGTGTTGATGGCGGTCTTCAGCTCCAGGATCTCGCCGCGCGCGTCCACGTCGATCTTCTTGGACAGGTCGCCGTTGGCCACCGCGGTCGTCACCTGGGCGATGTTCCGGACCTGCGACGTCAGGTTGTCGGCCATGTAGTTGACGTTGTCGGTCAGATCCCGCCAGACACCGGAGACGCCGAGGACCTGGGCCCGCCCGCCGAGCCGGCCGTCGGTGCCGACCTCGCGGGCCACGCGGGTCACCTCGTCCGCGAAGGCCCGCAGCTGCTCCACCATCGTGTTGACGGTGTCCTTGAGTTCGAGGATCTCGCCGCGGGCGTCGACCGTGATCTTCTTCGACAGATCGCCGTTGGCGACGGCGGTCGTCACCTGGGCGATGTTCCGCACCTGTGAAGTCAGGTTCAGGGCCATGAAGTTGACGTTGTCGGTGAGGTCCTTCCAGACGCCAGACACGCCCCGCACCTGCGCCTGACCGCCGAGGTTTCCTTCGGTGCCGACCTCGCGGGCCACGCGGGTGACCTCGTCGGCGAAGGCGGAGAGCTGGTCGACCATGGTGTTGATGGTCGACTTCAGCTCCAGGATCTCGCCCTTCGCCTCGACCGTGATCTTCTTGCCGAGGTCGCCCTGGGCCACGGCGGTTGAGACGAGAGCGATGTTGCGGACCTGCGAGGTCAGGTTGTCCGCCATGAAGTTGACGTTGTCGGTGAGGTCCTTCCAGACGCCGGAGACGCCTCGCACCTGGGCCCGGCCGCCGAGGTTGCCCTCGGTGCCGACTTCGCGGGCGACGCGGGTCACCTCGTCGGCGAAGGCGGAGAGCTGGTCGACCATCGTGTTGATGGTCGACTTCAGTTCGAGGATCTCGCCCTGCGCGTCCACGGTGATCTTCTGGGACAGGTCGCCGTTGGCGACGGCCGTCGTCACCTGGGCGATGTTCCGGACCTGAGACGTCAGGTTCGACGCCATGAAGTTGACGTTGTCGGTGAGGTCCTTCCAGACCCCGGACACGCCCCGCACCTGGGCACGGCCGCCCAGCTGCCCCTCGGTGCCGACCTCGCGGGCGACGCGGGTCACCTCGTCGGCGAAGGCGGAGAGCTGGTCGACCATCGTGTTCACGGTCAGCTTCAGTTCGAGCAGCTCGCCGGTCGCCTCGACCGTGACCGTGCGGGTCAGGTCGCCGCGGGCCACCGCCGTGGTCACCAGGGCGATGTCACGGACCTGGGCGGTCAGCCGGGACGCCATGGTGTTGACCGCCTCGGTCACATCCCGCCAACTGCCGGACAGACCCGTCACCTTGGCCCGGCCGCCCAGCCGCCCTTCGGTGCCGACCTCGCGGGCCACCCGGGTCACCTCGCCGGTGAACAGGGAGAGCTGGTCGACCATCTTGTTCACGGCCCGGCCCAGACGCCGTAGATCACCGCGCAGTTGGCGGTTGCCGTCGTGCAGGTCGACGCGCTGGGTCAGATCGCCGCCGGCCACCGCGTCCAGGACCCGGGTCGCGTTGGCGGCCGGGGCCACCAGGGCGTCGAGCAGCTGGTTCACGTCGTTGACCCGGGAGGTCCACGAGCCCTGCCCCGGGCTGGGGGAGAGCCGCTCGTCGAGCCGGCCGTGCCGCACCAGCTCCCGCTTCACCCGGTTGACCTCACCGGTGAAGTGGACGTTGCGGTCGACCAGTTGATTGAAGATGGCCGTCAGTTCGGCCACGATCCCGTCGCCTGCCTCCGGCATCCGGCGGAAGTCGCCGTCCCGGGCAGCGGTCATCGCGGCGAGCAGAGGGCGTAGGTCCGATGCTCGAATCCAGGCTTCTTTCTGTCCTTCTTCGAACACAGGCGTACCACTGTTCTCACTCATGGCGGCCCACTTCGGTAACTCGGCGCTTATGGGCGTGGCCAGTCTGTCACTCTGTCCGCATCGAGAGGCGTAATCGTCCGAACTGCTCGGGGAGACGGACATGGGGGCCATTCCTGCGCAACGGGAACCCGTTGCCCGTGGGGCCGACACGTGTGCGCCCTGCGCCGGTGGGGCGCCCGCCGTGGCGCACGTCCGTGCCACCTTCCCCGGCAGTCCGCTCACTCCGGGCGGGGCCCGGGCGCTGTTACGGGCCGCGCTGGGCGAATGGGCCGAACTCGCCCTGCCCGGAACCGAGTTCCTCACCGACCGGCAGTCGGACGACGCCGTGGTGGTCGTCAGCGAGCTGGTCACCAACGCCGTCGTGCACGCCGGCACAGAGGTGGAGCTGGACTGCCGGCTGGAGACGCACACCGGTGGCCTCGTCATCGAGGTCCTCGACCACCACCCCTCGCGCGCCCCACGCGACGGTGACACCGAGACGCCCTACGGCATACCGGAGTACGGGCGCGGACTGCGCCTCGTCGCCGCGCTCGCCGAGTCCTGGGGGATCACGTATCGGACGGGCGCCAAGACGGTGTGGGCACGGGTGCCGGCCGGGGGGAAGGAGGCGGTGGACGGGATCCAGGCGTATGCGGGGGAGGACGGGGACATGTGTGGGCCGGGGGTGCTCGCGCCGGAGGGGGCGGTGACGGCGAGCGAGCCGTCGGCGCCGGGGCCGGCGTTGGGATCGGGGTTGGTGCCGGGATCGGGGTCGGTGGCCTCGCTGGCAGGCGGCTCGGCGTCCACCGCGGGTTCGGGGCCCGGCTCGGCGTCGGCCTCGGAATCGACGTCGGGTGCGCGCTCGCTCTCGGCCTCGGAATCGACTTCGGGTGCGCCCTCGCTGTCGGCCGCGGAATCGACTTCGGGTGCGCCCTCGCTCTCGGCCGCGGTTTCGGTTTCGATTCCGTCCTCGGTAGCGTCCCTGGTCCCGACCACGCCCTCAGCTTCACCCTCGACCGCAGTTCCGGCCTGGGAGCAGGACCGTGACTGGCTCAACCGCGGTGCCCTCTCCTTCCTCGCCGAGGCGTCCGACCTGCTGGCCGGGCAGCTGGACGAGAACCTCGTGGCCGCGCTGGCCGGTCAGCTGATCGTGCCGCGGCTGGCCGACTGGTGTGCGGTGTGGTTGGAGGACGAGGTCGCCGGGCGCTGGGGCTCCTCCCGCCCGGGTGAGGCGGACAGCGGCGGGGGCTGGGGCGACAGCGGTGCGCCGGGGCCCCGGCTGGCCCGGGTGTGGCACAGCAGCGAGAGCCGTATCGAGGACCTGAAACGGGTGCTGGAGAAGGAGCCACCACGACTGCCCGGCGGCCCGGACCGCGTGGGCCCCGCCCCCTTCCCCTGGCCGACGGAGGCCCTCGGCGCGCCCACCACCGGCTCCCCGCTCGCCGCCGGGTCCGGCTCCCCGCTTGCCGCCGGGCCCGGCTCCTGGCCCGTCGCCGGGTCCGACCTCTCGCCCGGCTCTGGATCCGCCTCCTCGCCCGCTTCCGCGCACGGCGCAGGCCCAGGCTCCCAGCACGCCTCCACGCCCGGCTCAGGTCCAGGCTCCCCGCCCGCTTCCACGCCCGGCTCAGCCCCAGGCTCCCCGCCCGCCTCCGCGCACGGCCCCGACTCCTCGCCCGGCTCCGGCCCCGCCTCCCCTCCCACCCCCACCCCCACCCCCTCACAAGGCTCCGCCCTCGCCTACCGCCTCACCGCCGGTGGTCGCCCGCTCGGCACCCTGGTGATCGGGCGGGCCGGGCCGGCCGGGATTCCCGATGAGATCACCGGGCTTGTCGAGGACCTCAGTCGGCGGGTCGCGCTCGCCATCGGGGCTGCCCGTCAGTACGCCCGTCAGGCCACCATCAGCGCGGTGCTCCAGCGCGGGCTGCTGCCGGGTGCCGTGGCCGAGATACCCGGTGTGCGCAGCGCCCTGGTGTACGAGCCGTGCGACAAGGGCGGGCCCAGCGGCGACTTCTACGACCTCTTCCCGGCCGGCGACGGCCGCTGGTGCTTCGCCGTCGGTGATGTGCAGGGCAAGGGCCCCGAGGCCGCCGTGGTGATCGGGTTGGCCCGCCCCTGGCTCCGGCTGCTCGCCCGCGAGGGCTACCGCGTCGCCGACGTCCTCGACCGCCTCAACCAGCTGCTCCTCGACGACGCCACGGAGGCCGCCGACGCGGCGGCACGGGCCCTCGCCTCCGCCGGCGGCCGCCCCCCGCACCCCGGGGACGGCCCGCAGACCCGCTTCCTGTCCCTCCTCTACGGCGAGCTCGTGCCCTTCGACGGCGGAGTGCGCTGCACCCTGGCCTCCGCGGGCCACCCGCTGCCCCTGCTGCTCGGGGCGGGCGGCCAGGTCCGTACGGCAGCCCGCCCGCAGACCCTGCTCGGGGTCGTCGAGGACGAGACGTACACCAGCGAGACCTTCGAGCTGCGGCCCGGCGACAGCCTGCTGTGCGTCACCGACGGGGTGACCGAGCGGCGCAGCGGCAGCCGGCAGTTCGACGACGAGGACGGGCTCGCGGACGCGCTCGCGGGCTGCGCGGGCCTCGACGCCGAGCTGATCGCGGAACGGATCAAGCGGCTGGTGCACGAGTTCGGGGCGCGCCCGCCGGAGGACGATCTGGCGCTGCTGGTGCTCCAGGCGGAGTAGGTCCCCGCCGGGGTGCTGGACAATGGAGGACATGCCCTCCGCACTCCCCGACGGCGAACCCGTCCCCGACGACGGCTCGCTCCCCGCGTCCGCGCTCACCGGCTCCGTCGACCGCCCCCTCGGCTTCTACCTGCACGTCCCCTACTGTGCGACCCGCTGCGGCTACTGCGACTTCAACACCTACACGGCGACCGAGCTGCGCGGCACGGGCGGGGTGCTGGCCTCCCGCGACAACTACGCGGACACCCTGATCGACGAGATCAGGCTGGCCCGCAAGGTGCTGGGCGACGACCCGCGGCCGGTGCGGACGGTGTTCGTCGGGGGCGGTACGCCGACGCTGCTGGCCGCCGGGGATCTCGTACGGATGCTCGCGGCGATCCGCGACGAGTTCGGGCTGGCCGAGGACGCGGAGATCACCACCGAGGCGAACCCGGAGTCCGTCGACCCGGCGTACCTCTCCGCCCTGCGCGAGGGCGGCTTCAACCGGGTGTCCTTCGGCATGCAGAGCGCCCGGCAGCACGTACTGAAGGTGCTGGACCGCACCCACACCCCCGGGCGGCCCGAGGCGTGCGTGGCCGAGGCCCGGGCGGCGGGGTTCGAGCACGTCAACCTCGATCTGATCTACGGCACCCCGGGGGAGTCCGACGACGACTGGCGGGCGTCCCTGGAGGCGGCGATCGGGGCCGGTCCCGACCATGTGTCGGCGTACGCGCTGATCGTCGAGGAGGGCACCCAGCTGGCCCGGCGCATCCGCCGGGGCGAGGTCCCGATGACCGACGACGACGTGCACGCGGACCGGTACCTGATCGCGGACTCGGTGCTGGCGGAGGCAGGGTTCGACTGGTACGAGGTGTCGAACTGGGCCACCTCGGAGGCGGGCCGCTGCCTGCACAACGAGCTGTACTGGCGGGGCGCGGACTGGTGGGGGGCCGGCCCCGGGGCGCACTCGCACGTGGGCGGGGTGCGCTGGTGGAACGTGAAGCACCCGGGCGCGTACGCGGCGGCGCTGGCTGCTGGGAAGTCGCCGGGGGCGGGCCGTGAGCTGCTGTCGGAGGAGGACCGGCGGGTGGAGCGGATCCTGCTGGAGCTGCGGCTGCGGGAGGGGGTGCCGCTCGGTCTTCTGCGCGAGGAGGGGCTGACTGCTTCCCGCCGGGCGCTGGGGGAGGGGCTGCTGGAGACCGGGCCGTATGAGCAGGGGCGGGCCGTGTTGACGCTGCGGGGGCGGTTGCTGGCGGATGCGGTGGTGCGGGATCTGGTGGACTGAGCGCCCGATGGGGGTGCCGCGTCCGGTTGAGTGGCGGCCGCGGGCCGGTGGGGGCTTGTCGCGCAGTTCCCCGCGCCCCTAGGTGGGCGTCACTGAGCCGTGACGAAATCGATCAGTTCCTCCACTCGCCCGAGCAACTCCGGCTCCAGGTCCTTGTAGGACCCGACCCGCTTCAGGATCGCCTGCCACACCGCGCCCGTGTTCTCCGACGGCCAGCCCAGCGCCTTGCACACGCCCGTCTTCCAGTCCTGGCCGTGCGGTACCCGGGGCCACGCCTCGATGCCCAGGGACGACGGCTTCACCGCCTCCCAGATGTCGATGTACGGGTGGCCCACCACCAGCGCGTGCTCGCTGGTCACCGACGCGGCGATCCGGGACTCCTTGCTGCCCGGCACCAGGTGGTCCACCAGGACGCCCAACCGCGCGTCCGGGCCCGGCGCGAACTCGGCCACGATCGCCGGGAGATCGTCCACGCCCTCCAGGTACTCCACGACCACGCCCTCGATGCGCAGGTCGTCGCCCCAGACCTTCTCCACCAGTTCCGCGTCATGGCGGCCCTCGACGTAGATACGGCCGGCACGGGCCACGCGCGCGCGTGCGCCGGGGACGGCCACCGAGCCGGAAGCGGTACGGGACGGTCGTACGGGAGACGCGGCCGCAGGCCGGACCAGGGTCACCACCCGGCCCTCCAACAGGAAACCGCGGGGCTCCAGCGGGAAGACCCGGTGCTTGCCGAAGCGGTCCTCCAGGGTCACCGTGCCCGCCTCGCAGCGGATCACCGCGCCGCAGAAGCCGGTGCCGGGCTCCTCGACCACCAGGCCGGGCTCGGCCGGCACCTCGGGGACGGGCTTGGGCTTCTTCCACGGAGGGGTCAGGTCGGCGGAGTACTGGCGCATTCGGATGACGATAGGAGAAGCCCGCCGCCGGCTAACGCGACACGCCGAAACGCCTCGCCAGCGCGTCCCGCTGCGACCGTACGAACGCGGCGTCGACCACCGCTCCGTGACCGGGCACGTACAGCGCGTCCTCGCCGCCGAGGTCGAGGAGGCGGTCCAGGGCGGCCGGCCAGTGCGGCGGTACGGCGTCCGGGCCCGCCTGCGGTTCGCCCGACTCCTCGACCAGGTCGCCGCAGAAGACCACCTCCGGCGAGCCGGGGACGAGGACCGCGAGATCGTGGGCGGTGTGGCCGGGGCCGACGTTGGCCAGCAGGACCTGACGGCCCTCGCCCAGGTCGAGCGTCCACTCGCCGGAGACGTGATGGCGGGGAGCGACGAGGGCGTCCACCGCCTCGTCGGCGACCGCCGGGTCCAGGCCGTTGCGTACCGCGTCCGCCCGCAGTTCCGCGCGGCCCAGGCGTCCCGCCAGCACCGTCTCCGCGCCCACCGCGCCGAACACCTCCGCCCCCGCGAACGCCGCCGCCCCGAAGACATGGTCGAAGTGGGGGTGGGTCAGCGCGAGATGGGTCACACGGTGGCCGGCGAGTTCCTCGGCCTCGGCGCGCAGCCGGGCGCCCTCCGCGAGACCGGAGCCCGCGTCGACCAACAGGGCCGTGCCCGCGCCGATCACCAGGCCCGCCGTGCAGTCCCAGCCGGGCAGCCGGCACCGCCCCACGCCGGTCGCGACCCGCTCCCACCCGAGCTCTTCCCAAGTCACCGTCATACCGCGACGCTAACGGCAGGAACCCGCCCCGCAGGACCGACCTTGCCCAGGGAGTACCCCACCGCCGTACACTGGCCCGGGGAGCGCTGGCACTCGGACGGACAGAGTGCCAGGCGAGACGCCAAGGGAACGACTTCTGGAGGTGTGCGCGAATTGCTGAGTGAACGCAGGCTTCAGGTGTTGCGCGCCATCGTCCAGGACTACGTCGGCACCGAGGAGCCGGTCGGGTCGAAGGCCCTGACCGAGCGGCACAACCTCGGGGTGTCGCCCGCGACCGTCCGCAATGACATGGCCGCCCTGGAGGACGAGGGGTTCATCGCCCAGCCGCACACCAGTGCCGGGCGGATCCCCACCGACAAGGGCTACCGGCTGTTCGTCGACAAGCTGGCGGGCGTCAAGCCGATGACCGCGCCCGAGCGGCGCGCGATCCAGAACTTCCTCGACGGCGCCGTGGATCTCGACGACGTGGTGGCGCGGACCGTTCGCCTGCTGGCGCAGCTCACACGGCAGGTGGCGGTGGTGCAGTATCCGTCGCTCACCCGCTCGACCGTGCGGCACGTCGAACTGCTCTCGCTCGCGCCCGCCCGTCTGATGCTCGTGCTGATCACGGACACCGGCCGGGTCGAGCAGCGGCTGGTCGACTGCCCGGCGCCCTTCGGGGAGGCCTCGCTCGCCGATCTGCGGGCGCGGCTCAACAGCCGGGTCGCGGGCCGCCGGTTCGCCGATGTGCCGAGGCTGGTCGAGGACCTGCCCGAGGGCTTCGACGTCGAGGATCGGGGTACGGTCGCGACAGTGCTCTCCACTCTCCTGGAGACACTCGTCGAGGAGAACGAGGAGCGGCTGATGATCGGCGGCACCGCCAATCTCACCCGCTTCGGACATGACTTTCCCCTCACCATCCGGCCCGTCCTGGAGGCACTGGAGGAGCAGGTCGTCCTCCTCAAACTCCTTGGCGAGGCCGGGGATTCGGGCATGACCGTCCGTATCGGTCATGAGAACGCCTACGAGGGACTCAACTCCACTTCGGTGGTGTCGGTCGGCTACGGTTCGGGCGGCGAGGCAGTCGCCAAGCTCGGCGTGGTCGGACCGACCCGCATGGATTACCCGGGAACGATGGGAGCGGTACGCGCAGTGGCACGGTACGTCGGACAGATCCTGGCGGAGTCGTAAGTGGCCACGGACTACTACGCCGTTCTCGGCGTGCGCCGCGACGCGTCGCAGGATGAGATCAAGAAGGCGTTCCGCCGGCTCGCGCGCGAGCTGCACCCGGACGTCAACCCGGATCCGAAGACCCAGGAGCGGTTCAAGGAGATCAACGCCGCCTACGAGGTGCTGTCGGACCCGCAGAAGAAGCAGGTCTACGACCTCGGCGGCGACCCGCTCTCGCAGGCCGGCGGCGGTGGCGCGGGCGGCTTCGGCGCCGGTGGGTTCGGGAACTTCTCGGACATCATGGACGCGTTCTTCGGTACGGCCTCGCAGCGGGGTCCGCGCTCGCGGACCCGGCGCGGCCAGGACGCGATGATCCGTCTGGAGATCGAGCTCGACGAGGCGGCCTTCGGCACCACGAAGGACATCCAGGTCGACACGGCGATCGTCTGCACCACCTGTAGCGGTGAGGGTGCCGCGCCGGGGACCTCCGCGCAGACGTGTGACATGTGCCGCGGTCGCGGTGAGGTGTCGCAGGTGACGCGGTCCTTCCTGGGCCAGGTCATGACCTCGCGCCCCTGCCCGCAGTGCCAGGGCTTCGGCACCGTCGTCCCGACCCCGTGCCCGGAGTGCGCGGGCGACGGCCGGGTCCGCTCGCGCCGCACGCTCACCGTGAAGATCCCGGCCGGCGTGGACAACGGCACGCGGATCCAGCTCGCGGGCGAGGGCGAGGTCGGTCCCGGTGGCGGTCCCGCCGGTGACCTCTACGTCGAGATCCACGAGCTGCCGCACGCGATGTTCCAGCGGCGCGGCGACGACCTGCACTGCACGGTCACCATCCCGATGACCGCGGCGTCGCTCGGCACGAAGGTGCCGCTGGAGACGCTGGACGGCCTGGAGGAGGTCGACATCCGGCCCGGCACCCAGTCCGGCCAGTCGATCCCGCTGCACGGCCGGGGTGTCACGCACCTGCGCGGCGGCGGCCGGGGCGACCTCATCGTCCACGTCGAGGTCCAGACCCCGACCAAGCTGGACCCGGAGCAGGAACGCCTGCTGCGCGAGCTGGCCAAGCTGCGCGGCGAGGAACGGCCTACGGGGCAGTTCCAGCCGGGGCAGCAAGGGTTGTTCTCGCGGTTGAAGGACGCGTTCAACGGGCGTACGTGAGTGGTGTGAAGGTCGGATTCGGACTTGTTCGGAGGACGTGACAACATGCCGTCATGTCCTCCGCACTGACCGATCTCTTCCCTCATCCGATCGTGCAGGCCCCCATGGCGGGTGGCGTCTCCGTGCCGCAGCTCGCCGCCGCCGTGTCCGATGCGGGCGGGCTCGGGTTCCTGGCCGCCGGGTACAAGACGGCCGACGGGATGTACCAGGACATCAAGCAGCTGCGCGGGCTCACCCAGCGCCCCTTCGGCGTCAACCTCTTCATGCCGCAGCCCGAGTATGCCGACCCCGCCGCCGTCGAGGTGTACGCCCACCAGCTGGCCGGTGAGGCCGGCTGGTACGACACCGAGCTCGGCGATCCCGACAGCGGACGGGACGACGGCTACGACGCCAAGCTCGCCGTACTCCTCGACAACCCGGTCCCCGTGGCCTCCTTCCACTTCGGCATCCCGAGCGCCGAGGCCCTGGAGTCGCTGCGCCGGGCCGGCACTTTCACCCTGGTCACCGCGACCACCCCGGAAGAGGCCCTCGCCGTCCAGTACGCGGGCGCCGACGCCGTGATCGCGCAGGGCGTGGAGGCCGGCGGTCACCAGGGCACCCACCGGGACATCCCCGAGCAGGACGGCTCCGGGCTCGGACTGCTGTCCCTGGTCGCGCAGATCCGCGAGACCGTGACCATCCCGATCGTCGCCGCCGGCGGCATCATGCGCGGCAGCCAGATCGCCGCCGTCCTCGCCGCGGGCGCGAGCGCGGCCCAGCTCGGCACGGCGTTCCTCGCCACCCACGAGTCCGGCGCCCCCGACGTGCACAAGCAGGCGCTGACCAACCCCCTCTACGTCCGCACCGAGTTGACCCGCGCCTTCTCCGGCCGCCCCGCCCGCGGACTGGTCAACCGCTTCCTGCGCGAGCACGGCCCCTACGCGCCCGCCGCCTACCCCGAGGTCCACCACCTCACCGCGCCGCTGCGCAAGGCCGCCGCCAAGGCCAAGGACCCGCAGGGCATGGCGCTGTGGGCGGGGCAGGGCCACCGCATGGCCCGCGACCTGCCCGCGGGGCAGCTCGTGGAGATACTCGCGGCCGAACTCGCGGACGCCCAGACAGCGTTGTCGGCCAAGGGAGGCCTGCGATGACCGCTCCGGTGTTCGTGGTCGAGCACTTCGACACGGGCGGCGGCGGACAGTACGTCCTCGACGGGCCCGAGGGCCGGCACGCCGTCTCCGTGAAGCGGCTCCAGCCCGGCGAGGAGGTCGTCCTCACCGACGGCGCCGGGCGCTACGCCGTGTGCGAGGTGGTCGCCGCCGAGGGCAAGGACCGGCTGGTCGTCCGGTGGGCCGCCGTCGCCGAGGAGCCGGAGCCCGCCCCCCGGATCACCGTCGTGCAGGCCCTGCCCAAGGGGGACCGCGGTGAACTCGCCGTGGAGACCATGACCGAGGTCGGCGTCGACGCGATCGTGCCGTGGCAGGCGGCCCGTTGCATCACCCAGTGGCGGGGCGACCGGGGTCTGAAGGCGCTCGGCAAGTGGCGGGCCACCGCCCGCGAGGCCGGCAAGCAGTCCCGGCGGGTCCGGTTCCCGGAGGTCGCGGACGCGGCGAGCACCAAGCAGGTTGCCGCACTTCTCGCCAAAGCCGACTTCGCCGCGGTACTGCACTCCGACTTCGAGCGCGGCAGTGAGCCCCTGGCCACCGCCGAACTGCCCGCCGAGGGTGAGATCGTGCTGGTCGTCGGGCCCGAAGGGGGCGTGGCCAAGGACGAGTTGGCGCTCTTCGAGGAGGCCGGGGCGCGGGCCTACGTCCTCGGGCCGACCGTGCTGCGGACCTCCACCGCCGGGACCGCGGCGACCGCCCTGCTCCTCGGCCGCACCGGCCGCTGGTCCTGACCCCTGGGAGAACGCCCGTGGAACTCGCCCAAGTACGCCTGCTCGTCAGCGACTTCGCCGCCTGCTACCGCTTCTACGCCGAGGTCCTCGGCCTCAAGCCCCAGTCGGGGGCGGCGGACGGGCCCTACGAGAAGTTCAGCCCCGCCACCGGTTCGGCCGGCATCGCGCTCCAGGACCGCTCGATGATGGCCGCGGTCCTGGACGAACTGGGCGGCACGGCCACCGGCCACCGCTCCCTGGTCGTGCTCCGCGTCGACGACCTGGACACCTACTGCGAGCAGATCGCCTCCCGCGGCGCCACCCTCCTGCACGGCCCCGCCCCCATGACGGACCGTATGCGCGTAGCCCACCTCAAGGACCCGGAGGGCAACCTGGTGGAGTTGCAGGAGTGGCTGCTGCTGCGCGGCTGACGGTCCTTTCCGTCGGCGCGGGGGCACTCGCAACCGGCGCGCCCAATGACCGTATGCGCCCTACCGCCGGACGGTGCGCAGTGGCAGGCTGCCCTCCATGGTGGCGTTGAGGCGGGACTGGCGTCGGCCGCGCGGGGTGCGAGTGGCGGGTGTGGTCGGGGTGGCCGTGCTGGCCGTGGGCGGGCTCTCCGCCTGTGATCCGACCGGGGTGGTCAGTTCCGCGACCGTGTCGTACACCACTGACCAGTTGGTCACCAAGGAGCTCGACCGGCAGAAGGCCGACGTGAGTTGGCTGACCTGTACGGCCTCGTACGACGGTGGCCGGACGCCGAGTGCCAGTGCGAATGCCGTTGCCACGGTCGACTGCGACGGCAAGACGCGGGACGGCAAGGACATCACCGTCAAGGGGAAGGTGACCCGGACCGTCAGCGGCGCGTGTGTGCGCGGGGACCTGACCGCCACCGTGGGCGGGAAGCAGTGGTTCCGGGTGAGCGGGCTCGGGGACTGCACTGCCACCCCGACCCCGCCCGTCAACAACCCCCGGCAGCCCGGCCCCACGGTCACCGTGACCGTCACGAAGACCATCTGGTGCCAGCGGGACCCGCAGTGCTGGCCCGACGGCAAGTGATCGAAACCCCTGTGCACGGCGACCGCGCGTGCATAGGGTGATCGGGTGACACAGCCTGCGACGTCTGCATATCTCCGGTTTCCGCATCTGCAGGGCGACTTGGTGGCCTTCACCGCCGAGGACGACGTGTGGCTCGCGCCGCTCGACGGCGGGCGCGCCTGGCGGGTCAGCGCGGACAACGTCCCCGTCACCCACCCCCGCATCTCGCCCGACGGAACCACCGTCGCCTGGACCTCCACCCGCGACGGAGCCCCCGAGGTGCACATCGCCCCGGTCGACGGCGGCCCGTCCAAGCGGCTGACCCACTGGGGCAGTTCCCGCACCCAGGTGCGCGGCTGGACCCCCGAGGGCGAGGTTCTCGCGATCACCACCCACGGCCAGGCCAGCCTGCGCCGCAGCTGGGCGCACACCGTCCCGCTCGACGGCGGCCCCGGCACCACCCTGCCCTACGGGCCCGTCGGCCATGTCGCCCACGGCCCCGCGACCGTGCTGCTGTCCGCTCCCATGGGCCGCGAGGCCGCGTGGTGGAAGCGCTACCGGGGCGGTACGGCGGGCAAGCTGTGGATCGACCGCGAGGGCGACGGCGAGTTCGTACGGCTGCACGAGGATTTGGACGGAAACCTTGAGTACCCGGTGTGGGCCGGCGACCGGATCGCCTTCCTCTCCGACCACGAAGGCACCGGCGCCCTCTACTCCTCCCTCGCCGACGGCTCCGACCTGCGCCGCCACACCCCGCTCGACGGCTACTACGCCCGGCACGCCGCCGGAGACGGCACCCGGGTCGTCTACTCCTCCGCCGGTGAGCTGTGGATCCTCGACGACCTCGACGGCGCCGAACCGCGCCGTCTGGAGGTCCGGCTCGGCGGCCAGCGCGCCGACCGGCAGCCGTTCCCGGTCAACGCCGCCCACTGGTTCGGCTCGGCCGCCCCCGACCACACCGGTCGCGGCAGCGCGGTCGCCGTCCGCGGAGCCGTCCACTGGGTCACCCACCGCGCCGGACCGGCCCGCGCCCTCGCCGTCGAACCCGGAGTCCGGGCCCGGCTGCCGCGCACCTTCCGCACGGAGGGCGAGGAGTGGGTGGTGTGGGTGACGGACGCCGAGGGCGACGACGCCCTGGAGTTCGCGCCCGCCACCGGACTCGCCCCCGGCGCCACCCCGCGCCGCCTCGCCGCCGGACAGCTCGGCCGGGTCCTCGGCCTCGCGATGGCCCCCGACGGCAGCCGGGCCGCCGTCGCCGCGCACGACGGCCGCGTCCTGCTCGTCGAACGGGAGACCGGCGAGGTCCGCGAGGTCGACCGCAGCGAGGACGGCGACGTCCGCGGCCTGACCTTCTCGCCCGACTCGGCCTGGCTCGCCTGGTCGCACCCCGGCCCCGGCCCGCTCGCCCAGCTCCGCCTCGCCAACACCACCGACCTCTCGGTCACCGAGGCGACCCCGCTCCGCTTCCAGGACTACGCCCCCGCCTTCACCCTCGACGGCAAGCACCTGGCGTTCCTGTCCAACCGCTCCTTCGACCCGGTCTACGACGAGCACGTCTTCGACCTCGCCTTCGTGGTCGGCGACCGCCCGCACCTGATCACCCTCGCCGCGACCACCCCGTCCCCGTTCGGACCGCAGCGCCACGGCCGCCCCTTCGAGACCCCCGACAAGGACGAGACCCCCGACAGCGAGGGCACCCCGACCACCCGCGTCGACCTGGAGGGCCTCGCCGACCGGATCGTGCCCTTCCCGGTGGAGGCCGGCCGCTACTCCAACCTGCGCGCGGCCAAGGACGGCGTGCTGTGGCTGCGCCACCCCGTCCAGGGCGTCCTCGGCTCCTCCCGGGCCACCCCGGACGACCCCGACCCCAAGACCGACCTCCAGCGCTACGACCTCGCCCAGCAGCGCCTGGAGCACCTCGCCGGCGACGCCGACCACTTCGCCGTCAGCGGCGACGGCAAGCGGGTGCTGCTGTGGACCGACGGCCGCCTGAAGGTCGTACCGAGCGACCGCCGTGCCTCGAACGACGACGACAGCGACACCAACATCAGCGTCGACCTGGGCCGGATCCGCCAGACCGTCGACCCGTCGGCCGAGTGGCGGCAGATGTACGACGAGACCGGCCGCATCATGCGGGACCAGTTCTGGCGGCCCGACATGAGCGGTGTCGACTGGGACGGCGTCCTCGACCGCTACCGCCCTGTCCTGGACCGCCTGGCCACCCACGACGACCTCGTCGACCTCCTGTGGGAGGTGCACGGCGAACTCGGCACCTCGCACGCCTACGTCACCCCGCGCGGCGGGCACGGGCACGGGCTCCGGCAGGGGCTCCTCGGCGCCGACATCTCCCGCCACGAGGACGGTCCGCGGGGATCGGCGCTGTGGCGCATCGACCGCATCCTGCCGACCGAGACCTCCGACCCCCACGCCCGCTCCCCGCTGGCCGCACCCGGTGTCGCGGTCCGTGCCGGGGACGCGATCGTCGCGGTCGGCGGCCACCCGGTCGACCCGGTCACCGGGCCCGGCCCGCTCCTCGTCGGTACGGCCGACAAGCCGGTCGAGCTGACCATCTCCCCGTCCGGCGGCGGCGAACTGCGGCACGCCGTCGTCGTACCGATCGCCGACGAGGAGCCGCTGCGCTACCACGCTTGGGTCGCCGACCGCCGCGCCTACGTCCACGAGAAGTCGGGCGGACGGCTGGGCTACCTGCACGTCCCGGACATGCAGGCCCCGGGCTGGGCCCAGATCCACCGCGACCTGCGGGTGGAGGTGGCCCGCGAGGGCCTCGTGGTGGACGTCCGCGAGAACCGCGGCGGCCACACCTCCCAGCTGGTCGTCGAGAAGCTGGCCCGCAAAATCGTCGGCTGGGCGGTACCGCGCGGGATGCGGCCGTACAGCTACCCGTGGGACGCGCCCAGGGGGCCGGTCGTCGCGGTGGCGAACGAGTTCTCCGGCTCGGACGGTGACATCGTCAACGCGGCGATCAAGGCGCTGGGCATCGGCCCGGTGGTCGGCACCCGCACCTGGGGCGGTGTCATCGGCATCGACAGCCGCTACCGCCTGGTCGACGGCACGCTGATCACCCAGCCGAAGTACGCGTTCTGGCTGGAGGGCTACGAGTGGGGCGTCGAGAACCACGGCGTCGACCCCGACGTGGAGGTGCTGCAACGGCCCCAGGACTACGCGGCGGGCCGGGACGCCCAGCTCGACGAGGCGGTGCGGATCGCTTTGGAGTCCCTGGAGGCCAGTCCTGCGAAGACTCCACCGGCGACGCCTCGTTAAGATGCCTCAGGCCCGCGACGAAAGGAACGACATGGCTGGGGAACCCCAGGACGACTGCCTGTTCTGCAAGATCGTGGCGGGCCAGATCCCGGCGACGATCGTCCGGGAGACCGCGACGACCGTCGCCTTCCGGGACATCAACCCCCAGGCCCCCACCCATGTCCTCGTGATCCCCAAGGCCCACTGGGAGAACGCCGCCGCCCTGGCGACCGGGGCCCCGGAGCTCGCCGCCGACGTGCTGCGCGAGACCCAGGCCGTCGCGGAGGACGAGAAGCTGGAGAGCTACCGGACCGTCTTCAACACCGGCAGCGGCGCGGGCCAGACCGTCTGGCACGCCCACGCCCATGTGATCGGCGGCCGCGGCCTCCAGTGGCCCCCCGGGTGATCCGCCTTGTCCGTACGTGAGTTGGTCGTCCTCGGCACCGCCAGCCAGGTCCCCACCCGGCACCGCAACCACAACGGCTACCTGCTGCGCTGGGACGGCGAGGGACTCCTCTTCGACCCCGGCGAGGGCACCCAGCGCCAGATGCTGCGCGCCGGGGTCGCCGCCCACGACCTGAACCGGATCTGCGTCACCCACTTCCACGGCGACCACTCCCTCGGCCTCGCGGGCGTGATCCAGCGCATCAACCTCGACCGGGTCCCGCACGAGGTCACCGCCCACTACCCCAAGTCCGGACAGCGCTTCTTCGACCGGTTGCGGTACGCGACGGCCTACCGCGAGACGGTCCGGCTGACCGAGGCACCGGTCGCCGAGGACGGGGTGATCGCCCGGACCGGCGGCTACACCCTGGAGGCCCGCAGGCTCTCCCACCCCGTCGAGTCCTACGGCTACCTCCTGACCGAACCCGACGGCCGCCGCATGCTCCCCGACCGGCTCGCCGCGCACGGCATCAAGGGACCCGACGTCGGCCGGATCCAGCGCGAGGGCACGCTGAACGGCGTCTCGCTCGACGACATCAGCGAGGTCCGCCGGGGCCAGCGGTTCGCGTTCGTCATGGACACCCGCCTCTGCGACGGCGTCCACGCCCTCGCGGACGGCGTCGACATGCTCGTCATCGAGTCGACGTTCCTCGACGAGGACGAGCAACTCGCCGTGGAGCACGGTCACCTGACCGCCGGTCAGGCGGCGCGGGTCGCTCGCGATGCCGGCGTACGGCATCTCGTGCTCACCCACTTCAGCCAGCGCTACTCCGACCCGGACGAGTTCGAGCGGCAGGCCCGGGCTGCCGGGTACGAGGGCGAGCTGACCGTGGCCCATGACCTGCTGCGGGTGCCGGTTCCGAAACGGCGATAGAGCAGCCGTACGATGCTTTGATGTCCCTCCCCAAAGCTGAACTGCACCTGCACATCGAAGGCACCCTGGAGCCGGAGCTGGCGTTCGAGCTGGCCGCGCGCAACGGCGTCGAGCTGCCGTACGCCTCCACGGACGAGCTCCGCAAGGCGTACGACTTCGAGGACCTCCAGTCCTTTCTGAACCTGTACTACGAGCTCATGGCCGTCCTGCGCACCGAGCGGGACTTCGAGGACCTGGCGAACGCGTATCTCGCCCGGGCCGCGGCGCAGGGGGTGCGGCACGCGGAGATCTTCTTCGACCCGCAGGCGCATGCCGTGCGGGGTGTGGAGATGGGGACCGTGGTGGAGGGGCTGTGGCGGGCGCTGGGCCGCAGTGCGGAGAACCACGGTGTCACCACCCAGCTGATCATGTGCTTCCTGCGGGACGAGTCCGCGGAGTCGGCGATGGAGACGCTCGAGGCCGCGAAGCCGTATCTCGACCGGATCGTGGGGGTCGGGCTCGACTCCGCCGAGGTGGGGCATCCGCCGGTGAAGTTCCGTGAGGTGTACGAGGCCGCCGCCGCGCTGGGACTGCGGCGGGTGGCTCACGCCGGGGAGGAGGGGCCGCCGGAGTACATCGTCGAGGCGCTGGATGTGCTCGGGGTGGAGCGGGTCGACCACGGGTTGCGGTGTGTGGAGTCGCCGGAGCTGGTGGCTCGTCTGGTGCGGGATCGGGTGCCGCTGACGTTGTGCCCCTTGTCCAACGTGCGGCTTCGGACGGTTGATGTGCTGGGGGATCATCCGTTGCCGGCGATGCTGGATGCGGGGCTTCTGTGCACGGTGAACTCTGATGACCCGGCGTATTTCGGGGGGTACGCGGGGGACAACTTCGAGGCGGTGCGGGTGAAGTTGGGGTTGGGGGAGGAGCGGTTGCGGGAGCTTGCCCGCAACTCCTTCCTCGCGGCCTTCTTGGAGCACGATGAGGAGCTGCGGGCTCGGTATCTTGCGGAAGTTGATGCTTACGAGTTCTGAGGTGCGTTGTCGGGTGCGGGTGCTTCGTGGCTTGTCGCGCAGTTCCCCGCGCCCCTAAAAGCAAAAGGCCCTCAGGCAGCCGTTGCCTTGTCGTAGGCCTGGGTTTCCACCTGGATCTCCACGACCGGGAGTTGCCGCCTGCCCGCGCCCAGCGCCACCGCCGTCATCGGGACCGCGATCAGCAGCAGGCCCGCTGCCAGGACCGTGCCCATCACGGGGAAGCCGGCCTCGGATGCGAGGAGGCTGCCTGTCAGGGGGCCGGCAGCCGTGCCCAGGGATGATGCCGAGCCGACCAGGACCGCCCAGCGGCCTCGGGGGTCAAGGGAGGCGGCCAGGCCTATGACGTACGACAGGACGATCGGGTAGAGGGTGTTCCACGCGATCTCGCCGGTCGCGAAGGTCGTGAGGTCGGTCGCCGAGGCGCTGAGGGTGATGCAGGCGGCGATGAGGACCGTGCCGCCGCCGATGGGGAGGGCGCGGCCGAGGCGGGGGCCCAGCGCGCCCGCGCCGACGACGCCCAGCAGGCCCGCGCCGAGGGCGATCGCGAAGACCGCGCCGACCGTGGCCTCGGAGAGGTGCGCCTGGGTGAGTCCGATGCGGCCGCTGACGCCCCAGAGGGCGTTCTGGGCGAGCGACCAGCAGGGGAGGGTCGCGGCCAGGAGGAGGCCGGCGCGGAGGTGGGGGAGCGGTGCGGTCGCCGTGTCCCGGTTGCGGGCGGGGGCCGTGGCGAGGGGGAGACGGCCCGTCAGGGGCCAGACCAGCAGGGCGGTGAGGGCGATCGCCGCCAGGGGCTGGCCGTGGCCCTGGCCCAGGTGCGGGACGGTCAGGTAGACGGCGCCCGCGAGGGCGGAGACGCCCAGGAGGCCGGCCGTGGTGGTGCGGTGCGGGTCGGGTTGGGCGGCGATGCCGGTGGCGGCCACCGCCGTCGCCGTACCGGATCCGAAGCCGCCGATCAGGGCGCCCGCGACGACGGCCGGGACGGCGTGGGCGAGGGCGGCTCCGCCGTAGCCGAGGACGGCCAGGGTGAGGCCGACGCGGGCCAGGGTGCGGGGGCCGAGACGGTCCACGCGGGCGGCAAGCAGGAAGCCCGCCGCCGCCGAACTCAGCAGCAGGGCACTGCCAACGGCGCCGGCCTCGGTGGCGGTGAGCGGGAGCCCCGAGTCGAGCCTGCCGACGGTGGTCGGGAGGAGGTAGGGGGCGAGGTACCCGGCCGTGAAGAGGGCAATGAGGGGCCAGGGCAGGGTGGAGCGACGGGCGAACACGGGCGTTCCCAGGGCATGCGAAAGCGGCTCAAAAAGAGGGGGGATGGCGCAGGCCGTCGACGGACAGGAACGCGCGAGGAATTTGTATCAAGCACGCGGTTGCGGAAACAGCCCGGGTGGCGTGATCTGGATCACGTTCCGTTTGGGGTGGAAGACGCCGGGTAGAATAGCGCCTTTTCCGGTGCGTCTAGCGCCAGTTCGGGGCGCCTCCCGCGCCCGGTGCCGTCGCCTCGATCTTGCCCCTGATCTCCCGCATCACCGTGACGATCTGCTGTTCGTGCTCCGGCGTCAGACGGGCGACCGGTACCGAGCAGCTGATGGCGTCCTGGGCGGGGGAGTCGTAGCGCAGGCAGAACCCGAAGCCGACGATGCCGGGGACGCCCTCCTCGCGGTCGATCGCGTAACCCCGCGCCCGGACCTCGGCGAGGTCGGCCAGCAGGGACTCGCGGGTGGTGTGGGAGTTCGGGGTGAGTGCCTCGTACGGCCCCTCGGGGAGCCGTTCGTCGGGCCACTCGGCCAGCAGCGCCTTGCCGAGCGCGCCCACGTGCGCGGGCAGCCGACGGCCCACCCTGCTGATCGTCCGTAGGTACTCATGCGACTCCCGCGTCGCCAGGTACGCCACGTCCCGGCCGTCGAGCCGGCCCATGTGGATGGTCTCGCCCAGCGCCTCGGACGCCTCGTCGAGATACGGCCGTACGGCCCGCACGCGCGGGTCGGAGTCCAGGTAGCTGGTGCCGGTGAGCAGGGCGTGGATGCCGATGCCGTAGAGCGAGCCGGTGAGGTCCGTGCGGACCCAGCCGCGCGAGATCAGGGTCTGGAGCAGCGCGTACATCGAACTGCGGGGCACGCCCAGCTCGTCCGCGAGCTCCTGGAGCCGGGCCGGGCGGTCGCCGCGCGCGGCCAGCAGTTCGAGCAGCTCCACCGTGCGGGCCGCCGACTTCACCTCGCGGACGCCACCTGTCTCTGACATGGGCCGATCGTAATCGTCCCGCCAAACCTGATACCGACCCATTGACGAGAACAGTTCGCCTATCTAATCTCCATCCTCATACGTGGATGACATCTACATGGGGAGATGAGCGAGGGTGACCCTCGACCCGGACACGGCCCGACGGCTGCGGGACGGCATGGCGCGCGGTGTGCTGTCGTTCCCGCTCACGAGCTTCCACGACGACGGCACCCTCGACCCGGACGGCTTCCGCGCCCATGTCGCGGCCCGGATCGCCACCGCCCCCGGCGCGGTCTTCCCCGCCTGCGGCACCGGCGAGTTCTTCTCGCTGGACGAGGACGAGTACCGCCAGGTCGTCACCATCACCGTCGAGGAGGCCGGTGGCCGGGTGCCCGTCGTCGCCGGCATCGGCTACGGCTGGGCGCAGGCCGTCCGTTTCGCCCGGATCGCGGAGGACGCGGGCGCGGACGCGCTGCTCGTGCTCCCGCACTACCTCGTCGCCGCCCCGCAGGACGGCCTGGTCGCCCAGCTGGAGCAGATCGCGGCCCGCACCCGGCTGCCGCTCATCGCCTACCAGCGCGGCCAGGTCGCCTTCGGCCTGGACGCGTTCCGCCGGATCGTCCGGATCCCCGGCGTCATCGGGCTCAAGGACGGCCACAGCGACCTCGACCGGCTCCAGCGGCTCACCCTCGCCGCCCCCGAGGACTTCCTGTTCTTCAACGGCGCCGCCACCGCCGAGATCCAGGCCCGCGCCTACGCCACCGTCGGCGTCCCCGCCTACTCCTCGGCCGTCCACGCCTTCGCCCCCGAGATCGCCGACGCCTTCTTCACGGCCCTGCGCGACGGCGACGACGGCACGGTCGACAAGCTGCTGCGCGACTTCTACGTCCCGCTCGTCGAGCTCAGGGACCGGGTGCCCGGGTACGCCGTGTCGCTGGTGAAGGCCGCGGCCCGGCTGCGGGGACACCCGGTGGGTCCGGTGCGCGCGCCGCTCACCGATCCGACGGCCGCCGATCTCGCGGATCTCCGGCAGCTGCTGACCATCGGCCTCGACCTCGTAGGAGCCGCGCTGTGACCCCCACTGCCACGCCCACTGCCACCCCTGCCGCGGACTTGACGATCACCGACGTCCGCCTCACCCCGATCCTCGTCGCCGACCCGCCGCTGCTGAACACGCAGGGCGTGCACCAGCCGTACACGCCCCGGCTGATCGTCGAGGTCGAGACCGCGGACGGGGTGACCGGGGTCGGGGAGACGTACGGCGACACCAAGTACCTGGAACTGGCACGGCCGTTCGCGGCGAAACTGGTCGGGCGCCAGGTCAGCGACCTGAACGGGCTGTTCACGGTCGCGGACCAGGTGGCCGTCGACTCCTCCCGGGTCTCCGGGCAGGTCGACGTCGGAGGGCTGCGGGGCGTGCAGACCGCCGACAAACTACGGCTGTCCGTGGTCTCCGGGTTCGAGGTGGCCTGCCTCGACGCGCTCGGCAAGACGCTAGGGCTGCCCGTGCACGCCCTGCTCGGCGGCAAGGTGCGCGACGCCGTGGAGTACAGCGCCTACCTGTTCTACAAGTGGGCGTCCCACCCCGAGGGCGTGACCGCGGAGAAGGACGACTGGGGAGCGGCCCTCGACCCCTCGGGGGTCGTCGCACAGGCCCGGCTGTTCACCGAGCGGTACGGGTTCACGTCCTTCAAGCTCAAGGGCGGGGTGTTCCCGCCGGACGAGGAGATCGCGGCGATCCGCGCCCTCGCCGAGGCGTTCCCGGGGCATCCGCTGCGGCTCGACCCCAACGGGGCGTGGAGCGTGGAGACTTCGCTGAAGGTCGCCCGGGAGCTCGGGGACGTCCTGGAGTACTTGGAGGACCCCGCGCTGGGCACGGCGGCGATGGCCGAGGTGTCCGCCGGGACCGGGGTGCCGCTGGCCACCAACATGTGCGTCACCACCTTCGCCGAGATCAAGGAGGCGTTCGCGCGGGACGCCGTCCAGGTGGTGCTCTCCGACCACCACTACTGGGGCGGGCTGCGGAACACCCAGCAACTCGCCGCGATCTGCCGGACGTTCGGGGTGGGGGTGTCCATGCACTCCAACACCCACCTCGGGATCAGCCTCGCCGCGATGACCCAGGTCGCCTCCACCGTGCCCGACCTCCACCACGCCTGCGACTCGCACTACCCGTGGCAGTCGGAGGACGTGCTCACCGAGCGGCTGGTCTTCGAGGGCGGCTCCGTGACCGTCTCCGACGCGCCGGGACTGGGAGTCGAGCTCGACCCGGAGAAGGTGGAGTTCCTGCACCGGCGGTGGCTGGACGACGACGGCTCCCTGCGCGAGCGGGACGACGCGGCGGCGATGCGGGTGGCCGAGCCGGGGTGGGTGACGCCGGAGGTGCCTCGCTGGTGACACCCCGGGGCGCGCGCTGACGTGACGGGCGGGTCGGGTGTGGGTGGCGGCCCGATGTCGGTGCCGTGGTGCAGACTGGGCTGATCGGCACCACGTGCAGGGAGCTCACCGTGATCGCGTCCAACGGGAAGGGACCGTCGTACAAGGCCCAGGTCGACCCCCTGGCCGCAGTGCGCGCAGCCGGCGATCCGCCCTGGGACGTCTATCTCACCGGCACCGTCTTCCTCGACATCGTCTTCACCGGGCTCGGCTCCGCCCCGGTGCGCGGGACCGAGTCCTGGGCCCGCGGCATGGGGTCGAGCCCCGGCGGAGTGGCGAACATGGCGACCGCCCTGGCGCGGCTCGGACTGCGCACCTCACTGGCCGCGGCCTTCGGCGACGACCACTACGGCGAATACTGCTGGGACGCCCTGGAGCAGGGCGAGGGCATCGACCTCTCGCCGTCCCGCACCGTCCCCGGCTGGCACTCACCGGTCACCGTCTCCATGGCCTACGAGGGCGAGCGCACCATGGTCTCCCACGGCCACGAACCGCCCCCGGAGGAGCCCGCACCGGACTGCCCGCCACGCGCGCGTGCGGCCGTCGCCTCGCTGGAGCCGGGCAGACGGGCCCCCTGGATCGCCCAGGCCGCCCGCGAGGGCACCCGCATCTTCGCCGACGTCGGCTGGGACGACAGCGGGGCGTGGGACCTGGCCGGCCTGCCCGACCTCGCGCACTGCGAGGCCTTCCTGCCCAACGCGGAGGAGGCCATGCGCTACACCGGCGCCGGCTGCCCCCGGGAGGCCGCGCACGCCCTCACCGAGCACGTGCCGCTGGCCGTGGTGACCCTGGGCGCGGAGGGCGCGTACGCCGTGGACCGGCGGACCGGGGAGACCGCCGAGGTCCCGGCCATCGAGGTCGAGGCACTGGACCCGACCGGTGCCGGGGACGTGTTCGTGGCCGGCTTCGTCACCGGCACCCTCGCGGGCTGGCCGCTGGCGGACCGGCTCGCCTTCGCCGGACTGACCGCCGCGCTCTCCGTCCAGGAGTTCGGCGGCTCCCTGTCCGCGCCGGGCTGGTCCGAGATCGGCGCCTGGTGGCGCAAGGTCCAGTCCGTCACCACCCAGGACCCGACCGCCCTGAGCCGCTACGCCTTCCTGGCCGGCCTGATCCCGGAGGAGGAGAGCCCGGCCTGGCCTCTTCGGAGGGCGGTACCGACGATCGGGTTCGGGAGGTCGGCGTGAGGTCGGGGGTGGGCGGTCCGTTCGGGTGGTCGGGGTGAGCTCGGGGTTCAGAGGCCCGCGGCTCGCTCCAGCACCTCCGCCACCTGGTCCCTGACCACCTCGCGGGCCTCGGTCGGCAGCGCCCCGATCGTCGTACCGCCCAACGCGTCCAGCGCGCTGTCCGCGCCCGCTGAGCAGGGCACGCTCTCGCTGAGGAACTCGTAGCCGTCGCGGACGGCGACGCGCAGGACACGGCCGCCCTCCCCGGTCGCGTCCACCGCCGTGGCGACGACCAGGGGCGGCGGACCGCCCGGCGCCTCGGCCACCTTGCGGTAGCCGCTGACCAGCGGTTCGTCCCAGTGCAGGCTCAACAGCAGCGGCTTCTTGGCGAGCAGCTCGGCGAGGTCCGTCTCGAACGGCCCCTCCGCCGCCAGCACCCGCGCGCGGGCGTCCAGGACGAGCGCTGCGGGCAGCAGACAGCGCAGGGTGCTGCCGACGACGTTGCCGCCGACCGTGGCGGTCCGCCGCACGGCCCCCGTGCCGATCCCGGACGCGGCCCGGCGCAGCACCTCCGGCACCCGCTCGTCGATCCGGTGCAGCAGCACCGCCGCGCCCAGTTCCCCGGCGCCCAGGACGTTCGCCTCCGGCACCTCCCGCAGCGAGACGGCCTGCTCGGGGAAGCCGTCGCGTTGCCAGGCGGCCCACACCAGCGTGGCGCCACCGACGGGTATCGCCCCGTCGGTCAGACACTCCTGTGCCTCGGGCAGGGAGGTGGGCAGACGCAACAGCACGGTTTTCCCGCTTTCTCCTGGCCTTCTGACAGACACCAGGCCTTCTGACCGGCTTCGAACACGCGTGGCAGCGAGCGCATTCTTCCCCGGGGTGCGGGGGGAGCATGCAGGGCTCACCGCGGCAAGGAGGGCGCCCTCACCGTCGAAAAGCCCTACGGCGTTGTCAGTGCACCGTCGTACCCTTGGAACCGCGAGGCCGCCTTCCGATGCGGCCGTGACGAGGAGGAACCGCAGGCCTTAAGCGCCGGCCCATGACTCAGACACCCACAGGTCACAGCCCCGCGCAGGGGCAGGCGAGAGCACAGTTCACCGTCCCCGCCCAGCACCCCATGGTCTCGGTCCTGGGGTCCGGCGACTCGCTCCTGCGCGTGATCGAGAAGGCCTTCCCGGCGGCCGACATCCATGTCCGGGGCAACGAGATCAGCGCGACCGGCGCGGCGGCGGACGTCGCCCTCGTCCAGCGCCTGTTCGACGAGATGATGCTGGTGCTCCGCACCGGACAGCCGATGACGGAGGACGCAGTGGAACGCTCGATCGCCATGCTGCGAGCGAGCGAGAACGGGACGAGCGACGGCCAGGAGACCCCGGCCGAGGTGCTCACACAGAACATCCTGTCCTCGCGCGGCCGCACCATCCGCCCCAAGACCCTCAACCAGAAGCGGTACGTCGACGCGATCGACAAGCACACGATCGTCTTCGGCATCGGCCCCGCGGGCACCGGCAAGACCTACCTGGCCATGGCCAAGGCGGTCCAGGCCCTCCAGTCCAAGCAGGTCAACCGCATCATCCTGACCCGCCCCGCGGTGGAGGCGGGAGAGCGCCTGGGCTTCCTGCCCGGCACCCTCTACGAGAAGATCGACCCGTACCTGCGCCCGCTGTACGACGCCCTGCACGACATGCTGGACCCGGACTCGATCCCCCGCCTGATGGCCGCGGGCACCATCGAGGTCGCGCCGCTGGCGTACATGCGTGGACGTACGTTGAACGACGCCTTCATCATTCTCGACGAGGCACAGAACACCTCGCCCGAGCAGATGAAGATGTTCCTCACCCGGCTCGGGTTCGACTCGAAGATCGTCATCACCGGTGACGTGACGCAGGTCGACCTGCCCAACGGGACCAAGTCGGGGCTGCGGCAGGTGCAGGACATCCTGGAGGGTGTGGAGGACGTGCACTTCTCCCGCCTGTCGTCCCAGGACGTCGTACGGCACAAGCTGGTCGGCCGTATCGTCGACGCGTACGAGAAGTACGACACCGAGAACGGTACGGAGAACGGCACCCACAAGGGCGGCCGGAACAAGCGGAAGTAGACAAGCCAGCACCATGTCGATCGACGTCAACAACGAGTCCGGAACCGAGGTCGACGAGCAGGCGATCCTCGACATCGCCCGCTACGCGCTCGCGCGGATGCGCATCCACCCGCTCTCCGAGCTCTCGGTGATCGTCGTGGACGAAGATGCCATGGAGCAGCTGCACATCCAGTGGATGGACCTGCCGGGGCCCACCGACGTCATGTCCTTCCCGATGGACGAGCTCAGGCCGCCCAGCAAGGACGACGACGAGCCCCCGCAGGGTCTCCTCGGCGACATCGTGCTGTGCCCCGAGGTCGCCAAGAAGCAGGGCGAGGAGGCCGAGACGCAGCACTCCATGGACGAGGAGCTCCAACTCCTCACCGTCCACGGCGTGCTGCACCTCCTCGGCTACGACCACGAGGAGCCGGACGAGAAGGCCGAGATGTTCGGCCTCCAGGCGGCCATCGTCGACGGGTGGAGGCAGGAGAAGGGTCTGACCGGTCCGTCCCCCGCGCCGACCGTCTCATGAGCCTGCCCCTCGTCTCCGGCGCGATCGCCCTGGTCGTCGTCGCGTGGCTCGCCGCCTGCGCGGAGGCGGGCCTCGCGCGCGTCTCCAGCTTCCGCGCCGAGGAAGCCGTACGGAACGGGCGGCGGGGCAGTGCCAAGCTCGCCCAGGTCGCCGCCGACCCGACCCGGTATCTCAACGTGGCGCTGCTGGTGCGCGTCGCCTGCGAGATGGCGGCGGCCGCCCTGGTCACCTACGCCTGCCTCCAGGAGTTCCCGGGCACCACCCGGGCCCTGCTGGTCGCTATCGGGGTGATGGTGCTCGTGTCGTACGTCGCCGTCGGGGTGTCCCCGCGCACCATCGGGCGTCAGCATCCCCTCAACACGGCCACCGCGGCCGCGTACATCCTGCTCCCGCTGGCCCGGATCATGGGCCCGATCCCGTCGCTGCTGATCCTCATCGGCAACGCGCTCACCCCCGGCAAGGGCTTCCGCCGCGGCCCGTTCGCCTCCGAGGCGGAGCTGCGCGCGCTGGTCGACCTCGCCGAGAAGGAGTCCCTCATCGAGGACGACGAGCGCCGGATGGTGCACTCGGTCTTCGAGCTGGGCGACACCCTGGTGCGGGAGGTCATGGTGCCGCGCACCGATCTCGTCGTCATCGAGCGCTACAAGACGATCCGTCAGGCGCTCACCCTCGCGCTCCGCTCCGGGTTCTCGCGCATTCCCGTGACCGGGGAGAGCGAGGACGACATCGTCGGGATCGTGTACCTGAAGGACCTGGTCCGCAAGACGCACATCAGCCGGGACGCCGAGTCCGAGCTGGTCTCGACGGCCATGCGGCCCGCCGCCTTCGTGCCGGACACCAAGAACGCGGGTGACCTGCTGCGCGAGATGCAGCAGGACCGCAACCACGTGGCCGTCGTCATCGACGAGTACGGCGGCACCGCGGGCATCGTCACCATCGAGGACATCCTCGAGGAGATCGTCGGAGAGATCACCGACGAGTACGACCGTGAACTCCCGCCGGTGGAGGACCTCGGCGACGACCGCCACCGGGTCACCGCCCGCCTCGACATCACCGACCTGGGCGAGCTGTACGGGCTGGACGAGTACGACGACGAGGACGTGGAGACCGTGGGCGGTCTGCTCGCGAAGGCGCTGGGCCGGGTGCCCATCGCCGGGGCGTCGAGCGTCGTCGAGCTGCCCGACGGCCGGTCGTTGCGCCTCACCGCGGAGGCCGCCGCCGGACGCCGGAACAAGATCGTGACGGTGCTGGTGGAGCCGGTGGCCGCCCTCGAACCCGCCGAGGCGGAGAAGGAGTCCGAGTGACCCCCGAGGAACTGCGTGCCCTGTGCCTGTCGTTCAACGCGGCGGTGGAGGACTTCCCGTTCAGCCCGGAGATCTCGGTCTTCAAGGTCCTCGGCAAGATGTTCGCCCTGAGCTGGCTGGACAACCGCCCCCTGACGGTCAACCTCAAGTGCGACCCGGAGGACGCGATCCGGCTCCGTACCGACCACCCGGGGCTGATCATCCCCGGCTACCACATGAACAAGCGCCACTGGAACACCGTCACCGTGGACGGTGAGCTCCCGGACCGTCTGGTCCGGGAGCTCGTGGAGGACTCGTACGACCTGGTGGTGGCCGGTCTACCGCGCGCCGAGCGGCTGCGTCTCGACCGCCCCTGAGCGCACCCGCAGTCCCACCGCGACCAGCACCGCCGCCGCCAGCACGATCGTCGTGTCCAGGGCGAGGACCGTGTGGACTCCGGTCAGCAGGGTGGGGGAGGTGGTGGCGAGGACGCCGAGCAGGGGGATGCCCACGGTGATGCCGACCTGCTGGGTCGAGGTGACCAGGCCGGTGGCCAGGCCCTGTTCCTCGTCCGGGACGCCGGAGGTGACCGTGATGCCGTACGAGATGATCGCGCCCAGGTGGCACATGCTGGCCAGGGAGACGGCGGCGGTGGCGAGCCAGACGGACCAGGTCCCGGTGTCCAGGGCGAGCAGGGCGGCGGTCAGCGCGCCCTGGCCGACGAGCGAGCCGACGAGGGTGCGGCGCGGGCCGAAGCGGCCGATGACCTTCGGGGCGTAGGTGCCGGCCACCGCCGAGAGGACGCCCTGGACGCCGAAGACCAGGCCGGTCTCGAAGGCGGACAGGTGCAGGACCTCCTGGAGGTAGAGGGTCAGGGCGAAGACGACCGTCGACATCATCGAGAAGGTGACCAGACCGCCGATGTTGCCCCACGCCACCGTGCGGCGGCGCAGCATGGGCAGGGACACCAGGGGTTGTGCGGTGCGGGACTCGACCTTGACGAAGGCGGCGAGGAGCAGCAGGCCCGCGATCAGGGTGGTGACGACGTCGGGGCGGCCGAAGCCGTGGTCGGCGGCCGTGGACAGGGCGTAGATCAGGGAGAGCAGACCGCCGGTGACGGTGATCGCGCCGGGTATGTCCAGGCGGGGGCGGTCCGGGGTGCGGGACTCCGGGAGCAGGGCGGGGGCGAGCGGCAGCACGATCAGGGCGAACAGGGAGAGCAGGCCCATCGTGGAGCGCCAGCCGAGGGTGTCGGTGAGGGTGCCGCCGGCCACCATGCCGACGGTGAAGCCGAGCGAGAGCAGGGTGCCGGAGATGCCCAGCGCGCGGTCGCGGGCGGGTCCCTCCGGGAAGGTCGTGGTGAGCAGGGACATGCCGGTCGGCACGATCGCCGCGGCGCCGAGTCCCTGGAGCGCGCGTCCGGCGAGGAAGGACGCCGGGTCCCACGCGAAGGTCGCGAGGAGCGAGGCCGCGCCGAACAGGGCGAGACCGGACAGGAAGAGTTTCCTGCGGCCGTACAGGTCGCCGGTGCGGCCGAACAGGAGCAGGAAGCCGCCGGACGGCAGCGCGAAGGCCGTGACCGCCCACTGGAGGGCGGACTGGCTCATGCCGAGGTCCGCGCCGAGTACGGGCAGGGCGACGTTCAGGACGGAGAAGTCCAGCGCCACCATGAACTGGGCGGCGCACAGGACGAACAGGACGAGCTTGTCGCGCGTCGACAGCCGGGGGGTGTCGAGCGGGTCGGTGGTGGGGCTTGTGGTGTCGATCGCCATGGGCAAGAGCCTGCGGCCGCCGGAATAGCCGTGGGGAGCCGGAAGTTGTGCTGGTGGTGGCACCACCAGGCAGCAACGAGGGGGAAGCGTTCGTGCCCGAGGTCGTACCCAAGAGTGAGCGGCACCGTGAGCTGCGCGAGTTCCTGATGAGCCGGCGGGCCCGGGTCTCGCCCGCCGAGGCGGGGCTGCCGGACGGCGGGGCGCGGCGGCGCACGCCGGGCCTCAGGCGGGAGGAGGTCGCCGTGCTCGCCGGGGTCGGCGCCTCCTGGTACCAGTGGCTGGAGCAGGGGCGGGACATCTCCGTCTCCCCGCAGGTCCTGGACTCCGTCGGGCGGGTGCTGCGGCTCAGCAACGCCGAGCGGCGGCATCTGTACGTGCTGGCCGGGCTGAACCCGCCCGCGCCGGAACCGGCCGCCGACCACGGCTGCGAGGGGCTCAGGCGGCTGATCGACGCCTGGATGCCGTATCCGGCGCACATCATGGACGCGTACTACAACTGCGTGCTGTACAACGACGCGGCCGGCTGGGTGCTGGGCATGCGGCCGGAGAACACCCAGAACTGTCTCGTCGACTTCTTCACCGATCCGCTGTACCGGTCGCGTTCGCACAGCTGGGAACAGAACGCGCGCACGGTCGTCGCCCAGTTCCGGGCGGCCTCCTCGGCGCGGCCGGACGACGAGGGGTACCAGGAGGTGCTGGCCCGGGTCATGGCGGCGAGCGCCGAGTTCACCGAGCTGTGGGAGCGGCGGGACATCGAGGACGCCGGGGTGATCCGCAAGGAGCTCGACCATCCGCTGGTCGGGCTGCTGTGCGTGGAGTCCACGGCGATGAAGGTGCCGGCCCGTCCCGATCTGACCGTCGTCCTGCACACCCCGCTGAGCGAGGCGAACACCGCGGCCAAGCTGGAGTGGCTGGCCTCCCCGGAGGGGCGGCGCGGGGCGATGTACCCCGTGGCGGGATGACGCGGGGTCCGGTTCGTATGCTCCTGTCATGACCGACAACAGTGCGCTTGACCCCGAGGACCGCAAGATCGTGACCCTGGCCCGTTCGGCGCGGGCCCGGAACGGCGTGCCCGAGGGGGCGGCCGTACGGGACGAGACGGGGCGGACGTATGTGGCCGGGACCGTGGCCCTTCCCTCGTTGCAACTGAGTGCTTTGCGGACGGCGGTGGCGATGGCCGTGGCGTCGGGGGCGAAGTCGCTGGAGGCGGCGGCCGTGGTGACGGACGCGGAATCGGCCTCCGACGAGGACCGCGCCGCGGTCCGGGACCTGGGCGGCCCGGGGACCCCGGTGCTGGTGGCGGGGCCCGACGGCACCGTACGGAGCACCGTGACCGCCGGCTGATACCCCGGGTAACACTTGGCCGGATTTCCCGCTTGCCGTACCTCGCCCCACGCGCATCAATGGAACCGGAAATTCCGACGGACCGTCAGATTCCAGCTCGCCCGCGGCGTCCCGCACCACGCCCGTGCCGGCCGGCCGTCCGTCGGAACGCACCCCCCGTCCATCCCCACATGGCAGTCCCCACCACGGGAAGGGAACCGGATTCCATGAACGGCAAACGCATCAGTACCGGTGCGGCACTGGTGGTCGGCACGCTCGCGGCCACCGGGCTGGCGTTCGCGCCCGCCGCACTCGCCGTCACCCCCGACACCGCGACCATCGACGCGGACTGCGGCATCTACGGCAGCGGACAGGCCACCCTCACCGCCACCCAGGACGGCACCGCCGCCACCCTCACGGTCACCTCGGCGATCAACGCCCCGCTCGCGCTCTCCGAGGACTCGATCACCTCGACCCTCACGCTGGTGGACGCCAACGGCGGCACCGCCACGTTCACCGGCACGGAGAACCCGGCCATCGCGGCCGGCGACCCCGTCACCGTCGGCCCGCTCAGCGGCACCGTGAACTCCGGTGACAGCCTGGAGGCGTACGGCGGTTCGCTCCAGATCGTCGTCTTCGGCATCACCGTCACATGCACGGCGACCGGGCCGCAGTCGCCGGGTCCGTTCGTGTTCGACTGAGCAACTCCCCGGGCCGCCGCAGAAACTGATGAGTCGTCAGGTTTCTGCGGCGGCTCCATTGACTTTTCACGCGATCCACACATCAATGCCCCCAGTGAGCGCAGAAGAGAGGGGGCACTCCCATGGGTTCGACAACCCGAAGACGCCGCTGGGCTTCGTTGCTCGGGGCGACCGCGCTCGCGGTCACGGCGGGTGGCGCACTGGCCTGTCCGGCCGGCGCCGCCACCGACGTGGACTTCGCCACGCACTGCATTCCGCCCGCCGTCGCGGGCATCCCGCCGATCGACGGCACGACCACCGGCAGGATCACGGTCGACAACGCCAGCCCCAAAGTGGGCGACACCGTCACCGTGACCTACACGGTGGTCAAGCCCGCCGCCAGCAACCCCACGGCCATCGCGCTTCCGGCCGACATCATGACCCCGACCGGCAAGGTCACCCTCGGCGGCGCCCAGACCGGTGCCGTGACGGTCGCGGGCCCCAAGAAGAACGACCCGGTGCCCGGCAACGGCGCCTTCCCGTCCTTCTCCATGACCGGCACCTTCAAGGTCACCGCGCCCGGCGCGATCACCCTCTCGCCCGGCGACTACAACATCCACACCAGCTACATCCTCGAACTGGACACCCCCTGCACGGTGATCACCCCGCCCGCCCCGGTCTCCGAGACGGTCACCGCGACCGACGCGAACCCGGTCAACGAGCGGGACATCACCCTCGGTTCGGCCTCCGGGAAGCCCGGTGACAGCGTCACCGTCACCGGCAGCAAGTTCACCCCGGGCGCCACGGTCACCCTGGCCGGGCGGGCCGGCAGCGCCCAGACCGCGGACACCGCCACCGCGACCGCCGACTCCTCGGGCGCCTTCAGCGGCTCGCTGGTCGTCAACGACAAGACGACGACCGGGATCGTGGCGTACGAGGGCAGCGCGTGGAGCGACGCCAAGGGGGCCGGGCCCAAGGCGTACGTCGTCATCGACGACACGCCCGTCCCGGCCGGCAGCCAGAAGATCACCACCACGGTGAAGGCCGGCACGCTGTCCATGTCCCAGGCCGGGGACTCCGTCAGCCTCTCGGCGGTGGACTACGGCAAGGGCGGGGCCTCGACCGGCAACCTCAACCAGGTGACGGTCAAGGACTTCCGCGGCGGGCCCGCCGGCTGGTCCCTCACCGGCAAGGTCACCGACTTCACCGGGCCCGGCGCCAAGATCGGTGCCAGTGCCCTGAGCTGGACTCCTGCCTGCGCCACCAAGGCGGGCAGCCCGAGCACCTGCCAGGCCGGTTCCGCCGGCGCGGTCGGTTCCTCGGGGGCGACCCTCGCGTCCACCCCCAACGCGGCGCTCACCGGCGGTGAGTTCACCGTGGACGCCGGACTCTCGCTGAACGTACCGGCGTTCACCCCGGTCGGCTCGTACTCCGGCGTTCTCACCCTCACGCTCAGCTGAACCGTACGGGCGCCCGCACCCGCCCGTCCGTCCCTCTCCGTCTGTGGGGGTCCGCACCCATGCGCAAGCTGTACGTCCTCCTCCTGAGCCTGTTCCTGGCCGCCGCGCCCGTGTCCGCGCACGCCGCCGACAACGGCAGCTGGTCGGTGTACCCGGCCGCCTCCCAGATCGCGGCGCGGCCCTACTTCTACCTCTCCGCCGATCCCGGGCAGAGCATCGACGACAAGGTGGTCGTCACCAACAAGACGGACCGGCCGCTGAGTTTCCGGCTCTACGCCGCCGACGCGTACAACACCGCCCGCGACGGCGGCTTCGCCGTGCGCACGGTCGCGGAGAAGCAGCGCGGGGTCGGGGCCTGGGCGAAACCCGCGAAGTCCCGGGTGACCGTCCCCGCGCACGGCAAGGTCACCGTGCCCTTCACGCTGTCGGTGCCGGAGGGCGCCGAACCGGGCGACCATCCCGGCGCGTTGGTGGCGCTGGACGAACGGGTCGACAAGGGCGACGGCACGGTGGCGCTCGGTGTGCAGCGGGCCGTCGCCGCGCGGATCTACCTGCGGGTCGGCGGGCCCACCGTGCCGGCGATCGCCGTCGAGGACGTCCGCGTCAGCCATCACCAGCCGCTGGTACCGGGGTTGGGGGACAGCGGGGCGACGGTCTCCTACACCCTGCGCAACACCGGGAACGTGACGCTGAACCCGAAGGTGGAGCTGCGGGCGACGGGGTTGTTCGGGCGTACGCTGCTCTCCCGCGAACTCGCCCGTATCCCTGGAGAGTTGCTGCCGGGCCAGCGGGTGCGGCTGAGCGAGCCGTGGGACGGGGCGCCGCAACTCGACTGGGGGAACGTGAAGTTGACGGCGACCGCGAAGGACACCCGGGAGTCGGCGAGCGCGGGGTTCTTCGCGTTGCCGTGGCTGGTCGCGGTGGTGCTCGGGGCGGCGGCCGCCGTGGGGGTGACGCTGTTCGTCAGGTCACGGCGGACCCGGACACCGGTCGTCCACCCGCAGCCCAGGGCACGGACACCGGTCGCCTAGTCACGGCCCAGGACGTCCTTCTTCGGCGCGGGGCGCTGTGCGGGAGGGTGTTCCGTCGAGGCGACGAGTCCGGCGACGGTCAGCCGGGCGTACGAGGTGTGGGTGTAGGGCGCGCAGCCCCCTCAGAGCGCGTCCGGCCCGCGCTCGCCCGTCCGTACCCGTACGACCGTCTCCACCGGCAGCGCCCACACCTTGCCGTCGCCGATCTTGCCCGTCTGGGCCGCCTTGACGATCGCGTCGATGACGGTGTCCGCGTCGGCGTCGTCCACGACCACCTCGATACGGACCTTGGGGACCAGGTCGACCTGGTACTCGGCGCCGCGGTACACCTCGGTGTGGCCGCGCTGACGGCCGTAGCCGCTGGCCTCGGTCACGGTCAGGCCGTGCACGCCGATCTCCTGGAGCGCGGTCTTGACCTCGTCGAGGCGGTACGGCTTGACGATCGCGGTGATGAGCTTCACTGGGTCTTGACCTTCTGGGCGGAGGGGACGGTGGACGCGCTGACCGGGGCACCGTGGCCCAGGACGCCGTGATCGTATGCCGTCTCGGCGTGCACCGTAAGGTCCAGGCCGGTGTGCTCGTGCTCCTCGTCGGCCCGGAAGCCCATCGTCCTGTCGATCAGCTTGCCGAGGCCGTACGTCACGGCGAAGGCGTACGCCCCCACGGCGGCCACCGCCACCGCCTGCCTGCCGAGCTGGGCGAGCCCGCCGCCGTACAGCAGGCCCTCGGCGCCCCCGGTCATCGCCTTCTCCGCGAAGACGCCGATCAGCAGGGTGCCGATGATCCCGCCGACCAGGTGCACACCGACGACGTCGAGCGAGTCGTCGTAGTTCAGCTTGAACTTCCAGCCCACCGCGTACGAGCAGACGACACCGGCCGCGAGGCCGACGACGAGGGCGCCGAGGAGGGAGACCGAGCCGCAGGACGGGGTGATCGCGACCAGGCCCGCGACCGCGCCGGAGGCCGCGCCCAGGGTGGTGGGGTGGCCGTCGCGCTTCTGCTCGACGAAGAGCCAGCCGAGCAGGCCGGTGCAGCCGGCGGCGAGGGTGTTGAGGAAGGCGGCCGCGGCCAGTCCGTTGGCGCCCAGCGCGGAGCCCGCGTTGAAGCCGAACCAGCCGAACCAGAGGAGACCGGCGCCGAGCATGACCATGGGGAGGTTGTGCGGGCGCATGGCGTCCTTCTTGAAGCCGAGACGCGGGCCGAGGACCAGCGCGAGGGCGAGACCGGAGGCGCCGGAGGTGATCTCGACCGGCAGACCGCCCGCGAAGTCGAGGGCGCCGAGCCTGTCCAGGACCCAGCCGCCCGGGCCCCACACCCAGTGCGCGACGGGAACGTATACGAGCAGCGCCCAGACCGGGACGAACACCAGCCATGCCGCGAACTTCGCGCGGTCCGCGATCGCGCCGCTGATCAGGGCCGCCGTGATGATCGCGAAGGTGAGCTGGAAGGTCGCGAAGAGGAGGGTGGGGACGGTGCCGTGGACACTGTCGGGGCCGAGGCCGCTCATGCCGGCGTGGTCGAGGCCGCCGATGAGCCCGGCGAAGGTGTCCTCACCGAACGCGAGGGAGTACCCGGCCACCAGCCACACCACCGTGACCAGGGCGATCGACACGAAGCTCATCATCAGCATGTTGAGGACGCTCTTCGTGCGGACCATGCCGCCGTAGAACAGGGCCAGGCCCGGGGTCATCAGCAGGACGAGGGCGGTGGCGGCGAGCAGCCAGGCGGTGTCGCCGGTGTCGATGCGCGCTGCTGCTTGTGCGGCGGCGAGGGGCATGGGGGTCTCCAACGGGGTGGGGGCTCGTCAGAGGGTCACCGCTGTGTATTTCTGCTTGCGTACGTATATGTTTCCGTGACGTTTCATTGCGTACGGGTTACCGGGACCTCACCGTGCGGCGGGCGTCTGTGGATCAGGGAGAATGGGCCGCATGAGCGTTCGTAGTCAGTCATCCGAGCCGTCGCCCGCGTCGCAGACAGCCCACCGCGCCGGCTTCGCCTGCTTCGTGGGCCGCCCCAACGCGGGCAAGTCCACCCTCACGAACGCTCTGGTCGGCCAGAAGGTGGCGATCACCGCCAACCAGCCGCAGACCACGCGGCACACGGTGCGGGGGATCGTGCACCGGGAGGACGCCCAGCTGATCCTGGTCGACACGCCTGGGCTCCACAAGCCGCGCACGCTGCTGGGCGAGCGGCTGAACGACGTGGTGCGTACGACGTGGGCCGAGGTCGACGTGATCGGCTTCTGCCTGCCGGCGAACGAGAAGCTCGGTCCCGGTGACCGCTTCATCGCGAAGGAGCTGGCGTCGATCAAGAAGACGCCGAAGATCGCGATCGTCACCAAGACCGACCTCGTCGACTCCAAGACCCTCGCCGAGCAGCTCATCGCGATCGACCAGCTGGGCAAGGAGCTGGGCTTCGAGTGGGCGGAGATCGTGCCGGTCTCGGCGGTCGGCGACAAGCAGGTGGGTCTGCTGGCCGACCTGATCGTCCCGCTGCTGCCGGAGGGCCCGGCGCTCTACCCCGAGGGCGACCTCACGGACGAGCCCGAGCAGGTGATGATCGCCGAGCTGATCCGCGAGGCGGCGCTCGAGGGCGTCCGCGACGAGCTCCCGCACTCCATCGCGGTGGTCGTCGAGGAGATGCTCCCCCGCGAGGACCGCCCCGCCGACAAGCCCCTCCTCGACATCCACGCCTTCGTCTACATCGAGCGCCCCAGCCAGAAGGGCATCATCATCGGCCCCAAGGGCAAGCGCCTGAAGGAGGTCGGCATCAAGTCCCGCAAGCAGATCGAGGCGCTTCTGGGCACGCCGGTCTTCCTGGACCTGCACGTGAAGGTGGCGAAGGACTGGCAGCGGGATCCGCGGCAGTTGCGGAAGCTGGGGTTTTGAGCGGGGGTTGGTGGCGGTAGTCGTGCGTGCGAGCGCCTGAAGGAGGTCGGCGCTTTGTCGTCCTACCAGCGGGTCGCGGCCGCGCGGCGGTAGCCGCATGTCGATGCAGCCTGGACCTCCACGTGAAGGTGGCGAAGGACTGGCAGCGGGATCCGCGGCAGTTGCGGAAGCTGGGGTTCTAGGGGGCTGTCCCCTGAGGGGTCAGGTCCTGCAGGCCCACCACCCGCAGCAACTGCAACCGCTCGTACGCGTCCGTGCCCGGGCGGGCCGTGTGGACGACCAGGAGGTGGTGGTGTTCGTGGCTGACCATGACCTCGCAGTCGAGCTCCAGTAGGCCGACCACCGGGTGCACGAAGCGTTTCGTGGCCTTGTTGCGCTGGGACACCTCGTGCTCGTCCCACAGCCGGGCGAACTCGGCGCTGGCCGACCGGAGTTCGGCGACCAGGGCGGTCGGTTCCGGGTCGTCGGGGCGAGCCGCGGCCACCGCGCGCAGCGTGGCGACCTGGGTGCGCGCGTGGTCCGCCAGGTCCTCCTCGGGGAAGAGCGTGCGCGCGCTCGGGTCCAGGAAGAAGAGCCGGGTCAGATTGCGCTCGCGCCGCGGGCGGGACATCACGTCACCGACCAGCGCCCTCGCCATCGCGTTCTGCGCCAGCACCTCCCCGCAGTCGTTCACCACCTGCGCCGGGGTGTCGTGCAGCCGGTCCAGGATCAGCAGCAGCCCCGGGCGGACATGCGCCGACGCCGTCTCCCGGCGCGGCGGCTCCTCACCGGCCAGGTGGAACAGATGGTCCTGCTCCACGTCCGCCAGGCGCAGCGCCCGGGCCAGCGCCGTCAGCATCTGACGGGACGGCCGCGGGCCACGGGACTGCTCCAGCCGCGTGTAGTAGTCCACCGACATCCCCGCCAGCTGCGCCACCTCCTCCCGGCGCAGACCCGGTGTGCGACGCCGGGCGCCCGGTGTCAGGCCCACGTCGGACGGGTTCAGCCGGGCGCGGCCACGGCGCAGGAAATCGGCGAGTTCGGGTCGGTTCACCCCTCCAGCGTGCGGCACGTCGGCCGGCTTATCCAGGGACTGTCGATCCCCTGATCAAGAGGTCTCTCCCGGTGCCCGCGCGGCCGTTCCACGCTGGTCCGGACGAGAGGAGCAGCAACATGCTGACGTTGGTGACAGGTACGACAGGACAGGTCGGCCGGCGCTTCGTGCCGAGGCTGATCGCGCAGTCCCGGCCGGGGGAGCGGGTGCGGGTCCTCGTACGGGACGCCTCGCGCGGCGAACCCTTCGCGGAACTCGGCGCCGAGGTCGTCGTAGGAGATCTGCGGGACAGCGAGGCGCTCGGCAAGGCGGTCGCCGGGGCCGACGCGGTGGTGAACGTCGCCGCGGCCTTCCGTGGAGTGCCGGACGAGGAGGCACGGGCCGTCAACCGGGACGCGGCGGTGGAGCTGGGCCGTGCCGCGGCGGCCTCCGGCGTTCGGCGGTTCGTGCAGGTCAGCACCGGTCTGGTGTACGGCACCGGGCGGGGGCGGCCGCTCACCGAGGACGACGAGTCCCTCCCGGGCGGGTCGATGTGGGGTGCCTACCCGGAGTCCAAGGCGGCGGCCGAGCGGGCGTTGCTCGCGCTGGAGGGGCTGGATGTGCGCGTCGCCCGGCTTCCCTTCGTGTACGGCGAAGGGGATCCGCATCTCGCGCAGTCGCTGATGTGGGCGAAGAACTGGGCGTCGGCCCAGCGGTTGCACATGGGGCACCACGCGGATGTCGCTCAGGGGCTGCTGCGGCTGCTTCATGCGCCGGGGATCTCGGGGCGGGTCTACAACATCGCCGACGACGCGCCGGTGACGGCGGTGGAGTTGCATCAGCTCAACGGGGTGGAGATTCCGGGGGAGTTGTACGAGCGGGTGGATCCGGATCCGTGGCTGGTGATCATGTCTACGGAGCGGATTCGGCGGGAGCTGGGGTTTCGGCCGGGGTATCCGTCTGTTTATGCGGCTCGGGAGGCCGGGGCGTTGTGATCTGCGGGGCCGTTGTGGCTGGTCGCGCCCACGCGGCGGAGCCGCAAATCGACACAGCCCCGCGCCCCTGAAAGCCTCTAGTCGACGCTCCTTATACGGCCGACCAGTATCGCTCCCGCCAAACCCACCGCCGCCGCCACCCCGTACAGCACCCGGTATCCGCCGAGGTGGGTGACGATCGGCGCGGCCAACGCGGGGGCGGCCACCTGGGGGAGCGCGTTCGCCACGTTGATGACGCCCAAGTCCTTGCCACGGTCCGCGGCCTTGGGCAGGACGTCCGTCATCAACGCGAAGTCGACCGACATGAACACCCCCAGACCCACCCCGAGCAGCGCCGCCACCACGATCGCGCTCGGCCAGGTCTGCCAGACGGCCAGCAGGGCCGTGGCCACCGCCATCAGGATCCCTGACCAGCGGACGAACGGCTTGCGGCGGCCCACGCGGTCCGACCAGATGCCGCCGACCACGACCGTGGCGAGCAGGGCCACGCTGTCCACCGCCGTGAGGATCAGTACGCCCTGCTCGGGGTCGTCGTGATGGAGGCGGTCCCGCAGGTAGTAGAGGAGGTAGAGGATCACCAGCGCGTTGCTGAGGTTGATCAGGAAGCGGGTCAGCCAGGCCCAGGCGAAGTCGGGGTGGCGGCGCGGGCTCAGCCAGAACCCGCGGACGAACGACCGCCAGGACCAGGGCGGTCGGTCCTCGGGCGCCAGTGCCAGGTCGCGGTGGCGCAGTACGTACGGCAGCACACCCGCCACCGCGAACACCGCGCACGCCGCATAGCCTGCCGCGATGCCGCCCGCCGCCGTCGCGAGGCCCGTGCCGACGACCGCGCCCAGGATCTGGGCCGCCCCGATCCAGCCGCCCACCACGCCCCGCTGGAGGCGCGGCACCCGGTCGGGGACGGCCGCCGTGACCGCCGCGAACGCCGCGTTCAGGGTCAGCTGGACCAGGCACCAGCCGAGTGTCATCAGCCAGAGCCCGTCCGCGCCCGCGAGCAGCAGCAGCGACAGCGCGCCGCCCGCCGCCCCGGCCACGATCCAGGGGCTGCGGCGGCCCCAGCGGGCCGTGGTGCGGTCCGACAGCGCGCCGAAGAACGGGTTCGCCGCCAGCGACACCACCGCGCCCACGCCGGTGACCCAGGCCAGCAGCGTCTCCTTCGACATGCCGGTGCCGGGCGCGAAGTCCTCCGCCTGGCGGGCCAGCAGGATCTGGAGGGGGCCGTACCAGCCCACCCAGATCGCCACGTTGGCGAGGGAGAGGGACGCCGTCCAGCCCCTGCCGACCCGCTCGACCGGCTCCGTGAGGGCCGTGCTCACCTCTGGGCCCGGAGCAGGTCCCGGTACCAGCCGTAGGACGCCTTCGGGGTCCGGGTCAGGGTCTCGAAGTCGACGTGCACCAGGCCGAAGCGCCGCGCGTACCCCTCCGCCCACTCGAAGTTGTCCATCAGCGACCACACGAAGTACCCGCGGACGTCCACCCCCGCCTCGATGGCCCGGTGCAGGGCGCGGACGTGGCCGTCCAGGTAGGCGATCCGGTCCTGGTCGTCGACGCCCTCGTAGGAGCAGCCGTTCTCGGTGATGACCACGGGCGGGAGGCGGTCGCCGTAGCGCTCGCGCATGCCGGTGAGGAGCTCGGTCAGGCCCTCCGGGACCACCGGCCAGCCGAAGTCCGTCACCGGGACGCCCTCGATCTCCTGGACGGAGAAGGGGAGTTCGGCGGGGATCGTCAGACCGCCGAACTCGATGTCCTCGCCCTGGGGGGCGCCCACGCGGGTCGGGGCGTAGTAGTTGACCCCGTAGAAGTCGAGCGGTTCGCTGATGACCTTGAGGTCGGCCGCGACGTCTCCCGGCATCAAGTCGCCCAGTCCTGAGGGGTATTCGCCCAGGAGGACCGGTTCGGCGAACAGGCGGTTCAGGAGCAGGTCGTAGAAGTCCGCGGCCTCCAGGTCGGGTTGCTCCTGGGAGGCCGGCCAGGTCGGGCCGTGCGAGTTGGCGATGCCGATGTCCGTGGCGCCGGACGCGCGCAGTGCCTGGACGGCCAGGCCGTGGCCCAGGAGCTGGTGGTGGGCAGCCGGCAGCGCGTCGAACATCAGCTGCTTGCCGGGGGCGTGGGCGCCGAGCGCGTGGCCGAACAGGGTGTGTTCCGCGGGCTCGTTGAGGGTGATCCACTTGGTGACGCGGTCGCCGAGGCGGTCGGCGACGAGGGAGACGTACTCGGCGAACCGGGACGCGGTGTCCCGGTTCAGCCAGCCGCCCTCCTCCTGGAGGGCCACCGGCAGGTCCCAGTGGAAGAGCGTCGGCACCGGACGGACGCCCGCCGCGGCCAGTTCGTCCACGAGACGGTCGTAGAAGTCGAGGCCGCCCTCGGAGCGTACCCGCGGCCAGGAGATCGAGAAGCGGTACGCGTCCACGCCGAGGCCCGCCAGGAGGGACACGTCCTCGCGGTAGCGGTGGTAGTGGTCGCAGGCCACCGCCGCCGTCGAGCCGTCCTTCACCCGGCCCGGCTCGGCCGTGAACGCGTCCCACACGGACCGCTCGCGCTCGTCCGCCGCGCCCTCGATCTGATGGGCCGAGGTCGAGACGCCCCACAGGAAACCGTCGGGGAACCGGGGGATCGCATGCTCTTCAGTCGCCATGCGCCGGATCATGGGTACCGGCGGGTAGGGAAGTCAACGGGCAGGCGTGAACAAGCAGTTACGCGCCCTCTTTGAGTACCTTCGAGATCAGTTTCCGCTGCTCTTCCGTCAGCCGGGGATCGGCCGCGTACACCGTCCTGCCGTCCACGGTGATCTCGTAGCTGAAGCCGTCCGGGACGCCGATCGGGCGGGTGCCCCGGCCGGCGGCGAGCGCCTTCTCGGCCAGGGCCTGCCATTCGTGGGCATCGGGCCGCCCGGAGGTGTCGACCTCCTTGTGCCGCTCGATGCCCGCGAACCCGCCCGTGCGCCTCACCTGAATACGCATGGGTCCCTGTCTAGTACGGACTCACAGGATCCGCACCCCGACCTGCTCCCAGGCCTTCGACACGGCCTGGAGCTCCTCGCCGCCGTCTCCGAAGCGCTCGCGCGCGGCCTTCACGGTCAGCTTGGCGAAGTCGTTGAACAGCGCGCGGTCGCTCAGCTCGCCGCCGGTCAGGACGTCGTACCAGATCTGGCCCGCGCGCTCCCAGGCGTGGCCGCCGAGGGCGGTCGCCACCAGGTAGAAGGCGTGGTTGGGGATGCCGGAGTTGATGTGCACGCCGCCGTTGTCGCGGCCGGTGCGGACGTAGTCGTCCATGGTCGCGGGCTGCGGGTCCTTGCCGAGCACGTCGTCGTCGTACGCGCTGCCCGGCTCCTTCATGGAGCGCAGGGCCTTGCCGGAGACGCTGGGCGCGAGGAGCCCGGCGCCGATCAGCCAGTCGGCCTCGGCGGCGGTCTGGCCGAGCGTGTACTGCTTGATGAGCGAGCCGAAGACGTCGGACATCGACTCGTTGAGGGCGCCCGGCTGGCCGTAGTAGGTGAGGTTCGCCGTGTACTGCGTGACGCCGTGGGTGAGTTCGTGGCCGATGACGTCGATCGGGATGGTGAAGTCGAGGAAGATCTCGCCGTCACCGTCGCCGAACACCATCTGCTCGCCGTTCCAGAAGGCGTTGTTGTAGTTCTCGTCGAAGTGGACGGTCGCGTCCAGCGGGAGGCCGTCGCCGTCGATGGAGTGGCGGGTGTAGGCCTTGAGGTAGAGGTCGAAGGTGGCGCCGAGGCCGGCGTAGGCGCGGTTGACGGTGGCGTCCTGGCCGGGGTCGGAGCCCTCGGCGCGGACCTTCGTGCCCGGCAGGTCGTTCCTGTGCTCGGCGTCGTAGATCGTGCGCAGCGGCTGGTCCGACGGTGCCTTCGCCGTCGGCGCGGCCGCGAGGCCGAACTCGGTGGTGACGCGGCGGCGGCCGCGCAGCTCGCTGTCGCGCATCAGGGTGCGCTGGGCGGGACCGGAGAGTGCGGGATCGTCGTTCCGGGCCAGCTTGTCCAGGACATGCGGCGGAATGACGGTACAGAAGACGGGCTCGAAGCCCCCGTTGGTCGTCATGCCCGGCACCCTTGCACTGGGTCATGACCGTGTCACTAGTCGCAACCATGATTGGTGAAATATACGGACAGAAGCGAGCACGCTCCGTGACGAAGTGGTATGGCGCACTTTTTGTCCCGTTTATCTCTCGGGTCCCGCATACTGATACGGCGCCCCGCACCGGAACCGGCTCGGCTAGCATGCTTCGCATCATGCGTTTCGGGCTGCTTCTTCTTAGCTGCCGCGGCGAGGGCCTGTAGTCCAGGTCGACTCCCTCCCCGCGGAGCTTCGTGTTGCGTGTCGGCCGTCCTTTCCGGACACCTCTAGGAGCCCCGCAATCATGGCGAACCGCCAGCAGCCCAGTTCCATGCCGATCCACAAGTACGGCCAGTACGAGCAGGTCGACATCCCGGACCGCACCTGGCCGGACAAGCGGATCACCGTCGCCCCCCGCTGGCTCTCCACCGACCTGCGCGACGGCAACCAGGCCCTGATCGACCCGATGTCGCCCGAGCGCAAGCGCCGGATGTTCGACCAGCTGGTCAAGATGGGCTACAAGGAGATCGAGGTCGGGTTCCCGGCGTCGGGCCAGACGGACTTCGACTTCGTACGGTCGATCATCGAGGAGCCGGGCGCGATCCCGGACGACGTGACGATCTCCGTACTGACCCAGGCCCGCGAGGACCTGATCGAGCGGACCGTGGAGTCCCTGAAGGGCGCCAAGCGGGCCACCGTCCACCTGTACAACGCCACCGCGCCGGTCTTCCGCCGGGTCGTCTTCCGGGGCTCCAAGGACGACATCAAGCAGATCGCCGTCGACGGCACCCGCCTGGTCATGGAGTACGCGGAGAAGCTGCTGGGCCCGGAGACCGAGTTCGGCTACCAGTACAGCCCCGAGATCTTCACCGACACCGAGCTGGACTTCGCGCTGGAGGTATGCGAGGCGGTGATGGACGTCTACCAGCCGGGTCCGGGCCGCGAGATCATCCTCAACCTGCCCGCCACGGTGGAGCGTTCGACCCCCTCCACGCACGCGGACCGCTTCGAGTGGATGCACCGCAACCTGTCCCGCCGCGAGTACGTGTGCATCTCGATCCACCCGCACAACGACCGCGGCACCGCCGTCGCCGCCGCCGAGCTGGCCCTGATGGCCGGCGCCGACCGCGTCGAGGGCTGTCTGTTCGGCCAGGGCGAGCGCACCGGCAACGTCGACCTGGTCACCCTGGGCATGAACCTGTTCTCGCAGGGCGTCGACCCGCAGATCGACTTCTCCGACATCGACGAGATCCGTCGCACGTGGGAGTACTGCAACCAGATGGAGGTCCACCCGCGCCACCCGTACGTGGGCGACCTGGTCTACACGTCCTTCTCCGGCTCCCACCAGGACGCCATCAAGAAGGGCTTCGACGCCATGGAGGCCGACGCGGCCGCGAAGGGCGTCACCGTCGACGACATCGAGTGGGCGGTCCCGTACCTGCCCATCGACCCGAAGGACGTCGGCCGCTCCTACGAGGCCGTGATCCGGGTCAACTCCCAGTCCGGCAAGGGCGGTATCGCGTACGTCCTGAAGAACGACCACAAGCTGGACCTGCCCCGCCGGATGCAGATCGAGTTCTCCAAGCTGATCCAGGCCAAGACGGACGCCGAGGGCGGCGAGGTCACCGGCTCCGACATCTGGGCGGTCTTCCAGGACGAGTACCTGCCGAACCCCGAGAACCCGTGGGGCCGTATCCAGGTCAAGAACGGCCAGTCGACGACCGACACCGACGGCGTGGACACGCTCAAGGTGGAGGCCACGGTCGACGGCGTCGACACCGTCCTGACCGGCTCCGGCAACGGCCCGATCTCCGCGTTCTTCGACGCGCTGGCGAAGGTCGACATCGACGCCCGGCTCCTGGACTACCAGGAGCACACGATGAGCGAGGGCGCCTCCGCCCAGGCCGCCTCCTACATCGAATGCGCGATCGACGGCAAGGTTCTGTGGGGAATCGGCATCGACGCGAACACGACGCGTGCGTCCCTGAAGGCGGTCGTCTCGGCCGTCAACCGAGCCGCTCGATAATCCCTCTGACCGGGGGTTTTGGGGCCTTGATCGCTGTATACGGCGATCAAGGCCCCGTCGTTTATCAGCCATCGGACCGTGGAGGTCACGAGCAGGTCTCGTCCGAGGTGCTGACTCCACCTCACTCCTGTGGCTAACATCACGCAAGCGCGGCGATGTTGCCGTGGCGTTACGGAGGTGCTGACGTGCTGCCTGGACGGGGACGAAACGGCCGTGCTGCCAGGCCTGCGCGCCTCCTGGGCACCCGTACCGCGTGGACGACCGTCGGCGACGGCGAGTTCTTCTGCCCCGGGTGCGGAGGGGACCGCAACTACCAGCGTCTGACCGGCCGCCGCCGCTTCACGCTGCTCGGCGTCCCGGTCCTGCCGCGCGGCGACACCGGCCCGGTGGTGGAATGCGCGGCCTGTATGCGCCACTTCGGCATGGACGTGCTGGACCACCCCACCACCACCCGCTTCTCCGCGATGCTCCGCGACGCCGTGCACACGGTCGCGCTCGCCGTCCTCGCGGCGGGCGGCACCTGCTCCCGCACCTCCCTGGAGGTCGCGGCCGCCACGGTCCGCGCGGCCGGCTTCGACGACTGCACGGAGAACCAGCTGGAGACCCTGGTCGAGGCCCTCGCCGAGGACACCGGCCGGGTCTACGACCGCCCCTGCGGAGCCGGCCTCGCCATAGAGCTCCACGAGGCCCTGGACCCGCTCGCCCCGCACCTCGCCCCGGCGGGCCGCGAGTCGATCCTCCTCCAGGCGGCCCGTATCGCGCTCGCGGACGGCCCCTACACCCCGGCGGAACGGGACGCCCTCTCGACGGTCGGCACGGCCCTGACGATCTGCGCGGACGACGTGACGCGGTTGCTGGCGGCGGCCCGGACGCCGTCCTGATACTCCCGGGGGAGTAACGCCGACTGCCGGGCCACCCCCGGCAGTACCCCCGACTCGCCCTCCGGTCCGACGATTCGCCTCCTCCCCGCCGGGAGTCTGGAACCGACGCAGACGTCCGAACCGGAGGGAGGCCCGTCGATGGGGGCCGCAAAGACGAGCAGCGGGAACCCGTGTGACGCGGTCGGTCCCCAGCGCCCTTCCCTCCCGGAAGGGCGCCCTCCGCGGCGAAGATGAATCCGTGCAGCAGATCACCGGACCCCGACTCGGCGAGCGGATCATGGCGGCGGTCAACCGGGACCCCCGGACCGCCCCGCACGGCACCCGCAACGACGCGCTGCTCGCCGTCGTGCTGGCGGCGGCGGCCGTCTGCGCCGCCCTGTTCATCGACGACGGTCGCCGCCCGGACGCCCTCGGCTGGACGCTGCTGCTCGCCGCCCATGTACCGATCGTGTGGCGGCGGCGCCGTCCGCTGCTCGTGCTGGCCGCGATGGTGGCGCTGATTGCGCCGTACCACGCCCGCGACAACAACCACGCGGCCCCCACCCTCGTCGCCTGCGTCGCCCTCTACACGGTCGCCGTGACCGGCCGCCCCCTGCGGACGGTCCTGACGGGCGCCGTCGTGCTGAGTGTCTCGCTGACCGTGATGCTCACCGTCAACGCCCACCGGGCCCTCGAACTGCTGCAGACCTCCGGCTGGATCATCGCCGTCCTCTTCTGCGGCATCGACGTCCGCTACTACCGCCAGTACGTCTCCTCCATCGTCGAGCGCGCCGTCCGCGCCGAGCGCACCCGCGAGGAGGAGGCCCGCCGCCGGGTCGCCGAGGAACGCCTGCGCATCGCCCGCGACCTGCACGACCTCCTCGCGCACACCATCACCCTCATCGGCGTGCAGACCTCCGTCGCCGCCCACGTCCTGGCCGCCGACCCCGAGCGCCTGGACCGGGAGACGATCGCCAAGTCCCTCGACGACATCGCCGGGACCTGCCGTGCCGCGCGCGGCGAACTCCGCACGACGCTGGAGGTGCTGCGCGAGCACGGCCTGCCCGACGCCCGCGGCCCGCTGCCCGGCCTCGACGGCCTGCCCGACCTGGTCGCCGCGGCCCGGCTCGCGGGCGCCCGCGTCGACCAGGACCTGCGCGTGCGCGCCGACCCGCCGCCCGCCGTCGGGGCCGCCGCCTACCGGATCGTGCAGGAAGCCCTCACCAACGCGGTCCGGCACGCCGGGCCCCGACCGGCCGTACACCTGCGGCTGTACGACGAACCCGGCGCCCTGCGGGTGTCGGTGACCGACGACGGCACCGGGCCCGCACCCGGCGGCACCCCCGGTTTCGGACTGGTGGGAATGCGGGAGCGGGCCCGCAGCGTGGGTGGCACACTCGACGCCGGACCACGGCCGGACGGCGGCTTCGAGGTGACGGCCGCGCTGCCGCTCACCATGGGGGAGGGAACCATATGACCATCCGCGTACTGCTCGCAGACGACCAGACGCTGGTACGGGCCGCGTTCGCCATGCTCGTCGAGTCGGCGCGGGACATGGAGGTCGTGGGACAGGCGGGCAGCGGGCGGGAGGCCGTGGCCGCGGCCCGCGAGGTGCGGCCCGACCTGGTGGTGATGGACATCCGCATGCCCGACCTGGACGGCATCGAGGCGACCCGGCTCATCGCGGCCGACGAGACGCTCGCCGGGGTGCGGGTCCTGGTGCTGACCACCTACGACACCGACGAGAACATCGTCGAGGCGCTGCGCGCCGGGGCCTCCGGCTTCCTCGTCAAGGACACCCGCCCCGCCGAACTCCTCGACGCCATCAGGACGGTGTCGGCCGGCGAGGCACTGCTCTCGCCGGGGCCGACGGCCCGGCTGATCGAGCGGTTCCTGCGCAGCCCGTCCATGCCGACGGCGGGCACGGGCGAGGGCCCCGAGTGCCTGTCCGAGCGGGAGCGCGAGGTGCTGGCCCTGGTCGCGCGGGGCCTCAACAACACCGAGATCGCGGAGGCGCTGGGCCTCAGCCCGCTCACCGCGAAGACGCACGTCAGCCGGATCATGGGCAAGCTGGGGGTCCGGGACCGGGCCCAACTGGTCATCGTGGCCTACGAGTCGGGGCTGGTGACACCGGGGACCCCGTGACGGGCCGGCGCCCTAGAGCAGTCCGGCCCCGGCCAGGAACTTCCCCACCCGCGCCACCTCGGCCCCGGACAACGGCACCTGCGGCTCCGCCGTCACCGGGCAGTCGATGACACCCCGCAGGTGCAGCGCCGCCTTGAAGGCGCCCAGGGCGGACGACGAGGCACCCATGCGGGCCGGGTCGCCCACGCTCACCATGCCGAACAGGGCGCACAGCCGCTCCTGTTCGGCCCGGGCCGCGTCCAGGTCGCCCTCGCGGAACAGCCGGTGGAGACGGACGTACCCCTCGGGGTCCACGTTGGCGAGCCCGGGCACCGCGCCGTCCGCGCCCACCGCGAGGGCCGCGTCGACGAGGAGCTCGGAGCCGGTCAGGGCGCTGAAGCCGGTGATGTCGGGGCGGGTGCGGGCGCCCGAGACGACCTCCCGGAAGGCGGCGAGGTCGCCGCTGGAGTCCTTGAGACCGGCGAGGACGCCCTCCGCGGCGAGGTCCAGGACGAGGTCCGCGGGGAGCTTGGTGTGCACGCCCACCGGAAGGTCGTAGGCCAGGACCGGGACCGGGCTGCCCGCCGCGACCAGCCGGTAGTGGCGGGCGATCTCCGCCGGGTGGGTGCGGGTGTAGAAGGGGGCCGTGACGACGACCGCGTCGGCGCCCGCCGCCGTGACGGCACGCACATGGTCCAGGACCCGGGCCGTCGTCATGTCGATCGCCCCGGCCAGCACCGGGAGCCGGCCCCCGACGTGCCCGGTCACCGCCTCGACCACCAGCCTGCGCTGGGCGTCGGTCAGGAAGGCCGCCTCGGACGAGGTGCCGAGCACGAACAGCCCGTGCACCCCGGCCGCGACCAGATGGTCGACGAGCCTGAGCAGCGAGGGCACGTCCACCTCGCGGTCCGGTGTCAGAGGCGTGCAGACGGGCGGTACGACACCGGTCAGCGGGGCGGGAAGGGTCATCGGGGCTCCTCGGGATCGGCCGTCCACCGATCCTCCCGCACCGGGCGAGGGGGCGCCGACCCCTGTACGGCGCCCCCTGCCCCGGGCCGGCCCGCTACTGCACCTGCTGGTACGTCTTGTCCTCGTCCGAGTCGTAGATCAGCTTGCCGTCCTTGTCGTAGCCCTTGACGTGCGGGTTCCTGGTGACCTGCTCGGTCAGGGTGCCGCCTGCGACGAACCAGCCGTGGTCGAGGGCGGCCTCGCTGGTGGCACCGCCGTAGGAGACGGTCACCTTGGCCACCGTCGGAGCGACCTCACCGATGAAGCCCCAGCTGAACGGCAGCTTCCAGTTGCCCTTGTCCAGGAAGGACTGCTGGTAGAGCTTGTTGGTGTTGATGTCGGCCACCACGGGCGGTGAGTCCGCCTTCCGGTCGCTGCCGCTGCTGATGTTGGCGCCGGAGGTCTCGCCGTCCTTGATGTTGCAGGCCAGCCGGATCTGCGTCGGCTGCTCCTTCACGGCCACCACCCAGATGCCGTCACCGGGCGCGTTGGAGTCACCCGTGCTGTTCAGCGCCAGGATGATCCGGTACTCGTCGGCCGTGCCCAGGTGCATGTCCCGGGAGCCCATGGCCACGTTCGCCCGGTCCCAGGCGAGACAGTTCTCGAGCCCCTTCACCGCCTGCGCCGGCGTGATCCCGTCCCGCAGCTGCCCTGCCGTGGCGGGCCCCGCCGGTCCACTGGGGGTGGGGGAGGGCGTGGCCTTCGGCGTGGGGCTCGCGGACGCGCTGGGTGTCGTCGCCGTGTCGGCCGTCCCGGTCCCCCCGCCGCCCACCGCGAACGCCCCCACCGGCACCGCGGCCAGCGTCACCAGGGCCGCCCCGGCCACCACCACCCGGCGGCGCCGCTCGACCACGCCCTGGCGGCGGATCTGCGGGTACGGCACCGGCGAGGGGCGGATCGTGTACGCGTCCTCGCTGAGCAGCTCCCGCAGTTGCTCCTCGAAGTCCCGCTCCCCTTCGCTCATGTCGCTCACCTCGTGCCTCCCTGCGGGGCGCGGTCCATGACCTGCGCGAGCCCCGGATACGTACGCAACTTCGCCAGTCCCTTGGACGCCTGGCTCTTGACCGTGCCCTGCGAGCAGCCGAGCACCTCGGCGACCTCCGCCTCCGACAGGTCCTCCCAGTAGCGCATGACGATCACCGCCCGCTGCCTGGGCGGCAGTCCGGCCAGCGCGCCCAGCAGCACGCCCCGCTCGTCGACCCGGGCCACCGCCTCGTCGCGGCCCGCCCGCTCCGGCGGCGCGTCCGTCAGCGACTCCTTCACCCGCCGCTTGCGGAAGCGGTCGCTGTTGCACGTGACGAGCATCCGCCGGACGTACGCCTCCGGGTTGTCGCTGCCCGCGACGCGCCGCCAGGAGCGGTACGCCTTCGCCAGCGCCGTCTGCGTCAGATCCTCGGCGTGGTGTGCGTCGCCGGTGAGCAGATAGGCGGTCCGCACGAGGTGCGACCACCTGGCTCTGACGAATTCCTGGAACCGATCCTCTTGTTCGGCCTGCATCAAGCACCCTCCCTCGCCCTCCAGACCACGGTCGCGGCGGATTCGGTTGCCCGTGCGGCGACGACAGGTTCGAATGTCCCCATGAACGGGTGGGACGAACAAGGGCCGGGCATCCTCCGGTTGCCGTCCGGGCGCCTGGTGCGGGGCCGTGGCCTGCGGCACGGGCTGGATCCGGCCGCGCCGACACCGTCGTACGGCGTCTATCTCCTCGGCGGGAAGCCTCCCGAGGTCCCCTGGGAGTCCCGTTGGCTGCGCTGGCCGGACTTCCGGCTGCCCGCGGACCGCGCCCAGGCCCGTGCGGTGCTCACCGACGCCTGGCGGCGGTCCGCCGGCGAACGCGTGGAGATCGCGTGCGGCGGCGGCAAGGGCCGCACCGGAACGGCCCTTGCCTGCCTGGCGGTTCTGGACGGGGTGCCGCCCGCGGAGGCGGTGGCCTACGTCCGCGCGCACTACGACCGGCGAGCGGTGGAGACCCCCTGGCAGCGCCGGTACGTCCGGCGCTTCTGACCCGTCAGCCCAGGGCGTCGGCGACCACCGCGGCCGCGTCGGCTACCAGGGCGTCGTCGCGTACGGCGTCCGGTGTGGGCATCGTCGACAGGACGGACAGGACGATCGGATCGCCCTTCTCGGTCCAGACGACACCCACGTCGTTGGCGGTGCCGTAGGAGCCGCTGCCCGTCTTGTCGGCGATCCGCCATGTCTTCGGCAGACCCGCGTGGAAGCGGTCGACGCTGGTCGTGTTGGACAGCAACCAGTGCGTGAGCAGGTCGCGGTCCCGGCGGTTCAGGGCGTCGCCGAGGACCAGCCGGCCGTAGGTGCGACCGATGGCGTACGGGCTCGTCGTGTCCGTCAGCCGCCACGGCTCGGCGGTGTTGAGCTCGGGCTCCCAGCGGTCGAGGCGGCTCACGCCGTCGCCCAGGGAGCGGGCGAAGCGGGTGATCGCGGTCGGGCCGCCGAGTTCGCGCAGCAGGAGGTTGCCGGCCGTGTTGTCGCTGAAGGTGATGGCCACCTCGGCGAGCTCGGCGATCGTCATGCCCTCGGCGAGGTGGGCCGCCGTCCGGTCGGAGCCCGGCTGCACCAGGTCGGCCTCGGTGTAGTGGATCCGGCGGGCGAGCACCTCGCCGTGCCGGTCGAGGTCGCGCAGGACCGCGGCGGCCGCGAGGGCCTTGAAGAGGGAGCACATGGGGAAGAGCTCGTCGGCGCGGAAGCGGACGGACCGCTTGGTCGTGAGGCGGTGCGCGAAGACACCGAGGCGGGCGTCGTACCGCTGCTCCAGCGCGCGCAGGCGGGTGGAGACGCCGTCGTCGGCGGCGTACGCGCTCGTGCCGGTCAGGAAGGTCGCCGTACCGGCGGCCAGGAGGGTGCGTCGGGACAGTTTTCCGGAGACCAAGATCTCGCTCTCCTTCGTCAGGGGACAGATGCCGATCTCTTCAGTGATCGACGCCGACGGTCATCCCTTGGTTGCACGGCCGTGGACCATCGGCGGACGGACAGGCCCCGTCCGCGGCCGACACAGTGGCGGTATGGAGAACACCACGGGGATCAACCGGGCCCGGTTCCTGGCGGGAGCGGCCGGGATCGGGGCCGCCGCGCTGCTGCCGGCGGGCCGGGCGGAGGGGACCGCGCGCAAGCCGGGACTGGAGCGCCACGGCGTCGTCTACACCGTCGGCGCCGGCGAGACGCCCGGCACCGCCTGGAGCGCCGCCCGGATGCGCGGGGACATCCGGGCCATCCGCGACGACCTGCACGCCGACACCGTCGACGTCACCGGTGACGGCGTCGAACGGCTCACCGCCACCGCCGCCGAGGTGGCCGAACGCGGGCTACACGTCTGGCTCCAGCCGACCCTCGGGGACGTCCCCCGGCGGGACATCCTCGACCACCTGGCGGAGACGGGCCGGTTCGCGGAGCGGCTGCGGCGGCAGGGCGCGAGCGTGGAGCTCAGCGTCGGCTGCGAGTTCTGGCTGTTCGTGCCGGGCATCGTGCCGGGGGACACGGCCCCGGAGCGGATCGAGAACCTGATGAAGGGGGCCTACGACCCGGTGCGGACGCAGCGCGAACTGGACCGCTTCACCGCGCGGGCGGCCGAGGTGGGCCGCTCGGTCTTCCACGGCCGCCTGAGTTACGCCGCCGCCCAGGACGACAAGGTCGACTGGAACCTGTTCGACGTGGTCGGCATCGACTACTACTCCTTCTTCCGTCAACCCCGGGACTACGTGCGCGAGTTGCGGCAGTACCTCCGCTGGGGCAAGCCCGTCGCCGTCACCGAGTTCGGCAGCTGCACCTTCCTCGGCGCCCCCGAAGCGGGCGGCATGGGCTGGGACATCGTCGACTACGACAAGGACCCGCCGGAGATCAAGGGGAACGTCGTCCGCAGCGAGCGCACCCAGGCCGTCCACCTGACCCGGCTCCTCGACGTCTTCGAGTCGATGGGCCTCTACGCGGCGATGGCCTTCGAATTCCTCACCGCGGACGCCCCGCACCGCCCCGACGACCCCCGCCACGACCTCGACATGGCGAGCTACGGCATCGTCAAGGCGATCAAGGACCGCCCCGACGACCCGCGCTCGGACTGGCACTGGGAACCGAAGGAGGCGTTCCACGCGCTGGCCCGGCGGTACGGGAGGTGCCGTCAGCGGCAGTAGCGGTCCCGGTCGGGCCGCTCGCCCGTGGCCAGGAAGCGGGACACGATCGCGTCCCCGCACGCGGTGCCGTTGTCGAGGTAGGCGTCGTGCCCGGTGGAGTCGTTGACGACCATCACGGCCCGCCGGCCGAGCGCCTCACGGAGCTTGAGGGCACCGCTGAGCGGGGTGGCGGGGTCCCGTTCGTTCTGCACCATCAGGATGTTGGACGGGCCCCGGTCGGAGACGTGCACCGGTGCCTCCTTCGGCTCCCACGGCCAGGCGGTGCACGGCATGGCGTTCCTCGGCATGCCCGCGGTCAGCGGGAACCCGGCCCGGCTCGCGGCCACGCCCTCGCGGTAGACCGCGGGGTCGCCCGGCCAGTCGACGTCGTTGCAGATGGTGGCGGCGGCGACCGCGGTGGCGTTCTGGAGGGCGGCCTCGGGCGGACCGGCCGGCGCGGGCGGCACGGTTCCCTTCCGCGCGGCGAGGATCAGCTCGGCGAGCGTCGGGTAGTCGTCGGGGTCGTAGAAGGAGTCGAGCATCGCCTGGCGCAGGACGTTGCCGTTCAGCTCCGCGGGGTTGGCGCCCGGCCAGGGGATCGGCTCGCGGTCGAGACGGGCGGCGAGCTCCAGGAACAGCGGGCGCACCTCGGCGGCCGTGCCGGCGAGGCGGTCCGGATTGCCGGGCGCGGACGCCCACGCGGCGAACTCCGGGAAGTTGTCCTCGGCGCCCCGCTCGAACGCGGCGAGCCAGGCACGCTCCCCGAGCACGGGGTCCGGGTTGTCGTTGCTGTCCAGGACGACCCGGTCGGTGCGGCCCGGGAACAGCTGGAGGTAGGCGTCGCCGACGTAGGTGCCGTACGACACACCCCACAGGGACACCTTCCGCTCGCCGAGCGCGGCGCGGACGCGGTCGAGGTCGCGGGCCTCGTTGAGGGTGCTGATGTGCCGGATCAGTTCGCCGCCGTTGCGCTCGCAGGCCTCGGCGACGCGCTTTCCGGCGGCCATGTTCGCGTCGACCGAGCCGTCCGCGGCGGGCCAGGGCAGCAGGGTGGTCCGGGCCAGGTCCCGCTGTTCGAGACCGCAGTCGACGGCCGTCGAGGGGGCCATCCCGCGGGGCGCGAACCCGATCAGGTCGTAGGCCTCGCGGACCTTCTTCGGCAGCTTCTGCCCCTTCCCGGAGGGGTCGTTCATGCTGTCGCCGCCGGGCCCGCCGGGGACCAGCAGGAGGACACCGCGCCGGGCGGCCGGGTTCTCGCTGGGGATACGGGAGACGGCGATCTCGATCCTCGGGCCGTCCGGGTCGGTGTGGTCCATGGGCACGGAGACGGTCGTGCACCGCTGGCGCGGATCGAGGCCGGGGCCCTCGCACTTCGTCCATTTCAGCGCAGGTGTCCGGGAGGCGGCGGAGGCGGTCAGCGGCGTCACGACACCGAAGACGACAGCGGAGGCGGCGGCGATCAGGGCGAGACTCTTCGTCATCTGCTTCATGCCAGGAGCCTCGCGGATCTCCCGGCGCAGCCCCATCCGGTCAACTGCCGGATTGTCAGGGGGGTTTACCCCCCTCGGGCCCGACCACGGCGAGGTGTCTCCTGCGGACCCGGACGACCACAGGCCCGCGTAGGCGAGAATGGGCCCATGAGTCTGTTCCGCGACGACGGCATCGTGCTGCGCACCCAGAAGCTGGGCGAGGCGGACCGGATCATGCTGTGTCTGCCCGGGGGGCAACCCCCGGACCCCCGGCCGGTGACCGGTGGGGGTGTGCGGTGAGTCTGTTCCGGGACGACGGGGTCGTGCTGCGGACGCAGAAGCTCGGGGAAGCGGACCGGATCATCACGCTGCTCACCCGCGGGCACGGGCGGGTGCGGGCCGTGGCTCGGGGGGTGCGGCGGACCAAGTCCAAGTTCGGGGCCCGGCTCGAACCCTTCTCCCACGTCGACGTGCAGTTCTTCGCGCGGGGGAGTGAGCTGATCGGGCGCGGGCTGCCGCTGTGCACCCAGAGTGAGACCATCGCGCCCTACGGTGGCGGGATCGTCTCCGACTACGCCCGGTACACCGCCGGGACGGCCATGCTGGAGACCGCCGAGCGGTTCACCGACCACGAGGGCGAGCCCGCCGTACAGCAGTACCTGCTGCTCGTGGGGGCCCTCAGGACCCTCGCCCGGGGTGAGCACGCCCCCCACCTCGTCCTCGACGCCTTCCTGCTGCGCTCCCTCGCCGTCAACGGCTACGCCCCCAGCTTCAGCGACTGCGCGAAGTGCGGAATGTCCGGCCCGAACCGTTTCTTCTCCGTCGCCGCCGGAGGCTCCGTCTGCGTGGACTGCCGGGTGCCCGGCAGCGTCGTACCCTCGCCGCAGACCCTGGAACTCCTCGCCGCGCTGCTTACGGGAGACTGGGAGACCGCGGACGCGAGCGAGCCGCGGTACGTCCGGGAGGGCAGCGGCCTGGTGTCCGCCTACCTGCACTGGCATCTGGAACGCGGGCTCAGGTCCTTGCGTTACGTAGAGAAGCAACCCTGAGAGGGAGACGAGAACCACCATGGTCGTACGCGGGATCCTCGGTCGTCAGCGCCGTGAGTACAGGGCGCCCGAGCCGCACCCGTCCGGCGCCCGCGCGCCGAAGCTCCCCGGTGAGCTGATCCCCGAGCACGTGGCGATCGTCATGGACGGGAACGGCCGCTGGGCGAAGGAGCGCGGCCTGCCCCGCACCGAGGGGCACAAGGTCGGCGCCGAGCGCGTCCTCGACGTCCTCCAGGGCGCCATCGAGGCCGGTGTGAAGAACATCTCGCTGTACGCCTTCTCCACCGAGAACTGGAAGCGCTCGCCCGACGAGGTCCGCTTCCTCATGAACTTCAACCGCGACTTCATCCGCAAGACCCGCGACCAGCTCGACGAGCTGGGCATCCGGGTGCGCTGGGTGGGCCGGATGCCCAAGCTGTGGAAGTCCGTCGCCAAGGAGCTCCAGGTCGCCCAGGAGCAGACCAAGGACAACGACAAACTGACCCTGTACTTCTGCATGAACTACGGCGGCCGCGCCGAGATCGCCGATGCCGCGCAGGCCCTCGCCGAGGACGTGAAGGCGGGCCGCCTCGACCCGGCCAAGGTCACCGAGAAGACCCTCGCGAAGTACCTGTACTACCCGGACATGCCCGACGTGGACCTGTTCCTGCGGCCCAGCGGCGAGCAGCGCACCTCCAACTACCTGCTCTGGCAGAGCGCGTACGCCGAGATGGTCTTCCAGGACGTCCTGTGGCCCGACTTCGACCGCCGCGACCTGTGGCGGGCCTGCGTCGAGTTCGCCTCCCGCGACCGCCGCTTCGGCGGGGCCGTCCCGAACGAGGAGCTGCTCGCGATGGAGGAAGCGATGAAGGGCGACCCGGAGGCCTGAGCCTCCGAGCCGCCCCTCGGGCGCTACCGCGTCAGCCGGTGGTGACCGCGGTGTCGTCGATCACGAAGCTGGTCTGGAGCGAGGAGTCCTCGACGCCCGTGAACTTCAGGGCGACCGTCTGCCCGGCGAAGGCCGACAGGCTGAAGGACTTCTGCACATAGCCACTGGCCGCGTTGAGGTTCGAGTACGTGGCCAGGGTCGTCGACCCGGCGGTCACCGTCAGCTTGTCGTACTGCGTGCTGGTGGTGGTCTCCGCGGTGTCGACGTGCAGGTAGAAGGTGAACGTGGTCTTCGTGCAGCCGCTCGGGACCGTCACCGACTGGGAGAGCGTGTCGGTGTGGGTGGAGCCGTAGCCGTCCAGCCACGCCTTGTAGGAGCCGGTGCGGGCGGCCTGGTCGCTGTCGTTGGTGATGACACCGCTGGACGCGGTCCAGGTCGTGTTGCCCGACTCGAAGCCCGCGTTGCCCAGCAGCTGGGTGGAGGTGCAACTGCCGCCACCGCCGGACGAGTTGACCGTCCAGGTGAAGGACGCGGTGCCGGTGGCCCCGGTGCTGTCGGTGACCGTGACGGTCGTGCTGTACGACCCCGCGGTCGTCGGCGTACCGGTGATCGCACCGGTGGAGGAGCTGATCGACAGACCGGCGGGCAGCCCGGTGGCCGCGTAGGTCAGGGCGCCGCTGTTGGTGGAGCTCGCGCTGACCTGGAGGCTCACGGCCGTGCCGACCGTCGACGTCTGGCTGCCCGGGTTGGTCACCGTGACGCCGGTCGACGGCACGGTGATGTGGCTGCCGACGTTGATGCCCGCGAAGGCGTTGCCGACCCCTGCGTACTGCGCGGAGCTGGTGCCGTAGAGGGCCGCGGCCGCGTTCAGGGCGGCGGTGCGGGCCCCGGCGTAGTTGGTGCTGGACGTCATGTACGTCGTCAGCGCCTTGTACCAGATCTGCAGGGCGGCGGCCCGGCCGATCCCGGCGACGGCGACCCCGTCGGAGGTCGGGCTGTTGTAGGTCACGCCATTGATGGTCTTGGTGCCGCTGCCCTCGGAGAGCAGGTAGAACATGTGGTTCGCGGGCCCGGACGAGTAGTGCACGTCGAGGTTGCCGACCCCCGAGTACCAACTGTCCGCCGAACCGCCGTCCTTGCTCGGCTTGTCCATGTACCGCAGCGGCGTGCCGTCGCCGTTGATGTCGATCTTCTCGCCGATGAGGTAGTCGCCGACGTCGGAGGAGTTGTTGGCGTAGAACTCCACGCCGGTGCCGAAGATGTCGGAGGTGGCTTCGTTCAAGCCCCCCGACTCACCGGTGTAGTTGAGCCCGGCCGTGTTGGAGGTGACGCCGTGGCTCATCTCGTGCCCGGCCACGTCCAGCGAGGTCAGCGCGTGCGTGTTGCCCGAGCCGTCGCCGTAGGTCATGCAGAAGCAGTCGTCGTCCCAGAAGGCGTTGACGTACCCCGAGCTGTAGTGCACGCGGCTGTAGGCGGCGACCCCGTCGTTCTTGATGCCGCTGCGGCCGAAGGTGTTCTTGTAGAAGTCCCAGGTCTCCTGGGCGCCGTAGTGGGCGTCCACCCCGGCGGTCTGGGTGTTGGAGCCGGAGCCGGTGCCCCAGGTGTCGTCGGCGTCGGTCATCAGGGTGCCGGTGCCCGAGGTGCCGTTGTTGAGGCTGTACGTCTTGTGGCCGCCGCGCGAGGTGTCGTAGAGCTGGTACGTCGAACCGGACAGCGTGGTGCCCAGGGTGACCGTGCCGCTGTACTGGCTGTTGCCGGTGCCGGTCTCGACGCCCTCGAAGCGGGAGAGCTCGGCGCCGGTGGTCGCGTCGGTGATGACGTGCAGCTTGCTGGGCGTGCCGTCGTCCTGGAAGCCGGAGACCACGGTCTCCCAGGCGAGCTTCGGGGTGCCCGAACCGGCCCAGATCACCTTGCGGGCGCTCTGCGCGGCGGGGTTCTCGGCCTTGAGCGCCTTGGCGGTCTTCAGCGCCTTGGACTCGGCGGCCGCCTTGCCGAAGGTGGCGGTCGTGGACTTCACGGAGACGGTACGGCGGTTGTTGTTGAAGGTCGCGCCGAGCGTGCCCGTGGCTCGGGCGGCCGGGGGTGTGTGCACGACCAGGTCGCCGCCGAGGACGGGCACGCCGTCGTAGGTGCGCTCGTAACGGGTGTGCAGGGTGCCGTCGTTGTCCTTGACGACGTCCTTGACGACCAGTTTCTCCTTGGCGCCGAGGCCCAGGGAGTCGGCGGTCGCCCCGGCCCTGCCGGATGCGCTCTGGATCAGTGCCGTGCGCTGGGCCGGGGAGAGCTTGGCCTCCAGGCCTCCGGTGCGCAGCGGGCTGGGGTGGGGGGAGGCGGGCCCGGCGGCCGCGGGGACCGTCTGGACGCCTACGGCGAGGAGGGACGCGGCGGCCACCAGGGACGCGGCGACGGCTGATCTTCGTGGGGAGGGTCTCACTCGTACTCCTACTGCGACGACGGGGGTGGAGGTGCCGTGCGGGAACTGCGTGAGAGCTGGAGGGAGCGTGGCACGGTTGTCCGGGTCATGTCATGCAAAGGAGTACGAGCCAAGGGTTATCCCTCGGCTCTGCTGTGTGTTTCCTGTAGGTCAGCCCTGGGCGGCGGTCGCGCAGTCCGCGCAGGTGCCGAAGATCTCCACGGTGTGCGCCACGTTGACGTAGCCGTGCTCGGCGGCGATCGCGTCGGCCCACTTCTCGACGGCCGGGCCCTCGACCTCGACGGCCTTGCCGCAGACCCGGCAGACCAGGTGGTGATGGTGGTCGCCGGAGGAGCAGCGGCGGTAGACGGACTCGCCGTCGGAGGTGCGCAGGACGTCGACCTCGCCCGCGTCGGCGAGGTTCTGGAGGGTGCGGTAGACCGTGGTCAGACCGACGGCGTCACCCTTGTGCTTGAGCATGTCGTGCAGTTCCTGCGCGCTGCGGAACTCGTCGACCTCGTCGAGGGCCGCCGCCACGGCGGCCCGCTGCCGGGTGGCGCGGCCCTTCACGGGCGGTCCAGCGGTCGTCACGGGTTCCTCCTTCGTTCGGCACCTGCCGGGCCATTGTGCCAGCCCGGCCTGTGCCCGGTCAGACGCCGACGGTGCCCTCCGGCTGCCGAGTGGCCGGAATCGCACACTCGGCGGGGTCCCCGGCCGGCTGCCGGGCGGCCAGCGCGCGGGCGCGGCGCCGGGCCAGCGGGGTGGCGAGGGCCGTCAGCAGGATGAACGCGGCGATGGTCAGCAGCACGATCGTCGCGCCGGGCGGCACGTCCTGGTAGTACGAGGTCACGGTGCCGCCGATCGTCACCGTCACCCCGATCGCCACCGCGATCGCGAAGGTGGCCGCGAAGCTCCGGCTGAGCTGCTGCGCCGCCGCCACCGGCACCACCATCAGCGCGCTCACCAACAGCAGTCCGACCACGCGCATGGCGACGGTCACCGTCACCGCGGCCGTGACCGCCGTCAGCAGGTTGAGCGCCCGCACCGGGAGACCGGTGACCCGGGCGAACTCCTCGTCCTGGCTCACCGCGAAGAGCTGCCGGCGCAGGCCCAGGGTGACCAGCACCACGAAGGCGGCCAGCGCGCAGATCGCCGTCACGTCCGACTCGGAGACCGTGGACAGCGAACCGAACAGGTACGACGTCAGGTTGGCGTTGGAGCCGCCGGGCGCGAGGTTGATGAACATCACGCCGCCGGCCATACCGCCGTAGAAGAGCATCGCGAGGGCGATGTCACCGCGGGTCTTTCCGTACCAGCGGATCAGCTCCATGAGGACCGCGCCGAGCACCGAGACCAGGGTCGCCATCCACACCGGCGACCAGGACAGCAGGAAGCCGAGACCGACGCCGGTCATCGCGACATGGCCGATGCCGTCGCCCATCAGGGCCTGGCGGCGCTGGACCAGGTAGATGCCGACCGCGGGGGCGGTGATGCCGACCAGGACGGCGGCGAGCAGGGCCCGCTGCATGAAGGCGTAGTCGAGGAAGTCCATCAGCTCAGCAGTCCTGTGCGCATCGGCTCGTGCTCGGGGGAGTGGGGGTGGACGTGGTCGTGGCCGGGCAGGGCATGCTGGCCGACCGCGCGCGGGGGAGGGCCGTCGTGCTGGACACAGCCGTCCCGCAGGACGACCGCCCGGTCGATCAGGGGCTCCAGCGGGCCGAGTTCGTGCAGCACGAGCAGGACCGTGGTGCCCTGCGCGACCTGTTCCTCCAGGGTGCGCGCCAGCACCTCCTGGCTGGCCAGGTCCACGCCCGCCATCGGCTCGTCCATGATCAGGAGTTCGGGTTCGGCGGCGAGGGCGCGGGCGATCAGGACGCGCTGGTGCTGGCCGCCGGAGAGGGCGTTGACGGAGTCCTTCGCGCGGTCCGCCATGCCGACCAGCTCCAGGGCCCGCCGTACGGCCTCGTGGTCGGCCTTGCGGAGCATCCCGAAGCGGGCGCGGGAGAGCCGCCCGGAGGAGACGATCTCGGTGACGGTCGCGGGGACCCCGCCGGCGGCCGTGGTGCGCTGCGGGACGTACCCCACCCGGGCCCAGTCCCGGAACCGGCCGCGCGGGGTGCCGAAGAGCTCGATCTCCCCGGCCGACGTGGGGACTTGGCCGATGATCGTGCGGATCGCGGTCGACTTCCCGGAGCCGTTGGCCCCGAGCAGCGCGACGACCTCACCGCGCTCCACGGTGAGGTCGATGCCGCGCAGGACGGGGCGCGAGCCCAGGTCGGCGCGGACCCCGCGCAGCGTGATGACGGGCTCGGTCATGCCGTCCTCCGGTGTCATTTCGCTCCCAGGGCGCTCTGCAGCGCCTTGAGGTTGGCTTCCTGGACCGAGAAGTAGTCCTTGCCGCGGGACTTGGCGGTGATGCCCTCGATCGGGTCGAGGACGTCCGTCTTCAGCCCGGCGTCGGAGGCGATGGTCTTCGCGGTCCTGTCGCTGACGAGCGTCTCGTAGAACACGGTGGTGACGCCGTCGGCCTTCGCCATCTTCTCAAGGTCCTTGACGCGGTTGGCGCTGGGCTCCGACTCGGGGTTCAGGCCGTTGATGGCCTCCTCGGTGAGGCCGTAGCGCTCGGCGAGGTAGCCGAAGGCCGCGTGGGTGGTGATGAAGACCTTGGAGTCGGTGTGCGCGAGGCCGTCCTCGAACTTCGTGTTCAGGGCGTCGAGCTTCTTCACCAGGGCCGCGGTGTTGGCCTTGTAGGCGGCCGCGTGGTCCGGGTCGGCCTTCTCGAAGGCGGCGCCGACGCCCTTGGCGACCTCGGCGTACTTCACCGGGTCGAGCCAGATGTGGGGGTCCTTGCCGCCGGATTCCTCGCCGTGTTCGTCGTCGTGCTCGGCCGCGTGGCCGCCGACCTCGTTGCCGTGCTCCTCCAGGGAGGTCAGCGCGGTCGCGTCGATCTTGGTCTTGATCTCGGACTGGGCGACCGCGTCGTCGACGGAGGGCTGGAGGTTCTTCAGGTAGAGCACCGCGTCGGACTCCTGGAGCTGCGCGGTCTGCTGGGCGCTGATCTCCAGGTCGTGCGGCTCCTGGCCGGGCTCGGTCAGGCTGGTGACGTGCACGTGGTCCCCGCCGATCTGCTCGGCGAGGAAGGCCATCGGGTAGAACGACGCGACGACGTCGAACTTGTCGGTGTTGCCCGCGGCGGCGCTGTCGGTGGAGCACGCGGAGAGGGCGGCGAGGGCACCGGCGGCGGCGACCGCGGGTATGAGGCGTCGTCGTACGTTCATGACAGTCATTTTCATCAAATATGGAAACCGTTGTCAACAAAGTCCGGGTCGCGAACCGATTTGATACGAGGGGTGGCCGCGCCGGTAACCTGAGGCATTCGCTGCCGTCCATTCGCATGAAGAGAGCACCGTGGCCGCCGACAAGATCGACACCATCGTCAGCCTGAGCAAGCGCCGGGGCTTCGTTTTCCCCTGTAGTGAGATCTACGGCGGTCAGCGCGCCGCCTGGGACTACGGACCGCTGGGTGTCGAGCTCAAGGAGAACCTGAAGCGTCAGTGGTGGCGCTACATGGTGACGTCGCGTGAGGACGTGGTCGGTCTCGACTCGTCCGTGATCCTGGCCCCCGAGGTCTGGGTCGCCTCCGGTCACGTGGCCACCTTCACCGACCCGCTGACCGAGTGCACCTCCTGCCACAAGCGGTTCCGCGCGGACCACCTGGAGGAGGCCTACGAGGCCAAGCACAAGCGCGCCCCGGAGAACGGTCTGGCGGACGTGAACTGCCCCAACTGCGGCAACAAGGGCCAGTTCACCGAGCCCAAGCAGTTCTCGGGTCTGCTCTCCACCCACCTCGGCCCGACCCAGGACACCGGCTCGGTCGCCTACCTGCGTCCGGAGACCGCGCAGGGAATCTTCACCAACTTCGCCCAGGTGCAGGTCGCTTCGCGCAAGAAGCCGCCGTTCGGCATCGCGCAGATGGGCAAGTCCTTCCGCAACGAGATCACGCCCGGCAACTTCATCTTCCGCACCCGTGAGTTCGAGCAGATGGAGATGGAGTTCTTCGTCAAGCCGGGCGAGGACGAGAAGTGGCAGGAGTACTGGATGGAGCAGCGCTGGAACTGGTACACCGGCCTGGGTCTCCGTGAGGAGAACATGCGCTGGTACGAGCACCCGGCGGAGAAGCTCTCCCACTACTCCAAGCGCACCGCCGACATCGAGTACCGCTTCCAGTTCGGCGGCAACGAGTGGGGCGAGCTGGAGGGTGTGGCCAACCGCACCGACTACGACCTCACGGCCCACTCCAAGGCCTCCGGCCAGGACCTCGTCTTCTACGACCAGGAGGCGGGCGAGCGCTGGACGCCGTACGTCATCGAGCCCGCGGCGGGTGTCGGCCGCGCGATGCTGGCGTTCCTGCTCGACGCGTACGTCGAGGACGAGGCCCCCAACGCCAAGGGCAAGCTGGAGAAGCGCACGGTGCTGCGTCTCGACCACCGCCTCGCCCCGGTGAAGGTCGCGGTCCTGCCGCTGTCCCGCAACGCCGAGCTGTCCCCGAAGGCCAAGGGCCTCGCCCAGGCGCTGCGCCAGCACTGGAACATCGAGTTCGACGACGCCGGCGCGATCGGCCGCCGCTACCGCCGCCAGGACGAGATCGGCACGCCGTACTGCGTGACGGTCGACTTCGACACCCTCGAGGACAACGCGGTGACGGTCCGCGAGCGTGACTCCATGAAGCAGGAGCGGGTGTCCCTCGACCAGATCGAGGGCTACCTGGCCGGGCGGCTCGTCGGCGCCTAGCCACTTCCTTCGGCCCCCGGTGCAGGGATGCGTCCCCGCACCGGGGGCCGTTTTTTGTGCCTGACACGTGACAGCTGACAGATATTGAAATCTGTCAGCTGTCATGCCAGGGTGGGGGGCATGACGATGCGTACCCGAACCCTCGGAACCACCGGCCCCCGCGTCTCCGCCCTCGGCCTCGGCTGCATGGGCATGTCCGGTATGTACGGCGACTCGGACCGCGCCGAGTCGCTCGCCACCATCCACGCCGCCCTGGACGCCGGCGTGACCCTGCTCGACACCGGCGACTTCTACGGCATGGGCCACAACGAACTGCTGATCAGCGAGGCACTGCGCACCGCTCCGGCCGCCCTGCGCGAGAACGCGCTGCTCAGTGTGAAGTTCGGCGCCCTGCGCGACCCGGACGGCAGCTGGGCCGGCTTCGACGGCCGCCCCGCCGCGGTGAAGAACTTCGCCGCGTACTCCCTCCAGCGCCTCGGCGTCGACCACATCGACGTCTACCGCCCCTCCCGGCTCGACCCGCAGGTACCGATCGAGGAGACCGTCGGCGCCATCGCCGAACTGGTCGAGAAGGGCTGGGTCCGCCACATCGGGCTCAGCGAGGTCGGCGCCGACACCATCCGCCGGGCCGCCGCCACCGCCCCCATCGCCGACCTCCAGATCGAGTACGCCCTGATATCCCGGGGCCCCGAGCGGGAGATCCTGCCCACCCTGCGGGAGCTGGGCATCAGTGTCACCGCGTACGGAGTGCTCGCGCGCGGGCTGATCTCCGGCCACTTCACGGCCGACCGGCAGCTCGCCACGCACGACTTCCGCGCCCACGCGCCCCGCTTCCAGGGCGAGAACCGCCGGCACAACCTCACGCTGGTCGAGTCCCTGCGCAAGATCGCCGAACAGAAGGGCGTCACCGTCGCGCAGATCGCCATCGCCTGGGTGCTCGCCCAGGGCGAGGACATCGTCCCGCTGGTCGGCGCCAGGACCCGTGACCGGCTCGGGGAGGCCTTGGGCGCCCTGGACGTGACCCTGGACGCCGCCGACCTCGCCGCGCTGGAGGACGCCGTACCGGCGGACTCGGCGGCCGGTGAGCGGTACGCGGCGCCGCTGATGGCCATGCTCGACAGCGAACGCTGATCGCCGTGCCGGGTACCGTCTAGGCATGCCTCCGACCACCGTGCCCCTGACCGCCGAGCGCATCCTCGAAGTCACCGAGGAGGTGTTGCGCCGCCACGGCCCCGCCAAGGCCACCGTGGTGGACGTGGCCCGCGCGCTCGGCGTCAGCCACGGCAGCGTCTACCGGCACTTCCGCACCAAGACGGCACTGCGGGAGGCCGTGACGAGGCGCTGGCTGGACCTGACGACCGAGGTGCTGGCCGGCATCGTCGCCGACACCGGCCAGGAACCGGAGGCTCGGCTGCGCACGTGGTTCACCACCTTCTTCGAGGCCAAGCGCCGCAAGGCCGGCCTCGACCCGGAGCTCTTCGCCACCTACATGGCCCTCGCCGCCGAGAGCGGGGAACTCGTGGGCGCCCACGTCGACGAACTCACCGGCCAGCTCGCCGAACTCGTCCGGGCCGGCGTCGCCACGGGCACCTTCGCCGGCGCCGACCCCGACGTCACGGCCCGCGCCCTCTTCCAGGCCACCGCCTGCTTCCACGACCCCGCCCACGCCTCCACCTGGCAGGAACCCGGCATCGACGAGGACCTCGCGGCCGTCCTGGACCTGCTGCTCGGCGGACTGCGGTCCGGCGGGGCGGTACCGTCCCCCTGACGCCGCTCCCGACAGGAAGCCGAGAGAGCCGATGCCCCCGACCATCCGCAGGGCCGTGATCCCCGCCGCCGGGCTCGGCTCGCGGCTGCTGCCGCTGACCAAGGCCACGCCGAAGGAGATGCTCCCGGTCGGCGACAAGCCGGTCATCGAGCACACCGTGCGGGAGCTGGTGGACTCCGGCATCACCGACATCACCATCGTGGTCTCCGGCGGCAAGTCCCTGATCCAGGACCACTTCCGCCCCAACCCCGCCCTGGTCGAACAGCTCCGCGCCGACGGCAAGACGGCCTACGCGGACGCCGTCGAGGAGATCGCCGAACTCGCCCGCCGCGGCCACATCACCTACCTCGACCAGCACGGCCCCTACGGCAACGGCACCCCCGTCCTCAACGCCGCCCGCTCCTTCGGCGACGAGCCCGTCCTCGTGCTGTGGCCCGACGACGTGTTCGTGGCCGAGGTGCCGCGCGCCCAGCAGCTCATCCGCGCCTACGAGCAGACCGGCTGCCCGGTGCTGGCCCTCCTGCCGATGGACCCCACCGAGTCCCAGCGCTACGGCGTGCCCGTCGTCAAGGAGGACCTCGGCGGCGGCACCCTGCGCATCACCGGCCTGGTCGAGAAGCCCGACCCCAGCGCCGCGCCCTCGGCGTTCGCGGCCATCGGCGGCTATGTCGTCACCCCGGGCATCATCGACGAACTGCGCGAGCGCACCCGCCGCTGGTACGAGCACCGCACCGGCGAGATCTACCTGACCGACGCCATCAACGCCTACGCGGCGACCCGGGCCGTGTACGGCCAGGTCATCCAGGGCCGCTGGTACGACACCGGCAATCCCGCCGACTACCTGGTGGCCCAGATGGCGCACGCCCTGGCCCACCCCGAGTACGGACCGCTGCTGCGGGGCCTGGTCGGCGACCTGGACACCCCCGGGGGAGCCTGAGGGTCAGCCCTCCGACGGATCCACCGTGGCCTGGTGCGCCTCGGCCAGATGCTCCTCCGCCTTCAGCCAGGGCAGGAACTGCGCGGCCCTGCGCCAGCCGCAGGTCCCGCAGCTGATCATGCGTTGCGGGCCCTTGCGGAGCACCTGGACGACGTGCTCCCGCCCGTGCTGGTCCCAGCGGCTCACCTTGCTCGTGCTCGTCTGCACCATGTGCCTCGCCTCCGGCAAGGAGTGTGCAGCAAGAACAACATCAACAGCAGTGTCTTCACGGGGTGTTCGCCCGGATCTGAGCCGGGGAGTCGAGCCGGGACCTGTTCCGGGGAGTCGAGCCGGGACCTGAACGGGCCCTGATCCCGGTCAGACCATCGTGCGCGGCAGCCGCAGGCTCAGTACGCCCGTCAGCGCCACCCCGGCCAGCTGCACGAGCAGGGTCGTCACCAGGGCGTCCCGCATGCCCATGCCCGGCACCAGGGCGAGGAAGAGGCTGCCCAGCGTCGCCACGCCCAGGGCCAGCGACGCCTGCTGGGTCGTGACCATCACCCCGCTGCCGACACCGGCCCGCGCGGGCGGCACCTCGGACAGCACCAGCCGCAGCACCACGGGGAGTTGCAGCGCCTGGCCGATCCCGGCGATCGCGCCACCGGGCAGCAGGGTGAGCAGGCCCAGGTCGGGCCAGGAGAGCCGGGCGGCCAGGATGATCAGGCCGAGTCCGAGCCCCTGGATCAGCGCGCCCGCGGTCACCACCCGGGTGCCGTAGCGGTTGATCAGCCGCGGTCCGGCGATCGACGTGAACAGGAAGGTCACCGCCAGCGGGACCAGGGCCAGGCCCGCCTGGACGGGGCTGCGGCCCGCGCCCTCCTGGAGCGCCACCGCGATCACGAACATGAAGCCGGAGAAGCCCATCGAGAAGGGCAGGATCAGGATCAGCCCCCGGCGCAGCGACACCAGCCGGAAGAGGCTCGGCGGGACCAGCGGTGTCCGGCCCGCGCGGTCCGCCCTGCGCTCCACCGCGAGGAACGCCCCCGCCAGGAACGGGAACGCGGCCAGCGACAGCCAGGTCCACAGCGGCCAGCCCGCCGCCCGGCCCTCGGTCAGCGGGGCCAGCAGGGCGAGGAGGGACGCGGCGAGCAGGACCGTGCCGGGGCCGTCCACCGGCTCCGGGCGCGGGGAGCGGGTCTCGGGGACCGCACGGGCCGCGAGGACCAGTCCGACCAGCACGACCGGGACGTTGACGAGGAACGCGGCCCGCCAGCTCGTGCCCGCGATGTCGGCGGCCACCAGCACACCGCCGAGGATCTGGCCCGCCACCATCGCGAGGCCCGCCGTGGCGCCGTAGAGGCCCATCGCCCGGGCCCGGCGGGGTCCGGCGGTCGCCGACTGGATGGTCGCGAGCACCTGCGGCAGCATCGCGGCCGACGCGGCGCCCTGGGCGACCCGGGCCGCGACCAGCGCCCACGCGCTCGGCGCGAGCCCGCACGCCAGCGAGGTCAGCCCGAACGCGGCCATGCCGGCCAGGAACATCCGGCGCCGCCCGAACAGGTCGCCGAGCCGGCCGCCGAGGACGAGGAGGACGGCGTACGCCAACCCGTAGCCCGCGACGACGAGTTCGAGAACCGACTCGCTGGCGGACAGGTCCGCGGCGATGGTGGGCAGCGCCACGTTGACGATGAAGAAGTCGATGAGGGGGAGTGCCGCGGCGAGCAGCACCGTGAACAGTCCCAGGCCGCCCAGCTCGGGCGGCGCGGCGGGACGGACGAGGCGTGGAGTCGTGGTTTCGGTGGTCACGCGTCGAGCCTGCGCCCGTCCGCAGAGGGGTACCAGAGTGTCCTTATCCTGGTAGAAGAACCACCTGGAAACAGGGACCCGGTGGAGGCAGGCTGGAGGCATGACGACCATGGCCCAGGAGACCGCCGTACCCGCGCCCGTGTCGCCCGCGGAGATCCGGCGCCATGAGCTCGCCGCCTTCCTGCGCCACCGGCGCGAGCACATCACCCCCGAGCAGGTCGGCCTGCCCCGCGGCGCCCGCCGCCGCACCCCGGGCCTGCGCCGGGAGGAGGTCGCCCACCTCTCCGCGGTCGGCGTCACCTGGTACACCTGGCTGGAGCAGGCCCGGGACATCCAGGTGTCCGTGCAGGTCCTGGACGCCCTCGCCCGGGCGCTGCTCCTCGACCCCGTCGAGCGGGCCCACCTCTTCCAGCTCGCCGGGGCGGTCGACCCGACGCCGGCCACCGTCTGCCCGTCGATCACACCCGGACTGCGGCTGGTCCTCGACCAGTTGGGGCCGATCCCGGCCTGCGTGTCCAACAGCCGCTACGACATCCTCGCCTACAACCGCACCTACGGCCTGCTGCTGTGCGACCTGGACGCGGTGCCGCCCGAGGACCGCAACGCCATGCTGCTCTCCTACACCCACGAGGAGTGGCGCTCCTCGATCGTGCACCTGAAGGACACACAGCGGCTGATGGCCGCCCGCTTCCGCGCCGGCATGGCCGGACACCTCGCCGAGCCCGCCTGGAAGACGCTCCTGAAGCGGCTGCGCTGCGAGTCCGCGGAGTTCCGCGAGGTCTGGGACCGCCACGAGGTGGGGGCGTCCCGCCCGCGCCGCAAGGAGTTCCGCAACCGGTACGTCGGCCTCATCGCCGTCGACCACACCGACCTGTGGCTCAGCCCCGAGACGGGCTCACGCATGGTGACCTACGCCCCCGCCGACGAGGAGTCCCGGCTGCGGCTGGAGAAGCTGCACGCGATCGCCCTGGAGCGGGTCTCGCAGGCCGCGTGAGGGAGATCTCAACCGCCGTTCTCCCACGGCTCCCACCTCCTCCTATGCGGCAGACGGATGCAACATGCACCTGACGTATTGGATCAATCGCCCGCCCGCTCGGTGTACTTCCCGGACTGATCGAGGCCGTGCCACAAGCACGGCCCAGTCACAGGGGAGAACATCAGCGTGTACGAGCAGTTCCTGTCGGCGAAGCTGCGTGACCTGCGAGCGGGCGGACAGTACCGGGAGTTCGTGGACATCGACCGGCGGGCGGGTGCCTATCCGACGGCACTGCGCCGGCTGTCCGACGGCACCCGGCGGGAGGTGACCGTCTGGTGCAGCAACGACTACCTCGGCATGTCCCAGCACCCCGAGGTGCTGGACGCCATGCACCGCGCGGTCGACGAGTACGGTGCCGGGTCGGGCGGTTCACGCAACATCGGCGGAACCCACGCCCACTACCGGGCACTTGAGGCCTCGCTCGCCGAATGGCACGGCAAGGAGGCCGCGCTGGTCTTCCCGACCGGCTACGGCTCCAACGACGCCACCCTCCAGTGCCTGCTCAGGCTGCTGCCCGACCCCGTCGTGCTGTCCGACGAGCTGAACCATGCCTCGCTGATCAACGGCATCCGCAGCACCCGCGCCGAACGCGCGGTGTTCCGCCACAACGACGTCGACCACCTGCGGGAGTTGCTCGCCGCACAGCCCCACGACCGCGCCAAGATCGTCGTGTTCGAGTCGGTCTACTCCATGGACGGCGACGTCGCCCCGATCGAGGAGATCGTCGAACTCGCCCGCGAGCACAACGCGTTGACGTTCCTCGACGAGGTCCACGCCATCGGCATGTACGGTCCGCGCGGCTCCGGGATCGCCGCGAACCTCGGCGTCGACCACCTCGTCGACATCGTGCAGGGCACCATGGCCAAGGCGATCGGCGTGATCGGCGGCTACATCGCCGGCTCCGCGACCCTCGTGGACGCGGTGCGCAGCTTCGCCTCCGGCTTCATCTTCACCACCTCCCTGCCGCCCGCCGTCGTCGCCGCCTGCCACGCCAGCGTCGAGCACCTGAAGAACTCCGAGGCCGAACGGCAGGCCCTGCACGACAAGACCCGCCTGCTGCGCGACGCGCTCACCGCGGCCGGCATCACCGTGATGCCGTGCAGCACCACCCACGTCCTGCCGGTCCTGGTCGGCGACGCCACCGCCTGCAAGCGGGCCGCCGTACGGCTGCTGGACGAGTACGACATCTACCTCCAGCCCATCAACTCCCCGACCGTGCCCGTCGGGACGGAGCGGTTCCGCGTCAACGTGACCCCGAACCACACCGAGGACGACATCGCCCACCTCGTGGAGGCGCTCTCCGAGGTCCTCGCCGGGGCCGAGCCGCCGGCCGGCGCCGAGCGCGTCGCCGAGGCGGTGGCGGCATGACCGTCGTCCGTCCCGCCGGCCTCGCCGACATCGAGGAACTCGTCCGGCTGCGCGCCCATCTGCTCGACGCGCCCGACGCCGACCTGCCCTACAAGGCCGGCGGTTCGGCGGCCCGGGAGGCCTGGCGGCGCGACTACCGGGCCTGGCTGACCGCACAGCTCACCGAACCGGAGGGCATCCGGGTCGCGGTCGTCCCGCTGCCCGACGGCACCGGACTCGCCGCCTGCGCGACCGCGATCGTCGACCGGCGCGCCCCCTCACCGGCCTGCCCCTCGGGCCGCGCGGGCTGGCTCCAGTCCGTCGTGGTCGACCCGGCCTCCCGGGGCCAGGGGCTCGGCGCCCGGCTCCTCGAGCACCTGCACGGCTGGCTCGCCGGACAGGGCGTCGACGAGGTGCTGCTCCAGACCACCGAGAACGCCACCGGCTTCTACCGGCGCCTCGGATTCGCCTCCAGCGGCGAGGAGTTGCTGTTCCGCACACTGACGTCGAGGAGTGTCGCCGCGTGAACGTCCTGATCGTCGGCATGGGATATGCCGGCTCCCGCTTCCTGACCGCCTTCCGCAGCCTGGACCAGCCGTTCGAGCTGGCCTACCACGCCCGGCACCGCACCCGGGAGGACGTCCCGTACCACCCGACCCTGGAGGGTGCCCTCGCCGAGCACGCCCCCGACCTGGTCGTGGTCGCCGCCACCGACTCCGCCCACGCGGACCTCCTCACCCGGCTGCACGGCTACCGCGGCTTCGTCCTCGCGGAGAAACCCCTCACCTCCCCGCACGACGACCTCGACGCCGTCGCCAAGGCCCTCACCGACGCCCGGGGCTTCGCCCTGGACCTGGTCGAGCGCTACTCGGACGCCACCGAGGCCCTGCGCTCGTACGTCCGCGAGCACGCACTCCGGCTCGTCCGCGCCCACCTGACGTGGGGCAAGGACCGCATCAACGACCACCGGCCCACCGTCGGCGTCACCAGCGAGGTCATCCACAGCCTCGACCTGCTCCGGTACGTCACGGGCGGCGACGAGCCCCTGGAGGTGCGCGACGCGCTCGGCGTCACCTCCGACTTCTCGGTCTCCGGACCCGAGGTCCTCGACAGCGTCGCCCTGACCGCCACCCTCGGCGGGGCGCCGGTGACGGTGTACAGCAGCTTCACCAACATCGTCCGTCAGCGCACCGTCGACCTCGCCTTCCGCGACCCGAACGGCGGTTTGGTGTACGCGAGTTGCGTCTACGACACCCCCGTCTGGGACGCCGACCACCTGCGCGTCTGGCGGCGCGAGGACGGCCAGGAGCACACCCTGTGCGAGGTCGACACCCGGGACGTCCGGGTGCCCGACGCACAGCGCGCGGTCGTCAAACTGCGCCGCCTCGCCCTGGACGTCGTACGCCATGTCGCCGACGGGACCCCGCCGCGCGTGCCGTTCGCCGGGCTCACCGAGTCCGTGGCCACGCAGCGGCTGCTCAACGACATCGAAACCACCGCCCGCACCACCGGCCCGGCCCGCTACTTCCCGCAGGGCCGCACGCCGGTGACCGAAGTGGACTGGGAGCGCCTCGGATGACCACGCCCACCCCCACCACCCCCATGAACCGGCTCTCCATCCTCGTCCTCGGCGCCTTCGCGCTCGGCCTCGACGCCTACGTCATGGCCGGACTGCTGCCCAAGGTCGCCGCCGACCTGCACACCAGCGAGTCCGCGGCCGGCCAGATGGTGACCCTGTTCACCCTCTGCTACGCCCTCGCCGCCCCGGTGTTCGCGACCGCCCTGGCCGGACGGCCCGCCAAGACCGTCCTCACCCTGGCACTCCTGTTGTTCACCGCCGCCAACGCGCTGACCGCCGTCGCCGGCAGCCTGGCCGTGCTGCTCGTCGCCCGGGCCCTCGCGGGCGTCGGCGCCGGTGTCTACTCGCCGATGGCCGCCGCCACCGCCGCTTCCCTCGCCGGGGAGGAGCGGCGCGGCCGGGCCCTCGCCCTCGTCATGGGCGGCATGAGCATCGGCACGGTCATCGGCGTACCGGTGGGCGTGCTGCTCGCCGACCACGTCGGCTGGCGCGGCACGCTCTGGCTGATCACCGGCCTCGGCGCCGTCGCCATCGCCGGGCTCGCGCTCGCCCTGCCCCGCCTGGAGGCCGCCCCGCCGCCGCCCCTGCGCGAGCGGGCCCGCATCCTGGCCCGGCGACCCGTCGCCGCGATCGCCGGGGTGTCCCTCATCGCCGGAGTCACCAGCCTCGGCCTGTACACCTACCTCGCGCCCTTCCTCGCCGACGCCGGCGGCATCGACGGCACGCTCGGCGCGATGTGGGCCTGGGGCCTGGGCGGCGTGGCCGGAAGCCTCCTGATCGGCCGGATCGTCGACCGCACGGGACGGCCGTACGCCGTCGTCACCGTCGTGCTGCTCCTGCTGTGCCTCTCCCACCTGCTGCTGCCCGTCGCGGCCCACGTCACGTGGGTGCTCGCCGTGCCGCTGGTGGTGTGGGGCGCGACCGGCTGGGCGCTCCAGGTGCCCCAGCAGCACCAGCTGATCGCCGCCCGCCCCGACCAGGCGCCCGTCGCGGTCTCCCTCAACAGCTCGGCCGTCTACCTGGGCAGCGCGCTCGGTTCCGCCCTGGGCGGGGTCGTCCTCGCCGCCGGAGTGGCCCCCGCGGACCTGCCGTACTGGACGGGCGGACTCGTGGCCCTCGGGCTGGTGCTGCACCTGGTCCTGGTCCGCATGCCCCGGTCCGCGGAGGCGGAGACCGCACCTGGCCGGAACGTACGGACGCCGGAATCGGTCCCCGCGGGTGAGTAGTACCGTCGTGACAATGGACGTAGGACTGCAACAGCTGCGCTGCTTCCTCACGCTCGCCGAGGAACAGCACTTCACCTGGGCCGCGGAACGGCTCGGCATCCCCCAGCCCACGCTCAGCCGCACCATCCGCAGGCTGGAGGAGCAGGTCGGCTGCCACCTGCTCGACCGCACCACCCGCCACCCCCGGCTGACCCCGGACGGCGAGCGGCTGCGGACCGAGCTCCAGGTCCTGCTGCCCCGCCTGGAGGCGGCCCTGCGTCCCGTCCCGCAGGACGAACCCCTCAGCCTCGGCTACACCTGGGGCTTCCCCCGCCGACGCGGCCGGGACGCCATCGACCTGGTCGAACGCCGGCACCACATCCTGGTCGAGCCGGTGCGCCGGGACGAGCGGCTGGCCGGCGTGCACACCGGCGCCGTGGACGCGGCGCTGCTGTGGGGCGCGGTCGACGACCCCCGCCTGCACAGCGTGGAGATCGCCCGCGAGGAGCGGGTTGCCGCGGTGTCGGTCCGCTCCACCCTCGCCACCCGGTCCCGGGTGAGCTGGCGCGATCTGGGCCGCCGCTGCCTGGTCCTCAACACCGTCAGCGGCACCCTCACGCCGGACGACTGGCCGGCGGGGGCCCGCCCCGAGATCGGGGCCGAGGCCGCCAACCTGGACGAGTACCTGCACGCGGTGGCCGCCCGCCGCGGAGTGGGCGTCCTTCCGGCGTCGGTGGCGAGCCAGCACCCCGACCCCGACGTCCTCTACCTCCCGCTCGCCGGGGCCCCGCCGGCCGTCCTCCACTACGCCTATCCGCGCACGAACCCCCACCCCCACGCGGAGCACCTCGCCGAGGCACTGCGGGACGCGGCCCGGCCCGCACTGGTAAGCGCCTGATCAATCCCCGTCCGGGGGGATGAGCGTGCCCGGCGCGGGCACTCGGGCGGTCCGAAGGTGAGACCCCCCCACAGGCGAGCAAATCGGGCGAGGCGAATCATGGCCGAGCAGAAGTCGTCGCAGCAGGCAGCCCACGAGTCCCCGGAGAAGGCACGGCAACCGCTTCCGCAGCCGCTGCGGGCGGCCGTGTCGGTACTGGGAAAGGTCCCCGGCGCCGGGACCGTGGGCCGGGTGGCCGAGGGAACGCTGGACCGGGTCGCGGCGGTGTCCCCACGCGGCCGACGGCTCGCGGTGTACGCCGGCGCGGGAGTGCTCGGCGTCGCGGGCATCGTGGAATGGCCGATCGCGGTCACCGGGGCGGCGGTGGCCTGGCTGACCCAGCCGAGGCCGGGGGAGCGGGAGAGTCACGGGGGCGCCGGGGACGGCGCCGGGGGCTCCGGGGACTCCGGAGGTTCGGGGGACTTCGGTGACCGGCCCACGCCGCGGGTACTGGCCTCGACCCACGGAACGCCGTCCTCCGGGGGGCCTGGTTCCGCGGGTACGACGTCTTCCCGGGCGTCGGCCGCCTCGTCGCCGTCGGACAGGTTGCCCGTGCACGAGACGGCCTCGCCGTCCGGCCCCCGTGGCGGGGCACGAGGCTCCGCCGGGGACCGGCGATGATCCGAGGACTGCTCACCCGCCCCACGACCGCCGCCGCGGACCTCGTCCTGGCCGGCCCCCGCCTCCTCGCCAGGGGCACGCCCGCCGCGATCGGTGCCGCCGCCGGCGCGGTGGCCGGAACGGCCCGGGCCGGTGTCCGCACCGCGGACTTCGCGGCCCGCACGGCGAGGGTGGCCCGCGCGGCCCTCCCGGGCGCACCCCAGGGCTGGCGAGCGGGCCCCCGCGTCCACGTGCCACTGTGCGCGGAGGGGACGGACGGACCGGGGGAGGTGAGGGGTTTCGCGGAGGACAAGGACGGACGCGGACGCACGGAGGGAGCGGAGGGACGCAGGGAGGGGGCGGAGGGACGCACCGAACACCGTGCCCGCCACCTCGCCGCCGCGCTCGCCGAGCACCCCGACATCGCCCTGGCCTACTGGGACCGCGGTCTCGGGCGGCTGGTCGTCACCGCCGTCGAGGGCGTGGCGACCGAGCGGGTCGAGGAGCGGGTCGCCACGCTCGCCGAACGGTACGGACTCGTGGCGGACGGACAGGACGTCGAGGAGCTCACCCATCCCGGCGACCCCGGCTCCGTGCGGACCGCCGCCCTGGCGCTCGGCGCAGACGCCGTCGGAGTGGCCGCCGCGGTCACCGGGTCCGCGCTGCGGTTGCCGGCCTCGCCGCGGCCGCTGACCGCGGCCGTGATGCTGCTGCGGGAGAACCCCCGCTTCAGGGGCTGGCTGCGCGGGCGGCTCGGCGACGCGCGCACCGACGTGGCGCTCGCCGTCGTGAACGCCGCCGTGCACGGCGCGGGGCAGAGCCCCACCTCCCTCCTGCTCGACGGCACGCTCCGCGCCTGCCAGCTGGCCGAGGCGATCGTGCGGACGGCCACCTTCGAAGCCGTCCACGACGACCTGTGCGTCCCCGACCGGGACGGCGTGCCCGTGGACCCGGCCCTGCGCCCGCCCCCGCTCCCCTCGCCCGCCCAGGAGTACGCGAGCCACGCCTCCGCGGGAAGCCTCGCCGGCGCCGTCGCCGCGCTGCTCGTCAAGCACGACGTGACCGAGGCCGCGGAGGCCGTCCTCGCGGGCTCCCCCAAGGCCGCGCGCTACGGCCCCGCCGCCTACCACGCCGTGCTGAGCGCCGCCCTGTCCCGCTCCGGCGTCCTGGTGCGCGACCCGGACCGGCTACGCCTGCTGGAGACCGTCGGCACCGTCCTGCTGCACCCGAGCGCCCTGCGCACCCCGGGCACGGGCGCCGACCCCTGGGCCGAACCCGTACTGGACGCGGCCCGTCGCGCCGGACTGAGGGTCGTCGTCGTGGACGACCCCGCCCTCGCCGACTTCACCGGCCTCGCCGACCAAGTCGTGTCCGCCGAACGGCCGTTGAGGGAGGTCGTCGACCAACTCCGCGACGAGAGCAAAGACGGGAGCGAGGGCGGGAGCGAAGACGGGAGCGAAGGCGCGAGCGGTGTCCTCACCGTCGCCCGCCCGCAGGACCCCGACGTCGTCGCCGGACTCCTGCGCGGCGACATCGCCGTCTCCCTCACCGACGGCGGCTGCGCGGTCGCCTGGGGCGCCGACCTCCTCGCCCCGCACGGACTCCCCGACGTCTGGCGGCTGTTGACCGCCGTCCCGGCCGCCCGCGGGGTCGGCCGCCGCTCCCAGACCCTGGCCCGCTCCGGGGCCGCCCTGTCCGGACTCCTCGTCGCCGTCGGCGAGTCGGGCCGCGGCGGCCGCCGTACGGCACTCCCCGGCCTCCGGCACGCGCCCGTCGACGCGGCCGCGGCCGCCGCCCTGTTCACCGGCGCCCGCGCCGCCCTGCGCGTCGCGACCACCGGCCTGCCGCACCCACGGCCCCGGGTGGCCTGGCACGCCCTGGACCCGGACGACGTCCGTGACCGGCTGGAGCGGGACGCGCCCCCGGAGCCGACGCTCGTCGAGCAGACCTCCGCGCGGGTGCGCACCGCCGCCGACACCGTCGTACGACTGCCCGTGCTGGCCCCCGCCCGGTGGTCCGCGCAGCTCGCCCGGGCCGTGCGCGGGGAGCTGGACGACCCGCTCACCCCCGTGCTCGCGGTCGGCTCGGCCGCTTCCGCGATCCTCGGCTCCGCGATGGACGCCCTGCTGGTGGTCGGCGCCCTCGACCTGAACGCGCTCGTCGGCGGGCTCCAGCGGCTGCGCGCCGAGCGGGCCCTGTCCGGGCTGCTCGCCCAGCAGCAGCAGAAGGCCAGGGTGGCGGAGGAGGACCGCGACGAGGAACCGCACGTGGTCGACGCCGCCAGGCTCAGCCCCGGTGACGTCATCGAGCTCGCCCTGGACGACGTGGTGCCCGCCGACGCCCGCCTGCTGTGGGAGGACGGCCTGGAGGTCGACGAGTCCGCCCTGACCGGCGAGTCCCTCCCGGTGGACAAGCGCACCGACCCGAGCCCGCGCGCCCCCGTCGCCGAACGGCACTGCATGGTCTTCGAGGGGACGACGGTGGTCGCCGGACACGCCCGCGCGGTCGTCGTCGACACCGGCGAACGCACCGAGGCCGCCCGCGCCGTCGCGCTCGCCGCCCGCACCCCGGCCGCCGCCGGAGTCCAGGCCCGGCTCCAGGAACTCACCCGCAAGGCCCTGCCGTTGACGATGGCCGGCGGTGCCGCGGTCACCGGGCTCGCCCTGGTGCGCGGCACACCCCTGCGACAGGCGGTCAGCGGGGGAGTGGCGGTCGCGGTGGCCGCCGTACCGGAAGGGCTGCCGCTGGTCGCCACGGTCGCGCAGCTCGCGGCCGCCCGCCGGCTCAGCGCGCACGGCATCCTGGTCCGCGCCCCGCGCACCCTGGAGGCGCTGGGCCGCATGGACACCATCTGCTTCGACAAGACCGGCACCCTCACCGAGAACCGGCTGCGCCTGGTCCGCGTCACCGACCCGGACGGCACCCCCCACACCCCCGGCGAACCCGGCGCCGACGGCACGCTGCGCGTCGCGGCCCGCGCCTGCCCCCAGCTCGACGGCGACTCCGAGGAGCGCCCGGCCCATGCCACCGACGAGGCCGTCCTGGACGCGGCCGCCCCCGACGAGCGCTGGACCCAGCTGGAGGGCCTGCCCTTCGAGGCCGCCCGCGGCTACGCGGCCGCCGTCGGACACACCGGCGACGACACTCCGGTCCTGGTGGTCAAGGGCGCCCCGGAAACCGTCCTGCCGGCCTGCACCGGCCTCCCCGCCGACGCCGAGGACCGGGCCCACTCCCTCGCGGCCGACGGCCTGCGCGTCCTGGCGGTGGCCCGCCGCCCGCTCGACGGCGACGGGAACGGGAACGGGTACGGCGACGGGACGGCCGTACTCGAAGAGCCGTTGCGGGACCTGGAGTTCGTGGGCCTGCTGGGTCTCGCCGACGTTCCCCGGGAGACCTCGCCCGCCCTGGTGCACGGGCTGCGCGAGGCGGGCGTACGACCCGTCGTGCTGACCGGCGACCACCCGCGGACCGCCCACGCCATCGCCACCGACCTCGGCTGGCCCGAGGACGCCACCGTCGTCACCGGCGACGAACTCGCCGCCGCCGACCGCACCGCCCGCTCCCGGATGCTGCGCGACGCCGATGTCGTGGCCCGGGTCGCGCCCGAGCAGAAACTCCAGGTCGTCGAGGCGCTCAGGGACGCGGGCCGGGTCGTCGGCATGGTCGGCGACGGCGCCAACGACGCGGCCGCCATCCGTGCCGCCGACATCGGTGTCGGCATCAACGCCCGTGGTTCGGCGGCCGCCCGCAACGCCGCCGACCTCGTCCTCACCGGCGACGACCTCTCCGTCCTCATCGAGGCCGTCCGCGAGGGCCACGCCCTGTGGCACAGCGTCGCCGACGCCATCGCCATCCTCATCGGCGGCAACGCGGGCGAGGTCGGCTTCGGCATCCTCGGCACCCTCCTCTCGGGCGCCGCGCCCCTCTCCACCCGTCAGATGCTCCTGGTGAACCTCTTCACCGACCTGTTCCCGGCGATGGCGGTGGCGGTCACCCCGACGGAGAAACCGACGGACGACGACCCCTCGGTCGACACGGTCCTCGGCCCCTCCCTGACCCACCAGATCCGCGCCCGCGCCCTCACCACCTGCCTCGGCGCCACGGTCGCCTGGCTCATCGGCCGCTTCACCCCGGGCACGGCCCGCCGCTCGACGACGATGGCGTTGTGCGCGGTGGTGGGCACGCAGCTGGCCCAGACCTGGGCGGACCGCAAGGAGAGCCCGCTGGTCCGGGTGACGTCCCTGGGCTCGGCGGCGGTCCTGTTCGCGGTGGTGGAGACACCGGGCGTGAGCCAGCTGTTCGGCTGCACACCACTGGGCCCGGTGGCATGGGCGGGGGTGGGGGCGGCGATCGGACTGGCGGTGGCGGGGCAGAGGTTTCTACCGGCTGTGGAGCGAACGGTACGAGATCGATGGGGGTTGCGCTGACCGGCCTTCAGGGGCGCGGGGAACTGTGCGACAAGCCCCCACCGGCGGCCGGCCGCCGAACTACGCGCTGACCCCCGCGGCCTCGCGCACCTCACCCGACTTCAGCCGCTCAGCCGTCCGCTCAGCAGTCCGCCGAGCCCACGGCCCTGTGGTCACCGCCCCCAAAGTCAGCACCGCGAACCCGCAGCCGGCCAGAATCCACCACCCCGGCACCGCGGCGGACACGAACGCATCCTGGTACGACGACGACCCCACCCCGGACGCCAGCACCGCCCCGATCACCGCAACCCCGAGCGTCTGCCCGAGTTGACGACTCGTGGAGGCGACCGCCGCCGCAACCCCGGCCTGCGCCCGTGGCATCCCCGACACCGCCGTGTTGGTGATCGGCGCGTTGACGAACCCGAACCCGATCCCGAACACCACGTACCCCAGCAGCAGCGTCACGTCGGACGTCTCCGCGTCGAAGGCCGCGAAGAGCACCCCGCTCGCGGTCATGGCGAACCCCGCCACCACCAACGGCAGCCGCGGCCCCCGGCTCCCCACCAGCCGCCCGGCGAGCGGCGCGCACAGGAACATCGGCACCGCCATCGGCAGCATCCACAGGCCCGCGTGCAGCGCGTCCAGCCCCCGGACGTTCTGGAGGTACAGCGTCGACAGGAACAGGAACCCGCCGAGCCCCGCGAACGCGCTGATCGCGATCACCGTCGCCCCGCTGAAGGGCGCGGAGCGGAAGAAGCGCAGGTCGATGAGGGGTTCGTCGCGCCGGGGCTCGTACCAGAGGAGTCCCGCCAGGGCGACGACGGCCACCGCGGCGAAGGGCAGGACCGAGGCGAGGGGCGAGGTCGGCGCCTCGATGATCGCGTACGTCAGCGAGCCGAACAGGGCGATCACGAGGACCTGCCCGACCGGGTCGGGCCGACGGGCCCTGGGCGCCCGGGACTCGGGGACGTACCGCAGGGTGAGCAGCAGGGCGGCGAGCCCGACGGGCAGGTTGACCCAGAAGATCGAGCGCCAGCCGACCGCGTCCACGAGCACTCCGCCGACCAGCGGACCGGCGGCCATGGAGATGCCGACGACCGCGCCCCACACCCCGATCGCCCGTGCCCGCTCGCGCGGGTCCGTGAAGGTGTTGGTGATGATCGACATCGCGACCGGGTTCAGCATCGAGCCACCGACCGCCTGCACCATGCGGAACGCGATCAGCGCGTCCAGGTTCGGGGCGGCGGAGCACAGCGCGGAGCCGATCGTGAAGACGACCAGGCCGGCCATGAAGACCCGCTTGCGGCCGATCCGGTCGGCGGTGGAGCCGGCCAGCATCAGCAGGGAGGCGAGGACGAGCGTGTAGGCGTCGATCGTCCACTGGAGGCCCGCCGTGCTCGCGTCCAGGCCGCGCTGGAGGGCGGGCAGGGCGACGTTGAGCGCGGTGGTGTCGAGGCTCACGATCAGAAGGCTCATACAGCAGATCGCGAGGACCAGCATGCGTCGGCGGTGGCTGAGCTCGGGCATGCGGTTCATCGTACGCCGATTTCGATAGTGCGTCTAACTAATGGTCGCTACATGATCGGCGTACGGGTACCCCGGGGCGTGCGTGACAATGGGGGAATGTCCACGACCGCCTCGCCGCTCCAGATCGGCTCGCACACCGTCCAGCCGCCCGTCGTCCTCGCCCCCATGGCCGGGATCACCAACGCGCCCTTCCGCACCCTGTGCAGAGAGTTCAGCGGGGGCAAGGGGCTGTTCGTGAGCGAGATGATCACGACTCGGGCGCTGGTCGAGCGCAACGAGAAGACCATGCAGCTGATCCACTTCGACGAGACCGAGAAGCCTCGTTCGATCCAGCTGTACGGCGTCGACCCCGTCACCGTCGGCAAGGCCGTCCGCATGATCGTGGAGGAGGACCTCGCCGACCACATCGACCTGAACTTCGGGTGCCCGGTGCCGAAGGTGACCCGCAAGGGCGGGGGGTCGGCGCTTCCGTACAAGCGGCCCCTGCTGCGGGCGATCCTCCGCGAAGCGGTGAGCGGGGCGGGGGATCTGCCGGTCACGATGAAGATGCGCAAGGGGATCGACGACGACCACATCACCTACCTGGACGCGGGGCGGATCGCGGTCGAGGAGGGCGTGACGGCGATCGCTCTGCACGGGCGGACCGCTGCCCAGCACTACGGCGGTACGGCGGACTGGGACGCGATCGCGCGTCTGAAGGAGCATGTGCCGGAGATTCCCGTGCTCGGGAACGGGGACATCTGGTCGGCGTCGGACGCGTTGCGGATGGTTCGTTCGACGGGCTGTGACGGGGTCGTCGTGGGCCGGGGGTGTCTGGGGCGGCCGTGGCTGTTCGCGGATCTGGTGGCGGCGTTCGAGGGGCGTACCGATTTCCGTCGTCCGGCGTTGCGGGAGGTCGCGGACGTGATGGTGCGGCACGCGACGCTGCTGGGGGAGTGGATCGGGGACGAGGCGCGGGGGGTCATCGACTTCCGCAAGCATGTGGCCTGGTACCTGAAGGGGTTCGCGGTCGGGTCGGAGATGCGGAAGCGGTTGGCGATCACGTCGTCGTTGGCGGAGCTGCGGGCCGGGTTGGACGAGCTGGATCTGGATCAGGCGTGGCCGGTGGGGGCGGATGGGCCTCGGGGGCGGACGTCGGGGAACAACAGGGTTGTGCTGCCGGATGGGTGGCTGCGGGATCCGTATGACTGTGCGGTGGGGGTTGGGGAGGATGCGGAGGTGGATACGTCGGGGGGCTGACGGGGTGTGTGCGGGTTCGGTGGGGGCGGGCGTTTTTGCGCAGTTCCCCGCGCCCCTGGATGCCTGCGGCGGCCTCTTGCGGTCCGGTGGGGGCGTGCGTAGCGCGTGGGGTCCGGTGGGTGGGTCGGTGCCGGGGTGGGGGGTATCCGTCCTCGGTCCGGCGGCTCGGTCGTTCATGAGGGGCCCGGTTCCGGACGCCGGCCGCTGCGGGCGGACACCCCCCACCCCGTCCCCTTCACGCCCTACGCGGCCAACGGCCCACTGGGGCGGGCGCGGCGGCTGACGGCCCGTGGGGGCGCAGGCCAACTGCAACCCACCCAGGGGCGCGGGGAACTGCGCGACCAGCCACAACGCACCCGCACCCGCCCAACAACCGCACCCGGCACCCCCGTAGGCGCTATCCCTTGGACGGATGCGGAGTCGAGCCGTACGCCGTCAGGAACTTGTCTCGGAATGCACTCATCTTCCAGACCGGGGCGTTGTGGGCCGGCTTCAGGCCGTCGGTCCAGTTCCAGGAGGTGATCGCGGACAGGACCTTGGGGTCCTTCGCCACGATCGAGATCGGTACGTCACGGCTCGCGTTCTCCCCGCTGACACGGGCGATCGGCTGGTGGTCGCCGAGGAAGACGAGGACCGTGTCGTCGGTGCCGTAGCGTTCCAGCCACTGGGTGAGGGACGTGACCGAGTAGGAGATGGACTTGCCGTACTCCTGCTTGGAGCGGGTGGAGTTGGCGATGATGTCGGACGGCTTGTTGCCGGCCTTCTGGATGGCCTTGAAGACCGAGCCGTCGCCCAGGTCGTTCCAGTCGACCATCTTGGGGATCGGCGCCCAGGGCTGGTGGCTGGAGGTCAGGATGATCTCGGACATCAGCGGCTTGGTGCGCTTCTTGCCGTGGACCTGCTTCTGGTAGGCCTCCAGCGCGTACTGGTCGGGCATGGTGGACCAGCTGAACTTGGGCCCCTGGTAGCCGAGTTGGAAGGCGTTGTAGACCTTGTCGAGGCCGTAGTACGCCTGTTCCGGCCAGCCCTTCTGGACACCCGGCATCACCCCGACCGTGTCCCAGTCGCCGGTCTTCTTGAAGGCCTTGGTGAGGCTGAGGTGGTCGCTGGCCATGACCGTCCGGTAGCGCTGCTGGTTGTCGATCCACAGGCCGGAGAGGGTGGTGGAGTGGCCCAGCCAACTGCTGCCGCCGTACGTCGCCGAGGTCAGCCAGCCGCTCTTCGCGTGGAAGCCGGCCTTCGCGAGGGCCGCCGTGCTGGTGTCGAGGGTCTTGTCGACGCCGGGCGCGATGACCGGGTCCTCGACGGCGCTGCGGCCGTAGCTCTCGATGAAGGTGAAGATCATGTCCTTGCCCCGCAGGTCGGGCACCAGCTGGGAACCCGGCGTGTTCCCGAACGCGTCGACCTTGGCCACCTTCTGGAACTCCGCCTCGTCCCGCAGTGTGTACAGCACCCGCTTGGCCTGGCGCCCGGTGAGCGCGGCGGTGTGCTCGGAGGCGAGCGGGGTGCCGAAGACCTGGAGTCCGAGGGCGGAGCAGGTGACCCACACGGTGGCCGCGACGAGGGTGCCCCGGGTCGCCTTCTGCCGGTGCCGGGCCAGCAGGCCGCTCAGCCGGACCATCGCCAGTGTCATGACGGCCGGCACCAGGAGCACGAGGACGGTCACGCCGACCACGGCACCGATGGCCACGCCCTGGCCCATCGAGTCGGCCACGTACGACCGCGCGTCGTCGAGCAGCTCCCAGTCGAGGACGGGGTTGAAGGCGCGCCCCAGGTAGTCGTAGAACCCCATGTCGAGCAGGTTCAGGATCGTCATCACCCCGAGCCCGGCCCCCGCCAGTACGGCCAGGGCGAGCCGTGGCCGGCGCGGCAGCGCCAGCGCCAGGGCCGCCCCGAGGATCGCCTCCGCCGGGATCCGCAGGAACTCCCCGACATGCAGGTTCGCGATCTTGTTCGGCAGCAGCAGGGCTCCGAGGACCAGCAGCGCGGCGAGGGCGTTGAGCGCCCAGCGGGTGTTCCGTACGGCGGTGGGGTGCGCGTCGCGCCAACGGGCGAACCGCTTGCGCAGGGACGGCTTGTCCGCCTCGGTCGCCTCGGCCTCGGGTGACGTGATCTCTGCAAGGGTCTCGGACACCCGAGGGTCCTTCCGTACGGGTCCTGGTAGAAGGCGGACCCGATATGGGGTCTCGGATCCGCCACATTCCCGTACGGCCCACCTCGGGCCACAGTTCACGTCCTAGGGCAAACACCGCCCCAACGCTTGGTCAACGGTCAGGTTCCGCGGCTCTGCCCGCGGAGCGCTACGCGCCGCCGACCGCCGTCAGCAACGCGAGCGGCGCCGCCGCCGAGCGGGACTCCCGCACGCACGCGTGCGGATACGGCACCGGCTCCCCGTGGGACTCCCGGCCGTACCCGGCCAGGACCTCCGGCAGCCGGTGACCGGTAGCCGTCGCCGCGTCCACCAGCCCGTGCGCCACCGCCCGTGCCTCGTCGTGCAGCCCGTAGCGCGCGAGGCCGAGGGTGATCAGCGCGTTGTCGTGCGGCCACACCGAGCCGCGGTGGTACGACAGCGGGTGGTACGCCGGCTGTCCGGCGGCCAGGGTCCGCACTCCCCACCCGGAGAAGAAGTCCGGTTCCAGCAGTCGGCGGCCGACCATCTCGCCGTACTCCTTGTCGAGCAGCCCGGACCACAGCAGATGCCCGGCGTCGGAGGCCAGCGCGTCGACCTGGCGGCCCTCCCCGTCCAGCGCGAGGGCGGGGAACGTGCGGTCCGGCATCCAGAAGTCCCGCTGGAAACGGTCCCGCAGGTCGGCCGCGGCCTGTTCGAGGAGGGCCGCGTAGGTCTCGTCCTTCCACACCGTGCGGGCGACCCACGCGGTGCGGCGCAGCGCGTCGTACGCGTAGCCCTGGGCGCCCGCCGCCATCACCGGGCCGCTCGCGCGGGTGCCGTCGGCGCCGCAGATCGCGCCGGGGGAGTCCTTCCAGTTCTGGTTGGCGAGGCCGCCCTGGTCGGCGCGGTAGACGAGGTAGCCGCGCGAGGTCAGGCCGCCGTGGTCGAGCATCCAGCCGATCGCGGCGCGGGCGTGGGTCTCCAGGCGCCGGGCGAGCGAGGCGTCCCCGGTCTGCTCCACGTACGCGCCGAGGAGGACCAGGAAGAGCGGGGTGGCGTCGACCGAGCCGTAGTAGCGGCCGTACGGCACCTGCCCGAAGTGCGCCAGCTCGCCGTGCCGTACCTCGTGCACGATCTTGCCGGGCTGGGCGACGGAGGCCGCGCCGGTCTCGGTGGCCTGGGTCGCGGCGAGCGCGGGGAGGGTCGCGGCGGCCAGCTGGGGGCGGTAGGGGAGGGCGAACAGGGAGGTGAGGAGGGCGTCGCGGCCGAGCAGGGTCAGGAACCAGGGGGCTCCCGCGGCCGGGACGCGCAGGTCCTCGCCGTCCGGGCCCGTGGCCGGGACCTGGAGCGAGGCCAGGTCGGCGAGGCCGCGGGCGCAGGCCGCCGCCAGCTCCGGCCAGCCGGTGGGGAAGGCCACCCCTTCCACGAACTCGCCCTCCAGTCGCAGGAGTTGGCGGTTCAGGGCGGCGGGGGAGCTCGGTACCCGGCGGGCCCGCTTGTCGCCGTGCGGGCGGGCCATCACCCGCAGGGTCAGCTCCGCCGAGCCGTGCGGTTCCAGGTCCAGCGTCCACACCAGGCGCCGCGCTCCGGTGCCCGTCTCCTCGACGCCGTCCGGGGCGGGGTCGGCCGTCACCGTCGTACACGAACGCCATTCTCGGCGCTGGTAGGTGAACTCCACGCCGTCGTCGAGGACTTCGCGGGAGCGGGTGGCGCCGGTCTTGGTGTAGGTGCGGTAGTCGGAGCGGAGTTCGAACTGGTCGGTGAAGTCGGCGTCCGCGGTGACCGCGAGCCGGACCGTCGTGGGCACCGGGCGGTTGCTGGTGACGCGCAGGGACTCGACGAACGAGCCGTCCCCCACGGCCTGTTCGCGGAACAGGGTGTGGGCGGGGGGTTCCTGGCGGCCGCCCCGGGGGACCAGGACGCAGCGGGCGGTGTCGCCGTCGGCGACCGGTGACAGGGTCTCCGGGACCGCGCCGTCGACGGTGAGCTGCCAGCGGCTCAGATGCCGGGCGTCCCGTACGAACAGGCCGTCCGGGGAGCTGCCGCCGCCCCGGACCCCGCTGATGTCCCCGCCGTCACCCACGGCCGCGAACGTCCCGCCGTGCACGAGCAGATGATGCCGGTCCGTCATCGCCGGTTCCCTCCCTTGAATCCCATGTCCGCCGTGACCGTGGTGCCGGTGGTCACCCCGGTGGTCGCGGTGTCGCTGTGCAGCAGGTCGAGTGCGAGCGCGGCCGTCCAGCTGAAGCCGGTCGCCCCGCAGGCCGCGCCGGTGTACGGGTCGACGTACTCCGCGAAGTCGGTGGCCGCGGCGAGGTCGAGCACCGACTCCCGCAGCGCGTCGGCGCGTCGGCGCTCGCCGTGGGTGCGCAGGCCCCGCTCCAGCAGCCAGCTCGTGTTGAACCAGGCCGGGCCGCGCCAGTACCGGTGCGGGTCGAAGGCCTCGCCGAGGAGGTCGTAGCTCGGCGGGAGCCTGGTCTCGGCGCCGAGTCCGAAGTGCGGGCCGGTCGCGGTACGCACGAGCGCCCGGACGACCTCGCGGGGCAGACCGGGCAGCAGCAGGGGGACCAGGCCGGAGACCCCGCGCTCGGGGACGAGGGAACCGCCGGCCGCGCCCGCGTCCCGCAGGTCCCGGCACAGGAACATCCCCCGGCCGGCGTCCCACAGCCGCTCCACCAACGCCTCCGTCAGCCGTTCCGCGCGCGCGTGCCGGGCCGTGCCGGTCGCGCCCAGCTCCTCGGCGATCCGGGCCAGCGCGTGCTCGGAGGCGATCAGGAGGGCGTTGAAGGCGGGGTCCTCCACCGCGAACTCCCCGGCGCCGTCGGCGTACGCGCCGTCCCGGTACTCCGTCGCGAGCCGCACGTACCGCCCGTAGTCCAGGTCCGTCGGCCGGTCCTCGGCGGCCCCGTGGTCGAGGTCGGCGCGGCGGAAGGAGCGGGCCGGGGCCGGGGTGACGCGGGACAGGGGGAGGTCCCAGGCGGGGCTGTTGTCCATACCCTGTTCCCAGGGGTGCACGACGGACGCGAGGCCGCCGCCGCCGAGATCGCGGCGGTGCAGGAGGTAGCGGTGCCAGGCCGCCAGGCGCGGGTAGACCCGGGCGAGGAAGCCGCGGGCCCGGGAGAGGCCGGGGTCGGCGCGGTGGACCAGCCACGCGGCCAGGGCGTGCACCGGTGGCTGCACGATGCCCGACGTCTGTACGGTGCGCGGGGCGCCCGCGGCGTGCCCCGCGGTCGAGGAGCGCCAGAAGTCGGGGCTCGGGAAGTACGCGTCGAGCGGTACGGAGGGGTTGAACACGATGTGCGGGATCCGCCCGTCGCCCCACTGGGCTGTGAGCAGCGTCTCCAGCTCCGTCTGCGCGCGCAGCGGCGAGAGGTGGCGCAGGCCGATCGCGATGAACGCGGAGTCCCAGGACCACTGGTGCGGGTACAGGCCGCGCGAGGGGACCGTGGAGGTGCCGGTCCAGTTGCCCTCCAGCACCCTCGCCGCCCTGGCGTGCAGGGAATCCGACGTGTTCGGCGGATCGTATGCGATCGAGCGCTCCGCGGAAGGGCTGACGAGCTGGGCAGTGCGATCCACTCGGGGCTCCCCGAAAGACGTGTGGCTGACCGGTTCGGTCAGGGCTACCGTAGGGTTACGTCTATTTAACACGCAAAACCCAATATGTAATGCAGAGTTGAGAAACACAAGGGGGTGCGCATGGCTGGACGGAGTCAGACCGGCGCCGGAGATCTGCTCGAACTGGTCCGCAGCGGGCGTGCCGTCACGCGCGGAGCGCTCCAGCAGGCCACCGGACTGTCCCGGGCGACCGTCGGCCAGCGCCTCGACCGGCTCTTCCGCGCGGGCTGGCTGCGCGAGGGTGCCGGCGGGCCCGTGGACTCCCCGCTGGGCGGCCGCCCCTCCATCACCCTGGAGTTCGACGACGCCCATGCCGTCGTCCTCGCCGCCGACCTGGAGACCCGGCACGCGCGCGCGGCCGTGCTCTCCCTGACCGGCGAGATCCTCGCCGAGCACAGCGGCACCCTGGTCATCGAGGACGGCCCGGACACCGTGCTCGGCGAGCTGGGCCGCTGGTTCGCCGAACTGCTGGAGAAGGCGGGCCACCGGGCCGAGGAGGTCTGCGGCATCGGGCTCGCGGTGCCGGGGCCGGTGGACCTGGAGAGCGGCCGGGTGGTCCAGCCGCCGATCATGCCCGGCTGGGACGGCTACGACATACGAGGCCGCCTCGCCGGAGCCTTCACCGAGCACACCGGGTCCGGCCCGGTCCCCGTGCTCGTCGACAACGACGCCAACCTGATGGCGTACGGCGAACAGCGCACCGCGTATCCCGACTGCTCGGCGTTCGTGCTGGTCAAGGTCTCGACCGGGATCGGCGCCGGGGTCGTGGTCGACGGCTCGGTCTACCGGGGCGTCGACGGGGGCGCGGGCGACCTGGGCCACATCCGGGTGCCGGCCGGTGCCGAGGCGCTGTGCCGGTGCGGTTCCTACGGCTGCCTCGCCGCCGTGGCGAGTGGCGGTGCCGTGGCCCGGCGGCTGGCCGCGGCCGGGGTGCCGGCGGCCTCCGGCTCGGATGTGCGGGACCTGCTCGCGTCCGGGCACCCGGAGGCGGCCGCGCTCGCGAGGGAGGCAGGGCGGCTGGTCGGGGACGTGCTGGCGACGGTCGTAACCCTGCTGAACCCCGGGGTCCTGATGATCGCGGGGGATTTGGCCGGAACTCCCTTCCTCACGGGGGTCAGGGAACTCCTGTACCAGCGGGCGCTGCCGCGCTCCACCGCCCGGCTGGAGGTGGTGACCTCACGGCTCGGGGAGCGGGCCGGGCTGGTCGGGGCGGGTGCGCTGGTGGTGGAGCGGTTGTACGCGCCGGAGCGGGTCGAGGAGCGGTTGCTGGCGATGGGCGTGTGAGGTCCGCATGGTGAAATCCGGCGCGCTGTGGCAGCGTGATTCTCGCCACGCCTGATAAGGGTCAAGCTCAGATGAGCGGATCTTGGGTGACTGCACTTCTCCAAGGGGTGGCACTGAGTGCCACCCCTTGATCGTTCATCGATCGAAATCAGATGTGGTGCCGGTGCGCTCATGTGAGCGGAAACGGGGTGGGTGAGCGCCCTTGCCTTCAAGAAATGAAAACATCCGGCGGCTGACGCTTGCCAAGCTTTGACTTTCGATCCGCTGGCGGACGACTGGTTACGGGCGTATGACGCCCGAGCAGACGTACCCAGAAGCCTTTGATCTGGGTATGTTCCTCGCCGTCAGGGCAGCCACCGCGTCCTCGAGGGAGTCGAGACCCGTGTCGGAAAACAACGAACCCCACGTAGCGAAGTTCGTCTACGACTTCACCGAGGGAAACAAGGACCTCAAGGACCTCCTGGGTGGCAAGGGCGCGAACCTCGCCGAGATGACCAACCTGGGACTCCCCGTTCCCCCCGGCTTCACCATCACGACGGAAGCCTGCAAGGTCTACCTGGACAGCGGTGAGGAGCCCGCGGCACTGCGTGACGAGGTGAGTGCGCACCTCGACGCGCTGGAGCAGCGCATGGGCAAGAAGCTCGGCCAGGCCGACGACCCGCTGCTCGTCTCGGTCCGCTCCGGCGCGAAGTTCTCGATGCCGGGAATGATGGACACGGTCCTGAACATCGGCCTCTCCGACAAGTCGGTCCAGGGTCTCGCCCGGCAGGCCGGCGACGACCGCTTCGCCTGGGACTCCTACCGGCGCCTCATCCAGATGTTCGGCAAGACCGTCCTCGGCGTCGACGGCGACCTCTTCGAGGAGGCGCTCGACAAGGCCAAGGAGGCCAAGAAGGTCACGGTCGACACCGACCTGGAGGCCGCCGACCTCAAGAAGCTCGTCACCGCCTTCAAGAAGATCGTCAAGAAGGAGGCAGGCCGGGACTTCCCGCAGGACCCGCGCGAGCAGATGGACCTCGCCATCAAGGCGGTCTTCGACTCGTGGAACGGCGACCGCGCGAAGCTCTACCGCCGCCAGGAGCGCATCCCGCACGACCTGGGCACGGCCGTCAACGTCTGTTCCATGGTCTTCGGCAACCTCGGCCCCGACTCCGGCACCGGCGTCGCCTTCACCCGCGACCCCGCCTCCGGCCACCAGGGCGTCTACGGCGACTACCTCCAGAACGCCCAGGGCGAGGACGTCGTCGCGGGCATCCGCAACACCGTGCCGCTCGCGGAGCTGGAGCAGATCGACAAGAAGTCGTACGACCAGCTGATGCAGATCATGGAGACGCTGGAGAACCACTACAAGGACCTCTGCGACATCGAGTTCACCATCGAGCGCGGTCAGCTGTGGATGCTCCAGACCCGCGTCGGCAAGCGCACGGCGGGCGCGGCCTTCCGGATCGCCACCCAGCTGGTCGACCAGGGCCTGATCGACGAGGCCGAGGCGCTCCAGCGCGTCACCGGCGCCCAGCTGGCCCAGCTGATGTTCCCGCGCTTCGACGAGAACACCAAGGTCGCGCAGGTCGGCCGGGGCATCGCGGCCTCGCCGGGCGCGGCCGTCGGCAAGGCGGTCTTCGACTCGTACACCGCGGTGAAGTGGTCGCGTTCGGGCGAGAAGGTGATTCTCGTCCGCCGGGAGACCAACCCCGACGACCTCGACGGCATGATCGCGGCCGAGGGCATCCTGACCTCCCGGGGCGGCAAGACCTCCCACGCGGCCGTCGTCGCGCGCGGCATGGGCAAGACCTGTGTCTGCGGTGCCGAGGAGCTGGAGGTCGACACCAAGCGGCGCCGGATGACGGTTCCGGGCGGGCACGTCGTGGAGGAGGGCGACCTCATCTCCATCGACGGGTCGTCCGGCAAGGTGTACCTCGGTGAGGTCCCGGTCGTGCCGTCCCCCGTCGTGGAGTACTTCGAGGGCCGGATGCACGCGGGCGCCAACGACGCCGACGAGCTGGTGGAGGCCGTGCACCGGATCATGGCGTTCGCCGACCGCAAGCGCCGACTGCGGGTGCGCGCCAACGCGGACAACGCCGAGGACGCGCTGCGCGCCCGTCGCTTCGGCGCCCAGGGCATCGGCCTGTGCCGTACCGAGCACATGTTCCTCGGTGACCGCCGTGAGCTGGTCGAGCGGCTGATCCTGGCCGACACGGAGGCCGAGCGCGAGGAGTCGCTGAAGGAGCTGCTCCCGCTCCAGAAGCAGGACTTCGTGGAGCTGTTCTCGGCGATGGACGGCCTGCCGGTCACGATCCGCCTCCTCGACCCGCCGCTGCACGAGTTCCTCCCCGACATCACCGAGCTGTCGGTCCGCGTGGCGCTGGCGGAGTCCCGCCAGGAGCCGCACGAGAACGAACTGCGTCTCCTCCAGGCCGTGCACCGTCTGCACGAGCAGAACCCGATGCTGGGTCTGCGCGGTGTACGCCTCGGTCTGGTGATCCCGGGTCTGTTCACCATGCAGGTCCGCGCGATCGCCGAGGCGGCGGCCGAGCGCAAGAACGCCAAGGGCGACCCGCGCGCCGAGATCATGATCCCGCTCGTCGGCACGGTCCAGGAGCTGGAGATCGTCCGCGAGGAGGCCGACCAGGTCGTCGCGGACGTCGAGGCGGCCACGGGTGTGGAGCTGAAGCTGTCGATCGGCACGATGATCGAGCTGCCGCGCGCCGCGCTGACCGCCGGTCAGATCGCGGAGGCGGCGGAGTTCTTCTCCTTCGGCACCAACGACCTCACCCAGACGGTGTGGGGCTTCAGCCGGGACGACGTGGAGGCGAGCTTCTTCACGGCGTACCTGGAGAAGGGCATCTTCGGAGTCAGCCCGTTCGAGACGATCGACAAGGACGGAGTGGGCTCCCTGGTCAAGCTCGCGGCGGAGGCGGGCCGCGCGACCCGCCCCGACCTCAAGCTCGGCGTCTGCGGTGAGCACGGCGGTGACCCGGAGTCGGTCCACTTCTTCCACGAGGTGGGTCTGGACTACGTCTCCTGCTCCCCGTTCCGTATCCCGGTGGCCCGCCTGGAGGCGGGGCGCGCGGCCATCACGGCGAACGGCAGCGACCACCGGTAGGCCCTACGGCCCCTGCAACCCCGGATCCGCCGCCCGTCCCCGACCCTCAACCGATGGGCGGCGGCTCCGGACCACGAAGAGAGGGCGGCACCCTTGTGCGGGGGTGCCGCCCTCTCGTGCGTGCTCGGTCCGGCTGTTACCGTCGCGCGATGTCCAAGAGCGAACTGGACGCGGTGACCGCCGAGTTCTTCGGGGCCTTCGACAACCGGGGCGGCAGCGCCGCCGACGTCGGACGCATTCGGCGGCTGGTCCTTCCCGGGGGCGTGATCACCAAGACCGGACCGGAGTTCACGGTCTACACCGTGGAGGAGTTCATCGAGCCCCGGCTGCTACTGCTGACCGAGGGACGGCTGGTGGAGTTCTCCGAGTGGGAGACCTCCGAACGGACCGACATCGCGGGTGACATCGCCTCCCGGTTCAGCACGTACCGCAAGTCCGGGGTCCTGGACGGGGAGCCGTTCGAGGGCGGGGGGACCAAGACCGTTCAGTTCGTCCGCACGTCACAGGGGTGGCGTATCGCGGCTCTGGCCTGGTACGACCACGCCTGACGGCTATGGGCGGAAGCGGGTGAGGAGCATGCCCGTGGCTCCGACGGCGAGGAGCGTCACTCCCAGGGCGGCGAGGGCGGCCAGTACGGCGAGGGAGAAGGCGGACGGGCCGGTTCGGGGGAGTTCTTCGGTCGGGCTCGGGCTCGGGGTAGGGGTAGGAGGCGAGGACTGGGGCGGGAGTGGGGACGTCGTGGACCCGCCCGTCGAACCATCCGTGGGCCCGCCCGTCGGCTCCTCCGTCGGATCACCTGTCGGCTCCTCCGTCGGACCGTCCGTCGGCCCTCCCGGTGTCGAGGCCGGGGCGCTGAACGGTGGGTTGCCCAGGTCGCGTTCGCTGCCCGCCTGCAGGACCGCGACCGTCGTGCCGCCCAGCAGCAGGCTCGCGGCTACCGCGGCCAGGATGAGGACCAGGGGGAGCCGCGCGAGCGGAGCCCGGGCGGGCGCCGCGGGGGGCTTCGGACGGGGGGTGCGCGGTACGTCGAACAGGGCGGCGAGGTAGCGGCGCCAGAGCGGCGAGGCCGAGGTCGGACGGTACACGACGGGAGGCCGGCGGCCGGCGAGGGCGTCCCGACAACGCCGACGGAACGGTGTCCCGGTCACTCCGCCGGCACCTCGCCCGGAACGGGCGGCAACAGCACTCCAGGAGCATCTGGGGCTGGGGTTTGGGTTGGGGTCGGCTCTGGGGCCGGTGGCGGTTGTCGCTGGGCCATGGTGGCCGTCTCCTGGGCGGGCTCCGGTTCGCGCACCGCCTCCTGCACCAGCCTCGTGGCCCCGAGTTGGCGCAGCAGCCCGGGTGCCGAGGCTCCCACCGCGACCGCCGCCGTCATCCCGATGACCTGGGAGTGGAACAGGGCACCCGCGAGCGCGCCGAGCGCCAGGCGGGTCAGGAAGACCAGGGAGTCCGCAGGGATGTCGATCCGCGCGCGCAGGGTCGGCAGCGGTCTGTCCTCCCGCGGCCCGGCCAGCAGCTCCCGCCGTTCGGCCTGCCATGCGGAGACGTTGCCGTAGAAGGCGATCGCCTCGATGACACAGCCACCGAGCGCGCCGCACATGATCGCAGTGGGCCAGTCCACGATGTTCCCCCGTCGGCCTGGTGCAGCCTCTTCAGCCAAGCTCCCAGTGTCCGGCGGGAATTGAGGGTGAGGTACACGGGAATCCGCTCGGTTTCCGCCTTCCTGCGTACGCCCGCGTACAGCGTCCTGCGGAACGGGCGGCACCCCGCGCCGGGTGCCGCCCCCTCGGAGATCTGCCGTCAGCGCATGGCGCGGCGCCTGCGGGCCGATGCCACCAGGGCGCCGCCGGTGAGGAGGACCGTCGAGCCGATGGCGGCGAGGTATACCGCGGTGTCGCCGCCGCCGGTCTCGGCGAGGTCTCGGTGCTGCTCGCCGGGGTCGCCGGCGGTCACTTCGTCGTCGTGGGGCTTGAAGTCCGCGGGCGGCTGGTCGCAGCCGATGCCGTCGCCGTCCCGGTCGAGATGGCTGCCGTAGTGCTCGTTGCCCTTGGGGAGGTTCGCGTACCCGGCGGCGTACGCCTCGGCGCAGTTCGCGAACGGGTGGTCGCCGTCATGGGCCGAGGCGGCCCCCGGCAGCAGGGCCAGGGCCAGCGCGGCGACGACGATGGCGCCGGGCTTGCGGAGCAGGTTCACAGCACGTCCTTCCGGGTTCGTGAGAGGTGACGAACCTAGTGAGGCGCGGATGCCGTGTCGGCCACATGAGAAACCCGTGATGCGAACGTGACGTGACCGGAAGGTAGCTCTCCGCAAGCGTGGCGCCGGCGACTCAACTGTCGCAGGCCACCCCGTCGTTGTCCCGGTCGAGGTGGGAGGCGTAGCCCGGCTCACCGCGGTGGATGGGCGCGGCGCCGGCGGCACGGGCTTCGGTGCAGTTCTGGTAGTAGACGCTGCCGGAGCCGGAATCGGACTCCGAGGTGCCGGCGTCCGCCTTCGCCTCGGCCGTCACGGTCTTGGTCACCTTGACCGTCTTCGTGGCGGTCACCGTGGGCGCCGGTTCCGGCTCCGGTGTCACCGTGGCGGTCGCCGTGACGGTCACCGTCGGCTGCGGCTTCGCGGCGGCGGGCTTCGCGTCGGCCGTCGTCCCGGACTGGTCGCCGCTGCCTATGCCGACACCGAGGAACAGGGCCAGTGCGAGAGCGGGCAGGACGTACCGCTTCCGGGCCCACTTGGGGGTGGGCCGGGAAGCGGTCGGCGGCGCGGGCGGCCACGGCGGTGCGGGCTGCGGCTGCGGCTGCGGCTGCGAGGTGTACGGATTGGTCATGTCGTCCCCCTGAAGGCGTTACGTGAGGGGATGACCGTATTGCTGGTGCCGCAGATGTGGAGTTGAAGTGTTCATTCCGTGACTATTACATGTCACGCCGTCACGCCCGTACGGCCGGCGCCTCCCACCGTCGGCCGGGCGGGCGGCCCGGATGCCCGGGGCCCGGTGCCGGGTGGGGCGACGGGAGGCGGATCGTCGCGTTCAGGCCGCCCGTCGCCGCCTCACGCAGCGTCGCCTCGCCGCCGCTCGCGTGGGCCAGCCGCTGGACCAGGGCGAGGCCGAGTCCGGTGCCGCCCTTGGGGGCGCCCGGCGCCCGCCAGAACCGGTCGAAGGCGCGGGCGCGCTGGTCGGCCGACATGCCGGGGCCCTCGTCGGTGACGTGCAGGTCGATCCAGCCGGAGCGCGGGCCGCGCCGGGACGGGGTGTGCGGGCGGAGTTCCACGGTCACCGTGCTGCCGACGGGGGACGCGCGCAGTGCGTTGGACAGCAGGTTGTCCAGGATCTGCTCCACCGCACCCGGCAGTGCCGACACCGGGCCCGCACCGCCCGTGAACAGGACCAGCGACACCCCCTGCCGGCCGTACAGCGGCAGCCAGGTGCGGTGCCGCTCCGCGCAGACCTCGCCGACGTCCACCGGCACCGGCCGCGCCGCGTCCTCCTCCAGCCGGGCCATCGCGAGCAGCCCCTCCACCATGCGCGCCAGCCGGTCCGTCTCGGTCACGGCCGCGGTCAGGCTGCCCCGGCCGCGCGCGGACACACTGGGCTCCAGGTTCTCCAGGCGCAGCCGCAGTGCCGCCAGCGGTGTCTTGAGCTGGTGCGAGGCCTCACCCGCGAACGCCCGCTGCGCGTCGAGGAGATGGGCGAGCCGGGCCGCCGTACGGTTGAACGCGGCCGCCAGACTCCGCACTTCGGGCGGCCCCTTCGTCACCGTCACCGGAGTCGCCCGGCCCCCCTCCGCCAACTCGTGCGTCGCACGCTCCAGTTCACGGATCGGCCGACCCGTCCAGCGGGCGATGCCGAAACCGACCAGGACGACGGCCGTGAGGACGCCCACCCCGCCGAGGGCGAGCAGCAGCCACACGTGGTGCACCCGCTCGTGCACCGTCCGGGTGGGCACGGTCAGCCAGACGGCACCCTGGGCTCCGTGTCCCATGGGCGCGGCCACCGACAGGTAATCCACCCCGCCGATCGTGGAGGTGCGCACGTCCGCCGTCGACGTGCCCCGCAGTGCCGCCGCGATCCCCGGCCGCGAGGACAGCGACCGGGTCACCTCACCCGACAGCGGATGCGAGGTGGCGAGCAGCGCGCCCGCGCCGTCCACGACCACCACCGTCCCGCCGATCCGCGCGGCGCAGTGCGCCACCCGCTCGGGCAGGTCCCGCTCCGCGCGGCCGGTCGCCAGAGTCAGTGCCGCGTACGCCGACACCGACTCGGCCTCGTCCCGGGCCGCCCCCACCACCCGCTCCCGCTCGCCCCGCGAGTACACGAACCCCAGCGGGATCTCCAGACAGAGCAGCACCAGGGCGGCCAGCGTGAGATAGCTCAGCAGCAGCCGGCGCGTCATGCCGGACCGTCCGGTCCGCTGTGCACCGCCAGCCGGAAGCCGACCCCGCGCAGCGTCTGGATCCAGGCCGGGTGCCCCAACTTCCGCCGCAGCGAGGCGACATGGACGTCCAGCGTCTTCGTCGGGCCCTCGTAGAACGGATCCCAGACCCGGTCGAGGATCTGCTGCCGGGAGTACACCGCGCCCGGGTCCTCGGTGAGCAGCGCGAGCAGGTCGAACTCCTTCGGTGTGAGCGGCACCTGGGACTCGCCGACCCAGACCTGCCGGGTACGGCGGTCCACGGCGAGCGGGCCCGGGTCATGGCCGGGCGCCCCGGCGGGCGCGGGCGCCGTGGGCGCGGCCGGGGGCGGGGACAAAGGCGCGGGGGATGCCGGGAATGCCGGGGCGGGTGTCTCCTGCGTCCGCCGCGTCCGCCGGGTCACCGCCCGCACCCGGGCCACCAACTCCCGTACGCTGAACGGCTTCGCCAGATAGTCGTCGGCGCCGAGCTCCAGTCCCAGCACCCGGTCCGCCTCCTCCCCGCGTGCGCTGAGGATGACGATCGGCACGTCCGACACCTCCCGGATGCCCCGGCAGACGTCGATGCCGTCCATGTCCGGCAGCCCCAGGTCCAGGAGCACGACATCGCCGTACGGCGCTCTCAGTCCCTCGGTGCCGGTGGTCACGTGATCCACCGCCAGGCCGAAGTGCGCGAGGCCCTCGGCCAGCGGTTCGGCGATCGTCTCGTCGTCCTCGATGAGCAGCACACGCAGGCCCATACGCCGTATCTCTCCCACCCGAATTCATATTCCGCCCTGTGCCCGACACGCTACAAGAAGCGGGCGCCTCCCGGGAGTCGGGAAAAAGAATGTCCTGCTCCTGGCCGGACTCTGGCCCGCTATTAACCTTCCTCTGTGCATCACCTCTCTATGGTGCTGAGAACTGGCAGAAACGGCAGCTCAGGAGGCACCCTTGAAGGCATTGCTGGATCGTGCGCGCTCGTTCAGGAGGCGGGCGGATTTCGAGAGCGGTGAATACCGGAAACTGGCCGACGGGCAATATCCCGAGGCACTCTTCATAAGCTGCTCGGACTCGCGGGTCATTCCCGCGCTGATCACCGGCGCCCGGCCCGGTGAGATATTCGAGCTGCGGAACGCGGGCAATATCGTGCCGTCGTACGGACAGCACGCGGCCGGTGGTGAGGCCGCCACCATCGAGTACGCGCTGGAGGTGCTCGGGGTTCAGGACGTGGTCGTGTGCGGTCACTCACACTGCGGGGCGATGGGGGCCCTGCGGTCCGGCGACGACCTGACCGCGCTGCCGGGCGTGGACGCGTGGCTGGGCCTGGCCCGCCCGTCCCTGGCCCCCGTGCTCACCGACGCGCCCCCGCTCGCCGACGTCGTCCAGCGCAACGTCGTCAACCAGTTGGCCGCACTGCGCAGTTACCCCGTGGTGCGGCAGCGGCTCGACGCGGACCGGCTGCGGTTGCACGGCTGGTACTACGAGGTCGACACCGGGCAGGTGCACGAGCTCGACGAGGACGGCCGGTTCCGGGTGCATGCCGCGTGAGCGGGGCGCACGCGCGCGGGCGGGGGGACAGGGCCGCGCCGAAAAGCCGTCAGGGACGGGGGAGTTCGTCCACGGGGGCCGGGTCGGCGGAGGCAGCGGCCGTAGCGGAGTCTGTAAGGCCGGCGGACGCTGGGAGGCCGGTGAAGGCCCCCAAGGGTGACCTCGGCACCGAGATCACCGCCTCTCTCGTCGTCTTCCTCGTCGCCCTGCCGCTCTGCATCGGAGTCGCCGTGGCCTCCGGGGTCCCGGCCGAGCTGGGGATCATCTCCGGGGTGATCGGCGGGCTCGTGGTCGGCGCGGTCCGGGGCAGCACCCTCCAGGTCAGTGGCCCCGCCGCGGGGCTCGCGGCGCTGGTCGCGGAGACCGTCGCCGAGCACGGGGTGGCCATGCTCGGGGTGATCGTCCTGGGCTCGGGGATCCTGCAGATCGTGCTCGGGGTCGTACGGCTCGGGCGGATGTTCCAGGCCATCTCGATCGCCGTGGTGCAGGGCATGCTCGCGGGGATCGGGCTGCCGCTGATGTTCAGCCAGCTCTACCCGATGGCCGACAACAAGGCGCCCGGCGTCCCGGTCGAGAACATGGCCGGGGTGCCGGGGCTGCTCGCGGACGTCCTGACCGACCGGCAGGCGATGACCGCCCTGCTCCTCGGCATCGTCACCGTCGCCCTGAGCTTCCTGTGGAAGAAGGCGCCCGGACCGGTCAGGCGGATCCCGGCCGCGCTCGTCGCCGTGGGCATCGGGATCGCGGTCGCCGCCCTGCCCGGGGTCGAGGTGAAGACCCTCCAGGTCGGGAATCTGCTCGCGGCCGTCCAGGTGCCGGGCGCCGAGCAGTTCGCGGGGCTGGCCGAGCCGGCGATCATCACGTCGATCCTCACCTTCACGGTCATCGCCTCGGCGGAGAGCCTGTTCACCGCGGCGGCCGTGGACCGTATGCACAGCGGTCCGCGCACCCGCTACAACACCGAGCTCGTCGCCCAGGGGGCCGGGAACACCGTGGCCGGGATCCTCGGCGCGCTGCCCGTCACGGCGGTCGTGGCGCGCAGTTCGGCGAACGTCCAGGCGGGCGCGAAGACCCGGCTCTCCCGCACCCTGCACGGCCTGTGGCTGCTGGCGTTCGCGCTGCTGCTCCCGCAGGTCCTCGCGCTGATCCCGATCTCGGTGCTGGCGGGCGTGCTGGTGCACAGCGGCTGGAAGCTGCTCGCGCCGGGGGAGTTCCCGAAGATGTGGCGCCAGGACCGGGGCGAGTTCGTGGTCATGACGGTCACCACGCTCGTCATCGTCGCGACGGCGCTCCTGGAGGGCGTGCTCGTGGGGCTCGCGGCGGGGATCGTGCTGGCCGCGCTGCGGATGTCGCAGACCGTGATCCGGCAGCACATCGAGGACGACACCGCGAAGATCGTCATGGCCGGCAACGCGACCTTCCTGCGCCTCCCGAAGGTCATCGAGGCCCTCGAGTCGGCCGCCGCCTCCGGCAAGCCCCGCATCCGCCTCGACCTCACTGGCGTGACCCACCTCGACCACGCCTGCCGCAACCAGGTGGAGGAGTTCACGGCCCAGCAGCGGGGGCGGGGCCTGCGGGTGGAACTCCTGATGCCGGGGCCCGGGGCGGCCGCGGGAGCGTTGCAGCCCGACGAGAGGACCCAGGGCACGCTGCCCGCGGGCTCTGCGAGCGGGGGCGCTGCCGAGTGGGGTTTCGAGCGCGGTGCGTTCGACCCACCCGTCGCTGCAACCGGTGCGGCCACGGCCGCCCTCCGCCGGACCCCGATCCCCGACACCCACGACTTCACCGCCGCCGAACCCATGGCGACCCACCCCATGGCGACCCACCCCATGGCGACCCACCCCGCGGCGACCGAACCCGTGGCGACGGAACCCACCCCGGGCGTCGAATGGTTCTACCTGGACACCCGGCCCGTCCCGGACGATGCCCGCCACGGCCGCCCCTCGTAGGCTGAGGAACAGCCGTCGGTGGAGGGAGCCCGGGATGCCCGCATGGAGCGAGAAGGCCATCCCCGACCAGCGCGGACGCGTCGCCGTGGTCACCGGGGCCAACAGCGGGATCGGGTACGCCACCGCGCGGGAACTGGCCCGCAAGGGCGCCCGCGTGGTGCTCGCCTGCCGCAGCGAGCGGCGGGGCGGCGAGGCCCGGGACCGGCTGCTGGGCGAAGTGCCGAGCACGAACGCGGAGTTCGCCCGCCTGGACCTCGGGGACCTGGCCTCCGTACGGGAGTTCGCGACCTCGTTCCCGTACGACCGCCTCGACCTGCTGGTCAACAACGCGGGCGTGATGGCGCTGCCGTACAGCACGACGGCGGACGGCTTCGAGACCCAGTTCGGCACCAACCACCTGGGCCACTTCGCGCTGACCGGCCTGCTGCTCCCCCCGCTCCTCGCGACACCCGGGGCGCGCGTGGTGACGGTCTCCAGCACCATGCACGCGGTCGCCAACATCGACATCCACGACCTCAACAGCGAGCGCCGCTACCGCCGTTGGATCGCCTACGCCCGCTCCAAGACCGCCAACCTGCTCTTCGTCCACGAACTCGCGCACCGGTTGGCGGCGCACGGCTCGGACGTGATCGCGGCGGCCGCGCATCCCGGGTACGCGGCCACCAACCTCCAGACCGCGAGCGTGAAGATGGAGGGCCGCACGGCGGCGGAACGCTTCTTCCTGGTCGGCAACCGCTTCTTCGCCCAGTCCGCCGACGCCGGCGCCCTGCCCACCCTCTACGCCGCCACCGCCCCCGGGGTCACCCCCGACTCCTTCACCGGCCCCTCCCTCGCCGGCTGGCGCGGTGCCCCGGGCCCCTCCTGGCGGGCCCCGTGGACCCGCGACGACCGGGCGGCGCAACGCCTCTGGGCCGCGTCGGAGAAGCTGACGGGAGTGACGTACAACGCGCTGAAGAGCTGACGGGAGTGACGTACGACGCGCTGAAGAGCTGACCCAGCGACCCGCTGAAGGCCGGTGGCCACCGCGCCGGGGCTGACCGCGTCGATGCGGGCGCCGTAGCGGAGGGGGTCCGGTGCCGCGCCCCCGGGTGAGGGCGCGGTCAGGAAACCCTGTTACGCCGCCCGCACCTGGTACGTGGCGATCCGCACCGACTCGTCGTCCAGGCACTGCCCGGTCTCCAGGTCGAAGCGCTGCTTCAGCAGGGGGGAGGCCACGAACGGGCGGCCCTGCTGGCTGCCGGTCAGGCCGCGGGAGAGGACCGCCGCGCCGCCGAAGGGGTCGCGGTTGTCGATGGCGTACAGGTTGCCCGCGCGGTCGCGGAACAGGGCCGCCTGCCGGCCGTCGGGCAGCAGGGCCGCGACTCCCCGGCCGGGGAGCAGCCGGGCCAGTTCGCAGACCGCGAACCAGTCGCCGTTCAGCTGGAGTTCGACCTTCAGGTCGGTGGTCTCGGGTGCCAGGGTCATCGCTGGGCGCTTCCTTCCAGGGGACGGTGGCCGATGGTCAGCAGCGGCAGGTCGGGCTTGATCTGCTCGCGCTCGGGGACGAACCCGACGACCGGGTCGGGAGTGTCGGGGGCGTTCACGAAGGACACGAACCGGGCGAGCTTCTCGGGGTCGTTGATGGTGGTCGCCCACTCGTCGGCGTAGTGCGCCACGTGGGCCGTCATCAGGGACTCCAGCTCCTCGCAGATGCCGAGGGAGTCCTCCACGACCACGTCACGGACGTGGTCCAGGCCGCCGGGGATGCGCTCCAGCCAGGTCGAGGTGCGCTCCAGGCGGTCCGCGGTGCGGATGTAGAACATCAGGAACCGGTCGATCAGCTTGACCAGTTCGGCGTCGGTGAGGTCCTGCGCGAGCAGGTCCGCGTGGCGCGGGGTCGCGCCGCCGTTGCCGCCGACGTAGAGGTTCCAGCCGTTGGAGGTGGCGATCACGCCGAAGTCCTTCGACTGGGCCTCGGCGCACTCGCGGGCGCAGCCCGACACCGCCGACTTCAGCTTGTGCGGCGACCTGAGTCCCCGGTAGCGAAGCTCCAGGTCGATCGCCATGCGGACCGAGTCCTGGACGCCGTAGCGGCACCAGGTCTGGCCGACGCAGGACTTCACGGTGCGCAGCGACTTGCCGTAGGCGTGCCCGGACTCGAAGCCGGCGTCGACCAACCTCGTCCAGATCAGGGGGAGTTGTTCCACCCGCGCGCCGAACATGTCGATCCGCTGGCCACCGGTGATCTTCGTGTAGAGGCCGAAGTCGCGGGCGATCTCGCCGATCGTGATGAGGCCCTCGGGGGTGATCTCGCCGCCGGGGATGCGCGGCACGACCGAGTAGGAGCCGTTCTTCTGGATGTTGGCGAGGAAGTGGTCGTTGGAGTCCTGGAGGGCCGCCTGCTCGCCGTCCAGGACGTAGCCGCTCGCGCCGATCGTCGGGGCGAGGGAGGCGATGATCGAGCCGACGGCCGGCTTGCAGATCTCGCAGCCGTCGCCGCCCCGGGCGCCGTCACGGCCGTAGCGGTCGAGGAGGTCCTGGTAGGTGTTGATGCGCAGGGCGAGGACGATCTCGTAGAGCTCCTCGCGGGTCTGCGAGAAGCAGCCGCACAGGCCCTTGTCGACCTCGACGCCGGACGCCTCCAGCTCCGCGGTGACCAGCTGGCCCAGTACCTTGACGCAACTGCCGCAGGTCGTACCGGCCTTGGTGCACTTCTTCACCTCGGGCACGGTGGTGCAGTTGTGCTCGGTGACCGCTCCGCGGATCGTGCCCTTGCGGACGTTGTTGCAGGAGCAGATGATCGCGTCGTCCGGCAGCGCGGTCGGGCCGAGCTGCACCGACTCCCCGGCACCGGCCGGCAGCACCAGCGACTCGGGCTTGACCGGCGGCACCGAGCCGGTGAACGCCTTCAGCGTGCCGTACGCCTCCGCGTCGCCGACCAGGATGCCGCCGAGCAGCGTGCCGTCCCGGCCGATGACCAGCTTCTTGTACAGGCCCGCGCGGGAGTCGGAGTACACGACGTCCAGGCAGTCCGCGGTCGCGCCGTGCGCGTCACCGAAGGAGGCCACGTCCACGCCGAGCAGCTTCAGCTTGGTGGAGAGGTCGGCGCCGAGGAAGGCGGCCTCGTCGGAGGCGATGGTCGCCGCCGCGGTCTCGGCCTGCTCGTAACCGGGGGCCACCAGGCCGTACACCCGGCCGTCGGCGGCCAGCGCGCACTCGCCGATCGCGAAGACGTGCGGGTCGGAGACCGTACGGCACTGCTCGTCGACGGTGATGCCGCCGCGCTCGCCGACGGTCAGTCCGCAGTCGCGGGCCAGCTGGTCGCGGGGGCGGACACCGGCGCTGAACACCACCAGGTCGGTGGCGAGTTCGGAGCCGTCGGACAGCTTCATGCCGGTGACGGCGCCGTCCTCGTCGACCACGATCTCCTGCGTGCCGACACCTGTGTGGACGGAGAGCCCCATCTCCTCGATGGTCCGCAGCAGCGCCGCGCCACCGCCCTCGTCGACCTGCACCGGCATCAGCCGCGGCGCGAACTCCACGATGTGGGAGGTCAGTCCGAGCCCCTTGAGCGCGCCGGCCGCCTCCAGACCGAGCAGACCACCGCCGACCACGGCACCGGTGGTGCGGGTCTTCGCGTACTCCTCGATGGCGAGGAGGTCCTCGATCGTGCGGTAGACGAAACAGCCCTTGGCGTCCTTGTTCGGCACCGGCGGCACGAAGGGGAAGGAGCCGGTGGCGAGGACCAGGGTCTCGTACGCGAAGACCTGTCCGGACTTCGCGGTGACCTTCTTCGCGTCCCGGTCGATCGTGACGGCCGGGTCGCCGACGTACAGCTCGATGCCGTGCGTCTCGATGAACTCCATGTCCGTCATGGACAGTTCCTCGGGCGTCTTCCCCGAGAAGTACGACGTGAGCGCGACGCGGTCGTACGCCGGACGCGGCTCCTCGCAGAGCACGACCACACGGTGGGTCGCGGTCAGGCCGCGCGCGGCGAGCGCCTCCAGGAAGCGCTGGCCGACCATGCCGTGGCCGACGAGGACGATCGTGGGGGTGGCCTCCGTGGCCTCCGGGTGGGCGGTCATCAGGAGCCTCCATCGTTGGTGAGCAGGTGGAGCAGCGGTCCGCCGTCGGAGGGGAGCGGCTCTGCTCCCTCCCAGGCGCGGGCGAGCGCGCCGACGGTGCCGAGTTCGCCGACGAGGACCCCGCCGACCAGGCGGTCGTCGCGGACGACGACCTTGCGGTAGGTGCCGCGGGTGGCGTCCGCGAGCTGGACGACGTCGTCGCCCGGGAGTGCCTCGGTCTCGCCGAACGCGGCCAGGTCGAAGGCGGCCTGTCCGGGCAGCGTGAGCCGGGTCAGCGCGCGGGTGCCGGTGTAGCGGGCGCCCTTGTTCCCGGAGCCGGACGCCAGCAACTCGGCCAGCGCGTCGGCCTGTTCCAGGGCCGGGGTGGCGAGGCCGTAGACGGTGCCGTCGTGCTGGGCGCAGTCGCCGATGGCGTGGATGTGCGGGTCGGAGGTGCGCAGTTCGTCGTCCACGACGATGCCCTTGCGCACGTCCAGGCCGGCGGTCTGCGCGAGACCGACGCGGGGGTGGACCCCGCAGGCCAGGACCACGATCTCGGCGTCCAGGGCGTAACCGTCGGCCATCTCGACCGAGCGGACCGCACCGCCGACGCAGCGCACGTCCCGCACGCGCAGATCGGTGTGGACCTCGACGCCCAGGTCCCCGAGGTGGCGCCGGACCAGCTTGGAGGCGCTCGGGTCGAGCTGGCGCTCCATGAGCCGCTCGGCCTGCTGGGCGAGGACGACCTGGGCGCCGCGCTGGGCGAGCGCGCGGGCCGCGGAGACCCCGAGGAGGCCGCCGCCGATCACGACCGCCTTCACTCCCGGCCGGACCGCCTCGGACAGGCCGAGGCAGTCGTCCATGGTGCGGAATGCGTGGACGCCCTTCGGCAGTTCGTGGTCCGCGGTGAACAGACCGCGCAGCGGCGGCAGCACCGGGTTGGAGCCGGTGGCCAGGACGAGCGTGTCGTATGCGATCTTCGAGCCGTCGGCGCACTCGACGGTCCGGGCCCCGCGGTCGATGCCGGTGACCCGGGCACGGGTCAGCGCGGCCGGCGCCGGGAGCGCGATCACGTCCGGGGTGTACCGTCCCGCCAGCACCTCGGCGAGGAGCACCCGGTTGTACGGGCGGTGCTCCTCCTCGCCGACGAGCGTCACGGGCGTGCCGAGCTCTCCGAGCCGCCGGGCGAGCCGGACGCCCGCGAGCCCGGCGCCGATCACCACCACACGCGTATTCGAGGTCATGTCCAGGAGCGTGCGTGGTGGGTGTTACCCGACCGCATCACCTCTGTTTCCCGCGAGGAACGCTGCCCTCAGCAGTGGCCGGGGGCGGGTGTGAGGGTTCGGGGGCGGCGCCGGGGGAGCGCTGTGAGGAGGCCCGCGCCCAGGTGGGTGGCGTGGGCGTGGATCCTGCCCCGTGGCGTCGCCGTGGAGCCCGTCCCATAGGGTCGCGATCATGCCCGACATATCCCTGACCACGGTCGTCGTCCTGTGCCTCGCGGCTCTCGCGGCCGGCTGGATCGACGCCGTGGTCGGCGGCGGGGGCCTCCTGCTGCTGCCGGTCCTGCTGCTCGGCCTGCCCGCGAGCACCCCGGCCGCGTACGCGCTCGGCACCAACAAGGCGGTCGCCATCGTCGGCACCTCGGGGGCCGCGGTGACGTACGCCCGCAGGACGAAGGTCGACGTACGGCTCGCCGTCCGTATCGGGCTCGCGGCCCTCGCCGGCTCCTCGGCCGGCGCGTTCTTCGCGGCCGGGATGAGCACGGAGGTCCTCAAGCCGCTGATCCTGGTCGTGCTGCTGGGGGTCGCCGCCTTCGTGATCCTGCGCCCGGCCTTCGGCACCGCCCCCGCGACCGGCCCGGCCACCCGCCGCCAGGGCCTCGCCGCGATCGGCCTCGCGGGCCTCGGCATCGGCTTCTACGACGGACTCGTCGGGCCCGGCACCGGCACCTTCCTGGTCCTCGCCCTCACCGCGGTCCTCCACCTCGACCTGGTGACCGCCTCCGCCACCGCGAAGATCGTCAACTGCTGCACCAACGCGGGCGCGCTCGCGATGTTCGCCTGGCAGGGCACGGTGCTGTGGCAACTGGCCGCCCTGATGGCCGTCTTCAATCTCGCCGGCGGCACCCTGGGCGCGCACACCGCGCTGAAGAAGGGCAGCGGGTTCGTTCGGGTGGTCCTGCTGACCGTCGTCTTCGCGCTGGTCGCGAATATTGCGTACGAACAGTGGCTCGCCTGACGTTACGGTGACGCCGTGACGACTCAGGTGATCGTGCTCAACGGCGGTTCCAGTTCCGGCAAGTCCGGGATCGCGCGGTGCCTCCAGGCGGTGCTGCCGGACCCGTGGCTGGCCTTCGGGATCGACGGGTTCGTCGAGTCGATGCCCCTCTCGCTCCAGTCCTCGGAGGCGGGCATCGACGTCGCGGCGGACGGCGGGGTGAGCGTCGGCGAGGAGTTCTCGCGGCTGGAGGCGGCCTGGCGGGCCGGGGTCGCCGCCACGGCGTGGGCGGGCGCCCGGGTGATCGTCGACGACGTCTTCCTGGGCGGCGCGCACTCCCAGGAGCGCTGGCGCAAGAGCCTCGACGGCCTGGACGTGCTGTGGGTCGGCGTGCGCTGCGACGCCGAGGTCGCCGCGGGCCGGGAGATCGTCCGGGGCGACCGGGCGCGCGGGATGGCCGAGAAGCAGGCGACGCTCGTGCACCAGGGAGTGGTCTACGACCTGGAGGTGGACACCACCCGCACCGAGGCCCTGGTGTGTGCGCGAACCATCGCCGAGGCCGTGGTCAGCGGCTCCCCGTGAGACTGGTCAGCGGCTCCCCGTGAGATGCGCGAACACCACCACGTTGCCCCGGTAGCCGGTCGCGCGTGAGTAGCCCCCGCCGCAGGTGATCACCCGCAGCTCGGGCCGTGCCGCGGCGCCGTACACCTTCTCGTCGGGGAAGTCCTTCGCGTCGTACACCTCGACCGCGTCCACCGTGAACACCGCCACGCTGCCGTCGCGCCGGTCCACCTCGATCGGGCTGCCCTTGCGGAGGGCGCCGAGGTCGTAGAAGACGGCGGGTCCCTCGGCGTTGTCGACATGCCCGGCGACGATCGCGGTGCCTTTCTCACCGGGGGTGGTGCCGGCCTCGTACCAGCCGGCGAGGTTCTTCTTCGCGGCCGGCGGCACGTCGAGGCTGCCGGTGCGGGTGAGGGCGAGGCCCATCAGGGGGGCGTCCACCTGGATCGCGGGGATGCGGACGCGGTCCGGCGGGGACGGCGCCAGGGCGGGTGCCGCGTCGAGTTCCGCTGCGCCCCCGCGGGCGGAGTGCGCCTGGGCGGCGGACGGCTGCGGCGGGGGGTGTGTCTCGGCGCCGCTGCGCAGCAGCCACGCGCCGCCGCACAGGGCCACCACGGTGACCCCGGCTATGGCCGTGTTCCCGAGTCTGCGGTTGATCCCGGCTATGGCGGTGTTCCCGAGCCTGGCGTTGCGCACAGGAGCCTCCTCTACGGCTGGCCTGCCCGTCCCCCTCCGGGCCGCGAGGGGCGTCGGACCCGGAGGGGGAGGGGACATGCGGTACCGGCGGACGGACAGCGGAGGGTGTCCGTCAGATCCTGTCGCCTCTCGCCCGGCGATGCAGGAGCCAGGTACCGCCCGCGGCGGCGACGGCGAGAGCCGCCACACCGGCCGCGGTCTGCACGGGGTCGGGGCCGAGCGCGCCACCGACCCCCGTCTTCACACTTCCTCTGGGATGCACCGGCTGCCGCTGCGAGGTCAGCGTGACCACCAGGTCGCCGGTCACCTGCCGGCCGCTCTGCGCGCAGGTCGCGACGATCTCGTACGTCCCCGGCTGCGCGCTCGGCGGCACCCGGAACCGTCCGGTCGTGTCACCCCCGTGCATGCTGGGCGCCAGCGTGAACGCGCCCGCGCCCACCGCACTGGCGTCCCCCGTCCCGGCACCGTCGTCCCCGCACGCCGCCGTGTTCACGGTGACCTGCCCGCCCGGCACGACCGAGGACGGGACGACGTCCAGCCCGTCGGCGTCCCCGGCGTGGGCCGGCGCGCAGACGAGACCCGCGGCGGCGACGGCGAGCGCGCTGCCGGTCAGCAGGCGGACGGTGGTGCGCATGGTGCTCCCTCGAGCTCTCGGTGGGAATCCCTGTGCTTTCGAGGTAAGTCGCAGTGCGCCGCGACCGCTTCCTGAGAGGGCGTCAGAAATGCGGTGAATGGGTGTCAGATCGCCGCCCGCCAGACCGGGTCGGCCCGAGTTTCAGCAGGTCATCGCCGTACGGCAGGGGTGTCGCGGAAGAGAACCCGAAGGGTGCGGGGCGCGGGTGTGAACGGGTGACGGCCGAGTCGCCGTCCGCGCTTGACCTCAACTTTGGTCGAGGTATCAGGCTGTCCTCCATGCAGACAGACACCGCTCCCCTCCAGGTCGCCCTCGTCATCGGCAGCAACCGGCACGGCCGTTTCGGCCCGGTCGTCGCCGACTGGCTCCTCGACCGCCTGCGCGACCGCGACGACCTGGTCGCCGAGGTCGTGGACGTGGCCGAGGCCGACCTGCCCATGTCCTTCGCCGCTCCTCCGGCGCCCTCCCCCGTCACCCCGAAACTCGCGTCGGCGGACGCGTTCGTGGTCCTCACCCCCGAGTACAACCACTCGTTCCCGGCGGGCCTGAAGAACCTGATCGACTGGCACTTCACCGAGTGGCAGGCCAAGCCGGTGGCCCTGGTCTCCTACGGCGGTGTCTCGGGCGGCCTGCGGGCCGTGGAACACCTGCGCCAGGTCTTCGCCGAGCTCCACGCGGTGACGGTGCGGGACACGGTGAGCTTCCACAACGCGGGAGCGTCCTTCGAGGACGGCCGCCCGAAGGACGCGGAGGGCCCGGATGCGGCGGCGAAGTCGATGCTGGACCAGCTGGTGTGGTGGGGGAAGGTGCTCAGGGCGGGGAGGGCGGCGCTGCCGTACGGCCGCTGAGGCACGTCCGCTTCCGGGCTACGGTGAGGTGATGGGCATGGAACAGCGCATCACCCTGATCACGTTGGGCGTCCTCGACCTCGCCCGCTCCAAGGCCTTCTACGAGGCCCTCGGCTGGCGGGGCCAGGAGGTCGCGGAGACGGTCTTCTTCCAGGCGGGCGGCCTGGGCCTGGTGCTGTGGAGCCGGGACAGGCTGGCGGCGGACTGCGGGCTGGAGCCGGGCCCCGCGACCGGCTTCGGCGGTATCGCCCTCGCCCACAACGTCCGCTCCGAGGCGGAGGTCGACGCCCTCCTCACCAAGGTGGCGGAGGCGGGCGGCACGGTCACCAAGCCGGCCGCGGTCAACGCGGTCGGCTTCTACTCCGGCGCCTTCACCGACCCGGACGGCCATGCCTGGGAACTGGCGTACAACCCGAGCTTCCCCCTGGCAGAGGACGGCACCCTCACCCTCCCGGACCTCGGCTGAGCGCGCGTCCCTGACGGCCCCCGGCCCACTCCGCACGCCCGCGCCCGCCGTCCTGGTCGGTGGGGCAGTCGCAGTGGTGCCGGCGGACTCGCAGCGCACCTTGCGGACCGCTTCGCGACTCCGGCGCGAGCGCGCGTCCCTGACGGCCCCCGGCCCGCTCCCCAAGGCGCGCTTCCGCCGTCGAGGGTCGTCGTGGCCGGTGAGGTCGCGGGCCGGCACGCCCCGCGCTCGCAGCGCACCTCGCCAACCGCTCAAAACCCCGCGAGCGCCTCGTCGATCGCCCGTCGGCCCACCGCCGCGAGGACCGGGTTCTTGCCGTCCCGGTAGTAGTGCACCGCGCCCACTCCCCAGCGCAGGGTCCACGCGCGGCCCCGCTCCCAGGTGGCCTCGTCGAACTCCGCCGCCTCCCGGAACAGACGGCGGCTCTCGCCGGTGAACACGGTCCAGGCGGGCAGGGTGTCCGCCGTGGGCTCCCCGACGCCCAGGCAGCCGAAGTCGATGACCGCGGTGAGGCGGCCGTGCACGGTGAGCAGGTTGCCGGGGAGGAGGTCCGCGTGGAGCCAGACGGGAGCCCCGCCCCACCCGGGCAGTCCCGGCGCCTCGTCGGCGAGGGCGTTCGCCCGGCCCGCGTCCAGGATGCCGGCGGCGCCCAGGTCCCGGATCGCCAGCCGGTTGCCGTCGTCGAAGAGGTGCAGGGGCCCGGGGCGGTAGGAGGCCGGCCCGCCGGTCGCGTCGACCCCCCGCAACGCGGTGACGAACCGCCCCAACTCCACCGCGGCGTCGGTGAGTTCGGCGATCGGTGAGTCGTAGGCGTTGTCACCGTCCAGCCACCGGTACACCCCCCAGGGCAGCGCGTACCCCCGGCCGGGTTCCCCCTTCGCCAACGGCTCCGGCACCGCCAGCGGAAGCCGCGGTGCCAGCCGGGGCAGCCACCGGTGCTCGAACTCCACCTGCCGCCCGCCGCCGGGCAACCGCGGCAGCCGTACGACCATGTCGTCCCCGAGCCGGAACATCGCGTTGTCCGTCCCGGCCGAGTCGACGCGGGAGACCGGGAGTTCGCCCCAGCGCGGGAACTGGTCCGCGATCAGCCCGCTCACCAGCTCCCCGTCGATGTCGAGCTCGTCGGCGTGCATCTTCGTGGTGGACGGCATGGGGCTCCAGGGGGAGTGGGGCGGGCGTCGGCGGGGGAGCGTATCCGCGCGCGCGAGCCGGATGCCAGCGCTTTTCCCTCAGTCCCCGGTGCCCGACGAGAACCGCTCCGCGAGCGTGCGATGCCGTGCCGCCGCCTGCCGGGCCGCGGCGGGGGTGACGGAGGACCCCGGCAGGCTGCCGATGCGCTCGATGTCGTCGGCGAACCGCAGATGCTCGGCGCGCGCGTGCTCCCGGCAGGCCAGACAGGTCACACGGTCGGGACGCGGCGAGGTCATGGCGTACGGCACCCGCAGCCCGCACCCGGTGGCGACGACACTCGGCAGATCGCCCACCAGACCGAACGTGGACGCGAGCATGGTGCGCACGGCGGCCTCACCCCGGACCACCTTCACCTCGACGTGGATGTGCGGATCGCCCTCGCCCAAGTGCCTCTCCCTTCCCATGAGTACGGCCGCCCCCGGCATCGGAGGCGGCCGCGTCGTACGTCCGGGGATCAGGGAACGTCAGTTCACGTTCACCGCGCTCCAGGCCGCCGCCACCGCGTTGCACTCCGCGCTGCCCGCACCGTACAGATCCTTCGCCGCGTTCAGCGTGGCCGTCCGCGCCCCCGCGTAGTTCGTCGAGGACGTCATGTAGACCGTCAGCGCCCGGTACCAGATCGCGCCCAGCTTGTCCCGGCCGATCCCGGTGACCGTGGAGCCGTTGGAGGTGGGGGAGTTGTAGCTGACGCCGTTGATGGTCTTGGCGCCGCTGCCCTCCGCCAGCAGATACGCGAAGTGGTTCGCGACCCCGGAGGAGTAGTGGACGTCGAGGTTGCCCACCGAACTGCTCCAGGAGTCCGCGGACTTGCCGTCCTTGGAGGGCTTGTCCATGTACCGCAGGGCGTCCCGCCCGAAGCCGGAGCGGACGATCTTCTCGCCGATGAGGTAGTCACCGGTGTCGGAGGAGTTGCCCGCGTAGAACTCCACCAGCGTGCCGAAGATGTCGGAGGTCGCCTCGTTGAGCCCGCCCGACTCGCCCGAGTACGTCAGCGCCGCCGTCTTGGACGTCACGCCGTGCGACATCTCGTGCCCGGCCACGTCCAGCGACACCAGCGGGCCCATCTGCGTCCCGTCACCGTCGCCGTACGTCATGCAGAAGCAACTGTCGTCCCAGAAGGCGTTGTTGTAGTTGTTGCCGTAGTGGACGCGGTTGTAGGACCCCTTGCCGTCGCCGCCGATGCCGTTCCGCGCGTGGACGTTCTTGTAGTAGTCCCAGGTGACGTCGGTCCCGTACTGCGCGTCCACCGCCGCCGTGGCCCGGTCCGAAGTCGCCCCCGTGCCCCAGTGGTTGTCGGCGTCGGTGAACAGGGTCGCCGGGGCCCTGCTGATGCAGATGGTCAGGAAGCACAGGTCGGTCTTGTTGGCCGCGTCACCGGTGTAGGTGTTCCCGCGCGTCGCGTCCTTGAGCTGGTACGTCGATCCCGACTGCGTGGTGTTCAGCGCGACCGTGCCGCTGTACAGCGACTTCCCGTCACCGGCGGCCTGTTCGATGCTGTCCCACGCGTCGATCTGCGCGCCGGTGCGGGCGTCGGTGAGGACGGTCCGGGCGACCGGGTTGCCGAGCGAGTCCTGCGCGGCCGCGTTCGTCCGCCAGGCCAGCTTCGGCGGCCCGTGCAGGGCGTCGACGACCAGCTGCGGCTTGGCGGTGAGCTTCTTCAGGGTCTCGCCGAGGTTGGCCGCCTTGAGCGCGTTCGCGGCGAGGTCGGCGGCCTTCGGGGCGGACAGCGCGGGGGTGACACTGGCCAGGGATATCGCGTTCCTGGTGGCGCGCGAGGAGCTCTTGTACGCCCCGTCCGGCGCCAGGTGGACCACGAAGTCACCGCCGAGCACGGGGAGTTGGCGGTAGGTGCGGTCGTAGCGGACGTGCTGGGTGCCGTCGGGGTCGACGATCACGTCACGGACCTTCGTGCGCTGCGCGGAGGTGAGCCCGAGCGCCGGGGCCTGGTCGGCGAGCGCCGACGCGGCGTTGTCGAGCGCGTCTGCCCTGGTGGGTCTGTCGGCCGCACCGGCGGCGGGGGAGAGGGCGGCGGCCAGCAGGGTGGCGGCGGTGGCGGCCACTCCGGCGGTGGCGAGACGACGGGAACGGGCACCTCGGACGTACGGCCGTATCCGACTCATCGGTCTCCTCAGAAAGGCGCCAATGGGGCGCGTGGGGGTGGCGCGGACGTTGACGAAGATTTAAGAGGCCATGACAAGCCGTGTCCATACCGCGTCACGTGCAGGTATGTGAGGGGAGAGAATCGTTTCTGTGACCCCCGAAAGCCTCCCCTTCTTCGTCTACGGCACCCTCCGCCCCGGCGAGGTCAACCACGACCTCTTCCTGCGCGGCCGCGTCCGCTCCGAGGAACCGGGCCGGCTGCCCGACGCGCTGCTCTACGACGGCCCCGGATACCCGTACGCCGTGGCGGAGCCGGACGGCGGACCGGTCTTCGGCGAGCTCGTCACCGCGAACCCCGAGGACTACGACGAACTGCTCACCGCGCTCGACGAGTTGGAGGAGTACACACCGGGCGACCCGCGCAACCTCTACGAACGCGTCGCCCACGAGGTCGTGCGCGTCGCCGACGGCACGGCCGTACGCGCGTGGGTCTACGTGGCCGCGCCCTCCGTCGCCGTACGCCTGCGAGCGCACGGCAAGCTGATCGAGAGCGGCGACTGGCTGACGCGGTGAGCTACCGCTCCACCGCCTCCACCCGCACCGCGCACGCCTTGAACTCCGGCATGCGGGACGTCGGGTCCAGGGCCGGGTTGGTGAGGGTGTTGGCGCGGCCCTCGCCGTACCAGTGGAAGGGCATGAAGACGGTGTCCGGGCGGATCCCGAGGGTGATCCGGGCCGGGGCCACGGCCCGCCCGCGCCGCGAGACCACGGCCACCGGGTCGCCCTCGGCGGCCCCGAGCCGCTCCGCGAGCCGCGGGTGCAGTTCCACGAACGGCCCCGGCGCGGCGGCGTTCAGCTCGTCCACCCGGCGGGTCTGCGCACCGGACTGGTACTGCGCCACGACCCGTCCGGTCGTCAGCAGCACCGGGTACTCCTCGTCGGGCTCCTCCGCGACCGCCCGGTGCGAGACCGGGACGAAGCGGGCCCGGCCGTCCGGGTGGGCGAAACGGTCCAGGAAGAGCCGCGGGGTGCCGGGGTGCACCGCCGTGTCCTCTGTGGGGCACGGCCAGAACACCCCGTTCTCCTCGGCCAGGCGCCGGTAGGTGATCCCGGAGTAGTCGGCCGGACCGCCCGCGCTCGCCCGCCGCAGCTCCTCGAAGACCTCCTCGGGGTCGGTCGGGAAGCCCTTCTCCACGCCGAGCCGGTCGGCGAGCTCGTGCATGACCTCCAGGTCGCTGCGGATGCCGTCCGGGGGCGTGATCGCCTTCCGGCGCAGCAGCACCCGCCCCTCCAGGTTGGTCGTCGTGCCCGTCTCCTCGGCCCACTGCGTCACCGGCAGGACCACGTCCGCGAGGGCCGCCGTCTCCGAGAGGACGACGTCACAGACGGCAAGGAAATCAAGGGACTTGATGCGCTCCTCGATGTGCGCGGCGCGCGGCGCCGACACCACCGGGTTGGACCCCATCAGCAGCAGCGACCTGATGTCCGTGCCGAGCGCGTCCAGCAACTCGTAGGCGCTGCGCCCCGGTCCGGGCAGCGAGTCGGGGTCCACGCCCCACACCTCGGCGACATGGGCCCGCGCCGCCGGGTCGTCCAGCTTGCGGTAGCCGGGCAACTGGTCGGCCTTCTGGCCGTGTTCGCGCCCGCCCTGTCCGTTGCCCTGCCCGGTCAGACAGCCGTATCCGCTGTACGGCCGTCCCGCGCGCCCGGTCGCCAGGCACAGGTTGATCCACGCGCTCACGGTGTCGGTGCCCTTGGACTGCTGCTCGGGCCCACGCGCGGTGAGCACCATGGCGGACTCCGGCTCGCAGAACAGCCGTACCGCCTCCCGGAGTTGGGGCACCGAAACACCGGTGATCCGCTCGACGTACTCCGGCCAGTGGGCCATCGCGGCGGCCCGCGCGTCCTCCCAGCCGACCGTGCGCTCGCCGATGTACGCCTCGTCGGTACGGCCCTCCGCCACCACCAGGTGCAGCAGCCCGAGCGCGAGGGCCAGGTCCGTGCCCGGCCGGGGCATCAGATGCAGGTCGGCCTGCTCGGCGGTCTTCGTGCGGCGCGGGTCGATGACGATCAGCGTGCCGCCGTTCTCCTTGAGTTCGGTGAAGAACCGCAGGGAGGGCGGCATGGTCTCGGCGAGGTTCGAGCCCACGAGGATCACACAGCCGGACTTCGGGATGTCCTCCAGCGGGAACGGCAGCCCGCGGTCCAGGCCGAAGGCCTTCATCCCGCCGGCCGCCGCGGAGGACATGCAGAAGCGGCCGTTGTAGTCGATCTGCGAGGTGCCGAGGACGACCCGGGCGAACTTGCCCAGCGTGTACGCCTTCTCGTTCGTCAGGCCGCCGCCGCCGAAGACCCCGCACGCGTCCGGGCCATGCTCCGTGCGCGTGCGGGACAGCCCCTCGGCGATCCGGTCCAGTGCCTCGTCCCAGGTCGCGGGCACCAGCGTGCCCCCGGAGCGCACCAACGGGGAGGTCAGGCGCACCCGGGACGAGAGCACCGCGGGCGCGGTACGGCCCTTGCCGCACAGCGCGCCCCGGTTCACCGGGAAGTCCGCGCGCTCACTGACCTCCACGGTCCCGTCCGGGGCGGGGGTCAGGTTCATCCCGCACTGCAGGGCGCAGTACGGGCAGTGCGTGGGCGTCGCGGAGTTCGGCATGTCTCTCAGCGTGCTTCGGCCGTGTTACGCCGGGGAGGGCCCTTTGTTACGCGCCCAAGACGGCGACCTCCCGTTCGGGGCCCGGAAGCGGTGAGGGGCGCACTCGCCCGCTCTCACCTCAGCAGCGGGGCAGGAAGTTCTGCACGTGTCCGGTGTCGAGGTAGTAGTCGCTGACGTACCGGCTGCCGCCGGCGCTGTAGAGCCGGGTCCAGATGGTGTAACCCTGGACCGCGGAGCCGTAGGTCCAGCACTCCACCTCGACAATCGCCCCGTTGGGCAGGCTGCCGACGTTGGAGTAGCCGCTGCCGGGGCCGGAGCGGACGGTCAGCGAGCTGCCCGGGTCGATCTTGATGACATGGGCGCACAGCGACTGACTGTCACTGCCGACATCCGGCGGACACCGGAACGGGTCGGCGCTCGCGGACGGCGCGAACGTCAGCCCGGCACCCGCGGTGAGCAGGGCCGTGGCGATGACGGTGGCTGCCCGGCGACGCCTGGTCAGGGCGTGCTTGACGGACGAGAGCATGCTTTCCCCCTGGGTAGCGGTCGGACTCTCGCGTCCCATCATGCGAGGCCGTCGCGTCCCGCCGGTGGGGTGTCATGCACCGTTCACCACATCGCCCCGTGCGGACGCCGAGCACCCGCTTGCTCGGCGCGCCTCAGCAGGTCTCCGTGCGCTTCAGTACGTGTCAGTGCGCTTCAGCGCGCCTCAGTGCGCCGAGGCCAGCGCGTTCGTCACGCCCGGCTCCTTCGGTCCCAGGAACCGCGGATCCGGCCGGAACGCCACGTCCAGGGCCGCCTTGCCCGCCGCGAACAGCTCCCGCGCGCCGCCGTAGTACCAGGTGACGTCGTGCCGGTCGGTCACCCCGACGCCGTACGACGTGATCCCCGCCGCCTCGCAGAGCGCGACCGCGCGCCGGATGTGGAATCCCTGGCTGATCAGCACCGCCCGGTCCACGCCGAAGATCTTCCTGGCGCGGACGCACGAGTCCCAGGTGTCGAAGCCGGCGTAGTCGCTGACGATCCGGGTGTCCGGGACGCCGTGCCGGGTCAGATAGGCGCGCATGGCGTCGGGCTCGTCGTAGTCCTCGCGGCTGTTGTCGCCGGTGACGAGGACGACCTTGATCCGCCCCTCCCGGTACAGCTGCGCCGCCGCGTCGAGCCGGTGGGCGAGGTACGGCGACGGCTCGCCGTCCCACAGCCCGGCGCCGAACACGACGGCCACCGCGGTACGGGGCGCGTCGGCCGGGGTTCGCAGCCTGCCCTCCGTGGTGACGTACAGCCACGTCGACGGCAGCAGCGCGAGCACACACCCCGCCATCACGGCCTGCACCAGCCTGCGCCGCCCGGCACGCGTGCGGGGCAGACGGGGTCTGCGCACCTTCGGCAGTCGCATCGGACGGTCCCTCCCGGTCGGCTTTCCGACAACCAGGACGTCCCGCCGGGCCGCCCGGTTCGTCCAACCCGGCGTGACCAGCCTCACTCGCGCTCGCGAAAGCGCAGGTCACGCCACCTCACATGACGTCTCCCCGCACCGTGAAGCCCCGGAAAGCACACGTTATTGCCGTGAAACGGGGAGGCAACCTCGGCCCGCCACCATCACTGACATGAACCGGATCAGCAGCCAGCCCGGCCTCGTCTCCCTCGACGACAGGCGCCGCACCGAGCCGCCCGCGCTCGTCCTGGTGGCCCACGGCAGCCGCGACCCGCGCACCCTGAGCACGGTCCACGACCTCCTGGACCGGCTCCGCGACCGGCACCCCGACCTGCCGGTCCACCTGGGCCACATCGAGCTCAACGAACCGCTGCTCCCGGACACGCTGGCGTCCCTGGGGCAGGCGGAGGCGGTCCTGGTCCCGCTGCTCCTGTCCCGCGGCTACCACGTGAAGCGCGACATCCCGGAGATGGCGGCCGCGTCCCGGGCACGCACGCGCGTGGCGGCCCCGCTGGGCCCGCACCCGCTGCTCGTGGAGACCCTGCACGCCCGTCTGGTCGAGGCGGGCTGGCACACGGACGAGGAGACCCGCCGCGCCGGCGCCGTCGTCCTCGCGTCGGCGGGCTCCCGTGACCCCGACTCGGCCGTGGACACCCGCCGCACGGCCCAGCTCCTGGCGGACCGCCTGGGAGTCCCGGTGGTTCCCGCCTACGCCTCCGCCGCCACGCCGACGGTGGAAACGGCGATCAGGGCCCTGACGGCAAGGGGCCGCCACAAGGTCGCGGTCGCCTCGTACTTCACGGCTCCGGGCCTGTTCGCCAGGCAGTGCGCGGAGAAGGCCCCGTGGATCGCGTCGGCCCCGCTGGGCACCCACCCGGCGATGGCCGACCTGATCCTGCACCGCTACGACCAGGCATCGGCGGCTCGGGTGACGTCAGCCGCTTAGGGGCGCGGGGCTGTGTCAATGTGCGGCTCCGCCGCGGGGCGCGACAAGCCACAACGGACCCGCACCCGCCCGATCACCGGAACCCGGCAGCCGCACCGGCGAATTGTCAGTCCCTGCCCGTACTGTCAAGACATGCCGTACGACCCGCAGTCAACCGAACGCTGGGCCCCAGAACCCGACAAACGCCCCGGCCGCACCGCCTTCCAACGCGACCGCGCGAGGATCCTCCACTCCGCCGCGCTCAGAAGGCTCGCCGGAAAGACGCAGGTCGTCACGCCGGGCACCCTCAGCCAGGTCTGGGACGCCAGCCCCCGCACCCGCCTCACCCACTCCCTCGAATGCGCCCAGGTCGGCCGCGAACTCGGCGCGGCCCTCGGCTGCGACCCCGACCTGGTGGAGGCCGCCTGCCTCGCCCACGACCTCGGCCACCCCCCGTTCGGTCACAACGGCGAACAGGCCCTGAACGAGTTCGCCGACGACTGCGGCGGCTTCGAGGGCAACGCCCAGTCCCTGCGCCTCCTCACCCGCATCGAGCCCAAGCGCTTCACCGAGGAGGGCTCGGTGGGCCTGAACCTCACCCGGGCCACCCTCGACGCGGCCACCAAGTACCCCTGGGCACGCGGCGCGCACCCCACCCGGAAGTTCGGCGTGTACGAGGACGACCGTCCCGTCTTCGACTGGATCCGCAAGGAGGCCCCCGACACCCGCACCACCTTCGAGGCCCAGGTCATGGACTGGTCCGACGACGTGGCGTACTCCGTCCACGACGTCGAGGACGGACTGCACGCGGGCCATATCGACCCCAACAGCCTGCACGCCGAACCGGAACGCCGGGCGGTCTTCGAGGTCGCCCTCGGCAGGTACGTCCCCGAGGACACCGACCCCGCCGAACTCGCCGCCGCCCTGGACCGCCTCCAGGACCAGGAGTGGTGGCCGCACGGCTACGACGGCTCCGCCGTCGCCCAGGCCCGCCTCAAGGACGCCACCAGCCAGCTCATCGGCCGCTTCTGCCTGTCCGCCGAGGCCGCCACGCGCGCGCGGTACGGCACCGGGCGGCTCACCAGATACGGCGCCGAACTCGTCGTACCGCACGAGACCCGCCTGGAGTGCGCGGTCCTCAAGGCCGTCGCCGACCGGTACGTCATGCAGCGCGCCGAGCAGGAGCGGCTGCGGGCCGACCAGCGGATCGTGGTCGCGGAACTCGCCGAGGCGCTCACCGCCCGCGCCCCGGACGGCCTCGACCCGCAGTTCCGCGCGCTGTTCGACCGGGCCCCCGACGACCGTGCCCGCAAGCGGGTGATCGTCGACCAGATCGCGTCCCTGACCGACGCGTCGGCCCGCTCGCTTCATGCGCGTCTCATGGGGCACGTGTAGAAAGCACGCGACAGGAGTGACGGGAAACGCGCCCGAATGTGACCCTCCGTGGCCTGATCGGGCCACTCCCTCTTCCCCCCTCACGCTCCGTGCGGGACGCTCCAAGGTGGCGGCATGTCAAAGAGGAGGCATCAAGTGGTCGACGCGGATCAGACTTTTGTCATCGTGGGAGGAGGTCTCGCCGGTGCGAAAGCGGCCGAGACGCTCCGCACGGAGGGCTTCACCGGCCGCGTGATACTGATCTGTGACGAACGCGACCACCCCTACGAGCGCCCGCCGCTCTCCAAGGGCTACCTCCTCGGCAAGGAGGAGCGCGACAGCGTCTTCGTCCACGAACCCGCCTGGTACGCGCGCAACGACATCGAACTGCACCTCGGCGAGACCGTCGACGCCATCGACCGTACGGCGAAGACGGTCCGCTTCGGCGAGGACGGCACCGCCGTCCACTACGACAAACTGCTGCTGGCCACCGGCGCCGAACCCCGGCGGCTGGACATCCCCGGCACCGACCTGGCGGGCGTCCACCATCTGCGCCGCCTCGCCCACGCCGAACGCCTCAAGGGCGTCCTGGCCACCCTGGGCCGGGACAACGGCCACCTCGTGATCGCCGGCGCCGGCTGGATCGGCCTGGAGGTCGCGGCCGCGGCCCGCGAGTACGGCGCCGAGGTCACCGTCGTCGAGCCCCTGTCCACCCCGCTGTACTCGGTCCTCGGCCCCGAGCTCGGCAATGTCTTCGCGGAGCTGCACCGCGAGCACGGCGTCCGCTTCCACTTCGGGGCGAGACTGACGGAGATCGTCGGACAGGACGGCATGGTCCTCGCCGCCCGTACCGACGACGGCGAGGAGCACCCGGCGCACGACGTCCTCGCGGCGGTCGGCGCGGCCCCGCGGGTCGCGCTCGCGGAGCAGTCGGGGCTGGAGCTGGCGGACCGGGCGCACGGCGGCGGGATCGCGGTGGACGGACAACTGCGCACCTCCGACCCTGACATCTACGCGGCCGGTGACGTGGCCTCCTTCCACCACGCCCTCTTCGGTGACCGACTGCGGGTCGAGCACTGGGCCAACGCCCTCAACGGCGGCCCGGCGGCGGCGCGGGCGATGCTGGGCCGCCAGGTGACGTACGACCGGGTGCCCTATTTCTTCTCCGACCAGTACGACCTGGGGATGGAGTACAGCGGCTGGGCGCCCCCGGGCTCGTACGACGAAGTGGTGATCCGGGGAGACGCCGGCAAGCGCGAGTTCATCGCCTTCTGGGTGAAGCAGGGCCGTGTGCTGGCCGGGATGAACGTCAACGTGTGGGACGTCACAGAGCCGATTCAGGGACTGATCCGGTCAGGGGCTCAGGTGGACATGGAGGCGCTGGCGGACCCGCACGTTCCACTCGTCAGCCTCGTCCCGTAGGTGTCAGTACCTCCCCGTAGACTTCACGCGTGGCAGGACGGATCAACGACGAGGACGTGAAGGCGGTACGGGACGCGGTCCCGATCGACGCCGTCGTGTCCGAGTACCTCCAGCTGCGCAACGCGGGCGGCGGGAACCTGAAGGGCCTGTGCCCCTTCCATGACGAGAAGTCGCCGTCCTTCCAGGTCAGTCCGAGCAAGGGTCTCTTCCACTGCTTCGGCTGCCAGGAGGGCGGCGACACCATCACGTTCGTGATGAAGGTCGACCACCTCTCCTTCTCCGAGGCCGTCGAGCGCCTCGCGGCCCAGGCCGGCATCACCCTGCGCTACGAGGAGGGCGGCTACAACCCCGCCCACCAGCGCGGCGAGCGGATCCGGCTGGTCGAGGCCCACAAGATCGCCGCCGACTGGTACATGGAGCAGCTCGCGAGCAGCCCGGAGGCCGACACCGGCCGCCAGTTCCTCGCCGAGCGCGGCTTCGACCAGGCCGCCGCCGCGCACTTCTCCGTCGGCTACAGCCCCCAGGGCTGGGACCACCTCACCCGCTTCCTGCGCGGCAAGGGCTTCACCGACAAGGAACTGCTCCTGTCGGGCCTCTCCCAGGAGGGCCGCCGCGGCCCCATCGACCGCTTCCGCGGCCGCCTGATGTGGCCCATCCGCGACATCGGCGGCGAGGTCGTCGGCTTCGGCGCGCGCAAGCTCTACGAGGCGGACAACGGCCCGAAGTACCTCAACACGCCCGAGACGGCGATCTACAAGAAGTCCCAGGTCCTCTACGGCATCGACCTCGCCAAGAAGGACATCGCCAAGGCCTCCCGCGCGGTCGTCGTCGAGGGCTACACCGACGTCATGGCCTGCCACCTCGCCGGCGTGACGACGGCGATCGCGACCTGCGGCACGGCCTTCGGCGGCGAGCACATCAAGATCCTGCGCCGCCTGCTGATGGACAACGGCTCGGCCCGCGTGATCTTCACCTTCGACGGTGACGCGGCCGGCCAGAAGGCGGCCCTGCGCGCCTTCGAGGACGACCAGAAGTTCGCCGCCGAGACCTACATCGCCATCGCCCCCGACGGCATGGACCCCTGCGACCTGCGCCTCGCCAAGGGCGACGACGCGGTCGCCGACCTGGTCGAACCCCGCACCCCGCTCTTCGAGTTCGCGCTGCGCCAGATCGTCGTCCGCTACGACCTCGACACCCCGGCCGGCCGCGCCGCCGCCCTCGACGAGGCGGCCCCCATCGTCGCCCGCATCAAGAACAGCGGCGCCCAGCACGAGGTCGCCGTCCAGCTCGCCGGCATGCTCGGCATCCTCGACACCCAGTTCGTCGTCAAGCGGGTGGCCCAGCTGGCGCGTTGGGCCCGCGACCGCGGCGGCAAGGGCCCGGCCCCGCAGGGACGCGGGCCGCAGCAGCCGTCGTACGACGGGACGCACCGGCCCGCCGTCTCCGGCCCCGCCCTCACCCTGCGCAACCCCGTCTACGCCACCGAGCGGGAACTGCTCAAGCTCGCCCTCCAGCGCCCCGAACTGGTCTCCCCGGCCTTCGACGCGTACGGCGTCGACGAGTTCACCGCCCCGCCCTACGCCGCCGTACGCCAGGCCATCATGGACGCGGGCGGCGCCGAGTACGGCGTCCAGGACTCCCAGGACTACCTGGTCCGGGTCCGCGAGGCCGCCCCCGACGACGCGGTCCGCGCGATGGTCACGGAGCTGGCCGTCGAGGCGATCATGCGGCGCACGGTCGACGAGAACTACGCGGGGGAACAGCTCGTCTGGGTCCGCCGCCGCGCCGTCGACCGCCGCATCCAGGAGATCCAGGGCACCCTGATCCGCCTCGGCACCGGCGGCGACCCTGCCCACCTGGCCGCCGTACAGAACGAACTGTGGGTCCTCCAGCAGTACGGCCAGGCACTACGCGAGCACGGGGCCTCCGCCCTCTGAGGAACCGTACGGAGCGGTAACTGCACGGTCACGGCCCGATTGCAAAAAGTCACCGCACGCCCCTCGTGGCGGCCATGTGTCGTACTCCACACTGGGTTCCGGTGCCTGAGTCCTCGGAGCGCGGCCGATCCGTCCCCAGCGGGTCCCAGACCCCCGCGGTTCCGCTCATCGCGTACGGGACGGACAGCGGCGAGGCCGCCGACTCCGCCCCCGAAGTACCGCTGCCGTACTCCTTGGCAGCGATCATCCTGGAGGTCGCCCCCGTGCAGACCCAGACCCTCACACAGACCGAGAACAGTGCGGACGACACGGCAGAGCCGGACGCCGAGACCGACGTACTCGTCGCGGTGCCCCCGCAGAGCCGTGTCGTGCACCACCCCGAGGCGGAGCCGGACGCCCCGCCCGCCGAAGCGCTCGACACCGTGGAGACCGAACCCGTCGAGCCCCCCGAACCACCCCGCGGCCGCACCACCGACACCGGCGGGCCGTCCTCGGACCTGTTCCGCCAGTACCTGCGGGAGATCGGCCGCATCCCGCTGCTCACCGCGGCCGAGGAGGTCGAACTCGCCCGCCGGGTCGAGGCCGGTCTGTTCGCCGAGGAGAAGCTGAGCAACACCCCTTCCCTGGACAGCCAGTTGGCGCTCGACCTGGACCGGCTGGTGGTGATGGGCCGGATGGCCAAGCGCCGCCTCATCGAGGCCAACCTGCGCCTGGTCGTCTCCGTCGCCAAGCGGTACGTCGGCCGCGGCCTGACCATGCTCGACCTGGTCCAGGAGGGCAACCTCGGTCTCATCCGCGCGGTCGAGAAGTTCGACTACGCCCGCGGCTACAAGTTCTCGACGTACGCCACCTGGTGGATCCGCCAGGCCATGTCCCGGGCCCTCGCCGACCAGGCCCGGACGATCCGGGTCCCGGTCCATGTCGTCGAGCTGATCAACCGGGTCGTCCGGGTGCAGCGGCGCATGTTGCAGGAACGCGGGTACGAGCCGACGCCGGAGGAAGTGGCCGCGCATCTGGATCTCGCCCCGGAGAGGGTCAGTGAGGTCCTCCGACTCGCCCAGGAACCGGTGTCGTTGCACGCTCCGGTCGGCGAGGAGGACGACGTCGCCCTCGGTGACCTGATCGAGGACGGCGACGCGACGTCACCTGTGGAGTCGGCGGCGTTCCTGCTGCTCAGGGAGCACCTTGAGGCGGTGCTGTCCACGCTGGGGGAGCGGGAGAGGAAGGTCGTTCAGCTGCGGTACGGGTTGGCTGATGGCCGTCCCCGGACGCTGGAGGAGATCGGGCGGATCTTCGGGGTCACGCGGGAGCGGATACGGCAGATCGAGTCGAAGACTCTGAACAAGCTGCGGGATCACGCTTTTGCGGATCAGTTGAGGGGATACCTGGACTGAGAAAGGGGTCGTTTCACAACGACCCCTTTCCGCTAGTCCACCTCCGCCACCGCCTGTGCGAACTGGGCCTTGTACAGGCGGGCGTAGGCTCCCCCCGCCTCCAACAGGTCCGTGTGCGTGCCCTGTTCGACGATCGAGCCGTTCTCCATCACCAGGATGGTGTCCGCGTCGCGGATCGTCGACAGGCGGTGGGCGATGACGAACGACGTGCGGCCGTGGGCCAGTTTGGCCATCGCCTTCTGGATCAGGACCTCGGTGCGGGTGTCGACCGAGCTGGTCGCCTCGTCGAGGACCAGGATCACCGGGTCGGACAGGAACGCCCGGGCGATCGTGATGAGCTGCTTCTCGCCCGCGCTCACCCCGCTGCCCTCGTCATCGATCACGGTGTCGTAGCCGTCGGGGAGGGTGCGGATGAACCGGTCCGCGTGGGCCGCCCGCGCCGCCTCCTCGATCTCGCCCCGGGTCACCTCGCGCGAGGCGCCGTACGCGATGTTCTCCGCGATGGTGCCGCCGAACAGCCAGGTGTCCTGGAGGACCATGCCGATCCCGGCGCGCAGTTCGTCCCGGGTCATCCGGGCGATGTCCACGCCGTCGAGGGTGATCCGGCCGCCGGAGACGTCGTAGAACCGCATCAGCAGGTTGACCAGGGTCGTCTTGCCGGCGCCGGTCGGGCCGACGATCGCGACGGTGTGCCCGGGTTCGACCTTCAGGGAGAGGTCCTCGATGAGCGGCTTCTCGGGGTCGTAGCGGAAGGACACGTGCTCCAGGGCCACCCGCCCGCGCAGTTCCTCGGGCTTCTCGGAGACCTCGGGATCCGCCTCCTGCTCCTCGGCGTCCAGGAGTTCGAAGACCCGCTCGGCGGAGGCGACCCCCGACTGGACCAGGTTCGCCATCGACGCGACCTGCGTCAGGGGCATCGAGAACTGGCGCGAGTACTGGATGAAGGCCTGCACGTCACCGATGGACAGCGCACCGGAGGCGACCCGAAGCCCGCCCACGACCGCCACCAGCACGTAGTTGATGTTCGAGACGAACATCATCAGCGGCTGCATGACCCCGCTGTTGAACTGCGCCTTGAACCCGGCCTCGTACAGCGCCTCGTTCTGCTCGGCGAACTGCGCCGCCGACTCGTCCTGACGGCCGAACACCTTCACCAGGGTGTGCCCGGTGTACATCTCCTCGATGTGGGCGTTGAGCTTGCCGGTGGAGCGCCACTGCTGCACGAAGTGCGGCTGCGAGCGCTTGCCCACACGCGTGGCGACGACGAACGACAGCGGCACGGTGACCAGCGCGACAAGGGCCAGCAGCCAGGACACCCAGAACATCATGGCGAGCACCCCGATGATGGTGAGCAGCGAGTTGATGAGCTGGCCCATCGACTGCTGGAGGGTCTGCCCGATGTTGTCGATGTCGTTGGTGGCCCGGGACAGCACCTCGCCGCGCTGGCGCTTGTCGAAGTACGACAGCGGCAGCCGCGACAGCTTCGTCTGGACGTCCTCGCGCATCCGGAACATCGTGCGGTTGACGGTCCGGTTGACCAGCCGCGTCGCCACCGCCATCAGCAGCCCGGCGATCAGGAACACCCCGACCGCGAACAGCAGGACATGTCCCACGGCGGTGAAGTCGATGCCCTCGCCGGGCGTGAAGTCGGTGCTGCGGAGCATGTCGGCGACCTGACCCTCGCCGCGCTCCCGCATCCCCGCGAGGACCTCCTCCTTGCTCGCGCCGGCCGGCATCTGCCGTCCGATGATGCCCGCGAAGACCAGGTCGGTGGCCTGGCCGAGGATCTTCGGACCGACCACGTTGAGGCCCACGCTCACCACGACACAGGCCAGCATCGCGTAGAGGGTGAACCGCTCCGGCTTGAACTGGGCGAGCAGCCGCCTGCCGGACACCTTGAAGTCGAGCGAGCGGTTCTCGGGACCGCCGCCGGCCATCATGCGCCCCATGGGCCCGGCCATCAGGCAGCCTCCGCTTCCGTGAGCTGGGAGAGCACGATCTCCCGGTAGGTCTCGTTGTCCGCCATCAGCTCGCGGTGGGTGCCGGTGCCGACGACCCGCCCCTCGTCGAGGACGACGATCCGGTCGGCGTCGCGGATGGTCGCCACCCGCTGGGCCACGATCACGACGGTCGCCTCCGAGGTCTCCTCGGCGAGCGCCGCGCGCAGGGCCGCGTCGGTCGCGTAGTCGAGGGCCGAGAAGGAGTCGTCGAAGAGGTAGATCTCCGGCCGCTGCACGAGCGTGCGCGCGATGGCGAGCCGCTGCCGCTGACCGCCGGAGACATTGGTGCCGCCCTGGGCGATGGGGGAGTCGAGCCCGTTCTCCAGCCGCTCGACGAAGTCCTTGGCCTGCGCCACCTCCAGCGCGTGCCACAGCTCCTCGTCCGTGGCGTCCGGATTGCCGTAGCGCAGGTTGGTGGCGACCGTGCCCGCGAAGAGGTACGGCTTCTGCGGCACGAGACCGACGGTCCGCGCGAGCAGCTGGGGCTCGATGGTGGACACGTCGGTGCCGTCGACGAGGACCTCGCCGTCGGTCGCGTCGAACAGCCGGGGGACCAGGCCGAGCAGGGTGGTCTTGCCGCTGCCGGTCGACCCGATCACGGCGGTCACCTCACCGGGCCGGGCCACCAGGTCGACCGCCCTGAGCACCGGCTCCTCGGCACCCGGGTAGCGGAAGCCGGCGGCCCGGATCTCCAGGTGCCCGTGCCGGCGCAGCTGGGTGACGGGCGCCGTCGGCGGGACCACGCTCGACGAGGTGTCCAGTACCTCCTGGATGCGCTCGGCGCACACCTCGGCACGCGGCACCATCATGAACATGAAGGTGGCCATCATCACCGACATGACGATCTGCATCAGATAGGCGAGGAACGCGGTCAGATCACCGATCTGCATCCCCCCGCTGTCGATCCGGTGGGCGCCGAACCACACCACCGCGATCGACGACAGGTTCACCGTCGTCATGACCACGGGGAACATCAGCGCCAGCAGGTTGCCGGTCTTCAGGGAGATCTGCGTGAGGTCGGTGTTCGCCTTCCGGAACCGGTCCTCCTCGTACTCGTCCCGCACGAACGCCCGGATGACCCGGTTGCCGCTGATCTGCTCGCGCAGCACCCGGTTCACGGTGTCCAGACGCACCTGCATGGACCGGAACAGCGGCCGCAGCCGCCGTACGATCAACGTCACGCAGATGCCCAGCGTCGGCACCACCGCCACCAGCACCCCGGACAGCGGTACGTCCAGGCCGAGCGCCAGCACGATGCCGCCCACGCACATGATGGGCGCCGACACCAGCAGGGTGAACGTCATCAGGGCCAGCATCTGGACCTGCTGCACGTCATTGGTCGTACGGGTGATCAGGGTGGGCGCGCCGAACTGACCCACCTCGCGCGCCGAGAACGACTGCACCCGGTCGAACACGGCCGCCCGCACGTCCCGGCCGAGCGCGGCGGCGGTCCGGGCGCCGTAGAACACGGCCCCGATGTTGCACACCACCTGCGCCAGCGAGATGCCGATCATGAGGGCGCCGTAGCCGAGGATGTAGCCGGTGTCCCCGTTGACCACGCCGTTGTCGATGATGTCGGCGTTGAGCGTGGGCAGGTACAGGGTGGCGCAGGTCTGGAGGAACTGGAGCAGCACCAGGATGCTGATGGGTTTCTTGTAGGGCCTGAGATAGGTCCGTAGAAGTCGTATGAGCACGCTACGTCTCTCGGAGTCGGCGACGGGGCGGTTGGTTGCCCCTGGCCCCTATCGTCGGACACTCCACCCGCGTTACCTCAACCGATTAAGCCGAGAGCAGTGCGCGGTACGGCCTTACGGGGGCCGGTGACGGCCGACTCCTACCGGAGTCTTACCTTCCGGACCTTGCTTTCGGGCTAGCGGAACGCTCCCGGGTACATCTGCTCCCGTACCGACACGAACTGCTGGCGCACCGCCTGTCCCACGGCCAGTTCCTCGCCCGGTTCCAGGACCTGCGCGGCCGGCCCCTGCCACATCGGCGGGGTGCGCGGGTCCAGCGTGCCCTGCGAGACCCCGAGCGCCCAGGCCGCCTGCCGGGCGGCACCGATCGCCGCGTAGTCCGCCGGCTGCGGCACGACGACCTGCGCGCCGAACAGCGCGGGCGCGGCGGCCTGTACGGCGGACAGCTCGGCGGCCGCCCCCAGCAGGAAGACCCGCCGCACCTCGACGCCTCTCCCGCGCAGCACGTCCAGCGCGTCGGCGAGCCCGCACAGCATGCCCTCGAACGCGGCCCGCGCCAGGTGCTCCGGCTTCATCGACTCCCGCCGCAGCCCGCTGAGCGTGCCCGCCGTGTGCGGCAGGTTCGGAGTCCGCTCACCCTCCAGATAGGGCAGCAGGACGAGCCCGTGGGAGCCCGGCGTGGACTTCATCGCCAGGTCGGACAGGCTCTCCAGGTCGTTCAGCCCGAGCATCTCGACGGCCCCGCGCAGGGTCCGTACGGCGTTCAGGGTGGTGACGACGGGCAGGTGCATGCCGGTCGCGTCGGCCAGGGAGGTGATCATCCCGGTGTTGTCGACGAGGGCCTCGGGGTGGACGGCCATCACGGACCCGGAGGCGCCCAGCGAGACGACCGCGTCCCCGAGCCCGATGCCGAGCCCGAAGGCGGCGGCCATGGTCTCGCCGGTGCCGGCGGAGATCAGCAGCCCCTCCGGGGTCGTACCGGCCGCTTCCGCCGGGCCGATCACCTCGGGGAGCATCGCCTGGTGGCCGAGGGCCAGCTCGACCAGGTCGGAACGGTAGGAGCCGGTGGCGGCGGACCAGTAGCCGGTGCCGGAGGCGCCGCCGCGGTCGGTGGTTCTCCTGACCGGGCGGCCGAGCAGCTGCCACACCAGCCAGTCGTGCGCCTGGAGCAGCACGGCGGTGCGCAGGGCGGCGTCGGGTTCGGTCTTGTTCAGCCAGCGCAGCTTGGTGACGGGCTGGGCGGCCTGCGGGACACACCCCACCGCCTGGGCCCACGCCTCGCGACCGCCGAGCGCGTCGACGAGGTCGGCCGCGGCGACCTGGGCGCGCTTGTCGCCGCCGACCATGGCGGGGCGGACGGTGTTGCCCTGGGCGTCGAGCGGCACGACCGCGTTCTGCTGGGCCGACACCCCGATGGCCTGCACGCCTTCGAGGAGGCCCCCGCCGGCCGCCTCACCGAGGGAGAGGAGCCAGGCCTGGGGGTCGACGTCGGACGGACGGCCCTCGACCGGGTGTGGCGCGTACCCCTGTTTGAGCACGGCTCCCGAGTCTGCGTCGCAGACCACGATGCGAGTGAATTCGGGCGAGCTGTCCAACCCGGCGACTATCCCCATGGCGCAAATTCTATGGGCGTAGCGTCGTGCCCGGCGCGCGGCGACGGCGGCCGCTGGATCGTCCTGGCTGGTCGCGCCGTCCGCCGCGCTTCAGGGTTGTTTTCGTCACCCCGGGATTCAGGTGTTGCTGGTGCCCCAGTCGTCCTCCGGGGCGCCGTTGTGGTTGCGGTCCCGCAGCGAGCGCACCCGCTGGGTCACCGACTCCGGCACCCGGTCACCCACCTTGTCGCTGACCACGTGGTACGCCTTGCCGGCGAACTGGCGGCCCTGCTGGGCGGCCGTCTCGGCGGTGTTGCGGACCGCGGGGTTCTGGGCGACCTGACGGGCGGACTTCTTCAGCTGTTCGTAGCGCTCGCGCCCGGCACGGGTGCCCAGCACGTAACCCAGTGTCAGTCCGACAACGAACGTGAGCTTGTAGCGCATGGTGGCCGCCCTCTCTCTCGCGTGGTCTCCGGTGCGACGTCGGTGCCGGGGGAACCGATTGGCGGAGCACCCCCCTGCTTGCGCTAATGTATGTGTCGCAGCGAGCGCCCGCCCCCTGGCGAATACCCAGGGAGGTACGTTCGATGCACCGAGGCGATCCTCCGTAGCTCAATTGGCAGAGCAGCCGGCTGTTAACCGGCAGGTTACTGGTTCGAGTCCAGTCGGGGGAGCTTCGATCTTCCGTAGCTCAATTGGCAGAGCAGCCGGCTGTTAACCGGCAGGTTACTGGTTCGAGTCCAGTCGGGAGAGCAGGGAAGAGGACAGCACGAAGGAGGACCCCGATGGGGTCCTTTTTCATGTCCGATTTCATGTCCGAGGGAACTGTGCAGGTCACGGCGGAGTCCTCAAGGGCATGCGAAGTCGCCCCTGCGAAGCAGGAGATCGTATGAGCGGCTATGCTGCGGCAGACGGCGCGCACACATGTACGCGACACGCCGCTATGGGGCGGTAGCTCAGCCGGTTAGAGCAGCGGACTCATAATCCGTCGGCCGTGGGTTCGAGTCCCACCCGCCCCACTGTGCACGTCCCTGACCTGCGGAAACGTCTCATCCGGGTGGGATTCAGGTCAACTCTGGGGCCGTAGGCGTTAGTTCGCATCGGGTGGGCACGCACCGTTCGGGCCGGTGCGCTTCCGCGGTCGGAGGTCGGCCGGCGGGTGAAGGCGATCGGCCGGAGCGGTGTCATCCGGCTTCGCGGTGCGCTTCCGTGGCGGCGCCGCCGGTCGGGGCGAACTTCGACAGGAAATCCCTGAGCTTGCGCTCCAGCTGCTCGGGGCCGTGGTGCCTGGGGTCCAGCGCGGCCACGACGCCCAGTCCGTTCACGAAGGTGACCACCGTCTCCACCAGTGCCGCGACCCCGTGCTCCGGCCCCAGGAAACCGGCCACCACCGCCTCTTCGACGAGCACGCGCACGTCGTCGTGGAACAGGTCGTGTTCCTGACGAACGGACTCCGCGAGCGACGGATCGTCTGCCACGCGTCCCATGAAGGCGAGCCAGATCTGGAAGTCGATGGTCGAAGCCTCGTCGACCGGCAGAGCTCGCAGAAGCACTCCTACCAGCCGGTCGAGCGCGTTGAGCCGATCGTTCCCGACGGGAAAGTGCTCCCGCTCGCGGCTGAAGGCGAGCCGGTAGGCGAACAGGAGCATCTCGTCACGGGTCTTGAAGTAGTGGGCGACCGAGCCGTAGGTCCATCCCGCTTCGGCGGCCACCGCACGGATCGATGCGGCGTTCACCCCGTCGCGTCGCACCACCGACCACAGTGCTCGGGCCAGGTCGGCTCGGCGCGCTTCATGGTCGACGATCTTCGCCTGTATCGCACCGCACACTCCTCTACGTGCCGGGTGGGCCACTCGCCCGTCGGCGCGGTTTGCGCGAAGTGGTTGAACGACACCGCCCGTCCGGCAGCACCGGACCGACCGGTCAGGACCGGACTCCGCCGGTCGGCAGGGCCGTACCCGCCGGTCGGCGGGGGAGAGCCCGAAGACTGCCGGATGGTCCGCACCCGGAGGCCCACGCGAGGTTCTCCGTATGACACAGACACAGCCGCCGCAGGAGACGTCAGCTCTGCAGGAGACGTCAGCTCTGCAGGACACGTCCGCTCCGCAGGAGAAGTCGCCTCCGCCGCACCGGACCCCACCCGAGTCCCCGGCCCCGCCCGGTCCCTCGATGGGACGCCTCGTCGGGGTGGACCTGGCCCGCGCGCTGGCGGTGTTCGGCATGTACGTCGTGCACATCGGCCCCCCGCTGTCCGCCACGACCGGCGTCGCCAGCTGGATCCGGTACATGTCGGACGGTCACTCGTCGGTCCTGTTCGCCACCCTCGCCGGGTTCTCCCTGATGCTGCTCGCCGGCCGCCGCGAGCCCAGGACCGGCCGGGCGGGCCGGCAGGCGAGGGCCCGTATCGCGATCCGTGCCGTGATCCTCCTGGCGCTGGGCACCGTGATGGCGATGGAGTACGGGGGCGTGATCATCCTCGGCTTCTACGGCGTCTACTTCCTCCTCGCCCTGCCCCTGGTGCGACTGGGCGCCAGGACCCTCGCGATCATCGCGGCCGCGTTCGCCCTCGTCGCACCGCAGCTGGCGTTCCTGCTCACCTCGCTGCTGACCCCGTCGGTCCAGCAGAGCATCAACACCTACGACCCGCTCCGCCACCTCGGTGAGGTCGGCGTCCTCGATCTGCTGCTCACCGGCTTCTACCCGGCGCTCACCTGGATGTCGTTCGTCATCGCGGGCATGGCGCTGGGCCGCCTCGACCTCTCCAGCGGCACCGTCCAGAAGCGCCTGGCCGCGCTCGGCGCCGGCCTCACCGCGGTCGCCTACGGCACGTCCCTGCTGCTCGCCGGCAAAGGCGCGTTGCGGAGCCTCGCGCAAGACGGGTCGTCGTCCGGCGGCTCCGGGTCGATGCCCCTCGGCAGCGGGTCGATGCCCGACGGGGGGTCGTTCCCCGACATGCCGGCGTCGATGCTCCTGACGGGCGGCCCGCACAGCGGCACCACGTTCGACATCGTCGGCAGCGTCGGCATCGCGATCCTCGTGATCGTGGGTGCGACGGTGGCGATGGACCGCCTGCCGCGACTGCGCCGCCTGGCCAAGCCCGTCATCGCCGTGGGCACCATGTCCCTGACCGCCTACGTCGGCCATTTCCTCGCCCAGACCGCACTGTCCACGCCCGCCGGAACCGGCACCCAACAGTCCTGGCTGCCCCTGCTCATGTACGTCCTCGCAGCCATCCTGTTCGCCGCGATCTGGTCCCGCTTCTTCCGCCGCGGCCCCCTGGAGCACCTGCTCAACGCCGCCACCAAGCCGGCGAAGCACATCCGGTGAGACCCGGGCCGGGGTGTGAAGCTCCCGCCTCCACCCCGGCCCGGGCCGCTCACGGCTCCAGCATCCGCCGCTGCTGCCCCAACGCCCATCCGGACAGGTGGTGTTGGAGCAACCTCCGAACAACGCGTGATGCTCGGCGGGACCCTGCACGGCGTACACACCACAAGGACCGCATAAGCACAGCCAGGGCAGACGGCCGCCGCCGACCGCACCTTCCTCCACCGCCGCCGCGACCTGCCCGCTCTCCTCCACGCCGCCGAGCTCCGGTCGGCAGCATCGGACCCATGCTGGCCGGGCCCCCGGTCAGCATGGCCCCACCACAGACCGATCTCGCCGACGGACCCGCCTGCGATACCCGGGGTGACGGCCCACATCGCCGCGGCTTCAGCTCACCAACGAACCCACCAACAGAAGTCGGTTCCGTCGGGGGCAGCGGATCGCCGTCCTGCGCTGACGGTGCGGCCGGAATCGGCGTCGAGACCGACAACGACGGGAACGAGCTCAGACCAGGACGGCCCGCCGGAACCTGGGTTCGGGCGGGCCGTCGGGGAGGTCAGGGATCAGGGGATCAGCACAGACAAGGGTCCGTACCTGAGCCCAGGCCGGAGACGCCCCTGTCCGTCAGCGCGCCCGCGTAGGCCTGTACCTCGTCCACGTCGCCGTGCAGGTACTCGCCCCAGCCGTCATCGGACATCGCCCGGCCGATCTGGAGGGCACCGGTGCTGTGCCAGCCGTTGGGGAGGCTCGCGGTCGCCTGGGCGTTGGTGTGGCCGTCGAGGAAGAGCTTGATCGTGTCGGTGGCGTCGTCGTAGACCACGGCGAGGCGATGGCCTTGGCCCTCGCCTCCGTCCGCGCCCACGATCTGGGACACCACCTTCTCGGGGGCTCCGGCCTCGTCCTTCTCCGGCATCACCAGTTGCCAGGTGTGCGTGGACGGTTCGTAGCGCACCTTGAAGGCGTCGTTGTGCTCGCCGGCCTGCGAGAGCACGGTCATCGGGTGGGCGGGCTCGGAGTCCGCGAGGCGAACGACGACGCCGAGAGTGAAACTGTCCCCGGTGTCCACGACGGGCCCGTCAGCAGCGGCGTACCCGCTCTCGCCGTCCAGCACCAGATGCCCGTCACCGACGAGTGGCGGCGGCACGTAGGTGCAGTCCGGGTCGATCTCCGGGATGCAGGAACTGTCGGAGCCCCGGTAGATCGAGGCCCCCGCGCCGAGCCGCAGCGGCGCGCCGTCCGACTGCTCGGGGCTCACCCCGTCGGTGGCGTTCTCCAGCGACCAGTGGCCGAGCAACTTCGGCTTGCGTTGGGCGAGTTCGGTCACCTCGTCCGGCACTACGACACGGTCGTGAACCTGTACGTCACCGATGTCCCCGTGCCACTGGTCCTCGTAGCCGGCAGTCCCGAGGGCACGCCCGATCTGGAAAGGGCCGGCCGCCGCCGCGGGAGTCGCGTCGGCGGCGGTGCCGGCCTCGTGGCCGTTGACGTACAGCCGCGCCTTTCCGGTCTCGGCGTCGTACAGCCCCAGCAGATGGGCCCACTCGCCGGTCTCGGGCGCGCCGCCGGACACGTGTGCGCCGCCGATCGCGAACGACCATGCGGCCCCGGAGTCCTGGTGGCGCAGCCCGAGGTCGAAGCCGGGCTGCTCGTCGGCATCCTGGCTGACGACGGTCATGTCCCGGTCGGTCTCGGCGGGCCGTACCCACGCGCTCACCGCGAAGGTCTTACGGATGTCGGTCACCGAGGTGTCCGGGCTGAGGAATGCCTGGCTGCTGCCGTCGAGGCCGACCGTGGCGGTGGCCGTGGTGCCTGTGGGCGCCGGGCCGCCGAAGGTCACGCCGGTCCCGGCACGGGCGGCGGTGCCGGTCTCGGCGGCGGCCGAGGTGGAGTCCGCCGGGTCGTCCAGCTTCCAGCGGGCGACGGGGGCACGGCCGGCCTTCACGTTGAAGTCGTAGCGCGACTCCCCGCTGATCCGGCCCGACCTGTCGATCGCTTGGACCGCCAGCGACTTGGGTCCCGCGGAGAGCGGCAGGTACGGAATGGTCACGGCCGCGCCCGGCCGCTCCGCGGAGACGGTGCCGTAAGGGCCGCCCATGAAGCCGTACTTGTACGACACCACGTCATCGGAGGGCGAGTCCATGGTGAAGTGGCCGTAGACGCCCACTCCGTCCACCCAGAACACGTCCTCCGGGTCGGGGTATTCCGGAGAGGTGATCGTGGCCTTCACCGGGCTCACGTCGTCGTACACGAACGAGCAGACCGCGCCGTCGCCCTCGTCGCTCCACGGGGAGGTCGCCTTGCCGTCGTTCGCGCGGACATGCCAGGAGACGACGGTGTTCGCCGGGATGTCGTTCGGCATCGTCCAGTACTGGCGCGACCCCGAGGAAAGAACGATGGTGGTGAAGCCACGCTGCTGCTTCACTCCGGCCGCGTCCGTCCACCAGGCTTCGAACTCGCCGCTCAGCGGGCTCGATTCGGAGGGCTGGTTGTCCTCCTCGGGGTCGTACAGCACCGCACTGAGCCTCGGCGGCGCCGAAACGTAGGGCGTGTCGTCACCGGTCGCGCATGCCTTGCCTCCCGACTGGAGGTCCTGGACAAGCGGTTGGTTCGGCGGCAGGTTGCCCACCGCGTACGCCGTCCCGGCAGCCGTGGCCAACAGGGCCGCCGCACAACTCCCCACCACCGTCGTCCGTCTGCGTCGGCCCGTCCTCGTGAACCTGGTCAAGTGGTCCTCCCCTGTGAATGCTTGACACTCGTGGATCACACGAGCGCCTGAAGCTAACAGAGGCCACTGACAGCACGGAAAGGGTTTGCCGGCCGACCGGCGCGCTCCGCCTCACGCTGTCACGGCAGTGCTCTCGACCCCGGGTACGGCTGTGCTGCCCAGCAGGCGCAGAGCCGCCTCGGAGGGTGAGCCGGGTTCGGCCGTGTAGGCGATCAGGCGCTGGCCGGACGAGCCGGGGATGACGAGGTTCTCGAAGCTCAGGTCCATCGTGCCGACCGACGGGTGACGCAGCCGCTTCACCCCCGAGGTGCAGGTGCGCACCGGATGGCGGGCCCAGCGGGAGGCGAACTCGTCGCACTGCACGGTGAGTTGGCCGACAAGCCCGGTCAGTCGGCGGTCGTCGGGGTGACGGCCGGCGATCAGCCGCAGCGAGGCGACCGCGAGCTGCGCCTCGTCGTTCCAGTCCGTGTACAGGGCGCGGTAGCGGTCGTCCAGGAACAGCATCCGCGTCACATTGGGCCGGGTGCCCGGCGTCTCGGGGCTGTCCGCGGGCAGATGCGCGGCGAGCAGCGCGTGCCCCAGCCGGTTCCAGGCCAGTACGTCGTTGCGGCGGTCCAGGATCAGTGCCGGCACCTCCGACATGGCCGCCAGCAACTGCCGGGCCGAGGCGCCGGCCTGCTCCGCACGGGGAGTGGTGGAGCGGGTCGTGGTGGCGGTGCGGCGGGCCAGGTCCTTCAGATGCGCGGTCTCGTCGTCGGTCAGCCGTAGGGTGCGCGCGATCGCGTCCAGCACGGAGTCCGAGGCGCTGAGGGCGCGGCCCTGTTCGAGGCGGGTGTAGTGGGTGATGCTGACCCCGGCGAGCATGGCCAGCTCCTCCCGGCGGAGCCCGCTGACCCGGCGGCGGGTCGGATGCGGGGTGATGCCGACGTCCTCCGGGCGCAGTGCGGCACGGCGGGACTTGAGGAAGTCTCCCAGTTCGGACGGAGCGTCCATCGATGCCTCCCGATCGCTTCCCTCCATGGTGCCCGCCCGCCGAGCGGGTGGTGAGCCGTGAGGGTGGTCATGTGATGACCACCCTTGTGGCGGCTGGGCGAGACAGGGTGCTGGTTGGGGTCCCGAGCCGGGACGAGCCTCTTTGCCGGCGGTGCGCACGACAGACGCACCGGCGAAGCTCGAACGAAAGGGACTCGACGTCATGTCCGTCACCGATCCGGACCCGGCCGGTACGGCCGTGGGACCGGCCCCGGCCCTCCTCACCCCGCGCCTGCGGCTGGTACTGGTGCTGCTGCTCGCGGCCCAGTTCATGCTGGCCGTGGACTTCTCCATCCTGAACGTGGCGCTGCCGGTGATCGGCGAGGGCCTGGGCTTCTCGCCGGCGGATCTGCCGTGGATCGGCACCGCGTTCGCCCTGTGCGCGGCGGGCTTCACCCTGTTGTTCGGCCGGGTCGCGGACCTCTTCGGCCGTCGCCGCCTCTTCCTCGGCGGTCTGGTGGTGCTGGGCGCGGCCTCGCTCGTGGGCGGCCTGGCACAGAACCCGGAGGTGCTGATCACGGCCCGCGTCTTCCAGGGTCTCGCGACCGCCGCGGTGACTCCGGCCGGCCTCTCCCTCTTGACGACCTCGTTCCCGGAGGGCCCGCTGCGGGACAAGGCCCTCGGCCGCAACGGGGCCTTGATGTCCGCCGGCTTCACCACCGGCGCGATCCTCGGCGGCCTGCTGACCGACCTGCTCTCCTGGCGCTGGGCGTTCTTCATCAACGTGCCCGTCGCCCTCGCCGTCCTGATCGTCGCCCCGACGGTCATCAAGGAGTCCCGGCCCGACGAGCGCCCGAAGCTGGACGTGCCCGGCGCCCTCAGCGTCACCCTCGGTCTGCTGGCCATCGTCTTCGGCCTCACCCAGGCCGGTGAGCACGGCTGGGGCTCCGCCAACGCCCTGCTGCCGCCGACGGCCGGTGTGCTGTTGCTGATCGTGTTCTGGGCCGTCGAGCGCAAGGCGAGTGCCCCGCTGGTGCCGCTCGGCGTGCTCGGCAAGCGTTCGGTGGCCTGGGGCAACGTCGCCGGTCTGATCGCCTTCCTCACCGAGACCTCCCTGGTCTTCCTGCTGACCCTCTACCTCCAGGAGGTGCTCGGCTTCTCCCCGCTGGCCGCCGGTCTGTCCTTCGGTGTGCTGGGCATCGGAACGGTCGTCGGCGGCTCGGTCGCCCCGAAGGTCATCGGGAGGACCGGCACCGGACAGACGCTGATCACCGGCGGCGTCCTGCAGACCGTGTGCACGGCCGCCCTGCTCGGCCTCGGCACCGCTCACTCCTCGCTGTGGCTGCTCCTCGTCGCCACCTTCGCCGGAGGTGTCGGCAACATGCTCGTCATCGTCGGCTTCATGGTCACCGCCACCTCCGGTCTCGCCGACCACGAACAGGGCCTGGCCACCGGGCTCGCGACCATGACCCAGCAGATCGGGATCACCATGGGCACGCCGATCATGAGCGCCCTCGCCACCGCCGCGATGACCGGCACAGGAGCCTCGGCGGTCCTCGGCGGACTGAAGACGGCCATCGCGGTCAACGCCGCCCTCGTCCTCCTCGGCGCCGTCACCAGCGCCGTGTTCCTGCGTGGTGCGCGGTCTCGTCCGGAGGGTGCGGTCTTGTCGACGTAAGTAATATGCAACAAGCTGTTCGGGTCCTTACTCGTCGTCGGTGACCTGGAGCCCCGCCATGCCCCGTTTCATCCCGGACTCCGGGCCCCAGCGCGTCCTCGCCGCGTCGAACTTCGTCTACACCGTGGGCAGCGGGCTCTATCTGACCGCCGGGGTCCTGTACTTCACCGAGGCCGTACGCCTTCCGGCCGGTCAGGTCGGACTCGGGCTCGGTGTCGCCGGGCTCTTCGCGCTGGTGTCGGGCGTCGGGGTGGGGCATCTGGCGGATCGGTGCGGGGCGCGTGGGGTCTACGGGGCGACTCTCCTGGTCCAGGCACTGGCCACCGCCGGGTTCGTACTGGCCGACAGCTTCTGGCCGTTCGTGCTCGTCGTCTGCGTGGCCGCCGCCGCGAAGGCGGCCGGGGTGGCCGCCCGTTCGCCGCTCATCCGGCACTACGGAGGAGAACGGCCGCAGGAGTTCCGGGCGTACCTCCGTGCGGTGACCAACGTCGGTGTGTCCGTGGGCGCCGTGGGGGCGGGCTGGGCGGTGCAGGTGGGCACCGTGACCGCCTATCAGCTCATGGTCGCCGGCAACGCGGTCGCCTTCGTGGTCTCCGCCGTTCTGCTGGCACTCCTCCCGCCGGTCGCGCCCCTCCCGAGCGCCGACGGCCCGCGCTGGATCGCCCTCAGGGACCGGCCGTACCTGCTCCTCACCATCCTCGACGGCGTCATGGCCATCCAGTTCAAGGTGCTCACCGTGGCCATCCCGCTCTGGCTCGTCGGCGCCACCGCCGCCCCGCACTGGCTCATCTCCGGCACCATGCTCACGGGCACCGTCATCGTCGTCCTGTTCCAGGTACGGGCCAGCCGGGACATCGACTCCCCCGAGGCGGGCGGACGCGCCTACCGGCGAGCGGGGGTGGCCTTTCTCCTCTCCTGCTCGGTCGTCTCCCTGTCCGCCGGAGTACCGGCCTGGGCCGCCGCGGGCCTGCTCGTCACCGGCGTCGTGATCCACACGGTCGGTGAACTGTGGCACTCCGCCGCCGGCTTCGAAGTCTCCTTCGCGCTGGCCCCTCGGCACGCCACCGGCCAGTACCTGGGCGTCTTCGGCCTGGGCGCAGGACTGGCCGAAGCCCTCGGGCCGGGGCTGCTGATCGCCCTGTGCATCACCTGGGGGCGCCCCGGGTGGTACGTCGTGGGAGCCCTGTTCGCGGTGACCGGCCTGCTGACGCCGACGACCGTCGCCTGGGCCCAGCGGCAGCAACTCGCACGACGGACCGGCCTCGGAGCCACGGAGAAGGCGACCGTGTGAGCGCGGAGACGGCGGGCAGCCGGCGGCAGCGCAACGGCCGTGCCCGCGGGGGTGCAGGACCAGGGCGTGCCCCGCCCCCTCTCCCCCCCCCCCGCGGGGTTCAGGACCAGGGCGTGCCCCGCCTTCTCACCCCCCCCGCGGGGGTGCAGGACCAGGGCGTGCCCCGCCCCTTCACCCCCCGCGGGGGTGCAGGCCCAGGGCGTGTCCCGCCCCCTCACCCCTACGAATCGGTCTCAATCCCAGCCAACCCTTGGGCGTCGACGGTCGCCCCGCAATCATGTCGCCATGCACCGGCCGCTCAGCCTCCACACCCCCGAGTGGTTCACGGCCGACGACTCGGCCCTGAACGTCGCGTTCGTGTACCCGATGCAGGGGCCCGGCGGGATCTTCGGTCCCGCCTGTGAGGCGTGCGCGCGGCTCGCCGCCGAGGAGGTCAACAGGGCCGGCGGGGTACTCGGCAAGGAGCTGAGGCTGCTGGAGGTCGACGGGGGCGCCGACCCGCGGAAGGTCGCCGACGAGGTCGAGGCGCTGGTGGCGACCGGGGTCGTGCACGGTGTCACCGGCTGGCACATCTCCTCGGTCCGGCAGGCGGTGGCGCCGCGCGTCGCGCACCTGGTGCCGTACGTCTACACCGCCCTGTACGAGGGCGGGGAGCGCACCGACGGGGTCTTCATGACCAGCGAGACGCCCGACTGGCAACTGCTGCCGGCCATGCGGCTCCTGGCCGAGACCCGGCGGGTACGGCGATGGTTCGTCGTCGGCAACAACTACGTCTGGCCCCGGACCACGGCCCGGGCCGCCCGCCGCTACGCCCGCGCGTGCGGGGGCGGGCGGGTCTGCGGTGAGGCGTATCTCCCGCTGGGCGCCGAGGACTTCCAGGACGTGCTGCGGCGCATCGAGCACACGGACGCGGACGGCGTGCTGATGCTGCTGGTCGGCAGTGACGCGGTCCGCTTCAACCGGGCCTTCGCCGCCTCCGGCCTCGACCAGCGGTGCCTCAGGCTGAGCACGCTCATGGACGAGAACATGCTCATGGCCAGCGGTCCGGAGGCGACCGGTGACCTGTTCAGCACGGCCGGGTTCTTCGCCTCGCTGGCCAACCAGGACACCCTGGACTTCCACGGCCAGTACGCCGACCGCTTCGGCATCGAGGCTCCGGCCCCCGGCAGCCTCGGTGAGTCCTGCTACGAAGGCGTGCTGCTGCTCGCGTCACTCATCGAGCGGGCCCGCACCCTGGACGTCGCCGCGATCTCCGCCGCCGCCGAGACCGTCTCCTACGAAGGGCCGCGCGGCCTGCTCCACCTCCGCGACCGGCATGTGCGCCAGCGCATCTACCTCGCGGAGGCGGACGGACTCGACTTCAACGTGCTCGCCCAACTCCGCGCTCCGCACGACCTGGTGTGACTCCGCCAGGGATGGTGCCCCGCCCCGAGGCACCCGGACCCTCCAAGGCCTCGGCCAGCCGCGCGAGCAGTCCGTCCAGTTCGGCACCCGGCAGCGACTCCTCCAAGTCCCCCCAGCCGAGCCGTACTTCACGGGACAGCAGCTGCCAGCGCTGCATGCCCCGGGGAGTGAGGTGGGCCAGCACCCGACGCCGGTCCGTGGGGTCGACGCGGCGGTAGACCCAGTTCTGGTCGACGAGTTGGTCGACCAGCTTGGTGAGGCTCGGGGCCGGCAGGAAGGCGTGGTCGGCGAGGGCCGTCATGTTGTGCCCCTGCCCGTCGGACAGCAGGTCGAGCACCCTCCACGCCTCCACCGAGCAGTCGAACTCGTCCAGTACGGACTGCACTCGGCGCACGGCGAGACGTTCGGCCCGGGTCAGCAGGTAGAGCAGGTCCTGGGGCTGCCTCGCCATCGTGGTCCTCCGCTCGTGCCGTCCGACGGTGTCCGAGCCTACCTGTGATCACCGTCCCCTTGACAAGGGGAACCGAGAAACTGATCCTTTCCGCAGGAAGCAATAAATGCCGCCGCTGAGATGCCGTCAAACGTGCGTCGCCAGCGGGGGCTCTTTTGTTTTACGAGCAATATTGCTTCCACTGGAAACCGTTCTTCAATTGCCGTGAAACGCACCGGAAACAGTCTCCTCGCAGGCTGTGGACGCACTTCAGCGACCAGCCCGGACGCCACCCCGGAACGGCTGGGGAACCCGTGCGCCAACGCCGCCGCTTCTGAAGCGTGTCCCTCTCATTCCCTCCCACGGCTCTTTCGAGCCACTCCGCTCAATTCGTTTCGCCCTTCGGGGCAAGGAGGTTGTGCATGTCCGGGCTCAGCATCAGCAGACGCGGTCTTCTGGCCGGCATTTCGGCGGCCGGCGCGTCCGCCGCCCTCAGTGCCTGTGGCGCCAAGACCGGCACCGAGTCGACCTCGGGCTCCGCGGCCACGGCGGACACGTCCGGCAGCACCGTCAAGGTCGGTCTGCTCAACTCGCTGTCGGGCACCATGGCCATCAGCGAGGTCACGGTCCACAACTCGCTGCTGCTCGCCATCAAGGAGATCAACGCCTCCGGGGGCGTCCTGGGCAAGAAGCTCAAGCCCATCAGCCAGGACGGCGCCTCCGACTGGCCGACGTTCGCCGAGAAGGCCGAGGCCCTCATCACGGACGACAAGGTCGCGGCCACCTTCGGCTGCTGGACCTCGGCCAGCCGCAAGGCCGTCAAGCCGGTCTTCGAGCGGTACAAGTCGCTGCTGTTCTACCCCGTGCAGTACGAGGGCCTGGAGCAGTCGCCGTACATCTTCTACATCGGCGCCACCACCAACCAGCAGATCGTGCCCGCCCTCGACTACCTCAAGAAGCAGGGTCTGACCAAGCTGTACCTGGTCGGCAGCGACTACGTCTTCCCGCGCACCGCCAACAAGATCATCAAGGCGTACGCGAAGGCCAAGGGCATGACGGTGGTCGGCGAGGACTACGCGCCGCTCGGTTCCACGGAGTTCAGCACCATCGTCAACAAGGTCAAGGGCTCCGGCGCCGACGCGGTGTTCAACACCCTCAACGGCGACAGCAACGTGGCCTTCTTCAAGGAGTACAAGTCCGCGGGCCTGACCGCCAAGAGCCTGCCGGTGCTCTCCGTCTCGATCGCCGAGGAGGAGGTCAAGAGCATCGGAACGCAGTACCTGGAAGGCCAGTTGACGGCCTGGAACTACTACGAGACCACCCCGGGCGCCGCGAACAAGAAGTTCGTCGCGGCCTACCAGGCGGCCTACGGCAAGGACAAGCCGACCTCCGACCCCATGGAGGCCGCGTACATCTCCGTCTACCTCTGGAAGGCGATGGTCGAGAAGGCCGGCTCCTTCGACGTCGCCAAGGTGAAGGCCGCCTCCGACGGCATCGTCCTCGACGCCCCCGAGGGCAAGGTCACCGTCGACGGCGCCACCCAGCACGTCTACAAGACCGCCCGCATCGGCAAGGTCGGCTCCGACGGCCTGATCGAGGAGGTCTGGAACTCCGGCAAGCCGATCAAGCCGGACCCGTACCTCAAGGGCTACTCCTGGGCCGCCGGCCTGTCCTGAGCCACGCCCCACGGGATCGACCCGGCTCCGTCACGGGGCCGGGCCACGCCCATGGAGCCCGCACACGCCAGCCCGTACGTCCGTACCCGACCCGGAGCCGCTTCATGACGGTCGTCCTCAACCAGTCCTTCACCGGCATCAGCATCGGTGCCGTCCTGCTTCTCATCGCCCTCGGCCTGACCCTGACGTTCGGTCAGATGGGCGTCATCAACATGGCGCACGGCGAGTTCATCATGGCCGGCGCCTACACGACGTACGTCCTGCAGAAGTCCATCAGCAGCGCCGGGGTCTCCCTCCTCGTCGCCCTGCCGCTCGCGTTCCTGGTCGCGGGAGCCATGGGCGCGCTCCTTGAATGGCTGCTCATCCGGCGCCTCTACACGCGGCCGCTGGACACCCTGCTGGTCACCTGGGGCGTCTCGCTGATGCTCCAGCAGCTGGCCCGGGACGTCTTCGGCGCCCCCAACGTGCAGACGGCCGCCCCCGACATCCTCACCGGCAACATCTCGGCCGGCTCGGTCACCTTCGCCAACAACCGCCTGTTCATCCTGGGACTGGCGCTGCTCTGCGTCCTCGGCCTGACCCTGGTCCTGCGGTTCACCCCGCTCGGCCGCCGGATCCGGGCCGTCGTGCAGAACCGCGACCTCGCCGAGGTCTCCGGCATCGCCACCGGACAGGTCGACCGGATCACCTTCTTCATCGGCTCGGGCCTTGCGGGCGTGGCCGGTGTCGCGCTCACCCTGGTCGGACCGATCGGCCCGACGATGGGAACCAACTACATCGTGGACGCCTTCCTGGTCGTGGTCGTCGGCGGCATCGGACAGCTGAAGGGCGCCGTCATCACGGCGTTCGCGCTGGGCGTGCTGCAGTCCGTACTGGAGTACTCCACAACGGTCAGCGTGGCCAAGGTGGTCGTGCTGGTGGCGATCGTCGCCTTCCTCCAGTGGCGACCCCAGGGCCTGTACACACTGCGCACCCGGAGCCTGGCATGACGACCACGACCACGCCCCCCGCCACCGTGACCCCGCCCGCCACACCCCTGCTGCACCGCTTCCGGGTGCCCGCCGGCTTCGCCCTCGGCGCGGTGCTCCTGCTCGGCGTCGCCCCGCTCGCCCTCTCCGACTTCCGCCTCTCCCTCCTCGCCAAGTACCTGTGCTACGCGATCGTGGCCGTCGGGGTCAGCCTGGCCTGGGGCCGCGGCGGACTCATGGTGCTCGGCCAGGGCGTCTTCTTCGGCCTCGGCGGCTACGCCATGGCCATGCACCTCAAGCTCACCGACGCCGCCGCCACCGGCGAGAAGCTGCCGGACTTCATGCAGCTGTACGGCACCGGCGACGCCCTGCCCTGGTGGTGGAAGCCCTTCGCCAACCCGGGGTTCGCGCTCGCCATGACCGTACTGCTGCCCATGGCGGTGGCCGCGCTGCTCGGCTTCCTGGTGTTCCGGCGCAAGGTGAAGGGCGCCTACTTCGCGATCCTCAGCCAGGCCCTCGCCGCCGCCCTCTCCATCTGGCTGGTCGGCCAGCAGGCCACCACGGGCGGCACCAACGGACTCACCGACATCCAGGGCTTCTTCGGCTACTCCCTCGACGACCCGGTCAACCAGCGGATGGTGTACTTCATCATCGCCGCCGTGCTGCTCCTGCTGATGGCCCTCGCCCGCCAGCTCTTCGTCAGCCGCTACGGCGAACTCCTCGTCGCCGTACGGGACTCCGAGGAGCGGGTGCGCTTCCTCGGCTACAACCCGGCGAACGTCAAGCTCGTCGCCTACGTCGTCGCGGCCGGCATGGCGGGCCTCGCGGGAGCCCTGTTCGTCCCGGCCGTCGGGATCATCTCCCCGGCCCTGATCGGCATCGTGCCGTCCATCGGCTTCGTCATCGGCGCGGCGGTCGGCGGCCGGGCGTCCCTGGTGGGAGCGGTGCTCGGTGCGATCGCCGTGGCCTGGGCGCAGAGCACGCTGTCCGACGAGTTCCCCGCCGCGTGGACCTACCTCCAGGGACTGCTGTTCGTGCTGGCGGTCGGCTTCCTGCCCGGCGGCCTGGCCTCCCTCGGCGTCGTCCTGCGCCGACGCCGCACCCGTACCGGTACTCCTGCGACTGGAGAGACAGCATGAGCGGCGAGGGACTGACCGTCCGCGACCTGCGGGTGACGTTCGACGGGTTCACCGCCGTCGACGGCGTCAACCTGGACATCCGCCCCGGCGACCTGCGCTTCCTCATCGGCCCGAACGGCGCCGGCAAGACCACGCTCGTCGACGCGATCACCGGCCTGGTGAAGGCCACCGGATCCGTCCGCTTCGGCGACCAGGACCTGCTCGGCAAACCGGTGCAGAGGATCGCCCGCATGGGCATCGGCCGTACGTTCCAGACGGCCAGCATCTTCGAGGAACTCACCGTCCTTCAGAACCTCGACATCGCGGCGGGCGCCGGGCGGGGCGTGTGGACGATGCTGCGCCGCCGCAAGGACATCCCCGAACCGGTCGCGAGGGCACTGGAGACCACCGGCCTGACCGAACTGCGCGACCGCCCCGCTGGCGTGCTCGCCCACGGGCAGAAGCAGTGGCTGGAGATCGGCATGCTGCTCGTCCAGGACGTGAAGCTGCTGCTGCTCGACGAACCGGTGGCCGGTATGAGCCACGAGGAACGGGAGGCCACCGGCGGGCTGTTGCAGCGGGTGAGCGAGGACCACACGGTCGTCGTCATCGAGCACGACATGGACTTCATGCGCTCCTTCGCCCGCAGCGTCAGCGTCCTGCACGCCGGCAAGGTGCTCAGCGAGGGCACGGTCGCCGAGGTGCAGGCCGACGCCAAGGTCCAGGAGGTCTACCTCGGACGCGCCTCCGAACCCGAACCCGAAGCGACGCCCACCCCATCCGTCGCCGTCACCGAGGAGGCCTGAGACCCATGCTGGAGATCAGTTCCGTACAGGCCGGCTACGACCGCACCACCGTGCTGCACGGTGTGACGGTCTCGGTGCCGAAGGACGCGGTCGCCACCGTCCTGGGCCACAACGGCGCCGGGAAGAGCACCCTCCTGCGGGTCGCCATGGGCCTGCTCAAGCCGAAGAAGGGCGCGGTCCTGCTGGACGGCGAGGACATCACGCGCCTCGCCCCGCACCAGCGGGTGGCCCGCGGCATGGCGTACGTCCCCCAGGGCCAGCAGTCCTTCCCGCATCTGACCACCGCCGAGAACCTCCAACTCGTCGCCGACGGACGCCCCGACGGCAAGGAGGCGACCGCCGAGGCCCTGGACCTCTTCCCCGTCCTGCGGGAACTGTCCGGCCGACGCGCCGGCCTGCTCTCCGGCGGGCAGCGGCAGCAACTCGCCATCGCCCGCGCCCTGATCACCCGGCCGAGGCTGCTCCTGCTCGACGAACCGACCGAGGGCATCCAGCCGTCCGTCGTCGCCGAGATCGAGGAGACGATCCTCGCCCTCACCCGGCGCGGCGGCCTCTCGGTCCTCCTCGTGGAGCAGCACGTCGGCTTCGCCATGCGGGCCGCGCAGCAGTACTACGTCCTGGAGGCGGGCCGGGTGACGTCCTCGGGCGAGGGCGGCACGGGCGCAGAGCAGACGGTACGGGCCGCGCTCAGCGTGTGAGGGCCCGGCTCCGTCAAGTCCGAGTCCCAGTCCGAGTCCTAGGACCAATGCCTGATCGGCCACCGAGGTTCTTGCTGCTAGCGTGCAACTGCACATGAGTGGCAATAGTGTCGGAGGACATTGGACATGGCGGTCTACACGCTCCCGGAGCTTCCCTACGACTACTCGGCGCTCGCGCCGGTGATCAGCCCGGAGATCATCGAACTGCACCACGACAAGCACCACGCGGCCTACGTCAAGGGCGCCAACGACACGCTGGAGCAGCTGGCGGAGGCGCGCGACAAGGAGACCTGGGGCTCGATCAACGGCCTGGAGAAGAACCTGGCCTTCCACCTCTCCGGGCACATCCTGCACTCCATCTACTGGCAGAACATGACCGGCCCGAAGGACGGCGGCGGCGAGCCCCTCGCCGCCGACGGCGTGGGCGACCTCGCCGACGCGATCACCGAGTCCTTCGGCTCCTTCGCGGGCTTCAAGGCACAGCTGACCAAGGCGGCGGCCACCACCCAGGGCTCCGGCTGGGGCGTCCTGGCCTACGAGCCGCTCAGCGGGCGACTCGTCGTCGAGCAGGTCTACGACCACCAGGGCAACGTCGGCCAGGGCTCGACCCCGGTCCTGGTCTTCGACGCCTGGGAGCACGCCTTCTACCTCCAGTACAAGAACCAGAAGGTCGACTTCATCGACGCCATGTGGGCCGTGGTCAACTGGCAGGACGTGGCGAAGCGTTACGCGGCCGCCAAGGAGCGCGGCGACAGCCTGCTGCTCCGCCCGTGACGCCGCGACCGCGTCGGCGGTGAGGAACGGCTCCCGCGAGGACGTGACGCGCGGGAGCCCTTCGGCTCAGCCCCCGCAGGACACGGGCCGCTCGGCCGGCACGTCCCGCACCAGAGCGGTGACGGTGTCGAGGTACTCCTTGGTCCGCCGGTCCCGGGAGAGCCGGTCGTACACCGGCTGCACCGCCTCGCGCAGTGCGGCCGACCGGGCCGGGCTCGCGGCGGCGAACTTCTGGCCGCGGGCGCAGAGGCTCTCCAGGTCCTTGTTCTCCTCTGCGCGCAGGTCCGCGGCGGCGCCGTGCACCGCCTGCCGCGCCGCCTCTTGCAGCAGCCCGCGCCGGTCCTCACCGAGCCGTTCGACGACCTTGGTGTTGGCGACCAGGACGATCGGGCGGGGCCACAGAACGACGTTGGAAGTGCCGATCATCCCCGCTTCGTCGTAGCGGTTCCCGTTGACGGATCCGATCTGCTGCTCGAACCCGTCGAGACCCGCCACCGAGCTGCCCGCGCCGAACCATTCCGGCTTCGCGCCGAGGGCGCGCATGGTGGAGTCGGCGACCTTGGACTCCTGGACGCCGATGGTGCGCCCCTTGTAGTCCTGCGGACCGAGCAGCGGGGTCCCGGCGCCGAAGGGGCGGCGCAGGCTGCCCGGGAGCAGGCCCACGCCGGTGAGACCGTCGCCGTCGACCTCGCGGATCATGCGCTGGGCGACCGGTGCGCTGAGGACCTTCTCCTCGGCGTCGAAGCTGTTGATCAGCAGCGGGGCGGTCAGGGCGCCCAGGGCGGGGGCCCGCCGGATGTCGAAGACCCGACTGCCGAGGGCGGCCAGATCGACCCGTCCGGACCGCACGTCATCGAGCAGTCGCTCCTCGAAGTCCGGCCCCTCCTCGTGGTGGGCGTCGAACTCGGCCGAGATCTGGATCGAGCCGTGGGACAGCGTCCGCACGTTCCGCAGGAAGGCGTCGAACTCCTCACTCCCGCCCATCGGCGTGGCGAGCGTCAGGACGACCGGGTCATCAGTGCCGCTGCCCCGGTTCTCGGCGAATCTCCCGCTCGCTGTGCTGGAGCAGCCGACGGCGAGCAGGACCAGGCCGACGGCCGCGCTCAGTGCGGCACCCACCGTCGTACGTCGGGAACCCATGGCCTCACGCTTCCTCTCCCGATGGGCCGCCCACAGCCCGACGGCTTCGACGCTACGGACCGGGTGCCCGCCACGCATCCGTACGGTCCGTGACTTCCCGCCAAGGGGTGACCCGCCCCGGGAAATGGCCGTGCGGCATGGGACGTCAGACGACCGGGACAGCGTCGAACACGCGGTCGTGCACGCGGACGTGGGCCGATCCCGCGAGGTGGTCGATCAGCGCCTGGTAGCGGGCCAGGACGTACGACTGGCGGATCTGGTCGTGTGCCGTGGCGAACGACTGGTGCGGGAAGTCGGCGCGGTGGGTGGTGAACCAGGACCTGAGGGCGCTGTCCGGGGTGGTGATGGCCCGCGTGGCGGTGAGCCTGTCGCGGAGGGCGGCGGCCAGGTTGTTCAGGACGTAGGTGAAGTAGTTCGACTCGGTGTACTGCACCGGGCCGTAGATGACCTGGTGAGCGGCGACGGCCGTGCGGCGGCGGGCGTTCTCCGTCTGCCAGTTGCGCAGGAAGGCGTCGTATCCGGAATCCGCCAAGAGGCCCTGGTCGTGGGCCAGGTGCAGTGTGACGGTGACCCTGGTGACGTCGGCCAGGGCGCGCTCGCGGAGGTAGGCGGCGGGCGTCCGGCCGTCGTGTTCCGTGGTCCAGAAGCCGGGGCCGTCCTCGGCGCCGAACTTTTGCCGGAAGTGCGTGAAGGTCGCCGACCGCTCCTGGGCGAGGTAGAGGGCGAGTTCCCGTACGGGGATGTCCTGGCCGTCGATCGTCGCCGCCACGGCCGTGACCGGTGGGGCCGGTGCGGCGGCCGGTGGCCGGCTGTGCCGCGGGCCGGACAGCAGCGCCACCACGGCGATGGTGACCGCAGCCACCACCGCGGTGACGGCTGTCGTCCAGAGCGGTACGACGACGCGCGGAGTGTTCGTCGCCGGTGTCCTGGGCCGGTGCCTGGTCGACGTGCTCATCGCCGGCTCCTCCTCTCTCCTGGGGCCGTCCTGAAGGGGGCGGGCGCCCGGCCCGGAGCACCCTCATGCTCCGGGCGGGCACCCGTCCCGTCCCGTCGTCGGTTCAGCCGGCGGCGAGCGTCTGGATCTCAGCGGTGCCGAGGACCCGGTTGTAGAAGTGGACGTCGTCGATCTGGCCGTTGGTGAAGTCCACCGGTCCCTGGTTGTAGGTGCCGGCGCCGATGAGCGTGGCGCCGATCGCCTTCCAGGGAGAGGTGAAGGACGTGCTGCCCTGGAGGGTGCCGTTGACGTACAGCGAGATCGTCTGGGCGCCGCTGTCGTACACGCCGAGGACGTGGTACCAGGTGCCCGTCGTGGCCGCCGAGCCGGCCGTCACCGTCGTGGCCGCGGACGCGTTCGCGTCGGAAGCCCGGGTGACGAAGGTGAACTTGCCTCCTGACAGTTGCAGGTAGAAGGGGCTGACCTTGCCGCCGACCAGGCTGGCGAAGGTCTGGTTGTTGCCGCTGACGGAGTTCAGCTTCACCCAGGCACCGACCGCGTAGCTCTGGCTGGTGTCGATCACCGACGAGGGGACGACCGCCATGGTGACGGCGGTGCCGTCGAGGCTGAGCGAGTCACTGCCGACCTTGCCGCTGCCCGCCCAGCCGGCGTTGCCCTCGGTGTAGCCGTCGTCGGTGTTGCCGAGCAGGTTGGTGACGGTGTGGCCGCTGCCCTCGTCGAGCTGGTAGTAGCCGGCGGCGCCGGTGCCCAGGGCGTACGCCTCGCGGGCGGTGATCGCCCGGGGGATCATCCGTACGTCGTCGACGGCGCCGTTGGCGAAGTCCACGTTCCCGCCGTTCCACTTGGCCCGGCCGATCGTGGTGTGGCCGGTGGCCTTCCACGGGGAGGAGAACGCCGTGCTGCCCTGGAGCTGGCCGTTGACGTACAGCGCGATGGTGTGGGCGCTGTTGTCGTACACGCCGGTCAGGTGGTACCAGGTGCCGGTGGCGGGGCTGCCGCCGGTGACCTGCTTGTAGGTGGCGCCGGTCGAGTCGGCGCTGCGGACGGTGAAGGCGAAGGTGCCGCCCGACAGTTGGAGGTAGAAGGGGCTGATGTTCGCGCCGTCGATGCTCGCGTAGGTCTGGTTGCCGGTGAGGCTGTTCGGCTTCACCCAGGCGGAGACCGTGTAGCTGCCGCTGGTGTCGAGGGCGGTGGTGGGGATGTCCACCCAGGAGTTGCTCGCGCCGGTCAGGCTGAGCGCGCCCGTACCGACCGTGCCGGTCGTCCAGGACGCCCCTGCCTGGAGGGTGCCGTTGTTGGCGCCGCCGGTCAGGTCGGCGGTGGCGGTGCCGGAGCCCTCTTCGAGCGGCCAGTACGCGCCTGCGTGGGCCGTGGGTCCGGAGACGGCCGGGCCGTTGTAGGCGCCGATGTTGGGCGCGGCGGTGGCGGAGACGGCGTTGCCGAAGTAGTCCTGGCCGCCGTTGGAGGAGACCACCGCGCCCGCGCCGAGGGCGGGGGAGCCGCTGCGCAGCTTGTAGACCGCCGCGGAGGCCCGGCCCGTGCCGCCGGCGCCCGGGTTCACGAACAGCGGGTCGGTGGTGATCTTCGCCGAGTCGGCCGGTTCGCTCGCGGGGTGGTTGCCGTAGAACAGGTTGTGGGTCCAGGTCGTCCTGTTGGTGGCGTAGCCGCCGGTGCCCAGCTTGTAGACGATGTTGTTCGAGAAGGCGACCGTGCTGTTCGGGGTCCCGCCGGTCACATTGCCGTTGTCGCCCTCACCCATGTAGATCGTGTTGTTGTACACCTGGGCGGTGGTGTTGCTGTCGACGCCGCCCATGCCGGGGAAGACCGCGTTGGACGCGCCGTCGTTCTGGCTGATGTTGTAGCGGATCACCGAGGACTTGGCGCCGAAGCCGCTGCGGCAGCACCACTCCGTGAAGCCGAACGGGTTGTCGTGGCTCCAGTTGTACTGGATGACGGTGCCGGAGTTGTTGTTGTCGATGTCGAAGGCCTGGCCGTCGACGAAGTTGCGGTACTGCCGGGAGACCTCGTTGTTCTGGAACACCGCGTTGGTCGTCCACCCGTTCCACAGACCGGCGCCGGAGTAGCGGTAGCCGTTGTCCGTGGCCACGTTGTTCTGGATGAGCGGTGACGCGCAGAACACGCAGACGATGTCGTTGCCGCCCATGTCGGTGAGGGTGTTGCCGTCGATGACGACGTTGGTGGTGTTGATGTTGTGGTTCAGGCCCACGAGCGAGCCGATGTAGATGCCGCCGGCGTCGTCGCGTGTCAGCGTGTTGTTGCTGATCTGGACGTCGTCCCAGCCGCTGGTGGTGTTGTTGTCGGTGACGTCGAAGGCGATGCCGGAGGACTGGCTCGGCTGCACGGGGTTCTGGACGTTCGCCCAGTACCCCTTCACGTCGTGGATGTTGTTGTTCAGGATGTGTATCCCGGCGAGGATGCCGGTGGTGTCGTTCTCCAGCTGGATGCCGCTGCGTACGGCCGCGCTGGCGGCCGGGTTGGTGATCTCCAGGTTCTGGACGGTCCAGTACTGCTGGTTGTGCAGGTAGACGGTGGCCGCGGCGCCCCCGCCGTTGAGGATGGGCGCGGCACCGGAGCCGTAACTGCCGATCACGATCGGGTTGCCGGCGGCGCCGGAGCCCTGGGGCTGGAGTTCGCCGGTCCAGGAACCGCCGGCCTGGAACAGGATCTGGTTGCCGGCCGTGAACGTCGTCGCATTGACGTTCGTGAGCGTCTTCCACGGGGTGGCGGTACTGCATCCGTCGTTGCTGTCGCTGCCGGACGACGACGAGACGTAGTACGTGGTGCAGGTCGCCGCGTGCGCAACCGTGCTGGGGACGAGTACGAGTCCCAGCGTGGCTGCCGCGCTGCCCAGGGCCGCCAGGAGGCGGCGTGGCCATCTTCGCATTGCGTTCCTCTTCGAACGGAGCGGATGAGTGAGGTGGAGCGGACCGGTGCGCACGCCGTGCCGGGCGGTGCGGGGAGAGGGCGCGCCGAACGCACCGGTCGATCTGGGGAGAGGGCGGCGGTCAGCTCGTCAGGGGTGGGGTTCAGCCCTTGACGGCGCCGCTGAGCAGGCCGGACACGATGTGCCGCTGGACCGCGACGAAGAAGACCACCATGGGGACCAGGGCCATGACACTCAGGGTCAGGAAGGCCGGCCAGTCGACCTGGAACTGCCCGACCGAGGTGTAGACCTCCAGCACGATCGTGCTCTTGCCCGGGTCGCTCAGGTACACGTTGGGGGTGAAGAAGTCGTTCCAGATCCACATGGTCTGGAACACCGCGACCGTGGCCAGGATGGGCCGGATCAGCGGCAGCACGATCCGCCAGAAGACCTGCCAGGGACCGCAGCCGTCCAGCCGGGCGGCCTCGATGACCTCGAACGGCAGGGTGGCCATGTAGCCCTGGATGACGAACCAGCAGAAGATCGAGCCCGCGCTGTAGACCAGGACCAGGCCGTTCAGGCTGTTGACCAGGTTCAGTTCGACGAAGATCTGGTAGACGGGGATCAGCGTGGACTGGGTGGGCACGACGAACGCGAGCAGCAGGAGCTTGCCGAAACGCCGGTTGAACCTGGTGGGGCGGATCGTCAGGGCGTACGCGGCCATGGCGCCGATCAGCACCATGAGGGCCACCGAGACCACCGTGACGTAGAGGGTGTTCGCGAACGCCGCCGCGACGGGGACCTGGTCGAGGACCCGGCGGTAGGTGGAGAAGTCCGGTGAGGTCGGCAGCGCGAGGGGTGAACCGGTGGTCTGCGCCTGCGACTTGAGGGTGTTGACGAGGACGTAGTAGAAGGGCAGCGCCATCACCGCCGAGAGGGGCAGCATGTAAACGCTGGTGAGCCAGCCCCGGGTGCGCAGCCGGGAGAGGATCGCCGTCACCGGAACCTCCTTTCCAGCCTGCGGGTCACCGAGAGCTGGAGGGACAGCACGGCGGCGACCGCGATCAGGAAGATCACGCTCAGTGCGGCGCCGAGCCCGTAGTCGGCCTCGACGATGCCGCGTTGCACGAGTACCTGGGTCATGGTGAAGGTGGCGTAGCCGGGCCCGCCGTTGGTGAGGGTGAACGGCAGGTCGTACACCCTCAGGCCGTTGATGAGCAGCAGGAACTGGCTGACCGTCATGGCCGGGGCGAGCAGCGGCAGCGTGATGCGGAAGAACTGCTGGCGCGGGGTGGCCCCGTCGATGGTGGCGGCCTCGTAGTAGTCCCGGGGGACGGACTGGAGGTAGGCGAGGTAGAGGACGGCGTGCCAGCCGGTCTGCGCCCAGACCCCGACCACGATCACAGAGACCTTGGCCAGGGTGTTGTCCGACAGCCACGGCACCGGGCCGACTCCGAAGAGGCCGCCCAGCACGGAGTTGATCACCCCGGAGGACAGTGGCGACAGGACGAACGTCCAGACCAGGCCGAGGATCGCCATGCTGGGTACGGCGGGGAAGAAGAACGCCGCACGGACCAGACTCCGGCCGGGGAAGCGGCGGTTGAGGATCACCGCGAGCGGGATGGCCAGGACGGTCACGATCAGGGTGGTCGCCACCGCGTACAGCAGGGTGAAGCCGAGGCCCGTCAGCACCGAGGGGTCGGTGAAGATCTGCCGGTAGTTCCGCAGCCCGACCAGGTGCCGGGTCGGTGAGGAGCCGCTGTAGTCGGTGAAGCTGTAGTACACCGACTCGGCGAGCGGCACCACGAACAGCACCACCAGGACGAGGGCGATCGGCACCAGGAACGCCTGCGTGGTCAGCTGCTCGCGCAGCCGGCGGCGGCCGGGGCGGGTCCCGCCGGACGTGCCGTCCGGCGCGGTGCCGGCGCGGGCCCGGGTGGGGAGGTCGGGGGTCTGTATGGCCATGAGGGCTGTCGCTTCCCGCCTACTTCGCGTCGAGCTGCTTGAGCTTCTTGTCCAGCGCGGCGGGGATGTCCTTGGGCTTGACCGAGCCCTGGATCATCTGCTGCATCTGGGTGTTGAGCTCCTGGCTGAGCTCGTTGGAGTGGCGCGGCCAGGCGACGACGGGGAGGTAGATCTTGCCGGAGCGGGCGCCGAGGGCCTGGTTGGTGATGCTGTCGGCGAAGCTCGGCGTGTAGTTGCTGGTCGTGGTGATCGCGCCGCTGGACTTGCCGTACGCCTTCACGGCGTCGGGGCTCGCCAGGAACTCCAGGAACTTCAGGGCGGCTTCGGGGTTCTTGGCCTTGGGGTTGATCGCGTAGCCCGGGCTGGCGGCACCGGTCCAGTAGCTGGTGCCCGGGGTGATGCCGGGGATGGCCTCGGTCTGGAAGGACAGCTTCGGGGCGCTCTTCTGGACCGCGGGCACGTTCCAGGTGCCGGCGCCGAACATGGCCACACGTCCGTTGGCGAACTCGCTGACCACCTGGTCGCCGGTCAGGCCCAGCACGGCCTTGGGCGTCAGCTTCTCGGTGTACAGCTTGCAGTAGGCGACCAGCGGGTCGGTCCAGGTGTCGGCGAAGGTGGTTCTGCCCGCGAAGATGTCGGCGTCGGGGAAGGCGGTCCGGCTGTCGAAGTACCCGCCGAGCAGGCCCCACAGCGCCATGAAGTTGCCGTCGTGGGCGGCGTCGTAGTACGGGGTGATGCCCTTGTCCTTGAGCTTGCGGCACAGGTCCAGGAATCCGTCCCAGCTGTCCGGCAGCTTGTCCGCGCCGACCTTGGCGAGCAGCTCCTTGTTGTACATGATCCCGCCGGCCCAGGAGGAGATGGACAGTCCGTAGACCTTGCCGTCGACCGTCATGAACTCCTTGTTGGCGGAGTTCATGGGCTCCAGGAACTTCTGGCCGGTCAGGTTCTTCACGAAGCCGCCGCTGACCAGCTGCTTGTCCTCGGCGGTGAGGATGAAGACGTCGGCGCCGGTGTGGGCCTGGAGGCGGGTCTGCAGGGTGGAGACGTACTGCGGCACGGGCGGGGCGTAGGAGAAGGAGACCGAGGTGCCGGTCTGCTTGGTGAACAGGTCCAGCACGGGCTTCATGACGGTCTGGGTGTCCCAGGAGAAGAAGGACACGGACCCCTTTCCGCCGCCCCCGCCGACCGCGGTGCTGGTGGAACAGGCGGCGGCACCCAGCGCGGTCCCCCCGAGAACGGCGGCCATGAGACTGCCCTGCACGAAGCGTCGTCTGGTGAGCTGGGGGGTGCTGTCTGCGGTGGGGTTGGTGGACATGGTGGGTCCTTTCGGGGAGCGCGTGAGGCGGGGGCGGGTGTGGTGTGTACGGGGCGGAGGGAGCAGGGCCGAGGCGCTGTCCTGGGCGGGAGCGGGGTGCGAACCCGGTGCACTGAGCGGAAGTGGGCGCCTGGGCCGGGGGTGGGCGGAGGGAGGAGGGCCGGGGTCGGGCGGAGGCGGAGGTGCCGGGCGAGGCGGGGTGTCGTGGCCCGGGGGTGTCGTGCCGAGCGGGGCGTGCGTGCCGGGAGCGGGCGGGTTCCTCAGCTGATGTTGAGGAGCCTGGGGCGGGGGTGCGGCGCTGGGTGGGGCGGTGGTGTCAGGCCGAGAGGGGGAGTGTCGAGGCCGGGGCGGCGCTGGATCGGGGCGAGAGGCCGGAGGGGCGGGGTGCCCCGGCGGACGCGGGTTGCCTGGGCTGAGTCGGAGGGGCAGGGCTAGGAGTGGAGATGTCGGGGCCGCCGACGGGTGACGGGGCCGGTGTGGAGGGGGCGGTGCTCGGTGGGAGCAGGGGTGTGAAATCGGTGCCCCGGCGGAGGTGGGGGCCTGGGGCGGGCCGGGGTTCCGGGGAGCGGCAGGCGGGGTGTCTGGGACGGGAGCAAGGGGTCGGGGCAGGAAAGGGCGGGTCAGGGGAGTGGCAAGGTGTGGAACGGGACCGTGTCGCGGTCCAGGCGGAGGCGGTCGCCGTCCGTCGTGAGGCGGGCCAGTTGAATCACCGAGCGGCGCTGCGCCGGGCCGTCGGCGGACGGGGGCTCCGTCTCCCGGTCGGGGTGGGTGAAGTAGAAGATCCAGGCCGCGTCGGGGCCCGCGACGACGTCGGCGTGGTGTCCCACACCCCGGTCGTCCTCGCGGGTGCCCGAGCCGTCGAGGATGCGGCCCGCCGGGGTCCAGTCGTCGAGGTCGGCGGAGCGGAACACGTCCTGGCCGTCCCAGCAGTCCACGACCATCCAGTACCGGCCGTCCAGCGCGAAGACGTTCGGTCCCTCGTGCGGCCGGTGCTCCAGCACGGGCCCCCGCACCCGCCAGTCGTACAGGTCGGCCGAGTCCGCGGCCCAGGTGTGCGAGCCGTGGGCCTCGTCCTTGTACCACATGCGCCAGCCCGAGCCGTCCGGCAGCGGATGGACGCAGGCGTCGATGACCCGGCGTGAACTGAGCGGCACCGGCCCGGCGAGCACCCAGTGCCACAGGTCCCCGCTGGTGTAGTGCAGGATCCGCCGCTCGTGGCCCTCCCAGCGGTCCGGCACCCCGCGGATGTAGCTGACGTACATGTGGAACACCCCGTCGGGCGCCCGCACGATCTCCGGGGCCCAGAACGTGTTGGTGCCCGGTTCGAACGGGAGGCTGTCCAGCACCCCGCGGTAGAGCCACTCGCGGCCGTCCGTGCTGGTCGCGACGCCGATCGCGGTGCCGTGCACCCAGGCGACGCCGGGCGCCGACACGTCGGAGCGACGCTGTGTGTAGAACATCCACCACTGCCGGCCGTCGTACTGCACGACGGGATCGGTCGGGCCCGCGTGGACGGGGTCCTCGTACAGGGGCGCCGGGGCGGAGGCAAGGGAGGCCATGACGACCTTCTTCTGCCGGCGGGAGCCGGCCTTGTCGGGAGAATGCCGAAGTAACCGGATGAACCCGGTGTTACAGCTGGGTGAAGCGGGATCAGGATGTCCGTCGGGTACATCGTCGTCAAGCCTCTTTGGTCGGTCTTTTTCCAGACCGACATCAAAGGGCGTCCCCGAGCATCCACGCCATGCCCGTGATCTTTGCAGGTCACGGCTGTTCACTTCGTCGCTTCCTCCAGCTCCCGCGCACCCCCGCAAGGAGACCGCTGCGCGCCACCGGACTTCTCTTCCTTTGACAACGATGAATCTCTGGTGCGAAGCTCGCCTCACCTCAACCGACCCCCGCAGACGAGGAGACCGGCCCCGTGCCCCAGAGCGCCCCCCGCGACCACCAGGCCGAACGGCCCGCCGGCTACCTCTTCGCCCACTTCGCCGGCGAGCACCGCCCCGACGGCGAGCGGATCCGTTTCGCGCTCAGCGACACCCCCCGCATGGACCGATGGACCGAACTCGAAGATGTCCCCCCGCTCGCCCCCGCGGGCGGCGGGGCCCGGGACCCGTACCTGGTGCGGGCCGCGGACGGCAGCGGGTTCCATCTGCTCGCCACCGACCTGCGCATCCACGGCGGCGCGGGCTGGGAACAGGCGATCGCGCACGGCAGCCGCGACCTGCTGGTGTGGCACTCGGCCGACCTGCGCGAGTGGGACGGGCCGCACCGGATCCAGGTCATGCCGGAGCAGGCCGGGTGCGTCTGGGCACCCGAGGCCGTCTACGACCCGGACCGCGAGGAGTACCTGGTGTTCTGGGCGTCCACCGTCTACCCGGACGACGACCCCGGGCACGAGAGCCCGTCGTACCAGCGCATGTACCGCGCGGCCACCAAGGACTTCCGCACGTTCGACGAGGCACGGGTGTGGGTCGACAAGGGCTATCCCGTCATCGACTCCACGGTCGTGGAGCACGAGGGCTGGTTCTACCGGTTCACGAAGGACGAGCGGCTGCCCGGCACCGCGGACGCCCCGGACGCCAAGTTCGTCTTCGTGGAGCGCTCCCGGGACCTGACCGCCCCGGACTACGAGCCCGTCGCACAGGGCGTGGGCCGCGGCGCCGGAGGACTGCCCGGGCTGGCGCACGCGGAAGGGCCGATCGTGCTCCCGGCACCCGACGGGCGGGGCTGGCTGCTCCTGCTGGACGAGTTCCTCGGCCGCGGCTACGTGCCGTTCCGGGCCGACCGCCTGGACAGTCCCGTGTGGCTCCCCGTGGCCGACCCGGAGTTCTGCGTCCTGCCGCCGGGACTCCGGCACGGCTCGGTGCTGCCGCTCACCGCGGCCGAGTGCGCGGGGCTGCGCAGCCCGGCCCCCGCCGGAGCCTAAGGTTCGGTCATGTCCACGATGCATGACGTGGCCCAGCGGGCCGGGGTGTCACTGAAGACGGTCTCCCGTGTGGTCAACGGCGAGCCCAACGTCAGCGAACAGACCCGGCGCAAGGTCGACGCGGCCATAGCCGAGCTGGACTTCCGGCCCAACTCGGTCGCCCGCAACCTGCGCACCGGCCGGATCGACCTGGTCGGACTCGCCCTGCCCCACCTGTCCCAGCCCTACTTCTCCTCGCTCGCCGAGGAGATCATGCGCGAGGCGGAACGCCATGGGCTCACGGTGCTGATCGAGCTCACCGAAGGAGCCGCCGAGGCCGAACTCGCCCTGGTCCGGGAGCACGGTCCGCACCTGGGAGGGCTGTTGATGTACCCGGTGGGGCTGTCCGACGCCCAGGCCCTCACCGTGGCCCGGACCGTGCCGACCGTGTTCATCTCCGAACGGGCCTACGACGCACCCGTCGACCGGGTCGCCATGGCCAACCAGGAAGGCGTCCGGGCCCTCGTCGGACACATGGTGTCGCTGGGATACACCCGGATCGCGGCCCTCGGCGCCGACCACACCGACCGGCCCGAGCGGGCCGCCGCCCACCTGCGCCTGAAGGGCTACCGCAAGGGACTGCGGGACGCCGGTCTGCCCTACGACCCCGACCTGGTCCTCGAAGTGGGCACCCCGCACTGGAACCGCCAGGAGGGAGCCACCGCCATGCGCCGGCTGATCGACCAGGGTGTCCCCTTCGACGCCGTGGTCGCCTTCGCGGACGTCCTGGCGCTCGGCGCCCTGCACACCCTGCAGGAGGCGGGGGTGCGGGTCCCGGCCGAGGTGGCCGTCGCCGGGTTCGACGACACCGACGACGCCCGGTACGCGCACCCGGCGCTCACCTCGCTCGCCCCCGGCAGGAGCCAGATCGCACGCGAGGCCCTGGTCCTGCTGAACGACCGCATGAACGGTACGGTCGAGCGGGATTCCGGCCGGCTGGTCGTCGCCGACCACCAACTGACCGTCCGTGAATCGACTTTGGGAGGGATGCCCGCATGGGGCGGAGCGTGACCATGCGTACCGTGGCCGAGAAGGCGGGCGTGTCGACGAAGACGGTCTCCAACGTCATCAACGGCACGGGCTCCTTCAGTCCCGAGACGGAGCACCGCGTCCGTGCGGCCGTCGAGGAACTCGGCTACCGGCTCAACCCCTTCGCCCGCGGGCTGCGCTCGCAGCGCACCGGCACCATCGCGCTGGTGCTCCCGAACGTCCACCAGCCGTTCAACGCGGAGCTGGCCGAACAGGTCATCCGGGCTCCGGAGACCCAGGGCCTGAAGGTGGTCGTCGAGACCACCCGGGGAGACGCCGAGCGGGAACGCGCCGTCCTGTCCACCTCGCACAAGGAACTCGTGGACGGGGTCATCTACGTGCCGCAGGCCCTCACCGCCGAGGAGTACCTGCCGCTGCCGCTCACCCAGCCCACCGTCGTCCTCGGCGAGCGCCCCGCCCAGGCGGCCGGGACGCACCTGGACTACGTCGAGATCGCCGACGAGCAGGGCACCCACGCGGCCGTCAGCCATCTCCTCGCCCAGGGCAGGCGCCGTATCGCAGCGCTGTGCGAACAGGTGGAACCCCGGGCCGGCGGCCGGCGTCTGCGCGGTTACCGCAGAGCTCTCGAGGACGCCGGGGTCGCCTACGACGACTCGCTGGTGATCGGTGTGGACGACGCCGACCTGTGGTCCTCCGGCGCCGGCGCGGTGGCCCGTCTGCTGCGCACCCGCGTCCGCTTCGACGCCCTGTTCTGCTACAACGACGTGGTCGCGATCGGTGCGCTGTCGGTCCTGGCCCGCAGCGGCGTCTCCGTCCCGGACGACGTGGCCCTGGCGGGCTTCGACGACATCGAGGCAGCCCGCTTCGCCTCGACGCCGCTGACCACCGTCGACCCGCAGCGCGCGGTGATCGCCCGCACGGCGGTGTCGCTGCTGCGCTCGCGCATGGACCTGGAGGACTTCCGGGGCCTCCCCGGCCGCTGCGAGAGCGCCGGCTTCGCCCTGCGGGTGCGCCGGTCGTCCGCGGCCGCGCCCGGTCTCTCCAGCGCCGATTGAGCGGGGAGCGCTTCACCCGGACGCCCGCGGGGATGTCCGATCACGCTCGCGGCCGCAGAATTGGCGTTATGTCCTGTTTCTGTGGATGGGAGCCACCTCATGAAAGATCTCAAGTTCGAGCAGAAGAGCTCGCTGTCGCGCGCCGAGGCGGCTGACCGGCTCGACGCGCTCGCGGCCGCGCTGAGAGAGGGCGGGGAGGCCGAACTGGAACTCGGCTCCGGAACGACGGTGAGCCTGCGGATCCCCGACGACCTGCGCACCGAGGTGGAGGTCGAGGTCGGAGACGGGGAGATCGAGCTGGAGATCGAGTTCAAGTGGTCGACGCGACGGCCCCGGACGGCACCGTCGCAGTCGGCCGCCCGTACGGAGAAGGCCGCGGGGAAGAAGACCGTCCCCGCCCGGTCCGGTCGCACCGGCACCGACGCCAGGAGGGCCAAGAGCGGCTGACGGGAAGCGGCCGGCGCGTCACACGGGTTCCGGGACGAAGCGGTACAGCTCGTCGGCCCCGTCCTGGATGACGCCGTAACTGCTCTCCGGCACCTCGTTCCAGGCGCCGGGCAGGTTGCCGAGGGGTTCGGAGACGACGAGGCGGGTGTCGTCGGAGACCTCCCGCAGGAACGCCGCGTCGGGGTGCAGGGTGCGCAGGGTGTCCACGCGGGTGCTGTAGAACAGCGACCGGGAAGCGCCCTGGCTCGAGTAGCGGAACGACCATATGCGCACGCCGTCGGTCACGCCGATCGTCATCTGCAGCGGGAACTCCACACCGTGGGCGTGGCCGACGCGCTCCACCGCGCCCACCATCCGGGACACCGCGCCCGGCGGATCCTCGTCCAGGCCGAAGGTGAGCGCCAGGTAGAACATCACCTCCGAGTCCGTGGTGCCCTCGATGTCGGCGTACAGGCCGGGCTCGACGAGCAGGGACAGGTCGCGGCGTACGAGGTGGAAGTCCGCGATGGCGCCGTTGTGCATCCACATCCAGCGGCCGTGCCGGAACGGGTGGCAGTTCGTCTGCTGCACCGCCGTGCCGGTGGTCGCCCTGATGTGGGCGAAGAACAACGGGGAGCGGACATGGTCCGCGAGCTCCCTCAGGTTCCGGTTGTTCCACGCGGGGCCCACGTCCGTGAACAGGGCCGGGGTGTCGATGCTCTCCTCCGAGTACCACCCGACGCCGAAACCGTCACCGTTGGTCGTCTCGACACCCATGCGTGAGTGGAGGCTCTGGTCGATCAGCGAGTGGGCCGGTTTGTAGAGGATGGTGTCGAGGAGCAGGGGGGTTCCCGAGTAAGCGAGCCATCGGCACATGAACGATCACCTGTGTTCCTGTCCGCAGTCGCGGCCGGAGTCCTGGTTCTGTTCCGCTCCCATTTTCGCCTCCCCCTCGGCGCATCGCCATGCGGGCGGGGGATGTCGAGCCCGTTCTCCGGGGCGCCCGAGGTCGCTCAGCTCACGGTGTGCAGGCGGAGGAGGGCGGCGGTGCCGGGGCGGGGCAGGTGGACGCTGAGCAGTCCGCGGGCCGGGTCCCATCGCGCGGTGCAGTCGGAGACCGTCGGGTAGAGGACCACCGGTTCGGGGTGGCTGCCCCGCAGGTGGGGGAGGGGGATGGTGACGACGTCGGGGCCGGGCGCGCCGGCGGGTGACTCCCGGCGCCACACGGTGAGCAGCGCGCCGTCGGCGGTGTGCAGGCCATGCGTGATCCACGTGTCCTCCCAGCCCGGCAGACCGAGGGGCCAGAAGGGGTGGGCGTCGTGGATCTCCGGCCGGATGTCCCGGTAGACGGAGATGGCCGAGCGGACGAGGGCGAACTGTTCGGCGCTCATGAGGTTGAGGAAGCCGGAGAGGTGGATACGGCCCAGGAGTGCGCCGGTGAGGGTGAAGGCGATCTCGTCCGGGCTGAAGTGCGGCTGCGGGTAGGCCCACACCGCCGCCTGCTCCGGGGTCACCGCGGTCGGCGCCGCCGCGGCGATCGGGGGGTAGCGCAGGTAGTCCTGCTGGTCGCTGGTGGACTGGAGCTGGGTCAGGGCCAACTGCGCGTAGTCCATGCGCAGACCGCCGGAACCGCAGTTCTCCAGGACCAGGCCGGGATGCCGGTCGAGGACACCGGCCAGCCAGTCGAGATGGGCGCGGTGGTGTCCGAGCAGGCCCGCCCCCGGGCTCTCGGGGCCGTTCTCCGTGCCGGGGCCGATGTTGATGTTGTAGTCGAGTTTGAGGTAGCCGACCCCCCACTCGCCGACCAGCCGGTCCACGACCTCGTCCAGGTGGGCACGGGCGGCCGGGTGGCGCAGGTCGAGGTGGTGCCGGCCGTGTTCGGTGACGCGGAGCCCGCCCCGCCGGAAGAACGCCTCGTCGGGCAGGGCGTGGGCCAGGGGGCTGCGGACGCCGACGACCTCGGGTTCGAGCCAGAGCCCCGGGGTCATGCCGTGGCGCCTGATCGTGTCCAGGACCTCCGGCAGACCGGCCGGGAACCGGTTCGGAGCGGCTTCCCATGCTCCGACGGCGTCCCACCAGCCCTGGGCGTCGTCGTCGTACCAGCCCGCGTCGATGACGAACACCTCCGCTCCGGCGGCGGCCGCGGACTCGATCAGGGGCAGCAGCCGTTCGGTGGTGGGGTCACCCATGAGGGTGTTCATGTAGTCGTTGTAGATCACCGGCAGCGCGCGGTGGTCGGGATGGTCGCGGCGGATGCTCCTGCGGTAGTCCGTCAGGACCCCGAACGCGGCGTCCAGGCCACCGGTCTCCGTCCGCACCAGGACGGCGGGCACGGTGGTGAACTCCTGGCCGGGGGCGAGGGTGTGCTGCCACTGGTGGTGGGCGTCGTCGGGGCCGAACAGGGCTACGTAGGCGGCGCCTTCGCGTTCACCGGTCTCGAACCGCCAGCCGGCGCTGGACTCGATCTGCCACAGCCAGGCGCGGCCGTCCCGGTCGGTGAGGCCGGCGACGGGGAGGTGGCGGCCGGTGGACCAGCTTCCCTGCGAGTACCGCTCGAAGCAGCCGCGGCCCTCGTGCCCGTGGGCGGACCTGTTCAACGGGACGACCTGGTCGCGGTAGGGGGCCTGCCGCCAACGGCATTCGGCGAGCCAGTCGTTGTCCGCCCAGTGCAGGGTGAGGCCGTCGAGGGCGCCTTCGGCGATGCCGCCGAGGGTCAGGGTGCTCACGCTCTCCAGCCGGACCGGCACACTGCCCTCGTTGACCAACCGCACCCGGGCCCTCAGGAACCCGCCGCGGGCGAGCCGCCTGGTCGTACGGGCCGGGCCCGCGGGCGCGGAACCCGATCCCGCCGATCCCGCTCCGGCCGGGTCCACGCCGGACCAGCTTTCAGGGGCGGAACCCGAACCCACAGAACCCGCCGCGGTCGTATCCACGCCGGCCCAGCTCTCAGCGACATCACCCGACCCCGCCGATCCCGCCCCAGCCGAGACTGCCCCGGCAGACCCCCCCACCCCCGTCTCCAGCACAACCTCCGCGGTCAGGCCGGTCACCGCGTCCGTCAGCCTGATCGTCGTACGCTCGCGCCCGCCCCCCACCTCGACCGTCTCGTGGTCGCGGTACGCCAGACGCTCGCCGATGGCCGTCTCGATGAACCGCTCGCCCGACCACAGGCGCCCATGCCCGGTCGCCGTGACCTCCACCAGCGGAACGAGACAGGCCATGTCCTGGCCGGGTCTGCCCAGTCTCACCGATCCGGTGCTGTCCACGACGGCATGCAGCCCCAGTTCCGGGCACGCCCAGATACGGGATCGCTCGGCTACGGCAGCGGTCAACGTGATTCCCCTTCCGGGACGGTTCGGTTCCGCTAGGGTTCCGGCGCTGGGCTGAGCTGGGCGTTCACGCTCACAGGACGGTCTCCTGCAATGTGACCGCTCACAATCCTGTCACGCAAGTGACCGGTCACACAAGCGCACGCAAGTGTGGTCGCCGACGAGCCACCAAGACCTCAGCCCGCGCCCGTCGCGCGAGACCACTCGGCCGCACGGGGTTTCGGAACCGTCAAAGGTCTTGTCACCGGTGGGCGCGTCGTGCGAGTGTCCGGGCGATGGTTACGTAACCATGGCCGGTTTGCATGGGTTTGGGGCGTCCGTAACGGGGCCCCGGGCTCATCCATGGCTCGGCTCAGGTGGCGAACCCGCACCCGCCCCTCCGCGTTTTTCGTCACTGGAGACGACATGACCAAGACCCCGACGAGGTCGAGAAGACTGGCCAGTGTGCTCATGGCCGGTTTCGGCGCGACACTCATGTTGCTGACCGCCCCCCACCCCGCCCTCGCCGAGTCGGCCGGGACGACGTCAGCCGCCTCGTACGCGCCGGCCAAGCCCGCGCCGAAGGGCGCCACCAGTGACTTCCGCGGCGTGAACTGGGCCGACCCGCGCGACAACTACGCCAGTGACGCCGTGGTGCCCAGCGGGCTCAAGGTGACCGACAGCTACGGCACCGTGTACCGCACCACGCAGAAGATGGTGCGCGGCTTCAAGAAGAACCTGGGCGCCAACACGCTGCGACTGCCGATCAACCCGGCGAGCGTGGGCACCACCTGGTGGAAGTCGTACCGGGCGACGATCGACGCGGCCACCGCCTCCGGGGACAAGGTCATCGTCAGCTACTGGGAGGCCGACAGCAGCAAGGACGGGCTGGTCGACGACCCGGCGGCCTGGAACACCATGTGGAACACCGTGGTGCGGGAGTACAAGAACAACCCGCGGGTCTACTTCGAGCCCATGAACGAGCCGCACGGCTACACCCTGGACCAGTGGGTCTCGGTCACCAGCGGCTGGCTGGGCCGGCACAAGGACGTCCCGCGCGGGCGGGTCGTGATCAGCGGCACCGGCTACAACGACAACGTCACCGGTGTCGGCGCGGCCCCCGCGCTGCGCGGCACGCTGCTGTCGCTGCACTTCTACGGCTACTGGGCCAGCCACACCACGCAGGCGGACTGGACCGCCGACCTCGAGGCCCGGATCGGCAAGTACGCCGGCCGGACCGTCATCGACGAGGCCGGCTCCCCGATGACCATCGGCCTGAACTACGGCGCCTGGAACGGCAACGTCTACACCTCGTACCTGGCGGCCGTGGCCAACACCGCCCGCAGCAAGGGCATGGGCCTGGTGTACTGGCCCGGCCTGCGGTTCGGGGACGCCTACTCGATCGAGTCGCTGGACGCCGACGGCAACCTGGTGGACAACAGCGCCACCGGCGTCGCGCTGCTGCGCTGGGGCTACGGCTTCGGCACGACCCCGCCGGTCAACGACCTGCCGCCGGCCCCTCCCGGCGAGGTCCTGCGCGGAGTGGGCTCGAACCGCTGCGTCGACGTGCCCGGCTTCAGCACCACCGACAACACCCAGCTCGACCTCTGGGACTGCAACGGCGGCGGCAACCAGACCTGGAACTGGGACGCGAACAAGCAGCTCACCGTCTACGGCAACAAGTGCATGACGCTGGGCGGCAGCGGAGCCTCGGCGGGGGACCCCGTGGTCATCTCCGACTGCACCGGCGCGGCGGCCCAGCAGTGGAACGTGAACGCGGACCTCTCGGTGACCAGCGTCGCCAACCCGGCGCTCTGCCTGGACGCGGCCGGCGCGGGCACCGGCAACGGCACGGCGGTCGACGTCTGGTACTGCAACGGCGGCAGCAACCAGCAGTGGACCAGGAGCTGATGACGCCCCGGCACCACTGACCCGAACCGTCGGCGCCGCCGCGCCTCGCCCTACGGCGAGGCCGGCGGCGCTTCTGTGCAACGGCCGATCCTGCTCAGCACCTACGGCGGTCAGCCGTGCCGGAAGGCATCGACAGGATCATCCGCGGATCGCGAAGGCGATGAACTGGGTCACCTGGCGTGCGGCGAAGTTGTCGTCGGAGACCAGGACGACGGTACGGCGGCCGTCGGGGAGGCGGGGGCCGAGGGTGATGCCCTCGACGTTGTCGACCCGGGACAGCCCGGGTACGTCGGACAGGTCGCTCACCAGCGTCTTGCGGACCGGTCGCACGGGCGGCGCGGACGGGTCGGTGAGGGAGTCGCGGCCGAGGACGTCGGTGGCGCCGCGCAGGTCGACCAGGTAGATCCGGGCCTTCCAGTTGTTGTCGGCGTAGATCGAGGCGCGCTCCAGGATCAGGAAGCGGTCGTGGTCGAGGGCGACGAGGTCGCTCACCCCGTTGGTGTCGGTGCTGCCCGCCGGGGTCGTGGCGAACAGCGGCTCCAGCGGGTAGGCGTACTGGGCCAGCGGCTGTCCGGTACGGGTGTCGTGGACGGTGATGCGGGTCAGCGCGCCGTGCTCGGGGGTGGGGTCGTCGCCGTCCTGGTAGAGGGGGTCCTCCATGGCGGTGACGATCCGCCGGCCGTCCGGGGTGAAGGTGACTCCTTCCAGCGTCTGGTTCTTGCGGGGGCCGAACTCCTGCGCATTCATGTGCAGTTGCGGGGGCAGCGGGAGCTGTCCGGTCCAGGCGCCGGTCGTGGTGGCGCGGCGGATCCAGGGGTCGCCGAGCAGGGCCGGGCCGTCGGACGGGACGATGCGCTCGCCCTCGCTCGTCCAGGCCAGACTGCCGTCGCGCGGGTCGACGGCGATGCCCTCCGGGTCGGGTGCGACGGTGGCGGTGGCGGTCGAGGTGGGCGGGAAAGCGGTGCCGTCCGGGCGGAGCCAGGGGTGGGTGCCGGTCAGCTCTACGCCCTTGAGGGTGCCGCCGGTGAGGTCGACGCGGGCGGTGTAGAAGCGGGCGGGGCCGGTCTGCGACCGGTCGTCGCTGATCACGTAGTACGTGCCGGACTTCGCGTCGTAGCTGATGGCGGACAGCCCGCCGACGGTGGTGCCCTGGAAGGGCATGGCGTTCGGCAGCTCCCGCTCGCCGAGGAGATCCAGCCGTACGCCGCTGTCGTGAGCGGCGGCCGGGGTGCCGATGAGGGCGGGAAGCGCGGCGAGGACGACGGCGGTGGCGATGATCCGGGCGCGGGCGGCGCGGATGCTCATGGGGTCTCCGTGAGGTGTGGGGAGGGCAGGCCGGGAGGGGACGCGGGCGCGGTACGGGACGCGCGACGGCGCCGCCAGGCGAAGAACGCGAGGGCGACCAGGGTGAAGGCGTACGGGATCGCCGAGACCAGCTGCGACGGGATGTCCAGGTTGCCGAGCTGGACGGCGAGGGCCTCGGCGGTGCCGAAGCCGAGGGCGGCGAGGAAGACGCCCCAGGGGCGCAGGGCGCCGAGGAAGACGGCGGCCAGGGCGATGTAGCCGCGGCCCGCGGTCATGCCGGTGACGAAGAAGGACACCGCGCCCATGCTCAGGAACACTCCGGCCGCCCCGGCCAGCGCGCCGCTGAGCGCGAGGGCGCGGAACTGGACCCGGTGCACGTGGATGCCGACCGAGCGGGCCGCCTCGGGATGCTCGCCGACGGCACGCAGATGGAAGCCGAACCGGGCCCGGTACAGCAGCCAGGCCACCGCGGGGGCGGCGGCGAGCGCGGCCCAGGTCAGCACGTTCTGCCCGCTGAGCACCGCGCCGAGACCGGGAACGTCCTCGATGAGGGGCAGCCGGACCGAGGGCAGCGCCCCGCTGTGCAGCCTGCTGGTCCCGCCCTTGTCGCCGAGCAGCGCGTACACGGTGTAAGCGGTCGCGCCCGCCGCGAGCAGGTTGAGCCCGATGCCGGCGATGATGGCGTCCGCGCCGAGGTACAGGTGCAGCACGCCGAGCAGCAGCGCGAGGAGCGCGCCCCCGGCGATCCCGCAGACGGCGCCCGCCCACACCGAGCCGCTGTACCCGGCGACCAGCGCACCCGTGCAGGCGGCGGTCAGCATCGAGCCCTCCAGCGCGATGTTGGGCACGCCGGCCCGCTCGGCCAGCAGACCGCCGAGGGCGGCGAGGACGTACGGCGTGGACACCCCGAGGATCGCCGCGAGGAAACCGGTGCTGAGCACGACGTCGAGGACCGGGCCCATCAGCGGGCCTCCCTTCGGGCGAGGTACCGCTTGACGAGTTCGGGCAGCGCCCGGGCGGTCACGAGCAGCACGATGACCGCCTGGATGATGGTCACGGCCTCGGAGCCGACGTCGGTCTGCTGCTCCATCACATCGCCGCCGACGCGCAGATACGAGTAGAGGAGCGCGGCGGCGACCACGCCGACCGGGTTGTTGCGGCCCAGCAGGGCGACGACGATGCCCTCGAAGGCCAGGCCGCCGGCCATGTCGGGCTGGAGGCCGCCGTAGACGCCGAGCGCGAGGTGCGCCCCGGCGAGACCGGCGAGCGCGCCGCCGATGACGAAGCTCCACTCGATGGTGCGCGGTACGTCGAGGCCGCCGTAGCGGGCGAAGTCCGGGTTGGAGCCGGTGATCCGGATGCGGTAGCCGAGCGGTGTCCTCGCGAGCAGGAACCAGACGGCCGCGGCCACCGCGAGCATCCCGAACAGGCCGATGTTCGCCTGGTCCAGCGGGACGCCGAAGAAGTCCGAGAGCAGGGGCAGCGCCGAGTCGGGCCGCACCGGGGCGGACTGCACGGCGCTGCTGTCGGGCGCCTTGATGTGGTCGGTGAGGAGATAGTCGAAGACGCGTACGACGACGGCGTTCAGCATGAGGGTGGCCACGATCTCGTTGGCGCCGAGGCGGGCCTTCATCACCCCCGGGACCGCGCCCAGCGCACCCCCGGCGAGGGCGGCGACGGCGAGCGGCACCAGGACGGCGGCGACGGGCGGCAGGTGCAGGTGGATCGCGACCAGTGCGCTCGCCAGAGCACCGGCGTACACCTGGCCCTCCGCGCCGAGGCTGATCTGCCGGGCCCGGAAGGGGATCGACACGGACAGGCCGAGCAGCGCCAGGGTGGTGGCGTCGGCGAGCCAGCGGCCGATCCGGGGCGTGCGCTCCAACGGGCCGGTGAGCAGGGCGTGCAGCGCGCCGGTGGCGTCCTTGCCGGTGGCCAGGACGACCAGGAAGGCGATCAGGACGGCGACGGCGACGGTGAGCACGGTCATCGTCAGCTCGACGAGCGCCGTACGCCGCCGGGTGGCCAGGAACTCCCGGCGCCCCTGTGTCTCGGGCCGCCCCTGCCGTTCCGCGTCCGGTTCCAGGATCGAGGTCATCGGACACCTGCCGTGATCCGCTCGTCCGGATGCCGCTCCACACCGAGCATGTACAGGCCGGTGGCCTCCTCGGTGAGCCCGGCCGGATCGTCGAAGCGGGCGACCAGTCGGCCGTCCTTGATGACCAGCAACCGGTCGGAGAGCGCGAGCAGTTCACCGAGGTCGGCGGAGACCAGCAGTACCGCCGCGCCCGCGTCCCGGGCCGCGACGAGCCGTTCGTACATGAACTGCATGGCGCCGATGTCGACGCCCCGGGTGAGCTGGGCGGCGAGCAACAGGCGTGGTTTCGCGGACAGTTCGCGGGCGACGACGACCTTCTGCAGGTTGCCGCCGGACAGCGAACCGGCCGTAGCGTCGGGATGCGGGGCGCGGATCGCGTACCGGCCGATCAGGTCCTCGGCCAGTTCACGGATGCGGCGGGTGCGCAGGATGCCGTGGCGGGCGACGGGGGGCCGGTCGTGGCGGTCGACGATCAGGTTGTCGGCGAGGGAGCGGTCCAGGGCCGCCCCGTTGGACAGCCGGTCCTCGGGCACGTGGGCGACACCGGCCCGGCGGTGGCCCGCCGCGTCGAGGTGGGTGACGTCGGTGCCGTCCACGGTGACCGTTCCGGCGGTGGGGCGGCGCAGTCCGGCGAGGAGTTCGACGAGTTCGGTCTGGCCGTTGCCCTCGACGCCCGCGAGTCCGACGATCTCACCGGCCGCGATGTCGAGGGACACGTCGTGCACCGAGGGGCCGGAGAGTCCTCGTACCCGGAGCACTCCCGCTCCGGGGCGGGCCGGGGGCCTGGTCACGTCGAGGGTCATCTCCCGGCCGACCATCATGGACGCGAGCTGCGCCGGGGTCGCCTCCTCGGTGCGTACGGTCGCGATCATCGACCCGGCGCGCATGACGGTGACCCGGTCGCTGATCTCCCGTACCTCCTTGAGCTTGTGCGAGATGAACAGCACGGTCATGCCCGAGTCGCGCAGTCTGCGGACCGCGGTGAACAGGTCGGTGGTCTCCTGGGGGGTGAGCACGGCGGTGGGCTCGTCGAGGATCAGGATGCGGGCGCCGCGGTGCAGGGCCTTGAGGATCTCGGCGCGCTGACGCATCCCCACCGACACCGCGTCGACCCTGGCCTCCGGGTCGACGGCGAGCCCCGCCTCCTCGGCCAGCGCGGCGGTGCGTTCGGCGGCGGCCGCGCGGTCGACGCGGCCGGCTGGGCCCGGCTCGACGCCGAGGACGACGTTCTCGGCGATGGTGAACGACGGCACCAGCATGAGGTTCTGGTGGACCATGCCCACCCCGAGGGCGATGGCGTCCTGCGGCCGGGAGAACCTGACCGGCCTGCCGTGCACGCTGAGTTGCCCGGCCGACGGCTGTTCGAGCCCGTACAGCAGCTTCATCAGGGTGGACTTGCCGGCGCCGTTCTGCCCGACGATCGCCCTGATCTCGCCGACGGGCACCGACAGGTCGACGTCGATCACGGCGCGGGTGCCGTTGGGGTAGGTCTTGCCCAGGCCCGTGGCCGCAAGGGCGGGTGGGGCCTTCTCCGCGGCGCCGTGCACGGCCGCGTCGGTTTCCTCGATGGGTTCCACCAGTGTTCCTCGGAGGTCAGAAGGCCGAAGGGACCTTGACGGCACCGGACTTGACCTTCGCGGCCTGCGCCTCGAGCTCGGCGCGTACGGCGGCGGGGACGAGCTTGTCGAAGTTGGCGTTGTCCACGTAACCCACGCCGTCCTCGGCCAGGCCCACGGCGGCGGGCTTCCCGTAGGCGAGCGTGCCGGCCTTGTTCGCCTCGGCCGCCAGGTAGAGGGCGTTGCCGGCGTTCTTGAGGATGGAGGTGACGACGGTCTCCCGCTGAGCGGGGTCGGTGAGCGTCTTGTACTGGTCGGAGTCGACGCCGAAGGCGTACCGCTTGGCGGCGACGGCCGACTCGAACACGCCGAGCCCGGAGGATCCGGCGACGGGCCACACCAGTTCGGCGCCCTGTCCGTACATCGCGGAGGCGATCTGCTTGCCCTTCGCCGGGTCGCCGAACGGGTTGTCGCCGCCGACGTACTGCACGAGGACACCGGAGGACGGATTTCCGCCCGCCGCCTCGAAGCCCGCCTTGAAGCCGACGACGAAGTCCTCGATGACGGGTATCTTCACTCCGCCGATCACGCCCACCTTGCCGTTTCCGGTGCTGCCGGGAAGGGAGTTGGCGGCGACGAGTTTGTCGGCGAGGAATCCGGCGAGATAAGCGGCCTCGTTCTGCTTGAACGTGACCGAGTAGACGTTCGCGCACTTGTTGGAGCAGCCGCTCTTGCCCGTGTAGTCGACGGAGCCGTCGAAGAGCCAGAACTTCTTGTCCGGGTATTCCGGGGCCAGTTTGGAGACGAAGCCGACGGTGTCGACGGTGCCCGCGGCGAGCACGTCGTAGTCGTCGCCGGCGGCGGCGTCCTCGAAGCCGGAGGACCACTTGGTGCGGTCGCTGCCCAGCTCGACGACCTTCAGGCTGTAGCCGAGGTCCTTCTCGGTCTTCTTCAGGCCCGCGTACGCGGAGTCGAAGAAGGAGCGGTCGCCGAGGTTTCCGTTGATGACGAACTTGATTCTCAGCTTTCCGGATTTCCCGGACCGGGCGGAGTCGGAGTCCGTCGAGGCGCCGCACGCGGCGAGGGCGAGGGAGAGCGCGGCGACGCCTCCCAGAATTCTGATCTTGTTCATCGCCTGGATTCACTTTCTCTGCGGGGGGCATTCCCGGTCATTGGCCGAAAGCTATGCAATGCAAAACGTTTTGGCTACGGGTCTTTGTGTTCTCTCGCGTTAGGAGATTGTTTCCGGGAGCAGCGCGGTGGCCGCGATGGTGACGGCCCTGTCGAAGTCGGTCTCCCGTTCGGCCGGGGTGAGCGCCTCGGCGCGGCGCACGTGGTCGCTGACGGTCAGGACGGCGAGCGCCTGGCCGCCCTCGGCGGCGGCGGTCGCGTACAGGCCCGCGGCCTCCATCTCGACGGCGAGGGTCCCGTGTGCTTCCAGCCGCTCGAACAGCGCCGGACGCTCCAGATAGAAGTGGTCGGTGGTGAACACCGGCCCGATGTGCGTGCGTGCTCCACCACCGGCCCCGGTCTCGGCGGCCCGTGCGGCCGCCGCGGCCAGGCCGAAGGAGGCGGTGTGACTGAGGTGCACTCCGTCGATACGGCGGCTGCCCATCGCCGAGTCGGTGTGGGCGGCGGTGGCCACGACGACGTCCCGCAGCCGCACCGAGGCGGGGAGGGCGCCCGCGGTGCCCACCCGCACGATGCGACGCACGCCGTAGAAGCGGAACAGCTCGGTGGCGTAGATCGTGACGGACGGCATGCCCATACCGGAGGCCAGCACGGACAGCGGCGCCCCTCGGTACGTTCCGGTGTACCCCTCGATGCCCCGCACGTCGGTGACCAGCCGGGCATCCTGAAGGATCGTTTCCGCGATCCGGCGGGCCCGGCGCGGGTCGCCGGGCATCAGCACGTCCGGCGCGAAGTCGCCGGGGGCGGCCGAGAGGTGGGGGGTGACCATCAGGCCTGCTCCTCTGTCTCTGCCGGGGTGCCGGACAGCCAGCGGACCAGCCGGTCCCACAGCTCGGGATAGCCCTGCCAGTCGAGGAAGCCGGGCGGGGCCCAGTGCGGCGCCAGGTCCGACGTGAAGGCCGCCGACCTCCCCGCGCCGTATTCGCCGACCGCCAGCAGCGGATGGCCCGCGCACTCGACGAGCAGCTCCGCGCGCTCCCGTACCGCCACCTCGTTGAGGCCGAGCAGCTCAGGCCAGGTCGCGTCCAGTCCGTCGACCACCGGGTGCCGGGCGAGGACCCGGGGTGCGGCCCCGGCGGGCAGCTCCACCCGGTCGTCCCGGTCGTGCAGGGTGACCGGCAGCGCGGCGGCCAGCGGGGTGCGGCCCCAGCGGGCCTTGGCGTCGATGCCGGTGAAGGTGAGGTAGCCCCCGACCATCAGCAGGCCCCCGCCGCGCTCGACGTACCCCCGGAGCAGTTCCGTGCGGTCCGGCGCGGGGACCGAGTGGGCGAAGGTCTGCGGGGTGAGCTGGAAGCTGTTGGCCCCGACATCGCTGATCACGACGACGTCGTAGGCGTCCAGGCCCTCGGCGGTGGCGGGCACTCTGCTCGCTATCTCGTGCGCCGGGACGTACGTCACCGTGTGGCCGCGGTCGCGCAGCGCGTCGAGGAAGACCTGTGCGCCCTCGACGTACTCGGAGGTGAAGAAGGAGTCGAACCCCTTCTGGTGGACGGAGTGGGTGAACCAGGACTCACCCACGACGAGGACATGGGGCATCGCTGTACGGCCTTTCACAAGAGGGGTGTGGAGTGGGGTGGTGGGGCGGCGGTGCCCCGGTCAGCGGGCCGGGCGCACGGGCGCCGTACTGTCGCGGACCTTCAGCCGGACCGGCAGGATGTGCCGGGACGCGGGGGGTACCTCGTCCCGGTGGACGTAGCTCAGGAGCTGGGCGCCGGCCGTGCGGCCGATGTCGTAGGCGGGCTGGTGGACGGTGGTGAGGCGGGGGTGGACGCGGGAGGCGAGCATGATGTCGTCGAAGCCCGCCACCGAGACGTCGCCGGGGACGCGCAGGCCCGCGTCCTCCAGGGCGGCGACCGCGCCGAGCGCCATCAGGTCGTTGGCGGCGAACACCGCGGTGAAGCGACGCGGACCGCCGCGCTCCAGGGCCGTGGCGACCATGTCGTAGCCGGACCGTTCGACGAACGCGCCCTCGACCTCGGTGACGCCCGTATCGCCGAACGCCTCCCGGAAACCGGCGATCCGCTCCAGGCTGCTGACCAGGTCCACCGGCCCGCTGATCGCCAGCACCCGGCGGTGGCCCAGCTCCCGCAGGTGCTGCCCGATCAGCCGGCCGCCGGCGCGGTGGTCGGCGGTGACCAGGATGGTCTGTTCCAGCAGCCCGGGGACGACCTCGTCGGCCAGGGCGATGGGGAACCGCCCGAGCAGCGACGCCAGCCGGTTACGGGAGGGCGGCGAGCCGGAGGCGTACACCATGCCGTCGATGAACCGGCCGCGGAGCATCTCCAGATAGCGGTCCTCGCGGTCGGGGTCGAACTCGGTGTTGCACAGGATGACCCCGTAGCCGAGGTCGTGGGCCGCGTCGTCGACGCCCTTGGCGAGTTCGGCGAAGAACTGGTTGGTGATGTCGGGCACCAGCAGACCTATGACGTTGGTCGAACCGGCCTGGAGGTTGCGGGCCGTGGACGCCGGGACGTAACCCAGCCGGCTGACGACCGCGCGGACCCGCTCGGCGGTCTCCTCCGCGACCGGGCGGTTGCCGCTCAGCACGTGGGACACGGTGGTCGGGCTGACCCGGGCGGCGGCCGCCACGTCCTTGATCGACGCGGGCCGCCGCAACCGGCGGCGCCCCGGCTCCACGTCCCGCTCAGGGGTCATAGTGCTGCACCGCCCTGCCGTGCGAGGTGTCGAGAAGCGCGGGCACGCGTGCCTCGATCTCGGCCAGCAGCGCGGGCAGGTCCACCGTGAGCAGCCGGCCGTCCCGCACCACGACCCGGCCGTCGACCACGACCGTGCGCACATCGCTCGCGCGGGCGCTGTAGACCAGGGCCGCCACCGGGTCGTGCACCGGACGGCAGTGCGCTCCGCCGAGGTCGACCAGCACGATGTCCCCGGCCCGGCCCGGCTCCAGCGCGCCGATCCGGTCCCCGAGACCCAGGGCCCGGGCCCCGCCACGCGTGGCCAGCCGGACGGTGTCGGAGACCGTCATCCAGGTCGCGTCCCGTTCGGCCTGCTTCTGGGTGAGCGCGATCAGCCGCATCGCCTCCCACACGTCCAGCGTGTTGTGCCCCGCCGCCCCGTCCGTCCCGGCCCCGACGGCGACACCGGCGTCCAGCAGGCCCCGTACCGGGGTGAGCGGATGCAGGGCGTGCTTCAGATACACCTTCGGGCAGCAGGCCACGCCCGTACGGTCCCGGTGCGCGGCCAGGGTCGGCAGGTCGTCCGGGACGATGCCGCACCCGTGCGCGATCAGCGCGCCCGCGTCCAGCACCCCGGTCCGCTCCAGCACCGTGATGGGGGTGATGCCGCGCCGGGCGAGACTCGACTCGGTCTGCTCGAGGTGCTCGGCGGCGTGGATGTGGATGCGCAGGCCCGCCTCCCGGGCCAGCTCCGCGAGACGGACCAGGTCCGCGTCGTCGACGGTGTACGGCGCGTGCGGGCCCAGCGACGCCGTGATCCGTCCGTCGCCCGTGCCGTGCAGGGCTACGGCGGTCTCGGCGCTCTCCTCCAGGGCCGCGCGGCCCCTGCTGCTGAAGAAGGTCGGCGCGAGGTCGGCCCGGATACCGCTCCGTACGACGGCGTCGGCGATCCGCTCGGCGTGGAAGTAGTGGTCGGCGAACGTGGTCACCCCGCTGAGCAGCATCTCCGCACAGGCCAGCTCCGCGCCGAGGCCGATGTCGGCGGGGGTGAGGTTGACCTCCATGGGCCACACCCGCTCGTTGAACCAGGCCTCCACGCTCACGTCCTCGGCGGCGCCGCGCATCAGCGTCATCGGTCCGTGCGTGTGGGCGTTCACCAGACCGGGCACGGCGAGCAGTCCCGTGCCGTCCACGGTCTCCACCCCGGGTGCCTCGGGCCCGGAGCCCGCCGGGCCCAGCCAGGCGATCACTCCGTCCTGGACCAGGATGTCCTGGTCCGTCTCCACTCGGCAGGGGGCCTGCTCGGGCGTCACGAGCACCGAGCAGGACGTCACGATCAGTCGGCGCGTCATGCGGATCCTTCCGTTCGAACCGGACGTTAAGGATCCAAAACGTTTTGCACAAGCCCTGGTCGTGCCGGGTCGCGGAGGGTGGTTCCGAGTTGCATGGGGGCGGCAATGTAGTGATGTGTTCCGTCGGCGCACAGCACGGATGCTGGAGGTGGGCGGATGTCCGTCACGCGGATTGATCTCGATGACGAGGCACTCGCCGAGGCCATGCGGCTGATGGGTGCCACCACGAAGAAGGAGACCGTCAACACGGCCCTGCGGGACTATGTGGCACGGATCAAGCGCCTCGAAGCCGCAGAGCGTCTGGCCGCGCGTGGTGCGCGTGGCGAGTGCGAACAGGCCGCGGCGGCGCATGACGCGGGCAAGCGTGCCCGGCGCGAGGCTTTTGAGTGATCACATACCTGCTCGACACGTCCGCGCTGTGGACGCACTGTGCCGGCTCTCTCCCGTTTCGAAGACTGCCTGGCGTTGGGTGGATACCGCCCAGTACAAACTGACCCAGCAAGGGCAGCATCGTGCGGCCGGAGCGATCGGCCTGTTGGTGTGTGCGACCGCGGTTCATCACGGGCACACCGTCCTCCACGTGGACACCGACTTCGCGACCGTGGCCGGAGTGCTCAAGGAAGTTCAGCAGCGGGACGTACGCGGCTGATCTCGGCTCCGTGCCTTCAGTCCGCGTCCGCGACCACGGACCCGACCCGGTCGGCCAGAGCCGGGTCGCGGCGGACCAGAAGGGCCGCGTAGCCGACGGCGGCGAGCAGGGCGGCCAGGGCCGCGTACGGGAACCAGTTGTACGGGGCGGGCTGGCCCGGCTTGGCGAGGTAGTACAGCGGGACCAGGATGGCCGCGGTGCCGAGCGCGGGCAGCACCAGGTGCCGGACCACCCGGAACTCCTGCGGCCGGTATCTGCGGTAGTACAGCGGCAGGGCGATGTTGGAGGCGAGGTAGACCAGCAGGATCAGGATGGTGCCGAGGGTCGAGGACTCGGTGAAGAAGACCACCGGGTCCATGGAGTCGCCGCCGGATCCCAGCAGGTGGCCCAGGCCCCAGCCGCCGATGATCAGCAGGGCGGTGACGGCGAAGGTGACGATCGCGTTGTTCGGCGTACGACGGGTGGGGTGCACGTAGCCGAAGAAGGAGGGGAGCAGTCCCTCGCGTCCGGCGTTGAACACCACGCGGGCCTGGGAGTTGATGCCGGCGACCAGCACGCCCAGCGTGGAGGTCAGACCGCCCAGGTAGGTGAGGAACGCCAGTGCGCCCAGGGTGTGCTGGGCCACCTCGATGAACGGGATCGGGGAGGCGCCGAGTCGGTTCACGTCGTAGCCGAAGCCGGTCACCGTGGCGTAGGCGAAGAGCACGTAGCTCACTGTCATGATCGCGATGGAGGAGAACACCGCGCGGCCGACGTTGCGCCGGGGGTTCTCCGTCTCCTCGGCGAGCGCGGCCGAGTTCTCCCAGCCGACGAACAGGTACACCGCCAGGGGGAAGCCCGCCGCCAGTCCCCTGAAGCCGTGGCTGATGTGGCCGGGCAGGAACGGATCGAGGGAGAGGGAGCCGCGGTGTTCCACGAGCGCCGCGACCGAGACCACGGCCAGGACCAGCATCTCCACGCCGAAGAAGTAGCCGGCCCACTTGGTGGAGACCACGATCCCGCGCAGCATCAGCCCCACGGCCAGCCCGGTGAGCAGCAGGGTCCAGATGATCCACGGCAGGTCCACGCCGGTGTAGTGGTACAGGGTGATCTGCACGAACCCGCCGGAGATGGCGATGACGGAGGCCATCGCGATGATGTAGCCGAGCCCCGCCAGCAGTGCCGTGGTCACCGCGCTGACGGGCCCGAAGGTCTTGCCCACGAAGGTGGTGAAGCTGCCCGCCGAGGGGTGTGCCCGGGAGAACTCCGCCAGCGTGTTGCCGAGCAGCGCGACCGCGACGCCCGCGGCGACGATGGTCAGGGGTGAGGCCACGCCCGCGGTGGTGGCCAGGAAGGCGAAGCCGAAGAAGAAGCTCATGGCCGGGCCGACGTTGGCCATCGTGGCGGCCGCGATGTCCGCCATGCCGAGGACGCCGCCGCGCAGCCGCTGCGAGGCGCCGCCGACGGGACCCGGCGGGGACAGCGGGCCTGCTCCGGGGTGGGGCATGGCGGCAACTCCTTGTGCGGTGGTGGCCTGAGGGGCGCCGGTCCGGCCACCGGCGCGGGTTTTTCGACGGTCGGACCGGCACGAGCGGGCGTCAGCGGTGCCGGGATCGCTGGTGCGCCTTCACCGCCTGTACGGCCGGATCGGTCGCGCCCCGGCCCAGTTCGGTGAGCAGTTCGGCGTGGCAGTGGTTCAGGGCCCGTACCGCCTCGGGGTGCGGCGCGGGCAGCAGCAGGCAGAGCCGGCCGAGCAGGTCGGCGGTGAGCTCGCGCATTCCGGCGCCGCCGAGCGTCTCCGCGAGGTCCAGGTGGAAGCGGGCCTCCAACTCGGCCAGGTGTGCCGGATCGCCGGTCCGCTCCGTCTCATCGACCAGCGCCCGGAGCCCCTCCAGCCGCTCGGCCGGGACTTCTCCCGAGCCGTGCGCCACGAGGCCGCATTCGAGCAGCAGATGGAAGGCGTCCAGTGCGGCGGCCTCCTCGGCGTCGTGCATCACGGCGACGACGGTGTCCCAGTCCTGCGCGACGAAGGTGCCGCCCGCCCGTCCGCGCCGGCGGTCGAGCAGGCCGTCCTGGCACATGCCCTCCAGCGCGCGGCGGACGGTGATCTCGCTGATCCCCAGTTCCTCGGCGAGGACCCCGGCGTCCGGCAGCCGGTCTCCCGGTCGCACGGAGCGCAGGCGTACCCGCAGCGCGATTCTCGACCGGACGAGATCGGAGCCGTTCTGGCCCCCGCCGGGCAGGGCGCGGGCGTGTCCCACGCCGGTGACCGACGCCGTCCGAGCCGGGCCCGGCTGGTTGTAAGGCCCGAACTTGCCCGCTGCATTCACCACGACGCCACCCTAACGGCCTGCTGAACGCGGTCCCGGTCCCCGGAGGAGGGCTCGCGCGAGTGTGGTGCACAGGGGCTCCCAGGGGGCGGGGACGGCGGCTGGAGGAAAAAATTAGAGCAAGGTGAACAGTTAAACAAGACCCTGCCGCGACCGGTCCGGCAGTAGCGGGGAAGGGTGTTCAGGCGGTCGCGAAGAAAAGGCCCTGAGCTGGGGATTCACGCCCGGAGGGGTGTGCCTGCGGGAGGCGTCGAGGGTGTGTGCGCGTGTGCCCGGGAGGCGTCGTTCCCCTGTCGGGTGCCGCGCGAATGCCGTCCCTCGGCCGCTGGGGTCTCTTGTTTTTTCTGATCGCCCTGAACTATTTTCCTCGGCGTCACCGGGTGGCCGATACGGCAGACACCGGCCTCCGGTCGTGGTCCACCATGCCCTCCCCGCGTCCGTGATCACCACCCCCGACCCGGCACCCCCGCGCGCCCCGCCCGGCGAATCCGCACGGCCATCTCCGTCCGCCTCGCCGGGATCGTCCCCGTTCCCCGCCAGACCCCTGGATGTCGCGATGACAACACGTCCCCCTGCACCCGCTCCCGACAAGGTCACCACCACCGAAGGCACCCCAGCCGGATCCGGCCTGCAGGCCGGACTGAAGAACCGCCATCTGTCGATGATCGCGATCGGCGGTGTCATCGGAGCGGGGCTGTTCGTCGGTTCCGGCTCGGGCATCGCCGCCGCGGGGCCCGGCATTCTCGTGTCGTACGCACTCGTGGGCGCCCTGGTCGTGCTCGTGATGCGCATGCTGGGCGAGATGGCCGCCGCGAACCCGACCTCCGGCTCCTTCTCCGCCTACGCCGACCGCGCGCTCGGCCGCTGGGCCGGGTTCTCCATCGGCTGGCTGTACTGGTTCTTCTGGGTCGTGGTGCTCGCCGTGGAGGCGACCGCCGGCGCGAAGATCCTGGAGAGCTGGATACCGGGCGTGCCGCAGTGGGCCTGGGCCCTGATAGTGATGGTCGTACTGACCGTCTCCAACCTCGCCTCGGTCTCCTCCTACGGCGAGTTCGAGTTCTGGTTCGCCGGGATCAAGGTCGTCGCCATCGTCGCGTTCATCGGGGTCGGCCTCCTGGCGGTCTTCGGGATCCTGCCGGGCACGCACAGCGACACCGCGGGGCTGTCCAACCTCACCGCGCACGGCGGCTTCCTGCCCAACGGACCCGGCAAGATCCTCACCGGTGTGCTGATGGTGGTCTTCTCGTTCATGGGCAGCGAGATCGTCACCCTGGCGGCCGGGGAGTCCGAGGACCCGCAGCGCGCGGTCACCAAGGCCACCAACAGCGTCATCTGGCGGATCGGCGTGTTCTACCTCGGCTCGATCTTCATCGTGCTGACCCTGCTGCCCTGGAACTCCCCGGCCATCACCAAGGACGGCTCGTACGTCGCCGCCCTGGACTCCCTCGGCATCGCGCACGCCGGGCAGGTCATGAACTTCATCGTGCTCACCTCCGTGCTGTCCTGCCTGAACTCCGGCCTCTACACGGCCTCCCGCATGGCCTTCTCCCTCGGCCGCCGCGGTGACGCCCCCGCCGCGTTCGGCCGGACCAAGCGCCGGGGTGTGCCGCAGGCCGCGATCCTCGCCTCGGTCGTCTTCGGCTTCGTCGCGGTGTTCTTCAACTACGTCTGGCCCGACACGGTCTTCCTGTTCCTGCTCAACTCCTCCGGTGCCATCGCCCTGTTCGTCTGGCTCGTCATCTGCTTCTCGCAGCTGCGCATGCGCCGGATCATCCAGGCCGAGTCGCCGGAGAAGCTCGTCGTGCGCATGTGGCTCTTCCCGTACCTGACGTGGGCCACCATCGCCCTGATCGTGTTCGTGCTCGGCTACATGCTCACCGACACCGCCTCCGGCGGCGGCCGGGACCAGGTGGTCCTGTCCAGCCTGGTGGCCGTGGGCGTGGTGGCCTTCGCACTGCTCCGCGGGCGGCTGTCACCGACGGCCCGGCAGAGGTGATCACCGCCTCGTAGCAGCCCCGGCCCGCACAGGGCCGGTCCACGGCCGGCAGCACAGCCGGTGACGCGGCACCCGCCTCGCGTCACCGGCTCGCGTCGGCCTCCGCCCTGCGCGTCGGGCTGCCCAGCGCCCAGAAGAGGACGCCGAGGAGCATGAAGCCGAGGAGGGGGAGGGCCTCGGTCAGGAGGTACTTCACCCGCTCTCCGTGGTGCCACCCGTCCGGGGCGTAGGCCTTGCTGAACCAGTGGTCGCCGAGGCCCGGCGCGACCAGTTGCACGGTCGCGAAGACGACGAGTGCGGTGAGGACCACGCTGATGGCGAGGGGTGCGGGCGCCGTGTAGGGGCGCGGCACGTGCGGAGCCCTGTAACGCAGCACCGCGAGCGCCGGGAAGATGCCCAGGTAGCTGACCAGCGTCGTGGAGACGGCCAGGCCCAGGACCGCGCCGAAGAGCTTCGCCGCGCTGCCGTTCGTCAGTTCGTGGGCCAGCACCAGGACGGCCGTGGAGACCAGACCGCTCAGGACGTTCACGCGGACCGGGGTGCCGAAGCGGCTGGAGATGACGCCGAGGAAGCGCGGGGCCGCGCCGTCGTAGCCGGAGACGGCGAGCGCGCGGTCGGAACCCATCACCCAGGTCACGCCCGAGGACAGCACCGTGAGGATGAACAGGATCGCGGCGAGGTCCCCGAGCGCGCTGCCGGCCCCGCTCAGGGTCGCGGTGCCGTCGCCGGCGACATGGCCGCCGTAGACCGTGAAGACCTGCCGGATCGCGTCGATGAAGCCGCCGAGGCCGGTAATGGCCTTGACGGGCAGCACGAGCAGGATGCCGAGGATGGGCAGGGCGTAGAGGAGCACGGAGAGGGCGGCGCTGCGGAAGACGGCGTACGGCACGTCCTTCTGCGCGTCGGTCATCTCGTCGCCCGCGGTGCTGGGCAGTTCGAAGCCGACGAAGTTGAACATCAGGACCGGCACCAGGCCGACGAAGCCCGCGTACGTGGGGGAGAAGTCGCCGAGGCCGAATCCGTGCAGGCCGTGCTGGACGCCGTAGACCACGACGGTGACGGTGAACAGGCCGAGCAGGAGGAAGCGGCTCCAGGCGCCGATGGTGGGGATCCACTTGCCGACGTCGAAGGAGAGGATCGCGGCGAGCACGCCCACCCAGACGAACACCAGGGTGAAGACGTAGAAGGCGGGGGTGCTCAGGTCCTTGCCGCCGTTGAAGAAGGTCGTGTACGCGGTGACGGCCGAGACGGAGAGCGTGCCGCCCAGCCACACCGGGTTGGTGATCCAGTAGAGGAAGTTGTTGACCGCGCCGGCCAGGCGGCCGAAGGCGCGGCTGGTCCAGATGTAGGGGCCACCCTCGTCGGGGAAGGCGGCGCCGAGTTCGGCGGTGAGCAGCGCCGAGGGGACGAAGAACACCAGGGCCAGCACGATGAGCCAGGTGAAGGCCTCCGCGCCGGAGGAGGCCACCGTGCCGATGGTGTCGACGCCGACGATCGTGCACAGCAGGAAGAACAGGATGTCGAAGCGGCCGAAGTGCTTGCGCAGCTTCTGCCGTTCCGACTGGGCTGCCGCCGGCGGGCCGGCCGGCTCTTTTGTCAGGGGGCCAGCGGTCACCAGGGGCTCCTGCGGATGAGCGGGACAGGCGGGATTCGGCCAATGATCGGTGCCCCCGCACAAGCTCACAAGCGTTCATTGGGAAGTCTTGACCGGGTATTGCCGAAATTGGACGGGCGTACTGCGCCGGTGTGCGCCCCGTGCGCGGGTCGGTGTCTCCACGTGTCCCGGCCGCGTGGCGCGGACCAGGCTTGATCGGGGGTTGTCGGGGGTAGTTCTCCTCCCCCGGGAGTAGCGGGAGGGCGGGCAGTCGTCCCGGGGCGGCAGGGCAGGTGCCTCCGTGGGCACGATGTGCGGGCGGGTCTCGAGGGCGAGGCTGGTTCGTGTCGGGGAACAGCAATCCAGGCCCGAGGAGGGCGCCATGAACCGCCAGATCCGTGTTCGCGTCACCCGTCGGCCCTCGTCCACCCGTGACACCCGGCAGCCCGAGATCGACCGCCGCACCCCGTCGGGACGCCTGCTGCCGTACTGACCCCACCCACCGGCCGACGCCGAAGTCGGCTCAGGCAGGCGTCAGTTCAGGCAGAAGCGATGTCACGCCGAAGTCGGCTCAGGCGGACGTCAGTTCAGGCACACGTGAGGTCAGGCTGAAGTCGGCCCAGGCACACGTCAGTTCAGGCACCGGTCTATCGCCGTCCGCAGTGCCCGCCGTACCGCCGGCGACGCGTGCGGTTCCTCGCCACCGGCCCCGGCCGTGACCACCGCGGCGACCGTGCGCAGCTTGGTGTTGGAGAGCTGGGAGGCCTCCCGCAGGACGTCCCACGCCTGGTCCGGGGAGCAGGCGTGGGTGGCCATCAGGACCCCGCGTGCCTGGTCGATGACCGGGCGGCTGACGATCGCCCGGCGCAACTGCTCCACCTCCGTGCGCAGCAGGTCCAGCTGCTGGGTGCGCTCCAGGACCACCACCGAGGGCACCGGTTCCCGGCGCGTGGCGGGTCCGTTCAGCGGGTCCCCGGGATCCAGGCCGGCCGTCTCCAGGACCCGGCGCGGCTGGTCGTTCCAGCCGGTCGCCGTCACCGGCACGCGCCGGAGCCGCCCGTAGGTGTCGAGCGCTTCCAGGAACTGGAGCCCCGCCGTGTCCATGAAGGACACCTCCCGCATGTCCAGATGAACCCTGCGGACGGCGTCCGGCAACCCCGCCAGCGTCCTGGCCAGGACCTGTGCACAGCCGTGGACCAGTTCGCCGCGGGGGACGAGCACGGCCCGGTCCCCGTCCACCCGGCCGTCGACGGTCAGGGCGTCCAGCCGCCCCGCGAGCGATGTGTGTGTCGCTGAGCTCATGTCCGCCTCGCTGCTCCCCACAGTCGTCACGACGTTGAGTCACCGATCACCGCCGGCCCTCCGGCTAGCCCTGGGTGCGGCCGCGGGGATCGGCGTTGCTGGAGTGCGCCTGCCCTGAGCACCGGGGCCTACACCCGGCTCGCCGGGGAATGACCGGCGGCCGTCGGGGGTAAACGCGGACTCGTCCAGACATTGCTGAGAGAGTTCCGGGAGGGGAGACGTATCGGAGGAGAGAGCGTCCGGCCGACAGCGGGGAGCGGATGTGGACATCGGGTACGAGGCGCCACGGCGTCGGCTTCTGGTGCGCGGGAGCACGGTGACGCCGCCGTGAGCACCCTGACCGGACCCGCGGGCCCGTTCGTGCATCCCGCCCTCTTCTACCGTGACCAGCGGGAGTACCTCGCCGGCGTGGTGCCGTTCGTCCGGAAGGGACTCGCCGCCGGGGAGCCGGTGGCGGTGGCCGTGCCGACCGAGAACCTGCGGCTGCTGAAGCGGGAGATCGGCACCGGGGAGGCCGTACGGTTCCTCGACATGCGGGAGGCCGGGCGCAACCCCGGCCGGATCATCCCCTCGGTGCTGCGGGCCTTCGCCGACGCCCAGCCGCCCGGCACCCGGGTGCGGATCGTCGGCGAACCGATCTGGGCCGGCCGCAGCGCCACCGAGTACCCCGCCTGTGTGCAGCACGAGGCGCTGATCAACGCCGCCTTCCAGGGGCGTGCGGTCACCATCCTGTGCCCGTACGACACCCAGCGCCTCGACCCCCAGGTCGTCGCCGACGCCTACGCCACCCACCCCGTGATCGTCGACGCCGGCTCCGGGCGGGAGCGGGAGAGCGGGCCGTACGACGTCGAGGCCGTGCACGCCCGCTACAACGAACCGCTGCCCCCGGCCCCCGACGTCCCGGCCCACGCCTTCGTCGCCGAGGTGCTCGGAGAGGTCAGGCACCTCGCCACCGAGGCGGGCGCGCGGTTCGGTCTGGTGCGGCCCCGGCTCGACGACCTGGCCCTGGCCACCGCCGAGCTGACCACCAACAGCGTGGTGCACGGCGGCGGTTCGGGTGTGCTGCGGGTGTGGGCCGAGGACGGCCACGTGGTGTGCGAGGTCCGCGACAAGGGGCGGCTGTCCGACCCGCTGGCCGGCCGTCGCCCGCCCTCCCGGGACCAGCGGGGCGGCCGCGGCCTGCTCATGGTCAACCTCGTCGCCGACCTGGTCCGCGTCCACACGGGCCCCGACGGCACCACGATCCGCTGCTGGTTCGCGCTCTGACGGCAGGCGTCCTCGGGCCTGCGCTACGGCGGCTCAGCCGGCCAGCGGGTCCAGCGACAGCGGCTCGATGCGGCCCTCCAGCATGTACCCCAGTCCCTGTACGGCGCAGACGTCGGGCCGTTCGGCGATGTGCACCGGCATCCCGGTGGCGTGCCGCAGCATCTGGTCGAGCCCGGGGAGCAAGGCGGAGCCGCCGACCATCATGATCCCGCGGTCGGCGAGGTCGGCCACCAGGTCCGGCGGGCAGTTGCGCAGCACCCGGCCGATGCCGTCCAGGACGGCGGTCAGCGGGGTCTCGATGGCGTCCCGGACGGCGGCGGTGTCGACCTGCACGGAACGGGCGAGGCCGGTGGCGACGTCCCGGCCGTGGATCTCCGTGGAGGCCGGGCCCTGCGGGGTGAGGCCGTTGCCGGACAGGGCCAGCTGGAGCGGTCGTACGGACTGGCTGGGCAGCATCAGCTCGTGCTCGTGGCGCAGGTGCTGGACGATCGCGTGGTCCACGGCCTCGCCGCCGACCGGAATGCGCTCGGCGGTCACGATCGACCCGAGGGAGAGCACGGCGACCTGGGTCGCGGCGGCCCCGCACACCATGATCATGGTGGCCTCGGGCCGCTCGACGGGCAGTCCGCAGCCGACGGCGGCGGCGATCAGGGTGTCGACCAGTTCGACCCGGCGGGCGCCGAGGCCGACCAGGGTCTCGATGGCGGCGCGCTGGGCGAGCGGGTCGGCGTCGTGCGGGGTGCAGGCGGCGGCCCGCAGGATGGGCTTGCGGCGCAGCGCGCGGCGGATCTTGTCGCCGAGCAGGTGGCGCAGCATCCGCTGGGCCATCTCGATGTCGACGACGGTGCCGCCGGAGACCGGCCGGACGACCCGGATGTAGTCGGGGGTGCGGCCCGTCATCTTCTCGGCGAACTCACCGACCGCGATCAGCGCACCGGTACGGGTGTTCACGGCGGCGGCCGACGGCTGGTCGACGACGAGCCCGGCCCCCTTCACGTACACCCGGGTCCTCGCCGCGCCCAGGTCGACGGCGAAGTGGCAGCGGCGCAGCTGCTCCAGACTGGCGGTCATCGCAGGTCCTCCCGAGAGCACAGACCGTGGCCGCGCCGGGTGGCGGGCCTAGTGGCATCGTGCGGGGGCGGGGGAGGAGGCGCCTTTTCTGGGGGGCCGGGTGGGGTGCCGCTGAATGGGGGGTTTTGTCTGTTATGCCCGATATAAATAATCTGTAAGGTTTCTTGATGTGAGGTCAGGGAGCCCTGCGTCCGCGCCGTTTGGTGGTGGCCTGGCGGGCCCGGGCCGCCGACGACGGCTTCTCATCGGGAGTCAGCCGCACCTCGCAGGTCACGGAGAGGCCCGGGACCGGCCACGTGTGCAGCCCCTGACGCAGCGCCTGCTCGGCCGCGGTGGCGCGACGTAGGGGGTAGCGGCGGGTGATCCGCCCGCCCTCCTCCACGAGGTGGGCGAAAAGGCGCTCCTGTACCTCCGGGGCCGCGGCGCGCACGAAGGCGACCGGATCGTCGATGTGCCAGATCAGCGCGGCCGTGGCCGCGAAGGTGCCACCGCCCGAACTGGGCAGGGACAGGTCGCGGTCGAGCCGCTGCGAGGTGAGAGCGACCTCGTAGTACGTGATCAGGGGCCACGACGTGCGCTTTCCGAGCGGCCGGTCGGGGTTGAGGAGGGTCAACGAGTCGTCGGGAGGCAGGGTGTGCACGATCGCGCTGCTGCGAGGATCCGGGGTACGCAGGGAGCGCAGGTCGCGGGTGGTGAAGGGGCCGCGCACGAGGTCTCGTCCGGGCTCGGAAGGCGGAGGTGCGGTGCGCCGCCCCAGCGGGCAGTACCAGGCGTCGGGTGGGTCGCCGAGGGAGAAGCGTGCCGGGTCGGGCCCGGAGGAGTCGCCGGCCAGGCGTCCGTGGAACTCGGGGGAGAGCACGACCAGCACGGGCTCGTCGTCCGAATCGGGAAGACCCCTGACCTCCTCCGGCGGCACGGTGTGCCAGAAGGTCGCGCGGATCGTCGGCGGATCCGCCAACTCCAGCAGTGCGAACGGCAGTTCGTTCATCACCAGGGACAGCAGTGTGAGAGCGGGACGCGTCGACACCGGGAGGACGAGGGAACAGTCCTCCCGGACGCGTTGCGCAAGGGAGACTGCGGCCGGCTCGCCGTCCGAGAGCAGCCGCGTCAAGGTCCGGCTGACGGCGTCGCGCGTGGCGCCGGGCGTGCCCTGGGGGTAGCGCACGTCGATGCCGACGTGGTCGCCGTCCCCGGCGCCGGCGCGCAACTCCCCGTACAGCCGCAGCATGGCCGGGCTCGGCTCGCCGTACCGCGTGAACGCCTCGTACGAGGCGACGGCCTCGGAAGCGCGTCCCAGACCCCTGAGGGCGAGCATGTGCAGTTCCCGTAGGGCGGCATGGGCCGGGTGGGAGCGCAGGAGGTCGCCGAGATCTGCCGCGGCCCGCTCGAATTGGCCCAGTTCCAGGTCGAGTTCGGCTCCGGCGCGGCGCAGGTCCAGGCGCAGGGCGCGCAGTCGGTTGCGGGTCCTGCGGGCGGCGGGTCCGGGCACTCCCTCGACCGGGTACCCGGTCCACAGAGCGAGGGCGCTGTGCAGAGCGGCGCGCGCGGCCACCCGGTCTCCTGCGTGCCGGTGCTCCACCGAGTCGGCGACGAGGCTCTCGAAGCGGCCGACGTCGACGGCGTCCGGGCCCGTGTACAGGGCGTATCCGCCCGCGGTGGTGGCCAGAAGCCCGGGCCCCAGGGTTTCGCGCAGTCCGGTGGCCTGATCGGCGAGAAGGCGGTCGGCGTTCTGCGGAGCGTCTTCGCCCCACAGTCCCTCGGCCAGTTCGGAGTACGGGACCGGGCTGCCGTGGGCCAGGAGCAGCATGCACAGAAGGGCCTGCTCCTGGGGCGAGCCGACGGGCAGGGCGCGGTCCCCCTGGCTGATCCGCAAGGGGCCGAGCAGCCGGTAGCGGTACCGCTCGGCCGCCGCGGCCTCCAGGGCCTGACGGAACGACGGGGTGAGGAAGAGGTCCCTGCCGCGCCGCTGGGCGGCTGGATCCGACGAGGTGAGCGGGGTGACGGCATCGTGGAACAGGGCTCTGAACTCGCTGGGTATGCGGGTGAGGTCCCCGTACGGCCCCCGCGCGAGGTCGCCGATCAGGTGCCCGAAGCGACGCAGGTCCCTGACGGCGTCACGAGGGCGCTCCGTTCCCAGGACGAAATCGGTGATCTTCACGGTGCCGTCCGGACACACCAGCACGGCGTCCGCGGCCGGCCTGCCGTGGGCGAGACCGTGCTCATGCACCGCGCTGAGCCCGAGCGCGACCTGCCGGGCGAGCGGGGCCAGCAGTGCGAAGGGCAGCGCGAAGGCACCGTCGGCGGTGAGTTCCGCCACGCTGAGTCCTTCCGTGAACTCCGTGACCACACACGCGAAGCGGTCGTCGATGCCGTGATCGAGGACGGCGACCACGTTGGGATGCCGCACCGCGCAGAGAGCGCGCGCCTCGTCCATGAGGCGCCTGCCGTCTTCGGACCGCTCGAAGGAGTACGCGTGCAACGCCACCGGTCGGCCGGACCGGGTGTCCTCCGCCTGCCACACCGCATCGCCGCGGCCCCGGCCCAGCCGCCGCCCGAGCCGGTATCTGCCGAGGATCAGCCGAGCGGAGTCCGACGGGGCGTCGCCGCCCATCCGTCGCACGCTCTCCTCCCGGGCCCGCGCGAAAGGATCGCTCCCGGCCGGACTGTCACCTCCGCCGGGGGCCACCACGGGGAACTCCCCGCGTGCCACACCGGCCCGCGCGTCGATCAACGCACCGGTCCAGCTCAGGAGTTGGGCCGTGCGGTCGTGGGCGGTGCGGGGCAGCGTGCCCAGCAGCACTTCGCGGACACCGGGTCTGAAGGCGTACGAGCCGGGCGGTCCCGGCACGGTGATGAGCAGACCGCTGAGGATGACCTCCGCCAGGTGCTGCGGCTGCGGCCACGGCTCGATCGCGGCCTGCACGAGACGCATCACGGGCAGCACCGGCTCGCCCACCGCCACGTGTCCCGCGAGACGGAAGGCCTCGGGCGAGGCGAGGGAGCGAAAACGCAGCACCAGCTCCTGGGCCGAGACGTGGACCTCGTCGGCCCCTCCCTCGCCGTCGACGGATGCGGGAGAGGGCCCGCCGGGCAACAGGGCCACGGAACCCAGGAGTTCCTCCTCGACGACGCCCGACACCAGCCTCGCCCAGGCGGACAGCCAGGGCGCCGATGGCTCCAGGACGGGCACCGGAAGGACGTCGTGGGCGAGGCCGTCGGCCGCGTACGAGTGCACGGTGTACCGCGTGTTGGGAGCCACCCGCCCCGGCGCGGAGATCCGGGCCGTCAGCGCCGGCAGGGCCGTCGTACGCCAAAGACGCTCCGGCAGCGGTTGCAGGACCGCGACCGGCATGCGCGCCGCCCAGCTGCGCAGGGTCCGGTACCAGCGGTCCCCGGCCGCGCCCTCCCGCCATTGCGGCCCCATGCAGTCGCTGACGAGGAGCGTGACCGTGCGGCCCGCCGTGTACGACCGGGATCCGGCCGTCCCCGCCGTGCCGTCGGCGCTCAGCCGGTGCAGCTCCACCATGCGGAACACACCTGACTGCGCCAACGCGGTGTGCAGTTCGTGGACCAGCGGGCGCCACACGGGCATCGTCGGGCCGGTGTCGTGCACGAGGCGGAGAGTGAGCCAGCGTTCGGCGGCCGGGCGCATCACGGGCAGCCACCATGTGCCGAGCCGCGCGATGCGCTGGGCGGTTTCCTCCTCGTCCAGTTCGTGGCCGACCGGCGCGTCGACCCGGCGCTTGACGGGGCGCAGGGCGCGCTGCAGGGCGAGGGGGTGGGTCAGCATCGGGGGGCCGGGGGCCAGCAGCTCCATGCCTTCCCGCACGGGGTCCTTCTTCTTGCCGGGCAGGCGCAGGGGGACGCGGTCGCCGGGGAACTCCGGCACCGCGAAGGCGGCGTCCCGCGGGGATTCGCGGGGCGGTGGCCGTTCCGTGTCCGGCCCGTCGGGGGCGGGCGCGGAGGTGAAGCGCCGGGACGGCCGCGGGGGAGGGGGCCGGAAGTCGTCCGGACCCGCGACGTGCTGGGCCAGCCAGAGGGCCTCGGCCAGTTCCACCGGCGTCGGCCCCGCACCGCCTACCGCCCGGGCGAGCACGTCGGCCAGCCGGTCCGCGCCCGTGAGGCGGCCGTCGTGCGGGAGGCGTCCCGAAGGCCCCTGGCTCCGGTCAGAAGACATCGGAATCGTCCCGGACCCGGCTGTCCTGCATCGCGTTGAGATACGGCATCAACCGCTCCGCGAGTTCGTCACGGGACACCGCGTCCAGCTCGGGGCCCGCCGTGCCGGCCAGGTAGATCGCGTTCAGCAACTGGTCCGTGGCGAGCTCCCCCAGGACCTGCCGTTGCAGGAAGCGGTCGATCAGCTCGGCGGCGTACTCGTCGGGCTCGCCCAGGTGCGCCCGGACGATGCTCTCGAGATGCTCCCTGCTCGGCCGGTGCAGCGTCAGACGGACGCACCGCCTGAGGAACGCGGGCGGGAACTCCTGCTCGCCATTGCTCGTCAGCACCACGAACGGAAACGCCCGGCAGCGCACCCGGCCCTCGTCCACGCGTACATGGTCGGAGGTGCCGTCGACCATCACCTGGGCAGTCGGGGCGCGCTGCGCCACCCGGACCAGCTCCGGGATCTCGTACTGGCCCTCCTCCAGGACGTTCAGCAGGTCATTGGGCAGATCCAGGTCACTCTTGTCGAACTCGTCGATCAGCAGGGCGCGCGGGCGTTCGTAGGGCAGGAGGGCGGTGCCGAGCGGGCCGAGCCGCAGATGGTCCTGGACCTCGGTGTCGGACGGGGCTTCCACGGAGGAGGCACGGCCGGCGGCGTACAGGCGGGAGAGGGGGTCGTAGTGGTAGAGCCCCTCACGGAGCGTGGTGCGGCTGGTGATGTTCCATCGCAGCACCGGGCCGAGACCGAGCTCGCGCGCCACCGAGTACGGCAGGCTCGACTTGCCGCTGCCCGGCGGGCCCGTCACCAGCAGCGGGCGGCGCAGGTACAGGGCGGCATTGACCAGCTGGACCGCCTCGTCCGTGGCCAGATAGGTGCGGGCGCGATGCCGGCGATCGGGCGAAGTGGCCGCGCTGTCACCGCCGTCGACGGGCGTGGGCAGCGCCGGGCCGCCGTCGAAGGCGCGCCAGGGCGGCGCTGGGGGCAGCAACTCGATGCCGTCGTGCGGCTCGCTCGTACCGGTGTACACGGGCCACAGGGACATGCGTGCTCCTCAGGGACGCGAGGGGTCGGCTACCGGCGTGTGCCGGTAGCCGACGGGATCGGGCAGGCACCGGGGGTCCTCCCACAGCAGCGCGAGGTCGTACGCCCAGTGCGGCTCCGTCTCCTGGGAGGTGTACGCCTTCTCGCGCAACAGGCGTACATGGTGGGGGAGTTCCCCCGGGGGAAGGTCCGAGAGGTGCTCGGCGAGGCGGTCCAGGAAGGTCGCGCCCCGGCAGTCCTCGTGCGAGTCGCGGCCTTGACAGCCGGAGTGCGGCCACACCAGCACCGGCACCGCGGCGTTCAGGGTCGCCCTGAAGAGGCCGACGGCGCCCGCTCCGCGCGGGGGAACGCCGAAGCCCACCACGTCCGCGTCGCCACGCAGTTCGATGGTCAGCTTCACCTCATCCTGCGGATCCTGCCCGGTCGGCTCGCAGCCGACGCGCTGCATACGGGCGGCCGCACGGGTGTCGAGACGCCGCCAGTTCTGGGTGAGATGCCGCTGCAGCACACCGCTGCGCCGCCGTTCCAGATCGAGCACGACGACCGGAGCGATCGCGCCGAGCGGGCTCGCGTCGTCGTCGCTCCGCGGCCACCGCGCCACCCCCGTGTTCAGCCAGCGGCGCGGCAGCACGAAGGCGATCAGCTCCCGGGCGTCCTGGTCCAGCAGACGGTAGGCGTCGTCGATGCGCTCCAGTGCGTAACCGCGCACCCGCTCGGCGGGGAGGGTGCGGGAGCCCACCATCCGGCGGTACTGCCCGTCGTACACGGACACCTCCACCATGAAGCGGCCCTCGCCCGAACCGCTCTGCGAGATCTCGACGAGAATCGGCGACCAAGGGGGAGTGGCCGCGGAGGGGCGCACCGGCGCAGGCGGGTCCGGGGGCGCGTACGACTGGTGTGACCAGGAGCGCAGGGCTCCGCGCAGCGAGACATCCTCGGCGAAGTCCGCGAGCCGCTCGGTGAACTTGACGAGGGCCGACGGCTGGGGCACCTCGAAGAGCAGGCAGCACACCGCGTCCCACAGTGAGCGGATGGCGTGGGTGGGGTCGGGGCCGTTCGAGCCCACGGACGTGCGGTAGAGCCGCTCGGGGTGACATTCCAGGCGGCCTCGCTCTTCCTGGACGGACAGCGCGGTCACCGACTCCCGCAGCCGCGTCTTCTCCTCCCGGGTGAAACCCGGAGTCGGGATGAGTTCGGCGAGCGGCGGCCAGTAGCGGGCCAGCACTTGGACGGGCAGCATCCGGCCGTTGCGGATGGCCGGGTCGCGGGCCGCCTCGGTGACCATGCCCACGACCTGCCCGGTGTCGGCGAGGGTCAGGGCAGCGCCGCTGAAGCCGCGTACCAGCGGCTGGCCGTGCGCGGCCCAGGCCTCGACCTGGATCCAGTCTCCGGCGATCAACTGATCGTAGGTGGCGCGGTATTCGGCGAAGGTCCCGTCGTCGTGGGCCTTGGGGAAGCCGTAGGCCACGAGTCTGCGCGGGGGATGCCCGAAGGCGTCCGTCGAAGCGGCGAACTGCGCGGGCTTCAGCCGGACTTTGCGGTCGAGTTCCAGTACGGCCACGTCGCCGGTGTCGGTCGTACGGCCGTCCCAGCCTCCGTGGGCGACCACCCGGGCGCCGACGGACTCCGCGCCGCGGTGTGGGAACGTCACCCGGATCGGGTCCGCCTGGCTGCGAGCGACGACGTGCGCGCAGGTCATCACATGGCGTTCGGTGACCAGGAAGCCGGTACCGGTGGTGGGGCCGCAGACGATCCTGGCGTGCCAGGCCGCGCTCCTCATGGCGCCGGGGTGGTCTCCGCGGGGCCGGCACTGCGCCCCGGAGACCAGGAGAGCTTGACCACGAGATGTCCCTCGACGGCGCTCTTCGCGATCAGGGCGCCCGCCTCCGCGCTGAGCTTCACCCCGAACTCGATCTCCACGGAGTCGGGTTGAAGCGAGACGTCCCGGAACACGCGCAGTGCCGACTCGGCCGCCGAGCGCACCCCGTCCAGCGCCTCCTCGAAGGTGCGGGTCGCCCGGACGGTGCCGTCGTCGCGTGCGACGAGACGTGAACCCGACTCCTCCTCTGCGCCTTCGACGGCGATCACCGCACCGTCGGCGGTCGTGAACTCGACCACACCTTCCATGGCGCCCCCGTTCGTGTGACCCTTCGCTCCGTCATTGTCACGGACGGTACTTGCACTTGTCCCGGTTTCCGGCTCGGCTTTGAGGGTTCATGTCCGAGTCTGCTCGGGGGGTGCGGTCACTCCGAGTTCCCTCAGATCCTGCGGCCTGATCCGCAACTGGTCCGCCGTCTCCTCCGCCTCGTGTGGTGGGCGCTTGAGGATCGCCGCCGCCGACTCCGGCGCGATGACCGAGAAGTAGCTGTCCGGGGTGGCGTACGTGTTCCCGGAGGCCGCGAGGGCCAGTGCGCCGCCGGAGCCGCCCTCGCCGATCAGGAGGGTGGTGACCGGGGTCCGGGTGGCGGCCAGTGTGAGGAACAGGTCGGCGATCGCCGCGCCCGCGCCGAGTCGCTCGGCCTCGGCGTCGTTGGCGGCGCCCGGGGTGTCCACGAGCGTGAGCACCGGGATGCCCAGGCGGTCCGCGAGGCGGATCAGGCGGGAGGCGGTGCGGTAGCCGGCCGGGAGAGTGGCCGTGCCGGTCTGTGCGGCGTACGCGACCGTACGGCCGTCCCGCTCCCCGAAGCCGCAGAGCATGCCGGGGTCGGTGCCGCCGCAGCGGTCGCCGGAGACGGCCACCCGGTGGGTGAAGTAGGCGTCCAGGTAGGCCGTCGCACGCGGCCGCTCGGGCGCACGGGCGCGCCGGACCGCCTCCCAGCCGGTGGCGGGGAGCCCGGTGGCGCCGAGGGGGGCGGGCACCGGGGCGGGTTCGTCCGACGCGGACGTCAGCAGCCGCAGCCACCGCCCCAGTGTCCGGCGCAGCTCCTCCTCCGGTACGACCGCGTCGGCCGCCCCCGCCGCCACCTGGGCCTCCGCCGTGTACGCCGAGGGGTCCGCGTCCGGCGGCCGGACCCGGGACCCCGCGAAGCCGACCTGGGCGCCGGGCAGGGCGAGGATCACGTCCGCGCCCGCTCCGAGGGTGGCCCAGCCGCCGCCCGTGGTGGGGTCCCGCAGCACTGCGATCTGAGCCAGACCGGCCTCGCGGGTCAGCGCCGACTGCCGGGCCACGCGCTGGAGTTGGGTCAGCGCGAGCATGCCCTCCTGCATGCGGCTGCCGCCGGTGGCCACCAACGGGACGACGGGCAGCCGGTGTTCACGGGCGTAGGCGTACGCGGCCTCCAGGCGGTCGCCGGTGTGTTCGCCCAGGGAGCCGCCGAGGAAGCCGAACTCGAAGGCGATCAGGACGGCCCGGACGCCCTCGACGTGCGCGGTGCCGCAGACCACCGACTCCTCCTCGCCGGTGCGCTCGGCGGCCCGGGCGCGCGAGGCGTCGTAGCCCTGCCAGGCGAGCGGGCCGTCGGGCCTCGACTGCCGTTCGGGGTACGGGATTTCGGCGAAGTCGTCGGCGACCAGGGCGAGGACCTCGCGGGCGGACCTGCGCTCAGGCATGCAGGGCCCGCTTCATGATCTTCCCCATGTCGTTGCGCGGGAGCCCGGTGAGGTGGTGGAGGACCCGGGGCCGCTTGTGCGGGGCGAGACGGCGGGCCACGTGGTCCGCCAACTCCTCCAAGGTTGGGGGTGATTGGGGGTTCGCCGGGACGATCCACGCCACGATCCGCTCGCCGAGATCGGGGTCCGGCTCCCCGGTCACGGCCGCCTCCCGCACCCCCGGGTGCTCCAGGAGCGCGTTCTCGATCTCGCCCGCCCCGATCTTGTACCCGCCGCTCTTGATCAGGTCGGTGGCCTTGCGGCCGACGATCCGGACGTAGCCGTCGGTGTCGCGGACCGCCATGTCGCCGGTACGGAACCAGCCGTCCGCCGTGAACGCCTGCGCCGTCGCGTCCGGCCGGTTCAGGTACTCCGTGAACAGGTTCGGGCCGCGCACCTGGATCTCGCCCACCGTCTCGCCGTCGTACGACGTGATCGGCGTCCCGTCCTCCTCCACCAGCCGCAGCTCCACGCCCGGCAGCGGGACGCCCACGGTCCCGGCGCGGGGCTCGCCGTCCGCGCGCACGCTCGTGTTCATGAGAGTTTCCGTCATGCCGTAGCGCTCGATGACCCGGCGGCCGGTCGCGGCCGCGATGCGCTCGTGGTCGTGGACCGGGAGCGCGGCCGAGCCGGAGACCAGCAGCCGGGCGTGGGCCAGCGCCTTCACCAACTCCGGGTCCTCCGCCAGGGTTTCGGCGATCCGGTGGTACATCGTCGGGACGCCGAAGAGCATGGTCGCGCCGTCGTTCAGCTCGCGGGCCACGCCGTCGGTGCTGAAGCGGCCGAGGTGGCGGACCGAACCGCCGCGCCGGAGCGGGCCGAGGATGCCCAGCACCAGGCCATGGACGTGGAAGAGCGGCAGGCCGTGCACGAGGACGTCGTCCGCCGTCCACCGCCAGGCGTCCGCGAGGGCGTCCAGGGTGGTGGCGACGGCCCGGCGCGGGATGACGGCACCCTTCGGCGGGCCGGTGGTGCCGGAGGTGTAGACGACGAGGGCGGGGTCGCCGTCCTGGGCGCTGCTCACGGGAGCGGTGCCGGTGCCGGTGCTGTGCGCATCGATGTCGACGCGCTCCAAGTGCCGTACGGAAGAAGGCAGTTCCGCACCCGGCGCGGCGAGCAGCAGGCCCGGCGCGCTGTCGTTCAGGATGTGCCCGAGCTCCTTCTCCCCGGACTTCGGGTTGAGCGGCACCGCGGCGACACCGGCCTCCAGCGCCGCCACCACGGCCACCGCGGTCTCCAGTTCCGGGGTCGCCCAGACGGCCACCCGGTCGTACCGCGCGAGCCGGCCGGCCAGCGCGTCGGCCGCGGCGGCGAGGCGCGCGTAGGTCAGCGCGCGGTCACCGAACCGCAGGGCGGGACGGGCCGCCGCGGTGCCCCTGAGGGCCGGGAAGAGGGAGGTCACGCTGCACCACTCCTAAGCCGTGTCGTCACCTGTCGGTCCTACCCGATCACGGACCCGGTCATCACCGGCCAGCGGCGCCCAGTACCGCCTCCACCACCCGCGGCACCGACCCCGGATGCAGGAACAGGAAGAGGTTCGGCTCGACCAGCTCCAGTTCCATCACCCGCGGCAGCCCGTCCTCCCCGTCGACGAGGTCCACGCGCGCGTACAGCAGCTCCGGCGCCCCCGGTACGGCGGCCAGCGCCTGCTCGGCGACGACGACCTCGGCCGGCGTCGGGGTCCAGGGTTCGAGGCCCGGGTGGGCGACCTTGTCCGCGTCGAAGGCGGTGCCGGGGGCAAGGACGGCCCGCTTGCGGCTGGCGTGCAGGAGCCGGCCCCCGAAGAACTGGAGAGCCCGCTCACCGCCCGCGTCGATGCCCCGCATGTACGGCTGGACCATCGCCGTGAGCCCCTCGGCGTGCATGCGCTCCAGCTGCCGTACGGCATCCTCGTGCCGCTGGGGCGTGTACCGGGCCGCGTAGCGCGCACCCGCCCCGGACGTGGGCTTGACGACGTACTCGTGGTCGGTCGGCAGCACGACCGGGTCACCGGGCGCGAGATAGCCGGTCGGCACCACCGGCACCCCCGCCCGGTCCAGCTCCCCGAGGTAGCGCTTGTCGGTGTTCCAGCGCACGACCTCCGCCGGATTGGCCAGCCGGGTCGCCTTGCCGCAGCGCTCCGCCCACGCCGTGAACTCGGCCGCCCGCCAGCTGTAGTCCCAGGTGGAGCGGATGACGGCCAGGTCGTAGCCGGCCCAGTCGACGGCGTCGTCGTCCCAGCACACGACCTCCGCGTCCGCCCCGGCCCCGCGCAGCGCGGCCACCAGCACGGGCAGGTCGGCGTCCTTGTGGGGCTCCGGTCGGGGGTCGTAGGTGACGAGGGCGACTCGGGGCACAGCGGGTTCCTTTCCCAGGGGGCTCGTCCGGCAGGCTAGTCGCCGGGTGGGAACCCGCGGCAACCCCTTTACCTTCCCCCTCGGTGAACCCCCACCATCGGGACCGAGGAACGGAGGACACCGTATGGAGTGGCTGACGATCGGTGCCTTCGCGCGGGCGTCGCGCCTGTCGCCGAAGGCACTGCGGCTCTACGACGAGCTGGAGCTGCTGCGTCCGGCACGCGTCGACCCGGCGACGGGCTACCGCTACTACCGCCCGGCCCAGCTGGAGCAGGCCCGTCTGGTGGCGTGGCTGCGCCGCCTCGGCATGCCGCTGGCCCGCATCCGCACGGTGTGCGCCCTGCCGCCCGCGGCGGCCGCCGGCGAGATCCGGGCGTACTGGGCCGAGGTGGAGGCGGCGACGGCCGTACGGCGGGATCTCGCCGCGTGCCTCGTCGACGAGCTGACGGCGCCGCCGAGGAAGGACACCACCATGCTCGAACTGCGCTACTCCGCCCACTCGGACCGAGGCCGGGTCCGCGCCGCCAACCAGGACACGGCCTACGCGGGAGCCCGCCTCCTCGCGGTCGCCGACGGCTACGGACCGGCCGGCGCGCCCGCCAGCAGCGCGGCCGTGGCGGCCCTGCGGTTCCTGGACAGCGCGGAGCTGCCGGCCGGCGACGTGCTCAATGTCCTGGAAGAGGCCGTGCACGGGGCGACCGAGGCGGTACGGGAGGCCGGCGACGGCACCGACGAGAACGGCACGACCCTGACCGCTCTGCTGTGGACGGGTGCCCGTCTCGCCCTGGTGCACATCGGTGACAGCCGCGCCTACCTCCTGCGCGACGGGGCGCTCTTCCGCATCACCCACGACCACACGGTGGTGCAGTCGCTGATCGACGAGGGCCGGCTGACCGCCGAGGAGGCCGTCACCCATCCCCGGCGGGCGCTGCTCCTGAAGGCGCTCACGACCGGGGCGCCCGATCTGAGGCTGCACGACGCGGAACCCGGCGACCGCTACCTGCTGTGCTCCGACGGCCTCTCCACGGTCGTCCCCGACGCCGCCGTGCGCGACCTGCTCACGGCCGCCCCCGATCCCGAGGCGGCCGTGCACGCCCTGGTCGACACCGCGAACGCGGCCGGCGGCCCGGACAACGTGAGCTGTGTGGTGGCGGACCTGGTGGCGACGGCGGCCTGAGGACTGGCAGCATCACGGCCATGTCGCTCTCCGGAACGGACGCGTACGACCGGGAGACCGGGCTCCCGCCGCTCGTCGAGCGCGCCCTCGCCGCGGCCCGCGCGCACGGCTTCCCGTACTCCTGCCGCCCGGAACAGGGCCGCCTGCTGCACGCCCTGGCGGGCGGGGCCCGGGAGCGGATCGGGGAGACGGGCACCGGCTGCGGGGTCGGGCTCGCGTGGCTGGCCTCGGGAGCCCGGGACGGCGTACGGCTGACCAGCGTCGAGCGTGACCCGCACCGGGCGCGGGTGGCCGCCGAGGTCTTCGCCGGCCGGCCCGGCGTGCGGGTCCTGCACGGCGACTGGACCCGCGTCGAGGACGACGGCCCCTACGACCTCCTGGTCCTCGACGGCGGCGGCACCGGCAAGACCCCCGACGACACCCCGGCCGACCCGGCGCGGCTCCTCGTCCCGGGCGGCCGGATCGTCGTCGACGACTTCACCCCGGCGACCGACTGGCCACCCCGGCACGGGGAGTCCGTGGACCGGCCCCGGCTGTACTGGCTGGAGCACCCGGCCCTGGACACGGTCGAGATACCCCTGGCGGCGGACCTGGCCACGCTGGTGGGGACGCGGCGGCGGAGCGGGTCAGCGCGGGGTCCATCTCTGGAGCAGGCCCCAGGTGAACTCGGCGACCACCTCCCGCCGGACCCCCTCCTCGTCCGGGGCGGTGAATGACAGTCCCCAGCGGGTCGGGGCCGTGCCCTCCAGCGGGCGGGCCGGGGCGAAGGCGCGGGCCGCCTCGTCGACCGTGCAGGACCACGGGGTGAGGTCGGCGAGCGTGCGCAGGGCGGGCCCCGCGGCGCCCGGCGCCCGGATCAGCCACTCGTTCCAGACGGCGCCGGTCGGGGCCAGCAGGACCTCGAAGCGCAGGTCCGGCCAGAGCGGGACGGGCCACAGCCAGGCCTCGCACTCCAGGTCGCCCACCGTCCGGGTGAGAACGGTCTCGGGGGTGCCGAGGACCGAGCGGTACCGCGAGGCGGCGGCGCGGGCGCGCGGGGAACGGACCATCGCCTGCCAGCGCCGGTTGGCCTCCCGCATGTCCGCGATCGACACGCCCAGGGCGCGCCGGGCGTCCTCCACCGGGCCGGGGTTGTGGTCGGCCATGCGGCGCAGCAGGACCAGCTGGAAGTCATGGACGGTGAAGGGACCGGCCGGGGGCTTTCCGGAGGGCATGGTCCCCATCCTCCCCGACGGCACTGACACCGGGCCGGCGGCCGTCCGGGAGGAAGAGCACCGAGTTGACGTACCGCGGCCGGTGCAGGAAGGGCAGCACCCGGCGCAACAGCCCCTGGGAGACGACGTACGAGGCCCGCGCCTGGTGCGCCTCCAGGGGGAAGCCGGACAGCGGGACCCAGGTGGCGCGCGGCAGCACCCAGCCGTCGTAGCCGAGCAGCGAGAGGTACGTGATCACCGGGGCGATCGGCTGGATCCGGGACTCCAGCTCGACGAAGAGCGCGGGCCGGTCGCGCGAGAGGATGCCGGTGGCGCCGCGCAGCACCGCCAGCTCGCTCCCGTCCACGTCGATCTTGATGAACCCGACGTCCTTCAGGGCCAGTTCGTCCAGCGTGACGCAGCGGACGTTCAGCGCCCGGCCGTGGATGTCCCGCCGGACCAGCGAGGACACCCCGCGGTCGCCCTCGTCGCCGGGCGGCAGCCACAGCCGGGCGATCCCCGGACTGTCCGAGGCGGCGGCCTGGACGACCCGCACGTTCGGCGGGGCCGCCGCGGTCAGCAGCCGGGCCAGACGGGGCACCGGCTCGACGGTCACCACCCGCCGTGCCCGCCCGGCCAGCCTTCGCGTCCACGGCCCGTACCAGCCGCCCACGTCCACGGCCGTCCCGCAGCCCGCCGGGCACAGCTCGGCCAGCCGGGCGAGCTCCGGCTCGAACCGCGGGTACACGGCCCGCGCGGCCGCCGCGACGAGACGGGTGGGCAGCAGGGGGGCCACTCTCGCCGCCCAGGTGCGGGCAGGTCCGGTCATGAAGTCATCCCTGGGGTCTCGGGGGAGGCGCCGGCACAGCGCTTCAGCAGGTCCTCGTGCTCGTCGTCCGACACCTGTTCACCGGAGGCAGGCAGCAGCTGCGGGATGCCGTCGACGATCGGGTAGCGGCGCCGCAGTCGCGGGTTGTAGAGGGCCTCGTCCGGCGGTACGAGGTGCAGCGGGCCCTTGTCGAGCGGGCAGGCCAGGATCTGGAGCAGCGGGTCGTCGGGGTTCATGGGGGTGTCAACTCCTTGGCACCGATGGGGGGTTGAGGAGCCGGATCGTGCTTGGGCATGGCCAGCAGTACGGCGACGGCGAGCACCGTGCCGGCGAGCCGCAGCGCGAGCCGCAACGGGTCGTGGGGCAGGGACTCGCCGAACGAGAGCGTGCCGAGCACCGCCGTGTACAGACAGGTCACCGTCGTGCACACCGGCACGATCAGCGAGGCCCGGCAGCGTTGCAGCGCCGCCTGCGACATCACCAGGCCGAACGCCCCGGTGAACAACAGGAGATACGGATACGGGGAGCCCAACAGCTCAACCACCGCGCTGCCCAGGCCACTTGACGTGAGATAACTCGACACCCCCTTGATCGCCAGTGAGCTGACCCCGTACAGCAGGCCCACCGCCACGCCGTACTCGACACCGGTCGTCGGCATCCGGTGCCGGTGCCGGGTGCGCCGCTCGGCGGACCCGTACAGCCACACGCCCGCCGCCAGCGACGGCACGCACACCAGCAGGATCAGCTGGTAGGGGGCGTCCCGGCTGACCCGGTCCGAGCCCTCCTTCAGGGACAGCACGACCATGAGCAGCGCGAGCAGGATGGCGCCCAGCGCGTACCGTTCCCGCCCGGACGTCTCCTCGCCCAGCAGCCGCGCGGACAGCAGCACCAGCAGCACCAGACCGGAGACGAAGATGCCCTGCGCGGCCGCGATCGGCAGCGTCCGGTACACCGCGAGCTGCGCCCCGAACCCGGCCGCCAGCGAGAGCGACCCGCCGATCCACAGCGGACTGCGCAGCACCAGCCCCAGCAGCTTCGCCGGTTGCCGGATCGTCACCTCCGGCAGGGAGCTCAACGCCCGTTTCTCCAGCACGAATCCGACGCTGTACAGGGTGTTCGCCAACAGGGCCGCCGCCACTCCCCACCACATGGTCCACGCCCCCTCAGGGCCTGTCCGGCGGATCATGCCGACGTCGCGGGGCGTGGCACGCACATCTGCCGCGTTGTCGTCGGTCGCCGACGCTCCGCGTCGACTCCCTCCTCCGCCTTGCAGCTGCACGCACCACGCCCCGCTCGCCTGCGTTCATCACTAGCCGTTCCTTTCCGTCGGCCTGATCCGCCGGACAGGCCCTGTCTTGCGCGCGTGCAGCAGCAGGATCGACGCGAGCGACGGTCTGGCACACGCCAGCCGGTCCAGCGCCCGCAGGGGACGCGGCACCCCGTGGAAAGGGGCCCCTTCCAGTCGTACGACCTCGAAGCCGGCCGCCGCCACGAACTCCCGGAGCGCACGCGCCGTGTACAGCCGCAGATGCCCCACGACCTCCCGACCCGGCCGGCCGTGGACGGCCCGCAGACTCACCTCCGAGAAGACCGGCTGGACCCCGGCGAGGAGCAGTCCGCGGTTGTACCAGGCGGCCAGGTTCGGGGTGGACAGCATGAGATGACCTCCGGGACGCAGGACGCGGCGGATCTCGTCCAGCGCCGAGTCCGGGTCGACGAGGTGCTCGACGACCTCGCTGAACAGCACGGCGTCCACGGAGCCGTCCCTGAACGGCAGCCCGGCGCCGGTCAGTTCACCCCGGACGGCGTACGGCAGCCTGGCGCGGGCCCGCTTGAGGGCGTCCTGGGACCAGTCGACGCCGACGATCCGGTGACCGGTGAGGAGCGGGGCGGCGGTGGCGGCGGCGGTGCCGTCGCCGCAGCCGATGTCGAGGACGGTGCACGATTTTTTTTCGGGGGCCCTGAGAGCCCGGACCAGCATGCGGGCCTGGCGCAGGGAGCGGGGGGTGCCGGAGGCGACCGGGACGGCGGGGTCCTCGTAGAAGTCCCGGAGGCCGCCGCGGCGTGGGGGCGCGGTGGTGTTCACGGGGCCACCTCCGTGGAGGACGCGGTGGTGTTCACGGGGCGACCTCCGTGGTGTGCAGGTAGTGCTCGAACAGGTCCCGCAGGTGGGCGCCGTCGCCGTGGCTGAGCAGGGCCCGTGACCAGCGCAGCGCGAGGTGCAGCCGGCCCGCGGTCGAGGCCGTCGTGACCGTGAGGCCGCGGGGCATCCTGGCGGGCGCCGAGAACCACACGGCGTGCGCGCGGCCGGCCTCCTCGCCGAAGTCCAGGGGGTACGGGACGCGGCCGATGTTGCTGAGCAGGGTGGTGGAGGTCCAGGGGGCGGCGGCCTTGCGGAGACCTCTGGTGAGTGCGGCACGCCAGGTCACGGGGGTGATGGGGGCGGTGAGGAGGCCCGCGCCGTGGCCCAGTTGGGGGCGGCTGAGGGATTTCAGGGCGCGGGTCCGCTGCGCGGTGCGGCGCAGGAGGTCGGGCATGTCCTCGGGCTTCCTGCGCGCCAACTCCGCTGGAGCGAAAGGTACTTCTACGAGTCTGGTGCCGTTTCCTATCGGCATCGTCATGTCCCTCGGGCGGTCGTCCACGGGCATGGTGATGCGGAGGGGGCGGGGGGTCTCGCCGTGTTCTCTGTTCCAGTGGGCGATCGTCAGGGCCGTGGTGACCATGAGCTGGTCGTTGACCGTGTAGGGGGAGCCCTTGGGGCGGTGGGGGAGGGGGAGTTCGGTGACGAGGAGGCCGTTGCCGGGGGAGTTCTCGGGTGTGCCGTGCGCTACGCGGGCGGGGCGGGTCCAGTTCGAGGGGGTGCTCTCGGGGGGTGCGGGTTGTTCCTGGGCGCGGGTGGGGGCTGGGGCCGGGGAGTTGTCCTTGCCGCCGTAGATTTCCGCTGCTGTGGCGAGGATGCGGAGGCAGGCGGGGCCGTCCAGGGCTGTGTGGTTGATGGTGAGGAAGAGGACGGTTGAGTCTTGGGTGCGGCTTGCTGGGGGCTGGTCGCGCAGTTCCCCGCGCCCCCAAACAAATCCCTCTCCCTCGACCACCTCCAGTCGTATCGGTGGGGACAGTGAGAGTGGAGGTGCCTCTGCCAGGGACCTTGTTCTCGCGTCCCGCAATGCGTTTCGTCCCGGAGCCGGAAAAGACACCACCTCCACATCCGGCTCCGCCGTCAGCTCCCACTCGTAGCGGCGGCGGTACCAGCCCCCCTGCGCCTCCCTCATCAGGATCCGTGGGTGTCGTCGCAGTGCCTCCGTGAACGCCTTCCTCATGCGTGCCGGGTCCAGCCGTCCCGGCAGGTGTACCTCGATGTGGACCGTCTCCGGTTCCTCCTCCTGGAGGCAGTGGCGGGAGACCTCGTCCACCACCGGGAACGGGATCCGTGCGGGAGGCGTCATGCCGGTTCGCCCCTTTCCTTCTCCACCTGAACCGGCGGGAGTTGCTGCGTGGGTGCCTCGGACTCGGGTGGTGTCTCCGGCTCGCGCACGCTCACCAGTGCCGCGAACAGGCCGATCAGAGCCAGCAGTTGGGCCGCGTGACCGAAGGCTCCCGCCGCCGCGCCCACCGGCTCGCCCGCCCCGGTGGCCGCCGCGATCCCGGCCCCCGCCAGGGACACCAGGGCGATCGGCACCAGCCAGGTGTGGCGTCGGGAGGCGAGCAGGGCCAGCGCCGGGACCAGCAGGGCGAACCAGCCGGCCATGACCACGCCGACCAGCGTCAGCGCCACCGCCCCGAGCCACACCCCGGGCGCCGGGGGCACCCGCTGCGGTTCGTCGGGGTTCGGGGAGCGCCTGCGCCACAGCACCAGGCCCACCAGGACCGCCAGTGCGACCCCGCTGCCGATCAGCGCGCCGTCGTACGTCGTCGCGGGCTCGTAGGACAGCTTCACCGTGCCGCCCGCGCCCGCGGGGATCCGCCAGCCCTGCTGCCAGCCGTCCAGCCGGACCGGCGACAGCGTCTTGCCGTTCAGGGTGGCCTTCCAGCCGTCGTTGTGGTTCTCGTACGTCGTCAGGTACGAGGCCGCTCCCGCACCGACCGTGACCGCGCGCTTGTCGCCGAGCCAGTCCTGGATGCGCACCTCACGGGTGAGCGCGGTGGGTTCGGCGACCGTGCCACGGGTCAGGGTGAGGTCGGTGAGGGCGAGCGGTCCGGCGTCGCCGGCCTCGACCACGTGCTCGCCCGAGGCGAGGGACAACTCGGCGTCGGAGCGCCCGCTCTGACAGAGCGTCACCGTCAGCTCGCGTCGGTCGGTGAGGTCCCGGATCCGGCCCGACACGCCGGTCTGGTACAGCTTGCCGTCGACCGCCACCACCGGCCCCTTGCCGCACGGCAGCGAGAACGTCCGGGTGGCCTTGGGCTGCGGGGTCCGGTACTGGTCGAGGGCCGGGAGGTACGCCTCCGTCAGGCCCACCGGGAGTTGGAGGTCCTCGTCGGCGACCGGGTTGTGCAGGGTCAGCGGGGCCGTCCTGGTGATCGTGATGTCGAGGCGGTCGGTGGTGATCGCCGGGAAGCGCACCGCGCCGTTCTCGTCGACCCCGGCGACCGTCGCGCCGTCCGGCGAGGTGATGTCCACCTCGGTGGGCCGGGTGGACAGGCCGCCCGCGGGTGCCAGCACGATCTCGGAGATGGGCTGCTTCCCGTTCCAGCTCAGGTGGATGGTGGGGCGGTCGCCCGCGATCCAGGCCGTCGTGAGGTCGCCGTCGGTGAGGTTGCGGGCGGACAGGCCCGTGCCGAGGGCGGCCGTGGAGTCGGCGGTCGCGGTGATGCGGTTGCGCTGGTCCGGGGCGACCTCGTACAGCAGCTTGTCGAGTGCCTCCCCGCTCACCGGCACCGCGCTCGCCTTCACGGCGTACGTCCCCGACGTCTCGGTGGTGAACCGGCGGTGCAGGCCCGCCTCGGTGCCGGTCGGGGAGATCCCGGCCGGGTCGGGCACCCGGTGCAGGGAGAAGGTCTCGGCGGCCGCGTCGGAGGAGTCCGCGTCGGTCGGCAGCCGCAGCAGCCGGGTCACCTGGACGTCCGGCAGGTCGATCTCCGAGAAACCGGCCCCGGCGAGCCCGGTCCGCCGGGCCACCGAGTCGGTGATCGTCAGCTTCATCCAACCCGTCGTCCCAGGAGGCGACTTGATGCTCTGCGTCGAGCCGTCGGCGCGCAGGAAGCTGGTCCGTGACCCGTTCTCCGTCTCCACCCGCACCTTGGTCGCCGCCGACCGCACGCTCTCCTGCGGCAACGGGGTGACCTTGAACGACGAGGGCATGTCGTACGCCGGATCGGAGAAGGCGATGCGCAGCCACTGCCCGTCCGGCGAGCCCGCGACGCCCTCCGCCCACGCGGTGTCCGGGTTGCCGTCGAAGGCGTTGACCGGGTCGAACTGCGGGAGGTGGAACAGCCAGTTGCCGTACGACGACGCCGTCACCGAGCGGGCGCCGCGCAGTTCGGCGACCGTCTGGTGGTCGAGGCCCTTCGTCGGCAGGATCTGGTGCGGTTTCTCCCCGGCGTCCTGGGCGGCCCCGGAGGCGTTCCGCTCGTCCTCGGTGTACGTGTACGACGTGTTGGCGTTGACGAGTCCGAAGCGGGTGTCGGCGCGCCGCAGCCCGTCACCCACGATCTGGAGCGACGGGGTGCCCAGCCCGGGGTGGTTGTCACCGGTCAACACCGTGGCCCGGCCGCGCAGTTCGGTCGCCAGCGGCAGCAGTGACTCGGGGCCGCCGGACACCTGGGCCGTGTCGGCGACCGGCAGCAGCCCGGCCTGTCCCGGACGGAGCACGTCCTCGCTCGCCGGCCGGTAGATCTCCACCGCCCGCTGCCTCGGGTACAGGCCCTCGACCTGGAGCGGGGTGTCGGGCGCGATCCGCCCGCCCGTCATGAGCGGCCCGAGACCCGTCACCCGCTCGTAGCCGGACTGTTCGAGGGCCCGCTTGACGACCGAGGACGACACGGTGCCGATCTGGTCGGGGTCGAGGTCGTTGCGGACGACGACGTAGTACACCCCGGCCCGGCTCAAGTAGTCGGCGAGGCCCGGTATCTCGCCGCCCGTCATCAGCGCCTGCTCGACCGCGTCGGTGGCCCGCCGGTTGCCGGGGGTGCCGAAGGGGACGTAGTCGCGTTGTGCCCAGCGGGACTCGGCGAGGACGTCGAGCGGCTGGTCGATGGGCGAGCCCCAGGTGTAGATGCCGTGCGCGGTCGCGGGGACCACGAGGGCGCGCGAGTCGGGGGAGTACTTCTCCAGCCAGTCGGCCGTGGTGTGCCAGTACTTCGGCAGCTCCTGGAAGGAACCGGGGTTCAGGATCGAGCCGTTGAGATACGGCCACAGCAGTCCGGGCAGGATCAGGACGGCCGCCACGAGCGGCGCGTACCGGCGGCCCCTGATCTCTCTCGCCCCGCGCGTCTCGGCGGCCGTCCCCACCAGATGGGCGAGGCCCAGCACCAGGGCGAGGGCCAGGCCCGGCTGGAACTTGTAGATGTTGCGGAAGGGGGCGAGACCGCCGTTCAGCCAGTCCTGCACCAGCCCGTGGAAGGGGGCGCCGAACGCGCCGCCGTACCCCGCGAGCAGCACCAGGACCGCGGTCAGCACGGTCAGCACCAGCCAGCGCCGCTCCGGCATGTCCCGCCGGGCCAGGCCCGCGAGGCCGAGCCCGGCGGCGAACGCCGAGCAGAGGATCACGATCACCGAGGAGGCCACGGTCCAGCCGGCCGGCAGCCACGCCTCCGTCAGGTGCAGATAGGCGACCCAGTTCCCGGCTCCGCGCAGCGCCTCCGTCGCCGACATCGTCTCGGTCGTGGTCCGCGCGTTCTCGACGTACGGCAGGAAGTTCTCGCCGTAGAAGCCGAGCAGCAGCAGCGGGATCACCCACCAGGCGGTCGCCAGGATCACGCCCGGCACCCACCAGGTGATCAGTTTGCGCCGTCGTGGCCCGGGCGGCCGGGACAGGAGGTACAGCCCGACCGGCAGCAGACAGGCGAGGGTGGAGGCCGCGTTCACACCACCCATGAAGGGGATGACCAGCGCCGAGCGCAGGGCGGCGATCCGGGCGCTGTAGCGCTCGTTCGTCAGCGGCAGCAGCACCCACGGCAGGAAGGCGCCGGGCAGTGCGGCGGCGGAGGTGGAGCCGACGACGATCGTGAAGACGGGCCACAGCGCGTAGGCGACGGCGGCGAGCAGCCGGGAGGCGCCGTTGCCGACGCGCAGCCGTTCGGCCAGCCTGAGCGCGCCCCAGAACGCGACCGACACCACCAGCGACAGCCACAGCCGTTCCACCAGCCAAACCGGCAACTGAAGGGCGTGGCCCAGCCAGTAGAACGGCAGCATCGGCCACAGGTAGCCGACGTACTGGTCCTGGATCCCGCCGAAGGACCCCTGGTCGTGCCACAACTGTCCGAGACCGGCGAGGAACCGCCCGGGGTCGGTGGTGACGCCGAGCTTGGTGTCGAAGGTCTGCCGCCCCGGGTGCACCACCAGGAACAGCACGAACACCACGGCCCAGAACCCGAGCAGCCAGCGCCGCGACCGCGGGCCCTCCGGCGGCCCCGACATGATCGCGGTGCTGGGGGCGGCTGCCGGAGGAGGGGCCTGGACCGTGGACGTCGTCATGGTGGACACCGCCGGAGGATGAGGAGGAGGTTCCAGGTGGCGACCTCGCGGATGCCGGGAGCCCGGACGACGGTCTCCGCGAGGAAGGGCCAGTAGCGGGAGCGCGCCGAGACGACCGTGACGTCGTCCCGGGCACGCACCTGCCGCAGGGTCGGGCCGATGTGCACGGCGAACAGGTTCTCGCCGAGGGTGTGCTTGGCGGCCTTTCCGGTACGGCGCCGGTAGCGGGCCCGCGCCCGCTCGGCACCCAGGTAGTGCCAGGGCGCCCACTCGTGACCGCCCCACGGGGACAGCCAGTTGGTGAACGACACGTAGATCAGCCCACCGGGCCGGGTGACCCGGATCAGCTCACTGAGGAAGGTCTGCGGATCGGACACGTGCTCCAGCACGTTGGAGGAGAAGGTGACGTCGGCGGAGGCGTCCTGGAGGGGGAGGAGATAGCCGTCGGCGATCACGGTGGAGTCGGGGGGCTTCTCCCCCAGTTCGGCGGGATCGGGCTCGAACAGGAACGCGTCCGCCCCTCGCCGTCGGAACTCCTCGGTGAAGTACCCGCTCCCACCACCGACGTCCACGACGGTACGACCGGCGACGGGCCCGTCGTAGGCCTCGACCTGATCGACGGCGTCACGGGCGAGCAGGGAGTAGCAGGACTCGGGGTCCTCCTGCTCGTGCCTGAAGGCTTTGAACAGACTCAGGGATCGTCTGAACGAGGGGTCCCTGAAGGCTTGGGGGCGCGGGGCAGTATTGAATATGCGGCTACCGCCGCGTGCGCGCGACCAGCCACGACGGCGCCGCACGCGAGTCACGGCCCCCAGCCCCTCACCGCCTCCGAAGCAACCGCACGGAACTGTCTGACAGTCCGATGCCAACGGAATCGAGCGGCCCTGTCACGAGCCGCCTTGCCCATCGACTCACGGCGATGTCCCGACAAGGCGAGCGTGCACCAGGCCGCCGCGAAGGAGGACTCACCCCGCGCCAGTACGCCCGTCTCCCCGTCCACGACGGAATCCCGCAGCCCCGGCACGTCAAAGGCGATGGTCGGCGTCTGACGGGTCGCCGCCTCGGTCACCACGAGCCCCCACCCCTCCACGGCGGACGGATGCAGCAGCAGCCACGCCTCGCACAGCAGCCGGTGCTTCTCCGCCTCGGACACATGCCCGGTGAACTCCACGCCGGGACCGGCGAGTTGCTCCAGCCTGGCCCGCTCGGGACCGTCCCCGACGATCACCAGCCGGCCACCGGTCACCGGCCGCACCCGCTCCCAAAGACGGAGCAGCAGATCGATCCGCTTGTACTCGACCAGCCGGCCCACGGCCACGAACAGCGGTTCCGGCGAGCGCCGCACCAGCGGCTCCGGCTCCTCGACGCCGTTGTGCACGACCCGGATGCGGTCCCGTTCGACTCCGATCGCGCGCAGGGCGTGGGCGGTCGACGGGGACACGGCGACCAGCAGACTCCGGTGACGGGCCGCCGCCCCGGCCAGCGCCCAGTGCTCCAGTCTTCGGCCGAGCCGCGCCGCGGGCGCCAGGGGCCCGCCGAACCGCATCTTCCACAGATCGGTGTGCACGTGGTTGACGAGGCACAGGGTGGGGCCGCGGTGCCACAGGGGCGCCAGGTACGGCATGCCGTTGCACACCTCGACCAGCAGGTCGGTCTCGCCGACCTGGCGGCTGAAGGCCGTACGGGCGCGCAGGTAGTGCCCGAACTCACCGCCCGCCGACACGACCCGGTAGTCCCGGTAGGAGGCGGGCCCGCCGCACAGCAGGGTCACCTGGTGGCCGAGTCGGGTCAGTCCGTCGGCGAGCCGGTCGACGAGCAGCTCGGAGCCGCCGGCGGCCGGGTTGTCGAGGTCGCGATGGGCGAGGAAGACGATGCGGCGCGGTGGTGGGGGGAGCGCCGCGGGGTGCTGCGAGTCGTGCGGTGGGTCGTACTGCGGGGTGTGCAATGAGGGTTGCCGTTGCGACGCCTGGGAAGGCGGCCGCAGCGGATGGGGCACGTGCTGGGGCATGGGTGCTCCAACTCGTCTCAGGGTGCGGAACTCAGCGGTGTTTTCCGCCTGCTTGTGGGGGGACTGTGCGCTTCCTAGGGGGTGGGTGTGGGTGGGTTGTGCTTGGGTGGGGTGGCACAGTTTTCGCCCACCCGTTCGCCGTGGCTACTCACGTACGTGACAATTTCCGGGCTTATTAGAGCTGACGTCCAGTCACATCGTGAGGACGGGCTCGGGCGTATCGCTCATATCGGTGGACTCGGGGCGCCTGCGTCCCCGTACCACCAAAACGCCCCCCACGGCAGCCAGTACGAATCCAGCCACAGCGGCCCCGATCGGCAACGTCCGGCCCACTGCTCGCAGTTGTCCGCTGTCCCGCTTCGCCAGCCGTACCGCGTCCTTCTGGGTCGCGGTAGTGAACGCGATCTTCCGGCTGTCCAGCAGGACCACGGCGTCCTTCTTCGCACCGGGCGCCCGCAGGGTGCGCCTGGGGCCCACCTGCGCGTAGACGACCCGGCCGGTCGCCTGGTCCACGACCAGCTCGATGCCGTGGTTGGAGTACCACTCCTCGGCCAGCACCTGCGGCCGGTCGGGTTCGTCCACGATCGTGCCCGGCACCAGCCGTGTCCCGACCTTCGCCGGGGCGACGGTGCCGGTGAACCGGTAACCCGTGTACCCCTGAACCTTCTTCGTACCCTGGTAACGCAACGTCACCGTCGATCCCAGGGAGTTGTCCCACCACTGGTAGGAGCGTCGCTGCACGTCGAAGGGGAATTTCAGATAGGCCTCGCCCTCGATGTACGGCTTCTCGCCGCAGCAGTGCACCGGCTTGGTGGTCTCGCGGTCCATGACCCAGCGGTGCGGGACGAACTCCAGGGCGTCGTGCGGGTCGGAGGCCGGCAGCGACTTGTCGGTGTCGACGGTGGTGGTCACGTCCCACACTGCGGCCCGGCCGCTGCGCTCGCTGGCCTCGACGTCGCCGCGCACCCGCTGGGTGACGGTGATCCGCTGACCGGGGACGGTTTCCAGCTCCTCGGTGTCGAAGACGCTGCCCGTCCCGCGGTAGACGGCGGTCTGGTCGATGTCGATCGGGTTCACGGCGGCGCGTGGTTCCACGTACCACGCGAGCAGGGGCGCCAGTACCAGCAGAAACGTGCCGAGTCCCAGCAGGATCAGGGAGATTGGAGAGGCTGTACGGCGCATCCGGACACTCCAGGGGCGTGAGATGACGGAGTTCGGGCCGCTCTATGGGCCGGGAACCGTAGGCGTCTTGGCACCGGGTGTCAACGTCTTGACGGATTGTCAAGGTGCTGTCGACACTGGGTCGACAGGCAGGGTGGGTACCGGGTTCCGGGTGGGGACGCATGCCGGATCGAGCCGCTCGAGAGAGGCTGCCCCTGCGATGTCCAGACTGCTCGCCGCCGCACTGACCGTCGTCGCCGCCGCACTGCTCGCCCTCGGTGCCGCGCTCGGCATCGTCGCGCTGCTGGAGGCGACGCCCGAGCAGCCCAACACGCCCTTGATCACCTACGAGCAGACGGATCAGGGGAGTTGACCCGTGACCGCCCGCCCGGCAGCCGTGAACACCCGCTCCGCCTGGCATGACGTGCCGCGTCTCCAGGTCCGCCGGTTCGCTGCCATCGCCATGTCCGAGGCCCCGGCGCTCGCGGAGGAGATCCTGCGCGAGATCCGCCGCGAGTACCCGCATCTGCCGGTGGTCCTGGACGAGTCCGGCGAACCGATGGCCCTGGTCGGCATCCGCCGCGCGATCGAGGTCTTCGTCCAGCACCTGGAGACCGCGGAGGGCCGTCCGAGGGTCCCCCCGGGTGTCTTCCAGGAGTTCGGCCGGGGCGAGGGCCTGAACGGCCGCAGCCTCGACTCCCTCCAGGCGATCTACCGCATGGGCGTACGCCTGGCCTGGCGCCGTTTCGCCGACATCGGCCAGCGCGTGGAGATCCCGCCGCCGGCGATGTACGAGCTGGTCGACGCGGGCTACGAGTACCTGGACGGACTGGTCGACCAGTCGGTCCGCGGCTACGCGGAGGCGGCGGCCAGGCAGGCGGGGGAACGCCTCCGCCTCCAGCGCCGCCTGATGGAGCTGCTGCTCGCCGACCGCCACCACGGCGACCCGGCCGAGGCCCTCACCGAACGCGCGGCCCGTATCGGCTGGCCGCTCCCGAAGAAGGTCGCGGTCGGTGTCCTCCTCCGCCCGGCCCGCGAGGCGGTGCCGCCCGCGGTGACCCAGGGCGTGCTCCTGGACATGGACTACGAACAGCCCCGCATGGTCGTCCCGGAACCGGACGCGGCCGGCCGCCCCGAGCTCCTGCACCGGGCCCTGACCGGCTGGTCGGGCGCGATCGGCCCCCCGGTCCCGCTGGCCGACGCGGCGAAGTCGCTGCGCTGGGCCGAGGCGGCCGTACGCCTGATGGAACGGGACCTGCTGCCCACCGGCGAGGTCCTGTACTGCACCGAACACACCGAGGCCCTGGTCCTCCTGCAACCGGAGGAGCTGATAGACGACCTCGCCCTGCGCTGTCTGTCCCCCCTCCAGCACTGCGGCCCCACCCACGCCCGCCGCCTCGCCGAAACCCTGCTCGCCTGGCTGGAGACCCGCGGCGGCGCCCCGGAGGTCGCCACCCGCCTGGGCGTCCACCCCCAGACGGTCCGCTACCGCTTACGCCAGATCCGAGAACTCTGGGGCGACGAGATAGACGACCCGGACCGCCGCTTCGAACTGGAACTGGTACTCCGGGCGCGCCGACTGCGGGGGGAGCTGGCCTGAGCGACGCAGTGTGACGTGTCGCACACGGAGTGGGGGTGAACGCCCCGCAGGCCCATTGCCCGGGGAAACTGCCTGTCGCTAGCCTGTGTTCGTCATGCCGATCGTCTGTTGAAATATCGAACGCAGACGCCTTAGACAACATAGAGAGGGGGCCGGTTGTGGGACGCCTCGTACCTGCCGTGACCCGGGCTCTCGACATTCTCGAGCTCTTCCTCGACGGGGACGGCACGCTCTCCGCCCCCGACATAGTGCGCCGGCTCCAGCTGCCCCGCACCACGGTCCACGAGCTGGTGACCACTCTGGCCGCCCGTTCGTACATCGTCCAGGTGCCGGGCCAGCCGGGACGCTACCGGCTCGGGGTCCGGCCGTACCAGCTCGGCAGCCGCTACGCCGAGCAGCTCGACCTCGCCGCCGAGGGGCAGCAGGTCGCCCGGTCCGTCGCCGAGACCTGTGACGAGACCGTGCACGTGGCGATCCTGGAGGGCACCGACGTCATCTACATCGCCAAGGTCGACTCGACGCACGCGGTGCGGATGGTCTCGGCTGCGGGGCGCCGGCTCCCGGCCCACTGCACCTCCGTCGGCAAGATGCTCCTCGCCTCCCTCCCCGAGTCGCAGCTCGCCTCCCGTATCCAGGACGGCGTCCCACTGGTCGCCATGACGCCCAACAGCATCACCGACCCCGGCATCCTGCGCGAGGCCCTGGACGAGATCCGGCAGCGCGGCATCGCCGTCGAGAACCGGGAGTCCAACCCGGACGTCTCCTGCGTGGCCGCCCCGGTCCGCGACCGCACCGGCCAGGTCGTCGCCGCGCTCTCCATCTCCGTGCCGATGATCCGCTGGAGCGACGACCGCCGCGCCGAACTCGAGCAGCTCGCCCTCAAGGGCGCCGCCGAACTCTCCGAGCGCCTCGGTCACCGGGGCCTGGCATGACCCGCCCGAGCAGGTACGACGTCGCCGTCCGGGCCGAGGCCGCCCTCGGTGAGGGGCCCACCTGGGACGCCGCCGGGAACCGGCTGCTGTGGATCGACATCCTCGGCGCCCGGCTGCACACCTACGACCCCGCCACCGGCCGCCGCACGGTCCGCGTCCTCGACCAGCACCTCGGCGCCGTCAAGCCGCGCGCGGGCGGCGGTCTCGTCCTCAACCTCCGCGACGGCGTGGCCGTACTCGACGCCGACGGCACCTTCCGCTGGCTCCACCACGAGCCCGTCCCCGGCCGCCGCGCCAACGACGCCGCCGTCGCCCCCGACGGCTCCCTGTGGGCCGGCACCATGCGCTACGACGAGGCGCCCGGCGGCGGCACCCTGTCCCGGATCACCGCCGACGGCACCCACACCACCGTCCTCGACGACGTGGCCGTCAGCAACGGCACCGGGTGGAGCCCGGACGGGCGGCTCATGTACTACGTCGACTCGCCCACCCGGCGCGTCGACGTCCTCGACCACGAGGACGGGCGGATCACCGGCCGCCGTACCTTCGTCGCGATCGAGGACGGCGCCGGTTTCCCCGACGGCCTCACCGTCGACGCCGACGGCTGCGTCTGGGTCGCGCTGTGGGACGGGGCGGCCGTCCGCCGCTACACACCGGAGGGTGTCCTGGACCGGGTGATCCCCCTGCCGGTCCCGCGCGTCACCGCCTGCGCGTTCGGCGGCCCGGACCTCACCGACCTGTACGTCACGACGGCCCGGGTGGGACTGAACTCGCCGCATCCGGTGGCGGGTTCGCTGCTGGTGGTGCCGGGAGCCGGGAAGGGCGTGCCCCAACAGCCCTTCGCGGGCTGACTACTCGAGCCCCGCCCTCTTCAACTCCTCGGCGGTCAACGGCGGCCCGGTCAGCCGCGGCCGCAACGGCCCCACCGCCGCCGCCAGCAGCACGGAAGGCGCCAGCAGCACCTCCGCCCGCCGCTCCAGCGACGTCACGTCGGTGACCCGGCGGGCGATCCGGCCGTTGCCGGTGGCCGTGTACATCAGCCGGTCGACGTACGCGGACACGAGCCGGTCCCGCCGCGTCGGCCCGTCCTCGGTGGCGCCCGGGTAGAACACGTCCTGCCCGATCGCAAGATCCCACGCGGCCCCGACCGGCCGGGCGACCGCCTTCTGCACCCGGCGGGACAGGCCGGGTGTGCCCCAGCCGTGCCGCCGTACCAGCGCTCGCAGGGCCACCGCACCCTGCGCCGCCACCGACATGCCGTGCCCGTACACCGGGTTGAACGCGGCGACGGCGTCTCCCAGCACGACGAGGTTCTCGGGCCACGCGGGCATCCGCTCGTAGAAGACCCGGCGGTTGGCGGTCGTACGGGTGAGGGTCACGTCCGTCAGCGGCTCGGCCTGTTCGAGGAGGTCGGCGATGACGGGGTGGCGCAGCTCCGCGCGGGCGTACCGGGCGAAGTCGGCGGCATCGGCGGTGGGTTCGGCGCCGCGGGTGCCGCACAGGGTCACCAGCCACTGTCCGTCCTCGATCGGCAGCAGCACGCCGCCGCGTCCCGGCCCGGAACGCGGGTCGAGCTGGACGTTGACGACGGGGAAGCCGTCGCGGGCGGCCTCGGGGGCCCGGAAGAGGCGGCTGGCGTAGGTGAGGCCGGAGTCCACGGTACGGCTGCGGGGGGCGGGCAGGCCGAGCTCGGCCAGCCAGTGCGGGGTTCGCGAGGCGCGGCCGGTCGCGTCGATCACCAGGTCGGCGCGCAGGGCGCGTTCGGCTCCGGCCACCCGGACGCGGACGCCGGTGACCGCGGCACCCGTGCCGTCGAGCCCGAGCACCTCCGCGCCCTCCAGCAGCTCGATCCGGTCGTCGGTCAGCACCTGGGCGCGGACCGTGGCGTCCAGCAGGTCCCTGCTGGAGAGCAGCATGAAGTGCGACTCGGCCCAGCGGCGGAACCAGCCCTGCGGGGACAGCGCCACCATGTCCGTGGTCACCGGCAGCCGGTGCGCCCCCGCCGCCCGCAGGCGCCCGGTGACCCCCGGCAACAGCTCCTCCAGCGCGACCGCTCCGCCGGACCACAGCTGGTGGACGTGGCGGGCCTGCGGAAGTCCCTTGCGGGGCACGGGCCCGGTGGGCAGGACATCGCGCTCCACGACGACGACCCGGTCGGCGAGCCCGGCCAGGGCGGCCGCCGCGAGCATGCCGGTGTGGGACCCCCCGAGGACGACGGCGAGTCTGGCGGGGGAAAGGCGTTCAGTCATGCGTGGACATGCTCTCTGCCGGGACGGCCGCGCGGGCGCGCACCGCCGTGATCTCGTCGGGACTGCGCAGCGCCGCGGAGACGGCGTGGATCTCCTGGAGCAGGTAGGCGGTGTCGAGCGCGGTCGCCTCGCCGCCGTCGGCGGTGTGCCGCCCGGTCTCCACGGCCTCCAGGATTGTCACGGCGGCGGCGAGGGCCCGGGCCCGGGCGGGCTCGGCGCCGCGCGCGAGGGCGGCGTCGTACGAGCGTTGTCGCAGGTCCTCGTCGAGGTGCCGGGAGAGCTGGAGGAGCGCGTCGCGGATGTAGGTCTCCCGGCGGATCAGGCGGATCTCGGGGGTCGCCTGGAGGGAGAGGGGCTCGCGGGTGCCCGGGACGGCCCGCAGCGCCCGGGCCAGCGGCTTCAGTTCCCGGCGCCGGCGGCGCAGCAGCCAGCGCTCGTGCAGGTACTGCCCGGCGTGCGGGACGATGACGCCGGTCGCGACCATGGTGGCCCCGATGCAGGCGGCGGACGGCGCGATGTTGGTGTTGAGCCAGTCCAGGTCGTGCCCGGTCCACCGGGCCACGATGGCGGTGAACTTGGCGGCGCTGAACGCGAGGTTGGTGACGTAGCCGACGCTCATGAACCTCAGGCCCCAGCGCAGCCAGCCGTCGAGTCCGTCGGTGCGGATCCAGGTCCAGATGAGCCGGGCGGTGATCAGACAGGCCGCCGTGTGCACGATCAGGTAGAGGAGGATCTCCTCGCGCATGAACGGCGTACTGGCGTAGTAGGTGTCCAGGTTCCTGATCTGTTCCACGGGCACGTCGGCGCAGGCGAACAGGACCCACAGGGCGACCACCACGGCCGTGTAGAGGCCGACCACCCACCGGGTGGCCCGCCGGGTCACCTCGCGGCGGTCGGGGTGGCCGTTGCGCCAGTGCACCACCAGCAGCAGCCAGGACGCGGACAGCGCGGTGATCAGGGAGTACACCCAGGGGGCCGCGATGTTCGGGACGCCGGTCACCCGGTTCAGCCAGGCGATGGTGCTCGGCGCCGCGAAGACGAACACCGCGCAGGCGACCAGCAGCAGGCCGCCGACGGCGCGCAGCAGGGGGTCCCGCCACAGCTTGACGATGCTGGGCAGCTTGATCGCCAGGGCGGCGCCCAGGACCAGGCCCGGGAGCCAGAAGGAGATGTACAGGCCGGTGAAGAAGGCGGCCGGGCCCTCAGCCAGGTGCTGGGACGTCACAGGGCACCGCCTCCGCGTCCCCGGTAGCCGAGCGACCGCTGGACCGGGTCGGACCCGGCGCTGCCGCCTCCTTGCGTCACCACCTGCCGGAAGGCGGCCGCCAGCCGGTGCCCGAAGTCGTCGGCCTCGGCCTCGTCCGCGGCCCGGGAGCCGTTGCGGGCGGCCACCGTCAGGGCGACGGAGTCCCAGCCGGGCCGGCTCGCGAGGGCGTCGGCCGCGGCCGCGTGGTGATGGGCGTGACCCGCGTGCAGATGCCACAGCTCATGGCCCAGGATGACCAACTGCTGCATCGCCTCGGCGCGTTCCTCGACGATGACGAGGTCGAAGTCCTGGAACTCCACCCACAGCCCGGTGACCGCGATCTCGTCGGGGAAGCGCTCGAAGCGCAGGTCGACGGGGCGGCCGCCGCGGCGGGCGCTCATCTCCTGGCACAGGGCCCGGCACAGCTCGGGCACGTCGGCCGGGGGGCGGGGTCTGGCCCGGACCGCGGTGGTGAGGTGGGAGACCAGATCGCGCATGGCCGAGGTCGCACGGGTGCGTCGTAGCGCCGAGGCGATCCGGGCCGCACTCCTGCGCGCGCCCGCGATGTCCATCCCACCCCCTGAGCCTTCCCGCCGCCGTAGGACGGGCTGTTCGAGAGTACGCGCCCCGAAGTGTCCCGTCACGCGATCCGATTTTGCTGCACGCCCCATTGACTGGAAAGCGCTTCCTGCCTACGGTCCCGTTCGAAGTTACGAGCGCAATTCGAGATCTCGAACAGATGGGCAGGGTATGGGACGACCCGACCTGAGTCGCAGACACCTTCTCGGCGCGGCCGCCGGCCTCACCGTCGCCGCGAGCTTCGGCTTCGCGGCCCTCGGCACCGGCGCCGACGCGCTCGCCTCCGGCGCGGACACCCGGGTGCGCTACTGGAACCTCTTCAGCGGCGGCGACGGCGCCAACATGATCGCGATGCTGGACGCCTTCCGGCACAGCCACCCGGACATCGACGTGAAGGACTCCACCCTCCAGTGGGGCAACCCCTTCTACACCAAGCTCGCCATGGCCGCCGCGGGCAACCGCGCACCCGACCTCGGCGTCATGCACATGGGCCGGGTCACCGGCTTCTCGCCCGGCCGCCTCCTCGACCCCTGGGACGTCGACCTGCTCGCCAAGTACGGCGTGCGGGAGCAGGACTACAACCCCGCCCTGTGGAAGCGCGGGGTCATCGACGGCAAGCTGTACGCCCTCCCGCTCGACATCCACGTCCAGCTCTGCTTCTACCGCAAGGACGTGCTCGGCAAGGCGGGCCTGCTCGGCGACGACGGCCGGATGATCCCGGTCACCTCCACCGACGAGTGGTTCGACGTCCTGAAGAAGGCCAAGTCCGCCCAGAAGAAGGGCCTCCAGACGATCGGTCTGTGGACCAACGACCAGAACTTCCAGTGGTGGTTCTTCGTCGCCTTCTACACCCAGCTCGGCGGCAAGTGGTTCGACGACGCCAACACCGAGGTCCTCTTCGACCCCGACAAGGCCACCCAGGTCCTGGAGTTCCTCCGCAGGCACGTCACTGACGGATACGTCATCCCCGGCGCCCCCACCGGCGAACAGTTCATCAACGGCGCCCCCTTCACCTGGGAGGGCAACTGGTCCGTGCCGGTCTTCTCCGGCGCGAAGCTCGACTACGGCGCTACCCCGCTGCCGCCCGTCTTCGGCCGGCAGGCCACCCACGCCGAGTCCCACGCCTTCGTCCTGCCCCACCAGGCCGGCCGCGGCGGCGCCACCGACGAGGGCGCCCACGAACTCGCCGCCTACGTCGTCAAGCACGCCCTCCAGTGGGCGGCCGGCGGCCACATCCCCGCCTACACACCGACGCTGTCCACCGCCGCGTACAAGAAGCTCACCCCGCAGAACGAGTACGTCAGCGCCATGGACCACCAGGCCACCGAGCCCAAGGTGTGGTTCGCGGGCTCCACCGGCGTCCTCGCCCAGGACCTCGGCCCGGTCGTCGTCTCCTCCACGATGGGCTCCGCCAAGCCGGCGTCGGTCGCGCAGACCATGAAGAAGCACCTCACCAAGCTGCTCGCCTCGAAGAACCCGATGGACGGCAGGACCGCCGCGCAGGGAGGTGCCGTCGCATGACGACCAGCGCTCACACCGTTCTCCCGGGCGCACGCGCCAGGACCGCGACCGCGACGGCGACCGTCCGCCGCAAGCAGGGCTTCCAGCACGGGGGTTGGTTCGTCGCCCCCTTCCTGGTGCTCTTCGCGCTGTTCGTGGTCTGGCCGCTGCTGCGCGGGGTCTACCTCAGCTTCACCGATGCCAACATCTCCGGCGACGGGGCGAACTTCGTCGGCCTCGACAACTACCGCGAGGCCCTGCACGACCAGGCGATGTGGGACGCGCTCGGCCACAGCGCGTACTTCACGCTGCTGGTCGTCCCGTGCATCACCTTGCTCGCCTTCCTGCTCGCGATGCTCGCGCACCACATCGAGCGCGGGAAGTGGCTGTGGCGGCTGTGCTTCTTCGTGCCGTTCCTGCTGCCCTCGACGGTCGCCGCCAACATGTTCCAGTGGCTGTTCACCCAGGGCATCGGCCTGGTCAACGAGACCTTCGGGATCACCACACCCTGGCTCACCGACAAGTCGTACGCGATGATCGCCATCGTCATCGAGACCCTGTGGTGGACGGTCGGCTTCAGCTTCCTGCTCTACCTCGCCGCCCTCCAGGGCATCCCCGGCCACCTGTACGAGGCCGCGAAGCTGGACGGCGCCAACGCCTGGCACCGGATGGTCCACATCACGCTGCCGATGCTGCGCAACATCACCGGGCTGGTGATCGCGCTCCAGGTGCTCGCCTCGCTCCAGCTGTTCGACCAGGCCGTCGTGATGATGGACTTCGGCCCCGGACCCGAGCTCTCCACCCGCTCCTTCGTCCAGTACACCCTCGAACAGGGCTTCACCAGCTACCGCGTGGGCTACGCCTCCGCGATGTCCATCATCTTCTTCGTGATCATCGCGGTCGTCGCGCTGGCCCGGATGTGGCTGCTGCGCACCCGCGAGGAGGGAGCCCGATGAGCAGCACCGGGATACGGCTCAAGCCGCGCAGTTCCTGGACCCCCAGCCAGATCGTCCTGACCCTGATCGGTGTCGCCGTCTCGGCGGTGTTCGTGGCGCCGATCGCGGCCGCGCTGTTCACCTCGCTCAAGTCGGAGGCGGAGGCGGCCGAGATACCGCCGCACTGGCTGCCGGAGGTCTGGACGGGACAGGCGTGGAAGGCGCTGTGGGAGACCGGCAACATCACCAACTGGTTCGTCAACTCCCTGGTGGTGTCGGTCTGCGTCACCTCCGTCGTGCTGACGGTCAGCGCCCTCGCCGGATACGGCTTCGCCCGCACGGAGTTCCGCGGCAAGGGCGTGCTGATGGGGCTGGTCATGTCGGGCCTGATGGTCTCCCCGGCGGTCCTCGGCGTGCCCCTGTTCACGACGGTCCAGCAGATGGGGATGGTCGACACCTACTGGGGCATGATCCTCCCCCAGTGCGCCCCGGCCGCGATGGTCTACATCCTCTACAAGTTCTTCCAGGGCATCCCGCGCGAGCTGGAGGAGGCGGCCTTCATCGACGGCGCGGGCCGCTGGCGGGTCTTCTTCACGATCGTGGTCCCGCTGGCGAGGCCGTCTCTGGCGGCGGTCGGCATCTTCACCTTCATCGCCTCCTGGAACAACTTCCTGTGGCCCTACATGGTGACCAACAACCCCGACCCGATGACCATGCCGAACGGCATCGCGACCGTCATGAACTCCTACGGCATCCAGTGGGCCCAACTCATGGCAGGCGGCCTCATGGCAGGCCTCCCACTGATCATCGTCTTCGTCTTCTTCCAACGCCAGATCGTCACCGGCGTGGCCCACACGGGCCTGGCCGGCCAGTGACCCGCCCATCCGGCCGGCCCCGCCCGTGGAGGGCCGTGTGCCCAGTGCCGAGCATGTGCCTAGTGACGGCCACCGAGACCACACCGACCGCGTGCGGCGCCGGCGGGGCCGGGTCCGGCGTGTGCGTTGTCGGCGAAGCCGCGTGGGCCGTGGGCGGAGTCCGACGGGCCGCGTGGGCCGGGTGCGGCCGTCGGGCTGCGTACGGACCGCGGCAGGGCGTGGGTTCTGTCGTCGGTCGCGACGCGGTGGCGGTGCAGCCTGGAGCGACGGCCCTGCGGGCGGCTGCTGGCCAGGGGCGCGCCGGGCCCATGACCTGGGCCTGCCCGGCGGGCCGCCCCGGCGCGTCTCCGGAACCGTCGCGAGAACGGCCCAGAGCTGTCCCTTCGAGGTGGCCGGGGGGCGTCTCGCTTGCCCGGCCGTCTCTTCAGGCCGCCGCATGGCCGCGCCGTCCCGGCCGCCTCTGCAAGGACCGCCGGAGGGTCTCGCCGCCCCGGCCATCCCTGCAAGACCGCCCGATGGCCTCGCCGCCCGAGCCGCGTCCGGCCGCCTCGGCAGGCCATCACCGGCACCGACACCGACACCGACACAGGGAGCCCCAGTTGAAGCGTCTTGGAACGGTCGCCGTCCTGGCCGCCGTCGTCATGGCCCTGCTGCCGGCCACGGCTCATGCGGGCACCGCCGACGCCGGCCCGCTCGGGGACCGGGCTCATGCGGGCACCGCGGCCCCCGCCACGCTCCCGGCCGCGGCCCAGACAGACGCCCCCTACCCCGACCCGCTCCCGATCACCGGGCAGCGGATCATCCATGATCCGACCGTTCTGCGGCTCAAGTCCGGGCAGTACGTGGCCTACTCGACCGGCGGGGTGATCGGCGCGCGGCTGTCGCGCGACCTGCGGCAGTGGGACGACGCGGGCAACGCCTTCGGGGAGCCGCCGAGTTGGTGGTACGAGTACAACGGCACCGGGGACCCCTGGGCGCCCGACCTCTCGTACCGCGCGGGGCGTTACTGGCTCTACTACGCCGTCTCCTCCTGGGGCACCAACCACTCCGCGATCGGCGTGGCCACCTCCCCGTCCGGCCTGCCCGGCACCTGGACCGACCACGGCAAGGCCTTCACCTCCGAGACCACCGACTCCTGGAACGCCATCGATCCGTCGATCATCCAGGCGGACGGCCGGCTGTGGATGACCTTCGGCTCGTACTGGACCGGCATCCGCATGGTCGAGCTCGACCCGCGCACCGGCAAGGCGCGAGCCGGAGCCACCGTCCACCACCTGGCCACCCGCCCCGACGCCCCGTACGCCGTGGAGGGCCCGTCCCTCGTCAAGCACGGCCGCTACTACTACCTCTTCGCCTCCTACGACGCCTGTTGTGCCGGAGTGAACTCCACGTACAAGATCAGAGTGGGCAGATCAACGGCGATCACGGGCCCGTACACCGACAGCACCGGCAAGCCACTCCTGGACGGCGGCGGCGACCTGCTCCTCGCGGGCCACGGCCGTTACGTCGGCACAGGAGGCGAGTCCGTCTTCCGTACCCGCGGCCAGGACTGGCTGGCCTACCACTACTACGACGCGGACGACTCAGGCACACCCAAGCTCGGACTGAACCGCCTCGGCTGGACGAAGAACGGCTGGCCCGAGGTCTTCTAGGGGCGCGGGGAACTGCGCGAGCACCCCCACGACCCGCAGCCGCCAACGCGACAGAACCACCCATCCCGAAAGGCGCTCATGAGCCCCGCCCGCTTCACCCTCGACCCCGCCTTCAAGATCGGCGAAGTCAACCCCCGCCTGTTCGGCTCCTTCGTGGAACACCTCGGCCGCTGCGTCTACACCGGCATCTTCGAGCCGACCCACCCCACCGCCGACGCCGAAGGCCTCCGCACCGACGTCCTGGACCTCGTCCGCGAACTCGGCGTCACCACCATCCGCTACCCCGGCGGCAACTTCGTCTCCGGCTACAAGTGGGAGGACTCCGTCGGCCCCGTCGAGAACCGCCCCCGCCGCCTCGACCTCGCCTGGCGCTCCACCGAGACCAACCGCTTCGGCCTGTCCGAGTACATCGCCTTCCTGAAGAAGGTCGGCCCCCAGGCCGAGCCCATGATGGCCCTCAACCTCGGCACCCGGGGCGTCGCCGAGGCCCTCGAACTCCAGGAGTACGCCAACCACCCCGCCGGCACCGCCCTGTCCGACCTCCGGGTCGAGCACGGCGACAAGGACCCCTTCGGCATCAGGCTGTGGTGCCTGGGCAACGAGATGGACGGCCCCTGGCAGACCGGCCACAAGACGGCCCAGGAGTACGGCCGGATCGCCGCCGAGACCGCCCGCGCGATGCGCCAGATCGACCCGGGCGTCGAACTCGTCGCCTGCGGCTCCTCCAGCCAGTCCATGCCGACCTTCGCCGCCTGGGAGGCGACGGTCCTGGAGGAGACGTACGACCTCGTCGACCACATCTCCCTGCACGCCTACTACCAGCCCGAGGACGGCGACCTCGACTCCTTCCTGGCCTCCGCCGTCGACATGGAGTCCTTCATCGAGAACGTGGTCGCCACCGCCGACCACATCGGCGCCAAGCTGAAGTCGAAGAAGAAGATCAACCTCTCCTTCGACGAGTGGAACGTCTGGTACATGTCGGAGTGGCACGAGATCGAGAACTCCGTCACGCGGGACTGGGCGGAGGCCCCCCGCCTTCTGGAGGACAACTACAGCGTCCTCGACGCGGTCGTCTTCGGCTCGCTCCTCATCGCCCTGCTGCGGCACGCCGACCGCGTCACCGTCGCCTGCCTCGCCCAGCTGGTCAACGTGATCGCCCCGATCCTCACCGAGCCCGGCGGCCCGGCCTGGCGCCAGACCACGTTCTTCCCGTTCGCCCAGGCCTCCAGGCACGGCCGCGGCGAGGTCCTCGACGTACGGGTCGACTCGCCGACGTACGAGACGAAGAAGTACGGCGAGACCGACCTGCTGCACGCCACCGCGGTGCGCGCCGAGGACGGCACGGTGACCGTCTTCGCCGTCAACCGCAGCCGGACCGAGCCCCTGCCGCTCGAAGTCGCCCTGAGCGGCCTCGACCTGACGGACGTCGTCGAGCACAGCGTCCTCGCCGACGCCGACCCGGACGCCCGCAACACCCTCGACGAGCCCGAGCGGGTCGCCCCGCACCCGGCCGAGGGCACCGCGCTGAAGGACGGCACCCTCACCGCCGTACTGGAGCCGCTGTCCTGGAACGTGATCCGGCTCGGCTGAACCGGGTCCCCGAGGGCGTCAGCAGGTTCCGCGCAGGAAACCGGCGGCGCCCTCGGGCACGACCTCCGCGTCCCGGCGCACCACGCTGAGGGTGCCGCCCCAGTCGGCGCACGCTCGGGCCAGGCCCTTCTCGGTGTACTCGACCACGAGGACGTTGCCGCCGAAGGCGTCGGCGAACTCGCCGCACTCGTCGTACTCCGCGCACTCCTCCACGACGGCGAAGTCCAGGCCCACCGAGGCGTGGTCGGAGAGCAGTTCCGCGGTGTTCTTCTGCGCGATGGCAAGACCCTTGGCGTGGGCGTGGACCGCCAGCAGCTTCATCAGGGCCTTGGCCTGGCCGGCTTCGAGATACGACGGGAAGCGGGTGAAGGAGTCGTAGTTGTCGGGCTCCACGGCCCGGTAGCCCTTGGCCGCGCAGGTGTCGATCCAGGTGTCCAGCTTGGCGGCGATGCGCTCGCGCTTGGCGGCCGTACGGATGTCCAGGACGGCCTCGTCCCAGTCCTTGTCGTGGACGACCTTCCCGTCGGCGTCCCGCAGCAGCAGGTCGGCGTCCCAGTCGCGCTCCTCGCCCGACTCCGCCTGGTAGGCGTTGATGTTGCAGATGTTGTAGAGCCCGGCAGCGGGGGCGTCCTCGTAACTGCGGCTCACCACACGGACGTTCGCCGCCGGGGGGTACGCGCCGCCGATCTGGTAGTCCCAGGGCACGTGCTCGGGCGGGAGGGTCACGGATGCGGGGGCCACGGGGGCGGTGGAGGCCGGTCCGGTGGAGGCCGTCTGTCCGGTCGGTGCCGGGGACGGGCTCGCGCTGTCCGACCCGGCCCGCACCGCCGCGATGCTCAGCCCGGTGACGGCCAGGGCGGCGACGAGCCCGACGAGTCCGACGAGGACGCGGCGCCGGGGCCTCCGGCCGGAGGCGTCGGGGGGAGTGGTGGAGACCTGGTGGTGGGTCTCCGCGGAGCCGGACGGCACCGGGCGCACGGGCGGCACCGGTACGGGCGATGTGACCGACGCGATCGACGCGCCCGATGCGACCGACGGGGCCGATGCGACCGACGCTTCCGGTGCGCCCGTGTCGTCCGGCAACGCCCGTAGCAGCTCGTGCAGTTCACCCAGGTCCGGCCGCGCCCCCGGGTCCTTGTCCAGGCAGCGTTCGGCGATGCTCCGCAGCGGTTCCGCGACCCCGTCCAGGGCCGGTGGCTCGTACATGACCTGGTAGCCCGTCAGGTACGGGCTGCTGCCGTCGAAGGGGCGGTTGCCGGTGGCCGCGTAGACCAGCAGGGAGCCCAGCGAGAAGACGTCCGAGGCGCCGGTGACCTCGCGCGGCGCGGCGAACTGCTCCGGGGACATGAAGGGCGGGGTGCCGATCAGCCGCCCGGTCATGGTGAGCGCCTCGTTGTCGACGGCGTACGAGATGCCGAAGTCGATGACCCGGGGCCCGTCCTCGGCCATCAGGACGTTGCTCGGCTTCAGGTCCCGGTGCACCATGCCGACCCGGTGGATGTCCCGCAGCGCCTCGACGAGACCCAGCGCGAGCACCCGCAGCGCGCCCCCGCGCAGCGGTCCGTCCTGGGCCACGATGTCCGCGAGGGTGCGGCCCGGGACGTACAGCGTCGCCATCCACGGCTGCGGGGCGTCCGGGTCCGCGTCCACCACCGGGGCCGTGAACGCCCCGCTCACCCGGCGGGCCGCCGCGACCTCCTGCCGGAAGCGGGTGCGGAACTCCTCGTCCAGCGCGTACGCGGGGTGCACCAGCTTGACCGCCACCTGCCGCCCGGAGTCCGAACGGCCGAGGTAGACGACCCCCATGCCACCGCTGCCGAGCCGGTCGACCAGCGCGTAGCCGCCGATGGACTCCGGATCGCCGGGGCTCAGCGACATCGCGGGTCACCTTTCCCAAGTACGCCTGCTCGAAGATACGGGTACCGATGCTCGAAAGTTCAACGACATCAGGCTAGCGGCCGGGGGATGCCACCGGTGTGACCGGTACACCCCCGGCCGACGTCCCCAGCAGCCTCAGCCGTACGTCCCCGGGGCCGGACTCCGTCGTCCCGTCCGAAAGGACCGCCAGGGCAAGGGTGTTGGTGCCCCGGGTGCGCAGGATGCCGTTGGGCAGGACGAAGGTGTGCTGTGGGCCCACGTCGTTGACGTACTGACCCATGTTCCAGCCGTTGAGGAAGATCTGGACGCGGTAGGCGCGCTTCGGGTCGTCGTCGAGGACGAGACCGACGGAGGCGTCGATGCCGGAGTCCACGGCGAGCCGGAACGTCGTCCGGTACCAGGTGACCCCCTGGCGCCGGTCGGCGCGCGGCAACTGCGTGTCCTCCCAGTGCTCTTCGCCGAACCCGGGCAGATGCCAGCCCTTGCGCTCCCCGTACAGCCCGCCGTTGTTGAGCGGCCCGCGCACCGGGTCCGGTGCCGTCTCGCCCTGGATCCGCCAACTCGCCTTGGGGGAGCCGCCCTTGAACGAGACCGCCGTCAACCCCCGGGCCACCTTGTGGGAGTCGGCCGACTCCCCGTCCATGTCATGAGCCATACGCCGGACCAGCACCGACAGCACACGGGGCGAGCCTGCCGAGGCCGCGGGCGGTGGCGCCTTGAAGGTGGCCGTGGCCGTCCAACTCCCCTTCCGTGCGGTGGACTTGTCCGGCACCGGCATCCGGTGCGTGCCCAGCGGCTCCCCGTCCAGCCACGCCATCAGCAGCCCCTGCGTGCCGGTGCTGTAGGCCAGCGACACCGACTCCAGGTCCGCCGCGTCCGTCAGCCGCGCCCGGTACCAGACGTCGCCGTAGTGGAAGCCGTAGTCGTCGGCGAACAGCACCGGCCCGCCCTTGGGGACCGGGGTGGTGCTGTACGAGCCGGTGCGGTCGGCCGGTGTCCAGCCGGAGTCGTCGTAGTCCGGGAGGGCCTCGAAGTTCTCGGTACGGCGCCGCCAGCCGCCCAGCGCGGGCAGCCGCACCTCGCCCACGGCCGGGATGGGCAGCTGGCCCGGGACCGGCGGCATCTCGGCGCGCAGGCTGCCCATCGGGGTGATCGAGGTGCGCAGCGGGCGCCCGTTCCAGGTGATCCGGCCCAGGCCCCGCGGCCCCCACACCTCCATGCCGGTGCCCTCGACGGTGTCGCCGGTCAGGTGGGCCGTCGCGCCGTCCATCGTGACCTCACGCACCAGCGAGGGCCCGTACACGAGGACCGGACCGGTCGGGGTGTCCACCGGGAACAGGCGCAGCGAACCCGGGTCGTCGGCGAAGATCAGCAGCAGCGGGGTGTCGCCGCCGCTGCCGCCGCCCTCGATCCGCACCCGGGCCGGGCCGCCGACGCCCATCGGCACGGTGACCCTGAGGACGCCGAGATCGTAGTTCCACGCGGGTTCCGCGTCGCCCCGGGTGACCAGCGGCTCCTCCGGGCACTCCAGGAGCACCTGCGTCATCTCGCCGTGCGGGGCCGTGAACACGGCCACGTCCAGCCGCCCGACCTTGAGGCACATCATCGGCTGCGCGGTGGCGAACCTGAGCCTGCGGCCGCCCAGTTGGAGGCCCGTGGTGAGCAGCCGGGCGTCATGGGCGGCGACGGTGAACGCCACGTCGATCCCGGCGTCCGGGACGGTCGTGGTGATCGGCGCGTCGGTGTCGTTGCGCACCACGTACACATGGGAGCCGGTGTCCGGGTTGGTCAGGTGGTACACCTTCAGCCGCTCGTCCGCCGCCCGCACCGCGTCCGCCCGGTCCAGCTTGGCGAAGTCCGGCACGGTCCGCAGGAGATGGCCGAGCTGGTGCTGGGGAGCGAGCTTCGGCGTCTGCCGGCGGGCCTCGTCGATCGCCGCCCCGTAGTCGTACGACGTGTAGACCTGCGGCGCGGGCAGCCAGCCCCACGAGGTGCCGCCGAAGGTCATGTAGACGTTGTGCACGGTGATGCCGTTGGCGAGGTTGGTCAGCTGGAAGCGCCGCTCGTAGGCCGCGTCCCGGCTGTACCGGGCCTCGGCGTACCCCTTGCCGTCGAAGGCGGCCCCGCCCCACGGGTCGAACCAGCCACCGCCGAACTCCGGGACGAACCCGGGCGTACGGGGACTGGCCGTCGCCCCGCCCTTGAGCCCGCCCTCCCCGAAGTGCCCCCAGTCCGGCGGCACTTCACCGGGCGCCGGGTAGCCGTCGAAGCCGTACAGCCAACCGTGCTCCTCGCCCCCGGTGTTGAAGGACCCGGGCGTCCAGTAGCCGTTCCGGCCCTTGTCGTTGTGGAACAGGGGTACGTCGATCCCGTCGCCGCGCACCTTCTTGTACAGGTGGGACATGTAGTCCCGGCCGAGGGGCTCGTCGGTGAAGGCGTCGTACTCGTTCTCGATCTGGTAGAGCAGGACCGTGCCGGTGCCCCTGGTGAACAGGTGCCGGGCGGCGATCGCGTTGACCTCGGTCAGCCACTCGTCGACGTACGACAGATAGGTCGGGTCGGAGGTGCGGGCCCGGCCCGCGGTCGCCGTGAGCCAGCCCGGGAAGCCGCCGCCGTCGACCTCGGCGTTGATGTACGGGCCCGGACGCAGGATCACGTACAGGCCGGTCTCGGTGGCCGTCCGCAGGAACAGGTCGAGGTCGCGGACCCCGGTGAAGTCGTACTGGCCGGGGCCGGGGGAGTGGTAGTTCCAGGCCACGTACACGCTCACCGCGTTGAAGCCGTGGGCGCGCATCTTCTGCAGGACGTCCCGCCACAGCGACGGGCTCGGCAGCCGGAAGGGGTGCATCTCGCCCGACCACAGCACCAGACGGCGGCCGTCGACCAGCAGTGAGTACTCGTCGAAGCCGACCTGGTGGCGGGCCCGGTCGGCGGCGGGCGCGCCCGGCGCGGGCCCGGTGGGCACGCTGTGGGAGGCGTACGCCCGGGTGGTCTCCCCACCACTGCCGCTCAGCGCGAAGCCGAGCGCCGTGGTGCCGGCGAGGGCGCTGAATGTACGTCTGCTCAGCTCCAAGGGAGCGCCTCCTGGTCGTGCCTGTCCTCGTGCCGTGCCCGGCCCGTCCACCGGGCTGTGAGTGGTGAGGCCATTGTGGTGTGGCCATTCTCTACGGCCGGACGCGCACAATTGTCGTATGAGGATCTCTGCGCGGGCGGACTACGCGGTACGGGCGGTGCTGGAGCTTGCCGTGCGGCAGGACACCGAACCGGTGAAGGCCGAGGCCATCGCCGCGGTCCAGGGCATTCCGCACAAGTTCCTGGAGGGGATCCTCGGCGACCTCAGGCGGGGCGGGATCGTCGACAGCAGGCGCGGCGGGGGCGGCGGCTACCGGCTCGCCCGCGAGGCCTCGGCCATCACCGTCGCGGACGTCATCCGTACGGTGGACGGCCCGATCGTGTCGGTGCGCGGCGAGCGCCCCACCGGTCTGGAGTACACGGGCTCCGCCCAGCCGCTGCTCCCGCTGTGGATCGCCCTGCGCGCCAACGTCCGCAAGATCCTGGAGGGCGTCACCATCGCCGACATCGCGGGCGACGCGCTGCCCGAGCCGGTACAGCGCCTCGCGGCGGAACCGGCGGCCTGGGAGAACCCGTAGCGCGCGGCCGCGTCGACGCGATCAACTCCAGCCATTTACACGTGCGTTCGGCCATCGTGGGAATGGCCGGAGTTCGCTCTGGCATGCCCATGACGTGCTCCCTACGATTCCCTCGCCGCGGTGCTTCACAGAAACCACACAGGTTCTCCACGCTTCAACATTCAGCGCGTACAGCGCAGAGGAGAGACCCCCCATGGCAAGTGGACTGCTCCTGGGCGGCGCCGTAGCCGCTCTCGTCACCGCGGCGATGCCCGCGCACAACCCGTCCGGCGGGTTCGTCGACCCGCCGCCGGACAAGATCGTCATCAACGTCGCCACGGTGAACGGCTCCGGCTGTCCCGCGGGCACGGCGGCCGTCGCGGTCTCCGAGGACAACACCGCGTTCACGGTGACCTACAGCGACTACCTCGCCCAGGTCGGCGGCAACTCCGACCCCACGGCGTTCCGCAAGAACTGCCAGCTCAACCTGATCGTCCACGTCCCGCAGGGCTTCACGTACGCCATCGCCAGCGCGGACTACCGCGGCTTCGCCTCGCTCCAGTCCGGCGCGAGCGCGGTCCAGAGAGCCTCGTACTACTTCCAGGGCTCCTCGCAGACGGCCTTCAAGACCCACAACTTCACCGGCGCCCTCAACGACAACTGGCAGGCGACCGACACCACCGACTGGGCCCAGCTGGTCTGGGCTCCCTGCGGGGTCCAGCGCAACTTCAACATCAACACCGAGATCCGGGTCAACGCCGGCTCCTCCTCGCCGTCCAAGGTCAGCTTCATGACCATGGACTCGACGGACGGCGACATCAGCACCATCTACCACATGGCGTGGAAGGAGTGCCCCGGCAAGTGACCGGCGGTCGGTGAGACCGGGGCCGCCCGCCACCTCCTCGGGGTGGCGGGCGGCTCGGTCGGTCACGGGGACGGGGGTGCCTGGGTCACTTCTCGACGCCGAGGGTCAGGGTGCCGGAGTACCCGGCGGAGGGGGAGCTGCCCAGGGCGGTCAGGGTCAGGAGGCCGGACGCGGCGCCGCCGTCGTCGTAGATCGAGTCCCGGGCGAGGGTGGTGCGGGTGACCCTGTTGGCCGAGTACGGCGAGAGCGCGCCGACCCTGGCGGTGACCGTCTCGTCGAAGAAGAGCTGGCCGGTGTGGAGTTCGGTGCCGCCGGTGAAGGAGCCGTCGGCGGTGAGGGTGACGCCGACGTGCACCTTGACGTGGATGTGGACGCAGCGGCCCACGTACCAACCCGGGTAGACCGTGGTGATGTCGGCGACGCCGCTGGAGTTCGTGAGCACGCCGCCGCGCAGGAAGGTGCCGCTGTCGGGTTCGTCGTGGCCGTTGTTGCCGACGTAGCCCGAGTACTCGCCGAGCGCGTCGCAGTGCCAGATCTCGACGAGGGCGTTGCTGATCGTGGCGCAGGTGTCGTCGTCGACCACCGTGAGGGCGAGCTTGAGCGGGAAGCCGGTCTTGCCCTCGGTGATGTCGGCGCGGACGTACTGGCCGTCGAGGTAGTAGGGGCCTTCGGTCATCTCCTTGGTGAGGGTGCAGACGGCCGCGGCGGCGACGGGGGCGGTGTGGGGGGACGCCTGGGGTTCGGCGCCGGTGTCGGTCGCGGCGGCGCCGACGGCGAGGGTCGCCGCGGTGGCGCCGGTGGCGACGAGGAGGGTCCGGCGGCCGATGGGGGTCTCGTTCGCGGGGGTTTCTGTCATGAACACGGCACCGTAGGAGGGCTTGCTGTTGATGGGCTGTCAGTTCGGCAAAAAGAGGGGTGGTCAAGTTTCTTGCGAGACAGGTTGCGCTGTCGGGAGGGGTGGGCGCGATACCGTACCGGGGCGTATGCCGACAAGGAGGGTAAATGGGGCTTACCGTGCGGGTCGAACGGCGCATCGCGGAGGACTTTCCCGGCCGGGAGGGTGAGGTGGTGGGGGATCTCCTCACCGAGCTGGTCAACCACCTGACCGACCGGGGCGACCAGGAGGACAAGGAGCGCATCGCCGCGGCGACGCTGCTCTGCGGCCAGGGCCGGGTGGACCGCCTGCTCGACGCCGTCCAGCTGGCCAAGGAGGACTGGCGGGACGTGCTGGTGGGTGCGGGACTGGCGGACTCGGGGTGGAAGGAGCGGCTGGAAGCGGACTTCGGGCCTGAGAGGTGACGACCGGGTGAACCGGCGCGGGCGCCGTCAGGCTCCTGCGCCCGGGTCACCTGTGAGGTGGGCGAGGAGGTGGCGAGCTCTACGCAGTCGCCACCGGCGCCTCCGAGTAGGCGAACCACCTGTTCCCCGGGGTCTCCAGCAGCTCCATGGGGCCGTGCAGACCCGCGTAAGAACGCCGGACCCGGACCCCTCGCCGTCCCGGTCCCCTTACATCTGAGGTAATCGCCCCCACCCCGCCCCACCTGCCAGGCTCCTCCCCGTACCCAGCGCGACCGACCAACCGGGAGGACACCATGACCGCGTACGCCATAGCCCACCTCCGGGAGGCCACCCCCCACCCCGAGGTCGCCGAGTACATCGAGCGGATCACCGGGACCTTCGAGCCGTACGGTGGGCGCTTCCTCGTGCACGGGACCCGGCACGAGGTGCGGGAGGGCGACTGGCCCGGGCATGTCGTGGTGATCGGGTTTCCCGGGATCGGTGCGGCGCGGGCCTGGTGGGAGTCCGACGCGTATCAGGAGATCGCACCGCTGCGTTCGCGCCACATCCAGGGCGACATCATCCTCGTCGAGGGCGTTCCCGACGGTTACGACCCGGCGGCCACCGCGAAGGCCATGCGGGACGCGCTCCCGTCCTGGCGGGCGTAGCCGCGTCCGACTCCCGGGACACGCGGGGCTGTTGGATACTGGGGCGGCCGGCGTACGGAAGGGGGAGGTTCGGGTGTCGGACGGACGTGAGGTGGACCAGGGGGAGTTGCTGGGTGTCGCGAAGGACGAGGAGCGGGCCCGCAGCCTGCTCCGCGCACTGCGCACCCTGAGCACCGGGCCCGATCCGAAGCTGCGGGACATGGCGAACGGCGTGCTGCGCGGTCGTCTCTCCGCCGAACAGGCCTTCACCGACCCGGAGTACACCGCCGCCCTGTTCTCCGGCGCGGACAAGGTCCGGCGGGCCGGGGAGCTGCGGTCCGACGCCGAGGCCCGGGAGGCCGGCGCCCGCTTCGGGGAGTGGCAGCGGGCCCGTGACGCCGAGCGGGAACGCGAGGAGGAGACGGGGCCGGAGGGGCGGCAGCAGCAGGACGGGGCGAGTGCGGAACGGCCCGCCGCGCACGGTGGGTTGGGCGGGACGCACGCCGGGTTGAGCGGGACGCACGGCGGGTTGGGCAGTACGCACGGTCTCCGCGGCCCGGATCCGCTCCGCGGCGACCCGCCCCGCAACCGCTTCGGACCTCGCTGAACCTCCTTCCCGCCAGCGGCACTTGACACCCCGGCCCCCGTCGACAACCCCCCTCTCCCTCCCGTAACGGCAGCAAATCCCCGTCCCCGTAGTACAGTTCGGCCGTCGTCAGCGTGACCTGAAATGGTCCTGCCAAGACAAAGGGGGAACGCGCATGGGGGTCGTGCTGCCCGACGAGGCGGCCTGGGTGCTGGACCTCATCGGCGTCGAGTGGCCCAACGTCGACGAGGACGACTACCGCGACATGGCCGACGGCCTGCGCTCGTTCGCCTCGCAGCTGCGGGCCGGCAAGGACGCCACGGCGGGCATTGTCCGGGAGTTCCTGGAGGGCAACGAGGGCATCGCGACCGCCGCCTTCCAGCAACACTGGGGCAAGGTCAGCGACGTACACCTGGAACGTCTCGGTGAGGCCGCCGACCTCGGGGCCATGGCCCTCGACGGGGCCGCCGTCGCCGTGGCCGGCGCCAAGGTGGCCGCGATCGTCCAACTCGGCATCCTCGCCGCCGAGATCATCGCCGCCCAGGCCGCCGCGCCCTTCACCCTCGGGCTCTCCGAGGTCGGCGCGCTCGGTGCCACCCAGGCCACCCGGCTCATCGTGCGGCGGCTGCTGAAGGAGGCGGAGCAGCTTCTTGTGGAGGAGCTGATGTCCGTCGCCATGGGGCCGGTCTACTCCGCGCTCGGCAACATGGCCACCGACCTCGTCCTCCAGCTCGGCGCCAACGCCGTGGGCCTCCAGGACGGTTACAGCCCCGGCAAGACCCTGCGCGCGGGCACCGAGGGATTCCAGGAAGGGCTCGACGGCACCACGGGGACCTTCACCCAGAAGGGCGGCGCCGCGTGAGCGACACCGTACGCAGCGACAAGGACCTGCACGACCGGCTCGCCGACCGGATCACCTCCCAGGCCGACGAGCACGAGTCCGGCGCCCGCCCCCATCTGCGCCGCAGCCGGGCCGGGTTGAACCGCACCCGCGGCAAGGGAGCGCTCGCCGCGGCCGTCGAGACCGGGGCGGAGAAGATCCTCAAGGCCATCGAGGAGGCCGAGGACCAGCTCCACAAGCACCTCCAGGACGTGTCCAAGGGCGTGCGCGCGATGGGCGACAACCACGCGCGCAACGACAAGAACATCGAGACGATGCTCCAGAGCATCGTCAAGCGCTCGCGCGACCAGGACGCCGTACGGGACGGCGGCGGGATCGGCAAGGACCGCCCCGACACCACCAAGGACGCGCACACCGTCACCCTGGAGTGGAAGCCCGGGATGCCCAAGCAGGCCTTCGAGCGCAAGGCGCGGGCCCTCCAGCGGCTGGGTGAGGAGGGCAAGCTCTTCAAGTTCAAGGGCAAGACCGAGGACTACCGGGACAAGAAGATCACCTCGGACTACAAGGGCGCGCTGGAAGCCCTGATCCGCCGGAACCACAAGGACGACCCCGACTTCGCCGAAGAGGCCGCGGTGGCCGCCCGTAAAATGCAACCCGACCACGTCAACGAGCTCCAGACCGGTGGGCCGGACGCGTGGCGTAACCTGCGGATGCTCGACCGGATGACGAACTTCGACATCGGCACGCAGCAGATACGTCCGCAGATCAAGGATCTTCCGGACGGCAATCCGATCAACATCGACATCAAGTGGTGGCCAGATGACTAGCGGGAGCCCGGGACCGTCCCGTCTGACCGGGACGGTGGACGCCCTGCGGACGGCGCTGGCGGGCAGCACGGACCTGCTCGGGTCCACGCTCGGCGGGACGCTCGACGAGGCGACGGCAGCCGAGGCGGCGGCGGACGGGGTGCCGCGCGCGTACCTGGACTTCTGCCGGGTGCTGGACGGCGCGAGCTGCGGGCCGTCCGTGCAGCTCTTCGGCCTGGAGGAGGCCGAGGAGCACCAGTTCTACTGCGAGCCGGTGGTCGACTCCCCGCTGCCGCTGTCCCCGGACAAGCTCTACTGTGTCGGGATGGTCCAGGAGGCCCCGGTCTTCCTCGACCGCGCGGGCGGGGGCGTCCTCGGCGCCCCGGAGGCGGGCCCGGACTGGGTCGACGCGGAGCGCTTCGAGCGGCTGGCGTCCGGGATCGAGGAGTTCTTCCTGGACCGGCTGGCCGATCCCGCCGAGTACCAGCGGCTCGCCCTGGTCGACGACGAGCTGGTGGAGCACGACGACTGGCTGAAGCTGCTGCGCCGAGCCGGCCTCAGCGGCTGACGCGGGACGAAAGCCGACGCGGGACGAAAGGGGAGAAGGGGACGCATGGCCACCCATGACGAGATGACGGAGCTGTTCGGCGCGGACCGCGTGGTCACGCTGGACCGTGCCGTCGCCGAGGAGCACGGACTGTCCGAGGCCGACGCCGAGGTGCTGTGCGAGGTCGGTGTGCCGACGTTCGTGGACGTCCTGTTCACCCTCGACACCGCCGACGAGGGCCCCGACCCGTTCACCGTGGTGCCGGTCGCCGCGGGCGGCGAGGAGACCCACATCCTGGTCCTGGGCGGCCCGACCGACGACCCCGCGCTGCGTTACTGCCTCGACCTGGACCGCGGCTACGTCATCCTCATCTCCTTCGACGAGGAGCCCCGCGCCGAGATCGCCAACCGCACCCTGGCCGACCTCGTCGAGTTCCTGTACCGCTTCGCCCTGCGCACCAAGCACCTGGAACACGCCGCCCCCCAGGACCGCGCCCCCTACACCGACAAACTCGTCGACTACCTCAAGTCCCGCGACCCGTACGCCTTCGCCCAGCCGGACAGCTGGTGGTCGATGGTCTTCGAACAGGTCGCCTGAGCCGTAAGCACCTCATGCCGGGTAGTCCCAGAACACCCGCAGGGCCGCGTTGACTTGGGCGGGCCGCTGGGTGTGCGGGTAGTACCCGGGCACCCGGACGAGGCGGGCCCCGAGGGAGTCCGTGAGGGACTCCGCCACCTCCATGAGGGGCACCCCCACGTGCTCGCGGTACGCCGTCGGCGCGTCCTCCCAGGTCCCGCAGAGCACCAGAACCGGCACATCCGCGCTCCGGATCGCCTCCAGCGGGATCTCCGCCTCCCAGATCGGCCGCTCCCGCATCGATGTGCCGACGGCCCGCAGCCGACGCGGAGTCGGCTCCGGCACCGGCAGCCCGATGCCCTCCGTGGACGCCCGCAGAAAGTCCCCGGGCGTGAGGTCGTCCGGGGTAGCCGGGACGCCCTCGCGGACCCGATGCAGAAGGTCGGCGACCGCCGGACGGTCCGCGGCCGCCGTGAACGCGGAGGGCTGGATCAGGGCCAGGGAACGCACCAGGTCGGGTCGCCGTGCGGCGGCGAGGAGTGCGACGACACCGCCGTTGCCGTGCCCGACGAGATGCGCGCCATCGCCGAGCAGCGCCACGACGTCCCCGGCGTCCACCTCGAAGTCGCCGCGCGCGGTGTCCGGGCTGTCGCCGTACCCCCGGCGGTCCATCAGGAGCAGGCGTCTGTCCGCCGCCAGGGGACGCTGACCGGCGAAGCCGTACTCGGGGTCGTCCCCCCAGGTGAAGATGTTGTGGACGAAGAGCGCCGGAGTGTCCGCTCCGTCCTCGACCTGGTCGTCCCACACCGTCACATGCACCTCGGCCATCTCGCCCCCGTGGCTCTTGACGTGGCTCTTGACGCGCAAGGTGTTCGATTCTACGGTCCCGTCCGAAGCTCTGATCGGTGATCGACATGTCGAACATCCCCCCACTCAAGGAGCGTCCGCGTGCGCCGCATGTCCTTTCTGGCGATACCCGCAGCCTTCTTTCTGGCCCTGGTTCCGAGCACGGCGTCGGCCTACCCCAACCCCGGGACCGTCACCGGTGCCACCACCATCCACGACCCCACCATGATCCGTACGTCGGCGGGCCGTTACCTCCTCTACGGCACCGGCGGCGGCCTCGGCTACCGCACCTCCACCGACCGGATCGCGTTCACGGCAGGCGGCGACGCCTTCGCCACCAAGCCGGGCTGGTGGTCGACGTACGCGACCGAGGCCTGGGCGCCCGACATCTCGTACCAGGGCGGCAAGTACCTGATGTACTACGCCGTCTCGACCTTCGGATCCAACAAGTCCGCTATAGGGCTGGCGACTTCGAGCACCGGCCTGCCCGGCTCCTGGACCGACCAGGGCACCGTGTACACCTCCACCACCTCCAGCGACTACAACGCCATCGACCCGAACCTCTTCGTCGACGGCGACGGCAAGTGGTGGCTGTCCTTCGGCAGTTGGTGGACCGGCCTGAAGATGATCCAGATCAACCCGGCCACCGGCAAGCAGCTCTCCACCAACACCACCCGCTACTCGATCGCCTCCCGCCCCACCGGGACCAAGGCCGTCGAGGCGCCGTACATCGTGAAGCGGGGCGGCTACTACTACCTCTTCGCCTCCTACGACACCTGCTGCGCCGGCACCAGTTCGACCTACAAGGTCAAGGTCGGCCGCGCCACCAGCGTCACCGGGCCGTACGTCGACAAGAACGGCGTCTCGATGATGAACAACGGCGGCACCCCGGTCCTGGAGTCCCACGGCCGCTACATCGGCCCCGGCGGCCAGTCGATCATGAACGACTCCGACGGCGACCTGATCGTCTACCACTACTACGACGGCAACGACAACGGCACTCCCAAGCTCGGCATCAACCTGCTGAACTGGAGCACGGGTTGGCCGGTCGCGTACTGAGGTGCCGTCCGCTCATTGCCGTACCCGACGAACCGTCACCGGCTGATCTCCGGTACACCTCGGGGCGATCGGCGTGCGAAGTGCCTTCGGCCGCGTAGGTCGCTGCGCCACCATTCACCCCTGGCCTTGCACCATCGAGGACAAGGCCCGCACGACCAGGGGGGTACGGTGGCGTTCGCGTCCTTCGACATCCATGACATTCTCCATCCGCTCGATCTCGCCGCCCGGCAGCAGCTGGAGAAGATTCCGGGGCTCCAGCTCGCGGCGAAGAAGTACCGCAGTGTGATCGCGGACCGCCGCGACCGGGCGCTGCTGCTGTCCAACGCGATCCGTCTGGGCCCCGACCAGGCGCCGGACTACTACCGGCTGCTGCCGCCGATCTGTGAGGCCTTCGGCATCGAGCAGCCCGAGCTGTATCTGGCCGCCGGAGCGGCCAACGCGATGACGCTGGGCCACTCGCGCCCCTGCGTGGTTCTCCAGACCGAGCTGCTCAGCGCCCTGCCTCCGGAGGAGATCCAGGCGGTGCTGGCCCACGAGTGCGGGCACATCCTCGCCGAGCACGTTCTCTACCGCCAGATGGCGATGACGGTGTTCAGCGGGGTGGAGACCCTCGGGGGGAGGTTCGGTACGGCCGTCAGCCTGTTCTCCGAACCGCTGAAGGCGGCCCTGCTGGACTGGTACCGCAAGAGCGAGCTGACCGCCGACCGGGCGGCGGTCATGTTCATGGGCGGCCCGCGCGAGCTCCAGCAGGCGCTCTTCCACCTCCACGGCATGCCCCACACCATGCCGAAGGACCAGATCAGCTACGCGGCGTTCGCCGCCCAGGCCGACGAACTCGACGCGGTGATGGGGGAGAAGAAGCTGGACCGGTACCTCATGCGCCACCTGGACAGGGAAGGCACCCACCCGAACGCGGCACTTCGGTTCCGTGAGGTGCAGCGCTGGGCCGAGTCCGAGGCCTACCGGCAGCTCCGGGCGCTCGCTCAGCGCACCGGCCCGGCGGTCTGCGGCCACTGCGGTGAGCCGGCGCGGGCCGACTGGCTGTTCTGCCAGAAGTGCGGGACCGGACTCGGGGCGACGGCCGGGGCGGGGGCGGGCTCATGAGCGCCTTCAGCAGCGAGAAGCTGATCCCCGTCACGGTTCCCGACCTCATGGAGGTGGCGGACGACGTCACCGCCCACTTCAAGGAGCGGGGCTACGACACGGTCCGCGTCGCGGTGCCTGACGGCGGTCACGAGATCGACATCACCAAAGGGGGCGTCTTCAAGAAGGCGCTCGGTCTGCGTACGGCCCTCAAGATCGAGATCTTGCCGCAGCCGACCGGCACCCTGGTCCGCGCCGGCGTCGGGATCTTCGGGAAGCAGGCGGTGCCGTTCATGATCGCCATGCTCGTCACCTGGCCGGTGTTGCTGACCCAGGTCTGGGGGCTCGTCAACCAGGCCGGGCTGGACGACGAGGCGATCAAGGTGGCCGAACTGACCCTGAACCGCCTGCACCGACTCGCCGGTTCACCGCCTCCGAACGGTGCCTACTGCCACCGGTGCGGACACCGGCGGCCCCGAGAGGCTCTCTTCTGCCCCAACTGCGGCGGCGAACAGCAGGCCGCGGTGTGAAGGGCTGAGCCAGCGCATCGCGTGACACGGCGGCGTCGTCCGCGCCCTTCCGGGGAGCGCCCGATGCCGCTCGCGCGGGCGGTCGTGAGCGGCGGCCGGCCCGCGGCGGCTGTCGGAGAGCCGCCGCACGGCGCGGCACCGCGACCGCGCCGGCCGGCTCTCGGCGCCCCGGAGGTGTCGGGTGCAACTCGAATGTCGTGACCGGCGATTGACCGGCAGCGGTGCCGTGTCCTAGCCCGCCTGTCCCATCCCCGCCGCATTCGGCCAGCTCTGCGCGTTGGGCCAGCCCGTGGCCGGGGCCTGGGAGAGTTCCTGTGGAGCTCCCGGTGCCGGTGCCGTCATTCCGCGGACCTGTGCCGCGGTGAGCCCGCCACGGGCCGGGACCCCCGGCGGAGTCGGCCCGAAGGGCGCGGGAGCCGGCGGGGCGGGAACGGGCACGGGCGCGGGCACCGGAGCCGGGGCCGGCATCGGGGCGGGCGCCTGCATCGGGGCCGGAGCGGGAGCCGGCATCTGGGCCGGCATCGGCACCCCCGCCCCCATGGACCCGGGCGACTCCATCGAAGCGGCCGCACCCATCGAGCCGACCGCCCCCATCGAGCCCACCGTACCCATCGAGCCGACCGCCCCCATCGGCGCCGCCGCGGCCACCGCCGCCGGCTGGGCGACCGGCATCGGCATGCCGACCCCCGCCGCCGAACCGCCGGAGGCCATCGCGGCGAGTCCCTGGAGACCGGCCCCGTTGGTCTGGCCTACCAGCCGGTCCACTGCCGCCGTACCCGAGCTGTAGCTGGTCCCTTGAGCGAGCTCGGGCACGGCGGCTCCCCTCCTGGTCCCGTAGAGCACCTGTTCCAGGCCGGACACCAGGCGACGCACGTCCACCTGGGGGCGCACCACGAGCCGCAGGAAGCGGCTGGAGGATCCGATCTTGTTGCCGCACTCGCGGACGAGGATGCGGTGCTCGGTGAGCATCCGGTCCCGGACCACGGTGCCCTCGGCGCCGACCGGCAGGCGCACGAAGAGGAAGTTCCCCTGCGAGGGGTAGACGGTCAGGCCGGGCAGCTGGGCGAGCTGGCTCGCCATGTCGAGGCGGTCCCGGCGGACCTGGTGGAGGCTCTGCGCGTACTCGGCGCCGTGCTCCTTGAGCATGAACACCACGTACTCGGCGAAGGCGTTGAGGTTCCACTTCGGCAGCATCGAGCGGACCCGGCCGGCGAGGGAGGGGTTGGCGACCATGTAGCCGAAGCGGATGCCGTGCAGGCCGAAGTTCTTGCCGAGGCTGCGCAGCACGATGACGTTCGGCCGGATCATCGCCTCCTGGACGACGCTCGGCTCCTGCTCGGCGTCCGCGAACTCCAGGAAGGACTCGTCGATGACGATGAGGTCCAGGTCGGCCATGGCGTCCATGAACTGCACGAGCGCGTGCTTGTGCAGGAAGCCGCCGTCGGGGTTGTTCGGGTTGCAGATGACCGCGACCCGCGTGCCCCGGGTGCGTATGAACTCGGCGTACTGCGCGAGGTCCAGGGCGAATCCGCTGGACTCCTGGAGCGGGAACATGTCGACCCGCTTGCCGGTCTCCATCGGCTGGTCGGTCCAGCGGCCGAAGGTGGGGACGGGGACGGCGAGGGACTCGCGGACCAGCAGGTGGTCGATCCAGGTGATCAGTTCGGTCGAGCCGTTGCCCATCGCCACGGCCTGCGGCGGCAGTTGGAGCAGGTTGCACAGCTCGGCGGTGATCGTGTCGGCGCTGCTGGGGTAGTAGGTGATGATGTCCTTCAGCCGCGCGGCCATGGTGTCCATCATCGCCGGGGTGGGAAAGTAGGGATTGCAGGGGATACAGAAGTCCACCGGCCCCGTCCCGTCTCCGCCTTCACGCGCCAGCGCCGCCATGGACGGGCTGTGCGCAGCCGTGCTGCGGAACAACGAGGTGACGTTGTCGGCCATGGAACCTCCGTATGGGGCGGGCCCGGCGGGGACGACCGGGCCCGTCGTCATTGGGTGGCCCGCGCGGGGGAGCACGGGCCGCCCTTACATACGGATTCCTGCGTGGCGCTGTTCAACGGGTGTGAAAGAAGTGTGAGTTCGGGAACCCCGGTCCCGGACTCGGCGTCTTACCAGGTCAGGCGTCGAACGAGTGGATCGTCGTGGTCCTGTACGTCTGGCCGGGACGCAGCACCGTCGAGGGGAACGACGGGTGGTTCGGCGAGTCCGGGAAGTGCTGCGTCTCGAGGCACAGCGCGTCCCCCTGACGGTACGTGTGGCCGGAGGGGCCGACCAGGGTGCCGTCGAGGAAGTTGCCCGAGTAGAACTGCAGCCCGGGCTCGTTGGAGGCGATCTTCAGGGTACGGCCCGAGTGCGGGTCGCGCAGGGTCGCCACGTGCTCCGGCTTGGCCGTGATGCCCTTGTCCAGGACCCAGTTGTGGTCGAAGCCCTTGGCGGTGACCAGCTGGGGGTGCCCGGTGCGGATGTCCCGGCCGATCGCCTTGCCCTTGCGGAAGTCGAAGGGGGTGCCCGCGACCTTCGCCAGCTCACCGGTCGGGATGAGGCCCGAGTCGGTGGGCGTGTAGCGGGAGGCGGCGATCTTCAGCTCGTGGTCCTCGATGGTGCCGGTGCCCTCGCCGCCCAGGTTCCAGTACACGTGGCTGGTCAGGTTGACCACGGTGGCCTTGTCGGTGGTGGCCTCGTAGTCGATCCGCCAGTCGCCGTGCCGGGTGAGGGTGTACGTCACCTTCACCTTGAGGGTGCCGGGGTAGCCCATCTCGCCGTCGACCGAGGTGTAGTACAGGTGCAGGCCGACGTCCGTGCCCTTGGTGAACGGCTCGACGTCCCACACCCGCTTGTCGAAGCCCTGGGTGCCGCCGTGCAGGCTGTTGACCCCGTCGTTGACGGAGAGCTGGTAGCTCTTGCCGTCGAGGGTGAACTGGCCCTTGGCGATGCGGTTGCCGTAACGCCCGATCAGCGCGCCGAAGTACGGGGTCTTGGCGACGTAGTCCTCGATGTTGTCGAAGCCCGCCGAGACGTTGGCGTAGTGGCCCTTGCGGTCCGGGATCTCCAGGGACTGCACGACGCCGCCCCAGGAGAGGACCTTCAGGCGGGTGCCGCCGTTGGCCAGCGACCAGATGTAGACCTTGGTGCCGTCGGCGAGCTTGCCGAAGAGCTTCTTGGTCGGCTTCTTGCTGCCGGCGGCCTCGGCGGTGCCTCCGAGGGTGGTGGCGGCGATGCCCGCGGCCGCGGCACCCGCGATGACCGTGCGTCTGTTCAGTTCCATCTAGCGGCTCCTGTGAAGGAAGCGGGCCCCGCCGGTTGTTCCGACGGGGCCCGAGAGATGTGTTACGAACCGGACTTGCGCTTGTTCCAGACGTCGAACCCGACCGCGGCCAGCAGGGCGAGGCCCTTGATGACCTGTTGCCAGTCGGTGCCGACGCTCAGGAGGTTCATACCGTTGTTCAGCACACCGAGGACGAGACCACCGATGATCGCGCCGAGGACGGTACCCACACCGCCGCTCATGGACGCGCCACCGATGAACGACGAGGCGATCGCCTCGAGTTCGAAGTTCAGGCCCGCCTTCGGGGAGGCCGCGTTCAGGCGGGCGGCTACCACCAGACCCGCCAGGGCCGCGAGCACGCCCATGTTCAGGAAGACAAGGAAGGTGACCTTCTTGTCCTTGACGCCGGACAGCTTCGCGGCCGGCAGGTTGCCGCCGATCGCGTAGATGTGCCGGCCGAAGACCGCGTTGCGCATGACGTAGCCGTAGCCGACCACCAGCGCGCCCAGGACGATCAGGATGATCGGCGCGCCCTGGTAGCTGGCGAGCAGCATCGTGACCGCGAGGATCGCCGCGGCGATCGCGACGAGCTTGAGCAGGAAGGCGTTCCTGGGCAGCACGTCCAGCGCGAACTCCTGCTGGCGCTTGCGGTCGCGGACCTCCTGGTAGATCACGAAGGCCAGCAGCGCGAAGCCCAGCAGCAGGGTGAGGTTGTGGTAGTTGGTGTCCGGGCCGACCTCGGGCAGGAAGCCGTTGCCGAGCTTCTGCAGACCGTCCGGGAACGGGCCGAGGGTCTGGCCCTCCAGCAGGATCTCCGTCAGACCGCGGAAGAGCAGCATGCCCGCCAGGGTCACGATGAACGACGGTATGCCGAGATACGCGATCAGATAGCCCTGCACCGAGCCCGCGACCGCGCCCACCACCAGGGTCAGCACCAGCGCGATCGGCCAGGCCACGTCGTGCTGCACGGTCAGCACGGCCGCGAAGGCGCCCACGAACGCGGTCAGTGAACCGACCGACAGGTCGATGTGCCCCGCGATGATCACCAGCATCATGCCGATCGCGAGGATCAGGATGTAGCTGTTCTGGAGCACCAGGTTGGAGACGTTGCGCGGCAGCAGCAGGTCGCCGTCGGTCCACACCGCGAACAGCGCGACGATCAGGCCGAGCGCGATCAGCATGCCGTACTGCCGCATGTTGCGGCGCAGTCCGCCGACCATCAGCTGGAGCAGGCCCTCACCGGAGGACGACCCCCCGCCCTTGCCCGGCGGCGCCGTGGCCGGAACCTTCGTCACATCGGTGCTCATCGCGTTACCTCTTTGTCCTTCGTCATCTGGCGCATCAGCACTTCCTGCGTGGCCTCGGCCCGCGGGACCTCACCCGTGAGCCGTCCGGCGGCCATGGTGTAGATGCGGTCGCACATCCCGAGCAGCTCCGGCAGCTCGGAGGAGATGAAGACGACCGCCTTGCCCTCGGCGGCCAGCTGGTCGATGACCGTGTAGATCTCGTACTTGGCGCCCACGTCGATCCCGCGCGTGGGCTCGTCCAGGATCAGCACCTCGGGACCCGCGAAGATCCACTTGCTGAGGACGACCTTCTGCTGGTTGCCGCCGGACAACCGGCCCACCGTCTCGAAGACGGTCGGGGCCTTGATGTTCATCGACTTGCGGAAGCGCTCGGCGACCTTCCGCTCCTCGTGCTCGTCGACCACCCCGCGCTTGGCGACCTTGTTCAGGGCCGTCAGCGAGATGTTCCGGTTGATGTTGTCGATGAGGTTGAGGCCGTAGTGCTTGCGGTCCTCGGTGACGTACGCGATCCCGTGCTCGACCGCCTCCGCGACGGTCTTCGTACGGATCTCCTCGCCGTCCTTGAAGACCTGACCGCCCGCGTGCCGGCCGTAGGTGCGCCCGAACACGCTCATCGCGAGTTCGGTGCGCCCCGCGCCCATCAGGCCCGCGATGCCGACGATCTCCCCGCGCCGCACATGGATCGACACGTCGTCGACGACCTTGCGCTGCTGGTCGATCGGGTGGTGCACGGTCCAGTTGCGGATCTCGAGGGCCGGGGCCGCGTCCTTCTCGCCCTCGTAGGGAGTGCGCTCGGGGAAGCGGTGGTCGAGGTCGCGGCCGACCATGCCCGAGATGATCCGGTCCTCGGTGGTCTCCGGGGCCTTCACGTCCAGGGTCTCGATCGACTTCCCGTCGCGGATGATCGTGACCGAGTCGGCGACCCGGCGGATCTCGTTGAGCTTGTGGGAGATGATGATCGAGGTGATGCCCTGCTTCTTCAACTCCAGGATGAGATCCAGGAGTTTGCCGCTGTCCTCGTCGTTCAGAGCCGCGGTCGGCTCGTCCAGGATCAGCAGCTTCACCTTCTTCGAGAGCGCCTTGGCGATCTCCACCAGCTGCTGCTTGCCCACGCCGATGTCGGCGATCCGGGTCTCCGGGTGGTCGCTCAGACCCACCCGGCGCAGCAGCTCGGTGGCGTGCTTCAGCGTCTCGTTCCAGTTGATGAACCCGCCGGAGGCGTGTTCGTTGCCGAGGAAGATGTTCTCCGCGATCGACAGGAACGGCACCAGGGCCAGTTCCTGATGGATGATCACGATGCCGTGCTGCTCGCTCGCGCGGATGTCCTTGAAGGAGACGATCTCTCCCTCGAAGAGGATGTCGCCCTCGTACGTGCCGTGCGGATGGACGCCGGAGAGCACCTTCATCAAGGTGGACTTCCCGGCGCCGTTCTCACCGCAGATGGCATGGACCTCGCCCTGACGGACGGTCAGAGTGACGTCCGACAGCGCTTTGACGCCGGGAAAGGTCTTGACGATCGAGCGCATTTCCAGGACGGGTCCCGCCATGGTCGTGCCTTTCAATCAGTGGGGAATCGGGCCGACGGATGAGCGCTGACTAGTTGAGCTCGCTCGCCTTGTAGTAGCCCGTGTCGACCAGTTCCTTGGTGTAGTTGGTCTTGTCGACGCTCACCGGCTGGAGCAGGTAGGCCGGGATGACCTTGGTGCCGTTGTCGTACGTCTTGGTGTCGTTGACCTCGGGCTTCTTGCCGTTGAGGACGTCGTCCACCATGGTCGAGGCGACCTCGGCGAGCTTGCGGGTGTCCTTGTAGACGGTCTGCGTCTGCTGGCCCGCGATGATCGACTTCACCGAGGCGAGCTCGGCGTCCTGGCCGGTGATGACCGGGATCGGCTTGCTGCCCTTGCCGTAGCCGTCCGACTTCAGGGCGGCGAGGATGCCGATGGAGATGCCGTCGTACGGCGACAGGACCGCGTCGACCTTACCGCTGGTGTAGGTCGAGGTGAGGATGTCCTCCATGCGCTTCTGGGCGGTGGCGCCGTCCCAGCGCAGGGTGGTGACCTGGGTGAGCTTGGTCTGGCCGGACTTGACCACGAGCTTCTTGCTGTCGATGTACGGCTGGAGCACGCTCATCGCGCCACCGAAGAAGTACTTGGTGTTGTTGTCGTCGTTGGAGCCGGCGAACAGCTCGATGTTGAAGGGGCCCTTGCCGCTCTTCAGGCCGAGCTTGTCGACGATGTAGTTGGCCTGGAGCTCGCCGACCTTGGTGTTGTCGAAGGACGCGTAATAGTCGACGTTCGGCGTGCCGAGGATCAGGCGGTCGTAGGCGATGACCGGGATCTTGGCGTCCTTGGCCTGCTGGAGCACGTTGTTCAGGGACTTGTTGTCGATCGCCGCGACGATCAGGCCCTTGACGCCCTGCGTGATCAGGTTCTCGATCTGCGAGACCTGCTGGTCCGGGTCGTCCTCGCCGTAGACGAGCTTGGTCTTGTAGCCCTTGGCCTGGAGGTTCTTGACGACGTTGTTGCCGTCGGCGATCCAGCGCTCGGAGGACTTGGTCGGCATCGCGATGCCGATGGTGCCTCCCTTCGCGCTTCCGGTGGATTCCTTGCTGCCGCCCTCGCTGTCCTGGCCGCAGGCGGTGAGGGTCAGGGCGAGGGAGGCGGCGCCGGCTATGGCGGTGAGTGCGGCTCGACGAGTACGCATGATCATCATCCTTGATGTCGGGACGGGCTCGGTCTGGTGGTGCGAGGACACTCTGGCAAGGAGGTGCGGGCTCTGACCGAGAAAAGGTGTGTTGGATTGTGTGTGGCTGCGTCGTGTTTTGTGAAGGGGCGTTGCCCGGAACGTTATGAGGGTGTTCCGAACCGTTGCAGTGCGCCCGGCAGCCGGGAGCCGAGCGGCGCCATGTCGCCGTCCGCTCCGTGCCGGGCGAGCAGATCCAGGGCGAGCCGCCCCCGCCGCACCCGTTCCCGGGCCGTGTTCAGGGTGAGGTCGCGCAGGTGGTGGCCGTAGGGGTAGATCCCCGGGGCCTTGGACAGGCCGAACTTGAGGTAGAGCGGTGCGCCGCGCCGGATCAGTTCGGCGACCTCGTACATCCGCACATAACCGCCGAGGTCGTCGGGCGCCTCGATGTACATGTCCATCGGAGCGGCCGACACCCGCCGGATCTCGGTGAGGTGATCGAGCGTCAGATCGCTGGGCACGTTGATGGAGTCGGCGCCCAGGTTCTCGTAGACCGCGAACGCGGCCGGATTGACCGGCCCCACGAGCGCGCTCAACTTCAGTGTGGTGTCGGCCGGGAGGAGCCCGGCGGTGCGCGCCCGGTGCAGGGTCCACAGCACGCCCTCGTCGGCCACGAGGAGGCACTTGACGCCCAACTCCGTTGCCCGGACGGCGTCTTCGACGCAGCCGGCCACCGCGTCGAGTCCGCGGGCCCGCAGACCCCCGCCGCGCGAGTCGGTGCGCACCGAGCCGCCGATGTCCCAGGTGCCGCGTGGACCGGTGAACAGGCAGAGCTCGATGTCCCGCTCGTTCGTCCCGTCGACCATCTCCGTGATCTCGGCGTCGGTCAGCATCCACACGCCACTGCCCTGGCTGATCCGGTGGATCGGCACGTCCAGCCGCGAGGCTTCCTTCAGGACGACGGCCAGCGCTTCCGGACCCTCGCACGAGGGGATCTCGGTGCGCCACCGGCCGCCGCCGGGGAAGGCGTGCGGCGAGGCGTCGGCGGGATCGGGGGCGGGCGAACCCAGGCCGAGCGCGGTGAGGGCCGGCTCACCGGGTCTGCGGGCCGCCGGAGCGGATGCGTCGGTCGTCACGTGCTGTCCTTCGTGTTCGATATGTCGGACAAGGTTCGCGGCTCAGGTCGTGCGGGGCGTGGGGTACGCCGGTACGGGGTGGTCAGGTCACCCCGTACCGACGTACGTCTAGGGGCGGAGCAGCACCTTCCCGACCATCGGATCGCCGGACCCGACCAGCTCGATCGCCTCCGGGAACTCGTCCAGCGGCAGCTCGTGCGTCACCAACGGCAGAAGATTCAGCACACCGGCGCCGAAGACCCGCACCGCGTGCGCCCACGCGTTCGGCGGGGCCCCGAAGACGGCGCGCACCTCCAGCTGCCGTACGACCAGGTCCGTCGGGTCGAGACCCTCGGCACCCGGTGCCGGGATGCCCGTCAGGACCAGGCGTCCGCCGCGCCGGAGCAGCGAGGCCGCGGTGCGCGCGGCGGACGCGGACCCGGCGGTCTCGATGACGACGTCGAAGTCGTGGGGGAGCTCCTGGTCCTTCGTCCGGAAGACGTCGGCGCCGAAAGCTTTCGAAAGCCCCGCCCGGTCCGGCCGGGTGCCCACCATGAGCAGCTCGCCCGGCGAGTACGCCTTCAGGAACTGAACGGCGAGCATCCCGAGCGTGCCGGCCCCCACCACGGCCACCCGCTCGCCGGGCTGGGGGTTCACCTTGAGCACGGCGGACGCGATGCAGGCGGCCGGCTCCAGCAGCGCCGCAGCCGTGAGGTCGGCGTTGTCGGGCAGCACATGGAGCAGACGCGCAGGCAGAGTGAGGGTGGGGGCCATCGCACCCGGCTGGGTGAACCCGGTCTCCTCGTACCCGGCCACGCACAGGGTCGTCTCACCCGCGTGGCAGCGCTCGCAGACCTGGCAGTTGCGGAAGCCCTCGCCCACGACCTTCCGGCCGACAAGAGTCGAAGGCACCGCCGCACCCACCGCCTCGACCGTCCCGGACCACTCGTGGCCTGGGGTGAGGGGATAGCGGACATATCCCTCGGGCCGGTTGCCCTCGTACACCTCACGGTCGCTGCCGCAGATCCCCACGGCGTGGACGCGCACCAGCGCCTCCCCGGCCGCGGGCTCACGAGGCGTGTGCTCGTCGAGCCGGTGCTCGCCGGGCGCCTCGATGACGACCTGAGAGCTCACAGGGTGCCCTTCGGCTTGCGCTGCTCCCAGCCCTCGGCCCACAGGTCGAAGCGCGCCTGCTGCTGGGGGAACTCGGCGGCCGCGTCCACGTCCAGCTCGACCCCGAGACCGGGCGCGTCGGAGAGGTGGAAGTAGCCGTCCACGACCTGCGGGGCGCCCTTGACGACCTTCTTGATCTCCGCGTCGGCGAAGTCGTTGAAGTGCTCCAGGATCTTGAAGTTCGGGGTGGTGAAGCCGACCTGGAGGGAGGCGGCGGTCAGCACCGGCCCGCCGACGTTGTGCGGGGCGACCAGCATGTAGTGGGTCTCGGCGGTGGCGGCCAGCTTCCGGGTCTCCCAGATGCCGCCGATGTGGCCGACGTCGGGCTGGATGATGTCCACGGCCTGGCTCTCGAAGAGCTCGCGGAACTCGATGCGGTCGTGGATCCGCTCACCGGTGGCCACCGGGATGTCGACCTTGGCGGCGACCTTCTCCAGCGCCTTCAGGTTCTCCGGCGGCACCGGCTCCTCCAGCCACGCGGGCTTGAAGGGCGCGAGGTCCTTGGCCAGCCGGACCGCGGTCGCCGGCGAGAACCGGCCGTGCATCTCCAGCATCAGCTCGGCGTCCGGGCCGATGGCGTCCCGTACGGCCTCGATCAGGGAGACGGCGTACAGGCTCTGCTCGTGGTCCAGCTCGAAGTGGCCGGTGCCGAAGGGGTCGATCTTGAGCGCCTTGTAGCCGCGCTCGATCACGCCGAGGGCGGCCTTGTGGTACGCCTCGGGCGTCCGCTCGGTGGTGTACCAGCCGTTGGCGTACGCCTTGACCTTGTCGGTGACCTTGCCGCCGAGGAGCTGCCAGACCGGTACGCCGAGAGCCTTGCCCTTGATGTCCCAGCAGGCCATCTCGATCACGGCGATTCCGGACATCACGATCTCGCCGGCCCGGCCGTAGTCGCCGTACTTCATCCTCTTGACGAGGTCCTCGACAGCGAAGGGGTCGGAGCCGAGAATGTGATTGGCCTCGGCCTCACGCAGGTAGCCGATCAGCGCGTCGGTGTGTCCCAGCATCCGGGTCTCGCCGACTCCGGTGATGCCGTCGTCGGTGTGCACCAGGACGTACGTCAGGTTGCGCCAAGGCGTCCCGACCACGTGTGTGCTGATTCCGGTGATGCGCACGGCGGTTGCCCCTCGTTGCTTCGTCGGCTCAGTGACGCTGTTCGAAATTTCGTCATACGTTCGAAATGCTGACGTGACAGTAAGGAGGGGGTGAGGGGAGTGTCAATGGGGCGCACGCATAACGGTTTCGACACTGCTTTCGACACGGCTTTCGGAGGCGGTTTCGGGGAGATCGGGAAGGATGCCCGAACGGTCCCCGGCGAAACCCTCAACTCGCCACGCCGTCACGGGTAGTTCAGCACACAACCTTCACAGGTGCGACTATGAATGCCACGTGAGAGGAACTTAGTCTTCCCGCGACATGGACTACTGCGACCCGTGCCGACGGCACCTCAACGGCGCCCTCGCCTGCCCGGGGTGCGGCACCTCGATCGAAGACCTGCGCGCGAGCGCCCCGCGCGTGCCGGCCCAGGCCCACCCGCAGAATCCTTCACCCACCCCGGCGTACGTGACGTACGGCACGGAGGCGCAGTACACCACCGGCTCCCACGCGGGCGCGTATACGACCCATGAGGTGACGGCCGGGGCGTACGCGGGCGGCGGCTACGGGGCCCAGGGTTCTGCCGGGTACAGCCCGAGCACGGAGACGGGCCCGCGCGCCTTCGCCTCGTACGGCGGGAACGCCGGGGGTGGTGAGGCCGGAGCGGCTTACGGCGGCGAGGGCGTCCACGGCGGGGGACAGGGCGGCACGGCCTACGGGGCGCAGGGTGATTCTTCTTACGGCGGCGGGGGCCACGGCGACGCCCCGTACGCGAGCCCCTCGATGGCCGGCGGGGCCGGGGTGGACCACGGCTCGGCTCACGTCGGCGGAGGCTCCGGTTCTGGCTCCGGCTTGAGCTCCGGCGCTGGCCAAGGCCAGGGGTTCGGCCCTGGCCAGGGCTCAGGTGGCGGCCTCGGCCAGGGTGCCGGCGCCGGCCAGGGCTTCGGCTCAGGCCAAGGTCCCGGCGCCGGCCAAGCCCAGGGTCCCGGCCCCGGCCCCGGTCAGGGTCCCGGTCCCGGCCAGAGGCCCGGCGCCGGCCACGGTTCCGCTGGCGGCCTGGCGCAGGGTTCTGAGGGCGGCCTCGGTTCCGTGACCGACCCTGGCGCCGAGCACAGTCCCTCCGCTGCCGGTGGCGACCCCGCGAGCGGCACCCCTGCCGACGCGGCGGAGCCGACCGGTCGGGCCTCGCGGCGGCGCGCGCGGGGCCGGGGCGCCGAGGACACGCAGCGCACCGACGGCACCGACGGCACCGCCCACACCGACGACGCCCCCGAGGGTGGCGACGGGCAGGGCGGCTACGACGGGGGCGACGAGTACGACGCAGACGACGAGGGCCCCGACGCCTCCGCCGCCGGCGCGAGCCGACGCGATCGCAAAGCCGCCGCCCACCGCCGGCGCCGCCGCAGGACCCTGCTCATAGCCGCCGGCTTCGTGCTCGCGGCCGGCGGGCTGAGCCTCGCGGAGCTCGGCATGGACGCCCCGGGATCCTCCCCCAAGCCGGCCGCGGCGGGCGACGAGTCGGCCGAGGGCGGGGCCTCCCCGGAGGCGAGCGAGTCGGCGTCCACGGCCACCGGCTCCAGCGGAACCGTTCCTTCGGCGTCCCCCCCGTCAAAGGCCTCCACATCCCCGTCGGCCTCCCCGTCCAAGAGCGAGGACGCCGACGCGAGCAAGAGCCCCGACGCGCAGTCGGCGACCACGAAGACGCCCGGTGCGTCGACTCCGACGGCTACGGCGACGGCCACGGGCGGCGGCTCGGCACCGACGGCCGCCCCCACGACGCCGGCGCCGAGCCCGGACCCGTCCCCGACGGAATGCGAACGCTTCCTGTGGTGGTGCACCTAGCCGAGTCCTTCGGCCGCGGCCCGGTGGAGCCTGGTCGCGCAGTTCCCCGCGCCCCTGGGTGGGTGCAGTCGGAGCGTGCCCAGCTGTACCCACCGCTTTCAGGGGGAACTGCGCGACCAGCCCCCACGGACCCGCACCCGGCACCGCACGGCACCCCGCACCCCCGCCGCCGCTAGACCTCCAGCATCCGCCGCAAGAAGTCCCGCAAGGACTCCCGCTCACCCGCCGACAACCCCGCCAGCGGCTCCCGGGCGAACCGCAACCCCTCCCGCAGTGACCGGGCCACCCCCAGCCCCGCCTCCGTCGCCACCGCCACCTTCACCCGCCGGTCCGCCGGATCCGGCCGCCGCTCCACCAGCCCGCGCGCCTCCAGCCGGTCCACGATCCCGGTGACGTTGGACGGCTCACACTTCAGTTTCTGGGCCAGCTTGCGCATGGGCAGCGGCTCCAGGGACAGCAGACTCAGCAGCCGCGCCTGCGCTCCGGTGAGGGCGTGCTCCGCGGCCGCGTCCTCGTAGTCCGAGTGGAAGCGGGCCACCACGTCCCCGATGAGCTCCACGACTTCCATGGTCAGCGGGTCGGGCCGGGTCTTGTGAGGAGTGGACATGCCCTCCAGCGTACCCCGTTACTTGACAACCTGAAATATTCAGAGGCATGGTTGTTTCAGGTACTGAAGTAAATCGCACTGAAGTGAACCCGAAAGGCTCTGTCATGATCAACCGCGAATGGCACCTGCTCAGCCGTCCCGTCGGCTGGCCCAAGCCCGAGGACTTCGCCCTGGTCGAGGCGGAGGTCCGGCAGCCCGGTGAGGGACAGGTCCTGGTGCGGAACAAGTACCTCTCGGTCGACCCGTACATGCGCGGCCGCATGAGCGCCGCGAAGTCGTACACCGCCCCCTTCGAGCTGAACAAGGCCATGCAGGGCGGCGCGGTCGGTGAGGTCATCGCCTCCAACGCCGAGGGCGTCGCCGTAGGCGACCACGTCCTGCACTTCGGCGGCTGGCGCGAGTACGCCACCTTCGACGCCCAGCAGGCCGTCAAGGTCGACGCCGACGCCGCGCCCCTGTCCACCTACCTTGGCGTCCTCGGCATGACCGGCCTCACCGCCTACGCCGGCCTGCTGCGCGCCGCCTCCTTCAAGGAGGGCGACTCGGTCTTCGTCTCCGGCGCCGCGGGTGCCGTCGGCAGCCAGGTCGGTCAGATCGCCAAGCTCAAGGGCGCCTCCCGGGTCATCGGCTCGGCCGGCTCCGACGAGAAGGTCAAGCTGCTCGTCGAGGAGTACGGCTTCGACGCTGCCTTCAACTACAAGAACGGCAAGGTCAGCGACCAGCTGCGCGAGGCGGCCCCGGACGGCGTCGACATCTACTTCGACAACGTCGGCGGCGACCACCTGGAGGCCGCCATCGGCTCCCTGAACCAGGGTGGCCGGATCGCGGTCTGCGGCATGATCTCCGTCTACAACAACACCGAGGCGGCCCCCGGCCCGCGCAACCTCGCCCGCCTGATCCAGACCCGCGGCCGCATCGAGGGCTTCCTGGTCGGCGACCACTACGACCTCCAGCCCCAGTTCGTCTCCGAGGTCGGCCCGTGGGTGGCGTCCGGGCAGCTCAAGTACCGCGAGACGGTCGTCGAGGGGATCGAGAACAACCTGGAGGCGTTCCTCGGCGTCCTGCGCGGCGACAACACCGGAAAGATGATCGTCAAGCTGTGACCCTGTGCTGGACTTCCGGCATGCGATAACTTCTTTCCGAATCCCGCCGTCGATCGTGGGCGCGAGTCGCGGTGGACCGAGGAGGAAGACAACCGCATGCCGGAGATCCAGCAGTCCGACGTCCTGTACACCGCCGTCGCCACCGCCGAGAACGGCCGCGACGGCCGGGTCGCCACCGACGACGGCAGGCTCGACGTGGTCGTCAACCCGCCCGAGGAGATGGGCGGCAGCGGCCACGGCACCAACCCCGAGCAGCTCTTCGCGGCCGGCTACAGCGCCTGCTTCCAGGGCGCCCTCGGGGTCGTCGCCCGCCAGGAGAAGGCCGACATCTCCGGCTCGACGGTCACCGCCAAGGTCGGCATCGGCAGGAACGCCGACGGCTTCGGACTGATCGTCGAGATCTCGGCGACCCTCCCGAACACCGACGCGACCACGGCCCGGGCCCTCCTCGAGAAGGCCCACCAGGTCTGCCCGTACTCGAAGGCGACCCGCGGGAACATCTCCGTGACGCTTGCCTGACGGAACTCGTTGGTCGTACAAGGCGCGGGCGGCACCCCTGGACGTGGGGTGCCGCCCGCGCTCGTGTCACACCGCCGGCGCTGCCCGTGTCACACCGCCGGCGCCTGCCCGTGCCACACCGCCGGCGCCGCCCGCCCGTGTCACACCGCCAGCGCCGCCCGGTGTACGGCCCTGACGAGCCGCTGGTTCTCCGGCGCCGCCCCTCCCGGGAACGCCATCCGGCGGCGGGTGTAGCCGTAGGCCAGGCCGCTGCGGGGATCGGCGAAGGCCTGCGAGCCGCCGGCGCCGCTGTGCCCGAAGGCGCCGGCGCCGAGGAACGGGTGGGTCATGTCGGCCGTGGCCTGGAAGCCCAGCCCGAAGGACCGGTGGGCGCGGGAGACCAGGTCGTAGCCGATGGAGTGGATCTGACCCACCTCCGCGATGGTGTCCGGCTTCAACAGGGGCGGCCGCTCGCCGACTTCGCTGATCGCCGCCGCGTACATCCCGGCCAGACCGCGCGCCGCCGCCACTCCGCCCGCCGAGGCCGGTCCCTTCGCGCGCACGGCACGGGAGTTGGCGTGGTCGAGCAGCTCCTGCGGCTCCGCCGCCTGGAGGTTGAAGGCGATCGCGGTCAGGGTGTGCGGCCCCGTCGGCGTCGCGTCGAGCAGGGCCTGCTGCTCGGCCGTCGGGTCCATGGGCTGCACGGAGCGGAAACGCGGCTCCAGGGACGCGGGCAGCCCCAGATGGAAGTCCAGACCGTACGGCGCCCGGATCCGCTCCTCGTACACCTCCTGGAGGGTGCGGCCGGTCGCCCGCCGGACGATCTCACCGGTGAGCGCGCCGATGACGTAGGCGTGATAGCCGAAGGCCGTGCCGGGCCGCCAGAACGGCTTCTGGTCCGCGAGCCGTTCCGCCATCGCCCGGTCGTCCGCCAGTTCCTGCGCGCTGAAACCGCCGTCGATGCCCACCACACCGGCCCGGTGCGCCAGCAGGTCGCGCAGGGTCAGCTGGGCCTTGCCCTCGGCCCCGAACTCCGGCCAGTAGTAGGTCACTTTGCGGTCCAGCTCCAGCGTGCCCTCCTGGACGAGGAGCGCCACCACCAGATGCGCGGCACCCTTGGTCGACGAGAACACGCCGTAGAGGGAGTCGGGCCGGGTGTCCGTGCCGGCCCACAGGTCGACGACCCGCCTGCCGTGCACATAGGCACACAACTGCCCTTCGTAGTCGGGCCGTTCGCCGGCCACGAAAGCGGCGAACTCCTCGCGCACCGCCTCGAAGCCGTCCGCGACGGTGCCGTGGATCTCCTGCGTCATCCGCTCTCCTCAACTTCAGCCGCTGCTCGCGTGCGCCAGGGCGGAACAGGCCCGACGGCGCGCGGACCAGCGGGTTCCCGGTGGCGTACGACCGCTCCCCGCGCACCACGCCGTCGCCGTCCACCGGCTCCACGGCCGGCCTGCCCGCTCGTGGTGTGCACGCGTACCTCCTCCGGAGCTTCCTGAGATCGGTACGGCGAGATGTACCTGTTCGACTCAACCGCACCAGGAGGGAGTCGGTGGCGCGGATGCCCCGGATGGCGCATCCCGGGCCGTCCGGACGGGGCATGCTGTGCTCGGCGGAAGCGGGCGGCGAGTCCCACAGGAGAAGCCCATGGCAACGATCCCCTCCCTCCCCAGCAGGACCGACCTCCTGCGCATGGCACGCAGCACCACCGACATCACCGGCCAACTGCTCGACACGGCCGGGAACATCACCAGGATCGCGATCAACACCTTCGACCCGAAGGACGGTTCGGGCCCCGAGATGCTGCGGGTGCTGCGCGAGACGACGGCCGAACTGGCCGAGGTGAGCGCGTCCCCGCAGGCGCAGGAGGCGTTCTACCGGATCGTCGACACCCTCACCCGGCTCGGCACCAGCGGCGCCCCCCTGGCCGTGCACCCGGTGAGCGAACCGGCCCGGGTGCTGCTCGCGGCGCTGGGCGACAGCCTGCTGCCCGTCCTGGACGCGGTGGAACCGGCGGTCGAGGAGTTCGCGGCCGCGCTGGGCGAGCTGGTCGAGGCGAGCTCCCCGCTGCTCCCCGCGGCGGCGGGCGTGGCCGCGGGAGTGCTCCTCGCCCTCACCCCGCTGATCCGCGCGGCGACCGACGTCCTGCGCGACTCCAGCCCCGAACTGCGGCGCATCGCGGACGCGTTGACGGCCGCGCTGGCTCCGCTGATGCCGTTGCAGGTGGCGCTGGCCGAACGTGCGGCGGGCGCCGGCGCCGGTGTCGTACGCGCGACGCTGCCCCCGTTCGCCGACCTGACGGACGCGGCGGCGGCCACGGCGAAGGCGGCCCGGCCGGTGCTGATCGCGGGGGAGGAGCTGCTCGTGACCGGCCTGGAGCGGCTCCAGCCCGCGCTGCTGGCCGCCGCCTCCCGGGTGGGCGGCCTGGCGCGGACGGTCGCGGTCAGGGTGTCCGCGGCGGTGTCGCCGGCGGCGGAACAGGGGGTGGTGGTGGCCGTGACCCCGGCCTGACGGGCACCCGATAGGGTTCTGGCCATGCGTGATCTCGGGGCGGGCTTCCACTATCTCCTGAAGGGCCAGCGATGGGTGGCCCGGCACGGCAAGCAGTACGGCTTCGGACTGATCCCGGGCCTGATCACCCTGGTGCTGTACGTGGGCGCCCTGGTGTCCCTGGCGACCTGGGGCGAGGACCTGGTGTCCTGGGCGACCCCCTTCGCGGACGACTGGTCGGGCCCGTGGCAGGGCCTGTTCCGCGGCTTCCTCGCGGTGCTCCTGTTCGCCCTGGCCCTGCTCCTCGCGGTCCTGACCTTCACGGCCGTCACCCTGCTCATCGGCCAGCCCTTCTACGAGAGCCTCTCCGAGAAGGTCGACCGGGACGTGTCCCCGGACGGCACGGCCCCCGAGTCCGGCCTCCCGCTCTGGCGTGAGCTGTGGATCTCCGCGAGGGACAGCCTGCGCATCGTGATCCGGGCCGTCCTGTGGGCCGTCCTCCTCTTCGCCCTCGGCTTCATCCCCCTGGTCGGACAGACGGTGGTCCCCGTGCTCGGCTTCTTCGTCACGGGCTTCTTCCTCACCGAGGAACTGACCGCGGTGGCCCTGCAGCGCCGCAACATCGACCTCCGGGCCCGCCTCACCCTCCTCCGCTCCCGCAAGACCCTCATCTGGGGCTTCGGCACCCCCCTGGGCCTGTCCTTCCTGATCCCCTTCGTCGCGGTGTTCCTGATGCCGGGAGCGGTGGCGGGAGCGACCCTGATGGCACGGGAACTGCTGGGCGAGGAGACGCGGGACGGGGACGAGGAGGACGAGGAGGACGCCGAGGAGCCGGTTTCCGGCTCCTAGCCCCCGGGGGCCCTACGCCCCCACCGCCACCGAGACGATCGCCCGTACCTGCGCGATGATGTCCAGTCGGTTCCGCACGAACGCCGGGTCGGTGATCTCGGTGGTGTTGCCGGTTCCGAACTCCAGCACGGGTGTGTGCACATGCCCGCCCGGGAGCGAGTCGTGCAGCCCAAGACGGTCCCGCAGCAGCGTGGCCCGGTAGGCGATCTCGTTGGAGAGGTAGTTCCCCCCGCCCCCGGCCCGCGCGGCGGACCCCGCCGTCGGCCCGTCCGGACGGACGACCGCGTCGGTCCCGCCCGCCGGGATCTCGGTCACGCTCGTGTTGTCGTAGACGGGGAACCGCCCGGTGTCCGCGTCCACGATCGCCTTGTACGGCAAGGTCGTCGTCGTCCACTGCGGCTGCGAGCCCGGATCGGCGACCGGCACCGTCCCCGTCACCCCGATGTTGTCGTTGTCCGGGAACCCGCCCCGCCAGGCCCCGTTGGTCCGCTCCACGTCGAACCGCCCCACCCGCCCCTGACTCACGGTCGTGAAGAGATCCACCTTCTTCAGATACGGCCGCAGCGCCCGCTCCACCGTCTGGTCCGTGAAGTCCTGCCACCGCACGGGAAACACGACGGTCTCCACCCGGGCCGGCCCCTTCGCCGTCTCGATCACCGTCCCGTCCAGCGCCAGCGCACTCGCCCCGGACGGATTCGATATCCGTATGTCCCGGTCCAGCGTGAACGGGTCGAACCCGGTCACCAGCACCCGCTTCAGCCGCTGACCGGCCGGATACCGCACCGCGTCCTGCCCCCGCGAGGTCCGCTCCAACTCGCTCAGCAGAGCCGTTCGTTGGGCGTCCGACAGCCCGAACGACGGCTCCCAGGTCCGCACTTCACGCGTCATCCCCAACCGCGCCCAGTACAGCGGCCGGTCGTCGTCCCGGCTCAGATCGCCACCGGCCGGCCCCCGCCCCTGCGCCCGGTCCACGGCCCGCCGCCACAGCCCGGACCCCTCCCGTACGACGACCTTCCGGGCCTCCGCGTAGGAACGCGCCGACCCGAGTGCCCGGGTGAAGTGCCGCGTCACCGCGTCGAACCCGGACCGTTCCAGGATCTCCCGCGGTACCGCCCTGTCGAGCCGCTGCTCCTCCACCGTGGGCGAGGGCGCCGCCTCGGCCGCCGTCGCGGTGGTGGGGACCACCGGCCCCGCCAGCAGTACCAGTCCGAGCATGCCGATCCGAACGCGCAGGGAAGTCAAGGGAGTCGGGTCCTTCCGTCGCTGTGGGGCGCGAGTGGTGCGGGACCACGGCAGTATCGCGTGACGCAAGTGGTCTACGCCATGGGGCGCGAGGTGCCGGGAATCCGCCCCGCCGCCTCCCGCAGCGCCCGCACGAACGCCTCCCCGGCCGGCGAGAGGGACCGCCCCCGCGGCACCGCCGCGTACACCGCCCGCGCCGGCGCCCCCTCGTCCAGCACCGGCAGCAGCACCACGTCCGGCCGTACCGACTCCGCGGCGAGCGCCGGCACCAGTGCCACCCCGAGCCCCGCGGCGACGTACCCCTGCTTGGCGGTCCACTCGCCGACGACATGCGCGATCCGCGGCCGGAACCCCTCCCGCAGCGCCGCGTGCAGCAGCGTGCCCTCGGGCCGCGGGCTCCCCGAGATCCAGTCGGCGTCCGCGAGCCGGCCCAGCCGTACCGGACCACCCTCCGCCAGCGGATGCCCGGCCGGGACGGCGACGTACAGCGACTCGTCGAGCAGATGGTGGAGCGCGTACGACTCCGGCGGCGCGCCCCCGGTCGTCGACACGACCGCGAGGTCCAGGTGACCGCCCGAGAGCCGGTCCAGCAGGGCCGGGGTGAGCCCCTCCTCGCGGGACACCCGCACCTGTGGATGGCGGTCGCGGAAGACGCCGAGGGCGTGCGGGACCAGCGCCGCGTCCGCGGTCGGGAACGCCCCGAACCGCAGCCGCCCGCCCGCCGCTTCCCGCAGCGCGGCCAGCTCGCGCGCGGCCCCGTGCAGGGCCCCGGTGACGGTTTCGGCGTACGGCACCAGCACCTGCCCGGCCTCCGTCAGCCGCACCCCGCGCGGCAGCCGGTCGAACAGCGGCGCCCCGCCGAGAGCCTGCTCCAGCGAGGAGATCTGCCGGGACACCGCCGACTGCGTCCACCCCAGGGTGCGCGCGGCCACGGTGAACGACTCCTGCCGGGCCACCTCCAGGAAGACCCGCAGCCAGACGGTGGCGAGATCGGGGCCTTCGGTGCGATGCGGGTGAGGCATGGCAGCCATGCTGGACATTCGCTTGTCGCATCGCAAGGGCGGCCCTAGCGTCGACGGCATGAAGGTCACCCTCGACAACCCCGTCGGCGCGCCCCAGCCGCTGAGCCCCTACTACTCCCAGGTCGCCCGCGTCGAACAGGCCGACGGCAGCGTCCTGTTGTTCGTCTCCGGGCAGATCGCCGAGGGCGACACGCTCGCCGAGCAGTCCCGGGGCGTCTTCGAGACCCTTGCCGCGCTGCTGGCGGCGCACGGAGCGAGCCTGGCCGACGTCGTCAACATCCGCACCTACCTGACCGACATCTCGGAACTGGAGCAATACGGCGCTGTACGCCGGGAGTTCCTCACCGGTACCCCGCCCACCAGCATGACCTTCGAGGTGTCCCGGCTGTTCCGCCCCGAGGCCCGGATCGAGATCGAAATCGTGGCGGCGGTGCCGGCGGCCGGGTGATACTGCCGCCCATGAAGGCAGCCAACCTGGGTGTTCTCTTCCTCGTCGAGCTGGGCGCCCTGGCGGGTGCCGCCTACTGGGGCTTCACCGTGTCCTGGCCCCTCGGCCTCGCCGCGCCCGCCGTACTCGTCGTCCTGTGGGCGCTGTTCGGCTCACCGCGCGCCCCGTACAAGGTGAGCGGCGCCGCCCGGGTCGGCTTCGAGGTCCTCTGGTTCGGGGCGGGTGTCGTCGCCCTCTTCGCCGCCGGGGCCCAGGTGTGGGCGTTCGTGCTCGCCGCCCTCTGTGCGGTGAGCAAGGCCCTGGCCGTCAAGTGGGACCAGTAGCAAGGACGTTCAGGCTTCCTCGCCCAGCAGTCGCAGGAAGTCCCGGAACGCCTCCGGCATGTCCACCGACCCCGGGTCCAGCAGCCACTGGTACTGGAGGCCGTCCATCACGGCCACGAGCAGCGGTGCGGTGCGTTCCGGGGTCAGGCCGTTGGGGAGCCGGTCGCCGTACTCGGCGCGCAGCGCCACCGCCATCGACTCGCGCACCCGGGTGTAGCGGTCGGTGAAGTACTCCCGCGCCGGATGCCCCTCCGTCACGCTCTCGCCGAGCAGCGCCGAGAAGGTCTGGATGATCCCGGGCCGCATCGCGTTGTACTCGACGAGCGAGGTGAGCAGGTCGACCCGCCAGCTGCCGGCCGGAACCGCGTCCCACTTGTCCCGCTCCTCCAGCACCGCGACCAGCAGCGCCTCCTTCGTCGGGAAGTGGTGCAGCAGCCCCTGCTGGGTCAGCCCGACCCGCTCGGCCACCGCGGCCAGGCTCGCGCCCCGGTAGCCGCGCTCGGCGATGACCTCCAGGGCCGCCCGGACGATCTCGGCCCGGCGCTCCTCGCTTCTGGTCCTGGCGCTCATGGCGTCACCGTACGGCATGCTCGTGAGTCAAATATAACAGGAACGTAACGAAACCTACCGATCACCAGGTAACCGTTGCAGGATGAGAGGACCGCACGGACGTCAACGAGGAGGCACCGCCATGGCGGCACCCGAGGGACCCGAGGGCACCACCCCCGCCGACCTGGCCCGCGAGGCGGCCGTCGAGGCGGCCCTGGCCCGCCTGGACCTGGACGCCAAGGCCCGGCTCCTGGGCGGCCAGGACATGTGGTCGCTGCCCGCGCTCCCGGAGATCGGCCTGCCCTCCCTCGTCATGTCCGACGGCCCGATCGGTGTCCGGGGCGTGCGCTGGAGCGCCGACGACCCGTCGATCGCCCTGCCCTCCCCGACCGCGCTGGCCGCCGCCTGGGACCCGGAACTCGCCTGCAGGGCAGGCGTGTTGCTCGCCCAGGAGGCCCGCCGCAAGGGCGTCCACGTCCTGCTCGCCCCGACCGTGAACCTCCACCGCTCCCCGCTCGGCGGCCGCCACTTCGAGGCCTACAGCGAGGACCCGTACCTCACGGGACGGATCGGCGCCGGGTACGTGACCGGCGTCCAGGAGGGCGGCGTCGGCACCACCGTCAAGCACTTCGTCGCCAACGACGCCGAGACCGACCGCTTCACGGTGAACAACCTGGTCTCCGAACGCGCCCTGCGCGAGCTGTACCTGGCCCCCTTCGAGCACATCGTGGAGAACGCCCACCCGTGGGGCATCATGACCGCCTACAACACGGTCAACGGCACGACGATGACCGAGCACCACTACCTCGTCAACGAAGTCCTGCGCGGTGAATGGGGCTTCGACGGCTACAACGTCTCCGACTGGATGGCCGCCCGCTCCACCAAGGGCGCCATCGAGGGCGGCCTCGACGTCGCCATGCCCGGCCCGGTGACCGTCTACGGCGAGCCCCTCGCCCGGGCCGTGCGGGCCGGCGAGGTCGAGGAGGGCGCGGTCGACACCGCCGTACGCAACGTGCTGCGGCTCGCCGCCCGCGTCGGCATCCTGGACGGCGCCGAACCCGTCGTCACCCAACTCCCGGACACCGTCGACGGCGTCGCGCTGGCCCGCGAGATCGCCCGCCGCTCCTTCGTCCTGGTGCGCAACCAGGGCGCGTTGCCCCTGCGGCAGGGCACGGTCGCCCTCAGCGGGGCGGCCGCCCGGGACGCCCGGGTCCTCGGCGGCGGTTCCGCCACCGTCTTCCCGGACCGGATCGTCTCCCCGCTCGACGGCCTCACCGCGGCTCTCCCCGAGGGCGCGCTGAGCTACGCAGTCGGCGCCGACCCGAACACCGAACTCGGCGTCGCCGACAAGGGGTTCACCCTCGGAACTGTCTGCCGCGACACGCACGGGAACGTCGTGGGCACGGCCTCCGCGCCCAGCGGCCAGATCCAGTGGATGGGTTCGGACCTCCCCGAGGGCGTCACCCACGAGAACCTGCACACCGTCGAGCTGACCGGCACCTTCACCCCGCGCGAGACCGGTGAACACACCTTCGGCATCAAGGGACTCGGCGCCTTCAAGCTGGTCGTCGACGGCACCACGTACTACGACGACGTGCAGAGCACCGACGAGGACGACCCCTTCGTCACCTTCTTCGGCGCCCCCGAACCCCGCGCCCGGGTCGCGCTGACCGCGGGCGAGCCCGTCGAGGTCTCCCTGACCTACGTCGTCGACCTCCCCGAGAACATGCCGATGAAGGTCGTCGCGTTCTCCCTCGCCCACCAGGACCCGCGGCGCGACCCCGACGAGCTGATCGCCGAGGCCGTCGAAGCGGCCCGGAACGCGGACACGGCCGTCGTCGTGGTCGCCACCACCGACCGCGTCGAGTCCGAGGGCTACGACCGCAAGGACCTCACCCTGCCCGGCCGACAGGACGACCTGGTCCGCGCGGTCGCCGCCGCCAACCCGAACACCGTCGTGATCGTCAACTCCGGCTCCCCGGTGGAGCTGCCCTGGCGGGAGGACGTCGCCGCGATCCTGCTCAGCTGGTTCCCCGGCCAGGAGGGCGGCGCGGCCCTCGCCGAGGTGCTGACCGGCGCCCACGAACCCGGCGGCCGGCTCCCCACCACCTGGGGCACCCTGGCCGACGCCCCGGTCACCCGGGTCCGTCCGGCGGACGGCGAACTCCCCTACGACGAGGGCGTCTTCATCGGGTACACGGCCTGGGAGAAGGCGGGCCGCACCCCGGCCTACCCGTTCGGCCACGGCCTCGGCTACACCGAGTGGACCTACGAGTCCCTAGAGGTCCAGGGCACCACCCTCCGGGTCCGGCTGCGCAACTCCGGCACCCGCGCGGGCCGCGAGGTCGTCCAGGTCTACCTGGCCCCCGCCGAGCCCGACGCCGAGCGCCCGGCCCGCAGGCTCGCCGGGTTCGCCGGAGCCGAGGCCGGTCCCGGCGAGAGCGTCGAGGTCACCGTGGAGATCCCGCGCCGGGCGTTCGAGATCTGGGACGAGAAGACCTCGTCGTGGGCGCATGTGAAGGGTTCGTACGAAATCCAGGTGGGGCGCTCGATCGAGGACCGCCGGGTCACCGCGACGATTAACGTCTGATCCCAGAGGGCACAGCCCTCACACAAGCAGCCCCGGCCCGGGACCTGACCCCTGGGCCGGGGCTCGTCTGTTCCACCGGGTGCGAGCCGTGGACCGCCCTACCGGGTGGAGAAGCCGTACACCGTCTCCGACCGGTACACCTCACCCGGCCGCAGCACCGTGCTCGGGAACTCCGGGCGGTTCGGGGAGTCGGGGAAGTGCTGGGTCTCCAGCGCGATGCCGTCACCCGGCGCGAAGGGCTCCGGGAGATGGTCGGCGGTGTAGAGCTGGAGCCCCGGCTCGGTGGTCGCCACCGTCAGCACCCGCCCGGAGGACGGGTCGTACAGCTCGGCCACCTCGACCGCCTCGGCGGTGCTCCCCTTGTCCAGCACGAAGTTGTGGTCGTACCCGGCCCCCACCTTCCGCGCCGCACGGAAGTCGAACCGGGTGTCCGCGACCTCCTCGACCCCCGTCGGGATCAGATCCGCGTCGACCGGCGTGTACCGCGAGGCGTCGATCCGCAGTTCGTGCCCGCCCGCGTTCCCGGACCCGGCCAGGTTGAAGTAGCTGTGGTTGGTCAGGTTCACCAGCGTCGGCGCGTCGGTGACCGCCTCGTAGGAGAACCGCAGCGCGCCCGACTCGTCCAGCGCGTAGGTCCCGGAGACCTCCAGACGGCCCGGGAAGCCCTCCTCGCCGTGCGGGCTGACCCGGCTCAGCCGCACCCCGTGCTCACCGGCCGGCTCCATGTCCCACACCCGCTTGTCGAAACCGTTCTCCCCGCCGTGCAGGGAGTTCGGCGCGTTGTTGGCCGCGAGCGCGTACGTCAGCCCGTCCAGCTCGAAACGGGCGCCCGCGATCCGGTTCGCGTACCGCCCGATGAAGGCACCGAGATACGGACCGGCGTGCTCCAGGTACCCCTCCAGATCGGCGAACCCCAGCACCACGTCCGCGGTCCGCCCCTCCCGGTCCGGGACCTCGACCGACTGCACGATCCCGCCGTAGGACAGGATCCGCACGCGGACGCCCGCGCGCTCCAGGGTCCAGCGGTGGACCGGTGTGCCGTCGGGAAGTGTGGCGAAGAGTTCGTTCATGTGCGGAACTTTAGGACACGGACGTGACCTTGCGATATGCGATCTCCGCCAGCCGCGCCTGGCCGTTCACACTCGGATGGAACCAGTCCCAGTGACTGAGCTGGTCGGTGCCGAAGCGGTAGTCGTACACCGCGCCCCCGTCGTACCGGCAGTGCGCGTCCTTGCCGCACACCTGCTTCAGTACGGCGTTGTACTCCTCCACCCGCTCCTGCACGGTGTTCCGCCGCTCGGTCGCCGCCGCGTCCAGGGCGTCCGCGTCGGCCAGCATCGACGGACACACCCCCAGCTTCCACACCTGCTTGCCCATCGGGTTGGTGCGCCCCTGCGACCACAGCCGCTTGAGGTTGGGCACGCTCGCCACGTACACCTGCGCCTTGGGCGCCTTCTCGCGCAGCACGCTCAGCGCGTCCTCGAAACCGGCCCGGAAGTCGGCCACCGGCGTCATCGCCGCCGTGGAGTCCCGGCAGGCGTCATTGGCGCCCACCATCACCGTCACCAGCGCCGGCGCGCGCGAGGCCGCCTGGGACATCTGCGCGGACAGGTCGGCCATCCGCGCCCCGGACACCGCGTAGTTCCAGCTGCGCTCGGCGGCCCGCGCCTTCCCCAGCAGCCGCACCGCGAGCGAGTCGACCTGCGCGCTGCTGCCGGTGGCCCAGGAGACGTCGGGGCAGTCCGTCAGGACCCCGCACGCGTCGAAGCCGCGGGTGATGGAGTCCCCGACGGCGGCCAGCGAGGCCGGGCTGCTGTCCCAGGCCGGGGTCGGTTTCGACGAGGGCTTCGCCTTCTGGGTCGGTGCCGCCGAGTCGCCGCCCACGGCGTCACAGCCGGCGACGCCCACAAGAGCCGCGGTCAGGACGGCGACGACGGCCCGCGAGCGGTGGCCCTGCTTGCGCATCCGTGGAGTTCCCCTCGTGAAATGGTGGTCCTCTCATAACAACGCACCCGAGTTCCCGGCGGCCCCGAGGGAACGATCGGGACCCGTACTAGCGTCCTGCCGGGTGAATGGCGGGCGTTTCGGGGCATCGGGACCGACGGTACGTCACACTCCTTGCGCCGCCGCACGGTAGCCTCGCCATCAACGCGGCTGCCCGCCATCGCCGCCGTGCCAACCAGCAAGACTTGTCCCGCTCTGCCCGGAGGTCCCGGTGACGACACGTGGAGTTCTGTACGTGCACTCCGCGCCGCGCGCGCTGTGCCCGCACGTCGAGTGGGCGATCGCCGGGGTGCTCGGCACGCGCGTCAACCTCGACTGGATCCGGCAGCCGGCCGCGCCCGGCACCTGGCGCTCCGAGTTCTCCTGGAAGGGCGAGGTGGGCACCGCCTCCAAGCTCGCGTCGGCCCTGCGCGGCTGGCACCTGCTGCGCTTCGAGGTGACCGCCGAGCCCTGCGCCACCGCCGAGGGCGAGCGCTACAGCTGCACCCCTGAACTGGGCATCTTCCACGCGGTCACCGGCATCCACGGCGACATCCTGATCCCGGAGGACCGCCTGCGCGCGGCCCTCACGCGTTCCCAGCGGGGGGAGACGGACCTGGAGGCGGAGCTGGCGAAGCTCCTCGGCAAGCCGTGGGACGACGAGTTGGAGTCCTTCCGGTACGCGGGCGAGGGCGCCCCCGTGCGGTGGCTCCACCAAGTGGTCTGAGTCCGCCGTACACATGAAGGCCCCCACCGCGCTCGGTGGGGGCCTTCAGTCACGTTCTCAGACGGTGCGGAACGCCAGCACCACGTTGTGCCCGCCGAAGCCGAACGAGTCGTTCAGCGCGGCGATACGGCCCTCCACGGGCAGCTTGCGCGCCTCGCCGCGGACGACGTCGGCGTTGGCCTCCGCCTCCGGGTCGAGGTTCTCGACGTTGATGGTCGGCGGAGCCACCCGGTGGTACAGGGCGAGCACGGTCGCGACCGTCTCGATGCCGCCGGCGCCGCCCAGCAGGTGACCGGTCATCGACTTGGTCGCCGAGACCGCCATGTGGTCGGCGTCGTCCCCGAACACCTTCCGCAGCGCCTTGAGCTCGGCGATGTCACCGGCCGGCGTCGACGTGGCGTGCGCGTTGACGTGCACGATCTCCGCCGGGTTCAGGTCGGTGTTCTCGAGCAGGTGCTGGAGCGCGGCCGAGATGCCCCGGCCCTCCGGCTCGGGCTGCACGATGTCATGGGCGTCGGCGGAGATGCCCTGACCGACCGCCTCGGCGTACACCCGGGCCCCGCGCTTGGCGGCGTGCTCCGCGGACTCCAGGACGACCACACCCGCGCCCTCGCCGAGGACGAAGCCGTCCCGGGCGGTGTCGTAGGGGCGCGAGGCGCCCTGCGGGTCGTCGTTGTTCTTGGACATCGCCATCATGTTGCCGAACGCGGCGATGGGCAGCGGGTGGATCGCCGCCTCCGTGCCACCGGCGACCACGATGTCGGCGCGGCCGGTGCGGATCATCTCGATGGCGTAGCCGATGGCCTCGGCGCCCGAGGCGCACGCGGAGACCGGCGTGTGCACGCCCGCACGGGCGCCCACCAGCAGGCCCACGTTCGCCGAGGGGCCGTTCGGCATCAGCATCGGGACGGTGTGCGGGGAGACGCGGCGGACGCCCTTCTCCTTCAGCACGTCGTACTGGTCGAGGAGGGTCGTCACACCGCCGATGCCGGAGGCGATGACGGCGCCGAGGCGGTCCGGGTCGACGTCGCCGACCGAGCCCTCCTCACCGGCCTTGCCCTCGAAGCCCGCGTCCGCCCACGCCTCCTTGGCGGCGACCAGCGCGAACTGCGCCGAGCGGTCGAGGCGCCGGGCCTGCGGCCGCGGGATGACCTCGGTCGGCTCCACGGCGACGGGCGCCGCGATACGGACCGCCTGGTCGGCGGCCCACTCCTGCTCCAGGGGCTTGACGCCGGACTTGCCGGCGACCAGGCCCTCCCAGGTAGAGGCTGCGTCGCCACCCAGCGGTGTGGTTGCGCCGATACCGGTGACGACCACGGTGCGATTGGTCGGGCTCACGGGAAATCTTTCTCCAACGGTACGAGGATTAAGCGGCGCCACCGCCGGGTGGCGGGGCCGGTCAGCGTCCGGCCCGAGCAGGGACTCAGGCCTGGTGCTTGAGGATGTAGTCGGTCGCGTCGCCGACCGTCTTGAGGTTCTTGACGTCGTCGTCGGGGATCTTGACGTCGAAGCGCTCTTCGGCGGCGACGACGACCTCGACCATGGACAGCGAGTCGACGTCCAGGTCGTCGGTGAAGGACTTGTCCAGCTGGACGTCCTCAACCGGGATGCCGGCGATCTCGTTCACGATGTCGGCGAGACCGGCGACGATCTCTTCCTGAGTGGCGGCCATGTTGGCGCTCCTTCGTTTTCTTATCCAGAGGGTTGGCAGTGCTTCCCGTCCCGGACCGCATGATCCGGCACGGAGTGCCTAGGGGAGGGTAACGACAGTGGCGGCGTAGACGAGACCCGCCCCGAATCCGATGACGAGCGCGGTGTCGCCGCTCTTCGCCTCACCGGTCGCCAGGAGCCGCTCCATGGCGAGCGGGATCGAGGCGGCCGAGGTGTTGCCGGTGGTGCGCACGTCACGCGCGACCGTGACGTGCTCCGGCAGCTTCAGCGTCTTCACCATCGAGTCGATGATCCGCTCGTTGGCCTGGTGGGGAATGAAGACGTCCAGGTCGTCCGGGCTGATCCCGGCCGCGTCCAGCGCCTGCTGGGCGACCTTCGCCATCTCGAACACGGCCCAGCGGAACACCGCCTGGCCCTCCTGCGTGATCGCAGGGAACTTGTCCGTGGAGCTGTCGTACTCGTTCCACGCCACGGTCTGCTTGATCGTCTCGGACTTGTCGCCCTCGGAGCCCCAGACCGTGGGGCCGATGGCCGGCTCCTGGGAGGGGCCCACGACGACCGCGCCCGCGCCGTCGCCGAACAGGAAGGCGGTGGCCCGGTCCTCCAGGTCGGTCAGGTCGCTCAGCCGCTCGACGCCGATCACCAGGACGTACTCCGCGCTGCCCTCGACGATCATGCCCTTGGCGAGGGTGAGGCCGTAGCCGAAGCCAGCGCAGCCCGCCGAGATGTCGAACGCGGCGGCCTTGTCCGTGCCCAGCTTGTCCGCGATCTCGGTCGCCACGGCCGGGGTCTGCTTGAAGTGCGAGACGGTCGAGACGATCACGCCGCCGATCTGCTCGGCGGAGATCCCGGCGTCGGCGATCGCCTTGCCGGACGCCTCGATCGACATGGCGGCGACGGTCTCCTCGTCGTTCGCCCAGTGCCGGGTCTGGATGCCGGAGCGCGAGCGGATCCACTCGTCGGAGGAGTCGATCGTCTCGAGGATCACCTCGTTCGGCACGACCCGGGTCGGACGGTAGCCGCCGACCCCGAGGATGCGCGCGTACGGGGCGCCCTTGCTGGGCCTGATCTTCGACATGCTCTCGTGCTCCTTCTCAGGCACCGTGCTCGGCGATGAGCTCGCGAGCAGCGTCGAGGTCGTCGGGGGTCTTGAGCGCGAGCGTCTTCACACCGGGCAGCGCCCGCTTGGCGAGGCCGACCAGCGTGCCGCCGGGGGAGACCTCGATGAACGCGGTGGCGCCGAGCTCCTTGAAGGTCTCCATGCACAGGTCCCAGCGGACCGGGTTGGCGACCTGGCCGACCAGCCGCTCCAGCACCTCGGCGCCGGTGGCGACGGTCTGCCCGTCCTTGTTGGAGACGTACGTGACCGTCGGGTCGGCCGGCGTGAGGTCGGCGGCGGCCTTGGCCAGCGCGTCGACCGCGGGGGCCATGTGGTGCGTGTGGAAGGCGCCGGCGACCTTCAGCGGGACGACCTTGCGGACACCCTCCGGCGGCTCCTCGTTGAGGGCGGCGAGCTGCTCCAGCGTGCCCGCGGCGACGATCTGCCCGGCGCCGTTGACGTTCGCCGGGGTCAGACCCAGCTTCTCCAGGTGCGCGACGGAGACCTCCGGGTCGCCCCCGAGCAGCGCCGACATGCCGGTCCCGGTGATCGCGGCGGCGTCGGCCATGGCCAGACCCCGCTTGCGTACGAGGGTGAGGGCGGCGGTGTCGTCCAGGACGCCCGCGAAGGCGGCGGCGGTGATCTCACCGACACTGTGCCCGGCGACCGCGCCCGGGGCGAGGTCGGAGATGGCACCGAGTGCCGAGGCGGACAGGATTCCGGCCGCGACCAGCAGCGGCTGGGCCACCGAGGTGTCCCGGATGGCGTCCGCGTCGGCCTGTGTGCCGTAGTGGGCGAGGTCCAGTCCGATGGCGTCGGACCACGCGGCGACGCGGTCCGCGGCACCGGGGAGTTCGAGCCAGGGGGTCAGGAAGCCGGGCGTCTGGGCGCCCTGGCCGGGAGCGACGAGTACGAGCACTCTCACACTCTCTCTTGAGGGCGGCCCAAGCCGCCCGTGGGGACAGGGACGAAGAACATGAAGGGGTTTTGTTGGCCCCCGACAAAAGCCTAGGGCTGGAGATCACCGTCGGCCAGACGCCCCAGGATGAGCGCGATCCGCAGTGTGAACGCCGACCGTACATCGGAAGGCGACCAACCGGTGACGTCAGTCACACGTCGAAGCCGGTAGCGCACGGTGTTGGGATGCACGAACAGCATCCGGGCCGCACCCTCCAGACTGGACGCCTGTTCGAGGTAGACGGAGAGCGTCTCCAGGAGCGCGGAGCCGGCCTCCTCCAGCGGTCTGTAGATCTCCTCCACCAACTGCTCGCGCGCACTGGGATCACCGGCCATCGCGCGTTCCGGAAGCAGGTCGTCCGCCAGTACCGGGCGCGGCGCGTCCTGCCAGGCCGAACACGCCTTGAGCCCGGCGGCGGCCGCCTGCGCGGACCGGGTCGCGGCCAGCAGATCGGGTACGACGGGCCCTGCGACCACGGGTCCGGCCGCATAAGGCCCGATCAGCGACTTGGCCACGGCGAGCGGGTTGTCGCTGCCGCCCGCGATCACGACGAGCCGGGCCCCGAGCACCCCGGTCAGCACCTGGAGCTTGGCGTGCCGGGCGGCCCGCCGGATGGCCTCGACGGTGAGTTCGGAGTCCCCCTCGGGGGCGGCGCCCAGCACCACGCACACATGCTCGGGCGAGTTCCAGCCCAGCGCGGCGGCCCTGCTCACGGCACCCTCGTCGGCCTCCCCGCTGAGCACCGCGTTGACGACCAGCGACTCCAGGCGGGCGTCCCAGGCACCGCGTGCCTCGGCGGCCTGGGCGTACACCTGCGCGGTGGCGAAGGCGATCTCGCGGGCGTAGACGAGCAGGGCCTCGCGCAGGACGGACTCGTCACCGGGGGCAGCGACCTCGTCGATCGCGGACTCCATGACCTCGATGGTCGTCCGCACCATCTCGACGGTCTGCCGGAGCGTGATGGCCCGGGTCAGCTCCCGGGGAGCCGTCCCGAACACGTCGGTGGAGATCGCCTGCGGGGCGTCGGGGCGCCGGAACCACTCGGTGAAGGCCGCGATACCGGCCTGGGCGACCAGCCCGATCCAGGAACGGTTCTCCGGGGGCATCGCCCGGTACCACGGCAGCGTCTCGTCCATGCGCGCGATGGCCTGCTGGGCGAGCGACCCGGACGACTTCTCCAGCCGCTTCAGGGTCGCGGCGTGGGCATGGACGACGGACGCGGCGGGATCGGACTTGCGGAGTTCGGGTTCGGGCACGTGGACAAGACTGCCTTATCCGGACGTCAGTGCGCGCCGCCGGGGTTGTGCTTGATGGTTCGGTCGCCTCCGGGGGCGCCTCAGCCGGTTACGGCTCCCTCACGGCCGGTGTCCGGGGTGCAGCCCGACTCGGTGGGCACTTGCCCGACTCGGCCCTGACGCCGTCGGACACGTGGCCACGCGACTACCGTGGTCCCGTGACGGACGTACGGCGCGCCGCGGAGCGCTACCCAGGCGGGGACCCCGGGGCCGGGATCGAGTCGTGGCACGCCTTCTCGTTCGGGCCGCACTACGACCCCGACAACCTCCGGTTCGGCGCGCTGATCGCCTGCAACGAGGAGCGGCTCGCGCCCGGCGCCGGGTTCGACGAGCATCCGCACAGCCACACCGAGATCGTGACCTGGGTGGTCGAGGGGGAGCTGACGCACCGGGACTCCACCGGGCACGAGACGGTCGTACGGGCCGGTGACGTGCAGCGGCTCAGCGCCGCCGCGGGCGTCCGGCACGTCGAGCGCAACGACGCCGGCACCCCGCTGACCTTCGTGCAGACCTGGCTCGCGCCCCTGGAGCCGGGTGGCGAGCCGTCGTACGAGATCGTCCGCGGGATCGCCGACTCGACGCCGTACGCGATCCCGGAGGCGGGCGCGATGCTCCATGTGCGGCGGCTGGCCGCGGGGGAGCGGACCGCGGTGCCGGACGGGCGGTACCTCTACGTCCATGTGGTGCGGGGCGAAGTGCGGCTGGACGGCGCGGAGTTGGGCCCCGGTGACGCGGCCCGGGCCACCGACGCCAAGGAGCTGGACGTGGTGGCGTTGACCGGGGCCGAACTGCTGCTGTGGGAGATGTCCTAGAGCTCGGAGCGCACCGCGTCGGTGAAGGGCGGCCACGCCTCGACCGCCCAGGGCCCGAACGCGCGGTCCGTCAGGGCCACGCAGGCCGCCCCCGCGTCGGGGTCGATCCACAGGAACGTACCGGACTGCCCGAAGTGCCCGAAGGTACGCGGCGAGGACGAGGAGCCCGTCCAGTGCGGGGACTTGGAGTCCCGGATCTCGAAGCCCAGGCCCCAGTCGTTGGGGTTCTGGTGGCCGTAGCCGGGCAGCACGCCCTTGGTGCCCGGGTACTGGACCGTGATGGCCTCGGCGACCGTGCGCGGGTCCAGCAGCCGCGGTGCCTGCACCTCCGCCGCGAACCTCAGCAGGTCCTCGACCGTGGACACCCCGTCCTTCGCCGGCGAGCCCTCCAGGGACGTCGACGCCATGCCCAGCGGCTCCAGGACCGCCTGCCGCAGATACTCCGCGAACGGGATGTCCGTCGCCTTCGCGAGGTGGTCCCCGAGCTGCTCGAACCCGGCGTTGGAGTACAGCCGCCGCTCCCCGGGCGGGGCGGTGACCCGGTGCTCGTCGAAGGCCAGCCCCGAGGTGTGCGCGAGCAGATGCCGTACGGTCGACCCGCTCGGCCCGGCCGGCTCGTCGAGCTCGATCGCCCCCTCCTCGTACGCGACGAGAACCGCGTAGGCCGCGAGCGGCTTGGTCACGGACGCCAGCGGGAAGCGGTGGCCGGCCGGACCGTGGGTGCCGAGGACGGTGCCGTCGGCCCGCACCACACCCGCCGCGGCGGTGGGAACCGGCCAGTTCTCGATCAACGCGAGGCTCTGCAAGGACATGCCACCGAGCCTAAGCCGCGCACAGCCCGAGAATCATCGTGGGGTCGGCCTGGCACACGAACCCGCTCCGCGTGACGTCCTGCCGATTTCTTACCGGTACCGCTTGCTTGGAGTGCACTCCAAGGCCATAGCGTTGAGGCCATGACGGTGATGGAGACCACGAGTACCAGGACCGACAGCTGTGCCGCCCCGCCGCATCCGCACCGGCGCCCCAACGGCCAGGACAGCTACACGATCAGCGAGGTCGTCGCCTTCACCGGCCTGACCGCGCACACCCTGCGCTGGTACGAGCGCATCGGCCTGATGCCGCACATCGACCGCTCGCACACCGGCCAGCGCCGCTACAGCAACCGCGACCTCGACTGGCTCGACTTCGTCGGCAAGCTCCGGCTGACCGGCATGCCGGTCGCCGACATGGTCCGCTACGCGGAACTGGTGCGGGAGGGCGACCAGACCTTCGGCGACCGCTTCAAGCTCCTTGAGGCGACCCGCCGGGACGTCCTGTCCCGGATCGCGGAACTCCAGGACACCCTCGCCGTGCTGGACCACAAGATCAGCTTCTACGCCGAGGCCGATCGCGCCGACTGGGAGAAGGAGAAGGCAGGATGACCGACAGCAGGATCCCCACCGCACGACTGGGCGAGACGGGCCCGGAGGTCGGCGTCCAGGGACTCGGCTGCATGGGCATGAGCTTCGCGTACGGCCCCGTGGACGCGGAGGCGTCCCGGGCCACCCTGGAGCGGGCCCTGGAGCTCGGGATCACGCTCTACGACACCGCGGACGCCTACGGCCAGGGGGAGAACGAGAAGTTCCTGTCCCCGTTCTTCAAGGCCCACCGCGACGAGGTCGTGATCGCCACCAAGTTCGCCCTGTCGATACCCCCGGACGACCCGACCCGCCGGATCATCCGCAACGACCCGCCCTACATCCGCCAGGCCGTCGAGGCGAGCCTGAAGCGCCTGGACGTCGACGTGATCGACCTCTACTACATGCACCGGCGCGATGTGAACGTGCCGATCGAGGAGTCCGTCGGCACGATGGCCGAGCTGGTGCGCGAGGGCAAGGTCAAGCACCTGGGCCTGAGCGAGGTCACCGCGGACGAGCTGCGCGCGGCCCAGGCCGTCCACCCGATCGCCGCCGTGCAGTCGGAGTGGTCCCTGTTCAGCCGGGACATCGAGGCCAAGGTGGTCCCGGCCGCCCGCGAACTGGGCGTCACCCTCGTCCCGTACTCCCCGCTCGGCCGCGGCTTCCTCACCGGCTCCTTCACCAACGCCGACAAGGACCTCACCGCGGACGACTTCCGCCGCCAGCAGCCCCGCTTCACGGGCGAGAACGCGGCGGCCAACGCGGCCCTGCTGGCCCCGATCCGCACGGTGGCCGAGGCGCACGGGGTGTCGCCGGGCCAGATCGCCCTCGCCTGGGTCCAGCAGCAGTCGACGGTCCACGCCCTCCCGGTCGTCCCGATCCCGGGCACCCGCAAGCCGAGCAGGGTGGAGGAGAACGCGGCGGCGACGAGCATCGAGCTCACGAAGGAGGAACTGGAGCTGCTGGAGCCGATAGCCGGCCAGGTGGCGGGCGACCGTTACGCGGACATGCGGTTCTCGTCGGCGGGCCGGGAGTAGGTCAGAGCTCCGCCAGCAACTCCGCCTTCTTCACGGAGAACTCCTCGTCGGTGACCAGCCCGGCCTGATGCAACTCCCCGAGATGGCGGATCCGTTCGGCGATGTCCGCGGGGTCCCGGCGCGGCGCGGCCACGGCCGTGACCGCCGCCGTGGCCCCGCGCTGCTTCACCGCGGCCAGCACCGCGGCGGCGAAGGGCAGCGACTCGTGCACGGGCCCGTACCCGAGCCCGAAGACCACCGCCGCGGGATCCTGGTCCGCCTGCACCGGCCCCGGCTCGCCGCGGAGCAGCCGCAGATGGCCCTCGAAGACCTCCGGCGACCGCCATTCCACGCCGGTCAGCTCGGACACCGGGAAACTCTGGTCGCCGGCCTTCCACTTCGCCGACGACGCCCCGGTCCAGAACCACCGGAAGGCGACGGTACGGCCGTCGAAGGACGCCTTCCCGTCGTACGCCTTGAACTGCAACGGCACCTCGGGCGCCGCGACCAGGAAACGTTCCGCCTGCTCGTCGTCCTCTTTCAGCAGCGCGCGCAGCTCGTCCGCGTAGTACTCGGCGAGCGTCTCCTTGTCCGCCGGCAGCACCAGCCGGTACGGATCGCACCCTTCCTTGAGCTGCCCCGCCGCCGCCTCCATGAGCGGATCCGCCCCCGCCCGCGGCACGGCGTGCAGGACCACCGTGCCCCGCTTGCCGGGAGTCAGCGTCACCCCGGAGATCGCCTCCAGGGGGATCCGTCGTTCCCCCAGCGCCTGGAACAGCTTCGGTGTGCGAATCCCCCGTTCGTAGCGGATGAGCACGGAGTCGGACTCGAACTCCCAGGCGGCATGAAATCCGGCCAGTACGTCACCCATGCGGGTCATCGTATGCGGCACGAGCTTCTTCGTCCCCTCCTCGCGCAGACCGCAGTTCCTGCAGTCTCTACGCGCGTCCGGCCGTGGCCGTGCCGGACAAACCGGCGCGGCAGGCTTCGTCCTCGTGGGCGCAGGCCACCGCGTGGTATGCGCCAATGCCGATCTCGGCGAAGTTGAGCAGGCTCTCCGTTCCGGGCTCGAAGTAACCGGCGTGGCCGTCCGCGCCCCGCGCGGACAGCACCCGCGCACCGAACGCGGAGGACACCGGGTCGGCCCCGTGGCCGAGCCCGCCGACCTCCAGGTACGGCACGTCCTGGATCCAGTCGTCGGTGTCCCGCATGGCCCACACATGCGCGGAGGTGCGCAGGTGGGAGGCGTTGGCGACCCGCATCCCGGGGCTGCCCGCCACCGCGATGTCGGCCACCCGGCCGGGCAGCGCGTGCGCGGCGACCCCGCACACCACCGAGCCGTAGCTGTGGCAGAACAGGGAGACGGGTGTGGCGCCGGGCAGCGCGCGCACCAGCGCGTTCAGCCGTACGGCGCCGTCCTCGGCGCGCATCGCGGTGGCCGAGTCGATGCCGAGACCGGCGGGCGCGGTGTAGTCGGCCCAGGCGATCACCGCCGTACGCGTGGCGGGGCTCGCGTCGCGCTCGGCCCGGTACAGGGCCTTGGCCATGCCGACCGGCGCGGACCAACTGCGCTTGGTGCGCTGGAAGGTGAGCAGGTCGGTGTCGACGCCCGGGACGACGACGGAGACCCGCTCCGCCGTGCGCAGATCGCCGAAGACCTCGGCGACGCGGCCGGAGCCGTCGGGGTTGAAGGCGAGGATGTGGCGGTCCGGGGCGGTCAGCGCCTCGAAGCGGTGCATACGGCGGCCCGCCTCCTGCTGACCGGCCGGCGTGAGCCGGGAGTCGTGCATGCGCTCACGCTCGACGGCACGGGCCTTGAGCAGCGCGAGACGGTTGGCCTGGTACCGCAGTCCGACCGGGGCGCCGTTCATGTTGCCGACCGCGAGCGGGTAGCGCTGGGCGAGGCGGACGCGGTCCTGCGAGGTGAGCGAGGCGAAGAACCGGGAGAGCTGGGCGGGGGCGGCGTCCGGGTCGGGCAGCCGGTGTCCGTGCAGGCGGCCGTGCGTCCAGGAGTCGAGGGAGGCCTGGAGCGGGGTGGCCTCCCGCTGGTTGCGCAGCGCGGTCCATCCGGTGGTCGCCAGCATCACGAACACCACGGCCAGCGCGAGCAGTGCGCGCCAGACGTTGAGTTGCGGGGAGGTGTCGAAGGAAGTCACTGAAAGGACACACTAGGAGAACGGGACGGTCTCGGGTTAATCGAGTGACGGGTATCACGTTTTGGTGTAAGGGGCCCACTTGCCCGCCAGGGCCGGTCCCAGCAGTTCGAGGTGGGAGACCGTGAGCTCCCGCATGGCCTCCAGGCTGAAGTCCCCCTCCGTCAGCCACTGCCGCTCCGTCACCCGCATCACCCCGCCGAAGGCGGCCACCATCAGGCGCGGCCGCGGGTCGGTGTCCGCGTCGAGGCCCTCGCGGTCGGCGAGCACGCGCGCGAGGACGTCCTCGACCTCCACGGAGCGCCGCAGATGGGCGGCGAGCAGGACGGGTGTCGACTCGATCACCCGGTACAGGGCGAGGAACCGCTCCACCGGTACGACCGAGTCGACGACCTCGTGCAGGGTGTCCCAGCCCTCCAGCACGGCCTGGCGCAGCGCCTCCAGCGGGGTCTCGTGCGCGGGGCGCGCGCGTACCGCCTCGACGAAGCGCGCGACCGTCATCTCGTCGAGCGCGAGGGCTGCGTCCTCCTTGCCGGCGAAGTAGCGGAAGAAGGTGCGCTGCGAGACGCCGACGGCGTCGGCGATGTCGTCGACGGTCGTGCCCTCGTAGCCGCGGGTGGTGAACAGTTCGATGGCGACCCGGAGCAGAGCCTCCCGGGTGCGCTGTTTCTTGCGTTCGCGCAGTGTTTCCATTGGTGTCAGTTACCGACTTGTGAATTGGTTTGTCAATTGTCAGTGGCTGTCACTAGCCTCGAACACATGACTAGTCAGACCACCCTCGACAAGACGGGGCCGGGGGACGGAGCGTCCCCGTCGGATCGGGCGCCCGCCTCCGGGCTGCGCGGCCACCCGTGGCTCACCCTCCTGACCGTGGCCGTCGGCGTCATGATGGTGGCCCTCGACGGCACCATCGTGGCGATCGCCAACCCGGCCATCCAGGCCGACCTCAAGGCGAGCTTCGCGGACGTCCAGTGGATCACCAACGGCTACTTCCTCGCCCTGGCGGTCGCCCTGATCACCGCGGGCAAGCTCGGTGACCGCTTCGGCCACCGCCAGACCTTCCTGATCGGTGTCGTCGGCTTCGCCGCCGCCTCGGGCGCGATCGGGCTGTCCAGCTCCATCGCCGCGGTCGTCACCTTCCGCGTCTTCCAGGGCCTGTTCGGCGCGCTGCTGATGCCGGCCGCGCTGGGTCTGCTGCGGGCCACCTTCCCGGCCGAGAAGCTCAACATGGCGATCGGCATCTGGGGCATGGTCATCGGTGCCTCCACCGCCGGCGGCCCGATCCTCGGCGGTGTGCTCGTCGAGCACGTCAACTGGCAGTCGGTGTTCTTCATCAACGTGCCGGTCGGCGTCCTCGCCCTGGTCCTGGGTGTGCTGATCCTGCTCGACCACCGCGCGGAGAACGCCCCGCGCTCCTTCGACGTGCTGGGCATAGCCCTGCTGTCCGCCGCCATGTTCTGCCTGGTGTGGGCGCTCATCAAGGCCCCGACCTGGGGCTGGGGCGACGGACTGACGTGGACCTTCATCCTCGCCTCCGTGGTCGGCTTCGGGCTGTTCGCCTTCTGGGAGACGAAGGTCAAGGAGCCGCTGATCCCGCTCGCGCTGTTCCGCTCGGTGCCGCTGTCGGCGGGCGTGGTGCTCATGGTCCTGATGGCGATCGCCTTCATGGGCGGCCTGTTCTTCGTGACGTTCTACCTGCAGAACGTGCACGGCATGAGCCCGATCGACGCCGGTCTCCACCTGCTCCCGCTCACCGGGATGATGATCGTCGGCTCCCCGCTGGCGGGGGTGCTGATCACCAAGCTCGGCCCGCGCATCCCGCTGGCCGGCGGTATGGCGTCGGTCGCGATCGCCATGTTCGGGATGTCCACGCTGGAGACCGACACCGGCAGCGCGGTCATGTCCCTGTGGTTCGCGCTGCTCGGCCTCGGCCTCGCGCCGGTGATGGTCGGCGCCACCGAGGTCATCGTCGGCAACGCGCCCATGGAGCTGTCCGGGGTGGCCGGCGGTCTCCAGCAGGCCGCGATGCAGATCGGCGGCAGCCTCGGTACGGCCGTCCTGGGCGCCGTGATGGCCTCCAAGGTGGACGGCGACCTCGCGGGCAACTGGAAGGACGCGGGCCTGCCTCCGCTCACGCCGGCGCAGTTGGACCAGGCGTCGGAGGCGGTGCAGGTGGGTGTGCCGCCGGTCGCCAAGGGCACCCCGCCGGAGATCGCGGCGAAGATCGCGGACGTGGCCCACGACACCTTCATCTCGGGCATGAGCCTCGCGTCCCTGGTCGCGGCCGGTGTCGCCGCCTTCGCCGTTCTCGTCGCCCTGCTCACCAAGCGCGGTGCGAACGCGGAAGCGGGCGCGGGCGTGGGGCACATCTGAGAAACCGCTGGTCACGCCTGACGGGACGTCAGCGTTCTTCCCCTATCAGGGTGAAGGGGCTAAAGATTTCTCGCACCCGGTGCACGCCGCAGGTCACAGTAAGTCAAGCCCTCCGCACGGCACGCTGAGTGTCACGGGGAGGGCGGACGGCGCTGCGGCGCGCTGCCGGAGGGGGGCGGCGCGCCGCAAGGCCGGAGGATTATCGGCCGGAACCGGGGTACCCGCATCGTTGAACCCGAGACGAACCCAACCAACCAAGGGTGTCAGGGAGTTGATGATGGCGGGCTTGGGACACGGAACGCGCAAGTACCCCCGATCACGTGGCCGGACGTGGTCACGGAGCGGGCCGGATCGCGCGACGCTCGGAATCATCGGAGTCATCTGCGCGGTCGCCGGTTTCTTCGTGCTGGGCATCATTCTGGGCCCGGTCGCGATCGTCTGCGGTTGGCTTGCCATGGGCCGTAGGTGGCCGGGCGGCGGCGACCGTAACTGGCCGGCGCTGGTCGCCTTCGTACTGGGCGCCATCGACACGCTCCTGGCGATCATCTGGCTCGTCGGAGCGGCCACCCCGGGCAGCGGCATGTTCTGACCCGGGGCGCGTGAGGGAAGGGCCCCCGGTGGGACGACCGGGGGCCCGCCTCATGTCTGCCGACGGCTCGCGCGGCTCCGTGGACTTGCTGTGGTGGTCACGGAGCGGGCCGGATCGCGCGACGCTCGGAATCATCGCCGGGGGTCTGGGGGTGTCCCCCAGAGGGGTCGGTATCTGCGCGGTCGCCGGTTTCTTCGTGCTGGGCATCATCCTGGGCCCGGTCGCGATCGTCTGCGGTTGGCTTGCCATGGGCCGTAGGTGGCCGGGTGGCGGCGACCGTGCCTGGCCGGCCCTGGTCGCCTTCGTACTGGGCGCCATCGACACGCTCCTGGCGATCATCTGGCTCGTCGGAGCGGCCACCCCGGGCAGCGGCATGTTCTGACCCGGGGCGCGTGAGGGAAGGGCCCCCGGTGGGACGACCGGGGGCCCGTCCGCGTCTTCGGCCGGGGCTGCCTTCAGCCGCCGACCGATGTCTTGCGCAAGGCCGCCACCTCCGCGCGCAGTGCCCGTACCTCCTCCGTCAGGGCTCTGATCGCCTCCGTCTGCTGGCGTTCCTCCACGTCGTCCTTCTCGAAGCGTTCGATGAACCACGCGGCGATGTTGGCGGTGACGACACCGAGGAGGGCGATGCCGGAGAGCATCAGGCCTACCGCGATCATCCGGCCCAGGCCGGTCGTCGGAGCATGGTCGCCGTAGCCGACCGTCGTCATGGTGGTGAAGGACCACCACACCGCGTCACCCAGTGTGCGGATGTTCCCGTCCGGGGAGTCCCGCTCCACCGACAGCACCGCCAGTGAGCCGAACATCAGCAGCCCGACGACCGCCCCGCCCACATACGTCGTCACCCTGATCTGCGAGGCCATCCGCGCCCGCCGCCCCACCAGCAGCAGCGTGGAGACCAGCCGCAGCAGCCGCAGGGGCTGTATGAGGGGGAGCACCACGGCGCACAGGTCCATCCAGTGCTGCCGTACGAACCCACGGCGGTCCTGCGAGAGCGACAACCGCATGAGGTAGTCGACGGCGAACACCGCCCACACCACCCACTCGACCACCGTGCACGCCGCCGTCAGCGAATGCCCCGCCGAGGTGTCGACGATCGGCACGGCATAGGCGACGGCGAACAGCACCGCGAGCGCCAGAAGGGGCCGCTGGGTGTGCTGTTCCCAACGGGCCTGCGCCGACAGTTCTTTCATGCCCGCATCGTAAGGAAACGGTGAAGGGCAGGGGAGCCGAAGCCCACCTGCCCCTCGTTCGTCCGAGCCGAGCGCAGCGGTTACGCGTCCCCGCCGGCCGCCCCAGGATCAGCGGCGGCGACATCCAGCAACTGGTACCGGTCGATCGCCTGCTTCAGCACCGACCGGTCCACCTTCCCCTCCCGGGCCAGCTCCGTCAGCACCCCCACCACGATCGACTGCGCGTCGATGTGGAAGAACCGCCGCGCCGCCCCCCGGGTGTCCGCGAAACCGAACCCGTCCGCGCCCAGCGACTGGTACGTCCCCGGCACCCACCGCGCGATCTGGTCCGGAACCGCCCGCATCCAGTCGGACACGGCCACGAACGGACCCTGCGCGCCGGCGAACTTGCGCGTCACGTACGGCACCCGCTGCTCCTCCTCCGGGTGCAGCAGGTTGTACTCCTCGCAGGCCACCGCCTCGCGCCGCAGCTCGTTCCAGGAGGTCGCCGACCAGACGTCCGCCTTGACGTTCCACTCCTCGGCGAGGATCTTCTGCGCCTCGACCGCCCACGGCACCGCCACCCCGGACGCGACGATCTGCGCCGGGATCGACCCCGACGTGCCCTCGCTGAAGCGGTAGACGCCCTTCAGGATGCCCTCGACGTCCACGCCCGAAGGCTCGGCCGGGTGCTGGATCGGCTCGTTGTAGACGGTGAGGTAGTAGAAGACGTCCTCACTGTCCGGGCCGTACATCCGCCGCAGCCCGTCCTGCACGATGTGCGCGATCTCGAACCCGAACGCCGGGTCGTACGCCACACAGCCCGGGTTGGTCGAGGCGAGCAGCTGCGAGTGGCCGTCCGCGTGCTGAAGACCCTCACCGGTCAGCGTCGTACGCCCTGCGGTCGCACCCAGCACGAAACCACGCGCCAGCTGGTCCGACATCTGCCAGAACTGGTCTCCGGTGCGCTGGAAACCGAACATGGAGTAGAAGACGTACACCGGGATCAGCGGCTCGCCGTGCGTCGCGTAGGCCGAACCCGCCGCGATCAGCGAGGCCGTGCAGCCCGCCTCCGAGATGCCGTCGTGCAGCATCTGCCCGGTCGGCGACTCCTTGTACGCAAGGAGCAGCTCACGGTCCACCGACTCGTACTGCTGACCGAGCGGGTTGTAGATCTTCGCACTCGGGAAGAACGAGTCCATGCCGAACGTCCGGTACTCGTCCGGCGCGATCAGCACGAACCGCTTGCCGAGCTCCTTGTCCCGCATGAGGTCCTTGAGCAGCCGCACGAAAGCCATGGTCGTGGCGATCGACTGGTGCCCGGAGCCCTTCTTCACGGTCGCGTACGTCTTGTCGTCCGGCAGCGCGAGCGGCTTGGCGCGCACCACGCGCGTGGGGACGTACCCGCCGAGGCCCAGCCGGCGGTCGTGCATGTACTGGATCTCCTCCGAGTCCCGGCCCGGGTGGTAGTAGGGCGGCGCGCCCGACTCCAGCTCCTTGTCGGAGATCGGCAGGTGCAGCCGGTCGCGGAAGCCCTTGAGGTCGTCGACCGTCAGCTTCTTCATCTGGTGCGTGGCGTTGCGGCCCTCGAAGTTGGGGCCCAGCGTCCAGCCCTTGACCGTCTTCGCGAGGATGACCGTCGGCTGGCCCTTGTGCTCCACGGCCGCCTTGAAGGCCGCGTAGATCTTCTTGTGGTCGTGACCACCGCGGCCCAGGTGCAGGATCTGGTCGTCGGTCATGCCCTCGACCATCGCGCGCAGCCGCTGGTCGTCGCCGAAGAAGTGGTCGCGGATGTACGCGCCGGACTCGGTCGCGTACGTCTGGAACTGGCCGTCCGGCGTGGTGTTCATCCGGTTGACGAGGATCCCGTCGCGGTCCTGCGCGAGCAGCGGGTCCCAGGTGCGGTCCCAGATCAGCTTGATGACGTTCCAGCCGGCGCCCCGGAAGACCGACTCCAGCTCCTGGATGACCTTGCCGTTGCCGCGCACCGGGCCGTCCAGGCGCTGGAGGTTGCAGTTGACGACGAAGGTCAGGTTGTCCAGGCCCTCGCGGGCGGCGATGGTCAGCTGGCCGAGCGACTCCGGCTCGTCCATCTCGCCGTCGCCGAGGAACGCCCACACCTGCGACTTGCTGGTGTCGGCGATCCCGCGCGCGTGCATGTAGCGGTTCATTCGCGCCTGGTAGATCGCGCCGATCGGGCCGAGGCCCATCGACACGGTCGGGAACTCCCAGAAGTCCGGCATGAGGCGCGGGTGCGGGTAGGAGGACAGCCCGTGCGGCGCCTTCGACTTCTCCTGGCGGAACGCGTCGAGGTTGTCCTCGCTGAGCCGGTCGAGCAGGAACGCGCGCGCGTAGATGCCCGGGGAGGCGTGGCCCTGGAAGAAGACCTGGTCGCCGCCGTCGCCCTCGTCCTTGCCGCGGAAGAAGTGGTTGAAGCCGACGTCGTAGAGGGAGGCGGAGGAGGCGAAGGTGGCGATGTGCCCGCCGACGCCGATCCCGGGACGCTGGGCGCGCGAGACCATGACGGCCGCGTTCCACCGGGTGGCGTTCAGGATCTTCCGCTCGATCTCCTCGTTGCCGGGGAAGAACGGTTCAGCCCGGGTCGGGATGGTGTTCACGTAGTCCGTGCTGCGCATCTCGGGCACGGCCACGCGCTTCTCGCGGGCCCGCTCGATGAGCCGCAGCATCAGATAGCGGGCCCGCTCCCGGCCGCGCTCGTCCACGGCGGCGTCGAGGGAGTCGAGCCACTCCTGGGTTTCCTCGGGATCGAAGTCAGGAACCTGACTCGGAAGGCCGCCAATGATGATCGGGTTGCGATCGGATCCGGAAGCCACGCTGTTCCTTACCTGTCAGAGGGCCGTATTTCTGTATGTCTGCACCGCTCCCCATCGTGTACCTCGGGGGGCCAAACGTCATCTCTACTCCGGGGTAACCCGAGGCCCTGTACCCGGGTATGGTTCCCAAACACGCAAAGGGGGCAGAAAGGTGTGGCATGCATCACGAGCCCACCGCGATGATGTGACTGGAGTTGCGGTGAGACGTTCCGGAACGTCACCGTTTCGGCGGTCTGAAACGCCGGGTACTTGCGCGATCCGCCCCGCCCGTGTGGACTACGGCCATTGCTTCGCGCACGCGCGTGGCTGAGACTCCCCCAGAGCCCGAGCGGCCTGGGGGGACCCATTCGAAGACAAGATCAGGAGGCACCCCGTGAGCGCGACCGCGGACCACGCGGAGACGAGCCCTGCCGTGAGGCTGGGGTTCCAGCCCGAGCAGGTGGTCCAGGAGATCGGCTACGACGACGACGTAGACCAGGAACTCCGCGAGGCCATCGAGCAGGTCATCGGCAGCGACCTTGTGGACGAGGACTACGACGACGTCGCCGATGCCGTGGTGCTCTGGTTCCGTGACGAGGACGGTGACCTGACCGACGTACTGGTGGACGCCACCACGTACATCGAGGAGGGTGGCTCGATCCTGCTGCTGACGCCGAAGACCGGCCGGGACGGCTACGTGGAGCCGAGCGACATCTCCGAAGCCGCGACGACGGCGGGCCTGTCCGCCTCCAAGAGCGTCAGCGTGGGCAAGGACTGGAGCGGCAGCCGGCTGGTGACGCCCAAGGCGGCCAAGTCCAAGAAGTAGCCCCGTGGGACCGGACGGGCCGGTGTGACCGGCCCGTCCGCTTCCGTGCGGTGATCGCTGCGTAGGGTGGTTCCGTCACTCGAACAGCTCCCGAAGGGACATCCACGCGATGGCGATCCAGGTCGGCGACAAGGCCCCCGACTTCGAGCTCAAGGACAACCACGGGCGGACCGTGAGGCTGTCCGACTTCCGTGGCAGCAAGAACGTCGTACTGCTCTTCTACCCCTTCGCCTTCACCGGCGTGTGCACCGGTGAGCTGTGCGAGCTGCGTGACAACCTTCCGCAGTTCTCCGACCGCGACACCCAGCTGCTCGCCGTCTCCAACGACTCCATCCACACCCTGCGCGTCTTCGCCGAGCAGGAGGGCCTGGAGTACCCGCTGCTCAGCGACTTCTGGCCGCACGGCGAGGTCTCCCGCGCCTACGACGTCTTCGCCGAGGACAAGGGCTGCGCGGTGCGCGGCACCTTCGTCATCGACAAGGAGGGCGTGGTCCGCTGGACCGTCGTGAACGCCCTGCCGGACGCCCGGGACCTCAACGAGTACGTGAAGGCGCTCGACACCCTGTGATTGTTCGCCTCCAAGGACTGCGTGGGGCGGGAACCCGTCACTAGGATCGAATCGTTGATCCGGCAGCATCTCAAACAGCAAACCTATGGAGGACTCGTGGGAGTCAGCCTCAGCAAGGGCGGCAACGTATCGCTGACCAAGGAGGCCCCGGGCCTGACCGCGGTCATCGTCGGTCTGGGGTGGGACGTCCGCACCACGACCGGCACCGACTTCGACCTGGACGCCAGCGCACTGCTGCTGAACGCGGCGGGCAAGGTCGCCAGCGACGCCAACTTCGTCTTCTTCAACAACCTCAAGAGCGCGGACGGCTCGGTCGAGCACACCGGCGACAACCTCACCGGTGAGGGCGAGGGCGACGACGAGCAGATCAAGGTCAACCTCGCCGGTGTCCCGGCCGACGTCGACAAGATCGTCTTCCCGGTCTCGATCTACGACGCCGAGAACCGTCAGCAGTCCTTCGGCCAGGTGCGCAACGCGTTCATCCGCGTCGTCAACCAGGCCGGCGGCGCCGAGATCGCCCGCTACGACCTCTCCGAGGACGCGTCCACGGAGACCGCCATGGTCTTCGGCGAGCTCTACCGCAACGGCGCGGAGTGGAAGTTCCGCGCCATCGGCCAGGGCTACGCCTCGGGCCTGCGCGGTATCGCCCAGGACTTCGGCGTCAACGTCTGAGGACCCCTGCCCCGCCGGGCAGGCCCTCGGACCCGCTCGAAGGTCGTCCCGTCCGGCGTCGCACGGTTTGCGTGCGGCGCCGGACGCGCAGGTACAGCACAGCAGCACTCTCGGGGAGGGACAGCACATGGGCGTCACGCTCGCCAAGGGAGGAAACGTCTCCCTGTCCAAGGCCGCACCCAACCTCACCCAGGTGATGGTCGGGCTCGGCTGGGACGCGCGCTCCACCACCGGAGCCGACTTCGACCTCGACGCCAGCGCCCTCATGTGCGCGGGTGGGCGGGTCCTGGGCGACGACTACTTCATCTTCTACAACCAGCTCAAGAGCCCGGACGGCTCGGTCGAGCACACCGGCGACAACCTCACCGGTGAGGGCGAGGGCGACGACGAGTCGATCCTGATCGACCTCTCCAAGGTGCCGGCGGGCTGCGACAAGATCGTCTTCCCGGTCTCGATCCATGACGCCGACAACCGCGGCCAGACCTTCGGCCAGGTCAGCAACGCCTTCATCCGTGTGGTCAACCAGGCCGACGGCCAGGAACTGGCCCGCTACGACCTCTCCGAGGACGCCTCCACCGAGACCGCGATGATCTTCGGCGAGGTCTACCGCTACCAGGGCGAGTGGAAGTTCAGGGCTGTGGGGCAGGGGTACGCGTCGGGCCTCAGGGGCATCGCCCTGGACTTCGGGGTCAACGTCTCATAACGCGATATGAGCAAAATCCGGGGCCGGGTGGGGCGCCGAGGGTGCCGGACTACACTTCGCTTCAAAGTTTCGTAAAGCCGAGTGCGGCACGGGGGAGCCCCGTACACGTACGGATTGGGTAGCCAGTGGTTCTCAAAACCTTCGGCTGGTCGTTCGCGGTCACCGCGCTCGGCCTGGTCGCCGCCGTCTTCTACGGGGGGTGGGAGGGCTTCGGCGTCGTGGCGATCCTCTCCATCCTCGAGATCTCGCTGTCGTTCGACAACGCGGTGGTCAACGCCGGAATCCTGAAGAAGATGAACGCCTTCTGGCAGAAGATCTTCCTCACCATCGGCGTCCTGATCGCCGTGTTCGGCATGCGGCTGGTCTTCCCCGTCGTGATCGTCGCGATCAGCGCCAAGATGGGGCCCATCGAGGCGGTCGACCTCGCCCTCAACAACAAGGACCACTACCAGGAACTGGTCACCGACGCGCACCCGGCGATCGCCGCGTTCGGTGGCATGTTCCTGCTGATGATCTTCCTGGACTTCATCTTCGAGGACCGGGACATCCAGTGGCTGCGCTGGATCGAGCGCCCGCTGGCCAAGCTCGGCAAGGTCGACATGCTGTCGGTCTGCATCGCCCTGGTCGTCCTGCTGATCACCGCGTTCACCTTCGCCACCCACGCCCACCAGCACGGCGGCGCGCATGTCGACAAGGCGCAGACCGTCCTGATCTCCGGTATCGCGGGCCTGATCACCTACATGGTCGTCGGCGGCCTCTCCGGCTACTTCGAGGACAAGCTCGAAGAGGAGGAGGAACGCGAGCACGAGGAGGAGGAACGCGCCGAGCGCGAGGGCAAGCCCAAGTCGGCCGTCGTGATGGCCGGCAAGGCCGCGTTCTTCATGTTCCTGTACCTGGAGGTCCTCGACGCCTCCTTCTCCTTCGACGGTGTGATCGGCGCGTTCGCCATCACCAACGACATCGTCCTGATGGCACTGGGCCTCGGCATCGGCGCCATGTACGTCCGGTCGCTCACCGTCTACCTGGTCCGCCAGGGCACCCTCGACGACTACGTCTACCTGGAGCACGGCGCCCACTACGCGATCGGCGCCCTCGCGGTGATCCTCATGGTCACCATCCAGTACGAGATCAACGAGATCATCACCGGCCTGGTCGGGGTGGTCCTGATCGGCTGGTCCTTCTGGTCCTCGGTGCGCCGCAACAGGGCGCTGGCGGCCGCGGAGGGAAAAGACCAGGGCTCGGACGAGAAGACTGAGGTCTCGTCCGGGGTGTGACACCCTTCCTGGTGAGGAACGCTCTGAGCGGGGCGGCCGGCCTCCGGCCGCCCCGCCGGTTTTCCTGGTGACGCCGGTTTTCCAAAGCGAGCGTGGGGGCGGGAATGGGCTTCTTGGACGGACTCCGGGGCGGCCGCGAGGTCGACTTCGACTCCGGCAGCGCGGCCAGCAACGCGATCGAACTGACCAAGCGGCACAACAGGGTCTCGCTCACCAAGCAGGGAGCGGCGACCGGCAACCTCCGCATCAACCTGACCTGGCGGATGCGGACCTCCGACATCGGCGGATCACAGCGGGAGTCGCTGCTGAGGCACCCCTTCAAGGCGCTCAAGCCGCCGGAGGTCCTCGGGCACAGCCAGTCCATGGTCAACGTCGACCTCGACCTGGGCTGCCTGTACGAGCTGGCCGACGGCACGAAGGGGGTCGTACAGCCGCTCGGCGGGCTGCTCGGGGACGTCAACGCGCCGCCGTACGTGAAGCTCAGCGGGGACGACCGGTTCGGGTCGGCGTCCGGCGAGACGATGTACGTCAACCTCGATCACCGGGAGCAGATCAAGCGGCTGCTGGTCTTCGTGTACATCTACGACCAGACGCCGGCGTTCGACCGTACGCACGCGATCGTGACGCTGTACCCGAGCAACGGGCCGCGGATCGAGATAGGCCTCGACGAGCGGCACCCCCAGGCCCGGTCGTGTGCGGTGGTGATGATCGAGAACGTCAAGGGCGAGCTGGTCGTACGGCGTGAGGTGCAGTTCGTGTACGGGTTCCAGGGGGAGCTGGACCGGTTGTACGGGTGGGGGTTGCAGTGGGGGCGGGGCTACAAGGCGAAGGCGGATCGGTGAGTTTCGCCTGAGAGCTCGGGGGGTTCTGTCGGTTGGCGGCTGCGGGTCGTCTGTGGCTGATCGCGCCCACGCGGCGGAGCCGCACATCGATACAGTCCCGCGCCCGTTTGGGGCGCCACCCTTACCGTCCGATGAACTGTGGCCCCTGCGGGGGCATCCGGAACTCGCCCGCCGCGACCGGCACCGGGGCCACGGGCTGCGGGTAGCCGTAGCCCGAGGCCGGGACCGTCGCCGGCGGGGTCGTCGGCTGGGGGTAGCCGTAGGCCGGCTGGGTCGGGACCGAGGTGGCCGACTGGGCCGGCTGCTCCGGGGGGAGCGGGAACGACGTGGGCTCGGGCTGGGGCGCGGGGTCCTCGGGGTCCGACTCGTCGACCGTGATGCCGAAGTCCGTGGCCAGGCCCTGGAGGCCGTCCGCGTAGCCCTCGCCCGTGGCGCGGAACTTCCAGCCCTCGCCGCGGCGGTACAGCTCGCCGCAGATCATGGCCGTCTCCTGGCCCGTCGCCGGTTTGATGTCGAAGCAGGCCAGCGGCGCCCCGTCGGCGACCGCGGCGTCGTACAGCAGGATGCGCAGGTCCTGTACCCGGTCGAAGGTGGCGCCGTCCGCCGAGGCGACCAGGAGAATCTGGCTGACGTCGGCCTCGACACCGCTCAGATCTGTCTGGATCGTGTCGGTGGGGCCCTCGGCGAGACGCTTCTTGCCGAGCAGCCAGACCTTGCCGGAAGGATGGCGGGGCTGGTTGTAGAAGACGAAGTCCTCGTCGGACCGCACGCGGCCGTCGGGGCCGAGGAGCAGTGCCGAGGCGTCGACGGGCGGAACCCCCTGCCCAGGCGCCCAGCGCAGCACAGCGCGTACCGTGGTGGCATCCAGCGGGACGTTCGACCCCTTCAGCATGGCGTGCGTCATGCGGTCATCCTGCCCTCTCGGTCCTGGTCACGACAACGCGGGGGTGGGGAACAGCGGTTCATGTCGTACCGCTGTCCAGCGGGCTGTGTTCGTCTGCGTTACCTGAAATTCATGCCCAATGGGAACCTGGGACATGGGTACCTACGTACTATTACCGGCCACCTGTGAGCCGTTCACAGGCGGCACAACTGCCACGGGGGAGTCATATGCGTCATTTCGGGCACATTGCCCCTGAGGTGCGTCAGCGCCTCTTCCACCAGGAGCCCTGCGAGTTCACCGCGGACTCCCCGGCCCGGCTGCTCTCCGCGGCCCTGGGCGCCACGCTCTACAGTCCGGCCACCCGGCCGCGGCTCGCCGACGACATCGTCAAACAGGCAGGGCTCGGCGTGGTCTCGATGGTGCTGTGCCTGGAGGACTCGATCGGTGACGAGGACGTCGCCGCGGGCGAGGAGAACCTCGTCCGGCAGCTCACCGACCTCGCGGAGCGCGCGGTGGACCTGCCGCTGCTCTTCATCCGGGTCCGTTTCCCCGAGCAGATCCCCGATCTCGTACGACGCCTCGGTCCCGCGGTCCGCCTGCTGTCCGGATTCGTGCTCCCGAAGTTCACCGAGGAGCGCGGCATCCCCTTCCTGGAGGCCCTCTCCGTCGCCGAGGCCGCGAGCGGCCACCGGCTCTTCGCCATGCCCGTGCTGGAGTCGCCGGAGCTGCTCTACCGCGAGACGCGCGTGGAGACCCTGGAGGGCATCGCGCGCGCGGTCGACAAGTACCGCGACCGGGTCCTCGCGCTGCGTCTCGGCGTCACCGACTTCTGCTCCTCCTACGGCCTGCGCCGCGCCCCCGACATGACCGCGTGGGACGTCCAGATCGTCGCCTCCGTGATCGCCGACGTGGTCAACATGCTGGGCCGCGCCGACGGCACCGGCTTCACCGTCACCGGGCCGGTCTGGGAGTACTTCCGGGTCCAGGAGCGCATGTTCAAGCCCCAGCTGCGCCGCAGCCCCTTCCTGGAGGGACAGGCCGAGGAACTGCGCGAGGCCCTCATCGAGCACGCCATGGACGGCCTGCTCCGCGAGATCACCCTCGACCAGGCCAACGGACTGCTCGGCAAGACCTGCATCCACCCCTCCCACGTGCTGCCCGTCCACGCACTGTCCGTGGTCAGTCACGAGGAGTTCAGCGACGCACAGGACATCCTGCGGCCGGAGCGCGGTGGCGGCGGGGTGCTCAGGTCGCAGTACACGAACAAGATGAACGAAGTGAAGCCGCATCGCGCCTGGGCCGAGCGGACCCTGCTGCGCGCCGAGGTCTTCGGCGTGGCCAACGAGGACATCGGCTTCGTGGAGCTGCTCGCCGCCGGAATAACCAGCTGATCATTCGTGGCATTCGTGGACACCAAGGGACGCATGAACAAGGCAGTGAACGACCGGACGCAGGACGAGGTCTGGTCGGGGACCTGGGTCGCCGACCGGCTCGGCGTCGAACTCGTGGGCGACAGCCGACTGACCGACCTGCTGGGCCTCGCCCTCAGGCGCAACCCCAAGCGGGCCCACCTGCTGGTCTCCAACGTCCTCGGCAAACACGTCCCGCAGTCCCCGGCGGTGGTCTACGGCCAGGGATTCGCCCTGGGCCGCCGGGTCCGTGACCTGCTGGGAGACGGGGAGGCGGCCCGAGCGGTGGTCCTGGGCTACGCGGAGACGGCCACGGGGCTCGGCCACTCGGTCGCTGACGGCCTCGCCCTCGCCCCCTACCTCCACTCCACCCGCCGCCCCGTCCCCGGAGTCACTCCCGCGGGCGGCTTCGAGGAATCCCACTCCCACGCCACGAGCCACCTCCTGCTCCCCGAGAACCCGGCCCTGCTGGCCGGCGACGGCCCCCTGGTCCTCGTGGACGACGAGTTCTCCACGGGCAACACGGTCCTGAACACGATCAGAGACCTCCACGAGCGGTATCCCCGGGACCGGTACGTGGTGGTGGCCCTGGTGGACATGCGGTCGGAGGGGGACGCGGGGCGGCTGTCCGATTTCGCCGGGGAGATCGGCGCGAGGGTGGACCTGGTGGCAGCGGCATCGGGCACCGTAAGGCTGCCGGAGGACGTGCTGGAGAAGGGCCAGGACCTTGTGACGAGGTTCGAGTCAGACGCCCTGGGGGCGCGGGGAACTGCGCGACCAGCCCCCACAGCCCCGCACCCGGCATACAACCGTGTGGACCTCTTCTGGCCCCGGGACCTCCCCGACGGCGGCCGCCACGGATTCACTCCGCACCACCGAATACGCCTCGAATCCGAACTCCCCGCGATGGCCGCCCGCCTGGCAGAAGCCCTCCCACGAGACGCGCACCGCGTGCACATCCTCGGCTTCGAAGAGCTGATGTACGCCCCGCTGAGGCTCGCCCGTGAACTGGAGCAGGTCATCGATGCCGAGGTGCGGTACTCGACGACCACCCGCTCACCCGTCCTCGCCGTGGACGACCCCGGATACGCCATCCGCACCCGCCTCACCTTCCCCGCCCATGACAACCCGGCCGACGGCCCCGGCGACCGCTACGCCTACAACGTCGCCGGCGCCCGCTTCGACGCCGTGGTCGCGGTGGTCGACGACACCGCCGACACCCCCGAACTCCACGCCCCGGACGGCCTGTTGGCGCAGCTGGCCGCGCACATCCCGCACGTGGTCCTCGCCGTGATCCCCAGCTACACCCCCGAAAGGCCCGCCATGCTCCCCGAGCCCCTCCGCGGCCCCGCCTTCTCCTCCTACGCGCCCGAAGAGGTCGGCTGGCTGCTCCAGGATCTCTCGGACGTCACCCTGGAGGCGCCGACCGAGGAGCGCGAGGAGGCCATCCAGAGCGGCGGCGCGCACTACGCGGAGTCGCTGCCCGTGGAGTACCAGCCGAGCGAGCAGTACCAGGAGCTGTTCCAGGCGGCCCTGAAGGAGTCCTCCGCGAGGCTCGCCCAGGCCGTCGGCGCCGTCACGGAGATCGTGTTGCAGGAGCGCTCACCGCGCCCCGTCCTCGTCTCCCTGGCCCGCGCCGGCACCCCGGTCGGCGTCCTGATGCGCCGCTGGGCCCAGTTCCGGCACGGCCTCGAACTGCCGCACTACGCCGTCTCGATCGTCCGCGGCCGCGGTATCGACGCCAACGCCCTGCGCTGGCTGGCCGCCCACCACGACCCCGCCGACGTGGTGTTCGTGGACGGCTGGACCGGCAAGGGCGCGATCACCCGCGAACTGGCGGAAGCGGTCAAGGAGTTCGAGGCCGAGGGCGGTCCCGCCGGCTTCGACCCGGAGATCGCCGTACTCGCCGACCCCGGTTCCTGTGTGCGGACGTACGGCACCCGTGAGGACTTCCTCATCCCGTCCGCCTGCCTCAACTCCACGGTGTCCGGCCTGATTTCGCGTACGGTCCTGCGCGCGGACCTGGTCGGCCCGCACGACTTCCACGGCGCGAAGTTCTACCGCGAACTCGCGGGCGTGGACGTGTCGGTGGACTTCCTGGACGCCGTGGCCGCCTGTTTCCCGGAGGTCGTGGACGCCGTTGACTCCACCGTGAAGGAACTGCTGGCCGGCGATCGCGAGCCGACCTGGGAGGGCTGGGCGGCCGTCGAACGCATCAGTGAGGAGTACGGCATCCACGACGTCAACCTCGTCAAGCCGGGCGTCGGCGAGACCACCCGGGTGCTGCTGCGCCGGGTGCCCTGGAAGATCCTGGCGCGGGCCGGGGCCGGCGCCGACCTGGACCATGTGCGCCTGTTGGCCGAACAGAGAGGTGTTCCCGTGGAAGAGGTCGCCGAACTCCCGTACACCTGCGTGGGGTTGATCCACCCCAAGTACACGCGGGGCGCGACCGGCGCCGACGGCCGGACGGTGGCCCTCTGATGCCGACTCAGGCCCAGCCCCAGGCTCCGGTGCTCGTCGCGAGCGACCTCGACCGCACGCTCATCTACTCCGCCGCCGCCCTCGCGCTGACCATGCCGGACGCGCGGGCGCCCCGGCTGCTCTGTGTCGAGGTGCACGAGAGCCGACCGCTGTCGTACATGACGGAGACCGCGGCCGGACTGCTCTCCGAACTCGGCGACGCCGCGGTGTTCGTGCCGACGACGACCCGCACCCGCAAGCAGTACCAGCGCATCAACCTCCCCGGCCCCCCGCCTGCTTACGCGATCTGCGCCAACGGCGGTCATCTGCTGGTCGACGGCGTCACCGACCCCGACTGGCACGCCCGGGTCACCGCCCGCCTCGCCGACGAGTGCGCCCCGCTGGCCGAGATCAGCGCGCACCTCCAGGTGACGGCCGACCCGCTGTGGGTGCGCAAGCACCGGATCGCCGAGGACCTCTTCGCCTACCTCGTCGTCGAGCGCGAACTGCTGCCCGAGGACTGGGTGAAGGAGTTCGCGGTGTGGGCCGAGGACCGCGGCTGGACGGTGTCCCTCCAGGGCCGCAAGATCTACGCCGTCCCCAAGCCGCTCACCAAGAGCGCGGCCGTGCGCGAGGTGGCCCGGCGGACCGGGGCCACCTGGACGCTGGCCGCGGGCGACTCCCTGCTCGACGCCGACCTGCTGCTGGCCGCCGACCGGGGCTGGCGGCCGGGGCACGGGGAGCTGGCCGAGGCCGGCTGGACCGCTCCGGCGATCAGCGCCCTGCCCGAGAGGGGCGTGCTGGCGGGGGAGCGGATCCTTCGGGAGTTCCTGAAGGCGTCCCGTCCGTAGCGGGCTCGGGCCGCCGCCGCAGTCGTACGACGACGAAGACCGCGACCGCGACGGCGGCGGCCACCAGGACGACCTTCGAGTACGCGGACACCACGTCGGTGACCTGGGTCCAGTTGGCGCCCAGGGCGTGGCCCGCGAGGACGAACGCCGTGTTCCACAGGGCGCTGCCGAGCGTGGTCAGCGCCAGGAACACCGGCAGCGGCATGCGTTCGACGCCGGCCGGGACGGAGACGAGGCTGCGGAAGACCGGGATCATGCGGCCGAAGAACACCGCCTTGGTGCCGTGCCGCAGGAACCAGGCCTCGGTGCGTTCGATGTCGGCGGTCTTGACGAGCGGCAGCCGGGCCGCGAGTGCCACCGTGCGGTCCCGGCCGAGGAGCGCGCCGACGCCGTAGAGCGCGAGGGCGCCGACCACCGAGCCCGCCGTCGTCCACAGCAGCACGGCGAGCAGGCTCAGCTCGCCGGTGCTCGCCGCGAAGCCCGCGAGCGGCAGGATCGCCTCGCTCGGGATGGGCGGGAAGAGGTTCTCCAGGGCGATGGCCACCCCGGCGCCGGGCGCGCCCAGCGTGTCCATGAGGCCGTTGACCCACTCGATGGCTGACATGGGCCCACGCTAGGGAAGCGGACCTGAAGGCAACCTGAAGTCAGCCGCAGCAGCCTCCGCCGCAGCAGCCACCGCCACCGCCGCCCTGGGGCGCGGGAGCGGACGCGGCGGTCGAGGTGCCGCCCACCGCCACCGTCGACAGCAGCTTCACGGTGTCGTCGTGGCCGGCCGGGCAGTCGGCGGGGGCCGAGGACTCGGCCATGGGGCGGCTGACTTCGAAGGTGTCGCCGCAGGTCCGGCAGCGGTATTCGTAGCGAGGCATGAGCACAGGTTAACCGGCGCCCCGTCAGGCATGTCCGGACTACCCGGGACGCCGGTCCGTCGGCATCCCGTGCTGCGCCGGGCGGCCCCCTCGTGTCGTCCGATGCGCGGAACGGCCGGGAAGCGGACATCCTCTGAGGTCTTTTCGGCAAAACCTAGGGATTCGAGATGTTTCGTGACGTTCGCACCCCCACCCGAGGAGATGCCCGATGGTCCACAGACACGCTTCGGCCGGCTGTGCCGCATTGACGGTGCTCGGCGCGCTCGTGCTCGCGGGACTGCCCGCGGCCGCGGCCGCCGGACCCCCCACGCCCGCACCGGAGGTCTCCGCGGCCGAGACTCTCGGCGCGGGCGATCCCTCGCCCGCGGTCCTGCGGGCGATGGAGCGTGATCTGAGCCTGACCGAGGCGCAGGCGAAGACCCGCCTGGTGAACGAGGCCGAGGCGGGCACACGCGCCGGCCGGCTCCAGAACGCGCTGGGCAAGCGTTTCGCCGGGGCGTGGGTCAGCGGCGCCACGTCCGCCGAGCTGACGGTCGCCTCCACCGACATCGCGGACACCCCGGCCATCGAGGCCGGTGGCGCGCGGGCCCTGGTCGTCACGACCCCGCTGGAGGAGCTGAGGGCCGCCAAGGCCAAGCTGGACGGTGCCGTGACCGGCAAGGCCCTCGACACACCGGTCCGGTACGTCGACGTACGCACCAACCGGGTCACGGTGCAGGCGACGAGCCGCGCCGCCGCGGACACGCTGGTCGAGGCCGCCGGCGTCGACAGCGCGCTCGTGGACGTCAAGGTCTCGGCCGACCAGCCCCGCGCGCTGTACGACATCAAGGGCGGCGACGCCTTCTACATCGACGGCACGGCCCGCTGCTCCGTGGGATTCGGTGTCACCAAGGGCGACCAGCAGGGCTTCGCCACGGCCGGCCACTGCGGTAAGGCGGGCGCGACGACCACCGGGTACAACCAGGTCGCCCAGGGCACCTTCCAGGCGTCCGTCTTCCCCGGACAGGACATGTCCTGGGTGGGGGTCAACTCCGACTGGACCGCGACGCCCGCCGTCAAGGGCGAGGGCGGCCAGGACGTGCAGACCGCCGGCTCGGTGCAGGCCCTGGCGGGTGCCGCGGTGTGCCGCTCGGGATCCACCACGGGCTGGCACTGCGGCACGATCGAGCAGCACGACACGAGCGTCAGCTATGCCGAGGGGACCGTCGACGGCGTGACCCGGACGACCGTGTGCGCGGAGCCGGGCGACTCCGGCGGTTCCTACATCTCCGGCGTCCAGGCCCAGGGCGTCACGTCCGGCGGCTCCGGCGACTGCACGAGCGGCGGCACGACCTTCTACCAGCCGATCAACCCGCTGCTCAGCACCTACGGCCTGACGCTCAGGACCAGCAGCGCCGAGAGCGGCACGCCCGCCCCCGAGGACGGCGGCTCCTCGGACGGCTGGGTCGCGGGCCGGGTGTACGAGGTCGGAGCGCGGGTGACCCACGACGGCCTCTCCTACGAGTGCCTTCAGGCCCACCAGGCGCAGACCGTCTGGCAGCCGGCGCTTGCTCCGGGGCTGTGGCAGCTGGTCTGAGGACGGGCCGGGGCAGGCGGGTGGGCGGCCGAGGCCCGGCCGTCCTCCCGCCGTGAGTGTCAGAGCTCGGCCAGCAGGGCGTACGCCGTCGGCACGAAGGCGTCGCGGGCGCGGAAGCGGCGGGTGCATAGGGCGGCCAGCGCCGCGCCGGTGTCGGGCCGGAAGCCCAGGAAGGCCTGCTGACCGAGGGTCGCGCCCCCGTGGAAGTACATCGGGCCGCGCTCCGTGGGGTGCTGGAACCAGGCCATGGTGTGCACGTGCCGGTGCCCGATCCCACGCCGGAGCACCGGGCGGCGGACCGTGCGCAGCGCACCGGCCAGAGGCCGGTCCGACGGATCCAGGTGCGCTTCGAGGAACGTGAGCAGGTCGTCAGGGGCGGCCCGGACGGCACCGGCCGCCTGGAAGCCGCCCACGGCCAGCGGGGGCACGGGCGTCGTCCCGTCCTTGCGGTGTCCGGTGGCGTCGGTGTCCGGTCCGCCGGGGGTGAGCGCGGCGCCGTTCAGCCCCAGGGGGCGCAGCACGTGACCGGTGAGCAGGTCGTCCCACGGGGTGCCGGTCGCCGCCGTCAGGGCGTGCCCGAGCACGGCGACACCGAAGTTGGAGTAGTGCCAGCGGGTGCCGGGCCGGTGGTGCGGCCGGTGGCGCAGGAAGGCGTCGATCACGCGCTCGGCCGGATAGCGGGCGTAGGGGTTGGTGCGCCAGGCCGGCAGCGCGCGGACGAAGAAGTCGGCGGGCAGGGCGGGCAGTCCGGCGGTGTGGGTGATCAGATGGGCGAGGGTGACGGGGGTGCCGGGGTCCCCGCCCGAACGCCGGGCCGGGTCCAGCAGGGCGGCGGCCGGCAGGCCCGCGGACAGCGGCCCGGTCCGGGTCAGTTGAGCCAGCAGCAGTCCGGTGAAGGTCTTGGAGGCCGAGCCCAACTCGTAGCGCTGGCGGTGGCGTGGGACGGGCGGGGGCGGTGCGGTGCCGCCGGTGCGCACGGTGCGGTGACCGTGCCGGGAGAGGGCGAAGACCACGTCGGGCGCGTCCACGGCGTCGACGGCCGCGTCGAGCCGCTGCCGCAGGTCCTCGCGGTCTGCCGCGTCGAGCTGCCGCAGGTCCTCGCCGTCCGCCGCGGAGGTGGCCGGCGGGGGGCCGTCGGGTGGGAGCACCTCGGTGAGGTCGGGTGGGAGTGCGCCGGTGAGGCCGACCGGGTCGTCCGGCCAGGGAGCGGGGTGGGTCGGGGGTGCGTCGGTCGTCATGACGGTGTGCGCGCCAGCCGCGTCAGGGCGCGGGAGGTGGCCAGGACGGAGGCGAACGCGGCGACCAGCGTCGGGTGGTAGACGACGTCGAAGACCTCGTCGGGCCCGCCCTCGGGCATCGTGCGTACGGCGGGCATCGCGCCGTCGGGCTGCTGGGCGGCGGCGAAGCCTTCCCAGGCCCGCTCGTCGAACGTGGGGTCCGGCAGGCAGGCGTCCACGACGAGCAGTTCACCGAGCAGGTCCCAGCGGCGCAGATCGAGCCAGTCGTCCAGCCAGACCGGCAGCCAGTGCGCGAGGTAGTCGGCGATCCCGGACGGCAGGCCCTCGGGGTGCTCTCCCCAGTCGGTGAGGTGGAAGACGGTGTGCGTGATGTCGTAGGCGATGTGCCCCTCGACCGTCCAGGGTTCGGGGGAACGGCCCAGCCACGTCGCGCCGATGACGTCCTCCTCCGGCGGCCGGGGCGGCACGCCGAAGCGGCGCTGGAAGGCGGACAGGCCGAGGCGGCGGACCGGCGCCATCTCCAGGGCGTTGAAGCTGTCGAGGCGTTGGTTGAGCCGGAAGGCGCGCTCGGCCTCGGGGCTGCTGTACCCCAGTTCCCAGAACGGCAGATACACCTCGAAGGGGATCGGCGAGAGCGGCTCGACATGCTGGCCGCGCACCAGCATCCGGCCGCCGTCCAGGGTGTGGCGCCAGGCGTGGTCGATCAACTGCCGTGCCAGCATGGCCTGTCGGGACCCGGCGACGCCCTCACGGAACAACACCTTGCAGATGAGGGCCAGTTCACCGACCGGCTTGAAGCGTTCCAGGAAGCCGACCTCCGGATCGACGTCCAACTCCAGCCGGAATCCCTCGCGGTGGGCGTGCAGCCACTCCAGGGCTCCGACGCCGACCTGGTGGATGAGACGCGTGTGGGTCATCCCGGTACCCCCTGTCCGTCGGCTGCGCGCAGCCGGTCGAGGGTCAGCGCGGCGGCGAAGGCCGTCATCAGGGTCGAGTGGTAGCAGTCGAGGAAGGCGGGTGCGGTCGTACGGCTGCCTCGTCCGCCGACCTCGGGGACGGCGCCCGAGTCGTCCTGGGCCACCGCGAGCCGCGCCCAGGACTCCTGGAGCAGGGCACGCTCGGGCGGCCCGGGCAGGCTGCTCGCCACGGCCAGGAGTTCGCAGCCGAGGTCCCACTGCTCGTCCTCCAGGCAGGTGTCGAGCCAGGGCGGGAGCCAGTGCCGCAGGTAGTCCGCGACCGGCGGGGGCACGGCCCGCGGGGTCAGGCCCCAGTCGGTGAGATGGAAGATCACGTGGGTGAGCGTGTAGCCGGCGGCGAGTTCGAAGGTCCACGGCTCCGGCAGCCCGGCGAGCCAGGTGCGTTCGAGCGCCCGACCCATGTCCCCGTGTTCCGGGAGGCCGCTGCGGCGCTCGGAGTTGAGCACGCTCAGGCGGCGGTTGGGTTCCTGCTCCGTCACCTGCCAGCCGCGGGTGCGGGCCACCGTGGCGGTGGCGCTCTCGTAACGGTCGTGGCGCAGGCCCGCCGAGGCGAAGGCCGCGTAGACCTCCAGCGGATACGTGGCGAAGGGTTCGAGGCGCTGCAACTCCACGAACAGGGCGCCCCGCCCGGTCTGTTGCCACGCGAAGGCCAGCAGGTCGGACGCCAGCACGTGGAGCGGGTCGGTCCGTTCGGTGTGCCGCCGTACGCAGACGCACACCTGGGCCAGCTCGCCGAGCGGCTTCCAGGTGGTGTTCACGTCGCCGTGCTCGGCGAGCGCGTCCTCGTCGAGCGCGAAGCCGTCGCGATGGGCGGACACCCACCGCAGCGCGGCCTCGCCCAACTCCCGGACCCCGCGGGCGGGGCGGACCTCGGGGGCCGCCGTCACACCAGCACCCCGGTCCGCATCAGCCGGGCGGCCTGCACCTGGAACGCCACGCGGGCGTCCTCGCCGCCCATCTGCACCACGAACTCCAGCCCGGCGTCCAGCCCCAGGGTGTGCGGCACACCGTCGAGAAGGACCAGCCAGCGGCCCGCTCCGGCCGCCTGGAGCCAGTCGCGGCGGCGGACCGCCCGGACGAATCCCCGGGCCACGTCGACCGGTCGGCCGCGCGCCACGCGGGCCACCGCGCAGTCCTCGCCGGGCAGCGCGAGCGGGGCGAGCACGGCGAGTTGGTGGGTCAGGAACTGCCAGGGGGCGTCCTCGAGCCACTCGGCCCCGGGCTCGGTCCCGTCGTCCGGCCGGCCGTCGAGGCCGGCGTCCAGCCGCGACAGCGCCCGTCTCATCGCCCAGTGGCTCCACACCGAGGTGGGCGGGGCTCCGGCGGGTGGCGGGTAGGCGTGAACTGCCCTGCCGAGCACGGTGAGATCGTCCGGCCCGGGGGGCGCGCAGCGCAGCAGCACGCTCGGCAGGACGACGTCCGCGCCCACCACACGGACGGCGGCGAGGGCCGGGTCGGCGGTCACCTCGGGGCTGTTGCCGACGTCGACCAGGCCTGCGAGCCGGAAGCGGTCTCCGCTCCGAAGAGCGGAGACCAGTTCCGACATGAGGCCCTGCACCGCGCCCGCGAGACGGGTCGAAGCGCCTGACTGCTCCATGCGGGTTCTCCCGTCAGCCCTTCTTCGGCCGTGGCGTCGGAGGCGACAGCAGGAGGTTGCTCGACGAGGACGTCAGAGCGAGCGCCGCGCACTGGCGGCTGTCGCGGTAGAAACCGTCGGCCTCGACGGGGTCGAGAGCCGCTTCGACGTCGATGCCCTGGACCTCGGTGAGGTCGTCGAGCTGGAACTCGGTGGAAGACATACCACCATCTCCTTTTGGAGAGATTTGCGGGTCTAGTTCCATGTCACCGCATTGGGACGATCTATGCAAAAAGGGATGAAATGTCCAATTCGGAGTGCACCGTGCAGAGTGCACGGTGTCGGAGTGCGCGTGTCAGTGCGCGCCGCCGCGCTCCTCGCGGATCTGGGAGACCACCCGCGTCACCGTCTGCCGCACCGCTTCCGTCTCGGTCAGGAAGTGCCAGTAGTCGGGGTGGCGGCCCTCCAGCGTGCCGATCGCCCGGTCCAGGCGGGCCACCGCGTCGTCCAGGGGCCGCGCGTGGCGTGGGTCGGGGGTGGTGCGGCCGGTCATCGCGAGGCGCTGGGCGTCCCGCAGGGCGAAGCGGGTGCGGTCGATCTCCTGTTGGGGGTCCTTCTGCACGGCGTTCAGCCGGCGCAGCCGGTCGCCGGCCGCGGAGACGGCCTCGTCGGTGGTGTTGAGCAGGGCGCGGACCGTGGAGAGCAGCGAGGTCGCGTCCGGCCAGCGCTGCTCGTCGCGTGCGGCCCGGGCCTCGCGGAGCTTCGACTCGGCCTGCCGGACGTTCTCCGCGGCCTGGTCCGGGACGTGCTGGAGGTCCTGCCAGCAGGCGGCGGTGAACCTGCGGCGCAGTTCGCTCAGCACCGGGTCGACCTGGCCCGCACGGGTGGTGAGGGCCTCCGCGCGGGTGCGCAGGGAGACGAGCCGGTGGTCGATCTCCGCGGCCCGCTCCGGCAGCCGCTCGGCCTCCGCCCGGATCGCCCCGGCCTCCCGGGCCACCCGCTCGGCCCGCTCCAGGGTCAGCGGCACGCCGTGCTGCCCGGCGCCCTGGTTGAGCTTGGTCAGCTCCGGGCCGAGGGCGGCCAGCCGGGCGGCGAGGTCGTCCGCCTTCAGCCCCGACTCCCGTACGGCGTCCAGGGCGTTGGAGGCGGCCAGCAGACCCTGCCGGGCGCGCTCCACGGCCGGGGCGAGCCGGGCCAGCTGGGTCTCGGCCTTGCCGAGCAGCGGGCCGAGGCTGTCGCCGAAACGGTCCAGCTCCTTCTTGACGTTGCCGAGGTCGTCCTTGGCCCGGGTGAGCTCGGTCCGCGCGTGGGCGGCGACCGAGGCCTCCAGGTCGTCCCGGTCGAGGTCATGGGCGTCGACCGCCTCGATGTAGCGGTGGCTCGCCTCGTCGATGCGCCCGCTGATCGCCTGGAAGTCGGCGACCGCGCGCCGGGCGGCGGGGGAGTCGTCGACGGCCGTGATGGTCTCTATCGAGATCCGCAGGTCCCGCTGGGCGGTGTCCAGTTCGTAGAACGCGGCCGCGGCGGCGTCCTTCGCGGCCTGCGCCTCGGCCCGCTGGCTCTCCGCCCGCCCGCCGAACCAGCGCCGGGTGCCGCCGCCGGCGAACGCGGCCGGCAGTGCGAGGGCGGCGAGCAGCGGCAGCCCGACCAGGGCGAGGGTGTCCTTGAGCGCCTGGCGGTGCGCGCGCGGCGTCGACGGCGACAAGTGCGGCTGCTTCGGTGTCGCCGTCACATCCCTCTCCCGTGCTGTGTTCCGTCCTGGCGGTGCCCGGTGTCATTCTCCCACCGGTGAAGGACGAACACACGGGCCGATCAGTTCGCGGTTCGCACGGTGACGTTCCCGTCTCCGCTCTCGGCGGACACGACGTGCTCGCTGGAGTCGGAGCGGGGCACGGACACGTCGGCCCCTCCGTCACCGGTCCTGGTGTCCACGCGGTAGGTGGCCTTCGGCAGTGAGACCGTCACGGAGCCGTCGCCGCTGCGGGTCTCCACCCGGTCCGGTACGGCGCGCAGTTCGAGGTGGACCGAGCCGTCGCCGGTGCGGGCGGTCACCCGGCGGGAGGCGACCTCCGCGCGCACCGAGCCGTCACCGGTGTGCAGGTCCAGCGGCCCGCTGGAGTCGGTCACACGCACCGAGCCGTCACCGGTGCGGATGCTCAGCGGCTGGGTGAACCCGCGGGCCCGCACGCTGCCGTCACCGTCCTCGACCTTCACGGCCATGTCCCGGGGCACCTCTATGCGGTGCTTGGCCGCGCAGTCGGCCACGACACCGCTGCACTTCATCCGCAGCTTCAGCCGGTCGTTCTTCATCGACCAGGTCACCTCGGGGTCCTTGCCGACGGCGACGGTCCCCTGGAACCAGCGGGTCACCTCGACCGTGCCCGACTTGTTCGCATCGGTGGTGACGATCTCCAGCGCCGAGTCGTCGGAGTCGACGGTGAGGGTGCGGCCCTGGAGGGTGAAGGACTTGTGGTCGGGGGTCTTGTCGTCCGTGGCGGAGGCACCGCAGGCGGTGGCCCCCGCGACGACGAGCGCGACGACCCCGGCCGCGGCGGCGGCACGTGCGGGAACGGAACGGACCATGACGATCTCCCCCTGAACTGGCCCTGGGCGGGCGGCCGCGGGCACTCCGCGACCCTGCTTCGACCCTAGGGACCGGGGTGGGGGAGGGGGATCCGGGCCGCTCCCGGATCCGGGGTGGGGTTTTCCCCCGGTCCACCCTGAGGGCCGACCCTGATCCCGTCGGGCGTCCGAGTAAGGGTTTGCAGGGCAGGGCCCCCGGCAAGGTAGGCTGTCGACTCGTCTCGGGTGCGTAGCTCAGGGGTAGAGCGCCTGCCTTACAAGCAGGATGTCGGCGGTTCGAAACCGTCCGCGCCCACACCAGGAGAAGACCCCGGCCGATCCCGGCCGGGGTCTTCTCGTGTTCTGCCGCGTTCCTCTCGCCGTCAGTCGGTCTCCGGTGTGCCGGACTCGTGCGCGTGCTTCAGCCGGGAGCGGGCGTCCACGCGGTCCGGCGAGGCCACCTCCGTCCAGAAGCGGTGGGTGGTGACGAAGACCGCGAGTTCGTGTTCGCGCTGCCGGAGCTTCTCCACCTCGGCCTGTTCGTCCGGGGTCCAGCCGGGGGAGGCGGGGCGCTCCACCTTCCGCCAGCCGCTGTCGTCGCTGAAGCCGTCCAGGGGCACGACCGCCCAGGGGAGCCGCTTGAGCAGGGCCGACAGCTCGGCCCGGACCTGATGCAGCTCCTCCTGACCGGCGAGGAGGTCACTCGGGAAGTCATGGGTCGTAGCCACGGCACAATGCTACGCCTGTTCGATTTTGGGTGGCGAGTGTCTTCTGGGGGTTCACGCGAACGGGTGTGCCGCCGGGGCGGAGCGGGCGCGGTAATCCGGGCGAGGCGGGGTAATGGGACGTCGATCAGCCGCTGTTGAGAAGACGATCAGCCCCTGTGGCGGAGGAGCCGAGGATGACCGACGACGCCTATCTGTTCCTGCTCGACGACGCTTCCCTGCCGCTCGGGGTGGCTCCCGCCGCCGTCGGAGAGCTCGCGTGCATGGAGACTCCGGCCGTCCGGGCGTGGCTGGACGCCCAGAAGACCACGCCGACCTCACCGCACCTGCGGCTGCTGCCGCCGGAGGAGAACGCGGCCGTTCCGGAGGGGGCGGAACGCCTGCCCGTGCCGCTCAGCGACGAGGAGCTGAGCCGCGTCCGCCACCTCGCGGGACCGGGGTCGCACGCCGACGTCGAGGAGGAGCTGCTGGCCTACCGCGACTGCGCGGACGGCCGCGACGACCTGATCGGCCGCGCCCTGGCCGCCGGCGTCCCCCCGCACCGCATCGTCGAACTGACCGGAGTGGACCCGGCGACGGTGACGGCGGCGGCGGAAGCCTGACGTCTGGGTGGCCGTCCGGTCTCGGCGACCTGGACCGTCGCCGGGTGTCGGTCACGAGGGTTGCGGTCCGGTGTCGGTCACGGGGGTTGCGGTCCGGTTTCGGTCACCGGATCGGTCCGGTCATGGCTAAGGGATCGCCGCCTGGTCCCGGTCACTCAGGTCGCCATCCGGTCTCGGTCACCGGATCGTTGCTTGGTCCGGGGCACTGGGCTCGCGGTCCAGAGTCGGCCACCCGATCGTCGCCTGGCCCCGGTCACCGGGATCGCTGTCCAGCCGCAGCCCTCGCGGCCGGGTCCGGCCTCAGCCCCCGGCCTGGGCTCTCGCCTCAGCCCCCGCCCGGGTCGCCTCAACTCCCCCAGGGGCCGGTCTCAGTCCCCGGCCCTGTCCCGCTTCAGATCCCGCCCTGGGGCCGGCCTCAGATCCCGCCCTGGGGCCGGCCTCAGCTCCCGTCCACGGGCCGGCCTCAGCTCCCGCCCACGGGCCCGCCTCAGCTCCCGCCCAGGGGCCGGTCTCACCCCCCGGCCCGCCCGGCCCCGAGCCCGCGCTCAGTCCCCCGGGCCCGGGTCCGGGTGGACCGCTGATTCGATGCCCGCTCGGGCCGCTTCCAGTTGGGCGGCGAAGGCGATGCCCAGGAAGAGGGCGACCGCGGTCAGGTTGGCCCACAGGAGCAGGGCGATGAAGGCCGTGAGCGGGCCGTACACCGCACCGAAGGCCCCGCTCTCCTCGACGTACAGCGCGAGCAGCCACGTGGCCGCCACCCACAGCAGCAGATGCACGGCCGAGCCGAAGGCCAGCCAGGTGTAACCGGGCTGCACCCGCCGCGGCGACCAGCGGAAGATCACCGCGGACGCCACCCAGGCCAGCGCCAGCCCCACCGGCACGTCGAGCACGCTCCACCAGCGCGGCCCGCCGCCCTCCTCACCGAGGGTCCGGGCCACCGCGTCGCCCACCGCCTCCCCGGCCACGAGCACGACGAAGCCCAGCACCAGCGGCAGCCCCGCGGCGAGCGCGAGCACGATCCCGCGCGCGTACTTGCGCGGGAAGGGCCGGTCGCGCTCGATGCCGTAGATCCGGTTGGCGCCGCGCTCGATCTGGCCCATCGCCGAGGCGAGGTTCAGCAGCGCGAAGCCGAGGCCCAGCCACAGGGCCAGCGTGCTCCAGACACTGCCGTGCGCGGTGCGCCGCGTCCCCTCGAAGGCCTCCTCGACGATGTCGGCGCTGGCGCCCGGCACGATCCGGCCGAGCGTGAGCTCGATGATCCGGCCCACGCCCTCCGTGTGCACCGAGGTGGCCAGGCCCACCAGCGCCACGGTGCACGGCACCAGCCCGAGCACCACCTGGAAGGCGAGGGCCCGCGCGTTGGTGAAGCCGTCCGCGTACCGGAACCGCGCGAAGGAGTCGGTGAGCAGCCGCAGCCCTCCGTAGTGGCGCAGGGCGGCGAACGCCTCGTCTCCGGAGAGTTCGTCCCCGATCATGTCCCTGGTCTGCGGGACGTGGACGGCGGTACCCATGGCGCTCCTCGTCGTACGGCGGCTCCCAGTGCACCTGCCCCGTGAACCCGGCTTGTCAGCGTCGTCCGCCGAACTCCCACCCGTAGACCTCCACGGACGCGTACCGCTCCCGGGTCAGCACGGCCCGCGCCCGGTCCGGGTCCGCCGCGCGGACCAGGGCCGCCGTGCCCAGCCAGGCGGTCGCGTCGTCGGACAGCAGCGGGCCGTACGCGATCAGGTCGTCCTCGTGGGGCGGTACGGCGAGGTCGGCGGCCTCTCCCGAGCCGAGACCGAGCACCAGGTACCGGTCGTCGCCGGTCCGGCCGCCCGGGAAGTCCCACATGGTGCGGCCCAGCAGGTTCCGCCAGCGGCGCAGCAGCACGTCCCGGTAGGCGCCGGCCTGGTAGTTCGGCTCGTCGAAGGCGAACGCGCGGGCGGCGGCGGGATCGGGCAGGTCGACGATGTGCACACTGCCGGTGAGCGTCTCCCCGTCGGTGGTGAACGTCGGGCCGCGGGCGATCAGTTCGGCCTCGTAGCCGTCCATGTAGGACCAGTGCGCTTCCGTCAGCTCCTCGCGCAAGGGGAGGGAGCCGGGCCGGTCACGGTGGTAGCAGAAGAACTCCATGACCACAGAGCCTCGTCCACCGCGGCCCACGGCTCAACGGCATTACGCGCGCGGTGTGTTCGCCAGCTCCGCGAACATCGGGGCCAGCCGCGGGGCGAGGCCGGGACGGGAACGCTCGACTTCGGCCGAGGCGGCGCCGATCGCGGCGGTCAGGGCGCGATCGAGCTCCGTCGCGGTGAGCGAACGTACGAGAGACCTCTCCAACTCGGCCGAGAGGTCGTCCGGGAGCAGATGGGCGCCCTTCGCGTACGCGTGCGCGTGCCCGAGCCGCAGACAGGCCAGGGTGATCACATGGTCCCGCAGACCGCTGATCCAGTGCTCGGCCTGCCACCAGCGACCACGGTCCACGCACACGCGCGCGTGGAGCGCGTGATGCCACAGGAGACCGATCAGGGTGTCGCCGTCCGGCGCCGCGAAGGGCTCCAGCGTGCGCGGCCGCCCGAAGACCGTCCGCCATTGCGGGCCCCGGGGCCCGAACCCGTCCTCCGGTGCGAACGTCAGGTCGATCTCCAGCCAGCCCGGCAGGAGGAACACCCGGACGACGGCCGCCCCGACCGGCAGGTCCCAGTGGTGCCGGGCACCGAGGTCGTCGTAGAGCCACTCGGTCCACCTGCGCAGGGTCGGGGCGAGGTCGCCGCGGACGGCGAGGACCAGGTCCGTGTCCGACCAGCGGTCGCCCTCCCCGACGGCGTACGAGCCGGTGAAGGCGGCGCCCACGACGGTCTCGTCGGCTTCGGCGCGGGCGAGCAACCGCCATCTGAGACGGTCCCGTTCCTCGACCGTGAACATCACGTCGCCCCACTTCCGTCCAACCATCGTCGCTTCTTTGTCCATGGACCGGCCCGCGGCCGCGCGCGAGGGTCGGTCCATGAGCGCGGATCTCGGGGATTGTGGTGCATGAGCGGGCGACCGGGTCCCGGCGGGTCCCGGCCGGGCTCGTCGCGCTGGCCGTCGGCGGGTTCGGGATCGGGCTGACCGAGTTCCTGATCGCGGGGCTGCTGCCGCAGGTGGCGGCGGATTTCCGGGTCAGCGAAGCGGCGGCGGGGTGGCTGATCTCCGGGTACGCGCTGAGTGTCGCGGTCGGTGCGATCGTCCTGACCGCCGCCACGGCACGGCTGCCCCGCAAGTGGGTACTGGTCGCTCTCGTCGTCCTGTTCGTCGTCGGCAACCTGCTGTCGGCCGTCGCGCCGAGCTACCGCGTGATGCTGCTCGGACGGATCGTCGCGGCCCTGTGCCACGGTTCGTTCTTCGGCATCGGCTCCCTGGTCGCGCGCTCTCTCGTCGCCCCGGGCCGAGGGACCCGCGCGGTGGCCGTCATGTTCGCCGGACTGACGGTCGCCAACGTGCTGGGCGTGCCGTTCGGCGCGTTGGTCGGGGAGCGCTGGGGCTGGCGGGCCGCGTTCTGGGCGGTCACCGCGATCGGCCTGGTCGCGCTCGCGGGGATCGCCGCGTATGTGCCGGTCGGGACCGGGACCGGGGCCGCAGCGGGGTCCGGGGCTGGGGACACGGCGCCGATCCGACCCGCGCCGCCCATGGGACTGTGCACCCAGATCGGCGCGTTCCGGTCCGGGCAGGTGTGGCTGACCCTGGCGGCCACCGCGCTCGGCTACGGCGGGATGTTCGGCGCGTTCAGCTACATCGCCTACACGTTCACCGAGGTCGGCGGCTTCTCCTCGGCGGATGTCCCCTGGCTGCTCATGGTCTACGGCGTCGGCCTGGTCGTCGGGAACCTGCTCGGCGGACGGGCCGCCGACCACGACCGCGACCGCACGCTGGTCCTGGCCCTGACCGGCCTCACCGTCACCCTGACCCTGTTCGGGCTGCTGGCCGCCGACGTCACGGCTTCGGTACTCCTGGTGTTCCTGATGGGGCTGTTCGGGTTCGCCGCCGTACCCGGCATGATCACGCGCGTCACCGACCACGCACAGGGCGCGGTCCTGGCCGCCGGCGCCAACGTGTCGGCCTCCAACCTCGGCAACGCCCTGGGCGCCTGGGCCGGAGGCCTCGCGATCACAGCGGGCCTGGGCTACGCCGCCCCGCTCTACGTCGGCGCGGCCATCGCCCTGACCTCCGTCGCCGTGATGATGGTGGCCGCGCGGCCGGCGAGGCGGGCCGAACGCGAGGAGGAGCACGGTCCGGCCGTACGGCGATGACGTTCGGCGACGGGTCCGGTCCAGCGGGGACGGGCGGGCGCTTCATCCCGTGGCCTCTCGTGCCCGCGGTCGGTGTCGTGGGTGGGGCGCAGCCGTGGCCGGGGGCGTTGTCAGACCCGGCCCCTACTGTGGGGGACATGGCTGCGGTGGAGGCGGGTGTGGTGGTGGAGCGAGTGGAGCAGGTGCGGCTGGTGCCCTGGGGGGAGGGGGACTTCTGGTTGCTGGAGCGGACCAACAGTCCGGAGATGACCGCGCATCTGGGCGGGCCCGAGAGCGCGGAGAAGCTCGTCGCGCGGCATCGGCGGTACGTCGAGCTGTCGGCGGGCCGGATGTACCGGGTCACGCTGGTGGAGAGCGGGGAGACGGTCGGCTCGATCGGGTTCTGGGAGCGCGAGTGGCGGGACGCGACGGTGTGGGAGACCGGGTGGGGGATCCTGCCGGAGTTCCAGGGGCGGGGGCTGGCCGCGTGGGCGGCCCGAGCACTCATGGCCGAGGCACGGGCCGCGGGCGGACACCGGTATCTCCACGCCTTCCCGAGCGTGGAGCACGCGGCGTCCAACGGGGTCTGCCGCCGGGCGGGCTTCACGCTGCTGGGACAGGCCGAGTTCGAGTACCCGAAGGGGCACTGGCTCACGTCCAACGACTGGCGGTTCGATCTGGAGGGAGGGGAGGGCTGAGGCGATTCAGGTGTGAGGTGATGCCCGTCAGTCCGTCAGCCCGTCAGCCGGTCAGGGGGTCGTGGGTTCGGCTTGGGTGGCGTCCGTGAGCTCCCGTACCACTCGGGTCGCGACCGGCACCTTCACGCCGTGGCGGTCCGCCGCGCGGAGCAACGCCCCGCCGATCGCGTCCAGTTCGAGCGGGCGGCCGGCTTCCGCGTCGCGCTGCATCGAGGACTTCATGGTGGCGGGGAAGGCGTCGTAGCGGGCGAGGGCCTGGGCGGGGTCCGAGGGACCTCCGCAGGCAGCGCTGACGGCGGCCGTCTCCTGGACGAGAGCGGTGAGTTCGTCGCGGTGGCGGGTGCGGACGTCACCGAGGGGGAGGCCGTGCAGGGTGGTCAGCAGGGCGAAGGGGGCGAGGAAGGACATCTTGGCCCACAGGGTGGCCGACTCGTCGTCCAGGACGCGGGTTCGGGGGCCGGCCTCGGTGAGGGCGGCGGCGAGTGCGTCGAGGCGGTCGCGGGGGACGCCGTCGCCGGTCAGGTCGAGCTCGGCGAAGGGGCTGCCGTGTTCGATGACACCGGGGGCGATCCTCGTCGACTCGACGCGGATCACCGCCGGGGCGACCCGGTCCGGGCGGTAGCGGGCGCGGAGGGACGCCGGGTGTTCGACGCCGTTCAGCACGGGGACGATCAGGCCGTCGCCGAGGGCCGTGGGCGGGACGCGGTCCAGGGCGGCGTCGAGGGAGGTGTGCTTGACGGCGACCACGCAGGCGTCGACGGGTTCGCGGAGTTCGGTGTCGGCCTCGACGGGGGTCGTGAAGTCGCCGAAGGCCCCGCTGCGGACCTGGATGCCGGTGGTGCGCAGGGTGGTCGCCGTGGTCTCGCCGGCCAGGCAGATCACGCGGTGTCCGGCACGGGCCAGGAGGGCGGCGAGGAGGCCTCCGGTGCCGCCGGGGCCCAGGACGGCCACGGTGAGTTCTCGGTGTGCAAGGTGGTGCGCGGAGTCGTGCGCCATGGTGAGTGGGTTCCTCTCGTCGGTCGGCCCCGGGGTCGGTGGCCGCCTCGGCGAGGATCATGGCATTCGGCAGGGGCGGACGGAAGCGCCGATCCGCTCCGGGAGGGAGACTGTCGGTATGTGCCGCAGTATCAAGACGCTTCGTCCGCCCGTGTTGCCCGAGGAGGCGACGGAGGAGGAGATCCGGGCCGCCGCGCTCCAGTACGTGCGCAAGGTCTCGGGGTTCCGCGCCCCGGCCGCCCACAACCAGGAGGTGTTCGACCGCGCCGTGGAGGTGATCACCGAGGCAACCGCGGAACTCCTGGCCAACCTGGAGGTCCGCGGCGCCCCACGACGAGCGGCGGGGTGAGCGGGGTCCCGGGGGAGCGCGCAGGGCGCCTGGTTGGGGGGGGAGTCGGCCCTGAGGTGAGCGCGCTGGGGTGAGTGTCCGGGGTGACGTCGGCGGGGTGTGCTCGGCCCAGAGGGAGCGGGGCTTCGGGGGGGAGCTGGGCGGGAGGAAGTGAACACCTGGGGTTTACTGCCCCTGGGTGCTCCGGGTCCGGGGGTGCGTGGGCCTTGTGGGCGCCCCGGTTGACCTGGCTTTAGGGGTGGCTGGCCCTGGGACAGGCGTCCCGGGGTAAGTATGTCCGGGGTGACCTGGGGGGCGTGTGCTGGGTCCAGCCGGAGCGGGGCTCTGAGGTGAACGTGTCCCGGGTGAGCCGCCGGACGGGCCTCGCCCTCAGGTGGGCCGGCGGTGTCCCTAGCGTGCCGTTTCCGGGCGGCGGCGCATGACGTAGCCCGCTCCCGCGCCCGCGCCGAAGAGCGCTGCCACCGACACCCCCGTCGCCAGCCATGTCGCCCCCAGCCAGTGCGCGCCGAAGTAACCGAGGGCGACGCTGTACGCGGCCCAGGAGAGGCCGGCGAGGGCGGACCAGGGGAGGAAGTCGCGGGCCCGGCGGTGGGCCGTACCGGCGAGGAGGGAGACCACCGAGCGGCCGGCCGGTGCGAAGCGGGCCAGCACCACCAACGCCCCGCCCCCCGCGGCCAGTGCGTCGCCGAGACGTTCCTGCGCCGTGGTGAGCCGACGCGAGCGGGCGATGGCGCGGTCGAGGCGTGCGCCGCCTCGGAAGGCGAGGCGGTAGGCCGCGAGGTCGCCGAGGACGGAGGCCGTCGTCGCGCAGAGGATCAGGGCAAGGACGTCGGGGACCCGCCCGGTCGCCGCACTGCCCGCGGCCGCCGCCGTAGCGGCCGTGATGACCAGCACCCCGCTCGGCAGCAACGGCAGGAACACATCGAGGAGCACCGACAGCGCGACCATGGCGTAGATCCATGGACTGCCGGTCAGCGACCCCAGACTCTCCAACACCCGCGACTCCCCGTGATTCCCCCGTGGACAGCCATACAGCGTACGCGCGGGGTGTGACAGGAGATTCACGGGGGGCTCATGAGATGGACGCGGCATGTTCACCCGGCTGCCGGGTCCGGGCACCGCAGGACGGCTTCCGGACGCGCCGGTGCCCTCCCCACGGACATGAGGAGGGCACCGTACGAGGTCGGCTCAGACCGCCACCGGCTCGGCGGCCGGCTTCCGTTCCGTCGCTGCGCGCTTCGCGAACAGCCGGTCCAGGCCGAACGCGCCGGACCCGGTGAAGACCAGCAGCAGGAAGGCCCAGCAGAACATCGCCGCGGCCTCGCCGCCGTTCTCCATGGGCCACAGGGCCGTCGGCTGGTGGACCTTGAAGTACGCGTACGCCATGGAACCCGCCGCGACGAGCGCGGCGACGCGCGTGCCCAGGCCGAGCAGCACGAGGGCGCCGCCGACGAGCTGGATCACGGCCGCGTACCAGCCGGGCCAGGTACCGGCCTCAAGGGTGCCGCCGGTGCCCGCGGCACCGCCGAGGACGCCGAAGAGCGAGGCGGCGCCATGACAGAGGAAGAGCAGGCCGACGACGATGCGGTACAGGCCGAGGGCGTATGGCTGGGCGCTGTTGAGGCGTCCGGTCATGTGGGGGACTCCTTCGGTCGGGTCGGTCCCACGAGGGGGGTCGCCCCAGGGGGATGGGACCGAGTGAGCCATCCACGGTAGGTGCCCCAAGTCAATGCTTGCAAGTTCAACATTTGGCCACGGATTCGTCTCAGTCGCCCCATCCGTTTCGCTCGGAGCCGCACGTGAGAGGGCTTTTGCGGCCCTGTCCGCTTCCGAAAGTGTGTCCGAATCCACCTCTGGGTGGGTTCCCCGCCGCGGCACGAACTCCCTTGCGGGGAAACCCTCTTGACGATCCATCAAGCAGTGAGCACTGTCACACCTTCGGAAGCCGGGACTTCTTCTGCCCGCTCTCGCCGGTGAGTTCGGACTCCGACACCGTGCGCAGGTGGGTCCGCCCTTCCGACTCCCGCGCCTGCTCCAGCCGCAGCTCGGCCGAACGGCCGTCCAGCGTCAGCGTCATGAGCTGGTTGCCGAACCACGGGCCGCCCGTGTGCCGCCAGGACACCGGCGGTTGCTCACACCGGCCGTGCCGCGCGAGGCGCCGCCCCAGCGCCCGCGCGGTCGCACTCCAGCCGAAGCGGAAGCCGAACCGGATGTAGCCGGGGACGGAGTTGTGGACGGGGGAGCAGGTGAGCTGGAGGACCCGCGCGTCGGGACCGCCGGTGTGCCACTTCGGCTCGGCCACGTACGCGTGGTGCACGTCCCCCGACAGCACCAGCACCGTCGCCGGCGCCTCGGGCCCCGATCCGACCTCGGCGATCAGGTCCGCCAGGGCCGCGAAGGACCGCGGGAACGCCGCCCAGTGCTCCAGGTCCGCCTTGCGCCGCAGGTCCTCCCCGAACCGGGCCCAGCGTGCCCCGCGCTCCCCCCGGCACAGCGCCGCGTCCCAGGCCTCGGCGTCGTGCACCAGGTGCGGCAGCAGCCAGGGCAGCGAGGTGCCGATCAGGAGATGGTCGTAGGACGAACGCTCCTCCAGCACCTGTTCGCGCAGCCACGCGGCCTCGCCGGGGTCGAGCATCGAGCGGTTCTCCTCCTCGAGGACGCGGGCCGCGCGGGAGTCGACCATGAGCAGCCGCACCCGGCCGAAGTCGCGCCGGTAGCTCCAGCGCACCGAGGCCGCGTCGGCGTCGGCCTTGCAGGCGAAGGCGCGCAACTCGTCGGTGCCGTCCGGGGATCGCCGTACGGCGGCGTAGAGCGGGTCGGCGGCCAGTTCGGTCGGCGGGAGGTTGCCGAGGTGCTGGTAGACCCAGTACGACATGAGGCCGCTCAGCAGGCGCTCGCGCCACCAGGAGACGGCGCGCATGTCCTCCAGCCAGGACGCGGAGGTGTTCCAGTCGTCGATGACGTCGTGGTCGTCGAAGATCATGCAGCTGGGCACGGTGGACAACAGCCAGCGCACCTCGGGGTCGAGCCAGGACTCGTAGTAGAGGTGGGTGTACTCCTCGTAGTCCGCCACCTGGTCGCCCGGCGGGTCGCTCAGATCGCGGCGGGCGGCCAGCCACCGCTGGGTGGCCGGGGAGGTCTCGTCGGCGTAGACCTGGTCGCCCAGCAGCAGCAGGACGTCCGGGCGCTCGCCGCCCGGGTCGGCGGCGATCCGGGTCGCGAGGGTGTCCAGGGCGTCGGGGCCGACGGGGTCCTTCTCGCCCTCCGGGGGCGCGGCCCAGCGGCAGGAGCCGAAGGCGACACGGACCGCGGCGTCCGCGGCGGGCGTGTGGATGACCGACGGGGGGAACGGCGAGTCGGGCAGCGGCCACACACGCGTGCCGTCCAGGAACACCTCGTACGACCGGGTCGTGCCGGGGGTGAAGCCGTCGACCGGGACGAGGGCGTAGTGGTGGCCCGCGATCTGGAAGGTGTCGGACGCGCCGGTGGTGCCGTCCGAGCACCGCACCTCGGCGGCGCACGGACGGCTCGTCTCGACCCACACGGTCGCGGACGAGCCGTCGACGTACCTGAGCAGGGGGCCAAGCCGCAGATCGGTCACGTGATCCTCCTCCGTCGCCCCGTACGGTACGGAACGACGGAGGCCTGCGGGGAGGTTCCGGCGCGGAATCGTCAGCAGTTCGCGAGGTAGTTCGTCAGCGCGGTCTTCTCGGCCGAGTCGACGGAGAGGTCGTAGTAGTACTTCACCTGGACCCAGGCGCGGACGTAGGTGCAGCGGTACGAGGTCAGGGACGGCATCCAGGTGGCCGGGTCCTGGTCGCCCTTGGACTGGTTCACGTTGTCGGTGACCGCGAGGAGCTGCGGGCGGGTGACGTCGTTGGCGAAGGACTGGCGGCGGGCGGTGGTCCAGGCGCTGGCGCCGGAGTCCCAGGCCTCGGCGAGCGGGACCAGGTGGTCGATGTCCACGTCGGAGGCGGCGGTCCAGGTGGCGCCGTCGTAGGGGGAGTACCAGCTGCCGCTGGTGGCGGCGCAGGCGGAGTCGGTGACGACGTTCGAGCCGTCCCGCTTGAGGATGTACTCGCGCGTGTTGCAGGTGCCGCTGATGGTGATCCAGGTCGGGAACAGGTCCCGGGCGTAACCGGTGCGGTTCTCGGTGGCCACCGTGAGCGAGGCGAGGTAGGTGCGGGCGGTGGCCGCGCTGACGGGGGTGGGGAGGGCGGCGGAGGCGGTCGGGCCGTTGAGGACCGCGACGGAGGCTATGAGCGCGGTGAGCGCTCCGAGTATGCTGAGCCGTCGACGCGCGTAGAACTTCGGCATGCGAACTCCCTTGGGGGGCGGGGGCGTTGGAGCGCGAGCGATCGAATGCTCGCGGCTCCGTGTTGCGGGGAGATGTGCGTTCGGTGAGAAGTTAGTGACGCGTACATGACACGACAAGGTTTACGGCGAAACGATCACGTAGACTTGACCGGAGTTGAAGGGGAGTAGCTCTTCGCCGGACCGTCGACATACTGCTCAGCTCGTCTGAGCCGGCGCCCGGAGGCAGGTCTTCACGGACCGGCCAGCGAGACCTTCGGCCAGTAGTGCACTGACTGTGTGCTGCCGTGCCGGGGCGTCGTTTCGCAGGAACACTCTCGGTGGGGCGGCCCCGACCGATTGAGGACCCTTGATCAGCCTGACCGTGACGGCCGTCGTGTTCGGCGTCGTCTTCCTCGCCGAACTGCCCGACAAGACCGCGCTCGCGGGCCTCGTCCTGGGCACCCGCTACCGCGCCTCGTACGTCTTCGCGGGCGTCGCCGCCGCCTTCGCGCTGCATGTCGCGCTCGCCGTCGCGGCCGGCAGCGTGCTGACCCTGCTGCCGCAGCAGATCGTGCAGGCGCTCACGGGCGTGCTCTTCCTGGGCGGCGCGGCCGTCCTGCTGCTGAAGAAGGACGACGGCGAGGAGGAGATCCGCAAGCCCGAGGACCAGTCCTTCTGGAAGGTCGCCGGGGCCGGGTTCATGCTCATCCTGGTCGCCGAGTTCGGTGACCTCACCCAGATCATGACCGCCAACCTCGCGGCCCGTTACGACGACCCGCTCTCCGTGGGCCTCGGCGCGGTGCTCGCGCTGTGGGCGGTGGCCGGGCTCGGCATCGTGGGCGGAAAGGCCCTGATGAAGCGGGTTCCGCTGAAGCTGATCACCAAGGTCGCGGCGCTGCTGATGCTGGCGCTCGGGCTGTGGAGCCTGTGGGAGGCCGTGGCCGGCTGAGCTGAACGGTGAGTGAACAGTTCCGGGTGGTTCCCGAAGGCGGTGGCGAGAACCCGTCCCGGTTTTGTACCGTGGAGGAACAAAGTGGCTCCCGCCCGTTTTCCCTGACCGGCGGGCGGGGCCGCCTTGTCTCTGTCGACTGTGCTTGGAGTTGCCGATGACGGCCGCCGTGTCCACCGTGCTCACCGCCCGCGCCCTCCTGCTCGACATGGACGGCACCCTCGTCAACTCCGACGCCGTCGTGGAACGCGTCTGGCGCCGCTGGGCCGAACGGCACGGACTCGACGGCGACGAGGTCATGAAGGTCGTCCACGGCCGCCAGGGCCACGCCTCGATGGCGCTCCTGCTGCCCGAGCGGCCCGTGGAGCAGAACCTCGCGGACAACGCGCGCATGCTCGCGGAGGAGACCGCCGACATGGACGGCGTGGTGGCGGTGCCGGGGGCGCCCGAGTTCCTGGCGTCCCTGCGCGGGCTGCCGCACGCGCTGGTCACCTCGGCCGACGTCCCGCTGGCCACGGCACGGATGGCGGCGGCGGGACTCGCGCTCCCGGAGGTCCGGATCACCGCCGAGTCCGTCGGGGCGAGCAAGCCGGACCCCGAGGGGTTCCTGAAGGGGGCGGCCGAGCTGGGTGTCGCGCCCGCGGACTGCGTGGTCTTCGAGGACTCCGGCGCGGGCATCGCGGCGGGCCGCGCCGCGGGGATGCGGGTGGTCGGGATCGGGGCGCGGGCGGGGCTGTACGGCCCGGACGTGACGGTGGCGGACCTGACACGGGTGAGGGTGGAGGGTCTGGCGGACGGGGGCGTACGGCTGCGGGTCGGTTAGGCGGAGGTCTCCCGTGGGGGCGGCCCTCACTCCGGGGGCCCACCGACCCTCACTCCGGGGCCCAGCGGCCCTCGCCCCGGGGGCCCCTTACTGGACGTCATCCCCCGGGGTCCCTCGTCGGCGCCCGTCACCCGGTAAGGCGACCTAGGGTTCCGTCGTCTCCGACTCGAGGCGTTGCCGGGTCACCAGGTCGTACACCCCGTACTCCGCGGGCTGGACGCCCCGGGCCCACTGGTACCGGCTCACCGCGTCCTCGACGCCCTCGTTGTAGTGGCCGCTCGCCTTCCTCGTGTACAGCCCCAGCTGGGTGAGACGCAGTTCGAGCTCGACGACCTCGGGTCCCTCCGACCCCCGCCGCAGCACCGGCGGAGCCGCCTCCCGGGCCGCGTCCGACTCGGCCGCCGAGTCCGTCGCCGCGGAGGCCGTCGGGGTGGCCGCGGGCGCCGTCGAACGGGACGGGCTCGGCGAGGCGCTGGACACCGACGCGGACGGCGAGGCCGAGGTGCTCTCGCTCGCCGTCGGGGACGGGGGCGCGGCGGGCGGTCGTACGGACTCCGTGGTCCGGGACGGCGACGCGGACGCGGGGGTCGTCGTCGCGTCGGGGACGGCCGGTCGCACGTCCTGCGGGGCCGCCTCGTCCCGGGACGGCGACTCGTACGCGAACAGCCCGCTGGCGAAGCCGGCCGCGGCCACCACGGCCACGACCGCTCCTGCCGCGGCGAGGAGGACGGTGGGGCGGCGGGAGCGGGAGCGGCGGGGGTGGTCGGCGGTGGGTGTGTCGGGGGTGGCCGGGGGGTCTGTCGCCTGGAAGAGGCTCAGGTCGGCGGGGAGTGCCCTTGTTTCGTGGGGTGCGGGTGCGGGCGGGACGGGCCGTAGCGGCATCGTCTCCTCGGTGGCGGGCACCTGGGGTACGGGGGTGGTCTCGTCGTCCAGATCCACGTACGGGCGTATGCGGAGCGGGTCGAAGTCCTCCGCCGCCGCGGCCTCCGCGGTGCGCGTCTCGCGCAACGCGTCCGCCGCGCGCCGGGTGCAGCCGCAGGACGGGGTGTGGTCGGCCCCTCTGGGTGCCCCGCACTCCGGGCACAGATGACTGTTCGACTCCGCCATGTGTTCGTCCCTCCCCTCACAAACCCCAGAGATTATGCAGAACCCCTCCACAGTCGGTGTACGGAAGCCCCCGGAACAACAGCTTCCAAAAGGACTCGACAGGCCATAAACGGTCACACCGACCACGATGGAGCTGTAACGAGAGCCCCGGGAGGTCTTCATGACGGCGGATGCGCAGGGTATGACGGGGAAAGTGCGAGACACCGGAGAAGAACATGTGTCCGGCAACGTCCTCGTCTCGATCGGGGCCCTGCTGCTCGGCATGCTGCTCGCCGCGCTGGACCAGACGATCGTCTCCACCGCGCTGCCCACCATCGTCAGCGATCTCGGCGGGATGGAGCATCTGTCCTGGGTGGTGACGGCGTATCTGCTGGCCTCCACCGCCGCGACCCCGCTGTGGGGCAAACTCGGGGACCAGTACGGGCGCAAGCGGCTGTTCCAGACCGCGATCGTGATCTTCCTGATCGGGTCGGCGTTGTGCGGCATGGCCCAGGACATGCCCCAGCTCATCGCGTTCCGGGCCCTGCAGGGGCTGGGCGGCGGCGGGTTGATGGTGCTGTCGATGGCGATCGTCGGCGATCTCGTCCCGCCGCGGGAACGCGGGCGCTACCAGGGGCTGTTCGGGGCGGTCTTCGGGGCGACGAGTGTGCTCGGGCCGTTGCTGGGCGGGCTGTTCACCGAGCATCTGAGCTGGCGGTGGGTGTTCTACGTCAACCTGCCGGTGGGCGTGGTCGCGTTGGCCGTCATCGCGGTCGTGCTGCGGATTCCGCGCAGGTCGGCGAAGCATGTCATCGACTACCTGGGGACGTTCCTCATCGCCGCCGTCGCCACCTGTCTGGTGCTGGTGGCCTCCCTGGGCGGCACGACGTGGGGCTGGGGGTCGCCGCAGATCGTCGGGCTCGCGGTGCTGGGCGTGGCGCTGGCGGTCGCGTTCGTGGCGGTCGAACGGCGGGCCGCGGAGCCGGTGTTGCCGATGAAGCTGTTCCGGATCCGGACCTTCGCGCTGTCCGCCGTCATCAGCTTCATCGTCGGGTTCGCGATGTTCGGGGCGATGACCTATCTGCCGACGTTCCTCCAGGTGGTGCAGGGAGTCTCGCCGACGATGTCCGGCGTGCACATGCTGCCGATGGTGTTCGGGCTGCTGCTGTCCTCGACGGTCTCCGGGCAGATCGTCAGCCGTACCGGGCGGTGGAAGGTGTTCCCGGTCGCGGGGACGGCCGTCACGACGCTGGGGCTGCTGCTTCTGCACCGGCTCGACGAGGGCAGCTCCACCTGGGTGATGAGCGTGTACTTCTGTGTGTTCGGGCTGGGGCTCGGGCTCGTCATGCAGGTGCTGGTGCTGATCGTGCAGAACGCGGTCTCGTACGAGGATCTCGGCGTCGCCACGTCCGGTGCGACCTTCTTCCGGTCGATCGGGGCGTCCTTCGGTGTCGCGATCTTCGGCACGGTGTTCGCGAACCGGCTCGGGGACAAACTGGCCGAGGCGCTGCGGGGGGCTCAACTGCCGCCCGGCGTCTCGGTGTCCGGGCTGGAGTCCGACTCCCGGGGGCTCGGGGAGCTGCCGGCCGCGTTGCGTCCCGCGGCGCTGCACGCGTACGCCTCGTCCATCACCGACGTCTTTCTGTACGCCGCGCCCGTCGCGTTCCTCGGGTTCCTGCTCGCGTGGTTCCTCAAGGAGGACCGGCTGCGGGGGTCGGTCACGGCGCCCGACGTCACCGAGACGCTGGCCAGCAATCCGGTGGAGCGGTCGTCGTACGACGAGGTGTGCCGGGCGCTGTCGCTGCTGGGGACCCGGCAGGGGCGGCGGGAGGTGTACCGGAAGATCACGGAGCGGGCCGGGTACGACCTGCTGCCGGCGTCGAGCTGGCTGGTGCTGCGGATGCGGCGGTACGGGTGGGTGGAGCCGGCGCTGCTCACGGAGCGGACGTCCGTGCCGCTGAGCGTGATCATCGAGGCGGCTCGGCAGGTGGAGGAGCGGGGGCTGGCGGAGCGGGAGGGGCTCGATCTCCGGCTCACGGATGCGGGGCGGGAGGTTGCCGTGCGGTTGGCTTCCGCGCGGGAGGAGTCGTTGGCGGAGCTGCTGGGGGACTGGTGGGGGCCGGATCGGCCCACGGATCTGGTCCAGTTGGTGAAGTCCCTGAACGACGAGCTGTGCGGGTCGGATCGGGAGGAGCCGCGTGGGGGTGGGGCGGGGGCTCGGTTGTGAGGCGGGCGGGTGCGGGTTCGGTGGGGGCGGGCGTTTTTGCGCAGTTCCCCGCGCCCCTGAAATGCCTGCGGCGGCCTGTCGCTGTCCGGTGGGGGCGTGCGTAGCGCGTCCTGGTCGTCTCCGGGTCGGGGCCGGGGTGGGGGGTATCCGTCCTCGGTCCGGCGGCTCGGTCCATCGAGAAGGGGACCTGTAACGGACGCCGGCCGCTGCGGGCGGACACCCCCCACCCCGTCCCCTGCGCGCCGTCGGCGGCGAACGGTGCGTGGGGGCGCACGTCCAGATGACCCACCCAGGGGCGCGGGGAACTGCGCGACCAGCCACGACGCACCCGTAGCCGCACGACAACCGAACCCGGCACCCCCTAGGCGGCCGCGTTCACACATGCGGAGACGGTTTGAAGGGGGAGTTCACGGCAACCCGGCTGATATGTCAACAGGCCTGATCATCGCTCTGATCGTGATCGTGGCGGCCGTCCTAGTCGTGGCGGCCGTCCTGACCCTGCGAGGCCGGGGCCCGCAGCACGGCCGGGGCCTGAAGCGCCGCTTCGGGCCCGAGTACGACCGCGCCGTGGCCCGGCACGACGGGGACGAGAAGGCCGCCGAGCGCGAACTCACCGAGCGCGTGGAGCGGCACGGATCCCTGCGCGAGCAGCCCCTCGAACCGGCGCGGCGCCAGCAGTACGAGGAGCGCTGGACCGCCGCCCAGGAACGCTTCGTCGACTCCCCTCGGGAGGCCGTCGCCGAGGCCGACCGGCTGCTCGCCGAGCTCGCCAAGGACCGCGGTTTCCCGGACGGCGGGCAGTACGAGGAGCAGTTCGCCGCGCTGTCCGTGCACCACGCGCACCACGTGCACGGCTACCGGCGGGTGCACACCCTGGCCGGTGCCCGTGTGAACGCCGACCGGGACGGCGACGGGCGGGTGAACACCGAGGAACTGCGCGAGGCCATGGTCGAGGCGCGGGCGCTCTTCGAGGACCTCGTCGGGCCGCCGCAGCGCCGCGAGGAGTCCCGCACCCCCACGGACGAGTCCCAGGTGCGCGCGGGCCAGCCCCGCGACGGCCGTGAGAACGGCCGCGGCCACCTTCCGTGGGCATTCAACAGGCGTCACGCGAAGGGGAGTTGAGTGACATGACGGATGCCACGAGCAGGCCGGGCGCCGACGGCACCCGGGGCGAGGGCAGGATCGGCGGCAAGGGCACGACCGGTGAGCCCACGGGCGCGCACAGCCCCCTGGTGACTCCCACCGAGACCGAGGCGCCGGATCTGGGCACGTCCCGCGGTGAGCGGGACGGGGACGGCCGTACCGAGCGTACGGGTCGTACGGAGGAGCGCGTGGGCCGCCGTACGGAAGAGCGTGCGGACGGCGTCGAGGGCGCCGGGCGTCGTGAGTCCGTGCCGGGCGCGGTGCCCCCCGCCGGCGACCGGGACGGTGTGCGCGGCGGCGAGAGCGGTTTCGGTCGCGACTCCGGCGAGCGCGGCCTCGGCCGTGAGTCCGGCGAGTCGGGCCTCGGCCGTGACTCCGCTGCCGGTGGTGACAAGACCTCCGCCGTTCGCGGTGCCTCCGGGCATGACTCCCGGCTGCTGCCGCACGAGGAGTGCGACAAGCTCAGTACGCGGCTCCAGCACGCCGTCGCCGGGTTCGTCGACGAGCCCCGGTCCGCCGTCGAGGAGGCCGACCACGTGCTGGAGGAGGTCGCCGCGCGGTTCGCCGACGCGGTGAAGCAGCGTCGGCGTACGCTGCGCAACTCCTGGCAGACCGGCGAGGGCGGTCAGGGCAAGGCCGTCGGCGCCGGTGACACCGAGCAACTCCGGCTGGCGCTGCGGGACTACCGCGAGCTGACGGAGCGGTTGCTGCACAGCTGACGTCCCGTTCGTACACACGACCGGCCTGTTGCCCGGACCCGGGCAGCGGGCCGGTCTGCGTTGCCTTGCACCGGACACCGCCGTGCCGGGCGATTTATCATGCGGCGGCGGTGGTCCAACGGGGGCGCCGCGCAAGGAACCATCCAGGAGGAGCGCACGTGCTCGAACTCACCATGGCCGTCGTCACCGCGGCGGAGGAGGGTGCCACGGCCGGGATGCAGATGACCGAGGCGCCCAGTGACCCGGGCACCGTGCTGCGTGTGGGCCGGGACAAGTCCGTGTGCCGGCTCGTGACGCCCGACGACTGGCTGTTCGTCTCCCGGGTGCACCTGGAGTTCCTGTGCGGACCCGAGGGTGTCTGGCAGGTGACCTGGCTCCAGGGCTCGCAGCCCGATCCCTCGTCCGAGGTACAGCTGGTCTCCGGGGCCTACGCCCAGCCGCTGGTCTACGGCGGCTCCGTGACCCTGCCCCGGGGCGGCAACGGCGAGATCGTCATCCGCGACCGCACCGCCCCGCGCAGCGTCAACGTCGGCTTCTACCACGAGGTCTGAGCGGGACGGCCCCGACGGCAGGAGGGGTTACGGCAGCACTCGTGCCAGCGCGAAGCCGTCGTAGCCCTTGCTGCCCACGGTCTGGATCGCCGTGGCGCTCAACTTCGGGTGCCGGCCGATGAGTTCGAGGGCCGTGCGCGTCCCCCGGACGTCGGGGGCCGGGTTGTCGGGGTCGGCGACCCGGCCGTTCCGTACGACGTTGTCGACGACGATCAGGCTGCCCGGGCCGGTGAGCTTGAGCGCCCACTCCACGTAGTGCGGGTTGTTGCCCTTGTCGGCGTCGATGAAGACCAGGTCGAAGGGGGGCGGGTTCTCGTCGGCCAGCCGGGGCAGGGAGTCCAGCGCGGCACCGACGCGGATCTCGACGACCTTGTCGAGGCCCGCGCGGGCGATGTTGCGGTTCGCGACCTCGGCGTGCCGCGGGTCGTACTCCAGGGAGACCAGGCGGCCGTCGGCGGGCAGGGCGCGGGCCAGCCAGATGGTGCTGTAGCCGCCCAGCGTGCCGAGCTCCAGGATCGTGCGGGCGCCCTGGATCTGAGCCAGGAGCTGGAGGAGCTTGCCCTGCGGCGCCGTGATGGCGATGGACGGGAGACCGGCGGTCTCACTGTCGCGCAGGGCGCCCCGGAGTGCTTCGTCCTCCGGGGCGAGGTGGGTGGTGAAGTAGTCGTCGACGTCTTCCCAGAACTGCGACTCGCTCATACACCTGTGCCTTTCATCGGCCTAGTTAGGTCAGCTAACTAGTTGCGCTAATGAATATAGGCGTGCTCCCGGCTCCTGTCAGGGCAATTACCGCTGAGGCGGGGAGCCCGGCAGCGGCCGGCCCGCCGACTCCGTCATGAACCACACCGCCACGCCGCCGATCACGGCCGCGGCCATCATGTAGTAGGCGGGCATCATCATGTTCCCCGTCGCGCCGATCAGCGCGGTCACCACCAGCGGCGTCGTGCCGCCGAAGAGGGACACCGAGACGTTGAAGCCGATGGAGAGGGAGCCGTAGCGGACCCGGGTCGGGAACAGGGCGGGGAGGGCCGACGGCATCGCTGCCGTGAAGCAGACCAGGAGCAGGCCCAGCGCGCCCATGCCGAGGGCGATCGCGAACAGGCTGCCCTGGCGGATCAGCAGCAGGGCCGGGACCGACAGGAGCAGGAAGCCGGCGCAGCCCGCGGCGATCACCGGGCGGCGGCCGACGCGGTCGCTCAGGGCGCCGGCGAAGGGCTGGACGACCATCATCAGCGCCATCACGGCCAGGACGACCAGCAGGCCGTGGGTCTCGTCGTACTTGAGCTCGCTGGTCAGATAGCTCGGCATGTACGACAGCAGCATGTAGTCGGTGACGTTGAAGACCAGGACCAGGCCGACGCAGAGCAGCAGCGCCCGCCACTGGCCGGTGATCATCTCGCGCAGCGGGACCTTCGGGCGGCTCGACTCGGCCTTGTCGACCTCGGCCGCGAACGCCGGGGTCTCCTCCAGGCGCAGCCGCAGGTAGAGGCCGATGGCGCCCATCGGGCCCGCGATCAGGAACGGGATCCGCCAGCCCCAGGACACCAGGTCCTCGGTGGACAGCAGGGCCGTCATCAGGGTGACCAGGCCGGCGCCGGCGATGTACCCGGCGAGCGTGCCGAACTCCAGCCAGCTGCCGAGGAAGCCGCGCCGCTTGTCGGGGGCGTACTCGGCGATGAAGGTGGAGGCGCCCGCGTACTCGCCGCCGGTGGAGAAGCCCTGGACCAGGCGGGCGGCCAGGAGGAGCAGCGGGGCGCCGACGCCGATCGAGGCGTACGACGGGATCAGGCCGATGGCGAAGGTGCCGGCCGCCATCATGATCATGGTGACGGCGAGGACCTTCTGGCGGCCGACGCGGTCGCCCAGCGGGCCGAAGACCAGTCCGCCGAGCGGGCGGACCAGGAAGGCCGCGGCGAAGGCGCCGAAGGTCGACAGGAGCTGGGCGGTCGGGTTCCCGGACGGGAAGAAGACCTTGCCCAGGGTGACCGCGATGTAGCTGTAGACGCCGAAGTCGAACCACTCCATGGCGTTGCCCAGGGCGGCGGCCTTCACCGCGCGCTTCACGAGCGCCGGGTCGACGGTGACGGCTTCGGGCGTGTCGGGGGTGCGGGGGGTGTGGACCGAGGGGGTGATGGCTGGAGCACTCGGCAAAACTTCGCTCGCCTGCCTTTCGACGGGGACAAGGGCAAAAAGCGACCATAAGGGGACTTGACCGGGTCACGCGGCGCCCCTTTTCGGTCACCGAGCGTGCATAAATGTGCTGTATGCAGGTACTCGGCTCCGGATCCGATACCCCGCTTTCCGGATCTCATGTGATCCTTCTCGCGCCCTGCGCGCGCAACCGGATGGTGCGCGGACTATCGTCATCCGGACAAAAGGAGATCGGGCGTCAGGTGAAGCGGGGGTTCCCTGCGTCCTCCCTCATGGACTCGTGGCACGGACGGGACGGGAGGCCGACGAGGCGTGGCGAATGCGGAGCACAGTGGGACCAGCGAGGTCCAGGCGCGGCTGCGCGCGGCCAGGCTCGCCCTGTGGCTGGTGGCTGCCGTCCTCGCGGTACGCCAGGTGGCCGTCGTCCTCAGCACCCCCAAGGGCGAGCGCCTGACGGACCTGGAGACCTGGGTCGGCCCGGACGGCGTCCTGCATGTGAAGGGTTCGCTCTACGACTCTACGCAGTTCACCGGTACTCCCTTCGGGGGACTCGTCCTCAAGCCCCTGACCCGGGCGGCCGAGCAGGCGCTCGGCTGGGGCTGGACCTTCGGCACCCTCCTGCTGGTCGTCGCCCTCGGCCTGGTCGTCGCCCGCGCCCTGCCCCGGCCGGTCAGCCGCCGCACCGCGCTGTTCGCCGCGCCGGTCGCGATCAGCCTCCTCATGCTGTCGCTGCCCGTGCGCAACACGCTCTACCTCGGCCAGACCAGCATCATCCCGGTCCTGCTGGTCCTGCTCGCCTGCTTCACCGTCCGTGACCAGCGGGCCGCCGGCCTGCTCATCGGCCTCGCCGCGGCCCTCCAGCCCACGGTCCTGCTCTTCGGCGCCCTGCTCTTCCTCACCGGCCGCCGACAGGCCGCCCTGACCACCGGCGCGACCTTCGCCGCGAGCACCGCGCTCGCCTGGGCCGCGATGCCGCACGACTCGTACACCTACTGGGTGCACCACCTCGCGGGCACCGGCCTCGGCGGACCCGCCGACGCTCTCGCCAACCAGTCCCTGCACGGACTGCTGCTGCGCCTCGGGGTCTCCGGTTCGCTGGAGATCGCGCTCTTCCTGGTGCTGGGCGCGGGGGTGGCCTTCCTCGGCGTCCGCCGGGCCGTGCGCTACGCGCGCGACGGCCAGCTGCTGCTCGCGGTCGCGATCACCGGCTGCGCGGCGATCGCCGTCTCGCCGACGGCCTGGCAGCACCAGCTGCTGTGGGTGCTGCTCGCGGTCGTCGGGCGGGTCGGGAAGCGGGCCTCCGACCGGTATGTGTGGCCGGTCGCCATCGTCGTGGTGATGACGCTCCCGGCGAGCATGCTGCTGCCGCACATCTCGGCGCTGTACCCCCTGCGGGACAACGCGGTGCTGCTGGCCGCGCTGGCCGCCGCCACGGTGATCCCGTTCCTGTCCCGGACCTCGCCGTACTACGCGACCCCGATCCCCACCCGGTACGCCCCACCGGTTCCCGCCCGGTTCCGGCACGTGCCGTTGCTGCCGTTCCTGCGCCGGGTGCTGGCCCGGCCGAACCTGCTGCTCGAACTGCTGCTGATTCGTGTCACCTACGCCGCCTACCAGCAGGTCAGACTCGCGGCGACCGGCGGCAGCAACTCCGCGGGGCGGCTCACCGCCGAGAAGCACGGGCAGCAGGTCCTCGACCTGGAGCGATGGCTGCACATCGACATTGAGCACTGGGTCAACCACGCGGTCGTCAAGGTCGACTGGCTGCGGAACTTCTTCGACTACTACTACACGTCCTTCCACTTCGTGGTGCCGCTGAGCGTGCTCGCCGTCCTGTACTGGCGGCGACCGGTGGACTACCGGTGGGCCCGGGCGTCGCTGGGGTTCGCGACGCTGCTGGCGCTGGTCGGGTTCTGGCTCTACCCGCTGGCACCGCCCCGGCTCATGCCGACGCTGGGGATCATCGACACCGTGCACGGCGTGCAGGACTTCTCGAAGCCGGACTACGGCACCCTCACCGCGCTGACCAACCAGTACGCGGCGATGCCCTCGCTGCACTTCGGGTGGTCGCTGTGGTGCGGAGTGGTGATCGCGATCGTCGCGCCGAAGTGGTGGATGAAGGCGCTGGGGCTGCTGCACCCGCTCTTCACCGTGTCGGCGATCGTGGCCACCGGGAACCACTGGGTGCTGGACGCGGTGGGCGGAGCGGCGGTCGTCGCCGGCGGGTTCGGGCTGTCGTACCTGTTCCAGGGGCCGCGGGCCCGCGTGTTGGCCGTGGCGGCGGAGGACGCTGGGGAACGGTCGCTCGTGAAGCGGTGAGTGGGCCCGCTGGGGTGCTCCGGGAGGGGCGCGTCCTTGTCGCCGTTGGACCACAATGGTGGCGGAGGCGGCATGGACGTGGACGTGGCTCTGCTGGAGGGGCGGGACGCCGGGCGGCGGCAGGCCTGGGGTGAGGCGCACGCGCTGCTCGGGGCCGCCGATGCCGTACGACCGCTCGACACCGCGGACGTCGAACTGCTGGCCGAGGCCGCGGACATGCTGGGGCACGGGGACGAGGCGATCGTGCTGCTGCGCCGGGCCTTCAGCGCGTACGCCGAGGAAGGGGCCGTGGGAGCGGCTCTGCGCTGTGCCTACTGGTTGTGCAAGGGGCTGGCCTGGGGTGGGGAGTTCGCGCAGTCGGGGGCCTGGCTGGGGCGGGCCCGGCGCCTCTCGGAGAGCGATCCCGGCTGCCAGGAGTGCGCCTATCTGCTCATGCTGGAGGCCGAGCTGCACTTCCGGGCCGGTGAGCACGCTCCGATGATCGACGTGGCCCGGCGCCTGGACAAGGCCGTCGGGGCCGGGGCGGACGCCGATCTCGTGGCCGGCACGGCGATGACCCTCGGGCTCGCCCTGGTCAGCAACGGCGACACCGCGGCCGGACTCGCCCAGCTGGACGAGGCCATGGTGGCGGTCGCCGAGCGGACCATGTCGGCCCGGATGACCGGGATGATCTACTGCGTCGTCATCGGCACCTGCCAGGAACTCCAGGAACTGAGCCGCGCCCAGGAGTGGAGCGAGGCCCTCGCCGAGTGGTGCGCCGCCCAGCCCGACTTCTCCGGCGCCTACCGGGGACTGTGCCGGGTGCACCGGGCGGCCCTCCTCCAGCTCGGTGGCGACTGGCCGGACGCCGTCCACGAGGCCCGCCTCGCCTGCGCCCAGCTCACCGCCGGGTACGGGGAGGCCGTCGCGGGCTGCGCGTACTACCAGCTCGCGGAACTGCACCGGCTGCGGGGCGCGTACCCGGAGGCCGAGCAGGCCTACCGCGACACCCTGCGCTACGGCTGGGACACCCAGCCGGGCCTTGCACTGCTCCGGCTCGCCCAGGGCCGGCGCCCGACCGCCCTGGCGGCTCTCCGCCGGGCCCTGGCGGAGACCGGGGAGCCGATGCGGCGGGCACGGCTGCTGGCGGCCGCGGTGGAGGTGCTGTTGGCGGGTGGAGAGGCTGGGGTGGCGGAGGCGGCTGAGGACGGTGGGGACGGTGGGGGTGACCTCACCGAGGCCGCCCGGGCGGCCGATGAACTCGCGCTGATCGCCGACGCCCAGGGTGCCGCCGCGCTGCGGGCGACGGCCGGGCAGGCGCGGGGTGCCGTGCGACTGGCCGAGGGCGACGCAAAGGCGGCGCTGCCCGCGTTGCGGGAGGCCGGGCGGTGGTGGCGGGAGCTGGAGGTGCCGTACGAGGCGGCGCGGGTCGGGGTGCTGGTGGGCCTCGCCTGCCGGGCGCTGGGGGACGAGGACTGCGCGGTGCTGGAGTTCGACACGGCCCGCCAGACCTTCGAGCGGCTCGGCGCCGGACCGGACGCGCGGCGGGCGGCACGGCTCACGGGCGGGGGCCGTTCCGTCCTCTCACCCCGCGAACTCGAGGTCGTACGGCTGCTCGCGCGGGGCCGGACCAACCACGCCATCGCCACCGAGCTGGTCCTCAGCGAGAAGACGGTGGCCCGGCACCTCAGCAACATCTTCGTCAAGCTCGACGTGGGCTCCCGCACCGCGGTGGCGGCGTACGCCTACGAGCACGGGCTGCTCGGGCCGGACGGCTCTGCGTAGAACCACCCATGCCGGGCCCGTACCGGATGGGCATTGCTGTCGATGCGCGCGCCCGGCCCGCGCGGCGAGCATCGAAGCGTGTCCGACGACGTGAGAACCCTCCGCGAACAGGTACGGACGGCCCGGCTGAGGCTCGCCGACTGTGCCGCGGACCTCGGGGTGCTGCTGCGGGTGAGCGGCGAGTACGCCGAGGCGGAGCGGGTGCTGCGGCAGGCCGTGGAGATCTACGAGGCCGACCGCCGGACACGGACGGGGGCCGGCCGAACCGCGGCCGACCGCAGGACCGAGGAGCCGGCATGAGCAGCGAACAGCGGCACGAGCACATCGAGACCGTGGTCGTCGGGGGCGGACAGGCGGGGCTCGCGACCGGGTACCACCTCGCGCGCCGCGGCCGCCCCTTCGTGATCCTGGAGGCGGGCGAGCGGATCGGCGACTGCTGGCGGGAGCGCTGGGACTCGCTGCGGCTGTTCAGCCCCGCCCGCTTCGACGGCCTGCCGGGACTGCCCTACCCCGGCGACGACTGGTCGTTCCCGACCCGCGACGAGTTCGCCGACTACCTCCAGGCGTACGCGGCCTGGGCGGAGCTGCCGGTGCGGACCGGGGTGCGGGTGCGGAGGCTGTCGTACGACGGGACGCGGTACGTCGTCGAGACGGACGGGGAGTCGACGTACACCGCCGACAACGTGGTGGTCGCGGCCGGGTACGACCGGCTGCCCAAGGTGCCGGACTTCGCGGCCGAACTCCACCCGGACGTACGGCAGTTGCACGCCGTCGCCTACCGCGGTCCGGGTCAGCTGAACGACGGGCCGGTGCTGGTCGTCGGGGCCGGGAACTCGGGGGCGGACATCGCGCTGGAGCTGTCGGCGACGCGGCGCGTCCTCCTGTCCGGGCCGCATCCGGGACAGATCCCCTGGCGGATCGAGCAGCGGGTGTCCCGGGCGCTGACCCCGGTGCTGTTCTTCCTGTTCCGGCACGTGCTGACCGTACGCACGCCGATGGGGCGCAAGCTGCGGCCCAGGGTGCTCGCGCACAGCGCGCCGCTGATCCGGGTCAAGGCGCGGGACCTGAAGGCGGCCGGGGTCGAGCGGGTGGCCCGGACGGCCGGAGTGCGGGACGGGCGGCTGGAGCTGGCCGACGGCACCCGGCCCGAGGTGGCCAACGTGCTGTGGTGCACCGGGTTCCGCCCGGACACCTCGTGGATCGACCTGGACGTGTTCGACGCGGACGGGGAGCCCGCGCAGCGGCGCGGAGTCGTCGAGGGGCGGCCCGGACTGTACTTCGTGGGGCGGCTGTTCCAGTACGCGATGGCCTCGTCGATGATCCAGGGCGTGGGACGGGACGCGGAGTTCGTCGTACGGCATCTCGCGGGGCGGACCGGCCGGGCACCCGTGGCGGCACGGACCGCCGGCTCGCGCAAGCCGTCGGCCCGTGGCGCCGGAACCGGGGTCAGCCCAGGGTGACCTGGAGCTCCTTGACGCCGTTGATCCACGCCGAGCGCAACCGGCGTGGATCGCCGGCCGCCCGGAGGTTGGGCATGGCGTCGGCGATCGCGTTGAAGATCAGGTCGATCTCCAGGACCGCCAGGGACTTGCCGAGGCAGTAGTGCGGGCCGCCGCCGCCGAAGCCGAGGTGCGGGTTGGGGTCGCGGGTGATGTCGAAGACGTCCGGGTCGGTGAAGACCTCGGGGTCGTGGTTGGCGGCGGCGTAGAAGATGCCCACCCGGTCGCCCTTCTTGATCTGCTGCCCGCCGAGCTCGGTGTCCTGGGTGGCCGTGCGCTGGAAGGCGTTGACGGGGGTCGCCCAGCGGACGATCTCCTCGGCGGCCGTCGAGGGGCGTTCCGCCTTGTACTTCTCCCACTGGTCGGGGTGGGTGAGGAAGGCGTGCATGCCGTGGGTGATGGCGTTGCGGGTCGTCTCGTTGCCGGCGACCGCGAGCATCAGCACGAAGAAGCCGAACTCGTCGGAGTTCAGGCTGCCTTCGTCCTCCGCCGACACCAGTCTCGTGACGATGTCCTCGGCCGGGCACTGCTTGCGGTCGGCCGCCATGTTCATCGCGTAGGCGATGAGCTCCATGGCCGACTCCTGGCCGACCTCCTCGGTGATCGCGTACTCGGGATCGTCGTACGAGATCATCTTGTTGGACCAGTCGAAGATCTTCGCCCGGTCGTCCTGCGGGATGCCGATGAGCTCGGCGATGGCCTGGAGGGGCAGTTCGCAGGCGACCTGGGTGACGAAGTCGAAGGAGGCGCCGGGCAGCGCGCGGGCGGTCTCGACGATCGCGTGGGCCCGGTTGCGCAGGCGTTCCTCCAGGGCGCGGATCGCCCGGGGGGTGAAGACCCGCTGGACGATCCCGCGGACCCGGGTGTGCTCCGGCGGGTCCATGTTCAGCAGGATCAGGCGCTGCGCGTCGATCGCGTCCCGCTGAATGTGCTCGTTGAAGCGGATGATCGCCGTGTTGAGGTACGACGAGAAGATCTCCGGGTGGGTGGAGACGTACTTGACGTCCGCGTGCCGGGTGACCGCCCAGTACCCCTCGTCCTGGAAGCCGGCGATGTTGCCCGACTGGGGGATCCAGCGCACCGGTTCGGCCCGGCGCAGTTCGGCGAACTCCGGCAGCGGTACGCGGCTTTGCAGCAGGTCGGGGTCGGTGAAGTCGAACCCGTCGGGAAGCGCTGGACACTGCATCGGCAACTCACTCCAGCTGTTCGACAGCTTTCTGACGGCCCATCAGGAACAGAGCTGCCGTGAAGGTAGTAACGGGTTCTACAAGAGGCAAGGGGTGCGGAGACCTCAATTGCCTGCAAGACCCTTGCGGTGGTGGATGAATCGTCAGCAGACTGCAAGCAGCGCGCCAACTAGAACACGTACTAGTTCCAGAGTTTTCGGAGTTCCAGGGATCCGTTCGGAGGAGAGGACCCGCACCCATGGCCGCCGAACCCGTGATCGTCGAAGCCGTCCGCACCCCCATCGGCAGGCGCGGTGGCGCGCTCGCCAATCTGCATCCCGCCTATCTGCTGGGCGAGACCTACCGTGAACTCCTCGGCCGGACCGGCATCCCCGCCGACGCGGTCGAACAGATCGTCGGCGGCACGGTCACGCATGCCGGCGAGCAGTCCATGAACCCCGCGCGCACGGCCTGGCTGACGGTCGGGCTGCCCTACGAGACGGCGGCGACGACGGTCGACTGCCAGTGCGGCTCCTCCCAGCAGGCCTCCCACATGGTGGCCAACATGGTCGCGGCCGGAGTCATAGACGTCGGGATCAGCTGCGGGGTCGAGGCGATGTCCCGGGTGCCGCTGGGGTCGGGCTCCAAGCACGGGCCGGGCAAGCCGTTCCCCGACGAGTGGAACGTGGACCTGCCCAACCAGTTCGAGGCGGCCGAACGCATCGCCCGGCACCGGGGGCTGACCCGCGAGAACGTCGACTCGCTCGGTCTGATCTCCCAGGAACGGGCGGCCGTGGCCTGGTCCGAGGAGCGCTTCAAGCGGGAGACCTTCGCGGTCCAGGTGCCGACCACCGAGGACGAACAGCGGGCCGGGCAGGGCATGTGGCGGCTGGTGGACCGGGACGAAGGGCTGCGGGACACGTCCATGGAGGCGCTGGCCGGCCTGAAGCCGGTCATGCCGACGGCGATCCACACGGCGGGCAACTCGTCCCAGATCAGCGACGGGGCCGCGGCGATCATGTGGGCGTCGAAGCGGATGGCGCGGGCGCTGAAGCTGAAGCCGCGGGCGCGGATCGTGGCACAGGCGCTGGTCGGTGCCGACCCGCACTTCCATCTCGACGGACCGATCGACGCGACCCGCGCGGTCCTCGGCAAGGCGGGCATGTCCCTCAAGGACATCGACCTCGTCGAGATCAACGAGGCGTTCGCGTCGGTGGTGTTGAGCTGGGCCCAGGTCTTCGAACAGGACCTGGAGAAGGTCAACGTCAACGGCGGCGCGATCGCACTCGGGCATCCGGTGGGGGCGACGGGGGCGCGGCTCATCACGACGGCGCTGCACGAACTGGAGCGCGCGGACAAGGAGTTCGCGTTGATCACGATGTGTGCGGGGGGTGGGCTGGCCACCGGCACGATCATTCAGCGGATGTAGGAGTCCTGCGTCGCGGCCCCTACCGCGGGGACGGGCTCGGCGGCTTGGTGCACTTCGACATGGCGCTCAACGCGAGGGCGCCGGATGCCGAGGAGGGCACCCGATCCTTGATGTCGCCCGGAATGGGACCGACGCCCGTGATGATGTCCCAGCCGCCCGACTCCAGGAAGGTGGCGCCGTCGGCATCCACATCGCCCCGCACGCGCCATCCGCGCTCCTTGAGCCGGCTGACCACGCGCAGCAGGTCCTTCTTGCCGGGCTCGGTCCGGGAGAAGGCGGTGGAATCCGCCACGCATTCACGCTTCCACGGGTCCTTGACCACGGTCAGCCCCAGGTCGAAGGCCTCGGTCGCGTAGCGGAAGTCGCTGATCACGTCGTCCCGGGTCTTCTCTTTCGGGGAAGGCGCCGGGGACGGCGGGGCAGCTGTGGAGGCCACGGACGGCGACCGTGGTGCGGACGCTGGGTCCGCGCTCGCCGTACAGGCGGTGGCGAGTAAGGAAGCCGCCACGACTCCCATGGTCCAGGCATGTCGGAACACGCTTGCGTCTCCCCCCAGAGATGATCAACACCAAGGGTCGGATTCTGCCATGGACATGCTCTGGTGTCCTGTGAAGCGGCGGTGGCTCCACCGATGAGTTCCGACCGCTGCCGCCGTCCTTGCTCTCAGGAGGTGGTCGCGATGGGCGCGGCGGAGCGGGAAGAGGCTCTTCGGCGGTTGGACGGTCTGGTCGGGGAGTGGGTGGTCGAGGCCGAGTTCCCCGGGCAGGAGGCCGGCTCGGGGCGGAGTGTGTTCGGATGGGAGCTCGGTGGGCAGTTCCTGGTGCAGCGGACGCTGGCGCCGGATCCCGCGCCGGACAGCATGGCGATCGTGTCGGTCGAGCCGGAGACCGGGGCGTACACGCAGCACTACTTCGACTCGCGGGGTGTCGTACGGCTGTACGCGATGACCTTCGACGGCGAGGTGTGGCAGCTGCTGCGTGAGGAGGAGGACTTCTCCCCGCTGTCCTTCCGGCAGCGCTTCACCGGGCGGCTGAGCGCGGACGGCGACAGCATCCACGGGGTGTGGGAGCAGTCGAAGGCCGCGTCGGCGGAGTGGGAGACGGACTTCGCGCTGACGTACCGAAGGAGCCGCTGAGATGCGGCCGAGCAGGGAGAACGCACGCGAAATCGTCGAGGCGAGCCGGTATCTGGTGCTGGCCACGGCGGACGCGGAGGGACGGCCGTGGAGTACACCGGTCTACTTCGCGCATGCCGGGTGCCGGGACTTCTTCTGGGTGTCCTCGCCGGAGGCGGTCCACTCGCGGAACATCGCGGTGCGGCCCGAGGTGGGGATCGTCGTCTTCGACTCGTCGGCGGAGATCGGTACCGGGCAGGGGGTGTACATGTCCGCCGTCGCCGAGGAGGTCGTGGAAGGGGCCGAGGAGGTGTTGGAGGTGTACTCACGGCGGACGCTTCTGCACGGCGGGCGGGTCTGGACCCTCGACGACGTGCGCGGCGCCAGTGGGATGCGGCTCTACCGGGCGGTGGCGCAGGCGCACTCGATGCTGGCGAAGGACGGACGGCCGGATCACCGGGTGAGGGTGTAGCGGATCCGACGCCCCGCTCACCTCAGCCGACTCCCGCACCTCAGCCGACCCCCCGGTCACCTCAGCCGACCCCCCGCACCTCAGCCGACTCCCGGGTCGACCGCACATCAACCGACGCCCCCGAGCTCCTCGATGGCCGTCGCCGTGTTCGACGCGGCCGTCGTGTCGCCGGCTGCCGTGAACAGTTCCCGGGCCCGCACCAAGTGGGTGCGGGCCTCGGTGACTTCGCCGCAGTGGCGCAGCGCCGTCGCGAGGCCGGTGAGGGCCTGGGCGTGGAAGCGGTCGAGGTCGCCGTGGGAGCGGGGTGCGGTGACGATCCGGAAGGCCGCCACCGCCTCGGGCCAGCGCTCCAGGGCCAGCAGGTCGTTCGCTATCTCGTGCCGCAGCAGGGCCTCGACGTAGGCGTCCAGGCCGGGCACGTCCCCGGCGGAGGTGCCCAGCAGGGCCCGGTGCAGGGTCAGCGCCTCCTCCGCGCGGCCGGACTCACGCAGCGCCTTGCCGAGCACCCGCTGCGAGACCGCACGGCCCGCGGTGTCGCCGGTCTCCTCGAAGAGCCGGGAGGCCCGCTCGGCCGCCTCCGCCGCCTCCGCGGGCCGCTTCAGACTCAGACAGGCCCCGCTGATGTACGCCCACGCCCACGCCTGCTCGCCGAGGGCACCGGTCCCGGTCGCCAACTCCAGCGCCCTGCGCGCCAGTTCCTCGCCCTGCACGTACTGGTAGGCGCCGACCGAGTGGGCCCAGGCGAGGCAGTTGAGCTGGTGGGCCTCGGCCGTGCGGTCCCCGAGCGCGGCCGCGGACCGGGCGCCGTACGAGAAGAGGGTCCGCCACTCGGGCCACTGGTGGCGGCGGTCGGAGAACCAGTACAGGGTGCGCGAGACATGCAGGATCTCCGCGTGCCGGTCCGCCGCGCACAGCACCGGCAGGGCGCCCGCCCAGTTCGCGCGCTCGGCGGTCAGCCACTCCTCCGCCGCCTCCGCGGACCCGGGGGCGAAGGCGGCGACCTCGCCCGGCCACGGCTCCGGCGCGCCCGGCGCCTCGAACCAGCGCCCCGCCGCCGAGGCCGACCGCAACAGCCAGTCCGCCATGCCGAGTCGGACCGCCTCCGCGGTCTCCTCCTCGTCCCGCAGGCGCTCCCGCGCGAAGAGCCGCACGAGGTCGTGCAGGGCGTATCGGCCGGGCGCGGTCTCCTCCAGCAGCCCCCGGTCGACCAGCAGGTCCAGGGAGCCCTCGGTGGTCGGCGGGTCCTCGCCGGTCAGGACGGCGGCGAGCTCGACGCCGGTGTCATGGCCCGGGACCAGGGCGAGTCGGCGCAGCAACAGCCGGTGCGGGTCGGTGAGTTGGCCGTAGGAGAGGGCGAGGGCGCTGCGGACGGCGAGGTCACCCGCCACCAGGCCGCTCAACCGGCGCTCCTCGTCCGCGAGTTGGCCCACCAGCCGGGCCGGGGTCCAGCTCGGGCGGCTGGAGAGGCGGTTGCCGACGATCCGCAGGGCCAGCGGGAGGTGGCCGCACAGCTCGGTCAGCCGGGTGATCGCCTCGGACTGGCCGTCGGTGCGCGGGGCGCCGAGGATCCGCCCGAGGAGCCGCGCCGACTCCCCGCCGCTGAGCCCGCCGAGCCTGATCCGCCGTACCCCTTCGAGACCGGCCAGCGGCCGTCGACTGGTGACCAGCACGAAACTGCCCTCGGCGTCCGGCAGCAGCGGCCGGGTGAGCGCCTCGTCGGCCGCGTCGTCCAGGACGATCAAGGCCCGCCGGCCGGCGAGCGTGGTCCGGTACAGGGCCTCGCGGGCGACCGGGTCCACCGGGATCCGGTCGGACGGCTGGCCGAGCGCGGTGAGCAGGAGGACCAGTGCCTCGGCGGGCGGCAGCGGCGCCTCGCTCATGCCGTGCAGCTGGACGCAGACACTGCCGTCCGGGAAGGCGCCGCTCAGCCGCCGTACGGCCTCCGCGGCCAGGGTCGTCTTGCCCTGCCCGCCCGGCCCGAAGAGGACCGCGGCACGCGTGCGCGTGCCGGTGGCGAGCGCCTCCAGGTCCGCCAGTTCCTGCCGGCGCCCGGTGAAGTCCGGGACGGTCCGCAGGAGATACGGCGGTGTCGGTGCCGGCGCGCGCTCCCGGCCGGCGTCGGCCAGCCGCTGGAGGCGCTCGCGCTGTTCGGTGTCGAGCCGGAGGGCGGCGGCGAGCGCGTCGACGGTACGGCGCTGCGGGCCCCGGCTGCGGCCGCGCTCCAGGTCACCGAGGGCGCGCACACTCACCCCGGACGCCTCGGACAACTCCTCCAGGGTGAGCCGGGCGGCCCGGCGCAGGGAGCGCAGCATCACGCCGAAGGGGGTGCTGCCGGGGGGCGGTTCGGACTGCGGTGGTTCAGGTGCATGACTGGTCATCACGACAATTAGAACAAGCGCTCTCTAGTTCCGCCTGTACTTCTGCCTGGCGGGCACACGCCGATCCTGGTGAGCTGGAATCTCCCTACGCGAAGGACGACCCACATGCCGTACATCACCGTCGGTCAAGAGAACAGCGCCCCGATCGAGCTCTACTACGAGGACCACGGCACCGGACAGCCGGTCGTGCTGATCCACGGCTACCCGCTCGACGGCCACTCCTGGGAGAAGCAGCTGCCCGCGCTCCTGGAGGCCGGCCACCGGGTCATCACCTACGACCGCCGCGGCTTCGGCCGCTCCTCGCAGCCCACCACGGGCTACGACTACGACACCTTCGCCGCCGACCTCGACAAGGTCCTCACCACCCTCGACCTGACCGACGCCGTCCTTGTCGGCTTCTCGATGGGCACCGGCGAGGTGGGCCGCTACCTGGGCACCTACGGCTCGGGCCGGGTCGCGAAGGCGGCCTTCCTGGCCTCCCTGGAGCCCTTCCTGCTCAAGACCGACGACAACCCGACGGGCGTGGACCAGTCGGTGTTCGACGGCATCCTGGAGGCCGTGACCAAGGACCGGTACGCCTACTTCGACGCCTTCTACCAGGACTTCTACAACCTGGACGAGACGCTCGGCAGCCGGATCAGCGAGGCGGCCGTGCGCGGCAGCTGGAACGTGGCCGCGGGTGCCTCGGCGCACGCCTCGGTGGCCTGCGTGCCGACCTGGATCACCGACTTCCGCGCGGACGTGGCGAAGATCGACGTGCCGGCGCTGATCCTGCACGGCACCGGTGACCGCATCCTGCCCATCGACGCCACCGGCCGGCCCTTCCACGCGCTGCTGCCGTCCGCCGAGTACGTCGAGATCGAGGGCGCCCCGCACGGCCTGCTGTGGACCCACGCGGAGGAGGTCACCTCGGCGCTGCTGGCCTTCCTGGCCAAGTAAGCGGGCTGCTCGCGCCCCGAGGCACCCCCGGGAAAGGGGTCACTCGCGCCCCGAGGCGGTCACCGCGAGCAGGGCCACCAGCCCCGCGGCGATCGCCAGCGGAAGGGCGAGGCCGTGGTGGAGCACCAGCCACGCGCCGATCCCGGCCCCGGCCACCATCGCGATCACCGACGCCGTACGGCGGGGGGAGCGCGTGCCGGGGCCGCCTCCGGCCCGGGAGTCCGCGGCGAGGCCGGTCAACGTCATGGTCAGCACGGTCGTCGTCAGGTCAGGGACGCCGAGCCTGCGGACCGTGGCGTTGCGCAGGCCCATCGCGAAGGCCGTCACGGCGATCAGGGTGTAGGCGGTGGCCGTGGCGCCCGGCGCGGCGAAGGCGACCACGGCCGAGATGCCCAGCAGCACCGCCTCGGCGGCGAGCGTGAGGCGGGCCCAGGTGCGGCGGGAGCCGGCGCCGAGCCGTACGGCGACCCGGCCGCCCGCCATCGCGCCGACCACGAAGGACCCCAGCGAGGTCAGGGTGTGCTCCACCGAGAAGCCGGGTGCGCCGGCCGCCGCGAACCCGAGCACCACCACGTTGCCGGTCATGTTCGCGGTGAAGACGTGTTCCAGGCCCAGATAGCTGACCGCGTCGATCAGTCCGCTGACCACCGTCAGCCCCAGCAGCACGGGCACCAGGCGCAGTCCGCGTGCCTCGGGGTCGTGGGCGGGCTTCGTGTCGGCGCCGCTCTGTTCGCTCATCGAGTCTCCGGACGGCCGGACGGGCAGGGTGCACCCAAGTCCACCACGGAAGCGGGGGGCTCTCGGATGTCGGGGGGATCCGGGCGTCCGTAGCGTCGACGGACATGAGTGATGAGACACGTGAATCCCATGGAAAAAGGGCGAGTTGGCGACGCGGACTCGCCGGAGCGGCGGCCTTGCTCCTGGCCGGGCTCGCCGCGGCCCCGGTGGCGGCGGCCGCCGGTGAGCCCACGCAGCGGACGGCCCGCGGTGAGCTGGTCTCCGTCGCCCCGGTCGCCGACCGGGACGCCGGGCAGGTCAGGGCGTTCCTGACCGGGCGGGACGTCGACGCCGGCGTGGTGCGGTACGGCGTACGGGCGTACCGGCTGACCTACCGGACCGTCGACCCGCACGGCGCCCCCACCACCGCGACCGGCCTGCTGACGCTCCCCGGGGGCGGCCCGCACCGCCTCGACCTGGTCTCCGACACCCACGGCACGATGGTCGACCGCGACTACGCGCCCTCGGCGAGCGAGGACTTCGGGCGCATCCCGTCGTACCTGAACGCGAGCGCGGGCCGTGCGGTCGCCGCCCCCGACTACCTCGGCCTCGGCGGGGGGCCGGGCCCGCACCCGTACATGGACACCGCCTCGTCCGTGACCGCCTCCCTCGACATGCTGCGCGCGGCCCGGACGGCGGCGGACCGGCTCGGCCGTCCGCTCACCGGGGACCTGTACGTGACGGGCTTCTCGCAGGGCGGCCAGGTCGCGATGGCGCTCGGGAAGGCGCTGGACGGCGGCGCCGACCGGAACTTCCGGCTCAAGGCACTCGCCCCGGTCAGCGGCCCGTACGACCTGGAGGGCCAGGAGATGCCCGCGCTGTTCGACGGCCGGGTCAACGACGTCAGCGGGGTCCTGTACACCGCGTACTGGCTGGTCGCGCAGAACCGGCTGCACCCCCTCTACAAGGACCCCGCCGACGCGTTCCGCGCGCCGTACGCGAGCCGGGTCGAGCGCCTCCTCGACGGCAGCCACGAGCAGGAGGAGGTCGTCAGGGGACTCGCGCCCTCGGTGCGGCGGCTGCTCACGCCTCTTTTCTACGAGCGTCTTCGGCACCCGTCCGGCGCCGTGCTGGAGGCGATGCGCGCCGCCGACCACACCTGCGACTGGAAACCGGAGGTGCCGGTGCGGCTGTACGCCGCCGGCGGCGACACCGACGTGCCGCTCGCCAACACCCGGACATGCGCCCGCACCCTCGCAGGTCAGGGAGCGAGGGTGCGGGTGGTCGAGCAGGGGGCCGTGGACCACTTCGGGTCGGTCGTGGTGTCGGCCCCGCAGGTGGTGCGGTTCTTCGACGGCGTACGGCGGTGAGCGGCGCGGTGTGCCGAGGGGGTACGGCGGTGCTGGGCGCGTCGGCTCAGTACCAGCCGTTGGCCTGCCAGAAGGCCCAGGCGCCGGTCGGGCTGCCGTAGCGGGAGTTCATGTAGTCCAGGCCCCACTTGATCTGGGTCTTGGCGTTGGTCTTCCAGTCGGAGCCGGCGGAGGCCATCTTGGAGCCCGGGAGGGCCTGGACCAGGCCGTAGGCGCCGGAGGAGGAGTTCGTGGCGTTGACGTCCCAGCCGCTTTCGTGCTCGACGATCTTGCTGAACGCGTTGTACTGGGCGGCGTTCGGGATCATCTGGTGAGCGATGGCCTTGGCCTGGGCGGAGGAGCTGGTCGTGGCCGCCTGGGCCGGCGCCGCGGTCAGGACCAGGCCGGCGGTGGCGGCGGCCATCGCGGCGGTGGTGATGGCCTTCTTCGGGGAAGCGATGCGGCGGGCGAAGCGGGAGACGGACACGAGGAACCTTTTCTTCGGGGACGGTGGTGTCGCTCGCGGTCCCGGGGGACATGCGTCGGCGCCGAGGCCCGTGGGCTTGTCGGCGCCGTGCGACGTCGTCCACAGAAACAGGCTCGGAAGGCGTCCGCAATGACCCCTTTTACTAGTTGTGGTCGAATCGCCGGGAATGACCGCCCGTGTGATCCGGCTCTCAAAGTGCAGGTCAGAGGGGGTGTGTGCTGGGCGTTATGTCGGAATTGTTCCTACTGTTCCCTGTAGTAGGTGAGCTGGGTCATGTGGGGCGCTTCACCGCCCGGGCGCCTCGAATGTGACCTGGGCCTCGAAGGCGGCGCGACGGGTGGCCCGGCGCAGCCCCCTGAGGAGGGCCGGGCCGAGGGTGAGCGTCAGGACGACGGTGACCAGCGCCCGGCCGAGGTCCCAGCCGAGGGACGTGGCCAGGCAGTACGCCACGAACCGGGCCAGGTTGGCGGGGACCCCGGCGTGCGGGTCGAAGGCGATGTTCGAGGCGAGGGCGCCCATGAAGGGCCAGCCGGCCATGTTCATGGCGGTGCCGTAGGCGAAGGCGGCGAGGAAGCCGTAGGCGGCAAGGACCCGGACCTCTGTACGGCGCCCTGTGCGGGCGGGTACCGGCAGCAGACCCGCGCCCATCGTGAACCAGCCCATGGCCAGCATCTGGAACGGCATCCACGGCCCGACCCCGCCGGTGAGCAGGGCGGACGCGAACATCGTGACGTTGCCGAGCACGAAGCCGAAGCCGGGGCCGAGGACCCGGCCGCTCAGCACCATCAGGAAGAACATCGGCTCGATACCGGCGGTGCCCGCGCCGATGGGTCTGAGGGCGGCGCCGGTCGCGGCGAGCACACCGAGCATCGCCACGGCCTTGGGGCCCAGGCCCGACTCCGCGATCGACGCCGCGACCACCGCGACGAGGAGAACCAGCAGACCGGCGAAGAGCCAGGGGGCGTCCTGGGTGTGGCTGCCGACCTGTGAGTCCGGCGGGGCCAGGAAGGGCCAGCCGAAGGCGACGACGCCCACGGCGCTGACCAGGGCGAGGGTGAGGAGGGAGCGGGGGCCGAGGCGGACGGCGTTGGAGGTGCGAGGCGTGCCGGAGGGCCGGGTCATGGCAGGGCCTTTCGCACCTGGGCCACCGTGAGCCACCGTTGCGGGGCGAGGATTTTGCTGACCTGCGGGGCGAAGGAGGGGGAGGACGTGATGACGTCCGCCGCCGGACCGTCGGCGATCACCTCGCCCTCGGCCAGCAGGATCACCCGGTGGGCGAGCTCGGCGGCGAGTTCCACGTCGTGGGTGGCCAGCATGATCGCGTGGCCGGTGGCGGCGAGGTCCTTCAGCAGAGTGACCAGGCGGGACTTGGCCGCGTAGTCCAGGCCGCGGGTCGGTTCGTCCAGGAGCAGGAGGGGTGGGCGGGCGGTCAGGACCACGGCGAGCGCGAGGGCGAGGCGCTGGCCCTCGGACAGGTCCCGGGGGTGGGTGTCGTCGGTCACTCCCGGGAGCAGGTCCGTCACGAGGGCGCGGCAGGTGCCGGGTGCCGCGTCGGCGTCCTTGTCGGCGGCCCGGCATTCGGCGGCGACCGTGTCGGCGTAGAGCAGGTCCCGGGGTTCCTGCGGGACGAGACCGACCCGGCGGACGAGGTCCCGGGGCGCGGTGCGGTGGGGCGGGGCACCGCCTACTCGGACCGTGCCGGTGCTCGGGGCGACGAGTCCTACGAGGGTGTTGAGGAGGGTGGACTTTCCGGCGCCGTTGCGGCCCATGAGGGCGATGGTCTCGCCGGGGCGGACGGTCAGGTCGATGTGGGTCAGGGCCTGGACGTGGGCGCGGCGGACGGAGAGGGCGGTGACGTCGGCGATGTTCGGTGCGGGGGGAGTGGGGCGCGCGCGGAGCGCCCGCCTTCGGCGGGGCGTTCCGGGGTTCCCACCCGCACCACCCGTTTCGCTTTCGTTGGGTGGCCCCTGTGGGGCGAGCCCGCCGTCGGCGGCCGCGGGTGCGCTGTCTGTCGGTACATGCCCGGTCAGTCGCTCCCGCAGGTCCCCCGCCCTGCGCCGTGCGTCCCGCACCGTCAACGGCAGTGGGGTCCAGCCCGCCAGGCGGCCCAGGTCCACCACCGGTGGGTACACCGGGGACACGGCCATCATCTCGGCCGGGGTGCCCAGGCGCGGCGGGGTGCCCGGGGACGGGAGGAGGGTGACCTGGTCGGCGTACTGGATGACGCGTTCCAGGCGGTGTTCGGCCATGAGGACCGTGGTGCCGAGGTCGTGGACCAGGCGTTGGAGGACGGCCAGGACCTCCTCGGCCGCCGCGGGGTCCAGGGCCGAGGTCGGTTCGTCCAGGACCAGGACCTCGGGGTGCGGGGTGAGGACCGAGCCGATCGCCACGCGCTGCTGCTGACCGCCGGAGAGGGTGGCAAGAGGCCGGTCGCGCAGCGGGGCCAGGCCCAGCAGGTCCAGCGTCTCCTCCACCCGGCGCCGCATCACCGTCGGCGGCAGGCCCAACGACTCCATGCCGTAGGCGAGTTCGTCCTCGACCGTGTCCGTCACGAAGTGGGACAGCGGGTCCTGGCCCACCGTGCCGACCACGTCGGCCAGTTCGCGCGGCTTGTGGGTGCGGGTGTCGCGGCCGGCCACCGTGACCCGGCCGCGCAGGGTGCCGCCGGTGAAGTGCGGGACCAGTCCGCTGACCGCGCCGAGGACCGTGGACTTGCCGACCCCCGACGGGCCGACGAGCAGGACCAGTTCGCCCTCCGGAACCTCGAAGTCGACGCCCTGGACGGTGGGTTCGGCGGCCCCGTCGTACGTCACGGAGACGTCCTCGAAGCGGATCACGGCGACGGCTCCTTGGGGGCGGGGGTGAGGAAGGCCGGCAGGAGGCCCACCAGGACGGCCGCGGCGGGCCACAGGGGAAGGGCGGGTGCGACGAGCGGGACCACGCCGGGGTGCAGGGCGGCCGGGTCGGTGACGCTCGCGACGGACATCGCGGCCGCGGCGGCCGCGCCGGATCCGGCGACCAGGAAGGCACGGGGAGTCCAGCGGTCCGGCCGGTAGCGCGTGCGCGGGGTGCGGCGGCCGCCCAGACGCAGGCCCGCGAGGGCGGCGGCCAGGCCGGCGAGCAGGACGGGAAGGCCGTACGTGCCGCCTTCGGCGGTGAGCAGCCCGTACGTTCCCGCGCAGACCCCGAGCAGACCGCCGAGGGTGAGTGCGGTGGTCGTACGGCGGACTCGGGGCGCGACCTCGGCGGTGCGGCCGTAGCCGCGGGCGTCCATCGCGGCGGCGAGGGCGACCGAACGCTCCAACGCGCCCTCCAGGACCGGGAGTCCGACCTGGAGGAGACCGCGCAGACCGGTGTCCGGGCGGCCGCGGAGACGGCGGGCGGCGCGCAGGCGCTGGACGTCGGCGATGAGGTGCGGGGCGAAGGTGAGCGCCACGACCACGGCGACGCCGAGTTCGTAGAGGGCGCCGGGGAGGGACTTGAGGAGGCGGTGCGGGTTGGCGAGGGCGTTCGCCGCGCCCACGCAGATGAGCAGCGTGGCCAGCTTCAGGCCGTCGTAGAGGGCGAAGACGAGGGACTCCGCGGTCACCCTCCCACCCAGCCGGATGCCCTGCGCCCAGTCGGGGAGCGGGAGTTCGGGCAGCGTGACCAGGACATGGGTGCCGGGTACGGGGGAACCGAGCACGACGGTGAACAGGAGGCGGACGAGGAGGACCGCGAGCGCGAGCTTGAGGAAGGCGCCGTAGGAGCGGGACCAGGGGGAGGGGCGGCGGCACGTGGCCACCACGTAGGCGGAGACGGCGACCAGGAGGGCGAGGAGCAGCGGGTTGCCGGTCCGGGTGGCCGCGACACCGAGGGAGAGCGCCCACAGCCACCAGGCACCGGGGTGCAGGGACGCCGGGCGACGGGCGGCCGGGGCAGGCCGGGTGCCGGCCCCGTCCGTCGGGCGCACGGCCGTACTACGCATCGCGGCGGCGCCTCGCCTGCCAGGTCGCCGCCGCGGCCAGTGCCACCACGGCCGCCGCTCCCGCCCACAGGCCCAGCGCCGGGCCGTCGTCCTGCTTCTTCTCGGCGGGTGCCGTCTTCTTCGCCCCCGCCACCGCCTCGCCGCAACCCGTCCGGGGATACCCCGAGATCGCGCACAGCAGGGCGTTGGTGTTGTAGCGCAGCGGCTTCGCGCTCGCGGCCAGGGCCTCGGCGGTCGTCGCGTCGGGGGCCACCACCGCGCACACGGTGCGCCGGGCCGGTGGCCGCTCACCGGAGGGCGCGTCCGCGGCCGTACCGAAGTCGATGACCAGGGCCACGCGCTTGCGGCCCTCCTCAGCAGGCGTGCGCGCGCAGATCGCGTGGAACGACGCCGACCCGCGGGGCCTGGTCGCGTCCGAGGAGTCCTCGCTCACCGCGAAGCGGAACCCCTGGACGTCGCCGTCCGAGGGGACCGCGGTCGACGGGCCCTGTGTGGCGTACGTCCAGGTCGTGCCCGTGCGGTCCCAGAAGGACCAGTAGCGGTAGCCGGTGGCGTGGGCCGGTGCCGTGACGGAGAGGAGCAGCCCGGCGAGGACGCAGAGGAGGGCCGCCCGGCGGATCACGGCCGCTTCCTCTTGTTGCGGCCGCTGAGGAGGAAGCCGATGCCCGCGCCGGCGGCGAGACCCGCGCCGACCACCCACCAGACGGAGCTGCCGGAGTCGTCGGAGTCGGCGGAGGTGCCCGAGTCGGCGGTGGCGCGCGAGGTGGTCTCGGGCGCCGGTCCCGTCGCGGTGAGCCGCTGCACCAGGTCCGTGCCGCCGAAGTCGCGCGGGTCGGCGCCGGCCGCCTCGGCAGCGAGGATCAGCTGGGCCCAGGCCGCCGGGCCGTTCTGCTGGGCCCACTTCGCGGAGTTCCGCTCCAGCCAGGTCAGGGGCTTCCGCGCGGCTCCGGTACCGCCCTGCACGGCCAGTGCGACCACCGCGTCCGCCGTGTTGCCGTAGTCGGGCTGGTTCTCGGCGCCGGGCAGGACGGACTTCAGGTAGCCGTCCTTCGCGACCGCCTCGGCGAGGAAGGAGGCTCCGTTGGCCGCGGCCCTCGCCGGGGTGAGGTGCGATGCGTCGGCGCAGGAGCTCTCCGCCGTGGCGCCGGCCCGCGCCGTCAGCGGGCCCGTTCCGCGCGCGGCGACGACAGCCGCCGCCGTCGCGTCCGCGTTGGCCTTGAGCTTGCCCTTCTTGTCCGGCTGGTAGGCGAAGGCGCCCCCATCGGCGCACGGCAGGGACAGCTTCAGCAGGGCGTCGTAGGGCGAATGGGCGCCGACGCGGATCTTCGAGACCGGGGTGTCCTGGGTGGCCAGGGCGCCGATCACCACCGACGTCGAGTTGGCGTCGCTGGCCCCGCCGGGCGCGTAGCCCCAGCCGCCGTCCTTGTTCTGGACGGACTTCAGCCAGGTCACCGCCTTCGTGACCGCGGTGCCGTGCCCGCCGACCGCGGACAGGGCCTGGGCGGCGGCGGCCGTGCTGTTGGTGTCGACCATCAGCTTGGCGTCGCAGGCCTTGGCCGGGTCCGCGCGGAACGCCGGGAACGCCCCGTTCGCGCACTGCTGCCCGGCCAGCCAGTCGACGGCCGCGGCGGCGGGCGCCACGTCGACCCGGTGCAGGGCGATCAGCGCGAAGGACTGCCGCCAGACCCCGTCGTACGTGGGGTCGCCGCTGCCGTACAGCCCCGAGGGGAGGGACGGCGTCGGGGACGGTGAAGCGGCGACGGCGGGCGTGGCCGTACCGATCGCGACGGCGGCGGCCAGGACCGCGGCGCTGCGGCGGACGTTCATGATCGGCGGATGCCCTTCTCCCTGCGGGGAGCCGGGCAGCACGGGAGGACCCCCGGGCGGCTCGGCTCCGTGTACCTCGACGGTGCCGCGCACCGGCCGGTTGCCGGTGCGCGCGAGCCGGTCACGAACCGTGCGGGGCAGTCCGGCTCACCGCCTGGAGGACGGCTTACGGTTGCGGGTCAGCGCCGGAATTGCACCGGCTTCCCCCCGTACGGGTGTGATACGACCTGGCCACTCTACTCGCCCGTAGGGAAGCCGCTGAGAGCCGCCTGTGAGGTCTCGATGGTGGGTGTCCGTCCCTATACGGCCATGTATGTCACCGGATCGCTCCCCGTCACCGCCTCCGCCCGCCCCAGCTTCACCAGCCGCCGCAGATGCGCCTCGGCCTCGGAGACCGCGATGTTCCGCGAGCCGTAGGGGATCTGTTCCCAGGGCCGGTTCCACTCCATGCGCTCGGCGAGCTGCCAGGGGGTGAGGGGCTCGGCGAGGAGGGAGCGCAGGTCGGTGAGGCGTTCCTCGTGGTGGGCGAGCAGCTCCTGGACGCGGGCGGACGCGTCGGTGAAGACGTGCTGGTGGGCGGGGAGCACCTCGGCGGGCGCGAGGCGGCCGATCCGCTCCAGGGAGTCGAGGTAGTCACCGAGGGGGTCGGTCACGGTGGCGTCGTCGGGGTCCTCGTACAGGCCGATGTGCGGGGTGATCTCGGGGAGCAGGTGGTCGCCGGAGAACAGGCGTCCGTGGCCCGGGAGCCGGGCCGGGTGGTCCTCCTCCAGGTGCAGGCAGACATGGCCGGGGGTGTGGCCCGGGGTCCAGATCGCGCGGAGTCTGCGCCCGGGGAGGTCGAGGAGCTCGCCGGGGACGATCTCGCGGTCGGGCAACGCTGGGGAGAATCCCGGGAGTTGGCGACGGCGGGCGGTGCGCAGGGGTGCCACGTGCTCCTCGGGTGCGCCCGCCGCCTCCAGCTTGGCCGTCATGTAGCTGAACCAGCGCTCGGCCCGGGTCTCCCGGGTGCGCCGCACGATCGCGGAGTCCGCCGCGTGCATGGCGATCCAGGCGCCGGAGGCCTCGCGCACCTGTCCGGACAGGCCGTGGTGATCGGGGTGGTGGTGGGTGACGACCACGCCGTGGATCTCATTGACGCCGGTCCCGCACGCGGTCAGCCCCTCGGCGAGGGTGTCCCAGGAGGCCGGGTCGTCCCAGCCGGTGTCGACCAGCACCGGCCCCCGGTCGGTCTCGACGACGTACACGAGCGTGTGGCCGAGGGGGTTGTCGGGGATGGGCACCTGGACGGACCGGACGCCGCCACCATGGTCGTACACCTGCGCCATGAGCTCCCCAATCACCGCGTTCCGGCCATCATAACTAGAACCGGTTTCGACGGTAGCCTGAGGTCACCAACAGCCGTGGTGTGCGGGCCGTGGACTCCTCCGAGTGGAGCTGGTATCAGTTCCGTATCTGATGGATCGTCAGCAAGCCGCCCCTGGGAGGCGTTCGCCATGGCCGAGCTCGTGGAACACGGACAGCTGTTCATCGGCGGGGAGTTGACCGACCCCCGGGGCACGGACGTCATCGAGGTCATCTCCCCGCACACCCAGGAGGTCATCGGCCGGGTGCCGCACGCCTCCCGCGCGGACGTGGACGCGGCCGTCGCCGCCGCCCGCACCGCCTTCGACGAGGGACCCTGGCCGCGGATGTCCCTCGACGAGCGCATCGAGGTCGTCACCAGGATCAAGGACGCCATCGCGATACGGCACGAGGAGATCGCCCGGGTGATCTCCTCCGAGAACGGGTCGCCGTACTCCTGGAGCGTCCTCGCCCAGGCCCTCGGCGCGATGATGGTCTGGGACTCGGCGATCACGGTCGCGCGGAACTTCGTCTACGAGGAGACCCGCGACGGGGTCCTCGGCCGCATCCTCGTGCGCCGTGAGCCGGTCGGGGTCGTGGCCGCCGTAGTGCCGTGGAACGTCCCGCAGTTCGTGGCCGCCGCCAAGCTCGCGCCCGCGCTGCTCACGGGCTGCACGGTGGTGCTCAAGCCGTCGCCCGAGTCGCCGCTGGACGCGTACATCCTGGCCGAGATCACCAGGGAGGCCGGGCTGCCGGAGGGCGTCCTGTCCATCCTCCCGGCCGACCGCGAGGTGAGCGAGTACCTGGTCGGGCACCCGGGGATCGACAAGGTCTCCTTCACCGGCTCGGTGGGTGCGGGCAAGCGGGTGATGGAGGTCGCCGCGCGCAATCTCACGCGCGTGACACTGGAGTTGGGCGGGAAGTCGGCGGCCGTCGTCCTCCCGGACGCGGACGTGGAGACGGCGGTCGCCGGGATCGTCCCGTCCGCCTGGATGAACAACGGCCAGGCCTGTGTGGCCCAGACCCGCATCCTGCTGCCCCGCTCCCGCTACGACGAGTTCGCCGAAGCCCTTGCCGCGGCGGCCAGTTCCCTGGTCGTGGGCGACCCGCTCGACCCGGCCACCCAGGTCGGCCCCCTGGTCGCCGAACGCCAGCAGCGCCGCAACCTCGACTACATCAGGATCGGCCAGGAAGAGGGCGCGAAGATCCTCACGGGTGGCGGACGCCCCGCCGGGCTGGACCGCGGCTGGTACGTCGAGCCGACGCTCTTCGGGGACGTCGACAACTCGATGCGGATCGCGCGGGAGGAGATCTTCGGCCCGGTGATCTGCCTGCTGCCGTACGGCGACGAGTCCGAGGCGGTGAAGATCGCCAACGACTCCGACTACGGCCTCTCCGGCAGCGTGTGGACGGCCGACGTCGAGCACGGCATCGAGGTCGCGAAGCAGGTCCGCACCGGCACGTACAACGTCAACACCTTCAGCCTCGACATGCTCGGCCCCTTCGGCGGCTACAAGAACTCGGGTCTGGGCAGGGAGTTCGGGCCGGAGGGCTACGGCGAGTACCTGGAGCACAAGATGATCCACCTGCCGGCCGGCTGGGAGGGCTGAGGCGATGGGGGACCGCTGGCACGTCGAGGTCGACCGCTCCCTGTGCATCGGCTCGGCCCAGTGCGTCCACACCGCCCAGGACGCCTTCCACCTCGACACGGCCCGCCAGTCCCACCCCACCGACCCGGAGACCGACGCCAACGAGAAGATCCTGGCGGCCGCCGAGAACTGCCCGGTCGAGGCGATCATGATCAGCCTGCTGGGGAGCGGGGAGCCGGTGTTTCCGCCGGAGGAGTAGGGAGCGGTGCGGTGGGGGTGCCGTCCGGTGGGGTGCCGGTGCCGGTCCTGTGCGCCGGTGCCGGTCCGGTGCCGGTGTACGCGTGCCGGGAACGACGGCGTACGCTGCCGCGCGGGTGGCTGCCTCCCGGCCCGGCTCGCAGCAGGCGTTGGCCCGGTTTCGCAGGAGCTTGTGGGCGAGCGCGGCGTCGTACCACCACACCGCCCTCGCTGCCAGGTCCGGGAAGTGAGCGAGCACCCGCCCGTACAAGTCGGCGCCCGCACCCGCTCCTCGGCGCCCCAGGCCGCGCGCGACGCCTCGACACCGGCGGTGAGCGCGAGGTCGCCCGGATCGAGCGGTTGTGCCGACTCGCGGCCGGCGCAGGTCACCGTGGCCGCGGGCGAGTCGGCCGACCTGGAGGCACTCCTCGCACTCTCGTCGCCCCCGAGGAGGAGGCCAGGCGGCTGCTGGAGCGCTGGGCGGGGGAGTCGGCGGTCGGACGGACCTGGAGCGGACTCGCGACGGTCGGCCAGGACTTGTCCGGCCGGTCATGTCGCTGTCAGGGTGCGAGCGTGTCAAAGACGAGCGTGAGCAACGAGACCGGCGACGTGGTCTGCCTGTGGGTCGAGCCGTGGGGAACCGATCACTGGATGCGTCCGGGTGAGGAGTTCACGGTGGTGACCGAGACGGAGCCGGAGCAGTCGCCGTTCAACGTGGTCGTGCATGACCAGGGCATCACGGTGTGGGTGAACGGGGGGCATGACGCCGAGGTCTTCGACAGGAACGGCGACCTGGTGCCGTGCGGGCATCAGCGGCCCGCCGAGGACCGGCCGGACAAGTCCTAGTCGGCCGTACGGCACGCGTGGCCGGTGAGGGAGCTCGCCGGCCAACAGGCCTACCGCCGTGGCTCCGTGAGGTCGATCAGCCGGCACACCGTCTCGATGTCGATCTTCACCTGGGCGATGGAGGCCCTCCCCGACAGCCAGGTGATCAGGGCCGAGTGCCAGGTGTGCTCGATCACGCGGACCGCGGAGAGCTGCTCGGGCGTCGGGTCCTGAAGGCCCATCGCGTCCAGGATGATCAGCGTGGTCTGGTGGGAGACCTGGTCGACCTCCGGGCTCACGCTGCGGTCCGCGAAGGTCAGCGCCCTGACCATCGCGTCGGCCAGGTGCGGCTCGCGCTGGAGGGCGCGGAAGGCCCGCATCAGGGTCTCCGCGACCCGCTCGGCCGCCGTCTCGCCCTGCGGCGGCTTCTTGCGGAGTGTGCCGTGCATGTGCTCCAACTGGTCCTGCATGGTGGCGACCAGCAGATGGATCTTGGACGGGAAGTAGCGGTACAGCGTGCCGAGCGCCACCTGCGAGGACTCCGCGACCTCCCGCATCTGCACCGCGTCGAACCCGCCCCGGCTCGCCAGCTGCGCGCTCGCGTGCAGGATGCGGCGGCGCCGCGCCTCCTGCCGCTCGGTCAGCGGCGGCGCGTCCGGTCGCGCGGTACTGGCTTCCACTCTGGGCGGCTTGGCCACCTTGTCCACCTTGGGTTCCGTGACAGTCCGTGAGGGCGTGTGATCACTCAGCATGACAGGGTGCCGGGCCGTGGCGCGGGCGCGGCGTTCGTGGCGTGAATCACCTGATCCACCGCTCACAGGGCCCCTACCTGCCGGTAGATTCAGAGCCTCCTGAACGATCAAGTCTGAAACTTGTTCTAGATTACCGTCTCGTCGTAATCTCGCGGGACAGTGCAGGCAGAAGGGGGCCCAGAGTGACCGCTGAGGCCAGTCAGGCGGGGTCTTTGGAGGACCTGGCCGCCGACGGCGAGCGACCGCTCCGAATCGCGCTCCTCACCTATAAGGGGAACCCGTTCTGCGGGGGCCAGGGCGTCTACACCCGGCACCTCTCGCGCGAGCTGGCCCGTCTCGGCCACCGCGTCGAGGTGATCGGTGCGCAGCCGTACCCCGTCCTCGACGGGGGTGTCCCGCTCACCGAGCTGCCCAGCCTCGACCTGTACCGCTCCCCGGACCCCTTCCGCACCCCGAAACGGGACGAGTACCGGGACTGGATCGACGCCCTGGAAGTCGCCACGATGTGGACCGGCGGCTTCCCCGAGCCGCTCACCTTCTCCCTGCGGGCCCGACGCCATCTCCGGGCCCGCAGCGGCGAGTTCGACGTGGTGCACGACAACCAGACCCTCGGCTACGGCCTGTTGGGCGACGTCGGCGCGCCGCTGGTGACCACGATCCACCACCCCATCACCGTGGACCGGCAGTTGGAGCTGGACGCGGCGGAGGGCTGGCAGCAGCGGCTGTCCAAGCGCCGCTGGTACGCCTTCACCCGCATGCAGAAGCGCGTCGCCCGCCGGCTGCCCTCCGTGCTCACCGTCTCCGGCACCTCCCGCCAGGAGATCGTCGACCACCTCGGGGTCCGCGAGGACCGTATCCACGTCGTCCACATCGGCGCCGACACCGACCTGTTCAAGCCGGATCCCTCGGTAAAGGTCGTGCCCGGCCGGATCGTCACGACCTCCAGCGCGGACGTCCCGCTCAAGGGCCTGGTCTTCCTCGTCGAGGCGCTCGCGAAGGTGCGCACCGAACACCCCGCCGCACACCTGGTCGTCGTCGGCAAGCGCCCCACCGAGGGCCCGGTCGCCGTCGCCATCGAGCGCTACGGCCTCGAAGGCGCCGTCGAGTTCGTCAAGGGCATCTCGGACGCGGAACTGGTCGACCTGGTCCGCTCGGCGGAGGTCGCCTGCGTGCCGTCGCTCTACGAGGGCTTCTCCCTCCCGGCCGCCGAGGCCATGGCGACCGGCACCCCGCTGGTCGCGACCACGGGCGGCGCGATCCCCGAGGTGGCCGGCCGCGACGGCGAGACCTGCCTCGCGGTACCGCCCGGCGACTCCGGCGCACTGGCGGTGGGGCTGAGCCGACTGCTGGGCGACCCGGACCTGCGGGCCCGCCTCGGAGCGGCGGGACGCGAACGCGTCCTCGCCCACTTCACGTGGGCCCGGGCGGCGGAGGGCACGGTGAGCAGATACCGGGAGGCGATCGCCGGGGGTGCGGCGGGGGGCACCTCGCGCGTCGCCCCGGAGCCTAGGGTCACGGTCACGGCCACAGCCACCGCCCCGGAGCCTGCCGACACCGTCGCAGCCCCGGAACCGGTCGGCGGCACCCCCGCGTCCCCGAGCGGCGGCGCCGGTGTCGGGTCCGCCGCTCCCAAGACCGCCGCTGCCCCCGCAGCCTCCACCCCAGACACCGGTGTCTATCCCGAAAGCAGGGCCACGTGCTGACCGTCGACTTCTCCCGGTTCCCGCTCGCGCCGGGTGACCGTGTCCTGGACCTCGGCTGCGGGGCCGGCCGGCACGCGTTCGAGTGCTACCGGCGCGGCGCGCAGGTCGTGGCCCTGGACCAGAACGCCGAGGAGATCCGCGAGGTCGCGAAGTGGTTCGCGGCGATGAAGGAGGCCGGCGAGGCCCCCGAGGGCGCGACGGCCACCGCCATGGAGGGCGACGCGCTCGCGCTGCCCTTCCCCGACGAGTCCTTCGACGTCGTGATCATCTCCGAGGTCATGGAGCACATCCCCGACGACAAGGGCGTACTCGCCGAGATGGTCCGGGTGTTGAAGCCGGGCGGCCGTATCGCCATCACCGTCCCGCGCTACGGCCCCGAGAAGGTCTGCTGGGCGCTCTCCGACGCGTACCACGAGGTCGAGGGCGGCCACATCCGCATCTACAAGGCGGACGAACTGCTCGCGAAGATCCGCGAGGCCGGGCTGAAGCCGTACGGCACCCACCACGCGCACGCCCTGCACTCCCCGTACTGGTGGCTGAAGTGCGCCTTCGGCGTCGACAACGACAAGGCGCTGCCGGTGAAGGCGTACCACAAGCTGCTGGTCTGGGACATCATGAAGAAGCCGCTGGCCACGCGGGTCGCCGAACAGGCCCTCAACCCCCTGATCGGCAAGAGCTTCGTGGCCTACGCGACCAAGCCGCACCTTCCCGCCGTGTCCGCCGTGTCCTCCGTGGACGCGCGGTGACGACTCCGCGTACCGAACACCTGGTCCTGCCCGGTGTGTTGACCGCCGAGCAGGCCACCGCGACCGTCGCCGGGATCCTGGCCGTGCAGCGGGAGGACGGGGCGATCCCGTGGTTCCGCGGACACCACCTCGACCCGTGGGACCACACCGAGGCCGCGATGGCGCTGGACGCGGCGGGCGAGCACGACGCCGCCGAGCGCGCCTACGAGTGGCTCGCCCGGCACCAGAACACGGACGGTTCCTGGTACGCGGCCTACCAGGACGGAAACTTCACGGAGGTTACCGACCGGGGGCGCGAGACGAACTTCGTCGCCTACATAGCCGTAGGAGTGTGGCACCACTACCTGTCCACCGGCGACGACACGTTCCTCGACCGGATGTGGCCGACGGTGTACGCGGCGATGGAGTTCGTGCTGGGGCTCCAGCAGCCGGGCGGGCAGATCGGGTGGAAGCGGGAGGACGACGGTACGGCTGTCGCGGACGGCCTGCTCACCGGGTCGTCGTCGATCCACCACGCTCTCCGCTGCGCGCTCGCGATCGCCGAACAGCGTGAAGAGGCCCAGCCGGACTGGGAGTTGGCACTAGGGGCACTGCGCCACGCGATCCGTCGCCATCCCGAACGCTTCCTCGACAAGAACCGCTACTCCATGGACTGGTACTACCCGGTCCTGGGCGGGGCGTTGACCGGCGCGGAGGCCAAGTCCCGTATCGAGGAGGGCTGGGAGCGGTTCGTCGTGCCCGGCCTCGGCGTGCGGTGTGTCGTCCCCAACCCGTGGGTGACGGGCGGCGAGTCGGCCGAACTCGCCCTCGCCCTGTGGGCGACCGGCGAGTCCGACCGGGCGCTGGAGATCCTCCAGTCCATCCAGCATCTCCGGGACGCGGAGAGCGGGTTGTACTGGACCGGGTTCGTGTTCGAGGACCAGGCGATCTGGCCCCGCGAACTCACCACCTGGACGGCCGGCTCCCTGCTGCTGGCAGTCGCCGCGCTGGGGGGACACGAGGCGACCTGTGCGGTGTTCTCGGGGGACCGGTTGCCGTCGGGGCTGGACCCGGACTGCTGCGCCTGAGAGCACGGGGACTTCTGCATGCCGGCGACTGCGGGTTGTTCGCGGCTTGTCGCGCAGTTCCCCGCGCCCCTGACTTGGGTCAGTGGCGGTGAGCCCTATTGGCGATGGCGTGGCCGACGAACAGGTACACCACCGCGGCCAGGCCGTAGCCGGCGACTACGCGGGCCCAGGCCTCGTCGAAGGTGAAGAGGTCGTAGGACCAGCCGGCGAGCCAGCGGGCGGCGTCGTGGATGAACTGCACGAAGTCGTTCCCGCGGTTGGCGTCCAGCAGGTACATGAGAATCCACAGGCCCAGGATGAGGGCCATGATGTCGGCGACGACCGCTATGACCGTCCCGGCGGAATTGGCACCACGGCGCGTATGAGTGGACATGGTGTTCGAATGGCCGGGATTGCTCGAACGAAACCTGGCGTCATCCGTTGAGCTCCGCCAGCACCCGCAGACTGTGCGGATCCGGCGCCAGCGCCAGCACGTCCGTCACCGGACCCTTGCGCCACAACTCCAGCCGCTCGGCGATCCGTTCGCGCGGGCCGACCAGGGAGATCTCGTCGGCGAACGCGTCGGGCACGGCGAGCACCGCCTCCTCCCGCCGCCCGTCGAGGAACAGCCGCTGGATCCTGCGGGCCTCCTCCTCGTACCCCATGCGGGCCATGAGGTCGGCGTGGAAGTTGCGGGCCGCGTGCCCCATGCCGCCGATGTAGAAGCCGAGCATCGTCTTGACGGGCAGCAGCCCCTCGGTCACGTCGTCGCAGACCCGGACCTGGGCCATGGGGGCGATCAGGAACCCTTCCGGGGCGTCGGCGAGCGAGGCCTCGTACACCTCGGGCCGGGTCGGCGACCAGTACAACGGCAGCCAGCCGTCGGCGATCCGGGTCGTCTGGGCGACGTTCTTCGGGCCCTCGGCGCCGAGCAGGATCGGCAGGTCGGGGCGGAGGGGGTGGGTGATCGGCTTCAATGCCTTGCCGAGGCCCGTCCCGTCCGGCCCCCGGTACGGCAGCGGATGGAAACGCCCCTCCGACGCGACCGGCGCCTCCCGCCGCAGCACCTGCCGTACGACCTCGACGTACTCCCGGGTCGCGGTCAGCGGTGACTTGGGGAACGGGCGGCCGTACCAGCCCTCGACGACCTGCGGACCGGACAGGCCGAGGCCCAGCATGACCCGGCCCCCGGAGAGATGGTCCAGGGTGAGGGCGTGCATGGCGGTCGTGGTGGGCGACCTTGCGGCCATCTGCGCAACCGCCGTGCCCAGCTTGATGGTTGACGTCCGCGCGGCGATCCAGGTGAGCGGGGTGAACACGTCGGAGCCCCACGATTCGGCCGTCCACACCGAGTGGTAGCCGAGCCGCTCGGCCTCCTGGGCCAGCGGCACATGGTCGGGGGAGGGGCCGCGACCCCAGTAACCGAGCGCAAGACCGAGTCGCACGACGCCTCCTGACGCAACGTCAGATCTCCGATGACCGCTCGCGAATGTACGGCAACGGCCTCCCGCCCGGAAGGGTCATGTACGGCAACGGCCCCCCGCCCGGAAGGGGCGAGGGGCCGTCGTACGACCTCGAAGGGCTCAGCCGCGCTGGATGCCGCTCGTGTCCTGGAGGACCCCGCGGCGACCGTCCTGCGTCTGGGCGACCAGACCGGGACCGCGCTGCTCGACGGCCAAGTACCAGGTGCCCGGAGCGAGTTCGGCGATCGGCGTCGGCGAGCCGTCCTCCGCGAACAGCGGACGCGGCACCGGCACGGCGAACCAGAACGGCGAGAACTCCGCGGCCGGCGGCTGCGGGGCCGACGCCTGCGGCTGCGCGCCGAACGGCTGACCGGGCTGCGGCTGACCGCCGTAGGGCTGACCCGGCTGTCCGGGCTGCCCCTGCTGCTGGGCGCCCGGGTAGCCGTAACCACCGGGCGGCTGGGCGCCGTAGGGCTGCGGCTGGGGCGGCTTCGGCGCCGGGATCAGGCCGGCCTGGAGGGCGGGGACCAGGGGGGTGGCGATGGCGGCCCCGGCCATGACGAGGGTCGCGACGAGAGCGAGGATCAGACCGGTGCCGGCGCTGACGCCGCTGCCCGAACCGGAGCTGCCGTTGTCGGCGCCGCCCAGCGGGTCGAAGATGTTCCCGAGCGCGGTCCAGGCGGCGAAGACGGTGAACGCGACGCCGAACTGGCCGAGATCGAGCCCGGCGACCTTGGGAACCTGCGGCAGGCCGCGCGAGGCGACGACGAGCCCGGCACCGATGATGCCCGCGAGAATGACCCCCATCAGGACCGGGCCACTCTCCCAGGAGTTGGGGAGTTCGGCGTCGTCGGGAGCCCCGTCGACCGCGTAGATGTCGAGGAACGACGCGATGAACAGCAATACCGCTGCTCCGATCACGACGCCGTCGCCTCGAGTGAGGGAGCGGATATTCACTTCAGGTCCTTCGTAGGTCGTCTCGTCGTCGGTAGACCCTATCGTCCGCCCCGGCGGAGCGTACGACGGGTTGTGCGCGCTGATCGTTACCCGCGCAGGAAACTCACGATTCCCTCAGAGATTCCTTGCGCGGCCTTCTGTCGCCAGGCCGCGCTCGTGAGCAGAGCCGCGTCCTTGCTGTCGCGCATGTTGCCGCATTCGATGAAGACCTTGGGGACCGTTGACAGATTGAGGCCGCCGAGGTCCGTGCGGGTGTCGAGGCCGGTGCCGTCGCCGATGTAGTTGGAGGGTTCGGTGCCCGTGGCGCGTCCGAAGTCGGTCGCGAGGAGCCGGCCGAGGGTCGCGGAGGGGCCGACGATGCGGCGGGTGTCGGCGATGCCCTGGTGGACGCGGCCCGGGAGGATCACGTGGTAGCCGCGCTGTCCGGCGCCCGCGCCGTCCGCGTGGATCGACACCACCGCGTCGGCCTTCGCGTTGTTGCCGATCCGGGCCCGCTCGTCCACGCAGGGGCCGAAGGGGCGGTCGCCGTCCTGTGTGAGTTTCACCGTCGCGCCCTTGCGCTCCAGCAGGGTGCGCAGCCGGTGGGCGACATCGAGGGTGAACTTGGCCTCCGCGTAACCGGAGTTGGTGGACGTCCCCGTCGTGTCGCACTCCTTGCGGTTCGTGCCGATGTCGACCTTGCGGTTGATCTCGGCCGTGTGCCGGAAGTTGGTGAGATTGTGTCCGGGGTCGATGACGACGACCTTGCCCCGGAGCGAGGCGAGCGGCTTCTTGTCCTCGGCGGTGGTGGAGGAAACGGTCGGCGGAGCGCTCGCCCGCGGACTCGCCACGGCAGGCGTCCCGCCACCGTCGGCCGCCCCGCCCACCCCCTCGTACACCAGCCACCCGAGCAGCGCACCCGGCACGAGCACGGCGAGAGCGAGCGTCAGGGACCGGCGCCGGGGGCGGTGGGGCTGGGGGGACTCGAATTCAGGGCCTGCGTACGACACGTCTGCGACTCTAACCCCGCCGTCAGATCCCCGCCCGCGTCCGCCGCAGCACCCGCAGCGAGTCGGTCGCGGAGACCTCCGTGAAGGCGCCGGAGGCGAGGGCTCGGAGGTAGACGCGGTACGGGGCCTGGCCGGTGAACTCGTCCTCCGGCTCCGGGAACACGTCATGGATGACGAGCAGTCCGCCCTCGGCCACGTGGGGGGCCCAGCCCTCGTAGTCGGCGTTCGCGTGCTCGTCGGTGTGGCCGCCGTCCACGAAGACGAGCCCGAGCGGTGTCGCCCAGACCTTCGCGATCTGCGGCGACCGCCCGACCAGAGCGACGACGTGCTCCTCCAGGCCGGCCCGGTACAGGGTCCGCCGGAAGGCCGGCAGCGTGTCCATCACCCCGAGCTCCGGGTCCACGGTCTGCGGATCGTGGTACTCCCACCCGGGCTGCTGCTCCTCGCTGCCCCGATGGTGGTCGACGGTGAGCGCCGTGACACCGGACTCCCGGGCCGCGTCGGCGAGCAGGACCGCGGAGCGGCCGCAGTACGTGCCCACCTCCAGCAACGGCAGCCCGAGCCGCCCGGCGTCCAGGGCGGCCGCGTACAGGGCCAGCCCCTCGTCCACGGGCATGAACCCCTTGGCGGCCTCGAAGGCGGCCAGGATCTCGGGCTTGGGTGCGGCCGCGGCCATGGGGTTCCTCTCGGTCGTACGGGACGGTCGTCTCGGCCTCCCCATGCTGCCGCACGCCCCTGGGGAGGGGGACGGGGGGTGCGGGGCGGGGAGCTGTCGGGCGACGCGGCCCACGGCTGCGAGCCCCGCATCGGTCCTACGGCCTTCCTGGCACCCCTCGACGCACCACACCCCCGCCCCGGTGCGGGGCGGGGGTGTGCTCCGGAGACCCGTCGGTCAGGCCGTGACCGTCTCGCCCGGGAGGGCCAGGTCGAGGTCGATCGCGCGGTCGCCCGTGTGGGTGGCCGAGGAGGCCAGGGGGCCGTGGCCGGTGGCGCGCGCCGCGAGGACGTACGAGCCCTCGCCCGGCACCCTGAGCGCGTACACGCCCTCCTCGTCGGCGACGGCGGACCCCGCCTGGCGCCCCCGCGGGTCGATCAGGGTGACCGTGGCGCGCGCGACCGGAGCCCCGGACGCGTCGAGGACACGGCCCCGGAACCCCCGGAGGACCTCCTCGGCGTGCTCCAGGTTCGCCTCCTCCTCGCTGCTGGCCCGCAGCTGCGGAGCCCGGTTCGGCTTCGGCAGGAACACCGCCATCAGCAGGCCGATCGCCACCGCACCCGTCGCGATCAGGAACGACACCCGGAAGCCGTGCATCGTGGGGATCTCGACACCGCCGACGTCGTTCGCCGTGTTCGCCAGCACCATCCCGATCACGGCGCTCGACACGGACGTACCGATGGAACGCATCAGCGTGTTGAGGCCGTTCGCCGCCCCCGTCTCCGACGCCGGGACCGCCCCGACGATCAGCGCGGGCAGCGAGGAGTACGCGAGACCGATGCCCGCGCCCAGCACGACCGCGATCACGAGGCTCTGCCAGGCCGCGCTCATGAGGCCGAGGCCCGCGCCGTAGCCGATCGCGATGATCAGCATGCCGAGGATGAGGGTGAACTTGGGGCCGTACTTGGCCGACAGCCGGGCGTACACCGGCGCCGTGACCATCATCGTCAGGCCCAGCGGGGCGACCAGGAGGCCCGCGACGACCATCGACTGGCCGAGGCCGTAGCCGGTCGCCTTCGGGAGCTGGAGGAGCTGGGGGAGGACGAGCGAGACGACGTAGAAGGAGACACCCACCATGATCGACGCCAGGTTGGTGAAGAGGACCGCCGGGCGGGCCGTGGTGCGCAGGTCGACCAGGGGGGCCTTCACGCGCAGCTCCATGACGCCCCACAGGACGAGGACGACGGCGGAGGCGGCGAAGAGGCCGAGCGTGGTGCCCGAGGTCCAGCCCCAGTCGCTGCCCTTGGTGATCGGCAGGAGGAAGAGGACCAGGCCGGTGGAGAGTCCGAGTGCGCCCAGGACGTCGAAAGTGCCCTCCGCGCGGGCCGGGGATTCCGGTACGACGAGGAGGGTGAGGACGATCGAGAGGGCGCCGAGGCCCGCGGCGCCGTAGAAGAGGGCGTGCCAGTCGGCGTGCTGGGCGATCAGGGCGGCGAGCGGGAGCGCGAGTCCGCCGCCGACGCCGATCGAGGAGCTCATCAGGGCCATGGCCGAGCCGAGCTTCTCGCGGGGCAGCATGTCGCGCATCAGGCCGATGCCGAGGGGGATCGCGCCCATGGCGAAGCCCTGGAGGGTGCGGCCGGCGATCATCGTGAGCAGATCGCTGGTGAGGGCGCTGATCAGGGCGCCGACGACCATCACCGCGAGGCTGAGGATCAGCATGCGGCGCTTGCCGTACAGGTCGCCGAGGCGGCCCATGATCGGGGTGGCGACGGCACCCGAGAGCAGGGTCGACGTGAGGACCCAGGTGGCGTTGCTGGGGGCGGTGTCCAGCAGTTGCGGCAGGTCCTTGATGACCGGGACGAGCAGGGTCTGCATCACCGCGACCACGATGCCCGCGAAGGCGAGCACCGGGACGACAGCGCCGGACGCTCTCCGGGTGGGCTGGTCGGTCGGCGTGTGCGTCATGTGAGGGAGGCCTCCGGGCCTGGAGAACGGGTTGCGTGCGGTGGAACCGGGTTACGTGTTGCCTGAACTACGTATGCATGGGCAACTATTCCGATGCTTCGGCGTACTAACGATTTCTTTATATTCTCTTGGGGAAGTCGGGACCGGTTGAGACCATGACGACCATGCTCGAAGCCGCAGATGTCGCCCGGGTGTCCGGCCGTCCCCGCTCCGCACCCCCTGCCTGGCTGGTCGTCGCCCTGGCGTGCGCGGGCCAGTTCCTGGTCGTGCTCGACGTGTCCGTCGTCAATGTGGCGCTGCCCTCCATCCGCGCCGACCTGGGCATGAGCGGAAGCGGCCTCCAGTGGGTCGTGAACGCCTACTCGATCGCCTTCGCCGGGTTCATGCTGCTCGGCGGCCGGGCCGGTGACCTCTACGGCCGCAAGCGGATGTTCCTGGTCGGGCTCGGCCTGTTCACCGTGGCCTCCCTGGCCGGCGGACTCGCCGAGGGCGGCGGGCAACTGCTGCTCGCGCGCGCGGTGCAGGGTCTCGGCGCGGCGGTCCTGGCCCCCGCGACCCTGACCATCGTGACCTCGGCCGTCCCGGAGGGCCCGGCGCGGGCCCGCGCGATCGCCACCTGGACGGCCGTGGGCGCGGGCGGCGGCGCGGCGGGCGGCTTCTTCGGCGGCCTCCTGGTGGACACCCTGTCCTGGCGCTGGGTCCTGCTGATCAACGTGCCGGTCGGCGCGGTGGTCCTGCTGGGCTCGCTGCTCTGGCTGACCGAGAGCCGCGCCGGGGACGGCCGGCGCCTCGACCTGCCGGGCGCCCTGCTGGTCACCGGCGGACTGGCGGTATTGGCGTACGGCATCTCGCAGACCGAGGCCGAGGGCTGGACGGCGGCCGCCACCCTGGTCCCGCTGGCGGTCGGGCTCGCGCTCGTGGGCGCCTTCCTCCTCGTCGAGTCCCGTACGGCCGCCCCGCTGATGCCGCTCGGACTGCTCAGGGTGCGCGCCGTGGCCTCGGCGAACGCGGCGATGTTCCTCAGCGGCGCCGCCCTGTTCTGCACGTGGTACTTCATCACGCTCTACGCCCAGAACGTCCTCGGATACTCCCCGCTGGACGCCGGCCTGGCGATGCTGCCGAGCTCCCTGGCCATCGTGCTCGGCTCCAAGCTCGCGCCCCGCCTCATGCGCCGGTCCGGGGCCCGCCGGGTGGCGGTCCTGGGAACACTCGTCGCGCTCACCGGCTACGCCTGGCAGTCGACGATGACGGCGGACGGCGGCTACCTCACCTCGATCATGGGCCCGGGGATCCTGATGATGCTGGGCGCGGGCCTCGCCTCCACCCCGCTCGCCTCGCTGGCCACGTCCGGGGCGGCGCCGGGCGAGGCGGGACTGGTGTCCGGGCTGATCAACACCTCACGCACGATGGGCGGCTCGCTCGGACTCGCGGTGCTCTCGACGCTCGCCGCCGCCCGGACCGGCAGCGCGGATTCGGCGCAGGCGCTGACGCAGGGGTACGCCCTGGCCTTCGGGGCGGGCACGTCCGTGCTGGTCGCGGCGGTCGTGCTGATGCTGGTGTGGCTGCCGAGGAGGACCCCGGCCGGGTGAGCCGCCGAAAAATCCTGGCGGGGTGAGGCAACGGTCCGGGCCGCTCATGGACTCCTTCAGACATCTAGGAGGTGCCCATGGGGGATCGGAAACAGGCTCGGGACGAGGAGTTCCAGAGCTTTGTCATCGGCCGCTGGCCGCGGCTGATGCGGACGGCATTTCTCCTCACGGGGGAGCAGCACGCAGCGGAGGACCTGGTCCAGTCGACGCTCGAACAGGCCTATGTGGCCTGGCGCCGGGTCGGCTCGGCGGACGATCCGGAGGCGTACGTACGGCGCGTGATGGTCAACGCCCACGCGCGCAAGCACCGCAGAAGGCTCAGGGAGTTCCTGGCCCGGGGGGACGACTCGGGGCTGGTGCGCGAGGTCGCCGACACCGGTGACCGCATGGCCCAGGCCGACGACCGCAGCGCCCTGCTGAAGGCGCTGGCCCAACTCCCGCCCCGGCAGCGGGAGGCGGTGGTCCTGCGCTACTGGGAGGACCTGACCGAGACCCAGACCGCCGAGGCGATGGGCTGTTCGATCGGCTCGGTGAAGAGCAACGCGGCCAAGGGGATCGCGAAACTCCGCGCCATACCCCAGCTGGCCGACATGGTGACGCAGGGAGGGCGGCAGTGATGAGCGCGGACCGGGAGAAGGACCACCACATGAGCGACAGCGACATCGCCCTCCTGCTGGCCGACGCCGCCGACGAGGTCGAGATCGGCATAGCCCCCTACGACGCGGTGATCCGCGGTGGCAGAAGGCGCCGGGCTCGCCGCTGGGCGGTGGCCGCGGCCACGGCACTGGTGCTCGCCGGCTCCTCGGCGACGCTCGCGGTGGCGGGGCTGCCGGGCGGGGACGGCGGGGGAGCGGTCGCCACCCGGCCGACGGCCACCGGCACGTCCCGGGCGTTCGAGCCCGCCAACCGGACCACGCTGGCGACGGGCACGGAGAACGGCAAGGAGTGGCGCGTCACCCTCGACACCTGGCCGGCGCCGGTCGACACCGCGGAGGCCCGGGCGACGCTGAACGCGATGCGGGCGCACGGCGAGGACCCGCCCGACGTCCGCAGGGCCTCGGACCTGGTGGGCAAGATCGCGTACTTCGTGTACCGCGACTACGGCGGCGCATCGACGAAGGTCATGGAGAACACGGTCCCCGCGTCGGACACCATGACCGGCACGGACCTCACCTCCGGCTCCCTCCCCCTCGAACCCGGCGACACCAAGGACGTCCGGCTCGTCATCGGTTCCGTCGCCAAGACCGCCCAGCGCGTCAACTGCGACTGGACGGACGAGACGGCGACGGTGGTGGAGAAGGTCGACTCCGAGACGAGTACGGACGTCCCGGCGATCCGCTCGCCGGAGGGCTCCCCGTACAGCTGGTTCGTGTGCCTGGCGCCGGAGGGGGCGCAGTACAAGTCGGCGGAGGTGATCGAGTAGAGGGGAGCGGGTTGACCGGGCAGGGACGGGATGTGCGGGCTCACAGCCACCCCTGCTGCCGGGCCTCCCGGACCGCCTCCATCCGGTTGCGGGTGCCGGTCTTGCCGATCGCGGAGGAGAGGTAGTTGCGGACGGTGGACTCGGAGAGGTGGAGCCTGCCGGCGATGTCGGCCACCGTCGCGCCGTCCGTGGAGGCCTTGAGGACCTCGCACTCGCGGGTGGTGAGCGGGTTCGGGCCGGCGCTGAGGGCGGCCGCGGCGAGGGCGGGGTCGATCACGGTCTCCCCGGTCAGCACCCGGCGGATGCAGGCGGCCAACTCCTCCACGGGCCCGTCCTTGACGAGGAAACCGGCGGCACCCGCCTCCATGGCCCGCCGCAGATAGCCGGGCCGCCCGAAGGTGGTCAGGATCAGCACCCGGCAGTCCGGCACCTGGTCGCGCAGCTCGGCGGCGGCGTCCAGACCGCTGATGCCCGGCAGCTCGATGTCGAGCAGGGCCACATCGGGGCGATGCGTGAGTGCCGCGTCCACGATCGCGTCCCCCGTCCCGACCTTGGCGACCACCTGGATGTCCGGCTCCATCCCGAGCAGCAGCGCGAGCGCCCCGCGCATCATGCCCTGGTCCTCGGCGAGCAGGACGCGGATCGACTTGGCGGGCCGGTGATCCCGGGGCATCTCGTTCACGGCCCAAGAGTAGGGGGGTGGGGGGTGACTTGACCTGGGTGCGCTTGAGCGCGTGGTCTTTGAGAACTGAAGAGTGAAGGGTGGGGGGGTGGGGGTGTAGCGGGGATGGGGACAGGGGCGGGTTGGCGGGTGCCGGTGGGGGAGCCGGCCTCACACAGTCGGCGCCGGCTCACCGGTCCGCGCCGGCTCACGCGGCCGCACCGGCTCCAGCGACTCGACCGGCAGCTCGGCCCGCACCACGAACCCGCCCCGGGGTCCGGGCCCGGCCTCCAACCGCCCTCCGGCCGCGGCCAGCCGCTCGGCGAGCCCCTTGAGACCGGTGCCGCCGATATCCGGTGTCGGTGTCGGTGTCGGTGCCTGTGGCGTGGCCGGCAGGTCGTCGCAGGCCCGCGTCCCCGGTGTCATGAGGGCGCTCTCGGGGCCGGGCGTCCCCGCGGCCGATCCCCGGCCGTCGTCCCACACCCGCAGCCGCACCCGTTCCGCCGAGCCGTCCACGGAGATCTCGCACCTGGCCGCCCCGCTGTGCCGGACGGCGTTGGTCACCGCCTCGCGCACCACCCAGCCCAGCAGCGCCTCGGTCTGGGCGGCCAGTGGCGGACCGGAGCGGCGGACGGTCGGCTCGATGCCCGCGGCCCGCAGGACGGAGGCGGCCCGGTCGAGGTCGTTGCTGAGGCTGCCCTCGCGGTAACCGGTCACCGCCTCGCGGATCTCGGTGAGCGCCTGGCGGCCGACCGACTCGATGTCGCCGATCTGCACGAGCGCCGCGTCCAGATCGGCGAGGGCCAGGCGGCGGGCCGCCTCCGACTTGACCACGATCACCGACAGCGTGTGGCCGAGGAGATCGTGCAGGTCCCGGGAGAACCGCAGGCGTTCCTCCTCGACGGCACGCCGGGCCAGTTCCTCGCGGGCCTCGCGCAACTGCCGTACCGCCTCGGAGAGGGACATGATCGCGGCCGTGACCATCGTGGAGATCCACGTGGCGTACGCGGTGTCGAGCCCGCCCCAGCCGTCCCGGAAGACGGAGGCCGCACCGGCGACCACGGTCACCACGGCCCCCACCCAGCGCAGGTGCGGCAGCCGCACGACCGCGCCGGTCGCGAGCCCGAACAGGGGGAAGAACAGCAGCCAGTTGCCGCCGTACCCCATCGCCAGACCACAGGTCACCAGACCCAGCGCCACCAGCGCCACCCGGGTGGAGAGCGCGTCCCGGGTCTGCGGGCGGAAGGCGCGGAAGGCGACGTAGATGTAGAGCGAGTTGAAGGTGAGCAGCCCGAGGCCGCCCACCCAGGGGCTGGCGGCCTCGCCCTGGAAGAGGTTGGAGAAGGCGCCCATTCCCAGCAGCAGCCAGGGCAGCAGACCGAACCCGCTGCCCAGGCCCGCGTGGGTGGGGACCTTACCGGCCTTCTGCGCGGCCTGGTACTCGGCGTTGAGGCGTTCCTTGTTCGCCGCGTAGTACCGCTGGTGCTCCCGCGCCGAACGCACCTCTTCGCGGATCTCGCCCACGCGGCACGAGAGCTTGCGCGACCAGAACATGACCGTTCCTCCGCTCAGAGGTTCCCGGTGCGGCGCCGGGACGACGGGAACAACGCTACGGATCGGCCCCCTCGCCCGGCAGAGGCGGATGTACGGCATCGGGCAGGACAAATGTCACGGGTGCCGGAGCCGGGAGCAACCACCGACCTGACACTCCGTCAGGAGCCTTCACAAGTGCGGTGGGCTCGGCTATACAGAGGGCGCCGGACTGGAACGCGTTCTAGATCGGCCCGTGACGACCTCGGTGCGGCCGACGGTGCGGACGGCCGTACCGGGGTCTTGGATCCGTCGCTGTCAGGAGCCGTATGCCCATCGATGCCGCCACAGCCCTCGCCGCCGAGCCCCGGACCGGCGAGATCTCCTGGACCTCGAAGGACGTCCAGCTCTACCACCTGGGGATCGGCGCGGGCATCCCCGCCACCGACCCCGACGAGCTCCGCTACACCCTCGAATCCCGGCTGCACGTCCTGCCGAGCTTCGCCACCGTCGCGGGGTCCGGTTCGCCCGGGGTGATCAGCGGTCTGTCCATGCCGGGCATCGAGGTCGACCTCGCCCGCGTCCTGCACGGCGGTCAGAGCCTCGTCATCCACCGGCCCCTCCCGGCGACGGGCACCGCCACCGCCACCAACCGGATCGCCGCGGTCTACGACAAGGGCAAGGCGGCCGTCCTCGTCCTGCGGACCGAAGTCGCGGACGCCGAAGGCCCGTTGTGGACCAACGACGCCCAGATCTTCGTCCGCGGAGAGGGCGGCTGGGGCGGCGACCGGGGCCCCTCGGCCCGACTGGAGCCCCCGACCGGTGAGCCCGACCGGACCGTCGAGCGCCCGATCCGCGAGGACCAGGCCCTGCTCTACCGCCTCTCCGGCGACTGGAACCCACTGCACGCCGACCCGGAGTTCGCCAAGGTCGCCGGGTTCGAACGGCCCATCCTGCACGGGCTGTGCACCTACGGCATCACGCTCAAGGCGGTCGTCGACACACTGCTCGGCGGGGACGTCACCCGGGTCACGTCCTACGCCACCCGGTTCGCCGGGGTCGTCTACCCGGGGGAGACCCTGCGGATCCGGATGTGGCACCGGCCGGAGGGGGCACCGGGGTCCACCAGGGTCGCCGTCAGCGCAGTAGAACGCGACGACGCACCCGTCCTCGCCGACACCGTCGTCGAACACGCCTGAGCACACGCTCCGGAACACTCCTGAACCAGCACGCCGTACGAGGGGAGCCGCACCATGCGCGCAGCCGTACTGCACGAGATCGGCCAGGAAAAACTCGAGGTCCACGACGACGTCGAGGCGGTGGGCTTCGGGCCCGGCAGGGTGCGGATCCGGGTCCGGGCCACCGGCCTGTGCCACTCGGACCTGTCCGCGATGGGCGGGGTGCTGCCACAGCCGGCGCCCTTCGTGCCCGGCCACGAGGGCGCGGGAGAGATCGTCGAAGTCGGAGAAGGTGTCAGCCACTTGAAGCCCGGCGACCGGGTCGTCGTCTGCTGGCTGCCCGCCTGCGGTGTCTGTCCCGCCTGCAAGCGCGGGCAGACCGAGCTGTGCCTGGCCGGGTTCATGAACGCGGGCACCCCCAACTTCCGGCGCCCCGGCGGCGATGTCTTCGGCTTCGCCGGCACCGGCACCTTCGCCGAGGAGGTCGTCGTCGACGCGGGCTGCGCGGTGCCGATCCCCGACGACGTGCCCTTCGACATAGCGGCCCTGATCGGCTGCGGGGTCACCACCGGACTCGGGGCCGCGCTCAACACCGCGGACGTGGAGGCCGGTTCGTCGGTCGCCGTCATCGGCTGCGGGGGCGTCGGCATCTCCGCGATCCAGGGGGCCCGCCTCAAGGGTGCCGCCGAGATCGTCGCCGTCGACCCGGTCGCCTCCCGCCGGGAGGCCGCCCTGAGGTTCGGCGCCACCCGGGCCGTCTCCCCGGACGAACTCGCCGACGCCAAACAGCAGATCACCGCCGGTGAGGGCTTCGACTACGTCTTCGAGGTCGTCGGCAGGTCGGCGACCGCCCGCACGGCCTACGAGACCACCCGCCGCGGCGGCACCCTCGTGATCGTCGGCGCGGGCGCCATGGACGACTTCCTCCAGCTCAACATGTTCGAGCTGTTCTTCGACGAGAAGCGCATCCTGCCGTCCATGTACGGCGGCGGGGACGTCCTGGGCTCCTACGAGCGGACCATCGCCCTGTGGCGGGCCGGCCGCGTCGACCTGGACGGCCTGATCACCCACCGGGTGCCGCTCAGCGAGATCAACGAGGCACTGGACCAGATGCGGACCGGGACCTCGCTCCGCACGTGCATCGAGATCTGAGGACCCCGCTGATGTCGCTGCCACTTGAGGGACTGTCGGCCGTCGTCACAGGCGCCGGCCGGGGCCTGGGCCGGGCCGAGGCACTGGAGCTGGCGCGGCTCGGCGCGGCCGTGGTCGTCAACGACTACGGACAGCCCGGCCGGGACGGCTCGGGCGAGGCCTCCGCGGGCCCCGCCGAGCAGGTCGCCGAGGAGATCCGGGCCGCGGGAGGGCTGGCCCGCGCCCACACCGGGGACGTCGCCGACCACCAACAGGCCGGGGAACTGGTCGAGTTGGCGATCGCGGAGTTCGGCAAGCTCGACATCCTCGTGAACAACGCGGGCATCCTGCGCGACCGCATGGTCTTCTCCATGACCGAGGGCGAGTGGGACGCGGTGATCCGGGTCCACCTCAAGGGCCACTTCAACACCACCCGGTTCGCGGCGGCGCACTGGCGCGAACGGTCCAAGGCGGCGGGCGCGCCGGTGTACGGCCGTATCGTCAACACCTCCTCGGAGGCGTTCCTCGCCGGGTCCGCCGGACAGCCCAACTACGCGGCCGCAAAAGGGGGGATCGTCGGACTCACCACGTCGACGGCCCTCGCGCTCGCCAAGTACGGCGTCACCGCCAACGCCATCTGCCCGCGCGCCCGCACCCGGATGACCGAGGACGTCTTCTCGGGAGCGGGCTTCGAGCAGCCGGAGTCGGGACTCGACCCGCTCGCTCCGGAGCATGTCGCCCCGCTCGTCGGCTACTTGGCGTCACCGGCCGCCGAGCGCGTCAACGGCCAGCTGCTCGTCGTACACGGAGGGATGGTCGTCGTCGTCGAACGACCGCGGGTGCAGGCCAAGTTCGACAGCAAGCAGGACACCTTCACGTACGACGAGCTGGACGCGCTGCTCACTCCGCACTATGCGCGCCGGCCGGCGGGAGAGACGTTCGCTGCGGCCGAAGTGCTGGGGCTGAAACGGGAGTAGACACGCAACGGCCCGCTCCCCGTGAGAGGAGCGGGCCGTGTGTCGTCGTCCGCCGTCAGGCCGCGACCTCGGTCTGCTCGACCGACTTGCGGTGCCGGCCGCGCGGGGCCGTCTCGCTGTCCTGGACCGAGACCGGGCCGCGGTGCTTGCCGTGGCCCGTGGGCTCCTGGACGTCGGCAGTCGACTGGTTCGTGCTGGCGTCGCTCATGGAAGTAATTCACCCCGTCAACATGATCTTTCTTACAGCGGGGCGAGTTTAACCGGCACACCACGGGGCGAATCCAGGCGGCCTGACCAACCGGCACTACTTCGTTACAAGATTGCCCAACGGGGCTTGCTGCAAGGGCACAGGCCGCGGTGCGACGGGTGCCGGAGGCGCCGGTTCGGAGACCGAGCGGGTCCCGTAGGGATCTTCCCGGACCGCGTCCCCCGTTCCGGTTTCCCCGGCCCCCGCATCCCCCTGACCCTGCGCTTCCCCGGTGAAGGGTCCGGGGGCGCCGGTAAGAGGCCCGGCCTCCCCGCCGACGGGTCCCGACTCCCAGCTGGCGGACCCGGCCTGCCCGCGGAGGGACCCGAACTCCCCGCCGACAGAACCGGTGCCCGGGCCGAAGGCACCCAGGTCTCCGCCGACGGATCCGGCGCCCCCGCGGAAGGACCCGGCGTCCCCGCCGAGGGGTCCGGTCTGCCTGCGGAGGGACCCGAACTCCCCATCGGTAGACCCCGCGTTCCCGCCTACGGGCCCCGACTCCCCGTCGTCGACAGACTCGACCTCCCCACCCACGGACCTCGCGTCCTCACCCCTCGGCCCGGTCTCCCCCGAGAGGGGTCCGGCCGCCGCCCACCGTGTCACCCCGCACGGTGCCCCCTCCGTGGCGTACGGCAGGAGCAGTTCACCCGCCTCGGTCCACAGGCCGGCACCGGTCAACCATCCCTCGGGCGCCGGGAGATGCTGCACCTGTCGGGCCGCGGGGCGCCACACGCCCACCCAGCTGCCCATCGGGCCGTCGATGCGCAGCGCCACCCCGCAGCTCTCCGGCATCAGGACCTGCCCCGGCTGGATCGCGAACGGCGTCACCGCGCAGTCGGGCACCCGCAGGCACTCCGGGAAGCGCACCGGCAGCGTGCTGCCCAGCACCCCCCAGCCCAGCCGCGGCCGCCCCGGCGACGGCGCGTCCGAGGAGATCAGCAGCAGCCCGCTGTCCGGGGCGGCGAGCAGCAGCCGGTCGTCGCTGGCGTCGGCGATCTGGAGCAGGGGGGAGACCTCGCCGCCCCGCTCCAGGTCCACCACGATCGTCTTGGTCCGCCCGCCCACCTCGCGGTCAAGGGCCAGCATCCGCCCCGCCCGGTCCAGCCACACCCCACCCGAGCAGCGCCCCGGGATCTCCGCAAGGTGCTCCGGTCCGAAGGCACCGCCCGCCACCAGCCACACGGCACTGGAGCGCCGGCCCACGGCGAGGGCGTACGCCTTCTCACCACCGGGCGCCGGCGGCAGCAGCCGCAGGACCGTCCCCGGGTCGGGGCACTCGACGGCGCCGAGCGGCAGCTCGCCGGTCTCGGGCCCGGTCGGGTAGAGCAGCGAGAAGTTGTGCCGCCCGTCCGCGAACCGCCTGATCAGGACCCGTCCGTCGCCCATCGGGTGCACTTCGGTGCCGGGCTCCTCGGGCTGGCGGCCGGGCAGCGGCACCGCGTAGGGCTCGGGACCGTCCAGGGTCCACCGCTCCGGGAACCAGCAGTCACCGTCCAGAGCGAGCCGAGCCGCATAGGAACCATCGACGGTGATCACACACCCGGCCCGCGAACCCCCCTCGCCCCCGGCCGGCACACCACCCCTCCGCGAAGCCACCCCGTCCCCGTACTCGATCGGCAGCCCCACTCGGTCCCCGGCGTCCCCGTACTCCACCGGCAGTGCCATGCGGTCCCCGGCGTCCCCCGTCTCCGACACCGGAGCCACCCCGTCCCCCGCGCCCCGGTACTCCACCCCCGGAACCACCCCATCCCCGGCGGCGTCCCCGTACTCCACCGGCAGAGCCACGCGAATCCCGGCGTCCCCCGTCTCCGCCCCCAGAGCCACCCCGCCCCCCGCGTCCCCATACCCCGCCCCCGGCGCCACGCGATCCCCGGCGTCCCCGTACTCCGCGCCCGGAACCACCCAGCCCCCCGCGTCCCCGGACTCCGCCCCCGGCGTCTCCCCGGTCTCCCCGTCCTCAGCGATCACGTATTCCGTCCGCGGGCTCTCCCCGTCTCCGTTCTCGCACTCGTCCTCGTCCGAGGTCGTGGGCTCGATGGCACAGGCCGTCATCGTCTGATCACCTCCGGCCTCGAAAGTAGTTTTCGCACGCACAGGCGTGGGACGGGCGGGCTTCCGCTTCACACAAAGGGGTGGCCCAGGAACGATTCGCCTGAGGAAAACGGGGCGACTGTGCTGAGCGGGACGGCCTGGGGCCGCTCGGGTTCAAGGGGGTGGACCAGGCAGGTAGCCTTTTCCCCGTGCCCCGTCTGTCTGAAGTCATCGCCGCGCTGGAGAACCTGTGGCCCGCCGAGCGGGCCGAGTCCTGGGACGCGGTCGGCACCGTCGTGGGCGACCCCGACCAGGAGGTCGCGCGGGTCCTCTTCGCCGTGGACCCGGTCCAGGAGATCGTCGACGAGGCGGTGAAGCTGGGCGCCGACCTGCTGGTCACCCACCACCCCCTCTACCTGCGCGGCACGACCACGGTCGCCGCGAGCCACTTCAAGGGCCGGGTCGTCCACACCCTCATCAAGAACGACATCGCACTGCACGTGGCCCACACCAACGCGGACACCGCCGACCCGGGCGTCTCGGACGCCCTCGCGGGCGCGCTCGACCTCCGGGTCGTACGACCGCTGGTGCCGGACCCGACGGACCCGGAAGGGCGCCGCGGCCTGGGCCGGGTGTGCGAGCTGGACCCCCCGACGACCGTCCGCGAACTCGCCGCACGGGCCGCCGCACGGCTCCCCGCCACCGCGCAGGGCATCCGCGTGGCCGGCGACCCCGAGGCGCTCGTCCGCACGGTCGCCGTCAGCGGCGGCTCCGGCGACAGCCTCTTCGACCAGGTCCGCGCGGCCGGCGTCGATGCCTTCCTCACCGCCGACCTGCGCCACCACCCGGTGTCCGAGGCGGTCGCCCACAGTCCTCTCGCGCTGCTCGACGCGGCGCACTGGGCCACCGAGTGGCCCTGGTGCGAGCTGGCCGCCGCCCAGCTCGACGAGATCTCCGACCGCCACGGCTGGGACCTGCGCGTGCACGTCTCCAAGACGGTCACCGACCCCTGGACCAGCCACTCCCCTTCACCTGGAGCCCCCAACTGAACGCCGCGCCCGCCGACCAGATCCGACTCCTCGACGTCCAGGCCCTCGACGTCCGCCTCCAGCAACTGGCCCACAAGCGCCGGTCGCTGCCCGAGCACGCCGAGATCGAGGCGCTCACCAAGGACGCCACCCAGCTGCGCGACCTGCTCGTCGCCGCGCAGACCGAGGAGAGCGACACCGCCCGCGAGCAGACCAAGGCCGAGCAGGACGTGGACCAGGTGCGCCAGCGCGCCAACCGCGACCAGCAGCGCCTCGACTCCGGTGCCGTGACCTCCCCGAAGGACCTCGAGAACCTCCAGCGCGAGATCGCCTCCCTCGCCAAGCGCCAGGGCGACCTGGAGGACATCGTCCTGGAGGTCATGGAGCGCCGCGAGTCCGCGCAGGAGCGGGTCGCCGAGCTCACCGAGCGCGTCTCCTCCGTCCAGTCGAAGATCGACGACGCGACGGCCCGCCGCGACGCGGCCTTCGAGACACTGGATGGCGAGATCGCCTCGGTGACCAAGGAGCGCGAGGTCATCGCGGCCGTCATCCCCGCCGACCTCCTCAAGCTCTACGACAAGCTCCGCGAGCAGCAGGGCGGCATCGGTGCGGCCAAGCTGTACCAGCGCACCTGCCAGGGCTGCCGCCAGGAGCTCGCCATCACGGACTTCAACGAGGTCCGCGCGGCCGCGCCCGACACCGTGGTGCGCTGCGAGAACTGCCGCCGCATCCTGGTGCGCACGTCCGACTCCGGCCTGTAAGGGGCACCGGAGGTGCGGGAGTTCATCGTCGAGGCGGACGGCGGCTCACGGGGCAACCCGGGTCCCGCCGGGTACGGCTCCGTGGTGCTGGACGCGGCGACGGGGGAGACGCTGGTCGAGACGTACGAGTACCTCGGCGTCGTGACCAACAACGTCGCCGAGTACCGGGGGCTGTTGGCCGGTCTGCGCGCCGCGCACGACCTCGACCCCTCGGCCCGCGTCCACGTCCGCATGGACTCCAAGCTCGTCGTGGAACAGATGTCGGGCCGCTGGAAGATCAAGCACCCGGACATGAAGCCGCTGGCGCTGGAGGCGGGCCGGGTGTTCCCGCCGGGGCAGGTCACCTACGAGTGGATCCCGCGCGAGCAGAACAAGCGGGCGGACCGATTGGCGAACGAGGCGATGGACTCCGAGGGTTCGGCGAGTTCGGTACGGAAGCTGTCGGACGCCGACGCCAAGGCCGACGTACGGGCGGCCAAGGCCGTGGCAAGCCCCGGTTGGGCCCCGGCCGACATGGGCGCGCCGGCCACCTTCGTGCTCCTGCGGCACGGCGAGACCCCGCTGACTCCCCAGAAGCGGTTCTCGGGGAGCGGCGGTACGGACCCCTCCCTCTCTGACATCGGCCGCGAGCAGGCCGAGCGGGCCGCCGAAGCGCTGGCCAGGCGCGGCACGATCCAGCACATCCTGGCCTCGCCCCTGACCCGTACCCGCCAGACCGCCGCCGCCGTCGCCGAGCGGCTCGGCATCGAGGTCACCGTCGAGGACGGCCTCATCGAGACCGACTTCGGCGCCTGGGAGGGCCTCACCTTCGGCGAGGTGCGCGAGCGCTACCCCGACGACCTGACCAAGTGGCTGGCGGACCCCGAGGCCGAACCCACCGGCGGCGGCGAGAGCTTCGCGGCCACGGCGACGAGGATCGCCGCGACCAGGGACAAGCTCGTCGCGGCGTACGCGGGCCGCACGGTCCTGCTGGTCACCCACGTCACCCCGATCAAGACGTTCGTGCGCCTCGCCCTGGGCGCCCCGCCGGAGTCCCTGTTCCGCATGGAACTCTCGGCGGCCTCGATCTCCGCGGTCGCGTACTACGCCGACGGCAACGCGAGCGTACGGCTCCTCAACGACACGTCACACCTGCGGCCGTAGCCGGGACGCCTCCCGGGCGAGCTTCTCGACCCGCTCCCAGTCCCGCGCGGCGATCGCATCTGCCGGAAGCATCCAAGTCCCGCCCACGCAGCCGACGTTGGGCAGGGACAGATAGTCGGGGGCGTTCCCGACCCCGATCCCTCCCGTCGGACAGAACCGCGCCTGCGGCAACGGCCCGGAGAGCGACTTCAGGTACGCCGTCCCCCCGGCCGCCTCCGCCGGGAAGAACTTCATCTCCGTGACCCCCCGCTCCAGCAGCGCCACCACCTCCGACGTGGTCGACACCCCCGGCAGGTACGGCACCCCGGCCCCCCGCATCGCCTCAAGGAGTACGTCCGTCCAGCCCGGGCTGACGAGGAAGCGCGCGCCGGCCGCCACCGACTCCTCCACCTGCGCGGGCGTGATGACGGTCCCGGCCCCCACCACCGCGTCCGGCACCTCCCCGGCGATCACCCGGATCGCGTCGAGCGCGACGGGCGTCCGCAGGGTCACCTCGATCACGGGGAGCCCACCGGCGACCAGGGCGCGGGCGAGCGGTACGGCGTCGGAGACGTGATCCAGGACGACGACGGGGACGACGGGGGCGAGGTCGAGCAACGAGGCATGCGGGGAGGAGGCCATGACGTCATCATGACCAAGTGCTGCACCCTACGCAAAGGTCATTGCATGCTGTGCAACGCAGCTCAGTGAATCTCGTCCACCAGCACATCCAGGGCCCACGCCTGACCCGCCTTCGACGGCGCCTCCGCCTCCACCACGTACCCGAGGTCGCGCAGCGCCTCCACCAGTTCAGCCGGCCCCTTCGGCGCGACCCCCGCCGACAGCAGGCTCCGCACCATCCGCCCCTTCGTCGCCTTGTTGAAGTGGCTGACGACCTTCCGGGTCGGCGCGTGCAGCACCCGCACGGTCGCGGTCCGCCCCGCGACCTCCCCCTTCGGCTTCCACGCGGCGGCATACGCGGAGGACCGCAGGTCGAGCACGAGCCCGTTCCCGGCGGCCTCGGCGAGCACGGAGGCCATCGGAGCCCGCCAGTGCGTGCCCAGCGCCCCGAGCCCCGGCAGTTTGACCCCCATCGAGCAGCGGTACGACGGAATCCGGTCGGTCACCCGGACCGCTCCCCAAAGCCCCGAGAACACGAGAAGGGAACGCCCCGCGCGCCTCTTCGCCGCAGCGTCCAGAGAAGCCAGGTCGAGGGCGTCGTAAAGCACTCCTGTGTAGATCTCACCGGCAGGCCGCGCTCCGGCGGTCCGGAGCCCGACGTTCTTCGCGACCTCGCCGCGCAGCCCCTCGCTCAGCCCGAGGACCTCCCGTGCCTTCTCCTCGTCCCCGGCGCACAGCTCGACGAGGGCGTCGAGGACGGCTTCCCGGCTCTCGTTGAGCCCGGGCAGCGACAGCGACTCCAGCTTCAGCGGGGCGCCACGACCGGAGGACGCCTTGCCTTCGGAGGGAGGCAGCAGGACCAGCACGGAGGATCTCCTTCTGTTGAGCTCCGGACAGCGTACGGGGCCCGATCTGCTTACCCTCGCTGTATGCCCCGCCGCCGCATACGCGTGACCGACGACCCGCTACGTGCCGCCTTCGCCGCCCTGCGCACCGAACTCGGAGTGCCGTCGGACTTCCCGCCGGCGGTTCTGGCCGAGGCCGAGCGGGCCCCGGTGTCCGGGCCGCACGTGGACGCGACGGACATCCCCCTCTTCACCATCGATCCGCCCGGTTCGATGGACCTCGACCAGGCGATGCACCTCTCGCGGCACGGGTCCGGCTACCGGGTCCGGTACGCGATCGCCGACGTGGCGGCCTTCGTCGTCCCCGGGTCTGCGCTGGACGCGGAGACGCACCGGCGGGTGATGACCCTGTACTTCCCGGACCTGCGTGTTCCGCTCCATCCCCCGGTGTTGAGCGAGGGCGCCGCGAGCCTGCTCCCGGACCAGGTCCGCCCGGCCGCCCTGTGGACGATCGACCTGGACGCGGAAGGCCGTACGACCGCCGCCGAGGTCCGCCGCGCGATGGTCCGCAGCCGGGCCAAGCTGGACTACGAGGGGGTGCAGCGGGCGATCGACTCCGGCACGGCGGAGGAGCCGGTCCTTCTGCTGAAGGAGGTCGGCGAGCTGCGGGAACGGCTGGAGGTCGAGCGGGGCGGGATCTCGCTGCGGGTGCCGGAGCAGGAGATCGTCGAGCGGGACGGCACGTACGAGCTGACGTACCGGGCCGGGGTGCCCGCGGATGGGTGGAACGCCCAGATCTCCCTGCTCACGGGGATGGCGGCGGCGGACCTGATGCTGACGTACGGCACGGGGGTGCTCCGCACGCTCCCGGCCGCCCCGGACGGCGCGGTGGGCCGCTTGCGCCGTACCGCCGAGGCCCTGCACATCGACTGGCCGCACCATGTGTCGTACGCGGCGCTGGTCCGCTCCCTGGACCCCGGGGTCCCGTCGCACGCGGCCTTCCTCCAGGAGTGCACGACCCTGTTGCGGGGCGCGGGCTACACGGTGTTCCGCGACGGAGTCCTGCCGGACATCACCACGCACGCGGCGGTGGCCGCCCCCTACGCCCACTGCACGGCCCCACTGCGGCGACTGGTCGACCGCTACGCCTCGGAGATCTGCCTGGCGGCGGTGGCCGGCAAGGCCGTACCGGACTGGGTGCTCGGGGCCTTCGAGGCGCTGCCCCGCGAGATGGCCGAGGGCGGCCGGCTCGCGGGGAAAGCCGAGCGGGAGTGCGTCGACATCGTCGAGGCGGCGGTGCTGAAGGACCGGGTGGGGGAGGAGTTCGAGGGCTGCGTGGTAGAGGTGGAGGAGCGCCAACCCGCTGTGGGGACCGTGCAGTTGGTAGAACCGGCGGTGATCGGGCGGATCGACGGGGACGGGTTGTCGCCGGGGGAGCGGCTCAGGGTGAGGGTCGTGGCGTCCGCCCCGGGGACGACGAAGGTGCGCTTCGCGCCTGTTTGATCGCGTGTCGAGGCACTGGTGGTGTGCCACGATCGAGGGAACGGTTCCCGATCTCACGGACAGGTGATCTTCGATGTCCCAGCCTGGTGAGCGACAGAAGGAGGGGCGTGACATGAGTGCCGTGGCCCATGAGCCGCTCACGCCGGCTGAGGGACTGCTGGAGATCTTCCTGGCCCTCGACACCCCGGAGGGTTTCCGGGCTGAACTGATCGAGGGGGAGATCGTTGTGACGCCGCCGCCGGACGGGGAGCACGAGAAGTACATCAGCCGGATCGTCCGGCAGGTGATCAAGCGTTCGCGCACCGAGATGGACTTTTCCGGGAACAAGGGCCTCAAACTCAAGAGCGGCCAGGCCTGTCCGAAAAACTACGCGGTCCCGGACGTCACGCTCGCCCCACTTGACCTCGACCTCTTCGGCAGCGCCGACTCCTGGATGCCCTGCGACGGAGTCGCCATGGTCCTTGAGGTGACGTCGACCAAACCGGCGGCAGACCGCGAGGCGAAGCGCCGTTGCTACGCCCGCGGCGGCATCCCGCTCTACCTCCTCGTAGACCGCGAGGCCTCGTCGGTCACCCTGTTCAGCGCCCCCGAGGAGGACGACTACCGGGAACATTGCACCCGTTCCTTCGGCAAGCCGATCGCTCTCCCCGCCCCGTTCTCCTTCGACCTGGAGACCGCGGACTTTCTCTGAGTACGACGGCGTTGCACCCTGAGTCGGACGGACAGGGGGCGGCGATGGCGGAGCAGGCGCTGTGGACAAGGGCACGGCTGGGCCGGGGCGGCCCGCCCCTGGACCTCCTGACCGCCCGCTTCGACAAGCACGTCTACGCCCCGCACGCCCATGACGAGTACACGATCGGCGTGTGCGTGGGCGGCTCAGAGATCATCGACTACCGGGGCGGCCACATCCGCACGGGCCCGGGATCGATCGTCGTCCTGGCACCCGGGGAGATGCACACGGGCGGCCCGGGGACAGCGACGGACGGATACGCATACCGCGCCCTGTACGCGGACGTCCCACTCCTCCAGGACGGCTCCATAGGCCTCCCGCACTTCCGCGACCCCCTGATAGACGACCCCGAACTCGCCGCAGCCCTCCGCCTCGCCCACACCGAACTCAGCGCCTGCCCCGACCCGTTGGAGACGGAGTCCCGCCTCCCATGGCTCCTGACGGCTCTGTCCTGCCGCCACTCCACGGCCCGCATCGCGGACTGCGTGATCCCGGGCGCGGACGCGGTCGCCCGCCTGGTCCGCGACCGCTTGGCCGACGAGTTGCTGGCACCCCCTTCCCTCGCCGACCTCGCCCGCGACCTGGGCATGTCCCGCTACCAACTCCTCCGTGCCTTCCGTACGGCGATGGGGATACCGCCGTACGCCTGGCTGGCCCAGTACCGGGTGAACCGGGCGCGGTGCCTGCTGGAGTCGGGCCTGCGCCCCTCGGAAGTGGCGGCTCTGGTGGGCTTCGCGGACCAGGCCCACCTGACGCGCTGGTTCCGCAGGGTGCTGGGGGTGACCCCGGCGGCGTACCGCAACAGCGTTCAAGACGCGAGCCGCTGAGCGCGCCGACGATGTCCGCATGACTGCACGCGGCTGGTTCCTGTTCTCCCTGATGGGAGTGGTGTGGGGCATCCCCTACCTGATGATCAAAGTGGCGGTGGACGCCCCGCTGTCGGCGGCGATGGTGGTGTTCGTACGCTGCGCCCTGGGCGCACTGCTCCTGCTCCCGTTCGCGATCCGCCAAGGTGGCCTTCTCGCCGTCGTACGGTCGCACTGGCCGCCCATGCTGGCCTTCGCGGTGATCGAGATCATGGGCCCCTGGTACACGCTGACGGACGCGGAACGCCACCTTTCCAGCTCGACGGCGGGCCTGCTGATAGCGGGCGTACCGATAGTCGGCGTGCTCCTGGCCCGCTTCTTCGGAGACACGGAACGGCTGGGGGCTCGGCGGGTGACGGGCCTGGCGCTGGGGCTGGCAGGGGTGGGAGTCCTGACCGTCCCGCACCTGACCGGCGGCGACGCGAAGTCGATGGCGGAGGTGCTGGTGACGGTGGTGGGCTACGCGACGGCCCCGCTGATCGCGGCACGCTGGCTGAAGGACATCCCGTCATTGCAACTGACGGCACCGTGCCTGGCACTGGCGGCGTTGGTGTACGCGCCGGGGGCGGCGCTGACGTGGCCTTCCTCCATGCCGTCTTCGTCGGTCCTGGCGGCTCTGGCCGGTCTGGGAGTGATCTGCACGGCGGTGGCGTTCGTCGCGTTCCTGGAACTGATCAAGGAGATCGGCCCGACGAGGGCGACGGTGATCACGTACGTCAATCCGGCGGTGGCGGTGGCGGCGGGGGTGCTGTTCCTGTCGGAGCCGCTGACCGTGGGCGTCGGCGTGGCCTTCGCACTGATCCTGGCGGGCTCGGTGCTGGCGACGGCGGGCCCGGTCCGAGTGACCGCCGAACCGTCCTGCCCTGAAGCCCCGGTAACATGGTCCGCACGGCAGACGAGCCGGGCGGACGGCCGCGTGGAGTCCCCTCTTGGAGGGCTCCCCGAGGAACGTCCGGGCTCCACAGGGCAGGGTGATGGCTAACGGCCACCCGGGGTGACCCGCGGGAAAGTGCCACAGAAAACAGACCGCCGGGGACTTCGGTCTCCGGTAAGGGTGAAACGGTGGTGTAAGAGACCACCAGTGCCCAGGGCGACCTGGGCAGCTAGGTAAACCCCACCCGGAGCAAGGTCAAAAGGGAGCGCCCCGGTGCTCCTGCGGGGACGTTCGAGGGCTGCCCGCCCGAGTCCCCGGGTAGACCGCACGAGGCCGGCGGCAACGCCGACCCTAGATGGATGGCCGTCTCCCCGGCTGCCGCGAGGCGGTTGGGTGACAGAACCCGGCGTATAGCCCGACTCGTCTGCCGCCACCTGCGGTTTGCCTGGGAAAGGGCCCCTGACCTGCGTCGGAGGCCCTTTCCGGTCTTTCGGGGGCTTGCCGCGTTACACGGCGGAAAATCCCTCGGAAGTCCCTTGGACAGCGCTGAAAGTCCCTGAAAAGTCCCTGGGGCAGAGGGGCGTGGGACACCTCTGAGCTGGTCCGATCTATGGGGCGTGAGGTGACGCTGTTGATCTGAGCCCACGGCTTTGCAACGACCACGAGGTAGGACGTGGACGGACAGTGGTCGCCACTGTCCGTCCACCGCCGCCTGATCGGTGACCTGTCTTCGCCCGGAAAGGTGTCGACCAGCGCGCTGCCCCGTCGCCATCAGGGCAACAACGATGTTCCCCACTGGTCTTCCATATGGAACTCCTTGCATCGTCGCGGCCGAGCGGCCGGAGTGTAGCGACCACCCGACCGGGAAACCATCGAAGAACGGAGAGAGCACAAGGGGGATGCACATGGCCGACGTGGCGCCAATGGCGTCACCGGCTGCCGACCCCGGTGATAGGGCCACCTGAACAGGGCCGAGTCGAGCGATCTCCCACCAGCATGGGCATCATCGCTCGGCCATCACGCCCGTCGGCATTGCCCTGACTGGGTCCGCCAGCGACCCGCTCCCATGCTCTCGGAAGGCCGAGTTCCCTTGCTGCTCGACCTCTCTGCGGTTCCGTGGTGGGCCGCTATTTGCCTCCTCGTCCTGACCACCGTCACCGGCGCGCTCCTCGCCCTGGCGCGCGTTGTCGTCCGTGCCCTGCCGCAGGCGTCGGCGGACCGGCTGGAGTGGTGGCGCGCCATGGCCTCGTCCCTGCGGACCTGATCGCCCGAGCCTCATCCCTCATCGACGGCTGGGTCCGAGATGAGATGGACTCCTCGCAGATCTCCGCGTACACACAACGCACCTTCGCACCCGAACTCGGCCAACACCCGGACCTGCTTGGCCTGTTCTCGAAATCGGGAGCGGAGGAACTGGCGAGGGAACTGCTCGGCGGCATCCAGCCGGTCACCACCACGCAGATCCAGATCCGTATACCGGACGCGCTCTCGACGTCGCAGCCCGAGAAGGCGATGCACGTCGACGGAGTCGCCTGCCCGCATCTCGATCCCGAGGAACTGCGCACCTTCTCACTGCTCGTCGGCGTGGTGCTCTCCGACATCAGCGATCCGGAAGGCGGAGCACTGCGCTACCTGCCCGGCGGGCACCACACCATGGCCCGGTGGTTCGGCACCGAGTGGTCCCTCGGCGTCACCGAGCAGGTTCCCCCGCAGATCGACACCGAAAGCGGAACACCCTTTCTCGGCAAGCCGGGCGACTGCCTGCTCATGCACCACCTCGTCCCGCACTCGGTGGGCCGGAACCACACCTCGACGCCCAGGCTCATGGCGTACTTCCGCGTGTCGCATCCCCACCACGCCCAACGCCGCCTCGAAGCCCTGCGCGACCCGTGGCTCGACTATCCGCGCCTCACCACCGTCACGGCTACCGCCCCGACAACCCGATGAACACCGACCGCGACCTCGTGAGGAGCACCTCCATGCGCCTGATCCACCCCACTGATTTCGACATCGCCGCCCGCGCCATCGAGGCCGGCGAGCTGGTGATCGTACCCACCAAGCGCTGGTACATGATCTGCGCCGACGCCGGAAACCCGGACGCCTGCAAGCGCATCTTCGACAGCAAGAAGCGCCCGACCGGCAAGTCCCTGGCGTTCGTACTGCCCTCCCTGGAGGCATGCGAGGAATGCTTCCAGCTCACGGCGGAGGCCAGGCGGCTCGCCGACGCGTTCTGGCCCGGAGATCTCGCACTCCTGCTGCCGTGGCGCGATCCCGCCGACGCCGCCAGGCACACGGCAGTTGGCTCTCCCGCGCTGACCACCTACGACTCCGGCCTCCTCGGCCGGTTGGCGTCCCTCTCCACAGCGCCCTTCGCCGCGACCACGGTCAACATTTCCGGGGACGCCGGCCCCGACGACGCAGGTCCGGCCATCACCCTCGACGAGGTCGGCCACTTTTTGACGACAACGGGCGTGGCCGCATCCGTGATCGTGGACGGCGGCATCTGCCCGGCCGCCAACCACATGACGATCGTGGACTGCTTCACCCCGGAGTCCCGGCTCGTGTGCACCAGTCTCGTTCATCAGCGCGCCATATCGGCCGCCTTGAAGCGCGACGTCCGAGGCACCTGAGACGCGTGCAATGACGACCAGCAAGGATTCGCGAGGGATCAACTTTCGCAGGGCGAATTTATCTGCGGCCGTGGCCGTTGCACAGCTCCCGTTCGGCGGCCACTGTTCGTTTGGTGCCGGGTGTCAGCTGGTGCTGCCGGTGAGGGAGACGAGGCTGGCGGTTCCGGGGTAGCCGGTGAGCTGTTCGGTGGCATCCCATTTGCCGTTGGCATGACGGAGGGTGTGACGGATACGTCCAGTGTTGGCGACTACGGCGGTCTGGAACTCTCCGTTCACTGCGGCGGCGCTGACGCTCGTCATGACCTCGGAGCCAAGGCGGCTGGTGAGGCTGCCGAAGGCACTCCAGCTACCGTCGGCGGAGCGGATGCCGTGCCGGGCACCGCCGGTGGCATTGGTCAGGATGATCTGAAGATCTCCGCCGATACCGGCGAAGGATATGCCGTTGGCTGCGCCGGGTGTGATGGCCTCCTGGTTGACGTGGCCCCACTTGGACCAGGAGCCGTCCGAGGCCCGGACGGTGTGGTAGGCCTTGGTACCGGCGATCACGCCGACGTGGGTGTTGCCGCCGGAGGTCTGAGCGACCGTGACCTGGCTGGCGCCCTGCAGGGTGCCGAGCAGATTGGTGACGTCACCCCACTTGCTCCAGGTCAGGTCCTCGTTCATGACGGCGTGGTAGACGCGGTCACCGGCCAAGCCGACCAGGGCCAGCCCCGCGCCGGTCGAAGTCACGGCCGCTTCCGTGAGGCCTGGCTTGTCACCCAGGACGGAGGTGATGTCGGTGAAGGCTCCCCATCCGCCGGTGGGCCGCCGGCTCGCCTGGTAGACGTGTCCGTCGCCGCCGACAGCGAAGACGTAATCGGTGTCGCGAATGCCCGCGTGGGCGGCGTAGGAGACACTCTCGATCGTGCCGGCGGCCTTCTCGACGTCGCCGAACCCGGTCCAGTCGCCGTTGCTGTCCCGCATGGCGTGGTACAGCCCGGTATCCGTCAGGGCCAGCGTCTGGGTCTTCCACCGGTTCAGTGTGGACGCCGTCGAGGCCGTGATCCAGTTGCGGATGTCGTCGACGCGCTCCGCCACGGCCCCGGTACGGGTCTCGTCGACCTCCAGGCAGCCGCCCTGCCACGACTTGCTGGTGACGGCGACCAGTTCGGCACGGCCGTCCACTTGGCGGAACACCGGCGATCCGGCGTCGCCCTTGCACACCGGGGTGCCGTCAATCCCGATCTGGCCGTCCTGGACCGCGGTCGCAGTGTAGGACGCCTGGTGGAGCTGGTCGGGTACCCAAGTGTCCGCAGTACGCCCGTAGCCCGCGCCCAGTAGCGTCTCTCCGGTCGTGGGCACGGTCCTGGCCGGGTGCAGCCAGCCGATGCTCTGGACCGGACTGTCCAGCTGGGCCACCACCAAGTCCCGCTCAGGATGCGGTACCAGGTTCACCACCTGACGCTCCTGCCCGGCTGTGCCTGTCAGGAGCGTGCGGCCGATTACTGCCGTGGTCTTGAGCTTCGGCACTCCCGCAGCCAGCGCGGTGGGTGCGGAAGGGCCGTCCGCGAAGCAGCTGGACGCGGTGATGATCCACTGGTTGTTCAGGAGCGTGCCCGTGCAGGCGCGTTCCCCGCCGATGTCGAGTTTCACGGTGAAGGCGTCAGCACCGGCGGCAGCGGCATCTCCCCCAATCGCCATGGCGGGTGACGGAGTGAGGAACAAGGCTGCGGTCATGGCTGCCAGCAGGGCCGTTCCCCGTGCGCGGCGGGAGCATCTGGTGGGCACGTGTGTCTTCCTTAAGCTTGTAGCAGACGGAGTGGGGCGCTCGTGGGCCTGCCCTAGGTGGCTGATAACCCGTTGCGTTGGGTGCTGGAGGCGTCTTGCAGTGAGACGCGAGGCGTGACGCAGGCTTGGGGCAAGCGCTGGAAGATACGGGTCAGCCGGTGACGCGGAGTTCGATGAGCATGGTGGGGTCGCCGTCGGCGCCAGCCTCTCCGAAACCGGTGAAGTCGTTGGCAGGGGCATTGAGGACGGTGGTGGTGCCATCGTCCTTCTTGAGGGTGGTCTTGACCGGGTCAGCCGAGGTCCAGATGCCGTAGGCCTGGGGGATCTCGAGCGTGAGGTAGGCGGGCTTCACCTTGATGTCGAAGCAGAAGTCCTTCTGCCCGCTCCTGCTCTGAATCCAGATGTCCTCGCTGCCGTCGCACGTCATCAGCAGGAGATGGCCGTCACCGCGCTTGAGGACTGCCCCGGTCTCTGCCTTGATTCTGGCTGCACCCGGGTAGCTGAAGTCCTCGACGACGTGCGGCATCTCATCTGTGGCCGCGGCCGTGCTGCCGCCGGCGTTGTCGGCGTGAGCCACGCCGAGGGTCGTCGCGGTGGCCGCAGCGGCTGACAGCAGTACAGCGAGCAGGGCCCCGCGTCTACGCGTGATTGCCATAGTTCACCTCGGTCTATAGATGTCGCGAATTCAAGAGTGAGCCAGTCACTGGAGAAGTGAATTACACATAAAGCCTTCGCGGTAAGTCAACGGATGTGACGGGCGTCACAAGAGGCTGGCTATTTCCGGCCAACCCACCGGTATCTCGAGTGCCGCAATAAGGGGCGTGACGATCCTTGCGTAAAATCGGCCGCCAGAGACCTTCCGCTTGACCTTCTCTTGACGTATGATCTTCACTCGTCCTGCACTTATGGTCTACCTGACCTGCAAAGATGCCTCGATCGAACGGTGTTCAAGAGTGAAGACTGCCAACGAGGTGCAGGTCGGGTAAAGTGCATGATTTTGAGCATGATCGCTGAGCGGCGGTGCTTTTTTCGCCTATTCCTCGCTATGTCGTCAGGTGTATTTCGAGGCGTAGGTTGTTGTTTTTAGATGCCGTTTCGACGCTCGGCGCCTAGGCATTCTTCACCTTGCATAGGGGGCTGCCGGTGAGACGGCGCACGCCTTCCCGAATTTCTGGTTCGGGAGCGATAGGAAAGTATTCAACGCCACGACGAGCGCTTCAGGTACTACTGTCCGCAGGTCTGCTGTCGGGCCTGCTGGGGGCGCCGGCTGCGGTAGCGGAGGAGACCACGCCACTGCCCGCAGGAGTGCGGGCGGACGTCGTCAGCTACTGGGAGACCGGCGGGGCGGGTCTGAAGGAGGCCGCCGAGCAGGCTCTGCTCGGCGATGACGAGGCGGTCCGCAAGTTCCTCAACGAAGCCTCGGCCATTGCGTACGACGACGACCGCGTCGACGTGGCCCGCTTGGCGATGACTGGTGGGCCCGGCCTCCGGCAGGCTGCCAAAGAGGCGATGCGGCTGTCACCGGCCGAACTGGAGACATTCCTCCTCTCTGGCTACGAGGAGTCTCTGGACGAGGACCGCAAGGTCGAGATCGCCCGCATGGTCACGCTCGGCGGCCCCGGCGTACGGGAGGCGGGGAAGGCCGCCTTGCGCGGTACGGCCGATGACCGGGAGCTGTTCCTCAACAGTGGTCAGTACACGGCTCTTCAGGACGACAACCGCGTCGAGGTGTCCCGCCTGGCAACGCTCGGCGGCCCGAACGTGAAGGCAGCCGCCAAAGTCGCACTGCGCGGGACCGCCGCGGACATCGTCGAGTTCTTGGAGATCGGGCAGTTCACCGCCCGCAACCGGGACCAGGAGCATGCGTCGGTCGCCCAGCTGATCGAACAGGCTGAGCGGGCCGGCCGACTGGCCGACGACGCCAGGAAGACTGCTGAGGAGTCGTCCAAGAAGGCGATACAGGCCTCGGAGTTGGCCAAGGAGGCTGCCCAGAAGGCGGCTGCCGAGACCGCGGCTGCCAAGGACGACTCCAAGAAGGCCGCGGTCAAGGCCAAGCAGGCCGCTGACGCCGCGCGGGCTGCGGCTGACGCCGCGCAGGAGGCCATCGGGGCCGCGAATGCCGCCAACGCGGCTGCACGACGGGCCGCACTGGCCGCCGCGCAGACCGCTGCGGCGGCCGCCGCAGCCGCTGAAGCGGCAAACAACGCCTACAAGGCAGCCATCGCCGCCGCCCGCGACGAGGCAGATGCCGACGCCGCCAAGCAGGCCGCGCAACAAGCCAGGGCCGCGGGCGAGGCGGCCGAAGAATCCGCGATCGCCGCACAGAACGCTGGGCTGGCGTCAGCCGCAGCAGCAGTGGCAGCGGATTCGGCCATGAGCGCGTCCGGCAACGCCCGGGCTGCTGCCGATGCGGCAGAGGAAGCGAACGGTTACGCGGACGCGGCCGGCCTGCATTCCAGCGAGGCCCGGCAGGCTGCGGCAGAAGCACGCCGCCACGCCGATGCCGCCGACCGTGCAGCCGTCCGCTCCGCCGATCTGGCTCGCCGTGCGGCCACCGCCGCCTATGGAGCCCGTGACGCCGCGAACTCGGCCGCCGCCCACGCCAAGAAGTCCGCCGATTACGCCGACGAGGCAGCTGAACAGGCCGGCAACGCCGCCGCCTACGCTGCCACCGCACGCAAGAACGCCGACGCTGCGAAGGCCGCTGCCGATGCCGCGACAGCAGCCGTAGCCAAGGCCAAAGACATCTTCGAACTGGCCCGAAAGACGGAGAGCGCCGACCTCGAAACCCGCACCGACGCAGCCGTCGAACGAGCCCGTTCGATGAAGACGACCTCCACGGCGTCCATCTCGGCCTCGGCTGCGGCCCAGGTCGAGGCCTTGTCGCTGAGTGACACCGCGGCTGAACTGGCGCAGGAAGCCAGCCGGCCTGACGTAGACGTCCAGGCCACTGCCGTCCGGGGGCGCGAGCTGGCGATGCAGGCCCTGAAGCTGCTCGGTCCCTGGCACCAGGAGGCAGCCGCTCGCGCACTGGCAGGCACCGACCAGGACGTCCTGGATTACCTGCGCACCCGCTGGAAAGAAGCCGACCGCCACGACATCCGTCAGCGCGTCGTCGACCTGAGCTCGCAGAGTCCGTACGCCTCCATCCGTACCGCCGCGACCGCTGCTCTCAGCGGCACCCCGGCCCAGATCGAGAAGTTCTACACCTCTGGCCAGTACGAGGCCGGCCTGGACGACCTGAAGGTCGCGGTCGCCCGGCTCGCCGAGACCGGGGGCATCAGCGTCAGCAACGACGCCAAGAGCGCCCTCGCCAGCAGTAACGGCAAGGTACTGGCGACATTTCTGCACATCGGCCAGTACGAAGCACGCTTGACCGACGAGAAGGTCATCACCGCCCGTCTCGCCGAGACAGGCGGAGCCGAGGTCCAGGCAGCCGCGAAGATCGCACTCGCCGGCCCACCCGAACTCATCCACGAGTTCATCACCACTGGCCAGTACATGGCCCAACGCAAGGACGACCTCGCCGACGTCCACGTCAACCAGGTCCAGCGCCTCCTCGCGGAAGGCGGCCTGGTCGCCGCGCAGGCGAACGAGGACGCCTGGCGCGCCGCCGAAGCCGCCGCGAAAGCCACCAACGCCGCCGCCGAGGCTGCCAGCGCTGCGGCAAAGGCACAGGACTCCGCAGACCTGGCCGCGAAGTACGCATCGGACGCCGACGCATCCGCCGAGGCCGCCGTACGGAGCGCCGCCGACGCCGCCGCCTCTGCAACCGCCGCCCGCGATGCTGCCGACCGGGCTGCCCAGGATGCCACCGCCGCTGAGGACTCCGCGGCCGACGCAGAGTTCTCCGCCTCCTACGCCCGCTACTCCGCCCAGCAGGCCGACAACGCCGCAGACCGGGCCCGGGCCTCGGCCATCGCCGCGGGCAAGTCCGCCGACGAAGCGGAAGCAGCCGCCAGTGCGGCCTGGGAAAACACCCGCGCACTCGCCGAAAAAGAGGCAGAACAGGCCCGCAAACAAGCGGAGGAAGAACGTAAAGCGCAGGAGGACAACACTGCCCGTAACCGCTGCGCAAGTCTCCTCCCGCTGGACAGTTTTTCGCTTCCTGGCCCCATGCTCGAAACACTCAGGTCGGCCACGACCATCTGTGACGACGGGGCAATCGACAGGGCCGTGGAGCTGGCGAAGGACCCCCGTACCTACGCCACGATCATCTGGGAGCTGACGGGCCTCGCCGACGTCCAGCGCTGCATCGACAACCCCACCGCCGTCGGCTGCGTCATAGCCGTCGTCGGCGTCACGCCCTGGGGCAAGCTCAAACTCGCCGCCAAGATCGGCGACGGCGTCGCTGCCCTCAAGGGACTCCGATCCACTCGCCGCACCATCAGCTGCCTCACCGGGGCCGCACACAGCTTCCCCGCCGGTACCCCCGTGCTCATGGCCGACGGCACCGCACGCCCGATCGAACAGATCGACGCCGGCGACCACGTCACGGCCACCGACCCCACGACCGGCGAGACGGGCTCCCGGCGCGTCACCCGTACCATCCACACCCCCGACGACCGGAACTTCACCGACCTCACCCTGGCCGACGGCTCCACCCTCACCTCGACCAACCACCACCCCTACTGGTCCGTCAGCGACCAGTCGTGGAAAAACGCCGACGCGCTCACGGTCGGCGACACCCTGCGCACCCCGCAGAACAGCACTGCCACCATTGCCCGCACGCACAGCTGGGGAGGCCTGCAGGACGCCTACGACCTCACTGTCGAGGACCTGCACACCTACTACGTCTCCACCGGCACCACCAACGTCCTGGTGCACAACACGGACGGCTGCTTGGCTTGGGTAGACGAAGCCCTCGAAGGAATCGCCGACGAATGGGTGACCACCGGCGTGGTCCGGGACGCCCATGGCAACCCCATCCCGGCTCTTCCTGACCGCATGATCAGCGCAAACGACGCGGATCGGGACGCGGTGATCGCCTACTTGAAAGAGATCGGTTATGGTCACCGACTGCAGACGAATTTCCACGGAGAAAGCCACGTGGAAACGAAACTGGCTTACAAAATGTTGACGAACGGAGTTGAACACGCCTCCGTTGTGATCAACAACAACAGAGGTGTGTGTACAGGCAGGGATAGCTGTACCGAACTCGTCGAGGCCATCCTTCCTGAGGGGAATACGCTGACCGTGTATTATCCTGGAGCAAGGGAACCCACAGTGCTCGTCGGTAAAGGACCAGGCAGGCAGCAGTGATCGTCGAATTCTGGATCAACGGACAAATGGGGCGAGCCTCGACTCGACGTGAGGTGGAAATCGCCATCAGTCGAACTCTGAAAGAGCTCGAATCGGAGCGAGAGGTCCCTGTAGGGTTCGACCCGGGAACGACCGCATCGTTCCACGTATTCGACCTGCCCGCAGGCGCGGATGTTCCGAAGGTCGCCGAGAACTCCCTCACTATCGGCATAAATCGAACCACGGGATACGCAGGAATGATCTGGTGGGGTGAGCAAGTGCAGGAAAATCCAGATTATTTCTACTGGGTAACCAGCAGTGAGGATCCACCGAGTTTCGACCCCAGGGTTACGGCAGACCCCTGCTTTCCGCTGTGGTACGACAAGCGGAATGTGATACCCGTGCAAAAAGTCAAAGAAGCCCTTGAGGAGTTTTGTTTTAATCAAGGGAAACGCCCTGCAGTCGTTGAGTGGGAGCCGAGTACGGTAAACGGTCAGCGATTGGATTCGTAGAGATTTCTCCTCTCTGGCCGTAACTGGGAAGGCCGGACCGCGCTTTTGCGGCCCGGCCTTCTCGCACGTGACGTCAGACATGCAGGGAATGGCTTGGTTGCTACCGCACAAACGTTACGCCGAGGTGGTGAGCAGATACCGGCGGTGGTCGGTGACGAGGGTTGTCACGGGTCGTGTACGGCGTCCCGGCCGTCGATTCAGAGGGCCGTCGAGGGTTCGGGGAGGGGTTGGCCGGCTCTGGGAGGATCCAGGGGGCGCCGCAACGCGTGATCACTCCGGTGTTGGCCCGCATCCCAAGATCGAGCTCGGTGAGCCGAGGCAGGCGGTCAGTCCCGCCGGGAGCATCCCGTTCGCTCACGACCTACTCGCTCACAACATCGGCGGTCACGACGGCGTGGCGAGCGGGGGGACGACGCGAGACCGTGTACCACCGGCTCCACGACAACGGTCACCGGGAGCGGTGGCGGGAGGCCGTCACCAAACGCTCGCCGAACTCCGTTCGTCAGAAGCGGCGCCGCGGTCAGGTGAAGGGCGGTCGTGTCAGCGCATCAGGCTGAACACAACGGCAGCTGCCAGCCCCCCGAGCAGGGCGCCGACAACGGTTTGAGTGGGGGTGTGATCGCGGAGGACGACACGTGACCAACTGATGGCTGCGATTCCGAGCAACAACGGAGCCATGTTCATGCCGTAGGCGAGCAACAAGATCACAACTACCCCGCTGGCGACGGCGGTGTGCACCGAGACCTTCCACCAGACGGTCACGATCATGGTCACGATGAGGCCGACGAGCATGGCGACGACCAGGGCGAACACCTCGCGAGGCGCCTTGAAGGCAACGAGCAGCGAGATGCCGATGAGCACCGACGTCATCGTGGCGAGGAGGGGGACGGCGCGCTGCTCACGGACTGTTACATGTTTGTCGGTCCAGCTGCCGCGCTTCACGCCGAGCATGATGACGGCGAACGGGATGCCGCCGCAGAACAGGGCCGCCAGCACGCCCCGCCCGAGCCCCGTGACGCTGCTTGTGCTGTGCCAGCCGATGATCAGAAGTATCGCGTATAGCCCGACTCGTCTGCCGCTACAGGGTGTTCCAGCGAATCTGCTGGCGCAGACCGGTTCTCCCTAGGCACGTACGCAGCCGCGCAGGTCACCATAGGTGTGTGTACGTTGTCAACGCGCTCGATCATTGATGGGGCTATGAGGCCCGTGTACGGTGGCGCGTATGGCAGACCATCCCGCCCCGCCAGTTGGCGGACCTCTAGTCACCGGCTCTGAGATCGCCCGGCTTGCAGGGGTCACACGTGCCGCTGTCTCCAACTGGAGGCGTCGATACGAGGATTTCCCCGCGCCCGCAGGCGGCGGTGCGAACACCCCGTTGTTCGATCTGACCGCGGTGAAGGCGTGGCTGGACAAGCAGCGCAAGGGGCAGGATGTCTCGGCAGAAGTGTCGCTGTGGCAGGCACTGAGAGCGGCCTACGGCGACGAGATGATCGCTGGGCTCGCCGACGTCGCCCAGATGTTCGCCAGTGGTGAGGGTGAGGCCCCAAAGGCTCTGCCAACAGATGTCGTTCGACTGGCGCGGCAGCTCGCCGACAGTGGGACCCCCGGCGACGTGATGAGTGCGCTCACCGAGCGCTTCACCGACTCCGTACGCCGGGCGGGATCCGACCAGGTCACCTCACCGCGTATCGTGCGGGCCGTGCGGCACTTCGCCGGCGAAGTGCCGGCTGAAGCGGTCCTCTTCGACCCGGCGTGCGGTATCGGAACGCTCCTGTTGGCTGTCGGACCCGAGCTCGGGCCGACGCGGTGTGGTCAGGAGGCCGACGCCCGCAGTGCTCGATTCGCGCAGTTGCGAGCCGATCTCACGGCGCGCAGCGACGTCGACATCCGCACGGGAGATTCCCTGCGCGATGACCACTGGTCAGACCTCAAGGCCGATCTCGTCGTCTGTGATCCACCTGTCGGCACTACAGACTGGGGACGTGAGGACCTGCTCCTCGACTCGAGGTGGGAGCTCGGCACACCCTCACGTGCCGAAGGCGAACTGGCCTGGCTGCAACACGCCTATGCACACACCGTGCCGGGCGGGCGCGTTCTCATGGTCATGCCGGCCTCGGTCGCCTACCGCAAGGCGGGTCGCCGTATCCGGGCCGAGCTTGTGCGCCGCGGCCTCCTCACACACATCATCGCCCTGCCCCCGGGCGCTGCTGCTTCACACGCTCTCCCTGTGCATCTGTGGCATCTGCGCCGCCCGCAATCCCTTGATGACGCCACCGTCAAGGTGCGCATGGTCGATCTCACGGCGAACGATCCGGACGCGCCGTTGGAGCCAGAGGCCGACCAGTGGGTGGACGTCCCCCTGATCGAACTCCTCGACGACGCTGTGGATCTCACTCCCGGCCGTCACATCGAGGAGTCCCACCGTGACTACGCGACCGAATACCGGGCGCTGCGACAGGAGCTGGCCGAGCAGGTGGGCCTGCTGGCCGACCTGCTGCCGAGTCTGATGGGAGGCGGCGGCGCCGGTGCTTTGGAAGGGCCGTCGGTCAGTGTGGCCGACCTCGCGCGTGCAGGGTTGGTCGAGTACGGCGATCCGGAGCCGGTATCGGTGAGCGATCAACTCGATACCGATTACCTTCAGGGATTTCTGCGCAGCGCGGCGAACACCCGTCGGTCCACCAGTGCCAGTGGCACCTATCGGCTCGACGGCAAGGGGGCTCGCATCCCGCAGATGGACATTGTCGAGCAGCGTCGATACGGGGCAGCGTTCCGTGCACTTCAGGAGTTCGAGGAGCGGGCGCGCAGGGTGGCGGAACTCAGCGGACAGGCATCGGCGCTGGCACGGGACGGACTCGGTAACGGGGCTCTCAGACCCGGAGATTGACGGACAGTCACATAGAGGGAGCAGCTGTTCGCTACTTCGCTTGCGGAACGAACGGACTGGCCGATCCACTCCAGGACACCGCGAGCGCCTCCCGTGCACGCGTGCATGCCACGAACAGGAGACACCGCTCCCGGAGCAGGTCCGAATCGTGCTGCAGCGGGTCCACTGAGGCCGGCGTCACCTCGCGGGTGAAAGGAAGCGCGCTCGCCGTAGCTCCGACGACGGCGACGCAGCGGAACTCCAGTCCCTTCATGGCATGCATGGTGGCCAGTCGTACGCCGTCCGTGTCCGGCCGCGGGTCGTCCCTGACCCGGACCACCGGCACCCCGGCTGCGACCAGCTTGTCGTACGCCTTGTCGAGCAGCACGTTGAAGCGGGCGCACACGCCGATCTCCGACGACCGGATGCCCTGCGCGATCCAGGTCTCCACGCGCTCGACGAGCGCCGCGATCTCCGCCTGTTCCGAGCCGTATCCGTTTATATGCGGTGTACGGCCGTGCAGGAGCGACCGGTAGCCCGCCAAGGTAGCGCTGCCCTCGCCACCCAGGTCGTCGACCGACACCGGGGTGAGGATGCCTGTCGACCAGGCAAGGATCTCTTCCGTACTGCGGTAGTTGATGCGCAGGCGGTGCGTTCGTCCAGTGACAGAGATGCCGAGGGAACCGAGGGAGACCTTCGAGTCGTAGATCCGCTGGTGCGGGTCGCCGGTGATGAACAGGTCATCGCTGCCCGCTGTCACTGCGCCGCGCAGGACGCGCCACTGGGCCGGGTGCAAGTCCTGCGCCTCGTCGACGACCACATGATCGTGCGTGGGGGAAGAAGCGGCCAGGAGTTCGGCCGCGCGGGAGCACACCTTGAGATGGGTGGTGGATTTCTGGTCGCGCAGCATGGACTCGAACAGTTCGATGGCGGGCCACAGTTGCTCCCGTTTGACGGACGACAACGCGCTGCCGCGACCGCGCCGGGAGGCCGCGCGGTAGTCGTCCAGGTTACGGAGATCCTGCGCGAGGACGACGTGGCGGTACTCCTGGGCCAGGAACTGCTCCGTCCAGGGCAGGCCGAGCTTCTTGACCACCCGATGCCATATCTGTCGCTCTTCCCGGTCGCCGATCGGGGAGGGCGCCCGGCCGTCGAAGCGCGTGACGATGCCGTGCGCATAGGCGTTGACCGTGGTCACCTCGACGCGGGTGAGCAGTGATGCGTCGTCCAGGAGAACGGCCAGGTTCTCCCGCAGTGACGCCGCAAGGGCGTTGGTGAACGTGGTGAGCAAAACGCGGGTGTCCGGTGAGCGGGTGAGCAGGTGCTTGACCCGGTGCAGTGCCGCGACGGTTTTGCCGGTCCCCGGGCCGCCGGTGACCTGTACCGGGCCGCCGTACGACGTCCGGTAGGCGACGCGGCGCTGTGAGGGGTGCAGGAACACCCGCCAAGCCGTGAACGGCTTCTCCAAGATGTCGGCGAGTTCCTCGGAGCCGGTGACGAGGGTGATGCGACTCGTGGTGTTGGCGATGACGACGGCCAGGCTTTCGTCGGGATCGGGCCCCGCGTCGACGGGCCGCCGGACGGCGACCACGTCCCGGTACACCTCTTCGGGGCTGAAGCCCTCGGCGAGGTACTGCAGCACCTCGCACTGGTCCTCCGGCAGCAGCGTCTCGAAGGCCCGCAGCTGCGCCTTGTCGACGATGGTCCGCACGGCCCGCAGAACCTGTTCGTCGATGCCGAGTTGGCGCAGCACCGTGTCCGAGTACTGAGCGAAGAGAAGCGAGTCGGCGACCGCGGCGGCCTTTTCCAGGGCCGGGGTCAGCTGCTCGATCGCCGCGACGTTGCGGACCTCCAGCGCCCGGGTCGCGGAGTTCGTCGTGTACAGCCGCTTCGCGGCCCAGGTGTAGGCGTCGTCGTGGGGAACGACGTTGACGAGCAGGAAGACTTCACTGCCGTCGTCAGGGGCGAGGACGACGCCCCGCCAGAAGTCGTTGACGCGGATGGTCCGCATGCGGGGGTCGCGTGCGTTCTCCACGGACTCCAGGTGCAGCCCCTTGTCCGCATGCAGTTCGGGCACGGTCAGTTGCTGGAACTTCTGCATCGCCTTGCGCACACCGGCCTTGACGGGCCGCTCCAGGACGTCGTAGCTCTCCCAGAAACTGTTGGCGAACGCGAGCTGCGGCACGAGGCGCACTCCCCATCCTGAACGGACACTCCGCGATCGATCATACGCGCGGGGTGTTCACCAGCTGGGCGGCTACCCGATCCACCTCCGACAGCAGGCCGGAGGGTTCCTGATCGAGGTCGAGAGCGTGCTGGTGGATCACGATGCCCGCGTGCCTCACCCTGTGGGCCGCGTGTGGCGCGTTGCCCTTGGCGTACACCAGGTGACCTTCGCGCAGGCCCAAGGCGGTGCAGTACGCGAGCATCTGGTAGAGGTCGGCGTCCGGAAAGCCCTCCCGCTTCTCGGCCTTGTACTTGGCGTCGACCACGGCGCACGGGGTGCTATTCGGTCCGTACAGCACGAAATCGGGCTTCATACGGATCGCGGAGGCCTCGTCGAGGTGATGGGGATCCTGGAGCCGTGCCGAGTGCCCGAAGCTCCGGCACGACTCCCGCAGAGCCACCGTCACAAAGTCCTCGAAGAGCTTGTTCATGTCGAACAGGAACCCGTCGACGCGCAGTGCACCGGGCGCGTGCTCGACAGAGGCGTTCTCCAGGACGACTCGGGCGAGATGCAACGCATGCTGGTAGCGCGTGTTGAGCCGGCTCGACTGCCAGACAGGCAGGGGTTGACCGCGCACGATCACCGCGACATCGACCAGACGGGCACGTTGATGCAGCAGCCTGCGACGTACGTCGGGGGGTACGCCGGGCAGTCGAAGGAGGCGCTCGACGGCAGCCCGCAGCAGGCGGTTCTCCGCAATGTCGGTGGTGAACTCGTCGTACTCCACCTCGACCGGAAGTGTCGCACCGAACCGCCGTCGTATCTGGTCGGCTTCCCGGATGCGGCCCCGGACGACCAGGGACGTCTCCTCTCTCCTCTGATATCCCTGGAGGAGCCCCTGTCGCAGGGCGCGGTCGACCTGCCGTTCCACGGCATGGGCGAGGGCGCGCAGCAGATCGCGGTGCCCGGTGACATCCACCTCACCGTCTCGCCAGCCGCCCTTCGGGTCGAGGCTGTACCCCAGGAGGAAGAACAGGCGGGTGATGGGAACCTTGGGGGTGACGCGTACGGTGACCGGCTCGTCGTTCCCCGGCATCGCGACCGCCACCGCGCCGACCTTGCTGCCGGCCCGCAGGGACCAGTGGCCCGGGACATACGGATCAGGAACCGCGTCCACGATGTCCCCGGCCGCCAGTGCTCGTCCGACCGCGTCCGGCAGGGCAACGCCCACGGCCGGCGCGTGCTCGACGAGTTCGACGACCCCGGTCACCTCGACGACTCCCGCAAGGCAGCGAGGCCGTACCGCTTCTCGACGTCCACGCCTTCCCCGTAGTGGTACTCCTCCAGCAGCGGAAGGATCTTGGTCCGCCACGTTCTTTCGAGCCCGCCCTCCCGATAGACGCCCCTCTTCATCAAGTACGAGGGCCCGACGCGGAAGTCGGCATCGTCGATACGGGAGTTGAGCGCATCGAGCAGGTCGGCCGGCTCGGCATCGTGGCCCTCGCGAGCGAGCCAGCGGCGCAACAGTCCGCTGGTCGGCTCGGTGCGCGGGGACAGCTCGACGAACGCGAAGCGTCGGCGCATTGCCGCGTCGACGAGGGCGATGGATCGGTCGGCGGTGTTCATCGTGCCGATCACGAAGAGGTTGGGTGGCAGCGCGAAGTCGTCACCGGAGTACGTCAGCCGGACCGACTTGTTGCGGTATTCCAGCAGGAAGTACAACTCGCCGAAAACCTTGGCCAGGTTGGCGCGGTTGATCTCGTCGATGATCAGGAAGTGCGGGATGTGCCGGTTGCCTTCGCGGGAGGCCAGATCGGCGAGTTCACGCAGCGGACCGGCAGTGAGCCGGAAGGCGACCTCGCGGGTCTGTGGATCCTCCTGCGGCCGGAAACCCTCGAAGAAGTCCTCGTACGCGTACGACGGATGGAACTGCACGAGCTTGACCTGCTCAGGCCCGCCGCCGAGGAACTCGGCGAGTTTAAGGGCGAGATACGTCTTGCCGGTCCCGGGAGGGCCGTACAGCACCAACTGTCGTTCGTCCCAGAGCAGATCACGCACCTCGCGTAGCCAGGCGGTGTCGTGTACGAGGAGCTCGTCCGTCAACTCGTCTGTGGGCTCGGGCAGCTCCAGCTCGCGTCGGGCGGTGAGCGCGGGGATTTCCAGGCTCGGGTCCCGATCGGCGGCCTCGGCCTCCTCGATCAGGTCCTCGTCGCTTATCCCCAGGCCGTCAATGAGATCCTTCACCGCGGTCAGATCGACGACGTCATGCTGTGCGGAGAGTTTCTGCTGGAGCGCCTCGGGCAGGCCTTCGTAGGCGTGCCCGTCGTCCGCCCAGTCCACCGGTCGGCGCAGATCCGACCGGCCGTCCTCGGAGGCGATTTGCTCGGCGTCTCCCGTGATCTTGCCGACGTACAGTCGGCCGCCCGAAATGGTGCACATGGTGTCGCCCGGCCTCATCCGGGAGAGGAACATGTGCAGTTCCTCGACCAGCTGCACTTTCTGGTTGTACGTCGCGGTGGAGGCGTAGTCCTCCTCGACGGCGTTGCGCAGCCGGTCCTTGCTGATACCCAGCTCGACGCCTTGTCGCAGATGGCGCGCTCGCAGGGTCACCAGCCCCTCCGGCAACCACAGGCGCCGGACGAGGTCGAGGCCCGAGACATTGGAACCGCGCACCAGCCAGGCTCGATTGGGCCCCCACCACACCTGGTCGAGGTAGTCCGAGAGCGGATGGCCGTCGCCGGTCTTCCACTCCAGCCAGCCGTTGGCACTGCGACCGACCAGGATCTCGGCGGCGGCCGACGGCGAGTTGCACTCGACGTCCTGCGCGAGTTCCAACCAGCCGGGCCAGGTCTCCGACTCCGTGAGAATCCCGGCCTCGATCAGGCGCTGCCGCAGGCGATACGACGACGGCATGCGGACGGGGAAGGACGGCACGACCTCCGGGCGCCCCGGCGACCCGGCCAGGACGACGAACTTCTGGCTGCCGTTTGTCCCCTTCTCGCTCAGCAGCCGTCCCCGGGCCTCGGGACCGCCCCCCGGCAGCCGCAGCCGGAACTCCGGATACTCGTGAGCCATGGATCGTCCTTCTCGCTGGTCCGGTTTGGTCCGCAGCGTACTGGGAGCACGGACACCCCTCAGGTGGCCGAACGCCGTCAAGGGTGTCTGAGCAGGCGCTGGGCAGAGTCGGTGATCCACCTTCCGATCGCCTTGCGCAGGGTCTGGTTGTCCGCGAGGTGTTCCTCGTACTGCGGCCAGTGGGCGCGCGTCCGTTCGACGGTTTGCACGGCCTCCTCGGTCAGCCGGGCGCGAGTGGGCCCGAAACGGTGGTCCAGGGCGCCTTCCAGCCGGTCGAAGGCGGCGAGTCTTACCCGGTCGAACGACTTGCTGCCCCCGAACTTGAGCCCGAGGTCCTCCGGTTCGTCGCTCGGCGCGTAGGGGGCTGTGGACACCAGGTCGTACACCGGTGACAGTGACGGGAGCCGTCGGTCTCGATAGATCAGCGACCAGTTCTTCAAGTGGGCATCGCCGTTGCCCACCACCACGGAAAAGGCTATGCGCCGGGCCGCCTCACGCAGTGAGTCCACGTCGTGGCCGCGATAGGCGATGGCTGCGACGGTCTCGAACGTCGACTGGTACTTGTCCTGGGGGTACTTGTCCCTGACCTGTGCGAAGTCCTCGATGTGGATGGGGGCGCGACGGGCGTCCCGGGTTCGGTCGAAGCGACGGACGGCATAGGCCCATTGCTCGTCGTTCGGCCACATGCGGTCGGGCAGGCCTTCGAGCTCATCGCGGTGCATGAGGCGCACGTCCGGGACGTCCAGTCCGGCGGCCCGGGCCAAGGACATGACGGTGTACTCGTTGCGCGGTACGTCGGCATGACGGTAGTCCGGGAACTTGACCAGCCAGTCGCCGTGTACGCCGGCGGCGGGGACGGTGAGTCTGTCTCCTCTGGCCAGCATGGAGAACTTCAGAGCGACCCCGGCCAGGGAAAACCGCCATGGCGAGTCGGCGGAGGGGAAACCATAGGTGCCGCCAGGGCGTTTCCCGTCTGGTCCCGACTGCTCGCTGTCAGGCCACTCCCAGCCTTCGTCGGGGCCGTCGGCAGGCAGCACCTGGACGGCGCCCGGCAGGTCATGGCCCACCTGGGCCAGGAGTTCCATCTCCCTGTCGAGTGAGACACCCCGGTCGTCGGCGATCCACTCCCGCAGCGGGCCTTCGGGAAGGAGGTTGGAGAACCAGCGGGGCAGCCGCAGAGCGGACGCGTAAGGGGCGCGTAGATTCTCCTCGAAGCGGAGGCCGAGGACCGGCCGCTTCGGGTCGGTCACATAGGACTCGTTGACGATGAAACGCGTGTAGTCACCCTTCTGGCACAGCGTGCCGATCCGGCGGGAGTGCAGGAGAACGGCGTAGTACGTCTCCGGGAGCGTGGTCATGCGCGGCGGTGTCCTGTTCGCGGGGGAGCGGACTGGTCAGAACAGCTCTTCGGGCTCTTCGAGTTCGTCGAGGGCATCGAAATCCAGAGAGTCCAACGAGGGGGTGTCCTCGTAGTTCCACTCGGCCATGCGCCCGAGGAAGTCGGCCAGATGCTGCTGGATGATCTGCTGCCGCAGATGGAGGAAGCCTTCGCGATCTCCCTCGGCGAGTGCCCGACTGGTCTGGTCGTTCATCGTGTGCGAGGCCAGGACCTGGTCCCAGGTCTCCGCGTCCAGGTGAGGGGGACGACGAGCGAGCAGCGTGGTGATCTCGGACACGGGGTCCTCCGCGCTGGGCAGGAACAGCCGGTTCGCCGCGTACAGGACCTGCTGGGAGGTGAGTCCGCGAGGAAAGACCACATGAGCCACCGTGCCGGCCGTCTTCTGGTCGGCGAGCAGCGTCGAGAGGTTCTGGAGGTCGAGGGGAGCGCCGGTGACCAGGGAGCGCGGGCGCAGAGACCACCAGGAGCTGAGGATGATCTTTGCGGCGGCCTCGTTGGTCCGGAACCGCTCGATGGTCGGGATCGCGGGCTGGGCCTCGGCCATGGCGTCCATCAACCCCATGATCGAACCGCTCTCGTCTCCCTTGCGGATACGGGCGCACAGGACCCGCGACACCTGAGTGAAGCTGCCCTTGAACACGGCGGGACCGGACACGGCCACACGCCAGTACAGCCGTCGCAGCAGACGGCGGGTATTGGGCTCGGGGTCGGGGAAATGGGCGAAGAAGCGGGTCAGTACGACGAGCAGTGCGCGGTAGACGAGGAGTGCGAGGTGTGGCACCTCCGCTTCGGTCTGCAGAAAGCCGATGGCGCGGACCAGGGCCTCTTCGCCCTCGCCGTAGGCCGCGTACTGGTCCTCGTCCTCGAACTCCGGGGCGGTTCGACGGCCGGTGGAGCTGAACTCGTTGCGGATGTCCCGCGACGGGTCGGGCCCGCGCCGCGCGAGGATCGAGGCGAGGACGGTGTCCGTGTCGATGGTGCCGAAGCCGGTCCTGGCGGCGATGCGGTCAGCGATGCGGGAGAGGTTGAGCCGCTCCTCGGCTCCCTCTTCCGGACCCGCGTAGAGCGCGGAGAAGATCTCCGCCCGGTTGAGGCGCTTCCCGTAATTGTTCATCCGGTCGAAGATGTCGGTCAGGATGTCGAGATCGTCCTGCCGTACGAGATAAGCGGGCACCTTGTACTGGCGCAGAGCGGTGGCGACGCGGTCGGCTTCGTCGAAGAGCTCGGGGACCAGTTCGCCCTCCGTGCGGAACCAACTGAGAAGCTTCTTCAGATCGAAGAGGACCGGCAACGCGATGTGCTCGGGCTCACGCGTCTTGGGCTGGCCGATGAACCGCTTCTCCCTGAGGTCGTAGTAGATGGAGAACGGCTCGTGCAGATGCCCTTCGGGACTGAGTGCATTGGCGAGGCTGGTGATGCGCTGCTGCCCGTCCACCACCCAGAAGGCGTCCGGAGAAGCCGACGCGTCGATCTTCAACTGGCCGAGCGTGAACGAACGCGCAGGCGTCTTGCGGACCCAGAGGAGCAGATTCCCGATGGGGTAGCCCTTGACGATGCTGTCGAAGAGACGGAGTACATCGGTGGTGCCCCAGCGGAAGTCGCGCTGGAAGTGCGGAACGTGGATCCTGCCGTTCCAGGCCTGGGCCACGAGGTCGCCCAGCTCGTACGTGGTCGCGCTGGGCTGGGTGTCCAGGCCTGCGGTGGTCATCTTCGTGTCCCCTGGTCGGCGAGCTGACGGTGGGTTGCCTCATCAGTATGGCGAGTGGGCGTTAGCGATGTCAACGAATGTATGTCCTAACGTCTGTTGACGATGTCAACGAGCCAGCGTTACCTTCAGTCGTGCGCACGGTTCAGGTCGATGCTCATGGGGGCAGACCGGAGTGACTGTCAACGAACGCAAAGTGATGAAAGTGCCACAGGCACGCCATGTGTCGGCATAGTCTGCGGAATCACCGCAGGTGAGCCGGGGCGGGTCGTGGTGCGGCGGAGGTGTCATGGGTGGGGACTCGTATGTGCCGGGAACGGCTGGCGACGACGGGGAAACGGGGGTGCCCGATCCATACGGTGATCAGGCCCTGCTGACTCCCGCCATGACCATGGGGCACGACGCGGTCCCCGAGCAGGAACGCGAGCGACTCCGGCGCTACCTCGGAGCCGTTGTCGCAGCCCGCCCCGCGCCGGTGCACACCGCGGTCGCCTTCAATGCCGTGTACTTCGGGTACGACCTCGGCGGCGAGGGATACGGCGGCAGCCCGCTGCACCTCGACGACTTCCCCGTGATCACCTTCGGTGAGTGCGCTCCCGTGCTGCCGGTCGGCGCGATGGTGTGTGTCGCCACCGGGTCGGATCCGCTCTACGCCGAGATCGTCTATCGGGAAGGCGCCCACCCGGAGGTGAGCGCGCACGGTGACGTACCAGCCTGGGTGTCGGGAGCGCCTGCGGGTGCCGCAGGGCCGGGCGAGCCAGGAAGCGGCTCCACCCCGCGGCGCAGGGAGCTGCTGGTTCCAGACGTCCACGCCTTCGGGCCGGCCCTGAGCCTGTCGCCGGCCCAGCTCCACCGGTTACGCACGCGTCGGCGCTGGATCAACGCGGACGGTCATGTCGTTGTCGACGTGTGCTACCCGTCCGCGGAGGGCGCCGGACGCGACGATCTCGCGGCGTACGCGGACCATCTCCTGACGACGGCACGGGAGCAGCTGCTCAGCCCGTTCGTGCCCGTCTCCCTCGCCGAGCTGGTCGGCGGAACCCGCGACGAGGACCTGCGGTCGGGGTTGCTCGGCCTTCTCGACACGGTACGTGGTGTCCTCAACTCCAGCGAGGAGTTACGCACTTGGGGTCACTACGCCATGACCCGCACCTCGCTCGCGGAATGCTGGCGCGACACCGGACCGCTGGGCGGAGACGATCTCAAGTCCCTCGCGGCAGCGGTGGAACACGCGGCCGTCCCGGCGAAACGGCGTCACGGGCTCATCTCGCCGGTCTCCGTGTACACAGCGGTCGGGCCGAGGCTTCGCGGATTTCCCGGGGCCGCGGAACAGCTCATGGGAGTGGGGTACGCCGCCGCGGTGTGTCGGGCGAACGTGGCGCTCGCCGATGTGGTCCAACGGGACAGTGACCAGGGCCTGTTCGCGAACGGCTCCCGCGTCACGCTCGACGACGCCTTCGAGAGCGGAGGCGTGTGGCGGTCCCATCACCCTGGTGACGCGGAACCCCCTGGAGATCCGCTGGCTCCGGCCGGACACGGCTGGGCGTCCACCCTGCCCGCGCAACCGGAGCCGGAGCCGGAAGCGGAACTGGACCCGATCGACCTGCCACTCGCCGACGAAGCCGCTCTCGGTCCCAGCGAACTTCTGCGGAGTGATGCGAACGGCGTCGTCTGGCGGGCACCCTTACGGCTGGCTCACCTCATCGACGGCTGGTTCCCTCTGCACCCGGACGTCGTACGAGAACTTCGCCGGTCGTACGGCCGGCGCTCCACTCTGCGCCTCGAACTCGACCACGTCGGCGAGATGTCGGACGAGAAGGAGGCGGTGCAGGATGTCACCGTCGAACTCGGCGACGACATGGACCGGGTGACCGGCATCCTCTGGCCTCAGGGGTTCTTTCCCGGCCTGATGCTAGAGATTCGCTGGGTCCTCGGCGACACCGTGATCCGTGTGGCGACGATGCGTCTCAAGGAGCGCGTGCGGGTCGGCGACCGTGAGACCAACCACTGCTACGACACTCGTGTACTGACACGGGAGGACGTTCCCGGCAGCGGCCGCCATGGTGACAGCGCGGTCGGCCTCGGGCCCCGGCAACTGGTGATGCGCACCGTGCGTCGATGCGGGCTGCTCACGCTGGACGGCCATGCCCTGTTGGACCGTTCGGTCCTGCCGAGCGCGGTCTACGGGCGCCGGCCGGCACCGTCACAGGCCGCCGCCCTGGAATCGGCGGTCGACGAACTGTTCGCGGAGCGGGTTCTGGAACCGGCCCTCGGTAGCCGGGACGCCTGGGGCCAGCCGCACTACCCGGCACGAGAACAGCAGCCGGTCATCCCCCTCATCGGATACCGCCCGGTCCGGCGACGGGTGATACGCCCTTGGGGCGGCACGGAACCGGGCGGTGCCGGACTGCCCGGCATCCAGTTCGTCCCCGGTCATCTGCGCCGCCTGCGACCGGGATGCTCGCCCAGCGAGGTCCAGAGAGCGGCCTTTCGCGACCACTGCCGCAGGCTCGGCAAGGCGGATGGCTGGGAGCTGCCCTTCGGCTACACGTTCGTCACCGAGCACACGCGCGGTCATTGATCCGGCCGCGGACCTCCCGCGCGTGACCGTCCTTGGAACAGCCACAGAAACGGAGTACGTGCACATGCAGGACCGCTACCGCGTCGTCACCGGGCCGCCGTTGTCCCCGTCGAGCGTCTCGGCCGAGGAACTCGAAGGATTGGCTGATGCGCTCAACGCCCTGACGCACCCGGCCGTAACCGCTCTGAACGACCTCACGGTCAACGCGGTGGAACTCGCCTTCAACTCTCTGTCGCCCAGGGACAGGCAGGATCTTCTCGGCAGCCTGGGCATCCGCATCGCGGCCCCTCGACGGGCGAGCAAGGCCCTCTGCGCGGACGTGTTGGGGAGGCTGCAACGCGAGGCACGGCAGCACACCTGCACCTGCGGGGTCAAAGGACTCACCCACATCGTGATGAACCAGGTCGGCCGGTTCGTGTTCGCTCAGGACGGCGAAGCCGTGTCCGACCCGGTTTCCCGGTGGGGCGAGCCGTTGGTCCGGGCCACGGTCTTCGCGTGGAGCAACGCCTCCGTCGGCGACGCCCACGTCCTTGCCTGGGCAGCAGACCAGGACTGGTTCGCCGGAGCCGCCGATGATGACGAGGCGGCGCGATTCGCTGCTGTCGGTGACGTGGCTCGGTCGATCGTGGCGGCGTACCCCGGCTTCGAGCCCGGCGTGTCGGAGGAGCGAGAGACGCCGCCCGATCCCGTCTCGGACGACGAGTCCGGAAAAGCGGCAGAGGGCACCCAGGCAGACGGGTTGGCGGAGCTCGACGTGGTCTGCCGAGAGCTGGAGTCGGCCCTCGTCCGCGCCCGTGAGACCTCGGAGAAGGTGACAGCCCTGGTCGCCGACGGATGCCCTCCGCAGGACGAGGACCTGGCGCCGCTGACCGTGCTCGGCGACACGTTCGACCGAGCCGAGGCGGTGTTCCGCGCGGCCGGGATCGTGGGGGTGCCGCGCCGTCTCGAGGACATGACACGCGCCGCGAGCGCGTACCGGGTGACGCACGAACATGACGTCCGGGCACGTGAGAACCTGCGGGAACTGCTGGATGTCGTATGCCGACCGGACAGCCCCGCCGCCGCAGCCACCGAGGCCGTGCGAGACGTGACCCGCCGCCTGTTGGACGCACCGGTGTGGGAGCAGAGGCAACGGGACGAGAGCGCCGCCCTCGTGGCCCTGACCCGGCTCATTCGGCTGGGGCGGCAGGCGGACGCCGCGGCGGAGATCCTGGTGTTGCAGGAACAGGTCGCGCGGGTGCTGCCCGCGTGTGCGATGGCGGCCGTCATGGCCCCTGAACTGGAGCTTGCTCAACCGGAGGCAGGTGCCACGGAGCCTGACGCAGCCCAGAACGCGGCGGACGTGACAGTCGCCGCCCTCACCCAGGAGCCTGCGCCCGCTCCCGAACCGGAAGCCCCCGCGGCGGCGCCGGCGGTTGCCGGTCCTCCTGGCGCCGATGACGCACCGGCTCCGACACCCGCTGTCGGCTCCCCGGCGCCGCCCCCACCTTCGGCCGCCGAAGTCACGCCCGAACCCGTGCAGGTCCCCACTCCGGAAACGGCCCCCACCGCGGCCACTTCCGCGAACGACGACAAGGCAGGAGAGGACGAGGCCACTGTCGAGGACGTCACCGAGCGGGCGCTGGTGCGGCTGGTCGTCGAGCGGCGCTTCGGACTCGCCCATCATGTGGCGCGTGCCGGCGACCACCCCGAACCACAAGTGGCGGCGCTCCGCCTGGCCGGTGCCGCCGCGTTACTGACCTCCGGCGACAGCCAGGGCGCCCGATTGACCACGGACCTGCTGCAGAGCTACGACGGATACGCGGGCCGCGACACGGAGTGCGGCGAGCTCCTGCTGCTGCCCGCCCTGCTGCGTACCGCTCTGATCACCGGCGATCATCTTGCGGGCGCTCAGCTCAAGGCGCTCGTGCCCAGACTCCCGGACCGTCTCGGCGAGATGGCGACCGCCGTGGCCGACCGTGCGCTCAGCGGTGCACTGTTCGCCTCACCGCTGGTCGTCATCGCCGACGACGCCGAGCGGGATGCGAGGCTGCGGGAGTTGCGTGAGCATTGCAACGCCCTGCTCACGCCACAGAGGCTGCGGTTCGCGCGGGCAACGGAGATCGCCAAGCGATGGCTGAACCCGGATGACGGGATGCTCGGATCGTTGCTCATGACTGTGGTCCACGACCGCCGTGACGCGATCCGGCACGTGCGGGAGCAGACCGAACGCCTGTCGAAACTGGCCGAGGTCAACAACGAGATCGACCGCATGGACCGCAAGCACCGCTCACCCAGCGGCAAACCTCTTCAGGGCGCCGGGCGACAGGACCTGGTGCATCTCGTGGAGCGCGCCGTCGGCCTGGCCAAGGAGTGGTGTCTGGTGGTCGACGGCACCCGCCGCGGCGACCGGTCCGACCGCAACCGGGCGGTCCAGGAGATCTCCTCGCTGCGCCAGTCCCTGTTGGACGCCAGGGAGGCCGTACTCGGTGAACTCGAACGGCTGGCCCGGCGCTCGGGTGCCCTCGCCGCCGCTACGGCATGGGCGGCACGCGCCTCTATGGAGGAGCTGTTCGCCCTGCTGACCGGGGACACCGCGACCATGCGCACGGGCGGTTCGCTCGCCCCTGAGCGTGTGCTGGACGTGGAGCTGCTGAAGGTGTGCGACACCTTGGAGGAGCGGCCGTCGCCCGACCAGCTGCTCACGGCGGTCGACCGAAGCTGGCAGGACGCCCTCACCGAGCGGCTGGACCACGATGCCTTCGCCGCGGCCCGCACCATCGTCGAGCTGGCTGGACGTGGCATGCTGCCCGCCGCGCAGGCCAAGGAGTTCACGCCGCCCCAGCTCGCCGAGATCGAGGAGCGGGAGGCCGTACGGCGCACAGAACTGCGGAAGGCGCACGACGAACTCGTAGCCGAACTGCACCGCGCGCAGGCCGACGGCGCCGTGACCGACGACCAGGATCTGCGTCTGCAGGAGCTGCTGGCCGACGCCCGCGAGCGACTCGACGGCGCGGACACGCACGACCTGGTCGCCGTCCGGCGTGGACTCGACACCGTACGGAGCAGCTTGCCGGACTTCCGGCGGGAGGCGGCCGATCGGATCCGGGCCAGGCTCGACGTCCTGGACTCAACCCCGGACCAGCGGGCCCAGGTGCTGCGGCGCCTGGAGACCAATGACCTGGCCACCGCCGCCGACCTCGTCTACTTCCTGGAGATCGGCGAAGACGTCCCGGAGATCGAGAACGGTGAGTCGTATCTGGCCGAGTTCTTCCCGGCCGTGCCCGACGGCCTGCGCGGGGGCATCGACCGCGGCCTCGTCGACCTCGTACGGTCCTGTGGCACACACCCGGCCATCCCCGTTCTGGACTACAGCGCCCTGTCCACCGACGAGGCCGCGCTGGCGGCCGATGCCCTCGACGAGTGGCGGCTGATGGGCACCACCGAGCCGAAAGACCGGCTCCACGTCGCCTACACGCGGAGGGTGCCGCCGCTCCTCAAGCTCCTCGGCTACGACGCCAAGAGCGCCAGGCCGCTCGACGAGCGGTCCCAGCACCGGCGCGAGTACCGGCTCTTCGAAGCGACCGAAGTGGCGATCAACGGCAGGGCGAAGGCACCGGCGTTCGGCTCGCAGATCAGGGAGCAGGGCGGCAACCTCCGGGTGATGCTGGTGTGGGGTCGGCCGCCCGCCAAGGTCGTGATGAGCTGGGCGGAGCGCGACACCAGCGGAACGGGTCTCCTCGTCGTCTACTTCGGCACGCTCAGCCGCGAGGCCCGCGTCGAACTGGCCGTCGGCTCGGGACGGTTGTCGCAGCCGCTGCTGGTGGTGGACGACGCCGCCCTCGCCTATCTCGCGGCCCACGGCAACCGACAGGTCAGCACCGCCACGCAGATCCTGTTGCCGTTCTCCGGTGTCAACCCGTACATCAGGGAGAAGCGCGGCCGGATCGGTAGCGAGATGTTCTACGGCCGTGACGCCGAACGCAAGAGCATCCTCGACCCGCGGGGCACCCAGGTCATCTTCGGCGGCCGGGGCCTCGGCAAGTCGGCTCTGCTCGCGGACGCCGGGGACAGGTTCATGGAGCAGCGCCCCGGCTACTACCAGACGGTGTACGTGAACCTCGACCAGGAGAACATCGGAAAGGGCAGCTCGCTCGGGCCGGAGGCCCTGTGGAGCGTGCTGGACAGGAAGCTGACCGAGGCGCAGGTGCTGAACCGTCCCCAGGGGCGCAGGCCCGCCAAGGACATCTCCGAACGGGTGCGTGCGGGCATCCAGGCCTGGACCGAAGGAGACTCGCGTCGCCGTCTGCTGATCCTGCTCGACGAGTGCGACCAGTTCTTCGAGGCGGATGCCCCTCGTTTCAACCAGACCAAGAAGCTCAAGGGTCTCGGGGACGACACCAAGGACCGCGCCAAGGTCGTCTTCGCCGGCCTGCACTCCGTGCAGCGGTTCTCCAAGCTCGCGAGCAACGGGCCGTTCGGCCATCTCGCGCAGACGCCCAAGGTGATCGGCCCGCTCGCCCCCCAGTTCGCCGCCGAGCTGCTGGTCGAGCCGATGCGGGCGCTCGGCTTCGAGTTCCTGGACCTGGACCTCGTCAACCGGGTGCTCGGCTACTGCTCCTACCAGCCTTTCCTGCTCCAGATGTTCGGACACCGGCTGGTCGAGGTGATGCACCGCAAGCGGGCGCGGCGCGGACCCGAGGGACCCAAAGAACCCCCGTACGCGGTGGAGCTCGCCGACATCGAGGTCGTGGAGTCGGACACCGGCCTCAGGGACAGCATCTCGGCGGCCTTCAAGGACACACTGAGCCTCGACCACCGTTACGACGTGATCGCCAACGTGCTGGCCTATCACGCCCGCCACCGTGGCCTGGAAGTGCGGCTGAGCGACACCGAACTGCGCGAGGAGTGCGAGACGTATTGGCGCAAGGGCTTCGAACAGCTCGACACCGAGGGCTTCCGCGCCTACCTCTCCGAGATGGTCGGCCTCGGCATCCTAGCCCCGAACCACGACGGTCTGGGCTGGCACCTGCGCGGTCCCAGCGCCCTGCGCATGATCGGCGGCTCCCACGAGGTGGAAGCCCGTCTGCTCAGGGCCGAGCAGGACTGCGAGCTCCAGGAGAGCATCGTGCAGGAGGGCCGTCCCGAACTGCCCGACGGCCGCCCGGCTCCGCTCACGATCACCCAGCTCGACGACCTGCTCGGCGAGCGGACCAACCAGACGAGGGTCGTCCTCGGCACCGCCGCGACCGGCGTCACCGACGTCGGCGACACCCTGCGCAGGGTCGCCGGACGCATCGCCGACTGGAAGCTGCCGCCCGTCGGCAACGCACGTGTCTACCGGCAGGAACTCACCGGCGGAGTGCCGCGTGAACGGCGGGTCGTCATCAGCGACTTCGCCAACTACCCGGCACGCCCGGAAGCCTGCCGGGAGGCCGTCGACCAGGCCGAGACGCAGCTGCCCGGCACGCCGGGCGTCACCCGCGCGGTCGTCCTCGTCACCGACCCCACCCAACTGGCTCTGTGGCAGCCCCTGTTGACAGGGACTGAACCCACCAAGGCCGCCCCCGTCGTGCTGCGCCGACACGACCGACGCAGCCTGCGCGGCTGGGCCCAGCGCGTCGAGATGTTCCACACGGAGGACCGCCTGGATCGCCTCCACGAACTGACCGGCGGCTGGCCCCTCCTGGTCGATCGGGCTCATCGTCTGCACGGCGAGCTGGGCGACCCCGACGAGGTGTTGCGCCGTTTGGCCGGCCTGCGCACGGACCGGGCTGAGGCACGCTCCTTCGCCGAGGCGACCGGCCTGTACACGGATCCGATGCTCGCGACGGGCTACCAGGCACTCGCAGCCGAGTTCAAGGAGGACCTGTTCGACCTGGAGAGCGCGGTGACCGCTGTGGCCATGACCGCGGCCCGGATCGAGGACGAGGACGAGGCCCGCTGGATCGTCACCTGCCTCGACGCACTTCAGGTCTTCGACCGCGAGCACGGCCAGCTGCGGCTGGAGCCGTTGCTGCGGGAATGTGTGGCGCTCCACGCATGACACCGGTTTGACATCGCGTGACGCGGTACCGGCTGCCCAGGCGGCCGGTACTGGTGTGGCTTCGCTGACGAGGGGGGGCTTCGTCGGGTACCTGCGAGGGGGCGCGGGCTGCGCACGGGGGGACGTGGCTCATCCGCGCGGTCTTCAGGGGCGGTTGCCGCTGCCGAACAGCTGTCCCGCCCGCGTACCACTCCAGGCACAGCATGCGATGCTTGCCGACTCGCGTCATCGAGGGAGTGACCCGCTGCCACTAGGAGTCCAGGGCCTGGTCGAGCGCCATGCGGAGCAGGCCCGCGGCGGCACGGGCGCGAAGGCCGGGGGAGGGTGGTCACGGTGCCGGTGGTGATCAGAAGGAGGCGGGCGGCGGCGGTCACCAGGGCCTCAGGGGACGGGCGCATCGGGCGCCCCCGGTGCTCTGGGTCCCAGAACTGCTCCGGATCGCCGCCACGAGCGCCTTGGTCCGGCCGACGAGATCCTTACGGTCGTCGACGGTCGGCAGAGGCGGGTGGGCACCCGAGTTGAGGGCCTCGATCCGTGCTCAGCCACCCGGACAGATCCGCTCGACGGCTGCACGGGCAGGCCGGGCGCCGCCTGCGAAGGATTCCGCGCCGAGCGGCGGATCTGTTGCGCTGAGGGGGAAGCGCACGTGATCGAGGAGGCCCTGCACGGCGACCTGCGCGCAGTGACGGTCAGCAGGTCAGGTCGCCGGTGCGGCCCGGTTCGTTCTTGTCGGTGGAGAGCAGGATCTGCTTGATCTTGCCGGTGTAGGCGCCCACGGCACCGTCGGAGGTCGCGCCGTCGGAGTAGTAGAGGGCGCTGGCCCACGGTTCGGCGTCCTTCTCGACCTCGGCCGCGACGTCCTTGAGCCGGTCCGACCTGAAGTTGATGTTCAGGCACCCGCCTTCCAGGTAGGACCAGTCGGCGTTGGTGCCCTCGGTCTCCTCGTCCGGCGTGGCATCCGAGGGGAGGAGGGTGAGCACGGCGTCCCGTGCCCGAGCTTCGCCGACCGGAGAGGCGAAGACGATGTCCACGCTGATGAGGTGCTTTTTGAGGCTCTTGGCCGGTGGGACCGTGGCGCATACGACCGCGTCCTCGGCAAGCCGGTAGGCGACCGGGTCGCCAAGCGGCTGTCCTGTCTGGCGTGCGCAGGCCTTGGACCAGGAGACACGCGGATAACGCGCGTCCCACCACGACAGTGGGGAGGCCAGCCCCCGGCCACCGTGGGCATCCTGGGCTGCCCCGCTCAGGGTCTGCTTCGGCAGCGCGGCCTCCTTGTAGGGGGAGACATGCGGGCAGAACTCGGTCCGGAGGAAGTCCGCCATCGCGGCAGCCTGCCCCTCGGAGGCTCCGGCGCTCATGTCCGACGCCTGAATGCCTTCCCAAGTACGGTGCCCCACCGCAACGTTGCGGCAGGTCTCGACCTGCGTGGTCGCCAGCCGTCGCCGGGACTCCAGGTCCGTCGCCACGTCCTCGCCGAGACCGTAACCGTTGGCGTCGCCGACCTCGCCGAGCTGGTTCACCAGGTCGTCACCGACACCGGCGGCGCGCAGGAAGTCGACGACCGACGTGTCGTCGTCGTCCTCCTCCGCAGCAGCCCCCGCAGCCTCGGCGGATTCAGCATCGTCCGCCGCAGACGGCTGCGCGCTGGCCGCCGTGGCGGTCGACGAGGGGGCCGCTGCAGCGGAGTCGTCATCGCTTCCGCAGCCGACGAGCGTGAGCGCCGAGAGGATCAGTAGTGAGGTGGTGACGGCGCAACGAGCAGGACGCACTGGCTGGACTCCGCGAGAGTGGTACGTGGTAGGGGGATCGGGTACGGCAGGCAGAAGTGCCGGCGGCCTGCGTCAGGCTTCACCGAGGCGCTGAACAGCCGCCTTGATTGCGCCGAGTTCGTTCATGAGCCGGTCGACGGCGGCATCAAGGAGCAGCACGGGGTCGTGATCGGACCAGAAGCGGACGAGCTCGGTGAGTTCATCGTCCCAGTACGTGTCCGGATCGTTCATCGGGAGGTGCAGATCCCGGGCCAGTTCCACGAACCCCGGGCCGGGCACGCGGGAGTCCTGCGACACGACCAGGGCGGACAGCATGGGTCGGCCGTGCTCCACCTCGTACCTGCTGACGCGCCCCAGCGCGGGGAAGAGAGTGCGGAAAGGCGGCCGGCTCATTCCGGTGTTGAAACCCTCGGGGTCGATCAGCAGCCCCAGTTCCTTGTACGTCAGACACGCCTCGCGCGGCTTTGCCGCATCGGCCTCACGCGCGCGGGCGCTGAGGACGCGGTGGATGTCGCGTTCGGTCGGTGTCAGGGTGATCACGACTAACTCCCGGAGTGCAACGGCCCGTCGGGCGTGCGTTCGTAAACGATGGCCCGTGGGCTGCGGCAAATGTACGGCAACGGGCATTCGTGCGGAAGTAGCTCTATTTCATGGGGCGTTCGCTGGTCAGTGTGCATGTGACGGGCGCCGGTCAATGCGGGAAATCGAGAGCCTCCTGACCGGGCCCAGGGGTGCGCCGAGACCGCCGGTCAACCAAGGCGAAGGGGGTACGTGAAGCCTGCTCAAAGGTGCACCACTGACTGGATGGGCACGACGGCACCTGCGCGGGGGCGCCGTCCACGGGCCGTCCTGGGAGCCGCTCCCGGCCGCATGAAGCGTGGTGGGTGCCACCATCCGGAAGTCGAACTGCGCGCTGGCGCCGTCGAGTTGCATGTGGGTGCCCGGCTGCCCGAAGCGCTCGCCGACCCGCTGCGGCGTCGGCGCCGGTAGCTTGTCGGTATGTCAGAGCGTGTCACGCCCGGTCGCGCGGACGGCCTGATCCCCCTGGGTGCCGCGGACGCTCTGTGGGTCGATCTGACGGCTGGCAGCCGCATCTGCAACATCGTCTGGAACGGGTGACGGCGCTGCGGCGGACGTCACTGCTCGTGTCCGCCGCTCAGTGCGACGATGGTCCGCAGACCGATGCGACCCGCTCGGTGAGCCACGCGGCCGCTCGTCGAGGGGGCGTGTGGGTGTCGACGCCGATGACGTGAACGGTGCCGAGCCTGCCCTGCGAGCCGTCGATCCGCAGGACACGATGGGCATGGCCGCCCGGCTGGGGATGGACGATCACCGCGGTGGGAGCGTCTGCGGGGGCGTAGCCGGCGCTGTAGGTGAGGAGTTGATGGATGTCGGCGGCGCTGACGCCGTGGCGGTCGTAGCGCTTGTACTTGGCGTCCACGGGCAGCAGTGCGCGGTGAGGCCGGTCAGGCGTCGCGAGGCTCAGGAGCAGGTCGGGGCGGAAGGTCGAGGTGTTGCCGAGGTCCCCGCGGACGGTGATGCCCGTCTCGCCGCTGCTGGGGACGGCGTGTCCGCCGCACGGGGCGGCGGCCTCGGCGCCGAGGCGTCGTACTACGGCTTCCCAGAGCGCGGGCATGGGCAGCAGGAGGCCGTCCGCCGTGCTGCCCAGGTCGGTGAGCAGTTCGGTGACGCCTCCACCGCGCAGCAGCAGGCGTGCCCAGGTGTGCGCGGGACGGTAGCGGGCGTTCAGGCGCGTGTACCTGATGCGGTCCAGGGCGCGCAGTGCCGCGTCCGGGGTGGCGGCCCGCGGAAACGCGCCGGCGATCCCGTGCAGGTCGCGAGCCAGCCCAGAGCCGACCGTCAGCTTGAGCGCGACACTCAGGGCGGTCCCCAGGACGCGGTTGTCCCAGATGTCGGTCTCACGGTCGAAGGTGCGTATGTGCAGCTGGTCCAGTTGTCCGTACCGACGCGTGACCTGGGCGGCGAAGTCCAGTCGCCCCCGCAGCACCGGTTCCACGCTCTGGTGACGGACGTAGTCGCGGCGCAGCCCCTCGCGCACCAGCTGCTCGCACTGCTCCAGGAGGGCCGCTGCCACGAGGTCGGCGTAGCCTTCCGGGCCGGTGGCCCAGCGTCGTGACGTCGTCCGGACGGGAGTGGGCGCGTCCAGGGCGTAGGCGAGCCAGCCCATGAGCCGGTCGCCCGGGATGGCGAACTTGGGCTCGATCACGATGCGGACGCGGTCGAGGATCAGGACGCCGACGCTCGAGTCCGCCCGCAGCCGCCATCCGGAGCGGTCGGGGCGCAGGGTGAGGTGACCCCCTGCCTGAAGGGCGTGCAGGCGATCGACGTCCCGGGACGTGAGCTGTGCGATGTCCAGCGGAACGGACTCGTACTCGCCGAGGTGGACCTCAGTGCGCTCAGGCATCAGGACTCGGCTGACCGCCGCTGAACTCGGCGGCCAGGGCCGTGGCGAGGTCCTGAGGAGACATGAGCGCCGTGCGACCAGTGTCCGCGTCGACCAGGCTGCCGAGGATGCGGTGGAGCAGGTCGGCGCGGGCGAGGCAATAGTCCTCCAACAGCGGGATCACCTCGTGGTGGAAGGCCGCGGCGAGGTCGTCCTCCGTGGCGATCGGCGCGCCGTCACGCAGCAGGTAGGCGTGTCCTATCTGGTGGTCGGCGTCGAGGTGGCGGGTGATGCGGGTGTTGAGGGACTCGAAGAACTCCGCCAGGTCCAGCGGGCCGACCGTGCCGGATACGGCGTCCGGGTCAGGCCCGACGGAAACGAAGGCGAAGCGGCGGCGTACGGCCGCGTCGAGGTGGCTGATGCTCCGGTCGGCGGTGTTCATCGTGCCGATGATCCGGATGTTCGGCGGCACGGAGAAGCGCCGACCGCTGACGGACAGGGTGAGGGGCAGGCCGCGCTTGTCGAGTTCGAGAAGCGTGATCAACTCACCGAAGATCCGGGGCAGGTCACCGCGGTTGATCTCGTCGATGATCAGGAGGTACGTCTGCTCGGGATGTGCCGAGGCCCGGTCACATAGGGTATGGAAAGCCCCGTCGGTGAGGGCGAGTGTGAGCCCGGGGCCGGTGGCGCTCAGATCCGGTTTGAAGCCCTCGACGAAGTCCTCGTAGCCGTAGGAGGGATGGAAGGTCACGAGATGGACCTGCTCGCCGCCCAGCATCTCGGCCTGGGCCGCGGAACGTCGGGCCGGGTCGGTGTTGATCGCGTCCGCGCGGCCGGCCATGAAGAGGGCGGCACTGAGCGCGAGCCGGGTTTTGCCGGTGCCGGGAGGTCCATGGAGGATCACCTGCCCCTTCCGTTCCAGCGCGTCCAGTACGGCCCGCACGTCCTCGGGCGCCAGATCGGTGGACGACGGCGCCGCTTGCGCGGGAGAGCCGGCTGCCCGATGTGCGGTGAGCTTGGAGAAGAGCGTCGGGTCGACCTTGGCGAACGTGGACCGCCAGCCGTGCTGGGGTCCTGACAGTTTCTGCGCGTGGGAGACGTCCCAGTCGACCGGGACCACATGCCGGAACTCCGGCCGTTCGGGATCGAACCGATATCCCCCGGTGACGGTACCCGTGGCGAGCACCTCGTCCATCCCACGGTTGGCCACCACCCGGTCTCCGGCCTCCAGGTCCCGGAAGGCGAGGAGTCTGCGCGCGGTGGTGAGACTACGACCGCTGCCACGAGGCCAGTTGGCGTCGAGGGCTTCCTTCAGCTCGATGTCGGTCTGATACTCACCCAGATCGCGAAGCTCGTCCCACCCCACGCAGATGAAACCGCCGTCACGGCACTCCTCCCACAGGCGTCCACGCTCACCGGGGGCGATCTTCCAGATCGTGCGCGTCTGGGGACGAGGGTCGAAGTCCTGGTAGAGGAAGGTCATCACCTCGTACCCGGACCAGCCCGCGAACTCCGGCCGCGACCGCACGAGTTCGAGGAGCTGCCGGTTACTGCGCCAGGTCGGTGAGTCGGCGCCCGACGTGCCGCCCAGCAGGGCGAGGAACTTCCGCAGGTGCCCCGCGGAGTAGACCGGGAGGAAGTGCTCGGGGTAGTAGGTGGCGAGAGTTTTGGTCACCAGCGCGGGCCCGAACCGAAGGATCTCGAGTTCGTCCACGGCCGCGAAGTCGCTCACGGGCACGGCGGTCAACGCCCGGAGAAACTCGGCCCGAAGACGTTCCCACGCAGCCTGGGGCTCCATCCCGCGCAGAGGCGCCGCCAGCCGCCACTCACCGGAGTTGTGGCGGTACATGATGTGTTTCGCGGCGCTGCCGCCCTTGATGCTGCCCAGGGACTGGGTACCGAACTCCATGAGCCGGCAGTACGTCATCCCCGGCCCGAACTGCTCCAGGCCCAATGCGTACCGCTCCAGGGGCAGCCTGGGCCACTCCTCCAGGGGGAACTGGGCCAGCACCTGCTTGCGCTCCTGTTCCGCGGCGGCTTCGTCCTTGGCGGCAGCACTCCGGTCGAACCGGGCCGCTGCTTCCCATATCCCCACACCCTCGGTCATGGGGGTCATGATGCCGGAACGGCCGTGGCCCCAGGGGGTGTAGCGCGTATCGGGTCTGCGTGACCGCGTCCGCTGTACCGGTGGCAGAAGTCCTGCCGCCCCGTGCCATGCTGTGGCGTTCTTTCAAGGGGAGGGTGACATGACCGAGAAGCCGCTGACGCACAAGCAGGCACTCGCCGCCGTGATCCAGGCGCTGGGCGGCAGCTGGGACACGGAGCGTGCCGTACTGGCCCTAAGGGTCGCCGGATACCGGCCGGCGGACGAAGAAGCCGCGGGCAAGGAAGCGCGCCGCAACCTGCGCGAGCTCGCCGACGACGGTCTGATCGTGAGGCCGGAGCCGGGCCAGGCGGTCTACCGGCTGGCGTAAACGTCATCCCGGCGGCGAGTGGACGCGCAACCGTCAAGGAGTGACGGGCTCCTGGAAGCCGTTTGCTTCGATGTGGGCGATGGCTGACGGGTGCGTGGTCAGCCACTCGCCGCACACGCGCCAGTGATGGACGCTGCCGTCGCGGAACTCCGTGCGCACTTCCGCCACGAGCTTCCTGTCGCACTCGCCGCTCGTGGCCATGGAACAGATGACCTTGTCATGCTGCTCGAACGCCGGAATGTACGGGTGGATCGAGAGGATCGGAGAGCGCATCTGCCGCGCTGCTGCATGAGCCATGGCGCGGAGAGTAACAACGCGGCTTCTCCGACACCTTACGTTCCGTGAGACACCCGGTCGGCGGTCACGACTCGTCCTCGTCTCCCAGTTCGTTGACGAGGGGTACGAGGAGCGGGTGGACGGAGAAGCTGGACGCGCGGCCGCCGGGGTCCGCGTCGTATTCGGCCTTCAGGACGTGGACGGGAACTTGTCAGCGGGACCGGTGGCTCACCTCGGCCCAAACGGTCTTGCCGCCCGGCGGATGCGGTTCGGTGCCCCAGTGGTCGGCCAGCGCGTCGACCATGAGCAGACCGCGGCCCGACTCGCTGTCGGCGGCAGAGTCGGTTGGTGCGACGGGGAGTTGCCCGCCCTTGGCGTCGGTGACTGCGATGCGGAGAACGCCGGTCGCTGTGTCGAGGGTGAGGGCGAGCCGGAAGTCGCGGCCCTGGACGTGGCCGTGCAGGGCTGCGTTGGCGGCCAGTTCGGCGACGATCTGCTCGGCTCGCTCGGTCACGTCGGGTGGCAGGCCCCAGTCGCGGAACTGAGTGGTGGCGAGGAGGCGGGCGAGGCGGGCGCCTCGGCGGGTGGAGGACAGGAGCTGGGCGAACGTGGCCACGGAGCTGGGGGCTTGGGGAAGGGGTGCGTTCATGGGGCCACCGTGGCGGGCGCGTGGGGGCTCGTTCCAGAAGTGACGCCCGTACGGTGCGTCAGCGTACGGACACATTCTGTGGACGGTACGCGAGGTCTTCCGTCACGCTGGGTGCTGTCTGGCGTGGGGCGATGAGTAGCGCGTGGTGCCTGTACGGAACGGGAGGTGGCCGCGTATGACGGGCGGCATCGACATCATGGCCGACGGTGGCGACGGCGAGTCGGCCGGCGGCGAGCAGGATCGTGAGCCCGACCCCTCGGACAGTCTGCGGACCTGGGGTGCCGTCCAGCAGGCGCTGCGCGAGCACGCGGGGTACAGCAGGGCCGAGTTTGCGGACCTGGTGCGCTTCTCCAAGCACACCGTGGAGTCGGTGGAGCTAGGACGAAGGATGCCCGACGAGTCGTACGTGGTGCGGTCGGAGGAACTCCTCGGGAACACAGGGGCTTTGCGGAAGTCGTCGAAGTACGTGACTCGGGGGCGGGGGGATGTGGGGCTGGCGGCCTGGTTCCGGCAGTGGGCTCGGCTGGAGCGGGTGGCGGTGAGTCTGTGTACGTATGAGTGCAGGCTGGTGCCGGGGTTGTTGCAGTCGGAGGGGTATGCGCGGGCCCTGTTCGAGAACCGGCTCCCGCTGCTAACCGAGGAGCAGACGGAGGCCCAGATCGAGGCGCGGCTGGAGCGGCAGCAGATGTTGCACGAGCGGCCGACGGTCCCGTTTCACTTCATCGTGGAGGAGTCCGTCTTCCGGCGCAGGTTGGGGGGGCGTGAGGTGTTGCGGGGACAGTTGGACCTCGTGTTGGAGCTGACGGCACCCCACAACGTGATGCTCCAGGTCATGCCGACCGAGGCCGAGTTCCATGCCTGCATGGACGGTCCGGTGCAGCTGTTGGAGACGCCCGAGGGGCGGCGGCTGGCGTACTCCGAAGGGCAGGAGAACGGCCGGCTGATCTCCGACCGCAAAGAGGTGCGCGTCCTCCAGCAGCGCTATGACACACTGCGCTCGCAGGCCCTCAACCCCAAGGACTCGCGAGGTCTGCTGGAGCGACTTCGAGGAGAGCTATGAGCAAGACGGAACTCGTCTGGTTCAAGTCCAGCTACAGCGGCAGCTCGGGTGACAGCTGCATCGAGATCGCCGTCACCGAACAGGCCATCTGCGTACGGGACTCCAAGGACGTGACGCGCCCGCACTTCGCCGTCGGGCGCGCGGAGTGGGCGCGCTTTGTGGGGTTCGTGGCGGGGGCCTGAGCCGAGCGGTGTGCGCGGTGGCGCTCAGAAGATCTTGCAGAGCGTCATCGCGCGCATGTCTACGTCGCCCGGCGACCCGAGGACGGAGTTGCGGCCCACGTAGATGGTGTCCCACTGAGAGGTTCCTACCGGGCATGTGCCGGAGCTGATGAGCAGGCCGCCAGAGAGGTCGGGGCCCGTCGAACCGGCGTCCGGTATGCCGAGGGCGGCTGGTTCAGCGGAGGCGCCGGGCTCTCCCTGGTCACCCTTGGGGCCGCGCTCACCTTGTAGCCCCTGCTCACCCTGAGGCCCTTGCGGTCCCCGTGTGCCTTCCGGTCCCGCCGGGCCCCGCGCGCCGGTCTGGCCGGTCGTGACGAAATAGGCGCCGGCGACCGCTCCCACCGCGCCGGACAGGGTGACGACGGCTGCGGTAGCGGCTATGCCGATCGCGAGGCGACGACGGTTCGTTCTCATGTTCTCTCCTTCGGGTACTCGGCGGTGTCGGCGGCAGCATTGAATGCCGCGAACGCTCGGGCCTGTTCCGCCTTCCGGAGCTGGCCCAGTTCGATGGGGCGCAGACCGTGTGGCCGTCCGAGGCGTTTGAGGATGGCGTCGAAGTACGGCACAGGCGTGTGCTCCGAGGCGACCACGAGGGAGGAGAGCAACACCCCGTAGGTGGGCGGGCTGTCGACCGCTACGAGGATCGCTTCCCTGGCTCGGTCGGTGAGGTCCGTCGGCTTGAGCCCGGCAGCAGCAGCGAGCGTGTGCCAGCCCACACAAACCTGGCGGCGGGCGGCGTCGATCAGTGCCCGCCGAACGGCCACGACCACGGCTGCCTTGGTGGTTCCGAGCTTGCCCCAGAGCACGCGGTTCTCCTCGGCGGGAGCGATTCGGGCCACGGGCACGGCTTGTGAGCCCCGCGCGTAGGCCCTGTCCACGGCGGCCCGCCATGCTGCCTCTACGGTCGGGGTGGCAGCGTCGGGCTTCCAGCCCAACTCCGTCAGCACGTCGCCGAAGAACGGGGCCGGCCCTGGAGTCTGCCCGTCCGCCTTCACCAGGGCCGACAACAACCGACGCCCGGGAACGTAGGACCTGTCTACTGCGGCCAGCAGCCGAACGCAGTCCTCACTGGACATCGTGGACGGCGAGATGTGCTGCTTCTTGAGCAGGGTCGACCACTTGATGATGCCGCGTCCTTTGGCGACGACTTCCAGATGCTCGCGGAGCCGGGCCACGAGCCGCGCCTCGTTCAGCACGTGGGCGTTACCGGCCTTCGCCTCTGACAGTCCGGCCGAGGGCTGTTGCGCTGCGGGGGCCGATGCGGCGAGGGCGTAGGCGGTCCTTCGCTCGCGTTCCCAGATCTCCGCCACCTTCGCCTCGGACAGGTCGGATCGCCAGCCGAGGCCGGCAAGGACGTCGGTGAAGTACGGGGCGGGCGCGGCTGGGGCCAGGGCGGGTTTGACGAGCGCCGAGAGTACGGGCTTGGCGTTCGCTCGGGGGTGGTCCACAGCGATGAGCAGGCGGACGCGTTCCTCCGGAGTGATGTCGCCGGGTGCCGCTCCCGCGTGGCTGACGAGCGTCTCCCAGTTGATGAGGCCGCGGGCACGGGCGACATCACCGAGCCTTGAGCGGAAGACGCGGATCGTCTCGGCCTCATCAAGGGGGAAAGGGTGGGGTGTAGAGGTGGCCGGTTCGCTCGTCGTGGGGGTTGGCGGGGACGGCTCGGGCTGCGGAGATGCCGGGCGCAGGTCCGGCCAACGGGAGTCGGTCTGCTGGGGTAGGGGCGAGGCGCCATCGGCGCGTATGAGCCAGGCGGGCTCGGAGGGGGCCGCTTCGGTGAGAGGCAGCAGGTGGGCTGTGGAGTAGATGACGTGCAGCTGGTGAGGAGGAGGGGCGGGGTGGGCGTGCGGCAGGGTGATCCGGGCCCGGACGACGGCCGAGCCGAGCGGCTGGAGGTCGGCCTCGTAGAGGCGTACGGCGGTGCCGTCCGGGTCGGGGTGTGGTGCTGGGAGCTCGGTCGCTGCGGTGAAGGCGATGGTGCCCGGAGCCAGCGGGAAGGCCACGGGCGTAGGGGCCGCAGGGGCGGGAGCGGGGGTGCTGCTCGCGGGCGGTTCGGCGTCGAGGCGGGGCGTGAGGATCCCCTCGTCCGAGAGACGGCACTCGGTGAGGGCCGACCACGCGAGGCTGTTGTCCGGGTACTGCGTGCCGACGTACACCTCGCGGGTCTCGCCCTCGGTGCGGCAGGAGATGCGGATGGCATGCCCGGCGGCGTCCACCTCGTTGTGCGAGAGCCCACAGTAGGGTCCGTACGCCCAGTGGACGTGGGTGTGCCGGTCGGCGAGGCGTTCGCGAGTCTCCTGCCACTCGCGGAGGGAGAGCCGGGCCAACTGGACCCGGATGAGCCGGGACCGGCCCTGGCCGAACCGGACCTCGACGGCTCCACCGTGGACCGAGCCGGGGTCCAGGTACGTGACCTCGACGTCCTGGTACCCCTGCCGCTGCAGCCAGCGTCGTAGCGCCTGCCCGATGTAGAGATGGTCGGCGCTGGCCTCACCGGTCTCCGTGCGGCGGCAGTGCACGGGCGGCCGGTGCGCGAAGTGGCACTTCTTCTCCGTGTACCGCTTCGGGGTCAACTTCTTGCCGCAGCCGCCCAGCAGGACGCCGCAGTAGAAGTCGTCGCGGGTCCGGCCTCGCATGAACCGGTCGAAGTCGTCATGGTCGTACGGCAGGAACACCGGCCAGTCCGACTCGGCCTCACCGATGACCGCCGTCTGAACCTTGCGGGTGTCTTCCTCGGAGGTGGGCGAGACCATCCTGGCTCCTGGCTTAAAAGCGGGCGGTGGTTGGGTCAGGGAGACGGCGGGGCCCTCCCTGGGGGTGGGGTGAAGGCGGAGGTACAGCCGAACAGTCTGTGCCTGTACGCGACTCCAGGGGCGAGACGCGCCTGCAATTCGCCATCGGGCGTGCGGAGTGGTCGCAGTTCATGGAGTTCGCAGCGGCGGACTGAGCCCCGTTCGTCCCAGCGGTCACGTGACGGCGCGCACCGCTGGGACACGAGGGGTCAGTGGAGGTCGGGTCCGCCCGCCTCGACGATCTCGGCGAGCACGCTGATCTCCTCGTCGGCGTCGTCCGGTACGTCGGGGTCGTCGCCGAGGAACGGTCCCGGTTCCTCCTCGTCGGCGAGATGCGGGTACTTCTCCAGGAGGAACCGTCGCCGGTAGGCCATCTCGGCGGCGTCGACGATCCCCTCCAGAGTGGCCCAGTTGAGGGTGCCTCCGATGGCGATCCCGAATGCGGGTACGGCCTTGCCGAGCCCCTTTTTGGTGAGACGGAAGCCGAAGGCCTTCGCGAACTGCTGGGAGACCTTGGTGACGACCGAGTCGCTGAGGACGTCCCATGCCTTGCCGCGGAAGAGCGCCTGGGTGAGCCGTGAGATGTCGGCCATCGCGGCGTTCTTGGCGGTGGCCGAACTCGCCGTTCCGACGTTCACGACAGACATCACGAAGAGCTTCTCGGCGGGCTCTTCGGGGTCGTAGCCGTAGAACAGCGAGACCTGGCCGACGGCACGGGACGCGAGTCCGAGGACCGCAGCCGTATCTGCGGCGAACGCCCCCGCGATCGCACCTCCGGAGGGCGCAGCCGCGGCGCCGGCGGAGGCGGCGAGGACAAGTTCTCCTCCGGAGATCACAAGCCCGGCACCCGCTCCTGAGAGTGCCGCGGCGGCCGGGTAGTACCAGCTCGCCTTCCGTCCACGGACAGCGTCGACCAGCTCGAGGTCGAGGCGGCGCAGGTCGCGGAGCGACTCGACCTCGTGCCCGCGCTTCTTGTGGAGCGTCACCACACGCTTCGAGGAGAGTCCCGCTCGCGAGACCCGCCCCAGGGTCTGCCGTATGGACTGAACGGCTGTGCCGCTCCAGTCAGGCAGTGCGTCGGCGGCTCCACGAGCCCCGGCGCCGACCTTCTGAGCACCCTTTGCGACCGCTGATTGCGCGCGTGGGTGGTTCTCCAGTTGCTTCGCGACACGTGTGCCGAGTTTTCCGACTCCGTTGGCCACGTGCTCGCCAGCGTTGGCCATCGCTCGTGACAGTGGGCGGCCCCTGAACTGCTGGATGGCACGCCAGGCGTCGAGCTCGTAGTCCGAGGGAAGCAGATCGGGCTGTTGCGGGTACTGCGGGTCGCTCATGGTCCGTGGAGCTCCTGTCTCTGGGACGAGCTGTCAGGCGGGGTGGCGCGGGCCGTGGCCCGGGGGTGGGGTGAGCGGGGAGGTGTAGGTCTCGCCGTCCACGAGGGGCTTCTCCAGGCTCAGGCCGGCGGTGGCCATGCGGTCGTACTCGGTGAGGACGAGCCGCTTGGTCCGGTACTCGCCGAACTTGCCGATCTCGTTGTTCTTGAGGCCGCCCGACTCCGACTGGAACGCCTCCAGGATGTAGTCGGTGTCCTCGGCCGAGACGCCGTAAAGGTGGAAGAAGTACGCGTCCAACTCGGCCCGCAATTGTGCCCGTCGAGGCTCGTCCCAGCGGAACGGCTCACCCTCGTCACCCAGGTCGCGGGCGAGGGGGGTCATGTCGTAGGCGGTATAGACGAGTTCGAGGACGCGGGGAAGGAGGAAGGGGAGGTGAGGTTCGAGGGTGGTGGGGGTGGGGACGGGGAGCTGCCTCCAGGTGTACAGCTTCATGTGCGCACCGTTGATTTTCTGGCGGCTCACGAAGTCGAAGACTAGGGAGGACTGGGCCGCAACAAGGGCGGCAACCAGCGGGGCAGCAACCCGGGGCAACATCAGTGGGAGCGTCTCAACTCCTGCCGTGCGAGGAAGGAAAGCCGGGATGGCCGTTCGTTCGTTGGTGAAGTAGGTGACGTCTCGCCAGCCGAGCAGCCAGTTGCAGTCCCAGCCCAATTCGGAGAGGCGCTCGGTGACCCCACGCTCCTCCCTCTCCTTACCCTTCCGGATCGTTGCGATTGGGCCGTTCTCGGCCACCCAATAGCGAGGATCCGCGTGCGCCTTCGGGTTCTGCTTCTCGGCGGATTCGAGGCGGCGACGATCCTCACTGCCGGTTCCAGTGAAGGAGTTCCAGCGATGGTCGTAGAGGTGGATCATCTTGGCCTCGTACACCGGTAGCAAGCGCTCGCCGCCCCGCACGAAGATGTTGCCTTCCAGCTTCCAACCAGCGTCCTCCAATTCCTCACGCGTACGGTAAAGGTCGGAGTCGTCAGTTGTGTGGAAGAACGTGGCCTTGAACGCCATTAGCCACGGATTTCCGTTCCGCTGTCCCTCGTTCCATAGGACAGGGAAACGTCGGTAAATTCCTGTCGTCAGGTCTGCATCGCGTCGGGAACGGAACTTAGGAAGCGTACCGGTGTTGGGGTTGATTAGGTTGATGTCTTCAGCGGTCAGGGCGAAGACGCGGTTCGGATCATCGAGGTCAGTGATGTCGCTGAGCGAGAAGCCGAAACGAGCGGCCGTTTCTCGCAAGGCGCGTCCGGTAAGAGATAGCAAGCAGAACGACTGCTTGGAATCGATATCGAACCACTTTCCTCCGCGCGGGAGTGCTGCCGATTTGGCGCGCCGCACTTCGAAATCGTAGAGGGATACCAGCGCTTCCCGCCGCGTGAAGCTTGAGAACAGGTGCTGGGAGCCGGCGCCAGTGGCGATTGCCGTGGGGAGGACCGCACCGAACCGACCTGTGGGCGCGACAATGCTCGACATTCGCTCAGCAAAGAGAGTGTCTGTCTGGATCATGGTGACACCCTTGACTGTCAGGCCCTGCGCGCATAGAGGGAACACCCCGGAGTCCCCGGCAAAGTGAAAGGTTGCTTTCACTTTGCGGCGCGCCTCCCGATACCGCGCCCCCTCCGCCGGATGTTCCCGCTCCCATTCCACAATCCGCGTCCGCCGAGCCGTCCCGGAGATCGCCGCGATCTCCGGATCGACGACGCTGAAGTACTTCTTGTCCTCGAAGTCGACCTTGTCCCACGGCGGATTCCCCACCACGCACGAGAATCCCCCCGCCCAGCCCGTCGCAGGATCAACCCCCGACACAGGCGTACCCGAACCGGAATCCCCCTCCGGCACAAGGAACACCTCAGGAAACTCCAAGTGCCAATGGAAGAACGCATACTGGTCCCGCAACCGCACGATCTCATCGTGAGTCGACCGCGGAGCAGCATCCCCCTCCGGGTCCTCAAGCCCCATGAACACCTGGTGCGTGATGGCCGGCGGCGCATCCTCCCGCTTCTCCCACACGAACGCCGCACACCACGCATCGGCGCGATGCAACGCCCGCAGATACTCCGCCGACGTCGACCACGCCTTGTACGCCTCTTCCTTGCGGCGCACATCCTTCAGCCTTCGACCGGGCGCGAAGGTGATCCGGCGCAACCCCGTCCCGAAGGCCGTGTTGGCGACCGTAGGCTCCTTCTCCTCCGCCTCGAACAGCAGCCCCTGGCCCTGCCGCTGCTGCTCGTTCTCGTTGAACAGCCGCTTCGCGAAAGCCTCGTCGTCGCCCTCGGTCTTCTTGAACGCCCGACTGGGGATGCCGTCCTTCATCAGCGCCGGCGTCGCACCGATCAGCCCGTTCCCATGCTTGATATGCGCGTCCAGGAACCCCAACGGCCGCCCCGGCTTCATGGCCTCCAGCCATAGGGACACCTTGGCCAGCTCCACCGCCATGGGGTTGAGGTCCACTCCGTAGACACACCGCGCGACGACCTCCTGCATGGCCTCGCCCACCACGTCCTCCGTCGGCTCGGGGAGACGCTCCCGCACCGACGCCACCCGCTTGGCGATACGCCGGGCGGAGCCGACGAGGAAGTGGCCGGATCCACAAGCCGGGTCGCAAACCGTCAGCGACAGCAGCTCCTCGACGATCGCCTCGGCGGGGTCGGAAAGCCCCTCCGACCGCGCCCGCTCCTCGCCCCGCGCAACGGCGGCGTCTATCACCGGGTTCAGCGTCGAGTCGAGCAGCGTCTCGGTCAGCGCCGACGGAGTGTAGTAACTGCCCGTCTTTTTACGGTCGTTGCCCGTCCGGTCGACCAGCTCGAACGTCCGTTTCGTCGCGCTGTGCTTCGGCACGAGCTCCAGCAGCGCCTCGTACACGGAGCCCAACTCCTCGGCGCCCATATGCCGGTAGTCGGCGGACCGCCAGCGTCCGGAGTCGGCGTCACGGACGCGCGCAAGATGCCGTACCGCCTCCAGGAAGTACCGATTGGAGAGCCGGGCGTCCCGCAGGGGCGCATCCGCCTCCGTGACGTTGAACAGACCGCCCAACCCCGGCAGACCCAGCTCCGGCCTTCCCTGTTCCTCACCCAGCGCGGCCAGCACGAGCTGCACGGCGGCGTACTGGTCGCTGTGCGCGGTGCCCTGCCTGCGCTGCGACCGCTCGCGCAGCCGGGCCGTCGAGAAGTACTTGTGGTAGCGGTCGTGAGCCTGCTCGCCGGCCTCGGGGTCCAGCAGGGCGCCGCGGTCCTCCGCGACGAACAGGAAGATCAGCCGGTAGACCAGCCGCAGCAGCGCCGACTGGAGCGCCGGCGGGTCCAGATCCTCCCGCAGGGTCGTGTTGTCGGGGTGGCGTAGAAAACCCGTGCCGAGCGCGGCCAAAGCCTGCTGCACGCCGTCGCGGTAGTGCTCCAGCGCGCGGGTGCCGGACTCGATGGCCGCCGTACGCCAGGACTCCAGCCAGCACGTCGACGGCGGCGCCCCCTCCGCCACCTCGAACCGCGACGCGTGCAGCAGCCGGTACAGCAGCACGAACTCGCTGAACAACTCACCGTCGAAGATGGCCTCAAGGTCGAACTCGACGTACGACGCCGTGGCGAGCGCGCTGGAGTCGCGGAGGAGGCGGACCTGGCGGCCGTTGGTCAGAGCGCCCCACAGGTGGGCTTCCGTCCGGTTCAGGCACTCCTGGAGCATCGACTGCGGCGGGACCGTACCCGCCCCGCCCGGCCGCTTGTCCAGGTCGGAGTTCCACGCCGTCTGGTGGATCAGGGCCTGGCCCCAGCGGTGGGAGACCGGGAACCTCTTCTCCGCGTCGGAGTCGGCCGTGATGCCCGCCGGGCCGATCGCCGTGAGCCGGCCGAAGCCCAGCTCACGCCAGAACGGCGCCAACCAGTCCGTGTCGGCGACTCCTGTTGGGTCGGCCGCGGGGACGCCCGTCTCGCGGTTCTCCGGCAGGCGCGTGCGCAACTCCCGCCATAGCGGCTTGAGATACTCCCAGCTGCGTTCCGCCTCGTCCCGTACCGAACGGGACGACGGCAGGCCGTAGTCGGCAGGCTTGGAACCCGGGACGTCCTTGCCCTCCGAGATCCTGAGCAGCATGTCGGTGGGAAGCAGCCCCCCGACCGTGTGGACAGCGGTGAACGCCTGGTTGCGGGCGGTGGCGGACATCAGGCGGACGCTCCAGCGGGGACGGACGTGGTGGCGGGCAGGTAGACGTAGACGCCGAGGACGTCGGCCGGCTTCTGGGCCGTGACGGACAGGCCGCGGACGATCTCGCCGGCCGCGGTGCGCACCCGGCGGTGGGCGGCGAGCAGTTCGGCCGCCAGTTCCTCGCCGTAGGTTTCCAAATGGGCGTTGGTATCCGGCAGTTGATCCAGGATGCGGGTCATCGTCCGCTCGCCGAAGTGCGGGTCCGTGTTGTCCGACGCCGTCGCGTCCAGCAGCTCGGCCGCCCGCTCCTGCGGCAACCACGCCGCGTTCCTTGGCGCGCCCTCGAAGGCCAGCAGTCTCGCGTCCTCCGCCACCAGTTGCCGCTCACCGTTCCTCGACGGCAGTGTGAGGTGGAAGCGGTAGCGGACCAGGAGCAGCGTCGTCCTGGTACTCACCACATCTGTGGTGATCACCCCACAGCGGCGTGCGGGCCGGGCACCCTCCGCCTGGGTGTCCAGTGCGGCGTTCAGAACGTGGGACGCCAGCGCCCCCACCACCGGGTCCGTGCGGACCAGCGCCGCCTCCCCGCGCGTCACGGCAGGGTCGCTGCGGAACGGGATCTCGCGGTCCTTCTCGACCATCTCCGCGCCGACGGTGGACGCGATGGCGTCCCGCAACCCCGCCGGTGTACCGCCGACCTGTGCCGTGAAGTCCTCGCCGTCGCCGCGGAGTACGGCGTTCAGGGCGCCCAGTGACTCCCGTACGAACGTGCTGATCTCGCCCGTGCCACCCAGTGCCTGGCGGATCGAGGTGACCTCGCGGGCCACCTCCTCGGGGTGCACCGAGCGCTGGGCGAAACGGGAGCGGGAGGTGCGCTCGCGCTCCGCCGCCGAGTTCCAGTCGTTCTCCAGCTTCTCCTTGCTCACCTTGAAGGCGTCCGCGCTGAAGAGGGCGTCCTGGTCCTCCCGGCCGCGCATCAGCAGCCACTCCACGATCGCGTCGGTGACGCCGGTCGACAGCTCGTCCGGGACCGACACGGAGATGCCGAGGTCCTTCTTGATCTGGCGGTGCTTCTTGATCAGCACCTCCAGGACCTTGCCGTCGATGCCGTTGTCGTCGCCGTACAGGGTGATGACGCGGACCTCGTCGCGGCGCTGGCCGTAGCGGTCGACGCGGCCCTCGCGCTGGTCGTGGCGAGTGGGGTTCCAGGCCAGGTCGTAGTGGACGACGGCGTCGAAGTGGTGCTGGAGGTTCACACCCTCCGACAGACAGTCCGTGGCGATCAGGACCCGGCGAGCCGCCGCGTCCTCTCCGGCCTCCGTCGCCAGCTTCTCGATCCGCTCGATGCGCTGCTGCGGCGACAGCTCGCCGGTGACCGCCTTGACGACGGTCTTCGCGCCCAGGGGGCTGCGCTTCTTCTTCTCGGGGTCGTTCTCCAGCTGCTCGGCCAGGTACTTGGCCGTCGGGATGTAGCGGCAGAACACGATCGGGTTGTAGCCGTCGGCCAGCAGCGCCTTGAGGTGCTTGATGAGGGCCTTCAGCTTGAGATCCTTCTCCGGGCCCTCCAACTGCTCGGCGAGCTTCGCCAGGTCGGCCAGGGGAGAGTCGGCCGCCGTCTCCGCACCCGGCGCCACGTCGATGCCCTCCAGGGCATCGTTGCCGGGTGAGTCGCTGTTCAGCGGTGCACCCAGCTTGTCGGCCTCCTCCGCGCTCGCCGCGATCGCGGCCGCCGAGCGGGTCGTCAGGGTCTGCGCCGCGGCTCTCGGCGACGACACCAGTGAGCGCAGCAGCGCGATCGCCGACCACCAGGCGATTCGCGCCTCACGCTTGCCCTGGCCGCCCGCCTCCTCGACGCGCTCGCTCGCATACGCGATCGCGTCGTCCAGCAGGGCCCGGTACTCGGGGGACAGCTTGTACGTCTCGTCCTTGAAGTAGCGGTCCGACGGGAACGCCGTGCGCTCGGCGAGGGAGTCGTCCGCCAGGCCGTCCTCCTTCGTGAGGTACTGCCGTACGTCCGCCCGCTTGCGCGCCACGAAGTGCTGGGCCAGCAGCTTTCGGCCCGACTCCGAGTCCAGGCTCACATGCTCCAGCTCCGGCTTGATCAGGCCGAGCAGGTTGCGGAACGCCGACTCCTTGCCGCTGTGCGGGGTCGCCGTCACGAGGAGCAGATGGCGGTCGGCGTCCTCGGCCACCCGGCGCAGCAGCTCGTAGCGCAACTGGCTCTGCGAGCTCGTGGAGGTCTCGTCGGCGACCACACACGTGTGCGCCTCGTCGACGATCACCAGGTCCGGGCAGTGGCGCACGAAGTCGTCGCGGTGGCGCGGGGACTTGATGTAGTCCGTGGAGACGATCACGTTCGGGTACCTGTCGAACAGGGACTGCCCCAGGTCCAGCCCCCGTTCCAGCCGCGACACCGTCGAGGACAGCACCAGCTCCGCGTCGATGCCGAACTTGCTGCGCAGCTCCTGCTGCCACTGCTCGGCCAGGGCCGGGGAGCAGAGGACCGCCAGCCCGCTCGCCTCGCCCTGCGCCAGCATCTCGCTTGCGATCAGGCCCGCCTCGATCGTCTTGCCGATACCGACGTCGTCCGAGATCAGCATGCGGACCGTCTTCTGGCGCAGGGCCATCAGGAGCGGTACGAGCTGATACGCGCGCGGCTCCACCGCGATGCCCGCCAGCGAACGGAACGGGCCCGCGCCCGAGCGGAAGCCCACGCGCAGGGCCGTACGCAACAGGCCCGCCGCCCGCTGGTCGCCGAGGTCGGTCGGCTCCGGCGGGGCGAAGCGGGCTTCCTCGACGGGCTCGAACGGGAACACGGCCGCGATGTCGTCGTCCGAGCCGCCGAGCGGGCGCAGGACGAGCAGGTCGGGCTCGCTCTCGGGGAGTACCACCCACTCGCGGCCACGGGCCTTCACCAGGGATCCGGCGGAGTACGTGAATGCCATAGCGCTCTTCAAATCCTCTGAGTGGGTGACTAGTTGGCGGCGGGGGAGCCGAAGTACCGGGTGTTGGCGGCGGCGATCGCGTCCCAGTCGCCGCCGTGCGGGAAGCGGACCACGTCCCAGGTGGCGTCGAACAGCCGCTCCTCGGCGTCGGCGTCGCGCAGCGCGCTCGGCTCGGTGTCGGGGTCGTCGACGAACACCGCGACGTTGGCGCCCGGGAGCCGGTAGACGAAGTCCGGTGCCGCGTTCGCGTCGGTGAGGAAGACGTCCTTCTCGTCGGGAAGCCGCAGCCCGCGCGCCTTCGCCCAGCCCAGGAAGTCGCCCTGTGCGGCCAGTTCAGCCGCAGACGTCTCTACGGCCGTGGGAGCGGCCGGGGTTTCGGCCAGCAGCCGCCGGTACTGCTCCGAGCGCGACTCGCCCCGCGACTCCCGCTGAGCCGTCGCCGACGCGAACCGCACCAGCAGCCCGGCCACCGTGTGCCGGTTGATCTGGGCGTGGTCGAGCTGGTTGCCGTACGTGAGGAGGCACTCGTAGCAGCCGAGCGCGCAGGCCCGTCCCGGGCGGTGTTCCTCACCGCCCTCGTCCTTGCCGTCAGCGGAGAAGTGGCAGATCTCCAGGGCGCGGCGGGCCGCCTTGGCGAGGGCGTCGTCCTCGGCCTGGAGGCGGCGCAGCACGCCGGCACCGCCCTCCGCCGCCTCCATGAAGAGGATGCGGCGCCTGGGGCCGTCGTCCGGCGGCAGCAGTTCGCTGGAGAGCTCGGCGTCCTCCAGCTCGAACGCGGCCTCGATGCCCCGCTCCAGCGCGTACATCAGCGTGAGCGCGATCGGCTCCGGCAGGGCTTCGTCGAGGGTGACGACGAGGATGTTGCGGCGATCCTCCACGAACGGGATGACACGCTTCTTGCGGCGCCGTTCGTTGCCGTCCGCGTCCACCAGCGGCAGCTCGCTGGAGTCGCCGGACGCCTCGGACGCGTCCTTGTCGTTCATCCAGCGACCGTCCGCCAGGTCCAGCCAGTAGCCCGGCGGCTCGTCCGTACGGGCGCGCACCCGGCCGGTGTTGGTGATGCGGATGGTGGCGGAGTCGCCGTAGGTGATCTGCGCCAGCCGACCGTCCGGGGCGGTGATCGTCGCGTTGAGGCGGCCCTTGCGGATGCCGTGGTCGTGGAAGCGGTACGACGTCTCCAGCCGGAAGCCGGCCCGGCGCCGCTCCTCCTCGTCCGAGGAGATGCGCTCGCGGCGGGTGGTGTACACGGTGTGCAGGTGCAGCAGGCCGTAGGTCGCGGCGCCCAGCGTCTCGTTGCAGAAGCCGCAGCGGTCCTCGCGCTCCTTGGGCTCGTGATGATAGCCGCAGTTGGCGCAGCGGCGCGCCTCGCCGGTGGTCAGCTCGCCGGAGGAGTCCGGGGGCAGCTGGATGCGGGTGACCTGGTAGCGGGCGCCCTCGTGGTAGATCAGCGAACCGGGGCCGAACTCGCGGATGGCGAGGAAGCGGGGGCGCTGGAGGTAGTCGCCGTCGCCGCGGCGGCGGCCGATCGTCGGGATGTACGCGGCGAGCGGTAGACGCGGGAAGCTGTAGCCGGGCAGGAATCCCTCGGAGGCCAGGTAGCGGTAGGGGTTGAAGTCGGAGAGGACCGACTTGCTGTCGACACTCTCGTTCATGAGGAGGTTCAGCTGCGTCTCGGCCTCGCGTCGGCGGGCGTTGGCGCGGTTGCGGTCGCCTTCGGTGAGGCTGTAGTCCAGGCGGCGCTTGTTCTGGACGTACTGGTCGTCCAAGGCGGCCCGGAACAGGCTCCGCCAGCGGTCGAAGGCGCGGTCAAAACGTTCGGCGACGGTGCGGACCTTGTCGTCAATCCAGTCGTCGTGCCACCACGTGGTGTCCGCGAAGTCTCGGAACAACGGGCCGAGGACGCGCAGTGCCGCGTTGACCGTGCGCCGCTGGGCGCCGTCGTCGTGGGCCGCGTCCCGGATGTCCGGCAGCAGGTGCAAGGCGGGGTCCGGGCGCTCGCCGGAGTCCGGGTACGCCACGTCGAGGACGTCCGGGACGGAGCGGCCCAGGCGCAGGCCGGCCTCGGCGATCCAGATGCCTTGAAGGTGAGAGAGGACCAAGTCCTCATTGGCCAGGTCCAGTCGCGGCGGGGCCACCGCGCCCGCCACCATGCGCCAGGGTTGGCGGAAGTAGTACTGGTCGTGGCTATTGCCCGTCGCGCAGTACGTCGTCACCAGCGCGGGCTGGCCGCTGCGGCCCGCGCGGCCGGAACGCTGGGCGTAATTGGCGGGCGTGGGCGGCACGTTGCGCATCATCACCGCGTTGAGCTCGGAGATGTCGACGCCAAGCTCCATCGTCGGGGAGCAGTACAGGAGCTTCAACTCCGCCTTGCGGAAGGCTTTCTCGCGCGCCTCGCGATCCTCCGGGGACACCTGCGCGGTGTGCTCGCGGGCGTACAGGCCGGACAGCGCGTCGGCGGTCTCCTGGTACAGCTTGAGGAAGAACGTGTTGATGCGCGGGCCGTCGCCGCTCTGGTAGGTGCGGGTCAGCGGGTCGTGCGCGCCCGACTCTCCCTTGCCCGCGCGCCACACCAGTGACTGGGCGGCCACCCGGTAGCCGGTCGTGGCAACGGACGAAGCCCGGCGGTAGCGGCCGGCCCGCTGCGGGACGGCCTCCACCTCCTTCACCAGGCCCGCCTTGGTCAGCACCTTCAACAGCTCGGCGATGATCAGCTGCAGGTCGTCCTGGTCCAGGTCGCGGAAGGTACGGTCCGTGCGCCGCAGGTACTTGCCGAACTTGCCGCGTGCCGACAGGAACAGGCTCGAACGGTCCGTGCCGGGCCGGGACGGGTGCGGGAAGGCGGTGCCGATGCGGGGCTTGTCGGCGGAGGACAGTACCCACGGGTCGACGAGCCGCTCCTCGCTCGCGCGCTGGAGGGAGTCGAAAGCGTCGTCACGGAAGTACGACACGTCGATGGCGAGGGAGCGGCGCATCTCGTCCAGCAGGGCCTTCATGACCTCGGCCCGCAGTGCCGGGTCGGCGTCCCGCAGCGCCTGGTGTGTGCCCTCCCAGCGGTCCTGCTTGTCGGCGACCCAGCCCAGGTCCTCGTAGTCGATCTCCAGCAGGCCGGTCTGCTCCAGGTTGGGCATGGTGATGCGCCAGCCGCGCTCCAGGTCGAGGTAGAGCCGGAAGGCGATCACATCGCGCAGCGTGCGGGCCGCGTTGCGGGCCAGCGACGGTGGCAGCTCGGTCTCGCCGGTGTAGTCGGAGGGGGAGATGGCGAGCGCGTTGGTCACCGCGGAGGCCAGTTCCTCATGGTGCAGGCCGTCGTCGCCGGCGTCCAGGGCCGCCCGGTACAGGGCTCCGCGAAGCTGGGTGATCTGCACGAAGTCGTTGAAGTGGCCGGCCTGGAGGGACGCGTCCTGTCGGTTGTCGACGAATGTGAGCAGCTTGCGCGCCCTCGGGTCGAGGGCCTCCTCCGGTACCGACTTCAGCGAGCGGACGATGGACGCCGACACCAGCGAGGTCGCGGAGGAGCGGCCCTCCTGGTCCAGTGTCGCCAGCTTGGCGAAGTCCCGGCCGCGCGTCTGCTCGTAGGCCACACCGCAGTGCAGGCAGAACAGGAACGGCGACGGGATGAAAGCGGCCTTCAGCTCGCCCTGGCCCTCGTGGCCGAAAGCGTCGACGGTGACGGCCTTCGGCACGCGGTCACGGTAGGCGCGCTTGACGACCTCCTGGCCCTTGTCGTCCAACTCCAGCCAGGACTCGGGCAGTCGGCGGTCGTCCACCGCGTACTGCACGTTGGAGGGCCACTCGCGCTCGTGGTCGACGTAGAGGTAGCCGTCGCCCTGGCGGCCGCCGGTCGCCGAGGTGTCGCGGCGGGCCTCGTAGCGGACCTCTCCGTCCTTCTCCGTGCGCCACACGGTCAGGTACTCCTGGCCGCACTCCCGACAGAAGGCCAGCGGCATCAGCAACTTGCCGCCGCTGCCAGGCTGTTCGAGCTGGTAGGAGCGGGTCAGGTGGCGGGATGACTTGTCCTCCAGGGTGACGTAGACGGTGTCGCCCTTGGACAGGAACTGGTGCAGGCGGAACGCGAACAGCGGCCGTTCGTTGCGCGGGTTGAGTGCCTGCGAGCCGGCTTCCAGGGTGGCGCGGATCGCTTTCGCGCACTGTTCCTCGTCGACGCCCGACGTTTCGTGCAGCTCGTGTGCGGCGACCTCGATCTGGGTCGGTGGCCGGCGTACCAGGCGGCCCGTGACCTTGTCCTCGACGAGGCCGAAGCGGTCCTCGATCCAGCGGGCCAGCGGGTCACGCGCCAGGTCGTCGTAGGCGCGGGGGGCGGGGCTGGTCAGGCGCTCGGCCGGTACGGTGTCGGGTGCCTCGCCCGTCGCGCGGACCAGGGTCTCGCCGATGACGTGCTCGGGGCGGACCTTCGTGCCGAACAGGGTGCTCGCCACACCGGCGACCACCTGCCGCTGGTCCTCCAGCGTGCCCTCCGTCGACATGGTGGCTGACGTGCCGATGCACTGCAGGTTCTCCGCCTGGCAGGCCTCACGGACGCGGCGGATGAGCAGGGCGACATCGGCGCCCTGCCGGCCGCGGTAGGTGTGCAGTTCGTCGAAGACGAGGAACTCAAGGCCTCGCGCCATCCTGATGAGGCTCGCCCGGTCGGCCGGGCGGGTCAGCATCAGCTCCAGCATCACGTAGTTGGTGAGCAGGATGTCCGGCGGGTTGTCGCGGATCTCCTTGCGCTTCTCGTCGTCCTCCTGGCCGGTGTAGCGGGCGAAGGTGACTGGCTCGCGGCCCGTGCCGTAGCCGTCGCGCAGAAACTTCTCCAGCTCCCGCAGCTGGCTGTTGGCGAGCGCGTTCATCGGATACACGATGATCGCCCGCACCCGCTTCGGAGCGTTCGGACCCTCCTCGTCGCGCTCGTGCAGCACCTTGTTGACGATCGGGACGATGTAGGAGAGCGACTTGCCGGAGCCTGTGCCGGTCGTCAGGACGTACGACGCCCCGGAGGCGGCGGCGTCGATGGCGTCGCGCTGGTGCCGGTGCAGGAGCAGCGGACGGCCGTCACAGACGGTGCCGCCCTCGGTCTTCTTCGCCTGGAAGATGCGGGCGCACTCGGGGTGCAGCACCTTCTGCTGGGCGAGCTCGACCACCGTGCCGCCGCCCTGGAAGAACGGGTTGAGCGACAGCCAGGGGTTCGGCCACTGTGACTTGTCGTCCAGGTCCTTCTCGACGTAGGCCTTGATGCGCTCGTCGCGGATGACGGTGCCGCCCTCGGTGAAGGAGCGGTAGTCGCGGATCAGATTCTGGTGGACACCGAAGACGTCCATGCCGGCGCTGGAGCCGGTCACCGGTGTCGGCTGCTGCGGCAGGACGGTCGCGGGGGCGGGGGCGGCCTCGCGCAGGGGGAGTGTCGGGTCCCGCTCGATCCATGCGGGGACGAGGCAGGTTTCGGCCGCCGGTACGGCGAGAGGGAGCAGGGCGTCCCGTACGGTCACGGCGTCTGCGGGGCGGTTCGCGGGGTCCTTGGCCAGCAGCCGGTCGACGAGGCGGGCGAGTTCGGCGGGGACGTCGCTGCGGATCGCGCGGACGGGGCTCGGCTCCTGATGGACATGCCGCTCGGCCAGTTCGTACGCCGACTCGCTCGTGAAGGGCGGGACGCCGACCAGCGTCTCGTACAGCACACAGCCCAGCGCGTACAGGTCGGCGGCCTGGGTGACCTGCTTGGCCTGGCACTGCTCGGGCGCCATGTAGCGGGCGGTGCCCACGCTGACGCCGGTACTGGTCAGGCGGGTCTGATCCGGGTCGTCGACGATGCTGCCCATGCCGAAGTCGAGCAGCTTGACAGTGCCGCCGCGCGTGAGCATGACGTTGGCGGGCTTCAGATCGCGGTGGACCACGCCTTTCGCGTGGGCGGCGGCGAGGCCGGCGGCGATCTGGGCGCCGATGGCGGCGGTCCAGGCGACCGGGAGCTGCGGCTCCTCTTCGATGAGGTCGCGCAGTGACTCGCCGTCCAGGTACTCCATGGCGAGATAGGGCAGGCCGTCGCAGTCCGTGGCGATGCCGCCGGCGATGAGCCTGGTGATGTTGGGGTGATGGTCCAGCTGGCGCATGATGTTCACTTCGCGGGCGAAGCGCTCCACGGCCTTGGTGTCGCCGCCGGTTTCGATCCGGCCTCCGGTGCGGCGACGCAGGATCGTCTTCACGGCGACCGTGCGCTCGGGCGAGTCCTCGGGAGCGCGCAGGTCCTCGGCCTGATGGACCTCCCCCATGTTGCCCCTGCCGATGACGCGCCCGATGCGGAATCTGCCGTCGACGAGCTCGTGGCTCACTGCCGCTCCTCTGCCTACTGCTCGCGTTCTCGCGGTTCCGAAACGGAACCCGCCCCCTGATTTGCTACCGCACGCCCATCGTGTCAGAACGGACAGTGAGGCAGTGGTTACCGTACACGATGACGGGTCAAGTTTACAGAAATCTAGCCTGTTGACATTGTCAACGGGCTGGAGCCTCACTGTTAAGGGAGGTGGCGTGCGGCATCGAACGGTCGGGCGAAGTGGGCGCGTCTCGCTTGCGTGCGGCTGAGCGGGCTGCCGCCCCGGTCTCGGCATGTCGCAGCGGACGTGTCGAGCGAGGCCGACGACTGTGGCCGGGCTGGCTCGACTGCGCCTGCATGTCCAGGATGCGCGTGTACATGTAGACGCGGACTCTCCGGATGTGGAAATGGTTGCACCAATTCGTGCAGAAAATGTGTTCTCTGGTGTCGAGTTGATGCGACAACTGCCATTGCGATACACGGACATACGGCTGCGTGAGGGCTTGGGCCCGGCCCGGGGGATTACCGGGGTCGGGCCGCTTCTGTAGGCGTCCCTGGGGCTCCGAAGTTGAGCTCGGCCGCGCCGGCTGCTGCACGGCGGCGCGGGACGTATGCGGCAGGAGCCCGACGCCGAGGAGTTGAAGGGACTGCCAAGCAGTACGAGTTCTCGACCTACGGACCTGTTTGTGTGCGGCAGCTGATCACCCGAGCCCTTGCGGGCGAAGACAACCCGGCTCGCCTGCCGCCGCCTGTGCATGTCGTACCAGCACTGGCTCGGCTCCCTGAGCGCTCCACGATCAGGTGAATTGAGCTGGTTTGGAAACCGTGTGGGAGCTGTGCGAGTCACACACCATGCACTGCACGACCCACGCCCCAGGGGGAACCATGAACCAGCAGCAGTACCCGCCGCAGCAGCCCGGATGGGGTGGACCTCAACAGCCCTTCGGGCAGCCGCCGTTCGCTCCGCCGCCGCCGAAGAAGGGCGGTGCTGGAAAGGTCATCGGGCTCGGGTGTCTCGGGCTCGTCGGGCTATTCGTTCTGATCGCTCTCGTCGGTGCCGTCGTGGGCGGTGGCTCCGGTTCGAGTGACTCCAAGGACACCAGCAAGAGTGTCGACGACACCAAGGCGGGCGGTGACGTGGCACAGAAGGGCAAGGAGGACAGCGACAAGAAGGCCGACAAGAAGGCCGACAAGAAGGTCGTTGTCTTCAAGGTCTGGGGCACCGCCCCCGCCGGTGCCCTCGGCCCCCTCAACATCACCTACGGGTCCGACTCCGACAACCGCGACGGTGACTTCAAGGACGGGGAGTTCAAGGCCACCCTTCCCCTCGACGACGACGCCCTGTACTTCAACATCACCGCGCAGCTCCAAGGGTCCGGGGACATCCACTGCTCCGTCACCGTAGGAGGGAAGACCAAGAAGGGGCACGCGGCCGGTGACTACAACATCTGTAGTGCCCAGGTCAGTGCCGGTCTGTTGGGCGGGTGGAACTGACGATGGACGAGAACCTCCCACAGCCTCCCGCGACACCGCAGCCTCCCGCGGCACCGCCGCCGCCCGTTCTCCCGCCGCCCGCCTTCCCACCACCCTCGCCGATCGAGGCGCCCAGTCCATCCAACAAGCGCCGCGCCAACGCCGTCGTCATCGGCTCGGCCGCCGCCGTGATCGCCGCGATCGTCGCCACCGGCATCGTCGTCGTGGGGGCCACCAGGGGGTCCACCCCCAACGACGACAAACCGTCCACCACCGCAGCGCCCAGCTCCGCAGGCGAGGATCTCGCCGCCCCCTTCGCAGAACCGGACCCCGAACCGGACCCCGAACCGACCTACGCCCAGGTCGACGCCGACAGCTTCTCCATCGACCTCCGCACCACCGAGCGCCAGTGCTTCGGATCAGCCGGCTGCAACGTGACCGTGGAGCCCGAGCTCACCTACCTGGGCACCAGCACGGACCTCGACCCGGACGCCGTCTACGAGATCACGTACGAGATCCACGGCGACGAGTCCGGGCCGGTCATCCAGACCGCCGAGCTGACGAACCAGACCAGCCTGAGCTACCGGCCCTCTCTGATCAGCACCGCATCGGCGAGCACTGAACTCTCCGTGGAGATCACCGACATCACGTCAGCGTGAGCTCCAGCACCGTCACAGACAACGGCGGCAACGTCGTCGTGAACGTCTGGCCCGCTCCCGACACCGTCGTGGTTGTGGGCACCAGCGTCGTCGGCTCCGTCAGGGTGTTCGTCGCCGTCGGGGACGGGCCCGTCAGCACAGTGGCCTTCGCGCTCTTCCTGACCCCCTTCGCCAGGCCCTCCAGCTCCACCGGCACATCCAGCTTCTCCGTCCCGTAGTTCACCACCGCCAGGTACACGTGCTTCCCGGTCCGCGTCACCACCGTTGCCAACCCCGGCAGCGCCCGTGCCGTAGCCGGCAGCACCATCTCGCCCAGCTTGCTCGTCAGCATCTGCTGGGCCCAGTAGCTGGGGGAGACGTAGCTCGTCAGGTTGTCGTAGGCGATCAAGTTCGTTGCCCAGACGTTGTTGTTCACGTTGGAGAAGAGGGGGGCGTAGCACTCCATCAACACCTGGTCCGAGTTGCGGATCAGGCCCGCCAGCCACGACGCGTCGCCCAACGCCGCGTTCAGGTCGGGGGTCGGGCGGCCCTCTTGCGCCGCCCACTCGCCCACGAACACCTTCGTCGACGCGCGGTCCCTGTTGTCGTACTTGTGGGTTGCCGCCTGGGCCGCCGACGGGGCCAAGTAGTAGTGCTCGTCTATCAAGTCCGGCGTGCGGCTCGTCACCGTCGTCGTCGCTATCAGCTTCAGGTGCGGGTACTTCGCCTTGATCGCGTCGTGGAACGCCGTGAAGCGCGCGTCGTACGAGCCCGAGCCGTCGAACCAGTCCTCGTTGCCGATCTCCACGTACTCCAGCGGGAACGGCTTCGGGTGGCCGTCCGCCGCACGCCGGGCACCCCACTTACTGGTGACCGGGCCCGTCACGTACTCGATCTCGTCCAACGCGTCCTGGACGAAAGGCTGGAGTGCGTCCCCCGTCACGCGGTCGCCCTTCAGCGTGTAGCCCGCGAAGACCGCCAGGACCGGCTGGGCCTTCATGTCCTCCACCCAGTGCAGGTACTCCAACAGGCCCAGGCCGTCCGTCGACCAGTAGCCCCACGCGTCGTCCATGTGGCCGGGGCGCTCCCAGACCGGACCGATCGTGTTCTTCCAGTTGAAGCGGGTCGCGATCGTGTTGCCCTCCAGGAAGTTGCCGCCCGGGAAGCGCAGGAACTTCGGCTTCAACGCGATCAACTTCTCCATCAGGTCCACGCGCAGGCCGTTCGGCCGGCTGTTGTACGTGGGCGGGAAGAGGGAGACGTGCTGGAGCCACAGGGTCTCGCCCGACGCGGCGGGATCCGACGTGGTCACCGTCAGTCGCGCGTCGCCCGTCACCGGGGCGTTCGCGCCTGTGCGCAGGGTCAGTTCGTACGGGCGGTCGGGGAAGGTCGTACTTACATGAGAAAGACGCGCCGACGCGTACACCGTCCCCCCGTCCGCCGACTCGATCGACACCGTCAGCGGACCCATCCGCCGTGACGCCTTCGCGAACAGGCGGGCCGTGTACGTCGTTCGGGGGCGGACCGGGATGCCCCAGAAGCCGTCGTTCGAGACACCGGCCCGGCTCCCGACTCCAGTACCGCTGGGCAGCACCACCTTCAGGGAGCGGTTCAGGGCCTCGTTCAGCGGGGTCGAAGTGTCCAGAGACAGGGTCGATCCACCCACCGCCGACCAGTGCACCGGATCCGTGTCGCTCGCCATCATCGAGCGGTTCTGGACCAGTTCGGCGTAGATGCCGCCCTCGCCGGAGTGGTTGATGTCCTCGAACATCAGGCCCGGGAGGATGGGGGAGACGGCGTGAGCCGGATTCGACACGTCCACGCTCAGCAGCGGGGTCGTGGACTCCACCGGGACGCCCGCCAGCGTCGCCACCTGGTCCGAGGTGAGGGCCGTCGGGAACAGTTGTACGTCGTCTATCTGGCCGTGGAACTGGTCCACCTGGCCGCCGCCGTACAGGGCACGGCCGATCGCCGTGGGCCCGGTGCCGGCCCAGCCCGCCGTGTACGCCGTCTCCCCTTCCAGTACGCCGTTCACGTACAGGCGGGTGACACCGGCCGCGGCGTCGCTGACGCCCACCAGGTGGGTCCACGTGCCCGCGATCGGGGCCGAGGCGGCTGCCGCCACCGCTGCTCCCTGCGTGGCGTCGGACGCCAGGCGGGCGAAGGCGAAGGTGCCCGTGTCGTCGCGCAGGCCCAGGTAGAAGGCGCTGACCACCTTGCCGTCGATGCTCACGGCGGTCTGGTAGCCGCCCAGTTGGGCGAGGTTGACCCACGCGGACACCGAGAACGCCTTGGAGGTGTCCACCACCGGTCCGGCCGCGGTGGCGTTGCCGCCCGCCGTGAGGTTCAGGCTGTGGGCGCCCACCTTGCCGTCACCCCAGCCCGCCGCGCCCTGGAGTGTCGCGGTCTCGCCGTTGCCGGACGCGTCCGCGGCGGTGGTGCCGGTGCCCTCGTCGAAGGTCCAGTGAGCCGACGCGGAGGGGAGGGTGACGGGAGTGGTCCCGGCGGCGGGGGCGGCCATGGCAGGAGTGGACGCGGCGAAGGTCCCGGCCAGGGACGCGACACCGATGGCGGACAGGACGGCCCTGCGGGACGGTCCGGTTTCTGAGGGCATGCGCGGTTCCTTTGCAAGAAAGATGTCGAAGACGAGTGAGGGAGTACGCCGTGGTCGGGCGCGGGCCCGTCGGTGGGGAGGGACCAAGGGCCCGCGCCCTACGCGACCGTCAGATCACGGCGCGATGTTCCACTGCTGGCACGTGTTGTCCAGCTGCTGCCACTGCCGTACGACCGTCCCGTTGGCCGTGCCGCAGTTCGCCACGTCCAGCGTCATACCGGTGTTGACGTTGGAGATCGTGTAGTGGCTGCCGACCTTCGTGACGTCCCACTGCTGGCAGGTGTTGCCGAGCGAGGCCCACAGCTGGACGGCCGTGCCGTTGGCCTGGGCACAGTTCTTGTCGTCCAGGACCGTGCCGCTGTTGACGTTGGTGATGGTGTAGTGGCCGTTGCCCGCGCTCGCGAACTTCCACTGCTGGCAGGTGTTGCCGAGCGAGGCCCAGAGGTCGATCGAAGTGCCGTTGGCGGTACCGCAGTTCACCGCGTCCAGCACCTTGCCGGAGTTGGTGTTGGTCAGGCGGTACGCGGTGCCGGTGACCGGGAAGGTCGCCGTCGGGGTGGTGTAGCCGACCGAGGTGACGTTGGCCTGTACGGCGTTGTCGGCGGCGTCGGTCGGGTAGCCCGAGGTCATGACGCCCTCGAAGAAGGAGCCGTCCGAGCCGTTGCTGTTGTCGCCGCCGGTGCCGAGGACGATGGCGCCCTCCTTGTGCATCGGGGCGTAGCCGCTGGTGGTGGGCAGCGCCCCGTTGTAGAAGGTGCTCAAGGAGCCGGATTGGGCGTTGCCTCCCTTGATCGCGTACGTCGTCGTGCCGTTGTTCTTCTCCATCGCGGTGACGTACTCGCTGGAGATGCCGGTGTTGCCGGAGTAGGCGCCGTTCGCGCCGAAGAACAGGCCGTTCTCCAGGTCCGCCTCGACCCAGGGGCCCGAGCCGGTGCACGAGAACCAGCACTCCGTACCGAAGTTGATCGCGTCCATGTGACCGTTGCCGGTGTCGTTGCCGGACGTCTCGGCGTTGCCGTAGTCGAAGCAGCAGCGGTTGTTCACGTGGTGGCCGCTGGTCACCATGTACGCGCCCTCGGGGGAGCTGCCGGTGGCGATGCCCGTGGTGCTGTTGTCGCGGTAGCCGACGCCGGCCGACACGTAGACCCCGTACGCCGCGTGGCCGCCGACCGTGACGGGGAGGGCGTCGGCGATCGCGCCCACGTCCTGGCCGCCGTTGCCGCCGGGGCCCTCGATGGTCAGGTTGTTGTGGTTCGCGCTCTGGTCGTAGATCTCGGTGATCGTGCAGGTCGTCCCCGAACAGAAGGAGTCCTGCGCGGCCGCGTTGGCGTAACCGCCGGCGCTGAGCACGCCGATGTTCGTCGTCGCGCCGTCCGACGCGCGCTTCACCTGGTAGAGGGGGCCGCTGTAGGAGGCGTAGAGCGCCCGCGTGGTGCTGTGGGCCGCGGCGCAGGGCGTGCCCGCGGAGGCGTAGATGTCGCAGGGGAGGGATGAGGCGGCCGCGGCCGTGCCGGCGGTGCCTACGACTCCGGCGAGGATGCCTGCGAGGAGGGTGAGGGCCGCGCTCACGGTGAGCAGGAGTCCTCTGAGGCGTCGGCGTTCTGTCACTCGACCGTTCACGGTGAACCTCTTCCGTCGTGGGTGCTGCGTTCGTCCGGTGCCGGGCGCGCCCGGGAGGCAGTGATGTGGGCGCTAACATTCCGGGCCCTCACGAGGCGTCGGTGCTGCTCGACGCAGCAAAAGGTGAGGGGAGGGGGGATGGGGGGAGGCTGACCTGCGCGCAGACCGTTCACGCCAGGTCGGCCAGGGGGAGCGATCGCTCTCGCGGCTCCGTCTTTTTACGGCCGGATGAATACCGGGTCAACACGGTTGAACGGTCAAGAGTGCCAAAACAAAAGCTGTGCCGTCTGTTTACCCAGGTGCCCGAACGTGCCGGGTACGAGCTTGGACGGCTCAATACGGCCAGGTCAGAAGGGACTTGACGAATTCCGCACAGTCGGGGAATCCCACCGGCACGGAGTCCGACGAGCCTTGACCCTCCAAGAATGTGTGCGCTAACAATTCGTCACGACGTACACAACACGAAGACGTGTGAGGAGGCGGACCATGGAAGCAGAGCGTGCCCCCGTCATGGCGGACGTCGCCCGGATCGCCGGCGTCTCGCACCAGACCGTCTCCCGGGTCCTCAACGATCACCCGAACGTCCGGCCCCGCACCCGGGAACGGGTCCTCGCCGCCGTACGGGAACTCGGTTACCGGCCCAACGCCGCCGCCCGCACCCTGGCGACCCGACGCACCCGCACCCTGGGTGTGATCAGCTTCAACACCACGCTGTACGGCCCCGCTTGCATGCTCTACGGCATCGAGCAGGCCGCCAGGGAGCACGAGTACTTCGTCACCGTGGCCGCCGTCGGCACCCTCGACCGGCGTTCGGTCCTGGACGCCGTGGACCGGCTGCGGAACCAGGGCGTCGCCGGGATCGTCGTCATCGCACCGCAGACCGCCGCGGTGGGCGCACTGGCCAACGTGCCGACGGACGTGCCCCTCGTCGCCGTCGGCTGCGGCACCCACACCGCGCTGGTCTCGGTCGCCGTGGACAACGAGGCCGGCGCCGAACTCGCCACCTCCTACCTCCTCGACCTCGGCCATCGCACCGTGCACCACCTGGTCGGACCGCGGACCTGGCTCGACGCGCAGGAACGCGAGGCCGGCTGGCGCGCCACCCTGGAGAAGCGGGGCGCTCCCGTGCCCGAACCCCTGGCCGGCGCCGACTGGACGGCCCGTACCGGATACGAGCACGGTCACCGGATCGCCGACGACCCCGAGATCACCGCGGTGTTCTGCGCCAACGACCACATGGCCCTCGGGCTGCTGCGGGCCCTTCAGCAGGGCGGGCGCCGCGTGCCGGAGGACATCAGTGTCGTCGGCTTCGACGACATGCCGGAGACCGAGTACTTCGGCCCGTCCCTGACCACCGTCCGCCAGGACTTCGACGAACTCGGCCGGCGTGCCCTGCGTGCACTGATCGAGATCGTCGGTGATCCGGACTCCGGGATCCCGGTGTCCGGCATGAGACCCCACATCGTCATACCGCCCAGCCTCGTCGTGCGGACCTCGGCGACCCGCCCGCGACCCCGAACAGAGAGCCCGACATGACAGACGCCCGGTAGCACCAAGATCAGCAAATCCCTTGCCCGCAGCGTCTGTTGTGAGCCGCGCGACGCACGGAGCGCGTAACTCAACTCCGGCCCGCCGCTACAAGCGGTCGGCGCCTTACCAGCCCTGACGGGCTGTCAGCCACGCCTGCCCCTCACCGCGCTCACCCCGATGAGCCCCCGCCGTCGACACCGGCACCTCCGTCACGTACCGCTTCGAAGCGGCCCACACCCACGCCTGTTCCCGCCTCCCCGGCACCGGCATGTCCGTGCACAGGTGTGTGTCCAGCCGCCCGGCTCTACCAACTCACCTCACTCAGAAGGGCGTTGATCCCCATGCTCCGCACCAGAAGGTCCCGCACCCTGGCCACCGCCACCGCCACCGCCGTGCTCCTCTCGCTCGCCGCCACCGGCTGCTCCAAGAGCGCGGGCGGCTCCGACACCGCAGGTTCCGGCAGCGGCACCAAGGCCGCCGCCCCGATCACGCTGGCCGGTTCGGTCACCTTCAACCAGGCCAACCTCGCCAAGCTCGACGCGGCCCTGAAGTCCGCGCTGGCCGGCAAGGACCTGTCCAAGGTGGACATCGCGATGGTCGTGAACGTGGCCGCCGACTACTGGAAGGCCGGCCAGGTCGGCTTCCTCAAGGGCTGCTCCGACCTCGGCATCGCGAAGAGCAAGTGCACCTACTTCGCCCCGCCGAACGGCAAGCTCACCGAGCAGAACTCCGAGCTGGAGACGCTGCGTTCGCAGGGTGTCACCGGCTACTCGATCTCGGCGATCGACCCGACCTCGGCCGCCGGGACCATCCACACCGACGTCCAGAAGGGCATCAGCGTCCTCGCGATCGACTCCCCGCTGCCCGGCACCGACGCCGCCTCCCTCTACCTCGGCACCCCGAACTACACCGCCGGCTTCCAGGCGGGCACCGCGATGAAGCAGGTCCTCGGCGGCAAGGGCAAGGTGGCCATCCTGGTCGGCTCGCTCACCGCGTCCAACGCCACCCAGCGCATCGCCGGCTTCGAGGCCGCCCTCAAGGGCACCCAGATCACCGTCGCCCAGAAGGTCAACGACAACCTCCAGGCCAGCACGGCCACTTCGGACGCCGAGACCATCCTCGCCAACAACCCGGACGTCAACGGCCTCTACGGCGTCTACTCCTACGACGGCCCCGCGCTCGCCCAGGCCGTCACCTCGGCCGGCAAGACGGCCTCCGTGCACATCGTCTCCGACGACTCCGACGCCCAGACGCTCAAGTTCATCAAGTCCGGGGTGATCTCCGGGACCGTCGTGCAGATGCCGTACCAGCAGGGCTACACCGGGGCGTACATCCTGGCCGCGGAGAAGGTGCTGGGCAAGGACAAGACGATGGCCCTCGTCAAGCCGTACCTGGAGAAGGACGGTTCGACCCTGAGCTCCGGCGTCGGCCTGGTCACCAAGTCCGACCTGAGCGCCTACCAGTCCCTCGAGTCGCAGCTCGGGATCGGCTGAGCATGACCCCCGAGAAGAACGCCCCGGACCGCGCGGTCACCGCGCGGCTGCGGGGAGTCCACAAGTCCTACGGCCCCGTCCGCGTCCTCGATCTGCCCGAACTCGACCTGTACGCCGGGCAGGTGATCGGCGTGGTCGGCGAGAACGGGGCCGGGAAGTCCACGCTGATGGGCACCCTGGCCGGCTCGGTGCACCGGGACGGCGGCGAGATCCTCATCGACGGGGAGCCCCTCGCCGCCGGGTCCACCGAGGCCGCGGGACAGCTCGGCATCGCCATGGTCTCCCAGGAGTTCCCGCTGGTCGGACAGCTCTCGGTGGCCGAGAACCTGCTCCTCGGCCGCCGCCCGCGCGAGTCGAAGCGCCGCTTCCTGGTGGACGGCACCGCGCAACGGGCCGAGGCCAAGGCGATGCTCGCGGAGATCGGTCTGTCCGCCGACACGATCCCGGTGAACCGGGAGGTCCGCACCCTCCCCGTGCCGACCCGGCAGATGATCGAGATCGCCAAGGCCTGGGGCCGTGAACCCAAGCTGCTGATCCTCGACGAGCCGACCTCCTCCCTCGGACCCGTCGAGGCCGGCATGGTGCTGGGCCTCGCCCGCCAACTCGCCGAGCGCGGCGGCACCGTGCTGTTCATCGGGCACCGGCTCGACGAGGTGCGGGACATCAGCGACCGCGTCCTGGTGCTGCGCAACGGCAGACTGGTCGCCGACCTCGAACCGGCCGAGGCCACCGAGGAACGGCTGATCCGGGAGATGGTCGGCGGCGAGGTCGCCCAGGGCGAACCGAAGGCACCGCCCGCCACCAGCCCGGTGCTGCTCCGCGCCGAGGGCCTCACCGCGGACGGCCTCGGACCGGTGGACCTGGAGGTGCGCGAGGGCGAGATCCTCGGCGTGGCCGGGCTGATGGGCTCAGGCCGCAGCCGCCTGGTCCACACGATCGCCGGCGCACAGCCCGCCACCGGCGGCCGGATGCTGCTGGGCGGCGAGCCCTACCGGCCGCGCGGCGCCGGGGACGGCGTGGCGGCCGGGATCGCGCTGATCCCCGAGGACCGCAAGGAACAGTCACTGGTGCTGTTCGCCTCGATCCGGGCCAACGTCGTCGTCTCGGTGCTCAAGCGCATCAGCACCCGGGGCCTGCTCGGACCGGGCCGGGAACGCGCCGAGGCACGGAAGATCACCGAGAACGTCAACGTGCGCATGCAGTCGGTCGAGCAGCCGATCGGCTCGCTGTCCGGCGGCAACCAGCAACGGGCCATCTTCGGGCGGGCGTTCGCCGCCGAACCCCGTCTGCTGCTGCTCGACGAGCCCACCCGTGGCGTGGACGTCGGCGCGAAGGCGGAGATCTACAAGCTCATCGACCAGGCGGCCGAGCAGGGCATGGGGATCGTGGTCGCCTCCTCCGAACTGGAGGAACTGCTGTGGATCTGCCATCGCGTCGCGGTGATGAACCACGGGCGGGTGGTCGAGGTCATCGACCGGGCCGACGCCACCAAGGAACGGATCATGACGGCCGCGGCCGGAACCGCCCCTCTCGAGACCCACCAAGTGACGAACGGAGCCACAGCATGAGCGCGCAGAGCACGCTCGCCCCGAACGAGGTCGCGCCGCAGCCCCGTTCGGCCGCGTCGACCCTCCTCCGCAGACTCGCCGCCTCCCCGGAGGCCGGCGTGATCATCGCCTGCGTGGTGGTGTTCGTGGCGATCGCCGCCAACGCGGAGACGTACACGGCGGTGGGCAACCTCCAGGTGATGGGCCGCGACCTCTCCCAGGTCGGCATCCTCGCGATCGGCGAGTCCCTGGTCATCCTCACCGGAGGCATCGACCTGTCGGTCGGCGCCCTCGCCGGTCTGGCCGGCATCCTGGCCGGCTGGATGAACGTCAACGAGGGCCTGCCCGCCCCGCTCGCCATCCTGTTCACGCTGGTGATCACCGCCGCCGTCGGCCTGTGGCACGGCGTCATGGTCACCCGCCTGAACGTGCCCCCCTTCGTGATCACCCTCGTCACCTACACCGTCGCCCAGGGCACCGCCCTCGCCATCACCAGCGGCTCGCCCATCAACAACCTCGACCCGCTGTTCAGCAACCTCAGCCAGTACTACCTCGGCGAAGTGCCGGTCCCCGCACTGTTCTTCGTCGGCGCGGCCGTCGTCGCCTGGTTCGTCCTGGAGCGCACCTACGTGGGCCGCCAGATCTACGCGGTCGGCGGCAACAAGGAGGCCGCCCGGCTCGCCGGCATCCCGACCGCCCGCCGGATCACCTCCACCTACGTCGCCAGCTCCGCCCTCGCCGGTCTGGTCGGCATCCTGGTGATCGGCCGGATGAACGTGGCCGACCCCTCCGTCGGCGCGGGCTGGGAACTCACCGCGATCGCCGCCGCGGTGGTCGGCGGCATGTCGCTCTCCGGCGGCGAGGGCCGTATCGCGGGCATCGCGGCGGGCGCCATCCTGCTGGAGTTCATCACCAACGGCCTGCTCGCCCTCAAGGTCAGCCCCTACGACCAGCAGGTCGTCCAGGGAGCGGTCCTCGGCGTCGCGATCCTGCTCGACCGGGCCCGGGCCCGGTACTTCGGCAGAAGCCGGAGCTAGGACGCACCCGATCGGCCGACTCGGTGCGCCGGCGGGCGCGGACACCACCACCGGGCAACTCGCCAAGGTCAGTCCACGATCGCCATCGCGTGATCCGTCGCGTTCAGCCGCCGCCCCCCGTCCGCCGTGCACGTCACGATGTCCTCGATCCGTACGCCGAAGCGGTTCGGCAGGTAGACGCCCGGTTCGATCGAGAAGCACATGCCGGGCACCAGCGGGGTCACCTCGCCCTCGATCATGTACGGCGGCTCGTGCGTGGTGACGCCGATGCCGTGGCCGGTGCGGTGCACGAAGTACTCGCCGTACCCGGCGTCCTCGATCACCCGGCGGGCCCGGCGGTCGATCTCCTGGCAGGCGACCCCGGGGGCGACCGCCTCGAAGGCCGCCTGCTGGGCCGTACGGACGAGGTCGTGCACCCTGCGTTCCTCCTCCGTCGGGTCGCCGACGTGGACCGTGCGCGTGGTGTCGGAGCCGTAGCCGTCCCTGAGGCCGCCGAAGTCGAGGACGACCGTGTCGCCGTGCTCGATGACGCGGTCGCCCGCCTCGTGGTGCGGGTTCGCGCCGTTCGGGCCCGAACCCACCACCGTGAAGTCGACCTGGCTGTGCCCGTGCCGGCGCAGCAGGTCGGCCAGGTCGGCGGCCACGTCCCTCTCGCGGCGGCCGCTGAAGCGGACCGAGAGGATCTCCTCGTACGCCGCGTCCGCCGCCGCTCCAGCCGCCGCGAGCCGGGCCACCTCGTGCTCGTCCTTCACCGCGCGCAGCATCGGCAGGACGACGGACAGCGGACGGTAGGTGGTCAGCGGGAGCGCCTCCTGGAGGCCCAGCAGGTGCAGGGCCCAGGTCACGTCGGAGACGCCGTAGCGGCCGTTGGGCAGCAGGAGCCCGGTGGCGGCGGCGTACGGGTCCTGGCCGTCGCGCCAGTCCGAGATCCGCACGGCGCCCGCGCCCGGGGCGGCCTCCGCGTCGGGGCGTTCCAGCGCCGGGACCAGCAGGCGGGGCTCGGAGCCTGGGGTGACGACGAGGAGCGTGAGCCGCTCGGTGACCGCGGTGGGCCGGTAGCCGCACAGCCACACCAGATCGGGGCCCGGCGTCACGAGCAGCCCGGCCAGACCGGTCTGCGCCGCGTCCCTGGCCGCCCGGGTCATACGGGCCGCGTAGTCCTGTTCCGTGAAGGGGGCGGGGAAGTCGGTCATGAGGCTCCTCGGAACGTGGTCGCCGTCCGCTTCATCGTCCGAGGGGCGGAGGGCGGGATGCCTGAGGGATTACGCCGAACGGGTGAAGGCCGGCATCACTCCGTCCCCGTGATCCGATCCCCCGACCGCCCCACCACCACCGCCCCGAACAGCATCCCCACCGCGATCGCGGTGACGATCGTGACCAGCTTCAGCAGGTCCTGGAAGCCCTCGACGACATAGCCGCCCGCCAGGGTCGTCAGGCCCCGCATCCCGAGGGAGCCGACGGTGAGCGTGAAGAAGCCCGGCAGGAGGAGGACCAGACGGGGCGGGCGGTGCGGGGCGCGGGCCAGCACCGAGGCCGTCGCCGTCAGCGCCGCCGCCGCGACGAACGTGCCGCCGGTCTCGCCGATCAGCTTGGTCACCAGGGACTGCACCGCGACCGTGAGGTACACCAGTGCGAGCAGCGGCCAGAAGAGCCGGTGGGGGATCGCGAAGGCGAGGACCGTGCCGGCGGTGAACACGATCCACGCCAGGAACAGCGCCCAGCGCGGCAGATCCGACTCCGCCGCCACATCGAACAGCGCCCGTGTGGACGTACCGGTCGCGAACACGCCCAGCAGGACGCCGAGATACAGCTGCACCAGCAGGAACACCGCGTACACCAGGCGGATCGCTCCCGTCGTGATGCGTCCGGCCGCCAACTCGGCCGCCGCGGCGCTCAGATAGTCCCCCGGGACGAAGAAGAACAGCGCCGGGAGCATCAGCAGCACCGGCCCGCCATGTTCCGGAGTGCGGGCGAACACCTCGACCGTGACCACGGACACGAGCGTCGACACCACCAGTGGCAGCACCGCCGCCAGCCGCGGGACACGGTCGGCGGCCACCGCGAGACCCGCGGCGATCGTCGCGAGCACCGCGGTCGTGGCGATCTCGTACCAGGTCGGCTGCATCAACGGCGCGAAGCCGAGCGAGAACAGCACGATGCCCAGCAGCTTGGCCCACCAGGGATACGGCGGCCTCGACCCGGTGATCCGGGCCAGCCGGCGATCGGCCTCCCGTAGGGCGACCTCGCCCGCGCGCACCTGCGCCAACAGCGGCTTGAGCGCGGTGACCCGGTCGAGGCGGAACACCTCGGGGAAGGCCCGGACGGTGACGGTACGGCTGTCCCCGCCCGGCCCGGTGACCATGAGCGCGGCGCCGTCCGGCACCAGCAGCAGCTCCGCGTCCCCGCCGAGCGCCCGGGCCGCACCGTTCACAGTCTCCTCGACGCCCTCGGCACCCTCACCGCTGGTGTCCAGCAGCAGCCGCGTGAGCCGGGTGAGGAAACCGGTCAGCTCGTCGAGGCCGGGCGCGGCACGTGACTCCACGGGCGGCTCCTTCGACGGCGGTCCCTGCGGCAGCACCAGCGTGCGGCGCGGCGGAAGAGCGCGGCGAGACGGGTGGGCCGTACGGGCTACACCGGGGCGTCACCCGGACGGCGGAGCTCCTCATGCGCTCCGGTGCCGCCCCGCACAGGCTGGGCCACACTCCGACGACCCGTCCCTGGAGGGCATCCATGGCATCGATGGACGTACCGGCCGACCTTCCGAAGCGGAAGGACACGGCGCAGGCGGTGGCGGCGAGATCCACCTCCGCCCCGGTGCTCACCTGGGTCACGCTGGCGCTGATGACCACCGCGTCGGTGGCCAGCCTGCGCGCCGCCCCGACGATGGCCGTGTACGGCCTGGCCTGCGTGTTCCTCTACCTCGTGCCGGCGATCGTGTTCCTGCTTCCGACCGCGCTGGTGTCGGCGGAGCTCGCCTCGGGCTGGTCCGGCGGGGTCTACCGGTGGGTGAGCGAGGGACTGTCCAAGCCGCTCGGATTCCTCGCCGTGTGGTGCCAGTTCGCGATGACGATCTTCTACTACCCGAGCCTGCTGGCCTTCGTCGCCAGCACCCTCGCGTACGTCATCGACCCCGCCCTCGCCTCCAACGGCCTCTACACCGCCATCGTCATCATGGTGCTGTACTGGACCGGCGTCTGGATCTCCTCCCGCGGCACCAAGGCCCTTGCCGGACTGTCCAGTTGGGGTCTGATCATCGGCACCCTGGTGCCCGGCACCATCCTGGTGGTCCTCGGCATCGTCTTCCTCGGCCAGGGCAACCCCTCCGCCGCCCCGATGACCGCCGACCATCTGCTGCCCCAATGGACGGGCCTGGCCAGCCTCGTCCTCATCGTCAACAACTTCCTCTCCTACTCCGGCATGGAGATGAACGCGGTCCACGTGTCGTCCCTGAGGAACCCGGCGAAGGAGTACCCCAAGTCGATGTTCCTGGCCATGGGGTTGGTGCTGCTCATCTTCATCCTCCCGGCGCTGGCGATCAGTTGGGTGGTGCCCGCCGACCAGACCAGCCTCACCGCCGGTGTGATGCAGGCCTTCCACGCCTTCTTCTCCTACTTCCACATCGGCTGGATGACCCCGATCGCCGCCGTGATGCTGATCGCCGCCTCCCTCGGAGGCATGCTCACCTGGCTCGCCGGACCGTCCAAGGGCCTGCTGGAGATCTCCCGCAGCGAGGGCTATCTGCCGCCCTACCTCCAGCGGCTCAACAAGTACGGCATCCAGCAGAACATCCTGGTCACCCAGGGCGTCGTCACCACCGTCATCGCCCTGATGTACGCACTGATCCCGAACGTCTCCGACGTCTACTGGATCTTCTCGACCATCACCACGCAGGTCTACCTCATCGTCTACCTGCTGATGTTCGCCGCCGCGATGCGTCTCAGGAAGAACCAGCCCGACCACCCGCGCGGCTACCGCGTCCCGGCCCTGCACCTGATCTGCACGGTCGGCCTCCTCTCCTCCGCCGCCGCCCTCGCCATCGGCTTCGTGCCGCCCTCGCAGTTCGGCAGCAACAGCGTCCTGTCGTACATCTGCATCATCGGCGGCGGCCTGGTCATCCTCGGTCTGCTGATCCCGTACGCCTTCCTCAAGCTCCGCAAGCCGAGCTGGCGTACCGAGGCGGCGGAAGGGAGCCCGTCATGAGCCCGACCCGGTTCGCCTCCGAGCACCGGTGGATCTACCTTGGCGCGATCATCGTCCTGGTAGCCCTCGCGGTCGTCGGGATCATCCAGTACGACAGCGTGAAGACCACCAACGAGACGGCGGAGAAGGCGAACAAGCTCGCCGACGCCGCCGAGGACGCCGGCTGGACCCGCCCCGACACCGAGACCATCGAGCGGGCGCTGGGCGACGACGGCGGCATCGTCTGCGAGGACCCCGCGAGCGCCCTGCACTCCGCGCTGTGGAAGATCAACGTCTCCAACGGGGCCGCCTTCGTGGGCCAGCGCCCGGTCATCGGCGACGGCAAGGCACTGAAGGCGGAGGCCAAGATCCTGGAGATCTACTGCCCGGAGAAGCTCGACGACTTCAAGGACCGGCTGAACGACCTCAAGACCGACGACACGGTGAGGCGAGACGCATGAGCGAACTGGCCGCGAGAATCGCCGCGTTGATGCCCCGCGCCCAACAGGACCTCACCGATCTCGTCGCCGTCCCCTCGGTCGCCGACCCGCGCCAGTACCCGCCCGAGGAGTGCCTCAAGGCCGCCCGCTGGGTCGCCGACGCCTTCGCCGAGGCGGGCCTGAGGGACGTCCACCTCGCCGAGACCCCCGACGGCAGCCACGCCGTGATCGGCCACCGCCCGCCACCGCCCGGCGCCCCCACGGTCCTGCTCTACTGCCACTACGACGTCCAGCCCCCGCTCGACGACGACGCCTGGACCACCCCGCCGTTCACGCTCACCGAACGCGACGGCCGCTGGTACGGGCGTGGCACCGCCGATTGCAAGGGCAACATCGTCATGCACCTCACCGCGCTCAGGGCGCTCGGCGAGGACATCCCGGTCGGGCTGAAGTTCGTCGCCGAGGGCTCCGAGGAACAGGGCACGGGCGGCCTGGAGGCCTACGTCGCCCAGCACCCGGAGCAGTTCCTCGCCGACGCCCTGCTGGTGTGCGACACCGGCAACGCCGAGGTCGGCACCGGCACGGCGACGATCACCCTGCGCGGCCTCGCCAACGTCGTCGTCACCGTGGAGACCCTCCAGGGGGAGGTGCACTCGGGCATGTTCGGCGGTCCGGCACCCGACGCGCTCGCCGCCCTCGTGCAGATCCTCTCGACGCTGCGGGACCCGAAGACCGGTGCCACCCGCGTCGACGGCCTCGACTGCGAGGGCAGTTGGGACGGAGTGGGCTACGACGAGGCACAGTTCCGCTCCGACGCGGGTGTGTTGGAAGGCGTCCGGCTCACCGGCACCGGCACGGTCGCCGACCGCCTCTGGGCGCGCCCCGCCGTCACCGTCCTCGGCATCGACTGCCCGCCCGTCGTCGGCTCCGCGGCCGCCGTCCCGCCGACGGCCCGCGCCCGCGTCAGCCTGCGCGTGCCGCCGGGCACCGACTCCCGCGTCGCGCTCGAGGCGCTCACCGGCCACCTGACCCGGGCCGCCCCCTGGGGTGCCCGGGTCTCGGTCGCGACGGAGGGCACCGGCTCGCCCTTCAGGGCCGCCACCGACGGCCCCGCCTACGCGGCCCTCGGCAAGGCCGTGCAAGAGGTCTACGGAAAACCCCTCGCCTTCCTCGGCCAGGGCGGATCCATCCCGCTCTGCAACGTCCTCGCCACCACCTACCCACGGGCCGAGATCGTCCTCATGGGCGTGGAGGAGCCCCGCTGCCTCATCCACGCCCCGAACGAGAGCGTCGATCCGACGGAGATCGAGCACATGGCCCACGTCGAGGCACTCTTCCTGCGCGAGTTCGCGGCCGCTTACCGGGGCTGACATGGACGAGCCCGAGGAACTGGAGCGGCTGCGGGCGAGGGTCGCCGAGCTGGAGGCCCGGCAGCGGTCCCGCAGGCGTCCGGTACGGTCCCTGCTCGCCGCGCTCCTCGTCGTGCTCGGCTGTGTGCTCGCGCCGCTGTCCGTCGTGGCCTCCTGGAGCGCCGACGTCATCGGCGACACCGGGCGTTACGTCAAGACGGTCGAGCCGCTCGCCGACGATCCCGACATCCAGCGGGAGGCGGCCCGGCGCGTCACCGACGCCGTGATGAGCCACCTCGACCTGATCGCGCTGCTCTCCGGCGCGGCCCCCGCCGAACGCCCGCGTCTGGAACAGGCGTTGGGCAAGCTCGGCGACTCCATCGAGGACGCCGTGCGCAGCTTCGTGCAGGACAAGGCGCAGTCCGTGATCGCCTCGGACACCTTCCACCGGGTCTGGAGGGACGCCAACCGCCGGGTGCACAGCGCGGTGGAGGAGGCGCTCACCGGCAGCGCCGACGGAGCCCTGCGGATCGACACCGACACGGTCACCCTCGACCTCGGCCCGGTCGTCGAACAGGTCAAGCAGCGCCTGGTGGACGACGGCATGGGCGTCGCCGCGAAGATCCCGTCGGTGCACACGAACCTGACGCTGGTCGAGGCCGAGGACATCGGCCGGGTGCGCACGTACTTCCGGCTGTCGCAGCTGGCCGGCACCTGGCTGCCGGTCCTCTCCGTGGCCCTGCTGACCGCGGGGGTCCTGCTCGCCCGGAACCGACGCCGGGCCCTGATCGCGGGCGCGGTGGGCTTCGCCCTCGCCACCGCGCTGCTCGGCGTGGGCCTCACGGTCGCCCGGGTGCTCTACCTGGACGCCCTCCCGGCCGGCCTCTCCCAGCCCGCCGCCGGTTCCGTGTACGACGTGCTGACCCGCTTCCTGCGCCGGGCCGTGCGGGTGGTGGTCGCCCTGGGCGCGGTGACGGCGCTCGCGGCCTGGCTCACCGGGCCGGGACCGCGGGCCACTCGGGTCCGCCGGCTGTGGACGGCGTGCATCGGGGCCGTACGCCATGTCGCGGACCGGGCGGGGCTGCGGACCGGCCCGGTGGGGCCGTTCGTGCGGCGGTTCCGCGGCTGGATCGTCTGGGGGCTGGTCGCCGCCGCCGTACTGACGTATCTGCTGTGGTCGTACCCGACCGGCTGGGTGGTGTTCGGCCTGGCGCTCACGCTGCTCTTCGCGCTCGCGGTGGTGGAGTTCCTCGCCGCCCCTAGCGAGGGCCCAGTGAGCGTTCCGTGACCCGGGCGAGGTGGGCCATGAACGTCTCGCGGGTGTCCGGGGTGAGGGTGCGCAGGGCCACCAGCGCGGTGATCACCACATCGCACAGCTCGGCCTCGACGTCCTCCCAGGTGTGGGTGACGCCCTTGCGGGGGTTCTGACCGGTCGCCCCGATGACGGCCTCGGCGACCTCCCCGACCTCCTCGGAGAGCTTCAGCATCCGCAGCAGCAGACCCTCCCGGCCGCTCACCGGCCGATCCGCCTCCAGCCAGGCCCACAGGGCGTCGACGGAGGTCCAGAGGTCGGAGGGCAGGGTGCCGGGCTCGTTCATGCGGGGCAGCTTGTCACCCACGCGGGGGCGCGGGGAACTGCGCGACCCGCCCCCACGCACCCGCAGCCGATCACAACCCCAACCCCCTACTCCTCGAACAACGCCTCCTGCGCGTCGTCCGACTGCCCCTCCTTCTCCCGGAGCCGCCGCCCCCGCATCCCCACGACCGCCGCCGTGGTCAGCCCGGTCACCGCGAGCGCCACCGGGACCATCCAGCCGCGGTTGACGGTGTGTCCGAGCGCGTGGTCGAGGGAGAGACGGCCGGGGCCCGTCACGGCGAGGCCCGCCGCCGTCAGGCCCAGCGTGGCCGCGTACTCGTAGCCACCGCCCGCGTTGAAGAAGCCGTTGGGCGCGTGCACCGCGGACGCGCCGGCCATCGCACCGGCCGCCGCCGCGCCCGCCGCCGGGGTCGCGAGGCCCAGCGCGAGCAGGGTGCCACCGCCCGCCTCGGCCAGCCCCGCCGCCCTGGCGCTGGCCCGGCCCGGCGCGTACCCGACCGACTCCATGAACTGGCCGGTCCCCTCGATCCCGCCCCCGCCGAACCAGCCGAGCAGTTTCTGCGCGCCATGGGCGGCCAGTACACCCCCGGTCCCCAACCGGAGCAGCAGCAGGCCCAGATCACGTCGGTCGTAAGCGGTCACGATGACTCCCAGCACGAGATGCGGAACGGAACCCCCCTCGCGTTTCCACCGTCGCACCGCTCACACCTGCCCGGAAGACCCGCGCGGCCGTTCGGGTGGCGGCCTCGGGCACGCGGTGTGAGTCTGACTGGCATGACGATTCAGACAGCCAAGCTCAGCGACCCGGCCGTCCGCGCCTTCGTCTCCGCCGTCAACGCCCATGACCGCGAGGCCTTCCTGGCGCTCCTCGCACCCGGCGCGACCATGGCGGACGACGGCAGCGACCGCGACCTCGACGACTGGATCGACCGGGAGATCTTCTCCTCCCACGGCCACATGGACGTCGACAACGAGTCCCGGGGCGGCCGCGACCTCATCGCCCGCTACAGCAACGACACCTGGGGCGAGATGCGCACCAAATGGCACTTCGAGATCGGCGACGACGGCCGCATCTCGCGTTTCGAGACCGGCCAGGCATAACGCTTGTCCTGGAGTGCGCTCCAACTCCTAGTCTCCGGCCATGGAGACCAACAGGACGCTCGGTCGCGGTGGGATCGAAGTGAGCGCGCTCGGCTTCGGGTGCTGGGCCATCGGCGGCGAGTGGCAGAACACCGAAGGACAGCCCCTCGGCTGGGGCAGGGTGGACGACGAGGAGTCCGTACGGGCGGTCCGGCGCGCCCTCGACCTCGGCATCACCTTCTTCGACACCGCGGACACCTACGGTGCCGGGCACAGCGAGCGCGTCCTCGGCCGTGCCCTCGGCAAGCGCCGGGACGACGTCGTCCTCGCCACCAAGTGGGGCAACGTCTTCGACGAGGACACCCGCACGCTCACCGGCTCCGACGACACCCCGGCCTACGCCCGCCGCGCCCTCACCGCGTCCCTCGCCCGCCTCGGCACCGACCACGTCGACCTCTACCAGCTCCACCTGTCCGACCTCGACCCGGCGCGCGCGGCCGAACTCCGGGACGCCTGCGAGGAGTTCGTCACCGAGGGCCTCATCCGCACCTATGCCTGGAGCACCGACGACCCGGCCCGCGCCGCCGTCTTCGCCGAGGGGGAGCACTGCGCGGCCGTACAGCACGCGCTGAACGTGCTGCAGGACGCCCCCGACATGCTGTCCCTGTGCGCTGAGTCCGGACTCGCCAGCATCAACCGCAGTCCGCTGGCGATGGGGTTGCTCGCCGGGAAGCGCCAAGGCCCGCAGGACGCCGGGGACATCCGCAGCAGGCCCCCGGCCTGGCTCCCGGGCTTCGGCGACGGCACCACGGCCGACCCTAAGTGGCTGTCGAGGATCGACGCGCTGAGGGAGATCCTGACCAGTGAGGGCCGTACGCTCGCGCAGGGCGCGCTCGCCTGGATCTGGGCGCGGAGCCCGCGCACGGTCCCGATCCCGGGCTTCCGCTCGGTGTCCCAGGCGGAGCAGAACGCGGGAGCGATCGAGAAGGGGCCGCTCACCGCCGGCCAGTTGACCGAGATCGACCGCGTTCTCGGACGGTGAGCGGACCAACTCCTACGGGACGAAGGACTGTTGCTGCTCGGTCAACGTGATCCGCCCCGCCTTGATCGTCGCCAGCCGAGGAGCCCGCCGGGCGATCGACGAGTCGTGCGTGACGAGGACGAACGTCAACCCGTACTCGTGCCACAGCCCTTCGAGCAGCCCCATGATCTCGTCCCGCATCGACTCGTCGAGGTTCCCGGTCGGCTCGTCGGCCAGCAACACCTTCGGCCTCTTCACCAGCGCCCGCGCGATCGCGACCCGCTGCTGCTGACCGCCGGACAGTTCGGAGGGCGCATGGGTGAGCCGCTCACCCAGCCCCACCGAGCGCAGCGCCTCGGCGGCCCGCTCCCGCCGTTCCCCGGGCTTGACTCCCAGCGGGACCAGCGCGGTCTCGACGTTCTCCTGAGCCGTCAACGTGGGGATGAGGTTGAACGACTGGAAGATGATGCCGATCTTCTCGGCCCGCAGCCGCGTCAGCTTGGCCTCGCTGATGCGTGCGAGGTCGACGCCGTCCAGTTCGACGCTGCCCTCGGTCGGCCGGTCGAGCCCGCCGATCATCTGGAGCAGCGTGGACTTGCCGCCGCCGGTCGGTCCCTGGATGACCAGTTGGTCGCCGTCCTCGATGGTGAGGTCGACACCGCGCAGGGCCTCGACGGTCTCCTTGCCGCGCGTGTAGCGCTTGGTGACGCTGGTGAGTTGGTACATGAGAGCTCCATCGGGAATTCGCGTAGCGAAGTAGTGAGGGGGGTTACGACACGCTGCGCAGCGCGTCCGCGGGCCGCATCCGGGACGCGCGCCACCCGCCCATCGCGCCGGCGATCAGACCGCCGGTGATCGCGAGGCCCACCGCGAGGGCGATGGTGGTCAGGGAGACCGGCGCGGACAGGGCGATCTCCATGGTGTTCCGCGCGGCCTGCTGACCGGGGCCCCCGCCACCGCCCGGACCGCCGCCCATACCGCCACCGCCACCGGTGTTCCCGAGCTGTGCGGTCAGCTTGGGGCTGATCGCCGTGACCGCGTAGGCGGCCGCGAGGCCCAGGCCGATGCCGAGGGCGCCGCCGAGCAGGCCGTTGACCATCGACTCGCCGACGACCTGGCGGGTCACCCGGCGGCTCGGCCAGCCCAGCGCCTTCAGGGTGCCGAACTCACGGACCCGGCGCGAGACCGCCGAGGAGGTGAGCAGCGCGGCCACCAGGAACGCGGCGGCGAGCACCGCGACGGAGAGCCACTTGCCCACGCTGGTCGCGAGGTTGGAGGCGGTGGACAGGGACCCGGAGACGGTCTCCGCGAGATCCGCGGAGGTCGTGACGGTCGTACCGGAGATGTTCTTCTGGATCGCCGACTTGACGGCGTCGATCTGCTGCGAGTCGCTCGCCTTGACGTAGATCGTGGTGACCTGGTTCTTGGCGTCGGCCAGCGTCTGCGCCTGCTTGAGGGGCAGGTACACGTCGGTGGTGGACTCGCTGCTGTCGGGCGTCGCGATGCCGATGACCGTGTACTTGGTGCCGGAGATGGTCAGGGTCCCCCCGACCTTGAGGGAGTTCTCCTTGGCGTACGACGCGCTGACGACCGCGACCTTCGCGTTGCTCTGCGCGGCGGTGAAGGTCTTGCCGGTGGTGATCTTCGAGCCGGCCAGCGGGCCGAGCGTCTGGTCGGTGACGTCCACGCCGGCCACCGAGTAGGAGTTCACGTCGAAGTTCGCCCCGCCGCCCTGGACCCGGGGAGCCGCGGTGCTGTTGCCGGGACCGCCCTGACCGCCGCTGTTCCCGGTGTTTCCACCGGAATTCTGTGCTTTGCCCTGGGTGAAGGACCCGTCCACCTTGGTGACGTTGAGGGTCAGCGCCCCGACCGCGCTCGCCACCCCCTTCTGCTGCGAGACCTTGGTGACCACCGAGGACGCCAGGGCCTGACCGCCCTGGGTCATCACGCGGTCGGAGCTCTGCTTGTCGTCGCTGTCGTCGGAACTGGCGTCGAACTGGAAGTTCGGTCTGCCCGAACTCCCCGACGTCGGGGCCGACCTGGCCTTGGTGACGGTCATGTCGGTGCCGAGCCCGTAGAGGGACTTCAGGACCTTGTCCTGCGCCTGGGTCATACCGGCGGACACCGAGTTGACGGTGATGACCAGGGCGATACCGAGCGCCAGACCCAGTGCGATGACCAGGGCCGCCTTCTTGCGCCGGCCCAGCTCGCGCTTGAGATAGATGCCAAACATCCCGTTCCTCGAAGGTTCTTGGCGCCCGCTGTGGGCGCGCCCTCAAGGTAGGGACGCCGCATTGCGGGGCCGTGAGGAAGGCTTGTGCGCAGGCTGAGAAGGGATGTGCGGGAGCTGAGAATGTGCGGCGGCCGTCCACGGCCCGGTGCGCACCTCGCGGTCCCACGCGAGATCCACCCCCACCCGGGCCATGGACGGCCGCCGCCTCCCCCCTCGGGCGAGGTCGACGGAACGCCACCCCTCAAGTGTGAAGCTCTTGTGGAGGGCGCGTGTCGAGCATAAGCCGCCGACCAGCCGCGGCGGGGGTGGAAGAACATATTCCGCTTGTGGAAATCGGCCGTCCCCCGCCCACCCCGAGGGTGCTCAGCCCCGCCCCACGTACGGCATGGTCGTCGCCATCACCGTCGCGAACTGCACGTTCGCCTCCAGCGGCAGCTCCGCCATGTGCCGCACCGTGCGGGCCACGTCGGCCACGTCCATCACGGGTTCCGGTACGACCTCCCCGTTGGCCTGGAGCGCCCCCGCCCCCATGCCCGCGGTCATGTCCGTCGCCGCGTTCCCGATGTCGATCTGCCCCACCGCGATGCCGTACGGCCGCCCGTCCAGCGACAGCGACTTGGTGAGGCCCGTCAGGGCGTGCTTGGTCGCGGTGTAGGCGACGGAGTGCGGCCGGGGCGTGTGCGCCGAGATCGACCCGTTGTTGATGATCCGGCCGCCCCGCGGCTCCTGCTCCTTCATCTGCCGGTACGCCGCCTGCGCGCACAGGAACGCGCCGTTGAGGTTGGTGTCCACCACATGCCGCCAGGCCTCGTACGGCAGCTCCTCCACCGGCACCCCGCCAGGACCGAACGTCCCCGCGTTGTTGAACAGCAGGTCCACCCGCCCGAACCGCTCCACGACGGCGGCGAACAGCGCGGCCACCTCGTCGGGCCGCGACACGTCCGTCCGTACGGCGAGCGCGGCGCCCTCCGGCACGAGAGCCGCCGTCTCCTCCAGCGTCTCGGGCCGCCGCCCGGCCAGCGCCACCGACCAGCCCGTCCGCAGCAGTTCCACGGCGACCGCCCGCCCGATCCCGGAGCCCGCGCCGGTCACCACGGCGGTCTTCATGTTCTTGGTGTCCATGAACCCGCAGCGTAGGTGAGGCAGGGCGTCACGCCGGGGTGCGGAGTTCGCCCGGGTAGTGGACGCCGATCCGGTCCCGTACCGCGTCCAGCGTCCGCATCACCGCGAGCGTGCCCTCCAGCGGCACCAGCGGTGACTCCGTCTCCCCGGCCCGCAGCGCCCGCATGACCTCGCGGGCCTCGTGCTTGAGGCTGTTGCGGGGACCGTCGGCCGGGTCGGCGACGAACTCCTCCGGGTCGCGCCCGTCCCGGTGCAGCACGAAACGGTCCGGGTGGAAGAAGCCGTTCGGGATGTCGAGGCGGCCCAGCGAGCCGGTGACCGAGGCGATCGTGGCGGTACCGCCGGTCAGGGAGCAGTGCAGCGAGGCCAGCGCCCCGCCGTCGTAGGACAGCAGCGCGCCCGTCTGGAGGTCGACGCCCTCCTCGGACAGCACCGCCTTCGCCGTGACGTCCGAGGGCTCCCCGAGCAGCAGATGCGCGAACGACACCGGGTACACCCCGAGGTCGAGCAGCGCACCCCCGCCCTGGGCCGGGTCCCGCAGCCGGTGCGCGGGCGGGAAGGGCCCGGCGAGCCCGAAGTCGGCCTGCACGGTGCGCACGTCACCGATCGCGCCGTCGTCGACGAGGGCCTTGAGGCGCCGGATCAGCGGGTTGCAGTACATCCACATGGCCTCCATGAGGAAGCGGCCGCCGTCCTTCGCGAGCCCCACCAGCTCCTCTGCCTCGCGCGCGTTCAGCGTGAACGCCTTCTCGCACAGGACGTTGCGACCGGCGCTCAGACAGAGCCCGGCGGCCGCGCGATGCGCCGAGTGCGGGGTGGCCACGTACACGACATCGATGTCCGCGTCCTCGGCGAGGGCGCCCCACTCGCCGTACGCCCGCTCGATCCCGAACCGTTCCGCGAAGGCCTTCGCCGAGGGCTCGGAGCGGGAGGCCACCGCGACCACCTCCGCGTCCGGCAGGTCCACCAGGTCCGCGGTGAACGCCGCCGCGATCCCGCCCGTCGCCAGAATCCCCCAGCGCACGCTCTGCTCCGTCATGCCCGGCTCCACCCTCGCTCACCTGACCGTCGCCACCTTGTACGAGCTGAGAGCATAGGTGCCGGACCAGTCGAAGAGGAGGGGCATATGCCCGAGCAGGGGCATCTTGAGCAGCCGAGGCGCGTCGAGGGGCCGGGCGCGCCGGACGTCACGGCGGCGGGCGCACCGGACGTCGAGGGGGCGGCCGTACCGGACACGGAACCGCCGGCGGCCGCCGTGCGCCGCACCGGCCTGCTCGTCACCCTGCTCCTCGGCGGCCTCACCGCCACCCCGCCGCTGGCGATGGACATGTACCTGCCGTCGCTGCCGCAGGTCACCGACTCCCTGCACGCGCCCGCCGCCACCGTCCAGCTCACCCTCACCGCCTGTCTGCTCGGCATGGCGCTCGGACAGCTGGTGGTCGGCCCGATGAGCGACCGCTGGGGCCGCAGGCGCCCGCTGCTCGCCGGTCTCCTCGTGTACGTCGTCGCCACCGCGCTGTGCGCCGTCGCGCCGACCGTGGAGTTCCTGGTCGGCTTCCGGCTCCTCCAGGGCCTCGCGGGCGCCGCCGGCATAGTGATCGCCCGGGCCGTGGTCCGGGACCTGTACGACGGGGTCGCGATGGCCCGCTTCTTCTCCACCCTCATGCTGATCGGCGGGGTCGCGCCGATCGTGGCGCCGCTGATCGGCGGGCAGATCCTGCGGGTGACGGACTGGCGGGGCGTGTTCGTGGTCCTGACCGTCATCGGGGCGCTGCTGGCCGTCCTGGTGTGGGCGCGGCTGCCCGAGACCCTGTCCCCGTCCGACCGGCACACGGGCGGTGTCGTCGACGCCCTGCACTCGATGCGCCGCCTCCTCGCCGACCTCCCGTTCACCGGCTACATGCTCACCGGCGGCTTCGCCTTCGCCGCCCTGTTCGCCTACATCTCGGCGTCCCCGTTCGTGATCCAGGAGATCTACGGCGCCTCCCCGCAGACCTTCAGCCTGCTGTTCGGCGTGAACTCGGTCGGGCTCGTCGTGGTCGGCCAGATCAACGGCAAGGTGCTGGTGGGGCGGGTCGGCCTCGACCGCGTACTGGGCGTGGGCCTCCTGATCGTGACCGCGGCGGCCGTGGCGCTGCTGCTGATGGCGACCGGCGTCTTCGGCGAGGTCGGCCTCGCGCCCGTCGCCGCCGCGCTCTTCGTCCTGATGTCCGCGATGGGCCTCGCCCTGCCCAACGCCCAGTCCCTCGCCCTGCTGCGTACCCGGCACTCCGCGGGCTCCGCCTCCGCCCTGCTCGGCACGTCCTCCTTCCTCATCGGCGCCATCGCCTCCCCGCTGGTCGGGATGGCCGGAGAGGACACGGCCGTCCCGATGGCCGTCGTCCAAGTGGCGGCAGCACTGGTAGCGCTCCTGTGTTTCATGGCAATGTGCCGTCCCTGGAACAGGCGTGCGACTGAGGACTCGAGAACGGAGGAGAAGCGCTGAGCGCACCGAAACTGCGCACCGACACACCGGAGCGGGCCGGCCTCGACCCCGAGGAACTCCGGCACCTCGTCCGGGATTTCCGGGTCCTCACCACCGGCCTGCGCCCCTGGGCCGCGGGGGCCGTCCTGGCCGCCGGGCGCGGCCCGGTGATCGCCGTGGAGGAGGCGTCCGGCTGGGCGGTCCGCTACGCGTCCTACGACCCCGGGACCGACGCGGGCGTCGAACTGCCCCCGGAGCGCCGGGTCCCCGCCCGCGTGGACACCCCCTTCGACCTGGCCTCCCTCACCAAGCTGTTCACGGCGGTGGCGGCGGTGCAGCAGATCGAGCGGGGGACGCTGGGCATCGACGCCCGGGTCGGCGCATACCTGCCGGACTTCACGGCGGCCGTGACCCACGGCACCACCGTCCGCGAGCTGCTCACCCACACCTCGGGCCTGCGCCCCGAGCTCCCGCTCCACGACTGCGCCGACGACGAGGAACGCCTCGCCCTGCTGCGCGCCGAGCCGCCCGTCGGCGTCCCCGGCACCTACACCTACTCCGACCTCAACCCCCTGCTCCTCCAGCACGTCCTGGAGCGCATCACGGGCCGGCCGCTCGACGTCCTCGTCCACGAGGGCATCACCCGCCCCCTCGGCATGACGTCCACCCGCTTCGGCCCCTGCCCGGGGGCCGCGGCCACGGAGGACCAGCGCAGGCCGTGGGCCAAGGCGGACCGGGGCATGCTGCGGGGCGAGGTCCACGACGAGAACGCGTGGGCGCTGGGCGGAGTGGCGGGCCACGCGGGTCTCTTCTCGACCGCCCGGGACCTGGCGATCTTCTGCCGGGCCCTGCTCGCGGGCGGCGCGTACGGACCGGCCCGCATCCTCGGCCCCGACTTCGTGGAACTCCTGCTGACCCCGCCGGGGCTCGGCTTCGCGATCGACCAGAAGTGGTTCATGGGCGAACTGGCGGGCCACGGCGCGGCCGGCCACACGGGCTTCACCGGCACGTCCCTGGTCCTGGACCCGGCCACGGACACCTTCGTGGTCCTCCTGGCCAACACGGTCCACCCCCGCAGACGTCCTCCGGACAACAGGCCGCGGGCGGAGATCGCGACGAGGGTGGCGCGGGCGGTCAGGGGGACGTGAGGGAGGGTTTGTCGGGCGGTCCGGGGGGCGGGGCTGCCGAGTGGCGTGACGCGGGTCTGTCGGGCGGCCGCTGTGGAACTGCTGCGGACGGGGGCTGGTTGGTGGCGCCGGCCGACGGAGGGCGGGGGACGCCCGAGGAGAGGGCGGCCCTCGTACCGGAGGGCGCGGCAGTCGCCGTACGGCCGGAGGTGTCGCGGCCCGATGAGGTGGCCGCCGTCCTGGAGCGGTACGGGCGGGTCGATCCGTGGGCGCGCCGCACGGGGTGGGAGGACCTCGGGGTCCGTTCCCGGCCGGGGCGCCCACCGGCGGGCAGGTCTCGGGCCGGGCGCCCATAGAATCGGCGGGTGACCGTCCCCGCGCTCCCGTCCGACACCCTCCGTACCACCCTCGCCGGCCTCCTCGACGGTCTTCCCCCGAAGCAGGCGGCGCAGGCGGTGGAGCGGCTGATCGCCAACTACCGCGGAGCCACTCCCACCGACGCCCCGATCCTGCGCGACCGGGCGGACGTGGCCGCCTACGCCGCCTATCGGATGCCCGCGACCTTCGAGGCGGTCCACGCGGCGCTGGAGGCGTTCGCCGAGGCCACCCCCGGCTGGACCCCCGCGGGGCACATCGACGTCGGCGGCGGCACCGGCGCCGCGACCTGGGCCGTGGCCGCCACCTGGCCCGGCGACCGCGCGGTCACCGTCCTCGACTGGGCCGAACCCGCCCTCGCCCTCGGCCGCGAGATCGCCGCCGCGCACCCGGCCCTGCGGGACGCACGCTGGGAGCGGGCCCGGATCGGCAGCGACCTCACCCTGCCCGCCACGGACCTGGTCACCGTCTCGTACGTCCTCAACGAGCTCACGCCGGCCGACCGCACCGCCCTCGTGGACACCGCGGCGGCAGCGGCCCAGGCGGTGGTGATCGTCGAGGCCGGCACCCCGGCCGGCTACGCCCGTGTCATCGAGGCCCGCGACCGCCTGATCGCCGCCGGCTTCCGGATCGCCGCGCCCTGCCCGCACAGCGCCGCCTGCCCGATCGTGCCCGGCGAGGACTGGTGCCACTTCTCGGCGCGGGTCAGCCGCTCGTCCCTGCACCGCAAGGTCAAGGGCGGCTCCCTGCCGTACGAGGACGAGAAGTTCAGCTACGTCGCCGCCACCCGCCTCCCCACCACCCCGGCCCCCGCCCGGGTCGTCCGCCGCCCCCAGACCCGCAAGGGCCAGGTCCTCCTCGACCTCTGCGAACCCGACGAACAGCTCACCCGCCGCACCATCACCAAACGCCACGGCGCCCTGTACAAGACAGCGAGGGACACGGCCTGGGGCGACCCCTGGCCCCCGGCGGACCACTAGCCCCGATCATCGGAGCCCGGTCACTCCGACGCCGCCTCCCCCTCCCGCCCCTCCCGGAGCTTCCTCAGCAGCTCGCGTTTCTGTGCCTGTGCGTCCTGCGCGCCCCCGATCCGGGTTCCGCGGTTGCCGCCGCGCAGCGCGCCGCGGCTGATGTTGCTGCGGGTTCCGCCGACTCCGAGCATGTTGCCCGCTCCACCTCGTGCCATGACCTGCTCCTCCCGTGCATCAGGCGATCGGACGAGACGTATCGTCTCGCCCGACCACTCTCCGGCGAGACGCACCGTCTTGTCAACTGGTAAGTTCGCCCCATGGCCACCCAGAAGCCCAAGCAGCCCGCCCCCGACGCCACCCGCCGCAGCGAGAGGTCCCGTCGCGCGATCTACGACGCCGCCCTCGACCTCGTCGCCGAGGTCGGCTACCCCAGGACCACCGTCGAGGGCATCGCCGCCCGGGCCGGCGTCGGCAAGCAGACCATCTACCGCTGGTGGTCCTCGAAGGCGGAGGTGCTGCTCGAGGCCTTCCTCGACCTGAGCGAACAGGCCGCACAGGAGGCCGCCCCCGGCGCTGCGTACGCCATCCCGGACACCGGAGACCTCGCCGCGGACCTCAAGGCCGTCCTGCGCATGACCGTCGACCAGCTCAAGGACCCCCGCTTCGAGGCCCCCTCCCGCGCCCTCGCCGCCGAAGGCGTCGTCAACGAACAGGTCGGCCGGGTCTTCGTCGCCAAACTCCTCGAACCCTCGCTCCAGCTGTACGTCGACCGCGTGCGCGCCGCCCAGGAGGCCGGCCAGGTGCGCCCCGAGGTCGACCCGCGCATCGCCCTCGAACTCTGGGTCTCCCCGCTCGCCCAGCGCTGGCTCCAGTACACCGGCCCGATCTCCTACGACTACACCGACACCCTCGTCGACTACGCCCTCCACGGCCTCGCCCCCCGCTGAGCCCCGCCGAGCCGCCCGCGCACAACCGTACATATCCCCTCAGGGCCCCCCGGAGCCGAGGAAGGTGGGACCATAGGGCATGCTGTTTTGCACGACAGCGAGGCGAGGGTGATAGATGAGCGCGGAGTCGGGGGGCCGGACCGGCCTGCAGGGCAAACTCTCCCAGTGGCTGCGCGGACGCCGGCCGAAGGAGGCCGCCGCCGGGGACGACGGCGGCCGTGAAGCCCTGCTGCTGGCCGCCGCCTCAGCGGGACTCCCGCTCGCGCCCGCCGCCCATCCCACCGCCGACTACCGCTGTTCCTGCGACCGCGTCGGCTGTCCCACCCCGGCCCGTCACCCCGTGTCCTTCGCCTGGCAAACCCAGTCGACCACCGACCGCGGGCAGATCGAGCGCTGGGCCCGGCACCAGCCCCAGGCCAACTTCATCACCGCCACCGGCATGGTCCACGACGTCCTGGACGTCCCCCTGGAGGCCGGCCGGGAGGCCCTGGAGCGGCTGCACGCCGCCGGCGTCGAGGTCGGCCCGGTCGCCGAGAGCGACGACGGCCGGCTCCTCTTCTTCACCCTCACCCGCGGCACCCCCGAGGACGAGGACGAGTGGTGGCCCTGCGAGCTGGACTGCCACCCCGAGACGGCCGACGAACACCCCGGCCTGCGCTGGCACTGCCGCGGCTCCTACGTCCTCGTACCGCCCGCCCGGCTGCCCGGCGACCAGGCCGTGCACTGGGTCCGCGGCCCGGAACACCCGTTGCCTGACCCGCTGAGCCTCCTGGAGTTCCTCACCGACGCCTGCGCCCGGCACGCCGGCCAGGAACCGCACCACGCGGACGCGGCCTGGCCCCTGCGCCGGTAGCAGTCCCTACGAACCCTCCGCGGTCGTCAGCCCCTGGATCCGCCCGAGCACGGTGACCTTCTGGCCGCCCGCGCCCTTCGCCGGGTCGAGAGCCACCTCGTTGGAGACGAACTCCATCGTGAGTGACTGCTTGATCTCACCCTTGGTCAGCGCGAGCGCCGCCTCGCCGGGGGAGGGGATCGCGGCACCGGCGTGCGCGGTCTGCTTCACGTAGTGGTGCGTGGCGAAGAACACCAGCGCCCCGCCGTCGCGCGTGCGCAGCGCCAGCGGCGTGTAGGCGTCGTTCGTCAGCGGCTCGTCGATGTACTGGGTGGCCAGGCCCGGCCTGATGGCGTTCTTCGCCCGGTCCGCCCGCCACGCGCTGGTGTGGGTGCCGTCCGCGAAGACGTCGCTGCCGCTCTTCAGATAGCTCGCGTAGTCCTCGCTCAGGTCCGCGGGAGCGGCGGCCAGGTCCGTGGAGTTCGCCGGCACGGCCTCGGCCCAGCCGTCGGCGTCCTTCTTGAACTCCGGCACCTTGCCCTCGGCCACCAGCGTCAGATACGCCACCTGGAACGGCTCGTTCAGACCGTTGCGGGTGAACACCAGCAGCCAGCGCGCGGTGCCGCCCTTGTTGCCGGCCGCGTCGGCGACGAACCAGCGCGGCCAGCCCGCCTTCTTCGGGATGGTGTAGGTGACGTCCGACAGCTTCAGCGGTGTGTGCGTGGTGTTGCCGCCGGGGCTGTTCGTCTTCCCGGCCTTCAGCCGCGCCGCGTCGATGGCGCCGAGCGCGCCGGTGACATGCGCGGCGTCCAGCGAGCTGTCGTACGCCTTGTCCGCCGCGTTGTACGCGTTCGTGAACTGCTCCAGCGCCTTGGCGGCCTCCGCCTTGGTGGTCGCGGGAAGCACCTCCCGCTCGCCGTGCACCACCACGCATCCGCTCGCCGTGAACGACAAAGCGGTCACCGAGGCTGCTATCAGTGCGCTCCGGTCAAGCCTGCGGGGCCTTCGAGGGCCGCGATCCCTGCTCATCAGGTGCCTTCACCTTCCCCTTCCCGGAGGCGAACCCTACCGGGAGGAGGAACAGCACGAGCGTCGGGATCAAGTACAGCAGCCACACCGTGACCTGAAGCACCGTCGGGTCCGGCTGGAAGTTGAACACGCCCTTGAGGAGGGTGCCGTACCAGCTGTCCGGCGGGACGGTGTCGCTGATGTCGAAGGGCCTGCTGTTCAGGCCCGGCAGCCAGTTCGCCTCCTGCAGGTCGTGGACGCCGTACGCCAGCACGCCCGCGGCCACGACGACCAGCATCCCGCCGGTCCAGGTGAAGAACCTGGCGAGGTTGATGCGCAGGGCGCCGCGGTAGAACAGCCAGCCCAGGACGACCGCCGTGAGGATGCCCAGGGCCACCCCGACCAGCGGGCGCGGGGTGCCGTCGCCCGCCGCGCGCACCGACGCCCACACGAACAGGGCGGTCTCCAGGCCCTCCCGGCCGACGGCGAGGAAGGCGGTGGCGACCAGGGCCCCGGTGCCCATCTGGAGGGCGGAGTCCAGCTTGTCGTGCAGCTCGGACTTCAGGTGCCGGGCGGTGCGCCGCATCCAGAACACCATCCACGTCACCAGGCCGACCGCGAGGATCGACAGGGAGCCGCCGAGGGCCTCCTGTGCCTCGAACGTCAGCTCCTGGGAACCGAATTCGAGCGCGCAGCCGAAGCCGAGGGCGAGCGCGACGGCGACGCCGATGCCGATCCAGATGGGCTTCAGCGCGTCCCGGCGGCCCGTCTTCACCAGGTAGGCGATGAGGATGCAGACGACGAGGGAGGCCTCCAGGCCCTCGCGCAGACCGATCAGGTAGTTGGAGAACACGGGTCAGGCCTCCTTGGAGAACAGCGTGCTGCCCCACCAGTCGTCCTGGTCGCGGACGCCGGGCGGGACAGCGAAGACCGCCGAACCCACGTGCTGGATGTACTCGTTGAGCGCGTCGGTGGCCAGATGCCGCTGGATGCGGATGAAGCCCTCCCGGACGTCCTTCATGTACGCCAGGAAGAACAGCCCCGCGTCCAGCCGGCCCAGCCCGTCCGTGCCGTCGGTGAAGGAGTAGCCGCGGCGCAGGATCGTCGCCCCGCCGTTGGAGTCGGGGTGCGCGAGCCGGACGTGCGCGTCGGGCTTCATCGCCGGCAGGAACGGCTTGTCGCGCTCCTTGGCCTTGCCGACCGGGGCGCCCTCGCCCTTGTCCCGGCCGAAGATGTCCTCCTGCTCCTGGAGCGAGGTGCGGTCCCAGGTCTCGATGTGCATGCGGATCCGGCGGGCGACGAGGTAGGAGCCGCCGGCCATCCACGCGGCGTCCTTGGCGTCCTTGGAGTCCACCCACACGAACTTCTTCAGCCGGTCCGTCTCGGTGCCCGCGATGTTGCGGGTGCCGTCCTTGAAGCCCATCAGATTGCGCGGGGTCTGCTCGTCGGGCGTGGTCGAGGACGTCTTGCCGAAGCCGAGCTGCGACCACTTGATGACGACCTTGCCGAAGCCGATCCGGGCGAGGTTGCGGATCGCGTGCACGGCGACCTGCGGGTCGTCCGCGCAGGCCTGGACGCACAGGTCGCCGCCGCTGCGGTTCCTGTCGAGGGCGTCCCCTGCGAACTGCGGGAGGTCGACGAGCGCCTCGGGCCGCCGGTCGGCCAGGTCGAACTTCTCGAACAGGGAGGGCCCGAAGCCGATCGTCAGCGTCAGCCGCGACGGCTTGAGCCCCAGCGCCTCCCCGGTGTCGTCCGGCGGCGCCTCGGCGAGACCGCCGTACGCGCCCTCCCCGACGGCCTTGCCCGCGGTCATCCGCCGGGCAGCGGCCGTCCAGTCCTTGAGCATCCGCACGAACTCGGCGCGGTCCTCGGTCGTCACGTCGAACGCGGCGAAGTGCAGCCGGTCCTGCACGGGCGTGGCGACGCCCGCCTGGTGGGCGCCGTGGAACTCCACGGCGGCACCCGCCTCGGCGGCGGTCGGGGCGAGGTCGTCACCGGTGCGGGTCATCGCGACCGCGCCGCCGGCCGCGGCGGCACCGAGCGCGAGCCCGGCCCCGCCCCAGCCGATGAGCGCGCGCCGCGAGGGAGCCGTGGTCTTCTCGGTGTCCGTCATGGCCCCTGCCTCAGGAGGACTTGGTGACGACGGCCGCGGCGAGCTTGGACAGCGGCTCCGCGAGCGCGTTCACCCCGTCCGACAGCTGCTTGCGATCGGCGTCGCCGACCTTGTCGTACGAGGTGAAGTCGTACGACGTCTTGTCGCCCCGGTACTTGTCAAGCAGCGTGTTCAGCGCCGCGAACTGCTTGTCGAGCTCGGTGACCAGGGCCGCGTCGTTCTCCTGGGCGACCGGCTTGAGCAGCTCGTACGACTTCTCGGCGCCCTCGACGTTGGCCTTGAAGTCGACGAGGTCGGTGTGCGAGTAGCGCTCCTCCTCGCCGGTGACCTTGCCGGTGGCGACCTCGTCGAGGAGTTCCTTGGCGCCGTTCGCCATGGAGGTGGGGGTGATGTCCGCCTTGCCGACCCGGTTCTGCCAGTCGGTGAGGTCGGTGATCAGCTGGTCGGCGAGGGTCTTGTCCTCGGCGGTGATCTTCTTGTCCTGCCAGAGGGACTTCTCCAGGCGGTGCCAGCCGGTCCACTTCTGGCCGGCCTCCAGGCCGTCGGCCCGGACGTCCACCTTGGGGTCGATGTCGCCGAAGGACTCGGCGACCGGCTCGGTGCGCTCCCAGCCGATCCGGGAGGGCGCGTAGGCCTTCTTGGCGGCTTCGAGGTCACCGGCCTTGACCGCGGCGGCGAACGTCTTCGCCAGCGGCAGCGTGGCGTCGGCCTGCTCCTGCGCGTACTGGCGGTAGGCGGCGACGGCCGAGTCGAGCCGCGGGTCACGCTTGGCCGCGGTGCCGCCGGTGGCCTTCACGGCCTGGCGGATGCCGTCGCCCTTCATGCCCGGCTTGCAGGCGATCGTGTAGTCGCCGGCCTTCACCTCGGCGGTGACCTTCTGCTTGGTGCCGGGGCCGATGTTCTCGCGCTCGGTGACGATCCGGTCGTCCGGGAACAGGACGTAGACCTCGGTGACCTTGGAGCCCTTGTTCTCGATCGCGAGCTCCACGTGGCCGGCCGGGAACTCCTTCTTGGAGACCTCGCACTTGCTGTCGGTGGCGGTCACGTCGATCACGCGGTCGCTGTCGCCGGAGTTCCCCTTCTCCGTGCACCCCGTGACGGCGGTGAGGGCCGCCGCGGCGGTGGCGGCGAGGAGGGACAGTCGGACGGCACGCATACGAGCTCCTGAGGGTTGGTGAGGCTCGCCTAACTTATCTGAGGCTTATCTATCTTTGGCTCAAAATAAACGTCAAGTGAAGGTCAAAGGAGATTCAAAGGTTCCGGATCATCCGTGGCCACAGGTTCCCGGGAAGGGCCTGCGCACGGCGCTCCGCGCCCCGACCAGGTGCTTCAATTCCCCCGTGACTGACTACGACGTGCTGCGCGTCTTCTGCGCGCCGAACGGCGGCTACGGCAACGAGCTGGGCGTCGTCCGCGAGGGATCGGTGCTGCCGGACCGGGACGAGCGACAGGCGTTCGCCGCCAAGCTCGGCTTCAGCGAGACCGTGTTCGTGGACGACCCCGAGCGCGGAGTCGTCGACATCTACACCCCCTCCACGCGGCTCCCCTTCGCCGGATACCCGTGCGTCGGCGCTGCCTGGCTCCTCGACGTGCCCGAGCTGGTCACCGCCGCCGGGGTCGTGGGGGCCCGGCTCGACGGCGAGTTCAGCTGGATCGAGGCGCGGGCGGAGTGGGCGGCCCCGCGGACCTTCCGGCAGTACGGCTCCGCCGCCGAGGTCGACGACCTGGCCGTGCCCCCGGAGGGCGAGTGGATCTACGCCTGGGCGTGGGAGGACGAGGCCGCCGGACGGATCCGGGCCCGGGGATTCCCCGGCCGGGGCGACGGCGTCGAGGAGGACGAGGCCACCGGCGCGGCGGCCCTCCAGCTCACCGCCGCACTGGGTCGCGCCCTCAACATCACCCAGGGCGCCGGCTCCCAGCTCCTCACCGCCCCACAGCCCTACGGCTGGGTCGAGCTCGGCGGCCGCGTCATCCTGGAACGCCAGCCGGAGCGCTAGGGCCGTCCGGCGGATCACGCCGGCGACCCGGGGCCCCCATCGTCCGCCGGACCGGCGCTACGCGCTGAGCGGGAACTCCTCGCCCAGGGCCCGGAAGACGGCCGTGTTCAGGGCGAACGCCCTCTTGCACTCGGTCACGATCCGCTGCTTCTCCAGGTCGTCCGCGCGGATCGCGTCCAGGAGCCCGCGGTAGGTCCGCTTGAAGGCGGCGGGGTTCGGGATCTCCTCGAAGACGTAGAACCGGACGCCGTCGCCCTTGCGCTCGAAGCCCCAGGTCCGCTCCGCCCGGTCGCGGATGATCTGGCCGCCGGAGAGGTCGCCGAGGTAGCGCGTGTAGTGGTGGGCGACATAGCCCGCCGGCCACTGCTCGGCGCAGACGCGCACCCGGTCCGCGTACGCCTGGGTGGCGGGCAGGGCCGACAGTCCCGCGCGCCACCGCGGCCCGCGCAGATGCGCCAGGTCCCGCTCCAGCGCCCGCAGCCGGAACAGCTCCGGCCGGATGAACGCGCCCGCCACCGGATCCGACGCCAGCGCCTCGGCGCCGGTCTCCAACGCCTCGTAGACGAACCACAGTTGCTCGGTGTAGCGGGCGTACGCGTCCCGGCCCAGGCCGCCGCCGAGCAGGTCGCTCATGAACGTCGAGGTCTCCGCCTCGGTGTGCTGTTCGTGGGACGCGGTGCGGATGACCGTCGAGAAGGAGTCCATACGCCCATCCTCCGAGGTTAGGCTTACCTAAGTCAATAGGTTTGCCGACAGCCTGTCGGTAAAAACGTACAAGAAAAGACCCGCCCCGGCCCGGGGCGGGTCCACGGCTCTCGCTACGGCAGGGTCAGGATCTCCGCGCCGTCCTCCGTCACCACCAGCGTGTGCTCGAACTGCGCCGTGCGCTTGCGGTCCTTCGTGACGACCGTCCAGCCGTCGTCCCACATGTCGTACTCGTGCGTGCCCAGCGTCAGCATCGGCTCGATCGTGAAGGTCATGCCGGGCTGGATGACCGTCGTCGCGTGCGGGCTGTCGTAGTGCGGGATGATCAGGCCCGAGTGGAACGACGAGTTGATGCCGTGGCCCGTGAAGTCGCGGACCACGCCGTAGCCGAAGCGCTTGGCGTACGACTCGATGACCCGGCCGATGATGTTGATCTGGCGGCCCGGCTTGACCGCCTTGATCGCGCGGGCCAGCGACTCCCGGGTGCGCTCGACCAGCAGCCGGCTCTCCTCGTCCACGTCGCCGACCAGGTACGTCGCGTTGTTGTCGCCGTGCACCCCGCCGATGTACGCGGTCACGTCGAGGTTGACGATGTCACCGTCGCGCAGCACCGTGGAGTCCGGGATGCCGTGGCAGATCACCTCGTTGACGCTGGTGCACAGGGACTTCGGGAAGCCTCGGTAGCCGAGCGTCGACGGATAGGCGCCGTGGTCGCACATGTACTCGTGCGCCACCTTGTCCAGTTCGTCGGTGGTCACCCCGGGCGCGATGAGCTTCGCGGCCTCCGCCATCGCCCGCGCCGCGATACGGCCGGCGATCCGCATCGCCTCCACGGTCTCCGGGGTCTGCACCTCCGGACCCGTGTACGGCGTCGGCGCGGGCTTGCCGACGTACTCGGGGCGACGGATGTTTCCGGGCACGGAACGGGTGGGGGACAGCGCCCCGGGCACGAGCAGTGACTGGCCAGACATGCCGACGAGTCTATCCAGCGGCGATGGGGGAACATGTCGGTGGCGGAGAGGAGCAGGTCATGCCCTTGTTCAAGAAGCGCACGGTCGGCAAGCCGGGGGAGTGGTACTACTGCCTCCAGCACAAGCGGGTCGAAGAGGGGCCGGACTGCCCGGCCAAGGACCGCTTCGGGCCCTACGCGAGCCGTAAGGAGGCCGAGCACGCGATGGAGACGGCCCGCGAGCGCAACCTCGAGTGGGAGAACGACCCGAAGTGGCACGACGCCCCCAGCCGTGCCGAGGACGGCTGATCACGCCTCCACGGGGGCCGGCGCGGCTGCCTCGCGTTGCTTGCGCAGCCGCGTCGCGTGCTCGTTCGTCCGGACGTCGTACGACATCAGCTTCGGCAGGCACAGGGCAAGCAGCCCCACCGCCCCCGCGCACAGCAGGCCGCCCGACCAGACCGACGTCCGCACACCCCACCACGCGGCGAACCCGCCGGCCCTGACCTGGCCGACGGTCGGTCCGACCGAGTACGACAGCAGCTCGATCCCGGCCAGCCGGCCCCGCAGCTCGTCCGGGATCGTCTGGTTCCACATCGCCCCGCGGAAGATCCCGCTGACCATGTCGCAGCCCCCGGCCACGGTCAGGAACAGCAGCACCAGCCACACGTTCCCGACGACCCCCACGGCCGCGATCGCCAGGCCCCACAGCGCGGCCGACAGCACCACCATCCGGCCGTGCCGGTGCACGCGGGAGGCCCAGCCGCTGGTCAGGCTCACCACCATCGCGCCCAGCGGGACCGTCGCGTACATCAGGCCAAGGGACCACTCGGCATGCAGCTCGTCCGCCAGGAACGGCAGCAGGGCCAGCGGCATCGCCAAAAACATCGCGGCCAGGTCGACGGCGTAGGTGCCGAGGAGCTCCTTGCGGCTCCAGGCGTACCGCGCGCCCTCCGCGATGGCCTTCAGCGACGGCTTGGCCGCCTCGTGGGAGGCCGGGGAGGCCGCGATCCGGACGACCAGGGCCACCGACACCACGAAGGTCAGCAGGTCCGCGCCGTACGCCCAGCCGAGGCCCGCGTAGGCCACCACGACACCCGCGAGCGCCGGTCCCGCGACCCCTCCGACCGTCCAGCGCAGGGAGTTCAGCGAGGCCGCCGCGGGCAGGTGGTCGTGGGCCACGATGCGGGGCCAGAGCGAGTCGAGCGCGGGGCGCTGCACCGAGACCACGGCCGAGGACAGGGCGGCGACGACGTACAGCGGCCAGATCGCGGGCCGCGGCAGCAGCGCGTTCAGCAGCAGGGCCGCGCTCAGCAGGCCCTGGCCGACCTCCGTCCACACGATCAGCTTCTTCTTGTCCCACGCGTCCGCGAGCGCCCCGCCGTACAGACCGAAGACCAGGAGCGGGACGAGTTCCACGGCGCCGATCGCGCCCACCGCCGCGGCCGAACCGGTGAGCTCCTTCAGCTGCACCGGCAGCGCGACGAAGGTCAGGAAGCTGCCGAAGTTCGAGATCAGCCCCGAGTACCAGAGCCGTCGGAAGTCCCGGGAGGCCCGCCACGGGGCGAGGTCCGGGAGCACGGCGCGCAGGCCGGAGGGGGGTTGGGGGGAGTCGTCGGTCACGAAGGGCCATGGTCCGGGGCGGGATGCGGGACGGGCAAGCGCTTTTCGGGCCGCGGGTACGAGGCGCGACGGCGGCTCACCACCTGGTCGGCGGGGGTGCCGTCAGGTGGTCCGCCAGGCGTGAGAGGCGCTCCCGGAAGCGCCGGGGGCCCCGGGGAGCGGGCCCGGCGTTCTCCCCGGCCGCCGCGCTGACCAGGTGCTGCACGGTGTCCAGGTCGAGGTCCGTGCCCTCCGGCACGGCGAGCGACTCATGGGCCATCGCGGGGAGTTCACCCTCGCCGGGGCCGAGGGCGAGGATCGTGGCACCGGCCCGCCGGGCGTCGTGGACGTGCTCCAGCAGGGGCGCGTCCGGGCCGGTCGGGGAGACCACGAGGAGGGTCTCACCGCGCCGGGCCGCGGCCAGCCGGCCGGGTCCGACCGACAGGTGCGCCGGGTCGGAGGGGCGCGCGTCGTGCCGTACGAGAGTGGGGGCCAGCTCCGGGGTGCCGGACCAGGCGGCCTCGTCGACCAGGTGGGCCGCCAGGTGCCACGGTTCGTACTCCGGTGTCCCGACCAGCAGCAGACCCCCGCCGTGCGAGACCACCGAGCCCCGCAGCACACCCCCGAAGCGGCGGGTGGCCCCCCACCACTCGGTCCCGGCGAGCACCTCGCGCAACAACGCGACCCGTACGGCGTCCATGGCGCCGCATCCTGCCGCAAGCGGCCTGCCGCGACCGGTGGTTCACCTCGAATTCCCCCGAACCGGGCAGGTGGAGCGGGGCGTGTTCCGGGGGGCGCCCGTGAGGTCGAGCGGGGCGTGTTCCGGTGGGCGCCCGTGATGCGGCTCACCTGAGCGGACGGGGTCGGCGGGGCGCACGTAAGGTCGGCCCATGACCTCTAGCGACAGTGCACAGAAGGCTCCCGCCAAGGACCCGTGGGACCTCCCCGACGTCTCCGGGCTCGTCGTCGGCGTGCTCGGCGGAACCGGTCCGCAGGGCAAGGGCCTCGCCTACCGGCTCGCCCGGGCGGGACAGAAGGTGATCATCGGCTCGCGGGCCGCCGACCGCGCGCAGGCCGCCGCCGACGAACTCGGGCACGGTGTCGAGGGCGCCGACAACGCCGAGACCGCGCGCCGCAGCGACATCGTGATCGTGGCGGTGCCGTGGGAGGGCCACGGCAAGACCCTGGAGTCCCTGCGCGCCGAACTCGCGGGCAAGCTCGTCGTCGACTGCGTCAACCCGCTCGGCTTCGACAAGAAGGGCGCGTACGCGCTGAAGCCGGAGGAGGGGAGCGCGGCGGAGCAGGCGGCCGCGCTGCTGCCGGAGTCCCGGGTGACGGCCGCGTTCCACCATCTGTCGGCGGTGCTGCTCCAGGACCCGGAGATCGAGGAGATCGACACCGATGTGATGGTGCTGGGGGAGGAGCGCGCCGACGTCGAGATCGTGCAGGCGCTCGCCGGGCGCATCGCCGGGATGCGGGGGGTCTTCGCGGGACGGCTGCGCAACGCCCACCAGGTCGAGTCGCTGGTCGCCAACCTGATCTCGGTGAACCGGCGGTACAAGGCGCATGCGGGGTTGCGGGTCACGGACGTGTGAGGTGTGACGGGGCTGCGGGTCACGGGCGGTGAGGGGATGGGGGACACTGGTCGGCGTAGTGCAGCAGTGTCCCCCTGACAGGAGCCCGTGGAAATGCCCCGCCTCGCCCTCTACGCCCTCGCCGTCTGCCTCCTCGCCGTCGCGGCGGCGGTCGTGTCCTTCGTGCAGGGCAGCTGGCTGGGGGTTGTCTGGGTGCTGCTGGCGGGGCTGTCGTCCAACATGTGCTGGTACTACCTGAAGCGGGGGCGGGCCGCGAAGTCCGTCAGCCGCTGACCGAGCAGAAGTCGCTCGTCTGCCAGAACCGGTACAGGTCCTGGCCGCAGTACGTCTCGAGGTCGTTGATGCCGAGCCAGGCCAGGATCGAGTCGATCACGTCGAAGAACGCGTGGTTGACCGCCGGCACCCACAGCAGGGCGAACACGAACAGCAGGCCGAAGGGCGCGAAGGGCTCCACCTGGCGCTTGATGTTGTACGACAGCCAGGGCTCGATGACGCCGTAGCCGTCCAGGCCCGGGACCGGCAGGAAGTTCAGGAGAGCGGCGGAGACCTGGAGCAGCGCGAGGAACGCGAGGGCGTACCGGAAGTCCCGCGGGACGCCGTCGAGGGCGTCCAACCAGAAGGGTGCGGTGCAGGCGGCAGCGAACAGGACATTCGTCAGCGGGCCCGCCGCCGAGATCAGACTGTGCCTCCAGCGTCCCCGGATGCGGTTGCGCTCGATGAAGACCGCGCCGCCGGGCAGACCGATACCGCCCATGATCACGAACAGCACCGGCAGGACGATGCTGAGCAGGGCGTGCGTGTAGGCGAGGGGATTGAGGCTCAGGTAGCCCTTGCTTCCGACCGTGATGTCGCCGCTGTGCAGGGCGGTACGCGCGTGTGCGTACTCGTGCAGACAGAGGGAGATCACCCAGGCCGAGGTGACGAAGAGGAACACCGCCACGCCGGGCAGCTCGGCGAATCCGCTCCAGGTGGCCCAGCCGGTCACTGCCGCGACGGCGACGATCCCGAGAAAGACGGGGCTGATCCGTCGGTCGCTGTGGCGGGTGGTGGCGGTGGTCATGAGGCTCCCTGTACTTCGCGGGGGGACGGCCCGACGGTACCGGGCATCTGGGGGAACGTGTTGGGGTGGGGCGGGGGTTCCTTCGTGTGCGGGTTCGGTGGGGGCGGGCGTTTTTGCGCAGTTCCCCGCGCCCCTGAGAGGCCTGCGGCGGCCTCTTGCTGTCCGGTGGGGGCTTGTGTAGCGCGTGCGGTTCGGTTTGGGGTCGGTGCCGGGGTGGGGGGTATCCGTCCTCGGTCCGGCGGCTCGGTCACTTATGAGGGGCCCTGTAACGGACGCCGGCCGCTGCGGGCGGACACCCCCCACCCCGTCCCCTTCACGCCGTACGCGTCTGCACGAGCGTCCAGATGACCCACCCAGGGGCGCGGGGAACTGCGCGACCAGCCACGACGCACCCGCACCCGCCCGACAACCGCACCCGGCACCCCCGTAGGCGTACTCGACACCCCACCCAAGGGAACCCCGTGACCCGTCCCGACGCCAACAGAGACAATGGCCCCGTGCGCTATCGCATCCTCGGCACCACCCAGGCACTCCGTCCCGACGGCACCACCGTCCCCGTCGGCGGCGCGCGGCTGCGTGCTCTGTTGACCGTGCTCGCTCTGCGGCCCACCCGCACCGTCCCGGTGACCGTGCTGGTGGACGAGGTGTGGGACGGTGAGCCGCCCGCCGACGCGACCGGCGCCGTGCAGGCGCTGGTGGGGCGGCTCAGGAGGGCGATCGGGGCGGAGGCCGTGGCCTCCGTGGACGGCGGTTACCGACTCACCGCCGCGCCGGACGACATCGACCTGCACCGCTTCGAGCGGCTCGCCGGTGACGGCGTGCGGGCGCTGGCCGACGGCGACCCCGCCAAGGCGGCCACGGTCCTGGACGACGCCCTCGCCCTGTGGCGCGGCCCCGCCCTGGCCGACCTGCCCGACCGTACGGCCGAGGCGGCCCGCGCCGAGGCCCGGCGTCTGGACGCCCTCCGCACCCGCCACGCCGCCGCGCTCGCCCTCGGCCACGCCGACCAGTCCCTGCCCGAACTGACCGCCCTCTGCGACACCCACCCCCTGGACGAACCCCTCCAGGCCCTCCGGCTGCGCGCCCTGCGCGACACCGGCCGTACCGCGGAGGCGCTGGCCGCCTACGAGTCCGTACGGCAGCTGCTCGCGGACCGGCTGGGAGCGGACCCGGGGCCCGAACTGCGCGCGCTGCACGGAGAGTTGCTGCGGCCGGAACCGCCGTCCGCGGCGGCCACGTACACCCCGGCCGCCCTGCCGCAAGGTCCCGCGGCCGGAGCCCACGCCACCGGACCGACCTCCCCGCCGCTCGGCAACCTCCGTGCCCGTCTCACCTCCTTCGTCGGGCGGGAAGCCGACATCGAGGCCATCCGCGGGGACCTTGCGAACGCGCGGCTCGTCACGCTGCTGGGGCCCGGCGGGGCCGGGAAGACCCGGTTGTCGCAGGAGGCCGGGGAGACCGTGGGGGAGGCCGCGCGGGACGGGGTGTGGCTGGCCGAGCTCGCTCCGGTGGACGACCCGGACGCCGTGCCCGAGGCTGTGCTGACGGCTGTGGGGGCCCGGGAGACCGTGCTGTACGGCGCCGGTGCCGAGGCGATGCGGGCGGCCGGGAGCGAGCGGCACGACGACCCCGTGGACCGGCTCGCCGAGCACTGCGGCAGGCGGCGCATGGTGCTGATCCTCGACAACTGCGAGCATGTCGTCGAGGCGGCCGCCCGGCTGACGGAGACGCTCCTGGAGCGCTGCCCGGGGCTGACCGTGCTGGCCACCAGCCGTGAACCCCTCGGCGTGCCGGGGGAGTTGCTGCGACCCGTGGAGCCGCTGCCGGAGCCGGTCGCGCTGCGGCTGCTCGCCGACCGGGGAGCGGCGGCCAGGCCCGGGTTCCGGGTGGACGAGGATCCGGAGGCGTGCGCCGAGATCTGCCGGCGGCTCGACGGACTGCCGCTCGGCATCGAGCTCGCCGCCGCCCGGCTGCGGATGTTGACGCCGCGTCAGATCGCCGACCGGCTCGACGACCGCTTCCGGCTGCTGACCTCGGGCAGCCGTACCGTACTGCCCCGTCAGCAGACCCTGCGGGCCGTCGTCGACTGGTCCTGGGACCTGCTCGACGAGGAGGAGCGGGATGTCCTGCGGCGGCTGTCGGTGTTCGCGGGCGGGTGCGATCTCGCCGCCGCCGAGGCCGTGTGCGGACCCGGCGCGCTGGAGGCGCTCGGCTCGCTCGTCGACAAGTCCCTTGTGGTGGCGGCGCCTTCCGGGGACGGGGAGATGCGCTACCGGCTCCTGGAGACCGTCGCCGAGTACGCGGGTGAGCGCCTGGACGAGACGGACGGCATCCGTGCCGACGCCGAGCGCGCACACCTGACGTACTACCGCGAACTCGCCCGCGCCACCGACCCGTTGCTGCGCGGCCCCCGTCAACTCGAGGCCATCGGGCGCCTGGAGCGCGAGTACGAGAACCTCCGGACCGCCCTGCGCCGGGCCGTCGCCGCCCGCGACGAGCAGGAGGGGCTGTGTCTGGTCCTGTCGCTCGCCTGGTACTGGCAGATGCGCGACCTGCGCATCGAGGCCCGCAACTGGTCCAGCGAGGTGCAGCAACTCGGCCCCGACCCGTTCGCCGAGCCGGTCCGCCCTGCCCTGCCGGTGCGGGAGCGCTGCACGGACACGGCGCCGCCCTGGACCGGCGAGGTGCTGGAGGAGGCCCGGCGGGGTGCCCATCTCGTCCATCTCGCCTGTATGGACACCGAGTTGGACGCCTGGCAGAACCAGCACGCGCAGGCCAAGCTGCGGACCATCGCCGCGACCTACGAGCCCGGCATGGCGCAGACCTGCCGGATGCCGGGCTCGCTCTGGTTCTTCGCCATCATGCTCACCGGGGACATGGACCGGCTGCGGGACGTCATCAAGGCGACCGTCGACACCTGCCGGGCCACCCCGGGTTACGAGTGGGAGCTGGCCGCCGCCCTCCAGTGGCGGGCCAACCTGCTCGCCAACCGCTCCGACTGGGCGGGCGACGCCATCCAGGACGCCGAGGAGGCGCTGGAGATCTACGAGCGGATCGGCGACCTGTGGGGCACCGCGGAGGCGCTCTCCGCGCGTGCCGAGGCCCATGAACGCAAGGGCGAGTGGCGGGCCGCGGCCGACGACTACGAGCGGGCGATCGAGCGGGCCGAACAGCTCGGTGCCCGCGCCCAGCGGTCCGTGCTCAACGCCCGGCTGGGCAGCGCGCTGCTGGAGACGGGGGAGCCGGGGGCGGCCGAGCGGGGCGAGCGGCTGCTGCGTGAGGTGATCGCCGACCAGGACGGCGTCCGCAACGAGGCGATGCCCGCCTCCCGGATGTTCCTCGCCGGCCGGCTCGGCATGACCGGTCGCATCCCCGAGGCGCGTGAGCAACTGCGGCTGCTGCGCCAGCAGTTCGGCATCGCCCACTTCGTCATCTTCGACGCGTTCATCCTCGGCACGGAAGCCTGGCTGGAGGCCATGGACGGCTGTTACGACGAGTGTCTGAGGCTGACGCGCCGGGCGCTGGAGAAGTCCGGGGACCCGCTGGCCCTGACCATCGCCCCCCATATGCGCACGATGTACCTGCACACCGCCGCGCTCGCCCTCGCCACGGCCGACGGCGGTGCCCGCGCCCGGGACGGCGCCCGGTGCCTCCGGGCCGGCGACGCGCTGCTGCCCGCCGACCACGCCCCGACGACCATCGAGCGCACGGTGCGGGGCAACGCCGAGCGGGACCTGCGCGCGGTGCTCGGCGACGCGGCCTACGAGTCGGCGTACGCGGAGGGCGGCGGCCTCTCCCCTGAGGAGGCCGCCGCCCTGGTGTGACGCGCACCGACGCCCGGGCGCCCGGGCCGGTCAGTTCTTCGTGCGGAACTTGTGGATCGCGTACGGTGCCGCCACCGCCGTGATCGCCGCCGACCAGGCGAGTGTCACCCACAGGTCGTGGGCGACCGGGCCGCCGACCATCAGGCCGCGGGCCGCGTCGGCGAGCGTGGACAGCGGGTTGTAGTCGGTGAAGTGCTGAAGCCAGCCCGGCATCGAGGCCGTCGGCGCGAAGATCGACGAGCCGAACTGGAGCGGGAACAGCACCAGGAAGCCCATCGCCTGCACGGACTGGGCGTTCTTCAGGATCACGCCCAGGGTGAGGAACACCCACATGATGGAGGAGGCGAACACGGCGGACAGTCCCACCGCCGCGAACAGCCCGGCCCAGTGGTGGATGTCGAAGCCGACCAGGACGGCCACGATCATCAGCACGGTGGTCGCGAACAGCATCCGCAGCAGTTCCACGGAGATCTTCGCGAACAGCACCGAGCCGCGTCCGATCGGCAGGGACCGGAAGCGGTCCATGACACCGGAGTTGAAGTCCTGGCTGAAGCCGGTGCCGACGCCCTGCGAGAGCGTCATGCTCATCATCGCGATCATGCCCGGGATGACGTACTGGACGTAGCCGTCCTGCCCACCGCCCAGGGCCTGCCCGATCGAGCCGCCGAAGACGTAGACGAACAGCAGGGTGAAGACGACCGGCATCAGGATCGCGTCGAACATCGACTCCGGGTCCTGGCGGATCCACAGCAGGTTGCGGCGGACGAGGGCGCCGGTGTGGCGCAGGTGGCCGCGCAGCGGTATCCGGGCGTCGGCGTCCGTGATGGTGGCGGTTGCGGCACTCATACGGCGACCTCCTCGCGGGTGTCGTTGGTGGGCACGGTGTCCTGCGGGGCGCTGGCGCGGTGGCCGGTGAGGGACAGGAACACCTCGTCCAGGCTGGGCAGTTCGGTGGTGATGGAGGAGAGGGTGACACCGCGTGCGGTGACCGCGCCGACCACGGCGGTCAGCTGCTCGTCGCTGAGGATCGGCACGATGACGGTGCCGCTGTCGGTGTCCACGGTGCTGCCGGCGAGCCCGGTGATGCCGAGTTCGTCGATCCACCCGGCGAGCGGCCGCAGCTGCATCGGATCGACCGGCCGGACCCGCAGCGAGCGTCCGCCGACCTTCGCCTTGAGCTCCTCGATGGCGCCGGCGGCGATGACCTTGCCGTGGTCCACGACGGTCAGCTCGGAGGCGAGCTGCTCGGCCTCCTCCATGTACTGGGTGGTCAGCAGCACGGTCACGCCGTCCCCGACCATCCGCTTGACCTCGTCCCACACCTCGTTGCGGGTGCGCGGGTCGAGACCGGTGGTGGGTTCGTCCAGGAAGAGGACCTGGGGGCGCCCGATCATCGAGGCGGCGAGGTCGAGGCGGCGCCGCATACCGCCGGAGTAGGTGCTCGCGGGCCGCTTCGCGGCGTCCGTCAGCGAGAACCGCTCCAGCAGCTCGTCGGCCCGGGCGCGGGCCTCCCTGCGGGGCAGGTCGAGCAGCCGCCCGATCATGTAGAGGTTCTCCCAGCCGGGGAGCTTCTCGTCCACCGAGGCGTACTGCCCGGTGAGCCCGATCACGCGTCGCAGCTGCCGGGGCTGCCGTACGACGTCGTAGCCAGCGACGGTCGCCGTCCCGGAGTCGGCGGAGAGCAGGGTGGACAGAATGCGTACGAGGGTGGTCTTGCCGGCCCCGTTCGGCCCGAGCACACCCATCACGGTGCCCTCGCGCACATCCAGGTCGACGCCGTCCAGCGCCTTGGTCTCGCCGTAGTGCTTGACCAGCCCCCGCACGGAAACGGCGGAGTCCCCGCTCTGGGGGTTCTTGTCGATTCGCGTCATGCCGAGAACACTCCCAGCCCCCACCGACAAACCACCGACAGGCCGCCTACAGGGCCCTACAGCTCACCGACAGCCCCGGCGCGGGCCACTCCCGTGGGACGATGACCCGCGTGTCGGGCCAGGTCTGGGTGTCTCTCATATCGCTGGGCGGCGTCGCTCTGGGCGGCGTGCTGTCCTACCTCGTCCAGCATCGGACCCAGCTGTCGGCGGAACGCGCCGAGGAGCGGCGACAGCGGACCGCGGTGTCGGAGGCCCGGCGTGCGGAACGCCTGGCCCTCCTGGAGCGCTTCATCGAGGTCAGCGCCGAGGCGGAACGCGCCGCCTATGCCCGCCCCGCCGATCACGAGCCCACCGACCCCTGGTTCCTCACGACCAGCGACACGATGAACCGCCTCTGGGTGGCCGAACGCCTCATCCGCGTCCAGTTCCCGCTAGCGGTGCACGAAGCCGCCCGCGCTCACTTCCTCGACCTCAACCGGACCGTGTGGGAGGGCCTGCCGGAGGGCGAGAGCGTACGGGACCACCTGGAGGCCAACCGGCTGGCGTTCCTGGACGTGGCGCGGGAGTCGGTGGGGTGAGCGAAGGGGGGCGCCCGGTGATCTCCGGGCGCCCCCCTCGGTCGTACGACTGCTCAGTGCCGCACGGCCTCCGCGTGCTCCGGCACATGCGAGGCGATCACGCGCTCCCGGCCGGCCGGTGCGGCCACGCGTCGCCGGTCCACGACCGCCGCCACCGCGGCGACGCCGAGGCCGAGCACGGCCAGGCCGGCGCCCGTCACCGCGGGGGACGTCACGCCGAGGCCCGCGGCGAGCGCGAGGCCGCCGATCCAGGCGCCGCCGGCGTTGGCCAGGTTGAACGCGGCCTGGTTGGCGGAGGAGGCCAGGGAGGGGGCGGCGGACGCCTTCTCCATGACCATCAGCTGGAGCGGGGACCCGGTGACGAAGGCCGCCGTGCCCAGCAGGACCACCGCGAGCGCGGCGCTCCACTGCGCCGCCATCAGCGCCGGGAACAGGGCGAGGACCACGACCAGCGAGGTCAGCCCGCCGAACAGGGTGCCGCGCAGGGAGTGGTCGGCGAGCCGTCCGCCGAGCAGGTTGCCCACCGTCGCGCCCACCCCGAACAGGGCGAGCAGGAGGGTCACGCTGGAGTCGGCGTACCCGGCGGAGTCCGTGAGCATCGGCGTGATGTAGCTGTACGCGGAGAACAGCGCTCCGAAGCCCGCGACCGTGGTGCCGAGGGCCAGCCAGACCGGGAGCGAGCGCAGGGCGGCCAGTTCGCCGCGCAGGCCCACCCGGGGCGCCTGGGTGTGGTCGTGCGGGATCAGCAGGGCCAGCGAGGCGATCGCCGCCAGGCCGATCGCGCTGACGCCGAGGAAGGTCGCCCGCCAGCCCAGGTGCTGGCCCATGAGCGTGGCGACCGGCACACCGGCGATGTTGGCCAGGGTCAGGCCGAGGAACATCAGGGAGACCGAGCGGGCCTTGCGTTCCGGGGCGACGAGACTTGTGGCGACGACCGCGCCGACGCCGAAGAAGGCGCCGTGCGGCAGACCGCTCACGAAGCGCGCGGCCAGCAGCCATCCCTCACCGGGCGCGAAGGCCGAGGCCGCGTTGCCGGCCACGAACAGCCCCATCAGGCCGATGAGGACCTTGCGGCGGGACATCCGGGCGGTGACCGCGGCGAGCAGCGGGGCGCCGATCACCACGCCCAGCGCGTACGCGGAGACGAGGTGACCGGCGGTGGGGATCGAGATGCCCAGGTCGTCGGCGACGTCGGGCAGCAGGCCCATCATGACGAATTCGGTGGTGCCGAGACCGAAAGCGCCGACGGCCAGTGCGAGCAGGGCCAGAGGCATAAAGAGGTCGTGCCTTTCGAAGGGGTGAGCGGAGTTCCGTACCTAGCTTATGTTCAGTTACGGAACAAACGCGCCCGCCCCAGGCTTCCCCCGGGTTACGAGGAGGTGGCGAGGTTCACACGCGCCGCCACCGGCAGATGGTCGCTGCCGGTCTCGGGCAGCGTCCACGAGCTCACCGGCTCCACGCCCTGCACCATGATCTGGTCGATCCGCGCCATCGGGAACGACGCCGGCCAGCTGAACCCGAAGCCGCTGCCCGCCGCGCCCTGCGTGGACCGCATCTGGGAGGTGACCGCGTTCAGCGCGCGGTCGTTCATCGTGCCGTTGAGGTCGCCGAGCAGGATCTTGCGGGGCAGCTTCTCGTCGGCGATCGCCTCGCCCAGCGCGTCGGCGCTGGTGTCGCGCTGGCGGGCGGTGAACCCGGCCTCCATCTTCACCCGTACGGACGGCAGATGAGCCACGTACACCGCGACCTGGCCGTCCGGGGCGGTCACCGTGGCCCGCATCGCCCGGGTCCAGCCCAGCTTGATGTCGACGGCCCGCACCCCGGTCAGCGGGTACTTGCTCCACAGCCCGACCGTGCCCTCGACCGCGTGGTACTTGTACGTCGACGCCAGCGCCTTCTCGTACACCGGCACCGCGGAGGCGGTCAGTTCCTCCAGGGCCACCACGTCCGCGCCGGAGGCGGCCACGTCCCGGGCGGTGCCGGCCGGGTCGGCGTTCTCGGCGTTGACGTTGTGCGTGGCCACCGTGAGGTCGCCACCGGTGCCGTTCTTGTCGGACAGCAGCCCGCCGAAGAGGTTCAGCCACACGGCCGCCGGCAGCACCACCGCGATCAGCGCGGTCGCCGACTTGCGCAGGAAGCCGAGCAGGAGCAGCACCGGGACGAACAGGCCCAGCCACGGCAGGAAGGTCTCGGTGAGACTGCCCAGGTTGCCCACGGCGTTCGGGATCTGCGCGTGCAGCAGCATCACCAGCGCGACGAGCACCGACAGGGCGGCCAGCACGATGCCGCGGCGCCAGATCCTTCTGTCACCGCGCCAGCCGGACACCGTACGGCCGAGCAGGCGCCGGAACCGGCCTCTCTGACGCTCGGGTCCCGAGCCGCCGTCCGCCGTCTCCGTCACGTACGCCTGCTGCGCCATACCGTCGCCTCACTACCTGCCGTGCACACCGTTCACCCCGTTGCCGGAGGGGTGTCAGACACCCCGTACGACCCTAGGGGATGATCGGCTCCCGTCTCGTCGTCCCATGACGACCGTACGGGGGCGATGACGTACAAGTCGGCGCGCCGAGTTCCGGATCCCGGCCGGGAAAGCGCCCTCTGTGACGAAACGCGCACACGGGTGCTACGACACGCGCGAACTGACGGGCCGTAGCCCTTCCAGGACGCTGTCGACGATCTGCTCCGACAGGCCCTCGGGGAGCGCGGAGCCCGGCAGCATGATGGTGCGGAACAACATGGGCCCCACGAACAGGTCGTTGAGCAGCTCGATGTCGATGTCCGCGCGCAGTTCGCCGTTCGCCTGCCCCCGGCGCAGGATGTCGAGCTGCTTCCGGCGCCGGGGCGCGACGACGATCGTGTGGTAGGCGCCCCACACCTTCGGACTGCTCTTCATCTGTGCGAAGACGCTGTGCAGCAGCGCCGACGAACGGGTCATCAGCCCACGCTGGCGCAGCTGTTCGAGGAGCGCCACGAGATCGTCGCGCATCGAGGTGCCGGGCAGTTCCGGATCCGGCGGCTCGGCGGTGCGCACGACGTCGACGAAGAGCTCCTCCTTGCCGTTCCAGCGGCGGTAGATGGTGGCCTTGCCGACGCCCGCGGTCCGGGCGATCCGCTCGATGGACAGCTCCGCCAGCGGCACGCCGTCCTCCAGCAGCTTGATGACGGCCTCGATGATGGACCGCTCCACGGCCTCACTGCGGGGCCGGCCCCGCACCGGGACCGCCTGCCCGGACTGACTCTCGGCGAGGCCGCTCACGTCGCTTGGTCCTCTCTGTGGGATGAAGTGATTGTCCCTCGGACACGGCGGTGCCGGCGGCCGGGATCCGGCCACCGGCTCGCCCTACTCGCCCGCGGCCACCAACTCCTGCTCCTCCGGCCCCCGCTGAGGCTCCGTCGGCCTGCCCGGCAGGTACAGCGCCACCACCACGGCGCCGACCACCGCCACCCCGGCTCCCCACAGCGCGGTGACGTGCATCGCGTGCAGGAAGGCGTCGTTGGCAGGACCGACCAGGGCGTCACCCCGGGGGCCGAGCTTCGCGGCGACACCGAGCGTGGCCTCGATGGACTCGCCCGCGGTGTGCCGTACGCCTGCCGGGACGGTCCCGAGGTGGGACTCGATGCCGCTGCGGTAGGCCGTGGAGAGCACCGAGCCGAGGACGGCGATGCCGAGCGCGCCGCCGACCTGCCGGAAGGTGTTGCTGAGCGCGGACGCGGAACCCGCCTTCTCGCGCGGCAGGGCCTGCATGATGACGACGCTGGTCGGGGTCATGATGTGCGCCATGCCGGTGCCCATGAGGAAGAAGATCACCTCGAGGAGCCAGATCGGCGTGTCCGCCTCCAGGAAGGCGAACGCGGACAGCATCGCGGCGATCAGCAGCATGCCGCCGGTGGTCGTCGCCTTGTTGCCGAAGCGGTCCACGACCAGCCGGGCGCGCGGCGCGAAGATCAGCTGCGCGGCGGCCAGCGGCAGCATCAGCAGACCGGTCTGGAGCGGCGAGTAGCCGCGCACGCTCTGGGTGTAGAACACCGAGAAGAAGGTCACGCCCATCAGCGCGAAGAAGACCAGCCCTATGGCGCCGATCGCGGCCGAGAAGACCTTGTTCTTGAAGTAGGTGATGTCGATCGACGGATGGTCGCTGCGCTTCTCGAACACCACGAAGGCGACGAGGACGGCGAGACCGGCACCGATGGTCGCGAGCACGGTCGCGTCCGTGAAGTCGGCGAGCTGGCCGCCCTTGATGATGCCGTAGACGAGCAGGACCAGGCCGATGACCGACAGCACCACGCCGATGGGGTCGATCCGCCCCGGGTTCGGGTCGCGGGAGTCCGGCACCAGCCACAGCATCAGCACCAGGGCGAGCACCACGATCGGCACGTTGATGAGGAACACCGAGCCCCACCAGAAGTGGTCCAGGAGCACCCCGCCGGTGATGGGGCCGATCGCGATGGCGAGGCCCACGCCACCCGCCCAGATGCCGATGGCCTTGGGCTGCTCCTCGCGCTCGAAGACGTTCATCAGGACGGCGAGCGTGGCCGGCATGACGAAGGCGGCGCCGAGGCCCATCAGCGCGCGGAAGGCGATCAGCTGGACCGGCGAGCCGGAGAAGGCGGCCAGGGCGGACCCGGCGCCGAACACCACCAGGCCGCCCAGCAGCACCTTCTTGCGGCCTAGCCGGTCGCCGAGCAGCCCCGCGGTGAACAGGAGCCCGGCGAAGACCAGGGTGTAGGCGTTGATCGCCCACTCCAGCTCGCTCTGGGTGGCGCCCAGGCCGGTCGGCGCCGGAGTCGAGATCGTCTTGATCGCGACGTTCAGGATCGAGTTGTCGAGCACCACGATCAGCAGGCTCAGCATCAGTACGCCGAGGATGGCCCAGCGGCGCCGGTGCACCGCTTCCGGGATCCGGGAGTCAGGGACTGCGGTAGTCATGCGGCCGAGCGTAGAGGATTTCCGATACGGCACCGTCTCGTATCGTAATTCTTTACCGAGACCTTACGTGCCGCGATGCCCGAGCGCCTGTGTGCCTGAACGGTCACATCGACCGCCCCTGGCCCTGACTGGCACGAGGTGCCACCATGGAGGTGATCCGGGGACGCCGTCAGGGCGCCTCGAGATGACGTAAGGAGCCGTTGCAATGACGCAGCTTTCGGCTGCCCGCACCACGCCCTCCGACGGCAGCAAGGCGCTGTACGGGGGGAAGGGCACACGCCGCATCACTGTCCGGGACATCGCCCTCGCCAAGGAACGCGGCGAGAAGTGGCCCATGCTCACCGCCTACGACGCCACGACCGCCTCCGTCTTCGACGAGGCCGGCATCCCCGTGATGCTCGTCGGTGACTCGGCGGGCAACTGTCACCTCGGCTACGAGACCACCGTGCCCGTCACGATGGACGAGATGACCATGCTGTCGGCGGCCGTCGTACGCGGCACCTCGCGCGCCCTGATCGTCGGCGACCTGCCCTTCGGCTCCTACCAGGAGGGCCCGGTGCAGGCCCTGCGCTCGGCGACCCGGCTGGTCAAGGAGGCGGGCGTCGGCGCCGTGAAGCTGGAGGGCGGCGAGCGTTCCCACGAACAGATCCGGCTGCTCGTCGAGTCCGGCATCCCGGTCATGGCCCACATCGGCCTGACCCCCCAGTCCGTCAACGCCATGGGCTACCGCGTCCAGGGCCGCGGCGAGGAGGCGGCCCAGCAGCTGCTCCGGGACGCCAAGGCCGTCCAGGACGCGGGCGCCTTCGCGGTCGTCCTGGAGCTCGTCCCGGCGGAGCTCGCCGCCGAGGTCACCCGGGTCCTGCACATCCCGACCGTCGGCATCGGCGCCGGCCCCGAGACCGACGCCCAGGTCCTCGTCTGGACCGACATGCTCGGCCTCACCGGCGGCCGGGTCCCGAAGTTCGTCAAGCAGTACGCCAACCTGCGCGAGGTCATGACCGGCGCGGTGAAGGCCTTCGCGGAGGACGTCGTCGGCGGGACCTTCCCGCTGGAGGAGCACTCCGTGCACTAGGGCCCGCGGCCCCTCGGAGCCACCGTGGCACCAACCGCCCCGCCGATCTTCCCCCAGTCGGCGGGGCGTCCTCCGTTCAGGACGCTCGTGTAGGACGGAATCCGACCTACTGCCCGCCTAACGTCGTGCGGGTCCGACACCGACGAAGGGGCCGACATGTCCGAGCAGACCAGCGCCGCACCGGAGGGTTACACCACCGTCGCCCCCTGGGTCGTCACCGACGACACCGGAGCCTTCCTCGACTTCGTCACCGAGGTGTTCGACGGCGTGGAACTCGGCAGGGTCGCCACCGAGTCCGGCGCGATCGGACACGGCGAGATCCGGATCGGCGACACGGTCGTCCTGGCCTTCGACCGGAGCCCCGACTGGCCGGTCATGCCGAGCCTGCTGCGGGTGTTCGTGCCCGACGCGGACGAGACGTTCACCCGGGCACTGGCGGCCGGCGCCCGCGTGGTCACGCCCCTCTCCGACAGCGCCTTCGGCCAGCGCGGCGGCCGGATCAAGGACCCCTTCGGCACCATCTGGTGGGTCGTCGCCCACGTCGAGGACGTGCCGGAGGAGGAGATGTGGAAGCGGCTGAGCATGCCGGAGTACGCGGAGGCGATGCGGGTGGCGCAGGAGACGTTCGACGCGGAGATGACGGGGCGTGAAGCTGGGCGCAGCAGTACGCCGGTCAGGTAAATCCAGCCCGTCCGGCGTTTGAGGACGAGGCCCTCGGGCCGATGGGGGTCTGGGGGCGCAGCCCCCAAGGACGCGCACCCCCACCTACCCGCACCGGCCCCGCCGACCCGCACCGCTCAGTCGAACCGCTCCAGATCCCGCAGCCACGCCCGCGCAGAGCCATCGCTCGGTGCCCGCCAGTCACCGCGAGGCGACAGCGAACCCCCCGCCGACACCTTCGGCCCGTTCGGCATCGCCGACCGCTTGAACTGCGCGAACGCGAAGAACCGCTTGCAGAACACCTCCAGCCACCGCCGGATCTCCGGCAGGTCGAACGTCCCGCGCTTGCCCTCGGGGAAGCCGGGAGGCCACTCGCCGCCCTCCACGTCGTGCCACGCGTGCCACGCCAGGAAGGCGATCTTCGACGGCCGGAACCCGTACCGCAGCACATGGAAGAGCGTGAAGTCGTGCAGCGCGTACGGCCCGATCTTCGACTCGGTGGACTGCATCTCCTCACCCGGCACCAGCTCCGGGCTGATCTCGGTGTCGAGGATCGCGGCGAGGATGCGCCCGGTCTCCTCGTCGAACTGGCCGCTGCTGATGACCCAGCGGATCAGATGCTGGATGAACGTCTTCGGTACGCCCGAGTTGACGTTGTAGTGGCTCATCTGGTCGCCCACGCCGTACGTCGACCAGCCGAGCGCCAGCTCCGAGAGGTCGCCGGTGCCGAGCACGATGCCGCCGCGCTGGTTGGCGAGCCGGAACAGGTAGTCGGTGCGCAGGCCCGCCTGGACGTTCTCGAAGGTCACGTCGTAGACCGGCTCCCCGGACGCGAACGGGTGGCCCATCTCCTCCAGCATCAGCCGCGCGGTCGGCGTGATGTCCAGCTCGGCCGCGGTGACCCCGAGCGCGGCCATCAGCTTGTGGGCGTTGTCCTTGGTGTGGTCGCTGGTGGCGAACCCGGGCAGGGTCCAGGCCAGGATGTCGCTGCGCGGGCGCCCGGCGCGGTCCATCGCGCGCGCGGCCACGATCAGCGCGTGCGTGGAGTCGAGGCCGCCGGACACCCCGATGACCACCTTGGGGCCGCCGATCGCGGCGAGCCGCTGCTGGAGCCCGGCGACCTGGATGTTGTAGGCCTCGTAGCAGTCCTGGGCGAGCCGGTCGGCGTCGGCGGGCACGAACGGGAAGCGCTCCAGGCGGCGCTTGAGCCCCAGGTCGCCGGTCGGCGGGTCCAGCTCGAAGGACACCGTGCGGAAGTCACCGGTGCGGGCCTGATGGGTCCGCCGGTTCTCGTCGAACGTGCCCATCCGCATCCGCTCCTGCCGCAGCAGGTCGAGGTCCACGTCGGCCACCGCGTACTCGTCCCCCTGCGGGAACCGCTCGGTCTCGGCCAGCAGCACGCCGTTCTCGTAGACCATCGCCTGCCCGTCCCAGGACAGGTCGGTGGTCGACTCGCCGAGTCCGGCCGCCGCGTACACGTAGGCGGCGAGGCAGCGCGAGGAGGCCGAGCGGCACAGCAGCTTGCGGTCCTCGGCCCGGCCGACCGTGATGGGGCTGCCGGAGAGGTTGACCAGGACCGTCGCACCGGCGAGCGCGGCCTCCGCGCTGGGCGGCACCGGCACCCACATGTCCTCGCAGATCTCCGCGTGCAGCACGAGACCGGGGACGTCACCGGCCTCGAACAGCAGGTCCACGCCGAACGGTACGGCCGTGCCGCCGACGCGGATCGAGCCGCCCCGCTCGTCGGCGCCGTCGCCGATCTGCCGACGCTCGTAGAACTCGCGGTAGTTGGGCGGGTACGACTTCGGTACGACCCCGAGGACCCGGCCGCGGTGCACGATCACCGCGCAGTTGTAGACCCGGTTGCGGTGGCGCAGCGGGGCGCCCACGACCAGCACCGGCAGCAGCCCGGCCGACCCGGCCACGACCTCCCCGAGCGCCGCCTCGACCTCGTCGAGCAGCGCGTCCTGGAGCAGCAGGTCCTCGATGGAGTAACCGCACAGCCCCAGCTCCGGGAAGACCGCGACGGCGACCCCCTCCTCGGAGCACCGGCGCGCGTGACGCAGCACCGCTTCGGCGTTGGCGGGCGGGTCCGCGATGACGGTGTGACCCGTACACGCGGCGACGCGTGCGAACCCGTGCTGATAGATGGACCAGAAGTTCGACTGAGGCACGGATCCAGTGTAATCGTCAGAGCGACGCTATGGCCTCTGGGGGTGTGAGAGGCCTTACGCGCACCACCCATTGCCGGATTGTCATGACCTTGTCTTCAATAGACGGTATGACCGGCATCAGCGGCACTCGGGACCACGGTGGGCACCTCGCGGCGGACTGGGGCTGGTTCCTGGCCTGGCTCCTCGTCGGCGCCTGCGCCGGCATCGGCCTGGCGGCGATCCTGACGGTGGGGGCGGCCTTCCTCGTACTCGCCGCGGTGGCCGCGGTGCCCCTGGCCCGCCGGGGCCCCCGACGCGCGGTCGTGGGCGCCGTGTCGGGCCTGGCCCTGCCCGTGTTCTACCTCGCGTACCTGAACCGGGGCGGCCCCGGGGAGGTCTGCCACGCGATCTCCGGCGGGCAGGCCTGCACCGACGAGTACACGCCGGTCCCGTTCCTGGTCGTCGGGGCCCTTCTGCTGGTCGCGGGTCTCGTGATCCACGCGACGGCCGGCCGCCGGGCGCGCACCTGACGAGGGTGGGCCGGACACACACGAGGGCCCGGTCCCGGGGCTCTCACCTCCGGGACCGGGCCCTGTCGGACGTGTGTCCGGGTCAGCGCCGGTTGAACGACCGGAACGACTGGACGTAGCCGTTCGCGGGCGTACCCACACCCGTCACGTCGTCGTAGCCCTTCACCGCGGACAGCGAGCTGTCCTTGCCGAGGGAGCGGACCGAGGTCAGCAGCCCGTCGGTGGCGTCATAGCTGTTGGCGAAGTCCACGCGCGCCACCGCGAGTCCGGAGCCCGTCGGGTTGTCCGTGACGTCGTGGTACACCCGCGATCCGTACTTCGAGTAGATCGACGGGTTGGCGAACCCGAGGGCCTTGCCGCCCCGCGCCTGCTGCGCCAGCGCCTGCACGGCCGCGATCACCGGCGAGGCCAGCGAGGTGCCGCCGATGCGGTACTCGCTGTACTGCTGCGAGCCGTCGGGGAAGGTCTGCGTCTGCCCCACCAGGAAGCCGGTGTTGGGGTCGGCGATCGCGGAGATGTCCGGGACCACGCGGTTGCCCGTGGCGTTGTTGGCCGTGGCGAGCGCGTTCGGGACGACACCCTTCTGGTAGAAGGGCTCGGCGACCGTCTTGCTGGTGCCGCCGCCCGCACCCGAGGTGAACGCGCCGGGGAAGTTCGTCCAGCTCTTGCCGTCCGCGGACAGCGTGGCCTTCTCGGTGCCCCAGCCGGTCTCCCACAGGTACTTGTCGCCCTTGCCGACGGCGAGGGAGGTACCGCCGACCGCCGTCACCCACGCCGAGTTGGCCGGGGTGTCGACCTGCTTCGTGCCGGTGTTGGCGACCTCGTCGCCGTTGTCGCCGGAGGAGAAGTAGAAGCCGATGCCCTCGACCGCGCCGAACTGGAAGACCTGGTCGTAGGCGGCCGCGAGGTCCGGCGTCTGGTTGGCCTCGATGTCGCCCCACGAGTTGGAGACGATGTCGGCCAGGTGGTTGTCGACGACCTTGCTGAGCGAGTCGAGCAGATCGTCGTCGTAGCAGGACGCGGCACCCACGTAGGTGATGTTCGCGTCCGGCGCGACCGCGTGCACGGCCTCGACGTCGAGGGTCTCCTCGCCGTACCAGCCGGCCGCCCCGCACTCCTCGGTCTTCGTGTAGTTCTTGGGCAGGACCTGCTTCAACTGGCCGCTGGTGTAGGCCGCGTCACCGTTCTTCTTCGCGTACGTGGCCGCGTCGAAGGCGATGGTCGGGGAGGCGTACGCGTCGGTGATGGCCACGCGCACCCCCTTGCCCGTGTACGTGCCGGCACCGTACGCGGCACGCAGCTGCTTGCCCGTGTAGCCCTTGATCGCGTACGGGATCTTCGAGCCGTAGGCGGACGGCAGCGTGCTCGCGGTGTTCGAGCCGTAGTACGAGGAGAACGGCCCGGCGTTCTTGAACACGGCGTCCGGCGGCGGCAGTTGGTCCTTGCTGCTCGCCTTGTGCGGCGCGTTGTCCAGGCCGGTGACGGTCAGCACGGCACCGTCGAGGCCGGCCGGCGCGGACGCGGCCTTGTCCGGCGCGCGGTAGGTCTTCGAGCCCTTGGTGTAGTTGTGCAGCTGGGTCCCGAAGGCCTTCTCGACGGCGGCCACGTCACCGCTGACGGCGACGTAGTGCTCGGTGACGTCGGTGACCTTCAGACCGGCGGCCGTCAGCCAGGACTTGACCGCGGCGACCTGCGCCTTGGTCGCGCCGAAGCGGGCCTGCGCCTGCGCGGCGCTCAGGTACTTGCCGTACGACGCCGAGTCCGGGTCGGACACGGACTTCGCGTAGGCGGCGAGGCCGGTGGCGTCCTTGCCCGCGAGGTAGACCCGGGCGGAGACCTTGGCGCTGTCCGAGGTGGCGCCCTTGTCGGCCTTGGCCGTGGCCCACGCGGGCTTGGTCCCGGCCAGCGTGTCACGCGCCGGGTTGTCCGCGGCGTGGGCCGCGGGTATACCGAGCGCCAGCGCGCCCGCGAGCATGGGCAGTGTCGCCGCCATGCTCACTCCGGCGCGAAGTTTGGCGCGGTTGGATCTCATGGAACCCCCTGGATGCGGTTCGTCGCGAGTGATCACTCGACGGTGTGGCCACTCTTGCGACGAACCCTTCATGCGCGGGGAATGCGCATGCCAAGAAGAGCCCAATTAACCTAATGAAAAAGGCTCGTTCGAGGGTTAACCCTCTATGATCCCGGCTTCGCGCCCCGCTCCTTCAGCATCCCCGCCATCAGGTCGATCTCCGACTGCTGCGCGTCGACCATCCCCTGCGCGAGCCGCTTCTCCACCCCGACCGTGCACTTGTCCACACAGCCCTTCGCCATGTGGATGCCGCCCTTGTGATGCTCCGTCATCAGCTGGAGGTAGAAGATCTCGGCCTGCTTGCCGTTCAGCGTGCCCAGCTTCTTCATCTCGCTGTCGGTCGCCATGCCCGGCATCAGCGAACCCTCGCCGGCCGACGGCATGTCACCCATGCCCATCCACGTCATCGGCGGATCCGCCGACACCTTCGGCAGCCCCCACAGATCCAGCCAGCCCAGCAGCATGCCGCGCTGGTTGGCCTGCGTCTGCGCGATGTCGTAGGCGAGCCGCCGCACCTCGACGTCCTTGGTGCGGTCGCGCACGATGTACGACATCTCGACGGCCTGCTGGTGGTGCACGGCCATGTCCCGCGCGAACCCGGCGTCGGCCGAGTCGGCGGTGGGCGTGTCCCCCGAGCCGTCCTCGGCCACGGCGTAGGTGATCGCGCCGGCCGCGACGAGCACGCCCGCCACCGCCACGGCCACTCCCGCGAACCTCACTGCGACAGACCACCCGTGCACGCCGCGCCCGGCTCGGGCGTCTGCTGGCCCTGCACGAACTTCTCGAAGAACTTGTCGACGTTCGGGTCGGTGGCGCTCGTCACCGTCCGCTGGTGGCCCCAGGCCGACAGCATGATCGGGTCCTTCTGCTTGTCGTCCGGGCTCATCAGCGTGTACGGCGTCTTCTTCACCTTCGCCGCGAGCGCGTCGACGTCGGCCTTCTTGGCCGCGCTGGTGTACGTCACCCAGACCGCGCCGTGCTCCAGGGAGTGCACGGCGTTCATGTTGTTGATCGCCTTGTCGTAGACGTTCCCGTTGCAGTTCATCCAGACCTGGTTGTGGTCGCCGCCGACCGGGGGCTCCATCGGGTAGTTCACGGTCTTGGCGACATGCGTACGGCCCAGCGTGCCCTTCCAGGTCTTCACGCCGTCCGAGCCCGTGACGAAGTGCCCCGTGCCCTTGCCGTCGGCCGCCGTGCCGCTGTCGTCGGACTGCGAGCGGACGAGGGCGACGGTACCGGCGACCAGGCCGGCCACGGCGATGACGCTGGCGGTGACGATGAGGATCCGGTTGCGGCGCGCGCGGGCCTGTTCGGCTCGCCGCATCTCCTCTATGCGCGCCTTGCGTGCCGCTGCGGTGCTCTTCTTGGCGGAACCCATGAGGTGTGTCCTTCTGGGGGAAAGGGGCGGGGCGGACGGTGACGATCGGTCCGCTGATCGTAGTGGGGCGGGCGCGGCTTCTCGTAGGGAGCCCACAGGAAACCGGGGCGCCGGGTGAGACGGGGCGGGCCGGGCATTACGTATGTCAGTCCGAGCAGGCAAGATGGGCGGCAGAGCGGCACATCCGCCGGACGTGAGGCGTTCACTCCCGGATCCCCCGGGCGATCAAGGTCGGCAACGCGCACGAAACGCTGTTGTGGTGTGATGCTCAGGTGCCCGACCGCCTCCTGCGGGACACGGAGACAGGCGGCCTGACCAGCAAGGATGGGGAAGTCGACAATGGACAAGCAGCAGGAGTTCGTGCTCCGGACGTTGGAGGAGCGCGACATCCGGTTCGTACGCCTGTGGTTCACGGACGTGCTGGGCTTCCTCAAGTCCGTCGCCGTGGCCCCGGCGGAGCTGGAACAGGCCTTCGACGAGGGCATCGGCTTCGACGGCTCCGCGATCGAGGGATTCGCCCGCGTATACGAATCGGACATGATCGCGAAGCCGGACCCGTCCACTTTCCAGGTCCTGCCCTGGCGCGCGGAGGCCCCCGGCACGGCCCGGATGTTCTGCGACATCCTCATGCCGGACGGCAGCCCGTCCTTCGCGGACCCGCGCTACGTCCTCAAGCGCGCCCTCGCCCGCACCTCCGACCTGGGCTTCACCTTCTACACCCACCCGGAGATCGAGTTCTTCCTCCTGAAGGACCGCCCGCTGGACGGCTCGCGCCCCACCCCGGCCGACAACTCCGGCTACTTCGACCACACCCCCCAGAACATCGGCATGGACTTCCGCCGCCAGGCGATCACCATGCTGGAGTCGATGGGCATCTCGGTCGAGTTCTCCCACCACGAGGGCGCCCCCGGCCAGCAGGAGATCGACCTCCGCTACGCCGACGCGCTCTCCACGGCGGACAACATCATGACGTTCCGCCTGGTCATGAAGCAGGTGGCGCTGGAGCAGGGCGTGCAGGCGACCTTCATGCCGAAGCCGTTCTCCGAGCACCCCGGCTCGGGCATGCACACCCACCTGTCCCTGTTCGAGGGCGACCGGAACGCGTTCTACGAGTCGGGCTCGGAGTACCAGCTCTCCAAGGTCGGCCGCTCCTTCATCGCGGGCCTGCTCAAGCACGCGGCGGAGATCTCCGCGGTCACCAACCAGTGGGTCAACTCCTACAAGCGCATCTGGGGCGGCACCGAGCGCACCGCCGGCGCCGGCGGCGAGGCCCCCTCCTACATCTGCTGGGGCCACAACAACCGCTCGGCCCTGGTCCGCGTCCCGATGTACAAGCCCGGCAAGACCGGCTCGGCGCGGATCGAGGTCCGCTCGCTCGACTCCGGCGCCAACCCGTACCTGGCCTACGCCGTCCTGCTGGCCGCGGGCCTCAAGGGCATCGAAGAGGGCTACGAGCTCCCGCCGGGCGCCGAGGACGACGTCTGGGCCCTCTCGGACGCCGAACGCCGAGCGATGGGCATCGAACCCCTCCCGCAGAACCTGGGCGAGGCCCTGACCCTGATGGAACGCAGCGACCTGGTGGCCGAAACCCTCGGCGAACACGTCTTCGACTTCTTCCTGCGCAACAAGCGGCAGGAGTGGGAGGAGTACCGGTCCGAGGTGACGGCGTTCGAGCTGCGGAAGAACCTGCCGGTGCTGTAAAGGCAGGTCAGAGGGCGGTACCCGTCCTTTGGGCGAGCGGGGCTGACGGTCACATATCGGCAGCCCCACCGCGTTTCGCGAGCCCTGGGCCGTCAGGCGGATCTCAGCACGTCGTAGTCGCAAGTTTGCAACGATCAAGGGCCCGCGCAAAGCGCGGCCTGGCCCAAGGGGCCAGGCCTTGGGGCCGCAAGCGAGTCACGGCCCTGGGTAGAACCTGGACGCAACGGCCACGGTCAGAGCGAGCTTCCGGCGCGGCGCTCAGGCTCCCAGACGGACGGGGCGCTGTTCGCGAGTGCCGGCCGAATGGTGGCGTGCGCGCTGGAGCTCCCAACACTGTCTGCCGTCGATCCAGGCAGGGGCCGAGCAGATGCGACCCATGGCGTCCAGATCGTTCGCACAGTGGCGCCCTTCACCTGGACGCCATGAACCACGCCCGCTCCACGGGGTGCGGGCCGACTGCGGACGGGATGGGAGCGGAGGATCGCGTCCCGTGGAGTGGTGTAGCCGGGCCGCGGCGCGGAACGCGCGGGTGTCTGCCCGGGGCGTGCATCCGCTGACTGTGCATGCCCCCTGAACAAGGGCAGGCCACCGCGCAAGTCTCCCTGGTGAACGGGCAGTTCGACCGGAGGAGCACGCGATGGCCTTGTCCCAGTCTGAGCTGATGCGGTTGCTTGAGTCACTACAGCGGGCCGATGGAGTTGCAGCAATCAGGGTGGCGTGCGAGCGCATTCTGCAGGAGCTGATCGAGGCCGAGGCCACCGAGGCGATCGGTGCCGGACCGCGTGAGCACACCGAGACGCGCACGACCTGGCGCAACGGCCACCGCGAGCGCCTGTTGACCACGCAGGCCGGTGACCTGGACCTGAAGATCCCGAAGGTGCGCAGCGGGTCGTTCTTCCCGTCGCTGCTGGAACGTCGGCGGCGGGTCGACCGGGCGTTGTTCGCTGTGGTGATGGAGGCATACGTGCACGGCGTGTCGACCCGCTCGGTCGATGACCTGATCAAAGTGCTCGGTGCGGACTCGGGGATCTCCAAGTCCGAGGTCTCGCGGATCTGCGGTGAGCTGGATGAGGAACTGACCGCGTTCAAGGAACGGCCGCTGGATCACACGGTCTTCCCCTACGTCTTCCTGGACGCCACCTACTGCAGGGCGAGGGTGAATCACCGGATCGCGTCGCAGGCTGTGGTCATCGCGACCGGGATCTCCGCCACCGGGCACCGCGAGATCCTCGGACTGATGGCCGGCGACAGCGAGTCGAAGCCGTTCTGGACGACGTTCCTGCGGTCCCTACGGGCTCGTGGCCTGGACAACGTCCAGCTGCTGGTCATCTCCGACAGCCACAGCGGGCTGGTGGCCGCGATCCGCGCCGTCTTCCTCGGAGTAGCGTGGCAACGCTGCCGGGTCCACTTCGTCCGCGACGTGTTCTCAGTGATCGAAAGGGCCTCCGGAGAGATGGTCGCCGCCACCATCCGCACCATCTTCGCGCAGACCACCGGCGAGCAGGTCCGCACCCAGCTGAACGTGGTCGCCGACATGCTCGGACGACGGTTCCCCCAGGTCAAGAAGATGCTGCTGGACGCCGCAACCGACATCACAGCCTTCGCAGACTTCCCGCCGGCGCACTGGAAGAAGATCTGGTCGACCAACCCGCTGGAACGGCTGAACCGGGAGATCAAACGACGGGCCGACGTCGTCCAGGTCTTCCCCAACCCCGCCACCCTGGACCGACTCGCCGCCGTAGTCCTGGCCGAACTCCACGACGAATGGCAGGTCTTCGACCGCCGCTACCTCTCCGAAGCCTCCGTGGCCGACCTCTCCACCATCAAGGCAACCGAACGCGAACCGCAGATCACCCCGCAATCGGAACTTAAACAGCTGCCGTGACTACACCACTCAGCGGGACACGACTGAGCGGAGGCGAGCTGCGGGTTGAGGCATCAAGAATCTGTCACCGTCGGGGAATGTTGCACCTGGCCGGGTCGCGTCTGTGACCATTGAGGAGTGACGTCAACTTCCCTATGAGTACCAATAGTGGTCGCTGGTGTCGTCGTAGCGACGCTGGTCGCAGGGACAGTTGGCGCTCTGATCACGCAGCGCTGGTCAGACCGTCGCGAAACAGCCGCCTGGGAGCGTGAGCGACAGCGCGAGCACGAAAGCTGGGCTCGTGAGGACGAGGCCCGTACGTTCGAGCACCGCAGACAGGCGTACGTGGAGTTCTCTGAAGCGGCAAGAACTCTGGCCAGGACCGCTTACAACCATTGCTACGGCTTCACAGAAGAGCCTGAGCTCGAAGAGGGCTGGCAGTCCGACGCTTTCGCCAAGCTCGCGCAGTTGCAGTTCTACGCTGATCGGGCTGTGGTCGCTGCTGCTTTCGCTGCCTGCGGCGGTGCCTGGTCGTGGGGTCAGTTCGGTGTACACGATGCTCCCGACGAGCCTAGCTTCTCCGAACGGCAGGAGAAGTTCGACGAAGCTGTGCTCGAGTTGCTCCTCCTGATGCGAAAGAGCCTGTCGATTCCCGAAGCTGACTGGGACACTGCCACCATTTGGCTACAGCTACCAGCGGGACCAAGGTGGAGACGACGGACCAGGCGACGAGAGCTACAGATCGGAAGGTGCCCGTGCCCCTGCGTGGCCCGTTCGGCCGGTAACTGACGGGGAACCACGGTGATTGACACGATCTCGCCTGCTTCCGCGCTGCCGAACGCCGCCATGGCGACTCCCACGAAGCGGAGTTACGGCGGGCTGCCCGAGCAAGGTGGATGCTCTGTGAACCAGGCTTTCGTCGATGTCCAACAGAACGAGGAGCGATGACAGATGGACCACAACACCGAGCAACCCGACCCCAACGACACTTGCCGCACGCTTGAGGTCGACGGCGAACCAATCCGCCTCCGTGGCACTGGATTTACTGGACAGCCTTGTCCGGAGGCACGCAGGCTTGGTGTAAATCCAGGGTCGAAAAACCCGTCGCGCTGGCCTGCTAAGAGCCACTTAAACCATCGGGGTATCAACTGTTCCTATTTCATATATTGCAGATTTAAGTGAATCGGCAACGTGTTGCAGGCGCCCCTGCGTAGACGTACAGTCAAAGGGAAGTGTCTGGTTTGCGCGCACGAGGTGACTGCCCACTTGGCGGTCCCGGCTTTCCGGGTGAGAAAAAATACTCCCTCGTGATGCGGTACTCGAAGAGGTGGCATTATGTTCTTCTACGACTACAGCGCCAGGACAGCTGCAACAGGAAAGGTCGACGCTTCCGGCGCCTTCATTCACTTTCAGACGTTTCCGGCCAATCAATTTGCTAAGTGGACGCAAATCGCGTCCCTGGGCTGCAGTGTGATCTTTTTCTACAACGACGAGGGGGCAAATACGCTATCGGCGACGGGCAGGGTAGACGGTGCTGGCGGCTTTTTCCACCTCAAGGACTATGCGCCCAATCAGTTCGCGAAGTCCTTCCGCGTTGTTCCCCTCGGTGCAGGTCGCGTGTTCTTCTACAACCGCGAAACAGGTGCTGCTAAAATCGGCAGGTTCGACACCAGCGGGAATTACACCAACCTGAAGGACTACTCGAACGGGACGTTTGGGAAATGGGACAGCATCGTCCCCTTCGAAACGGGTGAAGTATTCTTCTACAACGGCGACTTCTCCGATGAGGCCGGAACGCAGGCCGCAATCGGAAAATTCGACTCCTCCGGCGCTTTTTCCCAGACCGTGAGCTTCCCGGTCAACCAATTCGGAAAGTGGTCGAGCATTACGGCCCTCTCGGGGCGCTGGGCCCTCTTCCAGTACACCGATGGGGTGTCGTTCCCTCAGGCAACTGGACAATTCACTGCCGCAGGTGCGTTCAACCACAAGAAGAACGTCGCGCTAGGTCGATTCTGGAGTGCCATTCCTATCGACGAAGGCAGCCAGCTCTTCCTCTATAGTAGCGCAGGCAGTGATTCCGGGGCATTCGTGAAAGCTGCATCCGCACGCATGGATGCAGCTGGTGACATCAAGCTTCGGGATCTCGGCCCGGATTTCAGTCGATGGACCCACATCGTCGCTTGATAGGCCAGCTTGATCGGCAAAGGGCGCGGGCCGTCAGCGGCGTGTAGCCGCGACGCTTCCGGTGCTGTAGGGGCAGAGCACAGCGCAATGGGGCCGACGGTCACGGACCGTCGGCCCCATTTGTGGTTCAGCGGGTCATGAGCCGGTCGTCCGTCGCCCCAGGAAGGCGAGGACCGCCAGCACCACCCCGCTGACCGCGGCGATCACTCCGAGTACGAGCGGCACGGCATCGCCGGTGACCGCTCCTGCGGCACACGCGCACAGCCCTCCCACGACCAGAACCGTGGAAAAGACCCGCACTCCTCTCAACGCGGCGTCCAAGGTCGGCTACTGGGCTGCCGCCTGCTGGGCCAGTACCTGGTGCAGGGGCTCCGTCTCGCGGCGCTTGTACTCCTGGATCGCCCAGCCGTTGCCGTCCGGGTCCTTGAAGTACATGAAGGTGGCGCCGTCCTGGGGGGCGAACTGGACCGGCTCGCTGACGTCCAGGCCGCGGGAGGTGAGCTCCTCGTACGCCGCCTTCGCGTCCGTGACGCACAGCTGCATGCCGTGGTACGTGCCGGGCTGCGGCGCCCCCGTGGGGACCTGGAGGCCGTCCACCAGGGCGATGGAACAGCCCGAGCCGGGCGGGGTCAGCTGGCAGATGCGGACGCCCTCCATCACCTCGCCGTCCAGATCCACGTGGAAGCCGACCTTGTCGCGGTAGAACTCCTTGGCCCGGTCCACGTCCGAGACCGGCAGCAGGATCACTTCGAGGCTCATGTCCATGGCGTGACTCCCTCGTCGACGTCAGTACATTCGGCCGTCCTCAGAAGCGCCAGCGCGTCTGGCTGAACGGCTGTCCCTTACCGAAGCCGAAAACCGTCCGCGGCGCCACCGCATAGACGACGGCGTGTCCCGGACCGTGGTGGAAATACCCCTCCCGCACCTCGAAGCGCCAGAAGTCGCCGTACTTCGCCTCCCACGCCGCCGCCAGCTCCCGCAGCCGCGCGTCGTCGGAGACCCGCACCGCCTCGCCCTCCACCACCAGGTCGTAGCCCTTGTCCCAGATATTGGTGCCGGTGGTCAGCGTGACGTGCGCGTTGTGCGCGAGGTTCTTCGCCTTGCGCTCCTCGGGACCGGTGCAGAAGTGCAGCGCCCCGTGCGCCCACACCCCCGGCAACGGCGTCACGTGCGGGCGCCCGTCCGGTCGTACCGTCGAGATCCAGAACAGCTCGGCGGAGGCCAGCAGCGACTCGGCGTCGGCCCAGGAGTGCGCCGTCGCGTCGGGGTCGCTGTAGCGCGGGTCGAGGTACGTCTCGGGTTCCTGCTCGGTCATCACAGAGCCTCCGGCTCGGGAAACACCCGGGCCACCGCGGCGGTCCGGCTCGACACTCCCAGTCTGCCGAAGGCGTTCTCCAGATGCTTGCGAACCGTGCTGGGGGAGACGCAGAGTTGCTCGGCGATCTGCGGGGTGCCCATGCCGAGGGCCACACAGCGCAGGACGTCGAGTTCGCGGTGGGTGAGACGGACGGGCTGCCTGCGGCGCCGGGCAGCCTGCTTGTAGAGGTCGTACACGTGCGGGGCCAGCATGCGCAGGGTCGTCATCTCGTGGTCCGTGAAGGCCTTTCCGTCCCTGCGGAATAACTGGAACACCCGGGTGCGGTTCGGCGCGGTGGGCAGGGCGATGGCCGCGATGGTCGGGTGCGGGGCGAGGAACTCCGTGTAGATGGGCAGGTTGCGCAGCTCGCGGACCGAGCGGAACTCCGCCATCTGTGTCGTCTCGGGAACGTCGTGCGGCCGGCAGACCTGGACGCACTGGGTGTGCTGGTGGCGCCAGCGCCAGTACCCGTCCATGTCCTCGTCGTCCTCGTCACCGATCGCCTGGGCATTGAGCTCTCTCCTGGTGGGGATGTCCAGCTCGCAGAAGCTCGCCGCGTCGCACGGGATCAGTCGCATCAGCCCCGGCAGCAGACACCCCGGGGGCACCCCGCCGCCCGCGAGAGACTGCCGGGCTTCCTCCAGCACGTCCGCCATGCGCCGCAGATGGGCCTCGGCGGTGGTGTGGGGTGGGGTCATGTCGGCCTCCCCGGGCCGAAGTACGGGTGCTGCCCCGACGCTACGCCGGGCCCGTTCGCGCCGCCCGGGGATTCGCCAAATGACGAATGGGCCACGGCCGTCGGAGCGCGCACGCTCTTCTGCGGGTGACCGGCCCGGTCGCCCACAGACACGGAGACAGCCCATGCGTTCACATCCACGCCCACCCCGTCCACAGCGTCCGCACCGGCCCGCGGCCCTCCTCGCGGGCACCGTCCCCCTGACCCTCGTCCTGCTCGCCACCGGCTGCGACACGGCGTCCGCTCCGACCACCGCCGACGCACAGGCCGCCGGTGACGCGTTCTCGTCCGTACGGTTCTCGGTGAGCCCGCGCGGTGACATCCAGGTCTCCGGCGCGTCCCGTACGGCGGTCACCCCGGCCGGCGACCGCGCGGTGACCGCGGGCCGCGCGTACCCCTTCGACCGGCCCTCGGACCAGCTGCTGGTGGTGCTCCGCCACTGGCCCCGGCCGGAGCGCGCCGGGCGCGACGCCGAGCGGTTGCTGCCGCCCCCGGAGGACGCCGCGATCGAGAGCGCCTACCTCGTCGACACCGACGACTGGGCGCTGGCCGAGCTCGACGGCAACCCGGTGCAGTGGCTGCGCCGCGACACCATCCGCGTCGACGCCACGAAGGCCGGTGCCGCCGAACGCACCCACCTCACCCTGTCCGGGCCGCGCGGGAGTCGGCCCGGACAGGTCACCCCGCCGCCCGACGACCACGCGTGCGCGGGCCTCGACCCCGCGGTGAACCGGTACGTCGACCTCCCCGAGGTCGCGACGGGCGCCGCGGTCCGCGACGTACTCGCACGGCTGCGCGAGCGGTGCCTCGACGTCCAGTACGTCTCCATGCCCGGCGGGGTGTCCCGGGGCACCGTCTGGTGGATCGAGATCCCGGTCGCAGGGCACATGGCGCCGGTGGCCGAGCTGCCGCCCACCGAGGGCGCCCCCGCCGGCGGCCGCCGACCGGGCGACAGGATCCTCACAGACCCGTCCCGGCCCACGACGGTCGTACTCATCCGCTGAGACACCCGACCGCTGAGGCACGCGACCGGCGCGGCACCCGCCCGCCGACACGCCGTCCGGTCGAGACGCAGCCCAGCCGAAGCCCGGTCGAGACGTGCCCCGGCCGACGCCCCCCGGTCGGGACGCGCCCCGACCGCCGCCCCCGGTCGAGACGTGCCCCGGCCGACGCCCCTCGGCCAAGGCGCGACCCGGCCGACGCCCCCGGTGGAGACACGGCCTAGCCGACGCCTCCGTCGAGGCGTGCCCCGGCCGATACACGCCCCGGCCGATGCCCCCCGCCGCGCCTCGGCCCACACCCCCCGCCGCCGAGACCCCCCCCCACCCCGACCCCCAATCCCCAAATCCCCCCACCCGCTCCCCGGCGCTCATCCCCGCCTCTCCGGTTACGCTCGATCGACACGACCTTGATCGGACAGGAGGCCGGGGATGACGTCGGCGCCGGGGCGCAGGAGCAGTACCTTCACGCGGCTGCTGCGGCACGGTTTCACCGATCCGTCCGCCGCCGAGCGGCTGCTGGACAGCGCGGAGCTGAGCGGCGTGCGCAATGACCCGGTGCTGCTGGAGGCCCTCGGCGCGACCGCCGACCCGGACCTCGCGCTGCACGGTCTCGTACGGCTCCTGGAGGCGCAGTCCGACCGGGAGCTGCTCGACACGGTGATAGCGGCGAAGCCCTTGCGGGACCGGCTGCTGGGAGTGCTCGGCGCGTCCGCCGCGCTCGCCGAGCACCTCCAACGGCATCCGAGGGACTGGCACGCCCTCGTCACCTACGAACCGCGCGACCTGCACCCCGGCGTCGAGGAGTTCGAGCGCGGGCTCGCCGAGGCCACCGACCCCGTCTCGCTGCGCGTCGCCTACCGCCGCTGTCTGCTGTCCATCGCCGCCCGGGACGTGTGCGGCACCACCGACCTCGCCGAGACCGCCGCCGAGCTCGCCGACCTCGCCACCGCGACCCTGCGGGCCGCCCTCGCCATAGCGCGCGCGGCCGCACCCGAGGACGCCGCGCTGTGCCGGCTCGCGGTCATCGCGATGGGCAAGTGCGGTGGCCACGAGCTGAACTATGTCTCCGACGTCGACGTCATCTTCGTCGCGGAGACCGCCGACGGGGCCGACGAGGGCAAGGCCCTGCGCGCCGCCACCAAGCTCGCCTCGCACATGATGCGCGTCTGCTCCGAGACGACCGTCGAGGGCTCCATCTGGCCCGTCGACGCCAATCTGCGGCCCGAGGGACGCAATGGCCCGCTCGTGCGCACCCTCTCCTCCCACCTCGCCTACTACCAGCGCTGGGCCAAGACCTGGGAGTTCCAGGCCCTCCTCAAGGCCCGCCCGGTCGCCGGTGACATCGAGCTCGGCGAGCAGTACGTCGAGGCCCTCGAACCCCTCGTCTGGAAGGCCGCCGAGCGCGAGAACTTCGTCACCGACGTGCAGAAGATGCGCCGCCGGGTCGTCGAGAACATCCCCGTCGCCGAGCTCGACCGGCAGCTCAAGCTCGGCCCCGGCGGACTGCGCGACGTCGAATTCGCCGTCCAGCTCCTCCAGTTGGTGCACGGCCGCGAGGACGGCTCACTGCGCAGCGGCACCACCCTCAAAGCCCTCCAGGCCCTCGCCGCCGGCGGCTACGTCGGCCGCGCCGACGCCGCCCAGCTCGACGAGGCCTACCGCTTCCTGCGCTCCATGGAGCACCGCATCCAGCTCTACCGGTTGCGCCGCACCCACCTCGTCCCCGAGGACGAGGCCGACCTGCGCCGCCTCGGCCGCTCCCTCGGCCTGCGCACCGACCCGGTGACCGAGCTGAACCGCGAGTGGAAGCGGCACGCCTCCGTCGTACGACGGCTGCACGAGAAGCTGTTCTACCGGCCGCTGCTGGACGCGGTGGCCCAACTCGGGCCCGGCGAGATCCGGTTGAGCACCGGAGCGGCCAGGGAGCGGCTGGTCGCGCTCGGGTACGCCGACCCGGCCTCCGCCCTGCGCCACCTGGAGGCCCTCGCCTCCGGAGTCACCCGCAAGGCCGCCATCCAGCGAACTCTCCTTCCCGTCCTGCTGGGTTGGTTCGCCGAGTCCGCCGACCCGGACGCCGGACTGCTCAACTTCCGCAAGGTGTCGGACGCGTTGGGCAAGACCCCCTGGTACCTGCGGCTGCTGCGGGACGAGGGCGCCGCCGCCGAGAACCTCGCCCGGGTCCTGTCGGCCGGCCGCCTCGCCCCCGACCTGCTGATGCGCGCCCCCGAAGCCGTCGCCCTCCTCGGGGACGGTGACGGCGGCGGGCTCGCACCGCGCGGGCGCGAGCACCTGGAGCAGGAGATCCTCGCCGCCGTCCGCCGCGCCGACGGCGCCGCCCAGGCGGTCACCGCCGCCCGTGGGGTCCGCCGCCGCGAACTCTTCCGTACGGCCGCCGCGGACATCGTCGGCTCCTACGGCACCGAGACCCAGCCCGCCGAACCCGACCAGGGTGCCCTGGTCGACCGCGTCGGCGCCGCCGTGTCCGACCTGACCGCCGCCACCCTCGCCGGCACCCTGCGCGCGGTCGTCCGGGACGGCTGGGGCGACACCCTGCCCACCCGGTTCGCCGTCATCGGCATGGGCCGCTTCGGCGGGCACGAACTCGGCTACGGCTCCGACGCGGACGTCCTGTTCGTGCACGAGCCCCGCGAGGGCGTCGACGAGCGCGAGGCCTCCCAGGCCGCCAACAAGGTCGTCTCCGAGATGCGCCGACTGCTCCAGATCCCGAGCGCCGACCCGCCGCTGCTGATCGACGCCGACCTGCGCCCGGAGGGCAAGTCGGGGCCGCTGGTACGGACGTTGACATCGTACGAGGCCTACTACCGCCGCTGGTCCCTGACGTGGGAGGCGCAGGCGCTGCTGCGGGCCGAACCGGTCGCCGGGGACGAGGAGTTGGGGCGCCGTTTCGTCGAGCTGATCGACCCGTTGCGGTACCCGGCGGCGGGGCTGGGGGAGGACGCCGTACGGGAGATCCGGCGGCTCAAGGCGCGGATGGAGTCCGAGCGGCTGCCCCGCGGGGCCGACCCGAAGCTGCACACCAAGCTGGGGCCCGGGGGGTTGTCGGACGTCGAGTGGACGGTCCAGTTGGTGCAGATGCGGCACGGGGCGGGGGAGGCGGGGCTGCGGACCACGCGTACGCGGGCGGCGCTTGTCGCCGCGCGGGACGCCGGGTTGATCTCCGAGGAGGATGCCGCTGTTCTCGACGAGGCGTGGGTGCTGGCTACGCGGGTGCGCAATGCCGTGATGTTGGTGCGGGGGCGGGCGGGGGACACGTTTCCCTCCGAGGCGCGGGAGCTTGCCGCGGTGGGGCGGTATCTGGGGTATGAGGCGGGGCATGTGGGGGACATGCTCGACGACTACCGGAGGACTGCTCGGCGGGCTCGGGGGGTCGTGGAGGAACTGTTCTACGGGGCGTAGGAGGGTTCGTTCTTCGGCTGCGGGTCGGTGGGGGCTGGTCGCGCGGTTCCCCGCGCCCCCAGGTGGGTCAGCGCGATCCCCGTCAGGACGACCGCCATGCCCGTCAGCACGCGCAGCCCGACGCGTTCGTCCAGCACCATCGCTCCCAGGGCCACCGACACAACAGGCAGCAGGTAGCCGACCGTTGCCGCCGTCGTCGGGCCCTCGTCCGCGATCAGGCGGTAGTTGAGGTAGAAGGTGACGCCCGTGCCGAGGATGCCGAGGGCCGTCACCGCGCCCAGTGCCGTCAGGTCGGCGTCCACCGGCCCGGCCACCGGTACCGACAGGGTCGTCCACGCCGTCGCCATCAGGAGTTGGGCCGTGGAGTACGCCAACGGGGCCTGGCCCGAGGTGAGTTTGCGGGCCATGTAGGCGAAGGCCACCGCGTAGCTTGCCGCCGCCGCCAGGAGGGCCAGGGCGCCCCAGGTCAGCAGGCCCGAGCGGTGCCAGGGGGCGAAGATCAGGACCGTGCCGGCGAAGCCGACCAAGAGGCCGGTCAGCCTGAGCGGGCGCAGGGCCCGGTCCGTGCCCAGGGCGACGCCGAGCAGCAGTGACCACAGCGGAGTCGTCGCGTTCAGGACGCCCGCGACGCCGGAGTCGACGGTCTGCTCGCCCACCGCGAACAGGGCGAAGGGGATGGCGTTGCAGAACAGGGCCGCCACGGTCAGGTGGCCCCAGGTGGCGCGGGAGCGGGGCAGGCGCTGGCCGGCCGCCCGGGCCAGGAGGAACAGCACGGCCGTGCCCAGCGCGCACCGCGCGATCGTGATCTGGGCGGGGGACAGGCCGTGGTCGAGGGCCAGCTTGATCCAGAGGAAGCCGGAGCCCCACAGGAGCGCGAGAACAGCCATGCGAAGGGTGGAGGCGGGTGACATGACTCCACGGTCCCGGGCCTGACCCGTGAGGACAAGTGAAAGATCCTGGAGGCATCATTAAGCTGGAGTACATGCTTGATGTGCGACGGATGCAGATGCTGGCGGCCGTGGTGAGCAGCGGCTCCGTCACCGCGGCCGCGGCCCGGCTCGGCTACACGCCCTCGGCGATCAGCCAGCAGGTGGCGGCGCTGGAGAAGGAGGCCGGGACCGAGCTCCTCGAACGGGTCGGGCGGGGGGTGCGGCCCACGGCCGCCGGGCTGTTGCTCACCGAGCACGCCGACGCGATCGGCCGGCAGGTCGCCGAGGCGGAGACCGCCCTCACGGACCTCCTCGCGGGCCGCACGGGCCGGCTCTCGGTGCGCTACTTCGCCACGGCAGGCGCCCGGCTGGTCGCCCCCGCGGTCGCCCGGCTGCGAGCCGAACAGCCCGGGGTCCGGATCGAGTTGAGGCTGGCGGGCCCCGACCCCCTCCCCGACGTCCGGGAGGGCCGCGCCGACCTGGCCCTGGTCGTCGGTCCGGGTGACCACGACGGCGTACGCCTGCTGCACCTGCTGGACGATCCCTACCTCGCCGTCCTGCCGAAGGCCCACCCGCTCGCGGCCCGCCGCACCCTCCGCCTGACCGACCTGGCCGAGGAGCCGTGGGTCGGCAGCGAGTGGCCGGGCCCCTGTCTCGACGCCCAGCTCACCGCCTGTGCCGAGGCGGGCTTCCAGCCCCGTTTCGTCGTCGACAGCGAGGACTACGCCACCGCGCAGGGCTTCGTGGCGGCCGGACTCGGGGTCACCCTGATCCCGCGGCTGGGCCTGGACGGACGGCATCCGGAGGTCGTCGTACGACCGCTGAAGAGCCCGGAACCGACCCGGACGATCCTGGCCGCCGTACGGCAGACCGCGTCGCCGCAACCGGCCCTGGAGACCTTCGTCGCGGCGCTGCGGGACGCTGCCGCGGGCTAGGCGGGGCGGTCCGGTGGGGGCAGGACCGCGTGGCGGCAGGGGCCACATACCGGCTCCGCCTCGGGGGTGGACCAGCCGGGGCCGCATCCCGGCTCCGCCTCGCCCTGGACGAGCCGGGACCGCTCACCGCAGGGGGCCCGTGGAAGGCGTCGGCGGCCCGGGGGAACGGCGGGCAGGCCTGGCACCGCTCCGGACGGGTCCGCGGGCCACTCCCGTCCTACAGCCTGGCTCGCAGCAGCGGGCCGTTGTCCGGGACGGCCCTCGGCAGCCGGTACGGCAGGGCCCCGTACCAGAGCCGGGCCACCGTGAAGCCGAACAGCAGGCACAGGATGCCGCCCACCGCGTCGAGCCAGAAGTGGTTGGCGGTGGCGACGATGACCAGCAGGGTCGCCGCGGGGTAGAGGAGGCCGAGGACCCGCACCCACGGCACCGACGCCAGCGCGAAGATCGTCAGACCGCACCACAGGGACCAGCCGATGTGCATGGACGGCATCGCGGCGTACTGGTTCGACATGTGCTTGAGGTCGCCGGAGGCCATCGAGCCCCACGTCCGGTGGACCATGACGGTGTCGACGAAGTTGCCGCCGTTCATCAGCCGCGGGGGCGCCAGGGGATACAGGTAGTAGCCGACCAGGGCCACGCCCGTCGTCGCGAACAGCACCAGGCGGGTCGCCGCGTAGCGGCCGGGATGGCTGCGGTAGAGCCAGACCAGGACGCTCAGCGTCACGACGAAGTGCAGTGTCGCGTAGTAGTAGTTCATCCCGATGATGAGCCAAGTCACCGAGTTCACCGCGTGGTTGACGGACTCCTCGACGGCGATGCCGAGATGGTGCTCCATCCGCCAGATCCAGTCGGCGTTGCGCAGCGCCTCCGCCTTCTGCTCCGGCACCGCGTTGCGGATCAGCGAGTACGTCCAGTAACTCACCGCGATCAAGAGGATCTCGAACCAGAGGCGCGGTCGGCGAGGAGTGCGCAGTCGGCGCAGGAGACCGGGTCGTTCCGAGGCCGTGAGGGAGTCGGGAACGGCCGTGTTCTCACGGTCTTCCAGACTGGTCACGGTCGAGTCACCCATAGACACAAAGTCTGCCAGAAAGGCCCTGTCCCCCCGATCATCCCGCGGTCGGGTTCGGGTCGCATGTCCTACGGCGGGAAGACTGTCCCGTTCTCCTACTTCCGCAGTGGTTCGGGCCCGGTTTCTCCGCCCTACGGACGAGTGCGTTCCCCGGGGGCCGACGCCGTCGAACCCCGTACCACCAGCTCCGGCATGAACACGAACTCGCTGTGCGGCGCGGGCGTTCCGCCGATCTCCTCCAGCAACGTCCGCACCGCCGCCTGTCCCATGGCCGGCACCGGCTTGCGGATCGTCGTCAGGGGCGGGTCGGTGAAGGCGATCAGGGGGGAGTCGTCGAAGCCCACGACCGAGACGTCCCGCGGTACGTCCAGGCCCAGCTGCCGGGCCGCCCGTATCGCGCCGAGCGCCATCATGTCGCTCGCGCACACCACCGCCGTGCAGTCCCGCTCGATGAGAGCCGTGGCGGCCGCCTGCCCGCCCTCCAGGGTGTACAGCGAGTGCTGCACCAGCTCCGCCTCGACGGTCGCGGCGGGCAGGCCCAGCAGGTCCTGCACGGTGCGCACGAAGCCCTCGATCTTGCGCTGGACCGGCACGAACCGCTTGGGGCCGAGGGCCAGCCCGATCCTGGTGTGGCCCAGCGACACCAGGTGCGTCACCGCGAGGCTCATCGCCGCGCGGTCGTCGGGGGAGATGAACGGCGCCTGCACCTTCGGCGAGAACCCGTCCACCAGCACGAACGGCACGCCCTGCGCCCGCAGCTGCTCGTAGCGCTGCATGTCCGCCGAGGTGTCCGCGTGCAGCCCGGACACGAAGATGATGCCCGCCACGCCCCGGTCGACGAGCATCTCGGTGAGCTCGTCCTCCGTGGAACCGCCCGGGGTCTGGGTGGCGAGCACCGGCGTGTAGCCCTGCCGCGTCAGCGCCTGGCCGATCACCTGCGCCAGGGCCGGGAAGATCGGGTTCTCCAGCTCCGGGGTGATCAGGCCCACCAGGCCCTCGCTGCGCTGCCGCAGCCGGACCGGGCGCTCGTAGCCCAGCACGTCGAGGGCGGCCAGCACGGACTGGCGCGTGGTGGCGGCGACACCCGGCTTCCCGTTGAGGACGCGGCTGACGGTCGCTTCGCTCACCCCCGCCTGAGCAGCGATGTCGGCTAGCCGTGTGGTCACGGCACCGGACTGTACCGGCCGTATCGTCATCGCGGTCCCTCTGTTCTGGTCGGCGCCCCTTGTCCCGCAAGGGGATGATTCCCGTACGGTACTTGGATGGCAAGAGCTTGCAGAGTCTTGCACAGACGCCCGGACCCCGCTCCGACCCTGCTCGATCCCGGCGAACAAGCGTCTCACGGGGGTCGCCGGGAGGTCACGCCCGGATAACTTCAAGCGGCTCTTGCAGTTTTTTGCTGCAAGGTCTTTCGCAAGGCTTGCATCGCTGTTACGTTCGGCGACGCCCGGCGGAGAAGGCGGACGGGACCCCCTTCGCAGCAAGCAGTACAGCAGCACACGGGCCATCACCCTCAAGGAGATCTCATGCGGCGTGGCATAGCGGCCACCGCGCTGGTGGCGTCCTTCGCCCTCGCGGCGACGGCCTGCGGCGGAAGCGACAGCGGCGACAAGGCCGACGGTCCGGTCACCATCACCTGGTGGGACACCTCCAACGCCACCAATGAGGCGCCGACGTACAAGGCCCTGATCAAGGACTTCGAGGCCGCCAACAAGGGCATCAAGGTCAAGTACGTCAACGTCCCCTTCGACCAGGCGCAGAACAAGTTCGACACCGCCGCGGGCGCGAGCGGCGCCCCGGACGTGCTGCGTTCCGACGTCGGCTGGACCCCCGCCTTCGCCAAGAAGGGCTACTTCCTGCCCCTCGACGGTACCGAGGCCCTCGCCGACCAGGCCAAGTTCAAGCCGAACCTGATCGAGCAGGCCAAGTACGACGGCAAGACCTACGGCGTCCCGTTCGTCACCGACACCCTCGCCCTGGTCTACAACAAGCAGCTCTTCGCGAAGGCCGGCGTCGAGGCCCCCAAGACCTGGGACGACCTGAAGAAGGCCGCCGCCACCATCAAGGACAAGACCGGCGTCGACGGCTACTGGGGCTCCACCCAGGCCTACTACGCCCAGACCTTCCTCTTCGGCGAGGGCACCGACACCGTCGACGTCGCCGCCAAGAAGATCACGGTGAACTCGCCCGCCGCCAAGAAGGGCTACGGCACCTGGCTGAGCCTCTTCTCCGGCAAGGGCCTGCACAAGGCCGACACCACCGCCGACGCCTACGCCCACATCCAGGACGCGTTCGTCAACGGCAAGGTCGCCGCGATCATCCAGGGCCCGTGGGAGATCACCAACTTCTACAAGGGCTCCGCCTTCAGCGACAAGGCCAACCTCGGCATCGCCACCGTCCCGGCCGGCTCCACCGGCAAGGCGGGCGCCCCGACCGGCGGCCACAACCTCTCGATCTACGCCGGCTCGGACTCCGCCCACCAGAAGGCGGCCGAGAAGTTCGTCGGCTTCATGACCTCCGCGAAGTCGCAGACGCAGATCGCGCTGAAGAACTCCACGCTGCCGACCCGCGACGACGCCTACACCGCCGAGGTCAAGGCCGACCCGGGCATCGCCGGCTACCAGACGGTCCTCGCCAGCGCCCAGCCCCGCCCGGCCCTGCCGGAGTACAGCTCCCTGCTGACCCCGCTGGACACCGAGCTGAACTCCATCGCCGGCGGCAAGGAGTCCCTGGACAAGGGCCTGAGCAACGTCGAGGTCTCGATCGCCAAGCTGGTGCCGGACTTCAGCAAGTGAGTCCCGGAAGTGGCCGGGCCGGGCAGCCGCTCGGCCCGGCCACTTCGCAGAGCCGCAGAACGTGCAGTTCTCAGAGCCGTAGAACTTCCAGAAGGTGTCGAACATGACAGTCGCCATCGACCGCGCCACCGGGCAGCGCCGCGGTGACCGCGCGCCCCGGCCCGGGCTGGGCCAACGCCTCAAGCACGGCTACCAGAGACACTGGTACGCGTACGCGATGATCGCCCCGGTGGCGATCGTCCTCGGTGTCCTCGTGCTCTACCCCCTGGTCTACGGCGTCTACCTGACCCTCACCGACGCCAACAGCCTCAACACGGCCCGCACGATCGGCGTCAACCACATCGACGCCACCTACAAGTTCATCGGCCTCGACAACTATGCCGACATCCTGTGGGGTCCGACCGCCTACGACCGCTTCTGGTCGCACTTCATCTGGACGATCGTCTGGACCGCCCTGTGCGTCGCCCTGCACTACTGCATCGGCCTCGGCCTCGCGCTGCTGCTCAACCAGAAGCTGCGCGGCCGCACCCTGTACCGGCTGATCCTGGTGCTGCCCTGGGCCGTGCCCACCTTCGTCACCGTCTTCGGCTGGCGGTTCATGCTCGCCGACGGCGGCGTCATCAACACCGCGCTCGACGCACTCCACCTGCCGTCACCGGCCTGGCTGGAGGACACCTTCTGGCAGCGGACCGCCGCGATCATGGTCAACACCTGGTGCGGAGTGCCGTTCATGATGGTCTCGCTGCTCGGCGGCCTCCAGTCCATCGACGCCTCGCTGTACGAGGCCGCCGAGATGGACGGCGCGAGCTCCTGGCAGCGCTTCCGGTACGTCACCCTCCCGGGCCTGCGATCGGTCAGCTCCACCGTCGTACTCCTCGGCATCATCTGGACGTTCAACCAGTTCGCGGTGATCTTCCTGCTGTTCGGCAACACCGCGCCGGACGCGCAGATCCTCGTCACCTGGGCCTACTACCTGGGCTTCGGACAGCAGCCGCGTGACTTCGCGCAGTCGGCCGCGTACGGCATCCTGCTGCTGGCCATCCTGATCGTCTTCACCTCCTTCTACCGCCGCTGGCTGAACCGCAATGACCAGCAGCTCGCGATCTGAGGACGGAGTCCCCATGAGCACGACCACAGTCGAGACCCCGGCCGAGGCGCGCGAGCGGTCCGCCGAGGCGCCCCGCCGGGCCCGCGGCCGCGGTGAGAAGAGCCTCGCCGGCTCCCTCGTCTCGCACGGCATCCTGACCGTCGCGAGCCTCGTCGCGCTGTTCCCGATCGTCTGGCTGGTCTTCCTGTCGCTCGGCCCGGACAAGGACGACTACCTCCATCCGGGCGGCATCTGGAAGAAGATGACGTTCGACAACTACTCGTTCGTCCTCCAGCACACCGAGTTCTTCAGCTGGCTCAAGAGCTCGCTGATCGTCTCGCTCGGCACCACCGTGATCGGCGTGCTGATCGCCGCGACCACCGGTTACGCCGTGTCCCGGATGCGCTTTCCGGGCTACCGGAAGTTCATGTGGGTGCTCCTGGTCACGCAGATGTTCCCGGTAGCCGTACTCATGGTGCCGATGTACCAGATGCTCTCGGACCTGAAGCTCATCGACACCTACCTTGGGCTCGTCCTCGTGTACTGCTCGACGGCCGTGCCGTACTGCGCCTGGCTGCTCAAGGGGTACTTCGACACCATCCCGTTCGAGATCGACGAGGCCGGACGGGTCGACGGGCTGACCCCCTTCGGCACGTTCGCGCGGCTGATCCTGCCGCTCGCGCGGCCCGGTCTCGCGGTGGCCGGGTTCTACAGCTTCCTGACCGCCTTCGGCGAGGTCGCGTTCGCGTCGACGTTCATGCTGTCCGACACGAAGTACACGTTCGCGGTGGGGCTCCAGAGCTTCGTCAGCGAGCACGACGCCCAGCGGAACCTGATGGCGGCGACGGCGGTGCTGATCGCGATACCGGTGTCGGTGTTCTTCTACCTGGTGCAGAAGAACCTGGTGACCGGGCTCACCGCCGGTGGAACGAAGGGCTGATCCGCCGGAACGCCGGAAAAAGACCCGAGGCGGCCGCAGTGTCCATCCGACCCCGCTGTCACCGCGGCCGCCTCGTCACCCGCTTCTCATACCTTTGACCTGATGAACCCGTTACGTACCAAGGACGCCATGAGCCAGCAGCACTCCGCCATCGCCCCGGCCCCCCACCTCGCCGAAGCCAAGCGCAGCGACTGGTGGCGGGACGCGGTGATCTACCAGGTCTATCCGCGCAGTTTCGCCGACAGCAACGGTGACGGCATGGGCGACCTGGAGGGCATCCGTACCCGACTGCCGTACCTGCGCGACCTCGGCGTGGACGCCGTGTGGCTCAGCCCCTTCTACGCCTCGCCGCAGGCCGACGCCGGCTACGACGTCGCCGACTACCGGGCCGTGGACCCCATGTTCGGCAACCTCCTGGACGCCGACGCCCTGATCCGCGACGCCCGCGAGCTGGGACTCAGGATCATCGTCGACCTGGTGCCCAACCACTCCTCCGACCAGCACGAGTGGTTCAAGCGGGCCCTCGCCGAGGGCCCCGGATCGCCGCTCAGGGACCGCTACCACTTCCGCCCCGGCAAGGGCGCACACGGCGAACTCCCGCCCAACGACTGGGAGTCGATCTTCGGCGGCCCCGCCTGGACCCGCGTCACCGAACCGGACGGCTCGCTCGGCGAGTGGTACCTCCACCTCTTCGCCCCCGAGCAGCCCGACTTCAACTGGGACCACCCGGCCGTCGGCGACGAGTTCCGCTCCATCCTGCGCTTCTGGCTGGACATGGGCGTGGACGGCTTCCGCATCGACGTGGCCCACGGCCTGGTGAAGGCGGAGGGCCTTCCCGACCTTGGATCCCACGACCAGGTGAAGCTGCTGGGCAACGATGTCATGCCGTTCTTCGACCAGGACGGCGTCCACGAGATCTACCGCCAGTGGCGGCTGATCCTCGACGAGTACAGCGGTGAGCGCATCTTCGTCGCCGAGGCCTGGACCCCGACCGTCGAGCGCACCGCGAACTACGTCCGCCCCGACGAGCTGCACCAGGCCTTCAACTTCCAGTACCTGAGCACCGCGTGGGACGCCGAGGAGCTGCGCGGGGTCATCGACCGCACCCTGGAGGCGATGCGCCCGGTCGGCGCCCCCGCCACCTGGGTGCTCTCCAACCACGACGTCACCCGGCACGCCACCCGCTTCGCCAACCCGCCCGGCCTCGGCACCCAGATCCGCACGGCGGGGGACCGGGAGCTGGGGCTGCGCCGCGCCCGCGCCGCCACGCTGCTCATGCTGGCGCTGCCGGGATCGGCGTACGTCTACCAGGGCGAGGAGCTCGGCCTGCCGGACGTCGTCGACCTGGCCGACGAGGTCCGCCAGGACCCGGCGTACTTCCGCGGCGCCGGCCAGGACGGCTTCCGCGACGGGTGCCGGGTGCCGATCCCGTGGACGCGCGGGGGATCGTCGTACGGCTTCGGAGCGGGCGGCAGCTGGCTGCCCCAGCCCCCGGAGTGGGCGGAGCTGAGCGTGGAGGCGCAGACCGGCGACCCGGGCTCCACCCTGGAGCTGTACCGCTCGGCCCTCGCCGTCCGCCGCGCGCGGCCCGACCTCGGCGCCGGCGACGCGGTGGAGTGGCTGCGGGCGCCCGAGGGCGTCCTCGCCTTCCGGCGCGGGGACTTCGTGTGCGTCGCGAACACCAGCGGTGAGTCGGTGACGACTCCGGCGTACGGCCGTCTGCTGCTCGCCAGCGGTGAGGTCGCCGAGGTCGACGGGGACGCGAAGGTGTCGGCCGACACGACCGTGTGGTGGACGACCGCCTGAGCACCCGAAGGACGAATCACCGGGCCCTGAGGGGGGCCCGGTGATTTCTTTCTCCGGCGTGTCGATCGGCGGGGCCCGCGTTCGACGCTTGGGTGAAGGGGCTAACAGCGCCCCGTGTCCGACTGCCCGAGGAGAGACCATGAAGATCCGCGCCCGCCTGAGCACGAGTGCCGACGGCTATGTGACCACGCCGAGCGGCTGGCCCGCGCTCACCGCCGACCCCGCGTTCGTCCCCGGCCAGAGCCACGGCATCCGCGAGTTCCTGGCGGACTGCGAGGCCGCGCTCATGGGCCGTACGACCTTCGAGCCGGCCCTGACCAACAGCCGCTGGCCCTGGCCGGACCTGGACGTGTTCGTCCTCGGCTCGCACCGGCCCGAGGGCACCCCCGACCACGTCACCACCGACAGCGACCCGGTCCGGCTCCTCGAGAAGGTCCGCGCGGCCAACCGGGGCGGGGACGTCCACCTCATCGGCGGCCCGCGGACCATCGCGACCTTCCACGCGCTCGGCGCCCTGGACCGCCTCGAACTGGTCGTGCTGCCCCTGCTGTTCGGCGGCGGCACCCAGCTGACCCCGGCGCTCAGCCCCGAGACCGGACTGACCTTCCTGAGCCAACGAGCCCTGCCCGGCGGGGCGGTGGAGATCGTCTACTCCTGCGAGGGCCGCCGCGGCGACCTGCCGAGCAGGCCCGCCGAGCAAGTGTGAAAGTTCTTGCCGTTACTTTCTCGACTCTTGCTGTAAACATTTCAACAGCGGTACGTTCTCGCCGGCGCCAGGCAACGACGCCTGGCCGTCCGGCAAGGAGAACCCCCACGTGATATCGAGATGGTCCGCAAGAGCCACCGCCACCGCCGCGGCCACCGTGTTCGCCGCCGCGGTCGCCGTCCTCACCCCCACCGCCGCCCAGGCCTCCCCACCGGGCGGCAAGGACGTCACCGCCGTCCTCTTCGAGTGGAACTTCGCCTCGGTCGCCAAGGAGTGCACCACCACCCTCGGCCCCGCCGGATACGGCTACGTCCAGGTCTCCCCGCCCGCCGAGCACATCCAGGGCTCGCAGTGGTGGACCTCGTACCAGCCGGTCAGCTACAGGATCGCCGGACGTCTCGGCGACCGCACGGCCTTCCAGAACATGGTGAACACCTGCCACGCGGCCGGGGTGAAGGTCGTCGTCGACACCGTCATCAACCACATGGCCGCGGGCAGCGGCACCGGCACGGGCGGGTCGTCGTACACGAAGTACACCTACCCCGGCCTGTACTCCTCCTACGACTTCGACGACTGCACCTCCCAGGTCACCAACTACCAGGACCGCTGGAACGTCCAGCACTGCGAACTGGTGGGTCTGGCCGACCTCGACACGGGTGAGCCGTACGTCCGCGGCGCGATCGCCGGGTACATGAACGACCTGCTCTCCCTCGGCGTCGACGGCTTCCGCATCGACGCGGCCAAGCACATCGACAGCGCCGACCTCGCCACCATCAAGTCCCGCCTCAGCAACCCGTCGGTGTACTGGAAGCAGGAGGTCATCTACGGCAGCGGGGAGGCCGTCCAGCCCACCGAGTACACGGGCAACGGCGATGTGCAGGAGTTCCGTTACGCCTACGACCTCAAGCGGGTCTTCAACAACGAGAACCTCGCCTACCTGAAGAACTACGGCGAGGGCTGGGGCTACATGAGCAGCTCGGTCGCGGGCGTCTTCGTCGACAACCACGACACCGAGCGCAACGGCAGCACGCTGAACTACAAGGACGGCGCGAACTACACGCTGGCCAACGTCTTCATGCTGGCCTATCCGTACGGCGCCCCGGACATCAACTCCGGCTACGAGTGGTCCGACACGGACGCGGGACCGCCCGACAACGGCTCCGTGAGCGCCTGTTGGCAGAACGGCTGGAAGTGCCAGCACGCCTGGCCGGAGATCCTGCGCATGGTCGCCTTCCGCAACGCCGTCCGCGGGGAGTCGGTCACCAACTGGTGGGACAACGGCGGCGACGCGATCGCCTTCGGGCGGGGCGCCAAGGGCTACGTCGCCATCAACCACGAGTCGGGCAGCCTGAGCCGCACCTACCAGACCTCGCTGCCGGCCGGGACGTACTGCAACGTCCAGAACAACACGAGCGTGACGGTGAACTCCAACGGCCAGTTCACGGCCACCCTCGGCGCCAACACGGCGCTGGCGATCTACGCGGGCAAGTCCACCTGCTGAACCACCCCCGACGGCCCCTGTTCCGGCTGTGCGCGCCGGCGCAGGGGCGGTCGTCCGAGTATCTCGATGTACACGATCCGCCCGTGCACGACGTCGAGGATCAGATCGCCCGACGAAGGCAGCAGCGGCACACAGCGATGTCCCGGACCGTACGGCTGCCCCTGCGGATGCTCCGCGGTCCGGATGCTCTGGCAGAAGTCGTCCCCGCAGCCGCACGCGCCGACCAGCCGGACATCCCGCACGCAGATGGCCAACTCGCGCTCCCCCTCCGCCTCCAGGAGAGCGGCGAGTTCGTCGATCAGCTCCGGGTGGATCTCGCGCACCAGGGGAGGTTCCTGCTCCATGCGCGGGAAGGTAGTCGTGCGCCGATCCGAAGGCCACCGATTATGAGCGGCACATGGCTCGTGAAAGTTCTTTCCGGTCGTTTCACGGCTCTTGCTGTAAGCCTTGCGGCGGCGATACGGTCGCGCGGGGTCGGACCCGAAGAGCCGTACATCGCAAGGAGTCCACGTCAGTGATACCGAGATGGCCGGTGCCGTCGAGGCGCCTCCGCACGCACGCCGGACGGGTCGCCGCGGTCACCGTGACCGCGCTGGCCGCAGCGCTCGTCCCACCCCTGTCCGCCCGGGCGGACACCCCGCCGCCCCCGCCCTCCGACGCCAAGCTCGCCGCACAGCCGGCCCGGCACGACGACACCCGTGAGCAGTTCTACTTCGTCCTGCCGGACCGTTTCGCCAACGGCGACACCGCCAACGACAAGGGCGGCCTGACCGGTTCCCGTCTCTCCACCGGCTACGACCCCACCGACAAGGGCTTCTACCAGGGCGGCGACCTCAAGGGCCTCACCAAGCGCCTCGACTACATCAAGGGCCTCGGCACCACCGCCATCTGGATGGCCCCGATCTTCAAGAACAAGCCCGTCCAGGGCACGGGGGCCAACGCCTCGGCCGGCTACCACGGCTACTGGATCACCGACTTCACCCAGGTCGACCCGCACTTCGGCACCAACAAGGACCTCGAGACCCTCATCTCCAAGGCTCACGCCAAGGGCATGAAGGTCTTCTTCGACGTCATCACCAACCACACGGCCGACGTCGTCGACTACGAGGAGAAGTCCTACGACTACCTCTCCAAGGGCGCGTTCCCGTACCTGACCAAGGACGGGGAGCCCTTCGACGACGCGGACCACGCCGACGGCTCCAGGGCGTTCCCGCCCGTCGACGCCGACTCCTTCCCGCGCACCCCCACGGTCACCGACACCGGCGCCAAGGTCCCGGCCTGGCTCAACGACCCCACGATGTACCACAACCGCGGCGACTCGACCTACGCCGGCGAGTCCACGACCTACGGCGACTTCTCCGGCCTCGACGACCTGTGGACCGAGCGCCCCGAGGTCGTCAAGGGCATGGAGAAGATCTACCAGAGGTGGGTGCGCGACTTCGACATCGACGGCTTCCGGATCGACACCGTGAAGCACGTCGACATGGAGTTCTGGACCCAGTGGGCCACGGCCCTCGACGCCTACGCGGCCCAGCAGGGCCGTAGGAACTTCTTCATGTTCGGCGAGGTCTACTCCGCCGACACCTCGATCACCTCGCCCTACGTCACCCAGGGCCGCCTCGACGCCACCCTGGACTTCCCCTTCCAGGAGGCGGCACGCCAGTACGCCTCCCAGGGCGGCAGCGCGCAGAAGCTCGCCGGTGTCTTCGGCGACGACTACAAGTACACGACCGACAAGGCCAACGCATACGAACAGGTCACCTTCCTCGGCAACCACGACATGGGCCGCATCGGGTACTTCCTGAACCAGGACAACCCGAAGGCCACCGACGCCGAACTCCTCGCCAAGGACAGGCTCGCCAACGAGCTGATGTTCCTCAGCCGCGGCAACCCCGTCGTCTACTACGGCGACGAGCAGGGCTTCACCGGCGCGGGCGGCGACAAGGACGCCCGCCAGACGATGTTCGCGTCGAAGACCGCCGACTACCTCGACGACGACGAGATCGGCACCGACCGCACCCACGCGAGCGACGCCTACGACACCAGCGCACCGCTGTACCGGCAGATCGCCGAGCTGGCCAAGCTCCGCAAGGCCAGTCCCGCGCTGACGGACGGCGTCCAGGAGCAGCGGTACGCGGCGGACGGGGCCGGCATCTACGCCTTCTCCCGCACCGACGCGAAGACCGGCCAGGAGTACGTCGTCGCCTTCAACAACGCGGGCGCGGCCAAGTCGGCCTCCTTCGCGACCGGTTCGGCGAACACGGCCTTCAAGGGCGTCTACGGCGGTGCGTCGACCGTCAGCTCCGACGCCGCCAAGAAGATCACCGTCACCGTCCCCGCCGGCTCGACGATCGTCCTCAAGGCGGCCGGCAGGCTCGCCGAGCCCGCCACCAAGCCCACGATCACCCTCAAGGCCCCGGCCACCGGCGCCACCGGCACCGTCGAGCTCACCGCCGACGTGACCGGCGGACAGCTCAACCGGGTCGTCTTCGCCGCCCAGACCGGCAACGGCACGTGGCAGGTCCTCGGCTCGGCCGACCACGCCCCCTACAAGGTCACGCAGACCATCGGCGCCTCGGTCCCAGCCGGAACCACCCTGCGCTACAAGGCGGTTGCCATCGACACGGCCGGCCGCACCGCGTCGGCGACGGCCGAGTCGGTCACCGGCACCCCGCCCACCGAGGAGCCCCCGACCGCCTCCTCCCGCGACTACGCGGTCGTCCACTACAAGCGCACCGACGGCGACTACGCCGACTGGGGCCTGTACGCCTGGGGCGACCTCGCCGACGGCGAGTCCACCACCTGGCCCGCCGGCCACCCCTTCGTCGGCCGGGACGCCTACGGCGCCTTCGCCTACGTCAAGCTGAAGCCCGGCGCCTCCAACGTCGGCTTCCTCGTCATCGACAAGGACGGCAACAAGGACGTCTCCACCGACCGCACGATCGACGTCACCAAGACCGGTGAGGTGTGGATCGAGCAGGGCAAGGACGCCGTACAGACCGAGCGGCCCGACTACCCGGCACAGGACAGGACCAAGGCGGTCATCCACTACCACCGCGCCGACGGGAACTACGACGGCTGGGGGCTGCACGTCTGGACGGGCGCCGCGAACCCCACGGAGTGGTCGAAACCGCTGGAGCCGGTACGGACCGACGCCTACGGCGCGGTCTACGAGGTGCCGCTCAACGATGGGGCCGGCAGCCTCAGTTACATCATCCACAAGGGCGACGAGAAGGACCTGCCCACCGACCAGTCCCTGGACCTCACGGCGAACGGCCACGAGGTGTGGCTCTTGAGCGGCCAGGAGCAGTACCTGCTCCCGCAGCCCGCAGGGTCCGCCGCCGCGCTCGACCTGACCACCTCCAAGGCGGTCTGGATCGACCGGAACACGGTCGCCTGGAACGGCGACGACACCGCCGCCTCCACCCAGCTGCTGTATTCCCACGACGGCTCGATCGCCGTCAAGGACGGGACGCTGACCAGCGACGACGAGCGCTGGCTGCGGCTCACCAGAACCACCCTCACCGACGCCCAGAAGGCGAAGTACCCCCACCTGAAGGACTACACGGCCTGGTCCGTCGACCCACGTGACCGCGACCGGGTGAAGCAGGCCCTCACCGGTCAGCTCGTCGCCTCCCAGCGTGCCGCGAACGGCGCCGTGTCGGCGGCCACCGGGGTCCAGATCGCGGGCGTGCTCGACGACCTGTACCCGACGGCGACGAAGGCCGCTCTGGGACCGACGTTCAGCAAGGGACGCCCGACCCTCGCGGTCTGGGCGCCGACCGCGCAGAACGTGTCGCTGGAGCTCGCCGGGTCCACCGTCAGGATGAAGCGCGACGCCACCACCGGCGTCTGGTCCGTCACCGGCCCGGCCTCCTGGAAGGGCAAGCCCTACCGCTATGTCGTGAAGGTGTGGGCCCCCAGCGTCGGTGAACTGGTCACCAACAAGGTCACCGACCCCTACTCGGTCGCCCTGACCACCGACTCGGCGCGCAGCCTCGTCGTGGACCTGGCCGACAGGTCCCTGGCCCCGAGCGGCTGGTCGACGTACACCAAGCCGAAGGCCGTGCCCCTGAGGGACGCCGAGATCCAGGAGCTGCACGTCCGGGACTTCTCGGTGGCGGACAAGACCGTGCCCGCGAAGGACCAGGGCACCTACCTCGCCTTCACCGACAAGAACAGCGACGGCTCCCAGCACCTGAAGCAGCTCGCGAAGTCGGGCACGAGCTACGTCCACCTCCTGCCCGCCTTCGACCTCGCCACCGTTCCCGAACGCCGCCAGGACCAGGCGACCCCGGACTGCGACCTCGCCTCCTACCCGGCCGACTCCGACCAGCAGCAGGCGTGCGTCGCCAAGACCGCCGCCAAGGACGCCTACAACTGGGGCTACGACCCCTACCACTACACGGTCCCCGAGGGCTCCTACGCCACCGACCCGAACGGCACCGGCCGCACGGTCGAGTTCCGGAGGATGGTCAAGTCCCTGAACGAGGACGGCCTCAGGGTCGTCATGGACGTCGTCTACAACCACACCGCGGCGAGCGGCCAGGCCGCCACGAGCGTGCTCGACCGGATCGTGCCCGGCTACTACCAGCGGCTCCTCGCCGACGGCTCGGTCGCCAACAGCACCTGCTGCGCGAACACCGCCACCGAGAACGCCATGATGGGCAAGCTGGTCGTCGACTCGATCGTCACCTGGGCCAGGGAGTACAAGGTCGACGGCTTCCGCTTCGACCTCATGGGCCACCACCCCAAGGCCAACATCCTGGCCGTCCGCAAGGCCCTCGACGCCCTGACCCTCAAGAAGGACGGCGTCGACGGCAGGAAGATCATCCTCTACGGCGAGGGCTGGAACTTCGGCGAGGTCGCCGACGACGCCCGCTTCGTGCAGGCCACCCAGAAGAACATGGCCGGCACCGGCGTCGCGACCTTCTCCGACCGCGCCCGTGACGCGGTCCGCGGCGGCGGCCCCTTCGACGAGGACCCCGGTGTCCAGGGCTTCGCGTCCGGGCTCTACACCGACCCCAACTCCTCGAAGAGCAACGGCACTCCGGAGGAGCAGAAGGCCCGCCTCCTCCACTACCAGGACCTGATCAAGGTCGGCCTGTCCGGCAACCTCAAGCAGTTCACCTTCACCGACACCGACGGCAAGGAGGTCACCGGCGCCCAGGTCGACTACAACGGACAGCCCGCCGGCTACGCGGACGCGCCCGGCGACGCCCTCGCCTACGCCGACGCGCACGACAACGAGTCGCTGTTCGACGCGCTGACGTACAAGCTGCCCGCGTCGACCAGTTCGGAAGACCGCGCCCGGATGCAGGTCCTCGCCATGGCCACCGCCGCCCTCTCGCAGGGCCCGGCGCTCTCCCAGGCGGGCACCGACCTGCTGCGCTCCAAGTCCCTGGACCGCAACTCCTACGACAGCGGCGACTGGTTCAACGCGATCCACTGGAACTGCCAGGACGGCAACGGCTTCGGACGCGGACTGCCCATGGCGGCCGACAACGCGTCCAAGTGGCCGTACGCCAAGCCCCTGCTGGGCACCGTGAAGGTCGGCTGCGCCCAGATCGAAGGGGCCTCGGCCGCCTACCAGGACCTGCTGAGGATCCGTACGACGGAGCAGGCGTTCTCGCTCGCCACCGCCGACCAGGTGCAGTCGACGCTGTCCTTCCCGCTCTCCGGGAAGGACGAGACGCCCGGCGTCATCACCATGGAACTCGGCGACCTCGTGGTCGTCTTCAACGCGACCCCGAAGGAGCAGGACCAGCGGGTCCGGGCCCTGGCCGGAAGCACGTACCGGCTGCACCCGGTGCAGGTAGCAGGGGCGGACTCTACCGTCAAGAAGGCCTCTTTCGACACGGAATCGGGTACCTTCGCCGTTCCGGAGCGGACCGTGGCCGTTTTCCTCCGCCATCCCTAGCTGAAGGCATTACCTTGGTGGAGCGGACCCCGAACCCCGGTCCGCTCCACCGGTGTTGCCCGAGGGGGTGACAGATGGACGACAAAGGCAAGCTCACCGGCACGACCGTGATGGTCGTGGACGACGTGGAGGCCAGCCGGTACGCCATGGGCACCGTGCTGAGCCGCGCGGGACACCGCGTGGTCCCGGTCGCCACCGGCGGCGAGGCCCTCGCCGAACTCGACACCCGGCTGCGCAAGGGAACCCTCCCGGACGTCGCCCTCGTGGACGTCGGGCTGCCCGACATGAGCGGCTTCGACCTGTGCCGGCTGTTCAAGGAACGCCCGCACACCGCCGGAATGCCCGTCGTGCACTTCTCCGCCTCCGCCGTGCCGCCCGCCGTGCACTGCGCCGGCATGGACATGGGCGTCGAGGCCTATCTGAAAGTGCCCGCCGAACCCCTGGAGATCGAGGCGGTGGTCCGGGCCGCCGTCCGCAACGCGCAACTGCGGGCGGGCGACCGGGCGCTGGTACGACGGCTCACCCTGCTGTCCGAGACCATCGTCACCATCCAGTCGGCCCGCACCCTCCAGGAACTCTCCGACGCGGCCGCCGAGGGCGTCTCCCGGCTCACCGGCACCCCCGCCGCCGTCTTCGTCCTCGACCAGGACGACCAGCTCTACCGCGGCCTGTCCAGCGACCGCATCCCCGTCTCCCTGCCCGACGAGGACGCCGACCGGACCGTTGCCGGGCTGCTGCGCCGCCTCACCCGGGGCCAGGCCGGAGTGCAGCTGACCACCGTGCCCGCGCCGCTGTGGCCGGCCGGGTTCTTCCGGCCCGGCGTCGAGCAGGACGCCCGGCTCGCGCTCGTCGTCACCCAGGACGGCCGGGCACCGGTGTGCCTGGCCGCGCCCGCGCGCGGGATGCGCAGGGTCGGCCTGGAGGGCGAGACCCTGCTGGCCCAGCTCGCGCAGGCCACCGCGCTCGCCGCCGAACCGCTGCTCATGTACAAGGTCGAGCGGCATGTCGCCCTCACCCTCCAGCACAGCTTCCTGCCCCAGCCGCACCGGCTGCCCGACCTGCCGGGCCTCGACATCGTGGTCCGCTACGTCCCCGCCTCCCGGCAGACCGAGATCGGCGGCGACTTCTACGCCGCGCTGCGGGTGGACGAGGGCGTGCTCACCGCGGTCGGCGACGTCGTCGGACACTCGCTGGACGCGGCGACCGTCATGGTCGAGCTGCGGCACGCGCTGCGGGCCTACGCCGTCGACGAGAGCGACCCCGCCGTCCTCGCCGAGCGCCTGGACCGGACGCTCCAGCGCTACCACCCCGACACCACGGCCACCGTCTGCCTGGCCCTGGTCGACCCGGACACCGGACGCACCCGGATCGCCAACGCCGGGCACATCCCGCCCCTGATCGTCCGCGACACCGGCACCGCCGACTACGCCAAGTCGGCCGGCCCGCTGCTCGGCGTCGGCCTGCCCCATCCGCCGGCCACCGAGCTCTACCTCGAACCCACCGACCGGCTCCTCATGGTCACCGACGGCCTCATCGAGACCCGGGGCACCGATCTCACGGCCTCCATGGAACACCTGCGCGCGGCCGCCTCCGGGGCCCTGCCCGGCCTGGACGCCCTGTGCGACACCCTGCTGGACACCTTCGGCCACGACCGGGAGGACGACATCGCCATGCTGGCGCTGCGGCTAGGGTGACGTGCAGTCGCCCTGGAACAGGAGTGCCCATGCCGCAGATCACCATCGAACGCTCCCCGCGTCTCGACCACGTCGACTGGGAGGAGTTCGCCCTGGCGCTGCACCCGGTCGTCGTCGAGACGGCGGCCGCGAAGCTCGAGGCGTGCAAGACCCGGGTGCTGCGCACCGAGGACGAGGCGGTCGGTGGCGAGAAGGAGAACCACGCGATCGTGAACGTCTCGGTCGCGCTGCTCGCCGGACGGTCCGAGGAGACCAAGGCGAAGCTCACCGAGGCCGTCGTGGACCTGCTGCGCAAGCACGTCGGCCCCACGGACGGCCTCACCGTGCACCTCTCCGCCGAGGTACGCGACCTGGACCCCTCCTACACCAAGGCCGTGCTCTAGGAGGCCAGGGAGATCAGCCGCGCGGCGAGGTCGGTGAAGGGGCCGTCGTGCGGCTCGTCCTTGAGCATGTGCCGCAGCAGTACGGTCATCTCCTCGTCGTAGGCCGCGCCCACCGCCGCCAGCGCGGCGAAGTCGTGGACGAGCTGGATCTCCAGCTCGGCGCGCGGGATGCGCCGGCCGTCCAGCCAGATCAGGGCCGTCGACTCGACGAGCGAGATCCAGGAGCGGATGAGCAGTTCGAGGCGCGCGGGCGGGTCCGTCACCCGCAGGTGCGACAGGATCTGCTCGTAGGCGACCTGCCGTACGGAGTCGATGAGCGCGTTCGTCGCGGACGAGCCCACCGCCGGGCCACCGCGCATCAACGCCGAGAAACCCGGCCCGTGTTCGTCCACGAAGTCGAAGAAGCGGCGCATCACCCGCAGCAGCCGGCCGCCCAGCGAGCCCACGTGCGGCTCCTCGAAGCGGCTCGCCAGATCCTCCGCCGCCCGCTTCAACGCGGCTTCGTACAGGCTGAGTTTGCCGGGGAAGTAGTGGTAGACCAGCGGCCGCGAGATGCCGGCCGCCGACGCGATCTCGTCGATGGAGACCTCGTCGGGCGAGCGACGGGCGAACAGTTCGAGGGCGACGCCGATCAACTGCTGACGCCGTTCCTCGACTCCCATTCTTCGACGCACCCCGGTACTCATACGAACACCTTACCGATCGGATCCGGCCCGGAACGGACCGGTCCGGCCAGTGGTGTTCACACGTCCGGCACGAGTCGCTCACTTCACACCCGCGACGGAGGGGATCGTCGCGACCGTCAACAGCCGTCGGCTGAACCGGAGTTCGCGATGGCTAGCGGAGCCCGCCGACCTCACGGCCGTCCGTCAGCGTCCCCTTCAGCCCGGCCTGCGCCCCCTGCTCCGCCCGCACCGCCAGCAGGTTGCCCTGAGCGGACCCCTTCACCCCGCCCGTCGCACTGATCGACGCCGTGCCCCGGCTGCCCGCCGCCAGCAGGTACCAGGACCCCGTCCCCGACTTCCACAGCACGCCGGCCAGCACCTGCGGATCCTTCGCCCCGCACGCCGGGACGTTCTCCGCCTTCGCCGCCACCGCCCCGTACGTCGAGCCCGGCGTGTGGAACTGCGCCAGCACCCGCTCCCCGCCGCCCTGCCAGGTCTCCGCCCGGGTGCACACCCAGTCCGCCGTGCCGCTCGCGCCCGGCAGCGGCTGCGTCGCGTACCCCCAGGCGTTCACGCTCCGCACGCCGGAGGACCGCATCGCGCCCAGCGAGCAGGCGTACGGCGCCCAGGCGCGCAGCCCCCGCACCCCGGACGCGTCCTTCACGGACCCGGGGCGGCCGGTGGTGAGGCGGGCCGGGACCAGCTCGCCGAGGTCGGTCAGCAGCCGGGTGCCGGAGGCGTCCGTCAGCTCGAGCACGTTCCAGGAGGTGCAGGCGCCGCTCTGGACGGGGCCGGCCATCGGGGCGGTGGCGCCGCCGGACAGCGTCAGCTCCATGGCACCGGAACCCGGCTTCAGCAGGTCCCGCTCGGCCGCCTTCGTCACCCAAGGGGCCGTCAGATAGCGGATGTTGCCGTCGGCGCGGCCCAGCACGACCGCGCTCGCCCCGGCCCGGTCCGCGCCGTCGACCCGGGCGAAGTCGAGGGCGGCCCCCTTGGTGCTGTCGCGCGGCTCGGCGTAGCGGACGATGCGCAGACCGTCGTAGAGGATGACCACGCGCGCGTTGTCGACGGTCCCGGCGTACAGGAGCTGCGGCGGTCCGGAGGGGCCGCCCGACGGGGTGCCGGGGGTCGCGGAGACCTGGACGGTCTCGCCGGGGCGGGCCCACACGGCGAGGGCGCGGCGCAGCAGGGCGCTGTCGCCGGTGAGGTCGCCGCGCGCGGGCCACACCGAGAAGTCGGTGCGGGCCGAGGACTCCCACGCGGCGGCCGGGACCTTCGTCAGCAGCGCCGGGTCCAGGGCGGCCTGGGCGGCGGGGTTCTGCGCGTACGCGGGTGCGGCGGCGCCGTCGGGGCCCCAGCCGTCGCCGGGCATGCCGAGCAGCGCCCCGCACACGGCGACCGCCGCGGCGGCGGCGAGCGCGGCCTTCATGTGCTGCCGGCGCCGCATCAGGTCGGTGGGGCGGGCCTGGAGCGAACAGGGGTCGAACTCGGGGGAGTCGAGGAGGGCGTAGCGGGGGTCCTCGGAGTCGGCCTCCTCCAGCGCCGCGTCCACGTCGGCCACGCCCGCGGCCGTGAGCACCTCGCGTACGTCGCCGTCCGGGAGCTTCTCCAGGCCGCGCAGGACATAGGCGGCGCGGGCCGGTCCGGTGAGTGCCGACAGGCTCTGGTCCAGGGCGAGTTCGTCGGCGCCCCCGGAGCGCGGGAAGAGCCTGAGGCCCCACACCTGGGGGAGCAGCGGCGGGAGTTGGGAGCGTTTGGGCCACGCCCTGCGCTTGAGCGGCCGGCTCGCCTCCAGCGCCGTACGTACCACCTGGAGGCGGACGAAGGCGTAGCCGGGGTCGCCCTCGCGGCCGGCCGACTGGGCCGGGATGACGGGGGTCGCGGCCCGGCCCCGGGGCAGCGCGCGCTGGGTGAGGGCGTGCGCGGTCAGGACCCGCCTGCTGCGGCCCAGGCCCGGCGGCAGCACCAGATAGGCGAGCCGGACCAGCCGGGGGTAGTGCTCGACGAGCGCGGCCTCGGCCTGCTCGACGTCCACGACGGGGTCGGCGGCGGAGCCTGATGCGGGTGCGGGGCGCGGGGCGACATCCTGTGACTGCACGTTCAGCAGAACGAGCGAATCGTGGGTTGGTCACCGCCGACCGAGTGAATCAGCCTTCCGGGTCGACCAGGGCGCGCGCGTAGTTGGCCATCGACCGCTGGTAGCGCGGCAGATGGGGGGCCAGCGCGCCGAGGACCAGGGACAGGCCCTCGCGGTCCCGGCCGAGGCTGGACAGGCACAGGGCGAGACAGGCCCGTACCGCGTCGTCCAACTCGTCGGAGGGGGCGTCCAGTTCGGGGGTGAGCAGCTTGACGCCCTCCTCCGCCTGTCCGGTGTTCCGCAGGGAGCTCGACAGCTGGATCTTGGCGCGGCGGCCCTTGTAGCCGGTCAGGCCCTTCGCGAGCGCGTCCCGGTACAGCGGGACCGCCTTGTCCGAGTGCCCCGTGGAGTCCCAGGCGGAGGCCCGCTCGAAGGGGCCGTCCGGGCTGTCGTCCGGCAGCTCGGCCACGAGCGTGTCGATCACGGCCCGGAACTCGGCCGCCCGCTCCTCGGGATACTCGTCGAAGGTGGCCCAGGCGGCCACGACCCGCTTTTCCCAGTCCTCGTTCACCGGCACACTTTCGCACACCCGTAGCAGCGGTGACACCAGGATTTGAGCGTCCCGCGCCCCGCAGCCGTATGGGAGGAGACGGACCCCCGCCGGGGCCCGTCCGACGTGACCCCGTGACCGGAGGAACACATGAGGTTGACCCGACCGATGCTCGCGCTGACCGGCGCGGCCGCGGCGCTGGCGCTGGCGGGCTGCGGATCCGGCGGTGACGCGAAGGCCGCAGCCGCGGTGCCGCCGGCGGCCACCGGCAGCCTGGAGCACCTGGCCGCCGAGGTGAAGTGCACGCCCGACATCCAGATCGACGCCGACGAGCTGCGTCAGGCCGTGTGCAAGAAGTCCAAGGACGCCGACGGCAAGTTCATCCTCGCCACCTTCGCGACGGACCGCGGCCAGCGCGAGTGGATCAACGGCGCCAAGGACTACGGCGGTCACTTCCTGGTCGGCCGCAAGTGGGTCGCCGTCGGTGACACCACCCGGACGGTGACGGGGCTGCGCAAGACGCTCGGCGGGGACATCGAGGAGGGTGTGGACCACTCGAAGATGGGCGCCACGCACTCGGCGCACTGAGGACGCGGACACACGAAAGCCGGCGGTGAGGGATTCTCACCGCCGGCTTTCTCAGTCAGTCACCGGGTCACTGGCACTTCTTGCCGGTGTTGATGCAGTTGACCATCTTGTTCATCAGGTTCGTGGAGAAGAAGTTGATGAAGTCGTTGTGGTCGGTGATCGGCTTGTGCAGGTTCTCCGGGAAGGTGTCGACCGCGTAGGGGTTGACGACCGTGCCGTTCTGCAGCTTCGGGGCCGGGACGTTGTAGACGAGCCGGACCTGGAGCTGGGGGATCGCCTTGAACCCGTTGGCGCAGCTGCCGTCCGCCGCGGCGAACGCCACGTGGGTGCGGTGGTTGGCGCTGTCGATGTTCTGACCGTCCCAGCAGCTCTGGAAGTTGGTCGTGCGCACCACCTGGCTGCCCTGCGGGCAGATCGGGTACTTGTCGTGCAGCTGGACCTTGTTCTCGAAGCCGGTGCAGGACCAGTTCACGTTGGCGTTGGCGTTGCCGTTGACGAAGGCCTTCGCGTCACCGGTGATGATGCGCAGGGCCGTCGGCATCGCGACGACATTGCCCTTCTTGTTGCCGACGAACTTCAGCTGGGCCTGGGCCGGCTGGAGGATCTTGCCGACGTTGCCCTCCTTGCCGCCGCCGTCGTTGTTCTGGTCGAAGTCCTGCTGACCGTTCTGCAGACGCAGCACCGGCCAGAAGTACGAGGACTTGTCGCCCTGGTTCTGGCAGCTGGTGGAGGCACCCGCCAGCTCCTGGTCGCTCGCGAACGCGTCGTTGTTCTGGTTGCCGACGTAGTCGTGCAGGTGGTGGGCGCCGTTGGCGACACCGGGGGCCACGATCACGTTGTCCGTGTTGTGGTTGTCGTTGCCGTTGGTACCGCACTTGGTGGTGAAGGTGCCCCGCGAGCCGGAGTTGCCGTTGGCCGGCAGACCGTTCTGGCCGACACCGAGCTGGGCGTTGCCCTGGACCTTGGTGATGTCCACGAAGTCGGCCGCGACCGGGCCGTTGCCGCCCTGTCCGCCGTTGCCCTGCTGCTGACCACCGTTCTGCTGGCCGCCGTTCTGCTGACCGCCCTGCTGCTGGCCGCCGTTCTGCTGCTGACCGCCTTGCTGCTGGCCGCCGTTCTGCTGCTGGCCGCCCTGCTGCTGACCGCCGTTCTGCTGCTGACCGCCGGCCTGGCCGGCGTTGGTCTGCGCGTTCTGCGTGGTGCAGGCCGCCAGCTGGCTGAGCGAGGTGTTGAACTGTCCCCCGACCCGCTGGATGTCGATGCGGATCCGGTCGATGGTGGCCGCCCGCTTCTCCTTCAGGGGACCGACGATGGCGTTCTGGACGAAGCCCGGGTCACCCGCCTGGGCCTGGCGCGTCGAGGCGAGCCTGGCGTAGGCCTCGGTGATCTGCTTGTCCAGGTTGGCCAGCTCCGTGGCCACCCCCTGACGCGCGTTCTGAGGCACGTTCGTCAGCTTCTGACCGACGTCGGGGCACGAGATGGTCGCGACCTGCGCGGCGGCGGCCTTGGTCTGGTTCTGGGACCAGCCGTTGTTGTTGGACTCGTGCGCCGAAGCGTAGAAGTTCGCCCAGATCAGCCCGCCCCCACCGAGCGCTAGGGCCGCCGACGCGGCTATGGCCTTGGTGGCCATCGACGAGCGGCGTTTACGTGTATTGCGTCCCATGGAACTCCTCTGACTTCCTTTTTCGGGGCTATCGAGGCGCCCGACAGGAGTGAAGCGGCGCCATCCCATACGCACGCCGTCCCAGGGGCGTTCAGCCGCCCCACAAACAAATCAGAGGTTTACCTGTCCTTGGTACACCAACCAGCCTGTGAGCAGCAGGAGTTACAGAAAATGAGGAGCTGCTCACCGGCCCTGGTCGAGAAACGCGAGCACCGCCAGAACGCGGCGATTGTCATCGTCCGACACCTCGAGGCCCAGTTTGGTGAAGATGTTGGCGGTGTGCTTGGCGATCGCCCGTTCCGTCACCACGAGCTGGCCGGCGATCGCCGCGTTCGTCCGACCCTGCGCCATGAGTTCCAGCACCTCCCGCTCCCGCGGGGTGAGCCGGGCGAGCGGTTGGTCGTCGGCCGCCCGCCGGGTCAGCAGCTGCTGGATCACCTGCGGGTCCATCGCGGTCCCGCCCGCCGCCACCCGCCGTACGGCGTCCACGAACTGCTCGGCGTCGAACACCCGGTCCTTGAGCAGATACCCCACCCCGCCGCTGCCGTCGGCCAGCAGCTCGCGCGCGTACAGCTGCTCCACGTGCTGCGAGAGCACCAGCACCGGCAGCCCGGGTCTGGCCCGCCGGGCGTCGAGCGCGCACTGCAGGCCCTCGTCGGTGTGCGTCGGCGGCAGGCGTACGTCGACCACGGCGACGTCCGGCTCCAGCTCGGCCAGCGCCCGGGCCAGCTCGGGCCCGGACTCGACGGCCGCGGCGATCTCGAAGTCATGTGCCTGAAGGAGCCGCACGAGCCCGTCGCGCAGCAGGAAGAGGTCTTCGGCCAGGACAACGCGCAAGGGGGCTCCCAGGGCGGCAGGGGTCTCCGTCGCGGCGGGCCGAACCGGCTCGCCGGGGATCTCCACGACGGCCGCCTAGGACAGCGCGCAGGGGATCTCCATGGTGACCATGGTGGGACCGCCCGCGGGCGAGCTGACGGCCAGGACGCCGTCGAATGTACCGAGCCGCCGCTCGATTCCGGCGAGTCCCGAACCGGCCGAGATCACCGCGCCGCCGCGGCCGTTGTCGGTGACGCCGATCCGCAGCATCCCGTCGGTGTGATGCAGGTCGATCCAGATCCGGTCGGCACCCGAGTGCTTGACGGCGTTGGTGAGGACCTCGCTGACCGCGAAGTAGGCGGCCGACTCCACCGGCGCGTCCGCCCGGCCCCCGAGGTCGACGGCCACCTCGGTCGGTACCGGCAGCCGCAGCGCCAACGCCCGTACGGCATCGCCCAGTCCGCGCTCGGCCAGCACCGGCGGATGGATCCCGCGCACCAGGTCGCGCAGTTCGGTGAGCGCGTCCACCGAGGACTGACGGGCCTGCGCCAGCAGCCGCTTCGCCTGGGCGGGGTCCTTGTCGAGGAGCGCCTCGATGGTGCCGAGATCCATGCCCATGGCGACCAGCCGGGCCTGCGCCCCGTCGTGCAGGTCCCGCTCGATGCGCCGCAGTTCGGCCGCCGAGGTGTCCACCGCGTCCCGCCGCGTCTCGGTCAACACCCGCACCCGCTCGGCCAGTTCGGCCTGGCTCGGGGCGAGGACGGCCCGGGTGAGCCGGAAGTGGGCGTGCAGCGCGGCCGGCGGGAGGAGGCGGAACAGCAGCAGGAGGACCACGGCCAGGGCGCCGGCGCCGAGCGCGGAGGCCTGACCGGTGACCGGCACGAAGGCGTACCAGTAACCGTCGGGGAAGACCCGCCACAGACCGGCCGCCAGCGCGAGCCCCTCCAGCGGATAGACCAGCAGCGCGGCCGGAAGCAGCGCGGTGGCGAACCCCGCCGTCATGTCCACCAGCAGCCACCGCAGGTCCCGCCAGGTCGCCGGGTCGCGCAGCATCCCGAAGGTGCGGGCCCAGGGATTGGCGTCCTTCGGCAGCGGCCGGTACCCGGCCGGGATCCGTACGCCGCACCACTCGGCCGCGAGGACCCGCCGCCGGTTCGCGAAGGCCCGGACACCGGTGAGGACCCAGGGGGTGGTGACGATCCCGACGCCGATCGGGACGAGAGCGATGGACACCACGGAGACCACGAAAGCGACGATCGCCCCCGGCAGCGCCACCAGCGCCAGCCCCAGCCCCCGCAGGGCCGCCGTCACGATCTGCCCGACGCTCGTGTCGCCGCCGCCCCGCTTCTGTGTGGTCATGACGCCAGTCTGGTCGGCGCGCGGCCCCGGGTCACGGGTGCTGGACGGCCGGGGCAGGGGTGGTGCCAGGTACACCGCCGTACCCGTCGTGCCGCGCTCACACCGTGAATCGCGCCACACCACCACCAGGTAACACGGGGTTCACATTCGAGCAATGACCGGGAAATCGCCTGTTGACAGGCTCGCGGGCATCGAGAGGCGGCGTTTCAGTGCCGCAGCGCCGCAGCACCCGCAAGTGCGCCCAGACACACCCCCGAAGGATGTGGCCCGTGAGCTTCAAGGCTGAGTACATCTGGATCGACGGCACCGAGCCGACGGCCAAGCTTCGCTCCAAGACGAAGATCCTTGGTGACGACGCGAAGGGCGCCGAGCTGCCGATCTGGGGCTTCGACGGGTCCTCCACGAACCAGGCCGAGGGGCACTCCTCGGACCGTGTCCTCAAGCCGGTCTTCTCCTGCCCCGACCCGATCCGCGGCGGCGACGACATCCTCGTCCTGTGCGAGGTCCTGAACATCGACTTCACCCCGCACTCCTCCAACACGCGCGCCGCGCTGGTCGAGGTCGCGGAGAAGTTCGCCGCGCAGGAGCCGATCTTCGGCATCGAGCAGGAGTACACCTTCTTCAAGGACGGCTACCCGCTCGGCTTCCCCAAGGGGGGCTTCCCGGCCCCGCAGGGCGGCTACTACTGCGGTGTCGGCGCGGACGAGATCTTCGGCCGTGACGTCGTCGAGGCGCACCTGGACAACTGCCTGAAGGCCGGCCTCGCGATCTCCGGCATCAACGCCGAGGTCATGCCCGGCCAGTGGGAGTTCCAGGTCGGCCCGGTCTCCCCGCTGGAGGTCTCCGACCACCTGTGGGTGGCCCGCTGGCTGCTCTACCGCACCGCCGAGGACTTCGGCATCGCCGCGACCCTCGACCCGAAGCCGGTCAAGGGCGACTGGAACGGCGCCGGCGCGCACACCAACTTCTCCACCAAGGCGATGCGCGAGGGCTACGACGCGATCATCACCGCCGCCGAGTCGCTGGGTGAGGGCTCCAAGCCCCTCGACCACGTCAAGAACTACGGCGCCGGCATCGACGACCGCCTGACGGGCCTGCACGAGACCGCCCCGTGGAACGAGTACTCCTACGGCGTCTCCAACCGCGGCGCCTCGGTCCGCATCCCGTGGCAGGTCGAGAAGGACGGCAAGGGCTACATCGAGGACCGCCGCCCCAACGCCAACGTCGACCCGTACGTGGTGACCCGCCTCCTGGTGGACACCTGCTGCTCGGCGCTGGAGAAGGCCGGCCAGGTCTGATCCCGCACGCTGCTTCCCGAGGGGCGCCCACCGACCGGTGGGCGCCCCTCGGCGCGTTGTCAGTGGCGGCTGGCATGGTGGGGGACATGGAGATCGAGGGGGGTCTGGCCGTCAGGGCCTGGACCGAGAACGGACAGAAGTACACCTGGATGCGGGCCGTGGAACTGCGCGCGGCCGTGACCGGCCTGGGGCGGCCGGGCAACCGCTTCCTGGTCGCCCAGCGCATCCCGGACGTGCCGGACGTGTTCGCCCAGGTGTGGCACGAGGAGGGCGGCGACTACCAGCTGGAACACCGCCGCGGCAGGGACGCGTTCTCCGGCACCCGCCTGACCGACCCGGACCGGGTGGCCGACCTGCTGACCGGCTGGGCCCGGCAGGAGGACGGCTGGGACGCGGACCTGGAGTGGGAACCGGTGGACCTCGGTCCGGCCGAGGAGGTCCCCGAGCTGCCCGACGAGATCCGCCGGCAGGTGGAGGATCGCGTACGACTTCTGCTGCGCTGCGGTTACGACGACCGGGCCCAGCTCACCGAGGACGCCGAGGAGTGGCTGGTCGACGGCGACGAGCGGCCCGTCTCCCGGGCCCAGGCCGGACACCTGGTGGACCGGCTCTGGCTGGAGCGGCTCGGCGAGCAGGAGACGTGGCGGACCACGACGGACCCCGAGCTCCTCACCCGTGCCTTCGACACCCTCAACACCCAAGGCATCACCGCCCGCGAGAACTTCACCTGCTGCCGCACCTGCGGCACCGCGGAGATAGGCGCCGAGCGCGCCGAGGGCGACCACGGCTTCGTGTACTTCCACACCCAGTGCACCGAGAGCGCGGCCGAAGGCCACGGACTCACGCTGCTCTACGGCGGTTTCGACGGCTCCGCCGAGACCACCGCGGCGGTCGGGCGCGAGGTCGTGGCGGCACTGGACGCGGCCGGGCTGTCCGCAGTGTGGGACGGCAATCCGGACAAGGCGATCGAGGTCAGACCCCTGACCTGGCGCAAACGTCTGGTGGGGTGAGGAGGACCACGTCGTTTTCACGCCAAGGAAGCGTCCAAGCAGTGAGAGGAGGCTCCTGTTGCGGGCCTGTGTCTGCTTCAATGAGCTCATGGCCAGCTTCCAGAAGAACACCGCGACGGGTCGCCATGACCTCGAGCCCTTCTGGCCCTCCCGTCAGCACCATGACTTCGACCGGGTGTGTTGCCGCGCGATGAACGCGCCGGCCCTCTAAAGCCGTACACCCCGGCCTTCGGCCAGCGCGCAGTCGACGTTCGTCTCCTGTTGACCTCCTCGCGCGAAAGAGCTGACCTCTCATGGCGACCACTCGTTCTCTCTCCACCGCCACCCTGACCTCCTCCCAGAACGGCACCGCGCGCCACCGGCTGCGGGCCGTCGACCGGGACGAGGTCGTGGACGTCGCGGACTTCCTGCCGCCGGGCGCCACCTGGCTGCCGGCTCCCCAGCACACCCTGCCGACGCTGCCGGGCCAGCCGCCGATGATCGGCTACCTGGTGCTCGTCCCGGCGGACCAGCAGCCGCCGTTCCTGCCGGTAGCGGTCCCGGACCGGCCCGAGACCGCGGTCGCCGACGACAGCGCCGCCCCGCTCGTCCGCATCGACACCGTGCAGCGCACCGCCGAGGTCAACGGCAAGGAACTCGACCTCACCTACCTGGAGTTCGAGCTCCTCGCCCACCTCGTCCAGCACCCGCACCGGGTCCACACCCGCGACCAGCTGGTCACCACGGTCTGGGGCTACGGCCATGTCGGCGACGGCCGTACCGTCGACGTCCACATCGCCCGGCTGCGCCGCAAGCTGGGCGCGGACTTCCGGGGCGCGATCCAGACCGTGCGGCGGGTCGGCTACAAGTACACCCCGCCGACCGGCGACTGACCCTCTGCCGACAGCAGACCGGAGTTCCACCGCGGGGCCGCGGCGGGCACAGTCACCGGTATGAGACTTCTCCTGCTCGGTGGCACCGAGTTCGTCGGCCGGGCCGTCGCCGAGGCGGCCCTGGCCCAGGGCTGGGACGTGACTGTCTTCCACCGCGGACGGCACGCACCCGGGCCCGGGGTGCGGTCGCTGCACGGCGACCGCGCCGCGCCCGACGGCCTCACCGCCCTCGCCGGAGGCGGCCCCTGGGACCTGGTCGTCGACACCTGGTCGGGGGCGCCCCGTGCGGTCCGGGACACGGCACGGCTGCTGCGGGACCGTGCCGACCGGTACGTATACGTGTCGAGCAGCTCGGTGTACACCTGGCCCCAGCCGGCCGGGTACACCGAGGAGGCTCCGGTGGTCGAGGGCGCCTTCGCCGACGCGGGGCGGACCGACTACGCCCGCGACAAACGGGGCGGCGAACTCGCGGTCCTGGACAGCTTCGGCGCCGACCGCTCCCTGCTCGGACGGGCCGGCCTGATCCTCGGCCCGTACGAGAACATCGGCCGCCTGCCCTGGTGGCTGGGGCGGGTCGCCCGCGGCGGCCGGGTCCTCGCGCCCGGGCCCGAGGACCTGCCCATTCAGTACGTCGACGTCCGCGACCTGGCGGAGTGGGTACTGGCGGCCGCCGCGGCGGGTCGGGGCGGCCCGTACAACGTGGTGAGCCCGCAGGGACACACCACTCTGTCCGAACTCCTCCGGGCATGCGTGACGGTGACCGGCGCGGACGCCGAACTGCACTGGGCCGACCCGGACATCGTCCTCGGCGCGGGCATCGCACCGTGGACCGACCTGCCGATCTGGGTCCCGCCGGGCTCCGACCTGCACACCACGCTCCACGGCGCGAACACCTCCCGAGCCGCCGCGGCGGGCCTGCGCTGCCGCCCGGTCACCGAGACGGTCGCCGACACCTGGACCTGGCTGTGCGAACTCGGCGGGGTGGCTCCGCAACGCCCGGACCGGCCTGTGGTGGGGCTGGACCCGGAGACCGAGGCGAAGGTGCTGGCGGGTCGTCCGTAGGTCGCGGGCCGGGTGGGGGTCGGTGGTGGGTGAGGTCAGTCCTCCTCGGCCGCCGCCGCGTCCCGTACTCCCTCCAGGAACCCCCGGATCGCCGCCCGCTCCCGCTCGTCGTACCCCTGGAGCAGTTCCACGGTCCTCCCGATGAGCGGCCCGAAGAAGGCCTGGCCCAGCTCCACCGCCCGTTCGTCCACCTCGACGACCACTTTGCGCCGGTCCTCCCGCCCCCGCACCCGCCGCACATGCCCGCCCCGCTCCAGCCGGTCGATGAGCGAGGTCGTGCCCGCCGAGTTGAGCCCGAGCAGCGAGCCCAGCCGTCCCGCCGACATCTCCTCGTCCGCGCGGGAGGAGTCCATGAGCGCGATCAGGGCGCGTACGTCGGTCGGGTGCAGGGCGTTGCGCCGGGCGAACCGGGCGCTGTGCAGGCCGAGTTCGACCGTCACCGCACGCAGCAGATGGACGATCTCCAGCTCGGGACCCTGGGGCGCCATGGGCGGCCTCCGTTACTATCTCGCTCATCGAGTGTCTTGCTGAGCGAGATAATACGGGAGGGATCGATGCGCGGATTCGACGCCGACGCGTTCGACGCGGCCTACGGCAAGGTGATGGCGCGCTGGCCCGCCGACCGGGAGGCGCTCCGGGTGCCCACGCCCTTCGGCACGACCCACGTCAACGCGTGCGGCCCGGCCGGCGCGCCCCCGCTCGTCCTGCTGCCGGGCGGCGGGGGCGCGACCTCCGCCTCCTGGTACGCCCAGGCCGCCCACCTGGCCCGCACCCACCGGGTCCTCGCCGTCGACCTGATCGGCGCCCCGGGCCGCAGCACACCGGCCGCCGACCGTCACCCCCGTACGGCCGCCGACCTGTCCGCCTGGCTGGACGCGCTCCTCGACGAACTCGGCGTCGGGGAGGCGGACTTCGGCGGGCACTCCTACGGCGGCTGGATCGCCCTGCACCACGCCCTGCGGGCCCCCGACCGGATGCGCCGCCTGTTCCTCCTGGACCCGACCCAGTGCTTCGCCGGGTTCAAGGCGGCGTATCTCCGGCACGCCCTGCCGATGCTGCTGCGTCCGACGCCGACCCGGGTCCGCGCCTTCCTGAGGTGGGAGACCGGGGGAGCCGCACTGGACCCCGACTGGCTCCGGCTCCAGGAGGCGGCCGCCGGTTTCCCCGCCATCAGACCGGTGACGGGCCCGCGCCCCGCCCCGGAGGCGCTTCGCGCCCTGAAAACGCCGGTCCTGCTGCTCGTGGCCGCGAACAGCAGGACCCATGACACGTCCGACGTGACAGCGCGGGCGGCCGGACTGCTGCCGCGGGGGGAAGCCGACGTGGTCCCCGGCGTCTCCCACCACGCGCTGCCGCAGTCCGCGCCTCCCGAACTGGCGCGCCGCCTCACCGAGTTCCTAGGCGAATAACCTCACCCCACCTTCTCGATCACGGCCCGGCGGATGAGGAACTTGCCGGGCTCCCGTACCTGTTCGAAGGCCGCGTTGTTGAGCAGGGCGCAGCTGCCGGAGACCGAAGTGACCTCCACCGTCGTGGACTTGTTGTTGTCCAGGTTGGTGACCTTCAGCTTCGTGCCGGCCGGGAACTGGTTGCTGGACGCGGCGGGGGCACCGCCCTCACCGGACAGCGTGACGGTCGAACCGTTGCACACCTGCTGCCCGGAGGCGGCGTTGCCGGCCGGGGGAGCCTGAGAGGCGGGCGGGGCCTGGGAAGCGGCGGGTGCTGACGGGGACGCGGCCTGCGGGGGCTGTCCCGCGCCGGCCTGGGAGCCCTGAGCCGACTCCCCGACCACGCAACCGGACGCCTCCTGCTGCACCTTGATCTGCGCGATCACCGCTTCCCGGTTGGTGATCCGGGCCGCCGACTGGGCGTCTGGATTGGCCCGTTGCCCCTCGATGAACCGCTGGTTGTTGCCGAGCGCGGTGGCGAGGCCCTGGCAGACGGTCGACTCCGCGGCCGTCTGCGGACTCGCGGCGTTCGAGGTGCTGGCCATCACGAAGGCCCCACCGCCCGCCGCCACCGCCGCGCTCACCAGCAGCGCGACCTTCTTCTTCGTGCCGAGTGTTCTCCTGCGCGACATGCGCGCCTCCTGAGAGCTAGGGGAGCGTACGCCGCTATGTACGAGATACCGAACGAGGTTACTCAGTGGTTGCGGGAGTCATCTGACGTAACCTGCGTCACACTCGGTCATTTCCTGGCCAGGGCGTCCCGTACGGCGTCCTCGGAGCGGGCGACCACCGCCGAGCCGTCGTCCGCCGTGATGATGGGCCGCTGGATGAGCTTGGGGTGCTCGGCGAGCGCGGTGATCCACCGGTCCCGCGAACTCTCGTCCCTGGCCCACTCCTTGAGCCCCAGCTCCTTGGCGGCGGCCTCCTGGGTGCGGGTGATGTCCCACGGTTCGAGGCCGAGCCGGTCGAGCACCTCGCGGATCTCGTCCTCGCTCGGGACGTCCTCCAGGTAGCGGCGGACGGTGTACTCGGCACCCTCCGCGTCGAGCAGACTGACCGCACTGCGGCACTTCGAACAGGCCGGGTTGATCCAGATCTCCATGTCGCCACGGTACCCGGAAACCCGTTCTCCACCTGCGTCACAGCACCCTCGAAAGCCCTTGTGGCCAGGGGCTTTTGTCAGTGCCGGGCGGTAGAATAAAACCAGTGTTCGAGGGCGTCGCCGGGACCCCGGCTCCCGCCCTTACCGCGACAGGAGGATGCCTGTGCCCGCTGCCGCACTGAAGCCGAAGCCGTTGCCCACCCAGTCCACCGCGAAGCATCCGGTGCTGCTCGACCTTCCGTACGCCCCCGTGGAGAAGCGCCCGTTGCCGCCGGGCCGACCCCGCGAGTGGTACGTCACCCACAACCGCCGCCTCAAGGCGATGCGGCTCGCGATCGCCCTGCTCGACTCCGGCGTCTACGTCCCGAACCAGGCCCGCAACGAGACGATCCGCGACACCGCGGAGACGATCGGCGTCCACCCACCGTCGGACACCACGTGCCACATGGTGCGCGCGCTGATGCGCTACGCACGGTGAACCGGGGGCGCCGGGTGAACTCTGTTCCGGAGACCCCGGCGCCCTGCTAAGCCGGTCGCCCTGGTCAGCCGGTTGCCCCCGTCAGAAGGTCGACCCGGGCATCCCGGTTGGCCGGTTGCCCCAGCCAGCCGGTTTCGCCGGCGGTCCCGGTAAGCCGGTCGCCTCGGTGAGCCGGCGGCCCTGGCTGTTCCGGTCAGCCGCCCGGGGCCCCCGTCAGCCGGCGGCTCTGACCGGGCCGGTCGGCTTTCCGGAGTTCGTCGGCCGGCGGCTCTCGCCGTTCCGGTCAGCCTCCCGGCGTCCGTCAGGCGGTAGCTCTTGCCGTCCCGGCAAGCCGGCTGCCGCCGTCAGCCGGATGCCCTTCCCGGAGCCACCCGGTGCCCCAGCAAGCCGGCCCCCCGGACCAGAAAGCCGACCTGGGCCACTCGGCAAGCCGACCCCCCGATCAGAACGCCGACCCGGCCCCCGATGAACCGCCCGCCCCGGTCAGCGGGTCGGCCCGGACGGGACCGTCACGTCGTCGGCTCGGCCAGTTCCTTCTCCAGGGGGGTCCGGAACCGGGGTCTCACCCGGGTCGCCCCCACCCACTCCCGCAGGCGGGCGGCCTCCACCGCGATGGCCGCCTCCGCCTCCGGCCCCACGCCCTCCGGGTCCAGCAGCCGCCAGACGATCTCCCCGTCGGCCCGCTGCCCCCAACCCCCCACCACCCGCCCGTTCCACCACACCGTCGGCCCCACGTTGCCGCTCCGGTCGAACAGGGCCGGACGCAGGGCAGGGGCCAGATACCAGTCCCGCTGCTGCCAGCCCATCGCCGTCGGATCGAGCCCGGGAAGCAGCGCGGCCCACGGCTCCGACGGTCCCTCGACCGGACCGTCGTCGCCCTCCACGACGTAGGCCGGACCCTCGTCGACCGTCACCGTGACCGCGCGGATCGCCGCGAGCGCACGGCGCACGTCGGTCACCTTCCAGCCTGTCCACCACTTCAGGTCCGCCTCGGTGGCGGGCCCGCACACGGTGAGCCAGCGCCGCAGCAGCTCGGCCTGTGCCTCGGCCACGTCGAGTTCGGGATGCGGCGGTGCCACCGCCCAGCGGAACTGCGAGGACATCCAGGAACCGAGCGGCCGCCCGCGCACCACCTTGCCCTCCACACCGAGCACCCGCAGCAGCCGGGAGGACACGGTGTGGACGCCCTCGTAGCTCTTGCCGGCCGAGTACACGAACTGCTCCCGCAACCGCGGCTCGTCCTGGGAGAGTTCGGCCGCCGTCGCCTGCCCGCGCCGGGCGAGCGCTGCCAGCGCCGACTCCTCGACCTCCTTCAGCCAGGCCGCGTCCGGGGCGCCCGCCTTCGCCATGTCCTTGATGAGCGAGGCCCGTTCACGCGCCGCGACCGTGAGCCCGGTCGAGGCGTGTACGACGGCGGTCAGCTCGGTCGGGAACGCGAACACCGTGTGCCGCATCCCGTGCATCCGCACCAACGTCCGGTCCTCGTACAGCGCCCGCTCGGTCTCCCCGACGGTCCCGGACGCGTCCACGAGCCGAGCCCCCACCGCGAGGTAGACGGTCGCTGGATCGGACCCGTGCAGAGCGACCAGCGCCCCGCCCACCTCCTCCGGCGTCCCCACCCGAGCCTCGACGGCCAACTGCTGCCGCGACCCCAGCCGAGCCCGCCGCTCATCCACCCCGACATACCGAACCGCATCACCCAAGCCCATACGGCCCATCTTGACCGACGCCACTGACAACGCGCCCCCGATGCACACGTCACCCGATCGCCGTACTCCACATGCGCCCGCCCCACCCCCGCCCTTCACTGCGATCAGGAGGTGACGGACACACCGGCGACCAGGAGGCGGGCGTGACCCAGAGGCAGGCCCCATGAACACCCCCGGCACCCCGCAGACCCGCGGCCGGGCCGCCCGCAGACGCGTCCCCCGCTCCGCCCACGCCACCTGGCTCCCGTCCCTCGACCGCCATGACCCCGTGGCCGTACTGGAACGACAGGGCCGCGACCGCCTCCCGGAACTCCTCCCCATCCGGTACGGCAGGATGTCGGCCTCCCCGTTCGCCTTCCTGCGCGGCTCCGCCGCCGTGATGGCCGCCGACCTGGCCTCCCAGCCGCACACCGGCCTCATGGTGCAACTCTGCGGCGACGCCCACCTCCTCAACTTCGGCCTCTACGCCTCCCCGGAACGCTCCCTCCTCTTCGACCTCAACGACTTCGACGAGACGTTCCCGGGCCCCTTCGAGTGGGACGTCAAGCGGCTCGCCGCGAGCGTCGCCGTGGCCGCCCGCGAGAACGGGCACAGCGAGGACCAGGCCCACCGGGCGGCCCGGGGAGCGGTCACCGCGTACCGCACGGCCATGCGGCGCCTGGCCCCCATGGCGGAGCTGGAGGTCTGGTACGAGAGCGTCGACGCCGACAGCCTGCTGCCCCTCGTCCGCTCCGCCCGCCGGCGCAGGCGCGTCGAGTCCAGCCTCACCCGGGCCCGCCGCCGCACCAGCCTCCAGGCCCTCGGCAAGCTCACCGAGACCGTCGACGGCCGCCGCCGCATCATCACCGACCCGCCGCTCCTCGAACCCGCGGGCGCCCCCGACATGGCCAGCCTGCGCAAGATCTTCAGCGACTACCGCTCCACCCTCTCCGAGGAGCGCCGGCTGCTCCTGGACCGCTACCGCTTCGTGGACGCGGCCCGCAAGGTCGTCGGCGTCGGCAGTGTCGGTACCCGCTGCTTCATCGTCCTGCTGACCGGCCGGGACGCCGACGACCCGCTGTTCCTCCAGATCAAGGAGGCCCGCCCGTCGGTGCTGGAGGAACACCTGCCGCATGGGCCGTACGTCCATCACGGGCGCCGGGTGGTCGTGGGCCAGCGTCTGCTCCAGGCCGCGAGCGACATCTTCCTGGGCTGGATGAGCGGGCCCCAGGGCCGGGCGTACTACTGGCGCCAACTGCGCGACATGAAGGGCTCGGCGGACGTCGCGGGCATGCCCCCGGCCGACCTCAGGGCGTACGCCGGCCTCTGCGGCACCACCCTGGCCCGGGCCCACGCCCGCTCCGGCGACCGCGTCGCGATCGCCGCGTACCTGGGCGGCGCCGACACCTTCGACCGCGCGGTGGCCGACTTCGCCCTGGCCTACGCCACCCAGACGACCAAGGACCACGCGGCCCTGACCACGGCCATCGCAGCGGGCGTCCTCAGAGCGGCACCGGGGGAGTAGCCGACGCGGAGGATCACCCCGTCCGTTCCCCGAACCACCGTGCCAGCCGGTCGTCGAGGCCCCGCTGATCGTCGCCGATCCAGGCCACGTGGCCGTCGGGGCGCAGCAGGACGCACGGGGCGTCCAGGGCCGCGGTGGGGTCGGCGAGGTGGTCGACCCGGTCGGACCAGCCGTCGACGGTCAGGTGGGCGGTGCGGTCCAGCAGTAGGCCGCGGCCGTGACGCAGCAGGTCGTAGAGGCGGCCCCGATCGACGTCGAGGTCGGGCAGGCGGCGGCCGAGCAGGTCGGGGCCGTCGCCGAAGTCGTAGCGGATGCGGGTCGCGGTGATCTTCTCGAGCAGGTGCCGGTTCACCTCGTCGAAGTCCATCAGCTCGCTCAGCAGCCTGCGCACGGCCAGCGCCCCCGGTTCGGTGGACAGGAGCTCCGTCTGGGCGCGGGTGTTCTCCAGCACGTCCGCGGCGACCGGACGACGTTCCGCCTCGTAGGTGTCCAGCAGCGTCTTGGGCGCCCGGCCGCGGATCTGCGCGGCCAGCTTCCAGCCGAGGTTGAACGCGTCCTGGAGCCCCAGGTTGAGGCCCTGACCGCCGATCGGCGGATGGATGTGCGCCGCGTCCCCGGCCAGCAGCACCCGCCCGACCCGATAGTGCTCGGCCAGCCGGGTCGCGTCCCCGAAGCGGGACAGCCAGCGGGGGGAGTGCGCCCCGAAGTCGGTTCCGGCGACGGCACGCAGCTGTTGCCTGAACTCCTCGATGGTGGGTGGCGTCGCGCGCTCGCCCACTTCCGCTGCGGGCACCACGACGCTGTAGATACGCGGACCGAACGGCCGTAGCCAGAACCGCTGTTGGGTCGCGCGGACCTCGGCGACCTTGGCGGCGACCTCCTCCTGCGGCACGCCCACCTCCATCTCGCCCATCAGCGTCCCGGTCCGCGAGGGCTCGCCGGGGAAACCGACCCCGAGCAGCTTGCGCACCGTGCTGCGCCCGCCGTCGCAGCCGACGAGATAGCGCGAACGCAACCGCTCGCCGTCGGCCAGTTCGACGGTCACCCCCTCGTCGTCCTGTTCGAGACCGGTCACCGCGACACCGTGCCGGACCCGCGCCCCCAGCCCGGCCGCGTGCTCTTCCAGGAGGCGGACGACGACCGGCTGCGGGATGCCCAGCAGATAGGCGTGCGCGGAATCCAGGCCCTGGGGCACCGGCTTGTCGATGGCGGCGAAGAAACCGCGGGCCGGACGCCGCCTGCCGTGGGCGAGAAGGCGATCCAGCAGCCCGCGCATCGCCATCAGTTCGAGACTGCGCATGTGCAGACCGACGATGCGGACGTACGAGGCCGGCTCGGTCTCCTTCTCCAGGACGAGTACCCGCACATCGTGCAGCCGGAGTTCGGCGGCGAGGAACGCGCCGGTCGGCCCGCACCCGGCGATGATCACGTCGAACGACGTCTGCCCGGGGGTGAACTGCTCCGAGTCCATGGGTGTTGCCTTTCGGGAGTGCCTTGTGGTCGAGGCGCTCCCGGCGACACCTGTGTCAGTCGCCGGCCATGACGGGAAGGGGGAGCACCCACATCGCTACAGCGTTCATGGGTCTCACCTCCTCGGGCGGTGTCACGGTCCCCCGCAAGCTACAGCCCGGACACCACACCGTCCAACGAATTCCCGGCCCGCCCGGCTCGACACGTCAGCCGTACCGCTCCACGAGCCCCCGCACATACCCCTCCAGCCGCACCCCCAGTACCTCCGGGGTCAGATCGGTCCGTCCGAGCTCGCGCCAGGGCCCGGCGAGCTTCGCCGCGTCGGGGCAGTAGGCGAGGGCGTCCAGGAGCCGCCAGTACAAATGGGCGGGCCCGTCGGCCAGTCGGCGTCCGCCCCGCGCCTCGTACCGCTCCCGGAAGCCCAGCCCGACCTCGGGACCGTGCAGCAGGGCGAGGGCCGTCGAGCAGTGGGCGACGTCGAGGTCCGCCGGCCCCCACGAGGTCTCCACCCAGTCGACCACCCCGCTGACCCGGAGCCCCTCGCCCGCCCCGGTGAAGAGCACGTTCCCCGGATGGAAGTCCCGGTGCAGGAAGCATCCTTCGTACGACGGCGGGTCCCGGCGGATCACGTCCACGGCCCGCTCCCACAGCGGGCCCCGCACTCCCCGCACCCGCTCCGGGGAGGTCCACGCCTGGTACGCGCGCGGCCGTTCCCCGGGCACGACCCGGTGGATCCGCACGAGTTGGTCCGCCAGCAGGTCGAGCCGCCGCTCCAGATCCTCCTCGTCGACCCGCACCCGGCCCGGCAGCCGGGACATCAACAGCGAGGGGTGGTCGCAGTGTTCGGCGGTCGCGTCCACGGCGACCGGATCGGGGGCCGGTACTCCGTCCTCGGCGGCGAGCAGGGCCAGCACCGACGCCTCCCGGCCCAGCAGCCCGGGCGCGTGATGCCGGAAGAAGGGCTTCACGAACGACCGCAGGACCAGCTCGGAACCGTCGTCGAGGGTGAGCCGGCGCATCTGCGAGCTCCAACCCCCGGACAGGAAACCGGTGTCGACGACCGACCGGCCCTCGGGAAGCTGCTTGGCCACCCAGCCACGGGTGGCGGTCCAGCCCCCGTCGCCGAGGCCGGTCAGCAGGGCGGCCACCAACTCCCGTCGGTCGTCCGCGTGGTCACGCATCCGCACGCCCAACTGGTGATTAGCGTCCGGCAGTTCGAGGCGCGTGAACTGCGCCCGGAAGGCCAGGGCCTCCTGTACGGCCTCGGTCACCTCCGGCGGGATCACCGCGTCCGTGCCCGGCACCGCGAGCACCGCCCGCCCCTCGAACCCCCGCAGCGCAGTGAGCGCCGGTGACCGCCGCCAGCTGTCCGGCCGTCGGATGATCGCGCTGAACTCCCCGTCCCCACGCCCGAACGGCACCTCCCAGGCCTCGCCGGCGTACACCGCGGGCGCGCACAGCCCGATGGCGGCGACCCGCCCGCCGTAGTGCCGGACGAGGTCGGCCACCGTCTGCCCGCTCATGCTGAAGCCGACCAGCACCAGCGGGCCGTCCGCCGGCACCTGTGCGTCGATCACGGCGACCGCCTGCTCGAACCGCCGGCGCAGACTCGACCCCGCCAGTTCGCCCGAGCTTTCGCCGTGCCCGGAGAAGTCGAAGGCCAGCGCCCGGCAGCCGTGCGCCACGAACTCGTCGAGCAGCGGCAGGAGTCGCTCCTTGCTGCCGTGACCGGCTCCGTGCAGCAGTACGGCGGTCGGCGCCGCGGCCGTACCGTCACCGCCGCCATGGACGCCTGCGAGGCGCTCACCGTCGTGTTCCTGCGTGAAGGGCACGGGCATGGACACCAACTCCAGAGTGCGGGGAAAGAGCTCGCGCAGGGCAGGCATCACCCCGCCCCTCCGGGGCTACTCTTCTACACCACACCCACGCACACGGAGGCCCGTCATGGGCACCATCATCCTTTCCGGGACCGTCGTCCTGGTGATCCTGGGCTTCGGGAACCACACCTGGTGGCTCGTCGCCGTAGCCCTGCTCTTCGTGTACATGCAGTACGGCCGTGGCACCTCGGCGTCCTCGTCGGGCGGCGCGGCCGGGGGCGCCTCGGGAGCCTCGCCCGGCAGCTACCGCGCGTACCGCGACCGCCGCGACAAGCAGGCCAAGTGGGACCGCAGGTACCGCCGCGAGCGCCCGCTGGAGTCGCGTCGCCAGGCGCGCGAGAGAAAGAGCTAGGGAAGAGACCGACGGCTCAGAGGCCGGGAGCGCCCCACAGGGGGAACCACCGGTTCAGGTCCGCCTCGATCCGCAGATCGCTCGAGAGCGCCGCCTTCACCCGCAGTTCCAGCGCGTTGTCCCGGCGCTGCCCCTCGCCGGGCAGCGGCGCGAAGGGGTAGAAGGTGCCGCGCTTGTAGAGGTAGACCAGCGCGAGCGACCGGCCCCCGGTGTCCCGGAACCCGGCCAGTGAGCACAGCAGTTGGGGCCCGAAGCCGTTGACCTCCATCGAACTGTTCACCGCGTGCAGGTCGTTGACCAGCTGCGGCAGCTGCTCCGGGACGCGTTCGGAGACCAGCCAGGAGTAACCGAAGTCGTCCCGGCGCAGCTCCACCGGCGGGCCGTCCCGCTCGGCGTCCGCGTCCAGCAGGGCCTGGACCTCCCGGTGCGTCTGCTCGAAGGCGGCTCCCTCGACCGTGGCGAAGCAGACCGCTCCGCGCCCGGTCGGGGTGAGGGAGACCGCCGCCTCCAGCGTCACGGCCGCCGACGGCAGCGCGAACAGCTGGTCGAGATCGGGCGCGACGGGCTTGGTGCGCCCGAGCAGGATGTCCAGCAGCCCCATCCTCAGCCCGCCTTCCCGGGCTCCAGGGGCTCGCCCAACTCCGCGGAGATCCGCCCCAGTTGCTCCAGCCGCTGCTCCAGGGACGGGTGGGTCGAGAAGTACCGCTCGATGCCGGGCTCCTTGCCGGTGGCCGGGGTGAAGTAGAAGGCGTTGAAGGCCTGGGCGGTACGCAGGTCCTTGGTGGGGATGCGGGCCAGCTCACCGGAGACCTTGGTGAGCGCGGAGGCGAGCGCCGAGGGCCGGCCGGTGAGGTGGGCCGCGGCCCGGTCCGCCGCCAGCTCCCGGTACCGGGACAGTGCCCGGATCAGCAGGAAGCTGAGCGCGTACACGGCCGCCGAGACACCCATCACGCCGGCGAACAGCATGGCGGTGTTCTGGTCCTTGCGCCCGCTGAACAGCTGGCTGTAGAAGGCGAACCGCACGATCAGCCCGGCGATCACGCCCAGGAACGAGGCGATGGTGATCACGGCGACGTCCTTGTGCGCCACGTGCGACAGCTCGTGCGCGAGGACACCCTCCAGCTCGGCGGGCTCCAGCCGGTCGAGCAGCCCGGTGGTCACGCACACCACGGCGTTGTCCGGGTTGCGGCCGGTGGCGAACGCGTTGGGCATGTCCATCGTGGACACCGCGACGACGGGCTTGGGCATGTCCGCGATGGCACACAACCGGTCGACCACGGCGTGCAGTTCGGGATACTCCACCGGCCCCACGACCCGCCCGCGCATCGCGAACATGGCGATCTTGTCGGAGAACCAGAACTGCGCCACGAACATCACGGCGATCAACGCCACGACCAGCAGCCAGGACTTCAGCAACACGATCAACGCGGCGAAGAAGGCCACGTACAGCAGCCCGAGCAGGAACAGCGTGACCGTCATCCGCACGGTCAGGCGCCGGTCGCTCCGGAAACGGCTCCGCATCTGCATCACCCCGCAGTCAGGCACTCGTCCCACGCTCCAGTGTGCACCCGCCGCGGCCCATGAAGCGGTCCCGATCAGCCCTAGGACCAGCAAAGGCTCAGGTCCGGAGCCCGGTCTCCCACCTGTGCCGCTCCAGCACCCACGCGCTGATCAGGGAGCGTGCCCGGTCCAGCAGCTCGCCCACCTCCGCCGACCCGCGCGGCACGTCGGCCGTCGGCTGCCAGCGCTGCACCGACTGCCGGGCCCAGTGCCGCAGCCGGTCGTCCGGGTCGTCGATCAGCGCGAGGGCCGCCCGCAGTCGTACGACCCCGTCGTGCGCGTTCAGCAGCCGGAACGCGGCGACCCGTTCCGCCCGGGGCCGGTCCGCGCCCAGCCGCCGCATCAGCCACTGGTCGTCCAGCTTCCGCGCGGAAGGGACCAGCGCGAGGGCCGCCTCCCGTACGACCCCGGGCGCGGGGTCGTCGAGCAGCTCACGCAGCCGCGCCACGTCCGTCACGTTCAGCGCCCGCAGCCCGGCCACCGCCCGCGTCCGCACCGCGGCCACCGGATGCGAGGTGAGCGCCCACAACAGGACGGCGTCGGCCCGCTCCCCGCACTCCGCGAGCCCGCTCACCACACCGGGAGCGAGATCATCGGCGGCCCCGCACCGCTCCCGGTACCAGCCGAGCGGATCGCCCCCGCCCTGCCGCACCACGTACCGGGCACAGGCCCGCACCACCCCGGCCCGGTCCCCGAGGAACCCCACCGCCCGGTCACCGCGCCCGGCCCGCCGCAGCGCCGTCACACCGGCCGCCCGGGCCTGCGCACCACGCGCAGCGAGCAGCGCCTCCAGCACGTCGTCGTAGGCGGAGCCGTCCGTCACGGCACCCTTCGCGAGGCCCGCCAGCGCCGCGTCAGCGCACCGGGACTGGACGACCGCGTCGGTGTCCCGGGCGGCGGCCCTGGCCAGCTCGGCGGGGGAGAGGTGCCCCTCCTCGACGGCGAGGCGGTAGGCGTACCGGCGTACGGTCCGGTCGTTGTCCGTGCAGAGCGGGGCGAGGGTCCCGGGAGCGGCGGTGCGCAGCAGGGTCTCGGCCAGATCGGCGACGAAGTCACCCCGGCCCCGGCGCCCGAGACGCAGGATCAGTGGCAGCAGCCGTACCGCGGCCTCGGCGTCCAGCCCCTCGGACAGCTGTCGCCGGGCCGTCTCCCGCACGGGTTGGGCCCAGTCCGCGCACCGCAGCACGACCAGGGGCAGCAATTCCGGGCGCCCCGCGGCCCGGTCCAGCGCCCGCTCGCGGATCTTCCCGTCCCGGTGGCACAGGGCGAGCGCGAGCCGCCCGTCGGTGAGCCGTTCGCCACGGCGCAGGGCGTCGGTGAGGGTGCGCCCCTGCTCGGTCCGCTGCCAGGCCGGCAGCCAGGTGCCGTCGGCCGGGGACCAGACGCCGTGCCGCACCTCTTCGTCCAGCGCGACCCAGACCGCCGGGTCGGCCACATCGCCCAGGGCCTCTCCCAGCCCGGCCCCCTCGGCAAGCCGTACGGCCGCCACCGCCATGTCCCCGACACCGTCCACGCCCGCTCCCCGCCTTCGACGTATCCGCAGATCGTAGGCGGAGAAGGGGAGGGGCGCCCAAGAATTACCTGCTCAGCGCCCTGAAGCAGCTCCAGGTGCCGGAGCGGGCCTAGTACGACCCCCGGAAGTTCGCGTACCCCAGCAGGAGGATGACCGCCGCCACGCACCCGAACACGATCGCCGTCGACACCCACGACGACCGGCGAGGCGTCCTGAGCGACGACCGACGGCGTGCCCTGAACTCCGGCTCCGCCCGGAACGGCTGCGGCTTCGGCGGGTTCTCCTTCCAGCGGGCGGCCAGCATCCGGGCCCGCGCCGAGGGCTCCTTGAGCTCGGCCCCGTCGGCCCACTTGATGTCGAACTCCCGCGCCTCGTCGTCCTGTTCCGGCATCCCCTGACCCCCGTCACCTCTCGAACAGCCGTACAGAAAACGATACGACGACGCCCCCACCCCTGAACAACAGGAGTGGGGGCGCCCCAAAGCCACCGCCGCGTGAACCCGTTCGCCGCGGATCGGCAAGTACAGGGTGTGAACACCCGCCATCCTGACACCCACCGACCCCACCGACGGACGGACAGTCCATGACCGACTCGGCCGGCGGCGACGCCGAACTCATCGCGGCCTCACTCGCCGAACCCGAGCGTTTCGCGGCGCTCTTCGAGCGTCACGCCCCGGCGATCCACCAGTACGTCGTCCGACGACTGGGGCGGGACGCAGCCGACGACGTCACCGCCGAAACGTTTTTGACGGCCTTTCGGATACGGGCCCGGTTCGACCCGGCCCGCGCCGGCGTGCGGCCCTGGCTGTACGGCATCGCCGTCAAACAGATCGGTCGGCACCGCCGGGAGGAGGTCAGGGCGCTGAAGCTGCTCGCCCGCACCGGCCACGACCCGGTCGCCGACAGCTGGACCGATTCCGCCGACGACCGCCTGGCTGCCGAGGCCGCCGCCCGCCCACTGGCCCGGGCGCTGGCACATCTCTCCGCGGGAGACCGGAACGTCCTGCTGCTCTTCGCCTGGGCCGACTTCAGCTACCAGGAGATCGCCGAAGCCCTCGGCATTCCCGTCGGCACCGTCCGCTCCCGCCTCAACCGCGCCCGCCGCAAGCTGCGCACCGCAACCGGCGCGGCCGGTGGTCCCCTCACCGAAGCTCGCATACACGAAGGTGACCCCGCATGAACGAGCTCTCCCAAACCCGCGGCCTGCGCGCCGACGCTCCCCTTCCCGACGCCGACCAGCTCGCCGCGCCTCGGGCCCGGCTCACTGCGGCGCTCCGGCAGGAGACCCACCGCGAGCGGGCAGCCCTTCCCAGGCGCCGGATGATCCTGGTCGGCACCGCCACCGCAGGAGCCCTCGCCGTGACCGCCGGGATCGTCGCGACCCTGCCCGCCGACAGCCCCCGCGCCCCCGCCGGGAAGCACCCCCAGGTGCTGTCGGCGGGCGCCTCCGCCGACGCCCTCGAACTGGCCGCCGCGACCGTCGAGAAGCACGACGGCACCGAACCCGGCCCGAAGCAGTGGGTGTACGAGAAGAGCACCGTCTTCTTCCAGGGCAAGCCGCAGAGCAGTGAGGAGTGGACCCGCTGGGACGGCACCGGACAGGCCAATCTGCCCGGCATCCCCCCGGCTGGTGACATCTCGGACTTCGACCCCGACAAGCTCCAGGTCTGGTACGGCCCCAACCAGGAGGAGAAGTGGAAGCGGGAGGGGTACGACGACCGCTCCCAGCGGCAGTTCTACCGCTTCCTCGCCACCCTGCCGAGCGACCCCGACCGCATGATGAAGCGCATCCGCGAGGAGCACGCCATCGGCTCCATCAACGGGGAGACGCGCGCACAGCGCGACTGGCGGGAGATCGACGTCCTGTACCGGTCGGTGCTGATCCCGCCGAAAGTCCAGGCAGGCCTGTTCCGGGCTCTCGCGAAGATCCCCGGCGCCCGGGTGACGACCGGCGTCAAGGACCCGCTCGGCCGCGCGGCGATCGGGGTGAGCGTGAACTACGCCGAGAGGGCGCCCTCGGGCGCGCAGGGCAAACAGGAGATCTTCTTCGATCCCGAGAGTTACGCCTACCTCGGGGAGACCCGCAACGACGGGGAGACGGTCGGCGCCCGCGCGGCCTGGGGCGTCGTCAACAAGCCCGGCGCCCGCCCCTGAGCACCCGACGGGCGCACGGTGCGACACCGGGCGCCTCTCGTCGTCGAACCGACTACTCCGAGCCGCCGCGTTCACGGCCTCATGGGCGTGAGGCAACCGGATTTTTCGTTCCCCAGGCGTCATGTCGTCGCATTGGCGCTGTCTCGTGTGGAGTCTTCCTCCGAGTGCGGCTTGAGAGCGCCCCGCCCACACACGGCCGCACCGGGTCCGTCATCTCGATCAGCGCACCCATATCCGGCAGCACGAAGCCCGCTGAGTCCCGGGCCGCATCATTCGTCTCCAGCATGGCCAGGAAGCAAGCACACTTGATGACCTCAGCGCCGGTGCGGTCAACCGTATCGGGTGCTACAGCTGTGGCGCCATCACTGAACCGGCTGATGGCGCCGTCCCGGCGGATGCCCTTTCAGTAGGGACGCTGATCACGCTGTCTGGGAGCTGCTCGATCACACCGCCTCGCCTCGAAGTGGTTGCGCTGCCTGGCTGTCCCTGGGCCAGCCGGTGTCCGAGGGGGAGCGCCCAGCGTTCACTTGGCGGTCGTGTCCGGGCCAGAGGCTCGTGGCGGGCGCTCGCTCTGTGGCAGACCATCGCTGACCAGGTCGTAGGAGTGCTGGACCGCCTCGTTGATCAGCTGCTTCGTGATGCCCCGCCCGGGCCCCAGCGAGATCCAGTGACGCTTGTCGAGGTAGCGGCCCGGCGTGATCGAGGCGTAGCCGCGCTCCAGTGCCCGTGCGTGCTCGGGCTCGCACTTGACCGTGATGATCTGCTCGGCCGCGTCGTCGGTGACGATCAGGAACACCTTGTCCGCGACCTTGTACACGTCGAGTTCGGGGGTGAAGGGGCGGCCGTGACTGACGTCGGGGAGGGCGAGGGCCGCCTTGCGTGCGGTGTCCTGGAGGCGGTCACCGGCCGCGCTCACCGGGCCGCCTGGCTGGTGCCGTAGGTGTGGGGGTCGACGGGTTGCTCGGCTTTGGGCAGGGCTTGTTCGTCCTGTTCGAGCCGGACGTGCTGACGTCCGAGGTCGCCCGCCTGCTGGCCCCGCTCACCGCGCACGAGGCCCCTGCCGTGCTCAGTCCGCACCCCGATGACGCGACCTGGCTGGAGCAGACGGCGCTGCAGCTCCTGGACGAGCACCGTGCACTGGGGCGCCGCCGGCTCGATGTCCACCATGCCCTGCGGCGCAGCCTGCTCGAATCGCTGCTGCTGCGCCTTGCCGACTCCCCGGATGTCACCTCCACCGGCGCGGCGGCGGGCGGCACAGGGCGCAGGCACACGTACGCACGCTTTGTGGACGTCCTGGAACTGCACTTTCGGGAGCTGCATCGGGCCGCGGACTATGCCGGGCTGCTCGGCTGCTCGGTGCGCACTCTCAGCCGCGCGGCCCGGGACGCCACCGGCAAAGGGGTGCGTGAGGTCATCGACGAGCGGCGCCTCCTCGAAGCCCGGCGCCTGCTGACCGGCGCCGGTTGGGAGGCCCGGGCTGTGGCCGTCCATCTCGGCTTCACCGATCCCGCGAACTTCGGCCGCTTCTTCCGTCACCACACCGGTCTCACCCCGGCCGCCTTCGCCGCCCGCGAAGCCAGGACCGGCATGTGAAGCGGGAGCGGCACAAGCCCGCATCGCCGCGGCCGCCACGGCCCTCGGGGCACAGCAGGCCCTCTCGGTGACCTCGTCACCCATCCCGTCATCTCCGATGACGTGTGCTGCTTCGGGGCGACCCGGTCAGGAAGCGATGTTCTCCGTCACGGTCTGGGAGAACGCCCAGTTGGAGTGCACGATGCGCCACTGGTCGTTGACGAGGCGGTAGCCATGTGTGGCGTTCCAGGCGCGCAGCTGCTTCTCCCTGCCGTTCTCGTCGAGAACGTAGGTGTTCAGGTTGTACGCGAGGACAGCGAGGTCGCCGCCGTCGCTGACGTGAACCTGCGGGTTGAGGTACTCGCTGCGCACGATGTGCGGGTCGGAGTAGATGGAGTCGATCCATGCGATGGCCTGGTCCCGGCCGACCACGATGTTCTTGAGAATCGGGTCGAAGTAGCTGACCTCGTCGGCGAACGCGTCGAGGTAGCCGCGGTTGTCGCCGGCGCTCCACCGCTCGTTGAAGGACTTCTCCAGCTCGATGATGGTCTTGCTGATTTCTTCCTTGTTGACGCCCATGGCGCTTCCTTTCGTGCAGGCCCGAGCGGGCCGGCAGTGATCCGACCGGCGCGGAATGGTGTGTTTCTCAGTCGTCGAGCAGCACCACGTGCTTGCCCGGCGTCGTGCCGGCCTCGACGTCGGCCTGGGCATCACGCACCCGCTCCAGGCCGTGGTGGACCTCCTTGCTTGTCGAGTACGACCCCGCAGGGCCGCCTTGTCGGGGCCCACAGCGAGGCGGTCGCCGAGGCACCTCTCGATCCTCTGGCGGCATCCGGCGCATCGCTCAGTCGGCTGGGGACATCTGGTGGTCACTGCGGGACACCCCGTGAAGCCCCGGGATCGCAGGCTTCACCAGGCCCTCCTCCCGGCCGCCATGGAAGCCTTCAGCGCTCGCCCGGGAAACAGGGTCAGCAGGCCCTGCGGCAGGTGCTCCTCGCTGAACGGCCAGGTCCTGCGGCTCTCGCTCGGCGCACGCCTGGATGTGCGCCACGCCGTGCCGGCCTTGTGTCTCGGCTTCGGCGATTCGAGTGATCAATTCGTCGCGGATGTCGGCAAGCCGTGCCCGTGAGCCGGTTCAGGTCGGAGGAGTGGGCATCGGGGGGCGCATCAAGCCGTGCGTCTCGGCGGCATCCCTGCTTCTGCCCTTGTCGCGTCGGTGCCCCAGCTGGCCAGCAGTCGTAGTGCCTCCGCGGACGGGGAGCCCGGTTCGGCGTGGTACGTCAGCAGCATCTGTTCATGGTCGTCGGCCAGGTGGAACGCCTCGACGCGGAGCTCGAGTTCGCCGACGAGCGGGTGGTTCAGTCGCTGGACGCCGCGGCACTTCTCCTGGACGTCGTGAGCGGCCCACAGCAGCCTGAACTCCTCGCTCTTCACGGAGAGTTCGCCCACCAGCGCGGACACCCGGGGGTCATCCGGATGAGAGCCGGCGTCCATGCGCAGCTGAGAAACGACGTCGATCGCTTTGTGCTCCCAGTCCACGAGCAGGTCGCGGTACTCGGGCCGCAGGAACACCATCCGCGCCCAGTTCCGCTCATGTGCGGGCAGCTCGGCCCAGTCGCCGAAGACCGCCGCGGTCATCCGGTTCCAGGCGAGGATGTCCGAGCGCCGCCCCACGAGGATCGCCGGGCCGCCGTCCATGGTGTCCAGCAGCGTCCGCAGCGGGCCCCGCACCTGCTGGGTGCGGCCGGCCGGCTTCTTCTTGTGCTGCTTCGGCTTCGCCAGGTGCGTGAGGTGGGCGTGCTCGGCCTCGCTCAGCCTGAGCGCCCGGGCGATGGCATCGAGGACCTCCGCCGACACGTGCCTGCCGTTGCCCTGTTCCAGCCGCGTGTAATAGGCCACCGACACCCCGGCGAGCTGCGCCAGCTCCTCGCGGCGCAGCCCCGGCACCCGCCGGTACCGTCCGAAGCTTCGCAACCCCACGTCCTCCGGCTTCAGCCGGGCCCGCCGGGTGCGCAGGAACTCGCTGAGCTCGGCACGCGTGTCCAGAGCGCCGGCGGCGGGCCCGAGCACCGGTTCGGGGTGTTCGTCCATGCCTCGAGTATCCCCGGTCGCACGCACATCAGCCTGACCCAGCCAGTGGTAGGCATCGCAGGCATACGCAAAGCCGTGACCTGGGTGAAGGCCGACCCGTCCCGGACGCTGGCCACGTGCCCGGCCGGAAGGCAGCCGGCGCGGAACCTCAGCCGGGAGAACCGTCGGCACGACCACTTGACCAGGCAAAACGAGGACTGCTCAGGTCTCGGTCTCCCCGCCAGACCCATGGTGCTGCCCCTCTCATCCCCCCGCCCCATGCTTCGAAGGAATCTGCCATGACCACCGTGTTCGACCCGATCGCCCTGGGCGGCAAGAGGCTCGCCAACCGCATCGCGATGGCGCCCATGACGCGCAGCCGCGCTGATGCGCCCGCAGCCACGGCGACGGAACTGATGGCCACCTACTACGCCCAGCGCGCCAGCGCCGGCCTGATCATCACCGAGGGCATCCAGCCGTCGGCGGCCGGCCAGGGCTACACCAACACCCCCGGCCTGTACTCCGCCGAGCAGGTCGACGCGTGGCGGAAGGTGACCGACGCCGTCCACGCTCAGGGCGGCACGATCTTCGCGCAGCTGATGCACACCGGCCGGATCAGCCACCCCAGCCTGCTGGCCGACGGGCTCGTCCCCGTCGCCCCCTCCGCCGTCGCGGCGGCGGGCCAGGTCTTCACCTACGAGGGCCCCCAGGACTACGTCACGCCGAAGGAGCTGGACCCCGACGGCATCGCCCAGACGATCGCCGAGTACGCCGACGCCGCGCGCAACGCGATCGCCGCCGGTTTCGACGGCGTGGAGATCCACGGGGCGAACGGCTACCTGATTCACCAGTTCCTCGCCCCCAACACCAACCTGCGCACCGACAGCTGGGGCGGCGGGCCCGCGGGCCGGGTCCGCTTCGGCATCGAGGTCGCCACGGCCGTCGCGGAGGCGATCGGCGGCCATCGGACCGGCTTCCGCATCTCCCCCGGAAACCCCTACAACGACATCGCCGAGACCGACCCGGCGGACGTGCTGGAGACCTACACCACCCTGATCACCGGCCTCGCCCGGCTGGACCTCGCCTACCTGCACCTGCTCGAGAGCCCGGACCGCGATCTGACCGACCGGCTGCGCAAGGACTGGCCGACGGCGTTCATCCTCAACCCCTTCACCCACCCCGAGACCACCGGCCCCGGCGCTCTCGCCCTCATCGAGGACGGCACCGCGGACCTCATCGCCTTCGGCGCGCTGTTCCTGGCCAACCCGGACCTGCCCGCCCGCCTCGCAGCCGGCGGCCCCTACAACACCCCCGATGCGGCCACCTTCTACGGCGGCGACCACCGCGGCTACACCGACTACCCGGCGCTGGCCGCCGACAGCGCGTGACCTGAACAAAGATCACCATTCGCGCGCATGGGCAGGCGGAACGCGGGTTCAGGCCGCGGGCCGGAGTCCTTCTCGTCCAGCCCTTTGTGCCTGATGGCGCCCCCTGGAGAACGAGCCCTCGGGTGAACCGGAGGAATGACACGGTGGAGATCGAACTGCGGATCAACGGGTCCGCCCGAAGACTGGACGTCGCGCCGCAGGTGAGCCTGCTCGACGCGCTGCGTGAGTACCTGGGCCTGACCGGCACCAAGAAGGGCTGCGACCAGGGCGCGTGCGGCGCCTGCACGGTGCTGGTCGACGGCCGGCGGATCAACGCCTGCCTCGCACTGGCGGTGCAGTACCAGGGCCGTGAGATCACGACCATCGAAGGGGTCGACCACCCCCTGCAGAAGGCATTCGTGCGCGCGGACGGATTCCAGTGCGGCTACTGCACGCCGGGCCAGATCTGCTCGGCGATCGGCATGCTCGCCGAGCACAAGGACGGCGCGCCCAGTGCGGCCACCGAGCACCTCGCCGACACCGGCGGAGAGCTGGACGAGGCGGAGATCCGGGAGCGGATGAGCGGCAACCTGTGCCGCTGCGGCGCCTACAACGGCATCGTCTCGGCGATCAAGGAGGTCGCGAAGTGAAGTCGTTCTCCTACCTCAGGGCACCCGACGTGGGCACGGCGCTGCGCACCATCGCGGACGGCGAGGACGTGAAGGTCCTCGCGGGCGGCACGAACCTCGTCGACCTCATGCGGGAGGGCATCGAGCACCCGGCGACGCTTGTGGACATCACGCGCCTGCCGCTGACCGGGATCGACGAACTCCCCGACGGCACCCTCCGCGTCGGCGCCCTGGTGACCAACAGCCGGCTCGCCGCGGACCCCCTCGTCCGCACCCGCTATCCGGTGCTCGCGCAGGCGATCCTGCTGGGTGCATCGGCCCAACTGCGGAACATGGCGACCGTGGGAGGCAACCTCCTGCAACGCACCCGCTGCATGTACTTCTACGACGAGACCTCCGCCTGCAACAAACGCGCACCCGGCAGCGGCTGTGACGCGATCGGCGGGTTCTCCCGCGGCAGCGCGGTGCTCGGGGCGAGCGAACACTGCAACGCGACGCATCCCTCGGACATGGCGGTGGCCCTGGTGATGCTCGACGCCGTCGTCGAGGTGGAGAGCGTGCGCGGCATCCGCCGTATCCCGGTCGCCGACTTCCACCAGTTGCCCGGCGACACCCCGCACATCGAGACGGTGCTGGCCGCCGACGAACTGATCACCGCTGTCGAGCTGCCGGCGGTGCCGGTCGCGACGCTTTCGCGCTACCGCAAGGTCCGCGACCGGGCGTCGTACGCCTTCGCCCTGGTCTCTGTCGCCGCCGCGCTGGCCGTCGAGGACGGCGTGGTCACCGAGGTGCGGCTCGCACTCGGAGGCGTTGGCACCAAGCCCTGGCGCGCCACCGAAGCCGAACGCGTGCTCCTCGGCGGGCCGGCGACCGAGGAAGCCTTCCGGCGGGCGGCGGAAGCCGAACTCGCCGCCGCACAGGGCGGACCGCAGAACACCTTCAAGATCGAGCTCGCGCAGCGCACGATCGTGGCGACCCTGCGGCAGCTGCTGACCGATGGGAGCGCTGCCTGATGCCGAGATCGAAGACAGCCACAGGCAGAGCCATCCCCGCCCCATTCGTGCGACTCGCGCGCTGCGGGCGGCAGGACGACCGTACGGAAGAAGGCAGGGCGGCATGACCACGATCGGACAACCGCTCGACCGCGTCGACGGCGGCGTCAAGACGACCGGCGCCGCGAAGTTCGCCGCCGAGCACTTCTATCCCGACCTCACGCACGCCGTACTCGTGCACGCCACCATCAGCCGCGGCCGCATCACCGCCCTGCACACCGACGAGGCCAGTGCGGTGCCGGGCGTGATCGCCGTCATCACGCACCTCGACGCGCCCCCTCTGAAACCGGCTCCCAAGCCCAGCATGTTCAACTTCACCACCACGTTCTCGGGCACCTCGGTGAACTACCTGCAGAGCGACGAGGTGCACTGGGAGGGACAGCCGATCGCGGTGGTCGTCGCGGAGACCTCGGCTGCCGCCCGCGAGGCAGCCGCGCTGGTGCGCGCCGAGTACGTGGTGACCGAGTCCGTGGTGGACTTCGAGGCGGCCCAGAAGGACGCCCGGCCTCAGCCGAACGACTCGTTCTTCCCCCGAGGCGCCGAGAAGGGCGATGCGGAGGCCGCGCTCAAGACGGCCGCGGTGGCGCTGGACCTGCGCTACACGACTCCGCCGCAGAATCACAACGCGCTCGAACTGCACGCCACCACCGCCGTCTGGGACGGCGACCGGCTCACCGTCCACGACGCGACGCAGACCATCGACTGGTTCCGCACCCACTTGGCGCTGCGGTTCTCGGTCCCCATGACCAACGTGCGGGTGCTGGCGCCGTTCGTCGGTGGCGCCTTCGGCGGCAAGTCCGCGATCTGGCCCGGCACCATCCTCGCCGCGCTGGCCGCGCGAGCGACCAGCAGGCCCGTGCGGCTGGTGCTCTCGCGGGAGGCGGTCTACCGCACGGTCGGTGGGCGCACCCCTTCCGTCCAGCGGGTCGCGCTGGGCGCGGACCGCGATGGCAAGCTGACCTCGCTGCTGCACACCAGCATCATCCGAACCGGGCGGATCGGCGGTCCCTTCGAGCAGGTCACCTCCGCGTCCCAGCATCTCTACGCCGCCGACAACATCCTCGCGCGACATGACCTCGTACAGCTCGACGTGTTGGCGAACGCCTTCATGCGGGCGCCGGGTGAGGCGATCGGCACCTTCGCGCTCGAGTCCGCGATCGACGAACTGGCCTATGAGCTGGGCATGGATCCGATCGAGCTGCGCCTGCGCAATGAGACCGCGGTCGACCCGATCGAGGGGAAGAAGAAGTTCTCGCACCGCAGGCTGCGGGAGCTGTACGCGCTGGGGTCGGAGCGGTTCGGCTGGCATCAGCGTGACCCCGAGCCGCGTTCGACGCGCGAGGGCCGGTGGCTCGTCGGGACCGGTGTGGCAACGGCGTTCCACCCGGCGTTGATGATGCCGGTCAATGTCACGGTCCGCCTGTCGGCCGACGGGAGCGTGCTGGTGCGCTGCGGGTTCAACGAGATGGGCATGGGCGGCGCCACGGCCCAGGCCCAGATCGCGGCCGATGCGCTGGGGGTGCCGTTCGACGCCGTCCGGGTGGAGTACGGCGATTCCGATCTGCCGATGGGGCCGGCCGCCGCTGGATCCGTCCAGACCGCGAGTGTCGCGGCCGGCGTCGTGCAGGCGTGTGAGGAGCTCAAGCAGAAGCTGAAGTCCCTGGCAGGCAAGACGGGCGGCGTGAGCTACGAGGAGATCCTCCGGCGCGCGAAGGTGCCGCACGTCGAGGCCGTCATCGGGTCGGAGACGCGGCTCGGCAGGATCGGCGGACGGGCGCGGTTCCTCCCGGGCTTCCTCCTGGGGGCCCAGCGGTGGGTGAAGGCCGCCACGGGTGTGCAGTTCTGCGAGGTGAAGGTCGATGCCGAGACCGGCGAGACGCGGGTGTCGCGGTGGGTCGGGGTGTTCGACATCGGCCGGGTGATCAACGCGAAGACGGCGGCCAGCCAGCTGCGCGGCGGCATCGTGATGGGCCTGGGCCTGGCGATGGCCGAGGAGACCCTCGTCGACCCGCGCACCGGCCGCATCATGAACCCGAGCCTGGCCGAGTACCACGTCCCCGTGCACGCGGACGTCCCGCCCATCGACGTGTCCTTCCTGGACGACCCGGATCCGAAGATGCCGCTCGGCATCATCGGCGCGGGCGAGGTGGGCATCACGGGTGTCGGAGCGGCCGTGGCAAACGCCGTGTACCACGCGACCGGCAAGCGAGTGCGGGACCTGCCGATCACGCTGGACAAACTGCTCTGAAGCGGCGGCGGCCCAAAGTCCGGTCGCGCCGAGCCCGTTCGGGCGCCTGCGGCGCGACGGGGACTGAGCCGCCTCACGACAGCTCCGCCCCATCCGACCACCACAAGAAAGAAACACCATGCTGGACATCGCGGACGAGCTGAACAGGTGGCTCGAGGAGGGGCGGGACTTCGCCGTGGCCACCGTCGTGGCCGTCAGCGGCAGCGCACCGCGAGGGCCGGGCGCCGCGCTCGCCGTCGACGCCGACGGCACCGCCATCGGCTCGGTCTCCGGCGGCTGTGTCGAAGGCGCCGTCTACGACCTGTGCACCCAGGCACTCGCTGACGGCGAGACGGTGCGCGAGCGGTTCGGCTACAGCGACGAGGACGCCTTCGCCGTCGGGCTGACCTGCGGCGGGATCCTGGACATCCTGGTCACGCCCCTACCCGCCGACGCGCCCGGCAGGAAGACATTCCAGACGGCACTGTCGGCCGTCGCCCGGGGCGAGGCGGTGGCACTCGCCCGCGTGGTCCACGGCCCGGCAGAGCTCCTCGGACAGGCACTGGCAGTCCGTCACGACGGCTCCTACGAAGGCGGACTCGGCGGACATCCAGATCTGGACCGCGCCGTCGTCAACGAAACCCACTCCCTGCTCAACGCCGGCCGCACCGACACCTTCGACATCGCGCCGAGCGAAGCGAGACGGGGGTCCCCCCGGACGGAGTCCGGGGGAGGATCCCACTGCGAACCGGAGCTGACCCTGTTCGTCGAGTCGAGTGTCCCGCCGCCCCGCATGCTCGTCTTCGGCGCCATCGACTTCGCCGCCGCCCTGGTGCGCATGGGCAAGTTCCTCGGCTACCACGTCACCGTGTGCGACGCCCGACCCGTCTTCGCCACCCGGACACGCTTCCCCGAGGCCGACGACATCGTGGTCGACTGGCCGCACCGCTACCTGCAGCGCACCCCGACCGACGACCGCACAGTCGTCTGCGTCCTCACCCACGACGCCAAGTTCGACGTACCCCTCCTGGAAACGGCCCTGCGGCTGCCGGCCGCCTACATCGGCGCGATGGGCTCCCGCCGCACCCACGGTGACCGCGACCGCAGGCTCCGCGAAGCCGGCCTGACCGACGCCGAACTGACCCGCCTGCGCTCACCGATCGGCCTCGATCTCGGAGCCCGCACGCCCGAGGAGACCGCCTTGTCCATCGCGGCCGAGATCGTCGCCGGCCGCCACGGCGGAACAGGTCTTCCGCTGAGCGCCTCGCAGCTTCCGATCCACCACGACCGAACCGGCCGCCAAGTCAACGGGCACACCTCACACGCCCTGACCGCAGGGGACACATACGCCGAGGCGCTGCCCGTCCGCTAACCCGGTCGGAACATCGCCAGGACTCCGCACGGCCGATCTGGACGTACACGTACCTGATGCCGAACAGCCAGGACCGTGCCCGCAGGGCCATTGATGCCGCGTTCGGCGCACCGGGTGCGGACGCCGGCCCGGTGAAGCCGATGCCGGGCCCGAAACAGGCCGTCGGCCGTGTCCTTCCGGCGAGGAAGGACACGGCCGACGGCCCACACACGGCCCAGGGGAGCGGAAACCCGCTCTGACCTGGGGCGATATCACACGTCGAAGTACAGCTCGAACTCGTGCGGGTGCGGACGCAGCTGGAGCGGGGCGATCTCGTTCGTGCGCTTGAAGTCGATCCACGTCTCGATCAGGTCCGGCGTGAAGACGTCGCCCTGGAGGAGGAACTCGTGGTCGGCCTCGAGGGAGTTGAGGACCGCCGGGAGGGAGGTCGGGACCTGGGCGACGTTCGCGTGCTCCTCGGGAGCCAGCTCGTACAGGTCCTTGTCGATCGGCTCGGCCGGCTCGATCTTGTTCTTGATGCCGTCGAGGCCCGCGAGGAGCAGCGCCGAGAAGGCGAGGTACGGGTTGCCGGAGGAGTCGGGCGCGCGGAACTCGACGCGCTTGGCCTTCGGGTTGGAGCCCGTGATCGGGATACGCATGGCCGCGGAGCGGTTGCGCTGCGAGTACACCAGGTTGATCGGCGCCTCGAAGCCCGGCACCAGACGGTGGTAGGAGTTCACCGTCGGGTTGGTGAAGGCCAGCAGCGACGGGGCGTGCTTGAGGATGCCGCCGATGTAGTAGCGGGCGGTGTCCGACAGGCCCGCGTAGCCGGCCTCGTCGTAGAAGAGCGGGGAGCCGCCGGCCCACAGGGACTGGTGGACGTGCATGCCCGAGCCGTTGTCACCGAAGATCGGCTTCGGCATGAAGGTCGCGGTCTTGCCGTTGCGCCAGGCCACGTTCTTCACGATGTACTTGAAGAGCTGGAGGTCGTCGGCCGCGGCCAGCAGCGTGTTGAACTTGTAGTTGATCTCGGCCTGGCCGGCGGTGCCCACCTCGTGGTGCTGGCGCTCGACCTGGAGGCCGGACTTGGCCAGCTCCAGGGAGATCTCGGCACGCAGGTCGGCGAAGTGGTCGACCGGCGGGACCGGGAAGTAGCCGCCCTTGTAGCGGACCTTGTAACCGCGGTTGTCCTCCAGCGCACCGGTGTTCCAGGCGCCCGCCTCGGAGTCGATGTGGTAGAAGGACTCGTTCGACGAGGTCGCGAAACGCACCGAGTCGAAGACGTAGAACTCCGCCTCGGGACCGAAGTACGCGGTGTCGGCGATACCGGTCGACGCGAGGTAGGCCTCGGCCTTCTTCGCCACGTTCCGCGGGTCACGGCTGTACTGCTCGCCGGTGATCGGGTCGTGGATGAAGAAGTTGATGTTCAGCGTCTTGTCACGGCGGAAGGGGTCGACCCGCGCGGTCGACAGGTCCGCGCGCAGCGCCATGTCGGACTCGTGGATGGCCTGGAAACCGCGGATCGACGAGCCGTCGAACGCGAGCTCCTCGTCCGGGTCGAACGCCTCGACGGGCAGCGTGAAGTGCTGCATCACGCCCGGCAGGTCGCAGAAGCGGACGTCGACGAACTTGACGTCCTCGTCCGCGATGAACTTCTTGGCCTCGTCGGCGTTCTGGAACATCCAGCTCCTCCTACTCCCGACCGTTCCTGGACCGGGGTGGTAGTTCGTTCGTGCGGCCAGTGCGGTGGCACACGCTGTCCACGACCCTAGGGACGGGTGGTTTCTCGGGCGTGACCCATTTGTTTCGCACAAGTTAACCGGACATCGGCGGCCCCGCCCCTACTGTCCGTATCCCGAAACGCTGGCAGTACCGTGGACGCGTGGACAAGAGGGATGCAATCGGATCGTGGCTCTCGGGCCCCCGCGCGGCCGCCGAGGATGCCGGTGTCGACTTCGGATACCGCGGACAGCAGCTCGGCCTGCCGGAGGAGGGACCGGGCTCGATCGCCCGCCCGGGACGCCGGCTCGGCGCACTCGCCGTGGACTGGGCGATGAGCGTCCTGATTGCATCCCAGCTCATCACGCAGAGCTACGGCGACCCCGCGACCTCGAACTGGGCACTTCTGGTGTTCTTCCTGATGAGCGCCCTCACCGTCGGCACCATCGGCTTCACTCCGGGCAAGCGTCTGTTCGGTCTGCGCGTGGTCGCCCTGGAGACGGGCCGCGTCCGCCCCCTGCGCGCCCTGCTGCGCACGGCTCTGCTCTGCCTCGCCGTCCCGGCCCTGATCTGGGACCGCGACGGCCGGGGCCTGCACGACCGGCTGGCGAAGACCGTGGAAGTACGGCTCTGACGCCTTTGTCGTCTCCTGACAGCCGCCGCGACGAACACGCGCGGCGGCTGACTATAGGTCAGTAGGTCGGGGCTCCTAGCGTCTGGCACCCAAGCAACCTCCCCCCGTTGCGAAGGGACGCGCCGGACCCATGAAGAGATCCGCCCTCGTCACCACCCTCGTCACCACCCTGGTCACCGCCCTGCTGACCGGCACCCTCGTCTCCGCGGCCCCCGAAGCCTCCGCCGCCGCACCCGCCTGCACGGCCGCCGACGCCGACGTCTACCTACCCCCCGCCACCGTCCCGGCCACCCCCGGCACCGTGCTGGCCTGCCGTTCGGTCACCCTGAGCCAGGTGCCCGGCACCATCGCGATGTCCGCCTGGAAGGTCCTCTACAGCTCCACCGACCACCAGGGCCGCCCCGTCGCCGTCTCCGGCACCCTCGCCGTCCCCACCGCGCCCTGGACCGGCACCGGCGCCCGCCCCGTCGTCGCCTTCCACCCCGGCACCCTCGGCCTCGGCCCCCAGTGCGCGTTCTCCAAGCAGCTCGCCGGGGCCTTCCAGGACGAGTACGAGGGCGACAACATCGCCGCCCTGCTCAAGGCCGGGTACGCGGTCGCCGCCACCGACGGCCCCGGTTACCTGGACGGCCAGACGCACCGCTATGTCGCCGGCACCGACTCCGGCCACGCCCTGCTCGACATCGCCCGCGCCGCCCCCGCGGTGCCGGGCAGCGGACTCTCCCGGCAGGCCCGGATCGGGCTGTGGGGCTACTCCGAGGGCGGCGCGGCCAGCCTGTGGGCCGCCCAGCTGGCGGCGGGCTACGCACCCGAGCTGAACGTGGTCGGGGACGCCTCCGGTGGCATCCCGGGCGACCTCAAGCAGGTCGCGGCCGGGCTCGACGGCGGCGCCTTCTCCGGCTTCCTCGCCGACGCGGCCCTCGGCATCCAGGCCGCCTACCCCGCGCTGCCCTTCGACTCGCTCCTCAACGACCAGGGCAAGGAGGCCGTGAGGACCGCCAAGTCCGTCTGCCTGGTCGGCACCGTCACCGCCCTCGCGGGCAAGAGCATCAGGGACTTCACCACGGCCGGGCTCACCCTCGACCAGCTCTACCAGCAGCCCGGCAGCGACGGCCGCACCTGGGGCCAGGTCCTCGACGCCCAGAAGCTCGGCGTGAACCTCGGCACCTACAGGATCGCCTTCCCGGTCCTCCAGTACCGGGGCGCCCTCGACGAGGTCATCCCCACCGCCACCGAGGACGCCGTCCGCACCGCCTACTGCGCGGCCGGCGTGAGGACCGGCTGGAAGATCTACCCCGGCGACCATCTGCTCACCGACAACCAGGCCGTCGGCGACGTCGTCACCTGGCTCGGCGACCGGTTCGCCGGCAGACCGGCCCGGAACGACTGCTGATCCCGTACGACGATGAGGGCGCCCGGATCACTCCGGGCGCCCTCATCGTCGTACGGGAAAAGTCAGCGGGCCTTGCCGCCGCCCTTCGGCAGCTTCATGCCCTTGGGCATCGGGCCCTTCGGCAGCGGCATGTTGCTCATCAGGTCGCCCATGGCCCGCAGCCGGTCGTTGGTGGCGGTCACCTGGGGGCCGGTCAGTACGCGCGGCAGCTTGAGCATGGTGGTCCGCACCTTCTTCAGGGGGACCTGTCCCTCGCCCGTGCCCACGATGATGTCGTGCACCGGCACGTCCACGACGATGCGGTTCATCTTCTTCTTCTCGGCGGCCAGCAGGCCCTTGACCCGGTTCGGGTTGCCCTCGGCGACCAGGACGATGCCCGCCTTGCCGACGGCCCGGTGCACCACGTCCTGGCTGCGGTTCATCGCCACCGCGGGGGTGGTCGTCCAGCCCCGGCCGATGTTGTCCAGTACGGCCGCGGCCGCTCCCGGCTGGCCCTCCATCTGCCCGAACGCGGCTCGCTCGGCGCGGCGCCCGAAGATGATCGCCGTCCCGAGGAAGGCGAGCAGGAAGCCCAGGATGCCGAGGTAGACCGGGTGGCCGATCAGGAAACCGATCGCGAGAAAGACACCGAGGATGAGGATGAAGACACCCGCGAGCACCAGGCCGATCTTCTTGTCGGCCTTGCGGGTCATCTTGTACGTCAGGGCGATCTGCTTCAGTCGCCCGGGGTTCGCGGCATCGGCCGCACTGTCACTTCTCGCCATGCCCCGAAGTCTACGTGGCCCCGTGGGCGCTTACGACGGCAGTGTCCGCCGTCGAAGAGGAGGCTTCAGGAGCCGACGGTGAAGGTCTGCTCGAGGACGCGCTGGGCCTCGACGCGGTCCTTGGCGCGGCGGCGGTCCTCCAGGACGGAGGTCCAGGCGTTGCGGCGGGCGGTGCGCTGTCCGCTGCTCAGGAGCACGGACTCGACGGCACGGAGTGCATCGGTGAACGACGGGATCGCGGTGGCGCGAACGGGGGCGGCCTGCATGGTGGTGGTCCCCTCGGGAGCGGCGGCTCTGGTGAATGGTGCACTGGCTGTAAAGCCAGGGTCACTGAATGGTGTTACCAGGGCGTGACCGGCCGGTCAAACGCCAATGAAGCCTTGTCACTCGGCCTGAAAACACTGACGCGGCCCTGATGGCCCCCCTATCTGCGGGGACGTCCAGGACCGCGTCAATTGGCCGCTACCGGAAGGTAGTTGCTTGTGCTCGGATTCACACGTTTGGAGTGGCACTCCGTGCCATCCGGGAGGCTCAGACGGCCTGCGAGGCGACGTAGGAACCACGCTTCTCTACGGCCATCTGGTAGAGCCGTCCCGCCCGATAGGAGGACCGGACCAGGGGGCCGGACATCACGCCGGAGAAGCCGATCCGCTCGGCCTCCTCCTTCAGCTCCACGAACTCCTGCGGCTTGACCCAGCGCTCCACGGGGTGGTGGCGCACCGACGGACGCAGGTACTGCGTGATGGTGACCAGCTCGCAGCCGGCGTCGTGCAGCTGCTGGAGCGCCTCGCTGATCTCCTCGCGGGTCTCGCCCATGCCGAGGATCAGGTTGGACTTGGTCACCAGGCCGAAGTCACGGGCCTCGGTGATGACCTTCAGGGAGCGCTCGTAGCGGAAGCCGGGGCGGATCCGCTTGAAGATCCGCGGGACCGTCTCGACGTTGTGCGCGAAGACCTCGGGGCGGGACTCGAAGACCTGCTGGAGCAGTTCCGGCACCGCGTTGAAGTCGGGGGCGAGCAGCTCGACCTTGGTACGGCCGCCCTCCCGGGAGGACGTCTGCTCGTGGATCTGGCGGACCGTCTCCGCGTACAGCCAGGCGCCGCCGTCCTCCAGGTCGTCGCGGGCGACGCCGGTGATGGTGGCGTAGTTCAGGTCCATGGTGACCACGGACTCGCCCACGCGGCGCGGCTCGTCACGGTCGAGCGCCTCGGGCTTGCCGGTGTCGATCTGGCAGAAGTCACAGCGCCGGGTGCACTGGTCGCCGCCGATGAGGAAGGTCGCCTCGCGGTCCTCCCAGCACTCGTAGATGTTGGGACAGCCGGCTTCCTGGCAGACCGTGTGCAGACCCTCGCTCTTCACGAGCTTCTGCATCGCGGTGTACTCGGGACCCATTTTCGCCCGGGTCTTGATCCACTCGGGCTTGCGCTCGATGGGGGTCTGGGCGTTGCGGACCTCCAGGCGCAGCATCTTGCGTCCGTCGGGTGCGACTGCGGACACGACCGGCTCCCTAGCGTTGATTCTTCGGCGTGCTCAAGGGTACGCCCGTGGATTTGAAAGCCCACTGCCTGTCTCAGGCCGCAGGTGTCTTCTCGATCACCCTCGGCTTGAGGTCCGCGTTCTCCAGTACGTCCTTCAGGTGCCGCTCGACGACCGGCAGCACCTCGTCGACGGTGACGTCCCGGCCGAGTTCGCTCGCGAGGGAGGCGACGCCCGCGTCCCGGATCCCGCAGGGGATGATCCGGTCGAACCACTTGTTGTCCGGGTTCACGTTCAGCGAGAAACCGTGCATGGTCACGCCCTTCGCGACCCGGATGCCGATGGCCGCGATCTTGCGGTCCTCCCGGCGCTGGCCGGCGTTGGACGGCGCGTACTCCGGCCCGTTCATCCGGGGGTCGAACTCCTCGTCCGTGAGCCGGGGGTCGAAGTCCAGGGAGAGCCCGCCGATCGCCGGACGCGTCGTGCCTCCTTGTCGGGGTTCGCCGAGGACCCACACCCCGCTGCGGCCCTCGACCCGGGTGGTCTCCAGGCCGAACTCCGCGCAGGTGCGGATCAGGGCCTCCTCCAGGCGCCGTACGTGCGCCACCACGTCCACCGGGCGCGGGAGCTTCTGGATCGGGTAGCCCACCAGCTGGCCGGGACCGTGCCAGGTGATCTTCCCGCCGCGGTCGACGTCGATCACCGGGGTGCCGTCGAGGGGGCGCTCGTTGTCCGCGGTGCGCCGGCCCGCCGTATAGACGGGGGGGTGTTCGAGCAGCAGGACGGTGTCGGGGACCTCGTCCTCGAAGCGCGCCGCGTGCACCCGGCGCTGCTCGTCCCACGCCACCTGGTACTCGACCGCGTCCGCACCGAACCCCATGCGGACGAACCGCAACCCACTCACGGCAAGCGCCTCCCTAGAAGGTCGTAAGGCACGAAGGGTGCCTACGCCACTGTACGTCCGCCCCGCGGACGTCAGCTCCGGGGGCAATCCTCACACGATCGGATGAACGAACGTCGAAGTGTGCGATCGTCTGCTCACTCTCCGCTACATTCGCGCCGTTCGCAGAGGCCATAAGGGCTGCTCACAGGCAATCCGGGCACCACGTGACCACGTGACGGCCCGAAAGGCAGGAGACCGCACCGCAGATGACGGAACGACCCGCGCAGCGCACTCCCAACCGACAGCTCGCCGCGCTCATCGCAGAAGCGGGGTTCTCCAACGCGGGTCTCGCCCGACGCGTGGACCAGCTCGGTCTCGAACACGGGCTGGATCTCAGATACGACAAGACCTCCGTGACCCGGTGGCTGCGCGGGCAGCAGCCCCGGGGCACCACACCGGCCCTCATCGCCGAGGTCTTCACCCGGCGCCTGGGCCGCCGGCTCTCCGCGCAGGACCTCGGCCTCGACGCCTGCGCCCCCGTCTACGCCGGGCTGGAGTTCGCCGCCGGTCCCGAGGAGGCCGTCGACATCGTCAGCGGGCTGTGGCGCAAGGACTCCGGCAGCCACGCCGAACTGCGCAAGATCGCCTTCACCCCGGCCGGCCTGGTCGTCCCCAGCCGCGACTGGCTGATCGGCCGCCCCGACGACCGGGTCGCCCGCGGCGAGCCACCGGTCCGGATCCCGCCCCAGGGGCGCCCGGTGGTCCCCCGGCAGCGCGGACAGGCCGAGCGCGGACCCGGGCAGCGCGTCACCGGCGGGGACATCGCCGCGCTCGCCTCCGTCGGGAGCCTCTTCCGCACCCTCGACGACCAGTACGGCGGCGGGCACGCCCGGCAGGCCCTGGTGCGCTATCTGGAGCACGAGTGCGAACCCATGCTGCGCGGCACCTACGGCGAGACCACCGGGCGCCGGCTGTTCGCCGCGGCCGCGGACCTCACCCGGCTCGCCGGCTGGACGTCGTACGACATCGCGGCGCACGGACTCGCCCAGCGCTACTTCGTCCAGGCGCTGCGGCTCGCGCAGGCGGCCGGGGACCGGGCGTACGGGGCCTACGTGCTCGTCACGATGAGCCGCCAGGCCGTGTACCTGGGGCACGGCCGGGAGGCGATCCAGCTGGCGCGGGTGGCCCAGCAGGGCGTCGGCACCAGTGCTCCGCCGGTGGTGCAGGCGCTGTTGCACTCCGCCGAGGCGCGCGGGCACGGGGTGCTGGGGGAGGTGCGGGCCTGCACGGCGTCCCTGGTCCGCGCGGAGCGGGCCCTGGAGGCGGCACGGCCCGGCGACGAAGTCCCGCACTGGGCGCGGTTCTTCGACGAGGCACAGCTGGCGGACGAGTTCGGGCACTGCCACCGGGATCTCCAGCAGTTCCGGGCGGCGGCTCAACACGCCGAGCGTTCGCTTCAGTTGAGGGCGCCGGCGTATGCGCGGAGCCGGTTGTTCTGCCGGGTGGTGCTGGCCTCCGCGCGGCTGGGGCTGGGGGAGTTGGACCAGGCCTGCTCGCTGGCGGCGGAGGCGGCCGGGCAGGCCGCGGAGATGCGGTCGGTGCGGGCGGTGGAGTATGTGCGGGACTTCGAGCGGCGGTTGGAGCCGTACAAGGATGCTGCGCCGGTTCGGAGCTATCGGGACAAGGTGGCTGCGCTTCAGTAGGAGGCTCGCCGTAACTCCGACGGTCCGTTGCCGAATGCCTCGCCGTCGTGGCTGATCGCGCAGTTCCCCGCGCCCCTCAAGGGCGCGGGGGGTGGCCGTCAGGCCGCCTGGGCTGCCGGAGTCGGGTCTGCTCGGTGCAGGGAGCCCGACGCGCCAAGGTCCTTGAGGATGGCTGTCGTCGCCCGGTGGGCCGAGTGCAGGGCTCCCTGGACCGTGCTCGTGTCGCGGTGGTCGCCGCAGACGTAGAGGCCGGCCAGGAGGCGGACCGGGCGGCGCAGGTCGTGCGGGGGGCGCATGGCGGGGACCGCTTCGCGGGTGTGGTGGACCGCCAATGTCTCCCAGGTCCGCGTCGACGTGCCGTACAGGCGGGCGAGATGGGTGCGGACCGCGGTGTCGAGGTCCGGCGGGGGCGGTCCGAGGACCGTCGACGACACCAGTACCCGCCCGGCGGGGGCCCGGCTCGGGTCGACCTCGCTGATCACCGCCGTGTGGGCCACCGGGCCGCCGCGGTCGGCGTCCAGCAGCAGCGCGGAACCCGTGCGCGGCGGTTCGTCCGTCGTGTGGTGGACCACCGTCACCGGATGGACGTCGGGCACCCGCAGGCCCGGCAGCAGCTCCGCCGCGGCCCGCGCGTCCGTCGCCAGCAGCACCGCCCGGCACCGGAACTCCCCGTGCTCCGCCGTCGTCACCGAGGTCGTCGCGACGGACGTGACCCGCACCCCCGTGTGCACGGTCCCGGCGGGCAGCGTGCGTGCCAGCAGTTCCGGGAGCATCTCGGCGCCCCCCTCGGGGACACACAGGCGGCCGGCCGCGAAGGCCCGCAGCGCGAGGTCGGCGCACCGACTGGACGTGGTCAGCGCGGGGTCGCAGAGCAGCGCGGCGAGCAGCGGGCGCAGAAAGCCGTCGATCGTGCGGGCGGGCAGCCCGCGCGCCGCGAGCGCCTGTCCGGCGGGCAGTTCGGGACGGGCGAGGAGGCGGTCGACGGGCACGTTCGCGAGCCGGGTGAGCGCGGCCCCCAGCCGCGCCTGGTCGACGGCCCCGCCGAGCGGCGCGCCCGCCCGAGCGGCCCGGGGCGCTGCCCCCTGACCGGCGCCGGACAGCACCCTGAACCCCCTCCTGGGCGCGGCCCCGGCCACCGGGCCCCCGCGCGCCCCCGGCACCCCCCGAGGGGCGCTCGCCAGGGCGCGCACCGCGTGCAGTGCGCCCCTTGCGCCACCGGCGCCCGCCGGAGCGTCCACCCGGTGGTGCCGTCCGTCGCCGTGCAGCAGCACCCCCGGCGCGAAGGGGCGCAGCACGAGCCCGTCGAGCCCGGGCGTCAGACGTAGTTCGGGATACGCCGTGGACAGCAGCTGTCCGATCCGGTCGAGCCGGAAACCGTCGACCTTCTCCGTCGACATGCGGCCGCCCGCCCAGGGGGCGGCCTCCAACACCGCGACGGTCACTCCTGCGCTGGTCAGCCGATGCGCCGCGGAGAGCCCGGCGACCCCGGCTCCCACGATCACGACGTCCGCCTGGTACGCGGGCTCAAGCACGTGCCCCTCCTCGAGGTTGCGCGGCCGGTGGAGACGTGATGCCCCCAACAGGCTCCGGGGATACCCGAGTTCGGGTCGAGGGTAGGGCCGGGACCGGTCAGGAACAGTCGCGCATCGACAGGGCACGGTCGCACGCCGGTCGCATGTCGTCACGGACGGTCGCCGAGGAGGTCGTACGACGACAGGGGCTTCCGGCGTGTTCCTCAGGCGCCGTGCGTCCGGCGTGTTTTTCAGGCCGCCCGGATCGCCCCCTCGATGTCCGGGAACGCGAACGTGAACCCCGACTCCAGCAACCGCTTCGGCCGTACCCGGGCGCTGCCCAGCACATCACCGGCCATCTCGCCGAGCACGGCCCGCAGCACCGGGGCGGGGACGGGGAAGAGCGTCGGCCGGTGCAGCACCCGGCCCATCGCCTCGGTGATCTCACGGTTCGTCAGGGGTTCGGGAGCGGTGAGGTTGAACGGTCCGGACAACCCGTCGGTCTCCAACAGGTACCGGATCGCGGCCACTGCGTCGTGCAGCGCGATGAACGACCAGTACTGGCCGCCGTCGCCCATCCGTCCGCCGAGCCCCGCCTGGAACAGCGGGAACAGCTTGCCCCAGGCCCCGCCCCCGCGGCCCACCACGAGCCCGGTGCGGGTGAACACGGTCCGTACACCGGCCTGTTGGGCCGGAGCGGCCGCGCCCTCCCACTCTACGCACAGCTCGGGCAGGAAGCCCTCCCCGGCGGGCGAGCTCTCGTCGACGACCCGGTCGCCGGTCTCGCCGTAATAGCCCATCGCGCTGCCGTTCACGAAGACCTTCGGCGGTTCGTCGAGGACGGCGACGGCCTGGGCGAGGGCGGTCGTGCCGTTCACCCGGCTGTCGTGGATCCGCTTCTTGTACGCGTCCGTCCAGCGCCGCGAACCGACCCCCGCCCCGGCGAGATTGACCACGGCGTCGCAGCCGGCGAGGCCGGCCGTGTCCACCCGCCCGGCCTCGGGGGCCCAGCGGACCTCCATGTCGTCCCGGGGCTCCCGGCGCACCAGACGCACCACCTCGTGCCCGTCCGCGGTGAGGGAGCGCACCAGGGCCGAGCCGATCAGTCCGGAGGCCCCGGCCACCGCGATTCTTGAATGTTGCATGACCTCATCCTGCCTGGTGGGTGCGTAAAAGCGATGTCTGGTTCCGGTACCCGCCGCGCCGTAGGGTGGCCGCCATGTCCCAACTGTCCATACGCCTCGCCCTCCCCGACGACGAAGAGGAGCTGGCCCGCCTCGACCGCGCCGAGTGGTCGCCCCTGCACGAGGTCCTGCCCGAACAGCGGCCGCCGTACCGGCCGTTCTTCGACGAGCGCCACCTCCCCGACGACTGTCTCGTCGCGGAGGCCGACCGGCGCATCCTCGGGTACATCCGTCTCGGTTTCCCGACCGGGCTCGAGGCGAACGCCCATGTGCGCCAGATCCAGGGTTTCGTCGTCAGCGCCGAGGCCCGTGGCCGCGGGGTCGGCCGGGCCCTGATCCGTGCGATCACCGAGGAGGCCCGCCGCCGGGGCGCCCGCCGCCTCACCCTGCGCGTCCTCGGCCACAACACGCCCGCCCGCAGGCTCTACGAGTCCGAGGGCTTCGCGGTCGAGGGGATCCTGCCCGAGGAATGGCTGCTGGCGGGGGAGTACGTCGACGACGTGATCATGGGGCGCCGTCTCTGAGCACCTGGTCGGCCGCGGCGGTCGTACGGCGTCTGCGCACCACCAGGTGGAGCGCGACCCCCGCCACGAACAGCGAGATCAGGAAGAACACGGGCACGTCAGCCTCCGGGGTGCCTTGCGGGACCGTGGCCCCATCATCCGGCAGCCCGTGGCGCTACGACGTGACCAGCTCGCCCGTGTCCACCGGTGCCGTGGCGGTCGCCGCCTTCTCGGCGTCACCGGCGACCTCGTCGGCGGTCAGCACGTAGCCCGTCTCGTCGTCGGAGGTGGAGCGGGCGAAGACCACGCCGTAGACCCGGCCGGAGGTGGTCAGCAGGGGGCCGCCGGAGTTGCCGGGGCGGACGGTCGAGCGGATCGAGTAGATCTCGCGGGTGACGGTGGCGTCGCTGTAGATGTTCTGGCCGTTCGCCTTCACCCGGCCCGCGACCGTGGCCGCCTGGAGGTTCAGGTCGCCGTCCTGCGGATAGCCGGCCACCACCGCCGAGTCGCCCCGCTCGGCACTGTCGTCGAAGCGCAGGACCGGGGCGCGGAGCTCCGGGACGTACAGCACGGCCACGTCCTTGTCCGGATCGAACAGCACGACCCGTGCGTCGTACGGCTGCCCGACCCCGCCGATCCGGACGCTGGGCTCGTCGATGCCGGCCACCACGTGGGCGTTGGTCATCACGTGCTCCGGCGCGTACACGAATCCGCTGCCCTCGCGGCCCTGGGTGCCGGAGGCGCCCTCGATCTTCACGGTGCTGAGCTTGGCGGCGTTGGTGGCGGCGGCGGTCACGCTGTCGCCGGTGGGCTTGGCGACCTCGGCGGTGGACTCGTTCTCGAACGGGTTGAAGACCTGCGGGAAACCCGCCTCGGTGAGCGCGGAGGTGGCCCGGGAGAACCACGAGGGGGTGGTGTCCGGCATGGAGTCCTGTACGGCGCCGAGCAGCGCGGAGTCCCGGATGGCGGTGGTGACCAGCGGGGACGAGGAGGCGCCGAGGACGCTCGCGGCGACCCAGGCGACGATGAGCACGGCGACCGAGTTGGCCACGGCGCCGCCGATGCCGTCGGCGACCCTGAGCGGCCCCTGGTCCAGTTCCCTCCTGAGCCGCAGCGCCAGCCGGCCCGCCAGTTCGTGGCCCACGGCGGCCGGGGCCAGCACAGTCAGCACCGCGGTCACCGTCGCCGCGGTGCTGCCCGGGGTGACCAGGTCCATCATCCACGGCAGCACCCACACGCCCACGATCGCGCCGCCGACGAAGCCGGCGAGCGAGACACAGCCGGCCACCAGGCCGCGCCGGTAGCCGGAGGCCGCGTAGGCGGCGATCACCAGCATCAGCAGGATGTCGAGCACGTCCACGGAGCCGCCCTTCTCTTTGGAACCTTCAGTACGCAGGCGAAGCGTCCAGTGATCAGCTACGCGCGCGCGTGCCGCCCGGAACCGGCCACGTGTGCGTGCACCTGGGAAAACGTCGCGGACCAGGATGATGGTTCCACCGGGTGGCACACCACACATCGCGGACGGAACGGATCCGGCCGACAGTGGGAGTCATGCGTGTCCGAAGACCGAGAGGCCCGCGAAGGCGCCGAGCACCCCGAATAGGCGACGTGGCGCGCATACGCGACGCGGTGCGACTGCGCGCCGAGGCGGAGCGCCTACGCGCCGACGCGGCACGCATACGCAAAGCAGCCCTCACCCACCTCACCCACCGCTTCCGCCCGGCGCCGAGCCGCGACCAGGCCTCATCCGCCGCTCCCAAGACTTTCCCGCGCCCCGAGACGTCCGCCGGCTCTACGCCCCCTGGAGCTGGACCTGGGGCTGGGGCTGGGGCTGGGGCTGGAGCTGGGGCTGCCCCAGAGACCACCGCGCCGATCAGGCCCGCGCCCGCTGCCGCCCCTGGGGCCCTTCCCGCACCCGGGTCCCCACCCATACCTGCGGCTCCGGCCGATCCCGCCCCCAAGCCTGCGGCTCCGGCCGATCCCAGCCGCGTGTCGGCGGCCTCCGCCGATCCTGCGCCCCCCGCGTCTGCGGCTCCAGCCATACCCGCGTCCCCCGCAGATTCCAGGCCCTCCGAGCCTGCGGATCCGGCCGAACCTGCCCCCGTGCCAGCCTCCGCCGATCCTGCGCCCCCGGCGTCTGCGGCTCCAGCCGAACCCCCACCCCCCGCCGAACCCCCACCCCCCGCAGATTCCACGCCCCCCGAGCCCTCGGCCGCTGCCGACCCCCAACCCGTACCCGCAGGCTCCGCGAAGCCCCTGCCTCCCCCCGGCGCCACCGTCTCCGTGTCGGGCGTGGCCCTGTGGTGGCGTGGGCTGCCCCGGGCCCTTCGGTTGGGGCTCGTCTGTGTGTTGCCGGGGCTCGTGGGGGTTCTCGTGCTGGTGCTGTGTGTTCGGGGGCTCGGGAGCGATGTGGGCGACAAGGACGCGCGCCGCGCTGCCGTGCTCCGGCCCGGTGTCGTCACGTACTCCGCGGCCCGGCCGCACATCGTGCCGCGGGACGTCTGGGCGCGGGGGGACGGTGAGGCGAACGGCACCGCCCGTACCCCGCCCGTCCCGCGCTACGACGACAAGGTCGTCGCCGTGTTCGTCCATCACACCGACTCGCCCAACACCTACGACTGCGCCGACGCACCCCGCATCATCCGCTACCTCGCCGCCGGCCAGACCGGCAACCGCGACTGGGACGACATCGGCTACAACTTCCTCGTGGACCGCTGCGGCACCATCTACGAGGGCCGGGCCGGCGGCGTCGACCGTCCCGTCACCGGCGCCCACACCCAGGGCTTCAACCACCGCACCGCCGGCATCGCCGCCCTCGGCACCTTCACCGCCGGCGTCCCCGTCCCCCGCGCCATGACCGACGCGATCGCCGCCCTCGCCGCCTGGAAGCTCGGTCTGGCCGGAATCGACCCCCGCGCCACCGTCCGGCTGACCTCCAGCAACAGCCTCAGCCGCTACCCCGCCGGCACCACCGTCCGTCTCCCCGCCCTCGCCGGCCACGACGACGGCTACATGACGACCTGCCCCGGCGCCGCCCTCAGGGCACGGCTCCCCGAGATCCGACAGACGGCCGCCCGCCTCCAGGGCCGCCCGTGAGCCCCGGCACGAGACCCGACACCAGGCCTCACAGGAACGCCACAGCCCTCCCGCAGGGCCCTGAGATCTCCGCGCCCTACGGTCGTCCCAGAAGCCGACCGGAGGTGGGGATCATGAGCAGCACCAACAGGAGCAACAAGCGGGTCTGGACCGTCGTCTGCGCGGTCGCGACGGTGGTCCTCGGCCCCGCCGCCGTCACCGCGTCCGCCCTCGACCAGGCCAACGCGGCCCCCCTGCACCACTCGGTGAAGGCCGACCAGAGCCAGGCCTACCTGCCGACGGACCCGACCCGGCGCCGGACAACGGCAGCCTGAGCCGCCCTCAACCCCTGAACCGCCCTCAACCCCTGAACCGCTCCCACAACTTGGGATACCGCTCCGCCAGCACCCGGTCGTTCTCCAGGTCGACCGGCGCGCCCAGCGGCTCGGAGGGCGCCGGCGGAATGCCCAGGTCGGGAGCGACCGTCCCGGTGAGCTGCTCGTAGGCCTCGTCGGCCGCGTACCCCAGCTCCTCGCCGTCGCCGTCGATCTCCTCGTCGAAGTCGGCCAGGAGATCGGCGAGCGAGTCGGGGTCGTGCACCGCGCCCTCGTACACCTCACGCCCCTGGCCGATCAGCCAGCACCGGAAGAAGTCGAAGGCGTCGTCGCTCGCCCCGTCCAGCAGGATCCAGGCTGCGCCCCACAGGTCCCAGGTGTACGCGCGGTTGAAGCGGGCCTCGAAGTGACGGGCGAAGTCGAGGACCATGTCCGGGTCCAGCGCGAGGAGCCGGTTCACGAGCAGGTCGGTCTGCTCCTCGGGGTCACCCTCGGCGGCCTCGCGGGTGGCGTCCACCAGCTCCCAGAACTCCGTCTCGTCCATCACGGGTCCAGCATCGGGCCTTCAAGCGTGGGGCGCACGTGGAGTGTGGCGGATTGTTATGTCCCGTACAGGCGGCCCAGCCGTGCCACGTCGTCGACGAAACGCGCCCGCAGGCTCTGCGGCGCCAGCACCTCCACCTCCGGTCCGAGCCCCATGAGCTGCGAGTGGGCCACCTGCTCGGACTCCACGGGGAGGGTCAGGGTCAGCCAACCGTCCCCGTCCGGGCCGCCCGCGGCCGCCAGTGTCTCCCGGGCGGCGGCGGGATCGACGGCGTACGGCAGTCTCCGCACCCCGTCGGGGGAGAGCCGTACCACCACCTCGGCCCGCAGGATCGACCGGGCGAACTGCTCGGCCCGCTCCGCCCAGAAGCCGGGCAGGTCGAACTCCTCGTCCCGTACGAAACGGTCGGCGCGGGCCTCCACCGCCGTGAACCGGTCGATCCGGTAGACCCGGAAGGAACCGCCCTGCGCGACCCGCGCGCACACGTACCAGACCCCCGCCTTGAGGACGAGTCCGTACGGCTCCAGGTCCCGCTCGACCTCGCGCTCCTGACCCCGGTAGCGCGCGGTGACCCGTCTGTCGTCCCACACCGCCTCGGCGACGACCGGCAGCAGTTCCGGCGACTTGGGCTCGGTGAACCAGCCCGGCGCGTCGAGGTGGAAGCGCTGGGCGGCCGTACGGGAGGCGTCGCTCAGGGAGGGGAGGAGGGCGGCGGACACCTTCAGCCGGGCGGCGGAGGCCGCGTCCTCCAGCCCCATCTCACGCAGCGCGCCCGGCACCCCGGACAGGAACAGCGCCTCGGCCTCACCGCGGGCCAGCCCGGTCAGCCGGGTCCGGTACCCGCCGATCAGCCGGTACCCGCCGGCCCGCCCCCGGTCGGCGTACACCGGAACCCCCGCCTCCGACAGCGCCTGGGCGTCCCGCGTCACGGTCCGCTCCGACACCTCCAGCTCCCGCGCGAGTTCGGCGGCGGTCATGGAGGGCCGGGACTGGAGCAACAGCACCATCTTGATGAGTCGGGCAGCACGCATACGGCCATGATGCCGGGGCCCACTGACAGCGAAGGGGCACGGCGGTGGCCGTACCCCTTCGTCGAAGGCATGGAAGCCCGGGCGCCTACAGCCCGTACTTCTCCCGCGCTTCCTTCACCGCCGTCGCCTTGACCTCGCCGCGGCGGGCCAGCTGGGCCAGCGCCGCGACGACGACCGACTCGGCGTCGACGCCGAAGTGGCGGCGGGCGTCCTCGCGGGTGTCGGAGAGGCCGAAGCCGTCCGCGCCCAGCGAGGACCAGTCCTGCTCGACCCACTGCGCGATCTGGTCCGGGACCTGGCGCATGTAGTCGGAGACCGCGAGCACCGGGCCCTCGGCGCCGTGCAGCGCCTGGCGGACGTACGGCACCCGCTCCTCGCCGCGCAGCAGGGCCGCGTCGGCGTCCAGCGCGTCACGGCGCAGCTCGGTGAAGGAGGTCGCGGACCACACGTCGGCGGCCACGCCCCACTCCTCGGCCAGCATCCGCTGCGCCTTGAGCACCCAGTGGATCGCGGTGCCGGAGCCCAGCAGCTGGATGCGGGGGGCGTTCGCGACCGGGGACAGGCCCGCGGACTCCGCGGTGTTGAAGCGGTACAGGCCCTTGACGATGCCCTCGTCGATGCCGAGGCCCGAGGGCTTCGCCGGCTGCGGGAGCGGCTCGTTGTAGACCGTCAGGTAGTAGAAGACGTTCGGGTCCTCACCCGGGGCCGCCTCGCCGTACATGCGGCGCAGGCCGTCCTTCACGATCGCGGCGACCTCGTAGGCGAACGCCGGGTCGTACGTCAGCGCCGCCGGGTTCGTCGCCGCGATCACCGGCGAGTGCCCGTCCGCGTGCTGGAGGCCCTCGCCGGTCAGCGTGGTGCGGCCCGCGGTGGCACCCACCAGGAAGCCGCGGCCCAGCTGGTCGCCGAGCTGCCACATCTGGTCGGCCGTGCGCTGCCAGCCGAACATCGAGTAGAAGATGTAGAACGGGATCATCGCCTCGCCGTGCGTCGCGTACGACGTCGAAGCGGCGATGAAGTCGGCCATCGAACCGGCCTCGGTGATCCCCTCGTTGAGGATCTGGCCGTTCTTGGCCTCCTTGTAGTACATCAGCTGGTCGCGGTCGACCGGCTCGTACGTCTGGCCCTTGGGGGAGTAGATGCCCAGGGACGGGAAGAGGCTCTCCATGCCGAAGGTGCGCGCCTCGTCGGGGACGATCGGCACCCAGCGCTTGCCCGTCTCCTTGTCGCGGACCAGGTCCTTGATCAGGCGGACGAAGGCCATGGTGGTGGCGACGTTCTGCGAGCCGGAGCCCTTGTCGAAGGAGGCGAACGCCTTCTCGGCGGGGGCGGGCAGCGGGGCCACCGGGTGGACGCGGCGGGCCGGGGCGGGGCCACCGAGGGCGGCCCGGCGCTCCTGGAGGTAGCGGACCTCGGGGGAGTCGGCGCCCGGGTGGCCGTAGGGGACCACGCCGTCGACGAAGTCGCTGTCCTTGATGGGCAGTTCGAGCAGGTCGCGCATGTTCTTGAACTCGTCCACCGAGAGCTTCTTCATCTGGTGGTTGGCGTTCTTCGACGCGAAGCCCTCGCCGAGGGTGTGGCCCTTGACCGTCTGGGCCAGGATCACGGTCGGCGCGCCCTTGAACTCGACGGCGGCCTTGTAGGCGGCGTACACCTTGCGCGCCTCGTGACCACCGCGCGAGAAGTGGAAGCACTCGAGGATCTTGTCGTCGGACAGCAGCTTCGCCATCTCGGCGAGCGCCGGGTCCTTGCCGAAGAAGTCCTGGCGGATGTAGGCCGCGTCGCGCGTCTGGTACGTCTGCACCTGCGCGTCCGGTACCTCGCGGAGCCGCCGTACGAGGGCGCCCGTGGTGTCGAGGCGGAACAGCTCGTCCCAGGCGTTGCCCCACAGCGTCTTGATGACGTTCCAGCCGGCGCCGCGGAACTGGGCCTCCAGCTCCTGCACGATCTTGAAGTTCGCGCGGACCGGGCCGTCGAGGCGCTGGAGGTTGCAGTTGATGACGAAGGTCAGGTTGTCCAGACCCTCGCGGGAGGCGAGCGCGAGGGCCGCCGTGGACTCCGGCTCGTCCATCTCGCCGTCGCCGAGGAAGGCCCAGACGTGGGACGCGGAGACGTCCTTGATGCCGCGGTTGGTCAGATAGCGGTTGAAGCGCGCCTGGTAGATCGCGGAGAGCGGGCCGAGGCCCATGGAGACCGTCGGGAACTCCCACAGCCAGGGCAGGCGGCGGGGGTGCGGGTACGACGGGAGGCCGTTGCCGCCGGACTCGCGGCGGAAGTGGTCGAGGTGGTGCTCGTCCAGCCGGCCGTCGAGGAAGGCGCGGGCGTAGATGCCGGGGGAGGCGTGGCCCTGGATGTAGAGCTGGTCGCCGGACCCGTCGGCCTCCTTGCCCTTGAAGAAGTGGTTGAAGCCCGTCTCGTAGAGCCAGGCCGCGGAGGCGAAGGTGGCGATGTGGCCGCCGACGCCGTATTTGGAGCCGCGGGTGACCATCGCGGCCGCGTTCCAGCGGTTCCACGCGGTGATGCGGGCCTCCATCGCCGGGTCACCGGGCAGGTCCGGCTCGGCGGCGGTGGGGATGGTGTTGACGTAGTCGGTCTCGAGGAGCTTCGGCAGCGCGATGCCGTTGCCCTCCGCCCTCTCCAGCGTGCGGCGCATCAGGTACGCGGCGCGGTGCGGGCCGGCCGCCTTGGCGACCGCGTCCAGGGAGGCCTGCCATTCGGCGGTCTCCTCGGGGTCCCGGTCGGGGAGCTGGTCGAGCTCGCTGGGCTGGATGGCGTGGGGGTCGGTCATGTCGCCGCCTTCCTCAGTCGAAGGGGGTTCCCTCAATCAGGCAGGGTTTCGGGGGTGCCCTTGGTCTTTGGCAGGACAGGGCGGAGGGCCCCGGTAAGGGCCCGTCGGCGACAATAACTCGCTGATCGATGATCGATCAAAGGGTTCCCGGGCAAAACTTCTCGATATCGAGAAAGTAGGCACGGGGTGCCTCCGATGGAGACACCGGGTGCCCTGTTTTTGAGGGGTTTCCGCAGGTGAGCGCGGGTGCGCTCGACTGCGTCAGGCGCGCGGAGCGCACCCGAGGACATGCGCCTTCACGATCTCCGGGATCCGCGGGTCCCGCCGCTTGAAGGCCGCCACCAGCTCCTCGTGCTCCTCCGCGTACGACTGCTGGACCGTCCCCAGCCAGCGGATCGACAGCGCGGTGAAGACCTCGATGCCCAGGCCCTCCCAGGTGTGCAGCAGCACCGAGTTGCCGGCCGCGCGCACCAGTTCGCGGTGGAAGCCGACCGTGTGCCGCACCTGCCCGGTGCCGTCCGAGTCCCGGTCGGCCTCGTACAGCGCGGCGACATGCGGTTCCAGCGCCGAGCAGTCCTGCGCCAGCCGCTCCGCCGCCAGCTCCGCGGCGATCGCCTCCAGCCCGGCCCGGACCGGGTAGCTCTCCTCCAGGTCGGCCGCCGTCAGGTTCCGCACCCGCACGCCCTTGTTCGGCGCCGACTCGATCAGCCGCAGCGACTCCAGCTCGCGCAGCGCCTCCCGCACCGGCGTCTGGCTGACCTCCAGCTCGGTCGCGATACGGCGTTCCACGATCCGCTCGCCCGGCTGCCAGCGCCCGCTGACGATCCCCTCCACGATGTGCTCGCGGATCTGTTCGCGCAGCGAGTGGACGACGGGCGCGGTCATGAGAGCTCCTTAAGGGCGTTTGACGTAAAGACAATAAGGCCGGGGGCCCGTCCGGGAGGGGCGCACGGGGGCGCTTTCATGCAGGTGAGACGAGGCTTACACGCTCCCAGCCGCACGAGTTCTGTCAAGTCACGGAACCCCACGGCTTTCCCGGTGTGTCGCGTTGGTCAGGGGTTCCCACGCGGGGCGCCCCTTCGCACCACAGGGGGGACGGCATGCACATCGGGGGACGACGGGGACTGGCCGGGGCGGCGGTGATCGGCGCGATCGTCGCCGTGGCGGGCTGCGGACAGCCGGCCGCACGGGCGACGGCGGAGCCGGCACCGAGCAGCGCGGAGCCGACACCGAGCAGCTCGCGAGCGATCACGGGGATGGCGGGCGCGGCCGGCGGCAGCGGCGCGGCCTGCGTCTTCGTCAAGCCGGACGGGGCACAGAAGTTCGGGCACGTCGGCTGGGGCTTCAAGGTCCCGGGCACCGGCCGCTGGGTCTACGGCGCCGTCGAGAACCCCAGCGGCAAGCTGTACACCCCGCCGGGCGGCGACATCGGGGCCTGGCACGCGCAGGGGTCGTACGACCGCATGCTCAGCGAGATGTCCACCGACGCCCACTACCCCGGCACGTCCGAGCACCCCTACAGCCGCTACCGCTGCACGAAATCCCCGACGCACGACGTGAGCGGCGCCCGCGCCATGATCCGTACGGTCGAGGCGCGCGGGTTCCTCGTCGGCGTGGACCCGAGGACCGGCAAGCTCACTTCACGCGACTGCCTGGACGCGACGTACGACGTCCTGAAGGCGTACCGGACGAAGCACCTCACGCCCGCGCCCAGGCTGTCCATCCCCAACGTGTGGGTGGAGGAGCTGTGGGGCTGGTCGGACCGGCAGCTCACGCCCCGGTGAGAACACACCGGTGCCCCCGCCCGGAAACCGGACGGGGGCACCGTACGAGCGACGTGCCTTACAGGCCGAGCTCGACCTCGAACTCGCCCGCCTCCAGGATCGCCTTGACCGCGGTCAGGTAACGGGCCGCGTCGGCGCCGTCCACCAGACGGTGGTCGTAGGAGAGGGTCAGGTAGGTCATGTCGCGGACGCCGATGACCGTGCCCTCCTCGGTCTCGATGACCGCCGGCCGCTTGACCGTGGCACCGATGCCGAGGATCGCGACCTGGCCCGGCGGCACGATGATCGTGTCGAAGAGCGCACCGCGCGAACCGGTGTTGGAGATGGTGAAGGTCGCGCCGGACAGCTCGTCGGGCGTGATCTTGTTGGCGCGGACCTTGCCGGCGAGGTCCGCCGTGGCCTTCGCGATGCCGGCGATGTTGAGGTCGCCCGCGTGCTTGATGACCGGGGTCATCAGGCCCTTCTCGGAGTCCACCGCGATACCGATGTTCTCGGTGTCGAAGTAGGTGATCGTGCCTTCGCCCTCGTTGATCTTGGCGTTGATCGGCGCGTGCGCCTTCAGCGCCTGGGCCGCGGCCTTGACGAAGAACGGCATCGGGGAGAGCTTGACGCCCTCACGGGCCGCGAACGCGTCCTTGGCGCGGGCGCGCAGCTTCATCAGACGGGTGACGTCGACCTCGACGACCGAGGACAGCTGCGCCTGCTCGTGCAGCGCCTTGACCATGTTGTCGCCGATGACCTTGCGGATGCGCGGCATCTTGACGGTCTGGCCACGGAGGGGGGAGGCCTCCAGGGACGGCGCCTTCTTGGCGGCGGGGGCCGGAGCGGCAGCGGCGGCCGGAGCCGGAGCAGCGGCGGCGGCCTTCGCGGCCTCGGCGGCGGCGACGACATCCTGCTTGCGGATACGACCGCCGACGCCGGTGCCCTTGACGCTCGCCAGGTCGACGCCGTTCTCGGCGGCGAGCTTGCGGACCAGCGGGGTCACGTAGGCGCCGTCGTCACCGGAGGTCGCGGCGGGAGCCGGGGCCGGGGTGACGGGAGCCGGAGCGGCCGGCGCGGGCGCCGGGGCGGGGGCAGCGGCCTGGACCGGAGCCGGAGCCGGAGCCGGAGCCGGAGCCGGAGCGGGGGCCGGGGCGGGAGCCGGAGCCGCGGGGGCGGGAGCCGGAGCGGGCGCAGGTGCCTCAGCAGCGGGCGCCGGGGCGGGGGCGGCGGGGGCCGGGGCAGCGGCCGGAGCCGCGCCCGGGGCACCGATGACGGCGAGCTTGGCGCCGACCTCGGCGGTCTCGTCCTCGCCGACCACGATCTCCAGCAGCACACCGGCGGCGGGGGAGGGGATCTCGGTGTCGACCTTGTCGGTGGAGACCTCGAGCAGGGGCTCGTCCTCCGCGACCTCCTCGCCGACCTCCTTCAGCCACCGGGTCACGGTGCCCTCGGTGACGGACTCGCCGAGCGCGGGCAGGACGACGTCCGTGCCCTCGGCGGAGCCGCCGCCGGAAGCGGCCTCGGCGGTGGGAGCGGGCGCCGGGGCGGCCTGCTCGGTGGACGGAGCGGCCGCGGCCGGCTCCGGGGCGGGCTCGGCGACCGGCTCGGCGGCCGGGGCCGGGGCAGCGGCGGGGGCGCCGGTGCCGTCGTCGATCACGGCCAGCTCGGCACCGACCTCGACCGTCTCGTCCTCGGCGACCTTGATGGAGGCCAGGACGCCGGCGGCGGGGGAGGGGATCTCGGTGTCGACCTTGTCGGTCGAGACCTCGAGCAGCGGCTCGTCGGCCTCTACGCGCTCACCCTCGGCCTTCAGCCAGCGGGTGACGGTGCCCTCGGTGACGCTCTCGCCGAGCGCCGGAAGGGTTACGGAAACCGCCATGGTTTCGGTTGCTCCTTACGAATTGCGGAAGTCTGTGTCGTCGCTTCGTCGACCGAGGGTCAGTCGTGCGCGTGCAGCGGCTTGCCCGCGAGGGCCAGGTGCGCTTCGCCGAGCGCCTCGTTCTGCGTCGGGTGGGCGTGGATGAGCTGGGCGACCTCGGCCGGCAGCGCTTCCCAGTTGTAGATCAGCTGGGCCTCGCCGACCTGCTCGCCCATGCGGTCGCCGACCATGTGGACGCCGACCACGGCACCGTCCTTCACCTGGACGAGCTTGATCTCGCCCGCGGTGTTGAGGATCTTGCTCTTGCCGTTGCCCGCCAGGTTGTACTTCAGAGCGACGACCTTGTCCGCGCCGTAGATCTCCTTGGCCTTGGCCTCGGTGATGCCCACGGAGGCGACCTCGGGGTGGCAGTACGTCACCCGCGGGACACCGTCGTAGTCGATCGGAACGGTCTTGAGACCGGCCAGACGCTCCGCCACCAGGATGCCCTCGGCGAAGCCGACGTGCGCGAGCTGGAGCGTCGGGACCAGGTCACCGACGGCGGAGATGGTCGGGACGTTGGTGCGCATGTACTCGTCGACCAGGACGTAGCCGCGGTCCATCGCGACGCCCTGCTCCTCGTAGCCGAGACCGGCGGAGACGGGCCCGCGGCCGACGGCCACCAGCAGCAGCTCGGCCTCGAACTCCTTGCCGTCGGCGAGGGTGACCTTGACACCGTCCTGGGTGTACTCGGCCTTCTGGAAGAAGGTGCCCAGGTTGAACTTGATCCCGCGCTTGCGGAACGCGCGCTCAAGAAGCTTGGAGGAGTTCTCGTCCTCGAGGGGGGCGAGGTGCTTGAGGCCCTCGATGATGGTGATGTCGGTCCCGAAGGACTTCCAGGCGGAGGCGAACTCGACGCCGATGACACCGCCGCCGAGGACGATCGCGGACTTCGGCACCCGGTCGAGGACGAGGGCGTGGTCCGAGGAGATGATGCGGTTGCCGTCGATCTCCAGGCCCGGCAGCGACTTCGGCACGGAGCCGGTCGCGAGCAGGATGTGGCGGCCCTGGACGCGCCGGCCGTTCACGTCGACGGAGGTCGGGGAGGAGAGCCGCCCCTCACCCTCGATGTAGGTGACCTTCCGGGAGGCGACGAGCCCCTGGAGGCCCTTGTACAGACCGGCGATCACGCCGTCCTTGTACTTGTGCACCCCGGCGATGTCGATGCCCTCGAAGGTGGTCTTCACACCGAACTGCTCGCTCTCGCGGGCCTGGTCGGCGATCTCGCCCGCGTGCAGCAGGGCCTTGGTGGGGATGCACCCTCGGTGCAGGCAGGTGCCGCCGACCTTGTCCTTCTCGATCAGGGCGACGTCCAGGCCCAGCTGCGCCCCGCGCAGGGCCGCGGCGTAACCGCCACTACCACCGCCGAGGATCACTAGGTCGAAAACGGTGCTGGCGTCGTTCGCCACGTCACGTCCTCCATGCATGTGCGCCACGCCGGTCAGCGGTGACCGGTCGGCGGCTGGTGTCCGGCCGCTCTTTCTTCGGCCCTGTGGTGGGGGCCCTGTCCTGCCGAGCCCCATCTTCGCACTTGTCAGCACCGAACGAGACGCCGGGCCGGGGTGTGAGACACCACACGCTCACATGAGAAGGACAGCTCCGGTGAGACACCCAGGGGCGCGGGGAACTGCGCGGCGAGCCACAACCGGCCCGCAGTCGCCCACGCCCCTCAAGAGCCGAGCTGTCAGGCGAGCATCAGCCCAGGTCACCCGAGGCAGTCAACTCGGCCAGCCGCACCAGCGTACGCACGGCGGACCCCGTCCCACCCTTCGGCGTGTACCCGAACGGCCCGCCGTCGTTGAACGCCGGCCCCGCGATGTCGAGGTGCGCCCAGGAGATCCCCTCGCCCACGAACTCCCGCAGGAACAGCCCCGCGACCAGCCCGCCGCCCATCCGCTCACCCATGTTCGCGATGTCGGCGGTCGGGGAGTCCATCCCCTTGCGCAGGTGCTCCGGCAGCGGCATCGGCCAGGAAGGCTCGCCCACCTCCTCCGCGGCCTCGTACACCGCCGTACGGAACGCGTCGTCGTTGGCCATGATCCCGAACGTCCGGCTGCCCAGCGCCAGCATCATCGCCCCGGTCAGCGTCGCCACGTCCACGATCGCGTCCGGCTTCTCCGCCGACGCCGCCCACAGCGCGTCCGCGAGCACCAGCCGGCCCTCGGCGTCGGTGTTGAGCACCTCCACCGTCTTGCCGCTGTACATCCGCAGCACGTCACCCGGCCGCGTCGCGGACCCCGACGGCATGTTCTCGGCCAGCGCCAGCCACCCGGTCACATTGACCTCGAGACCCAGCCGCGCCGCCGAGACCACGGCCGCGAAGACCGCCGCCGCCCCGCTCATGTCGCACTTCATCGTCTCGTTGTGACCCGCCGGCTTCAGCGAGATGCCGCCCGAGTCGTAGGTGATCCCCTTGCCGACCAGCGCGAGGTGCTTCTTCGCCTTCGACGAGGTGTACGACAGCTTCACCAGCCGCGGCCCCGACGCCGACCCCGCGCCGACGCCGAGGATGCCGCCGTAGCCGCCCTTCTCCAGGGCCTTCACGTCGAGCACCTGCACCTTGAGCCCGTGCTCCTTGCCCGCCGCCTGCACGATCGCGGCGAAGGCCTCGGGGTTCAGGTCGTTCGGCGGCATGTTGATGAGGTCGCGGGCCCGGTTGAGCTCCTCGGAGACCGCGACGGCGCGGGCCAGCGCGGCCTTGTACGCGGCGTCCCGCGGCTTGCCGCCCAGCAGCGCGGCCTCGGCCAGCGGCGCCTTGCCGTTCTTCGCCCTGGGGTCCTTGCCGCTCTCCTTGTAGGCGTCGAAGGAGTACGCCCCGAGCAGCACGCCCTCGGCGACCGCGCCGAGGTCGGCGGCGTCACCCAGCGGCAGCGCGAACACGGCCTTCTTCGAACCCGTCAGCGTGCGGGCGGCGACACCGGCGGCCTTGCGCAGGGTCTCCGCGGCGAACGAGGAGTCCTTCTCGGGCTCGGCGCCCAGGCCGACCGCCACCACGAGCGGGGCCTTGAGGCCGGAGGGCGAGGGCAGCTTCGTCACCTCGCCCTCGGCGCCGGAGGCACCGAGGGTCTCCAGGACGCCGGCGAGCTTGCCGTCGTAGGCCTTGTCCACGGATTCGGCGCCCGGCGCCACGACCAGGTCCCCAGACCCAGACGCAGTGCCCTTGGCGACACCGATCACGATCGCGTCGGCCCGCAGGCCGGGCGCCGCGGAGGTGCTGAGAGTCAGAGCAGTCACGGTGGTGAATTCTCGCTTCCGATGTGAAGTTCGCATGAGTCGAGCGGGTGGGTCGACCGGGCCCGACGGCCGACCCTATTTCGTGTCCGAACACGGGTCCCGATCGGGGCCTTCACCCCTGTCGGCGACCACCCGGGAAGAGCCTACGCTCGGGTCGGCCGCCGATCGTTCCGCATGCCCTGGAGCCAGTCCTTGAAGCGCCCTTTCCTGCTCGTCGCCCTGCTCCTCCTGACAGCGGGCTGCTCGACCGCGTCCGACACCGGGTCCGGTGACGCCCGATGGCGGCCCCGCCCCGGAACCGCCTGGCAGTGGCAGCTGACCGGCCGGATCGACACCTCCGTCGACGTGCCGGTCTACGACATCGACGGCTTCGACCAGTCCGGGGCGGTGGTGTCCGCCCTGCACGACAAGGGCCGCAAGGTCATCTGCTACCTGTCCACCGGCGCCTGGGAGGACTGGCGGCCCGACGCCGGGAAGTTCCCGAAGTCGGTGATCGGGCGCGGCAACGGCTGGGAGGGCGAACGCTGGCTCGACATCCGGGCCACGGACGTCCTCGAACCCCTGATGGCGGACCGCCTCGACATGTGCCGCGACAAGGGCTTCGACGCGGTGGAGCCGGACAACATGGACGGCTACAAGAACCGCACGGGCTTCCAGCTCACAGCGGCGGACCAGCTGCGCTACAACCGCCTGATCGCGAGGCTGGCCCATGAGCGGGGCATGGCGGTCGGGTTGAAGAACGACCTCGACCAGATACCCGACCTGGTCGGGGACTTCGACTTCGCGGTCAACGAACAGTGCGCGCAGTACGACGAGTGCGGGGACATGAAGCCGTTCATCGCGGCGGACAAGGCGGTCTTCCACGTCGAGTACGAACTGCCCACCAGCCGCTTCTGCGCCGAGTCCCGCCGCCTGAGGCTGAGTTCGATGCTGAAGAAGTACGAGCTCGGGGTGTGGCGCGAGGCCTGTTAGAAGGTCGGGGGCTTGCTAGAAGGTCATCGAAAGGATCACCAGCGCCGCCGTCGCCGCCGTCTCCGCGAGCCCCCCGAACACATCGCCGGTCACCCCGCCGAATCGGCGGGTGCAGTGCCGCAGCAGGAGTTCGGCCGCTGCCACGGCGGCGGCGACCGCGAGGACCGTGCGGACGACGTCGTACGACCCGAAGAGCGCGCCCGCCGCGGCCGCCGCCAGCGTCACCGCGGCGGCCACCAGTGCGGCGCCGCGGAGCGGGACCACTCCCGCCACCGCCGCTCCCAGGCCCTCCGGACGGGCCGCCGGGACGCCGGCGCGGGCGGCCAGGGTCAGGGCCAGGCGGGCCGCGGTCGCCGAGACCACGGCGGCGACCGCGCCCCGGGCCCAGGAGTCGCCGTACACCTGGGTCAGCGCCGCGGTCTGGGCGAGCAGGACGAGGACGAGGGTGATCACGCCGAACGGGCCGATGTCGGACTGCTTCATGATCCGCAGGGCGTCCTCGGCCGGCTTGCCGCTGCCCAGGCCGTCGGCCGTGTCCGCGAGGCCGTCGAGGTGCAGGCCCCGGGTGAGGACCGCCGGAACGGCCACCGTGGCGACCGCGGCGAGCGGTTCGGAGGCGCCGAGGAACAGCAGCAGCAGGCCCAGGGCGGCCGAGATGCCGCCCAGCACCAGTCCGACCAGCGGAGCGCACAGCATGCCGCCGCGTGCCGCCTCGCGGTCCCAGCGGGTCACCTTCACGGGGAGCACGCTGAGCGTGCCGAAGGCGAAGCGGAGGCCGTCGGTGGGTGGCGGGGTCATGGACACGTCCGCAGGGTAGCCCGGACGCCGCAGTGGCAGGGCGGGCCGCCCCCGGTCCCGTGAGACTGGGGCCATGGGCCACTGGCTGCACCGCAACATCGTCGAACCCGGCAAGCTGCCGCTGCTGCTGGCGTTGACCGCGTTCGTGCTGACCTTCCTGATCACCCGGTGCGTGACCCGGCTCATCCGGGCGGGCAAGGGGCCCTTCGGCAACATCAGCACCGGCGGGGTGCACATCCACCACGTGGTGCCCGGTGTCGTGCTGTCCGTCGTCGGCGGGTTCGGTGCGGTCGCGAGCGGGCGGCACGGTTTCGGGGCGGCGCTGTGCGCGGTCGTGTTCGGGATCGGCGCGGGGCTGGTGCTGGACGAGTTCGCGCTGATCCTGCACCTCGACGACGTCTACTGGAGCGAGGAGGGCCGCAAGAGCGTCGAGGTCGTCGTCCTCACCGCGGCTCTTGTCGGGCTGGTGCTCGCCGGGTTCTCGCCGTTCGGCGTCAACGACGTGACGCAGGACGAGGCGCAGGACCGCGGCGGAGTCATCTCCAGCGTGGTGCTCAACTTCCTCTTCGCGATGGTCGTCCTGCTCAAGGGCAAGACCCGGATGGCGATCTTCAGCGTGATCGTCCCGCTGGTGGGCCTCATCGGACTGATCCGCCTGGCCCGTCCCGACTCCCCCTATGCCCGCCGCTTCTACCGCCACCGCCCGCGCGCCAGGGCCCGCGCCCTGCTCCGCGCCTACCGCCGCGACAAACGCTGGTCGGGCCCCCGCCGAAAATTCCAGGACCTCCTCGGAGGCAAACCGGACCCGGTACGTCCCCTGGACCCCTGACCCCCACCGACCGTCTCCGAGCCCGCCTGCCCACCTCAGACACCCCGAGGCGACTCCCCGGCCCCGGCCGCCGGACCGCCGTGCCCACCCGCACCCCCGCGCCGACGCCCACTCCGCCCAAAACAGCCCCCACCACCCTCCCCGGCCCGGGAGTCGCCCCCAGCTTCGCGGTCGGTCCGCGGCTCGCCGCCGACCCCGGCCCGGGAGTCGGTCCGCGCCTCGCGGTCGGCCCCGGCCCGGGAGTGGGCTGCGGTTCTGGGGTCCGCCTCCGCCTCGCCGTCGGCTCCGGCCCGGCATCCGCCGCCAGGCCCAGCCCCGGCCCCGGTCCGGGACTCGGCTCCGGCTCCAGCCCGGGCGTCGGCCCGAGCCTCGCGGTCGGCCCCGGCCTGGGAGTCGGCTCCGGTCTCAGCATGGGAGTCGGTCCGATCCTCGCGGTCGGCTGTGGCCCGGCGACCGGCCCCCGCCTCGTGGTCGGCCCCAGCCTCGCCGTCCGTCCCGGCCCCGGATCCGGCCCTGGGGCGAAGACCAGCCCCGCCACCCGACCCGCCCCGGCGTCGCCGTGCCGTCGAGGAGCCGCACAGGACGAGCATCGCTGCGATGGCGGCCAGGTGTTCTCGGCCGGCCAGGTTCTCCTTGGCCGCCACCTCGACCAGCATCGCCGTGATCACCGCACCCGTGGTGACCCGGGCGCCATAGCGCAGGCCGAGGAAGACGGCGAGGCCGACCACGGCCGCTGACGGGCCGGTGTCGACGACGTGGGCGTCCGAGGCGGGGAGGCCGAGGGGGTTGTCGGGGCCCAGCCAGATGCCCGCGCGCGCGTACAGCGTCCCGGCGAGCGTGGCCGCGTAGGCCAGCGTGAGCGTCCGCCACCGGCCCAGACAGATCTCGGCGATCCCGAACACGAACAGGATCTGTGCCAGCGCCCCCCACACCGGCAGGTCCAGCGCGGGCACGAAGAGGGAGAGAGGGGTGCGGAGGAGGGCGAGCCACAGGGGATCCGCGGCGCGTACGGCACCTACGTCCTGGACGAAGTCGTACCCCCACGACTGGTTGTGCACGAGGTGCAGGGCCGCCGTCAGGCACACGGACGTCAGGGCCAGGGGGACCGCCCGCCACCTCCGCCGCCGCAGCGGCTCGCGCACGGTGCCGTACAGCGCCCCCCACTCCGCGCGCGCCCACTGGGCGATCCTCTTCATCCCCTGGTCCTCATCTGTGCGTGCTCAGGTGCTCCCGCCGCCGCAGCCACCCCGGCAGTCCCGGCACCTCCAGGAACCCCTCCGCGCGGGCCGACGCGAGGCCGATGCGCGGCAGGTCCGCGCTCTTCTCGAAGAGCAGGAAGCGCGGCTCCCAGATGGGCCGGTACTTGGCGTTGGCCCGGTACAGCGACTCGATCTGCCACCAGCGGGAGAAGAAGCTGAGCAGCGAGCGCCACAGCCGCAGCACCGGCCCGGCACCGAGCCGTGCCCCACGTTCGAAGACCGAACGGAACATGGCGAAGTTGAGCGAGACCTGGGTGATCTCGATCTCCCGGGCCCGGTTGAGGAGCTCGATGACCATGAACTCCATGAGGCCGTTGTCGGCGTCGCGGTCCCGGCGCATGAGGTCGAGCGACAGCCCGTGCGGCCCCCAGGGCACGAAGGACAGCACGGCTTTCAGCTCGCCGTCGCCGTCCCTGCACTCCAGCGCCACGCACCGGCCGTCCGCGGGGTCCCCGAGCCGCCCCAGCGCCATGCTGAACCCGCGTTCGGTGGCCCCGTCCCGCCAGTCGTCGGCCCGCCGCACGAGCGCCGCCATCTCCTCGGCGGGGATGTCCTCGTGGCGCCGGATCCGGACCGTGTACCCGGCCCGCTTGACCCGGTTGTACGCCTGCCGCACGGTCCGCATCGCCCGGCCCTCCAGGGTGAACTCCGCGATCTCGACGATCGCCTCGTCGCCCAGCTCCAGCGCGTCCAGGCCGTGTCGCGCGTACACCGTCCCCGCGTCCTCGCCCGCGCCCATCACCGCCGGCAACCACCCGTGCACCCGCGCCTCGGCGAGCCACGGCTCGATCGCCCCCGGCCAGGCCTCCGGGTCCCCGATCGGATCGCCGGAGGCCAGCGAGACCCCGCCGACGACCCGGTAGGTCACGGCCGCCTTCCCGGTCGGCGACCACACCACGCTCTTCTCCCGGCGCAGCGCGAAGTACCCGAGCGAGTCCCGCTCCCCGTGCTTGTCCAGCAGCTCCCGCAGGCGCCGCTCGTCGTCCTCGGTGAGCGGGTCGACGGCACGCCGGGAGCGGAAGGCGGCGTAGAAGACGGCCAGGACGAGGATCGTGCTGAGCACGTTGATGGCGACGTCGACCCAGTTCGGCGTGGCGATCCCGTCGAAGCGGGAGTCGTCGGAGGCGACGGAGACCAGCCGCAGGGTGCCGTACCACCACCGCTCGGTGAAGCTCGACGAGCCGGGCGCCTCGTTGGTGACGGTCACCAGCAGCGCGGCGAGCAGCGAGGACACGAGGAGTCCGCCCACCGCGACGGCCGCGGCGAGCCGTGGGTTCGACCGGTCGCCCTTGGCGTAGAACTCCCGCCGCCCGACCAGCAGCGCGACGACGAACGCGGCGGTGAGGGCCAGCGAGATCCAGTTCTGCGCGTACCGGCGGATCTCCGGGAACGCCATCGCGAGGACGAACAGCGCGAGGAACGCCCCGGAGAGCACCAGGTTCAGGATCCACGCGGCCCGCTTGCGCCGCCGCATGGTGATGGCGAGGAAGGCCGTGAACACCCCGGAGGCGAAGCCCGCCGTCAGCAGATACGGCGTGAAGTAGTTCTCCTGGTTGTGCCGCCGCACGTCCTGCCCCAGCGTCACCCACACCGCGCTGAGGAAGTTGACGAACGCGACGACCCGCAGGTACCAGACGGCGAACCCGGCGGCCCGCCGCGAGGCGGTAGTGGACGGCCGACGGGTACCGGAATCCAGGACATCTCCCATGAAGGGTGATCCTGCCCCGCTTGTCCGCCGTGGCGGTGCTCAGCCACGGCGACGCACCCCGGCGGTGCCCGACCGGCCGAACCCGGTCCGGCGGTGCCCGACCGGCCGGACCCGGCTACTCCTCCTTCTCCGGCTCCTCGACCTCCGGCTCCTCGGAGGGGGCCTCGGGCTTCTCCGGCAGCTCGGCGGCCAGCGCGGCGGCGGCCTGCACCAGCGGCAGGGCCAGCAGTCCGCCCGCCCCCTCGCCGACCGTCACCCCGTGGTCGAGCAGCGGCTCCAGCGCCATCCGGTCCAGCGCCTTCGTCTGCCCCGGCTCCCCGCTGTTCTGCCCGGCCAGCCACCAGTCCGGGGCCCGGAACGCGATCCGCTGCCCCACCAGCGCACACGCGGACACGACCACGCCGTCCAGCACGACCGGCAGCTTGCGCACCGCGCTCTGGAGCAGGAAGCCCGTGATCGCCGCGAGATCGGCCCCGCCGACCGTCGCCAGCAGCTGCAACTGGTCCCCGAGCACCGGCCGCGCCCGCCGCAGGGCGTCCCGGATCGCCGCGCACTTGCGCATCCATGCCAGGTCGTCGATGCCGGTCCCGCCGCGCCCGGTCACCACGGACGCGTCGGTCCCGCACAGCGCGGCGACCAGCACGCCCGCCGCCGTGGTGCCGCCCACGCTCACATCGCCGAGCACCACGAGATCGGTCCCGGAGTCGGCCTCCTCGTCGGCGACCGCGACCCCGGCCCGGAACGCGGCCTCGGCCTCCTCCGGCGTCAACGCGTCCTCGACGTCGATACGACCGCTCCCGCGCCGCACCCGATGCCGTACGACCTCCTCCGGCAGCCCCTCCGGATCGCAGTCCAGCGCCATGTCCACGACCCGCACCGGCACACCGAGCCGCCGCGCGAGGATCGACACCGGACGACCGCCCTCCAGGACCTCCCGCACCAGCTCCGAGGCGCTGCCCGCGGGCCGTCCGGAGACCCCCTGCGAGGCGATCCCGTGGTCGCCGGCGAACAGGACGACCCGCGGCCGTTCGACCGGCCGTACCGGCACGGCCGACTGCGCCGCGGCCAGCCACTCACCCAGGTCGTCGAGGCGGCCCAGCGCCCCGGGCGGCACGATCTGACGCTCCCGGCGCGCCTCTGCGTCGCGACGCACCCCGCCGTCGGGGCGCTCGATCAGATCGGTGAAGTCGTCGAGATTAAGCGAGCTCATTCGCCGAACAGTACCGGCCCTGATCGAACACGGGGGAGCCACGGGGGCGCCACGGGGCCATGACGTCGTTGCACCCAAGATCGCGATCCCATACGTTCCGTTTTATAGCGAATTGCCGTGCTGGATCGCCGTGCGCCCCGGGAGGCCCCATGCCCGCACCAACCGCCCCTTCCCCACGGCGACTTCGCTCCACCGCCCGTGCGCTGCGGTGGCTGCCGGAGCCGGAGAGCTGGCTGGACGTGGGGACGGGGGACGCGGACTTCCCGGAGGCGGCCCGCACGTTCTTCCCCTACACCGCCTTCGACGGCGTCGACCCCACGCCCCGCGTCCTGCACGCCCAGGCCGTCGAACGCCTGGAGGAGGGGTACCGGGGCGCCCTGACGGACCCGCACCTCGCCGCGCACCTGCGCGCCCGCTACGACGTCGTCAGCCTCCTGAACCGGCCGGCCGACCCCGCGGAACTCCGGGCCGCCCTCGCCGCCCTGCGCCCCGGCGGCCACCTCCTCGTGGAGTCCCCCGACGACCCCCGGCCCCTACTGGAGTCCCACGGCTGCACGATCGTCACCACGTCCCGCAGATCCGCGCACATCCCGCCCCGCGTGGCGACCGCGCTGCCCCCGAACCTGACCCCGCTGCTGCCGGCCGCCCGAGCCCTGGACCACACCCTGTCCCTCCTCCTGTCCGGCACCCGCTTCGCGGGCACGTACCGGGTGATCGCCCGCAAGACCACGAACACCCGGGCCCGTGACGTGGGCGCTCGCGACGCGATCGCCGGGGACGGGCACGGGCAGGACATGGCCGCTCAGGGCGCGATCGCCGGGGACGGGCACGGCCAAGGTGTGGATGCCGGGCCCGGCGTCGGTCGGGGCGCCGGCGGGCAGGGTGACGTGGCGTCGGCGTCCTCAGCCTCGTAGGACCAGGGCCTGGCCCGCCACCACCAGCAGCACCTGCTCGCACTCGGTCGCGAACGCCGTGTTCAGGCGCCCGAGTTCGTCCCGGTACCGGCGTCCGGACGCCGTGGCCGGCACGATCCCGGACCCGACCTCGTTGGACACGGCGACCACGGTCCGCCGTGTCGCGCGCACCGCCTCCGTCAACTCCCGCACCCGCGCCCGCAGTTCCCGCTCCCCACCGCCGGCCCACTCGACGTCGTCCCAGGCCCCGACCGCGTCCATCGCGTCCGTCAGCCACAGCGACAGACAGTCGATCAGCAGCGGCGCCCCGTCGTCCTTCAGCAGCGGCACCAGGTCGCACGTCTCGGCCGTACGCCACGACCCCGGCCGCCGCTCCCGATGCGCGGCGACCCGCGAGCCCCACTCGGTGTCCCCGCTCCGCGTCCCCCCGGTGGCCACGTACAGCACCTCGGGAAACGCCTCCAGCCGCCGCTCCGCCTCCACCGACTTCCCGGACCGCGCCCCGCCCAGCACCAGCGTCCGCCGCGGCACATCCGGTACGTCCTCGTAGGCGCCGACGGCGAGGGTCGTCCCGTCGGGCACGGCCCGCGCCCCGGCCGCGGCCAGCCGCCGCCGCAACTCGGCACCGGGAGGCACGTCGTGGTCCACATGCACGGCGACGACATCGGTCGTGGGTCCCACCGCCCCCACCGCCCGCAGCCGCGCCAGCGCGTCCGGTCGCCGTACGACATCGGCGAGCACCATGTCGTACGGCTCGACGGCGCTCTCCTCCAGCCCCGCGGGCGCGCCCCCCGGCGGCAGATACAGCAGCCGCTGCCCGTCGGGGCCGGTCACGGCGTACCCGGTCCCCGGCGCATCCATCGCCACGGCCCGTACCCGATGCCCCGTCAACAACGCCAACTCCCGCCCGTCCGGCACCCGCCCCGGCTGCGGAACCCCGGCGGGGACCTCGACGGGGGGCCCGTCGTGGGGGTGCGACAGCAGGACCTGCCGCACACCGGCGAGGGAATGTCCGCTGCGGGCGGCGGCGAAGGCGGCCCCGGGCGTGAGATCGAGCAACAGCGTCTCGTCGACGAGCAACGAGGTGGCGGCGCGGGCCTCCGAGGCGACAGCGGTTGCGCAGGCGGCACAGGGACAGTCGGGACGGGGAAGGCCGCTGGGGGCGCCGGTACCGAGCAGAGTGAGTTCCACGGAAACGATTCTCTCCGGTCACTGTCGATCAAGCGCGCGCAATGGCACCCCTGCGGGCCCCCACCTGCCCGCAGACCCCGGACCACCGCTTAGGGTGCTCTTCGTAACGGCTCAAACACGGGAGGCTCACATGGCGACATGGACCTGGCGATTCGAGAAGTCCGACGGTGCGGAGACCGAGCCCGCGGTCGAGCCGGAGGAGTTCACGACCCAGGGGGACGCCGAGTCCTGGCTCGGTGAGTACTGGAAACCCCTGCTCGCGGGCGGCGCGGAACAGGTCCGGCTGTTCGAGGACGCCACCGAGATCTACGGCCCGATGAGCCTGAAGGCGGCCGAGGAGGCGTAGCAGTGGCAGGGCGGGGGTTTCCCGGGAAGCCCCCGCCCACCGCGCCCCTACTGCTCACCCAGCGTCACGTCCACCGTCTTGGCGCTGCCGTTCCGCGTGTAGGTCACGGACGTCTTCTGGCCCGGCTTCATCCCCGCCAGCGCCTCGGACAGCGAGGTGATCGTCGTGACCGGGGTGTCGCCCAGCTGCGTGATCACGTCCCCCTCCCGGAGGCCGGCCTCGTCCGCGGCCCCGCCCTCCTCGACCTCGGCGACCGCGACCCCGGCGGCCTGGAACGCGCCGTCCACGACGGTCCGGCCGGTGATGCCGAGCGCGGCCCGGCCCGAGTCGGTGACCTTGCCCTCCTCGATGATCTGACCGGCGACCGTCTTCACCATCGACGCGGGGATCGCGAACCCGATCCCGGGCGCCGCGCTGCCGATCCGGGGGTCGGTGGCGGCCAGCGTCGGGATGCCGATGACCTGGCCGTCGAGGTTGACGAGGGCGCCGCCGCTGTTGCCGGGGTTGATGGCCGCGGACGTCTGGACCATGTTGGGGATGGTCGCGCCGGCACCGCCGTCGCTGCCGCCCTCGCTGACGGTCCGTCCGGTCGCCGAGACGATGCCCTGGGTGACGCTGGACGACAGCCCGAGCGGTGATCCCATGGCGAGGACGATCTGCCCGACCGCCACCTTGGCGGAGTTCCCGAAGGCCGCGGGCCGCAGCCCGTCCGGCGCCTTGTCCAGCTTGACGACGGCGAGGTCCTGCTCGGGATACGAGTAGACGAGCGTCGCCGTCAGCACGTTCTCGCTGTTCGCCGTGGTCACCTCGAAGGTCTTCGCGTCCCCGACGACATGCGCGTTGGTGACGATGTGCCCCTGGTCGTCGTACACCACCCCGGACCCCAGATCACCGCCGGCCTGGATCTGTACGACCGACGGCAGAACGTCCTTGATCACCTTCTGGTAGGCGCTCTGCAGGTCGCTGTCGGCGGCGGGCACGACGGCCTGGGTGGTCGAGCTCTCCTCGCGGCCGGAAGAACCGGAGTCCGAGTCCGAACAGCCGGACAGCAGGCCGCCGGAACACACGAGCACCGCCACGGACAGTCGCAGAGCACGGGTACGCGAAGCATTCATGCCCCGAGTCTCACGTCGGCGCGCAGCCCCGGCCCTGCGCTGTTCGCCCGAACGGGCTCAGCCCCGCACCCCGCTCAGGCTCAGCTCCGCATCCGGCACCGGTGGGGACGGGATCTGCTCACACCCGGTACAGGTCGTACGGGCTTGGCCCGCAGGCCGTAGGGGCTCAGCCCGCATGCGGTATCGGTGCGGACGGGCTCTGTTCACACTCGACACGGGCCGCGCGGCCTCAACCCGCAGCTCGCGCAGGTCGTAGGGGCTCAGCGCTCACCCTGCGCAGATGCGCGCGGCCTCAGCGCTCACCCTGTGCAGATGCGCGCGGCCTCAGCCCTCACCCTGCACAGATGCGCGCGGCCTCAGCCCCGCACCCCGCACAGGTGCAGCAGCGCCGCGACCCCCCGGTACGGATCCGTGCGCCCCGCCCGTTCCTCGCAGGCCAGCAGCGTCTCGATGTCGTCCGGTACCTCGGCGTCGTCCAAGGCCGTGTCCGTGAACACCCGCACGCCGTACCAGGCCTGGAGCGGCGCCCCGATGCCCGCGAGCGTCGCGGTCAGGGTGTCCAGCCGGTCGGCCCGCACATCGAGGCCCAGCCGGTTCCGGTACGCGGTGGTGTCGAAGGCGCCGAGCGCGCCGGTCCAGTCCCCGGCCAGCCCCGGCCGCATCGCCAGCGCGTCGCCGTTGCGCACCAGCAGCGACAGCAGCCCGCCCGGAGCCAGCATCCGCGCCAGCCCGGCAAGCAGCGGGTCGGGCTCCTCGACGTACATGAGCACGCCGTGGCAGAGCACGATGTCGAAGCTGCCCGGCAGGAAGTGCACCCCGGTGTCCCGGCCGTCGCCCTCGATGATCCGCATCCGCTCCCGGATGCCCTCCGGCTCGGCGGACAGCGACTCCCGGGCCGCCGCCACCATCGTGGAGTCCTGCTCGAGCCCGGTCACCTGATGTCCGGCACGGGCCAGCCGCAGCGCCTGCGTGCCCTGGCCCATCCCCACGTCGAGCACTCTGAGCCGCTGCCCGACCGGGTACCGCCCCACTATCTGCTCGTCGAGCTGCCGGGCCACCAGCTCCTGCCGTACGACGTTCCGCAGCCCGCCCAGCTTGCCCAGCCAGGCATCGGCCGCACCCCCGGAGAAAGACGTCGTACTCAGGGCCGCTCTCCGCGCTTGACCTGAGGCTTCGGCAGCCGGAGGCGACGCATCTGGAGGGAGCGCATCAGGGCGTAGCCGACCGCGCCCCTGCGGTCCTGGTCCGGGAAACGCTGGAGGAGCTGCTTGCGCAACCGGAAGGCGTTGACGATCGCGTCGAGCACGATGAGCACGATCACGACCAGCCACAGCAGCAGCGCGATGCTCTGCAGCGCACCCACCCGCACCAGGCTCAGCACGAGGATGACCACGGCCATGGGCAGGAAGAACTCGGCCACGTTGAACCGCGAGTCGATGAAGTCGCGCGCGAACTTGCGCACCGGGCCCTTGTCCCGCTTGGGCAGGTAGCGCTCGTCGCCGCCGGCCAGCGCCTGGCGCTGCCTCTCCAGCGCGCTGCGGCGCTCCTCCCGCTGGCGCCTCGCGGCGTCCTTGCGGGTGAGCGAGGTGTTGGCGACGCTGCGGCGCTGGGACTGGGCCTCACTGCGCTTGGGCGTGGGCCGGCCCTTGGGGGCCTGCGGGTCGCGGATCTGCTTGGAGTCGGTCAGCTGCGCCTTGTCGGCGACGGCGGCCTTCTCTTCCTTGGTGGCACGGCTACGGAACACAAAACCCAAGGGTAAGGGGTGTCCGGGGTTGGACCCCAGCCCCGTGGGGAACGATCCGGCAACACCAGTCGTCATGTAGGGGGACAGAGGGGACGTCCGGTGACGGGTCACTCACCCTGAAGGTCACCTACTCCTTACGCCGGAGCAAGGGATTCGTCAGTCGTCCTTGGGGATGAGCGCATCCGTCCCCGAACAGTGCGTCAATGGATGCAGGGCCCGTACTGTGGGTTCTGTCGCAGAGCTGGAGCTGGAAGTCCGTCAGAAGGGGGCGCGCGAAGCCCATGAGCGGTGTCATGAAGCGTATGGGGATGATCTTCCGCGCGAAGGCGAACAAGGCCCTTGACCGGGCCGAGGACCCGCGCGAAACCCTCGATTACTCCTACCAGAAGCAGCTGGAGCTGCTCCAGAAGGTGCGCCGGGGCGTGGCCGACGTGGCCACCTCGCGCAAGCGCCTGGAGCTCCAGCTCAACCAGCTGCAGTCGCAGTCCTCGAAGCTTGAGGACCAGGGCCGCAAGGCGCTCGCGCTCGGCCGTGAGGACCTGGCCCGCGAGGCCCTGTCCCGCCGTGCCGCGCTCCAGCAGCAGGTGACCGACCTCGAGACCCAGCACTCCACGCTCCAGGGCGAGGAGGAGAAGCTCACCCTGGCGGCCCAGCGGCTCCAGGCCAAGGTGGACGCCTTCCGTACGAAGAAGGAGACCATCAAGGCGACGTACACCGCGGCCCAGGCGCAGACCCGGATCGGCGAGGCCTTCTCCGGCATTTCCGAGGAGATGGGCGACGTGGGCCTGGCGATTCAGCGTGCCGAGGACAAGACGGCGCAGCTCCAGGCGCGGGCCGGCGCGATCGACGAACTGCTCGCCTCCGGCGCCCTCGACGACCAGTCCGGGATGCACAAGGACGACATCCAGGCCGAGCTGGACCGGCTCTCCGGTGGTACGGATGTAGAGCTGGAACTGCAGCGCATGAAGGCGGAGCTGGCGGGAGGGTCCTCGCAGCAGGCGATCGAGGGCGGCACCGGCCAGTCGCAGTCCCAGCAGCAGCCGCAGGACACCCCGCGCTTCGACAAGCAGTAGGGCCCACGCCGAGGAGGGCGACATGATCGTAAGGATCATGGGGGAGGGTCAGGTGAGGCTGGCCGACAGCCACCTCGCCGACCTGAACAAGCTGGACGACGAGCTGTTGTCCGAGATGGAGAAGGGCGACGGCCCAGGCTTCCGCCGCACCCTCCAAGCCCTCCTCACCAGGGTCCGCGAACTGGGCGACCCCCTCCCGGACGACTCCCTGGAACCCTCGGAACTGATCCTCCCGTCCCCGGACGCCACCCTGGAGGAAGTCCGGGAACTGCTCAGCGACGACGGCCTGATCCCAGGCTGAGGGCCGTACCTTCGGACGCCGGTTCAGGTCACTCCAGCCCGTCCGGCCTTAGAGGACGAGGCCCGCAAGGGCCGAAGGGGGGCCTGGGGGCGCAGCCCCCAGACGCGCGCACCCCCACGCACCCGAGGCCGAAAACGCACAGTCACCCCCCGACACCCCCGGCCCCAGCGCCGCAGGAAGACGTGACCCCCCGAGACCGAGTCCGCCGCCACCTCAAGGCACACCCCGTCGCCGCGGACGCCGTCCTCGCCACGGGAGTCCTCGTCTGCATGGTCGCCGGCTCCTTCGTGGACCCCCACGGCGAGCACGACGTCAGCTGGAGCATCCGCACCCCGGCCTCCCTCAGCCTCGTCCTCATCGCCCTCGCGGCCGCCGCCCTGGTCTTCCGCCGCCGCGCCCCCCTCACGGTCCTCGCCCTCACCGGCGCCGCCTCCGTCACCGAGTGCGTCACCGGCGACCCCCGGGCCCCGGTCGCCATGGCCGCCGTGATCGCCCTCTACACGGTCGCCTCCACCACCGACCGCCCCACCACCTGGCGCGTCGGCCTGCTCACCATGACCGTGCTCACCGGCGTCGCCATGCTCGCCGGGCCGCTGCCCTGGTACGCCCAGGAGAACCTCGCGATCTTCGCCTGGACCGGCATCGGAGCCACCGCGGGCGACGCCGTGCGCAGCCGCCGCGCCTTCGTCCAGGCCATCAGGGAGCGCGCCGAGAAGGCGGAACGCACCCGCGAGGAGGAGGCCCGCAGAAGGGTCGCCGAGGAGCGCCTGCGCATCGCCCGCGACCTGCACGACGTCGTCGCCCACCACATCGCCCTGGTCAACGTCCAGGCCGGGGTCGCCGCCCACGTCATGGACAAGCGGCCCGACCAGGCCAAGGAGGCCCTCGCCCACGTCCGCGAGGCCAGCCGCTCAGCCCTCAACGAACTCCGCGCCACCGTCGGTCTGCTCCGGCAGTCCGGCGACCCCGAGGCGCCCACCGAACCCGCTCCCGGCCTCGCCCGCCTCGACGAACTCGTCGGGACCTTCCGCAGCGCGGGCCTGCATGTCGAGGTCGCCCGCGCCGACCACGGCACCACCCTGCCCGCCGCCGTCGACCTCGCCGCCTACCGGGTCATCCAGGAAGCCCTCACCAACGTCCAGAAGCACGCGGGGACGGAGGCGAAGGCCGAGGTCAGCGTCGTACGCGTCGGCCCGAACGTGGAGATCACCGTCCTCGACAACGGCAACGGCGAGGACCACGACCCGGACGGCGGCGGCGGCCACGGACTGCTCGGCATGCGTGAGCGCGTCACCGCCCTGCGCGGCACCCTCACCACCGGTCCCCGCTACGGAGGCGGCTTCCGCGTCCATGCGATCCTGCCGGTCAAGACCCGATCCGCAGCCAAGGACCAGCCGGGGGAGCCCGTATGACGATCCGTGTCCTGCTCGCCGACGACCAGGCGCTGCTGCGCAGTGCCTTCCGTGTGCTCGTCGACTCGGAGCCGGACATGGAGGTGGTCGGCGAGGCGTCCGACGGTGCCGAGGCCGTGCGGCTCACCAAGGCGGAGCGCGCCGACGTCGTGCTGATGGACATCCGGATGCCCGGCACGGACGGTCTCGCCGCCACCCGGATGATCAGCGCCGACCCGTCCCTCGCGCACGTCCGCGTGGTCATCCTGACGACCTTCGAGGTCGACGACTACGTCGTGCAGTCCCTGCGGGCGGGCGCCTCCGGCTTCCTCGGCAAGGGCAGCGAGCCCGACGAGCTCCTCAGCGCCATCCGGGTCGCCGCCGGCGGCGAGGCCCTGCTGTCCCCGGCCGCCACCAAGGGCCTGATCGCCCGCTTCCTCGCCCAGGGCGACGCGGACGACGCGCACGACCCCGTCCGCGCCGAACGCCTCGACGCCCTCACCGTCCGCGAGCGCGAGGTCCTCGTGCAGGTCGCCGGCGGCCACTCCAACGACGAGATCGCCGAGCGCCTGGAGGTCAGCCCGCTCACCGTCAAGACCCACGTCAACCGGGCCATGGCCAAGCTGGGCGCCCGGGACCGGGCCCAGCTCGTGGTGATCGCCTACGAGTCGGGGCTGGTACGGCCGAGGGTGGAGTGATTCCGGGCCCGCGTACTGCGGCCGGAGTAGGCGCCGGACAAGGAACTGGACCTGGGGGCTACGAAACACCTCACACCGATGGCACAGGGTTGAGGGGCGACCACGGTCGCATCGGCCACTTCTGCCGCTCACAGAATTGAGAACCCTCACCCATGTCCTGGCTGTCCCGATTCAGCCTCGCGCAGCGGGCCCTCATAGGGCTGATGTCCATCATCGCGATCGCGTTCGGCGCGATCGCGATCCCGCAGCTGAAGCAGCAACTCCTGCCCACCATCGAACTGCCGATGGTGTCGGTGATCGCGCCCTACCAGGGCGCCGCCCCCGACGTCGTCGAGAAGCAGGTCGTCGAGCCCATCGAGAACAACCTCGAAGCCGTCGACGGCATCTCCGGCGTCACCTCCACGGCGAGCGAGGGCAACGCCGTGATCATGGCGTCCTTCGACTACGGCAACGACACCAAGCAGCTCGTCGCCGACGTCCAACTGGCCGTCAACCGGGCCCAGTTGCCTCAGGACGTGGACCCGCAGGTGGTCGCGGGCTCCACGGACGACATGCCCACGGTGGTGCTCGCCGTCACCTCGGACAAGGACCAGCAGGCCCTCGCGGACCGGCTGGACCGGACCGTCGTACCGGAGCTGAAGAACATCGACGGCGTCGGCCAGGTCACCGTCAGCGGTGTCCGCGACCTCCAGGTCGCCGTGACCCCGGACGAGAAGAAGCTCGCGGCGGCGGGCCTGACGACCCAGTCCCTCGCGCAGGCGCTCCAGGCGGGCGGCGCGACCGTCCCGGCCGGCTCCTTCGACGAGGACGGCGCCAACCGGACGGTCCAGGTCGGCGGCGGCTTCACCTCGCTGGAGCAGATCCAGAACCTCATGCTCAAGGGTTCGGGCAAGCCGGTCCGGCTGGCCGACGTGGCCGGTGTGAAGCAGGTGCCGGCCCCGGCCGACTCGATCACCCGCACCGACGGCAGGCCCAGCCTCTCCGTCGCGGTCACCATGGACCACGACGGCAGCGCGGTCGCCATCTCGGACGCGGTCGAGGACAAGCTGCCCGGCCTGCGCCGAGACCTCGGTTCCGGGGCGACGATCACCGTCGTCAGCGACCAGGGCCCGGCGGTCGCGAAGGCCATCTCGGGCCTGACCACCGAGGGCGCGCTCGGCCTGCTCTTCGCGGTCCTGGTCATCCTGGTCTTCCTGGCGTCGGTCCGCTCGACGCTGGTGACGGCGGTCAGCATCCCGCTCTCCGTCGTCCTGGCCCTGATCGTGCTGTGGACCCGCGACCTGTCGCTCAACATGCTGACGCTGGGCGCGCTGACCATCGCGATCGGCCGGGTCGTCGACGACTCCATCGTCGTCCTGGAGAACATCAAGCGGCACCTCGGCTACGGCGAGGAGCGGCACTCGGCGATCCTCACCGCGGTCCGCGAGGTGGCCGGAGCCGTCACCTCCTCGACCCTCACCACGGTCGCCGTGTTCCTGCCGATCGGCCTGGTCGGCGGCATGGTGGGCGCCCTGTTCGGCGCGTTCAGCCTCACGGTGACGGCGGCCCTGCTGGCCTCGCTGCTGGTGTCCCTGACGGTCGTCCCGGTCCTGTCGTACTGGTTCCTGCGCGCCCCGAAGGGCACCCCCGAGGACGCGGACGAGGCACGCCGGATCGCGGAGGAGAAGGAGGCGAGGAGCAGGCTCCAGCGCTTCTACGTCCCCGTCCTGCGCTTCGCGACACGGCGCCGTCTGACCAGCGTGCTGCTGGCGGCCGTGATCCTGATCGGCACCTTCGGCATGGCCCCGCTCCTGAAGACCAACTTCTTCGACCAGGGCGAGCAGGAAGTCCTCACCGTCAAGCAGGAGTTGAAGCCCGGCACCAGCCTGGCGGCGACCGACGTCCAGGCGAGGAAGGTCGAGAAGCTGCTCGCCGGCACCAAGGGCGTCAAGGACTACCAGGTCACCATCGGCTCCTCCGGCTTCATGGCGGCCTTCGGCGGCGGCACGGACACCAACCAGGCGTCCTACCAGGTGATGCTGGAGGACTCGGCGCAGTACAACCGGGTCCAGGACGCCATCGAGGCGGGCCTGAAGAAGCTCGACGGCATCGGCACCACGACCGTCGCCGCCGGGGACGGCTTCGGCAGCCAGGACCTCAGCGTGGTCGTGAAGGCGGCCGACGCGAACGTCCTGCGCAAGGCGTCCGAGCAGGTCCGCAAGACGGTGGCGGGGCTGGACGACGTCACCGACGTGACCAGCGACCTCGCGCAGAGCGTGCCCCGCATCTCCGTGAAGGCCAACGACAAGGCCGCGGCCGCGGGCTTCGACGACCAGACCCTGGGCGCCGCGGTGACCCAGGCCGTCAAGGGCACCACGGCCGGCCGGGCCGTCCTGGACGACACCGAGCGGGACGTCGTCATCAAGTCGGCGAAGCCGGCGGCCACCCTGGAGCAGCTGCGGAACCTGCGGCTCGGGCCGGTGAAGCTCGGGGACATCGCCACGGTGAAGCTGGTGGACGGCCCGGTCTCGATGACCCGGATCGACGGCCAGCGGGCCGCCACGATCACGGCGAAGCCGACCGGCGACAACACCGGCGCGGTCAGCGCGGACCTCACCTCCAAGCTGGACGCCCTCAAGCTCCCCAAGGGCGCCACGGCCGAGATCGGCGGGGTCACCTCGGACCAGGACTCGGCGTTCAAGAACCTGGGCCTGGCCATGCTGGCGGCGATCGCGATCGTCTTCATGCTGCTGGTGGCGACCTTCCGCTCCCTCGCCCAGCCGCTGATCCTCCTGGTCTCGATCCCCTTCGCGGCCACCGGCGCGATCGGCCTCCTGGTCGTCACCGGCACCCCGATGGGCGTCCCCGCGATGATCGGCATGCTGATGCTCATCGGCATCGTGGTGACCAACGCGATCGTGCTGATCGACCTGATCAACCAGTACCGCGAGCAGGGCTACGGCGTCGTCGAAGCCGTGATCGAGGGCGGCCGACACCGGCTGCGCCCGATCCTGATGACGGCCCTGGCGACGATCTTCGCGCTCCTCCCGATGGCGCTGGGCGTCACCGGCGAGGGCGGCTTCATCGCCCAGCCGCTCGCGGTGGTCGTGATCGGCGGCCTGATCACCTCGACCCTGCTGACCCTCCTGCTCGTCCCGACGCTCTACACGATGCTGGAGCTCCGCAAGGAGCGCCGGGCGAAGAAGCGGGCGGCGAAGCGGGGCGAGACCCCCGCGGCACCGGCCCCGGCCGAGGAGCCGCAAACGGCAGGCGTCTGACCTGCCCGGGAGCCCCTCGCGGCGCGACTGCGAGGGGCTCCTGCCGTTCCCCCGGGAGATTCGCGAAAAGAAGTCCCCGCGACGATGTCGAGAACCCGCGCCCCGCTCCGTCCCCGTGGTGAGAGCGGCCAGAATGGGCCGCATCGGGACCGAGGAGAGACATCATGGCCAAGTACCTGCTGCTCAAGCACTACCGCGGCGCTCCGGCTCCGGCCAACGACGTGCCCATGGAGAAGTGGACGCCCGAGGAGATCTCGGCGCACGTGCAGTACATGCGGGACTTCGCGGAGCGGCTGGAGAAGACCGGGGAGTACGTCGACGGCCAGGCGCTCGCTCCCGAGGGGACGTGGGTGCGGTACGACGGCGAGGGGCGCCCGCCCGTCACCGACGGCCCGTTCGCCGAGACCAAGGACCTCATCGCCGGGTGGATGGTGATCGATGTCGACACCTACGAGCGGGCCCTCGAACTGGCCGGGGAGCTGTCGGCCGCCCCCGGCGCCGGCGGGAAGCCGATCCACGAGTGGCTGGAGCTGCGCCCCTTCTACGCGACCTCGCCCACCACCACGGACGACTGCCACGCCGGTGGATGAGCCGACTCCCGCGCCGACGGACGGGGCGGCTGCCACGCCGGTGGACGAGGCACTCCTCAGAAGCCTCACCCCGGCCGTGCTGACCGTCCTCGTCCGCCGCGGCGCCGATTTCGCGGCGGCCGAGGACGCCGTCCAGGACGCGCTCGTCGAGGCCCTGCGCGTCTGGCCCGCCGACCCGCCGCGGGACCCCAAGGGCTGGCTGGTCACCGTGGCCTGGCGCAAGTTCCTCGACGCGACCCGCGCGGACACCGCACGCCGCCGCCGTGAGGACCGTGTCGACGAGGAACCGGCGCCCGGCCCGGCGTCCGCCGTGGACGACACGCTCCACCTGTACTTCCTGTGCGCCCACCCCTCGCTGACCCCGTCCTCCGCCGTCGCCCTCACCCTGCGCGCCGTCGGCGGCCTGACCACCCGCCAGATCGCCGCGGCCTACCTGGTGCCCGAGGCGACCATGGCGCAGCGCATCAGCCGGGCCAAGCGGACCGTCTCCGGCGTCCGCCTCGACCAGCCCGGCGATGTCGCCACCGTGCTGCGCGTGCTCTATCTGGTCTTCAACGAGGGCTACTCCGGCGACCTCGACCTCGCCGCCGAGGCCATCCGCCTCACCCGGCAGCTCTTCGCGGCCTTCGACCACCCCGAGGTCGCGGGCCTGCTCGCCCTCATGCTGCTCCACCACGCCCGCCGCGCCTCCCGTACCGCCCCCGACGGCGCCCTGGTGCCGCTCGCCGAACAGGACCGCACCCGCTGGGACACCGCCGCGATCGCCGAGGGCGTCCGCATCCTCCAGACCGCCCTCTCCCGGGACCGCCTGGGCGAGTTCCAGGCCCAGGCCGCCATCGCCGCCCTGCACGCCGACGCGCCCACCGCCGAGGAGACCGACTGGGTGCAGATCGTCGAGTGGTACGACGAACTCGCCCGGCTGACCGACAGCCCGGTCGTCCGCCTGAACCGCGCGGTCGCCGTGGGCGAGGCCGACGGCCCCCGCGCGGGCCTGGCCGCCCTCGCCGCGCTGGACGACTCCCTGCCCCGCTACACCGCGGTCGCGGCCTACCTCCACGAACGCGCCGGCGACCTCGCGACCGCGGCCCGCCTGTACGCCGAGGCCGCCCCCAAGGCCCCCACCCTCACCGAACGCGACTACCTGACCCGCCAGGCCGCCCGCCTCAACTCCCGCCCGCGGCACTGAGGGGACGGGCCGGGGCCTTCCCGAGACCGGGCGGGCCACCCCCGTTACCTATGCTGGAGCCTCGGACTGCCGCACGGGGGAAGGGGATGCGGACGTGCCGCTGCACAAGGACGACCCGAGATCGGTCGGCGGGTACAAGCTGGTCGGCCGGCTCGGGTCCGGGGGAATGGGCATCGTCTACCGGGGCAGATCACGCTCCGGGCGCGAGGTCGCGGTCAAGGTCGTGCACGCCCAGTACGCCGAGGACCCCGTCTTCCGCACCCGCTTCCGCCAGGAGATCGAGGCCGTCCGCAAGGTGAGCGGCGCCTTCACCGCCCCGGTCGTGGACGCCGACCCGGACGCCGCACGGCCGTGGATGGCGACCCAGTACGTCCCCGGCCGCTCGCTGGCCGAGCGGATGACCGAACTCGGCCCCCTGCCGGAGACCGAATTGCGGCGCCTGGCGCTGGGGCTGGTGGAGGCCCTGCGGGACATCCACCGGGCCGGTGTGGTGCACCGCGACCTGAAGCCCGCCAACGTCCTGATGGCCGACGACGGCCCCCGTGTCATCGACTTCGGCATCTCCCGGGCGGCGGAGAACAACCCCCTCACCGAGACGGGTCAGATGATCGGCACCCCGCCCTTCATGTCCCCGGAGCAGCTCACCGACGCCCGCACGGTCGGTCCGGCCTCCGACGTCTTCGCGCTCGGCGCGCTGCTGGTGTACACCCTCACCGGCCGGGGGCCCTTCGACGCGGACAGCCCCTACCTCACGGCCTACCAGGTGGTCCACGACGAACCCGTCCTGGACGGCGTACGACCGCCGCTGCGGACGGTCCTGCAGAGCTGCCTGGCCAAGAAGGCCGCGGACCGGCCCGGCCTCGACGAAATTGCCCGGGAGCTCGCACGCGTGCTCCCCGAGGAGGCGCCGCACGGCCCCCGGACCGTCACTCCGCGCGGCGACCTGCCGGACCCCGCCGACACCGGCGCCCCGGACCCGGACCGGGCCACCGCACCCGGCCGTCGGCGCCGGGTGCGCCCGCTCTGGGCCGCGACCGCCGCGATCGGCGCGCTGGCCCTCGGGCTGACGGCGTATCTGCTGAGCGGCCCGGGCCGGACCGGCGAGGACAGCGGGGATGGCACGGTCCGTGCGGAGGGCGCCGCCTCCCGCTGGACGCAGCTGCCCAGCGGCTGGCAGCCCTGGCAGACGACGGTGTACGCCACCGCGGAGCGGGGTGTGAAGAAGGGGATCACCCTTCTGGAGGGCGGGGTCGACAGCGGCCCGGACTGCCGGCTGTACGAGGGCTCCCTCTACTGCGCCGGGGACGCCGTGCTGCCCGTGCGGATCGACGGGGCCACCGGACGGGTCGACTGGCGCGCCGACGGAGTGCCGTCCCTCCCGAGGAAGCGGTCGTACTTCTTCTGGCTCCTCGGGGTCACCGACGACGTCATGCTGGTCAAGCAGCAGTACCAGCCGGAGGGCGGCGACCTCGAGACCTCCGTCACCGCCCTCGACACCGGGACGGGCAAACGGCTCTGGCACCGCACGGTGGACGAGCAGGCGACCCACGTGTTCGTCTCAGGCGACCTGGTGCTGGTCCCGGACATCGGCCGCGGATCGCTGACCGCTCGGTCGGTGCGCACCGGCGCCCAGCGCTGGACGGCACCGCTCCCGGCCGGGACGCAGTGCGACCCGCCGCACACGAACGCGGGCCTCTACCTGGAGTGCCTGCCCGGCACGCCCACCGAAGACATCCTGCTCCTGGGCTTCGACCGCGCCGACGGGTCGGTGCGGCGTCTGAAGGTGCCCGATCACTCGACCCTCGTCGGCACGTCCGACGGCCGTCTGCTCTACCTGGAGGCCGCCGAGGACGTGGCGGGGCACCTGAGCTCGGGCGAAGAGGGACCCTTTGCCCGGATCCGGCTGATCGACCCCCGTACCGGCGCCACCACGACGAAGGAGCTGGCGAAGGAGGTCGGGGGCACCGCGACGGCGGCGGACGGCACCCTGTGGTTCACCGAGCCCTCCGGCCGGGTCACCGCCGTGTCGGTCGACACCGGGAAGCAGTTGTGGCAGACCCCCACGAGCCTCGAGCAGCCCGGCGGAGTCACCCCGGTCCCGGGCTCCCGCGTGGTCTGTCTGTCCAGTGCCAGCGGCCGGGTCGCGGCGCTGGACGCGGGGAAGGGCACGCTGCTGTGGGAAACCCTGCCGCGCGCCAAGTGGGTGAACGCCCAGAACGAGCTGCTGCCCCGGGTGCTGCTCGACAAGGGCGCCCTGGTTGTCACCACACCGGCCGGTGACGTCTTCACCCTCGACCCCGCCCACCCCGAGCGGACCTCCGCGTCGGGGTGAGCACTCCTCGGACCGGCGCTACGGCAGCGCCAGCATCCGCTCCAGCGCCAGCTTCGCGAACGCCTCGGTCTCCTTGTCGACCTCGATCCGGTTGACCAGCTTGCCCTCGGCCAGCGACTCCAGGGTCCACACCAGGTGGGGCAGGTCGATGCGGTTCATGGTCGAGCAGAAGCAGACCGTCTTGTCGAGGAAGACGATCTCCTTGCCCTCGGGGGCGAAACGGTTCGCGAGCCGTCGTACGAGATTGAGCTCCGTGCCGATGGCCCACTTCGAGCCGGCCGGGGCCGCTTCCAGCGCCTTGATGATGTACTCCGTCGAGCCGACGTAGTCCGCCGCGGCGACGACCTCGTGCTTGCACTCCGGGTGCACCAGGACGTTCACCCCGGGGATGCGGGCGCGGACGTCCTCCACCGACTCGAGCGAGAACCGGCCGTGCACCGAGCAGTGGCCGCGCCACAGGATCATCTTGGCGTCCCGCAGCTGCTCGGCGGTCAGACCGCCGTTCGGCTTGTGCGGGTTGTAGACGACGCAGTCCTCCAGGGACATGCCCATGTCGCGGACGGCGGTGTTGCGGCCCAGGTGCTGGTCGGGCAGGAACAGCACCTTCTCGCCCTGCTCGAAGGCCCACTCCAGGGCCCGCTTCGCGTTCGACGACGTGCAGATCAGGCCGCCGTGCTTGCCCGTGAACGCCTTGATGTCCGCCGAGGAGTTCATGTACGACACCGGCACGACCTGCTCGGCTATGCCGGCCTCGGTGAGCACGTCCCAGCACTCGGCGACCTGCTCGGCCGTCGCCATGTCGGCCATCGAGCAGCCGGCGGCGAGGTCGGGCAGGACGACCTTCTGGTCGTCGGAGGTGAGGATGTCCGCCGACTCGGCCATGAAGTGCACACCGCAGAACACGATGTACTCGGCCTCCGGGCGCGCGGCCGCGTCCCGGGCCAGCTTGAAGGAGTCACCCGTGACGTCGGCGAACTGGATGACCTCGTCACGCTGGTAGTGGTGGCCGAGGACGAACACCTTCTCGCCGAGCTTCTCCTTGGCCGCGCGGGCGCGCTCGACCAGGTCGGGGTCGGACGGGGAAGGCAGGTCGCCGGGGCACTCGACGCCCCGCTCGCTCCTCGGGTCGGCCTCACGGCCGAGCAGCAACAGGGCGAGCGGAGTCGGCTGTACGTCGAGCTCCGTGGTCTGGGCGGTGGTCACGACACGCACCCTTTCTACTTTTCGTCGAACTGACGTTATCTATCATAACCCGGTTCACGTCACTTTGACGATGGTCATTGCGTCGATGTGACGTGAATCCCGAAACGGGGCTCATGGGGCCCGGACGCGGCATTTTCTGCTCACCGCCGCATGTGCGAGCATGAAGAAGGCGCCGAAAATCCGGCGTCCGGCCCGGAATGAATCCGCGGCCTTGCCGGTTGCACCAGTCGGCAAGCAGTCTCCGTACAACCCGGGAGAGATGTAGATGTCCGTATCGGACGAGACCGGCACCGTCACCGACGGCATCATCCTGTCCGACGCCGCCGCGGCGAAGGTCAAGGCCCTGCTCGACCAGGAAGGCCGTGACGACCTGGCCCTGCGCGTCGCCGTTCAGCCCGGCGGCTGCTCCGGCCTGCGTTACCAGCTCTTCTTCGACGAGCGCTCGCTCGACGGTGACGTGGTCAAGGACTTCGGTGGCGTCAAGGTCGTCACCGACCGCATGAGCGCCCCGTACCTCGGCGGCGCGTCCATCGACTTCGTGGACACCATCGAGAAGCAGGGCTTCACGATCGACAACCCGAACGCCACCGGCTCCTGCGCCTGCGGTGACTCCTTCAGCTAAGGCGCACAGCGTCCACGGCTGACACGTACACCACGCGAAAGGCGGCGGCCCCTGAGCAGGGGCCGCCGCCTTCACATGTCCGCAGGGTCACCGGGCCCCGGAGGTCTCCGGCAGCCGTGCCCCCGCCTTCTTCAGCGGGATCTCCTTGCCGTCCGAGCCCACGACCTTGCGGTCGCCGAGCGGCTCGTCCAGCGACACCGTCTTCTGGATCTCCTTGGCGATCATGATGCAGACCTTGTCCGGCCAGGGCTTGGCGGTGACCGTGACCTTCACCTCGCCCGAACCCTCGCTCGCCGCCGCCGTGTAGTCCGCGCACACCCCGCCCGTGAAGCTGACGGTCAGCTCGTCGCCCTCGGCCGTGTAACCGTCGACCTTGACGTCCCGGGTCTTCGGCGCGGAGGTCGGTTCGCCGGAGGGGGCGGTGGGGGCGGGCGTCACGGTCGCCGGAGCGGCGATGTACTTCGGGTCGATTGCCGGATACGTCACCGTGAAGGCGTCCTTCGCACCCGCCGCCCGCACCTCGAACAGCCAGGACGGCACCAGCGCCGGCTTGCCGCCCACGAAGTGCGAGGCGAGCCCGAACACCGCCTTGTCGACGGTGAGGGTGCTGCCCGCGGGGCTCGCCGTCGACTGCCCGCAGGGCGCCTCGAAGCGGTCCTTCAGCGGTACGGGACTGGCGCAGCCGCCGATGCCCATGCGGTGGTCGGTCGCCGGCACCTTGTTCAGCAGGCCGAGCGTCTTCTCCGCGCTCAGCACGGGATACGTGTCGCTCTTGACCGGCGCCTCCAACTGGCCGCTGCCGCTGACCACTTCACCCTGCGCGTTCACGGTGACGCCGGTGGCCCAGCCGTACGTGGGCAGCCCGCCCACGACCGGATCGGCGTTCACCACCCGCTGGGCGCCGATGACCTGGCTCGTGTCGAGCTTCGCGCCGCCCTGGCCGACCGCCTTCAGTACCGGCGCGGCGGCCTTCTCCGCGGCGGCCGCGCTCACCGGTTCGTCGGTGGTGGCGCCGGGCTCCGCCCCGCACACGGTGGCGCTGTCGCAGTGGTCGATGACGGGGGAGTAGCGCTGGAAGCTCCACGCTCCCGGCGCCTGCCGGTTCACCTGGAGACTCGGCCCCGAACCGTCCTTGACCCCGACCCGCCAGACCTGCCCCTGCACGACCGGCGTCCCGCTCACCCCGAGCGCCTCGGCGAGCCGCGTCACGTCGTCCTCGGTGACCTGCCCCTGGACCCGGTACACCGGAGCCGCACCGGGCCCCTTCGGCAGGCTCCCGTCCACGCGATAGGTCACGCCGTACGGATTCGGCTCACCCGGCGCGATGCCGTTCCCGCCCCCGTCACCGCCCCCGCTGTACCCGTCGAGCGCGAGAGGCGGCGGCGTGTCGTCCCCGGCCGCCCCGGAGGTCGTACCCCCACCGGAGTCACCGGACGTACTGGCGGCCAGATAGGCCCCACCCCCACCCACCAACAACACGGCAGCGGCTACGGCGGCAACGGCCACGGGGGACCGGAGCCGCCCGGAGCGGGGAGCGCCGGCCTCCTCGTCACGGGGGATCTCGGAGTCGGGGGCGGGGAGGCCGCCGGGTGCCGCAGGGCCCACCGGCGCGGCTTCGGCATCGCCGTCGGCGGCAGCCGCTGCCACGGCGTTGGTCTCGGCATCGGGGGAGGCCGGAGACTGATCGGACTCGGATCGGGGGTCCACGGTCTCGTCAAGGCGGGAGGACTTGGTGCCGGTGTCCGCGGGCTCCTCAGCGGGGCCTGCGGACTCGTCGGAAGCGGCGGCCTCGGAAGCCGTGAGCTTGTCGAGGGCGGTGCGGGCGGGAGCCGGGGTCTCGTCGGCGCCGGCAGGGGTGTCGTCGGCCGGGGTTCCGCCCGTGCCGCCGTCGATCGCGTCCTCGGGCCGCTCCGCCGTGTCTCCGGCGGCGACCGACGCCTCCTCAGCCTCCCGGCCCTCGGTACCGACCTCGGCCCGAGCCCCGGAACCCCGCTCCTCCTCGGCACCCCTGACCTCATCGGAACCGTGGGCTTCCGCAGCGCTCCCGTCCCCGTCGCCGGAGGCCTCGCCGTTGTCGGGTCGCTCGGTGTTCACCGCATCGCTCCTTCTGCTGCGCAACTGTCCCTCGACCCTGACCCGACCCTGTCAAAATGGTCGGCAAACGGGTCGTATGCCGCATCCCCTTTCCGGGGGACGGCGATGGGACGCAGCGGGGGAGCGCGCGGTTCCCTCGAACGCGCCGACTCGCGCCCCGTGGCTCAGTCGCCGTACTCCGACATGGCCTCCAGCAGCCGGGCGGAGCCCTCCGGCACCGTCACACCGTGGATGAGCGAGGGGGAGACCGGAAGGGAAACCAGCCGCTCCGGAACCGCCCAGTGGGGAGCCATCCGGGCGCAGTCCCCGAGCAGCGAGGCGAGGTCGCTGTCCAGGCCGGCCGGGGTGGGGGCGTACAGCTCGAGGTTCGTCATGACGGAACCGTAAGCACCCCGGAGCCCGCGAAGAAAGATCTACTATCGGGTAGTTTTACCTGCTTCAGCGCTCCGTCTGCCGCCTCGCAGTACTCCATACGGACCCGATAGCGTTAACCGTCAATACACCCTCCCTCAGGAGAGCCACGCCGTGCGTATCGCAGTCACCGGCTCCATCGCCACCGACCACCTCATGACCTTCCCCGGCCGCTTCGCCGACCAGTTCGTCGCGGACCAGCTGCACACGGTCTCGCTCTCCTTCCTGGTCGACAACCTCGACGTCCGCAGGGGCGGCGTCGGCGCGAACATCGCCTTCGGCATGGGACAGCTCGGCACCAACCCGATCCTCGTCGGCGCCGCGGGCTTCGACTTCGACGAGTACCGCGCCTGGCTGGACCGGCACGGGGTCGACACCGCGTCCGTGCGGATCTCCGAGACGCTCCACACGGCCCGCTTCGTGTGCACCACCGACGCCGACCACAACCAGATCGGCTCCTTCTACACGGGCGCGATGAGCGAGGCCCGTCAGATCGAGCTCAAGACGGTCGCCGACCGCGTGGACGGCCTCGACCTGGTCCTCATCGGTGCCGACGACCCCGAGGCGATGCTCCGCCACACCGAGGAGTGCCGGTCCCGCGGCATCCCCTTCGCCGCCGACTTCTCCCAGCAGATCGCCCGCATGAACGGCGACGAGATCCGCATCCTCCTGGACGGGGCCACGTACCTCTTCTCCAACGAGTACGAGAAGGGGCTCATCGAGTCCAAGACGGGCTGGTCGGACGCGGAGATCCTGGCGAAGGTGGGCCACCGGGTCACCACGCTCGGCGCGCAGGGCGTCAGGGTCGAGAAGGCCGGCGAGGAGCCGATCGTCGTCGGCTGCGCGGAGGAGGAGCGCAAGGCCGACCCCACGGGCGTCGGCGACGCCTTCCGCGCCGGCTTCCTGTCGGGCCTGTCGTGGGGCGTCTCGCTGGAGCGGGCGGCCCAGGTCGGCTGCATGCTGGCGACCCTCGTCATCGAGACGGTGGGGACGCAGGAGTACCGGCTGCGGCGGGAGAGCTTCATGGAGCGCTTCACCAAGGCGTACGGCGACGAGGCGGCCGAAGAGGTTCGCACCTACCTCAAGTGACCCGCTAGGAGATCCGGCGGACCACGTAAGCGGAACCCCGGTCCGCCGGTTCCTCTCCCACGTACTCCTGCTCCCGCATCTCGCACCACGCCGGGATGTCCAGGCGGGCCGCCTCGTCGTCCGAGAGGACCCGGACGGTCCCGCCCACCGGCACGTCCCCGATCACCTTCGCCAGTTCGATGACCGGGATCGGGCACCGCTTCCCGACGGCGTCCACGACCAGCGCGTCCTCCCGCGCCCCGACCGCCGGCGCGACCGTCGGCGCCGGCGCGCCGAGCTTCTCCCGGACCCGCGCCACCGCCCCCGGCAACACCTCCAGGAACCGGTCGACCTCCTCGGAGACCGCCCCGAGCGGCAACGAGATCCGCACATTCCCCTCACTCAGCACCCCCATCGCCTTGAGCACATGGCTCGGCGTCAGCGTGCTGCTCGTGCAGGACGAACCGGAGGAAACGGAGAAACCCTCCCGGTCCAGCTCGTGCAGAAGGGTCTCGCCGTCGACATAGAGACAGGAGAAGGTGACGATCCCGGGCAGCCGCCGCTCCGGATCGCCGACCACCTCCACATCGGCCACCAGCTCGGGCACCCGCGCCCGGATCCGCGCGGTCAGCTCCCGCAGCCGTACCGCCTCTTGGGCCGCCTCCGCCCGCACCGCCCGCAGTGAGGCCGCCGCCGCGACGATTGCCGGCAGGTTCTCGAACCCCGGCACCCGCCCCGACTCCCGCTCGTCGGTGGGCCCTTGCGGCGAGAACCGGACACCTTTGCGCACGGCGAGCAGCCCGACCCCGGACGGCCCGCCCCACTTGTGCGCACTGCCCGTCAACAGGGACCACCCGCCCTCCACCGGCCCCCACGCGAGCGACTGCGCCGCATCCACCAGCAACGGCACCCCGGCCTCCCGGCACCCGGCGGCCACCTCGCCCACCGGCTGCACGGTCCCCACCTCGTGGTTGGCCGACTGGAGACAGGCGAGAGCGGTATCGGGCCGAAGCGCGTCGACGTACGCCTGCGGACTCACCGCTCCCGTCCGCCCCACCGGAACCTCGGTCACGTCGAACGACTCAGCCGAATGGAGGACGGAGGAGTGTTCGACAGCAGACACGATCAGGTGGCGTCCCACCCGCCGCCGCCCGGCAAGCGCCCCACTGATCCCGAGGTGCACGGCCTGGGTCCCGGAGGATGTGAAGGCCAACTCGTCGGCACGACACCCCACCGCCTCGGCGGCAGCTTCCCGAGCGGCATCGAGCAACATCCGGGCCCGCCGCCCTTCCCGATAGAGCCGGGACGGATCAGCCCACCCGTCATCCAGAGAGGCCAACAGCGCCTGACGGGCAACGGGGTGAAGGGGGGCACCGGAAGCGGCGTCGAAATATGACACACGGCAACGCTAACCTCCGTAGGGGCGCGGGGCTGTGTCGATCAGCGGCTCCGCCGCGGGGCGCGATCAGCCACAAAGCACCCGCAGCCGCCAATCAAGCGAACCCACCGAGTGACTAGGCACCCCTCCCGCTGAACCCCCGGAGGGCGTCGGCTAGGGTTTGGTCCGCATAAACATCCAAACCCCTGCCCGACGCAGGGCGGCGACCGACCACCGAAGAAGGCAGGCCGCAGCCAATCCGCGCGGGCGAGACTCTCGGGAAGGCGCTACGTGAGTCCCAACGGCTCCGACCGCTCGCCGCGGCGCCCGATGCGGCGGAAGCTGCTGCAGGCAATGACCGCGGGCCTGGTCCTGGCGACCGCCACCGGTTGCACATACAAGGACTTCCCCCGCCTTGGTATGCCCACCCCGACCACGGAAGAGGCTCCGCGGATCCTCTCCCTCTGGCAGGGTTCCTGGGCAGCCGCGCTGGCCACCGGCGTGCTGGTGTGGGCCTTGATTCTGTGGAGCACGATCTTCCACCGGCGCAGCCGGACCAAGGTCGAGGTTCCTCCGCAGACCCGGTACAACATGCCCATCGAGGCGCTGTACACGGTGGTTCCGCTCGTCATCGTCTCGGTCCTGTTCTACTTCACGGCCCGTGACGAGTCGAAGCTCCTCAGCCTCAAGAAGCAGCCCGACGTCACCATCAACGTCGTCGGCTACCAGTGGAGCTGGGCGTTCAACTACATCGAGCCCGTCGCGGGCTCGACGGGCGACGCGAAGACCGACAAGAACCTGGACGCGATTCCGACCCGGTTCAAGAACGACTTCCCGGCGAACGCCGGCGGTGTCTACGACTTCGGCACCCCCGCCACGCGGAACCCGCAGACCGGCAACCCCGGCCCGACCCTCTGGCTCCCCAAGGGCAAGACGGTCCGCTTCGTCCTCACCTCGCGTGACGTCATCCACTCCTTCTGGGTGGTGCCGTTCCTGATGAAGCAGGACGTCATCCCGGGCCACACCAACGCCTTCGAGGTGACCCCCAACAAGGAGGGCACCTTCCTGGGCAAGTGCGCCGAACTCTGCGGCGTCGACCACTCCCGGATGCTGTTCAACGTGAAGGTCGTCTCCCCCGAGCGCTACGAGCAGCACCTCAAGGACCTCGCGAAGAAGGGGCAGACCGGTTACGTTCCCGCGGGCATCGAGCAGACCGCCCACGAGAAGGACCGGGAGACGACGAACCTGTGAGCATCCTCAACGAACCCCAGGGTGCCGCCGAAGCAGGGTCCCACTACGCGGACGAACTGCCGGTCCGGCGCCAGAACCGCGGGAGTGTGGTCATCAAGTGGCTCACCACCACTGACCACAAGACGATCGGCACGCTGTACCTCGCCACGTCGTTCGCGTTCTTCCTGATCGGCGGCGTGATGGCGCTCTTCATGCGCGCCGAGCTGGCCCGTCCGGGCCTGCAGATCATGTCGAACGAGCAGTTCAACCAGGCGTTCACGATGCACGGCACGATCATGCTGCTGATGTTCGCGACGCCGCTGTTCGCCGGCTTCACCAACTGGATCATGCCGCTGCAGATCGGCGCGCCCGACGTGGCGTTCCCGCGGCTGAACATGTTCGCCTACTGGCTGTACCTGTTCGGCTCGACGATCGCGGTGGGCGGCTTCCTCACCCCGCAGGGCGCGGCCGACTTCGGCTGGTTCGCCTACTCCCCGCTGTCGGACGCGGTCCGCAGCCCGGGCGTCGGCGCCGACCTGTGGATCATGGGTCTGGCCTTCTCCGGCTTCGGCACGATCCTCGGTGCGGTCAACTTCATCACCACGATCATCTGCATGCGCGCGCCCGGCATGACCATGTTCCGCATGCCGATCTTCACCTGGAACGTGCTGCTGACCGCGGTCCTGGTCCTGCTCGCCTTCCCCGTCCTCGCCGCCGCGCTGTTCGCGCTGGAGGCGGATCGGAAGTTCGGGGCACATGTCTTCGACGCGGCCAACGGCGGAGCGTTGCTGTGGCAACACCTCTTCTGGTTCTTCGGCCACCCAGAGGTGTACATCATCGCGCTGCCGTTCTTCGGCATCATCTCCGAGGTCATCCCGGTCTTCTCCCGCAAGCCGATGTTCGGCTACATGGGCCTGATCGGCGCGACCATCGCGATCGCGGGTCTGTCCGTGACGGTGTGGGCGCACCACATGTACGTCACCGGCGGTGTGCTGCTCCCGTTCTTCTCCTTCATGACGTTCCTCATCGCCGTACCGACCGGCGTGAAGTTCTTCAACTGGATCGGAACGATGTGGAAGGGGTCCCTGAGCTTCGAGACCCCGATGCTCTGGGCCACCGGCTTCCTGATCACCTTCACCTTCGGTGGTCTGACCGGTGTCATCCTGGCCTCGCCGCCGCTGGACTTCCACGTCTCCGACTCGTACTTCGTGGTGGCGCACTTCCACTACGTCGTCTTCGGCACCGTCGTCTTCGCGATGTTCTCCGGCTTCCACTTCTGGTGGCCGAAGTTCACCGGCAAGATGCTCGACGAGCGCCTCGGCAAGATCACGTTCTGGACGCTGTTCATCGGCTTCCACGGCACCTTCCTGGTCCAGCACTGGCTGGGCGCCGAGGGCATGCCGCGTCGTTACGCCGACTACCTGGCGGCCGACGGCTTCACCGCCCTGAACACGATCTCGACGATCAGCTCGTTCGTGCTCGGCCTGTCGATCCTGCCGTTCCTCTACAACGTGTGGAAGACCGCCAAGTACGGCAAGCCGGTCGGCGTCGACGACCCGTGGGGCTACGGCCGCTCCCTGGAGTGGGCGACCTCCTGCCCGCCGCCGCGGCACAACTTCCTCACCCTGCCGCGGATCCGCAGCGAATCCCCGGCGTTCGACCTGCACCACCCGGAGATCGCCGCTCTCGACCAGCTCGAGAACGCCGGTCACGGTGAGAAGGCTCTGGCCGGCAACGGCGGCAAGGAGGCCGGCAAGTGAAGATCCAGGGACGGATGTTCATCTGGCTGAGCGTCTTCATCCTCGTCATGGCGATCGTCTATGGCGTGTGGTCGAAGGAGCCGGCCGGTACCACCGCGCTCTTCCTGGCCTTCGGCCTGTCCGTCATGATCGGCTTCTACCTCGGCTTCACGGCCAAGCGGGTGGACGCCGGCGCACAGGACAACAAGGAGGCCGACGTCGCGGACGACGCCGGCGAGGTCGGGTTCTTCAGCCCGCACAGCTGGCAGCCGCTCGCCCTCGGCTTCGGCGGCGCCCTCGCCTTCCTGTCGGTCGCGATCGGCTGGTGGCTGCTGTACTTCTCGGTGCCGGTGATCCTGGTCGGCCTGTACGGCTGGGTCTTCGAGTACTACCGCGGTGAGAACCGCACCCAGTAGCACGAGCGGAGCTCAATGGAGCCCGGACACTCCGTCAGGAGCGTCCGGGCTCCTGCGTTTGCCACAAGACTGATCACTCGTACGAGTCACCCGGCGTGCCGCAGTTGACTTCGCTTCCTAGCGTGAAGTCATGAACCACACACCGCGAACCCGCACCGTCGTCAGCTGCACGATGCTGGTGATCGCCTTCGGCATAAGCACCTCAGCCTGCGGGTCCGACGGGAACCCGCTGGCTGCCGCTCCGTACGACGCGGCGGACCAGGTCTCCTTCAACGCGCCCACCGACGACGGCAAGAAGGCCGACCCGGACAAGCCCCTGGAAGTCTCCGCGGACGACGACGCCCGGATCACCGACGTCACCGCCACGGACGCCACAGGCCGCTTCGTGGCGGGCGAACTCTCCGCCGACGGCTCCCGCTGGCACAGCACCTCGGCGCTGGCCGCAAACGCCCACTACACGGTCCGGGTGAGCACCGAGGACGAGGACGGGGCGCCGGGCCGCAAGGTCCTCGACTTCGACACCAGCAAGCCGCTCGGCAAGAAGCGCCTGAACGTCACCTTCGGCCCCAAGTCGGGCACGTACGGCGTCGGCCAGCCGATCACCGCCAAGCTGGACAAGCCCGTCAAGGACAAGGCGCAGCGGGCGGTCGTCGAGCGGGCCCTCAGGGTCGACGCGACGCCTGCCGTGCAGGGCGCCTGGCACTGGGTGGACGACAAGGAGCTCCACTACCGGCCCCGGGAGTACTGGCCCGCCCACGCCACCATCCAGGTCCGCAGCGAGCTGGAGGGCGTCAAGATCGGCGACCGGCTCTGGGGCGGAAAGGGCAAGCCCGTCAGGCTGACCACCGGCGACCGCATCATCGCCGTGACGGACGCCTCGTCGCACGCGATGACGGTCTACAAGAACGACCAGGTCATCAAGGAACTCCCGGTCACCACCGGCAAGCCCGGCTTCGACACCCGCAACGGCGTCAAGGTCGTACTGGGCAAGGAGTACTTCGTACGTATGCGCGGCACCAGCATCGGCATCGCCGAGGGTTCCTCGGAGTCGTACGACCTCCCGGTCTACTACGCCACCCGCGTCACCTGGAGCGGCGAGTACGTGCACGCCGCCCCCTGGTCGGTGGGCTCACAGGGCTACGCCAACGTCAGCCACGGCTGCACCGGCATGAGCACCGCGAACGCCGAGTGGTTCTTCGAGACGGTCCACGAGGGCGACGTCGTCAAGGTCGTCAACTCCGACGGCCACACCATGGAGCCCTTCGGCAACGGCTTCGGCGACTGGAACCTCGACTGGAAGAAGTGGCGCGAGGGCAGCGCGCTGGTAGCAGCACTGCCGGACGCCCCGAGCGCGGCGCAACAGGCAAGACTGAGGCCACAGAGCGTCTAGACAGGGGCTCGCTGGACTCCTCAGGGGCGCGGGGAACTGCGCGCCCAGCCGCGGACGGTCTGCAGTCGCCCGAAAACAGAAGTCCCCGAGTTCCTAGGCGCTCAGGGCCTTCCGATCCCGCAGCAAAGAAGCCAGCGCCGACGCGAACTCCACCGGATCCACCGGATGCGTCACCGCACCCTCCGCCCGGCTCCACGTGGCCAGCCACGCGTCCTGCGGCCGCCCGATCAGCAACAGCACCGGCGGACAGTGGAACACCTCGTCCTTGATCTGCCGGCACAACCCCATACCCCCCATGGGCACGGCCTCGCCGTCCAGGACGCAGACGTCGATCCCGCCCCTGTCCAGCTCCTTCAGCACCGCCGCCGGGGTCGCGCACTCCACGAACTCCACCACCGGGACATCGGGAGCGGGACGGCGTCCCGTCGCCAGCCGAACTTGCTCGCGGGTGTTGGAATCGTCGCTGTAGACCAGCACCGTGGCGGTCGGCTGCATTGTTCCTCCGTGACGTCAGCGTCGTAAGGACAGGCCCGTTGGCCCGGATGCTACTCCCTTGCACCCCACGTCAACACCGGTACGGACCAGGGAGACACTCCGAACGGCACCCCCCGGAGTGAGGGCGGGATAAGCGACCGACATAATGTCGGTCGTGGCGACAGCAACGACAGTAGAAACCGGGCACGCGCACCCGTCGGTCAACCGGCCGAACCTCACCAGCGTCGGAACCATCATCTGGCTGAGTTCCGAGCTGATGTTCTTCGCGGCCCTCTTCGCGATGTACTTCACCCTGCGATCGGTGACGGGACCCGATCACTGGAAGGAAATGGCGCACAGCCTGAACTTCCCGTTCTCGGCGACGAACACCACGATCCTGGTGCTCTCCTCGCTCACCTGCCAGCTCGGCGTCTTCGCCGCCGAGCGCGGTGACGTGAAGAAGCTCCGGGGCTGGTTCATCGTCACGTTCATCATGGGCGCGATCTTCATCGGCGGTCAGATCTACGAGTACACGGAGCTGGTGAAGAAGGACGGGCTCTCCCTGTCCTCCGACCCGTACGGCTCGGTGTTCTACCTGACCACCGGCTTCCACGGCATGCACGTGACGGGCGGCCTGATCGCGTTCCTGTTCGTTCTCGGGCGTACCTACGCGGCCAAGAGGTTCACCCACGAGCAGGCGACCGCCGCGATCGTCGTGTCCTACTACTGGCACTTCGTCGACGTCGTCTGGATCGGCCTCTTCGCCACGATCTACATGATCAAGTAGCCGGGCCCGCTCCCGACATCGCAAGCATCGACGCAGAAGATCCTGACACCGGGGTAATCCGTGAAAAAGCTCTCCGCACGACGACGCCACCCGCTGGCGGCGCTCGTCGTCCTACTCCTCGCGCTGGCATGCACCGGGGGGCTGTACGCCGTGTTCGCACCCGCGAGCAAGGCGCAGGCAGATGAAACCGCCCAGTCCCTGGCCATCGACGAGGGCAAGAAGCTCTTCGCCGTAGGCTGCGCCAGCTGCCACGGCACCGGCGGTCAGGGATCCTCCGACGGCCCGAGTCTGGTCGGCGTGGGCGCCGCGGCCGTAGACTTCCAGGTCGGAACGGGTCGTATGCCGGCCCAGCAGCCGGGCGCGCAGGTTCCGCGCAAGAAGGTCATCTACACGCAGGCCGAGATCGACCAGCTGGCCGCGTACATCTCCTCGCTGGGCGCGGGTCCGAGCATCCCGACCGAGGCGCAGTACGGCCCCGACGGTGCCGACATCGCCAAGGGCGGCGAGCTGTTCCGCGACAACTGCACGCAGTGCCACAACTTCACCGGCAAGGGTGGCGCGCTGACGCACGGCAAGTTCGCGCCGAGCCTCGAGGGCGTCAGCCCGAAGCACATCTACGAGGCCATGCAGACCGGCCCGCAGAACATGCCGTCGTTCCCCGACACCACGCTGTCGGAGCAGAACAAGAAGGACATCATCGCGTACCTGAACGCGGTCAACGGCGACGACACCGTGAGCCCCGGCGGCCTTGAGCTGGGCGGTCTCGGCCCGGTCTCCGAGGGCCTGTTCGCCTGGATCTTCGGCCTCGGCGCGCTGATCGCGGTCGCCGTCTGGGTCGCCGCTCGGACCGCAAAGGCCAAGAAGTCATGAGTAGCCAAGACATTCCAGAAGAGAACCTGCCCGCAGAGCAGGACGCGCACGGCGCGGTAAGTGTCGCGGACGAGCAGAACCCGTTCGCCGACCCCGGGCTGCCGCCCCACGAGCACCGGGTGCAGGACATCGACGAGCGGGCCGCCAGGCGGTCCGAGCGCACGGTGGCCATGCTGTTCACGGTCTCGATGCTGTCGACGATCGGGTTCATCGCCTCGTACGTGGGCATCCCCCACGACAAGTCGATCTACGTCTTCCCGATCGGGCACATCAACGCGCTGAACTTCGCGCTCGGCCTGACCCTCGGTCTCGCCCTCTTCGCGATCGGCGCGGGCGCGGTCCACTGGGCCCGCACCCTGATGTCCGACGAGGAGATCGCCGACGAGCGTCACCCGATCGAGGCGTCCCCCGAGGTCCGCGCGAAGGTGCACGCGGACTTCAAGCAGGGCGCCAAGGAGTCGGCGCTCGGCCGTCGCAAGCTGATCCGCAACACGATGTTCGGCGCGCTGGCCCTGTTCCCGCTCTCCGGTGTCATGCTGCTGCGCGACCTCGGTCCGCTGCCCGGCACCAAGCTCCGCCACACCATGTGGTCCAAGGGCAAGCTGCTGGTCAACATGAACACCGACCAGCCGCTGCGTCCCTCGGACGTCGCGGTCGGCTCCCTCACCTTCGCCAAGCCCGAGGGCCTGGAGGAGCACTCCGAGGAGTTCCAGACCGAGATCGCCAAGGCCGCCCTGATGATCGTCCGGCTCCAGCCGGAGAACATCAAGGACAAGCGCGAGCTCGAGTGGTCGCACGAGGGAATCGTCGCGTACTCGAAGATCTGCACCCACGTCGGTTGCCCGATCTCCCTGTACGAGCAGCAGACGCACCACGTGCTCTGCCCCTGCCACCAGTCCACCTTCGACCTCTCCGACGGTGCCCGGGTGATCTTCGGCCCCGCCGGTCACGCCCTGCCGCAGCTGCGCATCGGCGTGAACGACGAGGGCTACCTTGAAGCGCTCGGCGACTTCGAGGAGCCCGTCGGTCCTGCATTCTGGGAGCGCGGATGAGCACTACAGAGTCCACCGAAGCCCGCTCTCGCGGGAAGGCACCGGCCGGCGAGCGCGTCGCCGACTGGGCCGACGGCCGGCTCGGGATCTACTCCCTGGCCAAGGCCAACATGCGCAAGATCTTCCCCGACCACTGGTCGTTCATGTTGGGTGAGGTCTGCCTCTACAGCTTCATCATCATCATCCTCACGGGTGTGTACCTGACGCTGTTCTTCCACCCGTCGATGAACGAGGTGGAGTACCACGGCAGCTACGTCCCGCTGCAGGGCCAGCTGATGTCCGAGGCGTTCAACTCGACCATGCACATCTCCTTCGATGTGCGCGGTGGTCTGCTGATCCGGCAGATCCACCACTGGGCGGCGCTGATCTTCCTCGCCGGCATGTTCGTGCACATGATGCGCGTGTTCTTCACGGGTGCGTTCCGCAAGCCGCGTGAGGTCAACTGGCTGTTCGGCTTCCTGCTGTTCGTCCTCGGCATGTTCACCGGCTTCACCGGTTACTCGCTGCCGGACGACCTGCTCTCCGGCACCGGTGTCCGCTTCATGGAGGGCGCGGTCCTGTCCGTGCCGATCGTCGGCACGTACCTGTCGTTCTTCCTGTTCGGCGGGGAGTTCCCGGGCGGCGACTTCGTGGCCCGGTTCTACTCGATCCACGTCCTGCTGCTGCCGGGCATCATGCTCGGCCTGGTCGTCGGCCACCTGATCCTGGTCTTCTACCACAAGCACACGCAGTTCGCGGGCCCCGGCAAGACCAACAACAACGTCGTCGGCATGCCGCTGCTGCCGGTCTACATGGCCAAGGCCGGAGGCTTCTTCTTCCTGGTCTTCGGTGTCATCGCGGTCATCGCGGCGATCGCCTCGATCAACCCGATCTGGTCGATGGGCCCCTACCGTCCCGACCAGGTGTCCACGGGCGCCCAGCCGGACTGGTACATGGGCTTCTCCGAGGGCCTGATCCGTGTGATGCCGGGCTGGGAGATCAACTTCTGGGGCCACACGCTCGTCCTGGGCGTGTTCATCCCGCTGGTGATCTTCCCGCTGGTCCTGGTCGCGATCGCGGTCTACCCGTTCATCGAGTCCTGGGTCACCGGCGACAAGCGCGAGCACCACATCCTGGACCGCCCGCGCAACGCCCCGACGCGGACGGCGTTCGGTGTCGCCTGGATCACCTGGTACTTCGTGCTGCTGATCGGTGGTGGAAACGACCTCTGGGCCACCCACTTCCACCTGTCGATCAACGCCATCACCTGGTTCGTGCGGGTCGCGTTCTTCGTCGCCCCGGTCCTCGCGTTCATCGTCACCAAGCGGATCTGCCTCGGCCTCCAGCGCCGCGACAAGGACAAGGTGTTGCACGGCCGCGAGTCCGGCATCATCAAGCGCCTGCCGCACGGTGAGTTCATCGAGGTGCACGAGCCGCTCAGCCAGGAGCAGCTGCACACGCTCACGGCGCACGAGCAGTACAAGCCGGCCGCGATCGGCGCCACGGTCGACGAGAACGGCGTCGAGCGCAAGGTCAAGGGCTCCGAGAAGCTGCGCGCCAAGCTGAGCGAGGCGTACTACGGCGAGGAGTCCCAGATCGCCAAGCCGACCGTCGAGGAGTACAAGGAGATCACGAGCGGCCACGGCCACCACTGATCGCTGCTTGTCGCTGCGCTCGCCACGCGCGGTAGGAGGGCCCCGTCCGATCACCGGACGGGGCCCTTTGCCGTGCTCTGGGCTGGATAGGGTGGGGGCACACTCTCGCGCGAGAGTTCCACTCTCTTACGACACCCAGGAGCGGCCCCATGAGCGCTGTGACCCCCGCTGGAGGCGACACCGCGGCGGGCCGTTCCTGGCCCGAGGTGCTGAACGCCCTGCTGTACGGGCGCGACCAGAGTGCCGACGCGACGGCGTGGGCGATGGACCGGATCATGCAGGGCGAGGCGACCGACGCGCAGATCGCCGGGTTCGTGGTCGCGCTCAGGGCCAAGGGCGAGACGGTCGAGGAGATCAACGGGCTGGTGCGGACGATGTACGCGCACGCCAACGTGATCGAGGTGCCCGGGCGGACCGTGGACATCGTCGGCACCGGCGGTGACGGCGCCAAGACCGTCAACATCTCCACCATGTCGGCGATCGTCGTGGCCGGAGCCGGTGCCACGGTCGTCAAGCACGGCAACCGGGCCGCCTCCTCCGCGTCCGGCGCCTCGGACGTCCTGGAGAAGCTCGGCGTCAATCTGGAGCTGACGCCGAAGCGGGTGGCGGAGGTGGCAGGCGAGGCCGGGATCACCTTCTGCTTCGCGATCAAGTTCCATCCGGCGCTGCGTCATGCCGGCGCCGCCCGCGGCCAGTTGGGCATCCGCACGGTGTTCAACATCCTCGGCCCGCTGACCAACCCCGCCCGGGTGCGCTCCCAGGCGGTCGGGGTCGCCGATCCGCGCATGGCGCCGGTCGTCGCGGGCGTCTTCGCCGAGCGCGGCAACTCCGCCCTGGTCTTCCGCGGTGACGACGGCCTCGACGAGCTGACCACCACGTCGACCTCCCGCGTCTGGATCGTCCGCGACGGCAAGGTCACCGAGGAGAGCTTCGACCCCCGGGACGTCGGCCTCGAGCTGGTCCCGGTGGAGGCCCTGCGCGGCGGTGACCCGGCGTACAACGCGGAGGTCGCGCGCAAGCTCCTGGACGGTGAGACGGGCCCGGTCCGCGACGCCGTACTCCTGAACTCGGCGGCCGCGCTGGTGGCCCTGGACCCCGGCACCGGGACGCTGGCCGAGCAGCTGCGGGCCGGGATGGACAAGGCCGCGGAGTCGATCGACTCCGGGTCGGCGAAGCGGACGCTGGAGCGCTGGGTGGCCGCGAGCAACGCCTGACGGGCACCAGGTGTCGTCCCGCGATCCGGACACGGGTTGCGGGACGACGATCACATCGCGTAGGTTTTTTGACCAGGTCATGAGTGACAGTCATGAGGCCCCGGCCGACTGTCCGGCAACCCTCCGTCCGTGGCGGGGTGCCCCGGGTGAAGACCAGGCCGTAGGCAGCGAGGTCTGCGGCAAGCGCGGATCCCTCACGAACCAGGGATCCTGGTCGTTCGAGGAGTCTTCCGTGAGCAAGCGAATGCGATAGGGCCGAGAGCCCCGCCTCCGCGCACCCCTCTCATCCTTCACCTGTCTTTTTCACGGGAGTTCCCCATGTCTGTCTCCACCGCTGCCTCCGCCCAGACCATTTGTGCCCAGCTGCCCGTTCTGGGCCGGGATGTCACCGTCCCGCTCGTCACGGGCGGCGAAGTCACCTACGCGGCCCTCGACTACGCGGCCAGCGCCCCCGCCCTCCAGCGCGTCTGGGACGACGTGGCGGCCTACGCGCCGTACTACGGCAGCGTGCACCGCGGGGCCGGCTACCTCTCCCAGCTGTCGACCGACCTGTTCGAGAACGCCCGGAAGGCCGTCACCGAGTTCCTCGACTGCCGCGAGGACGACCAGCTGATCTTCACCCGGTCGACCACCGACTCCCTCAACCTCCTCGCCGCCGCCCTCCCGGCCGACTGCCAGGTCTTCGTCTTCGAGACCGAGCACCACGCGAGCCTGCTGCCCTGGAAGGACGCCCGGGTCAGCTACCTCGACGCCCCGCGCACCCCGCGCCAGGCCGTCGAGACCCTGGAGAAGGCCCTCGCCGCCCGTGACCCGCAGGGCCCGGCCCTGGTCTGCGTCACCGGCGCCTCCAACGTCACCGGCGAGCTGTGGCCGGTCCGCGAGCTGGCCGCCGCCGCGCACGCCCACGGCGCCCGGATCGTCCTCGACGCCGCCCAGCTCGCCCCCCACCACCCCGTGAGCGTCCGTGACCTCGACGTCGACTGGGTCGCCTTCTCCGGCCACAAGCTGTACGCCCCCTTCGGCTCCGGAGTCCTCGCCGGCCGCGCCGACTGGCTCCGGGCGGCCGACCCCTACCTCGCGGGCGGCGGCGCCAGCCGCAAGGTCACCCGGCGCGAGGACGGGGGAGTGGACGTGGAGTGGCACGACAGCGCCGCGCGCCACGAGGCCGGCTCCCCGAACGTCATCGGCGCCTACTCCATCGCCTCCGCCTGCAAGGCCCTCACCGAGGCCGGCTTCGACACCCTGGTGGCCCGTGAGCAGCACCTGATCGAGAAGGTGAAGACGGGTCTCGCCGAGGTCCCGGAGGTGCGGATCCTCTCCCTCTTCGGCGACGACGCCCCCCGCGTCGGCGTGATCTCCTTCGTCGTCGAGGGCTGGAACAGCTCCCACTTCGCCGCCGCCCTGTCCGCCGAGTACGGCATCGGCGTCCGCGACGGCCTCTTCTGCGCCCACCCCCTCGTCCGCACCCTCCTCGGCAGCGACCCGCAGACCCAGGGCGAGTGCGGGGCCCCCGAGGCGGCGCCCGGCGAGAAGTCCCTGAACGCGATCCGGGTCAGCTTCGGCGCGGGCACGCCGGACGAGCACGTGGAGCGGTTCGTGAACGCCGTCAGGGAACTGGTCGCCGACGGCGCGAAGTGGTCGTACCGCACGGAGGACGGCCGCTGCGTCCCGGCCGTCTGACGTACGGGCGTCCACCCCGCGTATACGCTCGATCCCGGCAGCCGTACGGAAGCAGGGGGAGCACGGGGTGCAGGAGCTGCGCGAGACGGACCCGCGGACCATCGGGCCGTACCAGGTCCTGGGCAGACTCGGATCCGGCGGGATGGGCGAGGTGTACCTCGCCGAGGCGCGCGGCGGGCTGCGGCTGGCCGTGAAGGTGGTACGCGCCGAGCACGCCGAGGACCGCACCTTCCGTGCCCGGTTCCGGCACGAGGTGCGGGCCGCGCAGACCGTCGGCGGGGCCGGCACGTACACCGCGCGGGTCGTGGACGCGGACACCGAGGCCGCGCGGCCGTGGATGGCCAGCGAGTTCGTGGCGGGCCCCAACCTGCGGGACGCGGTGCTGGACCGGGGCCCGCTGCCCGCGGACGCGGTACGGCTCCTCGCGGGCGCGCTCGCCGAGGCGCTCACCGCGATCCACGCCAAGGGCCTGGTGCACCGGGACCTCAAGCCCTCCAACATCCTGCTCGCGCCCGACGGGCCCCGGGTCATCGACTTCGGGATCGTCCGGGCGCTGGAAGGCACCGCGCTGACCCGGACCGGGGTGGTCGTCGGATCGGTCGGCTACCTCTCGCCCGAGCAGATCCGCAACGGCGCCCAGGTGGTCCCGGCCAGCGACGTCTTCTCCCTGGGCGCGGCCCTCGCGTACGCGTCCGGCGGGAAGGAACCGTTCGGTGAGGGGCAGGACTCGGTCGTCCTGCTGCGGATCCTGACCGGGGACGTCGACCTGTCCGCCGTACCGAAGGAACAGCTGCCGCTGGTGGAGGCCTGCCTGCGGGACGATCCCGCGGCGCGGCCGACGCCCGCCGAACTGGTCGCGGCCGTGGGGCACACCGCGGGCTCGCTGCGCGAGGGCCTGCGCCCCGGGTGGTACGCCCCCGGTGCCGTGCGGGAGCCCGAGGCAGCCCGGAGCGGGGCGCACTGGGTTCCCGCGCACGACTCGGGGGAGCGGGAGAGCCGGGTGGAGTACGTGGCGCCCGCGACCGTCACTGAGGTCCCCGCGGTCACCCATGTGACACCGGCCCCCGCCCCGCCGTCCCGGCGCAGGCTGCTGCGGGCCGTGGCGGGCGGCGCCGGAGCGGTGGCCGCCGCGGGCACGGGCGGCTGGCTGTGGCTGCGGGACCGGCCGGACGACACGGTCGAGGCGGGGGCCGGGTCCGCGCCGGGAGCGCCCGCGACGGGCTGGCAGTACAAGGTCCAGGGGCTCGGCGGGCGGCGCGGCCCCTGCGCGGCCCTCTCACCCGACGGCACCCGCGTGTACGTCGGCGGCGCGGACGGCGCGCTGCACGCGCTGGACCTGGAAGGGCGGACCGAGTGGCGGACCTCGCTCGGCGCCGAGGCCATGTCCCCGCTCGCCACCGCCGACGGTGTGTACTGCCTGCTGGAGGACGACCAGGACGGCGCCTCCGAGCTGTGCGCGCTCGGCCCGCGCGGCAAGGTCCGCTGGACGAAGACGTTCGCCGCGAACAGCCAGTTCCCGGTGGCCTCGGGACGACTGGTCCTGGTGTCCTACGGCGACGGCTCGGACGCGGGCGGGGTGCGGGCCTACGCCCCCGACGGCAGCGTGCGCTGGTCCACGCCGACCGGCGCGGCACCCACCAGCGAGCCCCTCGTGGCCGACGGTGTGGTCTACGTCGGCACCTTCGGGGACCAGGTGCAGGCCCTGGACGCGAAGACCGGCGAACGGCTCTGGGCCACGAAGGCCGGCCTCGACACCGGACGGCCCGCGCTGGTCGGCGGCACGCTGATGGTCGGCTCCGGCGGCGAACAGATGCTGCACGGCCTCAGCCGCGCGGGCAGGCTCCTGTGGGACTCGGGCAACGACAAGGTGTACGGCAGCCGCTACTTCACCTGCGTGCCCTTCGGCGGTCTCGGCGTCACCGCGTCCGACTACGAAGTGGTCGCCCTGGACCCCGCCGACGGATCGACGGCGTGGTCCTTCCGGTTCACCGACGACGGAAGCCAGTACAGCGACCCGGTGGTCTTCGGCGACACCGTCTACGTACGGCACGGCTCGACGCTGTACGGCCTCGACCGCGAGGGGAAGCGGACCTGGCAGCGACGCGTCGAGGGCGGCGCGTCCACCGGCACCCAGTCCCCGGTGGTCCGGGGCGGCCGGGTCTACGTCGCGACCGCCGACGGCATCACCGTGCTCGCGTCGGCCTCCTAGCCGACGAGACGGGTCAGCCGTCGAGGCCGGTCAGCTGTCGAGGCCGATCGCGAAGGCGGCCTCCAGGTCGTGCTGGGAGTACGTGCGGAAGGCCACGTGGGTGTCCGTGGCCTCGACGCCGGGGATCTTGCTGATGCTGCCGGGGATGACCTCGGCGAGGTCCTCGTGCTGCTTCACCCGGACCATCGCGATCAGGTCGTACGTGCCCGTCACGGAGAAGACCTCGCTCACGGACTCCAGCGCGGCGATCCGCTCCGCGATCTCGGGGATCCGGTCCACGCTGGTCTTGATGAGGACGATCGCGGTGATCACGGCTGGTTCTCTCCCTCGGGGGCCGGAGCTGGGGCGACCTTCACTCTAGTGGCAGGGCCGAAGCGCACCCAGGCGTAGGCGAGGCCCAGGCCGAAGCCCACCACGTGGGCCAGATAGGCCACCCCCGGTCCGTCGCTCGCCCGGCCCGCCGCCAGCCATTGCAGGGTCGCCCAGAACGGCAGGACGACCCAGGCGGGGAAGCGCAGCGGCAGGAAGAAGAGGAACGGCAGGAGACTGGTCACCCGGGCCCCGGGGAACAGGAAGAGGAACGCTCCGAGGACCGCGGAGATCGCCCCGGACGCGCCGACCAGGGACTGCTCCGAGCCGGCGTTGGCGGCCGCGTAGCCCAGCAGGGCGAGGTAGCCGCAGCCGAGGTAGAAGAGGAGGAACTGCACCCGGCCCATCCGTTCCTCGGTCATCACGCCGAAGACGTAGAGGAAGAGCATGTTGCCCAGCAGGTGCACCCAGCTGCCGTGGATGAACAGCGCGGTGGCCGGGGACAGGGCGGCACCGGCGGAGTCCTCGAAGAGCTCGGCGGGGACCACGCCCCAGCGGTGGAACCAGGCCCGCTGGGCGGCCAGGAGCGCGTCACCGTGGCCGTAGGCCGGATTGAGGCCGGACGCGGGGCCGACCAGGAAGATCAGGAAGCACAGCGCGATCAGACCGTAGGTGACCGGTGCCGATCCCCACAGCGACCTGCTTGCTCCACCGACCGTCACCCTCCAGTTGCGGATCATGAACACAGAGCATGACGTAACGGGACGCAAGCCGACAGACCGCCTCGCCGCCGTGGACGCCCGAGCGGCGAGTACCCGCCAGGCCGTAGGGTTACGTGCCACACCCCGGGGACCCCGGTGTGTCGCGGACAATAGAAGGCCTAGAAGGAAAGAGCACAGTCACGATGACGGTTCCCCTCCCGACCGCCTCGACGCGGTGGCGCTGCACCCTCTGCGGCAACCTCACGCGCTTCGACGTGACCCGCTCGTCGAAGGTCGTCGAGTACGTCCACCTCGACCTGGCCGGAGAGCCCAAGGTCGAGGAGCGCGAGGTGGTCAGTGAGACCATCGAGTCGGTGCGGTGCCGCTGGTGCAACGCCGTGGACCAGGTGGAACTCGTGGACAGGCCGGGCGCCGACTCCTGAGCGGAGCGGCCCCGCAGGTATTGGGGTGTGACGGATGGCGGAGACCACAGGCGGGGGGCCGGGCGACGGCGCCGCCGAGGTGCTCGACCGTCCGCTGCCCGACGGTGTGCGACGCCGGGTCGTGCACATCGTCTCGGAGGGCTTCGGCGGGCTGACCGTCGGCGAGCTGCCCGCCCAGCTGCGGCAGTACGCGCGCTTCGCCCCCAACCGGCGCGCCAAGTTCGCGGGCAACGCGATGGCGGCCGCGCTGGAGACCGATCCGCTGTTCCGCCAGCGCATCGGGGAGAAGTTCAGAGAGGCCCAGCCGGAGCTGGCCGGTGCTCTCGACTCCGGTGCGCCGCCCCCGGCCGCGGATCCGCTCGACGTGGCGGCCGCGGCCTATGTTCTGCGGCCCGCCGGGTGGGTCAAGCTGGTCACCGCGGCCGGCGAGGAGGCCCTGCGGGCGGACGCCGAGCGGGCCGACGAGGAGGCCCGCGCCGAGCTGGAGCGGCTGCGCGAGGAGCTCACGGCGGCGCGTGACCAGACGCGCGCCGAGACCGAGCGGCTGCGCGCCGAGCTGGAATCGGCCAAGAAGGAAGCCGAATCGCTTCACCGCAAACTGCGCGCGGCCCACAGTGACGTCAAGCGCGGCGAGGCCGCCCTGCGCAAGGTGCAGGGCGAGATGGACGCCGTACGCGCCGAGGGACAGGCCCAGGTGTCGGCCGCGGAGAGCGAGACGCGGCGCCTGAAGGCCCGTCTCGGTGAGGCGGAGGCCGCCCTGGAGGCCGCCCGCAGAGCGGCGCGCGAGGGGCGCAGTGTCGAGGACATGCGCGTACGGCTGCTTCTGGACACCGTCCTCGACGCGGCCCAAGGGCTGCGCCGGGAACTGGCGTTGCCGCCCGTCTCGGTCCGGCCCGCCGAGACCGTGGACGCGGTCGAACCGGGACGAATGACCCCGAAGGACATCGCTGCGCGGGCCCTGTCCGAGAACGACCCGGCGATCCTGGACCAGCTCCTCGCCCTGCCCCAGGCCCACTTGGTGGTCGACGGCTACAACGTCACCAAGACCGGCTATCCCCAGATGCCGCTGGAGAAGCAGCGCCTCAGGCTCCTCGGGCAGCTCTCCCAGCTCGCCGCGCAGACCGGGGCCGAGGTGACCTGTGTCTTCGACGGGGCCGAGCTGGCCGCGCCGGTGCTGCTCGCGCCGCCGCGCGGGGTGCGGGTGCTGTTCTCCAAACCCGGCGTCACCGCCGACGAGTTGATCCGTCAGCTGGTGCGCGCGGAGCCGCCCGGACGACCGGTGATCGTCGCCTCGACCGACCGCGAGGTCGCCGACGGGATCGCCAAGGCGGGGGCCCGGCCGGTGGCTTCTGCGGTACTTCTGAAGCGGCTGTCCTAAACATCAAAGTCCAGGTTTATTGTCCCAATTGGCCGTATCGTCACGCAACGTAGTGTCAAGCGGGCATCACCGCACGTGAGTTGTGTGTAAAGAATGCATGGCGTGACGGGATTTTGCTCCTGAGGATTTGAACTGATCACAGGAAGGTCACTAGGGTCTGCTCTCGAACCTCCGAGCGGGTGATCACTCAAAAGAAGGAGTTCACCTCCGTGGCGTCCCACCGTCGACCCAAGCAGCCGAGCCGTGTGCGCGTGACCGTGCTCACCACCGCAGCTGCTGCCGCCGTAGCCCTCAGCGCCAACGCCGCCAACGCGGCGCCGAGCGACAAGCCCAGCAAGGACGAGGTCAAGGCGAAGGTCGACGCGCTCTACGAGCAGGCCGAGCAGGCCACCGAGAAGCTCAACGGCGCCAAGGAGAAGCAGCAGGATCTCCAGAAGGAGATCTCCACGGTCCAGGACAACGTGGCCCGCGGCCAGGAGGAGCTCAACGAACTGCGTGACTCCATAGGCCTCGCGGCCGCCGCGCAGTACCGCTCCGGCTCCATCGACTCCTCCCTCCAGCTCTTCCTGTCCTCGAACCCCGAGGACTACCTGGACAAGGCCTCCACGGCCGACCAGCTCAGCGCCCAGCAGGTGGACGCGCTGAAGAAGATCCAGGAGAAGCAGCGCGAGCTCGCCCAGCAGCGCGCCGAGGCCACCGAGAAGCTCCAGGACCTCGCGAGCACCCGCGCCGAACTGGCCAAGCAGAAGAAGGCCGTTCAGGGCAAGCTGGCCGAGGCGCAGAAGCTCCTCAACACGCTGACCGCCGCCGAGAAGGCCGCCCTCGCCGCGGCCGACGCCCGCGCCAGCCGCTCCGCCACCGAGCGGGTGGACCTCGGTGACGCGCCCGCCGCCTCCGCCCGGGCCGAGGCCGCCTTCCAGGCCGCCCAGACCCAGCTCGGCAAGCCGTACGTCTACGGCGCCACCGGCACCGCCTCCTACGACTGCTCGGGCCTGACCTCCTGGGCCTACGCGCAGGCCGGCGTCACCATCCCGCGCACCTCCCAGGCCCAGGCCAACGCCGGCACCCGGATCTACTCCGAGAGCCAGCTCAAGGTCGGCGACCTGGTCATCTTCTACGGCGACCTGCACCACGTCGCCCTGTACGCGGGCAACGGCCAGGTCATCCACGCCCCCCGCACCGGCACCGTCGTGCGCTACGAGTCGATCAACAACATGCCGTTCCAGTTCGGCGTGCGGATCTGACACGGGACGCCGCACCGCCCGAACGGGCGAATTGTGGCAACTACCGCTGACCCCACACCCCGCCCATGACCTGCGTCGTGGGCGGGGTGTCACGTTCCGTGGGCGCGGAGGTCGTTGGAGAGGCCCCCTCCTCGGGGCTACTGTCGGCCGCGTTTCCCTGTCCGCCAGCGGAAGGAGCGCGGCTTCCCGTGGGGTCCCATCGCCGCCTTGTCCAGACGTCCGGGTTCAACCGGGGTGCCGGTGCCGCCCTGGGTGTGCTGTCCGTGGCGGCCGCCGCGCTCGGCGCCGTACCGGCGAACGCCGCCCCCTCCGACGGCACCCGGGCCGAGGTGGACCGCCTCTACGAGGAGGCCGAACAGGCCACCGAGGCCTACAACAAGGCCGACGAGCGCGCCGACTCGCTGCGCGAGGAGGTCAGCACCGCGCAGGACGGCATCGCCCGGCAGCAGGAGCGCATCAACTCCATGCGGGAGGCCCTCGGTTCGCTGGCCGGCGCCCAGTACCGCTCCGGCGGCCTCGACCCGTCCCTCGCGCTGTTGTTCTCCGACGACCCGGAGGACTACCTCGACAAGGCCGCCGTCCTCGACCGGATCAACGCCCACCAGGCGGGCGAGCTCAAGGACCTCCAGGAGGCCATGCGCGAACTCGCCCAGGACCGCGCCGAGGCGGCCCGCAAGCTCGGCGACCTGGAGACCAGCCGCAAGGCGGTCGCCTCCCACAAGCGCGCGGTCGAGAAGAAGCTCGCCAGGGCGCGGGAACTCCTCAACGCCCTGCCGTCCGACGAGCGCGCCGCCTACGACCGGGCCTCCCGCTCCGGCCGCGGCGAGATGCCCGACCTCTCGGGCGCGGTGGCGCCCTCCGGCCGGGCGGCCGCCGCCGTGGCCGCCGCGCAGTCCGCGCTCGGCAAGCCGTACGTGTGGGGCGCCAACGGGCCGAGCGGCTTCGACTGTTCGGGCCTGATGCAGTGGTCGTACGCCCGGGCCGGGGTCTCCCTGCCGCGCACCTCGCAGGCCCAGCGGTACGCCGGCCGCCAGGTCCCGCTCTCCCAGGCCCGTCCCGGTGACCTGGTCACCTACCGCGGCGACGCCAGCCATGTCGGCATGTACGTCGGCAACGGCCAGGTCATCCACGCCCCCTACCCCGGCGCCCCGGTGCGCTACGACCCGGTGGGGATGATGCCGGGGGCGACGGTCACACGCCCCTGACCGGGGGCCGGTGAACCCGTACGATCGGGAAACATGGCTGGTCGAAGGCAGGCGTCGAGGCACGGTGTCGTGGTGCTGTGCCTGTTGCTGGCCTCCCTGGTGGCGTGCGGCGGCAGGCCCACGGCCGCCGACTCGGCGAAGACCGCCGTTCAACTCGTCCTCGACCGGCGGGCCGCGGCCGTCCTCGACCGGGACAGGGCGGCGATAGCCAGGACGGGCGCGGCGGACTGGTGGAGCGACCTCAGTGCCGTCCCGCTGGCCTCCTGGTCCTACAAGGTCACGGCGGTGCACCGCAGCGGCTCCACCGCCACCGCCGACGCCGAACTCCGTTACCGGGTCCAGGGCTACGACAGCGCCCCGGTCACCGTCGCCCGCACCCTGAACCTCTCCCTGGACGCCTCCGACCACTGGTACGTCGTCAGGGAGCGGCCCGCTCGGAAGGCGCCGCAGCAGCTGTGGGACCAGGGGCGGGTGACCGTCGTCCGCGGCACGCACAGCATGGTCCTCGGTGTCGGCCACTCAGGCGAGAAGCTGCACTCCTTCGCGGACCTGGCCGACCGCGCGGTGCCCGCGGTGTCGGACGCCTGGGGCACCGACTGGTCCCGGCACGTCGTCGTGCTCGTCCCGGAGTCCCTGGACGGCATGGCGGGCCTGCTCGGCTCGCCCGCCTCCTCGTACCGCGGGATCGCCGCCGTCACCACCGGCGAGACCGGCGCCCCCGCGCAGGCGCCCGCCGACCGGATCATCGTCAACCCCGACGCGTACGCGCTCCTCGGCCTGCTGGGCAGACAGGTCGTGCTGACCCACGAGACCACCCATGTCGCCACCCGCACCGCCACCACCGCCGCGACCCCGCTGTGGCTGTCGGAGGGGTACGCGGACTGGGTCGGCTACCGGAACACCGGGCGCACCCCGGCCGAGGCCGCGCCGGAGCTGGCGGAGGCCGTCTCCGCGCGCCGGGTGCCGAGGGCTCTGCCGTCCGACGCGGACTTCGGCTTCTCGGGCAGCGCGACCGGCCTCGCGCGGTCCTACGAGGGCGGCTGGATGGCCTGCCGGATGATCGCGGACCGGTGGGGCGAGGCGAAGCTGGACGCGTTCTACCGCGCGGTGGGCGAACACGAGAAGCGATCCGGCGCGGTCGAGACGGCCCTGGCGAAGATCCTCGACACGGACCTGCCGGCCTTCACCGCCGAGTGGAGCCAGTACCTGCGTGACGAACTGGGCTGACAGGACAGGCCGATCGGCGCGGTCGGCAGGGCCACTCGGTCAACCCGGTTGCTCCAGCCACTCGATGGCCTCCCCGAGCCAGGCCCGCTCCGCCTGCCCCGTCGCCCGGGCCACCCGCAGCATGCCCTGCCGGAACAGGTCGCCGGTCTCCTCCACGCCCACGGGTGCGCCCGCGTCGTAGAAGAAGCTCGTCGGTTCCTCGAGGAACTCCAGCCGCCGCCGCAGCACGGCCGCCTGTTCGCGTGGGTCCGGCAGGTGGCGCAGGAAGGCGAGGACGGTGTTGAAGCGGACCTGGTCGGTGATCTCGACCTGCTTCGGGTGCCGCAGCCGCTCCAGGAGATCCTCGCGGCCGAGATCGGTGAGGGACAGCGTGCGGCGCGGGGCCGCGCTGGTGCCCGGTTCGGCGCGCTCGTCGAGCTTGCCGGCCCCGACGAGGCGCGTGATCGCCGGATACAGCGCCCCGTCGCTGACCGGGCGGACATGGCCGGTGAGTGCCTTGATGCGCTCCTTGAGCTCGTAGCCGTGCAGGGGTTCCTCGGCGAGGAAGCCGAGGATCGACAGCTCCAGCACTGGGGTTCCTCCTTGCGGGGTCGTCGACCGCCATGCTACCTCTTATCGAGCTACCTCTATTCGAGGTAGCTCGTATCGAGGGGGACACATCAGTGAACAGTCACCGCAGACAGCTCGTCGCGCTCGCCCACCCCGTCTACTTCGGTCTGCTGGCCTCCGTCGCGGCCGGGATCATCAACACGGTGTGGGTCTCCCGGCTCGGCGGCCCCGCCGTCGCCGCCGTGGCCGTGGCGACCAACACCGAGAACGTGCTGCTCGGCGTCGCACTCGTCTTCGGCTCCGGTACGACCGTGCTGGTGGCGCACGCCCGGGGCGCCCGGGACCCCGGCGAGGTACGGGCGGCCGTGCGGGGCGGCGCGGCGCTGTGGGCGCTGGTCACCCCCGTGGTGGCCGTGGGCGGCTTCCTGCTGCGCGAGCCGCTGGCCCGGCTGGCCCTCGACGACGGCCCGGCGGTGTCCCTCGCCACCGCCTACTTCGCGCTCTCGATGCCCGGCGTCACCGTCTTCTTCGCCCAGCAACTCGTCGACGGCATCCTCAAGGGCACCGGCGACACCCGCACACCCATGCGCCTCGCCTTCCTGGCCAACGGGCTGATCCTGGTGTGCGACCCGTTCCTGATCCAGGCGTACGGCGTCCCGGGCGCCGCCGCCTCGACCGTGCTGTGCCGGGGCGTGGCGCTGGCGGTGGGGCTGCTCGCCCTGCGCCGGAACACCCTGCTGCGGTCCGGTGCCGGGCGCGGGGTCGCGCTGCGCCGCGTGCTGGCCACCGGGCTCCCGATGGCCGCCGACTTCACCGTGCGCCAGGGCGGCGCCCTCGTCCTCGTCGCGATCGTGGCGCGGCTCGGCGTCACGGCGGTGGCCGCCTACTCCATCGCCTACAAGGTCATGTACGTGGCGACGATGGCCTTCTACGCCGTCCGGCAGGCAGCCTCGATCCACACCGCGCGGCTGCGGGGCGCCGGGCTGGACGCGCGGCGGGCGGTCGGACGGGAGGCCGTGGTTGTGTCGGGGGCTGTCGGGCTCGGGGCCGCCGTCCTGTTTCTGGTGATTGCGCCCTGGATCATGGCCGCCTTCGGTGCGGGGCCCGAGGTCGCCCACGAGGGCGTGCTGTTCCTGCGCTGTGTCGGGCCCTATCTCGTGCTGATGGCCTGCTGCATCGCGCTCGGCGGGGTCTTCGAGGGCAGTGGGGGAGCGCCGGTGCTGCTGCGGGTGACGGTGTTCGGCACGGCGGTGCAGCTGGTACTGGCGTACGGATGCGCCGGGCTCGGGCTGCCCGGGGTGGGGCTCGCGCTCGCGTTGGGCATGGCGGTGCAGTGCGGGGTGGTGGTGGTTCTGGTCCGGCGGGCGGGTGCCGGGGCTCAGGAGGAGGCGGGGGCCTCCTGGGCGGGGGTCTCGCTCTGATCCGGCGCCTCGGCCTGGTCCGGTGCCCCGGCCTGGTCCGGCGCCTCGGTCTGGTCCGGCGTCTCCGCCGGGAGGGGCCGTTCCGGGACCGTCTCGCGCCACAGCTCGCGCATGCCGATGACCGTGGCGAGGACCAGCAGGCCGTTGCGGACCACCAGCAGGGCGATGCCGCGCGGGGTGCTGGCCACCACGTCCGCGAACCAGATCGGGAACTCCAGGACCGTCACGAAGCACGCCGCCAGCACCAGGACCGCGGTCAGGCCCATCCGGCTCGCGCGGAAGCACAGACAGGCCGCCGCGAGGCCCACCAGCCACACCATGTACTGCGGGCTGATCACCCGGCTGGTCGTGGTGAACATCAGCACCGCCACCAGCGCCGCGTCGGCCGCCGTGTGCGCCCGGAACCGGGTGGCCGTCAGCCGCCACAGCAGCAGCATCCCGAAGGCCATCCCGGTCAGCGCGAGGGCGGCCGTGCTGACCATGGTCACCCAGGGGCCGAGGAACTCCACCGAGCCGTAGTTGAGCAGCACCGAGCCGTCCCAGCCGTGGTGCCGGGCGACGTGGAAGACCAGGGAGCCCAGCGACTCCACCTCGGTGCCGCGCTCCCGCTGGAAGGTCAGGAAGGCGAAGGCCCCCGGCATCGCGAGGGAGAACACGCCGGCCACCACGGCGGCCGTCACCGCCGCCGCGGCCCAGACGCTCCGCCTGCGGATCCCGACCAGGACCAGCGCCGGCCACACCTTCAGCATGGCCCCGAAGCCGATCAGGGCCCCCGCCACCTTCGGATGCCGGGCCGCCGCCAGCACGGCCGCGACCGCCACCGCGGTCACCATCACGTCGTAGCGGGAGTAGACGGTCGGTCCGAGCAGAGGTACGCCCGCCACCCAGACCCACGCCCCGCGCAGCCGCCGCCCGGGGCGCAGGCCCGCGTACAGCAGCAGGGCGAGCACGGCCAGGTCGGCGGCGAACGCGACGAGGAAGAAGGCCTGGGTGTACTCCAGGAACGGCAGCAGCGCGGGGGAGAGGATCGCGAGGGCCGCGGCCGGCGGGTACTGCCAGGTCACGTCGTCCTGCGGGAACGTTCCGGTGCGCAGGACGTCGTACCAGCCCTGGTAGATGACCGACACGTCACTGGTGACGTCCGGGCCCGGGAAGACGTACACCCTGTAGACCCAGAGCAGCAGCAACAGCCTGGTCACGCCCCAGGTCAGCAGCAGTCCGGTCAGGGACCGCCGCCAGGCCGTCGTCTCCACGTGATCCCCTGCCGTTCTCTTTCGGTCTTGAGGGGAACATGATGTCCCGCTCTCCTGTGAGGGTGCCATAAAACGCGGCCGAGCCCGGCTGTGAGCAGCCGGTTCGGTAGGGTCGGCCGCGATGCACAAGACCCTGATCGTGACGAACGACTTCCCGCCCCGTCCCGGTGGCATCCAGGCGTTCCTGCACAACATGGCACTGCGGCTCGACCCCGAGCGGCTGGTCGTCTACGCCTCCACCTGGAAGCGCGGCCGGGAGGGCGCCGAGGCGACCGCGGCCTTCGACGCCGAGCAGCCCTTCACCGTCGTACGGGACTCCACGACCATGCTGCTGCCGACGCCCGGGGCGACCCGGAAGGCCGTCGGGCTGCTGCGGGAGCACGGCTGTACGTCGGTGTGGTTCGGGGCGGCCGCGCCGCTCGGGCTGATGGCGCCGGCGCTGCGGAGGGCGGGCGCTGAGCGGCTGGTGGCGACGACCCACGGGCACGAGGCGGGGTGGGCCCAACTGCCCGCCGCACGGCAGCTGTTGGGGCGCATCGGGGAGTCGACGGACACGATCACCTACCTCGGTGAGTACACGCGGTCGCGGATCGCCGGCGCGCTGTCCCCGGCGGCGGCCGGGCGGATGGTGCAGCTGCCGCCGGGGGTCGACGAGAAGACCTTCCATCCCGGGTCGGGCGGGGACGCCGTGCGGGCCCGGCTGGGGCTGACGGACCGGCCGGTGGTCGTGTGTGTCTCGCGGCTGGTGCCGCGCAAGGGGCAGGACACCCTCATCCTCGCCATGCCGCGCATCCTGGCCGCGGAGTCCGACGCCGTGCTGCTGATCGTCGGCGGCGGGCCGTACGAGAAGGAGCTGCGGAAGCTCGCCCGGGAGACCGGGGTCGCCGACTCCGTGCGCTTCACCGGGGCCGTGCCCTGGGCCGAGCTGCCCGCGCACTACGGCGCCGGGGACGTCTTCGCGATGCCGTGCCGGACCCGTCGGGGCGGGCTGGACGTCGAGGGGCTCGGGATCGTCTACCTGGAGGCCTCGGCCACCGGGCTCCCGGTGGTCGCGGGCGACTCCGGGGGCGCCCCGGACGCGGTGCTCGACGGGGAGACCGGCTGGGTCGTGCGGGGCGGGTCCGCCGAGGAGGCCGCCGAGCGGATCACCGTCCTCCTCGGTGACGCGGAACTGCGGAGACGCATGGGGGAGCGGGGACGGGAGTGGGTCGAGGAGAAGTGGCGATGGGATTTGTTGGCGGAAAAGTTGAAGACGTTGCTATAGCCGGAGGCGGATAATCCGCCGATGCTGCGGCCATGACAGCAAAACTGATACAGCGTCAGCTGACTAGACGTCAGATCCTTGGCATGGCCGCCCTCCAGACGGCGGCCACTCTCGGCTTCACCCGCGTCGGGCTCCAGTCGGCCCGCGCGGACGAGCCCGCCGCGGTCGAGTCCGCACCCGCCATCGTCGTCGGCTCCGGCTACGGCGCCTCGGTAGCCGCCCTGCGCCTCGGCCAGGCCGGCATCCGCACCCTCGTCCTGGAGATGGGCCGGCTCTGGAACACCACCGGCCCCGACGGCAAGGTCTTCTGCAACACCGCCAACCCCGACCAGCGCTCCATGTGGTTCCGCAACCGCACCGAGGCGCCGCTGGCCACCTTCCTGTGGCTGGACGTCGTCAACAAGGACATCACCCCCTACCCGGGCGTCCTGGACCGCGTCCGCTTCCCCAACATGTCCGTCTTCGTGGGCCGCGGGGTCGGCGGCGGCTCCCTGGTCAACGGCTCCATGGCGGTCACCCCGCTCCAGTCCTACTTCGCCGAGCAGTTCCCGACCGTCGACACCGCCGAGATGTACGCCACGTACTTCCCGCGCGCCCGCGCCATGCTCGGCGTCAACACCATCGACCCAGCCTGGTTCGAGTCGACCGAGTGGTACCGGTTCAGCCGGGTCTCCCGGAAGCACGCCCAGAACACCGGGCTGAAGACCACCTTCGTGCCCAGCGTCTACGACTTCGGCTACATGCAGCGCGAGGCCGCCGGCACCGCCACCAAGTCCGCCCTCGGCCAGGAGGTCATCTACGGCAACAACTTCGGCAAGAAGAGCCTCGACAAGACCTATCTGGCATCCGCGCTCGGCACCGGCAACGTCACCATCCACACCCTGGAGAAGGTCACCGGCATCAGCCGGGCGAGCGACGGCAGTTGGGTGCTGACCGCCGACCGCATCGACTACACCGGGGCGGTCGTCGAGACCAAGCAGTACTCCTGCACCTACCTGTTCCTCGGCGGCGGCAGCCTCGGCACCAGTGAACTCCTGCTGCGGTCACGGCAGTCGGGGACGCTCCCGGCGCTGGACGCGAGCGTCGGGGACGGCTGGGGACCCAACGGCAACACGATGCTCGGGCGGGCCAACCACCTGTGGGACACCGTCGGGGCCAACCAGTCGACCATGCCGGTCATGGGCATCGACGACTGGGCCAACACCGACAACCCCGTCTTCGCCGAGATCGCTCCTTTACCCACGGGACTGGAGCACTGGGTGAGTCTGTACCTGGCGATCACCAAGAACCCGCAGCGCGCCAGATTCTCCTACGGCAGCGGGGGGCTGGGCCTCGACTGGACCGCCGCACAGAGCGCGGTCTCCTCCGGCATGGCCAAGAAGCTCTTCGACCGGATCAACTCCGCCAACTCGACCATCTACCGGTACGACCTCTTCGGCTCCCCGAGCCGGGTCTTCGCCGACGACTTCACCTACCACCCGCTGGGCGGCTGCGTGTTGGGCAAGGCCACCGACAACTACGGCCGGGTGAAGGGGTATTCGCGGCTGTACGTCACCGACGGCTCGCTGATCCCCGGCAACATCGGGGTGAACCCGTTCGTCACCATCACCGCGCTCGCCGAACGGACGATGGCGCGGGTCCTCGTGGAGGACACCGCGCCATGACGCTCCGTCAGGAGGCGTCCTACTTCGCGTAGATCGCCTCGATCTCGGACGCGAAGTCCTTCGCCACCACATTGCGCTTGAGCTTCAGGGACGGCGTGAGGTGGCCCGTCTCCTCCGTGAACTGGGAGGACAGAATGCGGAACTTCCGCACCGATTCCGCCTTCGACACCGCGGCGTTGCCGTCGTCGACCGCGGCCTGGATCGCCGCGTTCAGGTCCGCGTCCCCGGCCAGCGACGCCGCGGTGGAACCCGCCGGCTTGCCGTGCTCCTCGGCCCAACGACCCAGGAACTCCTCGTCGATGGTGACCAGCGCGCCCACGAAAGGACGCCCGTCGCCGACGACCATGCACTCCGCGACCAGCGCGTGCGCCCGGATACGGTCCTCGATCACGGCCGGGGCGACGTTCTTGCCGCCCGCGGTGACGATGATCTCCTTCTTGCGGCCGGTGATCCTCAGGTAGCCGTCCTCGTCGAGGGTGCCGATGTCACCGGTGTGGAACCAGCCGTCCTTCAGCGCCTCGGCCGTGGCGGCCTCGTTGTTCCAGTAGCCCTTGAACAGGTGCTCGCCGTGCAGCAGCACCTCGCCGTCGTCCGCGATCCGGATCACCGAACCCGGCAGCGGCTGCCCGACCGTGCCGATCTTCGTGCGGTCCCACGGGTTGAAGGCGGTCGCCGCACAGGACTCGGTCAGGCCGTAGCCCTCCAGGACCGTGAAGCCGATACCGCGGAAGAAGTGGCCGAGGCGCTCGCCGAGCGGGGCGCCGCCGGAGATGGCGTACTCGCCCTTGCCGCCGAGGACCGCGCGGAGCTTGCTGTAGACCAGCTTGTCGAAGGTCTTGTACTTGATCTTCAGGCCGAGCGACGGACCCGACGGGGTGTCCAGGGCCTTGCTGTACGCGATCGCCGTGTCGGCGGCCTTGTCGAAGATCTTGCCCTTGCCGTCCGCCTGCGCCTTGGCGCGCGCCGAGTTGTAGACCTTCTCGAAGACCCGCGGGACGCCGAGGATCAGCGTCGGCCGGAAGGACGCCAGTTCGTCGGTGAGCTGCTTGATGTCCGGGACCATGCCCAGCTTGATCGGCGCCATCATCGGCGCGATCTGCACGAGTCTGCCGAAGACGTGCGCGAGCGGCAGGAACAGCAGCACCGAGCACTCGCCGGTGCGGAACAGCGGGCGAAGGCGCTCCACGATGTTGCCGCACTCCGCGAAGAAGCTGCGGTGGGTGAGCACACAGCCCTTGGGACGGCCGGTGGTGCCGGAGGTGTAGACGATGGTCGCCGGGTCGTCGGCCTTCGCCAGCGAGCTGCGCTCGTCCACGGCCGCGTCGCTGATGTCCTTGCCCGCGCGGCCCAGTTCCTCGACCCCGCCGCCCTCGATCTGCCACACGTGCTTGAGCGCGGGCAGCTGCTCGCGCACCGACTCGACGGCCGCGCTGTGGGCGTCCAGCTCCACGACACAGGCGGTCGCGCCGGAGTCGCTGAGGATCCACTGGATCTGCTCCGGCGAGCTGGTCTCGTACACCGGCACGGTGACCGCGCCCGCGCTCCAGATCGCGAAGTCGAGCAGCGTCCACTCGTAGCGGGTACGGGACATCAGGCCGACCCGGTCGCCCGGCTGGACGCCGGAGGCGATGAGTCCCTTGGCGGCCGCGTGCACCTCGGCGAGGAACGCCGTGGCGGTCACGTCCTGCCACTGACCGCCCACCTTGCGGGCGATGACGGCGACGTCGGGATGCTGCGCGGCGTTTCTACGGACGATGTCGGTGAGATTGCCGTCCGCAGGGACCTCGTACAAAGCCGGAAGGCTGAACTCGCGCAAGACTGCTGCTCCTCATAGGGCGCCGGCGCCACGACGTTGTGTGATGCGACGGTCGGTCCAAGGCTCGGGCAGGTGCTCAGGATTTCAGTAATTGAATGCTGAGCACGACTGGACTGCCCGGACGTTACCCGCCGGTATGGCTTCTTCGACAGGGGGTCCCGACGAGATGTTCGCTGCGTCACACGGATTGGGGTTCTTGGCGCACAGTAGTCCACCTGCTTACTGACTGGCCAGTAACCGCAGGCCCGGCCGCCACTGTTCACGTATGCCGCACAGGCCTACTCTTGATCGTCATGGCACCCACACCGGCCGGAAACCGGAAGAAGCGCGTTCACGTGGTCAGTGACGTACACGGCAACGCCCGTGACCTGGCCAGAGCCGGTGAGGGCGCCGACGCCCTGATCTGTCTGGGTGACCTTGTCCTCTTCCTCGACTACGCCGACCACTCGCGCGGCATCTTCCCCGACCTGTTCGGGGTGGAGAACGCTGACCGCATCGTGGAACTGCGCACCGCCCGCCGCTTCGAGGAGGCGCGGGAACTCGGCGCCCGGCTGTGGGGCGGGATCGGCGCCGACCGGGGCTCGGTGATCGAGAAGGCCGTACGCAAGCAGTACGCCGAGATGTTCGCGGCCTTCCCGACGCCGACGTACGCCACGTACGGCAATGTCGATATGCCGCCCCTCTGGCCGGAGTACGCCGGACCCGGTACGACCGTGCTCGACGGGGAGCGGGTGGAGATCGGCGGCTGGACCTTCGGCTTCGTCGGCGGCGGCCTCCGGACCCCCATGCGGACGCCGTACGAGATCAGCGACGAGGAGTACGCGGCGAAGATCGAGGCGGTCGGCGAGGTCGACGTGCTGTGCACGCACATCCCGCCGGAGGTGCCGGAGCTGGTGTACGACACGGTGGCGCGGCGGTTCGAGCGGGGCAGCCGGGCGCTGCTGGACGCGATCCGCCGGACCCGGCCCCGGTACTCCCTGTTCGGTCACGTGCACCAGCCCCTGGTCCGTCGGATGCGGATCGGGGCGACGGAGTGCGTGAACGTGGGGCACTTCGCGGGGAGCGGGAAGCCGTGGGCGCTGGAATGGTGAGTCCGTCCGCGCGGTAGCCTTCACGCTGCACAGACGTGCGTACGCGTGCGTCACCCTTCCTCACCGGACCGTATCTGGAGGAGCCACGGCGATGGCGGAACACACCAGTTCGAGCATCACGATCGACGCTGCGCCGGCCGACGTCATGGCCGTGATCGCCGACTTCGCCCGCTACCCGGACTGGACGGGTGAGGTGAAGCAGGCGGAGGTGCTGTCGACCGACGCGTCCGGCCGCGCCGAGCAGGTCCGTCTCGTCATGGACGCGGGCGCGATCAAGGACGACCAGGTGCTCGGCTACACCTGGACCGGTGAGAACGAGGTCTCCTGGACGCTGGTGAAGTCCCAGATGCTGCGGCAGCTGGACGGGTCGTACGTGCTCAAGCCGGCCGGAGCGGGTTCGACCGAGGTCACCTATCTGCTGACCGTCGACGTCAAGATCCCGATGCTGGGGATGATCAAGCGCAAGGCGGAGAAGGTCATCATCGACCGGGCGCTGGCGGGGTTGAAGAAGCGGGTGGAGTCGGGGCAGTAGGGCTTCGCCGGTTCACTGTCGTCCGCGGGCCGGTGGGGGCTGATCGCGCAGTTCCCCGCGCCCCTGAGTGGGTGCGGTCGCGGCCTGCCTGGCTGTGACCCACTTGTCCGGGGGCGCGGGGAACTGCGCGACAAGCCCCCACCGGGCCGCAGTCGCAGGACGACCGCGTCCGTTACGGTTCACCCCTATGCGCACCATCCTGATCACCGGCCCCGGCGGCAGCGGTCGTACCACCGTCGCCGCCGCCACCGCGCTCACCGCCGCCCGCGCGGGGACCCGCACCCTCGTGCTGAGTGCCGACCGCACCGACACCCTCGGCGCGATCCTCGGTACGCCGACCGGCGCGACCCCCGCCCAGGTCTCCGAGAACCTCACCGCCTGGCGTCCCGACGCCACCGCCGGTTTCCGGGACGACCTCGCCGCGTTCCAGGACCGTGCCTCCAACGTCCTCGACCTGCTCGGCGCCTCCCGGCTGGACCCCGAGGAGGTCACCCCCCTCCCCGGCGCCGAGGAGCTCACCCTGCTGCGCGCCCTGCGCGACGCGGCCCTCTCCGAGCGGCACGAGCTGCTCGTCGTGGATCTGCCGCCCACCCCGCAGGCCCTCGCCCTTCTCTCCCTCCCCGAGGAACTGCGCCGCTACCTGCGCCGACTGCTCCCGGCCGAGCGCCAGGCCGCCGCCGGTCTGCGGCCCGTCCTCGGTCGGCTCGCCGGTGTCCCCATGCCCTCGGAGTGGCTGTACGAGACCGCCGCCCGCTGGGACACCGAACTCGGCGCGGTCGAGGCCGTCCTCGCCGACCGGCACCGCGTCGTACGGCTGGTCGCCGAACCCGGCCCCGCCGGCACCGACGCCGTACGGTCCGCGAGCCTCGCCCTCGCCCTGCGCGGCCTGCGCCCCGACACCCTGGTCGCCAACCGGGCCGTACCCGAGGAATGGCACCCCGGCCTGGTCGCCCAGCAGCGCAAGGCCCTGGAGGAGTGGCAGGAGTCGTACGACGTCCATGTCGTCCCGCACCTCGGCCACGACCCGCGCGGCACCGACGACCTCGAAGCCCTCGCCGTCCCCGGAGTCAACGCGACGCCCTCCACCGTCGAGTGGCCCGTCGTCGACCAGCTCGCCGAGGACGGCGTCCTGGTGTGGCACATCCCGCTGCCCGGCGCCATACGCGAGGAACTGGACCTGATCCGGCGCGGCGACGAACTCGTCGTCACCGCGGGGCAGTTCCGCCGGATCGTCCCGCTGCCCTCCGCCCTGCGCCGCTGCACCGTCGCGGGCGCCGCCCTGCGCGAGGGCGAGCTGCGGATCCGGTTCGCGCCGGACCCGGATCTGTGGCCCCGCACCCCGTGAACCACGTACGCCCATTCGGGTAACGTCGTAGGGACGAACCGTAGTCAGGAGTCCGTCATGAGCGAAGAGCTCCCCCCGTCCGACGCCGGGGAACACGAGGCGAACGACGAGGTACGGGCGACCGACGCCGACGCGTGGGCGACGGCGGCCGCTGAGGACCTCGCGGCGGAGAAGGCCCGCCGTCGCGCCCAGTACGGCCCGCCCCCGGGCTCGGCCGCCGAGGAACTGCGCAAGCTCGTCGACAACGTCGCGGAGAAGCTGTCCGGCATCCAGTCCCCGCTCCTCGGCGGCATCGCCGGACCCGCCGCCCAGCAGGTGGTCCGGCAGGTCGTCCAGCAGGCCAAGGCCGCGGTCGAGCCGGTCATAGAGCGCAACCCGGACGTCTTCGACCACCTCGCGGCCGCGGGCGGGGAACTCCTCGCCGCGTACCGCTCCGCGGTCCAGGCGCAGGAACAGCGCTGGAGCCGGCGGGACGACACCCTGCGCGACAAGGGCGATGACCCCGGTCCCGAGCGCATCGACTTGGACTGAAACCCTCTGACGGCAGGGCCTCGGGTACGGTTGACCGTAGCGGGGCTCGACCGAAACTGAGGGATTCATGGGACTCACCATCGGCGTCGACATCGGCGGCACGAAGATCGCGGCCGGCGTGGTCGATGAGGAAGGCAACATTCTCTCGACCCACAAGGTGCCGACTCCGGGCACGGCCGAGGGCATCGTGGACGCCATCGCCTCGGCGGTGGAGGGCGCCCGTGCCGGGCACGACATCGTGGGCGTGGGCATCGGTGCGGCCGGATACGTCAACCGCCAGCGCTCGGAGGTCTACTTCGCGCCCAACATCCACTGGCGCAACGAGCCGTTGAAGGAGAAGGTCGAGACCCGTGTCGGCCTTCCGGTCGTCGTGGAGAACGACGCCAACGCGGCCGCGTGGGGCGAGTACAAGTTCGGCGCGGGCAAGGGCCACCGCAACGTCATCTGCATCACCCTCGGCACCGGCCTCGGCGGCGGCATCATCATCGGCAACAAGCTGCGCCGCGGCCACTTCGGCGTGGCCGCCGAGTTCGGCCACATCCGCATGGTCCCGGACGGCCTGCTGTGCGGCTGCGGCTCGCAGGGCTGCTGGGAGCAGTACGCCTCGGGGCGGGCCCTGGTGAGGTACGCCAAGCAGCGCGCCAACGCCACTCCGGAGAACGCCGAGATCCTCCTCGGGCTCGGCGACGGCAGCCCCGACGGCATCGAGGGCAAGCACATCTCCATGGCCGCCCGCCAGGGCGACCCGGTCGCCGTCGACTCCTACCGCGAGCTCGCCCGCTGGGCCGGCGCGGGCCTCGCCGACCTCGCCTCCCTCTTCGACCCCTCCGCCTTCATCGTCGGCGGCGGCCTCTCCGACGAGGGCGAACTGGTCCTGGATCCGATCCGCAAGTCCTACAAGCGCTGGCTGGTCGGCGGCAACTGGCGCCCGGTCGCCGACGTCATCGCCGCCCAACTGGGCAACAAGGCGGGCCTCGTCGGAGCGGCCGACCTGGCGAGAGAGCCGGACCCGATCATGTAACGGTGACTGTGCTCTTTCAGGGGCGCGGGGAACTGCGCGACCAGCCACAGACGACCGGCAGTCGCGCACGATCCCCCCGCCCCTCTCTCGTGGGCGTAGATTGATCCACATGGTTCCGGTCAAAGTCCTGAGCTACAACATCCGCTCGATGCGCGACGACACCGACGCCCTGGCCCGCGTCATCCGCGCCTGTGAACCCGACCTCGTCCTCATCCAAGAGGCCCCCCTCTTCTTCCGCTGGCGCAAGAAACTCGCGAGGCTGGCGTCGGCCACCGGGCTGGTCGTGCTCACCGGCGGCGGCACCGCCGCGGGACCGGCCATCCTCTGCCACCTGCGGGCGACGGTCGAACGCACGGAAGACGTCCTGCTCCCCCTCACTCCGGGGCTGCACCGAAGGGGCTTCGCCACAGCCGTCGTACGCATCGGCGGCGCCCGCCTCGGCGTACTGAGCTGTCACCTCTCGCTCCAGAAGGACGAGCGCTACGACCAGGCAGGCGCCCTCCTCGACCGCCTCGCCGGCATGGGCGTGGACCACGCGATCGTCGGCGGCGACCTCAACGACCGCCCCACCGGCGCCGCCTTCACCCGGATCGCCGCCAACCTCCAGGACTGCTGGGCGACCAACCCGCGCGGCGGCGAGCACACCTGGACCCACAGCGATCCCCCTCAGCGCATCGACGCCATCTTCGCCACCAAGGGCATCGAGGTGCTCGGCTGCGGAGTCCCCACGGACCTCCCCGGGATCACCGGGACAGACCTGAGGGCGGCCACCGACCATCTCCCGGTCCTGGCCACCCTCAACGTCCCCACGAACTAGACGACCGCGCCCCGCCCGGGATCGCCGTCGTCCTCGTCGTCCGTCCGCATCCGGGCCACCAGCGTGACGAAGCCGCCCAGGAAGCCGCCGATCCCGACCGTGGCCAGCCACCAGGTCATCTCCCAGCCCAGCAGCACCGCCACCAGCAGCAGGAGCGGCCCGCCCAGCACACCCAGCCACGCGAACTTCGCGGTGGTGTCGGCGGCGGGCAGCGGCGGCGGCTCCGGCGGCACGAAGTGGCCCTCGTCGTCCTCCTCGAAGTCGTCCTCGGAGGGCTCGGGGGCGCTGTAGTCGCGCGGTCCGACGCCCGGCGCGAAGGCGACGGAACCGCCCAGCGGCTTGGCGGGCTTGTCGTCCTTCTCCGGCTTCGGGTCCGGCGTCTGCTCGGTGGCCGTCGCGGTCGACTCGTCGTTGGTCTCCGTCTCCAGCAGCGCGAGATCCTCGACCGACTTGAACGGCTTGGTGCCCGGCGGGTCCTTCGGCTCCTCGCCGTACCCGGCCACGATGGCCGCCCACGCGGCCTCCTCGTCGAACGGGACGCCCTGCTCCTCCGGCTCGTGGCCTTCGCGGTCTTCGCGGTCGGAGTCGTGCTCAGCCACGGGCGGCCGTCCCTTCACTGCCGATGCCGGTGGTGTGCCGGCCGATGAACGCGAGGCTCTCGTCGAAAATCCGCTCCGCGTCATGGTCCAACGTCGCCACGTGGTAGCTCTGTTCCAGCACGATCTCCGTCACGTCCACGGACGACACCCGGCTCAGCACGCGCGCGGTGTCGGCCGCCGGCACCACGTGGTCCTGGGCGCTGCGCAGCACCAGCAGCGGCTGGGTGACCTGCGGCAGCTCGCCGTCGACCTGCCGGAAGAAGGTCCGCAGGGAGTGCGCCGCGTGCAGCGGCACCTTGTCGTACCCCAGCTCGACGCTGCCCTCCTTCTTGATGTCGCTGGCGATCCCGGGCGCGGTGCGCACGAAGTGCCGGGCCACGGGAAGGGCGTAGGGCGCGAGGCCGTGCATCCGGTTCGCCGGGTTGACGACCACGACTCCGCTCACCGCGTCCCCGTGCCGGGCGGCGAGCCTGAGGGCCAGGGTGCCGCCCATGGACAGCCCGGCCACGAAGACGGAGGTGCAGCGCTCGCTCAGGGCGCGCAGCTCGCGGTCCACCTCGGCGTACCAGTCCTGCCAGCCGGTGAGCGCCATGTCCTGCCAGCGGGTGCCGTGCCCGGGCAGCAGGGGCAGGGAGACCGTCAGGCCGTGGTCGGCGAGGTGCTGGGCCCAGGGACGCAGCGACTGGGGGGAACCGGTGAAGCCGTGGCAGAGAAGGACACCGGCCTCCCCGCCCTCATGGCGGAACGGCTCGGCTCCGGGGAGGACCGGCACCTAGGTCTCCTGTTCATGAAAGAAGCGTGAGCAAGTCCAGGTGTGGTTCACCGTACGCGACCGCACTGACACCGACCAGGGCCGTCGGTCTGTTTGACAGAGCTCCGGGTTAAGGTCTGAGCGACGGACACAGGAGGCACTCGGTTGTTGTACGGCACGATGAAGGTCGCCATCGGCGGGCCGCTGAAGGTCGCCTTCAGGCCCTGGGTGGAAGGCCTGGAGAACATTCCCGCCGAGGGTGCCGCCATCCTGGCGAGCAACCACCTCTCCTTCTCCGACTCCTTCTTCCTGCCGGCGGTCCTCGACCGCAAGGTCACCTTCATCGCCAAGGCCGAGTACTTCACCACGCCCGGCGTGAAGGGCCGCCTCACGGCCGCCTTCTTCAAGGGCGTCGGCCAGCTCCCGGTGGACCGCTCCGGCGCGCGCGGCGCCGGTGAGGCGGCGATCAGGAGCGGCCTCGAGGTGCTGGAGCGCGGCGAGCTGTTCGGCATCTATCCCGAGGGCACCCGCTCGCCCGACGGGCGCCTGTACCGCGGCAAGCCCGGCGGCCTCGCGCGCGTGGCGCTCGCCAGCGGCGCCCCGGTCATTCCCGTCGCCATGATCGACACCGAGAAGATCCAGCCGCCCGGCAAGGTCATGCCCAAGCTGATGCGCCCGGGCATCCGGATCGGCGAGCCCCTGGACTTCAGCCGCTACCAGGGCATGGAGCACGACCGGTTCGTGCTGCGCGCGGTGACCGACGAGGTGATGTACGAGATCATGAAGCTCTCCGGCCAGGAGTACGTCGACATCTACGCGACGGCCGCCAAGCGGCAGATCTCGGAAGCGGCCAAGGCGGAGAAGGCCGCCAAGGCGGCTGCCGCGAAGGCCGAGGGCGCCGAGAAGGACAAGCCCGACAGCTGAGCGTCCTAGGATCCTGGGACACGGCAGTCCGGCCGGGGGTGGGGGAGATGGCCAAACAGGTACGCGTCATGCGCATGTCCGTCGAGCAGCCGCTGTGGCGTGCCCTGACCGGATACCGCGTGCTCACCATGCTGTACGCGGTCGGGCTCTTCGCCACCGAGTACGACCAGTTCGACCGGCCCGGCATCGCCATCGTCTACTACGTCGTCCTGTGCGTGTGGACGCTCGCCACGCTGCCCCGCGTCCAGAACGCGGCCGCGTGCACCAAGGGCTTCCTCGCCGTCGACCTGGCCATCGCGCTCACCGGCATCGTCCTGACCCCGCTGGTCGTCGACCAGCACCACATCGACAGCGGCGGACCCACCCTGCCGTCGATATGGACCGCCGGTTCCGTCCTCGCCTTCGCCATCAAGGGCGGCTGGCGGTGGGCCGCGCTCGCCTCCACGCCGGTCGCCGCCGCCAACCTGATCGAGCGCGGCCACCCGGCCCGCGACACCGTCCACAACGTGATCCTCGTCTGGGTCGCCTCCATCGCCATCGGCTACGTCGTCGAGGTCGCCCGCGCCTCCGAGCGCACCCTCGCCCGCGCCCTCGAGATCGAGGCGGCGACCCGGGAGCGGGAGCGGCTGGCCCGGGACATCCACGACAGCGTCCTCCAGGTGCTCGCCATGGTGCAGCGCCGGGGCGCGGTCCTGGGCGGCGAGGCGGCCGAGCTCGGCCGGCTGGCCGGTGAGCAGGAGGTGGCGCTGCGCACCCTGGTCTCCGGCGGCCTGACGTCCGTGTCCCGGGTGTCGTCGGACGCGGCCCAAGGGGCGGTCGTACACGTCGTGGAGGACGCGTCGGACGACGACGGCCCGCTCGACCTGCGCGCCCTGCTCGCGCCCTACGCCTCGGCGAAGGTCTCCCTGGTCGAGCCCGGCGCCCCGGTCCCGCTGCCCCCGCCCGCCGCCCGCGAGCTGGCCGCGGCCGTCGGCGCCGCCCTGGACAACGTCAGGCAGCACGCCGGCGAGCACGCGCGCGCGTGGATCCTCGTCGAGGACGAGCCCGACGAGGTGATCGTCACCGTCCGGGACGACGGACCGGGCATCCCCGAGGGCCGGCTCGCCCAGGCCGAGGGCGAAGGGCGGCTCGGGGTGGCCCTGTCGATCCGGGGCCGACTGCGCGACCTCGGCGGCAGCGCCGAGCTGATCTCGCCTCCCGGACAGGGCACGGAGGTCGAGCTGAAAGTACCGAAGGTCTCACGGGGGAAGGCAGGACAGCGATGAACGACAAGGACCCGATCAAGGTGATGGTGGTCGACGACCATCCCATGTGGCGCGACGCGGTCGCCCGCGACCTGGCCGAGTCCGGCTTCGACGTGGTCGCCACCGCGGGCGACGGCGACCAGGCCGTACGCCGGGCCAAGGCCGCGGGACCCGACGTCCTGGTCCTCGACCTGAACCTGCCGGTGAAGCCCGGCGTCCAGGTCTGCAAGGAACTCGTCGGCCACAACCCGGCCCTGCGCGTCCTGGTCCTCTCCGCGAGCGGCGAGCACGCCGACGTCCTGGAGGCCGTGAAGTCCGGCGCGACCGGCTATCTGCTGAAGTCGGCGTCGACCGAGGAACTCCTGGACGCGGTCCGCCGCACGGCCGTCGGCGACCCCGTCTTCACGCCCGGCCTCGCCGGCCTGGTCCTCGGCGAGTACCGCCGCCTGGCCACCGACCCCGCGCCCTCCGGCGACCCCGACCAGCCCAAGGCCCCGCAGCTCACCGAGCGCGAGACCGAGGTGCTGCGCCTGGTCGCCAAGGGCCTGAGCTACAAGCAGATCGCCGAGCGCCTGGTGATCTCCCACCGCACGGTCCAGAACCACGTCCAGAACACGCTCGGGAAGCTGCAACTCCACAACAGGGTCGAACTCGTCCGATACGCCATCGAACGAGGCCTCGACGACGAGTGAGACGCGCGTCACACTGACCCTTCGTCAGGCACCTGCGGCGAAGGGAACTGTCCATGCGCGTCGGAGTACTGACCGGAGGCGGCGACTGCCCCGGCCTCAACGCCGTCATCCGGGCCATCGTCCGCAAGGGCGTACAGGAGTACGGCTATGACTTCACCGGCTTCCGGGACGGCTGGCGGGGTCCACTGGAGGACGCCGCCGTCCCCCTCGACATCCCGGCCGTCCGCGGCATCCTGCCCCGCGGCGGCACCATCCTCGGCTCCTCCCGCACCAACCCGCTGAAGCAGGAGGACGGCATCCGCCGCATCCAGGAGAACCTCGCCGCGCGGGAGATCGAGGCGCTCATCGCGATCGGCGGCGAGGACACCCTGGGCGTGGCGGCGGAGCTGTCCGACCGGCACGGCGTGCCCTGTGTGGGCGTACCGAAGACCATCGACAACGACCTCTCCGCCACCGACTACACCTTCGGCTTCGACACCGCGGTCGGCATCGCCACCGAGGCCATCGACCGCCTCCACACCACCGCCGAGTCCCACATGCGGGTCCTGGTCTGCGAGGTGATGGGCCGCCACGCGGGCTGGATCGCCCTGCACTCCGGGCTCGCGGGCGGCGCCAACGTCATCCTCATCCCCGAGCAGCGCTTCGACATCGAGCAGGTGTGCGCCTGGATCACCTCCCGCTTCAGGGCGTCGTACGCCCCGATCGTGGTCGTCGCCGAGGGCGCCATGCCGAAGGACGGCGACATGGTCCTCAAGGACCAGTCGCTCGACTCCTTCGGCCATGTGCGCCTGTCCGGCGTCGGCGAATGGCTGGCCAAGCAGATCGAGAAGCGCACCGGCAAGGAGGCCCGCACCACCGTGCTCGGGCACATCCAGCGCGGTGGCACCCCCAGCGCCTTCGACCGCTGGCTCGCCACCCGCTTCGGCCTGCACGCCATCGACGCGGTCCGCGACGGCGACTTCGGCAAGATGGTCGCCCTGCGCGGCACCGACATCGTCCGCGTCCCCATCGGGGAGGCCACGGCACAGCTCAAGACGGTCGATCCCAAGCTGTACGAAGAGGTGGGGGTGTTCTTCGGCTGACCCCTAGACGGCTGTGCGGCGCAGCCGCCCCACCAACTCCCGTACGACGGCGGCGCCGTTCAGCGTCAGGACCGACTCCGGGTGGAACTGGACGCCCGCGAAGCCGGGACCGCGCAACGCGTGCACCTCTCCGTTGCCGGCCCGGCTCACCTCGATGCCGTGCGCGGCCAGCTCCTCGGCGGTCTCGTCGTCGCAGCGCGCCACGAAGCTGTTGTAGAAGCCGACGGTCTCCGGCCGCCCGAACAGGTCGACCGTCGTCTGCGCGCCCTGGTACGGCACCTCCTTGCGGACGATCTCCAGCCCCAGCTCGGCCGCGAGCAGCTCGTGGCCCAGGCAGACGCCGAGCACGCCGTGCCGGTGGGTGCGGATGACCTCGGCGGTCAGGGCCCGCAGGAACACCATCTTGGGGTCGTCGAGGTCGGACGGGTCGCCGGGGCCGGGACCGAGGACGACGGGCCCGTCGTGGCCGAGCACAGCGTCCCGGAGCCCCTCCTCGTCGTAGCGCCGGACGGTGACGTCCAGCCCGCTCGACCGCAGCACATGCGCGAGCATCGCGGTGAACGTGTCCTCCCCGTCGACGACCAGGGCGTGTCCGGTGAGTTCCCTGGCGGGTTCCTGCATCCGCAGCCAGAACGGCGCGAGGTGCGCGCGGCGCCCGTCGAGCGCGGCACGCACGCGTGGGTCGTCGGCGAGACTCACGCGCGCGTGCTCCCCACGCGGCCGGGACGGCCGTACGCCGAGAGCCGCCAGCACCCCCGCCGCCTTCGCGTGGGTCTCCGCGACCTCGCTCACCGGGTCCGAGCCGCGCACCAGGGTCGCGCCGACCGGGACCCGCAGCCGGCCGTCGGCGGCGATGTCCGCGGTGCGGATGAGGATGGGGGAGTCCAGGGTCTGGGCACCGCCGGAGTCCCGGCCGAGCAGGGCCAGCGCGCCGGCGTAGTAGCCGCGGCCGCCGACCTCGTGCCGCTCGATGACCCGGCAGGCGTTCTGCACGGGCGAGCCGGTGACGGTCGCCGCGAACATGGTCTCCCTGAGCACCTCGCGGACGTCCAGCGAGGACTTGCCGCGCAACTCGTACTCGGTGTGCGCGAGGTGGGCCATCTCCTTCAGCCGGGGGCCGATCACGACCCCGCCCATGTCGCCGACCGTGCACATCATCTTGAGTTCCTCGTCGACGACCATCGACAGCTCCTCGATCTCCTTGCCGTCGGCGAGGAAGTCGAGCAGGTGCTCCGGGGTGGGGCCCTCGGCGGGATAGCGGTACGTCCCGCTGATCGGGTTCATGACGACGGTCCCGCCGGACATCCGGACGTGCACCTCGGGGCTGGCGCCGACGAGCGTGCGGTCGCCGGTGTGGACGACGAAGGTCCAGTACGCGCCCCGCTCGCCCTCCAGGAGCCGCCGGAACAGGGCGAGGGCGTCGGCGCGGGAGAATCCCGGGATCTCGCCCTCGTAGGTCCGCCGGATCACGAAGTTGGCGCCCTCCCCGCGCCCGATCTCCTCGCGCAGGACCCGGCCGACGATCTCCGCGTAGGTGTCGTCGGCGACGTCGAAGCCGCCGTTCCCGACCCGGACGTCGTGGGAGGGGAGCTGTGCCAGCGCCTCGGCGAGCGGGAGCTCGTGCCTCTCCTCGGGGAGCAGCACCGCGAGCGGGGTGCCGTCGTCCCGTACGTCGAACCCGCGCTCGCGGATCTGCCGGAAGGGGACGAGCGCCAGGCCCTCGTCGGGGAGGTCGGCGAGGCGGTCGTAGGTGCTGACGGGCCCGCGGAACACCTCGACGGTGTTCTCGTCATGGCCCGGTGTGCGGCGGCGCAGCAGGGCGAAGGGGCGGTCGTCGTGCAGGAGCTGGGTCAGGTCCATGGGTTCCTCTGCCGTCTGGTGTCGATAGCGGTGAGGAACGACCCCGGAAACACCGAAGGCCGCCCCTCGGGCGGCCTTCGCGAAGTCTTGCGTACGCGCAGTCAGTGGGCCGCCGGATGAGCGGTCCACCACCAGTTCTGGGTCGAGTGCGCGAACATGGGCGGAACCCTACCCCATGTCCGGGGAGCGGTTCCGGTGTCTCATTTGATGGGCATGGCGCAGCAGGCCCGACACGACCCCGTAATGTTGAGGCCGTGACCGTGAACGCTAAGACCAGCGCGAGTGCTGGCAACACCTGGCGAGACCTGCCCGCGGCGCAGCAGCCCGAGTACCCCGACACCGAGGCTCTGCGCGCAGTGATCGCGGACCTCGAGTCGTATCCGCCGCTCGTCTTCGCGGGCGAGTGCGACCAGCTGCGCGCCCGGATGGCGGCCGTCGCCAAGGGAGAGGCGTTCCTCCTCCAGGGCGGCGACTGCGCCGAGGCCTTCGACGCGGTGTCGGCCGACCACATCCGCAACAAGCTCAAGACCCTGCTCCAGATGGGCGCCGTGCTGACGTACGCCGCCTCGGTGCCGGTCGTCAAGGTCGGCCGTATCGCCGGTCAGTACTCCAAGCCGCGCTCCAAGGGCACCGAGACCCGCGACGGCGTGACGCTGCCCACCTACCGGGGCGACTCCGTCAACGGCTTCGAGTTCAACGAGAAGGCCCGGATCCCGGACCCCGAGCGGCTGAAGCGGATGTACCACGCCTCCGCCTCCACGCTGAACCTGGTGCGCGCCTTCACCACCGGCGGCTACGCCGACCTGCGCCAGGTGCACGCCTGGAACCAGGACTTCGTGAAGTCGTCCCCCTCCGGCCAGCGCTACGAGCAGCTCGCGCGGGAGATCGACAACGCGCTGAACTTCATGCGGGCCTGCGGCACCGACCCGGAGGAGTTCAAGACGGTCGAGTTCTACTCCTCGCACGAGGCGCTGCTGCTGGACTACGAGTCGGCGCTCACCCGCGTCGACTCCCGCACCGGGCACCTGTACGACGTCTCGGCGCACATGGTGTGGATCGGTGAGCGCACCCGGCAGCTGGACCACGCGCACATCGAGTTCGCCTCGAAGATCCGCAACCCGATCGGCATCAAGCTGGGCCCGACGACCACGGCCGAGGAGGCGCTCCAGTACATCGAGCGCCTCGACCCGGACCGTGAGCCGGGCCGGCTGACCTTCATCGTGCGCATGGGCGCCGACAAGGTCCGCGACAAGCTGCCCGAGCTGGTCGAGAAGGTCACCGCGTCCGGCGCGACCGTGGCCTGGGTGACCGACCCGATGCACGGCAACACCTTCGAGGCGGCCTCCGGTCACAAGACCCGCCGCTTCGACGACGTGCTCGACGAGGTCAAGGGCTTCTTCGAGGTCCACAAGGGCCTGGGCACCCACCCGGGCGGCATCCACGTCGAGCTCACCGGTGACGACGTCACCGAGTGCGTGGGCGGCGGCGACGAGATCTTCGTCGACGATCTGCACCAGCGCTACGAGACGGCCTGCGACCCGCGGCTGAACCGCAGCCAGTCGCTCGACCTGGCGTTCCTCGTGGCGGAGATGTACCGGGACCAGTGAGTCCCTGAGACGGCTGTGGGGCGCGGATCACATACGATCCGCGCCCCACGCCACTTTTGTGGCCACCCGGCGCCGGGTAAGGTTAGGTTAGCCTTAACGATCCCGGCGGGAGGTGAATCCGCGTGTACGTGTGCAGCTGCTTCGGTGTGACCGAGACGCAGGTCAAGCAGCACGCGGAGAACGGCGCCTGCACGCCGCGCCAGATCGCCTCCGCCTGCAAGGCGGGCACCGACTGCGGTTCCTGCGTACGGCGCATCCAGGCGATCCTGGGCCGGGGGGCGTGCCCGACCAGGGCGGCCGTGGTCGACCCGGTCCTCTCCGATCTCGAGGAGGCCGCCTAGCTCTCCGGCTGTTCGATCAGCTGCGCGATGTAGAGCGCCTCGCCGAGCTTCTCCAGCAGTTCCAGCTGTGTGTCGAGGTAGTCGATGTGGTGCTCCTCGTCCGCGAGGATCGACTCGAAGATGTTCGCCGACGTGATGTCTCCCTTGGCGCGCATCACCTCGATGCCGCGCTTGAGGCGGTCGATCGCCTCGACCTCGACCTGCCGGTCGGCCTCGAACATCTCCTTGACGGTCTGGCCCACGCGGACGTGGAAGAGCCGCTGGTAGTTCGGCAGTCCCTCCAGGAAGAGGATGCGGTCGGTGAGCACCTCGGCGTGCTTCATCTCGTCGAACGACTCGTGCCGCGTGTACTTCGCGAGCTTCGTCCAGCCGAAGTTCTCCTGCATCTTCGCGTGCAGGAAGTACTGGTTGATCGCGGTGAGCTCGCCCGTGAGCTGCTCGTTGAGGAATTCGATGACCTCGGGGTCGCCCTGCATCGCGGGGCTCCTTCCAACCGTGGGGAACTGGCAGGTTGCGCCGCATCCTCGCACCGGCGAAGAAGATCGTCCAGTAAGTCTTCACTTAGTAAGTAAGGGCATGCTTAGTCCATTTTGGTAGGGATTGAGAGGTGCCTGGTCAGGTGCATCCCCTCGGGTCTGTCAGGATGGAAGGCATGGGTCAGCCGGTGGAGCGCGAGGGTGGAGCGGCGGCGCACTCCGAGCTTCCGCCGGGGCAGCGGCTCCAGCGTGGCTGGCCGGTCACGCACTACGGCCCGGTGCCCAAGTTCCGGCCCGAGCGCTGGGAGTTCCGGGTCTTCGGCGCCACCGCGGACGGCGGGAAGCAGTGCTGGAACCACGAGGAGTTCACGGCACTGCCGTACACCAGTGTCGTGGGCGATCTGCACTGCGTGACGAAGTTCAGCATGCTCGGCTGCGAGTGGGGCGGTGTCCCCGCCCGCACCGTCCTGGAGATCGCCCCGCCCGCGCCCGCCGTCACCCATGTGATGGTCTGGGCCGAGTACGGCTTCAGCTCCAACCTCCGCCTGGCCGACTTCGCGTCCGAGCGCACGATCTTCGCCACGCACAAGGACGGCGAGCCGCTCACCGCGGAACACGGCTTTCCGCTCCGCCTGGTCGTGCCTCATCTGTACGCCTGGAAGGGGCCCAAGTGGGTCCGTGGCGTGGAGTACATGACCGCCGACCGCCGCGGCTTCTGGGAGGAGCGCGGCTATCACAACGTCGGCGACCCCTGGAAGGAGCAGCGCTACTCCTACCAGGAGGAGCCGGGGGACGGTCCGGAGCTGTGAGGCTCAGTGGCCGTGGTGCTCCGAGTGTGCCTGGTGCCCGTGTTGCTGGTGGTGCTGGTGGACCACGGCGTGTCCCTTGCCGCGGCCGATCATCCACTTGTTGACCGGCACGGTCACCACGAACGCGATGACCAGTGAGATCGCCAGTGACGCCCAGAACAGCAGATCGGCGAGTTCCGCGTCCATGGCGTTCGGCCACAGGACGATCACCCCGTTGTCGATCAGCTCCATCACGGCGATGGACAGGGTGTCGGCGGCCAGGGCCACCTTGACGGCCGCGCCGAGACCGAGGCCGGCCTTGAGGATGCCGTAGAGGGTGAAGGAGTAGCCGAAGAAGAAGGCGAGCACGATCGCCAGGACGGTCGTCGGCAGATTCCCCCAGCCCAGCGCGGTGCCGACGACCATGCCGAGCACCTCACCGATGGCGCAGCCGGTGAGGCAGTGGAGGGTGGCCTGAATGGCGGTGGTCCAGGTGGCGCCGGCGTGTGCGGCGCCACTGTGTGCGGCGTGCTCGTGGTCGGTGTGGCTGTGTGCGGCGTGCTCATGGTCCATGGCTGACCCCCGGTGTCAGGTGACGGATCCTTCCGGCTGCTTCCAACCATATACCCCCTGGGGGTATTCCTGTGAAGGTTCTGACGTCGTTCCGGTAACGGTCGGCACATTCCGTGCCCAGAGCGCTACGCTGAGATTCCTGCCTGGAGGGAAACGCCGGGCGGGAACGGATCCGAGGGGCCCCGGGGGGTTCCGCTTGCGGTCCGATCCGGGGGAGCGCGGCACGGGGGACGACGGTGGGGCTGTTCGGAGAGCGGCATACCTTTTTAGGGGGCCTCGGCCCGGCCGACCGCGAGGCGTTATCGGGCCTCGGCACCCGGCATGAATACCTGCCCCACGACACGCTCCTCGCTGAGGGCGACCGCACCACGTTCGTGGTCGTCCTGCTCAGCGGCTGGTGCACGGTGTGGACGCCGACCGAGCGGGGCGGCCGACTGATCCTGGCCCTCAGACGGGCCGGCGAGGCCGTGGGTGACATGGCCGCACTCGACGGCGGGCCCCGCAGCGCCTCGGTGAGCGCCCTCGGCCCGGTGACCGGCCTGGTCGTACCGGGCGAGCGCTTCCGGCACTTCCTCGCCTCCCGGCCACACGCCAACGCGCTGATGATGAGCCAGCTCACCGAGCGGCTGCGCAGCGCGGACCACGAACGCCGGGCTCTCGCCTCCATGACGGTGTTGCAGCGGCTCGCCGAGCGCCTGGTCGAACTCGCCGACCGCACCGGCCGACCCGAGAACGAAGCGGTGACCCTACGGCTGCCCCTCGCCCAGCACGAACTGGCCGCCTCCGTGGGGTCCACTCGCGAGGCCGTCGCCAAAGCCCTGCGTCTGCTACGCGAACAGGGTCTGGTCCGCACCGGCCCCGGCACCCTCGCTGTCGCCGACCTGGATCCGCTCCGCCTTCTCGCCACCGGACAGTCCCCTGGCACACAGACCTAGAAACACCGGGCGACTGCTGTGTAAACGGCTACAGCGGTGCTCGGCCGGCTCCGCGACCATCCATGGAGCCGGCGCACGGACGGGACGGCAGGGAGGAGAGAACGATGGAGGGGGAAGCCGCGTACGGCTTCATCGTCAACGTGGACGCACAGGGCTCGGGCCTGCTGTCCGACACCGAGAAACCCGAGATGCGGCGCAGACTCTACGAGGTCACCGGCGCTGCCTTCACGCAGGCCGGCATCCGCGCTCCGCGGCTCTACCAAGAAGACCGCGGCGACGGCATCCTCAGCGTCCTGGCTCCTGACGTGCCGCCGAAGCGGGTGGTGGGGGAGTGGCTGGAGTACCTGCACCAGAACCTGCGTCAGCTCAACCGTGACCTGGGAAAGCCGCTGCGGCTGCGCGTGGGCCTGCACATCGGCCCGGTCACCGCCGACGCGCACGGCCGCTCCGGGCGAGCCGTCGACCTGGCCTGCCGGCTGGGCGACTGCGACACCGCGAAGGCGATCCTCAAGGCCGCGGTCGGCTCGCCGTTGGTGGTCGTCGCCTCCGACCGGCTGTACGAGGACGTCGTCCTCGCCGGCGGACGCTGGGTGGAACCCGACCACTACCGCCGGCACGAGGTGGAGCTGAAGGAGGGCCGCAGAGCCGCCTGGTTCATGGTTCCGGGGCTGCCCCGGCCACCTGAGCCGGGGACCCCGGCGACACCGGCGCCGGGCACCCCGCCCGAACAGCCGGCGTCCCAGGGCAGCGGGGACAGCTACGTCCAGAACAACCACCACCACGGCAGCGGCCAGTTCATCGCCAACAGCAAGGTCGACACACTGCACATCAACCAGCACGGCGGTGACCGGTGAACGCGCCGAATCCCCAACCCGCCCAGGGCAGTCCGAAACCCCAGCAGCAGCCGCAGCAGAAGGCCGAGCCGGACAATTCCGCGGGCGCCGAGCAGGGTACCGGCCCCGAGCAGCCCCAGCCCGGCGTCATCGGCGGGGCCGCCGCCGACCCGCTCGGCGAGGACGCACTGCCCGGAGCGGCGGCCGCCGCCTCCCGCATCTACCGGTCGACCGTGTCCTCGCACGGTTCCGGGACTCTCATCAGCTCAGGCTCCGTCCACACCATGAACTTCTACGGCGGGCAGACGGCCGAGCGGCTGCTGGCCGGCCCGCTCCCCGAGGACGAACTGCGCAGGCTGCGCCGAGTGTTCCAGGAGCCCGATGACTACGACGGCCACCGCGAGCAGCTCCGCGGCGGACGGCTTCTGGTCCTGCTCGGCCGGCCCGGCACCGGCCGCGCCTACACCGCGCTGTCCCTGCTGGACGACCTCACCCGCGGCCAGGTCTCGCGGCTCGACCCGCGCACCGACCCGGACACCCTGGAGGACGGCCAGATCAGCGAGGGCCATGGCTATGTGCTGGAACCCAGCGTCACCGGAGTGCCCGACGAGACCGGCCTCGACCGGCTGTGCGAACTGCTCCGCAACAAGCAGGCGTACGCGGTCCTGTTGGCCACCCCCGAAGCCGGTGACGTGCTCTCCCGCGGCGGCCGTCACCACCGGGCCCACACCCCGGCCGCCCAGACCGCCGTACTCGAAGGGCATCTCGCCGTCGAACTCGACGAGGCGGGACCCGACGCCTACGAGCGGGCCCGGGCCATGGCTCTCGACCCCGAGGTGGTGGAGGCGCGGGGGCTCGATGACCTGCGGCCCTCGGAGGCGGCCCACTTCGCGACCCTGCTGGCCCGCAACACCCGTGGCGAGCTCACACACGACGAACTCCTCGCCGAGTGCCGGAAGTTCGCCGAGAGCCAGGCCGCCGAGTGGTTCGCCGGCGGTGTCCGCTCCGAGACCCCCGAGCGGTTGCGCGACGCGGCCTACCGGATCGCCGTCGCCGTACTCGACGGGGCTTCGCTCAGCGCCGTCGCCGAGGCCGCCGAGGTGCTCGCGTGGGAACTGGCCGTCACCGTCGATCCGGAGGCCACCCCGGGGCGCCCGCTGTTCAGCGACGGCGTCGACGCCCGGCTGGTCTCCGCCCGCGCCGTCGCCGAACTGGGCACGGAAGAGGTCGGTACCGAGGAGGTCCCGGTGCGCACCGTGCGGTTCGCCGGCGAGGCACTCGCCCCAGCTGTCCTCGGCCATCTCTGGCAGCACCGGCACAACGCGCGCGGACCGGTGCTGCGGTGGCTGGCCGGACTGTGCGAGGACAACCGGCCCCAGGTCTGGGTGCGGGCCGCCGTCGCGGCCGGACAGCTGTGCCGGCTCGACCTCTCGCACACCGTGCACGAACTGGTCCAGCCCATGGCCCAGGCCAAGTCGGCCCGTCGCCGACTGTTCGCCGCGACCGTGCTCGACGTGGCCCTGCGCTCGTCGGACGTAGCCGGCGCGATCCGCGCCCTGGTCGGCTCCTGGGCCCGGCACGGCGACGAACAACTGCGCTGGACGGCAGGCGCCGTGCTCGGCCGAGGGCGGGCCACGGCCACCCCGCGCGAGACGCTGGACCTGCTGGGCGGGATCGGCGTGTGGGACGAGGGCAGGTTGCGGGCCGACGCGGCCGCCCAGATCGCCCACTTCGCCGGTGCCCACCCCGACGGCCTGGCCTCGCAACGGATCCGCGCCTGGCTGTCCGACGAACGCCGGCCCCAGCAGGACCTCGGCCTCCAGAGCACGGTCTTTCTCGCCTCCGTCCAGGTCGTCGACCTCTGGAACCGGCACGACGACCTGGAGGGTTACGGCGACTGGCCCCTGATGCTCGCCCTGGCCGCTGTCCGGCCTGCCCTGGCCGCGGAACTCGCCGGGCTCCTGTGGACGGCCCTCCAGACCCCACGGTCCTACGAGGCCGCCGTCGACACGCTGTCCGGTTGGCTGCGCGACTCGGCCGACCAGCCCTGGGCCCCGTGGCTGGAGCGGTTCCTGCCGCTGCTGGTGCACAGCCAGGACGACCGGGAGCGGCTGCTGGACCTCATCAGGGAACTGACCGAAGACCCCGATCAACCACTGAACGAACAGCAGGTCCGCCGCCTGTGGGGGGCGGTCCAGGGAGCGAGTACACCATGACGCACAACCAGTGGGGCCAGCAGTGGCCGCGTCAGGACGAGGAGTTCGTCCTCCCGCACGACCTCAGAGGCCCGTTCGTACGAGAGTTCGCCCCACAGGCCGCCTACCGGCACCGCAACAGCCAGGTGGCCTCGGTCCTCTACTACAAGAACGGTGGATACAGCATCCTGACCGTCCGCGGCGCCGAGCACGTCAACAAGCCGCTGATGGGCAAGCCCACCTCGGTTTGCTGGATCGCCCGGGGCCGGCACCAGGTCTCCTTCCAGCTCGAGCTGCCGACCTACGGCGACCGCTCCCGGTTCAAGGCGGGCGCCGACGTCAACTGGGAGGTGCATGACTTCTACAGCGCCGCCGAGAAGCGCGTGGTCGACGTGGAACGCATGCTCCGGCCGCCGCTGGAGGCCAGGTTGCGTGGGATCAGCCGGCGCTACAGCCTGGACTCGGCCCAGCAGGTCGACGAGGCGATCCAGGACGAGCTGGCCAGCGGCCGGTGGAACGACTTCGGCGCCGACCTCGGCCTGGTCACCCAGGTCTTCATCCGTATCGACCTCGGTCAGGCCGCCGCAGACCACCAGGCGCAGATGGTCGCGGTGGAGAAGAGCAGCAAGGTCCAGGAGGCCATGGACATCGCACACAAGGCGCGGATCGCGGCCAACCTCGACGACGCGCAGAAGCTGATCACCGCGGGGGAGACCGTCCAGTACGCCACGATGCTGGCCCAGGACCCGAGCCGCGCGCACGAGATTCTGGGTGTGCTCCAGCAGCAGGCCCGGGAACAGCGCCAGGGTGCCCTGGACTATCTGACCAACCTGATCAACCAGGGCGTGGTCCAACGTCATCAGATCGACGACCAGGTCCAAGCCCTCATCGACTACAGCCGTACGGTCGCCGGTGGTGTCTTCCCGAACGGGCTCCCGCAGGCGCCGACCTCGCTGCCGATACCGCCGATGCCGCCGGCTCCGCCGCTGCCCCCGGCGGACGCGCCGCCGGTCCCGCCGCTTCCCTCGGCCGACGCGCCACCCACCCCGCCTGCCCCGCCGACGGACTCGGTCCCAGGGCAGGGCACGGGAGTGGAGTACGAGTCCGGACCAGGGGCCCGCGAGTGACGTCGGACGAACCGGAGGCCGCGCACTATGTCGCCGAGCGGCTGCTGCTGACCGTGCGGGAGGACCTGGGCCGGGCGGACGTGAAGGCGTCGATCCTGCTCTCGGGCGCCGTGGCGGTACCGGCTCTGGTGCTGGGCCGAGGGGCGCCGTCCGACGTATCGGGCATCGCCCTGGGCCTCCTCGCGACAGGCGGTGGGCTCTGGGCGATCGGCACGCTGCTGCTCCTCGCGGTCGTCCTGCCCCGCACCGGCACCGTCCGCTCGGTGCCGGGCCCGACGTACTACGCCGACGGCCTGCCCACCACGGACCTGGAGGCGTTGCGTCGCGCCACCGCCGAGGCCGGTGCGGACCGGCTCAGCTGGCTTCTGACCCAGTTCCAGGATGTGAGCGTCATTCTCTCGGCGAAGTACCGATGGCTGCGGCGGTCGATGGCGTTGCTGGGGGCGGGGTTGCTGTTCGCGTTCCTTGCGGTGGCAGTGGGCTGACGCCGTCGTAAGGGCGGATGTGTCGGCCGTTCCGGAGTTGCTTCAGCTGTCCCGGAGTTTCTTCAGTCGCTCCACGTCCGCCGCGTGGCCCTCCTTGCCGCCGGGTGTCTCGATGATCAGGGGGACGCCCTCGGTCGCGGGGTGGGTCATCAGGGCGCGGAAGGGGTCCTCGCCGATGTGGCCGGAGCCGATGTTCTCGTGGCGGTCCTTGTGGGCGCCGACGACGTCCTTGGAGTCGTTGGCGTGGATCAGCTTCAGCCGGCCCTCACCGACCGTGTCCACCAGCAGGTCCAGTGTCTGGTGCATGCCGCTCGGGCCGGTCAGGTCGTGGCCGGCGGCGAAGATGTGGCAGGTGTCCAGGCAGACGCCGAGCTTCGGGTGGGCGTCCAGGGCGTCGAAGTACGGGCCGAAGTCCCAGGTACGTGAGCAGAGCGAGGAGCCCTGGCCGGCCGTCGACTCCAGCAGCAGGAACGGGTCGTCGTCGTGGGTGAGCTCGTCGAGCAGCGGGAGCAGGTGCTCGCGGACCTGCTTCAGCGCCACGGAACGGTCCCGGCCGCCGGTGGCGCTGCCGGTGTGCACGACGACGCCGAGTGCGCCGATCGCGCGTCCGCGGCGCAGGGAGTGGCGGAGCGAGTCGACCGACTTCTCGACCGTCGCCTCCGTGTGGGAGCCGAAGTTGATCAGGTAGGGCGCGTGGACGTACGCCGGGATCGCCTCGTCGGCACAGGCCTCGCGGAATGCCTCGTCCTGCTTGGGGTTTCCGGCGGGGGTGGCCCAGCCGCGGGGGTTGGCGACGAAGACCTGCACGGTTTCGGCGTTCAGGTCACGGGCGTAGGAGAGCCCGACGGAATTGAGACCGCCGGCTACGGGGACGTGGCCGCCGACGGGGTTGCGCTGAGTTGTCACCGGTCAAGGTTCCCATTGGCTGCGGTGCAGGGGTGTTGGCGGGTGTGGCTTGGTGGGGGCGGGCGTTTTTGCGCCCACGCGGCGGAGCCGCATATCGACACAGTCCCGCGCCCCTGAGGGGCCTGCGGCGGCCTCTTGCGGCCCGGTGGGGGCGTGTGTAGCGCGTTCGGTTCGGTTTGGGGTCGGTGCCGGGGTGGGGGGTATCCGTCCTCGGTCCGGCGGCTCGGTCGCTTATGAGGGGCCCTGTAACGGACGCCGGCCGCTGCGGGCGGACACCCCCCACCCCGTCCCCTTCACGCCGTACGCGGCTGCACGAGCGTCCACATGACCCACCCAGGGGCGCGGGGAACTGCGCGACCAGCCCCCACTCACCCGCACCCGCCCCACAACCGCACCCGGCACCACACTGGCGTCAGCGGATCGTGATCGTGATCGTCGAACCCTTCGGTGCCGTGTCGCCGCCCTCCACGGACTGCTTCTTCACCGTGTCGCCGAACAATCCGAGCAGTCCCCGGTCCTCCTCGACCTGGAACCCGGCGCCCTCCAGCGCGGTCTTCGCGTCGTCGACGCTGTCGCCCGTGACGTCCGGGACCTCGATCATCTCGGGGCCCTTGGAGAGGGTCAGGGTGATGGTGTCGCCCTCGGCGGCCTGGCTGTCGGGCTCGGGGCTCTGGCGGGCCACCTGGCCGGCGTCGTACTCGGAGTTGACCCGCGCGGGGGCGATCTTCACCTTCAGGCCGGCCTCCTCGAGGTCGGACCTGGCGTCGGACAGGTCCTCGCCGGTGACGTCCGGGACGTCGACCGGGGCGCCCTTGCTGACGGTGAGGGCGATCGCCGAGCCGGCGCGCAGTGTGGTGCCGCCCGCGGGGTCCGTGCTGATCACGAAGCCCTTGGGGACGTCCTCGCTGAACTCCCGGGTGACCATGCCGGGCTTGAGCCCCTCCGTCTTCAGCCGGGCTCTCGCCTTGGCCAGTTCGTAGCCGTCCACGTCGGGCACCTTGACCGTCTGCGGGCCCTTGGAGACGGTGATCGCCACGGAGTCGTGGTCCCGGATGCGGCTGCCCACTCCCGGGTCCGTGCTGATGACGGTGCCGCGCTTGACGGTGTCGCTGTAGGCGTAGGTGACCTTGCCGGTCTCCAGCCCCGCCTCGTCCAGGCGGTCACGCGCCTGTGCCTCGGTCTTCGCCAGCAGGGCCGGGACATGGGTGAACTGGCCCGAGTTGATGTACCAGACGCCCGCCCCGATGCCCAGCGCCAGCAAGACCGCGGCGATGAGGAGGAGCGGTCCGCGCCGGGTACGGCCTCCGGAGGCGCGGTTGCGCCGGGGCGGGGGCGGCGGGGTCTCCAGGACGCTGGTGCGGTGGACGGGCTCGTCCTCGTTGACCGGGAGCGGCCGGGGCACGGTCAGGGAGCGCGGGATCACGCTTGTGCGGTTCTCCGCGCCCGCGTACTGCGCGGAGAGCGCCTGCGGGGGCACCGCGTCCAACTGCTCGGCGGTCAGCCTGCTGTGTGCCTCGTGAGTCTGCGCGAGCAGCGCCACGGCGTCGTACGGGCGCAGGTCCGGGGTGCGGGCGGTGGCGGAGGCGACCAGCTCGTCCAGTTCGTACGGCAGCCCCGGGACCACCGCCGACGGGGGCGGTACGTCCTCGTGGAGGTGCTTGTAGAGCACTATCGCGGGGGAGTCGCCCTCGTGCGGCTGGCTGCCGGTCAGCATCTCGTACAGGACGACACCGCACGCGTACACGTCGACCCGGGCGTCGGCGATGCCGGGCTGGTCGATCTGCTCCGGGGACAGGTAGGAGACGGTGCCCAGGACCGCTCCGGAGGTGTTGGTCACGTTGTTCACGGACCGCACCAGCCCGAAGTCGGCGACCTTGACCCTGCCGTCGTCCCCTATCAGGACGTTCTCCGGCTTCATGTCCCGGTGCACGAACCCGGCGCGGTGCGCGGCGCCGAGCGCGGCGAGGACCGGCTCCAGGATGTCCAGGGCGGCGCGCGGCTGCAGGGCCCCGCGCTCGCGCAGCACGTCCCGCAGGGTGCAGCCGGCGACGTACTCCATGGCGAGATAGACGTACGACCCGTCGGTGCCCTGGTCGAAGACCTGCACGACGTTGGGGTGGGCCAGCCGGGCGACGGACTTGGCCTCCCGGATGAACCGGTCGACGAAGGTCCCGTCCGCCGCGAGCGCGGGGTGCATCACCTTGAGGGCGAGCACACGGTCCAGACGGGTGTCCAGGGCCCGGTAGACCGTGGCCATCCCGCCGACCGCGATCCGCGCGTCCACGCGGTAGCGGCCGTCGAGCACCTGCCCGACCAGCGGGTCCTGAAGGGTCGTATCCACGCAGGCGAGTGTACGAGCCGAGGCTGACAGTCCATCCGGTTCGGCCGGAACGGGGGCGGTACTGGAGCCGAGCTGTGACGGAGGTCGCACCTGCTCGTGTCCCGAGTCGAACGTGTGTTCAGAATGCCGGGCGTTCCGGATCCAGTACGGCCCTGCCCTCCGCCGGGGACGACGCCTCGGCGAAGTGCCGCCGGGGAATCCGTCCGGCCCGGAACGCGAGTCGGCCCGCCTCGACCGCGTGCCGCATCGCGTGGGCCATGAGTTCCGGCTCCTGTGCCCGCGTCACCGCCGAGGCGAGCATCACACCCGCGCACCCCAGCTCCATCGCCAGGGCCGCGTCGGAGGCCGTGCCGGCCCCCGCGTCCAGGATCACCGGCACGCGCGCGTGCTCCACGATCAGCTGGAAGTTGTGCGGGTTGCGGATGCCGAGCCCGGAGCCGATCGGGGAGCCGAGCGGCATGATCGCCGCGCAGCCCACGTCCTCCAGCCTGCGGGCCAGGACCGGGTCGTCGTTCGTGTACGGCAGCACCGTGAAGCCGTCGTCGACCAGGGTCTCGGCCGCGTCCAGCAGCTCGATCGGGTCCGGCAGCAGGGTCCGCTCGTCCGCGATGACCTCCAGCTTGACCAGGTCGGTGCCGAGGGCCTCGCGCGCGAGGCGGGCCGTCAGGACGGCCTCACCGGCCGTGAAGCAGCCCGCCGTGTTGGGCAGCACCCGGATGCCGAGCCGCTCCAGGACGGACAGCACCGAGCCGTGCACCGAGGGGTCCACCCGCCGCATCGCGACCGTCGTGAGCTCGGTCCCGGAGGCGACCAGCGCCCGCTCCATCACGTCCAGGCTGGGCGCCCCGCCCGTGCCCATGATCAGCCGGGACGAGAAGGACGTACCGCCGATGACAAAGGGATCGTCGGCCATGGGTCAGCCTCCTTGGACAGCGGTGAGGACTTCCACGCGGTCTCCCTCGGCGAGGGAGGTCGAGGACCACTGCGCCCGGGGGACGACGGTTTCGTTGAGCGCGGCGGCGACCCCGGAGGGCGCCGGGGTCAGGGCCCGTACGACGGTGTCGAGAGCGGTGCCGGGAGCGAACTGGCGCGGCTCCCCGTTGACGGAGATGTTCATGCCGGCTGCTCCACCCGCTCCAGGAACCGCCGCGGGGTGAACGGGCGGGCCACCTCCGGGAGTTCGCCGGTGGTCAGGACGTGCGCCATGGCGTCCCCGGTGACCGGCGTCAGCAGCACGCCGTTGCGGTAGTGCCCGGTGGCGAGGAGCAGGCCGGGCAGGTCCGTCGGGCCGAGCAGGGGCGCGTTGTCGGGGGAGCCCGGACGCAGGCCCGCGCGGGTCTCCGTCAGCGGCAGCTCGGTGATGCCGGGGACCAGTTCGTGCGCGTCCCGCAGCAGTTCGTACACCCCGCCCGCGGTCACCGTGGTGTCCCAGCCCAGCTCCTCGCTGGTCGCGCCGATCACCAGCTCGCCGTTCTCGCGCGGCACGAGATAGACCTGGCTGCCGCGCACGACGGCCCGCACGGTACGGCTCAGGAAGGGCGCGTACCGGGGCGGCACGGTCAGGCGCAGCACCTGGCCCTTCACGGGCCGCACGGGCGGCAGGAGGGCCTCGGGGACCCCTTCCAGGCGGCCGCTGAGGCTCCCGGCGGCGAGCACGGTCCGGCCCGCGTCCAGTTCGTCGCCGTCCGTGGTGGTGATCCCGGCGGCCCGGCCCCGGACGACCCGCAGACGTTGCGCCCACGCGCGGTGGAACACCACACCCGCCCGCTCGCACGCGGCCAGCAACGCGCGCGTGAGGCGGCGCGGATCGATCTGGTGGTCGCCGTCCACCCGCAGCCCGCCCCGCACCCCCGGCGCGAGCATCGGCTCCAGTCGGCGGCACTCGCGCCCCGACAGCCACTCCGACTCCAGGCCCGACTGCCGCTGGAGGGCGTGCAGTTCGCGCAGATGGGCGCGGTCGTCGGCGTCCAGGGCCACGGCGAGCGTGCCGCAGCGGCGGTAGCCGAGGTCCTGCCCGGTCAGGTCGGTGAGCTCGGCCGCGAAGTCCGGGTAGCGGCGGGCCGAGGCGAGGTTCAGACCGAGCAGGGTCTGCTCGCCGTAGTGGAGTTCGGTGACGGCGGCCAGCATCCCGGCGGCCACCCGGGCGGCCCCGCCGCCCGGTTCCGGGTCCACCACGGCCGTGCGAAGACCGCGTTGCGCGGCCCGCCAGGCCGTGACCAGGCCGATGATGCCGCCCCCGACGACGAGGACGTCTGACGTACGTGAGGACATGGGCGTCCAGCCCCTCCCTTCGCCGGCATGACCCGGATCAGGTTCGTACGGTCGGAGGCCGCCCAGCCTCCCTCTCAGCCCGGTGCGTCCGGGCTCCCGCGAGTGCTCTACGTTGGCCACCCTAGCCCGACGCCGTATGTCTCAGTAAGGGAGCCTCTTTTCGTGGCACGCTCGCTCGACGGTCTCGTCCTCGCCCCGGTCGTCGACCAGGCTCCGGGTCAGGTGGGTACCCGGACCCGGTTCACGTACCACGAGAAGGACGGGGAGATCTGGGCCGAGTACACGGGCGGCGACGTCGTACGCGGGCACCTGGTCGGCACCCGCGCGGGGGACCGGCTCGACTTCCGCTACGTCCAGCTCAAGCACGACGGGACGACGTCCTCGGGTCGCTCTCTCTCCACGGTCGTGGACCTTCCCGACGGCCGCGTGAGGCTGGAGGAGACATGGGAGTGGGAGTCGCAGCCGGGCAGCGGCACGAGTGTCGTGGAGCAGGTCGGCGAGGTTGTGCAGCAGGTCACGGCGCACGACTCCTGACTGACTGATTGTCAGTTGGCTAGGGTGATCAAATGACCGAGCAGACGCAGGCGCAGCGGCGGGTGGTCGTGGTCGGGGCGGGCATGGCCGGCGTGCAGACCGCGGTCGCGCTGCGCGAACAGGGCTTCCAGGGCACCGTCACGGTGATCGGCGCGGAGCCGCATCAGCCGTACGACCGTCCGCCGCTCTCGAAGGCGGTCCTGCTGGGCAAGGCCGAGGGTTCCGCCTTCGACGTGGACTTCGAGGCCCTCGACATCGAACTGCTGCTCGGCCGCGAGGCGCTGGGCGTGCGCCCCGACGCGCACGAACTGGACACCGAGGCCGGGGTCGTGCCGTACGACGTCCTGGTCCTCGCCACCGGCGCCGAACCCATGCGGCTGCCCGGGACCGAGGGCGTGCCCGGCGTGCATCTGCTGCGCACCCTGGACGACGCCGAGCGGCTGCGGCCCGTGCTCGCCCGCCGGCACGACATCGTGGTCGTCGGAGCGGGCTGGATCGGCGCCGAGTTCGCCACCGCCGCGCGCGAGGCGGGCTGCGCGGTGACGGTCGTGGAGGCCGCCGACCGGCCGCTCGCAGGCGCGCTGCCCGCCGAGGTGGCCGCGCCGATGACGTCCTGGTACGCCGACGCGGGGGCCGATCTGCGCACCCACGCGCGCGTGGTGCGCGTCGAGCCCGGTGAGGTCGTCCTGGACGACGGCTCCCGGGTGGCCGCCGACGCGGTCGTGGTCGGCATCGGCGCCCGGCCCGCCACGGCCTGGCTCGCCGGTTCCGGCATCGAGCTCGGCGCGCACGGCGAGGTCGTCGCCGACGAGCGGCTGCGGACCTCCGCGCCGGACGTCTACGCGGTCGGCGACTGCGCCTCCTTCCCCTCGGGGCGGTACGGCGAACGGCTGATGGTCCACCACTGGGACAACGCCCTCCAGGGGCCCCGCACGGTCGCCGCCGCCGTCCTGGGCGAGACCTCCGCGGTCTACGACCCGGTCCCGTACTTCTGGTCCGAGCAGTTCGGCCGTTTCGTCCAGTACGCCGGCCACCACGCGGCCGCTGACACGACCCTGTGGCGCGGGGAGCCGTCCGGCCCCGCCTGGTCGGTGTGCTGGCTCCGCGACAACCGCCTGGTCGCCCTCCTGGCGGTCGGCCGCCCCCGCGACCTGGCCCAGGGCCGCCGCCTGATCGAGGCGGGCACGGAGATCGTCCCGGACCTGCTGACGGACCCGGCGAGACCGTTGAAGGCGGCGACTGCGTGAGCGCCGGGCCGGCAGCATACGGTCCGGCGGCGGCCGGCCGCGCGGTGCTCGGAGGGCGCGGATCGGCGGCCGTGGCAAGCGGTGCTCGGAAGGTCGGGCGAGTGGCCGTGGGGAGCGGGTGGACTCCGGTTGGCTCCTTTCCGCCGCTTTCCACCCCTTTCGTCCCGCGGGTGGCCGTCCGTACGCAGTCGGTCGAACGCGTCCACGCCCGTCGGTGGACCGGCGTCCAGGCCCCCTGACGGCCCCGCCGGAGGCGCCCCGGCTTCCGACTGTCAGTGCGGGATGGCACGCTTAATCCCGTGACCGAGATTGACGCAAAGATCGATGCTCTCGTCCCCGCCTGGCTCACCCTCCCCGACATCGCAGAGATGCTGGACGTCGAGGTGACGCGTGTGCGGCAGCTGGTCAAGGAGGGCCAGCTCATCGCCGTACGCCGTGGTGAGAACCGCGCGCTGCACGTCCCCGCCGCCTTCATCGACGGGGCCGAGCAGAAGGTCGTCAAGGGCCTGTCCGGCACCTTGACGCTCCTGAGGGACGACGGCTTCACCGACGAAGAGATGCTGGAGTGGCTCTTCACCCCCGACGAGAGCCTGCCCGGTACCCCCGCACAGGCCCTGAGCGAGAATCGCGGCACGGAGGTGAAGCGCCGGGCCCAGGCGCTCGCCGTCTGACCTGACAGCACCGGCGTACGGGCCGGGCCCGCCGGGGCCGCGGCCGCGGTCGAGCACGGCCCGTACACCACCGAACCCGGGGGAGACTCACGCATGCCCGACACCGCCCGCGCCCAGCTGGCCGACGCCCGTGTCTACCTGTGCACGGACGCCCGCAAGCGCCAGGGCGACCTCGCCGAGTTCCTGGACGCCGTCCTGGCCGGCGGCGTCGACATCGTGCAGCTGCGGGACAAGGGCATGGAGGCGGCCGAGGAGCTGGAGCACCTCGAGGTCCTCGCCGATGCCTGTGCCCGGCACGGCAAGCTCCTCGCGGTCAACGACCGGGCCGACGTGGCCCACGCCGCCGGCGCCGACGTACTCCATCTGGGCCAGGGCGACCTCCCCGTCCCCGCCGCCCGGGCGATCCTCGGCGACGACGTCCTGATCGGCCGCTCCACCCACGCCGAGCCGGAGGCCGCCGCGGCCGCGACGCAGGACGGTGTGGACTACTTCTGCACCGGCCCCTGCTGGCCGACCCCCACCAAGCCCGGCCGGCACGCCCCCGGCCTGGACCTGGTCCGGTACACCGCGGCCCTCGGTACCGACCGCCCCTGGTTCGCCATCGGCGGCATCGATCTCGGCAACCTCGACGAGGTCCTGGAGGCCGGGGCCCGCCGGGTCGTCGTCGTGCGGGCGATCACCGAGGCGGACGATCCCGGCGCGGCCGCCGCGGAGTTCGCGAAGCGGCTCCGGCACGCGCTGTAACCGCCTCAGGTGTCCGAGGGGTGGACAACAAGTCGACAATCCGGGCAAATTTCCCGGATCCGGTTGGGTGGCCGCCGCCCCCTGACTAACCTTCCGGTATGGCCCTCGGAACCGCATCCACCAGGACGGACCGCGCACGCACGGTGCGCGACATGCTCGCCACGGGCAAGACGACGTACTCCTTCGAGTTCTCGGCGCCCAAGACTCCCAAGGGTGAGCGAAACCTGTGGAGCGCGCTCAGGAGGGTCGAGGCGGTCGCCCCGGACTTCGTCTCCGTGACGTACGGCGCCGGCGGCTCCACCCGCGCGGGCACCGTCAAGGAGACCCAGCAGATCGTCGCGGACACCACCCTGACCCCGGTCGCCCACCTCACCGCGGTCAACCACTCCATCGCCGAACTGCGCAACATCATCGGCCAGTACGCCGACGCCGGGATCCGCAACATGCTGGCCGTGCGCGGCGACCCGCCCGGCGACCCCATGGGCGACTGGCTGGCCCACCCGCAGGGCCTGACCTACGCCGCCGAACTCGTCCGGCTCATCAAGGAGTCGGGCGACTTCTGCGTGGGCGTCGCGGCCTTCCCGGAGATGCACCCGCGCTCCGCGGACTGGGACACCGACGTCACCCACTTCGTCGACAAGTGCCGGGCCGGCGCCGACTACGCCATCACCCAGATGTTCTTCCAGCCGGAGTCCTATCTGCGCCTGCGTGACCGAGTCGACGCGGCGGGCTGCGCGACGCCCGTCATCCCCGAGATCATGCCCGTGACCAGCGTGCGGATGCTGGAGCGGCTCCCGCAGCTCAGTAACGCGATCATCCCCTCCGCCCTGAAAGAGCGGATCCTCACAGCAAAGGACGATCCGGCCGCTGTACGCTCGATCGGAATCGAGTTCGCCACGGAGTTCTGCGCGCGTCTGCTGTCCGAGGGAGTGCCCGGACTGCACTTCATCACGCTCAACAACTCCACGGCATCGCTGGAAATCTACGAAAACCTGGGCCTGCACCACCGACCGCAGGCCTAGACCGGCCGCACGGATATACGACACACTGCGTAGCGGTCACTGGGAGAGGGGCGTACATGGGCTGGACGGTCCTCTACATCGCGTTCGGATTCGTCGCGCTGTGGCTGCTCGGCGAAGTGCTGTTGCAGTACAAGGCGCGGCTGCGCTGGCGGGTGCTCGCCTTCGTCGGCTTCCTGGGCGTGGTCCTCGGCGTGCTGATCTCGCAGGTCGTCGTCATCGGTCTCGGCGCGATCGCGTTCGCGGTCGGCCAGACCTACGTCACCCTGTCGTTCCGCCGCGGCTTCGAACAGGGCTGGGCGGTCAACCCGCCGGCCGCGCTGGGCGGTCTGACCGGCGGCAAGAAGAGCCGCCGGGAGCGCGGCCGCGAGGAGCCCGCGCTGGACGTCTCGGACCTGGACTCGGGTGCCGCGGCCTACGGCGACGAGACCGGGTACGACCAGTCTCGCCCGGACACCGCCGGTTACGGTCACGACGACGACTACGACCGCGACGACGTCTTCACCCCGGCGCGCTCGGCCACGGCCGCCGAGACCACCTCGGTCTACGAGCCCCAGCCCATGCCCGACGACACCGGTTCCTACGGCGTGTACAGCGATGCCGGCTACGGCGGCGGCCAGTCCTACGCCGCCGCGGGCCAGCCCCAGGACCAGTACGCGACGGCCGCCGCCGACCAGACGTACGGCTACGACGGCTACTCCGGCTACGACCAGCAGCAGTACGGCTACGACGCGAGCGGGCAGCAGCAGTACGCCGCCTACTCCGACCCGTACATCGGGACGCAGACCTACGGGACGGGGTCGTACGACACCTCCTACGGCGGTCAGCAGCAGTTCGCCCAGCAGGGCTACGACCAGTACGGCGGGACCTACGGCGGCGAGACGCCGGCCGGCGGGGTCTGGGTGCCGCAGCAGCGCACCGACGAGTACGGCGGCGAACTCCCGCAGGAGCAGCAGTACTACCAGGACAACAGCGGCCAGGGACACCAGAACCAGGGCCAGGGGTACGACGAGCAGTACCGCTTCTGACGCCGGGCGGCTCCCTCACTGGGAGCCGCGGAACTCCGGCCCCTCCACGATGAGTCCGGCGACCAGGGCGCCTGACATCCCGGCGTGCGGGAGCCCGCCCCCGGGGTGCGACCAGCCGCCGGCCGTGAACAGGCCCGGAAGCGCGGTGCTGTTGGACGGGTGCAGTGTCCCCTCCCCGCCCGCCAGCGAGGGCGGCGGGACGGCACCGCCCTGAGCGCCCGTCTCCCGTTCGGTGTCCACCGGTGTGCGCACCTCGCGCCACAGGATTCGCTCCCGCAGCCCCGGAACCGCCCGCTCGGCCGCCGCGAGCATCCGCTCCGCGAAGGCGTCGACGACCCCCGGCGTGATCCAGTCGTGCCCCCGCCCGCACGGCACGGTCGCCGTCAGCACCATGGACTCGTGTTCCGCGTCGGGGCGCAGGGCCGGGTCGTCCGGCCGGTCGATCCGGATCGTGGGCTCGGGCGTCTGCCCGTGCCGGAACAGGTCCAGCTCGCCCTCCGGGTCGGGGCCGTGGACCACCGTGCGGTGCACCGCGTCCGGCTCGCGGGGGCCGCTCAGGGCGAGACACACCACGACTCGGCCCGGGTGCAGGTCCTCGGCGTCGGGAGGGACGTCCTCCGAGCGGTGGAGCTCACGACCTGTCACCAGGTCGCGCAGTCGCCAGGGTCCGGTGCCGACGACCATGTCCGCCTCCACGACGGTCCCGCCGGACAGCTCCAGGCCTGCCGCGCGGCCGTCCTTCTCCAGGACCCCCGTCACCTCGGCGCGGAAGTGGAACTCGACCTTGCGCTTGACGCACCGCTCGTACACGGCCCGCGCCAACTCCCGCATGCCGCCACGGACATACCAGGTCCCGAAAGCGTGCTCCATGTACGGCAGGACGGCCGCGCTTGCCGGGGCGGTGCCGGGGTCCACGCCGTACGCGAGCGCGTGGCCGTACAACAGGGCCGCCAGCCGGGGGTCCCGCAGCTCCCAGGCGCCCACCTCGGCCAGGGTGCCGGCCCGCCGGGTGCGCAGGAACTTCTTGTGCGGCACCGACGGATACGGCTCGCGCTCCGCCAGCACCGACCAGTTGGGCCACAGCGGCTCCTCCAGGAGCGGTCTGCGCGTGCGGTCCCAGGTCTCGCGGGCCCGGACGAGGAAGTCGCCCCAGCGGGCGCCGGCGCCTGCGCCCAGGGCCTCGTCGAGCGCTGCGACGACTCCCGCGCGGGACGCGTTCGGCAGGGACACCTCGGTGCCGTCCGCGAAGACGTGCCGTGACGACGGGTCGACCTGGACCAGCTCGACGACCGACTCCAGCGGCTCCTTGCCGGTCTTGACGAACAGGTCGCGGTAGACCGCGGGGAGCGTGAGCAGTCCGGGACCGGTGTCGAAGGCGAACCCGTCCCGCTCGAACCGGCGCACCGCTCCGCCGTACGTCTCCGTCCGCTCGTACACCGCCACCCGGTGGCCCGCGACGGCCAGCCGGGCAGCGGCCGCCATCGCGCCCATCCCGGCGCCGATCACCGCAATCCTTGCCATGCCTGCGACTTTATCGGCCGCCACTGACAGTTCCGGCCGGTCGGGGTGGGTGCCCCGTCAGGCAGGTGGTCGTGCCGCCAGTTGTCTCTCCTCCTTGCGCTGCGCCCTGCGTCTGCGGAATCTGCGGATCCGGGAGATCAGGAAGTACAGCACCACCAGGCCCGCCAGCAGCAGTGCGCCCGCGATGACCGCCGCCGCCGTGGGGTGGAATATCGCGAACGAGACGATGCCGGCCACCCCCAGGTCCTCGGCCACGCTCAGGGCGATGTTGCTGAAGGGCTCGGGGGAGGTGTTGACGGCCATCCTCGTGCCCGCCTTGACCGTGTGGCTGGCCAGCGCCGTCGAGCCGCCCACCAGACCCGCGACCACGTCGTTGAGCGAACCGCTCTGACCGGCGAGCAGCGCGCCGACCCAGGCGCCCGCGACCGGCCGGACCACGGTGTGCACGGAGTCCCACGCCGAGTCGACGTACGGGATCTTGTCGGCCACCGCCTCGCACAGGAACAGCACGCCCGCGATGGTGAGGACCTCGGGGCGCTGTAGGGCTTCGGGGACGTCGTCGCTCAGCCCGGTCGCGCCGAACACGCCGAGCAGCAGCACCACCGCGTACGCGTTGACACCGCTGGCCCAGCCGCTGGTGAACACCAAGGGGAGTACGGACACGGACGCGATCGTAACCAGTCGGCCACAGGGCGTCCTGGGGATGAGCACGCAGGACTGAGTATCCGTACCTAGGGGGTGAGATGAGTACGCGCGCGGATGGGCTCCGACCTGCGTGAACGGGAAAGTGGAGGCACGGCGAAGGGGAACGGCTCCGGCACCGGCGACACGGGGCGCCGGAACGGAGCCGCCCCGGACCCGCTCCTTCCGCCGGCCGCGGTCGGCGGGAGCGAGGCACGGGGGAACCCGGAAAGCGGGGGAACGACCGAACGGGGGCCCAACGGGGGGAACCGGGGGGCACGGGGGAAATCGGGGGACACGGGGGAAGAAGGCGCCGGTTCGAGGTGGCCCGCGGGGGACGCGGCCACACCGGACCGGCGCTTTCGCATGCCGGCGAAGAGCTTGTTCCGGATGCCGACCCCGCGCCGTCGCTGGCCGCCCCGCCTCAGCCTCTGCCCCCGCTCACCCTCCCCTGCAACAGCCGGGACAGCGCCGCGTGTACGTCGTCCAGGGAGCGCTCGGGTTGGAAGGACTGCCAGTCCAGGGCGGCCACCAGGACCATGCCGACCAGCGCGGAGGCGGTCAGCGGGACGTCGATCTCGTCGCTGAACTCGCCGTTCTCCACGCCTTCGCGCAGCACGCCCTCCACGACCGCCACGGCCTCCTGACGGACCACCATGAGCGTGGACTGCCATGTCCTGTTGGTGCGCCACAGCTCGGCCACGTACAGCTGGGTGAAGGCCGGGTAGCGGTCGATGAAGACGAGGCCCGCGCGGATCATCGCGTCCAGGGCGTCCACCTTGCCGCCGCCCGCGCGTGCCGTCGCTTCCGCCGCCTCCCGCAGAGAGGCGGTGAGCAGGCCCACGCCGTGCCGCAGCAGCTCCTCGAAGAGCACCGACTTGCTCGCGAAGTTGTAGTAGACCGTGCCCTTCGCGACTCCGGCCCGCTCGGCGATCTCGTCGACCGTGGTGGCGGAGAAGCCCTGCTCGGCGATGAGCGTGACGGCCGCCTCGTAGAGCTTCTGCCGGGTGGCCTCGCGGCGCGTGCTGACGCCCGCCGTGGCGCTGCTGCTTTCCATGGTCCTGATTCTCACAGGCGTCAGGGCCCCTGAGGTGGCGGAACGGCTCACAGGGTCAGCTCCGGGTGCAGCCGGTCCAGTGTCCACACCTGGCGGCGGCGCGCGGACACGGCGGTCAGCGCGAGGGCGCCCGCGGTGAAGGCGAGGAGCACCACGCACGCGTGCCACACCGGAGCGAGACCGCCGCCCGTGATGAGCCTCCGGAGGGCCTCGACGACGTAACTCATCGGCAGGAACGGGTGCAGCGCGTTGAAGAAGCCCGGGCTGGTCTGGACGGGATACGTGCCGCCCGCCGACGTCAGCTGGAGCATCAGGAGGGCGAGGACGAGGATCCGGCCCGCCGCTCCGAAGCGTGCGTTCAGCCACTGGACGATCGCCGCGAAGCACGCCGTCACCAGGAACAGGAAGCCCACGGTCCCGGCCGCGCGGGTCATCTGGAGGCCCACGGCCCAGTGCAGCACCGACATCAGGGCCACCGTCTGGAGCACCCCGATCGCGACCACCGGCAGCCAGCCCGCCAGCGCGATCCGCCAGGCCGCGGCACCGGCGGCGAGCGCCCGCCGGTTCATCGGCGCGATCAGCATGTACGCCACCATGGCGCCCACCCACAGGGACAGCGGGATGAAGTAGGGGGCGAAGCCGGTGCCGTAGTTCGGCGCCTTGTGCAGGTCCTTGGAGACCAGCTGGACCGGGTCGGCCATCACGTCGGTGCGCCGGTCGCGGTCCTTCTTGTCGTAGTCGGGGATCTGCGAGGCGCCGTCGCGCAGACCGTCCGCGAGCCTCCCGGAGCCGTCGGCGAGCTTGTACATGCCGCCGGTCAGGGTGTCGGCGCCGGTCCTGAGCCTGCCCACGCCGTGATCCAGGGCTTGAGCGCCGGTGCTGGCGCTGCCCAGTCCCGAGTGGAGCGTCCTGGCCCCGGCGGCGACCTTCCGCGCGCCCTCGTTCAGCTTGTTGACCTTCGCCACGGCGTCGTCGAGGTCCTCGGAGAGCCGGGGCGCCCGGTCGGCGAGCGCCCTTGCCTGCTCCTGGAGGCCGGCGAGCTGTCCGTCGAGCTTCTTCAGGTCGCCGTTCTGGTCGGCGACCAGGGCGTTGACGTCGTCGGCGACCCTCGCCACGTCCTCGGCTGCCTGAGCGGCCTTCCTGAGGTCGGCGCAGGCCGCGTCCGGCAGGACCGGGTCCGTGCAGCGCGTCCTGTAGACGGCGTTCAGGGTGTCGGCGGCCTTGTGGGCTCCCCGGGCGGCCGCCGGGGCGGTCCTCACCAGGGTGCCGAGGTTGTGGCGGACGGCTCCGGCGGAGTCGGCGACGAGCCGCGCGGTGTCGCCGATGCTCTTCTCGTTGCCGGCGACGAAGGGCCCCACCTTGTCCGCGATTCCGTTGACCCGGTCGGCGAGCGTCTGCGTGCCGTCGGCCACCTGCCGTGCGCCGGCCGCGAGTTCGCCGGAGCCCGAGTCGAGCCTGGCCAGCCCGTCCGACAGCTTGCCGCTGCCCGCCTGGGCGTCCTTCAGGCCCGCGGCGAGATCCTGGAAGCCCTTCTCCGCCTTGCCGATGCCGCCCTCCAGGTCGTCGGCGCCGTTCGCGGCCTTCACGGTGGCGCCGTGGATGTCGGAGAAGGAGATGAAGATCCGGTCCAGGAAGGACCGCGAGGCCTTGGTGGACGCGGCCTGGCGCACCTCGGCGAAGACGGTCCGCGAGATCTGCCCGACGATGTAGTTGTTGGCGTCGTTCGTACGGACCTGGAGCGCACCCGTCTCGGGGGAGTCGCCCGCGCTGGAGGCGATCCGCCTGCTGAAGTCGCCCGGCATGGTCAACGACAGGTAGTAGGTGCCGTCCTCGACGCCCTTGCGGGCCTCCGCGGCGCTCACCTCGTGCCAGTCGAAGGTGTCGCTCTCGCGCAGCCCCTTGGTGATGTCCTCGCCCGCCGTGAGCCTGTGGCCGTCGGCGGTGGCGCCCTTGTCGTCGTTCACGAGGGCCACCGGGATGCGGTCCAGGCGGCCGTAGGGGTCCCAGAAGGACCACAGGTACAGCGCGCCGTAGAGCAGCGGCAGCACCAGAAGGGCCACCAGCGCGGCCCGCGGCAGCTTCCCCCTGCCGAAACGGCGCAGCTCAAGCGCGGCCAGTCGCGGTGATCGCATCGCTCGTCCCCTCACTGGTCTCGTCCTTCTCGGTCTCGGCCCGCGTGGACACCGTCACCGCGTCCTCCGGTGCCTCGCTGCACACCGCCACCACCGTCGTCCCGGCCGCGGCGAGCGACCTGAGCAGTGCCCAGGCCCCGGCCCGCTCGGCGTCGGACAGCTTCAGGTCCAGGTCGTCGACGGCGAGCAGCCGCGGGCGGCCGATCAGCGCCAGGGCGATCGACAGCCGCAGGGCCTCCAGGCGCTCCAGATCGCGTACGGCGGTCCGCGCGCCCTTGGGCAGCGGCTCCAGGTCGAGCCCGGCGGCCGTCAGGGCGGTGTCGATCCGCAGCCCCGCCTCGGCCGTACGCTCGGCGCGCGGTCGCAGCAGCGCGCGCACCGAGTCACCGAACCGGCGCTGGAGCAGGGCCCGTTCGCGCAGGTGCTCCCCGACGGTCAGGGCGGGGTCGAGGTCGGTGACCCCGGCGACGTTCGACGGCGCGCTGATCCGGCGTACCGCCGCGAGCTGCTTGGGCAGTCGCGCCCCGCCCACGGTGGCCGTCCCCTCGGAGGCCTTCATCCGCCCGGTGAGCGCGAGCAGCAGACTCGTGCGGCCGGACCCCGAAGGCCCCTCGACGGCGATCAGCGCACCGGACTCCGCGGCGAGGTCGATCCCGCGGAACGCCCAGCCGCGAGGGCCCTTCAACCCGAACCCCTCGGCCGTGACAGCTGCTCCGTCCACGGCCACCCCCTGACTCTGCTCCAAGCGGACTCTTCTTGAACCGCCAACTTTTTGAACTGACTGGTCAGTGCAAAAATAGACCCGAACCTGCGATCGAAGCAAAACCGCAGGTCAGAACGGATTGTCAGTGCCATACCTCACGATGGGCACATACGGCACTCCGTAGCGGGATGTGCCGTCAACCAGACGACAGGAGGTTCGTCATGGCCAGCTACCACGCAGCCGCCGCCCGTCGGCGCCGCGCCACCGGCCCTGCCCCCTCACTGACCGGCCCGGCGAGCGACGTACACCCCGTGCTGCGCCGGGCGACGGCCCCGCCCGCCGCCCTCGACCTGCTCGCCCAGGCCCGTGCCGGCCTCGACGAGGCCTCGGCGCTGGAGACGCCGAACGAGCGCTACGCCACGGCACACCTCGCCGCCCTGCGCACCGCGGCCGCCGTGCTCGCCGCGCGAGGGCGTCCCGAGCCCACGCCCCGACGGCGCGCCAAGATCCGGAGTGCCTGGGAAGTGCTCCCGGAGATCGCGCCCGAGCTCGCCGAGTGGAGCGCGCTCTTCGCCTCCGGGGCCCGGCGCCGTGCCCGGGCCGAAGCGGGCATCCAGGGCGCGGCCAGCCGTCGGGACGCGGACGACCTCATACGTGACGTGGCGATGTTCCTGCGCCTCGTCGAGCGGATGCTGGTCCTCCAGCCGGTCCTGCCCCAGCCACGCCAGGACGCGGACGAGCCCGAGGGGAGCGGCCACGGCACCGACCGCGACTTCCCGGATGCCGGGTGACGGGACGAGCGGTGCACCGCGTGCCGGGGGCCGGCAGGTCCGCCGTTCGAGATGTGCGGCGGGCGGGCCACCGGAGTGACCAGGTGGGGTACCGGAGGCAATAGGGTGGAAGGCGCCTGAGACCTTCCCACCGCGCCGAGGAGCCACCTGCCGTGTCGGACCCGCTGCGACCCCGCGCCTCCCTCCGTACCGCCGTGGTCTGGGACGTCCTCCAGGACGCCCTCGACCGCCGGGTCAAGGCCACGGGACGCCAGGCGCTGGACGTCCTCGACACCGGGGGCGGCAGCGGCAACTTCGCGGTGCCCGTCGCCCGCCTCGGCCACCAGGTCACCGTCGTCGACCCCAGCCCCAACGCGCTGTTCGCACTGGAGCGCCGCGCCGCCGAGGCCGGAGTCGCCGACCGCGTGAAGGGCGTCCAGGGCGACGCCCACGGCCTCTTTGACGTGGCCGAGCGCGGTGCCTACGACGTGGTGCTGTGCCACGGCGTCCTGGAGTACGTCGACGACCCCGCCGAGGGCGTGCGCAACGTGGTGGCCGCCCTGCGCCCCGAGGGTGTCCTCAGCCTGCTCGCCGCGGGACTCGGCGGCGCCGTGCTCGCGCGGGCCCTGGCCGGTCACTTCAAGGAGGCCCGGCAGGCGCTCGGCGACCCGGACGGCCGCTGGGGCGACGGCGACCCCGTGCCGCGCCGCTTCACCGCCGAACAGCTCACCGCGCTCGTCGAGGGCGCGGGCCTTTCCGTGGGCGCCGTGCACGGCGTGCGGGTCTTCGCCGACCTGGTGCCCGGAGTGCTCGTGGACACCGAGCCCGGCGCCGTGGAGGCCCTGCTGAAGCTGGAGGAGGCGGCGGCCGAACTCCCCGCCTTCCACTCCGTGGCCACCCAGCTCCATGTGCTCGGCGAGACGCGCGAGGCCACCGGGGCCTGAGCCGCCTCCTGTGCCGTACTGCTGATCAGGTACTTGCCGGCACATGGAGTACGCCACAGGCCCCCCGATAAGGCGCCCAGCGCCGTATGATCGAGGGAGACCGCCCGGCATGACGGGACGGCAGCTGGGGAATGACAAGATTCAGCGGCCGGAGCGTTCATGGCGGATTCCGGTTGGCCAATTGGCGCAGAGGGGCGGGTTTCACGGGGGCGATTCCCTGCCTATCCTGAAGGGACCCCCCGAGTCGCCCCGGCGACTGCACGATGAGGAGGACTCCGTGCCGCTCTCGGAGCACGAGCAGCGCATGCTCGAGCAGATGGAGCGAGCGCTGTACGCCGAAGATCCCAAGTTCGCGTCGGCGCTCGAGGGAAGCGGGCTGCGTACGTACACCCGGCGGCGGGTCTACCAGGCAGTTGCCGGCTTCCTCGTGGGTATCGCGCTCCTCATGGCCGGTATGGTCGCCAAGCAGGTCTGGCTCAGCGTGGTGGGGTTCCTCGTCATGCTGGGTTGTGCGGTACTCGCCGTGACCGGCTGGCGCAAGGCCCCCAAGCCGGGTGAACAGCCCGCGGCGGGCGCTCCGCACGCCCGTCGACAGGGACGTCAGAAGCGCTCGATGATGGACCGGATCGAGCAGCGCTGGCAGAAGCGCCGCGACGAGCAGGGCGGCCAGTAGCCGCTCGACAAGCAGCTCCCACAGATGTGCTGAGGGGGTGAGCACCCGGCCGGGTGCTCACCCCCTCACGTACGTGCGCCTCCCTCGGGGCGGCGCCTTTCAGCCTTCCTGCCCCGACGGCTTGCGCAGGGCCGGCCGGGCCGCCACCGCGCGCGACCTGACCCCGGCCCACCACTCCGACGCCGCCCACACCACTCGGGCGGTCGAACGCGGGGCGATCAGTGCGCGGATCCGGGTGCCCCGGCTGACGGAGTCGCGCAGCCCACCGATCACCCGGTGGACGTCCTGGGCCAGCCCGGCCGTCAGCCGCGGCCGCGGGGCGTAGAGCACCTGCTCCACGGCGTCCGCCACCCGGTGCACCGAGGCCGCGGCGGTGGCGTCCAGATGCCCGAGCCGTACGATCCGCGCCGCGGCCTTGCGCGGGGTCTGCGAGTCGTCCGGTGGGATCCCGAAGTCCCACGCCGTGTCGGTCAGCTCCTGCCAGGCCGCCAGGGTGTGCGCGGCGGCGTCCGCCTCGCTGCGGCCGTGACCGCCCAGACGGGCCGCGCGGGTGCGCAGCCGCCACAGCATCGGCGACAAGGGGACCAGCAGCACGGCCAGCCCGACGAGCACCCAGAACAGCAGCTTCAGGTACCACCACGAGCCCTGCACGGCCCACCAGGGGTCGTTGCCGCCGCCACCCGCCACCGCAGCCGGGGACGCGCTGTCGCACGCCTCCAGCTTCCGCAGCTGAGGCGAGCAGCTCTCGCTCGCCGAGGGCGAGGCCGACGGCTCCGTGGAGGAGCCCGCGGACGGCCGGGGGATGTCCGGGTTCGCGTTGCCGGTGGCGTCCGGGACGGTGTACGAGGGCACCGTGCCCCGGGTCGGGGTGGGCTCGAAGCGGGTCCAGCCCACCCCCTCGAAGTACAGCTCGGGCCAGGCGTGGGCGTCCTTGAGGCCCACCGACACCGAGCCGTCCGCCTGCGGGGTGCCGGGCGCGAAGCCCACCGCGACCCGGGCCGGGATGCCCAGGGAGCGGGCCATCGCCGCCATGGCGAACGAGAAGTGGACGCAGAAGCCCTGCTTGTCGCGCAGGAAGTTGGCGATCGCGTTGGGCCCGTCGCCGACCTCCACCTGGGTGTCGTACTCGAACCCGCCGTTCACCGCGAAGTAGTCCTGGAGGTCGACCGCCTGCTCGTAGTGGTTCTTCGCGTCCGCGGTGACCTCACGGGCGGTCTTGGCCACCACCGCGGGCAGGGAGTCGGGCAGCTCGGTGTAGTCGCGCTCGATGGCCGGGGGAGGGGCCGGCGCCGAGGCCAGCTGCTCCGCCGTCGGCTGCACGTCCAGGCTCGTCACCTGGTAGTCGAGCCCGCGCGTGTTCTGCCCGTGGTCGCCGACGAGGGCCATGCCCTGGGGCTCGTAACGCCAGTTGCCGCTGATCTTGACACCGCTCGGCGGGTACGGCATCGGCAGGTAGTCCTGGGCGTACCAGTTCGCCGCCTCGATGGTCGTCTTCACCTCGGTGCGCTTGACGTCGGTGCCGAGGCCGATCGGGGTGGGGAACTCGTCCGGAACGCCAGTGAGGGACCGCTTGGACGGCTTCCAGGTGCGGCCGTCGAAGTCGTCCAGGGAGACGATCCGCAGGTACAGGTTGGAGATGTCGGTGGTGCTGCCCGTCTGCAGGGACATGACCTGGCGGTCCTCGTCGACGTTCAGGCTGTCGCGCAGGGAGAGCAGGGGGTTCACCGCGGAGATCGTGCCGCCGTTCCCGTTGCCCGCGCCCACGCCCGCACCGGCGGCGTCCAGGAGACCGCCGCTCATCGAGGGCAGCCCGAGCGGGACCACCAGCGCGATGCCCAAGGCGAGCACGCCGATGCGCCGCCCGGTGCGGACCGGGGCCACCGGGCCGGTGTCGATACCCGGGGTGCGCGCGGCCCCGCCGAAGACGCGGCCCCACTGCGAGAGCCGGTCGCGGCCCTCGGCCAGGAGCAGCAGCAGATAGCCGCCCGCCGCGACCAGGAACCACAGCCAGCCGCCCCCGCCGTCGGACAGTCCCGCCGCGACGGAGTACAGCGCCAGCAGCGGCAGGCCCGCGGGTGCAGCGCTGCGGAAGGTCACCGCGAGGGTGTCCACCGCGAGGCCGATGATCAGCACCCCGCCGAACACCATCAGCTTGATGCCCTCGGACTCCAGGGGCGCCGGGATCGCGTACCGCGCGATGTCGTCGCCGCCCTGCTGGAGCAGGTCCCCGAAGTGCAGGAAGGCGCTCGGGCCGGGGATCAGCCCGAGGAAGGCCTGGTCACGGGCGAAGATCAGGGTCAGCATCACCAGCGTGACGACCGTCTGGGCCGCCACCGTCAGGGGCCGGGCCAGCGGGATGCGCCGGGTCACCGAGCCCACCACGGTCTGCACGCCCAGCAGGAAGGCCGCCTGGACGATCCAGGTGACCGGCTCGACCAGCGGGAGCAGGGCGCACGCGGCCATCAGTGTGGCTGCCCACGCGCACAGCGCCAGTCGTGCCCGCCCGCTCATCACGATGCCTCCCCGGCGCCGGCCGCACCGGCGCCCGTGCGCTCGCGGTCCGCGAGACGCCACAGCTCTTCCAAAGAGGTGCCCCTGGGCACACCGAGGGCCGTCCAGCCGGCCTCGCGCAGCATCCGCAGCCGCTCCTCGTGCTCCGTCGCGGGCCCCGGCACATCGGTCGGCTCGCGAACCCAGCTCTCGCTGTCCAGCACGAAGGCGAGCGCGCCGCCGCTGCGCTGCCGCATCTTGGCGGCCACCGTGGCCTGCTCCTCGTCGAGGTCGCCGAAGAAGGCCACCAGCAGCCCTTCGTTCCCGCGGCGCAGCACGTCGTAGGCGAGGGACAGACCGGTGCCGACGGAGTGGTCGATCACCGCGAGGGTGTCCATCATCAGCCCGGCCGCGTCCGCCGTCCCCTGGCTGGCGCCCGCGAAGCCGTCGGCGCCCTCACCGGGCACGGAGTTGCCGGTGTCCGTCAGAAGCCGTACCGAGAAGCCGCGTTCGAGCATGTGGACCAGGACCGAGGCGGCGCCCGAGACGGCCCACTCGAAGGCCGAGTCCGGACCCGCGCCCGCGTAGGCGAGGCCCCGGGTGTCCAGGAGCACCGTGCAGCGGGCGCGCTGGGGCTGCTCCTCGCGGCGGACCATCAGCTCGCCGTAGCGGGCGGTGGAGCGCCAGTGGACCCGGCGCAGGTCGTCGCCGTAGCGGTAGCCGCGCGGGATCACGTCGTCCTCGCCGGCCAGCGCGAGCGAGCGCTGCCGGCCGTCGCCGTACCCCTTGGCCTCGCCGCTCAGCCGCACCGGCGGCAGCGCCTCCACGCGCGGGATCACGGTCAGGGTGTCGTACGTCGAGAAGGAGCGGGTCAGCTCGCACATCCCGAACGGGTCGGTCAGGCGCAGCTGGAGCGGGCCCAGCGGGTAGCGGCCGCGCAGGTCGGAGCGGACGCGGTAGGAGACCTCGCGGCGGCCGCCCGGCTCGACGCGGTCGAGCACGAAGCGGGGGCGCGGGCCAAGGACGTAGGGGACGCGGTCCTGGAGCATCAGCAGGCCGGTGGGCAGCCGCGAGACGTTGTCCATGCGCAGATGGACGCGGGCCTCGCTGCCGGCCGGCACGCGCGCGGGGGAGAGCCTGCGGCTGCCCGCGACCCGGTAGCGGGTGCGGTAGAGCACGGTGGCGCACACCAGGGGCAGCACGGCGAGCAGCAGGCCGACCCGCAGCAGGTCGCTCTGGCCCAGGACGTAGGCGCAGATCGCGGCCGCGATGCCGGCCGCGAAGAAGGAGCGGCCCCGGGTGGTCAGACCGGCCAGCGCGGTGCGCACCCCGCCCTTGTCGCCCCGGTCGGCCTCGGGGCCGCCGGCCGAGGGCACACCGGAGGACATCACAGGCTCCGCGGCGGCTGCTGCGGATAGGCGGGCGCGCCCCGGCCGATCCCGATGCCGCCCTGCTGGGGCGCGGCGGGAACCGCGGTGCGCTGGAGGATCTCCTGCACGACCTGCTCCGCGGTGCGCCGGTTCAGCTGGGCCTGGGCGGTGGGCAGCAGCCGGTGGGCGAGGACGGCCACGGCGAGCGCCTGGACGTCGTCCGGCAGCGCGTACTCGCGGCCGCTGAGGGCGGCGGAGGCCTTGGCGGCGCGCAGCAGGTGCAGCGTCGCGCGCGGGGAGGCCCCGAGTCTGAGGTCCGGGTGGGTGCGGGTGGCGGCGACCAGGTCGACGGCGTACCGCCGGACCGTTTCGGCGACATGGACACCGCGGACGGCCTCGACCAGCTTCACGATGTCGTGCGCGTGGGCCACCGGCTGGAGGTCCTCCAGCGGGCTCACCCCGCCGTGGATGTCGAGCATCTGGAGCTCGGCCTCCACGCTGGGGTAGCCGACCGAGACCCGCGCCATGAAGCGGTCGCGCTGGGCCTCCGGGAGCGGGTAGGTGCCCTCCATCTCGACCGGGTTCTGGGTGGCGACCACCATGAAGGGGCTGGGCAGCTCGTAGGTCTGCCCGTCGATGGTGACCTGGCGCTCCTCCATCGACTCCAGGAGCGCCGACTGGGTCTTCGGCGAGGCGCGGTTGATCTCGTCGCCGATCACGATCTGCGCGAAGATCGCACCCGGCTTGAACTCGAAGTCACGGCGCTGCTGGTCCCAGATGGACACGCCGGTGATGTCCGAGGGCAGCAGGTCGGGCGTGAACTGGATGCGGCGCACCGAGCAGTCGATGGACCGCGCCAGGGCCTTGGCCAGCATCGTCTTGCCGACGCCGGGGACATCCTCGATCAGCAGATGTCCCTCGGCGAGCAGCACGGTCAGAGAGAGCCGTACGACCTCGGGCTTCCCCTCGATCACGCCCTCCACCGAACTGCGTACCCGCTCCACGACGGCGGTCAGATCAGTGAGGCTCGATCGATCGTCATAGGTGGTCACCCGGCCCTCCTCGGCCCGTACTTTCCGGGCCGACGCTCTGTGATGCGTAACCGGCCCACCCCGAATCACGGACACCACGCGTGAAAAGTTCCGCGTGACGCCACACCCGCATTCTTGCTGCCGTTACCGTTTCGTGTCACTCGACTGTGGACAACTGGCTGCACTATGTCGGGTCTTACGGTGTTTTGGGCACCCCAGGGGCCGAAATCAACAGCGAAACGACAGCTGAGCGGCCGCCGGGCGGCCGCTCGCCGCGGGCGCTACGCGGGGTCGACCTCGCGCAGCAGACCCGTCTTCACGTCGAAGACGAAGCCTCGCACGTCGTCGGTGTGGAGCAGGAACGGCGAGGTCCGCACGCGCTGCATGGACTGCCGTACGTCCTGGTCGACGTCCCGGAACGACTCCACCGCCCACGCCGGACGCTGGCCGACCTCCATCTCCAGCTCGGTGCGGAAGTCCTCGGTGATCGCCTCGAGGCCGCAGCCGGTGTGGTGGATGAGGACGATGCTGCGGGTGCCGAGCTTGCGCTGGCTGATGGTGAGCGAGCGGATCACGTCGTCGGTGACCACACCGCCCGCGTTGCGGATGGTGTGGCAGTCGCCGAGTTCCAGGCCGAGCGCCGCGTGCAGGTCGAGACGGGCGTCCATACAGGCCACGACGGCGACGTGCAGGACGGGGCGGGCGTCCATGCCGGGGTCCGTGAACGCAGCGGCGTACCGCTCGTTGGCCTCGACCAGGCGGTCGGTCACGGCGCCGCCGCGGGTTATGGCGCCTTCGGTGGGAACGGATGCGGAAGTCGTCATAACCATGACGGTACTGGTCACGGCCGACTCGGTCCTGCGGTGAGATGGGAAAAAGAGCGTCATCACGTCCTCTGTGTGAGGTAACCCACAAGAGCGCCTGGTGCACCCGAACGGGTGGTTTCCGTTCATTTGCCGCTTCGAGTCCGCGTCGATGCGCGACGCGCAGGCCGGTTGATTGACCGCGCGACACCGTGGACTAAAGTGACGCGAAGCGGGAGGCGAGGCCTCCCTGCTGTCATTCCCCGGAGGCCCCGGCTCACGCACGGACGGTCTCCCCGCGTGCGCGGCGCGTACGTACGGCTCGGCCTCCTCCCGCTTGCGGTCGGCTGACGCTTCCGGCGCCGGCCGGCCTCCCCTTCCACGAGCGGGCGGGGACCCGGCGGTGCGTAGGGCCCGTGCCGGACCTGAGAGGCCCCCTTGAGTCAGAGTCGACACGTTCCGGTGATGCTCCAGCGGTGCCTGGACCTGTTGGCCCCCGCCCTGGAGCGGCCCGGAGCGGTCGTCGTCGACTGCACCCTCGGCCTCGGCGGCCACAGCGAGGCCCTGCTCCAGCGCTTCCCCGAGGCCCGGCTCGTCGCCCTCGACCGCGACAAGGAGGCCCTGCGCCTGTCCGGCGAACGCCTCGCGCCCTACGGCGAGCGCGCCACCCTCGTGCACGCGGTCTACGACGAGCTCCCCGACGTCCTCGACCGGCTCGGCATCGCGCGCGTGCAGGGCGTCCTCTTCGACCTGGGCGTCTCCTCCATGCAGCTCGACGAGGCCGACCGCGGCTTCGCCTACGCCCAGGACGCCCCGCTCGACATGCGCATGGACCAGACGACCGGGATGAGCGCGGCCGAGGTCCTCAACACCTACCCGCCGGGCGAACTGGTCAGGATCCTCAGGGCGTACGGCGAGGAGAAGCAGGCCAAGCGGATCGTGTCCGCGATCGTGCGCGAGCGCGACAAGGAGCCCTTCACCAACAGCGCGCGGCTCGTCGAGCTGATCCGGGACTCCCTGCCGCAGGCCGCCAAGCGCACCGGTGGCAACCCGGCCAAGCGCACCTTCCAGGCCCTGCGCATCGAGGTCAACGGCGAACTCGCCGTCCTGGAACGGGCGATCCCGGCCGCGGTCGAGGCGCTCGCCGTGGGCGGCCGGATCGCCGTGCTGTCGTACCACTCGCTGGAGGACCGGCTCGTCAAGCAGGTCTTCGCGGCCGGTGCCGCCACCACCGCCCCGCCCGGACTGCCCGTCGTCCCCGAGCAGTACCAGCCCCGGCTCAAGCTGCTCACGCGCGGTGCCGAACTTCCCACCGAGGAAGAGATCGCCGAGAACCGGCGGGCCGCACCGGCGCGCTGCAGGGGCGCCGAGCGAATCAGGGAGTCCATCGAGTGAAGTGCGTGAGCCGCGCAGGTGAGTTGGGGAAACGGACTCACTGGAGGGTGTGTGAGTAGGAAACCCGAACTGAGGGGGAGGGCGGCCCGCCTCGCACGCCTGTTCCCCGGCCCCACGAGCTCCGGACAGGCGGCCCGCACCCCCTTCGTGCTCCTCGTGGTCCTGCTCCTCGGCGGTGGCCTCATCGGCCTGCTGGTGCTGAACTCGGCGCTCAGCGAAGGGTCGTTCAAGCTCACCGACCTCCAGAAGGACACCAAGAGCCTCACCGACGAACAGCAGGCCCTCCAGCGGGACATCGACGCCTACTCCGCGCCCGACGCCCTGGTGCGCCGCGCCCGCGAACTCGGCATGGTGCCCGGCGGCGACCCGGCGTTCCTCGACCCCGACGGAACCGTCAAGGGCGTCCCGTCCCCCGCCGCCGCCGACCCGGCCTCCCTGCGGATGCCGCTCGTCCTCGCCCCCGAGGTGATCGACAGCGCGACCGCCCCGACGCCCGCGGCCGACGCCACCCCGGCCACCGTGCCCACCCCGACGGAAACCGTCGAGCCGGTCACCGGGACTACTCCCGCGCAGGTCCCGCCCGCCGGGGCCGCCCTCCCCGAAGCCACGCCCTCCACGAACCCGACCCCGACCCCCGGCAGGTGACGGCAGTGTCCGACGATTTCGGCCGGCAGCCGCCGCGCCGCCGCGTGCCCGGACCCGCGCGCCCCGAGCGCTCCGCCCGCCCCGTCGGCCGGCCGCGCCCGGGCCCCGGAGCCCGCCCGGCCCGCCGCCCCGCCGCGCCCCGCACGGCGGCCCCCAAGACCATCCGCCTGGGCAGTCCCCGCCCCCGGCTGCGCCTGGTCGGCGTCGCGCTGACGCTGGTGCTGGCCGCCTTCGTCGTACGACTGCTCCAGGTGCAGGCCGTCGACGCGAGCACGTACGCGGCCAAGGCCGAGCAGAACCGGTACGTCGGCTACACCCTGGCCGCCGAGCGCGGCGGGATCACCGACCGCGCCGGGGTGGCCCTCGCGACCAGCGAGGACGCGTACGACATCACCGCCGACCCGACGCTGTTCACCCGCAAGCAGCTGAAGATCGACGACGGCCCCGAGCAGGCCGCCGCGCTGCTCGCCCCGATCCTGGGGCAGGAGCAGGAGAAGATCGTCCAGAAGCTGCGGCCCAAGGACAAGAAGCTGCGCTACGTCCTGCTCGCGAGCCGTCAGACCCCGCAGGTCTGGAAGCAGATCAAGGACCTCAAGACCGCGCTCGCGGCCAAGTCCGGGACCGACCCGGGCACGGCCAACGTCCTCGGGGGCGTCCTGTCGGTGCCGACCACCAAGCGGGTGTACCCGAACGGCGATCTCGCCGCCGGGATACTGGGCTGGGTCAACGCCGACGGCAAGGGCGGCGGCGGGGTCGAGCAGGAGCTGAACACGCTGCTGGCCGGCAAGGACGGCAAGATCCGCTACGCCCAGTCCGGAGGCCGGCAGGTGCCCACGGTGGGTTCCACCGAGACACCCGCGGTGCCCGGCAGCGACGTGGAGCTCACCATCGACCGTGACATCCAGTGGGCCGCCCAGAAGGCCATCACCGACCAGGTGAAGGAGTCCAAGGCGGACCGCGGGTACGTGATAGTGCAGGACACCCGGACCGGTGAGGTCCTCGCCATGGCCAACTCGCCCGGCTTCGACCCCAACGACCTGTCCAAGGCGAGCTCGGTGAACATGGGCAACGCGGCCCTCCAGGACGCCTACGAGCCCGGCTCCACCGCCAAGATCATGTCCATGGCCGCCGTACTGGAACAGGGCGTCGCCACCCCGCTCACACATGTCGTCGTCCCCAACCGGCTGCACCGCGGCGACCGGCTCTTCAAGGACGACATCGACCACGAGACGTGGTACCTCACGCTCAACGGCGTGCTCGCCAAGTCCTCGAACATCGGCACCATCCTGGCGACCGGCCAGCTCGGCAAGACCCAGGCGCAGGCCAACCAGGTCCTCTACTCCTACCTGCGCAAGTTCGGGCTCGGCAGCTACTCCGGGCTCGACTTCCCCGGCGAGACCCCCGGCATCCTCGCCAAGCCCGCCGACTGGTCGACCTCGCAGCAGTACACGATTCCTTTCGGCCAGGGTGTCTCCCTCAACGCGATGCAGGCCGCGTCCGTCTACTCGACGATCGCCAACGGCGGCGTCCGTATCGAACCCACGCTGGTACGCGGCACCAAGGGGCCCGACGGACGCTTCACACCCGCCGCGAAGCCCAAGGAGACAAGGGTCGTCAGTGCCAGGACGGCGAGGACCCTCGCCCAGATGCTGGAGTCCGTCGTGGACGACCAGGAGGGCACCGGCACCAAGGCGCGCATCCCCGGCTACCGGGTCGCGGGCAAGACGGGCACCGCCAACCGCGTGGATCCGGCCACCGGCAAGTACAAGGGCTACACCTCGTCGTTCGCGGGCTTCGCGCCCGCCGACAAGCCCCGGATCACCGTCTACTGCGCCATCCAGAACGCCACCAAGGGCAGCTACTTCGGCGGCCAGATCTGCGGGCCCGTCTACAAGCAGGTCATGGAGTTCGCCCTGAAGACCCTCCAGGTCCCGCCCACGGGGGCGAAGGCCGCGCGGCTGCCCGTCACCTACACGCCCTGATCAGCGGCCCCCGCCACCTCGTCCGCACCTCGGAAAGGCCACCAGGAACCACCTCGTGACGATGATCACCTCCGACGCCGGGAACCAGGGCGCCCCCCGCCCCTCACTTCGCTCCGAGGCGGGTGCGCCCGGTACGCTCACCGCCGTGCCACACGCTGATCAGTCCCAAACCACCCAGAAGGGCGCACCCGTGACCTATCCGGGACCGCCCCGGCCGGTCCGGGTCTCCGCAACACCCCTCGCGGAGCTCGCCGATCAGCTGGGTGCCGATGTGCCGAAGAGCGACGCCGAGATCACGGGCATCACCCATGACTCACGCGCCGTCCGCCCCGGCGACCTGTACGCCGCCCTCCCGGGCGCCCGGCTGCACGGCGCCGACTTCGCCAACCAGGCCGCGAGCCTCGGCGCGGTCGCCGTGCTGACCGACCCGACCGGCGCCGAGCGCGCCACCGCGACCGGACTTCCGGTCCTGGTCGTCGACGACCCGCGCGCGCGGATGGGCGAACTGGCGGCCACGATCTACGGCCACCCGGGCCGCGACCTGCTCCAGATCGCCATCACCGGCACCTCCGGCAAGACCACCACGGCGTACCTCGTCGAGGGCGGTCTGAGGACCTCCCACAGCACCGGGCTGATCGGCACGGTCGAGATGCGCATCGGCGACGAGCGCATCAAGTCCGAGCGGACCACGCCCGAGGCCACCGACCTCCAGGCCCTGTTCGCGGTCATGCGTGAGCGCGGCGTCGAGGCGGTCGCCATGGAGGTCTCCAGCCACGCGCTGGTCCTCGGCCGGGTCGACGCCTGCGTCTTCGACATCGGCGTCTTCACCAACCTCAGCCCGGAGCACATGGAGTTCCACTCCGGCATGGAGGACTACTTCCAGGCGAAGGCGCAGCTCTTCACGCCGAAACGCAGCCGTCTCGGCGTCGTCAACCTCGACGACGAGTACGGCCGCCGGCTGGTCAAGGAGGCCTCGGTCCCGGTCGTCACCTTCTCCGCGGAGGGACACCCCGACGCCGACTGGCGTGCCGAGGACGTCCGGGTCGGCCCGATGGACTCGACGTTCACCGTGCTCGGCCCCAAGGACGAGCGGATCACCGCCAGGTCGCCGCTGCCGGGCCCCTTCAACGTGGCGAACACCCTCGCCGCGATCGTCGCCCTGGCCGCCGCGGGCCTCGACCCGCAGACCGCCGCCGACGGCGTCGCCGCGGTGCCGGGCGTGCCGGGCCGACTCGAGCGCGTGGACGCCGGGCAGCCCTACCTCGCGGTCGTGGACTACGCCCACAAGACGGACGCCGTCGAGTCGGTGCTCAAGGCGCTCCGCAAGGTCACCGAGGGCAAGGTGCACGTCGTGCTGGGCTGCGGGGGCGACCGGGACACCACCAAGCGCGGGCCCATGGGTGCCGCCGTGGCCCGCCTCGCCGACACCGCCGTACTGACCTCCGACAACCCCCGCTCCGAGGACCCGCTCGCGATCCTCGCAACCATGCTCGAGGGTGCGGCGTCCGTGCCAGTACACGAACGCGGCGAGGTCCAGGTCTTCGAGGACCGGGCCGCCGCGATCGCCGCAGCCGTCGCCCGCGCGCAGCCCGGTGACACCGTGCTCGTCGCGGGCAAGGGCCACGAGCAGGGCCAGGACATCGCCGGGGTGGTCCGTCCCTTCGACGACCGCCAGGTGCTTCGAGAAGCCATCCAGAAGACCCAGGGATGAACTTGTGATCGCCCTCTCTCTCGCCGAGATCGCCTCAGTCGTCGGCGGGCAGACGCACGACATACCGGATCCGTCGGTGCAGGTGCACGGGCCCGTCGTCATCGACTCCCGGCAGGTGGCGGACGGCAGTCTGTTCGCCGCCTTCGTGGGAGAGCGCGTCGACGGCCACGACTACGCGGAGCAGGCCGTCCGGGCGGGCGCGGTGGCCGTGCTGGCCCAACGCCCCGTCGGTGTGCCCTCGATCGTCGTCGACGACGTCCAGACGGCCCTCGGCGCCCTCGCGCGTCATGTCGTCCGACGGCTCGGCGCGACCCTCGTCGGCCTCACCGGCTCGGCCGGGAAGACCAGCACCAAGGACCTGATCGCGCAGGTGCTCCGGCGCAAGGCGCCGACGGTGTTCACACCGGGCTCGCTCAACAACGAGATCGGGCTGCCGCTCACCGCGCTCACCGCCACCGCGGAAACCCGGTTCCTCGTCCTGGAGATGGGCGCCCGAGGCATCGGGCACATCGCCTACCTCACCGATCTGACGCCCCCGAGGATCGGCCTCGTCCTGAACGTCGGCTCCGCCCACATCGGCGAGTTCGGCGGCCGCGAGCAGATCGCGCAGGCCAAGGGCGAACTCGTGGAAGCACTGCCGGAGGACGGCGCGGCGATCCTCAACGCCGACGATCCGCTCGTACGGGCCATGGCCTCCCGTACGAAGGCGAAGGTGCTCCTTTTCGGAGAGTCCGGCGAAGCGGACGTACGCGCCGAGAACGTGCGACTCATGGACAGCGGACAGCCCGCCTTCATGCTCCACACACCCTCCGGTGCAAGCGAAGTGACCATGCGCCTGTACGGTGAGCACCACGTGTCGAACGCGCTCGCCGCGGCCGCCGTCGCCCATGAGCTGGGCATGTCCGCAACCGAGATCGCCACCGCGCTCTCCGAGGCGGGCTCCCTCTCCCGCTGGCGTATGGAGGTCACCGAGCGCCCGGACGGCGTGACCATCGTCAACGACGCCTACAACGCGAACCCCGAGTCCATGCGAGCGGCCTTGCGCGCGCTCGCGGCGATGGGCAAGGGGCGGCGGACCTGGGCGGTGCTCGGCAAGATGGCCGAGCTCGGGGACGAGGCGCTCGCCGAGCACGACGCGGTCGGACGGCTCGCCGTCCGGCTCAATGTCGGCAAGCTCGTCGCGGTCGGGGGCAGGGAAGCGTCCTGGCTGCAACTGGGCGCATATAACGAGGGTTCGTGGGGTGAGGAGTCGGTGCACGTGTCCGACGCACAGGCGGCGGTCGACCTGCTGCGCAGCGAGTTGCGCCCGGGAGACGTCGTCCTCGTGAAGGCGTCCCGTTCGGTCGGCCTGGAGAGCGTCGCCCAGGCGCTGCTCGACGCCGAGGGTGAGGTTGCCGCCCGATGATGAAGCAGATCCTGTTCTCAGGAGTCATCGGTCTCTTTCTGACCCTGGTCGGCACTCCGCTGCTGATCAAGCTGCTCGCGCGCAAGGGTTACGGCCAGTACATCCGCGACGACGGCCCGCGCGAGCACGCCAGCAAGCGCGGTACGCCGACGATGGGCGGTATCGCCTTCATCCTGGCGACCGTCGTGGCGTACTTCCTGTCCAAGGTCATCACCGGCTACCCGCCCACCTACTCGGGCCTGTTGGTGCTCGGCCTGATGTGCGGCATGGGTCTCGTCGGCTTCCTCGACGACTACATCAAGATCGTCAAGCGGCGTTCGCTGGGCCTGCGGGCCAAGGCGAAGATGGCCGGCCAGCTGATCGTCGGCATCAGCTTCGCGGTGCTCGCGCTGATGTTCCCGGACGCCCGGGGCAACACCCCGGCCTCCACCAAGCTGTCGTTCATCACCGACTTCGGCTGGAAGATCGGCCCGATCCTGTTCGTGGTCTGGGCGCTGTTCATGATCCTCGCGATGTCGAACGGCGTGAACCTCACCGACGGTCTGGACGGCCTCGCCACCGGCGCCTCCGTGCTCGTCTTCGGTGCCTACACGTTCATCGGCGTCTGGCAGTTCCAGGAGTCCTGCGCCAACGCGGGCACCCTGACCAACCCCAACGCCTGCTACGAGGTGCGCGATCCGCTCGACCTCGCCGTGATCGCCTCCGCGCTGATGGGCGCCTGCCTCGGCTTCCTGTGGTGGAACACCTCGCCGGCCAAGATCTTCATGGGTGACACCGGTTCGCTCGCCCTCGGCGGTGTCCTGACCGGCCTCGCGATCCTGTCCCGCACCGAACTCCTGGTCGCCATCATGGGCGGTCTGTTCGTTCTCATCACCATGTCGGTCGTCATCCAGGTCGGCTCCTTCCGGCTCACCGGCAAGCGCGTCTTCCGGATGGCCCCGCTCCAGCACCACTTCGAACTCAAGGGCTGGTCCGAGGTCCTGGTCGTGGTCCGTTTCTGGATCATCCAGGGCATCTGTGTGATCGTCGGACTGGGTCTCTTCTACGCGGGATGGGCAGCAGAGAAGTGATCGACCTGCAGGGCACGCACGTCACCGTCGCCGGGCTCGGCGTCTCCGGCATCCCGGCGGCCAAGGTGCTGCACGCGCGCGGGGCGCACGTCACCGTCGTCAACGACGGCGACGACGCACGCGCGCGTGAGCAGGCCGCCGAGTTGGAGGCGCTCGGCGTCACCGTCCGGCTCGGCGACGGCGCGACCCTGCCGGACGGCACCGAACTCGTCGTCACCGCACCGGGCTGGAAGCCGGACAAGCCGCTCTTCACGGCGGCCCGCGCGGCCGGCGTCGAGATCTGGGGCGACGTCGAACTCGCCTGGCGGCTCAGGGGCCCCGACGCGGCCCCCTGGCTCGCGATCACCGGCACCAACGGCAAGACGACCACCACCCAGATGCTGGCGTCGATCCTGAAGGCCGCGGGCCTGCGTACGGCCGCCGTCGGCAACATCGGCGTCTCCGTGCTGGACGCGGTGCTCGGCGACGAGCAGTACGACGTCCTCGCCGTGGAGTTGTCGAGCTACCAGCTCCACTGGGCGCCCTCCGTGCGCGCCCACTCCGCGGCCGTCCTGAACCTCGCGCCGGACCACCTCGACTGGCACGGCTCCATGGAGGCGTACGCGCGCGACAAGGGCCGTGTCTACGAGGGCAATCGGGTCGCCTGCGTCTACAACGTCGCCGACAAGGCCACCGAGGACCTGGTGCGCGAGGCGGACGTGGAGGAGGGCTGCCGGGCGATCGGCTTCACCCTCGGCACCCCCGGGCCGTCCCAACTCGGTGTCGTGGAAGGCATCCTGGTGGACCGCGCCTTCGTCGAGGACCGGCACAAGAACGCCCAGGAGCTCGCCGAGATCTCCGACGTCAACCCGCCGGCCCCGCACAACATCGCCAACGCCCTTGCCGCGGCCGCCCTCGCACGCGCTCTCGGGGTGCCCCCGAGGGCCGTACGCGACGGACTCAGGAACTTCACCCCGGACGCGCACCGCATCGCCCACGTGGCCGACGTGGACGGGGTTTCGTACGTGGACGACTCCAAGGCCACCAACACCCACGCGGCGGAAGCCTCGTTGGCGGCCTACGAGTCGATCGTGTGGATCGCGGGCGGGCTCGCCAAGGGCGCGACCTTCGACGAGCTGGTCGCCAAGTCGGCAAAGCGACTTCGCGGGGTCGTCCTGATCGGCCAGGACCGCGCCCTGATCCGCGAAGCCCTCGCGCGACACGCCCCGGAAGTACCCGTGGTCGACCTCGACCGGACCGACACTGGTGCGATGCTCGCGGCTGTGCAGGAGGCCTCGCGTCTCGCCGTCGCGGGCGACACCGTGTTGTTGGCGCCCGCCTGTGCGTCGATGGACATGTTCGCCAACTACAACAAGCGCGGTGAGGCGTTCGCGGAGGCGGTTCGCGACATCGCGGGCGCCGGCGCCTGACGGCGGATTTCGGCCAAGGCGGGCGCTCACAGGAACCTTGGAGGGCGCGTGACTCGGGTGTGGTCGGTTCGTGGTCGGCTGCGGGTCGTGGGGGCTGGTCGCGCAGTTCCCCGCGCCCCTAGGGAGTTGGGGCTGGCGGTGTTCTGTGTCCAGTAGCCGTACAGGCCGGCCTCCCGTCCAGCGGGCCGCCAGGCGTCCCGTCGCTGCCCGGCCCGCACGCGAGAATCCCGTCCTACGGCTCTACACGCGCGCGCGCAAGGCCTGGGACCGTCCGCTGACCGCCTACTACCTGATCCTCGGCGGCAGTCTGCTGATCACCGTGCTCGGGCTGGTGATGGTCTACTCGGCCTCCCAGATCACCGCGCTCCAGATGTCGTTGCCGGGCTCCTTCTTCTTCCGCAAGCAGTTCCTGGCCGCCGCCATCGGCGCCGGACTGCTGCTGGTGGCCTCCCGGATGCCGGTCAAGCTGCACCGGGCGCTCGCCTACCCGATCCTGGCGGGCGCGGTGTTCCTGATGGCCCTGGTGCAGGTGCCGGGGATAGGGATGTCGGTCAACGGCAACCAGAACTGGATCTCGCTCGGCGGCTCCTTCCAGATCCAGCCCAGCGAGTTCGGCAAGCTCGCGCTCGTGCTGTGGGCGGCCGACCTGCTGGCCCGCAAGCAGGACAAGAAGCTGCTGACCCAGTGGAAGCACATGCTGGTGCCGCTCGTCCCGGTCGCCTTCCTGCTGCTCGGGCTGATCATGCTCGGCGGCGACATGGGTACGGCGATCATCCTGACGGCGATCCTGTTCGGGCTGCTGTGGCTCGCGGGGGCCCCGACCCGGCTGTTCGTCGGGGTGCTGTCGGTCGCCGCGTTCATCGGGTTCGTCCTGATCAAGACCAGCCCCAACCGCATGGCCCGGCTCGCCTGCATCGGCGCCACCGAGCCCAAGGCGGGCGCCGCCGACTGCTGGCAGGCCGTGCACGGCATCTACGCCCTCGCCTCCGGCGGAATCTTCGGTTCCGGGCTCGGTGCGAGTGTGGAGAAATGGGGCCAACTCCCTGAAGCCCACACGGACTTCATCTTCGCCGTCACGGGTGAGGAACTGGGCCTCGCGGGGACGCTGTCGGTGCTCGCCCTCTTCGCGGCTCTAGGCTATGCGGGTATCCGCGTGGCCGGACGCACGGAGGACCCCTTCGTGAGGTATGCCGCGGGAGGCGTGACCACCTGGATCACCGCTCAGGCAGTGATCAACATCGGTGCGGTGCTCGGTCTGCTGCCGATCGCCGGCGTCCCGCTCCCGCTGTTCTCCTACGGAGGGTCCGCCCTGCTGCCGACCATGTTCGCCATCGGGCTGCTGATCGCCTTCGCGCGGGACGACCCCGCTGCGCGGGCGGCGCTGTCGATGCGGCAACCTCGCTTTGGTAAAAAGCGGGCGGGAGGCGCCGTGCCGGCACGGGGGCCTCGGAGATGGAACACGATGCGACGGCGCGCCCCCTCGGCGCGTTCGTCCGGAGAGCGGTGAATTTCGGTGCATGTCGTACTCGCCGGTGGGGGGACCGCCGGCCACATCGAGCCCGCGCTCGCCCTCGCGGACGCCCTGCGCAGGCAGGACCCGGGAGTGGGGATCACGGCCCTGGGCACGGAACGGGGTCTGGAGACCAAGCTCGTCCCGCAGCGCGGCTACGAGCTCGCTCTCATCCCGGCCGTCCCGCTGCCCCGTAAGCCCACCCCCGAGCTGATCACCGTGCCGGGCCGGCTGCGCGGCACGATCAAGGCCACCGAGCAGATCCTGGAGCGCACCAAGGCCGACGCGGTCGTCGGCTTCGGCGGCTATGTCGCGCTGCCCGGCTACCTCGCCGCCAAGCGCCTCGGCGTGCCGATCGTGATCCACGAGGCCAACGCCCGCCCCGGCCTCGCCAACAAGATCGGCTCCCGGTACGCCGCCCAGGTCGCCGTCGCCACGCCGGACAGCAAGCTGCGCAACTCCCGGTACATCGGCATCCCGCTGCGCCACACCATCGCCACCCTGGACCGGGCCGCCGCCCGTCCCGAGGCCCGCGCGATGTTCGGCCTCGACCCCAACCTGCCCACGCTGCTGGTCTCCGGCGGCTCGCAGGGCGCCCGGCGCCTCAACGAGGTCGTCCAGCAGGTCGCGCCCTGGCTCCAGCAGGCCGGGATCCAGATCCTGCACGCGGTCGGCCCGAAGAACGAACTGCCGCATGTACAGCAGATGCCGGGAATGCCCCCCTACATCCCGGTAAGTTACCTGGACCGGATGGACCTCGCGTACGCCGCGGCCGACATGATGCTCTGCCGTGCGGGCGCGATGACCGTCGCCGAACTCTCCGCCGTCGGACTCCCGGCCGCCTACGTCCCGCTGCCCATCGGCAACGGCGAACAGCGGCTGAACGCCCAGCCGGTGGTCAAGGCCGGCGGCGGACTGCTGGTCGACGACGCGGAACTGACGCCGGACTGGGTCCGGGCCAACGTCCTGCCCGTGCTCGCCGACCCGCACCGGCTGTACGAGATGTCCCGCGCCGCCGCCGAGTTCGGCCGCCGGGACGCCGACGACCTGCTCGTCGGCATGGTCTACGAGGCGATCGCCTCGCAGCGCCGTTAGGACCCGTGTACGAAGGGCAGGAAGCGTGGCCGGACCGACGACCGCCGAGCGCGGTGAACGCCAGCAGGAGTCGTCCGGCCCGCCGTCCGCCCGGCGGTTGAGGGTGCGTCGGCTTCGTGTGATCATCATCCTCGCCGTGGTGCTCGTCCTGCTCTCCGCGGGCACCGTCTGGCTGTTGTACGGCTCCCAGTGGCTGCGCGTCGAACGCGTTTCGGTCTCCGGGACCAGGGTGCTCACCCCGAAGCAGGTGAGCGAGGCCGCCGACGTGCCCCTCGGATCGCCGCTGATTTCCGTCGACACCGATGCGATCGAGGCACGACTGCGCCGGAAATTGCCCCGAATTGACTCGGTTGACGTCAGCCGTTCCTGGCCCCATGGAATCGGGCTGAAAGTGACCGAGCGAACTCCGGTTCTGCTTGTCCAAAAGGGCGGAAAGTTTGTCGAAGTGGACGATGACGGTGTCCGTTTCGCCACGGTTTCCGTAGCCCCGAAAGGCGTCCCCGCACTGCAAATGACGCTCTCCCAGCCGGGCTCCCGCGCCGCGAGCCTGCGCCGCTTCGGAGAGGACCGGCTGGTGCGTGAGGCGGTGCGCGTGGCGGGTGACATTCCGGCCTTCGTCGCGCGCGCCACGCGTTCCGTCAAGGTGCGTTCCTACGACGACATCTTGCTGGTGATGAACGACGGCCGGACCGTCGCGTGGGGGAGCAGCGAGAAGGGTGCCGCGAAGGCCCGTACGCTCACCGCTCTCGTCAAAGCGGCCCCCGACGCACGGCACTTCGACGTCAGCGTTCCCACCGCCCCCGCGTCATCGGGGAGTTGACGCACATCAGCGCAGGCCAGCACCCTGGTTGGGCACTGCTACGGCTGATCACATAGGGTGAAAAGAAAAACGGGAGGTTCGGCGTGTTCGTTGAACGTGCGCCACTTGTCGACTTAGTGTCCTGTTCAGAAGACTCCAGGGAACAGACACACTGGTAACCCTAAACTTCAGCGTTAGGGTTCGGGTCGGCGCTACGGACCGTCCCATTCGGCATCAGTCGGCGGATCGCGAGGCAGCAGTGCCTCGTTGGTTCGGCGACACGTAACTCGAGGCGAGAGGCCTTCGACGTGGCAGCACCGCAGAACTACCTCGCAGTCATCAAAGTCATCGGTGTCGGCGGCGGTGGTGTCAATGCCATCAACCGGATGATCGAGGTCGGTCTCAAGGGCGTCGAGTTCATCGCCATCAACACCGACGCGCAGGCGCTGTTGATGAGCGACGCCGACGTCAAGCTCGACGTCGGCCGCGAACTCACCCGCGGACTCGGCGCCGGCGCCAACCCGGCCGTCGGCCGCAAGGCCGCCGAGGACCACCGCGAGGAGATCGAGGAGGTCCTCAAGGGGGCCGACATGGTCTTCGTGACGGCCGGTGAGGGCGGCGGCACCGGCACCGGCGGCGCGCCCGTCGTGGCCAACATCGCCCGCTCGCTGGGCGCCCTCACCATCGGCGTGGTCACCCGCCCGTTCACCTTCGAGGGCCGGCGCCGCGCCAACCAGGCCGAGGACGGCATCGCGGAGCTCCGCGAAGAGGTCGACACCCTCATCGTCATCCCCAACGACCGGCTGCTGTCCATCTCGGACCGCCAGGTCTCGGTGCTCGACGCCTTCAAGTCGGCCGACCAGGTCCTGCTCTCCGGTGTCCAGGGCATCACCGACCTCATCACCACCCCCGGTCTGATCAACCTCGACTTCGCCGACGTCAAGTCGGTCATGTCCGAGGCCGGTTCGGCCCTCATGGGCATCGGCTCCGCCCGCGGCGACGACCGCGCGGTGGCCGCGGCCGAGATGGCGATCTCCTCGCCGCTCCTGGAGGCGTCCATCGACGGCGCCCGCGGTGTGCTGCTCTCCATCTCCGGCGGCTCCGACCTCGGCCTGTTCGAGATCAACGAAGCCGCCCAGCTGGTCAGCGAGGCCGCCCACCCCGAGGCCAACATCATCTTCGGTGCGGTCATCGACGACGCCCTCGGCGACGAGGTCCGCGTCACCGTGATCGCCGCCGGCTTCGACGGCGGCCAGCCGCCGGCCCGCCGCGAGACCGTCATGGGCTCGTCCGCCTCCTCGGCCCGCCGCGACGAGCCCACTCCGGTACGGCAGCCCGAGAGCCGTCCGTCCTTCGGCTCGCTCGGCAGCGTCACGCCGAAGGAGGACCCGGAGCCCGCGCCCGAGCCGGTCGCCGACCTCCCGGTCGCCCCGCCGGTACCGCCGTCGCGGAGCTACTCCGACAGCGCGGCCGAGGAACTGGACGTGCCGGACTTCCTGAAGTGATAGGACAGCGCGAGAGCGTGAGCGGCGCGCACTTCGCCTTCACCGACCGGTGGGGCGGGGTGAGCGCCGCTCCGTATGAGGAGCTCAACCTCGGCGGAGCGGTCGGCGACGACCCCGAGGCCGTAGGGACCAACCGCGAACTGGCCGCCAAGTCGCTCGGGCTCGACCCGGCAAGGGTGGTCTGGATGAACCAGGTGCACGGTGCGGACGTCGAGGTGGTCTCCGCGCCGTGGGGTGAGCGGCCGGTGCCCCGGGTCGACGCGATCGTCACCGCCGAACGCGGTCTCGCCCTCGCCGTCCTGACCGCCGACTGCACTCCGGTGCTGCTCGCCGACCCGGTCGCCGGGATCGTCGCGGCGGCCCACGCCGGCCGGCCCGGCATGGTCGCCGGAGTCGTCCCCGCCGCGCTACGCGCGATGACCGGACTCGGCGCCGATCCCGCCCGGATCGTCGCCCGCACCGGGCCCGCCGTCTGCGGCAAGTGCTACGAAGTGCCCGAGGAGATGCGCGCCGACGTCGCCGCCGTCGAACCCGCGGCGCACGCCGAGACGAGTTGGGGCACCCCCGCGGTCGACGTGACCGCCGGAGTGCACGCGCAACTCGACCGGCTCGGAGTGCGCGACCGGCAGCAGTCGCCGGTGTGCACGATCGAGTCGGACGACCACTTCTCCTACCGCCGCGAGCGCACCACGGGGCGACTCGCGGGATATGTCTGGCTGGGCTGATGGGGCATGACGGACCGTAAGGACGAACTCGCCGCGAATCTGGCGAAAGTGGAGGAGCGCATCGCCGCCGCGTGCGCCGCCGCCGGGCGCGGGCGTGACGAGGTGACCCTCATCGTGGTCACCAAGACCTACCCCGCGAGCGATGTGCGGATCCTCGCCGAGCTCGGGGTGCGGCACGTCGCCGAGAACAAGGACCAGGACGCGGCGCCCAAGGCCGCCGAATGCTCCGATCTGCCCCTTACTTGGCACTTTGTTGGCCAGTTGCAGACCAACAAGGTGCGATCTGTTGTGGGTTATGCGGATCTGGTGCAGTCCGTCGATCGTTCCAAGCTGGTGACGGCTCTCTCCAAGGAGGCCGTGAAGGCCGGGCGTGAAGTGGGCTGCCTGATCCAGGTCGCTCTCGACGCCGGTTCGAGCGAGCGAGGGGAGCGGGGAGGTGTGGCGCCGGGCGGGATCGGGGAGTTGGCCGATCTCGTGGCCGGGGCTCCGGGGCTGCGGCTCGACGGACTGATGACCGTCGCTCCGCTCACCGGGGAGTACGCGGGACGCGAACAGGCGGCGTTCGAGCGGTTGATGGATTTGTCGACCGACCTGCGCCGAGCCCATCCGGCTGCGAACATGGTCTCGGCAGGGATGAGTGCGGACCTCGAACAGGCCGTGGCGGCCGGAGCGACACATGTGCGCGTCGGCACCGCGGTACTCGGAGTCCGCCCCAGGCTCGGGTAACGTCGCCAGGAAGTCGGACCACAGCAGAAAATATGGTCATTACCGCCGGAAGGCGGCATTAACGACCTCGTGGATCGCGGGCACTTGGCAGTCGTCAGTCGATCCACCACAGAGCGGAGGACTCAGAGAATGGCCGGCGCGATGCGCAAGATGGCGGTCTACCTCGGCCTCGTGGAGGACGATGGGTACGACGGCCGTGGTTTTGACCCCGACGACGACTTCGAGCCCGAACTCGACCCGGAGCCCGAGCGGGACCGGCGACGGCATGAGCCGTCTCACCAGTCACATCAGGCACTTCAGCCCGAAAGGGACGAATCGGTCAGAGTCGTGCAGCCCTCGGTGCAGCGCGACCCCGTGCCGCGATCCGCTTCGCTCGCCGCGGAATCGGTGCGCCCCGCGCGCATCGCGCCCGTGGCATCCATCACACAAGAGCGCGCAAGCCTGGAGAAGAACGCACCGGTGATCATGCCCAAGGTCGTGTCGGAACGAGAGCCTTACCGGATCACCACACTTCACCCCCGGACCTACAACGAGGCCCGTACCATCGGGGAACACTTCCGTGAGGGCACCCCGGTGATCATGAATCTGACTGAGATGGATGACACAGACGCGAAGCGACTTGTCGACTTTGCGGCCGGTTTGGTGTTTGGTCTTCACGGCAGCATCGAGCGGGTGACGCAGAAGGTGTTCCTGTTGTCGCCTGCTAACGTCGATGTCACGGCGGAGGACAAGGCCCGCATCGCAGAGGGCGGGTTCTTCAACCAGAGCTGAGACGCACGACCGGAAACAGCAGGACAAAGCAGTACCCAGCAGCACGGAAACAGGGGAGAGGGAAGCACCAGCAATGAGCGTGGTCGTTCAGGTGATCTACATCGCGCTGATGTGTTTCCTCATCGTGCTCATCTTCCGGTTGGTCATGGACTATGTCTTCCAGTTCGCCCGCTCGTGGCAACCCGGCAAGGCGATGGTGGTCGTTCTGGAGGCCACCTACACTGTCACTGATCCACCGCTCAAGCTTCTGCGGCGGGTTATCCCGCCGTTGCGTCTCGGGGGCGTGGCGCTCGACCTGTCCTTCTTCGTACTGATGATCATCGTCTACATCCTGATCTCCGTCGTGAGCCGGCTGTGAACGATACGGTCTTGCCGAATGCCGACGACTACGTTGAGGTGAAGAGATGCCGTTGACCCCCGAGGACGTGCGGAACAAGCAGTTCACGACCGTCCGCCTCCGAGAAGGCTATGACGAGGACGAGGTCGATGCCTTCCTCGACGAGGTCGAAGCCGAACTGACGCGCCTGCTCCGCGAGAACGAGGACCTGCGCGCCAAACTGGCCGCGGCCACGCGCGCTGCTGCCCAGAACCAGCAGAACATGCGCAAGCCCCCGGAGCAGGACGGACCGCAGGGCGGCATGCAGCAGCAGGGTGGCATGCCCGGACAGGGGATGCCGCAGCAGGGCATGCGTGGACCCGGTCCCGGCGCCCCCGTACCGGCCGGCATATCTGGGCCGCCGCAGCAGCAGATGGGTGGCCCCATGGGTGGTCCGCCCCAGCTGCCGAGCGGTGCGCCGCAGCTGCCCGCCGGTCCCAGCGGCCAGGGCGGCCCGCAGGGTCCCGGACCGATGGGTCAGGGTCCGATGGGCCAGGGCCCCATGGGCCAGGGTCCGATGGGCCAGGGCACCATGGGCGGTCAGCCGCCCATGCAGCAGCAGATGGGTGGCCCGATGGGCGGCCCCATGGGCGGTCCGATGGGCGGCCCCGGTCAGGGCCCTGGTGGCGACAGCGCCGCCCGAGTCCTCTCGCTGGCCCAGCAGACCGCCGACCAGGCGATCGCCGAGGCCCGCTCCGAGGCCAACAAGATCGTGGGCGAGGCGCGTTCGCGTGCCGAGGGCCTCGAGCGTGACGCCCGTGCCAAGGCCGACGCCCTGGAGCGGGACGCGCAGGAGAAGCACCGCGTCGCGATGGGCTCGCTCGAGTCCGCTCGCGCCACGCTGGAGCGCAAGGTCGAGGACCTGCGCGGCTTCGAGCGCGAGTACCGCACGCGTCTGAAGTCGTACCTCGAGTCGCAGCTGCGTCAGCTGGAGACCCAGGCCGACGACTCGCTGGCTCCGCCGCGTACCCCGGCGACCGCGTCGCTGCCGCCGTCCCCGGCGCCTTCCATGGCTCCGGCCGGTGCGAGCGCCCCGTCGTACGGCGGCAACCCCGGTGGCATGGGCGGCGGTCCTTCGCCGGCCGCTCCGTCCTACGGCGGCCAGCAGCAGATGTCGCCCGCCATGACCCAGCCGATGGCGCCGGTACGGCCGCAGGGCCCCGGCCCGATGGGCCAGGCTCCGTCGCCGATGCGTGGCTTCCTCATCGACGAGGACGACAACTGACGGCCTCTTATACGCCTTAGGCGTCGGCAGCGTTCAGGGAGGGGCCCCGGATTTCGATCCGGGGCCCCTCCCTTTTACGCGTGTTGATCACCATGACGGTCAAGACGAAGGCCCGGCCTCCTCAAGGGGAGGCCGGGCCTTCGTGTCCCGGAGGCTTACGCCTTGCGCAGCCGGAACGTCAGGGACAGGCCCTCGTCGGTGAACGGCTCACCGTAGGAGCCGTCCGCCTCTCCCTGCGCGAAGTCCGTCGCCAGGACCTCGTCGGAGATCAGCCCCGCGTGCTCGGTGAGCGCCGCGATCACGGCCGGGTCGGTGGACGTCCAGCGCAGCGCGATCCGGTCGGCCACGTCGAGGCCGCTGTTCTTGCGGGCCTCCTGGATCAGGCGGATCGCGTCACGGGCGAGGCCCGCCTGGCGGAGCTCCTCGGTGATCTCCAGGTCCAGGGCGACCGTGGCACCCGAGTCGGACGCCACCGACCAGCCCTCGCGCGGGGTCTCCGTGATGATCACCTCGTCGGGGGCGAGCGTGATGGTCTCACCGTCGACCTCGACCGACGCCGTGCCCTCGCGCAGGGCGAGGGAGAGCGCGGCCGCGTCGGCGTTCGCGACGGCCTTGGCCACGTCCTGGACGCGCTTGCCGAACCGCTTGCCCAGGGCGCGGAAGTTGGCCTTCGCGGTGGTGTCGACCAGGCTGCCGCCGACCTCGGAGAGGGACGCGAGCGAGCTCACGTTCAGTTCCTCGGTGATCTGCGCGTGCAGTTCACGGTCGAGGGCGTCGAAACCGGTCGCCGCGATCAGCGCCCGGGACAGCGGCTGGCGGGTCTTCACACCCGACTCCGCGCGCGTGGCCCGGCCCAGCTCGACGAGCCGGCGCACCAGGACCATCTGCCTCGACAGCTCCGGGTCGATCGCGGAGAGGTCCGCCTCCGGCCAGGAGGTCAGGTGCACCGACTCCGGGGCGCCCGGGGTGACGGGCACCACCAGGTCCTGCCAGACCCGCTCGGTGATGAACGGGGTCAGCGGGGCCATCAGCTTGGTGACCGTCTCGACGACCTCGTGCAGGGTGCGCAGCGCGGCCTTGTCGCCCTGCCAGAAGCGGCGCCGGGACCGTCGTACGTACCAGTTGGACAGGTCGTCGACGAACGCCGAGAGGAGCTTGCCGGCGCGCTGGGTGTCGTAGGCCTCCAGGGACTGGGTCACCTGGTCGGTCAGGGCGTGCAGTTCGGACAGCAGCCAGCGGTCCAGGACCGGGCGGTCGGCCGGGGCCGGGTCGGCCGCGCTGGGCGCCCAGTTCGACGTGCGGGCGTACAGGGCCTGGAAGGCGACCGTGTTCCAGTACGTCAGGAGCGTCTTGCGGACGACCTCCTGGATGGTGCCGTGGCCCACCCGGCGGGCCGCCCACGGGGAGCCGCCGGCCGCCATGAACCAGCGCACCGCGTCCGCGCCGTGCCGGTCCATCAGCGGGATCGGCTCCAGGGTGTTGCCCAGGTGCTTGGACATCTTGCGGCCGTCCTCGGCGAGGATGTGGCCGAGGCAGACGACGTTCTCGTACGACGACTTGTCGAAGACCAGGGTGCCGACGGCCATCAGCGTGTAGAACCAGCCGCGCGTCTGGTCGATGGCCTCGGAGATGAACTGCGCCGGGTAGCGGGACTCGAACAGTTCCTTGTTCTTGTACGGGTAGCCCCACTGCGCGAACGGCATCGAACCCGAGTCGTACCAGGCGTCGATGACCTCCGGCACGCGCGTGGCCGTCTTTCCGCAGCCGTCCTGGGGGCAGGCGAAGGTGACCTCGTCGATGAACGGGCGGTGCGGGTCGAGGCCGGAGTGGTCCGTGCCGGACAGCTCGGTGAGCTCCGCGCGGGAGCCGACGACCGTGAGGTGGTCGTCCTCGCAGCGCCAGATCGGCAGCGGGGTGCCCCAGTAGCGGTTGCGGGACAGCGCCCAGTCGATGTTGTTGGTCAGCCAGTCGCCGTACCGGCCGTGCTTGACGGTGTCCGGGAACCAGTTGGTGTTCTCGTTCTCCTGGAGGAGACGGTCCTTGATGGCCGTGGTGCGGATGTACCAGGACGGCTGCGCGTAGTAGAGGAGCGCGGTGTGGCAGCGCCAGCAGTGCGGGTAGCTGTGCTCGTACGGGATGTGCCGGAAGAGGAGGCCGCGCTGCTGGAGGTCCTCGGTGAGCTTTTCGTCCGCCTTCTTGAAGAAGACGCCGCCCACCAGGGGGACGTCCTCCTCGAAGGTGCCGTCCGGGCGGACCGGGTTCACGACCGGCAGGCCGTAGGCGCGGCAGACCTTGAGGTCGTCCTCACCGAAGGCGGGGGACTGGTGGACCAGGCCCGTACCGTCCTCGGTCGTCACGTACTCCGCGTTGACGACGAAATGTGCCGGTTCCGGGAACTCGACCAGCTCGAACGGACGTTGATAGGTCCAGCGCTCCATTTCGGCGCCGGTGAAGGATCGGCCGGTGGTCTCCCAGCCCTCGCCGAGCGCCTTGGCGAGCAGCGGCTCGGCGACGACGAGCTTCTCCTCGCCGTTGGTCGCGACGACGTAGGTGACCTCCGGGTGCGCGGCGACCGCCGTGTTGGACACCAGGGTCCAGGGGGTCGTCGTCCACACCAGGAGCGCTGCCTCGCCGGCGAGCGGACCGGAGGTGAGCGGGAAACGGACGTACACGGACGGGTCCACGACCGTCTCGTAGCCCTGCGCCAGCTCGTGGTCCGAGAGGCCGGTGCCGCAGCGGGGGCACCAGGGGGCGACGCGGTGGTCCTGGACCAGCAGGCCCTTCTCGAAGATCGTCTTCAGCGACCACCAGACCGACTCGATGTACTCGGGGTCCATCGTGCGGTAGGGGTCCTGGAGGTCGGTCCAGTAGCCCATGCGGGTCGTGAGCGCCTCGAAGGCGTCGGTGTGGCGGGTCACCGACTCGCGGCACTTGGCGTTGAACTCGGCGATGCCGTACTTCTCGATGTCCTGCTTGCCGGAGAAGCCGAGCTCCTTCTCCACCGCGAGCTCCACCGGCAGGCCGTGGCAGTCCCAGCCGGCCTTGCGGGCCACGTGGTAGCCGCGCATGGTGCGGAAGCGGGGGAAGACGTCCTTGAAGACGCGGGCCTCGATGTGGTGCGCGCCCGGCATGCCGTTGGCGGTGGGCGGGCCCTCGTAGAACACCCACTCGGGGCGGCCCTCGGACTGCTCCAGGGTCTTGGCGAAGATCTTCTGCTCGCGCCAGAAGTCGAGCACCGCGTGCTCGAGCGCGGGCAGGTCGACCTGGGCGGGCACCTGGCGGTACTGCGTCATCAGTCTTCCTCCGGCGGATGTGCTGCCTTCCGTCCGGAGGGACGAGAGCCTTGTTCTCTACGCCGGTCTCGGCGCGCTCCCGCGGTACCACCCTCCTTGGCCCGCCGACACGGGGTGTGTGCCGGTGAGCCCCCTCATTGGGGTCGCGATGCCGGGTCTACGCCCCCTGCTGGGGGTTTCTTCCGGCGGCTCCGGGGTGATCTTCACGTCGCGCTCGCCCCCGGGCTTCCACCGTCCCCGGGTCGCTCTGGGCTGCGTACGCCGCTACTCGTCCCCATCCACGCTTCTCGCTCCGCCCAGTGTACGGCGCCCCGGGGACAGCGGCCGACCGGTTTTCCGGGGCCGGGTGGGGAGGCCGCCGTAGGGCGTGGGGTGACCCGAATGGAGCGGCACGGCTGTTCGCATTCCGGGACGGGCGGTCCGGCGGATTACCCGGCGGGGAGCTGGGCACAACGCTTGCATGCTTCCCGCCCCGCGCGCGTGGGGCGGGCGAATCGGGCGGCGTGCCCCGTTGCCGCGGGACTCAAGTCGATTTATCGTCCCAGCACGATTCGCGAGCAAGATCACAATATGTGAAGGGGCCGCGGCATGGTGGCGAAGAAGACCGCCGTACAGCAGTCGGCGTCGGGCCGGTCCACCGATGCCCGGGCCTCCGGCGGCGAGGCCAAAGGGGCGGGCGGGAAGAAGAGCGCGCGGGGGGCGTCCGCCGCGTCGCCCGCCAAGGGTGCGGTCAAGGCCGTGAAGGCGGTCGGAGCGGCGGCGAAGAGCGTTGCGAAGAAGGCCGCCGGCAAGAAGGCCACGGCGTCGGGGGCGGCTCCCGGCGGACGGGGGGCCGCGGAGGAGGAGCGCTCGGCCGGGAGACCGGCGGCCGGGCCGCCGGTCGGCGGGACGGCGGAGAGCACCAGGGGTGTCGGGAAGGCCTCGGTCACGAAGCAGACCGCGACGGCGAGGAAAACGGCAGGCAAGAAGGCGGTCGCGAAGGAGGCGGCCGGCGAGAAGGCTGCGGTCACCAAGAAGGCGGCCGAGAAGGCCGGGGGCGCCGAGAAGTCCGGCGTCGCCAAGAAGGCCCCGGCCTCGAAGAAGAAGGCGGTCACGAAGAAGAGTGCGGCCGAGAGCGCGGCTGCCACGAAGAGTGCGGCCAAGAGCGCGGCTGCCACGAAGAGTGCGGCCAAGAGCGCCGCTGCCACGAAGAGTGCGGCCAAGAGCGCCGCTGCCACGAAGAGCACGGCCAAGAGCGTGGCCGGAACCAAGGCCGCGGCCAAGAAGGCGGCTGCGACGAAGGCCGCGGGGAAGAAGACCGCCGTGAAGGACACCACGGTCGAGGAGACGGTCGCCGCGGAGGCCGGTGTCCCGCAGGGGGATGCCGGGCAGGGCACCTCCGGGAGGAGCACCCCCACGAAGCGGGCGGGCAGGAAGAGCACGGCCAAGAAGGCGGGCGCGGCCGAGGCCGCGAAGAAGACGGGAGCCACGACGGTGGTTGCGAAGAAGACTCCTGGCACGGCCACGGCGGCCAAGGCCGCCGTACCCAACGCGCGTGTCACCGCGGTGGAGCCCGGCGAACTCGCGGTACGCCCCGGTGAGGATCCCTGGACGCCCGAGGAGGTCGAGGAGGCGCGCGCGGAGCTGACGGCCGAGGTGCTGCGGCTGCGCACCGAGATCACCACCTCCGAGGAGTCCCTGGTCGGGCTCATGCGGGACTCCGGCGACGGCGCGGGCGACGACCAGGCCGACACCGGCACGAAGAACATCACGCGGGAGAGCGAGATGGCCCTCGCTGCCAACGCGCGCGAGATGCTCACCCAGACCGAGCGCGCCCTCGGACGCCTCGACGCCGGCACCTACGGCCTGTGCGAGAACTGCGGCAATCCCATCGGAAAGGCACGCATGCAGGCCTTCCCACGCGCGACCCTGTGCGTGGAGTGCAAGCAGAAGCAGGAACGCCGGTACTGAGGGTCCTTGTGGGCGTGTCGTACCCTCGTCCTCAGTCAGGTACCTAGGTCGAGGGACTCACGTGACAGAGGCGGAGCGCATCATCGGTACGCCGGATACCCCAGAGGCGGCGGGGGCCGAGCCGGAGCAGGACCAGACGGCGCGGTCCCGGGGCAAGCGCCGTGTCGCCGTGCTGTTCACGGTCGCCGCTTTCGCGTATGCCCTGGACCTGATCAGCAAGATGATCGTGGTCGCCAAGCTGGAGCATCACGAGCCGATCGAGATCATCGGGGACTGGCTGAGGCTGGAGGCGATCCGCAACGCGGGCGCGGCCTTCGGCTTCGGCGAGGCCTTCACCGTGATCTTCACGGTGATCGCGGCCGCCGTGATCGTGGTCATCGCCCGGCTCGCCCGCAAGCTCTACAGCCTGCCCTGGGCGATCGCGCTCGGACTGCTGCTGGGCGGCGCCCTCGGCAACCTCACCGACCGGCTCTTCCGCTCGCCCGGCGTGTTCGAGGGCGCGGTCGTCGACTTCATCGCGCCCAAGCACTTCGCGGTCTTCAACCTCGCCGACTCGGCGATCGTGTGCGGCGGCATCCTGATCGTGCTGCTGTCCTTCAGGGGCCTGGACCCGGACGGGACCGTCCACAAGGACTGAGCCCGGGTTTTCCACAGGCTCGTTCGGGGCGGTGTCACCCGTCCGGCATACTCGACGGGTGAGCACCATTCCCGAGATCCGTACCCTGCCCGTGCCCGACGGACTGGAGGGCGAGCGCGTCGACGCCGCCATCTCCCGCATGTTCGGCTTCTCCCGGACCAAGGCGGCCGAGCTCGCCGCCTCGGGGAAGGTCACGGTCGACGGGTCGGTGGTCGGGAAGTCCGAGCGGGTGCACGGCGGGGCCTGGCTCGAGGTGGAGATGCCGCAGGCGCCCGCGCCGGTGCAGATCGTCGCCGAGCCCGTCGAGGGCATGGAGATCGTCCATGACGACGACGACGTGGTCGTGATCGTCAAGCCCGTCGGCGTGGCCGCGCACCCTTCGCCGGGCTGGACCGGCACCACCGTGATCGGCGGGCTCGCCGCCGCCGGGTACCGCATCTCGACCTCCGGGGCCGCCGAGCGCCAGGGCATCGTGCACCGGCTCGACGTGGGCACCTCGGGGCTGATGGTCGTGGCCAAGTCGGAGCGGGCGTACACCTCGCTCAAGCGCCAGTTCAAGGAGCGCACGGTCGACAAGCGGTACCACACGCTCGTCCAGGGCCACCCCGACCCGACCAGCGGCACCATCGACGCGCCCATCGGCCGGCACCCCAACCACGACTACAAGTGGGCGGTCACCGCGGAGGGCAAGCCGTCCGTGACGCACTACGACCTCATCGAGGCGTTCCGCGCGGCCTCGCTGCTCGACGTGAAGCTGGAGACCGGGCGCACCCACCAGATCCGCGTCCACATGGCGGCCCACCGGCATCCCTGCGTCGGCGACCTGACGTACGGCGCCGACCCGACGCTCGCCAAGCGGCTGCGGCTGACCCGGCAGTGGCTGCACGCCGTACGGCTGGGCTTCGAGCACCCCGGGGACGGGGAGTGGGTGGAGTTCGCGAGCGACTATCCCGAGGACCTCCAGCACGCTCTGGACCTGGTGCGCGAGGAGACCTACGGGTGAGCACGCGCGCGTACGAGGTGCGGGTCGCCGAGGATCCCGCCGACCAGGAGGCCTGCTTCGCGGTGCGCAAGGAGGTCTTCGTCGGTGAGCAGGGCGTGCCCGAGGACATTGAGTACGACGCCTACGACGCCGTAGCGCTGCATGTGCTGGCCGTGCGGGAGGACGGGGTGCCGCTCGGGACCGGGCGGCTGCTGTTCGGTGCGGCGGCGGCCGGGAAGACCGGTGGCGACGAGTCGGTGGGGTCGCTGGGGCGGCTCGCGGTGACGCAGGCGGCGCGGGGGCTCGGGGTGGGGGCGGCGCTGGTGCGGGCCATCGAGGACGCGGCGCGGGGGCGTGGGCTGGCCGCGGTGGATCTGCATGCGCAGACGCATGCGCTGGGGTTCTACGAGCGGCTGGGGTACGTGGCGTACGGGCCGGAATTCCCGGATGCGGGGATCGCGCACCGGGCCATGCGGCGGGTGCTCTGACGGTTCGGCGGGTTGCTGGATCGAGTTCGGCGGGTTGTTGGATCGGGTCCGGCGGGTTCTGGCTCGGGTTCCGTCGGTTCCCGGTGCGGGGGTCCGGTCGGTTCGGCACCGCCGGGATGCGGCGACGGCCGGAAGGGGAGGCCGGTGCGCAGGCGAAGAGCGGTCGGTCGGGTGGACGGTCGGTAGACGACTGGCGGCGGTCGGGGAGGGCAGGGGGTTGAGCGGGCAGACTTAAGGGACCGTTGGTTTGTCGAGGTGCCCGGAGTTCTGACCGTGGATCAGTTGGCCCTGTTGTTCGTGTTGTTGCTGGGGGCTCTGATCAGCGTCCCGGTGGGGGACCGGTTCGGTCTGCCGGCGCCCGTGCTGATGACCCTGCTCGGGATCGTCCTCGCGGTGCTCGACTTCGTGCCGAATGTCGACATCCCGCCCGATCTGATCCTGCCCATCCTGTTGCCGCCGCTGCTCTACGCCGCCGTCCGGCGCACTTCCTGGCGCCAGTTCGCGGCGAACAAACGGCCGATCTTCCTGCTCGCCGTCGCCCTCGTCTTCGTCACGACCCTGTGTGTGGCGGCGGTCGCCCACACCATCGTGCCGGGTCTGCCGATCGCCGCCGCCGTCGCGCTCGGCGCGCTCGTCGCACCGCCCGACCCGGTCGCCGCGACCGCGGTCGCGGGCCAACTCGGGCTGCCCCGCAGGCTGGTGTCCATCCTGGAGGGCGAGGGCCTCTTCAACGACGTCACGGCGATCGTGCTGTACCACGTGGCCGTCGCCGCCGCCGTGAGCGGCTCCTTCACCCCGGGCGAGGCCGCCCTCGAGCTGGTGCTCTCCGCCGTGGTGGCCGTCGCCGTGGGGCTCGCGCTGGGCTGGGGCGCGAACAAGCTGATGGACCTGCTGGGCGACGCGACCCTCCAGATCGGGCTCACGGTCCTCGTGCCGTACGCCTCCTACGTCCTCGCCGAGGAGCTGCACGGCTCCGGTGTGCTCGCGGTGCTGACCACCGCGCTGTTCCTCGCCGAGTACGGCTCCGACGCCGACGACGTGATGACCCGGCTCGCCGGGCACACCTTCTGGGACATCGTCGACACGCTCGTGACCGGGGTGGCCTTCGGGCTCATCGGGCTGGAACTGCACAACGCGATCAGGACCGCCTCCGGACGCTGGGGCGAGATGCTCGGCTGGGCCGGGGTGATCGTGGCCGTGGTCGTGTTCGTACGGCTCGCGTGGCTGCTGCCGGCGACCGCGCTGACCAAACGCATGCACGCCAAGCGCGACTACGAGGAGGAGATCCCGGTGGGGTGGCGGGAGACCGTCATCATGTGGTGGTCCGGGATGCGGGGTGTGGCATCCGTCGCGCTGGCCCTGGCCATTCCGCTGGAGACCGAGTCCGGGGCGGGGTTCCCCGACCGGGACGAGATCATCTTCATCGCGTTCGGGGTGATCATGGCGACCCTGGTGCTCCAGGGGCTGACCCTGCCATGGCTGGTGAAGCGGCTGGGGGTGACGGCCGACTCCGAGCGGGAGAAGGAGTTCGAGAAGTCACTGGCGGTACGGGCGGCGAAGGCCGCCAAGCAGCGGCTCAAGGAGATCGAGAGTGCCGAGGAGCTGCCGGAGGAGCTGTCGGAGCAGATGCAGCGGCGGGCGTTCGAGATCGGTGTGCGGATCTACCCGGAGATGGGGGACGAGGAGCGGCGCGAGGCCCGGCGGCGGCTCAAGCGGATGCGGCGGATCCAGGGCGAGATGCTGAGCGCGGCGCGGCACGAGGTGCTGGCGGCGCGGAGCGAGCCGGGGGCCGATCCCGAGGTCGTGGACCGGGTGTTGCGGCATCTGGACGTGCGTAGTCTGCGATGACCGCGATGCGAAGATCAGGTAAATCGGGGTGAGCCGACCGGCGGTGGGTTCGTAGGGTCGACGTATGGCTCGCAATGTGGTGATCAGTGGTGGCGGAACGGGGATCGGACGCGCGGCGGCGCAGGTGTTCGCGGCGGAGGGGGACCGGGTGCTGCTGCTCGGGCGGCGCGCCGAGGTGCTGGAGAAGGCGGGCGTGCCGGGGGCGTTGACGTACGCCGCCGATCTCGCCGACGTCGACGCGGTGCGCGGGGTCGTCGGGTTCGTGGAGCGGGAGCTCGGGACCGTGGACGTGCTGATCCACAGTGCCGGGGGGACCGGGCAGCTCGAACCGGCCGTGGAGGGCGGCGACGCGCTCGATGCCGTCGCGCACAACTGGACCGTGAACTTCCGGCTCAATCTGCTGACCGCGGCGCTGCTCACGGAGGGGCTGAAGGAGCGGCTCGCCTCGCCGGGAGGGCGGGTGCTGTTCGTCAGCTCCATCGCCGCGTACCGGGGCTCCGGGAGTGGGGCGTACGGGGCGGCGAAGGCGGGGCTGCACCCGTACGCGCATGATCTGGCGCGGGAGTTGGGGCCTCGGGGGATCACGGCGAACGTGGTGGCGCCGGGGTATGTCGAGGACACGGAGTTCTTCGGGGCGGCGATCGATCCCGCTCGGCGGGAGCGGCTTGTCGGTGACACGTTGAACGGGCGGGCCGGGGCGCCGGGGGATGTTGCCGCCACGCTTCATTGGCTGGCGTCGGCCGGGGCGGGGCATGTGACTTCGCAGGTCGTGCAGGTCAATGGTGGGGCCGAGAGGGGGCACTGATCGGTCGGTGGGCGGGTGCGGGCTCGTCGTGGCTGGTCGCGCAGTTCCCCGCGCCCCCAGGTAGATCCCCGCACCCGGCGCCATGAGGAACCGTCAGCCTCGCCCGGTTCGCGGAGGCTCGTGGGCGCGGCGGGACGACTCGCCGTCCCTCTCGTTGCCGTTGAGCCGTCGAAAGCCCGGAGCCAGGGTCGCGTCCGCCGTGTTGACCCTCGGCAGCGCGTACGGGTGGTGGTCGGTCAGCCAGCGGATCATCTGTTCGCGGACCGTGACCCGGACCGTCCAGATGTCGTCGGCGTCCTTGGCGGTCACCAGGGCGCGCACCTGCATGGTGTTCGGGGTGGTGTCGGTGACGGCCAGGCCGTAGTCGCGGCCGTCCCAGGCCGGGCACTCGCGCAGGATGTCCCGCAGCCGCTCGCGCATCAGCTCCACCGGAGCGGTGTGGTCGACGTGCCAGTAGACGATGCCGGTCATCTGCGGGGTGCCCCGGGACCAGTTCTCGAACGGCTTCGACGTGAAGTACGACACCGGCATGGTGATCCGGCGCTCGTCCCAGGTGCGGACCGTCAGGAAGGTCAGCGTGATCTCCTCGACGGTGCCCCACTCGCCGTCCACCACCACGGTGTCGCCTATGCGCACCATGTCGCCGAAGGCGATCTGGAGCCCGGCGAACATGTTGCTGAGCGTGGACTGGGCCGCCACACCGGCGACGATGCCGAGGATTCCGGCCGAGGCCAGCAGTGAGGCGCCGGCCGCGCGCATCGCGGGGAACGTCAGCAGCATCGCGGCCACCGCCACCACGCCCACCGTCGCGGCGACCACCCGCATGATCAGGGTGACCTGGGTGCGCACCCGGCGGACCCGGGCGGCGTCGTGGTGGGCGCGCGCGTAGCGGGTGTACGTCGTCTCCACGACGGCGGCGGCGATCCGGATCACCAGCCAGGCGGTCGCCCCGATCAGGATCAGGGTCAGCGTCTGGCCGATGCCCGCGTTGTGCCGTTGCAGCGGCCGCACCTGGTCGTACGACCCTCTCAGCATGGCCGCGCAGAGCACGAGCATGTAGGGGATGCGGCCACGGCGCAGCAGACCCCACAGCGGGGTCTCGCTGTGGCGTTCGTCGGCCTTGCGCAGCAGTCGGTCGGTGGCCCAGCCGATCAGCAGGGTGAGCAGCACCGAGCCGCCGACCACGATCAGTGGGCGGAGTACGTTCTCCATGACCCCGAACCTAACCGGCCCTGCGGGGGCATGAACATGTGACTTCTGCCGCGAAGTGGGTAGGGCCCCGGACCCGCTCGCCGCCCGTGAGAAACGGCACTGTCGGTCCCGGCTGGCACCATGGCCTCATGAACATCATGCTCTTTCACTCGACCTACGGCCTCAGGCCCGCCGTCCGCCAGGCCGCCGACCGGTTGCGGGAGGCGGGGCACGAGGTGTGGACGCCGGACCTCTTCGAGGGGCGCACGTTCGACACGGTCGAGGAGGGCATGGCCTTCAACGAGGAGATCGGCAAGGACGAACTGCTCAAGCGGGCCGTCCTGGCGGCCGCGCCCTACTCCGAGCGCGGCCTGGTCTACGCCGGCTTCTCGCTCGGTGCCTCCGTCGCCCAGACCCTCGCCCTCGGCGACGAGCGGGCCCGCGGCCTGCTGCTCCTGCACGGCACCTCGGACATCGCGGCGAACGCGACCGCGGACGGGCTGCCGGTCCAGCTGCACGTGGCCGAGCCGGACCCCTTCGAGACCGACGACTGGCTGAGCGCCTGGTACCTCCAGATGGGCCGTACCGGCGCGGACGTGGAGGTCTACCGATACGCCGGGGCCGGTCACCTCTACACCGACCCCGAGCTGCCGGACTACGACGAGGAGGCCGCCGAGGCCACCTGGCGGGTGGCCCTCGGCTTCCTCGACACCCTCTGACCAGGCCCTAGACGGGGCTGTAGGTCCGCTCGACCTTCTGCGTGCCGGTCCGTGTGCGGTACGAACGCGCCCAGGTGGAGGTCGCGTTCTGCTTCGTCTTGTCGGACAGCACGTAGTAGTCCATCTGCGCCCGCTCGGTGGTGATGTCCAGGACGCCGTAGCCGTGGCGGTCGGTGTCGACCCAGTGGACGTGCCGGTTGGCGAGCTGGATGACCGGCGCGGCGAGCGCGGTGACCGTGCCCTCGGGGACCTTCAGGATGTCGTCGAGGTTGTCCGAGGAGACCGAGGTGACGACGAACTCCGTGGCGGCCGAGGCCGACAGCGGGTAGGTGCCCGCGTCCACCGGCACGTCGTTGGCCCACGCCATGTGGATGTCACCGGTCAGGAAGACGGTGTTGCGGATGGCGTTGGAGCGCAGGTGGGCCAGCAGCTCGCGGCGGTCGTCGGTGTAGCCGTCCCACTGGTCGGGGTTGAGGCCGAGGCCCTCCTTCGGCAGACCGAGCAGTTCCGCGAGCGGCCTGAGCAGGTCGGCGGTGAGCGAGCCGATTGCGAACGGCGAGATCATCACGGAGTTGCCGACCAGCCGCCAGGTCGTGTCGGAGGACTTCAACCCGGCCTTCAGCCAGTCGAGTTGGGCGCGCCCGGTGATCGTACGGTTCGGGTCGTCGACCGAGCCGCTGCCGACGCCGACCTGCTGGGAGCGGAAGGACCGCAGGTCGAGCAGGGAGAGGTCGGCGAGCTTGCCGAAGCGCAGCCGGCGGTAGGTGGTGCCGGCGGTCGCCGTGCGCACCGGCATCCACTCGAAGTAGGCCTGCTTGGCGGCGGCCTGACGGGCCGACCAGGCGCCCTCCGTGCCCTCGGTGTGGTTCTCGGCGCCGCCCGACCAGGCGTCGTTGGCGAACTCGTGGTCGTCCCAGATCGCCACGACCGGGGCGACCGCGTGCAGGGCCTGGAGGTCCGGGTCCGTCTTGTACTTGCCGTGCCGGATCCGGTAGTCGGCCAGGGTGAGGATCTCGTGGGTCGGCGCGTGCTGCCGTACGACGGTGTCGCGGGTGCCGTACTCGCCGGTGCCGTACTCGTAGATGTAGTCGCCCAGGTGCAGCCAGGCGTCCAGGTCGCCGCGGGCGGCGAGATGGCGGTACGAGGAGAACCAGCCGGCCTCCCAGTTGGCGCACGAGACCACGCCGAAGCGGAGGTTGGTGACGGCGGCGTCCGCCGCCGGCGCGGTGCGGGTGCGCGCCGCCGGGGAGTCGGTGCCGCCGGCCGAGAAGCGGAACCAGTAGTCGGTCGCGGGCGCGAGGCCGCGCACGTCCGCCTTGACGGTGTGGTCGGAGGCGGCGGTCGCGGTGACGGAGCCCTTGGCGACGACGGTCGTGAAGGCCTTGTCCTTCGCCACCGTCCAGGCGACCTCCACGTCCGGACCGAGCCCGGAGCCGGGTGTCGCCTCCTCGGTCGGGGTCACCCGGGTCCACAGCAGGATGCCGTCCGGGAGCGGGTCGCCGGACGCGACGCCGTGCAGGAAGGCGGGGGCCTCGGCGGCACCGGCCGGCCATGCGGCGGCCAGCGGAGCGGCCAGGACAGCGGTCGCCGCCGCGGCCTTGACGACCGTACGGCGGCGTGGGGACAGGGAGTTGCTGTCGGCTGTTCTCTGTCTACTAGTCACGGCCGATCAGGTTACTGATCGGTATGAACGAGAGCGGGCGAACTCGTGAAAGTCCGCCCGCTTTTTGACTGAAGAGTGCCGCGGTCAGCCCTTCAGGGCCGCCTCGAGCGCGGTGTTGAAGTCGGCGACCGTCATCGGCGCGCTCTTGCCGTCGGGACCGGTCAGGGTCTTGCCGTCCATCTTCAGGGTAGGCGTGCCGGTCACACCGTCCTTGTTGAACTTGTCGGACATGTCCAGGGCCCACTTGTCGTAGGTGCCGTTCTTCACGGCGTCCTGGAAGGTCTTGTTGTCCTTCAGCTCCGGGACGGTCTGCGCGATCTTGATGAGGTAGGAGTCGTCCTTGAACTTGTCCGGGCCGCTCTCCTCGGGGTGCCACTTCGTCGAGTACATCGCGGCCTTGTACTTGAGGAACGCCTCGGGGCTGACGTTCAGCGCCGCGCCGAGGGCGCTGAGGCCGTTCTTGGAGCCCTCGCCGCCGAGGTTGCCGTCCAGGAAGCTCGCACCGACGAACTGGATCTTGAACTTGCCCTCGTCGAAGTCCTTCTTGACCGTCGGGCCGACGGTCTGCTCGAACTGCGCGCAGATCGGGCAGCGCGGGTCCTCGTACATGACCAGGGTCTTCTTGGCGGTGCTCTTGCCCATCACGACCGTCGTGCCGTCGGTGCCCGTGGAGTTGGCCGGCTTGACGAGCTTGTCGTTCTTGGCCTCTTCCCAGTAACTGGGCTTGTTGCCCTGGACGACCGCGTAGCTGATGCCGCCGGCTATCGCCAGGACGCCGACTATGGAGCCGATGACGATGAGCTGACGCTTCATCTTGTCGCGCTTGGCCTGGCGCTCGCGCTCCTGGCGCAGCCGCTCGCGGGCGGCGGTCTTCGCGGCCTGGCTGTTCCGCTTGCTCATGGTGGTGTTCTCCGTAAAGGGGGACGCGCGCACATCGTGTGCGGGGGTACGTGAAGGGGACTGGTGGTGCTCAGGCGGAGGCGACCGAGCACGGCGGTCCACGCCGTCCCAGGGAGTGCGCGAGGATCTCGTCGAGTACGACGGCCGTACGGCGGCCGGGGCGCACCGGGCGGCCCGGCTCCGGCGCCGGGCGCACGGTCAGCGCGGCCGCCGCGAGGAGCAGCGGCCGGAAGGTGGTGGCGGCCACGGCCCGCAGCAGCTGGGCCAGGGCCCGCTCGCCGCGGCGCAGCCAGGCGGCCGCGAGGAGGCCCACCGAGACATGGGCGGCGAGCAGCAGCCAGGCGGTCTGCGGATCGGCGTGGGCGAGCAGGCCGCCGAGCCGGTCGGTGTCGGTCCCGGTCATCCGGGCCAGCGGGGAGCCGACGCTGGTGCCGTCGCCGCAGAACACGTCCCAGCCGACCGTGCGCAGCGGGCCCGCGACCGGGCCGCCCGCGGCGCCGTAACAGACGTGCTGGCCGGTGGTGAAGACGGTGTCGGCGGCCAGTTCCAGCGGGATCAGCACGGCGGCGATCCGCCCGAAGCCGCGCTCGCGTCCCGCCAGCGCGTAGGCGAGCGCGAACACGGCGACGGCGACCGCCGCCACCGTGTTCAGCGGCAGGGGAGCCCGGGACAGCAGCACGTGCGACGCGGTGCTGAGCGTCACGACGAGTGCCGTGAACAGCGCCGCGCGGAGCGCTCGTAGCTGGGTCCCGGATATGTCCATAGCGTGGAGAGTGTGTCACGCGGGCCTGTAAGGGACCCCTAAAGAGTCCCTGTGCGCGGCCCTATCGTTATCGACAGCGGTGCGAGCCTGGTCACAGGCCGGGGATGCGGCCGTTGCGGAACAGGTCCACGAAGGTCTGGTGGTCGGCACGCGCGCGTGCGCCGTAGCTGTGCGCGAAGTCGACCAGGAGCTCCGCGAAGCCCTCCTCGTCGGCCGCGATCGCCGCGTCGATGGCCCGCTCGGTGGAGAAGGGCACCAGGGACTCGCCGGACTGGTCGTCGGCCGCCCCGTGCATGGTCGCGGTCGCCCGGCCGAGGTCGGCGACGACCGCCGCGATCTCCTCCGGGTCGTCGATGTCGCTCCAGTCCAGATCCACGGCGTACGGGGAGATCTCGGCGACCAGCTGGCCCGCGCCGCCCAGCTCGGTCCAGCCCAGCCACGGGTCCGCGTGCTGCTGGAGGGCGCGCTGGGAGATCACCGTGCGGTGGCCCTCGTGCTGGAAGTAGTCGCGGATCTCCGGGTCGGTGATGTGCCGGGAGACGGCCGGGGTCTGGGCCTGCTTGATGTAGATGACGACGTCGTTCTCCAGGGCGTCGGTGTGGCCCTCCAGGAGGATGTTGTACGACGGCAGCCCGGCCGAGCCGATGCCGATGCCCCGGCGGCCCACGACGTCCTTGACCCGGTAGGAGTCCGGGCGGTCCAGGGAGGCCTCCGGCAGGGTCTCCAGATAGCCGTCGAAGGCGGCCAGCACCTTGTAGCGGGTGGCCGCGTCCAGCTCGATCGAGCCGCCGCCCCCGGCGAACCGGCGCTCGAAGTCACGGATCTCCGTCATCGACTCCAGGAGCCCGAAGCGGGTGAGCGCGCGGGCCTCGCGCAGCGCGCCCAGCAGCGGGCCCTCGGCGGTGTCCAGCGTGAACGGCGGCACCTCGTCGCTCTTGGCGCCGGTGGCCAGGGCGTGGATCCGCTCCCGGTACGCGGCCGCGTACACCCGCACCAGCTCGCTGATCTGGTCGTCGCCGAGCGCCTTCGCGTACCCGATCAGCGCGACGGAGGCGGCGAAGCGCTTCAGGTCCCACGTGAAGGGGCCGACGTAGGCCTCGTCGAAGTCGTTGACGTTGAAGATCAGCCGGCCGTTGGCGTCCATGTACGTGCCGAAGTTCTCCGCGTGCAGGTCGCCGTGGATCCACACGCGCGAGGTGCGCTCGTCCAGGTACGGGCCGCCCCGCTTCTCCTCGTCGAGGTCGTGGTAGAAGAGGCACGCCGTGCCCCGGTAGAACGCGAACGCCGAGGCCGCCATCTTGCGGAACTTGACGCGGAACGCGGCCGGGTCGGCGGCCAGGAGCTCGCCGAAGGCGGTGTCGAAGACAGCGAGGATCTCCTCGCCGCGGTGCTCGTCGTTGAGCTGCGGTACCGACATCGCGGGGTGCCTCCTGGTGCATGTGTACGACAGCGTTTCTGTCGTCCTGTCCAACGGGCGGGCCCGGGTGAAAGTGCCCGCGACCCTCGTTGTGAAGGTACGCGGGGCGACCCCTTGAGTGTCAGTGCCGAGGCATAGACTTCGACGCTGTCCCCGGATCTGTCCGCCCGCCCGTCGCCGAGTGTTTTCCATGGAGGCCACGCCGTGTCAAAGCCGCCGTTCACGCACCTGCACGTCCACACCCAGTACTCCCTGCTGGACGGTGCCGCGCGGCTCAAGGACATGTTCGACGCGTGCAACGAGATGGGCATGACCCACATCGCCATGTCCGACCACGGCAACCTGCACGGGGCGTACGACTTCTTCCACTCGGCGAAGAAGGCGGGGGTCACCCCGATCATCGGGATCGAGGCGTACGTCGCCCCCGAGTCCCGGCGCAACAAGCGCAAGATCCAGTGGGGCCAGCCGCACCAGAAGCGGGACGACGTCTCCGGTTCCGGTGGTTACACCCACAAGACGATGTGGGCGGTGAACTCCACCGGCCTGCACAACCTCTTCCGGCTCTCCTCGGACGCCTACGCCGAGGGCTGGCTCCAGAAGTGGCCCCGGATGGACAAGGAGACCATCTCCCAGTGGTCCGAGGGGATCGTCGCCTCCACCGGCTGCCCCTCCGGCGAGCTCCAGACCCGGCTGCGGCTCGGCCAGTACGACGAGGCCCTGAAGGCCGCCGCCGACTACCAGGACATCTTCGGCAAGGACCGCTACTTCCTGGAGCTGATGGACCACGGCATCGAGATCGAGCACCGGGTCCGCGACGGCCTCCTGGAGATCGGCAAGAAGCTCGGCATCCCCCCGCTGGTCACCAACGACTCGCACTACACGTACGCGCACGAGGCGACCGCCCACGACGCCCTGCTGTGCATCCAGACCGGCAAGAACCTCTCCGACCCGGACCGCTTCAAGTTCGACGGCACCGGCTACTACCTGAAGTCCACGGAGGAGATGTACGCCATCGACTCCTCGGACGCGTGGCAGGAGGGGTGCGCCAACACCCTCCTGATCGCCGAGATGGTCGACACCACCGGCATGTTCGAGGCCAAGAACCTCATGCCGAAGTTCGACATCCCCGACGGCTACACCGAGGTCACCTGGTTCAAGGAGGAGGTCCGCCGGGGCATGGAGCGCCGCTTCCCCGGCGGCATCCCCGAGGACCGCCAGAAGCAGGCCGACTATGAGATGGACGTCATCATCTCGATGGGCTTCCCCGGCTACTTCCTCGTGGTCGCCGACTTCATCATGTGGGCCAAGAACAACGGCATCGCGGTCGGCCCCGGCCGAGGCTCCGCGGCCGGCTCGATCGTCGCCTACGCCATGGGCATCACCGACCTCGACCCGATCCCGCACGGCCTGATCTTCGAGCGGTTCCTCAACCCCGAGCGCATCTCGATGCCCGATGTCGACATCGACTTCGACGAGCGCAGGCGCGTCGAGGTGATCCGGTACGTGACCGAGAAGTACGGCGCCGACAAGGTCGCCATGATCGGCACCTACGGCAAGATCAAGGCCAAGAACGCGATCAAGGACTCCGCGCGCGTGCTGGGCTACCCGTACGCGATGGGCGACCGCATCACCAAGGCGATGCCCGCCGACGTCCTCGGCAAGGGCATCGACCTCAACGGCATCACCGACCCCTCGCACCCCCGCTACTCGGAGGCGGGCGAGGTCCGCGGGATGTACGAGAACGAACCGGACGTGAAGAAGGTCATCGACACCGCCAAGGGCGTCGAGGGCCTGGTCCGGCAGATGGGCGTGCACGCCGCCGGCGTGATCATGTCCAGCGAGACCATCACCGAGCACGTGCCCGTCTGGGTCCGGCACACCGACGGTGTGACCATCACGCAGTGGGACTACCCGAGCTGCGAGTCGCTCGGCCTGCTGAAGATGGACTTCCTCGGCCTGCGCAACCTGACGATCATGGACGACGCCGTCAAGATGGTGAAGTCCAACAAGGGCATCGACCTGGAGCTGCTGAGCCTCCCGCTGGACGACCCCAAGACCTTCGAACTCCTCCAGCGCGGCGAGACCCTCGGCGTCTTCCAGTTCGACGGCGGCCCCATGCGCTCCCTGCTGCGCCTGATGAAGCCCGACAACTTCGAGGACATCTCCGCCGTCTCCGCGCTCTACCGTCCCGGCCCGATGGGCATGGACTCGCACACCAACTACGCGCTGCGCAAGAACAAGCTCCAGGAGATCACCCCCATCCACAAGGAGCTCGAAGAGCCCCTCAGGGAGGTCCTGGACGTCACCTACGGCCTGATCGTCTACCAGGAGCAGGTGCAGAAGGCCGCCCAGATCATCGCCGGCTACTCGCTCGGCGAGGCCGACATCCTGCGCCGCGTGATGGGCAAGAAGAAGCCCGACGAACTGGCGAAGAACTTCACCATCTTCCAGGCCGGCGCCCAGAAGAACGGCTACAGCGACGAGGCCATCCAGGCCCTGTGGGACGTGCTGGTCCCCTTCGCCGGCTACGCGTTCAACAAGGCGCACTCCGCCGCGTACGGACTGGTGTCGTACTGGACCGCCTACCTGAAGGCCAACTACCCGGCCGAGTACATGGCCGCCCTGCTGACGTCCGTGAAGGACGACAAGGACAAGTCGGCCGTCTACCTCAACGAGTGCCGCCGCATGGGCATCAAGGTGCTCCCGCCGAACGTCAACGAGTCGGTGCACAACTTCGCGGCCCAGGGCGACGACGTGATCCTCTTCGGCCTGGAGGCGGTGCGCAACGTCGGCTCCAACGTGGTGGAGTCGATCATCAAGAGCCGCAAGGCCAAGGGGAAGTACGCCTCCTTCCCCGACTACCTCGACAAGGTCGAGGCGGTCGCCTGCAACAAGCGCACCACCGAGTCGCTGATCAAGGCGGGCGCCTTCGACACCCTCGGGCACACCCGCAAGGGCCTGACCGCGCAGTACGAACCGATGATCGACAACGTGGTCGCGGTCAAGCGCAAGGAGGCCGAGGGCCAGTTCGACCTCTTCGGCGGGATGGGCGAGGAGGAGAGCAACGAGCCCGGCTTCGGACTCGACGTGCAGTTCACCGACGACGAGTGGGACAAGACCTATCTGCTCGCCCAGGAGCGGGAGATGCTCGGTCTGTACGTCTCCGACCATCCGCTCTTCGGCCTGGAGCACGTGCTGTCCGACAAGGCCGACGCGGGCATCGCCCAGCTCACGGGCGGCGAGCACGCCGACGGAGCCGTGGTGACGATCGGCGGCATCATCTCGGGCCTCCAGCGCAAGATGACCAAGCAGGGCAACGCCTGGGCGATCGCCACCGTCGAGGACCTCGCCGGTTCCATCGAGTGCATGTTCTTCCCGGCGACCTACCAGCTGGTGTCGACCCAACTCGTCGAGGACGCCGTGGTGTTCGTCAAGGGCCGCCTCGACAAGCGCGAGGACGTGCCCCGCCTGGTCGCCATGGAGCTCCAGGTCCCGGACCTGTCCAACGCGGGGACCAACGCGCCGGTGATCCTCACCATCCCCGCGCTGAAGGTCACCCCGCCGATGGTCAGCAGGCTCGGTGAGATCCTCAGCCACCACAAGGGCGAGAGCGAGGTCCGCATCAAGCTCCAGGGACCGAGCAAGACGACGGTCCTGCGGCTGGACCGGCACCGGGTGAAGCCGGATCCGGCGCTCTTCGGTGACCTGAAGGTGCTGCTCGGACCGTCCTGCCTGGCGGGCTGAGCGGGCCCGGAACATGCGGAGGGGCGCACTCCTTACGGGGTGCGCCCCTCTGTGTACCCGGGCCTCAAGGACCCTTCGGGCACCTGGGTCTCAACAACCCTTTATGCACATGTCAGTTGTGGCCGAAGTTTTTCTGCCGACCCTTGCGGGCCATGTCGCCGGGAGTCACCTGCGGCCCGTGCTGCTCGGTCTGTGTCTCCATCGAGGAGTGCTGGGGCTCCTGCCGGGCGCGCTCGGGCTGCGACGGCTTACGGTTCTGCTTCTTGTTCTTGGCCATGGTGATGCCTCCTGTGGGGATCTAGGGGCCAGGGCCGGGACCAGATTCACATATGCTGACAACAGGCGCATTTCGGATAATTACCGTGCGTGACAGGGGATGTCGCCGGGCAATGCCCCGAAACGCCACGCCGAAGATCGAGTTCGGGCCGTTAACCCCCGCGCGGTCGGGCAGACTCGAAGCAAGCCCGAAGCAAACCTCCCGGAAAGAGGGTGGAAAGCGTGGACCGCTGCATCGTCCTGGTGGACGCCGGGTATCTGCTGGGGGCCGCCGCCAGTCTCCTCGCCGGGGAGCCCTCCCGTTCCCGCATCACCGTCGACCACGCCGCCCTGGTCCAAGGGCTGCGCGACCGGGCCGAGTCCGACACGGAACGGCCCCTGCTGCGCATCTACTGGTTCGACGGCGCCCCCGACCGCGTCCCGCAGCCCGAGCACCGCAGGCTGCGCGTGATGCCCCGGGTCACCGTCCGGCTCGGCGCCCTGACCCGCAGCGACGGACGCTGGGCCCAGAAGGGCGTGGACGCCGCCATGCACGCCGAGCTCACCGAACTGGCCCGCAACCGTGCCTGCTCCGACGTCGTCCTCGTCACCGGCGACGGCGACCTGCTGCCGGGCATGATGGCGGCCAAGGAGCACGGGGTCGCCGTACACCTGTGGGCCGTGCAGGCCGCCGACGGGGACTACAACCAGTCGGAGGACCTGGTCGCCGAGGCGGACGAGCGGCGGGTGCTCGACCGTACGTGGATCACCAAGGCCGTCCGCGCGAAGGACCTCGGTGGGGTGTGCGCGCCGCCGCCCGTGCCGCGGCCCGAGATCGCCGCGATCCTCTCCGCGCCGCTGCCCGAGTCCGCGCTCTCCCGGGCACCCGAGCGGACCGACGAGGAGACCGAGCACGCCCCGGCGGGCGCCCCCTCGGAGAACGGCACGCAGGAGCGGGTGCCGGCGCCCAAGGGGGTGCCGACGCCCAAGGACCTCGCCGCGCTGCGGTCACCGGGCACCCAGCCCGCCCAGCACCCCGCGAGCGCGACCCTGCGCTGGTCCTCCGACAAGGGCTGGGTCGACCGCCCCGGGGGCGCCGCCGAGCCGCCCGAGGTGGCGTCCATGCCGACCCTCGCGCAGCTGACCACCGCCGAACAGCGCTGGGCCGACCGGGAGGAGGACATCACCACGGTCGGCGGGGACCCCTTCGAGGTGGGGCAGGTCTTCGCACGGCGGTGGATGGAGCGGCTCGGGGACCAGGCGCACCTGCAACGGCTGTCCGGGATGTACCCGCGGGTGCCGCACCGGATCGACGGCGAGCTGCTGCGGTACGCGGCCCGGTTCGGGCTGCTCGCGCACAAGGACGACCAGATCGACGAGCACGACCGCTACGCGATCCGGGCAGGGTTCTGGCGGGAGATCGACGTGCGGACGGCCGCGGAACACGCGCCCGCCGGTGAGTGAGTATTACGGCGTATTTCGGTATGAGAGGTGCCCCGGGAACGGCGGAGCGCTCCCGACCCCGTAGTCTCGTGCCTTGTGAGTACGCGCGCTGCACCGGCACTTCGACACCGTGGTGATGTCGTGTGCGCGGTGCGCGGGCTGACCAAGACCTATCCGGCGGTCCGCGGCCGGCGCGGGGCCCCGGGCACGCCCGAGGTGCGGGCCACCGACGACGTGCGCCTCGACATCCGGCGGGGTGAGATCTTCGGGCTGCTCGGACCGAACGGCGCAGGCAAGACCACTCTCGTACGTCAGCTCACCGGGCTGATGCGCCCCGACAGCGGCAGCGTCGAGATCCTCGGCCACGACATCGTGCGCCACCCGGACCGGGCCTCGCGGATCCTCGCCTACCTCGGCCAGGAGTCCAGCGCCCTCGACGAACTGACCGTCTCCCTCGCCGCCGAGACCACCGGCCGGCTGCGCGGCCTGGAGGCCCGGCAGGCGCGGGCCGAGCGGGACGCCGTACTCGACGAACTGGGGCTCACGCCCATCGCCGGGCGGCCGATCAAGAAGCTGTCCGGCGGGCAGCGGCGGCTCGCGTGCTTCGCCGCGGCGCTCGTGGGGGAGCGGCCGCTGCTCGTGCTCGACGAGCCGACCACCGCGATGGACCCCGTGGCGCGGCGCGCGGTGTGGTCCGCCGTGGACCGGCGGCGGGCCGAACACGGCACGACCGTCCTGCTCGTCACCCACAACGTCATCGAGGCGGAGACCGTGTTGGACCGGGTCGCCGTCCTCGACCAGGGGCGGGTCATCGCCTGCGACACGCCGTCCGGCCTCAAGGAACAGGTCGCCGGGGAGGTCCGCGTGGACCTGGTGTGGCGCGAGGCCGCCCCGCTGCACGTCCCCGAGGTCGCCGCCCTCCAGGACCGGGCCGTGGCCGCCGGACGCCGCTGGACCCTGCGGCTCGCCCCCGAGGAGGCCCGCGCGGTCGTCGCCACCGTCACCGGCGGGGCCGCGTTCGCCGCGCTGGACGACTTCACGCTCGCCACGCCCAGCCTGGAGGACGTGTACCTCGCGCTGGGCGGGGCCGCGCAGCAGGGGCTGGTGAAGGCTTGAGCACGATGAGTCCGCGGACCGCCGTATCCGTACGTCACAGGGCGAGTGCCGGAGCGAAGAGGAGCAGAGCCACGTGAGTGTCGTACCCGCCGGGGTTCTGTCGGGCGGCGCCCTGGCCGTCGAGGAGACGGACCGGGACGCGGCGGCCGAGCTGGGGCCCCGCGCGCGGCTGTGGCCGTCGCTGGTGGCCGTGTACCGGGCGCAGCTGTCCCGCGCTCGGGTCGCGCGCATCCCGCTGCTGTTCGTGGCGACCTTCCAGTCCATCGGGATCATGATCCTGATGCGGGGGGTCGTGGACGACGCCGGCGAGGCGCGGTCCGTGGTCGCGGGCGCCTCGGTGCTCGTGGTCGCCTTCGTCGCGCTCAACCTGCTCGCGCAGTACTTCGGGCAGCTGCGGGCGAGCGGCGGGCTCGACCACTACGCCACGCTGCCGGTGCCGCCGGCCGCGGTGGTACTGGGTGCCGCGGGCGCGTACGCCTCCTTCACCGTGCCCGGGACCGTGGTGACCGCCGTCTTCGGGTGTGTGCTGTTCGGGCTGCCGCTGGCGCACCTGTGGGTGCTGGTGGCGGTGATCCCGCTGGCCGGTGCGGCCCTCGCGGGGCTCGGCGCCGCGCTCGGGCTGCTGGCGCCCCGGCCGGAACTGGCCACGCTGCTGGGACAGCTCGGCATGTCCGCCGCGCTGCTGCTCGGGGTGCTGCCCGCCGACCGGATGCCCGAGGTGGTGCGCTTCGCCCGGGACCTGCTGCCCTCGACCTACGGCGTCGAGGCCTTCGCACGGACCTTCGGGCCGCATCCCGACTGGGCGTTCGTGCTCGGGGACCTCGCCGTGTGCGGGTGCGTGGGCGTGGTCTCGCTGGCCGTCGCCACCTGGGCCTATCGCCGGGCGGCCGTCCGGTGACGCGCCGCACAGGCGGGCCTGGCACGATGTCAGGGTGACCGCACCGTTGACTCCCCCTCCGCCGCCGCACGAACCCTCCTCGCACGATGCGTGGCAGGCTCCTGATGCCGGGTACGCGACTCCCTCCGACGTCGGGTACGGGCACGGCGGGCCCGGGATGCGGACCGAGCTGCTGGAGGCCGCGGTGATCACGGTCGGCGTGGCGGTCGTCGGGGTGCTGCTCGGGGTGCTGTGGTGGTGGCTGGCGCCGCATGTGCCGCTCGTCGGGGATGTCGACGAGCAGGGCGGCTGGGTCGTCTATCTCAAGGACACGGAGGGCGAGCAGGCGGTCGGGGTGGACGGAACGTTCACGCTGCTGGCGCTCGCGTTCGGATCGGTGAGCGCGCTGGCCGTGTTCCTCTGGCGGCGGCGCGGCGGGGTGCCGCTGGTCGTCGGACTGGCCCTCGGCGGGCTCCTGGGGTCCCTGCTCGCGTGGCGGGTGGGCCTGTGGCTCGGGCCCACGTCCGACGTGCTGGCCCACGCGAAGTCCGTGGGCAAGGGGGTCACGTTCTCCGCGCCGCTGAAGCTGGGGGCCAAGGGGGCCCTGCTGGCCTGGTCGCTGGCCGCGCTCCTGGTGCACCTGGGACTCACGGCACTGTTCGGGCCGCGCGATCCCGAGCCGGCGTACGGGCGGCCGGTGGCCGAGGGCGGGTTCGGTCCGCCTGCGCAGTAGCGCTCCGGGGCCGTCCCCGGCGGGGGCCGGGCTCCGTCACTGATGGCATTCGCACGGGCGCACCCCACGGCCCGGACAGGAACCCGGCGCGAAGACCTGGTCGACGACTCCACGGGACTGGAGCGCGGACAGCAGCCGGTGGAATCCCGCGACGGAATCCCGGTCCTTGACGGTGCCGCCCTCGATCGCGGTCGCCGGCAGTGGCTCCCTCTGGCGCGGATCGCCCAGGTCCGGTGTCCGGGCGTCGTCGAAGGTTTCTGGAGCAGGCCGCGGGTGGTCTCGAAGCGGGAGCGGCGGTGCTCGGGCCGGTGGACGCGGACCGCCGGCGCGACCGCCGCGAGGGCCGGTACGGCCGACGCGCCGCCGGCGATCGTCGAGCACTCGTCCTCGCGCACTCTCGCACCGGCCGGCCCCGCGCTAGGCCGGGCGCCTGCCGTGGTTCGAGCGGCCCTTCTTCGTGCGCCACTTGCGCTTGCGGGTCCTTTTCGACATACCCCTTCTCATAACCGAGGAAGGGGACTCCGTCGAGGGGTCACGCGCGGGCGACCGGGGCGAGGGTCGCGTCGGTGAGGCGGGCGAGGTCGGTGGGGGAGAGTTCGACCTCCAGGCCCCTGCGGCCGGCCGAGACGCAGATCGTGGGGTGGGCGGAGGCCGAGGCGTCCAGGACCGTGGGGAGCCTCTTGCGCTGGCCCAGCGGGGAGATACCGCCCCTGACGTAGCCCGTGGTGCGTTCGGCGAGGGTTGGGTCGGCCATCGCGGCCCGCTTGCCGGACACCGCCGTCGCCAGGGCCTTGAGGTCCAGGGAGCCCGCCACCGGGACCACCGCCACCGTGAGCGTGCCGTCCACGTCCGCGACCAGGGTCTTGAAGACGCGGTCCGGGGAGACGCCCATCGCCTCGGCCGCCTCCTCGCCGTAGGACGGGTGGGAGGAGTCGTGGTCGTAGGCGTGGACCGTGAAGGGCACGCCCGCGGCGGTCAGGGCCACCGTCGCCGGGGTGCCTCCGGACTGCTGTTGCTTCTTGGCCTTCTTCGGCATCTGACGGTTCCCCGGGTTCAGTTCAGACTCGTCGGGCCGCGCGTCAGTTCCGACGCCGGCAACGACGGAAGGTTACGGATGATCGCCGTCTCCGCGCGCAGCAGTCTCAGTTCGTCGCGGAGGCGGGAGGCGGTGTCGGGGGCCTGGAGCAGGCGCTGCTTGGTGGGGGTGTCCAGCATCATCGCCGCCGCCACCAGGTAGGAGACCACGGAGGGCTCGTCCGGCAGGTCCGTGCCGCTCGACAGGGAGCGTTCCCGGGCGCCCGCCAGGCGCTTCTGGTACTGGCGGAAGGCCCGCAGGACCCCTTCGGCCAGCGGCCCCGACTCGTCGCCCGCCGACTCCTCCAGCTCCTCCAGTTCGGCCGTCAGATACGGGCCCGAGGCGTCGACCGACACCAGCCGGACGCGGGTGGTGCCCGTCGCCAGGACCTCGAAGGTGCCGTCGGGACGCTCCCGTACCGTCGCCGCGTCCGCCACACAGCCGGTGGAGTGGAACGCCTTGAGCGGGTCGTCGCCGAAGCCGGCCGCCGGGCCGCGCTCCGGCACCGACGTCTGGTCCGGCATGCCGGGTGCGCTGGGCGCCACCTCGTGGCCGTCGCGGATCGCCACGACGGCGAACCGGCGCGGCTCCTCCTCGGGCGTCTTCAGCAGGTCGCGCATCATGGCGCGATAGCGCTCCTCGAAGACGTTGAGAGGAAGCACGAGCCCCGGGAACAGCACTGAGTTCAGGGGGAAGAGCGGGAGCCGCACGGTGGTCACGGCGCCAAAGCCTAATGGCCTCCGGAGCGGACACGTCCCCCGTGCTCACTCCGTGGATGGATCAAGGCATGCCGCCGGACCTCCTCGCGGACCTCGAGGAAGCGGCCGAGGGGATCCTCCGACTCCCGGCTCCACGGGAACGAGGTGGCGTAGGGGCCCACCATGCGCAGCTGCTCCAGGGCGTCCGTCCAGCGGCCGAGGCGCACCAGGACGAACACCAGCTTGTTGCGGATCTCCGCAGGCCACGGGTCGGCCACCGCGAACGTGTCGGACAGCTCGATCGCCCGGTCGGCCGCCGCGTCGAGCCGCTCGCGCGCGACCGCCGTGCCGCCGTCGTCGGTCAGACAGGCCAGCGTGGCCCGCGCGGGCAGCGCCTGGATGAGCGAGCGGGACGGGGCGTCCTGCGCGGCCCGCTCGGCGAAGTCGAAGCACTCCCGGTGCGAGCCCCGCCAGGAGGTCGCCAGATAGCGCAGGGCGGCCACATGGCAGCCGTAGTGGAGCGGGGCGCGCCGCAGGGCCGCCTCCCACAGCTCGCCGAAGTAGGTGTGCCCGGCCTGCGAGCCGCGCGCGTGGTCCAGCGCGAGGCGCCACGGCACCGGGTCGCGGTCCTCAGCGCGCGCGGCGGCCGTGATCAGCGGGCTCACCTCGCGCAACAGCTCCGCGCGGGCCGGAGAGTCCCAGGCGCGGTCCACCGCGAGCTGGGCGGCCAGCAGCAGCCGGTCCGGGTCCTGCGGGGCCTCGGCGCGCCAGGTGTCGTACCACTCGGAGCGCGAGCGGGCGAAGGCGGCCAGCCGCCGGACGTACCGGTCGCGCAGCTCCCAGGCGGCGTCCTCGCGGGTCGCGGCGAGCAGCGCGGCCGCCCGCCCGTGGGAGCCCTGTCCGGCGGCGACCAGCGCGGGACCGAGCCGGTCGTCGGGCGCGTCGAGCAGCACCTCGTCGTCGGCGGGCAGTCCGCCGGTGAGGTACGGGGGTCTCCGCGACGCGCGGAAGGGGGGCAGCAGAGCCATGGTGTCGACCATTGAAGGACCGCGACTCGGCGTTCCGCCAGTGCGCACGTGCAACTCGTAGAAAGTTGTACGGCGGATGGTCAAGGCGCGGTAAAGACGAGACCTTTGTTCACCTTCCGCACCACGGACCTCCTCAATTCCGCCGCAAAAGCCTGGTCGCACCCGCCGCCACCGTGGTCGCCAGGATCCAGCCCAGGAGAACCATCACCGCCGCCAGCCACTGCCAGCCGCCGCGCAGCTGCCAGAACCCGACCTGTCCGAGGTCGATCACCGGAAGCAGCAGGTCCAGGGCGAACAGGGCGGGGTTCCACGCCGGATGATCGCCTCCCTTGAGCGGCGGATGGCTCGCGTGTGCGAACGCCACCGAGCTCGCCGCCCACAGCACCGCCATCCACACGGCGGCCCGGCCCGGCCGGTAGCCGTAGGCCACCGTCCAGTCCTGCACATAGCCCCAGAACTTCGCCGCGGGCGGCAGGGTCTCCCGGCGCCGGCGCTGCTTGGCGAGCAGCACCTCGCGCGCGTCCTCGTCCTCGCCGCCGGCCCGCAGCACGGCGGCGAGCCTCTCGTACGGCTCCGGGTTGTACTCGGCGGTCGCGGCCGCCACCCACTCCAGGCGCTCGGCCAGCGGGAAGGGGCCGTGCGGGACGAGGTTCTCGTAGACGAAGCCCCCCATGTGGAGGTTGCCGGGCCCCGGCCAGGCGGTCGCCCGGTCCACCAGGTTGCCGACCCGGGCGCCCGACAGGACCACCTTGCCGCGCTGCGGCTTCTCGCCCAGGAAGCGCAGCTCCGGGGCCTGGATGCGGCGCAGCGACAGCTCCTGCTCGTCGGTGAAGGTGAACCGGGCCCGCTCCAGGTCGACGGCGTCCCCGAACCGCCCGTCGTCCAGCCGGACACCGCCCTGGCACTCGAAGCGCTGGATCCGCGTCCCGCGCGCGGGCGTCGCCCCGCTCAGCATGGACGCGCCGACGCCCGCCGGGGTCAGGTAGAGCGTGCGCTCGACGGTCAGCTGCGGGGCGTTCAGCGCGAGCCGGGTGTACGGGTTGTTCAGCCGGGCGCCGCGCAGGCTCAGCGAGACGCCGATCGTGGCGCTGCGCAGGCTCAGCTCGCCGTGCGACTCCAGGAGCTCGGCCTGGAGGTCCTGGCCGACGGTCATGCCGTCCGCGGCGATCGAGCGGCCGCTGCGGTCGCGGTACACGATCGCCTGGTTCATCAGCAGGTCGGTGCCGATGTGCGCGTCGGTCAGCCGGACGCCGTTGTGGAAGCGGCAGCGCGGCAGATGCAGATCGCCCTCGGTGTGCACCCGGGCGGCCTCCAGGCGCGGTACCGAGCAGTCCACGAACCGCGCGGTGGTGAAGCGGGCCTCCGGCAGCAGGATCTCCCGCTCGAAGCGGCAGCCCTTCATCTCCAGGTACGGCACGATCGTGCCGCCCGCGAGGTCCAGGGTGCCGCTGATCTGCACGCCGGTGAGCTTCAGGGACGACACCCGGCCCGCGAGCGCGGGCGGCCCGTCCAGGAGCAGCCAGCAGATGATCCGCGCGCGTACCGTCCGCTCGGGCCCCCAGGGATGCCCGCCGTGCGGGTCGTCGACGACGGTGTCGCCGCTGCTCAGGTCGTACACGCTGCCGTTGCGGAAGGCCTGCCACATGCCGGCCTCGGCGGCGGTCAGATCGTCCGGCAGGTCTCCGTCGCGGATGCCCCGGATGCCGGCCCCCTCGGTCACGGTTCTTCCAGCTCCTTGCGGCTCGTGTCCTGCGGCTCGTGGGATTCGTACAACCGTTCATGCCCGCTGAGTGACGCCCAGAACACTAGACGTGAAGGGGATCTTCCGGGTTGCGTATCAGCCATTGGAATGCGCGGACGGCCGCTGAGGAGGGTCTGAGAGAATTGGGAACGTGATCTCCCGAATCGATCTGCGCGGCGACGCCCTCCCCGAGGGCCCCGCCCTGCGCGACCTGCTGCCCCGAGCCGACTTCGACGTCTCGGCCGCCCTGGAGAAGGTGCGTCCGATCTGCGAGGCCGTGCATCATCGGGGCGACGCGGCGCTGATCGACTTCGCCGAGAAGTTCGACGGGGTGCGGCTGGACCGGGTGCGGGTGCCCGCCGCCGCGCTCGACAAGGCGCTCGAGGAACTCGACCCCGCCGTGCGCGCGGCCCTGGAGGAGTCCATCCGCCGGGCCCGGCTCGTCCACCGCGAGCAGCGCCGCAGCACGCACACGACCCAGGTCGTGCCGGGCGGCAGCGTGACGGAGAAGTGGGTGCCGGTCGACCGGGTCGGGCTGTACGCGCCCGGCGGGCGGTCCGTCTACCCGTCCTCCGTGATCATGAACGTGGTGCCCGCGCAGGAGGCCGGCGTCGAGTCCATCGCCCTCGCCTCCCCGGCGCAGGCCGAGTTCGACGGCCTCCCGCACCCCACGATCCTCGCGGCCTGCGCGCTGCTCGGCGTCGACGAGGTGTACGCCGCCGGTGGCGCCACCGCCGTCGCGATGTTCGCGTACGGCACCGAGTCCTGCCCGCCCGCCGACATGGTCACCGGGCCCGGCAACATCTGGGTCGCCGCCGCCAAGCGCTACTTCACCGGCAAGATCGGCATCGACGCCGAGGCAGGCCCGACCGAGATCGCGGTCCTCGCGGACTCCACCGCCGACCCGGTGCACGTGGCGTCGGACCTGATCAGCCAGGCCGAGCACGACCCGCTGGCCGCCGCGGTCCTGGTCACCGACTCCGTCGAACTCGCGGACGCGGTCGAGAAGGAGCTGGAGCCGCAGGTCGCGGCCACCCGGCACATCGAGGACCGGATCGTGCCCGCCCTGGGGGGCAGGCAGTCCGCGATCGTCCTGGTCGACGGCATCGACGAGGGCCTCAGGGTCGTCAACGCGTACGGCGCCGAGCACCTGGAGATCCAGACCGCCGACGCCGCTCAGGTCGCCGACCGGGTGCGCAACGCCGGTGCGATCTTCATCGGGCCCTGGGCGCCCGTGTCCCTCGGCGACTACGCGGCCGGGTCCAACCACGTGCTCCCGACCGGCGGTTGCGCCTGCCACTCCTCCGGCCTGTCCGTCCAGTCCTTCCTGCGCGGCATCCACATCGTCGACTACACGAAGGACGCGCTGGCCGAGGTCGCGCATCACGTGGTCACGCTGGCGGAGGCGGAGGACCTGCCCGCGCACGGCGCGGCGATCAAGGCGCGGTTCGACTGGAAGGTACCGACGAGCAAGTGAACTTCGGCATCGACGATCTCCCCGTACGGGACGAGCTGCGCGGCAAGTCCCCCTACGGCGCGCCCCAGTTGGACGTCCCCGTACGGCTGAACACCAACGAGAACCCCTACCCGCTGCCCGAGCCGCTGGTCGAGCGCATCGCCGAGCGCGTCCGCGAGGCCGCCCGCGACCTCAACCGCTACCCCGACCGGGACGCCGTGGAGCTGCGTACGCAGCTCGCCAAGTACCTGACGGACACGTCCGGTCACGCGGTGGGCCTGGCCAACGTCTGGGCCGCCAACGGCTCCAACGAGGTCCTCCAGCAGCTGCTCCAGACCTTCGGCGGGCCCGGCCGTACGGCGATCGGCTTCGAGCCGTCGTACTCGATGCACGCGCTCATCTCGCGCGGCACCGGCACCGGCTGGATCTCGGGCCCTCGCAACGAGGACTTCACGATCGACGTCGAGGCGGCCGTGCGGGCGATCGCCGCGCACAAGCCGGACGTCGTGTTCATCACGACCCCCAACAACCCGACCGGCAACGCCGTCCCGCCCGAGACGGTCCTCGCGCTGTACGAGGCCGCGCAGGCGGCGAAGCCGTCCATGGTCGTGGTCGACGAGGCCTACATCGAGTTCAGCCACGGCGACTCGCTGCTGCCGCTCATCGAGGGGCGCCCCCAGCTCGTCATCTCCCGGACGATGTCGAAGGCGTTCGGCGCGGCCGGGCTGCGCCTCGGCTATCTGGCCGCGCACCCGGCGGTCGTGGACGCCGTGCAGCTCGTACGGCTGCCCTACCACCTGTCGGCCGTCACCCAGGCCACCGCGCTGGCCGCCCTGGAGCACACCGACACGCTGCTGAAGTACGTCGAGCAGCTGAAGGCCGAGCGGGACCGGCTGGTGAGCGAGCTGCGCGCGATCGGCTTCGAGGTCGTGGAGTCGGACGCGAACTTCGTGCAGTTCGGGCGGTTCGAGGATTCCCACGTGGCCTGGGAGAAGATCCTCGACCAGGGCGTCCTGGTCCGGGACAACGGCATTCCGGGGTGGCTGCGGGTGTCCGCCGGAACCCCCGAAGAGAACGACGCGTTCCTCGACGCGGTCCGTGAGTTGAAGAAGGAGCAGAGCACATGAGCCGCGTAGGACGCGTGGAACGGGTCACCAAGGAGACCTCGGTGCTCGTCGAGATCGATCTCGACGGCAGCGGAAAGGTCGAGGTGTCGACAGGAGTCGGCTTCTACGACCACATGCTCGACCAGCTCGGCCGGCACGGTCTGTTCGACCTCACCGTGAAGACCGAGGGCGACCTGCACATCGACTCGCACCACACCATCGAGGACACCGCCCTCGCCCTCGGCGCCGCCTTCAAGCAGGCGCTCGGCGACAAGGTGGGCATCTACCGCTTCGGCAACTGCACGGTCCCGTTGGACGAGTCCCTCGCCCAGGTCACCGTCGACCTGTCCGGCCGCCCCTACCTCGTGCACACCGAGCCCGAGAACATGGCGCCGATGATCGGCGAGTACGACACCACGATGACCCGGCACATCCTGGAGTCCTTCGTCGCCCAGGCCCAGATCGCGCTGCACGTGCACGTGCCGTACGGCCGCAACGCCCACCACATCGTGGAGTGCCAGTTCAAGGCGCTCGCGCGGGCCCTGCGCTACGCCTCCGAGCGCGACCCGCGCGCGGCCGGCATCCTCCCCTCCACGAAGGGCGCGCTGTGAACGGCCTGTCGACCCTCCTGATCGTCGTCGGCCTCTTCCTGGCCGGCGGCATCTACTCCTTCGTCAAGCAGCAGATGCCCAAGAGTCTGATCGTGCTGCTCTCCATCGCCGCCGGGATGTGTCTGGTCGCCGGTGTCATGAGGCTGGAGGTGTGGAGTTGAGCGCTTCTCCTTCGAAGAAGGTCGTCGTCTTCGACTACGGCTTCGGCAACGTGCGGTCCGCCGAACGCGCCCTCGCGCGCGCGGGTGCCGAGGTCGAGATAACGCGCGACTACGACAAGGCCATGAACGCCGACGGTCTGCTCGTGCCGGGTGTCGGTGCCTTCGCCGCCTGCATGAAGGGCCTGCACGAGGCGCGCGGCGACTGGATCATCGACCGCCGGCTGTCCGGCGGCCGCCCGGTCATGGGCATCTGCGTCGGCATGCAGATCCTCTTCGCCCGCGGCATCGAGCACGGCGTGGAGTCCGAGGGCCTCGACGAGTGGCCCGGCTCGGTCGAGCCGCTCCAGGCCGACGTGGTGCCCCACATGGGCTGGAACACCGTCGACGCGCCGGCCGACTCCCAGCTGTTCGCCGGCCTGGACGCGGACGCCCGCTTCTACTTCGTGCACTCCTACGCCGTCCACGACTGGTCGCTGGAGACCCACAACAAGGCGATGACCGCGCCGAAGGTCACCTGGTCGACGCACGGCAAGCCCTTCGTGGCCGCCGTGGAGAACGGCGCCCTGTGGGCCACGCAGTTCCACCCCGAGAAGTCCGGCGACGCCGGTGCGCAGCTGCTGAACAACTGGATCGGAACCCTCTGATGCCCTCGAAGCTCGAACTCCTTCCCGCCGTGGACGTCCGCGACGGCCAGGCGGTCCGCCTCGTGCACGGCGAGTCCGGCACGGAGACCTCGTACGGCTCCCCGCTGGAGGCCGCGCTGTCCTGGCAGCGGTCGGGCGCCGAGTGGCTGCACCTGGTCGACCTGGACGCGGCCTTCGGCACCGGCGACAACCGCGAGCTGGTCCGCCAGGTCACCGAGGCGATGGACATCAAGGTGGAGCTGTCCGGCGGCATCCGCGACGACGCCTCCCTGGCCGCCGCGCTCGCCACCGGCTGCACCCGCGTGAACCTCGGTACGGCCGCCCTGGAGAGCCCGGAGTGGGTCGCCAAGGTCATCGCCGAGCACGGCGACAAGATCGCGGTGGGCCTGGACGTGCGCGGCACGACGCTCAAGGGCCGGGGCTGGACCAGTGAGGGCGGCGACCTCTACGAGGCGCTGGAGCGGCTCGACAAGGAGGGCTGCGCCCGCTACGTCGTCACCGACATCGCCAAGGACGGCACCCTCCAGGGCCCCAACCTGGAGCTGCTGAAGAACGTCTGCGCGGCGACCGACCGCCCGGTGGTGGCCTCCGGCGGGGTGTCCTCGCTGGACGACCTGCGGGCCATCGCCGAGCTCGTGCCCCTCGGTGTCGAGGGCTCGATCGTCGGGAAGGCGCTGTACGCGAAGGCGTTCACCCTGGAAGAGGCCTTGGAGGCGGTGGCTCAGTGAGCGATCTGCGACGCGTCACGACCGGTGCGCCCTGGGAGGAGACCTTCGGGTACTCCCGCGCGGTGGAACTTCCCAACGGCCTGGTGCTGGTGTCCGGCTGCACCTCGGTGGTCGACGGCGAGATCGTCGCGGGCGACCCGTACGAGCAGACCGTCAACTCCTTCGACGTCGCGTTCGCGGCGCTGGGGGAGCTGGGGCTCGGCCGGGACGACGTGGTGCGGACGCGCCTGTACATCACCCACGCGCGGGACGTGGAGGAGGTCGGACGCGCTCACAAGGAGCTGTTCGACGCCGTCCGGCCCGCCGCATCCCTGATCATCGTCTCCGGCTTCGTGGACCCCAGCCTGGTCGTCGAGGTCGAGGTGGAGGCGTTCCGAGGAGCCCCCGCATGACCCTCGCCGTACGAGTGATCCCCTGCCTGGACGTGGACAACGGCCGGGTCGTCAAGGGCGTCAACTTCCAGAACCTGCGCGACGCGGGCGACCCGGTCGAGATGGCCAAGGTGTACGACGCCGAGGGCGCCGACGAGCTGACGTTCCTGGACATCACCGCGTCCTCGGGCAACCGCGAGACCACCTACGACGTGGTGCGCCGCACCGCCGAGCAGGTCTTCATCCCGCTCACGGTCGGCGGCGGGGTCCGCACGGCCGAGGACGTGGACAAGCTGCTGCGGGCGGGCGCGGACAAGGTGGGCGTGAACACGGCGGCCATCGCGCGTCCCGAGCTGATCAAGGAGATCGCCGAGCGGTTCGGCCGGCAGGTGCTGGTGCTGTCGGTGGACGCGCGGCGCACCGAGTCGGGCTCCTTCGAGGTCACCACCCACGGCGGCCGTCGCGGTACCGGCATCGACGCGGTCGAGTGGGCGCACCGGGCCGCCGAACTGGGCGCCGGTGAGATCCTGCTCAACTCGATGGACGCGGACGGCACCAAGGACGGCTACGACATCGAGATGATCGAGGCCGTCCGCAAGCACGTCACCGTCCCGCTGATCGCCTCCGGCGGCGCGGGCACACTGGACCACTTCCCCCCGGCCGTCGGCGCGGGCGCGGACGCCGTCCTGGCGGCCTCGGTGTTCCATTTCGGCGATCTGCGGATCGGCGAGGTCAAGGAGACGCTGCGGGGGGCGGGGCACCCGGTTCGCTGAACCCTCAAGGTACGAAAGAGAAGTTGCGCAAAATCCATTGTGCAACTTTTCTTTCGTATCTACGGTGAGTTCATGTCACGCGAGGAGAACCGTCCCATCACCGACCTCGGCACGCTCAAGGCACTGGCCCATCCCCTGCGGATGCAGCTGTACCGGGGCCTGTGCGTGGCCCGGGTCGCCACCGCCTCGCACCTCGCCGACCAGGTCGACGAGGCCGTGTCCCTGGTCAGCTACCACCTGCGCAAGCTGGCCGAGCACGGGCTGATCGAGGAGGCCGAGCCGCAGAGCGGGGACGGCCGGGAGCGCTGGTGGCAGCCCTCGTCCGAGGGCGTGAGCATCCGCGACCGGGACTTCCGGGACGCGCCGGAGCGGGCGGCGGCACACCTGGCGGCCACCCGGCTCTTCCACGAGCAGCGCGCCGACATGTACCGCCGCTACCTCGACGAACGGCCCACCTGGAGCGCCGAGTGGAACGCGGCCGCCCCGGACAGCGAGTCGCTGCTGCGGCTGACGGCCGGCGAACTGGACGAGCTGCGCGAGGAGTTGCTCACCCTCGCCAGGAAGTACGACGAGAAGGGCCGGGCCGCCGAGGCCGCGGGCGACACCGAGGGGCGCGAGAACGTCGCGCTGCACGTGTACGGCTTTCCGTTCCGCGTCTGAAGGGACCCGCCTCAGTGACCGTCACCCTGACCGACCCGGCCGAGGCCGTCGACACCCCCGCCCACCGCGACGGCAACGTCCTGCGCTGGCTCGCCGCCTACACCGCCTCGATGACCGGCGACAGCGTGTACTACATCGCCCTGTCCTGGGCGGCCGTCCAGTCCGGCACACCCGCGCAGGCCGGGGTGGTGATGTCGGTCAGCGCGCTGCCGCGGGCCCTGCTGATGCTGGGCGGTGGAGTGATCGCCGACCGGCTCGGGCCGCGCAGGGTGGTCATCGGCAGCGACGCGGTGCGCTGCGCGGCGGTGCTCGCGGTGGCGGCGCTGCTGTTCCTCGCCAGCCCCGGCCTGTGGGCGCTGGCCCTGCTGGCGCTGGTGTTCGGAACCGTCGACGCCGTGTTCATGCCGGCCGTGGGGGCGCTCCCCGCGCGCGTGACGAGCCGCGGACAGCTCGCGCGCGTGCAGGGTATGCGGGGGCTCGGCATCCGCTTCGCCGGCGTCGTGGGGGGCCCGCTCGGCGGTCTCGCGGTGGCGGTCGGGGGAGCGGCGACCGCGTTCGCCTTCGCGGGGCTGCTGATCGCGATATCGGTGCCGTTGCTGGTGTCGGTGCGGATACGGGAGGTGCCGGGGGACGGCTGGGGAGCCGGGGCGGACGATGATGCGGCCGTCGTCGTCGCGGGTGCCCGTCGTGAGAAAGCCGGCGCCAGGGCCGTGGTGGGCAGCGCCTGGGACGACCTGTGTGTCGGGCTGCGGTACATCCGACGGCATCGGGTCCTCGCCCCGCTGATGCCGGCCCTAGCCCTCGGTGACCTCGGCTTCGTCGGGCCGCTCAACGTCGGGCTGACGCTGCTCGCCGAGGAGCGCGGCTGGGGTGCCGCCGGGATGGGCTGGGTGCTGGGCGGGTTCGGGGTCGGGGCCGGCTTCGCCTCGCTGCTGCTGGCCGTGCGCGGGCGCGTGCCGCACGCCGGGCACGTGATCGCGTACGCCTGCCTCGGCGGGGCGGCCGCGATCGGCGCCCTGGCCTTCGTCCCGGGTGTCGTCGCGGCCGCCGGAGTCGCCCTGCTGATCGGACTCCTCGCCGGGCTCAGCGGCGCCCTGTGCGGTGCCCTGCTCCAGACCCAGGCGGACCCCGCCTACCTGGGCCGGGTCACCGCCGTGGCCTCACTGGTCAGCCTCGGCTTCGCACCGCTCAGCATGCCGCTGTCCGCCGCCGCGATCGGCGCCTGGGGCACCGGCCCGGTCTTCGTGACCAGCGCGGCGGTGTGCGGGCTCGGCGGCGTCGTCGCCCTGTGTGCCCGCAACCTGCGCCGCGCCGAACTCCCGACCTGACCGACCCGTTCAGCGCGGCCGGGGTGTTCCGACTCCGGAGGCCGGACCTCTGGCCTCCCGGTTCGTCAGATCCCGAGTTCCTTCGCCTCGTGCAGCTTGGCGATCGCCTCCTTGTCGCCCTCCAGGTCCACCTTGGCCGCGCTCTGCCGGCCGTACAGGAACAGCAGCAGCTCGGACGGCTCGCCCGTCGCCGTGACCACCGGTGTGCCCCGGTGGGCGACCGCCGTCTGGCCGTTCGGACGACGCAGCACCAGGCCGGTGGGGACGCTGCGGCCCATCAGGCGGGCGGTGCGCTCCAGGCGGGACCACAGGGTGTCCTGGAAGACCGGGTCGAGCTCGCGCGGTGCCCAGTCCTCGCGGGCCCGGCGGACGTCCTCCGTGTGGACGTAGAACTCGACCGTGTTCGACAGCTCCTCGACCTGCTTGAGCTGGAACGGCGAGAAACGCGGCGGGCCGGTGCGGATGAGCTGGATCAGTTCCTCGTAGGGCTTCTCCGAGAACTCGGCCATCACCCGGTCCAGGCGGGGCGCGAGCTGCTTGATCAGCAGCCCGCCCGCCGCGTCGGGGCGGCGCTCGCGCACCACCACGTGCGCCGCGAGATCCCGGGTGAGCCAGCCCTCGCAGAGAGTGGGGGCGTCCGGACCCTCGGCCTCCAACAGGTCGGCGAGGAGAAGTCGTTCACGCTTGGCGAAAGTCGACATGCAGTCAGCCTACGACCGCCCCCGGGGTCCGCCCAGTGGACGCCCCCCGGTCACTGTCAGTGGCGCGCGGCACAATGGCGTTCATGACCAGCACGCCCCCGCCCAGCAGCAGCCTCGACCCGGAGATCGCCGCGCGCCTCAAGCGCAGCGCCGACGGGCTCGTCCCCGCGATCGCCCAGCAGTACGACACCGGTGAGGTGCTCATGCTCGGCTGGATGGACGACGAGGCCCTGCACCGCACGCTGACCACCGGCCGCTGCACCTACTGGTCGCGCAGCCGCCGGGAGTACTGGGTCAAGGGCGACACCTCGGGCCACTTCCAGTGGGTCAAGTCCGTCGCCCTGGACTGCGACGCCGACACCGTGCTGGTGAAGGTGGACCAGGTCGGCGCCGCCTGCCACACCGGCGCGCGCACCTGCTTCGACGCCGACGTACTCCTCAAGGACGGCGCCGATTCCGGTGCCGCCCCCTCGGATCAGTAAGGTCAGCCGCCATGGACCTCGAGACCTTCCGCAAGCTCGCCACCGACCGGCGCGTCATCCCGGTCACGCGCAAGCTCCTCGCCGACGGCGACACCCCCGTCGCGCTCTACCGCAAGCTCGCCGCCGAGCGCCCCGGCACCTTCCTGCTGGAGTCCGCGGAGAACGGCCGCTCGTGGTCCCGGTACTCCTTCGTGGGCGTCCGCAGCGCCGCCACCCTCACCGCCCGCGACGGGCAGGCCCACTGGCTCGGCACCCCGCCGGTCGGCGTCCCCGTCGACGGCGACCCGCTCGCCGCCCTGCGCGCCACCATCGAGACCCTGCACACCCCGCACCAGGAGGGCCTGCCGCCCTTCACCGGCGGCATGGTCGGCTACCTCGGCTACGACATCGTCCGCCGCCTGGAGAAGATCGGCCCCGGCGAGCGCGACGACCTGAAGCTTCCCGAGCTCACCATGCTCCTGACCAGCGACCTCGCCGTCATGGACCACTGGGAGGGCTCGGTCCTGCTGATCGCCAACGCGATCAACCACAACGACCTGGACACCGGCGTCGACGAGGCCTATGCCGACGCCGTGGCCCGCCTCGACGCCATGGAGGCCGACCTCTCGCGCGCGGTCGCGCAGCCCCCGGCCGTCCTCCCGCCGTCCGAGCTCCCCGAGTACACCGCGCTGTGGGGCGGCCCCGACTTCCAGGAGGCCGTCGAGGACATCAAGGAGCGCATCCGGGCCGGCGAGGCCTTCCAGGTCGTCCCCTCCCAGCGCTTCGAGACCCCGTGCACGGCGAGCGCGCTGGACGTCTACCGGGTCCTCAGGGCGACGAACCCGTCGCCGTACATGTACCTGTTCCGCTTCGACGGCTTCGACGTCGTCGGCTCGTCCCCCGAGGCCCTCGTCAAGGTCGAGGACGGGCACGCCATGGTCCACCCCATCGCCGGCACCCGCTGGCGCGGGGCGACCCCGCAGGAGGACCAGGCCCTCGCCGACGAACTCCTCGCCGACCCGAAGGAGCGCGCCGAGCACCTCATGCTCGTCGACCTGGGCCGCAACGACCTGGGGCGCGTCTGCGAACCCGGCTCGGTCGAGGTCGTCGACTTCATGTCCGTCGAGCGGTACTCCCACGTCATGCACATCGTCTCGACGGTCACCGGCAAGGTCGCCGAGGGCCGCACCGCCTTCGACGTCCTCACCGCCTGCTTCCCGGCCGGCACCCTCTCCGGGGCGCCGAAGCCCCGCGCGATGCAGATCATCGACGAACTCGAGCCGTCCCGGCGCGGGTTGTACGGCGGCTGCGTCGGCTACCTCGACTTCGCGGGCGACTCCGACACCGCCATCGCCATCCGCACGGCGCTGCTCAGGGACGGCACCGCCTACGTCCAGGCCGGGGCCGGCATCGTCGCCGACTCCGACCCGGTCGCCGAGGACACCGAGTGCCGCAACAAGGCGGCGGCGGTCCTCAGGGCGGTGCACACCGCGAACCGCTTGGGCAAGTAGGGCGATTCTCACGGAGCCCCGGGTGACCGTTCGCCCGGGGTTCGGGTGATAGTGGGGTACGTGACTGCCGTACCTCACCCCCGTTCCGAAGCCGCAGGACCCGCCAGGGCCGGCCGCCTCAGTCTCGCCGTAGCACTGCTGTCCGGTGCGCTGGGCGCGGCCGTGGCGCTGCTCGCGACCCGTCAACGATGGGCGGAGGGCACCGCGACGGTGGCCGGCGGCGCGTTTCCGCTGACCGCCAAGGGCAGCGACGTGACCGGTGTCCCGGCCGCGCTGGCCATAGTGGGCCTCGCCGCGCTCGTCGCCGTCTTCGCCGTACGCAAGGCGGGGCGGCTGCTGGTCGCCGGGGTGCTCGCGCTCTCCGGGGCGGGCATCGTGGCGGCGGCGCTGATCGGTGCCGGGGATTCGTCCGCGCTGGACGAGGAGGCGGCGAAGGCGTCCGGGGACACCTCGGCGACGGTCACTGCGCTGAGCCATACCGCTTGGCCGTATGTCGCCGTGGTGGGTGGTGCGCTGATTCTTCTCGCCGGGTTGCTGGCTCTGCGGTACGGGCGGTTGTGGCCGGCGATGTCGGGGCGGTACGAGCGGGACGGGGCGCCTCGGGCTCGTCGTAAGCCGGTGGTCGTAGATCCGGATCGGCCCGAGGACATCTGGAAGGCGCTTGATCGTGGGGAAGACCCTACGGGGGCCTAGCGGTCGGATCTCGCCCGCGGGCCGGTGGGGGCTGGTCGCGCAGTTCCCCGCGCCCCTGAAGGGGCGCGTCAGGGTGACCCCCGAAGACATCGTTCCCTCGCGTACGGAAGAATGGGCTTCGAGCGTTCGGCTCAGTCACGTACTCAGCACCTAGGAGCAAGCAATGGCGGGCAGCAGCCACGGTCACACCCCGGCCGCCTGGACCGGTGTCACTATCGCCTTCATCGGTTTCTGCGTCGCGGGCGTCTTCATGGTGATGGCCGAGCCGGCGGGTTTCTGGGCCGGTATGGCGATCGTGGTCGTCGGCGGCATCATCGGCTGGATCATGAGCGCGATGGGGATGGGCATGCCCAAGGACGCCCACAAGCCGCTCGTCACCTCGAAGGCCGAGGCGGCGGACGCCAAGAGCTGACACGAACCTCGTGAAGGGGCGGTCTGGCGAAACCGCCGGGGCCGCCCCTCACGCGTTCGACGGGAGGGCGGGGGAGAATGCGGGACGTGAACGCCGACACGCAGCGAACGCTGCCCCCCGACGGTCTGCTGGGACGCGTGGCGGTCCCGGCCGGGATTTTCGCGGCCGTCGCCGGGGCCTTCGCGTACGTGGGGACCGTGGACCCCAACCAGCCCGGCCACTACCCGGTCTGCCCGCTCTACCGGATCACCGGCCTGTACTGCCCCGGCTGCGGCGGACTGCGCAGCGCGCACGCGTTCATCCACGGCGACTTCCTGGCCGCGCTCCAGGACAACGCGATGGCCGTCGTGGGCTATCTGGGCTTCGCGGTGCTGTGGACCGTCTGGGTGGTCCGCGCGGTGCGCGGGCGGCCGTTGCGGCTGGGTCTCGGGCCCGTGCACCTGTGGACCGTGGGGGTATTGGCGCTGGTCTTCACGGTTGTCCGGAACCTGCCGTTCGGTGGCTGGCTTCATCCTTGATCAACTGGTGAATGTCCAGGTAGTGGGAACGGCGTCAACCGGATGCGAGGCCTACGCCCTCCTGCGGATACCATCGCAGTGACCACTGTTTTCATCGGTCGCTGGAACTGTCAACCGTCTGGAAGGGGGCCGCTCGCGTGAGTGTGCTCGACGAGATCATCGACGGAGTCCGTGCCGACCTCGCGGAACGGCAGGCGCGCGTCAGCCTCGACGAGCTCAAGGAGCGCGCTGCGAAGGCTCCCGCCGCCAAGGACGGCGTGGCCGCCCTCCGTGGCGACGGCGTCAAGGTCATCTGCGAGGTCAAGCGCTCCAGCCCCTCCAAGGGCGCGCTGGCCGCGATCGCCGACCCTGCCGGGCTGGCCGCGGACTACGAGGCGGGCGGCGCGGCCGTCATCTCCGTCCTCACCGAACAGCGCCGCTTCGGCGGCTCGCTGGCCGACCTGGAGGCCGTCCGCGCGCGCGTGGACATCCCGGTCCTGCGCAAGGACTTCATCGTCACGTCGTACCAGCTCTGGGAGGCCCGGGCCTACGGCGCCGACCTCGCGCTGCTCATCGTCGCGGCCCTGGAGCAGCCCGCCCTGGAGTCCCTGATCGAGCGCGCCGAGTCCATCGGTCTCACCCCGCTCGTCGAGGTCCACGACGAGGACGAGGTCGAGCGGGCGGTGGACGCCGGAGCGAAGGTCATCGGCGTCAACGCGCGTAACCTCAAGACCCTCGAGGTCGACCGCGGCACCTTCGAGCGCGTCGCTCCCGAGATCCCCGCCAACCTGGTCAAGATCGCCGAGTCCGGCGTCCGCGGCCCCCACGACCTGATCGCCTACGCCAACGCCGGCGCCGACGCGGTCCTGGTCGGCGAGTCCCTGGTCACGGGCAAGGACCCGAAGACGGCGGTCGCGGACCTGGTGGCGGCGGGCGAGCACCCGGCATTGCGGCACGGCCGCGGCTGATCACCGGGTAGGGTGCTGCCGATGACTCTCACTCTGACGACCGCGGACCGGCACGCGCGCCTCGCGCGCGGTTGCCGTCCACGGGGCTGCCGCGCACCCGCGCGAAGGGTGCACGGCCGCAGGGTGAGGTACGTCATCGGCGACGAACCTGGGCAGGTGAACGGCCGTCGATGGCAGCGCGCCCTTTAGGGGCGCGGGGAACTGCGCGACAAGCCACAGGCGGCCGTCAGCCGTCGGACACACCCCGCCCCCACGGCGATCAGGTATTTCCAAACTCACCGTGAGGTTCAGTCATGCCCAGCGAGTTCTTCATCCCTGACCCCGAGGGTCAAGTCCCCAGCCCCGAAGGCTACTTCGGCGCGTTCGGCGGCAAGTTCATCCCGGAGGCCCTCGTCGCCGCAGTCGACGAGGTCGCCGTGGAGTACGACAAGGCCAAGCACGACCCCGAGTTCGCCCGCGAGCTCGACGACCTGCTCGTGAACTACACGGGACGCCCTTCGGCACTCACCGAAGTCCCCCGCTTCGCGGAGCACGCCGGCGGCGCACGGATCTTCCTCAAGCGGGAAGACCTCAACCACACCGGCTCCCACAAGATCAACAACGTCCTCGGTCAGGCCCTGCTCACCAAGCGCATGGGCAAGACCCGCGTGATCGCCGAGACCGGCGCCGGCCAGCACGGCGTCGCCACGGCCACCGCCTGCGCGCTGTTCGGCCTCGAGTGCACGATCTACATGGGCGAGATCGACACCCAGCGCCAGGCCCTCAACGTGGCCCGGATGCGCATGCTCGGCGCCGAGGTCATCGCGGTGAAGTCGGGTTCGCGCACCCTCAAGGACGCCATCAACGAGGCGTTCCGCGACTGGGTCGCCAACGTCGACCGCACGCACTACCTCTTCGGCACCGTGGCGGGCCCGCACCCCTTCCCGGCGATGGTCCGCGACTTCCACCGCGTGATCGGCGTCGAGGCCCGCCGCCAGCTCCTGGAGCGGGCGGGGCGGCTTCCCGACGCGGCCGTCGCCTGCGTCGGCGGCGGCTCCAACGCCATCGGCCTCTTCCACGCCTTCATCCCCGACACGGCCGTACGCCTCATCGGCTGCGAGCCCGCCGGGCACGGTGTGGAGACCGGCGAGCACGCGGCCACCCTCACCGCGGGCGAGCCCGGCATCCTGCACGGCTCCCGCTCCTACGTCCTCCAGGACGAGGAAGGCCAGATCACCGAGCCGTACTCCATCTCGGCCGGTCTGGACTACCCGGGCATCGGCCCCGAGCACTCCTACCTCAAGGACTCCGGCCGCGGTGAGTACCGCGCGGTCACCGACGACGCGGCCATGCAGGCCCTGCGCCTGCTCTCCCGCACCGAGGGCATCATCCCGGCCATCGAGAGCGCCCACGCGCTGGCCGGCGCGCTGGAGGTCGGCAGGGAGCTCGGCGAGGACGGGCTGATCGTCGTCAACCTGTCCGGCCGCGGCGACAAGGACATGGACACCGCCGCACGCTACTTCGGCCTCTACGACACGGACGCGGCCGTCGCCGCGGACGAGGCCGGCACCGGCGCGGAGATCGAGGGGGACGCCAAGTGAGCGGGAACATCCAACTGCTGTCCGAGACCCTCGCCGCCGCCAGGGCCGAGGGCCGGTCCGCGCTCATCGCCTACCTCCCGGCCGGGTTCCCGACCGTGGACGGCGGCATCGAGGCGATCAAGGCCGTCTTCGACGGCGGCGCGGACGTCGTCGAGGTCGGTCTGCCGCACAGCGACCCCGTCCTCGACGGTCCCGTCATCCAGACCGCCGACGACATCGCCCTGCGCGGCGGCGTCAAGATCGCGGACGTCATGCGCACGGTCAAGGAGGCCCACGAGGCCACCGGGAAGCCGGTGCTCGTGATGACGTACTGGAACCCCATCGACCGCTACGGCGTCGAGCGCTTCACCGCCGAGCTGGCGGAAGCGGGGGGCGCCGGCTGCATCCTGCCCGACCTGCCCGTGCAGGAGTCGGCGCTGTGGCGGGAGCACGCGCAGAAGCACGGGCTCGCCACCGTCTTCGTCGTCGCGCCCAGCAGCAAGGACGCGCGGCTCGCCGAGATCACCGCGGCGGGCAGCGGGTTCGTGTACGCCGCCTCGCTGATGGGCGTCACCGGGACGCGTGAGTCGGTGGGCGCCCAGGCGCAGGACCTCGTCGAGCGCACCCGGGCCACCGGGAGCGACCTGCCCGTCTGCGTCGGGCTCGGCGTCTCCAACGCGCGGCAGGCCGCCGAGGTGGCCGGCTTCGCCGACGGTGTGATCGTCGGCTCGGCCTTCGTGAAGCGCATGCTGGACGCGCCGGACGACAAGGCCGGAGTCGAGGGCGTCCGTGAACTCGCCGCCGAGCTGGCCAAGGGCGTGCGCCGACAGGCGTAGGCACACCACGCCCGTCATGGCGTGACGGAAGGTTCGGTCACTCGAACGGGTGGACCTGGGGCCGGGGAGGCGCGGTGCGCCTCCCCGGTTCGTTCTGCGGGTGTGAGTGAGAAGAACCGTGAGGGAAAGCGCACCGCCCGGGAGCGGCTGGCGGAGGAGCGCGCGAAGCAGAAGTCCGCGGAGAAGCGGCGCCGGGTGCTGATCGTGGGCGCGAGCGTGGTGTGCGTCCTGGGGCTGGCCGCGGTGATCGGCGTGGTCGCGGCGAACTCCGGAAAGGACACCAAGGACTCCTCTGGCCCGGTGGTGGCACCCTCGGGGGCCAACGGCCAGGACAGCCTCGCCATCCCGGTCGGCGAGGAGGGCGCCAAGTCCACGCTCGTCGTCTACGAGGACTTCCGCTGCCCGGCCTGCAAGGCCTTCGAGACGGCGTACCGCCCGGTGATCCACGAACTCACCGGCTCCGGCGAGCTCAAGGTCGAGTACCACCTGGCGACCATCATCGACGGCAACATGGGCGGCACCGGCTCCCGCACCGCGGCCAATGCCGCAGCCTGCGCCCAGGACGCGGGGAAGTTCCCGGAGTACCACGACGTGCTCTACGAGAACCAGCCCGAGGAGACCAGCGACGACTACGCCGAGAACGCGAAACTGCTCGAACTGGCGAAGAAGGTCGACGGACTGGACACCCCCGCGTTCCGTACGTGTGTCGAGAAGGGCACCCACGACAGCTGGGTCGACAAGTCCGCGGCGGCTTTCCGCAACGGCGGCTTCAGCGGTACGCCGACGGTTCTGCTGAACGGCAAGAACATCTACCAGGATCAGACCATGACCCCGGCGAAGCTCAGGCAGCAGGTACAGGAAGCCGCCAAGGGGTAAGGATTTCAGGCCCCCCTGTTATGGACCCGTTGCCGGGCCGCCTGCCGTGGGCCCGGCCCGGCAGGGTAGCGTCGACCCTGCCATGGAACTTGCCTACATTCCCAGCCCGTCGCGCGGGGTGATCCACCTCGGTCCCATCCCGCTGCGTGGCTACGCGTTCTGCATCATCATCGGCGTCTTCGTAGCCGTCTGGCTCGGCAACAAACGCTGGGTCGCCCGTGGCGGGCGGGTCGGCACGGTGGCCGACATCGCTGTCTGGGCCGTGCCGTTCGGACTGCTCGGCGGCCGCCTCTACCACGTGATCACGGACTACGAGCTGTACTTCAGCGAGGGCCGTGACTGGGTGGACGCCTTCAAGGTCTGGGAGGGCGGCCTCGGCATCTGGGGCGCGATCGCGCTCGGAGCGGTCGGCGCCTGGATCGGCTGCCGTCGCCGTGGCATCCCGCTGCCCGCCTACGCCGACGCCATCGCGCCCGGCATCGCCCTCGCGCAGGCCATCGGCCGCTGGGGCAACTGGTTCAACCAGGAGCTGTACGGCAAGCCGACCGACCTGCCGTGGGCCCTGCACATCACGTCCTCGACGGACGGCCGGGTGCCGGGCTACTACCACCCGACGTTCCTGTACGAGTCGCTGTGGTGCATCGGCGTCGCCCTGCTCGTCATCTGGGCCGACCGCCGCTTCAAGCTGGGCCACGGACGGGCGTTCGCGCTGTACGTCGCCGCGTACTGCGCGGGGCGCGGCTGGATCGAGTACATGCGCATCGACGACGCCCACCACATCCTCGGGGTCCGGCTCAACGTCTGGACCGCGATCATCGTGTTCCTGCTCGCGGTGACCTACATCGTGGTGTCGGCGAAGAAGCGCCCGGGCCGCGAGGCAGTCGTCGAGCCCGGTGCCGCCGACGGTGAGGGCGAAGAGGGCGAGAAGGCCGACGGCGACGAGAAGACCGCGGCCGACTCCGACAAGGCCGCCGCCGACGGGGACAAGGCCGACGCTGACGGGACTGAGGCCGAGGCCGACGCCGATGCGGACGCGGCCGAGTCGGCGAAGAAGACCTGACGGTCGCCTGTACGACGACGAGGGCGCCCCGGGATTCCGGGGCGCCCTCGTCGTGTGTCAGGAGCGGTGTGTCAGGAGCGGTGGGTCAGCGAGAGGGTCCGGTGGGCCTGGGCTGTCACCGCCGTGTCGATGAACGTGCCGTTCGGGAGGGTCTGGGCTCCCGGGTCGGTCTGTGCCGCCGCGAGGATGGACTGCGCCAGCTCGATCTCCTCCTCGGTGGGGAGGTAGGCGCGCTCGATGACCGGGAGCTGGCGGGGGTGGATGGCGGCCCGGCCCAGGAAGCCGAGGGTGCGGCCGTGTGCGCAGGAGGCTCTCAGGCCCTCCAGGTCCCGGGTGTCGGGGTGCACCGACTGGGGCGGGGGAGGCAGCGCCGCCGCTCGGGCCGCCACGATCACCCGGGAGCGGGACCAGTCCAGGCCCGCGTCGTGCCGTACGCCCAGATCGGCCCGTAGATCCGCCTCGCCGAGCGCGAGGCCCCGCAGGGCGGGGTGGGCGAGCGCGATGTCGTAGGCGCGCTCGACGCCCAGGGCCGATTCCAGCAGGGCGTACAGGGGTGGGGCGCCCTTCCCGGCCGGTGCCGTCGTCTCGGCGACGCGGGTGAGCTGGGCCGGGGAGGTGACCTTGGGCAGGCGGAGGGCCGAGAGGCCGGCCAGGGGAGCGAGCGCCGCCAGGTCGGCTGCCGCCAGGGGGGTGTCGACGGCGTTCACGCGGACGTGGACCGGCATCGGCTGGGGGTCGGTGAGGCGTTCCGCCGTCGCCTCGCGGGCGTACGCCTTGCGGTCGGGGGCGACCGCGTCCTCCAGGTCGATCACCACGACGTCGGCGCCGCAGCCCAGCGCCTTGTCCACGACGTGGGGGCGGTCGCCGGGGACGTAGAGCCAGGTGAGGGGGTGCGGTCTCACAGGGCGCCCTCCGTACGCAGGGCCCTCAACTCGGCCTCGGTCAGGCCCAGTTCCGTCAGGACCTCGTCGGTGTCCGCGCCGTGCGGGCGGCCCGCCCAGCGGATCGCGCCGGGGGTCGAGGAGAGCCGGAACAGGACGTTCTGCATGCGCAGCGGGCCGAGCTCGGGGTCGTCGACGGTGGTGACGGTGCCGAGGGCCTGGTACTGCGGGTCGGCCATCACGTCCCGGATGTCCTGGACGGGAGCGATGGCCGCCTCCGCCTTCTCGAAGGCCGCGAGGACATCGGTGCGGGTGCGTGCGGCGATCCAGGAACCGACCGCCGCGTCGAGGACGTCGGCGTGTTCCGCCCGCTGCGCGCCCGTCGCGAACCACGGCTCGTCGATCAGCTCCGGGCGGCCGACCAGGTGCATCACCCGTTCCGCGATCGACTGGGCCGAGGTGGAGACGGCGACCCAGGTGCCGTCGGCGGTGCGGTAGGTGTTGCGCGGGGCGTTGTTGGCGGAGCGGTTGCCGGTGCGCTCCTGGACGTGACCGAGCTGGTCGTACCAGGTGGGCTGGGGTCCGAGGGCCGCCAGGATCGGCTCGATGATCGCCATGTCGACGACCTGGCCCTCGCCGGTGCGGTCGCGGGCCGCGAGGGCCGTCATCACCGCGTACGCCGTGGCCAGACCCGCGATCGAGTCGGCGAGGCCGAAGGGCGGCAGGACCGGGGGCGCGTCCGGTTCGCCGGTGATCGCCGCGAAGCCGCTCATCGCCTCGGCGAGGGTGCCGAAGCCGGGGCGGCGGGAGTAGGGGCCGAACTGGCCGAACGCGGTGACACGGGCGAGGACCAGACGGGGGTTGACGGCGGACAGCTCCGGCCAGCCGAGGTCCCACTTCTCCAGGGTGCCGGGACGGAAGTTCTCGATGACGACGTCCGCCGTCCCGGCCAGCTTGAGGAAGGTGCCACGTCCGCCCGGCTTCGACAGGTCGAGGGTGATGTTTCGCTTGTTGCGGCCCAGCAGCTTCCACCACAGGCCGATGCCGTCCTTCGAGGGGCCGTGGCCACGGGAGGGGTCGGGCTTCGTCGGATGCTCGATCTTGACGACCTCCGCGCCGAAGTCGCCGAGCATGGTGGCGGCGAGGGGACCGGCGAAGAGGGTGGCCGCGTCGAGCACGCGCAGGCCCTTGAGGGGGGTCTCGGTCATGACGTGTACCGGGCCTCGATCTCGGAGCGGTAGGGCATCGACGCCGAGGCGCCTTCCCGCTGGACGGAGAGGGCGGCCGCCGCGGCGGCCCAGGCCATCGCCTCCCGGATCGGGCGTTCCTCGCCGAGGGCGACCGCGAGCGCGCCGACGAAGGTGTCGCCGGCGCCCGTGGAGTCCACCGCGGTGACCCGGGGCGCGGGGACGGCGAGGGGTTCGGCGTCCCGGGTCAGGTAGAGGCTGCCGGCCGCGCCGAGGGTGATCACCACCCGGGGGACCCGGTCGAGGAGGGCGGCGCCCGCGGCGAACGGGTCGACGATACCGGTCAGGGTGGCCGCCTCGTACTCGTTGGGGACCAACAGGTCGGTGGCGGCGAGGAGTTCGGGAGGCAGCGGCCGGGCCGGGGCGGGTGTCAGGATCGTCCGGACGCCGTGCGCGCGGGCGGTCTCGGCGCCGGCCAGGACCGCCTCCAGGGGGATCTCCAGTTGCAGGAGCAGGGCGTCGGCGGAGGCGATCAGGCCCTCGTCGCCGGGGACGAGGTGGTCGACGGTGCCGTTGGCGCCGGGGACGACGACGATCGCGTTGCCGCCCTCGTCGTCCACGACGATGTGCGCGGTGCCGGTGGGGCCCTCGACGGTGCGCAGGTGGTCGGTGGTGACGCCGGAGTGCTCCAGGGTGGAGCGCAGCCGGGGGCCGAAGCCGTCGTTGCCGACCGCGCCGATCATCGAGACGGTGGCACCGGCGCGGGCCGCGGCGATCGCCTGGTTGGCGCCCTTGCCGCCGGGGATCGTCCGGAACTCCCTGCCGGTGACGGTCTCTCCGCGCCGGGGTGCCTTCTCGACGTAGGCGACCAGGTCCATGTTCGTGCTGCCGAGGACGGCGATGTGGGTCATGGCTGAGCAGCCTCCCGGTGGGCGATGCGGTTCATGGGCGAGCAGCCTCCCGGTGGGTGAGGTGGGCCAGGGTGTCGAAGCCGACCCCGTTGAAGTCGGCGACGGAGGTGGCGAGCCGGTTCTTGAGGGGCGCGGTCCAGTGGTCGGGGAGGCGTTCGGGGGAGCCGGTCAGCAGGGCGGCGATGCTGCCGGTCGTGGCACCGTTGGAGTCGGTGTCCCAGCCGCCGCCCACCGCCCGGGACACGGAGCCGGTGAAGTCGCCGTGCGCGTGGGTGAGGGCGGCGGCGACGAGAGCGGTGTTGGGGATCGCGTGGACCCAGTGGTGGGTCCCGGCGTGGGTGGCGTGGAGTTCGTCCACGACCGTGTCGAAGTCCGCGTGCCGCCGGGCCAGCCCGATCGCGTGGGTGATCGCCCCGGCCAGGCGGGAGGCCGGGGGGATCACGGTGAGTCCGGTGCTCAGACAGGCGTGGACGTCCGGGGTCACCGCCGCCTGCGCGATCACCGCCGCCGTGAACATCGCCGCGTAGACGCCGTTCGCGGTGTGGGTGAGGGTGGCGTCCCGGTGGGCCTGTGCGGCGGCCGCGGCCGGGTCGCCGGGGTTGGTCCAGCCGTGGACGTCGGCGCGGATCAGGGCGCCGATCCATTCGCGGAAGGGGTTGCGGTGGCGGGCGGTCCGCGGGGGTTCCAGGCCCTCCAGGAGGTTGCGGTAGGCGAGGCGTTCCGCGGTGAAGGTGCGGCCCGCGGGGAGCTCGTCGAGCCAGAGCCTCGCCACGTCCGCGGTGCTGAAGTCCCGGCCGTGGCGTTGCAGCAACAGCAGGTTCAGCAAGGGGTAGTTGAGGTCGTCGTCCTCGGGCATGCCGTCGATGTTCTCGGCGAGGGAGGTGGCGGCCGAGCGGCGGTTCCAGGGGTGCGCGGCGAGGAGGTCCGCGGGGACGCCCTTCGCCGTGAAGTAGGTCCTCAGGGGCCAGTTGCCGGTGCGGCGGGCGAGTTCACGGATGGCCTCCAGGGGGAGCTTCTCCACCGGCTTGCCGAGGAGGCAGCCGACGGCCCGCCCCAGCCAGGCGGCTTCCAGCGCGGACCGGGTGAGCGCGGCCGGGGCGGGCGACGGCCACGCCGGGCAGCGGGCCCTGATGCTCGCGAGGTCGGTGGGTTCGTCGTCCGCCAACCTGCTCGGCAGGTCCGCCAGTTCGTCCAGGAGGTCCTCCGCGAGCTGCCGCAGGTACCTGGTCGCGGGTTCGGCAGAGGCACCCGCCCGGATCGGCGCCTCCGCGCCACCGGCCGCCTTCCACCGGGCCGCGATCGCCGACGGCTCCCGGCCGTCCTGGCGCGCCTGGCGGAGTTCGTGGCCGACCAGGTCCTCCGGCTGGACCCAGGTCAGTCGGAGCATCTCGGGCCTCCGAGCGCGGTGAAGGCCGACTCGTGGGCCCGGCGACGGCGTACGTCCTGTTCGAAGATCTGCCGGGTGACGGCGGTCAGGGTCGTCGCCGGACCCCAGAGGTCCAGGCGGCTGGCCTCCGCGACCTTCTTGGCCCAGTCGTCCGGGACGGGGTCGCCCAGGGCACCCGCCAGCGCGCCCGCCATCGTGGCGATCGAGTCGCAGTCCCTGCCGTAGTTCACCGCGCCGAGGACCGCGTGCCGGTAGTCGCCGCCGGCCACGACCAACATGGCCAGCGCCACCGGCAGTTCCTCGATCGCGTGCACGCGCGAGGGACGGCGGGCACCGAGCGAGGGGGCGCGGTAGTCGTCGCCGACGGTGTCGTAGGGGGACACCGCCGCGCGCAGCGGCCGTAGCGCCGACTCGAAGTCCGTGTGCCGGGACGCCACTTCGCAGACCTTCTCGACGGCGGTGCGGGTGCCGTCCTTGGCGAGCGACAGACAGGCCGCGACGACCGAGTCGGGGGTGGCGCCCGGGGTGCTCGCCGCCGCCACGGCCGCCGCGAACACGCCCGCCGCCTCCCTGCCGTACGACGACTGGTGGGCGCCCGCGACGTCCAGGGCCTCGGCGTAGGCGGCGGCCGGGTTCGCCGCGTTGACGAGGCCGACCGGGGCCATGTACATCGCCGCACCGCAGTTGACGATGTTGCCGACGCCCGCTTCCCGGGGATCGACATGGCCGTAGTGGAGGCGGGTGACCAGCCATTTCTCCGCGAGGAAGAGGCGGTGCAGGGGGAGGGCCTCCGCCTCCAGTTCGGGGATCCAGCGCGGGGTCGTCATCAGGTCGGGGACCAGGTGGTCGGCGACCGCGTAGGCGTCCAGGTGGTCCCCGACCCGGTCGTAGACCCTGATCAGGGCGTGGGTCATCAAGGTGTCGTCGGTGACGTGGCCGTCGCCCTTGTGGTACGGCGCGATGGGGCGGGCGGTGCGCCAGTCCTCGCCGTTCCAGGGACCGACGATGCCGTGGACGCGGCCGGCGTGGCGCTCGAGGATCTGCTCGGGGGAGTAGCCCTCGACGGGGCCGCCGAGGGCGTCGCCCACCGCCGCGCCCACAAGGGCTCCGGTGATCCGTTCCTCAAGACTGCTTTCTTGGTTTTTGGGCGTCATGCCCGGAATCATCCTCCTGGGAGGGGTTGTTGTGCGGCTTCCAGGAGTCCGGCGAGTTCCACGAGGTCCGTGCCGGTGAGGCGGGGGAGGGCGCAGCCGGAGAGCGTGCGGCAGGCGGCCTGCCAGGTGGCGGGGATCGATCCGCTGCCTCCCAGCGCGCCGGTCAGGGCGCCGACCAGGGCCGGGGCAGAGTCCGCGACCCGGGACAGACAGGCGGCCGCGGGGATCGCCTCCGCGATCCGGCCCTGCGCGGCGGTGGCCAGGGCGAGCGCCACGGGGACGGTCTCGGCGGCCGCGATGCCGTAGCTGTAGACGTGGTCGACGATGTCGTGTTCCAGGGCGGGGATCAGGGCGAAGGCGCTGTCGGCGGACTGGGCGAGGTGCAGGGCGTGGCGGGCGTTGCGGCCGATCTCCGTCTGGGCGGGGAGTTCGGCGAGGGCGGCGGACACGCAGGTCTCCACGGTCGCTCCCGTCAGGGCGAGGGAGACGGCCGCCGCCATCGCCCGGGCGCCGTGCACTCCGTCGCCGTCCTGGGTGTAGCGGGCGTCGAACTCGGCCAGGTCGGCGGCGAGTCGGGGGGCGCCGGGGTGGGCGACGGCGAGGACACAGGCCCGGACGCAGGCCGCGTCGTCGAAGTAGTGGGGGTTGTCGTGGCCGGTGGCGGGTGGGCGCAGGCCGGTGGCGAGGTTGCCGAGTCCCGCGCGTACGGAGATGCGGGCGCGCAGGGGGATCTCGGCGGACTCGATCTCCGGGGCCTTGTCCGTCGCGGCGGCCACTTCGTCGGCGAGGGCGTTCCAGGTGAGGTCGATCGCGGTTCTCGTACGGCGGTCCCGGGGGAGGTCGCCGAGGGCGGTGCCGTCGGCTGCTCTGAGGAGGGCCTCGGCGGTGAGGGCCGCCCATTCGGCGTCGTCGGAGGGGCCGAGGCGGAGGGGGTCGGGGGGTTGGTTGAGGGCGATGGGGACGGGGAGGGTGGTGGTGGCGTTCTGCTCGGCGAAGGTGTCCAGTTCGCGGGTGAGGCGGCGGGTCCAGTCGGGGAGGCGGGTGGCTCGGTGGCGGGCTGAGGGCCAGCCGGCGGCGTCGCCTGCGGCCAGGCCCAGCAGGAGGCCGACGGTTCTGCCCGCCTCGGCTTCGGCTCTTGTGTTCCCACCCGAACCACCCGTTTCGCTTTCGTCGTCGGGTGCGGGTGGCCCTTGTGGGGCGAATTCGCCGTCGGCGGCTTCCTTCGGCGGTGCCGTCAGTGTCGTCGGTTCGTCCCAGGGGAGCGGTGGTGTCATGAGGTGGCCTCCGGCCCGGTGCTCTGTACCAGCAGGTCCGCCACGTCCAGTACGTGTCGGCCCGCCATCGACGGGAGGCAGCTGCCTCTCGCCGGGCCGATGGCCGTGGCCCAGGCGGCCGGGATCGCCGACACCCCCCGCGTCGCGCCCGCCAGCGCTCCCGCCACCGCTGCCGTCGTGTCCGCGTCCCTTCCCATGTTCACCGCCGTCAGGACCGCCTCGCGGAAGTCGCCGTCGGCCGCCGCGTACGCGCCGAAGGCGAGGGCCACCGCCTCCGGGGCCAGGTCGGTCCACGGGTAGCCGCCGATCACCACCGCGGAGCGGACCGCCTTCTCGCCCCGGTGGGCCACCGCCACCGCCCTGCGCAGGGACCTCGCCGTCCAGCTGTCGTCCGGGATCACCGCCAGCGCGGAGGCGACGACGGCGATCGTCGGGGCCCCTGCCATCGCCGCCGCCACTCCCGCGGCGACCGCCTGGCCGCCGTAGATGCCCTCGCCGTCATGGCTCACGGAGCCGTCGATCGCCACCAGCCGGGCCGCCTCGGCGGGGCGGCCCGCCGCGAAGACGCCGAAGGGGGCCGCGCGCATGGCCAGTCCGTCGCTCCAGGCGTGCCGGTGCTGGGCCGAGATGGGGGCCGCGAGGCCCCGGCGGAGGTTCTCCAGCGTGCCCCGCTCGCTGAAACCGGCGCCCCGGAACGGGCCCTCGTCGCGGTCCGCGATCCATTCGTGCCAGGCCCCCTCCACATGGGCGGGGGTGAGGGCCGAGCCGTGCCGGGCCAGCAGCAGCCCCGAGAAGATCGTGTACTCCGTGTCGTCCGTGCCCGACGGGGTCTCGGCCACGAAGCCCTCGATACGGCCCCAGCGGTCCCGGATCTGCGACGGCTTCAGGTTCTCGGCGGGGGCGCCGAGGGCGTCCCCGACCGCCAGGCCCAGCAGGGCGCCGCGGGCCCGCTCGCGGAGTTCGGCGGCGCCCTGGGGCGCGGGGACCGGGGGAACGCAGGCGATCGATGTCATACGCGGGCCTTTCCACAGAGACACCTTTTGCTGAGACACCTTTCGCGGATGTGTCCCACCATCGGCGGTTGACCGGAGCCTCCTGGCCCGCAACGTCACCCGGTCGACATCTGTGCAGCCGCGCTATCGAATGAGCGCTCGATGGTAAAACCGCAGGTTAGCCCAGCCTTTCCTTGCTGGCGGACGGGAATGAGCCGACGTACTGTGGGCGTTGTTGAGAATTAGAACGTGTCCAAAGTTAGCTTTGGCTTAGCTTCCCTGGGGGACCGGAATGGCCATCATCGACATCGAGGCGCCACTGCACGAGGCGCACCGCGACAACCACACGCACCGGGACGTCAACGGCGGCTGGCTCCGGCCCGCCGTCTTCGGGGCCATGGACGGACTGGTCTCCAACCTCGCCCTGATGACCGGTGTCGCCGGTGGAGCCGTCGGTCAGCACACCATCGTGCTGACCGGACTCGCGGGGCTCGCCGCCGGTGCCTTCTCGATGGCCGCCGGTGAGTACACCTCCGTCGCCTCCCAGCGTGAGCTGGTCGAGGCCGAGCTGGACGTCGAGCGGCGCGAGCTGCGCCGGCACCCGCAGGACGAGGAGGCCGAGCTCGCGGCCCTGTACGAAGGGCGGGGTGTCGAGCCGGAGCTGGCGCGCGAGGTCGCCCGGCAACTCTCCAAGGACCCCGAGCAGGCCCTGGAGATCCACGCCCGCGAGGAGCTGGGCATCGATCCCGGCGACCTGCCCTCGCCGCTCGTCGCCGCCGTCTCCAGCTTCGGCTCCTTCGCGCTGGGCGCCCTGCTCCCCGTACTGCCGTATCTGCTCGGCGCGACCGCGCTCTGGCCCGCCCTGCTGCTCGCCCTGTTCGGGCTGTTCGCGTGCGGTGCCGTCGTGGCCAGGGTGACCGCGCGGACCTGGTGGTACAGCGGACTGCGGCAGCTCGCCCTGGGAGGTGCGGCGGCCGGTGTGACGTACGCCCTGGGCAGTTTGTTCGGAACGGCCGTAGGATAGGTCGGCTGCTACTTATGCGTTGGGCCGCATAAGTAGCCGTTACTCGCTGGTTTCGACTGCATGACCACTGGGCATGAGCCGTAAGCACTGTGGGCAATGACGCTTGCGGCGCACCCGCGGGGTCGGCGACGACGCCTTCCCCGCCTCCTGGGTCGACGGACAAGGATCTGACCGATCAGTCCGGCTCGACCCCCACATACTTCAAGCCACGTGTGCGGCACCCCCCTCGCACCGCGTGGCGTCCGCATGTTGGAACGGAGTATCCGGTTCCCGAGATCCGCTCCATCATGTAACCTGCACGAAATTTTGCACTCACGCAGAGGGCCAACGTCGTCCCTCGGCAAGCTGAATATGCCAATTGACGACGACGGGAGAGCCGATGCGTACGCCGCGCCAGCCGTCCCAGCACTCCACGAATGGCCAGAAGTGGTCGTTCATGGATGCTCGCCCTGCTGCGCAGGGTATGTACGACCCCCGCAACGAGAAGGACGCCTGTGGCGTCGGTTTCGTGGCCACCCTCACCGGCGAGGCGAGCCATGCGCTGGTCGAGCAGGCGCTCACGGTTCTGCGCAACCTGGAGCACCGCGGTGCCACCGGCTCCGAGCCCGACTCGGGTGACGGCGCGGGCATCCTGTCCCAGGTTCCGGACGCCTTCTTCCGCGAGGTCGCCGGCTTCGAGCTGCCCGCGGCCGGTGCGTACGCCGTCGGTATCGCCTTCCTGCCCGAGGAGGGCACCGAGGACGCCGTCTCGAAGATCGAGACGATCGCCGCGGACGAGGGACTGACGGTTCTCGGCTGGCGCGAGGTCCCGGTCGCCCCCGAGCTGCTGGGTGCCACGGCCCGCTCCACGATGCCCGCCTTCCGCCAGGTCTTCGTGACCGACGGTTCCTCGGAGGGCATCGACCTCGACCGCAAGGCCTTCGTGCTGCGCAAGCGCGCCGAGCGCGAGGTCGACGTGTACTTCCCGTCGCTGTCGGCGCGGACCATCGTCTACAAGGGCATGCTGACCACCGGTCAGCTGGAGCCCTTCTTCCCGGACCTGTCCGACCGCCGCTTCGCCTCCGCGATCGCGCTCGTGCACTCCCGGTTCTCCACGAACACCTTCCCGTCGTGGCCGCTCGCCCACCCGTACCGCTTCGTCGCGCACAACGGTGAGATCAACACCGTCAAGGGCAACCGCAACTGGATGGTCGCCCGCGAGTCCCAGCTGGTCTCCGACCTCTTCGGAGGCGAGGGCAAGGACCTGGAGCGGATCTTCCCGATCTGCACGCCGGACGCCTCCGACTCGGCGTCCTTCGACGAGGTCCTCGAACTCCTGCACCTGGGCGGCCGTTCACTGCCGCACTCCGTGCTCATGATGATCCCGGAGGCGTGGGAGAACCACGACTCCATGGAGCCCGCCCGCCGCGCGTTCTACGAGTTCCACTCCACGATGATGGAGCCCTGGGACGGCCCGGCCTGTGTCACCTTCACCGACGGCAAGCAGGTCGGCGCGGTCCTCGACCGCAACGGCCTCCGCCCCGGCCGCTACTGGGTCACCGACGACGGCCTCGTCGTCCTCGGCTCCGAGGTCGGCGTCCTCGACATCGACCCCGCCAAGGTGGTCCGCAAGGGCCGTCTCCAGCCGGGCCGGATGTTCCTCGTCGACACCGTCGAGCACCGCATCATCGAGGACGACGAGATCAAGGCCGCCCTCGCCGCCGAGCAGCCCTACGCCGAGTGGCTGGAGGCCGGGGAGATCGAGCTCTCCGACCTGCCCGAGCGCGAGCACATCGTGCACACCCACGCCTCGGTCACCCGCCGCCAGCAGACCTTCGGTTACACCGAGGAGGAGCTGCGCGTCATCCTCGCCCCGATGGCCAAGGCCGGTGCCGAGCCCATCGGTTCGATGGGCACCGACTCACCCATCGCCGCGCTCTCCTCGCGCCCCCGGCTGCTCTTCGACTACTTCACCCAGCTGTTCGCGCAGGTCACCAACCCGCCGCTGGACGCGATCCGCGAAGAGCTGGTCACCTCCCTGCGCTCCTCGCTGGGCCCGCAGGGCAACCTGCTGGAGCCGAGCGCCGCGTCCTGCCGTACGGTCACCCTGCCCTTCCCGGTGATCGACAACGACGAGCTGGCCAAGCTCATCCACATCAACGCCGACGGCGACATGCCCGGCTTCAAGGCCGCGACCCTGTCCGGCCTGTACCGGGTCTCCGGCGGCGGCGACGCCCTCGCCGCCCGCATCGAGGAGATCTGCGCCGAGGCCGACGCGGCCATCGACAACGGCGCCCGGCTGATCGTCCTCTCGGACCGCCACTCCGACGCCGAGCACGCGCCGATCCCGTCGCTGCTGCTCACCGCGGCCGTCCACCACCACCTCATCCGCACCAAGCAGCGCACCGAAGTGGGCCTGCTGGTCGAGGCCGGTGACGTCCGCGAGGTCCACCACGTCGCGCTGCTGATCGGCTTCGGCGCCGCGGCCGTGAACCCGTACCTCGCCATGGAGTCCGTCGAGGACCTGGTCCGAGCCGGCACCTTCCTCTCCGACATCGAGGCCGAGAAGGCCATCCGGAACCTGATCTACGCCCTCGGCAAGGGTGTCCTCAAGGTCATGTCGAAGATGGGCATCTCCACCGTCGCCTCCTACCGCGGCGCCCAGGTCTTCGAGGCCGTCGGTCTCGAAGAGGGCTTCGTCGCCAAGTACTTCAGCGGGACCGCCTCCAAGATCGGCGGCGTCGGCATCGACGTCATCGCCAAGGAGGTCGCCGCCCGGCACGCCAAGGCGTACCCCGCCTCCGGCATCGCTCCCGCGCACCGCGCGCTGGAGATAGGCGGCGAGTACCAGTGGCGCCGCGAGGGCGAGCCGCACCTGTTCGACCCGGAGACGGTCTTCCGCCTCCAGCACTCGACGCGTGCGAACCGCTACGACATCTTCAAGAAGTACACGGACCGCGTGAACGAGCAGTCCGAGCGGCTCATGACGCTGCGCGGCCTGTTCGGCTTCAAGTCGGACCGCCCGTCGATCCCCGTCGACGAGGTCGAGCCCGTCTCCGAGATCGTCAAGCGCTTCTCCACCGGCGCCATGTCGTACGGCTCCATCTCCAAGGAGGCGCACGAGACCCTCGCCATCGCCATGAACCAGCTGGGCGGCAAGTCCAACACCGGTGAGGGCGGCGAGGACCCGGACCGTCTCTACGACCCGGCCCGCCGGTCCTCCATCAAGCAGGTCGCCTCCGGCCGCTTCGGTGTGACCTCCGAGTACCTGGTCAACGCGGACGACATCCAGATCAAGATGGCCCAGGGCGCCAAGCCCGGCGAGGGCGGCCAGCTGCCCGGCCACAAGGTCTACCCGTGGGTCGCCAAGACCCGGCACTCCACCCCGGGTGTCGGTCTGATCTCCCCGCCGCCGCACCACGACATCTACTCCATCGAGGACCTGGCCCAGCTGATCCACGACCTGAAGAACGCGAACCCGCAGGCGCGGATTCACGTGAAGCTGGTCTCGGAGGTCGGCGTCGGCACGGTCGCGGCGGGTGTGTCCAAGGCGCACGCGGACGTGGTGCTGATCTCCGGCCACGACGGTGGTACGGGTGCCTCCCCGCTGACCTCCCTGAAGCACGCGGGTGGTCCTTGGGAGTTGGGCCTCGCCGAGACCCAGCAGACGTTGCTTTTGAATGGTCTGCGCGACCGGATCGTCGTCCAGACCGACGGCCAGCTCAAGACCGGACGTGACGTCGTCATCGCCGCGCTGCTCGGCGCCGAGGAGTTCGGTTTCGCGACCGCGCCGCTCGTCGTCTCCGGCTGCGTCATGATGCGCGTCTGCCACCTGGACACCTGCCCGGTCGGCATCGCCACCCAGAACCCCGTCCTGCGCGACCGGTTCTCCGGCAAGGCCGAGTACATCGTCAACTTCTTCAAGTTCATCGCCGAAGAGGTCCGCGAGATCCTCGCCGAGCTGGGCTTCCGCTCCATCGAGGAGGCCGTCGGCCACGCCGAGACCCTCGACGTGACCCGCGCGGTCGACCACTGGAAGGCACAGGGCCTGGACCTGGAGCCGCTGTTCCACGTGCCCGAGCTGCCCGAGGGCGCGGTGCGCCACCAGCTGATCGAGCAGGACCACGGCCTGGAGAAGGCGCTCGACAACGAGCTCATCAAGCTCGCCGCCGACGCCCTGGCCGCCGACTCCGCGACCGACGCCCAGCCGGTCCGCGCCCAGGTCAAGGTCCGCAACATCAACCGCACGGTCGGCACCATGCTCGGCCACGAGGTGACGAAGAAGTTCGGCGGCGCGGGCCTGCCCGACGACACCATCGACATCACCTTCACCGGTTCCGCCGGCCAGTCCTTCGGTGCCTTCCTGCCGCGCGGTGTCACGCTGCGCCTGGAGGGCGACGCCAACGACTACGTCGGCAAGGGCCTCTCCGGCGGCCGGGTGATCGTCCGTCCCGACCGGGGCGCCGACCACCTCGCCGAGTACTCCACGATCGCCGGCAACACCATCGCCTACGGCGCGACCGGCGGCGAGCTGTTCCTGCGCGGTCGTACCGGTGAGCGCTTCTGCGTCCGCAACTCCGGCGCCTTGGTGGTCTCGGAGGGCGTGGGCGACCACGGCTGCGAGTACATGACCGGCGGTCACGCGGTGGTCCTCGGCGAGACGGGTCGCAACTTCGCGGCCGGCATGTCCGGCGGCATCGCCTACGTCATCGACCTCGACAAGGACAACGTCAACGTCGGCAACGTGGACGCCGTCGAGGCGCTCGACGACACCGACAAGCAGTGGCTGCACGACGTGGTGCGCCGCCACCAGGAGGAGACCGGCTCCACGGTCGCCGAGAAGCTCCTGGCCGAGTGGGACACCGCCGTGGACCGCTTCAGCAAGATCATCCCCAGCACGTACAAGGCAGTGCTCGCCGCCAAGGACGCCGCCGAGCAGGCGGGACTCTCCGAGTCCGAGATCACCGAGAAGATGATGGAGGCGGCGATCAATGGCTGACCCGAAGGGCTTCCTGAACCACGGCCGCGAGGTCGCCAAGTCCCGCCCCGTCGACGTCCGTCTGAAGGACTGGAACGAGGTCTACGTCCCGGGCTCGCTGCTTCCGATCATCTCGAAGCAGGCGTCCCGCTGCATGGACTGCGGCATCCCGTTCTGTCACAACGGCTGTCCGCTCGGGAACCTCATCCCCGAGTGGAACGACTACGCCTACCGCGAGGACTGGGCGGCCGCGTCGGAGCGTCTGCACGCGACCAACAACTTCCCGGAGTTCACCGGGCGGCTGTGCCCGGCTCCCTGTGAGTCGGCGTGTGTGCTCGGCATCAACCAGCCGGCCGTGACCATCAAGAACGTCGAGGTCTCGATCATCGACAAGGCGTGGGACAGCGGCGATGTCGCGCCGCAGGCCCCCGAGCGCCTGTCCGGCAAGACCGTCGCCGTGATCGGCTCGGGCCCGGCGGGTCTCGCCGCCGCCCAGCAGCTCACGCGGGCCGGTCACACCGTCGCCGTCTACGAGCGCGCGGACCGCGTCGGAGGCCTCCTCCGGTACGGCATCCCGGAGTTCAAGATGGAGAAGCGGCACATCAACCGCCGTATCGAGCAGATGCGCGCGGAGGGCACCCGCTTCCGTACCGGTATCGAGATCGGCCGCGACCTCAAGGCGACCGACCTGAAGAAGCGGTACGACGCCGTCGTGATCGCCGCCGGTGCCACCACCGCGCGTGACCTGCCGGTGCCGGGCCGCGAGCTCAAGGGCATCCACCAGGCCATGGAGTACCTGCCGCTGGCGAACAAGGTCCAGGAGGGCGACTACGTCACCTCCCCGATCTCCGCCGAGGGCAAGCACGTCGTCGTCATCGGCGGCGGCGACACCGGCGCGGACTGCGTGGGCACCGCCCACCGCCAGGGCGCGGCCTCGGTGACGCAGCTGGAGATCATGCCCCGGCCGGGCGAGGAGCGGAACCCCAACCAGCCCTGGCCGACCTTCCCCATGCTGTACAAGGTCACCTCCGCGCACGAGGAGGGCGGCGAGCGGGTCTACTCCGTCTCGACGACCCACTTCGAGGGCGACGAGGACGGCAACGTCCAGTGGCTGCACCTCAGCGAGGTCGAGTTCATCGACGGCAAGCTGACCCCGAAGCCGGGCACCGAGCGCAAGATCCCCGCCCAGCTGGTCACCCTCGCCATGGGCTTCACCGGCACCGACCGGGAGAACGGCCTGGTCGAGCAGTTCGGCCTGGAGCTCGACGAGCGCGGCAACATCGCCCGCGACGCCGACTTCCAGACCAACGTGCCGGGCGTGTTCGTCGCCGGTGACGCCGGCCGCGGCCAGTCGCTCATCGTGTGGGCGATCGCGGAGGGCCGCTCGGCCGCCCGCGGCTGCGACCGCTTCCTGGCGGGCGCGAGCGAGCTGCCGGCACCGATCCGGCCGACGGACCGTTCGCTGATGGTCTGACGGTCACCAGGGGGGCCTGACGGCCCCTCACACAGCGTCCCGTACAAAGGCGTACGGAACACTGACGGCGCCCGCCTCACGTCCCCGACCGGACCGAGGCGGGCGCCGTCGCATGCGCTGGTACGGCACCTTCTCCTCCGGCACCTTCTCGTACGGCACCTCTCCTACGGCACCTTGAACGTCTCCCCGTACACCTGCCACTCCAGCGGGGTCCGCAGGCCCAGGTTCCCGTCCTCCAGGAACCGCCGTTGCGCGGTGTCGACGCGGGTGGTGTCGATGCCGGGGTGCTTGGTGCGCATGGCGTCCTCGCGGATGTCCAGGAAGGCCTTCAGGTAGGCCTTCTCGGAGCCGCCCCCGGTCGGGCTCGCGGCCTTGCGCAGGGCGCGTGCGCGCAGCCCGTAGAAGCTGGTGGCGTCGGTGCCCGGGCCGTGGAAGACCATGGCGTCGTAGTAGACGAACTGGCCGAGGGCGCCGAGCCCGTCGAGCTTGGCGAGGCGGACCGCGGGGTCGAAGTAGACGCGGTCGCGCGCCGCGTCCTGGGCCTTCCGGAAGGCGGGCACCTGGGCCTCCGCCTTCCACGCGGCCGTGAAGCCCGGGTCCAGGCCCTCGTGGGAGTCCGTGCCGTCGACCGCGCGCAGGGCGGGCAGGTAGCGCGCGAGGCCGTTGTCCGGGTGGGCCTTCGTGTAGCCCTCGACGAGGGTGAGCAGGTCGTTGGTGCCGGTGCAGAAGCCGATGATGCCGGCCGTGTAGCCCTGGCCGTCACCGATGTCCTCGATGTAGGCGTAGGCGCTGCGCCAGTCGAGGGTGGAGTTCTCGGCACTGGCCACCAGCTGCTGCGCGAGGTCCTTCTCCGCGGGCGCCGCGAGGCCCGGCGGGAGACCGCCGATGACCTTGTAGCTCGCCGAGCCCCCCGACTGCTCCGCCCAGTCCTTGGCACCCTGGGCGTCCTCGGTGTCCTCGGCCGCCTGCGCCCGGTAGGCGGCGGAGAGATCGGGGCCCGCCCGGCTCGCGTCGCCGTCCTCGGGCGCGAGGAAGTACACCGACGCCGTGACGATCACGGGGACGGCGGCGAAGAGCAGCAGTCCGGCGCGTTTCACTGGGCTCCCGTCAGCTCGGCGGCCTTCGCCCAGGCGCACACCACGAGCAGCACCAGCAGCGCGGCGCAGGCTCCCGCCTGCACGAGGGCGCGACGGCCGTCCCGGGGAGCGTACGCGTAGGCGAGCGTGACCGCGGCTCCGGTGAGCAGCCCGCCGAGGTGGCCCTCCCAGGACGTCATGGCCGCGGAGAGCACCAGCCACAGCAGCAGGCCCGCCATGAAGCGGTTGACCTGGGCCATGTCGGCGCCGAGCCGGCGAGCCATCACGTAGTAGGCGGCCCCGAGCCCGAAGATCGCGCCGGACGCGCCGAGCGTGGGGTCGTGGGGCGCGGCCAGCAGCACGAGGACCGAGCCGCCGAGCGCCGAGAGCAGATAGAGGGCGAGGTACCGGATCCGGCCCAGCTGGGCCTCGACCACACGGCCGATGTTCCACAGCGACACCATGTTCATCACGATGTGCAGGATCCCGAACGTGCCCTCGGTGGGCGGCAGATGCAGAAACGCGCCGGTCAGCAGCCGGTACCACTCGCCGTCGACGACCCCCTCGACGTGGAAGTCGGGCGGGTAGGCGGCCTGCCACACGTAGTGGCCGCCGTCCGGGCCCACCAGACCGGCCCCCAGCATCTCGAACCGGTCCACGATCGCCGGGCGCACCAACTCGCCGACGTAGGCGAGCACGTTGAGGCCGATGAGGACGTACGTCACCAGCGGTACGGTCGTGATCCGCCCGCCGAACGCGGTCCGCGCCTGCCGTACCGACCGGGCCCCCTCCCGCACGCACTCCGGGCACTGGTGGCCGACGGCCGCCGCCCGCATGCAGTCCGGGCAGATGAACCGCTCGCAGCGGGTGCAGCGGACGTGGGACTCCACCTTCGGGTGGCGAAAGCAGGTGGTGAGGGTGGATTCGGGTTCCACGTCCGGCTCCTCGGAGTGAACAGGGGTGATCATTGAGCCGGTGGGGACGGCGGCGAACAAAATATCGAACGCCGGTGACTGCGGAGAGCGGAGGGGTCATGGTCGCGATCAGTCCCAGCAAGGTGGCGGAGACGGCGCCCGCGCTGGTCGACCTGTACAAGAGCGCCGGGGTGTCCCTGGTGAAGCACGGGCTGGAGGGGCTACGGGCCGCGGTCTACCTCGTGGTCGACTACTCGGGCTCCATGCGGCCGTACTACAAGGACGGCACGGTGCAGGCCCTCGCCGACCGGGTGCTCGGGCTGTCCGCGCAGCTCGACGACGACGGCAGGGTGCCCGTGGTGTTCTTCTCCACCGACGTGGACGCCGTGACGGACATCGAACTCGCCGGTCACGAGGGCTGCGTCGACCGGATCGTGGCCGGCCTCGGGCACATGGGGAAGACCAGCTACCACCTGGCCATGGACGCCGTCATCGACCACTACCTCGACAGCGGCAGCACGGCCCCCGCCCTCGTCGTCTTCCAGACCGACGGCGGCCCGATCAACAAGCTCGCCGCGGAACGGTACCTGTGCAAGGCGGCGAAGCTGCCCCTGTTCTGGCAGTTCATCGGCTTCGGCGACCCGCACAGCAAGCAGTTCGACTTCCTGCGCAGGCTCGACGAACTCCCCGTACCGGACCGGCGGGCGGTGGACAACGCCGGGTTCTTCCACGCGGGCGAGGACCCGCGCACGGTCCCGGACAGCCGGCTGTACGACCGTCTGGTGAGCGAGTTCCCGAAGTGGCTGCTGGCGGCACGGGCCGAGGGGATCGTACGGACGTAGGCCGCCGCTGGGGGGAGGTCGTCCCGGTCCGGCGTGATCAGCCCCCGACGCGGCCCTACGTGTCGCACTCCAGCACCGTCCGGCACAGGGCGCACCGGGCCCGTACCCGCCCCCGGACCGGTACCCGGATCCGCTGGCGGCAGGTGGGGCAGGGGAACGACACCCTCAGCCGGCCGACGCCGTCCGGGGTGAAGGTGTAGGGGACGCCGGGGCGGGGGCCGGGGCCGCCGTGCCGGCGGTCGTGGGCGTAGCGGCGGCGGCCCGCCCAGCCCGCGGCCGTCAGCGGGGGCTGCTGCTCGTCCTCGCGGGCCAGGGCCAGGCCCTTGCCGTAGGCCGTGTACGCCTGCGGGCTGGTGAACCACACCGACGGGTCCTCGCCGAACACCAGGGAGCGCTTCGCCAGGACGTACCCGAACTCCTCCGGGGTCAGGTAACCCAGCTTCTGGGACGACGCCGCGTCCTCCCGGTACGCGTCCAGGAGCAGCCACCCCGCCCCCAGGTACGTCGTCGCCGTGTCCGTGAGGATCTCGTTCTCGCGCACCCCGGGGAAGGACAGGTCCAGCCGGTGCAGATACACATGCATGACCTCGTGGGCCAGCGCCGCCCCGATGTCCCGCCGGTGCGTGCGGAACCGGTCGTTCAGCTCGACGAAGTACTCCGGCCCGGCGGTGAGTTCGACGTTCGCCGCGTGTGTCATCTCCCGGAAGCTCACGACGAACCGCGCGTCCGGCAGCCGGTAGTGCCGCACCAGCTCCCGGGCCACCCGCTGCGCGCCCAGATAGAGGTCGTCGGTGTCGCAGAACGCCACGTCGACCGGCGCCACGCTCGTCGCGAACGTCCGCACGGTGTCGTAGGAGAGCCGCTTGTAGAGCGCGGTGATCGCCGCCCGCACCGTCTCCAGGTGCGGGTAGCCGTGCTGGACCGGTCCGTCGTTCGTCACGCCCGTACCCCCAAGACGCCCTGAACCCGATTCCACTCTACGAGGTCGTGAGCGGATCCACGGGGGTCGGATCCGGAGCACGCAGCAGGAGTACGGGTCCGTCGGCCGGAGCCTCCTCCAGCTCCAGCACCCACACCTCGTTGCCGCCCTCCCGCAGCACCGGACCGGGCACGTACAGCGACCGCTGCGGGCCCACGGACCAGTACCGGCCGAGATTGAACCCGTTGACCCAGACGAACCCCCGGGTCCAGCCCGGCAGCTCCAGCACCGCGTCCCCCGCGCCGCGCACGCTCAGCTCACCCCGGTACAGGCCGGGAGAACCGTCGCCCGGCGCCGGGCCGAAGCCGATGCCGGACACGGAGTCCAGCGCGTCCAGCCGCAGCCCCCGCGCCCGCACCCCGTGCAGGAACTGCCGCTCGTGCAGCAGGCCCCCCGTGATCCCCTTGGCCTCCCCGCTCCTGGGCCCGTAGTTGACCCGCCCCAGCGACTCCACCCACAGCTCCACCCGCGCCGGACCCGCCACCGGCTCCTTGAGCTGCACGTCGTCCTCGGTGAGCACCCCGGCCCGCTCCCCGTCGACGTACACCACCGCGAGGTCCCTGAGACCGCGCGCGATCAGCGGGTACGGCTGCCGCGGCCCCGGCACGCTCACCTCGTACCGCACCAGCCCCCGGTCGACGTCCAGCTCCTCGAAGGTCGGCGGGACGGGCCCTTCGAAGGGCGCTCCACCCCGCTCCTCCAGTACGGCGGACAGGGCCGCCCAGCCGGTGAGGCGCACCTCGTCCGGCGCCCCCAACACCTCGGGCGCGGACGGCAGTTCCGCCACCGGGCCGTAGGCGGCGAGCACCTCCCTGAAGCGCCAGAACTTCTCCGTCGGCCTGCCGTACTCGTCGATCGGCGCGTCGTAGTCGTACGACGTCACGTCCGGCTCCAGCGGACCGTCGTGCAGCGCGCCCCCGCCCCGGTTGGCGCCCGCCCAGCCCGCGAAGTTCGTGCCGCCGTGCGCCATGTACAGGTTCACCGAGGCGCCGAGCTCCAGGATCTCCCGCAGCGTCGCCGCCGCGTCCCCCGCGTCCCGTACGACGTGCTCGCCGCCCCAGTGGTCGAACCAGCCGCACCAGAACTCCATGCACATCAGCGGACCGTCCGGGCGGTACCGGCGCAGCGCCTCGAAGGCCTCGCGGGCGCCCGAGCCGAAGTTGACCGTGGTGAGGACACCAGGGAGCGAGCCGCCGGTGAGCATGTGGTCCTCGGGGCCGTCCGAGGTGAACAAGGGAACGGTCACGCCCTGCGCGCGCAGCAGTTCCGCCAGCCGGCGCAGGTAGTCGGCGTCCGTGCCGTAGCTGCCGTACTCGTTCTCCACCTGGACCATCAGCACCGGGCCGCCCCGGTCGATCTGCCGCTCCACCACCTGCGGCAGCAGCCGCCCGAACCAGCGCTCCACCTCGCCCAGGTACACCTCGTCGCTCGTGCGCGCCCGCCCCCGGAGCCAGTGCGGCAGGCCGCCGTTCTCCCACTCCGCGCAGATGTAGGGGCCGGGGCGGACGATCGCCCACAGCCCGGCCTGCCGGGCCGCGTCCAGGAACCGGCCCAGCGCCTCGACGTCCCGGAAGTCACCGGGACGCGGCTCGTGGAGGTTCCACGGCACGTACGTCTCCACGCAGTTGAGGCCCATCGCCCGCAGCATCGCCAGCCGGTGCCCCCACTGGGCCTCGTGCACCCGGAAGTAGTGCAGCGCGCCGGACAGCAGCCGGACCGGCCGGCCGTCCAGCAGGAAATCGGTTTCACCCGTCGAGAACTCGCTCATAGGCTCCACCTTCACGACTGGCGGCGATCACGTCCATGGACAAAGATCGGCGCTGCTTGGACCGAAGCGAAGCGATGGTTGTCGAACCGAAGCGATGGTCGCGAAGCGAAGCGATGTGGGAAGGCGCGGTGATGTACCACACCTGGATGCGGTTCTTCTCGCCCGGCCCCGTCCACCACCGCCTCGGCCTCGTCTGCCTCGGCGTCGGCCTCCAGTACGGTCCGCTGCCCACCGTCGGCCCCCGCACCCTCGACAGCCACGTCGCCGTCGTCATCAGCACCGGCACCGGGTGGTACGAGACCCCCGACGGGCGGCGCCGCACGGTCACCGCGCCCGCGCTGCTGTGGCTCACGCCCGGCGTCCCGCACCACTACGCGCCGGACCCGGAGACCGGCTGGGACGAGGGGTTCGTCGGCTTCACCGGGCCCGCGACCGCGACGTACACGGAACTCGGGTACATCGAGCCCGACCGGCCCGTCGTGCCCCTGTCCGACGCCGCCGGTCCCCGCGCGGTGATCGCCCGGATCGCGCGGGCCGCCCGCCGCGACAACCCCCTGCTGGAGGTGGAGACCGGTGCCGCCGTCCACGAGCTGCTGGTGGCCCTGCGCCGCGCCCGCGCCGACCTCGCGCCCGACGGCGACCCCGTCCTCAAGGCGCTCGCCCGGGACGCCTTCAAGGCGATGTCCGTCGCCGACCATGCCGCCCGGCACGGCATGACCCTCGCCGAACTGCGCACCGCCGTGCGGCGCGGCGCCGGGTGCAGCCCCAAGGACTACCTCCTCGGCATCCGGCTCGGCCGCGCCAAGGAACTCCTCGCCGCCACCGAACTCCCTGTCGCGTCCGTCGCCCGCCGCGTCGGCTACGACGACCCCGCCTACTTCTCCCGCCTCTTCACCCGCCGCGTCGGCATGGCCCCCGTCCGCTTCCGCGCCCAGGAAAGCCGAACCGTCCCCGGCGGCTGGAGCAACCAGGTCCCGGACCCGGACGATCCACCGAGAATTTGAGACCGGGGGGAGGTTTTCGGAGGAGCTGAGCGGGGGGGCTGGGGGGAGGGGGCGACCTGGCCAGGTGGGGGGTTGGGGGCGGAGTGCGGGGCTGGCTGGGAGGGGCCGGCAGGTTCGGAGCGCGTGGGCCCGGCCGGGACCGAGCCCAGGAGCTGACGGGCCCGGCAGGGGTGTTCTCCTGGGGATCCGAGCCCCTGTTTCCGGCCGGGGCACGGTGCTCCGGAGGGTGGGAGTCCACGGACTCCGCAGGGCCGTCTCCGTGGGGCGGAGCCTTCGGGCCGCCCGGTCTGGATGGCCCCCGCGGATCTGAGCCCTCCTTCCCGGCCGGGACGGTCCTCCGGAGGGTTCGGAGCCCGCGGCATCCGTCGGGGCCGGAACCTCGGAGCTTGCCCGGACGCCCCCGGTCGGCTGAGACGCACGCGGGCGAGCCGACCCCGAGCGTGGTCGCCCGCGGCAGGCTCGCCCAGCGGTACGCCCGGCCGGCAGCCTCCCCGTTCCCGGGCGGAGCCGCTCGTGGCGAGGGCGGCAGGTCCTCATGGTCGCGGTCGGTGCCCTCCGCCGATCACCCCCCTGCCCCCCGCCCCGTAGGGTTGTCGACCATGACCACCAGCAACACCGGAACCGGTGACGTCGACCCCGCTGTCCGTGCGGAGCTCGCGCGGCTGCGGGACAGCATCGACAACATCGACGCGGCCGTCGTCCACATGCTCGCCGAGCGCTTCAAGGCCACCCAGCAGGTCGGCCACCTCAAGGCCCGCCACCAGCTGCCCCCCGCCGACCCGGCCCGCGAGGCCCGCCAGATCGAGCGGCTGCGCACCCTCGCCGAGAACGCCAAACTCGACCCGGCCTTCGCTGAGAAGTTCCTGAATTTCATCATCGCCGAGGTCATCCGGCACCACGAGCGCATCGCCGAGGACACCGTCAACGGCACCCCCACCGTGACCGATTGACCTCGCGGAACTCCCCAGGGACGTGACACGGCGGCCCGCACCCGGCATGCTGCCCCGTGCACTCCTTGTCAGCCTGCGAGCACTCCCCGTCAGCACCCGGGCGTAGGCTGGTTCTCCGCGAGGGAGGGACGTCGGGCCATGCCGTCGGATGCCAGGATCCTCATCGTCGACGACCACGAGGACACGCTCTACGCCCTGGAGAGTGCCCTGGCCCCGCTGGGCTACCAGCTCGGCCGCGCCACCAGCGGTGACCAGGCCCTCAAGCAGGTCCTGCGCGGCCAGGTCGGCCTCCTGCTCCTCGACGTGCGGATGCCCGGCGTCAGCGGCCTCGACGTGGTCCGCTACATGCGCCGCCTGGAACAGACCCAGCACATCCCCGTCGTCCTGCTCACCGGCTTCGGCCCCGACCACGAACTGACCTCCGCCGCCTTCGGACTCGGCGTCGCCGACCTGGTGATGAAGCCCATCGACCCCTGGGCCCTGCGCACCAAGGTCCGCTACCTCTTCGACGCCCACCGCCGCCACCTCGCCCTCGAACAGGAGGTGCGGGAACTGCGCGCGCTCGTCAAGCCCGGGGAGCCCGCCGAACGGCCCGCCCTGCCCCACCCCGACGCCCGGGTCCCCGTGCAGCGCGGACAGGGGGCGCACACCGAGGAGCTCGAACAGGACCGGACATAAGGCGTGTACCGATCCGCCTCTGTGAGTTGGCCCTGCCATCAGGCAGCATGTCCTGCATGTCCGTACTGACGCGCGACGAAGCGCAGACCCGTGCCAAGCTCCTCGACGTTCACCGCTACACCATCGCGCTCGACCTCACCACCGGCGACGAGACCTTCGCGTCCCAGACCGTCGTCCGGTTCACCGCGCGTGCGGAGGCGGACACTTTCGTCGAGCTCAAGCCGGCCGAACTGCGAGAGGCGACCCTGGACGGCCGCCCCCTCGACCCGGAGACCCTCGACGGCAACCGGCTCCCCCTGACGGGCCTGACCGCCGGCGAGCACGAACTGCGGATCGACGCCGTCATGCGCTACTCCCGCACGGGCGAGGGCATGCACCGCTTCACCGACCCCAGCGACGGCGAATCGTACGTCTACACCCAGCTGTTCATGGACGACGTCCAGCGCGTCTTCGCCGCCTTCGACCAGCCCGACCTCAAGGCCGTCTTCGACCTGACGGTCACGGCCCCCGAAGGCTGGAGCGTCCTCGCCAACGGCATCACCGAACACCTCGGCGAGGGCCGCTGGCAGGCCGCCACCACCCCCCTGATCTCCACCTACCTCGTCGCCGTCGCCGCCGGTCCCTGGCACTCCGTGCGCACCGAACACCGCGGCCTGCCCTTCGGCATCCACTGCCGCCGCTCGCTGGCGCCCTACCTCGACCCGGACGCCGACGAGATCTTCGAGATCACCAAGCAGTGCTACGACCGCTACCACGAGAAGTTCGAGGAGCCGTACCCCTTCGACTCCTACGACCAGGCGTTCGTCCCCGAGTTCAACGCCGGCGCCATGGAGAACCCCGGACTCGTCACCTTCCGCGACGAGTTCGTCTACCGCTCCGCCGTCACGGACACCGAACGCCAGACCCGCGCCATGGTCATCGCCCACGAGATGGCCCACATGTGGTTCGGCGACCTCGTCACCCTGCGCTGGTGGGACGACATCTGGCTCAACGAGTCCTTCGCCGAGTACATGGGCTACCAGACCCTCACCGAGGCCACCCGCTTCACCGACACCTGGGTCGACTTCGGCGTCATGCGCAAGGGCTGGGGCTACGACGCCGACCAGCGCCCCTCCACCCACCCCGTCGCCCCCGAAGACGTGCCCGACACCGCCTCGGCCCTCCTCAACTTCGACGGCATCTCCTACGCCAAGGGCGCCTCCGCGCTGCGGCAGTTGGTGCACTGGCTCGGCGAGAAGGACTTCCTCGCCGGCATCAACACCCACTTCGCCCGGCACAGGTTCGGCAACGCCACCCTCGCCGACTTCATCGACTCCCTCGCCTCCGCCACCGAACGCGACGTCCACGCCTGGGCCGACGCCTGGCTGCGCACCACCGGCGTCGACACCCTCAGTCCCGTCGTCACCCGCGGCGAGGAAGGCACGTACACCCTCCAGGTCCAGCACCAGGGCAGCCGCCCGCACCGCATCGCCGTCGGCCTCTACGACCAGGACGTCACCGACGAGGGCCGCCACCTGGTCCTCCGCGACCGCCTCGACCTCGACGTCCCGCAGACCGAACCCCTCCCCATCGGCAAGCGCCCCGCCCTTCTGCTCCTCAACGACGGCGACCTCACCTACGCCAAGGTCCGCTTCGACGCCGAGTCCTTCACGACGGTCACCGAGTGCCTCTCCGGGCTGCCCTCGCCGCTGACCCGCGCCGTCGTCTGGAACGCCCTGCGCGACGCCGTCCGCGACGGCGAACTGGCCCCCTCCGCCTACCTGGAGGCCGCCCGCGCCCACCTCCCGCACGAGACCGACCTCGCCCTCGTCCAGGGCGTCCTCGCCTTCGCCGCCGGCTACGTCGCCGACCGCTACGTCACCCCCGAGGAACGCCCCGCCGCCCTGTCCCTCCTCACCGCCCTGTGCCGCGACCTCATCCGCCGCACCGAGGACGGCGACAACCCCGGTCTGCGCCTGATCGCCGTCCGCCACTGCATCAACGTCGCCGCCCATCCCGACACCATCGCCGCCTGGCTCGCCGACGGCACCGTCCCCGGCGGACCCGAACTCGACCCCGAACTGCGCTGGCGCGTCCTCGCCCGCCTCGCCGTCCTCGGCGCCACCGACGAGGCCGCCATCGCCGCCGAACTGGCCCGCGACCCCTCGGCCACCGGCCAGGAAGGCGCCGCCCGCTGCCGCGCCGCCCTGCCCTCCGAGGAGGCCAAGGCAGCAGCCTGGGACGCCATGTTCACCCGCGACGACCTCTCCAACTACCTCTTCACCGCCACCGCCCAGGGCTTCTGGCAACCCGAACAGGCCGACCTCGTACGGCAGTACGTGCCCCGCTACTACGACGACGCCGTCGCCCTCGCCGCCCGCCGGGGCCCCGCGATCGCCGACGCCGTCGGCCGCTGGGCCTTCCCCGACCACGCCATCGACGAGGACAACCTCAGCCTCGGCCGGACCTGCCTGGACGACGCCGACCCCATCCCCGCCCTGCGCCGCAAACTCGTCGACCAACTGGACGACCTCGGCCGCGCGTTGCGGGTGCGCCAGGCATAGAGCGGGTTTTCCCCGTACGGGAGTACCCCCTTTCGGGTCAGGATCGTTGAACTCTCCGGGCGCGCCCAGGCAGCCGCGTCCAAGCTGGAAGTCCCCAGCGCCCCCGGAGGTCGACGATGCACACGCCACTGCGTCCGCTGCTCGACACGGTCCTGGAGGCGCTGGAGGAGGGGACCCGCCTGAGGGGCGGGCCGCTGCCGGCCGGGGGCCCGTCGGAGGTGGCCGAGCGGGTACGGGCCGCGGTGGGGACCGTACTCCCGGACGACGGCGACCCGGAGGCCCTACGGCACCTGGTGCGCACCCTGGCGGAAGGCGCCGCGGACCCGGCGCACCCCCTCTGCGCGGCCCACCTCCACTGCCCACCCCTGGCGGTGGCGGCGGCAGCAGACCTGGCCGTCAGCGTCCTGAACCCATCGATGGACTCCTGGGACCAGGCTCCGGCAGCATCGGAGCTGGAGTCACTGGTGACACGGCACCTTGCGAGAGAGGTCTACGGCGAGACACCTAGGGGCGCGGGGAACTGCGCGACCAGCCCCCACCGGCCTGACGCTTTGATCACAACCGGTGGCACGGAATCAAACCAACTCGCCCTCCTCCTGGCCAGAGAGACCCTGGGCCCGGGGGTCCGACTGGTCTGCGGCGAGAACGCCCATCACTCCCTGCCAAGAGCAGCCTGGCTTCTTGGCATGCCCGCCCCGATCATCGTCCCCACGCCCAACGGCACCCTCGACCCCGCCGCCCTCGACAAAGCCCTGCACGGACCGTCGGTCATCGCAGCCACCGCCGGCACCACGGACGCCGGCCTCATCGACCCTCTCCCCGAGATCGCCGACTGGTGCGCACACCGAGGAGCCCGTCTCCACATCGACGCGGCCTACGGCGGCGGCCTCCTCTTCAGCTCCCGGCACCGGGCGAAACTCGACGGGCTGGCCGCGGCCGACACAGTGACCCTCGACCTCCACAAACTCGGCTGGCAGCCGGTCGCCGCAGGACTCCTCGCCGTCCGCGACAAGAACGACCTCGCCGCCCTCCACCACCGCGCCGACTACCTCAACGCCGACGACGACACCGAAGCCGGCCTCCCCGACCTCCTAGGCCGCTCCCTGCGCACCACCCGCCGCCCCGACGTCCTCAAGATCGCCGTCACCCTGAAAACCCTCGGCCGCACAGGACTCGCCGCCCTCGTCGACCAAGTCTGCGAACAGGCAAGGGAGTTCGCGAAAGCCGTCGACGAACACCCCGGCTTCGAACTCCACGCCCCGCCCACCATCAGCACGGTCCTGTTCCGCCCCGCAGACGCCACCGACGACGCCGTCGCCGCCGTACGCCGACAACTCCTCGAAGACGGCCGGGCCGTACTCGGCCGAGCCCGCGCGGCGAACCGGCTCTGGCTCAAGGTCACCCTCCTCAACCCCACCACCCGGCCGGCCGACCTCGCCGGACTCCTGACCCTCGTGGAAGGAAGCACCCCCCGATGAACCCCCACCCCCCACACCACGAGCCCGACGCGCCCCGCGACCTCGTCGGCATCGGCATCGGCCCCTTCAACCTCTCCCTCGCCGCCCTCGCCCAGCCCCTCACCACCCTCGACGCCGTCTTCTACGAACAGCGCCCCGCCTTCGACTGGCACCCCGGCCTGCTCATCGAGGGTGCCACCGTCCAAGTCCCGTTCCTCGCCGACCTGGTGACCCTCGCCGACCCCGCCAGCGACTGGACCTTCCTCAACTACCTCAAGGCCCGCGAGCGCCTCTTCCCCTTCTACTTCGCCGAGCGCTTCCACATCCAGCGCGCCGAGTACGACGCCTACTGCCGCTGGGTCGCCGAGAACCTCCCCGGCCTGCACTTCCGCCACCAGGTCGACGCCGTCCGCTTCAACCCCGAACGCGACGTCTTCGAAGTCGACTTCACCCAGCTCGACAGCGACGGAGAAGCCGAGGCCCTCGGCCGTACGTACACCAAGAACATCGTCCTCGGCATCGGCACCGAGCCCTACGTACCGGAGCCGTTGAAGCCCCTCGTCGAGGCGCCCGGCGTGCCCGTCATCCACGCCGCCGACTACCTCGACCACCGGCGAAGCCTCCTCGCCGCCGAACACGTCACGGTCGTCGGCTCCGGACAGTCCGGCGCCGAAATCTTCCTGGACCTGCTCAGACACCGCCCGGCGGGCCGCGAGCAACTGCACTGGCTCGGCCGTACCGAGGCGTTCGCGCCGATGGAGTACTCCAAGCTCGGCCTGGAACACTTCACCCCGGACTACACCCGCTACTTCCACGCCCTGTCCGAGAGCGTCCGCGACCGCCTCGGCACCACCCAGTGGCAACTCCACCGGGGCATCGGCGCCGACACCATCGCCGCCATCCACGACGAGCTCTACCGCCGCACCCTGCACGGCGGCTGGCCCGACGCCGTCCTCACCCCCGGCGTCCGCGTCCGCACCGCCGGCCGCATCGCCACCACCAAGGTCGAACTCCACCTCGAACACATCCAGCAGGGCAGCCGCTCCCGGCTCACCACCGACGCCGTCGTCCTCGCCACGGGCTACCGCGAACGCCCCCTCGACCGCATCCTCGCCGGACTCGACCCCTACCTGCGCCGCGACAGCCGCGAACGCCCGCGGGTCGACGAGCAGTTCGGACTCGTCCTGGACCCCTCCGTCAGCGGCGCCGACTGTCACGTGTACGTCCAGAACGCCGAACGCCACACCCACGGCGTCGGCACCCCCGACCTAGGCCTCGCCGCCTGGCGCAGCGCCACCATCCTCAACACCGTCACCGGCAAGGACGCCTACCCGCTGCCCGCCCGCACCGCCTTCACCAGCTTCGGCCTCGAACAGCGACCACAGATCCCCCAGGCCCGCACCGCCCCCGCACTGACCCCCCTGGTCGAAGGACGGTGAGAACGCCGGCGACGGCGTGCGGAGCGACGTCGCCGGCGCGCACCACTAGAACACCGGCGTCCCGTCCCGCGTGAGCTTCCAGTCCACCGACGCGAAGTCCTTCGGGTCCAGCACGCCCTTCGCGGTCACCCACTCCGCGATCCGCGTGCGGATCTCCGTCGACTCCGACCACAGCTCGGTGGCGGAGGCCACGTGCGGGAACGCGCCGCCGCCGTTGGCACGGTAGTTGTTCACCGCGAACACGAACTTCTGCGCGTCGTCCAGCGCGGCACCGTTGTACGTCAGGTTCCTGATCCGCGAACCCGCCGCCTGCGCGATGTCGATGTCGTACGACAACCCCGACACGTAGTCGTAGTTGTAGTCCGGACGGTTGTTCGCGTTCGTCAGCTTCTCCACGTCCACGGCCGCACCCGCCGCCGTCCGCACGAAGTACTCCGCCGAGTACTCCAGGTACGCCCTGATCTGGACACCCGTCAGCAGCTTCGCCACCAGCGTGTTGTCGTACACGTACAGACTGGACAGGTCCCGGATCGTCACCTCGCCGGCCGGGATCTCCGAGGTCCGCGAGAACGGCGAGGCCTGCGCGATCACCGGCAGCGAGGCGTACTCCGTGCCCGCCAGCGCCGCCCTGACCACGTCCTCCTGGACCTTCGTGATCAGGTCGATGATCGGGGCGTCCTTGTAGCGCGCCTCGACCGTCGTCAGCGTCTCCGTCGCCGTCCCGACCACCTGGTTGACGTACTTCACGACGACATCGTGGTCGTCCTTCAACAGCTTGGTGATCTTCGGATCGTCCGCCACCGAGTTCGAGTTGAGCACCTTCGACGACACCGACTCGACCGACCAACGGCCCTTCTCGAAGACCAGCTCGAAGTCGAACAGCGACAGCCGCTCCGCGTACGCCAACGGCTCCGACAGCACCACCGTCTTCCCGGTCTGCGTGTTGGTGACCTGCAGCTCCGGGATCTCCACATGCGCGTGCCCGACCAGGATCGCGTCGATCCCCGGCACCTGCTGCGCCACCAGCGCCGCCGAGTTCTCCACGTACGGCAGCTGGTCACCGTACGACGACGTGCCAGAGGACCCCGAGTGCGCCGACACGACCACCACGTCCGCACCCATCGACCGCAGCTTCGGCACCCACTTCGCGGCCTGCTCCTCGAGCCCCGGGAACGTCAACTTCCCCTGCACATACGCCTTGTCCCAGATCGCGATACCCGGGTTCGTCAGACCCAGCACCGCCACCTTGACCGGCGGCGCGCCCTTCACGTGGAACCTCTTGATGAAGTACGGCGGGAAAGCGGGCTTCAGCGTCTTCGCGTCCAGCGCGTTCGCGCCGAGCAGCGGGAAGTCGCACTGCTCCTCGAACTTGCGCAGCGTCTCGATGCCGTAGTTGAACTCGTGGTTGCCGAGCGCCACCGCGTCGTACCCGATCGCGTTCATCGCCGCGGCCATCGGATGCACCGGACCGCCCTTGGCGGTGATCGGGTCGACCTTCGCGTAGTAGTACGTCAGCGGAGTGCCCTGGATCGTGTCGCCCGCGTCCAGAAGCAGCGTGTTGCAGCGGCCCTTCTCCTTGCGGACCTGGTTCACCAGCGTCGAGATCCGCGACAGACCCTGCGCGTTGCCCGCCGCGTCCTTGTACTCCGCGTCCTTGAAGTAGTCCCAGTTGAAGACATGACCGTGCAGGTCGGTGGTGCCCATGACCGTGAGCGAGTACCGCTTCACCGGCTTCCTCCCGCTCTCCGCGGCCTGCGCGGCAGGAGCTCCCACGGCACCCGCCAGCGCGACCCCCGCCCCGGTCACGGCGGACTTCTCCAGGAACTTCCTGCGGTTCAAGGGCATGTCTTGATCTCCTCGGGGAAAGGTCAACAACGCGCGTAGATTCTGACCCGGCCATGCCGAACGGCAACAGCCCCCACAGGTTTCGATCTGGTGACTCACCCCGCGAAAACTGACACAGTGAGGCGTTATGACCGTTCCCTACGGCACCCCCGACGCACCCCGCATCGCCGTCCGCGGCGAAGCCCACCTCGAAGTCGACCCCGAACTCGCCCGCATCGGCGTCACCGTCGCCTCCCGCGGCAAGGACCGCCGCACCGCCCTCGACGACCTCACCCGCCGCAACGCCACCGTGCTGGACCTCCTGAAGTCCTACGGCGACGCCGTCGAACACCTCGAGACCGGCTCCTTCTCCGTCACCCCCGAACTCAAGGAACACGGCCGCGGCGAACGCGTCCACGCCTACCACGGCCGCGTCACCATCACCGCGGAACTCACCGACTTCACGGCCTTGGGAGAGCTGACGACCCGGTTGGCCGACCAGGAGTTGACGAGGGTCGACGGACCCTGGTGGGCCCTGCGCCGCGACTCACCCGTCTACCGCGAAGCCCGCCAACAAGCGGTACGGGAAGCCGTCCAGCGGGCGAAGGAGTACGCGGAGGCACTGGATACCTCCTTGGCGTCCCTGCTCGAACTGGCGGACATCGGCGCCGAGGACCCCGAACCCCGCTTCGTCGGCAAGGCCAGCCGCGCCCGCTCCATGGCCTACGAGGCCGCAGCCGACACCTCGGCCGCCCCACTCGACCTCGAACCCCAGCGCCAACACGTCTACGCCCACGTCAACGCACGTTTCACGATGGCACCACCGAGGCTGTGAGAGGCCGCCGGATTTGCTCCCGCGATGCTCATCGGAGCGGGGCCCCGCACACTTCAACACTTGTCAAGAGGCTTTCACCCGAAGGTTGTTGAGTCGTCATGTGCGGCCAATTCCCTACCCGCCGGTAAGGCCTAATGTCGAAACATGCGCCGAGCAAAGATCGTCTGCACCCTGGGCCCCGCCACCGACTCCTACGACCAGATCAAGGACCTGGTCGACGCCGGAATGGACGTCGCCCGCTTCAACCTCAGCCACGGCAGCTACGCCGAGCACGAGGAGCGGTACCACCGCGTCCGCAAGGCCTCCGACGAGACCGGCCGCAGCGTCGGCCTCCTCGCCGACCTTCAGGGCCCGAAGATCCGCCTCGGCCACTTCGGGGAAGGCCCCGTACTCCTTGAACGCGGCGACACCTTCACCATCACGGTGGAGGAGGGAGCCGAGGGCGACCAACAGCAGTGCGGGACGACGTACGCCGGACTCGCCGGGGACGTGTCCGTGGGCGAGCGGATCCTCGTCGACGACGGCAAGGTCTGCCTGGAGGTCACCTCGGTGGAGGGCCCCCGCGTCCACACCCGAGTGGTCGAGGGCGGCATGGTCTCCGACCACAAGGGACTCAACCTGCCGGGCGTCGCGGTGTCGGTCCCCGCGCTCTCCGAGAAGGACGAGGAGGACCTCCGCTGGGCCCTGCGCATGGGCTTCGACGTGATCGCCCTGTCCTTCGTCCGGTCGGGGCGTGACATCGAGGACGTCCACCGGATCATGGACTCGGCGGGACGCCGGGTTCCGGTGATCGCCAAGGTGGAGAAGCCGCAGGCGGTCGACGCCATCGAGGACATCGTGGCGGCCTTCGACGGCATCATGGTGGCCCGCGGCGACCTCGGCGTCGAGATGCCGCTGGAGCAGGTGCCGATCGTCCAGAAACGCGCGATCAAACTGGCCAAGCGGAACGCGAAGCCGGTGATCGTGGCGACGCAGATGCTCGACTCGATGATCGAGAACTCGCGGCCGACGCGCGCCGAGGCGTCCGACGTCGCCAACGCGGTCATCGACGGCACCGACGCGGTCATGCTGTCCGGCGAGACGAGCGTCGGGAAGTACGCCGTCGAGACGGTCCGGACGATGGCGAAGATCGTCGAGGCGGCGGAGGAGGACATCCTGGCGAAGGGGCTGCCGCCGCTGACCGAACGCAACAAGCCGCGCACCCAGGGAGGGGCTGTCGCCCGGGCGGCGGCGGAGATGGGCGACTTCCTCGGCGCGAAGTTCCTGGTGGCCTTCACCCAGTCGGGCGACACGGTCCGCCGCCTCTCCCGCTACCGCTCCCCGATCCCGCTGCTGGCCTTCACCCCGGAGCCGGCGACTCGCTCGCAGCTCAGCCTCACGTGGGGCGTGGAGACTTTCCTGGGCCCGCAGGTCGACTCCACGGACGCGATGGTGGACCAGGTGGACGAGCTGCTGTTGCAGTACGGGCGCTGCGAGAAGGGCGACGTGGTCGTGATCACGGCGGGCTCGCCCCCTGGGGTTTCCGGGTCGACGAACCTGGTCCGGGTGCACCACATCGGGGAGGACGACAGTCCTGAGTAGGGCGGGGTCAGTGTTTGGGGCCTACGTGGGTGTCCATGAGGGCGACTGAGGCTTTGCGGGCGATGGAGATGTTGAACGGGTCGCTGCCGCGAGCGAGGGTCGTCCACTCGACACCCACCTCGTCGAGGGTGTCGGTGAAGAGGCGCCGGATGTCGTCGGACTTGTTGCTGAAGAAGTACCGGGGATATTCGTAGCGCTTGCGTTCACCGGCTACGAGTCGGGTTGTCCAGTTGGTGATGCGGCACCCGTCGGAGTGGATGAGACCCCGGATGAACTCCCAGGGGTAAGCGTCGACGATGGTCTGCTGCCAGGGTTCGAGGGCGATGACGCGCTCGTGCTTTTTGCCGGGGCCGTGTTGAGGGAAGAGGCAGGGCCAGTGCTTGCTGGAGCCCGTGACAGCGACACAGCCCTGTTTCTTGACACGGCACACGCTGTTGTCCGGGCGGACGGAGCGCATCGCGGACTCGCACTCGTCAATCACACCTGGCCAGGTGTTGTCCAGCACGATGCGCATGAAGTAGACCCCGCGCCGGTGGAGGTTGATGCACCCGTCGCCGAGATAGAGGCCCAACAAGTACGAGTACATCTCGGGCGCGTCCGGAGGCTCGGGGCGTTCCTGGCATCGCGGGCATGGTCTGCCACTACGCCTCATGGGATCAATGCGTGCTTGCCAGGCGCGGATCGCGAATCGCGAGACTCCGACTTCTTTGCTCACGGAGTTCAGGCTGCGCCCCTGAGCGACAAGGGCCAACGCTCGCTTGCGTGTGCTGACGTCGTACATGCGGCCACTCTGGGCGAGTGATCGCGAAGACACGCAGCAAAAAGCGGATGTTCACGAGAACGTGGACATCCGCTTCTGGGTCAGAGTGCCGGGTGCGGGATTCGAACCCGCACGCCCTTTCGGACAATCGCTTTTGAGGCGATCATGTCTACCCTTCCATCAACCCGGCTAGGCGACAGGCCAGAAGCATACCGGGTCACCGAAGCTCCCTGCCTCTAGGTAGGCTTCCTAAGCAGCAGTACCTGCCCGGCCCGTAACAAGGAGCCCCCGTGACCGCCCCCGAGTCGCCCCAGCCCGTAGACGCGCCCGACGACGACAAGTCGCACGTGCCTCCGCTGACGACCCGTGTCGTCATCGCCGAGGACGAGGCCCTGATCCGGCTCGACCTCAAAGAGATGCTGGAAGAAGAGGGCTACAGCGTCGTCGGCGAGGCCGGTGACGGTGAGCAGGCCGTCGAGCTCGCCCGTGAGCACAAGCCCGACCTCGTGATCCTCGACGTCAAGATGCCCAAGCTCGATGGCATCTCGGCCGCCGAGAAGATCGCCGAAGAGCGCATCGCGCCCGTCCTCATGCTCACCGCCTTCTCGCAGCGCGACCTCGTCGAGCGGGCGAGGGACGCCGGTGCCATGGCGTACCTCGTGAAGCCGTTCAGCAAGAGTGACGTCGTGCCGGCGATCGAGATGGCCGTGTCCCGGTTCACCGAGCTCAGGGAGCTGGAGAACGAGGTCGCGGACCTCACCCTCCGCCTGGAGACGCGCAAGCTCGTCGACCGTGCCAAGTCGATCCTGCAGACGTCGTACGGTCTGACCGAGCCCGCCGCGTTCCGGTGGATCCAGAAGACGTCGATGGACCGCCGTATGTCGATGCAGCAGGTCGCGGAGGCGGTCATCCAGGACGCCGACGAGAAGAAGGCCAACTAGGGCTGAGCTCGACAGTCGCACAAGACGAGGCCCGCGTCCCCGAACAGGGGGCGCGGGCCTCGTCGTACAGCCGAAGGGGTCAGTCCTCGCCGAGGTACGCCTTGCGGACCGACTCGTCGTGCAGGAGGTCCTGGCCGGTGCCGGAGAGGACGATGTTGCCGACCTCCATGACGTGTCCCTGGTCGGCCAGGGAGAGGGCGGCCTGGGCGTTCTGTTCGACCAGGAGGATCGTCGTGCCCTGGGACTTGAGTTCGACGATGGTCGCCATGATCTTCTGCATCATGATCGGGGAGAGGCCCATGGAGGGCTCGTCGAGCATGAGGAGTTTCGGCTGGGACATGAGCGCGCGGCCCATGGCGAGCATCTGCTGCTCGCCGCCGGACAGGGTGCCCGCGGCCTGGTTGCGGCGCTCTCCCAGGATCGGGAAGAGGTCGTAGGCGCGCTGTATGTCCTTCTCGATCCCTTCCTTGTCCTTCCTCAGGAACGCTCCGAGCTGGAGGTTCTCGAAGATGGTCAGGCGGGGGAAGATGTGCCGGCCTTCGGGGGAGTGGGCGAGGCCGAAGGAGACGATCTTGTGGGCCGGGATGCCGCTGAGCGGCTTCCCGTCGAACGTGATCTTTCCGGAGGTCGGCTTCAACAGGCCCGAGAGGGTGCGCAGTGTCGTCGTCTTGCCGGCGCCGTTGGTGCCGATGAGGGTGACGACCTGGCCGGCTTCGACGCTGAAGGAGATGCCTTTGACGGCTTCGATCTTGCCGTAGGAGACCCGGAGGTCCTCGACTTCGAGGAGTGCGGTCACTGGCCTTCTCCCTTGGTGCTGGTGGTGCCCGCTTCGGCTGCGTCGGCCTCGGCGGCTTCCGCCGTGCCGGGGTCGCCGTCGAAGGGTTCTCCGAGGTAGGCGGCGATGACGCGTTCGTCGGCCTGGACGACCTCGGAGGTGCCTTCGACGAGTTTTTCGCCCTGGACGAGGACGGCGACGCGGTCGGAGAGGTTGAAGACGAAGCGCATGTCGTGCTCGATGAGGAGGACGGCGATGCCCTTGTCGCGGATGGCGAAGACCAACTCCTCGGTCGCCCGCGTCTCCTGGGGGTTCATGCCGGCCGTGGGCTCGTCGAGCAGGAGCAGGCCGGGCTCGGAGGCCAGGGCTCGGGCGATCTCCAGCTTGCGCTGTTCGCCGTAGGGGAGGTTGCGGGCGAGGTGGTCGCGCTTGCCGGCGAGGCCGATGAACTCGAGGAGTTCCATGGCGCGTTCTTCGCTGGCCTTCTCCGCCTTCTTGAAGCCGGGGCCGCGGAGCAGCGCCGACCAGAGGCCTTCCTTGGTCCGCGTGTGGCGGCCTACGAGGACGTTCTCGAGGACCGTCATGTTGGCGAAGAGGCGGATGTTCTGGAAGGTGCGGGCGATGCCGGCCTTGGTGACGAGGTGGGGCTTGGGCGGGAGGACGGTGCCTTTGTAGGAGACGGTGCCCTCGGTGGGGACGTACAGCCCGGTGAGGCAGTTGAAGAAGGTCGTCTTGCCGGCGCCGTTGGGGCCGATGAGGCCGACGATCTCGCCCGCGTTGACGGTGAAGTCGACCGAGCGGACGGCGGTGAGGCCGCCGAAGCGCATGGTGACGTTGCGGGCCTCGAGTACAGGTGTCGTCATGGTGCTCACGCCCCGGCCTTGGTGACGGCGGTCGGTTCGCCGGACAGTGTTGTTGTCTCTGGTACGTCGAGTTGGCCGGTCTCGTGGAATTCGAGCTGTCGGCGGCGGTTGGCGATGATGCCTTCGGGGCGGAAGCGCATCAGCAGGATGAGGGCGATGCCGAAGGCCAGCAGCGACTTGTCCTGGAGGAAGACGAGCTTCTCGGGCAGCAGGTAGAGGAGTGCGGCGCCGAGGATGGGGCCGGCCACCGTGCCCATGCCGCCGAGGACCACCGCGGCCAGGAGGAAGGCCGAGTTGGGGGGTGTCGAGCCCGCGAACTGGTACGGCGTCGGGACGACGCTGTAGGTGACGTGGGCGCTGACGGTGCCGGCGAGGCCGGCGAGGGCGGCGCCGAGGGCGAAGGCGATGAGCTTGACGCGGAAGCCGTTGATGCCCATGGCGGTGGCGGCGGTCTCGTCCTCGCGGATGGCGATCCAGGAGCGGCCGATGCGGGAGTCGGCGGCGCGGGTGTAGACCAGGACCACGATGGCCATGATCAGCACCATGAGCAGGTAGTAGTTGGCGAAGCGGCCGATGGTGAAGCCGGCGATGTCGTGGGCCTCGCCGAGGTTGAACCCGAAGAAGTTGAGGTCCGGGATCGACGGGATGCCGTTGGGGCCGTTGGTGATGTCGGGGCCGGATTCGCCGTCCATGTTGTTGACGGCGATGCGGAAGATCTCTCCGAAGCCGAGGGTGACGATGGCGAGGTAGTCGCCGCGCAGTCGCAGGGTGGGGGCGCCGATGAGGACGCCGAAGATGAGCGATGCGGCGGCGCCGGCGAGGGCGGCGGCCCAGAAGGGGAAGTGGACGCCGGAGAAGCGGGAGAACTCGGAGCCGGAGACGAGGGCGGCGGTGTAGGCGCCGACGCCGAGGAAGGCGACGTATCCGAGGTCGAGGAGGCCCGCGAGGCCGACGACGATGTTGAGGCCCAGGGCGACGGTTCCGAAGATCAGGATGTTGACGCCGATGTTGGCGTAGTGGTCGTCGGTCTGGGTGAAGGGGAACGCGATCGCGGCGGCGAAGCCCATGGCGAGCGTGAAGCTGCGGTTGTGGGCGACGATCCGGGAGAAGCGGTCCATGAGGCCCGCGGTGTGCAGGGCCCAGACGGCGAAGACGACGACGATGAGGTAGCCGACGAAGAGCTCGCCGTACTCGGTGTCGATGCCGTAGGTGAAGACGGCCAGGCCGACGATGGTGGCGAGGGTGATGATCGCGCGCTCGACCCAGGGGCTGATGGGTGCGGGGGCGGGGATGCGGTCGGGCTTGGCGAGGTACGCCTTGACGTTGCCCTTGGCGTTCGCGGTGCGGGTCTCGGGGAGGGCGAAGGCGCCGATGACGGGGAGGAGGGAGGCGATGGCCGCGACCCAGCCGCCCGGCTCGAGGTTGGCGAGTCCGCCGAGTTCGGCGGCGATCGAGACGATCGTGTACCAGGTGACGCCGAAGCCGCCGAGGGCGGTGAGCACCAGGGGGGCGTTGTTGCGGGCGGGGATGAGGGCGCGCAGGCCGGGGATGTCGTAGGCCGCGAGGGCGAACACCGTGATGAGGAGGCCGGCGATGAAGGTCAGCCACTGGAGGCCGCCGGGGTAGCCGGTGATGGTGAGGTCGCCGGGGAACTCGCTGGTCCAGGTCCAGGCGAGGAAGGCGGAGGCGGCGGTGGCGATGCCGCCGGCGAGGAGGAGCGCGCGGGCGGCTGCGAGGGGCAGCGGGATCAGGCCGCGGGTGATGGTGTCGGTCATGGTGGTCACGCCCTGTCCGCGACGCGTTCGCCGAGCAGGCCTTGTGGCCTGACGAGGAGAACGATGATGAGGAGCGCGAAGGCCCAGACGTTGGCCCAGCTCTGGCCGCCGAGCTTGTCCATGCCGGGGATGCCGTCGATGTAGGCGGAGGCGAGGGTCTCGGCGACGCCGAGGACCAGGCCGCCGAGCATGGCGCCGTAGATGTTGCCGATGCCGCCGAGGACGGCCGCGGTGAAGGCCTTGAGGCCCATCAGGAAGCCCATGCGGTAGTCGATGTTGCCGTACTTGAGGCCGTAGGCGACGGCGGCGACGGCGGCGAAGAAGCCGCCGATGGCGAAGGCGATGACGATGATGCGGTTGGTGTCGATGCCCATGAGCTGTGCGGTGTCCGGGTCCTGGGCGGTGGCCTGCATGGCGCGGCCGGTGCGGGACTTGCGGACGAAGAAGGCGAGCGCGGACATGCAGACGATCGCGGCGACGATCAGGAAGATGTCGGCGTCCTTGATGGTGACGGAGCCGATCTCGTGGGTGGCGTCGAGGCCGGGGAAGGCGACGGCGCGGTCCGCGTGCGGGTAGAAGTTGCGGACGACTTCCTGGAGGGCCAGGGAGAGGCCGATCGCGGTGATGAGTGGTGCGAGCCGTGGTGCTCCGCGCAGGGGCCGGTAGGCGAACCGTTCCGCTCCGACCGCGATGAGGATCGCGACGATGCCGCCGCCGACGAGCATCAGGGGGACGGCGACGGCCATCGAGACGCCGTCGGGAAGGATGTAGAAGTAGACCGTGAAGGCCCCGAAGGCGCCGGTCATGAAGATCTCGCCGTGCGCGAAGTTGATGAGCTGGACGATGCCGTACACCATCGTGTAGCCGATGGCGATCAGCCCGTACATCGAGCCCAGAAGCAGCCCGTTGGCCAGCTGCTGCGGCAGGGTGTTCACCGCGTGGCCTCCATTGTCGCTGGTGGTCGTGTGCACTGGTGGTGTGCAGGGGTGGGGTGTGGCAAGGGCCGCGCGGTCGGGGTCCCCTCCCGCGCGGCCCGTGTGGTGGTGCTGTCTGCTGTGGGGGCCCGGACTAGCCGAGGTCGGCGGTGCCGGTCTTCACAGCCTTCCACGCGCCCTTGGTGACCTGGTAGACGGTGAGCTGCTTGTTGGTGGTGTCGCCGTACTCGTCGAAGGAGACCTTGCCGGAGATGCCTTCGAAGTCGGACTTCTGGACGTTGTCGACGACGGAGGAGCGCAGGGCGTTGATGTCGCTGGGGACCTTGCCGTCGTTGGCGTCCACGGCGGCCTTCACGGCCTTGATGATGGCGGTGGTGGCGTCGTAGGAGTACGCGCCGTAGGCGCCGTAGTCACCCTTGTAGCCCTTGGCCTTGTACGTCTCGATGAACGTCTTGGCGGCGGGCAGGGTGTCGGCGGGGACACCGACGGCCGTGGCCAGGTCGCCCTCGGAGGCGGCGCCCGCGGTCTCGATGTAGGTGGAGGCGAACATGCCGTCGCCGCCGAAGAGCGGGATCTTGACTCCGCCGTCCTTCATCTGCTTGGTGATCAGCGACGACTCGTCGTACTGGCCACCGTAGTAGAGGAGGTCGGCCTTGGAGGTCTTGATCTTGGTGACGAGGGAGCCGAAGTCCTTGTCGCCGGTGTTGACGTGGTCGGTGCCGACCACGGTGCCGCCGAGCTTCTTGAACTGCTCGTTGAAGATCTTGGCGAGGCCGGCGCCGTAGGTCTGCTTGTCGTCGACGACGAAGACCTTCTTCTTCTTGAGGCCGTTGTACGCGTAGTCGGCGGCGAAGCTGCCCTGGAGCTCGTCGGTGGTGGCGGTGCGGAAGTACGTCTTGTAGGGACGCTTCTTGGCCGTCTGCCAGTCCTTGCCCTGGGTCAGGGCGGGGTTGGTGTTCGAGGGGGAGATCTCGACCATGTTGGCCGAGGCGAACACCTGCTGCATCGACTGGGCGACACCGGAGTTCAGCGGGCCGACGGCGCCGACGGCGGTCTTGTCGCCGGTGATGGCGGTGGCGTTGGACTGGCCGGTGGCCGGCTGCGCCTTGTCGTCGTAGGCCTTCAGCTTGAAGGTGACGCCGGGGACGAGCTTGTTCTTGTTGGCGTCGTCGACGGCGATCTGGGCGCCGTACTGGATGCCGAGACCGGTGGTGGAGTTCTCGCCGGAGAGCGGGGCGTCCACGCCGATGGTGAGGGTGGTGCCACCCCCGCTGTCACTGTCGCCGCCCTTGTCGTCTCGGGAGCCGCAGGCGGTGAGTGTGAGAGCCCCCGTCGCCATGACGGAGGTCAGGATCACCATGGAACGTCGCACAATCAGTCCTTTCCGCAGGCACGCGCGCCCTCGTGGGTGCGGCTGGTGCCCGCGCTTTACCGAACTCCCGATGGAGCGGTGACTGGCCGTGACTCTAAGCCCGGTTTGCAGGCAGCGGCATCGCTGTGCACTGGCTTGTGACTTTCTTGTTATGACGTGGTGGATGGTGGGCTTCCGCGGAGGGGGCTCTCAGCCGTTTTGGCGGAATTTCCCCTCAGTCCGCATTTTGAGAACCTGCACTTCCGCTTGGCCGTCCGGCCTGTGGCAGGGATGTCGGCGAGCAGGCGCCTCGGAGGAGCTGGAAAAGGTCGTGGGAGTACGCCCGGCCGAAGATGAAGCTGTGGTGCTGTATTGCGCGCGCGTTACGGAGCGTTACGTCAAGAAATGGTAGGTCGGCATTACGGGGCAGGCCGGAACAGTCGGAAACCGCTATCTCCACGGTGACCCGGTGTGTCGTGCCGGCGTGCACGGTGAAGGCCTCGGGTACGGCGTGGGCGCTGAGGCCGGGGAAGGCGGCGCCGGTGACCTGGAGGGTGACGGGCGGTCCGTGGCTGACGTCGACGGCGAAGCGGAACCGTCCGCTGGTGGGGTGGGTGCCGGCGGGCTCCGGGAGTCCGGCGGGGCCGAGGTAGCGCCAGGCGGTGACGTTGGCGGGCCAGGGGAGGGGGGTGGCGGGCGGCTCGGGGCGGGGGTCCTCGGGCAGGGCGCGGGGGAGGAGGACTCCGGCCGCGAGCAGGGCGGCCGCCGTCGCCGCGAGGGCCTTGCGTGCGCGTGGCGTCAGCCCGTCCCACCACGCGCGCCAGCGATCCGTCAGCCGGGGCGCGTCGGCGCCGATGACGTCCTGGCTCTTCCCCGTGTCCGTCGAGTCGACTGGCTCGACGGGACCGATCCCGGTCATGAGGCCGACCTCATGGGGAAACGGTAGGGGAGCGGGGGGCTGGTGCCCAGCCGGTGCGCGGGTTCCGGGGGGCGGGGGCTGGGTCAAGGCCTCAGGCGGATCAGGCCGGTGTGGCGGGGGGCCGACAGGCTGGTCTGCGGCGTTGGCGTCGGTGCCGGCTCCCGCCAAGGGGTCCCGTCGCGGGTCGCCCTCCTCCGCCTTCCGGTTCGACACGTCCAGACCTGGCCGCAGGGCGTTCCGGTCCGCGTACGACCCCGGCGGCGTCGTCGGCGACGAGCGTGGTCGAGCCCTGTGTCGATCCGCACCGTTCCCCACGCGGCTGACCCGATCCGCCCGGCAGGGCCTAGCGGGCCGGGGCCTCGCGTAGGAGGCAGGTCAGGCGGGCGGTGCAGACGCGTCGTTGCTGGTCGTCGCTGATCACGATCTCGTAGGTCGCGGTGGAGCGTCCCCGGTGCACCGGGGTGGCCACGCCGGTGACGAGGCCGGAGCGGACGCCGCGGTGGTGGGTGCAGTTGAGGTCCACGCCGACGGCGATCTTGGAGCTGCCGGCGTGCAGCATGGAGCCGACCGACCCGAGGGTCTCGGCGAGGACGGCGGAGGCGCCGCCGTGCAGCAGCCCGTACGGCTGGGTGTTCCCCTCGACCGGCATGGTCCCCACGACCCGTTCGGCGGAGGCCTCCACGATCTCGACGCCCATGCGCGTGCCCAGGTGTCCGGCCGAGAACATCGCGACGAGGTCGACGCCGAGGGCGGCGTACTCGTCGATGACCTCCTGCGGGAACGTGACGTGCTGCTGCTCACCCATGGGCCAGGGCTCCGTTCATCGTGTGCGCTACGGCTGCCTACGGCTGAGCAAACGCTCAGTCGGTCGCCGATTGTTCCAGACGTACGACGACGGACTTGCTGGCCGGGGTGTTGCTGGTGTCGGCGGTGGCGTCCAGCGGCACCAGGACGTTGGTCTCCGGGTAGTACGCGGCCGCGCAGCCCCGGGCCGTCGGATAGTGCACGACCCGGAACCCGGGCGCCCGCCGCTCCACCCCGTCCTTCCACTCGCTGACGAGGTCGACGTACGACCCGTCGGCGAGCCCGAGACCGCGCGCGTCCTCGGGGTTGACCAGCACGACCCGGCGGCCGTTCCTGATGCCCCGGTAGCGGTCGTCGAGGCCGTAGATCGTGGTGTTGTACTGGTCGTGCGAGCGCAGTGTCTGGAGCAGCAGCCGGCCCTCGGGCAGCTCGGGGTACTCGACGGGCGCGGCGGTGAAGTTGGCCTTGCCGGTGGCGGTGGGGAAGCGCCGCTCGTCGCGCGGGGCGTGCGGCAGGGTGAAGCCGCCGGGGCGGGCCACGCGCGCGTTGAAGTCCTCGAAGCCGGGGATCACGCGGGCGATGCGGTCGCGGATGGTGGCGTAGTCCTTCTCGAAGTCCTCCCAGGGCGTGGTGCTGTTCTCGCCGAGGACCCGGCGGGCGAGGCGGGCCACGATGGCGGGCTCGGACAGCAACTGCCCGCTCGCCGGCTCCAGACGGCCCCGGGAGGCGTGCACCATGCCCATGGAGTCCTCGACGGTCACGAACTGCTCGCCGCTGCCCTGGACGTCACGCTCGGTGCGGCCGAGCGTGGGCAGGATCAGGGCACGCGCGCCCGTGATCGCGTGCGAGCGGTTGAGCTTGGTCGACACGTGCACGGTCAGCCGGGCGCGCCGCATGGCGGCCTCGGTGACCTCGGTGTCGGGGGAGGCGGAGACGAAGTTGCCGCCCATGGCGAAGAAGACCTTGGCCTCGCCGTCGCGCAGGGCGCGGATGGCGCGGACCACGTCGAAGCCGTGCTCGCGCGGCGGGGCGAAGCCGAACTCCTTCTCCAGGGCGTCCAGGAAGGCGGGCGCGGGACGCTCGAAGATGCCCATGGTGCGGTCGCCCTGGACGTTGGAGTGGCCGCGGACCGGGCAGACGCCGGCGCCGGGGCGGCCGATGTTGCCGCGCAGCAGAAGGAAGTTGACGACCTCGCGGATGGTCGGCACGGAGTGCTTGTGCTGGGTGAGGCCCATGGCCCAGCAGACGATGGTCCGCTCCGAGGCGAGGACCATGGAGAGGGCCTGCTCGATCTCCTGCTGGGACAGCCCGGTCGCGGTGAGCGTCTCCTCCCAGTCGGCGGCGCGGGCGGCCGCGGCGAACTCCTCGTAGCCGTGGGTGTGTTCGGCGACGAACGCCTCGTCGACGGCGCCCTCCGTCTCCAGGATCAGCTTGTTGAGGAGGCGGAAGAGGGCCTGGTCGCCCCCGATGCGGATCTGGAGGAAGAGGTCGGTGAGCGCGGCGCCCTTGACCATGCCCTGGGGGGTCTGCGGGTTCTTGAAGCGCTCCAGGCCCGCCTCGGGCAGCGGGTTGACGCTGATGATCTTCGCGCCGTTCGCCTTGGCCTTCTCCAGGGCGGAGAGCATGCGCGGGTGGTTGGTGCCCGGGTTCTGACCGGCGACGATGATCAGGTCGGCCCTGTAGAGGTCCTCCAGCAGGACGCTGCCCTTGCCGATGCCGATGGTCTCGCTGAGCGCCGAACCGGACGACTCGTGGCACATGTTGGAGCAGTCCGGCAGGTTGTTGGTGCCGAGCTCGCGCGCGAAGAGCTGATAGAGGAACGCGGCCTCGTTGCTGGTGCGGCCCGAGGTGTAGAAGACGGCCTCGTCGGGGGAGTCGAGGGCGGCGATCTCCTCGGCGACGATGTCGAACGCGCGCTCCCAGGAGACCGGCTCGTAGTGGGTGCCGCCCTCGGGGACGTACATGGGGTGGGTAAGCCGGCCCTGCTGGCCCAGCCAGTAGCCGCTGCGGTGCGCGAGGTCGGCGACGGGGTGCGCGGCGAAGAACTCCGGGGTGATCCGGCGCAGGGTGGCTTCCTCGGCGACCGCCTTCGCGCCGTTCTCGCAGAACTCCGCCGCGTGCCGGTGGTCCGGCTCCGGCCAGGCGCAGCCGGGACAGTCGAAGCCGTCCTTCTGGTTGACCCGCAGCAGCGTGAGCGCGGTGCGCCTGACGCCCATCTGCTGCTGGGCGATGCGCAGGGTGTGGCCGATGGCCGGGAGGCCGGCCGCCGCGTGCTTCGGTTCGGTGACCTGCGGAGCGTCCTGAACCGGATCACCCTTGGGCGGCTTCGTGGCCATCGCGCACTCTCCTTCGCCTACACGTGCGAGTACGTTCCCGATCCTCCCACGGGGCGGTGACAACGATCACCCCCCGGGGGTCGGGGACGGGAAGGGACCACAGCTTGCGTCCCGCGTTCCCGGGGCGCTTCGCCTCGCTTCGGTTACGACGCCGACCGGCCCCCGGAGAAGCTCGTGGGCGGTGCCGGGCTCACCGCGGCAGCCGACTGTCAGTGCCGCGTGGCAGGATCGGGGGCGTGGCAGAGACAGCAGCGAAGAAGACCGACAACAGCCCCGGCGGCAGCCGCCCGCGCCTGATGCTCATGGACGGGCACTCGCTGGCCTATCGCGCGTTCTTCGCGCTGCCCGCGGAGAACTTCACCACCGCGACCGGCCAGCCGACCAACGCGATCTACGGCTTCGCGTCGATGCTGGCCAACACCCTGCGCGACGAGGAGCCCACCCACTTCGCGGTGGCCTTCGACGTGTCCAGGAAGACCTGGCGCTCCGAGGAGTTCACGGAGTACAAGGCCAACCGCTCCAAGACCCCGGACGAGTTCAAGGGCCAGGTCGAGCTGATCGGCGAGCTCCTCGACGCCATGCACGTCTCGCGGTTCGCGGTCGACGGCTTCGAGGCCGACGACGTCATCGCCACGCTCGCCACTCAGGCCGAGGCCGAGGGCTTCGAGGTGCTGATCGTCACCGGCGACCGCGACTCCTTCCAGCTGGTCTCCGAGCACACCACCGTCCTCTACCCGACCAAGGGCGTCTCCGAGCTGACCCGGTTCACTCCGGAGAAGGTCTTCGAGAAGTACGGGTTGACGCCCGCCCAGTACCCCGACTTCGCGGCCCTGCGCGGCGACCCGTCCGACAACCTCCCCGGCATCCCCGGCGTCGGCGAGAAGACCGCCGCGAAGTGGATCAACCAGTTCGGTTCGTTCGCGGAGCTCGTCGAGCGGGTCGAGGAGGTCAAGGGCAAGGCCGGGCAGAACCTCCGCGACCACCTGGAGTCCGTCAAGCTGAACCGCCGCCTCACCGAGATGGTGCGCACGGTGGAGCTGCCGAAGACGGTCACCGACCTGGAGCGCCTGCCGTACGACCGCAAGACCCTCGCGATGATCCTCGACACCCTGGAGATCAGGAACCCCTCCCTGCGGGAGCGGCTGCTGGCCGTGGACCCGGGCGCCGAGGAGGCCGAGGGCGCCCCCGTCGCCGCGCCCGGCGTGGCGGTGGACGGCACGGTGCTCGGCACCGGCGAGCTGGCCGGCTGGCTCGCCGAGCACGGCGCACAGCAGCCCCTCGGCATCGCCACGCTCGACACCTGGGCACTCGGCACCGGATCGGTCGCCGAGGTCGCCCTCGCCGCGGGCGGCGGGGCGGCCGCCTGGTTCGACCCGTCCGAGCTGGACGAGGCCGACGAGCGCGCGTGGGTGGCCTGGCTCGCCGACGCCGACCGGCCCAAGGTCCTGCACAACGCCAAGGGCGCCATGCGGGTCTTCGCCGAGCACGGCTGGTCCCTCGCCGGAGTCGGCATGGACACCGCGCTCGCCGCCTACCTCGTCAAGCCCGGGCGCCGGTCCTTCGACCTGGACGCGCTGTCCCTGGAGTACCTGGGCCGGGAGCTGGCGCCCGCCGCCGCGGCCGACGGGCAGCTCGCCTTCGGCGCGGACGACGGGGCCGAGGCCGAGGCGCTGATGATCCAGGCGCGGGCCGTGCTCGACCTGGGCACGGCCTTCGCGGGCCGCCTGGAGGAGGTCGGCGCGGCGGACCTGCTGCGCGACATGGAACTGCCCACCTCCGAACTGCTGGCCCGCATGGAGCGGCACGGCATCGCCGCCGACCGGGCCCACCTGGAGGCCATGGAGCAGATGTTCGCCGGGGCGGTCCAGCAGGCCGTGAAGGAAGCGCACGCGGCGGCCGGGCACGAGTTCAACCTCGGCTCGCCCAAGCAGCTCCAGGAAGTCCTCTTCGGGGAGCTGGGCCTGCCGAAGACGAAGAAGACGAAGACCGGCTACACGACGGACGCGGACGCGCTGGCGTGGCTGGCGACCCAGACGGACAACGAACTGCCGGTGATCATGCTCCGGCACCGGGAGCAGGCCAAGCTGCGGGTGACCGTGGAGGGCCTGATCAAGACGATCGCCGCGGACGGCCGTATCCATACGACGTTCAACCAGACCGTCGCGGCGACGGGACGCCTGTCGTCGACCGACCCCAACCTCCAGAACATCCCCGTCCGCACGGACGAGGGGCGGGCGATCCGGCGCGGGTTCGTGGTGGGGGAGGGCTTCGAGTCCCTCATGACCGCGGACTACAGCCAGATCGAGCTGCGGGTGATGGCGCACCTCTCCGAGGACGAGGGGCTCATCGAGGCGTTCACGTCCGGGGAGGACCTGCACACCACCGCCGCCTCGCAGGTCTTCGCGGTCGAGCCCGGCCAGGTCGACGCGGAGATGCGGCGCAAGATCAAGGCGATGTCGTACGGGCTGGCGTACGGGTTGTCCGCGTTCGGGCTCTCGCAGCAGCTGAACATCGAGGCGGGCGAGGCGCGGGCGCTGATGGACGCGTACTTCGAGCGGTTCGGCGGGGTGCGGGACTATCTGCGGCGGGCGGTCGACGAGGCGCGGGCCACGGGGTACACGGCGACGCTGTTCGGGCGCCGGCGGTATCTGCCCGACCTCAACAGCGACAACCGCCAGCGGCGTGAGGCGGCCGAGCGGATGGCGCTGAACGCGCCGATCCAGGGCACGGCGGCGGACATCGTGAAGATCGCGATGCTCAAGGTGGACGGGGCGTTGCGGGAGGCGGGGCTCGTCTCCCGGATGCTGTTGCAGGTCCACGACGAAATCGTGCTGGAAGTGGCTCCGGGGGAGCGGGAGGCCGCGGAGTCGATCGTGCGGCGGGGGATGGCGGACGCGGTGCGGTTGCGGGTGCCGCTGGGGGTTTCGGTGGGGGATGGGGCGGACTGGGAGTCCGCAGCGCACTAGCCTCCGGCGGTTGGGCCGTATTTGTCCGCGGGGTGGGTGGGGGCGGGCGTTTTGCGCAGTTCCCCGCGCCCCTGGGGGCCTGCGGCGGCCCGTTGCTGTCCGGTGGGGGCGGGTGTAGCGCGTTTCGTTCGGTGGGTGGGTCGGTGCCGGGGTGGGGGGTATCCGTCCTCGGTCCGGCGGTTCGGTCACTTATGAGGGGCCCTGTAACGGACGCCGGCCGCTGCGGGCGGACACCCCCCACCCCGTCCCCTTCGCGCCGTCGGCGGCCAACGGTCGGTGGGGGCGGACGCGGGCGGCCAATGGTCCGTAAGGGCGGGCGCGGAGGCGGGCGGCCAACGGTCCGCGGCGGCGGGCGTAGGCGGCTGACGGTCCCGTCGTGGCGCAGGTCAACTGCAACCCCCTAGGGGCGCGGGGAATTGCGCGACCAGCCACGACGCACCCGCACCCGCCCGACGACAGAACCCGGCACCCCCGTAGGCGCCCGGCACCAGCCCAGCGCAGCGGGGGCGCGGGGAACTGCGCGACCAGCCACAACGCACCCGCACCCGCCCGACGACCTGCCCCGGCACCCCCTTAGGCGCCCGGCTCAAGCCCAGCGCACACCGCACCCGCAGCCGCCCAACAACAGAACCCGGCACCCCCACAGGCGCACACGTCACCCGCCTGGACTCCACATCGCGCCCCCTCACCGACCCCCGGCCAGGATGCGCTCATGGGTATACGCATGCTTCACCGCCGGACGGCACCCGTACAGGTGTGCGTCGAGCAGGCCCCGTACTCCCTGCGGCCCCCGGTGCCGGCCCACGCGGTCGGTGCGAGCACTGCCCGTGTTCCTGTCGGCCTCACGGCACGCCTGCGGCGGCGTCTTCGCCGAGGGCAAGGGGAGCCCTTGCCGCGTCGGCTCCGCGAGCTGGCTCTCCGTTATCTCGCGCTCGCTCTCACCCTGCTGCCCCGGTCCCGGCCCGTGCCCGCCATGACGGTGTTCGTCGCGGCGGAGGGGGCCGTCAGCGGGGGAGCGGGAGCTCGGCCTCCCGCGGAGCATCCCGTGTCGGGGCCGGGCGGCGCAGTCTGACGAACGCGGTGTAGAGCAGGAGACCCGGCACCAGCCCGGCGCCCGCTCCGAAGCACAGCGTCGGGATCAGTTCCCAGGGTTTCGCGGTGGAGCCCCAGTACGCCCACCACCGCACGGCCCGTTGCAGCGCGCCCACCGTCACACAGCCCCCGATCACGGCCAGCGCCCACCACCGGTCCCGCAGGGAAAGGGCCGGGACACCCATGGGGGCGGCCGATACAGGCAGGCGGCGCAGGGCGCGTACGCAGAACGCCGCTATGGCCAGTGCCGCCACCGCCGAACTGCCGTACTGGAGGTACCAGTACAGGGGGAAGCCGGCCACGGTCCGGTCCAGGGCCGGGAAGAGCCGTAGACCCCACCGGTCGTGATGGGTGAACGCGTCCCACACGACATGGGTGAGGGCTCCCAGCGCGGCGCAGATGTACCAGCGGGCGGCCAGGGCCGGGCTCAGCCGCGCGTGGGGGGTTCCGCAGCGCAGCAGGGTCGCCGGAGCGGACTGCCGGGCGCGGGGCAGCAGGGCCACCAGTGGCTCGCGCAGGAGCAGCCAGAGGCCCACCAGGGTCCAGGCGATCAGTACGTCCACGGTGAAGACGCCCGGGAGGGAGTGCGTGAACGTGCCGAACTCCATCGCCCCGGACAGGGCACTTGCCGCGAAATAGGTCATGTCGGGTGCGAAGGTTCCGGCCACGAGGACGGCCGGAACCAGTCCGCCCCGACCGGTCCCGTCGGGGCGCAGTGCGGGCAGTGCCGCCGCCGCGTGGCTCAGGGTGAACGGCAACGGGGCTCCTCACGACGGGTGTTGGCGGGGTGGCGGTGCGGGTGATCGCTTCCGTTCAGTATGGGTGACGCGGCCGGCCATCGATCGAACATGGCCAACCGGTGAATATCGGGCACGAACCGGTGTCCGTGGAAAGCAAGTTGTCGTAGGGTCACACGGGTCGCCGTGCCGGGGAGCTCGGTCGAACGTGCGAATCAGGAATTGCCGCGCGTCACAGGGGCAACCTCCAGGGTGGTTCGACCGTCACAACTGGACGAGAGCGACAGACGGAGACGGGCGTTCGGGCGTCCACAGGAGGGGTTCACTTTATGGCGGCGCAATTCGGCAGGAGGCTGGCCAAAGGGGCGACGACCACCGCCGTGGCAGCACTCGCGGTCGCGGCACTGTCCGCCTCCCAGGCTCCCGGGGTGACGGCCGACGACAACGGCAGATCGACCGCCGCCGGTGCCGAGGCCTCTCCTGACCCGACCGCCGGGAACGGCGCGACCGGCAACTCGCCGTACTACACGGACCTGCCGCCGCTGAACACCCCGAGCCCCGCGCCGACCGACGGCAGCACCCCTTCCCTCTCCCCGGTGGAGAGCGAGGCGGGCATACCCGCGACGGTCCTGGCCGCCTACAAGAAGGCCGCGGCCGAACTCCAGCGGTCCAAGCCCGGCTGCAACCTGCCCTGGCAGCTGCTCGCCGCCATCGGCCAGGTCGAGTCGGGCCAGGCCCGCGGCGGCCGCGTCGACGCCGACGGCACCACGACCTCCAAGATCCTCGGCCCGCAGCTCGACGGCAACGGCTTCGCGCTCATCAAGGACACCGACAACGGTGCCTACGACGGCGACACGGCCTACGACTCGGCCGTCGGACCCATGCAGTTCATCCCGTCCACCTGGGCGTGGGCCGGCCGCGACGGCAACGGCGACGGGGTGAAGGACCCGAACAACATCTACGACGCCTCCCTCGCCGCGGGGCACTACCTGTGCCGCAACAACTGGGACCTCGCGACCAGCGGCGGCCTGGAAGACGCGATCCTCAGCTACAACCCCTCGCGGCACTACCTGAACACGGTCCTGTCGTGGCTGGAGTACTACCGCAAGGGCACCCACGAGATCCCCGACGGCACCGGCACCGTCCCGGGCAACCGCAGCGACGGCAGCACCGGCGGCTCGACCCCCTCGGCGCCCTCGACGTCGACCCCGGGCACCACCTCGCCGAGCGCGCCCGGCACCGGCCCGACGAAGCCGAAGCCGCCCGCGACTCCGCCCTCGACCACCCCGCCCCCGTCGGGCGGCCCCACCACCCCGCCGTCGACGCCTCCCGTCACGCCCACCCAGTCGGTGGACCACCTGGAGGACTCGGGCACCGCGAAGCTCACCGCCATGGCCGGCGACGCGTTCGGCGACAAGATCAGCACCCGGGCCGAGAACGCCGCGGGCATGGGCGTCCCCAAGGTGCGGATCCGCTTCACGATCGTCGGCGACACCGACGCCACCTTCGCCGGCGGCGAGAAGGTCGCCACCGCGCTCACCGGCGCCTCCGGCGTGGCCACCGCGCCCGCGCTCCAGGCCGGCGAGACCACCGGCACCTTCACGGTCCGCACGAGCCTCATCGGCCGTACGGTCACCGCCCCCGACTACACGGCCACCGTCACCCAGCGCGTCGCCGACACCCTGGTCCGCACCACGACCACGGACCTGACCTGCGTCCCGAGCGGTCAGTTCGCCGACGCGGTCCAGGTGAAGGCCACCTACAAGGGCGCGGTCGCCGACAAGGTCGCCGCCACCGCCACCCTGATCAAGTCGGCCGACGACGCCACCGAGAACGACAAGGGCCCCTACTTCAAGGACGCCGACGGCAAGACCGTCCGCACCCTGACGGGCCTGACGACGGACGCCGACGGTCTGCTGAAGCTGCCGCAGCTCTACTCCGACGACACCACCGGCACCTTCCTGCTCCGCATCACCACCGCGGGCGGCGCCACCCTCGACGTGACCCTGACCGTGGTGGCGCCCGCCACGGACACCTCCGCGAGCCCCTCGCCCAGCCCGAGCGCGAGTTCGTAACCGGCACCGGACCCACCCCGGAGGGCGTCCTTTCCGCTTCGGCGGACAGGGCGCCCTCCGTCCGTGTGCGACCTGTTCTCATCTCGCCCGGGCGTTGCTACGGTGCCGGACCTGACGATGTATCAGTTCCCGTCCGCAGGGAGGCAGACATGCGCGCCCTGATCGCCGCCACGACCGGTCTCGTCCTGGCGTTCGCGCTGATCCTCGCGATCACCGCCATGGGGCAGCAGACGGGCGGGACATCACCCAAGCCCTTGCTGACGACAGTGCCCGCCCACCCCTAACCGTCCGCCCGGGAGGCCGAGATGCGCCGCAAGACCAGCCTGGTCCTGCTCGCCCTCGCCGTGTTCTTCGCGGCGCTGTCCCCGCTGCTGCGCTGGTACGCCTTCCCGCGCCTGGCCAAGATCCCCGCGAACCAGTACCAGGACATGGTCCTGGAGGCGAAGGACGCCACCCTCCTCGACTACGGCTCGATGACCGCGAAGAAGGTCCCGAAGGTCACCGTCGTGCAGACCCTCAAGGGCGATGTGGCGGCCTCCGAGAAGATCGAGAAGACGGCCGGCAAGGACGTCGTCGTCTGGGACGGGCTGTCCTACGTCCAGGGGCCCGACGGGAAGATGGTCTCCGAGATCCCGGAGCGCTACATCTTCGACGCCCACACCCAGGCCCCCGTCCACGCCCCCGGCGAGATGGTCGACGGCGACCCGGTCAAGCGCACCGGCATCGAGTTCAAGTGGCCCTTCCTGACGGAGAAACGCGACTACGAGTACTTCGACGCGCAGACCCGCACCACCAACCCCATCCACTACAAGGGCACCCAGACCTTCCGTGGTGTGGAGGTCTACTACTTCGAGCAGACCATCCCCTGGACCAAGGTGCCCTTCCCCAAGACCATGCCGGTCAAGGGCATCACCCCCGAGACCGTCGCCAAGACCGGCACCACCCGCTGGTACACCACGGTCCGCAAGTTCTGGGTCGAACCGCTCACCGGAGCCCCCGTCTACGGCGAGGAGATCCACAAGGAGGAGCTGCGCGGCGGCACCCTCCTCGGCGGCCGCGAGAAGGTCACCGCCTTCGCCGGGCACGTGAAGATGCGCGAGGACTACATCGAGCACACCGTCGACCTGGTGAAGTCCAACCGCCTGCTGGTCCTGCTGATGACGTCCTACCTCCCCTGGGGCTTCCTGACCCTGGGCGTCCTGCTCCTGGTCCTCGCCCTGTGGCTGGAGGCCCGAAGCCGCCGCCCGGCCCCGGCGAAGGCCGAGCAACCGCAGCCGGTCACCGCCTGAGCCGCGCGTTGGTGTGCCGCGTCGGCTCTGCGCCGGCCGGGTCCTCCGGCCACGGATGCTTCGGATAGCGGCCGCGCAACTCCGCCCGCACGCCCTTGTAGCCGTCCTTCCAGAACGACGCCAGGTCGGCCGTGACGGCCGCGGGGCGCCCGGCCGGGGAGAGCAGATGGACCACGAGGGGCACCCCGGCGACCCGCGGCGACTCCTGCAACCCGAACATCTCCTGCAACTTCACCGCGAGCACCGGCTGTTCGGGGTCCCCGTAGTCGATCCGGACTCTGGACCCGCTCGGTACGGCGATCCGCTCGGGCGCCAGCTCGTCCAGCCGCGCGGCCTCACCGGAGGCCCACGGCAGGAGTCTGTGGAGCGCCTCTCCGGCGTTCACGCGCGCGAGTTCGGCCCGCCGCCGGGCGCGGCTCAGTTCGGGCTCCAGCCACTCGTCCACGCGCGCGTGGAGCGCCTCGTCGGACACCTCCGGCCACGCGTCGCCGAGGTGGTGGTGCAGGAACGCGAGCCGCTGCCGCAGTACGTCCGCCTCGGGCGTCCACCGCAGCAGCCGTAGCCCCTCCTGACGCAGCCCCTCGACAAGCGCCTCGCGTACGAGGACGGGGTCGGCGTCGCGCAGCGGCCGCACCGCCAGCTCGATCGCCCCGAGCCGCTCCACCCGCCGCGCCACGACGTCCCCCTCGGCCCAGTGCACCTCCTGGCGCTCGGAGTACAGGGAGGCGGCCGCCGACCGGGCCGTGTCCTCGTCGATCACCGCGGCGAGCTGCACGCGCGCGTGGCCCTTGCCCACGGGCCGGTCCGCCACGGCCACGGCGATCCAGGGGGCGCCTTGGAGCGGGGAGCCGGCGGGGAGTTCGGCGCGGGTGCCGGAGGCCATGAGGTAGGAGCCGCCGTCCTTCCTGGCCACACGCTCGGGGAAGGCCAGGGCGGCCACCAGCCCGGCGACGCCGTCCTCGCCGGCGACCACCGGCCGGGTGCCACCAGGGGCGGGCGCGTCCGTGGACCCCGCCGCGACGGCCCGCAGCCGGCGCACTTCCGCCCGCCACCGCGCCGCGTAGGCGTCGCCGCCGCGCCGGGCGGTGCGCAGGGCGCCCACGAGGTCGTCCCCGTACTCCCGAGGCGCCTCCTCGCTCAGCAGCGCGACGACCTCGGCGGCCCGCTCGTCCCCGACCGAGGCGGCCGCGTCCAACAGTGCCCGCCCCACCCGCGGGTGCAACCCCAGCCGCGCCAGCCGGACGCCCCGCCGTGTGGCCCGTCCGGCCGGGTCCACCGCGTCCACCGCCGCGAGAGCGGCCCTCGCCGCCGCCATCGCCCCGCCCGGCGGCGGATCCAGCAGCGCCAGGCCGGAGGCGTCGGGATCGCCCCAGCAGGCCGCCTGGAGCGCGAACGCCGTCAGGTCGGCCACCTTGATCTCCGGGGCCGGGAAACGCGGCAGACGGGCATCCTCGGCCTCCGCCCAGCACCGGTACACCGCACCCGGCGCCTCCCGCCCGGCCCGCCCCGCCCGCTGCCGTCCGGCCGCCTGCGAGGCCCGCACGGTCGCCAGCGCGCTCAGCCCCCGCGCATGGTCCACGCGCGGCTCCCGCGCCAGCCCCGAGTCGACGACCACCCGCACCCCGGGCACGGTCAGGGACGACTCGGCCACCGAGGTCGCGAGGACCACCCGGCGCCGCTCCCCGCCCGTGAGCACCGCGTCCTGCACGGCGGCGGGCGCCCGGCCGTGCACCTGGAGCACCTCCACGTCCCCGAGGCCGCCCATCTGCCCGGCCACGCGCGCGATCTCGCCCACGCCGGGCAGGAAACACAGCACGTCCCCGTCCCGCTCGGACAGGGCCCGCCGTACGACCGACGCCACGTGCGCGAGCAGCGCGGGATCGACCCGCATGCCGTGCGGCGGCCGTACCGGACGGGCGGGCGGCGCCCAGACGACCTCCACCGGATGCGAGACGCCCGCCGCCTCGACCACGGGCGCGTCGCCCAGCAGCCGGGCCCAGCCCTGCGCGTCCGTCGTCGCGGAGGCCGCCAGCAGCCGCAGCTCCGGGCGCAGGGTCTGCCGTACGTCCCACAGGAAGGCCGCGGCCGTGTCCGCGTCCAGATGCCGCTCGTGGCACTCGTCGAGCACCACCACGTCGACGCCCGCCAGCTCCTGGTCGCGCTGGAGCCGCTGGAGCAGCACCCCCGTCGTCACGACCTCCACACGCGTGTGCCGCCCGACCACCCGCTCGCCGCGCACCGTGAACCCGACGCCCTCCCCGGGCTTCTCGCCGAGCAGCCACGCCATCCGCCGGGCGGCCGCGCGGGCGGCGATCCGGCGGGGCTCGGCGACGACGACCCTCCGCGCGGGCGCCTGCGGGTCCAGCAGACCGGCCAGGACCAGCGGGACGAGGGTCGTCTTGCCCGTGCCGGGCGGCGCCACCAGGACCGCCGTCCCGTGTCCCTCCAGGGCGTCGCCCAGCGCGGGCAGGGCACTGCGTACGGGAAGGGCGTCCAGGGCGTCGTAACGGATCACGCCCCTAGTGTCGTACGACCGCCCGGACGTCCGAGTCCGTCAGTCCCGCTCGCACACGAAGATCGCCGAGCCCGGGATCAGGTTGCCGCGCAGCGGGGACCAGCCGCCCCACTCCGAGGTGTTCCAGGCCGGCCACTCCGGCTCGACCAGGTCGACCAGGCGGAAGCCGCCGGCGACCACGTCACGGACCCGGTCGCCGATCGTGCGGTGGTGCTCGACGTACACCGCGTCGCCGTTCTCGTCCTGCTCGACGTAGGGCGTGCGGTCGAAGTAGGAGGCGGAGACCGAGAGGCCCTCGGGGCCCGGCTCGTCCGGGAAGGCCCAGCGGATCGGGTGCGTGACCGAGAAGACGAAACGGCCGCCCGGGCGCAGGACCCGGCGCACCTCCTTCAGGACCAGCACCGGGTCGGCGACGAACGGCAGCGCGCCGTACGCCGAGCACGCCAGGTCGAAGGAGCCGTCCGCGAAGGGCAGCGCCCCCGCGTCGGCGCACACCAGGGGGAAGGACGAGCCGATCCGCAGGGCGTGCTGGAGCTGGCGGTGGGAGATGTCGAGGGCGACCGGGCGGGCGCCCTGCGCCGCCAGCCAGCGCGCGCACTGGGCCGCGCCCGCGCCGATCTCCAGGACGTCCTTGCCCTTGAGGTCCTCGGGCGGGCCCAGCAGCTCGGCCTCCACCTCGTCGAGGCCCTCGGGGCCCCACACGAAGCGGTCGTCCCCGAGGAACGTGCCGTGCTCGACCTGGTACTCGTCCGCGTTGCGGTCCCACCAGCCCCGGTTCGCGCGGGCGCTCTCGGTGACGCCGGCGTCGCGCCGGGTGGCCTCCGACTCGGCGTCCGGCCCGGCCGCCTGCTGGTGTGATGCGGGCTCTTGGATGATCGGCTCCCTCGTCGTACTCTTCCGTCCAACCCGTCGCGGCGGCCGTCATAAATGGGACGCCGTCACGCGCGCGTGGCCTCGTGAGACAGGTTTTGTGCCGGGTATGCGGCGATCCGCCCCGGGTGTGCGCCTTCGCGCATTGACCCTGTCCGGCTGCCCCCGTATGCTACAAGTTGCGCTGCGGGCCTGCGCACCTCAGACGTAGCAGGCTGCGCTCGCATCTGTCGTATGTCCCCTCGGTTGTCGAGGCGCCATCACCGGATTCCGGTGGGGCGCTTCCTTGGCTGTCCGGCTTCTTCAGAGCGACACGGGCTCCCGGCGTAGCAGTACCTACGACTTCAATGTCCGTACCGGAGCCCTTTCCCACATGACGAGCAGCACCGAGACCACCGCCACCACCCCGCAGGTAGCGGTCAACGACATCGGTAACGAGGAAGCCTTCCTCGCCGCGATCGACGAGACGATCAAGTACTTCAACGACGGCGACATCGTCGACGGCGTCATCGTGAAGGTCGACCGGGACGAGGTCCTGCTCGACATCGGTTACAAGACCGAAGGTGTCATCCCGAGCCGCGAGCTCTCGATCAAGCACGACGTCGACCCCAACGAGGTCGTCGCCGTCGGTGACGAGATCGAGGCCCTGGTCCTCCAGAAGGAGGACAAGGAAGGCCGCCTGATCCTCTCGAAGAAGCGCGCCCAGTACGAGCGTGCCTGGGGCACCATCGAGAAGATCAAGGAAGAGGACGGCATCGTCACCGGTACCGTCATCGAGGTCGTCAAGGGTGGTCTCATCCTCGACATCGGCCTCCGCGGCTTCCTCCCGGCCTCCCTGGTCGAGATGCGCCGTGTCCGCGACCTCCAGCCCTACGTGGGCAAGGAGCTCGAGGCGAAGATCATCGAGCTGGACAAGAACCGCAACAACGTGGTCCTGTCCCGCCGTGCCTGGCTGGAGCAGACCCAGTCCGAGGTCCGCCAGACGTTCCTCACGACCCTCCAGAAGGGTCAGGTCCGTTCCGGCGTCGTCTCCTCGATCGTCAACTTCGGTGCCTTCGTGGACCTGGGTGGCGTCGACGGTCTGGTCCACGTCTCCGAGCTGTCCTGGAAGCACATCGACCACCCCTCCGAGGTTGTCGAGGTCGGCCAGGAAGTCACCGTCGAGGTCCTCGACGTCGACATGGACCGCGAGCGTGTCTCCCTGTCGCTGAAGGCGACCCAGGAAGACCCGTGGCAGCAGTTCGCGCGGACCCACCAGATCGGCCAGGTCGTGCCCGGCAAGGTCACGAAGCTGGTTCCGTTCGGTGCGTTCGTCCGCGTGGACGAGGGCATCGAGGGCCTGGTCCACATCTCCGAGCTGGCCGAGCGCCACGTGGAGATCCCGGAGCAGGTCGTCCAGGTCAACGACGAGATCTTCGTCAAGGTCATCGACATCGACCTCGAGCGTCGCCGGATCTCGCTGTCCCTGAAGCAGGCCAACGAGTCCTTCGGTTCGGACCCGGCCTCGGTCGAGTTCGACCCGACCCTGTACGGCATGGCCGCGTCCTACGACGACCAGGGCAACTACATCTACCCCGAGGGCTTCGACCCCGAGACCAACGACTGGCTCGAGGGCTTCGAGGCTCAGCGCGAGGTGTGGGAGAACCAGTACGCCGAGGCGCAGTCCCGCTTCGAGCAGCACCAGCAGCAGGTCATCAAGAGCCGCGAGGCCGACGCCGCTGCCGCGGCCGAGGGCGGCGACGCTGCGGGTGCGGCTCCGGCCGCGGGTGGTGGCTCGTACTCCTCCGAGGGTGCGGACACCTCCGGTGCGCTGGCTTCCGACGAGGCGCTTGCCGCGCTGCGGGAGAAGCTGGCGGGTGGGCAGAGCTGACGCCCACTGAGCAGTAGCTCTTGACTGAGGGGCCGTACCTTTCCGGGTGCGGTCCCTCAGTTTTTTGTCCGACGGCCGGTGGGGGTTGATCGCGCAGTTCCCCGCGCCCCTACGGGGCGCTATTTCACGGCACCCAGTGGGAATGCCGCTGTTCCAGGGCGTGTTGACATGGATGAACACGAGGAGGAGCGGTCACTGTGCTTGATCCGCAGGGTTTGTACGCATGGGAGCCCAAGGGCCTCGCCGTCGTCGACATGGCGCTCGCGCAGGAGTCGGCCGGCCTGGTCATGCTCTACCACTTCGACGGATACATCGACGCGGGCGAGACCGGCGACCAGATCGTCGACCGGCTGCTCGACACACTGCCGAACCAGGTCGTGGCCCGTTTCGACCACGACCGGCTCGTGGACTACCGCGCCCGCCGTCCGCTGCTCACCTTCAAGCGGGACCGCTGGACGGAGTACGAGGAGCCCACGATCGACGTGCGGCTCGTCCAGGACGCCACCGGCGCGCCCTTCCTACTGCTGTCGGGCCCGGAGCCGGACGTCGAGTGGGAGCGCTTCGCCGCCGCCGTCCAGCAGATCGTGGAGCGGCTCGGCGTACGGCTGTCCGTGAACTTCCACGGCATCCCCATGGGCGTGCCCCACACCCGGCCCGTCGGGCTCACCCCGCACGGCAACCGGCACGACCTCGTCCCCGGCCACCGCAGCCCCTTCGAGGAGGCACAGGTGCCCGGCAGCGCCGAGGCCCTCGTCGAGTACCGGCTCATGGAGGCCGGCCACGACGTCCTGGGCGTCGCGGCGCACGTGCCGCACTACATCGCCCGCTCGCCGTACCCGGACGCCGCCCTGACCGTCCTGGAGGCCATCACGGCCGCCACCGGCATGGTCCTGCCCGGCATCGCGCACGCCCTGCGCACCGACGCCCACCGCACCCAGACCGAGATCGACCGGCAGATCCAGGAGGGCGACGAGGACCTGGTCGCCCTGGTGCAGGGCCTCGAGCACCAGTACGACGCGGCGGCCGGCGCGGAGACCAGGGGCAACATGCTCGCCGAGCCGGTGGACATCCCGTCGGCGGACGAGATCGGGCTCGAGTTCGAGCGCTTCCTGGCGGAACGGGAAGGCGACAACTGACGCCCGGCGCCGAGCGTCTAGGCTTCCGGTCATGCTGAAGGTGGGCCTGACCGGCGGTATCGGCGCCGGCAAGAGCGAGGTGTCGAGGCTGCTCGTGGAGCACGGCGCCGTCCTGATCGACGCGGACCGCATCGCACGCGAGGTCGTCGCGCCGGGCACGCCCGGCCTGGCGGCCGTCGTGGAGGCCTTCGGCGAGGGCGTACTCGCCGAGGACGGCGGCCTCGACCGGCCGAAACTGGGCTCCATCGTCTTCGCCGACCCGGACCGGCTCGCCGTACTGAACTCGATCGTGCACCCCCTGGTGGGCGCCCGGTCCCGGGAGCTGGAGTCCGCCGCGGCCGAGGACGCCGTCGTCGTCCACGACGTCCCGCTGCTCGCGGAGAACTCCCTCGCCCCGCTCTACGACCTCGTGGTCGTCGTCGACGCGAGCCCGGAGACCCAGCTCGACCGGCTCGTCCGGCTGCGCGGCATGACCGAACAGGACGCACGCGCGCGGATGGCCGCCCAGGCGACGCGCGAGAAGCGCCTGGAGATCGCGGACATCGTGATCGACAACGACGTACCCCTCGACGACCTGCACCGACGCGTGCGGGAGGTGTGGGACGACCTCGTCCGACGGGCGCGCGCGTCCCGGCCGTCACAGGAATAGCGTGACCCGGTCCGGGCGTTGAACCCTTCCAGTGAGGGAAGGACTGTGCCGTGCCCGAGATCAGCGGATCGACCGGACGTACTCCGGAGACGCATGTCATCGACTTCCGCGCGGCGGAGCAGTTGCTCACCGCGCGGGACCCGCGAGGCGCGGTGAAACTGCTCGACTCCGTCATCGCCGCCCACCCGGAGAACACCGCGGCCCGGCTGCTGCGCGCGCGTGCCTTCTTCGCCGCCGCGCAACTGCGGCCCGCCGAACTGGAGTTCACCATCGTCCTGGAGCGCGAGCCCGACAACGCCTTCGCCCACTTCGCGCTCGCCCGCACCTACGAGCGGCAGGGGCGGCCGGACCAGGCCAGGCGGCACTTCCGGCTGGCGGCCGCGCTGGACCCGAACCCGGAGTTCCTGAAGGCGGCGCGGTTCGAGTCCTGAGACGCCGGCGCCCGTAAGACCGACCGGCTACCTGGGACGGTTCTCCGGCGGGCGGTACGGCGGGATGTCCGGGCCCGGCTGGTAGTGCGGGCCCTGGCGGATGTGCCGCAGGATCAGCCACAGGTCGACGGTGATCACCAGCCACAGCGCGCCGCAGGCGACGGCCCACCCGGGGCGTCCCGCCAGCGCGAACGCCGCCGTGCCGGCGATCGTCCAGACCAGCCCCCACACGCTCAGCCAGAACCTCGCCCGCAGCGCACTGCGTGCTGTCGTCGGCTCACTGCCCGTACGCACAGGGATCATCGCTCCTCATTGCACCGTACTCTTCGTAACGGACGTCACCAAAGGTCCGAGCAGGAGGTCACCGCGTGCTTCCGGATGCCGACGAACTGGCCGAGGTGCTGGTGGAACTCGCCGTACCGCACGAGGACGTGGGCGAACTAGTGCGGATCGGCCGACGGGTCGTCGACGACCCGGAGCTGCGGCGGTTCCTGGAGCACTCCGTCGACGAACTCGTCCGGGGCATGGGGGAGATCGAGGAACCGGTCACCCTGCCCGAGCTCGACTGGCCGGCCGGTGCCCTGCAACGCTGCTTCCCCGTCTACGTGTTCGTGGCCGCGCTGCCCCACACGCGCGCGTACCACCGCTCGCGCGGCATCCCGGCCGACGTCTCCCGGCGCACCCTCGCCGACCTCGGGCGGAACATGGCCATCCACCGCAGGCGGTACGGCAGGGCGGGCGTGCAGTCACCGCGCTGGCTGACCCGGCACTTCCGGGGCGAGCTGTACCAGCTGGGCCGGCTCCAGTTCGAGCGGACCGTGTACGGCCCGTGGAACAAGCGGACGCTCGGCGAGGCCGGGCTGGACATTCCCGCCGGCACGCCCTGTCTGAGCCTGCACATCCCCGAGTTCCTCGGCCCGCTGTCACCCCGGTCCTGTGACCGCTCGCTGGCCCTCGCCGCCGACTTCTTCGGCCGGCACTTCGCGGACGAGCCGCACCGGGCCGCGCTGTGTCATTCCTGGCTGCTCGACCCGCAGTTGAAGCGGTACCTGCCCGCCGACTCCAACATCGTCCGGTTCCAGGAACGCTTCCGGCTGGCCCCCGAGGACGCGGAGCCGGAGGACACCGAGCCGGTGCAGTTCGTGTTCGGGGACCCGGAGCTGGCGGTGGAGAGCCTGCCGCGGCGGACGGTGCTGGAGCGGGCGATCGGCGATCACCTGCGGTCCGGCGGCCACTGGTACATCGGTCACGGCTGGTTTCCCCTGTAGCGATGAGTTCCGGTGCGGGTGCGGGTCCATCTCTCCGACAGCACCACGGACCGCTTCCCACAGGAGACCCCGATGTCCGAGACCACCGCCCCCGTCACCCGCGCCGCCGCCTCCTCCGTCGCCGGCTCCCGTGTCATCGCCGAGTCCTCGACCGCCCGCGGCCGCCGGGCCCGGATCGCCCTGCGCGTCCTCCAGGGCGTGCTCGCCCTGTTCTACGTCTTCGCCAGCGCGCTCCCCAAGCTGATCGCGCACCCCTCGGCCGCCGAGGGCTTCGACAAGATGGGCTGGGGCAGCGCGGGGATGTACATCATCGGCGCGCTCGAACTCGCGGGCGGGATCGCCCTGTTGGTCCCGGTCCTCCAGTCGGTGGCGGCCGTCGCGCTGAGCGGGCTGATGGTCGGCGCGTTCGTCGTCCAGCTCACCTACTTCGACGGGGAGAACGCGGCGACCCCGCTCATCCTGATCGTCCCGCTCGCCCTGATCGCCTGGGCCCGCCGCCGGCACAACGCGGACCTGGTGCGGCTGCTGCGACGACGGGCGTGAGGTGCACTCCACGGCCACGGCGCCGGGGCCGGCCCTGCCCTTCGGGGAGGGGGCCGGTTTCGGCGTGGTGGCCGACGGGGTGTTCCCGCGGGACGCGGGATCGGTGGGCTCCTCGGCGGGCCCGGCAGGGCCCACCAGCTCAGCAGCTCGGGACGCCCGGCCCGCCCGGCCGGTTCAGTTCCTCGACTCACCCGATTCGCGTGAGCCACTCGCGCCACCCGGTCCACCCGGTCCGGCGAAGCGGCCGCGGCGGTTGCCCTCCGCGAGGCCGCGCAGGCGCTCCAGTTCCCGGCGGTCGCGCTTGGTGGGGCGGCCGGCGCCGCGGTCGCGGACACCGGCGGGGGCGAAGGCCGCGCGAGGCGGCGGCGGGGGAGAGTTGTCGACGTAGCACTGGGCGGCCACGGGGGCACCGACCCGCTTGCGGATCAGGCGCTTGACGACGACGATCCGCTCCCGGCCCTCCTGCCGGACCCGCACCTCGTCCCCGACGCGCAGCGAGTGCGCGGGCTTCACGCGCTCGCCGTTCACCTGCACATGCCCGCCCCGGCAGGCGCTGGCTCCCGCGGAACGGGTCTTGACCAGCCGTACGGACCAGATCCAGCTGTCGGTGCGCACGGTCTCGCCGTGCTGCGGCCCGGCCGCCTCCGCGGCGGCGATCGCGGCGACGACCTTCGGGTCCGGTGCGTCAGGGGCCACGGCTTCGGGGGTGACGGCATGGGGAGCCACGGCCCCGGTCTCGTTGTCGTCCGTACGTTCCACAGCCATGGCTCCGACCTTAGTACCCGGGACCGGGTACCCCGGCGTGCTTTTCCTGCCCGTACGGTGGGGGCGTGGACGCCCTCGCCGAGCTCGACCGCCGGATCGCGGACTGCCGTGCCTGTCCCCGGCTGGTCGACTGGCGGGAGGAGGTCGCCCGGACCAAACGGGCCGCCTTCGCCGACTGGACGTACTGGGGGCGGCCCGTGCCCGGGTTCGGACCGGCGGACGCGCGGATGCTGATCGTCGGGCTCGCCCCGGCAGCGCACGGCGGGAACCGCACGGGACGGATGTTCACCGGTGACCGCTCCGGCGACGTGCTGTACCAGGCGCTGTACGACATCGGGCTGGCCTCGCAGCCGACGGCCGTGACCGCCGACGACGGGCTGGAACTGTACGGCGTGCGGGTCACCTCGCCCGTGCACTGCGCGCCGCCCGCCAACAAGCCGACGCCCGGGGAGCGCGACACCTGCCGGCCCTGGCTGGTCCAGGAGCTGAACCTGCTGCGGCCGACCCTGCGGTCCGTCGTCGTGCTCGGCGCCTTCGGCTGGCAGGCGGCGCTGCCCGCGTTCGCGGCGGCCGGCTGGAGCGTGCCCCGGCCGAGGCCCGCCTTCGGGCACGGGGCACGCGTCCCGCTCGACGGCCTCGAACTCTTCGGCTGCTTCCACGTCAGCCAGCGCAACACCTTCACCGGCAAGCTCACGCCCGGGATGCTGAGGGAGGTGCTGGGTACGGCGGCGGAGGTGGCGGGACTGCGGGGTCGTACCGCTTGAAAAGGGGGCGACGACGCCGTCGTACGACGGCTAGGGTCGCCGGATGCCTCTCTACCCGGAGATCGAACCGTACGACCACGGCATGCTCGATGTCGGCGACGGCAATCGCGTGTACTGGGAGACCTGCGGGAATCCGGACGGCAAGCCGGCGGTGGTGCTGCACGGCGGGCCGGGGTCCGGGTGCACGCCCTGGGCGCGCCGGCTGTTCGATCCCGCCCTGTACCGGGTCGTGCTGCTCGACCAGCGGGGCGCCGGGCGGTCCACCCCGCACGCGAGCGCGTACGAGACGGACATGAGCGTCAACACGCTGCCCCGTCTCATCGCGGACCTGGAGTCGTTGCGGCGGCATCTGGGGATCGGGCGGTGGCTGGTGTGGGGGGTGTCGTTCGGGTCGGTGCTGGGGCTGCGGTACGCGCAGACGCATCCTGATGTCGTGACGGAGCTCGTGCTGACGGGGGTGGCGACGGGGTCCGACGCGGAGGTCGCCCTGCTCACCCGGGGGATGGGGAAGATCTTCCCCGAGGCTTTCGAACGGTTCGTGGGCGAGCTGAGCCCCGCCGAGCGGGGCGGGAACCTCGCCGCCGCGTACAACCGGTTGCTGGAGTCGCCCGACGCGGCGGTGCGTGAGCGGGCGGCACAGGCCTGGACGGACTGGGAGACCGCCACCATTCCCGCCCCGCCCGGGTCGGTCGAGCGTTTCCAGGACCCGGTGTTCCGCATGGGCTTCGCCCGTACCGTCACCCACTACTGGGGCAAGGGTCACTTCCTCGACGAGGACGGCGTCGTTCTACGCGACGCGCCCCTGCTGAAGGACGTCCCCGGCACCCTCGTGCAGGGCAGTCTCGACTTCGGCAACCTCCTCGGCACCGTCTGGCGGCTCCATCACGCCTGGCCGGGCAGCGAGTTGACGGTGATCGACGAGGCCGGGCACGGCCCCGGGAACCCCGGAGCGGTCGAGGCGCTGGTGGCGGCGACGGACAGGTACGCGCGCGGCCGGCCCCGCTAGACCGGCTCGTCGGCGTCCCCGAACAACTGCCGTACCGTCGACTCGTAGTTGGTCCGCACGTGTGCCAGCGCGTGCGCGCGGGCCCGCTCCGGGTCGCCGGACGCGATGGCCTCGTACAAGTCGCGGTGCTCGACGAGGAGTTGGGGCCACTCCTCGTTCCGCCGGGTCATCCAGCGCAGGCGCCCCGCAACCGGTTCCAGGGCCTCGACCAGCAGGCTGTTGCGGGCCATCGCCACGATGCTGTCGTGCAGACGGCTGTTGACGTCGGTGATGGCCTCCGCGTCGCCCGCCTCGGTCGCGGCCGCCGCCAGGTCGAGCAGCCGCTCCACCTCGGCGAGGTCCTGCGGGGTGGCGCGGGCCGCGGCGAGCCCGGCGGCGTACACCTCCAGGGCCTCGCGCAGCTCGAAGAGCTCCTTGACGTCGTTCGGGGTCAGTCGCCGTACGACGATCCGGCGCGGTGTCTCGAAGTGGACGAAGCCCTCGGCGACCAGCGCGCGGATCGCCTCGCGGACCGGTACCCGGGAGACCCCGAAGCGGTCGGCGAGCTCCCGCTCCACCAGCCGGTCGCCGGGGCGCAGTCCGCCCGCGATGATCTCCTGCCGCAGGGTGGCCAGGACGCGTTCGCGGACGGCGCCGAGGGGCTCGGTGTTCGTCGTGGAGCTCATGGAGCCATCTTCTCCGACGCGGGACCCGTCGTTGACGCGGGAGCTGTTTTACGGAGCCTTAACGAACGCGACATCGGTCGGACCTCTTGACGGCGGGACCATGTCGGCAGTTTGGTATACCAAAACCGGATGCCAGGCGGCCGCCATCCTCCTCCTGTCCCCGTCCTTGGAGGCCCTGTGTCCCTCGCCGACCGTGCCGAAGTCACCGGCACACCAGCGTTCGTCCCCGATCCCCGGCTCACCAACGAAGACCTGGCGCCCGCGGGCAAGCGGAACTGGAAGGTCTTCGACCTCTTCGCCATGTGGATGTCCGACGTCCACAACCTCGGCAACTACACCTTCGCGGCCGGTCTGCTGGTCCTCGGCATGAACGTCTGGCAGGTCTTCACCTCCCTGCTCGTCGGCTTCGTGCTCATCTACGTCGGCATGAACTGGATGGGGAAGATCGGCCAGCGCCACGGCGTCCCGTTCCCCGTGGTCAGCCGCATCAGCTTCGGTGTGTGGGGCGCCAACATCCCGGCCCTCATCCGGGCCGTGATCGCCATCATGTGGTACGGCATCCAGACCTACCTCGCCTCCGTCGCGGTCAACGTGATGCTGCTGGCCGCCTGGCCGGGACTGGAGTCCTGGACGCACAGCTCCTTCCTCGGCCTCGACGCGCTCGGCTGGGTCTCCTTCCTCTCCCTCTGGCTCGTCCAGGCGCTGATCATCAGCCAGGGCATGGAGTCGGTCAGGAAGTTCCAGGACTTCTGCGGCCCGGCGATCTGGCTCGTCATGATCGCCCTCGCGGTGTGGGTGCTGTCCAAGGCCGGCTGGAGCATCTCGCTCACCACCACCCCGCACCCGGTCTCGGTCGGCGAGCAGTGGCGGCAGTGGTTCGGCGCGATCGGCCTGATCCTCGCCACCTACGGCACGCTGATGCTCAACTTCTGCGACTTCTCCCGCTTCGCGCCGGACTACAAGACCGTCCGCCGCGGCAACTTCTGGGGTCTGCCCATCAACTCCACGGCCTTCGTGGTCGTCTCGGTCATCGTCACCGCGGGCTCGCTGGAGGTCTGGGGCCAGGCCATCACCGACCCGGCGGAGCTGGTCGCCAAGGTCGGCAACACCTGGGTGATGGTCCTGGGCGCGCTCACCTTCGCCGTCGCCACCATGGGCGTCAACATCGTCGCCAACTTCGTCTCCCCGGCGTACGACCTCGCCAACGTCTGGCCGCAGAAGATCACCTTCAAGGTCGGCGGCATGATCAGCACGGTCGCCGCGCTGGTCGTGACCCCGTGGAACCTCTTCTCCAACCCCACGGTCGTCAACTACTTCCTCGGCGGGCTCGGTGCCTTCCTCGGACCGCTGTTCGGCGTGATCATGCTCGACTACTACTGGGTCAAGAAGGGCCGCGTCGACGTCGACGAGCTCTTCAAGGCCGAGCCCGGCTCCCGCTACTACTACCGCAAGGGCGTCAACCCCAAGGCCCTGTGGGCGTTCCTGCCCGCGGCGGGCGTCGCGGGAGTCCTCGCCCTGGTGAAGACCTTCAGCGACGTGGCCCCCTACTCCTGGTTCATCGGTACGGCCCTGGCGGCCGGCCTGTACGCGCTGCTGACCCGGAGCGAGCGAGCCGCTCGTGGGGTCCCCGAGGCCGTGGAGGTCTGAGAGACGTGCGGATCGTCGTCACCAACTGCAACACCACGCAGGAGATGACCGAGGAAATCGTACGAGGTGCCCGGGCCGCCGCAGGCCCGGGCACCACCGTGCTCGGGCTCACCCCCGCGTGGGGTCCCGAGTCCGCGGAGGGCTGGCTCGACAGCTACCTCTCCGCGGCGGCGGTCATCGACCTGCTGCGCACGTACGAGGGTCCTTCCTACGACGCGGTCGTGATGGCCGGCTTCGGTGAGCACGGACGGGAGGGCGTCCGGGAGTTGGTGGACGTACCGGTCGTCGACATCACCGAGGCCGCCGCCCATCTGGCCTGTCTGCTCGGCCGCCGCTACGGCGTGGTGACCACGCTGGAGCGCTCCTGCGGGCAGATCGAGGACAGCCTGGAGCTGGCGGGGGTGGGGCGCAACTGCGCCGCCGTCGTCGGGACGGGGCTCGGCGTGCTCGACCTGGGCGACACCGACCGCACGGAGGCGGCGTTCCTGGCGGCCGCCGAGCGGGTGCGGGAGGCGGGCGCGGAGGTCCTGGTGCTGGGGTGCGCGGGCATGACCGGGTTGCAGCGGACGGTGGGGGAGAAGCTGGGCCTTCCCGTGGTCGACGGGGTAGGGGCGGCCGTGAAGCTGGCGGAGTCCCTGGTGGGCCTGGGGCTCAGCACCAGCCGGGCCGGAAGCTACGCGCGGCCGGTCCCGAAGCGACGCGTGTGGGGGCCGCCGACCGCGCGGTGACCCTTGGGGCCGCTATCGCGGGCAGTGGATATCCCTCGGGCCGTGACCGCCTGCCGTCGGGTGGCTCTCGGGCCGTGACCGCCTGCCGTCGGGTGGCTCTCGGGCCGTGACCGCCTGCCGTCGGGTGGCTCTCGCGCCGCGACCGCCGGCCGCCGGGTGGCTCTCGGGGCTGTGGCCGCTCGCCGCCAGGTGCCCGCCAGGCGGCGCCCCCACCATGGGTGACCTCAGGGGCGCCAGACGTACCGTACGTCCGGCTCCCGTTCCTCGTTGTCGGTGCCGTCGGTGCGTTCGGTCTCGACGAAGCCGTGGCGTTCGTAGAAGCGGTGGGCGGGCTTGTTGACCTGGAAGGTCCACAGGCTCAGGCCCTTTGGACTGCGCTCCTTGGCGAGCGTGACGAACCGGTCGCCGATACCGCGCCCCCGCCAGTCGGGGTCGAGATACAGCTGGGACAGCAGGTCGTCGGCGAGGACCATGAGCCCCACCACCCGTCCCTCCGCCACGGCCACCCAGGTCTCGCGCGCCGGCACCACGACATCCCGTATGTACGCGCGCACCTCGTCGTCGGACCGGGGCCGGACGACCGTGGGCAGCGCCGCGGTGAAGGAGCGCAGATAGACGTCGGCCGTGGCGTCGGCGTCTGCGGCGGTGGCCCGGCGGATGACGACCCCGCTCACCGCGCTGCCCCATCGGGTTCCGGCACGACCGCCGTGGCCGTGATCTCCACCAGCTGGCCGGTGTACCCGAGACAGGCGACCCCGATCAGTGTCGAGGAGTGCGGGCCGCTGCTCAGACCGGACGCCTCGACGACCTCCCACACGGTGGACAGCACCGCGGGCTCGCTGCTCACGACGTGCACGTCGGTCGCCAGCACATGCTCCAAGTCGCTGCCCACCGCGTGCAGTTGCTCTCTCAGGTTCGCGATCACCTGCTCGGCCTGCCGCGCGGGATCCCCCTCACCGACGAGATTCCCCTCGGCGTCCAGCGGAACGGACCCGGCGAGGAACGCGAGCTTCGTGCCGGCCTCGACGACGGAGGCGTGCGAGTAGGTCGGCGGCGGGAAGAGCGCCGGTGCGGTGACGCGCTGGATCACGTGGGCTCCTGGGGGCGGACGAAGGGCAACTTTCCGATCATCGGGGGAGGGGGGCCGGACCGCACCTGATTTTCCGGGCCCGACCGGTCGGCGCACTCCCGGGCGAGGTCCGGGTACGCCTGGGCGATGGCCGCGTAGACCCTGCGCCGCAGCAGCTGTTCCGCGGCCGCGCGTCCGGTGCGGCCGGACAGCCCGTCGAGGATGTCGTCGTAGCGGGCCAGCCGATCGCAGAGACAGGCGACCTTCCAGTGGGCGAGCGGCAACTCCGGTGATCCGCCCTGACGTTCACGGTGTTCGACGGCCAGGGCCGCCAGCTCCTCGGGGGCGAGCACGGGCACCTCGATCGGTTCCGCCGCGATCCGCGCGAGCACCTCCCGCCGCCTGCGCAGCACCGCCTCCCGCACCGCGCCGGACCGCCGGACGGCCACCGCCGAGACAGCCCTGAACTCTTCGCTCCGCTCGACCGCCTCGACCCGCTCGACGCTGTAGAGACGGGTCGGCGGGGCCGTACGGAAGTACGGGTTGGCCCGCCGCAGATCGGGCTCGCCGAGCAGCCGGCGGACCATCCCGGCAGTCCAGCCGCGGGCCCGCAGGCCGGCAGCGGAGAGATACGTGCCCCGCCCCCGAGTGTCCTGATCCTGCTCGCCTGTCGTCATCACTGATCCCCCGTCGCCGTGACACTGAGTGACGACTTCATTGATAACGCGTGGCACTGACAACGGGCCTTCTCGTAGCCTGCGCCCGTGATCCCCACACGCTCCGACGCCGACTTCCTCGACACCACCGCGGACCGCCTCGCCGCCCTGCCCGCCGTCCGGGCCGTGGCCCTCGGCGGCTCCCGGGCCCAGGGCACCGCGCGGCCCGACAGCGACTGGGACCTGGCCGTCTACTACCGGGGCGCGTTCGACCCGGCCGCTCTTCGCGCCGTCGGCTGGGAGGGCGAAGTGTCCGACATCGGCGGCTGGGGCGGCGGGGTGTTCAACGGGGGCGCCTGGCTGACGATCGACGGGCGGCGGGTCGACGTGCACTACCGGGACCTCGACGTGGTGGAGCGCGAACTGGCCGAGGCGGCGCAGGGCCGGTTCCGGGTGGAGCCGTTGCTCTTCCATCTCGCGGGGATTCCCACCTACCTGATCGTGGCCGAGCTCGCCGTCAACCAGGTCCTGCGGGGCGAGCTCCCCCGCCCGGCGGCCTACCCGGAGAAGCTCCGCACCGCCGCCGCCACCCGCTGGCGCGACACCGCCCACCTGACCCTCGCCTACACCGAGGCCAACCACGCCCCGACGGGCCGCCTCACCGAGACCGCGGGCGCCCTCGCCACGGCCGCCGTCCAGATGGGCCACTCCGTGCTGGCCGCGCGGGGGGAGTGGGTGACGAACGAGAAGCGGCTGCTGGAACGGGCCGGGCTGCGCGAGGCCGATCGGATCATCGGGGCGCTGTCGGCGTCGCCCGGGTCGGCCGTGCGCGCGGTCACGGAGACACGGGAGCTGTTCGACCGGGTGGGCTGAGGGGGCGTAGAGCCGCCGTCGGCTCGCTTTCCGGGGTTGCGTTCATAAAGAACGTGGCTTTTGCATGCATCGTCACACGCGGGTAACACAAGCGTCCCGGAGTCTCCAGGAACGCGATCTAACGTGGAGACACCGTTCACCGCCCGGCCACCGTCGCCCGAAGGCACACCCCGCCTCGTTCAGACGACAGGAGCCCTGTGTCACTCGTCCTACCGCCCTGGCTCGCCCACGCCCTGCGTGCTCAACGGGGGCCGATCCCCTGGAGCGCCGTGGTGCGGGGAGCCCTGTCCGCGGGGCCCCTTCTGCTGGCCGGCGTGCTCGCCGACCGCACCTCGCTCGGTGTCGTCGCCGCCATCGCCGCCATGCTGGCCGGGGTCAACGACCGGCCCGGGAGCCGGCGGGCCTCCGTGCCGCGGATCGGGGCGCCGGCGTTCGCGGGGGCGATCGGGATGGCCCTCGGGACGTACGCGGGGGAGTACCTGGGGGCCGTCGCCCTCACCGTCGTGCTCACCCTCGTCGGGCTGGTCGCCGGCGGTGTCAGTGCCGTCGGACCCGTCGCCTCCGGAAGCGGTACGCAGTTGCTCGTCGGGGCGGCGATCGGCGCGGGCATGCCGCTGCCCGAGGAAGGCTGGCTGCGGGCCCTCGCCTACCTCGCCGGAGCCTGCTGGCTGCTCGCGCTGCGGCTCGTGCTGCCCACCCCCGGCGCCCTCGCCGGTGACTTCCGGTTCGACGGCGAGCGGGAGGCCGTCGCCGAGGTGTACGACGCCGTCGCCGCCCTCCTCGACGCCGTCGGCACCGAGCACGCCACCGACCGGCGCGTCGCGCTCACCGCCGCCCTCGATCACGCGCAGGACGCCCTCACCGGCCCCCGGCTGCGGCGGTACGCCAGCTCCTCCACCGAGCGGCGACTGCACGCGCAGTACGCCGCCGCGCTGCCCCTCGCCGAGGCCGCCACCGCGCTCGCCTGGGCCGGAGAGGCGGTGCCGGGGCGGGCCTCCGCCGGGCCCCGGCGGCTCGCCGTGGCCGTACGGGAGAACACGCACACCGGGCCGCTGCCCGCGCCCACCCGGTCGGCTCCCGCGCTGCGGGCGCTCGACGACGCGCTGCTGCGGGCCGCCGAGGCCTTCGACCGGGGGCGGGGCGGCGATCTGCACACGCGCCGGCTCACCGTCCGGGGCGTGCTGCGGTCCGCCCTCGGGGCGGGCGGGCGGGAGTACGGACTGCGGGTCGCCCTCTGCTTCGGGGCCAGCGCCGCCGTCGCACAGGCGCTGCACCACTCCCACTGGTACGGGGAGCACGCGCACTGGTACTGGCTGCCCGCCACCACCGTCTTCCTTGTCAAGCCCGACCTCGGACCGCTCGTCTCCAGGGTGCTGTGCCGGGCCGCCGGAACCGTCCTCGGGGCACTGGTCTTCGCCGGGTTCGCGCTCGTGCTGCCGCGGCCCGAGGGGCTCGTCGCGCTCGTCGCCGTCAGCGGGGCGCTCATCCCCGTGGCCACCCGGCACTTCGCCGCGCAGACCGCCGTCGTCACGGTCCTCGTCCTCGCGCTCGTCATGGTCGGCGGCGAGCCGCAGGCCTCCGCCAGCCGGATCACCGAGACCCTGCTCGCCTGCGCGATCGTGCTGATCGTGGGTCATCTGCCGATGCCGGGGCAGCGGGGCGGGGGAGTGCGGGCCCGGCTGACGGCGGCGGGCGGAGCGGCGGAGGCGTACCTCGCGCATGTCCTGCGGGAGGCCGCGACGCCTGGCGTGGCCGCGCGGGAAGCCGAGAGGCCCGCTCTGCGGGAGACCGGAGGGTCTGACGCGGCCGAGCTGGAGGCTGTGGGGCCGGTTCTGTGGGAGGCCGGACGGTCTGACGCGGCCGAGCTGGAGGCTGAGGGGCCGGTTCTGCGGGAGGCCGGAGGGTCTGACGCGGCCAAGTCGGAGGCCGTGGGGCCTGTTGCGCGGGAAGCCGAGCGGTTCGTTCTGCGGGACACCGCCTGGCCCGCCGTACGGCAGAGCGTGCCGCGCGGCCCCGCCGACGACACCCGGGCCCTGCGCTGGACCCTCCGTCGCGAGGCCTACCGGGCGCTCGCCGAGGCCCGTACCGCCATCGCCCTCGCCGCCGCCGAACTCCCCCCGCTCGCCCGGCACTCGGAGGGCGCCGACGAGATCGTCGCCGTGCTCGAACGGATCGTCGACACGACCACCGCGTGCGCCGTGCACCTCGACGACTCCGGGCGGCTCGCCCCCGAACAGGTCCGACGGCTCGGCGAACTCCTCGACGAACTCCAGCGACTCGACGAGGGCCACCGGCGGGTGGGGGTCCGGCTGCCCGAAGTCCCCCTCGCCGGTTAGGAGTCGGACCGGACCGGAGTCACACCCGGACCCACACCGGCGCGTGGTCCGAGCCGGGCGTCCCCACCCGTTTCCTCGGGTCCTCTTCCACCGAGGGCAGTTCGAGGGCGTCGTCCCGGTGCTCGGGCAGTCCCGTCCCCGCCTCCGCGATGCGCTTGGCCAGACGGTGACTCACCAGGACGTGGTCGATCAGCTCGGCGCGTCCGAAGCTGACGCGGGAGAAGCGGCGCTCCTCGGGTATGCGCGGGGCGATGTCCCACAGCCGGAACGGATCGCCCAGGTCGGACTTGGCGAACGCGCGCGGCTTGTCGAGCTCGGAGCCGGGCGGGCCGAGCAGGATCTGGGTGGTGGCGGCGTTCACCACGTCGTTCATGTCGCCGAGGACGATCACGTCCCGTTCCGTCCCGGCGCCTTCGAGCAGGAAGTCCGCGACCGCGCGCAGGGTCGTCGCCTCGGCCGCCCGTCGGTAGAGGGCGTAGGCGCCGTAGCGGGCCCGTTCGGCCTCGTCGTGCGGCTGGAAGCGGCTCCTGCCCCCGGTGCCCGGGTACGACAGCAGCTTCGACTTCAGATGGGCGACGGCCACGTGGAGCACCCCGTCCGCGGTGTCGGTCTCCACCGCGAGGAAGCCCCGGCTGGTCTCCCGGTCGTGCGCGTCCGGCTCGGCGCCGTCGTCGCCCTGCACGGGACGCAGCAGCTCCGCGAACACATGGGTGTCCCGCCGTATCCGCAGCGGGGTGCGGCTGAGGAAGCCGACCCGGATGCCCCTGCGGTCGGCGTGCCGGGAGAGCGCAGTGTGCCACTGCCCGCCGGCCGCCTTGGCCAGATCGGCGAGCGTCTCCTCCTGCCTGACCTCCTGCACTCCCAGCAGCGCCGGGTCGAGCGCGGTGATCACGGAGGCCAGGGCCTCCACCTTCGCCTCGTACTCGGCCTCTGTCCTGGGCGCGCCGTCGCCGCTGCGCGGCAGCATCAGATTCTCTAGATTCCAGGTGCCGACGAGCATGCCGGACCCCTTCCGGAAGGCGTACGACGGGCGGTGATGAGGCCAGCGTGCCCGCGCCCGCGCCGCCGCGACAGAGCGGCGACGGGATGCGCGGTTGACCCACTGCGAGGGCACGACCGCGTCGTACGGTGCCTGTATGACGCCTTCTCCCGCAGGTCTCATCATCACCCGGTGCACGGTGCTCACGCACGACGATCAAGAGCGGGTCGGGTTCGCGCCGGACGCCGCGATCGTCGTACGGGACGGGGTGATCGAGTCGGTGACCAGCAGCGCGCGGGCCGAGGAACTGCCCGCCGTGGAGCGCATCGACGCGCGCGGGCAGATCGCCCTTCCCGGGCTCGTCAACTGCCACACCCACGCGCCCATGGTCGCCCTGCGCGGGGTCGCGGAGGACCTGCCGACCGAGGAGTGGTTCAACGACGTCGTCTGGCCGATCGAGTCCAACCTCACCGAGAAGGACGTGGAGTTGGGGGCTCGGCTGGCCTGCGCCGAGATGATCCGGGGCGGGGTCACCTGCTTCGCCGACCACTACTTCTCGATGGACGCGGTCGCCGCGGTCGTCGACGAGTGCGGGATGCGGGCGCATCTCGGGGAGGCCTACTTCTCCTCGCAGGGCCCCCAAGGACGCGAGAAGTCACTGGAGTTCGCGCTACGGAACCGAGGCGGCGCCGGTGGCCGCATCACCACCACGCTCGCCCCGCACGCCCCCTACACCGTCGACGAGGCCGACCTCGCCGCGACCGCCGCACTCGCCCACGAGCACGGGCTCCCCGTCCATCTCCACGCCGCCGAGAACCGCGACCAGGCCGAGACGAGCCTCGCCCGGCACGGCGTCACCCCCATCCAGGTGCTGCACCGCACCGGGATCCTCGACACGGACGTCCTGATCGCCCACGGCACCGGAATCCTCGACCGCGACCTGACCCTCCTCTCAAGTGCCGCTGGCCGTACGGCCGTTGCGACCGCCCCGCGCGGCTACCTCAAGTTCGCCTGGCCCACCACCACGCCCGTGCGCGCCCTGCGCGACATCGGCATCCCCGTCGGACTCGCCACGGACGGGGCCGCCTCCAACAACTCCCTCGACGTCTGGGAGTCGATGGCGCTCACCGCGCTCATCCAGAAGTCGACGACCGGAGACCCGCGCTGGCTGACGGCCCGTCAAGCCCTGCACCACGCAAGCCTTCAGAGCGCCCGCGCGGTCGGACTCGGCGACGTCGTCGGCAGCATCGCGCCCGGCCGCCGTGCCGACATCATCTTGGTCGACCTCACCGGCCCGCACACCCAGCCCGTCCACGACCTCGCCGCCACCCTGGTCCACAGCGCCCGCTCCTCCGACGTCCGCACCACGATCGTCGACGGCCGCGTCCTGATGCGGGACCGCGAGCTGCTGACCATCGATGTGGCCGCCGTCGTGGGGGAGTTGGGGGAGCGGATGCCGGCGTTGCTGGACCGGAGCCATGGCGGGCGGATCCAGGAGTACGACACCTGAGATCCGGTGACCGGGGGGCGCCGACGGGGAGGTGGCGGGGCAACTCGCCGGACGGTCACCTCGTCGGCCGGTCATCTCGTTGGGGCCGGTCATCTCGTCGGCCGGTCAACTCCCCCAGGGGGCAACCGGAGTCGGGCGGTCCGTGATCGGGCCCGGCACTAGGCTGGCGCTCATGGATCCCGCCGACGGCCTCCTCGACCACCCCTACGACGTCTACCGGCGCCTGCGTGACACCGCGCCCGTGCACCGGATCGCCGGGCCCGACGGGACACCCGCCTGGATCGTGACGCGGTACGAGGACGTGCGGGCCGCTCTCGCCGATCCGCGGCTGTCGCTGGACAAGCGGCACGCCACGGCGGGGACCTACAAGGGGTTCGCGCTGCCGCCCGCCCTCGACGCCAACCTGCTGAACATGGACCCGCCGGACCACACGAGGATCCGGCGACTGGTGGGACGGGCCTTCACCCCGCGCCGCATCGAGGCGCTCCGGACGCCGATCCGCCGCACCGCAGACCGCCTCCTCGACGCACTCGGCGACCGCGGGACCACCGACCTCATCGCCTCCTACGCCGCGCCCCTCCCCATCACCGTCATCTGCGACCTGCTCGGCGTCCCGGACGAGCACCGCATGGACTTCCGGGTGTGGACCGACACCCTCGTCGCCCCCGACCCCGCGGCGGGACCCGGGGCCGCGAAGGAAGCGGTCGTGGCGATGCTCGGGTACTTCACGAGGCTCCTCGCCGACAAGCGCCGGGCCCCCGCCGACGACCTGCTCTCCGATCTGATCGCCGTGCGCGACGAGGGCGACCGGCTCAGCGAGGACGAGCTGATGTCGCTGGCCTTCCTCATCCTTTTCGCCGGGTACGAGAACACCGTGCAGCTGATCGGCAACGCGCTGCTGGCCCTCTTCCAGCACCCCGAACAGCTCGCCGCCCTGCGCCGGGACCCCGCACAACTCCCCGCGGCCGTCGAGGAGTTCCTCCGCTACGAGGGTCCCGCCCTGCTCGCCATCCGGCGCTTCCCCGTCGAGGACGTCACCATCGGCGGGGTGACCGTCCCCGCGGGGGAGACGGTCTGGGTCTCCCCGTCCGCCGCCAACCGCGACCCCGCCCGCTTCCCCGACCCCGACCGCCTCGACCTCACCCGCGACGCCTCCGGCCACCTCTCCCTCGGCCACGGCATCCACTACTGCCTGGGCGCCCCGCTGGCCCGCACCGAGACCGAGATCGCCCTCACCGCACTCCTGGAACGCTTCCCGGACCTCACCCTCACCGACCCCGCACCTCGGTGGCGCACCTCCCTGCGCGCCCGCGGCCTGCTCGCGCTGCCGGTGTCGTACTGAAGGAAGCACCCCTTGAAGGAGACACCTCCTGACGAAGGCACCTCCTGAAGAAGACACCTCCTGAAGGAGACATCTCCGGAAGGGAATCTCCCGCCCCAGCGGAAATCTCCCGCGACAGCGATGAGTTCCGTCCCTCCCCCCGGTCACCCCTCCGAACGGACCGTTGCACAGGAGGGACCCCATGGCGCTTCCGGAGATCGCCTCGCGGGAGGAATGGCGCGCTGCCCGCGCGGAGTTGCTGGTCAGGGAGAAGGCGGCCACGCGCGCGAGGGACGCGCTCAACGCCGAGCGGCGCCGGCTGCCCATGGTCGAGATCGAGGAGGAGTACGTCTTCGAGGGCGGTGACGGCAAGGCCACCCTGCTCGACCTCTTCGAGGGGCGCGGCCAACTCGTCGTCTACCACTTCATGTTCGCGCCCGAGTGGGACGCCGGGTGCCGCAGCTGCTCCGCGTTCCTGGACCAGGTCGGTCACCTGGCCCACCTGAAGGCACGGGGGACGACGTTCGCGGCCGTGTCGAGGGCGCCGTACACGAAGATCCTGCCGTTCAAGGCGCGGATGGGCTGGACCGTGCCCTGGTACTCGTCGTACGGCGGCGGCTTCAACCACGATTTCGAGGTCACCCTGGAGACCGACGGGGCCGACGGGGAGCAGGTCGAGCGGCCCGGCATCAGCTGCTTCCTCAGGGACGGGGACCGGGTCTTCCACACCTACTCGACCTATGAGCGCGGCCTCGACGGGCTCGGTTCGACGACCAGCTTCCTCGACCTCACCGCGCTGGGCCGGCAGGAGCCGTGGGAGGAACCCACGGGGCGCGCGTCCGCTCTCGGGGCGCCCGCGGGCGCTGTGCGCATCAGGTATCACGACGAGTACGACTTCTGACACGGAAGGTAGCGAAAGTGACCGTTGAGTAACCGAACTCTCACGCTTCGCGCTGAACGCGTGTCAACTACGTCTCAGTACGGCAACTCAACGAGGCGATCGGGCTCCGGAAGGCGTTAACTCCTACAAGCGCTCCTACAGGTGAGTGCAACGCTTTCTGGAGGTGCAGGGTGGTGAACGGGCGAACAGTGCTCGAACGCTTTCCCGCCGGCGGACCGCGAGGATCGTGGCCCGCGGAGGAGTTCGCGCAGGCGAGGCGTCTCGAGGGGATGCCGGCGGAGGTCGTCATGGACCTCGCGTCCGACATGTTCCTGGTGATCGTCCGCAGTGGAGAGGCGGCCGACGCCGTCGCATGAGCGTCGTCGCCGTCGCATGAGGTCAGCCCGCCTCCTCGGCGGGCACCTTTGCCGTGAACTGCTCGGCCTGGAGCGAGTACAGCTCCGCGTAGACACCGCCGGAGGCCAGAAGCTCGTCGGGCGTGCCCGACTCCACGAGCCGGCCCTGCTCCAGCACGTGCACCAGATCCGCGTGGCGCACGGACGCCAGCCGGTGGGTGATCAGGACGACCGTCTGCCCGGTGCCGGCCAGGGCGCGGATCCTCTCGAAGACCTCCAGCTCGGCCCGTGCGTCCAGCGCGGCCGTCGGCTCGTCCACGATCAGGATGTGCCCGCTGCGGTAGGCGGCCCGGGCGATCCCGAGCCGCTGCCACTGGCCGCCGGACAGCTCGTGCCCGCCGCTGAAGTTGCGGGCCAGCAGGGTGTCCAGGCCGCGCGGCAGGTCCTCGAGCACCTCCCCGGCCCCGGCCTCCGCGACCGCGCCGGACACCCGCTCGTCGGTGAGCGGCACCGAGGAGCGGCCCACCGCCACGTTGACGCGGGCGGTGAACGGCCACCGCTTGAAGTCCTGGGCGACCATCGCGACCCGCTCGGCGAGCAGCCGCCGGTCCGCCCGCGCCGCGTCGACGTCGTCCCACAGGACCCGTCCCCGGTCGGGGGCGTACAGGCCCGCCAGCAGTTTGACCAGCGTGGTCTTGCCCGAACCGTTCTCGCCGACCAGCGCGACGATCTTGCCGAGCGGCAGGGTGAGCGTCACGTCGTCCAGGGCGGGGCGGGTGGCCTCACCCGGGTAGGTGAAGGAGACGTGCTCGAAACGGATCTCCCGCGGCTCCTCCGGCAGCGCCGCCCCGCCCACCGGGATCGCCCGTTCGGCCGCCTCCTTGTACAGCCGCTGGAGATCGCCGACGAACAGGGCGTCCTCGTGCAGCGAGTTCACCTCCAGGACCAGCGTCTCCAGGCTCTGTGAGCCGGTACGGATCGCGATCACGGCCGTACCGGCCACGGACAGCGCCATGGCGCCCGCCAGAAGCAGGGCGCCCAGCGTCGCGTACGTCGCCGCCGTCGCGAGGCCCGTCCAGGCGGCCGCGATCAGTCCGGTGCGGGCCGCCAGCCGGGACAGCCGGGTCTGTTCCGCCTCCGCGGTCTCCGCCATCGAGCGGAAGTGCCGCAGCAGGAACGGCCCCACCCCGTGCACGCGGATCTCCGGCGCTGCCTCGGGCTCGATCAGCAGGGCGCCGAGCAGCCGGCTCGCGCGTACGTGCTGCACCCAGGCGTGGTACCACTCGTAGCGCCGCCGCGCGATGGTCAGCGCGCTCCACGCGCTCGGGATCGTCATCGTGACCAGCAGCGGCAGCAGCGCCGGATGCAGCACGGTCAGCACGCCCGCCGCCGCGATCATCGAGATCGCCGCGTTGATCACCCGGGTGGCGCACGGGATCATCCGGCGCGCCGAGCTCGCGCCGTACTGCGCGGTGTCCAGCAGCTTGTGGAAGGCGTGGTCCTCGATCGCGGCCAGCTCCACGGTCGCCGCCCGCTCCAGGTACCGCTCCGTCGCCACCCGCTCCACCTTGGGTTCGAGCCGCCCGGTGGCGTACGTCGAGGTGGCCCGCAGCAGCGCCCCGACCAGCATCACCGCCGCCATGGTGACCAGCGCGGGCACGGCCCCGCGCAGCCGGTCCTCCAGCGGGCCCCCGTCGATCAGCCGGCCCAGCACACTGTTGACGGCGAGCAGACTCACGGCCTGCGTCAGTCCCCGGCCCACCTCGGCGGCCAGCACGGTCCGCGCGGCCCACCGGTCGGCCTGCCAGGCCAGCCGGAGACTTGCCGACAACAACGCCGGCAACCGGACGACCATGGACCGGAATCCCAGCTCCAGGAACGCGTCGGAGTGCGAGTTCCACCCCATGTCGTACCGCAGCGGCCCCCCGAAGAGCAGCTGCTCGGACTCGGAGACACCGGGTTGCCCGGAGCCGTGCCGTTTTCCCACCACAGACCTCCCCCGATCGTGGACGGGGCAACTATGGCGGCGCGGGCGGGGCTGGGGCAGGGCGCAGAAGGTCAAGGAGTGAACACGCGGGGCGCACACCCGCCTTCAGGGGCGCGGGACGGTGCCAATCCGCGGCTCCACCGCGCGGGCGCGACCAGCTCCCACTCAGCCGCACCCGAAAGCCGACCCGACCGACGGAGTCAACTCGCGGAGCTAACCCGCCGAGCTCACCGGCCGGGACCAGTTCGGTGTCGTCCCCGTCAACCGGCACAGGGCCAGGTACAGCGGTATCGGCGGCGTATAGGGCAACGTCCCCTCCGGCCGACGCACGAGGGACGGCACCACCGGGGCGTCCGGAACAACCGCCCCGGTGGCGTACTGAGCGGGCGCGGGCCATTCGAGCGCGTAGTCGGAGTCGGCGGGAACGAGCCACCACCAGTGCGTGTCATCGGCGTACACACACCCGACCCGCGGCAGCCGGGGCACCAGCTGCTGCCCCAGCGGCGCCGGCATCCCCACCGCGTCGCAGCCCAGCGGCACGGTCATCCCCTGCGGCACCGGAAGCCGGAACGGCGTCCCGGGCGCCCGCAGCCCGCGTCCGAGGCGGACCAGTGAGTCCAGGGTCAGCACCTGGCCGCCGGAGCCGCCGCTCACGCCCATGCGCCCGGGCCCCCTGACCCGTGACCGCGCGCTTCGCCGTCGGGCCGGGCTCTGTGGTGCTCCTCGGCCTCGTCCCCCTCGCCCGACCCCCCGGAGGGAACCGGCTTCGGGCGGGCGCCCCAGCCCAGGTCGTTGCGCGGGCCGGTGTCCTCGCGGGGCTCGTCCGCCTTGCGCGGCAGCTCCGCCCAGACCAGCAGCCCGGGGCCGTGCTCATGGGCGCCCCAGGCGTGACAGAGGGAGTCGACCAGGAGCAGTCCCCTCCCGTGCTCCTCTTCGCCACGCTGCGGGGACGGGTGGGGTTCACCCGGCGCACAGCCCTCGTCGCGTACGGCTATCCGGACCAGGTCGTCGTTGTCGTGCAGCTCGCAGACCACACGGCTGCTCGCGGTGTGCACGATGGCGTTGGTGACCAGTTCGGAGACCACCAGGGCCGCCGAGTCGCAGGTGTCCTCGCAGACCGACCAGTGGGTCAGCCTGGCCCTCGTCAGGCGTCTGGCCTGCGCGGGAGAACCCGGATGCGCGGCCAGCTCGAAACGGAACCGGCGCCGGGCGGCAGCCCTGTCGGGCCCCACTCTCCCGGCGGCACCGAGACCCTGGGGGCGGCCTTCGGCAGCGTCTGTTCCTAAGGGCGGGGACGGAATCACGCTTGCCACTATCGCCCCGTCGTGAACACTTGGCAAGTGTCACTCTGAAAAATGCAGAGTGCTGTGTGACGTGGTGAGAGGCCGTGGCACACTGCTCGCAACAGCATCTTGAGCGGCGCCAGTTGGGATCACCGGAGATCCGTACGCGGTCGGTATTCGTACCGATGGTTGTATCCGTACAGATTTTCGATTTAGGTCTTCGAATGGCGCCGCTGGGCTGTCAGCATGCAGGTGGCGCGACTTCGGTCGACGGCACCCCGACTTCGGTCGACTTCAATACGGGACTTCGTGGAGGTGGAGCGTGAGCGAACCGCGGTCCGCGCCGACGGTCGGCCAGGTCGTCCTCGGCCGGCGCCTGCTGGACCTGCGGGAACGCGCCGGACTCAAGCGCGAGGAGGCGGCCCGCATCCTCCGCGTGGCGCCCGCCACCGTCCGCCGGATGGAGATGGCCGAGGTCGCTCTCAAGATCCCCTACCTCCAGCTGCTGCTGAAGGCCTACGGCGTCGGCGACCAGGAGGCCGAGGACTTCGTCCAGCTCGCCGAGGACGCCAACCGCCCCGGCTGGTGGCAGCGCTTCCACGACGTGCTGCCCGGCTGGTTCTCGATGCACGTCAGCCTGGAGGGCGCGGCCGCCCTCATCCGCGAGTACGAACCGCACTTCGTGCCCGGCCTGCTCCAGACCGAGGACTACGCGCGTGGCGTGCTGCGCTCCGGGGCCATCGGCCAGACCAGCCCCGAGGACATCGAGCGCCATGTCGCCCTGCGCATGGAACGTCAAGGACTGCTCACCCGTCAGGACGCACCCAGGCTGTGGGTCGTCATGGACGAGACCGTGCTGCGCCGCCCCGTCGGCGGCCCGGAGGTGATGCGTGCCCAGATCGACAAACTGCTCGAGGCAACGAAGCTGCCCAACGTGACGCTCCAGGTCGCCCCGTTCGCCAACGGGCCGCACCCGGGGACGTACGGGCCCTTCGTGCTCTTCCGATTCGCCGTGCCCGAACTTCCGGACATGGTCTACAGCGAGTACCTGACCGGCGCGATCTATCTGGACGCGCGCGTCGAGGTGGCGACCCACCTCGAGGTCATGGACCGCATGGCGGCGCAGGCCGCTACAGCACATCGCACGAAGGAGATCCTCCGGGACCTCCGCAAGGAGTTGTGAATGAACCGCATCAAGCCGCGCAAACCCGTCTACAACGGCATGCCCGCCCGGGAGCTGGGGAGCGAAGGCTGGCACAAGCCGTGGAGCGGCGGCAACGGCGGCAACTGCCTGGAGGCGATGAAGCTCGCCGACGGCCGGATCGCCGTCCGCCAGTCCACCGATCCGGACGGACCGGCGCTGATCTACACCACCGACGAGATGACCGCGTTCATCGAGGGCGCGAAGGCGGGGGTGGCCGACTTCCTGCTCTCGTGACGTCGTTGTTCATTTGCTCCGTTGCTCCGTTGCTGCATGTTCCTTTGCTCATGCTCCATCGTTCAATTGCTCGGTAATCACTGACAGGTTGAGGTGCTGTGGCGGCACCTGGGCGTCTGCCGGCGGAAGTGCTCCGCACAGGGCCTCCAGGGCCGCCGCGTACGCGTGCTCGGACGGGGTCGCGTATCCCACGACCAGGCCGTCGCGGGCCGGCACGACTGTGTCCGGTCCGCCGGGCCCGTCCGGCCCGTCCGGTCCCTCTGGTCCGTCCGCCGCGTCCGGGTGGCGGAACTCCGCGAGCCCGTCCAGCGCGACGCCCAGCCGGGCCGCGGCCCTGACGGCGGACCCCTCGGTGCCGGGCGGCAGCCGCAGCACCGCGTGCAGTCCCGCCGCGACCCCGCCGACCTCGATGTGCGGCGCGTGCTCGGCCAGCGCGGTCACGAGCCGGTCCCGACGGGCGCGGTACCGCTGCCGCATCCGCCGTACGTGACGGTCGTACGACCCGGAGACGATGAGGTCGGCGAGGGCCAGCTGGTCGAGGACGCTCGCCCAGGCCTCCCGCTCCCCCTTCGCCGCGAGCACGTCACCGACGTACCGCTCGGGCAGCACCATCCATCCCAGCCGCACCGCGGGCGACAGGCTCTTGCTGACCGAGCCGATGAGGATCACCCGCTCGGGATCGAGGCTCTGGAGGGCGCCGACGGGCTTGCGGTCGTAGCGGAACTCCCCGTCGTAGTCGTCCTCCAGCACCACCCCGCCCCGCCCGCGCGCCCAGTCGACCACCGCGGCCCGCCGCTCGGCGTGCAGCGGACCGCCGGTGGGGAACTGGTGCGCGGGCGTCAGCAGTACGGCCCGCTCGCGCGCGAGACGGTCGACCCGTGCCCCGCGGTCGTCGATCGGGAGCGGCACGGTACGTACGCCCTCGGCGGCGAGCAGCTCCCGGTGGAAGGGGAGCCCGTACGCCTCCACGGCCAGCGGGCCGCGCAGGACCTGCCCGCCCGCGCCTCCGCCGAACAGGAGTCGCAGGGCGTGCGCGAACCCGGAACAGACGACGATCCGGTCCGGCTCGGTCCGCACGCCACGCGCGCGTGCGAGGTATTCGGCGAGGGCGGCCCTCAGCTCGGGGCGGCCGGCGGGATCGCCGGGGCCGAAGACCTCGTTGGGGGCCTGCTGGAGGGCGCGGCGGTAGGAGGCGAGCCAGGCGGTCCGGGGGAAGGCGGAGGCGTCGGGGGAGCCTTGGCGGAGGTCGTGTCGGAGGGCACGCGCGCGTGGGTGTGGGGGTGGGGTTGAATCCGGGGCCGGGGCCGGGGCCGGGTTCGGGGGTGAGTGCGGGTGCGCGTGTGGCGCGGGTCCTTCCGGGCGTACGGCGGTGTGTCGCGGCCGGGGCCGGTCGGTGGTCCGGAGTGGCCGGGCGCGTTCGGCGACACGGGTGCCGGAGCCCTGGCGGGCGGTGAGCCAGCCCTCGGCGACGAGTTCGGCGTAGGCGTCGGCGACCGTGTTGCGCGCGACACCGAGGTCCGCGGCGAGCGAGCGGTAGGGCGGCAGCCGGGTGCCGGGGGCGAGCCGGCCACTGCGTACGGCGTCCCGCAGCGCCCGGGTCAGCGCGGCCCGCTTGCTGCCCGGGCCGGAGAGTTCCAGATGCAGGTCGGATCCGCCGATCCGGTCCACGTGATTGACCCATGATTCCGCCATGGAAATGCACCCTACAACCGGTCTTTGCGGCCCGTAGGTTGGTCACATGACGACGACGAACACGCACGTGACCGGTACGGCTCGACTGAACCTCGCGAAGGCGGCGCCGAAGGTGTTCCGCGCCCTGGTCGGCTTCGACGCGGCGGCCCGCGAAGGCCTCGACCCCACCCTCGTCGAACTGATCCAGATCCGCGCCTCCCACCTCAACCACTGCGCGTACTGCCTGCACATGCACACCAATGACGCCCGCAAGGCCGGCGAGAGCGAGGACCGCCTCCACATGGTCCCGGTCTGGCGGGAGGCCCGGCACTTCTTCACCGAGAAGGAACAGGCGGCCCTGGCCCTCACGGAGGCGGTCACGCTGGTGGCCGAGAAAGGGGTCCCCGACGAGGTCTATGCCCGGGCGGCGGCATCCTTCGACGAACAGGAACTGGCCCGCGTCCTGTCCCTCATCCTCACGATCAACACGTGGAACAGGGTGGCGCTGTCGACGGGCAAGGTGGCGGGGACGGACGAGAGGGTCTGAACACCCCTGTCCCTGAACCCTGTTCCTAAACGGTCATGGGGCGGTCGTACGGTCCGATGGGTGCCGGAAGTCGCGAACTCCCCGTCAGATGACGGTCGACCGCCGCCGCGACCGCTCGTCCCTCCGCGATCGCCCACACGATCAACGACTGCCCCCGAGCGGCGTCCCCCGCGGCGAACACCCCGGCCACATTCGTACGGAACTCCCCGTCCCGCGCGACCGTCCCCCGAGCCTCCATCCCCAACCCCAGCTGTTCCACCAGCCCGTCGCCCCGGTCCGGCCCGGAGAAGCCGAGCGCGAGGAGCACGAGGTCGGCCGGGAGTGTCCGTCCCGTGCCCTCCACCGGCCTGCGCTGTGCATCCACCCCTACGAGGTGCAGCGACCGCACCCGCCCCTCGGCATCCCCCTCGAAGCGGAGCGTCGACGCGGCGAACAACCGCGCGTCCGCGTCGGCCGCGGGCGCCGTCCCCAACTCCCGCGCCTCCTCGTGCGCCGCCGACAACCGGTAGATCTTCGGGTACGTCGGCCAGGGCTCGGCATCCTCGTCGCGCGCCCCCTCCGGCTGCGCGTAGATGTCCAACTGGGTGACGGACGCGGCCCCTTCACGCACCGCCGTACCCAGACAGTCCGCTCCGGTGTCACCCCCACCGACGATGACGACATGCTTCCCGGCCGCCGACATGGGGGAGACCTCCAGATCCCCCTCGCACACCCGGTTCGCCAGCGGCAGATACTCCATGGCCTGCCACACCCCGGCCAACTCGCGCCCCGGCACGTCCAGTTCACGCCACGCCGTGGCCCCGGTCGCGACCACCACCGCGTCGTGGCGGGCCCGGAGCTCCGCGGCCCCGACATCCCGCCCGACCGCCGTGGACGTACGGAACTTCGTCCCCTCGGCCCGCATCTGCTCGATGCGGCGCTCCAGATGGTGTTTCTCCATCTTGAACTCGGGGATGCCGTACCGCATCAGCCCGCCGAGCCTGTCGTCCTTCTCGTAGACGACGACCGTGTGTCCCGCCCGGGTCAGCTGCTGTGCCGCCGCGAGCCCGGTCGGCCCCGACCCGATCACCGCGACGGTCCGCCCGGACAGCCGGTCCGGCGGGCGCGGCGGCGTGAACCCCAGCTCCCAGGCCCGGTCGGCGACGGCGACCTCGACGTTCTTGATGGTGACCGCCGGCTGGTTGATGGCGAGCACACACCCCGCCTCGCACGGCGCCGGGCACAACCGCCCGGTGAACTCGGGGAAGTTGTTCGTCGCGTGCAGCCGGTCGGCGGCCTGCCGCCAGTCCTCCCGGGAGACCAGGTCGTTCCACTCGGGGATGAGGTTCCCCAGCGGACAGGCCTCGTGACAGAACGGGATCCCGCAGTCCATGCAACGGTCCGCCTGCTTGCTGATGAGGGGCAGCAGCGCCCCGGGGACGTACACCTCGTCCCAGTCCCGAACCCGCTCCTCGACCGGCCTGCGAGGCCAGTCCCGGCGAGGCGTGCTCATGAATCCCTTGGGATCGGCCATGGCCGTCTTCCTTGCTCGCGCTGGTGACCCCGACGCGTCCGACGCGGCCGTGCGTCATCGGGCGGCACGCTTGCGGAACTCCTTCCGGCCACGATACGACGCATGGGCCGGGGGCGCAGGGTGCGGTTCGCGGTGCGGGGAGTGCGGTTCGCGGGGCGGTGGTGTGCGGGTCGCGGGGAGCGCGGTTCGCGGGGCGGTGGTGTGCGGGTCGCGGGGAGCGCGGTTCGCGGGGCGGTGGTGTGCGGTTTGCGGGGCGGTGGAGCGCGGTTCGTGGGGCGGTGCTGTGCGGTCGGGGTGTGGGGCTGGGTGCGGTGGCGTACGGGGCGCGGTGGGGTGGCGTGGGGGTTGGGGAGCGGTGGCGTGCGGGTCGCGGCGGGATGGCGTGGGGGCCGGGGGCGGTGGAGCGCGCTTCGCGGTGCGGTGGCGTGTGGAGCGCGGGGCGGGGTGGAGTGCGGTCGGTGTGCGGTGGCGTGCGGGGCGGGGCGCTTGGGGTGCGGTCGGGGTGCTCGGCGCCGGGGGTTGGCGGCGTCGCTCAGGTGAGGGCCAGTACGTACGCCACCGCCGCAGCGCCGGAGGCGATCGCGCGGACGTGGTTCCACATCGTCCACTCGCGCACGTACGTCGGCCAGTAGGTGGCCGCCTCGGGGGTGCCGGGGTCCAGCTTGAGCAGGGCGTCGTTGCGGGGCACGTTCGCCACCATCGTCAGCCCGAACGAGCCGAACAGATACAGCGCGCTGCCCACCAGCAGCTCCACGGTCCCCTCGTCCGGCCACAGCACGAACGTCACCACCGCGATCACCGCGCACAGCACCGCGGAGCCCGCGAACACGGTCATGAACGGCGGACGTACCGCGTTCACGTTGATCGAGTTCATCGCGGCGACCCCCTGAGCGGGCGGCAACGCGGCGAGTCCCCGCATCACGAAGGTCGAGAACGCGCAGAACACCCCGGCCACCAGGCCGGTCCCGAGCACCCCCAGCACCACCAGCCAGAAGTAAGGCCCATCGATCATCACCACACCAGCTCCCGCCTCCAGCCAAGCCCCACCCCCACCGACCCCACCAGCCAATCCCACCCCCGCCCTTCAATCCATGACCTATCCGCGCACTTCCATACGCAACCGTCCAGGGGGAGGGAGAGGCGGGAAGCGGGAGGTGGGAGGTGAGAAGGGGAAGGGGAACGGGCAGGGGGACGGCCGCGGGTGGAGGGGCAGAGCGGACCTCGGCCCAGCCCGGTACCCCGCCCTCCCCCTTCCGGCCTCTCCTCCCGTAAGTGCTCGTCGGCCCGCCGGACTCCTCGCCCCGCTGGCACGGCGCGCGAGCCGCGATGTCATGCCTGGCAGTGCTCGTCGGCCCGCCGGACTCCTCGCCCCGCTGGCACGGCGCGCGAGCCGCGATGTCATGCCTGGCAGTGCTCGTCGGCCCGACGGCCCCCCGCCCCGCCGGGACGGCGCCTGACGCGCGATGTCATGCCTGGCAGTGCTCGTCGGCCCGACGGCCCCCCGCCCCGCCGGGACGGCGCCTGACGCGCGATGTCATGCCTGGCAGTGCTCGTCGGCCCGACGGCCCCCCGCTCCGTCGGCACGGCGCGCGAGCCGCGATGCCATGCCCCGCGGTGCCGAACCCCCCCGTACCCGGCGGCCTCAGCTCGCCGTCTCCTCCCGCCGCACCCCTACCCCCGCACCCCGCCACCCCCTCAGCACCGCCTCCACATCCCCCGCGATCCGCCGCCGAGCCTCATGCCGTGTCACCCCGCTCATCAGCAACGCGTCGTACGGCGTATCCACATGCCGCACGGCGGCCACCACCGCCGACGTCACCGCCCGCTCCGACAAGGCCCGCCCCGCCGCACTCCGCCCCACCCGTCCACTGCCCCGCACCGACGCATGGGAGGCGATGGCCGCGGCCCGTTCGTCCGGGCACCCCGGGAACAGCCGCCGTACCTCCGCCGCGAACGCCTCCGCGAACCGCACGTCCTCCACCGCACGCCGCCTGGCGTCCCGCACCCGTCGCCGTCGCCGTGCCTCCGCGTCAGCCAGACACCGCTCCTCGGCCCGCGCCAGCCCGGCCTCCTCTACGAGCACCCCCTGCCGCTCGTACCGCCCCTTGCGCCGGTTGAAGCGGACGACCACCGCCGACAGCGCGCTCTCCTCCCGCGACCGACGCGTGAGCGCCGTGTCCCCGCGTGGCAGGAAGACCAGATGCCCGAGGTCGGCGCAGTCGAGACACCGAGGCGCCCCGCCCTCCACCACGAGCAGCGCCAACGGCCCGCCCCGGCACTCCGCACAGTGCCGCCTCCGCAACGGCTGGACGACCAGAGGACCACCACGAGCCGGGGGAGTAGCGAGGCCTGCCATGACGAGTTCATTCCCCAACCGCCCCCACCCCCGACCCCTCGCCCCTCCCACCCCCGACCCCCCGCCCCTCCCACCACCGAACCCCCTGACCACCGCCCCCGTCCACCGAACCCCCTGACCACCGGCCCGATTTCCCGATCACCGATCCGCCGTCCACCGGCCCCCGCCCCCATTGCCTGCCCCACCCGATGCCACGTCGGCGACACGACTCCGTAGAGCCCCAACCGCCCCCACCCCGCCCCTGCCACCACCGAACCTTCTGACGACCGGCCCCGTCTACTGGCCCCTGACCACCGACCCCCGTCCACCGATCCCCGTCCGCCGCCCCCATTGCCCTCCGTATCCAATGCCACGTCGGCGACACGATCCCGTCGAGCCCAACCGCCGCCACCGCTACGAACCACCGCAACCGCCGCCTCCACCAGCCCCACCCCCCCCGCGACACCTCGCCCACCCCCCCAACTCCCGCACCGGCTCACCGCCCCACCCGATCGCCGACTCCCGCATCATGGCCATGTGCGACTCGAAGCGATCACCTGGGAACGGCTCGGCGATCACCTGGCCGACCGGCTCCTCGACCTGAAGCCGGCCGACGGCAGCCCCTGGCCCCGCGTCGCCCTCGACGGCGCCCCCGCGGCCCGGCCGGGCGAGCTCGCCGAGCGGGTCGGTGAGGCGCTGCGCATACGCGGTCGCCCCTCGCTCGTCGTCGGCTTGGAGGGTTTCCTGCGTCCCGCCTCGCTCCGTCTGGAATACGGCCACCACGACCTGGAGGCCTACTACAACGGCTGGTTCGACACCGCCGCCCTCTGGCGCGAGGTCTTCGGCCCCCTCGAACCCGGCGGAGACGGCCGTGTCCTGCCCGACCTGTGGGACCCCGTCACCGACCGCGCCACCCGCAGCCCCTACGTCCAACTCCCGCCCGGCGGCGTCCTGTTGCTCCACGGCCCCCTCCTGCTACGCCACTGGTTCCCCTTCGACCTGTCCGTCCACGTCCTCCTCTCCGAGGGCGCCCTCCGCCGCCGTACCCCCGAGCCCGACCACTGGACCCTCCCCGCCTACGAGCGCTACGCCGAGGAGACCGACCCGGCCGGCACCGCCGACGTCCTCGTCCGCGCCGACGACCCCCGCCACCCGGCGTGGAGCGGCTGATTCGACGACCCCCGCCTCGATCGAAGAACTCCGCCTCGATCGAGCCTTTTCGATCAAACCGCTTTTATATGCGCGTGCATTTACTTACCCTGGTCCCATGACGACCTCCTCCACTGCTCCCGTCACCTTCGGCGACTCCGTCCGCGCCCTGCTCGACGGCAAGAACTTCGCCAGCGTCGCCACCCTCGGCTCGGACGGCGCTCCGCAGAACTCTGTCGTCTGGATCCGGCGTGAGGGCGACACCGTGCTCTTCTCCTCCACCGACGGACGCCAGAAGGTGCGCAACCTCCGCCGTGACCCCCGCATCAGCCTCTCGGTCTTCGACCTCGCCGACCCCTACACCTCGGTCGAGATCCGCGGCACCGCCGAGATCCTCCCGGACGAGGAGAAGCGGCTCCCGCGCGAGCTCTCGCACAAGTACCTCGGTATCGACCCGCCCGCCGAGAAGGACGACGAAGTCCGCGTGATCATCCGGGTGGTCCCGCGGAAGATCGTGAGCTTCTCGGCCTGAGCTCCGCCCGCCCCCGGGTGCGCGCCCCCGACGGCACCGCGAGAATGTAGGGCGCCGGGACTTGCGGTGCCGTCCGCGCCGCGCCGGCCGTCCGGCACCGGGAGGTACTCCATGACCACCGCCGGAGACATCATGCACCGGGGTGCCCAGTGGATCCCCGCCCACGAGACCCTCGACCGCGCCGCCCAGCTGATGCGTGAACTCGGCGTCGGAGCCCTGCCGATCAGCGACGAGAACGAACGGCTGTGCGGCATCCTCACCGACCGCGACATCGTCATCGGCTGTGTGGCCGTGGGGCACGACCCGGCCCGGGTCACCGCGGGCGAGATGGCCCAGGGCACCCCGCGCTGGATCGACGCGAGCGCCGACGTCGACGACGTCCTCCACGAGATGCGCGAGCACCAGATCCGCAGGCTCCCCGTCATCGAGAACAAGCGCCTGGTCGGCATGATCAGCGAGGCCGACCTGGCCCGGCATCTGACGGAAGAACAGATCGCCGGCTGGGCCGAGAGCGTCTACGCCCGCTCCGCCACCACCCACTGACGCGCCACGCGGACGCCCCCTCTCACAACCAGCCGTTCCGCCGGAAGCCGCGGTAGAGCACCGCGCACGCGACGGCTATGACGCCCATGACCAACGGATAACCGAACGTCCAGTGCAGCTCCGGCATGTGGTCGAAGTTCATTCCGTACACCCCGCAGACCATCGTCGGGACGGCGATCACGGCCGCCCAGGCGGTGATCTTCCGCATGTCCTCGTTCTGCGCGACCGTCACCTGCGCGAGGTGTGCCTGAAGGATCGAGTTGAGCAGTTCGTCGAAGGCGGCGATCTGCTCCTTGGCGCGCAGCAGATGGTCGGAGACATCGCGGAAGTACGCCTGTATCTCCGGGGCGATGACCTGGATCGGCCGGGTGGACAGCTCCTCGATCGGACGGCTGAGCGGCACCACCGCCCGCTTCAGCTCCAGGAGTTCCCGCTTGAGCTGGTAGATGCGGCCCGGGTCCACCCGGGCGCCGCTCTCCGAGAACACCGCCGTCTCGACCAGGTCGATGTCCGACTGCACGGAGTCGGTGACGCTCAGATAGTCGTCGACCACATGGTCCGCGATCGCGTGCAGCACCGCGGCCGGCCCCTTGGCGAGTTGCGCGGCGTCGGCCTCCAGCTCCTCGCGCAGCGGGCCCAGCGAACCGTGGCTGCCGTGCCGCACCGTGATCACGAAGTCCTCGCCGACGAACACCATGATCTCGCCGGTGTTGACCACCTCGCTCGTCGCCGTGAGCTCTTCGTGCTCCACGTAGCAGACCGTCTTGAACACCGCGAACAGCGTCTCGCCGTAGCGCTCCACCTTCGGGCGCTGATGGGCCTCCACCGCGTCCTCGACGGCCAGCGGGTGGAGGTCGAAGAGGTCGGCGACGCCCTCGAACTCGTGGTCCGACGGCTCGTGCAGACCGAGCCAGACGAAACCGTCACGGCTCTTGCGCATCCGCTCCACGGTGTCCACCAGATCGCCCTCGACCGGGATCCGCGCTCCTTCCCGGTACGTCACGCAGTTGACGACCGAGGTGCCCAGCGGGGAGCGGGCGTGGTGGCTCAGGTCGACGCGCGGGCGCCGCCGGGCCAGCCGGGCCACCTTGCGCAGGCCGCCGACCCTGCCGAGGCTCGTGACCTTGCGCAGATTCCCTGCCATGGACATCTGCATCTCCTTGCGTGGATCTCCCCGTTCGACGCGTTGCTGCGTCCTGGCGAGCCAGTGTGCCAGTCCGACGTAAGCGCCGGGTGAGCCTGTGGACAGGGACCATTCCGTTTGGTTCCCGCCTGTGGACAACCGCCCGCACCGGCCTCCGTGCCGGACCGTCCTCGACCATCTCGTCGTAGCGACCGCGTCGTCCGTTCCGGACAAGCCCGGCAACTGGGATCATCGCCGCATGACACGAACCGACGGGTATCTCCTCGACAACCGGCAGGCGGAGGCGGCGGAGCGCTTCGACGCCTTCGCGACCCTCTTCGATCCCACGACCTTCCGGCACCTCGAAGGATTCGGCATCGGACCGGGCTGGCGCTGCTGGGAGGTCGGCGCCGGCGGCACCTCGGTGGTGTCCTGGCTGGCGAAGAAGGTCGGCCCGACCGGAAAGGTCGTCGCGACGGACATCGACACCACCAGGCTCACCCCTGCGGCCCGCCCGCCGGTGGACGTGCGCGTCCACGACGTGAGTGCCGAGGAACCGCCGGGGGAGGGCTTCGACCTGGTGCACGCCCGGCTCGTCCTCGTCCATGTACCGGACCGTGAACGGGCGTTGCGCTCGATGATCAAGGCGCTGCGCCCCGGCGGACGGCTTCTGCTGGAGGATGCCGACCCGGCCCTTCAGCCGCTGACCTGCCCCGACGAACACGGCCCCGAGCAGCAGTTGGCGAACCGGCTGCGGCAGGGCTTCCGCTCGCTGCTCGCCGACCGCGGCGCGGACCTCTCCTACGGCCGCACCCTCCCGCGCCTGCTCCGCGAGGCCGGACTGCGCCAGGTCACCGCCGACGCGTACTTCCCGCTCGCCTCACCGGCCTGCGCCGCCCTGGAGTCCGCCACGATCCGCCAGATCCGCGGCCAGCTCGTCACGGCGGGCCTCGCCACGGACGCGGACATCGACCAGCACCTCGCGAACGTGGCCACCGGCACGATGGATCTGGCCACGGCCCCGTTGATCTCGGCGTGGGGGCGCAAGGCGTAATCGGGAGGAGGCCGGCGGGCGGGCAGGTCCTGCGGGTTCCGGGTGCCGTTACGGAACCATCGGCCGGCGCCGGTCCCGCCTCCGCAGGGGCGTGCGCCGGCCGCGATGGGAGCACCCGCCGTCGCCGGTTCGGCAGCGGTGGCCGGCCGACCGGCGTCAGTCCGACCCCGGCGGTCTCCCGCCCACCCGCCCCACCGCCAGCGCCCCCGCCCGGCACCCCTGCTCCGCCGCGTCCTCCGGCCCGGAGCCCGTGAGCAGGGCCGCGAGGAACATGCCGGTGAAGGCGTCGCCCGCCCCCGTGGTGTCCCGCGGTTTCGCCGCTACGGCGGGCACGTGGGCATACACCGAACCGGACCGGGCGATCAGCGCGCCCTCGGCTCCCTGCTTGGTGACCACCAGCGGGACATGGCGGCTCAGCTTGGCCGCCGCGTCCGCCGCGTCGGGCAACCCGGTGAGCAGGCACGCCTCGTCCCGACTCGGCAACAGGACGTCCACCCCCTCGACCAGGGAGAGGAAGCGGTCCACGCCCAGCTCCCTGAGGAAGCCCGCCGACGCCGGATCCAGGCTCACCGGCACCCCACGCGCGCGTGCCGACTCCAGGGCCACCGACACCAGGGCGCGGCTCGACTCCGCGAACAGGAGATAGCCCGACAGGTGCAGCCGCCCGACACCGTCGAGCAGGTCGTCCGACCAGTCGGCCGGCTCCAGCCGCAGCGACGCCCCGCTGTCGGTGAGGAGCGTCCGCTCGGCGCCCTCACCCGCGTCCACCAGGCAGATGACCGTCCCGGTCGGCGCCTCGGGGTCGACGACGAGCCGCGGCCGTACCCCGCACGCGGTCAGCTCCCGCTCGTGCCACGCGACCGCATCCGCGCCCACCCGCCCGAGCAGCCGTACCTCCGCACCGCCCCCGTACGCGGCCCAGCAGGCCACATTGGCGCCCGCCCCGCCCGGCACCGTACGGATCGCGGCGACCGTGTCCGTGCCGACGGCGAGCGGCCCCCGGTGCCGGGCGACGACATCGGTGATGACGTCACCGACGACCAGCAGGGCGCCGCCCCGGTCAGTCGCGGCCGCACCGGGCCCGCCCGTGGTCACGCCCCGGCCCAGGCCGCCGCGATCCGACCCGCCAGCCGCACATTGCCGCGCACCGCCGCCAGGTTGGCGCTCAGGGAGGCACCGTCGGTGTGGCGCACCAGGTAGTCCAGCAGGAACGGGGTGACCCCCTGCCCGGTGACCCCCGCCTCCTCGCACGCGTGCAGCGCCTCCGCGAGCACACGCGCGTGCAGACCGGGATCCAGCTGCTGCGCCTCGGGCACCGGGTTGGCGACGATCAGCGAGGACTCGGGGCCGTCGAGCGCGTCCTGGGCCCGCATCACGTCCGCCACCTGGTCCGGCGTGTGCAGCGTCCACTCCACGGGGTGCCCCGAGTCGGAGAGGTAGAAGCCCGGGAAGCGGTCCGTGCCGTAGCCGGCCACCGCGACTCCCAGCGTCTCCAGCCGTTGCAGGGTCGCGGGCACGTCCAGGATGGACTTCACCCCCGCGCACACCACGGTGATCCGCGTGCGCGCCAGCAGGCCGAGGTCGGCCGACTCGTCCTGAGTGACGGTCCACTGCCGGTGCACCCCGCCGAGCCCGCCCGTCGCGAACACCCGCACCCCGGCCAGCGCCGCCAGCTGCGCCGTCGCCGACACCGTGGTCGCCCCGCTCGCCCCGGTGGCCACCGCGAGCGGCAGATCACGGTGGCCCAGCTTGCGGATGCCGTCCTCGTTGGCGACCCGCTCCAACTGCTCCTTGTCCAGGCCGACATGGGGCCGACCGTCCAGCACGGCGATGGTCGCCGGTACGGCCCCCTCCTGCCGCACGACGTCCTCCAGCTCCAGCGCAACCTGGAGATTGCGCGGACGCGGCAGCCCGTGCGCGATGATCGTGGACTCCAGGGCCACCACGGGTCGACGCGCGTCGATCGCCTCGCGCACCTCTTCGGACAACACCAGCACCACGGCCTGCCTCCTGTCGGTCGGTCTTCCCTCATCTCTGGCGAGCGGCGCGTCCGGTCAAACCCTTGCGGGTGGTGGCGGACGACACCAGCCTGGGGTGCATGACGGACAACTCGACACGTCTCGACCATGTCGTCCTCTGGGTGCGCGACCCGCTGGCGTCGGCCGACTTCTACGAGAAGACGCTGGGCATGGAACCCGTGAGGACCACCGACTACGCCGCAGGAGCGGCGCCCTTTCCCTCCGTACGGCTCAACGACGAGACCATCTTCGACCTCATGCCGGTCGCCGCGGCCGAGCGCATGACCATGGTCCCCGGGGCCGCGGAGAGCGCGGGACACCCCGTCAATCATGTGTGTCTGGCCCTGCCCGCCGACGATTTCGAGACACTCCGCGCCCGTCTGGAGGAACGGGCGGTGCCCGTCTCGGGGCTCTCCCACGACTCCTTCGGCGCCCGCGGACTGGCCAGGCGCAGCTTCTACTTCCGCGACCCGGACGGCAACGTCTTCGAAGCGCGCCACTACGACTGAACGTGCCCTCACGGCTGAGGTGAGAGGGGCCACGCGCGTGTGCGCGTGGCCCCACCCTCCAGTCGGTGTCAGACCGGCCGTACGCCGTTCAGCGCGCCGTGCGGGTCGAGCACGTACTTGCGGCTGGCTCCCTGGTCGAACTCGGCGTAGCCGCGCGGTGCGTCCTCCAGGCCGATGACGGTGGCGTTGACCGCCTTGGCGATGTGCACACGGCCGTGCAGAATCGCCATCATCAGGCTCCGGTGGTACTTCATCACCGGGCACTGCCCGGTCGTGAAGCGGTGGCTCTTGGCCCAGCCGAGCCCGAGCCGCACCTTCAGCGTCCCGCTCTTCGCGTCCTCGTCGACCCCGCCGGGGTCATCGGTGACGTACAGGCCCGGGATACCCAGCGCACCGCCCGCGCGTGTGACGCCCATGAGGGAGTTGAGGACCGTCGCGGGCGCCTCCGGGGCGTCCTCGCCGTGGGCGCGTGCCTCGAAGCCCACCGCGTCGACCGCGGCGTCCACCTCGGGCTCCCCGAGGATCTGCGCGATCTGGTCCTCCACGGCGCCCTGCGACACGTCGACGGTCTCGCACCCGAAGCTGCGCGCCTGGGCGAGCCGCTCGGCGTTGAGGTCCCCGACGATGACCACGGCGGCACCGAGCAGCTGTGCCGACGCGGCCGCCGCCAGCCCCACCGGGCCCGCCCCGGCGACGTACACGGTCGAACCGACGCCCGCGCCCGAGCTCACCACACCGTGGAAGCCGGTCGGGAAGATGTCCGACAGCATGGTCAGATCGAGCAGCTTCTCGCGGGCCTCGTCCCGGTCCGGGAACCTCAGCAGGTTGAAGTCCGCGTACGGAACCATGGCGAACTCGGCCTGGCCTCCGACCCAGCCGCCCATGTCGACGTAGCCGTAGGCCGCGCCCGGGCGGGACGCGTTGACGTTCAGGCAGATGCCGGTCTTGCCCTCCCTGCAGTTGCGGCACCGTCCGCAGGCGATGTTGAACGGTACGGAGACGATGTCGCCGACCTCGACGAACTCGACGTCCGGGCCGCGTTCGACGACCTCCCCGGTGATCTCGTGTCCGAGGACCAGCCCTTCGGGCGCGGTCGTCCGCCCGCGCACCATGTGCTGGTCGCTTCCGCAGATGTTGGTGGCGAGGACCTTGAGGATGACCCCGTGCCGGCACTTCCTGCCGACCGCTTCGGGAGACACCCCCGGCCCGTCCTGGAGCTCGAGCGTGGGGTGGTCGACGGTCCTGACCTCCACCGCGCCCGGCTTGAGATACGCGACTGCCCTGTTTCCGCTCATGTCTGATCGCCGTCCCTTCGGCTCCGAGCCCTCGGATGCCAGTGGCTGTGCGCACGGCGGAGTCTGCTACCGCGTCGGCGTTCCGACCAGCCGTCGCGCAGGGCCTCTACCAAGCAGTGCGGGGCCTTTCGCCAAGGTGCGCAGGGCCCGTCACGGAACAGTGGCCCCACGAAGGGTGGCGGACGCGCGTCAGAACAGCGGCTCCGGCAGCACGCCCTCCAGCGCGAGCAGCTTCCGCTTGGTCTCCAGGCCGCCGCCGAACCCGCCGATACCGCCGTCGCTCTCGACGACACGGTGGCAGGGCACGACGACCGGCAGCGGATTGGAACCCATGGCCACCCCGACGGCCTGCGCGGCACCGGGCTGGCCGACCCGCCCGGCCAGATCGCCGTACCCGACGACCTGGCCGTAGGCCACACCGGACGCCAGCTCACGCAGCACCTGGCGGTTGAAGCCCGAGATCAGCGACCAGTCCAGGGGCAGCTCGAAGGTCTGGCGGTCGCCCGCGAAGTAAGCCTCGACCTGGCGTATCGCCTCGGCCAGCAGCGGGGAACCGGGAGCCTCGACGGGCTCGGTGCCCAGCCGCGACGCGAGCCGCTCCAGCGCCTTGTCGCGCACCGCGTCGGTGGCGTGGAAGACCACGTTGACCAGACCTTCGGGGGTCGCGGCCAGCAGCAGCGGGCCGATGCCCGTGCCGACGACGGCCCACACGACCTGCTGCTCGTCCTGCCCATGGCTGTTCATGCGCCCACCGTACGGGCCGGCACTGACAAACCCCCGTGACCTGCGAAAACGGGCTCCTAGCCGACCAGCGCGTCCCGCACCACGTCGGGTTTGTTGGTGATGATGCCGTCGACACCGTACCGGGCCACCCGCCGGGCCGCGTCCGCGGTGTTCACGGTCCAGGCGGAGACCTCCAGCGGCTTGCCGTGCGGGCCCGTGAAGGCGTGCACCGCGGAGACGTACGCCTCGGAGAGGGCGGTGTACGACGGGTTGATCTGGTCGGCGAAGTCCGCGTACGCGGGCAGGTCCGCGACCGCCGGCTTCCCGAGGTAGCCGGTCTTCACACCGGGCTTGAGGTGGTGGACGGTCCGCAGGCAGGCCGCGCTGAAGCTCTGCACGACGAGCCGGTCCCGGTGCCGTCGGTCGAACCACCCCTCGTTGCTCAGGAGCTTGAGGGTCTGCCGCTCGATGCCCGGGTACAGCTCCGGGTTCTTGAGTTCGAGGAGCAGCTTCTGACGGTGAAGATCGACTCGGTGCAGGTACTGCTCGAGCGTCGGCACACGCGCGCCCGCGTAGGAGGCGCCGAACCAGGTGCCGGCGTCCAGGCGGTGGATCTCGGCGGCGGTGAAGTCCTTCACCTTCCAGGGGGCCCGGCCGGGGAAGACCTCCTCGACGTCGGTCGTGCGCGCCAGGCTGTCGTCGTGAAGGACGACGAGTGCGCCGTCCCTGGTGCGCTGGACGTCGTTCTCGACCCAGACGGCGCCGAGCGCGGCGGCCTTGTCGACGGCGGCCAGGGTGTTCTCGGGGGCGCGGGCGGAGGCGCCCCGGTGGGCGATGATCGCGGGTGGTGTGCCGTCCTCGACGGCGCGGACGTCGGTTGCGGGAAGCAGGAGGGCGGCGGTTCCCAGGAGCGCGGTGCCCATGGTGGTCGCTGCGCGCGCGTGCATACGTACTCCTCGCGTCGAGCAATCACGTACAGCACCACTCTGACAGCACCGGGTCAACGGCACCGGGGTACAGAATGGACACATCCTGAACGGGTACGTCCCAAGTCCGCTCACCAGCGCCGCACAACTGGGGCAAGGACGTGTTTCTTTGCCGGAAAATCGTTCGACCATTCCGGTGGGGGTCATACTCTCTGCCTCGACCCCGACCGTCCGGGCGGTACTGGGAACGGGCATGTTTCAGGGAATTCCATGACGTAAGAAGGCGGAAGGGTAGCCGCGCATGCAAGGCACGGTCGACGGATTCAGTTACGGACTCGTCACACCGCTGGTGGCCTACCTCATGGCCTGCCTCGGCGGCGCCCTCGGCCTGCGCTGCACCACCAGATCGATGCTGGTCAACCGGTCCTGGCGCCCCGGTTGGCTGGCGCTCGGCTCGGCGGCGATCGGCTCCGGCATCTGGACCATGCACTTCGTGGCGATGATGGGATTCACCGTCAAGGAGGCGCCCATCCACTACGACAAGGGCATCACCTTCGCCAGCCTGGGTGTCGCCATCGTGATGGTGGGCATCGGCGTCTTCATCGTCGGCTACCGGGGTGCGACCGGGACGGCCCTGATGACCGGGGGTGCCGTCACCGGTCTGGGCATCGCCTCCATGCACTACCTGGGCATGGCGGGCATGCGCCTGAACGGACAGCTCGAGTACAACACCGTCACCGTGGCCGTCTCCGTGGTGATAGCCGTCGTCGCCGCCACCGCAGCCCTGTGGGCCGCCGGGCAGGTCAGGGGCTTCCTGTGGAGCGTGGGCGCGAGCCTCGTCATGGGCCTCGCCGTCACGGGCATGCACTACACCGGCATGGCCGCCCTCAGCGTCCATCTGCACAACACCGGCAGCCCCGTCTCGGGCGACTCGCCCGCCTCCCTGCTGGCGCCCATGATGATCGGCCCGCTCGCCTTCCTGCTGCTCGCGGGCGTCGTCGTGCTGTTCGATCCGCTGATGGTCATGGGCAAGCCGGTGTGGTCGCCCGCCGAGAACAAGCCCGGAGTCCCAGCCCGCGAGCTGGTCCACCACCCGGCCGCCCGCCGCTCCTCGCTCCGCCCCCGCCGAGGCGTGCCCCAGCGCGACACCCGCACCCCCCAGAACCGCTGACCCACCCCCGCGCCGAACGCGACCCGGGACAGCCGGGCCCATTGCGCCGTCCGCCGCCCGGGACAGCCGGGCCCTCCGCGCCGTCCGTAGCCCGGGACAGCCGGGCCTACTGCGCCGAAATCCACCCGGGATAGCCGGGCCCACCGCGCCGAATGCCACCCGGGACCGCCGCCCCCCGCCGACCGCCCCCGGGACCGCCGGCCCACCGATTCAGCGGTCCGGACCGCCGTCCCACCGCTTCCCCCGCCGCCCGAAACCCCTGATCGGGACGCGTTGTCAGTGGGGAGTCGTACGGTTGACTCCATGCGGCCCGTTTCCCACATCGAACGTACGGTGGCGCCCTTCGAGGTCGTCAGCCCCTACCAGCCCAGCGGCGACCAGCCGGCGGCCATCGCCGACCTGGCCAGGCGCATCGAGGCAGGCGAGAAGGACGTCGTCCTGCTCGGCGCGACCGGCACCGGAAAGTCCGCCACCACGGCGTGGATGATCGAGAAGCTCCAGCGCCCCACCCTCGTGATGGCGCCGAACAAGACCCTGGCCGCCCAGCTGGCGAACGAGTTCCGCGAGCTGCTGCCGAACAACGCGGTCGAGTACTTCGTCTCGTACTACGACTACTACCAGCCCGAGGCCTACGTCCCGCAGTCGGACACCTACATCGAGAAGGACTCCTCGATCAACGAGGAGGTCGAGCGCCTGCGCCACTCCGCGACCAACTCGCTGCTCACCCGCCGTGACGTCGTCGTGGTCGCCTCCGTCTCCTGCATCTACGGCCTCGGTACGCCCCAGGAGTACGTGGACCGCATGGTCCCCCTGCGGGTAGGCGACGAACTCGACCGCGACCAGCTGCTGCGCCGCTTCGTCGACATCCAGTACACGCGCAACGACCTCGCCTTCACCCGCGGCACCTTCCGCGTGCGTGGCGACACCATCGAGATCTTCCCGGTCTACGAGGAACTCGCCGTCCGCATCGAGATGTTCGGCGACGAGATCGAGGCGCTGTCCACCCTCCACCCGCTCACCGGCGAGATCATCAGCGACGACGAGCAGCTGTACGTCTTCCCGGCCTCCCACTACGTCGCGGGCCCCGAGCGCATGGAGCGGGCCGTCAACGACATCGAGAAGGAGCTCGGGGAGCGGCTCGCCGAGCTGGAGAAGCAGGGCAAGCTCCTGGAGGCCCAGCGCCTGCGCATGCGCACCACCTACGACCTTGAGATGCTCCGCCAGATCGGCTCCTGCTCCGGTGTCGAGAACTACTCGATGCACTTCGACGGCCGCCAGCCGGGCTCCCCGCCGAACACCCTGCTCGACTACTTCCCGGACGACTTCCTCCTCGTCATCGACGAGTCCCATGTGACCGTGCCCCAGATCGGCGCCATGTACGAGGGCGACGCCTCCCGCAAGCGCACCCTCGTCGACCACGGCTTCCGACTCCCCTCGGCCCTGGACAACCGCCCCCTGAAGTGGGAGGAGTTCACGGAGCGCATCGGGCAGACGGTCTACCTGTCGGCTACCCCCGGCAAGTACGAGCTCTCGCGCGGGGACGGCGTCGTCGAGCAGATCATCCGCCCCACCGGCCTGGTCGACCCCGAGGTCGTCGTCAAGCCCACCGAGGGCCAGATCGACGACCTGGTGCACGAGATCCGCACCCGCACCGAGAAGGACGAGCGCGTCCTGGTCACCACGCTCACCAAGAAGATGGCCGAGGACCTCACCGACTACTTCCTCGAGCTCGGTATCCAGGTCCGCTATCTGCACAGCGACGTCGACACCCTGCGCCGCGTGGAGCTGCTGCGCGAGCTGCGCTCCGGCGAGTTCGACGTCCTGGTCGGCATCAACCTCCTGCGGGAGGGCCTCGACCTGCCCGAGGTCTCCCTGGTCGCGATCCTCGACGCCGACAAGGAGGGCTTCCTGCGCTCCGGCACCTCCCTCATCCAGACCATCGGCCGCGCCGCGCGAAACGTCTCCGGCCAGGTCCACATGTACGCCGACAAGATCACCCCGGCGATGGAGAAGGCCATCGACGAGACCAACCGCCGCCGGGAGAAGCAGGTCGCGTACAACCAGGAGCGGGGCATCGACCCCCAGCCGCTCCGCAAGAAGATCAACGACATCGTCGCCCAGATCGCCCGCGAGGACGTGGACACCGAGCAGCTGCTCGGCTCCGGCTACCGCAAGGGCAAGGACGGCAAGGGGGCCAAGGCCCCGGTGCCGGCCCTCGGCGGCAAGGCGGCGGGCACCAAGGCCGCCAAGGGCAAGGCCAAGGAGACCGTCCCGACCGATCGTCCCGCGGCCGAACTCACCGAGCAGATCGAGGAGATGACGGCACGTATGCGTGCGGCCGCCGCCGACCTCCAGTTCGAGATCGCGGCCCGGCTGCGCGACGAGGTGTCCGAGATGAAGAAGGAGCTCCGGCAGATGAAGGAGGCGGGCCTGGCCTGACCCCATCGCGCTGTGTTGCAAGACCGACACAAAGTGCGCTCCGGGGTGCGTCGCCGTCAGTGGCCCTGCGTAGGGTGCTGGTCAACCGCGGGCGCCGCGGCAACAGGGGACAGCGAGAGGGGTTCGGCGCGTGACCGTCAACATGACCAAGGGTCAGGCCATCAGCCTGCAGAAGAACGACGGAGGCAGCCTGACCGCGGTGCGCATGGGCCTCGGCTGGCAGGCGGCTCCCCGCCGCGGCCTGTTCGGCTCGCGCACGCGGGAGGTCGACCTCGACGCCTCCGCCGTCCTGTTCGCGGACAAGCAGCCCGTCGACGTCGTCTTCTTCCGCCACCTGGTGAGCGACGACGGCTCGGTCAAGCACACCGGTGACAACCTCGTCGGCGGCGTCGGCCAGGGCGGGGACGACGAGGCGATCCTCGTCGACCTGGCCCGCGTCCCGGTCCACATCGACCAGATCGTCTTCACCGTGAACTCCTTCACGGGCCAGACCTTCCAGGAGGTGCAGAACGCGTTCTGCCGTCTGGTCGACGAGACCAACGGCCAGGAACTGGCCCGCTACACCCTCGCCGGCGGCGGCTCCTACACCGCCCAGATCATGGCGAAGGTGCACCGGACAGGTTCGAGCTGGACGATGACCGCTCTCGGCACCCCCGCCAACGGCCGCACCTTCCAGGACCTGATGCCGGCGATCCTGCCGCACCTGTAACGCCCGCCGAGCGGCACCCGACGACACCACGACACAGGGGGAGAAGGCGATGACGGCCGAGCTGGTGCGGGGGCAGAACCACCCGCTCTCCCAGGCCCGTCTCGAGATCCGGATCGCGGCCGGTACGCCGGTCGTGGCCGGAGCCACGCTCGGCGACGAGCACGGCACGGTGCACGGCGCGGAGTGGGTCGTCCATCCGGGCGCGCCCACCCTGCCGGGTCTGGAGGTCTCCCGGCAGGCCGCCGCCGACCACCGTCTCGCGGTCGACCTCGGTGCGGTCCCCGAGGCCGTCCACCGGGTCCATGTGCTGCTCGCCCTCCCTGCGGCGGGCGGCCCCGTGAGCTTCGGTGCCGTCGCCGCCCCGTTCGTCGCGGTCACCGGCCCGGACGGCACCGAGCTCGCCAGCTACACCATCACCGGCCTGGACGCCGAGTCGGCGGTCGTCGCGCTGGAGCTCTACCGCCGGCAGGGCGCCTGGAAGGTGCGCGCGGTGGGCCAGGGCTACGCGGGCGGCATCGCCGAACTCCTCGCCGACCAGGGCCTGCCCCAGGCCCATCAGATCGCGGGCGCCATCCACGACGCGGTGGCCCAGAGCCTGTCCCGCGCGGTGCCGATGCCCCCGCCGCTCACCGCCGACGCCGACCGCCCACGCCGGACGGCCACCCCGGCACCGGGCCCGGAACAGAGCTCCTCCGCACCCCAGGGCGCCCCCAGCGCCGTACCGCCGTCGTCGCCGTACGGCACCCAGCCACCCGGCATCCAGCCATCTGGCACCCCACCACAGCAGATGCCTCCCCACGGCGGCTCGCCCTCCGGCTCACCGCAGCCGATGTCCCCCCACGGCAGCCCCGCTCCCGGGACGTCGCAACCCACCTCCCCCTACGGCGCGCAGGGCACCCCGGCGGTCGGCGGGCCGCCGTCCGGATACGGCCAGGGGCCCTCGGACGCCTCCGCTCCGCAGCCGCCCGAACCCACCACCGGCGGGCCGATCGACTACAGCCACCCCCGCCGTCAGAGCGCCGCCCCACCGACGCCACCGCCCACGGCGCCTCCCGCCCCGCCGGGGCAGCCCGCGCGGCCCGTCGCCGGGGACGCGACCGGGTGGTCCATGGACGAGCGGCTCTACAACCAGGTGTGGGGCATGTTCGAGGACCTGGCCCGCTCCACGGCCGCGTACCGCAGTGCCGTCGACTTCGCCGACTCGCGGATGGAGAAGGAACTCGACGCGGCCCTCGCCGACCCGCGCAGCCGGATCGGCGGACAGGGCGACGCGGCGCGGGAGGCGGCCCGCGCCAAGCACGCCCAGCTCGTCGAACAGGCACGCGCGGTCTACGACCGGGATCTCGGCCAGCTCACGGCCGAGTCCGAGGTGGTCGAGCCCGCCCTGCCGCCGGCGTACGCCCGCTGGGACAACCCGGTCTGGCACGGCTACCGGGTGCCCTTCGAGGTCCCCATGGCCGTGCGCCTGGGCGACCTGCATCTGCCGGAGTGCCCCGAGCTGCGCATCCCGATGCTGGTCAGGCTGCCGCTGGAGCGCGGCCTGTGGATCGACAGCGGAGCCGCCGGATCGCTCGACGGCTCGTTCCTCGACGCCCACGAACTGCACCGCCTCGCCCTGGACACGGCCGTGGCGATCGCGGCCCGGCTGATCGCCGTGCACCCCGCGGGCGACTTCACCCTGCACGTCATCGACCCGGCGGGATCAGGGGTCCAGGCGCTCGCGCCGCTGGCGCGGACCGGTGTGCTCGCCGCCCCGCCCGCCGTCGGGGCGGCGGGTGTCGCCGAGACCCTCGGGCGGCTCACCCAGCGCGTCGACCTGGTGCAGATGGCGGTCCGCGGCGGCGCGGCCGACTCCCTGCCGCCCGGGGTGGACGCCTCCGAGCAGCTCCTGATCGTCAACGACTTCCCGCACGGTTTCGACGACCGGGCGGTGACCCAGCTGCGCTACCTCGCGGACGAGGGCCCGTCCGTCGGCGTCCACCTGATGATGGTCGCGGACCGTGAGGAGGCTTCCGCCTACGGCCCCCTCCTCGACCCCCTGTGGCGCTCGCTGATGCGCCTGACCCCGGTGCCCGACGACCACCTCGCCGACCCCTGGGTGGGGCACGCCTGGACGTACGAGCCCGCCCTCGTCCCGCCCGGCAGCCAGGTGCTCCAGCAGGTCCTGACGCAGGTCGCGGCGGCTCGTACCAAGTACTCGTAAAGCCGCCCCACCTGCTTATTTGACTTTTATTTTGCCAATCGCTTTACCTTTCCTTGGTGATTGGGTACCGTTGACGGCACGGAGGGGAGTACTCCCTGTCGACTGCGGCGTACCCGTCAATACGGATCAGGCCTGATCCCGGGGCGTCGGCCCACCGTGGGTGGAAGAGACCTCCGGCAGCGCGACGACGCTGGTTACTTGCCGTTACGTATTGCCGGAGGAACCTGTGGATGTATCCGTGACCCTGTGGGTCCTGACCGTCGTGGGCCTCGCCGCCCTCATCGCGGTCGACTTCTTCATCGGCCGCAAGCCGCACGACGTGTCCATCAAGGAAGCGGGCATCTGGACCGTCGTCTGGATCGCCCTGGCCGGTCTCTTCGGCCTCGGACTGCTGATCTTCGGTGGAGGACAGGCCGGCGGCGAGTTCTTCGCGGGCTTCATCACCGAGAAGTCCCTCAGCGTGGACAACCTCTTCGTCTTCGTCCTGATCATGGCGAAGTTCGCGGTGCCCTCGCAGTACCAGCAGCGGGTGCTGCTCGTCGGTGTCCTCATAGCCCTGGTGCTGCGCGCGATCTTCATCGCCGCCGGCGCCGCGATCCTCGCCAGCTTCGCCTGGGTGTTCTACATCTTCGGTGCCTTCCTCATCTGGACCGCCTGGAAGCTCATCCAGGAGGCCCGCGCTGGCGAGGAGGACGAGGAGTTCGAGGAGAACAAGCTGCTCAAGGCCGCCGAGCGCAGGTTCGGTGTCGCCGACCGCTACCACGGCACCAAGCTGTGGATCGTGGAGAACGGCAAGCGGGTCATGACCCCGATGCTGGTCGTGATGCTCGCCATCGGCACCACCGACGTGCTCTTCGCACTCGACTCGATCCCCGCGATCTTCGGCCTGACCCAGGACCCGTACATCGTCTTCACCGCCAACGCCTTCGCCCTGATGGGTCTGCGGCAGCTGTACTTCCTCATCGGTGGCCTGCTGAAGAAGCTGGTCCACCTCAGCTACGGCCTGTCGATCATCCTCGGCTTCATCGGCGTCAAGCTGGTACTGCACGCCCTGCACGAGTCCGGGGTCCACGTCCCCGAGATCAGCATTCCGGTCTCGCTCGGCGTGATCTGCTCGGTCCTGATCGTGACCACGCTCACCAGCCTCCGTGCGTCCAAGAAGATGGCGGCGGCCGAGGCGGCGCAGGCGGAGAGCGAAGGCGCTCCGAAGGACAGCATCGAGGCCTGACCACGGTCGGCGTAGAAAGAACCACCACCGGGAGCGGTGCGCGGCGAATTGCCGGGCACCACTCCCGGTGCTTGGTTGGTCGAGAGCGCGTACCCCGGCCCGGGGGCGCCGTGGCCGGCGGGAGACACCCATGAAGTTCGTGCAGATCATCGGCTTCGAGACGGAGCGCCTGGAGGAGATGCGGCAGCTGATGGAGGAGGCGGGGCAGCGCAACGCGGGCAGGCCGGGCGGACCGACCCACCGCATGCTCCTGAAGGACCGCGACAAGCCCAACCACTACCTGGCGGTGCTCGAGTTCGAGTCGTACGACGAGGCCATGCGCAACAGCGACGACCCCGAGACGGGCAAACTCGCGGAGCAGTTGGCCGCACTGAGCTTCGGCGAGCGCGTCTACACCAACTGCGACGTCCTGGAATCGGGCGAACTCAAGTAGTGCAAGCCCAAAGAGCGCAAACCCGAGGAGTGCAAGCCCGGTTCACCTCTGGGACGATCGCGGCATGATCGCTCGGCTCAGTTCGCTCACCACGAGCTGGACGTCCGTCGTGCCGGTGCTCGCGGTCGTCCTGCTGGTGTTCACCTGGGGGCGCGATCTGCCCGGCGCGGTCGTGGTGCTCGTGACCCTGGTCCTCGCCGGCGCGGTGCTGGCGGCCGTGCACCACGCCGAGGTGGTGGCCCACCGGGTCGGTGAACCGTTCGGCTCGCTCGTCCTGGCCGTCGCCGTCACCATCATCGAGGTCGCCCTGATCGTCACCCTGATGGCGGACGGCGGCGACAAGAGTTCCACCCTGGCCAGGGACACGGTGTTCGCGGCCGTGATGATCACCTGCAACGGCATCGTCGGCATCAGCCTCCTGGTGGCCTCACTGCGCCACGGCACCGCCGTGTTCAACCCCGAGGGCACCGGCGCCGCCCTCGCCACGGTCGCCACCCTGGCCACCCTGAGCCTCGTGCTGCCGACCTTCACGACGAGCAAGCCGGGCCCGGAGTTCTCCACCACGCAGCTGACCTTCGCCGCGCTCTCCTCGCTGGTCCTGTACGGCCTGTTCGTGGCGACCCAGACCGTGCGGCACCGCGACTACTTCCTCCCGATCACCCGCCAGGGCGAGCTGATCACCGGCGACGACCACGCCGATGTGCCCACCGCCCGCACCGCGCTGATCAGCCTGGGCCTGCTGGGACTCGCCCTGATCGGAGTGGTCGGCCTCGCCAAGGGCGTCTCGCCGACCATCGAGTCCGGCGTGGCCAAGGCCGGCCTCCCGCATGCCGTCGTCGGTGTGATCATCGCCCTGCTGGTGCTGCTCCCCGAGACCATCGCCGCCCTGCGCTCGGCCCGCCGCGACCGCGTGCAGACCAGCCTCAACCTCGCCCTCGGTTCGGCCATGGCCAGCATCGGCCTGACCATCCCCGCGGTCGCCCTGGCCTCCGTCTGGCTCTCCGGCCCGCTCGTCCTCGGCCTCGGCGCCACCCACATGGTGCTCTTGGCCCTCACCGTGGTGGTGAGCTCGCTGACCGTGGTGCCGGGCCGGGCCACCCCGCTCCAGGGCGGCGTCCACCTGGTGCTGTTCGCCGCCTACCTGGAGCTGGCGATCAACCCGTAGCGTCCGCGGCCGGCTCCCCACCGCGCACCGGCTCCCCACGGCGCACCGGCTCCTCCACCGCACCGCGCACCGGCTCCGCACCGCGCACCGGCCGGGTCTCCGGCAGCAACGCGAAACACCCGAGACTGAGCAGCGCGATCCCGGTCAGATACGCGCCCACGCCCCAGGGCACCCGCCCGCCGTGCTCCACCAGAGCCGTCGCCACGATCGGTGTGAGCGCGCCGCCGACGACCCCGCCGAGGTTGTAGCCGACAGCGGCACCCGTGCAGCGCACCCGGGGCTCGTACAGCTCCGGCAGATAGGCGGCGATCACCGCGAACATGGTGATGAACGCGATCATCGCGCCCAGGAACCCGAGGAACATGAGCAACGGCTCCCCGGTCGCGAGCAGCGCCACCATCGGGAACATCCACAGCGCGGCCGCCGCGCAGCCCGCGAGGCACAACGGCCGCCGCCCGTACCGGTCCCCGAGCAGCGCGAACACGGGCGTGAGCGAGCCCTTCACCAGCACCGCCGCCATGATGCAGGTCAGCATGACCGTACGGCTCACCCCGAGCCGCTCCGTGGCATACGCGAGGGACCAGGTCGTCACGGCGTAGAAGATCGCGTACCCGACGGCGAGCGCCCCGGCCGTCAGCAGGACGAGCCGCCAGTGGTCGCGCGCCACCTCGGCGAGCGGCACGCGCGCGTGGTCGTCGATCTCCAGGAAGCCGGGGCTCTCCGCGAGCGAGGAGCGCAGCCACAGCCCCACCGCCGCCAGCACCCCGGCCGCCCAGAACGGCACCCGCCAGCCCCACTGCGCGAACTGGGCCTCCGACAGCGTGGCCGACAGGGCCAGGACCACTCCGTTGGCGAGCAGGAAGCCCAGGGCGGGACCCACCTGCGGGAAGCTCGTCCACAGCCCGCGTCGCTCGGCGGGCGCGTGCTCCGCCGTCAGCAGGACGGCCCCGCCCCACTCGCCGCCGAGACCCAGCCCCTGGAGAAAGCGCAGCACCAGGAGCAGCAGGGGCGCGGCGACACCGATCGTGTCGTACGTCGGCACACAGCCGACCGCGACCGTCGCGGCCCCGGTCAGCAGCAGCGAGGCCACGAGCACCGGCCGCCGCCCGTGCCGGTCGCCGATGTGCCCGAACAGCACCGACCCGAGCGGCCGCGCGACGAACCCCACGCCGAACGTCCCGAAGGCGGCCAGTGTCCCCGCGAGCGGCGAGACCGTCGGGAAGAACAGCGGCCCCAGGACCAGCGCGGCGGCCGTCCCGTAGACGAAGAAGTCGTAGAACTCGATGGCCGTCCCGGCGAGCGAGGCGGCCGCGAGCCGCGGCATGGAGGGCGCCCTTGGGGTGCGTACGTCGTGCATGCAGCGTCAACCACCCGCGGTGACCAGGAGTTACGGCGTGGAGTACAGGCCGGGTCCCGGAGGCGTGGGGCCCGCGGCGCGGGAGCCGCCCGTGACCCGCAGGAACGCCAGCTTCTCCGCGTCGGGGGAACCCGCCGCCACCGTGTAGACGACGAGGCGGAGGTCGCTGCCGGGGACGGTGAGCACGTCGCAGTCGCAGAGCACCTCGCCGACCTGGGGGTGGACGATGGTCTTGCGGGCCGAGACGTGCGGTCCGACCGCCCCCTCGTCCCACAGCCGGGCGAACTCCGCGCTGGTGGAGCGCAGTTCTTCCACGAGGCCGTTCAGGCCGCGGTCGCGGGGGTAGCTGAGGAGAGCCGCGCGCAGGTCGGAGACGAGGGCGGTGCCGAGGCCCTCGCCCTCCTGGAGCACGGGCCAGGCCGCGAGCCCCGAGGGCCCGGTGGTGAAGACGGCCCGGACCAGGTTCCGTTCGGTGTGGGTCCGGGTGCTGGGGTCGCCCAGCAGCACCGTCCAGGCGGGAGTCCAGGACAGCAGGGTCCAGTCGGCGCTGAACACGGCTGCCGGGAACTCCCCGAGGCGGGCCAGCATCCGTTGGACCCCCGCGGGAACGTGCGTGGAGACCGTCCCCTCCTGGGGAGGCAGGAGCCCGGCCAGCCGGTAGGCGTAGTCGCGTTCCGCGGGCTGTAGTTGCAGGGCCCGGGCCAGGCTCGCGACGACCTGCGCGGAAGGGTTGGTGGCGCGGCCCTGCTCCAGCCGCACCACGTAGTCGACCGACAGCCCCGCGAGGTCGGCCAGTTCCTCGCGGCGCAGTCCCGCGGCACGTCGTCCGGGCCGCGCGGGCCGCCCGACGTCGAGGGGGGAAAGCCGGTCGCGCCAGCGGCGCAGTGCCGTGCCCAGGGTCTCGTCCACTCGGCCATTGTGTCCGCCGCACAGCCGTGGTGCCTGGTACTGGCAGTCCTACCGTCGCAGGGGGCACTGGTTGTCGTCTCGTCGCGGGCCGAGAGTGAACGCATGACCACAACATTCATCACCGGAGCCAACAAGTCCCTCGGCTACGAGACCGCCCGTCGCCTGATCGAGGCCGGCCACACCGTCCTCGTCGGTGCCCGTGATCCGCAGCGCGGCCAGGCGGCCGCCGACGCACTCGGTGCCCGTTTCGTCCAGATCGACGTCACGGACGACGCGTCGGTGGCCGCGGCCGCCGCGGACATCGGGGCCCGCGAGGGCGGCATCGACGTCCTGATCAACAACGCCGGCGTCCTCGGGACGCACAGCCCCGCCGACCGGATCACGGCCGCCGACGCGAGCGAGGTGTTCGAGGTCAACGTCGTGGGGATCGTCCGGGTGACGCACGCGTTCCTGCCCCTGCTGCGCAAGTCCGCGAACCCGGTGATCGTCAACGTGTCCAGCGGCATGGGGTCGTTCGCCGCCACCCACGACGCCGAGCGCGTCGAGTCGAGGAACCTCGCGCCGCTCTACACGGCGTCGAAGGCCGCCGTGACCATGCTGACCACGCAGTACGCGAAGTCCCTGCCGGACGTGAAGGTCAACGCGGCCGACCCGGGCTACACCGCGACCGACTTCAACGGGCACAGCGGCCCGCAGACGGTGACCGAGGGGACCGACGCGATCGTCGAGCTGGCCACCGTCGGGGCGGACGGACCGACCGGCACCTTCCGCGACCGCCACGGCGATGTGCCCTGGTGACGGCACAGAGCGGGGGCGATCAGTACGTGACGGTGATGCGCCGGGCGGGACCGTCGACGCGGACGAGGCCGCCGTAGGGGATGACGAGCTGGGGATCGGTGTGGCCGTAGTCCACGTCGAAGACGATGGTGGTGGTGGGCGCATACACCCGCATGGCCTGGAGTACGGCCTCGCGTTGCTCGGCGGCGTAACGATCCGCCTCCGCAGGGCTGTTGGGGCGTTCGAAGGACCAGGTCTTCGGGCGGCCCATCAGCAGGGCGGAGAAGCGCTGGAGCAGGCCGCGTTCGCCCATGTTGCGCAGGGTGCGGAAGACCTCGACGGCGCTCGGCATCTCCTCGGAGGTCTCCAGGAGCAGCACTCCGCCGTCGTACTCGCTGAGATCGCGCGCGATCTCGCGGTCGGCCATCAGCAGCCAGCCGAGGATCTCCAGGCAGCCGCCCCAGGCGCGGCCCTCCACCGCCCGGTCGGCGTTCACCCAGCTCCAGCCGCCGCCGGGGCGGGTCGCGGGTTCCGCGTCGAAGGTGGCGGGATCGGCCCAGTCGCGGTTGACGTCGTTCCAGCGTTCGGCGGCGGTGAGCTCGTAGGGGCCGGAGGTGAACAGGGCGGCCCGCAGGGAGTCGGCGGTCAGCGGGTCCATGGCCACCGGACGGCCCAGTGCGGTCATCACGGTCGCGCCGTGATAGCCGACGATGCCGGTGTTGTACAGGTACGCCAGCAGGTTGGTGTTGTCGCTCATCCCGAAGAAGGGCTTCGGGTTCGCGCGGATCAACTCCCGGTCCAGGAACGGCAGCACGGTGATCTGGTCGTCACCGCCGATGGACGCCATGACCGCCTTCACGTCCGGGTCGGCGAAGGCCGCGTGGATGTCGGCGGCGCGTTCCTGGGGCGTCGAGCCCATCGTGCGGGTCGTCGGATACTCGACCGGCTCCAGTCCGTACTCCTTGCGCAGCCGCTCCAGTCCGAGCTCGAAGGGGCGCGGGAAGAGCCCCGGCAGGCCGGCGCCGGGGGAGATCACGGCGATGCGGTCGCCGGGTACGGGCTTGGAGGGGTACGAGAGCGTGGTCATGCCGGGAGGGTACGGGCGGCACCGCGCGCGGCGCACCGTGATAAACCGGGGACGAGCAGCCCATCCGTACCGGACCGGAGGAACCGTGCCCCGCACCCTGGCCAACGCCCCGATCATGATCCTCAACGGCCCCAACCTGAACCTGCTCGGCCAGCGGCAGCCGGAGATCTACGGCAAGGACACGCTGGCCGACGTCGAGGCCCTGTGCGCCAAGGCGGCGGCCGCGCACGGCGGCACGGTGGACTTCCGGCAGTCCAACCACGAGGGCGAACTGGTCGACTGGATCCACGAGGCCCGGCTGAACCACTGCGGGATCGTCATCAACCCGGGCGCCTACTCGCACACCTCGGTCGCGATCCTGGACGCGCTCAACACCTGCGACGGGATGCCGGTGCTGGAGGTGCACATCTCCAACATCCACCAGCGCGAGACCTTCCGGCACCACTCCTACGTCTCGCTGCGCGCGGACGGGGTCATCGCCGGGTGCGGGGTCCAGGGGTACGTCTTCGGCGTGGAGCGCGTGGCGGCGCTGGCGGGGCCGACGCGGGCCGAGGCGTAGGTCTGTATGGGGCGTCTGTAATGGGCGCCCGCTATGGGGGGCGCCCATTACACGCCCTCAAGGCCGCCCATTACACGCCCTTAGAGCCGCCCCGCCTCCACGATCCGCCGCAGGAATCGCTGTGTGCGCTCCTGCTGCGGATCGCCGAAGATCTGTTGGGCGGTGCCGCGCTCCAGCACGACCCCCGAGTCCAGAAAACAAACCTGGTCGGCGACCTCCCGCGCGAAGCCCATCTCGTGGGTGGCCAGCACCATGGTCATGCCGTCGCCCTTGAGGTCCCGCACGACGTTCAGGACCTCGCCGACCAGCTCCGGGTCGAGCGCCGCGGTGATCTCGTCGAGCAGCAGCAGCCGGGGCCGTACGGCGAGGGCCCGCACGATCGCCACCCGCTGCTGCTGACCGCCGCTCAGCCGGTCCGGGTACTCGCCCGCCTTCCCGCCGAGCCCGAGCCGCTCCAGCAGCTCGCGAGCGTGCTCCTCGGCCTCCGCGCGGGCCACGCCGTGCACCCGCCGCGGGGCCAGCGTGATGTTCTCCAGCACCGTCATGTGCGGGAAGAGGTTGTACGCCTGGAACACCACGCCGATACGGCGCCGTACCGCGTCCTGGTCGACCCGCGGATCGGTGATCTCCTCGCCGTCCAGCCAGATGGCGCCGTCGTCGATCTCCTCCAGGAGGTTGGCGCAGCGCAGCAGGGTCGACTTGCCGGAGCCGGAGGCGCCGATCAGCGCCGTCACCGTGTGCGGGGCGACGTCCAGGTCGACGTCCCGCAGCACGACCGAGTCGCCGAAGGTCTTGCGGACGGACTCCATCCGCAGCACCGGTGCGTCCGCGTCGCTCATGCGACTCCTCCCTGGGCCCGCCGGCGGTCCATGCGTGCCGTCACCCAGTCCGTCAGGCGGGTCATCGGGATGGTCAGCGCCACGAACACCAGGCCCGCGACGATGTACGGCGTGTAGTTGAGGCTCCGTCCGACGATGATGTCGGCGGCCCGTACGGCGTCGATCGCGCCGCCGATCGACACGAGGCCGGTGTCCTTCTGGAGGGACACCAGGTCGTTCAGCAGCGGCGGCACCTGGCGGCGCACCGCCTGCGGCAGCACCACGTACCGCAGCGCCTGACGGTTGGAGAGTCCGAGCGAGCGGGCCGCGGCGCGCTGGGAGGGGTGCACGGACTCGATGCCCGCGCGGAACACCTCCGCCACGTACGCCGAGTACGTCAGCGTGAGCGCCGTGCCGCCCAGCCACACCGGGTCGACCGTCACGCCCTGGAGCCGCAGCGCCGGCACGCCCAGGACGACGATCATGAGGTTGATGATGAGCGGCAGGCCGCGGAAGAAGTCCGTGTAGGCGGCGGCCAGGACGCGCAGCGGGAAGAACACCGGCCCGCGCAGCGTGCGCGCGATGGCGATGAGCATCCCGAGGACCAGGACGGCCGCGCCGCACACGAACAGCAGCCGGACGTTCAGCCACAGCCCTTCGAGGACCTTGGGGAACGCCTCGCGCGCGTACTGCCCGTTGAAGAACGTCTCCTTGGTGCGCGGCCAGCCGGGCGCGTTGACGACGACCAGGTAGAGGACGACGGCGGTGAGCAGGGTCGAGACCGCGGCGATCGCCGTCGCGCGGCGGGAGCGGGCACGCTTGAGCGCCTCCCGCTCGATCCGCCGCTGCGACGGCGTGTACGGGTCGCCCGCGCCTTCCTGGCCGGCCTCGTCCTTCGTGAGCGTCACTTGAGGACCGGGGCGTCGACGGCGTCCGACAGCCACTGCTGCTCCAGCTTGGCGAGCGTGCCGTCCTCGCGGAGCGCGTCGACGGCCTCCGTCACGCAGGAGGTGAGCGCGCTGCCCTTGTCGAGCACGAGCCCGAACTGCTCGGGCGTGCCGCCCTGGTTCTCGAACTGCCCGACGATCGTGCCGTCCGTCACCTCGGCCGCGGTGATGTAGAAGGCGGTGGGCAGGTCGACGACGATCGCGTCCACCTGCTTGTTCTCCAGGGCGGACTTCGCCTGGTCGTTCTTGGCGTACGCGGCGGCCTCCCGCGTCGGCTTCACCACGTCCTGGATGTAGTTCAGGCTCGTCGTGCCGACCTGGGCGCCGAGCTTGAGGCCCTTCAGGTCCGCGATGCTCTTCGCCTTGGCGGCCTTGGTGCCCTTGAGCGCGATGACGGCCTGGCGCACGTCGTAGTAGCCGGAGGAGAAGTCGACGGCCTTCTTGCGCTCGGCGCTGATCGACACCTGGTTGATGTCGAAGTCGAAGGTCTTCTCCCCGGGCGCGAAGGCCTTGTTGAAGGGGACGCTCTGCCAGACGACGGCGCTCTTGTCGTAGCCGAGCTGCTCGGCCACGGCGTAGGCGACGGCGGACTCGAAGCCCTTGCCGTTCGCCGGCTTGTCGTCCTTGAACCACGGCTCGTACGCGGGCTCGTCGGTCGCGACCGTCAGCTTGCCGGAGGTCTTCGTGGCCAGCTTGCCCTTGGCGCAGGCGTTGCCGGTCGACGCCGAGGCCTTGGCGCTCGCGTCGTCCTCGGGCTGCGGGGCGCAGCCGACGGCGGTGGCGAGCAGGGCTATGGAGGCCGCGGCGACGGCGCGGCGCAGGGCGCGAGGGGCAGGGTGCATGGCGGGAGAGTGACAGTCCACTGTCCCGTTTGTCGAGGTCACGACGGCTATTGTCCGCATATTGGGAACGGGCGTTGCATTTGTGTGAACAGTTTTCGGACAGCTTGCCTGGGCCGCCGGCCGAGGGCGGGGATCGAAAGACCGGCGGCCCTTACCGCGCAGGAGCCGTCATCCTGTGCGGGGCTGCCCCCAGTTGACTGCGCAACCACCTGTGCCGGGAGCGGGTGTGTGCCACCGGCGCGTGTGAAGAGTTCACACGGGGCGCGCAACACCCCTTGCGCGCCCCGGCGTTCACCACCCCCGCGCGTGCCACCCGGCGGGTCTCACCAACCCCGCTCCCCGGCCCCGGCGAGCATCCGGGGCATCCGCCTCGAGGGTGTCGCCTTCCAGAGCCCGCCGATCGTGCTGGTTCTGGGTGTGTCCGCTCCGGGAAGACCGGGGCCCTGGCTGCGTGCCCTCGCCGACCGTGTCCGGCACTCCGTCGAGGCCGCCGAGGGGTCGGTGGTCGCCTGTTCAGGGGCCGATCAAACAACGTCGTGTGCCCCGGCGTTACGCGAGCATTCTTGTGAGGCAAGTCACTACTGGAGGGGCATCTGTGGATGCTCAGACAGCAAGAAACCCCACCTGGACTTTCCAAAATCATGAACGCTTCTTGGCCCTGGTTTCGAAGGGGAACGCATTCCAAATCCGTTCGATAACGGCACGTGATTACCCTAGCCCTGTGTGACCGAAGCGCGGAATCATGTAGTCCGCGCCGCACCGCAGGGATGATGTGAAGGCGCATCGGGGAATGCGCCTTTCATTCATGCGGCACCGAACCTCGCTGGTTGTTCGATTCCGCATGCCCAGGGGAGGGGTTCACGTGAAGCGTGCTCACCGGACGCTGTCACTGTCGGCGGCAGGATTCGCAACGGTATTGGCATGCGCGGGCACCGCGTCCGCGGGCGCGGGGCCGACGCCGGCGAACCAGCAGCCGCCCGTGTCATCTGTGCCGTCGGAGGCGGGTAATCCGCTGTCCGCACGTGCACAGGCCGCAGGTGTGTGCTCGGACGCCTATCAGATCGGCACGACGTCGTACGCCTACCGGGGGACGGAGCAGATCGCCTCGGTCAAGCAGTTCTACTCGCCCGAGTGCAAGGAGAACTACGGCTACGTGTGGGTGTGGAAGTCGTTCCTTGACCAAGGGATCAACTTCGACCTCCGGGTCGGCGTGTGGTCCTACGACCGCGAGACGCTGCTGGGCGCTCGTACCGAGTTCGACACGCACAGCCAGGAGTTCTGGGGCAACGGCGCCGACACGGTGGATGACTGCACCTCCGGCGACGGCACCCTGACCGTCGCCGACGAGCAGGGCGGCTACTCCGCCAGGACGTCCAAGCGCTGCTGACCCGATCGCGGCGCGGCTGCCCGTCGATTCCCTATGCGGTGCCCAACCAGCCGGTCCCGCGCTGATCCGGTGCGTCGTCCTGGGCCGGGGTCACCCCGTAAGGCGGACACCGAGCGCGGGTGACAGCCGCCCACCGGCTGTCACCCGCCGAGGTCTGCCTCCCGTCAACCGGCTGTGAAGGCCCGAACGATCCGACGATCCAAGGAGAGACCCTCGTGCACTCTGTCATGCCCGGAAACAAGGCGCCCAGAAGCGGCACCAGACGCGGCAGACGTACCGCCGCCACCGCCGCAGTCGCCACAACAACCGGCGCGGCACTGTTACTTGCTCTGTTACCCATGCAGGCGTCAGCATCGCCCGGCCCCGGCGAACCGTCTCCGAAGCCCACCTCGTCCTCCCCCGTGGGGCAGACCAAGGCGCCCGGAAGCACGCCCATCGGGGTCGCGGGCCAGGACCGCGAGCTGGTGACGGCCGGCATCCTGCAGTCCACCTTCCAGGGCCTGGGAATCGGCCAGGTCCCGTGGTCGGAGTTCCACGAGGCCCCGCTGTCGGACTCCGTCGGTGCGCAGGTCAACTACGGCAACGGCAACCTGCTGGTCGGCGTGAACGCCTTCGACATCGCCGACGCCGGCCCCGGCCTGTCGCTGGGGCACGCCTACAACGGCCTGAACACCAGTTGGAAGGCGACGACCGGCAGTGACTACCTGATCCACGAGCCCAACACCACGTCGGTGTACGTGCAGGGCCCCTCCAGCACGATCGCCGTGTTCGAGCGGGACGGCTCGAACTTCACCCCGGCCCCCGGCTACAAGCAGGACCTGACCGAGTCCTCTGACAAGAAGTCCTTCACGCTCACCTCCCGCAGGAACGGGCAGAAGACCACCTTCACCCGCTCCGGCACGACCGGCGACGCACGGGTGAGCAAGGTCGAGGACAAGAACGGCAACGCCACCACCGTCGCCTACTCCGGCGCGTTCACCTCGAAGATCACCGCCGCCTCCGGCCGCACCCTGACCTTCGCCAACGACGGCACGCAGATCACCAAGGTGACCGACAACACCGGCCGGTCCGCCACCTACACGTGGTCCGGGGACGATCTGAAGACGTTCACCGACACCGACGGCAAGACCACCGTCTTCGACTACGACACCTCGCACCGCATGACGAAGGTGACCACCCCGGAGGGCCGCGAGACCCGCTTCACCTGGGACACCAACCGGCTCGCCTCGATCACCCGCGTCGTCGACAAGACCGCCGGAACCGGTGCCACCACCGCCTTCCGCTACATCCTCCCGCAGCCCGGCAGCGAGGGAGAGGGTGTTGTCCGGATCACCGACCCGCGCGGCAAGAACACCCAGAAGACGGTCGACGCCCGCTGGCGAGTGAAGAAGACCACCGACCCGCTGGGCCGCGAGCGTTCCAAGACGTGGGGTCCGGACAACAACGTCACCAGCGCGGTCGACGGGATGGGGGTCGGTTCGACTCCGGGCAACACCGTCAAGTTCGACTACGACGACTCCTTCAACCCGAAGTCGGCGACCCAGCCCACCGGCGCGCAGTCCACGATGGCCTGGACCCAGAAGGCCGGCGGCCACTACCCCGAGACCCTCACCTCCGCCAGCGGCGACAAGGTCACCAACGGCTACGACACCTCGGGCAACATGATGTCGCAGACCGACACCACCACCGGTTCCGACGGCGCCAAGTGGACCTACGACTACAACCCGAAGACGGGGGAGATGGACTGCGGCGGGCTGCCCGGCCAGCGCTGCTCGGCCACCGACCCCGAGGACCACAAGACGTCGTTCACCTACGACTCCAAGGGCAACCTGGCCAAGGTCGACCGTCCCTCCGCACAGGAGGACATCACCTACACCTACGACGACCTGGGCCGCACCGACACCGTCACCGACGGCCGCGGCGTGAAGACGGTCTACACCTACGACAAGCGTGACCGGCTCAAGACCCAGACCAGTGACGGCAGGACCGCCACCTTCACCTACGACGCCGACGGCAACGTCAAGACGCGCACCACCCCGGCGGGCACCAGCAGCTACACCTACGACGAGCAGAACCGCGAACGCATCCGCACCCTGCCCGCCGGTGGTACCAGCTCGGTCACCTACGACGCCTCCGGCAACGTGAAGACCGCGACCGACCCGGGCGGCACCACCACGTACGACTACAACGACGCCAACCAGCCGGCCACCCTCACCCAGCCGGGCGGCGCGACGACCACCTACGACTACGACAAGAACGGCGACCGCACCACCACCACCTATCCCGGCGGCACGGTGCAGAAGACGGACTACGACAAGTCCAGCCGCGCCCAGAAGATCGAGGTCAAGAACGGCTCCACCGTGCTGTCCACGATCACCTACGACTACGACAAGTCCGGCAAGGACACCGACAAGATCTACACGCGGACCACGGACGGCGCCGCTCTCGCCTACACCTACGACTCCAAGGGCCGCCTGACCAAGGCCGTGGAGACCAAGGACGGCTCCACCACCGCCGGCTGGGCCTACTGCTACGACAAGGCCGGCAACATGACCGGCCGTTCCACCGGCACCAGCCTGCCCGCCTGCGACAAGGCCCAGTCCGTCCGCGAGTACGACAACGCCAACGAACTGACCTCACTCGGCGGCAACACCGGATTCACCTACGACGGCGACGGCAACGAAACCTCCGCCGCCTCCCCGACCGGCACCCGCACGGGCGGCGAGTGGACGCCCTTCACCCAGCTCTCCAGCCTGACGGCCTCCGGCGCCGCGTCGACCTACAGCTACGCCGGAGTCGACCACAACGACCGCCTCACACGCGGCAGTTCGACCTTCACCAACGCGGCGACCGGCATGACGCGCGAGAACGCCACCGGTTTCGTCCGCGAAGCTTCGGGCACCTTGACAGCCATGACCTCCGGCGGGGCAAGCCAGTACTACCTCACCGACGTCCAGGGCAGCGTCATCGGCCTCGTCGACGCCTCCGGCAAGCGCACCGCGACCTACAGCTACGGCCCCTACGGCGAGGCCCGCACCACCAGCGGGACCAACCAGCCCTACCGCTACACCGGCACCTACCTCGATCCGTCCGGCCTCTACAAGATGGGCGCCCGCTACTACGACCCCCAACTCGGCCGCTTCACCCAGCCCGACCCGTCCGGCAAGGAAAGCAACCCCTACGCCTACGCCGCCGGAGACCCCGTCAACCGTATTGACCCGAGCGGGCTGGACTTCCTCGGTATGTCAGGTGGTGAGTGGCTTTCCCGTGGCGGCCAGGCGGTCGGGCTTGCCGCCATGTTCGTCCCCGGTGGACAGGCTGTGGGGCTGGGCCTGGCCGCCGTAGGAATAGGCATGGAAGCCGCTGGAGGTGCGATGGAAGGAAAGAGCGGGTCCGAAATAGCGGGAGGCGTCGTTGTCGGTCTCGTCGGAGCCAAGGTCGGATTTGCCACCAAGGCGCTGGGGGCCTCCCGCACGATGGACCTGGGCGTCAACGGAGCGTACTGGGCCGGCGGGGTTCTCGCCGGAGAGGTCATGTAGGAGGCGGAATGTACTCACAAGCAGCGGCGATAACTGACAACTGGCCGGCGACCATTGTCATGTTGCTGTTCGGAGCTGCTGTCATCGCATTCTTCCTCGTCAGGGGAAGGAAGAGGTAGAGATTCGGAAACAAGCCCTGACCGGTGGGTGAGGGGCCACCGGCCCCTCACCCACCGCGCCACGGAACCGGGACGGCGATGCCGCCGACCTACCAGCCCCGCTTGTGCCACTCCCCGAGGTGAGGCCGCTCGGCGCCGAGCGTGGTGTCGTTGCCGTGGCCCGGGTAGATCCAGGTCTCGTCCGGGAGCACGAAGACCTTCGCTTCCAGGCCCGACATCAACGACGCGAAGTCCTCGGGACGTGTTGTCCGCCCAGGCCCCCCGGGGAAGAGACAGTCCCCGGTGAACACATGGGGATGCCCGTGCGGGTCGTCGTAGACGAGGGCGATCGAGCCCGGCGTGTGGCCGACCAGGTGGCGTGCGGTCAGCTCCACGTGTCCCACCCGGATGACGTCACCGTCGTCGACCGGGACGTCGGTGGGGACGGGGATGCCCTCGGCGTCGGCCCGTCCGGCGTACGTACGCGCGCGCGTGGCCGCGACGACGTCGGCGAGCGCCTGCCAGTGGTCGCCGTGCTGGTGCGTGGTGACGACGGACGCGATGCCGTCGTCACCGATCATGCCGAGCAGGGTGTCCGCCTCGTTGGCGGCGTCGATCAGGAGCTGCTCGTCGGTGGCCCGGCAGCGCAGCAGATAGGCGTTGTTGTTCATCGGGCCGACCGCGATCTTGGTGATCATCAGGTCCTTGAGCTCGTGCACGTCGGCGGGCCCGCCGACCGTCACCTGTCCGCTGTACGTCATGGCGGCCAGCCTATAGCGGGGGCAGCGAGGGGAGGGGGCCGCCGTGGACCGTCAGCGCCGAGCCGTCGCGGCGGCCGGCGAGCCAGCCGAGGAGGTCGGCGGGGGTGCCCGCGACGGTGACCTCGGGCAGGTCCGCGTCCCGGCCCGTGCTCCACGCGCGCGTACCGTCCGCGAGGCTCGTGGCCGGCACCTCGGGGTGGCCGGAGAAGCGGTCGGCGAGGAAGGTGATCTCCCGTTCGGTGAACTCCTCGGGCAGCTCCTCCAGCTCGTATCCGATCCTGAGATCCACGTGGTGCAGCTCCACCTCGGCCCACCGCCGGAACGGCACCCGGGACGCCGAGTCGGTGACCCCGTTGCGCAGCTCGACCGTGCGGGACCAGTCGGCCGGCGCGGCCCCGGCCTCCTGGAAGCGGGCGGCGCTCTCGCGGAGGTCGGTGAGCTGGACGTCGAGGGGCCGCGGGGCGTCGCGCTCGATGTCGGCGTCGCGCGCTTCAGCGGACGGATACATGGGCCGGCCCTGCAGAACGTTCACGAGGGCGTCGGCGTTGCGGGAGAGGTGGGCGAGGACATGTCCGCGGCTCCAGCCCGGCAGCCGTGACGACTGCGTCACGGCCGCGTTGTCCATCGTGGCGGCTGCGGTCAGGAGCCGTTCGGTCGCACCACGTACAGACTCCAGGTCATGAGCGTGATCAATCATGGTGCTGACCCTAGCTCCGCCACACCTTTGGGTGAAGGTGGTGAAGCTGTGCCGTAAATCGAATGCACGTGCTATATGGTCGAGTGCGGCGTCGGGCATGCTGGAAGGCCGGGGATTGTTGTCCCCAGTCCGGGAATCCGACCGGCGTTGTCAGTGGCTCCCCCTAGTCTGAGAAAGCACGGGGGCCCCGCCCCTGTCACTTCTCTCAAGAAAGGTGCGGACCGGCGTGGCCGACCGTCTCATCGTCCGTGGCGCGCGCGAGCACAACCTGAAGAACGTCTCGCTCGACCTGCCTCGCGACTCGCTCATCGTCTTCACGGGCCTGTCCGGGTCGGGCAAGTCCTCCCTGGCCTTCGACACCATCTTCGCCGAGGGCCAGCGGCGCTACGTGGAGTCGCTCTCCTCGTACGCCCGCCAGTTCCTCGGGCAGATGGACAAGCCCGACGTCGACTTCATCGAGGGCCTGTCGCCCGCGGTCTCCATCGACCAGAAGTCCACCTCGCGCAACCCGCGCTCGACGGTCGGCACCATCACCGAGGTCTACGACTACCTGCGACTCCTCTTCGCGCGCATCGGCAAGCCGCACTGCCCCGAGTGCGGCCGCCCCATCTCGCGCCAGTCGCCGCAGGCCATCGTCGACCGGGTCCTGGAGCTGCCCGAGGGGAGCCGCTTCCAGGTGCTCTCCCCGCTCGTGCGGGAGCGCAAGGGCGAGTTCGTCGACCTCTTCGCCGATCTCCAGACCAAGGGGTACAGCCGCGCCCGGGTGGACGGCGAGACCGTCCAGCTCTCCAACCCGCCCACGCTGAAGAAGCAGGAGAAGCACACCATCGAGGTGGTCGTCGACCGCCTCACGGTGAAGGACTCCGCCAAGCGTCGGCTCACCGACTCCGTGGAGACCGCCCTGGGCCTGTCCGGCGGCATGGTCGTGCTCGACTTCGTCGACCTCCCCGAGGACGACCCGGAGCGCGAGCGCATGTTCTCGGAGCACCTTTACTGCCCGTACGACGACCTGTCCTTCGAGGAGCTGGAGCCCCGCTCCTTCTCCTTCAACTCGCCCTTCGGCGCCTGCCCCGAGTGCACCGGCATCGGCACCCGCATGGAGGTCGACCCGGAGCTGATCGTCCCCGACGAGGACAAGTCCCTCGACGAGGGCGCGATCCACCCCTGGTCGCACGGCCACACCAAGGACTACTTCGGCCGCCTGATCGGCGCCCTCGCGGACGCGCTCGGGTTCCGGACCGACATCCCCTTCGCGGGGCTGCCGCAGCGCGCCAAGAAGGCCCTGCTGTACGGCCACAAGACGCAGATCGAGGTCCGCTACCGCAACCGGTACGGCCGCGAGCGGGTCTACACGACCCCGTTCGAAGGCGCCGTGCCCTTCGTCAAGCGCCGGCACAGCGAGTCCGAGTCCGACGCGAGCCGGGAGCGTTTCGAGGGCTACATGCGCGAGGTGCCCTGCCCCACCTGTGAGGGCACCCGCCTCAAGCCGCTCGTCCTCGCGGTCACCGTCATGGGCAAGTCGATCGCCGAGGTCTCCGGCATGTCCATCAGCGACTGCGCGGACTTCCTGGGCGAGCTGAAGCTCAGTGCCCGCGACAAGAAGATCGCCGAGCGGGTGCTGAAGGAGGTCAACGAACGGCTGAAGTTCCTGGTCGACGTCGGCCTGGACTACCTCTCGCTGAACCGCGCGGCCGGCACCCTGTCCGGTGGCGAGGCCCAGCGCATCCGCCTGGCCACCCAGATCGGCTCCGGACTCGTCGGCGTCCTGTACGTCCTCGACGAGCCGTCCATCGGCCTGCACCAGCGCGACAACCACCGGCTGATCGAGACCCTGGTCCGGCTGCGCGACATGGGCAACACGCTCATCGTCGTCGAGCACGACGAGGACACCATCAAGGTGGCCGACTGGGTCGTCGACATCGGCCCCGGCGCGGGCGAGCACGGCGGCAAGGTCGTGCACAGCGGCTCCCTGAAGGAGCTGCTCGCCAACGACGAGTCGCAGACCGGCCAGTACCTGTCGGGCAAGAAGGCCATCCCGCTGCCCGACATCCGGCGCCCCCTCGACCCGACGCGGCAGCTCACCGTGCACGGCGCCCGGGAGAACAACCTCCAGGACATCGACGTGTCCTTCCCGCTGGGCGTGTTCACCGCGGTCACCGGTGTCTCCGGCTCCGGAAAGTCGACCCTGGTCAACGACATCCTGTACACCCACCTGGCGCGCGAGCTCAACGGCGCGAGGAGCGTCCCGGGCCGGCACACGCGCGTGGAGGGCGACGACCTCGTCGACAAGGTCGTGCACGTCGACCAGTCGCCCATCGGCCGCACCCCGCGGTCCAACCCGGCGACGTACACCGGCGTCTTCGACCACGTCCGCAAGCTGTTCGCCGAGACCACCGAGGCGAAGGTCCGCGGCTACCAGCCGGGCCGCTTCTCCTTCAACGTCAAGGGCGGCCGCTGCGAGAACTGCGCGGGCGACGGCACCATCAAGATCGAGATGAACTTCCTCCCGGACGTCTACGTCCCGTGCGAGGTCTGCCACGGCGCCCGGTACAACCGGGAGACCCTGGAGGTCCACTACAAGGGCAAGTCCATCGCCGACGTCCTGAACATGCCGATCGAGGAGGCCACGGACTTCTTCGACGCCGTACCGGCGATCGCCCGCCACCTCAACACCCTCAAGGACGTCGGACTCGGCTACGTCCGTCTCGGCCAGGCCGCGACCACCCTGTCCGGCGGCGAGGCGCAGCGCGTCAAGCTCGCCAGCGAGCTCCAGAAGCGCTCCACCGGCCGTACGGTCTACGTCCTGGACGAGCCGACCACCGGTCTGCACTTCGAGGACATCAGCAAGCTGCTGAAGGTCCTGTCCGGCCTGGTCGACAAGGGCAACACCGTCATCGTCATCGAACACAACCTCGACGTGATCAAGACGGCCGACTGGATCGTCGACATGGGCCCCGAGGGCGGCGCGGGCGGCGGTCTGGTCGTCGCGGAGGGCACCCCGGAGGAGGTCGCCGGGGTCCCGGCGAGCCACACCGGCAAGTTCCTGAGGGAGATCCTCGGCGCCGACCGGATCAGCGACGGAGCCGCGGTGAAGGCCCCGCGGAAGGCCGCGGCCAGGAAGACGGCGGCGAAGAAGACCGTCGCCGCCGGGACGACGGCCAGGAAGACGGCGACGGCCAGGACGACGGCGACCAAGAAGGCCGCCGAAGCCACCAAGAAGGCCACGCCGGCCAAGAAGACGACTCGGGCCCGCAAGGCCTGATCCGGAACGACGGAGCGAGCGGTGCCCCGCCAGGCACCGCTCGCTCCGTCGTTTCCGTCCTCGCCCGGTCCCTACGGCGGCCCCTACAGCTCGCCCACTTCGGAGGCGTACGGCGGCTCCGCGCCCGCCCGTGAGCAGGTGATCGCCGCCGCGCGGGCCGCGAAGCGCAGCAGCCGGGTCCAGTCGTCGACGCGCAGCGCGCTGAGCGCCGCCGGAGACAGGGCGTCCAGGGTTGCCAGGCCGTGCAGCAGCGCCGCGTTCACGGTGTCGCCGGCGCCGATCGTGTCCACGACGTCGACCTTCTCGCCGGGCACGGGAAGCGCCGACCCGTCCTTGGTGAACACGGTCAGCCCGTCACCGCCGTGGGTGATCACCACGGCCGAGGGTCCCGCCGCCAGCCACTCCTGGGGGGTGCCGCCGAGCCACAGCGCGTCCTCCTCGGACAGCTTGAGCAGGGACACCGACGGCAGCCAGCTCTTGAACCGGGCCCGGTACGCGTCCGCGTCGGGGATCAGCCCGGCCCGGATGTTCGGGTCGAGCGCGGTGAACACGCCCTGCGCGGCAGCGGTCCGCAGCAGTTCCTCGTAGGCGCTCGCCCCCGGTTCCAGGACGAGCGAGCAGGTGCCGAAGGACACCGCGCGTGTGCCGGGAGGGAGTGCGGCGGGGGCCGTGAACAGGCGGTCCGCGGTGCCGTCGACGTAGAAGGAGTAGGCGGCCGAACCGCCGTCGTCGATCGTGGCGACAGCCAGCGTGGTGGGTTCGGCTCCGCGCTGGACGGCGGACACGTCCACGCCCGCCTCCCGGAGCCCGTCGAGCAGGGCCTCGCCGAACGCGTCGAGCGAGGTGCGGGAGCAGAACGCCGTGGGGGAGCCGAGCCGGCCGAGGGCCACGGCGGTGTTGTAGGGGCCGCCGCCGAGCGCCGGCTTGAGGCTCGCGAGGGCGCCCCTGCCCTGCGGTACCAGATCGATCAGGGCCTCACCGGCGACGACGATCACGAGACGGTTCCTTTCGACTGCGAGGACTGCGAGGACTGCGGAGACTGAGGGGACCGAGGGGACTGCGAGGACAGCGGGGACTGCGAGGACCGGGAGGGGCGCGAGGACCGGGAGCGCGGCGCGGGACGGCCGTACTCCCCGGTCTCGGCGCAGCCGCACGACGTGCGGTGGACGAGGGCGCAGGGCAGGCGCAGGGTGCGGGTGGGCCGGTCCGGCACGGCGAGGCGGTCCAGGAGCACACGGACCGCCTGGGCGCCGATCTCCCTGCTGGGCTGGGCGATCGCAGTGAGCCGGGGCGAGAACAGGTCGGCCCAGGCGAAGTCGTCGAAGCAGCACAGGGCGAGGTCGTCCGGTACCGAGAGGCCGCGCTCGCGCAGGGCGCGCAGGGTCCCGATGGTCATGGAGTTGTTGGCGGTGACCAGGGCGGTGGGCGGCGCCGCGAGGGAGAGCAGGGCGGCGGTGGCCCGTTCCGCCCCGGGCGACTCGGAGTCGCCGTGGACGACCAGGTGGGCGTCGTAGGGCAGGCCGGAGGCGGTGAGGCCCTGCCGGTATCCGGTGATCCGTTCGGCGGTGGTGCTGAGCCCCGGCAGGCCGGCGACCAGCCCGATGCGCCGGTGGCCCAGTGCGGCGAGATGGGTGACCAGTTCGGCCATCGGTTCGACGTTCTCGGCGCACACCTGGTCGAAGCGCCGTGGGCCGTCCGTCCGGGCGCCGGTATCCCGCGGTCCGTCGGCTCCGGCGCCGGCATCCCCCGACCCGTCGCCCCCGACCTCGGCCGCCGCGTCGACCACCCGGTCGAGGAACACCGTCGGGACCTCGTGCCGTGCGAGATAGGCGACGAGTTCGCGCGGGTCCGCCGAGGGCGCGACGATCATGCCGTCCACGCGCCGTTCGTGCAGCAGTTGGACGACCTTGCGCTCGTGGACGGGATCGTCGTGCGGATCGGCGATGAGCAGGCTGTAGCCGTGTTCCAGGGCGCCCGCCTCCACGCCCTGGAGGATCTCCGTGAAGTACGGGTTGCTGATCGCCGACACCGCGAGCCCGATGGAGCGGGTGCGGGAGGTCACCAGGGAGCGGGCCAGGGTGTTGGGGGTGTACCCGAGCTCGTCGACCGCGTCGAGCACGGCCTGGCGGGTGTGGGGCAGGACCGGCCGGGTGCCGTTGAGGACGTGCGAGACGGTCGCCACGGACACACCCGCGCTGCGTGCCACGTCGGCCATGGTCGCCATCAAGCACCCTCCCGGACAGTCGCCTCACGGATCGGAGAGCTCCGTCTCCTGGTCCACGGAACGTGGTCCCACGGCCGGGAAGGTATCCCATCCGACAGCGCACGCAAACGCTTGCGCAATCGTTTACGTCGCGTCACGGACCCGGTGCGAGGGTGCTCGCGGGGCGCCTACTCCCAGTCCCACCCGATCCCCACGACCCCCGACCGCACCCGGGGCTCGACGAGGTGGACCGAGTGGTGGTGGCCGGTGAGCGCGAGTTCCTGGCGGCCGCTGCGGGGCGCCGCGGGGGAGTGCTGGACGAAGCGGTGGCAGCGCACCGGCAGCGCCTTCTCGTCGAACCTGACCTGGAGCGCGTACTGGCCGCCGGGTGCGCCGAAGCCGCGCAGGTACTCGCGGGAGACACCGCCCGTGCCGTCCTCGACGCGGTAGCGGAACAGGAAGGTGTCACCCGCCCGCAGCCGGGCGTCGAGGAGCAGCTCCGCCACGAGCACTCCGGTGTCGTGGTGCCAACGCAGGCGGCCCGTACGGCAGTTCTCCAGGGCGTGCACGGTCATGAGCTCCGGCACGCACCCCGGGTCGCCGTGGTGGACGGCCATGAAGCGGTCGACGCCCTCGTGGTGGGCCCGCACGATGTGGTGCGACTCGCGGCCGCGCAGCTCGCGACGCGGCCCGATGTCTATGCGCTCGTGATGGCCGAGGGTGTGCAGCCCGCCGTCGTGCGGCGAGTCCAGCTCGTCCAGCAGCTGTTGGAGGACGTCCGAGGCCGCGAGGAGGGAGCGGTAGGAGCGGGTCGCGGGACGCTCGGCGGCCGACCGGTCGTCGTGCTCGGCGAGCAGCCGGATCAGCGACTCCTCCGGCAGCTGGAGGATCTCCTCCAGTGCCCGTACGGCCCGCAGCGACTCGGGACGCTGCGGGCGGCGGGCGCCCTGCTGCCAGTAACTCAGGCTGGTGACACCGACCTTGACCCCGTAGCGCGACAGATGGTGCTGGACGCGCTGGAGCGGCAGCCCCCGGGCGGCGATCGCGGCGCGCAGCGCGACGTGGAAGGGGCCGCCTCGCAGGGCCGTGTCCAGTTCCGCGTCGACGACGGTCGCGACGTCCGCGTGCTGTGTGGCGTGCGGCATGCAGGGGCCTTTCTGTACAGGTCCGGGCGGCTGGTCAGGCCGTTCGAGAGGGTGTGTCGGGGCCGTTGGGGGCAGTGCCGGGGGAGGCTTCACATCCGTACGCCGTCGTTCCCGGTCCCGAGTTCCTCCGCATTGAAGCGTGTTGGCCTGGTCCCGACAACACTTGTCGCCGAACGACGGGGCACTCCCGGCCGCACGACAGCGCCCTCCCGGCCGCATGACGGCGCACTCGCGCTCGTACGACGGCCCGCTCCCGGCCGAATGACGGTGCACTCGCGGTCGTACGACGGCCCGCTCCCGGCCGTACGACGATCCGCTCCCGCCCGCCCGGCGAAACCCGTCGGCTCAGGCGGTCGGGGTCGTGCCGTCGCCGTCCAGCAGCTCCCTGATCGCCCGTGCCGACAGCGCCGACTTGGGCAGGAACCCGCGGGCCGGACTGCCGGCGATCAGCTCCTCGAAGTCCTCCAGCGCGTGCGTGGAGATCAGGATGATGACGGCCGAGACGCTGCGGGCCAGCCGCGCCGCCACGTCGAAGCCGCTCTCGCCGTCGAGGTCGAGATCGACCAGGACGACGTCCGGGGTGAGTTCCGCGGCCCGTACCAGAGCCTCCGTACCGGACAGGGCGACGCCGACGACAGGTATCCCGTCGCGTTCCAGCAGACTGCGGGCGGCCTCCAGGAACCGGATGCTGTCATCGACGAGAAGACAGCGCATGGACATGCGGACAGGGTCCCAACCAGCCGGGGCTCGCGCTTTCCGGCTACCCGGAAAGAGTCGGGGCGGATTGCTGCCCGGCACCTGGAATGTGCTCAAGTCCTGTGCCGGATCCGCCAGTTCCCGTTCACCCAGCGCAGCGGGAGGTGACCGGGGGTAGCATGTGGGCTGCCCTGGGGAGGCCGTGAGATTCCGGTCGAGTGGGGGTGTGCGATGAAGGCACCGCTCGGGAGGACCGCGAGGGGCCGTCGCGCCCTGGCCTCGGGACTGCTGGCAGCCGCTCTGCTCCTCGCCGCGTGCGGAGGTGGAGGGGGCCCCGACGACAGCGAGCGGGCCCGCACCGACACCACCTGCGACGGCAGGATCGACGGTACCGCGCAGGTCACGGTGTGGTTCCACGCGGGACCGAGCGCCGAGTACAACACCCTGCGCCGCCAGGTCCGGGACTTCAACAGGGCCCAGCGGCAGGTGCGGGTCGAGGCGGTCACGCTTCCCGAGCAGCGGCCGTACAACGAACTCGTGCGCTCCGCGGCGGCCAGCGGCGACCTGCCGGACCTCCTCGACTTCGACGGCCCGCGGCTCTACAGCCATGCCTGGTCCGGCACGATCAAGCCGATCGACTCCTGCCTGCCCGACCGCCTCCGCGAGGACCTGCTGCCCTCCATCCGGCAACAGGGCACCTACGCGGGGCAGTTGTACGGGATCGGCACCTTCGACTCGGGGCTCGGGCTCTATGTGCGGCCGTCGGTTTTGAAGAAGGCGGGCATCCGCATCCCCAGGGGCGCCTCGGAAGCCTGGACCGCCGACGAGTTCACGACGATCCTGCGCACCCTGCGCGCGGCGGGCCACCCCCACCCGCTGGACATGGGACTCGTCGACGCGAAACCCGGCGAGGAGTGGAACACGTACGGCTTCGCGCCCGCGGTGTGGTCGGCGGGCGGCGACCTCATCGACCCCAGGACCTTCAGGACCGCCGACGGCTTCCTCAACGGGCCCGAGTCGGTCAGGGCGCTCACCGTCCTGCAGAACTGGGTCGAGGAGGGGCTCGTCGAACCCGGCAGGACCGACCGGGCCTTCGACCAGGAGCGCAGCGTCATCTCCTGGACGGGCCACTGGCGGTACCCGGACTACGCCGAGCGCTTCCCCGGGGACCTGGCGATCGTGCCGCTGCCCGACTTCGGCGAGGGCACGGTGACCGGGATGGGCTCCTGGCAGTGGGGCGTGACCTCGGGCGGGGCCGACGGCGACGCCGTGTGGCGCTTCCTCGCCTATCTGCTGAAGCCGGACCAGATCCACCGGATGAGCGTGGCCAACGGTGCGATCCCGGCCACGGGCAGCGCGGTCGAGCTCTCGCCGGCGTACGCCGAGGGTGGTGCCGAGCGCCTGTTCATCGAGCAGTTGAGGGACGGCGTGGCCCGGCCGAGACCGCGGACGCCCGCCTATCCGGCGATCACCGAGGCGTTCTCCCGGGCCTTCCCGAAGATCATGATCGACCGGGCGCCCGTCAAGGCCACGCTCGACGCGGCGGTCGAGGCGATCGACAGGGACCTGGCCGCGCACGACGGCTATCCGAGGAGCGGACCATGAGCTCGCGCTCGACGGACGTCATACGGCTTCTGGGACACATGGACGGCGGCGGAGCTGGTGCTGCCCGGGACATGGACGGCGGCCGAGCCTGTGCTGCCCGGGACATGGACGGCGGCGGTCTCCGCGGGCATGCTGAAGACGCTGCGGAAGCCGGGCCGCGACCGGCCGTTCGGCGCCGGGCGGCACGCCGTCACGGAGGCGTGCAGGGGCCGTCCTCAAAGGGGTGCTTCGCATGACGGAACCCACTGGCACGACCCACGGAAGCAGCACCCCCTAGGCCCTGCCATGCGCCGCTCACCCCTCAGAAGCACCGCACGGGCCGCGCACCGCACCCCGGCGGCCACCCACCGCGTCCCGCTCCTGGCCCGGCTGCGGGTCGGCCGGAAGCTGATGCTGCTGGTCCTGCTGCCGGTGACCGGGCTGCTGGCCTTCACCGCCTTCAGCGCCGTGGCCCAGTGGCGGGAGGCGCGGGCCCTGCGCGACTTCCACACCGGGACCGACGTGTCGTTCGCGACGACCGAGGTCACCGACGCCGTCGCGCGCGAGCGGCTCGCCGCCGTGGACGCCCGGCTGCGCCCCGGGCCCGACACGCCGGCGGAGCGGACCGACGCCGAGCGCGCCACCGTCCGCGTCCTCGCGCGTGCCACGGCCCGCGCCGCCACCTGGTCGGCCTCCGACATCGCCGGCGACCTAGACGCCGTCGGCCGTCGACTGCACTCCCTGCGCGTCCAGACGGACATCGGCTCGCTCACCGCCCCCGACATCGCCGAGCGGTACGGCAACGTCGAGGACACCCTCCTCGACGACGTCACCGCCCTCGAAGCCGGCCGCCCCACCCGGGCCTCGGGCCGCGCGGCCGACGCCCACATCGCGCTCCTGCGGGCCATCGAGGCCGCCGGCCGGGAGCAGGCGGAGGTCGCCGCCCTGCTCGCCGGACCCGCCGGCCGCCCCACCGGCGCCGGACGCTGGCCCGCACTGGAGACCGCCCAGCTGGACGCCTTCCGCGAGAACACCTCGGCCGCACTGCGGACCCGGCTGTACGTCAGCCAGTTCCAGGACCCCGGCCGGGCCGTCCGCCGGCTCCGTGACCTGCTCGCCACCGCCGGCCCGGAGACCGCCGCCTGGCCGTCGTACGAGCGCTGGCTCGCCGACTCCGGCGCCCGCATCGACGCCCTGCGCGGCATCCAGGACCGGGCCGCCCGCGAGCTCGACACCACGGCGGGCCACGACCGGCGCGAGGCGGAGACCCGCGCGGTACGCGACCTCACCGCCTCCCTCGCCGTGCTCGCCCTCGTCACCTTCCTCGCCCTCGCGCTCAGCCGTTCGATCACCCGGCCCCTCGGCGAGGTCTCCGCGGGCGCCAGGGCACTGTCGTACGGCGATCTCTCGTACGACATCCGGTACGCGGGCCGCGACGAACTGGGCGAGGTCGCCGACACCTTCCGCGAACTGCGGGTCACCACCGAGCGGCTCGCCGCCGAGATCCGGGCCATGAACACGGCGATCGACCACAACCGCCTCGAACACCGCGCCGACCAGGCCTCCTTCGAGGGCACCTGGAGTCAGCTGCTGGACGGCATGAACGGCACCATGGCCTCCTTCGCGGCGGCCCACGGACGGCGCGAGAAGGCCGAGCAGGAACTGGCGAGCGTCTTCAACCTCTCCCTGGACCTGCTCTGCATCTGCGGGCTCGACGGCTATCTCAAGCGGGTCAACCCCGCCTTCGAACGCACCCTGGGCTACTCCGGCGAGGAGCTCCTGGCCAGGCCGTTCCTCGACTTCGTGCACGAGGAGGACCGGGCGGGCACCGAGGAGGCCCTGGCGCGGCTGGCCGAGGGCGTGGAACTGGCCGAGTTCGAGAACCGCTACCTGCGCAAGGACGGCACCGAGCGGTGGTTGCAGTGGAGCGCCCGGCCGGTCCCCGAGGAGGGCCTCATCTACGCCACCGCGCGCGATGTCACCGACAGCCGCCGCGCCGCCAGGGAACAGGCCGCGCTGCGCCGGGTCGCCACCCTGGTGGCCCATGGCGCCCCGCCCTCCGAGGTGTTCGCGCGGGTGGCCGGGGAGGTGGGCGCGCTCCTGGACACCACCGCGGCCGTGCTGCGCCAGGAGCCCGACGGCAGCCAGATGGTCCTCGGGACCGTCCTCGGTCTCCCGGAGGAACTGGAGGAAGTCACCCGCGAGGAGCGCAGGCGGGCCGCGCGCGAGGCGGTCGACGAGATCACCCGGACCCGGCGCGCCGCCCATGTCGGCCACGCCGTGGGCGCGCCCATCGTGGTCGACGACCGGCTGTGGGGGTTCGTCCTCGCCGCCTCGCCCGTGGACGTGCTGCCCGCCGGCACCGAGTCGCGGCTGGCCGACTTCACCGAACTCGCCGCCACCGCCATCGCCAACGCCGACAGCCGCGCCCAGCTGACCGCCTCACGCGCGCGCGTGGTGGCCGCCGCGGACGCCTCCCGGCGGCGCATCGAGCGCGATCTGCACGACGGCGTCCAACAGCGCCTCGTCGCCCTCCAGCTGGAGCTGCGGCTCGCCGAGAGCCTGGTGCCCGACCCGTCCTCGGAGCTCGCCGAGCAACTGGCACACGTCGGCAAGGGCCTCGACGACGCCTTCCAGGACCTGCTCCAGGTGGCCCGGGGCATCCACCCCGCCATCCTGTCCAAGGGCGGCCTGGGCCCGGCCCTGCGCTCCCTGGCCCGCCGCTCCGTCGTGCCCGTCGAGCTCGACCTGAGGCTGCCCGCGGCCCGGCTGCCGGAGCAACTGGAGGTGGCCGCCTACTACGTGACCTCCGAGTGCCTCACCAACACGGCGAAACACGCGCACGCGCGCGTGGTGGAGGTGGCGGCGCAGATCCGGGACGGCCTCCTGGAGCTGACCATCCGCGACGACGGCGTCGGAGGCGCCGAACCGGGGCGCGGCTCCGGTCTGATCGGTCTCATCGACCGGGTCGAGGCGATCGGCGGCAAGCTGGCCGTCGTCAGCCCGCCCGGCGAGGGCACGACCATGGACGTGCGGCTGCCCCTGGACGGGCCCTCGCCGGAGATATGACCGCCCGGGGCGCACGCAGGGGAGTTCGTCCAGGTGGGGGAGTCCTGAACAGGGTGACGTCGCGTACGCTCCGGGCGGTCCCTGTCGGACGGAGAGGCATCCGTCCGGTCTCAGGGGCGGTCGGTTCCGCCGTTCCGTGCGGTCAGCAGGCGCTTGGCGCGCACGACGTCCGGATCCCTGGGGTCCAGGAGGTCGAGCGTGCCGTACGGCTCGTCCGGGTACCGGCGGGCACGGACCGGCCGCCGTCGCCGCTCGATCCTCGTCCGCCGCATGTCCCGCACCCTTCGGCCGTGAGACCCGCCGTCCCTCGCCCGGGGCGGCCGGCCCGACTGCATCTGCACTGCTTCGAGGATCGCCCGGACAGGTCCGCGCGTCGTCACGGCAGGCCTCCAATTCCGCTTCCGGCTAGCCGTAACGCCACCGGTGGGGCAGGCTGTCGGGGCGGGGGCGAAGGACGGGGCCAGGGGAGCCCCGACCTCGCGGAACGCACCGCGGAGGCCGCGCGAGGGGGCCGGGGTCATGGACGACACAGCGCAGCAGCCGGCACGGGGACGGGTCGTCCTCGCCGACGACGACATCCTGCTCAGGGAGGGCCTGGCCAGTCTGTGCGAGCGCGTCGGCTACCAGGTCGCCGGGCAGGCCGGAGACGCGGTCCGGCTGCTGGAACTGGTCGACGAGGAACGTCCGGAACTGGCGATCGTCGACATCAGGATGCCCCCGGACCACTCGACGGAGGGCCTCAAGGCGGCCCGCACGATCCGGGAACGCCACCCCGCCACCGGCATCCTCGTCCTGTCGGCGTTCGTCGAGGTCGAGGACGCGCTGGAGCTGCTGGCGAGCGGCCGCAAGGTCGGCTACCTGCTCAAGAGCCGGGTCACCGTCGTCGACGAGTTCATCGAGGCGCTGGAACGCATCCACCGGGGCGGCTCGGTCGTCGACCCCTCCCTGGTGCAGGAGCTGTTCTCCGCCCAGCGCCGCGACGACCCGCTCGCCCACCTCAGCGCCCGCGAGCGCGAGGTCCTCGCCCTCATGGCCGAGGGCCGCTCCAACGCGGGCATCGGCCGCCGCCTGTGGGTCACCGAGGGCACCGTCGAGAAGCACGTCCGCAGCATCCTCGGCAAACTCGCCCTCACCGAGGACACCGACGACCACCGCCGCGTCCTGGCGGTACTGACGTTCCTGGAGTCACGGTGAGCGGTGCCCCGGGGCGCGGGAGGGTCCGACCGCGCGGCGGAGACCCGGCGCATCGAGGAGGACGGCACCCTCCCTCTCACGGCCGCGGAGGCGCTCGACCTGGTCCGGGCCCGCGTCGCGGCCGGACATCCAGAGACCTGGCTGGTCAGCTCCGAGGAACGTGCGCTCGCGCTCGTGAGCAACGCCGAGCACGCGATGGTCTCCCTGCCCGACGACGAGTCCACAGGCCGGCCGGAGTGTCAGCGCTCGCCAGTAGGGTGTGAGACATGGCCGACCCCTCCAGCTACCGCCCCAAACCAGGGGAGATCCCGGACACTCCCGGGGTGTACAGGTTCCGCGACGAGCACCGCCGGGTGATCTACGTCGGAAAGGCGAAAAGCCTCCGTCAGCGCCTGGCGAACTACTTCCAGGACCTGGCGAGCCTGCACCCCCGCACCCGCACCATGGTGACCACGGCCGCGTCCGTGGAGTGGACGGTGGTGTCCACGGAGGTCGAGGCGCTTCAGCTGGAGTACTCCTGGATCAAGGAGTTCGACCCCCGGTTCAACGTCAAGTACCGCGACGACAAGAGCTACCCGTACCTCGCCGTGACGATGAACGAGGAGTTCCCCCGCGTCCAGGTGATGCGCGGCCAGAAACGCAAGGGCGTGCGCTACTTCGGGCCGTACGGACACGCGTGGGCGATCCGCGACACCGTCGACCTCCTGCTGCGCGTCTTCCCGGTCCGCACCTGCTCCGCCGGCGTCTTCAAGAACGCCGCCCGCACCGGCCGCCCCTGCCTCCTCGGCTACATCGGCAAGTGCTCGGCACCCTGCGTCGACCGCGTCTCCGCCGACGAACACCGCGATCTCGCCGAGGAGTTCTGCGACTTCATGGCCGGCCGCACCGGCACCTACATCCGCCGCCTGGAGCAGCAGATGGCGGACGCGGCCGAGGAGATGGAGTACGAGCGCGCGGCCCGGCTGCGCGACGACATCGGGGCCCTGCGCAAGGCCATGGAGAAGAGCGCGGTCGTGCTCGCCGACGCGACCGACGCCGACCTGATCGCGGTCGCCGAGGACGAGCTGGAGGCCGCCGTCCAGATCTTCCACGTCCGCGGCGGACGCGTGCGCGGACAGCGCGGCTGGGTCACCGACAAGGTCGAGGAGATCACCACCGGCGCCCTCGTCGAGCACGCCCTCCAGCAGCTCTACGGCGAGGAGAAGGGCGACTCGGTCCCCAAGGAGGTGCTGGTCCCCGCTCTGCCCGAGCCGGTGGAGCCGGTCCAGGAGTGGCTCGCCGAGCGCCGCGGCTCCGGCGTCTCGCTGCGCATCCCGCAGCGTGGCGACAAGAAGGCCCTGATGGAGACCGTGCAGCGCAACGCCCAGCAGGCGCTCGTCCTCCACAAGACCAAGCGCGCCTCCGACCTCACCACGCGCTCGCGTGCCCTGGAGGAGATCGCCGAGGCCCTCGACCTGGACAGCGCCCCGCTCAGGATCGAGTGCTACGACATCTCCCACCTCCAGGGCGACGACGTGGTCGCGTCCATGGTCGTCTTCGAGGACGGACTCCAGCGCAAGAGCGAGTACCGGCGCTTCCAGATCAAGGGATTCGCAGGTCAGGACGATGTCCGCTCGATGCACGAGGTGATCTCCCGCCGGTTCCGCCGCTATCTCGCCGAGAAGGAGAAGACCGGCGAGTGGGTGGACGACACCTCGGAGGACGGCGCGAACGGAGTGGCCGACCTCAAGGACGAGGACGGCCGCCCCAAGAAGTTCGCCTACCCGCCCCAGCTCGTCGTCGTCGACGGCGGCCGGCCCCAGGTCGCCGCGGCGAAGAAGGCACTGGACGAGCTCGGCATCGACGACATCGCCGTCTGCGGTCTCGCCAAGCGCCTGGAGGAGGTGTGGCTGCCCGACGACGAGGACCCGGTCGTGCTGCCCCGCACCAGCGAAGGCCTGTACCTTCTCCAGCGGGTCCGTGACGAGGCCCACCGCTTCGCCATCACCTACCAGCGCACCAAGCGGGCCCAGCGTTTCCGGTCGAGCCCGCTCGACGACGTCCCCGGCCTCGGGGACACGCGCAAGCAGGCCCTGCTGAAACATTTCGGGTCCTTGAAGAAACTACGATCCGCCACCATCGACCAGATCTGCGAGGTCCCCGGCATAGGCCGCAAGACGGCCGAGACGATCGCCGTGGCCCTCGCCCAGGCGGCCCCGGCCGCGCCCGCCGTCAACACGGCGACTGGAGAGATCATGGATGAGGAGGAACCCGGCACCACGGGTTCCGGTGGGGACCCCGTGACGGCGGGTGCCCCGGACGAACGACGGGGGCAGGAGACATGAATGTGAACGAGCACGAAGAACCACAGCACCAGAGCGGAGACGACACCCAGGTGAGCACGGGCGCACCCCACGACACCTCCGGAGTCCCGGAGGCGGCCATCCCGGAGCTGGTGATCATCTCCGGCATGTCCGGAGCCGGCCGCTCGACCGCCGCCAAGTGTCTGGAGGACCTCGGCTGGTTCGTCGTCGACAACCTCCCGCCCGCGCTGATCCCCACCATGGTGGAGCTCGGCGCCCGGTCCCAGGGCAATGTCGCCCGGATCGCCGTGGTCGTCGATGTCCGCGGCCGGCGCTTCTTCGACAACCTCCGCGAGTCCCTCGCCGACCTGGAGGCCAAGCACGTCACCCGGCGGATCGTCTTCCTGGAGTCCTCCGACGAGGCCCTGGTGCGCCGCTTCGAGTCCGTGCGCCGCCCGCACCCCCTCCAGGGCGACGGCCGCATCGTCGACGGCATCGACGCCGAGCGCGAGCTCCTGCGCGAGCTGCGCGGCGACGCCGACCTGGTCATCGACACCTCCAGCCTCAACGTCCACGAACTGCGCGCCAAGATGGACGCCCAGTTCGCCGGCGAGGAGGAGCCCGAACTCCGCGCCACCGTCATGTCGTTCGGCTTCAAGTACGGCCTCCCGGTCGACGCCGACCTGGTCGCGGACATGCGCTTCCTGCCCAACCCGCACTGGGTCCCGGAGCTGCGCCCCTACACCGGACTCAACGAGGAGGTGTCGGCGTACGTCTTCAACCAGCCCGGCGCCAAGGAGTTCCTCGACCGCTACGCCGAGCTGCTGCGCCTGATCGCGGCCGGCTACCGCCGTGAGGGCAAGCGGTACGTGACGATCGCCATCGGCTGCACCGGCGGCAAGCACCGCTCGGTCGCCACCTCGGAGAAGCTCGCCGCGCGCCTCGCGGCCGAGGGTGTGGAGACGGTGGTCGTACACCGGGACATGGGACGGGAATGACCGCACGTACTCCGCGGCTGAGCATGCTGCGCCGGGTCGTGCCCGAAGGGCGTGCGACCCGGCCCGTCGAGGCCCGCGGCGCGCGGCCCCGGCGGCGCGGTGCCCAGCCCAAGGTGGTGGCGCTCGGCGGCGGCATGGGCCTGTCCGCCTCGCTCGCCGCCCTGCGCCGGATCACCGGCGACCTCACCGCCGTCGTCACCGTGGCCGACGACGGCGGCTCCAGCGGGCGCCTGCGCGACGAGCTGGGCGTCCTGCCGCCCGGTGACCTGCGCAAGGCGCTGGCCGCGCTGTGCGGCGACGACGACTGGGGCCAGACCTGGGCCCGGGTCATCCAGCACCGCTTCCAGTCCAAGGGCGACCTGCACGAACACGCGGTCGGCAACCTGCTGATCGTCGCCCTGTGGGAGCAGCTCGGCGACCACGTGCAAGCCCTCGACCTGGTCGGCAGGCTCCTGGGCGCCCACGGCCGGGTGCTGCCCATGTCCGCCGTACCCCTGGAGCTCCAGGCGCTGGTCAAGGGGCACGACCCGGAGCGGCCCGAGGACGTGGACACCGTACGGGGACAGGCGACCGTGGCCCTGACCCCCGGCGAGGTGCAGTCGGTGCACGTGGTGCCGCACGACCCGCCGGCGGTGCCCGAGGCGGTGGAGGCGGTCCGGGACGCGGACTGGGTGGTCCTCGGCCCCGGCTCGTGGTTCTCCTCGGTCATCCCGCACCTGCTCGTGCCCGAACTCCTGGACGCGCTCACCCAGACGAAGGCGCGCCGGGTACTCTCCCTGAACCTCGCCCCGCAGCCGGGAGAAACCGATGGCTTCTCCCCGCAGCGTCATTTGGAGGTTTTGGGACGACACGCCCCTAAACTCGCCCTGGACGTGGTGCTGGCCGACCAGGCCGCCGTGCCCGACCGCGACTCCCTGACCGATGCCGCCAAGCGGTTCGGCGCCGCGGTCGAGCTGGCTCCGGTGGCCCGGCCCGACGGAACCCCGAGGCACGACCCGGAGCTGTTGGCCGCCGCGTACGACCGTATTTTTCGGATGCATGGAAGGATCGGCCCATGGCGATGACGGCAGCGGTGAAGGACGAGATCTCCCGGCTCCCCGTCACCCGGACCTGCTGCAGAAAGGCGGAGGTCTCCGCCATCCTGCGGTTCGCCGGCGGCCTCCACCTGGTGAGCGGGCGCATTGTGATCGAGGCCGAGCTGGACACCGCGATGGCGGCCCGCCGGCTCAAGCGGGACATCCTGGAGATCTTCGGCCACTCCTCCGAGCTGATCGTGATGGCACCCGGAGGGCTGCGCCGCGGCTCGCGGTACGTCGTGCGGGTCGTCGCCGGCGGTGACCAGCTGGCCCGGCAGACCGGCCTGGTCGACGGCCGCGGCCGGCCGATCCGGGGGCTGCCCCCGCAGGTCGTCTCCGGTGCCACCTGTGACGCCGAGGCCGCCTGGCGTGGCGCCTTCCTGGCGCACGGCTCGCTGACCGAGCCCGGCCGCTCCTCCTCCCTGGAGGTGACCTGCCCGGGCCCGGAGGCCGCGCTCGCGCTGGTCGGCGCCGCCCGCCGGCTGTCGATCGCCGCCAAGGCCCGTGAGGTCCGCGGGGTCGACCGCGTGGTCGTCCGCGACGGCGACGCGATCGGCGCGCTGCTCACCCGCCTCGGCGCCCACGAGTCGGTGCTCGCCTGGGAGGAGCGCCGGATGCGCCGCGAGGTGCGGGCCACGGCGAACCGTCTCGCCAACTTCGACGACGCCAACCTCCGCCGCTCCGCGCGCGCGGCCGTCGCCGCCGGAGCCCGGGTCCAGCGGGCCCTGGAGATCCTCGCCGACGACGTGCCCGAGCACCTCGCCGCGGCCGGCCGGCTGCGCATGGAGCACAAGCAGGCCTCCCTGGAGGAGCTGGGGGCGCTCGCCGACCCGCCGCTGACCAAGGACGCGGTCGCCGGCCGTATCCGCAGGCTCCTCGCGATGGCCGACAAGCGCGCCTCCGACCTCGGTATCCCGGGCACGGAGTCCAGCATCACCGAGGAGATGGCCGACAACCTGGTCGGCTGAGCCCACTCGACCTGACTGACCCTCACCACGCCGGTGCCCACGCCCATTCGGGTGGTGGGCACCGGCGTTTACGTATCCGTGAGGCGCTCTTGACTGGATCATGGAGTGTCATGAGCCTGGCATCTGTTCGCTGCTGTGGCGGACCACCGCAAGGGGGGCTCATGAGACGAAGAGCGAGACCGATCCTCGCTGTTGGCGCACTTCTGCTCGGCGGCGCGGGCATCGCACCCGTCGCCCAGGCCGCGCAGGGCGCAAGTTCTCCTGATCCGAACGAAGTCAAGGTCTTCCGTGCCGAGGTGACCAGCGCGCAGGTACCCCTGCTGCTGGCGGCCGGTCAGGACGGCCACGAACTGAGCGAGCAGGTACCCGCGAAGGGCACCGCGACGGTCGAGGTCTACCTGACCGACCAGGAGGCTCAGAAACTCGAGAAGAAGGGTGTCCAGCTCACCGAGCACACCCTGACCGCCAAGGCGGAAGCACGGGTCGAGAAGGCCGCCGAGGGCGTGTTCCGGCCGTACAGCGGAAGCGGCGGGCTCCAGGAGGAGCTCCTCGCCACCGCCAGGGCCAACCCCGGCCTCACCAAGGTCGTCTCCATCGGCAAGACCGTGAACGGCAAGGACATCCTCGCGCTCAAGCTGACCAAGAACGCGAAGAAGTCCAAGGACGGCGCCAAACCCTCCGTCCTCTACATGTCCAACCAGCACGCGCGCGAGTGGATCACGCCGGAGATGACCAGGCGGCTGCTCCACCACTACGTCGACAACTACAAGTCCGACAAGCGCATCAAGCAGATCGTCGACACCACCGAGCTGTGGTTCGTCCTGTCGGCCAACCCCGACGGCTACGACTACACCTTCCAGAGCGCCGACAACCGCCTGTGGCGCAAGAACCTCCACGACAACAACGGCGACGGCACGATCGCCGTGGGCGACGGTGTCGACCTCAACCGCAACTTCTCCTACAAGTGGGGCTACGACAACGAGGGTTCGTCCCCCAACCCCACCAGCGAGACCTATCGCGGTACGGCTCCGGGCTCCGAGCCCGAGACCAAGGCCCTGGACGCCTTCGAGAAGCGGATCGGCTTCACGTACGGCATCAACTACCACTCCGCCGCCGAGCTGCTCCTGTACGGGGTCGGCTGGCAGGTGGCCACCGACACCCCGGACGACGTCCTCTACAAGGCGCTCGCCGGCACCCCGGAGAACTCGGCGATCCCCGGCTACCGTCCGCAGGTCTCCTCGGAGCTGTACACCACCAACGGCGAGGCGGACGGCCACGCGTCGAACGTCAACGGCCTGGCGATGTTCACCCCCGAGATGTCGACCTGCCAGACCGCCTCGGGCATCGACCCCAACGACCAGTGGAACGCGGCCGACTGCCAGTCGGTCTTCAACTTCCCGGACGACGAGAAGCTGATCCAGCAGGAGTTCGAGAAGAACATCCCGTTCGCGCTGTCCGTCGCCGAGTCCGCGGCCCGGCCCGACCAGCCGAAGTCCTCGCTCGGCCTGACGGCCGCCGACTTCACCCCCAAGCCGTTCACCACGTCCTACGCGCGCGGCGCCGACCAGGAGGTCTCCGTCGTCGCCCGCAGGTCGGTGCGCGACAAGGAGCTCAAGTACCGCGTCAACGGCGGCCGTACGCACGACCGGGACCTCAGGGCCTGGAAGGGCGGCGAGACCTACGGCGGTGAGGACAACCTCTACTTCGACGAGTACCGGGCCAAGGTCGAGGACGCCGACCCGGGCGACACGGTCGAGGTCTGGTTCACCGGCCGGGCGAAGAGCGGGAAGCCCACCTCCAGCGCCCACTTCACGTACACGGTCGCCCAACGGCCGCGCGCGGACGTGCTCGTGGTCGCCGAGGAGGGCGCGACCGCCGCACAGGCGCAGACGTACGTCGACGCGCTGAAGGCGGCCGGCCGCACGGCGATCGTCTGGAACGTCGCCACCCAGGGCGCGCCCGACGCGCTCGGCGTGCTCGACCACTTCAAGTCGGTCGTGCACTACACGGGCGCCACCGTCCCGGGCAACGCCACCCAGCTCCAGCTGCGCGCCTTCCTCAACGAGGGCGGCAAGCTGATCGAGGCGGGCGAGCGGGCCGGCGGCAGCGTCGACCTGGGCGGCGGCACGCTGTCCAACGACTTCAGCCAGTACTACCTGGGCGCCTACACCCGGACCACCCTGCCGAACGCCACCGCCTTCCAGGGCACCGGCAAGCTCGCCGGATCCGCCGGAGCCCTCGGCGCCGCCCCCGGCAACCCGCTGGACGCGGCCGGCTCCTACAGCGTCACCTCGGACAACCTCCCGGTGGCGACCTTCCCGCAGTTCGCGAGCGCGGGAGCGGGCACCTACCCCGGCACCGCCAACCCCTACGGGCCGTACGAAGGCGCCTCCATGGCGGCCGTCACGCACAGCGACTACGCCTGGAACCGCCTCACCCGCACCATCGACCTCACCCAGGTCACCGCCGCGCAGGCACCCACGCTGCGCACCCGGATGCTCTGGGACACCGAGGAGGGCTACGACCACGCCGTCCTGGAGGCGCACACCGCCGGGGCCGACGACTGGACCACCCTCCCGGAGAAGAACGGCGCCACCACGAACGCCGTGCCCGCCGAGTGCGAGGCCGGGTTCTTCATCGCGGCCCACCCCGCGCTCAAGCGGTACCTGACCCAGACCGCCGCGGGCTGCACGGCCGGCGGCACCAGCGGCCAGTGGAACAGCCTCACCGGGGCCTCGGCCGGCTGGCAGGAGGTCTCCTTCGACCTCTCCGCCTACGCGGGCAAGAAGGTCGAGGTGTCCTTCAGCTACATCACCGACCCCGGCTCCGGCGGTCGCGGTGTGCTGCTCGACAACACCTCCGTGGTCGTCGGCGGCCAGGCCACCGAGACCGAGGGCTTCGAGACCTCGCTCGGCGCCTGGAGCGTGCCCGGACCGCCCGCGGGCAGTCCCGCGGTCGTGAAGGACTGGGCCAGGACCGGAGAGCTGTTCCGGACCTACGGCGCGGTCACCACGGACGACACCGTGCTGCTGGGCTTCGGCCTGGAGCACGTCACCGCGGCGGCCGACCGCACGGCCCTGATCCGCAAGGCACTCGCGGCCATCGGCGGGTGAACCGACGGTGACCCGGCGTAGTCGTACCGGGTGACCGGAGCTTTCGATCCGGGGCGGTCCGTACCCCTACTGGCGGGTACGGACCGCCTGCCCGTGTATGCGGCATCTCGATGTCACTCCGAAAGCCTCAGGGAGGTAGGGTCGGGGGTGGTCGGGGACATCCCATACAGCTCGCCGGTCTCACAACCGGCGTACCAACGAGGAGATCGGTTCGTGACGATCCGCGTAGGCATCAACGGCTTTGGCCGCATCGGTCGTAACTACTTCCGCGCGCTGCTGGAGCAGGGTGCTGACATCGAGATCGTGGCTGTCAACGACCTGGGTGACACCGCGACCACCGCGCACCTGCTGAAGTACGACACCATCCTGGGCCGCCTCAAGGCCGAGGTGTCGCACACCGCCGACACGATCACCGTCGACGGTCACACCATCAAGGTGCTGTCCGAGCGCAACCCGGCCGACATCCCGTGGGGCGAGCTGGGCGTCGACATCGTCGTCGAGTCCACCGGCATCTTCACGAAGAAGGCCGACGCCGAGAAGCACATCGCCGGCGGCGCCAAGAAGGTCCTCATCTCGGCTCCGGCCAAGGACGAGGACATCACCATCGTGATGGGCGTCAACGAGAACAAGTACGACGCGGCCAACCACCACGTCATCTCGAACGCCTCCTGCACCACCAACTGTGTGGCGCCGATGGCCAAGGTTCTCGACGAGAACTTCGGCATCGTCAAGGGCCTGATGACCACGGTCCACGCGTACACCAACGACCAGCGCATCCTGGACTTCCCGCACTCCGACCTGCGCCGCGCCCGCGCCGCCGCGGAGAACATCATCCCGACCACCACGGGTGCCGCGAAGGCCACCGCGCTGGTCCTCCCGCAGCTCAAGGGCAAGCTCGACGGCATCGCGATGCGCGTGCCGGTCCCCACCGGTTCCGCCACCGACCTGGTCGTGGAGCTGGAGCGCGAGGTCACCAAGGACGAGGTCAACGCCGCGTTCAAGAAGGCGTCCGAGGGCGAGCTCCAGGGCTACCTGTCCTACACGGAGGACCCGATCGTGTCCTCCGACATCGTCAGCGACCCGTCGTCCTGCACCTTCGACTCCTCCCTGACCATGGTCCAGGAGGGCAAGTCCGTGAAGATCCTCGGCTGGTACGACAACGAGTGGGGCTACTCCAACCGCCTCGTCGACCTCACGGTCTTCGTCGGCAACCAGCTCTGATCCACAGAGCAGGCACTTCGATGTGAGAGCAGGGCCCGGACGGCGCAGGGACGCGTCGCCCGGGCCCTGCCTCACGTGCAGAACCGCCCTCGTACGATCAGAGCACCCTCACCAGGAGTTCCCTCATGAAGACGATCGACGAACTCATCGCCGAAGGCGTGGACGGCAAGCGGGTCTTCGTCCGCGCCGACCTCAACGTGCCGCTCGCCGACGGCCGCATCACCGACGACGGCCGCATCCGCGCCGTCCTGCCCACCGTCAAGGCCCTCGTGGACGCGGGCGCCAAGGTGGTCGTGGCCTCGCACCTGGGCCGCCCCAAGGGCGCCCCGGACCCGGCCTTCTCCCTGCTTCCCGCCGCCGAGCGGCTCGGCGAACTCCTGGGCGCCCCCGTGGCCTTCGCCCAGGACACCGTCGGCCCCGCCGCCCACGACGCGGTGAACGGCCTCCAGCCCGGCCAGGTCGCGGTCATCGAGAACCTGCGCTTCAACCCCGGCGAGACCTCCAAGGACGACACCGAGCGCGGCGAGTTCGCGGACCAGCTGGCCGCCCTCGCGGACGTCTACGTCGGTGACGGCTTCGGCGCGGTGCACCGGGGGCACGCCTCGGTCTTCGACCTCCCGGCCCGGCTGCCGCACTACGCCGGCTACCTCATCGCCACCGAGGTCGGCGTCCTGAAGAAGCTCACCGACGACGTCAAGCGGCCCTACGTGGTCGTGCTCGGCGGCGCCAAGGTCTCCGACAAGCTCGCCGTCATCGACGAGCTGCTCGGCAAGGCCGACCGCATCCTCATCGGCGGCGGCATGGCCTTCACCTTCCTCAAGGCCAAGGGCCACGAGGTCGGTGCCTCCCTGCTCCAGGAGGACCAGATCCCGGCGGTCCTGGAGTACATCGAGCGCGCCGAGAAGACCGGCGTCGAGCTGGTCCTGCCGGTCGACGCCGTGGTCGCCCCCGCGTTCCCGGACCTGAAGACCAAGGCCCCGGCCGACGCCACCACCGTCGCCGCCGACGCCATCCCGGCCGACCGGATGGGCCTGGACATCGGCCCCGCGTCCGGCAAGCTGTACGCCTCGAAGATCACCGACGCCGCCACCGTGTTCTGGAACGGCCCGATGGGTGTCTTCGAGCACCCCGAATTCGCCGAGGGCACCAAGGCGGTCGCCCAGGCTCTCCTCGACTCCCAGGCCTTCACCGTGGTCGGCGGTGGCGACTCCGCCGCGGCCGTCCGCATCCTGGGCTTCGACGAGAACGCGTTCGGACACATCTCGACCGGCGGCGGCGCCTCCCTCGAATACCTCGAGGGCAAGACGCTCCCCGGCCTCGCCGCACTGGAGGACTGACCCCGCATGACCACTCGCACGCCGATCATGGCGGGTAACTGGAAGATGAACCTCAACCACCTCGAGGCCATCGCACACGTCCAGAAGCTCGCCTTCGCCCTCGCCGACAAGGACTACGAGGCCGTCGAGGTCGCCGTCCTGCCGCCCTTCACCGACCTGCGCTCCGTGCAGACCCTGGTCGACGGCGACAAGCTCAAGATCAAGTACGGCGCCCAGGACCTCTCGGCGCACGACTCCGGTGCCTACACCGGCGAGATCTCCGGCTCGATGCTGGCCAAGCTGAAGTGCACGTACGTGGCGATCGGCCACTCCGAGCGCCGCCAGTACCACGCCGAGACCGACGAGATCGTCAACGCCAAGGTCAAGGCCGCCTACAAGCACGGCCTCACCCCGATCCTGTGCGTCGGCGAGGAGCTGGAGGTCCGCGAGGCGGGCAACCACGTCACCCACACCCTCGCCCAGGTCGAGGGCGGTCTGAAGGACGTCCCGGCCGAGCAGGCCGAGTCCGTCGTCATCGCCTACGAGCCCGTCTGGGCCATCGGCACCGGCAAGGTCTGCGGTGCCGAGGACGCCCAGGAGGTCTGCGCCGCGATCCGCGCCAAGATCGCCGAGCTGTACTCGCAGGAGCTGGCCGACCAGGTCCGCATCCAGTACGGCGGCTCCGTCAAGGCCGGCAACGTCGCCGAGATCATGGCGCAGGCCGACATCGACGGTGCCCTGGTCGGCGGTGCCTCCCTGGACGCCGATGAGTTCGTCAAGATCGTGCGCTTCCGGGACCAGTGAGTAGGCCGTAGCGGCGATCCGTCGTACCCTTGCGGGGGCATGGCCCTGAAGGCCGTGCCCCCGTCGTTCATCCGAATCCGAGAGAGTTGGTCCAGCCGTGGTTTTGGGGTTCTCGATCGCCCTGATCGTCTTCAGCGGGCTGCTGATGCTGCTGGTGCTGATGCACAAGGGGAAGGGCGGCGGCCTCTCCGACATGTTCGGTGGCGGCATGCAGTCGTCCGTCGGTGGCTCCTCGGTCGCCGAGCGCAACCTCGACCGCATCACCGTGGTGATCGGTCTGCTGTGGTTCGTGTGCATTGTCGTACTCGGTCTGCTCATGAAGACGAACAGCTGAGCGGCCACGCCACACACAGCACGTACATTCCGCACGTAAGGCCCCATGTTCGGTACGCGCACCTGAGCGCGGCCTATCATGGGGCTTGCGTCTAGGTGTGGGGGCTGTAACTCCAATCACTGGACGCGCGTTGGGCCTTACGTAGACTGAGGCGCTCGCAACGAAGCGACAACGCCGACTCGCTTCGCGGCACCATCACGCAGGGAGTTACGACCGTGGCAAGTGGCAACGCGATCCGAGGTAGCCGGGTCGGGGCGGGGCCGATGGGCGAGGCCGAGCGGGGCGAGTCCGCGCCCCGGCTGCGCATCTCCTTCTGGTGCTCCAACGGACATGAGACGCAGCCCAGCTTCGCCAGCGACGCGCAGGTCCCCGAAACCTGGGACTGCCCCCGCTGCGGCTTCCCCGCCGGACAGGACCGGGACAACCCGCCGGACCCGCCGCGCACCGAGCCGTACAAGACGCACCTCGCGTACGTACGGGAGCGGCGCAGCGACGCGGACGGCGAGGCGATCCTCGCCGAGGCGCTCGCCAAGCTGCGGGGCGAGATCTAGGAGTCGAGTGCCGGCCGGACACCGAGGGGTGTCTGGCCGGAGGTGTTTCACCGCTTGAGCTGTTCCCCGGCTCGGCCTGTCCGTTGCTTTCGCCGTCCCGCTGATACCCGCGCTCCCTGCGCACGTATCTGTGGGTGCGGTCGGCGCCGCAGCCGTCACGGCTCGCGTCCCGCGTTGATCAACTAGGTTGGCACAGCAGGGACAGGCACGAAAGAAGGCTGAAGTCGGACATGAACGCAGACGGCCGTACCAGGCTCAACCGGACGCCCGAGTGGACCGCGCTGACCGAGCACCGCGAGGAGCTCGGCGAGGTGCGGCTGAGGGAGCTGTTCGCCGCCGATCCCGGGCGCGGCACCGGGTACACCCTGCGGGTCGGTGACCTGTACGTCGACTACTCCAAGCACCTGGTCACCGACGAGACCCTGCGGCTGCTGCGTGAACTCGCCGCCGCCACCGACGTGTTCGGCCTGCGGGACGCCATGTTCCGCGGCGAGCGGATCAACACGACCGAGGACCGGGCCGTGCTGCACACCGCACTGCGCGCCCCGCGCGACGCGGTGATCGAGGTCGACGGCGAGAACGTCGTCCCCGGCGTGCACGCCGTGCTCGACAAGATGAGCGACTTCGCGACCCGGGTCCGCTCCGGCGAGTGGACCGGCCACACCGGCAAGCGGATCAGGAACGTCGTCAACATCGGCATCGGCGGCTCCGACCTCGGTCCCGCGATGGCGTACGAGGTGCTGCGCGGCTTCACCGACCGCGACCTCACCGTCCGCTTCGTGTCGAACGTCGACGGCGCCGACCTGCACGAGGCCACCCGTGACCTGGACGCGGCCGAGACGCTGTTCGTCATCGCCTCCAAGACCTTCACCACCATCGAGACGATCACGAACGCCACCTCGGCCCGCGCCTGGCTGCTCGCTGAGCTGAAGGCCGGCCAGGAGGCCGTCGCCCGGCACTTCGTGGCACTGTCGACCAATGCCGGCAAGGTGTCGGACTTCGGCATCGACACGGCCAACATGTTCGAGTTCTGGGACTGGGTCGGCGGCCGCTACTCCTACGACTCGGCGATCGGCCTCTCCCTGATGATCGCCATCGGCCCGGACCGGTTCCGCGAGATGCTCGACGGGTTCCACCTCGTCGACGAGCACTTCCGCACCGCACCCGCCGAGTCCAACGTGCCCTTGCTTCTCGGCCTGTTGGGCGTCTGGTACGGCAACTTCCATGACGCGCAGTCGCACGCGGTGCTGCCGTACAGCCACTACCTGTCCAAGTTCACGGCCTACCTCCAGCAGCTCGACATGGAGTCCAACGGCAAGTACGTGGGCCGGGACGGACAGCCCGTGGAGTGGCAGACCGGCCCGGTGGTGTGGGGCACGCCCGGCACCAACGGGCAGCACGCCTACTACCAACTCATCCACCAGGGCACGAAGTTGATCCCGGCGGACTTCATCGGCTTCGCCGAGCCGGTCGACGGGCTCAGCGAGACGCTCAAGGCCCAGCACGACCTGCTGATGGCCAACTTCTTCGCCCAGACCCAGGCGCTGGCCTTCGGCAAGACGCCGGACGAGGTGCGGGCGGAGGGGGTCGCCGAGGAACTGGTCCCGCACAAGACGTTCCGGGGCAACCACCCGACGACGACCATCCTGGCCCGCGAACTGACCCCCTCGGTCCTCGGCCAGCTCATCGCCCTCTACGAGCACAAGGTCTTCGTCCAGGGCGCGATCTGGAACATCGACTCCTTCGACCAGTGGGGCGTCGAACTCGGCAAGGTCCTCGCCAAGTGCGTCGAACCGGCGCTCACCGAGGGCGCGGAGGTGCCCGGCCTGGACCCGTCGACCAAGGCCCTGGTGTCGACGTACCGGGAGCTGCGCGGGCGGCAGTAGGTGCTCCTCGCAGCGACGACGCCGGGCCCCTCGTGAGAGGGGCCCGGCGTCGACTGCTGTACGCGGGAACGGTGTTACGGCGTAGCCGGCGGATACAGCGAGCGGGGCAGCTGGGACGCCGCCGCCGAGTCCAGCAGCCACAGCGTGCGGGCCCGGCCGCGGGCGCCGGCCGCCGGGGCCTGGATCTCGCCCGCGCCGGACAGGGCGATCGCCGCCGCCTGCGCCTTGTCCTCGCCGGCCGCGAGCAGCCAGACCTCACGGGCCGCGCGGATCGCGGGCAGGGTGAGGGTGACCCGGGTCGGCGGGGGCTTCGGGGCGCCGTGCACGCCGACGACCGTGCGCTCGGTCTCCCGCACCGCGGGCAGCTCCGGGAACAGGGACGCCACATGCGTGTCCGGGCCGACGCCCAGCATCAGGACGTCGAAGGTCGGCACCGCTCCATGGTTCTCGGGACCGGCCGCACGGGCCAGCTCCTCGGCGTAGGACGCCGCCGCGGCCTCGACGTCGTCGCCGTGCGGACCGTCCGACGCGGGCATGGCGTGCACCCGCTTCGGGTCCAGCGGTACGGCGTCCAGCAGGGCCTCACGGGCCTGCGTGACATTGCGTTCCGGGTCGCCCTCCGGCAGGAAGCGCTCGTCGCCCCACCACAGGTCAAGGCGGCCCCAGTCGACGGCGTCCCGGGCGGGGGCCGCGGCGAGGGCGGCGAGCAGGCCGTTGCCGTTGCGGCCGCCCGTGAGGACCACCGACGCCGAGCCCCGGGAGGCCTGCGCGTCCACGATCTTCGTGATCAGACGGGCCGCGGCGGCCTGGGCCATCAGCTCCTTGTCGTGGTGGACGACCAGCTGCGGGGTGCTCACTTCGCCGCCTTTCCGTTCGCGGCCAGGCCGGAGGGGACCGGCTTCAGCGCCGGCGGCTCCGCCGCCTCCGGTGCGGGAGCTTGCGCGGGAGCCTCGCCGTCGGCCGGTTCTCCTTTGGCCGACGGTCCCTCCGACGAAGCCTCGGCAGCGGGTGCGACCTGCTCCTGCGCACCATCCGCGGGTCCGTCCGGCACGTTCAGCCGGTGCACCCCGAACCGCAGCGCGGAGGCGTACGTGTCGTCCGGGTCCAGCCTGCGCAGTTCCTCCGCGATCAGCTCGGCCGTGTCCCGGCGCTTGAGCGCCACCGCACGGTCGGGCTGCCCGTCGATGGACAGCGTGGCCAGGGAGCCGTCGGCCCGGTCCAGGGTGATCGGCCCGTTGCTGGTCTCCATGCGGACCGCGGTCAGTCCGGGCCCGGAGGACAGCGAACGCCGTACCGGCACGTCGAGACGGTCCGCGAGCCACATGGCGAGCAGCTCGCAGCTCGGGTTGAACTCCTCGCCCTCCACCTCGACCGCCTTGACCTCGACGCTGACCTGGTCCAGGGCCGCCGCCAGCATCGAGCGCCACGGCGTGATCCGGGTCCAGGACAGGTCGGTGTCGCCCGGGGTGTAGGTCCGGGCGCGGGCCGTCAGCTCGCGCACCGGCTGTTCGGAGGAGTAGGTGTCGGTGACCCGGCGCTGGGCGAGCGCCCCGAGCGGGTCCCCGGCCGGGTCGATCGGCGCGTCCACCGGCCACCACACGACGACCGGCGCGTCCGGCAGCAGCAGCGGCAGGACGACCGACTGGGCGTGGTCCGCGACCTCGCCGTACAGCCGCAGCACCACCGTCTCGCCGGTGCCCGCGTCCGCGCCCACCCGCACCTCGGCGTCGAGGCGGGACTGGGTGCGGTCGCGGGGGCTGCGCGACACCCGCTTGATGACCACCAGCGTGCGCGAGGGGTGCTCGCGGGACGCGTCGTTGGCGGCCTTCAGGGCGTCGTAGGCGTTCTCCTCGTCCGTGACGATGACGAGCGTGAGCACCATGCCGACGGCCGGTGTGCCGATGGCCCGGCGGCCCTTGACGAGCGCCTTGTTGATCTTGCTGGCGGTGGTGTCCGTGAGGTCTGTCTTCATGGCCGGCGCCAGCTCCGTCCCTCTCGTGCGAGCATCTCGTCCGCCTCGACCGGGCCCCAGGTCCCCGAGGGGTACTGGGCGGGCTTGCCGTGGGTGTCCCAGTACTCCTCGATCGGGTCGAGGATCTTCCAGGACAGCTCGACCTCCTCCGTGCGGGGGAAGAGGTTCGAGTCGCCGAGCAGGACGTCGAGGATCAGGCGCTCGTACGCCTCGGGCGAGGACTCCGTGAACGACTCGCCGTAGGCGAAGTCCATGGACACGTCCCGGATCTCCATCGAGGTGCCCGGCACCTTGGAGCCGAAGCGGACGGTGACGCCCTCGTCGGGCTGAACCCGGATGACGATCGCGTTGGAGCCGAGCTCCTCGGTGGCCGTCGTGTCGAAGGGGGAGTGCGGGGCCCGCTGGAAGACCACCGCGATCTCGGTGACCCGGCGGCCGAGCCGCTTGCCGGTGCGCAGGTAGAACGGGACGCCCGCCCAGCGGCGGTTGTCGATCTCCACCTTGATGGCCGCGTAGGTGTCGGTCTTGGAGTGGGGGTCGATGCCCTCCTCCTGGAGGTAGCCGACCGCCTTCTCGCCGCCCTGCCAGCCCTCCGCGTACTGTCCGCGCACGGTGGCCAGGGCCAGGTCCTTCGGCAGCTTCACCGCGCCGAGCACCTTGGTCTTCTCGGCCGCCAGCGCGTCCGCGTCGAAGGAGGCGGGCTCCTCCATCGCGGTGAGGGCCATCAGCTGGAGCAGGTGGTTCTGGATGACGTCACGGGCGGCGCCGATGCCGTCGTAGTAGCCGGCCCGGCCGCCGATGCCGATGTCCTCGGCCATGGTGATCTGCACGTGGTCCACGAAGGACCGGTTCCAGATCGGCTCGAACATCGTGTTGGCGAAGCGCAGCGCCAGGATGTTCTGGACGGTCTCCTTGCCCAGGTAGTGGTCGATGCGGAAGACCTGGTCCGGGGCGAAGACCTCCTCGACGGTCGTGTTGAGCTCCTCGGCCGACTTGAGGTCGTGGCCGAAGGGCTTCTCGATGACCGCGCGGCGCCAGGAGCCGCTCGACTGGTCCGCCAGCCGGTGCTTCTTCAGCTGCTGGATGACCACGGGGAAGGCGGACGGCGGCACGGACAGGTAGAAGGCGAAGTTGCCGCCGGTGCCCTGTGCCTTGTCGAGTTCCTCGATGGTGTCGCGCAGCCGCTCGAACGAGTCGTCGTCGTCGAAGGTGCCCTGGACGAAGCGCATCCCCTGGATGAGCTGCTGCCAGACCTCCTCGCGGAACGGCGTCCGGGCATGCTCCTTCACGGCGTCGTGGACGACCTCCGCGAAGTCCTCGTTCTCCCAGTCCCGCCGGGCGAAGCCGACCAGCGAGAAGCCCGGCGGCAGCAGACCACGGTTCGCGAGGTCGTACACCGCGGGCATCAGCTTCTTTCGGGACAAATCGCCCGTGACGCCGAAGATGACCAGGCCCGACGGCCCCGCGATACGCGGGAGCCGTCGGTCGGCGGGGTCACGCAGCGGGTTGCTGCTCGACAAGAGATCAGCCCTCCGAGGGGGCGAGGCGCTGGAGCTCCGCCTCGGTCGACTTGAGCAGGTCGTTCCAGGACGCCTCGAACTTCTCGACGCCTTCGTCCTCCAGCAGCTGCACGACCTCGTCGTACGAGATCCCGAGCTTCTCGACCGCGTCGAGCTCGGCACGGGCCTGCTCGTAGGTGCCGACGACCGCGTTGCCGCGGATCTCGCCCTGCTCCTCGGTGGCGAACAGGGTCGCCTCCGGCATGGTGTTCACCGTGTTCGGCGCGACCAGTTCCTCGACGTACATGGTCTTCTTGTACGCCGGGTCCTTGACGCCGGTCGAGGCCCACAGCGGACGCTGCTTGTTCGCGCCGGCGTTCTCCAGCTTCGACCAGCGCTCGCCGGAGAAGATCTCCTCGTACGCCTGGTAGGCGAGGCGGGCGTTGGCGACGCCGGCCTTGCCGCGGGCGGCCTTGGCCTCGTCGGTGCCGAGTGCGTCGATGCGCTTGTCGATCTCGGTGTCCACGCGGGACACGAAGAAGGACGCCACGGAGTGGATCTTCGACAGGTCCAGGCCCCGCTCCTTGGCCTTCTCCAGACCGGCCAGGTAGGCGTCCATGACCTCGCGGTAACGCTCCAGCGAGAAGATCAGCGTGACGTTGACGCTGATCCCGAGGCCGATGACGTCGGTGATCGCCGGGATGCCCGCACGGGTCGCCGGGATCTTGATGAGGGTGTTGGGACGGTCGACGAGCCAGGCGAGCTGCTTGGCCTCGGCGACGGTCGCCTTCTCGTTGTGCGCCAGGCGCGGGTCGACCTCGATCGACACGCGGCCGTCCTGGCCGCCGGTGGCGTCGAAGACCGGGCGCAGGATGTCGGCGGCGTCGCGGACGTCCGCCGTGGTGATCATGCGGATGGCCTCTTCGACCGTGACCTTGCGGGCGGCGAGGTCGGACAGCTGCTGGTCGTAGCCGTCGCCCTCGGAGATCGCCTTCTGGAAGATCGACGGGTTGGTGGTGACGCCCACGACGTGCTGCTGGTCGATCAGCTCGGCGAGGTTGCCGGACGTGATCCGCTTGCGCGACAGGTCGTCCAGCCAGATCGCCACGCCTTCCTCGGAGAGGCGCTTGAGTGCGTCTGTCATGGAATTACATCTCCTACGTGTCGTATATGGGCGTCAGCGCTGGGCTGCGGCGATCGATTCCCGCGCCTGGGCGGCCACGTTCTCGCCAGTGAAGCCGAACTCCTGGAAGAGCAGCTTGCCGTCCGCGGAAGCACCGAAGTGCTCCAGGGAAACGATGCGGCCGGCGTCTCCGACGTACTTGTGCCACGTGAGACCGATACCGGCCTCGACCGCGACACGGGCGCGCACGGACGGGGGCAGGACGCTGTCCCGGTACCCCTGGTCCTGCTCCTCGAACCACTCCACGCACGGCATGGAGACGACGCGGGTCGGTACCCCGTCCGCTTCCAGCCGCTCGCGCGCGTCGACGGCGACGTGGACCTCGGAACCGGTGGCGATCAGGATCACCTCGGGCGTCCCGGTGGAGGCCTCGAACAGGACGTAACCGCCCTTGGCCGCGTCCTCGTTGGGCTCGTACGTCGGCACGCCCTGACGGGTCAGCGCGAGGCCGTGCGGAGCGCCCTTGCCGAACTCCTTGGTGTACCGCCCCAGGATCTCGCGCCAGGCGATCGCGGTCTCGTTGGCGTCCGCGGGGCGCACCACGTTCAGGCCCGGGATCGCGCGCAGCGACGCGAGGTGCTCGACGGGCTGGTGGGTGGGGCCGTCCTCGCCGAGACCGATCGAGTCGTGCGTCCACACGTACGTCACCGGCAGGTGCATCAACGCCGAGAGCCGGACGGCGTTGCGCATGTAGTCGGAGAAGACGAGGAACGTACCGCCGTAGATACGGGTGTTGCCGTGCAGCGCGATGCCGTTCATCTCCGCGGCCATGGAGTGCTCGCGGATACCGAAGTGGATCGTGCGACCGTACGGGTCGGCCTCCGGCAGCGGGTTGTCCGCCGGGAGGAACGAGGAGTTCTTGTCGATCGTGGTGTTGTTCGAGCCCGCGAGGTCGGCGGAGCCGCCCCACAGCTCGGGGACCACCGCGCCGAGGGCCTGGAGGACCTTGCCGGACGCGGCACGCGTGGCCACGCCCTTGCCGGGCTCGAACACCGGGATCGCGGACTCCCAGTCCTTGGGCAGCTCACCCGCGGCGATGCGGTCGAACTCGGCCGCGCGCTCGGGGTTGTTGCTGCGCCATTCCTGGAAGGACTTGTCCCACTCGGCCTTCGCCTGCCGGCCGCGCTCCAGCGCCTGCCGGGTGTGCTCGATGACCTCGCCCGCGACCTCGAAGCTCTGCTCCGGGTCGAAGCCCAGCACCCGCTTGGTGGCCGCGACCTCGTCGTCGCCGAGCGCCGAGCCGTGCGCGGCCTCGGTGTTCTGGGCGTTCGGGGCGGGCCAGGCGATGATCGAGCGCATCGCGATGAAGGACGGCTTGTCGGTGACCGCCTTGGCCTTCTGGATCGCCTCGAAGATCGCGGCCGGGTCGAGGTCGCCGTTGGCCTGCGGCTCGACCCGCTGCACGTGCCAGCCGTACGCCTCGTAGCGCTTGACGGTGTCCTCGGAGACGGCCGTCTCGGTGTCGCCCTCGATCGAGATGTGGTTGTCGTCCCACAGCAGGATCAGGTTGCCGAGCTTCTGGTGGCCGGCCATCGAGGACGCCTCGGCGGAGATGCCCTCCTGGAGGCAGCCGTCACCGGCGATGGCGAAGACGAAGTGGTCGAAGGGCGAGGTGCCCTCCGGGGCCTCCGGGTCGAACAGACCGCGCTCGTAGCGGGCGGCCATCGCCATGCCCACCGCGTTGGCAACACCCTGGCCGAGCGGACCGGTGGTGGTCTCCACGCCCTTGGTGTGGCCGTACTCCGGGTGGCCCGGGGTCTTGGAGCCCCAGGTCCGGAACGCCTTCAGGTCGTCCAGCTCCAGGCCGAAACCGGCCAGGTAGAGCTGGGTGTAGAGGGTCAGGGACGAGTGGCCGGCGGACAGCACGAAGCGGTCGCGCCCGACCCAGTCGGGGTCGGCGGGGTCGTGCCGCATCACCTTCTGGAAGAGGGTGTAGGCGGCGGGAGCCAGGCTCATCGCCGTACCGGGATGGCCGTTGCCGACCTTCTGTACGGCGTCGGCGGCCAGGACGCGGGCGGTGTCGACGGCCCGCTGATCCAACTCGGTCCACTCGAGGTCTGTGGTGGTCGGCTTGGTGCTCACCCTGGGTCAGGGCTCCTCTCCACATGTCACGCATGTCGAAAATGCCGGTGCACGGGACGCCCGGCCGTTGTCGAGCCTACCCCCGCAAGTACGTGCGTTTTTTCGAGTCATTCCAGACTGCCGGGCCCCGCCGGGATCCGCCTCCCGACTGGGCCGTATCGCATTCGGCAAGTGAATACGGAGCCGCTCGTACGAGTGCTCAACCGAGTGACTCCGAGCTCTTCCGGGGTCGTCCTCGGACACGAGCCGACCCCCGCGAATATCGGGGTATGGGCAACGTCTACAGTGGCGTGGTACGCGCGAGCCTTTACCGGGACTTCACACCGCTGAGGCTTGCTGGGATGTCTCTGTAGGGGTGTGCGTGACGGCCGTCGAATCCCGTCCAGCCGGTGTGCTGGGGGAGAGCAAGAGCTCGAGTCACCGGCCGTTCGGGGCCCGGGCCAAGGCGTTCGTGGCGCTGACCAAGCCGCGGATCATCGAGCTGCTGCTCATCACCACCGTTCCGGTGATGTTCCTGGCGCAGCAGGGCGTGCCGGACCTGAAGCTGGTCCTGCTGACCTGCGTCGGCGGATACCTCTCCGCGGGCGGCGCCAACGCGCTCAACATGTACATCGACCGCGACATCGACGCGCTCATGGACCGCACCTCGCAGCGCCCCCTGGTGACCGGCATGGTGTCGCCGCGGGAGTGCCTGGCCTTCGGCATCACGCTGGCGGTCGTCTCGACGCTGCTGTTCGGTCTGACCGTCAACTGGCTGTCCGCCTGGCTGTCGCTCGGAGCGCTGCTCTTCTACGTCGTCGTCTACACGATGATCCTCAAGCGGCGTACCTCGCAGAACATCGTGTGGGGCGGCATCGCCGGCTGCCTCCCGGTCCTGATCGGCTGGTCCTCGGTCACCAACTCCATGTCGTGGGCGCCGATCGTCCTCTTCCTGGTGATGTTCTTCTGGACGCCGCCGCACTACTGGCCGCTGTCCATGAAGGTCCGTGAGGACTACGCGCGCGTGGGCGTGCCGATGCTGCCGGTGGTGGCCTCCAACAAGGTCGTCGCCAAGCAGATCGTCATCTACAGCTGGGTGATGGTCGGCGTGTCGCTGCTGCTGACCCCGCTCGGCTACACCGGCTGGTTCTACACGGCGGTCGCGCTGCTCGCGGGCGGCTTCTGGCTGTGGGAGGCGCACGGCCTCCAGAACCGGGCCAAGGCCGAGGTGACGGGCGCGAAGCTCAAGGAGATGCGGCTGTTCCACTGGTCGATCACCTATGTCTCGATCCTCTTCCTCGCGGTGGCGGTGGACCCCTTCCTGCGGTAGGGGCCCCGGGCGCTGAGGCGAGGGTCACGTCGCTGCCCCATGTACTGATCGGTAGCATCCTGGTCATGGCAGACACGCAGCAGGTTGACGCGAAGGCCGAGCGCAGGGTCGCCCGGCTCGCCCAGCAGATCAGCGCCTTCTCCAAGGAGCACGGCGGCGCCGAGGGCCAGCTGGCCTACATCGGCGAGCGCGGCACCCGCATCGTCCTCGTCGGCGAGGACGGCGGCTGGGGCGACCTGGTGGCCCCCTCGTACGAGATCGCCGAGAAGGCCGTCGAGAAGGCCGGCATCACCGTCCACGAGAACTTCGACGGCGAGTTCGCGGCCAAGGTGAAGACGGGGCCGTACGAGTGGAGCCGCATGGCGGGCATCCAGGTCGGCGGCCCCTCGAACGGCTGAGACCCGTCCCCCTTTCACATGGGGTGTGCGTCCCCAACACCTGACACCCGGTTCACCCGTTAGGACCTGTGAGTAGCCCACACGGTCCAGACGGGGAGCCCGGATGATCGAAACGCCGTCCCTCGTGGACCAGTACTGCCACGGCGTACTGAGAACGGAGCTGGGCCTCGGCACCTTCGAGGCCCAGCTGGCCCGCACCGAGGGCCCGCCCGCGCCGGGCACCACCCTGTTCGACACCCAGACGGGTTTCGCCGTACGACGCTGGTGCCCGCCCTTACTGGGCCTGGAACCGCACTGTCCGCCCGCCCGCTACCTGGCCCGGCGCCGCGAACTGGGCGTCCTGGAGTCGGGCCGCAGGCTGCTGCGGGGCAGCGGCATCACGACCTATCTGGTCGACACCGGACTGCCCGGCGACCTCACCGGGCCCACCGAACTGGCCTCCACCGCCGCCGCCGAGACCCGCGAGATCGTCCGCCTGGAACTCCTCGCCGAACAGGTCGCCGACACCTCCGGCACCGTCGAGTCCTTCCTCGCCAACCTCGCCGAGTCCGTGCACGGCGCGGCCGCGAACGCGGTCGCCTTCACGTCGGTGGCGGGCGTACGGCACGGTCTCGCGCTCGCCCCCGAGCCGCCGGGCCCCGGCGAGGTGCGGGGCGCCGCGGGCCGGTGGCTGGCGGGCCGCCGGGTGGGCGGCGAACTGTCCGATCCCGTGCTGCTACGACACCTGCTGTGGATCGCGGTCGCCTCCGGACTGCCCCTCCAGCTGCACGCCGGGCTCGGCGAACCGGGCCTGCGCATCGACCGCACCGACCCCGTCCTGCTCACCGACTTCGTCCGGGCCACCGCGGGTCTGGGCACCGACCTCGTCCTGCTGCACAGCTACCCGTACCACCGGCACGCCGCCCATCTCGCCGGGGTCTTCCCGCACGTCTACGCCGACTCCGGCGCCGCCCTGGTGCGTACCGGCGCCCGCGCGGCGACCGTCCTCGCGGAGATCCTGGAGCTGGCCCCCTTCGGCAAGATCGTCTTCTCCAGCGGGGCCCACAGCCTGCCCGAACTGCATGTGGTGGGCGCCCGGCTGTTCCGGGAGGCGCTGGCCCGGGTGCTGGGCGGCTGGGTCGCGGAGGGCTCCTGGTCGTTGGCGGACGCACAGCGGGTGGCGGGGCTGATCGCTGCGGGGAACGCGCGCAGGGTGTACGGACTGGAGTGACGTGTCCAGGATGAGGTCCATGCAGACCGAGGTGTTACTGGACCGCTTCCTCGCCGGCCTGGCCCCGCTCTCTCCCGTCGCCGTCTGGGCGCACGGCTCGCTGGCCGGCGGCGACTACCAGGAGGGCCGCAGCGACCTGGACCTGATCGCCGTACTCGACTCGGTGGGGCCGCGTACGGTGTGGCGGCTGGCCATGCTGCACGCGCGGCTGCGGGCGGAACCGCTGGCCGGGCAGCTGCACTGCACGTATCTGACCCCCGCGGCCGACCCGGGCCGACGCCACCTCACCTGGGCGCACGAGGAACTCTTCAAGCGGCCGGTCACGCCCGTGACCCGGCGGGAGCTGCACGACTTCGGACGCGTCCTGCACGGGAAGCCGCCGGCGGACCTGCTGCCCCCGGTGACGGACCGGGAGCTGGCCGACTTCGTGGTCCGCGACCAGCGGGACTTCTGGCGCCCGGCCCTCGACAACGCCCCGCTGTGGACCCGGGACGTGTGGGTCGACCTGGGCCTGCTGACGTTCGCCCGCGCGAGCGTGACCCTGCGCGAGGGCCGGCTGATCTCGAAGCGGGAGGCGCTGGAGCTGCTGCCCGGGCTCGGGGCACCGGTGGAGGTGGTGGCGGACATCCGTGGCCGCCGCTACGGCGATCCAGGGCCCGCCCCGGCGAACCGGGCCGAGCTGACCCGGAACTACCTGGGCCCGGCGATCGACGAACTCGTGGCGGCGTACGGCTGAGCGGGCACCTCGGGCAGCTCGCCCTCGGCTCGCTCCCGCAGGGCCAGCAGGACGCGAAGCACCGCGATCCACACCAGGGCCGAGCCGAGCATGTGCAGGCCGACCAGGAACTCGGGCAGGTCGGTGAAGTACTGGACGTAGCCGATGACGCCCTGGGAGAGGAGGACCAGGAAGAGGTCGCGGGTGCGGTGCAGGGGGCCCTTGGGGGCGTCGACCGCCTTGAGGATGAACCACAGGGCGAAGGTCAGTGACACCACGATCCAGGCGAGGACCGCGTGCGCCTTGGCCACCGTCTCCCAGTCCAGCGGCATCCGCTCGACCTCGCTGGAGTCACCGGCGTGCGGCCCGGCGCCGGTCACCACGGTGCCGACGAGGATCAGCAGGGCGGCGGCCGCGACCATGAACCAGACCAGCTGCTGCACGGGCTTGCCGACCAACGGGCGGGGTGCCGAGTCGCCCTCGCGGGTGCGCTGCCACATGACGGTGGCGACCGTGATCAGGGCGGTGGTCGCGACGAAGTGGGCGGCGACGGTGTACGGGTTGAGACCCACCAGCACGACGATGCCGCCGAGGATCGCGTTGCTCATCACGATCCAGAACTGCGCCCAGCCCAGCCGGGTGAGGCTGCGACGGCGGGGCTTCTCGCTGCGGGCCGCGATGATGGCCCAGCCGACGGCCGCGCACAGCACGTAGGTGAGCATCCGGTTGCCGAACTCGATGGCCCCGTGCACCCCCATCGCGCTGGTCGCGGTCAGCGAGTCGTCCGTGCACTTGGGCCAGGTCGGACACCCGAGCCCCGACCCGGTCAGCCGCACGGCCCCACCGGTGACCACGATGACGACGGCCATCACGAGCGCGGCGAGCGCCGCCCGCTGAACCGTCCGGGGGGTGGGGGTCCAGCGGGTGGCGATGAAGGCGAGGGGGTTGCGGACGGCCGCTACGGCGTCGGCGCGGGTCACGTTTGGCACGCCGTCCATCGTAGGGGCGTTGCTTGTGCACGGTTTCACGAGGGTCGTGGTTTCCGGTCCGTGGCCCCTGAGGCATCGGTCACAGGGACCGCCGGATCCGGTCCGCCTCGGCCCTGAGCCGGGCGGCCTCCGGTCTCCCGCGTCCCGTCACTCCCTGCGGAAGTCACTCCCAGCGGAAGAACTTCCCGGCCAGCGCCAGCCCCACGACCCCCCACACCGCCAGGATCCCCAGATCCCCCCACGGCACCCCCGCCCCGTGCTGCAGTACGTCGCGCAGGCCGTCCGACAGGGCTGAGATCGGGAGGAGGGCGAGTACGTCCTGGGCGGCGGGAGGGAACTTGGACAAGGGGACGATCACTCCGCCGCCGACCAGGAGGAGGAGGAAGACCAGGTTCGCCGCGGCCAGCGTGGCTTCCGCCTTCAGGGTGCCTGCCATCAGCAGGCCCAGGCCCGAGAAGGCCGCGGTGCCGAGGATCAGGAGCAGGAGGACGGAGAGCGGGTTGCCGTGCGGGGACCAGCCCAGGGCGAAGGCGATCGCCGTCAGGAGCAGGACCTGCAGGATCTCCGTCACCAGGACCGACGCCGTCTTGGCCGTCATCAGCGCCCAGCGGGGGAGGGGGGAGCTGGCCAGGCGCTTGAGGACTCCGTAGCGGCGTTCGAAGCCGGTGGCGATCGCCTGGCCCGTGAAGGCCGTAGACATGACCGCCAGGGCCAGGATGCCGGGGGTCAGGAAGTCCACCGACTTGCCGGCTCCCGTGTCGACGATGTCCACCGAGCTGAAGAGCAGCAGGAGCAGGGTCGGGATCACCACCGTCAGCAACAGTTGCTCACCGTTGCGCAGGAGCATCCTGGTCTCCAGCGCCGCCTGGGTGGTGATCATGCGGCCCAGGGGGGCCGCTCCCGGCTTCGGGGCGTAGGTACCCACCGTCACGCGCGCAGCTCCTTGCCCGTCAGTTCCAGGAAGACGTCTTCCAGGGTGTGCCGTTCCACCGAGATCTTCTCCGGCATGACGCCGTGCTGGGCGCACCAGGACGTCACCGTGGCCAGGAGTTGGGGGTTGACCTTGCCGACGACCCGGTAGGAGCCGGGGGTCAGCTCCGCCGCCGTGCAGTCCGCCGGGAGGGCCTTGAGCAGCGACCCCACGTCGAGGCCGGGGCGGCCCGTGAAGCGCAGGGTGTTCTCGGCGCCGCCCCGGCACAGCTCCTCGGGGGTGCCCTGGGCGATGACCCGGCCGCCGTCGATGATCGCCACGTCGTCGGCGAGCTGCTCGGCCTCGTCCATGTAGTGCGTGGTGAGGATCACCGAGACGCCGTCCGTCCGCAGATCCCGGATCAGGTCCCAGGTCGCGCGGCGGGCCTGCGGGTCCAGGCCCGCGGTCGGCTCGTCCAGGAACACCAGCTCGGGGCGGCCCACCACCGCCATGGCCAGCGCCAGGCGCTGCTGCTGGCCGCCGGACAGCCTGCGGTACGTCGTCCTGCCGCAACCGTCCAGGCCCAGGCGCTCGATCAGCGCGTCCACGTCCAGCGGGTGCGCGTGCAGGCGGGCCACGTGCCGGAGCATCTCGTCGGCCCGGGCGCCCGAGTACACGCCCCCGGACTGGAGCATCACGCCGATCCTCGGGTGCAGCTCACGTGCCTGGCGCACCGGGTCGAGGCCCAGGACCCGGACCGTGCCGGAGTCCGGCTTCCGGTAGCCCTCGCAGGTCTCGACGGTCGTCGTCTTGCCGGCGCCGTTGGGTCCGAGTACGGCGGTCACGCCCGCCCGGGCCACCAGGTCGAGGCCGTCCACGGCGGTCTTCGTGCCGTACCGCTTCACCAGGGCGTGGACCTGGACCACGGGCTCGCTTCGCATGGGCCCGAGTCTAGGTTCGCCGACCGCGCGACCGACGGGCGGGTGCAGGATCTCCACCCAGCGCATTCCCGGGCACGTCCTCCTGTGAGCGGTGCAGCGACAGCCACCGCTGCGCGTACCGCACGGCGTCCGCCACCGGGAACAGCCGGGCCTCGGCCGCGCCCACCCTTCCCCGTACGACGACCCCGGTGTCCCGCTCGAAGTCGTACCCGAGTTCGTCGAAGCGGTCCGAGGTGATCGACACCTCCGTGACCACCTCCCAGCCGTCCGGTCCGGGGCGCCCGACCTTCACCCGCGGGGCCGGTGTCCGGTACTCGGCGAGATGGAAGCTCGTGCAGGTGTCGTAGCCCGCGCCGAGGAGCAGCACGCGCGCGTGGAGGGCTTCCAGGCGGGCCAGCGGGCTGTGCTCGCCGAGGCGGCAGTCCACGGCGTGGCCGTCCAGGACCGCATGCGCGCGGGGGCCTATCGCCGCGAAGGAGGTCTGCGGGTGCGCGCTCCGCAGGGCGCCGGGCCAGGTGCGCACGGTCTCCGGGATCACGCCCACCCCGCGCGAGGGCGTGACGAGGGGGTCGTAGGCGGGCATGGTGGCGCGGATCGTCGGCCACCAGTCCTCCGGCACCGGCGGGTTGCTCCACACCGCCGGGTCCGAGAGGTCGCCGGTCTGGGTGGGGACCACGAGGGTGCCGTCCGGGCCGAGGGCGTCCAAAAGTCCCTGGACCACCGCGACGGAACCTCCGCAGACCCAGCCGAGGGCGCTCAGGGAGGAGTGCACGAGGAGGGTCTCGCCGCTTCTGACACCCAGCTCGCTCAGCTGCCCGGCGAGGGCGTCGCGGGTGACAAGTGGGCCGGTGGGAGGTGGTGTCGGCATGGTTCGGGAGTGTCCCTGACAGGACCGCCGGGCGCCACCGGTTTGATCGATCAAAGATCGTTTGCGCAGGTCAGGTTAGGGATGCCTAAGTGATGCAGGGCACCGTCCCTCGGACCGGGCGCGGCTTGCCCGGTCCTGAGGAATTACGCAACAATGGCGTTGTGAAAAACGTCGGCGAGGCTCGGGAGACCCCCACGGGGGCCCCTCAGGAGGAGCTCGCGACCGGTGAGCGGTCCACCCGCAACCGCGTCGCGCGATCCATCCTGGACCACGGCCCGTCGACCGTCACCGAGCTGGCCGGGCGGCTGGGGCTCACCCCCGCGGCCGTACGGCGTCATCTGGACGCCCTGGTGGCCGACGAGGTCGTGGAGGCGCGGGAGCAGCGGGTGTACGGGGCGCGGACGCGCGGCCGGCCCGCCAAGGTCTTCGCGCTCACCGACTGCGGCCGGGACGCCTTCGACCAGTCCTACGACAAGCTCGCCGCGGACGCCCTGGCCTGGATCCAGGAGCGGTTCGGCGGGGACGAGGCGGTCGTCGCCTTCGCGCGCGCGAGGATCGCCGCGCAGGCCGAGGTGTACCGCAAGGCCGTCGAGACCGCCGCCCCCGAGGAGCGCACCGAAGCCCTGGCCAAGGCCCTGAGCGCGGACGGGTACGCTGCTACGGCGCGGAGCGCACCGGTCGGCGAGCAGCTGTGCCAGCACCACTGCCCGGTGGCCCATGTCGCGGAGAAGTTCCCGCAGCTGTGCGACGCCGAGACGGAGATCTTCTCCCAGCTCCTCGGCACGCACGTCCAGCGACTGGCGACCATCGCGCACGGCGACGGCGTCTGCACGACGTTCATCCCCAAGATTTCCCACATGTCTCATAACGCATCCGCAAGCACGGCCGGGAGGAACCCCGCATGACTCTCCCCACGGAGACTGCCCACCCTGAGCTCGAGGGTCTGGGCAAGTACGAATACGGCTGGGCCGACTCCGACGAAGCCGGCGCCTCTGCGAAGCGCGGTCTGAGCGAGGAAGTCGTGCGCGACATCTCCGCGAAGAAGAACGAGCCGGAGTGGATGACCAAGCTCCGCCTCAAGGGTCTGCGCCTGTTCGACAAGAAGCCCATGCCGAACTGGGGCTCGGACCTCTCCGGCATCGACTTCGACAACATCAAGTACTTCGTGCGCTCCACGGAGAAGCAGGCGGAGTCCTGGGAGGACCTGCCCGAGGACATCAAGAACACGTACGACAAGCTCGGCATCCCCGAGGCGGAGAAGCAGCGCCTCGTCGCCGGTGTCGCGGCCCAGTACGAGTCCGAGGTCGTCTACCACCAGATCCGTGAGGACCTGGAGGAGCAGGGCGTCATCTTCCTGGACACCGACACCGCCCTCAAGGAGCACCCGGAGCTCTTCAAGGAGTACTTCGGCACCGTCATCCCGGTCGGCGACAACAAGTTCGCGTCGCTGAACACCGCGGTGTGGTCCGGCGGTTCCTTCATCTACGTGCCGAAGGGCGTGCACGTCGAGATCCCGCTCCAGGCCTACTTCCGGATCAACACCGAGAACATGGGCCAGTTCGAGCGGACGCTGATCATCGTCGACGAGGACGCCTACGTCCACTACGTCGAGGGCTGTACGGCGCCGATCTACAAGTCGGACTCCCTGCACTCCGCGGTCGTCGAGATCATCGTGAAGAAGGGCGCCCGCTGCCGCTACACGACCATCCAGAACTGGTCGAACAACGTCTACAACCTGGTCACCAAGCGCGCCGTGGCGTACGAGGGCGCGACCATGGAGTGGATCGACGGCAACATCGGCTCCAAGGTCACCATGAAGTACCCGGCCGTCTACCTGATGGGCGAGCACGCCAAGGGTGAGACCCTCTCCATCGCCTTCGCGGGCGAGGGCCAGCACCAGGACGCCGGCTCCAAGATGGTCCACATGGCGCCGAACACCTCCTCCAACATCGTCTCCAAGTCGGTGGCGCGCGGCGGCGGTCGTACGTCCTACCGCGGTCTCGTCGAGATCGGTGAGGGCGCCGCCGGATCCAAGTCCAACGTGCTGTGCGACGCGCTGCTCGTCGACACCATCTCCCGTTCCGACACGTACCCCTACGTGGACGTCCGTGAGGACGACGTGTCCATGGGCCACGAGGCGACCGTCTCCAAGGTCTCCGAGGACCAGCTCTTCTACCTGATGAGCCGCGGTCTCTCCGAGTTCGAGGCGATGGCCATGATCGTGCGCGGCTTCGTCGAGCCCATCGCGAAGGAGCTGCCGATGGAGTACGCGCTCGAGCTCAACCGGCTGATCGAGCTCCAGATGGAAGGCGCGGTCGGCTAAGCGACCGCCGTCTCCATCCAGTCACTTACGTAGGAAGAGAGCAGACCGACAGCCATGGCTGAGGCTCAGAACATCCCGGTGGGCAGCACCACCGCCGGCTCGATCGCGGTGGCCGCCGAGTCGACCGTCGCCACGCGCATGAGCGCGCCCCCCTCCTTCGACGTGCAGGACTTCCCCGTCCCGCACGGCCGTGAGGAGGAGTGGCGGTTCACCCCGCTGGAGCGCCTGCGCGGGCTGCACGACGGCACCGCGGTCGCCACCGGCGCCGGCGTGACGGTGGACGTGCAGGCCCCCGAGGGCGTCACCGTCGAGACCGTGGACCGTGACGACGCCCGGATCGGCAGGGCCGGCACCCCGGTGGACCGCGTCGCCGCCCAGGCGTACTCGGCGTTCGAGAAGGCCGGCGTGGTCACCGTCCCCAAGGAGACGGTCCTCACCGAGCCGATCCGCATCGCCGTGCACGGCGAGGGCGGGGTCCGCTACGGCCACCAGGTCGTCGAGCTCGGGGCCTTCGCCGAGGCCGTCGTCGTCATCGACCACACCGGTGACGCGGTGCTCGCCGCCAACGTCGACTACATCCTGGGCGACGGCGCCAAGCTGACCGTCGTCTCCGTCCAGGACTGGGACGACAAGGCCGTCCACGTGGCCCAGCACAACGCGCTGATCGGCCGGGACGCGTCCTTCAAGTCCGTCGTCGTCACCTTCGGCGGCGATCTCGTACGGCTGCACCCGCGCGTCTCCTACGCCGGCACCGGCGGCGAGGCCGAGCTGTTCGGGCTCTACTTCACCGACAAGGGCCAGCACCAGGAGCACCGCCTCCTGGTCGACCACAACGCCCCGCACTGCAAGTCCAACGTCGTCTACAAGGGCGCGCTCCAGGGCGACGACGCGCACGCGGTGTGGATCGGCGACGTGCTCATCGAGGCCAAGGCCGAGGGCACCGACACGTACGAGATGAACCGCAACCTCGTCCTCACCGACGGCGCCCGCGTCGACTCCGTGCCGAACCTGGAGATCGAGACCGGCGAGATCGTCGGCGCCGGCCACGCGAGTGCGACCGGCCGCTTCGACGACGAGCAGCTCTTCTACCTGATGGCCCGCGGCATCCCGGCCGACGAGGCCCGCCGTCTGGTGGTCCGCGGCTTCTTCGCCGAGCTGGTCCAGCAGATCGGTGTCGACGACATCGAAGAGCGACTTCTCGTGAAGATCGACGAGGAGCTGGAGGCCACCGTCTGATGGCTTTCGTACGCGCCTGCGGGCTGAGCGAGCTGGAGGAGGACACCCCGAAGCGGGTGGAACTCGACGGCACGCCGGTCTCCGTCGTGCAGACCGAGGGGGAGGTGTTCGCGATCCACGACATCTGCTCGCACGCGAACGTCTCGCTCTCCGAGGGCGAGGTGGAGGACTGCCAGATCGAGTGCTGGCTGCACGGCTCCAGCTTCGACCTGCGCACCGGCAAGCCGTCCGGCCTTCCCGCGACGCGCCCCGTCCCCGTATACCCCGTAAAGATCGAAGGGGACGACGTGCTCGTCTCCCTCACCCAGGAGTCCTGAGGCACCCATGGCAACGCTTGAAATCCGAGACCTGCACGTCACCGTCGAGGCCGACAACGCCACGAAGGAGATCCTCAAGGGCGTCGACCTGACCGTGAAGCAGGGCGAGACGCACGCCATCATGGGCCCCAACGGCTCCGGCAAGTCGACGCTCGCCTACTCCCTCGCGGGTCACCCGAAGTACACCATCACCGGCGGCACCGTCACCCTCGACGGCGAGGACGTCCTGGAGATGGAGGTCGACGAGCGCGCCCGCGCGGGCCTGTTCCTGGCGATGCAGTACCCCGTCGAGGTCCCCGGCGTCTCGGTCTCCAACTTCCTGCGCACCTCCGCCACCGCCATCCGCGGCGAGGCCCCCAAGCTGCGCACCTGGGTGAAGGAGGTCAAGGAGGCCATGGAGCGCCTCAACATGGACCCCTCCTTCGCCGAGCGCAACGTCAACGAGGGCTTCTCCGGCGGTGAGAAGAAGCGCCACGAGATCCTCCAGCTGGAGCTCCTCAAGCCGAAGATCGCGATCCTCGACGAGACCGACTCCGGCCTCGACGTCGACGCGCTCCGGGTCGTCTCCGAGGGCGTCAACCGCGTCCGTGAGACCGGTGAGGTCGGCACCCTGCTGATCACGCACTACACGCGCATCCTGCGCTACATCAAGCCCGACCACGTGCACGTCTTCGCGGGCGGCAAGATCGTCGAGTCCGGCGGTGCCGAGCTCGCCGACAAGCTGGAGAACGAGGGCTACGAGGCTTACACGAAGGGTGGCGCATCCGAGTGACACAGCTGCCGGGCCTCCTCGACACCGAGGCGATCCGCAAGGACTTCCCGATCCTGGACCGACTGGTCCACGACGACCGGAAGCTCGTCTACCTGGACAACGCGGCGACCTCGCAGAAGCCGCGCCAGGTGCTGGACGCCCTGAGCGAGTACTACGAGCGCTACAACGCCAACGTCCACCGCGGTGTGCATGTGCTCGCCGAGGAGGCCACGGCGCTGTACGAGGGAGCGCGCGACAAGGTCGCCTCCTTCATCAACGCGCCCTCGCGCGACGAGGTGATCTTCACCAAGAACGCCTCCGAGTCCCTCAACCTCGTGGCGAACATGCTCGGTTGGGCCGACGAGCCCTACCGCGTGGACTCCGAGACCGAGATCGTCATCACCGAGATGGAGCACCACTCCAACATCGTGCCGTGGCAGCTGCTCTCGCAGCGCACCGGCGCGAAGCTGAAGTGGTTCGGCCTGACCGACGACGGCCGGCTCGACCTGTCCAACATCGAGGAGATCATCACCGAGAAGACGAAGATCGTCTCCTTCGTGCTGGTGTCCAACATCCTGGGCACGGTCAACCCGGTCGAGACGATCATCCGCCGGGCGCAGGAGGTCGGTGCGCTGGTCTGCATCGACGCCTCGCAGGCGGCGCCGCACATGCCGATAGACGTGCAGGCCCTCCAGGCCGACTTCGTGGCCTTCACCGGCCACAAGATGTGCGGTCCGACCGGCATCGGCGTGCTGTGGGGCCGGCAGGAACTCCTGGAGGACCTGCCCCCGTTCCTCGGCGGCGGCGAGATGATCGAGACCGTGTCGATGCACTCGTCGACCTACGCTCCCGCCCCGCACAAGTTCGAGGCGGGCACGCCCCCGATCGCGCAGGCGGTCGGGCTGGGCGCGGCGATCGACTACCTCCAGTCGATCGGCATGGACAAGATCCTCGCCCATGAGCACGCGCTGACCGAGTACGCCGTCCAGCGCCTCACGCAGGTCCCGGACCTCAGGATCATCGGCCCGACCACGGCCGAGGACCGGGGCGCGGCGATCTCCTTCACGCTCGGCGACATCCACCCCCACGACGTGGGCCAGGTCCTCGACGAGGAGGGCATCGCGGTCCGGGTCGGCCACCACTGCGCGCGGCCGGTCTGCCTGCGGTACGGAATTCCTGCGACCACGCGAGCGTCGTTCTATCTGTACTCCACGCCTGCCGAGATCGACGCACTGGTCGACGGGCTGGAGCACGTACGGAACTTCTTCGGCTGAGGAGCTGGCTGAGTCGTGAAGCTTGATTCGATGTACCAGGAAGTCATCCTGGACCACTACAAGCACCCGCACGGGCGTGGTCTGAGGGACGGCGACGCCGAGGTACACCACGTGAACCCCACGTGCGGCGACGAGATCACCCTCCGCGTGAAGTACGACGGCACGACCATCGAGGACGTCTCGTACGAGGGCCAGGGCTGCTCGATCAGTCAGGCGTCGGCCTCCGTGCTGAACGACCTGCTGGTCGGCAAGGACCTGGCGGAGGCGCAGAAGATCCAGGAGACCTTCCTGGAGCTGATGCAGTCCAAGGGAAAGATCGAGCCCGACGACGCGATGGAGGAGGTGCTGGAGGACGCGGTCGCGTTCGCCGGTGTCTCCAAGTACCCGGCCCGGGTCAAGTGCGCCCTCCTCAGCTGGATGGCGTGGAAGGACGCGACGGCCCAGGCGCTGGACGCCGACGCCGAAAGGAAGACGGCATGAGCGAGACCATTGAGATGAAGCCGGCCTCCGAGGAAGAGATCCGCGAGGCGCTGTACGACGTCGTCGACCCCGAGTTGGGCATCGACGTGGTCAACCTCGGCCTGATCTACGGCATCCACATCGACGACGCGAACATCGCGACCCTCGACATGACGCTGACCTCGGCGGCCTGCCCGCTGACGGACGTCATCGAGGACCAGGCCAAGTCCGCCACGGACGGCCTCGTCAGCGAACTCCGCATCAACTGGGTGTGGATGCCGCCGTGGGGCCCGGACAAGATCACGGACGACGGACGGGAGCAGCTCCGGGCGCTGGGGTTCAACGTCTGAGCGAGTCCGACCGGTGTCCGGAAGGGGCCGTGGCCGTGTGCCGCGGCCCCTTCCGCATGCTCAGGCCAGCCCGCCCACCAACTGGAACGACGAGTCGGCGATGTACTGGGAGCTGTACTCGAAGCGTTCGAGGCGGACCACGAAGTTCTCGTGGCGCAGGAAGTAGCCGGGGTAGTTGACCGACTCCAGCATCTTGGCGCCGGCGTAGGAGGGCGAGTCACGGGGGCAGAACGTGGCGTCCTGCTCGAAGAGGGACGAGCCGTCGTCACGGGCGGCGCGCAGCACGAAGTTGCTGTGGCGCAGGTACTTGCCGTCGTGCGTGGTGAAGGAGTAACACGAGGCGTTCGCCAGGCCCTTGACCTGCTTGAAGGTCGAGTCCTCGCGGGACTCCGAGCCGCGGACCGGGTCCAGGGCCACGTAGTACTGGGTCACATGCCAGTAGCGGTCGGGGTAGTTGACCGCGCGGACCGAGCGGTACGTCACCGACGGCTGCGGCTTCGCCGGACTGCCCTTGGACGGCGTGGACTTGGGCGGCTTCGGGGTGGTCGTGACCGCGACGGTCGGGCCGGTGCCCTGCTGCCGGGGGCCCTGGGGAGTGGGGGAGACCGACGAGAGGCCGCTGTCGCCCTCCGGGGGGAGGGTCGTCGCGGGCTGCGAGGAGAAGGAGATCAGACCGGATCCCCCGTCCCGCGCGGACTTCGACCGGACGTCGTCCTCGTTGTCGGTCGCGGCTATCGCCGCCACGCAGGCGACGATCGTGGCCACCGCCAGCGCGCCGGCCAGATAGAGCCGTCTGGTGCCGGGCGTGCGGGAGGTGTCCAGTGTCCAGCCGTTCTCCCAGGGGCGGTCCTGGGGCGGCTGGGACTTGTCTTCGGGCATGCGCTGTTCCTCCGGCGCGGCGCGGGTGTGCGACGGCCGCTGCTGTGGTGGCGCGGTAGGTGAAAGGTGAAACACATGTGGTTCCGGAGGGAACAGTAGTGGTTACCGGGGGTTGTGAGCAGCCCTTTGAATCGAACCGTTTCCACATCGACTTCTCAACCGGCTCCGAGGCTTCCCGTGTTCGGGGTTATGTACGCTTGTACACATGGGATACCTGCTCCTTGCCGGAGCCATCGCAGCCGAGGTCGCGGCGACCACGGCCATGAAGTACACCGAGGGCTTCAGCCGGCTCGGACCCTCGGCTCTGACCGTGCTCGGCTACGTCCTGTCCTTCGCGCTGCTCGCGCAGACCCTGAAGACGGTGTCGGTCGGCACCGCCTACGCGATCTGGGCCGGGGTGGGCACCGCGACCATCGCCACCATCGGGATGCTCTTCCTCGGAGAGGGGATGACCGTCACCAAGGCCGCCGGGATCGCGCTGATCATCGTCGGGGTCGTGGTGCTGAACCTGGGCGGGGCGCACTGATGGCCCGGCGCTACGACCCCGAGCGCCGGCAGCGGATCATCGACGCGGCGATCCGGGTCGTCGGCGAGAAGGGCCTCGCGGGGCTCAGTCACCGCAGTGCCGCCGCCGAGGCCGATGTGCCGCTCGGTTCGACGACGTACCACTTCAAGAGCCTCGACGAGCTGATGGTCGCCGCGCTGCGCCAGGCCAGCGAGGGCTTCGCCAAGGTGGTCGCCGCGCACGGGGCGCTGGACGGTCCCGGCGGTGACCTCGCCGCCGACCTCGCCCGTGTCCTCGGCGAGTGGCTCGGCGGCGACCGCACCGGCGTCGAGCTGGAGTACGAGCTCTACCTCGCCGCCCTGCGCCGCCCCGCCCTGCGCCCGGTCGCCGCCGAGTGGGCCGACGACCTCGCCGCCCGCCTCGCCCACCGCACGGACCCGGTCACGGCACGGGCCCTGGTCGCCCTGACCGACGGCATCTGCCTCCAGGTGCTGCTGACGGGGGTGCCGTACGACGAGGGGTATGCGCGGGAGATGCTGGCGCGGGTGATTCCGGCGGGGAGGGGGTGATCCTCGCCGGGAGTGGGGATCCCGGCCGGGTGTCACACACACCGGCGAACCTCGGCGTTCCCCGTCGGTACGGCGTACCGCCCGACCTCTGAGACGGCCCGCGTGCGGGTTCGCCTCGTGCGCCCCCCGGCGGTTAGGTTGCCCTCATGACCGACACGACTGCTCCCCGTATCACCGGCGCCATCGCCGCAGGCCTCGCCACCGTCGCCGCCGACGGCACCGTTCTCGACACCTGGTTCCCCGCTCCCGAGCTGACCGCCGAGCCGGGGCCCGCCGGCACCGAGCGGCTGTCCGCCGACAAGGCCGTGGAGCTGCTCGGCGAAGGCGCCGCGAAGGCGATCGGTCCGGACGCCCGCCGTGGTGTCGAGGTGGTCGCGGTCCGTACGGTCATCGCCTCCCTGGACGAGAAGCCGCTCGACACGCACGACGCCTACCTGCGGCTGCACCTGCTCTCGCACCGCCTGGTCCAGCCGCACGGCCAGAGCCTGGACGGCATCTTCGGCCTCCTCCCCAACGTCGCCTGGACCTCGCTCGGCCCGGTCGCCGTCGACGACGTCGAGAAGGTCCGCCTCAACGCCCGCGCCGAGGGCCTGCACCTCGCCGTCACGAGCGTCGACAAGTTCCCGCGCATGACCGACTACGTGGCCCCCAAGGGCGTCCGCATCGCCGACGCCGACCGCGTCCGGCTCGGCGCGCACCTCGCCGCCGGCACCACCGTGATGCACGAGGGCTTCGTCAACTTCAACGCCGGCACGCTCGGCACGTCGATGGTCGAGGGCCGGATCTCCGCCGGCGTCGTGGTCGGCGACGGCTCGGACATCGGCGGCGGCGCCTCCACCATGGGCACCCTCTCCGGCGGCGGCAACGTCCGCATCACCATCGGTGAGCGCTGCCTGATCGGCGCCGAGGCGGGCGTCGGCATCGCGCTCGGCGACGAGTGCGTCGTCGAGGCCGGTCTCTACGTCACCGCCGGCACCCGGGTCACCATGCCCGACGGCCAGATCGTCAAGGCCCGCGAGCTGAACGGCGCCTCCCACATCCTCTTCCGCCGCAACTCGGTCACCGGCACCGTCGAGGCCCGCCCGAACAACGCGGTCTGGGGCGGCCTCAACGACGTCCTGCACAGCCACAACTGAGCTCCCTCGGGGCCGCCCGAAGATCACTTACGAGTTACTCAGCGTGACCTCGCGGGCGTTTCGGCAGATGAACGGGTGGACGCAGAGTCCGATCAGAGGCCGAGACGACGAACGAGGGGTCGCAGCGATGAGCCCGATGAGGGTGACGAGGGTGATGAGGAGCAAGGGGGCCTGGGCCGGGGCGCTGGCCCTGGCGGGGATGTCCTGCGGGATGGCCGCCGGGACCGCGAGTGCCGACGAGACCAACACCGCCTCCCACAACGGCCCCCGGGTCGGCCTGGTCAACATCGGCCAGGTGGACGACCCGATGGAGGACGTCCTGGAGCACCTGCTGCTGATCGGCGACGGGTACTCCTGGAACTGACCCGCGCCGAAGTCGCCGTAGAGGATTCACCTCTGCGGCGACTTTTTTTGTGTCCGCGGCATAGCGGGGGAGCCCCGCGCGCGTCACAAGGGTCGGAGGCCGCGCATCCGCGCCGCCGGGGGAAGAGAAGGTGACGATGAATGCCGAAGGGCTGGAGAGTTTCCGGGACTTCGTGGACAGCAGGTCGTCCGCCCTGCTGAAGACCGCCGTCCTCCTGTGCGGGGGAGACCAGTACGCCGGTGAGGACCTGCTCCAGAACGCCCTGGTCCGGGCGGCCGGGCGCTGGCAGAAGATCGACGAACCCGAGGCGTACGTACGTCAGGTCCTCTACCGCCAGCAGATCAGCCGCTGGCGGCTGAAGTGGCCGCGCCGGGAGGTCAGCGTCGCCGAGCCGCCCGAACCGGCGGGCGCCGGCGAGGGCCGGGCCGACGCGGCCGCCGCCACCGAACTGCGCCTCGTGATGCGCCAGGCCCTGTCCCGGCTCACCGCACGGCAGCGCACCGTGCTGGTGCTGCGCTACTTCGAGGACCTGCCCGAGGCCGACGTGGCCCGGCTGCTCGGCTGCTCGGTCGGCACCGTGCGGTCCACCACCCACCGCTCGCTGGCCCGGCTGCGCTCACTCGCACCCGAACTGGCCGCCCTCGGGCCCGCCGACGCCGAGCGGCTGGACTCCCGTGACTACTCGCCCGTGGAGGTGCGTCCGTGAACGTCGACGACATCGTGCGCGACGCGCTGCGCGAGCAGGCCGCCGAGCAGCCGCCGGCCGCGGCGGGGTTCGCGGACCGGGTGCTCGCCGTGCGACGGCGCCGCCGCAGCCGCAGGATCGCGCTCGCCGCCGCGGCCGCCGTCGCCGTGGTCGCCGTGGGAGTGGCGATGCCGCTGATGGACTCCGGCAAGGACGACGTACGGCCCTCGGGCGGTGGCGGGGTCGTGGTGGAGAAGAAGACGAAGGCCCACCCCGACCAGTCGCCGCCGCGCGAGGAGATCTCCGTCGGAGGCACGACCCTCGTCGGGTACTTCATCCCGGAGACGGTGAAGAAGAGCGCGGACACCGCGGTCTCCCAGCGCACCTACCACCTGCTGAACCCGAGGACCGGCAGGTACGAGAAGGCCCCGGACTGGTCCTGGGTGGCGGTCGCGCCCGGCGGGAGGACGGCCGCCGTCCTCGAACGGGACCTGCCCGCCTCCCGGATCGGTCTGCTCGACCTGACCTCCGGCAAGGTCGAGCGGTGGATCAAGGTCGACCACGGTGTTGCCGGGCTCTCCTTCTCCCGCGACGGCCGCAAGCTGGTCGCGACGACGTACAGCCAGAACCCCGACGGGCTGATCAAGGCGGAGGGCGACGTCGAGTGGGGTCAGCCCATGACGTCCAGCCGCACCGGCTTCTACGTCCTCGACGTGGCCTCCGGGGACGCTGCCTGGACCGAGATCAAGACCGGCGGCCTCCCCGGGGGCCCCACGGGCGGCACCTTCATGAACTCCCGCCAGGACTTCGCCCTCACCGACGACGGCCGGCACGTCTGGGAGGGCAGCCCGATGCAGCCCGGCTATGTGTTCTACGACCTCACGGGCAAGAAGGTCTCCGTGCCGGCGGGCTACACGTACCTGTCGTGGTTCGTGGACGCCGGTCTGTCGCCCGACGGCAGGCTCGTCGCCGGGGACTTCGCGGGCAAGAAGTGGAAGACGTCGTCGTACGTCGTCGACGCGAAGACCGGTCACCCGACCGAGGTACGCGGCCAGCAACTGCTCGCCTGGGTGGGCAACAAGCAGCTCATCGCCTGGGACATCGGCAAGAACGACAAGAACGAGTTCCACCAGCGGCTGGTGCTGGTCACCATCGGCAGCGACAAGGAGGTCCCGCTCAGCGGCTTCCGTGAGGGCAACGACGGGGACGCCGGACGCTGGGAGCCGCTGTTCGCCCAGCCCTGATCAGGCGGTTTCGGAGACCCGATCAGGCGGCCACGAGCCGTTCGTACTCCGCCAGCAGCCCGTCGGCCGTCTCCCGGCCGGCGGGCCGCAGCGGGGCGCGGACCGGGCCGGCGGGCAGACCGAGCGCGTTCAGCAGGGCCTTCGCGGTGACCGTGCCGGGCAGGCCCGCCGCCATCATCGCCTCGATCAGCGGAACGGCCCTCTGTTGGAGGCGGGCGGACACGGGGGTGTCGCCCGCCTCGAACAGGTCGAGGATCGCCCGCATCCGGTCCGGGACCACGTTGGCCACCGTGCTGACGTAGCCCGCCCCGCCCACCGCGTACAGCGCGAGGATCTGCTCGTCGCAGCCCGCGTAGTACGCGAGGTCCGTGCGGTGCAGGACCTTCTGGGTGCCGAGGAGGTCGTAGGAGCAGTCCTTGACCGCGACGATCCGGGGGTGCCCGGCGAGCCGGATCATGGTCTCCGGTTCGATGCGGGTGCCGGTGCGGCCGGGGATGTCGTACAGCATCACGGGCAGGCCCGAGGCGTCCGCGATCTCCCGGAAGTGCGCCTCCAGCGCGTCCTGCGGCGGCCTGCTGTAGTAGGGACTCACCACCAGCACCCCGTCGGCGCCCGCCTTCTCGGCCGCCAGGGCCAGTTCGACGGTGTGCCGGGTGTCGAAGGTGCCCACGCCCGCCACCACCGACGTCCGCTCGCCCACCGCCTCCCGGACCGCCGTCACCAGCGCCGACTTCTCCGCGTCCGTGGTCGTCGGCGACTCGCCCGTGGTGCCGGACAGGACGAGGCCGTCGCAGCCGTGCGCGACCAGGTGCGCGGCCAGGCGCTGGGCGCCGTCGAGATCGAGCGCGCCCTCCGCGGTGAAGGGGGTGACCATGGCACACAGGGCGCGGCCGAAGGGAGGAGGCGTAGTCGTCATGGGGGTAGTCTCGGCGCGGCGACAGTGAAGCTCCACTTAATTCTTCTGTTATATACCGGTAAGAGAAGCTTCACCATGAGGTCGAAGGCCCTATGTCCATCACGGCTCTCATGGGTCACCATGGCGATAAGGGACCCCTGCGTATGGGAGGCGTCATGAAGCTCGGCAAGGCACTGGCCACCGGAGTCGCCGAGGAGCGGCCGCAGATCCAGGACGACGAACTCGACCTTCCCGAGGAGATCAAGGAACTGAAGGCTCCCGAAGAGGTTCCGGCGGCCCGATGAGGCTGCGGCTTCCGGAGGAACGCCCCGCGGAGCCGCCGACCGGATACAAGATCGCCCACCCGGTGCTGTCCCAGGACGGCACCCGGGCCGGGTTCACCGGTGTGTCGCTCGGCGGCGCGCTGCCGTACGGAGTCCTGGCCGACGCGTCCTGCGTGTACGGCCTGCGGCACCGGGCGCCGAACCGCCGCTGCGACTGCGGTTTCCACTGCGTGCACGACCGCGCCGCGGCCGAGGCACTGCTGTGCACGGCCGAGCACCGCACGGCCGTCCTCCTCGACGTCCTGGTCCTCGGCCGCTACCTCCGCTTCGAGCTCGGCTTCCGCTACGCCCGCCAGCGGGTGCGCACCGCCACCGTCGGCCCCTGCGCCTGCGGCACGGTCGCGGCGGCGCTCGCCGACGCCGGCTGGGGCCGGCCCGGCTGGCGGGCTCTCGCCCCCTCGTGCGCGGCCTGCCTTCGAGGTCGTACGGCCGTCTCGCTCGCCGGGTTCGCGCGGCTGGCGGGGGAGGGGCTGCGGGTGATCGCGGGTCCCGCGGCCGCGGTCGTGGCCGGCCTCGACGCCCCCGAAGGACTCGGCGTGCCCGAACTCGCCGCCGAGGCCGCCCTGTTGCAGGCCCGGCTCGACTGGTTCCAGAGCCAGCTGGCCCGCCTCGGAGAGCGCGGCCCGGACGGCGGACCGCAGGGGTAGCGGGGGCCGGGCCGGGTACCCGGGTGTTCCGACCGAGAGGAGGCGGAGCCCCGTGACCGGAACCACGGCCCCCAGGCCGGCGCATGACGAACACCACTCGGTGGGCGAACTCGTCGGACAGGCCACCGAACAGCTTTCCCGGCTGGTACGACAGGAAGTCGCCCTCGCGAAGGAGGAGCTGACCGAGAAAGGCCGGCGGGCCGGGAAGGGCGGCGGGCTGCTCGGTGCCGCGGGCGCCTTCGCCTACGCCGGACTGCTCGCGCTGGCCGGCACGGGCGTCGCCGCGCTGTCGCTGGTGCTGTCGGTCTGGGCCGCGGCGCTCATCGTGACGGGTGTGCTGTTCGTGATCGCGGGGGTGCTGGCGGCGACCGGCCGTGCACAGCTGCGCCAGGCCACGCCCCCCACGCCGGAGGCGGCGCTCGACAGCGTCAAGGCCGATGTCGAGGAGATCAAGGAAAGGGCGCACCGATGACGGACAGGACGACCGGCGATCACGCCCCTTCCGGGGCCAAGGGCCCTGACGAACTGCGGCGGCAGATCGAGCGGACCCGTAGTGAACTCGGCGACACGGTGGAGGAGTTGGCAGGAAAGATGGACGTGAAGGGGCGCGCCCGGGCCCGGGCGGCAGACCTCAGGGACAAGGCGGGCGCGATGACGGTGCAGCTGCGCAGCACCGCCGCGCAGGCCGGGCACACCGTGCACGACAAGGCCACGCAGGCGGGCCACAAGGTCCAGGACCGGGCCGTGCAGGCCGGGCACAAGGTCCAGGACCGGGCCGTCCAGGCGGGTCACAAGGCCCAGGACCGTGCCCTGGAGGCCGGGCACAAGGTCCAGGACGGGACGCTGGGGGCGGGTGAGGCCACGCAGGGCGGGGCCACCCGGACCGGCCACGAGCTGGAGCGCCGGGCGGAGCACAGCGTGCCGGGACCGGTCCGGCCCCTGGTTCTGGCGGCGATACGACACCCGCGTCCGACGCTGATCGTGGGCGCGGCGGTGATCGCGGTCGCGGTGGTGTCGTGGCGCTACCCGAAGAAGTGAGGCACCACCTGCCCTCGCGCTGAGAGAACTCCCCGTCGGCTGATGCGGTTGGCGGGGAGTTCGGCTGTGTGGGGGGGGCACACGGGCAGACGGGCCGACGGCGGTGGGGGTGCTTCGGAGGCTTGGCGGTCGGGCCTTGGTGCGGTCGTGGGGCGCTCAGGGTTCGGTGGTGGTGGGCTCCGGGCGGAAGGCGGTCGGCGCCTGGCTGGCCCACGGGCGGTGGAACACTCGGGGTCTCGGCGGCCGGCGCCTGCGGGCGGTAGGCGGCCGGGAGCATCGGCCCGGGAAGGCTGTCGGGAGCGTCGGTGCGCAGTCAGTGGGTCGGCTCGGGGTCTCGGCGGCCGGGGCCTGCGGGCGGTAGGCGGCCGGGAGCATCGGCCCGGGGAAGGCTGTCGGGGGCGTCGATGCGCTGTCGGTGGGTCCGCTCGGGTCTCGGTGATGGGGTCCGCCGGGCGGTAGGCGGCTCCCCTTGCCCTCGCTAGCGCTGCTGCTGCCGCTCCTTGCGCACCAGCGCCCGGTCCCCTGCTGTCGGGAGCCGTGGCCCGCGGTCGGTGAGGTGCGCGAGCCCACGGGAGGCGGGGTGCCCGGCTCACGGGAGGCGGGGTGCCCGGCCCGCGGGAGGCGGGATGCCCGGGCCGACGGCCGGTGGGGGTTCTCGAGCCCGCGGCAGGCGGGGAGTCAGCCCGGGCCCGCGGCAGGTGGGGCGTCCAGGTCTCGGGTGGGGGCGCCCCGCGCGGGGTTTCGGTGGTCGGGGTACTGGGCGGGAGCCGGGGGCTGGTGTCACTTCTGGCGTGCTCGTGCCGCCCGTAGTCTCGGTGGCCACTTGCGGGTGTCCCGGGGTTCCACGTAGGGCTCCTCCGTCGGCTCGTGGTCGCCGGAGGCGATGGCCCGCTCTCGGGCGAGTTCCGCGTCGAACTCCAGGCCCAGCAGGATCGCCAGGTTGGTCAGCCAGAGCCACACGAGGAACACGATGGCGCCCGCGAGGGTGCCGTAGGTCTTGTTGTAGGAACCGAAGTTGGCGGCGTAGAGCGCGAAGCCGGCGGACGCGGCGAGCCAGAGCAGCGTGGCGAGGACGCTGCCGGGGGAGACCCAACGGAAGCCGCGGCCACGGACGTTGGGGGCCGCCCAGTACAGCAGGGCGATCATCCCGACGACCAGGAGCAGCAGCACCGGCCACTTGGCGATGCCCCAGGCCGTGATCGCCGCGTCGCCGAACCCGACCGCCCGGCCCGCCCGTTCGGCGAGCGGTCCCGTGAAGACCACGATCAGCGCACTCGCCGCCAGCATCAGCATCAGCGTCACGGTCAGCGCGAGGCGCAGCGGTGTCAGCTTCCACACCGGACGGCCCTCCGGCAGGTCGTACACGGCGTTGGACGTACGGATGAACGCGGCGACATAGCTGGACGCCGACCACAGGGCGGCGAGCAGTCCGAGGATCGCCAGGACGCTTCCGGTGCCCCCGCTCTCGCCGAGCTGGACCACCGCGTCCCGCAGGATGTCCCTGGCCGGCCCCGGCGCGAGGCCGCCGATGTGGTCGAGGAGCTTGTCCGTCGCGCGCTGTCCCACCACCCCCAGGAGCGACACCAGGACCAGCAGGGCGGGGAACAGCGACAGGACGCCGTAGTACGTCAACGCGGCCGCACGGTCGGCCAGTTCGTCGTCGAGCAGTTCCTTGAAGGTGCGTTTCGTGACGGCGGCCCAGGACCGCCGGGGCAACTCCAGGGGGCTTTCCGGCGTGGTGTTCTCGGCCTGCTCGTCCATGAACCGGCGGGTCTCCCGAAACCGCCGGTCGAACCCACGCGGACGGCGACGACCACCGCTTTCGGACTCCCTCACCGAACACTTCCCTCTCCTGGACAAAAAAAGTTTTCGGTGAGACGGTGGACCCATGCTGGACGTCACCGTGATCGAGGACCCCGAGGCCGCAGCCGCCTCCCTGGACCCCATAAGGGCGAGGCTGCTGGCCGAGCTGGCCGCCGGACCCGCCTCGGCCGCCATGCTGGCCGGGCAGGTCGGCCTGCCCCGGCAGAAGGTGAACTACCACCTCAAGGCACTGGAGCGGCACGGCCTGGTCGAGCTCGCGGGGGAGCGCCGCAAGGGAAACGTCACCGAGCGGCTGATGCGGGCGACCGCGGCGTCGTACGTGATCTCCCCGCTGGCCCTCGCCGCCGTGCAGCCCGACCCGGACCGCTTCCGCGACCAGCTCTCCGCGCGCTGGCTGCTGGCGCTGGGCGCCCGGCTGGTGCGGGACGTCGGGCAGCTGATCACCGATGCCGCGAAGGCCCGCCAGCGGCTGGCCACCTATGCGCTGGACGGCGAGGTGCGGTTCGCCTCCGCCGCCGAACGGGCCGCGTTCATCGAGGAGTTGACGGCCGGAGTCAGCGCCCTGATCCGCAAGTACGACGCCCCCGACGCCGAGGGCGGCCGGGACCACCGGATCGTGGTGGCCGTCCATCCCACGCTCAAAGAGCCCCAGTCCCCTTCCCCGCAGACCGAGTTGGAGTAGATCATGTCCAAAGAGTTCGAGATCGCCCGCGAGTTCGAGGTCGACGCCACCCCCGAGCAGGTCTGGGCGGCGATCACCACCGGGACCGACGGCTACCTGTGGCCCATGGAGCCGCCCGAGCCGCGTGCCGGGGGCAAGGGCCCCTTCGGGTCCACGGTCACCGCCTGGGCCCCGCCGCACCGCTACACCAACCGCGTCGAGGACGTCGACGGCATCTCCGAGCAGACCCTCAACCAGCTCGACTACACCATCGAGCCGCGGGACGAGGGCCGCCGGGCCTGGGTGCGGTACGTGCACAGCGGGATCTTCGTCGACGACTGGGACAACCAGTACGACGGCGCCGCCAAGCACACCGACTTCTATCTGCACACCCTGCGCGAGTACCTGGTCCACTTCGCGCCGAGGCCGGCCGCCTTCGCGACCTTCGACGGACCCGAGGCGTCCAAGGCGCCGGACGCCCTCGCCGTCGTGGGGCGGGCGCTCGGGGTCGGCGAGGACGTGGCGGCGGGCACCCGGCTCACCGTCCACGGACCCGACACCTTCGACGCCGTGGTCGACTTCCGCAACGAGTACTTCATCGGGCTGCGCACCGACCGCGGGCTCACCCGGATCTTCGGGCGCAACCACTGGGGCCACCCGGTCGGTGTCTCGCTGCACGACTTCGCCCCCGACTCCGACATCAAGGAGTGCGAGGGCGAGTGGCAGGGCTGGCTGAACGGCGTGTTCAACCAGCCCTGAACCAGCCGGAGTTCACCGGGGCTTACGGCTCGAAGCGCAGCACCTGCGGGTCGTGGTCGCTGATCTGGTCGTTGAACTCCGAGTTGATGTGCACGCTGTCGTACTCGAAGTCGCAGGCCCGCCGGATCGACGGGCTGACCAGGATCTGGTCCAGGACCTGCTGGTTGCCCTGGTAGTCGTAGGTGTAACGCTCGCTCTTCGGCAGCGACTTGATCGCCGACCAGAGCTCGCCGTCACCCTCCAGGATCTTCGCGGTGTCGGAGAACTCGAAGTCGTTGATGTCGCCGAGCGCGATGACGTCCGCGTTCTTCTGGGTGTCGAGGATGTCCTTCACGAACCCGTTCACCAGCGTGGCCTGCTGGTGGCGCTGGACCTCGGAGCTGCGCGGCACCGGCTGGGTCGCCGAGGTCAGCCCGTAGTCGCCGCCCTTGGAGTTGAAGTGGTTGGCGATCACGAAGACCGTGCGGCCACGGAAGACGAACTCGCCGACCAGCGGCTTGCGGCTGCTGTTCCAGGCCGTGTTCGTCGGGTCGATACGGCCCGGGGAGGCCGTCAGCTGCGCCTTGCCGTGGACCTTGGTGACCCCGACCGCGGTGGTGGCGTCGCCGCCGGGGCGGTCCGTGAAGGAGACCCGCTCCGGGTTGAACAGGAACACCTGGCGGATGTTGCCGCCCGGCTCGCCGCCGTCGGTGTCGTTGGTCGGGTCGATCGAGCGCCACTCGTACTTCGGGCCGCCCGCCGCCACGATCGCGTCGATCAGCTTGTTCACCGTCACGTCGGCCGCGGTGGTGCCGTCGTCCTTCGCGCCGTTGTTGTCCTGGATCTCCTCCAGGGACACGATGTCGGGCGACTTCAGGTTGTTCACGATCGCGGAGGCGTGCTCCTCGAAGGTGCCGTCGGACGGGTCGAGGTTCTCGACGTTGTAGGTCGCGACCGCGAGCTCGCCCCGCGATTGCTTCTGCGTCGACTCGCGCTGGAGACCGGCGCTCTTGAGCGTGCCGAGCTCGCCCGCGACCAGGGTGTAGCCGCCGAACTGGTTGTAGTCCAGGGGGCCCGTGGTGGTGCCGGTGAGGACGTCACCGACGTTCGCGACCGGGAAGGCGGCGGTCGAGCCCAGCGACTGGATCTGGAGCCGGCCGGTGTTCTGGGAGCCGTAGGAGCCGTAGAGCGTGCCACCGCGCTTCGTGGCGTTCTCGCGCGGCTTCACCGTCACCCACAGCTCGGTGTACGGGTCGGTCGCGCCGACCACGCGGACGTCCTTGACCTGGACGTTCATGCCCTCCAGGGACTCGTAGAAGTCCAGGGCGTACTTCGTCGGCTGAAGCGTCAGACCGTTGATCGAGTTGCCGGCCGCGGCATCGCCGGCCGGGGCGTACGCGGCGGGCACCGACTTCGCGTCGACCACAGTCGCGGCCGGGACCGCGTTGCCGCTGGAGACGACCGTGACCGTCGGCTTGGTGATCTCGGTCAGCGACTGGTTGCCGGTCGAGGTGCCGCCCGGGACGTACTCCGAGACCGTGCCGGTGACCGTGACGGCGTCACCGACGGCGACCTTCGGCGTGGAGCTGGTGAAGACGAACACGCCCTCACTGGTCGCCGGGTTGTCATCGGGGTTCGGATCCTGGATCCAGAAACCTCTGGAGGAGCCGTAGGTGCGCACCCCGGTGACGATTCCGGCCACATCCGTGACCTTCTGACCGGCGTACGGGGATATCAGGGTCGCGCCCTGGATGTCATGGATGCTCACGGCCGCCGCGTGCGCGGGCGAGACCAGGACGACGGTGGAGGCCGCGGACAGGGCGGCGACGGTGAGCGCGGCGAGACGCGCGGACTTCTTGCTCGGCAACGGGATCCCTCCGGGGACGAACGTAGGCGCCGGGACGAGGGTGGACGTGGAACGGTGGGAGCCGCGACCTGTGGGGGCGGTTGCGACGCGCGTAGAAAACACCGTGCGCAAAAATACAGTGAACAGATGTCCGCCGGGTTTCTACGCGCGTCAATCTCCAGCCTGCTCAGGCCACTTGTCAAGGTTTCAGCCATGTACGCAACCTGTCCGGGAGATGAACCGGGCGGCATGGGTGGATATCCGTCTACGCTGAGCGGCTGAGTGGCACGACGCGTCCTAGGAGAACCAGCCGATGTCAGACAGCTCCCCCCTGCCGCCGGTGCGGCTGCACCCCGAAGCGGAGCTGGCGCGGGACGCCCTGTCCACGCCGCTGCTCACCCGGGCCGCCCGGCTCGCCCGCTGGGCCGGCGAGGCCACCCGCGTCGACGCCGGGGGCGGACTCGTCGAGGAGCAGCTGCCCGCGGCGGCCGAGGCGCTCGGCCTCACCGGGGACGACGCGGCCGCGTACGCGAGCGAGGCCTGGCGGGTCGCCCTCGACACCGGCCTCGTGGAGATCACCGACGAGGAGGAGGGCACCGTCACCGCGGGCGCCGACCTGGCCCTGCTCACCGGCTCCCCGCAGGACGTGCTCGGAGTGTGGCTGACCGCGCTGGAGACGGTGCTGGCCGACGCGAGCGTGCCCGACCTGGACGACCTGGTCGACGCCATGGACGAGGGCGGCGAGGTCGACTTCTCTGCCCTGGACTGGGACCCGCAGGCCGAGCAGGAGTTCCTGGACGGGGTGCTCGGCAACCTCTACCTGCTCACGGTCGGCGCGGACGGGCCGGGCGACGGCACCGTACCGCTGCCGGCCCTCGCCGCCTCGATGATCGTGCCGAGCGACATGGGCGAGCCCACCAACGACGTCCTGGAGCAGGTCTCCGACGCGATGATGCGGCTCGACGACCAGTTCCGGATCCTGGAGCCGGTCGGCCTGGTGGAGTACCAGCCCGTGGACGAGGCCCTGATGGCGGACGGCGACGAGGAACCTGCCGCCGTGGTCGACGAGACCGACGTCTCCCGCTACGGCATGGTCCGGCTGACCCCCCTCGGCCTGTACGGCCTGCGCTCACGGCTGCTGGAGGCGGGCATCGCGGCGCCGGCCGTCGGAGACCTCGCCGACAAGGGGGCGGACGCGCTGCTCGACGGCACCGCCGCCTTCCCTCCCCCGGCCGCGCAGGCCGAGACCGAGCAGTGGCTGGACCGACGTGAACCCCTCGCCGCGGCACGGGAGTTGCTGGGCGCGGCCCGCGGGAACGACGCGGGGGCGCCGCTGCGCCGACTGCGGTGCCAGCAGGCCCTGTCGCTGGTCGGCCCGGTCGCGGAACCGGCGCTGCGGGAGGTCCTCGACGACCCCGAGCTGGGCGGACTCGCCCGGGTCTGGCTGGTCGAGCGCGGGTTCGGGGACGTGCCCGCGCCCTCCCAGGACCTGGTGTTCTGGCTGACGGTCGACACGATCGCCGCGCAGCTGGCCGCGGAGGGCAACTCCGAGGAGCTCCAGGGACTGGTGGAGGGGCTGGCCCAGCAGCACGGGGGGTTCTTCGCGGCGGCCTGGCGGGTGGACCACCCGGCCACGGCGGACGTGCTGGAGGCGATGGGGCGGCTGCATCCGGACAAGAAGGTGGCGAAGGAGGCGCGGAAGGCCGCGTTCAAGGCGCGGTCGCAGCAGGGTGGTTGATGCCGTTTGGCGGGTGCGGGTTCGCTGTGGCTGGTCGCGCCCGCGCGGCGGAGCCGCATGTCGATACAGCCCCGCGCCCCTTAAAGGCATCCCCATGACCGTGTGTTGATTCATTCAAGCTGCTCCACTGAATCCTCTCGCTGTTCAACTTGCGTTCAGACATGGACGGGACCGTTGCGCCGAATCGAGGTCCGCCACCCTCCACGGCTCACCGACCGTCTCAGGAGACACCATGTCGCTCACCCGCAGGGACTTCGCCGGCAGAACCGCGCTCACCGGGGCAGGGCTCGCGCTGGCGGGCAGTGTCGGCGCCCTCGCCACCGCCCCCAACGCGCTCGCCGCCACCGACGTCGAGAGCGAGGGCGCGGAGACCGCAGGGGCCCACCACGGCGTCGGCTACGGCCCGCTGGTCCCCGACCCCGATGGCATCCTCGCGCTGCCCGCCGGGTTCACGTACAAGGTCATCACCTACAGCGGCAAGACCAAGCTGGAGTCCGGCGAGTTCACCCCGTCCAACCACGACGGCACGTCCACCTTCGACGGCCCCCGCGGCACCACCCTCCTCGTCAACAACCACGAACTGGCCGGGCCCCGCGCCAACTGGCCGCACCCGGTGCCGCTCACCGAGGGCCTCGTCTACGACGCGGCCGCGGCCGGCGGCTGCACGGTCGTCGAGGTGCGCCCCGGCGGCAAGGTCGCCGAGTGGGTCGGCATCGCCGGCACCGCCACCAACTGCGCGGGCGGCAACACCCCTTGGGGCACCTGGCTCACCTGCGAGGAGACCGAGGACAAGGCCGGCACCAACGGCTTCACCAAGGACCACGGCTACGTCTTCGAGGTCGACCCCTCGGACCGCCGCGCCAACAGGAACCCCAAGCCCATCAAGGCGCTGGGCCGTTACGCCCACGAGGCCGTCGTCGTCGACCCCAAGCGCGGGCACCTCTACCTCACCGAGGACGCCTCCAACCCCAACGGCCTGCTGTACCGCTGGACCCCGCCCGAGGGCTTCTGCCACGGCCACGGCAAGCTGCGCACCCTCGCCGAGAACGCGGGCACCCTCCAGGCCTTCAAGTGCTTCGACTCCGGCGGCAAGTTCGTGGACGACCTCTCCCGCGCCACGAAGATCGGCACGGTGTACGGCGTCGACTGGGTGGACGTGCCCGACCGCGACGCGAGGACCACCTCCGTGCGCAAGCAGTTCACCGCCGGCCAGGTCACCCGCGCCCGCAAGCTCGAAGGCATGTGGTGGGGTGACGGAGGCACCTACATCGTCTCCTCGTACGCCCGCACCGAGAGCCCCGTCCAGCACGACGGAGCGGTCTGGTTCTACGACCCCAAGCGCCGCACGCTGACCCTGAAGGTCCTCCTGGGCGTCAACCCCGACCCCTCGGTCGACGGCGCCTTCGACGGCCCCGACAACATCACCGTCTCCCCGTACGGCGGCCTCGTCATCGCCGAGGACGGCGAGGGCGTCCAGCACCTGTTCGGCGCCACGGAGAGCGGCCGCACCTACCCGATCGCCCGCAACGAACTGAACATCGGCACCGAAGAGGAGCCCGAGTACAGCGAGTTCACCGGCGTCACCTTCTCACCCGACGGAAAGACGCTGTACGCCAACATCCAGACCCCGGGCATCATGCTGGCGATCACGGGGCCGTGGAAGCGCCAGAAGCGCGGCTGAATTTAATTCGCTCGCCCGTCCCGCGGCCGCCTCCTAGAGTGATGAACGTCCAGGTGCGAAGGCAGGACCTACTTCCACTCATAATGGGGCGGCCGCGGGTTCGAGTCCCGCCACCGGTACAACGCGCCGGTGTAGCTCAGGGGTTAGAGCACCTAATGTCGGTTCCGCCGATCTGAACTCTGGACACCACAACTTCATGCACCTCCCGGTGCGAGCATTTTGATCTCGGGAGGTGCGGCTCATGGTGGGTGCCCGGTGCGCAGGCAGCGGATACTTCGGGAACTGATGAGGGAATCCCTCGTGCGGGTTCGAATCCCGTCATCGGCTCGGGCCGATGTGGCGGAACGGAAGACGCGCCAGTTATAAGCACCGCAGTCGACTTCGAACTCGGTCACCCTCCATTTGTCGTGCCTCCCTCCGAAACAGCAACGAATTCGGGGGAATTCACCATGGCGCGATTCAACAAGAAGGCCGCACGAGCCCGTCCCACTTCCCGGGTCACCTCGACGGGACGCGTTCTGCGGACCTACGAGGGCGGCCGGGGACACGAGCGCGACGAGCGCTCCGAGCTCTTTCTGCTCGCGATCTCCAACTTCGTCTCCCAGCAGACCTTCTACGAGTCCGGCGCCGACCGCGACGACCGGTTCGCGCGTCTCGTCGCCGAACTCGCCGTCACGGACTCCACCTGGACCGCCGGCCTGCTCGGCTGGCTGCGCGGCGAGGGCAACCTCCGTACCGCCTCCCTCGTGGGCGCCGCCGAGTACGTCAAGGCGCGTCTCGACGCGGGCGTCACCGACAGCCCCTCGAACCGGCAGGTCGTGGCCTCCGTGCTCCAGCGGCCCGACGAGCCCGGCGAGTTCCTCGGATACTGGACCTCGCGCTACGGCCGTAACGTCCCGAAGCCCGTCAAGCGCGGGATCGCCGACGCCGTACGCCGTCTCTACAGCGGCAAGTCGCTCCTGAAGTACGACACCGCGTCCAAGGGGTACCGCTTCGGCGACATCCTCAACCTCGTGCACGCGGCCCCGGACCCGGACAAGCCGTGGCAGGGCGAGCTGTTCCAGTACGCCCTCGACCGCCGGCACAACCCGGACACCGCCGCACCGCCCGGGTCGAGCCGGCTCCTGACCGCGCACCGCGAGCTGATGGCGCTGCCGGTCGAGGCGCGGCGGGCCGTGGTCACGTCCGCGGGCGGGGCCGAGCGGCTGGCCGCGGCCGGCATGACGTGGGAGGCGCTGGCGGGCTGGCTCCAGGGCCCGATGGACAAGGCGGCCTGGGAGGCCGTGATCCCGTCCATGGGCGCGATGGCACTCGTCAGGAACCTCCGGAACTTCGACGAGGCCGGCGTCTCGGACGAGGTCGCCGCGCAGGTGGCGGCCAAGATCAGCGACCCGGCGGAGGTCGTACGGTCGCGGCAGTTCCCCTTCCGGTATCTCGCCGCGTACCAGCACGCGCCCTCGCTGCGCTGGGCGTACCCGCTGGAGCAGGCGCTCGGCCACTCGCTGGCCAATGTGCCCGCGCTGCCCGGCCGGACCCTGGTCCTCGTGGACCGCTCGGGCTCCATGTGGGCCCGGCTGTCCGACCGCTCGCAGCTCAACCGCGCCGACGCGGCGGCGATCTTCGGTACGGCACTCGCGCTGCGGGCGGCGGAGGCGGATCTCGTCGAGTTCGGCACCACCAACCGGCGGCTGCCGATCGAGCGGGGCGAGTCGGTGCTGAAGATCCTCGGCCGCTTCGGCGACCTGGGCGGTACCGACACCACCTCGGCGATCCGCGCGCACTACCGGGGCCAGGACCGGGTGCTGATCGTCACCGACGAGCAGTACACGTACCACCGCCACGGCGGCCCGACCGAGCAGGTCCCGGCCGACGTGCCGGTCTACACCTGGAACCTCGCCGGCTACCGGGCGGGCCACGGCCCCTCCGGCACCGGCAACCGGCACACCTTCGGAGGCCTCTCGGACGCGGCCTTCCGGATGGTTCCGCTGCTCGAGGCGGCCCAGGACGCCGAGTGGCCCTGGGCGGCCTGAGCCCCGAGCGTGGCCCGCACTTCACGGGGGTGCGGGCCACACCCATGCCCTTGTCGGGAAAGCCTACTGACATCTAACATTTCAGTTCATGAAGGCCATACGACCGCTCGCCCGCACCCTGCTGAGGGACCGGGCCTACGCATCCATCCGGGACGCCATCGTGGCCGGGGAGATCGAGCCCGGACAGGTGGTGCGGGACGGTGAGCTCGCCGAGCGGCTCGGGCTGTCGCGGGCGCCGGTGCGGGAGGCCTTCGCACGGCTGGTCGACGAGGGGCTGCTGGAGAGCAAGCCGCAGAGCTACACCCGGGTGACCCAGGTCGACGCCGCCGAGGTACGCGACGCCGCCGCCGTGGTCGGGGCCATGCACGAACTGGTCACCCGGGTCGCCGTGCCGCAGCTGTTCGCCGCCGACATCGAGACCATGCGCGCGGCCAACGAACGCTTCGCGGCCGCCGTCGCCGCCGGTGACGTGGACGAGGCCCTGCACGCCGACGACGACCTGCACGACGTCCTCGTCCGCGTCAGCGGCAACCGCGCGGCCGCCGCCACCGCCGCCCGCTACACCCCCCTCATCCGCCGCCTGGAACGCCGCCGCTTCGGCGAGGGCGGCAACTGCCGGTCCGCCGGTCTGCACGACCGGCTGATCGAGGCCTGCGCGGCGGGCGACGTCGGCGAGGCCGTCGACGTCACGGCGGAGATCTGGCGAGGGCTGGCCGAGCTCGCCGACAGCGACTGACCCTGGAGGACCCATGGCACGCACGTCCCTTGCCTCGTACGACCGTTACCCCCTGCTCTTCGGACCGTCCCCCGTGCACCGGCTGGAGCGCCTCACCGCGCACCTCGGCGGCGCCGCGCTGTGGGCCAAGCGCGAGGACTGCAACTCCGGGATCGCGTACGGCGGCAACAAGACCCGCAAGCTGGAGTACCTGGTCGCCGACGCCCTCGCCCAGGGCTGCGACACCCTGGTCTCGATCGGCGGCGTCCAGTCCAACCACACCCGCCAGGTGGCCGCCGTCGCCGCCCGGGCCGGGCTCAAGTGCGTGCTCGTGCAGGAGAGTTGGGTGGACTGGCCGGACGCCGTGTACGACAAGGTCGGCAACATCCTGATCAGCCGGCTCGCCGGGGCCGACGTACGGCTGGTGAAGGCCGGGTTCGGGATCGGGTTCAAGGAGAGCTGGGAACAGGCGCTCAGGGACGTCGAGGAGCGGGGCGGGAAGCCGTACGCCATCCCGGCCGGTGCCTCCGACCACCCGCTCGGCGGACTCGGCTTCGCCGCGTGGGCGTACGAAGTGGCCGACCAGGAGCGGGATCTGGGCGTCTTCTTCGACACGGTCGTGGTCTGCTCGGTGACCGGCTCCACCCAGGCGGGCATGGTCGCCGGGTTCCGCGCGCTGGAGGAGGCCGGCGGCCGCCCCCGCCGTGTCCTCGGCATCGACGCCTCCGCGAAGCCGGCGGCCACCCGGGAGCAGATCGCGCGGATCGCCCACAACACCGGGCAACTCATCGGCGTGGAGAAGGAGTTGACGGTGTCGGACGTAGAACTCGACGAGCGCTACCACGCCGGCGTCTACGGCATCCCCGACGACACCACCCTCGACGCGATGCGCCTCGCCGCCCGCACCGAGGGGATGGTCACCGACCCGGTCTACGAGGGCAAGTCGATGGCCGGGATGATCGACCTGGTGGAACGCGGGGAGATCGCCGCGGACTCCACGGTCCTCTACGCCCACCTCGGCGGACAGCCGGCGCTGAACGGGTACAGCGCGCTGTTCTGACCGTTGCGGCCGGGGGGCGGCCCGGTCGAAAAATCAGGCGCCGTCCGGGGGCCGGGCACCCTAACGTGCACGCATGTCATCTTCACTTGAGCGTCCCCCCTTCCAGGCCGACGAACGCACCGCGCTCGTCGGCTGGCTGGATCTGCAACGGCAGATCCTCAGATGGAAATGCGAGGGCCTGAGCGAGGCCGACGCCCACCGCTCCGTCATCCCGACCTCGCCGGCGATGACCATGGCCGGGCTCATCAGCCATATGCGGTGGGTCGAACACTCCTGGCTGGATGTGCTGTTCCTGGGCGGCGACAAGACGCAGAACCCGTCCTTGGCCGAGATGGGTGAGGACGCGGAATGGCGCACCGACGGCATCCCGCTGAAGCAACTGCTCGCGGACTACGAGGCCCAGTGCGCCCGGAGCAACGAGATCGTGGCCGAGGCCTCCCTGGACGACGTCGGCCGCCACCCCGACTACCGCTCCAGCGGCGCCAACCTCCGCTGGATGCTCATCCACCTCATCGAGGAGACCGGCCGCCACGCGGGCCACGCGGACATCGTGAGGGAGCTGCTCGACGGGGCGAAGGGGTACTACTAGATCCCTTCAGTGGGGGTCGCAGATGTGCGGGGGTGGGCAGATCCCTCCCCCGAGCGCCTTCCCGGGATGGCTGGATACAGTGCACGCCATGTGGACCGACGAGCAGCAGCGGGAGCCGGGTGGCCATGTGTCGGTGGGGGCCCGTCGCCGGGCCACGATCCATGACGTCGCGGAGTTGGCGGGGGTGTCCCGGCAGACGGTCTCGCGGGCCGTCAACGACAAGGGGGAGATCGATCCGGACACCAAGGCGCGGGTGCTGGAGGCCGCGCGGATGCTGGACTACCGGCCGAGCCGGTTCGCGCGCGGGCTGGTGCGGAAGGGGACCGTCACCGCGGGGCTGGTCGTCCCGGACCTGACGAACCCGTTCTTTCCCGAGGTCGCCGCCGGGGTCCTCGAGGCCGCCGAGGCGCGCGGCTGGCAGGTCGTGGTGTGGGACACCCGCACCGACGGCGCCAAGGAGCGGGAGGCGCTCGACGTGCTCTCCCACCAGGCGGACGCGGTGGTGGGCTACTTCACGAACGACGACGAGGTCCTCGCCCGGCACCTCGGCGGCATGCCCCTCGTCCTGCTGGAACGCGGCCCGCAGCAGACCCGGTTCGCCGCCGTCGGCATCGACGCCGCCGCCGGTCTCGAACAGGGCATCGCGCACCTGGTCCGGGCCGGGCACCGGAGGATCGGCATGCTGGACGGCGACCGGTTCACCCCCGGCCCGCGCCGGGAGGCCTTCCTGGCCGAGGTCCGGCGGCGCGGGCTGCCGGTCGACGACAGCTGGATCGCGATGTCCGCCGAGCACAGTGTCGCAGGAGGCGAGGCGGCCATGGAGCAACTCCTCGACGCGCGGCCCGAGTTGACGGCCGTGTTCGGCTTCAACGACCTCATCGCCGTCGGTGCGATGCGGGCCGCCCGGCGCCGGGGCCGGCGCGTGCCCGAGGACCTGGCCGTGCTGGGCTTCGACGGACTCTCCCTTGGCGAGCTCGTGGAGCCCGCCCTCACCACCCTCCACCTCGACAAGCGCCGGCTGGGACGTCTGGCGGTCGAGCAGGTCGCACGGCTGCGGGCGGGCGAGGAGCCGCTGACCGGCGCGGACGCATGGGTGGTGCCCGAACTGGTCGTGCGCGCCTCGGCCTGAGACGTCCGGTGTCCCGAGCGGCGCCGGCGCACCGTGGGCTCGGTAGGCCGAGACAGTCCCGTTCGGCCTTCGATAACATACGGAGAGAGTCTCCGGTTCGCGAGGAGTATCTGGATGACGCAGGTCAGGCCCATGCGTGCGGACGCTCGGCGCAACTACGAGCGGCTGCTGAAGGTGGCCGCCGAGGCGTTCGCCGAGCATGGGGAGGGCGCGTCCCTCGACGACATCGCCAAGCGGGCGGGGGTCGGGTCGGGGACGCTCTACCGGCACTTCCCGACGCGGCAGGCCCTGCTGGAGGCGGCGTACGTGGACCGCGTCGAGGGGTTCGCCCGGCGTGCCGACGAGCTCGCGGCGGAGCTGCCGCCCGGCGAGGCGCTGACGGAGTGGCTGTACGAGCTGTGCGTCGGGGGGATCCAGGTGCGGGGGCTGGGCGCGCTGCTGGGGTCTGCGATGACGGACGGGAGGGGTGTCACGCCTACGGTGTGCGGGACGCATGTGCGGGGGGCGGCGGAGCGGTTGGTGTCGGCGGCGCGGGAGGTAGGGGCGCTGCGGGGGGATGTGGAGCCGGTGGAGTTGCTTCGGCTGGCTCATGGGGTGGCGGGGGCGGCGGAGTTGGGTGGTGGGGGTGGGGCTTCTATCCGGCGGTATCTGACATTGCTGATGGAGGGGGTGCGGGTTTAGCGGTGCCTGTGGATGTGCCTCGCTCTGTCGGCCGGCGGGTGCGGGTGCGGGTGCGGGTGCGGGTGCGTTGTGGCTGGTCGCGCAGTTCCCCGCGCCCCTGGGTGGGTACAGCCAGGCCTGCCTTGACTGCACCCACCGGCCCGCGGTCGGACAACTACCTCACAGCGCCTGGGCGGCCGGCTTGACCATGCCCCTCACCGTGCGGGACTTCACGAAGTCGCCCATCGCCGTCATCTCCCACTCGCCGGAGAACTGCTTGATCAGCTTGGCCATCATCACGCCGGTCTGCGCCTCCGCGTTCGTGAGGTCGAAGCGGACCAGTTCCTCGCCGCTCGCCGCGTCGATGAGGCGGCAGTACGCCTTGGCGACCTCGGTGAACTTCTGGCCGGAGAAGGAGTTGACGGTGAAGACCAGGCCGGTGACCTCCTGGGGGAGCCGGCCGAGGTCCACGACGATCACCTCGTCGTCGCCGCCCCCCTCACCCGTGAGGTTGTCGCCGGAGTGCTTGATCGCACCGCCGACGATGGACAGCTTGCCGAAGTAGCAGCTGTCGATGTGGTTGCGCTGCGGACCGTAGGCGATGACCGACGCGTCGAGGTCGATGTCCTTGCCCCGGTACGCCGGCTCCCAGCCGAGACCCATCTTGACCTGGGAGAGGAGCGGACGGCCGCCCTTGACCAGGGACACGGTCTGGTTCTTCTGGAGGCTGACCCGCCCCTTGTCGAGGTTGATCTTCCCGGACCCCGGCGCGGGGGTGGGCGGGGCCGGGGGAGCGGCGGGCGCCGGCGGAGGGGCGAGCCGCGGGTCCATGGCCGGGCCGGGCGGTGCCACCGGGGTCTGCACGGTCGGCGCGGGCGGCGGTGCCACCGGCTGCGGCGGGGCCACCGGAGCGGGAGCGGCCGCCGGTGCCGGCTCCTCCACCGTCACCCCGAAGTCCGTCGCGATGCCCGCCAGCCCGTTGGCGTACCCCTGCCCGACCGCCCGGGCCTTCCAGGCGCCGTTGCGCAGATAGATCTCCACGACGACCAGCGCCGTCTCGGTGCCGAGCTGCGGGGGCGTGAAGGTGGCCAGCACGGACGCGTCGTCCGCGTTGCGGATCGTGGCCGTCGGCTCGATGCCCTGGAAGCTCTGGCCCGCCGCGTCCGGGCTCGCGGTGACGACGATCTTCTCGATGCCGGGCGGGACGGCCGCCGTGTCGACGGTGATCGCGTCGGGGGAGGTGCCGCCGCCCGAGCGGTAGGTCACCCCCGGCCCGGACGGCTGGTTGTAGAAGATGAAGTCGTCGTCGGAGCGCACCTTGCCGTCGGCGGTGAGCAGCAGGCCCGACACGTCGAGCCGCACCGGTGCGGAGACGTCCACCGTCACACGGGTGACGGGGAGGGGGATGTTCGAGCCCGGGGTCATAGCTGTCATGCCCGGTGAACGAGCGACGGCGCTTTACCGTTCCCTTAATCTTCCACGGCACCCCACCGGCCTACGGCACCACCACGATCTTCCGGCCCACCCCCGCCGCGAACTGCTCCAGCGCCTCGGGATAGCGGTCCAGGGGCACGCGGTCGCTGATGAAGACGTCCGGGTCGAGGACCCCCGTCGCGAACAGCTCCGCCGCCCGCTCGAAGCTGTGCAGGACCGCCATGGAGCCGGTGATGGTGATCTCCTGGTTGTAGATGCGGTACGGGTCGATTGTCACGCGGGTCGCGTAGTCGGCCACCCCGAACTGGAGGAAGGTGCCCGCCTTGGCCACGCGGTCCAGGCCGTCCTGGATCGCCGCCGCGTTGCCGGTCGCGTCGATCACCAGGTCCCAGCCCTGCGAGCGGTCCAGTTCGTCCGGATCGGCGGCGGCCGCCGAGACGCCGAGCCCCCGGGCCGTCTCCAGACGGGTCGGGTTGACGTCCACCACGTCCACGCTCGCCGCGCCGGTCCGTTTGGCCAGCTCCAGCATCATCAGGCCCATCGTCCCCGAGCCGTAGATCAGGACATGCGCGCCGAGGCGGGACCGCAGGACGTCGTAACCCCGGACCGCGCAGGAGAGCGGCTCCACCAGCGCCGCGTCCTGGGTGCGGACGTGCTCGGGCAGCCGTACGCAATTGGCGACCGGCGCGACCGCGTACCGCGCCGCGCCTCCCGCGGTGGTCACGCCGATCGCGGCCCAGCGTTCGCAGAGGTTGTTGTGGCCCGTACGGCAGTAACGGCACTCGTGGCAGTACAGGGACGGGTCGACGGCCACCCGGTCGCCGACCGCGAGCTCGGTGACCCGGGTGCCGACCCCGACCACCTCGCCCGCGAACTCGTGGCCCGGCACGATCGGCAGCTTCGGGGCGAACTCGCCCTGGAGGATGTGCAGGTCGGTGCCGCACAGGCCGCACGCGGCGACCTCGACGACGACCTCGCGCGGGCCCGGCGTCGGGTCCGGGACCTCGGCGACGACGGCACGGCCCACGGACTCGATGACGGCGGCCTTCATTTCACGGCTCCCAGCGACAGGCCCTGGACCAGCTTGTCCTGGGCGGCGAACCCCGCGGCGAGCACCGGCAGGGAGATCACGAGCGACGCGGCGCACACCTTCGCCAGGAACAGGCCCTGGCTGGTGATGAAGCCGGTCAGGAAGACGGGGGCGGTCTCGGCGACCACGCCGGTGAGCACCCTCGCGAAGAGCAGTTCGTTCCAGCTGAAGATGAAGCAGATCAGGGCCGTGGCGGCGATGCCGGGCAGCGCGATCGGGGCCACCACGCGCGCGAGGATCGTCGGGAGGCGGGCGCCGTCCACGCGCGCGGCCTCGATCACCGCCACCGGGACCTCGGCGAGGAAGGACTGCATCATCCAGACCGCGATCGGCAGGTTCATCGACGTGTAGAGGATGACCAGCAGCCAGATGTTGTCGAGCATGTCGGTGTTCTTCGCGAACAGGTAGATCGGGAGCAGGCCCGCCACGACCGGCAGCATCTTCGTCGACAGGAAGAAGAACAGGACGTCCGTCCACTTGCGGACCCGGCGGATGGACAGCGCGTACGCCGCCGGGAGCGCCAGGACCAGGACGAAGAGGGTGGACGCCAGGGACGCGACCGTCGAGTTGATCAGCGCGGGCCAGGGGCTCGCGCCGCCGCCCGTGCCGAAGAACTCGCGGTAGCCGTCCAGGGTGAGGGCGGCGCCGAAGGAGGGCGGGTTGGTGGCCGCGTCCGCCTCCGAGTGGAAGGACGTCAGGGCCATCCAGGCGATGGGCAGGAAGAACGCGATGCCCAGCAGCCAAGCCAGCAGGCCGAGGCCGACGCCCTTGCGTTTCACGGCGATGGTGTTGCTGCTCATGCCCGGCCCGCCTCCTCACGGAACAGGGACGACACCACGCGCAGGGCGAAGGTCGCGATGATGATCGAGCCGATGACGACCAGGACGCCGGCCGCCGAGGCGAGACCGTTCTCGTGGGCCTGGTAGAAGCTCTGGTAGACGGTGTAGGGGAGGTTGGCGGTCCCGAGGCCGCCGGACGTGATCGTGAAGACCGCGTCGAAGTTCTGGACGATGTAGATCGAGCCCAGCAGGGCGCCCAGCTCCAGGTAGCGGCGCAGGTGCGGGAGCGTCAGATAGCGGAAGATCTGCCAGTCGCTCGCGCCGTCCACCCGCGCGGCCTCCAGCTGCTGCTGGTCGCGGCTCTGGAGACCGGCCAGCAGGATGAGCATCATGAACGGGGTCCACTGCCAGACCAGGGAGGCCTCGACCGCGAGCAGCGGGGTGTTGGAGATCCAGTCCGGCTGTGGGCCGCCCACATAGTGCAACAGCCCATTGAACAAGCCGTATTCAGGGTTGTAGAGCACATGCTTCCAGAGCAGGGCGGCCGCCACCGGGACCACCAGGAAGGGGGCGATCAGCAGGGTGCGGACCACGCCCCGGCCCTTGAACCGACGGTCCAGGAGCAGCGCCAGCACCAGCCCCAGTACCAGGCTGACCAGCACCACCGTCACCGTCAGCAGGACCGTCGTCCACACCGAGTGGCGCAGGTCCGCGTCGGTGAGGACCTCCTGGTAGTTGTCGACGCCGGTGAAGTGACGGGCCTTGGGATAGAGGGAGTTCCAGTCGAAGAAGGAGATCACCACCGTGGCCACGAACGGCAGTTGGGTGACCACGATCATGAAGACCAGGGCGGGGAGCAGGGGGGCCCGGGTGGCCCAGGCGCGCAGCCGGTTGGAGGGCTGGGGCGCGGTGCGTACGGTCGGAGCGGCCAGTGGGGCCGTGGTGGTCGCGGTCATCGTCCCTCGTACTCCTCGGAGATCTTCTCGGCGAGCTGCTGGGACTTCCTCAGGGCCGACTCGACGGACTGGCGTCCGGCGATGGCCGCGCTGATCTCCTGGGAGACCCTGGTGCCGAGATCGGTGAACTCGGGGATGCCGACGAACTGGATGCCGGGCGCGGGACGCGGCTGCACCCCGGGATCGTCCGGTCGCGCCTGCTCGATGGCCTCCTTGGTCATCTCCTGGAAGGCGGCGGCCGACTTGCGGTACGCCGGGTTCGTGTACGTCGAAGCGCGCTTGCCCGCCGGGACGTTGGACCAGCCGATCTCGTCGCCGACCAGCTGCTCGTACTGCTTGCTGGACGCCCAGGAGACGAACTTCCAGGCGTTGTCGGGGTTGCGGGAGGCGTTCTGGATGCCCCAGGCCCAGGTGTAGAGCCAGCCGGAGGACTCGGTCCGCTCGACGGGGGCGGGGGCGTAGCCGAGCTTGCCCCTGACCGGGGAGTCGGCCGCCTCCAGCAGACCGGCGGCGCTGGTGGCGTCGTACCACATGGCGACCTTGCCCTGGGTCATGTTGTTGAGGCACTCGGCGAAGCCGGACTGGGCGGCGCCGGACTCGCCGTGCTCGCGCACGAGGTCGACGTAGAACTTCGTCGCCTTCTCGAAGGCGGGGGAGTCCAGTTGTGCCTTCCAGCTCTTGTCGAACCAGGTGCCGCCGAAGGTGTTCACGACCGTGGTGAGCGGGGCCATGACCTCGCCCCAGCCGGGCAGTCCGCGCAGACAGATGCCCTTCATGCCGGACTCGGCCCCGTCCACCTTGGCGGCCAGGTCGGCGACCTGGGTCCAGGTGGGGTGGGCCGGCATGGTCAGGCCCTCCTTCGCGAAGACGTCCTTGCGGTACATCAGGAAGGACGACTCGCCGTAGAAGGGCTGGCCGTAGAGCTTGCCGTCGTCGCCGGTCAGCGACTGGCGCATCGGCTTCAGGACGTCCTGTTCGTCGTACGACGGGTCCTTGGCGACGTACGAGTCCATCTCGTGCAGCCAGCCGTTGCGGGCGTAGATGGGGATCTCGTAGTTGGACAGGGTCGCCACGTCGTACTGGCCGGCCTGGTTGGCGAAGTCCTGGCTGATCTTGTCGCGGACGTCGTTCTCGGGCAGGACGGTGAAGTTGACCTTGATGCCGGTCTCCTCGGTGAAGCGCGGGGCGAGCTTCTGGAGTTCCGTCATCTGGGAGTTGTTGACCATCAGGACGTTGACGGAGGTGCCGCCCGACCCCGTCCCGCCCGCTCCGACCCAGCAGCCGGAGAGCAGCGGGGCGAGCAGCGTCCCTGCGGCGGCCAGGGCGAGCGTGGCTCGCGGTGGCCGTCGTCGGCTCTGGGTTCGCATGGATCGCTCCTGCACATAGAGGGACATAAGGGGCACCACTTGGCGTGAGTGGCCCCATGAAGCAGTCAGTTTGAACGTCAGACCCTGATGACCTGCGGGCCCAGCAGGGAGTACCGGTGGGCCTCCGCCGAGGGCAGCAGCGTGCTGGTCACGATCGCCTCCAGCGCGCCGATCTCCGCGAACCGGCAGAAGCTGACCGCGCCGAACTTGGTGTGCACGCCCGCGAACACCGTGCGGCGCGCGGCCCGGATCGCCTGCGCCTTGACCTCGCTGACGGCCGGGTCGGGAGTGGTGAGGCCGTGTTCACGGGAGATGCCGTTGGCGCCGATGTAGGCGAGGTCGAGGACGAAACCGGCCAGCATCTTGGTCGTCCAGTGGTCGACGGTGGCGAGGGTGCCGGGCCGGACCCGGCCGCCGAGCAGCAGAACGGAGGTGTTCTCGGCCTCGGCGAGGGCGCCGGCGACCGGCAGGGACGCGGTGACCACGGTCAGCGGTCGGTCCCTGGGCAGGGCCTCGGCGATGAGCTGCGGGGTGAAGCCCTCGTCGACGAAGACCGTCTCGGCGTCCCCGAGCAGCTCGGCCGCGGCGGCCGCGACCCGGCGCTTCTCGGGGACGTGGCTGGTGGCGCGGAAGGCGAGCGTCGTCTCGAAACCGGCGCTCTCCACGGGGTAGGCGCCGCCGTGCGTACGGCGGACCAGGCCGTGTTCCTCGAGGGCGCGGAGGTCTCTTCGTACCGTTTCCTTGGCGACGCCGAGTTGGGTGGCGAGGGTGTTGACGTCGACGGCGCCGGTGGTGCGGGCGGTGCGGACGATGTGCCGCTGGCGTTCTTCCGCCGTGCCGGACATGGGGTCACCCGCTTTCCTTCGCCGTCTGCCCGTTCGGGCCGTATGGGTGAAGTTCTACAGCGGGTGGATGGCGGTGACCAGGTCTGTTACGTGGGGGATAGTGACCGCGTGTGCCCGTTCGGGCGGGGCGGGCCCACGAGCTCGGGTGGTGCGGTCGTACGGCGGCTGCGGGTTTGTTGTGGCTGGTCGCGCAGTTCCCCGCGCCCCTGGTTGTGCGCTGTCGCGCTACAACCGATGGCCCGCCGCCATGCCCGGATACGCCTGCGGGCGGGCCCGTTCGGTGCCCGCCCGCGCTCGTGGCCGGAATCAGTACGGCCAGATCGGTGGGTCCGTCACGAACTGGCCGCCCAGGTAGGCGTGGGCCTCGTTGCCGTCCTGGAGTTCGCCCTGGTCGGCGATGAGCTTCTCGGCGTAGGGCTCGGAGTCGTCCTGGGGGTCGTAGCCGAGGGCGCGGGCGGTGGTGAGGTCCCACCACAGGCGGGTGTTGGCCGAGGAGCCGTAGACCACGGTGTGGCCGACGTCCTCGGCGGTCAGGGCCGCGTGGAAGAGGCGGGCGCCGTCGGCGGGGCTCATCCACAGGGAGAGCATGCGCACGCTGGTCGGCTCGGGGAAGCAGGAGCCGATGCGGACGGAGACGGTCTCCAGACCGTGCTTGTCCCAGTAGAACTGCGCGAGGTCCTCGCCGAACGCCTTGGACAGGCCGTAGAAGGTGTCGGGGCGGCGCGGGGTGTCGATCGGGATCAGCGGGTCCTGGCCCTGGGGGCGCGGGGTGTAGCCGACCGCGTGGTTGGAGGAGGCGAAGACGATCCGGGAGACGCCCTCGGCGTGTGCCGCCTCGTACAGGTTGTAGGTGCCCTCGATGTTCGCCCTGAGGATCTTCTCGAAGGGGGCTTCCAGGGAGATGCCCGCGAGGTGGATGATCGCGTCGACACCGCGCACGGCCTCGCGCACCGCCTCCTTGTCGGCGAGGTCCGCGACGACCGCGTCCGGCTCGCCCTCGATCGGGCGCAGATCGAGCAGGCGCAGCTCGTAGCCGTACGCGGGCAGGAGGTCCCGCATCAGGGTTCCCAGGCCGCCGGCGGCGCCGGTGAGCAGGACGGTGCGGGGAGCGGGCATCCTCGGGTCTCCTTGGGTGGCCTTATGCGTGCACGGTATTCACATTCGTGGACAAGCTAGAGATCGTGTCTTGACGCCGTCAAGGGTAGCGCGCGGTGCGTTCATAAATATAAACTCTGATCAGTATTCTGCATGCCATTCTAGGGAGAGCCTGTGACGTCGTCCGCCGCCCTCGCCCATCGACTCGGCATCCCCAGCGGGCCGCTGTTCTTCCCCGTCACCGCCTACGGCCCGGACGGATCCGTCGACCTCGATGTGTATCGCGCCCACATACGCCAAGGCGTGGACGCGGGTGCCGCGGCCGTGTTCGCGTGCTGTGGCACCGGGGAGTTCCACGCGCTCACGCCCGAGGAGTTCCAGGACTGCGTCCGGGCGGCCGTGGCGGAGACGGCGGGGCGGGTACCGGTGGTCGCGGGCGCCGGATACGGCACCGCGCTCGCCGTGCGGTACGCGCGGCTGGCCGCGGAGGCCGGGGCCGACGGGCTGCTCGCCATGCCGCCCTACCTGGTGGTCGCCGGGCAGGAGGGGCTGCTGCGGCACTACCGGGAGGTGGCCGCCGCGACCGAGCTCCCGGTGATCGTCTACCAGCGCGACAACGCCGTGTTCACCCCCGAGACCGTCGTCGAGCTGGCCCGTACCGAGCGGATCATCGGCCTCAAGGACGGCCTCGGCGACCTGGACCTGATGCAGCGGACCGTCAGCGCGGTGCGCACCGAGGTCCCCGGCGACTTCCTCTACTTCAACGGCCTGCCGACCGCCGAGCAGACCCAGCTCGCCTACCAGGCCATCGGTGTCCCCCTGTACTCCTCGGCCGTCTTCTGCTTCGCCCCCGAGATCGCCCTCGCCTTCCACCGCGCCCTCGTCGACGGCGACCGGGCCACGGCCGGCCGCCTGCTCGACGGCTTCTACCGTCCCTTCGTCGAACTGCGCGCGCGTGGCCGCGGGTACGCCGTCTCCCTGGTGAAGGCCGGCGTCCGGATGCGCGGCCTCGACGTGGGGGAGGTCCGCCCGCCGCTGCACGAGCCGGGCGAGGATCATGTGAAGCAGCTCGCGGAGATCATCGAGCGCGGGTACGCGCTCCTGGAGGAGGCACAGTGAAGGCGTCGACGTTCGTCTACCCCTGGGACGTCAACGGGGACCCGGAGGCCGCGGCCCGCATCGCCGGGCTCGGCGTGCGCCAGGCGAGCCTCGCCGCCGCGTACCACTCCACGCGCGCGCTGACCCCCCGGCACCCCCGCCACCGCATCGTGACCGCCGAGCACGCGGCGGTGCTGTACCCGACGGACGCGCGCTGGGAGGGGCGCGAGCTGCGCCCGTACGCGGCCGGCGACTGGGCGCCGGGCGACGCCTTCGAAGAGGCCCGCGCCGAGCTCGCCGGGGCCGGTCTGGAGGTGCACACCTGGGTCGTCCTCGCACACAACTCCCGGATGGGCGCCGAGCATCCGAGCACCTCCGTCGTCAACGCCTACGGCGACCGCTACCCGTGGGCCCCCTGCATCGCCCAGCCCGCCACGCGCGCGTACCTCGTCGACCTCGCCGTGGAGGCGGCCGTCCGCCCCGGCGCGGCCGGCACCGAACTGGAGTCCCTCGGCTGGTACGGCCTCCAGCACCTGCACGCCCACGACAAGACCGGCGGGGTCCCGCTCGGCGACGCCGGCATGTACCTCATGGCGCTCTGCTTCTGCCCGAGCTGCCGCGAGGGGTACGGCGAACAGGGTGCCGATCCCGACGAGTTGGCGGCGACCGTGCGCACGGCCCTGGAACCGCTGTGGCAGGGGGCGCCGGACGACGGGGGCTGGACCGGGGTGCAGAAGCTCCTCGGCGACGAGCTCGCGGCGGCCACGCGTGCGTGGCGTGACGAGACCGCGCGCACGCTCCAGGAGACGGCGGTCCGGGCGGTCCGCGCGGCCGCTCCCGAGGGCTTCCAGATCCTGCTGCACGCCGACCCGGTGACCTACCACGTGGGCGCCAACCCGGGAGTCGACCCCCAGCACATCCTCTCCGTCGCGGACGGCGTCGTCGTGCCCTGCGCGGGCGGGCCGGGCCTGCTCACGCCGTTCGCCGAGACCCGGAAGGACGCCGTGATCGCCGCCAACTTCCCCGTCGTCGCGGAGATGGGCGGCAGCCCGGGCACCCTCGCGGCGGACGTGGCGCGGGCGAGCGAGCTCGGGGCGACCGAAGTCCGGCTGTATCACGCGGGGTTGGCGTCGGACGGCGACCTGGAGGCGATCCGCTCGGCGCTGGCCGGCCTCTGAAACAGCGGCACGGCCGTGGCCAGCCACAGCCCGCCCAGGACGGCGGACAGCGGCCGCTGGTCGACCAGTTCGACCAGGGCCGCGCCCACCGCGAGGCCGAGCACGTTCGGCGCGAACACCAGGGTGTTGGCCGTGGCGACGGTACGGCCCAGCAGCGCGTCCGGCGTCTCGCGCTGCACGGCGGTGAGCGCGGCGATCAGCACGCAGGGCAGGCCCGCGCCGATCGCCGCGCTGCACGCGAGGGCGAGCGGCTCGGAGGGGAGTGCCCGCAGCCCGGCGGCCACGGCGGTGACGGCGATGCCGTACCCGGCGAACCCGCGCCCGCCCAGACGCCGCAGCGCGGGCCCGGAGAACAGCCCCACCGCCACGGATCCGGCGCCCTGGACGGCGTACAGCGCACCGGCGTACGCGGGGGAGCGGCCGAGGGCGTCGATCACGGCGTAGAGCAGGGCGCCGTTGACCCCGGCGCAGAACATGGTGGTGCCGCCGGCCAGGACCAGGGGGCGGAGTGTGGGGTGGGCCCATATGTGGCGGGCGCCTTCTGTGAAAGGGGTGCGGTGGGAGGGCGCGGGTTCTTTCTCCGGGCCGGACGATGCGGATCCCTGCTCCCGGCCGGGTCCCGTCTCCCGGACGCGGAGTCCCGCGTACAGGCCCGCCGCCAGCACGAACGTGAGCGCGTCCAGGAGTGCCACGCCCGGGCCGCCGTGGAGCGCGTACAGGCCCGCGCCCGCCAGCGGGGCGACCACCTTCATGCCCTCCGTGATCGCCGTCCGCAGGCCGTTGAAGTCGCCGAGCAGGGACGGCGCGACCGCTCCGGCGACCAGGGCCGACTCCGCCGCGTCATGGACCACGCCCACGGCGCCGTAGACGAAGAGGATCGTGAGGATGACCGGGACCCGGCCGGTGAGGAGGATCGGCAGGAGGGCCGCCAGCAGGAGGTTGCCGCCGATCAGCAGGGGTTTGCGGCGGACCCGGTCGGCGAGGGCGCCGAGCAGCGGGCCCGCGAGGGTCGGTGCCCACATCGCGAGCATGCACAGCGCGGCCAGGCCGTCCGAGCCGGTGAGGTCCTTGACCCAGACCCCGGCGGCCAGCCACAGGGCCGAGGTGCCGAAGCCGGAGACGAGGACTCCGGCGAGATACAGCCTGGCGTTGCGGTCCCGGAGCACGGCCCATGTCGTCGTCATGGGGGGAAAGCGTGGGTCTAAGGCCCCGGGGGCGGGATGGGGCAGGTGCCCTAGATCTGTGAGCGATGAGTTTTCGCAGTGGGGCCGGTCCACCCTTCACGACATCGCGAACCCTGAGGAGTACCGCATGACCGTCCCGCCCCTGGACCTCGGACCGCAGACCCGCGTCATCGCCCTGCTGGCCGAGGGCGTCACCGACGAGCAGCTGGGGCACGCCACACCGTGTCCGGCGTACGCGGTGCGCCACATGCTGGGCCATCTGCTCGGTCTCTCCGCCGCCTTCCGCGACGCCGGCCGCAAGGACCTGGGTGCCACCACCGACACCCCGCCGACCGACTCCCTCCCGGACGCCGGCCCCGGCTGGCGCGAGGAGCTGCCCAAGGTCCTCGACGAACTCGCCGAGGCCTGGCGGGACCCGGCCGCCTGGACCGGGATGACCCGCGCGGGTGGCGTGGACCTGCCGGGCGAGATCGCCGCCGCCGTCGCGGTCGACGAACTCCTCGTCCACGGCTGGGACTTGGCCGTGGCCACCGGACGCCCGTACGACCCGGACCCGGCAGCGCTCCAGGCGTCGTACGACTTCCTGCGGGCCTCCGCCGAGGACCCGAGCCGGGACGCCATCTTCGGCCCGATCGTCCCGGTACCCGACAGCGCACCCCTCCTGGACAGGACGATCGGCCTGAGCGGACGGGACCCTGGCTGGACGCGCTGACGACACGTCGGCGGGCGGGCCGCTGGGCGGACGCGCCCTGACGGCACCTCGGTGGACCGGCGCCCTGCCGGGGCGCTTCGGCGGGCGAAACCCGAGGCGGACACTGATGGCACCGCGGCGGACCGGCCGTCCTGACGGCACTTCGGCGGGCGGAACCGGGGCGGCCGCCCCGACCGGCGTCCCGCGCCCTGGACACGAGCGCGGGGCCCGACGCCGTAGACGCCGGTACCACCGTGCCGTAGTCGGACAGAAAGCGGCGGCGGGCGGCGGGTCCGGACCGTACGCTCCCCACCATGCCGCCCCTCAGCCTCACCGTCCTCGGTACCGCCTCCCCGCACCCGGCACCCGGCCGCCCCTGCTCCGGCTATCTGCTGCGCGGCGGCGGCGCCGAGATATGGGTGGACGCCGGACCCGGCACCTTCGCGGAGTTGCAGCGGCACACGAACCCCTCCCGGCTCACGGCGATCTGGATCTCCCATCTGCACGCCGACCACACCGCCGATCTCCTCGCCGCCGTCTACGCCTTCGCGTACGGCGGCCTCACCCCGCCCGCCCCGATCCCGGTCTACGCCCCACCCGGCGCCGCCCACCGGCTCGCCGGGTTCTTCGGGCGGTCCGACACCCGGTTCCTCAGCGGTGTCCTCGACTTCCAGCCCCTGTACGACGGCCACGAGGTCCGGCACTGGAACCTGAGGCTCGTCTCCCGGGCCGTCGTCCACGACGCCGAGGCGTACGGGCTGCGCGCCGAGTGCGCCGGACGGGTCCTCGCGTACTCGGGGGACAGCGGACCCTGCGCCGCCCTCGTCGAACTCGCCGCGGAATCGGACGTGTTCCTGTGCGAGGCCGACATCGACCGGCATCGCGAAGGCGAACAGGTCCACCTGACCCCGGAGGACGCCGGTGACATCGCCCGCAAGGCAGGGGTCCGCGAGCTGATCGTCACCCATGTAGGACCCACCCTCACCAGGGACTTGGCGACCGCCAGGGCTGCCGTCGCCTTCGCCGGACGCACCTCCACCGCCTTCGAGGGCGCCACCCGGCTCGTCTGACGCGTCTTCACCGCAACTTCAACTTCCTTTGCCGGAAGCATTGACGAAACATCACCACCCTCCTACCTTCAACGCGTCGTACTTCGTACGTCATATATGAGACGCGATACGCGAGATCAGATACACACGATCCGATACGCGAGATCCGAGAGGCGCGCATGACCTCTGTGCCCACGCCGATCCCCTCCCGCACGCAGTACGTGCTGGAGGAGATCAAACGCCGCATCCTCACCGGGCGCCTGACGCCTGGTCAGGCCCTGGTGGAGACCGAACTCGCCGCACAGTTCGGGGTGTCCAAGACCCCGGTGCGCGAGGCGCTCAAGACCCTGGCCGGGACCGGGCTCGTCGTGATGAGCCAGTACAAGGGCGTCACGGTGCGCATGGTGGACGCGGACATGGCGCGCGAGGTCTACGACGTCCGCCTGCTCCTCGAACCCGAGGCGCTCAAGCGGGCGGTGCGCCGCGGCGCGTCGCTGGACGCCGCGCGGGACGCCCTCACGCGGGCCGACGACGCCACCGACACCGCCGAACGCTCCCTCGCCAACCGGGAGTTCCACCGCGCTCTCTACCTGCCCTGCGGCAATCCGCTGCTCGGCCGGATGCTCGACGAGGTCCGCGACCAGGCCGCCCTGGTCTCCGCCGTCGCCTGGGCGGCCTCGCCGTCCTGGGAGCGGGAGGCCGGCGAGCACCGGGAGATCCTGCGGCTCGCCCTGGCGGGCGACGCGGACGGTGCGGGCCGCGCCCTGCACGCCCACATCGCGTCCTTCGTCGAACGAGCGTTCCCCGGAGTGCTGGACCAGGAAGGCCAGGAATGAGCAGCGAGACATTCGAGACCCAGCGGGCGGCCCTGGCCGACGTGGTGGCGATCCCGGTGACACCGTTCGCCGAGGACGGCACCGTCGACCAGGACACCCACCGGGCCCTGCTGCGCCGGCTGCTCGACGGAGGCGTCACCACCCTCACCCCCAACGGCAACACCGGCGAGTTCTACGCCCTCGCGCCCGAGGAGCGCCGCCTGGTCACGGAGCTGACCGTCGACGAGGCCGGCGACCGGGCCGACATCCTGGTCGGCGTCGGGCACGACGTGCCCACCGCGGTCGCCTCCGCCCGACACGCCCGGGAGCTCGGCGCGGGCATGGTCATGGTCCACCAGCCGGTCCACCCTTACGTCTCGCAGAGCGGCTGGGTCGACTACCACCGCGCGATCGCCGAGGCCGTCCCGGAGCTGGGCGTGGTGCCCTACATCCGCAACGCCCAGCTCAGCGGGGAGCGCCTCGCCGAACTCGCCGACGTATGCCCGAACGTCATCGGGGTGAAGTACGCCGTCCCGGACGCGGCCAAGTTCGCCGCCTTCGCCCGGGACGCGGGACTGGAACGCTTCGTGTGGGTCGCCGGACTCGCCGAGCCCTACGCCCCCTCGTACTTCTCGGCGGGCGCCACCGGCTTCACCTCGGGACTGGTGAACGTCTCCCCGGCCGTCTCGCTGAACATGATCGAAGCGCTTCGATCCGGCGACTACCCGGCCGCCATGAAGGTCTGGGAGCAGATCCGCCGCTTCGAGGAGCTCCGCGCCGCGAACGGCTCCGCCAACAACGTCACCGTCGTCAAGGAGGCCCTCGCCTCCCTGGGCCTGTGCCGCCGTGACGTGCGGCCGCCGAGCCGGGTGCTGCCCGAGTCCGAGCGTGCCGAGGTCGCCGGAATAGCCGCGGGGTGGTCGATATGACCAGGGAGCGCATGAGCCCGGAGGAACTGCGCAGCCACCAGTGGTACGGCACCGAGGGCCAGTTGCGCACCTGGTCGCACAACGCCCGGATGCGGCAGCTCGGTTACGAGGCCGAGGAGTACCGGGGCCGCCCGGTGATCGCCGTCCTCAACACCTGGTCCGACATCAACCCCTGCCACGTCCATCTGCGCGAGCGCGCCGAGGCGGTCAAGCGGGGGGTGTGGCAGGCGGGCGGCTTCCCGCTGGAGTTCCCGGTCGCCACCCTCTCGGAGACCTACCAGAAGCCCACCCCGATGCTCTACCGCAACCTCCTCGCCATGGAGACCGAGGAGCTGCTGCGGTCGTACCCGATCGACGCGGCGGTGCTGCTCGGCGGCTGCGACAAGTCGACTCCGGCGCTGCTCATGGGCGCGACCTCGGCGGACGTGGCCTCGATCTTCGTGCCCGCCGGGCCGATGCTGCCGGGTCACTGGCGCGGGGAGACCCTCGGGTCCGGCACCGACATGTGGAAGTACTGGGACGAGCACCGCGCGGGCAACCTGACCGACTGCGAACTGCGGGAGTTGCAGGGCGGGTTGGCGCGTTCTCCGGGGCACTGCATGACCATGGGGACCGCGTCCACCATGACCGCGGCCGCCGAATCCCTTGGCATGACCCTGCCGGGTGCGTCCTCGATCCCGGCCGTCGACTCCGCGCACGAGCGGATGGCGGCCGCCTCCGGACGCCGGGCCGTGGAGCTCGCCTGGACCGGGCTCAAGCCGTCCGACATCCTCACCCGGGACGCCTTCGAGGACGCCGTCACCACGGTGCTCGGGCTCGGCGGCTCCACCAACGCGGTCATCCACCTGATCGCCATGGCCGGCCGGGCGGGCATCGAGCTCACCCTGGACGACTTCGACCGCATCGCCCGCACGGTCCCGGTCCTGGCGAACGTACGGCCCGGCGGACAGACGTACCTCATGGAGGACTTCTACTTCGCCGGCGGCCTGCCCGCCTTCCTCTCCAGGATCAGCGACCTGCTCCACCTGGACCGGCCGACCGTCAACGGCACCCTGGGCGAGCAGATCGAGGGCGCCGAGGTGCACGACGACGACGTCATCCGCACCCGCAACAACCCGGTGGCGAGCGAGGGCGGGGTCGCCGTCCTGCGCGGCAACCTCTGCCCGGACGGTGCCGTCATCAAGCACATCTCCGCCGAGCCCCACCTGCTCAAGCACACCGGCACCGCGGTCGTCTTCGACGACTACAAGTCCATGCAACGCACCATCAACGACCCGGGGTTGGGCATCACCGCGGACAGTGTCCTGGTGCTGCGCAACGCCGGCCCCAAGGGCGGCCCCGGCATGCCCGAGTACGGCATGCTCCCGATCCCCGACCACCTGCTCAAGCAGGGCGTGCGCGACATGGTCCGTATCTCCGACGCCCGCATGAGCGGCACGAGTTACGGCACGTGTGTGCTCCATGTGGCCCCGGAGTCGTACGTCGGAGGCCCGTTGTCCCTCGTCCGCACCGGCGACTCGATCACCCTGGACGTCGAAGCACGATCCCTCCAACTCAACGTGGACGACGAGGAGTTGGAGAACCGCCGTAAGGACTGGACGCCTCCGCCCACCCGCTACGAACGAGGCTACGGCGCCCTCTACAACGACCAGATCACCCAGGCGAACACAGGCTGCGATTTCGAGTTCCTGGCCAGGCAAGGCAAGGTCCCAGACCCCTACGCCGGTTGACGAGTCTTCCCCAGGGGGCGGGGCTGTATCGACATGCGGCTCCGCCGCGTGGGCGCGACCAGCCCCATCGCACCCGCACCCGCCACGCAACCCCTGGTGGCACCCCACGCACTGCGAGAAAGCGCTTACCGCACCACGAAAGCAAGCCGTACCGAGAACGGAGACCCTGTCATGGCCCAAGCCGCAGCCGTGGCGAAACCGCCCGCGCCACCCCGGCGACGCCGTGCCTCCGCCACGCCGCGCAGGCTGCCGTACCTGCTGATCGCGCCGGCCGCCCTGCTGATGCTGGGCTTCATCGCCTACCCGGTCATCAGCGTCTTCTACTACAGCCTCCAGAACTACAACCCCACCAAGCCGTGGCGGAACGGGTACGCGGGCTTCGACAACTTCGTCCAGATCTTCACCAAGGACCCGCAGTTCTGGGACACGCTGATCTTCAGCGCCAAGTGGGTCGTCGTCGAGGTCGGACTCCAGCTGCTGTTCGGTCTGGCGCTCGCGCTGATCGTCAACCAGACCTTCGTGGGCCGGGGGTTGGGGCGCGCGCTCGTCTTCTCCCCGTGGGCCGTGTCCGGGGTACTGACCTCCGCGATCTGGGTGCTGCTCTACAACTCCCAGACGGGCATCACCCGTTACCTCGCCGACATGGGCATCGGCTCCTACGGCACCAGCTGGCTGTCGGACACCTCCACCGTGTTCTCGGCGGCGGTGGTCGCCGACCTGTGGCGCGGGGTGCCCTTCTTCGCGATCCTCATCCTCGCCGACCTCCAGTCCGTCTCGAGGGACCTGTACGAGGCCGCCGAGGTCGACGGGGCCAGCAAGATCAAGCAGTTCTGGCACATCACGCTGCCGCACCTCAAGGACGCGATCATCCTGTCCACGCTGCTGCGCGCGGTGTGGGAGTTCAACAACGTCGACCTGCTCTACACGCTGACCGGCGGCGGGCCCGCGGGGGAGACCACGACCCTGCCCCTCTACATCGCCAACACCAGCGTCGACGCCCACAACTTCGGCTACGCGTCCGCCCTGACCACGGTCGCGTTCGTGATCCTGCTCTTCTGCTCGATGGTCTATCTGCGGCTGAGCAAGTTCGGAGGCGGTTCCAAGTGATCACCAAGGAGGCCACGAAGGTCGCGCCCGCGCCCGTGCCGGAGACCCCCGAGGCGACCCGTCCGGTCAAGCACCGCCGCGCCTGGGACGAGGCACCCCGCTGGCAGATCTACACACCGCTGTCGATCTACCTCGTCTTCACCCTGATCCCGTTCTACTGGATCCTGCTGTTCGCGCTGCGCCCGGCCGGCTCCACCTCGCTGGTGCCCTGGCCGATCACCTTCGACCACTTCGAGAAGGTGTGGACCCAGCGGTCCTTCGGCACGTACTTCGAGAACAGTGTGTACGTCGGTCTCGCCACCCTGGTGATGACGACGCTGGTCGCCCTGGCCGGCGGCTACGCCCTCGCCCGGTTCGACTTCAAGATCAAGAACGCGTTCATGCTGGCGCTGCTGTGCTCGCAGTTCGTGCCGGGCGCGCTGCTCCTGGTGCCGCTGTTCGAGATCTTCGCCGAGCTGAAGATGATCAACTCGCTGGGCAGCGTCATCATCGCCGAGACGGTGTTCCAGCTGCCGCTGTCGATGATCCTGATCAGCAACTTCATCAAGAACGTGCCGTACTCCCTGGAGGAGGCGGCCTGGGTCGACGGCTGCAACCGGATGACGGCGTTCAGGATCGTCGTACTCCCGCTGCTGCGCCCGGGGTTGATCGCGGTGGGCTCCTTCGCCTTCGTGCACTCCTGGAACCACTTCCTGTTCGCCCTGATGTTCCTCAACAACCAGGACAAGCAGACGATTCCGGTCGGTCTCAACACCCTGATGAGCGCGGACAGCGTCGACCTCGGCGCGCTGGCCGCGGGCGGCATCATCGCGGCGGTCCCCGTGGTGATCGTGTTCGCCTTCATCCAGAAGTGGCTGATCACGGGCTTCAGCGCGGGGGCGGTGAAGGGATGAGACTCCGTCGGATCGCAGCGGGGGGCGTGGTGCTGGGCCTGGTGGGCGTCGTCGTCCGCGCCGAGGGCCGGGCCGTCGGCCGTGCCCTTCTGGGGCGAGGCGAGGGCGCTCGGAGGCGGTCGGTCTCCGCGCTCGGAGCGAGCGTCCGGCAACAGCCACGCTCCGAATCCGGCACGGAGGTGTACGTATGAGGATCCGTCACCTCGCCCTCGCCGCAGGCATGGTCGGTCTGTTCTGCCTGCCCGCGCACGCCGAAGCCCGGGACTTCGGCCGGGACACCCTGCCCGCGAACGACGGCTGGGCCTCCGAGGGAGAAGGCACCACCGGAGGAGCCGCTGCCGACGCCGAGCACGTCCATACCGTCACCGACCGCGCCGGACTGGTCCGCGCTCTCGACGGCGGCAGCGCCACCCCCAAGATCATCAGGATCGCCGGGACCGTCGACGCCAACACCGACGACGACGGCGATCACCTGGACTGCGAGGACTACGCCACCGGCGGGTACTCGACCCAGCGGTACCTCGCCGCCTACGACCCGCGGACCTGGGGCTCCGCCAAGCCCAGTGGCCCGCAGGAGGAGGCCCGGCAGGCGTCGGCCAGGAAGCAGGCCGAGCGGGTCGAGCTGACCGTCGGGTCCAACACCACGATCGTCGGGCTCAAGGGCGCCGTACTGAAGGGCGCGAGCCTCCAGGTCAGGAACGCCACCAACGTCATCATCCGCAACCTCGACTCCCGTGACGCCTACGACTGCTTCCCCGTCTGGCAGCCCAACACCGGCGGCCTCGGCGACTGGAAAACGGCGTACGACAACATCTGGCTGACCGGCTCCACCCATGTCTGGGTCGACCACGTCACCCTCAGCGACAAGGGCCACCCGGACGCGGACGAGCCCACCTACTTCGCCCGCAACTACCTCCGCCACGACGGACTGCTCGACATCACGGGCGGCTCCGACCTGGTCACCGTCTCCTGGAGCCGCTTCGCCGGCCACGACAAGGCGATGCTCATCGGCAACAGCGACTCCGCCACCGGCGACCGCGGCAGACTCCGGGTCACCCTGCACCACAACGAGTTCGAGTCCGTCGTACAGCGCGCCCCCCGCGTCCGCTTCGGACAGGTGCACGTCTACAACAACCGGTACCTCGCGGAAGGCGACGACTACCGCTACTCCCTCGGCGTCTCCACCGAGTCCGCGATCTTCGCCGAGAACAACGCCTTCCACACCCCCGGCCACATCGAGGCCGCCGACCTGGTCAAGAGCTGGAACGGCAGCGCCCTGCACCAGACCGGCACCCTCTTCAACGGCTATCCGGTGGACCTGCTCGCCATCCACAACGCCTACAACTCCGGCAGCGAGCGTGATCTCACGGCGGACGTCGGCTGGACGCCTACCCTGCACACAAAGATCGACAGCGCCGCAGCGGCCGACCGACAGGTGGCGCGCGGCGCGGGCGCAGGGAGGATGCCATGAACACGGACGGCACCATGAACACCGAAGACACCACGGGCACCGTCGACATCGTCCTCGCGGGCGCGCGCGGCCACGGCCGCTGGCACCTGGAGAACATCCGCCGGCTGCAGGACAAGGGGATCGTACGACTGGCGGGGATCTGCGAGCTGACCCCGCTGACCGCGGACGAGCTCCCCGAAGGCCTGGGAACACCGGCGCAGTCCGCCGACTTCGGCGCGCTCCTCGACTCCACCGGCGCCCGGATCGCCGTGATCTGCACCCCGATCCCGACCCACACCGACCTGGCGCTCGAAGCGGCCCGCCGCAAGGTGCACATCCTGCTGGAGAAGCCGCCCGCCCCCTCCTACGCCGAGTTCCGCCGCATGGCCGACGGGGTCGCCGCGGCCGGGGTCGCCTGCCAGATCGGCTTCCAGTCGCTCGGCTCGCACGCCGTGCCCGCGATCCGCGAGCTCGTCGAGGAGGGCGCGATCGGCGAGGTCACCGGGATCGGCGGGGCCGGTGCCTGGGCCCGCGCCGAGTCGTACTACCGGCGTGCGCCCTGGGCGGGCAAGCGACGGATGAACGGCGTCGACGTGATCGACGGCGTGCTGACCAACCCCCTCGCGCACGCGGTCGCCACCGCGCTCGCCCTGGGCGGCACCACCCGCGCCGAGGACGTCACCCGCATCGAGACCGAGCTCCAGCGCGCCAACGACATCGAGTCCGACGACACCTCCTGCGTCCGCGTCACCACCGCGAACGGCCTCAAGGTCACCGTCGCCGCGACCCTGTGCGCCGAGGACCCCGACGAGCCGTACGTCGTCGTGCACGGCGACAGCGGCCGGATCACCTACTGGTACAAGCAGGACCGCGTGCTGCTCCAGCGGGCCGGACACGGCCCCGAGGAGTACGAGTACGGCCGCACCGACCTGCTGGAGAACCTGGTCGACCACGTCACCGACGGCGACGAGCTGCTGGTCGTCCCGGAGGCGACGGGCGCCTTCATGAAGGTCGTCGAGGCGATCCGGCTGGCCCCCGACCCGGCCCCGCTGCCGGCCTCCGCCTGGCACCTGCTGCCCGACGAGGGGCGCCGGGTCGTCCCCGGCATCGACGGGCTCGTGGCGGCCGCCGCCGACAGCCTCGCCCTGTACTCCGAGCTGGGCGCCGACTGGGCCCGGCCACACGAAGCGAACGAGGTGAGCACATGACGACCCCCGATTCCCCGGTCCTGCGTGTCGCGGGCCGCCCCGTCGGCCGTTACGTCACCCGGCCCGAGCTGCCCGACCGGCTCTCCCCGCGCCCCTATCTGCACCCCGTCACCACCCTGGCCGGCACGGCTGTCACCGAACTCAGCCCCGCCGACCACATCCACCACCTCGGCGTCGGTGTCGCCGTTCCCGACGTCGAGGGGCACAACTTCTGGGGCGGCCGCACCTACGTCCGCGACCGGGGCCCCACCGAGCTCGACAACCACGGCGCCCAGCGCCACAGCTCCTTCCAGCTGCGCGACCCGGACGGCTTCGTGGAGGAGCTGCGCTGGGTCGCCTCCGGAGCCGAACTGCTGCGCGAGCGCCGTACCGTCGCGGCCACCGAACTGACCCCGACCGCCTGGGCGTTGGACTTCACCTTCTCCCTCACCAACGTCACCCCGGACCCCCTGTCGATCGGCAGCCCGGCCACCAACGGCCGCCCCGGCGCGGCCTACGGCGGCTTCTTCTGGCGGGCCCGCAAGGAGGCCACGGCACCCGAGGTGTTCACCGTCGACCGCGAGGGCGAGGACGCCGTCCACGGCACCCGCGCCGACTGGATCGCCCTCACCGGCGGCACCTGGACGCTCGTCTTCGCCGGAGCCACCGAACAGACCCGACGCGACCCCTGGTTCGTGCGCGCCGGTGAATACCCGGGCGTGGGCTCGTCGTTGGCGTCCGAGGCACGGCTGCCGGTCCCGCCCGGCGAGACCGTCGTACGGCGGATCGTCACCGTCGTGGCCGACGGGCGCCTGCCCCGGCTCGAGGCGGCGGCCCTGGTGCGGAAGGCGGTCAGCCAGTGACAGCCACGTACACGAACCCCGTCCTGAACGCCGACTGGTCCGACCCCGACGTGGTGCGCGTCGGCGACGACTTCTACCTCACCGCCTCCAGCTTCGGCCGCGTCCCCGGCCTGCCGCTGCTGCACTCCCGCGACCTCGTCAACTGGACCCTGATCGGTCATGCCCTCGAACGCCTGGAACCCGCGGGGGAGTTCACCAGGCCGCGGCACGACTGCGGGGTCTGGGCGCCTTCGCTGCGCCACCACGACGAACGGTTCTGGATCTTCTGGGGCGACCCCGACCAGGGCATCTTCCAGGTCAACGCCCCCGGGATCAGGGGCCCTTGGACCCGCCCGCACCTCGTCAAGTCCGGCAAGGGCCTGATCGACCCCTGCCCCCTGTGGGACGAGGAGACCGGCGAGGCCTACCTCGTGCACGCCTGGGCCAAGTCCCGCTCCGGCGTCAAGAACCGTCTCACCGGCCACCGGATGAGCCCCGACGGCCGTGAACTCCTCGACGAGGGCAAGCTGATCGTCGACGGCGACCGGATCCCCGGCTGGTTCACCCTCGAAGGCCCCAAGCTCTACCGGCACGACGGCTGGTTCTGGATCCTCGCCCCCGCCGGGGGAGTGGAGACCGGCTGGCAGGGCGCCTTCCGCTCGCGCGGGTTCTTCGGCCCGTACGAGGAGAAGGTCGTCCTGGAACAGCGGGACACCGACGTCAACGGCCCCCACCAGGGCGGCTGGGTGCGCACCCCGTCCGGCCAGGACTGGTTCCTGCACTTCCAGCAGAAGGGCGCCTACGGCAGGGTCGTGCACCTCCAGCCGATGAGCTGGGGCGAGGACGGCTGGCCGGTGCTCGGCGACGCGGGCGCCCCGGTCGCCGTACACGAGAAGCCCGATCTGCCGCCGCAGCCGGACGCGGCGCCCGCCACCGACGACGACTTCCCCGGCGGACGCTTCGGCCGTCAGTGGCAGTGGACCGCCAACCCGCAGCACGGCTGGGCCACCCACCACTCCGGCGACGGCCTGCGGCTCACCTGTGTCCGCTCGGCCGACGCGCACGACCTGCGCACCCTGCCGAACGTCCTCACCCAGCGGCTGCCCGGCACCCCGTCGGCCGTCGAGGTGGACCTGCACCTGCACAGCGAGGAGCCGGGCGCACGCGCCGGACTCACCGTCCTCGGGGACGCCTTCAGCTGGATCGGGCTCCAGCGCGGGGCCGACGGGGCGGTCCACCTCGTGCACCGGTTCGCCGAGGGAGTCGCCGAGCGGGAGCGGGACGCCGACCATCCGCGATCCGCGCCGGCCGGAAAGGCGCGGCTGCGGATCGAGATCGGCGCCGGGGCCCGCTGCCGGTTCTTCTACGACCTCGGTGAGGGCCCGCGCCCTTCCGGACCCGTCTTCACCGCCACCCCCTGGCGCTGGGTCGGCGCACTGCTCGGACTGTTCGCGCTCGCGCCCGTCGGATCAGGACACGCCGGGGCGGCAACCTTCTCGCACTTCAGGATCGACCACCTGTAACGCACCGAACCCGTAAGCCTGTTGGGAGCCGCAATGACGCAGCACCTTCATAGCAAGCGCTTGCAGAGACCAGGGCGCGGCCGAGTCGCGGCCGCCGTGCTCGGCCTCGTGGCCGCGTTGGGCCTCGGGGCGGTCGGAGAGGCACGCGCTTCTGTGGCACCGGCCTCCGGGGCGCAGCCCTTGGCGGCTCCGGCCTCCGCGGACCGTCTCGGCGACCGGCCGCACGGTTTCGCCGCCCTCGCCGGCGGCACCACCGGAGGGGCCGGCGGCAAGGTCGTCACCGTCACCGACCAGGCCTCGCTGGCCGCCTACGCGGCCGCCGAGGAGCCGTACGTCATCAGGGTCTCGGGGTCGATCGCCGTCGAACCGTTCGGCTCGGACATCGTGGTCGGCTCGAACAAGACGATCATCGGGGTCGGTGACACCGGCGAGATCGTCCACGGCGAGCTGCATCTCAACCCCGGCACGCACAACGTGATCATCCGCAACCTGACGATCCGCGACTCCTACGTCGAGGGCGACTGGGACGGCAAGACCACCGACTTCGACGCGATCCAGATGGACACCGTCGACCACGTGTGGATCGACCACAACCGCTTCACGCACATGGGCGACGGGCTGCTCGACATCCGCAAGGACAGCCGGTACATCACCGTCTCCTACAACCAGTTCACCGACCACAACAAGGCGTTCGGGATCGGCTGGACCACCAACGTCCAGACCGAGATGACGATCGACCACAACTGGTTCCGCGGCACCAAGCAGCGCAACCCCTCGGCGGACAACCTGGCCTACGCGCACCTCTACAACAACTACCTGTCCTCGCAGGTCGCCGACGGCGACCCGGTGTGGACGTACGGGAACTGGGCGCGCGGCCGGACGAAGATGGTCATCGAGAACAGCTACTACGACGGCGTCCAGCACCCCTACCAGGCCGATGCCACCGCCGAGTTGGTGCAGCGCGGGTCCGTCCTGAAGAACACGAGCGGGCGAACGGACGCGTGGGGCAAGGCATTTGATCCCCGCTCCTTCTACCGCTACCGGCTCGACCCGGCCGCCGCCGTGCCCGCCCTGGTGTCCCGTCTCTCCGGCCCGCAGCAGCGGATCGGGGTCACCCTGCACGTCCCCGGCGACTACCCGACCGTGCAGGCCGCCGTGGACGCCGTGCCCGACCGGAACGCCGTGCCGGTGACGATCGCCGTCGCGCCGGGCACCTACCGGGCCAAGGTGTACATCCCGGCGACCAAGCCGAACATCGTGCTCCAGGGGACTGGACAGGACCGGTCCGACACCGTCATCGTCTACGACACCCCCGCCGAGTACGGCGGTTCGACGGGCAGCGCGACGGTCCGGATCGCCGCCAACGACGTCATCGCCCGGCACCTCACCTTCAGCAACGACTTCGACGAGGCCGCCTTCGAGCTGAAGGGCGAGCAGGCCCTCGCGATGAAGACGACCGGTGACCGGATCGTCTTCGAGGACACCGCCTTCCTGGGCAACCAGGACACCCTGATGACCGACAGCCCCAAGCTGGACGTGATCAGCCGGGTCTATGTCCGCGACTCGTACATCGAGGGCGACGTCGACTTCGTCTACGGCCGGGCGACCACGGTGATCGAGCGCTCCGTGATCCGGGCGCTGAGCCGTGGCTCGGACTCCAACAACGGCTACATCACGGCCGCTTCGACCTGGACGGGCAACCCGTACGGGTTCCTGATCACCCGGTCGAGGATCGTGAGCGACGCACCGGCAGGCACCTTCCATCTGGGACGGCCGTGGCACCCCGGTGGTGAACCCGCCGCCGTGGCACAGGTGTTGATCCGGGACACGGAGCTACCGGCCGCCGTGAAGTCCGCCCCGTGGACCGACATGAGCGGGTTCTCGTGGAAGGACGCGCGGTTCGCCGAGTACCGCAACTCCGGCCCGGGCGCGGTCCCGAGCGCGGACCGGCCGCAGCTCGCCGCCGCCGACGCACGGACGTACACCGTCGCGAACTACCTCAAGGGCACGGACGGCTGGGCGCCGCAGGCCCGTCACTGACTCCCCCCACAACTTCACATCTCCGCTGGAATCAGAAGAAGAAGAGAGCCGACCAATGAAGATCAGCATCCGCAGAAGCAGGCGCGCTGCCATAGCCGTCGCCCTCGGGTCCGTCCTGGCGCTGACCGCCACCGCCTGCGGTGACGACGGCAGCGGGGCCGGCGGCGACAAGGGCGACGAGGGCAGCGGCAAGGGCAAGATCGTCTTCTGGGACAACAACGGCGGTGTGCGCACCGACATCTGGAAGGAGATCATCGCCGACTTCCAGAAGGCCAACCCCGACATCAAGGTCGAGTACGTCGGCATCGCCTCCACCGAGTACCAGTCCAAGGTCGACACCGCCATCCAGGGCGGCGGCCTGCCGGACGTCGGCGGTGTCGGCGCGGCCATGCTCGCCGGGTTCTCCGCGCAGAACGCGCTGGAGCCGCTCGACGACCGGCTCGCCGGGTCCTCCCTCAACGGCAAGCTCAACGAGGACATGGTCGGCGTACTGAAGGCGGCGGGCGGCGGGGACGGCACCCTGTACTCGATCCCGACCTCCGCCAACAACGGCGTGCTGTACTACCGGACCGACCTGTTCAAGAAGGCCGGCCTGGACGAGCCGACGACCTGGGACACGTTCTACGAGGCGGCCGACAAGCTCACCGACGCCAAGAAGAACGAGTTCGGTTACACCATCCGCGGTGGCGCCGGATCCATCGCCCAGGCCCTGGACGCCGCGTACGGGCAGAGCGGGATCACCTCGTTCTGGAACGGCGACAAGACCACGCTCAACGACCCGAAGAACGTGGCGGCGCTGGAGAAGTACGCGGCGCTGTACAAGAAGGACACTCCGGCGGCCGACCTCAACAACGACTTCACCAAGATGGTCGCGCAGTGGGACTCCGGCACGATCGGCATGCTGAACCACAACCTGGGGTCGTACCAGGACCATGTGAAGGCGCTCGGGGTCGACAAGTTCCGCGGTATCCCGCAGCCGATCGGCGCGAACGGCAAGCGGGTCCAGGTGTCCAACCCCGTCGACGGGCTCGGGGTGTTCAAGAGCTCGAAGAACAAGGACGCCGCGTGGAAGTTCATCGAGTTCGCGACCTCGCACGCGGAGAACTCGAAGTTCAACAAGGCGGCCGGGCAGGTGCCGTCGAACAACGACGCCGCGAAGGACTCGTGGATCTCCGAGGCCGAGCCCACGAAGCTCGCCGCCGCCGCGCTGACCGACGGTTCCACGTCGATCGTCCAGCTGCCGTACTACCTGCCCGACTGGAACACCATCTCCAAGGCGGACAACGAGCCGAACTTCCAGAAGGTGCTGCTCGGGGACATGAGTGCGAAGGACTTCCTGGACACCATGGCCGACCAGCTGAACAAGGCTCAGGCGGAGTGGAAGGAGCAGAACGGCTAGAGCTCGGGTTGCGCTCGTGGGGAGCTGCCGGCCGGTTGTGGCTGGTCGCGCAGTTCCCCGCGCCCCTAGGTAGGAAAGGTCACGTACGTTGTCACTGACTCGTAGACAAGTCACCGTGGCGGCGCTCGGTGCCGTGCCCGTCGCTTTCGCGGCGACCGGTACCGCTCAGGCCGCTCCGCGCAGAACACGCACGCTCTACATCGCGGGCGACTCCACCGCCGCCCAGAAGTACTCCGACGCCGCTCCCGAGACCGGGTGGGGCATGGCGCTTCCCTTCTTCCTCTGCCAGGACCTGGCCGTCGCCAACCACGCGGTGAACGGGCGGAGTTCCAAGTCCTTCGTCGACGAGGGCCGGCTGGACGCGATCCTCGGGCTGATCAAGCCCGGTGACCTCCTGCTCATCCAGTTCGGGCACAACGACGAGAAGTCCGAGGACCCGACCCGGTACACCGAGCCGTGGTCGACGTACCAGGACTACCTGCGGCTGTACATCGAGGGCGCTCGGGCCCGGGGCGCGCGGCCGGTGCTGGCCACCTCGGTCGAGCGGCGGAAGTTCGACGCGAGCGGCAACGCCGTGCCGACCCACAAGGAGTACCCGGCCGCCGTACGGGCGCTCGCCGCCGAGGAAGGCGTCGCGCTGCTCGACATCCAGGCCCTGTCGATCGCGCTGTGGCAGCAGCTCGGGGTCGAGGAGACCAAGCGGTACTTCAACTGGACCGCGACCGAGCAGGACAACACGCACTTCAACCCGCCCGGTGCCATCGCGGTGGCCCGCCTGGTCGCCGGGGAGCTGCTGCACCGGCGGGTGCTGGCGCCCCGGGACGTGCGCCGGCTCGATGCCGAGATCCCGGAGTCCTGGATCACCTGGCCGCCACCGGCCACCGTCTGACCCCTCCTTCTTCGCACCTCTTCGCAGTCGAAAGAGAGCCGCACCATGAACGCACAGACATGGCATGGGCATGCCATTACCAAGGCAGTGACGAAGGCCGTGGCGGTAGCGGGCTGCACCGCCCTGGTCCTCGCGGTCACCGGGACCACCGCCCAGGCCAAGGGCCACGACACGGCCCGCGAGACCCTCGCCGCCGGTGACGGCTGGGCCTCCTACGGCACCGGCACCACCGGGGGCGCGGCCGCCGACGCCGCCCACGTCTACACCGTCACCGACTGGGCCGGCTTCAAGGCCGCCCTCGCCGCCGGCGGCAGCGCACCGAAGATCATCAAGGTGAAGGGGACCATCGACGCCGTGTCGGAAGGGTGCGACTCGCTCGCCGCTCCCGGCTACGACTTCGACGCGTACCTGGCGAAGTACTCGCCGGAGGCCTGGGGCCTGGACACCGACCTGAGCGCCGAGCCCGACGACAGCCCCGAGGGCCTGCGCCGCGCCTCGGCCGCCAACCAGGACCAGACGATCAAGGCGAACGTCCCGGCCAACACGACGATCATCGGGGTCGGCCGCGATGCCGGGTTCAAGGGGGCCAGCCTCCAGATCAAGGCCGTCGACAACGTCATCGTCCGCAACCTCACCTTCGAGAGCCCCATCGACTGCTTCCCGCAGTGGGACCCGACGGACGGCTCCACCGGCAACTGGAACTCCGAGTACGACACCGCCGTCGTCTACGGCTCCACCCATGTCTGGCTGGACCACAACACCTTCACCGACGGCAGCCACCCCGACAGCGCCGCGCCCACCTACTTCGGCATGCTCTACCAGCAGCACGACGGTGAGCTGGACATCGTCCGGGGCGCGAACTACGTCACCGCCTCCTGGAACGTCTTCGCCGACCACGACAAGACGATCCTGATCGGCAACAGCGACAGCGAGTCCACGGCGGTGGGGGACCGGGGCAAGCTCAAGGTCACCTTCCACCACAACCTGTTCTCGGACCTCGTCGAGCGCGCACCCCGCGTCCGCTTCGGGCAGGTCGACTCCTACAACAACCACTTCGTGGCGAACAGCGACTACGCCTACAGCTTCGGCATCGGCAAGGAGTCCCAACTCGTCGCCGAGCACAACGCGTTCACGCTGCCGACGGGGATCAGCGCGGCCAAGGTGCTCAAGCGGTGGAACGTCTCGCCGCTCACCGCCGCCGACAACTACGTCAACGGCAAGCTCACCGACCTGATCGCCGTCCACAACGCGGAGATCCCCGCCGAGACGCTGGAATCGGGCGCGGGCTGGACCCCGACCCTGCGCACGAAGGTCGACCCCACGAAGAAGGTCCCGACCATCGTCGACCGCGGCGCGGGCGCGGGGCGCGTGTGCTGACACGGCCCCCTTCGACCGGGCGGGTCTGCCGGGACCGGCCTCTCGTACCCGAGGGGGCGACACCCGGTCCCTTGTCCCAGAGGCGCCTGCTGGAAGCGGCCCCTCGCCCTTGAGGGGACTGCCGGAACCGGCCTCATCGAAACCGGCCGGGGCTGCTGGGACCGGCCCTCGTACCTGAGGAGCCAGCTGACCGGCCCCATCGAAACCGGCCCGGGGCCGCTGACGCCGTCCCCTCGCACCTGAGGGGCCGGCTGGCACCAACCCCATCGAGACCGGCCGGGTCCGCTGGTGGACTCCGGTTCCCTGACGGCCGGGTCCGCCGGCGGACGCCGGCCTCCTGACCGGCCGGGGCGGAATCCAGCGGCCGCCCCGGCCACCTCCCTCGACCTCCATCTCCACTCCCCACGCGAGGCACCCCACCCCCAGAGCCGCGTTCCCAAGGAGCACCCGCATGTCCTCGCACCACGCCCAACTCCCCCTGTCCAGAAGGGGTTTCCTGCTCGCGGGCAGCGGAGCGGCAGCCGCCCTCGCGCTGACGCCCACCCCCGCCCAGGCCGCCGAAGCATCCGCCTCCGCAGCCCGCGGCCGACGCCCGTTCGGCCGCTTCGGGTCGCCGTCCGCCCGGCTCACCCCGCAGACCCTGTACGTCGACCCGCGGGGCCGGGGCGACCACACCACCGTCAAGGCCGCCGTCACCGCCGCCACCGGCAGCGGCTGGACCCTGGTCCTCGCCCCCGGCACCTACCGGGAGACCGTCGCCGTCGACGCCACCCGCACCGAGGCGACCTGGATCGGCGCCTCCGAGGACCCCCGGGACGTCGTGATCGTCTACGACAACGCGGCCGGCACCCCCAAGCCCGGCGGCGGCACCTACGGCACCACCGGTTCGGCCACCACGACCGTGCAGGCCGACGGCTTCACCGCCCGCTGGATCACCTTCGCCAACGACTGGCTGCGCGCCGACCACCCCGACATCACCGGCACCCAGGCCGTCGCGATCAAGGTGCAGGGCGACCGCTCCGCCTTCCACCACTGCCGCTTCCTCGGCCACCAGGACACCCTGTACGCCGACTCGATCGCCCTCACCTCCTTCGCCCGCCAGTACTTCGCGCACTGCTACGCCGAGGGAGACGTCGACTTCGTCTTCGGCCGGGCCACGGCCGTCTACGAGCACTGCCACTTCCGCACCCTGAACCGCACCGACCTGGCGGCGCCGCCGTACGGCTTCGTGTTCGCGCCCTCGACGGCGGGGGCCAACCCGCGCGGCTACCTCGTCACCAGGAGCCGTGTCAGCAGCGAAGCCCCGGACGCCGCCTACAAGTTGGCGCGGCCGTGGGTGCCCAGCTCCGACCCCACCGCCAGGCCGAGCCTCACCGTCCGCGACACCTGGCTGGGCCCCGGCATCGACGCGGTCGCCCCCTACACCAACATGTCGGACGCCTTCCCCTGGCAGAACCAGCGGTTCGCCGAGTACCGCACCACAGGTCCGGGCGCCCGGATCACCGTCCCGGAGAACCGGCCCCAACTGACCCGCGAGCAGGCGGAGTCGGCGACCCGCGAGGCCTACCTCGGCGAATGGAAGCCGTGGAAGGAGACCTGCTGATGCGCCGACGCACCCTTCTCGCGGCCGGTCTCGGACTCACGGTGGCGGGAGCAGCCCCGGCCTACGCCGCCGGAGGCCGCCGCGTCCTCCACGTCCGCCCCGGCGACTCCGTCCAGGCCGCCGTCGACGCGGTCACCGGCCCCGGCTGGACGATCGTCGTGCACCCGGGGACGTATCGCGAGGTCGTCAACATCCCCGCGTCCGCAGCGGAGCTGACCCTGCGCGGTGCTGTCCGCGACCCGCGTGCCGCCGTCATCGTGTACGACAACGCCAACGGCACCCAGAAACCCGACGGTTCCGGCACCTACGGCACCGCGGGTTCCGCCACCTTCACCTCCGCGGCTCCCGGCCTCACCGTCCGCGACCTCACCCTCGCCAACGACTGGCTGCGCGCCGACCATCCCGAGATCACCGGCACCCAGGCGGTCGCGGCCTACACCTTCGGCGACCGCACCCACTTCGAGAACGTCCGCCTCCTGGCCCACCAGGACACCCTCTTCGTCGAGACCACCGCCCTCGCCTCCTTCGACCGGCAGTACTTCCGCCGCTGCCACATCGAGGGAGACGTCGACTTCGTCTTCGGGCGGGCCACCGCCGTCTTCGAGGAGTGCCACTTCCACACCCTCCAGCGGGACGTCGGCTTCACCCCCAAGGGCATGGTCTTCGCACCCTCCACCGCCCGCGCCAACCCGTACGGCATCCTCGCGGTCCGCTCCCGGATCACCTCCGGCGCGGAGGACGGGGCGTACAAGCTGGCCCGGCCCTGGGTGCCGTCGTACGAGACGACCGCCTGGCCGTCCCTGGTGGTGCGGGACAGCCGGATCGGGCCGGGGATCGACCCGGTGACCCCGTACACCAACATGCGCGAGCAGTACCCCTGGCAGACCATGCGCTTTCGGGAGTACGGCAACTCCGGTCCCGGCGCGGTCGTCACCGTCCCGGAGAACCGGCCCCAACTCACCGCCGAGGAAGCCGCTCTGCACACCAAGCGCACCTACCTCGGCGACTGGTGCCCGCGTGCGTAGGGCGGCCGTCGGCCCCGTGCGCAGGGCGGCCGCCGTCCTCCTCGCCGGCGCGTGTCTCCTCGGGGCCGCGCCCCAGGCCTCCGCAGGCGGACGCGGTCCCGTCGGCTGGGGCTCCCTGGGCACCGGCACCACCGGCGGAGCGGGCGGCACCACCTGGACCGTGCACCGCCGCGCCGAACTCAAGACCGCGCTCGACAACGCGGGCGACCCCACCGCGCCCAAGGTCATCCGGGTCGTCGGAGACGTCAACGGCCATGAGGCGGAGGACGGTTCGCTGCTCGGCGAGCAGGACTACGCCCCCGGCTACGACCTCGCCCAGTACATGTCCTGCTTCGGCGAGGACGGCACCACCTGGTCCGACACCCGCCACGACTACTGCAAGCAGCAGCGGCAGCTCCGCCAGACCGGCTCCAACAAGGAGAAGGCCCAGATCCAGCTGACCGTGCCGAGCAACACCACGCTGGTCGGTGTCGGCGGCGACGCCCGGCTGCTGGGCGTCTTCCTCACGGTGAACACCGGCACGAACATCATCGTGCGCAACCTCGAACTCGAAGCGCCCGTCGACCACTTCACCACCTGGTCGCCCGGTGACGGAACACAGGGCAGCTGGAACGCCCGCTTCGACGCGATGACCGTCATCACCGGCAGGAACATCTGGGTCGACCACTGCACCTTCACCGACGGCCGCTTCCCGGACCGCGAGGCGCCCGCCGGCTTCCACGGCGAGCGCGTCGGGCGGCACGACGGACTGCTGGACATCGAGGACGGCTCCGACTACATCACGGTCTCCGACAGCCGGTTCACCGACCACGACAAGGCGCTCCTCGTCGGGTCGGGAGACGGCCGCGGAGACCGCGACCGCGGACACCTCAGGGTGACCTTCCTGCGGAACCTCTTCACCGACATCGTGCAGCGCGGCCCCCGCGTCCGCTTCGGACAGGTGCACGTCGTCAACAACGTGTACGTGTCCCGGCGCCGGACCCCGCTCTACGCCCTGGGTGCCGGTGTGGAGTCGGCCCTCTTCTCCGAGCGCAACGTCTTCCGGTACGACGCGACCCTCGCCCGCTACGGAGGCGAGCACTTCCACGACAGCGGCTCCTGGATCGACGGCCGTCCGGCCCACCTGAACTCGGTGGCTGCCGGTCTCGGACTGACCGACGACGTGGGCTGGAACCCGGCCGACGTCTACGACCACCGGCCGCTCACCACGGCCAGGGCGGTGGAGCACCACGTCCTCACGCACGCCGGCACCGGGAGGCAGTATGGGCGGCCATGACACCTTCGGGCGCAGGGCGTTCGTGGTGGGCGCCGGGGCGGCCGTGCTGGCCGGGGGAGCGGTGAGTCCCGCCGCGGCGGGGGTGGTCGAGGGCCCGCTGCCCGACTTCCACCCGGCGCTCAAGGCCGAGCTGAACTTTCCGCTGGCGTGGGGGACTTCACCGGTGCGGGACTTCCGGACCTGGCGCCGGAAAGCCAGGGCCGTGGTCGAGGAGCACCTTCTCGTCCCGAGCCAGGACGGGACGCCGTACGCACCGGAGTACACCGGCACCGCTCAAGGCGACGGCTACACACGGGAGTTGGTGACCCTCTCCCTCACCGGCCACGAACGCGTCCGCGCCGCCCTGCTCACCCCGCACGGCCCCGGGCCGTTCCCCGCCGTGCTGCTGCTCCACGACCACGGGGCGAAGTTCGACATCGGCAAGGAGAAGCTGGTCCGGCCCTGGTACGACGACACCCGGCTCGGCTCCGCGCAGGCCTGGGCGGACAAGTACTTCAGCGGCCGGTTCGTCGGCGACGAGCTGGCCCGGCGCGGCTATGTCGTGCTGTGCGCGGACGCGCTCGGCTGGGGTGACCGGGGACCGGTCACCTACGACCAACAGCAGGCACTGGCAAGCAACTTCTACAACCTGGGCTCCTCGCTCGCCGGGCTCATGGCCCGTGAGGACGCCCGAGCCGCCGGGTTCCTGGCCGGACTGAAGAACGTGGAGGCCGGCAGGATCGCCGCCGTCGGGTTCTCCATGGGCGCCTACCGGGCCTGGCAGACGGCCGCGCTCACCGACCACATCGCGGCCACCGCGTCCGTCTGCTGGATGACCGGCCTCAAGGAAATGATGGTGCCCGGCAACAACACCCTGCGCGGGCAGTCCAGTTACTACATGCTCCACCCGGGCCTGCCCCGGTTCCTCGACTTCCCCGACGTGGCGAGCATCGCCGCACCCAGGCCGATGCTCTTCTTCAACGGCGCCCTCGACGCGCTGTTCCCCGCCGACGGCGTCCGCGTGGCGTACGACAAGCTGCGCGCCGTCTGGCACTCCCGCCACGCCGGGGAGCGGTTGCACCTGAAGACCTGGCCCGACCTGGGCCACGTCTTCGTCGACCGCATGCAGGACGAGGTCTACAGCTGGCTCGACCAGGTGCTGTGAACCGTCCGTCCTGTGCACCGTCCCCCCCACCCGCACACGAAGGGACCCGCTCCCCATGTCTCGTCGTACCGCTCTCGTCGCCACCGCCGCCCTCGCCCTCGGCTCGGGCCTCGCCGTCCTCCCCACCCAGGCGCAGGCCGCGACCGTGGTCGTCAGCAACTCCACCGACCTGTCCAACGCCATCAAGAACGCCACCGCCGGCACCGTGATCCAGGTCCGCGGCGGCACCTACTACCCGACGGCCACCCTCCAGTCCACGGCCAACGGCAGCTCCTCCGCGCCGGTCACGCTCACCGCGTACGGCTCGGAAACCGTCAAGATCGACGGCTCGAACCTGCCCGACGGCGACTGGATCTTCAAGCTGACCGCCGACTACTGGAACGTCTCCAACATCACCTTCCAGAACTCCCCGGACAGCGCGGTGGTGTGCCAGTCCTGCACCGGCACGGTCTGGAACAACATCAAGACCATCAACGGCGGTGACTCCGGGTTCACGCTCACCGGCGACGGGACCGTGAACAACACCGTCAGGAACATCGACAGTTACGGCAACTACGACGCCGCAGGCCACGGCGAGAACGCCGACGGCATCGCCGTGAAGTTCGGCTCCGGCACCGGCAACCTCATCACCGGGGCCCGCCTCTACAACAACTCGGACGACGGCATCGACTTCTGGTCCTTCTCCTCGCCCGTCACCGTCGAGCACACCTGGTCCATGGGCAACGGCGTCAACCGCTGGTCCGACTCCGCCTTCGCGGGCGACGGCAACGGCTACAAGCTGGGCGGTGACGGCGAGGTCGTCGCGCACGTCATCAACAACTCGGCCGCCTGGGGCAACGCGGGCAACGGCTTCACCGAGAACTCCAACACCGGTGCCCTCGTCATCAACCGCACCACCGCCTACGCCAACAGCAAGTGGGGCTACTACTTCGCCACCAGCTCCGCCAAGCTCGGCAAGAACCTCGCGGTGAGCAACGGCGGGGGCTCGGTCAACAAGGGCTCCAAGGTCACCTCGTCCGGCAACAACTGGGACAGCGGGATCAGCACCCCCGCCTTCCGGTCGACGGACGCCTCCACGACGTACAACGCCCGCTCCTCCAGCGGCACCCTGCCCGCGACCACCTTCCTGACCACGGGCAGCACCACCATCGGCGCGACCATGGACTAGCAGCTCCAGGGCGCTTGACCCGTTTTTTACCGGGCGGGTCTCGCGCCCGACATGGTGACGCGCGTAGAACGTCTGTCATGCATAAGCCATTGCGTATCGCAGCCGTCACCGCGGCGTGTGCCGTCGCCGCCGGCGCCCTCTACGGCGCCGGCGCGGCCACCGCCGGCCAGTCCACGGCGAACTCCACGCACGAGCCCTACAACATCGGGCTCCTGGTCAAGGACATCGACACCTACTACGGCACCGCGGCCGACGCGAACGGTGTCTACCAGGCGTCGCCCACCAGCCCCTACGCCAAGGACCTGGCGTCCATCGACAAGGCGGCCCGGAAGTACATCGACCAGGCCGCCCGCAAGGCGCACCACCGGGGTGAGAAGCCCGCCGTCGTCTTCGACATCGACGACACGCTGCTGCTCAGCCTCGACTACGAGAAGCGCTACAACTACACGTACAACGCCACCACCTGGGCCGACTACGTGAACAGGGCCGACCGCCCGGGGGTCTTCGGCAGCGCCGAGCTGGTGCAGTACGCCGAGAAGAAGGGCGTCGAGGTCTTCTACAACTCCGGTCTGAGCGAGGCGCAGCGGACCGCCGCCGTCGAGAACCTGAAGAAGATCGGCGCCGACGTGAACCTCGACGCCGACCACATGTTCCTCAAGGACAAGGCGAACCCGCCGTCCTACCTGAACGCCTGCGCCACGCCCGGCACCTGGACCTGCACCACCGTGCAGTACAAGTCCGGTACCCGGCAGCACATCGAGAAGGACCTCGGGTACGAGATCATCGCCAACTTCGGCGACCAGTACTCCGACCTCGACGGCGGCTACGCCGACAGGACGTACAAGCTGCCCAACCCGACGTACTTCGTCAGCTAGTTCTTCACCGGCCGGATTCCTTCGAGGGTCGGCACCACCGGCTCGATCGAGCCGTCCGCCGCGAACTCCATGCGGTCGATGGTCGTTTCACGGTGCATGCCGTCCCCGCCCGGCCTCCCCGGCCCGTTCAGGGCGAACCGGTGGTAGACGACGTACCAGTCGTCGGTGCCGGGGACGTTCACCACGGAGTGGTGGCCGGTGGCGAGGATGCCGTACTCGGGACGCTTGGACAGGATCGTCCCCTTCTTGGTCCACGGGCCGAGCGGGGACGGTCCCGTCGCATAGGCGACGTGGTAGTCCTCGCTGCGGGTGTCGTCCTCGGACCACATGAAGTAGTACGTGCCGTTCCGCTTGATCACGAAGGACCCCTCGCGGAAGTTGTCCGGGGTGATGTCCTTCACCTTCGCCGGGTCGTACGAGGTCATGTCGTCGTCGAGCGGCACCACGTACCCGTGCCCGTTGCCCCAGTAGAGGTACGACGTCCCGTCGTCGTCCGTGAAGACGGCCGGGTCGATCATCTGGCCCGGCAGCGCGCCGCCCTTCGCCACCAGCGGCTTGCCCAGCGCGTCCTTGAAGGGCCCGGCGGGGGAGTCCGCCACCGCCACACCGATCTGCTGCTCGGCGCAGAAGTAGAAGTAGTACTTCCCGTCCCGCTCGGCGATCGCCGGTGCCCAGGCGTACCTGTCGGCCCACGACACGTCCGCGCCGAGGTCGAGGATGACCCCGTGGTCCTTCCAGTGGACCAGGTCCTTCGACGAGTACGCCTTGAACTTCGTGCCGCCCCAGCCCTGGAAGCCGTCGGTCGTGGGGTAGATCCAGTACTCGCCGTTCAGATGGTGAACGTCCGGGTCGGCGTTCAGGCCGGGCAGGACCGGACTGCCGGTCGGCACGGCCTCGACGGTCCATCTGCGGGTGGTCCCGTCGGCCGCCGTCACCGTGTACGTCCGCGGTGTGCGGAAGTCCCGCCGGGTGCCGGACGCGGGGCTCACCCGGGCCCCCTCGCCGACCGCCAACTCCGGTGCCAGCCGGGCGAGATCGGTGCCCGGCCGCATCGGCAGCACGACCTTCGACGCGGCCTCGGTGACGATCGCGTACCCCTTCTGACCCTGCGCGGTCGCGTCCACGACGGAGGTGGGCGTGGACGGGTACGCGGCCAGCAGCCGGTCGTACTCCTGCCGCGTCACCGGAATCACGGTGCCGTGCCGGGGACTCGCGGGCAGCTGGTAGTCCGTGGACGCGGTCCACCTGCCCGAGTCGAGGTCGGTGGTCTCGAAGGGGACGTACCCGCGGCCGCCGTACTCGTCGATGAACAGGTACCACTTCTTCTCGGTGTTGGACCTGAACACCGTCGGTCCCTCACCGCGGTCCATCGCTCCGCTGCCGATGCAGTCCGCCACCAGCCGGTACGTGGTCGCGGTCAGGCTCTTCGACTTCTCGCCGGTGATGAACTTCGCGCAGGGCGAGCTGGAGGTGGGGTCCCGCTCGTCCTTGGTGTAGCGGTAGTAGGAGTCCTCGTACTTGACGACCGTCGAGTCGATCACCGAGTAGCCGGGGTCGTTCCAGACCTTCGGCGCGCTGAAGGTGCGGAAGTCCTTCGTGGTCGCGTACAGCATCTTGTTGTACGTCGATCCGGTGTGCCCGGGGTCGTCGTCGGCGTACAGCTTCGACGCCCAGAAGACGACGTACGCGTCGAGGCTGTCGTCCCAGTAGGCCTCCGGGGCCCAGGTGTTGCCCGCGTTGTCCGGAGCCACCTTCACCAGCCGCTGGTCGGTCCAGTGGACCAGGTCGGTGGACTCCCAGATCATGACCGACTTGCTGCCGTGCCGCTGGACCTCGTCCCAGCTGCCGCTGCTGTTCTTGTACATGCGCAGGTCGGTGGCGATCAGATAGAACCTGTCGCCTTCGGGGGAGCGGATCACGAAGGGGTCGCGCAGCCCCTTCTCGCCGGTCGTCGACGTCAGGACGGGCCGGCCCTGGTTCAGCTCACGCCAGTGCAGGGGGTCGTTGCCGCGGCTGAGGGCGTAGCGGATCTGCTCGCCGTCGGCGGTGCCCTCGCCGGTGAAGTAGGCGAAGAGATAGCCGGCGTACTGGGGGTGGGTCACGGGTGGAGCTCCTGAGTGGGCGGAACCGGGCGGTGCGGTGAGCAGGGCCAGGAGTAACGAGAGACAGGCGAAAAGGAGGATACGGGGGCGCATGTCGCTCCAGCGGTGTGGGGGTGTGGGGGTTTCTGTTGGGGGCGGTGCGCGCCTTCGGAGTGTTACGAGCGGAAAACAGCACGTCAATCGATGAGGGTGCGAGGAGAAGCAGCGAAAGTTTCGGTTGCTTTCGTCGAGGTACGGCAACCTCGCCGGTCACGGCGGCGACTCCAGGGCGTCTCCGTCGCCGAGGAAAGGAACGCCCCCGTGCGTCACAGCACCGGACGCCACCGCCGTACCCGCACGCTCTCCGTCGCGGCGGCGGTCGCCGTCGCGGCGGGCGCGGGCGGCGTCCACCTCGGCCTGTCGGGCGGCGGCGCCGAGGCCGCGTCCTCGACGGTCGTCGTCTCCGGCACGGCCCAGCTGGAGGCCGCGGTGCGGAACGCGACCGCCGGTACCACGATCCTGGTCCGCGCGGGCACCTACACACCGGCGGCCAGCCTCAAGTCCACCGCCGACGGCACGAGTTCGGCACGCATCACCTTGCGGCCGTACGGCGACGAGAAGGTACGGATCGACGGGTCCAGGCTCCCCGCCGGGTCCTGGCTGGCCGGGATCGACGGCGACCACTGGACCGTGCAGAACCTCACCTTCCAGAACTCCCCGGCCCAGGGGCTCGTCGTCACGTCCTCCGTCGGCGGCGTCTTCAGGAACCTCGTCACCGCGGACAACGGGGACGCCGGATTCACCCTGCGCGGGGACGGGACCCGCGACAACCTCGTCCAGAACCTGGACAGCCACGGCAACTACGACCCCGCCGGGCACGGCCGGAACGCCGACGGGATCGCCGTCAAGTTCGGCTCCGGGACCGGCAACCGGATCACCGGCGCACGCCTCTACGACAACGCGGACGACGGGATCGACCTCTGGCAGTTCTCCTCACCGGTCACCGTCGAGCACAGCTGGGCCTACGGCAACGGAAGGAACCGCTGGAGGGACCCCGCCTTCGAGGGCGACGGCAACGGGTTCGAGCTGGGCGGCGGAGGTGTCACGGTCGCGCACCTCGTCAACGACAACGCGGCCTGGGACAACGCCCGGAACGGGTTCACCGAGAACTCCAACACCGGGGCGATCGTGCTGAACCGCAACACGGCCTGGTCCAACGCCCGGACCGGGTTCTCCTTCGCCACCGGCAAGGCGCGACTGGCCCGGAACCTGGCGGTGGGCAACAAGGGGGGTCCGGTCGAGCAGGGTTCCTCGACCGTGTCCGTGGCGAACACCTGGGACAGCGGGGTGGGCACGCCCGCTTTCAGGTCGGTGGACGCGACGACGGCGTACGGGGCCCGCAAGACGGACGGTTCGCTGCCCGCGACGCCCTTCCTGACCACCGGCTCCACCACCGTCGGCTCGACGATGGACTGAAGGGACCCCACGACTGAGGGAACCGCACCGACGAAAACGCCCCGCCTGTCGTCACAGGCGGGGCGTTCCGCGTGCCGGCCCGAGGGGGGCTCCAGCCGGCAGCTGTCGACCGAGGGGGGCTCGGTCGACAGGTCGGTGCACTGGAAAAGACGTCTGAAACGAACGTGAGGTTGTGTCACTTCGGACCCAGAAGTATCACTTCAGCACAAGATCAGCCAAAGGTCAGCCCAAGAGACGACACCTAGGAGTCCCCGTCGTCCGCCGAACCGTCATCCGTCGCCGCGAAGCCGCCCTTCACGGCGAGCTCGTCGGACTTCGTGGCCGCCGTCGCCGTGTAGGCGTCGTCCTTGGCGTCCCGGCCGCCACGCTCGTGGTTGTACTGCCCGGCGAACACCCACTCGCCCTTGGGGACCGTACGGCCGTCCTTGAGCACCCAGGTGTAGACGAGGAAACCGTCCTTCTCGGCGACCGTGAGCGTGAAGTCGTCCTCGGGCAGCGACCGCCAGGCGCCGGCGTTGGTGACACCGCCGGTCTGCGCGATCCTCAACTCGACCGTGAGCGCGGTCAGTTGCTCGGAGGTCTTGAAAGTCAGATTGCTCTGCGCCCAGAACTCGTTGCTGTGCGGGTCCACCGAGCCGTCCGACCACAGCGGACCGTCCTTCACCCCGGAGGCCTGCACCTGGGTGGAGGCGCTCGGGGTGTGCGAGGGCGTACCGCTCGGCCTGTCGGGCTTCCGGGTGGGGGTGGAGCGCGGGGTCGGATCCGCCGGCGGGGCGGGCGGGCGGCTCGTGGCGTCGGGGGACGGGGTGGGCGTGTCCGTGGCGGCGACCGACTTCTGCGCGGTCGGCTCGTCCTTGACCGCGGACGCCACCGCGTAGCCACCGAGCCCCAGGACGCAGGCGACCGCGGCCGTGGCGCTGACCACCCGCACCCAGCCGTACACCGGCGGCCGGGTCGCCCGGTGGTCGGGGCGGCTCTGCTCCGACATGCCGCGCTCGACGCGGGCGAGGATCCGCTCGCGGTTCGGCTCGTGCTCCTCGGCCGCGCCCTGCAGCCGGGCGCGCAGTTCGCCGTGCACGTCCCGCTGCATGGTCATCGGTCCCTTCCTCCGGCGTCACCGGTGCGTGCCATCGCGGCCTGCATCCTCAGCGGGGCGTTCCGGGTGCCGAGCAGCCGTTGCAGCTCGGCCATCCCTTTCGAGGTCTGGCTCTTAACCGTACCGACCGACACACCGAGGGCCAGCGCGGTGTCCTTCTCGGAGAGGTCGAAGGCGTGCCGCAGCACGACACACGCCCGCTTGCGGAACGGCAGCCTGCGCAAGGCCTCCTGGACGTCGACCACGCCCGCCACGTCCGGGTTCTCGACCTTCTCCTCGCGCTGGGACCAGAACAGGGCGATCCGGCGGCGCTCGCGGACCGCGCTGCGGATGCGGGTGCGGGCCAGGTTGGCGACCACCCCGCGCGCGTAGGCCGCCGGGTGGTCGGCCGCACGCACCCGGTCCCAGCGGTGCCACAGCGCCAGCAACGCGTCCGCGGCCAGATCGTCCGCCGCGTCCGACTCACCGGTCAACAGATGGGCGAGACGGGACAGTTCGGCGTAATGGCGCTCGAAGAAGGCATGGAACTCCACGGAGGCGTCGTCGTCGACGACAGTGCCCACGGACTACCTCTCTCACGGTGGGTGTCATGTGAATGACATGTGATCGTTCCGGGCGTGCCGGGACGAGATCCGGAAGCGTAGCAGTGGATCGTGTGCATGTTCTCGTACGGGTCTTCGAACGGTGTCCGGTTCATCGGGTCCGATTCCGTAACACGGGGAAAACCCGAACCGGGTTCAACACGAGGACAATCCAGCCAGCATCCGCACACAGATCATTCAGGCACCAGGGAGCAGCCACCATGTCCGTCGACCAGTACTTCAGGATCTCCGAACGGGGGTCCACCTTCACCCGGGAGATACGAGGCGGCTTCGCCACGTTCTTCACGATGGCCTACATCCTTGTCCTGAACCCGATCATCCTCGGCAGCGCGAAGGACAAGTTCGGGCACCAGTTGGACGCGGTCCAACTGACCACCGCGACGGCCCTGGTGGCCGCGGTGATGACGATCATCATGGGCGTGGGCGGCAACCTGCCGCTCGCGCTCGCCGCCGGGCTCGGGCTGAACGCCGTCGTCGCCTTCCAGATCGCCCCGCTGATGAGCTGGGACGACGCGATGGGGCTGGTCGTCCTGGAAGGCCTGCTGATCTGCGTCCTCGTGGTCACCGGCCTGCGGGAGGCCGTCATGAGAGCCATCCCGCAACCCCTCAAGCAGGCGATCAGCGTCGGCATCGGGCTGTTCATCGCCTTCATCGGCTTCGTGGACGCGGGATTCGTCAGCCGCATCCCCGACGCGGCGAACACCACCGTGCCGGTGCAGCTCGGGGGCACCGGCGCCCTCAGCGGCTGGCCGATCCTGGTGTTCTGTCTCGGCGTGCTGCTGACGATCGGGCTGCTCGCCCGCAAGGTCAAGGGCGCGATCCTGATCAGCATCGTGACCATGACGATCCTCGCGATGATCATCAACTCCATCGCCGACATCAAGACCTGGGGACTGACGACCCCGGCCTGGCCCGACAAGATCGTCGACACCCCCGACTTCGGACTCATCGGTCACTTCAGCCTGTTCGGTGCCTTCAGCGCGCCCGGCGTGGGTGTGATCACCGTCGTCCTGCTGATCTTCACGCTGATCCTGTCCGACTTCTTCGACACCATGGGCACGGTCGTCGGCATCAGCGCGGAGGCGGGGCTGCTGGACGAGGAGGGCAAGGTGCCCAACCTGGGCCGGGTGCTCCTCATCGACGGTGCCGCGGCGGTGGCCGGCGGCGCCGCGTCCGCCTCCTCCGCCACGTCGTACATCGAGTCGGCGGCCGGGGTCGGCGAGGGCTCGCGCACGGGCTTCTCGAACCTGGTCACCGGTGGGCTGTTCGGCCTCGCGCTGTTCCTGACCCCGCTCCTGACCATCGTGCCGCTCCAGGCCGCCGCGCCCGCCCTGGTCGCCGTCGGGTTCCTGATGATGACCCAGGTCAAGCACATCGACTGGGACCGCTACGACATCGCGATCCCGGCGTTCCTGACCATCGCCGTGATGCCCTTCACCTACTCGATCACCAACGGCATCGGGGCGGGCTTCCTCGCCTACGTCGTGATCAAGCTCGTGCTCGGCAAGGCGAAGGAGATCCACTGGCTGCTGTGGGGGACGGCCGCGCTGTTCCTGGTGTACTTCGCGATCGACCCCATCGAGCAATTGCTCGGGGCCAAGTAACCACCGGAACCGCTCAGTTCTTGAGGGCCGCCTCCATCATGGCCTTGGCCACGGGGGCGGCCAGTCCGTTTCCGCTGACCTCCGAGCGGGCCGCGTTCGACTGCTCGACCACCACGGCCACGGCGACCTCCTTGCCGTCCGCCTTCCCGTAGGACGTGAACCAGGCGTACGGCGTCTGGCTGTTGTTCTCGCCGTGCTGGGCGGTGCCCGTCTTGCCGCCCACCGTGACACCGTCGATCCTCGCGTTGGTGGCGGTGCCGTCCGTCACCACCGACTGCATCGCCGACTGGAGTTGCTCCGCCGTCCGCGAGCTGACGATCTGCGTGCCGCTCGCCTCGTCGTCGTAGTTCTTCAGGACGTCGCCGCCGTTGTCGGTGATCGTCGAGACCATGTGGGGTGTCACCAGCTTGCCGCCGTTGGCTATGGCCGCGGAGACCATGGCCATCTGGAGCGGGGTCGCGGTGACGTCGTACTGGCCGATGCCGGTCAGGGCGGTGGAGGACTTGTTCATCCCGGAGGGGTAGACGCTCTCGTAGGCCCGCACCGGGATGTCCTGCGCGGCGTTGTCGAAGCCGAACTTCTCGGCCATCGCCCTCACCTTGTCCTGGCCGAGATCGACGGCCATCTTCGCGAAGACGGTGTTGCAGGAGTACTCGAGGGCGACCCGGATCGAGGCGTTCTTGCAGGGCGCCGAGGCGTTCTCGTTCCCTAGCGGGGTCACCGTGCCCGGCAGGGTGTACGGGTCCGGGCTCGCGGTCCTCTCGTCCACCGAGGAGTACAGGCCGTCCTCCAGCGCGGCCGCGGCCACCACCAGCTTGAACGTCGAACCGGGCGGCAGCGGCTGGCGCAGCGCGCGGTTGGTGAGCGGCTTGTCGGAGTCGGCGTTGAGCCGCTTCCAGGCGGTGCCCGCGGTGTTGGCGTCCGTCAGCGAGGACGGGTCGTACGACGGCGTCGACACCACCGCGAGGATCTTGCCGGTCGCCGGGTCGATCGCGACGGCCGCGCCCTTCTTGTCGCCTAGCGTGTCGTAGGCCGCCTTCTGCACGGCCGGGTCGATCGTCGTGATCACATCACCGGGCTCGGCCCGCTGGTTGGTGATCGTGTCCATGACGGTCTTCAGCCGGCTGTCCGTGCCGTTGAGGAGGTCGGCGTAGATGCCCTCCAGCTGCGTCGGGGCGTAGGCCTGCGAGGCGTAGCCCGTCACCGCCGCGTACAGCTTGCCGTTCGTGTACGTCCGCTTGTACGCGAGGTCGCTGCCCGTCGTCCTCGCGGAACCCGTGATGGCCTTTCCGGCCACGATGATGTTCCCGAGCGGCGAGGAGTACGTCTCGATCACGTTCCGCCGGTTGTCCTTGTCGTCCGCGAGTGCCTGGCCCTCGTAGAACTGCACCCAGGTCGCCCGAACCAGCAGAGCGAACACCAGGAGCAGCGCGAAGACCGATGCGCGCCTGATCGTCTTGTTCATCCCACTCAGAGGACGATCAGGCGCGAACGAATCGTTCCCATGCGTCCGCTTTTCTCATCGGACGCTCATACAACGCTGCCGCTACGGCGGTGTCAGGCGTCCAGCACCAGGACGAACTCCTCGATCTCCGCGCCGCGCGCGTTGGCGTACCCGCAGGCCCGGGCGGTCATCCGGAACCCGCACTTCTCCAGCACGCGCAGGGAGCCGGTGTTGTCGGTGGCGGCCCTGGCGTACAGGGGACGCTCGGGCACCTGGACGACCAGCTCGCGCAGGGCCGCCGTGGCGATACCGCGCCCCCAGTAGGCGCGGTCGATCCAGTACGTCACCTCGCGCTCGCCGGGTTCGCCGTACACCGCCGCGCTGCCCACCACGTCCCCGTCCGCGAGCACCGTGCGGTGCACGGCGTCCGAGGCCCGGATCCGTTTCCAGTGGGCGTCGAAGGCGTCCCGGTCGGCCGGGTCCTTCGGGGTGAACGCGGCCATGTGCAGGGCCTCGGGATCGTTCATCTGCCGGAAGAAGACCGGCAGATCACTGTCATGGACCTCTCGGAGCGCGATCTGCATACCCCGAGCCTAGGGGGTGGGTCCGTCAGAGCCTGCGGGTCGCCAGGGTCAGCCGGTCCCGTGCGTCGAACAGGGCGTCCTTCACGAGTTGTTCGTGGGCCGGGGTCAAACGGGCGACCGGTACCGAGCAGCTGATCGCGTCCCGCGCGGGGGTGCGGTAGGGGATCGCGACGCCGAAGCAGCGCAGGCCCAGGGTGTTCTCCTCGCGGTCCACCGAGAAGCCCTGCTCCCGGATCTGGTGCAGCTCCTCGATCAGCTTCTCGCGGTCGGTGATGGTGTGCTCGGTCAGCGCGGGCAGGGTCTCCGGCAGCATCTTGCGGACCTGCTCGTCGGAGTAGGTGCTCAGCAGCGCCTTGCCGAGGGAGGTGGAGTGCGCCGGGAGCCGGCGGCCGACTCTCGTGAAGGGCCGCAGGTAGTGCTGGGACTGCCGGGTGGCGAGGTAGACGACGTTGGTGCCGTCCAGGCGCGCGAGGTGGATGGTCTCCGTGGTGTCGTCCGAGAGCCGGTCCAGGGTCGGCCGGGCCGCCGCGACCACCTCGTCGCCGTCGATGTAGGAGGTGCCGACGAGCAGCGCCCGCACCCCGATGCCGTACCGCGTGCCCGTCGCGTCCGTCTCCACCCAGCCCAGCTCCACCAGCGTGCGCAGCAGCATGTAGAGGCTGGACTTGGGGTAACCGACGGCCTCCTGGACGGCCGCCAGGGAGTGCATGCCGGGGCGCCCGGCGAAGTATTCGAGCAGTTCAACCGTCCGTACCGCGGACTTGACCTGTGACCCGCCGCCCGTCTCGCCTGCCGACATCGCCCTTGACCCCTTCGTTGGACGAGAACCAGAGTTATAGTCTCCAGCAGCATATTCACCATCAGAGACAGCGTTCAGCATATCGAACGTTCCTGGTGAATGACCCGGATACACCTGGAGGGACCCGCGGTGGCAGCAGCACCAGTCTGGAGTGTCGACCCCCGAACCGGGAAGCAGCGCGAACAGGTTGCGGTGGAGGCCACAGCCCAGGAGGTGGACGCCACTGTCCGCGCCGCGTACGACGCGCGCGCCTCCCTCGCCGACCGCACCGTCCGCGCGGCCTTCCTGCGCACCGCCGCCGACCTGCTCCAGGACTCCAAGGACCACCTCGTCGAGGCCGCCGACGCCGAGACCGCGCTCGGCCCGGTCCGGCTCACCGGCGAGCTCGCCCGCACCAGCTACCAGCTGCGGGCCTTCGCCGACATCGTCGACGAGGGCGAGTTCCTCGGCGTGGTGATCAACCACCCCGACGACACCGCGACCCCGCCCGTCCCGGACCTGCGCCGCTACAAGGTCCCCCTCGGCGTCGTCGCCGTCTACTCCGCCTCCAACTTCCCCTTCGCCTTCTCGGTGGCCGGCGGCGACACCGCGAGCGCGCTCGCGGCCGGCAACCCGGTCGTCGTCAAGGCCCACCCCGACCACCCGGCCCTGTCCGAGCTGGTCGCGTCCGTGCTGCGCCGGGCCGCCGCCCAGCACGACATCCCGGCCGGTGTCCTCGGCCTGGTCCACGGCTTCGAGGCGGGCATCGAGCTGATCAAGCACCCGCTGATCGCCGCCGCGGGCTTCACCGGCTCCGTGAAGGGCGGCCGCGCCCTGTTCGACGCGGCGGCCGCGCGGCCGGTGCCGATCCCGTTCCACGGCGAGCTGGGCTCGCTGAACCCCGTCGTGATCACCGAGGAGGCGGCCGCCGAGCGCGCGGAGGCCATCGGCGCCGGCCTCGCCGGCTCCATGACCCTCGGTGTCGGCCAGTTCTGCGTGAAGCCCGGCCTGGTCCTCGTGCCGTCCGGCGCGGCGGGCGACGGCCTGGTGAAGTCCCTGACCGACGCCGTCAGCAACACCGACGCGGGCGTCCTCCTGGACCACCGCATGCGGGACAACTTCGTCGCCGGGGTCGCCGAGCGCGCACAGCTCCCCGAGGTCGAGTCGCCGGTGACGCCCGGGGCGGGCGGCGAGCACACCGTCAGCGCGGGCTTCCTCACGGTCGCCGCGGAGAAGCTGACCGAGGAGGGGGCGTACGACCTGCTCCTGGAGGAGTGCTTCGGCCCGGTGACCGTGGTGGTCCGCTACGACGACGACGCCCAGGCGCGCACGGTTCTGTCCCGGCTGCCCGGCAACCTCACGGCCACGGTCCACCTGTCCGAGGCGGAGGCCGCCGGCCAGGGCCGCGGCGGGGAGATCCTGGCCGAGCTGACCCCGCTGGCCGGCCGGGTCCTCGTGAACGGCTGGCCGACCGGGGTCGCGGTGGCCCCCGCCCAGCACCACGGCGGCCCCTACCCGGCGACCACCTCCACGTCCACGTCGGTGGGCGGTACGGCGATCGAGCGCTGGCTGCGGCCGGTGGCGTACCAGAACGCCCCCGAGGCGCTGCTGCCGCCGGAGCTGCGGGACGACAACCCGCTGGGCCTGCCCCGCCGTTTCAACAACCACCTCGAACGCTAGGCACCCGGGCGCCGGGCGCGGAGAGGGAACTGGAAAACTCTGAGGATGGACGTCGAACTCCCCGAACTCCCCTTCCCTCTCCGCACCTACGGCCCCGACGGGCACTGGGCCCACGAGGACGGCATTCTCTCCGGCTGGGCCGGCCCCCGGCAGGACCGGTTCGTGCCGCCCACGGGGGAGGCGCTCGACCCGGCCTCCGACGCGCCCCGCCTGCTCGGCTCCCCCGAGGGGGACTTCCAGCTGATAGCCCGCGTCACCGTGGGCTTCAACGGGTCCTTCGACGCGGGGGTGCTGTACGTCCACGTCGGCGAGCGGGCCTGGGCCAAGCTCTGCCTGGAGAACTCCCCGGACGTGCCCACCGTCTGCACGGTCGTCACCCGCGGCCACTCCGACGACTGCAACTCCTTCACCGTGGACGGCAGTTCGGTGTGGCTCCGGGTCAGCCGCACCGGCCGCGCCTTCGCCTTCCACGCCTCCCGCGACGGCAAGCACTGGACCTTCGTCCGCCTGTTCACCCTGGGCGACGAGAAGGAGACCGGCGCGGCCCTGGTCGGCTTCATGGCCCAGTCCCCGATGGGCGCGGGCTGCGTGGTGACCTACGACCACATCGAGTTCCGGCCGGAGTGGCCGGCCGACCTGCGCGACGGAAGTTGAGCGCTGCCGCACGGTGCGGTGGGGAATGGAACCCGCTGCTTGAATGTTCACCCATTGAAGCGGAGGGAGTCTCCGTACCCGTACGACCCTGGAGAGAGCCGAACCATGCGCGTCGAGATCTGGAGCGACATCGCCTGCCCCTGGTGCTACGTGGGCAAGGCCCGCTTCGAGAAGGCGCTGGAGGCCTTCCCGCACCGTGACGGGGTCGAGGTCGTGCACCGGTCGTTCGAGCTGGACCCGGGGCGGGCCAAGGGGGACGTGCAGCCCGTGCTCGCCATGCTCAGCAAGAAGTACGGCATGAGCGAGGCCCAGGCCCAGGCCGGCGAGGAGAACCTCGGCGCCCAGGCCGCCGCCGAGGGCCTCGCCTACCGCACCCGCGACCGGGACCACGGCAACACCTTCGACCTGCACCGCCTCCTGCACCTCGCCAAGGAGCAGGGCAGGCAGGACGAGCTGATCCAGATCTTCTACCGGGCCAACTTCGCCGAGGAGCGGTCCCTGTACAGCGAGGGCGACGAGCGGCTCGTGGAGCTCGCCGTCGAGGCCGGTCTCGACGCCGACGAGGTCCGCAAGGTCCTCGCCGACCCCACCGCCTACGCCGACGACGTCCGCGCCGACGAGCGCGAGGCCGCCGAGCTCGGCGCGAACGGCGTCCCCTTCTTCGTCCTGGACCGCAAGTACGGCGTCTCCGGCGCCCAGCCCGCCGAGGTCTTCACCCAGGCGCTCACCCAGGCCTGGGGCGACCGCTCCCCGCTCCAGCTGATCGACCAGGGCGCCGCGGACGCGGAGGCCTGCGGCCCCGACGGATGCGCCGTACCGCAGCAGCACTGACAAAAGCGCTGGTCGGCGCGGACGTATAAGCGTTTCTTAGCGGAACCACGTAAAGAATCGCAATGGACCGACAGGTCTTACGGCCCCACAGTGGACCCATGGAGACCTTCGAGAGCCTCGTCCGCGCCGAGTTCGCCCCGAAGAACACCTTCCTCAACACCGCGAGCAGCGGTCTGCTCCCGGCCCGCACCGTGACCGCCCTCCAGGAGGCCGCGCTGATCCGCGCCGAGGGCCGGCCGCTGGACCCGCTGTTCCAGGACGTGGAGCAGTCCCGCGCCGCCTTCGCCCGCCTCGCCGGTGTCCCCGTGGCCCGGGTCGCGGCCGGCCCGTCCGTGTCCACCTACTCCGGTCTGGTCGCCGCCTCGCTGCCGCCGGGCGCCGAAGTCCTCACCGCCGAGGACGACTTCACCTCCGTCGTGAACCCCTTCCACGCCCGCGGCGACCTCAAGGTGCGGATCGTGCCGCTGGAGCGGCTCGCCGACTCCGTCCGCCCCGGCACCGCCCTCGTCGCGGTCAGCGCCGCACAGTCCGCCGACGGCCGGATCGCCGACCTGCCCGCCCTGCGGGAGGCCGCGCGGGCCCACGGAACCCGCACCTACGTCGACTTCTCCCAGGCCGCGGGCTGGCTCCCGGTGGACGCCGAGTCGTACGACTACACCGTCTCCACCACCTTCAAGTGGCTGCTCGGCCCGCACGGCGCCGCCTTCCTCGTCGTGCCGCCGGAGTCCGAGGGCTTCGGCGATCTCAAGCCGGTGCTCGCGGGCTGGGTCGCGGGGGAGGTCCCGTGGGACAGCTGCTACGGCCCCATCACCGAACTGGCCCACTCCGCCCGGCGGTTCGACGTCAGCCCGGCCCTGTTCACCTGGGCGGGAACCCGCCGTTCCCTCGAATTCCTGGAGGAACTCGGCGTGGACGCCGTGCGCGCCCACGACCTCGCCCTCGCGGACCGCTTCCGCACGGGCCTCGCGGACCTCGGCCACGCCCCGCTGCCCGCCCCCGGCTCGCCGATCGTGTCCGTGCCGGGACTCGGCGGGCGGCAGCCCGGGTTGAGCGCGGCGGGCATCGAGGTGTCCAACCGGGCCGGCAACCTGCGGGCCTCCTTCCACCTGTACAACACGACCGCGGATGTGGACCGGCTTCTGGACGCCCTGTCTGACTGAAACCGCTGGCGCCGGGCCGCCGGGGACGCTAGGAAAGGCACCAAGGGGTGGTGGTGCCGTGGAGTCCACGGACGGGACGACGTCCGTACAGCAACCCGCAGACGCGGAGCTGCACCGGCGACTGGTGTACGGCGACGAGTCCGCGCTGGCCGAGGCGTACGGCGTGTACGGAGGGCTGGTGCGGGCCGTCGCGGTGCGCGTGACCCGCAGCGGGGCCGCGGCCGAGGACGTGGCGCAGGAGGTCTTCGCCCAGCTGTGGAGCAGGCCGTACGCCTTCGACGCGCGCCGGGGCAGCCTGCGCACCTGGCTGTCGCTGCTCGCCCACCGGCGGGCCGTCGACTGGGTGCGCAGCGAGGCCCGGCACCGCAAGGACGCCCTCGCCGACGACCTCGCGCTGCACGCCATCCCGGACGCCTCGCCCGGCCCCGCCGAGGCGGTCGTCGACCGGGAACGCGCCCTGCGACTGCACACCGCCCTCGCCGAACTCCCGCAGCCGCAGCGGGAGGTGGTGCACCTCGCCTACTTCGCCGGCCGCACCTACCGGCAGGCCGCCGTCGAGCTCGGCATCCCCGAGGGCACCGCGAAGACCCGGCTGCGGACCGCGCTGCGCACCTTGGCGGAGACTTTGGCCGACCCACCGGATCCGGCCCTGGAGAGGGGCGCATGATGGCGACCGGGGCAAGATGACGACAGGGGCGCGTGAGGGCGGCCCCCGCATGAGGGCTCCACAGGCATGACGCCGCCCGTGGCGGGGCGGCGACAGGGGAACACAGGGAAAGGGGGCATCCGGTGACCGATCACGACGGCGTACGAGACCTGCTGGCCGCCTGGGCCTTCGGCGCCCTGGAACCGGCTGAGGAACACACGGTCCGACCACATCTGGCCACCTGCGAGAGCTGCACGGCGGAGGCGGAACGGCTACGCACGACCGCACGCCTGCTGGACGGCCCGCCGGCGGAGCCGGTCGGCGCGGCGGGTGGCGGTGGTGCCACGTCTTCTCTCGACGCCCTCCTCGCCCGTGCCCGGCGCACCCGGTCCGCCCCGGTGCGCGTGGCCCGGCACGCTGCCCCCTACGCGGCCGCCGTCGCAGCGCTCGGGGCGCTGCTGCCCGAGTTGGCGGGGCGGTGGTCCACGCCCGTCGTGCACGACTGGGACGTGCACGCCACCCTGGCCCATCTCCTCGCCGCCGACGAGCACTTGGCGCTGCGGCTCGGTGTGGGGGCGAGGGTGCCGGGTGCGCGGATCGACGAGGACGCGGAGTGGGCGGCCGCCTGGGAGCGCCGTACCGCCGAGGTGATCGCGCACGAGTACGGCCGTACGCCCGAGGAGACCGTCGCCGCCTGGTCCGCGCAGGCCGCCGACCTGCTCGCCACCCCGTACGCCCGCGACCCCGAACTCGCCGCCGGGACCACGCTGTTGATGGGGATCAGGCTGCCGGTCACCGAGCACTTCCTGGTGCGCGGCTTCGAGGCGTGGATCCACACCGACGACATCGGCCGCGCCCTGGGGATCGCCGTACCGCCGCCGCCCGAGGAGCACCTGGGGCAGCTGGTGCGGCTGGCCGTGCGGATTCTCGGGGGAGCCCTCGGGGCCGGGGCGCCGCCCGTGCTGTTCGCGGTCAGGGGCGGCGACGAGTGGGTCCTGGGTTCGCAGAGCGATCCCGTGGCCGCCGAACTCACCCTGGACCCCGTGGACTTCTGCCTGCTCGTCGGCGGGCGGTACGCCCCGGACGCGGTGCCCCGAAACGCGACAGGCGACGCGGCCGCCGTACGGAACGTACTGGAGGCGGCCGCGTCGCTGTCGTGGCTGTGAGACCGGCTCACCGGCTCACTTCACCGGCGTGAAGTCCCTCGCGCCGATGCTGCATTCTCCGGGGGACAACCCCCGGACCCCCGGCCGGGATCAAGCTACCGGACTGGAGTGAAATCCCTTGCTCCGATGAACGTCGGCCGCCGGATCGGAGCCGCGAACGGTTCCACGGCCTGGTTCTCCACACTGTTGAACACGATGAACACGTTGCTGCGCGGGAACGGCGTGATGTTGTCGCCGGAGCCGTGCATGCAGTTGCAGTCGAACCAGGTCGCCGAACCGGCCTTGCCCGTGAAGAGCTTGATGCCGTACTCGGAGGCCATCGCGGTCAGCGCCTCGTCGGAGGGCGTGCCCGCGTCCTGCATCTGGAGCGACTGCTTGTAGTTGTCCTTCGGGGTGGCCCCCGCGCACCCGAGGAAGGTGCGGTGCGACCCCGGCATGATCATGAGACCGCCGTTGGTGTCGTAGTTCTCGGTCAGCGCGATCGAGACGGACACCGTACGCATGTTGGGCAGGCCGTCCTCGGCGTGCCAGGTCTCGAAGTCGGAGTGCCAGTAGAAGCCGCTGGCCCCGAAACCGGGCTTGACGTTGATCCGCGACTGGTGGACGTAGACGTCCGAGCCGAGGATCTGCCGGGCCCGGCCGACGACCCGCTCGTCGCGCACCAGGTTCGCGAACACCTCGCTGATCTTGTGCACCTCGAAGACCGAGCGGATCTCCTTGGACTTCGGCTCGATGATCGAGCGCTCGTCCGCGCGGATCTCCGGGTCCGTGACGAGCCGCTCCAACTCGCGCTGGTACACGGGGACTTCGTCGGGTCCGATGAGCTGGTCGACGGCGAGGAAGCCGTCGCGTTCGAACGACTCCAGCTCGGCCGTGGCGATCGGCCCCGGCGCACCGGGGGCCGACCAGACGACCGGGTCCTTGCGCGGGGTCGACACCTCGGTGGTGCCGCGGCTGGGGTACAGGTCGGTGATGGTCACGGTCATCACACCTCCTCGGGTTCGGTGAGCAGCGGGTAGACGCCGTTCTCGTCGTGGTCCTCCCGGCCGGTCACGGGCGGGTTGAACACACAGATGCAGCGGAAGTCCTCCTTGATCCGCATGGTGTGCCGCTCGTGCCCGTCGAGGAGGTACATGGTGCCGGGCGTGATCGTGTACTTCTGCCCGGTCTCGTCGTCGGTGAGCTCGGCCTCGCCCTCGACGCACACGACGGCCTCGATGTGGTTCGCGTACCACATCGACGTCTCGGTACCCGCGTACAGGATCGTCTCGTGCACGGAGAAGCCGACCCTCTCCTTGGCGAGCACGATGCGTTTGCTCTCCCATGTGCCGGACGCGGCCTTCACGTGCCGGTCGGTGCCTTCGATCTCCTTGAACGAACGGACGATCACGGTGTTGCGATGCCTCCTAGGTGGTGTTTCAGACGGTTTCCCGTACGGCGCGGGCGAGGATGCTGAGGCCCTCGTCCAGTTCGTCGGGGGTGATTGTGAGCGCCGGGAGCAGCTTCACGACCTCGCTCTCGGGGCCCGACGTCTCGATGAGCAGCCCGAGTTCGAAGGCCCGGTGCGCCACCCGGCCGGCGCGCGCCTTCTCGTGGAACTCCAGGCCCCACACCAGCCCGCGGCCGCGGTACTCCTTGATGTCGGCCAGGTTCTCCTCGGTGATGGAGATGAGCCCCTGCTCGACCTGCTCGCCGCGCTTGCGGGTCTGCTTCTCCATCGCGGAACCGTCCGCCCAGTACTGCTCCAGGGTGGCGGTGGCCGTGACGAAGGCCGGGTTGTTGCCGCGGAAGGTGCCGTTGTGCTCGCCCGGCTCCCAGATGTCCAGCTCGGGCTTGAACAGGCACAGGGACATGGGGAGGCCGTATCCGCTGATGGACTTGGAGACGGTGACGATGTCGGGGGTGATGCCCGCCTCCTCGAAGGAGAAGAAGGCACCCGTCCGTCCGCAGCCCATCTGGATGTCGTCGACGATGAGCAGCATGTCCTGCCGCTCGCACAGCGCGGCGAGGGCCTGGAGCCACTCGCGGCGGGCGACGTTGATGCCGCCCTCGCCCTGCACGGTCTCGACGATCACGGCGGCCGGCTTGTTGAGACCGGAGCCCTGGTCCTCCAGGAGCCGCTCGAACCACAGGAAGTCCTCGACGGTGCCGTCGAAGTAGTTGTCGAACGGCATGGGGGTGCCGTGCACGAGCGGGATGCCGGCGCCGGCCCGCTTGAAGGCGTTGCCGGTGACGGCCAGCGAGCCGAGGGACATCCCGTGGAAGGCGTTGGTGAACGACACGATCGCCTCGCGCCCCTTCACCTTCCGCGCCAGCTTCAGCGCGGACTCCACGGCGTTCGTGCCCGTCGGGCCCGGGAACATGACCTTGTACGGCAGGTCGCGCGGGCGCAGCACCAGGTCCTGGAAGGTCTGCAGGAAGGCGCGCTTGGCGGTGGTCGACATGTCGAGCCCGTGCGTGACGCCGTCCCGCTCCAGGTAGTCGATCAACGCCCGTTTCAGCACCGGGTTGTTGTGGCCGTAGTTCAGTGAACCGGCGCCGGCGAAGAAGTCCAGGTACTCGTGGCCGTCCTCGTCGTACATGCGGCTGCCCTGCGCGCGGTCGAAGACGGTGGGCCAGCCGCGGCAGTAGCTGCGCACCTCGGACTCGAGGGTCTCGAAGACGCTGAGGTCGGGCTGGGTGATGGTCACGACGAATCGCTCCTCGGGTGCGTGGGGGAGAAGTGCGGGTTGTCGGTCGGCGGTCGTTCCGCTGCGCGCGTCGGCCCTGGTCAGGGGGAGAGGGGGCCGATGCGGTAGAGGACCTCGGGGTCGTGCGGCCCGTCGGGGAACAGGCTCGTGTCGAACAGCACCTCACGCTCGACGGCGGCGCCACGGCGTTCGGCGAACGAGGTGAACAGCCGTTCGGAGGCGGTGTTGCCCGGGGTGATCGTGGTCTCCACGGTGGTCAGCCCGCGCTCGGCGGTGAGCCGGGCGGTGAGGCCGTCCAGGAGGGCGGCGGCGAGACCGCGGCCGCGGTACGCGGAGTCCACGGCGACCTGCCAGACCAGCAGGGTGCCGGGCCGGTCCGGGCGGACGTACCCGGTGACGAAGCCGACCGGCTCCCCGCTGTCGTTCCGTGCGACGGCCGAGGTGGCGGCGAAGTCGCGGCACCACAGCAGATAGCTGTACGACGAGTTCAGGTCGAGAACCTTGGAGTCGCGGGCGATCCGCCATAGCGCGGCTCCGTCCGCGACCGTGGGTCGGTCGATTTGCAGGTCTGCTTGTGCGGCAGTCATGCGCATTGAATTTACCGAGGGAAATTCAAAATTGCATCGCCGGATGGGGTTACGTGCGGGCGCTCGGTGTGTTATCACGCGTGCGCGCACCAACGCGCGAGAAGTGCCCGATACGCCCCATTGTGCCCCGTCAAATATGGGGCAATTCGATCAAGGTGTGTAACGCGTCACAGCCGTGTAACCCCCACGAGATCTCCCCGAATTCAGCCTCTGTGCGTTCGCAGAATCTTTGCGTTTAGGACGAGGGAAAGCGGGCAGAAGAATACGGGAAGCTAAGCTCCGATAAACTCGGGAATTACCTCGCCAATTATGTCCCGGTAACCCCGTCGATACGCTCCCGCAAGATGTCGGCGTGCCCGTTGTGCCGCGCGTATTCCTCCACCATATGAACGAACACCCACCGAAGACTGACCTCGACCCCGGCCATGTCCCCGCCGACGATCCGCCCGACCCCGTCGAGCGACCGCCCCGCACACACCTCCCGGCCCCGCGCGACCTCTCGCCGCCAGACCCCCAGCGCCTCGTCGAGCCCGCGGCGCGGATCGAGGACGTAACCGGTGGGCTCGTCGAACACGGGCGGCAGATCGAGCCCCCCGACGACCCGCTGGAACCAGTTCCGCTCCACCTCGGCCAGATGCTGCACCAGCCCGAGCAACGTGAGCGCGGACGGCTCGGCGGCCGCGACCCGCACCTGCGCGTCGTCCAACCCCCGGCACTTCAGCTCAAGGGTGGCCCGATGAAAGTCGAGCCAGCTCTCCAGCATGGGCCGCTCGTCGCCGGTGAGCAGGGGGATGGGCCGCCCGTCGGGAAGCGTGTGTGTGGTCATGGGTTCAGGGTGTCAGCGCGGTAGAACTCCGCCCAGGGTGCGCGCCCCTCAGGGGCGCGGGGAACTGCGCGGCGAGCCACTACGGAGCCGCAGCCGCCGACGAACCGAAGTGGCACTACCTCAAGGCGCTCAACGCCAAGCGTCCTCCGCCGCGCGCAGCGCACCCTCTACGGAAACCGCCGCGCCCGTCTCACCCAGCGCCGCCCCCAACGCCGTCAAGCAGCGACGCACAACCTCCCGCGTCGCGTCCGGGCCATAGTGGTTGACGCGGATCATCTCCTTGGACAAGGCTCCACCGCCCGCGGCCAAGGGAGCCGTGGGATCGAGTTGCAGCGCTCGCGTCACCAGTTCGGCGGCGTTCACGTCGCCCGGCGTACGCACCGTCGTCGCGACCGGCGCCGCCGCCCCGTCCTCGTGCACATACGGCTCAAGGCCCCCGCCCAGGACCCGTACCCCCGCCCGCACAGCCGCAGCCGCACCCCGGTGCCGGCCCATCACCGTCTCCAGCCCGTCCGCCTCGATCCGCTCGACGCACGCCTCCAGCGCCAGCATCTCCAACTGCGCCGGCGCGTGCAGCAGAGCGCGACGGCCGCCGTCGATCCAGCGCTCCTTCCAGTCCAGGAGGGAGAGATAGGAGCGTCGCGGCGCCGCCGGGTTCGCCGCCATCCGCTCCCACGCCCGCGAGCTCACCGACACCGCCGACACCCCCGCGGGCCCGCCCATCGCCTTCTGCGCCCCGATCACGCACAGGTCCACACCCCACGCGTCCGGCAGCACCGGCTCGGCGCCCACGGAGGCGACCGCGTCCAGGTAGAACAGCGCACCCCGCCGCCGTACGACCTCTCCGATCTCCGCGACCGGGTTGGTGTTGCCGGTCGCCGCCTCCGCGTGCACCAGCGACACGAAGTCGATCGACGGGTGCTCCTCGAACGCCGCGGCGATCTGCTCGGCCGTCACCGCCGTGTGGAACGGCACCGCCAGGTCGATCACCGTCGCCCCGCAGTCCCGCAGCCAGTCCCCGAAGGTCTGCCCGTACGGACCGGTGATGACGTTCAGCGCGGTCGTGCCCGGACCGGCGGTCCCCCGGATCGCCCCCTCCAGCGGCAGCAGCGCCTCGCCCTGCATGATCACGACGTCCTGCCGGGTGTCCAGCAGCCGGGCCACCCGGTCCTCGATCTCGGCGAAGCGGGCGGCGCTCAGCGGGGCCAGGTCCAGGAGCGGGTGTGTCACGGCGGTGCCTTTTTCTCGGATGGGGTAGAGGTGACGAGAGTAACCGGCGCCCCAACCCGACCGGCGACCCCGTCGTACCCCACCGCGACCACATCGTTCCCCCCACCGGAGGTCCTCGTGCACACCGTCCCCGGCCGCAGAGCCCACACCCAGGCCCGTCTCCTGGCCGCCACCACCGCCACGGCCGGACTGCTGCTCCTGACCGCGTGCACCTCGACCGACGACGGCGGCAGCGGATCGAAGACCGCCGCGGGCGGGGTCGAACTGGTCAAGGCCGGACAGCTCACCACCTGTACCCACCTGCCGTACCCGCCCTTCCAGTCGGAGATCGACGGCAAGGTCCAGGGCTTCGACGTCTCGCTCGTCGACCTTGTGGCCAAGGACCTCGGCGTGAAGCAGGAGATCCTCGACACCCCCTTCGAGAACTTCAAGACCGGCGCCTTCCTCAACTCCGGCGAGTGCGACCTGGCCGCGGCCGGCATGACCATCACCGAGGAACGCAAGAAGAACGTCGACTTCTCCGACCCCTACTTCGACGCCACCCAGGCCCTCCTCGTCGACAAGGGCAGCGGGATCACCTCGCTCGCCGACGCCAAGGCCAAGAAGGTCAAGCTCGGCGCGCAGGCCCAGACCACCGGCGAGGACTACGCCAAGAGCCAGGGCTTCGACCCGGTCTCCTTCGAGTCCTCCGACGCCGTCCTCAACGGCCTGCGCTCCGGCCAGGTCAAGGCCGTCGTCATCGACTACCCCGTCGTCCAGGGCTGGCTCAAGACCAAGGCGAACGCCGACGCCTTCCAGCTCGCCGGGCAGATCAACACCGGTGAGCAGTACGGCTTCACGGTGAAGAAGGGCAACACCAAGCTGCTCGCCGCCGTCAACAAGGCGATCGCGGACGCCAAGGCCGACGGCACGTACAAGAAGCTGTACGAGAAGTGGATCGGTCCCTACGACGAGTCCGCGGCGTCCCCCTCCGCCTCATGACCGCCACCGACACTCAAGTCCAGCCCCGCAAGAAGGGCCTGACCAGGCGTCAGAAGCGCAGCCTGTCCCGCGGCATCCAGTACGTCGTCTTCGTCGCCGTCGTCATCGCCTTCGCGGTCTCGGCGGACTGGGGGCGGCTGAAGAACCAGTTCGCCCAGGCCGACATCGCCGACCAGATGTTCCCGGACGTCATCACCCTGGCGCTGAAGAACACCGTGCTCTACACGCTGTCCGGCTTCGTCGTCGGACTCGTCCTCGGCATGGTCATCGCGCTGATGCGGCTGTCGTCGGTCGGCCCGTACCGCTGGTTCGCCGGCGTCTACATCGAGATCTTCCGCGGCCTGCCCGCCCTGCTGATCTTCATCTTCATCGGCGTGGCCGTCCCGCTCGCGTTCCCCGGCACGGAGATCATCGGCGGTACCTACGGCAAGGTCGCCCTCGCGCTCGGCCTGGTCGCGGCCGCCTACATGGCGGAGACGATCCGCGCGGGCATCCAGGCGGTGCCCAAGGGGCAGATGGAGGCGGCCCGTTCGCTCGGGTTCTCGCCCGCCCGGGCCATGATCTCGATCATCATCCCGCAGGCGTTCCGGATCATCCTCCCGCCCCTGACCAACGAGTTGGTCCTCCTGTTCAAGGACTCCTCGCTGGTGCTGTTCCTCGGCGTCACCCTGGAGGAACGCGAACTGTCCAAGTACGGCCGCGACCTGGCCAGTACCACCGCCAACTCCACGCCGATCCTCGTCGCCGGCCTGTGCTACCTGCTGGTGACGATCCCGCTCGGGTTCGTGGTCCGCCGTATGGAGGCGAAGGCCCAGGAGGCCGTGAAGTGAGTACCAGCGCTGAAATCGAAGTACGCGGTCTGTACAAGGCGTTCGGCGACAACGAGGTCCTCAAGGGCATCGACCTGGAGATCGGCCAGGGCGAGGTCGTCTGCGTGATCGGCCCGTCGGGCTCGGGCAAGTCGACCTTGCTGCGATGCGTGAACCTGCTCGAAGAGCCCACCAAGGGGCAGGTGTTCGTCGGCGGCACCGAACTCACCGATCCCGACGTCGACATCGACGCCGTACGCCGCCGTATCGGCATGGTCTTCCAGCAGTTCAACCTCTTCCCGCACCTCACGGTGACCGAGAACCTCACGCTGCCGCAGCGCCGGGTCCTGAAGCGGGACAAGGCGAAGGCGGCGCGGGTGGCCGCCGAGAACCTGGAGCGGGTCGGCCTCGCCGAGAAGGCCGACGCCTACCCCGCCTCCCTCTCCGGCGGCCAGCAGCAGCGTGTCGCGATCGCCCGCTCGCTGTCCATGGGCCCGGAGGTGATGCTCTTCGACGAGCCGACCTCGGCCCTCGACCCGGAACTGGTGGGCGACGTCCTCGCGGTCATGCGGATGCTCGCCCAGGAGGGCATGACGATGATGGTCGTCACCCACGAGATGACGTTCGCCCGCGAGGTCGCCGACCGGGTCGTGTTCATGGACGACGGGGTGATCGTCGAGGACGGCACCCCCGCCCGGGTCATCGGCGCGCCCAGCCACGAGCGCACCCGGCACTTCCTCTCCCGCCTCCTCGACCCGGCGATGGCCGACGTGGAGAACGTGGAGGACGAGAAGGGAAGCTGAACCCGTCGACCGGGCCGCCCACCGCGTGGCGGGCCCGGCCGCATCCGACGCGGCCCGCTACGGAGACCTGCCGTCCGGCTGACTAGGGTGCGGGGCATGAGCGATCGCGCGGTGCTGCACGTGAAGGGCCGGATCCTGGTCGGCCCCGAGGAGATCCGGGACGAGCTGTGGGTGGTCGACGGGCGGATCTCCTACGACCGTCCCGTCGCCGCCCGTGACATCCGCACGGTGTCGGGCTGGGCGCTGCCCGGCCTCGTCGACGCCCACTGCCACGTGGGCCTCGGCCCGCACGGCCCGGTCGAGCGGGACGTGGCCGAGCAGCAGGCCCTGACCGACCGGGAGGCCGGGACCCTGCTGATCCGCGACGCCGGTTCCCCCTCCGACACCCGCTGGGTCGACGACCGCGAGGACCTCCCGAAGATCATCAGGGCGGGCCGGCACATCGCCCGCACCCGCCGCTACATCAGGAACTTCGCCTGGGAGATCGAGCCCGAGGACCTCGTCGCGTACGTCGCCCAGGAGGCCCGGCGCGGGGACGGCTGGGTGAAGCTCGTGGGGGACTGGATCGACCGCGAGGTGGGCGACCTGGCGCCCAGCTGGCCGCGGGCCGAGGTCGAGGCGGCCATCGCGGAGGCCCACCGCCTCGGCGCCCGCGTCACCGCGCACTGCTTCGCCGAGAACTCCCTCCAGGACCTGGTGGAGGCGGGCATCGACTGCGTCGAGCACGCGACGGGCCTCACCGAGGACCTGATCCCCCTCTTCGCCTCCCGGGGCGTCGCGATCGTCCCGACCCTGGTCAACATCGCGACCTTCCCGAAGCTCGCGGACGGTGGCGAGTCCAGGTTCCCCCGCTGGTCCGCCCACATGCGCCGACTCCACGAACGGCGCTACGACACCGTCCGGGCCGCCTACGACGCCGGCATCCCGGTCTTCGTCGGCACCGACGCGGGCGGCACGCTCCCGCACGGCCTGGTCGCGGCGGAGGTGGCCGAACTGGTGACGGCCGGCATCCCCCCGCTCGACGCCCTCGCGGCGACCACCTGGGGCGCCCGCGCCTGGCTGGGACGACCTGGGCTGGAGGAGGGCGCCGCCGCCGACCTCGTGGTCTACGCACAGGACCCCCGCGCGGACGTACGCGTACTGGCGGACCCCGACCGGATCGTGCTCAACGGCCGCGTCGTTCAGTAGGAGGCGGCAGGCGTGTGAAGGCGCGCTCGAAAGCGTGCGCGGATGCGCCACGATCGTGTGAACTCCTTGGGGAACGCTGTCGAACGACGAGCGGTGCGACATCCTTTCGAGGTCCCGAGCCAGTCCTCTCTGGGGGTCCCACCACCTTGAACAGCACCAACTTCCGCATGCCCGCACGCCGTCTCGCCACGGTGGCGGCGGCCACCGCCCTGGCCGCCGGTCCCGCGGCACTGGGGGGCGCGAGCGCCGCGCACGCGACCGGCGCGCAGGGCCGGGCAAGCGCCGTCGTCCTGCGCACCGGGCTGGATGTCTCCCTGCTCGACAAGACCGTGAACGTCCCGCTCGCGGTCGCCCTCAACGAGGTCCAGGCACCCCGGAGCGCCCGGCGGACCGCCCTCAGCGCCACGTTGGACGGCGTGGACGGCGGCCGTCCGTTCAGCGTGCTCACCGCCGAGACCGCCGACGCGAAGGCCACGGTCACCGCCGGGAAGGCCGAGGCCACCACCGAGCTCGCCCACGCGAAGGTGCACGTCCCCGGCCTCCCGCTGCTGTCCCTCGTCGAGATCGAGGGCATCACCTCCGAGGCGACCTGCGAGGCCGGAAAGACCCCGACCGCCTCCTCGAACCTCCTCGGCGCGGTGACCGTGCTCGGCAAGAAGGTCACGGTGACCGCGGGCGGTCCGACCGACGTCAAGGTCCCGGGCGTCGGCGAGGTCCGTCTCGACCTGTCGACGAGCGCGACCACCTCGGACGCGGCCGCCGCCACGGCACTCGAACTCCGCGTCGCGGTCAACCCGTTGAAGCTGGGCGTCGCCGAGGTCGAGGGCACCCTCACCCTCGCGAAGGCCACCTGCGAGACCCCGTCGGCCCCCGCCCCGTCGGCCCCCGCCCCGTCAGCGGCGCCCCCGGACGAGATCAAGCCCCAGGGCGGCCCCGCCAAGGAGGCGGGCCTGGCCGAAACCGGCGGCGACTCCCTCACCCTGTACCTCGCGGGCGGCGCCGTCGCCCTCCTGGTGGCCGGCGGCGGAGCGGTGGCCGCGGCCCGACGCCGGGGCTGACCACACGAAGCGCAGGCGCGTGCCGGGCGCCGCCGAGAAGCATGACGAGCCCTGACCGTCCGCATCGGCGCCCGGTTCACCCGAATGGCACAGTCGCCGTATCTCTGCCACCGTGGGAGTCGAGGGGGCCTGCCCTGCCGTGGGGGGTGAGGAGGTCCCCATGCGTGCAGCCCCTGCGATGCGTGCCGCCCCTTTGGCCGGCCTCGCGGCCGTGGTCCTCACGCTCGTCGCCTTCCTTCTGCTCGGCGACACCCCGGAGTACGACGCTCCGGGGCGTCAGGTGCGGTTCTACTACACCGGCCATCAGGGGCGGGTCGGCACGAGTCTGTATCTCCTGGTCATCGCCGCGGTGCTGTTCGTCTTCTTCGCCGCGTACCTGTCCCGCGCGGTCCGGGACCTCCCGGCCGGCGGCTGGCTGCACCGGGTCGTCCTCGCAGGCGGTGTCCTGATCGCCGTCGGTTTCCTGGTGGGCGCGGCCCTCACGCTGGCCCTGCTGGATCTCTCGGACCAGTCCTCGGCGACCCCGCAGGCGCTCCAGGCGCTCAACGCCGTCAATGAGGACTTCTTCATCCCGTTCGTCGTCGGCATGGGCCTGATGCTGCTGGCCACGGGATTCGCCACGGTCCGCGCCGCCGACTCCCCGCTGCCCCGCTGGCTGAGCTGGGCCGCGATCGCGCTGGGCGTCCTGGTCCTCATCCCCTGGGTCGGCTTCTTCGCCTTCATGCTCGCCGGGGTGTGGGTGATCGTCGCGAGCGTCCTGCTGGCCCGCCGCCCCGTGACGGAGTGACAGCGTGAGTGAGAGCGTTTTCATTCGCCCAACCACTCAAGTTTGTCAGAACTGTTGACCCTTGCATGAAAGCGTTTTAACTTCCTCTTCGCTCCAACCCACCGGGAAGAGGGAGAGTCTTGGCCGTCGTTCGACGAAAACGCTTCCAGAGCCGGGCCCTTGTGCTGCTGATGCTGCCCGGCCTCGCCTACTTCCTGCTCTTCCACTACGGCGCCCTGGTCGGCAACGTCATCGCCTTCAAGGAGTACGTCCCCTTCGACGGCCTGTGGGGCAGCCCCTGGACCGGACTCGGCAACTTCCAGCGGATGTTCGAGGACACCGCGTTCTGGGACTCGGTGCTCAACACCGTCTGGATCGCCGTTCTCCAGCTCGTCTTCTACTTCCCGGTCCCGCTCGGCCTCGCCCTGCTGCTGCACAGCCTCACCTGGAGCAGCGTCCGCCGCTTCGTGCAGTCGGTGGCCTATCTCCCGCACTTCATCTCGTGGGTGATCGTGGTCGCGCTCTTCCAGCAGCTGCTCGGCGACACCGGACTGCTCAACTCGGGCCTCGACGGCATGGGGTTGCACACCGTCGACATCATCGGCAACCCCGACGCCTTCAAGCCGCTCGTGGTCGCCCAGGTCGTCTGGAAGGACGCCGGCTGGGGCACGATCATCTTCCTCGCCGCGCTCGCCCAGGTCGACGAGCAGCAGTACGAGGCCGCCGCGATCGACGGGGCGGGCCCCTGGCGGCGCTTCTGGCACGTCACCCTGCCCGCCATCCGCCCGGTGATCGTGCTGCTGCTGATCATGCGGCTCGGTGACATCCTCTCCGTCGGCTTCGAGCAGATGCTGCTCCAGCGCGACGCGGTCGGCCCCGAGGCCTCCGAGATCATCGACACCTTCGTCTACTACCAGGGCATCGTCGGCGGCGACTACGGATTCGCCGCCGCGGCAGGGCTGTTCAAGGGCGTCGTCGGCGCCCTCCTCGTCTACGCCGCCAACAAGGTCGCCCACCGGCTGGGCGAACAGGGGGTCTACAAGTGAGCAGCCACCTACGGCCGGGCTGGATGGAGAAGCCCAAGCCCGTCACCCAGGCCGCCAAGGCGGTCGCCCTCGTGGCCGTGGTCCTGCTGGTCTGCGTGCCGTTCCTCGTCATCGTGTCGACCTCGCTCGCCTCCACCCAGGAGGTCGTCGACAACGGCGGCTGGGTGCTGTGGCCGACCGAGCCGAGCCTGAAGGCCTACCGCGACATCCTCGACGGCGGCATCGTCACCCACGCCCTCGGAGTGAGCGTCGGTGTCACGGTCACCGGCACCCTGCTCAGCCTCCTGTGCACGGTGACCCTCGCCTACGCCCTCGCCCGCCCCGGCGTGTTCGGCGGCCGCTCCGTCCTCCTCCTCGTCCTGTTCACGTTCCTCTTCCCGCCCGGCATGATCCCGAGCTTCCTGCTGGTCAAGGAGCTGGGCCTGCTGGACAGTTACGCCTCGCTGGTGCTGCCCGTCCTGGTGAACGTCTTCAACCTGGTCGTCCTGCGTGGCTTCTTCCAGGGCATCCCGGACGAGCTCTACGAGGCCGCGCGGCTGGACGGCGCGGGGGACCTCCGGGTGCTGGTCTCCGTCGTACTGCCGCTGTCCAAGGCCGCGTTGGCCGTCGTGGGCCTCTTCTACGCGGTGGCGTACTGGAACTCCTGGTTCTACGCCTCCCTGTACCTGGAGAGCGACCACTGGCCCCTCCAACAGGTGCTGCGCACCTATGTGGTGGCCGGTTCCGGGCTCACCGACGCCACCACCGGCGAGGGCACCGTCACCGCCCCGCAGACCGTGCAGATGGCGGTCCTCGTCATCGCCACCGTGCCGATCCTGCTGATCTACCCCTTCCTCCAGAAGTACTTCACCAAGGGCGTGCTCACCGGCGCCATCAAGAGCTGACGCTCACCCAAGCCGACACGAGGTGATCCACCCATGCCCAGCATGTCCCGACGCACCTTGCTCCTGTCCGCCGCGGCGGTCTCCGTCCCCGGCGCGCTGACCGCCTGCTCCACCGGCTCCGGCGACAGCGACGTCTCCAACGCCGGCAAGAAGCTGGCCCCCTGGCCCGAGTACAAGGCCGCGAGCGGGCCCAGGCCGGACCTCGCTGCCACCGAGCAGGGCGTCCAGGCCGGCTACACCGCCTACCCCGCCGACCTCGTGAAGTCCGTCTCCCGCACCCCCGGCGACGGCTCCACCGTCAAGGTCATGTCGGTGTCCTTCGGCACCCCGCCCAAGCCGGCCTCCGCCAACCGCTTCTGGGCCGCCGTCGAGAAGGCGCTCGGTGTGAGGATCGAGTACACGATCGTCTCCCAGGCCGACTACCAGAAGAAGATGGCCACCGTCATGGCGGGCGACGCCGACACCCTGCCCGACATCATCAACCTGTTCTCCGGCTTCGTGCTGCCCCGCGAGGCCGAGTTCGTGCAGCGCCGGGCCGAGGACCTCACGCCGTACCTCTCGGGCGGGGCCGTCGCCGACTACCCCAACCTGGCCGGGATCCCCACCCACGCCTGGCAGGACATGGGCCGCATCGGCGGCCGCATCTACGGCATCCCGCTGGAGCGCCCGCTGCCCGGCTCCACCCTCTGGCTCAACCAGGGCCTGTTCACCGACGCCGGCATGAAGGAGGGCTGGACCTCCGAGGACTTCGCCGCCGTCGCCCGGCGGGCCACCAGCGGCCGTACCTACGCGCTCGGCGCCGCCAACGGCTCCCTGTTCGGCAACGCCGTGCACGCCGCCGCCCACCACGCGCCCAACGAGTGGGCCGTCACCAAGGACGGCACCTTCCACCACTGCGCCGCCGACGAACGCTACAAGGCGGCCATCGCCTTCCAGGCCCGGCTCCGCAAGAACGGCTCCTACTATCCCGACTCGACGTCCGTCTCGCAGATCGACCTGACCACCCTCTACTACAACGGCACCGTCGGCTCCATGCAGGACGGCTTCGGCGCCTACCTCCCCAAGTACCGTGAGTCCAAGGGCAAGTTGACCCCGGCCGCGGCGCTGCCGTACAGCGTGGACGGCGAGCCCGGCGGGATCGTCGCCGCCCGCCGCTCCTTCGGCTACACCGTCCTCAAGCGGGCCAAGAAGGAGCGGATCGAGCTCCTGCTGCGCATCCTGGACTACCTCGCGGCCCCCTTCGGCAGCCAGGAGTGGGAGCTCGTCCACTACGGCGTCGAGGGCACCCACTTCACCCGCGGCAAGGACGGCTCACCCGAACCCACCGAGCTCGGCGAGGTCGAGAACAACACCAACCTGCCGCTGAAGTACCTCGCCGAAGGCCCGCAGGTGCTGTTCGTGCCGGGCCTGCCCGACGCCGTACGGGCCCTGCACGCCTGGCAGACCGAGGTCGTGCCGCGCGCCCTGCGCAACGCCTCCAACGGCCTCCAGTCCCGCACCAAGAACGCCCAGGGCACCACCCTCAAGGCGATGCTCGACGACGCCGTCACCGGAATCGTCGCCGGGCGGCTGCCGCTGTCGGAGTGGGACGGGGTGGTCAGGAAGTGGCGTGCCCAGGGCGGCGACAGAATGGCCGCGGAGTTCGCGAAGGACCACGCCGCCAACACATGAGGCGCCGCCGGTGGAACAGGAGACGCGGGGGATGGGGAACGACATGACGGGCAAGGGGCGGGTCACCATCCGCGAGGTCGCCGAGCGGGCCGGGGTCTCGATGGCCACGGCCTCACGGGCACTCAGCGGCAACCACCCGGTGCCGGCCGCGACCCGGGCCCGGGTGCTGCGGGCCGCCCGCGACCTCGACTACGTCGCCAACGCGCACGCCCGGGCCCTGGTCGGCGGTGGCCGCAAGATGGCCGCCGTCGTGGTCCGGCAGGTCACCAGCCCCTTCTACGCCCAGGTCGCCGAGGGAGTCGAGGCCGAGGCCGCCGACCGCGGCTGGCTGTGCGTGGTCGGGGCCACCGGCGGCGACCCGCAGCGCGAGATGGAGTTCGTGCAGCTGATGCGGGAGGAGGGCGCGCGGCTGGTGATCCTCGTCGGCGGGGTCGTCGAGGACGACGCGTACCGCGAGCGCGTGACCCACTACGCGCAGGCCCTCGACTCCACCGGGGCCCGGCTCGTGCTGTGCGGCCGCCCCGCCCCCGACCCCGAGATCCCGGCGCTGGTCGTCGAGTTCGACAACGAGGCCGGCGCCCGGGCCGTCACCGCGCATCTGCTGTCCGCCGGGCACCGGCGGATCGTCTTCCTCGGCGGGCTGCCCGGGAACACGGCCCTCGACGCGCGCGTCGCCGGATACCGGGCCGCGCTCGCCGAGCACGGGCTGCCACCGGGGGCCGCGCGGGTCGTCGACTGCGGCCTCGGCAGGGCGGCCGGTCTCCGGGCCATGACCGAACTGCTGAAGGAAACACGGGAGTTCACAGCCGTGGTGGCCGGCGACGACATGGTCGCCGCCGGCGCGCTGCGCGCGATCGCCGACGCCGGACTCGTCGTACCGGACGACCTCTCCGTCGTCGGCTACAACGACATCCCGCTCGCCGAGGACTTCAACCCCCCGCTCACCACGGTCCGTACGCCCGCCGAGGAGCTCGGCCGGGCCGCCGTCCGCATCGCCCTGCGCGACCCCGAACAGGCCGCCGGGAGCCACCATCTGCTGGGCACGCACATCGTCGTACGCCGAAGCGTCGCCCCGCCCCCGACCGACGGAGGACTCACCCCCGTATGACCGCGCCGCATGTGCCGCTCTCCGACGACCCGACGCAGCTCCCCGGACTCCCGCCCGCCGACCCCCTCCGCTCACCGCTCACCGGCTGGACCCGCGCCCACTGGGAAGCCCTCGCCGACCGGCTGCTCGACGGGCTCCGGCCCTACGCCACCCCCGGCCTCGCCCAGTACCGGCTGCCGGGCCCGGCCAGCCACTCCGGGGCCTGGTCCGACGGCCTCGAGGGGTTCGCCCGGTCCTTCCTGCTCGCCGCCTTCCGGATCGCCGGATCCGGGGGGCGGGTCGGCCCCGCCCTCATCGAGCGGTACGCCACCGGGCTCGCCGCCGGCACCGATCCGCACCACCCCGAGCACTGGCCGCCCATCGCCGACCGGGCCCAGCCGATGGTGGAGGCCGCCTCGATCGCCCTCGCGCTGCACGAGTCACGGCCCTGGCTGTGGGACCGGCTCGACGACCGGGTGCGGGACCAAGTGGTCGCGTGGCTGGGCGACTTCGTCGGGGCCACCGCCAACGACTCCAACTGGCGGCTGTTCCAGGTGATCACGGAGGAGTTCCTCGCCTCCGTCGGCGCCCCGCACAGCCGCGCCGAGATCGACGCCGGACTCGCCCGGCTGGACGACTGGTACCGGGGCGGCGGCTGGTACACCGACGGCGACGGGAAGAAGTTCGACTACTACAACGGCTGGGCGCTGCACCTGTACCCGGTGCTGTGGGCCCGGATCGCGGGACCGCGCGCCGCCCCCGACACCGTGGCCCGGCACCGCGCCAGGCTGCGCGAGTTCCTCGCCGTCCACCAGCTCTTCTTCGGCTCCGACGGCGCCCCCGTCCACCAGGGCCGCTCCCTCACCTACCGGTTCGCGGCCGCCGCCCCGCTCTGGGCGGGCGCCCTCGCCGACGCCACCCCGCTGCCGCCCGGCGTCACCCGCCGCCTGGCCTCCGGCACCCTGAAGCACTTCACCGAGCGGGGCGTCCCCGACGAACGCGGCCTGCTCTCGCTCGGCTGGTACCGGCCCTTCCCGGGCGTCCTCCAGCGCTACTCCGGGCCCGCCTCCCCGTACTGGGCCGCCAAGGCGTTCCTCGGCCTGCTGCTGCCGGCGGACCACCCGGTGTGGACCGCCACCGAGGAACCCGGCCCGGTCGACACCACCGACTCCGTCCTCGCGCTCCCCGCCCCCGGCTGGCTGATCCACTCGACCGCCTCCGACGGCATCGTCCGCCTCGTCAACCACGGCACCGACCGCCTCCCGCCCCCACCCGCGACCGACGCCGACGGCCCCCACTACTCCAAGCTCGCCTACTCCACCGCCACCGCCCCCGAGACCCCCCTCGGCCCCGACAACCACCTCGCCCTGCTCGCCCCCGACGGCACGCCGTCCCCCCGCGGCCGCATCCACCCACTGCGCTGCGAGGGCCGTACGGCGGCCTCCTGGCACGAGGCACTCGGCCGGCGCGTCGAGACGGTCAGCGTGGTCCACGGACCGTGGGAGATCCGCGTGCACCGGATCCCGGGAGACAACACCCCGGTGCGGGAAGGGGGTTGGGCCGTCGCCGACGACACCGAGCCACCCGCCGCCGAGTCCGGGCCCGGCCGGGCGCTGGCCCGCCGCGCCGACGGACTGACCAGTGCCCTCGTCGGGCTGTACGGCTGGGGCGAGGCCGCCGGGACGGTCGTGGCGGCCGAGGACACCAACGCCTACGGGAGGTACTCGGCCACCCCCGTGCTCGACGGCACCGGCCCGCTGCTGGTCACCCTCGTGATGCTCGGCACCGCCCCGCACACCGGGGCGAGCGCGCACGTCGACGGGGACGGGGGCGTGCGGGTGCGGTTCCCCGACGGAGTCAGTGAGCGGGTGGCGCCGTAGAGCGTCTCCGTCATACGGGTCGTCAGCCCTTGCTGAGGGTCACCGCCTGGTCCAACGCCTGAAGGAACCGGTTCACCGTAGCCCGGTCCCGCACCGCGAGCCGCAGCCACTCCTCGCCCAGCCCCGGGAACGTGTCCCCGCGCCGCACCGCGAAACCCAGGTCGCGCAGATGCCGTCGTACGGCCGCCGCCGCGGGCAGTCGTACGAGGACGAAGGGGCCCTCCGCGGGCTCGGTCACCCGGAGCCCGTCCGGGGCGAACTCCCGCAGCCCGGCGACGAGATGGGCCCGGTCGGTGGCGACCCGGTGGGCCGCGTGGGCGGCCTCCGCCAGGGCCCGCGGCTCCATGCACGCCGCGGCCGCGGCGAGGGCCGGGGTGGAGACCGGCCACAGGGGCTGGGCCCGCTCCAGGTCCGCGATCGTCTCCGGGGCGGCGAGGACGTAACCGATCCTCAGACCGGCCAGCCCCCAGGTCTTCGTCAGGCTGCGCAGGACGACCAGACCGGGCACGTCCGTGCGCCCGGCCAGGGCCTCGCGCTCGCCCGGCACCGCGTCCAGGAACGCCTCGTCCACCACCAACGTCCGCCCCGGACGCGCCAGTTCGGCGATCGCGGCGGCCGGATGCAGGACCGACGTGGGGTTGGTCGGGTTGCCGACGACCACCAGGTCGGCGTCCTCGGGGACGGCCGCCGCCTCCAGCCGGAAGCCGTCCTCCTCCCGCAGCAGCACCCGCTCCACCGCGTGCCCGGCATCCCGCAGCGCCGCCTCCGGCTCGGTGAACTGCGGGTGCACCACCACCGCATGACGGATCGTCAGGGCGCGGGCGAGCAGCACGAACGCCTCGGCGGCGCCCGCGGTCAGCAGCACCCGCTCCACGGGCACCTCGTGCCGGGCCGCCACCGCCGCCCGCGCCTCGCGCCCGTCGGGATAGGCGGCGAGCCCGGTCAGCGACCCGGCGATGCGCTCCCGCAGCCATGCCGGGGGAGTGTCCGCGCGGACGTTCACGGCGAGGTCGGTGAGCCGGGCCCCGTCGTCCCGCACCTCGGCGTCGCCGTGGTGCCGCAGGTCATGGCCCCCGGCGCGGTCAGTGCGCATGGGAGTGGCTGCCGTGGTGGTGTCCGTGGTGGTGATGGTGGCCGTCGTCGTCCGGGTGGAAGTGCGGCTGCTGCGGCAGACCCACCTTGTCCTCGAACCCGGGCAGCGCGATGCGGTACACGCACGAGTCGCAGTTCATCCTGAGGTCGCCCTTGACGGCCTCCTCGTACCGCTCCAGCACCAGGTCGAGCAGCTCCGGCTCCGGACCGATCACCTCCGCCGAGCGCACCTCGACCTCCGGGTGCGCCGCCGCCCAGCCCTCGGTCTGCTGCTTCACCCGGTCCGGCAGGATCCCCGTGAACAGGAAGTAGGGGAGCACCACGACCCGCCTCGCCCCCAGCGCCGCACACCGGTCGAGCCCGCTCGGCACGTCCGGCGCGGCCAGCGACACGAACGCCGTCTCCACACCCGCGTAGCCGCGCCCCTCCCACAGCAACCGGGCCGCCTTGTACACCTCGGCGTTGGCGTCCGGGTCCGTGGAGCCGCGGCCGACGAGCAGCACGGTCACGTCCGCCCGGTCCAGGGGCGTGCGGCCCCCGGTGGCGCCCAGCGCCTCGTCGAGGCGGCGCTCCAGCACGTTCAGCAGCGCCGGGTGCGGGCCCAGCGGACGGCCGTAGGTGTACGAGATCCCCGCGTGCCGCTCCTTCTCGCGGGCCAGCGCGGCCGGGATGTCCCCCTTGGCGTGCCCGGCGGACACCAGCATCAGCGGGACCGCGGCGAACCGGCGGACCCCGCGCTCCACCAGCTCGCCCACCGCCTCGGTGAGCGGCGGCGGGGACAGCTCGATGAAGCCGCCCGCCACGGGCAGGTCGGGACGGCGGGCCCCCAGCTGCCGGACGAAGTCGCGGAACGCCTCGGCCCCGGCGTCGTCCCGGGTGCCGTGACCGGCGATGAGCAGGGCGGGCGGCGGGGTGGTCACGATGTCTCCTCAGTGGGGTGAGTGGGGTGGTACAGCAGGGCGTTGAGCGCGGCCGAGGCGACCGCCGAACCGCCCTTCTCGGACACGTTGCTCACGGCGGGCAGCCCGCTCGCGCGCAGCGCGGCCTTGGACTCGACCGCGCCGACGAAACCGACGGGCAGCCCGATGACGAGCGCCGGGTCCGCGTCCAGGGTCAGCAACTCCTCCAGCGCGGTGGGGGCGTTGCCGATCACCCAGATCGCGCCCGGCCCGACCTGCTCGTGGGCGAGTCGTATCGCATGGGCCGAACGGGTCAGCCCCGGACCGGACCTGGCGTCCCGCAGCCGGCAGACGGTCTCCCGGCGCGTGATCCCGGCCGCGACCATCTCCACGTCCGTCACGACGGGCGCCCCGGAGTGCAGCGCGGCGTGCGCCTTCTCCAACTCGTCCTCGTCCATGACGAGATCGGTGGCGTACTCCAGGTCCGCGGCGGAGTGGATGACCCGCTCCACCACCGCCCGGGTCAGCGGCGGGAAGTGCGAGGTGTCCAGGCGGGCGCGCAGCCGCCGGTAGGACTCCACCTCGATCGGGTGGACGACACGGTTCACCTGGTGCCCTCCTGCCAGCGGTAGCCGCGCGGGGTCACCATGCGCCCCGCGATGTCACGGGTCGCCGTGTTGCCCACGGTCACGACCGTCATCATGTCGACCGTCGCCGGGTCGAGCGCGGCCAGGGTCGTCAGCCGGGCGGACTCGTCCGGCCGCGACGCGTTCCGTACGACACCGACCGGCGTGCCCGGATCCCGGTGCCCGGCGAGGATCGCCAGCGCCTTGGGGAGCTGCCAGTCCCGGCCCCGGGAGCGGGGGTTGTAGAAGGTGACCACGATGTCCGCCTCGGCCGCCGCCCGCACCCGCCGCTCGATGACCTCCCACGGGGTGTGCAGGTCGGACAGGCTGATGGACACGTGGTCGTGGCCCAGCGGGGCACCCAGGATCGCGGCCGCCGCGAGCGCCGCGGTCACCCCGGGGACGCCGATCACGTCGATGTCGTCGGAGGCCTCGGCGAGCGCGGGGGAGGCCATCGCGTACACCCCGGCGTCCCCGCTGCCGATCAGCGCGACCGCCTGTCCCTTGCGGGCCTCCTCGACGGCCGTGCGCGCCCGCTCCTCCTCCGCCCCGAGCCCCGACTCCAGGACCCGGGTGCCGGGCCGCAGCAGATCGCGGATCTGGTCGACGTACTGGTCGAGCCCCACCAGCACGGAAGCGCGCCGGAGTTCCGCCTTCGCGCGGGGCGTCAGCAGGTCCCGGGCGCCCGGACCGAGCCCGACGACCGCGAGCCGGCCGCGCGCGGGACGCCGTACGACCGCACAGGTCGCCATGGCGGGTGCGCCGTCCGCACGGGTGGACTTCCGCTTGGGGACGAGGAGTTCACCGCCGCCGATCAACGCGGCGGCCTCCGCGACGGACGGCGTGCCCACGGCGGCCAGGGGAGCGTCCGACGGGTTGGGCACCTCGACGGCCGCCAACTCCTCGGCGGAGCAGGTGATCAGAGGCACCCCGAGCCGCTCGGCGGCCGCCACGATCCCCGGCTCCTCGGCCTTGGCGTCCACGGTGGCGAGCGAGGCGACGCTACGACGGGACAGCCCGGCCTCGCCCAACGCGCCCTCGATCAGCTCCAGCACCTCGTCGACGGGCGCGCCCTTGGAGGCGCCCACACCGACCACGAGGGTCGGCGGACGCAGCACGACCTCCCGCTCGGTGGGCTCCACGAGCCGGTCCGTGACGCGGATGCCGTACGCCCCCTGTCCGGCGACCGGCAGCGGAGGCAGCGGCCAGCCCGACTCGTTGTGCAGGGCGACGGGCTCACCGTCCAGGAGCGCCCGCGACACGGCCGCCACCGCGCCCTCCACGGGCAGCCCGAGGGTGTCGAGCCCCGGCACCCCCACCGCGTCGGTCGCCGTCGTCACCACAGGCTCGGCACCCAGCAACTCCCCGACCTCGCGGGCGAGTTCATTGGCACCGCCGCCGTGACCGCCGACCAGGGACACGGCGAACCGGCCGCCCTCGTCGACACACACCACACCCGGGTCGGACACCTTGTCGCCGAGCAGCGGCGCGATCAGCCGGACGACCGCTCCCGTCGCCAGGAAACACACCAGCTGCTCGCACTCCGCGAACGCCCGGCGCACGGCGTCCCCCACGGGTCCGTCGTACGCGCGCGTGCGGTCCGGCCAGGCCGCGGCCAGCCGGTCGCACGCCGCCGCCCCCGCCGCGGTGGCGGAAATAAGGCCGATCACTGAGCAACTCCCTCTCGATACGCGGGGTTTCTGACGCCCCACAGCAGGAAAACCGGATTGGTCGCGGCGAGCCGGGTCACGTCCCCCGGCAGCGGCGTGAGCCGGGACGACTGCAACAGGACGCCGTCGCAGTCGAACCCGGCGTCGGTGAGAGCCGCGCGCACGGCCGGCACCCGGTCGAGCGCGGCCATCGCGACGACGACACTCCGCCGGGCCCGGCGGGCACAGACGGCGACGATCTCGGGCAGCTCACGACCGCCACCACCGACGAACACGGCGTCGGGATCGTCGGCGAGCTCCCCGAGCGCGTCGGGCGCACCGCCGTGCACGACCTGGACGTCGACACCGTGCGCGTCGGCGTTGGCGCGGATCCGCTCGACCCCGTCGGCGGCTTTCTCGACCGCGACGACTGCGGCCCCGAGCCGCGCACACTCCACGGCCACGGAACCTGACCCCGCACCGACGTCCCAGATCAGATCCCCGAGCCGCGGCCCGAGCCGGGCGAGCGCGAGGGCCCGCACCTCGAACTTGGTGATCATGGAGTCGCGGTGCGCGAACTCGCTTTCTTCCAGGGCCCATTGCGAGGGTGCGGGGGGAGGCCCGGCGACGGTGCGCACGGCACCGAGAGTCCGCCCCTCGTCGAGACAGAGGACGACACTCACGGCCGTACCCCAGTCCCGGGCGGCGGCTTCGGAGGGGGTGACGCGTTCGACGCGTTCGTCGCGGGTACCGAGTGCAGAGGCAACGAGGAGTTCGCGTCGCAGGGGCGCGGGGAACTGTGCGACCAGCCCCGACGCAGCCGCACCCGCCCGACGACCTTCCTCGGCACCCCCCGCTGCGAGCGCGGCACCAAGCTCCGCTGGCCCGGCCCCCGGCCCGGTGAGCACCGCCACCTTGGGACGAGCCCGGCACACATTGACGGCCGTCCGCAGATCCCGCCCGTGCGCACTGACCACCACCGCGTCGTCCCACGGCACCCCCACCCGGGCGAACGCGGCGGCCACGGAGGACACGCCGGGCCGTACATCCAACGCGGCCGCCCCGAACCGCTCCGCCAGCACCCGCACGATCCCGAAGAACCCGGGATCACCGGAAGCCAGCACCACGACTCGGCTCCCCTTGTCGAGATGCCGTTCGATGACGTCGAGGGCCGGAGCCAGCGGCCCGAGAACGACCCGCTCCGCACCCGCCGGAACCGCCGCCGCGTCCAGATGCCGGCGCCCGCCCACGACCAGCTCCGCACCGGCCAGGGACTCCGCGGGCGCCGCCCCCGTCCCCGTACCCACGACCGTGATCACGTGCCGGCACCCTTCGCAGCCCGCAGCGCCCGCCGGGCCTCAGGGTCGGCCTTGCGGTACCCGTGGAAGTGCCCGGGGTGGTACAGGTGCGACCGCGTCCCCTCGGAGTCCAGCGCGGGGCCCACCAGGAACAGCGTGTGCTTCCAGAGCTTGTGCTCCTTGACCGTCTCCTCCAGCGTCCCGATCGTGCAGCGCACCATCAGCTCCTCCGGCCAGGTCGCCTGGTAGGCCACGACGACCGGGGTGGACGTCGGATAGCCGCCCTCCAGCAGCTCCCGCACCAGCTGCCCGCTGCGCGCGGCGGACAGGAAGATCGCCATGGTGGTGCCGTGCTTGGCGAACTCCCGCACCTCCTCGCCGGGCGGCATCGGCGTCTTGCCGCCACCGAGCCGGGTGAGCACGACGGACTGCGCGACCTCCGGGATGGTCAGCTCCCGCTGCGCGAGCGCGGCCACGGCCGAGAAGGCGGAGACCCCGGGCACGACCTCGGTTGCCACGCCGATCGCCGCACACCGGTCGAGCTGCTCCTGCGTGCCGCCCCAGAGGGCGGGGTCGCCGGAGTGGATGCGCGCGACCTTGAGCCCGGCCTCACGGGCCCGCTCGTACACCGCGACCACGTCCTCCAGCGACATGGTCGCCGAGTCGAGGATCTCCGCGTCCTCGCGGGCGTGTTCGAGGACCTCCGCCTGCACCAGGCTCGCGGCCCAGATCACGACGTCGGCCTCGGCAATGGCACGCGCGGCACGGAACGTCAGCAGATCGGCGGCGCCGGGGCCGGCACCGACGAAGGTCACCTTGCCGGTGGGGGCATCGGCCATGGGAATCGGTCCTCTCGTCACAAAGGGTGGTGCAAAGGGTCTTGCGAAGGGGCTGCGAGGTCTACGGATGCGGTCGGCGGGACGGCCGGACGGGCGCGAACGGAGGTCGGATGTGCGCGAACGGGGGTCGATCGGATACCAAGTCCCTATGGCGGTCTTCGTAGCGCTCGGCGCGTTCCTGATGACGCTGGCCGGCGGCTGGACGGCACAGCGGGTGACCGACCGCCGTCATCTGGTCCTGGGACTGGCCGGCGGACTGATGCTCGGTGTGGTCGGCCTGGACCTGCTGCCGGAGGCGCTGCACGCGGCCGGCGACGAGGTCTTCGGCGTCCCCGCGGCCCTGCTGCTGTTCGTGGCCGGCTTCCTGCTGGCCCATCTGGTGGAACGCCTGCTGGCCGCCCGGCAGGCCGCGCACGGCGGCGAGGAACACGACGGCCGGGTCCCCGAGGTCGGCCTGACGGCGGCCGGCGCGATGGTCGGCCACAGCGCGATGGACGGCGTGGCGATCGGCGCGGCCTTCCAGGTGGGCGGCGGCATGGGCACGGCCGTAGCGCTCGCCGTCGTGGCCCACGACTTCGCGGACGGCTTCAACACGTACACGATCACGAGCCTGTACGGGAACGCCCGCCGCAAGGCCCTGATCATGCTGTTCGCGGACGCGGTGGCCCCGGTCCTCGGCGCCGCCTCCACGACCTTCGTGACGATCCCGGAGACCCTGCTCGGCGGCTATCTCGGCCTCTTCGGCGGCGCGCTCCTCTATCTCGCGGCGGCCGAGATCCTCCCCGAGGCCCACCACGAACACCCCGCCCGCTCGACCCTGCTGTGCACGGTCGCGGGCGTGGGCTTCATCTGGCTGGTGGTGGGCCTGGCGGGCTGACCCCGGCGCTCTGAAGGGACTCACAATTTCCCACCCCGGGTGCCGTCCCGCCGCGCGGGAGCGATGAGCGTGGAGAGATACGGCAGGGGAGCCCCGTCGAGCTCGGCGGCCGACCGGATGGACTCGCCGTCCAGCCCCAGCGCCGATCCCCATACGGCGTCCTCGATCCGCCCGGTCTCCCGGAGCGCCTCGGCCACCTCGGCGGCCTGCCGCCCGAACTTGTAGGCGACGACGGTCCCGGGACCGTTGAGCGCGTCCTTCAGCACCGCCGCCCCGGCGGTCACCGGTACCAGCGTGAGCGGCTCGGTGCCCTCGGTGAGCACGGCACCCGAACGTGCCGCGAGGTCCTGCATGGCGGTGATACCGGGCACGGTCTCGACGACCACGCCGGGGACGAGCGCGCCGACGGTGTGCGCGAGATAGGTGAAGGTGGAGTACACGTTGGGGTCGCCGATGGTGGCGAAGGCGACGGAGCCGTGGGCCCGCAACAGCTCGGCGACCCGGTCCCCGGCGGCGTCCCAGGCGGCCTCGCGCCGACCGTGGTCGGTCCGCTCGTTGAGGGCGAAGACGACCCGGACGACCTTCTCCTGCGGCACGTAGTGCAGCACGGTGGCCTCGGCGCGCCCGCGCTCACCCGTGTCCATGACGGGGACGACGACCACGTCGGCGGCGCGCAGGGCGTTGACACCCTTGACGGTCACCAGCTCCGGATCCCCGGGCCCGACCCCGACCCCGATCAACCTGCTGCTGCTCATGACGTCCGGCACCTCTCCACGAACCGACGGGCGACACCGGGCTCCGAGGCCCAGTGCGTGTGCAGATAACTCGCGTGCACACCGCGCTGTACGAAACCTTCGAGCCGCCGTCGGGGCACCCGCACACCCCACGCGGCCGCATCCCCCGCCCCCGGCTCGACGACGGTCCGGTGGAACTCGTGCCCCCGCATCCGGGTCCCGGCCACGGCCAGCGCACTGTCACTGACGGCGACCGCGTCCCGGTACCCGAGGGTGAGCGTCTCCGTCATCCGCGCCTCGGCATCGAGCACCCCGCACATGGGCCGCCCGTCCAACTCCCGGCACAGATACAGCAGCCCGGCACACTCGGCGGCTACGGGAGCGCCGGTCTCCGCGAGAGCGGCGACGGCTTTCCTGAGCGGCTCATTGGCGGACAACTCGGCCGCGTACACCTCGGGAAACCCACCCCCGATGACCAACCCGGCCGTACCGTCCGGCAGTTGCTCATCCCGCAGGGGATCGAAGGGGACGACTTCAGCCCCGGCGGCGGAGAGCAGTTCGCTGTGTTCCGCGTAGGAGAAGGTGAAAGCAGGACCGCCGGCGACAGCGACCACCAGCCCGTCCGGCGTTTGAGGACGAGGCCCTTCGGGCCGACGGGGGTCTGGGGGCGCAGCCCCCAGGACCTCAGCCCCCAGGACCTCGGCCGCATTCCACGCCGCACACGACAACGCACCGGCACTCCGCGCCAGCCCGGCCAACGCCTCCAGATCGCACCCTTGAGCAACCTGCTCCGCCATCGCCGCCACCGCGTCCACCGCCGCCGCCCGTCGCTCCGCGACCGGCACCAACCCCAGATGCCGGGACGGCGTGTCCACCTGCGCCGCCCGCCGCAGCACCCCGAACACCGGAACGCCGGCCGAGTCCAACGCCTCCCGCAGAAGCTCCTCATGCCGATCCGACGCGACCTTGTTCAGGATCACGCCCCCGACCCGCACCTCCGGATCCCACGAAGCGAACCCGTGCACCAGAGCCGCCACGGACCGGGACTGCGAGGAGGCGTCGACGACCAGCACCACCGGCGCCCGCAACAGCTTGGCGACATGCGCGGTGGAGGCCAGCTCACCCTCCCCAGAGGCCCCGTCGAACATCCCCATCACGCCCTCGACGACGGCGATGTCAGCCCCGCGCGCCCCGTGCAGGAACAGCGGAGCCACCAGCTCCGGCCCGCACAGGTACGCGTCGAGATTCCGCCCCACCCGCCCGCTCGCGAGCGAGTGGTACCCCGGGTCGATGTAGTCCGGGCCCACCTTGTGCGGGGACACGGCAAGGCCCCGCGAGGCGAACGCGGCCATCAACCCCGTGGCGACCGTCGTCTTCCCGCTGCCGGACGACGGCGCGGCGACGACCAGCCGAGGGACGGAACCGGATGAGGACATCACCACTCGATACCCCGCTGCCCCTTCTGCCCCGCGTCCATCGGGTGCTTGACCTTGGACATGTCGGTGACGAGATCGGCGAAGGCGACCAGCTTCTCAGGAGCGTTCCGCCCGGTGATCACGACATGCTGCGTACCCGGCCGGTTCCGCAGCACCTCCACGACCTCGTCCGTGTCGACCCACCCCCAGTGCATCGGGTAGGCGAACTCGTCGAGCACGTACAGCCGGTACGTCTCGGCGGCGAGATCCCGCTTGACCTGCTCCCAGCCCTCCCGGGCCTTCTCCTCGTTGTCCATCTGGGCGTCCCGCTGCACCCAGGACCAGCCCTCGCCCATCTTGTGCCAGTCGACGGACCCGCCCTCCCCGGACGCCCCCAGCACCCGCAGCGCGTTCTCCTCGCCGACCTTCCACTTCGCCGACTTGACGAACTGGAACACCCCGATGGGCCACCCCTGGTTCCAGGCCCGCAACGCAAGCCCGAAGGCCGCGGTGGACTTCCCCTTCCCGATCCCGGTGTGCACGACCACCAGCGGCCGGTTACGACGCTGACGGGTCGTCAGCCCGTCGTCCGGCACGACGCTCGGCTGTCCCTGAGGCATTACGCGGCCCTCCTCTGTACGTCCTTCACCAGTCCGGCGATCGAGTCGGCCCGCAACTCGTCCAACGTCACCGCCGTACCGCCCAGTTCACCGGCGAGCTGCCCGGCCAGCCCCAGCCGCACCGGCCCGGACTCGCAGTCGACCACGACCGAGGCGACCCCCTCCGCGGCGAACAGCCGGGCCGCCCGCCCCGCGAGCGCGACCGGCTCGGGCCCACCGGTGGCCCGCCCATCGGTCACGACCACCACCAGTGCCCGCCGGGCGGGATCCCGCAGCCGTTCCACCCGCAGCACCTCGTGCGCCCGCAGCAGCCCGGCGGCGAGCGGAGTCCGCCCACCCGTGGGCAACGTCTCCAGCCGGGCCGCCGCCGCGTCCACCGACGAGGTCGGCGGCAACGCGACCTCCCCGGCCGTACCCCGGAACGTCACCAGACCCACCTTGTCCCGCCGCTGGTACGCGTCGAGGAGCAGCGACAGCACGGCACCCTTCACCGCGCTCATCCGCTGCCGCGCCGCCATCGACCCCGAGGCGTCCACGACGAACAGCACGAGATTGCCCTCGCGCCCCTCCCGCGTCGCCTGCCGCAGATCGTCCCGCCGCACGACGAGACCGCGCCCCGACCGCCCACGGGCCCGCTGATGCGGCGCCGCCGCCTGCACGGTGGCCGCCAGGTGCAGCTTGGTGAGCGCCCCTCGAGGCCGCCGCGCCCCGGTCGTCCGCCCGTGCTCGGTCCGCGCCCGCGACCGCCGCCCGGCGGCACCATCGCCGAGCCCGGGAACGCTCAGCACCTTTGTACGGAAGGGCTCCGAAGCGCGTACGGCGGACTGCTCGCCCGAACCGGCCCCGCCGGTCTGCGGCTCACCGCCCTCGCCCTCCTCGGGCCGGGCACCGGAGCCACCGTCGCCCTGCTCGGGCCCCTCCGACGGCGGCTGCCCGCCCCCGCCGGGCCCGTCCGGATCCGGCTCGTCGTCGTCCCCGGAGTCCCCGGAACCGCTGAACTCCTCCAGCGTCTCGTCGAGCTTGTCCTCGTCCAGCCCCGGCGCGTCAAAGGGGTTGCGGCGCCTGCGGTGCGGCAGCGCCAGCAGCGCGGCCTGGCGCACGTCCTCCGCGAGCACATCGGTCCGCCCGGCCCACGCGGCCAGCGCGGTCGCCGTGCGCGCCATCACGATGTCGGCCCGCATGCCGTCCACCTCGAACGCGGCACAGGTCGCCGCGATCTGCCGGAGCGCCCCGTCGCCCAACCGCACCGACGGCAACAACTCCCGCGCGGCGACGATCCGTTGCCGTACGGCAGCCTCCTCAGCAGCCCAACGCGCCGCGAAACCGGCCGGATCGTCGTCGTAGGCGAGCCTGCGCCGTACGACCTCCACCCGCTGGTCCGGCTCCCGCGAGGCCGCGACCTCGACGGTCAGCCCGAACCGGTCGAGCAACTGCGGCCGCAGCTCGCCCTCTTCGGGGTTCATGGTGCCGACCAGCAGGAACTTCGAGGCGTGCCGCACCGAGACGCCCTCGCGCTCGACGTACGACGCCCCCATCGCGGCGGCGTCGAGCAGCAGGTCGACCAGGTGGTCGTGGAGGAGGTTGACCTCGTCGACGTAGAGGATCCCGCGGTGCGCGTCCGCCAGGAGGCCCGGCTCGAAGGCCTTGACGCCCTCCGCGAGCGCCCGCTCGATGTCGAGGGCGCCGACCAGCCGGTCCTCCGAGGCGCCGACGGGGAGTTCGACCATGCGGGACGCCCGCGAGGTGCCAGGACCCGGCTCGTGCGGGCCGTCCGGGCAGGACGGGTCCGGCGCGGCGGGGTCACAGGAGAAACGGCAGCCGGGGACGACCGCGACCTCGGGCAGCAGCGCCGAAAGGGCGCGCACCGCCGTCGACTTGGCGGTGCCCTTCTCGCCCCGCACCAGCACCCCGCCGACCGCCGGGGAGACCGCGTTCAGCAGCAGCGCGAGCCGCAGGTCGTCCTGGCCGACAACGGCCGTGAACGGAAAGGGGGTGGTCACTGGTCGCCCTCCAAGTCGCCTTCCAGCTCCAGATAGGTGGCCCGCAGCCGCTCCAGCGTCTCCGCGTCCGGCTCGGCCCACAGTCCGCGGTCGGCGGCCTCCAGGAGCCGTTCCGTGATGCCCCGCAGCGCCCACGGGTTGGACTTCTTCATGAAGTCCCGGTTCTCCGCGTCGAAGACGTACTCGGCGCTGAGCTTCTCGTACATCCAGTCGTCGACCACGCCCGCCGTGGCGTCGTACCCGAAGAGGTAGTCCACGGTCGCCGCCATCTCGAAGGCGCCCTTGTAGCCGTGCCGGCGCATGGCCGCCATCCAGCGCGGGTTGACCACCCGGGCCCGGAAGACCCGGTGCGTCTCCTCGCCGAGCGTCCGCGTCTTGACCTGGTCCGGCGTCGCCGAATCACCCACGTACGCCTCGGGGTTGGCCCCCGTGAGGTGACGCACCATGGCGACCATGCCGCCGTGGTACTGGAAGTAGTCGTCGGCGTCGACCAGGTCGTGCTCCCGGGTGTCGACGTTCTTCGCCGCCACGTTGATCCGCCTGAACGCGGTCTCCATGTCTCCGCGCGCCGCCCGCCCGTCGAGCCCGCGCCCGTAGGCGTAGCCGCCCCACACCGCGTACACCTCGGCGAGGTCGGCGTCCGAACGCCAGTTGCGGGCGTCGATCAGCGGCAGCAGCCCGGCGCCGTACGCCCCCGGCTTGGACCCGAAGACCCGGGCCGTGGCCCGCCGTCGGTCGCCGTGCTCGGCGGTGTCCTCGTCGGCGTGGGCGCGCACGTAGTTGGACGAGGCGGGCTCGTCCAGCTCGGCCACGGCCCGCACCGCGTCGTCGATCAGCCCCACCACGTGCGGGAACGCGTCCCGGAAGAAGCCGGAGATTCGCACGGTCACGTCGATGCGCGGCCGCCCGAGCTCCTCCAGGCCGATCACCTCGAACCCGGTGACCCGCCGCGAGGCCTCGTCCCACACCGGACGGCAGCCGAGCAGCGCCAGGATCTCGGCGATGTCGTCGCCCTGCGTACGCATCGCGGACGTGCCCCAGACCGTCAGGCCGACGGACTTCGGGTACTCCCCGGTGTCGGCCAGGTACCGCTGCACCAGCGAGTCGGCGAGCGCCTGACCGACCTCCCAACTCAGCCTGGACGGGATGGCCTTGGGGTCGACGGAGTAGAAGTTCCGGCCGGTCGGCAGGACGTTGACGAGCCCACGGGTCGGGGAGCCGGAGGGTCCCGCCGGGACGTAACCGCCGTCCAGCGCCCTGAGGATGTGGTCGATCTCGTCGGTGGTACGGGCGAGCCGCGGCACGACCTCCGTGCAGGCGAACTCCAACACGGCCACCCCGTCGGGGAGTTCGACGCCGAGCACCCCCCGCAGGACGGCCGGGACGACGGAGACGTCCCAGTCCCGTGCCTCCATCCCCTCCGCGACCCGCCGGCACAGCTGCTCCAGCAGGTCGATCGCGTCGGCGGCGGTGCGCGACGGGCCCTCGACGAGGTCCGACAGCTCGACCGGCACCTTCACCGGCGCACCCGGTTCGGCGAGCAACTCCTTCTCGTCCAGCCCGAAGTGGGCGGCGAACGAGGCCCGCAGCCCCGGCAGGGCGTTCGCCTGCCCGCCCCACACCTGCGAGGCACGCAGCACGGCGAGCACCAGGTTGACCCGGGCCTCGTCCACCGGCCCGCCACCGAGGACGTGCAGCCCGTCGCGGATCTGCACGTCCTTGATCTCGCACAGATAGCCGTCGATGTGCATGACGAACTCGTCGAAGTCGTCGTCGTCCGGCTGGTCCTCGACATGCAGGTCGTGATGGAGCTCGGCCGCCTTGACCAGCGTCCAGATCTGCGCCCGCACGGCCGGCGCCTTCGTCGGGTCCAGGTCGGAGACCAGCGCGTACTCGTCGAGCAGCTGCTCCAGCTTCGCCAGGTCGCCGTAGGTGTCGGCCCGCGCCATCGGCGGCACCAGGTGGTCGACGACCGTGGCGTGCCCGCGCCGCTTGGCCTGCGTGCCCTCGCCGGGGTCGTTGACGATGAACGGGTAGATCAGCGGCAGTTCACCGAGAACGGCGTCCGGGGCGCACCCGCCACTCAGCCCGAGACCCTTGCCCGGCAGCCACTCCATCGTGCCGTGCTTGCCCATGTGGACGATCGCGTCGGCACCGAAGGAGTTGTCGAGCCACCGGTACGCGGCCATGTAGTGGTGCGACGGCGGCATGTCCGGGTCGTGGTAGATCGCGATCGGGTTCTCCCCGAAGCCGCGTGGCGGCTGGATCATGACCACGACGTTCCCGAACTGGAGGGAGGCCAGCACGATGTCGTCCCCGTCGACGTACAGCGAGCCCGGCGGCTCCCCCCACGCCTCCAGCATCGCGTCCCGCAACGACGGGTCCAGCTGGTCGAACCACGCCCGGTAGTCCGCGAGCGGCACCCGCGCGGGCGCCGACGCCAACTGCTCCTCGGTGAGCCACTCGACGTCATGGCCACCGGCGTTGATGAGCCGGTGAATCAACTCGTCGCCGTTGTCCGGGTACTCCGAGAGCGCGTAACCCGCCTGAGAAAGCGCGTCCAGCACCCGCACCGCCGAAGCGGGCGTGTCCAGCCCCACCGCGTTGCCGACCCGCGAATGCTTGGTCGGGTAGGCGGTGAAGACCAGCGCCAGCTTCTTCTCGGCGTTCGGCTTGTGCTTCAACTTCGCGTGCCGTACGGCGATCCCGGCGACGCGCGAGGCCCGCTCCGGGTCGGCCACGTACACCGGGACGTCGTCGGGCCCCTGCTCCTTGAAGGAGAACGGCACGGTGATCAGCCGCCCGTCGAACTCCGGGATCGCGACCTGCATGGCCGCGTCCATGGGGGAGAGGGCGGCGTCCGACTCGTCCCAGGCCGCGCGGGACGACGTGAGGCAAAGTCCCTGCAGCACCGGCACGTTCAGGTCGGCCAGCGCCCCGATGTCCCACGCCTCCTCGTCCCCGCCGGCCGAGGCCTGCGAGGCGTGGGTGCCGCCGGCGGCGAGGACGGTGGCGACGAGGGCGTCGGCCGAGTCGAGGACCATGAAGAGATCGAGGTCCGCCCCCCGCAGCGAGCTGCAGAACACGGGAAGGGCGTTGGCGCCCCTCGCCTCGATCGCCTCGCACAAGGTGTCCACGAAGGCGGTGTTGCCGCTGAGTTCATGCGCCCGGTAGAAGAGCACCCCGACGGTCGGACGGTCCGCGTCGATCGGACGGTCGCCGTGGATGCCCCATTCCGGCATCTTCTGCGGCTCGACGAACCCTTCACCCGTCAGCAGCACGGTGTCGGACAGGAACCGCGCGAGTTCGGTGAGATTCCCCGGCCCGCCCTCGACGAGGTACTTCAGCGCCTCGGCGACCACACCCGCCGGCACCGACGACTCCGCCATCAACTCGGCGTCCGGCACCGACTCCCCGCCCAGCAGCACGGTCGGGATGCCGGACGCCTTCAGTGCGGCCAGCCCGTCCTCCCAGGCCCGCTTGCCGCCGAGCAGCCGTACGACGGCGATGTCCGCGCCCTCGATCAGCGCCGGCAGGTCCTCCGTGACGTCCACCCGGGTCGGATTGCCGATCCGGTAGTCCGCACCTTCGGCGGCCCGCGCCGCCAGCAGGTCCGTGTCGGCGGTCGACAACAACAACACTGTGCTCATGCGGGCGCTCCCGGTGGAATGAAAGGCAGTCCTTGCGGCGCGCCGGACTCGATGAGCCGCCACAGCGCGTCCGTGTCCGCGTGCTGTTCGATCAGGTCGCCGAGCCGGTCGAGCTGCTCCTCGCGCAGCGCGGCGAACGACGTGGCGGGGGCGGGTACGAACCGGCGGCCCGCGGCGGCCGCCACCTCCCGCAGGAAGGCCCGCCGGAACCCGTCCGACTCCAGCGAGCCGTGCCAGTGCGTGCCCCAGGTCTGGCCGACCCGGCAGCCGTCGAGGAAGGGCTCACCCCCACCTATGGAGGCGACCCCGTGATGGATCTCGTACCCCTCGACCGGCTCCCCGAGGGCCTCACCCACCGGCCGGGTGAGCGTCTTCTCCCGCGCGAACCGCACGCGGACGGGCAGCACGCCGAGGCCGTCGACCGAACCGGCGCGTGATTCGACCTCGTCCTCGATGTGCTCGCCGAGGATCTGGAACCCGCCGCAGATCCCGAGGACGGGCCGCCCCTCGGCGGCCCGTCTGACGAGCGCGTCCGCGAGCCCCCGCTCGCGCAGCCACTCCAGGGCCCTGACCGTGCCGCGGGTCCCGGGGACGACGACGAGGTCGGCGTCGGCCAGTTCCTCCGCCCGGTCCACGAACCGCACCACGACACCCGGTTCGGCGGCCAGGGCGTCCACGTCGGTGAAGTTGGACATCAGAGGGATCGCGCAGACGGCGACCCGCAGCACGTCCTCGCCCAGCGGGGGGCTCACGGCGGACTCGCGGACCGTGCCTCGCAGGGACACCCGAAGCCCGTCCTCCTCGTCGATGCCGAGCCCGTGCCGGAAGGGCAGCACGCCGTAGGTGTGCCGCCCGGTGAGCCCGTGCAGCATGTCGAGCCCGGGTTCGAGCAGCGAGACGTCCCCCCGGAACTTGTTGACGAGGAACCCGGCGACCAACCGCTGGTCCTCCGGCGACAGCAGCGCGACGGTTCCGAAGAACGACGCGAAGACCCCGCCCCGGTCGATGTCCCCGACCACCAGCACCGGCAGCCCGGCGTTGCGGGCGATGCCCATGTTCACGATGTCGGTCCGCCGCAGATTGATCTCGGCCGGACTGCCGGCCCCCTCACAGATCACCGCGTCATACGTGCCCCGCAACTCGGCGAGACAGTCGAGGACGGTCCCCAGCAACTGCTGCTGCCGCCCCCCGTGGTACCCGCGGGCGCTCATCTCTCCCACCGGCTTGCCGAGCAGCACGACCTGACTGCTCCGCTCCCCACCGGGCTTGAGCAGCACGGGATTCATCAGCGCCGTCGGCTCGACCCGGCAGGCCTGCGCCTGCATGGCCTGCGCCCGCCCGATCTCGGCACCCTCCCGCGTCACGAACGAGTTGAGGGACATGTTCTGCGCCTTGAACGGCGCGACCTTCACCCCCTGCCGCACCAGCCACCGGCAGATCCCGGCGGTGACGACACTCTTGCCGGCGTCGGAGGTGGTGCCGGCGACGAGAAGCCCCCCACTCATGCCCTACGTCCCTTCCGGATCAGCCGTGCGGCGATCGCACCGGCACCGAGCGCGAGCAGACCCACGCGCCGTGACAGCCGTACGGCACGCTCGATGTCGTACGAGGCGACAGCGCGCCCCTCCCGATTCAGCACGGGCCGGTGCTCGACCCGCCCCCCGTAGGAGAGCGTCCCGCCCAGCCGCACCCCGAGCGCCCCCGCGAAAGAGGCCTCCACGGGCCCGGCGTTGGGGCTCGGGTGCCTGTCGGCGTCCTCCCGCCACGCGCGCACGGCACCCCGCGGATCCTCCCCGGCGAGCGTCGCGAGGACGGCGGTCAGCCGCGCCCCCGGCCACCCGACGAGGTCGTCGAGGCGGGCGGAGCCCCACCCGAAGCGCCGGTACCGGGCCGACTTGTGCCCCACCATGGCGTCCAGCGTGTTGACGGCCCGGAACCCGAGCAGCCCCGGCACCCCGCCGACCGCGCCCCACACGAGCGCCCCCACGACGGCGTCGGAGGTGTTCTCGGCGACGGACTCCACGACGGCCCGGGCGATCCCGTCGGCGTCGAGGGCCTGCGGGTCCCGCCCGCACAGATGCGGCAGCCGCTCCCGGGCCCCCTCGACGTCCCCGGCCTCCAGCGCCCGCCCGATGAGCCGCGCCTCGCGGGCCAGCGAAGTCCCGCCCACAACGGCCCAGGTGGCGGCCGCGGTCAGCGCGACTGAAGCGGTACGGGACGGACGGACGACTCGCTGCGCCACGGCACCGAGCCCCACGGCACCGCCCACGCACACGGCGGTGTGCAGCGCGCCCCAGCCCCGGTGGTCCCGCCACAGCACCCGCTCCACGGCACCGGCGGCCCGCCCGAACACGGCGACCGGGTGCCCGCGGCGCGGGTCACCGAGCAGGAGGTCACCGATCAGACCGGCGGCGGCGCCGTACGCGAAAACGCGATCGGCACGCACCGGGTCAGCCGATCGCGGGGTCGTTCAAGTGCCGGGTGGCGCAGGTGGATCGGCAGGCGAGCATCGCGTCATGTCCTCACTCAGGGTGTCCACGCCCTGGTTCGACGAGTCCGGCGGCGAGAGTTCCTGGCTCCCGGGGGTGTCTACCCCGGTGACAGTGGCGGGACCGCGCCGGATTCGCACCGGCTTCCTCTTCTGCCGCCGTATATGGCTCCGGCAGTCCACCACGGGCCTTCGAGACCCGTCAACTTGCTGTTGACCTGCGACGGGGGAGTGTGCAGAACCCCACACCACCGGTCATGCAAGACGGCCGGGCGGGCACGGAAACCGAGGTTCCGTGCCCGCCCGGCCGTCGAGTGACGGACGTGCCGTCAGGCCACGATGAGATAGATCCCGTACGCCACCGCCGCCGCGCAGGCCGCGAAGCAGGCGTAGGCGCCGGTGACCGCGAGAGCGGCCGAGCCGCCCTGGGCGGTGGCCCGCTCCTGGCGGGAGAGGCCCATGACGCCGAGGGTGAACAGGGCCACGAGGCCCACGGTGACGACGAGGCTGACGCCGAAGACGGAGCCGAGGGCTTCCCAGTCGATCTGCATGGTGAGGCTTCCTTAGTACCGGGGGCTCAGACGGCGGCCGGCGGGGCGGCCGGTTCCGTGGTGGCGGGCGGGGCCGGGATCGTGGCCGTGAGGTCCTCGGTCACGGTGCCCGCGGGCGGCGGGGTCACGGCGGCGATCGCCTGGGTCACCACACCGGCCGGCTCGTCGGTCTCGTTGACGTTGGACGCGTCCACGACCTCGCGCCGCGAGATCTTCCAGATCGCCGCGCTGGAGGCGACGAGGAAGACCGCCACGACCGCCGTGCCCCAGTCACCGAGGTCGGTGACCGACTCGGCCAGCGCGCCCACCAGGGCGGCCGCCGGGAGGGTGAGGCCCCAGGCCACGAACATCCGGGTGGCCGTGGACCAGCGCACGACCCCGCCCTTGCGGCCGAGGCCCGCGCCCATCACCGAACCGGACACGGAGTGCGTGGTGGAGAGGGAGAAGCCGAGGTGGGAGGAGGCCAGGATGACGGTGGCCGCGCTGGTCTGGGCGGCGAAGCCCTGCTGCGGCTGGAGGTCGGTCAGGCCCTTGCCCATGGTGCGGATGATGCGCCAGCCGCCGAGGTAGGTGCCGAGCGCGATGGCGAGGCCCGCCGAGAGGATGACCCAGGTGGGCGGGTCCGAGTCGGGGGCGACGGCACCGCCGGCGACCAGGGCGAGGGTGATGATGCCCATCGTCTTCTGCGCGTCGTTGGTGCCGTGGGCCAGCGAGACCAGTCCGGCCGAGGCGATCTGGCCGGTGCGGTAGCCCTTCGCGGCGGCCTTGCCGTCGGCCTTCTTCCCCAGCGAGTAGGAGAGCCGGGTGGCCAGCATGGCGGCGACGCCCGCGACGATCGGGGCCGCGACCGCCGGGATCAGGACCTTGGTGACCAGCGCGTCGCCGTGCACCGCGCCGAAGCCCGCCGAGGCGATGGTGGCGCCGATCAGACCGCCCATGAGGGCGTGCGAGGAACTGGAGGGCAGGCCCACCAGCCAGGTCAGGAGGTTCCAGAGGATCGCGCCGACCAACGCGGCGAAGATGACCTCGGGACGGATGCCGGTCTCGTCGACGAGACCCTTGGAGATCGTGTTGGCGACCTCCACGGAGAGGAAGGCGCCCACAAGGTTCAGCACGGCGGACATGGCCACCGCGACCTTGGGCTTGAGTGCACCGGTCGAGATGGTGGTGGCCATCGCGTTGGCGGTGTCGTGGAAACCGTTCGTGAAATCGAACGCGAGTGCGGTTACGACCACAATCGCGAGGATCAGCGAGAAGTTTTCCATTTACCCAGGCAATCGTTCGAGGTCATTGGCTCGTTGAAGGTAGGTAACCTGAGTGAACGGAAGATGAACTGAGGCGGGCCGCACGGTGACCGGAATCTCAGGCATTTGCCCGGCCGAACCCCGCCGCCCCCGCCCGACCCACGCGCCCCAGGGCTACGACCCCCTGGCGAACCGCTTCAGCTGACTCGCCGACCCGTTGAAGAGATTCTGGTCACCCGGCAGGCTGCCGCTGTTGTCGTACTGCCAGATGGTCCAGTACGACCACCCGCCGGGCAGCGCCCCCACGCCCGCCGCGTTGTAGCGGGCCACCCACAGCGCGTGGTCCGAGGCGAAGGCGCCGCTGCCGCCCGTGCAGGTGTTCCACCAGTGGGCGGTCGTGTAGATCACCGGCCGCCGCCCCGTCAGCCGCCTGACCTCGTCGCTGAACGCCTTGATCCAGCCGACCATCCTCGCCTTGCCGAGGCCGTAGCACTTGCGCTTCTTGTCGTACGGGTTGTATTCGATGTCGAGCGCGGGCGGCAGCGTCCAGCCGTCCGCGGACCAGGCACCCCCGTTGCGCACGAAGTACGCGGCCTGCGCCGTGCCCGACGACTTGTCCGGCAGCGCGAAGTGGTACGCCCCGCGGACGAGGCCCGCCTCACGCGCCCCGTCGTACTGCTGGGCGAAGTGCGGACTGCGGTAGTTCGTCGACTCGGTCGCCTTGACGTAGACGAACCGGGCCCCCTGGGCCCTGGCCTTCTGCCAGTCGACGTTCTTCTGATGCGAAGAGACGTCGTGCCCCTTGGGCAGCCCCGCTGCCGAGGCCGGCGCCCCGGCGAGCGCCACGCCCCCCACGGTGAGCGCGGCCGCGCACAGGGCCAGGGCGCGGGTTCGGTGACGGGCAGCCTTGCGATCACGGGCCATGTGTCCCCCTGGAATGGCGTCGCGCACGACAAAGCCCAGAGGCTACTGGAAGATCCCCACATCGCGGACGATCTCCGGCCAAGACGTGAGAGAGGGGCTCGTATACAGAAATGCGCCCTTCTGGAAGCCCCGCCTCCGCCCTGCACTCCCCCCGGCCCTACGACGGCTGGGCACCCCTGCTGGCAGGATCAGGGCATGGCTGAGGAACAGCGGGATCCGCGGGACGCAGGGGTTGTCCGACCTGGGAGCGGCGCACGCCCCGACGAGGCGCGGGCCTGGGCCGAGTTGGTGGACACGGCCCGCCGGACGGTCTCCGACGGCCTGGTCGTCGGCACCTCCGGCAACGTCTCGGTACGCGTCGGGAACACGGTCCTCGTCACACCGTCGGGCGTCCCCTACGACCGCCTCACCCCCGCCGACGTGACAGGCGTCGACCTGGACGGCCACCAGGTCCTCGGCACCCTCGTCCCCACCAGCGAACTCCCCATGCACCTCGCCGTCTACCGCAGCACCGACGCCCGCGCGATCGTCCACACCCACGCCGTGCACGCCACGGCCGTCTCCACGCTCGTCCCCGAACTCCCCGCCATCCACTACATGACCGGCGCCCTCGGCGGCCCCGTCCGGGTCGCCCCCTACGCCACCTACGGCACCGACGAGTTGGCCGAGAACATGCTCCAAGCCCTGGCCAACCGCTCCGCCTGCCTCCTCCAGAACCACGGCACGATCGCCTACGGCACGAGCCTGTCCCAGGCCTTCGACCGCACGGCCCAACTGGAATGGATGTCCCACCTCTGGCTGACGGCCCGATCGGTACCGGGCCTGACCCCCCATCTCCTGACGGAGGAACAGGTGGCGGAGGCGGGGGAGCGGTTGCGGGGGTATGGCCAGCGCGCCTGAGGGGGTGCCGGGTGCGGTTGTGGGGCGGGTGCGGGTGAGTGGGGGCTGGTCGCGCAGTTCCCCGCGCCCCTAGGGGGTTGCAGTTGGCCTGTGCCACGACGGGACCGTCCGCCGCCCGCGTCCGCCCCCATGCACCGTTGGCCGCCGACGGCGCGAAGGGGACGGGGTGGGGGGTGTCCGCCCGCAGCGGCCGGCGTCCGTTACAGGGCCCCTCATAAGCGACCGAGCCGCCGGACCGAGGACGGATACCCCCCACCCCGGCACCGACCCACCCACCGGACCCCACGCGCTACACACGCCCCCACCGAAGCCGCGCGGGCCGCCGCAGGCCTCTCAGGGGCGCGGGGAACTGCGCAAAACGCCCGCCCCCACCACGCCGCACCGACACCGAAGGCCCCCGCCCACTGGCCCCACCCCCCTCCCCCCGCGACACTGAATCACGTGCGCAGTGTCAAACCGACGGCCGCCGCCGTCACCACAGCCCTCGCCGCAGCAGCCGCAGCCGCCGCCGGCATCGTCGCCGGCAGAATCGCCAGCGACGCCGGACTGAAGGCCCCACCCGGCCGCCCCCTGCCCGGTGAACCAAGGCTCACCGTGCACTCCACCGCGGCCGGCCGCATCGCCCTCACCAGAGACCTCGCCGCACTCCGCCCCGGCACCTACGGCCTCGCAGGCGACGCCGCACACGCCGTCATCGGCCCCGTGCTCACCACGGAACCCCACTCCGCCGACACCGTCGTCCGCCGCCTGGAACGCGTCGCCCACGGCACCCTGCAACCCGGCGACAAGGTCTGGCTCACCCCGAACATCCACGTCGGCGACCCGCGGTCCGCCCTCGGCCTCGACCAGGCCGACGTCGACATCCCCGGCGAACTCGGCCCCCTGCCCGCCTGGTTCGTGCCCGGCGGCCGGAACACCTGGGTCATCGCGGTCCACGGCCTCGGCCCGACCCGCGAACACGCCCTGAACGTGCTGGAGTTCCTGCACCACCACCGTTTCCCGGTCCTCGCCCCCGCCTACCGCGGCGACGACGGCGCCCCCCGCCCGCCCGACGGCCTCCACCACTTCGGCGAGACCGAGTGGCACGACCTGGACGCGGCGATGCGCTACGCCGTCGACCACGGCGCCCGTCAACTCGTCCTGCACGGCTGGTCCACCGGCGCCACGATGGCCCTGCGCGCCGCCGCCCGCTCCGGTCTGCGCCACCGCGTCAAGGGACTCGTCCTGGACTCCCCGGTGCTGAGCTGGGAGCGCACCCTGCGCGCGCTCGCCGCGGCCCGCCACACCCCCGGCGTCCTCCTCCCGCTCGCGGTCCGCGCCGCCCAGGGCCGCACCGGCCTGCCCAGCGACCACGCCGGGCTGTACGCCGACCGCACCCACGCCGAGCACCAGGACCGGACCGACACCACGGGCCCGGCGGAGCCCCCGCCCCCCACCCTGATCTTCCACGGCCCGGACGACACGATCGCCCCCTGGGACCTCTCCCGCCGTCTCGCCGCCACCCACCCCGACCGGATCACCCTCCACACGGTCCACCAGGCCCCCCACGCCGCCATGTGGAACGCCGACCCGAGCGCCTACGAGGAAGCCCTCCGCCGCTTCCTCACCCCACTGATGTGAGCGCCGCCCCGCCCCGTTCCGACCCCCCAGCCGCCACCCCCGGCCCACCTCGCTCCCGCCCCCGGCCCAACCGAGCTCCAGCACCCGGTGCGGTACGTCGCCGAGGGCCGATCCGCCCCCTCCCACTTCGCCCCGCCCCCGCCCGCTCCGCCCCCGTCCCCGCTCTACCCCACGCCCTCCCACCCCCGCCCCGCACCCCGCTCCCACCCCCCGGTCCCACCCGTTCCGTTTAAGCCCGTACCACTGGCCTGATCTCGGCGTATACCCCTCCGCGCGGCCCCGCCGTTGGCCATCCCCGTCGCCCGCGGTGACATTCCGTTTGGGTTTTCGGACCGTCAACCGGAAGACTGCACCCGTGACGTCCCGTATCCCGCGCGACTCCAGGCTTCGACTCGTCCGCCCGCGACCCCTGGCCGCCGCCCCCACAGCCGTGAACCAGCGGCGCCCTCGCCGCCCCGCGCCCCGCCCCCCGGAGGGCACCCCGGCCCCCGCGGAACTGGCCAGAATGGCGCGCTCCGGCCTCGCCGACGCGGCCCGCCTCGCCCACTGGGCCGACCACGCGCTACGGCCCGGCGGCGACAGCGCGAGCGACGGCAAGGGCACGCTCTCCGACGAGACAGCCGAACGCGCGGCCGCGGACCTCGGACTGACCGCGGCTCAGATCCGCGCCCACTGGGACACCGCCCGCCTCGCCGGCCTGGTCGAGGTGCACGGGGACCGGGCCCGCCCGGGCTGGCGGCTGCGCGCCTGGGACCGGGACGACAGTGCCGTGCTGCGCGGCTGGGTCGCCCTCTTCGACGCCTGGTCGCTCGCCTCCCCGGAACCCACCGGCCATGAGCCCGCCGCCGTCGCCGAGGTCGTCTCGGCCATGCCCCAGGTGCTCTCCTTCCTCCAGCTGTCCGCCGGACCCGTCCCGGTGGAGCAGCTCCTGGACCTCCTGGAGCAGCGCGTCACCGAACTGCGCACCGAGCGCTGCGAGATCCCCTACGGCCCCCAGCCGGAGCCCGTGGCGGAGCCCGAGGCGCCGGAGCCCCAGGACGCCCCGCTCGCCCCCCTCCTCGACTGGGCCCTGCATGCCCTCGCCTCCGTGGGCGCCCTGACCTACGGCGACGGCCAGGCCACCCTCACCCCGCTCGGCAGCTGGGCGGTGTGGGTCAAGCTGGAGCAGATCTGCGTGGCCGCGCAGAGCCCCGCCGGCAACATCGAGGTCGCCGCCGACGAGATGCTCCGCGGCTGCGCCCAGCTGCGCCCCAACGCGGCCCGCGCCGAGTACCGCGCCTGGCTCGCCGCCCGCCCTGTCGGCAGCGCCGTCACCGAGCTGCTCGGCGCCGCCCGCGGTGACGACGCCCTGCTGCGCGGCCTCGCCTTCGAGGCGCTGCGGGTCGTCGGCGCCCCCGCCGAGCCCGACGTCCGCTCGGTGGCCGACGAGCCCACCCTGCGGCCGTACGCCCTGCTGTGGCTGGCCGAGCACGACGGCATCGACCCGGAGGACGCCCACGAGGTGCTCACCCGGGAGGAGGCCACCTGGCTGTGGGTCGACACGGCTGCCGCCGTCGCGGACCACGGCGAGGCCCCGATGCTGGTGCGCCACCTGGAGTCCGCCGTGCAGCCGACCGTCCCCCAACTCCTCGACGAGGTCCGGGCCGTGGGCCACCCGCGCACCGTGCAGGTCCTGGTCGCCCTCGCCGCCGCCCATCCCGACCCGGCCCTCGCCAAGGCCGTCCGCCGCGCCGCCTTCCAGGTGCACACCGGAGGGTGAGTCAGGCGGGTATCTCCGGAGCGTAGGTACCGAAGCTCCAGACATTGCCCTCGGCGTCCCGGGCCATGTAGTCCCGGGAGCCGTAGTCCTGGTCCGTCGGGGGCATCAGGATCTCCGCGCCGTGCTCCACGGCGCGGCGGTGGTGTGCGTCGACGTCGTCCACGACGACGTACACCCCGGTCGTGCCCGCCTCTTTCATCGCCGCGTCGAAGAGGCCGCCGCGGCCCTTCGAGCCGAGCATCACCGCGCCGTTGCCCTGCACCAGTTCGGCGTGCATCACCATGCCGTCCTCGCCCTCGTACACCGACGACTGGGTGAACCCGAACACCTCCGTCAGCTGTTTGATCGCCGCCTTCGCGTCGGCGTACAGCAGGGTCGGGTAGATGCTCGGACGCGTGCCGCTCGTTCCCGTCATGCCGATCACTCCCTCGTGAGCCGAGTGCCGTGGTCCCCTCTGCGAAACAGTCTTGCAGCGACCACTGACAATCGCCTGTGACCAGGCAGGACGCCGCTCAGCGGAACGTGTCGCAGCGGGCCGTGTCGCCCGACTCGTAGCCCTGCCGAAACCACTGCTGCCGCTGCGCGGCCGACCCGTGCGTCCACGACTCCGGTGTCACCCGCCCCTGGAACCGCTCCTGGATCCGGTCGTCGCCCACGGCCGCCGCCGCGTCCAGGCCGTCGGTGATGTCCGCGTCGGTCAGGCTCGTGATGAGCGGCCGTCCCGTCGACTCGTCCTTCGTCGTGGTCGCGTGCCGTGCCCACACGCCCGCGTAGCAGTCCGCCTGGAGCTCCACCCGCACCGCGTTGCTGCCGGCGCCCGTGCGCCCGTCCTGCGACCGGCTCAGCGTGCCCGTCAGGTCCTGCACGTGGTGCCCGTACTCGTGGGCCACGACGTACGCCTGCGCGAACGGCCCGCCCGTGGCCCCGAACTTGGAGCGCAGCTCGTCGAAGAACCCGAGGTCCAGATAGACCTTCCGGTCACCCGGGCAGTAGAACGGCCCGACCGCCGAGCTCGCCGAGCCGCACGCGGTGCCGACCCGCTCGCTGAAGAAGACCGTGGGGGAGTGGTCGTAGGAGGCGCCGCGCCGGGTGAACTCCTGGTCCCAGTAGTCCTGGACGCTGTTGACCACCGCCACCATGCGGCAGTCGTCGCGGGTGTTCGCGTCCTGCCCGGTGCGGCACTCCCGCTCGACCTGCGCGAGCCCGGAGGCCGTGGCGGCGGGCTGTCCGCCGCCGTCGGTGAGGTCGAGCTGGTCCGGGCCGACGCCCAGGAAGAGACCGAGGAGCAGGACGATCAGCCCGCCGATGCCACCGCCGATGGTCGCCCTCCCGCCGGGGATGCGGCTGCCGCGCACATCCTGCACCTCGGAGGTGTCCAGCCTGGCGTCGTCGTCGAACTGCATGCCACCGCCCTCTGCGCGCACCGGCCCCCGCAGGGCATCCTCGCCCGGCGGCCCTTCTCCGACCTCGGCCACTCGCCCGAACGGGGGACCGCGACGGGACCGACCGGATACCCGGAGCGAGACCAACCGAACACCCGAACCCAGAAAAAGTGCTTGCACGGCCCCGTTAGACTTGGCCTCATGGCCATTCTCCTCGCGCATTAGACGGCGGGAACGTCCTCAGCCGCCCACCCGCCACACAACCCGCCCCTGGAGTCTGTCCGTGATCTCCGCCTCCGGTATCGAGCTGCGCGCCGGCGCCCGAGTCCTCATCGAGTCCGCCACCTTCCGAGTCGCCAAGGGCGACCGCATCGGTCTGGTCGGTCGCAACGGCGCGGGGAAGACCACCCTGACCAAGTGCCTCGCCGGCGAGGGCATCCCGGCCGCGGGCCAGATCACCCGCTCCGGCGAGGTCGGCTACCTCCCCCAGGACCCCCGCACCGGCGACCTCGACGTGCTCGCCCGCGACCGCATCCTCTCCGCGCGCGGCCTCGACGTCCTGCTGAAGAAGATGCGGGACAACGAGCAGCGGATCGCGAACGGCCAGGGCGCCACCCGCGAGAAGGCCCTCAGGCAGTACGAGCGCCAGGAGACGGAGTTCCTCACCAAGGGCGGGTACGCCGCCGAGGCCGAGGCCGCCACCATCGCCGCCGCGCTGAACCTCCCCGACCGGGTGCTGGGCCAGCCCCTGCACACCCTCTCCGGTGGTCAGCGCCGCCGTATCGAACTGGCCCGGATCCTCTTCTCCGACGCCGACACCCTGCTCCTCGACGAGCCCACCAACCACCTCGACGCGGACTCGATCGTCTGGCTGCGCGACTACCTGAAGACCTACCGCGGCGGCTTCATCGTGATCTCCCACGACGTCGACCTGGTCGAGACGGTCGTCAACAAGGTGTTCTACCTGGACGCCAACCGCGCCCAGATCGACGTCTACAACATGGGCTGGAAGCTCTACCAGCAGCAGCGCGAGGCCGACGAGAAGCGCCGGAAGCGCGAGCGGCAGAACGCCGAGAAGAAGGCCGCCGCCCTGCACTCGCAGGCCGACAAGATGCGCGCCAAGGCCACCAAGACGGTCGCCGCACAGAACATGGCCAAGCGTGCCGACAAGCTGCTGTCCGGCCTGGAGGCGGTGCGCCAGCAGGACAAGGTCGCCAAGCTGCGCTTCCCCGAGCCCGCGCCCTGCGGCAAGACCCCGCTGATGGCGGAGGGCCTGTCGAAGTCGTACGGCTCGCTGGAGATCTTCACCGACGTCGACCTGGCCATCGACAAGGGCTCCCGGGTGGTCATCCTGGGCCTCAACGGCGCGGGCAAGACGACCCTGCTGCGCCTGCTGGCCGGCACCGAGCAGCCCGACACCGGCGCGGTCGTGCCCGGTCACGGCCTCAAGCTCGGCTACTACGCCCAGGAGCACGAGACCCTCGACCCTGAGCGCACGGTCCTGGAGAACATGCGCTCGGCGGCCCCCGACCTCGACCTCGTCGAGGTGCGCAAGACGCTCGGCTCCTTCCTGTTCTCCGGCGACGACGTCGACAAGCCGGCCGGGGTCCTCTCCGGCGGCGAGAAGACCCGCCTCGCCCTCGCCACCCTGGTCGTCTCCTCGGCCAACGTCCTGCTCCTCGACGAGCCCACCAACAACCTCGACCCGGCCAGCCGCGAGGAGATCCTCGGCGCGCTGCGCACCTACAAGGGCGCGGTGGTCCTGGTCACCCACGACGAGGGCGCCGTCGAGGCGCTCCAGCCGGAGCGGATCATCCTGCTGCCGGACGGCGTCGAGGACCTGTGGGGCGCCGACTACGCGGACCTCGTCGCCCTCGCGTAAGTCAGCACCGCTTGATCGAAAGCGTGATCCACGGCGTATGGATCATTCGGCCTACCGGTGATCCATCATCTGTGTGAGATCTCCTCGTACCGAAGTGTGTCCTACATCCATTTCGCGGCCGAGCCCTTCATCGACAAGGGCTCGGCCGCTGCGCGTCTCTGACCTGGAGCTTCACAAAAGAACCCGTTCGGCGGTACGAACGCGCCCGGGTGGAATCACAGATTCCGTATGTGGGGACTCGCTCCTGTCGTCAAAACCCTGTCTTACGGACCTTGCCGAATGGGTGGCCATGAACGCCCGGAGGGGTGATCATGAGGAGACCAGAGCGCACTTCCCATGAGGAGGCACGGGTGGCCGAGACTCTGAAGAAGGGCAGCCGGGTGACCGGCGCCGCGCGCGACAAGCTCGCGGCAGACCTGAAGAAGAAGTACGACTCCGGTGCGAGCATTCGGGCACTGGCCGAGGAAACCGGCCGCTCGTATGGCTTCGTACACCGGATGCTCAGCGAATCGGGCGTCACGCTTCGTGGGCGTGGCGGAGCGACGCGGGGCAAGAAGGCCGCATCGTCCTGAACCGGGCGGCCCATCGGCTTCGATGGTGACCACCCGGTCGGTCGACCGAGCGACCGGGTGGTTACTGTGCAGTCACTTAGCATCGCTCTGCTGACCGCACGCATCGGAGGCGCCCTATGGCCACGTCCAGCCAGGACGGCCAGGAATCAGTTCCCCTGCTCGACAAGGACGGCGTACGGCTCACCGTCGAGGACACCCTCGCCACGGTGACGCTGACCAACCCGGCCAAGCGCAACGCCCAGAGCCCCGCTCTGTGGCGTGCCCTTGCCGAGGCCGGCCGGCTGCTGCCGGGCTCCGTCCGGGTCGTGGTCCTGCGTGGTGAGGGCAAGTCCTTCTCCGCCGGGCTCGACCGGCAGATGTTCACGCCCGAAGGGATCGAGGGCGAGCCGTCGTTCATCGACCTCGCCCGCAGTGGCGACGCCGAACTCGACGCTGCCATCGCGGACTTCCAGGAGGGCTTCACCTGGTGGCGGCGCAGTGACGTCGTGTCCATCGCCGCCGTACAGGGGCACGCCATCGGGGCGGGCTTCCAACTGGCCCTCGCCTGTGACCTGCGCGTCGTCGCCGACGACGTGCAGTTCGCCATGCGCGAGACCGGCCTCGGCCTGGTCCCCGACCTCACCGGCACCCACCCCCTGGTGGGCCTCGTCGGCTACGCCCGGGCGCTGGAGATCTGCGCCACCGGGCGCTTCGTCACGGCCGAGGAAGCGGTGAGCACCGGCCTGGCCAACATCGCCGTACCCCTCGACCAGCTCGACGGCGCGGTGCACGACCTGGCGGCCGCGCTCCTCGCCGCCCCCCGCGACGCGGTCATCGAGACCAAGGCCCTGCTGCGCGGAGCCCAGGACCGCACCTACGACGAGCAGCGCGCCGCCGAACGGGCAGCCCAGACCCGCCGACTGCGGGACCTGGCCGGCGTAGGCGACTAACCCGTCACGGCCGTCACCAGCACGGCCACCGTCGGGTGATCGGGCCATGCCCGCTCCACCTCCGCGCGGACCGCTCGGGCCACGTCCAGTGCCCGGCGGTCCACCGCCAGCTCGACCCGGACATGGCGGCGTGGCAGCGCACCCCCGGACTCCCGCTCGGTGATCTGCACGGGCCGTCCCAGCAGGCCGGTCAGTCCGGCCACCCCGGGCACCGCCAGCGCGGCCTCACCCGCCCGGCCCTCGTCACCGGAGCCGGCCGGCTCCACCAGGCGGGGCTCCTCCGGCTGCCGTGCCCGAGGCGGCTCCTCGTCGAACAGACCCGTCACCCGCAGGTCCACCTCACCGATCTCCAGCCCCAGTGCCCCGGTCGCCGTCCGGGCCAGCGTCGAGCGCAGCCGCTCCGCCGTCACCGGCACCGGCTGCGACAGCGCGGCCTCGACATCCGCCGTCAGCCGCAGCGGACCGGGCGGCAACGCGCTCGGCGGTGGCGGTACGGCGGGTTCGCGGGCGTCCGCCGGATCGGCGAGGCCGATGCGCACCCCGCCCAGCCGTACGTCCCGCAGCCCTTCCACGGCGGCCCGCAGCACCGCCGCGGCCGCCTCCTCGGAGACCCACGCTCCGTCGCGCGGCCCACCCAGGGGCAGCAGCCTGCCCAGCCCGAGCTGATGCCGCACCGTCCGTGCCCACTGCTCCGCCGTCATTGCTCCAGCCTGCCGCATCTCCGGCGCGAGATCCCGCCGGCGCACATACCGTGGTCGAAGGAGGACCACCGGAAGGGGTGACGACGATGACCGACATGACACAGAGCACCGAGGCGGAGCCGCAGCTGCGCAAGGCCACCAGGCGCGGCGGCGGGGACCCGGCGACCCGGGGCCGGACCACCATCGCCGACGGGGTCGTGGAGAAGATCGCGGGGCTCGCGGCCCGTGACGTCCTCGGCGTGCACGCCATGGGCAGCGGACTGAGCCGCACCTTCGGCGCCGTGCGCGACCGGGTGCCCGGCGGCTCCAAGTCCGTGACCCGAGGGGTCAAGGCCGAGGTCGGCGAGGTGCAGACCGCGCTCGACCTGGAGATCGTCGTCGACTACGGCGTCTCGATCGCGGACGTGGCCAAGGCCGTCCGGGAGAACGTCGTGGCCGCTGTCGAACGGATGACCGGCCTGGAGGTCGTCGAGGTCAACATCGCGGTGAGCGATGTGAAGCTGCCCGACGAGGAGGACGAGGAGCCGGAACCCCGGATCCAGTAGTCACACCACACCTTGAGGGACCTTTAGGGAGCGCACGATGAGCATGGCCGTGGTCGGCATGATCGCCGGCATGGCGCTGGGCTTCGCGGGGTATTTCGGCGGATTCGGTGCCTTTCTGCTGGTGGCGGCGCTGGGCGCCATCGGTTTCGTGGTCGGCCGGTTCCTGGAGGGGGACCTGGAGGTCGGCGACTTCTTCCGCAGCCGTGACGACCGGCGGCGATGACACCCGTGAACAGCGAGACCGGCGAGGCGGGCGAGCTTCGCAGACCCCTGACCGCCACCACCGTGGCACCCGGCGAGCGGGGCGCGACCCGTATCGCCGACCGCGTGGTCGCGAAGATCGCGGGACAGGCGGCCCGCGAGGCGCTCGGAGCCCTCCCCGCCGAGGCCGAACCCCCGTACGCCACCGTCGTCGTCCACCACGGCCTGGCCCGCGTCCGCATGCACCTGGAACTCGACTACCCCTGCGACATCGGGACGCGTTGCCGAGAGGTGCGTCATCAAGTGGTCGAGCGGGTAGTCGCGTTGGTGGGCATGGAGGTGTCGGAGGTCGCCGTCCAGGTGGAGCGGCTGCATCCGGCACAGGCGCACGGCGTGGCACAGGGGAGGACGCGATGAGCGAGCCCCAGGGCTCCGAGGGCACCACACAACGACTGCCGGTCATCGAACGGGCGGCCGAACCGGACGAGCGCGGCCAGTCCGCGTCGGCCGCCGCGTACGGACCACCACCGGTCCAGGAGGGCGCGACGGGCGGCACCGAACGCCGCTTCTGGTCGGCGCGCAGAGTCCCCGCGGGCATCGTCGCGCTGCTGCTCCTGCTGACCGCGGGCGTCTTCCTCTACGACATCGCAGCCGTCCGGGCCAACCGGCCGGCCATGCACTGGCGCCGCGAACTCGCCCGGCAGCTCGCCGAACGCCCCCTGGACGACACCTGGGTCCTGGTCGGCGCGGGCGTCGCCGCGGCCCTGGGCCTGTGGCTGATCCTCCTGGCCGTGACCCCCGGCCTGCGCGCGGTCCTCCCGATGCACCGCACCCACCCCGACGTCCGCGCCGGCCTCCACCGCGACGCGGCCGCCATGGTCCTGCGCGACCGGGCCATGGAGGTGGCCGGCGTGCAGTCCGTACGGGTCCGCACGCGCCGGAAGAAGGCCGACGTCCGCGCGGTCTCCCACTTCCGCGAACTGGACGACGTCCGCGCCGACCTGGACGTGGCCCTGGCCGAGGCGATCAGGGGACTGGGCCTGTCCCGGCCTCCCGCCCTGTCGGTGCACGTGGCCCGCACGACCAGGAAGAAGGGCTGAGAGCGATGCGCAGGACCGTCAACCGCGTACTGATCGGCCTGGTGGGGCTGGTGCTGCTCGTCCTGGGCGGCTCGGTGCTCGCCGTCGGCCTCGGCGTGAAGCCGCCCTCCTGGTGGATCCACGACGGCAAGAACGACGTGCTGCTGAGCGACGCCGAACGCACCCGCTGGGACAGCGAGGGCTGGTGGTGGCCGACGGTCATCGCCGCACTGGCCCTCGTGGTCCTCCTGACCCTGTGGTGGCTGACGGCGGTCCTCCGCAGGCGCCGGCTCACGGAGGTCCGGGTCGACACGGGCGACGGCGAGGGCGCGCTGCTGAGGGGACGGGCACTGGAGGGCGTACTCGAAGGCGAGGCCGCCGAGTTGGACGGCGTCCACCGGGCCCACGCCCACCTGACCGGCCGCCCGGACGCCCCAGAGACCCGCGTACGCCTCCAGTTGGAACCACACGCGGACCCCGGAACAGCCCTGAACTACCTCACGACAGAGGCGCTGACCCACGCCCGCAACTCGGCGGGGCTGGAGTCACTCCCGGCCGAGGTGAGGATGACCGGCGTGAAGCACAAAGCAGAAAGGGTCAGTTAAGGGCATTCAGGGGCGCGGGGAACTGCGCGATCAACCCCCACCGGCCCGCAGCTAAAACCCATGCCGCATCCCCCCATCAACCGGCAACATGATGCCGGTCAAATAGGAAGCAGCCGGCGACAGCAAAAACGCCGACACCCGCCCGAACTCCTCCGGCGTCCCGTACCGCCGCAACGGAATCCGGGACTCGTTCGCAGCCCGGGTGGCCTCAGGATCAGCCGACATCCCGTCCAGCTCCCGCACGCGATCCGTGTCGATACGCGACGGCAGCAATCCGACGACCCGAATCCCCCGCGGCCCCAACTCGTCCGCGAGCGACTTCGCGAACCCGGCAAGACCGGGCCGCAGCCCGTTCGAAATGGTCAGCCCGGGAATCGGCTCGTGCACCGACCCGGACAGCACGAACCCGATGACGCCCCCCTCCTCCAACTCCGCCGCAGCCGCACGGGCCAGCCGGACGGCACCCAGGAACACCGACTCGAACGCGTTCTCCCACTGCTCGTCCGTGTTGTCCGCGACAAAGCCGGGCGCGGGCCCGCCCACACTGATCAGCATTCCGTCGAAGCCGCCGAAGTTCTCCCGCGCCACCGCGATCAGCCGTTCCGCCGCCGCCGGATCGGCGTTGTCGACGCCCACCCCCACCGCGTTCGGCCCCAGCTCCGCCGCCGCGGCCGGCGCACGCGACTCGTCCCGCCCGGTCACCACGACCTTCGCCCCGTCCGCGACCAGCGCACGCGCGGCCGCGTTGCCGAGCCCACGGGTCGCTCCGGTGACGACGTACACACGGTCCTTCAGCCCAAGATCCATGACCCCTATCCTGCCTCCTCGCCCCCGAAGAGGGTGAGGGCGGTGTTCACCAGTCCGATGTGACTGAACGCCTGCGGGAAGTTCCCTAGCTGCGCTCCGGCCACCGGGTCGTACTCCTCGGACAGCAGCCCCACGTCGTTGGCCAGCCCCAGCAGCCGCTCGAAGAGGTCCCGCGCCTCCTTCCTGCGGCCCGTCATGTGCAGCGCGTCGGCGAGCCAGAACGAGCACACCAGGAAGGTGCCCTCGCCGCCGGGCAGCCCGTCCACCGGGGTCTCCTCGGCGCTGTACCGCCGTACGAATCCGCCGTGCTCCAGCTCCGCGCGGACCGCGTCGATGGTGCCGACGACCCGGGGGTCGTCGGCGGGCAGGAAGCCGACGCGGGGGATCAGCAGCAGGGACGCGTCGAGTTCGCGGGAGCCGTAGTACTGGGTGAAGGTGTTGCGTCCGGGGTCGTAGCCCTTCTCGCAGACCTCGCGGTGGACCTCCTCGCGCAGCGCGCGCCAGCCGTCCAGGTCACCGGTCAGATTCGGGAAGGCCTCCAGGGCACGCACCGCGCGGTCGGCGGCGACCCACACCATGATCTTCGAGTGGACGAAGTCGCGGCGGCCGCCGCGCACCTCCCAGATCCCCTCGTCCGGCTGCCGCCAGGAGGAGCGGAGGAAGTCCAGCAGCACGCTCTGCAGGGACCACATGTGCGGGATGGCGGGCAGTCCGGCCCGCCGGGCCAGTGACAGCGAGTCCATGACCTCGCCGTACACGTCCAGCTGGAGCTGTTTGACGGCCTCGTTGCCGATGCGGACCGGCCGGGAGCCGCCGAAGCCGGAGAGCCACGGCAGTTCGAACTCGGGGAGCCGCCGCTCGCCCGCGACGCCGTACATGATCTGGAGGTCCGCCGGGTCGCCGGCGACCGCGCGCAGCAGCCAGTTCCGCCAGGCCTCGGCCTCCTCCAGATAGCCGCACTGCACCAGGACGGCCAGGGTTAGGGTGGAGTCGCGCAGCCAGCAGTAGCGGTAGTCCCAGTTGCGCACCCCGCCCAGCTCCTCCGGCAGCGAGGTGGTGGCCGCGGCCACGATGCCGCCGGTCGGGCGGTAGGTGAGCGCCTTGAGGGTGATCAGGGAGCGGATGACGGCGTCCCGGTGCGGCCCGTCGTAGCGGCAGCGCGCCGACCACTCCTGCCAGTCGGCCACGCTGCTCTCCAGCGTCTCGAACGGGTCGGACAGCGGCGGGCGCGGTTCGTGCGAGGGGTGCCAGGTGAGGACGAAGGCGACCTTCTCCCCCTCCTCGACGGTGAACTCCGAGTGCGTCGCGAGGTGTTCGCCCCAGGTGCGCACCGGGGGCACGCTGCGCAGCCACGTCGAGTCGGGCCCCGCGATCGCCACCCGCTGCTCGTCGACGCGGCGGACCCAGGGCACGATCGAGCCGTACTCGAAGCGCAGCCGGAGCGTGCTGCGCACGGTGACCCGGCCGCGCAGCCCTTCCACGACCCGTACGAGGTCGGGGGCGACGTCGCGCTGCGGCATCAGGTCGGTGACCCGCACCGCGCCCTCGTCGGTCTCCCACTCGGTGTCCAGGACGAGGGTGCCGGGACGGTAGCCGCGCCTGGTGCACCGGTCCGCGCCCTCGGGGGCGATCCGCCAGTGGCCGTTCTCCTCGTCGCCGAGCAGCCGCGCGAAGCAGGCCGCCGAGTCGAAGCGGGGCAGGCACAGCCAGTCCACGGAGCCGTCCGTGCCGATCAGGGCGGCGGTCTGTTCGTCGCCGACGAGGGCGTAGTCCTCGATACGGGGGATCCGGTGAGCCGGTGGGGTTCGGGGGTGCACGCAGTGCGGTTTCCCTGCTGGTCGCGGGGGCAATCAGGGGTGCGGCCGGGGGAGTGAAGCGGCTGTCCCGGAGAAGATCACCCCCGAGTGCGCCGGTGTCTGGTTCAGCACCCACAGCCCGATCAGCGTCGCCAGCGCGAACACGACCGCGATGAGGACGGTGAGGACGAGCCGACGGCGGCGTTCGCGGCGCAGCCACTCGCCGCGTGCCGTGCGATAGGCGTCGGGGGCCGCGTGCACCCCGCCCGCCAGCGCGGCGAGGGCCTCCTGGAGTTCCTGCGCGGTGCGCGACTCGGTCGCGTCTCGGTGTGTCATCGCCGGGCCTCCATCGCCTGGGTCAGGGCGGCCAGGCCGCGTGCCGTGTGGGTCTTGACGGAGCCGCTGGAGATCCCCATCGCGGAGGCGATCTCGCCCTCCTTCAGGCCGAGCCAGTGCCGCAGCACCAGTGCTTCGCGCTGCCGGGCGGGCAGCTGCTGGAGCGCGTCGATGAGGACGCGCTGGTCGTCGTGGAGGAGCGCGGTGCTCTCCGCGGAGGCCACGAGCTCGGTCGGCGGTGCCTCGACGTGCTTGCGGGCCACCTGGAGGTGCCGTATCCGCATCCGGGTCAGGTTGCAGACGGTGGAGCGCAGATAGGCCTCCGCCGCCTCGGTGTCCCGCAGCCGCCGCCACTTCCGGTAGATCTGGTAGTAGGCCTCGGCGACCACGTTCTCCGGGTCGTCGGCGCCGAGCAGCACGGCGAGCCGGAGCATCGACGCGTAGTGCAGCTCGAACAGCCGGGCCACTCCGGCCTCGCGTTCCAGCTCGGCCGGATCGGCCGCCGCGGGCGCGAGCGGGACGGGTACGGCGGTGCCGTGTCTCAGATGCTGTCTCACGGGTTGTTCGCTCCCGTCTCGGGGCGCCGCCTGACGGTCAGGCGCGACGGTAGGTCGGTCAGGTCGGCGCCGCGCGGGACGCCGAGCCGTTCGAGGGCCGCGGTCCCGGCCAGGGCGACGGTCAGGTTCAGCAGCAGGGCGACGAGACCGGCGTAGATCTGGAAGGGCCCCGCGCCGATCGACGAGAACCCCTCGCGCACGACGAGGAAGGTGCCGGCGAGCATCCCCACCGCCCACCCCGCGAGCAGCGCCCGCGGGTGCAGCCGCCCGGTGAACAGGCCCACGGCGACGGCCGGGAAGATCTGCAGGATCCAGACCCCGCCGAGGAGCTGGAGGTTGATCGCGTCCTGGTCGCGCAGCCCGAACACGAAGGCGACCGCGCCGACCTTCGCCGTCAGCGACACCGCCTTGGCGATCCGCACCTGCCGCTTGGGCGTGGCGGTCGGGTGCACGTACTCGACGTACACATTGCGGACGAAGCTGGTGGCCGCCGCGATCGACATCACCGCCGCCGGGACCAGCGCCCCCACGGTGATCGCGCCGAACACCAGCCCGGCCAGCGGCCCCGGCATCAGCCGGTCCACCAGCATCGGTACGGCCGTCTCGGCGCCGCCCTCCGGCGCCCGCACCCCGGCCGCGAGCGCCGCGACGCCCAGGAACCCGAAGAGCGCGAGCAGCCCCGTCCAGGCGGGCAGGGCCACGGCCACCTTGCGCAGGGTGCGCGGACCGTCGGCGGCGAAACCGGCGGTCAGGACGTGCGGGTACATCAGCAGGGCGAGCGCGGAGCCGAGGGCGAGGGTGGCGTAGGCGGGCTGCTGCTCGGGGGAGAGGAGCAGGGCAGGGCCGCCGAGGCGTTCGGCTGCGCCGTCGAACACCGCGCCCGGTCCGCCGAGCCGTTCCAGGACCAGCCACGTCACGGCGGTGAGCGAGACGAAGACCGCGACCGCCTTGAGCGCGGAGATCACGGTGGGCGCCCGCAGCCCGTGCCGGTAGGTGGCCACCGCGAGCCCCGCGAACAGCGCCACCATCACCAGATCACCGGTCGCGCCCTTCGGATACACGCCACCCGCGGTCAGTACGGCCCTTATCCCGAGCAGCTGGAGCGCCAGGTACGGCATCGTCGCCAGGATCCCGGTCAGCGCGACCACCAGGGCCAGCGGCGCCGAGCCGTAGCGGCCGCGCACGAAGTCGGCGGCGGTGATGTAGCCGTGCCGGCGGGCCACCTCGCCCAGGCGGCTGAGCAGCACGAACGCGATCGGGCACACGATCACCGTGTACGGCACCGCGAAGAAGGCCGCCGCGCCGTTGCCGTACGCCAGTCCCGGTACGGCCGTGAAGGTGTACGCGGTGAAGATCGTGCCGCCGAGCAGCAGCCAGGTCCACACCGGGCCGAGGCTCCGGTCGGCCAGCGCCCAGCCCTCCAGGGACGGCAGCCGGTCGCTGGGGCGCAGCCGGCGCGCGGTCACGGCGAGCAGCGACGCCCCGCCGATCACGGCGAGGAACGTCGCGGTCATGGCGCCGTCGGCCATGGTCACCGTCCTTGGTGTGCCCCGGGTGTGTGCGCGGGGATGGCTGTGCCCTCGCGCATTAGTTGCGCTCACCGCCGGTTCGGATGACGGACATCGGCGGGAAATCTCCCCGGAATTCGCTGTCAACCGTCCGCGGGAGGTGGGCAACTCTTGCACAGACCCACAGCGAAGGGGAGAGGAGCGCAGGTCATGGCACGGACCGGTCATCACCGGCTACGGCGCGTCGCGATCGCCGTACTGCTGCTCGCCCCCGCCGCGGGACTGCTGTGGGTCCCGATGTACGCCGGTGCGGAGCCGCGCCTGGCGGGCACGCCGTTCTTCTACTGGTACCAGCTCGCCTGGGTGCCGGGGTGCGGTCTGTGCCTGCTGGCCGCGTACGCGCTGACGGACCGACATCGTCGCTGAGCCCTTCCGACCCTGCACCGTCCGACCCTGCACCGTCTGATCTTGCACCGCTCTTGGTGAGGAGCCGCCATGCCCGAAACCGTCCTTCAGCCTGCCCTCGAGGCGCCTGAAAAATCACGAATGTCACCCCGCTCGATCCTCCTGTGGGCCGTCGTGGCGCTGCTCGGCGCGGTCGCCTGGGGCGTGCTCGCGCTGGCCAGGGGCGAGAAGATCTCCGCGGTCTGGCTGGTCGTCGCCGCGCTCGGCTCGTATGCGATCGCCTACCGCTTCTACTCCCGCTTCATCGCCCGCCGCGTCCTGAAGCCGGACGACCGCCGCGCCACCCCGGCCGAACGCCTGGAGGACGGCGTCGACTTCCACCCCACCGACAAGCGGGTCCTGCTCGGCCACCACTTCGCGGCGATCGCGGGGGCCGGACCGCTGGTCGGCCCGGTCCTCGCGGCCCAGATGGGCTACCTGCCCGGCACCCTGTGGATCGTCGCCGGAGTGATCTTCGCGGGCGCGGTCCAGGACATGGTGGTCCTCTTCCTGTCCATGCGCAGGGACGGCAAGTCCCTCGGGCAGATGGCCCGGGACGAGATCGGCAGGGCGGGCGGCGCGGCGGCCCTGATCGCCGTGTTCGCCATCATGATCATCCTGCTGGGCGTGCTGGCCCTGGTCGTGGTCAACGCCCTCGCCCACTCCCCGTGGGGCACCTTCTCCGTCGCCATGACCATCCCCATCGCCCTGTTCATGGGCTTCTGGCTGCACCGCATCCGCCCCGGCCGGGTCGTGGAGACCAGCTTCATCGGGGTCGCGCTGCTCCTCCTCGCGATCGTCGGCGGCAGCTGGGTCCAGAACTCCTCACTGGCCTCGACCTTCACCCTCAGCCCCACGACCCTGGTCTTCTGCCTGGTCGGCTACGGCTTCGTGGCGTCCGTCCTCCCGGTCTGGATGCTCCTGGCCCCGCGCGACTACCTCTCCACCTTCATGAAGATCGGCACCATCGCCCTGCTCGCGGTGGGCGTCGTGGTCGCCGCCCCGGTGCTGCGCGCGGACGCGGTGAGCGACTTCGCCCGCTCGGGCGCCGGGCCGGTGTTCGCCGGGTCGCTCTTCCCCTTCCTGTTCATCACCATCGCCTGCGGCGCGCTCTCCGGCTTCCACGCCCTGGTCTCCTCCGGTACGACACCGAAGCTGATCCAGAAGGAGTCGCAGGTCCGCATGATCGGCTACGGCGCCATGCTGATGGAGTCCTTCGTCGCGATCATGGCGCTGATCGCGGCGGCGACCCTGGAGCCGGGCCTGTACTACGCGATGAACGCACCGGCGGGACTGCTCGGCGCCACGGCGGAGTCGGCGTCCCACGCGGTGGCCGGCCTCGGCTTCACCATCACCCCCGACCAGCTGACCCAGGCCGCCAAGGCGGTCGAGGAACAGACCCTGATCGCCCGCTCCGGCGGCGCCCCGACCCTCGCGGTCGGCATGTCGGAGATCTTCTCCGGGGTGTTCGGCGGTACGGCCATGAAGGCCTTCTGGTACCACTTCGCGATCATGTTCGAGGCGCTGTTCATCCTGACCACGGTGGACGCGGGCACCCGGGTCGGCCGCTTCATGCTCCAGGACATGCTCGGCAACGTGTGGAAGCCGGTCGGCCGGGTCAACTGGAAGCCCGGCATCTGGCTGTGCAGCGGACTGGTCGTCGCGGCCTGGGGCTACTTCCTCTACACCGGCGCCACCGACCCGCTCGGCGGGATCAACCAGCTCTTCCCGCTCTTCGGCATCGCGAACCAGCTGCTCGCCGCGATCGCGCTGGCCGTGTGCACGACGGTCCTCGTCAAGTCCGGCAGGCTGCGCTGGGCCTGGGTGACCGGGGTGCCGCTGGCCTGGGTGGTCGCGATCACCTTCACCGCGGGCTGGCAGAAGATCTTCTCCGACGACCCCCGGGTCGGGTTCTTCGCCCAGCGCACCAAGTACGCGGACGGCATCGACGCGGGCCAGGTCCTCGCACCGGCCAAGTCCCTGGACGACATGCACACGGTCGTGACCAACTCCACGGTCGACGGGGTGCTGATCGCGGTGTTCCTGGTGCTGGTGGCGGTGGTGATCGTCAACGCGGGGGTGGTGTGCGTGCGGGCGGTCCGGGCGGCGGGGGCGTTGCCGACGACCGAGGCGCCGTACGTCGAGTCGCGGATCGGTGTCCCCGGGCAGACCGGTGAGGAGCTGGTGGGAGTGCGCTCGTGACCGCGACCGCCCGGCGCTGGGCTCGGGGTGTCCGGTGGTACCTGCGGGAGCTGACGGGGGAGGCGGAGTACGACCGCTACCGCGAGCGGCATCTGCGCCACCATCCCCTCGCTCCGGTGCCGACCCGGCGGGAGTACGAGGTGCTCCGCACCCGGCATCGGGAGGCCCGTCCGCAGGGGCGGTGCTGTTGAGGCGTCACTGCTTCCGCTGCGGATCACGGGGCGGGCGTACTGCCCGCCCCGTGATCCCTCGACACTCACCCCGGGACCGACATGCTCAGACGCCGCCACACCCTTGTGGTCCGCCCCGCCCTCGACGACGACGCGCTGCACGCGACACTGACCGAGCTGCGCCCCACCCTCCAGTCGCACGGCCTCGGCGCGGGGTCCAGCCGCCCGCTCTGGCAACCGGTCGCCGAGCTGCTGCGGGACACGGGCAGGGACTGGGATCGCCGGTGGCACCGGATGTCGGTACTGGCGGGCGGGCTGCCGGCCGCGGTGAGCGAGCGGTGGATCGCCGAACGGCCCGGTGACGGCGACGCGTCGGTGCTCTGGGCCTGTGTCCGCAGCGGCCGGCACTCCCCGGCCCAGGGGTGGCCCGGCGTCTGGGACGCCGAGCGGGCCTGTCTGCGGGCGGCCGAGGCGTGTCCCGAGGACCCCACCCCCTGGCTGGCCCTCCTCGACCTGATGTACCGCGCCGCCGTACCGCCGAGGGACGCCGTGCCCGTGTGGACCGAGGCCGTCACCCGGGCTCCGTGGCACCGGGGCGCCTACCACCGGCTGCTGGACTATCTGTCCCCGCGCGGACACGGCTCGGTCGTCGACATGACGGACTTCGCCCGGCAGGGCGCCGCCCGCGCCCCGCACGGCTCACCGCTCGCCCTGCTCCCGGTGGCGGCCCGCGTCGAACTGGTCGCCCACCGGCAGCGACAGCTGCCGTTCGGGGCGGACGGCCACTGGAACGAACCCGGAGCCGGCGCCGAGATCGAGGCGGCCCTGACCGACTGGTTCCACACCGCCGCGGTACCGCACGCCGAGGCCGTCGCCGACCTCAACCTCCTCGCCTTCGCCCTGGTCCGCACCCACCGGCCGACCGACGCGGCACCGGTGTTCCGACGGCTGGGCCGCCATATGACCCGGCACCCGTGGGAGCTGCTGCCGGACCCGGAGCGCACGTTCCTGTACTGGAGGGACCGCAAGGGGGTCTGAGGGCGGCCGGTCGAGCGGCCCGGGGGATGCCTGCCGAGGGCCCTGGGGGTGCCGAGTGCTCTGGCGGATGTCGAGGGCCGTGGTGGGTGCCGAGTGCTCTGATGGTGGGCGAGTGCCCTGGTGGATGCCGAGGGCTCTGACGGTGGGCGAGTGCCCTGGTGGATGCCGAGTGCTCTGACGGTGGGCGCGTGCCCTGGAGGATGCCGAGCGCCCGGACGGTGCGCGAGTGCCCTGGCGGACGTGGGGTGCGCCTCGGCGCATTACACCGCGGCCGGCTCAGCCTCCGCGGCGCTGTCCTGCTCCGCCTTCTCCCGGCGGTCACGCAGCTCGCGCCGGACCAGGATGACCCAGCCGATCGGCACGCCGACCGAGAACAGCCACCACTGGATCGCGTAGGCGTAGTTCAGCGCGGCGTCCTCACTGCCGGGGTTGCCGCCGATCAGCTCGGGGGTGTCGCCCTTCGGCTCCGGCGAGATCTGCGCGATGTAGCCGCCGAGAACCTGCTTGCCGAGCCGCCGGGCCTCCTGCTCGCTGTTGATCAGCATGATCTGCCGGTCCGGCAGCCCCTTGAGGTTCTTGATGCCGCTCGCCGCGGTCGTCTCGTCGGGCATCAGCCGCCCGGTGACGGTGATCTCGCCGGCGGGGGGCGCGGGGATCTTCGGGAACGCGGTCTGGCTCGGGCCGTTGGAGGGGATCCAGCCCCGGTTGACGAGCAGCACCTTGCCGTCGTCGAGGACGAACGGGGTCAGCACGTGGTAACCGACCTCGTCGTCGGAGTTGGTGCGGCGCCGGACGACCTCCTCGGCGGAGGTGTCGAAGTGCCCCTTGGCGGTGACCTTGCGATACCGGTCGTGCGTGGTGACCGTGTGCCCCGGCGAGGTCATCTCCTCCACGGGCACCGGCTTGGCGTTCAGCGCGTCGGTCACCAGCTGGTTGCGTGCGCTGCGCTCCTCGTAGCGGTGCATCTGCCAGATGCCCAGCCGGATCATCGTGGGGATGAGGAGCAGGGCGACCAGCGTGAGGATCACCCACTGCCGGGACAACAGGAAGCGGTACACCCCACGACGGTACCTCTCGGGTCGTGGGGTGCCTTGGGCAGGGGTGGGTCAGACCCGATCCACGATGCCCACCTTCCCCTCCGCGCGGGCGCAGTGCGCACCGCAGAACCAGTGGCCCTCGACCTCGACTCCCTGCCCGATGATCTGCACCCGGCAGTGCTCGCAGATCGGTGCCATCCGGTGGATCGCACAGGAGAAGCAGTCGAAGACGTGCACCGCGCCCTGGGCGTGCACCTCGAAGGTCATGCCGTAGTTATTGCCGCAAACTTCGCAAGTCGCCATGCGCCACAGGGTGAGCCGTGGCCGCCGCGGGGGCGAGCCGGCGCCGGGCGAGTCGTACGACAATCACCCGTCCGTCGGCAGCGGCCGTACGGTCGCCTTCATCGCCGGTCACCCCTCTGACGCCGGCTCGACATCCCGGAGGAGCTGCCCGAAGGCCGCCTCGTCGACGACCGGTGTGCCGAACTGCCGGGCCTTGACCACCTTGGACGTGCCCGAGTCCGGGTCGTTGGTGACGAGGAGACTGGTCAGCCGGGAGATGCTGGTGGCGACGTGCAGCCCGGCCTCGATCGCCCGGTCCTCCAGGAGGTCGCGCTCGGTCGAGGTGTCCCCGGAGAACGCGATCCGCATGCCCTGCTTGAGCGGCCTGCCGTCCTCGTACCGCCCCGGGTTGGGGTAGGGGCACGCGGGCCGCTTGCGCGCGGGCCGCCAACTGGTCGGCCGGTAGCCGCCGTAGCCCGCCGACTGCCGGGGCACGGCCCGGTCCGTCCACTCGGTCAGCGGCCGGCACTCGTGCAGCGGCAGCCGCACACTGCGCGCGGCCGCGGCCCGCAGACTCGGCCGGAACGCCTCCGCGAGCACGCGCGCGTCGTCGAGGGCGTGGTGCGCCCGCCGCTGTACGACGCCGAAGTGGGCGGCCAGCGACTCGAGTTTGTGGTTGGGCAGCGGCAGGCCGAGCTCCTTGGACAGGACGATGGTGCACAGCCGCTGGCTCACCGGCGCCACCCGCCCCGCGCGGGCGTACTCGCGGGCGATCATCTGCCAGTCGAAGACGGCGTTGTGCGCGACGAGGACGCGACCGTCGAGACGGGCCGAGAACTCGTCGGCGATGTCCTGGAAGAGGGGCGCGCCTTCGAGGGTGTCGCTCGTCAGACCGTGGATCCACACCGGGCCGGGATCGCGCTCCGGGTTGACCAGCGTGTACCAGTGGTCCTCGACCTCTCCGCGGGCGTCCAACCGGTAGACGGCCGCGGAGATTATCCGGTCGTCGCGGGCCAGGCCGGTGGTCTCCACGTCGACGACCGCGTATCCCTGCGGATACGCGGCCGGCCACGCTGTGGGGGAGGACGCTGCGGTCGTCTGGTCTTCGAGCATGGTCCCTGAGGATACGGCCCGGGACTGACAGTCCCTCACGGCGGCGTCGGTACCGGGCTGTCGAGGACCGGGGTGCGATCCTCCGGGGATGACCGAAGAGGGTGTGAGCGGACCGGCGCACGGCGAGGCCCACGGCGGCGGGCTCGGCACCCGCCTCAACTGGCTGCGGGCGGCGGTCCTCGGCGCGAACGACGGCATCGTCTCGACGGCGGGACTGGTGGTCGGCGTGGCCGGAGCGACGAGCGACCGCTCCGCGTTGTTGACGGCGGGTCTGGCGGGCCTGCTGGCCGGGTCGATGTCCATGGCGGCCGGGGAGTACGTGTCCGTGTCGACCCAGCGGGACTCCGAGAAGGCGGCGCTGGCCCAGGAGAAGCGGGAGCTGCGCGAACAACCGGAGGCGGAGCTGGAGGAGTTGACGCAGCTCCTGGAGGAGCGTGGCCTGTCGCGCGAGGTCGCCCGTGAGGCGGCGGAACAACTGACGGAACGCGACGCACTGCGCGCCCACGCACGCGTGGAACTCGGCATCGACCCGGACGAACTGACCAACCCCTGGCACGCGGCCTGGGCAAGCTTCCTGGCCTTCACGGCAGGCGCGATCCTCCCCCTGCTGGCCATCGTGCTGCCCCCGTCGGACTGGCGGGTGCCGGTGACGGTGGTGTCCGTGGTGGGCACCCTGGTACTGACCGGCTGGAGCAGCGCGCGCTTGGGGGCGGCGGCACCGAGGCGGGCGGTCGTGCGGAACGTGGGGGGCGGGTTGGTGGCGATGGGGGTCACTTATGGGGTGGGGGTGCTGTTGGGGGCGGCGGGGGTCTAGCCGACTGGTGGAGATCACCAAGAAGCAAGCGCGTACCCCCGTCAATACTTGTGGGTAACAACGTCTAGCCGTGCCCCACCGGCGGTTCTACGGTGCACGCATGCCGAACCTCCCCGATGTCGTGGTCTGGTCCATACCCGCCTTCGTGCTGCTCACCGTCGTCGAGGTGATCAGCGTCCGCATCCATCCCGACGAGGACGCGGCGGGCTACGAGACGAGAGATGCCGCCACCAGCGTCGGCATGGGACTCGGCAGCCTCTTCTTCGACTTCCTCTGGAAGATCCCGATCGTCGCGATCTACACGGCGATCCACGAGCTCACCCCGCTGCGCGTCCCCGTCCTGTGGTGGACGGTCCCCCTGATGCTGCTCGCGCAGGACTTCTTCTACTACTGGTCCCACCGCGGCCACCACGTCATCCGCATCCTGTGGGCCTGCCACGTCGTCCACCACTCCAGCCGGAAGTTCAACCTCACCACCGCGCTGCGCCAGCCCTGGACGAGCCTGACCGTCTGGCCGTTCTACGTCCCCCTGATCGCCGCGGGCGTCCACCCGGCCGCGCTCGCCTTCTGCTCCTCCGCGAACCTCGTCTACCAGTTCTGGATCCACACCGAACGCATCGACAAGATGCCCCGCTGGTTCGAGTTCGTGTTCAACACCCCGTCCCACCACCGCGTCCACCACGCCTCCCAGGGCGGCTATCTGGACCGCAACTTCGGCGGGATCCTCATCGTGTGGGACCGGCTCTTCGGCTCGTTCGTCGCCGAGACCGAACGGCCTGTCTACGGGTTGACCAAGAACATCAACACGTTCAACCCGATCAAGGTGGCCACCCATGAGTACGTGGCCATCATCAAGGACATCAAGAAGGCACGGAGTTGGCGCGAACGGGCGGGCCGGGTCTTCCGGGGGCCTGGCTGGGGGCCGGCGCCCGCACCGGAGACCGCCGAGGAAACCGTGCCCGCGTGAGAACCCCGAACACCATCAGCAGCTACGGTCCTCGCCGCACTCACCTCACCCACCGCGCCCATCTCGCCCTCCTGACCGCCTTCGCCCTCGCCGCCACCGTCGACCTCACCGCCCTGGCCGTCGGCTTCCACGGCGGCTACATCGTCGCCAAGCCCCTCCTGATGCCGCTGCTCGCCGCCTGGGCGGCCACCCGGGGCGCACCGCGCCTCCTCGTCGCGGCGCTCCTGTGCGGCTGGGGCGGTGACGTCCTGCTGCTGTCGGACGCGGACCCGGCCTTCCTCGCGGGCATGGCCTCCTTCGCCGCGGGACACGCCTGCTACCTCGCCCTCTTCGTCCGTCATGGCGCACCACGCGCGCGAGCGGCCCTCCTGGCCCCGGCCTACGGCGTGGCCCTCGTCACCACGGTCACCCTGCTGTGGCCGGACCTGCCGGCCGACCTCCGCGTCCCCGTCGCCGGCTACAGCACCCTGCTCGTGGCCATGGCCTGCACCGCCGCCCTCCGCCTCGGCCCCGTCGCCGGAGCGGGCGGCGCGCTCTTCCTGCTCTCGGACACCCTCATCGCGACCGGCGTCGCCGACTGGCCCCAGCTGCCCCGACCCGATCTGTGGATCATGCTCACCTACATCGCCGCCCAGTTCCTGCTGGCCAGTGGCACCCTGCGAGCCCCTGAAGCGCGCCCAGGGCCGATGGCGACGTACGGTGAGGTGCGCTCGACCACCCCCTGAGCGCCGTCACGCCCTCGCACGAGAAGGACCCTCGCCATGCGCGCCACCACCATCCACGCCCCGTACGACATGCGCGTGGAGGACGTCCCCGAGCCGGTGGTGCAGCTGCCCACCGACGCCGTGCTGCGGGTGCTGCGCGCCTGCATCTGCGGCAGCGACCTGTGGGCCTACCGCGGCGAGGCGGCCCGGCAGCCGGGACAGCGGATCGGACACGAGTTCCTCGGCGTGGTCGAGGAGACCGGCTCCGAGGTCGCCGCCGTCAAGCGCGGTGACCTCGTCGTCGCGCCCTTCATGTGGTCCGACGGCGTCTGCGACTACTGCCGCGAGGGGCTGACCACCTCCTGCGAGCACGGCGGCTTCTGGGGCTCCGTCGGCTACGACGGCGGCCAGGGCGAGGCCGTACGCGTCCCCTACGCCGACGGCACCCTCGTACGGCTGCCCAAGGAGGCGGCCTCCGACGGCCGTCTGCTGTCCTCCCTGCTGACCCTGTCCGACGTCCTGGGCACCGGTCACCACGCGGCCCTCGGCGCGGGAGCCCGCCCGGGCGCCACGGTCGCCGTCGTCGGCGACGGAGCCGTCGGCCTGTGCGCGGTGCTCGCCGCCAAGCGGCTCGGCGCGGAACGGATCATCGCCCTCGGCCGCCACCAGGTCCGCACCGACATCGCGCGGCGCTTCGGCGCCACCGACGTCGTCGCCGAGCGCGGGGACGCCGCCGTCGAGGCCGTACGCGAACTCACCCGCGGCCAGGGCGCGCACGCCGTCGTCGAGGCCGTCGGCACCGAACAGTCCATGCGTACGGCGGTCAACATCACCCGTGACGGCGGCGCCATCGGCTTCGTGGGTGTGCCCCACGGCAGCGGCACCGGCGTCGACCTCGGCGTCATGTTCGACCGGAACATCGCGCTGCGCGGCGGTGTGGCGCCGGTCCGCGCCTACATCCCCGAGCTGCTGCCCGACGTCCTGGACGGCACCGTCGACGCCTCGCCCGTCTTCGACATGACTGTCGACCTGGAGGGCGTCCCCGACGGCTACAAGGCCATGGACGAGCGCACCGCCCTGAAGGTCCTCGTCACCAACTAGCGGTCACCGGCTGCTCGGTGTCGCATCGGCTGCTCGGTTCCGCGCCGAGCAGCCGACGCTCGGCACCGTTCGACCAGCCGCCGCTCACCACCTGATCGGCAGCGGCAGCGCCGTCAACAGCCCCGACACCACGACCACCAGGCCCAGCGCGGCGACCTCCCCGCGCGCGGGGACGCAGGCCGCCAGTGGGTCGGGGGCGCGGCGCAGCCGCAGCCGGGCGCACAGCGCGAGCGCGGCGACGACCGCGACGAGGAGCACCTTGGCGAGCAGGGTGCGCCCGTAGGCGGTGTCGGTCAGCTGCGTCAGGACCGTGCCGGACGGCATCCGGCGCAGCGAGCTCCACACCCCGGTCGCGGTCACGCCGGCGAGCAGAACGGCCGCCACGCGCGCGTAGCGCCCGAACAGCGCCACGCCCTGCTCCACAGGGCCCCAGCGGCGCAGTGTCCGCAGCACATGCAGCAGTCCGCCCGCCCACAGCGCGGCGCAGATCAGGTGAACCAGCGTCAGCCCGGAGCCCACCAGTGCGGTGTGCTCGGCCGGGGGATGCGCGCGCAGGGCCTCCGCCACGACCACGGCGCCCAGGGGCCACACCTGGACGGCAGGCCGTGCCGAGCGGGCGCACAGCCCGGCCACCAGGAACGCGTTGACCTCCAGCAGGGCCAGCTTGCCGTCGCGCGAGGCGTACAGGCCGCCGACGTCGATCTGGGAGAGGCTGTGCGGCACGCGGTTGCCGGTCGCGACGACCGCGGCGAGGCCCAGCGCGGCGACGGCACCGGCGGCGGCCGCGTAAGAGGCCCAGGAACGCGGGCCGTTCGGGGGAGCGCCCGGTACCGAGCGGGCGAGCCGGCGCACGAGCAACTCGCCCAGCGGCACGCACAGCGCCCCGAACAGCACCGCTCGCAGGAGGGCCACGCCGCCGGTACCGGGCGCGGCGGCCTCCCCGGTTTCGCGCAGCGCGGCGGACGGGCCCAACAGGGGTATCGCCACGGCCAGGGTCGCCAGCACGAGGACGGCGGCCGCGCGGCCGACGCCGGGGCGCCGCGCGGGCCCGCTCGCGTCAGCCGTCTCGGCGGTGGGTCTGGTCAGGGTCACCTGACGATCCTGACCAGAACGGACAGAACGGGCAACCGAAAGGAAACAAGTGGGAGTACGGCATTCCGTGCACCGGTAGGTTCCCGGTGCCGCCGTCCGCTCGGGCGGGCTCAGCCCCAGCGCGCCGCATCCGTGCCCCACGGCACCGGCGGCCGGTCCCAGCCCCCCGGTCCGGCCTCGAAGGACACCGGCGACCGCGCGTACCGCAGCCGCCCCAGCGCGCTGTCCGTCTCCGAGAGCCAGGGCTCGGGGCCGCCGTAGGGTGCGCCCTCGGCGTCGCCCGTCACCGCCTCGCCCGTCGCCCGTTCGCCCGTCACCGCCTGGCTCGGCACCGGCGACCCGACCTCACCACCCACCCCCTCCATCAGCCAAAGAGCCGTCCGCGCCAGGGCCAGTCGCACGAACCGGCTTCCACCCTCCCGCGCCTGCTCGTTGAGCGCCCGCAGCACGGCCGCCGCCAGCAGATAGCCGGTCCCGTGGTCGAGGGCCTGGGCGGGCAGCGCACCCGGGCGTTGTGCCGAACCCTCCAGGACGGCGATCCCCGTGGCGGCCTGCACGAGGCTGTCGAAGCCCCGCCGCTCGGCCCAGGGCCCGTACGTGCCCCACGCCGACAACTGCGCCACGACCACTCCGGGCCGCCGCTCCGCCAGCGCCTCGGGGGAGAGTCCGAACCGGTCCAGGGCGCCCGGCCGGTACCCGGTGACGACCACGTCCGCCGCCCCGAGCAGCTCCTCGAAGGTCCGTCGGTCGGTGGCCAGGTCGAGGGTCGCCGACCGCTTGCCGAAGCCCGTGTCGGCGTGCTGGTCGGGCAGTTCGGGAAGGTGCGGCGCGTCCACGCGCAGCACGTCCGCGCCGAGCAGGGCGAGCGTGCGGGTGGCGACCGGACCCGCGAGGACCCGCGTCAGGTCCAGGACCCGCAGACCGGCGGCCGGCAGCAGGGGAGAGGTGTCGACCGGCGTGAACGCACGCGCGCGTGCCGCGTCCAGCCGCCCCCGCTCGACCAGGGGCCGCTTCGCCACCTCGACCGCCTGCGGATGCGCGGCCCACTCCCGCGGGGAACGCAGGGCGACGGCGAGACCGCCGACCGCGTACACGGCTTCCTCGACGTCCAGAGCGGTCCGCTCGGCGAGTGCCGCTTCCACGGCCGCCGCGTCGTCCGGCACTCCCAGCGCGTCCAGGAGTCGCGCCCGGTGATGCGGATAGTTGGCGTGGGTCCGCACCCACCCGTCCGCCGTCCGCCAGAACCGGGACAGCGGGGCGAAGTTGACCGGGGCGCGACTGTTGATCAACAGATGACGCTCGCTCAGGAAGGCGGCGGCGACCGCCCCGTCGTCCACCCGCACGGCCGGCGCCTCGGCGAGACCGGCCCGCCGCGCCCCCAGTTCGGCGGCGGCCAGCGCGCACGCGCCCACACAGGCCCGCGCCAACTCCTGGACGGGAAGGCGCCCCGGAAGAGCGCCCTCCCGCACCACAAACTTGATTCCAGTCATGACTGCACTATGCAGTATTGACGGAATCAATATATGGACCGACCTTGATCGGTCCGTACTTCTACTTCGTCACCGCGTCCAGCGCGTCCACCGTGCCCCAGCCGTAGAAGCCGTTGCGGTTCTTCGACCCCTCGCACACCGCGTCGACCTTGCCGTCGCCGTTGATGTCGTACGGGTCCGTGCACGCCGTGGCGTCGGCCTCCGCGTACAGCAGCGCCTTCACCAGGGCCGGCGGGGCGTACGGGTGCGTCGACTTGATCAGGGCGGCCACGGCCGCGACGTGCGGCGACGCCATCGACGTACCGGCCATGTAGCCCCACTTGCCGCCGGGCAGCGTGCCCAGGATCAGACCGCTGGTCGCGGGGGGCGCGGGCGTCTGGTAGGCCGTCGAGTCACCGCCGGGCGCGGCCACGTCGATGACCCCGAGACCGTAGTTCGAGAAGGACGACTTGATGCCCTTCGCGCCGGTCGCCGCGACCGTCACGACACCCGGGAGCTGCGTCGGTATGTCGAAGCACTCCGACGGGTCGATCACCCGGTCCGAGGGCGTGCCGTCGTTCGGCGAGACCGGGTCGGTGATCTCGTCGGCGGCGAGGTCGTAGTTCTCGTTGCCGGCCGCGGCCACGTTCACCACGCCCCGCTTCTCCGCGTACCGCGAGGCCCGGGTGACGGCGTCCACGAGCGCCTTCTGGTCCGGGTCGTCGGTGCAGTTGAAGTACCACGGGTCGGTGTAATAGCTGTTGTTGGTGACGTCGACCCCGTGGGTGGCCGCCCACATGAAGCCGCACACCACGGCCTCCGTGTAGAAGTAGCCGGCGGTCGTCGACACCTTGATGCCCGCCACCTTCACGCCCGGCGCGACACCGGTCATGCCGACGCCGTTCTTGGCGGCCGCGATCTCACCGGCCACGTGCGTGCCGTGCGGGCTCTCCGCCGCGCTCGGCCGCCACGCCCCGTCGGTCGTGTCCGGCTTGCCCGTCACGCAGTTGACCGACGCGGCCCGGTCGAAGTTCGGCGCGAGGTCCGGGTGGGTGTCGTCCACGCCGGTGTCGATGACGGCGACCGTCACCTTGCTGCTGCCGAGCGACTTCTCGTGCGCCTTGTCCGCCTTGATGGCGGGCAGGTCCCACTGCAAGGACTCCAGCGGGTCCTGGCCGGCGTCGGCGGCGGCCCGCGCGGCGGCCATCTGCGCCGAGCTGAGCGCCTTCGGCGTGCCCTCGTCGGTCGTCGACTGCGCGGGCAGCGGCGCGTTGCGGGTGTTGCCCGCCGACTCGACCCCGCGGACCTTGCGGATCGTCTTCGCGAAGTCGGGGTTCGACGAGTGGACGACGATCACGCCGATCTGGTCGTACGACGTCACGATCGTGCCGCCGGCCTTGGCGATGGCCTTCTTCACCTGGGCGGAAGGACCGTGTCCGGCGCGGACGTTGACGACATAGCTGAGCGCCGTCCCGTCCGCGTCGGCGGCGGCGAGGATGTCGTCGGCGGCGCCGACGGCACCGGCCGAGGCGCCGGGCACGCCGGTCGCGGTGCCGGGCAGACCGGCCGCGGACGCCGTGGCTCCCGGGAGGAACGCCATGGCCGTCGCGATGGCCATGCCGAGCGGGAGCGCGAGCGCGCGCCGATGGCGCGGGTGGGGCCCTGTCATGATGAAAGTCTCTCCAGTTCGTTCTCGGGACAAGCGGTCCGTGCGGGTGGCGCCGTGGGTCCGGTTCGGCGGGTCACTTGACCGCGCGCAGCGCGTTGACGATGCCGAAGCCGTAGAAGCCGTTGACCCGGGTGCCGCCCTCGCACACCGCGTCCTGCGTGCCGTTGCCGTCCTGGTCGTAGGAGGCCGGGCAGCTCGTGGCGTTCGCCTGCACCTTGAGGAGCGCTTGGAGCTGGGCCGGGCTCGCCTTGGGATGCGTCGACTTCAGCAGCGCGGCCACGCCCGCGGCGTGCGGCGAGGCCATCGAGGTGCCCTGCAGGAAGCCGTACGCCCCGTTGGGCAGGGTCGACAGGATGCGGCCGTTCTGCGACGGCGTGTCCGGGATCTGGTAGAGCCGGTCGCCGCCCGGCGCCGCCACGTCGATGACGCCCTTGCCGTACGAGGAGTAGTACGACTTGAGGTTCTTGACGCCCGTCGCGCTCACCGTGACGACGCCCGGGAGCTGCGTCGGCACGTCGAAGCACTCGTGCGGGTCGACGGTCCGCTCCACCGGCGTGGAGTCGTCCGGGCTCGTGGTGTCGACGATCGCGTCGGAGTCCAGGTCGTGGTTGGAGTTGCCGGCCGAGGCCAGGCTGAGCGTGCCCTTCTTCTGGGCGTACAACTGCGCCCTGTTGACCGCATCGACGATGGCCCGCTGATCTGGATCGTCCATGCAGTTGTACATCCATGGATCAACGTAGTAGCTGTTGTTCGTGATCTCGACGCCGTGGTCGGCCGCGAACACGAACGCGCACACGACGCTCTCCGGGTAGAAGAGTCCGTCGCTCGGGTCGGTCACGTTGATGGCCGAGACCTTCACGCCGGGCGCGACCCCGGCCACGCCGATGCCGTTGCGCGCGGCGGCGATCTCACCGGCCACGTGGGTGCCGTGGTAGTCGTCCGCGGTGTACGGCCGCCAGGCGCCCGGAGTGGTGTTCGGGACACCGCCGTCGCAGTTGGCGGACTGGGAGGCGGAGAAGTTCGGCGCGATGTCGGGGTGGGTGTCGTCGACACCGGTGTCGATCACGGCGACGGTCACCTTGCGGCTGCCCGGGTTGATCTTGGCCGCCTGGTCGGCGCCTATCGCGCGCAGGTCCCACTGGTCGGCCTCGAGAGGCTCACTGTCCGGGGCGGCGGCGGAGGCCTTCGCGACCTTCGCGGCCTGCGCGTCCGACAGCACCTGGACCGCGCCCTCGTCCGTCGTGCCCGCCGGGGTCAGGGCCGAGGTGCGGGTGGCACCGGCCGACTGCACCCCGCGCACCTTGCGGATCTTCTGCGCGAAGTCCGGGGCGGAGGAGTGGGCGACGATCACGCCGATCTTCTCGTAGGCGATCACGACGGTGCCGCCGGCCACCGGTATCGCCTTCTTCACCGCCGCGATCGTGCGGTGGTCCACCTTGGTGTTGACGACGTACGACAGGTTCGTCGCGTCCGCGGCCTGAACCGCGGTCTCCCCGAAGGGCGCGGCCGAGGCCGCCGCGGGCAGGAAGCCGAGCGAGGCCGTGAGGGACAGCACGACCGGAACGGCGAGCGCGAGGCGGTGTCTCGAACGTCTGGAACGCGGCTGGGACATGGGGTCTCCACATCATCCGGAAACGAAACCGGCCCGAGACACAGGTGGCGCTCGGGCAGGTACATGACGGGTGGTGCAGCCCGAAGCTATCTCCCGAAGTCGCTGGCCAGCAATGACTTCCCCAAGGTGAGTTCGGAAAGAAGCAAAGCGAGTTGAACCGGTCCCAGCGCGGCGCCGTGACCTTGAACAGGGAACGCGAGGACACTCGCCCCCGATCCCCGTCACAACCGCACCCGCAACGCGAGGAGACCCCGTGTCCACCGACGCACCGCCACCCTCGAAAGAGACCCATAAACTCCCCACCACCGCGGAGTTCACCGAGGTTCAGGAGAGCGCGGAGTTCGGTGAACTGCGCCGCTCCTACCGCTCCTTCGCCTTTCCGCTGACCGTCGGCTTCATCGCGTGGTACCTGCTGTACGTCCTGCTGTCGAACTACGCGGGCGACTTCATGGGCACCAAGCTCTTCGGCAACATCAACGTCGCCCTGGTCCTCGGTCTCGCCCAGTTCCTGACCACGTTCCTCATCGCCTGGTGGTACTCGCGCGTCGCCGCCGCCAAGTTCGACCCCAAGGCCGAGGCCATCAAGTCCCGGATGGAGGGCGGAGAATGAGCCCCGCGATCACCCTTGCCGCAGGCGAGGCCAGCGAGCACCGGCCGCTGATCATCAGCCTGTTCGCGGTCTTCGTCGTCGCGACCCTCGTCATCACGGTCTGGGCCGGACGCCAGACCAAGGACGCCTCCGACTTCTACGCGGGCGGACGGCAGTTCACCGGTTTCCAGAACGGCCTCGCCGTCTCCGGCGACTACATGTCCGCCGCGTCCTTCCTCGGCATCGCGGGCGCCATCGCCCTCTTCGGCTACGACGGCTTCCTGTACTCCATCGGCTTCCTGGTCGCCTGGCTCGTCGCGCTGCTCCTGGTCGCGGAACCGCTGCGCAACTCCGGCCGCTACACGATGGGTGACGTCCTCGCGTACCGGATGCGCCAGCGCCCGGTCCGCACCGCGGCCGGCACCTCGACCATCGTCGTCTCGATCTTCTACCTGCTGGCCCAGATGGCGGGCGCGGGCGTCCTGGTCTCGCTGCTGCTCGGCATCACCAGCGACGGCGGCAAGATCGGCATCGTCGCCCTGGTCGGCGTCCTGATGATCGTGTACGTCACCATCGGCGGCATGAAGGGCACCACCTGGGTCCAGATGGTCAAGGCCGTCCTGCTGATCGCGGGCGCCCTGCTGCTGACCTTCCTGGTGCTGCTGAAGTTCGACTTCAACGTCTCCGACCTGCTCGGCTCCGCCGCCGACAACAGCGGCAAGGGCGCGGCCTTCCTGGAGCCGGGCCTGAAGTACGGCGCCACCGGCACCACCAAGCTGGACTTCATCTCCCTGGGCATCGCCCTGGTCCTCGGCACCGCGGGACTGCCGCACATCCTGATCCGCTTCTACACGGTGCCGACCGCCAAGGCCGCCCGTAAGTCGGTCATCTGGGCCATCGGCCTCATCGGCGCCTTCTACCTGATGACCCTCGCCCTCGGCTTCGGCGCCGCGGCGCTCATCAAGCCGGACGAGATCATCGCCTCCAACAAGGCGGGCAACACGGCGGCGCCACTCCTGGCACTGCATCTGGGCGGAGTCGACTCCAACTGGGGCGCGATCCTGCTCGCCACCATCTCGGCGGTCGCCTTCGCCACCATCCTCGCGGTCGTCGCCGGCCTCACCCTGGCCTCGTCCTCGTCGTTCGCGCACGACATCTACGCGAACGTCATCAAGCGCGGTCAGGCCACCGAGAAGCAGGAGATGAGCGCGGCCCGCTGGGCCACCGTCGGCATCGGCGCGGTCTCCATCCTGCTGGGCGCCCTCGCCCGCGACCTGAACGTCGCCGGACTCGTCGCGCTCGCCTTCGCGGTCGCCGCCTCGGCAAACCTGCCGACGATCATCTACAGCCTCTTCTGGAAGCGGTTCACCACCTCCGGGGCCCTGTGGTCGATCTACGGCGGTCTCGTCACGGCGGTCGGCCTGGTGCTGTTCTCCCCGGTCGTCTCCGGCAAGCCCACCTCGATGTTCCCGGACGTCGACTTCCACTGGTTCCCGCTGGAGAACCCGGGCCTCATCTCGATCCCGGTCGGCTTCCTGCTCGGCATCATCGGCACCTACCTGTCCAAGGAGGAGCCGGACAAGGGCAAGTACGCGGAGCTGGAGGTCCGGTCCCTGACCGGCACCGGCGCCCACTGACCCGCCCCTGAGCGGCGCACCAGACCAACGCACCTGAGCGGCCGTGTCGTAGATCTCTACGACACGGCCGCTTCGTACGTCGTGGGATCGGGCACTGTCGTTGTCAGTGACGTCACGTAGGCTCGCAAGTGACGGAAAAGATGAGTTCCGCACTGATCCGCGACGAGGGAGGGGGCCCACGTGCTCATCGACACCTATGGCCGGCAGGCCACCGACCTGCGGGTCTCGCTGACCGACCGCTGCAATCTGCGGTGCACGTACTGCATGCCCGAAGAGGGCCTGCAATGGCTGGCCAAGCCGGATCTGCTCACCGACGACGAGATCGTCCGCCTGATCGACATCGCCGTCACCTCCCTCGGCATCGAGGAGGTCCGCTTCACCGGCGGCGAGCCCCTGCTCCGCCCCGGTCTGGTCGGCATCGTCGAGCGCGTCGCGGCCCTGGAGCCGCGCCCCCAGATGTCCCTGACCACCAACGGCATCGGCCTCAAGCGCACCGCGAAGGCCCTGAAGGCGGCGGGCCTGGACCGGGTCAACGTCTCCCTGGACACCCTGCGCCCGGACGTCTTCAAGACCCTCACCCGCAGGGACCGCCACAAGGACGTCCTGGAGGGCCTGGACGCCGCCCGCGAGGCGGGCCTGACCCCGGTCAAGGTCAACTCCGTCCTGATGCCGGGGCTGAACGACGACGAGGCCCCGGACCTGCTCGCCTGGGCCGTGGAACACGACTACGAACTGCGGTTCATCGAGCAGATGCCACTGGACGCCCAGCACGGCTGGAAGCGCGACGGCATGATCACCGCAGGCGACATCCTGACCTCCCTGCGGACCCGCTTCGACCTCACCGAGGAGGGCGCGGAGAAGCGCGGATCGGCCCCCGCGGAGCGCTGGATCGTCGACGGCGGCCCCCATGTGGTCGGCGTCATCGCCTCGGTGACCCGCCCGTTCTGCGCGGCCTGCGACCGCACCCGCCTGACGGCCGACGGCCAGGTCCGCACCTGCCTGTTCGCCCGCGAGGAGACCGACCTGCGAGCGGCCCTGCGCTCCGACGCCCCGGACGAGGAGATAGCCCGCATCTGGCGCGAGGCGATGTGGGGCAAGAAGGCGGGAGCGGGCCTGGACGACCCGTCGTTCGTCCAGCCGGACCGCCCGATGTCCGCGATCGGAGGCTAGGCCTCTTCGGGCGCCTGCCAGTCCTCGAACTTCACGACATCCTTCAGAAAGCCCCGAACCCCGAGGAACTGCGACAAATGCTCCCGGTGCTCCTCGCACGCGAGCCACGTCTTGCGCCGCTCCGGCGTATGGATCTTCGGGTTGTTCCATGCGAGCACCCAGACGGCGTCGACACGGCAGCCCTTGGCGGAGCAGATCGGGGTCTCGTCACTCACGGATTTCGTCTCACAAGCGGGGTGGAAAAGGCGACGCCGAGCAGCCACGGGGGGAGCTGCCCGGCGTCGGTCCGTCGCTCCGACGGGGGATGCGGAGCGCGTAGGAAGTATGTCACGGGTAACCCGTCGCCCGGCACTGGAACAACATGATTGATCTGAGCTTTTCTTGAGCTTGGTGCGGAGCGGACTTGTCATGTCCGTTCGTGCGGTTCACCGCGTACACCCGCCGCCGGCTCACCCGCACCGTCTTCCGCCGAGCGTTCCGCGAAGTCCCCGTCCGCACGCGGCGGCATGATCATCGGCCGGGTCGGAGCGGTCACGAACGTCGACGGCAGCGAGGGCGCGTTCTCCCGCCCCGCGTTGGCGATGACGACGGCGATATAGGGCAGCACCGCCCCGAGCACCAGCGCCACGATCGCGACGTGCCGTTCGACGTTCCAGAGCGTGGCCGCGAGCACCACGGAAATCGTACGGACGGTCATCGAGATGACGTACCGGCGCTGACGTCCGCGCACGTCCTCCTGGAGGCTGGTCCGGGCGCCGGTGATCCGGAACACCTGGGCGCTGCCGCCGCCATGCTGCTTCCGCATCACATTCCACCATCCGCCCGCATCGGACTCCCGCCGCCCCGTGTCGCTCCGTACCCGGTGGAGGTACCGGGCCCGGACACCTTCCACGGTACGCCGCACCTGCGCCGCCTACGAGACCGGGGCACCCCCGCCGGCGCGGACGGCGTCACCCCCGGCACGTACGGCCGTGCCCGGCATGCGGCGTAGGGCGAACGGGCCGACACTGGCCGTAATGCTCACGTCGAGCCGTACGAGGAGGCAGCCATGGGCTGGTTGTGGGCGATCATCGTGGGATTCGTGCTGGGCCTGATCGCGAAGGCGATCATCCCCGGCAAGCAGCACAGTCCGCTCTGGCTGACCACCATCTTCGGCATGCTGGGCGCCATCGCCGGCAACGCCATGGCACGTGGGTTCGGCGTGGACGAGACCCCCGGTATCGACTGGAGCCGCCACATCTTCCAGCTGATCGCCGCGATCGTCATCGTCGCGTTCGGCGACATGCTGTACATGGCGACGCTGGGCAAGAGGAAACACCGGACCTGACGCAAGGGGCGCGGAGAACCCCGCGCCCCTTCTCCGTTCAGGCTCCGGAGACCTCGACAGCAGCGAGGTTCTTCTTGCCCCGGCGCAGCACGAGCCAGCGACCGTGCAGCAGGCTTTGCGCAGCGGGAACAGCGTCTTCGGCGGTGATCTTCACGTTGTTCACGTAAGCGCCACCCTCTTTGACCGTCCTGCGTGCGGCCGACTTGCTGGCGACCAGTCCGGTCTCAGCCAGCATGTCGACGACCTGCGTCAAGCTGTCGATCTTGATGCTCGGCAGCTCGGAAAGGGCCGCGGCCAGGGTCTTGGCGTCCAGCTCCGCCAGTTCACCCTGCCCGAAGAGGGCGCGGCTCGCGGCGATCACCGCGGCCGTCTGGTCCGCGCCGTGCACCAGCGTCGTCAGCTCCTCCGCCAGCGCCCGCTGTGCGGCACGGGCCTGCGGACGCTCCTCGGTCTGCTTCTCCAGCTCTTCGAGTTCCTCGCGGGACTTGAAGGACAGGATGCGCATGTACGTCGAGATGTCCCGGTCGTCGACGTTCAGCCAGAACTGGTAGAACGCGTACGGCGTCGTCATCTCCGGGTCGAGCCACACGGCGCCGCCCTCGGTCTTGCCGAACTTGGTGCCGTCCGCCTTGACCATCAGCGGTGTCGCCAGACAGTGCACCGAGGCGTCGGGCTCCAGGCGGTGGATCAGGTCCAGGCCCGCCGTGAGGTTGCCCCACTGGTCGCTGCCGCCCTGCTGGAGGGTGCAGCCGTAGCGTCGGTACAGCTCCAGGAAGTCCATGCCCTGGAGCAGCTGGTAGCTGAACTCCGTGTAGCTGATGCCCTCCTGGGACTCCAGCCGGCGCGCGACCGAGTCCTTGGTCAGCATCTTGTTGACGCGGAAGTGCTTGCCGATGTCCCGCAGGAACTCGATGGCCGACAGGCCGGCCGTCCAGTCCAGGTTGTTGACCATCGTCGCGGCGTTCTCGCCCTCGAAGGACAGGAACGGCTCGATCTGGGCGCGCAGCCGGGTCACCCAGGCCGCGACGGTCTCCGGGTCGTTCAGCGTGCGCTCCGCCGTGGGGCGCGGGTCGCCGATCTGGCCGGTGGCCCCGCCCACCAGGGCCAGCGGGCGCAGACCGGCCTGCTGGAGCCGGCGCATCGTGAGGACCTGGACCAGGTGTCCGACGTGGAGGGAGGCCGCGGTCGGATCGAAACCGCAATAGAACGTGACGGGACCGTCCGCGAGCGCCTTGCGCAAAGCGTCCTCGTCAGTGGACAGGGCCCACAGCCCCCGCCACTTCAGCTCGTCGACGATGTCCGTCACGGTTCTCGTATCTCCTAGATGGTTCCTCGGGCGGTCGAGTGACTGCCGCTACGAGGTTATACGCCCTGACTGACAGAACTCATATTGAAATCCGGCACCCGCAGCGCCGGCATCGCGGCCCTGGTGAAGTAGTCGCTCCACTCCCTCGGCAGCGTCTTCTCGGTCCGCCCCGCCTCCGTCGCCCGTCCCAGCAGGCCGACCGGCGACTCGTTGAACCGGAAGTTGTTGACCTCGCCGGTCACCTCGCCGTTCTCGACGAGGTACACGCCGTCCCGGGTCAGCCCGGTCAGCAGCAGCGTGGCCGGGTCGACCTCGCGGATGTACCACAGGCAGGTCAGCAGCAGCCCGCGCGTGGTGTTCGCGACCATCTCCTCCAGGGAGAGGTCCGAGCCGCCGTCGAGGACGAGGTTGCCGGCCCCGGGGGCGACGGGCAGTCCGGTCAGGCCCGCGCTGTGCCGGGTGGTCAGCAGATGCGCCAGCTCGCCCTCGCGGACCCAGTCGGTGGCCGCGACCGGCAGACCGTTGTCGAACACCGACTGGTCGCCGCCGGAGGAGTGCGCGACCACGAAGGGCGCGCACTCCAGGCCGGGCTCGTTCGGGTCGCTGCGCAGGGTCAGCGGCAGCTCGGTCAGCTGCTCGCCGACCCTGGTGCCGCCGCCCGGCTTGGAGAACACCGTGCGCCCCTCCACCGCGTCCCGCCCGGACGCCGACCACTGCTGGTAGATCAGCAGATCGGCGACGGCGGTCGGCGGCAGCAGCGTCTCGTACCGCCCGGCGGGCAGCTGGACGCGCCGCTCGGCCCATCCGAGGCGTACGGCGAGCTCCGCGTCCAGCGCCGCCGGGTCGACGTCCTTGAAGTCCCGCGTGGAGCGTCCGGCCCAGGCCGAGCGGGTACGGTCCGACGACTTGGCGTTGAGCTCCAGCGTGCCGTTGGGCTGGTCGTGGCGCAGCCGCAGCCCCGTGGAGGTGCCCAGGTACGTCGACACCAGCTCGTGGTTGGCGAAGCCGTACAGTTCGCGGCCGCCCGCACGCGCGCGTGCGAAGGACTCGCCGAGCGCGGGCGCGAAGTCGGCGAAGACCGCCGAGGAGGTCTCGGCGGGCGCGTCCGTGAAGTCCGGGGACTCCGGTACGCCGGTGACCAGCGGCTGGGCGTCCTCGGCGGGCCCTGCGCCGCGGGCGGCGGCCTCCGCGGCCCGTACCAGCGGCTCCAGCTCGTCCGCGGTCACCGCCGACCTCGACACGACTCCGGAAGCGGTGCCCTCCTTGCCGTCGACGGTCGCGACGACGGTGAGCGTGCGCCCGCGTGTGACGCCGTTCGTGGTGAGGGCGTTGCCCGCCCAGCGGAGGTTGGCGGTCGACTGCTCGTCGGCGATCACGACACAGCCGTCCGCCCGCGACAGCGCGAGCGCCTGCTCGACGATCTCGTGCGGCTTGTTGGTGCGGGCGCTCATCGACCGGCCTCCTGCGTGGTGTTGAGGATGTTGACGCCCTTGAAGAGGGCCGACGGGCAGCCGTGCGAGACGGCCGCGACCTGGCCCGGCTGGGCCTTGCCGCAGTTGAAGGCACCGCCGAGGACGTAGGTCTGCGGGCCGCCCACCGCGGCCATGGAGCCCCAGAAGTCGGTGGTGGTCGCCTGGTAGGCGACGTCCCGCAGCTGCCCGGTGATCCGCCCGTTCTCGATCCTGAAGAACCGCTGGCCGGTGAACTGGAAGTTGTAGCGCTGCATGTCGATCGACCAGGACCGGTCGCCGACGACGTAGATCCCGCGGTCCACGCTCCCGATGAGGTCCTCCGTGGACATCCCGGCCGGGTCCGGCTGGAGCGACACGTTGGCCATGCGCTGCACGGGGACGTGCCCGGGGGAGTCGGCGTAGGCGCACCCGTTGGACCGCTCGAAGCCGGTCAGCTTCGCGATCCGCCGGTCCAGCTGGTAGCCGACGAGCGTGCCGTCCTTCACCAGGTCCCAGGACTGGCCCGCGACGCCCTCGTCGTCGTAGCCGATGGTCGCGAGGCCGTGCTCGGCGGTGCGGTCACCGGTGACGTTCATCAGCTCGGAGCCGTACTTCAGCTTGCCGAGCTGGTCGAAGGTGGCGAAGGAGGTGCCGGCGTAGGCCGCCTCGTAGCCGAGCGCGCGGTCCAGCTCGGTGGCGTGGCCGATGGACTCGTGGATGGTCAGCCACAGGTTGGACGGGTCGACCACGAGGTCGTACAGGCCCGCCTCGACGCTCGGCGCGCGCATCTTCTCGGCGAGCAGCTCCGGGATCTGCTCGAGCTCGCTCTCCCAGTCCCAGCCGGTGCCGGTCAGGTACTCCCAGCCCCGTCCGACCGGCGGCGCGATGGTCCGCATGGAGTCGAACTCGCCGCTGGACTCGTCGACCGACACGGCCGTCAGGGAAGGGTGCAGCCGAACGCGCTGCTGCGTGGTGACCGTGCCCGCGGTGTCGGCGTAGAACTTGTTCTCGTGCACGGTGAGCAGCGAGGCGTCGACGTGGTTGACCCCGCTCGCCCCCAGCAGCCGCGCGCTCCAGTCCGCGAGCAGCGCCGCCTTCTCCTCGTCGGGCACCGAGAACGGATCGATCTCGTACGACGAGATCCACGTACGGTCGGCGTGCACGGGCTCGTCGGCGAGCTCCACGCGCTCGTCGGAACCGGCGGCCCGGATCACCTGCGCGGACAGCTTCGCCATGGCCACGGCCTGCGAGGCGACCTTGGCGGCGGCGTCCAGCGTCAGGTCCACGCCCGACGCGAAGCCCCACGTGCCGCCGTGCACGACCCGCACCGCGTACCCGAGGTCGGTGGTGTCCGAGGACCCGGCGGGCTTGGCGTCCCGGAGCCGCCAGGACGCGCTGCGCACCCGCTCGAACCGGAAGTCCGCGTGCTCGGCCCCGAGCGCACGCGCGCGTGCCAGCGCGGCGTCGGCGAGGGCGCGTAGGGGAAGCGCTGTGAAGGCTTCGTCGATGGTATGAGGCACCTGGGTCTCTTCCTGTCGGGAGGGGGTCAGCGGCGGTTGCCCCCGATCATGTCGCGGCCACCGGTGCCCGGACCACACGTTTGTGACCGCCGCCGCCATCTTTCTGTAGAGACCCGACAGCGAGCCCCGTGAGCCACTGTCGGTGCCCGAATGTCCTCAGGACGGGACGGCCCGATAGGTTTTCGGAGAAGCCGCCTGTCATCCAGGGTGTTCGGGCGGGTGTGTCAGACCCCTATGGAAAGGGTGATCCGTTGAGCCGCTCGGTTCTCGTCACCGGAGGCAACCGGGGCATCGGCCTCGCCATCGCCCGCGCTTTCGCCGACGCCGGCGACAAGGTCGCCATCACGTACCGCTCGGGTGAGCCGCCGGCCGCCCTGACGGAATTGGGCTGCCTCGCGGTCAAGTGCGACATCACCGACTCCGAGCAGGTGGAGCAGGCCTACAAGGAGATCGAGGCCGAGCACGGCCCGGTCGAGGTCCTGATCGCCAACGCCGGCATCACCAAGGACCAGCTCCTGATGCGCATGTCCGAGGAGGACTTCACCTCGGTCATCGACACCAACCTCACCGGCACCTTCCGCGTCGTCAAGCGCGCCAACCGCGGCATGCTGCGCGCCAAGAAGGGCCGCGTCGTCCTGATCTCCTCGGTCGTCGGCCTCTACGGCGGCCCCGGCCAGGCCAACTACGCCGCCTCCAAGGCCGCGCTGGTCGGCTTCGCGCGCTCCCTCGCCCGTGAGCTGGGCTCGCGCAACCTCACCTTCAACGTCGTCGCACCCGGCTTCGTCGACACGGACATGACGCAGGCACTCACCGACGAGCAGCGCGAGAACATCGTGAAGCAGGTCCCGCTCGGCCGGTACGCCCAGCCCGAGGAGGTCGCCGCGACGGTGCGGTTCCTCGCCTCCGACGACGCCTCGTACATCACTGGAGCCGTCATCCCCGTTGACGGCGGACTGGGAATGGGTCACTGATCACCATGAGCGGAATCCTCGAGGGCAAGCGCGTCCTGATCACCGGTGTGCTGATGGAGTCCTCCATCGCCTTCCACGCCGCCAAGCTGGCCCAGGAGCAGGGCGCGGAGATCATCCTGACCGCGTTCCCGCGGCCCACGCTGACCGAGCGCATCGCCAAGAAGCTCCCGAAGCCCACCAAGGTCATCGAGCTCGACGTCACCAACGACGAGCACATGGGCCGCCTGGCCGACGTGGTCGGCGAGGAGCTCGGCGGCCTCGACGGCGTCGTGCACTCCATCGGCTTCGCCCCGCAGGACGCGCTCGGCGGCAACTTCCTGAACACGCCGTTCGAGTCCGTGGCCACCGCCATGCACGTCTCGGCGTACTCCCTGAAGTCGCTCACCATGGCCTGCCTGCCGCTGATGCAGAACGGCGGCTCGGTCGTCGGCCTCACCTTCGACGCGCAGTACGCCTGGCCGCAGTACGACTGGATGGGCCCGGCGAAGGCCGCCCTGGAGGCCACCAGCCGCTATGTGGCGCGTGACCTGGGCAAGCAGAACATCCGCTGCAACCTGATCTCCGCAGGGCCGCTCGCCTCCATGGCCGCCAAGTCCATCCCGGGCTTCGCCGACCTCGCCTCCGTGTGGGACAACCGCTCCCCGCTGGAGTGGGACCTCAAGGACCCGGAGCCGGCCGGCAAGGGCATCGTCGCCCTGCTGAGCGACTGGTTCCCGAAGACCACCGGCGAGATCATCCACGTGGACGGCGGTCTGCACGCCATTGGCGCGTGACGCTGCCGCCGAGGCTCGGCCGAGGCTGAGGGCCCGCACCTGTCACAGGTGCGGGCCCTCACCCGTTCGGCGTACCAGGCCGGGCGCTCCACGGCCACAACTGGGCACTCTGGATTACGCGTTCACCCGCGCTTCCCTCCCCAGCACGGCCGAGGAGGTCCCCTTGTGCGCCTGTCCCGCAGTCTGGCCTCAGTGACCGCAGCCGTCTGTCTCGTGATGTCCCCGCCGTACGACGCGATGCCGCACACGCGCGTGCAGGCGCGCGAAGCCGCACCGCCGGAGCCCTTCGGGGCCTCGTGCCGCAGCCGGGTCGCCGGTTCCCGGGTGATCTCCTACTGCCACAACCCGTATCCCCGCACCGACGGCGTCCGCCTGCACATCGAGTGCGCGCGCTGGTGGGACCTGGACAGCGACGGCACCGAGGTCGAGGCGGGGCCCGCGCAGACCGTACGGCTGACCGGCCGGTGCTGGAAGGAGGTCCGCTCGGTGTGGATCAGCCACCGGAAGCTGGCGCTGTGAACCGCCCCGGGCGGCACAGGAACGGGTAGCCGGCCGCCTCCCGCGCGGCGGCACCGGCGTCGCCCGCGCGGATCGCGTCGACCAGCCGGGCGTGGTCCATGTACGTCTCCGGGGTCAGCTCCTCGCCGACGTCCTCGCGCAGCCAGTCCCGCAGCACCTCGCCGAGGTCGGCGTACATCTCGGTCATCACGTCGTTGTGCGAGGCGGCCACCACGGCCAGGTGGAAGGTGGAGTCCGCGGTCACGAACGCCTCGGCGTCCCCCGACGCCCATGCCTCCTCACGCCGCACCAGGAGTGTGTCGAGCTGCTTGAGGTCCTTCTCGGTGCGCCGCTCCGCGGCCAGCCGGGCGGCTGACGACTCCAGGGTGGAGCGCAGCTCGGCGATGTGCCGGGGGTCCGCGTCGGCGAACCGGCGGTGCATCACGCCCGCCAGCTCACTGGTCGCGACGACGTACGTCCCCGAGCCCTGCCGGATGTCCAACAGGCCGTTGTGCGCGAGGGCCCGCACGGCTTCACGGACGGTGTTGCGGGCGACTCCCAGCTGCTCGACCAGCTCGGGCTCGGTCGGGATCCGGGAGCCGACCGGCCACTCGCCCGAGGTGATCTGGTTGCGCAGCGCGGCGATGACCTGCTCGGACAACGCCGAGCGGCGGGGATGGCTCAGGGGCATGGCACACCTTCGCACGGGCGGGACGACGGAGGGCGTCCCGGGGATGGACAACCAATCATCCCATGATTCTATGATGGGTGTCATGGCACGCGAGGAAACCCGGACAATGAAGCCCACGGTCGCACCCACCCCGCCCGTAGGAGGACCCCTGACACCCGCCCCGCGCGCGTGGGCGGTGCGGCTGGTCGTCGTCGGCATCGTGCTGTCCGCGCTCAACCTCCGCCCCGCCATCACCAGCCTCGGCGCCCTCCTCGAAGAGGTCCGCGACGGACTCGGCATGAGCGGCAGCCTGGCGGGGCTGCTCACCTCGGTGCCCCCGCTGTGCTTCGCCCTCTTCGGCGTCACGGCCCCCCGTCTGGCCCGCCGCTTCGGCGCGGGCGCTGTGGTGTGCGCGGGTATGGTCGCCATCACGGCCGGCCTGCTCATACGGCCGTACACGGGCTCCGTGCCGGGCTTCCTGGCCGCCAGCGCCCTCGCCCTCATGGGGATCGCCGTCAGCAACGTCCTGATGCCGGTCATCGTCAAGCGCTGGTTCCCGGACCGCGTCGGCTCCATGACAGGCCTGTACTCGATGGCCCTGGCCCTCGGCACCTCGGCCGCCGCCGCCGTGACCGTGCCGCTGACCGGGGCACTGGGCGGAGGCTGGCAGTCCGGGCTCGCGGTGTGGGCCGGCCTGGCCGGAGCCGCCGTACTGCCGTGGATCCCCCTCGTACGGGACAGGGGAGCCGGGGCCGACGCGGGGAGCGTGCACACGCGTGTGGAGGGCGCGGGGCCGCTCCAGCACGTGCGCACGCGTGTGGAGGGTGCCGGACCCGTCCAGCACGTGCACGCGCGTGTGGAGCCGCCCGCGCTGCGGATCACCCGGAGCCGGACCGCCTGGGCGCTCGCCGTCTTCTTCGGGCTCCAGGCCACCGCCGCCTACATCACCATGGGCTGGATGGCGCAGATCTTCCGGGACGCGGGCGTCCCCGCGGGCACCGCCGGACTGCTGCTGGCCGTCACGATGGTGATGGGCGTCCCGCTGGCCTTCGTCATCCCGCGCGTGGCCACCCGGCTGCCCCACCAGGGCCCGATCGTGCTCGCGCTCGGCGTCTGCGGTCTCGCCGGGTACGCGGGCCTGTACCTCGCGCCCGCCGCCGGCGCCTGGGCCTGGGCCGTCCTGCTCGGCGTCTCCAACTGCGCCTTCCCGCTGGCCCTCACCATGGTCGGGATGCGGGCCAGGACCGGCGCGGGCGTGGCCCAGCTGTCCGCGTTCGCGCAGAGCACCGGCTATCTGATCTCCATCCCGGGACCGCTCCTGGTCGGCGTGCTCTACCAGCACAGCGGCGGCTGGGGCCTGCCCATAGCGCTCATGATCGGCCTGATGATCCCGCAGATGGCGGTCGGCGTGCTCGCGGGCCGCGACCGCACGGTGGAGGAGGAGGCGGCCCGCTGAGGCGGCCCCCGGTCCGGGTAAGAGGGGCCCTGACGGTCCCGGTAAGAGACCGGGGTGCGAGACTGGCCGCATGCCAGTGCTCGACCCGAACCCCCAGAACGGCCAGAAGAAGATGCTGCTGGTCTTCGGCTCGTTCCTCGCCATCTTCGTCGTCATCGCGATCATCGCGACGATCGCCTCGCCCTGATCCACCGCCCCGCTCCCCGGGGCGGCGGTGGGGATAACCCCCCTGTCCCCTAGGGGGCGAGTCTCAGGGTCAACTGGGTGGATCACCGGATGGGTTGAGGGCCCCCGGATCCGTACCTTCGAGTGGTGACCGCGAGAAGCGGACCACCGAGGACCCGAAGACCGGAGGCACTCATGTCGGCCCCTACGCACACCCCGCCCCACCCGGCGACCCGGGGCGGCGTCGACATCCGGCTGCCCTGGTGGGCCCTCGCCCTGCCGACGCTCGCCTTCGTCGTGCTCCTGACGCTCATCCTCAACCCCGCCGACGCGCACGCGGCCTCCGGCGACCCCGCCGTCACCCAGTTCCTGGAGCGGGTACAGCAGCTCATAGCGCGCTGAGCACTCCCGAAGCCGCCCGTCAACTCCCTGCGCCCCATGGCCTGTTTCATGCGAAGCTGGATCCCATGAGCGTCGCAGAACCCCGCAGGATTGTCCTTTTCCGGCATGCGAAAGCCGACTGGCCACAGGTCACCGACCATGAGCGGCCGCTCGCCGACCGGGGCCGAAAAGATGCAGCGGAAGCCGGACGGCGGCTGACCGACTCCGGCATCCCCTTCGACCTGGCCCTCTGCTCCACCGCGACCCGGACCCGGGAGACCTGGAAGCTCGCGGTGCAGGAGTTCCCGCACCGGCCGAAAACCGTCTACGAGGAGCGGATCTACGAGGCCTCTCCCGGCGAGCTGATCGCCGTGCTCAACGAAACCCCGGACGACGTGCACAATGCCGTCCTGATCGGCCACAACCCGGGGGTGCAGGGCCTCGCCGACATCCTCGCCGGCGCTGCCGAGGGCGACGCCCGCCGACGGATGAGCGAGCGCGGCTTCCCCGCCGCCGCCTTCGCCGTCCTGTCCTTCAGCGGCCCCTGGAAGACCCTGGAGCCCGGCGTGGCCACCCTCGTGGACTACTGGGCACCCTCCGACTGACGGCGACCCCGCCCGCGCGAGACACGAAAGGGGCCCGGCACCGCGAAGGTGCCGGGCCCCTGGCCGATCCGTCCGGTCAGTCCTCCTCGTGCGCGTCCGCCGCCTCGACCTCTTCGCGGGTGACGCCCAGCAGGTACAGCACCGTGTCCAGGAACGGCACGTTCACCGCGGTGTGCGCGGCCTCCCGCACCACCGGCTTGGCGTTGAAGGCGACCCCGAGCCCGGCCGCGTTCAGCATGTCCAGGTCGTTGGCACCGTCGCCGATCGCCACCGTCTGGGACAGCGGCACTCCCGCCTCGGCGGCGAACCGGCGCAGCAGCCGCGCCTTGCCCGCGCGGTCCACGATCTCCCCGGTGACCTTGCCGGTGAGCTTCCCGTCGACGATCTCCAGCGTGTTCGCCTGGGCGAAGTCCAGCCCGAGCCGCTCCTTCAGGTCATCGGTCACCTGGGTGAACCCGCCCGAGACGACACCGACTTGGAAGCCGAGCCGCTTCAGCGTACGGATCAGGGTGCGCGCGCCCGGCGTCAGCCGGACCTCGCTGCGCACCTTGTCCACGACCGAGGCGTCCAGCCCCTCCAGCAGCGCCACGCGCGCGTGCAGCGACTGCTCGAAGTCCAGCTCGCCGCGCATCGCGGCCGCGGTCACCGCGGCGACCTCGTCCTCGCAGCCGGCGTGCGCGGCGAAGAGCTCGATCACCTCGTCCTGGATGAGCGTGGAGTCCACGTCCATCACGACCAGCCGCTGGGCCCGGCGGTGCAGACCGGCGGCGACGACGGCCACGTCCACGCCGAGCTTGGCGGCGTCCGTCACCAGGGCGGTGCGCAGCGGCTCGGTCTCCACGCCGGACACCGCGAACTCGACGGCCGTGACCGGGTACTTGGCGAGCCGGAAGATACGGTCGATGTTGCCGCCCGCCTTGGCGATCTTCGCGGCGATCGCGGCGGTGGCCTCCGCGGTGAGCGGGTGACCGAGCACGGTGACCAGGGAACGCCCCAGCCCGCGCGGCCGGTTGTCACCGAGACCGGAGATGATCTCCGCCTGCATCTTGATCGACTCCGCCCAGCTGTGGACGGTCGCCCGTAGATCGCCCTCCTGCGTGCGCGGCGGCGCGGTCACGAGCGCGCACAGCACCATTCGGCCACGGGTGACGACCTGCTCGATGTCGACCACGTCGACCGAGTAGGCGGCGAGGGTGTCGAAGAGGCCGGCCGTGATGCCCGGCCTGTCCTTCCCGAAGATCTTGACGAGAAGGGTGGGGACGTCGGGAGACGAGGTCTGCGAAGCGCTCATGGTGTTCCCACCGTATCCGGCACCCAGTGCCTCCTGCTCCTTCGGTCCGTCTGACGGACAGGGAACAGTGGGTGTCGAGGGGGTGGCGGGGGGATTGCGGGGTGGGGGCGGATTCTTGGGAGAGGGGTGTCGAGGGGCGGGGCGAGACGCAACGGGGGTGGAGGTCGGGCGCGCCTGCGTGGAGGCGGGGTCGCCGGCAGGGCCATGACCACGACCCGAACCTCCGCGCATCCCTGAACCGAGTCGTGTGGGTCGGTTCAGTGCGTCATCGGTCTGCCTCCGCACCCGGTGCCGTATCAGCGCCGTCCCTTCGGCTTCCCCGGCGGTGGTGGAGGCGGGGGCGGTGGGGGAGGAGGCGGGGAGGGCTGTTGGCCCTCGTCCCCGGAGGCCGGTCGTCGGTTGCCGGGCCGTCGCCGGGGCGGCGGCTGCGGGCTGATCATCGTCGGGGCGCCGTAGACGTTGTCGTCGCCGGGCGGTGGATCCTCGTCGGGGCGACGAGGCCCGCCCGGAGGCGGAGGGCCTGCCTCGGGAGACTGACCTGAAGCATCGCGCTGGGGCCCCTGGGGCCGGCCACTCTCTCCGGCCGGCTCCGGCCGGTACCCGCCGGGCGATCGCGGCCCCTGGGCAGGCGGCACAGCCCCAGGCCACTCCCTGCCCGCCGCGCCGGAACCGTACGGCTCGGGTCGCCTCGGCTCCTCCTGGGAGATACCTCGTGGCTCTTCCCGGTGCTCCGCACGGCGTGCCCCCGGCTCGCCACCACGCTCCTGCTCTCCCCAGCGGGCCTCACCACGCGGACTCCGTCCGCTGCTCTCACCTTCCGGGCCTCGCCGATCACCCCGGCCCCCGGCCGCGCGCCCACCTGCGTCACCCGGCCGTGCGTCCTCCGGTCCCCGCAGTTCCTCCGGCACGCGCAGATACGGGTTCGTCTCCGGGTTCGGCGGCCGATAGGGCGTACCAGGCACATACGGCCCGCCCTCGCCACCGTACGGCTCCGCGTCACCGCTGTACCCTCCCGTCCCCGCGGGATACGGCTCCGCGTCACCCCCGTACCGTCCCGCCCCCTCGCGATAAGCCCCCGCCTCACCGCCGTGCGACGAGGACCCACCCTCGTACGCCCCAGCCCCGCCTTCATGCGACCACGATGCCCCGCCAGACGCCCCAGCCCCGCCACCTTCGTACCCTCCGGGCCCACCTGAGGGCGCCCCGGCCCCGCTCCCGTGACCCGCCCCGCTCCCGTGCCCCCCGCCTTCCCCCTGACGCGATCCCGCCTCACCCGCAGCACTCCAGGCGCCCCCACCCCCGGGCACGCCACCCCCACCGAGGCCGCCCCCGCCATACGGCCCAGCTCCCGGCGCCCCAGGGGCCCCCGAACCGAACCCCGCACCAGCGCCGGTCCCCACACCCGGCCCAGCCCCCGCCGCCCCCGAACCGAACGCAACACCAGCGCCGGACCCCACACCCGACCCGGGCCTCACGCCAGACCCCGGCCCTACACCCGACCCCGCACCAGCACCCGCCCCCCCACCCGCCCCAACCCCACCCCGCCCCAAGTCACCCCGTGCCAGCCAAGCCACCCGAGACCCCGCCGCACCCGTCGCCCACGCCAGCAACGCCCCGGCCGCCCCGGCCGCCGCCCCCCACACCGCCCCGATCAGCACCGCCAGACCGAGCTGCCCCCGCAACTCCACCCCGGCCCCGAACGCGTCGAACCCCAGTACCGACAGCGAGGCATCCACCGACACCTCCGTCAGCCAGGCGAGCAACGGCAACGTCAGTGCCGTCGCGACCCCCAACCGCAGCGCACACCGCCCGGCGAAACCGAGGGCCCCCGGATCCCGTACACCTCCAGAGTCACCCCCGACCACACCCACGGACCCTGGACCCGAACCCGGACCCCACCCCGACTCACCCCCGACCACACCCACGGACCCCGGACCCGGCCCCGAACCCGGACCCCACCCCGACTCACCCCGCGCCCCGCCAACCGCACCTCGCCCCTCACCGACCCCACTCCACCCCACACCCGCTCCACCCGGTCCACCCGCAACCGAGCCAACAGCCTCACCAACCCCCCGCCCCCCCACCGGCGTCCGCGCAGCGGTCAGCACCCCCGCCAGCAGCATCATCAGCGCCGCCCCCACCCCCAGCAGCCACACCCGCCCGTCCAGCTCCGCCAGCCGCCCCAGCGTCACCGACTGGTCGGAGTCCGAGTCGAGCAGTCGGTCCAGGGGGTCGGGGAGGAAGTTCGTCAGGACACCCGTCGCGCGGCCATCGAAGGGGACGAAAAGGCCGATCGGGATACCCAGCCAGACCCCGTTCGGCGCCCCGAGCAGCGCCGCGCCCGCGATCCGCTTGGGGTGGTCGTCGCCGATCGCCGCGTACGCCCCCGCCGAGAGCCCCGCGACCACTGCGACCAGCAGCACCGTCACCAGGGCGGACACAGCCGGCCGTACGACCCGGTGCACGGCCTCCCAGCCGCGCGGCAGCGGGGTACGGCGGGACGCCAGCAGCGCGACCAGCAGGATCCCGACCGACCAGCCCAGCCCTCCGAGCAGCGTCGGCACGGTGTCCACCGTGAAGCCGACCGCGGCCTTCGCGTCGACGAGGTCGCCGATCCGGTCGGGCAGCAGTCCGCCGATGTCCCCGACGTCCCCCAGCCCGGGGATGCCGAGACCGCCGCCCCCGCCCACCCCGGGCAGTTTGTCGAGCCCCAGCGAGCCCCCGTCGATCGTGATGACGTCGTGCCCCGCCCAGGCCAGGCCGCCCAGCATCGCCACGAACAGCGCCACCACGGACCCGGCCCGCGCCAGCAGCTCGGAGGGCGCGATCACCGCTCCGGCCCCCCGCAGGGACCGTAGGAAGAACCATGACAAAAGCACCGCACCGACCAGGCTGACGCCCAATGGCGTGATCTCGATGGCGGTCGCCGCCTGCGCCCCCGTCAACCCGAAGGCGGACACGTCCCCGGAAGGCGTCACCGAACCACCCGCCGCGAGAGCCACCACCGCCGCGGTCATCGGACCCAGCGAGGCCGCGGAATCGGCCTCCAGCAGATGCAGGCCGAGCGCGGCCGTACCGGCCATCCCGATCAACGCCCAGCTCACGGACGCGATCGCGGACAGCAGGATGTCCCCCCACGGCAGCCGCACGCCCCGCCCCGCGACCTCGACACTCCTGGACGCACTCATGGCAGACCCCCCGATCCGCGGCGCGGCTGAGACCGCGCTTGTCCCCCTCGCGTGGATTACCCACTCTCCGGGTCGGTTTCAACCCCGTCAACGGAACCGTCCGAAGCGCGCGAACGTGGTCTTCTCGGGGCTCGGGTTTCGGTCAGGAGGCGGATCCTGAAATAGTTCCCGACGATGTTCGACATCCCTACACTCCCTGTGACGGGGGCAATTCGGGGGACTACTCAGTGGGGCTTGGCGTGCCGGAACTCGTACTGGAAGCGAATGGACGCACTTGGACGCTCGATCCGTCCCGGGCGTACGGCCTGGGGCGTGATCCGCAGGGTGACATCGTGTTCGACGACGCCAGGGTGTCCTGGCGGCACGCCACGATCAGCTGGAACGGGCACGGCTGGGTCATCGAGGACCACAGCAGCACCAACGGCACGTTCCTGCACGGGCAGCGGATCCACCAGTCGGAGATCGGCCCGGGCGCGGCCGTCCACCTCGGCAACGCGAGCGACGGCCCGCTGCTGAGCCTCACCGGCACCGCGGCCCCGGCCGCGCAGCCACAGCAGCGGTACGCCGCACAGAGCGCGAACCCGGGCTGGGCCCAGCAGACACCCCAGCAGCCGGCCCCACAGCAGGCCCCGCACCAGGCTGCTCACCAAGCTCCTCAGCAGGCCGCGAACCAGGCCGCACACCAGCCCCCGCCCCAGGCCGCACACCAGGCCGCGAAGTCCGGCTGGCCACAGCCCCAGCGACCGCAGCCGTCGAACCAGTCGCACCAGCCGCAGCGGATCCCGCAGCAGCAGGGCCCCGGCGGGGGCGCGGGCTCCGACGCCCCGCCCGTCTACGGCGACCGCAGCCCGACCACCTTCCACCAGTTCACCATCGGCCGCATCATGCGCATCGGCCGTGCCCTGGAGAACGACCTGGTCGTTTCCGACCTGCAGGTCTCGCGCCACCACGCCGAGTTCCACTCGATGCCCGACGGCCGCATGGAGATCCGCGACCTCGGCTCGCACAACGGCACGTACGTCAACGGCCAGCCGATCGCCAAGGGCGGCTCGCTGATGCTCGGCGCCGCGGACATCGTCGGCGTCGGCCACTCCACGTTCCGGATCGTCGGCGACCGCCTCGAGGAGTTCGTCGACACCGGCGAGGTCTCCTTCTCCGCGCGCCACCTCACGGTCACGGTCGACGGCGGCAAGCAGATCCTCAAGGACGTCTCCTTCGGCGTCCCGGAGAAGTCCCTGATCGCGGTCATCGGACCGTCGGGTTCCGGCAAGTCGACCCTGCTCAAGGCGCTCACCGGCTACCGGCCCGCCAACCAGGGCGACGTCCTCTACGACAACCGCAACCTCTACAAGCAGTTCGCCGAGCTGCGCCAGCGCATCGGTCTGGTCCCGCAGGACGACATCCTGCACAAGGAGCTGACCGTCAAGAAGGCCCTCAAGTACGCGGCCAAGCTCCGCTTCCCCGCCGACACCACCAGCGAGGAGCGCGAGAACCGCATAGACGAGGTGCTGCGCGAGCTGAAGCTGGACGTGCACAAGGAGAAGAAGGTCACCGCGCTCTCCGGCGGCCAGCGCAAGCGCGTCTCCGTGGCCCTGGAGCTGCTCACCAAGCCGTCCCTGATCTTCCTGGACGAGCCGACCTCCGGCCTCGACCCGGGCATGGACCGCGATGTCATGCAGCTGCTGCGCGGCCTCGCCGACGACGGCCGTACGGTCCTCGTCGTCACCCACTCCGTCGCCGAGCTCGCCCTGTGCGACAAGCTCCTGGTGATGGCCCCGGGCGGCGCGGTCGCCTACTTCGGCCCGCCCGAGGAGGCCCTGAACTTCTTCGGCTACGACACCTGGGCCGACGTCTTCTCCGCCTTCGAGAACTACCGCGACTACGACTGGGCCGGACGCTGGAAGGGCTCGCAGCACTACCAGATGTACGCCGCGGACATAGACGCCGTAGCGCCGCAATCCGTACAGACGCCTCCGATGCAGGGCATGAAGCCGCCGAAACCGCAGGGCTGGATGGGCCAGTTCGGGACACTCGTGCGCCGCTATGTCTCGGTGATCGCGTCCGACAAGGGCTTCCTGGCCCTGATGGTGATCCTTCCGGCCGTGCTCGGCGCGGTGAGCCTGCTGATCGACTTCGGCGACGCCCTGCTGCCCAAGCCCATCGACCCGAGGACCAAGCTCCCCGAGCCGAACAGCACGGCCACCACCGTGCTGCTGATCCTCGCGGTCGGCGCCTGCTTCGCCGGCGCCGCCAACTCCGTCCGTGAACTGATCAAGGAACGGGTCATCTACGAACGGGAGCGGGCCACCGGCCTGTCCCGCTCGGCGTACCTGATGTCCAAGGTCTTCGTGCTCGGCGTGATCACCGTGCTCCAGGGCCTCATGGTCGGCGTCATCGGCTTCGCCAGCCGCGGCCTGCCCAAGGAGGGCCTGGTCCTCGGCAACGCCACCCTCGCGGAGCTGTGCCTGCCGATCATGGGCCTCGGGTTCACCTCGATGATGTTCGGCCTGATCATCTCCGCACTGGTGAAGACCTCCGAGAAGACCATGCCGCTGCTGGTGATGTTCGCGATCATCCAGGTGGTCTTCACCGGCTGCCTGTTCACCCTGAACGGCAAGATCGGCGTCAACGAGCTCTCGTACCTGATGCCGTCCCGCTGGGCGGTCGCCGCCGCCGGCGCCACGCTGGACTTCAACCAGGTCAACCCGCCCGTCAAACCCGGCGACTCACCCGACCCGCTCTGGGACCACACGGTCACCACCTGGGGCCTGAACATGATCGCCCTCGTCGCCCTCGGCGTGGTCTGCGGCTTCTTCGTGGCCCGCTTCCTGCGCCGCCACGAGCCCGAGGTCATGCGCAAGTAGCCGGGCTCCTACGACCGCGAAGGGCGGCCCCCGCCACGGGAGCCGCCCTTTTCGCGTACGAGAGGTCCGCGCGACCTCAGTACGCGCTGTTCACGTTGTCCATCGAGCCGTACCGGTGGGCCGCGTAGTTCGCCGCGGCGGTGATGTTGGCGACCGGGTCGTAGATGTTCCAGGACGTGCCCGCGACGTGGTAGGCCTGGAACGTCGGCGGGATCACCTGGAGCAGCCCCTTCGAGGGGATGCCGTTGATGGCGTTGATGTCCCAGTTGTTGATCGCGTTCGGGTTGCCCGAGGACTCCCGCATGATGTTGCGGTAGAGACCGTTGTAGCTGCCCGGGATGCCCTTGGACTTCATGATGTCCAGGGACTCCTTGATCCAGCCGTCCAGGTTGTTGGCGTAGGACTTGCGCACGGCGGCCTTCAGCTTGGCGCGCTGCGCGGACCGGCTCGCGGCCTTGGCCTTGCGGGCCTTCTCGGCCTTCTTCTTGGCAGCGGCCTTCTTCTTGGCGGCGGCAGCGGCGGCGGCCTTCTTCTTCGCGGCCGCGACGGCCTTGGCCTTGGCGTCCGCCTTGGCCTTCGCCGCGGCGGCCTGGCTCTGGAGGCTCTTGGCGGCCAGCTGCTCGCTGACGTCCCCCTTGAGGCCCTTGAGCTGCTCGGAGGAGTACTTCACCGGGGCGGAGGAGACGGCGGCCTCGGAGGTGGTGGTCTCCGCGTTGCCCGGCACCGCGCTGAGCGCCACGGCGGCGGCGCCGAGCGTGGCGACACCGGCGACGGCGATCTTGTGGCGCTTGGTGAGAGCACGACGATGACCACGAGTGAAGGTGTTCTTGAGCATGCGGGATGGACCTCTTCGAATAGCGCGGAGGTCGCTCGCTGTCCGGTGGGGGACACGGGTGCTTCCGGCACAAACGCCGCGGTGGGAAACCGCGGCGCTGAGCGACGAGAGCCATTCTTAGCGGCCGCAAAATGCCCGGGCAAAGGTGTGACGTACGATCCCGGGTAGTGGAGCCTGGGAGGGCAAAACGGGACAGACTAGAACGTCTGCCCCGTTCATGCGGGAAGCCTTTGTCTCCTATTTCTCTTCGTACGTGATCTGCGCCCTATGTGCGGGCTCACACCGGACGCACAGCGGTCTCACCAGCAGTTGCTGAAGCAATGCTCTGCGTGAGGATCCTCCTCCGGCAGGAGGAGATGCACGTCCCCGAACTCGTGCCACAGGTAACGCCCGCGCAGCGCCTCCTCGTAGCCGCGCTCGATCGCCGCCCGCCCCGCGACCGCCTCCAGCATCAGCAGATGCGAGGCCTCCGGCTCGTGCAGCCCGGTCAGCAGCCCGTCCACCACCCGCACCCCGCGCTCCGGGGTCACCACGAGCTCCGTCCACCCCGCACGCGCGCGTACGACGCCGTCGGCCCCGGCCGCCGACTCCACGGCCCGTACGGCCGTCGTGCCCACGGCGAGCACCCTGCCGTCCCCCGCCTTCACCGCGTTGATCAACCGCGCGGAGGTCTCCGGCACCGAGAACCGCTCCGGATACGGCGGCTCGTGCGCCTCCGCCGAGGCCACCCCGGTGTGCAGCGTGACGGGCGCGAACATCACCCCCCGGCTCACCAGCTCCGCCACCGTCCGCGCGGTGAAGGGCCGCGCCGCACTGGGCATCTCCGCACTCCCCGACCCGTCCGGGGCCGGCAGCGCGAACACCGTCTGGTAGACGGACAGCGGCTGGTCCCGCTCCGTGTAGGAGTACCGAATCGGCCGCCCGTGCTCCCGCAGCAGCCCGAGCACCTCCCCGCCGCCGAGCACCCGCGCCCACCACAGCCGCTCGCTCACCGCCTCCTCCAGAACCAGCCGCACACCCCCCGGCAGCCGCACCTCCGTCCCCGCGGGCCCGCCCGCACGCGCGCGCGTGGTGCCCCTCCCGTCGGGATCCCGCAGCTCGACCGCCCACCGTCCGTCGTCCCCGCGCGTGGAGAAGTGCACCACCACACGCGTGTGCCCGATCCGCCCGTCGACGGCCGCGGCCAGCGTGCGGGAGGTGTTCACCACGAGCAGGTCCCCGGCCCGCAGCAGCCGCGGAAGCTCGGCGAAGGAGTGGTGCGACACCTCGGTGCCCCGCGACACCAGCAGCCGTACGGCGTCCCGGTCCAGCCCGGGCCCGCGCTGCTCGGCCGGCACCCGCGCCGACAGCTCCTCCGGCACGCTCGCACACCGTCGCACGGGCCCGTGCGGGGGAACCCCCATCGCGACCGTCATCGCCCCTCCAACAGCGCCGGAGCCCCGTACCGCCCACTCGCCGGCCGCTCGTCCAGCAGCCGCAGGAAAGCCGGCACGACACCGGCCGGCTCCGGCCGCGGCTCCTTGTCGTCCGGTACGGCCGCCGCGTACAGGTCGGTCGCCATGTCCCCGGGATCGACGGCCCACACCCGCAGCCGCGGCTCCTCCTCGCCCAGTACCGCCGCGAGGTGGTCCAGGGCGGCCTTGGACGCCCCGTAGCCGCCCCACGTCTCGTACGCCTCGGCGGCGGCGTCCGAACTGACCGCGATCACCGTGCCCGCCTCCGACGCCCGCAGCAGCGGCAGCGCCTCCTGGACCAGGCCCAGCGCGGCCACGACGTTCACCTCCAGCGCGCGGCGCAGCCCGTCCAGAGGCAGCTCCTCGAGGCGCGTCAGCGGCTCGGCGCCCAGCGCGCTCGCGTTGTTCACCAGCAGATCGACGCCGCCGAGCTTCCAGGCCGCGGCCACCAGCTCGGAGCGGTGCGCCGGATCCGTGACGTCCCCGGGCAGGGCCGAGACCCGGCGCCCGTGCGCGGCGAGCGCGGTCGCCGTCTCGCTCAGGGCCTGTGCCGTCCTGGCGTCGAGCACCAGGTCCCAGCCCCGCGCGGCAAGGGCCTCGGCGAGCGCCCGCCCCAGGCCCTTCGAGGCCCCCGTGATGATCGCAACCGGCATGACATCCGTCCCCTCGTCGTCCACGCCTCCAGGTGGGCGTGCCCCCAACGTAGGAACGGCTCCGGCCCCGCCGCCTCGGACGCGGGCCGCAGAGCGGCGCGGCCCTTCGCCCTAGGTCCGTTGCCCTAGTCGGGCGCGGTCACAGGTCCGATCCGCACTGTCACACCCCGCCCGTACGCTGAGGGCATGAGTCAAGGTCCCCGGTCCGGCCTCGCCGCGGTGAGCTCCGCGCTACTGGCCATGAGCAGGCATCTCGAGGTGCGTGACGTCCTCAAGACGATCGTCGCCTCGGCCCGCGAGCTGCTCGACGCCCAGTACGCCGCCCTCGGCGTCCCGGACGACCACGGCGGCTTCGCGCAGTTCGTGGTGGACGGCGTCAGCGACGAGCAGTGGAAGGCCATCGGCCCGCTCCCGCGCCAGCACGGCATCCTCGCCGCGATGCTGCACGAGGCCCGGCCGGAGCGCCTCGCGGACGTCCGCAAGGACCCCCGCTTCGAGGGCTGGCCGTCCGCCCACCCCGACATGGTCGACTTCCTGGGCCTGCCGATCCGTGACGGCGACGAGGTCATCGGCGCGCTCTTCCTGGCCAACAAGAACTGCCCCAAGCCGGAAGGCAGCTGTGGCTTCACCGAGGAGGACGAGGACCTCCTCTCCATCCTCGCCCAGCACGCGGCGATCGCCCTCACCAACGCCCGCCTCTACGAACGCAGCCGCGAGCTCACGATCGCCGAGGAGCGCTCCCGGCTCGCGCACGAACTGCACGACGCCGTCAGCCAGAAGCTCTTCTCCCTGCGCCTGACCGCCCAGGCCGCCGCGGCCCTCGTCGACCGCGACCCCTCCCGCGCCAAGGGCGAACTGCACCAGGTGGCCGTGCTCGCCGCCGAGGCGGCCGACGAACTGCGCGCCGCCGTGGTCGAGTTGCGCCCCGCCGCGCTCGACGAGGACGGCCTGACCGCCACCCTCCGCACCCAGATCCAGGTCCTGGACCGCGCCCACACCGCCCGCGTGACCTTCGCCGCCCGCAACTTCCGCGCACTGCCCGCCTCCCAGGAGGAGGCCATGCTCCGCGTCGCCCAGGAGGCCCTGCACAACGCGCTGCGGCACTCGGGCGCCGAGCACGTCGACGTGACCCTGGACCGGCGGGGCAGCGGAGCCGTCCTCAGGGTGACCGACGACGGCAGCGGCTTCGAACCCAAGGCGACCCGCCGCGCGGGACGCCACCTCGGCCTGGTCTCCATGCGGGACCGCACCAGCGGGGTCGGCGGCACGCTGACCGTGGAATCGGCGCCCGGCAAGGGCACCACGATCGAGATGGAGGTCCCCGGTGGCTGACGCGATCAGGGTCCTGCTCGTCGACGACCACCAGGTCGTCCGCCGGGGGCTGCGCACCTTCCTCGAAGTGCAGGACGACATAGAGGTCGTGGGCGAGGCCGCCGACGGCGCCGAGGGAGTCGAGCGCGCCGAGGAACTGAAACCCGACGTCGTCCTCATGGACGTCAAGATGCCGGGCATGGACGGCATCGACGCCCTGCGCCGACTCCGCGAACTCGACAACCCCGCGCGCGTGCTCATCGTCACCAGCTTCACCGAACAGCGCACCGTGGTCCCGGCCCTGCGCGCGGGCGCCGCCGGATATGTCTACAAGGACGTGGACCCCGACGCCCTGGCCGGCGCCATCCGCTCCGTCCACGCCGGCCACATCCTGCTCCAACCCGAGGTTGCGGGCGCCCTGCTGTCCCAGGAGGAGAACAACTCCGGCCAGGGCAGAGGCGGTTCGCTCACCGAGCGGGAGCGCGAGGTGCTCGGACTGATCGCGGACGGCCGCTCCAACCGGGAGATCGCCCGCGCGCTGGTCCTCTCCGAGAAGACCGTCAAGACCCACGTCTCGAACATCCTGATGAAGCTCGACCTGGCGGACCGCACACAGGCCGCGCTCTGGGCGGTGCGCCACGGTATGGCCGGTTGATCCACGCGCTGAGCGGCAATACGGAGGGTTCCGCTCCGGAGTGAGATTCATACCGTCGTGGGAATGTCCCCCGGACGGCGCAACCTCTGTCGATCTCCGCCGTTCTCCAGGGCGTGCCGCGGCGACTGCCGCGGCAATCGCTAGGGAGGGCTCAGCAGTGAAGAACCTGAAGAAGGCAGCGGCCGTGACGATGGTGGCCGGCGGGCTGATCGCCGCCGGTGCCGGTATGGCCTCCGCCACCGAGGGCGCGCACGCCGACGGCAAGGCCGTGGGCTCGCCCGGCGTCGTCTCGGGCAACCTCGTCCAGGCCCCGGTGCACGTCCCGGTGAACGCCGTGGGCAACAGCGTGAACGTCATCGGTGTGCTGAACCCCGCCTTCGGCAACCTCGGCATCAACCACTGACTCCCCGCCTTCAGCGGGCAGTGACTTCGGCCTCCCGGACGCGCCACGCGTCCGGGAGGCCGGTCCGCTTGTCGGGCGAATGGCCCGAACGGGCAGTCCTGCGAGGCTCTCCGTACCGTCCCGCAGCCCCTCCACGTTGATCAGCTCACGACCCGCGGCCGGGTCGGATCCGCGAACGCAGGAGGAACGCTTCCCATGAACATCGCCAAGAAGGCCGCCGTGGCCATCACCGTCGCCGGTATCGCCACGGGTGCCGCCGCCGGTGCCGCTGTCGCCGACGCGGGTGCCGACGCCGCGGCCGTGAAGTCGCCGGGCGTCGGCTCGGGCAACGTCGTCCAGGTTCCGGTCCACGTCCCCGTCAACGTGGTCGGCAACACGGCGAACCTGATCGCCCTGCTGAACCCGGCGTTCGGCAACGCCGGTGCGAACGACTGACGTCGGGTCTGAACCGGAGGGCCCCTCAAGTCAACGGCGACCTGAGGGGCCCTTGGCGTTGGCTGGGGCCGGTGGTCCGGCTGCAGGCCGGTGGGGGTTGCTCGCGCAGTTCCCCGCGCCCCTGAGTCGCTACAGCTGAGCCCGGCTTTCAGGGGCGCGGGGAACTGCGCGACCAGCCACGACGCGCCCGCACACTCACCGCACCCCCCGCTCCAACTCCTCCACATACGCGTTGTACGCAGCCACCTGCGCCCGCCGAGCCGTCCGCTCCACCGGCCGCAACGCCTCTCCCCGCGCCCGCATCTCCGCGGAACTCACCGCACCCCCATGCCCGTTCTCGTACGCCAGCGACACCAGCAACCCCACCCGCTGCGCGAGCTCCAACACCCGCACAGCGCGCGGCGGATACCCCGGCGCCAACACCTCCCGCCCCCGCTCGGCCCGAGCCCGGTACGCCCCGATCGCCGCCTCCGCCACCGGCCCCGACCCCGCCACGTCCAGCCGCGACAACACCTCCGTCGCCTCCCGCAGGGCCTCCGCGAGCTCCCGCTCCGCCTCTCCCAGCGAGGGCACGTCCGCCGGCGGAGCCTCCCGCACCGGCAGCACGTGCCAGGTCACCTCGACATGGACATCACCCGAGGGCCCGGCCTCGTACACCTCAGGCACCAGGCCCAGCGCGGCGCCGTGACAGATCACCGCCTCCTCCGCCTCCAGCGCCCGCGCGTTGAACTCCGGCGGCCCGCTCAGCCCCAGCGGATGCCCGGGCGCGGGCAGCGCGACCCGCAGCCCGGTGACCCCGAGCGACCTCAGCCGCCCGAGCGCCAGGGTGAGGCCGACCGGCGAAGCCTCCCCGGGCAGCCCCTCCACCCGGTGCACGGCATCGTCACCGACGATCGCCAGTACGGCGTCGTCGGGCGAGACAAGTCCGGCCAAAAGACCGTTTCCCCAAGCGGCAAGACGTCCAGAGCGCGGTTCCGAGAGCATGCCCCCAGCCTAAGGACCGGACCGATGGACCGGAGCGCGCGGCCGGTGGCGTAGATTTCATCGAGGGCTGCGCCCAAAAGCGCGCACGCGACAGCCGAGACGTCGACACCGTCACACTGCAAGGGGAGACAACGCGCTCATGAGCGATGTTCTGGAGCTTCAGGACGTATCCGTGGTCCGTGAGGACCGGGCTCTGGTGGACCAGGTCTCCTGGTCGGTCAAGGAGGGCGAGCGCTGGGTCATCCTCGGCCCCAACGGCGCCGGCAAGACCACGCTCCTGAACCTCGCGTCCAGCTACCTCTACCCCAGCAAGGGCACCGCCACCATCCTCGGCGAGACCCTCGGCAAGCCCGGCACCGACGTCTTCGAACTGCGCCCCCGCATCGGCATGGCCGGCATCGCCATGGCCGACAAGCTCCCCAAGCGCCAGACCGTCCTGGAGACCGTGCTGACGGCGGCGTACGGCATGACCGCCGGCTGGCAGGAGGAGTACGAGGACATCGACGAGCAGCGCGCGCGTGCCTTCCTCGACCGCCTCGGCATGAGCGACTACCTGGACCGCAAGTTCGGCACCCTCTCCGAGGGCGAGCGCAAGCGCACCCTCATCGCCCGCGCCCTGATGACCGACCCCGAGCTGCTCCTCCTCGACGAACCCGCCGCCGGCCTCGACCTCGGCGGCCGCGAGGACCTGGTCCGGCGCCTCGGCCGGCTCGCCCGCGACCCGATCGCCCCCTCGATGCTGATGGTCACCCACCACGTCGAGGAGATCGCCCCCGGCTTCACCCACGTCCTCATGATCCGCCAGGGCAAGGTGCTCGCCGCCGGCCCCCTGGAACTCGAACTCACCTCCCGCAACCTCTCCATGTGCTTCGGCCTCCCCCTCGTCGTCGAGCAGGTCGGCGACCGCTGGACCGCGCAGGGCCTCCCGCTGTCGTGATCAAGTGAAGTACCCGCAAAAACACGGGTAAGAAGCCCCTCCGGGCGCCATCGCGCCCTGTCGGAGGCGGTACCCCCGGACCTACCATGAGCCCGTGAACGACATCGACGCATGGGTGTGGTGGCTCGTCGGCGCGGCAGCGCTCGGAATCCCGCTCGTGGTGACCGCGATGCCGGAATTCGGCATGCTCGCGGTCGGCGCCGTCGCGGCAGCGGTCGCGGCCGGGCTGGGCGGTGACGTCGTGGTCCAGGTGCTCGTCTTCGTCGTCGTCTCGGTGGCCCTCATCGCCGTCGTACGGCCCATCGCGACCCGGCATCGCTCGCAGCGACCCGAACTCGTCACGGGAATCGACGCCCTGAAGGGGAAACAGGCCGTCGTCCTGGAGCGCGTCGACAGCGCGGGCGGCCGGATCAAGCTCGCCGGAGAGGTCTGGTCGGCGCGCGCTCTCGACACCGACCGGGCCTACGACGTGGGCCAGGAAGTGGATGTCGTGGACATCGAGGGAGCGACCGCGATCGTCATGTGACCTCGCAGGATGCAACTGAACCGAACGCACCACGAGTTGCACGACGGTCTGTCAGACTCGACCAGCAAGATCTTCAACAACCATAAGATCTTCCGAAAACGCCGAGGCGGAGAAGGGCACGGGGAGCACGATGGAACCGGTCATCATCGTCTTGATCATTCTGGTGGTGTTGGTCTTCATCGCCCTGATCAAGACGATCCAGGTCATCCCGCAGGCGAGCGCCGCCATCGTCGAGCGCTTCGGCCGCTACACGCGGACCCTCAACGCGGGCCTCAACATCGTGGTCCCGTTCATAGACACCATCCGCAACCGCATCGACCTGCGTGAACAGGTCGTGCCGTTCCCGCCGCAGCCGGTGATCACCCAGGACAACCTGGTCGTCAACATCGACACCGTCATCTACTACCAGGTGACCGACGCGCGGGCCGCGACCTACGAGGTCGCCAGCTACATCCAGGCCATCGAGCAGCTCACCGTCACCACCCTCCGCAACATCATCGGTGGCATGGACCTGGAGCGGACCCTGACCTCCCGCGAGGAGATCAACGCGGCCCTGCGCGGAGTCCTCGACGAGGCCACCGGCAAGTGGGGCATCCGCGTCAACCGCGTGGAGCTGAAGGCGATCGAGCCCCCGACCTCCATCCAGGACTCGATGGAGAAGCAGATGCGCGCCGACCGTGACAAGCGCGCCGCGATCCTCACCGCCGAAGGTACGCGCCAGGCCGCGATCCTCACCGCCGAGGGTGAGAAGCAGTCCCAGATCCTGCGCGCCGAGGGTGAGGCCAAGGCCGCGGCCCTGCGCGCGGAAGGCGAGGCCCAGGCGGTCCGCACGGTCTTCGAGGCCATCCACGCCGGCGACCCCGACCAGAAGCTCCTCTCCTACCAGTACCTCCAGATGCTCCCCAAGATCGCCGAAGGCGACGCCAACAAGCTCTGGATCGTCCCCAGCGAAATCGGCGACGCCCTCAAGGGCCTCTCCGGCGCCATGGGCAACTTCGGCGGCATGGGCGGCGGCTCGAACGGCGGCAACGCGGGAGCAGAACGCCGAGAGACCCCGAAGATCGACTGACAGTCCGGAAAAGCAAGGTTCCCCGCACCCACCCAGGGGCGCGGGGAACTGCGCGACCAGCCACAACGGACCCTCAGCCGCAACGCAGCCGATCCCGGCAGACGACTAGGCGGCCTCCCCGGCCAACCACTCCGGCAGCGCAGAGAAGTCCTCGTGCCCCAAGGACAACAGCATCGCGTCAGCAGGAGTCGGCTCGAACGGCTCCCGCAGCAACGGCATCCCCGCCTCCGCCGGAGTCCGGTTCGCCTTACGGTGGTTGTCCTCCGCGCAGGACGCCACCGTGTTCAGCCAAGTGTCCTGACCACCCTGAGACCGCGGCACCACATGGTCCACAGTCGTCGCCCGCCGCCCGCAGTACGCGCACCTGTGCCGGTCACGCACCAGAACACCCCGCCGGGACCACGGGGCTTGTCTTCGGAACGGTACCCGTACATACCTGCACAACCTGATCACCCGAGGCGCCGGTATGTCGACCGCGGCTCCGCGCATGCGCAGTTCGGGGTGGGACTGCTCGACGACGGCCTTGTCCTGAAGCACCAGAACGACGGCTCGATTCAACGTCACCGTCGACAGCGGCTCAAAGCTCGCGTTCAGTACCAGCGTCTCCCGCATGACCAGCCCACCTCCCGTTGCGTACCGGCCCACCCCCTGGCGGGCTTGGGCTTGGATCAACTCTGGCCGGGCACGCCGAGATGGACAACGCAATAAAAAGTGCCCGCCCCTGATCAATTCCAAGACCAGAGGCGGGCAAACGCTCGTTGAACGTCAGTCTTCGGCGGGCACCTCGTACTCACCGATCAACTGGGCACGCGCGATCGCGTGGAACCGCAGGTTGAAGCCCACAACGGCGGGAGAAGCATCGGAATCCGGCCCGAGCTTCTCCTGGTCCACCGCGTACACGGTGAAGACGTACCGGTGCGGCCCGTCCCCGGGCGGCGGAGCGGCCCCACCGAAGTCCTTCGACCCGTAGTCGTTCCGCGCCTGTACGGCACCCTCCGGCAGACCCTCGAACTTCCCGCTGCCCGCACCCACCGGCAGCTCGGTCACCGAGGCCGGAATGTCGAACACGACCCAGTGCCAGAACCCGCTGCCCGTGGGCGCGTCGGGGTCGTAGCAGGTCACGGCGAAGCTCTTGGTCTCCGGCGGGAAACCCTCCCAGCGCAGCTGCGGAGAGGTGTTCCCGGCCGCGTAGACCTGAGCGTCCTTGAGCGTCGCACCCTCGGCGACATCCTCACTCGTCACCGTGAACGACGGCACGGGCGGATGGAAGTCATGGGGGAGCGGCCGCCGCTTGAGCTCGGTCACCTCGGTACCTCCTGGTCGATCTGCGGAATCAGCAGTTCCGAGCCTAGAACCAGTTGCGCCTGCTGCCGACCTCGGACAGCCACTGGTTGAGGTACCCGGCCCAGTCGGTGCTCTGGTAGTCGTGCAGACCCACCTGGAAGGACCGGAAGGTGTCACTGCCCTCGCTGAACAGCCCCGGCTTCTTGTCCATCTCCAGCACGACGTCCATCGCGTGGCCGTCCGCCACAAAGCTCAACTCGACCTGGTTGAGCCCGCGGTACTGCTGCGGCGGGAAGAACTCGATCTCCTGGTAGAACGGCAGCTGCTGCCGGGTCCCACGGATGTGACCGCGCTCCAGGTCAGCGTTCTTGAAGCGGAAGCCGAGCTGCATGAACGCGTCCAGGATCGCCTTCTGCGCCGGCAGCGGGTGCACGTTGACCGGGTCGAGGTCACCGGAGTCCACGGCACGCGCGATCGCCAGCTCGGTCGTGACACCGACGTTCATTCCGCGCAGCGCCTGGCCGTCGATCATCGTGATCGGCGTCTCCCAGGGGATCTCCAGACCGAACGGCACCGCGTGCACCGCGTTCGCCTGAAGCGTGAAGGCACCGCCGAGCGAGACCTTCGTGAACTCGATGTCCTGCTTGTACTCCTGGTCGCCGCTCTCCACCTCGACCCTGGCCTGGAGCCCGACCGACAGCCCCTCGATCTCCTGGTCCACGGACCCGCCCTGGATCCGCACCTCGCCCTGGACGACACCACCCGGGACGACGTTGACCTCGGTCAGCACCGTCTCCACCGAAGCCCCACCGGCCCCCAGGCTCGCGAGCAGCTTCTTGAACGCCATGTCTCTCCTCTTAGAACGCGCGGATTCCTGATCCCTACAAACGCGATCCGGCCGTGGTCGGTTCCGCGCCATCACCCTGGCAAGCGGACGGACCCTTGACCACCCCTTGGCACACACCCGTCTGGACTACGCTCGTACGCCATGATCACGCCCCCGGACCGTACGCCACTGACACGAGAGTTCTTCGACCGCCCCGTACTGGAGGTCGCCCCCGATCTCCTCGGCCGCCTCCTCGTCCGGACCACCCCGGACGGTCCGATCGTGCTCCGCATCACGGAGGTCGAGGCCTACGACGGCCAGAACGACCCCGGCTCCCACGCCTATCGCGGCCGCACGGCCCGCAACGGCGTGATGTTCGGTCCGCCCGGACATGTGTACGTCTACTTCACCTACGGCATGTGGTTCTGCATGAACCTCGTCTGTGGGGAAGCAGGACGGGCGAGCGCCGTCCTGCTCCGGGCCGGCGAGGTCCTCGAAGGCACGGAGCTGGCCCGCAAACGTCGACTCTCGGCCCGAAATGACAAAGAACTGGCCAAAGGGCCGGCCCGCCTGGCCACCGCCCTGGGCGTGGACCGGGCCCTGGACGGCACGGACGCCTGCGCCACGGACGAGACCCCCCTGAGGGTGCTCACCGGCACCCCGGTCCCCTCCGACCAGGTACTCAGCGGTCCGCGCACGGGAGTGGCCGGCGAAGGGGGCGTCCACCCCTGGCGTTTCTGGGTTGCCAACGACCCGACGGTGAGCCCCTATCGGGCCCATGTCCCTAGGCGCCGCTCAAGTTGACTCGCTCTTGGAAGATGCGTAACGTAGCCCGAGCCGCTTGACCCGGGTACGGCAATCGCCAGCAGCCGGAAGCGGCCAAACCACTACCTATGACATCCCCTCGGCGGGGACGATTTCGGCGTGCCCGCATGCCCGAATTCGAACTCGCGGAACTCGATTATGAGTTGCGGCGGGAATGGTCTAACGTAGTGAATGTCGAAAGGCCCCGCCGACAGGGAATCAGGCCCGAAAGGATCTGATAGAGTCGGAAACGCAAGACCGAAGGGAAAAGCCCGGAGGAAAGCCCGAGAGGGTGAGTACAAAGGAAGCGTCCGTTCCTTGAGAACTCAACAGCGTGCCAAAAATCAACGCCAGATATGTTGATACCCCGTCTCCGGCCATTCGGCTGGGGCGAGGTTCCTTTGAAGAAAACACAGCGAGGACGCTGAGAATCATCACCTTATTCCGGTGGTGGTTCCGCTCTCGTGATGTGTGCACCGGATATCCGGTAAACATTCACGGAGAGTTTGATCCTGGCTCAGGACGAACGCTGGCGGCGTGCTTAACACATGCAAGTCGAACGATGAACCACTTCGGTGGGGATTAGTGGCGAACGGGTGAGTAACACGTGGGCAATCTGCCCTTCACTCTGGGACAAGCCCTGGAAACGGGGTCTAATACCGGATACCACTGCCCAAGGCATCTTGGGTGGTTGAAAGCTCCGGCGGTGAAGGATGAGCCCGCGGCCTATCAGCTTGTTGGTGAGGTAACGGCTCACCAAGGCGACGACGGGTAGCCGGCCTGAGAGGGCGACCGGCCACACTGGGACTGAGACACGGCCCAGACTCCTACGGGAGGCAGCAGTGGGGAATATTGCACAATGGGCGCAAGCCTGATGCAGCGACGCCGCGTGAGGGATGACGGCCTTCGGGTTGTAAACCTCTTTCAGCAGGGAAGAAGCGCAAGTGACGGTACCTGCAGAAGAAGCGCCGGCTAACTACGTGCCAGCAGCCGCGGTAATACGTAGGGCGCAAGCGTTGTCCGGAATTATTGGGCGTAAAGAGCTCGTAGGCGGCTTGTCACGTCGGGTGTGAAAGCCCGGGGCTTAACCCCGGGTCTGCATTCGATACGGGCAGGCTAGAGTGTGGTAGGGGAGATCGGAATTCCTGGTGTAGCGGTGAAATGCGCAGATATCAGGAGGAACACCGGTGGCGAAGGCGGATCTCTGGGCCATTACTGACGCTGAGGAGCGAAAGCGTGGGGAGCGAACAGGATTAGATACCCTGGTAGTCCACGCCGTAAACGGTGGGAACTAGGTGTTGGCGACATTCCACGTCGTCGGTGCCGCAGCTAACGCATTAAGTTCCCCGCCTGGGGAGTACGGCCGCAAGGCTAAAACTCAAAGGAATTGACGGGGGCCCGCACAAGCAGCGGAGCATGTGGCTTAATTCGACGCAACGCGAAGAACCTTACCAAGGCTTGACATACACCGGAAACGGCCAGAGATGGTCGCCCCCTTGTGGTCGGTGTACAGGTGGTGCATGGCTGTCGTCAGCTCGTGTCGTGAGATGTTGGGTTAAGTCCCGCAACGAGCGCAACCCTTGTCCTGTGTTGCCAGCGTGCCCTTCGGGGTGACGGGGACTCACAGGAGACCGCCGGGGTCAACTCGGAGGAAGGTGGGGACGACGTCAAGTCATCATGCCCCTTATGTCTTGGGCTGCACACGTGCTACAATGGCAGGTACAATGAGCTGCGATACCGTGAGGTGGAGCGAATCTCAAAAAGCCTGTCTCAGTTCGGATTGGGGTCTGCAACTCGACCCCATGAAGTCGGAGTTGCTAGTAATCGCAGATCAGCATTGCTGCGGTGAATACGTTCCCGGGCCTTGTACACACCGCCCGTCACGTCACGAAAGTCGGTAACACCCGAAGCCGGTGGCCCAACCCCTTGTGGGAGGGAGCTGTCGAAGGTGGGACTGGCGATTGGGACGAAGTCGTAACAAGGTAGCCGTACCGGAAGGTGCGGCTGGATCACCTCCTTTCTAAGGAGCATCTAGGCCGCCAAGCTTGCTTGGTGGTCCAGGGCCATTACGTCGGCAAACGTTCGACGGTGGTTGCTCATGGGTGGAACGTTGATTATTCGGCACACTTGATCGTCTTCTCCTTCTAGTACTGCTCTTCGGAGCGTGGAACGTTGAGGGAAGCGGGGAGTGTGTCGGGCACGCTGTTGGGTGTCTGAGGGAATGAACCCCCTCGTGATGCCGGCCCCAGTGCACTCGGAGTGAAGCTCCGGGGTGATGGGTGGCTGGTCGTTGTTTGAGAACTGCACAGTGGACGCGAGCATCTGTGGCCAAGTTTTTAAGGGCGCACGGTGGATGCCTTGGCACCAGGAACCGATGAAGGACGTGGGAGGCCACGATAGTCCCCGGGGAGTCGTCAACCAGGCTTTGATCCGGGGGTTTCCGAATGGGGAAACCCGGCAGTCGTCATGGGCTGTCACCCGCTGCTGAACACATAGGCAGTGTGGAGGGAACGCGGGGAAGTGAAACATCTCAGTACCCGCAGGAAGAGAAAACAACCGTGATTCCGGGAGTAGTGGCGAGCGAAACCGGATGAGGCCAAACCGTATGCGTGTGAGACCCGGCAGGGGTTGCGCATGCGGGGTTGTGGGATCTCTCTTCCACGGTCTGCCGGCCGTGGGACGAGTCAGAAACCGTTGATGTAGGCGAAGGACATGCGAAAGGTCCGGCGTAGAGGGTAAGACCCCCGTAGTCGAAACGTCAGCGGCTCGTTTGAGAGACACCCAAGTAGCACGGGGCCCGAGAAATCCCGTGTGAATCTGGCGGGACCACCCGCTAAGCCTAAATATTCCCTGGTGACCGATAGCGGATAGTACCGTGAGGGAATGGTGAAAAGTACCGCGGGAGCGGAGTGAAATAGTACCTGAAACCGTGTGCCTACAAGCCGTGGGAGCGTCGGACGGAGCACTTGTGCTTCGTCTCGTGACTGCGTGCCTTTTGAAGAATGAGCCTGCGAGTTTGCGGTGTGTTGCGAGGTTAACCCGGGTGGGGTAGCCGTAGCGAAAGCGAGTCCGAATAGGGCGTTTCAGTAGCACGCTCAAGACCCGAAGCGGAGTGATCTAGCCATGGGCAGGTTGAAGCGGAGGTAAGACTTCGTGGAGGACCGAACCCACCAGGGTTGAAAACCTGGGGGATGACCTGTGGTTAGGGGTGAAAGGCCAATCAAACTCCGTGATAGCTGGTTCTCCCCGAAATGCATTTAGGTGCAGCGTCGTGTGTTTCTTGCCGGAGGTAGAGCACTGGATAGGCGATGGGCCCTACCGGGTTACTGACCTTAGCCAAACTCCGAATGCCGGTAAGTGAGAGCGCGGCAGTGAGACTGTGGGGGATAAGCTCCATGGTCGAGAGGGAAACAGCCCAGAGCATCGACTAAGGCCCCTAAGCGTACGCTAAGTGGGAAAGGATGTGGAGTCGCAGAGACAACCAGGAGGTTGGCTTAGAAGCAGCCACCCTTGAAAGAGTGCGTAATAGCTCACTGGTCTAGTGATTCCGCGCCGACAATGTAGCGGGGCTCAAGCGTACCGCCGAAGTCGTGTCATTCATACAACAGGGCCAACGCCTGTATGGATGGGTAGGGGAGCGTCGTGTGCCGGGTGAAGCTGCGCCGGAAGGCAGTGGTGGACGGTTCACGAGTGAGAATGCAGGCATGAGTAGCGATACACACGTGGGAAACGTGTGCGCCGATTGACTAAGGGTTCCTGGGTCAAGCTGATCTGCCCAGGGTAAGTCGGGACCTAAGGCGAGGCCGACAGGCGTAGTCGATGGATAACCGGTTGATATTCCGGTACCCGCTGTGAAGCGTCAAACATCGAACCAGGCGATGCTAAGTCCGTGAAGCCGCCCCGGAGCCTTCGGGCAAAGGGGAGTGGTGGAGCCGACGAACCAGACTTGCAGTAGGTGAGTGATGGGGTGACGCAGGAAGGTAGTCCATCCCGGGCGGTGGTTGTCCCGGGGTAAGGGTGTAGGACGAGTGGTAGGCAAATCCGCCACTCATGTGTCTGAGACCTGATGCCGAGCCGATTGTGGTGAAGTGGATGATCCTATGCTGTCGAGAAAAGCCTCTAGCGAGTTTCATGGCGGCCCGTACCCTAAACCGACTCAGGTGGTCAGGTAGAGAATACCGAGGCGTTCGGGTGAACTATGGTTAAGGAACTCGGCAAAATGCCCCCGTAACTTCGGGAGAAGGGGGGCCACACCTGGTGATCCAATTTACTTGGTGAGCTGGGGGTGGCCGCAGAGACCAGCGAGAAGCGACTGTTTACTAAAAACACAGGTCCGTGCGAAGCCGTAAGGCGATGTATACGGACTGACGCCTGCCCGGTGCTGGAACGTTAAGGGGACCGGTTAGTCACATTTCGGTGTGGCGAAGCTGAGAACTTAAGCGCCAGTAAACGGCGGTGGTAACTATAACCATCCTAAGGTAGCGAAATTCCTTGTCGGGTAAGTTCCGACCTGCACGAATGGCGTAACGACTTCTCGACTGTCTCAACCATAGGCCCGGTGAAATTGCACTACGAGTAAAGATGCTCGTTTCGCGCAGCAGGACGGAAAGACCCCGGGACCTTTACTACAGTTTGATATTGGTGTTCGGTTCGGCTTGTGTAGGATAGCTGGGAGACTTTGAAGCAGCCACGCCAGTGGTTGTGGAGTCGTCGTTGAAATACCAGTCTGGTCGTGCTGGATGTCTAACCTGGGTCCGTGATCCGGATCAGGGACAGTGTCTGATGGGTAGTTTAACTGGGGCGGTTGCCTCCTAAAGGGTAACGGAGGCGCCCAAAGGTTCCCTCAGCCTGGTTGGTAATCAGGTGTTGAGTGTAAGTGCACAAGGGAGCTTGACTGTGAGACCGACGGGTCGAGCAGGGACGAAAGTCGGGACTAGTGATCCGGCGGTGGCTTGTGGAAGCGCCGTCGCTCAACGGATAAAAGGTACCCCGGGGATAACAGGCTGATCTTCCCCAAGAGTCCATATCGACGGGATGGTTTGGCACCTCGATGTCGGCTCGTCGCATCCTGGGGCTGGAGTCGGTCCCAAGGGTTGGGCTGTTCGCCCATTAAAGCGGTACGCGAGCTGGGTTTAGAACGTCGTGAGACAGTTCGGTCCCTATCCGCTGTGCGCGTAGGAATATTGAGAAGGGCTGTCCCTAGTACGAGAGGACCGGGACGGACGAACCTCTGGTGTGCCAGTTGTTCTGCCAAGGGCATGGCTGGTTGGCTACGTTCGGGAGGGATAACCGCTGAAAGCATCTAAGCGGGAAGCCTGCTTCGAGATGAGTATTCCCACCCCCTTTGAGGGGTTAAGGCTCCCAGTAGACGACTGGGTTGATAGGCCGGATCTGGAAGGCGGGTAACCGCTGGAGGTGACCGGTACTAATAGGCCGAGGGCTTGTCCATATTTGCTCGCGTCCACTGTGTTAGTTCTGAGACAACGAACGGTTGTCGGCTTAGAGCTGAACCACACAACAGAAGAGTGTGCTTGTTCGCTCGAAACCATTAGGGTTTCGGTGGTCATAGCGTGAGGGAAACGCCCGGTTACATTCCGAACCCGGAAGCTAAGCCTTACAGCGCCGATGGTACTGCAGGGGGGACCCTGTGGGAGAGTAGGACACCGCCGAACAATCTTTGGAGGACCCCTGGTCCCAGCGTTCAGCTGGGACCAGGGGTCCTTTTGTTTTTAGAATGCTTGCGGTACCGAAGACAGGAGTCACCATGTCCACCAACTCTCCCGACGATCGACCGGAGCGCGACCAGCGGCGACGGGACAGTGGTGATCGTGGCGATCGCGGCGGTTACCGAGGGGACCGTGGTGAACGTGGCGGCTTCCGCCGCGACAACGACCGTCGCGACAACGACCGCGGTGCCGGTGACCGCGGCGGTAACCGCGCTGGAGGTGGCGGCGGCGGTTACGGCCGTCGTGACGACAACCGTGGCGGTGGCTACGGTCGGCGGGATGACCGCGGTGACCGTGCGGATCGCGGTGGCTTCCGTCGCGACGACAATCGCGGTGGTGACAACCGCGGTGGCTACGGCCGGCGCGACGACCGCGACCGTGCTCCCCGTGGCGACGACCGCGGACCTCGTCCCGCGTTCCGTCGTGATGACCGGCCGGCCGGGCCGCGCCGCGACGACCGTGACCGTGGGTTCCGGCGCGACGGTGACCGGCCTGCCTTCCGCCGTGATGACCGTGATGACCGCGGCGGCCGGGGCGAGCGTGTAGAGCGCCGCGACGACAACCGCGGCGGTGGGTACGGACGCCGTGACGACCGTCGCGACGACCGTGGTGGCTTCCGCCGTGACAACGACCGGCGGGACGACAACCGTGGTGGCGGCGGTGGCTACGGCCGGCGCGACGACCGCGACCGTGGCCCCCGTGGGGACGACCGGGACCGCGGCTTCCGTCGGGACGACCGCGGCGATCGTGGTGATCGCGGTGGCTTCCGGCGCGACGACAACCGCGGCAGTTACGATCGCCGCGACGATCGCCGTGACGACCGTCGCGATGACCGCCGGAGTGACGACCGCGGGGACCGCGGTGGCTTCCGTCGGGACAATGACCGGCGGGACGACCACCGTGGTGAGCGTGGTGGTTTCCGTCGTGATGACAACCGGAGTGGCGGCGGCTACGGCCGGCGTGACGACAGCCGTGGTGGTGAGCGTGGTGGCTTCCGGCGCGACGACCGTCGGGACGACCGCAGGGACGACCGCGGTGGGCGTGGTGGCGGCCCCCGTAGGGACGACCGTGGCGGGCGGCCCGGTGGGTTCCGTGGGCGGGACGACCGGCGCGGTGGCGACGACCGCCGTGGCGGTGGCGGGCGTTTCCGTGACGAGCGGGACCGCGACCGCGAGCCGATCAAGCGGCTGCCGATCCCCGAGGACGTCACGGGCGACGAGATCGACAAGGACGTACGGCAGGAGCTGCAGAGCCTGCCGAAGGGGCTCGCGGAGGATGTCGCCAAGAACCTGGTGATGGTCGCGCGGCTCATCGACGAGGACCCCGAGGGTGCGTACGGCTACTCCAAGGTGGCCCTGCGGCTGGCGTCGCGTGTCGCCACCGTACGCGAGGCGGCCGGGTTCGCGGCGTACGCCAACCAGAAGTACAGCGAGGCGCTCGCCGAGTTCCGGGCCGCGCGGCGGATGACCGGGAACGTGGAGCTGTGGCCCGTCATGGCCGACTGCGAGCGTGGGCTCGGGCGGCCGGAGAAGGCGCTGGACATGGCCGGTGCGCCCGAGGTGCACAAGCTCGACAAGGCCGGGCAGGTCGAGATGCGGCTCGTCGCCGCCGGTGCCCGGCGTGACATGGGGCAGCTGGACGCGGCCATCGTGACGCTGCAGAGCCCCGAGCTGGCCTCCAACTCGGTGCAGCCGTGGACCGCGCGGCTGCGGTACGCGTACGCAGACGCGCTGCTCGCCGCCGGTCGGGAGGACGAGGCGCGCGAGTGGTTCGCCAAGGCCGTGGAGTCCGACAAGGACGGCAGCACCGACGCCTCCGACCGGCTCGCCGAGTTGGACGGGGTCGAGTTCGTCGACGCCTTCGCAGAGGACGAGGACGAGGTCGAGGCTGACACCGAGGGCGCCGAGAAGGTCGTAGAAGAAGACGACGTCGAGGACGATGAGGGCGACCTCAAGGACTGACGCACGCGCGGTTCGATGAGCAAGGGGCGGGATCCTGGAGATCCCGCCCCTTTTTCGTGTCAGGGATCGTGTCAGACGTCCAGTGCGCGCAGGACCAGGCCCGAGGCCGGTTTCGGGCCGAAGGACGTGGACTTGCGGGGCATGGTGACGCCCTGGCGGGCGAGGTCGCGGACGACCTCCTCGCGGACCGGGTGCATGAGGACCGCCGTGCCGCCGTCGCGTTCCGCCTTCTCGACCGTGGCCGCCGTGTCGTGGATGTAGGCGATGCGGGCGGGGTCGTCCTCGGGGATGTGCCAGACGTGGGCGAGGAGGGCGGCGTGCAGGACCGTCGCGTCCAGGGTGCGCCAGGCGGTGGGGCGGTCCGTGGGGATCGTGCGGGCCAGCAGGTCCGGGGCCGGGCGGTCCACCAGGTGGAAGGCACCGTCGCCGGCGAGGAGGAAGGCGTTGCCCGCGCAGGCCGCGTCGGCGAGGGTGTCGAGGGCTTCCGCCAGGCCGACCTCGAGACGGCTGACACGGAAGAGGCCCTCCAGGGGCGCGAGGGCCCGTGCCACCGGGAGGTTGTGCAGGAGGCGGTGGATGGCGCGGACGCGCAGGGGGTAGCGGGCCGTGTCGACCAGGAGGACCAGGCCGTGGTCCCAGGGGCTGGGGGAGGGGTGCTCCGCGCGTAGACGGCGGTAGGTCGCCCAGCGGTGGTGGCCGTCGGCGATGAGGGCCTGGTGCCGGGCCAGGTCCGACTGGATGCGGGCCACGTCCGCCGGGTCGGTGATCGACCACAGGCGGTGGCTGTAGCCGTCCTCGGTGGTGGTGGCGAGGAGCGGGGGCTGTTCGGCGGCGCGCTCGATCGCGGTCGTCGTGACGGACTCCGTGCCGTTGCCGCGATAGGTGAGGAGCAGGGGCTCGAGGTTCGCCGAGGTGGCGCGCATCAGAGCCGCGCGGTCGGCGACCACATGGGGCATGACGTCCTCGTGTGGCAGGACCACACCCTCTGAGGGCTCCGACAGGAGCAGGGTCCCTATGATCCCGCGTTGGAGGAGGCCGGCGCCGTCCTGCTGTTCGTAGACGTACAGGCCGGGTTCGGGGTCGGCGGCCAGGATGCCCTCGGACAGCCAGCCGCGCAGGGTGCGGGCCGCCTGTGCGTTGCGCTCGGCCGGGGTCGTCGCCTGCGGGAGGATCAGCCGGACGATGTTGTACGGGTCGTTCGACTGGAGCTGGTGCAGGCCGTCGGGGCGGACCACGACGTCGTACGGCGGGGAGGTGACGGCGGCGAGGCTGCCGACCCGGTCGGGGTCGTAGCGCAGGCCTCGGAACGGGGTGAGTTCCAGGCCTCGGCGCGCCGTTGCTTCCGGGTGACCTGCTGTGTTCATCCCGGCATCGTACGGGTGTCAGTGGCATGGGGGATGATCGGGGGAAAGCCGTCTAACTGGGAGCGATGCGGAATGAGCCAGCGCGTGAGGACGAGGCCCGAGGGCAGTGGACTGGCCCTGAGCGAGGCGTACGACACCGCGCTGCTCGATCTCGACGGGGTGGTGTATGCGGGCGGCAACGCGATCGCGCACGCCGTCGAGTCGCTCGCCACCGCGCGGGAGGGGGGTATGCATCTCGCGTACGTCACCAACAACGCCCTGCGGACGCCGGACACCGTCGCCGATCACCTCACCGAGTTGGGGATACCGACGGGGGCCGACGACGTGATCACCTCCGCGCAGGCGGTCGCGCGGCTGATCAGTGAGCAGGTTCCGGCGGGGGCGCGGGTGCTCGTCATCGGTGGCGAGGGGTTGCGGGTGGCGCTGCGGGAGCGGGGTCTTGAGCCCGTGGAGTCGGCGGACGACGATCCGGCGGCCGTGGTGCAGGGCTTCGGCGGGCCGGATCTGCCCTGGGGGAGGTTCGCGGAGGCCAGTTACGCGGTCGCGCGCGGGGTGCCGTGGTTCGCGTCCAACACCGACCTGACGATTCCGAGCGGGCGCGGGATCGCTCCGGGCAACGGCGCCGCGGTGGAGGTCGTGCGGATCGCGACCGGGGCCGAGCCGCAGGTCGCGGGCAAGCCGTTGCCGCCGATGCACCGGGAGACGATTCTGCGGACCGGTGCCGAGCGGCCGTTGGTGGTCGGGGACCGGCTGGACACCGACATCGAGGGGGCGTTCAACGGCGAGGTGGACTCGCTGCTCGTCCTCACCGGTGTCACCGACGGAGCCCTGCTGCTGGCCGCGCCGCCGCAGCACCGGCCGACGTACGTGGACGCGGATCTGCGGGGGATGCTCACCGGGCAGCCCGAGGTCACCGAGGCGGGAGACGGCTTCCGGTGCGGGGGGTGGACGGCGACGGCCGGGAAGGAGCGGCTGGAAATCGACGGTGACGGGGAGGCGCTGGACGGTCTGCGGGCGCTGTGTGCGGCGGCCTGGACCGCGGCCGGGGAGGGTGTGTGCGAGCTGGACTCGGGGAAGGCGCTGGCCAGGCTGGGGCTCTAGCCGGGCCCTGAGGCTGGAGCTCCGGGCGGGGCCCAGGTCCTCCTGCGAGTCCGGGTACGGTCGCCCCTCGGAATCGTGGCCGGTTGGCAGGGTAGGCTAACCTAACTGCGTGTTGGTCGACAGTCCTCCCGAACAGCGCGCGGAGACCGCCCCCGCGCCCCCAACCCGCAGGGCGATACGAGTCCTTGGGCTCTTCGTCTCCCTGGCCGTCCTGGTGGCCGTCGCGGTGGCGAGCATCGCGATCGGTGCGAAAGGGCTGTCCGTCGGCCAGGTCTGGCACGGCCTCTTCCACGACACCGGGACCTACGGGGACGTCGTCGTGGCGGACCGGCTGTCGCGGACGGTCCTCGGCCTGCTCGCCGGCGCCGCCCTCGGTCTGTCCGGGGCGGTGCTCCAGGCGCTGACCCGCAATCCGCTGGCCGACCCGGGGCTGCTCGGCATCAACGCGGGCGCGTCCGCGGCCGTCGTCACCGCGATCACCTTCTTCGGCGTCACCTCGCTCAGCGGCTATGTGTGGTTCGCCTTCGTCGGTGCGGCCGCCGTCGGCGCGCTGGTCTGGTTCCTCGGCGGCAGCCGGGGCGCCACCCCGGTGCGGCTGGCCCTGGCCGGTACGGCGATCAGTGCGGCGCTGTACGGCTATCTCCAGGCCGTGATGATCACCGACGACCAGGCGCTGAACAAGATGCGCTTCTGGACGGTGGGTTCGCTGTCCTCGGCGAGCAACTCGACCATCCTGCAGGTGCTGCCGTTCCTCGCGGTCGGCTCGCTCCTCGCCCTCGCGCTGGCTCGCCCGCTCAACGCGATGGAGATGGGCGACGACACCGCCAGGGCACTCGGCGCCAACCTCAACCGCACCCGGGCGCTGGCCATGCTCTCGGCGACCGTGCTGTGCGGGGCCGCGACCGCCGCCTGCGGTCCGATCGTGTTCGTCGGACTGATGGTCCCGCACATCGTGCGCTCCTTCACCGGCCCGGACCTGCGCTGGATCCTGCCGTACGCGACGATCCTGTCGCCCGTGCTGCTGCTGGGCTCCGACGTCATCGGGCGGGTCGTCGCGCGGCCCGCGGAGCTCCAGGTCGGGATCGTGACCGCGATCATCGGCGGGCCGGTCTTCATCTTTCTCGTACGACGGCGGAGGACGGCGCAGCTGTGAGGACCAACCGTGCCATCAGGACCCCCGGCGGGCTCTCCCTGCGTCTGGACGTCCGGGCCACCGTCGTCGTCGCGCTGATCCTGCTCGCCGCGCTCACTGCGAGCGTGGTGCTGATCGGTACCGGCGACTTCCCGATCCCCGCCGGGGACGTGCTCAGGACCCTGCTCGGGAACGGCAACGCGGGGCAGGAGTTCATCGTCAACGAGCTGCGGCTGCCCAGGGTGCTCGTCGGGCTCCTGGTCGGGGCCTCGCTCGGGCTCGGCGGGGCGCTGTTCCAGGCCATCTCCCGCAATCCGCTGGGCAGTCCGGACGTGCTCGGGCTCAGCCAGGGGGCGACGGCCGGGGCGCTCACCATGATCGTGCTGTTCTCCGGGAGTGCGGAGCAGGTGACCACGGGCGCGCTCGTGGGCGGGCTGGTGACCGGGCTCGGTATCTATCTGCTCGCCTGGCGGCAAGGAGTGCACGGTTACCGACTGGTCCTGGTCGGTATCGGTGTCTCCGCGATCGTCACGGCGGTCAACGGCTATCTGCTGACCCGGTCCACCCTCACCGAGGCGTCGCAGGCCGTGGTCTGGATGACCGGCTCGCTCAGCGGCCGGGACTGGACGCAGGTGTGGCCGCTGCTGTGGCTGTGCGCGATCCTCGTCCCGCTCGTCCTCGCCAACGGACGCGGCCTCAGGATGATGGAGATGGGCGACGACGTCTCCAACGCCCTGGGCGTGCGCGTCGAGCGCGTACGGCTGCTGCTCCTGGTCGCCGCCGTCCTGCTCACCGCCGCCGCCACCGCGGCCGCCGGGCCGGTCAGCTTCGTCGCACTCACCGCCCCGCAGCTCGCCCGCCGTCTCACCCGCTCGCCCGGCCCCAACCTGCTGCCGTCCCTGTGCATGGGCGCCACCCTCCTGGTCACCGCCGACTGGATCTCCCAGAAGGTCTTCGGCGCCGACCAGCTGCCCGTCGGCGTGGTCACGGGAGTCCTCGGCGGCGTCTATCTGCTGTGGCTCCTGGTCACCGAGCGCAGGGCGGGCCGGATATGAGCCCCCGGACCAGCCTCACCAGCGGACTGAACAACCCAAGGAGCACCGTGAACCGTCTGTCCGCCGACACCGTCACCCTCGCCTACGACCAGCGGGTCATCGCCGAGGAGCTGTCGGTGGAGATACCCGACCACTCCTTCACGGTGATCGTGGGCCCCAACGCGTGCGGCAAGTCCACGCTCCTGCGGGCCCTGTCGCGGATGCTCAAGCCCAGTCAGGGCAAGGTGCTGCTCGACGGGCAGGTCATCCAGTCGATGCCGGCGAAGAAGGTCGCCCGCACCCTGGGCCTGCTCCCGCAGTCGTCGATCGCGCCCGACGGGATCACCGTCGCCGACCTGGTCGGCCGTGGCCGCTACCCGCACCAGGGCCTCCTGCGCCAGTGGTCCACCGAGGACGAGCGGGTCGTCCAGGAGTCCATGCGGCAGACCGGGGTCGCCGAGCTCGCCGAGCGGTACGTCGACGAGCTGTCCGGCGGACAGCGGCAGCGGGTGTGGATCGCGATGGCCCTCGCCCAGCAGACCCCGCTGCTGCTCCTGGACGAGCCGACCACCTACCTCGACATCCAGCACCAGATCGACGTCCTCGACCTGTGCGCCGAACTCCACGAGGAGCAGGGCCGCACACTGGTCGCGGTGCTGCACGACCTGAACCACGCGGCCCGTTACGCCACGCACCTCATCGCGCTCAAGGGCGGGCAGATCATCGCCGAGGGCGCGCCGAACGACATCGTCACGGCCGAGCTGGTCGAGGAGGTGTTCGGGCTGCGCTGCCAGGTCATCGACGACCCGGAGACGGGGACACCGCTGGTTGTGCCGGCCGCGCGGAAGGCGCGTGTGGTCGCTAAAGAAGCTTCCTGAGCTGGAACAGGTCCCTGAGGCCCGCCTCCAGCTTCACCCGGCCCGAGCCCCAGGCCCTGGCGAAGTTCAGCTCGCCGTCCACCAGGGCCACCAGGTCGTCACCGGACATGGTCAGCCTGATCTGGGCCTTCTCCTTCGGAGGGCCCTGAAGGGTGTCGTGCACCACGATCCGGCCGCCGGTCATCCGGCCGACGAAGGTGACGTCGAGATCGGTGATACGGCAGCTCACCGAGCGGTCCATGGAAGCCGCCGCGGCGACATCCCCCTCGGCGCTGCGCATGTTGTCGGAGAGCTTCTCGAGTGCGGCGCGGCACTCCTCGATCGTGGCCATCGCGATCGACGGTACCCCAGCGGTTCGGGGTAGCGTCTGGGCATGAGCGACGTGGTTCCAGAGCCTTCACAAGAGCCAGAGCCTTCACCAGAGGTCGCGGTCGGACCCGACCACGATCCGGCCGCCCCTGCCCCTCTGCACGTGCCCCGCACCCCCACCGGCAACGCCGAGGTCGACGCCCACCTGGAGCGGCTCGGCGACGCCGACCACCTCGCCACCGACGGCCATATCGAGGTGTACGAGGATGTACACCGGGGGCTGCGCGACACGCTCACCGCGCTCGACGCGCGCCCGGGACCTCCGGCGCCCTCACCGTCGTATGACCAGAGGGCGCCCTCACCCTCGTATGGCACTAGGAGCTGAACCGAACGTGGCAGGAGTCGCACGCCGTCGGCTGGACGCCGAGCTGGTCCGGCGGAAGCTCGCGCGCTCGCGCGAGCACGCGAGCCAGCTGATCGCGGCCGGGCGGGTCACCGTCGGCAAGACCGTCGCGACCAAGTCGGCCACCCAGGTGGAGACGGCGGCCGCGATCGTGGTGCAGAGCGACGACAGCGATCCCGACTACGTGTCCCGGGGTGGGCACAAGCTCGCGGGCGCGCTCCAGGTGTTCGTGCCGCGGGGGCTCGTCGTGGAAGGGCGGCGGGCGCTGGACGCGGGGGCCTCCACCGGGGGTTTCACCGATGTACTGCTGCGCGCCGGGGCCGCTCACGTGGTCGCCGTCGACGTCGGCTACGGCCAACTCGCGTGGTCTCTCCAGAGCGATGAACGCGTCACCGTCAAGGACCGTACGAACGTACGCGAGTTGACGCTCGAAGCGATCGATGGGGAACCAGTGGATCTTGTCGTGGGGGATCTGTCCTTCATCCCGCTCGGTCTGGTGCTGCCCGCCCTGGTGCGGTGCGTGAAGCCGGACGCCGATCTGGTGATGATGGTGAAGCCGCAGTTCGAGGTGGGGAAGGAACGGCTGGGCAGCGGGGGAGTCGTACGGAGCACGCAGCTGCGGGCGGAGGCCGTACGGGGGGTGGCCGCGAAGGCGGCGGAACTCGGGCTCGGGGTGAAGGGCGTCACGGCCAGTCCGTTGCCCGGGCCCTCGGGCAATGTCGAATACTTTCTGTGGCTGCGTGCCGGGGCACCCGCCCTGGACCCGGCCGATGTCGACCGTGCAGTGGCGGAGGGGCCGCGTTGAGCCAGAACCGAGCTCGTACTGTTTTCCTGCTCGCCCACACCGGGCGGCCCGCGGCCATTCGCAGTGCCGAGCTGGTCGTGAAGGGGCTGCTGCGCTCCGACATCGGCGTGCGCGTCCTGGAGTACGAGGCGGCGGACCTGCCGCTGCCGCCCCAGGTGGAACTCGTCAAGGAGGCGACTCCGCAGTGCCTCGAAGGGTGCGAGCTGCTCATCGTGCTCGGCGGTGACGGGACGCTGCTGCGAGGCGCCGAGTTCGCCCGGGCGTCCGGGGTGCCGATGCTGGGCGTCAACCTGGGCAGTGTCGGGTTCCTCGCGGAGGCCGAGCGGGACGATCTCGACAAGGTCGTCGACCGGGTGGTGACCAAGGCGTACGAGGTCGAGGAGCGGATGACGGTCGATGTCGTCGTTCACCGGAACGGGGACATCGTCCACACCGACTGGGCGCTGAACGAGGCCGCTGTGCAGAAGGCCGGTGCGGAGAAGCTCCTCGAGGTGGTGCTGGAGATCGACGGGCGGCCGGTGACCGGGTTCGGGTGTGACGGGATCGTGCTGTCCACGCCCACCGGGTCCACGGCGTACGCGTTCTCTGCCGGGGGGCCTGTGGTGTGGCCCGAGGTGGAGGCGCTGCTGATGGTGCCGATCTCCGCGCACGCGCTGTTCGCGAAGCCGTTGGTGACCTCGCCGAACTCTGTGCTGGCCGTGGAGCTGTTGCCGCACATTCCGCCGGGGGTGTTGTGGTGTGACGGGCGGCGGACCTTCGAGTTGCCGCCGGGGGCGCGGGTGGAGGTGCGGCGGGGGGCTGTGCCGGTGCGGCTGGCCCGGCTGCATCACGCGTCCTTTACCGACCGGCTTGTGGCGAAGTTCGCGTTGCCGGTATCCGGGTGGCGGGGGGCGCCTCACTAGCGCTCCGTAGGGGGTGGCTTGTGGGGTGTGCGCGACACAAGGCCGCATGTGGCTGGTCGCGCAGTTCCCCGCGCCCCTGAAGAACCTCCACTCGCCCGAGTGAACAGGGCACCTCGCACTCGCCCGCCCCGACCTCGTAAGGTCTTCACCGTGCTGGAAGAGATGCGGATACGGTCGCTCGGAGTCATCGATGACGCTGTCGTCGAGCTGTCGCCCGGGTTCACCGCTGTCACCGGTGAGACGGGTGCGGGCAAGACCATGGTGGTCACCAGCCTCGGGCTGCTGCTCGGCGGGCGGGCTGACGCGGCGCTCGTGCGGATCGGGGCCGAGAAGGCGGTCGTGGAGGGGCGGATCACCGTGTCCGCCGGGGACTCCGTGGTCGTACGGGCCGAGGAGGCCGGGGCGGAGCTCGACGACGGGGCGCTGCTGATCAGCCGTACCGTTTCCGCCGAAGGGCGGTCCCGGGCGCATCTGGGCGGGCGGTCGGTGCCCGTCGGGGTGCTCGCGGAGCTCGCGGATGAGCTGGTCGCCGTGCACGGGCAGACCGATCAGCAGGGGCTGCTCAAGCTGACCCGGCAGCGACAGGCGCTCGACCGGTACGCCGGGGACGCCGTCGCCGTGCCGCTGGCCAAGTACACCGAGGCCTACCGGCGGCTGCGGGCCGTCTCCGCCGAGCTGGACGAGATCGTCACCCGCGCGCGTGAGCGGGCCCAGGAAGCCGACATGCTGCGGTACGGGCTCGACGAGATCGCCGGCGTGGAGCCACGGGCCGGGGAGGACGTCGAGCTGGCGGAGGAGGCGGAGCGGCTGGGGCACGCCGAGGCCCTGTCGTCCGCCGCCACGGCCGCTCATGCCGCCCTCGCGGGCAATCCCGAGGACCCGGAGGGGATCGACGCGGCGACGCTCGTGGCGGGCGCCCAGCGGGCCCTGGAAGCCGTACGGTCGCACGACCCCGCCCTGTCCGCGCTCGCCGACCGGATCGGCGAGATCGGGATCCTGCTGGGCGACGTGGCCGGAGAGCTGGCCGGGTACGCCGACGACCTGGACGCCGATCCGCTGCGGCTGTCCGCCGTCGAGGAGCGGCGGGCCGCGCTCACCGCGCTGACGCGGAAGTACGGCGAGGACGTGGCCTCCGTACTGGCCTGGGCCGAGCGGAGCGCCGCGCGGCTCACCGAACTCGACGGCGACGACGAGCGGATCGACGAGCTGACCGCCGAGCGGGACGCGCTCAGGGCCGAACTGGGTGGACTCGCGCAGGCGTTGACGGACGCACGATCGGAGGCCGCGGAGAGGTTTGCGGCGGCGGTGACGGCAGAGCTGGCGTCACTGGCGATGCCCCACGCGCGTGTGTCCTTCGCCATCCGGCAGACCGAGGACCCGGAGGGTGTGGAGGTCGGCGGTCGTCCGGTCGCCTACGGGCCAGCCGGTGTCGACGAGGTCGAACTGCTGCTGGCCCCGCACCCGGGCGCCCCGGCGCGGCCCATCGCCAAGGGCGCGTCCGGCGGTGAGCTCTCGCGCGTGATGCTGGCCGTCGAGGTCGTGTTCGCGGGGACCGACCCCGTGCCGACGTATCTCTTCGACGAGGTCGACGCCGGTGTCGGCGGAAAGGCGGCGGTCGAGATCGGGCGGCGCCTCGCGCGGCTCGCTAAGACCGCGCAGGTCGTCGTGGTGACCCACCTCCCCCAGGTCGCGGCCTTCGCCGACCGGCAGTTGCTGGTCGAGAAGACCAACGACGGGTCCGTCACCCGGTCCGGGGTGAAGGTGCTGGAGGGCGAGGAGCGGGTGCGCGAGCTGTCCCGGATGCTCGCCGGCCAGGAGGACTCGGAGACGGCCCGGGCGCACGCGGAGGAGTTGCTGGCGACGGCTCGGGCGGACGCGTGAGGGGTGCATCACTCGTGTGAGTGAACCCGACTCGCCGTGCGTGCCCTTCCCCCGTTCTCCGCATGCACGGAACACCCGTGCGTCCTGGCATCCTTGGCAGAGAACCCATCACGCGTAGGAAGCGCGCGGTACACCCCCCGCTCGACACCTTCTGTACGTTTCCTCGTGACCGTCCGACCCGAACCAGGAGCCCGGCCACGTGACCCCCGTGAGCAGCCACGCACCGCACGGCCAGTCCTCGCTGCGCACCGTGCAGGTGCTGGGCGGCGGCAATGCCGGCAGCAGCGCGCATGTGCGCTCCCTGACCTCGGGGCTCGTCGCGCGGGGCGTGCGGGTCACGGTGTGCGCCCCCGCCGAGGCGGACCGCGCCTACGACTTCAGCGGGGCCGGCGCTGAGCACGTGCATGTGCCGCGGAGCAGTGACCCGACCTCCGTCGCCGTACTGCGGGCGGTCTGCTCGGACGCCGACCTCGTGCACGCGCACGGACTGCACGCCTCGTTCCGTGCGGTGTTGGCGCTCAGCGGGCGCCGGACTCCGCTGGTCGTCACCTGGCACGACCGGGCGTACGCGGAGGGTGCCCGGGCCCATTTCGTGCGCCTTCTGGAACGCCGGGTCGTGAAGGCGGCCGCCGTGGTGCTCGGGTCCACCTCGGCGCTCGTGGACCGGGCCCGCAGGACCGGTGCCCGCGACGCCCGCCTCGCCGCCGTCGCCCTGCCCGGTCCGCGAGGGGCCGTCGACCAGGAGGACCCCGACCGGCTACGGCCCAAGCTGCGGGCCGAACTCGGGGCCACCGGGCGGCCGTTGCTGATGGCCGTCGGCGCCCTGGAGCGGCACAAGGGCTACGAGACCCTGCTGGACGCCACACGCGCGTGGCGCCGGCTCGACCCCGTGCCGCTGGTCGTCGTCGCCGGGGAGGGACCGCTGCGGACGGCCCTCCAGCAACGTATCGAGGACGAGGGGTTGCCCGTCCGGCTCATCGGACGCCGGGACGACGTCGCCGAGTTGCTCACCGCCGCCGACCTCGCGCTGCTGCCCAGCCGCCTGGAGGCGCGGTCCGTGCTCGCCCAGGAGGCGCTGCACGCGCGCGTACCGCTCGTCGCGACCGCGGTCGGCGGGATCCCCGAACTCGTCGGTGACGCGGCCGAACTCGTCCCGTACGGCGACTCGGAGGCGCTCGCCGAGGCCGTCGTACGGCTGCTCGGTGACCCCGAGCGGCAGGAGCTGCTGCGGGAGCGGGGGGTGCGGCAGGCGGCGACCTGGCCCACCGAGGACGAGACCGTCGCGCAAGTGCTCAGCGTCTACGACGAGTTGACGCAGCCCCGGCCGATCTGAGGTCCAGGCACCAGACCTAGGGCACGTGCCGACGGGCCCGCAGCGCCAGGCTCAACGCCAGAACCGTCTGCGGGTCGTCGAGGTCGGTGCCGAGCAACTCGCCGATGCGGGCGAGGCGGTTGTAGAGGGTCTGCCGGTTGAGATGGAGCTCGCGGGCCGTCTCCGCCTTGCGGCCCGCGTGCGCCAGGTAGGTCTGCAAGGTGGGCAGCAGCGGCGGCTTGGAGCGGTCGTCGTGGGCGCGCAGGGGGCCGATGGCGCGGTCCACGAAGGCCGCCAGGTCCGGGTGGTCGCGCAGCCGCCACAGCAGCAGGTCGATGTCGAGGCGGCGGGCGTCGTACCAGGGGCGGTCCGACAGGCCCTGGGCCGCCGTCGCCGTCTCGGCCGCGTGCCGCAGGCCGGCCGAGGCCGCCGTCCAGCTGCCCGCCACGCCCACCACGACCACGGGCGGCCGGTCGCCCGGCCGTTGCATCCCCGCGCGCTCCAGGCCCGCCCTGAGCGCCGCCGCGACCCGGTCCGCCACCGTCGGCCGCTCCGACTCCGAGCGCAGGCCCAGCAGGACCAGGACGCGGCCCTCGACGGGCCGGACGCCGAGCAGGACCGGCACCCCGACCGAGGCCAGTTCCTCGGAGACCGCCCGGGCCAGGACCGTCCAGCCGCCGCCCGAGGAGCCGAGGTGCATCACCACGGGCAGCAGCGGGCCGCCGCCCGGCCGGAAGCCCAGCACGCGCGCCTGCGCGGGCGCGTCCTCCGCCGTGATCCGGCCCTCCGCGAGGTCGGTGAGGAAGTCGCCGCGCCCGCGGGCCGCCAGCTCCTCCTCCTGGCGGGCCTGCATCAGGACCACGGCCAGGATGCCCGCGGCGCGTTCGGCGGCCATGCGGTGCACCGGGCCCATCGGCCCCCGCACGGGCAGCAGCACCAGCCGCGCCCGCACCGACCCGGTGCCGGGCCCGCCGCCCGGCACGTCCACGAGGACCGACCCGGCCGGCGGCGAGTCCTTGTGCTGGCCGCGCAGCCCCTCCCAGACCTGGAGCGGGTCGGCGCCCTCGGGGCCGGCCCCGGCGGCGTACAGGAGCCGCCCGTCGGTCGTCTCCAGGAAGACCGGATTGCCGCCGAAGTCGGCCAGGATGCCGAGGACCTGCGGCACACCGCCGCCGCCCAGCAGGGCCTCCGTACAGCGCCGGTACACCTCCTCGGCCCGCTGGAGCAGGGCGTAGTGACCGTTGACGATCTCGGTGTGGATCTCCTCGGTGACCGTCACGAACGGCACCTCGCGGTGCAGCTGCACGAGCGGCAGACCGGTCGCGCGGGCCGTGTCGACGAGGGCCGCGGGCAGCCGGGTGAAGCGCGGACCCAGCTCGACGACCAGGGCGGCGATGCCCCGCTCGGCCAGCGTGCGCACGAACGCGCGCTGGTCGGCCGGACGGGTGCCGAGCCCGTAGCCCGTGGTCAGCAGCAGCTCCCCGCCCTTCAGCAGGGAGGCGATGTTCGGCACCTCGCCCGCGTGCACCCAGCGCACGCTCCGGTGCAGCCGGTCCGCGCCCGCGAGGATCTCCGGGAGCCCGCTGCGCAGCCCGGGCAGCTCCAGCGCGCGCCGCACGGTGATCCCGGCGCCCTGGGTGTCGAATCCGCTGTTCGTAGCGCTGTCCATGAGCCGGACGCTACCCGAGGCGTGCGGGCGGCAGGGGCGGGGTAGCGGCCGGTGCATGGACTTCAGCGTGGTGGCCGTGGCACGGGAGGACGACAGTCCGGTCGAGGAGCCGGTGCGGGTGGCCGTGACCGCCGACCGGCTCGGGTACCGGGAGGTCTGGGCGGGGGAGGGCCCCACCTGGGACTCCTTCGTCCTCGCCACCGCGATCGGGCGGGCCACCGAGCGGGTCGCGCTGACGGCGGGACCGGTGCCGGTGTCCGTACGCGACCCGTACACCTCGGCCCGGGGCGCCGCCTCGGTCGCGGCCCTCGTCGGCCGGCCGGTCGGGGTGGCGCTGGGCACCTCCAGCAAGCGGGTGGTGGAGGGCGTGCACGACCGGCCGAGGACCCGCCCCGCCGCCGTACTGGAGGAGCACGCGGCAGCCGTACGACGGCTTCTGCATGGTTCTCCAGGTGAACCGGTCGTGCCGGGCAGCTCCTTCCGCCGGCGTCTGCCGTCGCCCGGGGGGCCGCTCACGGTGGCCGCGTTCGGGCCCCGCGCGATCGCCACGGCCGCCGCGCACGCCGACCGCATGCTGCTGGACGTGGTCTCGCCGGAGCAGGTGCGGGCGCTGCGCGCGCAGCTGGACGCGGCGGCCGTCGAGGCGGGCCGTACGGCGCCCACGCTCGCCGCGTGGCTGCCCGCCGCCGTCGACCCCGAGCCGGAGTCCCTCGCGCAGGTGCTGAGGAGCATCGCCGGCTACCTGACCGTGCCGGGGTACAGCGAGGTGTTCGCCGGGGCCGGGTTCGGCGACGCGGTGGAGCTGGCCGCGCGCGGGGCCGACCGGGAGACCCTGGTGCGGGCGCTGCCCGCCGCGGCCGCGGGCACGGTCGGTCTGGTGGGCGACCTGGACGCCGTACGGGAGCGGATCGCCGCCTATGCCGAGGCCGGCCTTGACGAGGTCGCCCTGGTGCCGGCCACGGCGGGCGACCCCGGCGGCGAACGTACGCTGACGGCGCTCAGGCCGGCCTGATGTTGTGGTTGAAGCGGAACACGTTGTCCGGGTCGTAGCGGCGCTTCACCTCGGCCAGGCGGCGGGTGTTCGCGGTGCCCATGCCGGCCACCACCCGGTCGACGCCCTCGTCGCCGATGAAGTTGAGGTAGACCGCGCCGGTGCTCCACGGCCGGGCGTCGGCGCGGACGTCCCGGACCCACTGGACGCCCCGCTCGTCGTCGGCCGGGTCCTCCCACATCCCGAAGGGGTGCAGGCCCCAGGGGGCGTCACGGTAGGGCACGGGCCACTCGCGCGGGCCGTCGGCGATCGCGCCGCCGAGCGGGAACAGGGCGTGGATGCTGCCGGAGGGCACCGGCATGGACTGCGCGCGGGCGCAGTAGAGGTCCACGTACGCGTCGGGCAGTTCCGTGAGGTACTCCGCCGACCAGTAGTTCCGCATCCCCGGCGGGTCGTCGATCATGCACTGGACGTCGGCGTACGGCATCGTCCCGACGACCTCCGTCTCGTGCGGCAGCGCCAGCAGCGGTTCGGCCACCTTGCGCATGTCCGCCTCGCCGCCGACGTACGTCAGCAGCACACCGCACAGGAGGGTGCCGACGAGGTGGGGCGGGACGAACTCCTCGGGCGGGCCGGTGATGTACAGGACGGCGCCGCTCACCTCGTCCGGGCCGTGGGCGATCACCTCCCGGTAGGTGCGGACCACCTCCGGGCCGAACTCCGGCTGGTACAGCAGCAGCGCGATGGAGAACTCGGGCAGTTCGTGCAGCTTCAGGGTGATCGCGGTCGCGATGCCGAAGTTGCCGCCGCCGCCGTGCAGGCCCCAGAACAGGTCGGGGTGCTCGTCGGCGCTCGCGTGGACGCGCTCGCCGTCCGCGGTGACCAGTTCGACGCCGAGCAGGTTGTCGACGGCGAGCCCGCACCAGCGGTCCAGCCAGCCGGAGCCGCCGCCCAGGACGAAGCCGCCGACCCCGGTGGTCGAGGCCCGGCCGCCGGTGGTGGCCAGGGCGTGGGGCTCGCAGGCCCGGTCCAGGTCGCTCATCGTGGCGCCGCCCGCGACGCGGACCGCCTCCGCGGCGGGATCGACGGCCACGGCGCGCATGTGGCGCAGATCCACGACCAGGCCGCCGTCGTTCACCGCCATCCCGGCCACGCTGTGCCCGCCGCCGCGCACCGCGATCGGCAGGTCCAGGTCACGGGCGAAGCGGACGGCCCGTACGACGTCGTCCTCGTTCACGCACTGCGCGATCGCCGCGGGCCTGCGGTCGATCATCGCGTTGAAGACGGTCCGGGCCTCGTCATAGCCCGGGTCGTCAGGGGCGAGCACGTCGCCGGTCAGATCCTCGCGCAGCGCGGTGAGAGCCGCGCCCGCCTTCGACGGGGATGCCATGGGGCGCCCCCTTTCGTGCAGGGGCTGTTGGCTCCCAGCCTAGGCGGGCCCGGCGCTCCGGTCCTGTTCAGCCGCCGTACGCCCCCGACGCCGTCAGACGCAGGGCCGTGTCGATGAGCGGGACATGGCTGAAGGCCTGCGGGAAGTTGCCGACCTGGCGCTTGAGACGCGGGTCCCACTCCTCGGCGAGCAGACCGAGGTCGTTGCGCAGCGAGAGCAGCTTCTCGAAGAGCTTCCTCGCCTCGTCCACGCGGCCGATCATCGCGAGGTCGTCCGCCATCCAGAACGAGCAGGCCAGGAAGGCCCCTTCGTCGCCGGGGAGACCGTCGACGTTCTCCTCGCCGCTGGAGGTCGGGTAGCGCAGGATGAAGCCGTCCGGTGTGGACAGCTCGCGCTGGATCGCCTCGATGGTGCCGATGACGCGCTTGTCGTCGGGCGGCAGGAAGCCCATCTGCGGGATGAGCAGCAGGCTCGCGTCCAGCTCCTTCGAGCCGTACGACTGCGTGAAGGTGTTGCGCTCCTTGTCGTAGCCCTTCTCGCAGACGTCCCGGTGGATGTCGTCGCGCAGGTCGCGCCACTTCTCCAGCGGGCCGTCCGCGTCACCGGACTCGATCAGCTTGATGGTGCGGTCCACCGCGACCCAGGCCATCACCTTGGAGTGCACGAAGTGGCGGCGCGGGCCGCGCACCTCCCAGATGCCCTCGTCCGGCTCGTTCCAGTGGTCCTCCAGGTAGCGGATCAGCTTGAGCTGGAGGATGGAGGCGTAGTCGTTGCGGGCGAGGCCCGTCATGTGGCCGAGGTGCAGGGCCTCGGTGACCTCGCCGTACACGTCCAGCTGGAGCTGGTGCGCGGCGCCGTTGCCGACCCGGACCGGGGCGGAGTTCTCGTAGCCGGGCAGCCAGTCCAGCTCGGCCTCGCCCAGCTCGCGCTCGCCCGCGATGCCGTACATGATCTGGAGGTTCTCGGGGTCGCCGGCGACCGCTCTGAGCAGCCACTCGCGCCAGGCGCGGGCCTCCTCGCGGTAGCCGGTGCGCAGCAGCGAGGACAGGGTGATGGCCGCGTCCCGCAGCCAGGTGTAGCGGTAGTCCCAGTTGCGGACGCCGCCGATGTCCTCGGGCAGTGAGGTCGTGGGCGCGGCGACGATGCCGCCCGTGGGGGCGTAGGTGAGCGCCTTGAGGGTGATCAGGGAGCGGATCACCGCCTCGCGGTACGGGCCGTGGTACGTACAGTGCTCGACCCACTCGCGCCAGAAGTCCTCGGTCGCCTCCAGGGACTGCTCGGGCTCCGGGAGCGGCGGCGGCTCCTTGTGCGAGGGCTGCCACGAGATGGTGAACGCGATCCGGTCACCCGGGGCGACCGTGAAGTCCGAGTACGTGGTCAGGGACTTGCCGTAGGTCTCGCAGTCGGTGTCGAACCACACCGAGTCGGGGCCCGCCACGGCGACCGTGCGGCCCTCGTGCTTGTGGACCCAGGGGACGACCCGGCCGTAGGAGAAACGCATCCGGAGGGCCGAGCGCATGGGCACGCGACCCGAGACGCCCTCCACGATCCGGATCAGCTGGGGGGCGCCGTCACGCGGGGGCATGAAATCCGTCACCCTGACCGTGCCGCGTGAGGTGTCCCACTCCGATTCCAGGATCAGGGAGTCGCCGCGGTAGGTGCGCCGGGCCGCCGTGGGGGGCTCGGCGTCGGCCGCGTGCGCGGGGCCGAGCCTCCAGAAGCCGTGCTCCTCGGTGCCCAGCAGGCCGGCGAAGATGGCATGCGAGTCGAAGCGGGGCAGGCACAGCCAGTCCACTGTGCCGTCCCGGCAGACCAGCGCAGCGGTCTGCATGTCTCCGATGAGTGCGTAGTCTTCGATGCGCCCGGCCACGTGCAACTCCAGTCGAACGGCCACGTCACCCCCTGAAGGAAAAAGGGGGCTGTCGCTTGGTGCGGTCAAGGGGGTCGTTGTAATGCGTCGTTGAGCGGTGAAGCAAAACAGTCATGCGGCTGTGAGGCAAAACGACAACTGTTGCTCAACGAACTGACGAGCTCTCGTTGTTCCGGGTCTTACGGGTGGGGGTGGTCCCGTGTTTCCGGCCGGGCTCGGCAGCGAGTGTCCGAGCAGGATACGACGCACGTAGATGATCTGTGTGCCGCTCGGGACAACGCGGCTGGGCCGAACGGGTGAGCAACGGGTGAGAAACCGGTGCGCTCGTGCGGGTCCGTGTCGGCTTGTGTGCGGAGCGTGGCCGGAAGCCATCTCTCCACGGCGCTGATACCCTGGTAGCCCGTGGACCGGTGGGCGCCAGACCCCCGAACCGCACCTCCAGATCGCGACCACGGGAGCCCCCTCTTGGCCATGCCCCCTGTTTTTCGAAACAGCACCACGACGACCAAGCACATCTTCGTCACCGGGGGTGTCGCCTCCTCGCTCGGCAAGGGCCTGACGGCTTCCAGCCTCGGCATGCTGCTCAAGGCGCGGGGCCTGCGCGTCGTCATGCAGAAGCTCGACCCGTACCTCAACGTCGACCCGGGCACGATGAACCCCTTCCAGCACGGCGAGGTGTTCGTCACCAACGACGGCGCCGAGACCGACCTGGACATCGGCCACTACGAGCGCTTCCTCGACCGCGACCTGGACGGCTCCGCCAACGTCACCACCGGTCAGGTCTACAACACGGTGATCGCCAAGGAGCGGCGCGGCGAGTACCTGGGTGACACCGTGCAGGTCATCCCGCACATCACCAACGAGATCAAGCACCGCATCCGGCGCATGGCGACCGACGAGGTCGACGTGGTGATCACCGAGGTCGGCGGCACCGTCGGCGACATCGAGTCGCTGCCGTTCCTGGAGACGGTCCGCCAGGTCCGTCACGAGGTCGGCCGTGACAACGTCTTCGTCGTCCATATCTCGCTCCTGCCGTACATCGGCCCCTCGGGTGAGCTGAAGACGAAGCCCACCCAGCACTCGGTTGCGGCCCTGCGGAACATCGGTATCCAGCCGGACGCCATCGTGCTCCGCTGCGACCGCGAGGTCCCCACCGCCATCAAGCGCAAGATCTCGCTGATGTGCGACGTCGACGAGGCCGCGGTGGTCGCCTGCCCCGACGCCCGCTCGATCTACGACATCCCGAAGACCGTGCACGGCGAGGGCCTGGACGCCTACGTCGTCCGCAAGCTGGACCTGCCGTTCCGGGACGTGGACTGGACGACCTGGGACGACCTGCTCGACCGCGTCCACAACCCCGACCACGAGATCACCCTCGCCCTGGTCGGCAAGTACATCGACCTGCCCGACGCCTACCTCTCGGTCACCGAGGCGCTGCGCGCGGGCGGCTTCGCCAACAAGGCCCGCGTCAAGATCAAGTGGGTCACCTCCGACGACTGCAAGACCCCGGCCGGCGCCGCCGCCCAGCTCGGTGACGTCGACGGCATCTGCATCCCGGGCGGCTTCGGCGACCGCGGTGTGCTCGGCAAGGTCGGCGCGATCAAGTACGCCCGCGAGAACAGGATCCCGCTCCTCGGCCTGTGCCTGGGCCTCCAGTGCATCGTGATCGAGGCCGCGCGGAACCTGGCCGACATCCCGGACGCCAACTCCACCGAGTTCGACTCCGCGACCGCCCACCCGGTCATCTCCACCATGGCCGAGCAGCTCGACATCGTCGCCGGCGAGGGCGACATGGGCGGCACCATGCGGCTCGGCATGTACCCGGCCAAGCTCGCCGAGGGCTCCATCGTCCGCGAGGTGTACGACGGCAAGGAGTACGTCGAGGAGCGGCACCGGCACCGCTACGAGGTGAACAACGCCTACCGCGCGGAGCTCGAAAAGAAGGCGGGCATCCTGTTTTCCGGCACCTCGCCGGACGGCAAGCTCGTCGAATACGTCGAATACCCGCGCGATGTCCACCCCTATCTGGTCGCCACGCAGGCCCACCCGGAGCTGCGCTCGCGCCCGACACGTCCGCATCCGCTCTTCGCGGGCCTCGTGAAGGCGTCGGTCGAGCGGAAGACTTCGAACTGACACGACAGTTGTACGGTGGCCGGGGCGCGCGCATTCAACAGCGGGCGTCCCGGCTTCTTTTGCACGTGGGGAAGGACAGGGCATGACGATCAAGGACACCCCGGAAGAGTGGGAGATCCGGGGGACCCGGACCCCCTTCGTGGGCAACAAGACCTCCGTCCGCACGGACGAGGTGGTCATGCCCGACGGCACGGTGGTCCACCGCGACTACCAGGTCCACCCGGGGTCCGTGGCCGTCCTCGCCCTCGACGACGAGGACCGGGTGCTGCTCATCCGGCAGTACCGGCACCCCGTACGGCAGAAGCTGTGGGAGATCCCGGCGGGGCTCCTGGACGTACCGGGGGAGAACCCGCTGCACGCGGCGCAGCGGGAGCTGTACGAGGAGGCGCACGTCAAGGCGGAGCACTGGCGGGTGCTGACGGATGTCTACACGTCGCCTGGGGGCTCGGACGAGGCGATCCGGATCTTCCTGGCGCGGGGGCTGTCCGAGGCCGACGGTGAGCGCTTCGAGGTCGAGCACGAGGAGATCGACCTGGAGTACGCGCGTGTGTCCGTGCCGGAGTTGGTGCGGGGGGTGCTGGCGGGGGAGTTGCACAACGACTGCCTGGTGGTGGGCGTGCTGGCGTTGGTCGCCGCGCGGGCCTCCGGCGGGTTGGACGGGTTGCGTCCTGCTGAGGCGGAGTGGCCTGCGCGGCCGTTCGAGGCGTGACGGTTTCTCGGGTTGCGCCGCGGTCGTAGCGGTCCGTGGCGGGATGCGGGTTCGTGGGGGCTGATCGCGCAGTTCCCCGCGCCCCTGGCGGTACTGCCAAGACCGGCGATCCTATGATCCGTTGATCCGATCGAGGGACTCTTCAGCCCTCACCGTCGCGCTCCGCCAGGAACGTTGCACAGCGTGAACTAGGCTTTTGGTGCCCGTTCCGGGGTTACCGGCGGGCTTTGCGCGTGCGGTGGGACGGGAGTGTGGCCCGTGACGGATCAGGCGGTGGACGCGGAGGGCGTACGGCTGTCCGGCGAGGATCATTTCCTGGGGCGGACACGGGAGTTGAAGGAACTGCGCGCCGACATCGAGCGCGCCGGACTGGACACCCTCGCGGGCCGGAAAGCACCCCGCGCGCGCGTGCTGCTCATCGCGGGACGTCCCGGCTCGGGACGTACCGCGCTCGCCGAGGAACTCGTCCGCGCGGTCGCTGAGCGTTACGAGGACGGGGTGCTGCGCGCCCGGCTGAGCGAGCCCGACGGCACCCCTGTTCCGGTCGCGCACGTGGCCCGGGACCTGCTCGCCGCGCTCGATGTGCCGGCTCCCGCGGGGGCCACCGAGGACGACCTCTCCGAGACCCTGCGCGAGGCCCTCGCCGACCGGCGCGCGCTGCTCCTGCTGGACGACGCGGTGGCCGCGGAACAGGTGGACGCCCTGCTTCCGGACACTCCGGAGTGCCTGGTCGTGGCCGTGTCCGGGGGCCCGCTGACCGGGATCGCGGACGTCCGGCCGTGCACCGTCGGCGGCCTGGACACCAAGTCCGCGCTGGAGCTGCTGTCCCGGCACACCGGGTCGGTCCGCATCACCGTGGACCCCCGCGCGGCCGAGCAACTGGTCGAGGAGTGCCAGGCCCATCCCGCCGCGCTGATGCTGGCCGGGGGCTGGCTCGCCGCCCGGCCCAAGGCCGCCGTGGCCGATCTGTCCAAGCAGCTGCATGCGGAGAGTGACGAGGGAACCCCGCTCAGCCGGGTCTTCAAGCTCGTCCACACCTCCCTGCCCGCCCCCGCCGCCCGGATACTGCGACTGCTCTCCCTCGCCCCGGCCGGCCTCGTCGACCCGCACACCGCCTCCGCGCTCGCGGGCTGCTCGGTGGGCGGCGCCCGTTCCACCCTCGACGACTTCGTCGCGCTCGGCCTGCTGCACGCTGTGGACTCCCCGCTGCCGCAGTACGAGGTCCCCGGCTGTCTGCACCCGCTGCTCAAGGCCCTCGCCGACACCCAGGAGCGCCCCGCCGAGCTCCAGCTGGCCCGCGCCCGGATGCTGGAGCGGACCGTACGGCTGCTCCAGTCCTCCCGCGCGATCACCGAGACCGACAACCCGGACGCCCACAAGAAGCTCCAGGGCATGCCCCGCTCGCTGCGCTTCCCGAGCCCCAGGGCCGCCGAGGACTGGCTGCGCGTCCGCAGGCCCGCCCTGCTCGCCGCGGCCCGGCTCGCGGTCGCCGACGGGGAGCTGGACACCCTGGCCAGGCGCCTGATGTCGCAGCTCGTGCGCACGATGGTGGCCCACTTCGGCACCAAGGCCGCCGCCCCCGACCTCTACGGCATCCACGGCCTCGTCCTCGACGTGGCCGAGCGGCGCGCGCTGCCCCGCGAGAAGGCCGCGGCCCTGCTGAACCTCGCCGACCTGGACGCCCAGACCGGCCGGACCCGGGAGGCGCTGACCCGCTACCGGGCGGCTCTGGACGCCGGACGGCAGGCGAATGACCCGTACGCGACCGGTCGCGCGATGGAATCCGTAGGCGGTGCGCATCTGGAGCTCGGGGACTACGACCGGGCCGCCGACTGGTTCGGCCGGGCCCTCGCCCAGAGGCTGGCCCGGGACGAGCGCGCGGAGGCCGCCCGGCTGTACGGCCGGATCGCCGCCGCGCACACCTACGCGGGCCGCTACGGCGAGGCGGTCAGGAACTGGCGGGCCGCGCTCGCCGGGCACCGCAAGAACGGCGATGTCGCGGCCCACGCACGGGCGTTGAGCGAACTCGCCCGGGTCCAGGAGTACGCCGGACACCCCGAGGAGTCGCTGCGCACCTGCCAGGACGCCGTGGAGTGGGCCCGGCGCGCGGAGGACGTCCGGCTCCAGGCCGCGCTCCAGCTGCGGATCGCCGACACCCTGGAACACCTGGGCGATCCGGCGGCCGCGCACCTGCACCGCGGCGCCGCAGAACGGCTGCTGAGTGAGGAGCTTTCCGAGGGGGAACCTGGGTCCTCGCAGGTCGATGAACCGAAACAAGACGCTGACGCCTGCGAAATCCGTAGTACATCCGCAGAAGATTGATGCAATGAAAGGCTAGACAGAGAGAACACCTTCATTAGACTGGCTCTGCCGCACCTTCTCCTGCGGTGTCTCCTGGTGTGCCCATGCATGCCCGGGTATGTGTCGTATTGCCCCACACACTCTGAGCCAAGGACCGTGATCCACGTGAAGGTCGGCATCCCCCGCGAGGTCAAGAACAACGAGTTCCGGGTGGCCATCACCCCCGCCGGTGTGCACGAGCTGGTGCGCCACGGCCACCAGGTCGTCATCGAGCGCGGCGCCGGTATCGGCTCCTCGATCCCGGACGAGGAGTACGTCGCCGAGGGCGCCCAGATCCTGGACACCGCCGACGAGGTGTGGGCCACCGCCGACCTGCTGCTGAAGGTCAAGGAGCCCGTCGCCGAGGAGTACCACCGGCTGCGCAAGGACCAGACGCTCTTCACCTACCTGCACCTGGCCGCCTCCAAGGAGTGCACCGACGCGCTCATCGAGTCCGGCACCACCGCGATCGCCTACGAGACCGTCGAGCTGCCCTCCCGCGCGCTCCCGCTGCTCGCCCCGATGTCCGAGGTCGCGGGCCGGCTCGCCCCGCAGGTCGGCGCCTACCACCTGATGCGCTCGGTCGGCGGCCGCGGTGTCCTGCCCGGCGGTGTCCCCGGCACCCAGCCCGCGCGGGCCGTCGTCATCGGCGGCGGGGTCTCCGGCTGGAACGCCACCCAGATCGCCGTCGGCATGGGCTTCCACGTCACGCTGCTCGACCGGGACATCAACAAGCTGCGCGAGGCCGACAAGGTCTTCGGCACCAAGGTCCGGGCGATCATGTCCAACGCCTTCGAGCTGGAGAAGGCCGTCCTGGACGCCGACCTCGTCATCGGCGCCGTCCTCATCCCGGGCGCCAAGGCCCCGAAGCTGGTCACCAACGAGCTCGTGTCCCGCATGAAGCCCGGAAGTGTCCTTGTCGACATCGCGATCGACCAGGGCGGCTGCTTCGAGGACTCGCGTCCGACCACGCACGCCGAACCGACCTTCCAGGTGCACGACTCGGTCTTCTACTGCGTCGCCAACATGCCCGGCGCGGTGCCCAACACCTCGACCTACGCGCTCACCAACGCCACGCTGCCCTACATCGTCGAACTCGCCGACCGCGGCTGGGTGGAGGCGCTGCGCCGCGACCCCGCGCTCGCCAAGGGCCTCAACACCCATGACGGCAAGGTCGTTTACCGCGAGGTGGCGGAGGCGCACGGCCTGGAGCACGTGGAGCTCGAGACCCTGCTCGGCTGAGCCACTGACCTCGGCAGAGAGCTAAGTCACCTTTTCGTAAAGGCGATACGTCAACAAGGCGCGTCAACGAGGCACATGCGGCCGGACCTTGCCCACAAGGTCCGGCCGCATGTGTGTATGGTCACTTTGCGACTCTCGGTCAACTCGCGTCGAACGTAACCCTTGAACCGATTCGTACACCGGCGAAACCTGCCGTGCGACTGCCGTACGCCCTTGACAGCGGGATGTTTCATTGCCGACACATCCTGCCGGGTCCGGCGGATTGTGTTGCTGTGAACACCCGACACGCCATAGAGTCGCCAACCGTCGGCATGGTGCCACGCTGACCTTGTCTAGAAGTTTCCTGGTCACCAAGGAGGTAAGACGACTTGTGAATGAGTCGACATTTTCTCCCGGGGGTGGTCAACCAGGAATGCCTGCCGAGGCCCAGGGCCACGCGGGGTTCGAGGCTGTCGGCTCCGTCGCGGTGCGCACCTTCGCAGCCCACCAGAGTCGTCCGCAGACCCTGCGGACAGCACACCAGAGCATGGATGGCCATCACGTGAACGCCATGGCCGGCGACGGAAGTGGCGCGCCCCACAACCACTTCGCCGACTACGACGAACTGCCCGAGGGGCACTTCTACGACCCCGACGCCGAGTACGAGCCGGATCCGGAGTACGCGGCCACGCTCGCGCCCGACGCGGCCCGCCAGCGCCGTGAGCGCGTGGGCCCGACCGGACGCCCGCTGCCGTACTTCCCGATCCCGGGCCCGCTGACCGACCACGGCCCCGCGAAGATCATCGCGATGTGCAACCAGAAGGGCGGCGTCGGCAAGACCACGTCGACCATCAACCTGGGTGCCGCGCTCGCGGAGTACGGCCGGCGCGTGCTGCTCGTGGACTTCGACCCGCAGGGCGCGCTGTCGGTGGGTCTCGGTGTCAACCCGATGGAGCTCGACCTCACCGTCTACAACCTGCTCATGGAGCGGGGCATGGCGGCCGACGAGGTCCTGCTGAAGACCGCGGTCCCCAACATGGACCTGCTGCCGAGCAATATCGACTTGTCGGCGGCGGAGGTCCAGCTGGTCTCCGAGGTCGCCCGCGAGTCGACATTGCAGCGTGCCCTCAAGCCGCTCATGGCCGACTACGACTACATCGTGATCGACTGTCAGCCCTCGCTCGGCCTCCTCACGGTCAACGCCCTGACGGCCGCGCACAAGGTGATAGTGCCTCTGGAGTGCGAGTTCTTCGCGCTGCGTGGTGTCGCACTGCTGACGGAGACCATCGAGAAGGTCCAGGAGCGGCTCAACCCGGAGCTGGAGCTCGACGGGATCCTCGCGACCATGTACGACTCGCGCACGGTCCACAGCCGTGAGGTGCTCGCGCGTGTCGTCGAGGCCTTCGACGACCACGTCTACCACACGGTCATCGGGCGCACGGTCCGCTTCCCGGAGACCACGGTCGCCGGAGAGCCGATCACCACGTACGCCTCCAACTCCGTCGGTGCCGCCGCCTACCGTCAGCTCGCCAGGGAGGTGCTCGCCCGGTGTCACGCCGAGTGAGTCTGCCGGGGGCCGACGAACTGTTCCGTACGACAGGGGGAATGGCGCTCCAGGCGTCCACTCCCCGGCGGGGGGCCAACGGCGAGGCCCGGGTACCGGCTCCCGCGGGGGAGTCCGACGGGGTCGCGGCGTCCGAGGACGCGCCGCAGTCCGTGCCCGCGCAGGGCGGGGACGGCGACGGGGCCGAGCATGTGGCGGCCGACGCCGACGGCTCCGAGGAAGGCGAGTCCCGCAGCCGCTCCGCGCGTGGTCGAGGGGCGCAGGAAGGTTCTGCCTCCGATGCCGGGCAGCCCCGGGGCAAGCGGGGGCGCTCGCCCGCGCGGCGGCCCAGTGGGCGGGAGCGGCACGACGAGAAGATCACCGTGTATGTGTCGGCCGAGGAGCTGATGGATCTGGAGCACGCGCGTCTGGTGCTCCGGGGTGAGCACGGACTGGCGGTGGACCGGGGGCGGATCGTCCGCGAGGCGGTCGCCGTGGTGCTGGCGGATCTGGAGTCCCGTGGGGACGCGAGCATTCTCGTACGCCGGCTGCGTGGGCGGTAGGCGGTAGCCTGCGGGGGCTATGACCTCGAACGACTCTTCCGCTTCCGGGCCCGGTGGCTCCGCCGGGCGTCGGCGTGCGCTGGGGCGGGGGCCGGTCGATCCGTCCGTGGCCGAGGTCGAGTCCGGGCCCGAAGCCGGTGAGCCGTTGCGCCCACCCGTCCCGCCGGGCGGGACGCTTGTCCACAACGGCGGCGGTGACCAAGAGGAGCCCCCCGCCGGCGAACCGCAAGAAGAGACCCCCGACGGTGTCTTCAAGGTTCGGCTGGCCAACTTCGAGGGGCCCTTCGACCTGCTGCTCCAGCTGATCTCCAAGCACAAGCTGGACGTCACCGAAGTGGCGCTCTCCAAGGTCACCGACGAGTTCATGGCGTACATCCGGGCCATGGGGCCCGACTGGGACCTGGACGAGACGACCGAGTTCCTCGTCGTCGCCGCCACGCTCCTCGACCTCAAGGCGGCCCGGCTGCTGCCCGCCGCCGAAGTGGAGGACGAGGCCGACCTCGCGCTGCTCGAAGCCCGGGACCTGCTCTTCGCGCGGCTGCTGCAGTACCGCGCGTACAAACAGATCGCGGACATCTTCAACCGGCGGCTCGACGAGGAGGCCCGGCGCTACCCCCGTACCGTCGGCCTCGAACCGCACCACGCCGACCTGCTGCCCGAGGTCGTCATCAGCATCGGCGCCGAGGGGTTCGCGAAGCTCGCCGTGAAGGCGATGCAGCCCAAGCCCAAGCCGCAGGTGTACGTCGACCACATCCACACACCCCTGGTGAGCGTCCAGGAGCAGGCCGGGATCGTCGTCGCGCGGCTCAGGGAGCTCGGTGAGGCCAGCTTCCGGCTGCTGGTGGAGGATGCCGACGGCACCCTGACCGTCGTGGCGCGCTTCCTGGCACTGCTGGAGCTGTACCGGGAGAAGGCCGTGGCGCTGGACCAGGAGACCGCGCTCGGGGAGCTTCTGGTGCGGTGGACCGGTGGTGAGGGGGAGGCCGAGCCGACGGTGACCGACGAGTTCGACCGGCCGCCCGAGCCGCCCAAGGAGGAGAAGGCGTGAGCGAGGAGACCGAAGAGGCCCCGGCGGGGCTGCCCGGCGTCGCCGACCTCGACCTGAAGCCGGCCCTGGAGGCCGTCCTGATGGTCGTGGACGAGCCGGCGACCGAGGAGCACCTGGCGAAGATCCTGGAGCGGCCCAAGCGGCAGATCACCAAGGCGCTCAGGGAGCTGGCCGGCGAGTACGCCGCCCAGGGGCGCGGGTTCGAGCTGCGGCACGTCGCGAACGGCTGGCGGTTCTACACCCGGGCCGCGTACGCCCCGGCCGTGGAGCGGTTCGTCCTGGACGGCCAGCAGGCCCGGCTCACCCAGGCCGCGCTGGAGACCCTGGCGGTGGTCGCCTACCGCCAGCCGGTCAGCCGCAGCCGGGTCTCCGCGGTGCGCGGAGTGAACTGTGACGGTGTGATGCGCACCCTCCTCCAGCGGGGCCTGGTGGCGGAGGCGGGCACGGAACCCGAAACAGGTGCGATCCTGTACGTGACGACGAACTACTTCCTGGAGCGGATGGGCCTGCGCGGTCTGGACGAGCTCCCGGAGCTCGCGCCCTTCCTCCCGGAGGCGGAGGCGATCGAGGCCGAGACCCAGGAAGCCGTACCCTCGTTCGATCCGGACGCCCCGGATCCGGACGACGGCCCCACGTCGGCCAGGCCTGACACGACGACGACGGAACTTTGATGCGAAGCAGCAGCGGCAGGAACAGCAGCGGAAACAACGGCGGGAGCCGTGGTGGCAACAGCGGCGGCCGCGGTGGGAACAGCGGTGGTCGCGGCGGGAGCGGCGGCGGTCGCGGTGGGAGCACCGGCGGCCGCGGCAACTACCGCGGCGCTGGGAACGACCGTGACGACAAGCAGGCCGGCCGGCCGAGGAAGCCCCGCCCCGAGGAGCGGCGCTACGACGTGGGCCCCGGCGCCTCCCCGGACGGCCCCAAGTCGGGGCGCGGTGCCTCCGCGCGCGGCGGCGCCAAGGGCGGCCCCCGGCAGGGGCAGAGCAGCGGGCGCGGCCGTACGGCTCCGGCGAGCTCGCGGGAGTACGACGCCCGGGCCGAGGAGCGCAACCGGGAGCGGTACGCCGGCAAGAAGGACGTGAAGCTCCCCAAGACCTACCCGGGCGCCGAGCAGGAGGGCGAGCGGCTCCAGAAGGTCCTCGCGCGCGCGGGCTACGGTTCGCGGCGGGCCTGCGAGGAGCTCATCGAGCAGGCGCGGGTCGAGGTCAACGGCGAGATCGTCCTGGAGCAGGGCAAGCGGGTCGACCCCGAGAAGGACGAGGTCAGGGTCGACGGCCTGACCGTGGCGACGCAGTCGTACCAGTTCTTCTCGCTGAACAAGCCCGCCGGTGTCGTCTCGACGATGGAGGACAACGAGGGCCGGCAGTGCCTCGGCGACTACGTCACCAACCGTGAGACGCGGCTCTTCCACGTGGGGCGGCTCGACACCGAGACCGAGGGCGTCATCCTGCTCACCAACCACGGTGAGCTGGCCCACCGGCTGACCCACCCCAAGTACGGCGTGAAGAAGGTCTACCTCGCGCACATCGTGGGCCCGATCCCGCGCGACCTGGGCAAGCAGCTCAAGGACGGCATCCAGCTGGAGGACGGGTACGCGCGCGCGGACCACTTCCGGGTCGTCGAGCAGACCGGCAAGAACTACCTCGTCGAGGTCACCCTCCACGAGGGGCGCAAGCACATCGTGCGCCGCATGCTCGCCGAGGCCGGGTTCCCGGTCGACAAGCTGGTGCGGGTCGCCTTCGGCCCCATCACCCTGGGCGACCAGAAGTCGGGCTGGCTGCGGCGGCTGTCCAACACCGAGGTCGGCATGCTGATGAAGGAAGTCGATCTGTAGGCACGACACGCGTGCGTGTGCGGCCGGTTCCGGAGAACTCCGGGACCGGCCGATGCGTTTTCGTCCCCCTGGCGGTCTGTAGTCGTGACGGCAGCGGTGGAGGGAGCGGGGATGGACGAGAGGACCGGGATCAGCGGCGAGACGGGTCCGGCGGCGCTGGAGGGCCCTGTGCAGCCTCCGGGGCCCGTCGGGTCGGCCGGGGTCCGGCAGGCGCCTGCGGGGCCGCCGAGAGGCCGCTGCGGCGATCCGGCGGGGGTGCTGTCATGAGTGCGGGGGAGTTGCTGGAGCGTTCGCTGGCCTACGCGCTGGGCAGTGTGGCGGAAGCGGGGCGGGTGAGTCCCGGCAGGGACACACCGTGCGCCGACTGGAACCTGGGCGAGCTGCTGGACCATCTCGACGACTCCCTGGACGCGCTGTACGAGGGGCTGACCGGTGCCCGCATCGGGCTCCTCCCGCACGCCGACCGCGTCTGCGGCTTCCGCACACGCGCGTGTGCCGTGCTCGGCGCCTGGGCCGCCGGGCCGCCGGAGGAGGTGCTGGTAGGTGAACGGCCGCTGGACGTGCGGGTGATGGCGGCCGTGGGCGCCGTCGAGATCACCGTGCACGGGTGGGACGTGGCCCGGGCCTGTGGGCGGGAGTGGCCCGTTCCGGAGGGCCTCGCGGCCGAACTGCTGCCCGTCGCCGAGTGCGTGGTGGGGCAGGAGGACCGGGGCGTGCGGTTCGCCGGGCCCCTCTCCGTGCCGTCCCGCGCGCGTGCCGAGACACGGCTGCTCGCCTTTCTGGGTCGGCGCCTCCAGGGGCTTGTCGGACCCGGCTCGCCCCCTTTATAGTCGTAGTGACTATTAGTCATGCTGACCATAAAGGGGGCGAGCGCGAGTGGACTACGACAAGTACGCCTACGAACCCTTCGCCGTCACGGTCGACCTCGCCGTCCTGACCGTCGCCGAAGGCGCCCTGCATGCGCTGCTCGTGGAGCGGGGGCAGGAGCCGTACGCCGGACACTGGGCGCTGCCCGGCGGGTTCGTGCACCCGGACGAGTCCGCGGAGAGCGCCGCCCGGCGTGAACTCGCCGAGGAGACCGGGCTGTCGGACGTCTCCGGGCTGCATCTGGAACAGCTGCGCACCTACAGCGAGCCCGACCGCGACCCCCGGATGCGGGTCGTCTCCGTCGCCTTCGCCGCCCTGCTGCCCGACCCTCCCGAACCGCACGGCGGCAGCGACGCGGCCGACGCCCGCTGGGTGCCGTACGACCGGGCGCGGCCGCTCGCCTTCGACCACGACCGCATCCTGGCCGACGCCCATGAACGCGTCGGCGCCAAGCTCGAGTACACGTGCCTGGCCACCGCCTTCTGCCCGCCCGAGTTCACCCTCGGCGAGCTCCAGCAGGTCTACGAGACGGTCTGGGGCACCACCCTCGACCGGCCCAACTTCCGCCGCAAAGTGCTGGCCACGCCCGGCTTCGTCGAAGCCGTCCCCGGTGCCGCGCGGTTGACCGGTGGCCGCGGCAAACCGGCCGCGCTCTACCGCGCGGGACCCGCCACCGGTCTGCACCCCCCTCTCCTCCGACCGTCCCCGGAAGGACGCCCCGCATGACCACGATCCTGACCAAGCGCGCAGCCACCGGCACCCTCGTCGGCCTCGCCCTCGGGGACGCCCTCGGCTTCCCGACCGAGTTCAACGACGTGCGGTCGATCCTCGCCAAGTGCGGGCCGTGGCGGGAGATGGAGCTGTTCACGCCGGCCGTCGTCAGCGACGACACCCAGATGACGCTCGCGGTGGGCAGGGGGCTGCGGACGGCCATGGACCGGGGGGTGCTCGGGCCCGAGATGGCCGAGCCGGTGCGCCGGGAGTTCATCGCGTGGAACCGCTCCCCGGAGAACAACCGCGCCCCCGGCAACACCTGCCTCAGGGCCTGCGACCTCCTGGAGCGCCCGGATCTGCCCTGGCAGGACGCCAGCCAGATCGGCTCCAAGGGCTGCGGGGCCAACATGCGCGTCGCGCCCGTCGGCCTCGTCCCCGGCCTGAGCGACGAACAGCGCGCGGGCGCCGCCCAGTTGCAGGCCGCGCTCACCCACGGGCACCCGACCGCGCTCGCCGCCTCCGACCTCACCGCACGTGCCGTACGGCTGCTCGCGCAGGGCACCGAGCCGGGTGACCTGGTCGCGCTGCTGCGGTCGTACGCCCTGGTGAACCGGGGCCAGTACCACGAGCGTTGGCTCGGGGACCTGTGGGCGCGCAGTCAGGACCCGACGCCCGGGCAGTTCATGGCGCGCGGCTGGGACGAGTGCCTCGCGGTCCTCGACCGGCTCGACGACGCGGTGCGCACCGCCTCGCCCGAGGACGACCCGTGCCTGGCCACCGGGGCGGGCTGGATCGCCGAAGAGGCCCTGGCGACCGGGCTGTTGTGCTTCCTCCAGTTCCCCGAGGAGCCGCTCACGGCCCTGCGGCGGGCCGCGTGCAGCTCCGGCGACTCCGACTCGATCGCCTGCCTCACGGGCGCCTTCGCGGGCGCCCACCTGGGAGCCGACGCGTGGCCCGTGGAGTGGGCCGACCGGATCGAGTACGGCAGTGAGCTGGTGACGCTCGGGGCGCTCTGGGACGCGTAGTCCCGGGACGCCTAGGCGAGTTCGATCGAGTCGCCGGTGACCTTGATCTGCTTCTCCGGCAGCGGCCGGTTGGCCGGCGGGTTCGCCACCGAGCCGTCCGTGATGTTGAACTTGCTGCCGTGACACGGGCAGTTGATGGTGCCGTCGGAGACGCTGGTCACCTGGCAGCCCTGGTGGGTGCAGATGTCGGAGAAGGCCTTGAACTCGCCCTTCTTCGGCTGGGTGACCACGACCTTCTCGTCCTTGAAGATCTTTCCGCCGCCGACCGGGATCTCGCTCGTCTTCGCCAGTTCGGTACCGGCCGACGCCTGAACCGAACTCGACCCGGAGTCGCTGTTCTCGTTGCCGTACTCGCCGCAGCCGGCGGCGAGCGAGACCGCGCCCGTCGCGAGAAGGACCGTGCGCCGCGTCGGGCTGTGCGTCATGTCGTCACTCCGAAGGTGCGGAAGAACCAGAGGGCGGAGGTCAGCCAGAGGATCGTGAGCGCGGTGAAGACGAGCCCGCCGACGATCGGCAGCAGCCATCCGGGAAGTCGCTCCCAGCGGAGCAGCAGCATCTTGGCACTGAAGACACCGAAGAAGAAGCAACCCAGGAGGGAGTGCCACAGAACGCGTGATTCGTACGACTGGAAGCCCAGCGCGTACAGGCAGTGCACCGCGACCGGCACCGCGAGGAGGAAGGCCACGCGCCCTGACCAGCGGTGCAGGGTGGACGACCAACTCGGGCCCGGCAGCTTGCCGTACACCATCAGGGCCGAGACGAGCTGGACGAGCGCGAAGAGGAACGCGGCCGTCGCGAGCCACGACTTCACCGCGCCCGTACTGCTGAAACCGGCGAGGTTGAAGGCCGTCCCCGCCGGGTCGTGGACCTTGCCGTACGCGCCCAGGGCGACCGCCACCGCGGCGGCGACCAGGGCCGGGATCAGATAGCGGGCCGGGTTGGGGCGGCGCTCGGGTTCGGGTGAGGGCCAGCTCTGGGTGGCCGCGTTCGGGTCGACGGTCATGATCGGCTCCCTCGGGCTAGGGTCTGTCCGGCGGATCAGGCCGGCTGCAAGAGACGGTGCTGCTCGGTGCAGGTGAGCCCCGCGACGCCGGCATGATCCGCCGGACAGACCCTGGGGTCAGGGGGTTACCGGGCGGGCCGTGAGCTGTTGTCCGTCGACCGTCACCGCACCGGTCTCCGGGTCGATCTCGGGTGCGGGGGAGGGCTTGCCGTCGCGCTTGAGGATGCCGACCTGCTCGCCGTCCGGCAGCACGATCCAGCCGCCCTCGATCTTCGCGCCGGCCACCGTGCTGTTCGCCCGGTAGAGGCCGGACGACTTGTTCGTCCTGTCGACGGTGAAGGGGTAGCCGCCGCTGCCGACGTTCGCCTTGCCGCTCAGCTGCCTGGTCCCCTTGACCCTGGCGTCGAGGCTCGCGCCTCCCTTGCCGGTGAGCTTCAGGCTGCCGTCGTCCTTCACGTCGCCCTGGAGCCACGACTCGACGTTCCTGCCGTCGCAGACGTACGCGATCGCCTTGTCGCCGCGCACGGTGATCGCGACGGCGGCGGAGTCGTCGTCGGTACGGCCCGTGTAGACGCCCTCGGACACGGGAGTGCGGGACGGGGACGGGCTCGGTGGCGCGGTGGTCGGTTTCGGCGCGGCACTCGGCGACGCGGTGGTGCCGGGCGACGCCTTGGTGCTGGGTGACGGCTGCACCGCCGCCGACGTCGGCTTCTCGCCCGTCGTGGCGTTGAGCGACAGCATGAACAGGCCGAGCAGCAATCCCGCGAGCAAGGTCAGCAGCGGTCCGGAACGCTTCATGTAAAGGGCCTCCCCCGAGGCGAGTTTCCTGCCATGAGAGCGGACCCGGGGGCCCGAGTCCAGAGGCGCACGGGTGTGTTTCGCCCCAAGTAACGGAACTGGGACATTCAGGTGACATTGACCTGGTGTGTGCAGCCATCTCACGGGGCGGGCGCCGCGCACCCCTTTCGGGCGGGCTGACTAGGCTGGTCGTCCACAGAGCCGGTATGCAGATCAGCGAGGAGCAACGTCGTGGCGGTACGAGCGGTCCGGGGCGCCGTCCAACTCGAACAGGACGAGGCCGGCCACATGGACGAGCAGGTCGGAGCACTGCTCACCGCCATCATGGAGCGGAACGAACTGACCGCGGACGACCTGATCAGCATCTGGTTCACGGCCACGCCCGACCTGCACAGCGACTTCCCGGCGGCCGCGGCCCGCAAGCTCGGCATCGTGGACGTCCCGCTGATCTGCGCCCAGGAACTCGACATCGAGGGCGCCATGCCCCGCGTGGTCCGGGTCCTCGCGCACATAGAGTCCGACCGGTCCCGCGCCGACATCGCGCACGTCTACCTCGGCGCCGCGGCCGCCCTCCGCAAGGACATCGCCCAGTGAGGACCGCACTCGTCGTCGGAAGCGGGCTCATCGGTACGTCCGCCGCGCTGGCCCTGACCCAGCGGGGTGTCACCGTGCACCTCGCCGACCACGACCCCGAGCAGGCCCGTACGGCGGCCGCGCTCGGCGCCGGCACCGACGGGACGCCCGAGGGCCCGGTCGACCTCGCGATCGTCGCCGCTCCTCCCGCGCACGTGGCCGGAGTGCTCGCCGACGCCATGCGGCGCGGTGCCGCCCGCGGCTACATCGACGTGGCCAGCGTCAAGGGCGGGCCACGCCGGGAGCTGGAGGGGCTGGGGCTCGACCTGTCCTCGTACATCGGTACGCATCCGATGTCCGGTCGGGAGAAGTCCGGGCCGCTCGCCGCCTCCGCCGACCTCTTCGAGGGTCGGCCCTGGGTGCTCACCCCCACCCGGGACACCGACACCGAGGTGCTCAATCTCGCACTGGAGCTGGTCTCGCACTGCCGTGCGGTGCCGGTGGTCATGGACGCCGAGGCCCACGACCGGGCCGTGGCGCTGGTCTCGCACATGCCCCATCTGGTGTCCAGCATGGTCGCCGCACGACTGGAACACGCCGAGGAGGCCGCCGTACGGCTGTGCGGTCAGGGGATCCGGGACGTGACCCGGATCGCCGCCTCCGACCCCCGGATGTGGATCGACATCCTCTCCGCGAACCCGGGACCGGTCGCCGACCTGCTCACCGATGTCGCCGGGGACCTGGAGGAGACCGTGCGGGCGCTGCGGGCGCTCCAGTCCGCCGACGAGGCCAAGCGGGTCGAGGGCGCGTCCGGGATCGAGAACGTGCTCCGGCGCGGCAACGCGGGCCAGGTGCGGGTGCCCGGCAAGCACGGGTCCGCTCCCCGGGTCTACGAGGTCGTGGCCGTGCTCATCGACGACCAGCCGGGACAGCTGGCCAGGATCTTCGCGGACGCCGGCCGGGCGGGCGTGAACATCGAGGACGTGCGGATCGAGCACGCGACCGGGCAACAGGCGGGTCTGGTGCAGCTGATGGTGGAGCCGTCGGCAGCGCCGGTGCTGTCGGCCTCGTTGCGGGAACGGGGCTGGGCGATCCGGCAGTGATCCGCTGGATCATCCGTCTGTAAGACAGGGTCCGGGGAGCCAGTAACCTGGTGCGGGGCACAGTCGCGCCCCCACACCACTCGCCAGACCGCACCCGAAAGGTGTCCCCCCGTGGAAAACGGCGCCGCCCAGCCCGTGATTGTCGCCATCGACGGCCCCTCCGGCACGGGCAAGTCGAGCACCTCGAAGGCTGTCGCCGCGCAGCTGGGGCTGAGCTACCTGGACACCGGCGCCCAGTACCGGGCGATCACCTGGTGGATGGTGAACAACGGCATCGACATCGACGACCCGACGGCGATCGCCGCCGTGGCCGGCAAGGCGGAGATCGTCTCGGGCACCGACCCGGAGAACCCGACGATCACCGTCGACGGCACCGACGTGGCCGGTCCGATCCGCACCCCGGAGGTCACCTCCAAGGTGAGCGCGGTGAGCGCGGTGCCCGAGGTGCGGGCCCGGATCACCGAGCTCCAGCGCTCGCTCGCCTCCTCCGCCGAGAAGGGCATCGTCGTCGAGGGGCGGGACATCGGCACCACCGTGCTGCCCGACGCCGACCTCAAGATCTTCCTCACCGCGTCGCCGGAGGCCCGCGCCGCCCGCCGCAGCGGTGAGCTCAAGGGCGCCGACGTCCAGGCCACCCGCGAGGCCCTGATCAAGCGGGACGCGGCCGACTCCAGCCGGAAGACCTCCCCACTCGCCAAGGCCGACGACGCGGTCGAGGTGGACACCACCGAGCTCACCCTCGCGCAGGTCATCGAGTGTGTCGTGACCCTCGTCGAGGAGAAGCGGGCCGGCAAGTGAGCGAGCTGCCCTCGGGGCGGGGTGCCGAGGTCGGGCGGCGGATCGGCGTCGGCCTGATGTACGGGCTGTGGAAGCCGCGGGTGCTGGGTGCCTGGAAGGTGCCGAGCACCGGACCGGTGATCCTCGCGGTCAACCACTCCCACAACATCGACGGTCCGATGGTCATGGGTGTGGCGCCCCGGCCGACGCACTTCCTGATCAAGAAGGAGGCGTTCGTCGGTCCGCTCGACCCGTTCCTGACGGCCATCGGCCAGCTGAAGGTGGACCGTACGGCCGCCGACCGCCAGGCGATCTCCCGGGCGCTGCACGTCCTCGCGGGCGGCGGGGTGCTCGGCATCTTCCCCGAGGGCAGCCGGGGCGAGGGCGACTTCGCCGCGTTGCGCGCGGGGCTCGCGTACTTCGCCGTGCGGGGCGAGGCTCCGATCGTCCCGGTGGCCGTGCTGGGAAGCAACGAGAAGCCGGGACGGTTGATAAAGGGACTGCCTCCGCTGCGCAGCCGCGTCGACGTCGTCTTCGGCGAGCCCTTCGAGGCGGGCGACGGCACCGGACGGCGGACGCGCAGGGCGCTCGACGAGGCGACCGAGCGCATTCAGAAGCAACTGAGCAGTCACCTGGAAAACGCCAGGCGCCTCACCGGGCGCTAGGCGACACTGAGTAGTGGATCAAACCGGACACCTCCGGCCGGTCCACCGATCACCACGATGAACGAGGTACGGACTTCATGAACGACCACATCCACTCCGAGGGCTCGGGCGAGGAGCACGACCACGGGGCGCTTGGCGACGCCGAGTACGCGGAGTTCATGGAGCTCGCCGCGGAAGAGGGCTTCGACATCGAGGACGTCGAGGGGGCCATCGAGGCGGCCGGGCACGGTCCGCTGCCCGTGCTCGCCGTCGTCGGCCGGCCCAATGTCGGCAAGTCGACCCTCGTCAACCGCATCATCGGGCGCCGCGAGGCCGTCGTGGAGGACAAGCCCGGGGTCACCCGTGACCGCGTGACCTACGAGGCCGAGTGGGCCGGGCGCCGCTTCAAGGTCGTCGACACCGGCGGCTGGGAGCAGGACGTCCTCGGCATCGACGCCTCCGTGGCCGCGCAGGCCGAGTACGCCATCGAGGCCGCCGACGCCGTCGTGTTCGTCGTCGACGCCAAGGTGGGTGCCACCGACACCGACGAGGCGGTCGTACGACTGCTGCGCAAGGCCGGCAAGCCCGTGGTCCTGTGCGCCAACAAGGTCGACGGACCGAGCGGCGAGGCCGACGCCTCGTACCTCTGGTCCCTCGGGCTCGGCGAGCCGCACCCCGTCTCCGCGCTGCACGGCCGGGGCACCGGCGACATGCTGGACGCGGTCCTGGAGGCGCTGCCGGAGGCGCCCGAGCAGACCTTCGGCGGCACCGGGATCGGCGGCCCCCGCCGGATCGCGCTGATCGGCCGCCCGAACGTCGGCAAGTCCTCGCTGCTGAACAAGGTGGCCGGCGAGGAGCGGGTCGTCGTCAACGAGATGGCCGGCACCACCCGGGACCCGGTCGACGAACTGATCGAACTCGGCGGCATCACCTGGAAGTTCGTCGACACCGCCGGTATCCGCAAGCGGGTCCACCTCCAGCAGGGCGCCGACTACTACGCCTCGCTGCGTACCGCGGCCGCCGTCGAGAAGGCCGAGGTCGCGGTCATCCTGATCGACGGCTCCGAGTCCATCTCGGTGCAGGACCAGCGGATCGTCACCATGGCGGTCGAGGCGGGCCGCGCCGTCGTCATGGCCTACAACAAGTGGGACACCCTCGACGAGGAGCGCCGCTACTACCTGGAGCGGGAGATCGAGACCGAGCTCGGCCAGGTCGCCTGGGCGCCGCGTGTGAACGTCTCGGCGAAGACCGGACGGCACATGGAGAAGCTCGTCCCGGCGATCGAGACGGCGCTGGCGGGCTGGGAGACGCGGGTCCCGACCGGCCGCCTCAATGCCTTCCTGGGGGAGCTGGTCGCCGCCCATCCGCACCCGATCCGGGGCGGCAAGCAGCCGCGCATCCTCTTCGGCACCCAGGCCGGCACCAAGCCGCCGCGGTTCGTGCTCTTCGCCTCCGGGTTCATCGAGGCGGGCTACCGGCGGTTCATCGAGCGCCGGCTGCGCGAGGAGTTCGGCTTCGAGGGCACCCCGATCCACATCTCGGTGCGGGTGCGCGAGAAGCGCGGCGCGAAGAACGCCAGGAAGAAGTGACGCGAGCATGAGTGAGGGGGCGGTCCCGTCCGGGACCGCCCCCTCACTCATGCCTCAGATCCCTCTGCGCGGGCCGGGCGGCAGCGCCGCCGGGACGTGGTGCATCCCGGTGTGCTGCTGCCCGATGTGTCCCACCCGCTGCCACTGCGACTGCTGGCGGGCGCTGAACGCCCCCGCGCTGTAGGCGCTGTACGAGCTGCTGAACGAGCCCGAGGCGTGCGGGGTGTTCCCGAACGCGGTGAAGCCCAGCTCCTCCTCGCCGCTGCGGTCACCCGGCAGCGAACGGAAGGTCTTGACGTACTCGGAGTAGAGCGCGTCGTAGATCGGCGTGGCCGATGGTCCGCCGGGAAACCGGCGCGGAGCGTCGTATGGGTGCACGTATGTCCAAACGACCGCGGGACTTCAGGGATGCGGGTGCGCCCTCAAGGGCGCGTCCCCCGAGGGCCCCTCACGTGCCCGCGAGGGGCATCGCGGCAGCCACCAACTTCCCGTTGGCCGCGGCCTTGTCGAGGGCGTCCCGCAGCAGGTCCTCGCGCGGCTGGCGTCCGATGGAGCCCACCGGGGCGGCGAACATCAGCACCTGCTGGTGCTTGTTCGCGGCGGCCCGCCAGCCCTCGGTGACCTGGAGCGGCTGGTGCGCCTGCCACCAGGCCACGGGCTGGCCGCCGTTGGCCGAGGGTTGGAGCACCGCGTGCAGCTGGCCCACCGCCAGCAGCACCGACCAGCCGTGCAGCACCGACGGCACCGAGTCGATCGTGGTCAGGGGCATGAAGCCCTGCTCGATCAGCAGCGGCAGGAAGTCGTCGCCGAGTCCCGTCGCGCCCGGCCGCACGATCGGCCCGGTCGGCTCCACGACCAGCGCCGGGTGCAACTCCCCGGCGATCAGGACCAGTCCGCTGGTCACCCCGAGCACCGCCTGCTCGGGTACGACCTTGTCCGGGTCCAGGTCGACGGTGTCACCGGTGATGGACTTCACCGCGCCCTGGAGCTGCTCCTCGGTGACCTGGACGACCTGGGAGGGCAGGCAGGTGGCGTGGGCGAAGGCCAGGACGGCGGTCTCGTCGCCGATGAACAGGACGGTGCTGGTGCGCTCCTGTTCGGAGTCGCCCTGGGTGCGGCAGGACGTGCAGTCGTAACTGCCGGGGGCGTTCTCTCCGGCGAGCAGCCGGTCGGCTTCTTCGTCGCCGATCTCGGCACGTACCTCGTCGCTGACGTCGAGCATGCGCGGCACGGGTGGCTCCCTCGGGATGTGGTGCTCGGGCGGGTCCCGGGCTCATGAAGAAGACAACGGCCGATCTGTGGCGGGAGTCACGCCCCAGGGCGAACGGAATCGAACCATCCAGCGCACAGGGTCACCCCGGGTCCGGAATCGGACACTCAGCGTCAAGTCGATGGAAAGGTAAGGGAGTTGGTTGCGTGAACTGAGTCACAGATCGGTAACGCACCTGGTCGACAAATCAGGAAATCAGCGAATGAAGTGGGTGTCCGGAAATCGCCGATACCCTCGGTAACGGCGAACTGGCCTGGAATGACAAGCAGTTGGTTGATGCCGACCGGTCGCGCTCTCTACATTCCTCCGCCGTGTGCAGCGAGCACCGCTCGGGAACGTCCGCCGACGCATCGAGCCAGCACTTCGCACCACCTTCGGCGGACGGGGCGGAGCGCGACCACCCGGCCCCTGTGCCGGGAGCGCGCCCCGCCTTGGGGGACCCCGGGTTGTTCGAGAGGGAACCGCATGTCCGAATGTGCCGATACCACGCGCGACAGCGCTCGTAAGACCCGGACCACCGCGGCCCTTGCCGGGGCCGCCCTGCTCGCCCCCCTCGGACTGCTGGCCGCGGCCGGCAACTCCGTGGCGGCGGACGGCGGGGTGTGGGACCGCATCGCCCAGTGCGAGAGCGGCGGGAACTGGCACATCAACACCGGCAACGGCTACTACGGAGGACTCCAGTTCTCCGCCGGCACCTGGCGCGCGTACGGCGGTACGGCCTACGCGCCCACCGCCGACCAGGCCACCAAGTCCCAGCAGATCGCCGTGGCCACCAAGGTCCAGGGCGCCCAGGGGTGGGGCGCCTGGCCGACCTGCTCGGCCCGGGCCGGGGCGTACGGCAGCGCGCCCGGCGCCTCCTCCGGCTCGGCCGGGAGCTCGTCCTCGGCCAAGGCCGCTCCCTCCAAGCCGGCGAAGACGCCGACCCGTTCGGAGGGCCACATCAACCGCAGCGCGTCCCGCGGCGACTACACCGTCCGCCCGGGCGACACGCTCAGCAAGGTCGCCGCCCGGCACGGCACCATCTGGCAGCGGCTCTACACCGCCAACAAGGCCGTGATCGGAGCTGATCCCAACCTGATCGTGCCCGGGCAGCGCCTCGAAATCTGAGAGCTCCCCCCTGTCGCGGGCACGGGGCCCCGTCCGGTCCTCCGACCGGGCGGGGCCCCTGGGCGCACAAGGTGCCACCGAGGCTCACCCCAGCCGCAGCTCCGCCGCCTCCCCGGCGAACACGACCGCGCCGCGCCGCAGTTCGTACACGATCGCCGTCCTGCCGAGCAGCGCGGGCGGCAGCCGCTGTTCGGCCACGACCACGCACGCGTCCAGCGCGGCGAGGAGTTCGTACGTGCGGGCCGCGACCGTCGGGGACATGCCCTGGGCCGGCTCGTCGACGAGGACCACGCGTGCGCGTGCCAGCAGGGCGCGGGAGATCGCGAGCATCCGCTGCTCGCCGCCGGAGAGGGTGCCGGCCCGGCGGGGGAGCAGCGGGGCCAGTTGCGGATAGGCGTCCAGGGCCAGGTCGTGGGCGGGCGCGGCGAGTTCGAGGTTCTCGCGGACGGTGAGCGAGCCGAACACCGCCTGGCGCTCGGGGACCATGCACAGCCCGCGGCGGGCCCGCTCGTACGCCGGCACGCGCGTCACGTCGGCACCGTCCCACACCACGCTGCCCCCGGTCAGGGACACGGTTCCGGCCAGGGCGCGCAACGCCGTCGTACGGCCCGATCCGTTGCGGCCCAGCAGGACGGTGAGACCGGGACCGGGGGCGGTGAGGGTGACGCCGTGCAGGGCCTCCAACGGGCCGTAGCGCACGCGCGCGTGGCGCAGGGAGATTCCTTTCATACGGCGGTCTCCCGGGCGTCGAGTGCGTCCAGCACGTGGGCCGGGGGGCCGGAGGCGATGATGCGGCCCGCGGTCATGACGTGCACGACGTCCGCGAGGTCGGCGACCAGGTCGAGGTCGTGCTCGACGACCAGGAGGGCGGTGCCGTCCGCCGCGAGGGCCTTGAGGACACGGGCCAGGGCGGTCACCTCGGCGGTGTCCAGGCCGGCGGCGGGTTCGTCGAGGAGGAGGACGCTCGGGGTGCCGGCGAGGGCTCTGGCGAGTTCCACGCGGCGGAGGGTGCTGGTGGGGAGGCCGGCGGCCGGGGCGTTGCGCAGGTTGCCGTCGAGGGTGAACAGCCTGAGGGCGCGGCCCGGTGCCTCTGGGTCTTTGATGTGGCCCTGTTCCGCGCCCACTTGGATGTTCTCGGTGACGGTCAGGGTGGGGAAGACGGCGAGTTGCTGGAAGGTGCGGGCGATGCCGAGGCGGGTGCGGGCGTGGGGGGACAGGTGGGTGATGTTCCTGTTGTCGTAGCGGACTTGGCCGTGGGTGGGGCGGAGGGTGCCTGCCAGGCAGTGGAAGAGGGTGCTCTTTCCGGCGCCGTTGGGGCCGATGATCGCGGTGATTCTGCCTGGCTGGACGGTGAGCTCGATTCCGTCCAGGGCGGTGAAGCCGTCGTAGCGGGCCTGGAGGTTGTGGGTGGTGAGGACTCCCCGGCCTGCGGGCGCGGGTGGCCCCGGTGGGGGTGCGGCGCCGTCGGCGGCTGGCGGTGGGAGGGGGCTTCGGCGGTGGGCCGGGGTGGGTTCGGCACCGGCGGGGTCCGCCCTCGGGGTGCTCGCCGTTGTGGCCGGGAAAGACAGCTGCGCTGACCGCAGTCGGCGCCGTGCCTCACGGCCCTTCGCCGTCAGCGTCGGTCTCCGCCCGGACCGCAGCCGCCGTACCGCCTCGTACGGGCCCCCGGGGAACCGGCCCACCAGCACCGCCAGGACGCCGATCAGGGCCGCCGCCACCCCGCCCCTCGCCCCCGCGTCCAGGCCGACCAGCAGGGCCGCCGCGGCCAGGGCGCCCAGGGTGCTGTCGGCGCCCAGGACCACCACCGCGGCGAACCACAGGAGGCTGCGGACGGGGTCGTAGGCGCCGGGGTCGAAGGCGCGCAGGCCCATGGCGAGCATTCCGCCGCCCAGGGCGGCCAGGGCGGCGCCCGCCACGAACGCCAGGAGCTTCAGGGCGGGGACCCGGACGCCGGCCGCCGACGCGCCCGCCTCGTGATCGCGCAGGGCGGCCAGGGCCCTGCCGGTGCGGCCTCTGCGCAGGGCTCGGGTCGCCAGCAGGGCCAGTGTCAGCAGGGCCAGCTCCAGGACGTAGTACGCGCGATCGCCCTCGAAGCCCTCGGGGCGGTCCAGGGACAGGCCCGACGTGGCGTACGGCTGGGCGAAGACGAAGCGGCTCACGCCCACGCCGACCGCGAACGTCGCGAGGGCCAGCGCCAGGCCCCGGCGGGTGATCGCCGGCCAGCCGGTCAGGAGGCCGAGGGGGGCCACCAGGAGCACCGCAAGCGCCAGGGCCGCCAGTTCCGGCAGGCGGGGCAGGCCCGGGAAGCGGCCCGCGGCGAGCAGTGCCGTGAACAGGGCCCCCAGGCCCGCGTACGCCGCTTGTCCGAGCGAGATCTGACCGCCCCTGCCGGTCACCACCACCAGCGACAGCAGCACCACACCCAGCGCCGGTACCTGGACCGACGTGTGCAGGTCCGAGCCCGCGAAGCCGAGCGGGAGCAGGAACAGCACCGCCGCGACGATCCACGCGCCCGGCGGTGTCGGCACGCGCGCGGTGGCCGTGCGGGGGAGTGCGTCGCGGGTCCCGACGCGGGGGAGTGCCAGTGAGGCGATCAGCAGGGCCACGACGAAGAGGTTCGCACCGACCGCCTGGAGCAGCGGCTCGCCCCACCCGGAGGGGTGCAGTCTCGTCAGCTGGCTCTGGGCGACCCCGATGGCCAGCGCCACCAGGACGGCCACCGGCAGGCTCCGCATCCGGGCCGCCACGGCGACCGCCACCACCTCCATGACGAGCAGAGGGAGACCGTACGGGTCCAGGCGGACGTAGGGCGCCAGCAACACTCCCGTCAGGCCCGCCGTGAACGACCCGAACGCCCAGCCGGCCGCCGCCACCCGGTCGGCGTCGATCCCGCCCAGCACGGCCAGCCGCCGGTCGTCCACGACGGCCCGCAGCTCCCGTCCGAAGCGGGTCCGGCGGATCACGGCGCCGACGCCCACGGCCAGCACCAGGACGACCGCCAGCTGCCCCCACGGGTCCGCCGGAACCAGCCCGGGGGCGTCGTCCCGGGCGCCCTGGCCCCACAGCAGCGCGGCCCCGCCCACGAGCAGCACGAACACCCCGATGGAGGCCACCAGGGTCTGGGCCGGATCGCCGCCCAGGACGGACAGCGGCCGGAAGACGAAACGCTCCAGCACCACACCCAGGGCCGGGGCCAGGACCAGGAGCGTGAGCAGCGCGCCGGCCCACAGCGGCCAGCCCCACTCCACCACGCACTGCCGCAGCGTGTACGCGCACACCATCGCGACCGCCCCGTGCGCGAAGTTCAGCACCCCGGTCGCGCGGTACGTCACGATCAGGCCGATCCCGGTGAGCGCGGCCGCACTGCCGACCGACAGCCCGGCCAGCGTGAGGTCCCAGGTCAGCGAGGACATCAGTCGGTTTCCTCGACCGGCTCGCAGATCGGGCAGGGCCCCAGCTCGCCGCTCGCCAGGAGCTTGGCGTCCACCGGGACCGACTCCACCTTCCCGGCGACCAGCGGGCAGTCCGCGCGGTGCCAGAGCGTGCCGCCGGGCACCATGAGGAGGTCCCCGCTGACCGCGAGGGGAGCCCTCGGGGCGGACTCCTCGGCCTCCGCGGGCTCCGCCGCGACCAGGAGGCCGTACAGCTCCTCCACGCGCGCGGCGGCGAGCGCGCCCCGGCCGTGGGTGAGGAGGACCGCCCCGGCGACGATCAGCGCGGCGCCGGGGACCGTGCACGAGGCGAGGTAGGGCAGCTGCCGCTCGGCGTAGCGCTCGCCCGAGACGCCGTACCAGCCGAGCACGCACAGCACCGCGCCCGCGGCGAGCGTGGCCCAGCCGGCCCAGAGGACGGGGTGCACGGTCCGCAGTCGGGCTGTCCGCATCTCTGGCTCCCACATGTCGCGTCCCTGTCCATGTCAGCCAATCGCTTGCACTATGCCTTCTTGAAGCTGACCCTGAAAGCACCGGGCGCACTTGGCCCGGACCGACACCCGGTGGTGAGCCAGATGGTTCTCGGGAGCGACCGCACGTGGGGGAACGGCAGCCGGGGGCTGGTGGTGGGGTTCGTCCTCGCCGTGGCCCTCACGGCGTGCAGCGACGACAGCGGCGGCGGCAGCGAGAGCCCGCCGCCGACGCCTTCGGTGGAGCAGCCGGCGTCCTCCGCGCCGCCGTCACCGAGCGGGCCCGCCGACGCGGCTGCCGCCCAGCGCGAGATCAAGACGAACTGGGAGAAGTTCTTCGACCCGAAGACCTCCACCAAGGACAAGCAGGCGGTCCTGGAGAACGGCGACGAGATGGGCCCGGTGCTCCAGGCCTTCAGCGGGGACCAGCGCGGCGGGCAGGTGAAGGCGCAGGTCACCAAGGTGGAGTTCACGAAACCGGACCAGGCGACCGTGACGTACACCCTCCTCCTGAACGGCGCCACCGCCCTGCCGAAGGCCTCCGGAACAGCCGTCGAGGAGGACGGCACCTGGAAGGTCTCGGTCAACACCCTGTGCGCGCTGGTGCAGTTGAGCGGCAATGCCACGGCGTCGGCCCTGCCGGGCTGCTGAGGCCGCCCTCGCCGTCCTGCTGCTCGCGGTGGGCACGGCGTGCGGCAGCCGGCTGCCCGAGAGCGACTTCGAGCACCGGGAGCGGGCCACCCCCGCCCGGGACACCGGCCCGATCCGCGTCGGCATCGTCACCAGCGCCACCAGCCCGGTCGGCGGCGACACCTTCACCGGCCCGCGCGACGGCGCCAAGGCGTACTTCGAGCGCCTCAACGCGCGCGGGGGCGTCGAAGGGCGCCGGATCGAGGTGCGCGAGTGCGACGACGGCGGCAGCGGGGTCGGCAACAACACCTGCGTGCACCGGCTGATCGACGAGGACAAGGTGGTCGCCCTGGTCGCGACCACCGCCCTCGACTACGCGGGCGCCTCCCGCGTCTCCCACGCGCGCGTGCCCGACATCGGCGGTCAGCCCATCGGCGCCGCCTACGACACCTGGCCGCACCTCTACGGCATCTACGGCAGCCTCGCGCCCCGCGCCGGCACCACCGGCTGGGACGGCAGGCAGTACGGCGGCACCGAGGTCTACCGCTACTTCAAGCGCGCGCACGGGGCCCGTACGGCCGCCGTCGTCTCGTACAACCAGGCCGCCTCCGCCGCCTACGCACGGCTCGTCGGGCAGGGGCTGCGCGCCGAGGGCTACAAGGTCGTCACCGAGCAGGTCGACTTCGCGCTGCCCAACTTCCGCGCCGTGGCGGCCGATCTGAAGGAGCAGGGCGTCGACCTGGTCTTCGACGCCGTCGACAACCACGGCAACGCCCAGCTGTGCGAGGCGATGGACCAGGCCGGCGTCGAGGTCACCGCCAAGGTCACCAACGTGCAGAACTGGACCTCCACCGTCCCCGACGACTACAAGGACGCCCCGCGCTGCCGCAACGCCCTGTGGGCGACCGGGTCCAGCCGGAACTTCCAGGACACCGGCGACGCGGCCGTACGCGCCTTCAGGGACGCCACGAAAAACCTCGGGACCCACTCCCAGTGGCAGTTGGAGGGCTGGGCGGCCGCCATGTGGTTCACGGACGCGGCGAAGTCCTGCGCGCCACAGGGCGTCACGCGCGCGTGTGTCGACGCCTGGATGAACCGCAGCCAGGGTTACACGGCGGACGGTCTGCTCGTCCCGGTCAGGTTCGAGCGCCTGCCCGAGCCGCCGAAGTCCCGGAAGACCTGTCTCTCGGTGGCCCGCTGGCAGGACGGCCGGGGCTGGGTCTCCCAGGGCGACATGAACAGCACCTGCTTCGACGTTCCGCAACTGCCGTATCAGCAGTGAGTGACCGCACGCACACAACCAAAGGAGGCCCACGAAGGTCTGACCGGACGACATGAACCACGGGAGGACCATGCCCGCACGGCAGGGCGTACGACTGCGCGCCGACTGTGTCGCCGACTCCGCCGGCGGCCTGACCTTCGACGTCACCGCGGGCGGGGCGAGCGGCACGGCCCATCTGGTGCTGCGCCGCCGCGACGGCCACGAGGAGGTGGGACTGCCGCTGTCCCCGGTGGGCGAAGGACGGCTCCGCGCCGCCCTGCCGAGCACCGTCCTCCTGCCCGAGGGCCGCTGGGACGCGTACGCGTGCGTGGCCGACGACGAGCCGCTGCGCCTCGCGACCGGGGCCACCGACCTGCGCGCCCTCACCGCCCGCACCCCGAGCGGCTCCCGCGGGTACGTCGCCGTCCGCATCCCGTACGCCACCCGCCAGGGCAACCTCACCGTCCGCAGCTGGCTGCGCGCCCCGCACGCCGAGGCGGACGAGCCGTACGTGGAGCCCGCCGGGCTGACCGTACGAGGACGCCTCTACGGCACCTGCTTCACCCCGGCCGCGTACGCCGAGCTGCGCCCCCGGCACGCCCCGGGGCCCACCCACCGCACCGAAGTCGCCGTGGCCGAGGCCCGGTTCGTCCTCCCGGTGCCGTATCAGGTGCTCGGGCCCGGGATCTGGGACCTGTGGCTGCGGCCGCACGGTGAGAGCGGGCCCCGGGTGCGGATCGCCCGGCTGCTCGACGACATCGCCGACAGACAGCCCGTGTTCAGTTACCCCCGCGCACACGTGGAGACGGCGTACGGCCCGGTGGAGGCCGGGCCGTACTACACGCGGGACAACGATCTGTCGGTGTCCGTCACCGCAGCGCGCTGAAGAACTCCCGTACGTCACCGGCGAGCAGCTCCGGGACCTCCAGGGCCGCGAAGTGGCCGCCGCGGTCGAACTCCGTCCAGCGCACGACGGTGTTGGCCTGCTCGGCCCAGCGGCGGATCGCCACGTCCTCGCCGAAGTTGGCCACCGCCGTCGGCACCCCGGAGCTCGACGTCGGGAACCAGTCCGGGACATGGCTGTTCTCGTAGTACATGCGGGCCGCGGAGCCGGCCGTGCCGGTCAGCCAGTACAGCATCACGTTGGTGAGCAGGGTGTCCCGGTCGACCGCGTCCTCCGGCAGCGCGGCCGAGGAGTGCGTCCACGCCTGGAACTTCTCCATGATCCAGGCCAGTTGGCCCACCGGCGAGTCGGTGAGGCCGTAGGAGAGGGTCTGCGGGCGGGTCGACTGCAGGACGTTGTAGCCGAAGCCGTCCGTGGTGAAGTCGGCGATGCTCGCGAGGCTCTTGAGCTCGCGCTCGGTCAGTCCTTTCCTGGCCTCCTCGTCGACCGGACCGAGCGGGATGAAGCCGACCGAGGCGGCGTTCACATGGACGCCGACCACGGACTCGGGGGCGACGCGGGCCAGCGCGGGGGAGATCAGCGCGCCGAGGTCGCCGCCCTGGGCGCCGTAGCGCTCGTAGCCCAGCCTGCGCATCAGCTCCGCCCAGGCGCGGGCGACCCGGTTGACGTTCCAGCCCTTCTCGCGTGTCGGCCCCGAGAAGCCGAAGCCCGGGATGGAGGGGATCACCAGATGGAACCGCTCGCTCAGGGAGCCGATCACGCCGAGGAACTCCACGACCGACCCCGGCCAGCCGTGCGTCAGGATCAGCGGGAGCGCGTCCGGTCGGGCGGAGCGGATGTGCAGGAAGTGCACCCGGGCGCCGTCGATCTCCGTGACGTACTGCGGGAGTTCGTTGAGGGCGGCCTCGTGCTTGCGCCAGTCGTAGGCGCCGCGCCAGTACGCGGCGAGATCCCGGAGGTACGGCAGGGAGGCGCCGTACGCCCAGCCCGCGTCCGGGAGTTCGTCCGGCCAGCGGGTGAGGTCCAGGCGGGTGTGCAGGTCGTCGAGCTGGGCCTGCGGAACGTCGATCCGGTGGCTGTGCACGCTGTTGTCTGCCATGAGTCCAAGGTAGGAAGGCTTGCGGACAGCCACTGTCCGCAATGACTGGCAGACTCGGCACCATGTTGGAGACCTCGGCACGACTCCTGCGCCTGCTCTCGCTGCTCCAGGCCCACCGCGACTGGTCCGGCGCCGACCTCGCCGAACGCCTCGGCGTCACCCCGCGCACCGTGCGCCGGGACGTGGACCGGCTGCGCGAGCTGGGCTACCCCGTCAACGCCAGCCCCGGCACCGGCGGCGGCTACCAGCTGGGCGCGGGCGCCGAGCTGCCCCCGCTGCTCCTGGACGACGACGAGGCCGTCGCGGTCGCCGTCGGTCTGCGCACCGCGGCGGGACAGGGCATCGAGGGCATCGGCGAGACCTCGGTGCGGGCCCTCACCAAGCTGGAGCAGGTCCTGCCGGGCCGGCTGCGCCGCCGGGTGGGCGCCCTGAACGCCTTCACCGTGCCGATGCTCCGCGGCCCGCAACCGGATGCCGTGGACCCGGGAGTCCTCACCGAGCTCGCCCACCTCTGCCGGGACGCCGAGCGGCTGCGCTTCGAGTACCGCGACCACGGGGGCGCCACCAGCCGCCGTACCGTCGAACCGCACCGCCTGGTGTGCAGCGAACGGCGCTGGTACCTGGTCGCCTGGGACCTCGACCGGGACGACTGGCGGACCTTCCGCGCCGACCGGATCACCCCGAAGCCGCCGCACGGCCCCCGCTTCACCCCGCGCACCCCGCCCGCCGACGACCTCGCCGCCTATGTCTCGCGAGGCGTCTCCACACGCGCGTACGCCGCACACGCGGTGGTGCGGCTGCTGGTGCCGGTCGAGGAGGCCGCCGAGCGGATCTCGCCGAGCGCCGGGGTGCTGGAGGCGGAGGGGCCCGACAGCTGCATCCTGCGCACCGGGGCCTCCAGCCTCGACGTCATGGTGATCCATGTGGTCCTGACCGGCTTCGAGTTCGAGGTGCTGGAGCCCGCCGAGCTGACCGAGGCGATCAGGACGGTTCGTGACCGGCTTGCTCGCTCGCTTGCTCGCTCTTCGGCTCGGGCTGCGGAGCCTGGGCCGCGTACTCCGGATGGTGCAGGTCGAACGCCGGGGACTCGGAACGGATCCGCGGCAGCGTCGTGAAGTTGTGCCGCGGCGGCGGGCAGGAGGTCGCCCACTCCAGGGAGCGGCCGAAGCCCCACGGATCGTCGACCCCGACCGGCACGCCGTACTTCGCGGTCTTCCACACGTTGTAGAGGAACGGCAGCGTCGACATGCCGAGCAGGAACGCGCCGATCGTCGAGACCGTGTTCAGGGCGGTGAAGCCGTCCGCGGCGAGATAGTCCGCGTACCGGCGCGGCATGCCTTCCGCGCCCAGCCAGTGCTGCACCAGGAACGTGGTGTGGAAGCCCACGAACAGCGTCCAGAAGTGGATCTTGCCGAGCCGCTCGTCGAGCAGCTTGCCGGTGAACTTGGGCCACCAGAAGTAGAAGCCGGCGAAGATCGCGAAGACGACCGTGCCGAAGACGACGTAGTGGAAGTGCGCCACCACGAAGTAGGTGTCCGAGACGTGGAAGTCCAGCGGGGGCGAGGCCAGCAGCACCCCGGTCAGACCGCCGAACAGGAACGTCACCAGGAAGCCGGTCGCCCACAGCATCGGTGTCTCGAAGGACAGCGAGCCCTTGATCATCGTGCCGGTCCAGTTGAAGAACTTCACGCCCGTCGGGACGGCGATCAGGAAGCTCATGAACGAGAAGAACGGCAGCAGCACCGCGCCGGTGACGAACATGTGGTGCGCCCACACCACGATCGACAGACCGGTGATCGACATCGTCGCCGCGACCAGCGTCAGATAGCCGAAGATCGGCTTGCGGCTGAAGACCGGGATGATCTCCGTGATGATGCCGAAGAACGGCAGCGCGATGATGTACACCTCGGGGTGCCCGAAGAACCAGAACAGGTGCTGCCACAGCAGCGCCCCGCCGTTGCCCGCCTCGAAGACCTGCGAGCCGAAGCGCCGGTCCGCCTCCAGGACCAGCAGCGCGGCCGCGAGCACGGGGAACGCCAGCAGGATCAGGATCGACGTGAACAGGGTGTTCCAGGTGAAGATCGGCATCCGGAACATCGTCATGCCGGGCGCCCGCATCCCGATGATCGTGGTGATGAAGTTGACCGCGCCGAGGATCGTGCCGAAGCCGGCCAGCGCCAGGCCCATGATCCACAGGTCGGGGCCGACGCCGGGGGAGTGCGCGGAGTCGTTGAGCGGCGCGTAGGCGAACCAGCCGAAGGCGGCGGGGCCGGTCGGCACGAGCAGCGAACCCAGCACGATCAGACCGCCGAACAGGAAGAACCAGTACGACAGCATGTTCAGCCGTGGGAAGGCCACGTCCGGGGCGCCGATCTGGAGCGGCATCAGCTCGTTGGCGAAGCCCGCGAAGCTCGGGGTCGCGAACAGCAGCAGCATGATCGTGCCGTGCATGGTGAACAGCTGGTTGAACTGCTGGTTGTCCAGGATCTGGAGCCCGGGGCGGGCGAGCTCGGCCCGCATCAGCAGCGCCATGACCCCGCCGACCAGGAAGAACGCGAACGACGTGATCAGGTAGAGGTGACCGATCTTCTTGTGGTCGGTGGTGGTCAGCCAGTCCACGACCAGCCGCCCCCGCCGCCTGGTCCGCCGCACGGGTCGTGCCATCGCCTGCACGGTCTGCGTCCCCATCGCTCGCCCCTTCGCTCGGCTCACGCCATGATGCTCGCGCCCCCGTGCGCACGACAGGGGGCGTAAGGGGGTTGTGTGCCGGAACCGTGTATTTCCTATGCGGTGTCAGCTTCCCCGGACCTGTCCTGTATCGGCGGGCAAAGGGACTGCGGCCCGTTGTCCGGCAAGCCTTCGCACAGGCTTTTCGGGGAAGTCGGGCGACACGCGGAAATCACGTTCGAATACCCGCGGAAGGGCTAGGGAAACGCCCGTCCGTGTGACGCAGTGCTAGGGAAACGCGGGCCGTGATCCTGTGACAGAAGCGTGACAGGAGGGCGGCCGGGTCCGGACTTCCGTGGTTGCCGGGCAGGCCCTAGCGTGGCGCCATGGCACCCATTCCCACACCGTCCGCCGAACCCGACGACAGCCCGGACACCTACGTCGGCCTCGACTCCGCCGCCGCCGAGCGGATCGCGCGTGAGCGGGGCTGGTCGACGGTCCGGTCGCTGCCACCGGGGGCGATCATCACGATGGAGTACCGCGCGGGCCGGCTGAACTTCGAGGTGAAGGACGGCTTGGTCGCGCGGGCCTGGAAGGGCTGAGATCTCCCCGTACCACGACGAAGCCCCGGGTTCCTCGCGAGGAACCCGGGGCTTCGGGCGGGGTGGTGTGCGTACCGGCCCCGCTGGTGTGAAGGGCGAGGTCAGCCGCCCGTCAGCGGCCGGGTGGCCGGGGCCGGGGTGCCGCGCACGAGGCGGTCCGACTGCGGCGGCCGGCGGCTGCCGACCGGGGTGACCGGAGTGCGCTCCGACCGGCTGGTGTGCGGGCCGGGGGACAGGTGGACCGGTGACCTGGGGCCACGCGGCGGTACGGCGGCCTCGCGGGCCGCCGTCTCGTTCTGCGGAGCGGTGAGCGGCTTGAGCCGGGCCGGTGCCGGGGCCGCGACCGGGGTGACCGGGGCCGGGGCCTTGACGCCGCCGCGGGCCCGCCAGCGGTCGCGCAGGTCGAAGGCGTAGACCTCGGTACGGGCGATCCACGGCTCGAACCAGGGCAGGGCCAGCAGGATCAGCAGCCCCGCGACCCAGCCCAGCAGGACGTCGCTCAGCCAGTGCGTACCGAGGTAGACGGTGGCCATGCCGACGCCCAGCGAGGTCACCGCGGAGATCGCGGACAGCCAGCGCTGCGCCCTCGGGGTGGAGGCCAGATACGCCAGGATTCCCCAGGTCACCACGGCGTTGGCGGTGTGGCCGCTGGGAAATATATCGCCGCCCAGGCCCATCTCGTTCGAGCCGATGACGGTGGCGTAGTGCGGTCCCAGCCTTCCCATGCCGTACTTGGCGGCGCCGACCGTGATGTTCAGCAGCAGCAGCGAGGTGCCGAGGGTCAGCAGCGGGCGCAGGGTGTGCTGCCGCCAGGAACGCCAGCCCAGCCAGGCCGCGACCATCACCGCGGTCGGGCCGCGCTGGCCCAGCACCACGTAGTAGTCCACGAACCAGTGGATGGACGCCCACTGCTGGTACGGCCGGAAGAACATGACCTGCCAGTCGAGGCGGACCAGCCACGAGGTGGTCACCACCAGCCACACGATCGCCAGGTAGAACGCCAGGGCGGCGATCACCAGGACGGTCCGGTGGCGGCTCGCTCTGGGCACGCTGAGGTGGGCCGGCCGTTCCGGCTCACGGTCCAGCCTGGCGAACACCCGGTCCAGACGGGTGGGGTTCCGTTCGGTACGCACCCAATCGACGTTACAGCGAGTGAGCTCTGTTCCCTGTCGAATCAGCGGCTTTGTGATGACGATGTGATGTGGGATTCCTCTCAGGCGGGGGTTTATTTCCAGGGATTCCGCAAAGGCGGGTGGCTGCGTCCTTCAATTCCTTTGATCATTCCGGGTTCCGGTTTTATGGCCCTTATGAATTCGTTCACCGAATCATGGGACGGAATTGTCCGGGCGCTCATGGACGCGGCAGGGCGATCATGGTGGACCGGTGCCGTTCAGCCAGAACGCGCCGTACAGGGCGGACGCGGTGGCGATCGCGGCCACGACCGCTGCTGACCTGCGGGTCCTCGCGCGGGCGAGGGCCAGGGCGAGGGGGAGCAGCAGGGGGAAGGCGGGCATCAGCAGGCGCGGTTTCGAGCCGAAGTAGCTCGACGCGCACAGGGCGAGCGCGGTGACGACCCCGGCGTACACCAGCAGGGGCAGCGGCTGCGCCTGCCGGACGCAGGTGACGTACAGCCAGACGATCAGCCCGACCCCGACGATCAGCCCCGCTCCGGCGAGGGCCGACGGGAACGACGTGAACTTGTCGCCGACGAAACGGGCGAAGGCGTACCCCCCGTCGAACCCGTTCCGCCAGCCGGCCTGGACGTCGAGATACCCGAGCGGACCCTTGCCGGTGCGATGCCCCACCCAGAGGACGTAGCCGGCGGCACCGAGGGGCGCCAGCGCCATGCCGAGGAGACGACGGAGGGGGAGGGCGGGGGGCGGGGGGCCGGTGGCGGGGATGGGGTGGCGGGTGACACCGGGGGTGCGCTCAGGGCTGACGCCGGAGGTGCGCCCAGGGCTGGTGCCGGGGGCGTGGCCAGGGCTGGTGTCGGGGGTGCGCTCAGGGCTGGCGCCTGGGGCGTGGCCAGGGCCGGTGCCGGGGGCGGGCGGGGGATCGGTGCCCGGGGTGGGCTCGGGGTCGGCGCCGGGGGCGCGGGTCGGGGTGAGCGCGCCGTTCGCGTCCGGGGCGCGCCCGGTCGTGGACGCCGTCCCGGTCGCGGGGGCGTGTTCGGCGGCGCGAGCGCCGCCTGTCTCCGCCGCGCTTCGGGTTCGCACGAAAGAGCCGGGGGCGGGGGTTCCCGTTCCGCCTGCGGCCTGGTGGTCTCCGTGCAGGCGCGGTTCGTGTGCGGTCGAGCGGCTGCCGGGCGGGTGCGGCTCACCTGCGGCGCCGACGGCCCCCGACGCGCCGCGGTCCAGCCGGCCGGCGCTGTCCTCGTCCGCGCCCCGGTCCCGCTCGCTCGTGCCGGTGTCATCCCCGCCCCGGCCCCCTTCGCCGGTGCCGGTCTCGGTCTCGTCGCCGGTCTGTCGGTTCCGTCGGGACCGTAGGGAAGCGGCGGCGCCCGTCGCCCACACCGCTGCCACCACCGCGAGGCCCACCGGGCGGGTCAGGCCCGCAAGGGAGGCCAGGAGGCCCGCCGTCAGCCAGCGGTCGGTCAGGATCGCGTACAGGGACCAGGCCGCCAGGGCCGTGAACAGCGACTCGCTGTACGCCATCGACTGGACGATCCCGACCGGCAGCACGGCCCACAGCAGCACCGCGCACACGCCGACGCGGCTGCCGTACACGTGGTCCGTCACCGCGAAGATCCCCCACGCCGCCGCCAGGGAGGCGAGCAGGGAGACCGCGAAGCCCGCGTCGGCGTAGGACAGCGGGGTCAGCGCGGACAGCGCCCGCTCCAGCCAGGGCAGGAGCGGGAAGAAGGCGAGGTTCGAGTGCACGTCGCCGTTCGGGAGGCGCACCTCGTAGCCGTAACCCTGTTCCGCGACCCGCGTGTACCAGAGGGCGTCCCAGCGGGCCGTCAGCAAGGTGTACGCGCTCTTGTCGCGCGCCGCGCTCCACAGGGCCAGCGTGAGGAGGCCCAGGGCGCGCACGGCCGCGTAGCCGAGCAGCGCCGGAGCGGCCCGGCGCAGGGCCGGTTCGGTACGCGTTCCAAGATCGGTCACGGGTCCGATTATCGACCGCGCGCCGAACCGCCCCGCCCGCCGGGTCGTGGGAAGAGGCAAGCGGAGTGGTGTACGCCACACGAGTTCTGTCCCAAGTCTGAGAGGTCCACCACTGGGCGTACGCGCGAACTCGCGTACGCTGACGTGTCACCCGCCGTTCGCTGCGCGGGCCGGAGACCACCGCTCCTCTCCGGCCGAGATCATGGGGAGTCCCCACCCCATGTGCCCGCCGAACGCGAGGGAACATCTGGGAGGTACGTACATGTCCGGGACGACCACGGCCGCCGCACTGCTGCGCCGTCGGGCGGCCGGGGCCGGTGCAAACCGCTGGGTCGTCCTCGTCGTCCTCTGCGTCAGCCTGCTCCTGGTCGCCCTCGACGCGACGGTGCTGCACGTGGCGGTGCCCGCCGTCACCGAGGACCTCAAGCCCGGCGCGATAGAACTGCTCTGGATCGTCGACGTCTATCCGCTCGTCTGCGCCTCGCTGCTGATCCTCTTCGGCACGCTCGGCGACCGCGTGGGCCGCAGACGCGTACTCCTTCTCGGCTACGCCCTCTTCGGCGTCGCCTCCGCAGCGGCCGCCCTCGCGGACAGTGCCCAGGTGCTGATCCTGGCGCGGGCCCTGCTCGGCGTCGGCGGCGCGATGATCATGCCCGCGACCCTCTCGATCCTCCGCCAGGTCTTCCCCGACCGGCGCGAGCGCGCGCTCGCGATCGGTATCTGGAGTGCCGTCGCCGCCGTCGGCGCGGCGGTCGGACCGCTGCTCGGCGGCTTCCTCCTCGAGCACTTCTGGTGGGGCTCGGTCTTCCTCGTCAACATCCCCCTGATGCTGGTCAGTCTGCCGGTGGGCCGGCTGCTGCTGCCCGAGTCGAAGGGCAGCGGGGACGGCCCCTGGGACGTGGTCGGCGCCCTGATGGCCGCCGCCGGACTCTTCGCCCTCGTGCTCGGCGTGAAACGGCTCGGCGGCGGCGAGTTCGACGCCTTCACCGCGATCCCGCTGATCGTGGGCGCGGTGCTGCTGGTCCTGTTCGTACGACGCCAGCGGCGGCTCACGCATCCCCTGGTCGACCTGCGGATGTTCGCGCGCCCGGCGTTCAGCACCTCGGTCGGCTGCATCGTGCTGGCCATGCTCGCCCTGGTCGGCCTCGAACTGATCGCGGCGCAGTATCTCCAGCTGGTCCTCGACCTCTCCCCGCTGGAGACAGGTCTACGACTGCTGCCGCTGACCATCGCCGCGATGGCGGCCGGACTCGCCGGGGCGCGGCTGCTGCGGCGGTTCGGTCCGCGCCGGATGGTCAGCGCCGGGTTCTGCCTCACCGCCGTCGCCGTGCTGCTGCTGACCGCGATGGGGGACGCCGACAACACCGGGCTGCTGCTGTTCGGGTTCGTCCTGCTCGGGTTCGGCCTGGAGACCACGCTCTTCGGGGCGTACGAGTCGATGCTCAGCGAGGCACCGCCGGAGCAGGCGGGCGGGGCCGCGGCGATCGGTGAGACCTCGTACCAACTGGGCGCGGGCATCGGGATCGCCCTGCTCGGCAGCGTGATGAACGCGGCCTACGCACCCGGCCTCTCGGGCGTGCCCGGGGTCCCCGAGCCGGCGTCGAAGTCGGCCGGGCACTCCCTCGGCGAGGCCTACGAGGTCGCCGGACGCCTCGGCGGATCCGCGGGGGTGGCCCTGCGCCGCGCCGCCCGCGACTCCTTCGTGCACGGACTGCACGTGACCTTGCTGGTCAGCGCGGGGTTGTTGGTGCTGGGCGCGGTGATGGCACTGCGGCTGCCGCGGACCATGCAGTGCGGTGAGGCCCCGGCGGCCGTGGAGCTCCCGGCGCCCAGGGAAGTCACGGAGTCCCGCGTCTCGGCCTGACGGTGTCTGTGGCCGGGCGTCTGGCTGTGCGGGTGCCCGCGTTGTAACGTCGGCCCCGAAGGCTAAATTAGCGCTGCTAGTTTCGCCCGCTGGTTTTCGCCTTGGTTTCGAGTCGCTCGCCCGCCGGAGGATGTGCCATGCCCCCGTTCGACCCCGCCGACCCCCTCGGCATCGACGACCTGCTGGAGCCGGAGGACCTGGCGATCCGCGCGACCGTGCGGACCTGGGCCGCCGACCGGGTCCTGCCCCATGTCGCCGACTGGTACGAGAAGGGCGAGCTGCCGGAGATCAGGGAACTGGCCCGCGAGCTCGGGGAGATCGGCGCACTCGGGATGTCACTCAGCGGCTACGGCTGTGCCGGCGCCTCCGCCGTGCAGTACGGGCTCGCCTGTCTGGAGCTGGAGGCCGCCGACTCCGGCATCCGCTCCCTCGTCTCCGTGCAGGGCTCCCTGGCCATGTACGCCATCCACCGCTTCGGCAGCGAGGAGCAGAAGCAGACCTGGCTGCCCCGCATGGCCGCCGGCGAGGTCATCGGCTGCTTCGGGCTGACCGAGCCCGACCACGGTTCCGACCCCGGCTCCATGCGGACGTACGCCAAGAAGGACGGCACGGACTGGGTCCTGAACGGGCGCAAGATGTGGATCACCAACGGGTCGGTCGCCGGGGTCGCCGTGGTGTGGGCGCAGACCGACGACGGGATCCGCGGGTTCGCGGTGCCGACCGACACGCCGGGTTTCTCGGCGCCGGAGATCAAGCACAAGTGGTCGCTGCGGGCCAGCGTCACGAGCGAGCTGGTCCTGGACGACGTACGGCTGCCCGCCGACGCGGTGCTGCCGGAGGTCGTCGGGCTCAAGGGGCCGCTGAGCTGTCTCTCGCACGCCCGGTACGGGATCGTGTGGGGGGCGATGGGCGCGGCGCGGTCCTGTTTCGAGACCGCCGTCGACTACGCGAAGACGCGCGAGCAGTTCGGGCGGCCGATCGGGGGCTTCCAGCTCACCCAGGCCAAACTCGCCGACATGGCGGTCGAACTGCACAAGGGGATCCTGCTCGCCCACCATCTGGGGCGCCGCATGGACGCCGGCCGCCTGCGTCCCGAGCAGGTCAGCTTCGGCAAGCTCAACAACGTCCGCGAGGCCATCGAGATCTGCCGTACGGCACGGACGATCCTCGGTGCCAACGGGATCTCCCTCGAATACCCCGTGATGCGGCACGCGACGAACCTCGAGTCGGTGCTGACGTACGAGGGCACCGTCGAGATGCACCAGCTGGTGCTGGGCAAGGCGCTCACCGGACTGGACGCCTTCCGGTAGAGCCCGCGGGGGCAGGGCCGGCGAGCGGCCCTGCCTCAGCTCTGGTTGAAGAAGCCGTCCGTGCGGTGCTGTGCCGGGTCGCCGTTCACGATCTCCGTGTTGGCGGGGGTCAGCAGGAACACCCGGGTGGACACGCGCTCGATGGAACCGCGCAGTCCGAAGATCAGCCCGGCCGCGAAGTCGACGACGCGCTTGGCGTCACCGGCCTCCATCGCGGTGAGGTTCATGATGACGGGGACGCCGTCGCGGAACATCTCGCCGATGGCCCGGGCGTCTCTGAAGCTGTCGGGGGTCACCGTGCCGATCCGGCGGCCCTTCTCCTCGGCGACGTCCGAGGCCACCTTGACCCGTGGGTCGGTGACCCAGGCATCCCCGGGCTCGGTCCCTTCGGAGTAGCCGTCGTCGTCGTAGTAACGCTCGTCATCGTTGTCGTCAACGAGGCCCAGCCAGGCACTCGCCTTGCGCACCGATCCCATGGACGCCTCCTCTCACAGCGGTCTCTCTTGCTTCTGTATCCCTATGGTCATCCATGATGCGGATCGCGCGCCAAGTGGATAGCCGCCGCGCGGGGGGTTTGTGACGGTACTGGTGCACAGGGAATACGTCGAGAGCCCGGGTGCCCCAAGGGTCGTTTCCCATACGGCTGCTGACTGTGAGTGAAATATGATTCTTCGGGGCGTATGGGTGAGGAGTGGGGCATACGGGTGAGCCGGAAGGGCCTCCGAGACGCCGTCTGAGGCGTCGTCAGTTCCTCTGCTCGGGCGGGGAGATCCCGGATTCGGTGATCGCGGACCCGGTCGGCAGCGTGCCCGTGGTGATGAGGGCGAACGGGATGATGAGCCGATTGCGGGCATGCGGGGGTGTGCGCATGGTGGGGCGGTCTCCTGTGCACGGGAAAGAGCGCTGGGTGAGGGGAGGGCGCGCGTGTGAAGGCGAGAAAGGAGGAGAACGCGAAAGGCGCCCCGTGGAACCGGGGCGCGCAGTGGGTCAGCTCAACAGGAAGAGGACCACACGCGACCGAGGTCGATGTGGGAGCGCTTGACCAGCCACTGCTGTGGATGCATGACGTAAGTGGAACAGGCATCCGGTTTTGCGTCAACCGACTTGAGACGTACGGCTCACAGTGTGGACGGCCTTGACAGCAAGGGGAAACGGCCCCGTAGTCTCGAACGGCGGCCCTGCTGAGGGGCTCGGCCGCACCCGTGTGAAGGCACCCGTCCGAGTTCGAGACTCGAAGCCACGGAGCCCTCGCATGTCCTCCGACACCCTCGCCAAAGCCCCCGCCCCGCCCGGCATACCGGAGCAGGCTGATTCCCTGCGGATCGTCCCGCGCCGCCGTCTCGGCCAGTGGACCGCCGCCGTCGCCGTGCTCGGCCTCGCCGTCAGCTCCGTCCTGCGCAACGCCGCGTTCCAGTGGGACGTCGTCGCGGACCACCTCACCACCGACGCGGTGCTGCGCGGACTGTGGCTCACGCTCTGGCTGACCGCGGGAGTCATGGTGCTCGGCTTCGTGCTGGGCGCCCTGCTCGCGGCCGCCGGACTGTCCGCCGACCCCGTCCTCAGAAGCGTCAGCCGGGGATACATCCGGCTGTTCCGGTCGATCCCGATCCTGGTGCGCACCTCCATCGTCAGCGACATCGCCGTGCAGCAGCACCACGCCCGCGGTTCGGAGCGCACCCGATGAGGCGCTCCCTGGTGATCGTCGGTGCCGGGCCGCGGGGGACCGGTCTGATCGAGCGCCTCGCCGCCAACGCACCCGAGCTGTACGACGGCCAGGGCCTGGACATCCACCTGGTGGACCCGCATCCGCCCGGCGCCGGACGCATCTGGCGCGCGGCCCAGTCCCCGCTGCTGTGGATGAACTCGCACGCCGAGGACGTCACCATGTTCACCGACGAGACCGTGGACGTGGCAGGCCCGGTGAACCCCGGCCCCACCCTGCACGAATGGGCCGGCATCGACGGCCGCACCTTCGCCGACCGGCAGCTCCAGGGCGCCTATCTGCGCTGGGTGCACGAGCGGGCGGTGGCCGCCCTCCCGGACGGCGTCACCGTCCACCACCACCCGCTGCGCGCCCTGCGAGTGAGCGGATCGCGCGAGGGCCGCCAGCAGGTCTGGCTGGAGGGCCGGCCGCGCCCGCTCCTCGCCGACCTGGTCGTCCTGGCCCTCGGCCACCTCGACGCCGAACTCGACCCGGAACAGAGCGACCTGGCCGCGTACGCCCGCACCCACGGCCTGGTCCACCTGCCGCCCGACTTCACCGCCGACAGCGACCTGTCCGCGCTCGCGCCCGGCGAACCCGTCCTGGTCCGCGGCTTCGGCCTCGCCTTCGTCGACCTGATGGTGCTGCTCACCGAGGGCCGGGGCGGGCGCTACGACGGGGACACCTACGTCCCCTCGGGGCGGGAACCGGTGCTCCACGTCGGATCGCGGCGCGGGGTGCCGTACCACTCGAAGATCGGCTACGACTGGACCGGCGAGCGGCCGCCGCTGCCCCGCTTCCTGGGGCCGGCCCAGATCGACGAACTGCTCGCCCGGACCAGCGGGTTCGCCCGCGGCGACGCCGCTGTCGGACTCAGTCGGGCGGACGTGTGGCCGCTGGTGGAGAAGGAGCTCGGATTCGCCCACTACCACCGGCTGTTCACCGTGCACCCGGAGCGGACCACGATGTCCTGGGCCGACTTCGAGGAGAAGTACGCGGTGGCCGGTCCGGCCGAGCGCGGGGTGCTGGTCGCCTCCGCCGTGCCGGATCCCCGCGACCGGCTCGACCTCGCCCAGCTCGACCGGCCGCTCACGGGAATGCGGTTCGGGTCGCACGAGGAGCTCCAGGAGGGGCTGCGGGAGTACGTCGAGGCGGATCTGAACCGACGCCATGATTCCGCGTACAGCCCGGACCTGGCGGTCTTCCTCGGACTGCTCTCCGTCTACGGACAGTTGGTGAAACTCGGGGACACCGGCGGCTGGTGGCACGGGTTCTTCAGCTATCTCGCCTCCGGGCCGCCCGGGCCCCGGCTGCGGCAGCTGCTCGCGCTGTCCCGGGCCGGGGTGGTCAGGTTCGTCGGCGCGGACATGGAGGTCCGCGCCGAGGACGGGGTGTTCCGGGCGTCCAGTCCCACGGTGCCGGGAGCCTTTGTCGAGGCCCGGGCGCTGGTCGAGGCGCGGCTGCCCGAGCCGACGGTCCGGCGGGCCCTCGATCCACTGCTGCGCGAACTGCACGCCGAGGGGGTCGCCGAGACCCCGGACGGGCTGCTGCGGGTGGACCGCAGCGACGGACGGCTCCTCGACCGGGCCGGCCGGCCGCACCCACGGCGCTTCGCGCTCGGACCGCACACCGACGGCCGTACCCCGGGCGCCTTCACCAGGCCGCGCACCGGTGGCCCGGCCTTCCGCCAGAACGACGCGACGGCCCGCGCCGCGCTGCTGTTCCTCGCCGAACTCGCCGGCCGTGCGGCCGCCTAAGTCATCAGGAAAGCAGGGGAGTCCAGCGATGAGCGTCATGGCCGACATCAGGTCCGTCCACAGGGGCTTCGGCGTCGGCGTGGACGGGGCCCCCGGGCGTTGGCGCTGGAACCCCGGCTGCTGCTGTGCGACGAACCCGCCTCCGCGGTCGATCCCGAACTCGTCGGTGAAGTCCTCGACGTCATCAAGGACCTGGCCGACCAGGGCACCACGATGACCGTCGTCCTCTCGAAGGTGCTGTGATGCTGCATCTCTCCGTCGCCGTGGACCAGCCGTCCGCCTACGACGCGGCCTCCTACGTGACCCTCGCCCGGCTCGCCGAACGCGGCGGGCTCGACTTCGTGACGCTGGACGACAGCTTCGCCCGCCCCGGCCCCGACGCGCTCGCCGTGCTGTCCCGGGTGGCGCCCGCCACCACCCGGATCGGCCTGGTGCCCACCGTCACCACCACCCACACCGAGCCCTTCCACGTCCAGGCCGCCGTCGCCACCCTCGACTGGGTCAGCCGGGGCCGGGCCGGCTGGCGGCTCGACGTCTCGACCACCGAGGGCGAGGCCCGCCTCTTCGGCCGCCGGCACTCCTCCACGCTCGAACAACCTCGCGCGGGGGGACCCCCATCAGCGGCCGACGCCCTGTGGCAGGAGGCCGGTGAAGTGGCCGACGTGGCCGCGAAGTTGTGGGACAGCTGGGAGGACGACGCCGAGATCCGGGACGTGCCGACCGGCCGCTTCATCGACCGGGACAAGCTGCACCACGTCGACTTCCGGAGCACGTCCTTCTCGGTCAAGGGCCCCTCGATCGTGCCCCGCCCCCCGCAGGGCCACCCGGTCCGTGTGGTCGACGCCACCGACGGCCAAGCCCGGCGAACGGCGGCGCGGTACGCCGACGTGGCCCTGGTGCGGGCCGTCAGCGCCGGGCAGGCGGCCGCCGTACGCGAGGAACTGCGGTCCCAGGCAGCTGGGTTCGGCCGTGACCCCGATGCGCTGCGGGTCCTCGCGAGCCTGCTCGTCGATCTCTGCGCCGGTGAGCACGCGGCGGAGCCGGGGCACGGCGGGGGCGGTCCCCGGCCGAGTCCGCAGGGGCCGCTGTACCGGGGCGGTCCCGTCGACCTCGCGGAGTTGATCGCCACCTGGCACGGCGAGGGCATCGTCGACGGCTTCCACGTCACGCCCGCAGAACCGCTCCGCGACCTGGAGCGGCTGGTCAACGGCACGGTGGCGCTGCTCCAGCACCGCGGACTGTTCCGCACCTTCTACCCGGGCAGCACGCTCAGGGAGCACCTGGGCCTCTCCCGGCCCGCCAACCAGTACGCCGTGACCAAGGGAACCTCATGAGCCGTAGGCAGATGCATCTGGCGGCCCACTTCCCGGGCGTCAACAACACCACCGTGTGGGCCGATCCGGAGTCGAAATCCCAGATCGAGTTCTCGTCCTTCGAGCATCTGGCCCGTACCGCCGAGCGCGGTCTGTTCGACTTCTTCTTCCTCGCCGAGGGGCTTCGGCTGCGCGAACACAAGGGTCGTATCCACGACTTGGACGTGGTCGGCCGACCCGAGTCGATCACCGTCCTCAACGCCCTGGCCGCCGTCACCGAACGGCTCGGGCTGGCCGCCACCGTCAACGCGACCTTCAACGAGCCGTACGAAATCGCCCGCAGATTCGCCACCCTGGACCATCTCAGCGGCGGCCGGGCCGCCTGGAACGTGGTGACCTCCTCCGACGCCTTCACCGGAGAGAACTTCCGGCGCGGCGGCTACCTCGACCGGGCCGACCGCTATACCCGGGCCGCCGAATTCCTCGATGCCGCACGGGAGTTGTGGGACTCCTGGACACCGGACGGGATCCCGCGGCCGTTCGCGCACCGAGGGCGGCACTTCGACATCGCGGGCGAGTTCACCCTGCCGCGCCCGCCGCAGGGCCACCCGGTCGTGATCCAGGCCGGGGACTCCGACGAGGGACGGCAGTTCGCCGCCTCCGCGGCCGACGTGGTCTTCTCCCGGCAGAGCTCGCTGGAGGACGGCCGCGCCTTCTACGCCGATGTGAAGCGCCGGCTCGCCAAGTACGGCCGCGCACCGGGGGACTTGAAGATCATGCCCGGGGTCGGCGTCGTCCTCGGCGACACCGCGGCCGAGGCCAAGGAACGGGCCGCCGAGATCCGCCGGCAGCAGACCTCCCCGCAGACCGCGCTCCTCACCCTGGAGCAGATCTGGGGCGTCGACCTGTCCTCCTACGACCCGGACGGCCCGCTGCCCGACATCGACCCGGTGGTCGACCCGGCGCTCACCCAGGGGCGGACCCGGCGCGGTGACACGGTCGCGATCGCCGAGAAGTGGCGGGCCCTGTCCCGGGAGAAGGGGCTGTCGATCCGGCAGACCGTGATCGAGGCGGGCGGCCGGCAGTTCTTCATCGGCACCCCGGAGGCCGTCGCCACCGAACTCGAGCGGTTCGTGCGGCACGAGGCCGCCGACGGCTTCATCCTCGTACCCCATCTCACCCCGGGCGGGCTCGACGAGTTCGTGGACCGGGTGGTCCCGCTGCTCCAGGAGCGCGGCGCGTTCCGCACGGAGTACCGCGGCAGCACCCTGCGCTCGCATCTCGGGCTCCCCGAGCCCGTACGGAACTGACGCCGAGGCCGCCGTACAGGGCGACGGTTTTCGGCGATGCCGTGAGCGCGGACGGAGGCCACCGGTTCCGCTTCCGGTACCCCGGCCGCGCGGGACGCCGTCGGCTGTACGGCGATCGACTTCGACCGCTCGCCGCTGCCGCCGTGCGCCGTTGCCGACCACTTCATCTGCCCGTTCCCGCCGCCGGGGAACACCCCGGGCGTTCGCCGTCGCGGAGGGAGAGGCGGACGTAATCCGGAGGCATCCGGTTCCCTCCGGATCGCAAAGGTGGTTCAAAGGTTCACGGCCGAAAGGCGCCCTTGCGGCGACCGGTCGTTCGGCCGAATACTCCCCCTCAGCGCTTGTCAGGGGCACGGCGTGTCCGCAATCCGGACGGACGTGCCTCCGACTGCGCCTCACGGGCCCCGACCCCACGCGGGCCCCCGAATTCCCCTGGGAGGGAACGAAACGTGAGGATCAAGCGCACCACCCCCCGCAGTGGCATCACGAGACGCACCCGGCTGATCGCCGGTACCACCGGCCTCGTGGCCGCGGCCGCCATCGCGGTCCCCAGCGCGAACGCGACCGCTGCGACCCCGTTCAGCACCGCCGAACTCAAGAGCGCCAGCAGCTCGGTGCTCAAGGCCGACATCCCGGGCACCGCCTGGGCCGTCACCGGCAACCGTGTCGTCGTCACCGTCGACAGCACGGTCTCGCAGGCCGAGATCGCCAAGATCAAGGAGCAGGCCGGCAGCAACGCCGACGCGCTCACGATCAAGCGGACCCCGGGCAAGTTCAACAAGCTGATCTCCGGCGGCGACGCCATCTATGCGAGTAGCTGGCGCTGCTCCCTCGGCTTCAACGTCCGCAGCGGCAGCACCTACTACTTCCTGACCGCCGGTCACTGCACCGACGGCGCGGGCACCTGGTGGTCCAACTCCGGGCACACCTCGACCCTCGGCTCGACGGCCGGGTCCAGCTTCCCGACCAACGACTACGGCCTCGTCAAGTACTCGACGAGCTACCCCGTGTCGTCGATCTCCGGCACCGTCGGCAGCGTCGACATCACCCGGGCCGCCACCCCGACCGTGGGCACCACGGTCACCCGTCGCGGCTCCACCACCGGCATCCACAGCGGACGGGTCACCGCGCTCAACGCGACCGTCAACTACGGCGGCGGTGACGTCGTCTACGGCATGATCCAGACCACGGTCTGCGCCGAGCCCGGCGACTCCGGCGGCCCGCTGTACGGCACCAACGGCACCGCCTACGGCCTGACCTCCGGCGGCAGCGGCAACTGCTCCTCCGGCGGCACGACCTTCTTCCAGCCGGTCACCGAGGCACTGAGCGCGTACGGCGTCAGCGTCTTCTAGGGTTCAGCGGTGCGCGAGTCCCCGTACGCGTCTGGCGTACGGGGACTTGTCGTCGGTGTCCGGGGTGGTCAGGGGGCGGCCGGTTCCGTGGTGGGGTGCAGCCAGTCCAGTACGGCGGGCAGCGCCTCCAGGGCGCCGAAGTGGCCGGCGTCCTGCTCCAGGACGGGGCGGGCGCGCGGGACCTGGTGCGCGAGCCACTTGAAGTGGCCGACCGGGGAGAGGGTGTCCCGGGCGCCGTGCCACAGCAGGACGGGCCGGGTGACGGTCGCCGGGTCGAAGCCCCAGTTGCTGAGCAGCGCCAGGTCGTCGTCGAGCCAGCCGTCCGACGAACCGCGCAGCGCCTCGCGGTAGGCGCGCAGCAGCGGCTCGCCGACCGCCGGGGTGGACAGGATCCGCCGGTCGGAGTCGGTGAGCCCGTCGCGCAGCGAGACGAGCAGCTGGGCGGGGTCGCGGCGGACGTCGGCGGCACGGGCGGCGAGCCGTCCGGCGTAGGCGAGCGGGTCGGTGAGCGCCAGGGTGAACTCCTCGACGCGGGAGTCGGCCATGCCGTCGAACCAGCTCAGGTCCCGTGCGTCCGGGGGCGCCGGTGAGGCCAGGGCCGCCGCCCGCCGCACCCGGGAGGGCAGCAGCGCGGCGCAGGCCAGCGCGTGCGGGGCACCGCCGAAGAGGCCGAGCACCGAGAAGCGGTCGAGCCCGCGCGCGTCGGCCACGTCCCGCACGTCCCGGGCGGCGTCGGCCACGCGGCGGCCCGGCTGCCGGTCCGAGTCGCCGTAGCCGGGACGGTCGTAGGAGATGAACCGGGTGCCCGGGTGCGCGGTCACCACGTCCTCGGGTACGACCCCGAAGCGGCAGCCCGGGGTGCCGTGCAGCAGGATCACCGCGGGGCCGTCCGGGTCGCCGTGCTCCTCGACGGTCAGTCTGCGGCCGTCCTGTGTCCGTATGCCGTGGGCCACCTGCGTCCTCCGTCTCCCCTTTGTGTACATGCCGGAGTTACCGTCGAAGTACACACCTTGAGCACCTGGTTCGGACCCTGGGGGTCGCGATGGTCGAGGAGCTGGTTGCGGCGGGCGTGACACTCGTGTCCGCCGGAGCGGTGTACGCGATGGCGGCCGCGCGGGTCGTCAAACAGTACGAACGGGGCGTGGTCTTCCGCCTCGGCAGGCTGCGGCCGGACGTGCGGGGGCCGGGCTTCACCATGATCGTTCCGGGCGTCGACAAGCTCCGGAAGGTCAACATGCAGATCGTGACCATGCCGGTGCCCGCGCAGGAGGGCATCACCCGGGACAACGTCACCGTGCGGGTGGACGCCGTCGTCTACTTCAAGGTGACCGGGCCGGCCGAGGCGATCGTGCGGGTGGAGGACTACCGGTTCGCGGTCTCGCAGATGGCGCAGACGTCGTTGCGGTCCATCATCGGCAAGAGCGAGCTGGACGATCTGCTGTCCGACCGCGAGAAGCTCAACCAGGGGCTGGAGTTGATGATCGACAGTCCCGCGGTGGAGTGGGGGGTGACCATCGACCGCGTCGAGATCAAGGACGTGTCGCTGCCCGAGACGATGAAGCGGTCCATGGCCCGGCAGGCGGAGGCGGACCGGGAGCGGCGGGCCCGGGTCATCAACGCGGACGCGGAGCTCCAGGCGTCGAAGAAGCTGGCCGAGGCGGCCAAGGAGATGTCCGAGCAGCCGGCCGCGCTGCAGCTGCGGCTGTTGCAGACGGTGGTGGCGGTGGCGGCGGAGAAGAACTCGACGCTGGTGCTGCCGTTCCCGGTGGAGTTGCTGCGGTTCTTGGAGAAGGCGCAGCAGGGGGTTGGTGGGGGGTCCGGGGTTGTGCAGCAGCCGGTGCCGCAACCGGTGCAGCAGTCGGTGTCGCAACCGGTTGAACAGCCGGTGCAGCAGTCGGTGCAGGAGCAACTTCCGTCTCCTCCGCCTCGATGGGATGCCGCTTCAGGAGGGTCGGTTTCAGGACAGGACTAGACCTCGTGCGGTCGCTCGTCATCGTTATCCGTTCGAGACCTCAAGTTGCTCACGTCGCGCTTGGGGCGGCCGTTACATTTGCGGTCCTTGGGGCGCCAACTTCCTTCTGACCACGGGCAGTTGATCACCCAGCAGCTTGCTTCGCAGCCGATCGTTTCGGGGGAAACGCCGTGCAGAAGATCCAGTTGACCTATTGGTGGAACGGGCACGAGCCCGGTGACGTCGTGGACGTCGACGACCTGGCCGCCCGGGAACTCCTCGGTGTCATCGCACGGCCCGCGGAGGGCATCGAGGACTCCGCAGACTCCGCCCACTCCGATGAGTGAGCCGTACATCACCTTCCCGGACGTGGAGCAGCTGGTCGTCGACCTGCTCAAGGACCGCAGCGAGCTGTCCGGCGTGGTCGTCGACGTCGCGCCGCCCTCCGGCTTCGACGGCTCGCAGCGCGCCGTACTGGTCTCCCGGATGGGCGGTGCCTGGTCGGAGGATCCGCGGCTCGACAATCCGCTGGTCGACCTGGAGGTGTACGGCCCCTCCAAGGCCGCGGCCCACACCGTCTCCCTCGTGGCCCGTGCCCTGATGCTCCAGCTCAGAGGCGTGCGCCACGGCGGGGCCACCGTCGTGGACGTCGTCGAGGAGGACGGGCCGCGCTGGCTGCCCGACTACCGGCACGCCGGCGCCAACCGCTATGTCTCGACCACCCGCCTGGTGGTCCGCCCGGCCTGAACGGCCGTACGCCCGGCGTGACTTCGCCGTACTCCCACATCAGCACGTCATGTCCATCTCCCAGCAAGGAGCAGTGATGGCCGGAACGAACGCCAAGGAGATCCGGGTCGCGGGCAGTGGCCGTGTCCTCATCGCCCCGCTCGCCACCGCACCGCCCGCCGACACCGCCGCGGCGTGGGGTGCCGGGTGGAAGGACCTCGGCTACACCACCACCGACGGGGTCAAGATCTCCAAGAAGGACAAGCTGGACCCCGTGGACACCTGGCAGAGCGTCAGCTCGGCGAGGTTCGTCTACTCCGACCGCGACCTCAGCTTCAAGTTCCAGCTCCTCCAACTCAACGAGGACACCCTGCCGTTCTTCTTCGGCGGCGGGCAGGTGAAGGAGACGGCGACCGGGTCCGGGCTCTACAAGTACGAGCTGGCGGCCGAGCCGAAGTTCGACGAGCGGATGCTCGGGCTGGAGTTCGTGGACGGCGACGAAGTCAAGTACCGCATGATCGTCGCCCGCGGACAGGTGACCGAGACGGAGGAGCTCGCTCTCGTCCGTACCGCTCCCGTGAAGCTCGGCGTCACCTTCACCGCGCTGGCCACGGTGGACGGCGCCCCGCTGGCGACCTTCCTGATGAAGGACCCGAGCTTCAGCGCGGCCTGACCCTTTCGTACCTCTCGTAGCAAGGAGCTCCACCGACATGGCCCCCTTCAACGTCAACGCCGCCCGTGCCCAGCGACTCGAAGCGGTCGGGAAGAACTGGGAGTTCGAGGTGGACGGGGATGTGTTCCACCTGCCCACCGAGTTCCCGCGCGGTATCGCCAAGCAGATCGCGGCGCTGGACGACAACGACATCGACGGGCTGCTGGCGCTGCTGCTCGGAGCGGAGCAGTTCGAGCGGTTCTGCAAGTACGACACGAGTGTCCAGGACGTCTCCGCGATCCTGGAGGCGTACGGGAACGACACCGGCATGTCGTTGGGGGAAGGCTGAGCCTCGGCGCGCTGGTCGACGAGCACGCCGAGGCTCTGGAGGCGGATCTGCTCCGCCACTACGGGGTCGACCTCCTCGACTGGCACCGGGGCCGGCTCTCCTCCCGCCGTCTGCGCGTCCTGGTCGAACACCTTCCCTCGGACTCGTCCTTCGCCCGAGCGGTCCACGGCGAACAGGCGGACTGGACGGTGACGGACCATCTGCTGGCGGCGGTCGTCGACCATCTGGCGGTCGCCAACTGGATGTTCGCGACGGTCCATCGGGACGAGGACGCGGAACCGGCGGAGTATCCGGAGCCTCTACCACGTCCGGGGGGTGGTCCGACTCCGACTGACACTCCGCTCGCCGACCTCTCGTCTGCCGGAGAGGGACGCGCCGCGAGCCCGGTCGAGATCGTGGCGTTCTTGAGTTCGCCCGGTTGAGAGGGAGTGGAACATGACCGTGCCGATTGACCCAATGTGGCCCGTCGAAATGGCGAAAAGGCTCTTCGACCAGGAACTGGGCAAGGCGAGAGCGACGCTCAATGAGCTGGCTCGGGCGGCTGTCAAAAAAAGCTTTGAAACAGAGGCGGTGATCGCCGCAGGGCCTGCCAAGGCTGAGGCGCTCGGAGTTTTCACCGCGGTCAACGCCGCAAAGCTGGAGTTGAACCTGTGGGATCCAGGAAAAAAGATCCAGGAAGCCTACGACAATCTCCTGCGGGACCGGAGGCTGAAAAAGGAGGGGGCTGGCTACAGATCGGCCGACCTGGCCCCGGAGGCCCTGCTCGGGCGGATCCGCTCCACTGAGGGGATCGTGGCCGGCCTCAAACGCCAGATGACCGCCGCCGCGGAAACGAGAATGAGTGACATCCGGCAGGACGCCGCTCGGAGACAGCGGATTCTAGGAGTCGTCCGTAGGGCCGTCGTACGGATAGCGGCACTCGAACGTCGAGCGACGAGGACCACGGAGAGCGCGGCGAAGGGCGCGGCGGATACGAGAGCACTGCAGGCGCAGGCTAACAAGCTCCAGAACCAGGAGCGGAATCTGCGCCAGGCTTTGAGGCAGCTGAGCCTTGCCCTCAAGGGGGCGAATCCGGACATGCGTAACTTCGAGACAAAGCTGTTGGAGATCAGGCGCAGTCTCACCTGATTCCTGTCCATCCGAAGGGAGGTGCGGAGGATGAGAGCCGCACTGGTACAAGCCACTGGCGCGCTCACCCGCTTCCGGACCGCACTGACCCAGACGAGTGCGGCCGGAAGCCGACTGCGCACCGCTGCGACCGGGGCCGGTAGTTCGGTCGACCGGCTCAAGAACTCGGCCACTCAGGCGAGTACCGCCACCAGCCGGCTGCGGACCGGGGCCACTCAGGCGAGCGCCGGGCTGAACCAGGTGCGGACCGCCGCCACCCGGGCCGCCGCCGACGTGCAGCGGGCCGGGCGGAGTGCGGCCTCGGGTGGTGGGCTGTTCTCCCGGTTCAGTCAGGGGCTGCGTACCGCCACCACCGCCCAGCGCGGGCTCAACACCGCCATGAAGGCCAACATCCTCGGCGCCATCCTCGCCCTCATCATGCCGCTCATCACCAAGCTCATCGACATGGCGATGCAGTCGAAGACCGTGCAGGCCGTCATGCAGGCGGCGTTCAAGATCATCGGGCAGGTGGTGGGGACGGTCATGAAGGGGGCGTCGGTCGCCATCAACTGGCTGATCGACGCCGGGAAGAATGTCGTCAACTGGCTCAAGGCCAACTGGCCGTTGCTCGTCGCCATTCTCACCGGCCCCGTCGGCATCGCCGTGCTCGCGATCGTCAAGCACTGGGACAAGATCAAGGACGCGGTCGGCTCGGTGCGGGACTGGATCGTCGACAAGTGGAACGCCGTCGTCGACTTCCTGCGGGGGGTGCCCGGGAAGATCTGGGGCTTCTTCGCCGAACTCCCCGACAAGCTCATGCACTTGGGCGGCGATCTGATCCAGGGCCTCATCAACGGCATCAAGAACTCCGCATCCGCCCTTCTCAACACCGTGAAGAACTTCGTCGTCAACACCATCCCCGGACCCATCCGCAGCATCCTCGGCATCGCCTCCCCGTCCAAGGTGATGATGGGCTTCGGCGGGGACGTCGGAGAAGGGCTCGCCCTCGGCATGGAGGGCGCCGGGAACCGGGTCGCCGGCGCCGCCGGGCGGCTGGCCACCGCCACCGCGCGGAGCGTCATCGGCCCCGGTTACAGCCTCGCCGGAGTCGCCGCCGGGGCGGCACCCCGGGCCGGAGCCGCCCCCGCGAGCGGGCCCGTCACCGTCAACGTGCACCCCCGCCCCGGCCAGTCCGAGTACGAGATCGGCCGGATCACCGCCCGCGAACTCGCCTGGGCGGCCAAGCGATGAGCGGCCGCCAGCTCCAGCAGCCGGTGTTCGAGGTGGACGGCTGGGCCGGGAACACCGTCGACGACGACGGCGTCGAGTGGTGGGTCACCAGCGAACAGGGCTGGGCCGCCACCCCGCCCGTCCGGCTCACCCTGACCGACCGCCCCGAGCGGCACGGCGCGTTCGACGCGCCCTCCTACCGGGGCCCTCGCGTGGTCACTCTGGAGGGCATGGCCATCGCCCCCGAACGCGCCGTACGGGAAGCGGCGAAGGACCGGCTGGCCGCCGTACTCGCCGACGGCAGCACGCTGTTGCCGCTCGTCGTCACCGAACCGCACCGCGTACGGCGGGCGTTGGTCCGCCTCACCGCCGAGACGAAGATCGCCGACCGCAAGTCCGGTGTCTTCGAGTTCTCCCTGACCATGACCGCGCCGGACCCGCTGCGGTACTCGTACGGGCTGAACACCAGCACCTGCCCGCTGCCCTCCTCCAGCGGCGGAGTCTCCTTCCCGCTCTCCTTCCCGCTGGACTTCGGGTCCGGTTCCTCCGGTGGCCGGCTGCTGCTGGAGAACAAGGGCACCGTGCCCACCTGGCCGGTCTGGCGGATCAGCGGGCCCTGCGTCCAGCCGGTGATCAGCAACACCGCGACCGGTGAGGAACTCGCTTTCGAACTCACCCTCCAGAACGGCGAGTTCCTCATCGTCGACACCGACGCACGCTCGGTCCTGCTGCAGGGCACGGCCTCCCGCCGGGCAACGCTGCTGCCCGACTCGGACTGGTTCCCGCTCCGGCCGGGCGCGACGCCCGTACTCTTCCGCGCCCGCGACTACGAACCGGCCGCCCGGTTGACCGCGGAGTGGCGCGACGCCTGGCTCTGACCCGCCCGCCCTCCGCTACCAGAAGGAACGCACCCGCATGGCTGACCCTGTCCCCGAAGACCTCGAGCGTGACTCCGGATGGCTCTCCGGCGGTGTCGTCGACGCCAATGACGCGCGGCTCGCCACCGGCGTGTTCGCTTCGGCGGCGACCGACTCCACCAACCCGATCGCGGCCCGCACGGGCATCAAGCCCGGCCCCGGCAACCCCGGCGGCGTCGAGGCGGAGGCGACCCCCTCGCGCAGTGTGAAGGTCCAGCCCTTCCAGGGGGTCCTGCAGGGCACCCGTGCGTCGTACGCGGGCGCGTACCTGATCACGCTCGGTCGGATGAAGACCCTCGACGTGCTCACCGCGGCCCCGGCCCACTCCTCCTACGCCCGGATCGTCCTCGTCGTGGCCCGGCAGACCGACCGGCAGTACGGCGACGCGAGCGACGGCATGGTGGTGCAGGTGGCGGCCGGGGCGCCCGCGCCGACGCCGGTCGCGCCGAGGCTCAGCGACGACTTCCTGCCGCTCGCCGAGATCACCGTGCGGCCCAACGCGGGGTCCATCACCCAGGCGGACATCAAGGACCTGCGGGTGTTCACCGTGGCCACGGGCGGAGTACTGCCGGTGCAGACCCACGAGTCGCTCCCGGCGAACGGCTACGCCGGACAGCGGCTGTACGACGTCAGGACCGGCCTCGACCTGGTCCGTACGGGCACGGCCTGGCGGCCGGCGGCCACGGGGGCGGTGGAGTTCTTCGGGCCGGCGGACCCGGGCTGGCCGCAGATCGGCGGCTCGGCCGAAGCCACCGGCTACACCTTCAACCAGGTCACCGTGCCCACGGCGCCGTACCCCCGAATGCTGCTGATCACAGGGCAGATGTACGCGGTGACCTCGGGCCCCGACGAGCGGTGGGACCACGTGGTGCGCAAGCAGGACGGGACGGCCTTGTCCCTTGCCTGTTTCCACGGCGGTCCCTCGAGGATCACCACCAGCGTCGCCCAGGGGCACTACCTGCTGCCCGCCGCTACCAAGCTGGTGCTGACGCAGTACGTCGCCCGGGGCGGCGGCATGACGACCGGTGCCTGCAGGGTGGGCTCGGACGCCGCGCTCTACACCGGCCTGCGTGTGATCGCGTTCCCCGTCCCGTGACACTCCGACCGGAAGAGGCATTCTCATGAGCACGCCGACCCCAGAACGCGACTCCGGCTGGATCTCCGGCGGAGTCGTCGACGCCGAGGACGCCCGGCTGGCCACGGGCGTGTTCGCCGCGCCCGGTCCGAGCCCGGTGCAGGCCCGCAGCGGTGTCCGGCCCGCCACCGGGGACCCCGGCCGGGTCCAGGCCACCGCCACCGTCTCCGGGAAGGTCACCGTCGCTCCCTTCCAGGGCGTGATCCAGGGCACCCGGGCCAGCGCGACCGGCGCCTACCTCGTCACCCTCGGCCAGCAGAAGACCCTCGACGTCCTCGGCACGAACCCGGCCGACTCCAGCAACCCGCGCAACGACCTGGTGATCGCCCGGCAGCGTGACGCGCAGTACGGCGACGCCAGCACCGGCATGACCGTGGAACTCGTGAAGGGAACCGCCGCCGCCACCCCCGTCGACCCCGCGGTGACCGGCGACTTCATCCCGCTCGCCCGGATCAGGGTCGCGAAGAACGCCTCCTCCGTCGCCGCCGCCGACATCGACGACCTGCGCCCGTGGACCGCGGCTGCCGGCGGCATCCTGCGGGTCTGGGGCGAGGGCGGCCGGCCCACGTACCCCTACTCCGGCATGTACATCCACCGCTGGGACACCAACCACCTGGAGTGGTACGACAGTACGGCGGGCTGGCGGGCGGTCAACAACGACACCGGCTGGACCACGCTCACCTTTCCCGCCAGTTGGACCGTGTACAACAACGAGCCACCGGCCGTGCGCAGGGTCGGTGCCGTCGCCTACCTGCGCGGCGCGATCCGCACGAGTGTCGCCCAGTCGGCCAACCCCACGACCATCATGACCCTCCCGGCCGCCTTCCGCCCGGCGGTACGGCACCACTGGTACGTGGTGCTCGGCGGTACCCGGACGGGCGTGGAGGGCATCGTCGACCCCGACGGCAGCCTGAACCTCTACCCGCAGAACGACCCTCTGACCGCCGGCCAGCTGGTCTACATCAACACCACCTGGCTGGTGGGCTAGTGGCCGCCCGACCGACCCGCTACACCTACTACACCGCCGACCTGGCCACCGGCGTCATCACCGACGAACTGCCGCTGTACGACGTCACGTTCAGCACCGAGCTCAACGAAGCCGGCGAGTTCCGCGCCCGGTTGCCCCTCGGTGACCCGCGGATCACCGTCCACCGCCCCCGCGAACTCACCGAACCGGGACGCGCGGCCCTCTACGTCGAGCGGGACGGCGTGCTGGTGTGGGGCGGGGTGGTCTGGACCGTCAAGTACACCTCCGCCGACCAGCACCTGGAGATCGGCGCGGCCGGTTTCCTCTCCTACTTCGACCACCGGCGCGTCCTGCCCGCCGACTTCGACCCGGCCAACCTGGCCTCCGCCCACGTCTCCTTCACCGACCGCGACCAGAGCGACATCGCCCGCGCCCTCGTGGCCTTCGCCCAGGAGCACCCCGACGGCGACATCGGGGTGCGCCCCGAGTCCACCGCGCCGTCTGGCATCACCCGCACCCTTCTCTACCCCGGCAGCGATCTCAAGAGCACCGGCGAGGCGCTGCGTGAGCTGGCCAGCCTGGAGCACGGCCCCGACTTCGTCATCGACATGACGTACGGCAGCGACGGCCGCCCGGTGCGCAGGCTCAGGGTCGGCACCCCGCAGCTCGGCCGGCAGGGCACTCCGCACGTGTGGGAGTACGGCGCCAATCTCATCGGCTACGCCTGGCCGGCCGACGGCGCCTCCACCGCCACCCGGGTCTTCGCCCTCGGGGAGCAGGGCGAGAACGGCCAGCTCGTCGCGGTCGCCGAGGACGCCGGCACCGGGCGCCCGCTGACCGAGACCGAGGTCTCCTACGTCCATCTCACCGACGTGGACCTGCTGCGCTCCCAGGCCAGGTCGGCCCTCGCCGCGGTCTCGGCCCCCGTCGTCCTGCCCGAGCTGACCGTGCGCGCCGACCTGGATCCGGTGCTCGGGTCCTACCAGGTCGGCGACGACGCCCTCGTCGTCATCAAGGACGTGTTCTTTCCCGAGGGTGCCCGGTTCGGTGTGCGCATCACCGGGATCGAGGTCACTCCGGGCAACGACGCGGGCGAGGAACAGGTCCAGCTGACCGTGACACCCGCCACCGGGACCCCCTGAACCAACCGGCACCCCCTGAACCAGAGGAGCACCCGTGACCAGGATCAACCGCCCCGACACCCTGCTGACCGAGCTGCGCGACATCAAGCGCCGCCTGCACGCGCTGGAGACCGCGCAGCGCACGACGGCCACCTCCCGCCAGTCGGCCGTCACGGCCGAGAACGGCACCGAGGAGCCCCCCGGGACGGACACCGCCGGACCCGTCCAGCCCCGCCCCGGCAGCTAGGCCGACAACCGTTTCCGCAGGTGGGGGACGGTCCCGCCGCTGTCGTACGCATGTTCGAGTTTTGGTTTATGGTGGAGGAGAGGCGATAGGGAACTGATGTTCGATGCGGGAGGTGTGGATGGCCGGGTTCACTCATCTGCACACCGTCTCCGGGTTCTCCCTGCGCTACGGCGCCTCGCACCCGGAGCGCCTGGCCGAGCGCGCCTCCGAGCGGGGGATGGACGCCCTCGCCCTCACTGACCGGGACACCCTCGCGGGGTCGGTCCGGTTCGCGAAGGCCTGTGCGAAGGCGGGGGTGCGGCCGTTGTTCGGGGTGGGGCTGGCCGTGGAGGAGATCGAGCCCGTACGGCGGGAGCGGCGCCGTGCGCCCGTGCGCGGAGGCGCCTTCGTCGACGAGTCGGCTCCCCGGGTCACCTTCCTAGCCCGGGACGGCGCCCACGGCTGGGCCGACCTGTGCCGGCTCGTCACCGCGGTGCACTCCGAGAAGGGGGCGGAGGGCCCGCCCCTGCTTCCCTGGGAGGAGAACCGGGGGGACGGGCTGACCGTGCTGCTCGGGCCCGCCTCCGACGTCGGCCGCGCTCTCGCCGCCGGCCGTCCGGACCGGGCCGCCCGGCTGCTGGGCCCCTGGCGGGAGGTCTACGGTGACGCCCTGCGGCTGGAGGCCGTCTGGCACGGGAGGAAGGGCACCGGTCCGGGCTCCCTGCGGCTGGCCGCCCGTACCGTCGGCTTCGCCGCCGAACAGCGGATCCGGCCCGTGCTCAGCAACGCCGTACGGTACGCCGACGCGGGCCTCGGCCCGGTCGCCGACGTGCTGGACTCCGCCCGCCGGCTCGTCCCCGTCGGCGCCGTCAAGGAACTGGACTCCGGTGAGGCCTGGCTCAAGGACGCCGGTGCCATGCTGGCGGCCGCCGAGCGGATCGTCGAGGCCGCGGGCTTCCGGCGCGACACCGCCCACCGGCTGCTGGAGCAGACGCAGGCGACCGCGGCCGAGTGCGTCGTGGACCCCGAGGACGACCTCGGCATCGGCACCGTCCACTTCCCCGAGCCGCATCTCGTCGGTGCGGGACGCCGTACCGCCCAGCGGGCCCTGGCCTCCCGGGCGGCGGCGGGGATGGTGCTGAAGGGGTACGCGGGCAGAGGGGCGTACTGGGAGCGGATGCACGACGAACTGGACATCATCGCCCACCACGGCTTCGCCTCCTACTTCCTGACGGTCGCTCAAGTCGTGGACGACGTACGGGACATGGGGATCCGGGTGGCCGCGCGGGGTTCCGGGGCGGGGTCGCTGGTCAACCATCTGCTCGGGATCGCGCACGCCGACCCCGTCGAACACGGGCTGCTGATGGAGCGGTTCCTGTCCAAGCGCCGGCTCGTCCTGCCCGACATCGACATCGACGTGGAGTCCGCGCGCCGGCTGGAGGTCTACCGGGCGATCATCGGGCGGTTCGGCAGCGAGCGGGTGGCCACCGTCGCCATGCCGGAGACGTACCGGGTGCGGCACGCCGTCCGGGACGTGGGGGCGGCCCTGTCCATGGACCCCGCCGAGATCGACCGGATCGCCAAGTCCTTCCCGCACATCCGGGCCCGGGACGCCCGTGCGGCACTGGCGGAGCTGCCCGAACTCAAGGCGCTCGCGGGGGAGAAGGACCGGTACGGGAAGCTGTGGGAGCTGGTCGAGGCCCTCGACGCCCTGCCGCGCGGAGTCGCCATGCACCCGTGCGGGGTGCTGCTCTCCGACGCGTCCCTGCTGAGGCGGACGCCGGTCATGCCGACCAGCGGCGAGGGGCTGCCCATGTCGCAGTTCGACAAGGAGGACGTCGAGGACCTCGGGCTGCTCAAGCTCGACGTGCTCGGCGTGCGGATGCAGTCGGCGATGGCGCACGCGGTCGCGGAGGTGGAGCGGGGCACGGGCGAGCGGATCGACCTGGACGCGCTGGCGCCGGGCGATCCGGCGACGTACCAACTCATCCGGTCCACCGAGACGTTGGGGTGCTTCCAGATCGAGTCGCCGGGGCAGCGGGACCTGGTCGGACGGCTCCAGCCGGCTACTTTTCACGATCTCGTCGTCGACATCTCGCTGTTCCGGCCCGGGCCGGTCGCCGCCGACATGGTGCGGCCGTTCATCGAGGCCCGGCACGGGCGGGCGCCCGTCCGCTATCCGCACCGGGACCTGGAGGGGCCGCTGAAGGAGACGTACGGGGTCGTCGTCTTCCACGAGCAGATCATCGACATCGTCGACATCATGACCGGGTGCGGGCGCGGCGAGGCGGACCGGGTGCGGCGCGGGCTGTCCGAACCGGAGTCGCAGGGGCGGATCCGGTTCTGGTTCGCCCAGCACGCGGCGGCGAACGGCTACAGCGCGGAAACGATTCAGCGCACCTGGGAGATCGTCGAGGCCTTCGGGTCGTACGGCTTCTGCAAGGCGCACGCGGTCGCCTTCGCCGTACCCACGTACCAGTCGGCGTGGCTGAAGGCGCACCATCCCGCCGCCTTCTACGCCGGGCTGCTCACCCACGACCCCGGGATGTACCCGAAGCGGCTGCTGCTGGCGGACGCGCGGCGGCGCGGGGTGCCGATCCTGCCCCTCGACGTGAACGAGTCGGGGGTCGCACACAGGATCGAACTGGTGTCTGATAAACCTTCGGTGTGGGGTCTGCGACTCGCCCTCTCCGACGTGTACGGCATCAGTGAGACCGAGGCCGCGCGGATCGCGGAGGGGCAGCCTTACGCCTCGCTGCTGGACTTCTGGGAGCGGGCACGGCCGAGCCGGCCGGTGGCCCAAAGGCTGGCCCAGGTCGGCGCGTTGGACTCCTTCGGCGCCAACCGGCGTGATCTGCAACTGCACTTGACCGAGCTGCACCGGGGCGGCCGGGGCGCGGGCGGTGGGCAGCTCCCGCTGGCCGGCGGGCGCAGGACCGCCCCGGCCGGGCTGCCGGACCTGTCCTCCGTGGAGCGGCTCAGTGCCGAGCTGGGGGTGCTGGCGATGGACGTCTCACGCAATCTGATGGACGACCACCATGATTTCCTGCGGGAGTTGGGCGTGGTCGGCGCGCGGCGGCTGCGGGAGGCGCGGCACGGGGAGACCGTGCTCGTCGCGGGGGCCAAGGTGGCCACCCAGACCCCGCCGATCCGGTCCGGCAAGCGGGTCATCTTCACCACCCTGGACGACGGCACCGGCCTGGTCGACCTCGCCTTCTTCGACGACTCGCACGATGCCTGCGCGCACACCGTCTTCCACTCCTGGTTGCTGCTGGTGCGCGGAGTGGTGCAGCGGCGCGGACCGCGCAGCCTCAGCGTGGTGGGCGCGGCCGCCTGGAACCTCGCCGAACTGGTCGAACTGCGGAACGAGGAGGGCCTCGACGCGGTGGCGGCACGGCTGGCGGAGCCGGTCCCGGTGCCGGGGGCAGGGCCGGGTTCGGAAGGGGCCGGCGACGAGAACGGGGTCGGGGCGGGAGGGAGGGCCGGGGATTCCTCGGGAGGGCCCACCGGCGATCGGGCAGAAGGGCCGGCCGGGGATCCGTCGGGAAGGCAGGACGGAGATCCGCCGGGCAGGCGGGCCGGAGACCCGGCGGAAAGGCCGGTCGGCGATCCGACCGGTGGGCGGCGAATCCAAATGCCGACGGGATACGAACTGCATCCGTGGGCCGATCTGCGGCCGGCGGGTCAAGAGGCTTCACAGGTACGGAAGTTGTGGCACCAGAGTCCGGGGAGTGCGGGATGACCATCCTCTGCGTACGTTTCCAGCTGCCGCCGACGCGGGAGGCGGCCCTGCCCGAACTGCTCGGCCTCCTCGAGGAGTTCACGCCGGTCGTCGAGGCGCTGCCACCGGACGGGGCCCTGGCCGATCTGCGGGGCGCCGAACGGTACTTCAAGCGCGACGCCGTCGAACTGGCCTCGGTGATCCGGGTCCGCGCCCTCGCCCTGCACGGAGTGGACTGCGCGATCGGCGCCGGACCCGGACCGATGCTGGCCCGCATGGCGCTGAAGGACGCCCGGCCCGGACTGACCCGGACGGTCCCCGAGGGCGCGGTGGCGGACTTCCTCGCCGGCCGGCCCGTCGCCGCACTCCCCGGCGTCGGCACCGCGACCGCCCGCGTGCTGTGCGAGTACGGCCTCGACACCCTGGACCGGGTCGCCGCCGCACCCCTGTCCACCCTCCAGCGCCTGGTCGGCGCCAAGCCCGGCCGCGAGCTGCACGAGAAGGCGAACGGCGTGGACCGCGGCCGGGTGGTCCCGAACGGCGTCTCGCGCTCCCTCGCCACCGAACGCCCCTTCACCCGCGACGAGTTGGACCCCGACCGACACCGCCGCGCCCTGCTCTCCGCCGCCGAGGAGCTGGGCACCAGGCTGCGCGCCCTCGACAAGGTCTGCCGCACCCTGACCCTCACCGTCCGCTACGCCGACCGCACCGCGACCACCCGCAGCCGCACCCTCGGCGAGCCCACCGCCCACTCGGCGGCCCTGACCAGGGCGGCCTACGGCATGTACGAGGCGCTGGGCCTCCAGCGCGCCCGGGTCCGCTCCCTCGCCCTCCGGGCCGAGGGCCTGGACTCCGCCGAACAGGCCTCCCACCAGCTCACCTTCGACCCCACCGACGAGAAGCTCCGCCGTATCGAGGAGGCCGCGGACCGCGTCCGGGCGAAGTTCGGACCGCTGGCGGTGGTGCCGGGGACCCTGGCGGCGTAGGGGCAGTCACCTCTGGGAGCCCGCGTGAGGTCAGTTGGCCCACGGCGGGGTGATGCGGGTGCCGTCGGCCAGTTCCGCCTCCAGGCCGATGGAGGTGGTGACCCAGGTGAGGGCGGTGTGGTCGGTCGGGTTCTCGACGCTCAGGGTCGCGCCCGGGTTGATGATCGCCGTGTCGCCCGCGGTGAGCCGGTGAGTGGTGCCGTCGAGGGTGATCAGGAGTTCGCCGATGAGCAGATGGAAGATCTCCTCGCGGTTGACGGTGTGAGCCGGTGCCTTCGTCCCGGCGGGGATCTCGCCGCGCCAGGCGCACAGCTCCCTGCTGCCGGTGAGGGGAGTGGCGTACGAGACGAAACGGGCGCCGTGGATCTCGTGGGTGACGGCTTCGGACGAGTGGACTACGGGCATGCGGGCCTCCGTGATCGAAGAGGGTCGAAGGATGACCTCAGATGGTCAAGCAACTTGAACAAGTAGCTTGACTATAGTGCCCTCATGCAGAACTCCGAAGCCCTTTTTCTGACCTCCGCCCTGCTCTCCGCCGCGAGCGATCTGACCCGGCGCATCAATGACGGGGTCGTCGCTCGTGGATTCGAGGGCGTGCGCCCCGCCCACGGCTTCGCGTTCACGCGGCTCGCGCCGGACGGGGCCACGGTCACGGAGCTCGCCGGGCATCTCGGGGTGACCAAGCAGGCCGCCAGTCAGCTGGTCGACGAGATCGTGCGCAAGGGGTACGCCGAGCGGCGACCGTATCCCGAGGACGCGCGGGCCCGGCTCGTCGTGCTGACCGAGCAGGGGTGGGCCTGCACCCGGGCGGCGGAAGAGGCCGCCGCGGAGGCGGTCGCGGCGTGGGTCGATGTCATCGGCGAGGGTGAAGTGCGCGCGTTGTGCCATCAATTGGGGCGCATTGCCCCCTATGGTCCCATCAGGCCAGCCTGGTGACGGTTCATCAGCGGATACACCCGACGCGGTTATCGCTGGAAGTTTTTACTGACGCGTAACTTCACAAGCGAACTACTCGTCCGTAACTTTCGAATTGAACAGCATCCTTCGTGATCCGGATCACAGGGCGTAAGGCCATCGCAACTCCCTTGAGCCGCAAGGAGATCACCCGATGCTGCCCTGGAAACGACTGCTCAGACCCCTCGCCGCCGTACTCCTGACCGCCGCGGTCGCCGTCGTCCCCGCCGCCGGCACCGCCCAGGCGGCCACCGCCCCCAGCGCCGGCTGGAACGACTGGTCCTGCAAGCCCTCCGCCGCCCATCCCCGTCCCGTCGTCCTCGTGCACGGCACGTTCGCCAACTCCGTCGACAACTGGCTGGCCCTCGCCCCCTACCTGGAGAACCGCGGCTACTGCCTCTTCTCCTTCGACTACGGCCAGTTGTCCGGGGTGCCCCTGATCTACGGCCTCGGTCCCATCGACAAGTCGGCCGAGCAGCTGAAGACCTTCGTCGACAAGGTGCTCGCCGCCACCGGCGCCACCGAGACCGACCTGGTCGGTCACTCGCAGGGCGGTCTCATGCCCCGCTACTACCTGAAGTTCCTCGGTGGCGCCGCCAAGGTGAACGCCCTCGTCGGCATCGCCCCCGACAACCACGGCACCACCCTGTCGGGGCTGACCAACCTGCTGCCGTACTTCCCGGGTGTCGGGGACTTCCTCAGCACCAACACCCCCGCCCTGGCCGACCAGGTCGTCGGCTCCGCCTTCCTCACCAAGCTCAACGCGGGCGGCGACACCGTCCCCGGCGTCAAGTACACCGTCCTCGCCACCAGGTACGACGAGGTCGTCACGCCGTACCAGAGCCAGTTCCTCAGCGGATCCGGCGTCCACAACGTCCTGCTCCAGGACCTGTGTCCGCTCGACCTCTCGGAGCACGTGGCCATCGGCCTGTTCGACCGGATCGCCTTCCACGAGGTGGCCAACGCCCTCGACCCGGCCCACGCAACCGCCACCACCTGTGCGTCGGCGCTGAGTTGAGCGTCGCCGGGGCCTGTCCGGCCTGAGCCGCCGGTCAGGCCCCGGAGTTCATCGGATCAACGGCCGCGCCGTCCAACCTGGTTCACCGCACGCCTGCGCACCGAGCCGAACAGGATCGCCGCGCCGGCCGCGAGGGTGGCGGCACCGCCCATCGCGAGGTACGAGGTGCTGGTGTCGCCGCCGGTCTCGGCGAGGTTCTGCGAAGTCCCCGCCGCCTGCACGTCGTTGGCCGGCAGACTCGCCGTCTCCTGAGCCGTCTCCTGGGCCGTCGGCTGGGCCGACGTACCTGCGTCGTCGTCACCGTGCCCGTGATGCTCGACCGTCGACTTGTCGGTGCTGCCCTCGATCTGCTCCTCGGAGGGCGCGGAGGCGCTCGGCGCCGGAGTCGAACTGCCCTTCACGGCCCCGGAGCCGCCCCCGAACGTCACGTCCGAGCAGGAGTAGAACGCCTCCGGGCTGTCCGAGCGCTGCCAGACTGCGTACAGGAGCTGCTTGCCCGAGCGCTCCGGGAGCGTGCCCGAGAACGTGTAGAAGCCGCCCGAGGCGACCGGGTCCGTGGCCGTCGCGACCGGGTGCGACAGGTCCAGGTCGTCCCAGGCCAGCGGCTGCGCGGGGTCGTAGCCCGGCTTGGTGAGGTAGATCGTGAAGGTGCCCTTGTGCGGGGCGGTCACGCGGTACTTGAAGGTGTACGACCCGCTGCGCACGCTCGTCGCCGGCCAGTCGGCGCGGGCCAGGTCCAGCCCCTTGAACTCGTCGTTGTTCGCGCTGCACAGCCTGCCGTCCGGGATGAGCTCCTGGTGCCGTCCGCCCGCGTCGCCGATGCGGATGCCGTTCCAGTCGTAGAGCGCCTGGGTGCCGCCGCCCGCGACCGCCGCCCGGCACGCGTCGGACTTCGGGCTCTCCGGGCCCTCCGCGTAGCACTGCGAGACCCGGCTGACCGGGTCGCCCAGCGAGCCGTGCGCGGCCGCGGGCGCGGTGGCCAACGCCGTCAGGGCGAGCGGGGCCAGTCCGACGGCGGCGGCTGCGGCGGCCTTGCGGCGTGCGGGCAGGCGTGCGGGCATGGGGGATCTCCTCGGAACCGGAACTGATGGGTGCCGGATCAAAGAAACCGTGAAATCCCCAGCTTGTGACGGCCGCTGACGATCTTTATGGCTGTCTTAAGGGACTGCTGAGACGGAGATCAGGTAGGTAGCGTGCGGGCATGACGAACGAGGAGATCAGGCCCGCCGGGACAGCCGACGTGCCGGCCGTGAAGGCCGTGACCGACGCCGCGTACGAGCACTACATCGAGCGCATCGGGCTGGTGCCGCAGCCCATGCAGCGGGACCACGCGGCGAACGTGGCCGCGGGGCAGGTGTACGTCACCGGTGACCCCGTGGTGGGGCTTGTGGTGGTGGAGGAACGCGCGGACCATCTGTACCTCGACAACATCGCCGTCCGTCCCGAAGCCCAGGGGCAGGGAGTGGGAGGACGGCTGCTGCGGTTCGTCGAGGCACACGCGCGTGCGCGGGGCCTGCCCGAGGTCAGGCTCTACACCAACGCGATGATGTGGGAGAACCAGGAGATCTACCCGAAGTTCGGTTATGAGGTCGTGGAACGGCGAGTGGACGGGCCCTATGACCGCGTCCACTACCGCAAGCGACTGGTCTGACACGGAGCATGCCTGCCGCCGTCAGCCGTCCGGCCACCAGGTCCGCGCGATGTCCTTGCGGACCTCGGGTCGTCCCGCGGGGCGCTCGTCGGCCTCCTCGCGGATCCGGCGGGCGTCCGTCCTCTTCAGGGGCTTCTGCACGGTGGTACGGCGCATGGCTGCCTCCTTCAGTGCCTACCGAGTTCCGCGTTCTCACGGAGGTAGACCCTTTCGGGGAGAGTTCCTCATCGGTCAGTGGTCTGTCAGTGGCGGCTGTCACGATTCGAGTGTCAGTGGCGGGTGTCACTCTGGGGGGCATGACGGAGAACAGTGGTGGTGGGGGCGTGGACTGGGACGCCGAGGCGGCGTCCTTCGACGAGGAACCGGATCACGGGCTGCGCGACCCCGAGGTGCGGCGGGCCTGGGCGGGGCGGCTCCGGGAGTGGCTCCCGGAGCGGGCTTCCGACGTCCTCGACCTCGGCTGCGGGACCGGCAGCCTGTCGCTCCTCGCGGCCGAGCAGGGACACCACGTGACCGGTGTCGACCTGTCGCCGGCCATGGTGGAGCGGGCCCGCGCGAAGCTGGCCGGGCGTGACGCGGTGTTCCTCGTCGGTGACGCGGAGCAGCCTCCGGTGGGGGAGCAGCGGTTCGACGTGGTGCTCGTACGGCATGTGCTGTGGGCGCTGCCGGATCCCGGGCGGGTGCTGCGGCGGTGGTGGGGGTTGGTGCGGCCGGGTGGGCGGTTGGTGCTGGTGGAGGGGGTGTGGGGGGCCTTCGGGATATCCGCCGAGGTGGTGAGGGGGTTGGCGGAGCCGCTCGGGGGGCGGGTACGCGTGGAGCGACTCTCAGGGGACTCCGCGTTGTGGGGGAAGGACGTGGACGACGAGCGGTATGCGGTGGTGGTGCGGGGCGACTAGAGGGGTGGGAAGCGGTGTCGTTCGTCGGCTGCGGGTGCGTCGTGGCTTGTCGCGCCGTTCCCCGCGCCCCCAAAGAGGTGGGTCAGCGCCTCCAACTCGTTCAGAGCTGTCCATGCCGCTGACGCCGCTTCCGGGTCCCGCTCCGTCAGGCCGCTCTCCTCGAACTCGTCCTCGTCCAGGCGCAGGATCTCCTTGAAGTCGGCCGAGACCCACAGGTCGAGGTCCAGGTCTTCTACGACCAGCTCGGTGCCGTGCAGTGTCGCCGGGCGGGTGATGTCGCAGTACCAGCCCTTCAGGGTGCCGTCCGCCGAGCGGACCTCCTTCACCGCGTACCACCGGTCCCGCCAGTAGTGCTCGGTGAACACGTCACCCGGTTCGAAGCGGACGAAGCCGAAGTCGCGGACGCCCTCCCCGGCCCAGGGGGCCCGGACCGTGACGCGGGTGCCGTCGTCGGTGAGGAGCTCGGCCTCGTAGCGGATCTTCGTGCGGCCGGCCTTGACCAGGACGACCTCCACACGCGGGAGCGGTTCAGGTGAGTTCGCGGACATGGCGTACCTCCGTGGCGCGGATCTCGTACCCGAACCACTTGTTGATCGCGAGCATCGGTTCGTTTCCGGCGTCGTTGCCGGTGAGGGCCTCCGTGCAGCCGGCGGCGCGGGCGCGGTGCAGGGAGGCGTTCTTGACGAGCTTGGCGAGGCCCCGGCCCCGGAAGGCGCGGGCGGTGCCGGTCATCGCGGTGGCGTAGCGGCCGGTGCCGTCGGTGTGGGCGGCGCTGAAGGCTGCCGGACGGCCGTCGACCAGGGCGATCGTGGTCAGGGCGTGGTCGAGGAGCGGGTGCTTCCAGTTCTCCTCGATCCAGGCCTTGTAGTCCGTGAACTCGGTGTCCACGTCGCTCGGTTCGTCCCCGACGGTCTCCGCGTCCAGCTGGAAGAAGGGCCGCGGATCGTCCACGAAGTCGGCTGCGGTGCGCAGTTCGACACCCGGGGGAGGGGTCCGGAGCGGGGGCAGCGTGGCGTTCACCAGGTCCAGGCGCAGAAAGTGCGCGGCGCGGCTGGCGCGATAGCCCAACCGCTCGGCGAAGGCGCGGTTGTGCGGCTCGTCCAGCACCCAGGAGAACAGCTTGGTCGCCCCGTGCGCCGCCAGGTGCTCCTCGGCGGTGCGCACGAGGAGGGCACCGGCACCGCGCCGGACGCGGTCCGGTCGTACGTAGACGTTGTGATAGCCCTGGCCCGGCTCGGGGCTGTCATGGGCGAGGCCCAGCTGCGCCGTGCCGATCACCTCGCCGTCCTCCTCCGCGACGAGGGAACGGTAATGGGCGTCCGGGTGGGTGTGGACCGTGCGGTGGATGACGCCGGCCGGCGTCCACAGCACGTGCGGGAGGGCCAGATGGCGGGCACGGGCGAAGTTCTCGACGTCGGCCGGGTCCTGGGGGCGCAGGTCGCGCACGATCACGGTCATGAAGGCGCACGTTACGTGGGGGCCTTGGCCGGGTGCCTCTCATTTTCCGGCCCGTGCGGGACAATCGGCTCGTGACCTTGAAGATCCACATCGACGACAGCGCACCGCCGTACGAGCAGGTACGGGTGCAGATCTCCGAGCAGGCCCGGGCGGGCGTGCTGCCGGTGGGGTACCGGCTGCCGACCGTGCGGGGGCTCGCGGAGTCGCTCGGGCTGGCAGCGAACACCGTCGCCAAGGCGTACCGGGCGCTCGAGAGCGACGGGGTGATCGAGACGCGGGGGCGCAACGGCACGTTCGTCGCCGCGGCGGGCTCGGCCGCGGAACGGGAGGCGGCGTCGGCGGCCCAGGCCTACGTCGAGCGGGTGCGACGGCTGGGGTTGACCGAGGGCGACGCCCTGGCGGCCGTACGGGATGCCCTGCGGGCGGCTTACGGGGAGGGCTGAGCGGGGTTCGGCACCGCGGAGATGCGTCGCCGTGGCCGCGCGCCGTTGCGGAGGAGCAGTGTTTCGAACATCGGTGCGTCGTGGATGGCCGCGCCGTGCGGGTCGTTGTTGAAGTACGCGTACACGTCCTCGTCGCCGGAGAAGGTCCGGCTGACGCGGTCCGCCCAGGTCTCCAGGGAGCGCCTGCCGTAGCTCGGCCACGCCCGCGCGCGGCCCTCGTGGAAGCGGACGTAACCCCAGCTGGCTGTCCGCCACAGCGGGGTCACCGGGCGGGCCCGTACGTCGGCCCAGCACAGCGCCGCGCCGCGGGCCTCCAGGACCCCGCGGACCTCGTCCGTCCACCAGGACTCGTGGCGGGGTTCCACCGCGACCCGGGTGGAGGACGGGAAACAGGCGAGGCAGGCGTCCAGCAGGCCCGCGTCCGCCTTCAGGGTCGGAGGGAGCTGGAGGAGGACCGGTCCCAGGCGCGGGCCCAGGCCCTCCGCGTGGCTCATCAGACGGTGGACCGGTTCCTGAGGGTCCTTCAGGCGTTTGATGTGGGTCAGGTACCGGCTCGCCTTCACCGCCACGACGAAGTCCTCCGGCACCCGGGCCCGCCACGCCTCGAAGGTCTCCCGGGACGGCAGCCGGTAGAACGCGTTGTTGATCTCGACCGTCGGGAAGTGCGCGGTGTACTCCTCCAGCCAGAGCCGCACGGGCACGCCCTCGGGATAGAGGACGTTCCGCCAGTCCTTGTACTGCCACCCGGAAGTGCCGACGAACAAGGTCATACATCCATCAAAGCACTACAGGTACAGCCCCGCGTCCGCCCCCGGCCGCGGCTCCGGCAGCGCCGTCGGTGACGTCCCGCGGCGCAGCGCGTACAGCTCGGCCAGGGTCGCGCCCTCGCGGCCCACGCCCTCCTCGGTGCCGAGCCAGCCCACCGCTTCCCGGCGGGTCAGCGGGCCCACCTCGATCCGGGCCAGACAGCGGCCGGGCCGGACCACGGCGGGGTGCAGCCGCTCCAGGTCCTCGTTGGTCGTCACGCCCACCAGGACGTTGCGGCCCTGTCCGAGCAGGCCGTCGGTGAGGTTGAGCAGCCGGGACAGGGCCTGGCCCGCCGTGTGCTTGGCCTCGCCGCGGATCAGTTCGTCGCAGTCCTCCAGGAGCAGCAGCCGCCAGCGGCCCTTGCCCGTGGAGTCCTCCTCGCCGATCGCGATGTCCATGAGATAGCCGACGTCGGAGAACAGCCGCTCGGGGTCCAGGACGCAGTCCACCTGGCACCAGTCCCGCCAGGAGCGGGCCAGGGTGCGCAGCGCTGAGGTCTTGCCGGTGCCCGGCGGACCGTGAAGCAGCAGCAGCCGGCCCGCGATGTCCTCCGGGGTCGTCTTCATCAGGCTGTCCATGGCGTCCGCGACCGGCGCCGTGTAGTTCTCCCGGACCTCGTCCCAGGTGCCCGCCGAGATCTGCCGGGTCGTGCGGTGCGGACCGCGCCTGGGGGAGACGTACCAGAACCCCATGGTCACGTTCTCCGGCTGGGGTTCCGGCTCGTCGGTCGCCCCGTCGGTGGCCTGGTCGAGGATCTTCTTGGCCAGCTCGGCGTCGGTCGCCGTGACCGTGACGTCGGCGCCGCGGTTCCAGCGGGAGACCAGCAGGGTCCAGCCCTCGCCCTCGGCGAGCGTGGCGCTGCGGTCGTCGTCGCGGGCGACGCGCAGCACCCGGGCACCGGCCGGCAGGAGCGTGGCCCCGGTGCGGACCCGGTCGATGTTGGCCGCGTGGGAGTACGGCTGCTCGCCCGTCGCGAAGCGGCCGAGGAACAGCGCGTCGACGACGTCGGACGGGGAGTCGCTGTCGTCGACGTTGAGCCGGATCGGCAGCGCGTCGTGTGGGTTCGCAGACATGCGGCCCATGATCCGGCACGGCAGGTCCCCACGCACCCGGTTTCCGCAGCGGCCGGACCGTGTCGCCGGCGTCCGGTCCGTCCGCCCACCGCTGTTACAAGTCTGTGCATCCCCGGCATCTGCCCGCACAGGCGTGTTCGCGGATACCGTTGTCCTCAATGGGACGTCATGGGTGGTATACGGGGGCGCGGCGGTGGCGGCTCACCGCTCTGCTCGGGGTGGGCGCGGCGGCTCTGGCACTGGTCGTGACCCTCCTCAACACGCTTCCGGGCAGCGGCGCGGGCACCGACGGCACCTCGCGCAACGGCGACCGGGTCCATGGCACTCCCACGACCACACCGGACGCCGACACCCCGGACGTCGGCTGGGGCTTCACCCACACCCAGTTCAGCGCCGACGAGGGCAGCTCCACGGCCACCGAACGGGTCGAGCGGGAGATCAAGGACGTCGGCGGCATCCCGCAGAACCAGCACATCATGGGCTGGGGCGCCGACAACCCCGAGCCCGTCAAGGGGCGTTACGACTTCGAGGACCTGGACCGGCGCGTCGACTTCATCCGCGCCTCCGGCTCCACACCGACCATCACCCTGTGCTGCGCGCCGGACTGGATGAAGGGCGGCGAGGCCGGCGTCGGCAACACCGACTGGAGCCAGGCGTCGCTGGAGAAGGCCCCGGACCCGGCGCACTTCAAGGACTACGCGGCGCTCGCAGCGACCGTCGCCAAGCGCTACCCGGACGTACGGCACTTCATCGTCTGGAACGAGTTCAAGGGCTTCTGGAACAACACGAAGGCCCGCTGGGACTACGAGGGCTACACCCAGCTGTACAACCTGGTCTACAAGGCGCTCAAGAAGGTGAACCCCGACATCATGGTCGGCGGCCCGTACCTCGTCATGGACAGCGTCGACCCGCGCTCCACCGACGCCTCCGCGACCTTCAAGGGCCCCTGGGGCGCGATGGACCAGCGGATCCTGGACGCCTTCGACTACTGGAACAGGAACAAGGCCGGCGCCGACTTCGTGGTCGTGGACGGCTCCAGCTACACCAACGACGACGAGCTGCTGCCGGACGAGTTCGCGGCCACCGACAAGTTCACCGCGGTCAGCAAGTGGGTGCGGGAGCAGACCGGGAACCTGCCGCTGTGGTGGGCCGAGTACTACGTCGAGCCCGCCGACAGCAGGGACGAACGCGAGGGCTGGTCCGAGGACCGCCGGGTCGCCGTGCAGGCCGCCGGGATGATCGCGCTGGCCAGGGGCGGCACCACGTCCGCGTTCTACTGGAACCCGGAGAACGAGAAGGGCACCGACTGCGCGGGGTGTCTGTGGACGCCGACGAACGGCAGCAGCGGCGGCCGGAAGCTGCCGATGTTCGACCTCGTCAGCCGGTTCGGCAAGGCCTTCGCGCCGGGCAGCACCTTCGAGAACGTCTCCGTCGCCGCCGACGACGTCCCCAACGTCCGGGTCCTCGCCACTGACAAGACCGTCCTGGTCGTCAACACCCTCAACCGGCAGATCAACGCCGACATCGACGGGAAGAAGTTCGCGATGCAGGCTTACGAGGTCAAGTGGCTCACCCGCTGAGCCACTTGACCTTCGAAGAACCTCCGGAAGACCTCACTTCATCGTCAGGAACCGCTGCACCAGCGCCGCCAGGAACACCGCCAGCAGCGGCAGCGAGAACCAGAAACTGCTCTGGAGCCACCGCAGTTGGCGCACGCCGGGCCGGACCGCGACCCGCACCACCTCACGGGCCGACAGCAGCAGGATCAGCGCCAGCGCGGCCAGCGCCCCCACCACCGACCAGGGCGTCCAGGTCACCTGCGGCCCGATCGGTCCCGGATCGGGTTTCGGCACCTTCCCCGCGGGCTGGTCCCGCAGCGCGTACATGGTCACGTCCGGGTTGGTGAAGACCCGCTTGAGCTCCTTGCGGTTGTCCAGGTTGTCGAGCAGCCGCGGCTCCCACGTCCTCGAATAGCCCACGTCGAGCCGCAGATACGTGACCTGGCTGACGTTGACCATGAGGTACGAGTTCGGGCCCGCGTCCCTGAGCGACTTGACCAGACCCGACACCAGCACCGGGTCGGGCGGCGCGAGCGTCGGCACGTAGGACACCTTCTCCATGTCCTTCGCGCCCCACGGCATCGCCGGCGTCACGTTGTTCACCGTGTCGTTGGACAACCACAGCACCCGGACCGTCGGATCGTCGTGGGCGTACACGTAGTCCATCGCGGCGACCTCGCCGGGCCGGATCCGCTCGAACGGCTCGTTGCCCCAACGGGCGATCAGGAAGCCGCCGACGAGCAGGAGCCCCGCCATCAGCGCGGCCACCGGAGCGAGACTGACCCGGTCCTTCTCGCGCTCCTTCGCGGTGACGCCGGTGCGCGGGAAGAGCGCCAGGGCGGCGAGCAGGCCCGCGCCCGGCAGGGCGAACATGAAGACGCGCAGCGCCATTTCGCCGCCGTACGACTGCATGCCGAAGCCGAGGAACGGCACGAAGGTGAGGACGAGCAGGGCGGCTTCCCGGTACCTGTGCTCGCGGCGGCGCCACCAGCCGTAGCAGGCGAGGGCCATGACTCCGCCGGCCAGCAGGACGCGCACGTACAGGACCAGCTTGTGGGTCGAACTGCCGCCCTCGATACGGCCGGACACCGACGAGGACACATTGCCGCCGACCCCGCCGACCCCGCCGAACAGGTCGTCGAAGTGACCCGACCAGTACGGCTCGGCCATCCACCCGATCCAGGCGGTCACCATCACGGCGAACAGGACGGGCAGGCCGCGCAGTTCGCTGCGGCGGAACACTACGAGCGCCGCCAGCACGCCCAGCATCATGAACGGGGTGAGCTGGTGGGCGGGCACGGTCGCCGCGAACAGGCCGATCACCACGGCCAGCAGGACGGCCCGTTGGCGGCGGTTCGTCGGTTCGACCTCGGCCTCGCCGGGCCGCCGCTTCGTCCAGATCACGCGCGGGGCCCGGAACCAGACCAGCAGGACCGCCACGAAGACCAGGTACAGCAGATAGGTGAAGCCCTGCGGGGAGAAGTAGTCCTGGCCGACCCAGCCGCTGAGGACGAAGATCCAGATGCCGGTCCACTTGGCCCGCCAGCTCGCCCGCATGTGCCGTACGAGAAGGAACATCGGGACCAGGTAGGCGAGTTGGATCGCCGTCGGCCACCAGCGGATGACCTCGGTGAAGTCCGTGACCCCGCAGGCCTTCGCGACGAACGCGGCCACCGCGAAGAAGCCCGGCCAGCTCCAGCGGGCGTCCAGGTCGGGCACCGCGGAACCGGTCCGGTCGATGTAGTCGATGAACCCGAGGTGCTGCCAGGCCGTCGCGAACCGCGGCTCGGCCTCGATCACCGCGGGCAGCGCGTGCAGTGACACCACCGTCGCCACCAGGGTGAGCAGCAGCAGCGCCTTGTGCTCGCGGCCCAGCCACAGCAGCGAGGCGAAGACCACGACCAGCAGCGCCGCGCCGAGCAGCGTGGGCAGCGGCAGGATCGAGATCAGCCCGAGCCCGCCCATCCGGTCCAGGTCCGCCTCGCCCAGCCGCAGCACCGGCACCCAGTACAGGAGCAGCGCGACGGCGAGCAGACCGCCGAGGAACACCCCGAGCCAGGTGGGCTGGAGCCGCTCCCGCGGGGAGAGGGGCCGCGGCGGTTCACCGGACCGCGGTGCCGCTTCGGGTACGGCTGGCTCCTCCGGTACGGCGACCTCCTCCCGTACGGCGATCTCCTTGCCCGCGTCGAATGCCTCCTCGAACGGGGCATCCACCTCGGTCTCGGACGGGCCCAGGGACGACTCGGAGCCCGGTTCCCTCTCCTCCACCGGCAGCCCGAACTCGGGGAGCTTCTTCAGCGCCCAGGTGGGCCGGTCCCGGGTCGGGCGCACCACCGGTGTCCCCGTGGGCGGGGTGCCGGGACCCGGCCGTACGTCGGGCCGGCGCTCCTGGTGGTCGAAGTCGACGTGGATGCCGAGCGCGAGGGTGTCCTGGTCGAGCGCCCAGCCGGGGCGGCGGGTGCGGCCGGCGGCCGGGGCCTCGCGCGCCCCGAGGTCGGCGAGGTCGCCGTCGGGGGCCGCGGCCGCCGGGACCTCGGCGGGCGGGGCGTGCCGGATCGTCCGGTACAGCTTGGGCGCGGCGATCGCGACGATCACCGCGAGCGAGGAGATCTCGGCGACCCCCGCCCCGGTCAGCCCCATACGGGGCAGGAGCAGCAGGGTCAGACCGAGCACCAGCACGCACAACAGGCCCTGGAGCCAGGCGAGTCCGGAGGTGCGGCTCTGCGCGCGCAGGACCGCGAAGTACGTCTCCATGACGACCCTGAGCACCGCGCCGACCGCGAACCAGCGCAGCAGCGGGGTGGCCGCGTCCGCGTAGCCCGAGCCGAACACCCCGAGGATCCAGGGCGCCCCGACGAACAGGACCGCGGCCACCGGCAGCATGATCCGGGCCATCCGCTTCAGCGCGGCACGGGTGTTGGCGGCCAGCCGCCCCGGGTCGTGCGAGCCCTCGACGGTCAGGGAGGCACCCATGTTGATGGCGAGCAGGTTGCAGGTGCCGCCGATCGTCGTGGTGATGTAGAAGTACGCGTTGTCCTGGGAGCTGACCTGGGCGGCCACGATGACCGGGACCAGGTAGACCACGGCGAGCGAGAACAGCGAGCCGGTGTAGTCGCCCGCGAGGAAACGCCCGATCTCCCTGAAGGAGGGCGGCTTCGCGTGGTCCTCGGTCGCCTTGACGTGGCGCGGAGCCAGGCGCCGGAACACCAGCCAGCCCAGCGGCAGCACGGAGACGGCGATCGCCGCGACCCACGACACGAAGACACCGGCGGTCGGGATCGCCACCGCGAACGCGACCAGGAGGCCCAGCTTCACCGCCGAGAAGACGGTGTTGCCGACCGGCACCCACAGCGCGCTGCGCAGCCCGGTCAGCACACCGTCCTGGAGCGTGAGGACGTTCCAGGCGACGACGGCCGCGATGAAGCCGAGCCCGTTCACCGGCCCGTGCAGGAAGCGGTACGACGGCCCCCACACGTCCAGCGTGAGCAGGAAGACGACCGCGGCGACCGCAACGACCACCGAACTGCCCGCGTACGTACGGAAGATGAGGCGGCCGGTGGCGCGGCCCGCGACCGGTATGAAGCGGGCCAGCGCGCCGGTCAGGGTCACCGCGGTCAAGCCGGCGAGGAGCTTCATCGCGGCGATCGCGGCGGAGCCCTGGCCCACGGCCGACTCGGAGTAGTAGCGGGCCGCCGCCAGCCAGAAGCCGAGGCCGAGCACCGCGGAGATACCGGTGTTGAGCATCAGGGCGTAGGCGTTGCGGAACAGCTGGTTGCCGCCGCCAGCGTCCCTGCCCCGGCCGAGCAGCCGGAAACGGCGCCCCGGCTGCTCGGGCGCCTTGGCCGCGGTCGACTCGGGCTCGGTCGTGGTCGTCGTGTCAGACACGGGAACGGGAGACCTTCCGGCGGACCTGTCGTGCTCTTCGGACCAACGCGTACCCCTTGGTGAGGGCACGGTCCCTGGCGAAGTCCCGGGCGATCGCACGGCCCTGGACGAGCCGCTCGAACTCCTCGGTCGTGGTGGCGCGGCGCACCGTGAGACGGGTGAGCGCGTACGGCCCCTGACGGCGGCGCGCGAGGCCGTTGTTGACGGCGAGCGCCTGACCGTACCCCGTCTCCCGCACCGCCTCGCGCACCCGGCGGCTGGAGTAGCCGTACGGGTAGGCGAGCGAGAGCGGTACGGTGCCGAGTTCGTCGCTGACGATCTCCTTGGAGTGGATCAGCTCGTGGCGCAGCGCGGTGTCGTCCAGCTGGTCGAGCTGCGGGTGCGTGTGGGTGTGGCCGCCGATCTCCACGTCCGCGGCGGCGAGTTCGCGGACCTGGTCCCAGTCCAGCATGGTGTCCAGGCCGCCGCCCATGTCGTGCGCGCCGCGGATCCAGCCCGTGGAGACGAACACCGTGGCCGTGAAGCCGTGTTTGGCCAGCACGGGCAGCGCGTGGCGGTGGACGCCCTCGTAGCCGTCGTCGAAGGTGATCAGGACGGGCCGCTCGGGCAGCGGGCGGCCGGCCCGCCAACGGGCCGCCAGATCAGCCGTCCTGAGCGGTGTGCACCCCAGCGCGCCGATCAGCTCCATCTGCTGGGCGAAGGCCTCCGGGGACACCGACAGCACCCGGGTGGCGTCGTTCGGGTCGGTCGAGACGGCGTGGTACATGAGGATCGGTACGGGTGGCTCAGCCATCTCTCTCCCCCTCGATCTCCACGACCGAGAACGTGGCCCCGCCCCGCCGTGCCCGGACGGTGCCGACGACATACCCGCCGGCCGCCGTCAGCACCCCCGCGACGATCGCGCCCGCCCGGCCCGCGCCGCCCGGCCGGGCCAGCGCCGCGTCCCGCAGCCCGCGCACCACCCCGGACGGCAGGACCCGGGTGGCGTACCGGCGCTCCGACTCAAGTCCCTTGTCCGCGCCGACACTTCGCGCCACCAGCGCCTTCGACAGGCCCTCCGCGTACGCGCGCGTGCGGAAGTACCCGAAGTGCTCGCGCGCCTCGGGCACCCGGTGGTGGATCACCGCCCGGTCGTCGATCAGCAGCACCGCGTCCGGTCTGGCCCGGCTCAGCCGGATGCACAGCTCGGTCTCCTCACAGCCCAGCGGCCGCTTGTCGCCGTCCCGTCCGATGCCGGTGGCGAAGCCGCCCGCCGCGTCGAAGGCACTGCGGCGGAAGGAGGCGTTGCCGCCGAGGACGTTGCGCACCCGGACCAGGCCGGCCGGGATGCCCTTGTAGGTGCAGCCCACCACCCAGTCGAACTCCTCCGGGAACCAGGCGGGCCGGCGCCCCGACGCCCAGATGGGCACCGTACGGCCGCCGACCGCCATGACCTTCGGATCGGCGTAGGCCCCGGCGAAGTGCCGCAGCCAGTCCCGCTCGGCGACCGCGTCGTCGTCGAGGAAGGCGATCACCTCGCCGCGGGAGGCGGCGATCCCGGTGTTGCGGCCCGCGGACAGGCCGCGGGGGCCCGCGTTGGCGAACACGCGGACCTCCCCGCTCTCCAGGAAGTCCTTGTACTCCTTGGCCAGCCGGTCCAGGAGCGCCGGATTGTGGTCGACGACCAGCAGCGTCTCCCGGGCCGGGTACGACTGCGTCCGCACCGAGGCGACCGCCGCGAGGATGTCCTCCCAGCGGTCCTCGGTGTACACGCAGATCACGACGGAGACGTCGGGACCGCTCAAGACACCTCTCCCCGGCGCGAGTCGAGCAGCGGCGAGTGGTGGGTACGGCGGCGCAGCGCACGCCGGTTGGACCGCTCCCCGAGGATCACCCTGAGCACCCGGAAGCCGTCCCGGACCGCCCGCAGATTGCTGGCGCCGTGGATGCGCAGGTACTCGTAGCTCGGGATCTCCTGCACCTTGAGCCCCGCCTTGACCACCCGGATGTTCATCAGGGTCTCCACCTCGAAGCCCGTGCAGTCGAGGTCGATCTTGTCGAGGCAGTGCCGCCAGAAGGCGTTGTAGCCGTAGCAGAGATCCGTGTAGCGGGCGCCGAACTTGCGGTTGACGATCGTGCACAGCGCCCAGTTGCCGAGCTTGCGGATGAAGGTCATGTCGTCGGTGCCGCCGCCGTTGGCGAAGCGGGACCCCTTGGCGAAGTCCGCGCCCGAGACCAGGGCGGAGACGTAGGAGACGATCTCGTTGCCGTCGGCGGAGCCGTCCGCGTCGATCATGACGACGATGTCACCGGTGCAGGCCTCGAAGCCGGTGATCAGGGCGTCCCCCTTGCCCTTGCCGTGCTGCTTCACGACCTTCACCTCGGGCCACAGCTCGCGGGCCACCGCGACGGTGTCGTCCGTGGAGTTGCCGTCCACCAGGACCACTTCGTGGATCCAGTCGGGCAGGGTCTTGAAGACGTACGGAAGGTTCTCCGCCTCGTTCATGGCGGGTATGACCACGCTCACCGGTGGCGCTATGGCCAGATGAGTGGAGATCGGTCGGTACTGGCCGGCTACTGGCGCATCCTGGCCCGTAGTCGCCGGGCGCAGAACTGAACTCATGAGTCTGGTTCCCTCTCGTCCGGTGGACCGCCCGCCCCTGTGGGCGGTCCGGCTTTTTGCTCCGGTTCGAAAGGGGGGTTCTCACTCACGGCATGCCGGAAGGAATCTCCGTACCCGCCGGGTGAGCTGGCAAAGCTGGCCGACCGCCGTCGTGCTGTGCTTGGTGCGAAAAGACGACAGCCGGTCGCGCGGCACGGCCCGGCCACCAGTGCGGCCGCCGAGCACGGCACCCCCCTACCGCGCCCCGCGCCTCCCCGTCGCGGTCCTTGAGCCCTCCCCTAGAGCCGCTCGATGACGGGACGATGCGGGTGAGATGTATGACGGTATTGACGATTGAACCCCTATGGCAAGACCTGGAACGAGGCCTCACGTTTTTGTTGGTTTGACCGTTACAGTCGCCCCCGAACGGATCTTTCCCATTTTCTTCAGTAGCCGGTCGGCCGGTTCGAACAGCTCCGGCCGTGCCACTACGGCGTTGCGCAGTGCACGCGCCGGAGCCCGGCGGGCGCGGTGTCCCACCGCGATCGGGTGCCGACGGGTCACCCACCCCTCCGACACGGTCAGTTCCCGTGTCTTCAGGGAGTCCTTGTACTCCTTCTGACCCCGGCCCAGATCGAGGTACGCGACGCCGTCGGCGGCGGCCGCCTCGGCCATGCGCAGATGCAGGATCAGGCCGGGGGAGTACTTTGCGTACTCCGGGTCGTACGCCGGGAACCAGCAGGCGAGGACGCGCTCGGTGCGCAGCCCGAAGTGGGCGGCGACCGGCTTCCCGTCGGCGTACAGCACCGAGAGGATCCCCGCGAACGGCTCCGAGCGGGTGTGGAACAGCTGCTGGACGAGGTCGGCGATCCACTCGTGCGCGAAGCGGTCGCTGCGGCCGGTCCTGCGGTACTGGGCGGACTTCCAGTCCATCAGGGTGCGCAGGACGGCCGGATCGCGCTCGTCGTGGACGTAGCGCACCTCGCTCGCGGCCCGTATGAGCCGGCGTTCCTTGGCGAGGGTGGTGCGGGTGAACTTCGGTGAGCGCTCCCGCAGTTGGGCGAGATAGGTCTCGTAGCCCTGGTCGATGTCCATGACCGGGGAGGGGAAGCCCTTGGCGGTCCCCGTCTCGAACGGCCCCTGGCCCTCCACCAGATGGTCGAACTCGAGGACGGCGAGTCCGCAGGCCCGTAACAACTCCCGGGCGTCCCAGGTGAATCCGGGCCGGTGGACCACCCCCTGGGCGTCCGAGATGCCGAGACCGACGGCCCGGCCGACACCGGCGGCGGTCCGCTGGAACGGGAAGAACGCGGCGGGCTCGCCCTGCTCCCGTACGACCGCGATCCGCACGCCCCGCCTGCACCGGCCCACCGCGAGCGCGAACTCGGGGGACAGGAACGGGTTGGCCAGGCCGGGCGAGCCCTGGAGATGGGCCTTGGACTGCAGAGCCGTCCACGCCGCCCGGTCGGCGCCGCTGAGCTCGCCGGGGCGGTACACGCTGATGTCCACGTCAGCCGTCCTGACCCTTCGCCGCACGGTGCCGCCGCAGCAGCACCGGCAGCAGGATCAGGGCGCTGATCACGCCCACCGCCACCACACCGCCGCGCGCCGACCAGCGGTGCGTGGCCAGCATGCCCTGCGCCACCAGCATGTTCAGGACGACCGAGCCGGCCAGCGCGGCCGGCAGGCGGGCGAACGGATCGAGGCCGCGCAGCGCCAGGGCGATGCCGGCGGCGGGCGCCGCGAGCAGGAAGAACAGCACGAGCGGGGCGCGCAACGGTGAGTCGGAGCCGGTGAGCGCGAGCAGCGCGCCGAATCCCCCCACGGCGGTCGCCGCGCCCGCGAGCAGCGGCGTCAGTTCTCTGCCGGACGCTCGCGAAGGAGTTTGTGCACGAGTGGTCTGCATGAGCGACGTTTCCCCCCAGAAAGCGTCGGATGCCGGGCTTCAATGTCGCGCAGCGCCCTGGGAGCCGTCAAGGCCGTCTGGTACGGACTTGGACAGGGGTGTCCCCGGAGACGCAAAGCGCCTCCGGGGAACGGGTGTTGACGTCCAACGGGGGTGCGGGTCCTACCGGACGAGCTTGAGGAGCTTGTTGGGCGAGCCGGTGCCCGGGCTGGTGACCGCGTTGGACGTGGCGCCGCCCACCAGGGCCGTGGCGACCTGGGCCGGGGTGGCCGAGGTGTGTCCGGCGAGGTAGACCGCGGCCGCGCCCGCGACGTGCGGGGTCGCCATCGACGTACCGGAGATGGTGTTGGTGGCGGTGTCGCTGGTGTACCAGCCCGCCGTGATGGAGGAGCCGGGGGCGAAGATGTCGAGCACCGAGCCGTAGTTGGAGTAGCCGGCCCGGGCGTCGGTGCTGGTGGTGGCACCGACGGTGATCGCCTCGGTGACGCGCGCCGGGGAGTACGAGGAGGCGTTGGCGCTGCTGTTGCCCGCCGCGACGGCGTAGGTGACACCGCTCGCGATGGAGTTGCGGACGGCGGTGTCCAGGGTGGTGGACGCACCGCCGCCGAGCGAGAGGTTGGCGACCGAGGGACCGGAGTGGTTGTTCGTCACCCAGTCGATGCCGGCGATGACGCCGGCGGTGGTGCCGGAGCCGGCGTTGTCGAGCACGCGCACCGCCACGATCTTCGCCTTCTTGGCGACGCCGTAGGTGGAGCCCGCGATGGTGGTGGCGACATGGGTGCCGTGGCCGTTGCCGTCGGCGGCGGTGGTGTCGCCGTCGACCGCGTCGTAGCCGTAGGAGGCGCGTCCGCTGATCTGGGTGTGGGTGATGCGGACTCCGGTGTCGATGACGTACGCCGTGACGCCGCTGCCCGCGGTGTCCGGGTAGGTGTAGGTGCCGGAGAGCGGGAGCGCGGCCTGGTCGATGCGGTCCAGGCCCCAGGGGGCGCTGGACTGGGTGGTGTCGGCCAGGTGGACGGTCTGGTTCTGCTCCACGGCGGCCACCGACGGGTCGGCGGCGAGTCTCTTCGCCTCGGTCGCGGAGAGCGTGGCGGTGTAGCCGTTGAGCGCGGAGCCGAAGGTCTTCCCGACGGTCCCGCCGTACTCCTTGACGAGCCCCTTGCCCTCGCTGGACGAGGCCTTGAAGCCCGCGTTCCTCTTGAGCGTGACGATGTAGCTGTCCTTGACGGCCGTGGGGGAGCCGGCGGCGAGGACCGTGCCCTCGGCCGGGGCGGCCTCGGCGGGCAGGGCGGTGAGTCCGCCGACGAGGGCGGTGGTCGCCAGGGTGGTTATCGCGGCGAACCGGAACTTCTTGCTACGCAGTTGTGCCATTACGAGGGAGTCCTCCTCATGGGCGACCCGCGCCTGGGTCGGGCGTGGGTCCGTGGGGGGTGCGCGCGGGAAAGCGCACACGGCGGGGAGCGTCGCGTTCCGCTCCCGGCTGAGGTAAAGGCTGGGTCATCTACACGGGCAGAACAAGGGAGTTGAGGAGGAGTCAACAAAGCTGTCATGTCCACGAAATCAAAGCCGTTTTTGGCATGGACACTTCCCGTCGTTGCACCTGCTTGCTACGACAGATGTGGCAGAGATCCTGCTAAAGGGAGGTTCCATGAGACGTTCCCGATTTGCCGCATACGTCGGCTCACTCCTCCTCGCCCTCGCCGCAGTCCTCACCGGGACAGGCACCGCCCACGCCGCCGAAGGCCCCTACGTGGCCCTCGGGGACTCCTATTCCTCGGGCGTGGGCGCGGGCAGTTACCTCAGTTCGAGCGGTGACTGCAAGCGCAGCACGAAGGCCTACCCCTACCTCTGGGCGGCCGCGCACTCACCCTCGTCGTTCGCTTTCACGGCCTGCTCGGGCGCCCGTACGGGTGATGTTCTGGCGAGTCAGCTGACCCCGCTCAACGCCGCCACCGCCCTCGTCTCGATCAGCATCGGCGGCAACGACGCCGGCTTCTCCGACGTCATGACGACCTGTGTGCTCCAGTCCGACAGCTCCTGCCTGGCCCGGATCAACACCGCGAAGGCGTACGTCGACGCCACGCTCCCGGGCCAACTGGACAACGTCTACTCGGCGATCACGTCCCGGGCCCCCAACGCCCACGTGGTCGTCCTCGGCTACCCCCGCTTCTACAAGCTCGGCACCACCTGCCTCGGCCTCTCCGAGACCAAGCGGAAGGCGATCAACGACGCCGCCGACTACCTCGACACCGCCATCGCCAAGCGGGCCGCGAACCACGGCTTCGCCTGGGGTGACGTCCGCTCCCCCTTCACCGGCCACGAGCTCTGCTCCGGCAGCGCCTGGCTGCACAGCCTCAACCTGCTCAACATCGGCGAGTCCTACCACCCGACCGCGGCCGGCCAGTCCGGCGGCTACCTCCCGGTCCTGAACAGCGCGGCCTGATCACCCCTCACGGGGAAGCGGTGGAGGAGGCCTCGTCGCTGCCGGACGGGGTCTCCGTCACGCAAGTGAGGGAGAAGGGGACCGAGTTGGACGTCTTCTCGACCGGGTCGCGGACCTCCACGCTGATGGTGTCCTCGAACGTCCCGCTGTCGTCCTGCGTGGTGACGAACCGACGGTCCTGCTGGGTCTTCCCGCCCCCGGCGGAGAACGTCAGCGTCTTCCAGTTCCCGTTCACCGAGCCGTTCTTCGACACCCAGCGGTACGTCACCGTCGCCGGGACGCGGCCGACCGTCAGGGTGGCCGTGAAGCTGGGGGCCGCCGACCTGTCCGGCGGGCAGGCGCCCGTGTAGTCGGTGTTCGCACCGCTCAGGGAGACGCTCACCGACTGCGGCGGGGGCGCGCTGGTGGTGCTCTCGCTCTCGCTCGGGGTCGGGCTCTCCTCAGCCGTCTCGTCCGGGGTGGTCGACGCGGGCGAACTCACCGCCGGAGCGGTGTCCTTGGCGGTCTCCCCGTCCTTGTCGCCGTTGTCACGGTTCAGCAGCGCGTACGTCAGCCCCGCGATCGCCAGCGCGAGCGCCAGCACACCCGCGACCAGGACCACCCCCGCGCGACGGTTGCGCTCGGGGGCCGTGGCCGTGGTGGTGGGAGTGGAGGTCGGGGTGGGCGCGGGCCGGTACGGGGCCGTCGGCGGCTCCTGCGGAAAGGGCGCCGCCACCGTCGGGGCGTACGGCCCCGCCTGCACGGCGTCCGCCCGGGGCGTGCCCCCGGCCGCGATGATCCGCAGCTCCTGCTCGGCCCGCTCGGCCGGCAGCCGCTGGGCCGGATCCTTGACCAGCAGACCCTCGATGACCGGGGTGAGCGGACCGGCCCGGTACGGCGGCGGCAGCTCCTCGTCCACGATCGCGCGCAGGGTGCTCAGCGGGGTGTTCTGCCGGAAGGGGGAGTTCCCCTCCACGGCGGCGTACAGCAGCACGCCCAGCGACCACAGGTCGGACTCCGGGCCCGGGGTGCGGCCCAGCGCCCGCTCCGGGGCGAGGAACTCGGGCGAGCCGATGACCTCGCCGGTCATCGTCAGCGCCGAACTGCCCTCGACCTGGGCGATACCGAAGTCGGTGAGCACCACCCGGCCGTCGTTCGACAGCAGCACGTTGGCCGGCTTCACGTCCCGGTGCAGGACCCCGGCCTCGTGCGCGGCACGCAGCGCGGAGAGCACCTCGGCGCCGATGTGCGCGGTCCGCTGCGGGCTGAGCGGGCCCTCCGCGTCCAGGAGTTCGGCGAGCGAGACACCGCGCACCAGCTCCATCACGATCCACGGGCGGCCGTCCTCGGTGGCCACGTCGTACACCGTCACCACATTGCGGTTGGCGACCCGGGCCGCCGCCCACGCCTCGCGCTCCAGGCGGGCGTACAACCGCTCGACCTCGGAGGCCGCCAGCCCGTGCGGCGCGCGTACCTCCTTGACGGCGACCTCGCGGTGCAGCACCTCGTCGCGGGCGCGCCACACGGTTCCCATGCCGCCCTCGCCGAGCGGGGACAGCAGGCGATAGCGGCCCGCGATCACACGGTCACCGCCCGGTTCTTCGGACACGGCCGTCCCCCACTTCGTACTCCGCTCGACTTCGCATGATTTCTTCACAAACGTAGCTCAGCCGAGTGCGGATGCCGCCCCCTTGAGCACCAAACCCGCCCCAAGGGCCACGACGACGAACGCGGACATCAGCGGTGCCGTCCTGCGCACCAGCGCGGTCAGCGGGCTCGCCGCCAGGCGGGGGCGCCGGTCCAGCACCCGGGTTACTCCGCTACCCAGCCTGACGACGGCGAATCCGGCCGCGGTCAGGGTCAGGGCGAGTCCGACGCCGTACGCCACCACGAGCAGCAGCCCGAACCAGGCCTGCCCGAGCGCCGCCGCGCCGACGAGCACGACGACGGCGGAGGGACTGGGCACGAGCCCGCCGGCGAAACCGAGCAGGATCGTGCCGCGGACGGTGGGGGCGACGGCATGGGTGTGGGTGAAGCCGCCGTGGGTGTGTTCGAGGGAGTGGTTGTGGGGGTGCGGGTGGTCGTGCTCGTGGGTGTGACCGTGGTCGTGATGGTGCTCGTGGTCGTGGGTGTGGCTGTGTCCGTGGTCGTGATGGTGGCCGTGGTCGTGGGTGTGGGCCGGCGTGTGCGCGTGGGCGCGGGCCTTGGCGGGGGCCGGTTCCGCGTGGGCGGCGACCAGCACGAGGGGGCGTTCCTCGGCCTCTTCGTCCTCGTGGGTGTGGTCGCTCGGTCCGTGCGGGTGCGGGTGCGGGTGCGGGTGGTCGTGGTCGGGCCCATGGCTGTGCGGGTGCGGATGCCCGTGGTGGCGGTTGCGCAGGGCCCGGCGCAGCAGGGTCACGCCCGCCGCGGTCACCATGAGGCCGCTCGCGATGCCCAGCCAGGCGATCACCGACGGGGCCGCCGTCGAACCGGCCGCGACCAGCAGGCCCAGCGCGACCACGCCCAGGGTGTGGGTCACCGTCACGGACGCGGCCAGCGGCAGGACGTCCTTCATCCGGGCCCGGCCGCCGCGGGCCGCGGCCACCGCCGCCATCAGGGTCTTGCCGTGGCCCGGGGCGAGCGCGTGCATCGCACCGAGGAAGACGGCGATGAGCAGGGCGAGCGCCGCGAAACCGACGGTGAGGTCGTGACGGGCGACCAGGGAGTCCAGGGCGCGGGTCCAGCGGTCGGCGCCGCGGGGCAGCACGGAGGCGGCGGGGGCGTCCGTCCGCTCCTCGGCGAGGGCCGGTCCACCGGGCCGTACGCGCACGGAGGCGGTGACGGTGTCGGCGGGGGAGGACAGCAACTCCTGCGGATACGTGGTCAGTTCCTTCGAGATCGACGTGGTGGGCACGTCCGACCCCGTCAGCGTCGTCCGGTCGCCGCGCGCGGTGATCTCCCGCCAGCCGGGGCCGGAGTCGCTGCCCGCGCTGTGGAAGCCGAGGGAGACAGGGGCGTCCTTCGGCAGCGGGGCGGTCAGCCCGCACTCCACGCGCAGGGTGTTCAGGCCGGCCTGCCCGGGACGCACGCGCGCGTGGCTGCTCTTCACGGTGAGGGCGACCGTACGGCCGTCGACGGTGACCTTGGCGCCCTCCGCAGCCGTACGGCAGCGCTGAGCGGCCCACGCGGCCGTGCCGAGCCTCTCGAGGTCCGGTTTGACCTGGGTGGCCGGGATCTCGGCGAGGTCCTCGACATGGTCGACCCGGAGCTGACCGGGGGCGGCCACGAGACCGTCGTAGCGGTTGACGGTGAAGTTGCCGAGAGGGTGGGCGCTCGCGCTGCCGGAAGGGAGCAGCGCGAGCGCACAAGCCGCCGTCAGGACGGCCGGGAGGGACACGAACAGACGGCGGAGCTTCAACGGGCCATCTCCTTCAGTGCCTTGCGGGCCTCGCGGGCACCGAGCGGGGAGAAGCCGGGGTTCAGCTTCAGGGCGGAGGTGAGGTGGGTCCTGGCCGCCTTCTCGTCACCCGTGGCGAGCTCGATGATCCCGCGGTGGTAGCGGAAGGAGGCGTTGCGGTAGCCGGTGGCGGTGGCCTGCCGGGCGTACGGCAGGGCCTCCTCGTCCCGGCCGTTGACGTGCAGGGCCCACGCCAGCGCGTCCGCGGTGTGCACGGTGTGCCGGCGGGCCCACTCGGCGCGGGCGGCGCGCAGGGCGGAGGCCTTGTCGCCGTGGTCGGCGGCGGCCAGCGCGGTGTCGAGGTCGGCGTTGACGCCGTTGGCCCGGGCGAGGGCGATCCAGGCGTCGACGAGCGCGTACTGGTCGCTCGCCCTGGCCCTGTCCCCGTCGCCGCCCCGGTCCTCGTACAGCTCACCGAGTTCGACGAGCGGCCCGGGCAGCGGATACCGCGCCACGACGGCCTCCATGCCCTTGATCGCGGCGGCCCGGTCACCGCTCGCGGCCTGGGCGCGCGCCCTGCCCTCCAGGGCGGGGAGGTAGGTGTCGTCGGCGGCGAGAGCGCGGGCGTAGTCGGTCAGGGCCGTGGCGTAGTCGCCCTGGTTCCAGGCGAGTTGGCCCAGCGCGGTGGCCACGTAGGCGATGTCGCCGGGGGTGGTCGCGGTGGACAGCGCCTGCTCCAGGACACCGCGAGCGGTACCGACGTCGCCGCGCAGCTCGTGGACGTACGCGTAGCGGGTGAACACCGGGATGCCGGGCCGCCGTTCGTCCGCGAGGTCGGCGGCCTTCGACGCCTCGTCGTAGCGGCCGAGTTCGACGAGGGCGTCGATCCGGGAGGACAGGGCGCGCTCGTCGTAGGGGTTCTGCTTGAGGGTCCGGTCGGCGTAGGCGAGGGCGCCCTTGAAGTCGTGCCGGGCGGCGGCCAGCGCGCCGAGACCGGCGAGGCCCTGCTCGTTGTCCGCCTTCAACCCCAGTGATTTCTTGAGGGCTTGCTCGGCCTGCGGATACCGCGAGGGGTCACCCTTGGTCCGCGCCTGCTCGACGTAGGCGAGCCCGAGCGTGGCCCAGCTGCCGAAGTCCTTGGGCTGCGTGCGCAGATGGGCCTGGATCGCCCTGATGCTCGCGTCGAGGTCCCCCCTGGCCATGAGCCCGGGCGAGAGCGCCGACGACGAACTGGCGACGGTGGCGGTACCGCCGTCCCGCAGCGCACCGAAGGCGATCGACCCCCCGGTCAGCGCGACGGCCAACAGGGCCGCACACCCGGCCAGTTGAGCGGCCCGCCACCGCCGTCCGGCCGCGGACACCCGCCGCACGGCGGCGACCTTCGCGTCCTCGGCGTCAGCTGAGGGCTCCACGGTCTCCGACGAACCGCTCTGCTCGTCCTCGGGTGCGCTGTCGGTCGTAGACCCGGACATGGCCCTCTCCTGGTTCCTGATTCAGTGGTGATCGAGTTACTACGGCGCGGCCTGCACCGTGGGGGATGAGTACGCGCAGGCCGCGCCAGTTATTAGGGGGGTGCGTTGAGGGCCCTTGGGGGCGCGAGGCTGTGTCGATTTGCGGCTCCGCCGCGGGGCGCGACCAGCCACAGTCAACCCGCACCCGCCAGACGGCAGATCGAGGCACCCCCGTAGGCACCGCCAACCTCAGTAGGCACGCCTCCGCATCCGACGCCACCACATCAACGCCGCCCCGATCAGCACGATCCCCGCCGCACCGGCGCCCGCGGACCCGGCGATCAGCGTCGTGTTGTTCGACCCGGAGGCACCGGCCGGCGACAGCGCGTCCCCGAGCTGGTTACGGACGTCGTTCCCACCGGACGTGCCCTTGGCCAGCGGCCCGCGAGAACCCTCCGTCGGCAGCGCCAGGTACGGGAAGGACTTCTCGAAGTCCTTGTCGTTCTTGTCGACCGCGTCACCCAGGTCGTTCTTGGACCCGACCAGCTCACCCTCGACGACCTGGAGCGACGCGTCGATCACGTCGTCGGTCAGGCGGCGCCCGTTCGGGAACCCGGCGTTGTCGCCATCAAGCACACCGAGCCGCTTCGGAGAATCGGTGGGCTTGATGGACGTGTTGAGGCGCAGCTCCTCCGCGGGCCGCACGTGGGGCGGCTGGTTCAGCCCCTTCACACCCTTGAGGAACACGTCCACGAGGTCGTTGCGAGGCTCCTTCGGGGCCGGGATCTTGTAGATCGCCTCGATGAGCTTCGGCAGTTCGGGGTTGGTCACGTTCTTCAGGAACTGCGCGTCGTCCCAGGGCGCGGACGCGTTGAACTTGTCCTTGTCCTTCAGCGGGTTGACGACCTCGTTGACAAGTGGGTTGCCCAGCCGCGAGACCTGGGAGTAGTACCCCTGCGCGTTCCGGCGCTGGGTTGTCGACCAGATGCCCACGACCGGCTGGTGCGAGGACTCGGTGATCATGTCCGTCGGGACCTGGAGGGCGATCGAGTTGACGTTGTAGCCCTTGAGCGTGTCGTTGCCGACCTCGCTCAGGTTCCCGCCGTACAGCAGGTCGAAGACGCGCAGGTCCAGGAAGAACGGGTCGTCGGCCTGGCCGGCGAACGCCGTCGCGTCGCCGGGAAGCTTGTAGACCGCCTGGTCGCGCAGCTTCTCGTAGTTCGGCATGGACGCCTTGCCGACGTTCGACGGCGCCACCGGGATGTCGTCGGCGACCTTGGTCTTGTACTGGACCTTCTGGTTCTTCAGCCGGAACAGCTCGATGTCGTACGTCTGTGTGACGTTCAGGTCCGGGTCGTCGAGGCTGTCGACCGCGCCCGTGTTGTACAGGAACGTCTTCTTGTTCTTCACATGCGTCTTGAACGTGAAGCGGTACAGCAGGTCGCCCTGTCCGTCGCCGTTGTTGTCGATGTGGATGTCGTACTGGGCGTCCTCGGCGAACTGGTAGAAGTTCGGGCCGCCCGACGGGTCCTCGAAGGGGATCCAGTTCGCGATGATCGTCGTCGAGTCCGGCTTGTCGGGGCTGACGAACGCGTACACGTCGGTGTTGTCGTACTGCGGGGTGCCCGAGATCAGCGGGGCCTCCCGGTGACTTGAGGCGGAGGCCGCCCCAGGTTCCAGCGTGGCCACGCCGGCGGCTGCGAGCCCCCCGGCGGCCAGCGCACCACATACGAGGGTCGCGAGACTCCTGCGTCCCGAGCCGCTCCTGGAGATAGGTGTCATGCCGTCCGTCCTCAGTCCAACTTGCCTGACGCTCGGTGATTCGGAGCGGTGGGCGGGGCGGATTGGTCGAATCTCAAAACTTCTTTTCTGCTGCTCGACCCGCGTTTTCGGCGATCTGATCCGTAACCCCATCCGGAGGTGTGTTCGTTGCGAATACCTCGTGGGACGGGACGGCCCAGGTGCGGCTTTGCGGGAGGGGGCGGCGAGTTGGAAGCGGACGAGCTTCTGGTGCTCGTGGCGGGAGGGGACCAGAAGGCATTCGAGGAGCTCTACGGGCTCGTCGCCGGGCCGGTGTTCGGACTCGTACGGCGGGTGGTGCGTGATCCGGCGCAGTCGGAGGAGGTGTCGCAGGAAGTGCTGTTGGAGACCTGGCGGTCCGCCGCGCGGTTCGACCCCCGCCGGGGCAGCGCGCTGTCCTGGATCCTCACCCTCGCGCACCGCCGTGCCGTCGACCGGGTGCGCAGTGCCCGCGCGGCCGGTGAGCGCGAGCAGCGTGAGGCGCACCGGGCCCACCACACCGCGTTCGACCAGGTGACCGAGGAGGTCGAGGCCGGCCTCGAACGCGAGTGGGTGCGCCGGTGCCTGGAGCGCCTCACCGAACTCCAGCGCCAGTCGGTGACCCTCGCCTATTACGACGGGTACACCTACCGTGAAGTGGCTGAGCGGCTGTCCTTGCCGCTGGGAACGGTGAAGACGCGCATGCGTGACGGACTGACCCGCTTGCGGGAGTGCCTGGGAGGTGTGGCGTGAGTCTCTTCCGCCGGGAAGATCTCCACTCCCTCGCGGCTCCCTACGCCCTCGACGCCCTGGAGCCGCCCGAGCGGGCCCGCTTCGAGCGGCATCTCAAGGGCTGCGACAGCTGCGCGGCGGAGGTGCGCGCCCTGTCCGAGGACGCCGTACGGCTGGCATGGTCGGCGGCCGCCCCGCCGCCCGCCGCGATGCGCGACCGGGTGCTGTCCGCCGTGCGCTCCATCCCGCAGGAGCCCGCCGCGCGGCCGGAGCCGGTGCGGGCCCGGCCGGAACCGGCCCGGGCGCGCAAATCGCAGCTGCCGCCCCATGTGTGGGGGGTGCAGCCGCCGCCCAGGCAGCGGCAGCGGCGCCCGCTGTTCGCGCCCTTCGCGACGGCCACCGCGGCCGCGGCCCTCGTCGTCGCCTCCCTGTTCGCCGTCCAGGCCAACCGGACCCAGGACGAACTGGACGCGCAGAAAGCGCAGGCCAGTGAGATCGCCCACGTTCTCCAGGCCTCGGACGCGCTCGCGACCCGCGGGCAGGACGCACAGGGCCGAACGATCGGAGTGGTCGCTTCCGCATCGGAGGGGCGCGCGGTCGTCACCCTGAGCGGGTACAGCGCGCCCCCGAGCGGCCGCGTGCGCCAGTTGTGGCTCATGCGCCCCAACGAGCAACCGCGCTCCCTGGGGCTCTTCGACGCCGACACGCCCTTGGTCGCGACCGGACTCGACAAGTCTGCGACATCACTCGCAGTGACCGTCGAGCCGGACGGTGGCTCACCGCAGCCCACTACTCAGCCGGTTGTCCAACTCGCCCTGAAATCTGTTGGATTCGGAGAGTAATCATGGAGGGGTCGTCAACACCCTTACGGGGAAGGTGAATCCTGTGACGCCGATACACGTGTGCCCCGACGGGGCGATAGGGTTACCCTGCCCGGGCCGGGTGGACTCGTACGGGTGGGGAGTGACATGGAACAGATAACAGTGCGCAGGGCGAGGGTCCCTGCGATCACCTGCGGGAGCAGCGCGACCAGTTCGCGCCTGGACCGCCATCTCTCGGTGCTGTCGGGGCCCGCCGTCCCGCAGCGCGAGGCGGCCGAGGCGACCTCGCTGATGCGTGAGCTGACCGCGCGTGACACCACCAAGCAGGAGCGCAGCGACCGGGGCGCCCGCGTGCGTCGCGTCTCGCTGTTCGCACCACTGCGCCGACTGCGCCGTTCGCTGTTCGGCGGGCACTGAGCCCCAGCCGCCCGGGTTCGTGCTGCGACCTGTCCGTCATCCCCACGGCATGCAGCACGATCCAGGTGAGCCGGCCGAGCGAGGGCCACGCCCCCGGCTCGGCCTCCCCGTACGCACCATCTTTGGCATGCACGCCTCCGAGGTCGGCCCGGGCCCCGGCAGGGCCCGAACTCTCCTCCCGGCACGAGGCGTTCAGCCCTCCCCGCGGCCGTACCGCCGTACGGCGAGCGGTGCGAAGACCGCGAGCAGCAGCGCGCACCACATCAGTGACCCGGCGACCGGATGGGCCACCGGCCAGGCCGCGCCCTCCGGCACCGGCGCGTTCCCGAACAGCTCCCGCAGAGCCGTGGTCACCGCGCTGATCGGGTTCCACTCGGCGAGGGTGCGCAGCCAGCCGGGCAGGCCCTCGGCCGGAATGTACGCGTTGGACAGCAGCGGCAGGACGAACGTGGCCCCGCCCAGCTGACCCGCGGCCTCCTCGCTGCCGGTGAGCAGGCCGAGGTAGATACCGATCCAGGTCGTCGCGAACCGGAACAGCAGCAACAGCCCCACCGCGCCCACCGCTTGCGGCGCGGACCCCTCGACGCGCCAGCCCACGGCGAGCCCCACCAGCAGGAACGGCACCATGCCGGCGGCGGTCACCAGAACGTCCGCCACCGACTGCCCCAGCGGTACGGCCGCCCGGCTGATCGGCAGGGTGCGCAGCCGGTCCGTGACGCCCCGGTGGACGTCCTGGGCCACCTGGAACATCCCGGTCATGATCCCGTTCGCCGCCGTCGCCACCAGCAGACCCGGCACCAGGAAGGACCGGTACTGCTCGCCCGGCATCGCCAGCGCGCTGCCGAACACGTACCCGAAGAACAGCAGCATGGTGATCGGCATGGTCTGGGTCAGGACCAGCAGCCCGGGGTTGTTCCGTACCCGCCGCAGCTGACGCCCCAGCATGGCGGTGCCGTCGTAGGCCAGCGTGCTCATGCGGCCACCTCCTCGGTCAGTCGCAGGAAGACGTCGTCGAGGGTCGGCGGCCGGATGCTCGCGTCGAGCAACGGCACGCCCGCCGCGTCCAGTTCACGTACCAGCCGGGGGAGCGTGAGCGTGGTGTCCCGGGTGACCGCGCCGACCGCGTTCCGGTCGTGGTCGAACGACGGTGCCCCGCCCGTGAGTTGGTCGAGGACCCCGGCCGCCTTCACGAGGACGTCCGGGTCCGCGACGACGATCTCGACATGCGCTCCGATCAGCGCCTTGAGCTGGGCCGGTGACCCCGTGTGCGCGACCCGCCCCCGGTCCATCAGGGCGATGTCGTGGGCGAGTTGGTCGGCCTCCTCCAGGTACTGCGTGGTCAGCAGCACGGTCGTGCCGTCCGCCGTGAGATCGCGTACGGCGTCCCGGACGGCGGTGCGGCTGGCCGGGTCGAGTCCGGTCGTGGGCTCGTCGAGGAACAGGATCTCGGGACGGCGGACCAGGCTCGCCGCGAGGTCGAGACGTCGGCGCATCCCGCCCGAGTAGGTGGACGCGGGCCGGTCGGCGGCCTCGGACAGGCCGAAGCGCTCCAGCAGCTCGGCGGCTCGCCCGGCCGGTCCCCGCACCCGGTGCAGCCGGGCGAACAGCCGGAGGTTCTGCCGTCCGGTCAGGTCCCCGTCGACCGACGCGTACTGCCCGGTGACGGCGATCGCGCGGCGGACCGCCCCCGGCTCCCGGACCAGGTCGTGCCCGGCGACCCGCGCGGAGCCGGCGTCCGGCCGCAGCAGCGTGGTCAGCAGCCGTATCGCCGTGGTCTTGCCCGCGCCGTTGGGGCCGAGGATGCCGCAGACCGTGCCCGGAGCGACCGCGAGATCGAGGCCGCGCAGGGCATGGACCTCCCCGAACCGCTTCTCCAGACCTTCACTAAGTACAGCGTACGTAGAAGTCATGGCAGGACCATAGCGCACTACGTACGCTGTACGTAACTAGGATGGTGGCCGAGGTGATGATCGATGGCGGGCCGAGCGGCCGTACCCGAAGTGATCTGGGCTCGTCCCGAACGGACCGGGCGTGGGCCCAAACCCGCGTTCACCAGGGCGGACATCGCGGCGGCGGCGGTGCGGCTGGCGGACGCCGGGGGCCTGGACGCCGTGTCCATGCGACACGTGGCGGCCGAGCTGGGCTGCGGCACGATGTCGCTCTACAACTACGTCCCCCGCAAGGAGGACCTGTACGAGCTGATGGTGGACGCGGTCAGCGGGGAGCACGAGCTGTTCGAGCCGACGGGGGACTGGCGGGCCGACATGCTCCGCAACGCGCGCCAGACCAAGGCGCTCATGCACCGGCACGCCTGGATGGTCCGGCTGATGTCGGGGGTGTACGGCTTCAGCCCCAACGCCCTGCGCTATCTGGAGCACTGCCTCGCCTGCCTCGACCCGCTGGACGCCCCCTACGGCACGAAGATCGAGCTGGTGGCGATGCTCAACGGGTGCGTGACGACGTACGTCTCGAACGAACTCTCCACGGCTGAGCGGGTGCGGTCGCTGCCGTGGTCGGAGGAGCAGGAGAACGCGGTGCGGATCGCGTATCTGGGGGGTCAGGTGGCGTCGGGGGCGTATCCGAGGTTGGCGGCGTCTTTCGCGGAGGATGCCGGGCCCATTGATCTCGACGCGGTGTTCGAGCGGATGTTGGGGCGGGTGCTGGACGGGTTTTCGCCGCGGGGGTGACCGTTGCGTGTCGGGTGCGGCGCTCGTCGTGGCTGGTCGCGCAGTTCCCCGCGCCCCTGAGGTGGCTACAGCAGCGTCAGTTGACCTTCGGGGCCCTCTTCGTGGCCGTCCAAGACCGAGGCCGGTCGGCGCGCAGTCTCCGGCACCGGCAACACCCCCGCCTCGCGCAGTTCGGTCGTCGTGATCTGTGAGGTCAGCTCGTCCTCCAGTGGCTGGAGATCCGCCAGCAGCGCCAGCACCGTGATCAGTTCCAGCAGCTCCGACGTCCAGGTCTGTGGCCAGGTCGATGGGCGGATCGCCGCCAGCGTGCCCGGCTCCGGTTCCGTGACGCGGGCCGTGAACCACTGCTCCAGCACCCGGGCCCCGCCCGCCTCGAAGGCCCACGCCTCCGGTGGTACCGGGGAGATGCGGCCCTCGTCGACCAGCAGGGCCTCCTCGTCGCGGTCGTAGTCCAGGGTCAGGGGGCGGGGCGGCAAGGGTGCGCGGACGTAGGGGCGGCGGCCGCCGGGGAGCTTGGGGCGGTCGCCGTCGCGGCGCATCAGCCAGAGCGTGCGGTGGCCCGACTCGACGCCCCGGGACCAGAGTTCGGGGTCGTCGGTGAGCGGGACGGTGAGGTCCGGGCGGACGGCTGTCAGGATCCAGGCGAGGACGTCCAGGGGCTCCACCGGGACGTCGAGGCGGGTCCGCAGATGTGCCAGGAGGCCCGGGGCCAGGTTGGGTTCCGTGCCGCCGGGGCGGCGGTACAGCGGGCGGATGCGGCCCGGGCGGAGCAGGGGCAGCACCGAGGTCGCGAGGAGCTGGGGGCCCGGGCCGTCCGAGGGCGTCTCCACCACGAACACCTGCTCCTCGTCCGCCACCCGCCACAGCTCGGGCCGGGCCGCGTCGATCAGCCGGTGGTCCGGGATCAGCCACTGCTCGTCGAACGGCGCGTGCAGGACCCGTACCGGCTCCGGGCAGGGGCCGGTGGCCCGGGCGAGCCGCTCCGTGCCGCCCGTGCGCCCCGGCAGCTGTCCGACCGCCGAGCGCAGGGTCCGGGAGCGGGTGGGCTCGAACAGGGCTTCCCGGTCGGGGCCCTCGGCCTTGAGCAGCGCGTCCCAGCGGGCCTTCAGGGATGCCGCGTCGGGGCCCGTCGGCCAGCCCCGGCCGAGCCGCGGTGGTGCGACGGACCACGGCATGAGGTCCGCGAGTGGCGGAGCGTCGTCGTGCGTCACGCTGGGCATCGTACGACCTGCGACGGACAGTGAGCTCATGTGGCTTCCAGAGTCACCGAGAAGGAGAAGCGGTCGCCGCGGTAGTGGATCACCGCCGCGTCCAGCACCCGGCCCTCCGTGTCGTACGACAGGCCCGTGTAGTGCAGGATCGGGCTGAGCAGCGGGACTTGGAGCAGCCGGGCCGTCTCCGGGTCCGCGAGCCGGGCCTCCACGGTGTCCGTGATGCGGCTGATGTCCGCGCCGACGACATCCCGCAGCACCTTCGTCATCGGCCAGCGCACCAGGTCCGACGGGTCGATGCGCGCGGCCAGTTCGGGGCGGACGTAGTTGCGGGCGTGGTTGGTCGGCTCGCCCGTCCGCTCGTCGCTGCGCAGCCGGTGGTACGCCGCCACCTCGTCCAACGCCGGGAAGTGCTCGGCGAGTTCGGTGGGCACCGCGGACTTGCCGTGCTCGAGCAGCTCGGTCGTCATACCGGACTGCTGGGCCACGATCGCGTCCACCGAGCCGAGCAGCCGGACCGGACTGCCCCTTCGCGCGTCCGGCTCGATGAAGGTGCCCCGGCGGCGGTGCCGGGTGATGAGCCCCTCGTCCTCCAGCTCCTTGAGCGCCTGCCGCATGGTCAGCACGCTCACGCCGTAGTGCCCGGCCAGCTGCTCCTCGGTGGGCAGGCGGAGCGGGTCCTGGGGTGAGCGGCCGAGTATCGAGGCGCGCAGCGACTGCGACACCTGGTACCAGAGCGGCAGCTTGCGGTTCAGGACGATCGAGTCCGGAGCGAAGGAGGTCACGGGCTATCCGTACCTTTCGCGGATCGGTCGGTGCAACGGGGGATCGGTGGCGGTGGGTGGATCCGTGGGGCGGGTGGATCGGTATGACGGGTGGATCTGGGAGGTGGGTGGGGGGCGGTGCGGGTGGATCTGCGAGGTGGGTGGGGGGCGGTGCGGTGGGCGGATTTCCGGGACGGGTGGGTGGGTGTGACGGGCGGATCCGCGGGGCCGACCGGATTCGCGGGGCGGGTGGGTCAGCTCATCGGGCGGATTCGCTAAGGGGGGAGTTCGGCGGACGGATCCGTGGCGCGGGTGGGTCAGTTCTGTGGGCGGAAGTGACGTTCCAGGCCCCGCCACACGTCGTCGTAGTGCGGCTGGAGGTGGTCCGCCCGGGCCGCGTGCGCGGTGAGCGTCACCGGCCAGCGGGTCTCGAACATGAACGCCAGCCCGTCGTCGATCTTCTGCGGCCGCAGCTCGGCGGCGCTCGCCCGGTCGAACGTCTCCCGGTCCGGTCCGTGCGCCGACATCATGTTGTGCAGCGAGCCGCCGCCCGGCACGAAGCCCCCCTTTCCGGCGGTCTTCGCGTCGTACGCGCCCTCGATCAGGCCCATGTACTCGCTCATCACGTTCCGGTGGAAGTACGGCGGCCGGAAGGTGTCCTCGCCCACCAGCCAGCGCGGCGCGAAGACGACGAAGTCCACGCCGGCCAGCCCCGGGGTGTCCGACGGGGACGTCAGCACGGTGAAGATCGACGGGTCGGGGTGGTCGTAGGAGATGGAGCCGATGACGTTGAAGCGGCGCAGGTCGTAGACGTACGGCACATGGTTGCCGTGCCAGGCGACGACGTCGAGCGGGGAGTGGTCGTAGGTCGCCGTCCAGAGGTTGCCGCAGAACTTGTTGACCACCTCCACCGGCCCCTCGACCTCCTCGTACGCGGCGACGGGGGCCCGGAAGTCGCGGGCGTTGGCGAGGCCGTTGGCGCCGATCGGGCCGAGGTCGGGGAGCTGGAAGGGCGCCCCGTAGTTCTCGCACACATAACCCCTGGCCGACTCGTCGAGCAGCTCCACACGGAAGCGCACCCCACGAGGGACCAGCGCCACATGGCCCGGCTCCACATGCAGCAGTCCGAACTCCGTGCGCAGCAGCAGCCCGCCGCGCTCCGGGACGATCAGCAGCTCACCGTCGGCGTCGCTGAAGACGCGGTCCATGGAGTCGGTGGCGTGGTACAGGTGCACGGCCATGCCGGTGCGCTGGGTGACGTCGCCGTTGCCGCCGAGGGTCCACAGTCCGGCCAGGAAGTCGGTGCCCTCGCCGGGCTCCGGCAGCGGGTCCCAGCGCAGCCGGTTGGGGTCGGGGACCGACTCGGTGAAGGGGGCCGTACGGATCCGGCCGTGGTGGGTGTGGGTGAACGCGGGGTGCGCGGCCGAGGGGCGGATGCGGTACAGCCAGGAGCGGCGGTTGTGGGCGCGGGGCTCGGTGAAGGCCGTACCGCTGAGCTGCTCCGCGTAGAGGCCGAGGGGCGCGCGCTGGGGGGCGTTGCGGCCCTCGGGGAGGGCGCCGGGGACGGCCTCCGAGGCGTGTTCGTTGCCGAAACCGGACAGGTACGCCAGGCCCTCGGCGGTCTTCCGTGCGTCGCCGCGCGTGATCGCTGCGTCCCCGCTCATGGTCGCTCCCTTGCGGTCTGATTCCTATGGACTACCGTAGGATTGCGGTTTCGGCGGCGCAAGGGTGCCGTTCCGTGGAACCGATTTCCCCGCTCGTGACCTCCTCAGGGAGGAGGACGAGAACCAGACCACAGGGGGATTCGCGGTGTCGTACCCGTGTTCTAGGCTCCCCGGCATGTCGTGGACGCGGGGACTCCTTGCCGCGCTCGCGGTCTGTGTCGTGCTGGTGACCGGATCCGTGAGCTGTGGCGCCAGTGGGGCCAAGGAGCACAAGGAAGGCACGTCGGTCTCACCGGTGGGCAAGGTCCTCGACGACACCGACCAGGAGGGCCGGCACTACCGTGAGGTGGACAAGGACAACGCCCCCGAGGTCGGCATAGAGGTGCAGCCGGCGACCGACGACTGCTGGTCGGTGCGGCTGACCGTCGAGAACTTCGACTTCTCGCCCAGCAACACCAAGGCCGAGGCGGTCTCCGGCCGGGGCGTCGCCGTCCTCTTCGTGGACGACCGCCCGGTCACCACCCTGCGCACCCCCGACTACCGGCTCGCGGCCGCGTACGTCCCGCAGGGCACCCACAAGGTCACCGCCCGCCTCTACGCCGACGACGGCACCGTGTGGGCCGTGGACGGCGACCCGGTGGAGAGCACGGCGGACGTGACGGCGTCGGAGCCGCAGCCGTCGACGAGCACGGAGGCCGGGACGCCCGGCGCGGAGTCGACGGCGGGCGAGAACGGCGACGGCTCGGGGACGCAGTCCGCGCCGAGCGCTGGCGAGGGCGCCTCCGGGGCACGTGACGGCGACTCCGGGGCGCGGTTCGCGGCGCTGACCGGCGTCACCGGCTCCGGCCCGGCCTTCACGGTGACCACGGGCGGCGGCGATCCCGACGCGGTCTACCCGGCGACCACCGGCGGTGGCTTTGCGGCCGTCACCTCCGCCACCACCGGCGCCGGTTCCGGAACCGCCCCCACTGCGCTCACGGGCGACACCGGCTCCGGCGCAATACCCGCGGCAGGCGGACCCACCGCGACCCCCCTCACGGTGAGCGCTCACGACGGCGATCACGGAACGCGGCTCACGGCTGGTGCCGGCGGTGACCGGTGAGCACCGCGAGCCCCCGGCCCCGTACCAGGTGGCGGGGTTCACCTGACCACGGCGGAAAGGCATCATGAAGCCCGTGCCCCAAGCGACCCCGCTTCGCCGCGCCCCCGTGCAGCGGCGCAGTGCCGAACGGCTGACCAGAATCCTCGACGCCTGTGCCGACCTGCTCGACGAGGTCGGCTACGACGACCTGAGCACCCGCGCCGTCGCCCTGCGAGCCGGCGTCCCCATCGGCTCGGTCTACCGCTTCTTCGGCAACAAGCGGCAGATGGCCGACGCCCTCGCCCAGCGCAACCTCGAACGCTTCACCGAGCGGGTCACCGACCGCCTCCAGAAGTCGGGCGAGGAGGGCGGCTGGCGTACGGTCATGGACGTCGTCCTGGACGAGTACCTGGCCATGAAGCGCACCGCCCCCGGCTTCTCCCTGGTCGACTTCGGCAACCAGATCCCCGTCGGCGCCCGCCACGCCGAACCCAACCACCGCGTCGCCGACCGCCTCACCGACCTCCTGTCCGGCTACCTCGCCCGCGAACCCGACGACGACCTGCGCCGCACCTTCCTGATCGCCACGGAAACCGCGGACACCCTCGTCCACCTGGCCTTCCGGATGGCACCGGAGGGCGACGAGCGGATCATCCAGGAGGCCCGGGAGATGCTGCGGGCGTATCTGGCGCGGGTTCTGGACTGAGGCCCGGCAACCCCTCCCCTCCGTTCATACCGGTCGGTATGCTCACCCGGACAGGCACCGCTGCCCCGGGAGGACCCGTGTCCCGCACCGCTCTGCGTATCTGCCCCCTGTGCGAGGCCACCTGTGGTCTGACGCTCACCGTCGAAGGGACCCGGGTCACCGGCGCCCGCGGCGACCGCGACGACGTGTTCAGCAAGGGGTTCATCTGTCCGAAGGGCGCCTCCTTCGGCGCCGTCGACGGCGACCCCGACCGGCTGCGCACCCCCCTCGTGCGCCGGGACGGGGAGCTGCGCGAGGCCACCTGGGCGGATGCCTTCGACGCGGTCGCCGCCGGAGTCCGGGGCGTCGCCGAGCGGTACGGGGCGAACTCCGTCGGAGTCGTCCTCGGCAACCCCAACGTGCACACCATGGCCGGCGCCCTCTACCCGCCGGTGCTGCTCGCCGGGCTCGGCACCCGGAGCGTCTTCACCGCCTCCACGGTCGACCAGATGCCCAAGCACGTCTCCAGCGGACTGCTGTACGGCGACGCCAACGCCATCCCCGTGCCCGACCTCGACCACACCGACCACCTGCTCCTCCTCGGCGCCAACCCCCTGGAGTCCAACGGGAGTCTGTGCACCGCCCCCGACTTCCCCGGCAAGCTCAAGGCGCTCAAGGCCCGCGGCGGCACCCTCACCGTCATCGACCCCCGCCGCACCCGCACCGCGAAGCTCGCCGACCGGCACATCGCCATCCGTCCCGGCACCGACGCACTGCTGCTCGCGGCGATGGCGTACGTGCTCTTCGAGGAAGAGCTGGTCGACACCGGGGAGTTGGCCCCTCATCTGCATGGGCTCGACGAACTCCGCGAAGCCGTACGGGATTTCACCCCCGAGGCCGTCGCCGAGGCCTGTGACGTGGACGCCTCGGAGACACGCCTGCTCGCCCGCGAACTCGCCGCCGCCCCGACGGCCGCCGTGTACGGCCGCATCGGCAGCTGCACGGTCCCGCACGGCACCCTCGCCAGCTGGCTCGTCGACGTCCTCAACATCCTCACCGGCAACCTCGACCGGCCCGGCGGCGCCCTCTTCCCGCAGGCCGCCACCGACCGCACCCCCCGGCCCGCCGGACCCAGCCACGGCTTCGCCCTCGGACGCTGGCACTCCCGGGTGAGTCAACACCCCGAGGCCAAGGGCGAGTTGCCGCTCTCCGCGCTCGCCGAGGAGATCGACACCACGACCGCGGAGGGCGAGCCGATCCGCGCCCTCATCGCCGTCGCCGCCAACCCGGTCCTCTCCGCACCCGACGGCGACCGGCTCGACAAGGCCCTCGGCTCCCTCGACTTCATGGTCAGCGTGGACCCGTACCTCAACGAGACCTCACGCCACGCCCACGTCGTGCTGCCGCCGCCCCCGCCCTCCCAGAGCCCCCACCACGACTTCGCCTTCAACACCCTGGCCGTGCGCAACCAGGTCCGCTACACCCGCCCCGCCGTCCCGCTGGAGCCCGGCCGGATGGCGGAGACGGAGATCCTCGCCCGGCTGGTCCTCGCCGTCACCGGCATGCACGGCGCCGACCCGTCCGCCGTGGACGACCTGGTCATCGGCCAGACCCTCGGCAAGGCGGTCAAGGAGAACCACTCGCCCGTGCACGGCCGCGACCCGCAGGAACTCGCGACCCTCCTGAAGGGCGACACCGGCCCCGAGCGGCGGCTCGACATGATGCTGCGCCTGGGTCCCTACGGCGACGGTTTCGGCGTACGACCGGACGGGCTCAGCCTGACCAAGCTGCTCGCGCATCCGCACGGCATCGACCTCGGACCGCTGACGTCCCGGCTGCCGCAGCCGCTGAAGACCCGCAGCGGCAAGGTCGAGCTGCTGCCCGGGCCGATCGCGGACGACCTGCCCCGGCTGCGGGAGGCGCTGCGGCAGCGGGCCGAGGGGCTCGTCCTCATCGGCCGCCGGCACCTGCGCTCCAACAACAGCTGGATGCACAACGTCCCCGCCCTCACCGGCGGCACCAACCGCTGCACCCTGCACATCCACCCCGAGGACGCGGAGGGCCTGCGGCTCGTCGACGGGCAGCGGGTCGGGATCAAGGGGGCCGGGGGAGCGGTGATCGCGCCGGTGGAGATCACCGACACGGTACGGCGCGGTGTGGTGAGCCTGCCGCACGGCTGGGGCCACGACCGCCCCGGGACCCGTACACGGCACGCGGCCCAGGACCCCGGTGTCAACGTGAACCAGCTGCTCGACGGCACCCTCCTCGACCCCCTGTCAGGCAACGCGGTCCTCAACGGAGTGCCCGTCGAACTGATCGCAAGTCCGTGACCTGGAGTTTTGCGCTTATTGCTCGCACGTCAACGTCTTGTTAACGCCACTTGACGGGTCCTAACGTCATCGCACTGCCGGCTCCGGTGGGAGTTCAAGGGCGAACGTTAGGTATCCACTCATGCTGACCATCCTCGGCTTCGCCATGATCGCGACCTTCCTGGTCCTGATCATGATGAAGAAGATGTCGCCGATCGCGGCGCTCGTGCTGATCCCGGCACTGTTCTGTGTCTTCGTCGGGAAGGGCGCCAAGCTCGGTGACTACGTCATCGAAGGCGTCACCAGCCTCGCCCCCACCGCGGCGATGCTCATGTTCGCGATCGTCTACTTCGGTGTGATGATCGACGTCGGCCTCTTCGACCCGGTCGTGCGCGGCATCCTGAAGTTCGCGAAGGCCGACCCGATGAGGATCGTCGTCGGTACGGCGATCCTCGCCGCGATCGTCTCGCTCGACGGCGACGGCTCGACCACCTTCATGATCACCGTCTCGGCGATGTACCCGCTGTACAAGCGCCTGAAGATGAGCCTGGTCGTGATGACCGGTGTCGCCGCCATGGCCAACGGCGTGATGAACACGCTGCCCTGGGGCGGTCCGACGGCCCGCGCCGCCACCGCGCTGAAGCTCGACGCCAGCGACATCTTCGTCCCGATGATCCCGGCCCTGGCCGTCGGCCTGCTGGGCGTCTTCGTCCTCTCGTACGTCCTCGGCATGCGCGAGCGCAAGCGGCTGGGCGTGCTCACGCTGGGCGAGGTCCTGGTGGAGGAGAAGGTCGAGGAGACCGAGACCGTCCTGGTGGGCGCCGGCTCCGGTAAATCCGGCACCGGCAAGGCCGCGGTGAGCTCCGGCGGGTCCGGCTCCGGCACCGACGCCGAGGACGACGAGGCCGGCGACGCCGAGCGCTTCCAGGTCCTCGACCCCGACCGCCCCACCCTGCGCCCCAAGCTGTACTGGTTCAACGCGCTGCTCACGGTCGCCCTCCTCACCTGCATGATCATGGAGTGGCTGCCGATCCCGGTGCTGTTCCTGCTCGGCGCCGCGCTCGCGCTCACCGTGAACTTCCCGCACATCCCCGACCAGAAGGCCCGCCTGGCCGCCCACGCCGACAACGTCCTCAACGTCTCCGGCATGGTCTTCGCCGCCGCCGTCTTCACCGGCGTCCTCCAGGGCACCGGCATGGTCGACCACATGGCCCGCTGGATGGTCGACGTCATCCCGGACGGCATGGGCCCGCACATGGCCCTCGTCACCGGCGTGCTGAGCCTCCCGCTCACCTACTTCATGTCCAACGACGGCTTCTACTTCGGCGTCCTGCCGGTCCTCGCCGAGGCCGGCGCCGCACACGGCGTCACCCCGCTGGAGATGGCCCGAGCCTCCCTCGTCGGCCAGCCCCTGCACATGTCGAGCCCGCTCGTGCCGGCCGTGTACGTCCTGGTCGGCATGGCCAAGGTGGAGTTCGGCGACCACACCCGGTTCGTCGTCAAATGGGCCGCGCTCACCTGCCTCGTGATCCTCGGGGCGGGCATCCTCTTCGGCATCATCTGACCTTCGTCCAGGGAGACTCGAACATGGTGCCCGGTGGGAACCGCGGCTGGCTGCTCCGCCTCGTCATCGCCTTCAGCTTCGCGCAGGGGGCGGTGTCGATGGCCCGGCCCGCCGTCTCCTACCGGGCCCTCGCGCTGGGCGCGGACGAGCGGGCGATCGGTGTCATCGCCGGTGTGTACGCGCTGCTGCCGCTCTTCGCGGCCGTACCGCTCGGCCGCCGTACCGACCACGGGCGGTGCGCGCCGCTGCTGCCCGTCGGTGTGGTCCTGATATCCGGCGGCTGCGCGCTGAGCGGTGTCGCGGGCTCCCTCTGGGCGATGGCGGTCTGGAGCGGGGTGATGGGCCTCGGGCACCTGTGCTTCGTCATCGGTTCCCAGTCGCTCGTCGCCCGGCAGTCCGCCCCGCACGAACAGGACCGCAACTTCGGGCACTTCACCATCGGCGCCTCCCTCGGCCAGCTGGTCGGCCCGATCGCGGCCGGCGCGCTGATCGGTGGCTCCGACCGGGCGGGCACGAGCGCGCTCGCGCTGCTGGTCGCGGGCGCCGGGGCGGCCGTCGCGTTCACCTCGCTGTGGCGCATCGAGCATCGCGACACCGCGGCCAAGTCCCCTGCCGCACCGGGCGACCGGGTGTCCGTCGCGCACATCCTGCGGTCCCGGGGCGTGCCCGGCGGCATCCTCGTGAGCCTGTCCGTGCTGTCCGCCACGGACATCCTCACCGCCTACCTCCCGGTGGTCGGCGAGCACCGGGGCATCGCCCCCTCGGTGATCGGCCTGCTGCTGAGCCTGCGCGCGGCCGCCACCATCGCCTGCCGTCTGGTGCTGACCCCGCTGCTACGGCTGCTGGGGCGCGCACTGCTCCTCACCGTGACGTGTCTGCTGGCGGCCTTCCTCTGCGCGGGCGTCGCGCTGCCGGTCCCGGTGTGGGCGCTGGCGGTGATGCTCGCCCTCCTCGGTTTCTGCCTGGGCGTCGGACAGCCGCTGTCCATGACGACGGTGGTCCAGGCCGCCCCCGACGGCGCCCGCTCCACCGCCCTCGCCCTGCGGCTGACCGGCAACCGCCTCGGCCAGGTCGCCGCACCGGCCACCGCGGGGCTGGTGGCGGGGGTCGCCGGTGTGGCGGCGCCGTTCGTGATGCTGGGCGGCCTGCTGCTGGTGTCGTCGGGCGTCGCGCTGCGGTCTTCGGCGCGGTCCGATGAAGGGGCCGGATCGGCCGCGGGGGAGCGGCCGAAGCGCCCGGGATTGCGCCGCACGAGCGATATCTGACGGCGCGCCGGGCGTCGCTGCGGGCGACCGTGGCGCGCATGAAGGAGAGTCCTCCCGAAAGAGCGATTTGTATGAAAATCGTCTGAATCGGAGGAGCGCGCATGCCCAGCCTGACACTCCCACACGGTCTCCGCGCCCGCGCGGGTGCCACTGTCATCCTCACCGCCCTCGCCGCGTCCGGCGCCTCCTGGGTGGCGGCACCCGCCGCCTCGGCCGCAGGAGAGAACGGCGACATCAGGATCCACCGCGTGGGCGTGCCCTACGGCGTGTCGAAGGAGGACTCCAGGGTCTGCAAGTTCTACCTGGATGCCGTCAACTTCGACTCCCTCACCACCATCCCGTACACCATCACCCCCCAGCCTCCGCTGGCCAGCGCCGCGACCGTGACCGGCGCCATCCAGCTGGCCGGCGGTGCCGGTCACACCGACGCGCTGGGGGTGGCGGACGGGCAGTACGAGATCACTTGGATCGTGGCGGGTGCCACCAAGAAGAAGGTCTTCCACGTCAACTGCCACGACGACAAGCGCGACGGCGGCCGTCGTCCGGGCGACCAGATCGAGGACCAGCAGCACGGTGGCGGCGCGGCCTGGGGGCAGAACGACCCCAACGGCCCCAAGGGCGGTGTGCACGCGGGTGGTGGCGGTCTCGTCGACACCGCGGCCGCGTACGCGCCGGTGGCCGGCGCCGCGGCGGTCGGCCTGGTGGCGGTCGGCGGCGTCGCGTACTTCCGGCAGAACCGCCGTCGGCCCCATGGCGCCGCGTAGGCGCAGACGCAGGCCCTGGTACCGGACCCGCGCCTACCGTCTCACCAGGACGGCCCTGCTCACAGTCGTCCTGGTGACGACGGGGGTGCGGTGCACGGCGGATGACGGGCCGCCCCTGCCGGACGGGCCCGGCGGCCCGGACGCCGTGGCGGCCGCCGGCCCGGAGGCGGAGGCCGCCGGTGGGGCGGACGCGGAGGCGGTCGTGAGGGCGACCCCCTCGGCCCGCCGTCCCCCGCGAAGCACGCCACCCCGCAAGCCCCCGCGCACGCCCCCGCCCCGACCGTTGACCAGGTCCCGGCCGACGTCCTTGCGCATCCCGTCCCTCGGCATCGACGCCCCGGTCATGGCCCTCGGGCTCATCAAGGGCCGGGAGCTGGCGACGCCCCCGGTCGACAAGCCGAAACTCGTGGGCTGGTACCAGGGGGGCCCGACGCCCGGCGAGTCCGGCACGGCGATCGCCGTGGGCCACCGCGACACCATGACCGGCCCCGCGGTCTTCGCCGGGCTCGCCCAGGTGAAGCCGGGCAAGGTGATCGAGGCGCGGCGCGCGGACGGCCGTACCGCCGTCTACCAGGTGGACCGGGTGAAGATCTTCGACAAGGCGGGCTTCCCCGACAAGGAGGTCTACGGCCCGTCCCGGCGCCCGGAACTCCGCGTGATCACCTGCGGCGGACTCTTCACGAGACGGACCGGCTACACCAGCAACGTGGTCGTCTTCGCCCACCTGGTCCGGACCCGCGAGCCCCAGGCCCGTGTGCCCCAGAGTGCCGGGCCCAGGAGTCCCGGATCCCAGAGCCCCGGATCCCAGAGCCTCGGGCCCCAGAGTCCCGGCCCCCAGAGTCCCGTGCCCCGGACCCAGGAGCCTCGGAGTCCCGGCCCGCAGACTCCCGGGCCACAGGTGGCCGCGCCCCGGAGTCCAGGGCCCCCGACCCCCGAGCCGTGGCCGTCGAGGAGCGTGGCGGCTCGCTGAATGCGGTCGTCCGCTTTCTCGGTGGTTGGACGGGAACGCCGGATCCCGCCCAGTCTCTTCCCCCCGCCGGGTGCATTCCGTTAACTTCCGTGACTCACAGCCCCGTGCGAGCCGGCCGGGGTCTTCCGACCGCGGAGCACCAACGCCTGATACAGCCCCCGGGGGCACTGCCATGACACGCGCCATCACCCTGCACGACGTGAGCAAGACGTACGCCCGAGGACCCAGGGTGGTGGACCGTCTCTCGCTGGACGTCTCGCCCGGCGAGTTCCTCGTCCTGCTCGGCCCCTCCGGTTGCGGCAAGTCCACCGTGCTGCGCATGATTGCCGGCCTCGAGGAGATCACCGAGGGCGAGCTCAGGCTCGACGGCGAGTACGCCAACGACCTGGGGCCCGCCGAGCGCCGGATGGCGATGGTGTTCCAGAACTTCGCCCTCTATCCGAACATGACGAACCGCGCGAACATCGGCTTCCCGCTCCGCATCGAGGCCCCCGGCCAGGACCCCCGCCCACGCGTGGACGCCACCGCCCGCATGCTCGGCATCGAGGACCTCCTCGACCGCTACCCGGGCCAGCTCTCCGGCGGTGAGCGCCAGCGCGTGGCGATGGGCCGGGCCATCTCCCGCCACCCCTCCGCCTTCCTGATGGACGAACCGCTGTCCAACCTCGACGCCAAGCTCCGCAACCACCTGCGCGCCGAGATAGCGAGCCTCACCCGCGAACTGGGCGTCACCACGGTCTACGTCACCCATGACCAGGCCGAGGCCATGTCGCTCGGCGACCGGGTCGCCGTACTGCGCGGGGGAGTCCTCCAGCAGGTCGACACCCCCCGCTCGGTGTACGCCCTGCCCCGCAACGTCTTCGTCGCCGCCTTCATCGGCACCCCGCGCATCAACCTCCTGCGCGGCCTGGTCCGGGCCCCGCTGGACGGCGCCATGACCATCAGCCTCGGCAAGCAGTACCTGCGGCTGCCCGAACCGCTGTCCCTGGACCACCAGTTGCTCCGCGTGCAGCAAGGGCGTGAGGTGATCGTGGGCCTGCGTTCGGAGGCCATCCGCATCGCCCATCCCGCCTCCGCCCGCCCGGGCGAGATGCCGATCACCGGCCTGGTGGAGCACGTGGAGTTCCAGGGGCACGAGGTCCTCGTGCACTTCAACACCGGCTCCAGCCCGGCCGTCGTCGCCGACCTGGAGGCCGCGCGCCCCGCCGCGCGCCCGGCCGCCCGGCGCCGCCGCGACGGCACGGTCCTGGACCGCCTCAAGGAGCGCGCGGGTTCCCTGCGGGCGGGCCCCGTCGTGGTCCTGGAGGACGCGCCGGCCCCCGCCCCCGAGCCCACGCCGCCCGACCCCCGCCTCCCCGGCGACCTGGTCGTCCGCACCACCCCGGACATCGACCTCCGTCGCGGTATGCAGGTCCCCCTCCTCGTGGACATCTCCCACCTGTTCGTCTTCGACCAGCACGGCGAACGCATCTGCCCGTCCCCGGACCACGTTCCGGACCTGGACGAGTGAACTGAGCGCGCGTCGACGGGGCTTGGTGCCGGGTGCCCGCTAGGCAGGTGCCATGCAACCGCACCTCACCCGCACCAGGGTCGCCCTGACCGTCGCCGGCCTCCTGCTCGCCGCCGCCGCGCCCACCGCCTACGCCGGCCTCGCCGAGGCCGACTCCGCGGTGCCGGAGCGAAAGGCACCGGAGCGAAAGGCACCGGACCGGGGAGCGCCGTACATCGAGACCCAGCTGTTCTTCGGCACCGAGCGGCCGGACGGCGGGCCGGCCGTCACCGACGCGCAGTTCATGGCCTTCGTCGACAGCGAGGTCACCCCGGAGTTCCCCGACGGGCTGACCGTGCAGAGCGGGCGCGGGCAGTGGCGGGACGTGAGCGGGGCGATCGAGAAGGAGGCGTCGTACGAGCTGATCCTGCTGTACCCGGTGGCACGGGCCGCCGTGAGCGACCGGAGGATCGAGGAGATCCGGCGCGCCTACGAGAAGGAGTTCGGGCAGGAGGCCGTGGCGAGGGTGGACGAGCGGGCCCGCGTCGACTTCTGATGTCCCCGCACGCTCGGTTGTGATGTTCGGAACGCTCCGGTTGTGATGTTCACCGACGGTCCGGCCCGCCCTGGCGTCGAAAAACTATCGCCGCTAGTTTGTGGGCTGGACTTTGTGAGCCGGACGACACGGCCCAGCCCGGGAGGACGCACCATGAAGGCGCACGACGGCATGTACATCGACGGCGAGTGGCGCCCGGCCACCGGCCCGGACGTGATCGAGGTCGTGAACCCGGCCGACGAACAGGTCGTCGGGCGGGTCCCGGCGGGCACCGCCGAGGACGTCGACCTCGCCGTACGGGCCGCCCGCGCCGCCCTCCCGGCCTGGGCCGCGACCGCCCCGGCCGAGCGGGCCGCCCGGCTGGCCGCCCTCCGGGACGTCCTGGCCGCCCGCAAGGACGAGATCGCCGAGACGGTCACCGCCGAACTCGGCTCGCCCCTGAAGTTCTCGCAGAACGTCCACGCGGCCGTCCCGGTCGCGGTCGCCGGCTCCTACGCCGAGCTGGCCGCGACCCACCCCTTCGAGGAGAAGGTCGGCAACTCCACCGTCCACCAGGAGCCGATCGGCGTCGTCGCCGCGATCACGCCCTGGAACTACCCGCTGCACCAGATCGTCGCCAAGGTCGCCCCGGCCCTCGCCGCCGGCTGCACGGTCGTCCTCAAGCCCGCCGAGGACACCCCGCTGGTCGCCCAGCTGTTCGCCGAGGCGGTCCACGAGGTGGGCGTCCCGGCCGGTGTCTTCAACCTGGTCACCGGCCTCGGCCCGGTCGCCGGTCAGGCGCTCGCCGAGCACCCCGAGGTCGACCTGGTCTCCTTCACCGGCTCCACCGCGGTCGGCCGGCGGATCGGCGCGACCGCCGGTGCCGCGCTGAAGAAGGTCGCCCTGGAACTCGGCGGCAAGTCCGCCAACGTCATCCTGCCGAGCGCCGACCTCGCCAAGGCGGTCAACGTGGGCGTCGCCAACGTGATGTCCAACTCCGGCCAGACATGCAGCGCCTGGACCCGGATGCTGGTCCACCGCGACCAGTACGACGAGGCCGTCGAGCTCGCCGCCGCCGCTGCCGCGAAGTACGGCGACCGCATCGGACCCGTCGTCAACGCCAAGCAGCAGGCACGGGTGCGGGGTTACATCGAGAAGGGCGTCGCCGAGGGCGCCCGGTTGGTCGCGGGCGGCCCCGAATCCCCGCGCGAGCAGGGCTACTTCGTCGCCCCGACCGTCTTCGCCGATGTCACCCCCGACATGACGATCGCGCAGGAGGAGATCTTCGGCCCGGTCCTGTCGATCCTGCGCTACGAGGACGAGGAGGACGCCCTGCGCATCGCCAACGGCACGGTCTACGGCCTCGCGGGCGCCGTCTGGGCCGGCGACGAGTCGGAGGCGGTGGCCTTCGCCCGCCGGATGGACACCGGCCAGGTGGACATCAACGGCGGCCGCTTCAACCCCCTTGCCCCCTTCGGCGGTTACAAGCAGTCCGGGGTCGGCCGCGAGCTCGGCTCGCACGGTCTCGCCGAGTACCTCCAGACCAAGTCCCTCCAGTTCTGAGGAGCCTTCCCGTGGTTCGTGCCGCCGTCCTTCCCGCCGTGGGCGCTCCCCTGGAGGTCACCGACATCGAGCTCCCGGACCCCGGCCCCGGGCAGGTCCGGGTCCGCCTCGCCGCCGCCGGGGTCTGCCACTCCGACCTGTCCCTGTCCAACGGCACCATGCGCGTCCCCGTCCCGGCCGTCCTCGGCCACGAGGGCGCGGGCACGGTCGTCGCCGTGGGGGAGGGGGTCACCGGGGTGGCTCCCGGGGACGGAGTCGTCCTCAACTGGGCGCCTTCCTGCGGGACGTGTCATGCCTGTTCGCTCGGCGAGGTGTGGCTGTGCGCCAACGCCCTCAACGGTGCCGCCGACGTGTACGCCCGCACCGCCGACGGCACCGACCTCCACCCCGGCCTGAACGTCGCCGCGTTCGCCGAGGAGACGGTCGTCCCCGCGTCCTGCCTCCTCCCCCTCCCCGACGGCATCCCGCTCACCGACGCGGCCCTCCTGGGCTGCGCGGTCCTCACCGGCTACGGCGCCGTCCACCACTCGGCGCGGGTCCGCGAGGGCGAGACGGTCGCGGTGTACGGCGTCGGGGGAGTGGGCCTGGCCGCGCTCCAGGCCGCCCGGATCGCGGGCGCCTCGAAGATCGTCGCGGTCGATGTCTCCCCGGAGAAGGAGGAGTTGGCGCGCGCCGCCGGGGCCACCGACTACGTGATCGCCTCCGAGAACACCGCCCGCGAGATCAGGGGTCTCACCGGCAGGCAGGGCGTCGACGTCGCCGTCGAGTGCGTCGGCCGCGCGTCGACCATCCGCACCGCCTGGGACTCTACCCGCCGCGGCGGCCGTACGACGGTCGTCGGCATCGGCGGCAAGGACCAGCAGGTCACCTTCAACGCCCTGGAGATCTTCCACTGGGGCCGCACCCTCGCGGGCTGTGTCTACGGCGACTCCGACCCCGCCCAGGACCTCCCGGTGCTGGCCGAGCACGTCCGGGCGGGCCGCCTCGACCTCGGGATGCTGGTGACCGAGCGGATCGCGCTGGACGGCATCCCGGCGGCCTTCGACAACATGCTGGCGGGCAAGGGCGGCAGGGCCCTGGTGGTGTTCTGACCCAAGGGATTCCGGGAGCCCCTCTCGGCTCCCCTGACCCACAGGTCGCCCGGAGCCCCTCTCAGGTGCTCCGGGCAACCTTCCCGCACAACCGTTGACCCCATACCGTCCGGTCAGTATGTTCAGCCGCCAACGTCCCCACGCACCCACCGGAGTGTGCACTGCATGGACACGGCCCCTACCGCTCAGCCCACTTCCGTCACCGCGCCGGCGACTCCCCACCGCCGTCGCGTCGCCACCGCGGCCGCGCTGGCCTCCGCCGTCGAGTGGTACGACTACTTCGTCTTCGGCATAGCCGCCGCCCTGGTCCTCGGTGACCTGTACTTCCCGGCGGGCAGCTCCACCGCCGGAGTCCTCGCCGCCTTCGCCACCTTCGCGGTCGGCTTCCTCGCCCGCCCGATCGGCGGCATCGTCGCCGGCCAGCTCGGCGACAAGCGCGGCCGCAAGCCCATGCTGGTCCTCGCGCTCACCCTCATGGGCCTCGCCACCACCGGCATCGGCCTCCTGCCGACCTACGACACGATCGGCGTCGCCGCCCCGATCCTGCTCGTCCTCCTGCGCGTCGTGCAGGGTGTCGCGGTCGGCGCGCAGTGGGGCGGTGCGATGCTGCTGGCCACCGAGTACGCCCCCGAGGGCAAGCGCGGCCTCTACGGCAGCGTGGTCCAACTCGGCGTCCCCATCGGTGTGGTGACCGCCAACACCGTCTTCCTGCTGGCCGGGGCGTTCACCTCCGACACCGCGTTCGCGGCCTGGGGATGGCGGATCCCGTTCCTCATCGGCCTGTTCGTCCTCGCGCTCGCCTGGTACATCCACACCAAGGTCGAGGAGACCCCCGAGTTCCGCCAGGCGGAGCGGGAGTTGGCCGAGAAGGAGAAGACCGGGCAGAACTCCCCGCTGCGCACGGTCCTGCGCCACCACCTCGGCACGGTCCTGCTCGCGGGCGGCTCCTTCGCCGTGAACACCGCGACCTTCTACATCCTCATCACCGGTGTCCTCGACTACACGACCCGCGAGCTCGACATGAAGAAGAGCGCGGTCCTCATGGTCTCGCTCTGCGTCAGCCTCACCCAGCTGGTGCTGATCCCGGCCGCCGCCGCGCTCTCCGACCGCCTCGGCCGTATCCGGATCTACGCCCTCGGCGCGGTCGGCATCGCCCTGTGGGCCGTACCGATGTTCCTGCTCATCGACACCGGGTCGCTGCTGTGGCTGGCGGTCGGCACCTTCGTCGCCGGATGCTTCCTGAGCATCATGTACGGCCCCCAAGCCGCCCTGTTCGCCGAGCTGTTCACCCCGGAGATGCGCTACACCGGAGCCTCCCTCGGCTACCAGATCGCCGCCGTGCTCGGCGGTGGGCTCGCGCCCTTCCTCATGGTGCTGCTGCTGGAGGCCACGGGGACGTCGATGGCGGTGTCCGGGTACATCATCGGCCTGTCGGTGATCGCGCTCCTGTGCATCAAGGTCCTTGCGGGCAGGGCGCGTTCACGCGGGGTCTGACGCCTTCTCGGGCCGCGGCCCCGGTGCCGTCACCGGGGCCGCGGCGCTCCGCCGTGGCCGGGAGCGGGACACCGCCACGCCCGCCAGGCACAACACCCCTCCCGCGAGCGTGAACAGGCCCGGGATCTCGCCGAGGAACAGCCAGGACATCAGGACGACCAGGGCGGGCACCGCGTAGGTGGTCGCGCCCATCCGGCTCGCGGTCGTACGGGCCAGGGCGTAGGCCCAGGTGGTGAAGGCCAGGGCGGTCGGGAAGACGCCCAGGTAGACCATGTTCAGCGTGGCCGAGGCGGGCGCGTCGGCCGCCTCCGACACCAGCTGCCCGGCGAACGGGAGGCACACGACGGCGCCGATGAGACAGCCGAAGGCCGTCACCTGGAGCGGGGTGCCCGAGCCCAGCGCCGGCTTCTGGGCCACGACTCCGCCGGCGTAGGCGATCGCCGCGAGGAGGCACAGGACCACGCCGAGCACCGAGGAGCCGCCGTCGTCGGACATCGACAGGCCCACGGTGACCGCGCCCGCGAAGGAGACCGCCATGCCCGCCAGCAGCCTGGGCGGCATCGCGTCCCCGAGCAGACGGGTGCCGAGCAGGGCGATCAGGATCGGGCCGATGTTCACGACCAGCGCCGCGGTGCCGGCGTCGACCTGCTGCTCGCCCCAGTTCAGGACGACCATGTACAGCCCGAACCAGAGGACCCCGGAGACCGCGATGCCGCGCCAGGCCGCACGCGGCGGCAGGCCCTCCCGCCGTATCAGACAGATCGCGCCCAGGGCGAGCGCGCCGGACAGCAGACGTCCCAGGGCCAGGGCGCCGGGGGAGTAGGCGGCGCCCGCGCTGCGGATGGAGACGAAGGCGGAGGCCCAGAGGATCACTGTCACCGTGGCCGCGCCGGCGGCCAGGAGTTCGGTGCGGCGGGGGTTCATCATGCTCCTGAGGGTAGGGAGGTGCGGGTTCGGAAGCTCGCGGATTTCGGACCCGTTGATTGCCGTCCGCGGGCTCGTCGTGGCTGGTCGCGCCCACGCGGCGGCGCATATCGACCCGGTCCCGCGCCCCTGAAGGGCGCTCAGCGCAGCGTTGGCCCGGAAATCCCCAAGAGGTCCTCCAGTGCCTGTTCTCCTGCTGCGGTCACCTTCACCGCCCGCTCCGAGCCGATGCGGACGCACCAGCCCTCGGCGAGCGCGTGTCGGCACAGGGCCGCTCCCGCGACCCCGGCCAGATGCGGGCGGCGTTCCGTCCAGTCCAGGCAGGCCCGGGCCAGGGGGCGGCGACCGGTGCGGACGAGGGGGATGCCTGTCTCCTCGAACCACTTCAGCCCCGCCTCCGTCAGCGCGAAACCCGTGTCCTGGCGCAGCAGTCGACGCGTCGTCAGGGCGTCCGTGACCGCGATGCCCAGGCGCCCGGCCAAGTGGTCGTAGCACGTGCGGCCCCGGGCCATCGCCGAGCCCGCGCTCGACTCCCGCAGGCTGCGGGGGCGTTGGACGGTGTCCGGGGAGACCTGGGCCGCCAGGTCCTCCACCAGGTGGGCCACCCGCGCGTCGGCCAGGCGTACGTACCGGTGGCGGCCCTGGCGCTCCTCGGTCAGCAGACCGCCCGCGACCAGCTTGCCGAGGTGTTCGCTCACGGTCGACGCGGCGACTCCCGCGTGGCGTGCCAGCTCACCCGCCGTCCAGGCCCGGCCGTCCAGCAGGGCCAGGAGACAGGCAGCCCGGGTCTCGTCGGCGATGAGCGCGGCGAGCCTTGCCAGCTGGGGTGCCTGCGGGTCCTTGGTCATGGCATCCAGCATGCGGGAGCGATGCTTCGGCGCTCACCGAACTGTGGCTATCCGGTGCGTCCGACCTGCTCGTACTGCTGCGCCAGTCCGTCCAGCAGGGCCCCGAGACCCGTCTCGAAGGCCCGCTCGTCGATCTTCTCCTGCTGTTCGGCGAGGAGATGGGCCTGGCCGAGGTGGGGGTAGTCGGCCGGGTCGTACGCGCTCGCGTCGTCCACGAAACCGCCGGCGAAGGAGCCGAGCGCCGAGCCCATGATGAAGTAGCGCATCAGCGCGCCGATGGAGGTGGCCTGCGCCGGGGGCCAGCCCGCGTCGACCATCGCGCCGTAGACCGCGTCGGCGAGGCGCAGCCCGGCGGGGCGGCGGCCCGGGCCCTGGGCGAGGACCGGCACGATGTTCGGGTGGTCACGCAGGGCCGCACGGTAGGAGACGGCCCAGTCGTGCAGGGCGGTCCGCCAGGGACGGCCGTCCTCGAACATCGACAGGTCGACCTGGGCGCTCACCGAGTCGGCGACCGCCTCCAGGATCTCGTCCTTCGTGCGGAAGTGGTTGTAGAGGGACGGACCGCTGACCCCGAGTTCCGCGGCGAGCCGCCGGGTGGACAGGCCCGCCAGGCCCTCCGAGTCCACGAGCGCGCGGGCCGTCTCGACGATCCGGTCGGTGCTGAGGAGGGGCTTGCGCGGTCGGGCCATGGCGCACATAGTAGGGCTGCGAACGACAAACTAGCAGTGCTAATTTAAAGGTGTATCTCTCACAGTGGGGTGATCTCGTGGTCGACCTGGGGCTCAGCGAGGAGCAGACCGCCGTCCGGCGGCTGGCGCGGGACTTCGTGGACCGTGAGATCGCCCCCCATGTCGTCGCCTGGGACCGCGCCGAGGAGGTCGACCGTTCGATCGTCAAGAAGCTCGGCGAGGTGGGGTTCCTCGGGCTGACGATCGACGAGGAGTACGGCGGCTCGGGCGGCGACCATCTCGCGTACTGCCTGGTCACCGAGGAGCTCGGGCGGGGTGACTCCTCGGTGCGCGGGATCGTGTCCGTCTCGCTGGGACTGGTCGCCAAGACGGTCGCCGCGTGGGGGAGCGAGGAGCAGAAGCGGCGCTGGCTGCCGGGTCTCACCTCCGGCGAGTACGTGGGCTGCTTCGGCCTCACCGAGCCGGGGACCGGCTCCGACGCCGGCAACCTCGTCACGCGTGCGGTGCGGGACGGGGACGAGTACGTCATCGACGGCACCAAGATGTTCATCACCAACGGGACCTGGGCCGATGTGGTGCTGCTGTTCGCCCGCTCGACGGACGAGCCGGGGCACAAGGGTGTCTCCGCGTTCCTCGTGCCGACCGACACCCCCGGTCTGACCCGCCGGACCATCCACGGCAAGCTCGGGCTGCGCGGACAGGCGACCGCCGAGCTGGTCCTGGAGGGGGTGCGGGTGCCGGCCTCCGCGATGCTGGGTGCCGAGGGCAAGCGGTTCTCCGTCGCGATGTCCGCGCTGGCCAAGGGGCGGATGTCGGTGGCGGCGGGGTGCGTGGGGATCGCCCAGGCCGCGCTGGACGCGGCGGTCCGGTACGCCGGTGAGCGCGAGCAGTTCGGGAAGCCGATCGCGGGGCACCAGCTGGTCCAGGAACTGATCAGCGACATCGCCGTCGACGTGGACGCGGCACGGTTGCTGACCTGGCGGGTGGCCGATCTGATCGACCGCGGCCGGCCCTTCGCCGTGGAGTCCTCCAAGGCCAAGCTGTTCGCCTCGGAGGCGGCGGTGCGGGCCGCGAACAACGCGCTCCAGGTGTTCGGCGGCTACGGCTACATCGACGAGTACCCGGCGGGGAAGCTGCTGCGGGACGCACGCGTGATGACCCTGTACGAGGGCACGAGCCAGATCCAGAAGCTGGTGATCGGGCGGGCGCTGACGGGTGTGTCGGCGTTCTGAGTACGGTCTGAGTACCTGAGCGGATGTGGCGGGGGTCACGGACGGCCGAGACTCCTGCCATGAGTGACACACCGGTCAAGCAGCAGAACACGGCGGCCTTCTACGGACAGGCCGTCGCCTCCTTCGCCGTGGCCATGGCCGCCACCGCGATCGGCATCTTCCGGCTGAACGCCGACGCCTGGGTGCGCGGCTTCCTCGCCATCGCCGTCCTGTATCTCGTCACCTCGGCCTTCACCCTGGCCAAGGTCATCCGCGACCGCCAGGAGGCCGGCCAGATCGTCAGCCGGGTCGACCAGGCCCGCCTGGAGAAGCTCCTCGCCGAACACGACCCCTTCGAGAAGCTGTGAGCGGGGTCGGTGACCCCACCGACGCACCTCCCGGAGCTACCTCCCCGCACACTGGCTAAGCGCTCGCTCAGGTTCGGCGGTATGGTGGGGGCTCCGAACAGTGGGAGAGGGGCGTGTGATGAGTACGGCGGAGGAGACGGCCGGCGGCGAGACGTCGGCGTGGGGTGAGGTCACGCCCGACGCGGCGCGGCGGCTGCTCATCGCCGCGGTGGAGGCGTTCGCCGAGCGCGGCTACCACGCCACCACGACCCGCGACATCGCGGGCCGGGCCGGCATGAGCCCCGCCGCGCTCTACATCCACTACAAGACCAAGGAAGAGCTGCTCCACCGCATCAGCCGGATCGGCCACGCCAAGGCCCTGGAGATCCTCCAGGTCGCGGCCCGCCGCGAGGGCACCGCCACCGAGCGGCTCGCCGACGCCGTGAGCTCCTTCGTCCGCTGGCACGCCGGCGGCCGTACCACCGCCCGGGTCGTCCAGTACGAACTCGACTCCCTCGGCCCCGACGCCCGTGCCGAGATCCTCGACCTGCGCCGCCAGTGCGACGCCGAGGTGCGCGGGATCATCGAGGACGGCGTGGCCTCCGGCGAGTTCGACGTTCTCGACGTCAAGGGCACCACCCTCGCCGTGATGTCGCTCTGCATCGACGTGGCCCGCTGGTTCAACGTCGACGGCCCCTGGACGCCGGACGAGGTCGGCGCGCTCGACGCCGACCTCGTGCTGCGGATGGTGGGGGCGGCGAAGTAGCCGCTCAGAGGTAGTAGCGGGAGACCGACTCCGCCACGCACACCGGCTTGTCCCCGCCCTCGCGCTCCACGCTGAAGGCGACGGTGACCTGCACGCCGCCCGCCACGTCGTCGACGCCGGTGATCCGCGCGGTGGCGCGCAGCCGGGAGCCGACGGGGACCGGTGCGGGGAAACGGACCTTGTTCGTGCCGTAGTTGACGCCCATCGTCACGCCCTCGACCTTGATCAGCTGAGGTCCGAAGAGCGGCAGCAGGGACAGCGTGAGGTAGCCGTGCGCGATGGTCGTGCCGAAGGGACCCGCGGCGGCCTTCTCCGGGTCGACGTGGATCCACTGGTGGTCGCCGGTGGCCTCGGCGAACAGGTCGATGCGCTTCTGGTCGACCTCCAGCCAGTCGGTGTACCCCAGCTCCTCGCCCACCGCCGCCTTCAGGTCGTCCGCGCCCGTGAAGATCCTCGGCTCTGCCATGTCCCGGCCTCCTCGCCACATAGTCTCTAAGCGACTGCTTAGCATGGTCGGCCGGAGAGCCCCTGTCAACGGACCACGGGGTGAGGGCATGGGTAGGGTTCGAGGGGTGCCCCAGATTCCCGAGAAGATCCACGAGCTCACGGTCGGCCAGCTCGCCGCCCGCAGCGGCGCCGCCGTCTCCGCCCTGCACTTCTACGAGTCCAAGGGCCTGATCAGCAGCCGCCGCACCACGGGCAACCAGCGTCGCTACTCCCGTGACGCGCTGCGCCGGGTCGCCTTCGTGCGGGCCGCGCAGCGGGTCGGCATCCCGCTGGCCACGATCCGCGAGGCCCTCTCCGAACTCCCCGAGGAACGCACGCCCACCCGCGAGGACTGGGCGCGGCTCTCCGAGGCCTGGCGCTCCGAACTCGACGAGCGCATCAAGCAGTTGAACCGGCTCCGCGACCACCTCACCGACTGCATCGGCTGCGGCTGCCTCTCCCTGGACACCTGCGTCCTGTCCAACCCGGACGACGTCTTCGGCGACCGCCACACGGGATCGCGCCTGCTGGTGGAGCAGAGCGGGGGACGGCAGCGGAACGGGGGCCGGGCGCGGCGACCGGACCAGGAGACGGAGGGGTGCGGCTGAGCCGAGCCGGTGGTGGGGGACTCCCGCGTCCCTGGCGAACGCCGCATGCAGCGGAGGCCGGATCGCGGCGGTCCAAAAACCCGCTGGTCCCCCCACCCCGGCCCTGGTAGCGTCGCGATCTTCGGCCGGCGGCGACGCCGTGCCCGGAGTCCTGACGGGATCAACTCCCATGACGTCACCGGCCCTTGACGCGGCCCTCGCCGACATCGAGACGGTCTTCAACGGCTTCAGCAGCCCTACTGAGCAGGCCTGCGGGCTCTGCCACCTCCCGGAGGAGGCCGCGTACCTGCGCACGCCGTACACCCGGATTCCGGCGGACGTGCTGCGGATGTACACCTTCGAGGTGTCCGGCCACTTCGACGACCACGCGGCCGCGATGCGCCGTCTGCTGCCGCAGGGCGCGCGGGCGCTGGTCATGGGGGAGATGGAGCCGCTCGGCCTCGGCTTCCACGGACTCGCCGTGGTCGACTGGCGCACCTGGCCCGCGGAACAGTCCGCCGCCGTGGAGGCGTTCGTGCGCGCCTGGTGGGAGGAGATCCTCACCATGCCGAAGCCGCCGTACTGGATCGTCGAGATCTTCGAACTGTGCGCCTCGATCCTGCGCTCGGTCACCCCGCTGCTCGACCGCTGGCACGCGAGCCCGGTCGCCGACGGGCATCTCGCCGAGTGCGTCGACCGGTGGCTGGAGGAACTCCTCGTCGACGACTCGCCGTTCCACTGGTTCCTCTACGGCGAGGAGGCGGCCGTGGTCGATCTGCGGACCTGGCTCTCCCGGCACGCCCCCGACCGCCTGCTGGCCCGGGGTGAGCCGCACCTCGCGATCCGTGCCGAACTCCTCGGCCTGCCCTACGACGACCGCTGGGCGCACCCGTACTGGGCCAGTGCCCCGGCGATCAACTGAGCGTTGGACAGCGCGGGTTGGCCGTCCGGCAGGAGGAGCGTGTCCTCCAGGCCCATCCGGGTCGCGAGGCCGAGGCTCCCGGCCAGCCGCAGCACCGGCCACGCGCCGCCGTCCTCGCCGTGCAACAGCACGGGGCGGCCGTGGGCCGGGCCGAGTGCGGTGAGGAGGGTGTGTGCCGAAGCCTCCGGTGCCTCGGTGTCCATCACCTCGGCCAGGACCCGCAGCACCCTCGGCCCGAGCGGAGACACCGCGAACCGCTCGGCCGCGTCGGTCCCCGACCAGATGCCGGCCTCCACGCCGACCCCCAGGTCGAGCAGCGCCGCGGCCATCGACTCGGCACCGGGCTCGTGCCAGTTCACCGAGGCGTGGTCGGGCAGCACCGTCCAGGCCCGGACACGGGCGAGCCGGGCCGTCGGGTCCGGTTCGGCCCAGGCGCCGGTCGTCACCCCGACCGGGACCGACACCCGCGCACGGATCGCCTCGAGCGTCTCCGCGACCGCGCGCGGCGACAGAGTGTCCTGCCCGCACGGTGTCTTGGGGTGGACGTGGATGTCCGTGGCGCCCGCCGCCACGGCCTCGGCCGCCGACTCGGCCAGCGCCGAGGGCGTCAGCGGCACCGCCGACCCGTCGGCGGCCCCGCGCGGACCGTTGAGACACACCTGCACCATCACTCGATGATGCCAGCGGTCACCCCACGGACCGACAGAAACAGGGGGTGCGGCATCCCCGGCGCACCCCCAGCGCGCACTCGCTCTAGGCCGACATCAGCAGCCGTCCGCGCCTGGCGTCCGCCAGGGCCTCCGGGGTGAGCACGGGCCGCGGCACCAGGATTCCGCAGTCCGCGCAGACCGGACCGGTCGAGGGTTCGTGGTCCAGTTCGTACTTCCAGACGAGCCGCTCCCCGTCGCACACCGGGCACACCGCGCCCGGCTCGCGCTCCAGCGCGGAGATCAGCCGGCGCAGCACCTCCGCCAGCGGTTCATCGGGGTGGACGCGGGGGTCGTCGCACCACGCGACACCGAACCCGCCCCAGGTCAGCCGGTGCCAGTCGTCCACACTGCCCGGCCTGCGCAACCCGTCGTGCTTCTCCTTCTTGCGCCGCTCGGCGAACTCGACCTCGTAGGCGAGCCAGACCGAGCGGGCCTCCTCCAACTCCTCCAGTGCGGCCACGAGCCGCGCTGGGTCGGGGGAGCGGTCCTCGGGACCGAATCCCGCCCGGGAGCACAAATGGTCCCAGGTCGCCCTGTGCCCGTACGGAGCGAACCGCTCAAGGCACTTGCGCAGCGAGTAGCGCCGAAGCGCCAGATCGCACCGCGGATCTCGCACCTGTCTCGCCAGACTCCGGAAACCGGCCATCGCCCTGCACCTCCGTCACACCTGCACCTGTACTTCGGTCACTTCGGCGTCGTCGTTCGGACGTCGCCGAATAGACGTATCGACAAGCGATTTGGCTCCATCCGATTTCCGATGCCCTCCATAAGCCCACGCACCCCTGCCAAAACTTGACGCATGTTCATCTTCAATCCCGGGGATACCGGCGGTAACGTCCCGGCACACCCCCCGTCGGTTGGAGCTGCCATGCCTCGGCGTAACTCGCGCACCCTCCTTGACAGACTGAGAACTCCCGGCAGACTCTCCGGGTTCCTGAAGTCGGCATCCATATGCGTCCTGGTTGCGGGTCTTTTGTCCCCGCTCGCGCAGACCACGGCCACCGCGGCCGCCTCCAACGACTACTGCGGCGGCCAGTGTTCCGACATCCTGCCGCCCGGCGAGAACGGCAACGCCACCCTCGCGCAAATCCTCCTCAACCAGGCCTTCGGCAGTCAGCCCGACCACGCCGAGGACCAGCTCGGCCCCTACGCCAACCTGGCCAAGGGGTACCCCACGCTCACCAACTCCACCATCAATACGTTCTTCAACGACGCCTCGTTCGGGGTCCCCTCCGACCAGGTCGCCTCCACCCTCAGCCCCGCCGGCCGCACCGACGTGACGATCGTCCGCGACAAGAAGACGGGTGTGCCGCACATCACCGGTACCACCAGATACGGCACCGAGTTCGGCGCGGGCTATGCGGCCGCCCAGGACCGGCTGTGGCTCATGGACGTCTTCCGGCACGTCGGCCGCGGCCAGCTGACCGCCTTCGCGGGCGGCGCCGCCTCCAACCAGGGCCTGGAGCAGCAGTTCTGGCGCAACGCCCCCTACAGCGAGGCCGACCTCCAGGCGCAGATCGACAACGCGGTGGCGGCCAACGGCGCCCGCGGCCAGCAGGCACTCGCCGATGCCAACGCCTACCTCGCCGGCATCAACGCCTACATCGACGCCTCCGACAGCGGCCGCTACTTCCCCGGCGAGTACGTCCTGACCGGACACAAGGACTCCGTCACCAACGCCGGCACCATCGACCACTTCAAGATCACCGACCTGGTCGCGCTGGCCTCCGTCATCGGCGCCCTCTTCGGCTCCGGAGGCGGCGGCGAGGTCAACAACGCGATCTCGCTGATGGCCGCCCAGGAGCAGTACGGCGTGACGAAGGGCACCGAGGTCTGGGAGTCCTTCCGGGAGCGCAACGACCCCGAGGCCGTCCTCACCGTCCACAACGGCGAGAGCTTCCCGTACGCCGGCAAACCCGCGAACCCCCAGGGCGAGGCACTGCCCGACGCCGGTTCGGTGAGCACCGAGCCGCTGGTCTACGACGCCACGGGCACCGGCGCCGACCAGAGCGCGAGCGCGGCCTCCGCCACGGCGACCGCGAACGCCCTCACCTCGGCCAAGCGCGGCATGTCCAACGCGCTCGTTGTCAGCGGGAAGTACACCGCAAGCGGTCACCCCGTTGCCGTCTTCGGACCGCAGACCGGCTACTTCGCGCCCCAACTCCTCATGCTCCAGGAGATCCAGGGCCCGGGCATCAGCGCCCGCGGCGCCTCCTTCGCGGGGCTGAGCATGTACGTCGAGCTCGGCCGCGGCCAGGACTACTCGTGGTCCGCCACGACCTCCGGCCAGGACATCATCGACACCTACGCCGTCGAGCTGTGCCAGGACGACTACCACTACCTGTACCACGGCACCTGCACGGCCATGGACAAGATCGAGCAGAAGAACTCCTGGGCCCCGACCACGGCCGACGGCACCGCCGCGGGGTCGTACACGATGCGGGTCTGGCGCACGAAGTACGGGCCCGTCGAGTACCGGGCGACCGTCGGCGGCAAGAAGGTCGCCTACACCACCCTGCGCTCCTCCTTCATGCACGAGGCCGACTCGATCATCGGCTTCCAGATGCTGAACGACCCCGACTACGTCAAGAGCCCGCAGACCTTCCAGAGTGCCGTGCAGCACATCAACTACACCTTCAACTGGTTCTACGCCGACTCCTCGCACACCGCGTACTACAACAGCGGCAACAACCCGGTGCGCGCGTCCGGCGTCGACGCCGAGTTCCCGGTGTGGGCGCAGTCGGCGTACGAGTGGAAGAACTGGAACCCGACCACCAACACCGCCGACTACACCCCGGCCTCCGCGCACCCCAACTCCATCGACCAGGACTACTACATCTCCTGGAACAACAAGCAGGCGCTCGACTACGCGACGGCCTCCTGGGGCGACGGTTCCGTGCACCGCGGCAACCTGCTGGAGGACCGGGTCAAGAAACTGGTCGCGGCCGGCGGGGTCACCAGGGCCTCGCTGGTGAAGGCCATGGCGGACGCCTCCCTCGCCGACCTGCGGGCCGAGGACGTCCTGCCCGACCTGCTGAAGGTGATCAACAGCTCGACGGTCACCGACTCCACCGCCGCGGCCGCGGTGACCAAGCTCCAGACCTGGCTGACGGCGGGCGGCAAGCGCACCGAGACCTCGGCCGGTTCCAAGAAGTACGCCGACGCCGACGCGATCCGGATCCTCGACGCGTGGTGGCCCCTGCTGGCCAAGGGCATCTTCGAACCGGGCCTCGGCACCGACCTGTACACCGCCTTCCAGGCCAACCTGCCCGTCGACGAGTCCCCGTCGGCCGCGCACGGCCCCACCGGCGCCCACGCGGGCAGCTCCTTCCAGTACGGCTGGTGGAGCTACGTCGACAAGGACGTCCGCGCGGTCCTCGGTGAGAACGTGCAGGGGCCGCTGGCCAACAAGTACTGCGGCGGCGGCAGCCTCAGCGCCTGCCGGGACATCCTCATCAGCACCCTGAAGACCGCGGCCGGCAAGACGGCGGCCCAGGTCTACCCGGGCGACGACCTGTGCTCGGCGGGCGACCAGTGGTGCGCCGACTCGATCGTCCAGCGCACCCTCGGCGGCATCAAGCACTACAACATCAGCTGGCAGAACCGTCCGACCTTCCAGCAGGTGGTGGAGTTCACCTCGCACCGGTAACACGCGCGAGTCGTGGGGCAGTTGGCGGCGGGTCAGTGAATACGGCCCGCCGCCAGCACCAGTTGGGCCAGTTCACGGTGGACGATGTCGCTGTGGGCCCCGGAGGGCGGCCCGCCGCGCCGGACCACGGCCGCCGCGTCGACGTTCACACAGCCCTTCCTGGGAAGCCTCCTGAGGGCGTCGGCGAGCTTCAGGGACGGCGTGCCGGGCACCGCCTGCACGCCGTCGTGGCCCATCGCACCCCATTTGGCGCCCAGCACCTGCCCGATGCCGAACTCCGCGACCCCCTGGGCGTCCCCCGCCATCCGGGAGGCCAGCGGATACAGCGTGCCGAGCGCCGAGTCATGGCTGGAGTAGCAGCACACCAGCGGCCCGTCGACCCGGTTCTGCTGCCCCTGGAGCACTCCTCCCGCGCGGCTGTCGTGCGGCAGCCGGGTCGCGAACGCGTAGTGGGAGAAGGCCCCTTGGAGCAGGGTGACCGACTTGACCGTGTGCACCCCCTCCGGCAGCCCGCGCAGCGCGAACGACACCAGCCGCCCGCCGAAGCTGTGCCCCACGAGATGCACCCGCACCCCGGGCGCCCGCTCGGCGAGCTGCCCGATCACCCGGCCGAGCCCGCGCTCACCGACCGTGCCCGCGCGCCGTTTCATCGCGTAGTACGTCCCCTGCCGCAGCAGTTCGTGCGCCCCGTCCCACGGGTTGGGAATCGTGAACCCCCGTGCCCCGTCGGGGGCTTCGAGATCCGCGATGGCCTGCGCGAACTCCTCGCACACGGTCGCCGTGGACCCGGCGAGGAACTCCGGCTCGTCCTGCGGCACCCCCTCGGCGAGCGTGTCCGCCCCGAACAGCGCCTGCGGCCCCGGCGGCACGATCTCCACCAGCAGCCGCACCAGCCGCCCGAATTCCTCCAACTCGGTTTCCTCCCGCGGCTGTTGGTCCAGCAACCGGGCCAACCGGTCGATCACCGTGGCCCGGCCGGGGAAGGTCTCCAGGAGGGCGTGCCGGGTGTCCTTGTCGAGCACCGGACGCGGCGGCAGCTCGGCGGCCACGGCCCGCGGGAAGTCCGGGATCGGCTCGTCCGAGAACCGCATCGACGGCCATACGACCCCCACGTACCCGAGCTTCGCCGCCGGCGCCAGCTCCGGGAACGGGGCGAAGAAGTGGCTGTAGAGCCGGGTCGCGCCCGAGCGGTCGCTGTTCCAGCCGTGCGAGAAGACGACCAGGTCCTCGACGCCCCGGGCCACCACCTCCGTGAGCAGCCGGTCCCGCCGGCCGGTGTCCGGGTCGCCGTCCGCGTCGAACGTCAGCTCCCAGTACGGCGTCACACTCATCGCCGGATCCGCCATGACGGGCCCCCTCGTCCCCCGCAGTGGTGCGCATCGTCCTACTACCGGGCGAAGTTGGCCATACGTCATGGCTCATCCGTAGAGGAGGTAATTCTTTCGAATCCGCCGGAACGCCCTCAGCTCGTCCCGCCAGCCGGCCACGACCTCGTCGGTGCTCGCGCCGGCGTCGATCATCGTGCGGACCCGGGTGGAGCCGGTGAGCCTGTCGATCCAGTTGTCGGAGCGCCAGGCGAAGCCGGACCAGGTCCTCTTCGCGGTCACGAGCAGTCCGACGCCGGTGCGGACGGGGTCGTACGCCTGCCGGTCGTGGACGTGGATCTGCACCCCGCCGATCGTCTTCCCCTGGAACTTGGAGAACGTGGGGGCGAAGTAGGCCTCCCTGAAGTGCACGCCGGGCAGGCCGAGTTCGTTCGCGGCGGCGGCCCAGCGGCCGTCCAGGCCCTCCGCGCCGAGGAGTTCGAAGGGGCGGGTGGTGCCGCGCCCCTCGGAGAGGTTCGTGCCCTCGAAGAGACAGGTGCCGGAGTAGACGAGCGCCGTGTCGGGGGTGGGCATGTTCGGGCTCGGCGGCACCCAGGGGAGCTCCCAGGCGTCGTAGAACTCCTCGCGCCGCCAGCCCGTCATCAGGACGGTGTCCAGGGGGACCGGGGTGGTGAGGAACTCGCCGTTGAAGAGGCGGGCCAGTTCGGCGACGGTCATGCCGTGCGCCTGGGAGATCGGCTGCCGGCCCACGAAGGTCGCGAACTCCCGGTGCAGGACCGGGCCCTGGGCCTGGCGGCCGGTGACGGGATTCGGGCGGTCCAGTACGACGAAACGCTTGCCGGCGAGCTGGGCCGCCTCCATGCAGTCGTACAGCGTCCAGATGTAGGTGTAGAAGCGGGCGCCGACGTCCTGGATGTCGAAGACGATCGTGTCCACGGCGGAGGCGGTGAAGATGTCGGCGAGGGGCTGGCCGCTCTTGAGGTACGTGTCGTAGACGGGGAGGCCGGTGGCCGGGTCGTCGTAGCGGCCCTCGGAGCCGCCCGCCTGCGCGGTGCCCCGGAAGCCGTGTTCGGGGCCGAAGACGGCCCCCAGGTTCACCCTCTCGTCGGCGTGCATCACGTCGACGATGTGGTGGACGTCTCGGGTGACGCCGGTGGGGTTGGTGACGATGCCGATGCGCTGGCCGCTGAGCTTGGCGTATCCGGATGCGGCTAGGTTCTCGAAACCGGTTCGCCTGCGGCTGGGCTTGGCCGCGGAGGCCGGTGGGGTCGAGGTGAGGGACGCCGTTGCCGTTGCTGCCGCTAGCAGGGTTCGTCTGGATAGGCGCATGAAGGGACCGTATGTGCTTCCGCGGGTAGTGGGGAGGCTGCGGGTGCTTCGTGGCTTGTCGCGCAGTTCCCCGCGCCCCCAGGTAGGTCTTCGTCACCCTTCCTTCCAACATACCGACCGGTTAGTCTGACCGGGCAGTCGAGCCGTAGTCGAAGGAGACCGATGGTGGAAGCCCTGCACGACGCCGGAGTGGTTGTTACCGGAGCGGGAGGTGGCATCGGGGCTGCTCTGGCCCGGAGGTTTGCTGCGGAAGGGGCCCGGGTCGTCGTCAATGACCTGGATGCCGGGCGGGCCAAGGCTGTCGCCGAGGAGATAGACGGGATCGCAGTGGCCGGGGACGCCTCCGCCGTGGTATCCGACGCGCTCGAAGCCCTGAACGGCGTGGTCGACGTCTACTGCGCCAACGCCGGTGTCGCCTTCGAGGGGGGCAACGCCGACTCGCCGCTCGACGAGCACGCCTGGGCCACTTCCTGGGACGTCAACGTCATGGCGCACGTACGGGCCGCCCACGCGCTGCTTCCGGCGTGGCTGGAGCGGGGCAGCGGGCGGTTCGTGTCGACCGTGTCCGCCGCCGGGCTGCTGACCATGATCGGGGCGGCTCCCTACGCCGTCACCAAGCACGGGGCGCTCGCCTTCGCCGAGTACCTGTCGCTGACGTACCGGCACCGCGGGATCAAGGTGCACGCGATCTGTCCGCAGGGCGTGCGGACCGACATGCTCGCCGCCACCGGGAGCGCGGGGGACCTGGTGCTCAAGCCGACCGCCGTGGAGCCGGAGGACGTGGCCGAGGCCCTGTTCCGGGGCATCGAGGAGGACCGGTTCCTGATCCTTCCGCATCCCGAGGCCGCCGAGTACTACCAGGCGCGGGCCGCCGCGCCCGACCGGTGGCTGGCCGGGATGAACCACCTCCAGCAGAAGTGGGAGGAGGCCCGATGAGCGACTCCCGGTACGCCGCCAAGCCCTGGCTCGGCCTGCTGAGCGAGGCCCAGCGCGGTCCGATCGCGCCCGACGACTCGCTGGTGCACGCCCTGCGGCGGGCCGTCGGCGAGGCGCCGGAGCGGCCCTTCCTGGCCTACTTCGACGGGCGGCTCAGCTACCGCGAGGTCGACGAGCTCAGCGACTCCGTCGCCGGGTACCTCGCCGCCCGCGGGCTGGAGCGCGGGGAGCGGGTGGCGATCCTGCTCCAGAACTCCCCGCTCTTCGTGCTCGCGCTGCTCGGCGCCTGGAAGGCGGGCGCGACCGTGGTGCCGGTCAACCCCATGTACAAGGCGGGCGAGGTCGGGCATGTGCTGCGGGACGGCGAGGTGGCCGCGCTGATCTGCTCCGACCGGGCCTGGGAGTCGTACCTGCGCGAGACGGCGGCCGGCTCGCCGGTGCGGATCGCGCTGACCGGGTGCGAGCTGGACTTCCAGACCCGCGGGGACGCGCGCGTGCTCGGCTTCGAGCGGCTGCCGCGGGCGGAGGACGCCGACGACCTGACCGCGGTCGCGCGCGCCGGGCACAAGGCGCCCGAGGGCCGGGAACTCACGCCCGCGGACATCGCGCTGATCAGCTACACCTCCGGCACCAGCGGCACCCCCAAGGGGGCCACCAACACGCACGGCAACATCATGTTCAACGCCGAGCGGCAGCGGACCGGACTCGCGCTGCCCGACGCGCCCGTGTACTACGCCCTCGCGCCGCTGTTCCACATCACCGGCATGGTCTGCCAGCTCGGGGCGTGCCTGAACAGCGTGGGCACGCTCGTGCTGACCTACCGCTTCGAGGCGGGCGTGGTGCTGGAGGCCTTCGCCGAGCACAAGCCGCACTACACCGTCGGCCCCTCGACCGCGTTCATGGCGCTGGCCGCCCACCCGGACGTCACCCGCGAGCACTTCTCGTCCTTCGTCAACATCTCCTCCGGCGGGGCCCCGCTGCCGCCCGCCCTGGTGGAGAAGTTCCGGGCCGGCTTCGGGCCGTACATCCGCAACGGCTACGGGCTGACCGAGTGCACCGCGCCCTGCGCCTCCGTGCCGCCGCAGCTGGAGGCGCCCGTCGACCCGGTGTCCGGGACGCTCGCGGTGGGTGTGCCGGGGCCCGACACCGTCGTACGCATCCTCGACGACCGGGGCGCGGAGGTGCCCTTCGGGGAGCAGGGCGAGATCGTCGTACGGGGACCGCAGGTCGTGCCCGGGTACTGGCGGCGGCCCGACGCGACCGCCGAGACCTTCCCGGACGGTGAACTGCGCACGGGCGACATCGGGTTCATGGACCCGCAGGGCTGGCTCTATGTCGTCGACCGCAAGAAGGACATGATCAACGCGTCCGGCTTCAAGGTGTGGCCGCGCGAGGTCGAGGACGTGCTCTACACGCACCCGGCGGTGCGGGAGGCGGCCGTCGTCGGGGTGCCGGACGGGTACCGCGGGGAGACCGTCAAGGCGTACATCAGCCTCCGTCCGGGTGCCGAAACCGACCCCGATGCGCTCGCCGCCTACTGCAAGGAGAGACTGGCCGCCTACAAATACCCGCGGCAGGTGGAGATCCTGCCCGACTTGCCCAAGACGGCAAGTGGGAAGATCCTCCGTCGGGAACTGCGTTCCCAACCGCAAGGCAGTGAATGACCTCCAGGAAGGCAGGTGGCGGCACAGTGCCCAGGACGACGGACGGAGACGGTACGCCCGTCCCGCAGCGGCTGCTGGCCGCCGCCACCCGGCTCTTCGCCGAGCAGGGCTACGACCGCACCTCGGTGCAGGAGATCGTCGAGGCGGCCGGCGTCACCAAGGGGGCGCTGTACCACTACTTCGGCTCCAAGGACGACCTCCTGCACGAGGTGTACGCGCGCGTGCTGCGCGTCCAGCAGGAGCGGCTCGACGCGCTCGCGGGCACCGACGAGCCGATCGAGAAGCGGCTGCGGGCCGCGGCGGCCGACGTCGTGGTCACCACGATCGAGAACCTCGACGACGCGATGATCTTCTTCCGGTCCATGCACCACCTCAGCCCGGAGAAGAACAAGCAGGTGCGGGCCGAGCGGCGGAAGTACCACGAGCGGTTCCGGGCGCTGGTCGAGGAGGGCCAGTCGGCGGGCGTCTTCTCCACGGCGACCCCGGCCGACCTGGTGGTGGACTACCACTTCGGGTCCGTCCACCACCTGTCCACCTGGTACCGCCCGGACGGACCGATGAGCCCGCAGGAGGTGGCCGACCACCTGGCCGACCTGCTGCTGCGGGCTCTGCGGCCGTAACAGCCCCTACAGGTACTTCTTCAGCTCCCGCCGGGCCAGCGACCGCTGGTGCACCTCGTCCGGGCCGTCCGCGATCATCAGGGTGCGGGCGCCGGCGTACAGCTCGGCCAGCGGGAAGTCCTGGCTGACCCCGCCCGCGCCGTGCAGCTGGATGGCCCGGTCGATGATGTCGACGACCGCGCGGGGCGTGGCGATCTTGATGGACTGGATCTCGGTGTGGGCGCCCCGGTTGCCGACCGTGTCCATCAGCCAGGCCGTCTTCAGGACCAGCAGCCGCAGCTGCTCGACGGTCACGCGCGCGTCGGCGATCCAGTTGTGGACCACGCCCTGCTGGGCCAGTGCCTTGCCGAAGGCGTTGCGGGACACCGCCCGGCGGCACATCAGCTCGATCGCCCGCTCGGCCATGCCGATCAGCCGCATGCAGTGGTGGATCCGGCCCGGGCCGAGGCGGGCCTGGGCGATGGCGAAGCCGCCGCCCTCCTCGCCGATGAGGTTCGACGCCGGCACGCGCGCGTGGTCGAAGATCACCTCGGCGTGGCCGCCGTGGTAGTGGTCCTCGTAGCCGAAGACCCGCATCGCGCGCTCGACCGTGACGCCCGGGGTGTCGCGCGGGACCAGGATCATGGACTGCTGGCGGCGGATGTCCGCGCCGTCCGGGTCGGTCTTGCCCATCACGATGAAGATCTTGCAGTCGGGGTTCATCGCCCCGGAGATGTACCACTTGCGGCCCGTGACGACGTAGTCGTCGCCGTCGCGCTCGATGTAGGTGGTGATGTTGGTGGCGTCCGAGGAGGCCACCTCCGGCTCGGTCATCGCGAACGCGGAGCGGATCTCACCGGCCAGCAGCGGCTCCAGCCACTGCTTCTTCTGCCGCTCGTCCCCGAACTGGCTCAGCACCTCCATGTTGCCGGTGTCCGGCGCCGCGCAGTTCAGCGCGGTGGGCGCGAGCTGCGGGGAGCGGCCGGTGATCTCGGCGAGCGGCGCGTACTGGAGGTTGGTGAGCCCCGCGCCGTACTCGGCGTCGGGCAGGAAGAGGTTCCACAGGCCCTGCCTGCGCGCCTCCGCCTTCAGCTCCTCCACCACGGCCGGGGTGTCCCACGGCGAGGCGAGCTCGGCGCGCTGCTCCTCCGCGACCGCCTCGGCGGGGTAGACGTACTCGTCCATGAAGGCGAGCAGCTTGGCGCGCAGCTCCTCGGTGCGCGCGTCGAACGCGAAGTCCATGCGGATCAGCCTTCCTGGATGCCGTCGTGAAGCGTGGTCAGACCGTGCTGGATGAAGACCGGGACGAGGTCGCCGATGCGGTCGAAGCCGGCGCCGACCGTCTGGCCGAGGGTGTAGCGGTAGTGGATGCCCTCCAGGATCACGGCGAGCTTGAACCAGGCGAACGCCGTGTACCAGGACACCGCCGTCACGTCCCGTCCGGAGCGCTCCGCGTACCGCGCGACCAGTTCGGCCGGATCCGGGTGCCCCGGGGCCTGCGCGGTCGTCGACACCGGGGAGTCGGGCATGCCCAGCGGCATGCTGTACATCACCAACAGGCCGAGGTCGGTGAGCGGATCGCCGAGGGTCGACATCTCCCAGTCGAGGATCGCCTTGATCCGGTCGTCGTCGCCCATCAGGACGTTGTCGAGCCGGTAGTCGCCGTGCACGACGGTCGCCGCGGGGGAGTCGGGCAGGTGGCGGCCGAGGGCCGCGTGCAGCTCGTCGATGCCCGCCAGGTCGCGGTTGCGGGAGGCGTCCAGCTGCTTGCCCCAGCGGCGCAGCTGGCGGTCCAGGAAGCCCTCGGGGCGGCCGAAGTCCGCGAGACCGACCTCCGCGGGATCCACCGCGTGCAGCTCGACGAGGGTGTCGACGAGGGACAGCACGGCGTCACGGGTGCGCTGCGGGCCGAGGGGGGCGAGCTGGTCGGCGGTGCGGTACGGGGTGCCCTCGACGAACTCCATGACGTAGAACGGCGATCCCGGCGCCGCCTCGTTCCCGGGGTCCTCGCACAGCAGGACCGGCTCCGGCACCGGCACGCTCGTCGGGTGCAGGGCGCTGATCACGCGGTGCTCGCGCTTCATGTCGTGCGCGGTGGCGAGGACATGGCCGAGCGGGGGCCGCCGTACGACCCAGCGCGCGTTGCCGTCCGAGACGGCGTACGTGAGGTTCGACCGTCCGCCCTCGATCAGCCGGCCGGTCAGGGGGCCCTGCACCAGGCCGGGGCGCTCGCGGTCGAGCAGGCCGCGCAGCCGGTCGAGATCGAGGCCTGGCGGATGGTCGGGGCTCATCGGGGCTCCTTACGCGCGCGTGAACGTTTTCGACCATCATGCCGACTGGTCGGTATGTCGTCCAGAGGGGACGCTGAACGTGATCCGGCCCACGATAGGCCGACAGCTCCCCGGCCGGTGCGGCGGGGAGCTGTCGGCGGTGTCTCTCGGTGTCTTCCGGTCAGGTCAGTGGTCGTCCCAGTGGCCCTCGTGCTCGGCGTGCCGGTGGCCGTCGTGGAGGTAGTCGACGTGGTCGCCGTGCAGGACGCTCTCGTGTCCGCAGTCCTGGCCGTGCCGGTGGTCGTGACCGTCGTGCGAGACGTGCCCACCGGGTTCGCACTCGTCCCAGTGGCCGTCGTGGGCCCGGTGCAGATGCCCGTCGTGCGCGTAGTCGACGTGCCCCTCGTGCGGCACCTCGGTGTGCCCGCAGTCGGGACCGTGGACGTGCGCGTGGGAGGCGTGCTCGTGGTGGAGGGTGGTCATGAGGCTCCCCTTCGGAACGACAGTCGATGACGTCGCACAGGGTGCCACGGGCGGGGGGCATATGGGGCGATTCGGGTGGTGTGGCGTAGCGGTGCTGGATGGTGGGCTGCCCTGAGGGCCGGGGGTGGGGGTTCGGGCCGTGGGGGCGCGTCTTGAGTGAGGCCCCAGGGGCGCGGGGAACCGCGCGACCAGCCCCCACTCACGCGCAGCCGCCCGACGACCACACTCGGCGCCCCAGGCCCAGGCATGGGCGCCTCCGTGGCCCCCTCAGAACACCAGCGCCGCCCCGCACGCCGCCATCGCCACCGTGCACAGGACCGCCGCCGTCGCGTGTCTCGGAGGGAGGGCGGTCGGGGTGGCGGAGGCGGTCAGGGTGCGGATGCGGAGGTGGGCCAGGTACAGGAAGGCCAGCCAGAGGGCGCAGCACAGGGCGCAGGCCACCAGGCCCGCGGGGGACGGGCCGCCGTGCAGCACGGTCTTCACGGCGAGCACGGCGGCAACCGTGCCCGAGAGTGTCGTACGACGCCAGGCGAGCCGGGTGCGTTCGGGCTGGAGTCCCGGATCACGCCCACCGTCGGCGCCCCCGCTCACCCCTCCCACCCGAGGAGCACGACGGCGACCATGGCCACGGCCACCACCGCGACCACGAGGGACAGCAGTGCCGGGAACCGGGACGCCGGCAGATCCTCGCCCCGCCGCATCGCCCGCTCGCACCGCACCCAGTGATTGACCGCCCGCAACGAGCACAGCACCCCCGCCGCGAGCAGCGCGAGCGCCAGCCCGACCCGCCAGCCCCAGCGCAGGTCCGGCAGGAACTGGTCCACGGCGAAGCCACCGCCGATCAGGGCGAGCGCGGTCCGCAACCAGGCCAGGAAGGTACGTTCATTGGCCAGCGAGAACCGGTAGTCAGGGGTACGGCCCTCCTGCCGGACCTCCTCGGGGGCGAACCAGACGCGGACGTTCCGTGCGAAATCGATCACGCGCACGAGCCTATCGGCCCGGCTGCCGGAACCCGGCGCCGGTCCTCACCAGCTGATCCGGGCCGCCACCGGCAAGTGGTCGCTCCCCGTCGCCGGCAGCACCCACGAGCTGTCCGCCGTCACCCCTCCGACCAGGATCTGGTCGATCCGCGCCACCGGGAAGCCCGCAGGCCAGGTGAACCCGAAACCGTCTCCGGCCACGTCCTGGGCCGACCGCATCCGTGCGGTGAGGCCGGCGAACGCGCGGTCGTCCACGGTGCCGTTCAGATCGCCGAGCAGCACCACCCGCCTGTTCCGCTCGCCGGCGACGGCCGTACCGATGGCCCGCACCCCCCGGTCCCGTTGAGCCGTCCCGAAACCGTCCCTGGGCGTCACTCGCACGGACGCCAGGTGCGCCACGTACACCGCCAGAGGTCCCTGTCGCGTGGCCACCGTGGTGCGCAGTGCCCGCGTGGCGGCCGGGTCGACCGGCTTGGTGGCCGCCAACGGGCCGTAGTCCATCTCGATGTCGACCGCCCGGGTGTCCGACAGCGGCAGCCTGCTCCACAGCCCGACCGTGCCCAGCAGCGTGTGGAAGGGGTACGTCCTCGCCAGTTCCCGCTCGTAGACGCCGCCGGCCTCCGGGGTGATCTCCTCCAGCGCCAGCACGTCCGCGTCGGCGGCGACGAGGTCGCGGGCGGTGCCCGCCGGGTCGGGGTTGTCGGCGCCGACGTTGTGGCTGACCAGGGTGAGATCGCCACCGGAGCGGGACCTGTCGCCGAGGAGCCCGCCGAAGAGGTTCAGCCACACCATGACCGGCAGCAGCAGGGCGACCACGGCGGAGGCGGAGCGCCGCAGCAGCGCCCCGGCCAGCAGCACCGGGACGAACACACCGAGCCACGGCAGGAAGGTCTCCAGCAGACTGCCGAGGTGCCCGATCCGGTTCGGGACGCTCCCGTGCAGCAGCATGAGCAGGCCGAGCAGCAGCGCCGACGCGGCGAGCACCGGGCCGCGCTTCCAGGGCTCCGGGCGCAGTCCGAGGCGGAGCGCCCGGCGGGCGGAACCGTCCGGACCGGCGCCTTCCGCCGAACCGGCGCTTTCGTGATCGGTACGTTCCCGCCCGGTACGTTCCTGCCCGGTCTCGGGCGTGGGGTCGGCATACATGTGCATGCCGCCAGTCAAGGCGGCGCGATGTTGCGGGCCCGTATGCGGTTTTCGATATGCCGCCGATATACGGCGGTTCGTAGCATCGGGACCATGCGTGTGCTGATTGTCGAGGACGAGCCCTACCTGGCGGAGGCCATCCGCGACGGTCTGCGCCTGGAGGCGATCGCGGCCGACGTCGCGGGTGACGGCGGGACCGCGCTGGAACTGCTGGACGTCAACACGTACGACATCGCCGTCCTCGACCGCGACATCCCCGGACCCTCCGGTGACGAGATCGCCGAACGCATCGTGGCCTCCGGCAGCGGGATGCCGATCCTCATGCTCACCGCGGCCGACCGGCTCGACGACAAGGCATCCGGCTTCGAACTCGGTGCGGACGACTACCTGACGAAACCCTTCGAACTGCGGGAACTCGCGCTCAGGCTCAGAGCGCTCGACCGCAGACGCGCCCACAGCCGGCCGCCGGTGCGGGAGATCGCGGGACTGCGCCTCGACCCGTTCCGCCGGGAGGTCTACCGGGACGGTCGTTTCGTCGCGCTGACCAGGAAGCAGTTCGCCGTGCTGGAAGTCCTCGTCGCCGCCGAGGGCGGTGTCGTCAGCGCCGAGGAGCTCCTGGAGCGGGCCTGGGACGAGAACGCCGACCCGTTCACCAACGCCGTCCGCATCACCGTCTCGGCGCTGCGCAAACGGCTCGGTGAACCCTGGGTCATCGCCACCGTGCCGGGCGTCGGTTACCGCATCGACCCGCAACCGGGCGCCGGGGACGCGGGGGCGGGCCGTGGATAGGCGGCCCGGGGTGAGTGTCCGCCTGAAACTCACCCTCAGCTATGCCGGGTTCCTCATGGTCGCCGGTCTGCTGCTGCTCGCCGCGGTGTGGCTGTTCCTGCTGCGCTACGTCCCCGACCGCGCGATGCTCTACAACCCCGACGACGGACCCACGGGCGGTGTCTTCCCCATCCGCTCCGCCCTCCTGCAGGTCTTCGCCCCGAGGGCGGCCGCGGTGCTGGCGTTCCTGCTGGTGTTCGGCCTCGTGGGCGGGTGGATCCTCGCCGGCCGGATGCTGGCCCCGCTGACCCGCATCACCGAGGCCACCCGCTCGGCCACGCACGGCTCGCTCTCCCACCGGGTCCGGCTGCCGGGCCGCAAGGACGAGTTCCGTGAACTCGCCGACGCCTTCGACGCGATGCTCGCCCGGCTGGAGGCGCACGTCGCCGAGCAGCAGAGGTTCGCGGCCAACGCCTCGCACGAGTTGCGCACCCCGCTGGCCGTCTCGAAGGCCCTGCTCGACGTGGCCCGCGCCGACCCGCACGCCGACACCGGCGAGGTCATCGAGCGCCTGCACTCCGTCAACGCCCGGGCGATCGACCTCACGGAGGCGCTGCTCCTGCTGAGCCGTGCCAACCAGCGGTCCTTCACCCGGGAACCCGTCGACCTGTCGCTGCTCGCGGAGGAGGCCACCGAGACGCTCCTCCCGCTCGCGGAGAAGCAGGGCGTCACGGTCGAGACCGGTGGGGACGCCGCTCCGACCAGTGGATCCCACGCGCTGCTGCTCCAGCTCACGACGAACCTCGTGCACAACGCGATCGTCCACAACCTGCCCGACGAGGGGGTCGTGCGGGTCACGACCGGCGTCCGCGCCGGAGTCGCGGTGCTCACGGTCGAGAACACCGGTGAGAGGCTCACGCCGGCGCTGGCCGCCACCCTCACCGAACCGTTCCAGCGCGGCACGGAGCGGGTCCGCACGGACCACGCGGGCGTCGGCCTCGGTCTCGCGATCGCCAAGACCATCACCCAGGCGCACGACGGCACCCTCGCGCTCGTGCCCCGTCCGGAGGGCGGGCTCAGCGTCACGGTGGAGCTTGCGGCGGTCGGCGCCCCGGGGCCGGTGCCGGTCAGCCCATCGACCGGTACGCCTTGAGCCGCTCGTAGGCGGCCAGTCCGTCCGGCACCCACTCCCAGTCCCGCAGCCGTAGCTCCACCTCGTCCTCCGGCAGGAAGTCGTGCCAGGCGACCTCCTCCACCTGGGGGCTGACGGGGAGCTCGCAGCGGACCTCGTAGACCGCGGACCACCAGGTGTGGCCGGCGCCGTCGTCGTAGAGGAACTTGAAGAGGTACTCCGGGCGGGGCAGACCGCTCACCCCGAGCTCCTCCTCGGCCTCCCGCAGGGCCGCGTCGTCGTAGGACTCGCCCGCGCCGACCACTCCGCCCACGAACATGTCGTAGAGCGAGGGGAAGACCAGCTTGGTGGGCGTCCGCCGATGCACGAACAGCCGCCCCTCGGCATCCCTGGCCTGGATGAACACACACCGGTGCCGCAGCCCCTCGGCATACGCCGCACCCCGCGGGACCCGCCCGACGACACGGTCGTTCTCGTCCACGATGTCGAGAATCTCGTCAGCAGCACTCATGGCCCCCATCCAAGCAGGGGCCCACCGCAGTCCTGCCTCCCGACCACAGCCGCGGCACAGCGCCGCGCCCCGACCACAGCCACGGCATGCGCCCCCAGGCCGACCCTCAGCTCGGCTGAAGATCCCGCGCGGGCTCCGGCCGCTCCGCTCCGCTCGGCATCGCCGGATGCATCCCCAGCAGCACGATGCCCACGACGACGGCCGCGAGGCCCACCGCCTCCCAGGTCAGCGCGCCCGTGTCGGTGCGCAGGCGGTCGCCCAGGAAGCCCACGCCGCAGATGATCCCGGCGAGCGGCTGGGCCGCGGTCAGCGCGGGCAGGGACATCCGAAGGGGCGCGGTCTCGAACGCGCTCTGCACCAGGACGAGCCCGGTGACCCCGAGGGCCAGCACGGCGTACGGCTGCCAGCCGGTCAGCAGCTCCGCGAGGCCGCCCTCGGTGAAGCGCTGGCCGCTGACCCGGGTGAGGGCGTCCTGGACGCCGTAGAGGAGACCGGCCGCCAGGGCCAGCAGGACCGGGCCCGCGCTCAGGCGGGAGCGCTTGGCGTAGGTGGTGAGCAGCAGCGCGAGGCCGATCATCGCGCCGATGATCAGCCAGTGCCGGAAGGGGTCGGTGACCGCGGTGCCGCCGCGCGGCTCGCCCGCCACGATGAACGCGCTCACCCCGCCCGCGAGGAGCGCCAGGCCCGCCCAGCCCTGGCGGCCCAGCGGCTGCTTCGTCTGCCTGCGGGACAGGGCGAGGGCGAAGAGCAGGTTCGTGGCGAGCAGGGGTTCCACCAGGGAGACCTCGCCCTGGCCCAGCGCGATCGCGCCCAGCACCATGCCGGCCACCATCAGGGCGATGCCGCCGAGCCAGCGCGGCACCTTGACCAGGTCGAGCAGCAGCCGGGGCGAGAGGAAGTCGCTCAGCGGGGCCTGCCGGGCCGCGTTCTGCTGGAGCACGAACCCGAAGCCCAGGCAACAGGCCGCACTCACGGCGAGAATCAGAACCAGAACCGACACGCTGCGTACCTCGATCGTCCGGCCGGGCGGCGGGGTGGTAGTCGCCGACTGTAGCGTCCCAGTGCCCGGCTTGCCCCTGGGAGTACCCGCATCCGTACCGTCGATTCGGTCATCGCGCCCGTCTGGGCGGCGGGGGGTTCCCGCCATGGTGCGGGGCGGGGGAGGAGCACGCCATGGCGTACGCCACAGACGCCGGGCCTTGACCGGGTCCCACCAGCACCGGAACGTCACAACTTCCCCTCAGGTGTGGAGAGTTGACGCGTGTAACGCGTCTTCAACCCTTGACGCAAACCATGGGTGGGGGGTTGGCTGTCCGTGATCAGTCGATGGCGGTGCGAATCGCCCCCCCGAACCTGCCCGCATCGGCTGCCCCGCCTGCCCGTATCCGCGCAGGCACCCCTCCCGCCCCACCCGTCACGCCCCATGTTCCGTGAGGACAACCCACACGGTGTCGCCGCCCCCGCCCCCCTTCGGCCGCAGTCGAAAACGCGCCGCCCAGGCCTTCGACGCGGCCCTCGACGACGCCGAACTCATCGAGGCGCGCGCCGCGTTGGCGCAGGGCAGATGGCAGGCGGTGCGGTCGCTGCTCGCCCGCACGGGTGACGACTGGGACCGGCGCGGCCACCGGGTGACGGTGCTCGCCGCGGAGCCGTACAGCGAGCCCTGGGCCCGGGACTGGCTGGTGGCCGAACCGGACGCCCCCGACGCCGCCGTACTGCTCGCCCTCGCCCTGGTCCAGCGCGTCCGGAGCGGCAAGGGCAAGCCCGAAGCGGCCCGCGAGGCGTGCCGGACCGCGGCCCTGCGCGCACCCGCCGACCCGACCCCCTGGCTCGGTCTGCTCCTGCTGGAGCGCGACCTCGGCGCGGCGGACGCGGTGTCCGACGTGTTCGCCGAGATCAGACAGCGGTACGCCGACCACCACCACGCCCACCACCTGATGGTCGCCAGGCTGGCCGAGCGCCGTGCCGAGGCCGGTCCCGACCCGTTGCACGAGGTGTACGACTTCGCCAACTGGGCCGCCGACCAGGCGCCCGCCGACTCGCCGCTCGCGATCCTGCCGGTCATCGCGCACGCCGAGCGCTACCGCGCGCTGGCCGCCGCCGGGCACGAGCCGCGCGACCCGGCCGCCTCCGGGCACTGGACCGGCCGCCGGGCCCGGCAGGTGATGAAGTCGGCCTTCGACTGGTGGCTGGAGTGGGAGCACGAGGGCCACCCCCGCCGACTGGTCGACCTGAACTTCCTCGCCCACGCGAAGGTCTGCGAGGGCCGCGGCGCCGAGGCCGCCGCCCTCTTCCACCGCATCGGCGAACGCCCCACCCCGGCCCCCTGGTCCTATCCGGACCGTGAGCCGTACTCCGCCTTCCGTGCCGCCCGCGACAGCGCGCTCGGCACGGTGTAGCACCCCCGAACCCCCCGAAGGACGGTCCGCATGACCACCGACAGTTCCAGCAAGAGCAGACCAGGCATCAGTACGTTCAAGGGCGAGGACCGCGCGTTGCGGGCCGGCCGGCTCGGCACCGGAGGCCTGCTGCTCTCCGTCCTCGCGGCGACCGCCCCCCTCATGGTCGTCGCGGGTGTCATGCCCACCACATTCGCGGTGATGGGGATCGTCGGCCAGCCGCTCCTCTACGTCGTCCTCGGCGTCGTCCTCGTCCTGTTCAGCGTCGGCTACGCCGAGATGAGCCGGCACGTCCACAACGCGGGCGCCTTCTACGCCTACATCTCCCGCGGCCTCGGCGGCACCGCCGGCGCGAGCGCGGCCCTGGTCGCCCTGGTCGCCTACAACGCCCTCCAGGTCGGCATCTACGGCATCTTCGGCTTCGAGGTCTCCGGACTGTTCGCCACCTACACCGACCTGTCGGTGGCCTGGTGGATACCGGCCCTGGTCGCCGCCCTGGTCGTCGGCGCGCTCGGCTGGCTGAAGATCGACGTCAACGCGCGCGTGCTCGGCGTCCTGCTGATCATCGAGGTCGTGCTGGTCGTCATCTTCGACATCGCCGCCGTCGCCGACCCGGCCGCCGAGGGCCTGTCCCTGCACGCCTTCAACCCGGACACCCTCAGCGGCGCCGGCGTCGGCACCGCCCTGTGCTTCTGCATCGCCGCCTTCCTCGGCTTCGAACAGGCGCCCGTGTACGCCGAGGAGACCAGCCGCCCGCACATCCTGGTGCCGCGCGTGATGTTCCTGGCCGTCGGCGGCGTGGCCGTCTTCTTCGCGCTCAGCAGCTGGGCCCTCACCGTCGCCACCGGCCCCTCCGCGGTCGTCGCCGAGTCCCAGAAGCAGAGCGCGGGACTGCTCTTCGGGCTCACCGAGTCCCGCCTCGGCGGCACCTTCACCGACGTCCTGCACGTCCTGTTCGTGACCGGCATGTTCGCGGCCATGCTCAGCTTCCACAACGTCGTCGCCCGGTACGCCTTCGCCATGGGCCGCGAGGGCCTGCTGCCCGCCGCCTTCGGCCGCACCAACAGCGCGAGCGGCGCGCCCGGCACCGGCTCGCTGCTCCAGACCGCCGTGTCCGTCGTGGTGGTCGTGATCTTCGCGGTCGCCGACGACAAGCCCACCGGCGACCCGACCGAGCCGGTCCTGCACCTGTTCACCTGGTTCGGCAACATCGGCGCCCTCGGCGTGATCGTGCTGATGGCGGCCGCCTCCGCCTCCGTGATCGTCTTCTTCGTGCGACGCGGCGCCGCGGGCGCCCAGGCCTGGCGGCTGGTCACCTCCGCCCTCGCCGGCATCGCCCTGCTGGTCATCGCCGGCTACACGGTGAAGGACTTCGACGTCCTGGTCGGCGCGGGCCCGGACTCCTCGCTGAGCTGGGTGCTGCCCGGCATCATCGGCCTCGCCCTGCTGGTGGGCCTGGCCCAGGGCCTCCTGCTGCGCGCCCGCAGGCCCGAGGCGCATGCGCGGATCGGGCTCGGCAACGAGGCGTTCCAGCTGGAGAAGGCCGCGGAAGAGGCGTCGTAGCCCTCCGAGAGCGGCGTGAGAAGTGATTACGGAAGTCTGACGAGCACCCGCGATTCCTGGCCCCGCCGGGGTCGCGGGTGTTCGAATGGTGACGTGAACTCCGAACATCCCGAGGAAGGGCAGGGCACCCCGATCGGCCGCCGCGTCCTCCTCGGCACCCTCGGCCTGGGCGCCCTCGGCGTGGTCGCCGCGCCCACCCTGCAACGCGGTCTGGAAGCCTTCCTCGGCAGCGCCGCCGACAAGGACCCCACGGGCCTGACGGGTCTGCTCCCGAACGGCGGCGGCTTCCGCTACTACTCGGTGACCTCGTCCGTGCCGCACAAGAACGCCGGGAACTACCAGCTCAAGATCGACGGCCTGGTCTCCCGCCCCCGCACCTACACCCTGGCCGACCTGCGGGCGCTGCCCCAGACCCGGCTGGTCAAGGACGTGCAGTGCGTGACGGGCTGGCGGGTCCCGGACACGCCGTTCGAAGGCGTACGGCTGTCCGCGCTGCTGGACGCCGCCGGAGTGACCGCCAAGGCCGGCGCCGTCCGCTTCACCTGCTTCGACGGGGCCTACTCCGAGAGCCTCACCCTCGACCAGGCCCGCCGCCCGGACGTCCTGGTCGCCCTGCGCATGCAGGACAAGGACATCGGCCACTCGCACGGCGGCCCGGTCCGCCTCTACGTGGCCCCCATGTACTTCTACAAGTCCGCCAAGTGGCTCTCCGGGATCACCGTCACCGAGGACGTGGAGCCCGGTTACTGGGAGGACCGGGGCTACGACGTGGACGCCTGGGTCGGCAAGTCGAACGGGCGGGACGATGCACCTACGAGTTGACGCCCCGCCCCAGGCCGCCGGGGTCCGGCGCTTCGGCCGCTCCCAGAAGTGGGTGCACCGCACGACGGCCGCCCTCATGGGCGTCTGCGTGGCCACCGCCGCCTGCCTCTACGTCCCGCAGCTCGCCGAACTCGTCGGCCGCCGCGAACTGGTGGTCCGCATCCACGAATGGGCCGGCCTGGCCCTGCCCCTCCCCGCCCTCCTGGGCCTCGCCTCCCGCGCCTTCCGCGCCGACCTGGGCTTCCTGAACCGCTTCGGCCCGCACGACCGCGTCTGGCTGCGCGCCGCCCTGCGCCGCGACAAGCGCCGGGCCTCCCGCCCCGCGGGCAAGTTCAACGCGGGCCAGAAGGTCTACGCCGCCTGGATCGCCGGCGCGACCCTCGTCATGCTCGGCACCGGCCTCCTCATGTGGTTCACCCACCTCACCCCGATCCAGTGGCGCACCAGCGCGACCTTCGTCCACGACTGGCTCGCCCTCACGATCGGCATCGTCCTGGCGGGCCACATCGGGATGGCACTGGGCGATCCGGAGGCGAGGAGGGGCCTCAGGACCGGGGAAGTGAGCGAGGAGTGGGCGGAACGCGAACACCCCCTGTGGCGGCCGTAGCCGACAGGGGGCGCCGCGACCGCCGTACCGCTAAATGACCAGCGACAGCAGCAGCACCAGACCCCCCGCCACCACCGAGATGATCGTCTCCATGACCGACCACGTCTTGATGGTCTGCCCGACGTCAAGCCCGAAGTACTCCTTGACCAGCCAGAACCCGGCGTCGTTGACGTGGCTGAAGAAGAGTGAGCCGGCGCCGATGGCGAGGACCAGCAGGGCCGTCTCGCCGGTCGACATGCCTTCCGCGAGCGGGGCGACCAGGCCGGCCGCGGAGATCGTGGCCACCGTCGCCGAACCGGTCGCGAGCCGGATCGCCACCGCGATCAGCCAGGCCAGCAGCAGGGCCGGGATCGACCAGTCCTTGGAGATGTCCAGGACCATCTGACCCACACCGGAGTCGATCAGGGTCTGCTTGAAGCCGCCGCCCGCGCCGACGATCAGCAGGATGCCGGCGATGGGCGCGAGGCCCTTCTCGACGAGCGGGGAGAGGCGGTCCTTGCCGAAGCCGGCGGGCCGCAGCAGCGTGAAGATGCCCACGAGGACCGAGGCCAGCAGGGCGATCATCGGGGAGCCGATGACGTCGAAGACGCGCTGGGTGAGGTTCTCCGGGTCGTCGATCACGATGTCGACCAGGGCCTTGGACAGCATCAGGACGACGGGGAGGAGGATCGTCGCCAGCGTGGGGCCGAAGCCCGGGCGCCTCTCCAGTTCCTCCGAGGCGCGCTGCGGGATCATCCGGTCCGGCGCCGGCACGTCCACCCAACGGGCCGCGTACCGCGAGAACAGCGGTCCCGCGATGATCACCGTCGGTATGGCGACCAGGACGCCGAGCGCGAGCGTGACGCCGAGGTTGGCGTCGACCGCGTCGATCGCGACCAGCGGACCCGGGTGCGGCGGCACCAGACCGTGCATCACGGACAGACCGGCGAGGGCCGGGATGCCGATGCGCATCAGGGAGTAGTTGCCGCGCTTGGCGACCATCAGCACGACCGGGATCAGCAGCACCACGCCGACCTCGAAGAACAGCGGCAGACCGATCACGGAGGCGATGAGGACCATCGCCCACGGCATCGAACGGCCGCCCGCCTTCTCCAGGATGGTGTCGACGATCTGGTCGGCCCCGCCCGAGTCGGCGAGCATCTTGCCGAGGATCGCGCCGAGCGCGATCAGCACACCGACGCCGGCGACCGTGGTGCCGAGGCCGGTGGTGAAGCTGGCGATGGCCTTGTCCAGCGGCGCTCCGGCGACCGCGCCGAGCACCAGCGTGCCGAGCGTCAGCGACAGGAAGGCATGGAGCTTGAACTTGGTGATGAGCAGCACGATGACGGCGATGCCCGCCAGGACGGCGATGCCCAGCTGAGCGTGACCGGCCGAGGTGATCGGCTCCGGTGCGTCCGCTGCCAGCATCTCGACGCTGAGTCTGGTCACGGGGGTTCCCTTGCAGGTACGGGGACTTCTTACGGGGGTGCTTCGGAAATGTGCGTTGCGGGGGGCCGGCGATCCGGAACGGTGCGTTACGGCAAGGCGGCGAGCGCCTCGGCGGCCCGCCCGGTGATCTCCTCCGGGCTGCCGGACACGTCCACCACGACCCCGGCCTCGTCCTCCTGGAGGGGCTGGAGCGTGGCGAACTGCGAGTCCAGCAGCGCGGTCGGCATGAAGTGCCCCTGCCGGTGCGACATCCGGTCCTCGATGAGGGCCCGGTCGCCCGCCAGGTGCACGAAGACGACCCCGGGCGCCGCGGCCCGCAGCCGGTCACGGTACGACCGCTTCAGCGCCGAGCAGCTGACCACCCCGCCGAGTCCCGCCCGCCCGTGCGCCCAGGAGCCGATGGCGTCCAGCCACGGCCACCGGTCGTCATCGGTGAGCGGGATGCCGGCCGACATCTTGGCGATGTTGGCCTGCGGGTGGAAGTCGTCGCCCTCGGCGTACGGAACGCCCAGCCGGGCCGCGAGCAGGGGACCGACGGTGGTCTTCCCGGTGCCCGCGACGCCCATGACCACGACGACATGGGGGGTACTCATCGCTGCCTCACTGTCTGCTGTCGTCTCGACATCCGATGCCGACGGATGCCGACGCCACTGAAACCCATTAGGTAGGACTATTCAAGAGTATGCGCCAAATAAGTCTGACTTTTTCTGGGCGTGACGCGCCCCGTACTCTGAGTGCATGAGCACATCGGGCCGGGGGCTGCACGGCCAGGTACTGGAAACCCTCGGCCCCGCGATCACCGCGGGCGAGTACCCGCCGGGCAGCGTTCTGCGCACCGACGAACTGGCCCAGCGTTTCGACGTCTCACGCTCCGTGATGCGCGAGGCGGTCCGGGTCCTGGAGTCCATGCACCTGGTCGAGTCCCGCCGCCGCGTGGGCGTCACGGTCCGCCCCAAGGCCGAGTGGAACGTCTACGACCCCCAGGTCATCCGCTGGCGGCTGGCCGGCGCCGACCGCCCCCAGCAGCTGCGTTCACTGACCGTGCTGCGCTCGGCGATCGAGCCGGTGGCGGCGGGCCTGGCCGCGAAGCACGCGACCGCCGAGCAGTGCGCCGAACTCACCGAGTGCGCGCTCGGCATGGTCGCCAACTCCAAGGGCCACCGCCTGGAGGGCTACCTCTTCCACGACATCGCCTTCCACCGCGTGATCCTCAACGCGTCCGGCAACGAGATGTTCGCCCGCCTCGGGGACGTCGTCGCCGAGGTCCTCACCGGCCGCACCCGGCACGAGGTCATGTTCGAGGACCCCGACCCGGCCGCCGTCACCCTCCACGTCCGCCTCGCCGAGGCGATCCGCGCGGGCGACGCGGGCCACGCGGAGGCACTGACCCGCGAGATCGCGGAGGGCGCGCTTCAGGAACTGGACATCCTGGCGCCCTAGTCGAGGAACTCCCCGTCGACGTACACCCAGGCCCCGTCGACCCGCTCGAAGCGGCTGCGCTCCTGCAGGGAGCCGCCCTTGAAGGAGGCGCGGAAGGTCACCGTGCCGGTGGAGTGGAAGGCCGAGCCGTCCGTCGTGTCCAGGATCTCGAGCCCGGTCCAGCGCATGCCGGGATCGAGCTCCAGCGAACCGGGGCTGGTCCTGGGATGCCAGGTGCGCAGCAGGTAGTCCCGCTCCAGCCGCACGAAGGCGCTGTACCGCGACCGCATCAGCGCCTCGGCGGTCGGCGCGGCGGCCTCGCCCCGGTGGAACCGGCCGCAGCAGTTGTCGTACGTCTCCTGAAGACCGCAAGGACAGCCGGGCCGCTGCCGCGGGGCACGTCGTCGGCTCACGGCTGCACCCGTCCCGTGTTGGTCGGCGGATGCGCCGGCCGCGCCGGACCCAGCGTCGGCAGCGGCGGCAGCGAGGTCCCGTGCACCCACGCGTCGAACAGGCCGTTCAGCGGCTCGTCCGCGAAGCGGTTCACATGGGCCGCCAGGGTCGCCGTGGTCACGGCCCCGCCCCGGTGCAGCCCGGCCCAGCCGCGCAGCATCCGGAAGAACGCCTCGTCGCCCATCGCACAGCGGATCGCGTGCACGGTGAGCCCGCCGCGCTCGTAGAGCCGGTCGTCGAACATCGACTTGCGGCCCGGGTCCGCCAGTCGCAGGTCCTGGGGGAGCGAGGACAGCAACCGGTGTGCGGCGGCGGCGAGTTGCTGCGCCGTACGGCCGCCGGAGCGCTCCGACCACAGCCACTCGGCGTACTTGGCGAACCCCTCGTTCAGCCAGATGTGCCGCCAGTCCGCGATGGACACGCTGTTGCCGAACCACTGGTGGGCCAGCTCGTGCGCGACCAGCCGCTCCGAACCCCGGGCCCCGTCCACGTGGTTGGCGCCGAACAGCGACAACCCCTGGGCCTCGACGGGCACATCGAGCTCCTCCTCGGTGACGAGGACGGCGTACTCGTCGAAGGGATACGGCCCGAACAGCTCCTGGAACAGGTCCATCATCTGTGGTTGCCGCGCGAAGTCCCGTGAGAACTCCGGGAGCAGATGCGCGGGGATGTGCCCGTGCTGCGGCACTCCGCCCGGGCCCGGGTCGCCGAGCAGGACCGTCTGGTACTTGCCGATCGCCAGCCCGACGAGATAGCTGGACGTGGGCGCGGCCTGCTCGTACACCCAAGTCGTCGTGGAGGCACGGGTGGTGCGGGTCAGCAGCCGGCCGCCCGCCACGACCGCGTACGCGGACGGCGTGGTGACCGAGATCTGGTACGACGCCTTGTCCGCGGGCCGGTCGTTGCACGGGTACCAGGAAGGCGCCCCGATCGGCTGGCTCGCCACCAGCGCCCCGTCCTCCAGCTCCTCCCAGCCGAGCCCGCCCCAGGGGCTGCCGATCGGCTTGGGGTTGCCCGACCAGTGCACCTCGACCGTGAACGCGGCTCCGGGCCGCACCGGCTTCGCGGGCCGCACCCGCAGCTTGCCGCCGCGGTGCGTGTAGTGCGCCTGCCGGCCGTCCACCCGCACCCGGCCGATCTTGAAGTCGGACAGGTTGAGCATGAACTCGGCGAGCGGCGAGCGCCCCGCTATGGCGTTGATCCGGGCGCTCCCGGCGAGCCGGTTCGGGGCGGGGCGGTAGTCCAGCGCGAGCTCGTACCGGTGCACCCGGTACCGGGCGTCACCGTGGTCCGGGAAGTACGGGTCCGAACCCGCCGCCTGCTGAACTGCCACTGCCGCTTCCGCTCCCTGCGCCGCGTCGTCACTCGGATCCGCCGGTACACCGCTCACCGACTCCGAGTGGCCCGCGTTCAGGGACGCCATGCCTCGATCGGGTTGCCGAGCCAGCGGGTGTCGTCCGGGACGGACTCCGCGGCCATGACGAGCGACGCGGGACCCAGCGTGGTGCGGGCCCCGACCGTGCTGCCGGGCAGCACGATCCCGCCAGGGCCCAGCGTGGCGCCCTCACGGAGAACAACAGTATCCGTCCGCAAGATCCGGTCGTGGAAGAGGTGGGTCTGGAGCACACAGCCCCGGTTGACCGTCGCGGCGTCCTCCAGCGTCACCAGATCGGTCTCCGGCAGCCAGTAGCTCTCCACCCAGACGCCCTTGCCGATCTTCGCGCCGAGCCCCCTGAGCCACGCCGTCTTCAGCGGCGTACCGGGCACGGAACCCGCGAGCCACGGCACCGCCAGCACCTCGACGAAGGTGTCCGCGAGCTCGTTGCGCCACACGAAGCCGCTCCACAGCGGGTGCTCACCGGTGTGATGCCGGCCGACCAGCAGCCACTTCGCGACGATCGACACCAGCCCTGCCGCCGCACCGGCCGCGAGCAGCACGACTCCGGCCAGCAGCCAGGCCCACGGCCCCAGCACACACAGCGCGGCCACCGTCAGCAGGGCGAGCCCGGCCGAGCAGAACACCGGCACGATCCGGCACAGCTCCACCAGTCCGCGCGCCCACAGCAGCCCCGCCGAGGGCTCGTACGTCCGGCTCTGGTCGCTGTCGGCGGCACTGCGCGGCAGCTTCACCGGCGGCAGCCCCAGATAGGACGTGCCCTTCTTCGCCTTCTTCGGAGTGGCGGACAGCACGCCCACCAGCCCGCCGTCCGGCACGGTCCGCCCCGGCGCGGTCATCCCCGAGTTCCCGAGGAACGCCCGCCGCCCGATCTCCGCACGCCCTATCCGCACCCAGCCGCCACCGAGCTCGTACGGCGCGGTCAGCGTGTCGTCGGCCAGGAACGCGCCCTCGCCGACCGTCGTCAGGCTCGGCAGCGCCAGCACCGTCGACACCTCGGCCCCGCGCCCGATCCGCATCCCGAGCAGCCGCAGCCACACGGGCGTGACCAGACCGGCGTACAGCGGGAACAGCGTCTCGCGCGAGCGGTCCATCAGCTGGGTCACGGTCCAGGCCTGCCACCCGATCCGGCTGTGCGTCGGATACGTCCCCTCGCGCAGCCCCAGGCTCAGCAGCCGTACGGCGACGAGGAGCAGCAGCGCGTAGGCGAGCCCGAAGGCGAGCGTGGCCGGGACCAGCGCGAGCGCCACACCGGTGGCCGTGGGCTCCGGCATGACGATCGCATGGGCCACGAGGAGGGCCGCTCCTCCGGCGAGCACCGGCAGGGCGCTCAGCGCGAAGCCCGTCACGCCGTACATCACCCGCCACCACGTGCCCCGCACCGGCCGTTCCTTCGGCCAGTTCCGCTTGGCCTTGCCGAGCTTCACCGCGGGCGCGCCCGCCCAGCGCTGACCGGTCGGGATCTGCCCGGTGACCGCCGAGCCGGGGGCCACCTCGGCCCGCTTGCCGACCCGGGCGCCCGGGAAGAGCATGCTGCGCGTGCCGACGACGGCATGCGCGCCCACCTTGACCTGACCGATCTCCAGCCGGTCACCGTCCAGCCACCAGCCCGACAGGTCCACCTCGGACTCCACGGCCGCACCCCGGCCCAGCTTCAGCATGCCGGTCACCGGCGGCAGCGAGTGCAGGTCGACGTCCTGGCCGACCTTGGCGCCCAGCGCCCGCGCGTACCGCTCCAGCCAGGAGCCGGTCAGCGAGGTCGCCCCGGTGAACTCGGCGAGCCGCTCCGCCGTCCACAGCCGCAGATGGACACTGCCACCGCGCGGGTAGCGGCCGGGCTGCACGCCTCGCAGCAGCAGCCGCGCCCCGCCGGCCGCCAGGGCGAGCCGTCCGGGCGGACTGAACAGCAGCAGCGTCCCGGCACCGACCAGCCACCAGGAGGCGGTCGGCAGCCAGCCGTAGGAAGGCAGCAGGTTCCCGATGGCGGCCAGCGGCACCATCCAGCGCAGCCCCATCAGCGTGAACAGGGGGAGCAGCACGAGGAGTTGGATCGCCTGAGACCTGAGCGGCACCGGTGCGATCACCCGCGCCGCGCTGTCGTCCTGCGCGGACTCCTCCAGGCGCCGGGCCAACTTCCGCAGCGTGGGCTGCTGGTAGATGTCGAGGACGGCCACGCTCGGGTAGCGGCTGCGCAGCCGGGTGGTCAACTGGGCGGCGGCCAGGCTGGATCCGCCGATCGCGAAGAAGTCGTCGCGGGCACTGGAGACCGGGATGCCGAGCACCTCCGCCCACTGCTCGGCGAGCCAGGCCTCGGTGCCGTACAACTCCTCTGTCTTCACGGCGGCTTCGAGCCCCTCCAGCGGCCAGGGCAGCGCGTTGCGGTCCACCTTGCCGGAGGTCCGGGTCGGCAGGTCCTCGACCGGGGCGAGCAACGGCACGAGCGCGGCGGGCAGTTCGGCCCGCAGCTTCTCCACGGCGGCCGCCTGGTCCCAGCCGTCCTGCGTGACGACGTACCCGACCAGGAGCTGGTTGCCGCTACGGGCGGTACGCACCGCGGCGGCCGCTCCCGCGACCCCGGGCAGCGCCTGGAGAGCCGCGTCGACCTCACCGAGCTCGATCCGCCGGCCACCGAGCTTGATCTGCTCGTCGGCCCGCCCCAGGAAGACCAGCCCCTCGGGCTCCGCCTTCACCAGGTCACCGCTGCGGTACGCCCGCTCCCAGCCCAGCGACTTCAGCGGGGCGTACTTCTCCGCGTCCTTCTCGGCGTCCAGGTACCGGGCGAGCCCGACCCCGCCGATCACCAGCTGCCCGCTCGCGCCCATCGGCACCGGGTCCCCGGCCTCGTCCACGACGGCCAGCTCCCAGCCGTCCAGCGGCAGCCCGATCCGGATGGGCTCCTCGCCGGACATGAGCGAGGCACAGGCCACCACGGTCGCCTCGGTGGGCCCGTAGGTGTTCCACACCTCGCGCCCCTCGGTGACCAGCCGCTGCACCAGCTCGGGCGGGCAGGCCTCACCGCCGAAGATCAGCAGCCGTACGTCGTTGAGGGTCTCGGGCTCCCACAGCGCGGCGAGGGTCGGCACGGTCGAGACGACCGTGATCTCCTGCTCCACCAGCCAGGGCCCGAGGTCCGCGCCGCTCCTGACCTGCGAGCGGGGCACCGGCACCAGGCAGGCGCCGTAGCGCCAGGCCAGCCACATCTCCTCGCAGGAGGCGTCGAAGGCGACCGACAGGCCCGCCATGACCCGGTCGCCGGGACCGATGGGGTCCTCGGTGAGGAACAGCGCCGCCTCCGCGTCCACGAAGGCGGCCGCGCTGCGGTGACTCACCGCGACACCCTTGGGCTTGCCGGTGGAGCCGGAGGTGAAGATGATCCACGCGTCGTGCTCGATGCCCGGCCGGGCGGCGGGGACGTCGGCACGTCCGTGGACGGTCAGCTCGTGCCCGGCGCCGACCACGGCCCGCACCCCGGCCTCCCCGAACACCAGCTCGGCCCGCTCGTCGGGGTCCTCGGCGTCGACGGGGACATAGGCGGCACCGGCGGCGAGGACGGCGAGGATCGCCACGTAGAGGTCGTTGGTGCCGGACGGCACCCGCACGCCCACGCGGTCGCCCAGGCCGACCCCGGACGCGGCGAGCCTGCGGCGCAGCCGCTCCACCTCGGCGGCGAGGGCGCGGTAGGTGAGCCGGGTCGTCCCGTCGTCCAGGGCGAGCTCGTCGGGGCAGGACCGCACGGACGCGTCGAACACGTCGACGAGGGTGCGGGGGGAAGCGGCGGGGGCCCCGGAGAAACGGGCGGTGTCGCCGAACTGTTCGCGGATCTCTGCGCTGAGCTCTTCGTTGAGCAGGCCGAGAGCACTGCTCTCGTGAGTGGCTGCCATCGGTCCTCGCGTCTCGATCCCGGAGACCTCCGGGGCGCTGGCGGGCCCGCAGGTCTGCCTGGGGTTGTCCGGCTCCAGCTCGTAACAAGCCGGAAATTTTAGTACGAAGCTAGGTCCGTACGGCTTGATCGGCCATTCCGGAGGACCGTTCGGGGCCGTTTGCGACCACCGGAGACGCTGTGACCTGGGAGTTTCACTCCCGAGAGAGATCGCCCACACTGTGCGTGAGGAGCACCTGCTCCCGGGCAAAAGAAAACGGTGCCGACCGAGAACCGGTCAGCACCGCTGTTGGTGTCCGAGGGGGGACTTGAACCCCCACGCCCGATAAAGGGCACTAGCACCTCAAGCTAGCGCGTCTGCCATTCCGCCACCCGGACAAGGTGTCTGTCGTGCGGGGTTTCCCTCGCGGCGACGAAGGAAACATTACCAGGCTTTCGAGGGGCCCCGATCACCCCCCGTCCCCGTCCCGGCCCGCGCGTGAACGGCGTGTGACGGACCGGGACCGGTCTTGGGGCGGACCGGTCCGCGGGGAGAGGATGAGGGGAACCACCAGCAGTGACAGCGGGAGGAACAGCGTGAGCGACACGGACACGGCCAGGGGCGTCACCGGCGAGGACGAGGTCGTGGACCTCTGCCGCGAGCTGATCCAGATCGACACCAGCAACTACGGCGACCACTCCGGCCCGGGTGAGCGCAAGGCGGCCGAGTGGGTCGCGGAGAAGCTCGCCGAGGTGGGGCTCGACCCGCAGATCTTCGAGTCGAACCCGGGCCGCGCCTCCACCGTGGCCCGCATCGCCGGCGAGGACCCGTCCCGGCCCGCGCTGCTGATCCACGGCCACCTGGACGTCGTACCCGCCAACGCGCAGGACTGGACCCACCACCCGTTCTCCGGAGAGGTCGCGGACGGGTGCGTGTGGGGGCGGGGCGCCGTCGACATGAAGGACATGGACGCGATGACCCTCGCGGTCGTCCGCGACCGCCTCCGTAGCGGGCGCAGGCCGCCGCGGGACATCGTCCTCGCGTTCCTCGCCGACGAGGAGGCGGGCGGCACCTACGGCGCCCGGCACCTCGTCGACCACCACCCCGACCTCTTCGAGGGCGTCACCGAGGCGATCAGCGAGGTCGGCGGCTTCTCCTTCACGGTGAACGAGCAGCGCCGGCTCTACCTGATCCAGACGGCCGAGAAGGGCATGCACTGGATGAAGCTGACCGTGGCCGGCACCGCCGGACACGGCTCGATGATCCACCGGGACAACGCCATCACCGAGCTGTCGGAGGCCGTCGCCCGCCTCGGGCGCCACACGTTCCCGGTCCGGGTCACCAAGACCACCCGGGCCTTCCTCGACGAACTCGGCGACGCACTCGGCACCGAGCTGGACCCGGAGGACATGGAGGGCACGCTCGCCCGGCTCGGCGGCATCGCCAAGCTCATCGGCGCGACCCTCAGCAACACCGCCAACCCCACCCAGCTCGGCGCCGGCTACAAGGTCAACGTCATCCCCGGCGAGGCCACCGCGCACGTCGACGGGCGCTTCCTGCCCGGCTACGAGGAGGAGTTCCTCGCCGACCTCGACAAGATCCTCGGCCCCAAGGTCAGGCGCGAGGACGTGCACTCCGACAAGGCCGTCGAGACCACCTTCGACGGCGCCCTCGTGGACGCCATGCAGTCCGCGCTGGTCGCCGAGGATCCGGCCGCCAAGGCGATCCCCTACATGCTCTCCGGCGGCACCGACGCCAAGTCCTTCGACGAGCTCGGCATCCGCGGCTTCGGCTTCGCACCGCTCAAGCTGCCGCCGGAGCTGGACTTCGCGGGCATGTTCCACGGCGTCGACGAGCGGGTGCCGGTGGACGGGCTGAAATTCGGTGTGCGGGTGCTGGACCGCTTCATCGACGCGAGCTGACGAGAGCCGGCGCGAAAGGACATGCGCGGACGGGGATTGACGCGGTTATTCGGCCGCCCGTGCGAGATCCTCCGGGAAGAGTGAATGCGCTCATAAGCTCGTATCCCCATTACTCCCTCCTCGTTACAGGTGATGCGATCCGCTACTTGGGATCGCATTGCCAACAAGGAGGAACAATGATCAAGAAGGTCGTCGCCGCTGCGGCTGCCACTGGTGGCCTGGTTCTGGCGGGCGCGGGCCTTGCCGTCGCCGATGCGGGTGCGCAGGGTGCCGCCGTGGGCTCCCCGGGCGTGCTGTCCGGCAACGTCGTCCAGGTTCCCGTGCACGTCCCGGTGAACGTCTGCGGCAACACGGTTTCCGTGATCGGTCTGCTGAACCCCGCCTTCGGCAACACGTGCATCAACAAGTGACGTTGTGCCTCGCCCTCAGTTAAACAGGGCTGAGCCCGTCGGCCCCGGAGCGCACGCCATGCGCTCCGGGGCCGACCGGCCTTTTCGAAAAGAAAAGAACCGCGCTGAAGCGGTATTTCGAGACAAGGTCGAAGGCAGGGAATCAGTACATGCGACAAGTCACCCGTAAGGGCCTGATGACAGTGGCGGCCGCGACCGGCGTGATCGCCGCCGCGGGAGGCGCCGCCCACGCGGACGCGGGCGCGAGCGGATCGAGCGCGAACTCACCCGGCGTGCTGTCGGGCAACACGGTCTCCGCGCCGGTGCACGCGCCGGTCAACGCCTGCGGCAACACCGTGGACGTCGTCGGGGTCCTCAACCCCGCGATGGGCAACAGCTGCGGCAACAAGGGCGGCAACAAGGGCGGCAGCCGGGGCGGAGGCCACGGATCGCCCGGCGGCTACGGCGACTCGGGCGGATACGGCGACTCTGGCGGCTCCGGAGGACACGGGAGCCACGGCGGCCAGGGTCACGGTGGGCACGGCGGATCCGGAGGCTCGGGCGGCCACGGCGGTCACGGCGGCTCCGGTGGGGGCTCGCACGCCGGTGGTCACACCGGTGGCTCGCCCGGCGTGGGGTCGGGCAACCACGTCGAGGTCCCGATCGACGTTCCCGTGAACGTCTGCGGCAACAGCGTCGATGTCATCGGCATCGGCAACCCCGCCATGGGCAACGCCTGCGGCAACGGCTCCGGCGGGCACCTCCCGCCCGGTGGCGGCCACCAGACTCCCCCCGGATCCCCGGAACAGCCCGGCACCCCGGGGCACCCCGGAAGCCCCGTGGAGCCCGGTCCGCCCGGATCCCCGATCACTCCGCACGGCACTCCCGGTGGCGGCACCCATGGCAACCACCCGGGCACCCAGACGGTGACCCAGCCCCTGGGCAGCGCGCAGCTCGCCCGGACCGGCAGTGACCTGCCGATCGGGCTGGCCGTCCCCGTGGGCGCCGGAGCGCTCCTGGCCGGCGCGGTGCTCTACCGCAAGGCCCGCGCCTCCGCGTAGGGCAGACCGCGTGAAACGGAGCGGGCCCCGCCTCGGCGGGGCCCGCTCCGTTCGTACTGTCTCACCACGTGGCACGCACCTGGCGGATGATCCGCCGGCGCAACCGCACCCTGCGGCTGCCGTCGCGCATCAGGCTCAGTCGGTCCAACTCCCAGTGTCCGTACTCGGCATGGTCCGTCAGCAGGCGTGTGGCGTCCTTGCGGGAGACCCCGCGCGGTACGTACACGTCGACAAATTCGTATTCCGGCATCGCATCTATTGTGCGGGCCGGGGCCCGGTACGGATAGCGTCTGCACTATGTCTGATGCTGTGCAGCCCACCGCTGCCGAGGTACGTGCCGCCGCCGAGGCGGTCAAGACCGCGCTCGACCGCCACCTGGCCGCGGTCGAACGGAGGTCGGGGGAGGACGACCCGGCCGTCTACGAGGCCTTCAACGAACTGGCCGCGGCCGCCGAGGTGTACGACGAGCTGCTCTACGACCGTTACGACGAGGTCACCCCTTTCGAGATCCCCGGCGCGGACGACGCCCCGCCCTACACCGGCCCCGAGGAGCCGAACGCGCTCAGCGTGCTGATCCGCCGCGACTACTCGGTGGCGGAGCCGCAGCGGTTGCTGGCCCAGGCCCAGCGCGTCGAGGCGGCCGACGAGAGTCTCGGCACGGAGGCCTCCGGCACCGTGCACGGCGCCCTGAGCGTGCTCTTCGGGGAGTTCGAGCCCGACGAGATCGCCTCCCGGCACAAGGAGTTCGGCCTGGAGGAGGGCGACTCCACGCTGTGGGTGACCGCGGCGGACGAACCGGCCGAGCCGGGGGAGTGGCTGGAGGCGCCGTTCGAGCAGGTGGATGTGGAGCGGGTGGTGTGCCGCTTCGACGTCAGCGCGGTGTTCGACGACGACGATGACGACCTGGCCGACGGGGCGGATCTCGAGGACGAGGATCTGGAACCGTTGGATCTGGATCAGCGCTGAGGTGTGTGACGGCGGCCCCGGAGGGATTGGCTCCGGGGCCGCCGTTGTGTTGTCCGTAGACGGCGGCCTGCGGGTTCGTTGTGGCTGGTCGCGCAGTTCCCCGCGCCCCTTTGGGGCGCGTCAGGTGGCCGTCGGTGTTGCCAGGAGAGTCGGCAAACGCGTCGTCCGGGGCTTGGCCGGGATCTCGGCGACCGCCCTCGGGAGGGCCTGGTCCGCGCCGTGGACCACGGAGAGGTGGCGGGACGCCCTGCCGAAGGCCGTGTAGACCCAGGGGCGGGTGAGGGCCTGGGCCGCGTCGCCCGGCAGCACCGCCACCACCGCCGGCCAGCGACCACCCACCGCCTGGTGCGCGGTGAGGGCCCACCCGTGCCGTACGGACTGCTCCACCCGCTCCTTCGGTACGACCACGTCCTCGCCGCCGCAGCTCAGCCGGAGTCCCTCCGCGTCGGCCCCCACCACGTGGCCCGGGATCGTACGGCCCGGCGTGGGGGAGTAGGCAATGCGGTCGCCGGGGTCGAAGCCGCCGAAGCGGCCGGGGCCGGGGTTGAGGCGCTCCTTCAGGGCCGCGTTGAGCACGCGGGTGCCCGCGGCGCCGCCGTGCCCCGGCGTGATCACCTGGGTCTGCTCGGCGGGCACGCCGATCGCCCGCGGTACCGAGTCCGCGACCAGCTGCACGGTACGGTGCACGGCCTCGCCCGCGTCCCGCACCGGCACGATCACGACCTCCTTGCCGGGGGCCTCGACCTTGTTCAGCTCACCGATGCCGATCCCGGAGACCAACTCGCCCAGCGGCCCGGGGTCCGGAGTGCGCGAGGCGACCTGCGGGCAGATCCGCGCGGCGAGCAGATCCGCGAAGACCCGCCCGGGCCCCGCCGACCACAGCACCGCCGGATCCCCGGCCAGCACCAGCCGCGCCCCGTCCGGCAGCGACTCCACGAGCAGCGCGGCCGTCTCGACGTCCAGCTGGGGCGCGTCGAGCACGACGAGCACATCCAGATCGAACGCCCCGTCGCCGTCCCGCCCGGGCCCTTCGGCACCGGAGAGCAGTCCGGCGACGGTGACGACGGTGGTGACGGGGCGGGCGGGGGAGTCGGCGGCGGGCTGGTCTTGCGGGGTGCGCTCCGGGGGCGCGGCATCCTCCGGGCGACCGGGCCCGGAGTGGGGGCGGGCGTCGCAGGGGTGGGGGCGGGCGTCGCCGGGGTGGGCGGCTCCTTGCGAGGCCGCGGCACCCTGCCGCCCGGCTCCCAGCAGCGTGCCGAAGCGGTCGCGGCCCAGGGGGCTGTGGGTGGCCGCCCAGGCCCGCAGGCCGAGGCTCCGCGCCGCCTCCAGCAGGGCCGCCGGCTCGGCCACGGACGCCTCGCCTCCGGTGTGCAGGACCAGGCCGTGTGTCGCGGTCGCGCGGATCAGTTCGGCGGCGGAACCCTTGGCCGACGCGGCCGCGCGCTCCCATTCCTCGGCCGAACCGTCCTCCTTGGGCACGGAGTTGATCAACCGGGCCAGTCCGTCGGCGAGGCTCTCCTCCGCGAGGGCGTAGCGCTCCAGACCGACCAGGATCCGCACCGGCCGCTCCGCACCCTCCTCGTCGTCCTCGGCGCCCTCGACGGGATGTGCGGGCTCCGGGGCGGTCGGGTCGAGGGCGTCCTGGAAGACCAGGGCCTCCGCCTCGGCGATCGTGCTCTGTACGGCCGCGTCGGTGTCCGGCACGCCCCGCTGGGCCAGCGCGGCGGTGAGCGCGGGCATCTCCAGCGCGGTGTGCCCGGCGAGCGCCGCCTGCTCCAGGAGCCAGACGGTGACCGCCCGCCCCCGCCGCTCGTCGTCCGGCGCGCACTCCGCGCCCAGCAGGGTCCGCGCGAACCCGTCGGCCTGCTCGGGCCGCACCCCGGCGACCCGCAGCAACTGCCAGGGATCCGCCCGCAGCTCGGCGTCGGCCCCTTCCCCGAGCACCGCGGCCACCTGCGGTGCGAGCCCCTCCGGCGCCCCGCCCTCGGCCAGCACCCGCCGGACGGCCTCGACGGCCTCGGGCCCGGGCCCGGCGGGGGAACCGCCGCCACCGGGAGAAGCGGCCACGCCGACGGCCCCGCCGACCCCGACCCCGTCCCCGGCACGGCCCGCCGCCGACACAGGCCGGGACCGTGCCGCCTCCTGCGCGGGCCGACGCGGCGGCTCGGGCTCGCTGAACACGGCGGCCACGGGCTTCGCCCCGCTCTCCACGGCCCGTACGGCGGCGAGGAGATCGGCGGCCTTCCCGCTGAGCTTGGCCCCGGCCTCGACGGGCCCCTGCTTCTCCGCCTTGCGCCGGGCGATCCGCTCCCGCTCGACCCGCTGCGCCGCCAGCTCGGCCTCGGCCTCGGACAACTGAGCCTTGTCCGCGCCGTCGCCTTCGGTGTCCCCGCTCCCGGTCGCCTCGGCTCCCTCACCCTCGGCCTCCGCCCCGGCGTCCTCGGCGTCGGCCTCCGGGCCCGGTGCTGCGTCCGGTGTTGCGTCCGCACCCTGCGGAGCCGGCTCGGGCTCCGGCTCCGGCGCGGCCACCCGCGTCTCCGGATCGGTGTTCTCCGTGGGCTCCGGCTCCGTGCTCACAGCGTGCTCCAGTCGTGATCGGGATAGCGGTGCACGGGCGCCGACACATCGTCGAGCGCCCGGCAGATCTCGTCAGGAAGACTAAGGGCCTCCACTGACAATGCCGCCGTGAGCTGCTGCGAGTTGCGCGCGCCGACGATCGGGGCGGCCACCCCCGGCCGATCCCGGACCCATGCGAGCGCCACCTGGAGCGGCGTCACCGCGAGCCCGTCCGCAGCGGTCGTCACCGCGTCCACGATGCGGCTCGCGGTGTCGTCGAGGTAGGGCGCGACGAAGGGCGCCAGATGCTCCGAGGCCCCCCGGGAGTCCGCCGGTGTCGCGTCCCCGCGGTACTTGCCCGTCAGCACCCCGCGCCCCAGCGGCGAGGACGGCAGCAGTCCGATGCCCAGATCCAGCGCGGCCGGCAGCACCTCGCGCTCGATCCCGCGCTGGAGCAGCGAGTACTCCAGCTGCGTCGCGGCCAGCCGGGTCCGCGTCCCGGGCGCCGCCAGCTGCCAGGTCCCCGCCTTGGCGAGCTGCCAGCCGCAGAAGTTGGACACCCCGGCATAGCGGACGCGGCCGCTGCTGACGGCCAGGTCGAGGGCGTGGAGCGTCTCCTCCAGGGGGGTGCAGGGGTCGTAGGAGTGGATGTGCCAGACGTCGACGTAGTCCGTGCCGAGCCGGGCCAGTGAGTCGTCCAGCGCGGAGAGCAGATGCCCGCGCGAGCCGTCGACGCGGCGGTCCGGGTCGGGCACGCTGCCCGCCTTCGTGGAGATGACCAGGTCCCGACGCGGGACCAGGCCGTCTATGAGGCGTCCGAGCAGGTACTCCGCCTCCCCGTCGCCGTACACGTCCGCCGTGTCGACCAGCGTCCCGCCCGCCTCCCAGAACGTTTTCAGGAGGTCCGCCGCGTCGTGCTCGTCGGTGTCCCTGCCCCAGGTGAGGGTGCCGAGTCCGATCCGGGACACGCGCAGGCCGGTACGGCCGAGATGCCTCTGCTCCATGAACGCCGAGATTACTGGCCAGAACCTGTCGCGTGGGGGCCTGTGGACAACGGATTGCGACAGGTGCGCGGGAATGGCGTCCGTCATGGCACGGCCCGCGACCTGCCCCGGTGAGCCCGGCCGCGCTAAGGTCTGCGACAAGGACGTTACTGATCGGTAAGGGGAATCGGCCATGCAGCTCGGGATCAACCTCGGCTACTGGGGCGCCGGAATGGACGCGGACAATCTCGCCGTCGCCAAGGAGGCCGACCGCCTCGGGTACTCCGTCTGCTGGGCCGCCGAGGCCTACGGCTCGGACGCGGCCACCGTGCTCACCTGGGTCGCCGCGCAGACCGAACGCATCGACGTCGGCTCGGCCATCTTCCAGATCCCGGCCCGTCAGCCGGCCATGACCGCGATGACCGCGGCCACCCTCGACTCGCTCTCCGGCGGCCGTTTCCGCCTCGGCCTCGGGGTCTCGGGGCCGCAGGTGTCCGAGGGCTGGTACGGCGTCAAGTTCGACAAGCCGCTGGCACGCACGCGTGAGTACGTCGAGATCGTCCGCAAGGCCATGTCGCGCGAGCGGCTGTCCTACGAGGGGCAGCACTGGACGCTGCCGCTGCCCGGCGGTCCCGGCAAGCCGCTCAAGCTGACCGTGCACCCCGAGCGCGAGTACATCCCGCTGTACATCGCCGCGATCGGCCCGAAGAACCTGGAGCAGACCGGCGAGATCGCCGACGGCGCCCTGCTGATCTTCCCTTCCGCGGAGCACCTGGAGGAGACCGCGATCCAGTACCTGCGGGCGGGCCGTGAGAAGGCCGGCAAGACCCTCGAGGGCTTCGACATCGTGCCGACCCTGCCGCTCGCCCTGGGCGAGGACAAGGACGTGCCCGCGCTCGCCGACACGTTCCGTCCCTACACCGCGCTGTACGTGGGCGGCATGGGCAGCCGCAAGCAGAACTTCTACAACCAGCTTGCCCAGCGCATGGGCTTCGAGGCGGCGGCAGCCGAGATCCAGGACAAGTACCTGGCCGGCGACAAGAACGGCGCCGCGGCCGCCATCCCGCACGACCTGATCGACAAGACGACGCTGCTCGGGTCGGTGGACCGCATCGCGGACCGGATGAAGCAGTACGCGGCGGCCGGCGTCACCACCCTCACCCTGGCCCCCGCCGGCTTCACCCTCGACGAACGCCTCGCGGCCCTCCGAGCCGGCACGGAGGCCCTGGACCGCGCGGGCCTCGCCTAGCCCCTGCCAGGGCCGCCCGCCCATGGTCACGGCCGGGGTCCGGGCCGTACACCCCGCCCCCCGGCCTCAACTCCGTTCCGACGACACGCTGCCGCCGACCGAGCCCTTCCGGCCCCCCGGCCCCCGGCCCCTGAGGCTCGAAGACGGAGCCTGGCCCGACTGCTGAAGTCGGTCGGCGTGCAACTGGTCCGCCGACCGGTGGCCCAACCGTCCCGCCCGGCGGCGGTAGCGAAGGCTTCCTCGGCGCCCGGCCTCCCCCCCGGAGGCAGTCCGCGCGTACCCGGCCCGACTTCCGGACGGCTCCCGTGGCATTCGGTCCGATGGTCAGAGGGCTCAGCGTGCAACCGGTCCACCAACCGGAGGCTGCCGTGTCACCGCCCCGACCGCCGGGGCCGGTCAGCGTGCACCCGACCCGACCGCCCCACACTTCCGCGCCACCCGGCCCCACCCCTCAAGCCGGTCACCCTGACCCTGCCCCACCACCCAAGCCGACCACCCTGACCCGGCCCCACCGCCCAAGCCAGTCACCCTCACGACCCCGGTCCCGCCGCCGGAGGCTTCCGCGGCCGTGGTGGGGGCTCGGGGGTCTTCCCCGCCACGGCCGTCACCTCAAACAACGCGGTCGCGCCCGTGCGGTTACGCCCCCGGAGTGACCCCGCCCGTCCTCCTTTTGGCGGAGTTGTCCGACACAGCTGTTGCAGCACCCCTCGCGCCGCATTTGACTCTTTCTTTGCGGATTGCCGCGGAGTCCGGCAGAGAGGTGCCCCACGATGCTTTCGGCCAAGAGTCTGTTCCAGGAGATCCTCGACCACGACGAGTCCTTCCGGCTGTTCTGCTCCATCGCGGCCAGCGGGGAGTCCCAGGGCGGCTGGGAGAACGCCCGTATCGCCGCGCTGGTGCCCCCGGGCGAGCGCGCACTCGCCCCCAAGATCACCCGCCACGGAGCGGACGAGGACAAGCACGGGCGGATCTTCAACGCCCTGCTGAAGAAGCGCCGGCTCGAACCCGTCCCGGTCCCCCCGGAGACGGACTACACGATGCTCCTGGAGAAGCACGGCATCGGACTCGCCCACGACAAGCTCAAGAGCGACGAGCCGCTGACCGTGCAGGACATCGTCACCTACCTCGCGCACAGCAGGGTCACCGAACAGCGCGCCTCCGAGCAGATGGAACTGCTGCGCAAGCACTTCGCCGACCACCCCGAACTCGGCCGCGCGGTGCGGATGATCTCGGCCGACGAGGACAACCACCTCGCCTACTGCCACGAGGAACTGCTCCGTTTCGCCCGCGCCGGCCACGGCCGCGCCATCCAGAGCACCCTCAGGGAGTGCGCGCTGGCCGAGATCCGCGTCTACCGGGACGTCAGCCTCGCGGTGATGTCCCACATGGGCCGCATCCTCGGCTGGTCGCGCGCGAAGTCGGCGCTCCTCGCCGCGGGCATCCACGCCGTCTACGCCTACGAGCGCGCCGCGGGCTGGCGCCGCATGGTCTCCCTCAGGATGCCGGAGCGCCGCGACGCCCTCGGCGGACCCGCGACCTCGGCACCCGAGTTCGCCTGAACCACCCCGAGGGCCTGGCTGACAATTTTCGTCTGCCGCGCGACGCCCGGCTTTAGAGCCAGCCCCGCCGCTTGAACGTCCGGTACAGCAGCACCTCCAGGACGCCCATCACCGCGATCACCGCCGGATACGACCACACCCAGTGCAGCTCCGGCATGTGTTCGAAGTTCATGCCGTAGATCCCCGCGATCATCGTGGGGATCGCGGCCATCGCCGCCCACGCCGAGATCTTCCGCATGTCGTCGTTCTGCCGCACGCTCATCTGCGCGAGATGCGCCGACAGGACGTCCGACACCAGCCGGTCAAGGCCCTCCACCGACTCGTTCACGCGCGCGAGATGGTCGTTGACGTCCCTGAAGAAGGGCCGCGCCTTGTCGTTGACGAACGGCACCGTCCCGCCGTACGCCCCCACCCCCGCGAGCCGGGTCAGCGGCATGGTGAGCGGGACGGTGGCCCGGCGGAACTCCAGGATCTGCCGCTTGAAGGTGTAGATCCGGGACGCGGTGTTCCGTGAGCCGCCGCCGTCCGGTGAGAACACCTCCGCCTCCAGCTCCTCCAGGTCGGTCCCGAGTTCCGTCGCCACCTCCAGGTAGTGGTCCACGACGGCGTCGGCGACCGCGTACAGCACCGAGGTGGGTCCCTTGCCGAGCAGCTTCGGCTCGTGCTCCAGACGCTCCCGTACGGCCTTCAGCGGCGACCCCACACCGTGACGGACCGTCACGACGAAGCCGTCGCCGAGGAAGAGCATGACCTCACCGGTCGAGACGGCGTCGCTCTCCGGCTCGTACACGACCGGCTTGAGGACCACGAACAGCGAGTCGTCGTAGACCTCCAGCTTGGGCCGCTGATGCGCCTTGAGGGCGTCCTCCACGGCCAGCGGATGCAGCCCGAACTCCTTGGTGACCAGCTCGAACTCCTTCTCCGAGGGCTCGTGCAGACCGATCCACACGAACCCGCCCGCCGATCGCGCCTCGTCCAGCGCGTCCGACAGGTCCTCAGGCCCCTCGGTCCGGTGTCCCTCCCGGTAGATGGCACAGTCGACGATCACGGAGCGTGTTCTCCCGTCGCTCGAAGGACATGACATTCCGGTGTACGCCTACCCTTGCCGCATGCCCACGTTGATCCTTGTCAGGCACGGACGATCCACCGCGAACACCGAGGGACTGCTCGCCGGGTGGACGCCCGGGGTCGCCCTGGACGAGCGCGGCGCCGCACAGGCCGCCGCGCTGCCCGGCCGGCTCGAGGGCGTGCCGATCTCCGAGGTGGTCGCCAGCCCCCTCCAGCGCTGCCAGGAGACGGTCCGCCCGCTGCTCGACGCCCGCCCCGGCCTCGCCGTGCACAGCGAGGAGCGGATCGGGGAGTGCCACTACGGCGACTGGTCCGGCCGCAAGCTCGCCGAGCTCATGGACGAGCCGCTCATGGAGGTCGTCCAGGCCCACCCCTCGGCGGCCGCGTTCCCCGGCGGCGAGTCCATGCGTGCGATGCAGACCCGGGCGGCGGAGGCCGTACGCGAGTGGAACGCGCGCGTGGAGCGCGATCACGGCGCCGACGCCGTCTATCTGATGTGCTCGCACGGCGACATCATCAAGTCGCTCGTGGCGGACGCACTCGGACTTCATCTGGACCTCTTCCAGAGGATCTCCGTCGAACCGTGCTCCATCACCGTCATCCGCTACACCCGGCTGAGGCCGTTCCTCGTCCGCCTCGGTGACACCGGTGACTTCGCGTCCCTGGTGCCGCGCGAGGAGACGGCGGGCGGGGACGCCCCGGTCGGTGGTGGTGCGGGCGCACCGTGATCGTCGGGCGCAGTAGGGTGAAGCGGTTCACTCACGCGCGTTCGCACATGGACGTTCCCGTACTCGCGAATCCACACCGATCCCATGGAGACAGGACGTGTCCCGTCAGGTGTTCCTCTATGACCCGCCGGACCGCTTCGTGGCCGGCACGGTCGGACTGCCCGGGCGCCGTACGTTCTTCCTCCAGGCCACGGCCGGCCCCCGAGTGACCAGCGTGGCCCTGGAGAAGACGCAGGTGGCCGCCCTCGCCGAGCGGATGGACGAACTCCTCGACGAGGTCGTGCGCCGCAGCGGTGGCAGCGCCTCCGTGCCGGCCGTGCCGCCCACCGACGTCGCCGACACCGCGCCCCTCGACACCCCCGTCGAGGAGGAGTTCCGGGTCGGCACCATGGCGCTGGCCTGGGACGGCGAGGAACAGCGCATGATCGTCGAGGCGCAGGCCCTCGTCGAGCTGGAGGCCGACTCCGAGGAGGACCTCGCCGAGGCCGAGGAGCGGCTCCTCCAGGACGAGGAGAACGGGCCCCCGATGCTGCGGGTGCGCCTCACCGGCGCGCAGGCCAGAGCCTTCGCCAAGCGTGCCCTGGACGTCGTCAACGCCGGGCGGCCGCCGTGCCCGCTGTGCAGCCTCCCGCTCGACCCGGAAGGACACGTATGTCCGCGCCAGAACGGATACCGCCGCGGAGCGTGACCACGGCAGAGCTGCTCACCCGGGGTGAGCTGACGGTACGCGGGCAGATCCGGGACGCCTCCAACGCGGTGCTCCAGTGTTCCGTCGCGCACGAGGGCCAGGAAGTCCTCTGTGTCTACAAGCCGGTCCGCGGCGAGCGGCCCCTGTGGGACTTCCCGGACGGCACCCTCGCCCAGCGCGAGGTCGCCGCGTACGAGGTGTCCGAGGCGACCGGCTGGGGGCTCGTACCGCCCACGGTGCTGCGCGACGGCCCCTACGGCGAGGGCATGTGCCAGCTGTGGATCGAGGGCGTGCCGGGAAGTGAGCTGCTCGCCCTGGTCGACGCCGAGGAGCCCGAGCCGGGCTGGAAGGCCATCGGCCTCGCCGAGGTCGGGGACGGGAAGACCGCGCTGCTGGTGCACGCCGACGACGAGCGGCTGCGCAGGCTCGCCGTCCTCGACGCGGTGATCAACAACGCGGACCGCAAGGGCGGCCATCTGCTGCCCGGCGCCGAGGGCCGCCTGTACGGCATCGACCACGGTGTGACCTTCAACGCCGAGAACAAGCTGCGGACCCTGCTGTGGGGCTGGGCCGGGGAGCCCCTGACCGGGGAGGCGGTCGACGTGCTGAAAGGGCTCCGGGAGGCACTCTCGGGAGAGCTGGCCACCCGACTGGCCCCCCTGATCACGCCCGCCGAACTGGACGCCACACGCGCGCGTGTCGACGCGCTGCTGGACTCCGGCAGGCACCCGGAACCGAGCGGCGAGTGGCCGGCCATTCCCTGGCCGCCCGTCTAGCAGGACACTGCACATACGCCCGTACCGCGCAAGAAGGCCCAACCGGCCATCCGGCCCGGTCCGGTTCGTATACGGAACATCCGTCCGGTTAGGCTCATGACATGCATGCCTGGCCCGCTTCCGAGGTCCCCGCCCTGCCTGGTCAGGGCCGCGACCTGAGGATCCACGACACCGCGACCGGCGGTCTGGTCTCCCTCGACCCCGGTCCCGTCGCCCGTCTCTACGTCTGCGGCATCACGCCGTACGACGCCACCCACATGGGGCACGCGGCGACCTACAACGCGTTCGACCTCGTGCAGCGCGTGTGGCTCGACACGAAGCGGCAGGTGCACTACGTCCAGAACGTCACCGACATCGACGACCCGCTCCTGGAGCGCGCCGAGCGGGACAGCGTCGACTGGGCCGCCCTCGCCGAGAAGGAGACGGCCCTCTTCCGCGAGGACATGACCGCGCTCCGCATGCTGCCCCCGCGGCACTACATCGGCGCGGTCGAGGCGATACCCGGGATCGTGCCGCTCGTGGAGCGGCTGCGGGACGCCGGCGCCGCCTACGAACTCGAAGGGGACGTCTACTTCTCCGTCGAGTCCGACCCGAACTTCGGCAAGGTCTCGAACCTCGACGCGGCCGCCATGCGGCTGCTGTCCGCCGAGCGCGGCGGCGACCCCGACCGGCCGGGCAAGAAGAACCCCCTCGACCCGATGCTGTGGATGGCCGCCCGCGAGGGCGAGCCCAGCTGGGACGGCGGTTCCCTGGGGCGCGGCCGCCCCGGCTGGCACATCGAGTGCGTCGCCATCGCCCTGGACCACCTCGGCATGACCTTCGACGTCCAGGGCGGCGGCTCCGACCTCGCCTTCCCGCACCACGAGATGGGCGCCTCGCACGCCCAGGTGCTCACCGGCGAGTTCCCCATGGCCAAGGCGTACGTCCACGCCGGCATGGTCGCCCTCGACGGCGAGAAGATGTCCAAGTCCAAGGGCAACCTGGTCTTCGTGTCGCAGCTGCGGCGCGAGGGCGTGGACCCCGCCGCCATCCGGCTGGCGCTGCTCGCCCACCACTACCGCGCCGACTGGGAGTGGACCGACCAGGTCCTCCAGGACGCCGTCGACCGGCTCGGCCGCTGGCGTGCCGCCGTCTCCCGGCCCGACGGACCGTCCGCCGAGGCGCTCGTCGAGGAGATCCGCGAGGCCCTCGCGAACGACCTGGACGCGCCCGCCGCGCTCCTCGCCGTCGACCGCTGGGCCGCCGTACAGGAGGAGCAGGGCGGCACGGACATCGGCGCGCCCGGAGTGGTGACACGTGCCGTGGACGCGCTGCTGGGCGTGGCCCTCTAGAAGGCCGTACGCAGGCCGTACGCAGGCCGTCGAGAAGGGGCGCTCCCTCACCACCGAGGGAGCGCCCCTTCCCGGTCGGCCCGTCCGGACCGCGTTCGCCAACTCGGTTGGAGAACCGGTTGAGTTGGGTCACGTCACAATCCGGCCAGGGGCTGTGGAGACGGCCGTCATGTGATGGGGTGGGAGCGTCGCTTGACCGTTCGGCCGGCCCCGCGCCGGCCTCCTCGCGGAAGGACGCACCGTGGCACCCGCAGACCGTTCCTTCGCACGTCGCACACTCCTGACCACGACCGCCGCGCTGACCGGAGCGGCCCTGGTCGGCGGCACCGCCCAGGCGGCCGGAACCCGGCCCACCGCGTGGCCCGCGCAGTTCCCTCTCCCCGACGGCTTCCAGCCCGAGGGCATCACCATCGGCTCGAAGCCGTACGGCTACTTCGGGTCTCTCGCGAACGGTGACGTCTACCGCGCGAGCCTGGCCACCGGTCAGGGCAGGGTCGTCGTGAAGGGCGCGGGCCGCCCGACCGTGGGCCTCAAGATCGACGCGCACGGCAGACTCTTCCTCGCCGGCGGCGCCAGCGGCGAGATCCGGGTCGCCGACGCCCGCTCCGGTGAGACCGAGCAGGTGTACGCCACCGGCGGCACCTTCGTGAACGACGTGATCCTCACGCCGGGCGCCGCCTGGTTCACCGACTCCTTCAAGCCGGTGCTCTACAAGCTGGCCAAGGGCGCGGTGACGACCGTACCCCTGTCCGGGGACTGGCAGCAGGGACCCGACTTCACGGCCAACGGCATCGAACGCACCCCCGACGGCCGGGCGCTGCTCGTGGTGAACGGCTTCGCGAACGGCGGCGGACTCATGCGGGTCGATCCGCGCACCGGCGCCGCCCGCGCCGTCGACCTGGGCGGGGCGAAACTCCCCAACGGCGACGGGCTGTTGCTGCTCGGCCGGATCCTCTACGCCGTCCAGCAGCAGCAGAACGCGATCGACGTGTTCCGGCTGAACGACGCCGGCACCCGGGGCACCGCGCTCACCCGGATCACCGACCCGCGCTTCCGCATCCCGACCACGGTCGCCGCCTGGGGCAGGCGCCTGTACCTGCCCAACGCGCGCTTCGACGTGGAGCCGACGCCGACCACCGACTACGACGTGGTGGCGGTCGACCAGGTCTGACACGCCGGAGGGCGATGCGCCGGACACCGCGCACCGCCCTCACCGGCTCAGTCCTCCGACAAGGAGTCCCCGTCGTCCGGCTCAGTCCTCCGACAAGGAGTCCCCGTCGTCCGGCTCAGTCCTCCGACGCCGAGTCCCCGTCGTCCGGCTCGGCCCCGGTACCGGTCTCCGTGCCCGTCTCCGCGTCCGCGTCGGTGTCCCGGTCGGTCTCCGGCCTCGGCGGCTTGGGCGGCTTCGTACGGCCCCCGGGAGCGTCCCGCAGATAGGCCGTGCTGTCACTGCCGTCCGCGGTCGCGTGCCCGCCCGGCTGACCCGGCTGGCCGCCGTCCCGGCGCCGCAGATACCGCTCGAACTCCCGGGCGATCGCCTCGCCCGAGGCCTCCGGCAGCTCCGCGGTGTCCCGGGCCTCCTCCAGCGTCTGGACGTACTCCGCGACCTCGGTGTCCTCGGCGGCCAGCTGGTCCACGCCCACCTGCCACGCGCGCGCGTCCTCGGCCAGCTCGCCCAGCGGGATCCGTACGTCGATCAGGTCCTCCAGACGGTTCAGGAGGGCCAGCGTCGCCTTCGGGTTCGGCGGCTGCGACACGTAGTGCGGTACGGCCGCCCACAGCGACACCGCGGGCACGCCCGCGTGGGTGCACGCCTCCTGGAGGATGCCGACGATGCCCGTGGGGCCCTCGTACTTGGTCTCCTCCAGGTCCATCCGCTGGGCCAGGTCCGGATCGGACGTGGTCCCGCTGATCGGCACCGGGCGGGTGTGCGGGGTGTCGCCGAGCAGCGCGCCCAGGATCACCACCAGCTCCACGCCCAGTTCGTGGGCGAAGCCCAGCAGCTCGTTGCAGAACGACCGCCACCGCATCGACGGTTCGATACCTCGGACGAGTACGAGATCGCGCGGCTTGTCACCGCCGACGCGGACCACCGACAACCTTGTCGTCGGCCACGTGATCTTGCGCACTCCGCCGTCCAGCCACACCGTGGGGCGGTTCACCTGGAAGTCGTAGTAGTCCTCGGCGTCGAGCGCCGCGAACACCTCGCCCTTCCACTCCCTGTCCAGATGCGCGACCGCGGTGGAGGCGGCGTCGCCGGCGTCGTTCCAGCCCTCGAACGCGGCCACCATGACCGGGTCGATCAGCTCGGGAACCCCCTCGAGCTCGATCACCCAGCGCCTCCTTCCGACGTGCCCTCGCTTAACGCACCAACCTTACGGCGTCCGGCGGGGGCGCCCGCAGCCCCCTTGCACGGGGGAGTGAACGGATCACTGCCCCGTCAGCCACCCCGGAACACCCCCCGTTCCGGTGCCGCTCGGAGGCTTCACACAGGCCGCTCACAGCGTGGAGCGCAACCACTGCTCCACGCTCGCGATGTGCACGGTCGCCCACGAGCGGGCCGCCTCGGCGTCGCGGTCGCGCAGGGCCGCGAGGATGGCGCGGTGCTCGTGCAGGGTGCGGCTGACCGCGTCCTCCTGGGTCAGACCGCGCCAGATCCGGGCCCGGGTGGTGGGCCCGGACAGGCCGTCCATCAGCGAGCAGAGCACGGAGTTGCCGGAGCTCTGCACGATCCCGCGGTGGAAGTCCAGGTCGCAGGCGACCAGCTCCTCCACCGACGGACTGTCGCCCAGCTTGTCCAACTGGGCGCCCAGCGCGTCCAGTTGCTGCTCGCTGATCCGGGAGGCGGCCATCGCGGTGGCGGCCGGCTCCAGGATGCGGCGCACCGCGAGGAACTCCAGGACGGTGTCGTCGCGGTGGAAGTCCACGACGAAGCTCAGCGCCTCCAGCAGGAGTTGCGGGTCCAGGCTGGTCACATAGGTGCCGTCGCCCTGCCGGACGTCCAGGATCCGGATGAGCGACAGCGCCCGCACGGCCTCGCGCAGCGAGTTGCGGGACAGCCCCAGTTCGGAGGCGAGTTCGCTCTCCTTGGGGAGCCGGTCGCCGGGGCGCAGCGCGCCGGAGACGATCATGCCCTTGATCTTCTCGATCGCCTCGTCGGTGACAGCCATGTCGGCCTCCTTCTCGCCCCGCACTGCGCTGAGACGTCGGATGTCTCAGCACATTATGCGGCCTGCTCAGACGAGCGCCTCCAGATCCGCGATCACGGCCCGCTCGTCGAGCGTGCGCAGCTCACGGTCCCGCATCAGCACCCGCCCGTCCACGACGGTGTCGCGGACATCCGCCGAGTGCGCCGCGTACGCCAGCGTCGACCAGGGGTCGTGCAGCGGCCGCAGATGCGGGGCGTTCAGGTCCAGGACGATCAGATCGGCCCGCTTGCCCCTCTCCAGCGACCCCAGGTGCTCCGCGAGGCCCAGCGCCCGGGCGCCCTCGATCGTCGCCATGCGTACGGCCCGCTCGGCACCGACCGCCGTCGGGTCACCGTCCGCCTTGTGCACCAGCGCCGCCTGCCGTACGGCCCCCAGCACGTCCAGCGAGTTGGAGCTGACGGCCCCGTCCGTGCCGAGCCCGACGGTGACCCCGGCGCTCAGCAGCCGGGGCACCGGCGCGATCCCGCAGCCCAGCTTCAGGTTCGAGACCGGACAGTGGGCGACCGCGGTGCCGGTGCGGGCCAGCGCCGCGATCTCCGGGCCGGTGAGGTCGACGGCGTGCGCGAGCAGCAGGTCGGGGCCGAGGACACCGAGCGAGTCCAGCAGCTCGACCGGCCGCTTGCCGTACCGCACCTCGACGGTGGCGACCTCGGTGGCGTTCTCCGCCGCGTGGATGTGCAGCAGCGCCCCGAACTCCCAGGCCAGGGCGGCGATCTCGGTCAGCTGGTCCGGGGAGAGCGTGTAGGCGGAGTGTGCGAAGACGACGGGCCGGCGGCCGGGCCGTGCCGCACCGCGCGCCTCCAGGTCCCGCCGGGCCCACCCGAGCCGCTCCTCGTACGGGCGGCCGTCGGGCGGCTCCGGCACGTCCATGAAGGTGGGCCCCGAGTGCAGCCGCCAGCCTGCCTCCCGGGCCGCCCGCTCGGCCGCCTCGTGGAACCAGTACATGTCGAGCGCCGAGGTCACCCCCGCCCGCACGCTCTCGGCGATCGCCAGTCGCACGGCCGCCGCCACGTTCTTCGGCGCGAGCAGCTCGGCCTCCGCGGGCAGCACCCGCTCCAGGAACCCCTGGAGGGTCACGTCGTCGGCGCGGCCGCGCAACAGGGTCATCGCCAGGTGGGTGTGCGTGTTCACAAGGCCCGGCAGGACGAGACAGTCACTCGCGTCGATGGACTCGTCGGCTGTGAACCGGGTACACAGCTCTTCCGCCTGACCGACGGCCACTATCTCGCCCTCGTGCACGGCGACGGCACCACTGTGCACCACGGTTCCCGCCTCGTCGACCGTCAGGACGGCACCGCCGTGCACCAACAGGTCGATGTTCACAGCGTGTTCCCCTCCGCGAGCAGTCGCAGCGCCTCCAGCGAGACCACCGCGCCCCGTTCGACACCGGCCGCGACGACCTCGCGGTGCGGGTCGTACACGCTGGTGCCCTCGTCGTCGACCAGCTCGTCCGCGTTCGCCCCGTCGACCACGAGCACACCGCCCGCGACGAGCCCCCGCAGCGAGGCGGTGACCAGCAGCGCGGACAGCTCCATCTCGATCGCCGCGAGCCCGGCACCGTCGTAGGAGAAGAGCGGGAGGAGCCCGGGCTGGAACGCGGCCCGGGTCCAGACGATGCCGCGGTGGTGCGGGGCTCCCGTCTCACGGGCCGCGCGCTGGAGCGCGAGGACCGCCTCGGGGGAGGAGACCGCCGGGTACTCGGGCGGCAGCAGCTGCTGGGTCACCCCGTCGTCCCGTACGGCCGCCTCCGCGATGACGAGGTCGCCGTCGCCGATGCCGGGCTTCATCGCGCCCGCCGTACCGAACCGCAGGATCGTGCGGACCCCCGCGTCCGCCAGCTCCTGGAACAGCAGGATCGCACCGGGACCGCCCACACCGTGCGAGGCGACGACGACCGGCACGCCCTTCCAACTCCCGCTGAAGACCCGGTACTCGCGGTGGTACGACACCTCCTCGGCACCGTCGAGCAGGGCGGCGACCGCGGCCGCGCGGGCCGGGTCGCCGACGACGACGGCGTGCTCCGGAAGGCCGGTGCGCGGTATGCGGGTGACGGGAAGGAGGTCTGGCTGATCCTGGCTCATGAGGCGGCTCCGGACGGAGAAGGGGTACGGCGACGGCGACGGGCCGTCGTGAGGAAGAGGGCGCCCAGCGTGACGACGTAGGGCGCGGCGTCGGTCGCCTGCTGGGGCAGACCGAGGCCCTGGAGACGGAAGCCGGCCGCTTCGGCGAGACCGAAGAGCAGCGCGGCGAGCAGCACACCGACGGGGGCCGCGCGGCCGAGCATGACCGCGACGACGGCGATCCAGCCGCGGCCCGCGGTCATGTTCTCGGTGAACAAGGTGACGTTGCCGAGGGCGAGTTGGGCCCCGGCGAGCCCGCACAGGACTCCGGAGAGCAGCACGGCCGCGTACTTGTACCTCGCCGGGCTCACGCCCAGTGTCGCCGCCGCGTCCGGGGCCTCGCCGACCCCGCGCAGCCTGAGCCCCCACACGTGCCGCGAGAGCAGCACCGCGGCCACGGCGACCGCCGCCCACGACAGATAGGTGAGCGGCGTGAAGCCACCGACCAACGGCAGCCCGGCCAGTGACGGATCGTCAAAAGTGCCCTGCACACCGAAGACCGTACGCAGGAGGAAGCCGGTCAGGCCGACGGCCAGGAGATTCATGGCCACGCCCAGCACCACCGCGTCCCCGCGCAGGGTGACCGCGCCGACCGCCAGGATCAGCGAGTATGCGGCGGCCGCGAGGGCCGCGGCCGGCACGCCGAGCCAGGCGCTGCCGGTGAACCAGCTGGTGGCGACCGACGTGAAACAGCCCATCAGCATCATGCCTTCGAGGCCGATGTTGAACACGCCAGCCCGTTCGCAGACCGCGCCGCCGAGCGCGGCCAGCAGGATCGGGGTGAGGGCGCGCAGCGCCGACATCAGCAGATCCGAGTCGAAGAACATCACACCGCCTCCTTGCTGCGGTTGAACCACCGTCCGGGGAACCGCAGTCGGGCCGCGAGGAACACGATCACGATGGCCTGGAGCACCTGGGTCAGCTCGCGCGGCACCTCGGTCGTCCGCTCCATCGCGAGCCCGCCGACCTGGAGGACGGCGAAGAAGAACGACGAGACCACCGTGCCGATCGGGGCGGCCGTCGCGAGCAGCGCGGCCGTGAGTCCCGTCCAGGTGTAGCCGGGTGCGGTGAGCGAGCCGTCGACGAAGCGGTACGGGAAGCTCAACACCCCGATCGCGCCCACGAGTCCGGCGAGCGCGCCCGATATCGACATCAACCTCAGTGTCAGACCCCGTCGTTCGACCCCGGCGTACGCGGAGAAGCGGGAGTTGAGGCCGGTCATGCGGATCTCGTACCCGAAGGCGGTCCGTCGGTCCGTGAACCAGTAGGCCGCCGCGGCGAGGACGACGAGCAGCAGCCCGACCGTCACCGTCGAGTCGCCGAACGCGGGCAGCGCCACCCCGTCGGGCAGGGCCCGGGTCTGCGGGAGGCTGGAGCCGGGCTCCTTGAGCGGATAGCGCGCCAGGTAGGAGGCGAGCGAGACCGCCGGATAGCTCAGCAGCAGGCTGCTGACCAGGAGCGGGACGCCGAGCCGGTTCTCGCACAGGGCGGCCAGGGCGGCGTACGCGGCGCCCGCCGCCATGCCGGCGAGCAGGGCGAGCACGACGGTCAGGGGCGCCGGCAGCGGCGAGTACAGGCCGGTGACGGCCGCGGTGATCCCGCCCAGCACCATCTGCCCGTCGCCGCCCAGGTTGATCAATCCGGCCCGCAGCGGGATCGCCAGCGCGAGCGCCATGCCGAGCACACTGGTGCCGGTGGAGAGCGTGGAGCCGATGCCGTCGGCGCCCAACGAGCCGGTCAGGACCGCCTCGTACGCCGTGACCGGGTCCGCGCCGGTGCCGACGAGGAAGAGCGCGCCGATGAGGACGCCCGCGAGCACGGAGAAGGTGACGGGGGAGCGCAGGGCTCCCCGGGTTCGTCGCAGGAAAGGATTCATGTCAGTCGGCGGCTTCCCTTTGCTCGCTCATGCCGCCCGCCATCGCGAGCCCCAACGTCCGTTCGTCCGCATCGGACTTGTCGTACGACGCCGTGATCCGGCCCTCGTACATCACCAGGACCCGGTCCGCGAGCCCCCGGATCTCGCTGAGTTCGGCCGAGACGAGAAGGACCGCGTGACCGGCGTCGCGGTAGGCGATCAGCTGGTCGTGGATGTTCTGGATCGCGCCGATGTCGACCCCGCGCGTGGGCTGCTCGACCAGCAACAGCGGCGCGTCATGGGCGAGTTCGCGGCCGATCAGCAGCTTCTGGAGGTTGCCGCCGGACAGCGCGGAGGCCGGTACGTCGGGCGTGGAGGCCTTGATGCCGAAGCGTTCGATCAGCCGCCGCGCGTGCGCCCGGACGGACGCCGGAGGCAGCAGCCCGCGGTGCGACAGGGACGTGCGGTGGTGTCCCATCGCGAGGTTGTCGGCGACGGACGCGGCAGGGGCCGTACCGACCGCGTGCCGGTCCTCGGGGACGTACGCCAGGCCCTTGAGACGGCGTTCGGTGGCCGAGGCGTGGGTGATGTCGTCGCCCTTGAGCGTCACCCGGCCGGCCGTGACCGGACGCAGCCCGGCCAGGGCCTCGACCAACTCGCCCTGTCCGTTGCCGGCGACGCCCGCGATGCCGACGATCTCGCCCGCGCGGACGGTGAGTTCGGCCCCGTGGACCCCGGGAGTCGCGAGCCCGGCCACGTCCAGCACCACGTCACCCGCGGTGCCCGGCGCGTGGATGCGGTCCAGCTCCACCGCGCGGCCCGTCATCGCGGCCGCGATCTCGTCGGCGGACGTCCGAGCGGTGACCAGCCGGGCCACCACCCGCCCGTCCCGCAGCACGGTCACGCGGTCGCTGCCCTCCAGCACCTCGCGCAGCTTGTGCGTGACGAGGATCACCGTACGGCCCTGTGCGGCAAGCGACTTGAGCACGGCGAAGAGGCCGTCGGCCTCGGCGGGCGTGAGCACCGCGGTCGGCTCGTCGAGGATCAGGGTGCGGGCGCCGCGGTGCAGCAGCTTGAGGATCTCCACCCGCTGGCGCAGCCCGACGGGCAGGTCGCCCACCCGCGCGTCCGGATCGACGGCCAGACCGTGCTCCTCGGCCAGCTCACGCACCCGGCGGCGGGCCGCGGCCCGGTCCACCAGGCCGAAGCGGCGCGGCTCGGCGGCGTAGACGACGTTCTCGGCGACCGTCAGCGAGTCGAACAGCTTGAAGCTCTGGTGGACCATGCCGAGCCCGGCGGCCATCGCGTCGGACGGGCTGCCGAAGGTGACGTCCCGCCCCTCGATACGGATCGTCCCGGAATCCGGGACCTCCATGCCGTACAGGACCGACATGAGCGTGGACTTGCCCGCGCCGTTCTCACCCATCAGGGCGTGGATCTCGCCGCGGCGGACGGTCAGGTCGACGGAGTCGTTGGCGAGCGTGCCGGGGAACCGCTTGGTGATGCCCCGGAGCTCGACGGCGACGTCCCGCGACTCGGCGGGTTCAGCTCGCGGCGGGGTCATCGACCGTCAGCTTCCCGGCGACGATCTGGTCGCGCAGGTCCTTCACCTTGGCGAGGACGTCCTTGTGGTCGGCGATCACGCACTTCGAGGAGTCGACGCCCGCCTCCAGACCCGTGAGGCTGATACCGCCCTCCTTCAGGCCGTACGACACCGTCGTGCCCGCCTTCCCGGCCAGGACCGACTCGATGCCCTTCTCGACGGCGATGTCCGTGCGCTTGATCACGTTGTCGACGACCGTGCCGGGCGCCGAGGGGCACTGGTTGACGTCGACGCCGTACGCGAACGCGCCCTTGGCCTTCGCGGCCTCGAAGACGCCGTAGTTGCCGGCCGCGGCCGCCGCCATGATCTGGTCGTAGCCCTGCGAGAGCAGGGTGTTCGCCTGCTCCTTGGCGCGGGCCGAGTCGTCGAAGGGGGACTGGCCGCCGACGAAGCGGGTGCCCGTGGCGGTCTTCGGCGCCACCATCTTGGCGCCGGCCGCGAACGGGTCGCTGTAGCGGCGGAACTGGGGCGTGTCGAGGACGTCGACCGCGCCGACCTTGCCCGACTTGCTGAGCAGACCCGCCTCCGCGCCCGCGAGGTAGACGCCCTCGTGCTCGCGGAAGACCGCGCAACTGACGTTCTTGAACGCCTTGTTCGTGCAAGCGTCGATGATCAGGAACTGCTGCTTCGGGTTCTTCTGCGCCTGCTGCGCCACGAGGTCGGCGAACTCGAAGCCGACCAGCACGATGACGTCCGGCTTCGCGTCCACGGCGGCCTGCACGTTCTGCTGCTGGGAGGCGGTGTCCGTGGACTCGTAGACCTTCTGCGTGCCGTCGTGCTGCTTCGCCGCGGCCTTGACGCCGGTCACGGCGAGCTTCAGGAACTCGTTCTGCCCCACCGCGTCCGGCGTGACCAGGGTGAACGACGTGCCGCTGCCGCCGCTCGCGGCATCGGAGGCGTCGTCCTTGGCGGCGGCGTTGCAGGCCGTGGCGGCGGTGACCAGGAGCGCGGTGGCGGCGGCGACCTGCAGGGTACGGCGGTTTCTGCGGAACATCGGGACCTTCCGGGGTACGGCGAGGACCACGCTCGGCGGTGAGCGGGTGAGGGTGAGAAGCGCGACGGGCGTGGGGAAGGCTCAGCGTCGACAGCAGTCGCCGGCACACCGGCCGAAGTCGAGGAAACGGCGCTTGGTCAGCAGCACTGGCTTCCTCCTTCGTCTCGGTCTGCGGACTGGGTGCTGGACTTTAACACCCGTTTCCAGACACCTGCTCGACTGTCTCGAACTATGGTTCGCCCAGGTCATGTACGGTGGCGAGAGCCACCGGAACATCAGGAGTGTCCCGAAATGCCCCAGGAATTGCGCGCCGTCGAATGGACCGGATCCAGCCTCGCGCTCATCGACCAGACACTGCTGCCGCACCGCACCGAGACGGTGGATGTCCACGATGTGGACACCCTGGTCGACGCGATCCAGCGTCTCGTGGTGCGGGGCGCGCCCGCCATCGGCGCGGCGGGGGGTTACGGCGTCGCTCTCGCGCTGCTGGAGGGGGAGCGGGAGGGCTGGTCGGAGTCCGAGGTGCGCGCGGCCGTCGCCCGCGTCCGCGAGGCCCGGCCCACCGCCGTCAATCTCATGGTGTGCGTGGACCGGGTCATGACCCGCTTCGAGGAGGGGCTCGACGCGGTGCTGGAGGAGGCCGCCGCCGTGCAGCGGGAGGACGTCGCCGCGAACCGCGCGATGGGCGCGTTCGGCGCCGACTGGCTGCTCGAACGGGTCGGCGGGGACCGGCCGTTGCGGATCCTCACGCACTGCAACACGGGTGCGCTCGCCACGGCGGGCTGGGGTACGGCCCTCGGTGTCGTCCGCGAACTCCACGCGCGCGGCCGCCTGGAGGTCGTCTACGCCGACGAGACGCGCCCCCTGCTCCAGGGATCCCGGCTCACCGCCTGGGAGTTGGTCCAGGAGGGCATCCCGCACTGGGTCCAGGCCGACGGGGCCGCCGCGGGCACGATCCTGCGCGGCGAGGTCGACGCGGCGATCGTCGGGGCGGACCGCATCGCGGCGAACGGCGACACGGCGAACAAGGTGGGCACGGTGGGCGTGGCCCTCGCCTGCGCCGACGCGGGCATCCCCTTCCTGGTGGCGGCACCGACGACCACGGTGGACCTGTCCACCGCGACCGGCGACGACATCCACATCGAACTCCGAGGGGAGTCGGAGGTGTTGGAGTGGGCCGGCGTCCGGACGGCTCCCGCCGAGTCCCGCGGCCACAACCCGGCGTTCGACGTGACCCCCGGGCGGCTCGTGACGGGCCTGGTGACCGAGCGCGGTGTGCTGGAGGTCTCGGCCGGTGAACTCCCGGGCGACCGGCTGAAGTAGCCGGTCGATACGAAAGAAGAGGGGGTCCCCCAACCCGGGGACCCCCTTTCGCTGTCTCAGCGGCCGGTGAGCTCCAACTCCAGCAGCCACTCCACCACTTCGGTGTGATGCCGGGCCTGGCGCGGATCGGCGCCCCACACGTACAGCCCGTGCCCGGCCACGACCACCGCCGGCATCCGCGGGTTCCGCGCCTCCTCCAGGCGGTCCCCGAGCACCTTCATGTCCTGGCTGTTGGCGATGACCGGCAGGGTCACCTCGACGTCGTGCGCGGGCCGGCCGACCCCCTTGAGCATCTCCAGGTCGCTGAAGACGATCCCGCCGGGCTCCCGCCTGCCCATGGCCACCGAGGCCACGGTGTGCACATGGACCACGGCACCGGCCCCGGTGAGCGCGGCCACACGCGCGTGCAGCTCGGCCTCGGCGGACGGCTTCCCACCCTGTACGGCAGCCCCCTGCCCGTCCACCAACACCACGTCCGCGGGCGTCAGTTCACCCTTGTCGTGGCCGCTGGCGGTGACGGCGAGCCGCAGCGGATCCCGGGAGAGCACCACGGACAGGTTGCCGGAGGTCCCCCGCATCCAGCCGAAGGAGGCGAACCGGGCGGACTCGGCGGCGAGGACCGCCCCCGCCTCTTCCAGGTCGAGGGCGCTGATGTCGGCGGTCACGTGGTGCTCCTAGAAACGGTGATCTCGTCGAACGTCCCCACCGCGGTGTGGTCGCCGACGCCTTGCTCGAAATACGGCTCCCCGGGCCGCTGTACCCCGACGGCGTGCCAGCCCGCCGCGCGGGCCGCGTCCAGTTCGCCGGGCCGGTCGGAGAGGAACAGCAGACGGTCCCCGGCCAGACCGGTCGCCCGCGCGATCCGGTGGTACGACTCCGGGTCCTGCTTGGGTCCGGCGCTCTCGGTGTCGTAGAGCCCCGAGAGAAGTGAAGTGAGGTCGCCCTCGGGGCTGTTGCTGAACCACGCCCGCTGCGCAGCCACGGACCCCGAGGAGTAGACGTACAGCCGTACGCCCGAGGCGTGCCAGGCGCGCAACTCCGGTACGACGTCGTCGTAGAAGTGCGAGACGAGGTCGCCCCGGGCGAAGCCCTCGGACCAGATGAGGCCCTGGAGCGTCTTCAGCGGGGTCGCCTTGCGGTCCTCGTCGAGCCAGGAGTTGAGCGCCTTCTCGACCCGTGCGGCGTCGGCGTCCGGTTCGCCGATCTCCTCGCGCACCCGGGCCACCGCCCGCGCCACCTCCGGGTCCCCGGACCGCTCGGCGAGCAGCGCGGCGAACCGTGCGCGCGAGTACGGGTACAGCACGTCGACGACGAAGCCCGTGGCGCTCGTGGTGCCCTCGATGTCGAGCACCACGGCGTCCACGTCGTAGTGCAGGCTCACGCGTGGTGTCCGGCGGCGATGGTGTCGTAGTCCGGGAAGCGGGAGGCGATCGTGGAACCGGTGAAGTTGCCGATCCAGCCGTCCTCCTCGTGGAAGAAACGGATGGCGGTGAAGGACGGGTTCGTACCCATGTCGAACCAGTGGGTGGTGCCGCGCGGCACGCCCAGCAGGTCGCCCTTCTCGCAGAGGACCGCGTGCACCTCGCCGTTCACGTGCAGGTAGAAGATGCCGGAGCCCGAGACGAAGAAGCGCACCTCGTCATCGTCGTCGTGGGTGTGCTCCTGGAGGAACTTCTCCCGGGCCGCCTTGGCCTTCGCCGGGAACTCCGGGTCGTCGCTGGGGTGCAGACCGAGGACGTCGACCGTGGTGAAGCCCTCCTCGGCGTTCAGCTTGTCGATCTCGGGGCCGTACGCGGCGAACACGGTCTCGCTGTCGGCGTCGAACGGGACGTCCTCGCGGACCGGCCACTGCTCGTAGCGCACGCCCAGCGGCTTCAGCGCCTCGGCGATCTCGGCGGGGTCCGAGGTGCGGCGGACCAGGGTCTCGGGGCCGGACTCGGACCAGGTGGTCAGCAGCGTCATGAGAACAACTCCAGGAGTCTGGAAGGAACGTCCGGATACCGAGACAAGCACCGGACGGGCGGGGGAGGAAGAGGGACGGCGACGGGCGGACGGCGGCGCTCGGTCAGCCGCGACACAGCGCGCGGCAACAGCGGCGCATGCGGGGCATGTGCGTCGCTTTCGCGCCAGCTGTCGTCATCGGGGCCTCACTGTGCCGGGTCGGGTGCCGGTCTTGTGATGGTAACCGGCGTCGTGACCTGCACCGGGTGTGACGTAGTCGTTGTCTCACCTGCTGAGAAAGCGGTTCCAAAACATTTGACGCATGGCTGAAATCGTTCTCATGATCTGCATATGAAGACGCTGCTGCTCGTGCGGCGGCTGTACGTGGACTTGCTCCGGTCGACCACAGCCAGCTGTCGCTGACCCCTCCCGGAGCCCCCTCGCGCCCCGATCCGGGCGCGCCCTGCCCGCCGCAGACGCGTCGGCGCATGCCCATGTCCCCGCTCCGGGCCACGCACTGACCTCCTTCATCCCCTCCGCACCACCCCGCCCCTGGAGCCCTTCATGTCCCGCACCCGTCTTCCCCTCGCCGCGCTGTCCCTCGCGTCCGTGTCCGCCCTCGTGCTCTCCGGCTGCTCGCAGTCCACGGACGCGTCGAAGAACACCGGCGACACCGCCGCCTCCGCCTCGGCGGCCACCGGCAAGAAGCCCGCCCCCTTCAACGCGGGCGCGGTCAAGGTGGCCCTGGTCCGGCAGAGCGGCGCCGGCGACTACTTCGAGCAGTGGGGCAACGGCGCCAAGGCCCAGGCCAAGGCCCTCGGCATCGACCTGACGGTGTACGACGCCCAGGCCGACAACGCCAAGCAGGCCACCGACCTGTCCTCGGCGATCAACTCCGGCGCCAAGGCGATCATCATCGACCACGGCTTCCCGGCGACCATCCAGCCCGAGATCGACAAGGCCGTGAAGAAGGGCATCAAGGTCGTCGTCTACGACGTCGAGACCCCCACCAAGGGCGTGGTCAGCACCGAGCAGGACGACGCCAGCATGGCCCAGGCCGTCCTCGACGTGATGTCCAAGGACCTCGGCAAGAACGCCAAGGTCGGCTACGTCAACGTGGCCGGTTACGCGGCCCTCGACAAGCGCAACACCGTCTGGGCGAAGGAACTCGCCGCGCAGGGCTGGAAGCAGCAGTTCAAGGTCGGCAAGGTCACCGACTCCACGGCCACCGACAACGTTCCCCTGGTCTCCGCCGCGCTCACCCAGCACTCCGACGTGACCGGGATCTTCGCCCCCTACGACGAGCTCGCCAAGGGCACCGTCCTCGCCGTCCAGAACAAGAAGCTCCAGGACAAGGTGAAGGTGTTCGGCGCGGACGTCTCCAACGCCGACATCCAGCAGATGACCGCCGCCGGCAGCCCGTGGGTCGCCACGGCCGGTACCGACCCCTCCGCGGTCGGCGCCGCCGTCGTCCGTACGACCGCCCTGGAACTCGCCGGTCAACTGAACAAGTCCTCCGTGGAGTTCCCGGCCGTCGCCATCACCCAGGACTTCCTGCGCGAGAAGAAGATCGAGAACATGGACCAGCTGCGGGCGGCCCTTCCCGCGCTGAACCTGTCCCAGGTCTCGACCGCGGACTGGATCTCGAATGTCGCCCACTGAGGCCCCCGGGGGCGTCCCCGCGGTCGCCCTCACCGACGTCAGCATGGCGTTCGGCGGCAAGACCGTGCTCGCCTCCGTCTCCCTCGACATCGCCCCGGGCAGCGTGGTCGCGCTGCTCGGCGCGAACGGGGCCGGCAAGTCCACGCTGATCAAGATCCTGTCGGGCGTGCACACCGGTCACGGGGGCCAGGTGCGGGTCGCCGGTGAGCCCGCCGCACTCCAGTCCCCGCTCGCCGCCCGGCAGTTGGGCATCCAGACCGTGCACCAGCGCATCGGCGAGGGCATCGTGCCGGGGCTCTCGGTCGCGGAGAACCTGGTCTTCGAGGAGCTCGCGCAGGCACGCGGCAACCCGTTCCTCAACGGGCGCCGACTGCTGGCCCGCGCCCGCGAGATCCAGGCGGGCCTCGAACTCGGCTGGAGCGACTCGGTGTTGCGCCGCGATGTGAGCGAACTCGGCATCTCCGACCGCCAGTTGCTGATCCTCGCCCGCGCCCTGGCTACCCGCCCCCGGCTGCTGATCCTCGACGAACCGACCTCGGCCCTGTCCGCCGCCGAGGCCGAACGCCTCTTCGCGCTCGTCGAGAGGATGCGTGACGACGGCATCGCGGTCCTCTACGTCTCCCACCGCCTCGGCGAGATCGACGCCCTCGCCGACCGGCTGGTCGTCCTGCGGGACGGCCGTCTCACCGAGGACCAGGCCAAGCCCTTCGACTGGGACGCGGCCCTGCGCGCGATGCTCGCCCAGGCCCAGGAGGCGACCACGGCCCGGCCCGTTCGAGAGGGTGCCGAAGGCGACATCGTGCTCTCGCTGCGTGGCGTACGGCTCTTCGAGGGCCGCGCCCCTCTCGACCTCGACCTGCGCGCCGGCGAAGTCACCGGTGTCGTGGGCCTGTTGGGTGCCGGCAAGACCGAGCTGGCCCGCGGCCTGTTCGGCGCCGAGCCCTTCACCACCGGGTCCGCCGCACTGGACGGTGAGCCGTACGCGCCGAAGCGGCCCTCGGACGCGATCCGGGCCGGCATCCACCTGGTCCCCGAGGACCGGCACGCCGACGCCCTGGTCCCGGGCTGGTCCCTGGCCCAGAACATCTCGCTGCCGTTCCTCAAGTCGCTCTCGAAAGCCGGACTGGTGCAGCGCGCCAAGGAGGACACCCTCGGCCGCGACACCATCGAGGCCCTCGGTGTCGTCGCCCGTGACGAGCACAGCACCGTGGAGGAACTGTCCGGGGGCAACCAGCAGAAGGTCGTCGTCGGCCGCTGGCTCGCCGAGACACCCCGTGTCCTCATCCTGGACGAGCCGTTCCGAGGCGTGGACATCGGCGCCCGTCGGGACATCGGCCGCCGCGCCAGGACCCTCGCCGCCCAGGGCGCCGCCGTGCTCGTCCTGTCCGCCGACGTCGACGAGGTCCTGGAGGTCGCCGACCGGGTCGTCGTGCTCGCGGCCGGTGAGATCCACCTCGACGCGTACGGCGAGGACGCGGAACGCGACCGCGTCATCCAGACCATCTCGGCGTCCGTGTGACCCCGGCCCCCTGAGGAACTACGCCATGACCACCACCCAGAGCACGGAAGTCCCCACGAAGGCGGCGCTCCCGCCCGCCACCAGCACCGCCGTCCGTGTCCAGAACGCCGTCATCAAGTACGGCTTCATCTTCGTCACGGTCGCGCTGTTCCTGTACTTCGCGCTGAGCGAGGGCTCCTTCCGCGAGTCGGCGACCCTCCTCGACACCCTCCGCTATGTCTCCGTCGCCGCGATCCTCGGCCTCGGCGTCACCCTCACCATGGCCGTCGGCGGAATGGACATGTCCGTCGGCGCCGTCGCGGGGCTCGGCGTCTCGGTCGCCGCCCAGACGATGGTCGTCCAGAACCAGGTCGGCACGGTCGCCATCGTCGCCGTCCTCGCGGCCGGTGCCCTCGCGGGCCTGCTCAACGCCCTGCTGATCGTCGTACTGAAGATCCCCGACATGCTCGCCACCCTCGGCACCATGTTCGTCATCCAGGGCGGCAAGCTCATCCTGGTCGACGGCCAGTCGATCACCCCGGGCATGACCCTGGACGACGGCACCACGGCCCCCGGCAGGTTCACCGCCGGGTTCCTGCGCATCGACCGCGGCACCGTCCTCGGCATCCCCGTCTCGGTCCTCGTCTTCGGCGGCCTGACCCTCGCCGCCTGGGTCTTCCTCGCCCGCACCCGCTGGGGCCGGGTGCTCTACGCGATCGGCGCGAACCCCGAGGCCTCCCGGCTGGCCGGCATCCGCGTCGGCGCGTACCGGGCTCTCGCCTACGTCCTCTCCGGCGTCCTCGCCTCGATCGGCGGGCTGATCCTGGCGTCCCGCATCGGCCAGGGCGATGTCTCCGCCGGCACCTCGCAGCTCCTGGAGGCGGTGGCCGTGGCGCTGGTCGGCACGTCCGTCCTCGGCCGGGGCCGCCCCAACGTCTGGGGCACGGCCCTCGGCGCGGTGCTCATCGGGATCATCACGACCGGCCTGACCATCAAGGGACTGCCCTACTACACCCAGGACGTCGTCGAGGGCGCGGTCCTCATCCTCGCCCTGGTCTTCAGCTTCACGTTGTCCAAGCGCCGTACCGCATAGGGGAGTTCGAATGGGTTACCGCATCCTGGAGACCGAGGACATCCCGGCGTACCTGCGTGAGCGCGGGCACTGGGAGGACCTGGGCGACATCGCCGTACGGGAGGTCTCCGACGGCAACATGAACCGGGTCTTCCTCGCGTCCTCGGCGGACGGCGGCCGCAGTCTCGCCGTGAAGCAGGCCCTGCCCTGGGTGCGGGTGGCCGGACCGTCCTGGCCGATGAACCCGGACCGGGCCGACGCCGAGGCCCGCGCCTACGAGCAGATCGCGAAGGTCGCGCCCGACAAGATCCCGGCGATCCACGGCTACGACCCCGAGAACTACGCCCTCGTGATGGAGGACATGTCGGACCTGGAGGTCCTGCGCACCCTCCTCAACGAGGGAGCGTCGTACGGCCCCCACACCTCGGCCCGGGTCGGTGAGCTGGTGGCCCAACTCTCCTTCGCGACCAGCGACTTCGGCATGCCGTCAGCGGAACGCAAGGCACTGGTCGCGGCCTCGGTCAGCCCGGAGCTGTGCAAGATCACCGAGGACGTGGTCCTCTCCGAGCCGTACATCGAGCACGAGCACAACCACTGGCACGAGGGCGTGGACGACCTCGCGGCGGCCTTCCGCGCGGACGCGGTGCTCCGCACGGAGGTCGCCGACCTCAGGCACCTGTTCATGACCGGCGCCCAGGCCCTCCTCCACGGCGACCTGCACACCGGCAGCATCATGGTCGGCGCCCGTGAAGGCGCCCCCGTGGTCCGGGTGTTCGACCCCGAGTTCTCCTTCGTCGGGCCCATCGGCTTCGACCTCGGCCTCTACTGGGCCAACGCCCTGGTCTCGGAGGAACGGGCCCGCGCGCTCGGCACATTGAGCGACCACGCCGACCAACTCCGCCTGTCCTGGGAGGCGTTCGAGACGGAGTTCCGCCGTCTGTGGCCGACCCGCGTCGACACCTTCTTCGACGACGCCTACCTGGACCGCTTCCTGGGACGCGTCTGGACCGACTCCCTGGGCTACGCGGGCACCGAAATCATCCGCCGCATCATCGGCTTCGCCCACCTGACCGACCTGACAACCCTCCCGGACCCGGTCCCGGCGTCCCGCCGTGCACTGCTCCTTGGACGCGAACTCATCGTGCGGCGCGGAGAGTTGCCGGGACCGGACGCCGTGCGTGACGTCGTGAGCTCGGCTCTGTGAACGGGGTTTCCCGCTGACCGCTCCGCGGGGGTCTGGCGCAACGCGGGTCCGTGCGGGGCGTCCCGCCTCGCGGTTCCGCGAAGCGCAGCGCGTCCCACCTTGATCGCTCGGGGTGGCGCATCCCGTCTCGCTGACCGGGGGGGTGCTTCCTGCCTTGCTGGTTCGGGGGGTGGGTTCCGTCTCGGTGGTTCGGGGGGTGCGTCCCGTGTTCGTCGCTCGGGGTGGCGCATCCTGTCCCGCTGACCGGGGGGGGGTGCTTCCTGCCTGGCCGGTCCGGGTAGTGCGTCCCGCCCTCACCGCTCCGGACGGCGCGCCTCGTCCCGCCTCTCCGGGCCACGCATCTCCACCCGGGATCCGTCGGTCGGCCGGGGGATCGCGGCATGGGCGGTCCCTGCCTCGGCGTCACGGCCCGCGAGGTGGGCCTGGAGCCTCAGGTGCCGGAACTCGAAGTACGCCCCGGACCGGCGCAGCACCCCGCGTCGGTGGGCGTCCTCCAGGAACGCCATCAGCCGCCACGGCAGCCGCCCCGTCGCCGCCAGCCACACCCGGGCCACCGTGAACCGGCCCCAGGCGCTCAGCGCGAGCGCCGCCGTGCCCAGGGGAAGCCACAACTGGGTTCCGACGTGCACCAGTCCGCCCCAGTCGCCGGGCAGCGCCACCACCGGCACACTGACCCCGGCGACGACCAGCGCGACCAGACCGCCGCGGGTGAGGGAGGCGGTGCGGTCCGTGCGCAAGGAGGAACCGGGACCGGTCGCCCGCATGACGTCCGACGGCACGCTCAGCGCCCGGTAGACCCCGCACACCGAGCCGCCGACCACGCCGATCAGCACCCCGGCCGCCAGCAGCGGCGGCAGACACCGGGCGGCCACACCCAGCACCGGCCCCTGGGCCAGCCAGGGACGTGCCGCGTCCGGCAGCAGGGACCGCAGATTCGCCGCGTACGCCACCGTCGTCCGGCCCGCTGTCTCCCGGGCCTCCGTCTCCCAGCCCTTCGTGTCATGGGCCGCTGTCTCCCGGCCGTCCATCTCACGGCCTCTCGTGTCCCGCGCCCCTGTTTCCCGGCCCTGCGTCTGCCGACCCTCTGTGTCCCGCGCCCCTGTCTCCCGGCCCTGCGTCTCCCGGCCCTCCGCGCCCCGCGCCCCCCGCGCTCCCACCCCTGTCCCCCCACCGACCAGTGTCAGCCGGACCACCACCACCCCGTCCCGCGCCTCGAACTCGGTGCGGCGGGACGTGAAGGCGACGCACCTGCGGTCGTGCAGCAGCGGCATCGTGCAGTCGGGCGGAGCCGCACCCGCGGGGTAGGCGATCGGCCGTGCCCCGTCGCCGGGGAGCAGCAGCGTGCCGTGTTGCGGCCGGTCGGTGACGGCCGTACGGACCCCGTCGCGCGCCGCGAACCGCCAGCCGTCGATCCGCTGCCCGGCCAGATCCGCCGTCGGCCGAGCCTTCACCGCGGTCACCGCGACGGCGGCGACCCCCGCGGCCGAGCAGGCGCTGACGCCCACCAGCAGCGAGGCCGCGGTGCCCCGGACCAGCCCCGAGGCGAACCGGCGCGCGATGTGCCCGCGGCGAGGCGGACGCGCACCGCTCTGCCCGGCCCGGTGGCTCCCGCTCAGCAGCAGCGCGGTGCCGGCCGCCGCACAGGCGGTGCCGACGAGCGCGGTCCAGGGGCTGCCGGTCCGGCCGAGCAGCACACCGCCCGTCGCGCCCGCCCCGCCCACCAGCAGCACCCCTCCGCAGACCCGTGCCACCGCCCGCCCCGCCGCACCGCTCCAGGGCAGCCCGAGCGGCACCGGCCGCTGCGGCAGCCCGGCGATCCCGAAGAACAGGGTGAACAGCAGGGAGAACAGACAGCCGCCCAGCAGGTCCGGGACCCAACCGTCGGTCACCCCGCCGAAGCGGAAACCGAACCGCAGGTCGTCCACCCAGGCGAAGCCGGTCCACAACAGCGCGCTCACCGCCGAGGTCAGCGCCGTCAGCCGGAGCAGGAAGCGCGGGCCGGGGCGGTCGTCGCCGGACGGCAGCAGACACGCCACACCGAAGGCGAAGCCCAGCGTCTGCCCGGCCAGCGTGGCGACCAACGACACGAGGTCCTCCACCCCCGCCAGATCGCCCGCCGCCCGCGCGAGGGCGACCGGCAGCAACAGGGCCGACAGCACGGCCAGCGACAGCAGGCCCGGCGCGTACACCCGAAGGGCCCGCGGCAGCAGCAGGTCCAGCTCCCACCACGCCAGCCGCCCGGTGTCCCGATCCTGGAGCGACCGCGCCAGCAGCCCGAGCCCCCGCACCGCCTCGGTGCCGGCCCGCGCCCCCGCCGGGGCGTACGCGGCGGGCACGAACGCGCCGAGCAGGTGCTCCTCCACGGCACCCGGCGTCGGGAAGCGTTCCGTGTCGAGCAGTTCGGCCGGATCGCGGGAGGTGTCCCCGTACACCGCGCGTGCCAGCGACACCATCAGGGGGGTGGTGAGGGCCATCGCCACCGGATGCCGCGCGCTGAGCCGCCGTAGGACCGGGGTCCACACGGTGACCGGTGCGCCGTCCCCCGGGTGCAGCGGGCGGGCCGTACGCTCCAGATGGGCACCGGCCCGGTCGAGGTCCAGCGGCAGCAGTTCGACCACCTCGGCGGCGGTCAGGACGTCACCTTCGGCCACCGCGGCCGCCCACGCCTCGCTGCGGCTGGTGAGGAGCAACGGCAGGTCGTCGTCCAGCCCCTCGTTGACCCGGCGGACCGCCTCGCCGTAGGAGAGCCGGGCCAGTTCGTCGAAGCCGTCCAGGACCGGCAGCACGAGACCCGCGTCGAGCAGCGTCCGTGCGAGGGTGCGGCGCCCGTCCACCGGGGCGGCCAGCGGCCGGTAGTCGGCGGCGAGCCGGTCCGCGAGCCACTCGCGCAACCCGGTCCGCACCGGGTCCCAGCCCGCCAGCGGAAAGATCACCGGCACCGGCCCGCCGGGCCCCCGCGCGGCCAGCCGGTCCAGCACGAACCGCACGGTCAGCACGCTCTTCCCGGCCCCGGGGCCGCCCAGCACCACCAGCCGCCGGCCCGGCAGCGCGGCGAACGAACCGGTCATGTCCTCGATCCGGCAGTCCCGCGGGGCGGGCAGCGGCCGGGCCCGCCGGATGTTCTGCGGATGGTCGGCCAGGCGCCGGTCGGCGGGTACCCACTGCACGTCGAGGGGGACCGGATCCTGAAGGCGCCGTAACCGCGCCTCGGCCGCCCATTGCTCGCGTACGGCGTCGGCGAGGGCGTCGGCGGCCCGGTGCCGCTGCTCCTCCGCGGACCGCGCGGACGGGCCGTCCTCGGCGCGCAGGAAGTCGGCCACCAGTGCCACCACGGACACGAAGGCGCCGATGGCCGAGACCAGGACGCCCGCCGTGGCCGCGTCCCGCCACCAGTGACGCAGGACGGCGGCCAGCGCGACCAGGGTGCCTCCGCAGACCACCAGTCCCACGCGCAGCCGGACCCGCCCACCGTGCCAACTGCCTCGCATATGCCAGCTCCCCATGACCGTGCCACGCCGAAGCCTCCCGTTCTAGCGGCCGGCCGCAGCACGAACGGGCTGTTCGAAACACGTGTGAGGGAGCGCGTGGGTGTGTTCAGGGGGCGGGCGGGAGCTCGGCGGACAGCACACGATAAGAGGGACGCCCCCGCATGGCGAACGGGACACCCGCGCATGGCGAACGGGGGCACCCGCGCATGGCGAAGGGAACACCCGCGCACGGCGAAGGGGACGCTCCCGTCCGGGAGACGTCCCCTTCGCGTCGTGCGTCGGCCCCGCGCGGGACCTACTTCTTGTCGAGCAGGTCCTGCACCTTCGCGCGGACCTCGTCCGTGGCGAGCCCCCGGATCGTCAGCGTCGTACGGCGGCGCAGGACGTCGTCCTGGGTCTCCGCCCACTCGTTGTCCCGGGCGTAGACGACCTGCGCCCAGATCTCCGGGGCGTCGGGGTGCACCCGCTCGCCCAGCTCGGGGTTCTCGTTGGCCAGCCGGGCGATGTCGAAGGCCAGCGAACCGTAGTGCGTCGCCAGGTGCTTCGCCGTGTCGGCGGCCATGCGCGGACCCGGCGCCGGGTTGTCGACCAGGAGCCGATGCGCGACCGCGCGCGGGTTGGCCACACCGGGCAGCGGGAGCTTCTTCGGCAGGGAGGAGATCGGCTCGTAGTCGTCGCCCAGCGGAGCGCCCGGCAGCGCCTCCAGCTTCTGCATGACCGTACGGCCGATGTGCCGGAACGTCGTCCACTTGCCGCCCGCGACGGACAGCATCCCGCCCCGGCCCTCCGTGACCACGGTCTCCCGCTTGGCCTTCGCGGTGTCGCCGGGACCGCCCGGCAGCACGCGCAGACCGGCGAAGGCGTAGGTGATGAGGTCCCGGTCGAGCTGCTGGTCGCGGATGGAGAACGCGGCCTCGTCGAGTATCTGGGCCGTGTCCTTCTCGGTGACCGAGACGTCCGCCGGGTCGCCCTCGAACTCCTCGTCCGTGGTGCCGAGGAGCAGCATGTCCTCCCACGGCAGCGCGAAGGTGATCCGGTACTTGTCGATCGGCGTCGCCAGCGCGGCCCGCCACGGCGCGGTCCGCTTCAGGACCAGGTGCGCGCCCTTGGACAGGCGGATCGAGGGCGCCGCGTTCGGGTCCTCCATCTTGCGCAGGTGGTCCACCCACGGGCCGGTGGCGTTGAGTACCAGCCGGGCGTTGACGCCGAACTCGTCGCCGGACTGCCGGTCGCGCAGGTCCGCGCCCGTCACCCGGCCCTTGGTGAACCGCAGCCCGGTCACCTCGGCGTGGTTGAGCACGACCGCGCCCGCCTCGACGGCCGCGCGGACCGTCATCAGCGCCATGCGCGCGTCGTTCATCTGGTCGTCGCCGTACACGGCCACGGCCTTGAGGTTGTCGGTGCGCAGCTCCGGCACGTCCTGCGCCGCCTTCGCGGGGGACAGGAGGTGGCCGACGCCGTCACCGAACGCGGAGAGCGCGGAGTAGGCGAAGACGCCCGCCCCGAGCTTCGCCGCGCCGTGCGGCCCGCCCTTGTACACGGGGAGGTAGAAGGTGAGCGGGTTCGCCAGGTGGGGGGCCACCTGGCGGGAGACCGCACGGCGCTCGAAGTGGTTCTCCGCCACCAGCTTCACCGCGCCGGTCTGCAGATAGCGCAGACCGCCGTGGAGCAGCTTGGAGGAGGCGGAGGAGGTGGCGCCGGCGAAGTCGCCGGCGTCGACCAGGGCCACCCTCAGGCCGGACTGCGCGGCGTGCCAGGCGGTGGAGATGCCCAGGATGCCGCCGCCGATCACGAGAAGGTCGTACGACGCCTTGGCGAGCTGCTCCCGGGTCTCGGCGCGGCTCGGGTTGGAGCCGGAGGCCGGGCGCGTACCGAGGGCAGGCACGGACTGGAGGGTGGACTGACTGGTCATGTGGGGTTCTTACTCCTCTTCAGAGCTGTAGAGGGGGGTGTTTCTCTCAGCTCTCGTCCTCGAGCCAGCCCATGGTCCGCTCGACGGCCTTGAGCCAGCTCTTGTACTCACGGTCGCGGGTGTCCGCGTCCATGCGGGGGGTCCACTCGGCGGCCCGGCGCCAGTTGGCGCGCAGGTCGTCGGTGCTGGTCCAGAAGCCGACGGCGAGACCGGCGGCGTAGGCGGCACCGAGGCAGGTCGTCTCGGCGACCATCGGACGGACCACGGGGGCGTCCAGGAAGTCCGAGAGGGTCTGCATCAGCAGGTTGTTGGAGGTCATGCCGCCGTCGACCTTGAGAGCCGCGAGCTCCACGCCCGAGTCCTTGGTCATGGCGTCCGTGATCTCACGGGTCTGCCACGCGGTGGCCTCCAGGACGGCACGCGCGAGGTGCGCCTTGGTGACGTAGCGGGTCAGACCGGCGATCACACCGCGCGCGTCGGAGCGCCAGTACGGGGCGAACAGACCGGAGAAGGCCGGCACGAAGTAGGCGCCGCCGTTGTCCTCGACGGAGAGCGCGAGCGTCTCGATCTCGGCGGCGGTGGAGATCAGGCCCATCTGGTCGCGCATCCACTGCACCAGCGAACCGGTGACCGCGATCGAGCCCTCCAGGGCGTAGACCGGCTTGTCGTCACCGATGCGGTAGCCGACGGTGGTGAGCAGACCGCTGTACGAGTTGATGATCTTCTCGCCGGTGTTCATCAGCATGAACGTGCCGGTGCCGTACGTCGACTTGGCCTCGCCCTCGGCGAAACAGGTCTGGCCGAACAGGGCCGCCTGCTGGTCACCGAGCGCCGAGGCGACCGGGATGCCGCCGAGCAGGTCGCCCAGCTTGCCGCCGGTGACCTCGCCGTAGACCTCGGCGGAGGAGCGGATCTCCGGGAGCATCGACAGCGGCACGCCGATGGACTCGGCGATCTTCTCGTCCCACTCCAGCGTGTGGAGGTTCATCAGCATGGTGCGGGAGGCGTTGGTGACGTCGGTGTAGTGCTTGCCGCCGTCGACACCACCGGTCAGGTTCCAGATGACCCAGGTGTCCATGGTGCCGAAGAGGATGTCGCCGCGCTCGGCGCGCTCGCGCAGACCCTCGACGTTGTCGAGCAGCCAGCGGGCCTTCGGGCCGGCGAAGTAGGAGGCGAGGGGGAGGCCCGTCTCGCGGCGGAAGCGGTCCTGGCCGACGTTGCGGCCGAGCTCCTTGCACAGGGCGTCGGTGCGGGTGTCCTGCCAGACGATGGCGTTGTGGACGGGCTCACCGGTGTTCTTGTCCCACAGCAGCGTGGTCTCACGCTGGTTGGTGATACCGATGGCCTTGATGTCGTCACGGGTGATGCCGGCCTTCTGGATGGCCCCGGCGACGACCTCCTGGACGTTGGTCCAGATCTCGTTGGCGTTGTGCTCGACCCAGCCCGGCTTCGGGAAGATCTGCTCGTGCTCCTTCTGGTCGACCGAGACGATACGGCCGTCCTTGTCGAAGACGATGCAGCGGCTGGAGGTGGTGCCCTGGTCGATGGCGGCGATGAAGGGGCCGGCGGTGTGGGCGTCGGTCACTGTGTGCTCCTGGGGTTCCGTGGGTGGGAGGGGACGTTCTACCGGTGCTTTAAGCAAAAGCGACGTTGTAGATGCCTGCGGCGATCGCACCGCCGATCAGCGGACCGACGATCGGAACCCAGGCGTAGCCCCAGTCGGAGCCACCCTTGTTGGGCAGGGGCAGGAGGGCGTGCACGATGCGCGGACCGAGGTCACGGGCCGGGTTGATCGCGTAACCGGTCGGGCCACCGAGGGACAGACCGATGGAGACGACGACCAGTGCGGTGATGAGGGCGCCGAGGGTGCCCAGGCCCTTGCCGTCGCCGTTGAGGCCCTGGGTGAGGACGGCGAGCACCAGCACGATGGTGCCGATGACCTCGGTGGCGACGTTCTGCCAGGCGACGCGGACCTCGGGGCCGGTGGAGAAGATGCCCAGGACCGGGCCCGCGCCCTTCTCCTGCGCCTCGACGGCCTTGGCCGTGGTGGCCTGCGCGCCCGGAGCGCCGACGATCTCCTTGTCGGTGAGGTGCGCGTGGAACTGGCCGTAGTAGGCGATCCAGACCAGTGCCGCACCGATCATGGCGCCGAGCAGCTGCCCGCCCCAGTAGATCGGGACGTCACTCCAGGAGATGCCGTCCTTCTTGAGCGCGAGCGCCAGGGTCACGGCCGGGTTGAGGTGGGCGCCCGAGAGCGGCGCCGAGGTGTAGACGGCCGTCAGAACGGCGAAACCCCACCCGAAGGTGATGGCGAGCCAGCCGGCGTTGCGCGCCTTGGAGGCCTTCAGCGTCACGGCGGCGCAGACGCCTCCGCCGAGCAGGATGAGTATGGCGGTACCGATGGTCTCGCCGATGAAGATGTCGGAGCTGGACACCCGCGACTCCTTTGTCCTTCGTCCAGGGGACCGAACCCCGGGTCCCTCCGGAGGTTCGAGCTGCCCTCGGGGGTGAGAGCGATGCCGGCCCTTGGCGTTGTCACACTCTAGCGCGTATTGCCGGTAGGTGTTCGACAATGCCGACCGATGGACGGGAGTCTTGCTCCGGGGTTACACGCACGTCAAGGGTTCTGTAGTCGAAAACACGATCGTTATTGATACCTGTGTGCCAACGATCTTGTTCTGGTGTTTTGTGCCGTTGTGTCAGGTTACGACTGAGGGCCGGTACGTCGCCCGACGAACCGGCCCTTCTTGCGGTCCTCAGGACCGCTTCTCACGCAGGGCTCAGAACCGCCCCGCCCCCAGGTCCCGCGACACCGCGCGGGCGCAGTCCCGTACGGCCGCGATCAGCTCCGGACGCAGCTCACCGTCCCGGCACAGCCGCTCCACGGCCCCGGTGATGCCCACCGCGCCGACCGGCATGCGCCGCCGGTCGTGGATGGGCGCGGCGATGGACGCCACGCCCTCCCAGGTCTCCTCGACGTCCGCCGCGTACCCACGCGCGCGCGTGATGTCGAGGATCTGCTCGAACTCCTCCAGCTCACACACGGTCCGGTCGGTGAACGGCTTGCGGTCGCTCTCCAGTGCCTCGCTGTGCGCCACCGGGTCGTACGCCGACAGCACCTTGCCCAGCGCCGTGCAGTGCAGCGGCTGCATCGCCCCGATCTCCAGCACCTGCCGGCTGTCGTCGGGCCGGAAGACGTGGTGCACGATCAGCACGCCCTGCTGGTGCAGCACGCCCAGATGCACGCTCTCGCCGCTGGAGCGGGCCAGGTCGTCGGTCCACACCAGCGCACGCGCGCGCAGCTCGTGGACGTCGAGATAGGTGGTGCCCAGGCGCAGCAGCTCGGCGCCCAGCTGGTACCGCCCCGAGGCCTCGTCCTGCTCCACGAACCCCTCCGCCTGGAGGGTGCGCAGGATGCCGTGCGCGGTGCCCTTGGCCAGGTCCAGGGACGAGGCGATGTCCGACAGGCCGAGTCTCCGCTCGCCGCCCGCGAGGAGCCGCAGCATCGCGGCCGCCCGTTCGAGCGACTGGATGTTCCGTGCCATCGCCGTTCTGCCTCCGTCCCCTTCGACAGCCGACTGTTGACGGCGTCGCTGCCATTGTTACGGCTGTACTGCCGCCGTTCGGCAATGTCGAACACTACCGGTCGATGCCGACCTCCCGCTAATGGTCGGTCGGCATCTGTTGCGTCACTGGTATCCCGCCGGTGACCTGCCCGCCACCCCCGTCCGTCCCATGGACGTGCCGACCATCCTCGCCGGGACCCGGCTACCCTGGCGTGGTGCGCCCGGCGTGGGACGACTCGCGGGCGCCTGAAGCCGACAGCCGTCGCAACTGAGGGAGCCCCTTCATGGCCTCGTCGCCACTGACCCCTTCCGCCGACAGCCGGACCCGTGTGTCCGCGCTCCGCGAGGCGCTCGCCACCAGAGTGGTGGTCGCCGACGGAGCGATGGGCACCATGCTGCAGGCCCAGGACCCCACACTCGAGGACTTCGAGAACCTCGAGGGCTGCAACGAGATCTTGAACCTCACGCGCCCGGACATCGTCCGTTCGGTCCACGAGGAGTACTTCGACGCGGGCGTGGACTGCGTCGAGACCAACACCTTCGGTGCGAACCACGCGGCACTGGCCGAGTACGACATCCCCGAGCGGGTGTACGAGCTGTCCGAGGCGGGCGCCCGTATCGCCCGCGAGACCGCCGACGCCTACGGTGCCAGGGACGGCCGCCAGCGCTGGGTGCTGGGCTCCATCGGCCCCGGCACCAAGCTGCCCACGCTCGGCCACATCGACTACACCACGATCCGTGACGCGTTCCAGAAGAACGCCGAGGGGCTGATCGCGGGCGGCGCCGACGCCCTGATCGTGGAGACCACCCAGGACCTGCTCCAGACCAAGGCCGCCGTCATCGGTGCCCAGCGCGCCCGTCAGCTCTCCGGCCTGGACCTGCCGATCGTCGTCTCCGTGACCGTCGAGACCACCGGCACCATGCTGCTGGGCTCCGAGATCGGCGCCGCGCTCACCGCGCTGGAGCCGCTCGGCATCGACATGATCGGCATGAACTGCGCCACCGGCCCGGCCGAGATGAGCGAGCACCTGCGCTACCTGGCGCGGCACTCCCGCATCCCGCTGTCGTGCATGCCGAACGCGGGCCTGCCGGTGCTCGGCAAGAACGGCGCCACCTACCCCCTCACCCCGCCGGAGCTGGCGGACGCCCACGAGACCTTCGTCCGCGACTACGGCCTGTCCCTGGTCGGCGGCTGCTGTGGCACCACCCCCGAGCACCTGCGCCAGCTGGTCGAGCGGGTCCGCGACGTCACCCCGACCGAGCGCGACCCCCGCCCCGAGCCCGGCGCCGCCTCCCTCTACCAGACCGTCCCCTTCCGTCAGGACACCTCCTACCTGGCGATCGGCGAGCGCACCAACGCCAACGGCTCGAAGAAGTTCCGCGAGGCCATGCTGGAGGCCCGCTGGGACGACTGTGTGGAGATGGCGCGCGAGCAGATCCGCGAGGGCGCCCACATGCTGGACCTCTGCGTGGACTACGTCGGCCGGGACGGCGTCGCCGACATGAAGGAGCTGGCCGGCCGCTTCGCCACCGCCTCCACCCTGCCGATCGTGCTGGACTCCACCGAGGTCCCCGTCATCCAGGCCGGCCTCGAGAAGCTCGGTGGCCGCGCGGTCATCAACTCCGTCAACTACGAGGACGGCGACGGCCCCGAGTCCCGCTTCGCGAAGGTCACCAAGCTCGCCCGGGAGCACGGCGCCGCCCTGATCGCGCTGACCATCGACGAGGAGGGCCAGGCCCGTACCCCGGAGACCAAGGTCGCCATCGCCGAGCGGCTGATCGAGGACCTGACGACCAACTGGGGCATCCACGAGTCGGACATCCTCATCGACACCCTGACCTTCACCATCTGCACCGGTCAGGAGGAGTCCCGCAAGGACGGCATCGCCACCATCGAGGCGATCCGCGAACTCAAGCGCCGCCACCCGGACGTCCAGACCACGCTGGGCCTGTCGAACATCTCCTTCGGCCTCAACCCGGCCGCCCGCATCCTGCTCAACTCGGTCTTCCTCGACGAGTGCGTCAAGGCGGGCCTGGACTCGGCGATCGTCCACGCGTCGAAGATCCTCCCCATCGCCCGCTTCAGCGAGGAAGAGGTGCAGACGGCCCTCGACCTCATCTACGACCGCCGCGGCGAGGGCTACGACCCCCTCCAGAAGCTGATGGCCCTGTTCGAGGGCGCCACCGCCAAGTCGCTGAAGGCGGGCAAGGCCGAGGAGCTGGCCGCGCTCCCGCTGGAGGAGCGCCTCAAGCGCCGCATCATCGACGGCGAGAAGAACGGCCTGGAGGCCGACCTGGACGCGGCCCTCCAGGACCGCCCCGCCCTCGACATCGTCAACGACACCCTCCTGGACGGCATGAAGGTCGTCGGCGAGCTCTTCGGCTCCGGCCAGATGCAGCTGCCCTTCGTCCTCCAGTCCGCCGAGGTCATGAAGACCGCGGTCGCCTACCTCGAACCGCACATGGAGAAGGTCGAGGGCGACGAGGCCGGCAAGGGCACCATCGTGCTGGCCACCGTCCGCGGCGACGTCCACGACATCGGCAAGAACCTCGTCGACATCATCCTGTCCAACAACGGCTACAACGTCGTCAACCTCGGCATCAAGCAGCCGGTCTCCGCGATCCTGGACGCCGCCGCCGAGCACCGCGCCGACGTCATCGGCATGTCCGGCCTGCTGGTCAAGTCCACGGTGATCATGAAGGAGAACCTGGAGGAGCTCAACCAGCGCGGCCTCGCCGCCGACTTCCCGGTCATCCTCGGCGGAGCCGCCCTGACAAGGGCGTACGTCGAACAGGACCTGCACGAGATCTACGAGGGCGAAGTCCGCTACGCCCGCGACGCGTTCGAGGGACTGCGCCTCATGGACGCCCTCATCGGCGTCAAGCGCGGCGTGCCCGGCGCCAAGCTGCCCGAACTCAAGCAGCGCCGGGTGCGCGCCGGCGCCGTGACCGTGGAGGAGGAGCGGCCCGAGGAGGGGCACGTCCGCTCCGACGTGGCCACCGACAACCCGGTGCCCACCCCGCCGTTCTGGGACACCCGCGTCATCAAGGGCATCCAGCTCAAGGAGTACGCCTCCTGGCTCGACGAGGGCGCCCTGTTCAAGGGCCAGTGGGGGCTCAAGCAGGCCCGCACCGGCGAGGGACCGACGTACGAGGAGCTCGTCGAGACCGATGGCCGGCCCCGGCTGCGCGGCCTCCTCGACCAGCTCCAGACCGAGAACCTCCTCGAAGCCGCCGTCGTCTACGGCTACTTCCCGTGCGTGTCCAAGGACGACGACCTGATCATCCTGGACGAGGAGGGCAACGAGCGCACCCGCTTCACCTTCCCGCGCCAGCGCCGCGGCCGCCGGCTCTGCCTCGCCGACTTCTTCCGCCCCGAGGAGTCGGGGGAGACCGACGTGGTCGGCCTCCAGGTCGTCACCGTCGGCTCGCGCATCGGGGAGCGGACCGCCAAGCTCTTCGAGGCCAACGCCTACCGCGACTACCTCGAACTGCACGGCCTGTCCGTCCAGTTGGCCGAGGCGCTCGCCGAGTACTGGCACGCGCGCGTGCGCTCGGAGCTCGGCTTCTCCGGCGAGGACCCGAACGAGATCGAGGACATGTTCGCCCTGAAGTACCGGGGCGCCCGCTTCTCCCTCGGCTACGGCGCCTGCCCCAACCTGGAGGACCGGGCCAAGATCGCCGACCTGCTCCAGCCCGAGCGCATCGGCGTCCACCTCAGCGAGGAGTTCCAGCTCCACCCCGAGCAGTCCACCGACGCCATCGTCATCCACCACCCGGAGGCGAAGTACTTCAACGCCCGCTGAAGCCGCTCACCGAGTCGCCGGTCGGCTCCACCGAGCGCTCGCCGAGCACGCTGATCGGATAAGTCGTACACTGGTCGGTCCACCGCAGGCCGGTTCCCTTCGTGGGAACCGGCCTGCTCGTCCCCCAAGGAGGTACGTGGATGACCAGCACGGTCCCCGCACCATTGACCCGTACGGCAGACGGCTCCGCCCTCCAGGCCGTCCTCCTCGACATGGACGGCACCCTGGTGGACACCGAGGGCTTCTGGTGGGACGTCGAGGTCGAGGTCTTCGCGAGCCTCGGGCACACCCTCGACGACTCCTGGCGGCACGTCGTGGTCGGCGGCCCCATGACCCGCAGCGCCGGCTTCCTCATCGAGGCCACCGGCGCCGACATCACCCTCCCCGAGCTCACCGTCCTGCTCAACCAGGGCTTCGAGGACCGCATCGACCGCGCCCTGCCCCTGATGCCCGGTGCCATGCGGCTGCTCGGCGAACTCTCCGCGCACCGGATCCCCACGGCCCTGGTCTCCGCCTCGCACCGGCGCATCATCGACCGCGTCCTCACCTCCCTCGGCCCCCAGCACTTCGCCCTCACGGTCGCCGGGGACGAGGTGCCGCGCACCAAGCCGCACCCCGACCCCTATCTGTTCGCCGCCGCCGGACTCAGCGCGGATCCGGCCAGATGCGCGGTCGTCGAGGACACCGCGACCGGAGTCGCCGCCGCCGAGGCCGCCGGCTGCCAGGTCGTGGCCGTGCCCTCCGTCGCCCCCATCCCGCCCGCCCCCGGACGGACCGTCGTCGGCTCCCTCGAAGAGATCGACCTGACTTTTCTGCGCGGCTTGATCAACCTTCGATGACGGAAATGCCTCCGGTGTTCACCCAGCGTGCAACGCGGATAGCGCGGTAATTCCCCAGATCCCCGTCGCAGGAATTCGAAGCGCGCCGGATGGCCGAATTCCGGTCGGCTGCCGCCCCGTTACGGGTGTGAGGTTCCCCACTCGACGGAGGCTCGACAGCCGGGCGCGGCTGTGCCGGACGCCCCGCTTCCGGGGTTCCGGCCGTGCCCATGTGTCCCGATTGATGGAATCCTGCACTAATCCTTCCCCCGTCGGGTTTTCGGTGCGTCCGCACCCGGTTCCGCTGTGTGATGGCACTTCAACTCCGGTGCCCGCGAACCCTCCTTCAGGTGCGGACTAATCTCCTGCTGAGAACATCGCCCCACCCCCGTGATCCGCCGCACCACCCATGCATGCCGGGTACACGGACCCAAGAGCTCTGGAGAAACTCGAGCATGAACCGCAAGACTTTGGTGCTGCCGGCCGTCATCGGTCTGCTCGCGCCGGTACTCGCCGCCTGCGGCGGGACCGACAGCGGCAGTGGCTCGAGCGATGCGATCGTCGTCGGCACCACCGACCGGTTCACCGCCACCAAGGACGCTCCGGCGCCGCTCGACCCCGCCTACGCCTACGACGTCGGCACCTGGAACGTCCTGCGCCAGACCGTGCAGACCCTGATGATCCAGCCCAAGGGCGACGGCGACCCCGTCCCCGAGGCCGCCCAGTCCTGCGGTTTCAGCGACAGCGGCAACGAACGCTACGTCTGCACCCTGCGCGACGGCCTGAAGTTCGCCAACGGCGACGCCATCACGGCGGCCGACGTGAAGTACTCCATCGACCGCGCCCGTGCCCTCAAGGCCGACTCCGGCGTCTTCGCCCTGCTGTCCACCATCGACACCGTCGAGACCAAGGGCGACCGCGAGGTCATCTTCCACCTCAAGACCGCCGACGCCACCTTCCCGTACAAGCTGTCGACCCCGGTCGCCGGCATCGTCAACCCCGACGACTACGAGAAGCGCAAGCTCCGCGACGGCTTCGACGTCGACGGCTCCGGCCCCTACACCATGAAGGCCGACGTCAAGAACGACGAGCTCGTCGACGCCGTGTTCACCAAGAACCCCAACTACAAGGGGGCGTTGACGGTGAACAACGACAAGGTCGAACTGCGCTCCTTCAGCGACGCCGACGCCATGGGCAGCGCCCTCAGCAAGGGCGACATCGACCTGATGACCCGCACCATGTCGCCCACGCAGATCCAGAAGCTCTCGAACACGTCCGGCGGCGACATCGACCTCGTCGAGATGGCCGGCCTGGAGATCCGCTACCTCGCCTTCAACACCAAGGCGCCCTCGGTGAAGTCCAGGGCGGTACGCCAGGCGATGGCCCAGCTGATCAACCGCAGCGAACTCGTCTCCAAGGTCTACGGCACCCAGGCCGAGCCGCTCTTCTCGCTGGTCCCGGCCTCCATCACCGGCCACTCCAACGCGTTCTTCAACAAGTACGGCGACCCGAGCGTCACCAAGGCCAAGTCGCTGCTGAGCCAGGCCAACATCACCACCCCGGTGAAGCTGACCCTCCACTACACGACCGACCACTACGGGCCGGCCACCAAGGAGGAGTTCGAGGACCTGCAGAAGCAGCTCAACGACAGCGGGCTCTTCGACGTCAGCATCCAGGGCACTCCCTGGGACACCTTCCGCCCGGCCGAGCAGAAGGGCAAGTACGACGTCTACGGCATGGGCTGGTTCCCGGACTTCCCCGACGCCGACAACTACCTCGCGCCCTTCCTCGACAAGGACAACTTCCTCGGCTCGCCGTACGACAACAGCGAGATCCGCAACACCCTGATTCCGGACTCCCGCCGCGAAGCCGACCGCATCGCCGCAGCCGGAAGCCTCACCGAGATCCAGGACATCGTCGCCGACGACGTCCCCGTGCTGCCGCTGTGGCAGGGCAACCAGTACGTCGCCGCACGCGACGACGTCACGGGCACCGCCTACGTGCTCAACTCCTCGTCGACGCTGCAGCTGTGGGAACTCGGCAAGGGCGTGAGCGGCTGACCGGCCGACGCACCCTTCGCCCCGGGCCGCGGCGGACCGGCCCGGGATTCCAAAAGAATCGACGACAAGGCACTCGCACGTGAACAAGCGCATCCAGTGGCCTGTCCTGCCCCTCGTGGCAGGGCTGGCCTCCGGCCTGCTGACCGGCTGCGGCACGGACTCGGGTGACTCCGGTTCCGGAGGCTCCTCCGTGGTCATGGGGATGTCCGACGACGTCCTCGCCACCGACCCGGCCTCCGGCTACGACCCCGGCTCGTGGCTGTTGTTCAACAACGTCTTCCAGTCGCTGCTCAGCTTCCCCAAGGGCGGCACCGAACCGGAGCCGGACGCCGCCGAGAAGTGCGAGTTCACCGACACCCAGACCAAGGTGTACGAGTGCACCCTCAAGGACGGCCTCACGTTCAGCAACGGTGACGCGCTCACGTCGGAGGACGTCAAGTTCTCCTTCGACCGCACGCTGAAGATCAACGACGACGCCGGCCCGGCGATCATGTTCCCGATGCTCGACAAGGTCGAGACCCCGGACGTCAAGACCGTCGTCTTCAAGCTCAACACCCCGGACGCCACCTTCCCCAGCAAGATCGCGTCCGGCGCCGGCTCGATCGTCGACCACGCCGAGTACGACGCCGACGGCCTCCGCAAGGACGGCAAGGCGGTCGGCTCCGGCCCGTACAAGCTCGACTCGTTCGACGACGACCAGGCCGTCTTCTCCGTCAACGAGAACTACAAGGGCACCGCCGAGACCCATAACTCCGGGGTCACGCTCAAGTTCTTCCACGGCGACCAGGGCGCCCTGAAGACCGCCCTGACCGACAACAAGATCGACCTCGCCTACCGCGGTCTGACCGCCGGCGACATCACCGACATCGAGAACGCCTCACCCGACTCCGGAGTCGAGGTCGTCGAGGGCACCAGCGCCGAGGTCCAGCACCTCGTCTTCAACATGAACGACCCGGTCACGGGCCGGATCGGCGTCCGCAAGGCGATCGCCTACCTGCTCGACCGCGAGGCGCTCATCCACGACGTCTACCAGGGCACCGCCACCGCGCTCTACTCGATCATCCCGGCCGGTATCGCGGGCCACAACACGGCCTTCTTCGACACCTACGGCGCCCAGCCCTCCCGGGCCAAGGCCGCCACGGCGCTCGCCGACGACAACATCACCGGCAAGGTCAAGCTGACCCTGTGGTCGACCCCGTCCCGCTACGGCCCGGCCACCGACCAGGAACTCAAGACGATCGCGAAGCAGCTCAACGCCAGCGGGCTGTTCGACGCCGACGTGAAGTCCGTGGCCTTCGACCAGTACGAGAAGGACATCGCGGCCGGAAAGTACGGCGTCTACGTCAAGGGCTGGGTGCCCGACTACCCGGACGCCGACAACTTCACGGCCCCCTTCTTCGGCAAGGGCAACGTGCTGGACAACAACTACAGCAACAGCAAGATCACCGGCTCGCTGATCCCCGAGACGGCCGCCCAGCCGGACCGCTCCGCCACGGACGACCACTTCGGCACCCTCCAGGACATCGTCGCCAAGGACGTCCCCGTCCTGCCGGTCTGGCAGGCCAAGCAGTACGCCGTCGTCCGCGACGACGTCTACGGCCTGGAGTACTGCCTCGACGCCTCGACCGTCTTCCGCTTCTGGGAGCTCAGCAAGGGCTGAGCGGACACCGCGACGCGCTGAGCGGGCCACCGCACAGGAAGAGGGCGCCCCCTGTCAGGAAGGGGGCGCCCTCTTCGCCGTACGCCTGGAGGCGCCTTCGCCGGACGCGTCGTACGCCTGCCGCGCTACTGCGCGCCGGGGCGGACCAGTCCGCTCTCGTACGCGTACACCGCGGCCTGCACCCGGTCCCGCAGCCCCAGTTTCGTCAAAACGTGCCCCACATGCGTCTTCACGGTGGTCTCGCTGACGAACAGGTCCGCGGCGATCTCCGCGTTGGACAGCCCGCGCGCCACCAGCTTCAGCACCTCGACCTCACGGTCGGTGAGCGTGTGCAGGGTGTCCGGCACCGGCTCGTCACCGGACGGCAGATGCGTGGCGTACTTGTCGAGCAGCCGGCGCGTGATGCTCGGCGCCAGCATCGCCTCACCCGCGGCCACCACCCGGATCGCCTGCACGAGCTCGTTGGCCGGAGCGTCCTTCAGCAGGAACCCGCTGGCCCCCGCCCGCAACGCCTCCACCACGTACTCGTCGAGGTCGAACGTGGTCAGCACCAGCACCTTCGCCGGACCGTCCCGTCCGGGCCCGGTGATCTGCCGGGTCGCCTCCACACCGTCCATCCGCGGCATACGGATGTCCATCAGGACCACGTCGGGCTGGAGCGCCCGCACCTGGTCGAGAGCCTGAAGACCGTCTCCGGCCTCGCCCACGACCGCGATGTCCTGCTCGGCCTCCAGGATCATCCGGAAGCCGGTTCGCAGCAGCGGCTGGTCGTCGACCAGTAGGACGCGGATGGCCACGTAAATCTCCTTCGCTAGCCCGGCCCCATTCTGCCCTGCTCGCCGGTCGCGGACTTCACCGGCAGTGGGTAGGGCGGGGGAGTGCCGCCGAACTCCGGGCAGTGCTCCTGGTGGTCGCACCAGCCGCACAGCTTGGTCGGGCGGGGCCGCCAGTCGCCCGTCTCCGTGGCCAGCCGGATCGCCTCCCACAGCGCCAGCAGCTTGCGCTCCACCCGCTCCAGGTCGGCGAGGACGGGGTCGTAGGTCAGGACGTCACCGCTGCCGAGATAGACCAGCTGGAGCCGGCGCGGGATCACGTTCTTCAGCCGCCACACCACCAGGGCGTAGAACTTCATCTGGAACAGCGGGCCCTCGGCGTACTCCGGCCGGGGCGCCTTGCCCGTCTTGTAGTCGACGATCCGCACCTCACCGGTCGGCGCCACGTCGACCCGGTCGATGATGCCGCGCAGCGTCAGCCCCGACTCCAGCCGCGTCTCGACGAACAGCTCGCGCTCGGCGGGTTCCAGGCGCGTCGGGTCCTCCAGCGTGAACCACCGCTCCACGAGCCGCTCCGCCTCACCCAGCCAGCGCGCCAGCCGCTCGCCGTCCGGATCGTCGGCGAACAGCTCGACCACTTCCGGGCGGCTCTCCCTCAGCCGGTCCCACTGCCCCGGGATCAGCGACTTGGCCGCGGGCGCGGTCCGCTCACCGGCCGGCACGTCGAAGAGCCGCTCCAGCACGGAGTGCACGAGGGTCCCCCGCGTCGCCGCCTCACTCGGCTTCTCCGGCAGCCGATCGATCACCCGGAACCGATACAGCAGGGGACACTGCATGAAGTCCCCGGCCCGCGAGGGCGAGAGCGAGGCAGGCGCGACGGCTCCACCGCCAGAACCCCGGCCCCCCGGGGCGAGGCTCACATCTACGACGACAGCGCCTCCCGCTTGCGCGGGGCCGGGCGGAGGTGGTTCCTCAACCGTGCCGGGGGCGGTTGCGGCGGGTTCCGGGACTGTGAGGGGGGTGGCTGCGGCGGGTTCCTCGATCGTGCCGAGTTCGGCTGCGGGGGACTCCTCCAGGGTCTCGGGGCCGGCCGCGTGTTGCCCGCCCACCCCCGCTGGGGCTGCGGCGGGGCCGTCGATCGTCTCGGGGAGGGCCGCGAACTGCTCCCCGGCTGTCTCGGGGGTGGCTGCGGTGGGTTCTCCAACCGCTCTGGGTTCCGCAGCGGAGGGTGCCGCGACCACTTCTGGTGCAGGTGTGCCCGGTTCCGCGGTCGTGTCGGGCCCGGTCGTGAGGGGGGCTTCGACGGCCGCGGGAGCTGTTGTGCCCGGTTCCGCCGCGCCCGCGTCGGGCGAGTCAGGTCCCCCTATCGCGTCGGGGCGGGGCGTGAGGGGTTGCTCGGTCGTACCCCGGGTGGCCGTGGGGGTCTCGGGCTGTGGCGTTGCCTGCGCGGCCCCCGGGCCCGCGGGCTCGACCGGGGCTTCGGTTGCCGTTTCGGCCGGGCCCTCCGTGCTCGTCTCCATGACCACAGACCATACGGCCCGCCACTGACAGTGACCCAGCCGCGACCGTGACGGCTGCGACGCCTGAGGAAACACAGGGGGTGCCGGGGCGGAACGCGTCGCGACCGCCGCATACCATCGACCCGAGACCCTTCCGCACGGCAGACGCGGAAGACGCTTCGAACGAGGGGACATCGTGGACGAGAGCGGCGGGAGCGGGCAGCCGCGATCCGGCACGGACGGGTCGGCCAAGCCCCACGCAGGGCCCCCGGCCCCGACCACCGACCCCACGCCCCCCGACCCCCACGACAACGGGACCCGGCCGACCGCCGACCCGACCGTCGAAGCCACCGACGCCGACGCCGCACCACAGCCGGCCACGGACACCCCGGCGTCCGAGAACGCCGACAGCTCCGACACTTCCGCACCCGTCGACGCGAGCGATGCAACCGAAGCAGGGGCTACCGAACACCCGGCCGAAGCCCCCACCCCGGACACCGCCGAACACACCGACGCGACACGGCAACCCGGCCCCGGCCATCCCCACACCGACGCCGGACAGCTCCAGCCCCCGGCCGACCACCACCGCACCCTCGCCCACTCCGGCCCCACCCCCAAGAACCCCCCACCCCAGTCCCCCCAGCCCCGCGGCGGCCTTCTCATGGGCCGCCCCTTCGGCGTGCCCGTCTACGTCGCCCCCAGCTGGTTCCTGGTCGCCGCGCTCATCACCTGGGTGTTCGGCGGCCAGCTGGAACGCGTGCTGCCGGAACTCGGCGCCGCCCGCTACCTGGTCTCCCTCTTCTTCGCGGTCGCCTTCTACGCCTCGGTCCTGGTCCACGAACTCGCCCACACCGTCGCCGCCCTCCGCTTCAAACTCCCCGTCCGCCGCATCCAGCTCCAGTTCTTCGGCGGCGTCTCCGAGATCGAGAAGGAAGCCGAGACCCCCGGCCGCGAGTTCGTGCTGGCGTTCGTCGGCCCGCTGCTCTCCCTGGTCCTCGCCGGCGTCTTCTACCTCGCCATGCAGCCCGTCGAACCCGGCACGGTCCCCGGCGTCCTGCTCGCCGGCCTGATGGTCTCCAACCTCATCGTGGCCGCCTTCAACCTCCTGCCCGGCCTCCCCCTCGACGGCGGCCGCATGCTCCGCGCCGTCGTCTGGAAGATCACCGGCAAGCCCATGAGCGGCACCATCGCCGCCGCCTGGGTCGGCCGCGCCCTCGCCGTCTGCGTCCTCATCGGCCTCCCGCTGCTCACCCAGTCCGGAGCCCTCGGTTCCTCCGCCGAGGACAACGTCGGCATGGACACCGTGATGGACGCCCTGCTCGCCGCGATCCTCGCCGCGATCATCTGGACCGGCGCCGGCAACAGCCTGCGCATGGCCCGCCTGCGCGAACACCTCCCCGAACTGCGCGCCCGCACCCTCACCCGCCGCGCGGTCCCCGTCGAGACCGACACCCCCCTCTCCGAGGCCCTGCGCCGCGCCAACGACGCCGGCGCCCGCGCCCTGGTCGTCGTCGACGCCGAGGGCACCCCGCTCTCCCTCGTCCGCGAGGCCGCCATCGTCGGCGTACCGGAACACCGCCGCCCCTGGGTCGCCGTCAGCGGCCTCGCCCAGGACCTCACCGACGGCATGCGCGTCTCCGCGGAACTCGCGGGGGAGGACCTCCTCGACGCCCTGCGCGCGACCCCGGCGACCGAGTACCTCGTCGTCGAGGAGACCGGCGAGATCTACGGCGTCCTGTCCGCCGCCGATGTCGAGCGGGCCTTCGTGAAGGCCATGGCCAGACCGTCCTAGTGGTCGGCGGCCCCTCCCGGGACCGGTAGGCTGTTCACATGTCCGAACCGACCGGTGCCGCCCGCAGGCGCGGGCCCTTCAAGGTCGGGGACCAGGTTCAGCTGACCGACCCCAAGGGCCGCCACTACACGTTCACGCTCGAAGAGGGAAAGAACTTCCACACCCACAAGGGTTCCTTCCCGCACGACGAGCTGATCGGCGCACCCGAGGGCAGCGTTGTCCGCACCACCGGTAACGTCGCCTACCTCGCGCTGCGCCCCCTGCTCCCCGACTACGTCCTGTCCATGCCCCGCGGCGCCGCCGTGGTCTACCCCAAGGACGCGGGGCAGATCCTCGCCTTCGCCGACATCTTCCCCGGCGCCCGCGTCGTGGAGGCGGGCGTCGGCTCCGGCTCGCTCAGCAGCTTCCTGCTGCGCGCCATCGGCGACCAGGGCATGCTGCACAGCTACGAGCGGCGCGAGGACTTCGCCGAGATCGCCCAGCAGAACGTCGAGCGCTACTTCGGCGGCCCCCACCCCGCCTGGCAGCTCACCGTCGGCGACCTCCAGGACAACCTGTCCGACACCGACGTCGACCGCGTCATCCTCGACATGCTCGCCCCCTGGGAGTGCCTGGAGGCCGTCTCCAAGGCCCTCGTCCCCGGCGGCATCCTCTGCTGCTACGTCGCCACCACCACCCAGCTCGCCCGGACCGTCGAGTCCATCCGCGAGATCGGCTCCTTCAACGAGCCGACCGCCTGGGAGACGATGATCCGCAACTGGCACATCGAGGGCCTCGCCGTCCGCCCGGACCACCGGATGATCGGCCACACCGGCTTCCTGCTCACCGCCCGCCGCCTCGCCGACGGCGTCGAGCCCCCCATGCGCCGCCGCCGCCCCGCCAAGGGCGCCTACGGCGAGGACTACGCCGGCCCCAACGCCGACGGAGGCGCCGGCCGCTAGGGCGGCCCCGTGCCGCACTCAACGTAAGGGCGCCGGGGTGGAGTTCCCGCAGACCAGGGGAACTCCACCCCGGCGCCTTCGTGTTGACGCGGTGGCAGGACCCCCGCGGGACGTAACCAGGACAAGTACCCACCCCGCCGTTCCCCCGACCTGTGACGTGTGGCACCATGCTGGCCACCCACCCCCACCGGCACAGCCCTCACAGGAGACGCTCCTAGTGCAGCAATCCGCCGTCCCGGAACTGGCACACACGCACACCCGCCCGATCCACTGGGTCGCCACCGCCACCGCCGTGGCGGCAGTCGTGGCCTTCTCCTCGGTCCTCCAGCCCAACCCCGCGACGGCGGCACAGGCGGCCGGCCCCGAAGCCAGAACCGCCCCGGTGGTCACCACCGCACCCGATCCCGCGGACGTCCGCTTCCCGATCGACTGCGGCCCGGTCAGAGCGAAGGTGCAGAAACGGGTCTCCGGAGACCTCGACGGCGACGGACGGCCGGAAACCGTCGTAGTGGTGCACTGCGACGCCCCCATGGGCACCCCGCCCGACGCCGTCTACGTCATCACGCGCGCGAAGGACTCCGGCGAACCCCGGGTGGTCGCCACGCTGCTGAGCCCGAAGAGCCGCAACACCGTCACCGACTTCACGGTCAGCGACGGAGCCGTGGAGGCGACCCTGCTCGGCTACTCCACGTCCGACGTACCCAGTTGCTGCCCGGACGTGACGGACAAGGCGAAGTGGCAGTGGAAGGACGGCGCGTTCGTCCGCTCGACCCCGGCGGGCACGCACACCGTCTGACCGAAGCGATCACATCTGTGAGAAATCAGACAAGAGTCACGCGGAGTGCCGTCGCGGTCACTCCGCGTCCGGGCCGTAGACCTCGACGCTGTCCGAAACTCGCCGTACATGAATGCACTCACCCGGACACTCCTTCGCGGAGTCGACCACATCGGTGAGAAGCGGCAGCGGAACGGGCGTTGTGGCGCCCCTGTCCTGCAGAAGCTCGTCGTCCGCGCCCTTCACATAGGCCAGACCGTCGATGTCCAGCTCGAACACCTCGGGCGCGTACTGGACGCAGATGCCGTCACCCGTACACAGGTCCTGATCGATCCAGACCTCCAGGGTCTCGCCGCCGGCCCCGGCCTCCTGCTGCACGCTCATCTCTCCTGCCGTTTACAAGTCGAGCTGGACGGGAATCCGGCCAGCTCTGACGGGTGTTGAACACTTCGACCCTACCTCCGGCAGCTTTCCAATCTTGTTCGGTGGGTATTCCCCTGGCGTGAGGGAGAGCGCAAGGGTGAAGATCGGACACACCTCGACAGTCTTTGTGATCTAGGGGTTTCAATCGACACCCACCCAGGTAGGGTCTGGAAGCGTCCAGCTCCCCTTGGAGGAGGTGAGGACCGTGGCAGCCCACGACGACGACATGAACCGCGGCATCCGCCCGGGACGAGGGTCCGACGACCCGGCCGGGCAGATTGCCTACCTTGAGCAGGAAATCGCCGTCCTGCGGCGCAAGCTCGCCGACTCTCCGCGGCACACGAGGATTCTCGAAGAGCGGATCGTCGAGCTGCAGACCAACCTGGCCGGCGTATCCGCACAGAACGAGCGACTCGCCAACACGCTCCGTGAGGCCCGCGACCAGATCGTGGCCCTCAAGGAAGAGGTCGACCGGCTCGCACAGCCCCCGGCCGGATTCGGCGTCTTCCTCGAAGCGAACGAGGACGGCACCGCCGACATCTTCACCGGCGGCCGCAAACTGCGGGTGAACGTCAGCCCCAGCGTCGAACTCGAAGAGCTCCGGCGCGGCCAGGAAGTGATGCTCAACGAAGCTCTCAACGTGGTCGAGGCCATGGAGTTCGAGAGCGTCGGCGACATCGTCACCCTCAAGGAGGTCCTCGAGGACGGCGAGCGCGCCCTCGTGCAGGGGCACACCGACGAGGAACGGGTGGTACGGCTCGCCGAGCCGCTGCTGGACATCACCATCCGCCCCGGCGACGCCCTGCTGCTCGAACCCCGATCCGGCTACGTCTACGAGGTCGTCCCCAAGAGCGAGGTCGAGGAACTCGTCCTCGAAGAGGTCCCCGACATCGGCTACGAGCAGATCGGTGGACTCGGCGGCCAGATCGAGGCCATCCGGGACGCGGTCGAGCTCCCGTACCTCTACCCGGACCTGTTCAAGGAGCACGAACTGCGCCCGCCCAAGGGCGTCCTGCTCTACGGGCCCCCCGGATGCGGAAAGACGCTCATCGCCAAGGCCGTCGCCAACTCGCTGGCCAAGAAGGTCGCCGAGGTCACCGGCCAGGCCACCGGCAAGAGCTTCTTCCTCAACATCAAGGGCCCCGAGCTCCTCAACAAGTACGTCGGCGAGACCGAGCGGCAGATCCGCCTCGTCTTCCAGCGTGCTCGCGAGAAGGCCAGCGAGGGCACCCCCGTCATCGTCTTCTTCGACGAGATGGAGTCCCTCTTCCGCACCCGCGGCTCCGGGGTCAGCTCGGACGTGGAGAACACCATCGTCCCGCAGCTCCTCGCCGAGATCGACGGCGTCGAAGGCCTGCAGAACGTGGTCGTGATCGGTGCCTCCAACCGCGAGGACATGATCGACCCCGCCATCCTGCGCCCCGGCCGCCTCGACGTGAAGATCAAGATCGAGCGTCCCGACGCCGAGGCCGCCAAGGACATCTTCGGCAAGTACCTCACCGAGCGCCTCCCCCTGCACTCCGACGACCTCGGCGAGCACGGCGGCAGCAAGGCCACCACCGTCCAGAGCATGATCCAGACGGCCGTGGAACACATGTACGCCGAATCCGAGGAAAACCGCTTCCTGGAAGTCACCTACGCCAACGGAGACAAGGAAGTCCTCTACTTCAAGGACTTCAACTCCGGCGCCATGATCGAGAACATCGTCGGCCGCGCCAAGAAAATGGCGATCAAGGACTTCCTCGACCACAACCAGAAGGGCCTCCGCGTCTCCCACCTCCTCCAGGCCTGCGTGGACGAGTTCAAGGAGAACGAGGACCTGCCCAACACCACCAACCCGGACGACTGGGCCCGCATCTCCGGAAAGAAGGGCGAACGGATCGTCTACATCCGTACCCTCATCACCGGAAAGCAGGGCGCCGACACCGGACGCTCCATCGACACGGTGGCGAACACCGGTCAGTACCTGTAAAGACAGGGCGGCTGCGGGTGCCCACAACGGGGTACCCGCAGCCGACTGTTTTTCAGGCAACTAACCGGACCAAAGGCGAGCAAGGCAATGACGCAAATGATCTCCCCACCAGCGCAAAGCCGTTCTAGGCTCTTCGGTACCGCCGAGTCGCGCAGTGCGGGGACGGGCACCGCACACGCACCGGAGCGCCAGCGGTACTTGAGCGCCGCCCCCGACCGAGGGCGTCGCCGGGCAAGGAGGGCCGCATGACCGTACGGCGAGTAATGGGCATCGAGACGGAGTACGGGATCTCCGTCCCCGGCCACCCCAACGCCAATGCCATGCTCACCTCATCCCAGATCGTCAACGCCTACGCGGCGGCGATGCACCGGGCCCGCCGGGCCCGCTGGGACTTCGAGGAGGAAAACCCGCTGCGGGACGCGCGGGGCTTCGACCTCGCCCGCGAGGCCGCAGACTCCAGCCAGCTCACCGACGAGGACATCGGCCTCGCCAACGTCATCCTCACCAACGGCGCACGACTCTACGTCGACCACGCACACCCCGAATACAGCGCCCCCGAGGTCACCAACCCCCGCGACGCCGTCCTCTGGGACAAGGCCGGCGAACGCATCATGGCCGAGGCCGCCGAGCGCGCCGCGGCGCTCCCGGGCGCCCAGCCCATCCACCTCTACAAGAACAACACCGACAACAAGGGCGCCTCCTACGGCACGCACGAGAACTACCTGATGAAGCGGGAGACCCCCTTCTCGGACATCGTGCGCCACCTCACGCCCTTCTTCGTCTCCCGCCAGGTCTTCGCCGGCGCCGGCCGCGTCGGCATCGGCCAGGACGGCCACGAACACGGCTTCCAGCTCAGCCAGCGCGCTGACTACTTCGAGGTCGAGGTCGGCCTCGAGACCACCCTCAAGCGCCCGATCATCAACACCCGCGACGAGCCCCACGCCGACGCCGAGAAGTACCGCCGCCTCCACGTGATCATCGGCGACGCGAACCTCTCCGAGATCTCCACCTACCTCAAGCTCGGCACCACCGCCCTGGTCCTGTCGATGATCGAGGACGGCTTCATCGCCGTCGACCTGGCCGTCGACCAGCCGGTGCGCACCCTGCACCAGGTCTCCCACGACCCGACACTCCAACGCCTGGTCACTCTCCGCAGCGGCCGCACACTCACCGCCGTCCAGCTCCAGATGGAGTACTACGAGCTGGCCCGCAAGTACGTCGAGGAGCGGTTCGGCGCGGACGCCGACGATCAGACCAAGGACGTCCTCACCCGCTGGGAGGACACCCTCAACCGGCTCGAGAACGACCCCATGAGCCTCGCCGGCGAGCTCGACTGGGTAGCCAAGCGGGAGCTCATGGAGGGCTACCGGCGCCGCGACGGCCTCGACTGGGACGCCGCCAAGCTCCACCTCCTGGACCTCCAGTACGCCGACGTACGGGCCGACAAGGGCCTCTACAACCGTCTCGCGGCCCGCGGCCGCATCAAGCGCCTGCTGGACGAGAACGAGGTCGAGCGGGCCCGCACCAAGCCCCCGGAGGACACCCGCGCGTACTTCCGCGGCCGCTGCCTGGAGCAGTACGCCGACGACGTCGCCGCGGCCTCCTGGGACTCGGTCATCTTCGACCTCCCGGGCCGGGACTCGCTCCAGCGCGTCCCAACCCTCGAACCGCTTCGCGGAACGCGAAATCACGTCAAGGAGCTGCTGGACCGCTGCCGCACGGCAGAAGACCTGGTCAGGGTGCTGTCCGGCGGCTGAACCGGTCCTTTGGCCGGGCGCTCCCACAGGGTGGAAAACCCGGCCAGAGGGAATCATCGAGATGGCCCCCGTACGTTGTAGGAACTGCGGGGCCGATGTCAGACCCTGCTTGTAGGGTCTGATCAAGAACGTCGAACCGAGCGGGGTGAGGGGTTATGGCGACCAAGGACACCGGCGGCGGACAGCAGAAGGCCACCCGCAACACCGAGGAGGTCGAGGAGCAGACTGCGGAGGCGCAGGGTTCCGAGGACCTCAAGGAACGCCACGAGAAGCTGAGCGACGACGTGGACTCCGTCCTGGACGAAATCGATGATGTGCTCGAAGAAAATGCCGAGGACTTCGTGCGCTCCTTCGTGCAAAAAGGCGGAGAGTAAAGGTCGATTGGTCAGCCTCCCTTCGAAGTGAAGGTTGCGGGGGAGCTGGGTGGCTGAGGAGCTCGACGCCAAGGAATGCAGGAAGTGCGGCCGCGATCTGCCTCTTGCGGTCTTCGCGCGTGACAGGAATCGGCGTGACGGACTCCAGGTGCATTGCCGGGAGTGCGTGGCGGAATACAGCGCCGCGCACTCCCGGCGGCGCCGGGAGGCCATGGGCAAGTCGGTTCGGGAGCACGTGGACGTCCCGGACGGACACAAGCTCTGCCGCACGTGCGGCGAGGTCAAGCCGCACAGTGAGTGGCATCGCAATGCGACCGCCTCCGACGGGCTGTCGACGCGCTGCAAGTCATGCAGGGCAGCTCAGAGTCGGCGGGACCATCTGAAGCGTCAGTACGGCATCACCGAGGCGGAGCGCGACGAGTTGGTCGCCTCTCAAGGGGGCGTCTGCTGCATATGTTTGGCGGCTCTGCCGGAGCATGTGGATCACTGCCACAAGACGGGTAGGGTCCGAGGCGTACTGTGCTTCAGCTGCAATGCCGCACTGGGGCAGTTCAAGGATCGGCCCGATGCCATAAGGCGGGCTGCTGCTTATGTGGAAGGAATCGCGTGGAAGCCAACACTCGTAGCACCGGGCGTCTACCAGCTGCCTTCCTGACGCCTGGGTCGTCGTCCTTCATGGACTTCCTGTCCGAGCATCAGCCGGAGATGCTGCCGGGGAACCGGCAACTGCCGCCCACGCAGGGCGTGATCGAGGCGCCGCACGGGACGACGATCGTCGCCGTCACGTTCCCCGGGGGCGTGGTGCTGGCCGGTGACCGTCGCGCCACCATGGGCAACGTCATCGCCCAGCGGGACATCGAGAAGGTGTTCCCGGCCGACGAGTACTCGGCCGTCGGGATCGCCGGCACCGCCGGTCTCGCCGTGGAGATGGTGAAGCTGTTCCAGCTGGAGCTGGAGCACTTCGAGAAGGTGGAGGGCGCTCAGCTCTCGCTGGAGGGCAAGGCGAACCGGCTGTCCACCATGATCCGGTCCAACCTCGGCATGGCCATGCAGGGCCTCGCCGTCGTACCGCTGTTCGCGGGGTACGACGTGGACCGGGACAAGGGGCGGATCTTCTCCTACGACGTCACCGGCGGCCGTTCCGAGGAGCAGAACTACGCCGCCACCGGCTCCGGTTCGATCTTCGCGCGCGGGGCGATGAAGAAGCTCTTCCGTGCCGACCTGACCGAGGAGCAGGCGACCACGCTCGTGGTGCAGGCCCTGTACGACGCGGCTGACGACGACTCGGCGACCGGTGGTCCCGATGTCGCCCGCCGGATCTACCCGATCGTCACCGTGATCACCGAGGACGGCTTCCGTCGGCTCACCGACGAGGAGTCCTCCGAGATCGCCCGTTCGATTCTCGAGCGGCGGCTGGAGCAGCCCGACGGCCCGCGGGCCGCGCTGCTGTAGGCGTCTGTCGTCTTGTCCAAGGTGATCGCAGTGACTTCCACAGAAAGGGACGGATAACCGGTGTCGACGCCGTTCTATGTTTCCCCTCAGCAGGCGATGGCCGACCGGGCCGAGTACGCCCGCAAGGGCATCGCCCGTGGTCGCAGCCTGGTCGTGCTGCAGTATGCCGACGGCATCGTGTTCGTCGGTGAGAATCCGTCCCGTGCGCTGCACAAGTTCAGCGAGATCTACGACCGGATCGGCTTCGCGGCCGCCGGCAAGTACAACGAGTACGAGAACCTGCGGATCGGTGGTGTGCGGTACGCCGATCTCCGTGGGTACACCTATGACCGTGATGACGTGACCGCGCGTGGTCTGGCCAACGTCTACGCGCAGACGCTGGGCACGATCTTCTCCTCGGCCGGCGAGAAGCCGTACGAGGTGGAGCTGGTGGTGGCGGAGGTCGGTGAGACTCCGGACGGTGACCAGATCTACCGGCTGCCGCACGACGGTTCGATCGTGGACGAGCACGGCTCGGTCGCGGTGGGCGGTAATGCCGAGCAGATCAGCAGCTATCTGGATCAGCGGCACCAGGACGGTGTGAGTCTGGCGGAGGCGCTGAAGCTGGCGGTGCAGGCGCTGTCGCGTGACACCAACGGCAGTGAGCGGGAGATTCCCGCGGAGCGGCTCGAGGTGGCGGTGCTGGACCGTACGCGTCCGCAGCAGCGGAAGTTCAAGCGGATCGTGGGGCGTCAGCTGTCCCGGCTGCTGGAGGCCGAGGGCGCGACCACGGAGGCGGAGAGCGCCGAGGAGCCGGAGGGCTCCGAGGAGGAGTAGTTCCGCGGAGCGGTGTGTCCCTGCTGTGCCCCGGCCGATCTCTCGGCCGGGGCACAGGGCGTTCAGGGGGCGCTGGGCGGGGCCGTGGAGCCTCGTACGACCAACTCGACGGGGATGTCTCCGGCGTCGGGTGTGCGGCCCTCCAGGACGGCCAGGAGGGCCCGCATGCCGTGTTCGCCGAAGAGTTCGGCGTCGAGCCGTACGGTCGTCAGCTCGGGGTCGAGGGCGGTGGCGAGGGCGAGGTCGTCGAGGCCGGTGACGGAGATGTCGTCGGGGACGCGCAGGCCGAGTCGTCGTACGGCTTTGTAGGCGCCGGCGGCGAGTTTGTCGTCGTCGCAGACCAGGGCGGTGGGGCGGGGTCCGGGGGCGGCGAGGGCGGCCTCCGCGGCGGCCAGGGCGCCGTCGATGGAGATGGGGGCGCGGGCCGTGCGGACGGAGGTGCCGGGGACCGTGGCGAGTCGTGCGGCGAGTTCGCGGGCGCGGACCTCGAAGGTCCAGGAGGGCACGTCGGCGGCGAGGTGCAGGAAGCGGCGGTGGCCGAGGTCCAGCAGGTGGATGGCGACCTGGCGGATGCCGTCGGCGATGTCGAGGTTGACGGTGGCGGCGCCGAGGCTGCCGGAGGGGTCGCTGTCGAGCATGACGAGGGGGAGCTGGTCGCCGCGGATGGCGGTGAGGGCGTCTGCGGCCATGGAAGAGGCGATGACGCCGTCGAGGGCCGCCTGGGCGGAGGCGAAGGGGTCGCGGGCGGGGCCGATGCCCTCGGGTGAGGGGTACAGGACGACGCCGAAGCCGTGGTCGGCGGCGACGCGTGCGGCGCCGGTGTAGACGCCGGCGAAGAACTCCGTGGTCAGGGCGGGGACGACCAGGAGGACGGTGCGGGTGCGGCCGAGGCGGAGGTTGCGGGCGGCGAGGTTGGGGCGGTAGCCGAGGTCGCGGGCGGCTTCCCGGACGCGTTCGGCGGTGGCCTCGGAGACCCGGCCGCGCCATTTGTCGCCGAGGACGAGTGAGACGGCGGCCTGGGAGACTCCGGCCGCCTGGGCGACGTCACGACTGGTCGGGCGCGTGTTGCTGCGTGCCACCGCGGGCGTGCTCCTCTGCTGGCGTTCGCCGGGCGCTGCTGCCCTGGGTTCACGCCGGTCGTCTGGACGTCCGAACAGCGCACATGGTACGTATGTGAGCGGACGTTATACGTATTACTTGGAGGCGGGGATGGCCGCGGGTTACCTGGAGATCCTCAGGGCGAGGCACGCGGCACGCCTGCTGACGGGCACGTTGGTGGGGCGGCTGCCCAACGCGACCGCGGCGATCGCCATGGTGCTGTTCGTGCGGTCCGAGGGCGGCACCTACAGCCTGGCGGGCGGCCTCGCGGCGGTGTACGGCGTCGCCAACGCCGTCGGTCAGCCGGTCCTGGGCCGGCTGGTGGACCTGCACGGCCAGCCGCGCGTCCAGCTGCCCGCCGCGGTCCTGTCGGCGCTCGCCATGGCGGGCTTCGCGTTCTGCGGCACCGACCCGCTCGCCCTCGCCTACGCGTGCGTGGCGGCCGCCGGGCTGTTCACACCGCCCCTGGAGGGCGGGCTGCGGGCGCTGTGGCCCTCGGTGCTGCGCCGGGAGGACCAGGTGCACCGGGCGTACGCGATGGACGCCGTGGCACAGGAAGTGATGTTCACCGTGGGCCCGTTGCTGGTGACGCTGTGCGTGTCGCTGTGGTCGGAGCGGGCGGCCCTGCTGGTGTTGAACGCCGTGGGGGTGCTGGGCGCGCTCTCCGTGGCCGTGGCGCCGCCCACGCGCGCGTGGCGGTCCGCGCCGCGTGAGGCGCACTGGCTCGGCGCGCTGCGCTCGCGCGGGCTGCTGGCGATGCTGGGCGCGTTCCTGTTCGTGGGGATCGCGCTGGGGTCCATCACGGTCGCCTCCGTGTCGTACGCCGATGACCACGGCGGGGACGCGGTGTACGGCTGGCTGATGGCCGGGATCGGGCTGGGGGCCCTGGTGGGCGGTACGGCGTACGGGGCGCGGCAGTGGGCGGGGGAGCCGGCGCGGCGACTGCAGGTGCTGGTGGGCTTCCTGGCGGTGTGTTACCTGCCGCTCATGCTGATGCCGGGCGCGGTCGCCATGACGCTGCTCGCGGTGCTCGCCGGGGTGTTCCTGGCGCCGGTCATCGCGTGCGCCTTCGTCCTGGTGGACCGGCACGCGCCGACCGGGACGGTCACCGAGGCCTTCTCGTGGCTCGTGACGACGTTCACCGTGGGCGCCTCGGTCGGAACGGGCCTCGCGGGCCCGGTCGTCGAGCGGGGCGGGGCCCTGTGGGGCTTCGCCGTGCCGGGGGCCGCGGGGGGTGTGTCGTTGCTGGTTCTGCTGGTCACGGGGCGCGTCCTCACAGCTCCCGTGGTGCGGGCGGTAGTTGCGTCGTCGACGGAAAATGATCCAAACCGTGCTGCCGAACCCCGTTTCAGCTCGGGGGATCGGGCGTAATGTTCACTCATGGACCGCCGCATTTTCGGGCTGGAGAACGAGTACGGCGTCACGTGTACGTTCAGGGGACAGCGGCGCCTGTCTCCCGACGAGGTGGCGCGGTACCTCTTCCGCCGTGTCGTGTCATGGGGCCGCAGCAGCAATGTCTTTCTGCGAAACGGCGCACGCCTCTATCTCGACGTGGGCTCACATCCGGAATACGCGACACCCGAATGTGACAACGTGACCGAACTGGTCACCCACGACAAGGCCGGCGAGCGCATTCTCGAAGGACTCCTGGTGGACGCCGAACGACGCCTGCACGAGGAAGGAATCGCGGGCGACGTCTACCTCTTCAAGAACAACACCGACTCGGCCGGAAACTCCTACGGCTGCCACGAGAACTACCTCGTCGCACGCCACGGGGAGTTCTCCCGGCTCGCGGACATTCTCATTCCGTTCCTGGTCACCCGGCAGCTTCTGTGCGGTGCCGGCAAGGTGCTGCAGACCCCGCGGGGCGCGGTGTACTGCGTCAGTCAGCGGGCCGAGCACATCTGGGAGGGCGTCTCCTCGGCGACGACCCGCTCGAGGCCGATCATCAACACCCGCGACGAACCGCACGCGGACGCCGAGCGCTACCGCCGCCTGCATGTCATCGTGGGCGACTCGAACATGTCCGAGACGACCATGCTGCTCAAGGTCGGCGCGACCGACCTGGTGCTGCGCATGATCGAGGCGGGCACCGTGATGCGCGACCTGACCCTGGAGAACCCGATCCGGGCGATCCGCGAGGTCAGCCACGACATCACCGGCCGGCGCAAGGTGCGTCTGGCCAGCGGCCGGGAGGCCTCCGCGCTGGAGGTGCAGCGCGAGTACTACGAGAAGGCCGTGGACTTCGTCGAGCGGCGCGGCATCCGCACCGGCACCGTCGACCAGGTCCTCGAGCTGTGGGGCCGCACGCTGGACGCGATCGAGGCCGAGGACCTCGACCGGATCGGCACCGAGATCGACTGGGTCATGAAGTACAAGCTGATCGAGCGGTACCGGGCCAAGCACAACATGACCATGTCCCACCCGCGGGTCGCGCAGATAGACCTCGCGTATCACGACATTCACCGCCGTCGTGGTCTCTACTACCTTCTGGAGAGGAAGGGTCAAGCCGCCCGTATCTGCAACGACTTGAAGATCTTCGAGGGCAAGTCCGTTCCGCCGCAGACCACTCGGGCCCGGCTGCGCGGTGACTTCATCCGCAGGGCCCAGGAACAGCGCCGGGACTTCACCGTCGACTGGGTGCACCTGAAGCTCAACGACCAGGCGCAGCGCACGGTGTTGTGCAAGGACCCGTTCCGATCGGTCGACGACCGGGTGGAGAAACTGATCGCCGGAATGTGAGCAATGCGTTCCGCGTCACTGCCGGAACGCAACACGGGCGCCGTACGTTTCCCGTACGGCGCCCTTCGCACGCCGTAGAGTTGCGCGCACGCCATCAACAAGATCGACCGATTACGAGGCCCCCACCGTGCGCCGACGCTCACTCATCATTGCCGTTCCCGCAGGACTGGTCACACTCGCCGCATGCGGTGACGACAAGTCCGACTCGAGCAAGGCGAGCGACAGCACGTCACCCTCGGCGTCGTCCTCGGCGCCTCCGGCGCCGCCCGCGCCGAAGATCGTCGACGGACCGCTGCCGGCGATCACCGCGGGCGCCAAGTTCGGTGAGAAGCCGACCGTCGCCAAGGGCAGCGGCGAGCCGTCCGACCAGCTCGCGGTCAAGACGCTGATCACGGGCAACGGCACCACGGTCGCCGAGGGCGACTACGTCCAGGCCCACTACCTCGGCCAGATCTATTCCACCGCGAAGATCTTCGACAACTCCTACGACCGCAAGACGCCGCTGGTGATCCAGCTCGCGCAGAACAGCATCATCGACGGCTGGCGGTACGCCCTGGCGGGCAAGAAGGCCGGCAGCCGTGTCCTGTTCTCCGTCCCGCCGACCTGGGCGTACGGCAAGGAGGGCAACGCGCAGGCGGGCATCAAGGGCACCGACACGCTGGTGTTCGTCGTGGACATCCAGAACTCGTTCAACGGCAAGAGCTCCGCCAAGGGCAAGAACGTCCCGCAGACAGACGCCGCCCTGCCCAAGGTCGGCACCAACACCGACGGCAAGGCCCCCTCCATCGAGGTCCCCAAGAAGGCCGCGCCCACCAAGCTGGTGTCGGAGTACGTCATCGAGGGCGACGGCGACGAGGTCGCGGCCGACAGCACCCTGCTCGTGCAGTACAAGGGCGTGGTGTGGGACTCCGGCAAGGAGTTCGACTCGACGTACAGCAGGAAGCAGCTGGCGTCGTTCTCGCTCCAGCAGGTCGTCAAGGGCTGGGCGCAGGGCCTGACCGGCAAGAAGGTCGGCAGCCGGGTGCTCATCTCCATCCCGCCGAAGCTGGGCTACGGCGACAAGCCGCCGGCCGGCAGCGGTATCGAGAAGGACTCCACGCTGGTCTTCACCGTGGACATCCTGGCGAAGATGTGACGCACGGGGGACATGCGCGCGGGTCCTCGTGGCGGGGATGTAAGACTGGTCCCTGTTGCCTTTCCGTGAACAAGCAGGAGCGAGTGACGTGAGCATCGACAAGCCCGAGATCGACTTCCCTGAGGGCGCGCCCCCGGCGGACCTGGAGATCAAGGACATCTGGGAGGGCGACGGCGAGGTTGCGCAGGCCGGCCAGACCGTCACCGTCCACTACGTGGGCGTCTCCTTCAGCACCGGCGAGGAGTTCGACGCCAGCTGGAACCGCGGTCAGCCCTTCCGTTTCCCGCTGGGCGGCGGCCGGGTCATCAAGGGCTGGGACCAGGGTGTGCAGGGCATGAAGGTCGGTGGCCGTCGCCAGCTGACCATTCCGGCCCACCTCGCCTACGGCAACCAGAGCCCGACCCCGGCGATCAAGCCCGGTGAGACCCTGATCTTCGTGGTCGACCTCATCGCCGTCTGATCGTCGTACCGCGACATCAGAAGAGTCGTAAAAGATCGCGTCGCGGTCGGATCGTCGTACGACATCCGACCGGACCCGATCGACCAGGGTCCATGCCTGTCCGTGCATGGGCCCTCGGCTTTTGCCTTGCTCCTTCGGGGCGGTACGGTCATCGTCCGTAAGCACCATAGGGAGGCGAAGGGCGTCGATGGCCATTGCCAAGGCCGAGCGGCTGATGAACCTGGCGCTGTGTCTGCTCGGGACGCGACGGCCGCTCAGCAAGCGGGAGCTTCGGGAGTCCATCGAGGCCTACCTGGAAGCGAATTCCGACGACTCCTTCAACCGGATGTTCGAGCGCGACAAGGACGATCTGCGCGAACTCGGGCTCGTCATCGAGACCGTTGAGAACCTCGACGGTGAAGTGGGCTATCTCGCGCGGCGGGACAGCAACCGGCTGCCGCCCATCACTCTCGACGCCGAGGAGGCAGCGGCCCTGGGGCTTGCCGCCAAGGTGTGGCAGCAGGCCCGGCTCGCGGGCGCGGCCAGCGGCGCGTTGCAGAAGCTGCGCGCGGCGGGGCTGCCCGAGGACGTCGACCCGTACGAGGCGCATGGCGCCCTGGAGCCGCGCATCCCGGTGCACGAGGCCTCCTTCGAGCCGCTGATGCTCGCCTGCCGCGACCGCCGTCCGGTCGTCTTCGACTACCGCAAGGCCACCGCCGCCCACCCCGAGCCCCGCCATGTCGAACCGTGGGCGCTGGAGTGCTGGCGCGGCCACTGGTACCTGGCCGGGTTCGACCGCGACCGGGGTGCGGAGCGGGTGTTCCGGCTCTCCCGGATCACCGGCAAGGTCCGCTCGCGCGGGACCCGCTTCACCGCACCCGTGCCGGATGTCGTCACCGTCCGCGAGACCGTGGCGGGCTGGGCGGGGGAGACCGCCGACCGCAGCGCGCTGATCCGGCTGCGCACGGGCGCCGGGTACCCCTTGCGGGCGAAGGCCACCGCGGTGCGGGAACTCGGCGACGGCTGGGACGAGTTGGAGATTCCGTACGGCCACGGCCTGGACGCCTGGCTGGTGGAGTTCGGTCCCGACGTGGTGGTCCTGGAGCCTGCCGAGCTGCGGGCCGACGTGGTGGACCGGCTGCGTGCCGTGGCCAAGGGCTGAGGGGGAGCGGAAGAGATCATGGCAGGCAAACCGGTCAGGCCGACGAACGCCATCGACCAGACCCGGCGGATGCTCTCCCTGGTGACCTACCTGAAGGAGCGTCCCGGGGCACGGGTCGAGGACGTCGCCCGGGCCTTCGGGATCACCGAGGACGAGCTGGTCTCCGACCTCGACGTGCTGCCCATGTGCGGCACCAGCTTCCGCGGCGGCGACCTCCTCGACATCGACACCGACGGCGAGCGGATCTGGTGGCACAACCCCGCCGCCCTCGGCGAGGAGACCGCCGAGCCGCTCCGGCTCGCCGCCGACGAGGCGACCGCGCTCCTGGTGGCGGCCCGCGCGGTGGCCACGCTGCCGGGCCTGCGGGAGAGCGACCGGCAGGCGCTGCTGCGGGCCACCGCCAAGGTGGAGACTGCGGCCGGGGAACAGGCGGGCGCGAGCTCCCGGCTGTCGGTGACCTTCGAGTCCGAGGGCGGGGTCTTCGCGGACGTCGACCGGGCCATCTCCGAGCGGCGCCGGCTGTGGATCCGCTACTACTCCCCGGCCCGTGACGAGGTCACCGAGCGCGAGATCGACCCGATCCGCCTGGTCAGCGTCGGCCACACCTACGTCGAGGCCTGGTGCCGCCGCTCCGAGGCGCGGCGCACCTTCCGGCTCGACCGGGTGGCCGAGATCAAGATCCTCGACGAGCCCGCCGCGCCCCCGGAGATCGAGCTCAGGGACCTGTCCGAAGGGCTCGTGCAGCCCGCGGCCGAGGATCCCGAGGTGGTCGTCGAGGTCGGTCCGGGCGGCCGCTGGGTCGCCGAGTACTACCCGCACGACAGTGCGGATGAGCTTTCCGACGGCGGGCTGCGTATTACCCTCCGCACCCCCGACCCGGCGTCGCTCAGGCGCCTGGCGCTCCGGCTCGGCCGCGACGGCCGTATCGTCTCGCCGCGCGACCTCGCCGACAGCGCCCGTGAGGCGGCCCGCGAGGCGCTGGCGGCCTACGACGGGGTCGAGGCGCTCGGCGCGCACGGGACGGACGCCGGGCCCGAGGGGCGGCGCGACGGCCAGGACGGGCAGTACGACAGGCAGGAGCAGGGGCTTTGAGCGAGTCGGCGACGTCAGGTGCGGGTATGACGGTGGCTGCCGCTTTCGCGGGGATGAGAAGCGTGGCTCCGGTGACCTTCAAGGCGAGCTGCCCGGACTGCCGGGAGCGGTTCGAGCTGGCCGCCGGTGCCCTGCGCCTGGCCATCGGCGCGACCAGCCGCGCCACCTTCTACTCCTTCACCTGCCCCGAGTGCGGTGCCGCCGTCCGCAAACCCGCCGGCGAGCGGATCGTGGAGCTGCTGACCGGTGGCGGGGTGCGGACGCTGCGCCTGCACTCCACCCTCTAGTCCCTCCCGTCCCTCCTGTCCCTCCAGACCCTCTAGGCTCGGTGCCATGTTCTGGCCGATGTTCGCGGTAGCAGTGGGTTTCGTGGGTCTCGCCGTGCTGGGCGTGCTCGCCGTCCGGGTCTTCCTCGAGGCCCAGCGCCTCGGCCGCCAGGTCACCGACTCGGCGCGGCGCATCAACCGGGCCGCCGAAGACCTGGAGCGGGCGGCGGTGAGCACGGCCCGTTCCGCGGACTCGTTGTGAGTACGGCTGAGAGTCAGGTGTGAGTCGAGCGCCAGATGCGTTTTGGGCCACTTCGCCCTGTCACCGGGGCGTGGTCGGCAGGTACGCTGCTGGTCGCGGTCCGGATAACGAGGCTCGGTCGCGAACCGGGAGTACGCACAGGGATTGCCAGGCGTTCACCCCTGAGCGTTACGATCGCTGCCAGCACGACTGGTCGGACACATGTCCGACCGGTCGGACAGCACCCCACAAGCCGCCTCGGTGAGAAGGTAAAGACTTATGTTCGGAAGGCTCGGCGCCCCCGAGATCATTCTCATCCTCGTCGTCATCATCCTGCTGTTCGGCGCGAAGAAGCTTCCCGACATGGCGCGCTCGCTCGGCAAGTCCGCTCGCATCCTCAAGAGCGAGGCCAAGGCGATGAAGGAGGAGGGCGGCAGCAGCACGGCCACCCCGGCCGGCCCGCCCAACACCGACGAGCAGGCCTCTCAGCGCACCATCCAGGCCGCCCCCGGCGACGTGACGAGCTCGCGCCCGGTCACCGAGCCGACGGACACGACCAAGCGCTGACGCGGGGCCGGTGACCTCCGGCCCGCCTGCACGAGATGGGAACGTGGGTTGCTCAAGTCTGCCCGCAAAGAGGAGAAGGATCCCGAGGGGCGGATGCCTCTCGCGGATCACCTTCGTGAGCTCCGCAACCGGCTCGCGAAGGCCTTGCTGGCCATCGTCATCGTGACGGTGGTCGCTGCCTTCTTCTACAACGACATCATCAACTTCCTGACGAAGCCGATCCTGGACTCGATCGGGTGCAGCAAGAGCTTCGAGGAACTCGCCAAGGCGTCGTCGGACGACGCCACGCGGAAGTGCGCCCGGATCACCATCAACGGCCTGCTCGCGCCGTTCACCCTGGCCCTCCAGGTGTCCCTGACGGCGGGAATCGTCCTGGCCTCGCCGATCTGGCTGTACCAGCTCTGGGCGTTCGTGGCCCCGGGTCTGCACCGGCACGAGAAGAAGTACGCGTACGCGTTCGTCTTCACCGGTGCCCCGCTGTTCATCGGTGGCGCCTACTTCGCGTACTCGGTGCTCCCCACCACCGCGAAGGTGCTGATCGACTTCACGCCGAGCGGCAGCATCGACAACCTGCTCCCGCTCGACGATCTGCTGCAGCTCGTCACCCGCATGGTGATCGTCTTCGGTCTGTCCTTCGAGTTGCCGCTGCTGTTGGTCATGCTCAATCTCACCGGCCTGATCACCGGCAAGCGGATGCTCGGCTGGTGGCGGGGCATGATCATGGGCATCACCGTGTTCGCCGCCGTGGCGACGCCTAGCACGGACCCGCTGAGCATGCTCGCGCTGGCCGGCCCGATCTGGGTGCTGTACTTCTTCGCGGTGGTCTTCTCCCTGGCCAACGACCGGCGCAAGCGCCGCCGCGAGGCCGAGGGTCCCGCCGACGACGAGGCCTCCGACCTCGACCTCACCCCTGAGGACATCGGCGAGGTCGAGACCGTTGCCGTCAGCCGGTCGTTGCCCCAGCAGGCAGAGGCGGACAGCCCGCGCGTGAACGGATATGACGACGTCACCTGAGCGGTACGGAGACTGAGCAAGGTGCCCCCCGCTGAGCAGGGGGCACCTTTGCGTTGCTCTGATCGCTTCGGCGCACGCGGGAAGTCTCTGATCACGAGCAGGTAACGATCAGTAAAGTAAGATCCTTACCTTCCATTCGAACTGTAGTGTCGTTTTGGTTTTGAAGGTTCACGTTCAATTCTGAGAACCAGGGGGCTACATGTTCAGGCGAACGATCATCGGCGGAGCGCTGGCCGTGGCATCTGCGGCGGGGATGGTCTTTGTGACCTCCAGCTCGGCGCAGGCGGCCACCTGCTACTGCTCGTACAACGGCAGTGGCACGACGGTGGGCCAGGTCACGGTCGTCGACGACGGAGACCACTTCTACGTCTGGGACACGTACGCGGACGGTCACGGAGTACGGGGCTACCTGACCAACTCGGCCGGTACGACGCTCGCTACGGCCTACGACGGCTCGGGAGCGGACTCGACCATCGCCCACTTCCAGTACGACGTCAAGGAAGGCGTGACCTACTGGATCAAGGTGGGCACGGTGGACGGGGCCTCGGACACGACTCCGTCGAACGTCTGGGAGTACAGCTACTACGAGTGAGCGGAGACAGGGTTGTGATGGCGTGACCGGAGCGAGCGGGCCTCCCCTGTAACACCTGCGAGGGGACCGTCCTGATCGCCTCTCTCATCATCACCCTCCGCGAGTCGCGGCCGGGGCGCCTTTACGGCGCTACCGGCCGCTTCTGCTTGCCGCGCACTTACCGTCCGGTCGCATCGACACCCGGGTATGAATCTGTCTCGCCTCCGGCCTCGACCTCGGGTCGACGACCGCGGTAACCGCATGAGATGCCCCGGCTGTTCGCCCCCGACGGGCGGGGCGTCCGGGGAGCCGTGGCCGTCGTAGGTCCGTGAACTGCGTGAAGAGCAGGTTTCGCGGGATCCGATCCGGATATTGATCGTCCTGTTGTCAGTGGGGCCCGGTACGCTCGAAAGCACGATGACAGAGGACCTCTCACCGGCCGAGCGGTACGCGGCAGCCAAATTGCGGGCAGCCGAGCAGGCCACCGCGCTCGCGGGCTTCCGCGAGATGTACGACTTCGGTCTCGACCCCTTCCAGATCGAGGCCTGCAAGGCTCTCGAAGCCGGGAAGGGCGTGCTGGTGGCCGCCCCCACCGGCTCCGGCAAGACGATCGTCGGCGAGTTCGCCGTCCACCTCGCCCTCCAGCAGGGCAAGAAGTGCTTCTACACCACCCCCATCAAGGCGCTGTCCAACCAGAAGTACGCGGACCTCAGCCGCCGTTACGGCGCCGACAAGGTCGGCCTGCTCACCGGCGACAACAGCGTCAACTCCGACGCCCCCGTGGTCGTGATGACCACCGAGGTCCTGCGGAACATGCTCTACGCGGGCTCGCAGACCCTCCTCGGCCTCGGCTACGTGGTCATGGACGAGGTGCACTACCTCTCCGACCGCTTCCGGGGCGCCGTGTGGGAGGAGGTGATCATCCACCTCCCCGAGTCGGTGACTCTGGTGTCGCTGTCGGCGACCGTGTCCAACGCCGAGGAGTTCGGCGACTGGCTCGACACCGTCCGCGGTGACACCCAGGTGATCGTCTCCGAGCACCGGCCCGTGCCGCTGTTCCAGCACGTGCTCGCCGGGCGGCGGATGTACGACCTGTTCGAGGAGGGCGAGGGCAACAAGAAGGCCGTCAACCCCGACCTCGCCCGGCTGGCCCGGATGGAGGCCCAGCGGCCGTCGTACCAGGACCGCAGGCGCGGCCGCGCCATGCGCGAGGCCGACCGGGAGCGGGAGCGCCGGCAGCGCTCCAGGGTGTGGACGCCCAGCCGGCCCGAGGTCATCGAGCGGCTCGACGCCGAAGGCCTGCTGCCCGCCATCACGTTCATCTTCAGCCGCGCCGCCTGCGAGGCGGCCGTACAGCAGTGCCTGTACGCCGGTCTGCGGCTGAACGACGAGGAGGCGCGGGCGAAGGTGCGCGCGCTCGTCGAGGAGCGCACCGCGTCGATCCCCACCGAGGACCTCCATGTCCTCGGGTACTACGAATGGCTGGAGGGCCTGGAGCGCGGTATCGCGGCCCACCACGCGGGCATGCTGCCGACCTTCAAGGAGGTCGTCGAGGAGCTGTTCGTGCGCGGCCTGGTCAAGGCCGTGTTCGCGACCGAGACGCTCGCGCTGGGCATCAACATGCCCGCGCGGTCCGTGGTGCTGGAGAAGCTCGTCAAGTGGAACGGCGAGCAGCACGCCGACATCACACCCGGCGAGTACACCCAGCTGACGGGCCGTGCGGGGCGCCGCGGCATCGACGTCGAGGGCCACGCGGTGGTGCTGTGGCAGCGGGGGTCGAGTCCGGAGCATCTGGCCGGGCTGGCGGGCACACGCACGTATCCGCTGCGGTCCAGCTTCAAGCCGTCGTACAACATGGCGGTCAATCTCGTGGAGCAGTTCGGGCGGCACCGCTCGCGTGAGCTCCTGGAGACGTCCTTCGCGCAGTTCCAGGCCGACAAGTCGGTCGTCGGGATCTCCCGGCAGGTGCAGCGCAACGAGGAGGGCCTCGACGGCTACAAGGCCTCCATGACCTGCCACCTCGGCGACTTCGAGGAGTACGCGCGACTGCGGCGGGAGCTCAAGGACCGGGAGACCGAGCTGGCCCGGCAGGGCGCCAACGAGCGGCGGGCCGAGGCGGCCGTGGCGCTGGAGAAGCTCAAGCCGGGTGACGTCATCCATGTGCCGACGGGCAAGTACGCCGGTCTCGCCCTGGTCCTCGACCCGGGGCTGCCCGCCGGCCGGTCCAACGGCCACCGGGGCTTCGAGCACCACGACGGACCGCGGCCGCTGGTGCTGACCGCCGAGCGGCAGGTCAAGCGGCTCGCGTCGATGGACTTCCCGGTGCCCGTCGAGGCGCTGGAGCGGATGCGGATCCCGAAGTCCTTCAACCCCCGCTCACCGCAGTCCCGACGGGACCTCGCCTCCGCGCTGCGCACCAAGGCCGGGCACATCCCGCCGGAGCGGGCCCGCAAGAAGCGGTCCCAGGCCGCCGACGACCGGGAGATCGCCCGGCTGCGCACCGCGATCCGGGCGCACCCCTGCCACGGGTGCAACGACCGGGAGGACCACGCCCGTTGGGCCGAGCGGTACCACCGGCTGCTGCGGGACACCTCGCAGCTGGAGCGGCGGATCGAGGGGCGCACCAACACCATCGCCCGCACCTTCGACCGGATCGTGGCGCTGCTGACCGAGCTGGACTACCTGCGCGGCGACGAGGTCACCGAACACGGCAAGCGGCTGGCCCGCCTGTACGGCGAACTCGATCTGCTCGCCAGCGAGTGCCTGCGGGAAGGCGTCTGGGAGGGGCTCGGCCCCGCCGAACTGGCCGCGTGCGTCTCGGCCCTGGTGTACGAGTCGCGGGCCGGCGACGACGCGATGGCGCCCAAGCTGCCGTCCGGGAAGGCCAAGGCCGCGCTCGGGGAGATGGTGCGGATCTGGGGTCGCCTGGACGCCCTGGAGGAGGACTTCCGGATCAACCAGGCCGAGGGGGTCGGGCAGCGGGAGCCGGATCTCGGGTTCGCCTGGTCCGCGTACATGTGGGCTTCCGGGAAGGGGCTCGACGAGGTTCTTCGGGAGGCGGAGATGCCGGCCGGGGACTTCGTGCGGTGGTGCAAGCAGGTGATTGATGTGCTGGGGCAGATCTCGGCGGCGGCGCCTGTCTCTGCCGAGAGCTCGAGTGTGGCCAAGGCTGCGCGTAAGGCTGTTGATCTGTTGCTGCGGGGAGTGGTGGCGTACTCGTCGGTGGGGTGACGGGTTCGAGGGCGGGCGCGGGTTCCGTTGTGGCTGGTCGCGCCCACGCGGCGGTAGCCGCACATCCAACACAGCCCCGCGCCCCTGGGGGAGTTGACCTACTCGGCGTTCAGATAGGGCCGCCAGCCTCCGTGCGCCGTGATGTCCGCCGCGTTCACGAGGGCTGACGGCTCGCAGAGAAAGCCGGGGACCTCGCTGCCGTCCGCCAACTGCACCTTGCCCAGAGTCATTGGGCGGGGGAGGAGCGTCAGCAGGCGGCCCAGGCCATCCGCCGGGAGGCGCCACACCTCTACCTCGATCTCGGCGCCACCGTCGCCCACGTGCACCAGGCCCGGCTTCGGGGGGTCGGTGCGCAGGGCGTGCAGGTGGTACACCGGGGCCGTGGTCGTCGTGCGGTCCAAGCGGGCGCCCAGCGCCAGGAGTTGGGGGTTCAGGGGCTGGCCCGTCAGGTGGGCGCCGACCACGGCCAGGCGGGTCTCGGGCTGGAGCAGGGTCGCGAGCCTCGCCAGGCGTTCGTCCGTGTGGGCCGGGCCGATCAGCATCACGCCGAAGGGGAGGCCGTTCACCTTGCCGGACGGGACCGCGACCGCCGCCAGGTCGAAGAGGTTCGTGGAGTTGGTGAAGCGGCCCAGACGGGCATTGGAGCCCAGGGGATCGGCGGCCACCTCGGCGAGGGTGGGATGGCCGGGGGTGGTGGGGAGGAGGAGGGCGTCCGCGTCCGACAGTTCCTCCAGAGCCCGGGTCCGCAGGGCGGCCAGGCGGTCCAGGTCCGCGTAGAGCTGGTGGGCCGGGAGGTCGCGGGCGCGGGTGATGATGGCGGCGACCGTGGGGTCCAGGGTCTGATCGCCCTGTGCTGTCGCCTTGTCGATAAAAGCACCCACCGCTGTGTAGCGCTCGGCCACGAACGCGCCCTCGTAGAGCATCGCCGCCGCCTCGGTGAAGGGCGTGAGGTCGAGTTCGCGTACCGACGCGCCTGCCGCGGTCAGCTGTCGTACCGCGGCCTCGTACGCCTCCGCCCAGCCCTCGTCCAGTTCGCCGAGCTGCTCGCGCGGCGGGACCGCGACCCGCCAGGGGCCGGGGCGGCGGCCGGGGAGGGACGGGGCGGTGTCCGTCGTCATGTGGGCCAGCGCCTGTTCGGCCTCCGGGAGGGTGCGGGCGAAGACCGTCACGCAGTCGATCGAGGCGCAGGCCGGGACGACACCGGTGGTGGGGACCAGGCCCCGGGTGGGCTTGAGGCCGACGATGCCGTTGAAGGCGGCCGGGACCCGGCCGGAGCCCGCCGTGTCGGTGCCGAGGGCGAAGTCCACGATGCCCAGGGCCACGGCGACCGCCGAGCCGGAGCTGGAGCCGCCGCTGATCCGGGACGGGTCGTACGCGTTGCGGACCGCGCCGTGCGGGGAGCGGGTGCCGACCAGGCCCGTCGCGAACTGGTCCAGGTTCGTGGTGCCGAGCACGAGGGCGCCCGCCGCACGGAGTCCCGCGACCACCGGCGCGTCGGCCTCGGGATGGTAGGCGTACGACGGACAGGCCGCCGTCGTGGGCAGTCCGGCCACGTCGATGTTGCCTTTGGCGGCGAACAGGCGGCCCGCGAGCGGCAGTTGCTCGCCCTGCGCGAGCCGTTCGTCGATCGCGAGGGCCTCCCGCTCGACCTCCTCCCGTGGGCGCAGGTCGATCCAGATCTCGGGGCGGTCCACGGCCTCGATGCGGTCGTAGGCGGCACGGACCCGGGTGACGGTGGTGGACATGGTGTGCTCCTCTTTCACTGTGCGGGCGGGGCCAGGACGAGCAGTGCCGTTCCGGCCTCCACCTGGTCGCCCGGCCTGGCCAGGATCTCCGTGACCACGCCGGCGGCCGGCGCGTGCACCCTGGACTCCATCTTCATCGCCTCCAGGGCGAGGAGCGGCTGGCCGGCCGTCACCTCGTCGCCCTGCGCCACGTTCAACTGCCATACGGAGGCCGCGAATTCGGCCTCGATCAGACGGGCGCCGGGTGGGAGGACCAGGTCGGTGGGAGCGGTTGCCGGTGCGGCTGCCGACTCGGCCCGGGCGAACTCGCCCGCCGCCTCCCACGCGTCCCGCTCCGCGCCGAAGGCCACCTGCTGGCGTGTCCTGAACTCCCCGATGGACTCGGCGTGTTCGGCGAGGAAGCGCTGGTAGTCGGCGAGCGAGAAGGTGCCCTCCTCGACGCGGGGCACGAAGCGGCCGGAGATGATGTCGGCGCGCAGCTCCAGGAGTTCGTCCGCCTCCACCGGGTACCACTTGATGCGGTCGAAGAAGCGCAGCAGCCAGGGCGAGCCCGGCTCGAACGCGCCGCGCTGCTGCCAGGGCGACCACACCTGGGTCGTACGGCCCACGAACTGGTAGCCGCCGGGTCCCTCCATGCCGTAGATGCAGAGGTAGGCGCCGCCGATGCCGACCGAGTTCTCCGCCGTCCAGGTGCGGGCCGGGTTGTACTTCGTGGTCACCAGGCGGTGGCGCGGGTCGAGCGGGGTGGCCACGGGGGCGCCCAAGTAGACGTCTCCCAGGCCGAGTACGAGGTATTCGGCGTCGAAGACCGTGTCGTAGACGTCGTTCACCGACTCCAGGCCGTTGACGCGGCGGATGAACTCGATGTTCCAGGGGCACCAGGGCGCGTCGTCGCGAACACCCGCCATGTAGCGGGCGATCGCCTCACGGGTGGCGGGGTCGTCCCAGGAGAGGGGGAGGTGCACCGTGCGGGAGGGGACGACCAGTTCGTCGGACGGGGGGAGCGAGGTGGCGATCTCCCTTACCGCGGTGAGGAGTTGCTGTTGGGGGAGGCGGGTCGGGTTCGTCTGGATCTGGAGGGAGCGGATGCCGGGGGTGAGGTCGGTGATGCCGTCCGGGCCCCGCTCGGCGAGCGCCTCCATCAGGGCGTGGACGCGCATGCGGAGGGCCAGGTCCAGCTGCATGGGGCCGAACTCGACCAGCAGGTTGTCGTCGCCGCTGCGGCGGTAGGTGACGTCGCCGTCGCGGGCGAGGATGCCGCCGTCCACGATGGCCGGGCGCTCGGAGCCGTCCGTGTTCACCGGTACGAAGCGCACGGTGTCGCCCGGGCGCAACTGGCCCAGTTTCCAGCGCTCGGTGCTGATCACGGTCGCCGGACAGACGAAACCGCCCAGCGAGGGCCCGTCCGGGCCGAGCAGCACCGGCATGTCACCGGTGTAGTCGACGGCTCCGACCGAGTACGGGGTGTCGTGGATGTTGGACGGGTGCAGACCCGCCTCGCCGCCGTCGGTCCGGGCCCAGCGGGGCTTGGGGCCGACCAGGCGGACGCCGGTGCGGGCCGAGTTGAAGTGGACCTTCCAGTCGGCGGCGTAGAAGTCGCGGATGTCCTCCTCGGTGAAGAACTCCGGTGCGGCGTGCGGGCCTTCGACGGCTCCGATGTGCCAGGTGGAGGTGTAGGACGGCGGGTCCTGTACGGCCGTCCCCTCCGTCCGGGTTCCGCCGTGCAGTACGTCTCCCGTGCGCAGGGCCCGTCCGCCGTGACCGCCGAAGCGGCCCAGCGTGAAGGTGCTCGCGCTGCCGAGGAAGTCCGGGACGTCGAGGCCGCCGGCGACGAGGACGTAGGTGCGCAGTCCGTGCTCGGCGGGGGCGCCGACCTCCAGCGTTCCGCCCGCGGGGACGGTGACCGGCTCCCACTGGGCGACCGGTGTGCCGTCCACGGTGACCGGGGCAGGGGCGCCTGTCACACAGACGGTCGTGGGGTGGGTGAACCTCAACGACGGTCCCTGCAAGGTGCATTCGAGGCCGGGGGCGCCCTCCGGGTTGCCCAGCGCCGTGTTGCCGAGCCGGAAGGAGCGGTCGTCCATGGGGCCGCACGGGGGCACGCCGACCTGCCAGTAGCCGGTGCGGCCCGGCCAGTCCTGGACCGTGGTGAGGGTGCCGGGGGCCACGACCTCGATGCGCGGGGTGGGGTCGGTGACCTCGGTGAGGGTCGCCGTGGAGTGGGTGGCCTTCTTGAAGTCCGTGTGCGTGAGCGCCGCCCGGACCAGGCCCAGGTTGGTCTCGATGCCGTCGACGCGGGTGCGGGCCAGCGCCTCGTCCAGCCGCCGGAGCGCGTGGGCGCGATCGGGGCCGTACGCGATGACCTTCGCGAGCATCGGGTCGTACGACGTCGTCACCTCGGTGCCCGTCTCCACCCAGCCGTCGACACGGACCCCGGTGGGGAACTCGACCCGGGTCAACAGGCCCGCGCTGGGCCGGTGTTCACGGGAGGGGTCCTCGGCGTAGAGGCGGGCCTCGACGGCGTGGCCGTGCGGGGGGCCGGGTTCGCGCACGACGTCCCGTTCGCCGCGGGCCAGGCGGAGCATCCAGGCGACCAGGTCGACGCCGTAGATCTCCTCGGTGACCGGATGCTCCACCTGGAGGCGGGTGTTGACCTCCAGGAAGTAAGCCTCCTCGCGGGCGGCGTCGTAGACGAACTCGACGGTTCCGGCGGAGCGGTAGTCGACGGAGGCGCACAAGTCGCGGGCACTGGCGGCGAGTTGCGAGCGGATGTCGGCGGGGAGTCCCGGAGCCGGGGCCTCCTCCACGACCTTCTGGTTGCGGCGCTGGAGGGAGCAGTCGCGGTCGCCGAAGGTGACGACCCCGCCCTCGCCGTCGCCGAAGACCTGCACCTCGACATGGCGGGCGTGCTCGACGAGCCGTTCCAGGAAGACGCCCGCGGAGGAGAAGGAGGCGGCGGCGACCCGCTGCACGCGGTCCCAGGCGTCGGTCAGTTCGGCGGCGGAGCGGCAGGCCGACATGCCGATGCCGCCGCCCCCGCCGGTGGCCTTGAGCATGACGGGATAGCCGATGGTGTCGGCTGCCTGGAGTGCTTCTTCGAGCGAGGGCAGCAGTCCCGTGCCCGGAGCCAGCGGCACCCCGGCCGCCTCCGCCGCGGCCCGTGCCGTGTGCTTCGCGCCGAACAGCTCCAGTTGCTCGGGCGTGGGGCCCACGAAGACGATCCCCGCCGCCTCGCACCGGCGCGCGAACTCGGCGTCCTCGGACAGGAAGCCGTAGCCGGGGTGGATCGCGCCGGCGCCGGAGTCCTTGGCCGCCTTCAGGACCAGGTCGGCGTCGAGGTACGACTCCTTCGCGGGCGCGGGGCCGAGGCGTACGGCCTGGTCGGCGAGGCGGACGTGGGGGGCGGCGCGGTCGGCGTCGGAGTACACGGCGACTGTGCGCAGGCCGAGTTGACGGGCCGTGCGGATGATGCGGACGGCTATCTCGCCGCGGTTGGCTATGAGGAGGGTGTCGAAGGTCATGCGTCGGCCCCGATCGTCATTTCCACGGGTGTCGGGTCGAAGCCGTTGCAAGGGTTGTTGATCTGGGGGCAGTTGGAGACCAGGACGAGAACATCGCGGTCGGCGCGCAGGGTCAGGGAGAGGCCGGGGGCGGAGATGCCGTCGACGATGCCGAGGGTGCCGTCCTGCTCGACCGGGACGTTCATGTACCAGTTGATGTTGGAGACGAGGTCGCGCTTGCCGAGACCGTACTTCGCGCCCTCGGCAAGGAAGTTGTCCACGCAGGCGTGCTGCGACCAGGTGTGGTGGCCGTAGCGCAGGGTGTTGGACTCCTTGGAGCAGGCGCCGCCGACCGTGTCGTGGCGGCCCACGTCGTCGGCGGTGACCGTCATCAGCGGGGTGTGCTCGTTGGACATGAGGACGCTGCCCGTGGTGAGGAAGATGCCGCCCTGCGCCTGGATGGTGTCGGGGGCGCTGTAGCGGACGGCCGTGTCGTGGGCGTCGTAGACGAGGAAGTCGACGGCCTGGTTGCCGTGCAGGTCGGTGATGGTGAGTGTGCCGCCCTCGGGGATGACGGAGGACCAGGCGGAGCGGGCCGGAACGACGGTCTTCATGGGAGTCCCTTCGAGCCTCGCGCGTGTCCCGTCGAGCTTCATGCGAGCCCCCTGGAGGCGAGGAATTCGGCGGTGTTGAGGAAGGCGCGGCGGCCTTCGGGGGTGGCGTCCCAGAGGGGGTCGCCGGGCTCGGTCGGTCCGGCGCGCCAGGCGAGCACCTCCAGGGGGGTGCTGACGTAGTCGGGGCGCGGGTCGGCGGGGTGCGGGACGTTCGCGATCAGGACCGTCACGTCCTGCTCGGCGCGGAGGGTGACGGCGGCGCCGGGGCCGGCCGAGCCGGTGAAGTCGAGGGTGCCGTCCTCGCGGATCCGCACGCCCTGGAAGAAGGAGAGGGAGGGCGGCAGGTTACGGGGGTCGAGGCCGTTCTTCGCCGCCGCCAGCTTGAAGAGCTCGCGGCCGGCGGGGGAGGGGCTCTGGGGGGTGCCGTCGCCGTAGCGCTCGGTGTTGCGGGCCAGGGTGGAGGTGCCGCACAGGGTGTCGTGGCGGCCGGAGGTGTCGGCGATGACGCTCGCGAGGACGCGGCCCTGGTCGGACAGGAGGAGCTGGTCCTCGCCGAGGTAGGCGTTCCACTGGACCTTGACCGTGTCGGCGACGTTGAGACGCTCCCAGGGGCGGCCCTCCGCGTACAGCAGGAAGTGGGCGCAGGCGTCTCCGCGGAGGTCGGTGAGGCGGAGCTCGGTGCCGCGGGCGAGGACGCGGTGCGTGTAGTTGCCTCCCGCGACGGTCTCCGCCCACACGAGGGGGCCGACCCCGGCCGGCGGGTCCGGCCAGTCGCCGGCCGGGACGACGGGCATGGCCTCGGCGCGGGTGCCGTCCTGTGCGCGGGCGTGGTCTCGGGCTCCGTAGGTGGTCTCTGTGGCCATGGGGGACCTCCGGCTCCGGGTGATTTCTGTCGCTTGACAGAAATTAGGGGTGGGGAGGGTCGGGGGGGTTGCTCGGGTGTTGCCGGTTGGTTACCGGGGGCTCACGGGGGTGGGGCGGGGTCGGGTGTGCTCATGAGGGCTGGCGGCTGCGGGGGAGGCTCGACTTGCCGGCGGCGGTGTGGGTGTCGGGGCTGCGGGGCGTTGGTAGCGGCGTGGCTTGTTGGCTGCGTGCTGCGGGCCCGGGTGTGTCGCAGCCACCCGTGCAACGTCACGCGTCAGGGGATGGATCTCCGAAGTGGCCATCCCTCTGGGGGCAGGGCGCTGGCGGCTCCCGGTCCGTGCCAGGGGCGGAGTCCCAAGCCGACCCGGACCTGCACGCAGGTCGCTCGGAGAGCCTCGCGCCCCCGTGTGCGAGGATCGAACGCATGGGTACGACAGGTGGGGCGGCGGAGTCGGGGCGGCGGGTCGGGAGGCCGCGGGCTGCCCGGCGGCCGGACAGCGGACTCGCGCCGCGCGATGAACTCCTCGTCGCCGCCGCCGAGTTGTTCACCACCCTCGGGTACGCCGCCACCAGCACCCGCGCCGTCGCGGAGCGTGCGGGCATGCGGCAGGCGTCCATGTACCACTACGTCTCCGGCAAGGAGGAGCTCCTCGCCGAGCTCCTGGAGTCCACGGTCACGCCCTCGCTGACGTACGCCCGCGAACTGCTAGCCGACGACACGGTCCCGCCCGAACGCCGGCTGTGGGAGCTGTGCCGCGCGGACGTCGAGGTGCTGTGCGGAGGGCCGTACAACCTCGGCGGTCTCTATCTGCTGCCGGAGGTGCGCACCGAGCGGTTCGCCGGCTTCCACGCCGTGCGCGCCGAACTCAAGGACACCTACCGGCAGTTGATCGCCGCGACGGACGCGGGCGGTGCCCTCGCGAAGGGCGAGCTCGATCTCCGTACGGATTTGTTGTTCGGTCTGATCGAGGGCGTGATCCTCGTCCACCGCTCCGATCCCGAGCGTCCGGTGTCCGTCTTCGCGGAAGCCACCGCGGACGCCGCGTTGCGGATCGCCGGGGTCTGATCCGGAGGGGCCGCCCCGGGGTCGTAGGGCCGCCTAGGGCTGTTCTTCACCCGCCACGGTGAGCGGGTTTCGTACGCCCGTCCGTGATGACTCACCGTGTGCGAACGATGCCTGAGCGTGTAAATGGACCGAGGGTACTCCAGTCGCGATGTCCGTTTCAGGCGCTTGCTGAATATGACACGGCGATGATCCGGTCGGACTAAGCTCGCCCGCAGCGCACCGAGTTGATGTGTATTCGTGCGCTTGTTCCCTATATGTACGACTCCCCGTCGATACGTCTCAGAGGGCCCACATGGTGAGTGTTCAGTCCCCCCCAGGACGGCGTGAACTGCCGTATGCGCGCGTGCTGTTGCTCCCCGCCATAGTCATGGCCGCGGCGACCGGGGCCGCCGTCGCGGCAGTGCAGGAGCCCGCGAGGGTCGCCGTCGGGTTGTGCGGTGCCGTTGCCACGTTGCTGGTGATCGCGGTGGGAGCCGAGGCAGTACGGCGGGGCCGTGTCCTGCGGGACGTCCGCGTCGAACACACTCGGCACACCGCCCATCTGGAGCGGCGGATCGCCGCCCACGAAGAGGACATGAACCGCCTCGCCGAGGAGATCGCCCCTGCGGCACTGCACTGGATGCGCCGCGGGAATTCGCCCGGAGAGGTGATTCGTCGACTCGGTGACATCGACCCGGCGTGGAGCAATCTGCCCGACGCACAGCAGCGGTTGCTCAAGACGGTGCTCGACATCGTCGACACCGAGGAGGTCATGCGCGACGCCGCACAGCGCTCCTTCGTGAACATCGCCCGCCGCGTCCAGGCCATCGTGCACCAACAGGCCAACGAACTGCGGGAGATGGAGGAGGACCACGGCCGCAACCCCGAGGTCTTCGACGACCTCCTGCGCATCGACCACGGCACCGCGCTGATCGGCCGGCTCGCCGACTCCATCTCCGTCCTTGGCGGCGGCCGCCCCGGCCGCCAGTGGCCCGAGCCTGTCGCGCTCTACAGCGTGCTGCGCGGTGCCATGTCCCGGATCCTGGAGTACCGGCGCATCGACCTGACCTCGATCGCCAAGGTCAACGTCAAGGGCACCGCAGTGGAGCCCGTGATCCACGCGGCGGCCGAACTCCTCGACAACGCCACGCGCTACTCCCCGCCGCAGAGCAAGGTCCACGTCACCGCCACCGAGGTGCAGACCGGCGTCTGCATCGAGATCGAGGACGCCGGCGTCAGCCTCAGTGAGGAAGCCCGGCTGCGGGCCGAGGGCATGCTGGAGCGCGCCAAGGCCGGCGTCGACCTCCAGGACCTGGGCGAGTCGCCGCGTCTCGGCCTCGCGGTCGTCGGCCGGCTCTGCGCGGCGTACGACATGCAGGTCTCCCTTCGCGCCTCGGCGTACGGCGGTGTCCGCGCGATCCTCGTCGTGCCCAGCGACATGCTCACCGACGAGCCCGGCGTCGGTCTCGCCCACGGCATCGGGGCCACCGCCGTGCCCAAGGCCGAACTCGGCGCCCTGCCAGGCCCCAAGCGCACCATCAAGAAACGCCGCCCCACCAGCCCCAAGTTCACGACCCCGGTGTCCATGGAGGACGAGGTCCCCGAGGTCACCGAGTGGACGGCGAACGGGCTGCCGCAGCGCCGCAGCAAGGTCAAGACCCCGCTCGCCCAGCGCTACGCAGAGCAGGCCGAGATCGAACGAGCCGAGCGGGAAGGCCGCCCGACCGTCTGGTCGACGGCCCGTCGCGAGCCCGAGCCCGAGAAAAAGCCGGACGACACTCCGCCGGGCCTGTGGGTCCAGGCGTTCATGGACGGCCTCAAGCGCCCCACCGCTTCCACAGCCAGTCAGCCGACCGACGAACCGGCCCGAACCGAGGCCGAAGACGAGGGGAACCTCAAGTGATCCAGCAGCGAGGCAACTTCGACTGGATGCTCCAGGACCTCGCCAAAGGCGTACCGGGCATCCAGATGATCGTGGTGCTCTCCGCCGACGGCCTGCGCATCGCCCGGCACGGCGGCGACCCGGACACCGCCGACCGCGTCGCCGCGGCCTGCGCGGGCTTGCAGAGCCTGGCGGGCGCCGTCGCCGGCGAGATCCCCGGCAGCGACGGCAAGATGAAGATGGTCCTGATCGAGATCCACGGCGGCTACTTCTACCTGATGGCCGCGGGCCCCAACGCCTATCTCGCGGTGCTCTCCGACATCATCACCGAGCCCGGTCACATGAGCGCCCGCATGAGCGACCTGGTCGTCCGTATCGGCGCGCACCTCACCAGTCCGCCCCGGCGCAACGGGCAGACCGTATGACTCCTCCGCAACGCCGACGGCGATTCCCCAAACCCGGCCCGGAACAGCCCCCTGCGCCTTCGCAGCGGGAGGGCCAGGACCCTCCCGAGGCACCGAAGAAGAACCCCGAGCGGCTGTACGTCATCACCGGCCCCGACGGGGCCGAGCGCTCGGAACTCGACCTGGTCACCTTAATCGTGGCGCACGCCGACCCACCGCCCTCCGCCACGCCCGAGCAGGCGGCGCTGCTCAGGCTCTGCACGGCCCCGCTGTCCGTGGCCGAGCTGTCCGCCTATCTCAGCCTGCCGTTCAGCGTGGTGACCGTCCTGCTCACCGAGCTGCTGGCGGCCGAACTGGTGACGGCGCGCGCCCCTGTGATCCGCCAGGCGCTGGCCGACCGTTCCCTCCTCGAAGCGGTGATGCATGGACTTCAAAGGCTCTGACACGATTCCCGGTCCACGAACAGAGGACCACCTCCCGAAGACCGCACAGGCCGCGGTGAAGATCGTCATCGTGGGTGGCTTCGGCGTCGGCAAGACGACCATGGTCGGCTCCGTCAGTGAGATCAAACCGCTGACCACCGAAGAGACCATGACCCAGGCCGGCGTGGGGGTCGACGACAACTACGGCTCCGAGTCCAAGACGGCCACCACCGTGGCGATGGACTTCGGTCGCATCAGCATCACCGAACAGCTGGTGCTCTACCTGTTCGGCACCCCGGGCCAGGAGCGCTTCTGGTTCCTGTGGAACGGCCTCTTCGAAGGCGCACTCGGCGCGGTGGTGCTCGTGGACACCCGCCGTCTCGAAGTCAGCTTCGACGTCATGGGCCGCCTGGAGGAACGCGGCGTCCCCTTCGTCGTCGCCGTCAACACCTTCCCGGACGGCCCCCGTTACGACATCGCGGAACTGCGCACCGCGCTCGACCTGAGCGAGGACATCCCGATCGTCGAGTGCGACGCGCGGCGCAGGGCTTCCAGCCGGGACGTGCTGATGACGTTGCTGCGGTTCCTGCACTCGCTGACGACGCAGAAGGCGCCGGCGTGAGCCGGACACCGTCGCCCCACGACCCAACTTCCCGTACAGCAGATCTACTTCAGTTCCGGAGCGATCATCGTGACGTCTGAATCCCTTTACCCGTCCGGCACGGACCACGCCATGTCCGCCCCGCCTCCCGGCTGCCCCGCCCATGGCATCGGGCCCGGCGGGCTGCGTCGGTTGTACGGGCCCGATGCGGAGGATCTCGGAGCGGTGTACGAAGAGCTGCGCGACCGGTACGGCACCGTGGCTCCTGCGCTGCTGCACGACGACGTGCCGATCTGGGTCGTGCTCGGCCATGGCGAGAACATGCACATGGTGCGCACACCATCGCAGTTCTGCCGGGACACCCGGCAATGGAGCGCTCTGCAGGACGGCACCATCAAGCCCGACCATCCGCTCATGCCGCACATCGCGTGGCAGCCCATCTGCTGCCACGCCGAGGGCGACGAGCATCTGCGGCTGCGCGGCGCGGTCACCGGCGCCATGTCGACCATCGACCACCGGGGCATCCGCCGCTACGCGAACCGCGCGACCCAGCTGCTCGTCAACAAGTTCTGTGAGGACGGCAGAGCAGACCTGGTCAGCCAGTTCGCCGAGCACCTGCCGATGGCGGTGATGTGCGAGATCCTGGGCATGCCCGAGGAGTACGGCGAACGCATCGTGCAGGCCGCCCGCGACATGCTCAAGGGCACCGAGACCGCCATCGCCAGCAACGCATACATCATGGACGCCCTGACCCGGCTCACCGTCCGCCGCCGAGCCGAGCCCAAGGAAGACTTCACCAGCCACCTGATCAACCATCCGGCGCGGCTCACCGACGAGGAGATCAGCCAGCATCTGCGGGTCGTCCTGATCGCCGCGTACGAGACCACCGCCAACCTCCTCGCCAACGTACTGCGCGTGGTGCTCACCGACCCGCGGTTCCGTGCTCAGCTCAACGGCGGTCAGATGACGGTGCCCGAGGCGGTCGAGCAGTCCCTGTGGGACGAGCCTCCGTTCAGCACGATCCTCCCCTACATCGCCAAGCAGGACACCGAACTGGGCGGTCAGCGGATCCGTACCGGCGACGCCCTTCTCTTCGGTATCGCGCCGGGCAATGTCGACCCGCGCGTCCGTCCCGACCTCAAGGCCAACATGCAGGGCAACCGCTCCCACCTGGCCTTCGGCGGCGGCCCCCATGAATGCCCGGGACAGGACATCGGCCGTGCCATCGCCGACGTGGGCGTCGACGCTCTGCTGACGCGTCTCCCCGACGTTCAACTCGCCTGTGCGGAGGAGGAGCTGAGCTGGCGGTCCTTCATCCTGAACCGGCATCTGGTGGACCTGCCGGTGAAGTTCGAGCCGAAGCCTCAGCAGGACACACAGCAGCCCTCTCTCAACCCGATGCCGCTGCAGCGTTCCGCCAACTGGCAGGTCGGCACCGTACGGACGGAGTCGGCCGCACCACAGCCCACCACTCCGGAACCCGTCCCCGATGCGTCGGTGGCGGCGTCCCAGCCGGTCGACCGACCGAGCCTGCTCCGACGCTTCCTGCGCTGGTGGCGAGGGGAGTGACCGGAACGGACTCCGCACTCACGCGGCCCACGCGTCGTACGAGGACCAGGATTGCAGCACCCGTGGGCTGACGAACCGGTGTTCGCGCCCCGTGACCGGATCGGTGAACTCCAGTACCTGCGCCAGCAGTTGGAGCGGGCGTCGGAAGTCACCCGCGGCCACGGGGTCGGTCACCACCGGGTAGAGGGGATCACCGAGGATCGGCACCCCCAAGGTGCTCATGTGCACTCTCAGCTGATGCGTCTGCCCAGTACGCGGTGTCAACCGATACCGGGCGAGCTCACCTCGGTGCTCCAACAACTCGACGGTGCTGACGGCGTTGGTCTCACCCTCGACCTCGCGGGCTGTCGGCACCCCGCGTTCCTTGAGGATCCGGCTGCGTACCGTGCGCGGCAGTTCCAGTGCCGGGTCGTAGGGGGCGACAGCCTCGTAGACCTTCGTGACCCGCTTGTCCCGGAACAGTGCCTGGTACGCGCCGCGCTCCTCGGGCCGTACGACGAACAGCACGAGCCCGGCCGTCAGCCGGTCCAGCCGGTGGGCCGCGCCCAGAGCCGGCACCCCCAGGTCGCGCCGCAGACGTGCCAGGGCGGTCTCGGCGATGTGGCTGCCGCGCGGGGTGGTGGCGAGGAAATGCGGCTTGTCGGCCACCACCACGTGGTCGTCGCGGTACATGACGTCGATCGGGAAGGGCACCCGCTCCTCGTCGGGCAGTTCCCGGTGGAACCACACGAACATCCCCGGTACGTACGCAGCGTCCGCGGACACCGGACGCCCGGTGGCGTCCACGATCCCACCCGCGGCGAACATGTCGTCGATCAAGCCGGCTCCGGCCGCCAGCCGTGCCACGAGATGATCCCGTACGGTCGCGCAGACCTCTCCGGTCGGCAGCTTCAAACGCACCGCATCCACTCCGTCACGCTGCGGCAGGGGAGAAGGCGGGGGTGGTGTACGGCGTCTCATCACGAGCAAGGGTAAGAGGTCCGCACCGGGAAGCGGCGCCGTGCGGGGCGCAGTGCCTCCGTGTTCGACGCCCCCGTGCTCCGGCTCAGCGCCACAGGCTCCGGCGCGGGGGCGCGTTCGGCAGTGCACGAGTTCGACTGGCCGGGCGGCGCGATTGCGTGATCACCTACGCGCTCCTGTGCGCCCCCACGCGATCGCTTGTACCCGTGTGACCGGCTTGCGTCTACTGGGAGTCGTCCGCAACTCCATGGCCTCGCAACATCCTTAGTCCTGATGCCGTAGACCTCGTGGGAGTCGCCATGGTCACCGCTCAGCCGTCAGTCTCCGCCCGTGGTCTCGAACGCCCTCGCACGACGCGCAGAGGCCTGGGGTCGCGACCGGTTCATGACGGTGCAGCCTGTTCGCTCGGTGATCCGGCACTCGCCCGAGGTGGCCGACCCGACCAGCGGCGCCCCTGCTTGCCACGGTCCGGGCGGGCGCATATGCCGTCGTGACGGATCGGGTGGCGCACACTTCCGGTCAGAACCGAACTGCGATGTGATGAAAGGGCGTACGACCGGAGCAAGCGCGTTCAGATCGCGCCATCACGGAAGGGGGAGTCTGTGCCGTCGCGCGCCGTGATCACTGCCGCACACGCCCTCTCGGTGCTCGCTCGCGAGTGAGCACCGACAGCGCGGACGGAAACACCCCTGCACAAGCCCGTGAGGACCGCTTGTCCATCCACTCCGGCGCTACAGACATGGAGGACTCAGTGCTCGCCACGATTCCGACGTATGCGGACCCCACACCCCCTGCCGTAAGCCCGTACGCCCAGCGGATCGAGGAATACGTCCGCACGCTCGGATGGAGCCTTGGGCTGACAGAGACGGAGGACGGTCGGGCGCGGTTGGAGGCAGGTTACGGGAACTTCGTCGCCTGGACCTATCCGGAAGCCTCGTTTCGTGACCTCTGCCTCTGCGCGGAATGGCTTTTCTTCACGTTCATACTGGACGACCTGCACACGCTGAAGGTCTATGACGAACCGGAAGCGTGGATGCCCGTCCACCGTCGCCTGATGGACATCATCAACACCGGAGAGGACCCCGCCCCTCCACGAGAGCGGACCCCTTTCACCAAGGCGCTCACAAACCTGTCCGTCCGTACGCGCGAAAGGCTCTCACCCGGTCTCCGCACCCGACTGAACCGACACCTTGACCTGTTCTTCCAAGGGTTTGCCGAGGAGTCCGAGAACCGGTTGCGTGGCACACCCCCGGGTATCGACAGTTTCACCCATACCAGGCGTTTGTCCGTGGGCATGGAGTTCGGGTTCGACCTGGTCGAGCTGAGTCAGGGCGTGGAGGTGCCGCAGGACATCTACGAGATGGGCCTGTTCCGGGAGATCGTCGAAGCAGCGAGCGATGTGGTCGCCTGGCAGAACGACCTGCACTCACTTCACCTCGACCAGCAGCGCGGTGACTTCCACAACGTTGTCATCGTCATGCAACACGCCGATGGAATGTCGCTCCAGGACGCCATCGACTCGACGGTCGCCAAGGTACAAGGCCGAGTGGCCGACTTCCTGGCGGCCGAGGAGAAGCTCGTGCCCTTCCTGGAAGCCCGTGGCCTGGCACGTGCCGACTGCGAGGACATCCTGAAGGTCACCGCCGGAATGCGGCAGTGGACCAACGGATGTCTGCACTGGTACCAGAACACCACTCGCTATGCGATCCCCACCGCTCCGGGCGAACTGGACCAGCAGCACGACCATCTCCAGGTGCTGCTCCCGAGGCTCGATCATGTTCCCCGGCAGAGTTGCCGTTGAGTAATCGGTTCGCCGGCCCGGCCACATCCTGGATCGACAAGAAGGGGAACCTAGCGCTATGGCAACGAACCATGGAGGCATCACTCGCGCGCCCGGGGGTCTGCCGATCATCGGGCATCTGTTTCCGTTGCTCCGCGATCCGCTGCGTTTCCTGAACACCCTGCCCGCCCACGGCGATCTGGTGCAGATAAAACTCGGTCCGCAGACGGCCGTCGTGGTCTGCCGTCCTGAACTCGTTCAGGAGGTTCTGCTGAACGACCGAATATACGACAAGGGCGGGCCGATCATAGAACGGGTCGGTAACGCTCTCGGGGACGGCATCGCCTCCTGTCCGCACAGTGCTCACCGAAGGCAGCGGCGCAGCCTTCAGCCGGCCTTTTCGCGCACCTGTCTGCGCGAGTACGCCGGCATCATGACCGACCGGATCGACGCGCTCGCCACGGGGTGGAGTGACGGTGAGACCATCGAGGTGGGCACGCAGATGTATGCCCTCGCGAGCGACACCATCGCCCGGACGTTGTTCAAAGCCGAAGCCGCGGCACCCGCGGTGGACGCCGTGACCACCAGCCTTCCGGACATCTTCCGGGGCATCTATCAGCAGGCCGTCCTCCCACCCCTGTTGCGGAGTCTGCCGCTTGCACCGAACAAGCGCTACGAACGGGCCCGCAACCGGGCATGGGCCGCGGTCAGTAAGACCATCAGCCTGTATCGCCAAGGTGGTGAGGCCCACGGCGATGTGCTGTCGATGCTTCTCAGGACACGAGACGACGAGGGAGCGCCCCTCGACGACCGCGAGATCCACGCTCAGATCATGACCCTGCTCGTCGCGGGCATCGACACCACGGCAGTGGCTCTCACCTGGGCAGTCCACCTGCTGTGCCAACACCCGGACGTACAGGAGCGATTGCGCGCCGAGACGGCCGAGGTCCTCGGTGCCCGAACGGCAACCTGGGAGGATCTGCCCCGGCTGGACATGGCACGGAGGGTCATCACCGAGACGCTGCGCCTGTACCCCCCTGGGTGGATCTTCACGCGGACAACCACCACCGAAGCCCGGCTGGCGGACGCGGTGGTGCCGTCCGGTACCACCCTTGTCTACAGCCCGTATCTCCTGCACCACGACGCACGGTTCAACCCGCGGCCCGACAGTTTCGATCCCGACCGCTGGCTCCCGGAGCGGGAACAGGTCCGCGGTGCGCTCATCCCGTTCGGGGGAGGGGCGCGCAAGTGCATCGGCGACAACTATGCGATGACCCTGGCGACACTGGCCCTGGCCACCATCGTGACCCGCTGGCGGCTCTCGCACGGTGACAGCCGGGTGCCCTCCGTCGAACCCCGTATGACCCTGTCACCTCGTAGGGTCGAGGTCCGGGTCGAGAGCCTGGAGAGCGAGCACGTGACACAGAGCATGCGGCCTTAAAGGCCACCGACACGGTGACGTGAGCGTGGGCGCGACGGGAGTCTGCTCCGTCGTGCCCACGCCGGTCGTCGCGCTTACCCAACTGGTGTCGCCTTACGGAACGGGTGTGGGCGGAGACGCGGCAAGCGTGGAGTCCGTCGCGCTGCGCCCACGGCGAGCGCCCCGCACGCGGTACAGAGCCCCCAGACCCATCGTGATCAGCAAGAACAGCACCGTGAACCACTGGAAGTACCAGTGGCCGCCCGCCGGGTCGTACACCGCTGCCCTTGGCCAGGCCAGGTTGACGGTCATGAGGAGGCCGTAGAGGAGGGCCAGGGCGTTGACCGGGATGCCCCAGCGGCCCAGGGAGAAGAGGCGGGCGCCTGTTTCGTCCTGGCCTGACGAGCTGAAACCGCCCCGGATGCGGCGGAGCAGCAAGGGGCCCGTGACCATCGCGTACGCCAGGTACAGCATCACGATGCAGGTCGTGCCGATCGCGAGGAACGCCTCGGGGGAGGCGAAGTTGAGGAGGAGCAGGGCGGCGGCGAGCGCGCCGACCACCAGGGCGGGGGCCGTGGGCATGCCCGTGCGGGGGTTGACCCGGGCGAGGCGGGCCGCGAAGGGCAGTTGGCCGTCGCGGGCCATGGAGAAGAGCATCCGGCAGGCCGCCGTCTGGATGGCCAGGGTCGCCACGGCGATCGCCACCACCACGTCGGCCAGCAGGAGTTTGCCCACCCCGTCGCCGAGGCTGCTCGTCAGGACGTAGCTGAGGCCGTCGACCCCCAGGTGGCCGTCCGTGAGGCTGGGCGCGGCCAGGAGTCCTCCGAGGACGATCAGACCGCCCAGCAGACCCGCCGCGCCCAGGGCGGTGAGGATCGTGCGCGGTGCCGTGCGGCGGGGGTTGCGGGTCTCCTCGCTCATCTCGCCCGCGCTGTCGAAACCGATCATCACGTACGCCGCCGTGAACGAACCGACGAGCAGAGCGCCGAACAGGCCGTTCTGCGCGGCGCCCTCGGTGTGGAAGGTGATGCTCGGGGTGCGCTCGGAGTGGGTCAGCAGCAGGACCACGATCAGCACCGCGCCGATGATCTCGGCGGTCACGCCGATCCGGTTGATCAGGGACATCACGCGGTTGTCCACGACGTTCACGAGGGTCGTCAGGACGAGGAGGAGTACGCCCAGGACCGCCGCGTTCGCCGCCCCGTCCGCCGAGGTCGGCGACGGGTCGGTGCCGACCAGCTGGAAGCCGGACCAGATCGCCGGCAGCACCATCTGCAGGGCCAGCGCGGCCGCCGCGACGACCACGATCTGCCCGATCACCATGATCCAGCCGGCGAACCAGCCGAAGGTGGGGGTCGAGAGGCGGGTCGACCACTGGTAGATCGCGCCCGAGATGGGGTAGCGGGCCGCGAGTTCCGCGAAGCAGGCCGCGACCATCAGTTGGCCGATCAGTACCGCAGGCCAGGCCCAGAAGAAGACCGGGCCGCCGAAGGCGTACCCGAAGGCGAAGAACTGGAAGACGGTCGTCAGGACCGAGATGAAGGAGAACCCCGCGGCGAAGGACGCGTACCGGCCCAGGCTGCGGTGCAGCTCCTGGCGGTAGCCGAACTCGGCGAGGGAGCGGTCGTCGGAGGAGGGAGAGGGGGAGTGCGGTGGATCGGGTCGGACGTCGGAGGGACTGGTCGTCGTCACGGCGGCACCTGCCTTCGGCGGGCGAATTCCTGTCGGGCGACAGAAATTAGGTAGGCGCTGTTTCGGGTGCGTGACGCGGCCGTGTCGGAAGTGGGCCCAAGTCCTCACGGCCCTGGGGGAGGTGCTCGAACAGGGGCGCTGAGTCCGTCGGAGCGATGCGGTGAGTCCGGCGGTGGCGATCCGGTGCGTCCGGCGCCGGGGGGAGGGGGGTGATCCGGTGCCGGGGGGAGAAGGGTGATCCGGTGCCGGGGGAGGAGGGTGATCCGGTGCGTTCAGCGGAGGCGATCCGGCGAGTCCGTGACCGGCGCCGGGTACCTGCCGCGCGCCCCCGGACACGGCGAAGCGGCGGCACCCCGAAGGTGCCGCCGCCTGGGAGGTCGTAGCTCCGACGAAACCGGCGGGCAGTGCGCCGCGCGCCGCAGGAGCCGTATGCCTAAGCCGCCGGTGTCCTGCTCTCCTGCTCCGACTCGATGCGGGCGTTCCACTCCCGCTTGGAGGCCTGCCAGCCGTCCTCGTTGTGGCCCAGGCGCCAGTAGCCGGAGATCGAGAGGTCCTCGCGCGGGATCTCGCGCTCGACCCGCAGGAGGTGCCGCAGCTGCTTCACGAAGTGCGCCTCGCCGTGCACGAACGCGCACAGCCGGCCCTCCGGGAACTCCAGGGCGCGCACGGCCTCCACCAGCAGCTCGCCGACCGGCCGGTCGCCGCGGTGCAGCCAGACGACCTCCACGTCGGAGTCGATCTTCTGCTCCTCCTCGGGGCCGGCCACCTCGATGAAGGCGTGCGCGCGGGCGCCGTCGGGCAGCGACTCCAGGGACCGGGCGATCGCCGGCAGCGCGCTCTCGTCCCCCACGAGCAGATGCCAGTCGGCGTCCCGGTTCGGGGCGTAGGCGCCGCCCGGGCCCATGAAGCGCACGGTCTCGCCGGGCTGGACACGCACCGCCCAGGGTCCGGCGAGGCCCTCGTCGCCGTGGATCACGAAGTCCAGGGTGAGCTCGCGGTGTTCGGCGTCCCAGTGGCGCACGGTGTAGGTGCGGGTCACGGGCCACTGCTCGCGCGGGAACTCCTCGCGGATGCGCTCCATGTCGAAGGGCTCGGGGTAGGTGACACCTTCGGCCGCGAAAAGGATCTTGACGTAGTGGTCGGTGCAGGTGTCCGCCGCGAACTCGGCGAGTCCGTCGCCGCCGAGCACCACGCGCTGCATGTGCGGGGTGAGGCGTTCGGTGCGGACAACCTGCGCGGAGTGAGGTTTCCGCGGCTTGCGTCCCGGTCCTTCTGCCATGGCGGCCTCCCAGTCCATATGCTTAGGCTTACCTAAGTTAGCATCAACCCCCCTGGCGATGGCGCACCACTCGTGGAAAGCGCGAGCAATATTTACGCGCCCAACGTCCCCACCAGCCGCTGCAACGACCCGCCCAACCCCCACCGGGTCGCCAACGCGTCCAGCATCTCCGGATCGCGCGGCGCGTGCGGCAGCGCGGTCTCGACCCGCGGCAGCGGGACGTCACCGGCCACCCGCACGACCTTCGGTGCCACGGCGACGTACGGCCGCGACTCGTCCAGCCGCTTGCGCTGCGACGGCGTGAGCTTCGCCTTCGGGTCCTCGACCGCGGCCATGATCCCCGCCAGGTCCCCGAACTCGGCGAGCAGCTTGGCCGCCGTCTTCTCGCCGATCCCGGGCACGCCCGGCAGGCCGTCGCTCGGATCGCCGCGCAGCAGCGCCAGATCCGCGTACCCACGGCCGTCGACGCCATACTTCTCGCGCAGCCACGCCTCGTCGGTCAGCTGGAGCGTGCCGACGCCCTTGAGGGGGTAGAGGACGCGCACCTCTCGCTCGTCGTCCACCAGCTGGTACAGGTCGCGGTCGCCGGTGACGATGTCCACCGGGCCCTTCGCCTGCGCCGTGAACGTGCCGATCACATCGTCCGCCTCGTACCCGGGCACGCCCACGCGCGCGATGCCGAGCGCGTCCAGGACGGCCTCGATGATCGGGACCTGCGGCGAGAGCGTGTCCGGCACCTCCTCCTCGTCCGGCCCGACCTCGTGCTCCTCGGCGACGCGGTGCGCCTTGTAGGACGGGATCAGGTCCACCCGCCACTGCGGGCGCCAGTCGGCGTCCATGCAGGCCACCAGCGCGTCGGGGTGGTGGTCCTTGACCAGGCGGTCGATGAATTCGAGGAGGCCGCGCACGGCGTTCACCGGCGTGCCGTCCGGCGCCTTCACCGACTCCGGTACGCCGAAGTAGGCACGGAAGTAGAGCGAGGCGGTGTCGAGGAGCATCAGTCGTCCGGTCACGCCTCGCATCATGCCGTACGGCACCGACAGCGGCCGCCGCCGCGTAACTCGTCCGGCGGGTGCGCGCCGCCGGGGGCATGTGTGCGTCCTGTGAACCAGGACACCGCTGTGTTTGGCCGAAAGGCTTATGGGCAGGCGCCGCCTCGGAGCGAGGCAGGTTGCACTTTCAACTGTTCGCGGCCCTTCGTCTCCCACCCAGTGGTCCCGAGACAAGAGGTACGCGTGTCATCAAGGCTTGAGGCAGAGCAGCTGTACAAGGTGTTCGGAAGACGGCCCGAGGAGGCCGTCGAGCGGCTCCGTGAGGGTGCCGACCGGGAGGGGCTGCGGGCCGAAGGCACCACCGCCGCGGTCATCGACGCCTCCTTCACCGTGGACCCGGGCCAGATCTTCGTCGTGATGGGCCTGTCCGGCTCCGGCAAGTCCACGCTGCTGCGCATGCTCAACGGCCTCCTGGAACCGACTGCGGGCCACGTCCGCTTCGACGGCCAGGACCTGACCGCGCTCACCGACCGCGAACTGCGCGCCGTACGCGCCCAGAAGATCAGCATGGTCTTCCAGCACTTCGCGCTCTTCCCGCACCGCAGCGTCCTGGAGAACGCCGCCTACGGCCTCGCCGTCCAGGGCGTCGCCAAGGCCGAGCGCATCGAACGGGCCACCGAGGCGCTGGAGCTGTGCGGGCTCAAGGGCTGGGAGAAGTCCTGGCCCGACGAGCTGTCCGGCGGTATGCAGCAGCGCGTGGGTCTCGCCCGCGCCCTCGCCACCGACGCCGACCTGCTCCTGATGGACGAGTCCTTCAGCGCCCTCGACCCGCTGATCCGCCGGGACATGCAGGACCAGCTGCTCCAGCTCCAGAAGACCCTGAAGAAGACCATCGTCTTCATCACCCACGACCTCAACGAGGCGATGCGGCTCGGTGACCGCATCGCCGTCATGCGCGACGGCCGGATCGTCCAGACCGGCACCGCGGAGGACATCCTGGTGCGGCCCGCCGACGACTACGTGGCCTCGTTCACCAAGGACGTCGACCGCTCCCGTGTGCTGACCGCGGCCGCGGTCATGGACACCGACCTCCACGGCGTGGACGCCGACTGCGGCTGCGCGGACGGCTGCGAGACCGCGACGCCCGACACGCCGTTCACCGAACTCTGCGCGATCAGCGCGCGCTCGACGCACCCGGTGGCCGTCCTCGACGACGAGCACCGGCTCGTCGGGATCGTGCCGCAGCAGCGGCTCGTGGGCTTCCTCGGCGAAGCGGAGGCCGCCCATGCCTAGGATCCCGCTCGGCGACTGGGTCAACGACACCGTCGACTGGCTGCTCGACCACGTGTCCTGGCTCTTCGACTTCTTCAAGACCGTCTTCACCGGCACCTACGACGGTATCGACGCCGTCCTCCAGGCGCCCCAGCCCCTGCTCCTCGCGGGCATCTTCGCCGTGATCGCCTTCTGGCTGCGCGGCACCCTCGCGGGCCTCCTCACCTTCGCGGGATTCGCCTTCATCGACTCCCTCGACCTGTGGGAGGACGCGATGACGACCCTCTCGCTGGTCCTCGTCGCCACGATCATCGCGCTGGTCATCGCCGTGCCCGTGGGCATCTGGGCGGCCCGCTCCGACCGGGTCAGCGGACTCGTCCGCCCGGTCCTGGACTTCATGCAGACGCTGCCCGCGATGATCTACCTCATCCCGGCGATCCTGTTCTTCGGCACCGGCGCCTCAGCGGGCATCGTCGCCACCCTGATCTTCGCCCTCGCCCCCGGCGTGCGCATGACCGAGCTGGGCATCCGGCAGGTCGACAAGGAGCTCGTCGAGGCCGCCGAGGCCTTCGGCACCACCCCGCGCGACACCCTCCTGCGCGTCCAGCTGCCGCTCGCCCTGCCCACCGTCATGGCCGGCGTCAACCAGGTCATCATGCTCGGCCTGTCCATGGCCGCGATCGCCGGCATGGTCGGCACCGGCGGCCTCGGCGGCGACGTCAACGAGGCCATCGGCCAGCTCAACGTGGGTCTCGGCTCCGAGGCCGGTGTCGCCATCGTGATCCTCGCGATCTACCTCGACCGCATGACCAGCGCGCTCGGCACCCACGTCTCCCCGCTGGGCCGCCGCGCCGCCGCCAAGGCCCGCGCGAGCCAGGGGCTCCGGATCTGGTCCTACCGCCCCCGTCCCCAGATCGCCGTGGTCGCCGTCGTCGTCCTCGCCCTCGTGGCCGGCGGCATGGGGGTCCTCGGCGGCACCTCCGGCGAGGCCACGGCCGTCTCCGGCGGCAAGGACGTCGGCCAGGGCAAGAAGATCAGCATCGGCTACGTCCCCTGGGACGACGGTGTCGCCTCCACCTTCCTCTGGAAGGAGATCCTGGAGGAGCGCGGCTACCAGGTCGACGCCAAGCAGTTCGACGCTGGGCCGCTCTACACCTCCGTCGCCTCCGGCAACGTCGACTTCATGACGGGCGCCTGGCTGCCCACCACCCATGAGCAGTACTGGAAGAAGTACGGCAAGCAGCTCGACGACCTCGGCGCCTGGTACGACAAGACGTCTCTGGAGCTGACCGTCCCGTCGTACATGAAGGACGTCAACTCGCTCGCCGACCTCAAGGGCAAGGCCGCGCGGTTCGGCGGGAAGATCACCGGCATCGAGTCCAGCGCCGGCGAGATGGCCCTGCTCAAGAGCAAGGTCCTCAAGGCGTACGGCCTCGACAAGGAGTACGAGGTCGTCGACAGCTCCACGCCCGCCATGCTGGCCGAGCTGAAGCGGGCGTACGCCCAGGAGGACCCGATCGTCGTCACGCTCTGGTCGCCGCACTGGGCGTACAACGACTACGACCTGAAGAAGCTCAAGGACCCCAAGGGCGCCTGGGGCGCGGGCGACGGCATCCACACGGTGGCCCGCAAGGGCTTCGCCGACGACGACCCGGTCGTCGGTCAGTGGCTGAGGAACTTCAAGCTGGACGAGAAGCAGCTCACCGGCCTGGAGGCCGAGATCAACAAGGCCGGCAAGGGCAGGCAGCAGGACGCCGTCCGCACCTGGCTGAAGCGGAACCCCGGCCTGGCCGACAAGCTTGCCCCGGTCCAGAAGACGGCGGCGGAGACCAAGCGCCCGGTGAACGTGGCCTGGTTCCCCTGGGACGAGGACATCGCCGTCACCTACCTGTGGAAGAACGTCCTGGAGAAGCGCGGCTACGAGCTGAACCTCAAGCAGATGGACGTCGGCCCGGTCTACACCGGCCTCGCCGCCGGCGACCTGGACCTCAACTTCGACGCCTGGCTGCCGTACGCGCAGAAGAACTACTGGGACCAGAGCAAGGACAGACTCAAGGACCTCGGCACCTGGTACCAGCCGACGTCCCTGGAGGTCGCCGTGCCCTCGTACGTCAAGGGCGTGAAGTCCTACGAGGACCTCAAGGGCAAGGCCGACCTCTTCGACGGGAAGATCATCGGGATCGAGCCGGGCACCGGCGAGATGAACCTCCTCAAGACCAAGGTCCTGCCCGGCTACGGCCTCGACAAGGAATACGACGTCGTCGACGGCTCCACGCCCGCGATGCTGGCGGAGCTCAAGCGCGCCTACGCCAGGAAGCAGCCCGTCGCCGTCGTGCTGTGGTCCCCGCACTGGGCGTACAGCCAGTACGACCTGACCAAGCTGAAGGACGACAAGAAGCTCTTCGGCGAGGGCAACACGATCCGGACCATCTCCCACGAGGACTTCCCCTCGCGCTATCCGCAGCTCACCAAGTGGATCAAGGGCTTCCATATGACCGAGGCCGAGCTCGGCAGTCTGGAGGCCGAGATCAACCAGCGCGGCCAGGGTCACGAGGAGCAGGCGGTCGCCGCCTGGCTCCAGGAGCACCCGGAGATGGTCGGGCGGATGACGCCGTCATGACGGCTCCGTGAGCACGGTAAGGATCCGGCCAACCACATAGAGCTACGCCATCGCCCGAACTCTGGTGCCGACTAGGGGACTTGAGGGGCCGACGGCGGGTGCGTGACCGAAACCCGGCCCCCTGGGAACAATCCAGGGGGCCGTTCGGCTGGCGTGAAGTGTGAGGTACGGTCGCACGCCGTATGACATCGATGTGACGGCCGCATGAAACGGTTTGCCGAACATGCGTAGGGTGCAGACAACTCATCAGGGGACGTGTCCGAGGACCGACGAGCGGAGGAGGGAGCCGGAGCCATGGGCGACCACAAAGAACAGCCCCTTCGGGTCGGCGCCGCCGTGCGCCGCAGGCGCCGCGCGCTGGAACTCACCCTCGCCGTCGTGGCCGAGCGCAGCGGCCTTTCGGTGCCCTTCCTGAGCCAGATCGAGAACGAACGCGCCCGGCCCAGCCGCAGCTCCCTGGAGAAGGTCGCCGACGCCCTGCGCACCACGGCCGTCGAGCTCCTCGCCGCCGCCGACCCGGCGTGCAGTGTCGACGTCGTGCACGCCGAGGGTCCCGAGCCGGACTGCCTGCCCCGGATGCGCTCCCTGGTGCGCGGCCACCACCAGATGCACGCCCAGGAGTTCACCGGCGACCATGACGCCGGACGCGAGTTCCAGTACCGCAACGACCAGTTGATGTACGTCGCCGACGGCGCGGTGGACGTCGAGGCGGAGGGACGCGCGTACCGCCTCGGCCGCGGCGACACCCTCTACCTCACCGGTGGGGTACGGCACCGCTGGCGGGCGACCGTGGCGGACACCCGGGTGGTGGTCGTCGCCGTCGCCGAGCACATCGAGGCGGTCCAGGACCGGCCGCGCCAGTGAGAGTCGTCTCCCTGGTCCCCTCGCTCACCGAGGCGATCGCCCGCTCGGCCCCCGGCGCCCTGGTCGGCGCCACCGACTGGTGCACCCACCCGGCCGACCTCGACGTCACCCGGGTCGGCGGCACCAAGAACCCGAAGCTGGAGCGGATCGTCTTCCTCGCCCCCGATCTCGTGATCGCCAACGAGGAGGAGAACCGCGAGCCGGACCTCGCCGCGCTGCGCGAGGCGGGCCTGGAGGTCCTGGTCACGGAGGTGCGGGACGTACCGCAGGCCTTCCGGGAACTGACGAGGGTCGTCGAGGCGTGCGGAGTGTCCGTACGGCCGCGCTGGCTGGACGAGGCCGAGGAGGCGTGGTCGACGCTCGCGCCCCCGCAACCCCGGCTGACGGCGGTCGTGCCGATCTGGCGGCGGCCCTGGATGGTGCTGGGCCGGGACACCTTCGCCGGCGACGTCCTGTCCCGCCTGGGCGTGGACCACCTGTACACCGGCCACGCGGACCGCTATCCGAAGGTGCCGCTGGAGGAGCTGCGGGCGGCGGCCCCGGACGTGGTCGTCCTGCCCGACGAGCCCTACCGCTTCACGCCCGACGACGGCCCGGAGGCCTTCCCCGGGCTGCCCTGCGCGCTCGTCAGCGGACGGCACCTGACGTGGTACGGGCCGTCGCTGGCCGAAGCACCACGGGCGCTGGGCGAGGCCCTGCGAGCAGCGCTCCGCTGAGCAGGCCCCGCGCGGTGTGCAGGGCGGCCGTGCCCCAGGCGGCGACGAGGACGCCGTACAGCCCGACGGCCAGCCAGTCGTAGACGGCGAGTCCGGTGTGCCGGGCGAGCGCCTCGGCGCCCGTGACGCAGGTGCCCACCGGGAAGGTGAAGGCCCACCAGGTCATCGAGAACCGCATCCCGAGCCGTTGTGCCCGGATGACGTGCGCGGTGGCGAGCCCGAGCCACAGCAGCGCGAAACCCATGACGGGGACGCCGTACAGGACCGCGAGGGCGCTGAAGCCCTGGCTGTACGGGGCCGGTACGACCCCGGGGGCCACGTCCGCGAACTTGCCGACGGCGGTGGTCGACTGGCCGAGCGGACCGAGGACCAGGAAGAGCGTCGGGGTGAGCGCGAGCGGGAGCGGACCGCCCGTGACGATCCGGGCGAAGACGAGCGGCAGCATGAGCAGGGTCGCGAGAAGGCTGAGCCCGAACATCGCGAAGCAGGCCAGCAGCAGGGTCTCGCGCGGCTGCCCGGCCGGCAGGTGCGGCACGAGGAGCGGCCCGAGCGCGGCGGACACCATGGGCGCGACGACGGGCAGCAGCCACACGGGCGTGGCCTCGTGCGGCCGCACCTTGTGCCGTACGGCCATGAGGTACGGCACGACGAGAGCGGCCGCGAGCCCCACGACCGTACCGGCGGTGAACAGCACGGCGTCGAGCGCGACCGCGGCCGTCGTCCCGATCCAGTACCGGCCGACCGTGAGAGCGCCGCCGCCGACGGCGAGCAGGGCCATCGCGAGGCAGCCGTAGAAGGGGGCCGTGGCGGGGTCGAGGAGGTGGGCGCGGGCCTGGTCGGCGTGGTGGCGCCAGTGCAGGGCGCGGGCGCCGAGGAGGGCGAGCAGCAGGGCGAGGGACAGCAGCCAGACGGCGGCGCAGACCGTGCGCAGGCCGGGGAGGTGCACGGGGAGCGCGGCGCCGGCGCCGGCGACGATCGCGGTGCCCATGACGGAGGCGTACCAGTTCGGCCCGAGGTGACGGACGGCGGTGACCATGGCTCCACGGTGCCGCCGGAGAAGGGCCGCTACCAGGGAGTATGGCTCTATGAGGGCATAAGCTGTCCTTATGAGCGGTGACGATGGGCTTCGGCCGGCGGTGGGCGGGATGCTGGCGCACCGGGTACCTGATCTCGGCGCGCTGGAGCTGCTGCTGGCCGTGGCGCGGCTGGGGAGTCTCGGCGGTGCGGCGCGGGAGCTCGGCATCACACAGCCGGCGGCCAGCAGCCGGATCCGCTCGATGGAACGGCAGCTCGGAGTCGCCCTGGTCGACCGCTCGCCCCGGGGGTCCCGGCTCACGGACGCGGGCGCGCTGGTGACGGACTGGGCGCGACGGATCGTGGAGGCCGCGGAGGCCTTCGACGCCGGGGCGCAGGCGCTGCGGGTCCGCCGGGACTCCCGGCTGCGGGTGGCGGCGAGCATGACGATCGCGGAGTACCTGCTGCCGGGGTGGCTCCTCGCCCTGCGCGCGGGGCGTCCCGACACGGCGGTGTCGCTGCACGCGGGCAACTCGGCGACGGTGGCGGAGCGGTTGCTGTCGGACGAGGCGGACCTCGGCTTCGTGGAGGGCCTGACGGTCCCCTCCGGTCTGGACTCGGTGGTGATAGCCCACGACCACCTGATCGTGGTGACGGCCCCGAAACACGCGTGGGCCCGCCGCCGACGCCCCCTGGAAGCCGCCGAGCTGGCCGCGACGCCGCTGATCCTGAGGGAGAAGGGCTCGGGGACCCGGCAGGTCCTGGACGCGGCACTGGGAGGCCTGGCCCGCCCGCTCATCGAGCTCTCCTCCACCACGGCCGTGAAGGCGGCGGCGGTCAGCGGGGCGGGCCCTGCGGTGCTGAGCGAACTGGCGGTGGGGGAGGAGCTGGCGCTGCGACGGCTGGTCGCGGTCCCCGTGAAGGGCGTCTCGCTGGCCCGTGACCTGCGAGCCGTCTGGCCCACGGGCCACCGCCCGGTGGGCCCGGCGAGGGACCTGCTGTCGCTGACGCGGGTCTAGGACCGGGCGGCCGCCGACACCAGCGCCTGCATCACCCGCAGGTCCCCGCCCATCTCCGGGTGCCACTGGACCCCCAACACCCAGGGTGAGCCGGGGAGTTCGACGGCCTCCACGGTGCCGTCCGCCGCGTGGGCCGACGCCAGGAGGTCCTTGCCGAGGCGGTCCACCGCCTGGTGGTGGTACGTCGGTACGGCGGTCTCCTCCGGGGCGATGGCGCCGTACAGCGTGTCCGGTACGGGCTTGACGGTGTGCCGGCCGAAGACGCCCGGTACCTCCGCGTGGCCGTCGATGTGCTGGGTGAGGGTGCCGCCGAGCGCGACGTTCAGGAGCTGCATGCCCCGGCAGATGCCGAGCAGCGGGACCTGGGCCGCCAAGGCCGCCTCGATCAGGGCCAGTTCCCAGGCGTCGCGGGCGCGGGCGGGCGGTCCCGTGCGGGGGTCGGGGGTGGCGCCGTAGTGGACCGGCTCGACGTCCGGGCCGCCCGCGATGACCAGGCCGTCCAGGCGGGCCACGGTCGCCGCCGCGTGCTCGGGGGCGTCCGGCGGCAGCATCGCGGCGAGACCGCCCGCACGCTGGACGAGCCGCGGGTACCCGGCCGGCAGCAGCGCCGCCTCCAGCTCCCACAGGCCCCAGCGCGTCCCGGCCTCCAGATAGGTGCTGACGCCGATCAGCGGTCGTACGGTCGTCACGCGGTCCTCCCAGGCTTGCAATGGCCCATGGGGATACCTTTGCGGTTCGGAGTGCTGAGAAGCAAGGTCACGCCGGGAATCCCTGCCGGGCGGCGAGGCGAGGTCACGCCGGGAATCACCGCAGGGCGGAGCGGCAAGGTCACGCCAGGAACCCGCGCAACAGAGCCGCCGTGCCCGCGCAGTGCTCCCGCATCATCTCCCGCGCCCCGTCGGCGTCCCCGTCCAGGACCGCCTCGACCAGCGCCGCGTGCTGGCGCTGGGAGTGCTCCAGGTTGCGGACCAGGAGCGGGATGCAGTCCAGGAGGTCGTTCACCGAGGCCCGCACCGCCGCGTACTGGGCGGTCAGCGTCGGTGAGCCGCACAGCTCCGCCAGGGTGAGGTGCAGCAGCGTGTCCAGCCGGCGGTAGTCGGTCAGCGGGGCCTCCTGTGTGGCCGCCAGCGCCGCCCGCAGCCGCTGCGCCTGCTCGTCCGTGAGGCCGTGCGCCGCGCACAGCCCCGCCGCACCCACCTCGAGGACCTCCCGGAAGCGCAGCACGTCCTCGATGTCCGCCTCGGCGATCCGGCGCCGCAGCTCCTCCTCGCCGACCGCGTCCGGAGTACGGGGCAGCACGAACGTGCCGCCGTACCGCCCGCGCCGCGACTCCACGAGACCCTGGTCCTGGAGCACCTTCAGCACCTCGCGCAGCGTCACCCGGCTGATCCCGAGCCGCTCCGCGAGTTCCCGCTCGGCCGGCAGCCGCTCGCCCCCCGGCACCAGCCCGAGCCGCACGACCTGGAGGATCTGCTCCAGCGCCTCCTCGAAGCCGTTGCCCGCCCTGACCGGACGCAGCACCGGCGTCAGCCGGTCGTCCGGCCCGCCGTCAGCGTCCACCGACATATGGCCGTGCCCCCTTCCCAAGCAATGGTTCTCAGCAATACCTTAGGGCTCCCGGCCCGGTCGAAGAAACGCGCAGGCGTCGAAGGAGCTCTCCCGTGGCAGACCGCACACCCCCGCTGAGCGTCGAGGAGCTGCACGCCCTCGTCGCGAGCGGCGAGATCGACACCGTCGTCCTGGCCTTCCCCGACATGCAGGGCCGGCTCCAGGGCAAGCGGTTCGCCGCCCGCTTCTTCCTCGACGAGGTCCTCCACCACGGCACCGAGGGCTGCAACTACCTGCTGGCCGTGGACACCGAGATGAACACCGTCGACGGCTACGCGATGTCCTCCTGGGACCGCGGCTACGGCGACTTCGCCATGCACCCCGACCTCGCCACCCTGCGCCGCGTCCCGTGGAACGCCGGAACCGCCCTGCTGATCGCCGACCTCGCCTGGGAGGACGGCTCACCGGTCGTCGCCGCGCCCCGGCAGATCCTGCGCCGCCAGCTGGAGCGCCTCGCCGAGCACGGGTTCACCGCCCAGGTCGGCACCGAGCTGGAGTTCATCGTCTTCAAGGACACCTACGAGCAGGCCTGGGACGCCCACTACCGGGGTCTCACCCCGGCGAACCAGTACAACATCGACTACTCGGTGCTCGGCACCGGCCGCATCGAGCCCCTGCTCCGCCGGATCCGCAACGAGATGGCCGCCGCCGGTCTCACCGTCGAGTCCGCCAAGGGCGAGTGCAACCCCGGCCAGCACGAGATCGCCTTCCGCTACGACGAGGCCCTCACCACCTGCGACCAGCACGCGATCTACAAGACCGGCGCCAAGGAGATCGCCTCCCAGGAGGGCGTCTCGCTGACCTTCATGGCCAAGTACAACGAGCGCGAGGGCAACTCCTGCCACATCCACCTCTCGCTCGCCGACGCGGCCGGAAACAACGCGATGGCGGGCCCGGACGGCATGTCCGACGTGATGCGGTACTTCCTCGCCGGACAACTCGCCGCCCTGCGGGACTTCTCGCTCCTGTACGCCCCCAACATCAACTCCTACAAGCGGTTCCAGCCGGGCTCCTTCGCCCCCACGGCCGTCGCCTGGGGTCACGACAACCGCACCTGCGCGCTGCGGGTCGTCGGCCACGGCCGCTCGATGCGCTTCGAGAACCGGCTGCCCGGCGGGGACGTCAACCCGCACCTGGCGGTCGCCGGACTGGTCGCGGCCGGGCTGTACGGCATCGAGCAGAAGCTGGAGCTGCCGGAGGTCTGCACCGGCAACGCCTACACCGCCGAGTACGCCCACGTCCCCACCACCCTGCGCGAGGCCGCCGAGCTCTGGGAGAACAGCCCGATCGCCCGGGCCGCCTTCGGCGACGAGGTCGTCGCGCACTACCGCAACATGGCCCGCGTCGAACTGGAGGCGTTCGACGCCGCCGTGACCGACTGGGAGCTGCGCCGCTCCTTCGAACGTCTGTGAGCCAGAGTGTCCGTGATCCCGAGGGCCGTGATCCCGAGTGTCCGTGAAAGGTTCTTCGTTGTCGTACGAGCATGAGCTGACCGTCCTCAACCCGGCCACCGAGGAGGTCGTCGCCACCGTCCCCGCCGCCACCGCAGCCGACGTGGACGCGGCCGTGGCCCGCGCGGCCAAGGCGCAGGAGGGGTGGGCCCAGGCGGCACCCGCCGACCGGGCCCGGCTGCTGCACCGGTTCGCCGACGTCGTCGACCGACATGTCGAGGAACTGGCCCTGCTGGAGGTCCGCGAGGCCGGTCACCTGCTCGGCAACGCCCGCTGGGAGGCCGGCAACGTCCGGGACCTGCTGGCCTACGCGGCCGGGGGAGTGGAGCGCCTGAACGGCCGCCAGATCCCGGTGGCCGGCGGCCTCGACATCACCCTCCTCGAACCCCTCGGCGTGGTCGGCGTCATCGCGCCCTGGAACTTCCCCATGCCCATCGCCGCCTGGGGTACGGCCCCCGCGCTCGCCGCTGGCAACGCGGTGCTCCTCAAGCCCGCCGAGACCACCCCGCTGACCGCGCTCCGGCTCGCCGAACTCGCCTTGGAGGCAGGGCTGCCGGAGGGCCTCTTCCAGGTGCTGCCCGGCCACGGGCCGGTCGCCGGCACCGCCCTCGTCGAGCACCCCGGGGTCGCGAAGATCGTGTTCACCGGGTCCACCCGCACGGGCCGTGACGTCATGGAGCGCTGCGCCCGCCAGGTCAAGCCGGTCACCCTCGAACTCGGCGGCAAGAGCCCGAACATCGTCTTCGCCGACGCGGATCTCGCCAAGGCCCTCGACCCCTTCTCCTTCCTCGACAACTCCGGCCAGGACTGCTGCGCCCGCACCCGGATCCTCGTCCAGGAGTCGGTCCACGAGGAGGCGCGGGCGTTCCTCGCCGACGCGCTCTCCGCCGTGATCGTGGGCGACCCCGCCGACGAGAAGACCCAGATGGGCCCGCTGATCTCCCGGCAGCAACGGGACCGGGTACGGCAGTTGGCGCCCGCCGACGCCCCCGGCCTGCGGGGCGGCGCGCCCGACGGACCCGGCTTCTGGTTCGCGCCCACCGTCCTCACCGGCGAGGCGCCCGACTCCGCGGCCGCCCGCGAGGAGATCTTCGGACCGGTCGCCGTCCTGCTGCCCTTCACCGACGAGGCCGACGCGATCCGGCTCGCCAACGACACCCCCTACGGCCTCTCCGGATCCCTCTGGACCCGCGACCTGGGCCGCGCCCTGCGCGTCTCCCGGGCGGTCAAGGCCGGCAACCTGTCCGTCAACTCCCACTCCAGCGTCCGCTACTGGACCCCCTTCGGCGGCTACAAGCAGTCCGGACTCGGCCGCGAGCTCGGCCCGGACGCCCTGACCGCCTTCACCGAGACCAAGAACGTCTTCATCAGCACGGAAGGCCCCACCCAGTGACCTCATCGACCTCTTCGGCCGACCAGATCGTGTGCCGCCGTCTCGTCGGCCGTACGGCCGTCATCACCGGAGCCGGCAGCGGCATCGGTCTCGCCACCGCCCGCCGGCTCGCCTCCGAGGGCGCCAACGTGGTCTGCGCCGACGTCGACGAGACCCGCGGCAAGGCCGCCGCCGACGAGGTCGGAGGGCTCTTCGTCAAGGTCGACGTCACCGACCAGGAGCAGGTCGAGGCGCTCTTCAAGACGGCCTACGACACCTACGGCAGCGTCGACATCGCCTTCAACAACGCCGGTATCTCGCCCCCCGACGACGACTCCATCCTGGAGACCGGCCTGGAGGCATGGAAGCGCGTCCAGGAGGTCAACCTGACCTCCGTCTACCTGTGCTGCAAGGCCGCGATCCCCTACATGCGGCAGCAGGGCAAGGGTTCCATCATCAACACGGCGTCCTTCGTGGCGAGGATGGGCGCGGCGACCTCCCAGATCTCCTACACCGCCTCCAAGGGCGGGGTGCTGGCCATGTCCCGTGAGCTGGGCGTGCAGTTCGCGCGGGAGGGCATCCGCGTCAACGCCCTGTGCCCCGGGCCGGTCAACACCCCGCTGCTCCAGGAGCTGTTCGCCAAGGACCCCGAGCGGGCCGCCCGCCGCCTGGTGCACATTCCGGTCGGCCGGTTCGCCGAGGCCGAGGAGATCGCCGCCGCCGTCGCCTTCCTGGCCAGCGACGACTCCTCCTTCGTCAACGCCAGCGACTTCCTCGTCGACGGCGGCATCTCGGGGGCGTACGTCACACCGCTCTAGGTCTCGTCCTACAGTGCCCCCATGAGCAGGACGCTCCCGCCCGGCTGGTACCCGGACCCCGACGCTCCGCAGGAGGAGCGCTGGTGGGACGGGACCGCCTGGACGGACCACCGGCGCGCCCCCGAGGTCCCCGGCCCGCCCCGACCGGCGGGCGGCGGGGCCTCGGGACGCGCCAAGGGCATCGCGCTCACGCTCTCCGGGATCGTCCTCGTCGCCGCCCTCGTCAGCGGGGCGCTCGCCCTCGCCCGGGGCGACGGGGACGACGTCGTGGCCGACACGGCCCCCACCCTCGCGACCCCCTCGCCCTCCGAGCCCGCACCGAGCCCCTCCCGGCTGGTCGACGAACTCGACGGCATCAGCCTGCCGTTGCCCGCCGGCTGGGCGCCCGCGAAGTACGTCACGCGCGACAACCTCGTGATGACCGCGGACGGCGGCGGCAGGGTCTTCACCCGCACGGTGCCCGGAAGCCCGGAGAGGCTCCCGGAGACGCTCGCCAAGAAGGACATACCCCAGGCCGCCGACACGTCCTACGACGACGTCCGCGACCACCGTGTCCTGCGCTCGGGGCGGGTGAGGGTGGCCGGCTGCTCCGGATACCTGGTGCGCTGGCGGGTCAGGACCGCCGAGGGGCCCGGCGGGTACGTCCAGTCACTCGCCTTCTCACCCGCCGGCGGCCACGGGGCCCCGGACACGGTCGTCGTCCGCTTCGCCTTCGACGCGGGCCCGGACGGCCCGCCGCTCGCCGACATGGACCGGATCACCCGGGGGATCCGGCCCCTCGACCGCTGACCTACAGGAACGTGTGGCCTTCCCCGCGGTACGTCGGCACGGTCGCCGTCACCGCGTCCCCCTCGATCAGCCGCAGCACCTCGAACCGCTCGCACAGCTCACCGGCCTTGGCGTGCCGGAACCACACCTTGTCGCCGATCAGCAGGTCGTCGGCGGGGGAGCCGAGCAGCGGGGTCTGCACCTCGCCGGGCCCCTCCTGCGGGTCGTACTTCAGGCCCTCCGGCAGATACGGCACCGGCAGCCGGTCGGGACCGGCCGCGCCCGAGGCCGGGTAGCCGCCGCCGAGGACCGTCACCACGCCGACGCCGGGGCGGCGCACCACGGGCTGGGCGAACAGGGCCGCCGGACGGCCGCTGAAGGACGTGTAGTTGTCGAACAGCCGCGGCACGTACAGCCCCGACCCGGCCCCGATCTCCGTGACGGCGTCCTCCGCCGCGGTGTGCTGCACACTGCCGGTGCCACCGCCGTTGACGAACTCCAGATCCGGTACGACGGCCCGCACCGCGCGCACCACCGCAGCCCGCCGCTCCGCGAGCTCCTTGCGGGCGGTGGCCTGCATCAGCCGTACCGCCCGGGAACGCAACGGCCGCCCGGCGACCGCGTCCCCGACGCCGGCGATGTGCCCTTCGTAGGCCATGATCCCCACGACCTTGAACCCGGGACGGCGGGCCACCAGACGCGCCATGTCGGCCACCTGGGCGGGGGAGTGCAGCGGTGAACGCCGGGCGCCCACCCGGACCTTGCCGCCGAGGAGCTTCAGCGAGGTGTCCAACTCCAGGCAGACCCGGATGACTTCGGTGCCGCCGGCCCTGGCCTCGTCGATGAAGGCGAGCTGCGCGGGGTCGTCGACCATCACCGTCACCGCGGCGGCGAGCTTGGGATCGGCGGCGAGTTCGGCGTAACCGGAGCGGTCGGCCGAGGGGTAGGCCAGCAGGATGTCGTCGAAGCCGCTCCGGGCCAGCCACAGGGACTCGGCGAGGGTGAAGGACATGATGCCCGCGAAGCCGTCCTTCGCCAGGACCCGTTCGAGCAGGGCCCGGCACCGCACGGACTTGCTGGCGACACGGATCGGTTTGCCCCCCGCCCGGCGGACGAGATCGTCCGCGTTGGCGTCGAAGGCATCCAGGTCCACGATCGCGAGAGGGGCGTCGAGATGGGCGGTGGCCCGGTCGTAACGGGCCCGGTCGGCGGCGCGCGCAGTCATGAACGAAGCCTGCCAGACAGGATTACCGCAGGGTAGGGGGACGTTCCGGGCAGATGCCCCCGGGCTTGTGGACTGGTTCCCGGTCGGCCCGCGACAACCCGTAGAGTGACGCGCACGCACGCAGGGCTGTTCGCCCTCCCGACGCCGCCGCGCCGGGATGCCGGACCTCCCGTGCGGGTATGCGTGCCCGGACGGCCGTCTTCCACACCGACGACACCGACGCGGGGCGCGCGCACGACCGAACGGCCCGGACATGAGGAAACGGGGGGTGCATGAGTACGGACGCACGCCGCGCCTCGATTCCTCCACGGCCGGCTCAGCCGCCGACGGCGGGAGCGGGCGGGGCCGGTTCCGGCTCGTCCCAGCAGTCCCAGTCGCCGTCGCGGTCGTCCGAGGAGGCGGGCCGGGAATCCGTGACTCCGGGTGCCCGTGTGACGGACGACACTGAATGGCAGGCCTTCGGCGAACGCGCCCGACGCGGCGCGGTGGCGCCGGGCCGCCCGGTGTTCGGCGGCTTCGACTGGCAGGGCTCCGGCGAGACCGGCGCCCCGGACCGACGGGAGTCCGGCAGGGCGGGCGACCCGGCGAGCGTCTCGCCGAGCGGGGAGCGGGCCTCGGTGCCGAACCCTGCGGGGCGGCCCCCGATACGCACGCCCGACGAAGCGGGCGCCGGTTCAGAAGCACGCGGTGGGTCCGACGGTCGGGGGCCAGGCACGGACGGCTCCCGCGGCACCGCGGCTTCGACGGGCCGCGAGGGCTTCGACACAGCGCTGCGCACGGCCGGCACCGGCAACGCACCGGTCCACCCCGGGACCCGTACACCCCAGGAGGCACCGGCGAACGCCTCGGGGGACCCCGCCACGGGTACGGTTCCCTCCCCGTCGACCGGTACCGGCCCCGGCGCCCGGGCCGTGTCCGGCTCTCAGGGCGCGTACCGGCACGGCTCGTCGCAGCCGGGTTTCTCCGACAGCCCCCTGCCGCCGCCCCCTGCCTCGGCCCGTTTCCCGGACGCGCCCCCGGCACCCGGCTCCGGCAGCGGACAGCCGGCCCATCACTCCACGCCCGGCACCGAGCCCCGCTCGACGCGTGCCGGCGCGGCCCACCCCGGCCCGATGCCGCCCGAGTCCGGCACCGGCCCGTCGGCGTCCGGTGCTGTGCCGCCCCGGCCGAGTTCTCGACCCTCCGTGCCGCCGCGCCGTCCCGGTGCCCCCACCGAGACCGCCTCCGAGACGACCTTCCGGATGCGGCCGGTACCCACCGGGCGGGAGTCCGGTGAGGGCCGTACGGGCTCGGCGTCCGCGTCCTCCGGAGCCCGGCCCGCGTCAGGCGGCCCCGCGATACCGCCCATGCCCGACACCCGCCCCGACGCCGCACAGCCCCGGCCCACCCCGAGCCGTCCAGCCGGCGCGCCCGCACGCCCCGGCTTTCCGCCACGCCCCACGCGTGACGCGTCCGCCGCCGGTGCTGTGCGCGGAACTTCCGCTGCCGGGAACCCTCCGGCCTCCCCCCGCGCATCGACCGTGCCCCCGCCCCCCGCCGCCCCACCGAGCCCCGCCCCGATGCCCTCGGCTCCCACGGAAGCCCCGTCCGGTTCGGGTCCCCGTACCGCCCCCCTCTCGCCCGACCCCGCCCTCTCCTGGAGCGCCTCCCTGCCCCCGCAGGCCGGGACCTCCGGCGGCGGGCGGCCCGTGGTGTCGTTCGGGGAGCCCGAGGTCGGTTTCAAGGAGCGGTCGTGGGGGGTGCGGATTCCGGCCAGGATCGCCGCCGTGGCCGGCAGCGTGGTGCTCGGTCTCGGGCTCATCGGCGGTGCCGTGACCGGGAGTTGGCTGATCGGGGACTCGGGCGAGGACGGCGGGAACGACCGCTTCGCGCAGGCCGGCCGGCTCTGGCACAGCGTGCCCGTGGACCAGCTGTTCCCGCCGACCGTGGACGGCCAGGGCGCCGGCCCCGGCGGAGCCGACCGTACGTGGACGCGGATCGCCGTCGCCCCGGACAGCGGCTGCACCGACGCGTTCGACCCCCTGCTGCGCAAGGCCCTCGCCCCCGTCGGCTGCGAACGCCTGCTGCGCGCCACCTACACGGACGCCACCCAGAGCTACGTCACCACCGTGGGCCTGCTGTTCACCGACGCCGACGCCCCCGCCATGCGCGAGCTCGACACCCGCTTCACGAAAGAGGGCCTGGACACCCGCACCGACCTGATGCCCCTGCCGTACGCCGCGAAGAACACCCTCGCCGCGGACTTCGGTGCCCGGCAGCGCGGCTCCTGGACGATCTCCGTCCTCACCGACGCCCCGGTCGTCGCCTACGCCGTCTCCGGCTGGGCGGACGGCCGTGCCGTCGACACCCCGGAGCCCGCCGAGAAAGCCATGGAGCCGGGCGACACCAGCCCCGCCGCCCAGGCCGGCCTCGGCAACGAGGCCCAGGGACTGGCCGACCGTGTCGAACGCGCCCTGCGAAAGACCGTCTCCTCGCCCCCGGAGCAGCCCTCATGAGCGTCGCCACCCGCAGAGCAGGCCTCCTGAGCGTCCTCCTCGCCGCCTCCGTCGCCCTCGTCCCGCCCACCGCCGCGCACGCCGACGGCATCCGCGCCAAGCAGTGGGCCCTCGACGCCATGCACACCCAGGAGGCCTGGCAGACCACCAAGGGCGCCGGCGTCACCGTCGCCGTCCTCGACACCGGCGTCGAGAACGACCACCCCGACCTCGTCGGCAACGTCCTCACCGGCAAGGACATGATCGGCTTCGGGGCCGTACGGGGGCAGCGGTCCTGGGCCCGGCACGGCACCGCCATGGCCGGCATCATCGCGGGCCACGGACACGGCTTCGACAACGCCGACGGTGTCATGGGCATCGCCCCCGAGGCCAAGATCCTCCCCGTCCGCGTGATCCTGGAGGACGACGACCCCGCCCGCGCCAAGGCCCGCAACACCCGGGGCAACGCCCTCGCCGAGGGCATCCGCTGGGCCGCCGACCACGGCGCCGACGTCATCAACCTCTCCCTCGGCGACGACTCCGCCTCCGCGCACCCCGAGGCCGGCGAGGACGACGCCGTCCAGTACGCCCTCAGGAAGGGTGCCGTCGTCGTCGCCTCGGCCGGGAACGGCGGCGAGAAGGGCGACCACATCTCCTACCCGGCGGCCTACCCGGGCGTCATCGCGGCCACGGCCGTCGACAAGTTCGGCACCCGCGCCTCCTTCTCCACCCGCCGCTGGTACGCCACCGTCGCCGCCCCCGGTGACGACGTCGTCATCGCCGATCCCGACCACAAGTACTACGAGGGCTGGGGCACCAGCGCCGCCTCCGCGTTCGTCTCGGGCGCGGTCGCCCTGATCAGGGCCGCCCACCCGGACCTGACGCCGGCCCAGATCAAGCGCCTCCTGGAGGACACGGCCCGCAACGCCCCCGCCGGCGGCCGCGACGACTCCCGCGGCTTCGGCTTCGTCGACCCCGCGGCGGCCCTGAAGGCGGCGGCCCGCCTCAAGCCGGAAAGCCTGCAACCGGCCTCCTACGGCGAGAAGTACTTCGGCTCGGGCCCGGACACCGCCGAGTCCGACGACGACACGGCCAGTTGGGCGGCCCCGCTGGCCGGAGGCTTCGGCGTCGCCCTGCTGGTCACCGCGGTGTTCCTGTGGCGCGGCCGCCGGGGCCCTCGCGGTTCCTACGACGACTTCTGAACCGGCGGATCCGGCAGCGCGCCCTTAGAGGCGAGGGGCTGCGTCGATGTGCGGCTCCGCCGCGTGGGCGCGACCGGCCACGAAGGACCCGCAGCCGAAACTCAACGGGAGACAGCGGCGGCCGACGCCCCGGCACCCGTGAACACCGACACCGCCGCCTTCGCCGCCGCCTCCACCAGCGAAATCCCCTTCGCCTGCGTGGAGTTGCCGTTCGACAGCACGGCCACGAGAAAAGTGTGCCCGCCTGCCGTGACCCGGCCGATGCTGTTGATGTCCCACAGCCCGGTCGTGCTCCGGGGCAGCCAGCCGTTCTTCAGCGCCGACCCCGAGCCGTCGGCCGCCGCCGACACCCCCCACCGCTGGTCGGCCTCGATCCGCCCCATCAGCCCCTGGAGATACGACCGCGATGCCTCGCTCAGCTCCGAGTCGTCCCCGAACACCTGCTGGAGCAGAGTGAGTTGATCGGCCGCCGTGGTCTGCGTCAGCCCCCACAGCGCCCCGTCACCCCCCTCCGTGCCGGTCAGCCCGAGCCTCTTGTTGGCCGCGTCGAGCCCCGCGGCCTTCCCGATCGTGTCCCACAGCGCCGACGCCGAGGCGTTGTCACTGTTCTCGATCATCGTGGTGGCGTACGCCTTCTCCCGCGCGGTGAGTGCCGTGCCCCGGTCCTGGTGCTGGAGCAGCAGCGCGGCGAGGATGTCGACCTTCACGATGCTCGCCGTGTCGAAGGCGCCTTCGCCGTACACCGCGCTGTCGCCGGACTCCACGTCGAGCACGGCCACCGACACCTTCGCCTCGCCCGTCGCGCGCACCGCCTTCACGGCGGTCGCGAGCCGCTCGTCGAAGTCCACCACCGGCTCCGCCACGGCCGCCTCCTGAGTCGTGGTCGCCGACGACGGGGAGACCGACGGCGTCGCGGCCGACGATACGGGCCCGCCACCGGAGTGCGCCCGCGCCTTCACGTAGACCGTGCCCCCGACCGTCGCCCCGACCACGGCGACGACGGCGACGGAGACGAGCGCGAGGGACCGCAAGGGCCGGCGGGACCGCGAGGGCCGGCGGGCCCTTCGGGCGCGGCGGTCGGCGGTTCTGGAGGACTCCATGGCGCCGATGCTCGGACCGCCGACTGTGCGGGCCGTTAGGCGGACGTTAGAGCTGTGTCAGCGAACTCTGAGAAACCCGTGAAAGCCGTCACGGGCGGGTTTCCGGGCCCGCACAACCGCAAGAGCAAGCCCCCGATAGGGTCGGTGACCGTGGCGAACAAGAACATTCCCGACCCCGGCTTCTCCGACGACGACGGCTCCGCCGACCCCCGGCTGAGCGCGGCGCTCGCGGACTGGGCCGAGGACCGTGCCGCCGTGGGCCCCGTCCTGGAGGCGCTCAGGGGCGCCCGGCTGCTCGTCCCGGTGGTCGCCGTGCTCGGCGAGGTCGAGGAGGACGAGCACGGACTGCGCCGCGAGAAAACCAGCGACATGGCCGTACCGACGCTGAAGGCCGGATCCCGGACCGCGCTGCCCGCCTTCACCTCCACCGACTCGCTCGCCCGCTGGGACCCCGAGGCCCGCCCCGTCGCCGTACCCCTGCACCAGGCGCTCCAGGCCGCCGCGCACGAGAAGGCGGACACCGTCGTGCTGGACCTGGCCGGTCCGGTGCCCTTCGAGCTGACCGGTTCCGCCCTGCTCGCGCTGGCCGAGGGCCGGTCGAACGCCGATCCGCTGGCCGATCCGGCCGTCGTCGGCGCCGTACGGGACGCCGTGGCGGCCGAGCCCGCCGTGCTGCGGGCCCACCTCGGGCCGGGGCAGGCGGACGGCACCCTGGCGCTCGTGCTGGAGCCGACGGCGACGCCCGCGGCCGCCGCCCAGGCCGTCGCCGAGCGCCTCGCCGCCGACGAGACACTGCGGGCCCGCCTGGTGCGCGGCCTCGACCTGGCAGTCCTGCCGGCCGGGGCCACGCCTCCGGGCGAGCCCTTGTACGTACGGGATTGAGCTTCGAGCAGGTCGCCGACCTGCCCGGCCGAGCGCGGGGGACGACCTAGCCGTAGATCGGCCCGGTGTACTTCTCGCCCGGGCCCTGGCCCGGTTCGTCCGGGACCAGGGACGCCTCGCGGAAGGCCAGCTGGAGGGACTTCAGGCCGTCCCGCAGCGGGGCCGCGTGGAAGGAGCTGATCTCCGTCGTGGACGCGTCCAGGAGGCCGGCCAGGGCGGTCACCAGCTTGCGGGCCTCGTCCAGGTCCTTGTACTTGTCGCCCTCCTCGGTCAGACCGAGCTTCACGGCGGCGGCGCTCATCAGGTTGACCGCGACCGTCACGATCACCTCGACGGCGGGGACCTCCGCGATGTCGCGGGTCATCTCGTCGAAGTCGGGGGAGTCAGGAGACGCGGGAGGGGTGTCACTCATGTCCCACACGATAGGGCCCGGTGCACGCCGGTTCGCACCACCCCCTGGATGCTGCTAACCTTGTGTGACGACCGGCCGGACACACGTGTGTGAAAGTGTGACCGGCCCACAAGTGGAGGCTCCGATCTCCCACCCGACCCCCCTCCGGGGAGGCGGGTCACCCCGGTCAGGCGGCCACCATCGTTCCGTACGGACGATGGAGTCGCCCGAAAGCGCGCCCCGCGGCATCGCGGCGGTGCTCCGGCAGTGTTTGGAGCCCCGTCTGTGATCGTCCGGGGCATTTTTTGTGCCTTGGCGCGGTTAGGTCTGAAGAAGATGACATACGCGGCTGTCCGCCAGACCGCCGTGTGGTGCTAACCGAGGAGGATCCATCAGCGCCGAGCCCCGCATCAACGACCGGATTCGCGTTCCCGAGGTGCGACTTGTCGGTCCCAGTGGCGAGCAGGTGGGCATCGTCCCGCTGGCCAAGGCACTGGAGCTTGCGCAGGAGTACGACCTGGACCTGGTCGAGGTCGCGGCGAACGCCCGTCCGCCCGTGTGCAAGCTCATGGACTACGGGAAGTTCAAGTACGAGTCGGCCATGAAGGCCCGTGAGGCGCGCAAGAACCAGGCGCACACGGTCATCAAGGAGATGAAGCTCCGGCCGAAGATCGACCCGCACGACTATGACACCAAGAAGGGTCACGTCGTCCGGTTCCTCAAGCAGGGCGACAAGGTCAAGATCACGATCATGTTCCGTGGTCGCGAGCAGTCCCGGCCGGAACTCGGCTACCGACTGCTGCAGCGTCTCGCGGAGGACGTCCAGGAGCTCGGTTTCGTCGAGTCGAACCCGAAGCAGGACGGCCGGAACATGATCATGGTTCTCGGTCCGCACAAGAAGAAGACCGAGGCGATGGCCGAGGCCCGCCAGGCGCAGGAAGCCCGCAAGGCAGACGCGAAGGCCAACCCCGGCAAGTCGCAGAACGCCGCTGAGGCCGACCACGACGAGGCCGTGGCCGACGTCGAGGCTCCTGCCGAGGCATCCGCCGAGGCGTGATCCGCGAGGGACGCGAGTCCCCGAGGACGTAACCGATACAACAGCGACGTTCCACCGTGCCCGGTTTCACGACCGGGCACCGGAACGCCACCGACGAGGAGAGAACGGCGCTATGCCGAAGAACAAGTCGCACAGCGGTGCCAGCAAGCGCTTCAAGATCACCGGCTCCGGCAAGGTGCTCCGTGAGCGCGCCGGCAAGCGCCACCTGCTCGAGCACAAGTCGTCCCGCGTGACGCGCCGCCTGACCGGCAACGCCGAGATGGCCCCGGGCGACGCCGCGAAGATCAAGAAGCTTCTCGGCAAGTGACGTCCGCGGTGCTCGCCCTGAGCGCCGTACGTCAGCACCGGGACCCAATCGTTTCCGGGCCGTGTGAGTCCAACCACGGCCCCGCTACAAGGAGTTAACAAGTGGCACGCGTCAAGCGGGCAGTCAACGCCCACAAGAAGCGCCGGGCGATCCTCGAGGCGGCCTCCGGCTACCGCGGTCAGCGTTCGCGCCTGTACCGCAAGGCCAAGGAGCAGGTCACCCACTCGCTGGTCTACAACTACAACGACCGCAAGAAGCGCAAGGGCGACTTCCGTCAGCTGTGGATCCAGCGCATCAACGCCGCTGCCCGCGCCAACGGCATCACGTACAACCGCTTCATCCAGGGTCTGAAGGCCGCGAACATCGAGGTCGACCGCAAGATCCTGGCCGAGCTGGCCGTCAACGACGCGACCGCGTTCGCCGCGCTGGTCGAGGTGGCGCAGAAGGCCCTCCCGGCCGACGTCAACGCCCCCAAGGCGGCGTGACGTTGCACTTGGCCTAGGCCGACGTGACATGAGGGACCCGCAGGCTTTCGGGCTTGCGGGTCCTGTTGTGTAGTTATCGAAAGTGAGCGACATGTCCTCCGCCACCCCCGAGTTGATCTCCCCCCGTTCCCCTCGCGTCTCCGCCGCCCGGCGGCTCGCCAGGCGGAACTTCCGGGGCAAGGAGCGGCTGTTCCTGGCCGAGGGGCCGCAGGCCGTGCGGGAGGCCGCGGGACACGGGCTGGTCGAGCTGTTCGCCACCGTGGAGGCGGCGGAGCGCTACGCCGACATCATCGGAGACGCCCGGTCCGTCGGCGCCCGGGTGCACCTCGCCTCCGAGGACGTCGTCGCCGACATCTCGACGACCGTCACCCCGCAGGGGCTCGTCGGGATCTGCCGGTTCCTGGACACCCCCTTCGAGGAGATCCTCGCCGCCCGCCCCCGGCTCGTCGCCGTGCTCGCCAACGTGCGGGACCCCGGCAACGCCGGCACCGTCCTCAGATGCGCCGACGCCGCCGGTGCCGAGGCCGTCGTCCTGACCGACGCCTCCGTCGACCTGTACAACCCCAAGGCCGTCCGCGCCTCCGTGGGCTCCCTCTTCCACCTGCCCGTCGCCGTCGGCGTGCCCGTCGAGGAGGCCGTCGAAGGACTCAAGAAGGCCGGGGTGCGGATCCTCGCCGCCGACGGGGCCGGGACCGACGACCTCGACGACGAGCTCGACCAGGGCACCATGGGCGGGCCGACCGCCTGGGTGTTCGGCAACGAGGCCTGGGGGCTCCCGGAGGAGACCCGCGCCCTCGCGGACGCCGTGGTGCGCGTCCCGATCCACGGGAAGGCCGAGAGCCTGAACCTCGCCACCGCCGCCGCCGTATGTCTCTATGCGTCAGCCCGTGCACAGCGCGCCCCGGGAGGGTGCCGCTCCGTCACCGACAACCAGTAGGGTGACCAGCTCGGGGGCCCCTCAGACGCCTGAGAGGTGGGGTGCGGGGATGAGTGTCGGCACGAGGAGCGCGCACGGCGTGTCCGAGGCCAGCGCCGGTGGTCTCGTCGAGCTCGGCATCGATCCCGACCAGCTGCCCGACGGGCTGGTCGTCGCGGACGAGCAGGGCCGGGTGATCTGCTTCAACGCCGCCGCGGCCCGGATCACCGCCCTGCCCGCCGAGGACGCCCTCGGACAGCGGCTGGAGAAGGCCCTCCCGTTAGAGGACCTGGAGGGACGGCGCTGGTGGCAGCTGACCGATCCCTACGGCGGCCTCGCCATCCGCAGCCGGCAGCCCGAGCGGAACCTGCTGCTGCCCGGCGGCCGTGAGGTCCTGGTCTGCGCGCAGTACGTGCGCACCGAGCCCACCGGACCCGTCCACCGGGTCGTCGTCACCCTCCGGGACACCGAGGCCCGCCGCCGTACCGAACGCAGCCACGCCGAGCTGATCGCCACCGTGGCCCACGAGCTGCGCTCCCCGCTCACCTCCGTCAAGGGCTTCACCGCGACCCTCCTCGCCAAGTGGGAGAGGTTCACCGACGACCAGAAGCGGCTGATGCTGGAGACCGTCGACGCGGACGCCGACCGGGTCACCCGGCTCATCGCCGAGCTGCTGGACATCTCGCGGATCGACTCCGGGCGGTTGGAGGTCAGGCGCCAGCCCGTGGACATCGGCGCCGCCGTCGGCCGGCACATCCAGGCCTACGTGGCCGCGGGCCTCGCCGCCGACCGGTTCCTGCTGCGCCTGGAGCAGCCGCTGCCCATGCTGTGGGCCGACCCCGACAAGATCGACCAGGTGCTCAGCAACCTGCTGGAAAATGCCGTGCGGCACGGCGAGGGAACCGTCACGATTGACATCACGCCCACGGAGTCGCCCCGGGAAGGGGAGGACACCGGCACGTCGGTCACGGTGAGCGACGAGGGCCCCGGCATCCCGGAGGAGTCCATGAACCGCGTCTTCACCCGCTTCTGGCGGGGCAGCAAGCGCGGCGGCACCGGACTCGGGCTGTACATCGTCAAGGGCATCGTCGAGGCCCACGGCGGCACCATCACGGTCGGCCGCGCCCCCGAGGGCGGCGCACAGTTCCGATTTACGTTGCCCGTGAGCGCTCCGGCCTATCTGACCTGAGTGCCCGCGGGCTCATTCGTACATCCCCACCCCGTTAGACTCGGCCTTTGGCACCCATGTGTCCCATGGACGGCCCTCTGACCTCTGAGTGAGTCGGTGACGGGGACCTTCAGCCAGCCAACCGGAAGCACGGGAAGAGATGTCGGCACCGAATAAGTCGTACGACCCTGTAGAGGTCGAGGCCTTGAAACCGGAAGAGATCGAGCGCATGCGGGACGAGGCGCTCGCCGCCTTCGCCGCCGCGGGCTCCCTCGACGCGCTCCAGGAGGCCAAGGTCGCCCACACCGGCGGCACCTCCCCGCTGGCCCTCGCCAACCGCGAGATCGGCGCCCTGCCCCCGCACGCCAAGGCCGCCGCCGGCAAGCTCGTCGGCCAGGCCCGGGGCGCGGTGAACAAGGCCCTCGCCGGCCGTCAGGCCGAGCTGGAGGCCGAGCGGGACCAGCGCGTACTGGTCGAGGAGGCGGTGGACGTCACCCTGCCGTACGACCGCGTACCGGCCGGCGCCCGCCACCCCCTCACCACGCTCTCCGAGCGCATCGAGGACGTCTTCGTGGCCATGGGCTACGAGGTCGCCGAGGGCCCCCAGGTCGAGGCCGAGTGGTTCAACTTCGACGCCCTCAACATCGGCCCGGACCACCCGGCCCGCGGCGAGCAGGACACCTTCTTCGTCCAGGGGCCCGACGGAACCGCCGACTCCGGTGTCGTGCTGCGCACCCACACCTCGCCCGTGCAGATCCGCTCCCTGCTCCAGCGCGAGCTGCCGGTCTACGTGATCTGCCCCGGTGTCGTCTACCGCACCGACGAGCTGGACGCCACGCACACCCCGGTGTTCCGCCAGGTCGAGCTGCTGGCCGTCGACGAGGGCCTGACCATGGCCGACCTCAAGGGCACCCTGGACCACATGGTCCAGGCGCTGTTCGGCGAGGGCATGAAGACCCGGCTGCGCCCGAACTTCTTCCCCTTCACCGAGCCGTCCGCCGAGATGGACATGGTCTGTTACGTCTGCCGCGGCGAGTCCGTCGGCAACCCGGACCGCCCCTGCCGTACCTGCTCCTCCGAGGGCTGGATCGAGCTCGGCGGCTGCGGAATGGTCAACCCCAAGGTGCTCACCGCGTGCGGGGTGGACCCGGAGAAGTACAGCGGCTTCGCCTTCGGGTTCGGCATCGAGCGGATGCTGATGTTCCGCCACAACGTCGAGGACATGCGAGACATGGTCGAGGGTGACGTTCGGTTCACCCGGCCGTTCGGGATGGAGATCTGATGCGGGTCCCGCTTTCTTGGCTGCGGGAGTACGTCGACCTGCCGGCGACCGAAACCGGCCGTGACGTCCAGGCCAAGCTCGTTTCCGCGGGTCTTGAGGTCGAGACCGTCGAGCACCTCGGCGCCGACCTCAAGGGCCCCCTGGTCGTCGGCCAGGTGCTGACCATCGAGGAGCTGGAGGGCTTCAAGAAGCCGATCCGCTTCTGCACGGTCGACGTCAGCCAGGCCAACGGCACCGGCGAGCCGCAGGAGATCGTCTGCGGCGCCCGGAACTTCGCCGTGGGCGACAAGGTCGTGGTCGTGCTCCCCGGTGCCACGCTGCCCGGCGGGTTCTCCATCTCCGCCCGCAAGACGTACGGCAAGACCTCCCACGGCATGATCTGCTCCAGCGACGAGCTGGGCATGGGCGACGACGGCACCAAGGGCATCATCGTGCTGCCCCCGGAGACCGAGGTCGGCAAGGACGCCATCGAGCTCCTGGAGCTGGTCGACGAGGTCCTGGACATCGCCGTCACCGCCAACCGCGGCGACTGCCTGTCCATCCGGGGCGTGGCCCGCGAGGCCGCCATCGCCTACGGCCTCCCGCTGAGCGACCCCGCGCTGCTCGACGTGCCCGGCCCGAACGCCTACGGCTACCCGGTCGAGGTCTCCGACCCCCTCGGCTGCGACCGCTTCACCGCGCGCACCGTCACCGGCCTGAGCCCCGAGGCGCGCTCGCCGATCTGGCTCCGGCGCCGGCTCCAGAAGGTCGGCATGCGCCCGATCTCGCTCGCCGTCGACGTCACCAACTACGTGATGATGGAGCTCGGCCAGCCGCTGCACGCCTACGACCGCTCCCTGGTCCAGGGCACCATCGGCGTCCGCCGCGCCACCGAGGGCGAGCAGATCGAGACCCTCGACGGCGTGACGCGCAAGCTGCACGCCGAGGACCTGGTCATCACCGACGAGCGGGGCCCGATCGGCCTTGCCGGCGTGATGGGCGGCGCCAACACCGAGATCGCCGACCACGCCGAGGGTGAAGGCACCACCGACGTGGTCATCGAGGCGGCCCACTTCGACGCGGTCGCCATCGCGCGTACGGCCCGTCGCCACAAGCTGTCCTCCGAGGCGTCCCGGCGCTTCGAGCGCGGTGTCGACCCGGCGGCCGCCGCGGCTGCCGCACAGCGCACCGTCGACCTGCTCGTGCTGCTCGCGGGCGGCACCGCCGAGGCCGGTGTCACCGAGGTCGTCGCCCCGTCGGCCCCGCACACCATCAGCGTCCCGGCGGACCACCCCGACAAGGTCGCGGGCGTCTCCTACGGCCGCGAGACCGTCGTACGGCGGCTCCAGGAGGTCGGCTGCGACGTGTACGGGCAGGACGAGCTGATCGTCACCGTGCCGTCCTGGCGTCCCGACCTCCAGGAGATCAACGACCTGGCGGAAGAGGTCATCCGCCTGGAGGGTTACGAGAACCTGCCCTCCACCCTGCCCAAGCCCCCCGCGGGGCGCGGTCTGACCCAGCGCCAGCGGCTGCACCGCCGCGTGGGCCGGGTGCTGGCCGGTGCCGGTTACGTCGAGGCGCCGAACTACCCGTTCGTCGGGGAGCAGGTCTTCGACCAGCTGCTGCTGGACGCGGACGACCCGAAGCGCCGGGTCGTCAAGCTCACCAACCCGCTCAACGACGAGGAGCCCGCGCTCCGCACGTCCCTGCTGCCGGGCCTGTTCGGGGCGCTGCGCCGCAACGACGGGCGGGGCTCGCACGATCTGGCGCTGTTCGAGACCGGGCTGGTCTTCCTGCCCCGCGAGGAGCAGCGCGTCGCCGCGGTGCTGCCGGTGGACCGGCGGCCGACCGACGACGAGATCGCCGACCTGGACGCCGCGCTGCCCGAGCAGCCCCGGCACGTGGCCGCGGTGCTCGCCGGGGCGCGCGAGCAGGCCGGCTGGTGGGGCAAGGGCCGTCCGGCCGACTGGGCCGACGCGGTCGAGGCGGCACGGGCCGTCGCCCGGGAGGCCGGGGTCGAACTGGTCGTCCGCGGTGGGCAGTACGGGCCGTGGCACCCGGGCCGGTGCGCCGAGCTCCTGGTCGGCGACACCGTCGTCGGTCACGCCGGTGAGCTGCACCCGCGGGTCGTGAAGGCGTTCGGGCTGCCCGCGCGGACCTCGGCGATGGAGCTGGACCTGGACGTCCTGGAGGCGGCCGGCGACGACACCCCGCAGGCGCCGAGCATCTCCACGTTCCCGGTGGCCACGCAGGATGTCGCGCTGGTGGTGGACAAGTTCGTGCCGCATGCAGAGGTCGAGGCCGCGCTGCGGGCGGGCGCGGGTGAACTCCTCGAGGGGATCCGGCTGTTCGACGTCTACGAGAACGAGGAGCAGCTCGGGGACGGGAAGAAGTCGCTGGCCTATGCGCTGCGGTTCAGGGCCGGTGATCGGACTCTGACCGTGGATGAGGCTTCGGCGGCTCGGGATGCGGCGGTTGCCCTTGCTGGGGAGCGGACCGGGGCGGTGCTGAGGGCCTAGTCGCCGTAGGGGCCGCGGGGGTCTGGTGGCTGCGACTGCGTCGTGGCTGGTCGCGCAGTTCCCCGCGCCCCTGGGGGGTGCGGGGCTGCGCCCCGGCACCCCCCATATTTGGTCACTTCACTCGATAGGGTGAGTTCTTCCGGTGATCTGGGCCTTTTGGTCCATGTGCTCGACAGAATCGGACCGGCCTTTCGAGGTCGGTCCGATTGCGTGTGCAGGGCCTAGCTGGGGGGCCGTCGGCATGATGTGCTTCAAGGCGGCGGTTCCCCGGGTGGGGTCGCTGCGCCGTGTGCTCTCGATGGTGCTGCCCACCGTGTGGGGTGCCGTCGCGATCACGTACAAACTGACCTGCCCCCTCGCCCAGCAGGACGGCCTCGGGGCGCGGGTCGCCACCAGTGCCGTGTTCTTCGCCGTGGGCACCGGGCTGATCATCCATGTCCGGCGCACCCTGCTGCGCGAACTGCGGCAGGCCCGCCAGGTCGCGGGTGCCGCCCAGAGTGTGCTGCTACGGCCGTTGCCGCCGCGGATCGACGGGCTCACCGTCGCCGCCGCCCAGCTCTCCGCCGACCGGGGCGCGACCATCGGCGGCGACCTGTACGAGGCGGTGGACACCGAGCACGGCGTGCGAGTCGTCATGGGCGACGTCCGCGGCCACGGCCTCGCCGCCATCGGTACGGCGGCCGCGGTCCTCGGCAGCTTCCGCGAGGCCGTCCACGACGAGCCCGAACTCGGGGGAGTGCTGCGCAGACTGGACCGCGCCCTCGCCCGGCACCTGCGCGAGCGCGCCGAGCGGGACGGCACGGCCGCGGAGGACTTCGTGACCGTGCTGATGCTGGAGCTCGGGCGGGACGGCGAGCTCAGGGCCCTGAACTGCGGTCACCCGTGGCCGTACTTGCTCAGCGGGTCGGTCGTCGAGCCGCTCTCCTGCGCAGACCCGATGCCGCCTCTGGGGCCGTTTCCCCTGCCCGCCGACTTATCGGGCCTCCAGTGCGGCCACCTGCTGCCGGGCGAGACCCTGATCCTGCACACGGACGGCGCGGAGGACGCGAGAGACGCTCTTGGCCGCTTCTTTTCCCTGCCGGGGGCCCTGCAAGGGGCTGCGGGGGTCGCGCCTCAGGCGGTGCTGGGCCAGGTCTTCACAGCGTTGCTGAACCACACGGGCAGCACGCCGAAGGATGACGTGGCCCTGCTGGTACTGAGAAACGACCGTCAACCGCAACCCCCTAAAGGGGCGCGGGGAACTGCGCGACCAGCCACGAAGCACCCGCAGCCGACAACGCACCTCTAGCCGCACCCGAGATGTCGCACCGTCAAGCCGCCGGCCAGGCCACCGCACTGTACGAGGGGGAGCCGGCGGCCCGGCCGAGGCCTCTTGCGAGGCATTTCAGTCAACCGGTCGGAAACTCTCCGCAACAGCGCGCACACCCTGCGGATTCGAGCACTCCGATCACACCCCGTGTGAAGGCGAACCCACTAATCTGACGACACCGAGCTGCCCGGGGGGCATCTATGCAGCCCAACACTCTGCTCGACGCGATCCTCGACGAAGCCGGGATCTCGCACGCGGGGCTTGCCGCACACGTGAACCAGGCCGGGAGGGCGCGCGGCCTCGCGCTGAGGTACGAACACACCGCCGTGGCACGGTGGTTGAAGGGTCAGCGGCCGCGCGGCCAGGTGCCCGACCTGATCTGCGAGGTGCTCGCCGGCCGCCTCCAACGCCCCGTCACCCTCGACGACATCGGCCTCGGCGTCCCGGGCGAGCCCTCCGCCCCGCACGGCACCTCGCTCTCCGGTTTCGTCGAGCGGGCCACCGCCCTGTGGCGCTCCGACGAACAGCAGCGCCCGCACATCCTGGGCGCCCCCGCGGTCACCGGCACGCCCGCCGTCATGCCCGTGTGGGAGTGGGAAAACCCGCCCGAGGACGTCGACGTCTCCCGCGGCGGACGGCACCGGGTCACGCACGCCGACATCGAGATGCTGCGCGCGGCCCGCACCCACTACGAGCAGATGTACCGCAAGGCCGGCGGGGTGGCGACCCGGAGCCGGATCGTCGGCTTCCTCAACGCCGAGGCCGCCCCGCTGCTGCGCGGCAGCTACACCGACGAGACGGGCCGCCAACTGCACCGCGCCACCGGCGGACTGGTCGCGGTCGCCGGCATCTGCGCCTACGACTCCGACGCGCACGGTCTGGCCCAGCGCTACTTCCACCAGGCCCTCAGGCTCGCCAAGGCCAGCGGGGACCGGGGACTCGGCGCGTACGTCATCGCGCTGCTGGTCAACCAGTCCCTGTTCATGCGGGAGTACCGCCAGGCCGTCGCCTTCGCCGAGGCCGCGCTCCGGGCCGCGGGCAAGCACATCACCCCCGCGCTCGCCTGCGATCTCTACGCGATGCAGGCCAAGGCGTACGCCCACCTCGGCGACGGCACGACGGCGCTGTCCTGCATCCGGCGGGCCGAGCAGGCCGCCGAACGCATCCGCCGCGGATACGAGCCCGACGAGACCGGCTATGTCCAGCCGGGCCTCGTCAACGTCCAGGTGGCGGAGGCGCTCCTCAGCCTCGGCGAACTCGCGGCCGCCGCCGCCCATGCCGCGGCCGCCGTCGACAACCCGGCCCACGACCGGGGCCGGGTGCACCGGCTCGCGATGCTCAGCACCATCGAACTGCGCCAGGGCAACGCCGACAAGGCGGTGGCCACCGCCGTGCAGATGGCGGAACAGGCGCGGGGAATGGAGTCCCAGCGCCTGCGCGACAGACTCAGAGCGGTGCGTGAGCACCTGGTGCGGAGCGGCTGCGCGGGCACGGCCGAGGCAGCCGAACTGATCGACGGCGCGCTGCGCGTGCCCCTGTAGGTCGGCACGCGGACGCCGACACCCCACAGTCCCTGCTGCGATATTGCCACTTACTCGACGGAAGGTGGCAGAACCGTGCAGTGGACGAAACAGAACGAACAAACTGTGTATGAAAACCGCTGGTTCAGCGTCAATCTCGCCGATGTCGAACTACCGGACGGGCGGCACCTCGACCACTTCCTGATACGGCTGAGGCCGGTGGCCGTGGCCACGGTGGTGAACGAGGCCAACGAGGTCCTGCTGCTGTGGCGGCACCGCTTCATCACCGACAGCTGGGGCTGGGAGCTCGCCGCGGGGGTGGTCGAGGACGGCGAGGACATTGCCGTCGCGGCCGCCAGGGAACTCGAGGAAGAGACCGGCTGGCGGCCGGGGCCGCTCCAGCACCTGATGAGTGTGGAGCCCTCCAACGGGCTCACCGACGCCCGGCACCACATCTACTGGGCCGACGAGGGCGAGTACATCGGACACCCCGTGGACGACTTCGAGTCGGACCGCCGGGAATGGGTCCCCCTGAAGCTCGTTCCCGACATGGTCGCCCGTGGGGAGGTCCCGGCCGCCAACATGGCGGCCGCGTTACTGCTGCTGCACCATCTCAGGCTCGGTCAGGACATCTAGGGCCTGATCACGCCGGACAGGCCCTGCCCTGATTCCCCCACCCGGCCGTCCCGAGGCCTCAGTGGCCGAGGGCCTGCCAGATCGCCACGACGAGCGCGCCCACGGCGGTGATCGCCGCGACCGCGGGGAGCGGCCAGCGGGCGTGCTCCAGGGCGATGATCCGAGCGCTCAGATCGTCGACTTCCTTGTCCGTCTCCTCCGTACGATGGCTGAGCAGGGCGAGACCGCCCTCGACGCGTGCGTACGCGACATCGAGGCGTCGTCGTAACTCTGCGAGTTCTCCATGGACCACGGGATGCTCCGGGTCGGCGGTCACGGGTCCGCTCCTTTCCGTAGTCGTCACATCCCTTGCATGCGCATGGTGAGTCAACTCGCCTGGTGGGCACGTGGGGAGAGTGTGCGACAGGCATATGCGGGCCCGGCGCGCACACGGTGTGTGAATGACACGGGCCCGGCGCTCGCCAGAGAGCCGGGCCCGCGGTCGTCGCACTGTGTCATCGGCACCCTGGAACGGACAGGGTGCGGGTCAGCCGTAGGTGTAGAAGCCCGAGCCGGTCTTGCGGCCCAGCCGGCCCGCGTCGACCATGCGCTGGAGCAGCGGGGGAGCGGCGTACAGCGGCTCCTTGTACTCCTCGTACATCGAGAACGCGACCGAGGCGACGGTGTCCAGGCCGATCAGGTCGGACAGCTTCAGCGGGCCCATCGGGTGGGCGCAGCCCAGCTCCATGCCGTTGTCGATGTCCTCGCGGCTCGCGATGCCCGACTCGAACATCCGGATCGCGGACAGGAGATACGGGATCAGCAGCGCGTTGACCACGAACCCGGAGCGGTCCTGGGCGCGGATCGCGTGCTTGCCGAGCAGCTTCTCGGCGAACGCCTGGGCGCGGGCGAGGGTGCCCTCGGAGGTGGTGAGCGCCGGGATCAGCTCGACGAGCTTCTGCACCGGGGCCGGGTTGAAGAAGTGGACGCCGACGACCTGGTCGGGCCGTGAGGTGGCGACCGCCAGCTTCACCAGCGGGATCGAGGAGGTGTTGGAGGCCAGGATCGCGTCCGGGCGGGTCACCACCTGGTCGAGGACCTGGAAGATCTCGGTCTTCACCTGCTCGTTCTCCACGACCGCCTCGATGACGAGGTCACGGTCGGCGAACTCGCCGAGGTCCGTGGTGAAGGAGAGCCGGGCCTGCGTGGCCGCCAGCTCGTCCGCGCTGATCTTGCCGCGTTCGGCGGCCTTGGTCAGGGAGTTGAACAGCCGGGTGCGGCCGATCTCCAGGGCCTCGCCGGTGGTCTCGGCGACCTTCACGTCCAGACCGGCGCGGGCGCACACCTCGGCGATGCCCGCCCCCATCTGGCCGCAGCCCACCACTCCGACGCGCGCGATGTCTCCCGCCGGGAAGTCCGTCACTTCGTCCCTTTCGCTGATCTTCACCTGGTGGCAGGTCGGCCGTGGTCCGGTTCCTGCTCCGTTCGTGCACGTTACTCCCAAGTATCGATGATCGATCGTCGGGGTCCGGCATCCGTCGGGCATTCTGAGGCCCGAAGACGATCCGTGACCGAGCGGATCCATGGTGTTGGGGGAGTGTGCACATGGGACATCTGTCGCGCCGGGCCTTCGCGTTGGCCGCGCTGTCGACCCTGACGTCGGCCTCGGGAGCGGCCGCCGCGCCGGCGCCACGGCGACCGTGGCGCAGGACCGGTGAGATGCGGGGGGTGTGGCTGGCGACGGTGTCCAACCGGGACTGGCCGTCCAGGCCGGGGCTGAGCGCCGCACAGCAGCGGGACGAGCTGCTCGCCCACCTCGACCGGGCCGCGGCGGACCGGTTGAACGCGGTGATCTTCCAGGTACGGCCCACCGCCGACGCCCTGTGGCCCTCGCCCCACGAGCCCTGGTCGCAGTACCTCACCGGCACCCAGGGCAAGAACCCGGGCTGGGACCCGCTCGGCACCGCCGTCACCGAGGCGCACAAGAGGGGCCTGCAACTGCACGCCTGGTTCAACCCGTACCGCATCGCCAACCACACCGACCCGACGAAGCTGGTCGCCTCCCACCCCGCCCGTCTGCACCCGGACTGGGTGGTGCCGTACGGCGGGAAGCTCTACTACAACCCCGGGCTGCCCCAGGTGCGCGCCTTCGTCGAGGGAGCGATCCTCGACGCGGTCCGCAAGTACCCCGTGGACGCGGTCCACTTCGACGACTACTTCTACCCGTACCCGGTGGCCGGCCAGACCTTCGACGACGACGCGGCCTACGACCGGTACGGCGGCGACTTCGTCAACCGCGGCGACTGGCGGCGGGACAACATCGACAAGCTGGTCCGGGAAACGGCGGCGGCGGTCAAGCGGATCCGGCCGACCGCGCAGTTCGGGATCAGTCCCTTCGGGGTGTGGCGCAACATGGCCACCGACCCGCTGGGCTCGGACACGCGCGCGGGTGTGCAGTCGTACGACGACAACTTCGCGGACACCCGGAAATGGGTGCGCAAGGGCTGGATCGACTACCTCGTGCCGCAGCTCTACTGGAACATCGGCTTCGCCGCCGCCGACTACGCCAAGCTGCTGCCCTGGTGGGCGGAGCAGGCGCGCGGGAGCAGGACGAAGCTGTACCTGGGCGAGGCCCTCTACAAGGCCGGGGACCCGGCGCAGCCCGCGGCCTGGCAGGACCCCGCGGAGCTGTCGCGGCACCTCACGCTCGCGCGGCAGTACCCGCAGGCGCGCGGACATGTCTTCTTCGCCGCGCGCGAGGTGGCCGCCGACCCGATCGGGGCGATGGCGCGGGTGGTCGCCGACCACTACCGGAAGCCGTCGGCACCACCGCGCGGGATCACCGGCCGGTCTGCTGGAAGCGGTGCCTGATCTCGGTGTCGGGACCCGGTGAGCACACGCCCTCGTGCCCGTCCTCGAAGCGGACGCGGTACGGGGGGTTGCCCTCCTGGCCCATCACCTCGACGATCTCGCCGACCTTGTCCTGCTGTCCGACCACCCTGCCGTGCTGGACAAGCTGGTCGCCCACGGTTGCGCGCATCAGCGGTCTCCTCACCAAGTGAGCTGTCCGTGGCCTGATTTTACGGCGCGGGGGCCCACTGGGAACCGACGCGTACGCGTCGCTCAGCCCCGCGCCCGCTGGGTGACCGCGATGCACACCAGCACCGCCGCGGCCGTCAGCGGGGCGGCCACCGTCAGGTGCTCGCCGAGCAGCAGCACCGACCACACCAGTGTGAGCAGCGGCTGGGCGAGCTGCAACTGGCTGGCCTTCGGGATGCCGATCGCCGCCATGCCCCGGTACCAGACGACCAGGCCGAGGAACTGCGAGCCCGCCGCCACCCACAGCAGCCCGGCCACGCTGTGCGCGGTCAGGTGCACGGGCTCGTGGGACAGCGCGAGCACCGCCCCGGGCACGCTGAGCGGCAGGCACAGCACCAGTGCCCAGGCGATGACCTGCCAGCCGGGCATGGTCCGGGCCAGCCGGCCGCCCTCGGTGTAACCGGCCGCGCACACCAGCAGTGCGGCGAAGAGATACAGGTCGGCGGTGGTCAGGGCGCCCCCGCTCTGCTGCACGGTGAAGGCCACCACCGCGGCCGCGCCCGCGAGCGCGGCCGTCCAGAAGGTGCGCGAGGGGCGGGTGCCGACGCGCAACGCGGACAGCAGCGCGGTCGTCAGGGGCAGCAGACCGACCACGACGGCGGCGTGCGCGGTGGTGGACGTCCGGAGCGCGAGCGTGGTCAGGAGCGGGAAGCCGACGACCACCCCGGCGGCGACGACCGCGAGCCCCGGCCAGTCCCGGCGGTCCGGCAGCGGCACCCGCAGGGCCGACAGACAGCCACCCGCGATCAGCGCCGCGAGCACGCTCCGGATCGCGACGAGGGACCAGGGCCCGAAGCCTTCGAGTCCCCACGCGGTGGCCGGGAAGGTGAGGGAGAACGCGGCGACCCCGAGAGCGGCCTGGACGGTGCCGAAGGTCCTGGGCGGGCTGGTGACCGCTATCCCGGTCGGTGCGGTAGCGCTACTCTGTACTCTCATGCAAGAGCGTAGCAGTGTCACCGAACTGGCAGAACAGCTGCGGCGAGAGCTGGATCGCTACTCTCCGGGCGGAAAGCTCCCGTCCAGCCGGGTTCTCGTCGACCGCTACCGGGTCAGTCCCGTGACCGTCTCCCGCGCCCTCGCCCAACTCGCCGCCGAGGGCCTGGTGGTGACCCGTCCCGGCGCCGGCGCCTTCCGCGCACCGGCCCGCACCGCCGTGACCGCGGCCGGGGACACCTCCTGGCAGGAGGTCGCGTTGAGCGCGGACGGCGCCGCCGAGCTCGTACCGCGGTCGGTCGACGCGTCCGGCGTCCTGGTGTCGCTGGCCGCCCCGCCGCCCGGGGTGATCGAGTTCAACGGCGGCTATCTGCACCCCTCCCTCCAGCCCGAGCGCGCGATGTCCGCGGCCCTGGCCCGTGCGGGCCGCCGCCCCGGCGCCTGGGGCCGACCGCCCACGGAGGGTCTGCCGGAGCTGCGCGAGTGGTTCGCACGGAACATCGGCGGAGCCGTCACCGCGGCGGAGGTGCTGATCACCGCGGGCGGCCAGTCGGCGCTGACGACGGCCCTGCGGGCGCTGGCCCCGCCCGGCGCACCCGTGCTCGTCGAGTCGCCCACCTACCCCGGCATGCTGGCGATCGCGCGCTCCGCCGGCCTTCGTCCGGTCCCGGTACCGGTGGACCCGGACGGGGTGCGGCCGGACCTGCTCGCCGACGCGTTCCGGGCGACCGGCGCCCGGGTGTTCGTCTGCCAGCCCCTGTTCCAGAACCCGACCGGAGCCGTGCTGGCCCCCGAGCGCCGGGGCGAGGTGCTGCGGATCGCCCGCGAGGCCGGCGCGTTCGTGGTCGAGGACGACTTCGTACGGCGGCTCGTGCACGAGGACGCCGGCCCGCTGCCGCGCCCGCTGGCGGCCGACGACCCCGACGGAGTCGTCGTCCACGTGAGCTCGCTGACCAAGGCGACCTCACCGAGTTTCCGGGTCAGCGCGCTGGCCGCACGCGGCCCGGTCCTCGAGCGGCTGCGCGCGATCCAGATCGTCGACACCTTCTTCGTCCCCCGCCCGCTCCAGGAGGCGGCCCTGGAACTCGTCGGCTCCCCGGCCTGGCCGCGCCATCTGCGGTCGATCTCGGCCGAGTTGAAGGCCCGCCGCGACACCATGACCACCGCGCTCCGGCTGGAACTGCCCGAGCTGGCCCTCCCGCACATCCCGTCCGGCGGCTACCACCTGTGGCTGCGGCTGCCCGACGGCACCGAGTCCGCCCTGACCTCGGCCGCCCTGCGCGCGGGTGTCGCCCTCACCCCGGGCCGCCCCTACTTCAGCGCCGAACCGCCCGCCGGACACCTCCGGCTGAGCTTCGCGGCGGTGGCGGGTCCGCAGGAGATCCAGGAGGGCGTACGGCGGCTCCGTACGGCCTGCGAGGAGGTGCTGGGGCCGCACGGCACCGGAACCCGGCGGTCGCCCGGAGCCTGACCTGCGGACGCCTGCTGGGAAAACCGTTCGACGCCGACGGCCCTGACCTGGGAATCTCCCCGCATGACCGACACCCCGCCCCTCCCCGGGGGCTACGAGATCTCCACCGACCCCGACCGCCTCGACGTCGGGCGGGTGCACCACTGGCTGTCGACCGACGCGTACTGGGCGATCGGGCGACCGCGCGAGAAGCAGGACCGGGCGATCGCCGGGTCCCTCAACTTCGGCGTGTACGACACGGCTTCGGGGGAGCAGGTGGCCTACGCGCGCGTGGTCACCGACATGGCCACCTTCGCCTGGCTCTGCGACGTCTACGTGGACCGGGCCGTGCGCGGCAAGGGGATCGGGGTGGCGCTCGTCGGGGCGGTACGGGAACACCTGCGGCCGCACGGGCTGAGGCGGATCATGCTCGCGACCCGTGACGCGCACGGGGTGTACGAGAAGCTCGGGTTCGCCCCGCTGGCCCAGCCGGACATCTGGATGGCGCTGACCTCCGACCGGTGAGCCCGCGCGCACCCAGGGTAAATCCCCGGTAACGCCTCTTGACCTGCGCACTTTCGCGGCTCACGATCGCCGCATGCAACTTCGGGTCACGTTCGTCGCCGCCGCGCGCAGCTCCTCGCTGCTCGCCGAGCGGTTCGAGGACGACCGTCCGCTCGACCAGGCCGGCTGGGACCAGGTGCTGGGCGTGGCGCACGACCTGCTGCCGCTCGCGGCGGCCGAGCTGCGGTACTGCTCGCCCACGCCGCGCAGCCGTGCCACCGGGGACGCCCTCGGTTACTCGCCGCTCGTCCAACTCGCTCTGCGGGACTGTGACATGGGGCGCTGGCGCGGGCTGACCCTCGGCGAGGCGATGGCCCGGGAGCCGGAGTCCGTGGACGCCTGGCTCGCCGACCCGCGCGCGACCCCGCACGGCGGCGAGTCGCTGCTCGCGTTCATCTCCCGGGTGGGGGAGTGGCTCGACACCCGGCCGGTGGAGGACGGCGGCCGGGTCGTCGCCGTCGCGGAGCCGTCCGTGGTCCGTGCCGCCCTGGTCTACGTCCTCAAGGCACCGCCGTCGACCTACTGGAACATCGACGTACGCCCCCTGTCGGCCATCTCGGTGACCGGCCGGGCCGGCCGCTGGAACCTGCGCTTCGAGGGGGTCTCGGAGCAGCCCACGCGCGCGTAGGCCGTGGCAGGGAGGCTCAGCCCGCACTCGTAGGCGTTCGTCAGGGGGCGTGTGCAGGCCGTGGTCAGGGGGCGCGTGTGTAGTCGGTCGTCAGGACCAGGTCCTTCGACGGGCCGCCGACCCGCCACACCGTGCGCCAGCGGGCCGGGGCCAGGACCGTGAACTCCCCGCGGTACAGGTCCGCCGCGCAGGGGTGGTCGGCGACATGGCGGCCGGAGCTCAGGTCCAGGTCGTGGAAGTGCCGTCCGTCGGAGAAGCGGACGTCCGCCGTGCCCGGTGTCGCGCCCGGCAGGAATTGGAGCGTCCGCTCGGCGGGGCGCGGCACGCCCTGCCAGACGAACGTGCCGGATTCCCTGGACAGCAGCCCGCCGCCCTCCAGTTGGCCGAAAGCGGTGGTGCCGGAGAACTCGCCCTCGGCCCCGCTCGCCAGATCCCGCACGGTCCGCTCGGTCCGCCAGTCCCCGGCCAGATACGCCAGTACGTCCGGCACTGGCCAGAACCCGCTCATGCGTCCCTCACTTCCGACACTTTCGGTACCGCGCGACCCGTTGACGCTCCGGAATCCCCCTCCCTATGTTGCCGTTCGATGTGCTGATCAATGTCCGATATTTCGAACCCGACTTCGGTAGAACCCCACTTCGACAGAGCCGCGGAGTATCCATGTCACGCACCCGCTGGAGACTCGGTCTCAGCGCCACCGCCCTCCTCGTGGCGGCCGGAACGATCCCCGCCCCCGCCCACGCCGAGGACGTCACCGACTACGCGATCACCGTCGACCCGGCCGCCCGGGGTGCGAGGATCGACGACACGATGTACGGCGTCTTCTTCGAGGACATCAACCGGGCCGCCGACGGCGGTCTGTACGCCGAGCTCGTGCAGAACAGGTCCTTCGAGTACTCCACCGCCGACAACTCCTCGTACACCCCGCTGACCTCGTGGACGGTCGACGGCACCGCGCAGGTCGTGAACGACGGCGGCCGCCTGAACGAGCGCAACCGCAACTACCTTTCCCTGGGCGCCGGTTCCTCCGTGACGAACGCCGGATACAACACCGGCATCCACGTCGAGGCCGGCAAGAAGTACGACTTCTCGGTGTGGGCCCGCGCGGACAGCCGTACGGCTCTCACGGTGTCGTTGCAGGACACCGACGGCTCGCTCGCCACCGCCCGCACGGTGGCCGTCACCAGAAACGGCTGGACCCAGTACAGGCTCACCCTCACCGCCACCCGGCCCAGCAGCAACGGCCGTCTCACCGTGGCCTCCCCGGGGGCGGCCGCCCTCGACATGGTCTCCCTCTTCCCGCGTGACACCTACCGCGGTGAGCCCAACGGCCTGCGCAAGGACCTCGCCGAGAAGATCGCCGCCCTGCACCCGGGCTTCGTGCGCTTCCCCGGCGGCTGCCTGGTCAACACGGGCTCGATGGACGACTACAGCGAGGCCTCCGGCTACCAGCGCAAGCGGTCCTACCAGTGGAAGGACACCGTAGGACCGGTCGAGACGCGCGCCACCAACGCCAACTTCTGGGGCTACAACCAGAGTTACGGCCTCGGCTACTACGAGTACTTCCGGCTCTCCGAGGACATCGGCGCCATGCCGCTGCCCGTCGTCCCCGCCCTGGTGACTGGCTGCGGCCAGAACAAGGCCGTCGTCGACGAGGCACTGCTCAAGCGGCACATCCAGGACACCCTCGACCTCATCGAGTTCGCCAACGGCCCGGCGAGCTCCCCGTGGGGCAAGGTGCGGGCGCGGATGGGCCACCCCAAGCCCTTCCACCTCACCCACATCGAGGTCGGCAACGAGGAGAACCTGCCCAACGAGTTCTTCGCCCGGTTCAAGGAGTTCCGCGCCGCCGTCCAGGCGAAGTACCCCGACATCCAGGTGATCTCCAACTCCGGCCCGGACGACTCCGGGACGACCTTCGACACGGCCTGGCAGCTCAACCGGGACGCCAAGGTCGACATGGTCGACGAGCACTACTACAACAGCCCCCAGTGGTTCCTCCAGAACAACGACCGCTACGACTCCTACGACCGCGGCGGCCCGAAGGTCTTCCTCGGCGAGTACGCCTCCCAGGGCAACACCTTCAAGAACGGCCTCACCGAGGCCGCGTTCATGACCGGCCTGGAGCGCAACGCCGACGTCGTCAAACTCGCCTCCTACGCCCCGCTGTTCGCCAACGAGGACTACGTCCAGTGGCGCCCGGACCTGATCTGGTTCAACAACCACGCCTCCTGGAACTCCGCCAACTACGAGGTCCAGAAGCTGTTCATGAACAACGTCGGCGACCGCGTGGTGCCCTCGACTGCCACCGGCACACCCTCGCTGCTCGCCCCGATCAGCGGCGCGGTGGGCCTGTCGACCTGGGCGACGACGGCGGCGTACGACGACGTGCGGGTCACGGACGCCGACGGCCGGACCCTGCTCACCGACGACTTCTCCTCCGGCACCTCCCAGTGGACCCACACCGGCGGCGGCAACTGGAACGTCCAGGACGGCCAGTACGTGCAGACCGACGTGAACGCCGAGAACACCATGGTCTCGGCCGGCGACCCGAGCTGGCACGACTACGACCTGCGGGTGAAGGCGGTGAAGAAGTCCGGGAAGGAGGGCTTCCTCGTCGCGTTCGGCGTCAAGGACACCGGCAACTTCTACTGGTGGAACATCGGTGGCTGGAACAACACCCAGACCGCCGTCGAACAGGCCGTGGACGGCGGCAAGTCGACGCTGATCTCCAAGGCGGGCTCGGTCGAGACGGGCCGCGCCTACGACATCGACATCAAGGTGCGGGGCCGCCAGGTCACCCTCTACCTCGACGGCCAGGAGTGGGGCAGCTTCACCGACGACAAACCGGCCGAGCCGTTCCGGCAGGTCGTCACCACGGACCAGAAGACCGGTGAGCTCATCGTCAAGGTCGTCAACGCGCAGGACTCGGCGGCGCGTACGGCGATCGACCTGGGCGGCGCCAAGGTCGCGTCCAGGGCCCGGGTGACCACGCTCGCGGCCGCCCCCGACGCCGTGAACAGCGAGACGTCGACGGCGGTCGCGCCGGTCAGGTCCACCTTCGACGGGGTCGCCGGGAAGTTCACGTACACCTTCCCGGCGAACTCCGTCACGTTCCTGAGGATCGGGCGGAAGTAGCCGTGTCCTGAGGGTCAGGCAGACGTGTCCGGTCCCTCTGCCGTGGGCTGCTGTCCGACCGGCAGCAGCCCACGCTCGGCGAAGACCTTCTTCGCCACGGCCATGGCGTTCAGGGCCCTGGGGAAGCCGCAGTAGCCGGCCGACTGAAGCAGCGCCTCGGCGATCTGTTCGGCGGTCAGGCCCACGTTCAGGGCCGTGTGGACGTGCACCTCCAGCTGGGCCTCGCAGCCGCCCAGCGCGGTGAGCATGCCCAGCGTGACCAACTGCCGGTCCCGCGGCACGAGTTGCGGCCGCGAGTAGATCTCGCCGAACCCCCAGGCGACGAGCTGGTGACCCATCTCCGGGCTGACGTCGGCGAGCGAGTCGACGACCAGCTGTCCCACCTCGGGGTTGACGCTGCCGAGCATCTCCAGGCCCCGCGCGAAGCGCTCCTCGCGGGTGGTGCTCTCGCTCATGTCAGCTCCTTCTGTCCGCACGGTCTCCCTCGGCCTCCGTCGCCTGCGGGTCGTACGGAATTCACTTCACCGCCATCGGCGGTCGGACAACCAACCGTATGCACCCCCTGTCTAAATCGACGCAGTGACGACGCACGGGGCGAACGCCCCGGACGGGGGCTTGAATTGACCAGCGAACAGGGCGTGCGACCGACCGTCCCGCCCGAACCGAAGACCGCGCACGACCAGCCGGTCCGCCTCACCCCCGAACCTCCGCCGGGGCGACCCCCCGGCCCGGGCCAGGCCGCCCTGCTCGCGGCGGCGATCACCGTCGTGGTGCTCTGCGCGGCCGACGCCGTCGCGCGCAGTTACCCCTTCGGTTCGCGCACCCGCAACGTCAGCGACCTGGGCAACCAGTACGTCCCCTTCCACGCGCACCTGTGGGACCTGCTGCACGGGCGCGGTGCCGGTGGGCTCCTCGTCAACTGGCAGTCGGGGTACGGCGCCGGCTTCCTGCCCGACCTCGGCACTTACCTCACCAGCCCGTTCGCCCCACTGGTGGCGGTGTTCCCGAGGGACGAGATCGACCTCGCGGTGTACGTGATCACCGTGCTGAAGATCGCGTGCGCCGCGGCGGCCATGACGTGGCTGCTGCTGCGACTGCGCCCCGGTCCCTGGTGGGCGGCCGGCCTGCTGGGTGCGTCGTACGCCCTGTGCGGCTGGACCGTGGCGACCGCCTCGTACAACCTCATGTGGCTCGACGGACTGATCGCCCTGCCGCTGCTGTGCCTGGTCGGCGAGTGGGTCCTGAACGGGCGGCGCCCGCTGCTCGGGGTGCTGGTCGTGACGGCCGCCTGGATCGCCAACTTCTACACCGCCTACATGGCCACCCTCGCCGCGGCCCTCGTGTTCCTGCTGCGGCTGTGCCTGGCCGACCTCCCGGCCCGCCGCAGGGCCATCGCCGCGGGCCGGGCCGTCCTGACCTTCGCGCTCGGCATCGGCCTCGCCGCGCCGCTGGTCACGGTCGTGTACTTCGGCAGCGCGCACGCCTCCGAGGGCCGCTTCACGCGGTTCGCCCGGGTGGGCACGGAGGACCTGCTGGCCCGGCTGCTGCCGACGACGTACAGCTTCGGCTCCCCGGCGCTCTTCGTCGGCACCACCGCTCTGCTGCTCGCCCTCGCGCTGCCCTTCCACCGGGCCGTCCCCCGCCGGGTGCGCGCCGGCTGGTCGCTGCTGGTGGTGCAGGTGACCCTGTCGATGCAGTGGGGCCCGACCCATCTGCTCTGGCACGCCTTCGCCGCCCCGCAGGGCAGCTCGTACCGCCAGACCTTCGTGGTCTGCGCCCTGCTGGTGATCGCCGCCTGGCACGCGCTGTCGTACGGCCGTCCCGACCGGCGGGCGCTCGGAGCGGCGGCCGGGCTCCTCGCGCTGGTCGCGGTGGTGGCGAGCGGCAGCCCACTGGTGCGTTCCTTCGCCTGGCCGGTGTTCCTGACGGCGGTCCTCGGCGCGCTGTTCGGGCTGCTCCTCCTCGGTCGCCGGCGCCCGCTCCTGCGCATGGCTCCGGTCGCCCTCGCCGCCGTCCTGCTCATCGGTACGCAGGTCGGCGAGGCCACCGCCACCTCCGCCGTGGCCACCCGGATGCGGCTCGGGCACATGGACGACTACGCCCTGTGGGGCGACCGGCAGCAGGACCAGGCGGACGCGATCGCGCGGGCCGACGGCTGGCCCCGCTACCGCACCAACCCGGGCCGGGAGCAGACCGTCGGCAACGACCCGCTGGAGGTCGGCGGCCAGGGCGCCCAGTACTACAGCAGCCACACCTCCGCCGTGTTCAGCACCACGCTCACCGCGCTCGGGTACGGCTGGACCTCGGGCGGCCGCAGCGTGCAGAGCCTGGACAACGCGGTCACGGACGCGATCTTCTCCGTGGGCGCCCGGGTGCACTCGCCGCCGGACCCGCACCAGAACTGGTTCCCGCAGGACGGCAGCCGGGTGACGGTGACCAGGGAGGCCGTACCGCCCCTGGTGACGGTACGGCCGTCCGCCGCGACCGGTGCCTTCGGGCCGTCGCCGTACCGCAACCAGGAGCTCCTGCTGGGCGCCCGGGTCTACACCGTGCCCCGCGTCACCGTCCTGAACGGTGCCGGAAAGCGGGCGGACCGCAGCACCGACCAGCGGCAGGGCGTGCGGGTGGGCGGGAAGGCGACGATCACCGCCCGGTGCCCGGCGGGCAGCGAGGTGTACCTCTGGGCGCCGCACTTCGCGGGCACGGCACGACTCGCCGGCCCCGCGGCCCATGGCCCGACCGGCCGGTTCAGGGCCGACTGGCCCGTCACCAAGATCGCCGCCATGGAACCGCTCGGCACGGTCCCGGCCTCCGGGCGCCTGGCCATCGAGCTGACCCCGAAGGGCATGGGAGTCGTACCGGACCGGGCGGTCGGCTGTCTGGACACCGGCCGGCTGCGCTCCGCCGTACGACACCTCCGGGCCACCGGTGCCACCGAGGTCACCGTCTCCGGCTCCGGCGGCACGGTCCACGCCGAGCTCCCGGCGGGCAGCAAGGGCGTGGCCGTCGTCGCGGCTCCCCGGATCGCGGGCTGGCGCTGCGCCAGCGGTGACGCGACCGCGGTCCCCGCGAAGCAGTACCACGGCCTGATCGCCGTACCCCTGGACGGCCGATCGACGAGCGTCACCTGCTCCTTCCACCCGCCCGGCCTGCGCCTGGGGACGGCGATCGGCGCCGCCGCGCTCACCTCACTCGTCGGACTCGGCACCTTCAGCGCGGTGCGCCGGCGAAGGGACACGGGACACCCACGGTGACTCAGCGGTCGCCATGCATGAGCTTGGCGATCATTTGGTGCGACGGCTGTGGAAGCGTGGAGTCAACGGCTGTATCTCTGGGACATGAGCGGCCGTGGACTCGACGCCAGTCACCTCTTCCTGTTCGCCGTCGCCGCGTCCGGCCTCGGCGTCAGCTCGCTCGCCCTCGCGCGAGTCGGTCGCTGGAAGGACCACCCGCAGGGAACGGCGCTGCCCCTTCTGCTGCTGAGCGCGGGAATGGGCATCGGGGCGCTCTCCGGCATCCCCTCGACCCATCGGCGCCTCTGGGACTTGATACTCCTGCCGCCGAGCATGGTGCTCTCGCTCCTCAGCGTGTACTTCTTCCTGCGTCTCACGGTGCGTGAGTGACAGGGTGGGCCGGAGTCTTGTCGGCGATGCCGAGCGCGGCTGCGTCATGGGTTCAGAGGGTGGCGCGCAAGTGGCTGACGGTGACGAAGTGGAAGCCGCGGGCGGTCAGGGTGCGCAGGATCTGTGGGACCGCGGCGACCGAGGTGGGGTGGATGTCGTGCATGAGGACGACGTCGTTGCGCTGCGCCTTGTCGATGACGGTCCGGGCGACCTTGTCGGCGTCGCGGTACTTCCAGTCCTCGGTGTCCACGTCCCACAGCACCGGTGAGAGCGTGGTCGCGGCCTTCACCCGGGCGTTGACCGCACCGTAGGGCGGGCGGAAGAGGGTGGGGGCCTTGCCGGTCGCGGCCTTGATGGCGGCGCTGGTGCGGCCCAGCTGGGAGGCCACCTGCTCGGGGGTGAGCCTGGTGAGATCGGGGTGGTTCCAGGAGTGGTTGCCGACCTCGTGTCCGGCGCGGGCCTCGGCGCGGACCAGCTCGGGGTGGGCGGCGACGTTCTGGCCGACGGTGAAGAACGTGGCGCGCGCGTCGTACCGCGCCAGGGAGGTCAGCAGGGTCGCGGTCTCCGGTGCCGCCGGTCCGTCGTCGAAGGTCAGCGCGATGCACGTGACCTTCTCGCAGTCGGTGTCGTCGTCGCCGGACGCGGTGTGGGTGGGGGTGACGGGCGTGGGGATGTGCCCTGCCCCCAGGTCGAGCGAACCGCCGGGTGTCATGGTCTGCCGTTGGACACGCTGTCCGAACGCGGACAGCCACGGGGTGACCGTCTCCTCGGGGAAGGTCACCATGTAGGTCCCGGCGGCCGGGACACCCACCTCGCCGCGGTCGAAGGTCACCCGCAGTCCGCCGTGGGGGGTGAAGGCCATGTCGTCCAGGGCGGCGGTGCGGGAGGCCGGATCGGAGAACGTGTTGTCGAGGGCAGCGGCGTCGACCCCTTCGCGCCCCTTGAGCTGATCCTTCAGCGCGGCGATGAAGGCGTCCCGGGAGCCGTCGGCGACGAGGCCGAGAGCCGTGTGGTACGCGCCGGCCTCGCCGTCGTACCAGTACGTCCTGGTCGACAGCCCGGAGCCGGGGCCACTGTGGTCCTGGGTGCTGAGCCGGACGCCCAGGACGTCGCCGGAGGCGACCAGGAACTGATGGCTGATGTTGAGCTCGCGGCCCTCCGCGCCGCCCGACCCTCCCTCGCAGGCCGCTGAGCGGAAGGCGGCCAGGCGCTCGTCCACGTCCTTCCTCATCGCGGCCGTCATCGCCTCTGCCCCGGGCACGTCCGGATAGCTCGTCGCGAAGGGGCAGGAGCTCTGCTCGCTGCTGTCGCTGACGATCTCCAGCCCCTTGATCCTCGACGGATCGACGCTGCGGACCGGCGAGGGGGTGGGGGCGGCTCCGGGGCGGGCGGCTGCGGATGCCGTACCCGAGGAGCCGTCCGACCCGGACGAGCAGGCCGCCGTGAAGGAGAGGGCGCCGAGCAGGAGGAGCGAGGGGACGAGGGCGTGAGTGCGCATGAGACCAGAACCTGACTGAGGGGATGTCCGGACGCCGCCGACGGGGCACCACGGTCGTTCTGGTCACTGATCGTCCAGGTCAGAGGCGTTTTTCAGCGACGCACAGAGCCACCCTGAACAATCCGGCCCTCAGGCGTTTCTTCCGGTTCCGGGAACCTCATCCGCTTTTGGCGCACACGTTCTCGTACGGCGCGTCAGGGACGTAGGTCCGCCACTGCGCCTCGGTCAGGCCGCCGCCGGTGCGGCCGCAGATGGTGCGCACGGCCTGGTCCGGTGCGATGGGGAGACGCTGGAGCGGTACATGCGGGCTGCCGGCGTAGACCGTGCCGCCGTCCTCGGCGAAGGCGAGGGAGCGGATCTCGTCGCCGGACGTGGGCAGGTCCGTCCCGAGGAGCTGCTGTCCCTCGACGTCCCACAGCCGCAGGGTCCCCCTCGTGCCGCCCACGGCCAGCGTGCCGCCGTCGGAGGAGAAGGCGAGCGCCCCCACCGCCTCAGGCTCGCCCTGGGTGGCCGTGTCGGAGGTACCGGTCAGCGCGCCCGTACGGTGCCGGACCTCGCCGTCCCACAGCGTGACGTGCCCGGTGGAGTCACCCACGGCGAGCCGGGAGCCGTCGGGACTGAACGCCAGCGCGGTCACCTGCCGGCCGTCGGCGAGCGCGCGCCCGGTGACCTTGCCGGATCCCGGATCGGCGTACTGGTCGTCCGAACTCACGAGCAGACCCCCGTCCGGCCCCACGGCCAGTTCCTCCCCGGAGAGGCCTCGCACGGTCCCGGACCGCCGGTGTTCGCGGGTGTCCCAGACCTCCGTCGTGTAGCTGTCGGCGGTGGCGCGGACGACCAGCAGCATGCGGCCGTCGGGTCCCAGGGCGAGGGCGACGGCCGGACGGTCGGCCGCGCCGGAGGTGACGAGGGCCGCTCGCACCCGGCGCGTCCGTACATCCCACATGGTGGAGCGCAGCCGCAGTGAACCGTTCGAGGACACGGTGTCGGCGACGGCCAGCGTGCCGCTGTCCGGGCTGAAGGCGAGCCGGGGGACGTTCTCGTCGGACATGCTCGGCAGCGCGCCGAGCGTCGCGCGGGCCAGGACGTCACCCGTGCGCGTGGAACGCAGCTCGAGGCGGTAGCCGTTGCCGGACCGGGTGACGGTGGCCAGGGTGGCGCCGTCCGGGCTGAGCACGCCCGCGTCGGCCGGAGTGCCCTGCCACCGCGGGGCGAGGCGGTCGGCCAGGTCGAAGGTGTGGACCGTGGCGCCGTCGAGGTAGCGCAGGAGACGAGGCTCGCCCGGGTCCCAGGTCAGCCCGGTGGCCTCGTCCTTGGAGAGGGGGCGGCGGAAGACCTGGGTGCCACCGGTGGCCAGGCGCCACACGGCGAGTTCGTGGTCGTCCGCCGTGGCCAGGAACTCGCCGTCGGGGGAGAGAGCGGCCTGGGTGAAGCCGGTGACCCCGCCACTGGCGAAGTCGGCGAGCGCGCGTCCGCCCCGTACGTCCCAGGCCATGGCCCCCGTCCCGTAGGCGGCGGCCAGCCGCCTGCCGTCCGCGCTGAACCGCAGCAGCCGCGCGCCGCCGTCCGCGCCGGAGCCGGTGCCGCACAGGGTCTTGTCCGCCTTCTCCCAGGCCCCCGGCAGTCGCTTGCCGGCGGCGGTGTCCCACAACTGGAGCGGCCCTTCGGCGGGACAGAGGGCGAGCAGGCGGCCGCCGGGGCCGACGGCCGCCGAGGAGAGGGTGCGCGGGAGGCCGGCGCTGAAGAGGACCTTGCCGTCGGCCGTCCGGTGCAGCCGGACCGTCCCCGGGCCGTCGGGGGGACCGGTGAGATACGCGCTGCCGTCGGGCGCTCCGCCGTGCATGGAGGCTTCGCCCAGTTCTCCCGCAGGTCTGCCCAGCGGGAGGTTCCACAGCCTGTCGCCTCCGTCCGGCCCGATGACGTCGAGGTACCGGGAACCGGGACCGACGTCGCCCACCTCTGTCCCGCCCGGCAGGTGATAGGTGGCGGTGAGCCTGTGGGTGGCCACGTTCCGGGCGGTCACCGTGCTGCCGTCGACGCTGAGGAGGGTCCGGCCGCCGTCGGTGAGGAAACGCCGGACGTCCTTTCCGGTCCGAGGGTCGGTGAAGGCATCGCGCTCCGGCTGCGCCAGGGCGCCCAGCAGCGCCGAGCGGGACTCGGTGAGCGGGGCGATCCGCCAGGCGGCGACCCCGAGCAGGGCGGCGGTGCGTGGATCGGTCGAGCGCAGGCTGCCGGCCACGGTGGCCAGGCGCCGGGCGGCGGCCTTGGCGGCCTCCGCCTCGCTCACCCGGTCGCGCTGCCAGGCCACCAGGCCGGCGGCCAGCGCGAGGACGAGGAACACGGACAGACCGACGGTCAGGGAACGCGTCCGCCGCGCGGTGCGGGTCTCGGCCTCCCGCTCGGTCCTCCGGGCCCCGAGGGAAGCGGTGAGGAAGGACCGCTCCAGGTATGTGAGGTCGTCGTCGAACGGCTCGAGATCGTCGTACGACGGCTTCAGCCGGTCATCGTCATGCGGCTGGTCATCGTCATGCGGCGGGGCGACGGGCTCCTGCGGGGTGACGGCATCCTGCGGGGCGACGGGCTCCTGCGGGGCGAAGAGCTTCTGCCGGGTGACGGCATCCTGCGGGGTGACGGCATCCTGCGGGGCGAAGAGCTCCTGCCGGGTGACGGGCTTCTGCCGGGCGAACAGCTCCTCGGCCCGGTCCAGCCGCGTGCCCCGGTACAGCGCGCCGGGGTCGCGTCCCAGCTCCTCCCAGCCGCGCGCCGCCTCGCCGAGCCGGCGCTGCGCACGCAGTCGGTCCCGGCCCTCCTCGATCCACCCGGCGAGGCGCGGCCAGCCGGTGATCAGCGCCTCGTGCGCGAGCTCCACCGTGTCGCCGTCCAGGGTGACGAGACGGGCGGCGGCGAGGCGTTCCAGCACCTCCCGCGCCCCGCTGCCGAGTTCGGCGCGGGACGCCGGACGGCGCGTGTCGGCCGTGCTGTCGCCGGGCGCGATCAGCCGCAGCAGGATGCGCCGAGCGGCACGGCGCTGCTCCGCCGACAGCCCTCCGTACACGTCCTCGGCGGTGGCGGCGATCGCACCGCGGACGCCGCCCGTCTCCTCGTACGCCGCCAGGGTCAGCAGCCGTCCCCGGCGGCGGTGCCAGGTCTCCAGCAGGGCGTGGGAGAGCATGGGCAGCGCGCCGGGCCGGTCGACGACCTCGTCGATGATCCGGGCGGTGAGCGCGCGCTCCACGTTCAGGCCGGCGGAGGCGGCCGGGCCGGTGATCACCTCGCGCAGCTCCTCCCGGCTCGGCAGCCCGACCAGGAGGTTGGCCCGGCTGACGGCCTCGGCCAGCTCGCGGTGGCCGGCGCAGTGGCCGTAGAAGTCACCGCGGACCGCGATCACCACCCGCAGCCGGCTCTCCGGGCGCCGGGCCGAGAGCAGCAGATCCAGGAACCGGTCGCGTTCCGCGCGGTCCGCGCAGAGGGTGAACAGCTCCTCGAACTGATCGACGATGACCCAGGTCTCCCCGTCGTCGTCTCGCGGGACGAGGGCCTTCTCATGCGTGCGCGCGGGCCCATCGCCCGGGGTCAGCACGCGGACAACCGCCGGCCGCCGCGCCCCCGCCGCCTCCCGCAACCCCGGAATCAGTCCCGCCCGCAGCAGCGACGACTTGCCGCTCCCGGACGGCCCGAACACCGCCGCGAACCGGTGCTCGCGCACCAGCTCCACCAGTTCGGCGACGAGCGTGTCCCGGCCGAAGAAGAGATCGCTGTCGCCGGGCTCGAAACGGGCCAGCCCCCGGTACGGCGGCCTCTCGTCCGGTGCGGGCACCCGCACCTCGGCGTCCGCCTCCCGCCACCGCCGTTCCCACACGTCCGGGTCGGCGTCCAGCACCTCGGCGTACGCCCGCGCCACAGCCAGGGACGGCAGGGCGTCCCCGGCGGCGGCCTGGGACATCGCGGTGACGGAGTATCCCGCCCGCTCGGCCATCTCCCGGTAGGGCGGCTTGCCGGCCCCCTCCCGAAGGACCCGCAGATCGTGCGCGAACCGCTGGACGGGACCGGCGTCGGGATCGACCGGCTTCTCACGTCGTCCCACCGGGACACCTCTCACGTGCAGCAACTCGTACAACAGGTGTACAAGCTATGTATCTGCCCATCCCACCGCAATCCTGCCCGAGCTGTGAGACCGCCCAGGGGAATGCCCGGTGACGCGAGCCGCACGCCGCCGGCGCTCGTCGGCGCCCAGGCCGGGTCCTATGCATGTGGTTGCATAAACGTGCAGCGAAACGTATAGTCATGCCATCCAGGAGGAGGATGACATGGCGGTACGTGCGGCAGTGGCCGGAGCGAGTGGATACGCGGGCGGTGAGGTCCTGCGGCTGCTCCTGGCGCACCCCGAGGTCGAGGTCGGTGCCCTGACCGGCAACTCCAACGCCGGCCAGCGACTCGGCTCGCTCCAGCCCCACCTGCTGCCGCTGGCCGACCGGGTGCTCCAGGAGACCACGGCCGACGTCCTCGCCGGACACGACGTCGTGTTCCTCGCCCTGCCCCACGGCCAGTCCGCCGCCGTCGCCGAGCAGCTCGGCCCGGACGTCCTCGTCGTCGACATGGGCGCCGACTTCCGGCTCAAGGACGCGGCCGACTGGGAGAAGTTCTACGGCTCCGCGCACGCCGGCACCTGGCCCTACGGCCTTCCCGAACTGCCGGGCGCCCGCACCGCGCTGGAGGGGTCCAAGCGCATCGCGGTGCCCGGCTGCTACCCGACCGCGACCTCGCTCGCCCTGTTCCCGGCCTACGCCGCGGGCCTCGCCGAGAACCAGGCCGTGATCGTCGCCGCCTCCGGCACCTCCGGCGCGGGCAAGGCGCCCAAGCCCCACCTGCTGGGCAGCGAGGTCATGGGCTCCATGTCGCCGTACGGCGTCGGCGGCGGTCACCGGCACACGCCGGAGATCGTCCAGAACCTCAGCGGGGTGGCCGGTTCGAAGGTGAACGTTTCCTTCACGCCCACCCTCGCGCCGATGCCCCGCGGCATCCTCGCCACGTGCAGCGCCCAGGCCAAGCCCGGCGTCACCGCCGAGTCCGTCCGCGCCGCCTACGAGAAGGCCTTCGCCGACGAGCCCTTCGTCCACCTGCTCCCCGAGGGCCAGTGGCCCGCCACGGCGTCCGTCTACGGTTCGAACGGCGTTCAGGTGCAGGTCGCCCTCGACGAGTCCGTGGGTCGCATCATCGCGATCAGCGCCATCGACAACCTGACCAAGGGCACCGCCGGCGGTGCCGTCCAGAGCATGAACATCGCCCTCGGACTCCCCGAGGAGCTCGGTCTTTCCACGATCGGAGTCGCACCGTGAGCGTCACGGCAGCCAAGGGATTCCAGGCGGCGGGCATCGCCGCGGGAATCAAGGAGAACGGCAACCCGGACCTGGCCCTCGTGGTCAACACCGGGCCCCGCCGCGCCGCCGCCGGCGTCTTCACCTCCAACCGCGTCAAGGCCGCGCCCGTGCTGTGGTCCGAGCAGGTCCTCAAGACCGGCGAGTTGACCGCGGTCGTCCTCAACTCCGGTGGCGCCAACGCCTGTACGGGGCCGAAGGGCTTCCAGGACACCCACGCCACCGCCGAGAAGGTCGCTGAGGTGCTGGAGATCGGCGCGGGCGAGGTCGCCGTCGCCTCCACCGGACTCATCGGCGTCCTGCTCCCGATGGACAAGCTGCTGCCGGGGGTCGAGGCAGCGGCCGCGTCCTTGAGCGAGCACGGCGGGGAGAAGGCCGCCATCGCCATCAAGACCACCGACACCGTCCACAAGACGTCCGTCGTCACCCAGGACGGCTGGACGGTCGGCGGCATGGCCAAGGGCGCGGGCATGCTCGCCCCCGGCCTCGCCACCATGCTGGTAGTCCTCACCACCGACGCCGACCTGCCGAGTGATGTACTGGACAAGGCACTTCGGGCCGCGACCCGCACCACCTTCGACCGGGTCGACTCCGACGGCTGCATGTCCACCAACGACACCGTGCTGCTCCTCGCCTCCGGCGCCTCAGAAGTCACCCCGGCCTACGAGGAGTTCGCGGAAGCCGTACGGCAGGTCTGCGACGACCTCGGTCAGCAGCTCATCCGGGACGCCGAGGGAGCCAGCAAGGACATCAAGGTCGAGGTGGTCAACGCGGCGAGCGAGGACGACGCCGTGGAGGTGGGCCGCTCCATCGCCCGCAACAACCTCCTCAAGTGCGCCATCCACGGCGAGGACCCCAACTGGGGCCGCGTGCTCTCCGCGATCGGCACCACCAAGGCCGCCTTCGAGCCCGACCGGCTCAACGTCGCCATCAACGGCGTCTGGGTCTGCAAGAACGGCGGCGTCGGCGAGGACCGCGACAAGGTCGACATGCGCTACCGCGAGGTGCACATCGTCGCCGACCTCGCGGCCGGCTCCGAGACCGCCACCATCTGGACCAACGACCTCACCGCGGACTACGTCCACGAGAACAGCGCGTACTCGTCATGAGCAGCCCCACGCGGAAGCACACCGCGCTCCCGAAAGCCCAGATCCTCATCGAGGCGCTGCCCTGGCTGGTCCGCCACAACGGCAAGACCGTCGTCATCAAGTTCGGCGGCAACGCCATGATCGACGAGGACCTCAAGGCCGCCTTCGCCCAGGACGTCGTCTTCCTGCACCACGCCGGGCTCAGACCGGTCGTCGTGCACGGCGGCGGCCCGCAGATCAGCGCCGCCCTCGACAAGCACGGCATCGTCAGCGAGTTCAAGGCCGGCCTGCGCGTCACCACCGAGGACGCCATGGACGTCGTACGGATGGTGCTGGCCGGACAGGTCCAGCGCGAGCTGGTCAACCTGCTCAACGAACACGGGCCGCTCGCCGTCGGGTTGACCGGCGAGGACGCCCACACCATCACCGCCACCAAGCACCAGCCCGAGATCGACGGCGAGTTGGTCGACATCGGGCGGGTGGGCGAGATCACCGAGATCGACACGGGCGCGATCGAGGCACTGCTCGCCGACGGCCGGATCCCGGTCGTCTCGTCGATCGCCCGGAGCCAGGACGACGGACATGTCTACAACGTCAATGCTGACACGGCGGCTGCGGCACTCGCTGCTGCGCTTGGAGCGGAGACTCTCATGGTCCTCACGGACGTCGAGGGCCTCTATGAGGACTGGCCGCACAGCGACGAGGTGATCAGCCGCCTCACCGCTTCCCAACTGGAGAAGCTGCTGCCGGAGTTGAGCTCCGGCATGGTTCCGAAGATGGAGGGCTGCCTGCACGCCGTGCGCAACGGCGTGACCACGGCCCGGGTCATCGACGGGCGGGTCCAGCACTCCATCCTGCTGGAGATCTTCACCGACGAGGGCATCGGCACCATGGTCGTGCCCGACGGACAAGAGGGGGACGCGAAGTGACGGACAATCAGGAGCTCTCCCAGCGGTGGCAGAGCTCGCTCATGAACAACTACGGCACCCCCCGGCTGCCCCTCGCCCGCGGTGCGGGCACCAAGGTCTGGGACAGCGAGGGCAACCAGTACCTCGACTTCGTCGGCGGTATCGCCACCAACGCGCTCGGCCACGCGCACCCGGCGATCGTCGAGGCGGTCGGCAAGCAGATCGCGTCCCTCGGCCACATCTCCAACTTCTTCATGGCGGAGCCCACCGTCGCCCTCGCCGAGCGGCTGCTCCAGCTCTTCGGCCGGGACGGCAAGGTCTTCTTCTGCAACTCCGGCGCCGAGGCCAACGAGGCCGCCTTCAAGATCGGCCGGCTGACCGGACGCACCCACATGGTCGCCACCGACGGCGGCTTCCACGGCCGGACCATGGGCGCCCTGGCCCTCACCGGCCAGCCCGCCAAGCGGACCCCCTTCCTGCCGCTGCCCGGCGACATCACGCATGTGCCCTACGGCGACGCGCAGGCCCTGGCCGCCGCGGTCACCGAGGACACCGCGCTCGTCGTCATCGAGCCCATCCAGGGCGAGAACGGCGTCGTGGTGCCCCCGGTCGGCTACCTCAAGGCCGCCAGGGCGATCACGGCGGCCAAGGGCGCGCTGCTGGTCCTCGACGAGGTGCAGACCGGCATCGGCCGTACCGGGCACTGGTTCGAGTACCAGGCCCACGAAGGCGTGCTGCCCGACGTGGTCACCCTCGCCAAGCAGCTCGGCGGCGGACTGCCGCTCGGCGCGACCGTCGCCTTCGGGCGGACCGCGGAGCTGCTCCAGCCGGGGCACCACGGGACGACGTTCGGCGGCAACCCGGTCGCCTGCGCCGCCGGACTCGCGGTCCTCGACACCATCGCGAACGACGGCCTGCTGGAGAACGTCAAGCGGCAGAGCGAGCGGTTGCGGGACGGGATCGAGTCACTCGGACACCCGTCGATCGACCATGTCAGGGGTGCCGGGCTGCTCCTGGGTATCGTGCTCACCGAGCCGCTCGCGCCGCAGGTGCAGCAGGCGGCTCAGGACGCCGGTTTCCTGCTGAACGCGCCCGCCCCCGACGTCGTACGGCTGATGCCGCCGCTGAACCTCGGCGACGACGAAGCGGACGCGCTTCTTCAGGCGCTCCCCGGCATCCTGGACGTGGCCAGGGCGGACGGATGATCCGGAGAATGAGACGACGATGAGTCATGCGCAGGAGCACGAGCACAACGGGGGCGCCGGGCCCGCCGTGCCGCAGACGCGTACCGCGCGCCACCGCCGGATCGTGGACATCCTCAATCGGCAACCGGTGCGGTCGCAGAGCCAGTTGGCGAAGCTGCTGTCCGACGACGGGCTGAGCGTCACGCAGGCGACGCTCTCCCGGGACCTCGACGAGCTCAACGCGGTGAAGATCCGCAACACCGACGGCGACCTGATCTACGCGGTGCCGAGCGAGGGGGGTTTCCGGACCCCTCGGGCGCCGCTCGGGGAGTCGGCGAAGGAGGAGCGGATGCGGCGGCTCTCGCAGGAGCTGCTGATCTCCGCGGAGGCTTCGGCGAATCTTGTGGTGCTGCGGACTCCTCCGGGGGCGGCGCAGTTCCTCGCGTCGGCGATTGATCAGGCTGAGCTGCATGACATCTTGGGGACGATCGCCGGTGACGACACGTTGATGCTGATCAGCCGGAACCCGACCGGGGGGCAGGCGCTGGCTGAGCACTTGTTGCGGTTGGCTCAGAACGGGCATTGAGGGGTGGTTCGTCGGGTGCGGGTTCGTGGGGGCTGGTCGCGCAGTTCCCCGCGCCCCTGAAAACATCCAGTCACCCGAGTCGAGCTGCGAGGCCCCCCGTGATCAGCACCTCGTCGCCGGCCGTGATCAGTAGTGCCTCCACGTCCGGCAAGGACTCGAGCCAGGTCAGGCCCTCCCTCGAACCCATCGCGAAAGCTGCTGTTGCCCAGCAATCCGCCCAGGTCAAAGTGGGGGCGACCACCGTCACCGCCAGCAGGTCCGTCACCGCGGAGCGGCCCGTTCTGGGGTCGACGATGTGGGCGCCGCGCTCGGCCGAGCCCGACGTCGCCACCGCCAGCTCCGCCGCTCCCGCTGCCGAGACGACCGCCGCCAGGCCGCCGGGACGGAGCGGGTCCGAGACGCCCACGCGCCACGGGCGTTCGGGGCCCGGTACGCCCAGCAGCTGTACGTCCCCGCCGCCGTTGACGCTCACTCCGGTGGCTCCCGCGAGAGCGACCTGTCGGGCCGCGCGCTCCACCGCCCAGCCCTTGACGATGCCCGTCGGGTCCAGGCGGCCCTCGTAGCGCATGCTGAACCAGCCGTCGCTCAAGTGCTCGGCCTCGGCGCCGAGTTCGAGGACCTCGGCGACCTCGGCGTCGCAGTCGGCGACCGTCAGCTCACCGCGGGCCAGGCGCGAGACCTGGCTGTCGTCGCGGTAGGTGCTGAACACCTCGTTCACGCGGTGCAGCCCCGCCACCGCCTCCCGCACCGCCGTCTGTACGGCAACGGGTTCCCCGCCGCGGACGTCGAAGGAGAAGACCGTCCCCATGACCTCCTCCACGTGACGTACCGCGGCGGGAGCTTGTGCCGGCTCGGCCACCGTGTCAGCCACCGGCCTGGTCCAGCGCCGACTGGAGCGACTTCTTGTAGCCCTCGCTGGTGTAGGTGGCCCCGGACACCGAGTCGATGTCCGCGCTGCCGGCCGCCACGGCCTCCTGGTTGAGCTTCGGGATCGACAGCGCCGTCTTCTGGTCGCTGGTCCCGCCCTTCGGCGCCTGGACCGCCTCGGCGTTGGTGATCTTGCCGCCGCTCACCGTGATCCGGACCTGGACCGGGCCGTACTGCGTCTGGGAGACCGCGCCGGTGACCGTCTTCGCGGCCGCCGCTCCGCCACCGCCCGCCGGCTGGGAGGGCTGCGCCGACGGCTGGGCCTGGGACGCGGCCTGGTTCGCCTTGTCGATCGCGGACTGGAGCGACTTCTTGTAGCCCTCGCTGGTGTAGGTCGCCCCGGAGACCGTGTCGACGTCGGACTTCTGCTTGGCGACCGTGTCCTGGGTGAGCTTCGGGATGGACAGCGCGGTCTTCGCGTCGCTCTCGCCGCCCTTGGGCGCCTGGACCGCCTCGGCCTTGGTGATCCTGTTGCCGCTGACGGTGATGCGGACCTGGACCGGACCGTACTGCGTCTGGACGACGTCCCCGGTGACCTGGCCGCCGGCGGCAGCCCCCGTGCCGCCCTGGGCCGACTCCTGGGCCGCCGCCGTCTGCTGCGGGAGCGTGCCGCCCGCCTGGGCGGACGCCGGGTCCGACGAGGGCTTCAGCGACAGCATCAGCACGACACCGGACACGGTGGCGGCCGTCGCGAGCACGACTCGACGGACGGGGTGAGACTTCCTCATCGCTTCAACAGCTCCTGGATTCCCGTCGCTCACATCTCGAACGACTCGTGATGGATGCGGCGGGCGGGCACACCCGCGCCGCGCAGTGCTTCGTACACGGACTGCGCGAAGCCGTTCGGCCCGCACATGAACACGTCGTGCTTGTCGATGTCGGGGAGCTTGCGCTGGAGGGACTCCGCGGAGATGTCCGGGCGCTCCCCGTCCGGACTGTTCACCGCGTACATCAACCGGGCGCCGCGCTCGTCCGCGATGGCGGCGAGTTCGTCCCACAGGGCCAGGTCCTGGGTGGTGTTGGCCCGGTACAGCAGGGTGATGTCACCGGCCGCGCCCGGCAGCGTCTCGAACAGTGCCCGCATCGGGGTGATGCCGACACCGCCGGCCACCAGCAGCACCTTGCCGCGGCTGCGGCGCTGGGCGGTCATCGCGCCGTACGGACCCTCGGCCCACACCTTGGTGCCGGGCTCCAGTTCGCGCAGCCGCTCGCTGTGGTCGCCGATCGCCTTCACCGTGATCCGCAGCATGCCCGGTCGGGGCGCCGCGGACAGCGAGTACGGGTGGGAGCTGAACCGCATGCCCGGCGCGAGGAACCGCCAGCGGAAGAAGTGGCCCGCCTCCGCGCCCATCCGGTGCAGCTTCCGGCCGCCGATCAGGACGGACACCACGCCGGGCGTCTCCTCGATCACGGCCTCGACGTACATGCGGTGCCGCAGGTTCAGCCGGATCGGGGTGAGGATCCGGTACCAGATCACCAGCGCGGTGACCGAGCCGTACAGCCCGTACCAGACGGTCTTGGCGACCGGTTCGACCGCGAAGTCGTTGCCGGTGGTCAGCTGGTGCCAGAAGGTCAGGAAGACCGCCGCGTACGTCAGAAGATGCACGTGGTACCAGGTGTCGTACGGAATCCGCCTGCGCACTCCGCCGATCGAGATCAGCCCGATGAGGAACAGCAGGCCGGTGCCGATGGCCGCCTTGCCCATGTCCGGCAGCTGGTTGATGGAGTCCGTCGTCTGCTGGACGATGTCGCCGAGGCCCTTGCCGGCCTGGAGGGCGTACCCCCACATGATCAGGAACACGTGGGCGACCGTCAGGCAGAGCGTGTACCGGCCGCTCATCGCGTGCCAGCGGGCCACCCGGTCGGACCCCACCCGGCGCTCCAGCGCGGGCACCCGGGCCATCTGGAGCACCACGAGCGCCATCAGATAGCCCGCCAGCAGGCCGGTGATCCGGCCCGCGTTGAGGATCTTGCTGTTGTCGTCGGCGACGGACGGGGTGTTGTGCCACCACAGCCACAGCACACCGGCCGCACCCGCCCAGACGGCGAGCAGCAGGACGGTCGCCGGGGAACGGCGCGGGCGGATGCGGCGCATCGTCTGGCGGCGGGCGGCGCGGCCGCCTGCGAGCGTCGTGGTCACGTTTCCTCCGGGGACGGGGGCAAGGGGGGTGGGCGTGGTCCCTTGGTCCTTGGATACGTGCCGTGGCGCCGGTGTGTTCAGCCGCTCACCGAGTCCAGTGCGGACTGGAGTGACTGGCGGTAACCGTCACTCGTGTAAGTGGCCCCGGAGACCGTGTCGATGTCCGCGCTCTGGGCGGTGAGGGCCTCGGTCCGCAGCCGGGGCAGGGCGTAGCTGTTGATCTCCTGGTCCCTTGGGTTGTCCGTCGGGTAGACGACCGCGGTCACGTCGGTGAGCCTGCCGTCCTTGACGGTGACCCGGACCTGTACCGGCCCCCAGCGGGTCTGCACCGAGTCGCCGGTGACGGTCCGGGTGCCCTGGACGGCGGGGGCGGTCGCGCCGGCGGACACGACGGCGGCCGGTGTGGTGTGCGGCTTCAGGGACAGCAGCAGCACCATGCCGGAGACCGTCGCAGCGCTCGCCAGCACGATCCGGCGCAGCGGGTGGTTCTTCCTCAACGCGTGCATTTCCTACGGCCTCACAGCTCTCAGAGTTCGAACGACTCGTGGTGGATCCGGCGGTCCGGCACCCCGGCGGCGCGCAGCGCCTCGTACACCTCCCGGGCGAACCCGTGCGGCCCGCACAGGTAGACGTCCCGCCCGGCCAGGTCGTCGGGTACGGCGGCCCGCAGCAACTCGGCCGTCACGCGCGGGCGTTGCCCGTCCGGCCCGTTGAGCAGGTAGTGCACCCGCGCCCCGCGCCACCGCGCGAGGGCCTCCAACTCCCCGCCCAGCGCCAGGTCTTCGACCGAGCGCGCCCGGTACAGCAGGGTGACCTCACCCGGCAGCGTCTCGAACAGGGCCCGCAGCGGGGTGATCCCGACCCCGCCCGCGATCAGCAGCGACCTGGCTGCGGTCCGCCGGTCCCCGGTCAGCGAGCCGTACGGCCCCTCCGCCCACACGCGCGTGCCGGGCCGCAGCAGCGCCACGGCCGTACTGTGGTCGCCGAGCGCCTTAACCGTGATGCGCATGCGATCGCGGCGGGGCGGGGCCGACAGGGAGTACGGCGTGGACGTCCACCGCAGGCCCGGCGCGAGGAACCTCCAGCGGAAGAACTGCCCCGACCGCGCGCCGAGCCGGTCGAGCTCGCGCCCGGCGACGACGACGGACCACACGCCCCGCGCCTCCTGGTGCACCGACTCCACCCGCAGCCGGTGCCGCAGGTTCAGCCGCACCGGGGCGAGGACCCGGAACCACAGCACCAGGGCGGCGACGCCCAGGTACAGGACGTACCAGAAGACGGAGTGGCCCTGGAGGTCGCTGCCCAGGGCCAGTTGGTGACCGAAGGCGAGGAACACGGCCGCGTAGGTGAGGAGATGGACGTAGTACCAGAACTCGTGGCCGGTCCGGCGCCGCACCGCCCGCGCGGAGGTGACGCCGACCGCGAGGAGGATCACCGTGCCGGCGGTCGCCTTGAGCATCTCCGGATAGTCCAGGACCACCGTGAGCGTCTCGTGCCACAGCGAGGCGCCGTCCTGGGCCGCGTACCCGGCGAGGATCAGTCCGATGTGCGCGAGCAGCAGGCAGACGGTGTACCGGCCGGCCATCGCGTGCCAGCGGGCCACCCGGTCCGAGCCGATCCGCTCCTCCAGCAGCGGGACCCGCGCCATCAGACCCACCAGCACCGCGCAGGCGTACCCGCACAGCAGCCCGGCGATCCGCCCGGCACCGGTCAGCCAGCCCGCCGTACCGACCACGGAACCGGTGTCCGCCCACCACAGGACGATCACGGCCGCCGCCCCCGCCCAGAGCAGGGCCAGCACGACACCCGCGGGTGATCGTCGCGCGGGCGGCGCCACGGCCGGTGCGGCCCGCCGCTCGTACACGGTGGTCATAGGGGTGTCCTTTCGCCTGTCCTGGCACCACTGTGCGAGGGCAACCTCTGAGGACCCTCTGAACGGGCACCCGCTGAGCCCACTCAGAGGAAACTCAGAGCATCCCGCGCTGTCCGACTCCTGCGCCGGGGGAGATCCTGGAAAGGCGATGAACACGACCCGCTCCGGCCGCCCCGCCCTCACCCGCCCCGACGGCACCCCGCTGCGCGTCCTCGTCGTCGACGACGACCCGGACCTCGCCGAGGTCCTCTCCGGCGCCCTGCGCTACGAGGGCTGGCAGGTCCGCACGGCGGGCGACGGCGCCTCGGCGGTGGCCGCCGCCCGGGAACTGCTGCCCGACGCCGTGGTCCTGGACGTGATGCTCCCGGACACCGACGGCTTCGCCGTCCTGCGCGCCCTGCACACCGTGAAGTCCGACGTGTGTGTGCTCTTCCTGACCGCCCGGGACGCCGTCGAGGACCGCATCAAGGGCATCACGGCGGGCGGCGACGACTACGTCACCAAGCCGTTCAGCCTGGAGGAGGTCGTCGCCCGGCTGCGCGGACTGTTGCGCCGCGCGGGCATGGCCCGCCAGCTCGACGAGGGCCCGCGACTGACCGTCGGTGACCTGGTCATGGACGAGGAGGCCCGCGAGGTCACCCGCGGCGGCGAGCTGATCGACCTGTCCCCGACCGAGTTCGAGCTGCTGCGCTTCCTCATGCGCAACCCGCGCCGGGTGCTCAGCAAGGCGCAGATCCTCGACCGGGTGTGGTCGTACGACTTCGGGGGCCGCGCCCATGTCGTCGAGCTGTACATCTCCTACCTGCGCAAGAAGGTCGACGCCGGCCGGGAGCCGATGATCCACACCGTGCGCGGGGCGGGCTATGTGATCAAGCCGGTGACGCCGTGAGGGACCTCAGGCCGCACACCCTGCGGGCCCGGCTCACCCTCGGCCTGGTGGTGCTGCTGGCGGTGAGCTGCGCCGCGGTCGGTGTCGCCGCGGTGCTCGGACTGAACGGCTTCCTCACCAGCCGCCTGGACGAGCAGCTCACCGAGGCGGGCAACAGGTTCGCGGTCAGCCTGGAACACGAGGGGGAACCGCAGAAGGACGACCACGACGGCGACGAGCACGCCGACACCCGCCGCCAGGCCACCGGCACCTTCGGCGCCCGGCTGGTGGACGGCACGGTCACCAACGCGGCCGTCGTCCGCTCCAGCGGCACCCTGAACGCCGACCTGAGCACCGACGACCGGAAACGGCTCGCGGGGGTCCCGGCCGACGGACGCGGCCACAGCGTCCACCTCTCCACCCTGGACGACTACCGGGTCGTCGCCACCCGGGGACTGGACGGCGACGTCCTGATCACCGGGCTGCCCCTGGAGCCCGTCGAGGCCACCGTGCACCGACTCGAACTGCTCGCCGGGATCGTCTTCGGCGCCGCCCTCACGGCCACCGGCGTCGCGGGCGCCCTGTGGGTGCGCTGGGCCCTGCGCCCCCTCAGCCGGGTCGCGGCGACCGCCACCCGGGTCAGCGAACTCCCGCTGGCCAGCGGGGAGGTGGCCCTCCCGCCCCGGGCCCCCGAGTCCGACCCGCGCAGTGAGGTGGGCCGGGTCGCCGGCGCCTTCAACCGCATGCTCGGCCATGTCGAGGACGCGCTCACCAAGCGCCACGCGAGCGAGGAGCGGCTGCGCAGCTTCGCCGCCGACGCCAGCCACGAGCTGCGCACCCCGGTCGCCTCGGTGCGCGGCCACGCCGAACTCGCCCTGCTGCACCCCGGCCCGGTCCCGCCCGAGGTCACCCGGGCCCTGGAACGCATCGCCGCCGAGTCCACCCGCATGGGCGCGATGGTCGACGACCTGCTCCTGCTGGCCCGCCTCGACGCGGGCCGCCCGCTGGAGGCCGCCCCCGTCGACCTCACCCGCCTTGTCCTGGACGCCCTCACGGACGCGCGGGCCACCGGGTCCGGTCACCGCTGGGAGCTGGACCTCCCCGAGGACCCCGTCACGGTGACGGGCGACGCGCACCGCCTCCAGCAGGTCCTGGCCAACCTGCTGTCCAACGCCCGCCTGCACACCCCGGCGGGCACCAAGGTGACGGTGACCCTGGAGACCGACGGCGCCACGGTCCGGCTGAAGGTCCACGACGACGGCCCCGGCATCCCCGAGGACGTCCAGCCGGGCGTCTTCGAACGCTTCACCCGCGCCGACCGCAGCACCAAGGCGGAGACCGGCGGCGCGGGCCTGGGGCTGTCGATCGTGGCGGCGGTGGTGGAGGCGCACGGGGGAGGGGTGACGGTGGAGAGCGGTCCGGGATCGACGACGTTCACGGTCCGGTTCGCCGGCGGGTGAACGTCACACGGCGGACGGCGGCAACGGCAACGGCAGTCCGGGAAGCCCGTCCAGGCTCGTGGCGATGTGGTCCTTCTTGGCGAAGTACGCGCTCAGCGAGTCGTCGTCCTCGCGCGCGAACCGCTTGGCGTGCAGCTCGCGGTCACCGTCGTACGACATGTAGGGCACCGCGTAACCGCAGGAGTCCCGGACCACGTCGGCCGTCACGACCACGATCGCCCGCAGGCCGTGCTGGGTCGGATCGATGTCCGGGAAGTGGGAGAGCAGGTCCGGGAAGCGTGGGTCGTCCCGGAAGACGGGCTCACCGCGCCCGTGCACCCGCACGATGTTCGGCGGTCCCTGGAACGCGCACCACATCAGGGTGATCCGGCCGTTCTCCCGCAGATGCGCGATCGTCTCGGCGTTGGATCCGGCGAAGTCGAGGTAGGCCAGGGTGAGTTCGTCGAGGATGACGAACGAGCCGCGCAGGCCCTTGGGGGAGAGGTTGACCGTGCCGTCGCCGGAGAGGGGAGCGGTCGCGGTGAAGAAGAGGGGCTGCGCCTCGATGAAGGTGCGCAGCCGGCCGTCTATGCGTTCATAGGTCTTTCCCATGTCTAAGCATTATGGGTGCAGACCTTTCGCCTGTCTAAGGAACTCGGGCATCCACTTGCGTGGACATGCCCGTGGCCGCCCCGGCCGGCGCTCACACGGGGCGGCCACAGCGCCTGTCACGTCACTTGGTGAGCGTGCAGGCGGCCAGGGAGTCGAGGCCCTGAGGCTTGGCGGCGGTACGGCCGATGGAGATGGCGATGCGGTCGATGGTCGACTTCCGCTTGTCGGCCAGCGGGCCGAGGATGGCGTTGTTGACGAAGTTGGGTCCGCCCTGGCCGACGGTGTCGACGAGCCGCTTGTTGGCCTCGGCGATCTGCGTGTTGAGCAGGGCCAGGTTGCGGTCGACCTCGGCCTTGGCGGTGGCCGGGACCGCGGGCAGCTTCGAGGCCACGTCCGGGCAGCTGATCGTGCCGGCGGCGGTCGCGGCACCTCCCCCGGCGTTGGCGTTGCCTCCGCCGTTGGCGTTGCCCCCGGCGTTGGCATTGCCTCCGCCGTTGGCGTTGCCCGCGTTCGCGTTGCCGTTGCCCGTGTTGGCGTTTCCGCCCGCGTTGCCGGTGTTGTTGCCGGTCGCGCCGGCGCCGTTCAGCGTGCACGGCGCGAGCGCGTCCAGGCCGGTCGGCTTGGCCGCCGTGCGGCCGATGGCCGTGGCGATGCGGTTGACCGTGGCCACGCGCTTGTCCTTCAGCGGGCCGAGGATGGCGTTGTTGACGAAGTTGGGTCCGCCCTGGCCGACGGTGTCGACGAGCCGCTTGTTGGCCTCGGCGATCTGCGTGTTGAGCAGGGCCAGGTTGCGGTCGACCTCGGCCTTGGCGGTGGCCGGGACCGCGGGCAGCTTCGAGGCCACGTCCGGGCAGCTGATCGTGCCGGGGGAGGCCAGCGTGCGGGCGGTGGCGTTGTTGCTGCTCTTGGAGGTCTCCCCGGCGAGGGCGGTACCGGCGACGATCGCCCCGGTCAGTGCCACGGCGGCGGCGCCACCGATGATCGCCACGCGGCGCTGGTTGTACTTCGGAAGAGCCCTGGACATGCGGATGCCTCACTCGGGGTCGGGAGTGGTCTTCTTGACAAACGCGGCGCCTGCGTTCGGCGAGGAATACGAGCAAGCGGTTTCCGGTGTTCAAAGGGGCCGCAAATTCTTCGACGACCCGGAGACTGGGCGGTGTGCCGGGCTCGAATTGACGAATCATGCAGAGCTCTGCATAATCATGCATAAGGTTGAGCGCAGCGGTGAGGAGCAACGCAAGTGAGCAGCAACAGCGGTGACGTCCGGCTCTGGGGCGGTCGTTTCGCCGACGGTCCCGCCGAGGCCCTGGCCAAGCTGTCCGCGTCCGTCCACTTCGACTGGCGGCTCGCCCCCTACGACATCGCCGGTTCGCGTGCCCACGCGCGCGTGCTGCACAAGGCGGGCCTGCTGAGCGAGGACGAACTCCAGCGCATGCTCGCCGGACTCGACCAGTTGGAGGCCGACGTGGCCGACGGCTCCTTCGTGGGCACCATCGCCGACGAGGACTGCCACACCGCCCTGGAGCGGGGCCTGCTGGAGCGCGTCGGCCCCGACCTCGGCGGCAAGCTCCGCGCGGGCCGTTCCCGCAACGACCAGATCGCCACCCTCTTCCGCATGTACCTGCGGGACCACGCCAGGATCATCGGGGGCCTGATCGCCGAGCTCCAGGACGCCCTGGTCGGCCTCGCGGAGGCCCACCCGGACGTGGCGATGCCCGGCCGCACCCACCTCCAGCACGCCCAGCCGGTCCTGTTCGCGCACCACGTGCTGGCCCACGTCCAGTCCCTGTCCCGGGACGCGGAGCGGCTGCGCCAGTGGGACGAGCGCACGGCGGTCTCGCCGTACGGCTCGGGCGCCCTGGCCGGCTCCTCCCTGGGCCTGGACCCGGAGGCGGTCGCCAAGGACCTCGGCTTCGAGCACGGCTCGGTCGGCAACTCCATCGACGGCACGGCCTCCCGTGACTTCGTCGCCGAGTTCGCCTTCATCACCGCGATGATCGGCGTCAACCTCTCCCGGATCGCCGAGGAGGTCATCATCTGGAACACGAAGGAGTTCTCCTTCGTGACCCTGCACGACGCGTTCTCCACGGGCTCGTCGATCATGCCGCAGAAGAAGAACCCGGACATCGCGGAGCTGGCCCGGGGCAAGTCCGGCCGCATGATCGGCAACCTGACGGGCCTCATGGCCACCCTGAAGGCCCTGCCCCTCGCCTACAACCGCGACCTCCAGGAGGACAAGGAGCCGGTCTTCGACTCCTGCGACCAGCTGGAGGTCCTGCTCCCCGCCTTCACCGGCATGATGGCCACCCTCACGGTCAACCGCGAGCGCATGGAGGAACTGGCCCCGGCCGGCTTCTCCCTCGCCACCGACATCGCCGAGTGGCTGGTCAAGCAGGGCGTCCCCTTCCGCGTCGCCCACGAGGTCGCCGGCGAGTGCGTCAAGGCGGCCGAGGCGGAGAACAAGGAACTGAACGACCTGACGGACGACCAGTTCGCCAAGATCAGCGCCCACCTGACCCCCGAGGTCCGCACGGTCCTGAACGTCCCGGGCGCCCTGGCATCGAGGAGCGGCAGGGGCGGCACGGCCCCGAGTGCGGTGGCGGTCCAGCTGGCAGAGGTGAAGAAGGACCTGGCAGCTCAACACCAGTGGGCAGAACGAGGTTAGGGGCGCGGGGAACTGCGCGACCAGCCACGACGGCGCCGCACCCGCCAAAACACCGCACAAACCACCCCCTGAGGCGAAGGGCATCCCGCGCTACGTTGAGGGCATGCCCTTCGCCCGCCTCGCCACAGCCACCACCCCCACCGCCCACATCGGCCTCGGCCTCGCCGCAGTAGGTCGCCCCGGCTACATCAACCTCGGCCGAGACGAAGACCTGGGAGAGAACCGGAGCGTCGAGACGCTACGAGCCCGCACCCACGAACTCCTCGACGCCGCCTACGCCCAGGGCGTCCGCTACTTCGACGTGGCCCGCTCCTACGGCCGCTCGGAGGAGTTCCTCGCAGCCTGGCTCAAGAACGACCCCGGCCGAACCGACGTGGTCATCGGCAGCAAGTGGGGCTACACCTACACGGCCGACTGGACCACGACCGCCGAGAAGCACGAGGTCAAGGACCACAGCGTCCAGACGTACGACCGCCAGCGCGCCGAGACCGCGGAACTCCTGGGCGACCGCCTCGACCTCTACCAGATCCACTCGGTGACCCCGGACAGCCCCGCCCTCACCGACAAGGAACTCCACGCGAGGCTCGCGGAAGCGGCGGCCCAGGGCACCACCATCGGCTTCTCGACCAGCGGCCCCGCCCAGGCCGACGCCATCCGCGCCGCACTGGACGTGACGGTCGACGGCGCCCCCCTCTTCCGTACGGTCCAGTCGACGTACAACGCCCTGGAGACCTCGGCGGCCCCCGCCCTCGCCGAGGCCCATGACGCCGGCCTCACGGTGATCGTCAAGGAGGGCATGGCCAACGGCAGGCTCGCCGCACCGCACGCCCCGGACGCCCTGAAGGCCGTAGCCGAGGAGACGTCTCTCGGTTGCGACGCGGTGGCTCTGGCCCTGGTCCTCAGGCAGCCCTGGGCCGGAGTGGTCCTGTCCGGAGCCGCCACGACCAGCCAGCTCGCCTCCAACCTCCATGCCGCCGTGGTCGACCTGGACGACGAGCAGCTGGCCCGCCTCGGGGAACTGGTGGAGGAGCCGCAGGCCTACTGGCAGCGGCGCGGGCAGCTGCCCTGGCACTGAGAAAGGCCCCGACCGACAGCCGTAGGTGAGACTCCCGTACCTCGCGTGAGACAAGAATGTCTCACACGAGGTACTGTTGTCTCATGGCTGTCGATCGTGACCACGTGCTGCGCAGCGCCGCGGCCCTGCTGACCCGCAAATCCACCGCGACCATGGACGAGGTCGCCAAGGCCGCCGGGATCAGCCGGGCCACGCTGCACCGCCACTTCTCCGGACGGGACGCACTGGTCCGGGCACTGGAGGAGCACGGCATCGCCGAGTGCGAGGCGGCCCTCGACGCGGCCCGTCTCGACGAGGGGTCCGCGAGCGACGCCGTACGCAGGCTCGTACGGGAGATCGAGCCGGTCGCCGGACTCCTGGCCTTCCTCTACGGAGAGAACGAACTCTGGGAGGACGGCGGCAGCGACCCCTGGTCCCGACTGGACCAACGGATCGCCACTCTGTTCGCGCGCGGACAGGGAAACGGCGAGTTCCGCATCGACCTCACCCCGGCCTGGCTCACCGAGGCGCTGTACGGCCTGGTCGCCTCGTGCGCCTGGGCCACTCAGGCGGGCCGGGTCGCCCCCAAGGACTTCACCCACATGATCACCGAGCTGTTGCTCGGTGGCGCACTACGGAGAGAGGAATCATGACCAGCACCCTGCGGCCGGCGACCACGACCGAGGCGGTGAAGCGGCCGGGCCGTTGGCTCGCGCTGTCCGTCCTGGTGCTCGCCGTGCTGCTGGTGGCCGTCGACGCGACCGTCCTCGGTCTCGCGACCCCCTACATCAGCGAGGACCTCGAGCCGACCGGCACGCAGCTCCTGTGGATCGGTGACGTCTACTCCTTCGTCATCGCCGGCCTTCTGGTGTCGATGGGCAGCCTCGGCGACCGCATCGGGCGCAAGCGGATCCTGCTGCTCGGCGCGACCGCGTTCGGCGCGATATCGGTCCTCAACGCCTACGCGACGACACCGGAGCTGATGATCCTGGCCCGGGCCCTGCTCGGCGTCGCCGGCGCGACCCTGATGCCCGCCACCCTGGCTCTGATCCGCAACATCTTCCCCGACCCGCGCGAACGCAGCCTCGCCGTCGGCATCTGGGGCGCGACCGCCTCCGCCGGTACGGCCGTCGGTCCCATCGTCGGAGGCTTCCTCCTCGAACACTTCTGGTGGGGCTCGGTCTTCCTGATCAACCTGCCGGTGATGGCGGTCCTGGTCCTCGTCGGCATCAAGCTGCTCCCGGAGTCCCGCAACCCGAACCCGGGCCCCTGGGACATGACCAGCGTCGCCCTGTCCCTGGTCGGCATGATCGCCGTGGTCTACGCGGTCAAGGAGGCCGCGTCGCACGGCGTCACCTGGGAGCCGCTCGCCGCGGGCCTCCTGGGCGCGGCGGCCCTCTACGCCTTCGTGCGCCGCCAGTTGACCCTCCCGACCCCTCTCCTCGACATGCGCCTCTTCCGCAACCGCGGCTTCAGTGGCGCCGTCCTGGCCGACCTGCTGACCATCCTCGGCCTCTCCGGCCTGGTCTTCTTCCTCTCCCAGTACCTGCAACTGGTCCAGGACAGGCCCCCGTTGGAGGCGGGCCTGGCCGAACTCCCGGCGGCGGTGGGGGCGGTGGCGGCGGGGTTGGTCGCGGGTACAGTGGCCCGCCGCTACTCGGTCCGCGCGGTCGTCTCCGGCGGTCTGGCCGCCATCGGCCTGGCCCTGGCCTCCCTGACCCTGCTCGACCAGTCCACGGGCTACCCGGTACTGGGCGCGGCCCTGCTGGTGGTAGGCGTCGGCGCGGGCTTCTCGTTCACGGTGACGTCCGACGTCATCCTGTCGAGCGTCCCGAAGGAACAGGCGGGCGCCGCGTCCGCCGTATCGGAAACGGCGTACGAACTTGGCGCAGCCCTTGGTATCGCCGTGCTCGGGTCCATCGTCACGGGTGTCTACCGGGGGTTCGCCGCTCCGACCGGTACTCCGACGGGAGCGCACGAGTCCTTGGGCGGCGCGGTTGAAGCGGCAGCCGGCATGCCCACCCGGCAGGCGCAGGGCATGCTGACAGCGGCCCGAGAAGCTTTCGTCGACGGCTTGGCCATCGCAGCGGGGGCCGGAGCAGTGGTCCTGCTCGCGACGGCTGCGGCAGCCTGGTTCATGCTGAGGAACCAACGGCTGGACAAGGGCTTTTAGGGGCGCGGGGAACTGCGCGACAAGCCCCCACGCACCCGCACCCGAAAAACGACCTACGCAGCCTTCGCCTTGGTCGCATACATGTCCACGTACTCCTGCCCCGACAACCGCATGACCTCGGTCATCACCGAGTCCGTCACAGCCCGCAGCACATACCGGTCCCGGTCCATGCCGTCGTACCGGGAGAACTCCATCGCCTCACCGAACCGCACGGTCACCCGCCCGGGCCGCGGCATCCCCGCACCCCCCGGCTGCAACTTGTCCGTGCCGATCATCGCGAAGGGCACGACGGGCGCGCCCGTCATCAGGGTCAGCCGGGCGATCCCGGTACGGCCCCGGTACAGCCGCCCGTCGGGCGACCGCGTCCCCTCGGGGTAGATCCCGAAGACCTTCCCCTCCTCCAGGACGCGCCGCCCGGTCATCAGCGCGGCGACCCCGCCGCGACCACCGTCGCGGTCCACGGGGATCATGCCGACGCCGGTGAAGAACCAGGCCATGAGCCGGCCCTTGAGGGACTTGCCGGTGACGTACTCGTCCTTGCCGATGAAGAACACCTGCCGGTCGCAGACCAGCGGAAGGATCATCGAGTCGATGAAGGTGAGGTGGTTGCCGGCGAGGATGACCGGGCCGTCACCCGGAATGTGCTCCGCGCCCTCCACCTGTGGGCGGAACATCAGGCGCATGATCGGTCCGAGCACTGCCTTGATGAGCACGAAGCGGGACAACGGGCCCTCCGGTGTCAAGAGAACGGCCAGGGAAACTGTATGAGTCTGTGCAGGTGAGGACATTACTCGCGGCTCGGGGGATCGTGCACATCGAGCACCCCGGGTTCACCGAGGTCTTACGCGTTGTTGACGCTCGTTTACCTGCGGCGAGGTCCCGTTGCCTCCCGGAAACCCGGACGGAACGATGTGACGGAGGTCGCCCCGACGGACGCGTACCCCCGCTCCCCACGGTGAAGCCGACGAGTCATCAGACATCTGTTCCCATGCGACATCCCACGTCACCCGCGTGTTCCGCCACAGGTCTCCCGTCCGTCATGGACACGCACCTACGATCGGCCCGCAGCGAAGAGGCGACGGCAGGAGGGGTCCACATGGGATCGCAGGACGAGCACACGGACGGCACCGGACGACGGGCGCTTCTCGGAGCCGCGATGCTCGGCGCCGGGGGAGCGGTCCTGGGTCTCTCGGGTACGGCGAGAGCGGCGACCGCGGGATCCGCCGGGCACGGCAAGGGCGGTGGGTTGAAGAGCCTGCCGGTGCCGACGGTCATCGGCCACCGGGGTGCCAGCGGTTACCGTCCCGAGCACACCTTCGGCTCCTACCAGCTCGCCCTCGACCTGGGCGCCGACATCGTCGAGGCCGGCGACCTCGTCCCCACCAAGGACGGCCACCTGGTCTGCCGCCACGAACCGGAGATCGGCGGCACGACCGACGTCGCCGACCACAAGGAGTTCGCCGACCGCAAGAGGACCAAGCTCCTCGACGGCGTCTCCACCACCGGCTGGTTCACCGAGGACTTCACGCTCGCCGAGCTCAAGACGCTCCGCGCCATCGAGCGCATCCCGGCCAACCGCCCGCACAACACCCTCTACAACGGCCGCTGGGAGATCCCCACCTTCGAGGAAGTCCTGAAGTGGCAGGACGAGCAGACCCGCAAGCGCGGCAAGCAGGTCTGGATCTACCCCGAGACCAAGCACCCCACCTACTTCCGCAAGCTGGGCCTCGGCCTGGAGGAGCGGGTCGCCAAGCTCCTGCACAAGCACGGCAAGGACCGGCGCAACTCCCCGGTCATCCTCCAGTCCTTCGAGCCCACCAGCATCCAGCGCCTCAACAAGCTCGTCGACAACCCGCTGGTCGTGCTGCTCTCCGCGGCGACCACCCGCCCCTGGGACTTCGTCGAGAGCGGCGACCCGCGCACGGTGGCCGACCTGATCACCCCCAAGGGCCTCAGGGAGATCGCCGGCTACGCCCAGGGCATCGGCCCGACCCTGGACCTCGTCATCACGAAGAAGGCGGACGGCAGCCTCGACAAGGAGACCACCCTGGTCGCCGACGCCCACAAGGTCGGGCTGATCCTGCACCCCTACACCATGCGCAACGAGAACCCCTTCCTGCCGGCCGAGTACCGCAAGGGCACCGACGCGGACGCCTACGGAGACGCCTTCGGCGCCTTCAAGCGGTACTTCGCCACCGGCATCGACGGCGTCTTCACCGACAACGCCGACACCGGCGTCCTCGCCCGCCAGGACTTCGTCAACGGCTGAGCCACCGGCCCCCCGATGGGGGTGACTTACGGCCGCCCGGGCAACCCACGGCCCGGGCGGCCGTGTCGTACCGCATATGACGCACCACTTGGTCACCACCCTGCGCCCGCTGCTCACCGCCGAGGCGTCCGCGGAGGCACATGCCACCGGTACGGAACCGGGCGACCTGGAGCAGGCGGTCTGGGTCCGCCTCCTGGAGCACCTGGAGACCCAGGGCCCGCCCCACGACCCGCCCGGCTGGCTCCGCCGGGCCGTCCGCTCCGAGTCCCGCCGCAGCCGTCGTACGACCCGCCTCGAACGGCCCTACGACACCGAGCCCGTGGCCGACGACGCCCCCACCCCCGAGCAGCTCACCCTCGCCGCCGCCCGCCGCAGGGCCGTCCACGACGCGGTCCGCCGGCTGCCCGGCCGCTGCCCCTCTCTCCTGGCCGCCCTCCTCTCCCCGAAGGACCTCACGTACCGGGAGATCGCGGGGGAGTTGGGTATCTCACAGGGCAGTCTCGGTCCGGAACGTTCCAGATGTCTGGGATGTCTTCGCAGATTGCTCACACCGGAGGTTGCGACGCGCCGGGGGCGGGGATAGGAGTGGGGGACAACAGGCGATCAGGTGAGCGGGAGGCGTGCGCACATGGGCATGAGCGTGACCATCTCTGCGGCGGCCGAGCAGGACGCGGAGCAGATCTTCAGGCTGCAGTACCTGTGCTTCCAGAGTGAGGCGGCGCTGTACGGCAACTACCGCATCGATCCGCTCGTCCAGACCCTGGACTCGGTCCGCGCGGAGGTGGTCTCGGACTGCGTCTTCGTGGCCCGCCTGGGCGATGAAGTGGTCGGCTCGGTCCGCGGCCGGGTCACCGAGGACGGCTCGGCCGCCATCGGCAAGCTCTGCGTCCACCCCCGCCTCCAGGGCCACGGCATCGGCGCGAGGCTCCTCCGGGCGGCGGAGGCGGCCCTGTCGGAGGAGCGGGGCGCCACCAGCTTCCGCCTCCACACGGGCCACCGCAGCGAGGGCAACCTCCGCCTCTACCGCAAGGTCGGCTACCAGACGGTGGGCACGTCGGAGGGCGCGGACGGAGTCCCGATGATCGTCCTGGAGAAGCCGGCGGGCGCATACGCGGCTACGGCATGAGTCTTTGTCTTTAAGGGGCGCGGGGAACTGCGCGACCAGCCACACGCGGCCGGATGCCGCCCGACACACCTCAGGCGGCATCCCCGGTGGGCGCACCCTTCCGCAACCAGTAAATGGCGGAGAGCGGCAACAGCACGGGGATGAACAGGTACCCCATTCCGAAGTCCGACCAGACGGTCGCATCGGGGAACGCGGACGGCTCGATCAACGTCCATGTACCCACGATCAGCACACCCACGAGTTCGGCGACACAGCACGCCAACGCCACCCTGCGAGCCGTCTCTCCACCCCGCACCAGCGTGTACGTGATGAATCCGTACACCACACCCGCCACCGCGGACAGCGAATAGGCCAGCGGCGCCCGGTCGAACTCGGTGGAGATCTGGTACGCCGACCTCGACACGGCTCCCACGACCATCACGCCGTACAACCAGACCAGCAGCGTCCCCGGCCCACTGGTCAGCCGTCGCCGACTCACCTCAGCCTCCCCAGATGTCATAGAGCCGCACCTCCAGAACGGCCAGCACCACCCCGCCGGCGGCAACCGTCACCGACCCCCACCGCGTCCGCTCCGCCAGCGACATGAACCCCGCCGCCGGCACACACGCGAACGCCCCCAGCAGATACGCGACGAAGATCGTCGTGCCCTGCTCCGGCTTCTCGCCCCGCGCCAGCTGCACGATCCCGATCACCAGCTGGACCAGCGCCAGCACCGACACCACGGCCATCCCGATGAAGTGCCAGTCCTTGGTCGGCTGATCTCGGTACGCGGCCCAACCGCACCAGGCGGCCAGCAGCAGCGCGGCGACGCCGGTCACCAGCGTCAGGGCATCAAACATGCGGCGAGCCTATTACGGCCCAAAAGGCCTGATGCGGCCGCCCCCGCCCGGCACCGTAGGGTCGAGGCCATGAAGATCCACGCCGAAGCCCTCCTGTTCGACAACGACGGAACGCTCGTCTCCTCCCTGGAATCCGTCCACCGCTGCTGGACCCGCTGGGCCGAGGAGTTCGGCATCACCCCGGAGGCTTTCGCCCAGGTCGAACTGCACGGCCGCCCGGCCGTCGAGATAGCCGCCGAGCTGCTGCCCGCCGACGTGGTGCCGGCCGCCCTCGCCCGGATCGAGCAGCTGGAGGTGGAGGACGTGCCCAACGGCGGAGTCCATCTGCTCCCCGGGACCAGGGACCTCCTCGACTCCCTGCCCGCGCACCGCTGGGCCGTCGTCACCTCCGCCACCCGCCGGCTCGCCGAGGCCCGGCTCGAAGCCGTCGGCATCCTCCCCAAGACGATGATCGCGGCCGACGACGTCACCCGCGGCAAGCCCGACCCCGAGCCCTACCTGCTCGCCGCCAAGGAACTCGGCGTGGACCCGGCCCGCTGTGTCGTCTTCGAGGACGCCCCCGCCGGCCTGCGCGCCGGCCGTGCCGCCGGGATGACCACCGTGGCGTTGACCACAACCCACGCGTCCTACGAGCTGGACGCCGATCTCGTGGTCCATGACCTGTCGGCGCTGTCGGCACTGGTCACGCGGGAGGGAGTGGAGATCACCGGTCGGAACTGACACCGTCCGCCGCTGTCCAGAATGCGGACAGCGGCCCTTTGTCATGACCGTACTTCTGCTTTACTGATTGCATGACCACGACGAGCTGCCGCACCTTTGCGACCGAGGCGACCATGACGCCCGGTGCTCGTTGTATGTGTCGAATGTGCGCCTGTTAGAAGGCCCCGGCACCCCCCAGCACGTCCGTACGCCGTGACATCCCGTACGTGACCCCTGTGCCTGCGCACGACTTCCCTCCCGTACCAGGGCACACCCACGCCCTGCGCTACTCGACAGTGATGGAAACCCCAGTGATCACGACATCAGGCCTCACGAAGGTCTACCGCTCGCGCGGCCGTGAGGTCACCGCCCTGGACGGCGTCGACCTCCATGTCCGCGAAGGCGAGGTGTACGGCGTCATCGGCCAGTCCGGCGCCGGCAAGTCCTCGCTCATCCGCTGCGTCAACCTGCTGGAGCGCCCCACCGCCGGCACCGTGACCGTCGACGGACAGGACCTCACCGCCCTCGCCGGCCGCGGACCGCGCGCGGGCAGGGAACTGCGGCAGGCGCGCAGCCGTATCGGCATGGTCTTCCAGCACTTCAACCTGCTGTCCACCCGGACCGTCCAGGACAACGTCGAGCTGCCGCTCGAGATCCTCGGCACGTCCGGCAAGGAGCGTTCGCGCAAGGCGCTCGAACTGCTGGACCTCGTCGGACTCGCCGACAAGGCGGGCGCCTACCCGGCCCAGCTCTCCGGCGGCCAGAAGCAGCGCGTCGGCATCGCCCGCGCCCTGGCCGGCGACCCCAAGGTCCTGCTGTCCGACGAGGCGACCAGCGCCCTCGACCCGGAGACCACCCGCTCGATCCTCCAGCTGCTGCGCGACCTGAACCGGCAGCTCGGGCTCACCGTGCTGCTCATCACTCACGAGATGGACGTCGTGAAGTCGATCTGCGACTCGGCCGCCCTGATGGAGCACGGGCGGATCGTCGAGTCGGGGACGGTGAGCGAGCTGCTCGCCACCCCCGGCTCCGAACTCGCCTCCGCGCTCTTCCCCGTGGGCGGCGAGGCCACCGGCGAGGACCGGACCGTCCTCGACGTCACCTTCCAGGGCGAGGCGGCCACCCAGCCCGTCATCTCCCAGCTGTCCCGCACCTACAACATCGACATCTCGATCCTCGGCGCGGCCATCGACACCGTCGGCGGCCTCCAGGTCGGCCGGATGCGCATCGAACTGCCCGGCCGCTACGAGGACAACGTCGTACCGGTCGGCTTCCTGCGCGAGCAGGGCCTCCAGATCGACGTCGTCGGTGAGCCGCAGCTGGTGAAGGAAGGTGCCAAGTGACCTGGTCCGAGATGCAGCCCCTGCTGGAGCAGGCGTGTTGGGACACCCTCTACATGGTCGGCTGGTCCACGGTCATCGCCGTCGTGGGCGGGCTTCCGCTCGGTGTCCTCCTCGTCCTCACCGACCGGGGCGGACTCCTCCAGAACGTCGTCGCCAACAAGGTCATCGGGCAGGTCGTGAACGTGGCCCGCTCGATGCCGTTCATCATCCTGATGGTCGCGTTGATGGGCTTCACCCGCTCGATCACCGGCACGACCATCGGCCGCGAGGCCGCCATCGTGCCGCTCGCCATCGGCGCCATCCCGTTCTTCGCGCGCCTCGTCGAGACGGCTGTCCGCGAAGTGGACGGCGGGCTCGTGGAGGCCGTGCAGTCGATGGGCGGCAACACCTGGACCATCGTCCGCAAGGTCCTCGTCCCGGAGGCGCTGCCCTCGCTGATCGCCAGCACCACGACCACGATCGTCGCGTTGATCGGCTACTCCGCGATGGCCGGCACGGTCGGCGCCGGCGGCCTCGGCGACATCGCCATCCGCTACGGCTACCAGCGCTTCGAGACCCAGCTCATGTGGATCACCGTCGCGATCCTCGCCGTCGTCATCTCCCTCATCCAGTTCGCCGGCGACTACGCGGCCCGCTCGCTGTACGGCCGCGGCGGCCGCTCCGGCCCGGCGCCGAAGCTGCGGCTGCTGAAGGCCGCCACGGCGGACACGAAGACCGTCTGAGCCACCCCTGTTCTTCCCGTGCACCCCATCACGGGATCGCTGCACCCAAAAGGAAAGGCACTTTTCGTGCGTAACACCGTAAAGCTCACCACCGCCGTCCTCGCCGCCGGAGCCCTCGGCCTCGGGCTCAGCGCCTGCGGTTCGTCCGACTCGGGCTCCGCCTCGGACACCAGCGGACCCCTGGTGGTCGCCGCGAGCCCGACCCCGCACGCCGAGATCCTCAACTACGTCAAGGAGAACCTGGCGAAGAAGGCGGGCCTCGACCTGGAGGTCAAGGAGTTCACCGACTACGTGACCCCCAACACGGCCACCGAGGACGGCTCGGTCGACGCCAACTACTTCCAGAACCAGCCGTACCTCGACGACTTCAACAAGAAGCGCGGCACCCACATCGCGCCCGTCGTCACGGTCCACCTGGAGCCGCTCGGCCTCTACTCCCACAAGGTCAAGAGCGCCGACGCCCTCAAGAGCGGTGCGACGGTCGCCGTCCCGAACGACAGCGTGAACGAGGCGCGTGCCCTCAAGCTGCTCGCCGCGAACGGCCTGATCACCCTCAAGGACGGCGTGGGCAACGAGGCGACCCCCTCGGACATCACCAAGAACCCGAAGAACCTCAAGTTCAAGGAGCTGGAGGCGGCCCAGACCCCGCGCTCCCTCGACGACGTCGACGCGGCGGTCGTCAACGGCAACTACGCCATCGAGGCCGACCTCAAGCCCGCCAAGGACGCCCTCGTCCTGGAGTCCGCCGACAACAACCCCTACGGCAACTTCCTCGCGGTGAAGGAAGGCAACGAGGACGACCCGCGCGTGAAGAAGCTCGCCAAGCTGCTCACCTCCGCCGAGGTCAAGAAGTTCATCCAGGACAAGTACGCCGGATCCGTCATCGCGTCCTTCTGATCGCCGTAGCGCCTGATCGCCGTAGAGCTACCGGCGCGTATACGACGTATCGCCACGCACGGGGTCCACATGCTCACCATGTGTGGGCCCCGTGATGCGGTTCGGTGCTTTCATGCTGCATGCTGGGCAGTTCAGCAGGCTCTGAGGTTTTCCCACGGTTACGGAGTGGCGCATGACTGGCACCTTCCCCAACATCTCCATCAGCACGGAGCGGTTGGTGCTGCGCCCCCTCGACGAGGACGACGTGCCCGCCCTGGCCGAGATGATGAACGACGAGCAGGTCGGGGCGTGGACCGACGTCCCCCAGCCCTACACCGAGGACCAGGCGCGTGGCTGGATCACCCGGTACGCGCCGGGCGAGCGGGAGGCCGGCCGCGGACTCGACCTGGCCGTCACCGAGTTCCTCACCCAGCGCCTGGTCGGGATCGTCCAGCTCGCCAGGACCGACTGGCACATCCGCTCCACCGAGCTGTCGTACATCGTCGCCCCCTGGGCCCGCGGCGAGGGCTATGCCTCCGAGGCCGCGCTCGCCACCGCCCAGTGGCTGTTCACCGACCAGAAGTTCGAGCGGATCGAGCTGCGCACCGCGGCCGACAACACCGCTTCCCAGCAGGTCGCCCAGAAGATCGGCTGTATCAGCGAGGGTGTCCTGCGCAACGCCTGCATAGCGCACGTCCGCGCCGAGGACGGCACCTGGAGCGACGTCCGCACCGACTTCATCGTGTGGAGCCTGCTGCCCGAGGACCTCGACGGCGCGGGCGAGCAGATGGCCGACGCGGACGGCTTCACGCCCTACTCGGACTGGAACTGACCGACTTCGGCGAAAACGCTTCCCCGTCCGACCGGGTACCCTCCCGACGACCACCTGCGCACACTCCTGGAGACTGAGACACGATGGCCGACCGGGTCACGGTGATCGGCTGGGACGGCTCGCCGCTGACCGCCGCGGCACGCTCCGCCCTCGGCGCCGCCACCCTCGTGGCGGGCGCCGCCCACCATCTGGCACTTCCCGAGGTGCCGCCCACCGCCGAACGCATCCGCCTCGGCAGCGTCGCCCTCGCCGCCCGCCGCATCACCGGCCACCGCGGCACCGCGGTCGTGCTCGCCGACGGCGACCCCGGGTTCTTCGGCGTCGTACGGACCCTGCGCGCACCCGAGTTCGGCCTGGAGGTCGAGGTCGTCCCCGGCGTCTCCTCGGTCGCCGCCGCCTTCGCCCGCGCCGGAATGCCCTGGGACGACGCCCAAGTGGTCGTCGCACACCGGCGCACCCTGCGACGCGCCGTGAACGTGTGCCGAGCCCACACCAAGGTCGCCGTCCTCACCTCACCCGGCGCCGGCCCCGCCGAACTCGGCCTGCTGATGGAGGGCGTCCACCGCACCTTCGTCATCTGCGAGGAACTCGGCACCGACCGTGAACAGGTCACCGTCGTCACCTCCGACAAGGCGGCCGACCACACCTGGCGCGACCCCAACCTCGTCATCGTCATCGGCGGCACCGCGGCCACGACGGAGAGCGGCGGATGGATCGCCGGCCGCGACCCGGCCGCCGCACCGCGCGGCTGGACGCTGCCCGCCGAGTCCTACGGCGGCCTCATGGGCGAAGGCGAACTGGAGCCGCTCCGCGCGGCCCAACTCGCCCGGCTCGGGCCGCGCGTCGGCGACCTGGTGTGGGACATCGGCTGCGGCAGCGGCGCCTTCGCCACCGAGGCCGCCCGGGCCGGGGCCGCCGTCATCGCCGTCGACCGCGACCTGAGGGCCTGCGAGCGCACCGAGGCCAACGCCCGAGCCTTCGGACTCCAGGTGCAGATCGTCCCCGGCACCGCCCCGCACGTCCTGGAGAACCTCCCCGAACCGGACGTCGTCCGCGTCGGCGGCGGGGGAGTGGCCGTGGTCTCCGCGGTCGCCGACCGCCGCCCGCAGCGCATCGTCGCCCACGCGGCCACCCGCGACGAGGCCGAACTCGTCGGCCGGGACCTCACCGAACACGGCTACCGCGTCGAGTGCGCCCTCCTCCAGTCCGTCGAACTCGACACCAGGGCCTGGACGGAGACGGAACGGAGCGTCGCGTTCCTGCTCAGCGGGGTTCTTCCGGACCGTACGGTCTGACCCGGTTCGCCGTCCCCGTGATCCTGTTGTCGTACTGCGCGCGGTAGGCTGGCCGACCGTTGTACCGCACCCGGTGGACCGGCATTCGTTCGTCAATGTCCGGAAAGCGCGCCCGTTTTGGGGTGGGTGCGGTACGGCACAACCGGAGGACGCGCAACGTGGCGCAGTCCACAGCGGGTCGTCGCGGATCAAGCTGTCGCGACGGGGGAACGGCCGGGACAATGCCAGTTAATGGCTTTGTCGTCTTTCTCGGCAGGCCGTTCGTGCCGCTGGGCACGCACGCTCGTTCTTCACTGCGGGGGCGGTCGGTGCGCCGTCCCCGGTGAGCTGGTCGTAGAAGCACTAACCGATGGGCGAGGGGTACGCATGACCGACACCGGCCAGGTTCCGGGCGAGGGACTGCCGGAGAACGCAGGCATGGTGGAACAGCCGGGCGTCCCGGGTGCGTACACCTACCTCTCCGAGACCCCCGCCGAGGACGAAGACCTGTTGCTGCTGCCGGGCGCCCAGAGCCCCTGGGGCAACGAGGTCGCTCCGCCGGTGCCGGAGCCGGTCGTCGAGACCGTCCACGAGCCGGGACCGCACGAGATGGCCGGCCGCGACAGCGGGGCGCACGACCTGAGCGCCGTCCGCACGCCCCGGCCGCAGGCCCCCTCGGTGCCGATCCCGCCCATCACCCCCCGTCGGCCGCTGCACCTCGGCCCGCCGATCCCCGACTCCTCCGCGAGCCCGGTCCGCTCCCTGGCCGACCGCGGCCCCGCGGGCGCGCCGGTACGGCAGCCGGTCGCGGCCGGCCCCGAGTACCTCGAAGCCCCGCAGCCGCAGGGCGCGGTGCCGTGGGGCGCGCCGGGTGCCGTCCAGACGCCGGTGAGCACGATGGCCCCGGCTGCCGAAACGGTTGTTCCGACTCCTGCTCCGACCCCGGCACCCGAGCCGGTGGGCGCGGCGCAGGCGGCGGTGGCCCGGCTGGCGTCCGAGGCGGAGGCGGGCGGTTACGCGCTGCCGCAGGAGGCCCCGGCGGCCGCCGTCCCGGAGACCGTGCACGAGGAGTCGCCGGCCGCTGAGACGCCCGCGGCAGCCGACCTCGGTCCCGACGAGGCGCAGGCCGTGAGCGCCGACGCGGCTCCGGTCGTGGGCGAGGAGCCGGGTGCGGGTCTGCCGGCCGAGGGCGACCTGCCCGGCGGAAGCCAGAGCGGGGAGGGCGAGTCCGCTCCCGTCGCCGGGGCGGAGGAGTTCCTCCCGGACGGCGGTCAGCCCGGTGCGGACCCGGCTGCGGCCGGTGAGCCCGGGGCCGAGGCGCAGGTTCCGGACGGCGGCTCCGAGGACGCCGTTCAGGACGTGGCGGAGGCCGGTGAAGGCGCATCGGCGCCGGGTGCGGGAGCGGCGGACGGCGCCGCCGGTGCCCAGCCGCTGCCGGTGGTCGAGGGCGCGCAGGTCGGCGAGGCCGCCGAGTTCGTGCAGGTACCCGCGCCTGAAGCCGTTGTGCCCGACGGGCAGGCTGCCGAGGCCGAGGCCGAGTCGGCGACGGGCGGACCGGAGGCGGTGTCCGAGGCCGCCCCGGAGGCTGCCCCCGTGCCGGAGGCCGTCGCTGCTCCGGAGGCCGACGCCGTGCCGGAGACTGCCGTTGCCCCGGAGGCCGTCGCGCTGCCGGAAGCGGGGGTCGCTGCGGAGGCCGGTGCCCTGCCGGAAAACGTTCCTGTTCCGGAAGTTCCGGAAGTTCCGGAAGTTCCGAAAGTTCCGGAAGTTCCGGAAGCGAGTGCCCTATTGGACGCCGCCGTTTCGGAGGCGGTCCCCGTCGAGGACGCGGCCGTTCGTTCGGTGGCCGACGCCGCCCAGGACGGCGGCACCGCGCCGGAAACCGCCCCCGCGCAGAGCGCCGACGCTGCCCAGCAGGCCGTCGCCACTCCGGACGCGGACGCTGCCCAGGAAGCCGCCCCGGCACCGGAGGCAGGCGCCCCGGAGGTAGTCGGCCTGGAGACGGTCACTCCGGAAGCCGCCCCCGTGATCACCCCGGACGCCGCCGAGGCCGTAACCCTCCAGGAGCCCGTGGACACGGAGAACTCCCCGCAGCCGACGGAGGCCCCCGCCCTCGCCGAGGCCTCTCCCGCCGCCGAGCAGTCCGAGCCCGCCGCCGAACCGCTCCTTGCCGAGGCGGCCCCGGAGCACCTCCAGGAGCCGGCCCAGGCAGGTCACGTCGAGGAACCCCTCGCCCCTGCTCAGGACTTCGCCCAGCCCGTCCCCCCGCAGGGTCCCGCCGTCGACCCGGCCACCGCTCCCGTCCAGGACGCGCCGCAGGCCGTCGTGGCGGACGCGGCCGACACCGACGTACAGCTGACCGCCGCGGCGACCCCTGCCCCGGCCCCCGCGGACGAGGCCCCGCTCCCGGCGGCCCCGGAGAGTCCCGTTCAGGCGCCGCAGGGCCCGCAGCCCGCCCCCCAGCCGCTCGCGGCCGAAGTCGCCGACGCGCAGCCCCAGTTCGCGGTGCCCGGTAGCGCCGAGGCCCCCGGGGTCCTGCCCAGCGCGGTGCCCATGGAGCCCCAACCGGGGCAGCCGCTCGGGGAGTTCGTGCCGGTGGACGGTTCGGTTCCCACCACCCCGCACCTCGCGCCGACCCCGCCCCAGCCGGTGCCGCTCCCGGCCCCGCGTGAGGCGGACGGCGACGCCGAACTCGTACAGCAGGCCGACGACTTGGACACCAGGGCGGCCGATCAGGAAGACCAGGAAGCACCGGAAGAAGTGAGCACGGCCCCCGTGGCAGAAGCACCACAGTCCACGGGCCCCGCCGCGCCCGCCTACGACGACGCCGAGCGCGAGGCCGTACTCAAGGTCATGCGGGAGCGCCGGGACATCCGCAACGGCTTCCGCAGCGACCCCATCCCGCACGAGGTGCTGCTCCGGGTCCTGGAGGCCGCCCACACCGCGCCCTCCGTGGGCCACTCGCAGCCCTGGGACTTCGTCGTCATCCGCTCCGCCGAGACGCGCGGCGCGATGCACGAACTGGCCCAGCGCCAGCGCGACGCGTACGCCAAGTCGCTGCCCAAGGGCCGGGCCAAGCAGTTCAAGGAACTGAAGATCGAGGCCATCCTCGACACCCCGGTGAACATCGTCGTCACCGCCGACCCGACCCGCGGCGGCCGCCACACCCTCGGCCGGCACACCCAGCCGCAGATGGCCCCCTACTCCGCCGCGCTCGCCGTCGAGAACCTCTGGCTCGCCGCCCGCGCCGAGGGCCTCGGCGTCGGCTGGGTCAGCTTCTTCGACGAGCGCGAGATGGTCCGCGCGCTCGGCCTGCCCGAGCACCTCGAGGTCATCGCCTACCTGTGCGTCGGGTACGTCGACGAGTTCCCGGACGAGCCCGAGCTGATGCAGGCCGGCTGGTCCAAGCGCCGCCCGCTGTCCTGGGTCGTGCACGAGGAGACGTACGGCCGCCGCGCCCTGCCCGGCGAGGAGCCGCACGACCTGCTCGGCGAGACCGTCGCCCAGATCCGCCCGCTGGACGCCAAGGCGCTCGGCGAGGCCTGGGAGCGGCAGAAGCGGATGACCAAGCCGGCCGGCGCCCTCGGCATGCTGGAGATCATCTCCGCCCAGCTGTCCGGGCTCTCGCGCCAGTGCCCGCCGCCGATCCCGGAGCCCGCGGCCGTCGCGATCTTCGCCGGCGACCACGGTGTGCACGCCCAGGGCGTCACCCCCTGGCCGCAGGAGGTGACGGCCCAGATGGTCGCCAACTTCCTCGGCGGCGGCGCGGTCTGCAACGCCTTCGCCGGCCAGGTGGGCGCCGAGGTCTGCGTCGTGGACGTCGGTGTCGCGGCCGAACTCCCGGCCACGCCCGGCCTGTTGCCCCGCAAGATCCGGGCCGGCACGTCCGACATGACCACCGGTCCCGCGATGACCCGCGAGGAGGCCAAGCAGGCCATCGAGGTGGGCATCGAGACAGCCCGCGACCTCGTCGCGGCCGGCAACAAGGCGTTGCTCACCGGTGAGATGGGCATCGCGAACACCACCGCGTCCGCCGCCCTGATCTCGGTCTTCACCGGCACCGACCCCGCCGAGGTCACCGGCCGCGGCACCGGCATCAACGACGAGACGCTGGCCCGCAAGACCGAGGTCGTCCGGCGCGCGATCGAACTCCACCAGCCGGACCCCGCCGACCCGATCGGCGTCCTCGCGGCCATCGGCGGCTTCGAACACGCGGCGATGGTCGGCCTGTTGCTGGGCGGAGCCTCGCTGCGCACCCCGGTCATCCTCGACGGCGTCAGCGCGGGCGCCGCCGCCCTGGTCGCCCGCGCGATCGCCCCCGAGGTCCTCGCGGCCTGCATCGCGGGCCACCGCAGCGCGGAACCCGGCCACGTGGCCGCCCTCAACAAGCTCGGCCTGCGCCCCCTGGTCGACCTCGACCTCCGCCTGGGCGAGGGCACGGGCGCACTCCTGGCCCTGCCCCTGGTCCAGAGCACGGCGAGGGCGATGCACGAGGTGGCGACGTTCGACTCGGCGGGGGTCACCGAGAAGTAGGCGTGAGGAAGGGGACGCGGGGGCGGTGTCCACGCGTCCCCCTCGCATGTGGGTCAGCGGACCGTGTCCCCGCGCCCCTTCCTCGCCGTGGGTCCGGGGATCGTGTCCTCGCGCCCCTTCCCTGCCGTGGGTCCGGGGATCATGTCCCCGCGCCCCTTCCCTGCCGTGGGTCCGTGGGCAGTCGTCCCGCAGGGCGGGACGGGTGGGCACGGACCCACGCACCCGCACCCGGCCACGAAGCCCAGCCACCGGACACCTGAGCCGCCCGCCCCGCCCACCCCGTAAAATCCGCACGTCAGGGCCACTGCACAGCCGTAAAGAGGAGCCGCCCCTCATGGCCGAGAACCCCGCCTACCCCGTAGGCCTCCGCCTCACCGACCGCAAGGTCGTCGTCCTCGGCGGCGGCCAGGTGGCCCAGCGCCGCCTCCCGGCCCTGATCGCGGCGGGCGCGAACGTCCTCCTCGTGTCCCCTTCCGCGACCCCCTCCGTCGAGGCGATGGCGGACGCGGGCGAGATCACCTGGGAGAGGCGGCCGTACCAGGACGGCGACCTGGAAGACGCCTGGTACGCCCTGATCGCCACCAGCGACACCGAGGCGAACACCCGCGCCTCCGCCGAAGCGGAGCGCCACCGCGTCTGGTGCGTCCGCTCCGACGACGCCGACCAGGCGACCGCCTGGACCCCCGCGACCGGCCACAGCGAGGGCGTCACGGTCGCCGTCCTGACCACGAACGCCAAGGGTCGCGACCCCCGCCACACCGCCGCCATCCGGGACGCGGTCGTCAAGGGCCTGCGCGACGGCACCCTCGTCGCCCCCCACCACCGCACCCGCACCCCCGGCGTCGCCCTCGTCGGCGGCGGCCCCGGCGACCCCGACCTGATCACGGTCCGCGGCCGTCGCCTGCTCGCCGAGGCCGACGTCGTCATCGCCGACCGCCTCGGCCCCCGCGACCTCCTCGCGGAGCTCCCCCAGCACGTCGAGGTGATCGACGCGGCGAAGATCCCCTACGGCCGCTTCATGGCCCAGGAGGCCATCAACAACGCCCTGATCGAGCACGCCAAGCAGGGCAAGTCGGTCGTACGGCTGAAGGGCGGGGACCCCTATGTCTTCGGCCGTGGGATGGAGGAGCTGCACGCCCTCGCCGAGGCCGGCATCCCCTGCACCGTCGTCCCCGGCATCTCCAGCTCGATCTCGGTCCCGGGCGCGGCCGGCATCCCGGTCACCCACCGCGGGGTCGCCCACGAGTTCACCGTGGTCAGCGGCCATGTCGCCCCCGACGACGAGCGCTCCCTGGTCGACTGGCCCGCGCTCGCCCGGCTCACCGGCACGCTGGTCATCCTCATGGGCGTCGACAAGATCGGCAAGATCGCCGAGACCCTGGTGGCCCACGGCAAGTCGCCGGACACCCCGGTCGCCCTGGTCCAGGAGGGCACGACGGCCGCCCAGCGCCGGGTCGACGCCACCCTGGCGACGGTCGGCGAGGTGGTCGTCGCAGAGGACGTGAAGCCCCCGGCCGTCATCGTCGTCGGCGAGGTCGTCGCCGTAGGAAACCGGCCGTCGGCGTAACCCGGGGTAACACAACCCGTTCCCAGCCGTTGGCACCGCACCCAGGACAAGGCAGTATCACCCTGTGGCCGATCTCATCACCGTCGAGGACCCCGACGACCCGCGCCTGCGCGACTACACGGGCCTGACCGACGTGGAACTGCGCCGCAAGCGCGAACCCGCCGAGGGCCTGTTCATCGCCGAGGGCGAGAAGGTCATCCGCCGGGCCAAGGACGCGGGCTACGAGATGCGTTCCATGCTGCTGTCCGCCAAGTGGGTCGACGTCATGCGGGACGTCATCGACGAACTCCCCGCCCCCGTCTACGCGGTGAGCCCCGAACTCGCCGAACAGGTCACCGGCTACCACGTGCACCGCGGCGCGCTCGCCTCCATGCAGCGCAAACCGCTGCCCACGGCGGCCGAGTTGCTCCAGACCGCCCGTCGCGTGGTGGTCATGGAGTCCGTCAACGACCACACCAACATCGGCGCCATCTTCCGCTCGGCGGCGGCGCTCGGCATGGACGCGGTCCTGCTCTCGCCGGACTGCGCCGACCCCCTGTACCGCCGTAGCGTCAAGGTCTCCATGGGCGCGGTCTTCTCCGTCCCCTACGCCCGTCTCGACACCTGGCCCAAGGGCCTGGACTCGGTCCGCGAGGCCGGCTTCACCCTGCTCGCCCTCACCCCGGACGCCAAGGCCAAGACCCTCGACGAGGCCGCCCCGCACAAGATGGACCGGGTCGCCCTGATGCTCGGTGCCGAGGGCGACGGCCTCACCACCCAGGCCCTGGTCGCCGCCGACGAATGGGTCCGCATCCCGATGGCCCACGGCGTCGACTCCCTGAACGTGGGTGCGGCGGCCGCGGTCGCGTTCTACGCGGTGGCCACGGGACGGCCGCAGGCCTGAGCCCAGGTGCGCGGCGGTGCCGGGCCGGACGCCGCGCTCAGCCCGTCCCGCCGGCCGGCTGCTCCGGCTCAGCCGGCGTCCGCAGCGGCGGCGCGTGCACCTGCCCCTGCCGTTGGTCCCGTACGACGCCGCTGTCGCCGCCGAGCCCGCGCGACGGTCCCTGACACCCCTGGGCCGCCGCGATGCCGAGCGCCACGAACAGCGTGACCACGACGAACACGAACAACCGCTGGCGCAGCAGGCGCGGGTTGGCGGGCCGACGTCCCGTACCGGTGTTCCGCGATGCGGGGCGCCCGGTTCCGCTGCGCGGTGCGGGGCGGCTGCCGCTGCCGGAGCGCGTGGTGTTGCGCCCGGCCGGAGTGGGCCGGGGCCCGCCGGAGCGAGGCGCGGGGGCGCCGGTGCCGCGTACGGGCCCGCTGCCGCCGCGGGACGGGACGCCACCGCGCGGCGGAGTGCCGTTGCGCGCGGGACCGGAACCACGCGACGGGCTGTCCCCGCGACTGCCCTGCGTGCCCGACTGCCCCTGCGGGCGGCGCTGCGCGGGCCGGTCGGGGTAGGTGTCGGCGAGCCGTCCGGTGGGCCGGTCCGCCTCGGCGGCGCGCGGAGCGGGCGGGCGCAGATCGGGCAGGCCCTGCGCCTCACGGGCCGCGATCTCCTTGAGGCGCAGCGACAGTTGGAGGGTGCTGGGCCGCTCCTCGGGATCCTTCGCCAGACAGGCGCGGACCAGGGGGGCCAGCGCGTCGGGCACGCCGTGCAGCTGCGCCTCCTCGTGCACCACGCGGTACAGCATCACCTCGGAACTGCCGTGCCCGAAGGGCGAGTCGCCCATCGAGGCGTACGCCAGGGTCGCGCCGAGCGAGAACACGTCCGTGGCCGGCGTCACCGCGGCCCCGCGCACCTGCTCCGGGGCGAGGAAGCCGGGGGAGCCGACGGCGGTGCCGACGTGGGTGAGGGTGGAGGCCCCGGTCGCCCAGGCGATGCCGAAGTCGATGATCCGGGGGCCCTTGGGGGAGAGCAGGATGTTCGACGGCTTGAGGTCGCGGTGCACCACCCCCGCCTCGTGCACGGCGACGAGCCCCTCCGAGAGGGCGGCGCCGATCGAGGCGACCTCGGCCGCACCGAGGGAACCCTCGTCGGCGACCTTGTCGTGCAGGGAGGGGCCGGGCACGTACTGGGTGGCGAACCACGGACGGTCCGCTTCGAGGTCCGCCGCGACGAGCCGGGCCGTGCAGCCGCCGCGGATCCGCCGGGCGGCGGAGACCTCGCGCGCGAAGCGCGACCGGAACTCCTGGTCCTCGGCGAGATCGGGCCGGATGACCTTCAGCGCGACCCGCTGCCCCTTGCGGTCGGAGCCCAGGTAGACGACACCCATCCCGCCCGCGCCCAGCCGTCTGTGAAGCCTGAACGAGCCGACGACGCGCGGGTCCTCGCGCCTCAGGCGCATCATCGCCATGTCCATCCCCGCTGCCCGGTCCGTGTGACGAGCGACAGCTTACGTTTCCACGGCCCGCCGCGCGCAGAGGCCGCGCCCTCTCGTCCCGATGGATTGTCAGTGCCGGGTGGGAGACTTGAGGGGTGGTCAGGGGGTCGGCGGACAGGGTGACTTCGAGTCGACTGTGATCCCAACCACCCGTCACAGAAGGGGGATTGAACCCGTGAAGGGTGATCGTGTGGAGATAGTCGTGGACGCAGGTGACACGACGCGCACATATGAGGTGGTGGCGAGCAGGGCGGGCCGCCGGGTGGAGACGGCGGTACGCCGAGGCGTGGTGGAAGTGAGCGAAGTCACGCGGAACGGCTCGGTGGTCCGGACGGCCCGTTTCATGGCGACGCGGGTGCTGGCGCTGGTCGAGCAGCCGGTGCCGCGTGAGGACAGCTCGGAGAAAGCGGCACAGACCGGGCGCCCCCTCCGGGAAGACCCGGAGACCTAGGTCCTCGTCTCCACCCACGGGAGTACGTCACCGGTGACGGCTCATCCTCGGGGAGGCCCGGCAATCGGTACGAGGGCATGACGTGCCGGAGGGCCGTGACGCCTAGATTTGAGGTCAAGCGGCGGGTGCAGCACTCGTCCCCCGAGGTCAGACACCCGCCGCTGCCAACGACAACAGAACGGTCAGGAGAGGGACCATGGCTCTTACGGCACCGCGGACACTGTCCCGCACACGTCAGCCCCGCCGTACGGGCCGCCGTCACCCGCTGGTGGCGACGCTCATGGCCCTTCCCCTGGCGGTCCTGCTCCTCGTCGTCTTCGACGGCTGGGAGACAGTGGCCACACAGGCGTCGTCCGTGGGAGTGATGCTGGGGCGCTGAGCGGCGACCCCAGGCCCGGAAGAGCGGTCCGGGCGGGGACATCCACCCATGAAACCCCGTGGGGACGGGGGTGCGGCGGACGGCAAAATGCCGGCGCAGCTGGGGAGCTGCGCCGGCATTGCTTTTGCCTCCGGCGGTTGGGCCGTTTTTGTCCGCGGGGTGGGTGGGGGCTGGCGTTTTGCGCAGTTCCCCGCGCCCCTGGATGCCTGCGGCGGCCCCTTGCTGTCCGGTGGGGGCGTGCGTAGCGCATCCGGTCCGGTGGTTGGGTCGGTGCCGGGGTGGGGGGTATCCGTCCTCGGTCCGGCGGCTCGGCCCCTTGAGATGTCCTCGGTTCTTGACGCCGGCCGCTGCGGGCGGACACCCCCCACCCCGTCCCCTTCACGCCGTACGCGGCGACCGGTGCGTGGGGGCGGACGCGGGAGGCCAACGGTCCGTCGAGGGCGGGCGCCAGCGGCTGACGGTCCCGCCGCGGCGCAGGCCAACTGCAACTCCCTAGGGGCGCGGGGAACTGCGCGACCAGCCACAACGCACCCGTAGCCGCCCGATCACCGGACCCGGCACCCCGGTAGGCGCCCGGCCCAAGCCCAGCGCAGCGGGGGCGCGGGGAACTGCGCGACCAGCCCCCACTTGCCCGCACCCGCCCGACAACCGAATCCGGCACCCCCGTAGGCACCCGCTCAACCGCACCCGGCACCCCCGTAGGCACCCGCTCAACCGCACCCGGCACCCCCGTAGGCACCCGCTCAACCGCACCCGGCACATACTGAGGCGCCAGACCTCACGTCGCCGAGGGAGCCCCGTGACGCAACACCCCCTCCTCACCCAGCTCACCCTCAGAGTCAGAGCCGAGGCTCACTCAGGTGACCCGGTGGCCTGTCCCTGCGGCGCAGCCACCCTCGCTGATCGCCCCGACGCCACCGTCGTCCGGCACGCCGGCACCGTCGCGAAGGCGCACGCCCCCGACACGGCCCCCGCAGATCTCGCTCCGCGCCTCACCATGGCCGCCCAGCTCAACGGCATCCTCCTGTCCCCCCTGCACGCGACGCACGTCGACCTGCACGGCAGGCTCGTCAGTTTCTGGCCGTACGGTGAGCCCGTGGACCCGGAGGATCCGGACGCCGCCCCCTGGGAGGCCGCCGCCACCCTCCTCGCCCGCCTCCACCGCACCCCCGCCCCACCCGGCCTGCCCCCCATGCGGGGCCCGGTGAAGGCGGCCCTCGCCGTTGCCAGGCTGCTCAAGGCGGCCCGGCAGAGCGAGCACCCTGCCGTCGCCCCCGTCCTCCGTGCCTGGTCCGCGCTGCCGCCCTGGGCCCGCGCCGAGACCCCCATGCGGGACACCACGACCCTCTGCCACGGCGACCTGCACCTCGGGCAACTCGTCCGTCACCCCGCCCCGGACGGCCCCTGGCGTCTCATCGACGTCGACGATCTCGGCGTGGGAGAGCCCGCCTGGGACCTCGCCCGTCCCGCCGCCTGGTACGCCTGCGGTCTGCTGTCCCCCGAGGACTGGGGCCTCTTCCTCGCCGCCTACCGCGCGGCCGGCGGGCCGGCCGTACCCCCCGACGGCGACCCCTGGCCCGCCCTGGACGTCCCGGCCCGCGCCCTCACCGTGCAGACGGCGGCCCGTGCCGTGGCCAAGGCGATCGACGCCGGCCGGCCGCTGGACGACGTGGAGCACGCGGTCGTCGAGGCCTGCGAGCGAATGGGTTCCACCCCGCCGGAGTTGGCGAGCGGTTTCGCGAAGTAGGGTGCAACCGACCAGAGCCGGACAGAGTCTGTCCTGGCGTAACGCTAAGCAGGATCAACCGGCGAGGAGTTGAGCCGACGATGCAGTGTCCGAAGTGTCATGCACCGATGCACACGTACAACCGCAACGGTGTCCAGATCGAGCAGTGCAGCGGCTGCCGCGGGATCTTTCTCGACTACGGCGAGCTGGAGGCGCTGACCCGTCTGGAGGGCCAGTGGGCCGGCGGCCCCGCCGTTCCACCGCCGCCGGCCGCTCCGCAGTACCCGGCCCAGCCCGGCGCACCGGCCTGGGGCGCCCCGCAGCACGGCGGCGGTCACTACGGCGGCCACGGCGGTCATCACGGCGGCCACCACCGCAACCGCGGCTTCGGCCACATGCTGTTCTCCAGCTGACGCCGATCAGAGACGAAGAAGCCCCCGGCCGCAGGGCCGGGGGCTTCGGTGTGTGCGCGATACTGGGATTGAACCAGTGACCTCTTCCGTGTCAGGGAAGCGCTCTCCCGCTGAGCTAATCGCGCGGGAAACCACGATCATGATCGTGTCTGCTGCGTGCGCGATACTGGGATTGAACCAGTGACCTCTTCCGTGTCAGGGAAGCGCTCTCCCGCTGAGCTAATCGCGCGGGTCAGACCTTCGGTGAACCGTCGAAGATCCAGTGGACGATACTGGGATTGAACCAGTGACCTCTTCCGTGTCAGGGAAGCGCTCTCCCGCTGAGCTAATCGTCCTTGGAGGTGGAGACGGGATTTGAACCCGTGTAGACGGCTTTGCAGGCCGTTGCCTCGCCTCTCGGCCACTCCACCAGGAGTGTTGGGGGGTCGGGATGATCCCCCTTGCTCTTCCGAGCGAACGACGAGGTTCGAACTCGCGACCTCAACCTTGGCAAGGTTGCGCTCTACCAACTGAGCTACGTTCGCCTGTCCTTCCGATCCGCTTGCGCGGCCCGGCGACGAGTTGAACTCTAGCGGATTCCGGGGCCAGTACAAAAACGCGTTTGCGCAGCGTGCTGCGGTGCGCATGTCGACGTACGTGGTCAGGGCGCCCTGAAGGACATGGCCAGGTCACCTGCGTGACACCCGCCATAGACTCGACCCCGTGCTCGACCTCGCTCCTCTCGCCCGTTTCGGCGACCGCGTCGCCACCGGTCTCCTCGATGTCACCAGCGACCCCGCGGCCCTGGACTCCCGCGGTTTCTGGGCCGTCGCCGCGGACTTCGAGGGCGGTCTCACCTGTGCCCGCTTCGCCGACGTACGCCAGGAGCCGGTGCCCGCTCCGGTGCCGGGGGCGTGGCACGGACCGGGGGTCGGTGACTGGACGTCGTCTCTTGATCGCGCCGCGTACACGGCGGCCGTACGGCGGATTCGTGAGCGCATCGCCACCGGCGAGGTCTATCAGGCCAACCTCTGCCGGGTCCTGAGCGCGCCCCTCGCGCCCGGCGCCGACGTGGACGCGCTGACCGCGCTGCTGGCCCGCGGCAACCCGGCGCCATACGCAGGAACGATTCGGCTGCCCGGGTACGGGGTGGAGATCGCCACCGCGTCCCCCGAGCTGTTCCTGCGCCGGGCCGGGCGGGTCGTGGAGTCGGGGCCGATCAAGGGGACCGGGCGGACCGAGGACGACCTGCTCGCCAAGGACTACGCCGAGAACGTGATGATCGTGGACCTGGTCCGCAACGACCTGGGGCGGGTGTGCGCCACCGGCAGTGTCACCGTCCCCGATCTGTGTGCCGTGGAGAAGCATCCGGGTCTGGTCCATCTCGTGTCGACCGTGCGGGGGGAGCTGCGGGAGGGCGCCGGCTGGGCCGAGCTGCTCGGCGCCGCGTTCCCGCCCGGCTCGGTCACCGGCGCGCCCAAGTCCAGTGCGCTGCGGATCATCGACGAACTGGAGACCGCGCCCCGCGGGCCGTACTGCGGGGGGATCGGGTGGGTCGCCGCCGACCGGGGGACCGGGGAGCTGGCCGTCGGCATCCGCACCTTCTGGATCGACCGCGGTGAAGGAGTGCTGCGTTTCGGTACCGGCGCCGGGATCACCTGGGGTTCCGACCCCGAGGGGGAGTGGCGGGAGACCGAGCTGAAGGCGGCCCGGCTGCTCGCGGTAGCGTCGGGGACGTACGAGGTGAGTGGAGGGACCCTGACGTGAAGATCTGGCTCGACGGCGGGCTGCAGGACATCGAGGCCGCCCGCGTCTCGGTCTTCGACCACGGGCTGACCGTGGGCGACGGCATCTTCGAGACCGTGAAGGCGGTGGACGGCAGGCTCTTCGCGCTCACCCGGCATCTCGACCGGCTGACCCTGTCGGCGCGCGGGCTCGGGCTGCCCGATCCGGACCACGACGAGGTCCGTCGTGCCTGCGCGGCCGTACTCGAAGCCAACCCGATGCCGCTCGGACGGCTGCGCATCACCTACACCGGGGGCCATGGTCCGCTGGGGTCCGACCGCGGTGACCACGGGCCGACCCTGGTGGTCGCCCTCGGCGAGTCCGCGCCGCGGCCCGACTCCACGGCCGTGATCACCGTCCCGTGGACGCGCAACGAGCGTGGCGCCCTCACCGGCCTCAAGACGACCTCGTACGCCGAGAACGTGGTCGCGCTCGCACGCGCGCGTGAGCGGGGCGCGTCCGAAGCGCTGTTCGCCAATACCGTCGGGCAGTTGTGCGAGGGCACCGGGTCGAACGTGTTCGTCGTGCTCGACGGCGAGATCCACACCCCGCCGCTCGCCTCCGGCTGCCTCGCGGGCATCACGCGCGCGTTGACCGTCGAATGGACCGGCGCCAAGGAGACCGACCTGCCGCTGGACGTCCTGGAGCGGGCCGACGAGGTGTTCCTGACCTCGACCCTGCGGGACGTCCAGGCCGTGCACCGCGTCGACGCGCGCGAACTGCCGGGCGCGCCGGGGCCGGTGACCGCCAAGGCCATGCGGATCTTCGACGAGCGGGCCGGGGACGACCTCGATCCGTGAGAGGCCGTGAGGGTCGGGTCGTGAGAGGCCGTACCCGTAAGAGGCCGTAAAGGGCCGCGATATTGGGCTGCCCCGGCGCTCGGCAGCGGGTAGAACTCCGGTGATGACCACCACCCTGCGGCCGACCGAGCCGCTTCAGCGCGGGGCCGACGGGGCGCTGTCCCGCCACTACTCGGTGTGCGTGAACAGCCGTCCCGTCGGAGCGATACACCTGGCGACCCACCCGTCCTTCGGGCCGGTCGTCGCCCAGATCAGGGACCTGCGGATCGACGAACCGGACCGCGGGCGCGGCCGGGGCGCGGTCGCCGCGCTCGCCGCCGAGGAGGTGGCGCGCGGCTGGGGCTGCCGGCAGGTGGAGATCAGGGTCCCGGCCACCGCCGCGCCCGCGTTGCGGCTCGCCGGCGCGCTCGGGTACGTCCACCGCAACCGCGGCATGGAGAAGCCGCTCGGCACCACCGCGCCCGAACTGCCCGCGGGCAGCCGGAGCAGGCCCATGACGCAGGCCGAGTTCGGGCCGTGGGCGGAGCGCGGCATCGAGGAGTACGCCCGGGACTGGAGCGAGCGCGGGGTGCCCGAGACCGAGGCGAGGGCGAGGTCGCGCAAGGACCACCAACAGCTGGTGGCGCGCGGCCTCGCGACCGAGGAGGCGCTGTACAGCGTGCTGGAGCACGACGGCGTCCGGGTCGGGTTCCTGTGGGTGGAGTTCATCGCCGACAAGGCGTTCGTCTACGACGTCGAGACCGAGGAGCCCTTCCGCGGCCGCGGGCACGGCCGTTCCCTGATGCTGCTCGCCGAGGGCCAGGTGATCGCCGCCGGTCGCCGGGTCCTGGGCCTGAACGTCTTCGCGGGCAACACACCGGCCGAACGGCTGTACGAGTCGCTCGGCTACGAGACGGTGGGTTACTCGATGTACAAAAGCCTGCTCTGACGACGGACGCGGTTGTGCCCGGCTGCAAGAGCCTGCTCTGGCGACGGACGCGGACCTGCCCGGCTGCAAGAGCCTGCGGTGAGGCGGTCTCAGTCCTGCTCGGCGAGCAGCCGGTCGGCGATCTGCTCGATCCGCTCGCGCAGCCCGTCCTGGCTCTTGCCGCCGTCCAGCCGCTCGCCGTCGATGACGTACGTCGGGGTGCCGGTCACGCCGATCGCCTTGCCCTCGGCCTGGTCGGCGTCCACGATCAGGATGTGCCGGCCGTCGATCAGCGCGGTGTCGAACTCCTCGGCGTCCAGGCCCAGTTCGCGGGCGACCTCGACCAGGAAGGGTTCCCCCCTACGGTCCAGCTCCTCGACCCGCGCGAGCACGGCCTCGGTGTACTCCCAGCCCTTGCCCTGCTCCAGCGCTTCCTCGGCGGCCTGCGCGGCGGCGAAGGAGTGCTTGTGCTTCTCCAGCGGGAAGTGCCGCAGCCGCAGCTCCAGACGGTCGCCGTAGCGGGCCCGCAGCGCCCGGACGTCGTCCAGGGCGTCACGGCAGTCGGAGCACTGCAACTCGCACCACACGTCGAGAACGGGCGCGGCGGGGCGGGCGGGGGAGGGGTCGCTCATGCCCCCAGTCTCCCAGCTCCGCCCCACCGGGCCGCATCACCCCCGGCCACGCGGACGTGGCCGCTCCCCGGCCGCCTCCCGGAGGCGGATGTCACCGCTCCCCCGCCGCCTCGACAGCTCTGCCGTACCCGCCTGCGGCTTCCGGAGCCGCCTGCTCCGTGGGTACGACCCCGACCGGCACCTCCGGAGGAGCCGACCCGGAGATGTCCCTGATGTCCTGCCGGAGGATGGCTCGGCGGGGGCCAAGGGGTGCAGGATGGACAGTGACGAAGTGGCACAGAGACCGTCGAACCCCGCCTGGAGGGCCGGATGATTGCCGAGACCGTCTGTTCCGCAGTCGCCGCGGCCGGCCTGGGCATCGCGGCGGTCTCCGCGTACCGCAAGCGCTTCCTGGCGGCCACCCGTATCGCCGCCTACTCCCTCGTCCCGCTCGGCCTGGTGATGACCGGCGTGGTCGACTGGCTCGCGGACACCGCGTTCAGCCCGACGGCCTGGGCGGGCTTCGGCGTGCTCGGTCTGTCGTGGGTGCTGTTCTCGACCACACGCGCGGTGGAGCGCCGCCGGGGCGGCACCCGCAAGGAGCGCAAGGCGGCCCGGGGTGCCGGGTCCCAGGAGGCGCTGGCCCCCACCGCGTCGGCGCCCTCGCTCGGCCCGGCCGTCCGCACCCCGGCGGCGCGCCCCGCGGGCAAACGCGGGACCGCCGAGACCGCCACGGACGACTTCAGCGACATCGAGGCCATCCTCAAGAAGCACGGCATATGACGCCCGGCTGACGGACTGAAACGTTCGCAGGGGGATCCGGGCCCGTCCGCAAGTGATCACGATCCGAAACGGACATCACGGAATTCGGCGAACTCCCGCCCATTCCGGGCGTGTTGATCGCGTCGGGGGTCCCGGCTGCGTCATCATCGCGGCGAGATGCTGGACACGACACAGAGCGACACCGCGCCGCAGCAGGACGAGCCGCGTGGATGCCTTTTCGCCCTTTCCCAGCCACCGCTGATGATCTTCCTTGCGGTGATCGGGTGTCTGCTGCTCATGGCTGCGCTGCACGACCTGCTGCTGCTCTGAGCCGTACCCGTGATCCCCGGCGCCACCCGCCGGGGATCACGTCGCAGGCGCCGACCGGGCGTCAGCCCGCGGCCTCCTTGCGTCGTGCCCGGTAAGCGGCCACATGCAGACGGTTACCGCAGGTCCGGCTGTCGCAGTACCGGCGGGAGCGGTTCCGGGAGAGGTCGACGAAGGCCCGCCGGCAGTCGGGGGCCTCACAGCGCCGCAGCCGCTCCTGCTCACCGGCCACCACGAAGAACGCCAGTGCCATCCCGCAGTCGGCCGCCAGGTGGTCGGCCACCGAGGCGCCGGGGGCGAAGTAGTGCACGTGCCAGTCGTAGCCGTCGTGGTCCGTGAGCTGGGGTGTGGTGCCCGCGGCGGCAACCAGGTCGTTGATGAGGTTCGCGGCGGCCCGGGCGTCCGGGGCGGCGAAGACCGAGGCGAACCGGCCGCGGATCTTGCGCACCGCCGACAGGTCGAACTCCGAGAGCACCCCGACATCACTGATTTCGTGGTTTCGTACGAAATCCGCGAGCGCCGCGACGTCCGGCAGTGCGTCCGGCGCCGCGTCGTCCTCCGGTGCGGTGTTCACCAGATCGACCACGGTGTCGAGTGCGCACCGGGTGTCGTGGGTGATCAGCACGATTCGCTCCCTGGCCTGGGGGTCGGGCGGACGCCCGCCGATGCTGGCCGATGGTAACGGCTCGCCGGGCCTCGGTGACGGGCCGCACGACAGGCGCCGTGGCTGCGGAGCGCTCCGCAGCCACGGCGCCTGTCATTCCCTATGCGGTTGTACGAGCCCGAGCCGTCTCCCCGAGTGGACGGCGCCGGGCGGCTCTGTGCGGTCTCGCCCCCTAGCTTTCCGCCAGGATGTGCGAGAGCTCCTGATCCAGATCGAAGTGGCGGTGCTCGGTGCCCGGGGGCACGGCGGCGTCCGTCCGCTTCAGGAAGGACTCCAGGGCCCGCGCCGGGGCCTCGAGCAGTGCCTCGCCCTCAGGGGAGCTCAGGGCGATGCAGACGACGCCCTGACCGTGACTGCGCGACGGCCAGACTCGGACGTCGCCGGTTCCGGTGGGCCGGTGGAGGCCCTCCGCGAGGAGGTCGCGGGCGAACACCCACTCGACGGTCTCCTCGGCTCCGGTGTGGAAGGTGGCGTGCACGGCGTAGGGGTCGGCCGTGTCGTACCGCAGGCCTGCGGGGACAGGCAGGGAGGACTCGCTCGACACAACGAGGCGCAGGTGCAGCTCGCAGCTGACCGTGGTGTTCATAAGCGCCAGGGCCTTTCGCTCAGTGTGCGCTCGGGGATTCGCACGTCGGCGAAATCGACATGCCACCTACGGTGCCGTTGTAAACCCCTCTGAGTGTTTTGCGTGCCTTTACGTAACTCTTCCGGCCGAGAACCCCTTGCGGAGGTACGACCATTCCGGTGACCGGTTTCTCTCCGGTAGGGTTTGGCTGTATGAATACGGGGAGTGACGAGCCGCGCGAGGTCGCCGTGGCATCCGACGAGCAGAGCGACGAGAAGGCGGACGAAGCGCCGGAGGGACAGGGGCTCGGCTCCCGGGCGCCCGAGTTCGTGAAATCGCGGCGGCTGCTGCACCTGAGCTGGCAGGTCCTGATCTTCGTGATCGGCCTCGCGGTCGTGGTCGCCGGCATCATCATGCTGCCGCTGCCGGGACCCGGCTGGGTCGTGATCTTCGGCGGTATGGCGATCTGGGCGACCGAGTTCGTCTGGGCCCAGCTCGTGCTGCGCTGGACCAAGCGGAAGGTGACCGAGGCGGCCCAGCGCGCCCTCGATCCCAAGGTGCGCCGACGCAACATCATCCTGACCTCGATCGGCCTGGTGCTCATCGCCGCGATCCTCGGGGTCTACCTCTGGAAGTTCGGCTTCGAGATGCCCTGGAACATCAAGGACCAGTGAGCGGCGCACGGGGCCCAGGCTGTCACCGCAGGTCACCGGCATGATGGCGTCTCGCAAGAGGGCAACGGGGCATGGTGCCGCAGCCCGCAGCCCGCAGCCCGCAGCCCGCAGCCCGCAGCCCGCAGCCCGCAGCCCGCAGCCCGCAGCCCGCAGCCCGCAGGCTGGGCCGCGGATGCCGTCGGGGCACGTGCCCGGCCCGCCCAGGCGGGCCGCCTCGCGGGTGCGGTCGCGTCCACCGGGTGACCCGTGGGGCCTCCGGCGGGAGCCGGCGCCAGTGGGGGATCAGGGCGTTCGGACCCCCTGCGTCACGTCCCGTGACATGACGCAGGGCACCCCCTGACATGGGGTAATGTTCTTCCTGCGTCCGGGCGATTAGCTCAGTGGGAGAGCGCTTCGTTCACACCGAAGAGGTCACTGGTTCGAACCCAGTATCGCCCACCCGGACCGACGGCCCGTCTGCGAGATCGCGGACGGGCCGTCGGCGTGTGTACGGACGGACGCGAGGTCCGGGTCGACCGGCTCCGCCCCGCGTGACCCTCCGCCCCGAGGACCCCCGCCGCGCGTTGTTTTCCGGCCGCCCGCCGATCTCGTACGACAGCCTGTGTCGTGTTCGACCGGTCGATCCCGCGTCTCTCACCTGGGATGTCGTCAGTTTCCGCATCCCGCAGGGTGGTTGGAGGCGCTCCGGCTTCTCACCACACTCTCAAGAAATTCCTGTCCGAATCATTGACGCACCTCCGGCCCCTCCGTAACTTGTGCCAGCAAGCGCTTACTTGAAACGATTCATGCAGGCGGCGACGCTGCGGGGAGGGGTCCGACTGTGGGAACCAGCAGGAATGTTGAGAGGCGAACGATCCTCAAGGCGGCCGGGGCTACAGCGGCGACGCTGGGACTGGCCGCGACGACCGGGTGCGGTGGTGACAGCAGCGGTTCCGGAGACGGGACCGTGACACTCCGTTACGCGTGGTGGGGTGGCGAGCCGCGCACCATCGCCATCAAGAAGACGATCGCGCTCTTCGAGAAGAAGTACCCGAAGATCAAGATCAAGCCTGAATTCACCGACTATCAGGCGTTCTGGGAGAAGTTCCAGACCCAGGCCTCCGGTGGTAATCCGCCGGACGTTTTCCAGAATGCGGTCGGTTTCCTGCGCAAGTACGACAAGCGCGGTGTTCTGCTGGATCTCAAGACGCAGGCGGACTCCGGGAATCTGAGCCTGGACAACTTCCGCAACGGTGTTCTGGCGAACGGTCAGGTCGACGGCAAGCAGCTCGGTATCCCCGTCGGCGCCAACACCATGGCACTCGTCATCGACCTCAAGGCCTTCAAGAAGGCGGGCGTCGAGGCGAAGTTCGGCTGGACCTGGGACGAGTACTTCGCCGCGCTCCAGACGATCCAGGACAAGCTGAAGATCGCCGGTGACACCGGCTACCACGCCATCATGTATCTCTACGACCTGTATCTGCGTCAGAACGGCAAGGCCTTCTTCACCGACTCCGATCTCGGCTTCACCGAGGACGATCTGACGCAGTGGTGGACGGACGCGTACAAGCGCGTGAAGTCCGGTCTGGTCGCCGACCCGAAGAAGATCGAGCAGGTCCAGCCCAAGTCGGGTCTGTCGGCCGGGCTCGCCGCGTCCGAGTTCACCTGGGACAACTTCTCCATCCGCTACGAGGGCGAGGGCGAGTCGGACTACGGGCTCGCGCCGATCCCCACCACGGACGGCAAGAACACCGGCCAGTACCTCGGCTCGCTGATGCTGAGCGCCTTCGCCGGGACCAAGCACCCCAAGGAAGCCGCCCAGTTCATCTCCTTCATGGTCCACGACCCCGAGGTCGGCAAGATCATGGGCTACGACCGCGGCATCCTCGCCACGACCGAGCAGTACGACGCCTTCGTGCCCACCGACGCCAACAACAAGGGCGTCAAGGCCTACGAGGAAGAGGTGGCCAAGGCCGGCGTGCTCGGGAAGATCACCCCGCACCCGTCGGGCGCCGATGTCATCGAGGCGGCGTTCCTGCGCATCGGCGGCGAGGTCTCCCAGGGCAAGACCAAGCCGGCCGACGCGGCCAAGGCGCTGTTCGGCGAGGCCAAGGCCGCGTTCGCGGGCTGAGGGGACGTACCACCATGACGCTCGTCAAGGAAGCGCCCGTGCGCCCGGCGAAGAAGCGGCCCGCCGCTCCTGCCGCCGGGCGGCGCGGGCGGCGCCGCGAGAACCTCGTCGGCTACCTCTTCATGTCGCCGTGGATCGCGGGGTTCCTGGTCCTCACGGCGGGGCCGATGATCGCGTCGCTGTACTACGCGTTCACCCGGTACAACCTGTTCACCCCGCCCGAGTGGGTAGGGCTCGACAACTTCACGACGATGTTCCAGGACCCGCGCTGGCAGAAGTCGGTGGAGGTCACGCTCAAGTACGTCGTCGTGGCCACCCCGCTCAAGCTGCTGCTGGCCCTGGGCGTCGCCATGCTGCTCGCGCAGAAGCGGCGCGGACAGGGCCTGTACCGGGCCGCGTTCTACATGCCCTCGCTCATCGGCGCCAGCGTCTCCGTGGGCTTCGTGTGGCGGGCGCTGTTCTCGGACGACGCGATCGTGGACCGCACGCAGAAGATCTTCGGCGTCGACGTGGGCGGCTGGATCGGCAACCCCGACTACGTCCTGTACTCCCTGGTGGCCCTGAGCGTCTGGCAGTTCGGCGCGCCGATGGTCATCTTCCTGGCCGGCCTCAAGCAGGTCCCGCAGGAGCTGTACGAGGCCGCCGAGATGGACGGGGCCGGGCCCCTGCGGCGGTTCTGGAACATCACGCTGCCGATGATCTCCCCGGTGCTCTTCTTCAACGTGCTGCTGGAGTCCATCCACGCGTTCCAGGTGTTCGGCTCCGCCTATGTCGTCTCCAACACCCAGTGCGGGCCGGCCGACGCCACCCTCGTCTACACCTGCTACCTCTACCAGAAGGGCTTCAAGGAGGCCCAGATGGGCTTCGCCGCCGCGATGGCCTGGACGCTGGTGCTGGCGGTGGCGCTGGTCACGGCGGTCCTGTTCTGGTCGCAGAAGAAGTGGGTGCACTACGAGGAGGCCGCCAAGTGACCACCGCCACCAGCCCTGTCGTGCGCACCGCGAACGAGCGGCGGCGCTTCGGATCGATCGCCTGGCACGTGGGCGCGCTCGTCATCCTCGCGGTCATCCTGTACCCGGTGATCTGGGTCCTCGGTGCCTCGTTCAAGCCGAGCAAGGACATCATCGCCAGCATCGACCTGCTGCCGGCCAAGCCGATCTGGGCGAACTTCTCCGGTCTGGCCGACGGCATCTCCGGCATCTCCATCAGCACCTTCTTCGTCAACTCGCTGATCTACGCCGGTCTCGCCGTGGCCGGTGTCGTGCTGTCCAGCTCGCTGACCGCCTACGCCTTCGCCAAGATCAGGTTCGCCGGGCGGAACCTGCTGTTCACGCTGATGATCGGCACGCTGCTGCTGCCGTACCACGTCCTGCTCATCCCGCAGTACGTGATGTTCCGCAAGCTGGAACTGGTCGACACGCTGGTGCCGCTCGTGGCCGGCAAGTTCCTCGCCACGGAGGCGTTCTTCGTCTTCCTGATGGTGCAGTTCATGCGCGGGCTGCCGCGCGAGCTGGACGAGGCCGCCAAGCTGGACGGCTGCGGGCACCTGCGGACCTACTGGTCGATCGTGCTGCCGCTGTGCCGGCCCGCCCTCATCACCAGCGCGATCTTCACCTTCATCAACGCCTGGAACGACTTCATGGGGCCGTTGATCTACCTCAACACCCCCGACAAGTACACCGTCTCGCTCGGCCTGATGATGTTCCGCGACCAGGAGGGCATCTCCAACTACGGCAGCATGATCGCGATGTCGCTGGTGGCGCTGATCCCGGTCATCGCCTTCTTCATGGCCTTCCAGCGCTACCTCATCGACGGCATGGCCACGTCCGGACTGAAGTGAGGCGGTCAGCATGGCGCAAGCGCGTGTGAAGGCCCGCAGGGCGTCGGTGTTCGGCGGTGAGCGCTTCGCGGTCTTCGCCGAGACCCTGCTCACCGGCGTCTGGATCGCCGTGGGCTGTCTCGGGCTCGTCACCTACCCCGCGGCCTTCGCCGCCGGCGCCCGGCATCTGCGGCGCCGGACGGGCCATGAGGCGGGCGGCTGGCGGGAGTTCGCCGCGGACTTCCGTACGGCCGTGCGCCGCGGGTGGCTCGTCGGAGTCGCCGGATGGGCCGCGGCCGCCGCGGTCTGGGTGGACGTCCAGGCCGCCCGGGCCGGGATCCCCGGCGGGCCGCTCGTCGGAGCCGTCGGACTCCTGGCGCTGATCGGCCTCGTGGTGGCCGGGCTGCGCGCGACGGCGGTCTGGACGCCGGGCGCCTCCTGGCGCGCGCTGCTCGCCGACGCCGTACGGCGGACCCTGCGCGACCCCGCCGGGTCCTTCCTGATCATCGCCGGTCTGGCCGTCGTGGCCCTGACCGCGGGGTTCGTCGCACCGCTGGCGGTCCCCGTGCTCGGGGCCGTCGCGGCGGCGGCCGTCGCCGTGGAGGAGCGCTACCGGCGCCGCTGACGAGCGGTGCCCTTGTCACAGGGTCGGCGCCCCCGGCGTCGCACCTCTCTCTGTCATGCCCCTGACCAGCCCGTCCATGGAAAGGAACGGCCATGTCCCCCATCCCCCGCAGGTCCATCCTCAAAGCCGCCGCCGTCGCCGGTGCCGCCGCGCAGTTCAGCTGGGCGCTAGGGACCAAGGACGCGCAGGCCGCGCCGAGAGCCGCCGAGGCCGACGACTCTCCCGTGACCCTGGACTGGCTGGAGGACGGCGGCCTCGGTGCCGCGCCCGGCTCCACCGTCGGTGTCCCCTGGCCCAAGGGCGTCTACCAGGAGGACCAGAAGTTCGCGGTCACCGACGCGGACGGCAAGGCCGTACCGGTGCAGTCCTGGCCGATCGCCTACTGGCCCGACGGATCGCTCAAGTGGACCGCCCACGCCGTCAGTTCGGGCAACGGCAAGCTGTCCCTGACGGCCGGTGAGGCCGCCGTACCGGACAAGAAGGTCACCGTCGACAAGAGCGGCGGCGCGATCACCGTCTCCACGGGTGTCATCACCGCGAAGATCGGCAAGTCGGGCGCCACCCTCATCAAGTCGGTCACCCGCGGGTCCACGGAGATCGCCAAGAACGGCCGGCTGGTCCTGATCCGTCAGCCCGAGATCGAGGACGAGGACCAGGGCACGGTCCGGACCGAGCGCTTCGAGGGGGCCATCTCCGAGGTCACCGTCGAGCAGTCGGGCCCGGTCCGCGCGGTCGTCAAGATCGACGGCAAGCACCGCAAGGGCAACCGGAGTTGGCTGCCGTTCTCGATCCGCCTCTACTTCTACGCGGGCGCCGACTCGTTCCGTATGGTGCACACCATCACCTACGACGGCACCCAGGAGCCCGGCAAGGCCAGCGGCGACTTCATCCGCGGGCTCGGTGTCCGCTTCACCGTCCCCATGCGCGACCAGTCGTACGACCGCCACATCCGCATCGGGGGTGAGGGCACCGGTCTGCTGCGCGAGGCCGTCAAGGGCATCACCGGGCTGCGCCGCGACCCCGGCATCGCCGTGCAGGAGGCCCAGTACGCGGGCAAGAAGCTGCCCGACCCCGCCACCTGGGACCAGCGGGTCACCACCCGGCTCCAGTACATCCCCGAGTGGGGCGACTACACGCTCTCGCAGCTCTCCTCCGACGGCTTCACCGTGCGCAAGCGCACCAAGAAGGGGCACGGCTGGATCGGCGCCGGCGGCGGCCGTCGGGCCTCCGGGTTCGGGTACGTCGGCGGCGCGAGCGGCGGACTCTCCTTCGGCCTGCGGGACTTCTGGGAGCGCCACCCCTCCCAGCTCGACATCCGCGACGCCCAGACCGACGAGGCCGAGGTCACCCTCTGGCTCTGGTCACCCGAGGCCCAGCCCATGGACCTGCGCTTCTACCACGACGGCATGGGCCAGGACACCTTCGCCGAACAGCTCGAAGGCCTCAACATCACCTACGAGGACTACGAACCCGAGTTCGGCACGCCCTACGGCATCGCCCGCACCTCGGAACTCCTCTTCTGGGCCAACGAGTCCACGCCCACGCCCGAGGCCCTCGCCGAACAGGTCGAGGCCGTACGGGTGTTGCCGCAGCTCGCCGCGCCGCCGAAGCAGCTCATCAAGGCGAAGGTGTTCGGCCCCGGCCTGTACTCCGAGCCGGACCGCTCGACCCCTGCCAAGGCGAAGATCGAGGACCACCTCGACTTCCTCTTCACCTACTACAAGGACCAGGTGGAGCAGCGCCGTTGGTACGGCTTCTGGGACCACGGCGACATCATGCACACCTACGACACCGTCAGGCACCAGTGGCGGTACGACATCGGCGGCTACGCCTGGGACAACTCCGAGCTCTCGCCCGACCTCTGGCTCTGGTTCGCGTACCTCAGGTCGGGCCGCGCGGACATCTTCCGGTTCGCCGAGTCCATGACCCGGCACACCGGTGAGGTCGACGTCTACCACCTCGGCAAGTGGGCGGGTCTCGGCACCCGGCACGGTGTGCAGCACTACGCCGACAGTGCCAAGCAGCAGCGCATCGCCAACACGACGTACCGCCGCTACTACTACTTCCTCACCGCGGACGAGCGTGTCGGCGACCTCATGCACGCCAACGTCGACTCCGACGAGACGTTCCTCGTACTCGACCCGCTACGCAAGGTACGCACCGATCCGTACACGCCCGACCGGCACGCCCTGTCGATCGGTTTCGGCACGGACTGGAGCGGGCTGGTCTCGGCCTGGCTGACGGAGTGGGAGCGCAAGGGGTCGAAGTGGGAGAAGGCCAAGGCGCGCGTGCTGTCGACCATGGAGGGCATCGCCGCGCAGCCCAACGGGTTCGTGCAGGGCAGTGGGCTGTACGACCTCGACACGGGCAAGTTCGCGGTGGCCTCGGCGCCGGTGGTGGGCGTGTCCCACCTGTCCGCCGTGTTCGGGCTCAACGAGCTGTGCGCCGAGCTCATCGACCTCGTCGACATGCCGAAGTTCAACGAGGTCTACTTCGACTACTGCCGGTACTTCAACGCGACGAAGGCCGAGCAGGCGGCGCGGTACGGCTCCAACTTCGGGACGCTGCTGCTGTTCCAGGGGCACTCGCGGCTCGACGCGTACGCGGCGGTGAAGACCGGGGACGCGAAGCTGGCCGCTCGGGCGTGGGACAAGTTCTACAACTCCGACGGGTACAAGGAGTCGGCGCCGTGGAGGACGGAGGCGTTGAGCGGGCCGGTGGCTCTGGTGGCGGGTAGTGAGGCGGCTTGGGTGTCGACCAATGACACCGCTCTGTACGGGCTTGCCGCTATCGAGAACCTGGCGCTTCTTGGGGACAAGATGCCTTCGTAGGGGCTGAGGCGGTGGGGAACTGCGCGACCATCGTGGCTGGTCGCGCAGTTCCCCGCGCCCCTGGGTGGGTTCAGCGCAGGCTTCCCAGGAAGTCCCGCATCCTTCGGACGTCCCTGATCCGGCGCTCGTAGGTCGCTCCCAGGGCGAGGAGCAGGAGGCCTGCCAGCGCCGGGGGAACCCAGCGGGGGAGGGCGTCCGCCACCTGGACTATGTACGGGGCCAGTTCATGGAGGGCGTCCAGGGTCAGGACCGAGCCGCCCAGGACCAAGGGGGCCTGGAGGCTGTAGCCGCCGCCCAGCAGAGTGAGGGACAGCGCCGCCAGGCCCAGCAGCAGCGGGCGGGTCCAGCCGGGGTCGTCCCAGGCCATGACCAGGCTCGGCAGGAGAGTGGCGGCCAGACCCGGGCCGTACGCCGTCCAGGACGAGGTCTCCGGGACGCGCCGCCTGCGGAGGTGGCCGACGAGCAGGGCCGGGATCGTGACCGGGAGTGTGTACGCCTCGGGGATGTCGACCTCCCAGGCCGCCAGCCGGACCCAGGTCGCCAGGAGGAACAGCGCGGTGGCCGCGTAGCCGAGGGGGCGGCGGTCCTCGCGGATCGCCGTGCCCGCGGTGATCACCGCGCACAGGGCCAGGACCAGGGCGAGCATCGGGAGGTCGGTCGCGGCCAGGGCGACGGCCACCAGCCCGGTCACGGCTCCGGCCAGCTCGATCGGCACGGTCGCGGGGGAGCCGTCGAGCCGCCAGGCCAGCAGGGCTGCGGCCGCGGGGACCGCCAGGACGAGCAGGGCCGTGTGCGGGGCCGACCAGCCGGCGGCGGCGCCGGTCGCGCAGGCCAGGGCGGCGGCGTACCCGAGGGCGGCCGGTGCGGTGACGGGCGCGGCCCGCCAAGAAGCCGCCGCGAACAGCACGACCAGGGCGCCCAGCGTGGCGAGGGTCGCGGGCTGGGTGGCCAGGGACAGGAAGGCGAGGCTCACGGAGGCCACGAGCGCCGGGACGAGAGCGGCGAGCCCCGACCGCGGGACGAGAGGGGCGGGCCCGGGCCGCAGGACGGGAGTGGAGAGCCCGGGGCGCAGGACGGCCATCGCCAGGGCTCCCGCCGTCGCCGCGCCCTGGATCAACAGGGCGGCACCGTAGGGGAGTTCCAGCACCGCCGGGACGGTGAGGAGCGCGGCGAAGGCCAGGACCGGGGCGGCCGTCAGCGCCCTCGGACGCCAGGTCGTGTCGCGCACGGCCAGGACGAGGACGCCGGCCAGTGCCGCCAGGACCAGCGGGATCGTCCCGGCGTACGGCGGCCAGGTCAGGTGGGACGTCACCGCGGCGCGGGCGTCCGGAGGAGCGCCGGTCCACGCCTGTGAGGCCCAGGACAGCGGCCCCAGCACGACCACGCCGACGACGGGCAGCGTCCACAGGAGGGACAGCGCCTGCACGACACCGGACGCCCACAGCAGCCCTCGCCGTACCGTCTCCGGCAGCCGGGCCGGCCGTAGCGCCGCCAACAGGGCGATGCCGAGGGCCAGATGGACCGGGACCGTCCACACCCCGGGCAGCGCGGACCGGGCCACTCCGCCGAGGGCGGCCACCGCGAGCAGACCGGCGGTGAGGGCGAGACCGAGGGACTGCTCCTCGCCGGGCGCGCGGGTCGCCGTACGGCTGCCCTGCCAGGCGGCGCCCAGCGTGATCGCGCCCGCGAGGAGGAGGAGCGCCGCCGCACGGGCGGCGGCGCTCGGGCCGGAGGCCGACCAGGTCAGCCAGCCGGCGGCCAGTGCGCCCGAGCCGCCCACGCCGTACGCGCCGATCGCGGCGACCACGCGCACGGACCTGGACGTCACCCGGAGCGCGACGACCGTGTCGCACCCGGCCGTCACCAGGAGGGCGGCCGTGAGCCCGAAGGAGCCCGCGTCGGCCGCGATCGCCCAGAAGAACAGCGGGAGTTGGGCCGCGACCAGGGCGGCGGGACGCGGCAGACGCAGGGTGTCGGCGCCCGGGAGGAAGCTGTACGCGGTCCACAGACCGGCCAGGAGCGTGGCGGCGAGGGCCGTGTAGGGGGCGCCGGGGGTCTCCAGGAACACGGCTCCGTGCAGGGCGACCGCGTCCAGGACCGTCAGGGCCAGGCCCAGGCCCGCCACCGACTCGGCCGTCGAGCGCAGCCCGCGCTTCAGCAGGAGGAGCGGGGCCCCGAGTGCCGCCACGGTGACCGCGCCGAGCACCAGGGCCCGGCCGGTGATGCCCAGATGACCCCAGCTGACCAGCGTGAACACCATCGCCGCGACCGTCAGCAGGACACCGCCGAGGACCAGGAGCACGTTCTGCACGCTCGGGGCGCTCGCCTCGGGGCGAGGGGCGGCGGGCACGGCTCCGGTGGGCCGTGGTGCCTGCCACTGCGGCTCGGGAGACTGGCGGGTCCGAGGCGTCCGGTGCTGCTGGAGCGCGGCGACCAGCCAGGCCCGACGGGCCAGCAACTGGGCCCGGCGGGCGTCCAGTTGCCACAGCTCGGCGTCGAGGAGCCGCAGCTCCTCGGCCGGGGGCGGGATGTGCGTCATGCCCTGAAGTGTGGGCTGGGTCACGCGCGGCGACATGAGTACGCGTACTCAATACGTACTCGGATCCGGTGCCAGACTCTGCGCATGGACTGGACCCGTTACCGTTTCCGCAGCCTGTGGTCCCTGCCCGCGAAGCCCGCCGTCGTCTACGACGTCCTGGAGCGCGCCGAGGAGTACCCCCGCTGGTGGCCCCAGGTCCGCGAGGTCCGACGACTCGACGACACCAGCGGCCTCATCACCATCCGCGCCACCCTGCCGTACGACCTGGTCTTCACGGCCCGCGAGGTGCGGCGCGACCCTGCGGCCGGGGTGCTGGAGATCGCGATGGAAGGGGACCTGGAGGGCTGGGCACGCTGGACCCTCACCGCGCACGGCGACGGCACGCTCGCCCACTACGACCAGGTCACCGAGGTCAACAAGCCGCTCCTCCGGCGCTTCGCCGTGCCCGGACGGCCGGTCTTCCTGGCCAACCACCGGCTCATGATGCGCGCCGGACGGCGGGGGCTGGTCGCGTACTTGGAAGCGGTTTGAAGGAACGCCGCGGGGACCTGTATTGTTCAGTGCGTTCCCGGGCGATTAGCTCAGTGGGAGAGCGCTTCGTTCACACCGAAGAGGTCACTGGTTCGAACCCAGTATCGCCCACCCGGAAAAAACCGGTCTGCGTCAGCAGGCCGGTTTTTTGTGTCCAGTGATCATGTCTGTGGGGGCGTCATGAAGAGCGGGGCCAGGCCGTCGCCGCCTCGACGTCGGTGCCGCGCGCGGGGCGGCGCTTCTCGCCCGACCTGACCGACGTCCTGCTCGTCGCGGTCGTGCTGTCCGCCGGCAGCACGACCTCCGGTTCCAGTGGATCCAGCGGTTCGAGCGGCGGCGGATCCTCCTCAGGGGACGTCGGCGGCGGGGACGGTCCGGCGCCTGAGCACCACAACGCCCCGCCGGGTCCGGTCAGGTGGCCGGTTCTCTCACGCCGCTGCCGGGAAGTCCGGGCGCAGTGGCCACGCCGGGTCCACCAGTTCCTCCTGGCCGCTGCGCGCGAACCACGCCTGGAGGCCCCGCGCCTGGGCCGCGTGCCAGACCGCCTGGAGGTTGTGCAGCTCCGCGGGTGCGAGCCGCTCCAGCCGGGCGGCGAAACGGCGCCCCAGGGCGCGTACGACATCCAGCGCGGCCTGCGCGTCGGCCGCCGCGTCGTGCGCGCCGTCCAGCTCCACGCCGTAGTGCGCGCACAGGTCGGTGAGGGTGCGGCGGCCCTTGCGGTAACGGTCCAGGTGCTTGTCGAGGACCCGCGGATCCAGCACCAGCAGCGGTGTGGAGTCCAGCCAGCGGTCCAGGGACGAGGCGCGATGGCGGCGCAACTCCCGGTCGAGCAGCGTCAGATCGAACGGCGCGTTCATCACCACCAGCGGACGGCCCGCCGCGGCCTGCTCCGCCAGTGCCTCGGCTATCTCGAACATCACCGGCGCCGGCCAGCGGCCGTTGCGCTGGAGATGCTCGTCCGTCAGACCGTGCACCGCCGTCGCCCCGGCGGGCACCGGCACACCCGGATTGACCAGCCACCGGCTCACCCGTGGCCGGGTGCCCGCCGCGTCCTGGACGACGACGGCGGCCGACACGATGCGGTCGGTCTCGACGTCCACGCCCGTGGTCTCCGTGTCGAAAGCGGCCAGGGGCCCCTCGTACCAGCACGTCATACCAACACAACCCCTCGTTCACCCACGGCAGCTGACGCACCGTCTTCTGCCTGTTTGGTGATACCCGGGCTGTTTGCGCCGTACGCCGGAAGGACACAACAGGAGTACGGGTCTTTGCAGTTCAGCGGCCCGGTGTGCGATTCATGTGGCCCCTGTGCGGGCATGTCACTTGGCTTGGAAGGCTGTTGGTCATGGCGATAGCGCAGCCCGAGCGGGGCGGGCTGCTGCCCGAACGTACGGGACCCCTTCGCGGCACGCTCGCCACCACCGCCTGCATGGAGACATTGCAGGTGGGCTATCTGCACGCCGTCGCGGCGGCGGCCGGCTGCTCGCTGTCCCAGCCCTTCCCGGACAACGGCATCGACTGGCACGTCAGCCACGGCTCGCCCGGACACACCGTCGACGACGAGGTCACCATCAAGGTGCAGCTCAAATGCACCTACCAGGTCGCGCCCAACCCCCCGGGCCGCTTCTTCTCCTTCACGCTCGACAACGACCACCTGCGCAAACTCGCCCGCACCCCGGTGTCGGTCCACAAGATCCTGGTGGTCATGCTCGTCCCGAGAGCTCAGGACGACTGGCTGCGCGCCAGCCACGACCGCCTCGACCTGCGGCACTGCTGCTACTGGGTCAACCTGGCCGGCCACCCGATCACCGGCCGCACTCGGACCACCGTGCGGATCCCCACCAACCGCATCTTCGACGACCGGGCCCTGTGCGAGATCATGACGCGGGTCGGGACGGGAGGCAGACCATGACCCACCGCCCGCTGGAGGAGCCACTGCGTGCGGTCCGCCCCCACCCGGAGGCCCACTGGGACCGCTCGCCGAGCCCCGACGAGGTCGACCCCGCCGTCCTGAGCGCCCTGCTGCACCGGCACGGCTGGCAGCGCCGCGGCGGCGCCCCCGGCCGCTACGGCCGCTGGACCTCACCGGGACCGGGTGCGAGCGGGACCAGCCTGCTCGTGCCCGAGAGCCGCGCCTTCCCCGACAGCGAGGACCTGCTCGGCGAGGCCCTCGTCGCCCTGTCCCGCAGCGGCACACCCTCCGCGCGCGAGGTGCTCGTGGGACTCGCCGTGCCCAGCGACGAGATCCGCTGGTGGCGGGACGTCCCGACCGGCCCCGCCGACGCCGGCTCCTGGTCGGTCGAGGAGCAACTGCGCTCCGCCGCCCGCCAGACCCTGCTCGCGGGCGCCCTCGCCACCCGCGCGCGTGCCGGCTACTACGGCGCCCGTTACCGCCGTACGGCAGCCGCGTCCCTGGACAATGTCCTGGTCGGCTCGGCCGACGGGGGCCGCAGGCTCACCGCCTTCGTGCCCGTCGACAGCGGCCGGCCGCTCGCCGTCCGCCTCCACCAGGCCCTCTACGCCGCCCGCGAGGCCATCGACTACCAGCGGGCCACCGGCGGCATGGACGCCTTCGACGGGGCCGTCGAGACGGGCGTCAGCCGGGAGCTCACCGAGGCGCTGATCTCGCTGGTGCGCGGGACCGAGGGCGCGCGGGTCGCCGTCGAGTGGGCGCCCGCGGCCGGGGTGCCCGCGGGGTGCGCGGCGCGCTCCGAGGCCGTCGAGTTCTCGCCGGGCGACCTGCCCGCGCTGCGCGAGGCAGGGGCCCGCTTCCTGCGCGAGGAGCCCGCCGTCCCGGTGCGGATCACCGGCACGGTCGTACGGATGCGCAGGTCGGGGCCGCGCGGGGACGGGTCGGTACGGTTGCGGGTGATCGCCGGTGCCGAGATCCCGCACCTGAGACTGACGCTGGACGAGGAGGCGTACCGGATCGCCGGGCACGCCCACCTCGCGGGGCTGCCGGTGCGGGTGCACGGCCGGCTGGAGAGCCGGGGCGGCTTCCGCAGGCTCACCGGGGCCACCGGAGTGGTGCCCGTGCAGGTCGACGAGGCCGAGCGGGACCGGCTGATGAAGTCCCTGCGGGAGCACGCAGAGAAGGGGGCCTTCTTCGAGGAGGCCTGCGGGGGGCCCGGCGGGGAGGTCTTCCCCGGGGACTGATTTCGCGGAGGTGGGGGCCGGGTCGGTACGATCCCCTATTGCGCGCGCTCCCGGTATGGCGCCGCATCCGCCTTCAGTCAGGAGAGACCGGTGTCAGACGTCCGTGTGATCATCCAACGCGATTCCGAGCGGGAAGAGCGCGTGGTGACGACGGGCACTACGGCCGCCGAGCTCTTCGCCGGCGAGCGCTCGATCGTCGCCGCGCGCGTGGGGGGCGAGCTCAAGGACCTCGCGTACGTGGTGGCCGACGGCGAGACCGTCGAAGGTGTCGAGATCTCCTCCGAGGACGGCCTGAACATCCTGCGCCACTCCACCGCGCACGTCATGGCGCAGGCCGTGCAGGAGCTCTTCCCCGAGGCCAAGCTGGGCATCGGCCCGCCGGTCAAGGACGGTTTCTACTACGACTTCGACGTTGAGAAGCCGTTCACGCCCGAGGATCTCAAGGCCATCGAGAAGAAGATGCAGGAGATCCAGAAGCGCGGCCAGCGCTTCAGCCGCCGTGTGGTGACCGACGAGGCCGCCCGCGAGGAGCTCGCCTCCGAGCCGTACAAGCTGGAGCTGATCGGTCTCAAGGGCTCTGCCTCCTCCGACGACGGCGCGGACGTCGAGGTCGGCGCCGGTGAGCTGACGATCTACGACAACCTGGACGCCAAGACCGGCGACCTGTGCTGGAAGGACCTCTGCCGCGGTCCCCACCTGCCCTCGACCCGCAACATCCCGGCGTTCAAGCTGATGCGCAACGCGGCCGCCTACTGGCGTGGCAGCGAGAAGAACCCCATGCTCCAGCGCATCTACGGCACCGCGTGGCCGACCAAGGACGAGCTGAAGGCGTACCTCGACTTCCTCGCCGAGGCCGAGAAGCGCGACCACCGCAAGCTGGGCTCCGAACTCGACCTGTTCTCCATCCCGGAGCAGATCGGCTCGGGCCTCGCCGTCTTCCACCCCAAGGGCGGCATCATCCGCCGGGTCATGGAGGACTACTCGCGCCGCCGCCACGAGGAGGAGGGCTACGAGTTCGTCTACACCCCGCACGCGACGAAGGGGAAGCTCTTCGAGCAGTCCGGGCACCTGGACTGGTACGCCGACGGCATGTACCCGCCCATGCAGCTCGACGAGGGCGTGGACTACTACCTCAAGCCCATGAACTGCCCGATGCACAACCTGATCTTCGACGCGCGCGGCCGCTCGTACCGTGAACTGCCGCTGCGGCTGTTCGAGTTCGGGACCGTGTACCGGTACGAGAAGTCGGGTGTCGTGCACGGCCTCACGCGTGCGCGTGGCTTCACGCAGGACGACGCCCACATCTACTGCACGCGCGAGCAGATGTCGGAGGAGCTCGACAAGACGCTCACCTTCGTCCTCGGCCTGCTGCGGGACTACGGCCTGACCGACTTCTACCTGGAGCTGTCCACCAAGGACCCGGAGAAGTTCGTCGGCTCGGACGAGGTCTGGGAGGAGGCGACCGAGACCCTGCGCCAGGTCGCCGAGAAGCAGGGCCTGCCGCTGGTCCCGGACCCGGGCGGTGCCGCCTTCTACGGGCCGAAGATCTCCGTCCAGACCAAGGACGCGATCGGCCGGACCTGGCAGATGTCGACGATCCAGCTGGACTTCAACCTGCCGGAGCGGTTCGAGCTGGAGTACACCTCGCCCGACGGCTCCAAGCAGCGCCCGGTCATGATCCACCGTGCGCTGTTCGGCTCCATCGAGCGGTTCTTCGCGGTGCTCCTGGAGCACTACGCGGGCGCCTTCCCGGCGTGGCTGGCCCCGGTCCAGGCGGTCGGCATCCCGATCGGCGACACGCACGTCGAGTACCTGGAGAAGTTCGCGGCCGCGGCCAAGAAGCAGGGGCTGCGGGTCGAGGTGGACTCCTCGTCCGACCGGATGCAGAAGAAGATCCGCAACGCCCAGAAGCAGAAGGTGCCCTTCATGGTCATCGCGGGCGACGAGGACATGGCGGGCGGCTCGGTCTCCTTCCGCTACCGCGACGGCTCGCAGGAGAACGGCATCCCGTTCGACGAGGCCATCGCGAAGATCGTGAAGGTCGTGGAGGAGCGGGCGCAGGTCTGACGCTGCCGTACGGCGGGCCCTCGGGGAGTTCAGTTCCCCGGGGGCCTTTCGTCGTCCTCGCGGGCGAACACCTGGAGCAGCCAGGAGGCGAAGGTGCCGGTCACGGCGGCGAGCAGGGCCAGCCCGATCATCATCACGCCGACCGCGATCAGGCGTCCGAGTGGAGTGACGGGGACCACGTCGCCGTAGCCGACGGTGGTGAGGGTGGCACAGGTCCACCAGACGGCGTCGCCGAAGGTGGGCATGGTCGTCCCGGGGGCGTCGCGCTCCTGCTGGAAGACGGCGAGGGCACCGGTGAAGCCCAGCAGGAGGGTCGACATACCGGAGTACACGATCACGCGCGCGTGCAGGGCGAGACGGGGCTGCCCGTGCCGGCGCTGCACGGCCTCGTACACCTTGACGACCCGGAGAGGGCGCAGCAGGGGCAGCAGCAGGACGACGGTGTCCAGCACATGCGTCCGTACGAAGCGGAGCCGCTGTCCGCTGAGGTGCCAGCGCACGGCGTAGTCGACGGCGAACAGCGCCCAGGCGGCGAAGGTCACGGCCAGGCAGACGTCGAGCAGGGTGTCCGGGAGGCCGGGGGCCAGGACACGGAGCGCGTACGAGGTGAGGAAGGCCAGTGACGCGATGCCGAGGGGGATCTCGGTGCCGCGCTCCCAGCGGGTCAGGCGAGCGGCGCCGTCGTCGCCCTCGGGCCCTTCACTGTGCGGGTGTGTGCCGGTGTCGTCGTCCACTTTCCCAGCTTGGCCCGGGCTGCTTTTCGCACAACCCCGCCGACACGGCGCGAACGGGCGAAGCCATATGCTGCATGGCATGACGAGTGAGCCGGAGCAGCAGTGGGGAGTGGGGACGCAGGACGCGTTCCAGCGTCTGTGGACACCCCACCGGATGGCCTACATCCAGGGCGAGAACAAGCCGACCGGCCCGGGTGCCGACGACGGCTGTCCCTTCTGCTCGATCCCGGCCAAGTCCGACGAGGACGGCCTGATCGTCCGGCGCGGCGAACTGGTGTACGCGGTGCTCAACCTCTACCCCTACACCGGCGGCCACCTCATGGTCGTGCCCTACCGTCATGTGGCCGACTACACGGACCTCACCGAGCCGGAGACCGCCGAACTGGCCGCGCTGACCAAGCAGGCGATGACGGCCCTGCGCACGGCCTCCGGTGCGCACGGCTTCAACATCGGCATGAACCAGGGCACGGTCGCCGGGGCCGGCATCGCCGCCCACCTCCACCAGCACATCGTCCCGCGCTGGGGCGGCGACACGAACTTCATGCCGGTCGTCGGCCACACGAAGGTGCTGCCGCAGCTGCTGGGGGACACCCGGAAGATGCTGTCGGAGGCCTGGCCGAGCGCGTGACGCCGTGACGCGGGGGCCGGTGTGTTCCCGGCCCCCTCATCACACCTACGCGTCGTACACGTCCGCCTTCCTCGGGGACACGTCCTGCACCTGCGTGCTCAGGAACCCCGCGCGCGTGCCGAACTTCTCGGTGTCCACGCCGTTCTCCGCCAGCACCCGTATCGCCGCGGAGTGCACGACCCGCAGGACCGGAGTGGCCGCGCGCAGCGCGTCGTCGGCCATGAAGCGGTGCCGCCACGGCCGGTCCGCCCAGGCGTGCCGGAGACCGAACGGCTCGGGCAGGGCGAGGGAGCCGCCGAGCCAGTTGAGCAGCGGGGGATACCGGGTCAGGGGCGCCCGGGCCGCGAGGCGGACCACCTCGTCGGCGTCGACCAGCGGCAGCTTGACCTTGCGGGTCTCCCAGAACCGGATCGACTTGGCGACCTCCTTCTCCTTGGCGGCCGGCTTCGACGTGAACAGTCCGTGCACCGGCCCCAGCGCGTGCCCGGTGACCTCGATGCGCAGCGTCTCGTGCAGCACGGTCACGGTGATCAGCATGGTGAGGACCAGCTGGCCCTCCCAGAGCGTCCACTGCACGCCCAGGTAGTGCCGGTCGCCGCCGCCGAACTGCTGCTTGTTGCAGATGTCCTGTATGGCGTGGCTCTTGACCTGGTACGCGTCCACGTCGGTGCCCCCGGGCCGGGACACCTCCTTCGCGCCCTCCGCGATCGGGGTGACGATCCAGTGCCGTACCGACGGCTTCGGGAAGCCGCCCGTGTTGATGGTGTTGCGCTCCAGCATGCGCAGCTGGTCGTGGATGGAGCGGACGACGTCCCAGCTGCGGAAGGGGTGGATCTCCCGGGTCGGGTCGGCGGACACCAGGTCCTCGGCCAGCTGCCAGCTGCCCCAGCGGGTGCCCATGCCGAGTATCCCCTTGGGGCCGGCGTAGAAGACCGAGTTGGACTGCTGCTCGGCACTGAGGTGCGCGAGGGACTGGCGCAGCTGCTCGGCCGCGGTCTCGCCGGGGTTGCTCGGCACCGCCTCGGGCACCTTGGCGCCCACGCTGCTGCCGGCCAGCAGGCTGGCCCAGCGCTCCCGCAGGTCCCGCGCGGTGCGCTCGCAGATCTGCTTGGCCCAGAACCAGCCGATCACGGGCAGGACCACGCACGCGCGTGCGTACAGGCCCCAGAAGCCCGCGAACGGCATCTTGATCAGGAAGAGCACGGCGAGCGCGCCCACCGCGACCAGCAACGCGGTGGCGAGCGCGCCGGCCTGCTTGTCCTCGCGCCTTGCGACATTGGTACGCAGGGTGAAGATCAGCAGCCAGACCAGCAGCCCGGGCAGGAACAGCAGCCCGCACAGCACCATGACGGCCGTCAGCCAGTTGTCCCGGTCCCGGCGGATGTTGTTGGCCGCGAGACAGTGCTCCACCACGACCTGCGGCTCCGCCCCGAAGGACTGGATGAGGGGCTTGCGGCCCTTGCCGAGCATGCGGGTGATCACCGCTGTGGAGAAGGCCTCGCCCAGGTTGGGACGGAAGATCTTCGCCCACTTGCGGCCGCCCTTGACGGCCGACTCGTGCCATTCGTTGTTGGCCTTGAGGATCTCCTCCACCGGATTGTCCCGATAGGCCGCCGAGGCCAGGGCGAAGGTCGCCGTCTGTGCCTCGTCGCCGGTGCGCGGCACCTGCGGACCGAAGATGTCCGCGTAGCCGCTGTCAACGGTCATTCCCGCCCCCGATCGCCGCCGGACTCACCCACTGCGGCCTTCCCGACTTCCGTACTCCGCACACCTGTTGATCAGGTCATCAGCGTATCGCTCCGCACTGACAAAGATCGGCGGACGGCCGAAGCCGCCCGCCGATTCGGAGGGGAGCGTTCCACAAACGTCACCCGCGGGGCGCCGAACGCCACTTGTGCGGCGCCCCGGCCCAACTACGAGGCGGCCCTCGCCTCTTCACGAATCCTCTCGGCGATCTGCGGCGGCATCGGCTCGTGCCGCGCGTAGGAACGGCTGAAACGCGCGGTGCCGTGCGACAGGGACCTCAGGTCGACCGCGTACCGGCCGATCTCGATCTCGGGCACCTCGGCCTTGATCAGCGTGCGCCCGCCGTTGGTCTGCTCGGTGCCGAGCACCCGGCCGCGCCGCCCGGACAGGTCGCTCATCACCGTGCCCACGTAGTCGTCACCGACCAGCACGGACACCTCGGCGACCGGCTCCAGCAGATGGATCCGCGCGTCGGCCGCCGCCTCCCTGAGCGCCAGCGCGCCCGCCGTCTGGAACGCGGCGTCCGAGGAGTCCACGGAGTGCGCCTTGCCGTCCAGGAGCGTCACCCGGACGTCGATGAGCTGATGGCCGGTCGCGACCCCCTTGGCGGCCTGCGCCCGTACGCCCTTCTCGACGGACGGGATGAACTGCCGCGGCACCGCGCCGCCGACGACCTTGTCCACGAACTCGATGCCCGAACCGCCCGGCAGCGGCTCCACCTCGATCTCGCAGATGGCGAACTGCCCGTGCCCACCGGACTGCTTGACGTGCCGCCCGCGCCCGGCCGCCTTGTCGGCGAACGTCTCCCGCAGCGACACCCGGTGCGGTACGACGTCCACCTGCACGCCGTAGCGGCTGCGCAACCGCTCCAGCGCCACGTCGGCGTGCGCCTCGCCCAGGCACCACAACACCACCTGGTGGGTGTCCTGGTTCTGTTCGAGCCGCATGGTCGGGTCCTCGGCGACCAACCGGGCCAGGCCCTGGGAGAGTTTGTCCTCGTCCGCCTTGCTGTGCGCCTGGATGGCGAGCGGCAGCAGCGGGTCGGGCATCTCCCAGGGCTCCATCAGCAGCGGGTCGTCCTTGGCGGAGAGGGTGTCGCCGGTCTCCGCGCGGCTGAGCTTCGCCACGCACGCGAGGTCGCCCGCGATGCAGTGCGAGAGCTGGCGCTGCTGCTTGCCGAAGGGTGCGGACAGCGCGCCGATGCGTTCGTCGACGTCGTGGTCCTCGTGCCCGCGGTCGGCGAGGCCGTGCCCGGAGACATGGACCGTCTCGTCGGGGCGCAGCGTCCCGGAGAAGACCCGTACCAGCGAGATCCGGCCGACGTACGGGTCGGACGCGGTCTTCACGACCTCCGCGACCAGCGGGCCCTCGGTGTCGCACGCCTTGATCTCGCGCGGCTTGCCGTCGATGGTCGTGACGCCCGGTGTGGGGTGCTCGAACGGCGTGGGGAACCCACCGGTGATCAGTTCCAGCAGCTCGACCGTGCCGATGCCCTGTTTGGCGCCGTCGGTGGCGGGAGCGGCCGCCAGGACCGGATGGAACACCCCGCGCGCGACGGCCCGCTCCAGGTCCTCCACGAGCGTCTTGAAGTCGATCTCCTCGCCGCCCAGATAGCGGTCCATGAGGGTTTCGTCCTCGCTCTCCGAGATGATCCCCTCGATGAGCCGGTTGCGGGCCTCCTCGATCTCCGGCAGCAGGTCCTCGCCCGGCTCGGACTCCTTGCGCTCCCCGGAGGAGTAGTCGAACACCTTCTGCGACAGCAGCCCGGTCAGCCCCGTCACGGGCGCGTGCCCGTCGGGCCCCTGCGGGCCGTGCAGGGGCAGATAGAGCGGCAGTACGGCGTCGGGGTCGTCGCCGCCGAAGGTCTCCGCGCAGATCCGGGTCATCTCCTCGAAGTCGGCCCGCGCGGCCTCCAGGTGCGTGACGACGATCGCGCGGGGCATCCCGACGGCCGCGCACTCCTCCCACACCATGCGCGTGGAGCCGTCCACCCCGTCCGAGGCCGAGACGACGAAAAGGGCCGCGTCCGCCGCTCGCAGACCGGCCCTGAGCTCACCGACGAAATCGGCGTATCCGGGGGTGTCCAGAAGGTTGATCTTGTACCCGTCCCATTCGACGGGCACCAGGGAGAGCTGTACCGAGCGTTGCTGCCGGTGCTCGATCTCGTCGTAGTCCGAGACGGTGCCGCCGTCCTCCACGCGGCCCGCCCGGTTCACTGCTCCCGCCGTCAGCGCGAGAGCTTCCACCAATGTCGTCTTGCCCGAACCGGAGTGGCCGACCAGCACCACATTCCGTACGGACGCGGGGTGGTCGGCCGCTGTTGCCCTGCCGGCGGCTCCGGGGTGTGCGTTCGCCTTGTCGCCCATGGCCTTGCCTCCCGTGCACGGTGAGGTCATTGTGGGCGCGGACATGCGGACCCGCGTGCGGTGCGGCTCCGGTGACGCCCGCGGTCCTTCGAGCTTTCCACTCCCGTCACGGTGCGTCCATACGACGGACGCGATCCCACCGTGACCCGGGTGCGGCACGCCCGTGACATGTGCTCCGGGTGCCCGGCCGCCGCCCACGCGCGCGCGTGGCTACGATGGGCCAGCCGGTGGCCAGCAGGGGCCGAGCCGGCCACACCGACCGTCGGGAAGGCCATGCTGAACAAGTACGCGCGTGCATTTTTCACGCGTGTCCTCACCCCGTTCGCCTCATTTCTGATCAGAAGGGGCGTCAGCCCCGACACGGTCACGCTCCTCGGCACGGCCGGCGTGATGGCGGGCGCGCTGGTCTTCTACCCCATGGGCGAGTTCTTCTGGGGCACGGTCGTGATCACGCTGTTCGTGTTCTCCGACCTCGTCGACGGCAACATGGCCCGGCAGCTCGGCCGCTCCAGCCGCTGGGGCGCCTTCCTCGACTCCACGCTGGACCGCGTCGCCGACGGCGCGATCTTCGGCGGCTTCGCCCTCTGGTACGCCGGTGGCGGCGACGACATCGCCCTGTGCGCGGTCTCCATCTTCTGCCTGGCCAGCGGCCAGGTGGTGTCGTACACCAAGGCCCGAGGCGAGTCGATCGGACTGCCGGTCGCCGTCAACGGCCTCGTGGAGCGCGCCGAGCGCCTGGTGATCTCGCTGGTCGCGGCCGGTCTCGCGGGCCTGCACAAGTTCGGCGTGCCGGGCATCCAGTACCTGCTGCCGGTCGCCCTGTGGATCGTCGCCGTCGGCAGCCTGGTCACGCTGATCCAGCGGGTGGTCACGGTCCGCCGGGAGTCGGCGGAGGCCGAGGAGGCCGCCGCTGCCGCCGAGGCGGCCCCTACCGAGGAGAAGCCCCGGCAGCAGGGGAGCGAGGCCGCGAAGTGAGCGCCCAGGACCGGCTGACGGACTCGCTGTACGGCCTCGGCTGGGGCGTGGTCAAGAAGCTCCCCGAACCGGTCGCCGTGCGCCTCGGCCGGAGCATCGCCGACCTGGCCTGGAAGCAGCGCGGCAAGGGCGTCCTGCGGCTGGAGAGCAACTACGCGCGCGTGGTGCCCGACGCGAGCCCCGAGCGCCTCGCCGAGCTCTCGCGCGCGGGCATGCGGTCGTACCTGCGCTACTGGATGGAGTCCTTCCGGCTGCCGGCCTGGAGCAAGGACCGCATCAAGGCCGGGTTCGACCCCAAGGGCCTGCACCACCTCACCGACGGGCTCGCGGCCGGCAAGGGCGTCATCCTCGCGCTGCCGCACATGGCCAACTGGGACCTCGCCGGCGCCTGGGTCACCACCAAGCTGGAGACGCCGTTCACCACGGTCGCCGAACGGCTCAAGCCGGAGACGCTGTACGACCGTTTCGTCGCCTATCGCGAGGGCCTCGGCATGGAGGTCCTCCCGCACAGCGGCGGCACCGCCTTCGGCACGCTGGCCCGGCGGCTGCGCGACGGCGGCCTGGTCTGCCTGGTCGCCGAGCGGGACCTGTCGTCCTCCGGGGTCGAGGTCCGGTTCTTCGGCGAGGCGACCCGCATCCCCGCGGGCCCGGCCCTGCTGGCCCAGCAGACGGGCGCGCTGCTGCTGCCGGTGACACTCTGGTACGACGACTCGCCCGTCATGCAGGGCAGGGTGCATCCCCCGGTCGAGGTGCCCGAGTCAGGTACCCGGGCCGAAAAGACGTCTGTCATGGCACAGGCGCTGGCCGATGCCTTCGCCACCGGGATCGCCGACCATCCGGAGGACTGGCACATGCTGCAGCGCTTGTGGCTGAAGGACCTCGAGCCCCGCCCGTCGGACGGGGCGCGCCCGTGAGGATCGGCATCGTCTGCCCGTACTCCTGGGATGTGCCGGGAGGCGTCCAGTTCCACATCCGCGACCTCGCCGAGTACTTCATCCGCCTCGGCCACGAGGTGTCCGTCCTCGCGCCCGCCGACGACGACACCCCGCTGCCGCCGTACGTCGTCTCGGCCGGGCGTGCGGTGCCGGTGCCCTACAACGGCTCGGTGGCCCGGCTGAGCTTCGGCTTCCTGTCGGCGGCACGGGTGCGCCGCTGGCTGCACGACGGTGAGTTCGACGTGGTCCACATCCACGAGCCGTCCTCGCCGTCCCTCGGCCTGCTGACCTGCTGGATCGCACAGGGCCCGATCGTCGCCACCTTCCACACCTCGAACCCGCGCTCCCGGGTCATGGTCGCCGCGTACTCGATCCTCCAGGCCGCCCTGGAGAAGATCAGCGCGCGGATCGCGGTCAGCGAGTACGCCCGTCGCACGCTCGTCGAGCACCTCGGCGGGGACGCGGTGGTGATCCCTAACGGCGTGGACGTCGACTTCTTCGCCAAGGCCGAGCCGAAGCCCGAGTGGCAGGGCGGCACGATCGGCTTCATGGGCCGCATCGACGAGCCCCGCAAGGGCCTGCCGGTCCTGATGAAGGCCCTGCCGAAGATCCTCGCCGAGCGCCCCGGGACGCGGCTCCTGGTCGCGGGGCGCGGCGACGAGGAGGAGGCCGTGGAGTCCCTCCCCGAGGAGCTGCGCGCGCGGGTGGAGTTCCTCGGCATGGTCAGCGACGAGGACAAGGCCCGCTTCCTGCGCAGTGTCGACCTGTACATCGCCCCCAACACCGGCGGCGAGAGCTTCGGGATCATCCTGGTCGAGGCGATGTCGGCGGGCGCCCCGGTACTGGCCTCGGACCTGGACGCCTTCGCCCAGGTCCTGGACCACGGCACGGCCGGCGAGCTCTTCGCCAACGAGGACGCGGACGCGCTGGCGGACGCGGCGGTACGACTCCTCGGCGACCCGTCCCGCCTGGCCGAACTGCGCGAGCGGGGCAGCGCCCACGTCCGCCGCTTCGACTGGTCGACGGTCGGCGCGGACATCCTGTCGGTGTACGAGACGGTGACGGCGGGCGCGGCAGCGGTGGCAGCGGCGGACGACGACCGGGGGACGGGGCTGCGGGCCAGGCTGGGACTGGCACGGGACTGAGCGGCGCCTGGTCCGTGGAGCTTGGGGCGCTGCCGGGTGGGTCCAGCACTGGGCCGGCACTGAGAGACGGGGCCTGCGGGAGTGGCTGGATCTGGGACGGGGCCTGCGGGAGTGCCCGGCCCGACGCGGGACTGAGCGGCGCCGGGAGGTCGGCCCGGGCGCGGTTGCACTGGTCCGGGCTGGGTTGGTACCACGGGGACCGGGCTGCGGGCGCGGCTGGGGTCGGCCTCGGGCGGCCACGCCCCCGGGCCTAGCCGCCCCCACCCCACCCCGCCCCGATAGCCTTGCTCCCCGTGACTCCCACCCTCATCTGGGTCCTCGTCGCGCTCTTCGCGATCGGGCTCTACCTCAGCTGGACCGCGGGCCGTCTCGACCGGCTGCACGCCAGGATCGACGCCACTCGTGCCGCGCTGGACGCGCAGTTGGTGCGTCGGGCGTCGGTCACGCAGGAGCTGGCCACCTCCGGCGTGCTCGACCCGGCCGCGTCGATCGTGCTGTACGAGGCCGCGCACGCGGCACGGCAGGCCGAGGAGGAGCAGCGGGAGGTCGCCGAGAGCGAGCTGAGCCAGGCGCTGCGGGCCGTGTTCGCGGAACCGGCCCAGGTGGAGGCCGTACGAGAGGCGCCCGGCGGGGAGTCGGCGGCCCATGAGCTCACCGAGGCCGTACGACGCGTCCCGATGGCCCGCCGCTTCCACAACGACGCGGTGGGAGCGGCCCGCCGGCTCCGCGAGCACCGCAAGGTCCGCTGGTTCCGCCTGGCCGGCCACGCCCCCTTCCCGATGGCCTTCGAGATGGACGACGAGCCGCCCGCGGCGCTGGTCGACCGGGGCGCGTAGGGCCTGAAGGGGCCGGAGGAGGCCAGAGGGGGCAAAAACGATCCACCGGCTCCCCATTGGCCCTTGCTGTGGCCTGGTCCGATGACGTTTCCTCGGTGCTGCACAAATCCTCTTTTCACTTCAGCGAGGTCAACCCGTGTCCAGCACCGAGAACCAGGCTCCCGAGACCGGCACCGCGCGCGTGAAGCGCGGTATGGCGGAGCAGCTCAAGGGCGGCGTGATCATGGACGTCGTCACGCCGGAGCAGGCGAAGATCGCGGAAGACGCGGGCGCCGTCGCCGTCATGGCCCTGGAGCGGGTCCCCGCGGACATCCGCAAGGACGGCGGCGTGGCCCGCATGTCCGACCCGGACATGATCGAGGGCATCATCGAGGCCGTGTCCATCCCGGTCATGGCGAAGTCCCGCATCGGCCACTTCGTCGAGGCCCAGGTCCTGCAGTCCCTCGGCGTCGACTACATCGACGAGTCCGAGGTCCTCACCCCCGCCGACGAGGTCAACCACTCCGACAAGTGGTCCTTCACGACCCCCTTCGTCTGCGGTGCCACCAACCTGGGCGAGGCCCTGCGCCGCATCGCCGAGGGCGCGGCCATGATCCGCTCCAAGGGCGAGGCCGGCACCGGCAACGTCGTCGAGGCCGTCCGCCACCTGCGCCAGATCAAGAACGAGATCGCCAGGCTGCGCGGCTACGACAACCACGAGCTGTACGCCGCCGCCAAGGAGCTGCGCGCCCCCTACGAGCTCGTCAAGGAGGTCGCCGAGCTCGGCAAGCTCCCCGTGGTGCTGTTCTCCGCCGGTGGCGTCGCCACCCCCGCCGACGCCGCGCTGATGCGCCAGCTCGGTGCCGAGGGCGTCTTCGTCGGCTCCGGCATCTTCAAGTCCGGCGACCCGGCCAAGCGCGCCGCCGCCATCGTGAAGGCCACCACCTTCTACGACGACCCGAAGATCATCGCGGACGCGTCCCGCAACCTCGGCGAGGCCATGGTCGGCATCAACTGCGACACCCTCCCCGAGACCGAGCGCTACGCCAACCGCGGCTGGTAACCACCGATGAGCACTCCTGTCATAGGCGTCCTGGCCCTCCAGGGCGACGTCCGGGAGCACCTGGTGGCCCTGGCCGCGGCCGACGCCGTGGCCAGGCCGGTCAGGCGCCCGGAGGAACTCGCCGAGGTCGACGGCCTCGTCGTCCCCGGCGGCGAGTCCACCACCATCTCCAAGCTGGCCGTCCTGTTCGGCCTGATGGAACCCCTACGCGCGCGCGTGCGGGCCGGCATGCCCGTCTACGGCACCTGCGCGGGCCTGATCATGCTCGCCGACAAGATCCTCGACCCGCGCTCGGGCCAGGAGACGATCGGCGGCATCGACATGATCGTGCGCCGCAACGCCTTCGGACGTCAGAACGAGTCCTTCGAGGCGGCGGTCGACGTGACGGGCGTCGAGGGCGATCCTGTAGAGGGCGTTTTCATCCGCGCCCCCTGGGTGGAATCCGTCGGTGCCGAGACCGAGGTGCTCGCCGAGCACGACGGCCACATCGTCGCCGTACGCCAGGGCAACGCGCTCGCCACGTCGTTCCACCCGGAACTGACCGGCGACCACCGCGTGCACGCCCTCTTTGTCGACATGGTGCGCGCCAACCGGGCGCCTGAGTCCTTGTAGGATCGCAGGCGTTCGTTGTTTGGATGGGTTACGCGAAGGAGACAGGCAGATGTCCGGCCACTCTAAATGGGCTACGACGAAGCACAAGAAGGCCGTGATCGACGCCAAGCGCGGCAAGCTCTTCGCGAAGCTGATCAAGAACATCGAGGTCGCGGCCCGTATGGGCGGAGTCGACATCGAGGGCAACCCGACCCTCTACGACGCCATCCAGAAGGCCAAGAAGCAGTCGGTCCCGAACAAGAACATCGACTCCGCGGTCAAGCGTGGCGGTGGCCTCGAGGCCGGCGGCGCCGACTACGAGACGATCATGTACGAGGGCTACGGCCCGAACGGCGTCGCGGTGCTCATCGAGTGCCTCACCGACAACCGCAACCGTGCCGCCTCCGACGTCCGCGTCGCCATGACCCGCAACGGTGGCTCCATGGCGGACCCGGGCTCGGTGTCGTACCTCTTCAACCGCAAGGGCGTCGTCATCGTCCCCAAGGGCGAGCTCACCGAGGACGACGTCCTCGGTGCCGTCCTGGACGCGGGCGCCGAGGAGGTCAACGACCTGGGTGAGTCGTTCGAGATCCTCAGCGAGGCCACCGACCTGGTCGCCGTCCGCACCGCCCTCCAGGACGCCGGGATCGACTACGACTCCGCCGACGCCAACTTCGTCCCGACCATGCAGGTCGAGCTGGACGAGGAAGGCGCCAAGAAGATCTTCAAGCTGATCGACGCCCTCGAGGACAGCGACGACGTCCAGAACGTCTTTGCCAACTTTGACGTCAGCGACGAGGTCATGGAGAAGGTCGACGCGTAACGCCGTCGACGCGTGACGCTGCCGCGAGTTCAGCGGATCCGGCGGGCCGGTGGGACACACCCCACCGGCCCGCCGCCGTTGTCGGTGGCAGCGGATAGCCTGCACAAACAGGCGATCGAAAGGGAGAGGGGGGCGCGTGCGCGTACTCGGGGTGGACCCCGGTCTCACGCGGTGCGGTGTCGGAGTGGTCGAAGGTGTGGCCGGTCGGCCGCTCACGATGCTCGGCGTCGGGGTCGTCCGCACGCCCGCGGACGCCGAGTTGGGGCAGCGGCTCGTCGCCGTCGAGCAGGGCATCGAGCAGTGGCTGGACGAGCACCGGCCCGAATTCGTCGCCGTGGAGCGGGTGTTCAGCCAGCACAACGTGCGCACGGTCATGGGCACCGCCCAGGCCAGCGCCGTCGCCATGCTGTGCGCCGCCCGCCGCGGCATCCCTGTCGCCCTGCACACCCCGAGCGAGGTCAAGGCCGCCGTCACCGGCAGCGGGCGCGCCGACAAGGCCCAGGTCGGCGCCATGGTCACCCGGCTGCTGCGGCTCGACGCCCCGCCCAAGCCGGCCGACGCCGCCGACGCCCTCGCGCTCGCCATCTGCCACATCTGGCGCGCCCCCGCCCAGAACCGCCTCCAGCAGGCCGTGGCCCTGCACACCGCCAAAGCAGCACCGAAAGGCCGTCTCGCATGATCGCGTTCGTCAGCGGCACCGTCGCCGCCCTCGCCCCCGACGCCGCGGTGGTCGAGGTGGGCGGTGTGGGCATGGCCGTCCAGTGCACCCCGAACACCCTGTCCACGCTCCGGCTCGGACAGCCCGCCAAACTGGCCACCTCCCTCGTCGTACGCGAGGACTCCCTCACTCTGTACGGCTTCGTGGACGACGACGAACGCCAGGTCTTCGAGCTGCTCCAGACCGCCAGCGGCGTCGGCCCCCGGCTGGCCCAGGCGATGCTCGCGGTCCACTCCCCGGACGCGCTGCGCCGGGCGGTGGCCACCGGAGACGAGAAGGCGCTGATCGCGGTACCGGGCATCGGCAAGAAGGGCGCCCAGAAGCTGCTCCTCGAGCTCAAGGACCGGCTCGGCGAGCCCATCGGGGCGCCCGCGATCGGAGCCCCCGTCACCCAGGGCTGGCGCGACCAGCTGCACGCCGCCCTGATCGGCCTCGGCTACGCCACGCGCGAGGCCGACGAGGCCGTCACCGCCGTGACCCCGCAGGCGGAGGCGGCCGAGGGCACGCCCCAGGTCGGCCAGCTGCTGAAGGCCGCCCTGCAGACCCTGAACCGCGCCCGCTAGGAGAACGTCAGTGAACTGGGACGACACCACCGACGAGACTGCGGCCGAGCGGCTCGTCGGTGCGTCCGCCGACCGCGAGGACCAAGCCGTCGAGGCCGCCCTGCGCCCCAAGGACCTGGACGAGTTCATCGGCCAGGAGAAGGTCCGCGAACAGCTCGACCTGGTCCTGCGCGCCGCACGCGCGCGGGGCGCCACCGCCGACCATGTGCTGCTCTCCGGCGCCCCCGGCCTCGGCAAGACCACCCTGTCGATGATCATCGCGGCCGAGATGGGCGCCCCGATCCGCATCACCAGCGGCCCGGCCATCCAGCACGCCGGCGACCTGGCGGCGATCCTCTCCTCCCTCCAGGAGGGCGAGGTCCTCTTCCTCGACGAGATCCACCGCATGTCGCGGCCCGCCGAGGAGATGCTCTACATGGCGATGGAGGACTTCCGCGTCGACGTCATCGTCGGCAAGGGCCCCGGCGCCACCGCCATCCCCCTGGAGCTGCCCCCCTTCACCCTGGTCGGCGCCACCACGCGCGCGGGACTGCTGCCGCCCCCGCTACGCGACCGCTTCGGTTTCACCGCGCACATGGAGTTCTACGAACCGGCCGAGCTGGAGCGCGTCATCCACCGCTCGGCCAACCTCCTCGACGTCGAGATCGGCTCCGACGGCGCCGCCGAGATCGCCGGCCGCTCCCGCGGCACGCCCCGGATCGCCAACCGCCTGCTGCGCCGGGTCCGCGACTACGCCCAGGTCAAGGCCGACGGGATCATCACCCGCGACATCGCGGCCGCCGCGCTCAAGGTCTACGAGGTCGACGCGCGCGGCCTCGACCGGCTGGACCGCGGAGTCCTGGAGGCCCTGCTCAAGCTGTTCGGCGGCGGGCCGGTCGGCCTGTCCACGCTCGCCGTCGCGGTGGGGGAGGAGCGCGAGACCGTCGAGGAGGTCGCCGAACCCTTCCTCGTCCGCGAGGGCCTGCTCGCGCGCACCCCGCGCGGACGGGTCGCCACTCCGGCCGCATGGGCCCACCTCGGACTCACCCCGCCACGCTCGGCGGCCACGGGAAACGGACAACAGGACCTGTTCGGGACGTGATGCCTTTGTGACGGCACGGCATTGGCCGGGTCCGGAACCCAGGTGCGATGCTGAGCGTTGTTCCATGCATGCGGACTCGCTTAGACTCCGCCGATGCCGCCTTTGTCGACGGCATGCACACCCCCAACCATCAGGCCGCTCACCATCGCGGTCGCGTGAAGGAAGTTCCGACCCGTGAGTCTCGTGACCCTCCTCCCGTTCATCGTGCTCATCGGGGCCATGTTCCTGATGACCCGGTCGGCCAAGAAGAAGCAGCAACAGGCCGCCAGCATGCGGAACGACATGCAGCCCGGCAGCGGCGTCCGCACGATCGGGGGTATGTACGCCACGGTCAAGGAGGTCGGCGACGACACCGTCCTCCTCGACGCGGGCCCGGGCGTGGAACTGCTCTTCGCGAAGAACGCCATCGGTGCCGTACTGACGGACGACGAGTACAACCGCATCGTCCACGGCATCGAGCACGACCTGAAGTCCGACTCCGACGTCGTCCCGGACGACGCCTCCTCCCTCACCGACGACGAGTCCGCCGACGAAGCTGCCGCCGCCTCCGACGAGAAGTCCGTCGACCTCGGTAAGAAGGACACGGCCGAGGAGCCCGCCGACGACGCGGCCGCCAAGGCCGACGCCGACGTGGAGGCCGCCGAGGCGAAGTCGGACGACGAGCCGAAGAAGACCGACGGCGAGTCCGGCGCGAAGTAGTCGCATTCCGGGGCGCGCGGACCAGCTCCGCGCGCCCCGGAATCTGCGCGGCTCGCACGGAATCCCCAACCATGTCATGGCCGCCCGCCCGCCGACCCGGCGCGAGAGCGGCCCGAGAGGGAGTACGAGAAGGTGGCAGCACCTAAAAGGGGGCGGAGCGCGAGTGCCCAGAGCAAGCCAGGGCGCGCGCTGGCCCTGATCCTGATCGCCATCGTGGCGCTCACCGGTGGAATGTTCCTCTCGGGACACACCACCCCGCGCCTCGGCATCGACCTCGCCGGAGGCACCAGCATCACGCTGGAGGCCAAGGCCGACCAGGGGTCCGCGATCAACAAGGCCAACATGGACACCGCGGTCGAGATCATGAACCGCCGTGTCAACGGCCTGGGCGTCTCCGAGGCGGAGGTGCAGACCCAAGGTGATCGCAACATCATCGTGAACATCCCCAAGGGCACCAATTCCCAGGAGGCCCGCGAGCAGGTCGGCACCACCGCCAAGCTGTACTTCCGTCCGGTCCTCGCCCAGGAGGCCACCGGCCCCGCGGCCGCCTCGCCGAGCCCGTCCGCCAGCGGCTCCTCGAGCGCCTCGCCGAGCCCCTCCGCGAGCAAGTCCGGCACCGGCGAGAAGGCGACCTCGTCGTCCTCCCCGTCGGCCACCCCCACCTCGCAGGGCCGCGCGGTCACCGACGCCCTGAAGGCCGACTCCACTCCGTCGGCGTCCGCGAGCGCGTCGAGCCCCGCCTCCCCGTCCGCCTCCGCGAGCGGCGGCACCGCCACCTCCGCCGAGGCCAAGCTCCAGGCCCAGTACGCCGCCCTGGACTGCTCCAAGAAGGCGCAGCGCACCAAGGCGGGCGAGGGTGCCAAGCCCGGCGACACCACCGTGGGCTGCGGCGAGTACGGCGGTGTCTGGTACAAGTACCTGCTCGGCCCCGCCGCCGTCGCCGGCACCGAGGTCAAGAAGGCCCAGGCGGTCTTCGACACCCAGACCGCCGCCGGCTGGCAGGTCACCATGACCTTCAACAGCAAGGGCGCCAGCAAGTTCGCCGACATCACCGGCAAGCTCGCGCAGAACACCCAGCCGCTGAACGAGTTCGGCATCGTCCTCGACGGCCAGGTCGTCTCCAGCCCCACCGTGAGCTCCTCGATCACCGGCGGCAACGCCCAGATCTCCGGCAGCTTCACGCAGGAGGAGGCCCAGAACCTCGCCAACATGCTGTCGTACGGCGCTCTCCCGCTCTCCTTCAAGGAGCAGAGCGTGACCACCGTGACCGCGGCGCTCGGCGGTGAGCAGCTGCACGCCGGTCTGCTCGCCGGCGCGATCGGCCTCGCCCTGGTCGTCATCTACCTGGTGGCCTACTACCGCGGTCTGTCGATCGTCGCGATGGCCTCGCTGCTCGTCTCCGCGATCCTCACCTACGTGATCATGGCGCTGCTCGGCCCGGCGATCGGCTTCGCGCTGAACCTCCCGGCCGTGTGCGGTGCCATCGTCGCCATCGGTATCACCGCGGACTCGTTCATCGTGTACTTCGAACGCATAAGGGACGAGATCCGCGAGGGCCGCTCGCTGCGACCCGCCGTCGAGCGGGCCTGGCCGCGCGCCCGGCGCACCATCCTGGTCTCCGACTTCGTGTCGTTCCTCGCCGCCGCCGTGCTGTTCGTCGTGACGGTCGGCAAGGTCCAGGGCTTCGCGTTCACGCTCGGCCTGACCACCGTGCTCGACGTCGTCGTGGTCTTCTTCTTCACCAAGCCGCTGATGACGCTGCTGGCCCGCCGCAAGTTCTTCGCGAGCGGCAGCAAGTGGTCCGGCCTCGACCCGAAGAGCCTGGGCGCCAAGCCGCCGCTGCGCCGCACCCGCCGTCCCGCCGCCCCCGCCCACACGAAGGAGGCGTGAGCATGTCGAAACTCGGCAACCTCGGCGCCCGACTGCACCGTGGCGAGATCAGCTACGACTTCATCGGTCACCGCAAGCTCTGGTACGGCATCTCGATCCTGATCACCATCACGGCGATCGTGGGCCTCGCGGTGCGCGGCCTGAACATGGGCATCGACTTCCAGGGCGGCGCGGTCTTCACCACCGAGAAGACCAGCGTCTCCGTCTCCCAGGCCGAGGACTACGCCAAGGAGGCCTCCGGCCACGACGCGGTCGTGCAGAAGCTGGGCAACGGCACGATGCGCATCCAGATCGCCGGCATGGACACCCAGCAGTCCGACGAGATCAAGAACAAGCTCGCCGCGGACTTCAAGGTCGACCCGGAGAAGATCGCCGCCGACCTCGTCGGTCCCAGCTGGGGTGACCAGATCGCCAACAAGGCCTGGCAGGGTCTGGCGATCTTCATGGTCCTCGTCGTGATCTATCTGGCGATCGCCTTCGAGTGGCGCATGGCCATCGCGGCCCTCGTCGCCCTGATCCACGACATCACCATCACCGTCGGCATCTACGCCCTCGTCGGCTTCGAGGTCACGCCGGGCACGGTGATCGGTCTGCTGACCATCCTCGGTTACTCGCTCTACGACACGGTGGTCGTCTTCGACTCCCTCAAGGAGCAGACGAAGGACATCACCAAGCAGAACCGCTGGACCTACAGCGACATCGCCAACCGCTCGATCAACGGCACCCTGGTCCGCTCGATCAACACCACGGTGGTCGCGCTGCTGCCGGTGGCGGGCCTGCTGTTCATCGGCGGCGGCTTCCTCGGCGCGGGCACGCTCAACGACATCTCGCTGTCGCTGTTCGTCGGCCTCGCCGCGGGCGCGTACTCCTCGATCTTCATCGCCACCCCGCTGGTCGCCGACCTCAAGGAGCAGGAGCCGGCGATGAAGGCCCTCAAGAAGCGGGTCCTGGCCAAGCGCGCCCAGGCCGACGTGGAGGAGGAGCTCGCGGAGGCCCGCGGCGACGGCGTGGACGACGAGCCGGAGGACACCCCGCACGCGGTCGTCGGTCCGCGCACCCAGCCCGCCTCGCGCGGCCGGGGTCGTGGCCGTCCCTCGGGGAAGCGCCGATGACCGAGCTCGCAGGTATCACAGAGCTGCTGCTCAGCCGTATCCGTGATGTGGCCGACTACCCGGAGCCGGGCGTGATGTTCAAGGACATCACCCCGCTCCTGGCGGACCCGGCGGCGTTCACGGCGCTCACGGACGCCCTGGCGGGAATTGCCACGGCCACCGGTGCCACGAAGGTCGTCGGTCTGGAGGCCCGGGGCTTCATCCTGGGCGCCCCGGTCGCCGTCCGCGCGGGCCTCGGCTTCATCCCCGTACGCAAGGCGGGCAAGCTCCCCGGAGCGACCCTCAGCCAGGCGTACGACCTGGAGTACGGCTCGGCGGAGATCGAGGTGCACGCGGAGGACCTGTCCGCGGGCGACCGCGTGCTCATCGTCGACGACGTCCTGGCCACGGGGGGTACCGCCGAGGCGTCCATCGAGCTGATCCGCCGCGCGGGCGCGGAGGTCTCCGGCCTCGCGGTCCTGATGGAGCTCGGCTTCCTGGGCGGGCGGGCCCGTCTGGAGCCGGCACTGACGGGGGCTCCGCTGGAGGCGTTGCTGGTGGTCTGACCACCCCACTCCCTACGAAACGGCCGTTCCGGAACACCGGGACGGCCGTTTCGTACGGGGGAGCGAGACCCTTTGTCGGCTGCCGCGCCGTCGTGGCTGGTCGCGCAGTTCCCCGCGCCCCTTCAGGGCGCTCCACCCGCCGGAATGCCGAAGCTCACCCCTCGTGTTTCACAGGTAGACGTCCCTCACACCGGACTGGAGGCGATCCCCGCGCGCAGGATCGCTACCATGGGTTCTCCGGAGCCTGACCGGGGGACCCGGATCGCGCACGAGGAGTCCTCTTGCCAGACGAGGCCCAGCCCCTTACCGCCGCCAAGCCCGAGCCCGCCTCGGCGCCCGCGGCGAAGCCCGCGCCGGACGCGAAGACCGCGACGAACGACGCCCGTGGGCCGGTCGAGCACGCCCAGTCCGCGCCCGTCGACAAGCCCGCCGAGTCGGCCAGGCCCAAGCCCGCCCTTCCCGAGCCCCCCGCGCCGTCGGCCGCCGCGGCCCGCCCGGCCCCGGGCCAGCCCGCCCGCACCGGCTCCTCCAACCGCGTCCGCGCCCGCCTGGCCCGTCTCGGTGTCCAGCGCTCCAACCCGTACAACCCGGTCCTGGAGCCGCTGCTGCGGATAGTGCGCAGCAACGACCCGAAGATCGAGACCGCCACGCTCCGCCAGATCGAGAAGGCCTACCAGGTCGCCGAGCGCTGGCACCGAGGCCAGAAGCGCAAGAGCGGCGACCCGTACATCACCCACCCCCTCGCGGTGACCACGATCCTCGCCGAGCTCGGCATGGACCCGGCCACCCTCATGGCGGGCCTGCTGCACGACACCGTCGAGGACACCGAGTACGGCCTCGACCAGCTCCGCCGCGACTTCGGCGACTCGGTCGCCCTGCTCGTCGACGGCGTCACCAAGCTGGACAAGGTCAAGTTCGGCGAGGCCGCGCAGGCCGAGACCGTGCGCAAGATGGTCGTGGCCATGGCCAAGGACCCGCGCGTCCTGGTCATCAAGCTCGCCGACCGCCTGCACAACATGCGCACCATGCGCTACCTCAAGCGCGAGAAGCAGGAGAAGAAGGCGCGCGAGACGCTGGAGATCTACGCTCCGCTCGCCCACCGCCTCGGCATGAACACCATCAAGTGGGAGCTGGAGGACCTCGCCTTCGCGATCCTCTACCCCAAGATGTACGACGAGATCGTACGGCTGGTGGCCGAGCGGGCGCCCAAGCGTGACGAGTACCTGGCCATAGTGACCGACGAGGTGCAGTCCGACCTGCGCGCGGCCCGCATCAAGGCCACCGTCACCGGCCGCCCGAAGCACTACTACAGCGTCTACCAGAAGATGATCGTCCGCGGCCGTGACTTCGCGGAGATCTACGACCTGGTCGGCATCCGCGTCCTGGTGGACACCGTCCGCGACTGCTACGCGGCCCTGGGCACGGTCCACGCCCGCTGGAACCCGGTTCCGGGGCGGTTCAAGGACTACATCGCGATGCCCAAGTTCAACATGTACCAGTCGCTCCACACGACGGTCATCGGGCCCAACGGCAAGCCGGTCGAACTCCAGATCCGCACCTTCGACATGCACCGCCGCGCCGAGTACGGCATCGCCGCGCACTGGAAGTACAAGCAGGAGGCCGTCGCGGGCGCCTCCAAGGTGCGCTCCGACCAGCCGCGGTCCACCGGCAAGGACGACCACCTCAACGACATGGCGTGGCTGCGCCAGCTCCTGGACTGGCAGAAGGAGACAGAGGACCCCGGCGAGTTCCTGGAGTCCCTGCGCTTCGACCTCTCCCGCAACGAGGTCTTCGTCTTCACGCCCAAGGGCGACGTCATCGCGCTGCCGGCCGGTGCCACCCCGGTGGACTTCTCGTACGCGGTGCACACCGAGGTGGGCCACCGCACCATAGGAGCCCGTGTCAACGGCCGTCTGGTGCCGTTGGAGTCGACCCTGGACAACGGCGACCTGGTCGAGGTCTTCACGTCCAAGGCGCCCGGTGCCGGGCCGTCCCGGGACTGGCTGAACTTCGTCAAGTCGCCGCGGGCCCGCAACAAGATCCGCGCCTGGTTCTCCAAGGAGCGCCGCGACGAGGCGATCGAGCAGGGCAAGGACGCCATCGTCCGCGCGATGCGCAAGCAGAACCTGCCGATCCAGCGCATCCTCACCGGCGACTCCCTCGTCACGCTCGCCCACGAGATGCGGTACTCCGACATCTCCGCGCTCTACGCGGCGATCGGCGAGGGTCATGTCTCCGCGCAGAACATCGTGCAGAAGCTGGTCCAGGCGCTCGGCGGCGAGGAGGCGGCCACCGAGGAGATCGACGAGTCGGTCCCGCCGACCCGCGGCCGCGGCCGCAAGCGGCGCTCCAACGCCGATCCGGGTGTCATCGTCAAGGGCGTCGAGGACGTGTGGGTCAAGCTGGCCCGCTGCTGCACCCCCGTCCCGGGCGACCCGATCATCGGTTTCGTCACCCGCGGTAGTGGCGTATCGGTTCACCGCAGCGACTGCGTCAACGTGGAGTCACTGTCCCGCGAGCCGGAGCGCATCCTCGAGGTCGAGTGGGCCCCCACCCAGTCCTCGGTCTTCCTGGTCGCCATCCAGGTCGAGGCCCTGGACCGCTCCCGGCTCCTCTCGGACGTCACCCGTGTCCTGTCCGACCAGCACGTCAACATCCTCTCCGCGGCCGTCCAGACCTCCCGCGACCGCGTCGCCACCTCCCGCTTCACCTTCGAGATGGGCGACCCGAAGCACCTCGGGCACGTCCTGAAGGCGGTCAGGGGCGTGGAGGGCGTGTACGACGTCTACCGCGTGACCTCGGCGCGCAACCGGTCGTAGCGGACATGCGAAAGGGCCCCGGGAAACCGGGGCCCTTTCGTGTGTACGGCTTTTCTCAGCCGCCGAACTCCTGGAGGCCCTTGAGAGCCTGGTCCAGGAGCGCCTGGCGGCCCTCCAGCTCGCGCTCCAGCTTGTCGGCACGCGCGTTGTTGCCCTGGGCGCGGGCCTGCTCGATCTGGCCCTTGAGCTTGTCCACGGCGGCCTGGAGCTGGCCGGTCAGACCCTCGGCACGCGCGCGTGCCTCCGGGTTGGTCCGGCGCCACTCGGTCTCCTCGGCCTCCTGGAGAGCGCGCTCGACCGCGTGCATCCGGCCCTCGACCTTCGGCCGGGCGTCCCGCGGGACGTGGCCGATGGCCTCCCAGCGCTCGTTGATCGCCCTGAACGCGGCGCGGGCGCTCTTCAGGTCGCCGATCGGCAGGAGCTTCTCGGCCTCCTCGGCCAGCTCCTCCTTCAGCTTGAGGTTCTCGGTCTGCTCGGCGTCCCGCTCGGCGAAGACCGAGCTGCGGGCCGCGAAGAACACGTCCTGGGCGCCGCGGAAGCGGTTCCACAGGTCGTCCTCGTGCTCGCGCTGGGCGCGGCCCGCGGCCTTCCACTCCGCCATCAGCTCGCGGTAGCGCGCGGCCGTCGGACCCCAGTCCGTCGACCCGGACAGCGCCTCGGCCTCGCCGACCAGGCGCTCCTTGGTCTTACGGGCCTCCTCGCGCTGCGCGTCCAGCGACGCGAAGTGGGCCTTGCGCCGCTTGGAGAACGCCGAGCGCGCGTGCGAGAAGCGGTGCCACAGCTCGTCGTCGGACTTGCGGTCCAGGCGCGGCAGGCCCTTCCAGGTGTCCACCAGGGCGCGCAGCCGCTCACCGGCGGCCCGCCACTGGTCGGACTGGGCCAGCTCCTCCGCCTCGACGACCAGCGCCTCCTTGGCGTGCCGGGCCTCGTCGGACTGCTTCGCGCGCTGCTGCTTGCGCTCCTCGCGACGCTTGTCGACCGTCTCGACCAGCTTGTCGAGCCGCACCTTGAGCGCGTCCAGGTCGCCGACCGCGTGATGCGCGTCGACCTGTTCGCGAATGTGGTCGATCGCGGTCTGCGCGTCCTTCGCCGACAGGTCGGTGGTCTTCACACGCTTCTCGAGGAGGCCGATCTCGACAACCAGGCCCTCGTACTTGCGCTCGAAGTAGGCCAGGGCTTCCTCGGGGGAGCCGGCCTGCCAGGAACCGACGACCTGCTCGCCGTCGGCCGTACGCACGTACACGGTCCCCGTCTCGTCGACGCGGCCCCACGGGTCGCTGCTCACAGCGCCTCCTCCACATGATGCCTGCGGAAGGCTTCAGCGCCCCCGGGCATCGTCCACAGTTTCGTCACGGCCAACATAGGCGACCGGCGGGTTGCCTGTCCGCATCCCGCGCGACCGAAATTTCGCACTTGACGGTCAGGATTTGGTGACGGTCGCCTTGTTGATCACGACGGTCGCGTTCGGCGCGCCGTCGCCCGCTCCGGTGCTCTCACCGGCCGCGGCGATCTTCTTCAGCACCTTCATACCGGATTCCGAGATGGTCCCGAACGGGGTGTAGCTCGGGGGCAGCTGGCTGTCCTGGTAGACCAGGAAGAACTGGCTCCCTCCAGTGTGCGCCTGCCCGGTGTTCGCCATCGCGACGGTGCCCGCGGGGTAGGTGTTGGCCTTGAGGCTCTTGTCCTTCAGGTTCTCGTCCGGGATGGTGTAGCCCGGTCCGCCGCTGCCGGAGCCCGTCGGGTCGCCGCACTGCAGGACGTAGATGCCGTTGGTGGTGAGCCGGTGGCACTTGGTGTGGTCGAAGAAGCCCTTGCCCGCGAGGAAGTCGAACGAGTTCACGGTGTGCGGGGCCGCCGACGCCTTCAGGGCGATGTCGATCGTGCCGCAGGTCGTCGCGAGGTCGAAGGTGTACTTCGCCGACTTGTCGATGGTCATCGCCGGCTCCTTCTTCCAGGTCTCCTTCTTGACCTCGCCGGGAGCGGGCTTCTCGCACGGGTCCGGCGCCTTCTTGGTCGCCTCCGCGCTCGGGGTGGCCTCCGCGCTCGCGTTGGCCTTGTCGTCGTCGTCCTTCAGCACCCCGGACGTGTAGAGCGCCAGGCTGCCCACCAGGATCACGCCGAGCACCGACCCGATCACAGAGTTGCGTACACGGGCCTTGCGGCGCGCGGCCGTGCGCCGCTGCTGCTGCCGCAAGAACTTCTCCCGCGCGAGCTGCCGCTTCCGCTGTTCCTGGGTGACCACGGGGTTCTCTCCTCATGCGTCTCGTCCGCCGACCGTTACGCATGCGTCCTATGAGCCGACCGCCTGCGTGTGCCCCGTACCGTATATGGGTTCGCTGAGGAATCGGCAGCGCCGGTAGGCTCTGACCACTGGGGCAGCCGCCCGGAAGACCGCCCGTACCCACACAAACCGAGGACGATCGTGCTCATTGCCGGGTTCCCCGCCGGGGCCTGGGGGACGAACTGTTATCTCGTCGCCCCCGCCGCCGGTGAGGAGTGCGTGATCATCGACCCGGGCCACCAGGCCGCCGAGGGAGTCGAAGAGGCACTGAAGAAGCATCGGCTCAAGCCCGTCGCCGTCGTCCTCACCCACGGCCACATCGATCATGTGGCCTCGGTCGTCCCGGTGTGCGGCGCGCACGACGTGCCCGCCTGGATCCACCCCGAAGACCGGTACATGATGAACGACCCGTCGATGGGTCTCGGCCGGTCCATCGGGATGCCGCTGATGGGCGAGATCACCGTGGGCGAGCCGGACGACGTCAGGGTGCTGACCGACGGCACGAAGCTGGAGCTGGCGGGCCTGGAGCTGTCCGTCGCGCACGCGCCGGGCCATACCAAGGGGTCGGTGACCTTCCAGATGCCGGAGACGGCCGACATCCCGTCGGTGTTCTTCTCCGGGGATCTGCTCTTCGCCGGCTCCATCGGACGCACCGACCTGCCCGGCGGTGACATGGCCGAGATGCTCGACTCGCTGGCCCGCGTGTGCCTGCCGCTCGACGACTCGACCGTGGTGCTGTCCGGCCACGGCCCCCAGACGACCATCGGCCAGGAGCGCGCCACCAACCCGTACCTGCGGGAAGTGGCCGCCGGCCAGGGAGCTTCACAGGCTCCCCGACGAGGAATGTGACGAGAGACTTCGTGAGCACCTTTCAGGCCCCCAAGGGCACGTACGACCTGCTGCCCCCCGACTCGGCCAAGTACCTCGCCGTCCGCGAGGCGATCGCCGCGCCGCTGCGCAACTCCGGCTACGGCTACATCGAGACGCCCGGCTTCGAGAGCGTCGAGCTGTTCGCGCGCGGGGTCGGTGAGTCCACCGACATCGTGACCAAGGAGATGTACGCCTTCGAGACCAAGGGCGGCACCAAGCTGGCCCTGCGCCCCGAGGGCACCGCGTCCGTGCTGCGCGCGGCGCTGGAGGCCAACCTGCACAAGGCGGGCAACCTCCCGGTCAAGCTCTGGTACTCCGGCTCGTACTACCGCTACGAGCGCCCCCAGAAGGGCCGTTACCGCCACTTCTCGCAGGTCGGCGCCGAGGCGATCGGTGCCGAGGACCCGGCGCTGGACGCCGAGCTGATCATCCTGGCCGACCAGGCGTACCGCTCGCTGGGCCTGAGGAACTTCCGCATCCTGCTCAACAGCCTGGGCGACAAGGAGTGCCGGCCGGTGTACCGGGCAGCGCTCCAGGAGTTCCTGCGCGGCCTGGACCTGGACGAGGACACCCTGCGCCGGGCGGACATCAACCCCCTGCGCGTCCTCGACGACAAGCGCGAGTCGGTGCAGAAGCAGCTCGGGGACGCGCCGCTGCTGCGCGACTACCTGTGCGACGCGTGCAAGGCGTACCACGAGGAGGTCCGTGAGCTGATCACCGCGGCGGGCGTGGCCTTCGAGGACGACCCGAAGCTGGTGCGCGGCCTCGACTACTACACCCGTACGACCTTCGAGTTCGTCCACGACGGTCTGGGCTCCCAGTCCGCGGTGGGCGGCGGCGGCCGCTACGACGGTCTCTCCGAGATGATCGGCGGCCCCGCGCTGCCGTCCGTCGGCTGGGCCCTCGGCGTCGACCGCACGGTCCTCGCCCTGGAGGCCGAGGGCGTCGAGCTCGAACTCCCCGCCACGACCAGCGTGTTCGCGGTCCCGCTGGGGGAGGAGGCCCGCCGGATCCTGTTCGCCAAGGTCACCGAGCTGCGCAAGGTCGGCATCGCGGCGGACTTCTCCTACGGCGCCAAGGGCCTCAAGGGCGCCATGAAGAACGCCAACCGCAGCGGCGCCCGCTACACGATCGTGGCCGGCGAACGCGACCTCGCCGAGGGCGTCGTACAGCTCAAGGACATGGAGTCCGGGGAGCAGTCGGCGATCGGGGTCAACGAGATCGTGGCGGAGCTGGAGTCCCGGCTGGGCTAGCAGGCACGCGCGTCAGGGCGCCGGTCGCATGACCGGCGCCCGTGACCGCGGCTGACGCGGGCGTCACTGGTCGAGGAGTCCGTGCCGCAGGGCGCTGGTGACGGCGGCGGTGCGGTCGTCGACGCCCAGCTTGGCGAAGACGCGCAGCAGATGGGTCTTCACCGTCGACTCGCCGATGAACAGCCTGCGGCCGATCTCGGCGTTGGTGCAGCCCTCCGCGACCAGGCGCAGCACCGCCGTCTCGCGCTCCGACAGCCGCGGCCGCTCCGGCCTGGTCCGCAGCTGGTCGACCAGACGGGCGGCGACCGTCGGGGCCAGGACCGTCTCGCCGCGCGCGGCCGCGCGCACGGACTCCGCCAGTTCGGCCCGGGGCAGGTCCTTGAGGAGGTAGCCGGCGGCCCCCGCCTCCACGGCCCGCAGGATGTCGCGGTCCGTGTCGTACGTCGTCAGCACGATCACCCGGCAGGGCAGTCCCGCCTCCGTCATCCGCACGATCGACTCCACGCCCGACCCGCCCGGCATGCGCAGGTCCATCAGCACGATGTCGGGGCGGAGTTCGGCCGCCAGCGCCTCGGCCTGCGGCCCGTTGGACGCGTCGGCGACCACCTCCAGGTCCGGTTCCGCGGTCAGCATCGCCCGCAGGCCTTCCCGTACGACCGGGTGGTCGTCGGCCAGGATGATCCGGATCATGAACAGCTCCTCGGGGGCGGTACGGGTAGCCGGACGGTGACCGTGGTGCCGCCGCCGGGCGCGCTGTGCACCCGGACCGTCCCGCCGACCTCGGTGGCGCGGGCCCGCAGCCCCGCGAGTCCGTAGCCGTCATGGGCGGCCCCGGGGTCGAAGCCCTGGCCGTCGTCGCGTACGGACAGGGTCAGCGCGTCCTCGTCGTAGTCGAGACCGATGGTCACGGCCGCGGAACTCCCCGCGTGTTTACGGCAGTTCGTGAGCGCCTCCTGGCACGCGCGCAGGGCGACGACCTCGGGTACGGCGGGCAGCGGACGGACCGGGCCCGTCACGTCGAGCTCGGCCGTGTGGCGGGCCGCCAGCCTGCCCAGCGCGTCCGGCAGCGAGGAGCCGTCCAGGTCGGCGGGCGTGCCGTCGGCGACCAGGGCCCGGGCCTCGGCCAGGTTCAGCCGGGCCGTCTCGTCCATCAGCGCCAGATGCCGACGGGCCCGCACGAGGTCGTGGTCGAGCTCGGCCTCGACGGCCTGGACCAGCATGAGCAGGCTGGTGAAACCCTGCGCGAGGGTGTCGTGGATCTCCCGCGCCATCCGCTCCCGCTCCGCCAGCGCCCCGTGCGCCGCCGACAGCCGGGAGACCTCGTGCCGGCTCGTGTCCAACTCGGCGATCAGGGCCGCCCGTTCCTGACTCTGCTCGATGATCCGGATGACATAGCTGCCCACGGCCACCGAGAAGACGAGGGTGACCACGGCGAACAGGCCGTTGAAGAAGACGTCCTGGTCGCTCGGCCACCAGAGCAGGGCCCAGCCCAGGACCGGCACGAGGTTGATCACGGCGACCGCGCCGAGCGCCCACCGCATGCGCAGGGTCATGAAGCACTGGGGGACGAGCGCGAAGGTCATCAGCCGGGTCTCGCCCACCAGGATCGCCGAGGGCAGGAACAGCGCCACCATCGCACCGAGATAGGTGAGCGCCTCGCGCGCGTCGGGCGGATCCTGCCGGAGAAGGGGGCGGCCGACCCGTACGAACAGCGGGACCTGCGGCACCAGCAGCGCCGCCGCGGTCAGCCGGACCGGCCACCCGGGGTGCCCCGTGCCCAGCACGAACACCAGGGTGGCCAGCCAGATCAGCGCGAAGTAGGTGTCCCAGAGGCGGAAGGAGCGGTCCCACGAGTACGCGCCCTCCCCGCCCCCGGCGCTCGCGCCGCCCCCGGGACGCTTCATCCCTCGCGCCGGTTCTTCCACCGGAAGGTCAGCAGACACAGCAGCAATCCTCCGACGCACCACGCCCCCAGCACCAGGGCGGTGCGCCCGAACTCCCAGTCCCCGGCCTGCTCCAGGACCTGCGCCGAGTCCGGCAGGAACACCCCGCGCAGCCCCTGGCACATCCACTTCAGCGGGAACAGCGCACCGATGTTCAGCATCCAGCCGGGGATGGTGTCGATCGCGATGTACACCCCGGAGATGAACTGCAGGACCAGGAAGGGCAGGACGACCACGGAGCTCGCGCTCTTGCTGGACTTCGGGACCGAGCTCACCGCGATGCCGAGCAGCGCGCAGCCCGTCAGACCGAGCACGAAGATCCAGGCGAAGGCGAACCACCTGCCGGCGTCCGAGGGCAGTTCGACGTCGTACAGCGTGGTGCCGACGAGCAGCAGGATCGCCGTCTCCAGGAGGCCGGTGACCAGAACCAGCCAGATCTTGCCGAGGAAGTACGCCGCCGGCGGCATCGGCGTGCCGCGCAGCCGGCGCAGCACCTTCTCGTCCCGCTCGACGGCGATCGCGACGCCCAGCGACTGGAAGCTCGTCGACATGATGCCGGCGGCCATCATCGCCGGGACGTACAGCTGCGAGGCCTTGACGCCCGCGCCCTCCACGTCGTCGCTGAAGATCGACGCGAACAGGAACAGCAGGACCACGGGGAAGGCGAAGGTGAACACCACGTGGTCGCGCTGCCGGAAGAACATCCTGATCTCCAGGGCACCCCGCCGCAGCCCCAGCCCCCAGGCCCCCGGCAGACGCACCCGGGCCCCGTGGCGTGCTTCCCGTACGGAGGTGGTGGTCATCGCGGGTCCTCCTGTCCGGTGAGCCGGAGGTAGACGTCCTCCAGCGTGGGGCGGGTCACCGTCAGGCCCGGGATCTCGCCGTCGAAGCGGTGGGTCAGCTCGGCGACCGTCCTGGTCGGGGTGTCCGTGCGGACCGCGCGCGGGGCGCCGCCCGGCTCGGTCCACTCGACGGTGGCCCCGCTGCCGAACCGCTCCCGCAGGGCGGCCGGTTCGCCCGTGGCCACGACCTTCCCCCTGGTGACCACGGCCAGCCGGTCGGCCAGCGCCTCGGCCTCCTCCAGGTAGTGCGTGGTGAGCAGGATCGTGGTGCCCTCGACGGCCAGCTTGCGGATCAGGTCCCAGAACTGGCGCCGGGCCGCGGGGTCGAAGCCGGTCGTCGGCTCGTCCAGGAGCAGCAGCTCGGGCCCACCGATCACCCCCAGCGCCACGTCGAGGCGGCGCCGCTGGCCCCCGGACAGGGCCTTGATCCGGCTGCCCGCCCTGGCCTCGAGGCCCACCAGGGCGATGACCTCCTCCGGGTCCCGCGGCCTCGGGTAGTAGCGGGCGAAATGTCGGACCGTTTCCGCGACCGTCAACTCCGCGGGCGCGGATTCGTCCTGCCAGACGATTCCGACACGGGATCGCCACGCGCGTGTGCCGTGCGCCGGGTCCGCGCCGAGCACCGAGACCTCACCCGCGTCCCGGTCCCGGTTGCCCTGGAGGATCTCCACGGTGGTGCTCTTGCCCGCCCCGTTGGGTCCCAGCAGGCCGAACACCTCGCCCGCGCGGATACCGAGATCGAGTCCGTCGACCGCGGTCACGTCGCCGTAGCGCTTGCGCAGTCCTCGAACGTGCACCGCCGGTTCGTTCGCGTGTGTGGTCATGTCCGAGAGCGTCGGCCGGAACCGAACGCCCGGGGACGACCGTGCGTACTTCCTTATGTCCACCGAACGGTGGACAAGCCCCCGGGTGCGGCACAATGGCCCCTGCCCGAAGAAGGTCCAACTCTCCAGCAGACGGATCGGCGTGATGAGCAAGACGACAGTGAAAGACGTCTCCACGGAGTCCGAGCCCTCGTCGGCGGGCGTCGACCCCGCGCCCCGCACCGAGGGCGGCAGCCGGGCCTTCGCCCTGCTGCTGGTGATCACCGGCGCGGCCGGACTGCTCGCCGCGTGGGTCATCACGATCGACAAGTTCAAGATCCTCGAGGGCAAGGTCAGCGGCAAGACGTTCACGCCGAGCTGCTCCCTCAACCCGATCGTCTCCTGCGGCAGCGTGATGGAGAGCAAGCAGGCCGCCGCCTTCGGGTTCCCCAACCCGATGCTCGGCCTGGTCGCCTACGGCATCGTGATCTGCGTCGGCATGAGCCTGCTGGCCCGCGCCCGCTTCCCGCGCTGGTACTGGCTCACCTTCAACTTCGGCACCCTCTTCGGCGTCGCCTTCGTCACCTGGCTCCAGTTCCAGTCGCTGTACCGGATCAACGCGCTGTGCCTGTGGTGCTCGCTGGCCTGGGTCGCCACGATCACGATGTTCTGGTACGTCACCTCGTTCAACATCCGCAACGACTTCCTGCCGTCCCCGGGCTGGCTCAAGCGGTTCCTCGCCGAGTTCACCTGGGTCCTGCCGGTCACGCACTGCGGCATCATCGCGATGATGATCCTGACCCGCTGGGGCAGCAGCCTCTGGGCCTGACGGCGTTGTCAGTGCCGTGAACTAGGGTTTCTGTCGTGGAGCCCGATCTGTTCACCGCGGCGGCGGAAGAGCGCCAGGAGAAGGACCCGGCCGGCAGCCCCCTGGCGGTCCGGATGCGCCCGCGCACCCTCGACGAGGTGGTGGGCCAGCAGCACCTGCTGAAGCCCGGCTCGCCCCTGCGCCGACTGGTCGGCGAGGGCAGCGGCGGCCCCGCCGGACCCTCCTCGGTGATCCTCTGGGGCCCGCCCGGCACCGGCAAGACGACCCTGGCGTACGTCGTCTCCAAGGCGACCAACAAGCGTTTCGTGGAACTCTCCGCGATCACCGCCGGCGTCAAGGAGGTCCGCGCGGTCATCGACGGCGCCCGTCGCGCCACCGGCGGCTTCGGCAAGGAGACCGTCCTCTTCCTCGACGAGATCCACCGCTTCAGCAAGGCCCAGCAGGACTCCCTGCTCCCGGCGGTCGAGAACCGCTGGGTGACCCTGATCGCGGCCACCACCGAGAACCCCTACTTCTCGGTGATCTCCCCGCTGCTGTCCCGCTCGCTCCTGCTGACCCTCGAACCCCTCACGGACGACGACCTCAGAGGACTCCTGAAGCGGGCGCTCGCCGACGAGCGCGGCCTGAAGGACGCCGTCGCCCTCCCCGAGGACACCGAGGACCACCTCCTGCGGATCGCCGGAGGCGACGCCCGCCGCGCCCTGACCGCCCTGGAGGCCGCCGCCGGGGCTGCCCTCGACAAGGGCGAGCCGGAGATCTCCCTCACCACCCTGGAGGAGACGGTCGACCGCGCGGCCGTGAAGTACGACCGCGACGGCGACCAGCACTACGACGTGGCCAGCGCCCTCATCAAGTCGATCAGGGGCTCCGACGTCGACGCGGCCCTGCACTACCTGGCCCGCATGATCGATGCCGGCGAGGACCCCCGCTTCATCGCCCGCCGCCTGATGATCTCCGCCAGCGAGGACATCGGCCTCGCGGACCCCAACGCGCTCCCCATAGCCGTCGCCGCCGCCCAGGCCGTCGCCATGATCGGCTTCCCCGAGGCCGCACTGACGCTGAGCCACGCCACCATCGCGCTCGCCCTGGCCCCGAAGTCCAACGCCGCGACCACGGCGATCGGCGCCGCCATGGAGGACGTGCGCAAGGGACTGGCCGGGCCCGTCCCGCCCCACCTGCGCGACGGGCACTACAAGGGTGCCGCCAAGCTCGGCCACGCCCAGGGGTACGTCTACCCGCACGACCTGCCCGAGGGCATCGCCGAGCAGCAGTACGCCCCGGACGCCATCAAGGACCGCGAGTACTACGAACCCACGCGGCACGGCGGCGAGGCGCGGTACGCGGACGCGGTGGAGTGGACCAGGAAGCACCTCGGTCGTAAGCGGTCCTGAGCAGCCTGTAGAATCCCTCGAAGTGCCGAGTCCCGCGCAGTCAGAGCGGGACAACCGGCCGGGACCCCCAGCGGGTCCCAGGAGCGTCGCGCACCGTTCGAATGGTGTCGCGGGCAGCCCACCACCGTACGCGGTAGGTGGGCCACTCGCGTGCTGCACGTAGTGCCCAGATCAGGGGAGCGGCTGCCCACCAGGTCCTTCGAGGCCCGGCGGGTTTCCCCGGCTGCGGATGCGACCTCCCTCAACCCTGACGAGCCGAATCAAGGAAACGAGAAAAAGTGGCGAACCAGTCCCGCCCCAAGGTCAAGAAGTCGCGTGCCCTCGGCATCGCGCTGACCCCGAAGGCCGTCAAGTACTTCGAGGCCCGTCCCTACCCCCCGGGTGAGCACGGCCGTGGCCGCAAGCAGAACTCGGACTACAAGGTCCGTCTGCTCGAGAAGCAGCGTCTGCGTGCGCAGTACGACGTGTCCGAGCGTCAGCTCGTCCGCGCCTACGAGCGTGCCTCCAAGGTCCAGGGCAAGACCGGTGAGGCCCTGATCATCGAGCTCGAGCGCCGTCTCGACGCGCTGGTCCTGCGTTCGGGCATCGCCCGCACGATCTACCAGGCCCGCCAGATGGTCGTCCACGGCCACATCGAGGTCAACGGCCAGAAGGTCGACAAGCCGTCCTTCCGCGTCAAGCCCGACGACGTCGTGATGGTCCGCGAGCGCAGCCGCAGCAAGACGCTGTTCGAGGTCTCCCGTGCCGGTGGCTTCGCCCCCGACGGTGAGACCCCGCGCTACCTCCAGGTGAACCTCGGCGCCCTGGCGTTCCGCCTGGACCGCGAGCCGAACCGCAAGGAGATCCCGGTGATCTGCGACGAGCAGCTCGTCGTCGAGTACTACGCCCGCTGATCACCAGCAGGCGGTAGCACACGCACCACCTCAGCCCGCCGTCTCCCCGCCCTTCCGGGTGGGCGAGGCGGCGGGTTCGTGCGTTCCGAGGGTCACCTCGGTGTGCCGCACGGGGCCCCGCGGCGCCGGCAGTCCCTCCAGTGGGCGTGCCCGCCCCAGCGCCCGGGCCACCGCCGCCTCCCGGCCCAGGGCCCGCCCCTGTCGTACGCACTCCTCGTACCGCTCGTCGCCCAGCCGCTCCCGGGCCGTCGCCTCGCACAGCTCGTGCGGGGCGTTGTAGTAGGCGGAACCGAACAGCGGCAGGCCCACCGAGGGCCACAGCGAGGCGGCCGCGCCCTGGAGGACCGCCGCCTCGGCCGGGTCGCCCTGCGTCGCCGTGACCAGGGCGAGCAGCTCGATCGACAGGACCGAGCCGAGCAGGTCGTGGAAGGCGTGCGCGCAGGTCAGGCATTCGGTGAGCAGCGCACGCGCGTGTGCCGCGTCGCCCTCGCTCCAGGCCGCGTACGCCAGGACGTACAGCGCGTACGACCGGGCCCAGCGCTCGCCGTGGTCCTCGCAGATCCGGCGGACGTCCTCGCACAGCCGTACCGCGTCCGGCAGATCGCCCAGGAAGGCGCGGGCCATCCCCAGCTCGACCTGGGCCATGAGCACATTGCTGTTGAGCTCGCCGATCTCCTCGTAGCGCGCCAGCGACGAGCGCAGCAGCGATTCCGCGCGGGGCATGTCGTCCGAGACGAGCGCCAGACAGCCGGTGCGGTGCTCGGCGTAGGCCGTCGCCGTCGGGTTGCCGGTCCGCTCGGCCTCCTCGCGGCACCGCTGGAGGGCCGCCAGTGCGGGCACGGTGTCGCCCTGGAGGATCGCCACATAGCCGAGCACCCACAGGGCCTTCAGCCGGGCGTGTTCCTGGCCGGGCCCCGGCTCCCCGCGCACCTCCGGCTCTCCGCGCACCTCCGGCTCTCCGCGTGCCTCCGGTTGCACGCTGCGCTCCAGCCAGTGCCGGCCCTCCGACAGGCGCCCGCAGCCGACCCAGCAGAACCAGAGCGAGCCCGCGAGATGCCGGCCCAGCTCCACCCCGTCGGGGTCGGTCAGGCAGTACTCCAGGGCGCAGCGCAGGTTCGGCAGTTCGGCCTCGATCCGGGCGGCCACCTCGTTCTGCCGCGGGGAGAACCAGTCCAGCTCGCACCAGGTGGCCAGGCCCACGTACCAGTCGCGGTGCCGCCTGCGCAGCCGTACCGCGTCCCCGGTCGCCTCCAGCCACTCGGCGCCGTACGCCCGGACCGTGTCGAGCATCCGGTAGCGGACGCCGGTCGCGGTCTCCTCGCGGGCCACCACGGACTGGGCGAGCAGCGCGGACAGCACGTCCAGGACGTCGTCGGAGCGCAGACCGCCGCCGCTGCACACGTACTCGGCGGCCTCCAGGTCGAACTGCCCGGCGAACACCGACAGCCGCGACCACAGCAACCGCTCCTCGGGCGTGCACAGTTCATGGCTCCAGCCGATCGCCGTGCGCAGCGTCCGATGGCGGGGCAGGGTGTCCCGGCCGCCGCCCGTCAGCAGCCGGAACCGGTCGTCGAGCCGCTCCAGCAACTGCCCGGGGGACAGCACCCCCAGCCGCCCCGCGGCCAGCTCGATCGCCAGCGGGATGCCGTCCAGACGCCGGCACAGCTCCCGTACATGAGGATCGTCCCCGACCGGCAGGCCCTGGCGTCCGGCCCGCTCCCCGAACAGCTCCACGGCCTCGTCCTCGCCCAGTGGGCCCAGGGCGAAGACCCGCTCGCCTGCCACCGACAGCGGTCTGCGCCCCACGGCGAGCACCGCCAGCCCCGGCAGCTGCCCCAGCAGCTCGACGATCAGCTCCGCGCACGCGTCCACCAGATGCTCGACACCGTCCAGGACCAGCAGGAGCCGGCGCCCGGCGAGGTGGGCCAGGAGCGTCTCGCGCGGCAGCCGCGTGGTGTGGTCCGTCAGACCCAGCGCCTCCACGACCGCGTAGTCGACGAACTCCGGATCGCGTACGGCGGCCAGCTCGACGCGCCAGACCCCGTCGGGCGGCGCGCACCGGCCGCCGGCCACCCGGGCCGCGAGCCGGGACTTGCCGATCCCGCCGGGGCCGGTCACCGTGACCAGCCGTGCGGAGTCGAGCGCCCGCGCCAGACCGGAGAGTTCGGCGCGCCGGCCCACGAAGCCGTCGAGCTCCAGGGGGAGGTTGCCGGTCGCCTCGGTGCCGTCGGGCTGATGACTGCGCATGGAACACGGAGCGTACTCAAGCGTGTTCACTCCGTACAACCGCCGGAGGTGGCTCGGCGGCGGGCGAGGGGTAATCCGGTGCGGAGCGCCGTCCTCGGCGCGATAGGCTCGGCTCCGTTACCCACAGGTGTTTATGAGAGCAGGTGTCAGGTGTCCGGTGGAGAGGTTGCCGGGATCCTGGTGGCCGTCTTCTGGGCGATCCTGGTCTCCTTCCTCGCCGTCGCGCTGGCGAGGCTGGCCCAGACGCTCAAGGCGACCACCAAGCTCGTCGCGGACGTGACCGACCAGGCGGTGCCGCTGCTGGCCGACGCCTCGACCGCGGTGCGCTCCGCGCAGACCCAGATCGAGCGGGTCGACGCGATCGCCTCGGACGTCCAGGAGGTCACGTCGAACGCCTCCGCGCTGTCCACCACCGTCGCCTCCACCTTCGGCGGCCCCCTGGTCAAGGTCGCGGCCTTCGGCTACGGCGTGCGCCGGGCGCTCGGCGGCCGCAAGGACGAGGTGCCCGCGAAGACCCCCCGGCGTACCGTGATCGTGGGCCGGGCGGTATCCCGGGGCCGCGGGAAGAGGGACTGAGGCTCAGAGATGTTCCGCCGTACTTTCTGGTTCGGCACGGGCGTTGCCGCCGGTGTCTGGGCCACCACCAAGGTCAACCGCAAGCTGAGGCAGCTGACCCCCGAGAGCCTCGCCGCCACGGCGGCCAACAAGGCGATCGAGACGGGCGCCCGGATCAAGGACCGCGCGGTCGGCTTCGCGCTCGACGTCCGCGACAACATGGCGCAGCGGGAGGCCGAGCTGACGGACGCCCTCGGTATCCGCGAGAGTCCCGAACTGCCCGCACCACGGCGCATCGCCGCCATCGAGAACACCACGTACACCACGAAGTCGTACAAGACGCACCCGTACAACCGGAATGAGGACCACTGATGGAGTCGGCCGAGATTCGCCGCCGCTGGCTGAGCTTCTTCGAGGAGCGCGGGCACACCGTCGTCCCTTCGGCGTCGCTCATCGCGGACGACCCGACTCTGCTGCTCGTCCCCGCCGGCATGGTGCCCTTCAAGCCCTACTTCCTGGGTGAGGTCAAGCCGCCCTTCGCGCGCGCGACCAGCGTCCAGAAGTGCGTGCGCACGCCCGACATCGAAGAGGTCGGCAAGACCACCCGGCACGGCACCTTCTTCCAGATGTGCGGCAACTTCTCCTTCGGCGACTACTTCAAGGAAGGCGCCATCAAGTACGCCTGGGAGCTGCTCACCAGCCCCCAGGACAAGGGCGGTTACGGCCTGGAGCCGGAGAAGCTCTGGATCACGGTCTACAAGGACGACGACGAGGCCGAGCGCATCTGGCACGAGGTCGTCGGGGTGCCGAAGGAGCGCATCCAGCGCCTCGGCATGAAGGACAACTACTGGTCCATGGGCGTCCCCGGACCCTGTGGCCCCTGTTCCGAGATCAACTACGACCGCGGCCCCGAGTTCGGCGTCGAGGGCGGCCCCGCCGTCAACGACGAGCGGTACGTGGAGATCTGGAACCTCGTCTTCATGCAGTACGAGCGCGGCGAGGGCATCGGCAAGGACAACTTCGAGATCCTCGGCGAGCTCCCCAGCAAGAACATCGACACCGGCCTCGGCCTCGAGCGCCTCGCGATGATCCTGCAGGGCGTGCAGAACATGTACGAGATCGACACCTCGATGGCCGTCATCAAGAAGGCCACCGAGCTGACCGGTGTCGCGTACGGCGACGCCCACGACTCGGACGTCTCCCTGCGCGTGGTCACCGACCACATGCGCACGTCCGTGATGCTCATCGGAGACGGCGTCACCCCCGGCAACGAGGGCCGCGGTTACGTCCTGCGCCGCATCATGCGCCGCGCCATCCGCAACATGCGGCTCCTCGGCGCCACCGGTCCGGTCGTGCTGGACCTGATCGACACCGTGATCGCCATGATGGGTCAGCAGTACCCCGAGCTGGTCACCGACCGCGAGCGCATCGAGAAGGTCGCCGTCGCCGAGGAGAACGCCTTCCTCAAGACGCTCAAGGCCGGCACCAACATCCTCGACACCGCCGTCACCGAGACCAAGGCCGCCGGTGGCAAGGTCCTCGCCGGCGACAAGGCGTTCCTGCTCCACGACACCTGGGGCTTCCCGATCGACCTCACCCTCGAAATGGCCGCGGAACAGGGCCTGTCGGTGGACGAGGACGGCTTCCGCCGCCTGATGAAGGAGCAGCGGGAGCGCGCCAAGGCCGACGCCCAGGCCAAGAAGACCGGGCACGCGGGCGCCGGTGCCTACCGTGAGATCGCCGACAAGGTCGGTGAGACCGACTTCATCGGTTACAGCGACACCGAGGGCGAGTCCACCGTCGTCGGCATCCTGGTCGACGGCGTCTCCTCCCCGGCCGCCACCGAGGGCGACGAGGTCGAGATCGTCCTGGACCGCACCCCGTTCTACGCCGAGGGCGGCGGCCAGATCGGCGACACCGGAAAGATCAAGGTCGACTCCGGTGCCGTCATCGAGATCCGCGACTGCCAGAAGCCGGTCCCGGGTGTCTATGTCCACAAGGGCGTCGTGCAGTTCGGCGAGGTGACCGTGGGCGCCAAGGCGCACGCCTCCATCGACAGCCGCCGGCGTACGGCCATCGCCCGCGCCCATTCGGCCACCCACCTCACCCACCAGGCGCTGCGGGACGCGCTCGGCCCGACGGCCGCCCAGGCCGGTTCCGAGAACCAGCCCGGCCGCTTCCGCTTCGACTTCGGCTCGCCGTCCGCCGTTCCCACGGCCGTGATGACCGACGTCGAGCAGAAGATCAACGAGGTGCTCGCCCGCGAACTCGACGTCCAGGCCGAGGTCATGGGCATCGACGAGGCCAAGAAGCAGGGCGCCATCGCCGAGTTCGGCGAGAAGTACGGCGAGCGGGTCCGGGTCGTGACCATCGGTGACTTCTCCAAGGAGCTGTGCGGTGGCACCCATGTGCACAACACCGCGCAGCTGGGTCTGGTCAAGCTGCTCGGCGAGTCGTCGATCGGCTCCGGTGTCCGCCGTATCGAGGCGCTCGTCGGGGTGGACGCCTACAACTTCCTCGCCCGTGAGCACACCGTCGTCGCCCAGCTCCAGGAGCTGATCAAGGGCCGCCCGGAGGAGCTCCCGGAGAAGGTCTCCGCCATGCTCGGCAAGCTGAAGGACGCCGAGAAGGAGATCGAGAAGTTCCGCGCCGAGAAGGTCCTCCAGGCCGCGGCCGGTCTCGCCGAGTCCGCCAAGGACGTCCGCGGCATCGCCGTCGTCACCGGCCAGGTCCCGGACGGCACCACCCCGGACGACCTGCGCAAGCTGGTCCTCGACGTGCGCGGCCGCATCCAGGGCGGCCGGGCGGTCGTCGTCGCCCTCTTCACGGTCAACAACGGCAAGCCGCTCACGGTCATCGCCACCAACGAGGCCGCCCGCGAGCGCGGTCTCAAGGCCGGTGACCTGGTGCGTACGGCCGCCAAGACCCTCGGCGGCGGCGGTGGCGGCAAGCCGGACGTCGCCCAGGGCGGCGGCCAGAACCCGGCCGCGATCGGTGAGGCCGTGGACGCGGTCGAGCGCCTGGTCGGGGAGACGGCCAAGTAATGCGCAGAGGCCGTCGACTCGCGATCGACGTCGGGGACGCCCGGATCGGGGTCGCCTCGTGCGACCCCGACGGGATCCTCGCCACTCCGGTGGAGACGGTCCCCGGGCGGGACGTTCCCGGAGCTCAGCGCCGGTTGAAGCAGCTGGTCGAGGAGTACGAACCGATCGAGGTCGTCGTCGGCCTCCCGCGCTCCCTCAAGGGGGGCGAGGGGCCGGCCGCGGTCAAGGTCCGCGGCTTCGCCCAGGAGCTCGCCCAGGGCATCGCACCCGTTGCGGTCAGGCTCGTCGACGAGCGGATGACGACCGTGACGGCCAGTCAGGGACTGCGCGCGTCCGGGGTGAAATCGAAAAAGGGCAGATCGGTCATTGACCAGGCAGCAGCCGTGATCATCCTCCAGCAGGCCCTGGAATCCGAACGGGTGTCAGGTAAAGCACCCGGCGAGGGCGTCGAAGTGGTCATCTGATCGCGATACGGTAACGTTCCGCGCGACTGCGACACTGTTCGAACAGGTGCCGCACAGAGAGAGGCGGATCGGATGCCGGGTCACAAGCCGCGCGACCGCCGCCTCGCGGCTCTAGGGGATCGATGACTGAGTATGGCCGGGGCCAGGAAGGCTCCGAACCGTGGCATCCGCAGGACCCGTACCACGGGGACGGCGGATGGGAAGGGCAGCAGGCCCACACGGGCCATCAAGCTGCCTACGGCGGCCAGCAGCAGCACTATCCGCAAGCGCCGCAGCAGCAGTACGGCGACTGGGGCAACGGTCAGCAGGGCGACTACGGACAGTCACCGCAGCAGTACCAGCAGCAGTACGACCCCAACCAGGGCTACGACCAGCAGAACCAGGGCTACGACCCCCAGAACCAGGGCTACGACCAGCAGCAGTACCCCGCCCAGCAGCACCAGCAGTACACCCAGCAGCAGTACGACAACAGCGGCTGGGGCACCGGCACGCAGGTCCCGTACCCGGACCCCTCGGACCCGTACGGTCAGCAAGCCGCGGCCTACGGCACCGGGCAGCAGCCCGACCCCTACGCCACCCCTGACGCGTATCCGCCGCCGGAGCCGCCGAGCCGCCGCCAGGCCGAGCCGGAAGTCCAGCAGACCGACTGGGATCCCGGCCCCGACGAGGGCGAACACGCCTTCTTCGCGGGTGGCGGTGGTGACGACGAGGACGAGGTCGACGACGAGGGCGGCCGGGGCGATCGCCGGGGCCGCGGCGGCAAGAAGCCCAAGAAACGGCGCAGCGGATGCGCCTGTCTGGTGGTTCTGCTGGTGTTCGGCGGCGGTCTCGGCACGGTCGGGTATTTCGGCTACCAGTTCTACCAAAATCGTTTCGTCTCGGCGCCGGACTACACCGGTGGCGGCACCGCCGACAAGGTGGCCATCACCATCCCCTCGGGCGCCAACGGCGCGGAGATGGGGCGGCTCCTCAAAGCGGCGGGCGTCGTCAAGAGCGTCGACGCGTTCGTGACCGCGTTCGCGCAGAACGACGACTCGGGGAAGATCCAGGCCGGCTCGTACCTGCTGAACAAGGAGATGTCCGCCGAGAGCGCGGTCGCGATGATGCTCGACCCCAAGAGCCAGGACAACCTGATCGTCCGCGAGGGCGAGCGCAACACCGCGGTCTATGCGGAGATCGACGAACGCCTGAAGCTGGCGAAGGGCACCACGGCGAAGGTCGCGAAGCAGAAGTACAAGGACCTCGGGCTGCCCGACTGGGCGCTCGGCCATCCCAACCTGAAGGACCCGCTCGAAGGGTTCCTCTACCCCTCCGCCTACGCGGTCAGCAAGGGCGGAAAGCCGGAGACCGTCCTCAAGGACATGGTCGGCCGGGCCACCGAGAAGTACGAGGACCTCGGCCTGGAGAAGAAGGCCGAGGGACTGGGCCTCGACGGCCCCTGGCAGCTGCTCACCGTGGCGAGCCTCGCCCAGGCCGAGGGCACGAGCCACGACGACTTCCGCAAGATGGCCGAGGTCGTCTACAACCGCCTCAAGCCGGGCAACCCCCAGACGTACGGCTCCCTGGAGTTCGACTCCACGTACAACTACGTCAAGAACCAGAGCAAGATCGACCTTACGATCGCCGAGCTCAAGCAGTACAACAACCCGTACAACACGTACTACGTCAAGGGTCTGCCGCCCGGACCGATCGACAACCCCGGCGAGGAGGCCATCAAGGGGGCGCTCAACCCGACCCATGACGGCTGGTACTACTTCATCTCGCTGGACGGCAAGACCAGCAAGTTCACGAAGACACTCGCCCAGCACGACAAGCTCGTGCAGGAGTTCAACGCGTCACGGAAGGACTGAGGACCGGCCGTCACAGCCAGGTGGCCGGGCGGTGGTCCCCGCGTGACAACGGATCAAGGAACGGTTCCATGACACCTCGGGCCACCGCCGCCCGCCGGGCCGCCGTCCTCGGCAAGCCCATCGCCCACTCCCTCTCGCCGGTCCTGCACCGGGCGGCCTACGAGGCGCTGGGGCTCACCGACTGGTCGTACGACCGCTTCGAGCTCGACGAGGCCGCCCTGCCCGGGTTCGTCGCGGGACTCGGGCCGGAGTGGGCCGGGCTGTCGGTGACCATGCCGCTCAAGCGGGCCGTCATCCCGCTCCTCGACGGGATCAGTGAGACGGCCGCCTCGGTGGAGGCGGTCAACACCGTCCTGTTCACCGAGGACGGCCGCCGCCTCGGCGACAACACCGACATCCCCGGCATGGTCGCCGCCCTCCGCGAGCGCGGAATCGAACAGGTCGACTCGGCGGCCATCCTCGGCGCCGGCGCCACCGCCTCCTCCGCGCTCGCCGCGCTCGCCAGGATCTGCACCGGCGAGGTCGTCGCCTATGTGCGCAGCGAGTCCCGGGCCGCCGAGATGCGGCAATGGGGCGAGCGCCTCGACGTCGAGGTGCGCACCGCGGACTGGGCGGACGCGGCCGAGGCCCTGCGCGCCCCCCTGGTCATCGCCACCACCCCCGCCGGGGCGACGGACGACCTCGCCCACGCCGTACCGGAGCGCCCCGCGGCCCTCTTCGACGTCCTCTACGACCCCTGGCCCACCGAACTCGCGGCCCGCTGGTCGATGATCGGCGGGGCCGTGGTCAGCGGACTCGACCTGCTGGTGCACCAGGCGGTGCTCCAGGTCGAGCAGATGACGGGCCTGAAGCCCGCGCCGGTGGAGGCCATGCGCAAGGCGGGCGAGCACGCGCTGGCGGCCCGCTGAGGTCCTCCGGCCCAGCCTCACCGCCGCCCCCGGTGCATCTCCACGTCCGTCTGCTGGACCGGTGACCGGTCGTCGCCGCCGGACGTGGGAGGATCGGAGGTGGCGGGCCGGGGCCGCGCACCTGGTCGCGCCGTTGCCGTACGCGAGGACGCGCGTAAGCAGGGCAGTACCAGGGCGCGAGCACTGAGGAGCACCGTTGAGCAGGTTGCGCTGGCTGACCGCGGGGGAGTCCCACGGTCCCGCACTCGTGGCGACGCTGGAGGGCCTTCCCGCCGGCGTGCCGATCACCACGGAGATGGTGGCGGACCACCTGGCGAGGCGTCGGCTGGGCTACGGCCGCGGTGCCCGGATGAAGTTCGAGCAGGACCAGGTCACCTTCCTCGGCGGTGTCCGGCACGGTCTCAGCCTCGGCTCCCCGGTCGCGATCATGGTGGGCAACACCGAGTGGCCCAAGTGGGAACAGGTCATGGCGGCCGACCCCATCGACCCGGAGATCCTGGCGGGCCTCGCGCGCAACGCCCCGCTGACCCGCCCCCGCCCCGGCCACGCCGACCTCGCGGGCATGCAGAAGTACGGCTTCGACGAGGCCCGGCCGATCCTGGAGCGGGCCTCCGCGCGGGAGACGGCGGCCCGGGTGGCGCTGGGCGCGGTGGCCCGGTCGTACCTCAAGGAGACGGCCGGCATCGAGATCGTCTCGCACGTGGTCGAGCTGTGCTCGGTGAAGGCCCCGGCCGGGGTGTACCCGACGCCGGCCGACGTCGAGAAGCTGGACGCGGACCCGCTGCGCTGCCTGGACGCGGACGCGTCGAAGGCGATGGTGGCCGAGGTCGACCAGGCCCACAAGGACGGCGACACCCTCGGTGGCGTGGTCGAGATCCTGGCCTACGGCGTCCCCGTGGGACTCGGCTCCCACGTGCACTGGGACCGCAAGCTGGACGCCCGGCTGGCCGGCGCCCTCATGGGCATCCAGGCGATCAAGGGCGTGGAGCTCGGCGACGGCTTCGAGCTGGCGCGGGTGCCCGGGTCGAAGGCGCACGACGAGATCGTGGGCACTCCTGAGGGCATCCGGCGCACCTCCGGCCGCTCGGGCGGCACCGAGGGCGGGCTGTCCACCGGTGAACTCCTGCGCGTGCGGGCGGCGATGAAGCCGATCGCGACCGTGCCGCGGGCCCTGCAGACCGTGGACGTGACCACCGGTGAGGCCGCGCAGGCCCACCACCAGCGCTCGGACGTGTCCGCGGTCCCCGCCGCCGGCATCGTCGCCGAGGCCATGGTCGCCCTCGTCCTGGCAGACGCCGTGGCGGAGAAGTTCGGTGGCGACTCGGTGCCCGAGACCCGCCGCAACGTCACCTCGTACCTCGAGAACCTGGCCATCCGATGAGCCCGCTGGTGGTGCTCGTCGGGCCGATGGGCGTGGGTAAGTCGACGGTGGGGCAGCTGCTGGCCGACCGGCTCGGCACCGGCTACCGGGACACCGACGACGACATCGTCACCGCGCAGGGCCGCAGCATCGCGGAGATCTTCGTCGACGAGGGCGAGCCCGCCTTCCGGGCCGTCGAGAAGGCCGCGGTGGCCCGGGCGCTCGCCGAGCACGACGGCGTCCTCGCGCTGGGCGGCGGCTCGATCCTCGACGCGGACACCCGCGCCCTGCTGGCCGGGCAGCGGGTGCTGTACCTGTCGATGGACGTCGAGGAAGCGGTCAAGCGCACCGGCCTGAACGCGGCCCGCCCGCTGCTCGCGGTCAACCCGCGCAAGCAGTGGCGCGAGCTGATGGAGGCCCGCCGCTCGCTGTACGAGTCGATCGCCACGGCGGTCGTGGCCACCGACGGCCGTACGCCCGAAGAAGTCACCCGAATCGCGCTGGACGCACTGGAGTTGAAGGAAGCATGAGCGAGGCAGTGACGCGCATCCAGGTCGGCGGCACCGCGGGCAGCGAGCCGTACGAAGTCCTGGTGGGACGTCAACTCCTGGGTGAGCTGGGCGCGTTGGTGGGGGAGAAGGCCCAGCGGGTCGCCGTCATCCACCCCGAGGCGCTCGCCGACACCGGGGACGCGCTGCGCGCCGACCTCGCCGAGCAGGGCTTCGAGGCCGTCGCCATCCAGGTGCCGAACGCGGAGGAGGCCAAGACCGCCGAGGTCGCCGCCTACTGCTGGAAGGCGCTCGGCCAGTCCGGCTTCACCCGCTCCGACGTCGTGGTCGGCGTCGGCGGCGGCGCGACCACCGACCTCGCCGGGTTCGTGGCCGCGACCTGGCTGCGCGGGGTGCGCTGGATCGCCATCCCGACCACCGTGCTCGCCATGGTCGACGCGGCGGTCGGCGGCAAGACCGGCATCAACACCGCCGAGGGCAAGAACCTCGTCGGCGCCTTCCACCCGCCCGCCGGCGTCCTGTGCGACCTGGCCGCGCTGGACTCCCTGCCCGTCAACGACTACGTCTCCGGGCTCGCCGAGATCATCAAGGCCGGCTTCATCGCCGACCCGGTGATCCTGGAGCTCATCGAGTCCGACCCCGAGGCCGCGCGCACCCCGGCGGGCCCGCACACCGCCGAGCTCATCGAGCGCTCGATCCGCGTCAAGGCCGAGGTGGTCTCCTCCGACCTCAAGGAGTCGGGCCTTCGGGAGATCCTCAACTACGGCCACACGCTCGCCCACGCGATCGAGAAGAACGAGCGGTACAAGTGGCGGCACGGCGCCGCGGTCGCCGTGGGCATGCACTTCGCCGCCGAACTGGGCCGTCTGGCGGGCCGGTTGGACGACGCGACCGCCGACCGCCACCGCACGGTCCTGGAGTCGGTCGGCCTGCCGCTGCACTACCGCTACGACCAGTGGCCCAAGCTGCTGGAGACCATGAAGGTCGACAAGAAGTCGCGCGGCAACCTGCTGCGGTTCATCGTCCTCGACGGACTGGGCAAGCCCACCGTCCTGGAGGGCCCGGACCCGGCCGTGCTGCTCGCCGCGTACGGCGAGGTCGGCCAGTAGCTCCCCGTGACGGGCGTTCCGCCCCACGGCGAGAGCGGTCGGTGGGTCCCGTGACGGGCGACCCGTCGGATTCGCCTTGCGCCAGGGGCACTTCGGCCTCCACTCGGCCGTTTCACCAAATGAGGGCGCGGGGCGGTACCGTTCGGTGGCGAGCGGGGTAGGTACCGCCCTGTAACCAGCGCCGATCAGCCTGCCGCGAGTGAGCCGGAGGGGCGCGTCGGGTACGAGAGGACGAGCGAGCCGGGCCCGAGGGCCGGGTCCGGTCGGGCTCCCGGCACCGACGCGAGCGCCCCGACGGCGCACGAACCGGCCAAGACGAGACGGAGTGGCACCGGATGCAGCACGCAGTGGGTTCTCCGCTGCCGCCGCCCCACCAGCCGGGGCACGGACCGGCCACCGGCTGGTCGCCGGCCGCACATCACCCGGGACCGCATCACCCGGGTGCGCACCAGGGCTCCGGCCCGGTGCCCCCACCGCCGCCGGCCCCGGGCTTCACCCCGGCTCCGGTCCCGCCGACACCGCCGCACGCCTCGGTTCCGCCGGCGTCTCCGCACTCGTCGGTCCCGCCCGCTCCGCCGCACGCACCGGCACCGCCCGCGCCCCAGCACGCACCCGGCCCACCCGCGCCGCCGCACCCACCGGGTCCGGTGCCCGACACCACCGGCCATGTCCCGCTGCCGCCCGGCGCACCGGTCGGCGCCCCGAGCGCGCCGCCCGCCGCCGTGCCCGACCCCGCGGGCACCACCCTCGCCGTGCTCCTGATCGGTCCCGCCGGCGCCGGCAAGACGAGCGTCGCCAAGTACTGGGCCGACCACCGCCGCGTCCCCACCGCCCACATCAGCCTCGACGACGTCCGCGAGTGGGTCCGCTCCGGATTCGCCGACCCCCAGTCCGGCTGGAACGACCACTCCGAGGCCCAGTACCGCCTCGCCCGCCGCACCTGCGGCTTCGCCGCCCGCAACTTCCTCGCCAACGGCATCTCCTGCATCCTCGACGACGCGGTGTTCCCGGACCGGCCGGTGGTCGGCCTCGGCGGCTGGAAGCGGCACGTGGGGCCGGGCCTGCTCCCGGTGGTCCTGCTGCCCGGCCTGGAGATCGTCCTGGAACGCAACGCGGAGCGGTCCGGCAACCGCCGCCTCACCGACGAGGAAGTGGCGCGGATCCACGGCCGGATGGCGGGCTGGTACGGCTCCGGTCTGCCGATCATCGACAACAGCCAGATGGACGTACCGCAGACGGCGAAGGTCCTGGACGACGTCCTGGCGAGGTCGATAGCGAGCCCACCGAGCTGGTAGCCGGGGCCCGTCGGACCCACCAAGAGGCGCGGGGCCGTGCCGATATGCGGCTCCGCCGCGTGGGCGCGACCAGCCCCCACCGGCCCGCACATGACCAGCGACCCTCCCCACTCGGACTCCCTCAAAAAGCGACTTACCGGTAAAACTCCTACGCTCAAGTCATGTCAGAGGTGTACGCCACCCGCAGAGCCCGCCTACGCGACCGCTGCCAGGCCGGCGGCAGCCAATCCGCGCTGATCTCCCGACCGGCCAACGTCCGCTACCTAGCGGGCACCGCCCCGCGGGGCAGCGTGCTGCTGCTCGGCAGGACCGAGGACCTGCTGGTGTGCTCCGGCCACCCGGAGGACCGTCCCGGCACCGGCCGCCCCGACGAGACCCTGCGACTGCACCACCTGCCCGGCGCCGGGGGCGACCCCGCCGTCGCCGCGGCCGACCTCGCCATCGGCCAGGGCGTGGACTCGCTCGCCGTGGAGGAGGAGCACCTCACGGTCGCCCGGCACCGCGCGATCCGCTCCGTCGTACCCCGGCTCCGCCTCGCGGACCTCGTCGGCGCGGTCGAGCAGCTCCGGGTCATCAAGGACGAGGAGGAGATCTCCTGCCTGCGCATCGGCGCCGAGATCGCCGACCAGGCACTGGGCGAACTCCTGGAGTCCATCCTCGTGGGACGTACGGAACGGCACCTCGCCCTCGAACTGGAGCGTCGCCTCGTCGACCACGGCGCGGACGGCCCGGCCTTCGCCACCTCCGTGGGCACCGGCCCGAACTCCGGCCGCCGAGGCCACCGCCCCACCGACCGCCGGGTCGAGGAGGGCGATTTCCTCTCCGTCTGCCTGGGCGCGAGCTACCGCGGCTACCGCTGCGAGATCGGCCGCACCTTCGTCATCGGTACGTCTCCCGCGGACTGGCAGATCGAGCTGTACGACCTCGTCTTCGCCGCTCAGCGCGCCGGCCGCGAGGCACTGGCGCCCGGCGCCGAGTACCGCGAGGTGGACCGGGCGGCCCGGCAGGTGCTGGAGTCCGCGGGCCATCACGAGGGCCTGTCGTCCCTCACCGGACACGGTGTGGGACTCGAAATCGACGAGGACCCGCAGTTGGCCCCCGCGGCCATGGGTAAACTGGACGCTTGCGTGCCGGTCACCGTCGAACCGGGGGTCCACCTCCCGGGCCGGGGCGGTGTCCGGATCGATGACACGCTCGTCGTACGCCCCGAGGCGGACGGCGGACCCGAGCTACTCACCATCACGACCAAGGAGCTGCTCGCCCTGTAGGCAGAGGCGTGCGCCGGGGTCGTCCACGTCAGTCCAGGAGATTCCGCAACCGTGGCTTCCACGAACGACCTCAAGAACGGCCTGGTGCTCAAGCTCGAAGGCGGCCAGCTCTGGTCCGTCGTCGAGTTCCAGCACGTCAAGCCCGGCAAGGGCCCGGCCTTCGTGCGCACCAAGCTCAAGAACGTCCTGTCGGGCAAGGTCGTCGACAAGACCTTCAACGCCGGCGTCAAGGTCGAGACGGCCACTGTCGACAAGCGCGACATGCAGTTCTCGTACATGGACGGCGAGTACTTCGTCTTCATGGACCTGGACACCTACGACCAGCTGATGATCGACCGCAAGACGGTTGGCGACGCCGCCAACTTCCTGATCGAGGGCTTCACGGCCACCGTCGCGCAGCACGAGGGCGAGGTGCTCTTCGTCGAGCTGCCGGCCGCCGTCGAGCTGACGATCCAGGAGACCGAGCCGGGCGTCCAGGGCGACCGCTCCACCGGCGGCACCAAGCCCGCCACCCTGGAGACCGGTCACCAGATCCAGGTCCCGCTCTTCATCACCACCGGTGAGAAGATCAAGGTCGACACCCGCACGAGCGACTACCTCGGCCGGGTGAACAGCTAACCGTGGCTGCCCGCAACACGGCCCGCAAGCGCGCCTTCCAGATCCTCTTCGAGGGCGACCAGCGCGGCGTCGACGTCCTGACGGTCCTCGCGGACTGGATCCGGCTCTCCCGGGAAGACACCCGGCAGCCCCCGGTCAGCGAGTACACGATGCAGCTGGTCGAGGGCTACGCGGAGCACGCGAAGCGCATCGACGAGCTGATCGCGCAGTACTCGGTCGGCTGGACGCTGGACCGGATGCCGGTCGTCGACCGCAACATCCTGCGGCTGGGCGCCTACGAGCTGATCTGGGCCGACGAGACCCCGGACGCCGTGGTGCTCGACGAGATGGTGCAGCTGGCGAAGGAGTTCTCCACGGACGAGTCGCCCTCGTTCGTGAACGGCCTGCTGGGCCGGCTCAAGGATCTGAAGCCTTCGCTGCGCCGAGACGAGGCGTGAGCCGAGCCGCCGAGGCGACCTCGAGACAAGCAGTGCCTGAGGGCCCGCAGCATCACCGCTGCGGGCCCTCAGGCGTACGGGTGCGGGAAAGCGGCGCGAGGCCCGCAGAAAGCCGCCGGGGTGGCCGGAACCGTGAAGTCCCGGCCACCCCGGCGGCACGTTTCTGCTGAGGCTGGGGGCGGCTCAGCTCTCCTCGTGGGACACCGCGCGACGCGCGTCCGCGTCCAGCACGCCCCAGCTGATCAGCTGCTCGGTGAGGACCGAGGGCGACTGGTCGTAGATGACGGCGAGTGTGCGCAGGTCGTCCTGGCGGATCGAGAGCACCTTGCCGTTGTAGTCACCGCGCTGGGACTGGATCGTCGCCGCGTACCGCTGGAGCGGGCCCGCCTTCTCGGCCGGGACGTGAGCCAGCCGCTCCAGGTCCAGGACCAGCTTCGGCGGCGGCTCGGCGGCCCCGCCCGGAGTGGTGCCGGGCAGCAGCTCCTGCACCGGAACGCCGTAGAAATCCGCCAACTCGGCAAGGCGCTGCACGGTCACCGCGCGGTCGCCACGCTCGTACGATCCGACCACGACCGCCTTCCAGCGTCCCTGGGACTTCTCCTCGACACCGTGGAGGGAAAGGCCCTGCTGGGTGCGGATGGCCCGAAGCTTGGCCCCGAGCTGTTTGGCGTATTCGCTGGACATATAGCTCCCCGGACACTGGATCGACGCGGCTGCAGTGGTCCCGAGCCGCGCGCTGGTAACTCACTGTGAGGTTACGCAGCGTGACGCTTCTGCGTCAAGCCGAATGGTCCACACCGACTCTTCCGTGGTGGCGGAGGTCGATTGCGCCAAGGGGGTGACATGAGGCGCCGAAAGGGCCTGCTACGGTGGATGGCGCAAATCCGACGTCCTTTAAGGTCCGTCCCGTGAGGCGGAGAAGGAGGTCCGTTTCGTATGGACAAGCAGGACACTTCTGATATGGGCGCGTCCGATGCCCGGCCCGTTCTCGAGGGCCCCGACATCGCGCGTGTGCTGACCCGCATCGCCCACGAGATCGTCGAACGCGCCAAGGGCGCCGACGACGTGGTGCTCCTCGGCATTCCGACCCGGGGCGTCTACCTCGCCCAGCGGCTCGCCGCCAAGCTCGAGGAGATCACCGACCGCAAGATCCCGGTCGGTTCGCTCGACATCACCATGTACCGCGACGACCTGCGCATGCACCCGCCGCGCGCGCTGGCCCGCACCGAGATCCCCGGTGACGGACTCGACGGCCGGCTGGTCGTCCTCGTCGACGACGTGCTCTTCTCCGGCCGCACCATCCGCGCCGCCCTGGACGCCCTGAACGACATCGGGCGCCCCCGCGCGGTGCAGCTCGCCGTCCTCGTCGACAGAGGCCACCGCGAACTGCCCATCCGCGCCGACTACGTCGGCAAGAACCTCCCCACGTCGCTGCGGGAGACGGTCAAGGTCCAGCTCGCCGAGGAGGACGGTCGCGACACCGTGCTGCTCGGCGTGAAGCAGACCCAGTAGCGAGCCCCGGGGCACGCCTCGCGTCGGCGTGCCCACGCTTGCCCGGAATCTCCCCCTGAACTGCCTTACGGAGCCTGACAGATGCAGCGTCATCTCATCTCGGCCGCCGACCTCACCCGCGACGACGCCGTCCTGATCCTCGACACCGCCGAGGAGATGGCCCGGGTCGCCGACCGGCCGATCAAGAAGCTGCCGACCCTGCGCGGCCGCACGATCGTCAACCTCTTCTTCGAGGACTCCACGCGCACGCGTATCTCCTTCGAAGCCGCCGAGAAGCGCCTCTCCGCGGACGTCATCAACTTCACCGCCAAGGGCTCCAGCGTCTCCAAGGGCGAGTCCCTCAAGGACACCGCGCAGACCCTGGAGGCCATGGGCGTCGACGCCGTCGTCATCCGGCACGGTGCCTCCGGGGCGCCGTACCGCCTCGCCAACTCCGGCTGGATCGACGCCGCCGTCATCAACGCGGGCGACGGCACCCACCAGCACCCCACCCAGGCCCTCCTCGACGCGTTCACCATGCGCCGCCGGCTCGTCGGGCGGGACGCCGGGATCGGCCAGGACCTGTCCGGCAAGCGCATCACGATCGTCGGGGACGTCCTGCACAGCCGGGTCGCCCGCTCCAACGTCGACCTGCTGCACACCCTGGGCGCCGAGGTCACCCTCGTCGCCCCGCCCACCCTGGTGCCGGTCGGCGTCGAGACCTGGCCCTGCGAGGTGGCGTACGACCTCGACGGCACGCTCGCCAAGTCCGACGCGGTGATGATGCTGCGCGTGCAGCGCGAGCGCATGAACGCCGCGTTCTTCCCGACCGAGCGGGAGTACTCCCGGCGCTACGGCCTGGACGGCGACCGCATGGCGCGGATGCCGGAGCACGCCATCGTGATGCACCCCGGGCCGATGGTCCGGGGCATGGAGATCACCGCCGAGGTGGCCGACTCGGACCGCTGCACGGTCGTGGAGCAGGTCGCAAACGGAGTCTCCATCCGGATGGCCGTCCTGTACCTCCTTCTGGGCGGCAACGAGCCCGCCGTCAGCCACACCCGTATCGAGGAGAAGTAAGTCACATGAGCAAGATCCTGATCCGTGGTGCGAAGGTCCTCGGCGGCGAGCCGCAGGACGTGCTGATCGACGGTTCGACGATCGCCGAGGTGGGCGCCGGTCTGAGTGACGAGGGCGCCGAGGTCGTCGAGGCCGCCGGCAAGGTTCTCCTGCCGGGCCTGGTCGACCTGCACACCCATCTGCGCGAGCCGGGCCGCGAGGACTCCGAGACCGTGCTGACGGGCACCCGCGCGGCGGCGAGCGGCGGCTACACGGCCGTGTTCGCCATGGCCAACACCTTCCCGGTGGCCGACACCGCCGGTGTCGTCGAGCAGGTGTACCGGCTCGGCCAGGAGCACGGCTACTGCGACGTGCAGCCCATCGGGGCGGTCACCGTCGGCCTGGAGGGCAAGAAGCTCGCCGAGCTCGGTGCCATGCACGAGTCGGCCGCCGGGGTCACCGTCTTCTCCGACGACGGCAAGTGCGTCGACGACGCAGTGATCATGCGCCGCGCCCTGGAGTACGTGAAGGCCTTCGGCGGGGTCGTCGCCCAGCACGCGCAGGAGCCGCGGCTGACCGAGGGCGCCCAGATGAACGAGGGGATCGTCTCCGCCGAGCTGGGCCTCGGGGGCTGGCCCGCGGTGGCCGAGGAGTCGATCATCGCCCGGGACGTCCTGCTCGCCGAGCACGTCGGCTCCCGCGTCCACATCTGCCACCTGTCGACCGCGGGGTCCGTCGAGATCGTCCGCTGGGCCAAGTCCCGCGGCATCGACGTCACCGCCGAGGTCACCCCGCACCACCTGCTCCTCACCGACGAGCTGGTGCGCACCTACAACCCGGTCTACAAGGTCAACCCGCCGCTGCGCACCGAGCGGGACGTGCTGGCGCTGCGCGAGGCGCTCGCCGACGGCACGATCGACATCGTCGCCACCGACCACGCCCCCCACCCGCACGAGGACAAGGACTGCGAGTGGGCCGCGGCCGCCATGGGCATGGTCGGCCTGGAGACCGCGTTGTCAGTGGTGCAGGAGACCATGGTGGAGACCGGGCTCCTCGACTGGACCGGGGTCGCCGAGCGCATGTCCGTCACGCCCGCGAGGATCGGGCGGGCGGCGGGTCACGGCCGTCCCGTCTCGGCTGGTGAGCCCGCCAACCTCACGCTGGTCGACACGGAATACCGTGGGTCGGTGGACCCCGAGGGCTTCGCCTCGCGCAGCCGCAACACTCCGTACGAGGGGCGTGAGCTGCCGGGCCGTGTCACCCACACCTGGCTCCGGGGCAAGGCCACGCTCGTCGACGGGAAGCTCACGTGACACCTGTAATCCTGCTCGCGGCCGAGAAGAAGTCGGCCGAGGTCACCGACTGGGCCGCCCGTATCGGCTGGCTCGTCGGCCTCGCCCTCTTCGTCGCCCTCGTCTACTGGCTGATGCGCGAGGGCTGGAAGTGGCGCGGCACGCTCCAGGGCGACCTGCCGGAGCTCCCCACCGCGCCGGACGACCCGGGCCCCGCCAGACTGACCATGAGCGGCCGCTACCACGGCTCCACCACCGCCGGGCAGTGGCTCGACCGGATCGTGGCGCACGGCCTCGGCACCCGCAGCCGGGTCGAGCTCACGCTCACCGACGCGGGACTGGACGTCGTCCGCCCGGGCGCGAGCGACTTCTTCATCCCGCGGGCGGCCCTGCGGGAAGCGGTGCTCGGCAAGGGCATCGCCGGCAAGGTCCTGACCGAGGGCGGGCTGCTCCTGGTGACCTGGGCGCACGGCGAACGGCTGATCGACTCGGGCTTCCGGTCGGACCACGCGGCCGAGCACACCGAGTGGGTCGACGCCATCAACTCCATGATCAACAAGACGGAAACGGAAGGCGCACGATGACGACCTCCACCAGGGGAACCGCGAAGGTTCCCGCCGTACTCGTCCTGGAGGACGGCCGGGTCTTCCGCGGCCGTGCCTACGGGGCCGTGGGGGAGACCTTCGGTGAGGCCGTGTTCTCCACCGGCATGACCGGCTACCAGGAGACCCTGACCGACCCGTCGTACGACCGCCAGATCGTCGTCGCGACCGCCCCGCAGATCGGCAACACCGGCTGGAACGACGAGGACGACGAGTCCCGCCGCATCTGGGTCTCCGGCTACGTGGTGCGCGACCCCGCGCGCGTGCCGTCCAACTGGCGCGCCAAGCGGTCCCTGGACGACGAGCTGGTCGCGCAGGGCATCGTCGGGATCTCCGGTATCGACACCCGCGCCCTCACCCGCCACCTGCGCGAGCGCGGCTCCATGCGCGCAGGGATCTTCTCCGGCGAGGCGGTCGCCGCCGACTCCGAGCTCGTCGCGCGCGTGCAGGCCCAGCCGCACATGAAGGGCGCCTCGCTCTACGAGGAGGTCGCCACCAAGGAGACGTACGTCGTCCCCGCGGTCGGCGAGAAGAAGTTCACCGTCGCCGCGATCGACCTCGGCATCAAGGGCATGACCCCGCACCGCATGGCCGAGCGCGGCATCGAGGTGCACGTCCTGCCCGCCACGGCGAGCGTCGAGGACGTCTACGCGGTGAACCCGGACGGCGTGTTCTTCTCCAACGGCCCGGGCGACCCGGCCACCGCCGACGGCCCCGTCGCGCTGATGACCGCCGTACTGGAGCGCAAGACGCCCCTGTTCGGCATCTGCTTCGGCAACCAGATCCTCGGCCGCGCCCTCGGCTTCGGCACCTACAAGCTGAAGTACGGCCACCGGGGCATCAACCAGCCGGTGCAGGACCGCACGACCGGCAAGGTCGAGGTGACCGCGCACAACCACGGCTTCGCCGTCGACGCGCCGCTCGACAAGGTCAGCGAGACGAAGTTCGGCCGTGCCGAGGTCTCGCACGTCTGCCTGAACGACAACGTCGTGGAGGGGCTCCAGCTGCTCGACCAGCCGGCCTTCTCCGTCCAGTACCACCCCGAAGCGGCGGCGGGCCCGCACGACGCCGCCTACCTGTTCGACCGCTTCACGTCTTTGATGAGCACCGTCATGGAGGGCCAGCGTGCCTAAGCGCACCGATATCCAGTCCGTCCTGGTCATCGGCTCCGGCCCGATCGTCATCGGCCAGGCCGCCGAGTTCGACTACTCCGGCACGCAGGCGTGCCGCGTCCTGAAGGCCGAGGGACTCAGGGTCATCCTGGTCAACTCCAACCCGGCGACGATCATGACCGACCCGGAGATCGCCGACGCCACCTACGTCGAGCCGATCACCCCGGACTTCGTCGAGAAGATCATCGCCAAGGAGCGCCCGGACGCCCTGCTGCCCACCCTGGGCGGCCAGACGGCCCTCAACACCGCGATCTCGCTGCACGAGGCCGGCACCCTCGACAAGTACGGCGTCGAGCTGATCGGCGCCAATGTCGAGGCGATCAACAAGGGCGAGGACCGCGACCTGTTCAAGGGCGTCGTCGAGGAGGTCCGCAAGAAGATCGGGCACGGCGAGTCCGCCCGCTCGGTCATCTGCCACTCCATGGACGACGTCCTCAAGGGCGTCGAGACGCTCGGCGGCTACCCGGTCGTGGTCCGCCCGTCCTTCACCATGGGCGGCGCCGGCTCCGGCTTCGCGCACGACGAGGAGGAGCTGCGCCGCATCGCGGGCCAGGGCCTCACGCTCTCGCCGACCACCGAGGTGCTCCTGGAGGAGTCCATCCTCGGCTGGAAGGAGTACGAACTGGAGCTGATGCGCGACAAGCACGACAACGTCGTGGTCGTCTGCTCCATCGAGAACTTCGACCCCATGGGCGTGCACACCGGCGACTCGATCACCGTCGCGCCCGCCATGACGCTCACCGACCGCGAGTACCAGGTCCTGCGGGACGTCGGCATCGCGATCATCCGTGAGGTCGGTGTCGACACCGGCGGCTGCAACATCCAGTTCGCGGTGAACCCCGAGGACGGTCGCGTGATCGTCATCGAGATGAACCCGCGCGTGTCGCGCTCCTCGGCGCTGGCCTCCAAGGCCACCGGCTTCCCCATCGCCAAGATCGCCGCGAAGCTCGCGGTCGGCTACACCCTGGACGAGATCCCGAACGACATCACCGAGCAGACCCCGGCCTCCTTCGAGCCGACGCTCGACTACGTCGTGGTGAAGGCCCCCCGGTTCGCCTTCGAGAAGTTCCCCTCCGCCGACTCGACGCTGACCACCACCATGAAGTCGGTCGGCGAAGCCATGGCGATCGGCCGGAACTTCCCCGAGGCCTTCCAGAAGGCGCTGCGCTCGCTGGAGAAGAAGGGCAGCCAGTTCACCTTCGTGGGCGAGCCCGGCGACAAGAAGGCCCTCCTGGAGGAGTCCGTACGGCCCACCGACGGCCGTATCAACGCCGTCATGCAGGCCATCCGCGCGGGCGCCACGCCCGAGGAGGTCTTCGCGTACACGAAGATCGACCCCTGGTTCGTCGACCAGCTCTTCCTGATCAAGGAGATCGCGGACGAGCTCGCCGCCGCCGAGCGGCTGGACGCCGGCCTGCTCGCCGAGGCCAAGCGGCACGGCTTCTCCGACCAGCAGATCGCCGAGATCCGGGGCCTGCGCGAGGACGTGGTGCGCGAGGTGCGGCACGCGCTCGGTGTGCGCCCGGTCTACAAGACGGTCGACACCTGCGCCGCCGAGTTCGCCGCCAGGACGCCGTACTTCTACTCCTCCTACGACGAGGAGAGCGAGGTCGCGCCGCGCGAGAAGCCCGCGGTGATCATCCTGGGCTCCGGTCCCAACCGCATCGGCCAGGGCATCGAGTTCGACTACTCCTGCGTGCACGCCTCCTTCGCGCTGTCCGACGCCGGGTACGAGACGGTGATGGTCAACTGCAACCCGGAGACCGTCTCCACCGACTACGACACCTCCGACCGGCTGTACTTCGAGCCGCTCACGCTGGAGGACGTCCTGGAGATCGTCCACGCCGAGCAGCAGGCCGGGCCCGTCGCGGGCGTCATCGTGCAGCTCGGCGGGCAGACCCCGCTCGGCCTGTCGCAGGCGCTCAAGGACAACGGCGTGCCGGTCGTGGGCACCTCGCCCGAGGCCATCCACGCCGCCGAGGACCGCGGCGCCTTCGGCCGCGTCCTCGCCGAGGCGGGCCTGCCGGCCCCCAAGCACGGCACCGCCACCACCTTCACCGGCGCCAAGGCCATCGCGGACGAGATCGGCTACCCGGTCCTCGTGCGGCCCTCCTACGTCCTCGGCGGCCGCGGCATGGAGATCGTCTACGACGAGACCCGCCTGGAGGCCTACATCGCCGAGTCGACCGAGATCAGCCCCTCGCGGCCGGTCCTCGTCGACCGCTTCCTGGACGACGCGATCGAGATCGACGTCGACGCGCTCTACGACGGCCAGGAGCTGTACCTCGGCGGCGTGATGGAGCACATCGAGGAGGCCGGCATCCACTCCGGCGACTCGGCGTGCGCGCTGCCGCCCATCACCCTGGGCGGCCACGACATCAAGCGGCTGCGGGCGTCCACGGAGGCCATCGCGAAGGGCGTCGGGGTCCGCGGACTGATCAACATCCAGTTCGCGATGGCCGGCGACATCCTCTACGTCCTGGAGGCCAACCCGCGCGCGTCCCGCACGGTCCCCTTCACCTCGAAGGCGACCGCGGTGCCGCTCGCCAAGGCCGCCGCCCGGATCTCACTGGGCGCGACCGTCGCCGAACTGCGCGCCGAGGGCCTGCTCCCGGCCAACGGTGACGGCGGCGAGCTGCCGCTGGACGCGCCGATCTCCGTCAAGGAGGCCGTCATGCCGTGGTCGCGCTTCCGCGACATCCACGGCCGCGGCGTCGACACGGTCCTCGGCCCGGAGATGCGCTCCACCGGCGAGGTCATGGGCATCGACTCGGTCTTCGGCACGGCGTACGCCAAGTCGCAGGCCGGCGCCTACGGCCCGCTGCCCACCAAGGGCCGCGCGTTCATCTCGGTCGCCAACCGCGACAAGCGTTCGATGATCTTCCCGGCCCGTGAGCTGGTCGCGCACGGCTTCGAGCTGCTCGCCACCTCCGGCACCGCCGAGGTCCTCAAGCGCAACGGCATCAACGCCACCGTGGTGCGCAAGCAGTCCGAGGGCCCCGGCCCCAACGGCGAGAAGACCATCGTCCAGTACATCCACGACGGCGAGGTCGACCTCATCGTCAACACCCCCTACGGCACCGGCGGCCGCCTCGACGGCTACGAGATCCGTACGGCGGCCGTGGCGCGGTCGGTCCCGTGCCTGACGACGGTCCAGGCGCTCGCCGCCGCCGTCCAGGGCATCGACGCCCTCAACCACGGTGACGTGGGCGTCCGTTCGCTCCAGGAACACGCGGAACACCTGACCGCGGCCCGCGACTAGCAGCCCTGAGGGGGACACCGGAAACGGTGTCCCCCTCTTCGTGAGGACACCATGTCTTCGTGAGGACACCATGTACAAGATCTTCTTCAACCTCGTCTTCCAGCACATGGACCCCGAGAAGGCCCACCACCTGGCCTTCCGCTGGATCCGCCTCGCGGCCCGCGTCCCCGTGCTGCGCACCTTCGTCGCGGCCGCCCTCGCGCCCCGCTTCCGGGAACTGCGCACCGAGGCCTTCGGACTGCGCATGCACGGCCCCTTCGGCCTGGCCGCCGGCTTCGACAAGAACGCCGTCGCCGTCGACGGCATGGCGATGCTCGGCTTCGACCACATCGAGATCGGCACGGTCACCGGGGAGGCCCAGCCGGGCAACCCCAAGAAACGGCTCTTCCGCCTCGTCCCGGACCGCGCGCTGATCAACCGCATGGGCTTCAACAACGAGGGCTCGCTGGCCGTGGCGGCCCGTCTCGCCTCCCGCGAGCCGGTCTTCAAGACCGTCGTGGGCGTCAACATCGGCAAGACCAAGGTCGTTCCCGAGGCCGAGGCCGTCGGCGACTACGTGAAGTCGGCCGAGCGGCTCGCGCCCTTCGCCGACTACCTCGTCGTGAACGTGTCGTCGCCCAACACGCCCGGCCTGCGCAACCTCCAGGCCGTCGACCACCTGCGTCCGCTCCTGACCGCCGTCCGCGAGGCCGCCGACCGCATCGTCGCGAACCGCCGGGTGCCGCTCCTGGTCAAGATCGCACCCGACCTCGCCGACGAGGACGTCGACGCGGTGGCCGACCTGGCCGTCGAACTCGGCCTGGACGGCATCATCGCCACCAACACCACCATCGCGCGCGAGGGCCTGAGGTCCGCGCCCGCCTTGGTGAAGGAGACGGGCGGCCTCTCCGGGGCGCCCCTCAAGGAGCGCTCCCTGGAGGTCCTCAGGCGCCTGTACGCGCGCGTGGGCGACCGGATCACCCTGGTGGGCGTCGGCGGCGTCGAGAACGCCGAGGACGCCTGGCAGCGCATCCTGGCCGGTGCCACGCTGGTCCAGGGCTACAGCGCGTTCGTCTACGAGGGCCCGTTCTACGCCCGCGCCATCCACAAGGGACTCGCCGCGCGGCTGCGCACGAGCCCGTACGCCACCCTCGCCGACGCGGTCGGCGCCGACGTGAGGAAGACGGCATGACCTCGTACGAGCCCTTCGGCGCCCGCCTGCGCCACGCCATGGACGAGCGCGGCCCGCTGTGCGTCGGGATCGACCCGCACGCCTCGCTGCTCGGCGAGTGGGGCCTGAACGACGACGTGGCCGGTCTGGAGCGGTTCAGCCGCACCGTCGTCGAGGCGCTGTCCGACCGGGTCGCCGTGTTCAAGCCCCAGAGCGCGTTCTTCGAGCGCTTCGGCTCCCGCGGGGTCGCCGTACTGGAGCAGACGGTCCAGGACGCGCGTGCGGCCGGTGCACTGGTCCTCATGGACGCCAAGCGCGGCGACATCGGCTCGACCATGGCCGCGTACGCCGAGGCCTTCCTGCACAAGGACTCGCCGCTGTTCTCGGACGCGCTGACCGTGTCGCCGTATCTCGGTTACGGCTCGCTGTCGCCGGCCGTCGCGCTGGCGCGGGAGAGCGGCGCGGGTCTGTTCGTGCTCGCGCTCACCTCCAACCCGGAGGGCGGCGAGGTCCAGCACGCGGTCCGCGCGGACGGCCGCGACGTCGGCGCGACCATGCTGGCCCACCTGGCCGCCGAGAACTCCGGGGAGGAGCCCCTGGGGTCCTTCGGCGCCGTCGTGGGGGCCACGCTCGGCGATCTGTCGTCCTACGACCTGGACATCAACGGCCCGCTCCTCGCACCCGGCGTCGGCGCCCAGGGGGCCACTCCGGCCGATCTGCCCCGGGTCTTCGGGAAGGCGATCGGCAATGTCGTCCCGAACGTCAGCCGGGGGGTGCTGCGGCACGGACCGGACGCCGGCGCGCTGCGCGCGGCCGTCGGGCGGTTCGCGGAGGAGATCCGGGCGGCGCTGCCGACCGGGTGACCGGTTCGATTTCCGCGTTCGAGTCCTCCGACGAGTGGCTCGGCGGATGGCTCGGCGCGTGGGGAGAGGCCCGCTTGAGTCTGAATACATCCTCAAATCCGGGGCAGTATGTCAGAAATGTCCGACCTGGCGCAGGCTGACCAGGACTTTTCCGCTGTTCTCGCTGACTCTGGCGGAGTTGGCCGCTAGTCTCCGAGCAGAGTCAAAGGGCAAGCGTGTTGCTCGTGGCTCCCCAGGTGTGGGGCGACTAGGTTCCTCACCGGTCCGTATCCGACAGTTCGACATCCGAGGTGACGTAGGCGTGGCTCTTCCGCCCCTTACCCCTGAACAGCGCGCAGCCGCGCTCGAAAAGGCCGCCGCGGCTCGCCGGGAGCGGGCCGAGGTCAAGAATCGACTCAAGCACTCCGGCGCCTCTCTTCACGAGGTCATCAAGCAGGGCCAGGAGAACGACGTCATCGGCAAGATGAAGGTCTCCGCCCTGCTCGAGTCCCTGCCGGGCGTGGGCAAGGTCCGCGCCAAGCAGATCATGGAGCGACTGGGCATCTCCGAGAGCCGCCGTGTACGCGGCCTCGGTTCCAACCAGATCGCTTCGCTGGAGCGTGAGTTCGGCAGCACCGGTTCCTGAGCCCGGGCACTCCGGGATTGCTGGAATAATCGCTGTATGAGTGAACGTCCGCGGCTGACCGTGCTCTCCGGCCCCTCAGGGGTCGGCAAGAGCACGGTCGTCGCCCATATGCGCAAGGAACACCCCGAGGTCTGGCTCTCGGTGTCGGCGACGACCCGCAAGCCCCGCCCCGGCGAGAAGCACGGCGTCCAGTACTTCTTCGTCACCGACGAGGAGATGGACAAGCTGATCGCCAACGGCGAGCTTCTGGAGTGGGCCGAGTTCGCCGGCAACCGCTACGGCACGCCGCGCGCGGCCGTCCTGGAGCGGCTGGAGGCGGGCGAGCCCGTCCTCCTGGAGATCGACCTCCAGGGCGCCCGGCAGGTCCGTGAGTCCATGAAGGACGCCCAGCTGGTGTTCCTGGCTCCTCCCTCCTGGGAGGAGCTGGTGCGCAGACTCACCGGACGGGGCACCGAGCCGCCCGAGGTGATCGCACGCCGCCTGGAGGCGGCGAAGGTCGAACTGGCGGCTGAACCCGAGTTCGACGAGACCTTGGTCAACACCTCCGTCGAGGACGTGGCGCGCGAGCTGCTAGCCTTGATGGATGTCCTGTGATCGTCATCGGTCACTGACACTGATTCTTTCCCATCCATCGGAAGGTAGAGCGTGTCCTCTTCCATCTCCGCGCCCGAGGGCATCATCAACCCGCCGATCGACGAGCTCCTCGAGGCCACCGACTCGAAGTACAGCCTCGTGATCTACGCGGCCAAGCGGGCCCGCCAGATCAACGCGTACTACTCGCAGCTCGGCGAGGGCCTCCTCGAGTACGTCGGTCCGCTGGTGGACACCCACGTCCACGAGAAGCCGCTCTCGATCGCCCTCCGCGAGATCAACGCGGGTCTGCTGACGTCCGAGGCCGTCGAGGGCCCGGCGCAGTAGTACTTTCAGATTGCAGTTGGCTTTTCCACAGGCCCGGCAGCGCGACTGTCGGGCCTGTGGTGTGTCATGGAGTCGTAGGTTCGAGGAAGGGGAGACCTGGTGGACAAGCCGAAGGTCGTGCTGGGGGTCAGCGGTGGCATCGCCGCCTACAAGGCCTGCGAGCTGCTGAGAAGGCTCACGGAGTCCGGTCACGACGTCCGTGTCGTGCCCACCGCCTCCGCCCTGCACTTCGTCGGCGCCGCCACCTGGTCCGCCCTCTCCGGCCACCCGGTCTCCACCGAGGTCTGGGACGACGTCCACGAGGTCCCGCACGTCCGCATCGGACAGCACGCCGACCTCGTGATCGTGGCCCCGGCCACCGCCGACATGCTCGCCAAGGCCGCCCACGGACTCGCGGACGACCTGCTCACCAACACCCTCCTCACCGCCCGCTGCCCGGTCGTCTTCGCGCCCGCGATGCACACCGAGATGTGGGAGCACCCGGCCACCCAGGAGAACGTGGCGACCCTGCGGCGGCGCGGCGCGATCGTGATCGAACCCGCCGTCGGCCGCCTGACCGGCGTCGACACCGGCAAGGGCCGGTTGCCGGACCCCGCCGAGATCTTCGAGGTCTGCCGCCGGGTGCTGGCCCGGGGCGTCACCGAGCCCGACCTCGCCGGACGGCATGTCGTCGTCAGCGCGGGTGGCACCCGCGAGCCCCTCGACCCGGTCCGGTTCCTCGGCAACCGCTCCTCCGGCAAGCAGGGCTACGCCCTCGCCCGCACCGCCGCCGCGCGGGGCGCCCGGGTCACGCTCGTCGCGGCGAACACCGGGCTGCCCGACCCGGCCGGCGTGGACGTGGTCCCGGTGGGGACGGCCGTACAGCTGCGTGAGGCGGTCCTGAAGGCGGCGGCCGACGCCGACGCGGTCGTCATGGCGGCCGCGGTCGCGGACTTCCGGCCGCGGGACTACGCCACCGGAAAGATCAAGAAGAAGGACGGCCAGGACCCCGAGCCCGTCGTCCTGGTGCGGAATCCGGACATCCTCGCCGAGATCTCGGCCGAGCGCGCCCGCCCCGGCCAGGTCGTCGTCGGCTTCGCCGCCGAGACCGACGACGTCCTGGCCAACGGCCGGAGGAAGCTGGAGCGCAAGGGCTGCGACCTCCTCGTCGTCAACGAGGTGGGCGAGCGCAAGACCTTCGGGTCCGAGGAGAACGAGGCCGTGGTGCTCGGCGCCGACGGCAGCGAGACCCCGGTGCCGCACGGCCCCAAGGAGTTCCTGGCCGAAACCGTCTGGGACCTGGTGGCGCGTCGCCTCTCCTGAATGTTTCATTCGTTTCTCGGTCCCCTCAAACCTCTGCCACAGTCGCGTGGCGCCCCTGGTCAAGCCCGCTCGGAATTGGGCACAATGCCCGTGCCGCAGGTCACGGCACTCCCGAGTGGCGAGACAGGGAGGCCGGTGGCCGAGGACGACCGATAAGCTGTTCTCGGACGATGCCGGGCGCAGCCCCCGAGCCCGTCCGCCAATGATCAGCCAGCAGCCGCTGCAACCCCAGGGAGCGTTGTGTCCCGTCGCTTGTTCACCTCGGAGTCCGTGACCGAGGGTCACCCCGACAAGATCGCTGACCAGATCAGTGACACCATCCTCGACGCGCTGCTCAAGGAGGACCCGACGTCCCGGGTCGCCGTCGAGACCCTGATCACCACCGGTCTGGTGCATGTGGCCGGTGAGGTCACCACCAAGACCTACGCGCCGATCGCCCAGCTGGTGCGCGAGAAGATCCTGGAGATCGGTTACGACTCCTCCAAGAAGGGCTTCGACGGCGCCTCCTGCGGTGTCTCGGTGTCCATCGGCGCGCAGTCGCCCGACATCGCGCAGGGCGTCGACACGGCGTACGAGAACCGGGTCGAGGGCGACGAGGACGAGCTGGACCGCCAGGGTGCGGGCGACCAGGGTCTGATGTTCGGTTACGCGACGGACGAGACCCCGACCCTGATGCCGCTGCCGATCTTCCTGGCGCACCGCCTGGCCAAGCGCCTGTCCGAGGTCCGCAAGAACGGCACCATCCCCTACCTGCGCCCCGACGGCAAGACGCAGGTCACCATCGAGTACGACGGCGACAAGGCCGTTCGCCTCGACACGGTCGTGGTCTCCTCGCAGCACGCCTCCGACATCGACCTGGAGTCGCTGCTCGCCCCCGACATCCGCGAGTTCGTCGTGGAGCCGGAGCTCAAGGCGCTCCTGGACGAGGGCATCAAGCTCGACACGGACAACTACCGCCTCCTGGTCAACCCGACCGGTCGCTTCGAGATCGGCGGCCCGATGGGCGACGCCGGCCTGACCGGCCGCAAGATCATCATCGACACCTACGGCGGCTACGCCCGCCACGGCGGCGGTGCCTTCTCGGGCAAGGACCCGTCCAAGGTGGACCGTTCGGCGGCGTACGCGATGCGCTGGGTCGCCAAGAACGTGGTGGCCGCGGGTCTGGCCTCGCGCTGCGAGGTCCAGGTGGCGTACGCGATCGGCAAGGCCGAGCCGGTCGGTCTGTTCGTGGAGACCTTCGGCACCGCGAAGATCGACACCGACAAGATCGAGAAGGCGATCGACGAGGTCTTCGACCTGCGTCCGGCCGCGATCATCCGCGACCTCGACCTGCTGCGCCCGATCTACTCCCTGACGGCGGCGTACGGCCACTTCGGCCGCGAGCTGCCCGAGTTCACGTGGGAGAAGACGGACCGGGTCGAGGCGCTGCGCAAGGCCGCGGGGCTGTAGGCCTGTAGCGCTCCAACGGTTTGCCGCGAGGCCCGGTGTCCCTTCGGGGGTGCCGGGCCTCGGCGTTTCCTCCATCGCGTTCGTTCGGTGACGGCGCGGCGTAGGCGATCCCGGCCAGGCAGGGGTGGGCGACGGCGGGGTCGGGCGCGGCCGTCTGTCAGTGGGGTCTGGTACCAATGATGCTGTGAGCAGCGAGAACGAGGGGGCGGAGCGCTCGGGGGAGGCCGGGGCGCCGGAGCAGCTTGCGTTTATTCGGGAGAGTGTGCGTAAGGCCAAGGTGCCGCGGGCCAAGCCCAGGACGTGGCGGGGGGCCGCGTTGGCCAAGGAGCTGCCCGTTGCCCGGGTGCTGGTCGACAAGGGGGTGCTGCATCTTGATCGGTACTTCGACTACGCGGTGCCCGAGGAACTCGACGCCGACGCGCAGCCGGGGGTGCGGGTACGGGTGCGGTTCGGGGCCGGGCGGGGGCGGGTCAGGGACGGGCGGCGTGAGGGCGGGGGGCTGATCGACGGGTTCCTGGTCGAGCGCCTCGCCGCGTCGGACTACTCCGGGCCCCTGGCGGCGCTCGCCCAGGTCGTGTCTCCGGAGCCGGTGCTCAGTGAGGAGCTGTTGGGGCTCGCCCGGGCCGTCGCCGACCGGTATGCGGGCAGCCTCGCCGATGTGTTGCAGCTCGCCGTGCCGCCTCGCAGTGCCCGGGCCGAGCAGCGGCCCTCGCCCGCGCCCCTGCCGCCGCCCGGGGCGCCTGAGGTGGGGTCCTGGGGGCGGTACGAGCGTGGGGGCGCGTTTCTGGAGTCGCTGGCCTCGGGGGGCGCGCCCCGCGCGGTGTGGAACGCCCTGCCCGGGCCGGAGTGGAGCGAGGAGCTGGCGCGGGCCGTCGCGGCGACGCTGGCCTCCGGGCGGGGTGCCCTGGTCGTGGTGCCGGACGGGCGGGCCGTCGCCCGGGTCGACGCCGCGCTGACCTCGGTGCTGGGGGAGGGGCGGCACGCGGTACTGACCGCCGACGCCGGGCCGGAGAAGCGGTACCGGGAGTGGCTGGCCGTGCGGCGAGGGGCCGTGCGGGCCGTGGTCGGGACGCGGGCCGCCATGTTCGCCCCCGTGCAGGACCTGGGCCTCGTCGCTCTGTGGGACGACGGCGACGACAGCCACAGTGAGCCGCACGCGCCGCAGCCGCATGCGCGCGAAGTGCTGTTGCTGCGGGCCGCTCAGGACAAGTGCGGTTTCCTGCTGGGGAGTTGGAGCTGCACCGTGGAGGCGGCCCAGCTCGTCGAGAGCGGGTGGGCGCGGCCGCTCGTCGCCTCACGGGAGCAGGTGCGGGCGGTCGCTCCGCTGGTGCGGACCGTCGGGGACCAGGATCTCGCACGGGACGAGGCCGCGCGTGCGGCCCGGCTGCCGACGCTCGCCTGGCAGGCCGTCAGGGAGGGGCTGCGGCACGGGCCGGTGCTCGTGCAGGTGCCGCGGCGGGGGTATGTGCCGCGGATGGCGTGCGCCAACTGCCGTGCGCCGGCGCGGTGTCGGCACTGCGCCGGGCCGCTGGAGGGGCAGGAGTCCGGAGCCGCCCTGCGGTGCGGGTGGTGCGGGCGCGAGGAGGGTGCCTGGCACTGTCCCGAGTGCGGGGGGTTCCGGCTGCGGGCCCAGGTGGTGGGGGCGCGGCGTACCGCGGAGGAGTTGGGGCGGGCGTTTCCGGCTGTACCGGTGCGGACGTCGGGGCGTGAGCATGTGCTGGACACCGTGCCGGGGGCGCCGGCGCTGGTGGTGAGTACGCCGGGGGCGGAGCCGGTCGCCGAGGGCGGGTATGCGGCGGCGCTGCTGCTGGACGGGTGGGCCATGCTCGGGCGGCCCGATCTGCGGGCCGGGGAGGACGCGTTGCGGCGGTGGATCGCGGCGGCGGCGCTGGTGCGGGGGCAGGGGGCCGGGGGGACGGTGGTGGTGGTCGCCGAGCCGACGTTGCGGCCTGTGCAGGCGTTGGTGCGGTGGGATCCGGTGGGGCATGCGGTGCGGGAGTTGGGGGAGCGGGCGGAGTTGGGGTTTCCGCCGGTGTCGCGGATGGCGGCGGTGTCGGGGGCGGGGGAGGCGCTGGCCGGGTTCATGGCGGCGGTGGAACTGCCGGCGGAGGCGGAGGTGTTGGGGCCTGTGCCGTTGCCGGTGACGGGGGTCGGGGGGCCTCGGAGGGTGGGGGCGCCGCCGGTGGGGGAGCGGTGGGAGCGGGTGTTGGTGCGGGTGCCGCCGGGGAGGGGGGCGGCGTTGGCCGCTTCGCTGAAGGCGGCGCAGGCTGCGCGGATGGCTGCGCGGGGGGAGGGGGTGGTGTGGGTGCGGGTGGATCCGCCTGACATCGGGTGACGGGGTTGGTTTTCGGGTGCGGGTGGGTGGGTGGGTGGGTGGTTTTTGGGGTTCCCACCCGCACCACCCGTGCGGCTTTCGTTGTCGGGTGCGGGTGGCCCCTGTGGGGGTGCGGCGCCGTCGGCGAGTGACGGGTCTTCTCTGGCACGGGCGACGGCGACCGTCGCCGTACGGGCTGGACATGCGTCTGCCCTCCCCAGCGTGGGGAGGGCAGAGATGGGGTGTGGGTCAGCCGTTGCGGGGGCCGGGGAAGGCTGTGGGTCTTGCTTCGTCGCGGAGGGCGGGGCTGCCCGCGGTGGGCTGGGTCGGCATGGAGCGGGCCGCGGGGACCGTGGGGACCGAAGGGACCGCGGGGATGCCGGTGTTGACGCTGACCGTGCGGGTCCCCGTCGGCTCCGGGGTGCGCTCGGCCTCGGTCGTGGTCTGGGCCGCGGCCCTGCGGGCGCCGTAGCGGCGGTGGACCGCCTGTTTGGTGACCCCGAGGGCGGAACCCACCGCGTCCCACGAGAAGCCGAGCGAGCGGTCGAAGTCGACCGCGGCCGTCACCAGGGTCTCGACGCTGTCCCGCAACTCCTGCGCGAGACGGACCGTGGGGGCGGGGGCGCGTCCGTAGACGACGAAGCCCGTGGAGGGACCGGAGCGGCGCGGGCGGTAGACGTTGCCCAGCTGGGCGGTCAGCGTGCGCAGTGCGTCCACCTGCCGGCGGACCCGCTCGATGTCCCGCACCAGCAAGTGCAGGCTGGCCCGAGCCTGGGCGTCGTGGGTTGCGTGGTCGGCCATGAACAAGCCTCTCGAACCGGCGTTGAAAAGGACGGGGCCGCGATCGCGGCCCGTTGTGGTCAACTCTTTCTTGACCAACGCGTCTACGCTCCGCTGGTCACGCAATGGGGGCGTACCGGCATATGCGTGCGCCGGGGGTGGGGGGTGCGCGCCTTGGGGCAGGTGGGCGGGGACTGCGTACGGGGGTTCCTCGCGGGCCGTGGCCACGGCTCGCCATAGACTTGTGCGTTGCCCGTCGTCACCCTCGTCCGAGAGGTCCCGCCCACCCATGAAGCTCGTCTTCGCCGGTACTCCCGAGGTCGCCGTTCCCGCTCTGGACGCTCTCATCGCCTCCGGGCGGCACGAGGTCGCCGCCGTCGTCACGCGGCCGGACGCGCCGGCCGGACGGGGGCGCAGGCTGGTCGCGAGCCCCGTCGCGGAGCGGGCCGAGGAGGCGGGGATCGAGGTGCTCAAGCCCGTCAAGCCGCGGGACCCCGAGTTCCTCGAGCGGCTGCGGGAGATCGCCCCCGACTGCTGCCCCGTCGTCGCCTACGGCGCCCTGCTGCCCCGCGTCGCCCTCGACATCCCCGCCCACGGCTGGGTCAACCTGCACTTCTCGCTGCTGCCCGCCTGGCGTGGGGCCGCTCCCGTGCAGCACTCGATCATGGCCGGCGACGAGATCACGGGGGCCTCGACCTTCCTCATCGAGGAGGGGCTGGACTCCGGGCCCGTCTACGGCACCGTCACCGAGGAGATCCGGCACACCGACACCAGCGGTGACCTGCTGACCCGGCTGGCCTTCGCCGGGGCCGGGCTGCTCGCGGCGACCATGGACGGGATCGCGGACGGCACGCTGAAGGCCGTACCGCAGCCGTCCGAGGGGATCACCGTCGCGCCGAAGATCACCGTCGAGGACGCGCGGGTGGACTGGGCCGCGCCGGCGCTGCGGGTGGACCGGGTGGTGCGCGGGTGCCACCCCTCGCCCGGGGCGTGGACGACGTTCCGCGGCGAGCGGCTCAAGCTGATCCAGGTCCAGTCGGCCACCGACCGGACCGATCTCGCCCCCGGCGCGCTCGCCGTCGGCAAGAACAGCGTCCACGTCGGCACGGGGTCGTACGGCGTCGAGCTGCTCTGGGTGCAGGCGCAGGGGAAGAAGCCGATGAAGGCCGCGGACTGGGCGCGGGGGGTCAGGATCTCGGACGGGGAGCGCGTCGGCGGGTGACGCCGGTGACGTCCGTGACGCAGGTGCAGGCGCAGGTGCAGGCGGCGCCGGGTACGCGGGGGGAGAGAGAACCGCGGCGGGTCACGCAGGGCTGGCCCAGGACCTCGGAGGGCGACGGTGTCCCCGGCGGACGTACTCTTGGGGCGTATCCAGCCCTTATCCCCGGAGCACCTTTTTCGTGAGCGAGCAGCCCAGCCGGCCCGGCGCAACCGGCAAGTCCGGTAAGCCGGGAAAGCCCGGAAAGCCCTACCGTCGGCCCCAGAAGGACCCCGTCCGCATCCTCGCCTTCGAGGCGCTGCGGGCGGTGGACGAGCGGGACGCGTACGCCAATCTCGTCCTGCCGCCGCTGCTGCGCAAGGCGCGGGAGAAGGGCGGCTTCGACGGGCGGGACGCGGCGCTCGCCACCGAGCTCGTCTACGGGACACTGCGCCGGCAGGGGACGTACGACGCGATCATCGCCCAGTGTGTCGACCGGCCGTTGCGCGAGGTCGACCCGCCGGTGCTCGACGTGCTGAGCCTCGGTGCGCACCAGCTGCTGGGGACGCGCATCCCGACGCACGCCGCCGTGTCCGCCACCGTCGAGCTCGCCCGGGTCGTGCTCGGGGACGGACGGGCCAAGTTCGTCAACGCCGTGCTGCGGAAGGTCGCTCAGGATGATCTCGACGGGTGGGTCGCCAAGGTCGCCCCGCCTTACGACGACGACCCCGAGGACCATCTCGCGGTCGTGCACTCCCATCCCCGCTGGGTCGTCTCCGCGCTGTGGGACTCCCTCGGCGGCGGCCGAGCCGGCATCGAGAAACTCCTGGAGGCCGACAACGAGCGGCCCGAGGTCACGCTGGTCGCCCGGCCGGGCCGGTCCACCACCGAGGAGCTGTCGCGCGAGGAGGCCGCCGCGCCCGGGCGCTGGTCGCCGTACGCCGTACGGCTCGCCGAGGGCGGTGAGCCCGGTGCCGTCGAGGCCGTACGCGAAGGCCGGGCCGGAGTGCAGGACGAGGGCAGTCAGCTCGTCGCGCTGGCCCTCGCGAACGCGCCCCTCGAAGGGCGGGACGAGAAGTGGCTCGACGGGTGTGCGGGACCGGGTGGCAAGGCCGCGCTGCTCGCCGCGCTCGCCGCCGAGCGGGGGGCCGCGCTGCTGGCCTCCGAGAAGCAGCCGCACCGGGCCGGGCTGGTCGCCAAGGCGCTCGCCGGCAACCCGGGGCCGTATCAGGTCATCGCCGCGGACGGGACCCGGCCGCCCTGGCAACCGGGCAGCTTCGACCGGGTGTTGATGGATGTGCCGTGCACCGGGCTCGGGGCGTTGCGGCGGCGGCCGGAGGCGCGGTGGCGGCGCCGGCCGGAGGATCTGGAGCAGTTCGGGCCGTTGCAGCGGGAGTTGCTGAGCACCGCGTTGGACTCCGTCAGGGTGGGCGGGGTGGTGGGATACGCGACCTGTTCTCCTCATCTCGCGGAGACCCGGGCGGTGGTTCAGGACGTGCTGAAGCAGTGGCCGGCCGCGGAACTGATCGACGCGCGGCCGTTGTTCCCCGGTGTGCCGGAACTCGGTGAGGGGCCCGACGTTCAGTTGTGGCCGCACGTGCACGGGACGGATGCGATGTATATGGCGGTCATGCGCAGGACGGGCTGAGCTAGTCCTGCGTCTGCTGCGCCGTCTCGGCCGGTCGCGCAGTTCCCCGCGCCCCCAGGTCGGCATCGTCCGCCTTGGCGAGACTGTGCGGCCACCAGATCTTCTCGCCCACGTCCAGGAACAACGACGTCACCAGGACCGAGCGGACGATGAACGTGTCCAGGAGGACGCCCAGGGCCACCGCGAAGCCGATCTCCGCGAAGGCGACCATGGGGAGGGTGCCGAGGGCGGCGAAGGTGCCGGCCAGGACCAGGCCGGCGGAGGTGATGACCGCGCCGGTCGCGGCCAGGCCCGTGACCACGCCCGGCCGTGTGCCGCGGTGGGCCGCCTCCTCCCGGATGCGGGTGGTCAGGAAGATGTTGTAGTCGATGCCGAGGGCGACCAGGAAGACGAAGACGAACAGCGGGAAGTCCGTCGACTCGCCCGCGTAGTCGAACAGGTGGCGGAAGGCCAGGGCGCTGATGCCCAGGGCCGCCGCGAAGGACAGGATCACGGTCCCGATCAGCAGCAGCGGGGCGATCAGGGCGCGCAGCAGGCCGCACAGGATCAGCATCACGACGACCAGCACCAGCGGGATGATCAGGATGTTGTCGTGCGTGGTCGCCTTGTCCATGTCCAGCAGCGAAGCCGTACCGCCGCCGACCTGGGCGTCGGCGTCCGGGATCGCGTGGACGGCGTCCCGGACCCGCTCCACGGTCTGTTTCGCGGCCTCGCTGTCGGCCGGCGCCGTCATCGTCGCCTCGAACAGGACCTTGCCCTCGTACGACGGTTTCGTGCCCGGTGGCAGGCCGAGGGACTCGGGCACCACGCCCCGGGTGCCGGCGACCGCCTCGCCCACCTGGCGTGCCTGGGCCTGGTTGCTGACGATCACCAAGGGGTCGCCGCTGCCCGCCGGGAAGTACTTCGCGGACACCTCCTGGCCGGTGATGGAGTCCGGTTTCCCGGTGAACGCGTCCGCGTTGCCGATGCCCTCGGCGCGCAGCTGGATCAGGCCGAGGGAACAGACCGCGAGGACCAGGGCCGTGATGATCCAGGTCATGCGGGGGCGCTGGGCGATCCGGCGGCCGGTGCGGGCCCAGACGCCGGTCTCGATGCGGTCGGGGGCGCCGAAGCGCGGGGTTGCCGGCCAGAAGATCCAGCGGCCGAAGATCACCAGCAGGGCCGGGAACAGGGTCATCATCGCCAGCAGGGCGACCATGACGCCGATCGCGGCGACCGGGCCGAGACCGCGGGTCGAGTTCATCTCGGCGGCCAGCAGCACCAGCATGCTCAGGACGACGGTCGCGCCCGAGGCGAGCACGGCGGGACCCGCGCGGTGCAGGGCGAGGGCCATCGCCTCGTGGCGGTCCTCGTGGCGGTGCAGTTCCTCGCGGTAGCGGGCGACCAGCAACAGGGCGTAGTCGGTCCCCGCGCCGAAGACGAGGACCGTCAGGATGCCCGCGCTCTGGCCGTTGACCGTCAGGCCCGCGTGTTCGGCGAGCAGGTAGATGAAGGCCTGCGCGGTGAAGAGCGCCGCGACCACCGAGAGCAGCGGGACGAGGAGCAGGGTGGGGCTGCGGAAGGTGATGAGCAGCATGACGATCACGACGGCCATCGCCGACAGCAGCAGCGTCGAGTCGATGCCCTCGAATGCCTCGGAGAAGTCCGCGGAGGTGCCGCCGGGCCCGGTGATGTGCACGGCGAGCCCGTCGCCGCCCTTGCCCACCACGTCACGGATGGAGTCGACCGCCGGCGCGATCTCCTCCCAGCCCTTCTCGTCCATGGTGATCGGGACGAGGATCTGGGCCGCGCGCGGGTCGTTCTGCCGGTCGTAGATCGGCCCCCGGGTCTCGGCGCCGCGGATGCCGTGCGCGGTCAGCCGCTTGATCTCGGCGACGTCCTTGGCGATCGTGGCCCGTTCCTGCGGGGTCAGGCCGCTGTCGCGCGCGTAGACGACGACCGCGGGGATCTGTTCCGGCCTGAAGTCCTCGGAGATCTGGAGGACCTGGGTCGACTCCGCGGAGCCGGGCAGCCAGGAGGCCGCGTCGTTGTCCTGGGCGTCGGTGAGCTTCGAGGCGAGGGGTGCCGTCAGGAACAGCACCACCAGCCAGAAGGCCAGTACCACCCACTTGGCACGCCGTCCGCAGACGAAGTGCGCGATGCCTCGATTTCCGGTCATGGCCACCCCCGGCGCCACCAGTCGAGTCGATCAGCCGCCCAGCATGGCACGCACAGCTCGTCCACAACATCCGATGAACGGCTTAGGTCCGGACCGGCGCGCCCCGTCGCGCCCCGGCATGGGAGGCTTGGGGTATGGCCGCGCAGATCAATCCCAGCATCCTGTCCGCCGACTTCGCCCGCCTCGCGGACGAGGCGAAGGCGGTGGAAGGAGCCGACTGGCTCCACGTCGACGTCATGGACAACCATTTCGTCCCGAACCTCACGCTCGGGGTGCCGGTCGTAGAGTCGCTGGCCCGTGCGACGGACACCCCGCTGGACTGCCATCTGATGATCGAGGCCCCCGATCGCTGGGCGCCCCAGTACGTAGAGGCGGGGGCCTCCTCCGTCACCTTCCACGTGGAGGCGGCCGCCGCTCCGGTCCGGCTCGCCCGGGAGATCCGGGCCAAGGGCGCGCGCGCCTCCATGGCGCTGAGGCCCGCGACGCCGATCGAGCCGTACGAGGACCTGCTCCCCGAGCTCGACATGTTGCTGATCATGACCGTCGAGCCCGGTTTCGGGGGACAGGCGTTCCTCGACATCATGCTCCCCAAGATTCGCCGGACCCGCGAGTTGATCAGCAAGCACGGCCTCGAGCTGTGGCTCCAGGTCGACGGCGGGGTCTCGGCGGCCACCATCGAGCGCTGCGCGGACGCGGGCGCCGATGTCTTCGTCGCGGGGTCCGCGGTGTACGGGGCGTCCGACCCGGCAGAAGCGGTACGTGCATTGCGCAACCAAGCCGAGGGGGCGATCACCAAGGCCTCGTGGGCGTGCGACCACTGAGCGTCAGGAACGTGAACGGCTCCGATCAGGGCTGATCAAGTGCGCCGGATCTGCAAGGATGAACGGCGAATCCAGAGTGTGAACAGCAGTGAGGAGATCGCCGTGTCGGGTATGTCGGCGGGCCGGTCAGCCATGCGGATGGGACCCGCTGAGCTGGTGCAGGCGGCGGCCATGGCCCGCCGCTTCTACCTCGAGGGCAAATCCAAGATCCAGATCGCCGAGGAGTTCGGCGTCAGCCGCTTCAAGGTGGCCCGGGTCCTGGAGACCGCCCTCGAACGGGATCTCGTGCGGATCGAGATCCGCGTGCCGGCCGAACTGGACGCCGAGCGCTCCGACGCGCTCCGCGCCCGCTACGGCCTCAGGCACGCCGTCGTGGTCGAGTCCCCGGCCGATGTCGAGGACTCGCCCGACCCGGAGAACCTGGGGGAAGTGGCCGCCGACCTGCTCGGCGAGCTGGTGAACGAGGGGGATGTGCTGGGACTGGCGTGGGGCCGGTCCACCATCCACATGGCGGCGGCGCTGGACCGGCTGCCGCCGTGCACGGTCGTGCAGTTGACGGGTGTCTACGACGCCGGGACCGCCGAGCGCGGTTCGGTGGAGGCGGTGCGCCGGGCCGCCCAGGTGTCCGGCGGGGACGCCCACCCCATCTACGCGCCGATGCTGCTGCCGGACGCGGCCACCGCGGCGGCGCTGCGCAACCAGACCGGGATCGCCCGGGCCTTCGAGTACTTCGACAAGGTCACGGTCGCCTGTGTCTCCATCGGCTCCTGGGAGCCCGGCATCTCCACGGTGCACGACATGCTCAGCGACGAGGAGCGCGGCCACTACGCCTCGCTCGGTGTCGCCGCCGAGATGTCCGCGCACCTCTTCGACGCCGAGGGCCGCCGGGTCGGGCGGGACCTGGGCGAGCGGTGCATCACCGTCAAGGCCGACCAGCTCCGCCGTATCCCCGAGGTCGTCGCGATCGCGGGCGGGCAGCGGAAGGCGGCCGCGATCGACGCGGTGCTGCGGTCGGGGCTCGTCACCAGCCTGGTGACGGACACCTCCGCGGCGGACTCCCTGATGACGGCGGGCCCCACCCCGAAGCCGGCCCTCAACAGGGCGGACCCTGACGGGTCCTGACGGAAGGTCAGGCAGGAGGGGGCGGTCACCGTGCGGTGACCGCCCCCTTCCGCGTGGCTCGGGTCGCATACAGGGCGACCACGCCCTTTGGAGGTTCGTCCCAAGCCCCCTCCGGCCGGTCTGGACGATTCGACCGTGGGTGACCGCGCGCCCGACGTGGGAGAATGAAGTACGTGCTCTTTCCCCCTGGCTGACCTGACCGGGGGCCGCCTCCGATCGACTGGGATGTGCAGCACGTGCGTTTCCTCAACGACATCCAGCCCCCGTACGACCTGACCTACGACGACGTCTTCATGGTCCCGAGCCGTAGCGCCGTCGGTTCGCGGCAGGGCGTGGACCTCAGCTCCCCGGACGGGACCGGCACCACGATCCCGCTGGTCGTCGCCAACATGACCGCCATCGCCGGGCGCCGCATGGCCGAGACGATGGCCCGGCGCGGCGGCTTGGTCGTCATCCCGCAGGACATCCCGATCGAGGTCGTCACCGAGGTCGTCTCCTGGGTGAAGAGCCGCCACCACGTCCTGGACACCCCGATCGTGCTGGCCCCGCACCAGACCGTCGCCGACGCGCTGGCCCTGCTGCCCAAGCGCGCGCACAACGCCGGGGTGGTCGTCGACGAGGCGGGCCGGCCCGTCGGTGTCGTCACCGACCAGGACCTGACCGGTGTCGACCGCTTCACCCAGCTGGAGGTCGTCATGTCGCGCGACCTGCTGCTCCTGGACGCCGGCATCGACCCGCGCGAGGCCTTCAACCGGCTCGACGCGGCCAACCGCCGCTACGCCCCGGCCGTCGACACGGACGGCAGGCTCGCCGGCATCCTCACCCGCAAGGGCGCGCTCCGGGCCACGCTGTACACACCGGCCGTGGACGCGCAGGGCAGGCTGCGGATCGCCGCCGCGGTCGGCATCAACGGCGATGTGGCGGGCAAGGCCAAGCAGCTGCTGGACGCGGGCGTGGACACGCTCGTCATCGACACCGCGCACGGCCACCAGGAGTCGATGATCACCGCGATCAGGACGGTCCGGGGGCTCGACCCGCGGGTCCCGATCGTGGCCGGCAACATCGTCGCCGCGGAGGGCGTCAGGGACCTCGTCGAGGCCGGTGCCGACATCATCAAGGTCGGCGTGGGCCCCGGCGCCATGTGCACCACCCGCATGATGACCGGCGTCGGCCGCCCGCAGTTCTCCGCCGTGCTGGAGTGCGCGGCCGAGGCGAAGAAGTACGGCAAGCACGTGTGGGCCGACGGCGGTGTACGGCACCCCCGCGATGTCGCCATGGCGCTGGCGGCCGGTGCCTCCAACGTGATGATCGGGTCGTGGTTCGCGGGCACGTACGAGTCGCCGGGCGACCTCCAGCAGGACGCGAACGGGCGGCTCTACAAGGAGTCCTTCGGCATGGCCTCCGCGCGGGCCGTCCGCAACCGCACGTCCGAGGAGTCGGCGTACGACCGGGCCCGCAAGGCGCTGTTCGAGGAGGGCATCTCCACCTCCCGGATGTTCCTCGACCCGGCCCGCCCGGGCGTGGAGGACCTGATCGACTCGATCATCGCGGGGGTCCGCTCCTCCTGCACCTACGCCGGCGCGAACTCCCTCGCGGAGTTCGCCGAGAAGGCGGTCGTGGGCATCCAGAGCGCGGCGGGCTACGCGGAGGGCAAGCCGCTGCACGCCAGCTGGAGCTAGGTCCGTCGCATGCGGCCCCCGCGCGGATGCGGGGGCCGTTCGCATGCCCGGTCAGGGGCGCGCGCAACGAAGGGCCGCCCTTCCGTGCGGAACGCAACGATCTTGCGAGTGCGTGCAAGGTTGCTGCATTACGACTGTGACGTCCGGGCTCGTAGGGTGCTTCGCTGTACTCACCTGCAGCGACGAAGGAGTCAGCGCGTGCTCGACCAAGGCGCACCCCCGCAACAGCGGACCCCACAGGCCACGGGGCTCGGCGCCCGCCTCATGCGGCGCAAGCCCGTGGAACGCCTGGTCGCCGAGGGCGGCCAGGGCGAGGGAGGCGCGCTGCGGCGCTCCCTGGGCCTGTGGCAGCTGACGATGATCAGCATCGGCGCCACCCTCGGCACCGGCATCTTCGTGGTGCTCGGCGAGGCGGTCCCCAAGGCCGGCCCCGCCGTCACGCTCTCCTTCGTGATTGCCGGACTCACCGCCCTGTTCTCCGCCCTCTCCTACGCCGAGCTGGCCGGCACCATCCCGGTCTCCGGATCCTCGTACTCGTACGCGTACGCAACCATGGGCGAACTGATCGCCTGGATCTGCGGCTGGTGCCTGGTCCTGGAGTACGGCGTCTCGGTCGCCGCCGTGGCCGTCGGCTGGGGCGAGTACCTGAACGAGCTGCTCGACGGGACGATCGGCGTCACCATCCCGGACGCCCTGTCCGCCCCGCCCGGCGACGGCGGCGTCTTCAACCTTCCGGCACTGATCGTCGTCCTGCTCGCGATGGCCTTCCTGCTGGGCGGCGCCCGCGAGTCCGCCCGCGCCAACACCGTCATGGTCGTCGTGAAGATCGCCGCGCTGGTGCTGTTCTGCGCGATCGGCGTCCAGGGCTTCCGCTCGGGCAACTACGAGCACTTCATGCCGCTCGGCATGGCCGGGGTCAGCGCGGCCGGTGCCACGCTGTTCTTCTCGTACATCGGCTTCGACGCCGCCTCCACCGCCGGCGAGGAGGCGAAGAACGCCCAGCGCGACCTGCCGCGCGCGATCATGCTCTCGCTGGTCATCGTGACCGCGCTCTACGTCCTGGTCGCGGCCGTCGCGGTCGGTGCGAAGCCCTGGCAGCACTTCAACGACTCCGAGGCCGCGCTCGCCCAGATCATGCGCGAGGTGACCGGGCAGAGCTTCTGGGGCACCCTGCTGGCGTTCTGCGCGGTCATCGCCATCGCGAGCGTCGTCCTGACCGTGCTCTACGGCCAGACCCGCATCCTCTTCGCGATGGCCCGGGACGGACTCGTGCCGAAGGTGTTCGCGCGCGTCCACCCCAAGACCGGGGCGCCCCGGGCCAACACCGTGATCGTGTCCCTGTTCTGCGGGGTGCTGGCCGCGGCGATCCCGCTCGGGCAGCTCGCCGACGCCACCAGCATCGGCACGCTCTTCGCCTTCGCGCTGGTCAACATCGCCGTCGTGGTGCTGCGCCGGACCCGCCCCGACATGCCCCGTACCTTCCGTGTCCCGCTCTCGCCGGTCTTCCCGGCGCTGGGCTTCGCCTTCTGCGTGTGGATGATGGGCAGCCTGTCCACCGTCACCTGGGTGGTCTTCGGGGTCTGGATGGCCGTCGGGCTCGTGTTCTACTTCGTGTACGGCCATCGCCGTTCCCGACTCGCAACACCCGAAAGCTGATCCACCCACCGTGCTGAACGATCTCGACGAACGCATCGTGCACGCCCTCGCCGAGGACGCCCGCCGCTCCTACGCGGACATCGGGCAGATCGTCGGTCTGTCCGCGCCCGCCGTGAAGCGGCGCGTGGACCGGCTGCGCGCCACCGGAGCCATCACCGGCTTCACCGTACGGGTGGACCCGGCGGCCCTCGGCTGGGAGACCGAGGGGTTCGTCGAGATCTACTGCCGGCGCAACACCTCCCCGGAGACCATCCAGCGGGGCCTGGAGCGCTACCAGGAGGTCGTGGCCGCCTCCACCGTCACCGGTGACGCGGACGCGGTGGTGCAGGTCTTCGCCTCGGACATGCGGCACTTCGAACGGGTCCTGGAGCGGATCGCGGGCGAGCCCTTCGTGGAGCGCACCAAGTCGGTCCTGGTGCTCTCCCCGCTGCTGCGCCGCTTCTCCTCGGGCTCGCCTACGTAGCGTCCTGGCCGCGGGCCGGTGGGGGCCGGTCGCGCCGTTCCCCGCGCCCCTTCAGGGCGCGTCTGCGGACCGTTGCCAGCACATGCCGTACGCCTGTGGCATGCGCGCCCGTGCCGATGACCAGGAGGCGGTAGAGGGCACCCCCGGGGCCGGGGAACCGGGCCCGGCTCTCGGCCCGCAGCCGGACGCGGCCGTCCCCGGTCGCGTCCAGGCGGAAGATCAGCGCGTACGTCGAGAAGTGGTGGCGGCCGATCAGGACGAGCTCCCGGCCGGGCCTGGCGGCGGCCACCCGGAACCCGGGGAACGTCGAGCCCTCGGCGAGCGGGCGCGGTCCGGACACCGCGGGGTCGGCCGCACCGACGAAACGGGCGTAGCGGGCGGTGCGAGGGCGGCCGAAGGCGTTCTCCAGGGTCTCGCAGAGTGCCTGCCAGACGTCGCCCACGTCGGCCTGGACCAGTGTGCTGTGCTCGTCGATCCGGGGCAGTGCGGGGATGTTCACCGGAACCTCCGTCGTCTACTCCGCCGTCTTCCGGGCCAGCGCGTTGTTTCCTATCGAGTTGTGCACGCTGAAGCTCACCGCATCGGAACGGTAGCGGTCGTCCGACCACTCCACCGGGCGGCCCTCGCGGGTCGTGGTGACCCGGCGGACCCGCAGGAGCGGACTGGTGCGGCGAACGTCCAGCAGTGCCGCGTCCCGCGCACCCGCCGCCACCGCGTCGATGACGTGCTCGCCATAGGCGAAGACCAACCCCATGTCGTCGTACAGGCGTTGGGTGACCGAGGGGCAGTCCGGCTCGATCGTCTCGACGGTCGGGGAGATCCAGTCGGCGTACACCGTGCGCTCCAGCAACACCGGTTCACCGTCCAGGCCGCGGATCCGCAGCACGTGCAACACCGGTGTGCCGACGGGCAGTTGGAGGCGGACCGAGTCCTCCTTCGACGCCGGACGGTACTCCTGCTCGACCACCTGCCCGGTAGCCTCCCGGCCCATCGCCCGCGCCCATTCCGCGAAGCTCCTGAGCTCCGCGAAGCTCTGGCTGCGGCGGCTGGCGAGCACCACGCGGCGGGCGCCCTGGCGGGAGCCGATGAGTCCCTCGGCGGTCAGCGCGGCGACCGCCTGGCGGACCGTTCCGCGCGAGACGCCGTAGTGCGCCGCGAGTTCCGTCTCGGCGGGCAGCAGACTGCCGACGGTGTACTCCTCGCGGTCGATCGCCCGGCGCAGTTCGTCGGCGATCTCCTCGTGTCGCGCCGCCATGCTTCCCCTCTGAGTCGGTCACTGTGCACAGCGTGACCAGCGTAGTCGAGATTTCGAGAGGTGCGCTGGGGGCCCGGATTGTGCGGGAATTCGGGGGCCAGCGTTTCGCCAGTGTTTACCGGTGGGACACCATCGCCCGCCTTACTGGGGCCAACTTGTTCAGACAAGTTTCCTCCCTTTGGCTCCTGCACCCTCGCGCGTCCCCTGGAGAAGCCGTGACCGTGTCCCTGCCGAGAAGCGCCGCCCTCGGTGTTCTCGCCACCCTCGCCGCCCTCGCCCTGAGCGCCTGTGGCGCCGCCCCCGACACCGCGTCGAGCACCGCCGACGGCAAGAGCGCCGCCACCGCCGGCTCCGCCGCGGACTTCGGCGGCCTGGACAAGCTGGTCGCCGCCGCGAAGAAGGAGGGAACGCTCAACGCCATCGCCCTGCCCCGCGACTGGGCCAACTACGGCGCCCTCATCGACGGCTTCCAGAAGAAGTACGGCATCAAGGTCTCCGTCGAGAACCCCGACGGCTCCAGCCAGGACGAGATCAACGCCGTGACGTCCAGGAAGGGCCAGGACCGCGCGCCGGACGTCCTCGACCTCGGCTCCTCCTTCGCGCTCAGCGCCGCCCAGCAGGGCCTGCTCGCGCCGTACAAGGTGGCGTCGTACGCCGACATCCCCACCGGGCAGAAGGACGCGCAGGCCCGCTGGTACAACGACTACGGCGGCTACATCTCCATCGGCTGCGACGCCAAGCGGGTCAAGACCTGCCCCACCACCTTCGCCGACCTGCTCAAGCCGCAGTACAAGGGCCAGGTCGCCCTCAACGGCAACCCCACCAAGTCCGGTTCGGCCTTCGGCGGGGTCTACGCGGCCGCGCTCGCGAGCGGCGGTTCCTTCGACGACATCCAGCCCGGCCTGGACTTCTTCGCCAAGCTGAAGAAGAACGGCAACTACACGCCCGTCGAGTCGACCCCGGCCACCGTCGAGAAGGGCGAGACGCCGATCAGCATCGACTGGGACTACCTGAACGCGGGGTACGCCGACGAGTTCAAGTCCAAGAGCGTCGACTGGAAGGTCGCGGTCCCGAGCGACGGCGAGTTCTCGCAGTACTACTCCCAGGCCATCAACAAGGACGCCCCGCACCCCGCGGCCGCCCGCCTGTGGCAGGAGTACCTCTACAGCACCGAGGGCCAGAACCTGTGGCTCAAGGGCTACGCCCGCCCGGCCCTGATGACCGCCATGGAGAAGGCCGGCACCCTCGACAAGACGGCCGCCGCCAAGCTGCCCCAGGTCTCCGGCACCCCGTCCTTCCCGACCGAGGCCCAGCAGGACAAGGCCAAGACGGTCATCGCCGGGGGCTGGGCGAAGGCCGTCTCCGGATGACGACCACCCTCCCACGGGTCGACGACACGGCGACCGCCGCTCCGGCGCAGCGGCGGCGCCGTGCCCTCGGCTGGCTCGCCGTCGTCCCGCTGCTCGCGTTCGTCGCGGTCGCCTTCGGACTCCCGGCCGTCGCCATGCTCGACGGCGCCTTCACCGCCAAGGACCCGGCCACCGGGGCGACTTCGTACACCGTCGACAACCTGACGGCCTCCCTCGAGGGCGCGTACCTCACCGCACTGCTCGGCAGCGTGAAGCTGTCGGCCGTGTCCGCCGCGCTCGGCACCCTGGTCGGACTGCCGCTCGCCCAGGCCGTGGTGACCTCCCGCTTCCGTGCCCTGCGCGAGGCCGTGCTCACCGCCTCCGGGGTCCTCGCCAACTTCGGCGGGGTCCCGCTGGCCTTCGCCTTCGTCGCCACCCTCGGCAACGCGGGCGTCCTGACCCGGCACTTGGGCCTCACCGACAAGGGCTGGGACCTCTACAGCTTCTGGGGCCTGGTCATCGTCTACCTGTACTTCCTGATCCCGCTGATGGTCCTCACCATCACCCCGGCCCTGGACGGGCTGCGCGCCCAGTGGCGCGAGGCCGCCCAGAACAACGGGGCGACGGCCGTGCAGTACTGGCGCTTCGTGGCCCTGCCCGTCCTGCTGCCCACGCTGCTCGGCGGGTTCGTGCTGCTCTTCGGCAGCGCCTTCGCCGCCTACGCCACCGCCGCCGCGATGGTGGGCAGTTCGATCCCGCTGGTCACCCTCCAGATCGCCGACGCGATCTCCGGCAACGTCCTCGTCGGCCAGGAGAACGTGGCGCTCGCCCTCAGCCTCGACATGGTCCTGGTCGCCGGCCTGGTGATGGCCGTGTACCTGCCCCTTCAGCGAAGGAGCGCCCGATGGCTCGCCTGAACCCGTGGCGGTGGGGCGTGCTCGGCCTCGCCGGGCTGTACTTCCTGGTGCCGCTCGCCGCGTCCGTCGTCTTCACCGTCGACGTGCCCGGGCAGGGGATCACCTTCGACGCCTACACCCAGATCTTCTCCACCGACGGCTTCGTCTCCAGCCTGCTGCTCTCGCTGGAGCTGGCCCTGGCCACCATCGCCGTCGTGCTGCTGCTGATGGTGCCCGCCATGGTCGCGCTGCGGCTGGGCGCGCCCCGGCTGCGCCCGGTCGTCGAGGTGGTGTGCTCGCTGCCGCTGGTCGTCCCGCCGATCGCGTTCGTCGCCGGCATCGGCACGGTCCTCAAGTGGGGCCCCGACCACCTCTCGCGCACCCCGCTGTTCGAGACCTTCGTGGCGATCCAGAACCCCGACTTCCCGTTCGTGCTCGTCCTCGCGTACGTCGTGATGGCGCTGCCCTTCGTGTACCGGGCCCTGGACGCCGGGCTGCGGGCCGTCGACGTGCGCACCCTCGTCGAGGCCGCCCGCAGCTGCGGTGCCGGCTGGCCGCAGGCCCTCGTCCAAGCCGTACTGCCCAATCTGCGGGGCGCGCTGCTCAACGCCTCCTTCCTCACCCTGGCCCTGGTGCTCGGCGAGTTCACCGTGGCCCAGCTGCTGGGCTTCCAGCCCTTCGCGGTGTGGATCGTCAACGTCAGCGGCTCGCAGGCCCAGTTGTCCGTCGCCGTGTCCGTGCTCAGCCTGCTGGTGACCTGGGTGCTGCTCCTCGTCCTGGCCGGCTTCGGCGGCCGTACCCGTACCGTTTCCCGGGGATGAACCATGACCGTTCTCGAAAAGACCCAGACGACCGCGGCGACCGTCGAATTCCAGGGCCTCAGGCGGGAGTTCGGCCCGACCGTCGCCCTCGACGGACTCGACCTGACCGTGCGGCCGGGTGAACTCCTCGCCCTGCTCGGCCCGTCCGGCTGCGGCAAGACGACCGCGCTCAGGATGCTCGCCGGCTTCGAACACCCCGACTCCGGGCGGGTACTGGTGGACGGCGAGGACGTGAGCCGGGTCCCGGCCCACCGCCGGGACGCCGGGATGGTCTTCCAGTCGTACAGCCTCTTCCCGCACCTCGACGCCCGCGACAACGTGGCCTTCGGACTGCGGATGCGTGGGGTCCGTACGGCCGAACGTCGGGCCAGGGCAGCCGAGTTGCTCGACCTCGTCGGGCTCGCCGACAAGGGCGGGCGGTTCCCGCACCAGCTCTCCGGCGGCCAGCAGCAGCGGGTCGCGCTGGCCCGCGCGCTCGCCCTGCGCCCCCGCGTACTGCTCCTCGACGAACCCCTGTCGGCGCTGGACGCCAAGGTGCGGCTCAGCCTCCGCGAGGAGATCCGGCGGCTCCAGCAGGAGCTCGGCATCACCACCCTCTTCGTCACCCACGACCAGGAGGAGGCCCTGTCCATGGCGGACCGGGTCGCCGTGATGCACGCCGGCCGGCTCGAACAGTGCGCGGCGCCCAGTGAGTTGTACGGCCGTCCCGCCACCGCCTTCGTCGCCGAGTTCGTCGGCACGATGAGCCGGATCCCCGGCCGGCTCGTCCAGGACACGGCCGAGGTGCTGGGACAGCGGCTCCCCGTCGACGGCCCGGTGCCGACCGCCACCGAGGTCGACGTACTGGTGCGTCCCGAGGCCGTACGGGTGCGGGCCGAGGCCGACGGGACGGCCCGGGTGGTCGCCACGTCCTTCCTGGGCGCGTCCGTCCGCCTCACCGTCCGGCTCGCCGACGGCACCGAGGTCAAGGCCGACCTGCCTGCCCACGAGTCCGCCGAGCTGACCGCCGGCGCCCCGGTGAGCGTGTCGCTGCCCGAACGGCCGGTGCTGGTGGCGGAACGACGCACCCCCTGATCCCCCACGTACGAATCCCCCCACGAAAGAGACCGCTGTGACTCGACTCCCGCTCCAGGCCGTCCTGTTCGACATGGACGGCACGCTCGTCGACACCGAGCGGCTCTGGTGGGAGGCGGTGGAGGAGGTCGCCGGACGTCCGCTGACCGAGGCGGACCGGCCGGACGTGCTCGGCCGCCCGGTCGAGCACACCGCCGCCTGGCTGGCCGCGGCCACCGGCACCCCGGCCGTGGACCTCGCCGACACCCTGCACCGGGAGTTCGCCGACCGCGTCCGCACCGGCGTCGTGCCCCGCCCCGGCGCCCTCGACCTGCTCGACGCGCTGGCCCGCGAGGGCGTCCCCACCGCCCTCGTGACAGCCTCTCCCCGGTCGGTCGCCGACACCGTCCTCGAAGCCCTGGGTGGCGCGAGCCGGTTCGCCGTCTCCGTCACCGCCGACGACACCGAGCACACCAAACCCGCCCCCGACCCCTACCTCGCCGCCTGCCGGGAGCTCGGCGTGGCCCCCGCGCGCTGTGTCGCCGTCGAGGACACGGAGACCGGCGTCCGCTCCGCCGAGGCGGCCGGCTGCGCGGTCCTCGCGGTGCCCTCGCTCGCCCCCGTCGAGGCGGCCCCGGGGCGTACGGTCCTGCCCGGGCTGGAGGGCGTCACCGTGGCCCGGCTCCGCGCCCTGCTGCCGTACCGGCTCCGCGTGATGACCTGGAACCTCTGGTACGGCGGCACCAAGGTCCACGACCACCGCGCCAAGCAGCTCAAGGTCATCGCCGAGACCGGCGTGGACGTGGTCGGACTCCAGGAGACGTACGGCAGTGCCGCCACGGAACTCGCCGAGGCGCTGGGCTGGCACCACCACCGCGCCGGGTCGAACCTCGGCATCATCAGCCGGTACCCGATCACCGCCGTGCTGGGCGACCCGGACGTGGGGTTCTACGGAGCCGCCGGCGCGCGGATCGCCGTAGGGGATCGGGAGGTCGAGCTGTGGACCGCGCACCTCGACTACGAGCGGTACGGGCCCTACACGGCCGAACCGCTCGCCCGTCTCGCCCACGAGGAGGTGCGGCTCGGGCAGCTGCGGGACACCCTGCGCCGGATCGGTGACGCGGCGCCCGTCGTGCTGGTCGGCGACTTCAACTGCCCCTCCCACCTGGACTGGCCCGACGTCGAGTGGCCGGTGACCAAGGCGGCGGAGGAGGCGGGCTTCCGTGACTCCTACCGGGAGGCGCGTCCCGACGCCGTGCGCGACCCGGGGCACACCTGGTCCCCGGTCCACGCCGAGCCGGAGCCCCAGGACCGCATCGACTTCGTGCTGCACCGGGGACTGAAGGTCCTCGACTCGCGGACGTACGTCAGTGGCACCCCGCGGACCTGGCCGGATGTCGAGGACAACGACTGGCCGTCCGACCACGCCGCCGTGATCACCACATTCTCGCTGGGCAGCGGGCCGGGAACTGTCTAGCATTGGTGACATGACCTGGCGACATTGATCCACCAGCCGCGCCTCCCGAGGGCCGCCTCGGACGCCGTACCCACGACGTCCGAACCGCCCTTCCGGGAAGGCCTCATGACACTCTCACCCGCACGTGTGCCCGCGACCGGCGTCCGCCGGCTGACGACCACGCTGTACGGCTACGCGTTCCTCGACGACCTCGTCCTGCTCTACCCGGTGTACGCGCTGCTGTTCGCCGACACCGGCCTGCCGCTCTGGCAGATCTCCTCGCTGTTCGCCCTGTGGTCCCTCACGGCCGTCGTCCTGGAGGTTCCCTCCGGGGCCTGGGCCGACACCGTCTCGCGGCGCCGGCTGCTGTGGATCGGCCCGCTGCTCACCGCGGCCGGCTTCGCGCTGTGGGTGACCGTGCCGTCGTACGGCGCCTTCGCGCTGGGATTCGTCCTGTGGGGCGCCGGCGGCGCCCTCGGCTCCGGTTCGCTGGAGGCGCTGGTCTACGACGAGATGGAACGGCTCGGCGCCACCGACCGGTACGCGCGTGTGATGGGGCGCACCCGGGCGGCCCGGCTGCTGGCCACGGTGGCCGCGATGGGCCTCGCCGGGCCGGTCCTCGCGCTCGGCGGCTACCCGGCCGTGGGCGCCGCGAGCGTCCTGGCCTGTCTGCTGGCCGCGGTCACGGCGACCCGGCTGCCGGAACACCGGGTGCCGGCCGGCAAGGGCGGCACCAGCTGGTCGGCGACCCTGCGGGCCGGAGTCGCCGAGGCCCGCGGCGACCGGACCGTCCGGGGCGCCCTGCTGCTGGTCCCTGCCGTCGCCGCGGTGTGGGGGGCGCTCGACGAGTACGTGTCGCTGCTGATCCGCGACCTCGGCGTGGCCGACACCACCGTGCCCTGGCTGGTCCTACTGGTCTGGGCGGCCGTCACCGTCGGCAGCCTGTTCGCCGGGCCCGCCGAACGCCTCGGCACCCGGGGCCTCGCCGCCCTGATCGCCGGGGCCGCGCTCGCCCTGGCCGTGGGCGCCGGGGCCCGCACCCCGGCCGGTATCGCCCTCGTCGGCCTCGCCTTCGCCGGCTTCCAGCTGGCCGAGGTGCTCGCCGACGTCCGCCTCCAGCACCGCATCGACGACGCCCGGCGGGCCACCCTGACCTCGGTGGCGAGCCTGGGCACCGAGCTGGTCACGGTCGCCGTGTTCGGCGTGTACACGCTGCTCGGCGCGTCGCTGGCGCACAGCACGGTCTTCGTGATCCTGTCCGTGCCGTATCTGATGACCGCGCTGGTGCTGTCCCGCGGGCGCCGACGTCCGCGCAACGAATCGCCGGACGACCGCCTCCGCACGCAATGAACCGCTCACCGGCGCGCAACGGCTCCTTCTTGTTCGCGCCGGTGAGCCGCCCGTACCTTCTATATGGCCCGCTCCGTGGCCCCCACATCCACCTTCCGCCCGGTGAGGATCACGCATGCGCACCGCCCTGCTCCAGAGCTCCGGCCGCCCCGGCTCCGTCGAGGGGAACCTCAAGGTCCTCGACGAGGCCGCGGCCAGGGCCGCCGCCGCGGGTGCCGCGCTGCTGGCCGCTCCGGAGATGTTCCTCACCGGGTACGCGATCGGCGACGACATCGGCCGACTCGCCGAGGCGGCCGACGGGGACGGCGCGGACGCCGTCGCGGAGATCGCCTCCCGGCACGGCCTCGCGATCGCGTACGGCTACCCGGAGCGCTGCGGCGACACCGTCCACAACTCCGCCCAGCTGATCTCCGCCGACGGCACCCGCCTCGCCGGCTACCGCAAGACCCACCTCTTCGGCTGCTTCGAACGCGACCACTTCACGGCGGGGGAGCAGCCGGTGGTCCAGGCCGAACTGGGCGGCCTGCGCGTCGGGTTGATGATCTGCTACGACGTCGAGTTCCCGGAGAACGTCCGCGCCCACGCCCTCGCCGGCACGGACCTCCTGATCGTCCCCACGGCCCAGATGCACCCCTTCCAGTTCGTCGCCGAGTCCCTCGTGCCGGTGCGGGCCTGGGAGAACCAGATGTACGTCGCCTACGTCAACCGGGTCGGCCAGGAAGGGGAGTTCGACTTCGTCGGGCTGTCGATGCTGGCCGGACCCGACGGGGTGGCCCGGGCCCGCGCCGGGCGCGGTGAGGAACTGGTCCTCGCCGACCTCGACCCCGCCCTCCTCGCCGCCTCCCGCGAGGCCAACCCGTATCTGACGGACCGCCGGCCCGGCCTCTACGGCTCCCTCGTCTGACCCACCCGCTCGCCCACGGGTCCCTCGTCCGGCCCCCGCCTGCCCCAAGCCCGCTTCAAGGAGTTCGCACCCCATGACGTCCACCGTGCCCAACGCCGTCGAGCACGCAGACGAGCAGCAGCCGCCGATCACCATGTTCGGGCCGGACTTCCCGTACGCCTACGACGACTTCCTCGCCCACCCGGCGGGCCTCGGGCAGATCCCGGCCACCGAGCACGGCACCGAGGTCGCGGTGATCGGCGGCGGTCTCTCCGGCATCGTGGCCGCGTACGAGCTGATGAAGATGGGCCTCAAGCCGGTCGTGTACGAGGCCGACCGGATCGGCGGCCGACTGCGGACCGTGGGCTTCGAGGGCCAGGGCACGGAGGGCCTCACCGCGGAGATGGGCGCGATGCGCTTCCCGCCCTCCTCGACGGCCCTCCAGCACTACATCGACCTCGTCGGTCTCGAGACCCGCCCGTTCCCCAACCCCCTCGCGGAGGCCACCCCTTCGACGGTCGTCGACCTCAAGGGCGAGTCCCACTACGCCGAGACGATCGACGACCTCCCGCAGGTCTACCGCGATGTCGCCGCGGCCTGGAACAAGTGCCTCGAAGAAGGCGCCGACTTCACCGACATGAACCGCGCCCTGCGCGAGCGGGACGTGCCGCGCATCCGCGAGATCTGGTCCCGGCTCGTGGAGAAGCTCGACAACCAGACCTTCTACGGCTTCCTCTGCGACTCCGAGGCGTTCAAGTCCTTCCGGCACCGCGAGATCTTCGGCCAGGTCGGCTTCGGCACCGGCGGCTGGGACACCGACTTCCCCAACTCCATCCTGGAGATCCTGCGGGTCGTCTACACCGAGGCCGACGACCACCACCGCGGGATCGTGGGCGGCTCGCAGCAGCTGCCGCTCCGGCTGTGGGAGCGCGCGCCGGAGAAGATCGTGCACTGGCCGTACGGCACCTCGCCGGCGAGCCTGCACCCGAACGGCGAGCCCCGGCCCGCCGTCACCCGGCTGCACCGCACCGCCGGCAACCGGATCACCGTGACGGACGCGGACGGTGACATCCGCACCTACCGGGCGGCGATCTTCACCGCGCAGTCCTGGATGCTGCTGTCCAAGATCGCCTGCGACGACTCGCTCTTCCCGATCGACCACTGGACGGCGATCGAGCGCACGCACTACATGGAGAGCTCCAAGCTGTTCGTGCCCGTCGACCGGCCGTTCTGGCTGGACAAGGACGAGGAGACGGGCCGTGACGTCATGTCGATGACGCTCACCGACCGTATGACGCGCGGGACTTACCTCCTCGACGACGGGCCCGGCAAGCCGGCCGTCATCTGCCTCTCCTACACCTGGTGCGACGACAGCCTGAAGTGGCTGCCGCTGTCCGCGAACGAGCGGATGGAGGTCATGCTGAAGTCCCTCGGCGAGATCTACCCGAAGGTCGACATCCGCAGCCACGTCATCGGCAACCCGGTCACCGTCTCCTGGGAGAACGAGCCCTACTTCATGGGCGCGTTCAAGGCCAACCTGCCCGGCCACTACCGCTACCAGCGGCGCCTGTTCACCCACTTCATGCAGGACCGGCTGCCCGAGGACAAGCGGGGCATCTTCCTCGCCGGCGACGACATCTCCTGGACGGCGGGCTGGGCCGAGGGCGCGATCCAGACCGCCCTGAACGCGGTCTGGGGCGTCATGCACCACTTCGGCGGCGAGACCGACGCGACCAACCCCGGCCCGGGCGACCTGTACGACGAGATCGCGCCGGTGGAGCTGCCGGAGGACTAGGCCCCGGAGAGGAACCCGGACGGTTGACTCTCGGGCCACCCGAGACTCGCAGAATGGTCCCGTGCTGAGCATCGGGAGCTTCTCACTGGTCACCGGTCTGTCGATCACCGCGTTGCGGCATTACGACGAGGTCGGGCTGCTCAAGCCCGCCTACGTCGACCCCGACACCGGATACCGACGGTACCGGCCCGACCAGGTCGACGAGGCGCGTCTGTACGCGACGCTGCGCCGTCTCCAGGTGCCGGTCGATGCGATGCGCGCGGTGGGCGAACTCGGCGTCGGCGCTGTGCTTGCCGAGCACCGTGAGCGCCTGCGGTCCAGAGCCGACTCGCTGACGAACCTCATCGAGATCGTCGATCGCTACATGGAGAAGGGGCTGCCCGTGAAGACCCGTCGTATCAGCCAGGTCACGATCGTGGCCGACGACCTGACCGCGTCGGTCGCGTTCTACCGCGACGCCTTCGACGCCGCCTTCCACGAGGAGATCAGCTCGTTCCAGTTCGGCACGTACCCGGACGACGACTTCTTCCTCCTGACGGTGGCCAACCCCGACTCGCACCCGTGGCCCGGCGGCCCGGCCAAATTCGGCCTGGGCGTGGAGGACGTCGACGCCGCGCACGAGCGGGCGCTCGCCGCCGGCGCGGTGGAGATCCAACCACCGGTCGACAGGCCGTGGAAGCCACGGTCCTCGACGGTGCAGGACCCCGGCGGCAACCACATCGACCTGTACCAGGGGTAAAGCCGCCTTCCGCCTCGCCCACCGGCGCCGTGTCCGGTCAGGGTCCGGTCGAGCCCGGGGTTCAGTCCGGGAGCGGGGTCAGGAGCATGCGGCCTGCGAATCCCACCGCCGTGTCCAGGCGTTCGGTGAACTCGCCGGCCACGTCGGGCAGTCCGCGCAGCGCCCACAGGGCACGGGCCGCGGTCCAGGTGGCGTCGCGGGCGCGGTCCAGGCTCCAGGAGCCGAGGAGATGGGTGAGCGGGTCGGCGACCTGGAGGACGTCGGGGCCCGGCATCAGCTCCTCGCGGATGCGCTCCTCCAGCGAGACGAGGAGGTCGCCCACGCGGTCGAACTCGTCCTCCACGTCGGCGGGTTCGCAGCCGAGGCTACGACACGTGTCCACCACGGCCAGCGCGAGGTCGTGCCCGATGTGCGCGTTGATGCCCGCCAACGCGAACTGCAGGGGTCGTACACCGGGATGACGGCGGAACTGGAACAGCGGCCGCCAGCAGGCCGGCGGACGGTGTTCGCGGGCGGCCGCGTCCACCGCCGCCAGATAGCGCTCGGCGAACCGCACGTCCAGCGTGATCGCGGCCCGCGCGTCCGTGAACCCGCCCGCGTCGACGCAGCGGTCGACGGCCTCGGTGACGGCGAGGTAGACGCGGTTGAAGACCGCTACGCCGTCCCGTTCCGGAAGGGCCTCGTCCAGGGCGCGCATACGGGAGACGACCGCGTCGACGGGAGTGGTGAACTGTTCCAATTGCGCCATAACGGCAGGGTCCCAGTCCTAGGCTGGCCGGCGTACCGGCGGGCCCGACGCTTCCCCAGAACGGGGGACGCCGCCCGCCGCGCGAGGGGGGAGCGACAGGGTGTCAGGCTTACGTGCCCAGCGACTGGCCGCGCGCCGCGCCGCCCGCAGACGTGCCGTGGGCCGTGGCGCCATGGTCGCGCTGGCCTGTGCGGTCGTCGCCGTCGGCACCGCGACCGGGACGCTCGCCGCGCTCGACGACCGTGCCGCCTCGGATGCGGCGCGACCGGCGCTGACCGACGGCTCGCCGAGCCCGGACCGGGTGCGGGTCCCGCCGTCGGCCCCGGGTTCGCCTTCCGTCGCCCCCACCGCCTCCGCGTCCGTCTCCACCAAGGCGAGCGCCTCCCCGTCGTCCCCGAGCAAGAAGGCGAGCCCCACCCAGCCCCGGGCCACCGCCGCGCACCGCCTCTACCGCCACCCCGCCTCCCAGGTGCTCGACTGGGTGCAGGAGAACCCGGGCGACTGGCGTGCCGACGTCATCCGGTCCCGTATCGCCGACCGGCCGGCCGCGGTCTGGTTCGCCGACTACGCCCCGGCGACCATCACCTCCAGGGTCCGCGCGGTCACCTCCGGCGGCGCCGCGCAGGGCCGGGTCCCGGTGCTCGTGGCGTACGCGGTCCCCGACCGTGACTGCGGCGGCGCGTCCCAGGGCGGGGCGCCGGATCTCGGCGCGTACGACGCCTGGATCGACCGGTTCGCCGCGGGGCTCGGCTCCCGCGAGGTGGTCGTCGTCCTGGAACCCGACTCGATCGCCCAGTCGGACTGCCTCTCGGACGCCGCGCGGGCCGGCCGCTTCGCCTCACTGGCCCGCGCGGGCCGGGTCCTGAAGGCCGCGAACCCGAACGCCCGCGTCTACTACGACGCCGGTCACTCCGGCTGGAACCCGGCCGGGCAACAGGCGTCCCTGCTCAGGCAGGCGGGCGCCGCCTCGGCCGCCTCCTCCGACGGGATCTTCAGCAACGTCTCCAACTTCCACACCACGTCCGCCGAGATCGCCTACGACCGCCGGGTCCTCGCCGCCCTGGGCGGACCGCCGGGCCTCGGCGCCGTCATCGACACCAGCCGCAACGGCAACGGCGCCCCGCCGGAGGGCGAGTGGTGCGACCCGGCCGGCCGGAAGATCGGGCAGGCCCCGACCCTGAACACCGGCGAACCCGGGATCGACGCCTACCTGTGGGTGAAACTCCCGGGGGAGTCGGACGGCTGCAAGGGCACACCGGGCACGTTCAGCGCGTCGTACGCCTATGACCTGGCCTCGTCCTGAGGCCGAGCGGTCTCAGTGCCGCGGGTCGGGAACCGTCGCCGCCGGGGCGCCTACCTTCGGCCGGTCCCGGTCGCCGGCCCGCAGGACCCCCGCGAAGGCCACGAGTCCGCAGGCCAGGACCGTCACCAGGACGAACGACACCATCAGGCTGGTCGCCTGGGCCAGCGTGCCGATCGCGCTCGGGGCGATCAGCCCCGAGGTGTAGGTGATCGTCGCGACACCGGCGATCGCCAGACTGGGGTTGGACCCGCTGCGGCCCGCGGCGGCGAAGCACAGCGGCACGACCACCGCGATGCCGAGCCCCATCAGCGCGAACCCGCCCATCGCCACGGCCGGCTGCTCCGCGACGACGATGAGCAGCCCGCCGAGCACCGCGAGGACACCGCTCGCCCGGACCGTGCGCACCGATCCGAACCGGTCCACGAGCCGGTCCCCGGCGATCCGCGCCAGGGCCATCGTGAGCGTGAAACCGGTCGTACAGGCGGCGGCGAGCCCCGCCGAGGTCTTCAACTGGTCGCGCAGGTACACCGCCGACCAGTCCAGGCTCGCGCCCTCCGCGAACACGGCGCAGAAACCGACCGCGCCGATGAGCAGCGCCGACTTCGGCGGCAGCGCGAACCGGGGCGGCGGCTCCTCGTCCTCGGTGGGCTGGAGGTCCAGGACCCAGCGGCAGGCGAGCAGACCGAGCAGGGTGAGGGCCGCCGACGCGAGCGCGTGGTGCAGCCGGGCGTCCGAGCCCAGGTGTGCGGCGAGGGTGCCGGCCGCCGACCCGATCAGGGCGCCCGCGCTCCACATGCCGTGCAGCCCGGACATGATCGAGCGGCCGAGGCGGTTCTCGACCTCCACGCCGAGCGCGTTCATCGCCACGTCCGCCATGCCGGCCGTGGCGCCGTAGACGAACAGGGCCACGCAGAGCGTCAGGAGGTTCGGGGCGAGCGAGGGCAGGACCAGGGCCAGCGTCCACAGCGAGATCAGGCCGCGCAGGGCGTTCCGGGCCCCGAAGCGGTGACTGACCCGGCCGGCCAGCGGCATCGCCACGGAGGCGCCGAGCGCCGGGAAGGCGAGCGCCAGGCCCAGCTGACCGGCGCTCACCGAGGAGTGCTCCTGGATCCACGGCACCCGCGTCGCGAACGAGCCGGTCACGGCCCCGTGCACGGCGAACACGGCGGCCACCGCGTACCGGGCCCGCCGTACCTCTGCTGATGTGTGGACCACATCGCTCATTGTCGGGCCCCTCCCCGGAACCTTGTCTTTCCCCTGCTTGCCGCTTCCGGCCGCCGTAAACTATCAGGAAGCCTGCCTGATAGATAGCGCATATCCGGCTCTGTGGATCTGAGAGGATTCCCGGCATGCCCGCATCCCCGAGCACCGCCCGGGCCATCAACGACCGGCTCGCCCTGCGGCTGCTCCAGCAGGAAGGTCCGCTGACGGCAGGCCAGTTGAAGCAGCTCACCGGACTGTCCCGGCCGACCGTCGCCGACCTCGTCGAGCGCCTGGCCGCCGCCGGACTGATCGACGTGGTGGGGGAGTCGGGGGAGCAGCGCCGCGGCCCCAACGCCAGGCTGTACGGCATCGTCGCCGACCAGGCCCATCTGGCGGCCCTCGACGTCCGCACCGAGGGCGTCTCCGTCGTCGTCTCCGACCTGCTGGGCCGGGTGCTGGCCGAGGCGTCGGTGCCGATCGGCGGGGACACGGGGACGGGCCCCGCGGTCGAGCAGGCCGTCGCACTCGTCGAGCGGGCGGCGAAGGAGGCGGGGGTGGCCGAACTCCACACCGTCGGCATCGGCGCCCCCGGTCTCATCGACCCGGCCAGCGGCGAACTCCGTGATACCACCGGCCTGCCCGAATGGCACCGCCGACTGGTTCTGGCGCTGCACGAACGGCTGCCCGGCACCCGCATCCACGTGGAGAACGAGACCAACCTCGCGGCGCTGGCGGAACAGCGCGACGGGATCGCCCGGGACCGGGACACCTTCGTGCTGCTCTGGCTGGGCCACGGTACCGGCGCGGCGGTGGTCCTGGACGGCACCCTGCGGCGGGGCGCCTCGGGCGGCACGGGCGAGATCGGGTTCCTGCCGGTGCCGGGGACGGCGGGACTGCCGTCGGCGGTGGACTGCGAGGGGGGCTTCCATTCGCTGGCGGGGTCGGCGGGGGTCGTGCGGCTGGCGGGGGAGTACGGTCTCGCGGTGCCGGGGGAGGGGGCCGCGGGGGTCGTGCCGGGGGACCGTGCCGTGACTGTGGTGCGGGGGGACGGTGCCGCGGGTGTGGTGCGGGGGGAAGGCGCCGCGGGTGTGGTGCGGGAGGCGGTGGCGCATGGTGAGTCCCGCTTCCTGGACGCGCTCGCCGACCGCGTCGCCGTGGGCGTCGCGTCGGTCGTCGCCGTCCTGGACCCGGGGTGCGTGGTGCTGGCCGGCGAGGTGGGCCAGGCGGGCGGGGCGGACCTCGCCGCGCGAGTGGAGCGACGGGTCCGCCGTATGTCACCGCTGCCCACGGAGGTGCGGGCGAGCGCGCTGGGCGGCGAGGCGGTGCTGAGGGGCGCGCTGCTCACGGCGAGGGACAGGGCGCAGGACGAACTGTTCGCGCCGCGCTAGCGCGGGCTGGGTCCACCGGGGGTGGCCGCGCAAGTCGGGGCCCGAGTACACGGCGTACACCGTGTCCGCGATGGTCGCGCGGGTCGCCTTCCTTCGTGGCTGGCCCGTCGGGTGCGGTCGGGTCCATCGAGGTGCCCGCTTGCGCGACCGGCCTTACTGGGTGTGGCCGCACTCGTCCCTCCCGCCGTGTCGATGGCGATGCTGGTGCTCCTGGAGGCAGTGGGGGAGGGCGGTTCGCGGCGGCGCCCGAGCGGCAGGAGGGGCTGGTGGCGACCTTCGTCACCGCGGCCCGCGAAGGCTGCCTCGCCGGACTGGAGAAGCTGCCGGCGGCGGACGCGACCTGGCGTCCCGCTGCTCCGCGGACACGGCGATCGCTGTCGTCATCCCGATCACCCTGCCAGAGGCCGTACATACCGGCGAAGGAGACCCGGCGGCGGGCAAGGGCCGTCGTCACCGCCGCCGGGCCCGTCTCTACGGGTGTCCAGCCACGGCGACCCTAAAAAGGACTAGACCATTAGGTCAAGAGGTTTCCGGCCACGGGTTGTGAGCCACTGCACACGCATCGCCCGTATGGACGCCGATCAGGCGTGGCAGACTGGTTGCGTACCAGAAGCAGCGCACTCCGGGGTCGGTGAAAGTCCGAACCGGCGGTTACAGTCCGCGACCCGACCGCTTCCAGCGGCCGGTTGACCAGGTGAAATTCCTGGACCGACGGTTAAAGTCCGGATGGGAGGCAGTGCGCGGCGGGCGGGCATACCTGTATGCGCGCCGCCGTATCAGGGTTCACCCTCGCGGGTGAGGCCCCGTCCGGCGTCGCCCCCGGTGTCCCTGCTCGTTCATTCTGTCGTCATCGACAGCCCCGGAGTCCGTGCCCGAATGAGGCAGGGAGGACCCGGGAAGTGTTCACCGGAATCGTCGAAGAGCTGGGCGAGATCACCGCCGTCGAGAACCTCGGCGATGCGTGTCGCTTCCGACTGCGCGGCCCCGTCGTGACCGAGGGCGCGAAACACGGGGACTCCATCGCCGTCAACGGCGTCTGCCTCACCGTCGTCGACCACGAGGGCGACGAGTTCACCGCCGACGTCATGGCCGAGACCCTCGACCGCTCCAGCCTCGGCGCCCTGGGCGTCGGCTCCCGCGTCAACCTGGAGCGCCCCACCGCCGTAGGCGCGCGCCTCGGCGGGCACATCGTGCAGGGTCACGTGGACGGCACCGGCGAGGTCCTGGAGCGCAAGCCCTCCGAGAACTGGGAGATCATCAAGATCTCGCTGCCCGCGGACCTCTCCCGCTACGTCGTGGAGAAGGGCTCCATCACGGTCGACGGCATCAGCCTCACCGTCGTGGAGGCCGGCCCCGACTACTTCACCGTCAGCCTCATCCCCACCACGCTCGCGCTGACCACGCTCGGCCTCAAGCAGCCCGGCGCCCCGGTCAACCTCGAGGTCGACGTCGTCGCCAAGTACGTCGAGCGCCTGCTCGCGAGCAGTCAGGGGGCCGGGAAGTGAACTCCCTCAACACCGAGGCCTTCACCCTGTTCGGCCAGCACATCCTCTGGTCGGACATGATCGGCAACATCCTCGGCCTCATCGCCCTCGCCCTCGGCTGGCGGCGCAACCTGTGGAGCTGGCCGGTGCAGTTCGCCTCCGGCCTCATCCTCTTCGGCGCCTTCTACGGGCACCTCACCGGCAGCGCCGGCAAGCAGGCCGTCGTCATGCTCGTCGCCCTGTACGGCTGGTGGCAGTGGAACCGCAACAAGGGGCAGTCCGGCGACGGACACATCGCGCCGCGGTTCGCCACCTGGGCCGAGCGCGCTTCGATGATCGGCGCCGCCGCCGTCGGCACCGTCGCCGTCGCCCTGCTCTTCAAGGCCTACCCGAGCCTGTCCTGGGACCCCTGGCCGGACGCCTACATCTTCGTCGGCACCGTCGTCGCCATGTACGCCCAGGCGCGCGGCATGGTCGAGTTCTGGTTCGCCTGGCTCCTGGTCGACCTGGTAGGCGTCCCCCTGAACTTCGCCAACGGCTACGCCTTCTCAGGCTTCGTCTACGTCATCTACGGCGCGCTCGTCCTGTGGGGCATGCGCGACTGGTGGCTGCGCTCGCGTCAGTCCGCGCGGCCCGTCATGGAAGGAGCGCCGGCATGACCGCCGCACCGATTCTCTACAGCACCGACGGGTTCGAGGACTTCGCGCTGGACCCCGTCGAGCAGGCCATCGCCGACATCGCGGCCGGCCGCCCGATCGTGGTCGTCGACGACGAGGACCGCGAGAACGAGGGCGACCTCGTCGTCGCCGCCGAGAAGATCACCCCCGAGATCGTCGCCTTCATGATGAGCGAGTGCCGCGGCCTGATCTGCGCCCCCATGGAGGGCGACGAACTGGACCGGCTGAAGCTGCCTCAGATGGTCGACGACAACACCGAGTCGATGAAGACCGCCTTCACCGTCTCCGTGGACGCCTCCGGCGCGCACGGCGTGACCACCGGCATCTCGGCCGCCGACCGCGCGACCACGCTCCGGCTCCTCGCGAGCGGCGACGCCGACCACACCGACTTCGTCCGCCCCGGCCACATCTTCCCGCTGCGCGCCAAGGACGGCGGCGTCCTCACCCGCAACGGCCACACCGAGGCCGCCGTCGACCTCGCCCGGCTCGCGGGACTGCGCCCGGCCGGCGCCATCGTCGAGATCGCGGGCGAGGACGGCCGGATGCTCCGCCTCCCCGAGCTGATCCCCTTCGCCCGCAAGCACGGCCTGACGATCATCTCCATCGAGGACCTGATCGCCTACCGCCGCACCAGCGAGCCCACCGTCCGCCGCGAGACCGAGACCCGGCTGCCCACCGCCCACGGCACCTTCACGGCGTACGGCTACCGCTCCACCGTCGACGGCGTCGAGCATGTCGCCCTCGTCCACGGCGAGATCGGCGACGGCGAGGACGTCCTGGTCCGCGTCCACTCCGAGTGCCTCACCGGCGACATCTTCGGCTCCCTGCGCTGCGACTGCGGCCCCCAGCTCGACGCCTCCCTGGAGCGCATCCAGGAAGAGGGCAGGGGAGTGGTGGTCTACCTGCGCGGCCACGAGGGGCGCGGCATCGGCCTGCTGTCCAAGCTGCGGGCGTACGAACTCCAGGAGCAGGGCCACGACACCCTCGACGCCAACCTGGAGCTCGGCCTGCCCGCCGACGCCCGGGACTACGGCGCCGGTGCGCAGATCCTGGAGGACCTCGGGGTGCGCAGCCTGCGCCTGATGACCAACAACCCCGACAAGTCCGACGCCCTCCTGCGCCACGGCCTCAAGGTCACCGGCCGGGAGCCGATGCCCGTACAGGCGGGCGAGCACAACCTCCGCTACCTGCGCACCAAGCGGGACCGGATGGGCCACGACCTGCCCTGGCTGGACACCACCCCCGTGTCCACCTGCAGCAACCAGTAGCACAAGCACTTCGAGGAGAGTCTGAGAACGTGAGCGGCAAGGGTGCACCGGAGCTGTCCGTACGCAACGTGGGCGACCTCAGGGTCGCCGTCATCGCGGCGCAGTGGCACGAGAAGGTGATGGACGGACTGGTCGACGGCGCCCTGCGGGCCCTGCACGACCTGGGCATCGACGAGCCCACCCTGCTCCGGGTCCCCGGCAGCTGGGAACTCCCGGTCGTCGCCAAGGTCCTCGCGGGCCGCGGCTACGACGCGATCGTCGCCCTCGGTGTCGTCATCCGCGGCGGCACCCCGCACTTCGAGTACGTGTGCCAGGGCGTCACCCAGGGCCTGACCCAGGTCTCGGTGGAGACCGGGGTCCCCGTCGGCATGGGCGTGCTGACCTGCGACACCGAGGAACAGGCCCTGGACCGGGCCGGTATCGAGGGCTCCAACGAGGACAAGGGGCACGAGGCGGTGACCGCCGCGGTGGCCACGGCGGCCACCCTCCGCTCAGTATCTGAACCGTGGCACTAGGTGGTGCGGGCTTACGCGTAAAGTGGGCGCCACCATGTCCAACAAGACGTTCGAGGAGCTCTTCACCGAGCTCCAGCAGAAGGCCGCCACCGGCGACCCCGCCACTTCCCGCACCGCAGAACTGGTCGGCAAGGGCGTCCATGCGATCGGCAAGAAAGTCGTCGAAGAGGCCGCCGAGGTCTGGATGGCCGCCGAGTACGAGGGCAAGGAGGCGGCCGCGGAGGAGATCTCGCAGCTGCTCTACCACGTCCAGGTGATGATGGTCGCGCGCGGGATCTCCCTCGACGACGTCTACGCCCACCTGTAAGCCAGTCGCCGAAACCACCCCTGAGAGCAAAGGAAGCCGACCTCATGCTGCGCATCGCCGTCCCCAACAAGGGTTCCCTGTCAGGACCTGCGGCGGACATGCTGCATGAGGCCGGCTACCAGCAGCGCCGCGAGTCCAAGGAACTGCGGATCGTCGACCCGGTCAACGACGTGGAGTTCTTCTACCTCCGCCCCCGGGACATCGCGATCTACGTCTCCTCCGGCCGGCTCGACATCGGCATCACCGGCCGTGACCTGCTGATCGACTCCGGCGCCGACGCCGAGGAGATCCTCCCGCTCGGCTTCGCCCGCTCCACCTTCCGCTTCGCCTCCAAGCCCGGCACCGCGAACGGCGTCGAGGACCTCAAGGGCAAGACGGTCGCCACCTCCTACGAGGGGATCGTCGCCGGGCACCTCGCCGACAACGGCGTCGACGCGGCCGTCGTCCACCTCGACGGCGCCGTCGAGACCGCCATCGAGCTCGGCGTCGCCGAGGTCATCGCGGACGTCGTCGAGACCGGCACCAGCCTGCGCAACGCGGGCCTGGAGGTCTTCGGCGAGCCCATCATGAAGTCCGAGGCGATCGTCATCCGCCGTACCGGTGCCGATGGTGAGGAACCCAAGGTCCAGCAGTTCCTGCGCCGCCTCCAGGGCGTCCTGGTGGCGCGGACCTACGTGATGATGGACTACGACTGCCGCGTCGAGCAGCTCGAGAAGGCCGTCGCGCTCACCCCGGGCCTCGAGTCCCCGACCGTCTCCCCGCTGCACAACGAGGGCTGGGTCGCCGTCCGCGCGATGGTCCCGGCCAAGGAGGCGCAGCGGATCATGGACGACCTGTACGACATCGGCGCGCGGGCCATCCTGACGACGGCCATCCACGCCTGCCGTCTCTGAGGGGCCGTACCGCCATGTCCTCCGCACCGCCCGCCCTCCCCGTCACGTTCCGGCCGGGCCGCACCCGTGTGGTCCTGCTCACCGCCGGAGTCGCGATCTTCGTGGTGATCACGGTGATCGCGCTGCTCCTGGAGCAGCTCGGGCCCGGCGAGCGCCTGAGCTTCATCGTCACCGCGGCCCTGCTCGCCGGAGTGCTGTTCCTGCTGGCCAGGGTGAAGGTCGTCGCCGACGAGTCCGGCGTCACCGTCCAGAACATCGCCAGCAGGCGGCGTCTGGAGTGGGCCGAGATCATCCAGGTGAACCTCCGCCCGGGCGACCCGTGGGTGTTCCTCAACCTCAGCGACGGCACCAGCCTGCCGGCGCTCGGCATCCAGCCGGGCATCGCGAAAGAGCAGGCCATCGCCGACGCGAAGGCCCTCAGGGCACTCGCCGAGGCCCGTTCCACAGCCCGTTCCGACGAAGATCAGGGCTGACTCAGGGGCTTCCACCCTGCCGCAGTCGGCCCTGTCTTGATTAATCTGTTGGCGGAGGCGTTCTCATCGCGCCTCCGCCTCTCGTTGTTCCTGCTACCCGAGGAGTGACTCCCTCCAGCGATGGACGGATCGTCCTGTAGTACCTGCGCCGCCCCCTCCCGGCATACCGAGGCGGCGGCATGACCATCCCCCTGCTGCTCCTCGGAGCGGCGTTCCTGCTGATTCTCGCCAACGGCTTCTTCGTGGCGGCCGAGTTCGGCCTCGTCACCGTGGAGGCCACCGACGCCGAGAAGGCCGCCGCGGAAGGCGACCGGCGGGCCCGCCGGGTCGCCGAGTCGCTCAAGGAGCTGTCCTTCCAGCTCTCCGGCACCCAGCTCGGCATCACCATCACCTCCCTGGTCGTCGGCATGCTCGCCGAACCGGCCCTCGCGGAACTGCTGCACGGCCCGTTCACGGCCGTCGGCATCCCCGAGGGAGCGGTCTCCGGCGTGGCCGTCGTCGTCGGCATGCTGCTGGCCTCGGCCGTGCAGATGGTGATCGGCGAGCTCGTGCCCAAGAACTGGGCGGTGTCCAAGCCGATGCAGGTCGCCCGCTTCGTCGCGGGACCCCAGCACGCCTTCGCCCGCCTCTTCCGGCCGGTGATCGCCGCCCTGAACGCGGTCGCCAACCGCCTCGTCCGCGCGCTCGGAATCGAGCCCGCCGACGAACTGGCCTCCGCTCGCACCCCCGGCGAACTGGTCTCCCTGGCCCGCCACTCCGCGCAGGCCGGCACCCTGGAACAGGACACCGCGGACCTCTTCGTGCGCACCCTGTCCCTCGGCGAGCTCACCGCGCAGCACGTCATGACCCCGCGGGTGAAGGTCAGCTCGCTCCAGGCCTCCGCGACCGCCGAGGACGTCGTCAACCTCACCCGCGCCACCGGGCTGTCCCGCTTCCCGGTCTACCGCGAGAAGATCGACGAGATCGTCGGCATGGCCCACCTCAAGGACGCCCTCGCGGTTCCCGCGCAGGACCGGCTGCGCACCCCCGTGGGCCGGATCGCCCGCCCGGCGCTGCTGGTCCCGGAGACCCTCCCGGTCCAGCCCCTGCTGGCCCAGCTGCGCAGCGAGCAGCCCATCGCCGTCGTCGTCGACGAGTACGGCGGCACCGCCGGCGTGGTCACCCTGGAGGACATCGTCGAGGAGATCGTCGGCGAGGTCCGCGACGAGCACGACGGCCAGGACGTCCCCGAACTCGCCGCCGCCCCGCCGGAGGACGGCCGCCTCGCCTGGGACGCCGACGGCAGCTGCCGGGTCGACATCCTCCAGCGCATAGGCCTCGACGTGCCCGAGGGGCCGTACGAGACCGTCGCCGGGCTGGTCGCCGACCTGCTCGGCCGTATCCCCGCCGTCGGAGACCGGGCCGAGCTGCCCGGCTGGCGGCTCACCGTGCGCCAGGTCGGGCACTACCGCGCCGAGCGGGTCCGCCTGGTCCGCACGGTCCCCGCGGTCAACGTCATGGAGGCCGCCCGATGAGCGTGCTCCAACTCCTCTTCGCCGCCCTGCTCGTGCTCGCCAACGGCTTCTTCGTCGGCGCCGAGTTCGCGCTCGTCTCCGTGCGCCGCAGCCAGATCGAACCGCTCGGCACCGCACGGGCCCGCCAGGTGCTGTACGGCCTCGAGCGGCTCCCGCAGATGATGGCGGCGGCCCAGTTCGGCATCACGGTGTGCTCGCTGACGCTCGGCGCGGTCGCCGAACCGACGGTCGCGCACCTGCTGGAGCCGGTGTTCGAGTGGATCCACCTGCCGCACGGCATGATCCACCCGCTCGGCTACGTCATCGCCCTGGCCGCGGTCGTCTTCTTCCACCTCGTCATCGGTGAGATGGTCCCGAAGAACCTCGCGATGGCGGCCCCGGAGAAGGTCGCGCTGTGGCTCAGCCCGGGCCTGGTGGCCTTCGCGCGACTGTGCCGGCCCATCACCATCGCCCTCGGCGCCTGCGCCGCCGCCATCCTGCGGCTCTTCCGTGTCGAGCCGAAGGACGAGGTCGAGGCGGTCTTCACCAGCGAACAGCTCAACCGACTGGTGGAGGACTCCGGCCAGGCGGGCCTGCTGGACCCGGAGGAACAGGAGCGCCTGGAGGACGCGCTGGAACTGGGCTCCCGCCCGGTCACCGACGTCCTCCTCAAGCGCGAGTCCCTGGTGACCGTCCGCCCCTCGGTGACCCCGGGCCAGATCATCGAGCTCACCGGCCGCACCGGGTACTCCCGCTTCCCGATCGCGGCGGAGAACGGCGCGTTCATGGGCTACCTGCACGTGAAGGACGTACTCGATCTGGAGGAGTCCCAGCGGGCGGTACCCCAGCAGATCTGGCGCCCGATGACGAAACTCCGCTCCGACCTGCCGCTGGACGACGCGCTCACGGTGATGCGGCGAGCGGCGACACACCTGGCGCAGGTGGCGGACGGGTCCGGGAAGGTGCTGGGCCTGGTGGCACTGGAGGACGTGCTGGAGCTGCTGGTCGGCGAGGTACGGGATCCCGCGCACCGGGAGCTGCCGGAGGTCCGGGTCACGGAGCCTCGGAGCAGTGAGGAAGCGCTGGCGTCGTAGGGGTCGTCGTACGGCTGCGGGCCGGTGGGGGCTTCTTGCGCCGTTCCCCGCGCCCCTTAAAAGCAGTGGGTGCTGCTGGGCAGACATTGCCTGCACCCACTCAGGGGCGCGGGGAACTGCGCGACCAGCCCCCACCGGCCCGCAGCCGACGAACTGCCGACGAACTACGTCGCCGACGGATCCTGCGGCCCCCGCCCCGACAGGACCTCCCCGTACGCCTGCATCAGATCCGCCAGCCGAAGTGTCGACAAGTCGTCCCGGCTCAACACCCCCGGATACGTCGACAACCGAAGATCCCGGTACGCACAGCTCTTCTCGTACAGCGTCCGCAGGAACCGCCCGTTGCCCAGTTCGTCGATCCACCCCTGGTCCACCACGTGCCCGGCGATGGAGCGCAGCTCGTCCAGTGCCTCCTCGTCCCAGACGTCGCCGTTCTCGGCGGCCAGCACCTCGCCGATGGAGGTGAGTTCGAGGGGGCGGTAGGAGGGGAAGTCGACCCGGGTCGTGAAGCGCGAGGACAGGCCGGGGTTCGCGGCCAGCAGGCGGTCCATGCCCTCCGGGTAACCCGCCAGGATCACGACCAGGTGATCCCGGTTGTCCTCGGCCCGCTTCAGCAGCACCTGGAGCGCCTCGTCGCCGTACGCGTCGCCCTTCCCGTAACCGGAGTTGGAGAGCGAGTAGGCCTCGTCCACGAACAGGACCCCGCCCAGCGCCGAGTCGATCAGTTCGTTCGCCTTGACCGCCGTCTGGCCGAGGTACTCCCCGACCAGGTCCGCCCGCTGCGCCTCCACGAGGTGGTCGCCGCCGAGCAGCCCGAGGGCGTAGAACACCCGGCCGAGGATGCGGGCCACGGTGGTCTTGCCGGTGCCGGAGGGGCCGGAGAAGACGAAGTGACGTTTGGGCGGCTGGACCGGCAGGCCCTGACCGGCCCGCAGACGGGCCATGTTCAACTGGGCCGACAGCGCCTTGACTTGGCGCTTCACCGGCTCGAGACCCACCATGCGCTCGAGTTCGGCGAGCGCCTCCTCCAGTAAGACGGGGTCGGTGGGGCCTGCGGGCAGCGCCCCCGTCGGGCTGCCGGACCGTTCCCGTCCGGCCGGGTCCGTCATGGACGGCAGCGACCCGGTCGGCGGCGGCTCCGGCTCGGAGAGCTTCAACTCCCGTCCCTCGACGCCGAACAGCGGGTCGACCCCGTCGGGGCCCTCCAGCACGTCCTGCCCGAACCCGGTGAGCGTGATCGCCGCGAGGTCGGCCGGGTCGTCGTAGCCGTCGCCCTCGGCGATCGCGGCGAGCCGGGCCGAGGTGTCCATGAAGGCGGGGTCGACGCGGTGCACCGCCCGGTACAGGGGGAGCGCGGCGGCGGAACGGCCCGTGCCCTCGTGGGCCCGGGCCAGCCAGTACCGCAGTTCCTTGCGCTGCGGCTGCTCGCTGCGACAGCGCATCAGGGCCGCCGAGAGCAGCGGTTCGGCCTGGCCGAACATCTCCAGGCGGACCCGGGCCATGCCCCCGAACAGACCTGCCTCGATGCCGAGCATGGCGTCGTCGATCAGCGGGTCGGTGTGCCGGACCAGCTGTTCCCAGTCCTTGACGAGATAGGCGCGGCAGGCGTGCAGGAAGCGGACCTGGTGGTCGGTGTCCACCGGGGGCAGGCCCGCGAGGGCCCGGTCCAGCTCCGGGACGTGCCGGCCGTCCAGCCAGTGCGAGGCGTGCGCGAGCAGCAGGTCACGCGGGCTCTCCAGGACCGGCTGCACCCACCAGCCCAGCCAGTACCAGGAGTTGAGGGTACGGCGATGGCGGGCGCGTTGCTCGCCGAAGCGCTCGCGGTGCCGGAACATCCGGAGCAGCGCGGTCGTCGTGTCGACGCGCAGCGCGTGCAGTCCGAGCCAGCCGTCGGCCATCCCGGGATCGATCCGCACCGCGGCCCGGAACTCCTCCTCCGCCTGGGGGTAGGCGCCCATCGTGTAGGCGTCCACACCTCGCAGCCAGGCGAGGTCGGCCGGGGCCTCGGGGCCCTGCGTGCCGAAATCCATCACGTCCCCCACAAACCGTGCCCCCGTGGTTTCACCACCGGGCCGACGCCCGGTGGCCGCCTTCGTCCAACCGCTGTGCCGCGGACCGGAGTTGCAACGGTGCGCAGAGCGGTTGTCCGTAGGTCGCACCGAGGGCATCGTACCTGCGGTGGTGTTGCCCGCCGTAGGGTGCCGCACAGGCCGTTTGGCGAGGTGGGAGCAGATGGGGCGCACCGCGGACGGTGACCGAGGGTGAGCGAATCGCGCCTCACCGCGTGGATATTTCTGTGTGAGGGCAGAACGAAGCCCCCGATCACGGGGGAACAACCGGGGGCTTCGCGACTGCGGGCGACCTCCAACGGCCGCACATTGAGAACGTAAGACCTGTACGACCCCTCGGTCAAGCGGAGTTGGGCGACTGAGGCAAGTTCTTACCGGGGGGTCTTCACAGGTTCAACACATCGACGTCGGACCGTCACCGTGCGTGATGACATGGTCCGGTCCAGCAGTCACCGCAGGCCCATCGAGCGTCTCGTAGCGCTCCCGACACTGTCGTACCAGCAGATCGGCGAAGGGCCGCGAGGGGTCTTCGGCGAAATGCCGTTGTTCCGCCACGACCCATCCCTCCCAGAACTCCCGCTGCTCCACCCCGTCCCGGGACCGCCCGCGTGCCCAGGACTCCTCGCGGGGCAGGTCCATCCACAGCAGGAGCGCGAGGTGCGGCCGCAGCGCGCGCCGGCCCGCGCCCACCCCCTCCAGCAGGATCACGGGCGCCGGCGGCAGGGCACGGGTCGCTCCGAAGCGCCGGGTGTGCCAGTCGTAGGGGGCGTAGTGGGCGGTCTCGCCGCGCCCGAGCGGGTCGATCACCTCGCGCAGCAGCCGTCCGGTCCACTCGAACAGTTCCTCGTGGCTGGCGATGTCGTCGAGGTGCAGCACCGGAGCGCCGCCGAGGGCGTCCGCCAACTGCCCGGCGAAGGTGGACTTTCCGGAGCCGGCGTGGCCGTCGACGCCGATCAGCCGGACCAGGCCGCAGGACGGGGGCAGTCGGCGGAGCCGGGAGGCGAGGAGGTGGATGACAATTCCTGGAGGTGCTCATACGGACGGACGGTCGGGCCCGTCCAGTCTAGTGAGGGGCCTGTGATCGCCGCCGGAACGGCAGCTTCCCAGGTCATGCCAGTGGACGAGACCAATATTCGTAGGCGTGGCATGGCCCGAAGTGCTGGCAGGAGCATGCCGCCTCATCCATAGTTGGCGCACAACCGTGCATTGGACCCGCCCGACTCGGACACCTGGGGGATCTCCCACCCATGAGCAGAGCCGAACAGCCGTCCCGCAGAACCGTTCTCGCCGTCGCGGTCGCCGCCGCGGTGGCCGGCACCGCGGGCCCCGCGGCCGCCGTCGGCACCACGGCCGACGCGGACCCCGACGAGGCCGCCCGCCTGGTCGACAACCACGCCTGGACCATGTACGGCGACTGGCGCGCCGGCACCGCGCAGGGCACCCGAGCCGTCGCCGGCAGCCGCCCCGGCCTCGTGATCGGCGCGCCCGTCGGCACCACCGACTACACCGACCCGCACACCGGCACCACCGCCACCTGGGAGTACGCGACCTGGACCTCCCCGGTCCACACGCTCGCCGTGCCCTCGACCGAGGTGATCGCCTCCTGGAACGCCCACACCCCGGCCGGCACCTGGATCCAGATCGAGCTCCAGGGGACGTACTCCGACGGCACGGCCACCCCCTGGTACGTGATGGGCCGCTGGGCCGCCGGGGACGGGGACATCAGGCGGACCTCGGTCGACGACCAGACCGACGGCAAGAGCACCATCTGGACGGACACCTTCGCGATCGACGACCCGGCGACCGGGCTGCGCCTGGCGTCGTACCGGCTGCGGCTGACCCTGTACCGCAGGCCGGGCGCGAAGTACACGCCGACCGTGTGGCGGCTGGGCGCGATGGGCTCGGACGTCCCCGACCGCTTCACCGTCCCGGCCTCCACGCCCGGCCTCGCCCGTGAGCTGATCGTCCCGCGCTACTCGCAGGAGATCCACGTGGGCCAGTACCCGGAGTACGACAACGGCGGCGAGGCCTGGTGCAGTCCCACCAGCTCGCAGATGATCATCGAGTACTGGGGCGGCCGGCTCACCAAGGAGCAACTGGCCTGGGTCGACCCGTCGTACGCCGACCCGCAGGTCTGCCACGCGGCCCGCTACACCTACGACTACCAGTACGCGGGCTGCGGCAACTGGCCGTTCAACGCGGCCTACGCGGCCACCTTCAAGGACCTCCAGGGCGTGGTCACCCGGCTCGGCTCGCTCACCGACCTGGAGACCCTGATCGCGGCCGGCATCCCGGCCATAACGTCCCAGTCGTTCCTCAAGGAGGAGCTCACCGGGGCCGGTTACGGCACCTCGGGCCACCTCATGACGGTGATCGGCTTCACCGCCGAGGGCGATGTGATCGCCAACGACCCGGCCTCGCCCAGCGACGCGGCGGTGCGGCGCGTCTACAAGCGGCGCGAGTGGGAGAACATCTGGCTGCGCACCAAGCGGTACAACGCCAGCGGCAAGGTCGTCTCCGGCACCGGAGGCGTCTGCTACCTGTACTTCCCCGCCTGCCCGACCCCGCGCCAGCGCAAGGCGCTCGAAGTGGTGGGCGTGCGCTGAGGTCCTCCGGGGCCCCGGGCGACCGGGGCCCTGTGACCAAGGTCTCTGCCGCAAAAGCCCCTTTCGGTGGCAAGGTGGACGGATCGGTGGGGGGAGTCCACCCAGTCGTCCGAGAGCAGCGAGACATCATGACCGCACAGTCAGCCACCGCCGCCCGCACCCGCACCGGCGGCCCCCGGGACGACGGCCCGAGCGTCGTCGAACACCTCGCGGGCTGGGTCCTCGTCGCGGTGATCGCCATGCTCGTCACGCAACTCGGTCTGCTGTGATCCGGCTCATCCGTCTGCTGTGACCTGACTCAAAGGTGACCTGACATACTGCGCTTGTCCCGCCGCCAGCCCGAGATCAGGGTCGCAATGTGAATATCAGTGATCAGCGTGAAGCCGCCCGGCCGCGGGCCCGCGGCACCGAGCGCTCGGTTGCGCGCCGCGCCGAACTCATCGCCATCGGGCGGAAGTTGTTCGCGGACACCTCCTACGACGCGCTCTCCATGGACGACATCGCCAAGCAGGCGCATGTCGCCAAGGGGCTGATCTACTACTACTTCCAGTCCAAGCGGGGCTACTACCTGGCGATCATCCAGGACTCCGTCGCCGACCTGGTCACCTACGCGGCGAGCGGTCTCGAGATGGAACAGGTGGACCGCGTCCACCGCACCCTGGACAGCTACCTGCGCTACGCCGAACACAACCAGGCCGCCTACCGTACGGTCGTCAGCGGCGGCGTCGGTTTCGACGCCGAGGTGCACGCCATCCGGGACGGGGTGCGCGAGGCGATCGTCGCGACCATCGCCGAGGGCGCGTACGGCCGTACCGACATCGCCCCGCTGGCCCGCATGGGACTGCTCGCCTGGGTGTGCAGCGTCGAGGGCGCCACCCTGGACTGGATCGACGGCCCGTCGCAGCTCTCCCGCGACACCATGCGCGAGCTGCTGGTGAAGGCGCTCGGTGGCTCGATGCGGGCGATCGAGGAGATGGACCCGAACTACCCCGCTCCCCGGCCCGCCCGCCGGGACGGCTGACGGCAAGGGGCGGAGGCTCGTGGTCCCCCGCCCCAAGTCCCTGACCGGGCCCGGCTAGTTGATCGCCTTGATCAGCTCACCGCCCGAGGTGTCCCCGCTCAGCTCCCAGAAGAAGGTGCCGCCGAGGCCCTGCTGGTTCTTGTACGTCATCTTCGTCGCGATGGTCGCGGGAGTGTCGTAACTCCACCAGTTGTTGCCGCACTTGGCGTACGCCGTGCCGCCGACCGTCCCCGTCGCCGGGCACTTGGTCTTGAGCACCTTGTAGTCGTCGATGCCCTGCTCGTACGTGCCCGCCGCCGGGCCCGTCGCGGTGCCGCCCGGCGCCGACTGGGTCACGCCGGTCCAGCCGCGGCCGTAGAAGCCGATGCCGAGCAGCAGTTTCGAGGCCGGGATGCCGAGGCCCTTGAGCTTGGCGATCGTCGCCGAGGTGTGGAAGTCGGCCTTCGGGATGCCCGAGTAGCTGTTCAGCGCCGAGTGCGGGGCCGTCGGTCCCGCCGCGTCCCAGGCGCCGAAGTAGTCGTACGTCATGGGGTTGTACCAGTCGACGTACTGGGCCGCGCCCGCGTAGTTCGCCGCGTCGATCTTGCCGCCCGCCGTGGCGTCGGCGGTGATCGCTGCGGTGACCAGCGAGCCGCTCCCGAACTTGGCGCGCAGCGCCGCCATCACGTTCTTGAACGCCTCCCGGCCGCTGGTGTCACAGGTGTTGCCGCACGCGTTCGGGTACTCCCAGTCGATGTCGATGCCGTCGAAGACACCCGCCCACTTGGAGTTCTTCACCAGGTCGTAGCAGGACTGGGCGAACGCGGCCGGGTTCCTCGACGCCTCGCCGAACCCGCTCGACCAGGTCCAACCGCCGAAGGACCAGATGACCTTGAGGCCGGGGTGCTTCTTCTTCAGCTTCAGCAGCTGGTTGAAGTTGCCCCGCAGCGGCTGGTCCCAGGTGTCGGCGACACCGTCCACCGACTCGGCCGCGGTGTACGCCTTGTCGGTGGCGGGGTAGGCGTCGCCCATCGCGCACTTGCCGCCGGTGACGTTGCCGAAGGCGTAGTTGATGTGGGTCAGCTTCGCCGCCGAGCCGGAGGTCTCGATGTTCTTGACGTAGTACTTGCGGTCGTAGGTGCCCCATTCGGTGAAGTAGCCGACGACCTTGGAGCCGGCCGCCTTCGCGACGGGAGCCTCGGGAGTGGTCGCGGTCGCGCTGGTCGCGCCGGCCAGCAGGCCCGCGCCGAGGACCGCGCAACACGCGGCGGAGATCAGCGCCCGGAAGCGGGCGCGCTGGGGAAAGTGCATCGGTGTCTCCTCGTGGGGGAGAGGGGAACGCCAGCTGTTTGGCATGAACGCGGTAATGCGTTGCCGGAACAGTAGGAGGACTAGACCACCACGTCAATGGTTCGGACCAATTCCGGTCCGCTTCTCGGGCCGGTTGTCGGCGCTCTGGGCTATCTTGAAGTAAGCGGTCGTTAACCAGTGACCAGGGGTCCCCGATCGGGCATACTCACAGGGCGCAGCCGCTGGTCAGCAGCTTCCGTGACCCGGGAGACGCGAGCAGCGAGCGGCGCCCAGTGAGACCGGCGGAGCCGCCCCACCCCACGGCGTGCGTCCGCCAGCGCCCCTACAGGGAGGAGAGCGTCGCCATGCCCGACCGCGCCCCGCAGCCGGTGGACCGGCAACTGCCCACGGACGAGGCCCGGGACCTGATCTCGCTCGTCCGCGACATCGCGCAGCACGAGATCGTCCCGCGGGCGGCCGAGCAGGAGGACGCCGGGCACTTCCCGCGCGAGGTCTTCACCCTGCTCTCCCGCACCGGACTGCTCGGCCTGCCCTACGACTCCGAACACGGCGGCGCCGACCAGCCGTACGAGGTCTACCTCCAGGTCCTCGAAGAGCTCGCCGCCGCTCGCCTCACCGTCGGCCTCGGCGTCAGCGTGCACACCCTCGCCTCCTACGCGCTCGCCACCTACGGCACCAAGGAACAGCAGGTCGAGCACCTGCCCGCGATGCTCGGCGGCGGGCTCCTCGGCGCCTACTGCCTCTCCGAGCCGTCCTCCGGTTCCGACGCGGCCTCGCTGCGCACCAGAGCGGTCCGGGACAGCGACGACTGGGTGATCACCGGCACCAAGGCCTGGATCACCCACGGTGGGGTCGCCGACTTCTACACCGTCATGGCGCGGACCGGCGAGGAGGGCCCGCGCGGGATCACCGCGTTCCTGGTCCCCGCCGACGCGCCCGGGGTCAGTGCCGCGGCCCCGGAGAAGAAGATGGGCATGAAGGGCTCGCCCACCGCCCAGGTCCACTTCGACGGGGTCCGCGTCCCGGACGCGCGGCGCATCGGCGACGAGGGCCAGGGCTTCGCGATCGCCCTGTCCGCGCTGGACTCGGGGCGGCTGGGCATCGCGGCCTGCGCGATCGGACTGGCCCAGGCGGCCCTCGACGAGGCGGTCGACTATGCGACCGGGCGGCAGCAGTTCGGGCGGCCGATCGCCGACTTCCAGGGGCTGCGCTTCATGCTCGCCGACATGGCGACCCAGATCGAGGCCGGCCGGGCGCTGTACCTCGCGGCGGCTCGGCTGCGGGATGCCGGGCGCCCCTTCGCCAAGCAGGCGGCCATGGCCAAGCTGCACTGCACCGACACCGCGATGAAGGTCACCACCGACGCCGTCCAGGTCCTCGGCGGCTACGGCTACACCGCGGACTTCCCGGCCGAGCGGTACATGCGCGAGGCCAAGGTCCTGCAGATCGTCGAGGGCACCAACCAGATCCAGCGCATGGTCATCGCCCGTCACCTGGCGGGTCCTGAGACCCGCTGAACTGCCCCGGCCTGACCTGCGGCGCCGCGAGCCGGACCCACTCCGGGTCGTGGCGCCCCGGCAGGGTGCGCCCGCCGCTGGCCCAGGTGCGCATCAGATCGCGGTAGATGGGCGGGTCCTGGGGCGGCGGCGGAGCAGGGCGGTAGGCAGGCGGAACCGATTCTGCGACCGGCGCGTAGGCAAGGGTCATACCGGGGCAACGCGGAAGCCGGCAACCGGGTCACCGCTCCCCGTAATCGAGCGTGAGTTCACCGGCGTCCGGCCGAACATCTGGCCACCGACGCCCGCCTGACGTACCGTCAGCCCCCACCCCGGCAGGGAGGTTGACCGTGGCCGACGACCGCCCGGTACCGCTCGACGAGTACCCCGTGCACCAGGTGCCCCTGTCCATGAAGTACGTGGCGACCGGGGACCGCAACGCCTACGACCGCTGCATCTTCCACGTCCTCGACCACGAGGGACGCGCCCTGCTGATCCTCGGGCTCGGGGTGTACCCCAACCTCGGGGTCATCGACGCCTACGCCACCCTGCGCCTGGGTGACACCCTGCACGCGGTGCGCGCCTCGGACGCCCTGCGCGACGACGCCCGCACCGACCTGAGCGTCGGCCCGCTGCGCATCCTCGTCGAACGCCCGCTGCGCGACTTCGTGTTGAGCTGCGAGGCCGCCCCGGGCGACCCGGAGGGACTGTCGTACGAGATCAACTGGACCGCCGACTTCCCGGCCCTGTGGGAGCCGCACCACCTCCAGCGGCGGGGCGGCCGGCTCACCCTGGAGGGCCGGCGTTTCGTGCAGGCCGGGCACTGCGACGGCTGGATCCGGGTGGGTGGGCGCGAGATTTCCGTCCAGGGCTGGACCGGGACCCGGGACCGCAGCTGGGGGGTGCGGCCGGTGCCGGGGGAGGAGGGCGGCCGGTTCGCCGAGGAGCACCCGACGGAGGGCTTCCACTGGATCTGGTGCCCGGTCCGCTTCGACGACCGCTTCCTCATGGTGATCGTCCAGGAGGACGCCGACGGCCACCGCTCACTGAACGACGCGACCCTGGTCCGCCCCGGCCGGCGCGACCGCCAACTCGGCTGGCCCCAGCCCGAGATCGGCTACCGTACCGGCACCCGGCACCCGGAGCGCGCCCTCATCCACCTCGGCGACGTCCGCAAACCCATGGAGCTGGAGGTGGAGGTCCTCACCTCCTCCCCGCTCGCCGTCGGCGCCGGCTATCCACCGGCCGACGACTGGCAGCACGGCACCTGGCAGGGCCGCGACTGGACCGACCGGCGCACCTACGACCTCACCGAGCCGCACCCCCTGGCCGCCTACGGCGTCACCGACCACGCGGCCCGCTTCCGCCTGGACGGCCGCGTCGGCCACGGCATCTTCGAGCACGGCTCGATCGGACGGCACGACCCGAGCGGCTTCACCGGGTTCGACTCGGTCGCTCCGTAGGAAGGATCCGGCTGCTCCACAAGGGAGTTGACGACCATGGCCACGGCACCCCGCCCCCGCACCACCACCCGCGACCCGGAGGAGCTCGCCCACCGCCTCACCGCCTGGCTCGCGGCGCGCCTGCCCGGCGCGCAGGCCGTGGACGTCAGCGTCCCCGCCTCCAACGGCCTGTCCAGCGAGACCCTGCTCTTCGACATCGAGCACCCCGAACCGCCCCTGCGCTGCTGCGCGTTGAGACTCGCCGCGGACCCGTCGGCGTACACCGTCTTCCCGGTCTACGACATGGTCCGCCAGTACCGCACGATGCTCACGGTGGCTCGCTGCACGGACCTTCCCGTCCCGAGGGTCCAGTGGCTGGAGGAGGACCCGGGCCCGCTCGGGGCGCCCTTCTTCGTGATGGAGCGGGTCGAGGGGCGCGTACCGCCGGACGTCATGCCGTACACCTACGAGGGCAACTGGCTGCACGCGGCGAGCGACACCGAACGCGAGCACCTGGAGGCGGCCACGGTCGGACTGCTGGCCCGCCTGCACGACCAAGTCCCCTTGGCCGAGGCCGAGTTCCTGGCGCTGCCCGGCGAGGGCGACGCGCTGCGCCGCCATGTCACGGCCCAACGCGCCTACTACGACTGGGTGGTGGCCGGACTGCCCCGCTCACCCCTCATCGAGCAGGCCTTCGACCGGCTGGAGGACCTCTGGCCGCACGACCCGTGCCCACCCGTCCTCAACTGGGGCGACGCACGCATCGGCAACGTGATCTACGACGGCTTCGACCCCGTCGCCGTACTGGACTGGGAGATGGCCGCCCTGGCCCCGCGCGAGGTGGACCTCGGCTGGACGGTCTACCTGCACCGCTTCTTCCAGGACCTCACGGTCGCCTTCGGGCAGCGCGGACTGCCCGACTTCCTGCGCCGCGACCGCATCGAGGCCCGCTACGCCGAACTCACCGGCCACACCCCGCACGACATGGACTTCTTCACGCTGTACGCCGCGCTGCGGCACGCGATCGTCATGCTGCGCGTCGCCTACCGGCAGGTCCACTTCGGTGAGGTGGCCGTACCGGCGGACCCGGACACACTGATCCTGCACCACGGCAGCCTGCGGGCCATGGTGCAGGGCAGCTACTGGGAATGAGCGAGCCGGCTCGGGCGCCGGAGCGCCGGAAGACCTGACTCAGGCCGCGGCCTGGCGGCGCATCACCGGCACGCGCATGGGGCGCGAACCCGGGCCACCGACGTGCGAGAAGGGCTGGGTCCGCCAGTCGAGCCCCTGAGGGAGCGTCAACAGCAGCGCGGTGTCCTGCTCCTGGGGCTGCGCCGACTCGTCCGCCGAGCGGGCCTCGGCGGCCCTGCGACCCGTACCGGCGCAGACCGTCAGGCCGAAGGGGTTCCACGGCGAGGCACACAGCGCGTGCTCCGGCAGCACCTCCTCGTCCGCCAGCAGGGCGATGGGCTGCGCGCAGTCCGGGCAGATCACCCGGTACATCTCGAAGGTGTCGTACGCGTCGAACTCGTCGTCGAGAGCGTCGGGTTCGACGCCCTCCGGCTCGGGCTCGACGACTGCCAGGCGCTTGGGCGCGGTACGACCAGGACGCTTAAGACTCTGCATTGGGTTCTCCCCCTCGGGCTGGGCCGTGAAGGCACTGCGGCCTCGACCACAGCAAGCACTTCCCGTCCGGTCGCGGGGGTAATCACGAGAACATCACGGAGGCTCCCGCGGGCGTGTGGCCTTCGTCACATGCCGCTCGCAGATGCCCGTGGCGGTCGCTTTGTCCCTCAGGCGGCGCACAGGTCGTGCCCGGTCACATCACGAACCGGGCATGACCTGGGCCGCTCCTGTATCCGAGGAGATCAGACGCACTGTAGGTTCTTGCGCCATGGAGGAGCTGGACCGACAAATCGTGCAGCTGCTCGTCAAGGACGGGCGGATGAGTTACACAGACCTGGGCAAGGCCACCGGCCTGTCCACGTCGGCCGTGCACCAGCGGGTGCGACGGCTGGAGCAGCGCGGTGTCATCCGCGGGTACGCCGCGGTGGTCGACCCCGAGGCGGTGGGCCTGCCCATGACCGCCTTCATCTCGGTGAAACCCTTCGACCCCAGCGCCCCCGACGACATCGCGGAACGCCTGGCCGGCGTCCCCGAGATCGAGGCGTGCCACAGCGTGGCGGGCGACGAGAACTACATCCTCAAGGTGCGGGTGGCGACCCCGCACGAACTGGAGGAGCTGCTCGCGAGGCTCCGCTCCCTGGCGGGCGTCTCGACGCGCACGACGGTGGTGCTGTCGACCCCGTACGAGGCCAGGCCGCCGCGCATCTGATCACCCGCACTCCGGTGGTCGCGCGGCCCCTGGAACACTGTCCCTCATGAGTGAACCGAAGACCGTCCTCCTGCGCCGCGGCGAGGTGCACAGCCCCGCCGACCCCTTCGCCACGGCGATGGTCGTGGAGCGGGGCCAAGTCGCCTGGGTCGGCTCGGAAGGCGCCGCCGACGCCTTCGCGGACGGGGTCGACGAGACCGTCGACCTGGACGGCGCCCTGGTCACTCCCGCGTTCACCGACGCACACGTGCACACGACCGCCACCGGCCTCGCCCTCACCGGTCTCGACCTGTCGGACGCGCCGTCGCTCGACGCGGCGCTGACCCTTGTACGGGAGTTCGCGGCCGCCCGTCCGCACGACCGCGTCCTCCTCGGTCACGGCTGGGACGCCTCGCGCTGGCCCGGCAACCGCCCGCCCACCCGCGCGGAACTCGACGAGGCCACCGGGGGCCGCCCGCTCTATCTGAGCCGCATCGACGTCCACTCCGCGGTCGTGACGACGGCACTCCTCGACATGACGGCCGTGGGGCACGTGGACGGACCTCTCACCGCCGACGCCCATCACGCCGTACGCGCGACGGCGCTCGCCGCCGTCTCCCCGGCCCAGCGGGCACAAGCGCAGCGTGCCGCCCTCGCCCACGCGGCCTCACACGGCATCGGGACCGTTCACGAATGCGCAGGCCCCGAGATCTCCTCGGAGGACGACTTCACCGGCCTCCTGCGCCTCGCGGAAGCGGAGCCCGGTCCACGGGTCGTCGGCTACTGGGCGGAGCGGGCCGACGAAGGCGTGGTCAAGGCACGCGAGCTCGGCGCGGTCGGCGCCGCCGGGGACCTCTTCGTCGACGGCGCCCTCGGCTCCCACACCGCCTGCCTGCACGAGCCCTACACCGACGCCGACCACACCGGCACCGCCTACCTGGACACCGCCGCCGTGGCCGCCCATGTCATCGCCTGTACCGAGGCGGGCCTCCAGGCCGGCTTCCACGCGATCGGCGACGCGGCCGTGACCGCCGTGGTCGAGGGTGTCCGCGCCGCCGCGGAGAAGCTCGGCCTCGCCCGCGTCCGTGCCGCCCGGCACCGCGTCGAGCACGCCGAGATGCTCACTCCCGAGGCGATCGCCGCCTTCGCCGAACTCGGTCTGACCGCCTCCGTCCAGCCCGCCTTCGACGCCCTGTGGGGCGGCGAGGACGGCATGTACGCCCGGCGCCTGGGCCGGGAGCGGGCGAGCCGCCTGAACCCCTTCGCGGCCCTCCTGCGGGCCGGCGTCCCGCTCGCCTTCGGCTCCGACAGCCCGGTGACCCCCCTCGACCCGTGGGGCACGGTCCGCGCCGCCGCCTTCCACCACACCCCCGAGCACCGGGTCTCCGTGCGCGCCGCCTTCACCGCGCACACCCGGGGCGGCTGGCGGGCGGTCGGCCGCGACGACGCCGGCGTCCTGGTGCCCGGCGCCCCCGCGGACTACGCGGTGTGGCGCACCGACGAACTGGTCGTGCAGGCCCCCGACGACCGGGTGGCCCGCTGGTCCACCGACCCGCGCTCCGGCACCCCCGGCCTGCCCGACCTGACGCCGGGCCGTGACCTGCCCGTCTGTCTGCGCACAGTGGTCGGCGGACGGACGGTCTTCGTACGGCCGGGCGAGTGATCTCCCGGGGTGGCGCGGTACCGGCCGACCTGTCGCGCGACCTGCGCATCCTCCCCGCTGACCAGGGCGTTGACGGCGGAGCCGCAGGTCAAACGGCTGTTGACAGCCGACGGCAGGGGGCCGGTAGGTTCGGCCGGGTCCACCACCGGACGCCCGACCGCGGAACCTCCGCCCAGTCGTCGCAGCGCCGCTGGGTCAGGGACGGTGTGCCGCACCGGGGCACCGCCACTGGGAGCCAGGCTCAGCGCTCGCGCCACGGCGAGGGAACGTTCCGTCCGGTCGGGGAGGTGTGACCCGGGTGGGGCCCGGGCGCTCAGTAGACAACGGCTTTCGGTCGACCCGCAGCCAGCGGGCCCCAGGTCGGCCCGAAGGGCGCCGGGCCCCCATCCGCAGCGAGGCGACCGCCTCCGCCGGGGGAGCATGATGTCGCCACAGCGGCCGAAAACCGCATTCTTACCCCGATCTTGTGGAAACGACACCAGCATACGAACGCCTTGTCACGTCATCGCAGGCCGTGCGCACTATGGTGGACGCCTGCGCAATGACTCGAAGGGGCAGCAGTGAACGACGGCGACGGGACCCGTACGGCCCAGGGGAGACGGTTCGGCCCGCTCGGCACAGCCTTGGTGATCATTCCGACCTACAACGAGGCGGAGAACATCAAGGCCATCGTCGGCCGGGTGCGAAAGGCCGTCCCGGAGGCGCACGTCCTCGTGGCCGACGACAACAGCCCCGACGGCACCGGCAAGCTCGCCGACGAACTGGCCGTCGAGGACGACCAGGTCCATGTCCTGCACCGCAAGGGCAAGGAGGGCCTCGGGGCCGCCTACCTCGCGGGCTTCCGCTGGGGCCTGGAGCGTGACTACGGCGTCCTGGTCGAGATGGACGCCGACGGCTCCCACCAGCCCGAGGAACTGCCCCGCCTGCTGACCGCCCTCAAGAGCGCCGACCTGGTGCTCGGCTCGCGCTGGGTGCCCGGTGGCCGGGTCGTGAACTGGCCCAGGTCCCGCGAGTTCATCTCCCGCGGCGGCAGCCTCTACTCCCGGGTCGCCCTCGAACTCCCCCTGCGGGACATCACCGGCGGCTACCGCGCCTTCCGCCGCGAGACCCTCGAAGGCCTCGGCCTGGAGGACGTGGCGTCCCAGGGCTACTGCTTCCAGGTCGACCTCGCCCGCCGCGCGGTCAAGGCCGGCTTCCACGTCGTGGAGGTGCCCATCACCTTCGTCGAGCGTGAACTCGGCGACTCCAAGATGAGCCGCGACATCCTGGTGGAGGCCCTGTGGCGGGTCACCACCTGGGGCGTGGGCGAGCGGGTCGGCAGGATCACCGCGCGCGGGAAGCGCCCGCGGCCGTAGGCCTGTGGTCCCGCTACGGCCGCACAGGTGCGGCTGATCGTCCCCTTATGCCGTGCTGAGCCGCGCCCAGGCACACTGGACGTATGACGACAGGCGCTTCGACCCCCACGTACCCCGCCCGGCCCCGCCGCTCCCGTGTCCGCACCTTCCTGCCGCTGGGCGTCGCCGCCTGGCTGGTGCTGGAGATCTGGCTGCTGACCCTGGTGGCGAGCGCGGCGAGCGGGTTCGCGGTGTTCCTGCTGCTGGTAGCCGGCTTCGTGCTCGGCTCGGTGGTGATCAAGCGCGCCGGCCGCCGCGCCTTCCAGAACCTGAACGAGGCGCTCCAGCGGGGCGGCGCCCCGTCCGACTCGGGCAGCGGCGGCAACGGCCTGATGATGCTGGGCGGGCTGCTCCTGATGATCCCCGGTCTGATCTCCGACGCGGTGGGCCTGCTCCTGCTGGTCCCGCCGGTCCAGAAGGCCGTCGGCCGCTATGCCGAGCGCACGTTCGACCGCAAGCTCCGCGCCGCCGTCCCGGGCACCCTGGGCGACGCCTTCCAGCAGGCCAGGATCCACCACCCCGACGGCAAGGTGGTCCAGGGCGAGGTCATCCGTGACACGCAGGACCGGCCCGAGGACACCCCGCAGGACCCGAGGCCGCCGCTGACCCGCTGACGGGCCGGGAGCCACGCGAGCCAGCCGGGGCCGGCTGCAGCCGCTGCTCAACGGCTCCGGACAGCACAAACCGCGGGCGCCGTACGTGGAGTCACGTACGGCGCCCGCGGTGTTTCACGTGCACTTGTGCTGCGGCCCAGCCCCCGTGGGGACTACGCCGACTTGCGGCTGTCCCGGGGATGAACCGCGATGTTCATCGCCCCGGATCGCAGAACCGCCAGACGCTCCTCGAGGACCTCTTCGAGCTCCTCACGGGTGCGTCGCTCCATCAGCATGTCCCAATGGGTACGCGCGGGCTTGGCCTTCTTTTCCTCAGGGCCGTCGCCGTCAACCAGGAGTGCCTGGGCCCCGCAGACCTTGCACTCCCACTCCGGCGGGATCTCCGCCTCGACCGAGAAGGGCATCTCGAAGCGGTGCCCCTTCTCGCATGCGTACTCCACGGCCTGGCGCGGGGCCAGGTCGATGCCGCGGTCCGTCTCGTAGCTGGTCACCACGAGGCGCGTGCCGCGAAGAGCTCGCTCACTCATGAATCGTGCCTCCCGGGCTTGTCGCCCACAGGACAGGTGTCGCTGTCGTCGTCATACCGGTCAACGTCCGGTCGGCGGTAAAGATTCCCGTTCCGGGTCCCGTCCCGGGCAATGCGTCGCCGTCGTAGCCGCCCCTTGTTGTACCCACCAGCGCCCGGTTTGTCACATCTGCTAGCAGATGTCACCCAGCGCTTCGGCATCTTTGACGCGCAGTAACGGTACGCCTGGCAGGCCAAACGCGTACACTACAGCGCTTTGGTGTTGAACGCTAAATCCTTTCGGGTACGGGATTGCCCGCGTCGCTGATCGCCTGCCGCACCGGAACCCTCGCGAGCAGGGCGAATCCGATGACGAAGAAGGCCACCAGGGAGATGATCGCGTCCCGATAACTTCCGGTTACCTGGTAGGTGATCCCGAACAGCAGCGGCCCCAGCCAGCTCATGCCCCGGTCGCTCATCTCGTACGCCGAGAAGTACTCGGCCTCCTTGCCGGGCGGGACGAGATGGGAGAACAGGGAGCGTGACAGGGCCTGGCTGCCGCCGAGCACCAGCCCGATCCCGGACGCCAGCACGAAGAACCACACGGGCGCGCCGGCGGGCAGGAAGTACCCGGCCGCCAGGATCACCGCCCAGGCGACCAGCGAGCCGAGGATCGCGCGCTTGGCCCCGTAGGTCCGCGCGAGCCGGCCGAGCGCCAGCGCTCCCGCCACCGCGAGCACCTGGACCAGGAGCACGGCCGCGATGAGGGTCGACTGCCCGAGGTCCAGTTCCTCGGAGCCGTAGATCGACGCCTGGGAGATGACGGTCTGGATGCCGTCGTTGTAGATCAGGTACGCCAACAGGAAGGCGAGGGTGAGCGGGTGGCGGCGCATGTCGCGGACGGTGGCGGCGAGCTGCCGGAAGCCGGGGGCCGTGGGCTCCTTCGTCCCGTGCGCGGCCGACCGCCGGTCGCGCAGCCGTCGTAGCGGAATCAGCGCGAAGGCTCCCCACCACAGCCCTGCCGAGGCCAGACAGATGCGGACCGCGGCGCTCTCGGAGAGACCGAAGGAGTCGTGGCCCATGTAGAGCACGAGGTTCGCGACCAGGACCAGGGCGCCCGCCGCGTAGCCGAAGGCCCAGCCCTTGGACGAGACCGCGTCGCGCTCCTCGGGCGGGGCGATCTGCGGCAGGTAGGAGTTGTACAGCATCGTCCCGACGGACTGCGCCGCGTTCGCGACGACCAGGAGGACGCCGCCGAGGAGATAGCGGTCACCGCCGAGGAAGAACATCCCGGTCGTGGCGGCGGCCCCGGTGTAGGCGGCGGCCGCGAGCAGCGGCTTCTTACGGCCCCTGCGGTCGGCGGCGGCACCCACCAGGGGCATCACCAGCACGGCCACGATCACCGACAGGGACACCGAGTACGCGAAGAAGGAGCCCGCCCGCACCGGGATGCCCAGCGGGTGGACGTAACCGTCCGCGTCCGCCGCGTGCTTGGCGACCGAGGTCAGATAGGGGCCGAGGAACACGGTGAGCACGCTCGTCGAGTAGACGGAGCACGCCCAGTCGTAGAAGTACCAGCCGCGCTGCTCGCGCCGCCGTTCGGCGGCCTCGTCGGCCGAGCCCGCCCGCACGGTGTCGATGCCCACCCGTGCCTCCCCGTCATGGTGCCGTGCGCGGACCGGGAGCAGGGGACGCGGGTGTCAGACCCAGGTGCCCCGGTCCTCCATGACCTTGCGCAGTGTGTCGATGTGATCGGTCATGATGCCATCGACTCCCAGGTCCAGGAGCCGGTGCATGCGTTCGGGTTCGTTGACGGTCCACACGTGCACCTGGAGCCCGCGCGCGTGGGCGGTACGCACGAAGCGGTGGTCGACCACCTGGATGCCGGACTGGGTCTCGGGCACCTGGGCGGCGACGGCCGAGCGGCGCAGGGCCGCGGGCACTCCCCAGGAGCGCAGCCGCAGATTGAGCACACCCCGGGTGCCGTACGACGTCGCGAGCCGCGGTCCCGCCAGCCGCTGGGCGCGCATCACCCGCGCCTCGGAGAAGGAGCCGACGCAGATCCGGTCCCAGGTATCGGTGCGCTCGACGAGGTCCAGGAGCGGCAGGAGAGCCGGCTCGGCCTTGACGTCGATGTTCCAGCGCGCCTCGGGGAAGGTCTCCAGCAGCTCCTCGAAGAGCGGCACCGGCTCCTGGCCCGCCACGCGCGCGTGCCGTACGTCGGCCCAGGGGAGGTCCGCTATCCGTCCCGCGCCGTCGGTGACCCGGTCCAGAGTGGCGTCGTGGAAGGCGACCAGCCTGCCGTCCGCGGTGGCGTGCACGTCGGTCTCCAGATACCGGTAGCCCGCCTCGACCGCCCGCCGGAACTGGAACGCGGTGTTCTCCAGACCGTCCGCCGCCCCGCCCCGGTGGGCAAAGGGGATGGGGCCGGGATGGTCGAGATAGGGGTGGCGTATCCGGGAGGTCACGGACGCAGTATCGCTCCCCGCGGTTGCCCGCCGGCAACGACCGTGCTGCCGTCGGATGCCCGGGACACGGCGAACACCCGCAGGAAGAGCTGGGCGAGCGGGCCGATGGACAGCGCGTAGAGGACGGTGCCGACCCCGATGGTGCCGCCCAGGGCGAACCCGGTGACCACCACGGCCACTTCGACCGCCGTCCGCATCAGCCGGATCGAGCGCCCCGTCCGCCGGTGCAGCCCGGTCATCAGCCCGTCCCTCGGTCCCGGGCCGAACCGGGCCGCGATGTAGAGGCCGGTGGCCACGCCGTTGAGCAGGACGCCGACCAGCAGGACGGGTATCCGTACGGCGAGACCGTGCACCTCGGGGACGGCGGCGAGGGTGGCGTCCATGGCGATGCCGACCACGAAGACGTTGGAGACGGTGCCGAGCCCCGGCCGCTGGCGCAGTGGGATCCACAGCAGCAGCACCACCGCGCCCACGATGATGGACACGACCCCGATGGACAGGCCGGTGAGCTCGGCGAGGCCCTGGTGCAGCACACCCCAGGGCTCCAGGCCCAGACCCGCCTCGACGAGCAGCGCGGAGCTGGCTCCGTACAGAGCGAGTCCGACGTACAGCTGGATCAACCGTCGCCCGAGACGGTTTTGTGCGGACAAGGCGGGTCCCCCTGTGGTGGTAGTGGCCTGACGCATGACACCCTGTGGCTTGGGATGGCACGCCATCCATGGCCAATTCCGGGAAGGTGGACTGATTTCGGTGGCGCAGTGGACCTCCGCGGTGGGTGCCGCGCAACTCGCCCGGCTGCTCAACTCCCAGCAGGACCGCCCGGCAGGCGCCGGTACGCGTCGCCCGCCGGCCTACCGCGCTCTCGCCGACGGCATCCGCCTGCTGGTCCTGGAGGGCCGGGTCCCGGTGGCCGCCCGCCTGCCCGCGGAACGCGAACTGGCCCTCTCCCTGTCCGTCAGCCGTACGACCGTCGCGGCGGCCTACGAGGCACTGCGGGCCGAGGGATTCCTGGAGTCCCGGCGCGGCGCCGGCAGCTGGACTGCGGTCCCGGCCGGGAACCCGCTCCCCGCCCGCGGCCTGGAGCCGCTCCCGCCCGAGGCCCTCGGTTCGATGATCGACCTCGGCTGCGCGGCGCTGCCCGCCCCCGAGCCCTGGCTGACCCGTGCGGTGCAGGGCGCCCTGGAGGAGCTGCCGCCGTACGCCCACACCCATGGCGACTACCCGGCGGGGCTGCCCGCCCTGCGCGCGATGATCGCCGAGCGCTACACCGCGCGCGGGATCCCGACCATGCCCGAGCAGATCATGGTCACGACCGGCGCGATGGGCGCGATCGACGCGATCTGTCACCTGTTCGGGGGACGGGGCGAGCGCATCGCGGTCGAGTCCCCGTCCTACGCGAACATCCTCCAGCTGATGCGGGAGGCGGGCGCCCGGCTCGTGCCCGTCGCGATGGCGGAGGGGCTGACCGGCTGGGACATGGACCGCTGGCGTCAGGTCCTGCGGGACGCGGCACCCCGGATCGCCTATGTCGTCGCCGACTTCCACAACCCGACCGGCGCGCTGGCCGACGACGACCAGCGGCGGCGGCTGGTGGAGGCTGCGCGGTCCGCGGGGACCGTCCTGGTGGCCGACGAGACGATGACGGAGCTGTGGCTCGACGAGGACGTCACGATGCCGCGCCCGGTGTGCGCCTTCGACCCGGCCGGCTCCACCGTGGTCACCGTCGGCTCCGCCAGCAAGGCGTTCTGGGCGGGGATGCGCATCGGCTGGGTGCGGGCGGCTCCCGACGTCATCCGCAGCCTGGTCGCCGCGCGGGCCTACGCCGACCTCGGGACCCCGGTCCTCGAACAGCTGGCCGTGAACTGGCTGTTCAGCACCGGCGGCTGGGAGCACGCCGTGGAACTCCGGCGGGGCCAGGCCCGGGAGAACCGGGACGCGCTGGTGTCGGCGGTACGGAAGGAACTGCCGTCCTGGGAGTTCGAGGTCCCGCAGGGCGGCCTGACGCTGTGGGTGCGGGCCGGGGGGTTGTCCGGGTCGCGGCTGGCGGAGGTGGGGGAGCGGGTAGGAGTCCGGGTTCCGTCGGGCCCGCGCTTCGGAGTGGACGGCGCTTTCGAGGGCTATGTGCGACTGCCGTTCACGGTGGGAGGCGTGGTGGCCGAGGAGGCGGCGATGCGGTTGGCCGCGGCGGCGAGGGTGGTGGAGAGCGGCGGGTCGGGCAGCGGGGAGTCGCCGCGGACCTTCGTGGCGTGAGGTGGAGGGCCGTGACGCGTCGCGGCCCGCGGCGACCGGAACCCGCTCAGGGGCGCGGGGAACTGCGCGACCAGCCCCGAACGGCCCGCAGCCGCATGACGACCTCCGCCGCTACGGCGCCTCCGCGGCCACCGCATCCGAAGGCACCGTCTCCGAAGGCACCGTCTCCGAAGGCACCGTCTTTCCGTCGGCCGCATCAGACGGCACCGTCTCCCCGTCCGCCGGAGTGGTCCGCTCCGGCAGCAGCGCCAGCACCGCCTGCCGGTCCGCCTCACTCGTCGCGTCGTCGTAGGGATCCGGGGTCGCCGGAACCTGGAGCCGATGCACCGGCCCCGTCCCCAGGCGGGCGTACCCCCGCCCGGGCGGCACCTGTGCCACGGGAGTCGTGTGCGGCGGCGCCCCCAGCACGGACTCCAACTGCTCCGCGGTCGCGGGCCCCAGCACGACACGCGCGCGCGTGTGCTGCCGTACCGGATCGCTCAACGCTTCCGCGCTGTCGAACTGGTCGGCCACCACCACCGTGACATTCGCCGCACGACCGTGCCGCAGGGGGACCTGGAGCAGGGACTGCGGATCCTTGCGGCCGTCCGCGGCGGCGAGGTGGGTGAACGCGGTGGGGCGGTCGAGGAGGATCCACAGGGGGCGCTTGGTGTCGTCCGGCGACGGGTGGCCGGCCTGGCGGGCGCGGTTGACGGCGATCAGGCGGCGCTCGGTCTCGGTCGCCGCCCACTCCAGGCTCGCCAGCGCCCCCGCCAGTCCGCACTCGACCGCGAGGACGCCGTCCCGCCCGGTCAGACACGCGTACTCGCCGGTGCCGCCGCCCTCGACGATGACGACATCGCCGTACTGAAGGGCCTGGAGCGCGATCGAGCGCAGCAGGGTCGAGGTGCCGCTGCCCGGCTGGCCCATGACCAGCAGGTGCGGCTCGGTGGAGCGGATGCCGGTGCGCCAGACGACCGGCGGGACGTCGCGCTGCTCGTCGCCGTAGCCGAGCGGGAGGGTGCGCTGGACCTGGGTGGGGTCGGTGAAGCCGAGGACCGTCTCGCCCGGGGCGGTGACGAAGCGCTGGGCGGCGATGTCGGTGGGGAGCGGGGCGAGGACGGTGACCGTGAGTTCGTTGCCCTCCTCGTCCCAGGTGAAGTGGTACTCGCGGCCGCGGCCCGACTTGGCGTGCAGCAGCTGCTCGATGCGGGCCCGGGACTCGGCCTCACCGTCGGTGAAGTAGGCGGGGTAGCGGATCAGCAGGTGGGTGATGCGGCCGGTGGCGTCGAAGTCGTACGCCGGGAAGGCCTTCTCCCACTCGCCGCCGTGTGTGTACAGCGGGTCCGGGTCCTCGGCGGCCGAGAAGTACGGGACGAGCGCTTCGTACAGCGACTGGAGGCGCTGGGTCTGCGACTCGTCCGGTCCTTCCGGCTCGGGGGACTTTCGGTCCCGGCCCTGCCAGGCCGCCGCCGCCATCAGGCTGATGACGGCGAGCAGCGGGCCGTACGGGACGAGCGCGACGACCAGGACCACCGAGGCCACCAGGAAAAGCAGCGGCCCGCGCTTGTCCTTGGGGGTCTCGGCCCATCTGCGCCGCCCGGCCGAGGCGAGGCGGCGCAGACCGCGGGTCATCGTGATCAGCGGGTGGAGGACGTCGGTGGCGCTGTCGGCCGCCGTCCGGGCCAGCTCCCGGCTCCGGGCGATCTGCGCGCTGCCTGTGCTCAGGATGCGGGGGAGGGGGCGGCGGGCCACGGCTGTCTCCTGGAGGTGCGTACGGACGGGACGGACGGCGTCAGAACTTGATGCCGCCGAGGAGGCTCGCCAGGCTCTCGCCGCCGGCCTTGATGCTCGGGGCGATCGCCGTGCTGGCCAGGTAGAAGCCGAACAGCGCCGAGATCAGGGCGTGGGAGGCCTTGAGCCCGTCCTTGCGGAAGAAGATGAAGACGACGATGCCGAGCAGTACGACACCGGAGATGGAGAGGATCATGTGAGTGCTCCTGGTTCGTGGGGACAGTCACCATGAGTACTTCCAGGATCACAGCATGTATCCATACGACAAAAGGTGCAAATGGGTGAAATTCTTTTGATTTCACTTGGTTGGCAGAGCCGCGGTGATCCTTACCTCCGGGCACTTCGGGTCATGTGCCGCGCGAGCCAGTACCCTTGCGGTTCACCTGAACGGTTGTATGAGAGGCGGTCCGGCCGATGAGCGAAGCCCCCGACCCCGAGGTCGTGGAGCTGGCGACGAAGATCTTCGATCTGGCCCGGCAGGGGCAGACCGAGGCACTCGTGGCGTACGTCGACGCGGGTGTCCCGGCAGGCCTCACCAACGACCGCGGGGACTCGCTCGTGATGCTCGCCGCCTACCACGGCCACGCGGACGCGGTACGCGCGCTCGTCGCCCGCGGGGCGGCGGCCGGTGGCGTCAACGACCGGGGGCAGACACCGCTCGCCGGAGCGGTCTTCAAGGGCTCCGAGGGTGTCATCAAGGCTCTGCTCGAGGGCGGCGCCGACCCGTCCGAGGGCACTCCGTCGGCCGTCGACACGGCCCGGATGTTCGGCCGGACAGAACTGCTCGAATTGTTCGGCGCACACTGATCCGAATGTTCTGACCAGCGAAAACACAGACAACGGGGGAGGCGGTACAAGGCCGCCGAAATTTCGGTCGCGGCAGATGGAAGTGCCGAGTCATCATGACGTCGTGGTTCACGGACGGGATGGCTGGGCAGGTGATGCCGCACCGCGTGGACCGTGAAACGGTCCGCATGGGCCACCGACGAGAGGCAGAGGAAGATGGCTTACAGCAAGCAGGAAACGGCGGGCGCCCCGACGTGTTGTCACGCGGCCAGGTAATGCACGTCCCCGGTTGCGTCGACGCTTGATGTGAGGCTGTTTCCCATGTTCGATCCGGTCATAGCGCCCAGCGGTACGCTGCTCGGCCTGCTCCAGCGGGGCCGCGGCGACGGCACGCTGCACGCGCTCACCGCCCCGCGCGCCGAGGCGCTCGCGGCTCTGAACCACTGCGTGCTGCGCGATCCCCGCCACGACTGGCAGGTGGAGAACCGCTCCCTTTACTACGCCCGTCTCTACCTCGACCTCAACGGCGAGCTGGACGAGATCGAGGCGCACCTCTTCGAGGTGGACGACGTCTTCGACACCGAGGAGTCACGCACGGGCCTCGCCCTCGCCGTCCTCGGCCACCTCGCCTCCTACGGCAGGCGCGACGCGCTCGAACTGCTGCGCAGGTACGCCGCCTCGGGCTCCAACTGGGCCTGGGCCCTGGACGAACTGGCGCTGCGGGACGACGACGCGGGCCTGCGGGCCCTGGCCGCTCCCGTGCTCGCGCGGTTCGGGACCGATCCCGAGGGCGAGGCCGAGCTGGCCGCCGCCGTCCGGGACGCCTTCGAACCGCGGCCCTGGCGGTTGTGGGCCGACGATCCCCGCGAATCCGTCTCCACGCGTGTGCGTGCCGCTCAGGAAGCCGGCTGTTTCGACCGCTGGCAACGCCAGATGCGACCTACCGGGCCCCGTCCGGGGTGGAGCGTGCGGGCCGTCTTCGAGTGGGCCCAGCAGGGCGTCGAGCGGGGGGCCGCGCTGCATGTGCCCGCCGCCCGCTGTCTGGCCGCCGTGGCGGGCCCCGAGGACCGCTCCGAGATCCTCGCGGCCGCCGAGGACGGCACCGACGGGGCGCGCTGCACCGCACTGCGCTACCTGGCCGACAGCAATGATCCCGCCGCCTTCGATCTGATCGAGCTGGCCGTCACGACCGGCTCCGCGGCCGTCGTGGAGGCCGCGCTCGACTCATTCGAACGTATGCGCAGTATCGCCGCCGTCGACCGGGCCCGAGGCTGGGCCCGACGGCCCGATCCGCTGGGCGCCGCCGCCGGACGCATGCTCGCCTGTCTGGGCGGAGCCCAGGACCGCGACCTCGTGCTCGCGGCCCTCAGGGAGGCCGTCCGGGGCGAAGGCCCCGACGCACCCACCCTGTGGACCCTTGTCGACGGCGCCGGACGGCTCGGCATCGCCTGCGCCGCCCCCGTACTGCGCCACGTCTACCGGGAGACCGCCTCCTCCCATCTCCGGGGCCGCGCCGCCCACGCGCTCGCCGCCACCGACCCCTCCTTCGCCACCGGCTTCGCCGTCGAATGCCTCTGGGACTGCGAGGAGACCACCCGCGAGATCGCCGCCCGGCACGCCGAGACCGGCGACGCCCGGGTCGTGGAACGGCTCCGCAGGCTCGCCGCCGACCCGGCCGAGGAGGCCGAGGTCCAGACGGTCGTCCGCAGCCGCATCGGACCGGACACCGCCGCCATGTGACACCCGCCCGGAAGCGCACCGCCGGGCACCGTCACGCCCGGCGGGTGAACCCGGGGTGACCCGCGGGTCAGGTCGGCATGGACACGGCCTGACCTGCTCGGGTGCGCAGCGGAACGCTCATGGGACGTTCACCGTTCGCAAAGATCCACGTTGACGCGGCCACGTCCAGTACGGCGACAACACCGGTATGCGTGTCGTCATAGTGACCGAATCCTTTCCCCCCGACGTGAACGGCGTGGCCCACTGCGCGCTCCAGACCGCCCGGCACCTCGTGGATCGCAGTCACCTCCCGCTCGTCGTCGCGCCGGCCACCGCGTCCGGCCCCGGGCCCGGCGTGGACGCCCTCGCGCCCTGCCCCGTCGTCCGTGTCCCCTCCCTCCCCCTCCCGGGCTACCCCCAGGTCCGCGTCGCCCTCCCCAGCAGGCGCGTGGCCGCGGCGATCGCCGAGCACCGTGCCGACGTCGTCCACCTGGCCAGCCCCTTCGTCCTCGGCGTCCGCGGCATGGCCGCCGCCGCCCGGCTCGGCATCCCCGCCGTCGCCGTCTACCAGACCGACCTCGCCGGATACGCCCGCACCTATGTGCACGCGGGTGAGGCCGCCGCCTGGCGCCGCATCCGCTCCGTCCACGCCGCCGCCGACCTCACCCTCGCCCCGTCCAGCGCGTCCCTGCACGACCTGGAGGCGCACGGCGTGCCCCGGGTCAAGCTGTGGCCGCGGGGCGTCGACACCGTCCGCTTCCGCCCCGAGCTGCGCGACGAGGCCCTGCGCCGGCAGCTCGCCCCGAACGGCGAGACGATCGTCGGCTATGTCGGCCGGCTCGCCCCCGAGAAACACATCGAGCTGCTGGCCGACGCCTGCCGCCTGGAGGGCGTCAAGGTCGTGGTGGTCGGCGACGGGCCGAGTGAGCCCGCGCTCACCGAGGCCCTGCCCGGCGCGGTCTTCCTGGGCCGTCGCACGGGTGACGAACTGGCCCGGATCTTCGCCTCCTTCGACGTCTTCGCGCACACCGGGCCCTTCGAGACCTTCTGCCAGACCGTGCAGGAGGCCATGGCCAGCGGCGTGCCCGTCGTCGCGCCCGCCGCCGGAGGTCCGCTGGACCTGGTCGCCCACGGGCGCACCGGGTTCCTCGTCCCGCCGCGCGACCCGGCCGCCCTACGGGACGCGGTCCGGTCCCTGGCCGCCGACCCCGGCATGCGGGCCGCGTTCGGCTCCGCCGCGCGGGCCCTGGTCGGGGGCCGCACCTGGGCCGCCGTCGGCGACCAGCTCATCGCCCACTACGGCGCCGTCCTCGCCGGCCGGAAGACGGCGGTGGCGGCATGAGCGGACAGTCGCTGCGGATCGTCCGCCTCGCCAACTTCGTCGCCCCCGCCTCGGGCGGCCTGCGCACCGCCCTGCGTGAGCTGGGCAAGGGCTACCAGGCCGCCGGGCACGAGTCGGTGCTCATCGTGCCGGGCGAGCGCGCGAGCGACCGGCAGACCGAGCAGGGGCGCGTCATCACCCTGCCCGGCCCGCTGCTCCCCGGCACCGGCGGCTACCGCGTCCTCGCCGACAAGCGGCGCGTGGCCCGGCTCCTGGAGGAACTCGCCCCCGACCGCCTGGAGGTCTCCGACCGGACGACCCTGAGGTGGACCGGCAAATGGGCCCGCCGCGCCCGCGTCCCCGCCGTGATGGTCTCCCACGAGACCGCCGACGGCGTCCTGCGCACCTGGGGACTGTCGGAGCACGCGGCCCGGCGTGCCGCCGATGCCCTCAACGTCCGTACGGCGCACACGTACGCACGCGTGGTGTGCACCACGGAGTTCGCCGAGCGGGAGTTCGTGCGGATCGGGGCGCGCAATGTCGTACGGGCCCCGCTCGGCGTCGATCTGGTCGAGCGGCGCCCGGCGCTGCGCGACCCGGGTCTCAGGAGCCGGTACGCGCGCGACGACGAGACGCTGCTCGTGACGTGCACCCGGCTGTCCGTGGAGAAGCGGCCGAGCACGGCCCTGGACGCCGTGGAGTCGCTGGTGCGCCGGGGGCGGCGGGCGGTGCTCGTGGTGGCCGGGGACGGGCCGCTGCGGCCGCGCCTGGAGCAGCGGGCGCGGGAGCGCGGGCTGCCGGTGACCTTCCTCGGGCACGTCTCGGACCGCGGGCTGCTCGGCGCGCTCCAGGCCACCGCCGACGTGTGCCTGGCTCCCGGGCCCGCCGAGACCTTCGGGCTCGCCGCGCTGGAGGCCATGGCCTGCGGCACGCCGGTCGTGGTCAGCGCCTCCTCCGCGCTGCCGGAGGTGATCGGCTCCGCCGGAGCCGTCGCCGCCGACCGCGGGGAGGCGTTCGCGGACGCCGTGGACCTGCTGCTGGCGCGGTCGGAGGCCGAGCGCCGCGGGCTCGCACGCGCGCGTGCGGAGTGCTTCGGCTGGGACGCGGCGGTCCGGGCGTTTCTCGCGGCGCATGACGCGGAGGCGTTCGTACGGCGTTCTGTGCGCGGGGGTGTGGCGTGAGCGGGGGCGCGTCATGAGAGGCGGGGGCTTGTCATGAGGAACCTGCGCTTCGTCGCTCTCGGGGACTCGCTCACCGAGGGCGTGGGGGATCCCGTGGGCGACGGGTGGCGCGGCTGGGCCGCGCTGCTCGCCGCCGGGCTGTCCGACGGGGACGTCGAGTTCACCAACCTCGCGGTGAGCGGGGCGCAGACGCGGGACGTCCTGGAGCGGCAGCTCCCGGCGGGCCTCGCCCTGCGGCCGGACGTCGTGTCCGTGGTCGTCGGTGTCAACGACACCCTGCGGTGCACCTTCGACATCCAGGCGGTGGCCGCCCGGCTGGACCGGGTGTACGCGGCCTGCACCGAGCAGGGCGCACTGCTGCTCACGGCGTGTCTGCCCGATCCCGGAACGATGCTCGGGCTGCCGGGGGCGCTGTCACGGCCGTTGGCCCGGCGGCAGCGGTCGGTCAACACCGTGGTGCACGCGCTGTCCGAGCGGTACGGGGCGGTGCATCTGCACGCGGCCGAGGGGGAGTGGACCACCGATCGGGCCATGTGGAGCGCGGACCGGTTGCATCCCGGTGAGCGGGGTCACCGGCAGCTCGCGTCGAGGTTCCACGCGTTGCTGGCGGAGCGCGGTCGGGCGACCGGCGCCGCTCCCTCGCCCGAGCCGGAGTTCCCGGTGCCCACCAGGTCGGCGAGTCTGTGGTGGCTGGCGACGGCCGGTACCGGGTGGGTGGTCAGACGGTGCACCGATCTGCTGCCCCAGCTGCTGGCGCTGGCCGCCGACGAGACACGGCACCGCGTGCGGGGAACGAGCGCCAGGCTCGACCTTCGGACGGCCCACGCGGTCTCGACGGCGTTGGCGGCCCTGTCGGTGGTGGAGCAAGGGCCGGAGGCCGCCTAGGCGTTCGGCCTGCGGGGAGTGCACGCCCAGGCGTCGGCCCCGACCAGCGATTCACCGCCGCCGTACGGCCAGGAAGCGCACCGGTGTTCCCGGTACCGCCTGGGCCGCGGCGGGCAGGTCCGGCTCGCGGACCACTCCGATCACCGGGTAACCGCCGGTGGTCGGGTGGTCGGCGAGGAAGACCACCGGTCTGCCGTCGGGCGGTACCTGGACCGCTCCCAGGACCATTCCCTCGCTGGGCAGTTCGCCCTCGAGCCTCCGCTCCAGGGCGGGCCCGTCCGTGCGCAGGCCGATGCGATTGCTCGCCGAGGACACCCGGAAGGCGTGGGTCGTGAAGGCCCGCACCGCTTCCGGGGTGAACCAGTCGTCCCGGGGGCCCAGCGTGACGCGCAGGACCAGTTCGGTGGGGGGCGCGGGCTGGGGGGCCGTGTCCACACGCGTGTGGAGCGCCGCCGGTGTGCCCAGGGGCAGTATCGCGCCGTCCGTGAGGGGAGGCGGGCCCAGGCCCGACAGGAGGTCGGTGGAGCGGCTGCCGAGGACCGGCTCCACGATGATGCCGCCGGAGACGGCCACATAACTGCGTACCCCTGACAGGGCCGTGCCGACGGTCAGGAGCGCTCCGGCCGGTACGCGCACCGGCCCGCCCCAGGATGCCGGACGGCCCTCCACCGTGACCGGACAGGGGGCGCCCGTGACGGCCACGGTGACCGTCGAACGGGGGCGCAGCGCGCAGCCGTTGAGCGTGGTCTCCAGGACGGCCGCCTCGGGGCGGTTGCCCACCAGGCGGTTGGCGAGCGCGGCCGCGGGGCCGTCGAGGGCACCCGAGCGGGGTACGCCGAGATGGGCGTGACCGGGCCGGCCCCGGTCCTGGACGGTCGTGAGGGCACCGGCCCGGACGACGAAGAGAGCGCGGTCGGTCATGGGGCCTCCACGGCGGAGAGCGAGCGGCCTGCCATCGGCGCCACCACTACGGCGGAGAGGGGGCGGCCCGAGGTCCGTGCCTCCGCGGTGCGGCCGGTCGTCGGTGCCTCCGCGGTGCGATCGGTCGTCCGTGCCTCCGCGGTAAGGAGGAGCCGGCCCGTCATTGGCGCCTGGAGGGTTCCATCCGTCACGGCGCCTCCACGAAGCGGACCCGGGTGCCCGGTGACAGGAGTGCGGCCGGGACGCGCGCGTGGTCCCACAGGACGGCGTCCGTGGTGCCGATGAGCTGCCAGCCGCCGGGGGAGGAGCGCGGGTACACGCCCGTGTACGGGCCCGCGAGCGCGACCGAACCCGCCGGGACGGCCGTGCGCGGGGTGGCCCGGCGTGGGACGTCGTAGCGGGCGGGCAGGCCGGTGAGGTAGCCGAAGCCGGGGGCGAATCCGCAGAAGGCGACGGTGAATTCGGTGCCGGCGTGGATGCGGGCCACCTCCCGGGGGCTGACACCCCAGTGCGCGGCCACATCGGCCAGGTCCGGGCCGTCGTAGCGCACCCGGAGTTCGACGACTTCACGCGCGCGTGGGGGAGCGGGCGGTACCTCGGCGGCGGTGAGCTCGGCGGCAAGGCGGGCCGGGTCGGTGAGGCCGTCCAGGAGGACCGTGCGGGCGGCCGGGACGATCTCGCGGACCGACAGGGAGCCCTCCGCGCGGCGCCGTACCAGTTCGGCGTGCAGGGCCTGGGCCTCCTCGCCCGAGGAGACCTCGACGAGCAGCGCGTCGTCGCCGACCGGCAGCGTCCTCATACGAAGGCCTCCACCCGGACGCCCGAGCACTCCAGCCGCTCCCGGACCCGCCGGGCCAGCTCCACCGCGCCCGGTGTGTCCCCGTGCAGGCACAGGGAGCGGGCCTCGACGTCGATCCGCGCCCCGGAACGGGCGGTGACCGCGCGGTCCCGGGCCAGGTCCAGCGAGCGCTCCACGACGGCCTCCGGGTCGGAGACCACCGCGCCCTCCTGGCCGCGGGGCACGAGCGTGCCCTCCTCGGTGTACGCCCGGTCCGCGAAGGCCTCCGGGACGCCGGTCAGGCCCGCCGCGCGGGCCGCTTCCAGCAGACGCGAGCCGGGCAGGCCGAGCACGGGCAGCGTGGCGTCGGCGAGGAGCACGCCGTCGACGACCGCGTCGGCCTGCTCCTCGTCGTGCACGACCCGGTTGTAGAGCGCTCCGTGCGGCTTGACGTAGGACACGCGGGTGCCCGCCGCGCGGGCGAAGACCTCCAGGGCGCCGATCTGGTAGGCCACCTCGGCCGTCAGCTCGGCGGACGGCACGTCCATCGCGCGCCGCCCGAACCCGGCCAGGTCCCGGTAGGAGACCTGGGCGCCGATCCGCACCCCGCGCGCGGCCGCCAGCTCGCACACCCGCCGCATGGTGACCGCGTCCCCGGCGTGGAACCCGCAGGCCACGTTGGCGCTGGTGACGACGGTCAGCAGCTGCTCGTCGTCGGTCAGTCGCCAGCGGCCGAAGCCCTCGCCGAGGTCGGCGTTCAGATCGATCGAGGTCATGGAGGTCTCGGTGCTCCTTTCAGGGACTTGTCAGCCCATTCTTGTCAGCTCGCTCTTCTCGGACCGCTCTTCTCAGGCCACTCGGTACTGCTCGTCCCGCGCGTCCGTCAGGAACATCTGGCCCGGTGCGTGGGTGAGGGCGAACGGCGGGCGCGAGGCCATCACCGCGGCCTGCGGGGTCACCCCGCAGGCCCAGAACACCGGGATGTCGTCCGGTTCGGCGTCCACCGGGTCGCCGAAGTCGGGACGGCCGAGGTCGGCGATGCCGAGCCCTGAAGGGTCACCGCAGTGCACGGGGCTGCCGTGCACCGCCGGGAGCAGGCTGCTCTCCCTGATGGCGGCCGCCAGGTGCTGCGGCGGCACCGGGCGCATGGACACCACCATGGGCCCGTGCAGCCGCCCCGCTGGGCGGCACTGTCGGCTGGTCACGTACATGGGAACGTTCCGGCCCTGCTGAATGTGCCGGATCGGGACGCCCGCCCCCGAAAGTGCCCACTCAAAGGTGAAACTGCAGCCGATCAGGAACGAAACCAGGTCGTCGCGCCAGTACGCGCGCACGTCCGTCGGCTCGTCCACCAGCTCGCCGTCCTGCCACACCCGGTAGCGCGGCAGATCGGTGCGCAGGTCCGCCCCGTCCGCGAGGACGGTGGTCCAGTCTCCGGCGTCGGTGACGTCGAGGACCGGGCACGGCTTGGGGTTGCGCTGGCAGAACAGCAGCATGTCGTACGCCCAGTCGGCGGGCACCGAGATGAGGTTCACCTGGGTGTGGCCGGCCGCGACCCCGGCGGTGGGTCCGGCCAGGCCCGCGCGGAAGCGGGTGCGGGCCTGCGCCGGGCTCCACGCGTGCGCGTGCTCGTCGACGAGGGTCAGGGGGCGGTCTTCCATGAGCATTGGGGGCCTGTCGTCCGTGAGAGTCCTGGGGCGGTCTTCCGTGCGGTTCACGCGAGTTCCCTCCCTCGAGTCTCCGGCAGTCCGAGCAGGGCCAGTGCGGCGATGCCGTAGCCGATGGCGCCGAAGACCAGTGCCCCGCCCACGCCCCAGCTGTCGGCCAGGAAGCCGACGGTGGTCGGGAAGACCGCGCCGACCGCGCGGCCCGCGTTGTACGTGAAGCCCTGGCCCGAGCCGCGCACCGCGGTCGGGTACAGCTCGCTCAGGTAGGACCCGAAGCCGCTGAAGATCGCCGACATGCAGAACCCGAGGGGGAACCCGAGCACCAGCAGCCAGGTGTCGGCTCCGCTCGGGATGTTGCCGTAGGCCACGATGCAGACGGCCGAGAGCAGGGCGAAGAGCCAGATGTTGCGCCGGCGGCCCAGCCGGTCGGTGAGGTAGCCCCCGGTCAGATAGCCGAGGAAGGCGCCGGAGATCAGGAACGTCAGATAGCCGCCGGTGCCGACGACCGACAGCCCGCGGTCGCTCTTCAGGTACGTGGGCACCCAGGTGGCGAGCGTGTAGTAGCCGCCCTGGACGCCGGTGGACAGCAGCCCGGCGAAGATCGTCGTACGGAGCAGATCCGGCTTGAAGATCGCCGCGAAGGAGCCCTTTCCGGCGCTCTTCTCGCGTACCGCCACCGCCTCGGGGGCGTCCTGGACACGGCGGCGCATCCAGACGACCAGCAGCGCGGGCAGCGCGCCGGTCCAGAACATCACGCGCCAGGCCGTGCCGTCGTCGAAGACCGAGAAGACCAGCGTGTACATGATCGCGGCCAGGGCCCAGCCCACGGCCCAGGAGCTCTGGATCGCGCCCAGGGTGCGGCCCCGGTGCTTGGCGCTCGCGTACTCGGCGACCAGGATCGCGCCGACCGCCCACTCGCCGCCGAAACCGAGGCCCTGGAGGGCGCGGAAGACCAGCAGTGACTCGAAGTTGGGCGCGAAGCCGCAGGCCACGGTGAAGACCGCGTAGGTGATCACTGTGATCATCAGGGCCCGGACTCGGCCGGCCCGGTCGGCCAGCACCCCTGCCAGGGCCCCGCCGATGCCGGAGGCCAGCAGGGTGACGGTGGTGAACAGGCCGGTCTGGCCGCTGTCCAGGCCGAAGTACGCGGCCAGCGCGACCATGCTCAACGGCAGCGTGAAGTAGTCGTAGGAGTCGAGGGCGTAGCCGCCGAACGCGCCGGCGAAGGCGCGTCGGCCGCGCGGACCGAGCGCCCGGAACCAGCCCAACGCCCCGTCTTCGGTCGACGAGGGGCTGCTGGTAAGGGTCTGAGGGGGACGGGTCGTGCTCATGGGCACCTCGCAGTGGGAGGACGGAGGGTGCGGAGCTGAGCCATGCGGTGTTCCAGCAACGTAGAGGATCGTTCAACGATCCTTCAATACCCCTGTTGTTTCGTTCTCCTCTCTGCGGTTGAATTCCGGGCATGGCAGAGCAGCTGAGCGGACTGGCCGACGATCGCGCCCTCCTGGGCCGCACCAGCACGGCCGAGCGGGTCTCGGACATCCTCAGGAGCCGCATCGCGGAGGGCTATTTCCCGCCAGGGACACGGCTGTCGGAGGACAGCATCGGGGGCGCCCTCGGGGTCTCCCGCAACACCCTGCGCGAGGCGTTCCGCCTGCTCACGCACGAGCGCCTGCTCGTCCACGAACTGAACCGGGGCGTGTTCGTGCGGGTCCTCACCGTCGAGGACGTGGAGGACATCTACCGCACCCGCGCGCTCGTCGAGTGCGCCGTCGTCCGCGGGCTCGGCGAGCCGCCGTACGCCCTGGACGGGCTCGCCGGCGCGGTCGCCGAGGGGCGGCGGGCGGTGCGCGAAGGTGACTGGAAAACGCTGGGCACGGCCAACATCCACTTCCACCGCGAACTCGTCGCCCTCGCCGGCAGCGACCGCACCGACGAACTGATGCGCAGCGTCTTCGCCGAACTCCGCCTGGCGTTCCACGTGGTGGACGACCCGAAGGCCCTGCACGAGCCGTACCTGGCCCGAAACCAGCAGATCCTGGAGGCGCTCCAGGCGGGCGACCGGGAGGAGGCGGAGCGACTGCTCGCCGTGTACCTCTCGGACTCTCTGGGGCGAGTGGTCGAGGTGTACAGGCGAAGGGTGGGCGAGGACACCTAGTCAGGGGCGCGGGGAACTGCGCGATCGGCCCCCACCGGCCCGCAGACGAATCAGAACCCGTAGTTCCCGCCCGACCGCCGGAGGCGATCCGCGTCGTTTGGGGAGTTGTCAGACCCAGCACCTAGTCTGTGCACCGTGACTTCGCCTGCATCGACGGACAGCGTTCCGCCCCAGTTCAGCGCGGGGCCGCGCCCCGCTCCGGGCCCGGCCGCCGACGAGGGGCTGGCGCGGCGGCTGCGCGCGCTCGCGTGCACCGCGCCGCTGCACGACCTGGACGCGCGCAAGGCGAACCTCGCGGGTGAGTACTCGGTGTACGGCATGGCCGAGGTGGCCCTCGCCGGCATCGACCTGGTCACCCTGAACATGGACTTCGACACCGGCGCCGACCACGACCAGATCGTCGCCCGTCTCATCCCGCGCATCGCCGCCCAGGCCCCGCAGCGCCCCGTCGCCGAGCACGAGCGCGTGGCCCGCTGGGTGCTGGAGAACCTGATCAACGTCGGCAGCGTGGACCGCGGATTCCGGGCCGTCTACGGCACGTTCGCACCGGACGGCACCTATGTCCGCCGTGACTACGACTTCAAGCTGATCGAGGAGGTGCCGGGTCCCGGCGGCTCGGTCTACCTCCGCACGACCGACGAGGCGGTCAACGTCCTCGTCGGCGCCCTGGACACCGATGTCACCAGCGCCCAGATCGCCGCCGAGGTCAAGCTGGAGGTGCTGATCAGCCGCGGCCGCCTCGCCGACGCCCAACTCGCCGCCGAACAGGCCCGGTACCGGACCGTGCAGTACTCCGAGACCCTGCGCAGGGCCCTGGACGCGACCCGGCGCAATGTCCGGGCCGTCGACTGGCTCAACTCCGTGCCCGACATGATCGCCGAGGCCCTGGACCACGTCGCCGACCGGTACCGCCACGAGAACGCGATCCTGACCAACATCCGCAAGGCCCGGGACGAGTCCGAGGACCCCGAGCAGAAGCGCCGGGCCGCCGAGCTCGTCGACATCGTCAAGGACTGCATCCGGCGCCACACCCAGCTACAGTCCCGGCTCCTGGAGGCGGGCCCGCTGTTCCGCGCCGAGCAGGACCGCCAGGCCTTCGCCACACCGATGACCACCTCCGGGATCGACCTCTACGGCCACCTCGTCGCGCCGCTGCTGCCCCTGCCGCTGGAACAGGCCACGCGGGTCACGGACGCGTTCTTCGCGCGCGGGACCGGCATGCGCACGCCGGTGTCCGTGCGGGTGGGCGACCTCGTCGACATACTGCTGACCCCGCCCATGGAGCGGGAGCACCTGGGCGCCGAGATGCCGGAGCCGGACCTCATCGCCACCCCGGACGACAGCCGGTTCAGCGAGGAGCAGCTGGCGGCCGCCAAGGAACTGCTGGACCTGCCCGCGGACGCACCGCGGCGCCTGTCGGGGCTGCTCGCGGAGGCCCGCAGGACCGGCGGCTTCGACCTGGCCTACCTCGTGGCCCTGATGTCGATCCACGCGGCCAGCCCCCCGGTCGGCACCGCCTACCGCCAGGGCGAGGAGAAGCTGCTCTTCGCGGTGGACGACGGGACGGAACTCGACGACCCGGACTTCGGCGGCGCCGACCTCATCGTCGGCACCGCCCTGCTGGACGCCCTCGGGATGGCGGCGGACCGGACGGAAGCAGCATGAGCGAGCAAGAGCGTGACCCGGAAGCAGCAAGCGCGAGCAAGAGCGTGACAAGGAGCCCCAGCCGTGAGTGAGCATGTCGAGTGGAGCGACACGGAGGCAGCCCCGACCCCGTCGGCGCCCGCCCCCGTCACCCCCGCCGACGCCGCCGACGCCGCTCGGCTCGTCGCCTTCGGACTGCAGCCCAAGCTCCAGCCCGCGCGGGACCAGGAGTACGCCGAGCTGCTGCGGCGCTACCGGGAGGACCCGCCGTTCGCCCGGCTCGCCGACGCCGTCGCCGCCGGACTCGGCCTGATCGTCCTCGAGGTGTCCCCGCGCGCGGGCATGGCCGTCACCGCCGCCGAGGACTCGGTGTTCGCCGTGCGGATGGGGGACTACGCGCGTCGTACGTCGGCCGACGGCGGTGACCGCTTCCTGCACGGGCTCGCCCACCTCGCCGTCGCCGCCATGGCGTTCCCGCGACCCGAGGACCTCGCCGACGACGGATACATCGGGCGCGTCTCGGTCAACGGCGTCGACGCCTTCGTACGGCAGGCCTGCCGACGCCTGGAGGAGCGGGCCGAGGAGACCGGCGAGAACACCGACCCGGCCACCGACGCGCCCGGACTGGAGGCGGCCTGGCGGATCTGGGCCAGACGCAGCGCGGCCGGCGCGACCAAGGACGCGCGTCGGCTCGCCGGGTCCACCACCGGCATCGTGGGCAAGGCCGCCGCCTTCCTCACCGACTCCGGCTTCCTCCAGCGCACCGGGGACGACAACGGCGGTACCTACCGGACCACGGCTCGTTACCAGCTCCAGGTGCGGGACATGGCTGGCAGCGCCGCCATGGCCGAACTCCTCGAGCTGGGCGTCGTCCCGGTGACCGACGGCACGCCGACCCTGGTGCCCGCCGCGGACGACGACGCGGAGCTGGTGGCCGACGCCGGACTGCCGTTCCACTCCTGAACCTCCCTGACCTGCCGAAGACTTACGAGAGTCCGCCATGTACGAGCTGTCCCGGGTCCGCCTCTACTCCATCGGTCCCGCCGGTGCGCGCTACGCCGACACCGTGCTTGACCTGCGCGGCGTCGGCGCGGAAGTGCCCGACCCCGCGCCCACCCAGGCGGAGTTCTTCGAGGAGGAGCCCGTCGGCCCGCCGCGCCGGCCCGCGCCCGCCGGGGTGCTCTTCCTGGAGAACGGCGGCGGCAAGTCCGTCCTGCTCAAGCTGATCTTCTCGGTGATGCTGCCCGGGCACCGCAACACCCTGGGCGGCGCCAGCTCCGGCGTGCTGCGGAAGTTCCTGCTGGCCGACGACTGCGGGCATGTGGCCCTGGAGTGGCAGCACACCCTCACCGGCGAGTGCGTCGTCGTGGGCAAGGTGAGCGAGTGGCGGGGGCGCCAGGTCTCCAACGACCCGCGGAAGTTCGCCGAGGCCTGGTACTCCTTCCGGCCCGGCCCCGGGCTCTCGCTGGACAACCTCCCGGTCGCCGAGTCCACCGGCGTGCGGCCGCCCGCCGAGGGCCAGTCGGCCGCCCAGGGCCGCCGACGCACCATGAAGGGCTTCCGGGACGCCATCACCGAGGCGGGCAAGGCCTATCCGCATCTGGAGGTGCACTGGGAGGAGATCCACGACCGCTGGATCGAGCACCTCGGCGACCTCGGCCTGGACCCCGAACTCTTCCGCTACCAGCGGGAGATGAACGCCGACGAGGGCGAGGCCGCCGGCCTCTTCGCGGTGAAGAAGGACTCCGACTTCACCGACCTCCTGCTGCGCGCGGTCACCGACACCCGCGACACCGACGGACTCGCCGACCTGGTCAGCGGGTTCGGGAACAAGCTGGGACGCCGCGCCGAACTGATCGCCGAACGCGACTTCACCGCCGGGTCGGTGGACCTGCTGGGCCGGATCGTCGAGGCCGCCGAGGCACGCTCACGCGCGCGTGACATCCACACCGGCGCGGAACGCCGTACCCGGACCCTGGCCCGCAGGCTCTCCGCGCGGGGGGTGCGGGAGCGCGTACGGGCGGCCGATCTCGCCCAGCGGGTCACCGCCGCCGCGTACGCCGTCACCCACGCCGAGGCGGGCCGTGAGCGCAGCGCGCTGATCGCCGCCGAACTCGCCTACCGGCACGCCTCCCTGGCGCTCGCCGCCGCCGAGAAGTCGGCCGCCGCCCAGAAGCGCGAGCTCGCCGACGCACGCACCCTCCACTCCGCCTGGCAGGCCGCGGAGGCCGTACTGCGCCACCGCGCCGCCGCCGACCGGGTCGCGCGCGTCGCCGCCGCCATCCAGGAGGCCGAGCGGGACGCGGCTCCCGCCCTCGCCGCCCGCGCCAAGGCCGCCGTCGACCTCGTACGGGCCCTGCACGCGGCCGCCGAGCGCGCCGAGACCCTCGCCAACGAGGAGGAGGAGCGGTCCGCCGCCCTCCAGGAGGTCAGCGAGACGGCCTACCGGGACTCCACCTCGGCCGCCACCGAGGCACAGCGCGCCCGCAGTGAGGTCGGGCACCTGCGCCAGCGGCTGAGCGAGGTCGAGCAGGAGACCGCGGAAGCGGTCCGCGCGGGCTGGCTCGACGACAGCGCCCCCGACGCCGACCCCGCCCGCGCGGCGCTCGCCGCGAGCGACGCCGAGAAGACCGCCGTGGCCGCCTGGGACGCCGCTCGCGAGGCGTCCCGACGGGCGAGCGAGCACGCGCGCGAGGCCGCCTCCGCCGAGTCCCGCGCGGAACTCACCGCCGCCCGCGCGGAGGACGCGGCCGCCGCCGCGGCCCGGTCCTACGAGGCCGAGCGCCGGCTCGCCGAGGGGCTGGCGGGGGAGGAGCGGCTCGCGGAGCTGCTGAGCCTGACCGGGGCCTCCGGGGCGGTGCCGGGGCCGCGCGCGGAGACGGACGGCACCAGGAAGGGACGCGAGGGCACCGATCCGCAGGCCGACTCCGTCGGCGGTCTCACGCCCGAGGAACTCGACCGCTTCGCCGACGAACTGCGGGAGTTGCTCGACGACTCGGTGTCCTCCGCCGAACGCCAGCTCTTCGAGCTGCGCACCGCCGCCGCCGACGACTCCCGGATCCTCGGCGCGCTCGGCGACGGCGGACTGCTGCCGCCGGGACCCGACGTGCTGGCCACGGTCGAGTTCCTCGGCGAGAACGGCATCCCCGCGCTGCCCGGCTGGCGCTATCTCGCGCAGGCCGTCGACCCCGCCGACCACGCGCGCGTGCTCGCCGCCCGGCCGGAACTGGTCGACGGCGTGATCATCACCGACCCCGACACGCACGCGCGTGCCCGTGAGGCGCTGAGCGACGCCGCCCTCCTGCCCCGTTCGGCCGTCGCGGTCGGCACCGCCGCCGCACTCCTGGCGCCGACTCCGGCGACCGACTCCCAGAGCGGCGACGTCTTCCTCGTACCGCCGAACCCGGCCATGCACGACGAGCACGCCGCCGACGAGGAGCGCCAGGCGCTGCGCGCGCGGGCCGGTGAGCGGGACGAGGAGATCCGGTCGCTCGCCGCCCGGCTCGGCAAGGACCGTGAACTGGCCGCCCGGCTCGCCTCCTGGCGCACCGGATGTCCGGCAGGCCGGCTCGTCGAGCTGGCCCGCGCCGCCGAGGACACGCGCGCGTTCGCCGAGGAGGCGGAGGCCGAGCTGGCCGAGGCACGCACCGTACGGGCCGAGGCCGACGAGGCTGCCGCGGAGGCCGCGCAGACGCGTGACGAGCGGCAGGAGGCCGCGCAGAAGGCCCGCCGGGCCGCCGACGCCCTCGCCGGTCTCGCCTACCGGCTGCGCGAGCGGGCCGGCTGGCAGGTCAAGCTGCGCGAACTGGCCGACGAGGCCACCGAGTCGGAGGGCCGCGCCCAGACCTGCCTGGAACGCGCCCGCGCCGCCGACGAGGACCGGCGCGCCGCCCAGCGGGCCGCCGACGACGCCCGCCGCACCGCCCGCGCGCTGCGCGCCGAGCGCGCCGAGATCGCCGGCGCCCCCGACGACGTACCGGAGGACGACGCGGCCACGCCGAAGGCGTCGCTGCCCGCCCTGCGCGAGGCCTACCGGGCCGCGTCCCAGGTGTACGAGAAGGTCGGCGTGGGCGCCGACCTGCGGGCCGAGCAGGCCCGCGCGGAGAGCGACGAGAGCAGTGCACTGGCCGAGTGGGACCGGCTGAGCAACAAGGTCCGCACGCGCGCCGAGCAACTGCTCCAGTCGCCCGACGGCTCCGACGGGCCCTCCCGGCAGGCCGCCGCCGCCCGTGCCGAGGAGCTGGTGCAGCTCCTCGAGACCCGGATGTCGACCGCGAGCGAGCAGCTCGGGCGGCTGCGCGGGGAGGCCGAGCGGCACGCGCCCGAGGACGGCGAGGCGCACACCGAGCTGCCGCAGGAGCTGGAGCCGCGCGACGCCGAGCACGCGCAGGCGCTGTTGCGTACGGCCACCTCCGAACTCGCCTCCCGCACCGAGGCGTTGACGCAGGCCCGGGAGGCGCACGCGGAGCTGCTCGGCTCCCACCGGGCCGCCGAGGACGCGGCGAGCGGCTTCGACGAGATCGCGGCGATGCTCCGCGACCTGCTGCGCGAGCACGCGATGGAGGACGAGCAGGAGGAGACGGAGCCGTACCCGGGCAGCCCCGAGGAGGCCCGGCAGGCCGCCGCGGAGGCCCGCCGGTCGCTGCGCGGCTGCGCCGCTGACCTGTCCGCCGCCGAGTCGGCCGTGCGCGAGGCGAGCGATGTGCTGGTCCGGCACGCCAACTCCACGCGCTACGAGCAGGTCCGCACCCCGGCCCGGCAGCAGATCCGCGAGCTGCCGGCCTCCGCGCTGCCCGAGCATGCGCAGAAGTGGGCGGACGCCTTCGCGCCCCGACTCCGGGTGCTGACCGACGAGTTGGCGCAGCTGGAGCGCAACCGTGACTCGATCGTGGACCGGCTGCGCGGGCTCGTGGAGTCCGCCCTCGCCACGCTCAGGTCCGCCCAGCGGCTGTCCCGGCTGCCCGAGGGGCTCGGCGAGTGGTCCGGGCAGGAGTTCCTGCGGATCCGCTTCGAGGAGCCCGACCAGGCCACGCTGACCGAGCGGCTCGGTGAGGTCATCGACGAGGCGACCCGCGCGGCCGTGAAGAAGAACTCCGACCTGCGGCGCGACGGAATGTCCCTGCTGCTGCGGGGAGTCGCGGCCGCGCTCCAGCCCAGGGGCGTGGCCGTCGAGATCCTCAAGCCGGACGCCGTGCTGCGCGCCGAGCGGGTGCCGGTCGGTCAGATGGGCGACGTGTTCTCCGGCGGTCAGCTGCTCACCGCGGCCATCGCGCTGTACTGCACGATGGCCGCCCTGCGCTCCAACGACCGTGGCCGGGACAAGCACCGGCACGCCGGCACGCTGTTCCTGGACAACCCGATCGGCCGCGCCAACGCGACGTATCTGCTGGAGCTCCAGCGGGCCGTGTCGGACGCGCTCGGGGTGCAACTCCTGTACACCACGGGCCTGTTCGACACGACCGCGCTGGCCGAGTTCCCGCTGGTCATCCGGCTGCGGAACGACGCCGACCTCCGGGCCGGCCTGAAGTACATCAGCGTGGAGGAACACCTCCGCCCGGGTCTGCCGCAGCAGCCCCAGGCGGGCGAGGCGGTGCACAGCGAGATCACGGCGACGCGGATGTTCAAGCGTCCGGCGCCCGTGACTCCGCAAGGGAGCTCAGCGGTGACTCCGTAGGGAAGCCTCGCGGCTCAGGAGTGCGACAGTCGGCCCGTGCTGCCGCCCTGCCGCCGTATGCGCGCCTGGGCCCGCTCGGCGAGCCGCGCCTGCCGGCGGGCCTTGCGCCGCTCGCGCCGCAGTGCACGGGCGGTGCTGCTGGGCGTCGACACCACGCCGTTGCGCTGGTTCCACACCTGACGGGTCACCCACACGTCCAGCGCGCCCCAGGTGGCCACCACGGTGCTGGCCACGCTGCTGATCACCATCGGGAACGCCAGCCAGGAACCGGCCATGGTGCACAGGAAGGCCACCATCGCCTGGAGCAGGGTCACGGCGATGATGAGCACCGCCCGCACCGCGGAGGTCCGCACCGGATCCGGCAGCCGGCGCCTGCGCGCGGGCTCCTCGACCCACAATGGCCGGTACGGCTCCTCCCGGACCGCCTCGCGTCGGCGCCGTACGTCCGCCCTCGCCGGAGTGTCGTGAACGGGCGCCTCCGGGCGCCGCGATGGCCTCGAACGCGCCGTCTCCACGCCGCTTCGCGGCGCCTCCTGCCGTTCCGCCGTGCCCATCACCGTGTCACTCCCCACCGCCGGCAGTCCCCTCGTCCCGGTGTCCGTGGACCGGGCTTCCATGTGGCTGCCCGGCTTGCGCTGCTTTACGCCGCCCAGTTGCAGATGCGGCTCCTGTGGCCGAATCCACCGCCATTTCCCGAAGAGAAGGACGAACAAGACCTCTTCAAGATTCCCGCAGGACGTCAAAGAAACGAAAAAATCCAGCCAACCACCCGCCCTGGGTGGTCGGTTCCGGTCGGATGCGGACTGCCTGGTGACAGGAGGCAATCTCCCGCAATGGGCGGACAACTCCCCATGCCCGCGCCTGGGAGCGGAAGTTCAGGTTCCGGACGGAGCTTCGAGTTACGGGTGCGTCGGTAGTAGGCTCGCGCCGTTTGTTGACGTACATGTGTACCCCCCGGCCGGTGGGGGTCGAGCTGGGGGAGGCCATGCGCTTTCGCGGGAAGTCGATCCGCCGGAAGATCGTGGCGCTGCTTCTCGTGCCGCTGGTGTCCCTGATCGCGGTGTGGGGCTTCGCCACGGCACTGACGGGACGTGAGGTCGCCCAGCTCTTCCAGGTGTCGACCGTCACGGAGAAACTCGGGTATCCCATCGAGGACACCGTGCGCGTGCTCCAGCAGGAACGCCGCCAGTCGCTCGTCTACCTGGCCGATCCTCGTGCCTCGGACGCCCTGTCCGCGCTGCGCGACACGAGGAACGCCTCGGACGACGCCATCGCCAAGTTCCGCCGGAGCGCCCACGATCCCGATGTGCGCGACGGCCTGGACCAGGACGACGACGAACGCCTCACCGCCGTCCTGGACGCCTTCGACGGCATCGACTCGCTGCGCCGCAGCGTCGAGGAGGGAACCGTCTCCCGGCTCCAGGCCCTCGACCAGTACAACCGCCTCGTCGACCCGGCCTACGCCCTCCTCGCCACCCTCGACGGCGTCGACAGCGTGGAACTGGACAAGCAGGCACGGGCCCTGGTCAACATCACCCGGGCCCGCGAACTGCTCTCCCGCGAGGACGCCCTGCTCGGATCCTCCCTGGTGGTGGGCAAGCTCACCCGCGACGAGATCCGTGACGTCTCCGACCTCGTCGCCCAGCGCACCCTGATGTACGACGTCAGCCTGGCGGTGCTGCCGACGTCGGAGCGCGAGCGCTACGAGCGGTTCTGGAAGAACGCCGGCACGGCGCCGCTGCGCTCCGCCGAGCAGTCCGTGGCCACCGCCCAGCCCGGCACCTTCGACAAGGTCAGCGCCAAGAGCTGGGACGCGGCCGCCGGCACCGCGCTCGACGAACTCGCCAAGCTCGACGACCAGGCGGGCGACCGCCTCCAGGACCGGGTCCGGCCGGACGCGATGGGCGTCATCATCAAGGCCGCCGCGGTCGGCGTCCTCGGCCTGATCGCCCTGCTCTTCTCGCTGATCCTGTCCGTCCGCGTCGGCCGCACCCTCATCCGCGACCTGCGGCAACTGCGCCTGGAGGCCCACGAGGCGTCCGGCGTACGGCTGCCCAGCGTGATGCGCCGCCTGTCCGTGGGCGAACAGGTCGACGTCGAGACCGAGGTCCCGCGCCTGGAGTACGACAAGAACGAGATCGGCGAGGTCGGCCAGGCCCTCAACACCCTCCAGCGCGCGGCTGTCGAAGCCGCCGTGAAACAGGCCGAGTTGCGGGCCGGTGTCTCCGAGGTCTTCGTCAACCTCGCCCGTCGCAGCCAGGTCCTGCTGCACAAGCAGCTCACCCTGCTCGACACGATGGAGCGTCGCACCGAGGACACCGACGAACTCGCCGACCTGTTCCGCCTGGACCACCTGACCACCCGTATGCGCCGGCACGCCGAGGGCCTCGTGATCCTCTCCGGCGCCGCCCCCTCCCGGCAGTGGCGTAAACCCGTCCAGTTGATGGACGTCGTACGCGCCGCCGTCGCCGAGGTCGAGGACTACGAGCGCATCGAGGTCCGACGGCTGCCCAGGGTCGCCGTGACCGGACCAGCCGTCGCGGACCTCACCCACCTGGTGGCCGAACTCCTGGAGAACGCCACGGTGTTCTCCCCGCCTCACACCGCCGTCCAGGTCGTGGGGGAGCGCGTCGCCAACGGCTTCACCCTGGAGATCCACGACCGCGGACTCGGCATGGCCGCCGACGCGCTGCTGGACGCCAACCTCCGGCTCGCGGAGACACCCGAGTTCGAGCTGTCCGACACCGACCGCCTGGGCCTGTTCGTGGTCAGCCGGCTCGCCCAGCGGCAGAACGTCCGGGTCTCGCTCCAGCCTTCGCCGTACGGCGGCACGACGGCCGTCGTCTTCATCCCCGACGCGCTGCTGACCGACGACGTCCCCGACACCAACGGCATCGGCTTCCGCCTGGACCGCCCCCAGCCGTCGAAGGAGGCCGAACTGGAGGCTGCCCAGCGGGTCTCGCTCACCCGGGGACCGGCCCAGCTGCCGGGCATGCCGCCCGCGATCCTGGACGGCCCGGTCGAACTGGAGGCTCCCGTCGACCTGGACGCCCTGAACGACTTCCCGGGCGTGCTCGACTCCGAGGACAGCGAGCGCGGCGGGCTGTTCCGGCCGCGTCGCTCCCTGGCCCAGGTGGACGACGACGGCCCGGGCGCCGACGGTGGCGCCGGCGACGGTTCGGTGTCGCTGCCCCGCCGCCGTACACCCAAGCTGGTCAGCTCCCACGGGCGTCCGGTCACCGACGAGCGGCCGGGCCGCGAGGAGCGGGACGAGTCGCCCGCGATCGGCCCCGGCGACTCCCGGCCCCGGACGGCTCCCTCGGTGACCGCGGGTGCCTCGCGCCCGGAACCTCCCACGCTGCCGAGCCGCCGCCGTGCCGCGGCTCTTCGCCGGGGCACCGGCGTGGCCGACCGCCTCGACGAGCTGACGGAGGTGCCGACCTCCTCGGCATCGCCGGGCCGTGAGCTCGGCGGCCCGTCGGGAGCCCCCGCGCTGCCTCGACGCACCCGGCGTGCGGAGATCGCGTCGAGCGGCACGGCGTCGGACGACACGGCTGCCGGAGCAGCCGGACCTTCGGGCGCCGGTGACGCCACGGGGGCCACCGGTGTCAGCGGGCCCACAGGCTCTGCGGGAGCCTCCGGAGCCTTCGGTAGGCCGGCCGCGCCCGCTCTCGGCCCCGTCAGATCCGTTCCCGGGGCCCTCGGAAGCGGCGGCGGCTCCGGCGGTGCCGCACGCGGCCCGCAGGACTCCGCTTCCGGCACCACCCCGCTGCCCCGCCGCGTCCGGCAGGCGAACCTGGCCCCGCAGCTGAAGCAGGCCCCCGACCGGCGCCCCCAGAAGCAGGCGGAGCCCGCCGACCGGGACGCCGACGAGGTACGCAGCCGTATGGCCTCGCTCCAGCGCGGCTGGCAGCGCGGCCGTGAGGAGAACGCCGCGGGCGACGACACGTCCGGCGGCACAGCACCACAACGAACGACTAAGGGGGACGGTCGATGACCGCACCGAAGGCGACCGACAAGTCCGGCGAGCTGAACTGGCTCCTCGACGACCTGGTGGAGCGCGTCGCGAGCATCCGCAAGGCCCTGGTGCTCTCCAGCGACGGCCTCCCGACCGGTGTGTCCCAGGACCTGACCCGCGAGGACAGCGAGCACCTCGCTGCCGTGGCGTCCGGCTTCCACAGCCTCGCCAAGGGTGTGGGCCGGCACTTCGAGGCGGGCAACGTCCGCCAGACCGTGGTCGAGCTGGACGACGCCTTCCTGTTCGTGACGGCCGCCGGCGACGGCAGCTGCCTCGCCGTCCTCTCGGACGCCGACTCGGACGTGGGCCTCGTCGCGTACGAGATGACGCTCCTGGTCAAGCGGGTCGGTGTGCATCTCGGTGCCGCCCCGCGCACCGATCTGCCTCAGGGCGGGTAGTGAGATGGCATGAGCACAGAAGGACAGGGAAGAAGCCACTGGTTCGACGACGAGGCCGGACCGGTGGTCCGTCCGTACGCCATGACACGCGGCCGCACCACAAGTGTCGGCCAGCACCGTCTCGACCTCATCGCGGTCGTCGTGGCCGAACCCCACGCGGACGATCCCGAAGGGGACCAGTCGCTGTCCCCGGAGCACGTGGACATCGTCGACCTGTGCCGGGACACCCCCCAGTCGGTCGCCGAGCTGTCCTCCGAACTCGACCTGCCCGTCGGGGTCGTACGGGTCCTGATCGGTGACCTCGTCGACTCCGAGTGGGTCCATGTGAACCGGCCGGTGCCGCCCGCCGAGCTCCCTGACGAAAGCATCCTGCGCGATGTGATCAACGGTCTGAGGGCCCTGTGACCGACCCTCCGGCCCGCGCCTGAACGACAACCCCAGCAAGCAGGAGAAAAAGACCAATGATCTTCGGGCGTTCTGAGCGCGGAAAGGCCCCGGTCGAGCCCGTCACGCTCAAGATCCTGGTGGCCGGCGGCTTCGGCGTGGGCAAGACCACGCTCGTGGGCGCGGTCAGCGAGATCAGGCCGCTGCGCACCGAGGAACTGCTCACCGAGGCAGGCCGCCCGGTCGACGACATCAGCGGCGTGGAGAGCAAGCGCACCACGACCGTCGCCATGGACTTCGGCCGCATCACCCTGCGCGAGGACCTGGTGCTCTACCTGTTCGGCACGCCGGGACAGGAGCGGTTCTGGTTCATGTGGGACGAGCTCTCCGAGGGCGCCCTCGGAGCCGTCGTGCTCGCCGACACCCGCCGCCTGGAGGACTGCTTCGCCGCCGTCGACTACTTCGAGCGGCGCTCCATCCCCTTCCTCGTGGGCGTCAACTGCTTCGAGGGGGCGATCCGTTACCCCGAGGAGGACGTACGGCAGGCCCTCGACCTCGACGAGGACGTACCGGTCGTGCTGTGCGACGCCCGGGACAAGCAGTCGGTCAAGGAGGTCCTCGTGGGCGTCGTCCAGCACGCGATGGCCTTCTCGGCACGCCACCGCCGACCGGTCACCACCTGAAGCGCCGGCGCGGCACTTGAGGCACCGGCGCGGCCCCTCGTGCGCGGGTGCGGCCCGAACCCCCGCCGACAGGGGTACGGGCCGCGGCTCGACGGCCCCACACGCGTGTGCCTAGTTCTCGCCGTCCTCCTCCCAGCCGAAGCTCTTCTCCACGGCCTTGCGCCAGTTGTGGTACTGGCGGTCCCGGACGGACGCCTCCATGTCCGGCGTCCACTCGACGTCCTTCTGCCAGTGGGACTTCAGCTCGTCGAGGTCGTTCCACACGCCCGTGGCGAGCCCGGCCGCGTACGCGGCGCCCAGACACGTGGTCTCGGAGACCTTCGGCCGGACCACGGGCACGTCAAGGACATCGGCCTGGTGCTGCATCAGCAGGTTGTTCTTGGTCATGCCGCCGTCGACCTTCAGGGTGGTGATCTGCACCCCGGAGTCCTGGTACATGGCGTCCACGACCTCGCGCGTCTGCCAGCTCGTCGCCTCCAGTACGGCCCGCGCGAGATGCGCCTTGGTGACGTACCGGGTGAGCCCCGTGACGACCCCGCGCGCGTCCGAGCGCCAATAGGGCGCGAACAGACCGGAGAAGGCCGGCACGATGTACGCGCCGCCGTTGTCCTCGACGCTCGCCGCCAGAGGCTCGATCTCATCGGCGGTACGGATGATGCCGAGCTGGTCGCGGAACCACTGCACCAGGGCGCCCGTGATGGCGATCGACCCCTCCAGACAGTAGACCGGCGCCTCGGAGCCGATCTTGTACCCCATGGTCGTCAGCAGCCCGTTCTTCGACGGCACCGGCCGGCTGCCGGTGTTGAGCAGCAGGAAGGAACCCGTGCCGTACGTGTTCTTCGCCGTGCCCACGTCGTAGCAGGCCTGCCCGAACACCGCGGCCTGCTGGTCGCCCAGCGCGGACGCCACGGGCACGCCCGCGAGTTGGCCGACGGCGGTGCCGTAGACCTCGGCGGACGACCTGATCTCGGGGAGCACGGCGTCCGGCACGTTCATGGCGGACAGGATCGACTGGTCCCACTGGAGGGTCTCCAGGTTCATCAGCATGGTCCGCCCGGCGTTGGTCACGTCGGTGACGTGCCGGCCGCCGTCCGTGCCGCCGGTGAGGTTCCAGATCAGCCACGAGTCGATCGTGCCGAAGGCGATCTCGCCGTTCTCGGCCCGCGCACGCAGCCCCGGCACATTGTCCAGCAGCCAGGCCGCCTTCGGGCCGGAGAAGTAGGTGGCCAGCGGCAGCCCGGTCTGCTCGCGGAACCGGTCCTGACCGTCCGAGCCGCCCAGTTGGTTGGTCAGGGCCGCGGTGCGGGTGTCCTGCCACACGATCGCGTTGTGCACGGGCTTGCCGGTGGCGCGGTCCCACAGGACCGTCGTCTCCCGCTGGTTGGTGATGCCGAGCGCGCTGAGCTGGTCGGCACGGAGCCCGGCCTTGGCGATCGCGCCGGCGACCACGGCCTGCACCTTGGACCAGATCTCGGTGGCGTCGTGCTCCACCCAGCCGGGCTTGGGGAAGATCTGGCGGTGCTCGCGCTGGTCGACGGCCACGATCGCGCCGTCCTGGTTGAAGATGATGCAGCGGCTGGAGGTGGTGCCCTGGTCGATAGCGGCGACGAACTTGTCCGTCATGACGTCCCCTTCGTCGGTTCCTGCACAAGGCGTGTTCTGTAGGCCGGTGTTGCGGAGGGTCGGTGTCCGGGTCGGTGTCTCAGAAGGCAGCGTTGAAGATCACCCCGGACAGCGCCCCGCCGATCAGCGGTCCCACCACCGGTATCCACGCATAACCCCAGTCCGAGGTCCCCTTGTTGGGGATCGGCAGCAGGGCGTGGACGATACGCGGGCCCAGGTCACGGGCCGGGTTGATGGCGTATCCGGTGGGCCCGCCGAGCGACAGACCGATGCCGACCACCAGGAACGCGACGACCAGGACCGCGGTACCCGACTCGCCGAGCCCCTTGGTGAGCCCGAAGGCCAGGATCGGCAGCACCAGACCGACGGTCGCGATGATCTCCGTGATCAGGTTCGCCACGGGATTGCGGATCGCGGGCCCGGTGGAGAAGATCCCGAGCGTGGGCTGGGCGATCTCCTCCTCGGCGTTGGCCTGGAACTGCGCGTAGTAGGTCAGCCAGCACAGGACCGCCCCGAGCATGGCGCCCACCATCTGCCCGGCGATGTAGATCGGTACCTGGTCCCAGTCCCCGGTGTCGACGGCGATCCCGAGGGTCACGGCGGGGTTGAGATGCCCGCCGGACAGCGGGGCCGCGGTGTACGCCCCGGCCAGCACGCCGAAGCCCCAGCCGAAGGCGATGACGACCCAGCCGGCGTCCTTCGCCTTGGAGTAGTTGAGTACGACGGCGGCTACCACACCGGCGCCGAAGAGGATCAGAATCGCCGTACCGATGACCTCACCGAGGAATACGTCTCCGTTGCTCATGGCGGCTCCTAGGCCCTGGCCCGGGACGGTCCCGCCCCGGTCCTCCTCCGTGCAGGGGTTGCGGTTCCCTTGGCGAACTGCCGAGGGCAGGGAGGATCCCGCGCCCCGCCCGGCGTCCGCGACGAGCGTGCCGTCGCGGCCGAATCGCCCGTGGGGGGTTCGGGCCTTGGCTCGTGGGGGGCCCGCGCGGCGTGGTGCCTGGAACGCCGAGAATGTACGGCGATGTCGACCGACACCGGAAGTGTTCACCGGGCCCCGGGGGGCGTCAAGGTCGCCGACGGCAACGGTTGCAACGCCCGCCCGCCCGGCCTCGACGACGGAAGGTGGAACCACCCTCCGGCCTGCCCGGCACCTCGCCGGCCCTCACGCAGCGTGAACGCGGTCCCTCGGTCACCGCACCGCCATCACCGCCGACCCGTGCCCGAACAGCCCCTGGTTCGCGGTGATCCCCACGCGCGCGTGCTCCACCTGCCGTTGGCCCGCGTCGCCCCGCAACTGCCACGTGAGCTCGCACACCTGGGCGATCGCCTGGGCCGGGACCGCCTCGCCGAAGGAGGCGAGCCCGCCGCTCATGTTGACGGGTATGCGCCCGCCCGCCGCCGTGGCCCCCTCGCGCAGGAGCTTCGCGCCCTCGCCCTCCCCGCACAGACCGAGGTCCTCGTACCACTGCAGTTCGAGCGCGGTGGAGAGGTCGTACACCTCGGCGAGCGAGAGATCCTCCGGCCCGATGCCGGCCTCCTGGTAGGCGGCGTGCGCGATCGACCCACGGAAAGTCCGCTCGGCCGGCTCGACCGCCGCCGCGGAGTCCGTAGCGATGTCCGGCAGATCCAGCACGGTGTTCGGATACGTCGGCGTCACCGTCGACACCGCCCTGATCCGCACGGACGCGGTGGCACCCCGCCGACGCGCGAACTCCATGCTGGAGAGCACCAGCGCCGCCCCGCCGTCCGACGTGGCGCAGATGTCGAGCAGCCGCAGCGGATCGGCCACCACCGCCGAGGCCGCGACCTCGTCCGCGGTGACCCGCTTCCGGTAGCGCGCGTTCGGATTCAGCGCGCCCATCGCGGAGTTCTTCACCTTGACCTGCGCGAAGTCCTCGGGAGTGTCTCCGTGCACGGCCATCCGCCGCCGCGCGTACAGCCCGAAATAGGTGGGGTTGGTGGCCCCGAGCACCCGGAACCGCAGCCAGTCCGGATCGTCGGGCCGGTCGCCGCCGGCAGGCCGGAAGAAACCCTTGGGAGCCGCGTCGGCGCCCACCACCAGCACCACGTCGGCGAGGCCCGCGAGGATCTGCGCCCGCGCGGCGGCGACCGCCTGCGCCCCGGACGCGCACGCCGCGTAGACACTGGCGACCCGGGCCCCCTGCCAGCCCAGCGCCTTGGCGAAGGTCGCCCCCGCCACATAGCCCGGATAACCGCCCCGCACGGTGTCCGCGCCGACGATCGAACCGACGTCCCGCCACTCCAGACCCGCGTCGGCCAGCGCCGCGCGGGCCGCCACCACGCCGTACTCGACGAAACCGCGCCCCCACTTGCCCCACGGGTGCATGCCCGCGCCGAGCACCGCCACCTCTCCCGTCATACCGTCACCCCCGTCGGCCGCCACCGCCATGTCGTGAACACCGTTTCCCCGTCCTCATGCAGGACACCGGGGACGACCTCCACCTCCGCCCCCACCGTCAGATCGGCGACGGTGACCCCGGGAACGGCCTGCCCCAGCACCACGATCCGCTCCGCGGCCAGCTCCACAGCGATCAACGTGTACGGCTCCCACGGAAGTTCCGGATCGGTCACATAGGGTGACGGCGGCCGGTACCGGCTGTCCGTGTAGGACCAGACCCGCCCGCGCCGCGAAAGGGGAATCTCCGCCAGCTCGCCACCGACGCATCCGGGGTTGCGGCAATGGCCGTCCTCGCGCGGGAAGAACACCGAGGCGCAGGCGGAGCAGCGGGTCCCGAGAAGCGTGAAGTCGTCTCCGTCACCGGTGAACCATCCGGTGACCACTGGTGTACGCGTGCGTGCCAACGTCCCTCCCCGGAGCAGATCTGACGGACGGCATCTGACGGATCGTCAGAAGTGTCGCACGGGCGGCCGCGAAGAGGCAGGGGGCCCAGCGGAATCGAGGCCACCGGTGATCGGATACAGTCCGCCGCGTGTCCGAAACTCTGCACTCCATCCCCAACTCCGCGCCCGGCTCCCACTGTTCGAGCTGCGGAGCGCCCTACGGAGAGGGCGTCGCGGGCTGGCCCCGCACCTGTCCCGTCTGCGCCACCGTGGCCTACCGCAACCCCCTGCCGGTCGCCGTCGCGCTCCAGCCCGTGTACGACACCCAGGGCACCGCCCTCGTCGTCATCACCCGGACCGTCGCCCCCGCGCGCGGAGGCATCGCCCTGCCCGGCGGCTTCGTCGACGACCGCGAGGACTGGCGGCACGCCCTGGTCCGCGAACTGAGGGAAGAGACCGGCATCGAGGCGGCGAGCCGCGACGTACGGCTCGTCGACGCGCTCAGCTCGCCCGACGGCCACCTGCTCCTGTTCGGGGTGCTGCCGGAGCGCCCCGCCGACGGCCTCCCGCAGTCCGCCGCCACGAACGAGACGGAGGGCTGGCACCTCCTGCGCCGGCCCGAGGAACTTGCCTTCCCCCTGCACACCGTGGCCGTCCGGGCCTGGTTCGAGGGCCGCTACGTCTGAGACTCAGCGCGCCCCGAGCCCGCGCAGCCGCACCGGGAGGGACGGCGCGCTCACGCCGTCCTCACCCTCCCGCTGAACGACCACCTTCCGGCCCTGCCAGCGGGCGACGTAGCGTTCGATCTCCGGTTCGTCCCACCCGTCGCCCGCGTCCACCACGACCAGTCCGCCCCCGCTCCGGCCCCGGGCGGGCGCCCACACCTCCAGTTCGAGACCGCCGTCGGCGCCCCGTACCGGAAGGACGGCACCCGCGCGCGCGAGCACCGGGATCCGCGACAGCGGGGCGTCGACGAGCACCTGCCCCGGTCCGTCGTACGCCTGCTCGGTCGTCGTGTCGTACCAGCGCCCGCGCGGCAACTGGACCGCCCGCCGGTCGCCGCCCGGATCGAGCACCGGGGCCACCAGCAGGCTGTCGCCGAGCAGGAAGGCGTCCTCGCAGTCCCGCAGGGCGCGGTCCTCGGGCGCGGACCACCACAAGGGCCGTACGTAGGGCGCCCCGGTACGGCGGGCCAACTGCGCGAGCGTCATGAAGTACGGCAGCAGCCGCCGGCGTTCCACGAGCGCCACACGCGCGTGCTCCAGCACCTCGGCCCCGAACTCCCAGGGCTCCCTGCGGCCCGCCCGCAGACTCGCGTGCGTACGGAACAGCGGCATATAGGCGCCCAGTTGGAACCAGCGCAGATACAGCTCGGGCGACGGGCTCCCGTCGAAGCCGCCCACGTCCGGCCCCGAGTACGGCACCCCGCACAGCCCGAGCCCCATCACGAGGGACAGCGAGGCCCGCAGACCGGGCCAGCCGGTGGCCACGTCACCGGACCAGGTGCCGCCGTAGCGCTGCATGCCGGCCCAGCCGGAGCGCGAGAACAGGAAGGGCCGCTCGTCCGGCACGAGGGCGCGCAGCCCCTCATAGCCGGCCCGGGCCATGCACAGGGCGTAGACGTTGTGCGCCTCCCGGTGGTCGCCGCCCCTGCCCTCGAGGGCGTGCCGGGCCGAGCGCGGCAGCGTGGACTCCCCGAAGGCGGTGAACGACGTGGGCTCGTTCATGTCGTGCCAGAAGCCAGCGAAGCCCGCCGTGAGCCGCTCCTGGTAGAGACGGCCCCACCACTCACGCACGCGCGCGCGTGTGAAGTCCGGATAGACCGCCTCCCCGGGCCACACGACCCCCTCCACGAGTTGTCCGGCCGCGTCCTTCACGAAGGCGTCCTCGGCCGTCCCGCTGTCGAACACCGCGTTGCCCGGCGCCGCCTTGACCGCGGGGTCCACGATCGACACCAGCCGGATCCCGTCCCGCAGCAGCTCCCCGGCCAGTTGGGGCAGCTTGGGGAAGCGCTCCTGGTCCACCGTGAACACCTGGTGCTCGTCCAAGTGGTCGATGTCCAGATGGACGGCGTCGAGCGGCAGACCGCGCTCCTGGTACCCGGCGACGATCCGGCGCACCTCCTGCTCGCTGCCGAAGCCCCAGCGGGCGTGATGATGGCCGAGCGCCCACGACGGCGGCAGGGCGGGCGCACCGGTGAGGGAGGCCCACGCGAGCAGCACGCGCGCGGGGGTGCCCACCATCACCCAGCAGCGCAGCGGACCGCCGTCCATCCGCAGCTCGGAGGTCCCGACCCGGTCGTGCCCGGACCCCGCACCCTCCTCGCCCTCGTGGAGGGTCACGGTGCCGTCCCAGGAGGTGTCGTGGAACACGAGATGGGTGGTGACGTCGGCGACGACCAGCTGCACCGGCATCGTGACGTACAGCGGGTCGTCGCCCGGCCCGAAGGCCCGGCCCGGATCGGTGTTCCACAGCCGGTACTTGCCGTCCCGCAGCCGCGGCCCCGACGCCCGGCCCCCGAGCCCGAAGAACCGCGCGTCGGCGGCCACCTCGGACCGCTGCATCCAGCGCGCCGTACCGCCCTCCACCGGCTCCCACCACCGGGGCGGCAGATCCCGGCGCACGGTCACCCCACCGGGCGTACGCACCTCGACCGCGCCGTGCCGCGACACCACCACGGTCGCCCGCTCGGACACAACCCGCCAGCCGTCGTCCTTGTCCGGCTCGAGGACCGCACGGGGATCCGGCTCCGGGCAGCGGCCCGCCAGCGCGTACGACGGCTCGGGTCCGGCCCCGTCCCAGCCCCAGAAGACCGCCCCGTTCACCGCGACCGTGATCCGCAGCTCGGACCGGGCGAACCGGACGACACCCCCGCCGGGCCCAGGCTCGGCGCTCTGCACCGGCCCCGGCACCCGGGCCCGCTCGGCCCCCCGGGCCGGCAGCCCCGCGGCGTCGGTACGCCGCCTGCGCCACGCCGCCCGCACGGTACGCAACCCCTGGGGCGACCCCGCAGAGCCGACCGCCTTCACCGAACGCACCAGGTCACGACCGTTCATGCTGTTCACCCTGCCACTCACTGCCCCACACGCGTGTGCCGTTCAACTTCCGTTCACCCGTGCCGGGACCACATCTTCACGACACGGACTATGTGGGCCGCACCCTGGCGTAGAAGTTGATCACATGGCATCGTCCCTGTCAGCCGCGTCACGCGCACACCCCTTGCCCGTGCGCGGGAGACGCACACGACGCGCAGAGTCCGGGAGCCGCCCCATGTCGACCGTGAACCCCCAGCCGCTCTGGCAGCCAGATCCGCAGCGCATCGCCCGGTCCCAGGTCACCAGGTTCCAGGCATGGGCGGCCGAGCACCACGGCGCCCCGGCCGACGGCGGCTACGCGGCCCTGCACCGCTGGTCGGTGGACGAGCTGGAGACGTTCTGGAAGGCCGTCACCCAGTGGTTCGACGTCCGGTTCTCGACCCCCTACGCGCGCGTGCTGGGCGACCGCTCGATGCCCGGCGCCGAGTGGTTCCCCGGAGCCACCCTCAACTACGCCGAGCACGCCCTGCGCGCCGCCGACACCCGCGCGGACGAACCGGCCCTCCTGTACGTCGACGAGACCCATGAGCCGCGCCCGGTGACCTGGTCCGAGCTGCGCCGCCAGGTCGGCTCCCTGGCCGCCGAGCTGCGGGCCCTCGGCGTGCGGCCGGGAGACCGTGTCAGCGGCTACCTCCCGAACATCCCGGAAGCAGTGGTCGCCCTCCTCGCCACGGCCGCCGTCGGCGCCGTCTGGACCTCCTGCGCCCCCGACTTCGGCGCCCGCAGCGTCCTGGACCGCTTCCAGCAGGTCGAACCGGTGATCCTGTTCACCGTCGACGGCTACCGCTACGGCGGCAAGGAGCACGACCGCCGCGACACCGTCGCCGAACTCCGCCGCGAACTGCCCTCCCTGCGCGCCGTCGTCCACATCCCGCTCCTCGGCACCCAAGCCCCCGAAGGCGCCCTGGAGTGGTCGGCCCTCACGAGCACGGACACCGAACCGGTCTTCGAACAGGTGCCCTTCGCGCACCCCCTCTGGGTGCTGTACTCCTCGGGCACGACCGGCCTCCCCAAGGCCATCGTCCAGTCCCAGGGCGGCATCCTCGTCGAACACCTCAAACAGCTCGGCCTGCACTGCGACCTGGGCCCAGAGGACCGTTTCTTCTGGTACACGTCCACCGGCTGGATGATGTGGAACTTCCTCGTCTCCGGCCTCCTCACCGGCACGACCGTCGTCCTCTACGACGGCAGCCCCGGCTACCCCGACACCGGCGCCCAGTGGCGCGTCGCCGAACGCACGGGCGCCACCCTCTACGGCACCTCCGCCGCGTACGTCATGGCCTGCCGCAAGGCCGACGTGCACCCGGGACGCGACTTCGACCTCTCCAAGGTGCGGTGCGTGGCCACCACCGGCTCACCGCTCCCGCCCGACGGCTTCCGCTGGCTGCACGACGAGGTCCGCGAGGACCTGTGGATCGCCTCCGTCAGCGGCGGCACGGACGTGTGCTCCTGCTTCGCGGGCGCCGTACCGACCCTGCCCGTGTACATCGGCGAACTCCAGGCCCCCGGCCTCGGCACCGACCTCCAGTCCTGGGACCCCAGCGGCGAACCGCTCATCGACGAGGTCGGCGAACTCGTCGTCACCAACCCCATGCCCTCGATGCCGATCCACTTCTGGAACGACCCCGACGGCAGCCGCTACCACGACAGCTACTTCGACACCTACCCCGATGTGTGGCGCCACGGCGACTGGATCACCGTCACCTCGCGCGGCTCGGTCGTCATCCACGGCCGCTCCGACTCGACGCTCAACCGCCAGGGCGTCCGCATGGGCTCCGCCGACATCTACGAGGCCGTGGAGCGACTCCCCGAGATCAAGGAATCCCTGGTCATCGGCATCGAACAGTCCGACGGCGGCTACTGGATGCCGCTCTTCGTGCACCTGACCCCCGGAGCCGTCCTCGACCAGGCACTCCTGGACCGCATCAAGCGGACCATCCGCGAGAACCTCTCACCCCGCCACATCCCCGACGAGGTCATCGAGGTCCCCGGCATCCCGCACACCCTCACCGGAAAGCGCATCGAGGTCCCCGTCAAACGCCTCCTCCAGGGCACCCCCCTGGAAAAGGCCGTCAACGCCGGCTCCATCGACAACCTCGACCTGCTCCACTTCTACGAGAACCTGGCCCGCAAACGCGCCTGACCCGGCGGATCAACCACCGTACGTGGCCTCGGACTCACCCAGCACACGGGCGAAGTCCGAGGCCAGCCGCGCCGCGTCGGCCGCCTCCAGCTCGGCGACCGTGATCCGCACCCCAGGACCGGACGACAGCCGGAACCGGGCCCCGGCCGCGACCCACCAGCCGTGCGACCGCAGTCCGTTCACCACCGCCGACTCGTCCCGGACCGGCACCCACACGTTCATCCCGCTCACCCCGTGCGCCTCGATGCCCCGCTCACCGAGCTCCCGCACCAGTCCGCTCCGGCGCACGGCATAGGTCTCCCGCGCACGAGCCACCAACGCGCGCGTGCCCTCGTCCACGAGCAGCCCGAACACCGTCTCCTGGAGCAGATGACTGACCCAACCGGAGGTCAGCAACAGCCGCCCGTCGTGCCGCGCCAGCGTGATCGGGTCACAGGCCGCGGCCGCCCACCGCAGGTCCGTCCCCAGGAACTTGCTCACCGTCCGCACATGCACCCAGCGCGACAGCCCCCCGCCGGCCAGCGTCCACAGCGGCGCGTCGGCGACGGCCGAGGCGTGATCGTTCTCCACGACCAGCACCTCGGGATGCTCCCGGAGCACACCGAGCAGCGCGTCCCGACGCTCCACGGAAAAGCGACCGCCGTACGGATTCTGCGCCCGAGGACTGCATACGACAGCGCGCGCACCGCCCCGCAGCGCATCGCGCAGGGCATCGGGCCGCACCCCCTCGTCGTCGACCGCCACGGGAACCATGCGCAGCCCCGATGCCGTGACCAGGTCCAGCAGATGGTGGTACCCGGGATCCTCCATCGCGACGACGTCCCCGGGCCGCAACTCCACGGAGAGCAGCCGCCCGACCAGATCCAGCGCCCCATGAGCGAAGGTCACCTGCTCCACAGGCACCCCGTCGGACCCCAGCCACTCGCGTACGACATCCTCGAGCCGCGCCAGCCGAGGCGCCGACCGGTGCGAGCGAGCCCCGGGGGAGAGCCTGGACGGCGGCACCAGAGCGGGAAGCAGCCGCGGATCGGGATGACCGCCCGCCAAGTCCCGCAGCCCCTCGGGCACTTTGGGCGGCCGCCGTGACGCCACGGCCGGCGCCGATGCCACCACGGTCCCACCCCGCCCCCGGGTGACCACGATCCCGCGCTGCCGCAGCTCCTTGTACGCCGTCGCGACGGTCCCCGGACTCACCCCCAGCCCGTCCGCGAGCCGCCGCACCGGAGGCAGCGCGACCCCGGGCGCCAAGGAGCCGTCGGCCACGGCCCGTTCGACGGACGCGGCAATTCCCTTGGCCGTCGTACCACTGATCCCATATTGTGTTGCCACGTTGCACAGTATGTATCAGTACATAAATGAAAAGCAAGGAGACAGGGGGAGCGGTGCATCCGACACGGCGCACGGCAGCATGGTCGAGAAGCATTCCCGGCGGGCGCGACGGACGAAGAATGCTCGTCATCGCGCTCGTCGACCGCGTCGGCAGCGGCCTGTGGGCCTCCGTGTCGGTCCTCTACTTCACCTACGTCTCCGATCTCTCCCTCGCCGAGGTCGGCACGCTCGCCGCGGCCGCGGGCGCCGTCGGCATCGCGGGCGCCCCTCTGGGCGGCAAGCTCGCCGACCGCTTCCCGATCACCCGGATCCTGCTGATCGTCCAGCTCCTGCGCGCCCTGGCCTCCTGCGCCCTGCTCACCACCGACCACTACGCCCTGCTCATCGCCTTCTCGGCGGTCGGCAGCCTCGGAGACCGCGCCGCGAGCATCCTCACCAAGCTGTACGCCACCCGCGTCGCCGGCCCCGACCGCGTCCGCTACCAGGCATTCCACCGGACGATCGCCAACGCGGGCTGGGCCCTGGGCGGCCTCGCCGCGGCAGCGGCCCTGGCGCTCGGCGCGACCAGCGCCTACCAGTGGCTCCTGGCCGGCGACGCACTGTCCTTCGTTGTCTCGGCACTCCTCACCCTGCGCTGCGGCGAACCCGCCTCCCCGTCCCGCACGGTCACCGGTTCGAAGCACACGACCCTCACCACCAGACCGGCGAACCCCTGGCGCGACCGCACCTACCTCGCCTACGTCGCCACCGAGACCGTGCTCTTCCTCGACGACGCCATGTTCAAGGTCGGCCTGCCCCTGTGGATCGCCCACGCGAGCAACGCACCGAACGGACTGGCACCCCTCCTGATGGTCCTCAACAACGTCATGGTCGTGGCCCTCCAGGTCCCGCTCGCCCGCTTCGGCACCACCACGGCCGCCGCCCGGAACCTCCTGCTCCCGCTCTCCCTCGCCTTCGGCCTGGGCGGCCTCGCCATGGCACTCGCGGCCACCGGCGGAGCCGTCACCGCCACACTGCTCCTCACCGCCGCGGCAGCCGCCTTCACCACGGCCGAGATGCTCCACGCCACCATCTCCTGGGAACTCTCCGTAGCACTCGCCCCCGACACCGCCCAGGGCGCCTACCTCGGCGTCCACGGCCTGGCCCAGTCCGTCCAGCGCACCTTCGGCCCACTCGCGGTCACGGCGGCCATCGCCACCGGCCCCGCAGGCTGGGCCACCTTCGGCACAGCCATCGCCCTGACCTGCGCAATTCAGCACCGCGTGATCCGGGCACGCCTCGCCCGGACGCCGTTGTCAGTGCCGCCGGTTACTGTGAGTGAGCATTGATCGACTGCGCACAGGGGGAAACATGGCGCACACCGGCCACCAGACAATGCGACGCGTCCTGCGCCGCGAAATCGCCGGCACCATCGGCCTGCTCACCGACGAACACGACTTCCGCGCCATGCGGCGCTACCGCAGCTTCACCTTCGACGACCACGCCACCTACCTGAAACAGGTCGAAGACCTCCTGAGGACCCGCGCCTCACAGGGCAGCCACACCACCGTCGCCCTCTTCGACCCACAGGAGTACGCCGAGTTCTGCGAGGAGACGGGCCTGAACCCGGACATCCCGTCCAGCCGCACCCGCTTCACCGCGGAACTCGCCTCCACCGGGCCGGCACTGCCCTACGAGGGCCAGCCCCTGACCGACCTGGTGCCCGCCCTCGTGGACGAGGCCGTACGCCAGGCCACCTGGGAGTACGCGACCACACTCCTCGCCCGCCTCGGCAGCTGCGGCTCCTGCGGGGAGGACATCGGCCGCGCCGCCTTCACCCGGGCCTCGGACCTCCTCGTCCGGATCCTCGACACCGCACAGCCAGGCGAACACCACCTCGTGTGCAGCATCACCGGCACCCCGGAAACCCTCGTCTCCGTCCTCCACTCCGACGAGAACAGCGACGGCTCCGTCCAACTCGACGAAGCCGAAGCCCTCGAATTCACCACCGTCCTGGCACTCGGCATCGCCACCCAGAGCCCCGGCGGACTGGTCATGCGCACCAGCACCCCAGGGACCACCGACCGCATCTACGGCTGGCGCCTGCGCGGCGACCACCTCGAACCCCTCACCGCCGGAGAAGTCTTCGACGCCTACTGCACCGACATCGACTCCGGCGACCTGATCTCCCCGGAATCGGACGTCGACTACTGCGTCCCGCCCGACCTCGGACCGGAAGGACCGACAGCGCACCACAGCCACTGACATACGAAGAGAGGGCGCCCCACCCACCGGTGGAGCGCCCTCTCAGAACCGTCGATCGGCCGACCCCGCCCGACTACTCGCCGGACAGCACCGCCTGAGCGGCGGCGCGCGCCTCGTCGGCGCTGTCCGCAGCCCGGGCGGCCGCGGCCGCCCGCTCGCACTGGGCGAGCGTGTACTTCGCCAGCGTCGCCCGCACATAAGGAAGGGAGGCGGCGCCCATGGAAAGAGAGGTGACCCCGAGACCGGTCAGGACACAGGCGAGCAGCGGGTCGGACGCGGCCTCGCCACAGACACCACAGCTCTTGCCCTCGGCCTTCGCCGCCTCCGCGGACAGCGCGACCAGGTCGAGCAGCGCGGGCTGCCACGGGTCCTGGAGCCGGGACACCGCACCCACCTGACGGTCGGCCGCGAAGGTGTACTGCGCGAGGTCATTGGTCCCCAGCGACAGGAACTCGACCTCCTGAAGGATCGACCGCGCCCGCAGCGCCGCCGAGGGAATCTCCACCATCGCGCCGAACTTCGCCCGGAGCCCCGCCTCCCGGCAGGCATCGGCGAAGGCCTTGGCATCGGCGCGGTCGGCCACCATCGGGGCCATGACCTCAAGGTAGACGGGCAGTCCCTCGGCAGCCTTCGCCAGCGCTGTCAGCTGGGTGCGCAGCACCTCGGGGTGGTCGAGCAGCGTCCGCAGCCCCCGCACGCCCAACGCCGGGTTCGGCTCGTCGGACGGCGTCAGGAAGTCCAGCGGCTTGTCCGCGCCCGCGTCCAGCACACGAACGACGACCCGCCCCTCCGGGAAGGCCTCCAGCACCTGCCGGTAGGCCTCGACCTGCTTCTCCTCGGTCGGGGCGTTCTTGCTGTCGTCGAGGAAGAGGAACTCGGTACGGAAGAGACCCACACCCTCGGCACCGGCCTCGACGGCGGCGGGCACGTCCGCCGGACCGCCCACGTTGGCGAGCAGCGGCACCTTGTGGCCGTCCGCGGTGGCACCGGGACCGGTGGACGCGGCGAGCGCAGCCTTCCGCTCAGCGGCAGCGGCCTCCAGCTCGGCCTTCTTCTCGTCACTCGGGTTCACGAAGATGTCCCCGGTACTGCCGTCGACGGCGATGACCGTGCCCTCCGCGAGCTCACCGGCACCCGGCAGCGCCACGACGGCCGGCACACCGAGCGCCCGCGCCAGAATCGCACTGTGACTGGTCGGCCCGCCCTCCTCGGTGACGAAGCCCAGCACGAGCGTCGGGTCCAGCAGAGCCGTGTCGGCGGGCGCGAGATCACGCGCCACCAGGACATACGGCTCGTCGCTGTCCGGGACACCCGGCATGGGCACCCCGAGCAGCCGGGCGACGATACGATTCCGCACGTCGTCGAGGTCCGCGACCCGCCCGGCGAGGTACTCACCGGCACCGGCCAGCAGCTCGCGGTACGCGGCGAACGCGTCGTACACGGCACGCTCGGCCGTGCTGCCGACAGCGATACGGCGGTCCACATCAGCCATCAGCTCGGGGTCCTGGGCCATCATGGCCTGCGCCTCGAGCACCGCCTGGGCTTCGCCCCCCGCCAGGTTGCCGCGCGCCATCAGGTCGGCCGCGACGGCCTCCACGGCCTTGCGGGCACGCCCCTGTTCGCGCTCCGCGTCCTCAGCCGGTATCTGCTTGGCAGGCGGCTCCAGCACCGCCGTTCCCATATGCCGAACCTCGCCGATCGCCACACCGTGGCTCACGCCGACGCCTCGCAGCGTTGTCTCCATCTCACCCGTCTCCGATAGTGCGGCGGGTCCCGCCGCCGCGATGGTTGTCGTGCCTGTTTGCCGTCCTACGACGGCGCTGACGTCACTTCCAGAGGAAGAGACTGTCGCCGGCCTTCACATCGCCGTTGTCACGGAGCTCGGAGAGGGCCTCGGCCGTGGCCTCCAGCGCGATGACGGGGCACACCGCGGACTTGCCGGCTGCCTCGACGGCCGCCGGGTTCCACCGCACGACGGCCTGGCCGCGCGTGACGGTGTCACCCTTGTTCACCAGCAGTTCGAAGCCCTCGCCGTTGAGCTGCACGGTGTCGATGCCGAGGTGCACGAGCACGCCGTGCCCCGTCTCGTCCACGACGACGAACGCGTGCGGGTGGAGAGAGACGATCACTCCGTCCACGGGCGCGACGGCCTCGGACGGTTCACGTACGGGGTCGATCGCGGTGCCCGGGCCGACCATGGCCCCGGAGAAGACCGGATCCGGCACTGCTGCCAGTCCGATGGCGCGTCCTGCAAGAGGGGACGTCACGGTGGTCATGGGAAGCCTCCCAGGGGTGGAGCTGCGTATATGGGCCGTCACTGCCTGTCTCGGACGGCTCTGTCCAGCAGCGTATGTCAGATGAAGTGAGGGTTCCGCACGGAAGATACCCGGTGGTGGTCTAGACCACCAGTCCCATGGATTTGCACGGCCTTCGAGGCCCCGTGTACAGTCGTACTCCTGCTTGAGGCCGAGTGACGCGACCACGTGTCCTTGCCTGGCAGCAACCAAACTTGTCAGACCTTATCTCGATCAACTTCTGCATGCCCGCAGGACGGTGGTCAGGGAGACGGAAAAACACTGATAGTGTTTGGAACACCGAAGGGAAGCGCCCGGAGGAAAGCCCGAGAGGGTGAGTACAAAGGAAGCGTCCGTTCCTTGAGAACTCAACAGCGTGCCAAAAATCAACGCCAGATATGTTGATACCCCGTCTCCGGCCATTCGGCTGGGACGAGGTTCCTTTGAAAAAACACAGCGAGGACGCTGTGAGCGATCGCCTTATTCCGGCGGTCGCTCCGCTCTCGTGATGTGTGCACCCGATTACGGGTAAACATTCACGGAGAGTTTGATCCTGGCTCAGGACGAACGCTGGCGGCGTGCTTAACACATGCAAGTCGAACGATGAACCACTTCGGTGGGGATTAGTGGCGAACGGGTGAGTAACACGTGGGCAATCTGCCCTTCACTCTGGGACAAGCCCTGGAAACGGGGTCTAATACCGGATACCACTGCCCAAGGCATCTTGGGTGGTTGAAAGCTCCGGCGGTGAAGGATGAGCCCGCGGCCTATCAGCTTGTTGGTGAGGTAACGGCTCACCAAGGCGACGACGGGTAGCCGGCCTGAGAGGGCGACCGGCCACACTGGGACTGAGACACGGCCCAGACTCCTACGGGAGGCAGCAGTGGGGAATATTGCACAATGGGCGCAAGCCTGATGCAGCGACGCCGCGTGAGGGATGACGGCCTTCGGGTTGTAAACCTCTTTCAGCAGGGAAGAAGCGCAAGTGACGGTACCTGCAGAAGAAGCGCCGGCTAACTACGTGCCAGCAGCCGCGGTAATACGTAGGGCGCAAGCGTTGTCCGGAATTATTGGGCGTAAAGAGCTCGTAGGCGGCTTGTCACGTCGGGTGTGAAAGCCCGGGGCTTAACCCCGGGTCTGCATTCGATACGGGCAGGCTAGAGTGTGGTAGGGGAGATCGGAATTCCTGGTGTAGCGGTGAAATGCGCAGATATCAGGAGGAACACCGGTGGCGAAGGCGGATCTCTGGGCCATTACTGACGCTGAGGAGCGAAAGCGTGGGGAGCGAACAGGATTAGATACCCTGGTAGTCCACGCCGTAAACGGTGGGAACTAGGTGTTGGCGACATTCCACGTCGTCGGTGCCGCAGCTAACGCATTAAGTTCCCCGCCTGGGGAGTACGGCCGCAAGGCTAAAACTCAAAGGAATTGACGGGGGCCCGCACAAGCAGCGGAGCATGTGGCTTAATTCGACGCAACGCGAAGAACCTTACCAAGGCTTGACATACACCGGAAACGGCCAGAGATGGTCGCCCCCTTGTGGTCGGTGTACAGGTGGTGCATGGCTGTCGTCAGCTCGTGTCGTGAGATGTTGGGTTAAGTCCCGCAACGAGCGCAACCCTTGTCCTGTGTTGCCAGCGTGCCCTTCGGGGTGACGGGGACTCACAGGAGACCGCCGGGGTCAACTCGGAGGAAGGTGGGGACGACGTCAAGTCATCATGCCCCTTATGTCTTGGGCTGCACACGTGCTACAATGGCAGGTACAATGAGCTGCGATACCGTGAGGTGGAGCGAATCTCAAAAAGCCTGTCTCAGTTCGGATTGGGGTCTGCAACTCGACCCCATGAAGTCGGAGTTGCTAGTAATCGCAGATCAGCATTGCTGCGGTGAATACGTTCCCGGGCCTTGTACACACCGCCCGTCACGTCACGAAAGTCGGTAACACCCGAAGCCGGTGGCCCAACCCCTTGTGGGAGGGAGCTGTCGAAGGTGGGACTGGCGATTGGGACGAAGTCGTAACAAGGTAGCCGTACCGGAAGGTGCGGCTGGATCACCTCCTTTCTAAGGAGCATCTAGGCCGCCGAGCTTGCTTGGTGGTCCAGGGCCATTACGTCGGCAAACGTTCGACGGTGGTTGCTCATGGGTGGAACGTTGATTATTCGGCCGGGTTCACGGGTCGGAGGCTGCAAGTACTGCTCTTTTGGAGCGTGGAACGCATGATCTCCGGACGGGATCTGGTCGGGCACGTTGTTGGGTGTCTGAGGGCACGGCCGTTTGGTCTGTCTTCGGATGCCGGCCCCAGTGAACTCGCCTTGTAGGGCGGGGTGATGGGTGGCTGGTCGTTGTTTGAGAACTGCACAGTGGACGCGAGCATCTGTGGCCAAGTTTTTAAGGGCGCACGGTGGATGCCTTGGCACCAGGAACCGATGAAGGACGTGGGAGGCCACGATAGTCCCCGGGGAGTCGTCAACCAGGCTTTGATCCGGGGGTTTCCGAATGGGGAAACCCGGCAGTCGTCATGGGCTGTCACCCTTGCCTGAACACATAGGGCAAGTGGAGGGAACGCGGGGAAGTGAAACATCTCAGTACCCGCAGGAAGAGAAAACAACCGTGATTCCGGGAGTAGTGGCGAGCGAAACCGGATGAGGCCAAACCGTATGCGTGTGAGACCCGGCAGGGGTTGCGCATGCGGGGTTGTGGGATCTCTCTTCTGTCGTCTGCCGGCGACAGGACGAGTCAGAAACCGTTGATGTAGGCGAAGGACATGCGAAAGGTCCGGCGTAGAGGGTAAGACCCCCGTAGTCGAAACGTCAGCGGCTCGTTTGAGAGACACCCAAGTAGCACGGGGCCCGAGAAATCCCGTGTGAATCTGGCGGGACCACCCGCTAAGCCTAAATATTCCCTGGTGACCGATAGCGGATAGTACCGTGAGGGAATGGTGAAAAGTACCGCGGGAGCGGAGTGAAATAGTACCTGAAACCGTGTGCCTACAAGCCGTGGGAGCGTCGGACATCAAGCTTGCTTGGTGTCTCGTGACTGCGTGCCTTTTGAAGAATGAGCCTGCGAGTTTGCGGTGTGTTGCGAGGTTAACCCGGGTGGGGTAGCCGTAGCGAAAGCGAGTCCGAATAGGGCGTTTCAGTAGCACGCTCAAGACCCGAAGCGGAGTGATCTAGCCATGGGCAGGTTGAAGCGGAGGTAAGACTTCGTGGAGGACCGAACCCACCAGGGTTGAAAACCTGGGGGATGACCTGTGGTTAGGGGTGAAAGGCCAATCAAACTCCGTGATAGCTGGTTCTCCCCGAAATGCATTTAGGTGCAGCGTCGTGTGTTTCTTGCCGGAGGTAGAGCACTGGATAGGCGATGGGCCCTACCGGGTTACTGACCTTAGCCAAACTCCGAATGCCGGTAAGTGAGAGCGCGGCAGTGAGACTGTGGGGGATAAGCTCCATGGTCGAGAGGGAAACAGCCCAGAGCATCGACTAAGGCCCCTAAGCGTACGCTAAGTGGGAAAGGATGTGGAGTCGCAGAGACAACCAGGAGGTTGGCTTAGAAGCAGCCACCCTTGAAAGAGTGCGTAATAGCTCACTGGTCTAGTGATTCCGCGCCGACAATGTAGCGGGGCTCAAGCGTACCGCCGAAGTCGTGTCATTGCAGCAATACTCCCAACGGAGGCTGTGATGGGTAGGGGAGCGTCGTGTGCCGGGTGAAGCTGCGCCGGAAGGCAGTGGTGGACGGTTCACGAGTGAGAATGCAGGCATGAGTAGCGATACACACGTGGGAAACGTGTGCGCCGATTGACTAAGGGTTCCTGGGTCAAGCTGATCTGCCCAGGGTAAGTCGGGACCTAAGGCGAGGCCGACAGGCGTAGTCGATGGATAACCGGTTGATATTCCGGTACCCGCTGTGAAGCGTCAAACATCGAACCAGGCGATGCTAAGTCCGTGAAGCCGCCCCGGAGCCTTCGGGCAAAGGGGAGTGGTGGAGCCGACGAACCAGACTTGCAGTAGGTGAGTGATGGGGTGACGCAGGAAGGTAGTCCATCCCGGGCGGTGGTTGTCCCGGGGTAAGGGTGTAGGCCGTGCGATAGGCAAATCCGTCGCACATGAGGCTGAGACCTGATGCCGAGCCGATTGTGGTGAAGTGGATGATCCTATGCTGTCGAGAAAAGCCTCTAGCGAGTTTCATGGCGGCCCGTACCCTAAACCGACTCAGGTGGTCAGGTAGAGAATACCGAGGCGTTCGGGTGAACTATGGTTAAGGAACTCGGCAAAATGCCCCCGTAACTTCGGGAGAAGGGGGGCCACACCTGGTGATCCAATTTACTTGGTGAGCTGGGGGTGGCCGCAGAGACCAGCGAGAAGCGACTGTTTACTAAAAACACAGGTCCGTGCGAAGCCGTAAGGCGATGTATACGGACTGACGCCTGCCCGGTGCTGGAACGTTAAGGGGACCGGTTAGTCACATTTCGGTGTGGCGAAGCTGAGAACTTAAGCGCCAGTAAACGGCGGTGGTAACTATAACCATCCTAAGGTAGCGAAATTCCTTGTCGGGTAAGTTCCGACCTGCACGAATGGCGTAACGACTTCTCGACTGTCTCAACCATAGGCCCGGTGAAATTGCACTACGAGTAAAGATGCTCGTTTCGCGCAGCAGGACGGAAAGACCCCGGGACCTTTACTACAGTTTGATATTGGTGTTCGGTTCGGCTTGTGTAGGATAGCTGGGAGACTTTGAAGCGGCCACGCCAGTGGTTGTGGAGTCGTCGTTGAAATACCAGTCTGGTCGTGCTGGATGTCTAACCTGGGTCCGTGATCCGGATCAGGGACAGTGTCTGATGGGTAGTTTAACTGGGGCGGTTGCCTCCTAAAGGGTAACGGAGGCGCCCAAAGGTTCCCTCAGCCTGGTTGGTAATCAGGTGTTGAGTGTAAGTGCACAAGGGAGCTTGACTGTGAGACCGACGGGTCGAGCAGGGACGAAAGTCGGGACTAGTGATCCGGCGGTGGCTTGTGGAAGCGCCGTCGCTCAACGGATAAAAGGTACCCCGGGGATAACAGGCTGATCTTCCCCAAGAGTCCATATCGACGGGATGGTTTGGCACCTCGATGTCGGCTCGTCGCATCCTGGGGCTGGAGTCGGTCCCAAGGGTTGGGCTGTTCGCCCATTAAAGCGGTACGCGAGCTGGGTTTAGAACGTCGTGAGACAGTTCGGTCCCTATCCGCTGTGCGCGTAGGAATATTGAGAAGGGCTGTCCCTAGTACGAGAGGACCGGGACGGACGAACCTCTGGTGTGCCAGTTGTTCTGCCAAGGGCATGGCTGGTTGGCTACGTTCGGGAGGGATAACCGCTGAAAGCATCTAAGCGGGAAGCCTGCTTCGAGATGAGTATTCCCACCCCCTTTGAGGGGTTAAGGCTCCCAGTAGACGACTGGGTTGATAGGCCGGATCTGGAAGGCGGGTAACCGCTGGAGGTGACCGGTACTAATAGGCCGAGGGCTTGTCCATATTTGCTCGCGTCCACTGTGTTAGTTCTGAGGCAACGACCGTGTGTTTTCCGGTCTGAGTTTCATAGTGTTTCGGTGGTCATAGCGTGAGGGAAACGCCCGGTTACATTCCGAACCCGGAAGCTAAGCCTTACAGCGCCGATGGTACTGCAGGGGGGACCCTGTGGGAGAGTAGGACACCGCCGAACTCCTTTTAGAGCTCTGGCTCTTGGGCACTCAGCCCAAGAGCCAGAGCTTTTTTGCGTTGAGGTAGGGTCAGGGGGCATCGTTGGCACGTTTCCCACAGGAGGCCCCCGGGTGGAGGTCCAGGAGACCCGGGTCCAGACGGACCGGGTCCTCACCATCCCCAACATCCTCAGCATGGCGCGGCTCGTCGGTGTGCCGGTCTTCCTGTGGCTGATTCTCAGGCCTGAGTTCGGAGGCCCGAAGAGTGACGGCTGGGCGTTGCTGGTACTGGCGCTGAGCGGCATCAGCGACTACCTCGACGGCAAGCTGGCCCGGAGGTGGAACCAGATCAGCAGCCTCGGCCGGCTGCTCGACCCGGCGGCCGACCGGCTCTACATTCTGTCGACTCTGGTCGGACTCACCTGGCGCGAGATTCTGCCGATCTGGTTGACGGCTGCACTTCTCTTGCGGGAGCTGGTTCTCCTGGTGATGGTGGGCATCCTCAGGCGTCACGGTTATCCGCCGCCGCAGGTGAACTTCCTCGGCAAGGCGGCCACGTTCAACCTGATGTACGCCTTCCCCCTCCTCCTGCTCAGTGACGGAACTGGATGGATCTCGTCACTCGCTGCTATTTTCGGATGGGCGTTCGCCGGATGGGGTACAACGCTGTACTGGTGGGCAGGAGTCCTCTACGTGGTACAAGTCCGCCGCCTGATCCGTGCGGACGCCATGGCCGATTGAACTCGTCCTTTGGCACGGCCGAAGCGGCTCGATGGCCCCCGGCGGAAAAGTGCGGGACAATCTGGACGGGTGAAGTCGGCTAGACCGTCAACTCTTTAGAGGAGGACGCTTCCGACATGAAGGCCGTCGTGATGGCCGGAGGCGAAGGCACACGCCTTCGTCCCATGACCTCAAGCATGCCCAAGCCGCTCCTGCCGGTGGCCAACCGGCCGATCATGGAGCACGTTCTGAGGCTGCTCAAAAGGCATGGGCTCAACGAGACCGTCGTCACCGTCCAGTTCCTGGCCTCTCTGGTCAAGAACTACTTCGGTGACGGTGAAGAGCTCGGCATGGAGCTCTCCTATGCCAATGAGGAGAAGCCACTCGGTACCGCCGGAAGCGTCAAGAACGCCGAAGAGGCGTTGAAGGACGATGCTTTCCTTGTCATCTCCGGTGATGCCCTGACCGACTTCGACCTCACCGAGCTCATCAACTTCCACAAGGAAAAGGGCGCGCTGGTCACCGTCTGTCTGACGCGTGTGCCCAATCCTCTTGAATTCGGTATCACCATCGTCGATGAAGAGGGCAAGGTCGAGCGCTTCCTGGAGAAGCCGACCTGGGGCCAGGTCTTCTCGGACACCGTGAACACGGGCATCTACGTGATGGAGCCCGAGGTCTTCGACTATGTCGAGGCCGACGTACCTGTGGACTGGTCCGGTGACGTCTTTCCTCAGCTGATGAAGGAAGGCAAGCCGATCTACGGCTATGTCGCCGAGGGCTACTGGGAGGACGTCGGCACCCACGAGAGCTATGTGAAGGCCCAGGCCGACGTCCTCGAGGGCAAGGTCGACGTCGAGATCGACGGGTTCGAGCTCTCCCCGGGCGTGTGGGTGGCCGAGGGTGCCGAGGTGCATCCCGACGCCGTTCTGCGCGGCCCGCTGTACATCGGGGACTACGCGAAGGTCGAGGCCGGCGCCGAAATCCGGGAGCACACCGTCGTCGGCTCCAATGTCGTCGTCAAGAGCGGGGCCTTTCTGCACAAGGCCGTCGTGCACGACAACGTGTATGTCGGACAGCAGAGCAATCTCCGTGGCTGTGTCGTCGGGAAGAACACCGACATCATGCGTGCCGCGCGGATCGAGGACGGCGCGGTCATCGGGGACGAGTGCCTCGTCGGCGAGGAATCGATTATTCAGGGGAATGTCCGGGTCTACCCGTTCAAGACCATCGAAGCCGGCGCCTTCGTCAATACCTCCGTCATCTGGGAGTCCAGGGGACAGGCGCATCTCTTCGGGGCCCGCGGGGTGTCCGGCATCCTGAACGTCGAGATCACGCCGGAACTCGCCGTCCGGCTGGCCGGTGCCTACGCGACGACCCTCAAGAAGGGCTCGACGGTCACCACGGCCCGCGACCACTCCCGAGGCGCCCGAGCACTCAAGCGGGCGGTGATCTCCGCTCTGCAGGCCAGCGCCATCGACGTACGCGATCTGGAGAACGTACCGCTGCCCGTGGCGCGGCAGCAGACCGCGCGAGGCAGTGCCGGCGGGATCATGATCCGGACCACACCCGGGGTGCCGGACTCCGTCGACATCATGTTCTTCGACGGGCGGGGCGCCGACCTGTCCCAGGGGAGTCAGCGCAAGCTGGACCGGGTGTTCGCGCGGCAGGAGTACCGGCGGGCGTTCCCCGGGGAGATCGGGGACCTGCACTTCCCGGCGAGTGTCTTCGACTCGTACACCGGGTCGCTGCTGCGGAACGTCGACATCACCGGGATCTCCGAGTCCGGGCTCAAGGTCGTCGTGGACGCGTCCAACGGCAGTGCGGGGCTTGTGCTGCCCAGCCTGCTCGGGAAGCTCGGTGTGGACTCGCTGACCATCAACCCGGGGCTCGACGAGTCCCGGCCGACCGAGACGGCGGATGCCCGTAGGTCGGGGATGGTGCGGCTGGGCGAGATCGTGGCGTCCGCGCGGGCCGCCTTCGGTGTGCGGTTCGACCCCGTGGGTGAGCGGCTGTCCCTGGTGGACGAGAAGGGCCGCATCATCGAGGACGACCGCGCCCTGCTCGTCATGCTCGACCTTGTCGCCGCGGAGCGGCGCAGTGGACGGGTGGCGCTGCCGGTCACCACGACGCGGATCGCCGAGCAGGTGGCCGCCTATCACGGCACTCAGGTCGAGTGGACGACCACCTCGCCCGACGACCTCACCAGGGTCGGGCGCGACGAAACGACGATCTTCGGCGGTGACGGCAAGGGCGCCTTCATCGTGCCGGAGTTCAGCAGCGTCTTCGACGGTACGGCGGCCTTCGTACGCCTGATCGGGCTGGTGGCGCGGACGCAGCTCACGCTCAGCCAGATCGACGCGCGGATTCCGCGGGCCCATGTCCTCAAGCGGGACCTGGCGACCCCGTGGGCCGTCAAGGGACTGGTGATGCGGCGGGTCGTGGAGGCGGCGGGCGATCGCTTTGTCGACACGACCGACGGGGTCCGGGTCGTCGAGACCGACGGACGCTGGGTGATGGTACTGCCCGACCCGGCCGAGGCGGTCACCCATCTGTGGGCCGAGGGGCCCGACGACGCGTCCGCGCAGGCCCTGCTGGACGAGTGGTCGGCGGTCGTGGACAGCGCCGGCCGCTGAACCGACGCACGCACGCGTGCCGGACAAGTGTCCCCAAGGGGGCCTGTCCGGCACGCCGATGGGGCCATTCGGAGGTAGGGGCCGCGACGTGCGACGATGTGCGGCATGCCGCAGCAGCCCCCCATTCGGAGCACCCCCACGCGCCCCTCGCGCCCGGACGCCTCCATGTCGCTGCTCACCAACGTCATGGACCACAGCCTCGACGACGGGTACGCCGAGGCGGCCGCCCGCAAGAAGGCCGCCGGTGACGGCGGGTTGCCCAAGACGTTGAGGGCGAAGCTCGGTCTGGCCGTCGGCCTGGTGCTCGCCGCCCTGGTGGTCACCGTGGGGGCGGCTCAGGCGCGGGTGGCGGCTCCGGTCGTGGCCAAGGAGCGCCAGGAGCTCATCGACCGTATCGACCGCGAGAGCGACACGGCGGACAAGCTCGAGGAAAGTGTCGACAAGCTGCGTGACGACGTGGGCACGCGGCAGCGTGAAGCGCTCAAGGAGAGCGGGGACAGCGGCCAGGCCGACCTCGTGGACATCCTGTCGGGCGCGGCCGAGGTGCACGGCCCCGGCGTCAAGCTGGTCGTGAACGACGCCAAGGAGGCCACCACGGGGGGTGACGGCAACCCGCGTGAGACGTCGGGGTTCTCCGACACCGGGCGGGTGCGCGACCGCGACATGCAGCGAGTCGTCAACGGGCTGTGGGAGTCGGGCGCCGAGGCCGTCTCCATCAACGGACAGCGGCTGACGGCCCTGTCGGCGATCAGGGCCGCGGGTGACGCGATACTGGTCGACAACAAGCCGCTGGTTCCGCCGTATACGGTGCTTGCGGTGGGGGACGGGCAGCGGCTCAGCACGAAGTTCCAGAACAGTGCCGACGGGCTGTATCTGCACGCCCTGCAGGAGAACTACGGCATCCGGACCGCGATTTCCGTGGAGGACGACCTCCGGCTGCCGGCCGCACCGAGTGTGATCGTACGTACAGCAGAGCCGAGAACTGAGAAGGGCACATCGTGATCGCCGTACTGGGCCTCGTCGTGGGAGTCGTGGCCGGCCTGTTGGTCCGGCCTGAGGTTCCGGCGGTCGTCGAGCCTTATCTGCCGATCGCCGTGGTGGCGGCGCTGGACGCCGTCTTCGGCGGTCTGCGCGCCATGCTCGACGGCATCTTCGACGACAAGGTCTTCGTCGTCTCGTTCCTGTCGAACGTGGTCGTGGCCGCGCTGATCGTGTTCCTGGGCGACAAGTTGGGTGTGGGTGCCCAGCTGTCGACCGGTGTCGTCGTCGTGCTCGGGATCCGCATCTTCTCGAACGCCGCGGCGATCCGCCGGCACGTCTTCCGGGCGTGACGCCGATGAGCGAGCAGGAAGAGACGCCAGGCAACAGGCTGCGCAAGGAACTGCCCGAGGAACTCCCGGTGACGCCTGCCGAGGAGACCGCGGACCCGGCCGACGAGCCCGGTCTCACCGGCCGTCAGAGGCTGGTGAAGGGGCTGTGGCCGCCGCGCGTGACCCGGGCCCAACTCATCGTCGCGGTGCTGCTGTTCGGCCTCGGATTCGGCCTCGCCGTCCAGGTGGCGTCGAACAGCGACAGTGACAGTGCGCTGCGGGGGGCGAGGCAGGAGGATCTCGTACGCATCCTCGATGAACTGGACGACCGTACCCAGCGTCTTGAAGACGAGAAGCAGGGCCTCGAGAAGCAGCGGGACGAGCTGGAGAACAGCTCCGACCAGGCGGAGGAGGCCCGCAAGCAGACGGTCGAGAAGGAGCGGCAACTCGGCATCCTCGCGGGCACGGTGGCCGCGCAGGGGCCGGGCATCGAGATGACGATCGAGGACACCAAGGGAACGGTCGAGGCGGACATGCTGCTCGACGCGATCCAGGAGCTGCGGGCGGCCGGCGCGGAGGCGATCCAGGTGAACGGCGTGCGGGTCGTCGCCGGCACCTATCTGTCGGACTCCGACAAAAGCGTGAGCGTCGACGGGAACAAGATCACCGCTCCCTTTCGTTTCAAGGTCATCGGCAATCCGCAGGACCTGGAACCGGCGCTCAACATCCCTGGAGGCGTGGTGCAGACTCTCGAGAAGGAGCAGGCCACCGTCATCGTCGAGCGGTCGGACAAGATCGTTGTGGACGCCTTGCGAGCGGCGAAGCGGCCTGACTACGCTCGGTCGTCCTCCCGGTGAACCGGGGGTGCATGCGGGGCGTCGGGCCAGGGCATGAGGTTGCGGGGGGTCGGCGCACCGATTGGGTGGTGCGTGGTGGAAACTGTCTGGTGGAAACGGACGTTGTGAGGATGTCCGGGTCGACCGGTGTGTTCAATCAGGGTTCGTCCTGCCCCACGGGCGGGTCTGTTTCGGTCAAGGGGAATCGCCCGTGAAGTTGTTTCAGAAGTTGTTCGGCAAGAGCGCGCGAGAGGGCAGCGACAACAACGCCACCGCTCGGCACCGCGCACAGCCCGACGCCGAGGGCCAGCGTCCGCTGTTCCGGGACCAGGTCGGTGGGCCGGGCGACATTTCCGGAGGTCAGGGCGCGCCTTCTGTTGACCCTGCCCAGTCCGGCGGCATAGGTTTCGGGCAGCCGTCAACCTCAAGTACGGGTGGAGGGTTTTCCCCTATGTCGGCCCAGGTGTGTACGAGGTGCGGTAACCGCAACGCGGAGAACAGCCGCTTCTGCTCCAACTGCGGAGCTCCGCTGCGGGCGGGGGCGGTGCCCGAGCGTCCTTCCGAGACGACCTCCACCATCTCCATCTCCGGCCTCGAGGCCTACGACTCCGAGGTCACCGGTCAGACGCAGATGCCGGCGCTCTCCCCGGAGGCGCAGGCTGCCGTCGACGCGCTGCCGCTGGGCTCCGCGCTCCTGGTCGTGCGCCGGGGGCCGAACTCGGGCAGCCGCTTCCTGCTGGACGGCGAGCTGACCACGGCCGGCCGCCACCCGCAGAGCGACATCTTCCTCGACGACGTCACCGTCTCGCGCCGCCATGTGGAGTTCCGCCGAGGCCAGGACGGCTCGTTCACGGTGTCCGACGTGGGCAGCCTCAACGGTACGTACGTCAACCGCGAGCGGATCGACTCGGTCGCCCTGAACAACGGCGACGAGGTGCAGATCGGCAAGTACCGGCTGGTGTTCTACGCGAGCCAGCAGGGCTACTGACCCTCCCAGGGAAGGTCCATGCTTCAAACACCGAGCGGCGGTGCCGGACACGGCACCGCCGCCACGGACAGTGGACTGATGAGCATCGGCACGGTGCTGAACGTGCTGCGCGACGAGTTTCCCGAAGTCACCATCTCCAAGATCCGTTTCCTGGAGTCCGAGGGCCTCATCGAGCCGCAGCGGACCCCCTCCGGGTACCGCAAGTTCAGCGACCGGGACGTCGAGCGCCTCGGCCACGTCCTGAGGATGCAGCGGGACCACTATCTGCCGCTCAAGGTGATCCGGGAGCACCTGGACGCCATGGAGCGGGGCGAGGCCGTCGCGCTGCCCACAGTGGGCCGTCAGCGGGACGGAGAAACGGTCCTGGAGGTCCCCGAGGGGCCCACCGCGGCCCGGATCGGCCGGGCCGAGCTGCTCGCCGCCGCCGAGATCGGTGAGGCGGAGCTCGCGGAGTGGGAGTCGTACGGGCTCATCACCCCGCTGCCGGACGGGGCGTACGACGCGGAGACGGTGACCGTGGCCGCGCTCGTCGTCGAGCTCGGGCGGTTCGGGATCGAGCCGCGGCACCTGCGCGCGATGAAGGCAGCGGCCGACCGTGAGGCGGGGCTCGTGGACCAGGTGGTGGCTCCGCTGAAGCGCCACCGCAACCCGCAGACCCGCGTGCACGCGGAAGCCCGTACGAAGGAACTGGCGGGGCTCACGGTGAAGCTGCACGCGGCGCTCGTGCAGACGGCCCTCGGTGTGCGGCTGCCCTGAGGACGGCAGGTGCAGGAACTGTCACCCGTTTCCTGCCCGACTACCCAAACGTCCCGGGCACGGCCTAGGGTTGCTGTGTGAACGAGCTCGATGTCGTAGGTGTCCGGGTCGAAATGCCCTCCAACCAACCGATCGTGCTCCTGCGTGAAGTGGGAGGCGACCGCTACCTCCCCATCTGGATCGGGCCGGGGGAGGCGACCGCGATCGCCTTCGCGCAGCAGGGCATGGCCCCCGCACGACCGCTGACCCACGACCTGTTCAAGGACGTGCTGGAGGCGGTCGGCCAGGAGCTCACCGAAGTGCGCATCACGGACCTGCGTGAGGGCGTCTTCTACGCGGAGCTGGTGTTCGCCAGCGGGGTCGAGGTGAGCGCGCGGCCGTCCGACGCCATAGCGCTGGCCCTGCGCACCGGGACGCCGATCTACGGCAGCGACGGAGTGCTCGACGACGCCGGCATCGCGATCCCGGACGAGCAGGAGGACGAAGTGGAGAAGTTCCGCGAGTTCCTCGACCAGATCTCCCCCGAGGACTTCGGCACCAGCAGTCAGTGAGGCGGGGGCGGCCGGTCCGGCGGATCAGTGGTCCGTGACGGGTCGGCCGTGTCCGGTCGCCACTGAAATGCCGGCATTTGCCACCGGCGCGTGAGAGCGTCCTGCGGCCCGCTCAGAGCGCATTCGGCTAGCCTTTCCCCGCGGACGGGTACGGGAAACCACTCCTAGGGTGATTATCACTCGGCGTGCCGAGTGTGGCGATCGTTGACGCACCCCTGGTGACTGCCTACCGTCGAGAAGGCAGGTCAAGGACGGAGGTCGGCGTGAGAAGCAGCGGCGACGGTACGGCTGGGGGTGCCCCCGGACGGAGTCTCGGGGCGAGCGGTCCGTACCCGCTTCACACCAGCGCGGCCGATCATCACGCTCCGCAGCGACCGGCGGCCGTGCCGAGCAGCGGAGGGGCGACGTCCATGACGTCCGAGCAGATCGGCTATCGCGGCCCTACGGCGTGCGCGGCGGCCGGTATCACCTACCGGCAACTCGACTACTGGGCGCGCACCGGGCTCGTGGAGCCGAGCGTGCGGCCCGCCTACGGTTCGGGCACGCAGCGGCTCTACAGCTTCCGGGACGTCGTCGTCCTGAAGATCGTCAAGCGGTTCCTCGACACGGGCGTGTCGCTGCAGAACATCCGCACCACGGTCCAGCACCTGCGCGAGCGCGGCTTCCAGGACCTGGAGCGCATGACGCTCATGAGCGACGGAGCCACGGTCTACGAGTGCACCTCGCCCGACGAGGTCCACGCGCTGCTCCAGGGCGGCCAGGGGATCTTCGGGATCGCCGTGGGTGTCGTGTGGCGCGACGTCGAGAGCGCGTTGTCGCAGCTGCACGGGGAGCGGGTCGATACCGGGGAGACGCTGGTCGGGCACAACCCCGCGGACGAGCTGGCCAGGCGCCGCAACCGGGCGGTCTGAAGCCTGCCCCGCTGCCTTCGGCGGGGCATTGTCAGTGGCGTAGGGCAGCATCGGACATGTGAGAAAAGCGCCCACGATCCTGCATCTCGACATGGATGCCTTCTACGCCTCGGCGGAGCAGGCGTCCAAGCCGAGTCTGCGTGGGAAGGCCGTCGTCGTGGGCGGGCTGGGGCCGCGGGGTGTGGTGGCCACCGCGTCCTACGAGGCCCGGGTGTTCGGGGTGCACTCGGCGATGCCCATGGCCCAGGCGAGACGGCTCGCGCCGAACGCCGCGTATCTCGTGCCGCGCTTCGGGTTCTACAAGGCGATCAGCGAGCAGGTGATGGGGCTGCTGCGGGAGTTGTCGCCGCTCGTGGAGCCGCTGAGCCTGGACGAGGCGTTCGTTGATCTGGAGGCCGGGGGAGCGGCCTGGGACGAGGGGTCGGCGCGGCTGGCCGGGGCGAAGCTGCGGGCCGACATACGGGCCGTCACGGGGCTCACGGGGTCCGTGGGGCTCGCCGCTTCCAAGATGCTCGCGAAGATCGCCTCCGAGCAGGCCAAGCCGGACGGTCTGGTGGTGATCGAGCCGGGGACCGAGCGGGCGATGCTGGGGCCGATGTCGGTGCGGACCCTGCCGGGGGTGGGGCCGGCGACGGGGGACCATCTGCGGCGGGCCGGGATCCACACGGTCGACGAGATCGTGGAGGCGGGGGAGGACGAGCTGGTACGGCTCCTTGGGAAGGCGCACGGGCACGGGCTGTACGCGATGGCGCTGGCGCGGGACGAGCGGGCCGTGGTGGCGGAGCGGGAGACGAAGTCCGTGTCGGTGGAGGACACGTACGACGTGGACATCCATGACCGGGTCCGGGTGGGGCTCGAGGTGCAGCGGCTGGCGGACCGGTGTGTGCGGCGGTTGCGGGGGGCCGGGTTGTCGGGGCGGACCATTGTGTTGAAGGTGCGGCGGTACGACTTCTCGACCCTGACGCGGTCCGAGACGCTGCGGGGGCCCACGGATGATCCGGCGGTGGTGCGGGAGGCCGCTCTGCGGTTGCTGGAGGGGGTGGATTCCACCGGGGGTGTGCGGCTGCTGGGGGTGGGGGTTTCGGGGCTCGCCGACTTCACGCAGGAGGATCTGTTCGCTCAGGCCGCGGGGGAGCGGGTCGAGGTCGCCGAGGAGGACATCGGGGAGGTGGCTGTGGTGGAGGCCCGGACGGCGTCCGAGCGGCGGTGGGTGGCCGGTCACGATGTGCGGCACGCCGAGTACGGGCATGGGTGGGTGCAGGGGAGTGGGCTGGGGCGGGTGACCGTGCGGTTCGAGACGCCGGATTCCCTGCCGGGGCGGGTGCGGACGTTTTCTGTCGACGATCCTGGGCTGGAGGTGGCTGAGCCGTTGCCGCTGGTTGAGGGGACGTCGGGGATGAGTTCCCACCCGCACCACCCGTGACGGTTTCGTCGTCGGGTGCGGGTGGCCCCTGTGGGGGCTGAGCGCCGTCGGCGGCTGTCGGGTGGTGGGGGAAGTCGGGGTGTGGCGGGACCGCTGGGTGGTGGGTGAGTCGGGGGTGTGGCGGGGCGCCGGCTGTGGTGGGGAAGTTCGGGTGTGACGGGGCCGCTGGGCGGTTGGGGGGAGTCGGCGTGGTGCGGCTGCCGGTTGGTGCGGGGAGTGGGGGCGTGGTGGGGCTGCTCGTGGGGAGTGGTCGGCTGGTCGTTGTGGGCGTGTGCCGGGGGTGGTCGGCTGGGCGTGGGGGTCGGCTCGTGGGCTCTGGAGGTGGGTGCTCGCCCTGCGCCGGACATCGTGGGGGAGTGGGAGGGGGGCGAGGGCTCTCGGCCGGGTGTCAGGTCTCTGCGTCCTCCGTGCCTGCCACCTTGCCGAAGGGGCGGTCCGGGAGGGGGGACGGTGGGGACAGGTGCAGGCCGTAGTGGTGGTAGAGCTGGAGTTCCTGGGCCGGGGAGAGGTGGCGGCCCACGCCGAAGTCGGGGGCGTCCTTGATCAGGGTGCGGTCGTAGGGGACCTTCAGGCTGCCCTCGACCAGTTCGCTGGGCTCCAGGGGGACGAAGGCGTCGCGGGAGAACAGGCCGGTACGTATGGCCGCCCACTCCGGGACCCCGGTCGCGTCGTCGAGATAGACCTCGTCGACGGTGCCGATCTTGGTGCCGTTGCGGTCGAACGCCTTGCGGCCGATCAGGTTGCGCGGATCGATGTCGGTCTGCACGGGCCCTCCACTTGGTCGCAACTCATCCGAAGCGGTCGTAAGCACTACGAAAGAGCACATTGGAGTGGGCGGCCACTCGAACGCCCGACCTGAACCTCGCTGGTAGGCTTGCAGGCGGCTGTCGACCCCGTGCGGGAGAGTCCTCCAGACAACATCGGAGGCGCCGAAGGAGCAAATCCTCCCCGGAATCTCTCAGGCTCACGTACCGCACGGACGAGGTCACTCTGGAAAGCAGGGCGGGTGTCGACGGCGGCTTCCGCTCTCACCGACGGTGAAAGCCGGTGGCCCTCGGGCGACCGGTGAAGCTCTCAGGTTGAGATGACAGAGGGGGAGGCCGTCGGGGTACCCGCGCCGGGGTACCCCTCGAAGGTCGCGTCAGACCAGGAGGCCTCCGCAATGACCGCCCACCGCATTCCGCTCGCAGAGCTCGAGCAGGGGATCCCGTTCGAGCAGCGTCACATCGGTCCTGACCACGAAGCGCGGGCCAAGATGCTCGCCCAGGTCGGATACGGCTCGCTCGACGAGCTGACCGCCGCCGCGGTGCCCGACGTGATCAAGAACGCCGATGCCCTGGAGCTGCCCGGTGCGCGCACCGAGGCCGAGGTGCTGGCCGAGCTGCGGTCGCTGGCCGACCGGAACCAGGTCCTCGACTCCATGATCGGACTCGGGTACTACGGGACCTTCACGCCGCCCGTCATCCTGCGGAATGTGATGGAGAACCCGGCCTGGTACACCGCCTACACGCCGTACCAGCCGGAGATCTCGCAGGGGCGCCTGGAGGCGCTGCTGAACTTCCAGACCATGGTCGCCGACCTCACCGGGCTGCCGACCTCCGGTGCCTCGCTGCTCGACGAGGGAACCGCGGCCGCGGAGGCCGTGGCCCTGTCCCGGCGCATGGGGAAGAACAAGAAGGGGCTCTTCCTCATCGACGCGGACGCCCTTCCGCAGACCATCGCCGTCATCGAGACCCGCGCCGAGCCGACCGGGGTCGAGGTCGTCGTCGCGGACCTGAGCCGGGGCATCCCGGCCGAGATCGCCGCGCGTGAGATCAACGGCGTGCTCCTCCAGTACCCCGGTGCCTCCGGGGCCGTACGCGACATCAAGCCGGTCATCGACCAGGCTCATGAGCTCGGCGCGCTCGTGACCGTCGCCGCCGACCTGCTCGCGCTGACGCTGCTGAAGTCGCCGGGGGAGCTCGGGGCGGACATCGCGGTCGGGACCACGCAGCGGTTCGGGGTGCCGATGGGCTTCGGCGGGCCGCACGCGGGCTACATGGCCGTACACGAGAAGTTCGCGCGCAGCCTGCCCGGGCGGCTGGTGGGCGTGTCCGTGGACGCCGACGGCAACAAGGCGTACCGGCTCGCTCTCCAGACGCGTGAGCAGCACATCCGGCGGGAGAAGGCGACCAGCAACATCTGCACCGCGCAGGTGCTGCTCGCGGTCATGGCCGGGATGTACGCGGTCTACCACGGGCCCGACGGGCTGAAGGCGATCGCGCGGCGGACGCACCGGTACGCGAACCTCCTCGCCGCGGGGCTCACCGCCGGCGGGGTCGAGGTCGTGCACGGCGCCTACTTCGACACCCTCACCGTGCGCGTGCCCGGGAAGGCGGCCGAGGTCGTCTCCGCCGCACGGCGGAACGGGGTCAACCTGCACCTCGTCGACGCCGACCACGTCTCCGTCGCCTGTGACGAGACCACCGCGCGGGCCCAGGTGGGCGCCGTGTGGAACGCGTTCGGGGTCGAGGGTGACATCGAGGCGCTGGACGCGGCCACCGAGGAGGCGCTGCCGGACGCGCTGCTGCGCGGCGACGACTTCCTCGCCCACCCCGTCTTCCACCAGTACCGCTCCGAGACCGCGATGCTGCGCTACCTGCGCCGGCTCGCCGACCGCGACTACGCGCTCGACCGCGGCATGATCCCGCTGGGCTCCTGCACCATGAAGCTCAACGCGACCACCGAGATGGAGCCGGTCACCTGGCCCGAGTTCGGGCAGCTGCACCCCTTCGCGCCCGCCGAGCAGGCCGAGGGCTACCTGACCCTGATCCGGGAGCTGGAGGAGCGGCTCGCCGAGGTCACCGGGTACGACAACGTGTCCCTCCAGCCGAACGCCGGGTCGCAGGGTGAGCTGGCCGGGCTGCTCGCCGTGCGCGGGTACCACCGGGCCAACGGTGACGAGCAGCGGACCGTGTGTCTGATCCCGTCGTCCGCGCACGGGACCAACGCCGCGAGCGCCGTGATGGCGGGGATGAAGGTCGTCGTCGTGAAGACCGCCGAGGACGGCGAGATCGACGTCGAGGACCTGCGGGCCAAGATCGAGCAGCACCGCGACGAGCTCGCCGTGCTGATGATCACCTACCCCTCGACGCACGGCGTGTTCGAGGAGCACGTCGCCGACATCTGCGCGCAGGTGCACGAGGCCGGCGGTCAGGTGTACGTCGACGGGGCCAACCTCAACGCGCTGGTGGGACTGGCCAAGCCGGGGCACTTCGGCGGTGACGTCTCGCACCTGAACCTGCACAAGACCTTCTGCATCCCGCACGGCGGCGGTGGCCCGGGCGTGGGTCCCGTGGGCGTGCGGGCCCACCTGGCGCCGTACCTGCCGAACCACCCGATGCAGCCCGCCGCCGGTCCTGAGACGGGCGTGGGGCCCATCTCCGCGGCCCCCTGGGGCTCCGCGGGCATCCTGCCGATCTCGTGGGCGTACGTGCGGCTCATGGGCGGTGAGGGCCTTAAGCGGGCCACGCAGGTGGCCGTGCTCTCCGCCAACTACATCGCCAAGCGGCTCGAGCCGCACTACCCCGTGCTCTACACCGGACCGGGCGGGCTCGTCGCGCACGAGTGCATCATCGATCTGCGGCCGCTGACGAAGGCGACCGGCGTCAGCGTGGACGATGTGGCCAAGCGGCTCATCGACTACGGCTTCCACGCGCCGACCATGTCGTTCCCGGTGGCCGGGACGCTGATGATCGAGCCGACCGAGTCCGAGGACCTGACCGAGCTCGACCGGTTCTGCGAGGCGATGATCGCCATTCGCGCGGAGATCGAGAAGGTCGGCTCGGGGGAGTGGGACGCGGACGACAACCCGCTGCGGAACGCTCCGCACACCGCCGGGGCGCTGGGCGGGGCGTGGGAGCACGCGTACACGCGTGAGGAGGCCGTCTTCCCGGGCGGTGTCTCGGTCGCGGACAAGTACTGGCCGCCGGTACGGCGGATCGACCAGGCGTTCGGCGACCGGAACCTGGTGTGCTCGTGCCCGCCGTTGGACGCGTACGAGGACTGAGGTCGAGGTGCGGAGGGGGCCCCGTTCCGGCGGGGCCCTCTTTGCGTTCGCGTCGCTTCTAGACCGTCGCCAGGGACACGTCGGTCGACTTGATCAGGGCGACGACCGGGGTGCCGGCGGTGAGGGCGAGCTCGGTCGCGGAGTCCGCGGTGACCGCGGAGGTGAGCTCGCCTCCCTCCACGGCGACCTTGACGGTGGCCATGGCGGCTCCCGTGGCCACGGCGGTGACCGTGCCGGGGAGCTGGTTGCGGATGGACACACCCCGGACCAGGGCCGTGGCGAGGGAGACCTCCGTCGACTTCACCAGGGCGCGGACGGCTGAGCCCTGGGCGAGGCCGAGGTCCTCGACGGCGTCCAGGGTGATCGCGGCCGTCAGTTCCTGGCCGCCGTCGAGGCGGATCTTGACGGTCGCCATGGCCTCGCCCCGGGTGACGGTGGTGACGGTGCCGGGGAGCTGGTTGCGGATGCTCAGGGTCATGGGCATCAACGTAGGGCGTGCGCGGGGGCGCGGCGGGGAGCGGAGTCCGCGCGTGGCGGGTCAGCCGGTGTGGACGCGGGGGCGGCGGGCGCGGTCCGGTTCCGCTTCGCGCAGGACCTCGCGGGTGACCGGGGCGACCTCGCCCTGGCCGAAGAGGAAGAAGCGCAGGAAGTTGTGGAAGGGGTTGCCCTCGGTCCACTCGAAGTAGATGTGGGGGGTGCAGCGGGTCATGTCCCGGACGTGCAGGAGCAGGGCCGCCAGGGCGTTGGGGATGGAGGAGGACTCCAGGGTCAGCACGCGGTAGCGGTTGTGCAGGACCTCGCCGCGGACGGTCAGGCCCGCCTCGAACTCGGAGGGGTCCAGGACCGTGACCTCGACGAAGACGAAGTCCTCGCCGGGGATGTCGTTGTCCTCGCGGATCTGCTCGATCTTGTCCCGGTACTCGGCCTTGTCGCGTGAGTCGGGCTCGTTGGCGATGAAGCGCATCTTGCGGCTGGCCATGTCCCGGACGAAACGTTCCGCCATGTCGTCGAGGGTCACGCTGGTCACGCGCAGCTCGAAGGCGCGGGCGAGGCGGGACAGCAGGGAGACCAGGATGATGCCGGCGATGAAACAGGCGCCGATCTTCACGCCGTCGGGGCGCTCGATGACGTTGACGACGGTCGTGTAGAGGAACACCGCGGAGATGACCGCGAAGCCGATCGTCCAGCCACGCTGTCCGGCCTTGCGGGCGGCGATGGTCACCGCGATCGCCGCCGAGCTGATCAGGACCAGCACGCCGGTGGCGTAGGCGCCGCCCTGGGCGTCGACGTCGGCGTCGAAGAGCCAGGTGACCAGGAAGGCGATCAGGGTGAAGACGATGACCATGGGGCGCACGGCGCGGGCCCAGTGCGGGGCCATGCCGTAGCGGGGCAGGTAACGGGGCATGAGGTTGAGCAGGCCGGCCATGGCGGAGGCGCCGGCGAACCACAGGATCGCGATGGTCGAGACGTCGTAGACCGTGCCGAAGACGCCACCGAGGTAGTCGTGGGCGAGGTAGGCCAGCGCGCGGCCGTTGGCCGGACCGCCGGACTCGAAGTCCTTCTCCGGGATGAGCAGGGTGGTGATGAAGCTGGTGGCGATCAGGAAGCAGCTCATGATCACGGCGGCGGTGGTGAGCAGCTTCTTGGTGTCGCGGATACGGCCCGTGGGGCGTTCCTCGGTGTCGCCGTCGTCGCCCTGGACGTGCGGCATGACGGCGACGCCGGTCTCGAAGCCGGACAGGCCCAGCGCGAGCTTGGGGAAGACGATCAGGGCCATGCCGATCATCACGAAGACGTTGCCGTGTTCGGCGGTCAGGGCGCTGGACCAGTCGGTGACGACATGGCCGGCGGTGATCACGTGCCACAGGCCGACGATCACGACGACGACGTTCAGGGCGAGGTAGATGCCCACCAGGACGACCGCGACGCCGATCGCCTCCAAGAAGCCCTTGAGGAAGACCGCGCCGAGCAGGGCGACCAGGACCAGGGTGATGAGCATCTGCTGGTTGTGCAGGGTGCTGGTCAGGTGCGGGTTCTCGACGAGGTGGGTGGAGGCGTCGGCCGCGGACAGGGTGATGGTGATCAGGAAGTCGGTGGCGGCGAAGCCGAGCAGGGTCAGGACGAACAGCTTGCCCTGCCAGAACGACAGCAGGCGCTCCAGCATCGCGATGGAGCCCTCGCCGCGGGGGCTCTCCTCGGCGACCCGGCGGTAGACGGGCAGGGCGCCGGCCAGGGTGACGATCACGAGGACGATGGTCGCGATGGGGGAGAGGAGGCCGGCCGCGAGCGCGGCGATGCCGGGCTGGTAGCCGAGGGTGGAGAAGTAGTCGACGCCGGTCAGGCACATCACCCGCCACCAGCGCTGGCCCCGGTGCGCGGGTTCCGGATCGGCGTGCGGGCCCGTGTGGCCGCCCGGCTTGCCCATGTCGGACAAGCCCTCCAGCATCCAGGAGCGCAGGCGACTGGCGGGTGGCTGTTCGGTGGTGGCCATCGGGGGGTGCTCCAGAGGTGCGGCTCAGTTGCGGCCGCCCTGCTGACGGCGGGACCAGCGTAAGCGGAGAGTGACGTTTGGGCCCCCGGATGGAGGGCGTATGGGCGTCAAGCTTCCGTTAAGACTCGGGCCCTCTTCGCCCATCCCACCGTCCACCTCGAAGGACCTCCGACGACCTCGGACAACGGGGAACCACCCCGGGCGGATACGCAGCGTCATGGAGAAGGGGGTCCGTGAGGCGGCGGGATGTGCGGCTCGCGAGGGGGGCTCGCTCCGTTTCTTCGTAAGGATCGCTGACGTAGCCGAATGTTTCGGGTCCGGTGGCGTTCCCTGGGGGCGACTTCGGTTTGTCGTCGGCCGGATGGTCGCCGTGTACGGCATCGGGGGTGCCGGGTCGGCCGGACCGATCGCAAGAACCCTCCGGCCGCTGAAGCGGACGCCTTGTGGGACGAGTTGAGGGCCCGCCCTCCGAACATTCCCTGTGCACAGGGGGTTGCCACCTTTCAGTAGCTGTCTCTAGGGTGCGGCAGCAGCGAAGCTTTCTGGATCTCTTCCGAAACTTTCGAAACGCAGGACGGACAAGGACGTCTCCGTCCCGTACCCAAGGAGCGCAAAATGGGCGACCCGGCACTGTCCCGCCGTGGCTTTCTGGCGGCGTCCGCCGCGGCCGGTATCGGTATGACGGCACTGACCGGCTGTGGCGGCGACTCGGACGGAGGTTCGTCCGACGGGACGACCACGGTGGAGTGGTGGAACATCTCCACCACCGAGCCGGCGAAGAGTGTCTGGGCGAGCCTCGCCAAGAAGTTCGAGGCTCAGAACCCCAAGGTGAAGATAAAGATCGTCCAGCTGGAGAACGACGCCTACAAGTCGAAGATGACGGCGCTGACCGCCTCCGGGAAGCTCCCCGACATCTTCCACACCTGGGGCGGGGGCGTGCTCAAGCAGCAGGTCGACGCGGGGCTCGTCGAGGACCTGACCGACCGGACCAAGCCGTGGGCGGACGGTCTGCTGAAGGTCACCAAGGAGCCGTACATCTTCGACGACAAGGTCTACGGCATTCCGTTCGACATGGGCATGATCGGCTTCTGGTACAACAAGAAGCTCTTCAAGCAGGCCGGTGTCAGCGAACCCCCCACCACCTGGGGCGGCTTCCTGGAGGCCGTGAGCAAGCTGAAGTCGAAGAACATCACGCCCATAGCCCTCGCGGGCAAGGAGAAGTGGCCCGGCATGTACTATTGGGCCTACCTCGCGATGCGCACCGCCGGTATCGACGCCCTCCAGAAGGCCAGCGAGGACAAGGACTTCACCGGTGCCGGGTTCATCGAGGCCGGGCGGCACCTCAAGGAGCTCGTGGACCTCCAGCCCTTCCAGAAGGGCTTCCTCAACGCCGCCTACTCCACCCCGACCGGCCAGGCGGCCGCCGTGGGCAACGGCAAGGCGGCCATGGAACTGATGGGCCAGTGGGCCCCGTCCGTGGAGGCCGACTCCGGCAAGGGACTCGGCGCCGACCTCGGGTTCTTCCCGTTCCCCGCGGTCGAGGGCGGCAAGGGTGCCATCACCGAGGTGTTCGGCGGCGGCGGCGGACACGCCCTGCGCCGGGGCGCCCCGCAGGCGGCCGTCGACTTCCTGAAGTTCTTCGCCTCCGAGGCCACCGAACTCGAACTGGTCAAGAAGACCAGCGTCCTTCCCGTGCTGCCGAACGCGGAGAAGGCCATGACCGACCCCAACCTCAAGCTCGTACAGGCCCAGTTGAAGGCCGCCACCGGCTTCCAGCTCTACCTCGACCAGGCGTACGCGCCCGCCGTCGGCCAGGAGGTCAACGACAGCGTGGCCGCGCTGATCGCCGGGTCCAAGTCCCCCGAACAGGTCGCCCAGTCGATCACGCAGACCGCGAAGGAAGAGCAGTAGCCCGCGATGACCTCCACGTTCCTCGCAGACAAGCGGAGCGGTCCGGGCACCGAACTCCCGCCCCCGGAATCAGTCAGGGCCCGGGGGCGGGGCCGGCGGCGGGTGCTGCACTGGCTCACCGCGGTCGGCTTCCAACTGCCCGCCCTGGTGCTGTTCATCGGCATGGTCCTGCTGCCGATGCTGTTCGCGCTGTACGCGGCCTTCTTCCGCTGGGGCGGCTTCGGCATGCCCTCGGACTACGTCGGCACGGACAACTTCACGGACCTGTTCGACAACCCGGTGTTCCTGGGTGACCTGTGGCGCTGCCTGGTCCTGGTCCTGCTCTCCCTCGTGCTCCAGCTGCCGTTCGCGCTCGCCATGGCGGTCCTGCTCAACCAGAAGTTCCGCGGCCGGGCCGTCTACCGGATGCTGTTCTTCGCGCCCTACGTCCTGTCCGAGGCGATCACGGGCGTGCTGTTCAGCATGGTCTTCGCGCCGGACGACGGTCTCGCCGACCACGTCCTGGGCGCGGTCGGGCTCGACGGCGTGGGCGGGCTGTGGTTCGCCGACCCGTCGTACGTCATGGCGACGCTCTTCCTCGTCATGACCTGGAAGTACTTCGGCTTCCACATGATGCTCTACCTGGCCGGACTCCAGTCCATCCCACGGGAGTTGACCGAGGCCGCGCTCATCGACGGGGCCAGTGCCTGGCAGCGGTTCCGCAACGTCACCCTGCCGCTGCTCGCGCCCACCCTCAGGATCAGCGTCTTCCTGTCCGTCATCGGGGCGATCCAGCTGTTCGACCTGGTCTGGGTGATCACCCAGGGCGGGCCCGACCACCACTCCGAGACGATGGCCGTGACCATGTTCCAGTACGGCTTCAAGCGCTACCAGGTCGGCTACGCCAGCGCGATCAGCGTGGTCATGTTCGGCATCTGCCTCGTCTTCGCCCTCGCCTACCAGCGGTTCGTGCTCCGCCGCGACCTCGAAGGGGCCACCACGACGATGAGGGGGGACGGGAAGTGATCCGCAAGAACCTGCCGTTGCACGCGATCCTGCTGCTCGTCGGGGCCGTCATGGTCGTCCCCCTCGTCTACGCCGTCCTGTCCGGCTTCAAGTCCACCGACGAGCTCTCCAGCAACCCCTTCGGGCTGCCGAAGCGATGGCTGACCAGCAACTACACCGACATCCTCGGCGGCGGTGACTTCTGGCGGCTGCTCGGCAGCAGCACGCTGATCGCCGTCGGTACGACGGTGCTGGTGGTCGCGCTGTCCGCGCTGGCCGCGTTCTCGTTCGCGCGCTTCGCCTTCCGCGGCCGGGAGGCGCTGTTCACGCTCTTCACGATGGGGCTGATGTTCCCCTTCGCGGTGGCGGTGCTCCCGCTCTTCCTGCTGCTGCGCTCGCTCGACCTGCTGGACAACCCGCTCGGCGTGATCCTGCCGCAGGCCGCGTTCGGGCTGCCGATGACGATCATCATCCTGCGGGCCTTCTTCCGGGAGATCCCCGGCGAGCTGGAGGAGGCGGCCACCCTCGACGGGTGCTCCTCCTTCGGCTTCTTCTGGCGGGTGCTGCTGCCCATGGCACGGCCGGCGCTCGGCACGGTGTCGGTGCTCGCCGTCGTCACCAGCTGGAACAACTTCATGCTGCCGCTGCTGGTGTTCACCGACAACACGTGGTGGACGCTGCCCGTCGGTGTGCAGCAGTTCCAGGGGCAGTACTCCGCGGAGTACGCCCGTGTCTTCGCCTATCTCGTCCTGGCGATGGTGCCCGCCCTCGCCTTCTACTCGGTCGCCGAGCGCCAGCTCGTCGGCGGCCTGACCGCCGGTGCCACGAAGGGCTGACACCGGCGCCTACGAGAAAAGTACGGCTCACCCACCCCCGCACGTGAGGAGTCGCCCCATGCGCAAGAACCGTCTCAGACTCGTCGGAGTCCTGGTCGCGGGCCTGGTCGTCGCCGGGCTCGGCGCACCCGCCGCCGAGGCCCACGGCAAGCCGGCCACGCTCGCCGATCTCGCCGAGCGCCACGGCCGGTACTTCGGCAGCGCCACCGACAATCCCGAGCTCGTCGACGAGCCGTACAAGGAGATCCTGGGCAGCGAGTTCGACCAGATCACGCCGGGCAACGGCATGAAGTGGTACGCGACCGAGCCGCAGCAGGGGGTCTTCGACTTCTCCAAGGGAGACGAGATCGTGCGGCTGGCTCGCGCGAACCACCAGAAGGTGCGCGGCCACACGCTCGTCTGGCACAGCCAGTTGCCCGACTGGATCACCTCGCGGGAGTGGACGGCGGGGGAGCTGAGGGCCGTACTGAAGAAGCACATCCAGACCGAGGTGCGGCACTACCGGGGCAAGGTGTTCGCCTGGGACGTCGTCAACGAGGCGTTCAACGAGGACGGCACGTACCGCGAGACCGTCTTCTACAAGACGCTCGGTCCGGGGTACATCGCGGACGCGCTGCGCTGGGCGCGGCAGGCCGACCCGAAGGTCAAGCTGTACCTCAACGACTACAACATCGAGGGGATCGGGGCGAAGAGCGACGCGTACTACAACCTCGCCAAGGAGTTGAAGGCGCAGGGTGTCCCGCTCGACGGCATCGGGCTCCAGGCGCATCTGGCGCTCCAGTACGGCTATCCCACCACCCTGGAGGACAACCTCCGCCGCTTCGGCAAGCTGGGCCTCGACACCGCGCTCACCGAGGTCGACATCCGGATGATCCTTCCGGCGACAGAGGAGAAACTGGCCCAACAGGCCGAGTGGTACGCCGACTTGACCGACGCGTGCCTCGCGGTGCGGCGGTGTGTCGGCATCACGGTGTGGGACTACACCGACAAGTACAGCTGGATCCCGGCCTTCTTCGAGGGCCAGGGCGCCGCGCTGCCGTGGGACGAGCAACTCCAGCCGAAGCCGGCGTACTTCGCGATCAGGGGGGCGCTGAAGTAAGGGCGGTGCGGGTCCCGGCCGGGGGGGTGCAGGGCGGCGATGAGTGACGGGGGTGGGGGAAGTCCGGGGCGGGGGTCCCGTCTTCGCCGTTTGGGCGGACATCTGGGCGCGGCCATCGGTACGCCTGACCGCCGCGGGGATGGGGGTGCGATCTGAGGGTGGGTCGCACCCTCGGGTGGTCCGGCAGAGCGGCTGGGGGCGGGCCGCGGCGGGGGTGATCGATCTCGGGGCGGGGACACCTCGTGAGGTCGGTGCGGTGGCTCCGCCCCGGGCGTCGTCGGGGAGCGGTTGGTGGTACCCGTGCACAGGAGCCGAAGTCCTGCGTCGCGGTCGGCTTCCCGTCCCGGGAGATCGGCCCCCGCCAGATGGTGGCCTCGGTGCGAGCGGGTCGTCGTCGCCCGGGGCCCGGCTGCCGCGGAACGGGACCAGGCCCGGCCAGCTGTCCCGTCGAAGTCGCCCGCCTGGATGGTCGCCGTGGCGCGTTCGCCGGTGGGGCGTGGGGGTGCGCTGGCCTTCGGGCCGCGGGTTCGTTGACGGGAGGTGCGGTGGCTCCGGGGTATCGATGACCCGTCCGTGGCGTGGCCGGAGGGCGGTCCCCCCAGTGCACCACGGGGTGTCGGCGGGCGCACTGGTGGCGCTCCCGCTCGGCGGCTTTCGTCTGTGGCGGGTTGGACGGTGGGTGCTGGAGGGGCGGTGGCTTTACGGCCGGTCCTGGGCGCGCGGCTCGGACAGTTGGGGTGTACGACCTGCACCGTGCCCGTGGCTTCGTCAGTGGGGCCTTGGAGGGGCCGTGCTTGCGCGGTGTATCAGTTCTGTGCCCAGTTCGACTCGGGGGGTGTCGGGGACTTCGTTGCGGGCCAGTTTGAGGACTGTGCGGACGGCCAGTTTGCCCATGTCGGCCAAGGGCTGGCGGATCGTGGTCAAGGGGGGTGCAGACCAGCGGACTTCCGGAAGGTCGTCGAAACCGACCAGGCTCATGTCCTCCGGGACCCTGAGGCCGCGCCGCCGCAGGGCCTCGATCGCGCCCAGGGCCATCTGGTCGCTGGCCGCGAAGACCGCGGTCGGCGGCTCGGGGAGGCCGAGGAGTTTCTCGCAGCCGGCGAAGCCGGACTCCGGGTGGAAGTCGCCGGGGACGACCAGCGACTCGTCGAGGGTGAGGCCGGCGCCTTCCAGGGCGGCCCGGTAGCCGTCGAAGCGGGCCCGGGAGCACAGCAGTCGGGGCGGTCCGGCGATCAGGCCGATCCTGCGGTGGCCCAGCGACAGCAGGTGCTCGGTGGCCGCCAGTCCGCCCGACCAGTTGGCGGCTCCGATGGTGGGAGCGTCGAGCGAGGGGGAGCCGGCCGGGTCCACGACGACCAGGGGGACACCGAGGGCGCGGAGTTCGTCGTGGAGGTCCGTGTCCAGGGCCGAGGTGACCAGGATGACCCCGTCGGAGGCCCGGGCGCGCAGGTTGCGCATCCACTCGCGGGCCGCGCCGGAGCGGCCGTGGATCGCGGAGACCACTGTGCCGACGCCCTCGGCGTGGGCGATCTCCTCGACTCCCCGGATGATCTCCACGGCCCAGGGGCTGTCGAGGTCGTTGAAGACCAGGTCGAGCAGGGCGGCACGGGTGCCGGGGGCCGCCGGGCGCTTGCGGTAGCCGTACCGCTGGAGCAGCTCCTCGACCCGGGCGCGGGTCCGCGGGGAGACGTCCGAGCGGCCGTTGACCACCCGGGACACCGTCGGCACCGAGACTCCGGCCTGCCGGGCGATCTCCGTGATGGTGACCCTGCCCCGGGGCTCGGCACCGGCCTCGCCTGCTGTCACTTGCCCACCTCCGCGTCGTAGCCCCCGAAGGCTTCCGAGCCTCGAAAACTTCCAGGAGTCTTCCGGAAAAGTGGGTCCATATACAAGGCATCACAGGGAGTGATCGGCCTCGGACATGCGTCGGGGCCGGTGCGCAGACTGTCGCTGCGAGCCGGCCCCTCAAGGTCTCCGGACGGTACGGCCGTACGGCGGCGCGGCCGCCCGGCCGTACTCAGGCCGCCGTGGCCCCCGCGAGCGGGCGGTGCGGGGCGATGACCCGGCCGTCGGGCAGGAGCTCACCGGTGTCCTCGAAGAGCAGGACGCCGTTGCACAGCAGGCTCCAGCCCTGCTCCGGGTGGTGCGCCAGAAGGCGGGCGGATTCCCGGTCGGCGGAGTCGGCGGTGGGACACGGTGGCTGGTGCTGGCACATTGGTGGGATCTTTCGCTGTGTTGTGGTCATGATGTCCCCCGTGTGATTGCTCAGTCTGAACCCAGTGTTGCCCCACGGGCGTCAATCCGCAGGTATTTCGCATCACCACTTCTTCACAGGTTGGAGACGCGTCACCCGGCCGGACGGTTCATCCCAACTGCACTGTCCCTTCGGGTGGTTCGAGGGGGCCGGAAAGGGCTAGTCCACCTGGAGTCAGCCCCGCGTTCGGCTCTTCCGAGCAATTGTGTGCTCGTACGAGCAAATGGTGACCCTAATGACGTACGTAAACGCAGTCGTACCCCGCTACCCGGAATTCGGGGCGGGGTACGAGGGGTCGGGCTGAGATCTTCAGGCCGGCGAGCTCAGCAGGGGAGCCGGGGTCAGTCGGTGGGTGAGCACCGGGAGCAGTTCGGCGGCCCGGTGCGGACGGTGAGCCGCGATGCCGGGCGGGGCCGGGGCGAGCGGGACGAGCAGGTCGGTAGCGGCGAGGCGGCCGGTGGCGGCGTCCGCCGCGCAGTCGCCGTGCAGCCACAGCGCGAGCATGTACAGGGCCGGGATCGACAGCAGGCGCGGCTGGTAGGGCTGCTGCATCACCTCCGCCTGACGCAGCGCGCGTTCGGTGGACGGGATGTAGGGGCCCTCGAAGAAGTGCGAGAACGCCCAGCCGTCCGCGGTCAGCATGGTCTCCGCCGCCGCCACCGAGCGTTCACCGCAGCGGATCAGGAAACGCCACCCGGTCAGCCGGGTGGCGGTGCCGTCCAGTACGTGCACGGGCAGGGGGAGCTCGGGTGTGACGGGTCCCTGGGCACGCAACAGGGAGGGGGTCCGGGCCTCGCGGACCGCGGTGGGCGAGGCGAGTGCGGTGAGGACGGAGCGAAGTGCGGGCGCGGGAGCCGGGGGGACATGCAGCGGCATGGTGGGTCGCCTCTCATTCGACAGGCACGATGGCGCGAGGGCGGGGGCGGACGGCGCTGTCAGCTCACGGGGTCAGAGAGGCGGGGGCCGGGGTCCGGTGACGCGGGGGCGGGTGAGGACTGCCGTACGTCACCTGACGGCAGGATCCAGGACCGCGGGTGCCAACCCTCTGCCTTGTTCGCGGAGTTTATACGACATATGTTCACACGGTGTTTCGTCTAGCCGTTTCCTGCGCGCGGGGCAAGGAGTCATTCGGTCGGCGATACGCGGGAATCCTCCCGAAACCGTGACTACTTCACGGCGGTGACCTCGGGGAATCCTCCCGAAGCGGTCGGCCAATTCTCGTCGGCGTTTTTCACGAGTTCTTCGGGGCACTCGAAACTGCTGAGCGCTTCATGCCGAGTGAATGTGCCACCGGTCACATCCAACAGGGTAGCGGGCTCGGGGCCGCCGCGGGGACGTTACCGATCGTTCCGGCTGGGCATCATCCCACCTGACTCATGACGCATCGAGGAGGGACTCTCCGATGGGGGAGAAGGTCGTGGCAGGCCGGTTCGACCTGTCCGATCGCCAGAACTACCGCGACAAGCTCCGCAGGTGCCTGACGGGGCTGGAGCGGCTCCTGGCGGAGCAGCGGTTCGATCGCCCCAGGAACCTGATGGGGCTGGAGATCGAATTGAATCTGGTCGGCGCGGACGGTATGCCGAGAATGCTGAACGGGGAGGTCCTCGAACGCATCGCAAGCCGAGATTTCCAAACAGAACTCGCCATGTTCAATCTGGAAGTCAACATAGCCCCACACAAGCTGGGCGGGCGGGTATTCGATCGGCTCGCGGAGGAACTCCGGACCTCGCTGGCATACGCCGACCGTAAAGCCGGCGAGCTCGACGCGGGAATCGTGATGATCGGCATTCTGCCGACCCTCGACCGGGACGACCTGGTCTCCTCCAACCTTTCCGACGTCGACCGGTACACGCTGCTCAACGACCAGATCGTGGCCGCGCGCGGTGAGGACTTCGTCCTCGACATCGACGGGGTGGAACGGCTCACCTGCACCTCGAAGTCCATCGCCCCGGAGGCCGCCTGCACCTCGGTCCAGCTGCACCTCCAGGTCACGCCGGGCCGCTTCGCCGACGTGTGGAACGCCGCGCAGGCGGTGGCCGGCGTGCAGATAGCCGTGGGAGCCAACTCGCCCTTCCTGTTCGGCCGTGAGCTGTGGTGCGAGTCCCGGCCGCCGCTCTTCCAGCAGTCCACGGACACGCGTCCGCCGGAGCTCCAGGCGCAGGGGGTGCGGCCGCGGACCTGGTTCGGGGAGCGGTGGATCTCCTCGGCGTACGACCTCTTCGAGGAGAACCTGCGCTACTTCCCGGCGCTGCTGCCGATCTGCGACGAGGAGGACCCGCTGGAGGTCCTCGACGCGGGCGGGGTGCCCTCGCTCGCCGAACTCGTCCTGCACAACGGCACGGTGTACCGCTGGAACCGGCCCGTGTACGGGATCGCCGACGGGGTCCCGCACCTGCGGGTGGAGAACCGTGTGCTGCCGGCCGGGCCCACCGTCACGGACGTCATCGCCAACGCGGCCTTCTACTACGGCCTCGTCCGCGCCCTCGCCGAGGAGTCGAAGCCGGTGTGGACCCGGATGCCGTTCGAGGCGGCCGCGGCCAACTTCGACGCGGCGTGCCGGTACGGGATCGACGCGCGGATGACCTGGCCCCGGCGCGGGCGGTACGGCGGCACCGTGGAGGTCGACGCGGTGAGCCTCGTACGCGACGAACTGCTGCCGCTGGCCGAGACGGGGCTCGCGGGGTGGGGCGTCGAGCCCGCCGACCGGGACCTGTATCTCGGGGTGATCGAGGAGCGGTGCCGGCGGCGGGCCAACGGGGCGTCCTGGCAGGCGGCGACCTTCCACCGGGCCCTGGAGGCGGGGCTCTCCCGGGACGCGGCGCTCGCCGCGACGACCCGGCGGTACGGGGAGCTGATGCATCAGGGCGAGCCGGTGCACACGTGGCCGGTGGGGTTGCCGGAGCCGGTGCCAATGGGGTGACGGTCAGGAAGGCGGGACCGGGAGAAGTCGGTGCCAGGGTCAGCCGCCGCTGCTGCCCTGTGCCCCCGCTGCCACGATCGCCTTCAGGATCACCGTGTGGATCTGGGACGGGTCGTTGACCTGTTGGCCTGAGCCGCGGGTGGCCTCGGCCAGTTGCTGGGCCTCGGCACGGTCGGCGTCGGGGCCCACCGCGATGACGATGAGGGGGACCGGGCGTTCGGGGTCGGAGAGCCTCTCGAGTTCGGAGATCAGCTTTCCGCGCGAGATGCTGCCCGGGTCCTGGTTCACACCGTCCGTCAGGACCACCAGCGCGTTGAACTTGCCCTGCGCGTAGGAAGAGGTGGCCGCCCGGTACGCGGCGAGCGTGGTGTCGTACAACCCGGTCGCCCCGCCCGCCACCGGCTGGAGGCCGCCGAACGCCGCCGAGAGCCGCTCGCGCTGGGTGCCGGTCCCGCTTCCGCCCCCGCTGTCGCCCAGGCGTTCCGTCGGCACCAGGACCTTGTAGTCCTTGTCGCCGTCGAGCTTGGTGGAGAACTCCCACAGGCCGATCTCGTCCTCCTGGGTGAAGGTCGCGAGGGCCTGGAGCAGGGACTCCTTGGTGACGTCCATCCGGGAGCGGCCGGTGCCCGGAACCGTCTCCGACATGGACGACGACGCGTCCACGACCGTGGTGATCCGCGCGCTCTGCACGGTGATCGTCCAGGTGCCGAGGGCCTCCTGGAGCGCCGCCGCCGAGGCGGGCTCACCGGCCGCCGCCGTGTACGGCTGCGGCACCCTGCCGCCGGCCTTCGCGACCAGGGAGGCCGACACCTGGTCGTCGGACGTCCTGAACCCCAGGTCCGTCAGCAGCTGTTCCTGCTCGGGCTTGCGCAGATACGTCATGAACCGGATCGCCGCCCGGCTCTCGTCCGTGGACAGCCGGGTCTCGTCGACGAGCGCGTAGGGGTAGTCGAGCCGCGGTGAACCGTCCTTCGGGTAGAAGAGACGCAGATCGTCCGCGGAGTCCGCCGAGGAGTTGTGCGCGAAGGCCGCCTGTTCGGACAGGACCAGCGCCTGATTGCGCTTCGGGTTGCCCTGCTCGGTGCCGGAGGCGTCCCGCGGGAGGGTCTCCACGACCTGTCCGTCGCTGTCCGAGATGCGCTGCGAGAGCGACTTCATCATCGCCGCGGCCTGGGTCTCCCCGCCCTTGACCCGCCCGGCCGCGCCGCTGAGCTGAGTGAGCGCGAGGAGCCCGGTCGCGCTGCGGGCGGGATCGGCGGCACCCAGCTTGAGGGAGTCGTCCCGGAGGGTGGCACCCGCCAGCTCCAGCCAGCCGTACGTCTTCTTCGGCCAGCCCAGCGACTGCGCGGCGGCCGGCACCATCGCCACCCCGACCGGGCTGGAGGCCACGTTGCCGACCCGGGCCACCTCCGTCGCGCCGCCGTCCGCGTCGATCTGCTCGACCCACACGTCCGAGTCCGGCACCCACACCTGGACGCCGGGGTCCTTGCCGGCCGCGAGGGTGTCCCGGACCTTGTACGACTCGCGCGCGGTCACCGTGATGTCGACGCAGCGCCCGTCGGAGGTGAGGTTCTCGTCGTGGGCCCGCTCGGCGGCGGCGCGCAGTGCCGGGGCCACGTCGGGGGAGGCGGCGACCTCGAGCCGTACCGCCTCGTCCCGGCAGGAGGAGCCGAAGGAGAGCAGACCGCCCTGGACGGCCGCGGCCGTGCCGCCGGCGACGGTCAGGACGAGCACCGTCGCGATGGCCACGGTCCTGCGGCGCGCGCGGGGACGGGGGTCGCTGCCGCCCGCCCCATACTGATCGGGCAAGCTGTGACGTCCCATGGCGGTGGTGCCCTCCCCTGTCGCTCTCTCCGTGCCGGCGCGGCCGTGTATGGCAGGAAAGGGGGAGGTACGCCCCGTACGGCGTCCGTCCCCCCCAACGGCCTTGCGCACGATCTTCGTAACTTCTTTCGAAGGACCCTAGCGGGGCGGCGATGGGGATGAGGCTGGATTACTCAACTGGAGGCAGGTGTGCAGGCGGAGGAAGGGGCAGTGGCCGATTCTTTTCCGCAGAAGGCGCTCTCACGGAAGTTCTTCCGTGACGAGACGCTGCTCGTTCTGGGGCTTTCGCTCGGTGCGAGCGGTGTGTCCGCGCTGATCAGTTTTGTCGGATCGGTCACCAAACCGGGGGGTCTCAAGGACCAGGCGGCGACCCTCAACGCCTCGGCCGCGCCCGGCCGTCCATGGCTGGATCTCGCCTGGCAGCTCTTCGGGATCGCCTCGGCCCTGGTGCCCGTCCTGCTGGTCGCGCACTTCCTGCTGCGTGAGGGCGAGAGCCTCAGGACCCTCGGCTTCGACCGCACCCGGCCGGGGCCGGACCTGCTGCGCGGGGCCGGGATCGCGGCCGTGATCGGCAGCACCGGGATCGCCTTCTACCTGGCCGCGCGCGGTCTCGGCTTCAACCTCACCGTGGTGCCCGAGGCGCTGCCCGACGTCTGGTGGAAGTACCCGGTGCTGATCCTCTCGGCGATGCAGAACGCGATCCTCGAAGAAGTGATCGTCGTCGGGTACCTCCTGCGCCGGCTCGGCCAGCTGGGCTGGACCCCGGGCACGGCGCTGGTGGCCAGTTCCGTGCTGCGCGGCAGCTACCACCTCTACCAGGGCATCGGCGGCTTCATCGGCAACATGGTGATGGGCGTGGTGTTCGTCTACCTGTACCGCCGGTGGGGGCGCGTGGGTCCCCTGGTGGTGGCGCATTCCCTGCTCGACATCGGGGCGTTCGTGGGATACGCGCTGCTCGCGGGGAAGGTCGGCTGGCTGCCCACCGCGTGATCCCCCGCGTGATCCCCTCAGGTGAGCAGCTCGCCCTCGATGACCGTGACCGCGCGGCCCGTCAGCAGGGTGCGCCCGCCGCGCAGGTGCGTGCGCACCCGGCCGGAGCGGCGTGAGGCCTGGAGACCTGTGAGGGTCGTACGGCCGAGGCGCTCGGACCAGTAGGGGGCCAGGGCGGTGTGGGCGCTGCCGGTGACCGGGTCCTCGTCGATGCCGACGTTCGGGAAGAAGCAGCGGGAGACGAAGTCGTAGCCGAGCTCGGGGTTCTCGGCGCGAGCGGTGGCGATGACACCGCGCTCCGAGTAGCCGGCCAGGGCCTTGAGGTCGGGGCGCAGGGCGTGGACGGTCTTCTCGTCGGCGAGTTCGAGCAGCAGGTCGCCGATGTTCGGGCCGGTGTCGAAGGCGCTGAGCGGCTCGGCGCCCAGCGCCTCGGCGACCCCCTCGGGAAGCGCGACCGGGGTGAGCGGGGCCGTGGGGAAGTCCAGGGTGATCGAGCCGTCCTCGTCAGGTGTGGCCGTGAGCACCCCGCTGCGGGTGGCGAACCGCACCGGGCCCTCGTGGGCGCCGGTGGTGTGCAGGACGTGGGCCGTGGCGAGGGTCGCGTGACCGCACATGTTCACCTCGGTGGCGGGCGTGAACCAGCGCAGCGCCCAGTCGGCCTCGCCGCCCCCGGGAAGCCGGTGGGCGAAGGCCGTCTCGGCGTGGTTGACCTCCAGGGCGATGTTCTGGAGCCGCTCGTCGTCCGGGAAGGCGTCGTCCAGGAGCAGTACCCCGGCCGGGTTGCCGGCGAAGGGACGGTCGGTGAAGGCGTCGACGATTCGCATGCGCATGAGGCGACGGTAGAGGGCGGATTGGCCTTCGGAACAAGGCCAATCCAGTGTCACTGGACCGATTTTCGCGGCGAGTGAAGTGATCTGGCTCACAAGGTGTCACGGTGGTCCGCCGCCCGGTGTCTTGAGGTCGAACCCCTTGGGACGGACCGCTGAGACGGCCCGGTAGGACGGACGAAGGAGACATCATGAACACCGAGATCCTCGTGATCGGCGGCGGCTACGCGGGCGTCATGGCGGCCAACCGGCTGACCCGGCGCGACGACGTGACGGTGACCCTCATCAACCCGCGCCCGACCTTCGTCGAGCGGATCCGGCTGCACCAGCTGGTGGGCGGGACGCACCCGGCGGTCGTCGAGTACCGGAAGGTCCTGGCCGAGGGGGTCCGACTGGTCGTCGACACCGTGTCCCGGATCGACGCCGACGGGCGCGAGGTCGCGCTGGCGAGCGGCGGCACGCTCGGCTACGACTACCTGGTCTACGCGGTGGGCAGCGGCAGCGCCGACCCGAGCGTTCCCGGAGCGGCCGAGTTCGCCCACCCGATCGCCACCCTGGAGGACGCCCAGCGGCTGCGGCCGCTCGTCGAGGAGGTCTCCGCCGACGCCCCGGTGACGATCGTCGGGGCCGGTCCGACCGGCATCGAGACCGCCGCCGAACTGGCGGAGCAGGGCCACGCCGTGACCCTGGTCTGCGGTGGGGTGCTCGGCCCGTACCTGCACCCCAAGGGCCGCCGCTCGGTCGCGGGGCGACTGGCCGGTCTCGGGGTGACCGTGCTCGAAGGGGTCCGCGTGGCGGCCGTGACCGGCGATGCCGTACGGCTCTCCGACGGCCGTACGATCCCCAGCGCGCTGACCGTGTGGACCGTCGGCTTCGGCGTACCCGACCTGGCCGTGCGCAGCGGGCTGACCACCGACGCCCTGGGCCGGCTGCTCACGGACGAGACCCTGACCAGCGTGGACGACGACCGCATCGTCGCGGCCGGCGACTCGGCGGCGCCCTCGGGCCTGCCGCTGCGCATGAGCTGCCAGGCCGCGATCCCGCTGGGCGCGCGGGCCGCCGACACCGTGCTCAGCCGGATCGCGGGGGAGCAGCCGGCGCCCCTCAACGAGGCGTTCGCCGGTCAGTGCATCAGCCTCGGCCGCGGTGCCGGGATCTTCCAGTTCGCGCGCCGCAACGACGTCGCGGTGGGCTTCCACATCGGCGGCCGACCGGGCGCGCGGGTCAAGGAGTTCGTGTGCCAGGGGATCGTCAAGCACCTCGCGGGCGAGGCGGGCAAGCCCGGTTCGTACCGTCTGCACCAGGTCTCGGGCGGCCCCAAGCGGCAGGAGCTGCTGGCGGCCCGGAGTGCCGAGAACCAGGCCCCGGCCGATGTCGAACAGGTTGCCTAATCCGCCCACGATCGGGGGAGGGACCGGATCATGACTGATCACGCCACCGACACGTTCGTCGCCCACCGCAACCTGCTCTTCACCGTCGCCTACGAGATGCTCGGCTCGGCGGCCGACGCGGAGGACGTCCTGCAGGAGACCTGGCTGCGGTGGGTCAAGGTGGACCTGGAGCGGGTGCAGGACCCGCGCGCCTACCTGGTCCGCATCACCACCCGGCAGGCACTCAACCGGCTGCGCTCCCTGACGCGCCGCAAGGAGGCGTACGTCGGCCAGTGGCTGCCCGAGCCGCTGGTCACCGCGCCGGACGTGGCCGAGGACGTGGAACTGTCCGAGAGTCTCTCGATGGCGTTGATGTGCGTCCTGGAGACGCTGTCACCGACGGAGCGCGCGGTGTTCGTGCTGCGCGAGGTGTTCGACGTCGACTACGACGAGATCGCGGCCGCCGTGGAGAAGAGCCCCGACGCGGTGCGCCAGATCGCGCACCGCGCCCGCCGGCACGTCGACGCCCGACGGCCGCGCAGAACGGCCTCCGCGAGCGAGACCCGTGCGGCCGTGGAGTCGTTCCGGCTGGCGTTGGAGACCGGGGACCTGCAAGGGCTGCTCGACGTGCTCGCGCCCGATGTCGTCCTGGTCAGCGACGGCGGCGGCATCAAGCAGGCGGCGATGCGACCGGTCCTCACCGCCGACAAGGTCGCGCGCTTCATCTTCGGCGGCATCGCCAAGTTCACCGTCACCTTCACCTGCGAGCCGACGGTGGTCAACGGCAGCCCGGCGCTCGTCCTCCACGTCAACGGCGAGATGGACGGCGTCCTCGCGGTACGGGTCGAGGACGGGCGGATCAGCGGCATGTACTACGTCCGCAACCCGGAGAAGCTGACGCGGGTGGGGGCGGAGACCCCGCTGACCCTGGGGCCGGCGCCGACGGTGGAGTGACGCTGCCCATTGCGCGATCGCGGTGCGGCATCCATCATCAGGAAACCTGTTATTTTAACCTTGCAGCGATGGGTGCCAAGCCATGCCGTTCAGCTCCCGAATCCAGGCCAGAGGGATCCAGCTCCTGCTGAGCCGGGTCATGTCCCGTGTCCACCAGGACCTGCGCTTCACCGAGATCCCGGCGCACACCGAGACCCTGCGGGTGGAGACCGGCGCCGGTCCGGTGACCTGCACCGTCTACCGCCCGACGGCCGGCACCTCCGACACTCCCGCCCCCGTGTACGTCAACTTCCACGGGGGCGGGTTCGTGGTGGCCCGCGCCGAGCAGGACGATCACATCTGCCGGTACATCGCGGCCACGGCCGGCTGTGTCGTGATCAACGTCGACTACGCCGTCGCGCCGCAGCGGCCGTATCCGGCACCCGTCACCCAGGCCTACGACGTGACCGCGTGGGTCGCCGAGAACGGTGCCGTGGGTGGCTGGGACGGCTCGCGCCTCGCCGTCGGCGGACACAGCGCCGGGGCCAACCTGACCGCCGCGGTGTGCCGGCTGGCCAGGGAGCGCGGCACCTTCACGCCGCGCCTCCAGATCATCGACTCGGCACCGCTGGACCAGCAGGCGGACCCGGCCACCAAGCGGTCCCTCGTCGCCAAGCCGCTGCTGACTCCCCAGCTCATGCGGATCTTCACGGCGGCCTACGTCCCGGACCCCGCGGACCGCGCCCACCCCCTGGTCTCGCCCGCGCTCGCCGAGGACCTCGCCGGGCTCCCGCCCGCGCTGGTCATCACGGCGGAGAACGACCGCCTGCGCGACGAGGGCGACGCCTACGCCAAGGCCCTGGAGGCCGCGGGGGTCCCGGTCACCCACCGCGTCTTCGAGGGCGTCGACCACTACTTCACCCACACGGGGCCGGTGCCGACGGGGAAGGCGGCGATCGACCTGATGGCGAGCAGCTTGCGGGAGGCGTTGAGCGACTGAGGGGAGGCGAGGCGGGTGCCGGGGAGTGGCGGAGGTGGTGGCCCGAGTGCTCGTCCGCATCTGGCCGCGCCCCAGGCGACCGACATCGCCCCGGTACCCGCTCGCTCTCCTGCTAGCGTCGTGCGGTGATCTCTCTGGGGGAGCCCGCGTTCTTCACCCGCCTGCGCGATGCGCGGCGGGTGCTTGTCGCCGGTGCGGGCGGTGGTTTCGACGTGTACGCCGGGCTGCCGCTGGCACTCGCCTTGCGGTCCGCGGGCAAGGAGGTGTACCTCGCCAACCTGTCCTTCGCCGATCTGTACGGCCTGGACCTCGATGTGTGGGTGGACCAGGACGTCGCGGCCGTCGGGCCCGACACTCCACTGCGCGGCGACTACTTTCCCGAACGGACCCTCGCCCGGTGGCTCGCGGCGCAGGACCTGCCGTCGACCGTGTACGCGTTCCCGACCGTCGGGGTCGGTCCGCTGCGGGCGGCCTACCGGACGTTGATCACACATCTCGGCGGTGTCGACGCGGTCGTGCTGGTGGACGGCGGGACCGACATCCTGATGCGCGGTGACGAACACGGTCTCGGCACCCCCGAGGAGGACATGGCGAGCCTGGCCGCCGTGAACGGGCTCGACGAGGTCCCGCACCGGCTGGTGGCCTGCCTCGGCTTCGGTGTGGACGCCTATCACGGCGTGAACCACTCGCTCGTACTGGAGAACCTGGCCGCGCTGGACCGGGACGGTGCCTATCTCGGCGCGTTCTCGCTGCTCGGGGCCACGCGGGAGGGCGCCCTCTACCTCGACGCGGTGGCACACGCCCAGCGCCACACCGCGGGCCACCCGAGCATCGTGAACGGATCCGTCGCCGCCGCCGTGCGCGGTGACTTCGGCGACGTCCGCTTCACGGAGAGGACCAAGGGCGGCGAGTTGTTCGTCAACCCGCTGATGGCGCTGTACTTCTGTGTGGACCTGCCGGGACTGGCCCGGCGCAACCTCTACCTCGGTCTGCTCGAGCGGACCGCGCTGATGCGGCAGGTGAGTTCCGTGATCGAGGAGTTCCGCGCCACGCTGCCCCGGCAGCGTCCGCCGCGGGCCTTCCCGCACTGAGCCGGGGTCACGTCACTCCGTCGACTCAAGAATGCGGTCGAGCGTCCGGCGCCCCAAGCGGCTCATCGCCGGATTGCTCTCGACGTAGTACCAGACGAGGCCCATCGCCTGCTCGAACGCCCATGCCTTGCCGCGCTCCCACTCCAGGTCGTCGCAGGCCAGGGCCCGCCGGAGCACGTCCCGCGGGCCCGGCTCCAGCAGGTGCCAGGCGCTGACCAGGTCCAGTGCGGGGTCGGCCGGACCGAAGCCGCCGGTGTCGAGCACACCGCTGAGCCGGTCTCCCGTGACCAGCACGTTGCCGGGGATCAGGTCGCCGTGGCTCATCACGTCGGCACTCGTGCGGGGCAGCTCACGGAAGCGGCCCCACAGCCGGCGCAGCCGCGGCACGTCGAGCAGCCCTTCGCTCTCCTCGAAGCACTTCGCCATCCAGGCGTCGTGGTCGGAGATGACGCCACCGCGGTTGTCGCCGCTGAACAACCGCCCTTGTGTCCCGGCGCCCCGCAGGGCCGCGATGAAGGCCGCGAGGTCCTCGGCAAAGGCGTCCGAGCCGCTCGGGTCGGCGTCCGTGGCGACCGTTCCCGGCAGCCATGTCTGGACCGCCCACGGCATGGGGTGACCCGCCCCGGGCTTTCCCAGGGCGACGGGTTCCGGGACGGGGAACCGGGAGACCTGCGCCAACTCCGCGCTCGCCCGGGCCTCCCGTTCCAGAACCGCCAGCGTCTCGTCGGCGTCGGCCAGGCGCAGCGGGAAACGTGCGGAGAGGCCGCTCCCGATACGGAAGATGGCGTGGACCGTCCCGGTCGACGGCAGGCGTCGGATCTCCTCGCCGCTCCAATGAGGGAACTGCTCCCTGACCAAGGCCGCAACGGTGTCGGTGGTCACGTCCACCTGGTCGTCGTGCATGGTCATTCCCGGAAGCTCCCTGGACCGGATCAGCTGAGACGCCAGCCAGTATTCATGCGGCCGGGAGCCGGATCGACCGGGTTTTCCGGCGGCCCTTGCCATGCGAACAGTTCCGATATATCGTTGAGGCATCGCGACAGATCAACGATGGAATGGAGTGATTGCGATGCGTTCCCACGGATTCGAGCGTGGACATGGTGGAGCCGGTCGTCAGGGTCGTGGTGGCTTTGAGGGACGGCGTGGTGCCTTCGGGCCGTTCGGCCCCGGTGGGCCGGGTGGTCCCGGCGGGCCGTTCGGTGGACCCGGGTTCGGTCCCGGGCCCTGGGGGCCGAGGGGCAGGGGTGGACCCCGGGGGCGGGCCCGGCGCGGTGACGTGCGGGCATCGATCCTGGCCCTGCTGAAGGACCGGCCCATGCACGGTTACGAGATGATCCAGGAGATCGCCGAGCGCAGCGGCGGGGCGTGGAAGCCCAGCCCCGGCTCGGTGTACCCCACCCTCCAGCTGCTGGAGGACGAGGGGCTGATCGCCAGTGAGAGCGAGGGCGGCAAGAAGCTGTTCTCCCTCACCGAGGCCGGCCGTACTGCGGCCGACGAGGGCCCCGACGCGCCCTGGGAGGAGGCCTCCCGCGGCATCGACTTCGAGGCGCTCGGCGAGATCCGCCAGGCCGGCTTCGGCCTGATGGAGGCCTTCGGCCAGGTCTGGAAGACCGGCAACAAGGAACAGCGCGACAAGGCGGTGGCCGTCATCAACGAGGCCCGCAAGAAGCTGTACCTCATCCTCGCCGACGAGGACTGACGGTCGTACGGCCGTGAAAGGGCGCCCCGTGGAGCAATCCGCGGGGCGCCCAACGCGTGCGGCCGGCTCACGGCCTGCTCACTCCACCAGTCCGGCCAGCTTCCGCAGGGACTCGTTCAGCGCGGCCGTCCCCGAGTCCTTGAGCTTGCCCGCCATCAGGGACACGGCGGCGCCCGTGAACTCGCCGTCGATGCGGACGTCGGTGGCGTCGCCGTCGGGGGTCAGGGTGTAGCGCGTGGCCACGCTCACCGCCATCGGGCCCTTGCCCCGGATGGCGAACAGCCGGGCCGGCTCCACCTGGTCGACGGTCCACTCGACCTCGGCGGGGAAGCCCATCAGCTTCATGTTCTCCTGGAAGGTCGCGCCCACTTCCAGCACCGCCGGGCCGCCCTTGGGGAAGCTGGTGTGGGTCGCGTTCCACTCCCCGTACGAGGACCAGTCCGTGAGCTGGGCCCAGACCCTCTCCGCGGGTGCCTGGACGCGTGCCTCCGCGCTGATTTCCGCCATGCGGCCACCTCTTCGTGTCGGGCTGTGGTGTCGCGGAAAGTAGCCGCAGGCATCGCAACATTCAATACTGATGAACCGTCAGAAAATGTGGACGCGGCTCAGCCGACCGGCCGTATCGTCGCCGCGTCGAACAGGTCCCACGCGCGCGGGAACGCGCTCTCGTCGTGGCAGTGCCAGGCATCCCAGAACAGGTCCGCGAGCCGCGCGTCCTCCGGGGCGTACACCCGGTACACGTACTGCCTGCCGTCCACGGCCGGCAGGGCCACCAGCCAGCTCCCGCTCTCCACGCCTGTGTGGGACGAACGACGTCGTACCGCGGTTGCGCGAGGGGCGCGCGGCAAGGCGGCGCGCGCCCACCGGGGCGGAACGGCCTGATCTCCTCCGTAAGGAGGAGATTCCCGCCCCCGGGGTCCGCACTGCGTGGGACGCGAAGATGCTTCCCCTCGGGGATGACGCGCCACGGTGGGACTGATGAGGTGGGGGATGTGCACCCCCGTATCCCCCGGCAGTCGGCCCGCGACCAGGGCCGCCCGCCGCAGGTCGCTCCGGACGACGATGCCAGGCTCAGCGCGGAACTGGCGGCGGTCGTGTCCGGCGCCCGCAGGCGCGCGCTCCGGGACGGGGACCGGCAGATCGACACGGCCCATCTGCTGCACTCCCTGCTGGACGCCGACCCGGAGGCCTACGCCGTCTTCGAGAGTGAGCCCCAACTGCCCCGGCTGCTCGGCTACCTCGTGCAGCGCAGCATCGGCTACGGACTGCGCTGGCAGGGCACGGTCGAGGACTCCGGAGCGGTCCCGGTCGTGCCCGCGGCCGGGGACCTCGGCGCTGACTCCGCCCCGGCCGCGGACGAGGGCTACTCGCCGCTCGCCGCCGAGGCGATGCGGTACGCCCGGGTCCGTGCCGGGCATCGTGACGGCGGCCCGGCCCGTGGAGTCGACCTGCTCACGGCGATCCTGGTGAACCCCGAGTCCCGGGCCGTTGAGGTGCTGGCCCGCGCCGGAATCGACGCCGGGGACGTGCGCGCACGGCTCGACGACCTCCTGCCGGGAGGCCTGTGGGGCCACCCGTGGCGAAGGGATCGCTAGGGGAGTCCCGCGGTCCAGCCGATGAGACAGGAGTCAACGGGGGTGACGCTCATGTCGTCCCCTGTCATCATGGGTCGGTGCATACCTCTGAGAGCAGCAGGGCCGGTGACGGCAGGGGCACGGGGCTCGGTCTCGCGCTGGTCTCCGCGCTCGCCTTCGGTGGATCCGGGGTCGCGGCCAAGCCGTTGATCGAGGCGGGCCTCGACCCGCTCCACGTGGTGTGGCTGCGGGTGGCCGGCGCCGCCCTCGTGATGCTGCCGCTCGCCGTGCGCCACCGCGCGCTGCTGCGCGGCCGGCCCGCCCTGCTCGCCGGGTTCGGCCTGCTGGGGGTGGCCGGTGTCCAGGCCTTCTACTTCGCCTCGATCTCCCGCATCCCCGTCGGTGTCGCCCTGCTCGTCGAGTACCTCGCGCCCGCCCTGGTGCTCGGCTGGGTGCGGTTCGTGCAGCGGCGCCCGGTCACGCGTGCCGCCGCACTCGGCGTGGTCCTCGCGGTCGGCGGGCTCGCCTGCGTCGTCGAGGTCTGGTCGGGGCTGAGCTTCGACGCCCTCGGACTGCTCCTCGCGCTCGGCGCCGCCTGCTGCCAGGTCTGCTACTTCGTCCTGTCCGACCAGGGCAGCGACAGCGGCGAGCAGGCCCCCGACCCGCTCGGCGTCATCGCGTACGGACTGCTCGTCGGCACCGTCGTCCTGACCGTCGTCGCCCGCCCGTGGACCATGGACTTCTCCGTCCTCACGCACCATGCCGACATGAACGGCACCCCGGTCGCGGCCGGACTGCTGCTCGGCTGGACCGTGCTCGTGGCCACCGTCGTCGCGTACATCACCGGCGTGGTCTCGGTGCGCAGGCTCTCCCCGGCGATAGCCGGGGTCGTGGCCTGTCTCGAAGCGGTCGTCGCGACCGTCCTGGCGTGGGTGCTGCTCGGCGAACACCTCTCGGCACCGCAGATCGTGGGCGGTGCGGTCGTGCTTCTCGGCGCCTTCATCGCGCAGTCCTCGACCCCGGCCAAGGGCTCCGTGGAGCCGGTCGCCACCGGCGGCGCCGAAAGTCGGTTGTCCGCCCGGGAGAACGCCGCCTAGGCTCCGGGACCATGCACACGCCGCTGCTCGTCACCCCTCCGCCGGCCGCCTGAGGCGGGCCCTCCGGAGTCCACGCCCGGCAGACCGCCGGGCGTGACGGTGCTGCCCGCAGACGAAGTCCGCGGACCCCGCCACCGAGCGGGCGTCCTCTTCCGAACTTCCGCGCCTCGGCGCATCTGCGGAGAGAACACGTGTCGCATGCTTCCTCAGGCCTGCCCATCGGGCGAGGCCTCGTCTACCTGATCATCGCCGGTACCGCCTGGGGCACCGCGGGAGCGGTCGCCTCCCTCGTCTACCGCACCACTGACCTGGGCCCGGCGGCCCTGTCCTTCTGGCGCTGCGCGACCGGCCTGGCGGTGCTGCTCACCGTCCGCCTCGCACGCTCACGCGACGCCGTCCGCCCCACAAGGCCATCCATGCGTACGGCCGTCTCGGAACCCCTCCTCCACCGGGCACTGCGCGTCGGTGCCACGGGCCTCGGGCTCGCGGTGTTCCAGACCGCCTACTTCGCCGCCGTACGGTCCACCGGGCTGGCCGTGGCCACCGTCGTCACCCTCGGCGCGGGCCCCGTCCTCATCGCACTCGGCGCACGGCTGGTGCTGGGGGAGCGGCTCGGCCGGAGCGGAGCCGTCGCCGTCGCCGGCGCGCTCGCCGGACTCGGGGTGCTGACGCTCGGTGGCCCGGGGGCGGCCGTACGGCCACTGGGCGTGTTCCTCGGGCTGCTCTCGGCGGCCGGATGCTGTGTGATGACCCTGATCACGCGCGCCGCCAAGGCCGACTCCAGCGGTACGTCCGTCGGCGTGTTCGCGGTCACCAGCGTCTGTCTGCTGCCGTTCGCGGCGGCGGAGGGCCTGCTGCCGCACACCGCTCGACCCGCCCTGTTCATCGGCCTGTTGGTCTACCTGGCGATCGTCCCGACCGCCCTCGCCTATGGCCTCTACTTCGCGGCCGCGGCGGTCGTCCGCTCCACCACCGTCTCCGTGATCATGCTGCTCGAACCGGTGAGCGCGGCGGTCCTGGCCGTCGTGCTGTTCGGTGAGCGCCTCACCCCGGCCGTCCTCCTCGGCACCCTGCTGATGCTGGGCGCGGTCGCGGGGCTCGCGGTGACGGAGACGCGCGTGCCCGCCTGACAGGCGAGGGGGCCCTTCTCGGTGAGGGGCCCCCTCGGTCAGGAGTGCTGCCGCCGCAGCAGATGCTCGCGCGCCGCCGCGTCCCCCGGGCCGTCCCGGTCCGCCAGCGCCTGTGCGATCCGCTCCCGCACCTCCGCGGTCCGCTTGCCGGCGTACTTGAACTTCGCCCGCACGGCGGTCACTTCCAGCCGCAGTCCCCGGATGCCCGACAGCATCCGACCGTACGGCACCTCGCCCACCGCGACCGGAGCGGAGCCGCCCTCCGGCTGGAAGTGGCCGACCTGGAGGTTCAGCAGCGCGGCCTTCTCGCCCGGGTCGTCCACCACATGGGCCCGGCAACGGAGTTGGACGGCCGCGTAGAAGCTCGTGGGTGTGCCGTGGGTGGAGGGGACTCCCGGGTCGGCCTGCCAGGGACCGGGGACGTAGGCGTAGTCGTCGACCACGCTCAGCACGACCTCCGGGTTCGCCTCCAGGGCGCCCCACAGCGGGTTGGGGCGCGCCAGGTGGGTCAGGGCCTCGCCGCGCTCGGGGTCGTAGAAGAAGTGGAGCGGCTGGACGAACGGGGGCTCGCCGGAAAGCCCGTTGACGGCCAGCTGGCCGAAGTCGTGGACGGCGAGCCACTGTTGCCACTCGGCGTCCGAGCGGGCCGCGTCCCAGGGGTGGATCAGCATCACAGGGCCGTCAGGTAGTCGGGAACCTCGGTGCCGGGGGCGAGTTCGGCGTCGGCGACGGGGGTGCCGTAGCCCTTCTGCAGGGGGAGGACGCCGGCCCAGTGGGGGAGTGAGAGGTCCTCGGGCTCGTCGTTGACCCCGCCGGTGCGGAGCTTGGCGGAGACCTCGTCGAGGTCGAGGCGGATGACGGCGGTGGCGGCCAGCTCCTTCTTGTTGGCGGGGCGGGAGTCCCGGGCGCGGCCCGGGACGACGTGGTCGACCAGGGCGTCGAGGGCGAGGCGCTTCTCCTCGGGGTCGGTGACGTCGTAGGCGAGTCCGTGCACCACCACCGACCGGTAGTTGATCGAGTGGTGGAAGGCCGAGCGGGCCAGGATCAGCGCGTCGACATGCGTGACCGTCAGGCACACCGGCAGGCCGGGGTCCGCCTTGCCGGTCATCCGCAGCGGGCGCGAACCCGTCGAGCCGTGGACGTAGAGCCGCTCGCCGACCCGGCCGTACAGCGTGGGCAGCACCACCGGGGCGCCGTCCCGGACGAAGCCGAGGTGGCAGACGTAGCCCTCGTCGAGTATCGAGTGCACCAGTTCCCGGTCGTAGGAGGCCCGGTCGGGGGAGCGCGTCGGGACGGTGCGGTCGGTCGGCGCGTATGCGGTCGGCTCCGGCGTGGTCGCGGTGGTCCCCTGCATTGCGTTCTCCATTGCACTAGTGCATAATCTGCTTTGTGCTAGGAGGATATCGGATCTCAGGCCGACGCGCAGCGGAGATTGCAGCGAGCGTCGAGGGCGCGGTGGGTGCGGGAGAGCTGGAGCCCGGTCAACTGCTGCCGCCCATGCGGGAGTTGGCCCTGGAGCTGGGCGTGAATCCCAATACGGTCGCGGCCGCGTACCGGACCCTGCGCGAGCGCGGGGTCATCGAGACCGCCGGGCGTCGGGGCAGCCGGGTGCGGTCGAAGCCGGCGACCACGGGGCGCGAGTACATCCGCGTGGAGGTCCCGGACGGCGTGCGGGACGTGGCGAACGGCAACCCGGACCCGGCGCTGCTGCCCCCGCTCGGCCCCGCCTTCGCGGCCGCCGCCGCACAGGGCGACCGGGAGCCGGTCCTGTACGGGGAGGCGACCGTGGATCCCGAGCTGGCGCGGCTCGCCCGCGCGGCACTGGACGCGGACGGCGTCCCGGCCGGTCCGCTCGCCGTGGCCTCCGGGTCCCTCGACGTCATCGAACGCGTCCTGGCCGCCCACCTCAGACCGGGCGACACCGTCGCCGTGGAGGACCCCGGCTGGGGCAGCCTCCTCGACCTGATCCCGGCCCTCGGCCTGCGCATCGCCCCGGTGGGCGTCGACGACGACGGCCCGCACGCCGAGGACGTGCGCCGAGCCCTGGAGTCGGGCGCCCGGGCCCTGATCGTGACGGACCGCGCCCAGAACCCGACCGGCGCCTCGGTGACCGCCGCACGCGCGCGTGCCCTGCGCGCGGTCCTCGCGGACCACCCGGACACCCTCCTGATCGAGGACGACCACGGCCACGGCATCGTCGACCTCCCGCTGCACCCCCTCGCCGGTGTCACCCGGCACTGGGCCTTCGTCCGCTCGGCGGCCAAGGCCTACGGCCCCGACCTGCGGCTGGCCGTCCTCACCGGCGACGAGACCACCGTCGACCGCGTCCACGGCCGGCACCGCCTCGGCCCCGGCTGGGTCAGCCGGATCACCCAGCGGGCCGTGGTGAACCTGTGGGCGGACGGTGTGCTGGACACGGCGAAGGTCGCGGCGGCCTATCGCGAACGCAGGGACCGGCTGATCGGCGCACTGGCGGCCCACGGCGTCGAGGCCCACGGCCGCAGCGGACTGAACGTCTGGATCCCGGTCCCGGACGAGACCGGCGCGGTGGCCCGGCTCCTGCACGCCGGCTGGGCGGTCGCCCCGGGAGCCCGCTTCAGAATGGGCGCGCCCCAGGGAATCCGGGTGACGGTCGCGAGCCTGCAGGCCGATGAGGTTGCCCCCTTGGCGGACGCCGTCGCCAGGGCCGTGGGCCCGGCGCCCGCGCATATCCGCTCGCACCACCGCGTGGAGAGGTGACCCGCATGCTGAACCTGGAGCGCCTTCGCACCCTCGACGCGCTGGCCCGGCTCGGCTCGGTCAGCGGTGCCGCCGAGGGGCTGCACATCACGACGTCGGCGGTCTCGCAGCAGCTGTCCAAGCTGGAGCGCGAGGTCGGCCAGCGACTCCTCGCCAAGAACGGCCGGGGCGTGCGGCTCACCGACGCGGGCCGCCTGCTGGCCGAGCACGCGGCCCGCATCCTGTCCCAGGTCGAACTCGCCCAGTCCGATCTGGAGGCCCAACGCGGCCAGGTGGTGGGTGAGTTGCGGCTCGCAGCCTTCCCGACGGCCGCGCGCGGTCTGTTCCCCGTCGCGCTGGCCGCCCTGCGCTCGACGCATCCGGGACTGCGGATCAGCTCGCGCGAGACGGAGCCCGAACCCGCGATGCTGGCGGTCCTCCGCGGCGGTTACGACCTCGCGGTCGTCCTGGACTGGTACAACAAGCCGCTGCCCGTGCCGGACGGGCTGATGAAGGCGTCGATCGTCGACGACACCGCCGACGTGGCGATGCCCGCGACCCACCGCCACGCGCACCGCGCCGAGGTCGACCTGGAGGACTTCGCCGACGACGACTGGGTCACCTGGGGTGAGAACGAGTTCTGTCACGAGTGGCTGATGCACACCCTGCGCGCCAAGGGCATCGAACCGCGCGTCGCGCACCGCGCGGAGGAACACGCGACCCAACTCGCCCTGGTCGGCGCGGGACTCGGTGTGTGCGTGGCGCCCCGGCTCGGCCGCGGCCCGGTCCCGGACGGGGTGCGGACCGTGCCGGTGCGGCAGTCGGTCAGCCGGCACGTCTACGCGGTGTGGCGTACGGACGCCGACCGCCGCCCGTCGATCCGGGCGGCGGTCGAGGCGCTGAAGTCGGCCGCGCGGCAGGCTGTTTGAGCGCCGGCATTCCGGTTGAGCGCGGCAAGTCCCTTGAGCGCGGCAGCCCTTGGCGGGCGGTCGGCCGTGCGGGCTACACGGACCCCAGCTTGCGGAAGTCCCAGGACACGATCTTCTCCGGGGTCAGCCGTATCCACGCGTGCCGCCCGTCGTGCGGCATCTCCTCCAGGCGGAAGTTCTTGCGGGCGAACAGCGTTTCGGGGACGTCGAGTTCGGCGCACAGCTCGCCGGTGCGCGGGGCCTCGCCCACGAACTCCACGGTCCCGGACAGCTCGACGCCCTGGAGCTCGTCGTACTCCTCACCCGTGTCGACCACGATCGCCACCCGCGGATCGCGCCGCAGATCCGTCCAGCGCTTGCTGCGCACGACGGAGTACAGCCACATCGAGGTGCCGTCCCAGGCGAACCACAGAGTGCTCACGTGCGGGGCACCGTCGGCGGAGACCGTGGCGACCCGGCAGGTGCGCTGGCTGGTGAGGAACTCGTCCAGCTCGCCCGGCGTCATCATGATCTTCCGGCCCCGGCGCTGAGTGACGGTCATGGATCCCCCTCTTTCTCTCACGTCGTGTCAGAGGAGATCCTCTGACATCACGTCAGAAAAGGATGGGTCGTCTTCCGTCCCCACGCAATGGTGGCTACTGTCACCGGCTCCGGCCACCCGTGACTAGGGGGAACCGTGCCGTCGTACGAACAACTCAGCGAGCTCCTCGCTCCCGAGAGCACCGTCCTGCTCACCGTCGAGTGTCAGCAGGGCGTCGTCGGACCGGACAGCGCGCTGCCCGAACTCGCCCAGGAGGCACGGAAGTCGGGCGCGCTCGCCAACATCGCCCGGCTAGTCGCCGCCGCCCACGAGAGCGGGGTGCAGGTGATCCACGCGATCGCCGAACGCCGCCCGGACGGGCGCGGCGCGAACCGCAACGCCCGCCTCTTCCGCGCCGCCGAACGCCTGCCCGTCCAGCAGCTGTCCGGGACCACCGCGGTGCGGGTGGCGGCCCCGATCGAGGTCGGCGAGGAGGACTTCGTCGTACGGCGGCTGCACGGGCTGTCGCCGATCCAGGGCACCGAGGTCGACGCGCTGCTGCGCAACCTCGGCTGCCGCACCCTGGTGGTGACCGGGGTGTCCGCCAACGTGGCCGTGCCGAACGCCGTCTTCGACGCCGTGAACCGCGGTTACACGGTGGTCGTGCCGAGCGACGCCATCGCGGGGGTGCCCTCCGACTACACCCCCGTGATGATCCGCCACACCCTCGCCCTGGTCGCCACGGTCGCGACCACCGACGAGGTGCTGGGCGGACTCGGCCGGCACCGGCGCACGCGGGTCAGGCCAGCGTGATCGAGTCCCCGCTCACGGTGATCTGCGCGGCGGGCAGCGGCTGGGTCGCGGGCCCCTTCTTGACGCTGCCGTCCTCGACCGAGAACTCACTGTTGTGACAGGGGCAGACGATGACGCCCTTGGCCACGCTGCCCACCGCGCAGCCCTGGTGGGTGCACTTGGACGAGAAGGCCTTGAAGGTGCCCGCCGTCGGCTGGGTGACCACCACGCCCTTGTCCTTGAAGATCGTGCCACCGCCCTCGGGGATGTCACTGGTCTTGGCCAGGGCGGTGCCCCCGGAGCCGGACGAGGCGCCGCTGTCGGAGCTCGCCCCGCCGCTGCCCGCGTTCTGGTCGGCCTGGCTGGTGGACGAGTCCGAGGAGTCGCTGTCCGATCCGCAGGCGGTCAGCGCGACGGCGAGCCCCGCCGCGCCCACCGCCGCCACGACGGTACGGCGGGCAGGTGCCGGAACGGATTGAGGCAGTTCGCTGGTCATGCTGAACGTCCTTCCAGTGCGGAATTCATGGAACTGTCCAGTGGTACGGCCGGTCGCCGTCCCCTGTTCAGACGATGTCGAGATCTAAACGTGTTCGAGATCAGACGCCCATAAGCCAGAGCTGTCGCTTCGCTGTCGGCCAGTAACCTGGGGCGATGCTCAAGGAAGCCATCGCGACCCGCTTCATCACGCCCCTGCGGGAGGGCGGCTCGCTGCCGGGTCTCGTCGAGGCCGACGACCACGGGACGTACGTGATCAAGTTCACCGGCGCGGGCCAGGGCCGTAAGACGCTGGTCGCCGAAGTGGTGGCCGGTGAGCTCGCGCGGCGGCTCGGCTTCCGGGTGCCGCGGCTGCTGACCCTCGACCTCGACCCCGACCTGGGGCTCGGTGAACCCGACGAGCGGGTGCAGGAACTGCTGAGGTCCAGCGGCGGCACCAACCTCGGCATGGACTTCCTCTCCGGCGCCCTCGGCTTCGATCCGCTCGCCTTCCCGGTCGGCCCCGAGGAGGCCGGCCGGATCCTCTGGTTCGACGCCCTGGTCAACAACGTCGACCGCTCCTGGCGCAACCCCAACCTGCTGTGGTGGCGGGGCGAGGTGTGGCTCATCGACCACGGCGCGACCATGATCTGGCAGCACAACTGGCCCGGCGCCGAGAAGTCCGCCGCGCGTCCCTACGACGCCTCGGACCACGTCCTGAAGCCGTTCGCGCCGGATGTCGCCGCGGCCGCCGCCGCACTGGCCCCCCGGGTCACCGAGGAGCTGCTCGCCGAGGTCACCGCCGAGATCCCGGACGCCTGGCTGGCGGACGAGCCCGGCTTCGACACCCCGGACGAGCTCAGAAGGGCCTACGCCCGGCCACTGCTCCTGCGGGCCGCCGCGGTCCACGAACGCATCACGGGAATCGAGGGGGACAAGTGACCGAGCGGCACATCCACATGGCCGGCAGTGTGGTCGAACGCCATGTCATCAGGGGTGGGCGGACCAGTGAACGGGACGTCTTCGAGTACGTCCTGCTGCGGGTCGTCCCCCGGATCGAGCGCGGCGAGTGCATCAACGCCGGTGTGCTCGTGTACTGCCGCGCCAAGGCCTACGTCGGCGTGCGCACCCACCTCGACGAGGAGCGGCTGCGGGCGCTCGACCCGGAGGCCGACGTGGCCGGGGTGCGGGCCGCGCTGCGGGCCGTCGAGGCGGTCTGTGCGGGCCGGGAGGACGCCGGACCGGCCGCGCGCGACGACGCCGGACGCCGCTTCCGGTGGCTCGTCGCGCCCCGCTCCACGATCGTCCAGCCAGGCCCCGTGCACACCGGACTCACCCTGGATCCGGCGGCCGAGCCGGACCGCCTGCTCGACCTGCTGGTGAGGTAATGGATCACACCGGTCCCGTGGGACGTTGACACCGCGTGCCAGGGCTTCTAGCGTCACGTCTGCCGAAGGTACTAAGCGGTCGCTCACCGACCGGGTCGGGCCGAACGTTCTCAAGGGCGAGGAGAATCAGCAATGTCCACCACTGAGCAGCGGGTAGCCGTCGTCACCGGTGCCGCGCGCGGCATCGGTGCCGCCACCGCCGTACGACTGGCGGCCGAGGGCCGCGCGGTCGCCGTGATCGACCTCGACGAGGCCGCCTGCAAGGACACCGTGGAGAAGATCACCGCGGCCGGTGGCCGGGCCATCGCCGTCGGCGCCGACGTCTCCGACGAGGCCCAGGTCGAGGCGGCCGTCGCACGCGTGGTCGAGGAGCTCGGCGCGCCGACGATCCTCGTCAACAACGCGGGCGTGCTCCGCGACAACCTGCTGTTCAAGATGAGCGTCTCGGACTGGGACACCGTCCTGAACGTCCACCTGCGCGGCTCCTTCCTGATGACCAAGGCCGTCCAGAAGCACATGGTCGACGCCGGCTTCGGCCGCGTGGTCAACCTGTCCTCCTCCTCGGCGCTCGGCAACCGCGGCCAGGCCAACTACTCCGCCGCCAAGGCCGGTCTCCAGGGCTTCACCAAGACCCTCGCCATCGAGCTCGGCAAGTTCGGCATCACCGCCAACGCCGTCGCGCCCGGCTTCATCGCCACCGACATGACCGCCGCGACCGCCGAGCGCGTGGGCATGGGCTTCGAGGAGTTCAAGGCCGCGGCCGCCACCCAGATCCCGGTGGCGCGCGTGGGCGAGCCCGACGACATCGCCAACGCCATCGCCTTCTTCACCGGCGAGGCGGCCGGGTTCGTATCCGGCCAGGTGCTGTACGTCGCCGGCGGACCGCTCGACTAGGGAAACGGAACCATGACTTCGCAACTCCCCGAGCTCTCGGGCAAGGTCGCGCTCATCACGGGCGCCAGCCGCGGTATCGGTTACGGCGTCGCCGAGGCGCTCGTCGCGCGCGGCGACCGGGTGGTCATCACCGGCCGCAACGAGGACGCCCTCAAGGAGGCCGTCGAACAGCTCGGCTCCGACCGGGCCATCGGTGTCGCGGGCAAGGCGCACGACGAGGCGCACCAGGCCGTCGCCGTCGAGCGCGCCATGGAGGCCTTCGGCCGGGTCGACTTCCTCGTCAACAACGCCGGCACCAACCCGGTGTTCGGGCCGATCGCCGACCTCGACCTCAATGTGGCGCGCAAGGTCTTCGAGACCAACGTGATCTCCGCGCTCGGCTTCGCCCAGAAGACCTGGCACGCCTGGCAGAAGGACAACGGCGGCGCGATCGTCAACATCGCCTCCGTCGCGGGCATCGCGCCCTCGCCCTTCATCGCCGCGTACGGCGTCAGCAAGGCCGCGCTGATCAACCTCACCCAGCAGCTCGCCCACGAGTTCGCGCCGGGCGTGCGGGTCAACGCGATCGCCCCGGCCGTCGTGAAGACCAAGTTCGCCTCCGCCCTGTACGAGGGCCGCGAGGCCGAGGCCGCCGCGTCCTACCCGCTGGCGCGGCTCGGGGTGCCCTCCGACATCGGCGGTGCCGCGGCCTTCCTCACCTCGGCGCAGTCCGACTGGGTCACCGGCCAGACGCTCGTCGTCGACGGCGGCATCTTCCTCAACGCCGGCGTGGGCTGATCGTCGTCACCTCGGCACGGGCGTCCGTTGACACCGACGGCGCCCGTGTCGACGCACAAAAGCCGCACAAAGGCATCACAGGGTCATCACCGATGAGATGATCAGGCCGCCTGTGGACGAACCGGTTGAGTGTGCGTGGCCCTGCGGTATGTTTTGCCGACTCTCGGCACGGCATTTCGAGGAGCGAGCGCGTGTTCATGCGGAACCGATACCTGCCGCCTTTCGCGGCCCTCGTGTCCCTTTCCACGGTGGCCGGATGCGGTGTGTTCTCCTCGGACTCCTCCGACGACGGCAAGACGATCGTCGTGGGAACCACCAGTGCCCCGGCCACGCTGGACCCGGCGGCCTCCTGGGACAACTCCTGGGAGCTGTTCCGCAACGTCTACCAGACACTCCTGAACTACTCGCCCGGCGGCTCCGACCCCGAACCCGACGCCGCCGAGCACTGCGAGTTCACCGACTCGTCGAGCACCGAGTACAGCTGCACGCTGCGCGAGGGGCTGGAGTTCTCCAACGGGCACACCCTGGACGCCAAGGCCGTCAAGTACTCGTTCGACCGGATCAAGAAGATCAACGTCAACGGCGGCCCCGCGGGCCTTCTGGGCACCCTGTCCCGCGTGCAGGTCAAGGGCGACCGCGAGGTCGTCTTCCACCTCAGCCAGCCCGACGCCACCTTCCCCCTGGTGCTCACCACACCCGCCATGTCGATCGTGGATCCCGAGGAGTACTCCGCGACCGCGATCCGCAAGGACGGCAAGATCAGCGGCTCCGGGCCCTACAGCCTCGACTCCTACCAGGAGGGCGAGAAGGCCGAGCTCGTCCGCAACAACAACTACAAGGGCATAGCGGACCTCAAGAACAACGCCGTCACCATCCGCTACTTCCCGCGGTCCGACGAGATGGTCAAGGCCCTCAAGGACAAGGAGATCGCGGTCGTCTACCGCGGACTCGGCGCCTCCGACACCGTCGACATCGAGGTCAACCAGCAGAAGGAGGGGCTCCAGCTCATCGAGAACCCCACCACCGAGATCAGTTACCTGGTCTTCAACCCCAGCGACCCGTGGTCCGCCAAGCCCGCCGTCCGCAAGGCCGTCGCCCAGATCGTCGACCGTCCCGCGCTCGTGCACTACGTCTACAAGGACACCGTCGAACCGCTCTACTCGATGGTCCCGGCCGGACTGACCGGCCACACCACCAGCTTCTTCGACGACTTCGGGGACCCCAGCGTGCCCAAGGCCAAGAAGCTCCTCACGGACGCCGGCATCACCGAGCGTGTCCCGCTGACCCTCTGGTACACCAGCGACCGCTACGGCTCGACGACCAAGCCCGCCTTCGAGGAGCTGAAGAAGCAGCTGGAGGCCTCCGGGCTGTTCCGGATCACCCTCAAGAGCCGCCCGTGGAAGACCTACGTCGAGGGCTACCAGAACGGCGAGTACCCCGTGTTCGGGCGCGGCTGGTTCCCCGACTTCCACGACGCCGACAACTTCATCGCCCCCTTCGTGGGCAAGCAGAACGCCCTCGGCACTCCGTACGACGCCCCCGAGATCACCGGCAAGCTGCTGCCGGAGTCCCGCGCGGAGAGCGACCGCGGGGCCGTGGGGCCGCAGATCGAGGAGGCCCAGCAGGTCTTCGTGGACGACGCACGGCTGGTGCCGCTGTGGCAGGGCAAGCAGTACGTGGCCGCGAACGAGGAGATCGCGGGCCTCGAGAAGGTCATCGACCCGGCGACGATGATGACGATGTGGGAGCTGTACTGGAAGACCAGCTGGTAGGTCCCGGATTCCGGGACGGGCGGCGGCGATTGTCAGTGGGCGCCTGTAGGTTCTGAAGCCTGCAAGTGACCGCACATCGTGAGGAATTGACGTGACCGACATCGCCATGCTGCCCGAGTCCTGGCGCGGGGTTCTGGGTGACGAGCTCCAGCAGCCGTACTTCAAGGAGCTGACGGAGTTCGTCGAGGACGAGCGGGCGAAGGGTCCCGTCTACCCGCCGCGCGAGGAGGTCTTCGCCGCGCTCGACGCGACGCCCTACGACCAGGTGAAGGTCCTGGTCCTCGGCCAGGACCCGTACCACGGCGAGGGCCAGGGACACGGGCTGTGCTTCTCGGTCCGCCCGGGCGTCAAGACCCCGCCCTCCCTCCGGAACATCTACAAGGAGATGAAGGAGGAGCTGGGCCTGGAGATCCCGGACAACGGCTATCTCATGCCGTGGGCCCAGCAGGGCGTCCTGCTGCTCAACGCGGTGCTCACGGTCCGTTCCGGTGAGGCCAACTCCCACAAGGGCAAGGGCTGGGAGAAGTTCACCGACGCGGTGATCCGGGCGGTGGCCGAGCGGCCCGACCCGGCGGTCTTCGTACTGTGGGGCAACTACGCCCAGAAGAAGCTCCCCCTGATCGACGAGAGCCGGCACGTGGTGGTCAAGGGCGCGCACCCCTCCCCGCTCTCGGCCAAGAAGTTCTTCGGCTCCCGCCCGTTCACCCAGATCAACGAGGCGGTCGCGGCGCAGGGCCACGATCCGATCGACTGGACGATCCCGAACCTCGGCTGACGCCCGCCGGCGGGCCGAAGCGACGGGGGACCGGCCGGGAGATTCTGATGGGGGGCGTTCGGCGGGCCGGGGTGTGGATTGCGGTGGCCGTGACCTCGTGGGTGGCCGATGTCGTCGGTGGTCGGGGCCGGCGTCGGCGGATTGGCTCGGTGCCGGTCGGACGTGTCCGGCGCGGGCGAGCGTGGGCTGGTGAGGTGGCCGTAGCGGGGTCCGGCCCGGGGGGAAAGCGGTGATGCCGACCCGTGGGGAGCGATGCGATCAGGGGCTCTGCGCGGGTGCGGCTGACCACGCGCCGCCGACATGACGTCGGTGGTGGTCGGTCCCCGCGGATCGGGCCGGTGCCAGCCGGCTTGGCCCGGGTGCAAGGGGAGCGTGGGCTGGTGAGGTGGTCGTAGCGGGGCACGTGGGCCGGCTCGGGGGAGCGGTGATGCCTGGTCCGTGGGGAGTGACGCGATCTCGCGCTCTGCGCGGGCGCGGCCGATTCTGCCGGAGTCGGTGGTCGCCGTGTCGCAGATGGGCGTAACGGGCCACGCGCCGCCGACGTGAACCGGTGCCCAGGGCCTAGCGTCGAAAGGGACAGCGACACAGCCGAACGAGGCCGGAGGACGCTTTGACGGAGCGACAGGAGATGGCGGCGCCGGATGCCGTGATGACGCGGATCGGGCAGGTCGTCATGCTGTGCCACGCGGGGGACCGCGAGGAGGCCCGGCACCGCTTCCTGGCCCTGTGGGCGGAGCTCGGCGAGGACGGCGACCCGCTGCACCGCTGCACCCTCGCGCACTACATGGCCGACGCCCAGGACGACCCCTGCGACGAGCTCGCCTGGGATCTCAGGGCGCTGACGGCCGCCGAGGAGCTCACCGACGACCGCCTCACCCGTCACGAGGGCGCGCTCGCCGTACGCGCCCTGTATCCCGCGCTGCATCTGAATCTGGCCGCGGACTATGTGCGCCTCGGCCGTACCGACGCCGCCCGCTCGCACGTACGCCGGGCCCGCAGGGCCTCGGCCCACCTCGGCGAGGACGGCTACAGCGACGGGGTACGGGCCGAGATCAGCAGACTCGAGCTGCGGCTCGGCGAAGGGGGAGCGGCCGGTGACGGAGGCTGGGGGCCGCCGCGACAGCAGCCCTGACACCCCGGCGACCGGACGCCCCGGAGCCCGACCGACCGCACCCGGTTCCTCAGCGGCCGTAGGTCTGCTCGCAGATGACCGTCTCGGGGCTGCCCTCCTGCCAGCGGCCGTACTTCCTGCCCAGCGCGCAGACGTCCTGCTGGCTCCTGGGGACCGACTTGGGGATCGACCGGGCCACGTCCGGGATCTCCACGCGCGGCTGCCGGGGATGGCGTACGTCCGGGTGCCGCCGCTCGGGAGGCGCCGGGTGCGCGGGGTGTTCCGGACGGGAGTGGTCCGGCTGGTGGCGCTCCGGTCGTGCGGGGGCCGCAGTCGTCCCCGGTGCGGTGCGTGGTGCGGTTCCGGCCGGCTTCGCCGACCGGGACGCTTCGATCATGGACAGGGCCTCCTGCGCCGGAGCCTGCACGATCTGCGGCTCCGCCTGACCGTCCGGACGGGCGTCCCCCGGGCCCGGCAGCTGCGAAGGCGCCATGGTGGGCGGCGGCCCGGTCACCGGTGGACGCTGGATCGTCACACAGCCGGTGAGGGCCGAGACAGCCACGGTGACCAGGAGCGTTGCGGTAGTCGTGGTTCGATGCACCCGCGTCACTCTGCTGGTTCGGGCGACCCGGGCGACAGCGGACAAGCGGAGGTTGCCCCGCACGGGTGATCTCCGTGCCCATACGGCGTGCTCATGCCTCCCGGTGCTGACGGCACCCGTCGTCTCCGGTGCTGACGCGTTCGCCTCCCGGCGTCGGCCTCACTCGCCGGTGGCACCGTCGATGCGCTCGCGGAGCAGGTCGGCGTGGCCGTTGTGGCGGGCGTACTCCTCGATCATGTGCGTGTAGAGCCAGCGCAGGTTGAAGCGCTCGCCGGTCCGGCGGTGCTTGCCCACGGTGATGTCGTCCAGGCCGAAGCGAGCGGTGTTCTCCCGGGCCCTGCCGATCTCGGCCTGCCAGGTGCCGTACGCCTCCTCCCAGGTGTCGGCCCCGGTGACATGGAACTCGCCGTCCGGGTCGGCCTCGCTGTAGTAGATCGGTCCCGCGTCCTCGTCGGCCAGCACCCGGCGGAACCAGTTGCGCTCCACCTCCGCCATGTGCCGCACCAGGCCCATCAGGGAGAGCGTCGAGGGCTCCACGGAGGCGGTCCTGAGCTGGGCGTCGGTCAGTCCCTCGCACTTCTGGGCAAGGGTGGTGCGGTGGTAGTCCAGCCAGCCTTCCAGGCTGCTGCGTTCGTCGGCGGTGGTGGCGGGTTCGCGGCGCTCGATCGTCATGGCCGCAATCCTCTCCCGGTGAAACCACGCCGACCAACGATTTCCGGGCCGCCGTATGCTTCCGGCAAGACGTCGGCAGACAACCGTTGGGGGAGTCCACGTGAAGGTCGGCTGCATCGGACTCGGCGACATCGCGCAGAAGGCCTATCTGCCGGTGCTCGGCGGCCGGCCGGAGGTCGAACTGCACCTCCAGACCCGGACGCCGGCCACCCTCGCCCGGGTCGCCGACGCCCTGCACCTCCCGGACGCCCGGCGCCACGCCGACCTGGACGCGCTGCTCGCCCAGGATCTCGACGCGGCCTTCGTGCACGCGCCGACGAACGTGCACCCCGACATCGTCACGCGGCTCCTGGAGGCGGGCGTACCGACCTACGTCGACAAGCCGCTCGCCTACGAACTCGCCGACTCGGCACGGTTGGTGGCGCTCGCCGAGGAGCGGAACGTCTCGCTGGCGGTCGGGTTCAACCGGCGGTTCGCGCCCGGGTACGCGCAGTGCGCCGAGCACCCGCGCGAGCTGATCCTCATGCAGAAGAACCGGATCGGGCTCCCGGAGGAGCCGCGCCGGATGATCCTCGACGACTTCATCCACGTCGTCGACACCCTGCGCTTCCTGGTGCCCGGTCCGGTCGACGACGTGACGGTACGCGCGCGCGTGCAGGACGGGCTGCTGCACCACGTCGTGCTCCAGCTCGCCGGGGACGGCTTCACCGCGCTCGGCGTGATGAACCGGCTCAGCGGTTCGGCCGAGGAGATCCTGGAGGTGTCCGGGCAGGACACCAAGCGGCAGGTGCTCAACCTCGCCGAGGTGATCGACCACAAGGGCCAGCCGACCGTGCGGCGGCGCGGCGACTGGGTGCCGGTGGCCCGGCAGCGCGGCATCGAGCAGGTGGTGTTCGCCTTCCTCGACGCCGTGCGCGCGGGAAAGGTGCTCAGCGCCCGGGACGCGCTGGCGACCCATGAGCTGTGCGAGCGGGTGGTACACGCGGTTCAGGAGCGCTCCGCCTGAGCCTGAGCGTGCGCAGCCCGTCGGTGGCGCACCACGCCAGGAGGACCAGCAGGGCCGCGTGCACGGTCCAGTCGCCGAAGCGGACGTACGGCGTGGTGCCGGTGGCCAGCGGTACGTCGTAGACGCGCGAGGTGCTGGCGTCGGTGCCGACCCACCGGCCGACGCGCCGGCCGCTCGCGTCGTAGACGGCGGAGACCCCGGTCAGGGTCGAGTGGACCATGGGGCGGCCCGTCTCGGCGGCGCGCAGGGCGGCGAGCGAGGCGTGCTGTTCGGGAGCCCAGCTGTTCTGGAAGGACGAGGTCGCCGACTGGGCGATCAGCACCTGGGCGCCGTCCTCCGCGAGATGGCGGCTCATGTCGGGGAACGCCGACTCGAAGCACACCATCGGGCCGACCTTCAGATCGTGGCCGACATCCATCACGACCTGCTGGGAGCCGTGCCTGCGGTTCTCGCCGGCCGCCTTGCCGACCGAGGTGGCCCAGCCGAGCAGCGAGCGGGCCGGGATGTACTCGCCGAAGGGGACGAGGCGCATCTTGTCGTAGCGGTCGCCGGTGAGCCCGTCGGGGCCGACGAGCACCGAACTCTTGTAGATGCCCGGCTTGTCGGAGCGGCGGGCGTCCACGTTGACCAGGATGTCGGCGCCGGTCTCCTGGGAGAGCGCCGCGATCCGCTGCGCCAGGTCGGGGCGGTCCCCGAGGTCGAAGCCGACACTGCTCTCGCCCCAGACGACCAGGTCGACGCCCTGCCCGGCGAGGTCGCGGGTCAACTGCTCCTCGCGGGCGAAGCGCTGGTCGGGGCCGCTGATGACACCGGGCTGGACGACCGCGATCCGGGTGCCGCCGCCGGAGTCGGGGCGCGGCGCCCCCACCCAGGCCGCCGAGGTCACCGCGGCCGTCGCGACCAGGCCCGCCACGGCGGGGACCCGGGACGCACGGATCGTCACCAGGACGGCGACACAGACGTTGACGGCCACGACCAGGAAGCTGATCAGCCACACCCCGCCGACCGAGGCCAGCCTGAGCGCCGGTTCGACCTGCCACTGGCTGGCGCCGAGGACGCCCCACGGGCCGCCGAGGCCCTGCCAGGAGCGGACGAGTTCGATGCCGAGCCAGCCCGACGGCAGCACGACGAGGGCGGCGGCGGTCCGGCCGCGTGCGGGCGTCCCGGCCAGGAAGTGCCGGACCAGCGCGCCCCACGGGGCCCACAGCGCGCCCAGCAGGGCGCCGATGACGAAGATGAACACGCTCAGGCTCGGCAGCAGCCAGTGGTGCATCCCCACCATGAAGCCGAAACCGCCGGCCCAGCCGTCGTAGGCCGCCCGTTTCGCCGTCGGCGCCGAGCGGATCAGCGCGATCCACGGGACGAGGGCGACGTAGGCGAACCACCACAGGGAAGGGGCGGGGAACGCGAGGAGGGGCAGGGCGCCCGCCAGCACGGCGACGGTCGTGCGCCGCCACGGGGAGGCGAGCCAGTGGCCGAACGTCTTCATACGGCGCCTCCTACCCCGTGAGTGTCACGGTGATCGTGGGGTTGACCACCCGGCGGGCGTCTCAGTTGATCACAGGTGCCGGCCGCGGGTCGGGCAGACGCCGCCATTTCTCCTGTACGACGACCTCGCGCAGCCGCCAGCCCTCGTCGGTGCGGGTGAGGGCGAAGGCGTAGCGGCCGCCGCAGACGAAGTCCGGGGCGGTGGCGTCCGTGCCGGCGAGGCGCATCGGGTTGATGTAGTCGGCCTGGACGCGGGCGGTGTCGCCGGTGTCCTGGTCGAGGGTGCCGAAGCGGACGCGGCGGTTGACGATCAGGTGCTGCCGCATCGAGAACAGCCCCATGCTGTCCGCGAGCCATGCGGCGACGTTGTGCGCGTCCCCTTCGACCCCGCCCGCGGAGCGGTAGTCGGCCCGTCCGTCGGAGGTGAAGAGTCCCCGGTACGCCTCCCAGTCGCCGTCGTCCACTGCCACGGCGTAGTCGGTGACGAGTGCGTCCACGGCCAGCCGGTCCATCACGGTCGCGAGCTCCACACGCTGCGTCATCGGCTCAGTGTTGGGCATGCGACGAGCGGCGGCTAGGGGCGTGCGGGGACATTCGGAGGGGCGGTGCGGTGGACCTGGGTCAGCGGTCGGCCAGGACGTCCACCGGCCACGCGGCCGAGTGCGGGCCGAATCGGTTCTCGGCCGCGAGGGCGACCAGGCGGGCGTTGCGGGCGTCCGCCTCGGGGCCGTCGGGCACGTGGTAGTCGTGGCCCGCGCGGGCGGAACTGGCCTGCACGGCCGTGGCGGCCGGGACCCGTCTGCGGACGTACCGGTCGAGGGCGTCGGGGACGTCGTCGGGTGCCGCGCCGGTGAGGCAGTCGCCGAGGACGGCCGCGTCCATGATGGCCTGGGCGGCGCCCTGGGCCTGGAACGGCACCATGGCGTGGGCGCTGTCGCCGAGCAGGGTGACTCGGCCGAGGTGCCAGCGGGGGAGCGGGGCGCGGGTGTGGATGCCGTAGCGGAAGACCTGGCCCGCGCGTTCGAGGACGGTCAGCAGGCGGGGGTCCCAGCCGGCGAAGGTGCGCAGCTGCTCGCCGGGTTCCGCCTGCGCGGTCCACGACTCCCGGGCCGCCCGGTCGGTCACGAACACGGCGACGACGTTGAGGAGTTCGCCGCGGCGCAGCCAGTAGTGGACGACGTGCCGTCCCGGGCCGAGCCAGCCGGCGTACTCCGGCAGGTCCAGGTCGGCGACCTCGGCGGCGGGCAGCAGGGCCCGGTAGGCGGCGGTGTGCGAGAACAGCGCCTCGTCCGCGCCGAAGAGCCACTGGCGGGCGGCGGAGCGGATGCCGTCGGCGGCCACGACGAGGTCGGCGTCCAGGTGTTCGCCGGTCGCCGTGGTCACCCGGGCCGACCTCTCGTCCTGATCGATCCCCACCACGGCGGTGCCCAGGCGCAGAGATCCGGGCGGTACGGCGGCGACGAGGGCCTGTTGGAGGTCGGAGCGGTGGACCTGGAGGTAGGGCGCCCCGAACTCCTCCTCCGCCGCACGGCCGATGACGTAGCGGCAGATCTCGGAGCCGTCGGACCAGGTGCGGAAGCTCACGTGGGCGGGGCGGGTGGACTGCCGCGCGACGGCGTCGAGGAGGTCCAACCGGCGCAGTACGCGGGTGGCGTTGGGGGCGAGCTGGATGCCGGCGCCGATCTCGGTGAGCCGCCGTGACTGCTCGACGAGCGTCACGTCATGGCCGGCCCGGCGCAGGCTCAGTGTCGCGGTCAGTCCTCCGATACCGGCGCCCACGACGATCGCTCTCATGGCGGGACCTCACTTCGAGGGGGACTCGAGGGTGGGTCCGGGCAGGGTATCCGAGAGAACTCCGGGGCTGTACACAGTGTTTCGGCCTGGGTGCGGCCCGGTTCAGGCCGCTTCGATGATGTCGGCGCGGATGGCGGCCGCCCATTCGACCACCAACAGCTCGTACTCCGCGCGCTCCTGGGGGGACAGGGTGCCGCCGGCGCGCATCCAGAGCGCGCGGATCTGCTCGTTCACGTCAGCAGCGGACCGCACGGAACCAGGGGTCACGGAATCGGGGGACATGCGCACCAGCCTAGGCGCAAGAACTGACAGTCCGCTACCGGACGGCTACGCAGAACGTATGCGATGCGTCACGGGAACCAAGGGCTGTGAGGGAGGTGTTCGGTCCCCGTGTGCCTCAGCCCGCCGACTCCGCCGCGTGGGGGCTCAGAACGCCCGCCGTGACCAGGGCGATGATGACGATGCCGAGGGCGATGCGGTACCAGACGAAGGGCATGAAGCTCTTGTGGGAGATCCACTTCATGAACCACGCGATGACCGCATATCCCGTCGCGAAGGCGATCACCGTGGCGAAGATCGTGGGGCCCCACGAGACGTGGTCGCTCTCCATCGCGTCCTTCAACTCGAAGAGACCGGATGCGAGGACGGCCGGGATGGCGAGGAGGAAGGAGTAACGGGCCGCGGACTCGCGCTTGTAGCCCATGAAGAGGCCGCCGCTGATGGTCGCGCCGGAGCGGGAGACACCGGGGATGAGGGCCATGGACTGGCAGAAGCCGTAGATCAGGCCGTCCTTGACGCCGAGGTCCTCAAGTCCCTTGCGCTGCTTGGGCGCCCGGTGCTTGCCCCCGGTCTCGTCCCGCGCCGCGAGCCGGTCGGCGACGCCGATCACGATGCCGACGACGATCAACATCGTGGCGGTGATGCGCAGATCGCGGAACGGCCCCTCGATCTGGTCCTTGAACAGCAGCCCCAGCACACCGATCGGGATCGAGCCCACGATCACCAGCCAGCCCATCTGGGCGTCGTGGTCGCTCCGCAGCTCCTTGTTCACCAGGGAGCGGCTCCATGTCGAGATGATCCGCCCGATGTCCTTGCGGAAGTAGATCAGCACGGCGGCCTCGGTGCCGATCTGCGTGATCGCGGTGAAGGCCGCCCCGGGGTCCTTCCAGCCCGAGAAGGCCGCGGTCAGGCGCAGGTGCGCGCTGGAGGAGACGGGAAGGAACTCGGTCAGCCCCTGGACGAGTCCGAGGATGAGTGATTCGAACCAAGACATGAAGTTACGGCGTCCAAGTGCTGGTCGTGTGAGGGGAGTCGGGCGCGCCACATCACCGGGAGCGGTGATCGGGGTGCGAGGGCAGCGTAGCGTCCCGCGGTGACGGCTCCGGCACAGGGGCGGTCAGGCGGCCGTCGGCCCGCTCACCGTCCAGCCGGGGGCCTGCGGATGGGACGTCAGGTCCTCGTGGGCCACCACGCTCCCGCAGACCGAGCAGCAGACCACCGGCAGCAGTTCGTGGCCGCAGCTGTGCTCGACGACCATGGGCCGGTCGTCCTCCCCGCGCAGGTGCCGGTCGCCCCACGCCATGAGGGTCAGCAGTACCGGCTCCAGCTCCAGACCCGCCTGCGTGGGCCGGTACTCGAAGCGCTGCGGCCGCTCGCTGTAGACCCGCTTGGTGAGGATCCCGGCGTCCACGAGCCGGCGCAGCCGGGTGGCCAGGATGTCGCGCGGGGCCCCGATGTTGCGGACGAGCTGGTCGAAGCGGCCGTTGCCCAGGCAGACCTCCCGCAACACGAGCAGGGAGTACTTCTCGCCGACGAGCGTCAGGGCGTCGGCGATCGAGCAGGGTCGCGGGTCCTTGGTGGCGGGCATGCGCCCAGTCTAGGGGAGGGTTTGTTTTTCCAACTCACCGAGTTATGGTGAGTTTGGATTTCCTACTCACTGGTAGCCGTGGAGGGCCCCAGCATGCGTGACGCAGTGATCGTCGAAGCCGTACGCACTCCCATCGGCAAGGGCAAGCCGAACGGCGCCCTCGCACACGTGCACCCCGTCGAACTCCTCGCCCACACCCTGCGCACCCTCGTGGAGCGCTCCGGCGTCGACCCGGCGCTCATCGACGACGTCATCGGCGGCACCGTCGACCAGGTCGGCGAGCAGGCCATGAACACCACCCGCTACGCGGCCCTGTCGGCCGGCTTCCCGGAGACCGTCCCGGCGACCACCGTGGACCGGCAGTGCGGTTCCTCCCAGCAGGCCGTGCACTTCGCCGCCCAGGGCGTCATCGCGGGCGCGTACGACATCGTCGTGGCCTGCGGGGTCGAGTCGATGAGCCGGGTGCCGATGTGGTCGAACGTCCCCGAGGGCAAGGACCCCTTCGGCCCCGGGATCGCCGAACGCTACAAGGAGGGCCTGGTCCCCCAGGGCATCAGCGCGGAGCTCATCGCCGCCAAGTGGTCGATCACCCGCGAGCAGATGGACGCGTTCGCCGTCTCCTCCCACCACAAGGCCGCCGCGGCCTGGGAGAAGGGCCTCTTCGACGCCGAGGTGGCACCTCTGGACGGTGTCTCCCGCGACGAGTGCGTCCGCCCGGGCAGCACTCCCGAGATCCTCGCCGGGCTCAAGCCCGCCTACTACGACCCGAACTTCGCCGAGCGCTTCCCCCAGATCGACTGGAGCGTCACGGCGGGCAACGCGAGCCCGATCAACGACGGCGCCTCGGCGGTCCTGATCATGTCCGGCGAGACCGCCGAACGTCTGGGCCTGCGCCCCCTGGCCCGGCTCCACAGCTTCGCCGTCACCGGCTCCGACCCGATCCTCATGCTCACCGGTGTCGTCCCGGCCACGGAGAAGGTCCTGCGCCGCGCGAACCTCACGATCGACGACATCGACCTCTTCGAGGTCAACGAGGCCTTCTCCAGCGTGGTCCTGGCCTGGCAGCAGGAGACGGGGGCGGACCTGTCCAAGGTGAACGTGCACGGGGGCGCGATCGCGCTGGGGCACCCCCTGGGCGCGAGCGGCACCCGCCTGACGACGACGCTGGTGCACGCGATGCGGGAGCGAGGGGCGCGCTACGGGCTCCAGACCATGTGCGAGGCGGGCGGCCTGGCCAACGCGATGATCCTGGAGAGGCTCTGATCAGCGCCCTTAGGGGCGCGGGGGACTGCGCGACCAGCCACGACGCCGCCGCACTCGCCGGACGGCCGTCCGAGGCAGTCTCAGCCGCGCAACGCGTGCCGCTTGCGCCAGGCCACCACGACCCCCGCCAGCCCCGGCAGGGCAATCGCCGCCATGGCGATCAGAAACGCCGGTGACGTGGGCGCCGAAGCCCGCGCGCCCGCCACGACGTACGCGGCGGTGTTCGGTATGGACCCGAGCGCCGTCGCGGCCAGGAACGGCACGTACCCCATCCGGGACACCGCGGCGCAGTAGTTCGCCGCCCAGAACGGCACCCCGGGAAACAGCCGGGCCGCCAGCATCGACCGGAACCCGTGCCGGCTGAGCTGCCCGTCCGCGGCCTTCAGCCACCGCCCCCGCAGCAGCGGCCGCAGCGCGTCCTGCCCGAGCACCCGGCCGAGACCGAAGGCGAGCCCCGCGCCGAGCACCGTGCCGGCGAGCGCCGAGGCGAGCCCGAGCTGTGATCCGAAGAGCGCGCCCGCGGCGAGGTTCAGCAGCGGGCGCGGCACGAACGCGACCGTGCACAGCCCGTACGCCACCCCGAACACGACCGCGGCCGCGATCCCGCCGAGCTGGGGCGGCCAGCCGTCCGAGAGCAGTCTCTGCGGCTCGAAGAGCAGAACCGTGGTGGCGGCGCCCGCGAGCAGGGCGACCAGCAGGGAGAGCCGGGACCACGGCGACAGCAGCACTCTCGTGCAGCGGGCGGTGAGACCCACCGGAGCGGGGACGGGGAGAGCGAGCTCCGTGGCGATGGCCGGGGGAGTGGCCGTGGCGGTGCCCCCAGAGCGGGTGGTGGCATCGAGCATCCAGTGACGGTAACCGACACCGAGGGGTGATCGCCGTACGGATGCCGTCGGTTGTGCGGACGAACGGCGACGGGAGGTCGCAAAAAACCGTTCGACGTGGGACGACGCATCGGACATGATCTGCGTCATGTTCCGGTACGCCTTCGCTCTCGCAGCATCCGCAGTCGCGGATGCGCCGAAGGCTGCCGTTCCCGTTTTCCCGGCCGCCGCCGACGGCGCCCGAAGCTGACCCTTCCCGGACAGTCCGGCGGACCCCGCAGGGGGAGGGTCGGCGAGTCCTCGGGGTCCCCGTTCTTCCACGAACACGAAGAGGCTTCGAGGTATCGCCATGTCCAAAACCGCTTACGTGCGCACCAAGCCGCACCTGAACATCGGCACGATGGGTCACGTCGACCACGGCAAGACCACCCTGACCGCCGCCATCACCAAGGTCCTCGCCGAGCGCGGCAGCGGCACGTTCGTGCCGTTCGACCGCATCGACCGGGCCCCGGAGGAGGCCGCGCGCGGCATCACCATCAACATCGCGCACGTCGAGTACGAGACCGACACCCGGCACTACGCGCACGTCGACATGCCCGGCCACGCCGACTACGTCAAGAACATGGTCACCGGGGCGGCGCAGCTCGACGGGGCGATCCTCGTCGTCTCCGCGCTCGACGGGATCATGCCGCAGACCGCCGAACACGTGCTGCTCGCCCGGCAGGTGGGCGTCGACCACATCGTGGTCGCCCTCAACAAGGCGGACGGCGCCGACGAGGAGCTGGTCGAGCTCGTCGAGCTGGAGGTCCGTGAACTGCTCACCGCGCACGGCTACGGCGGCGACGCCGTGCCCGTCGTACGGGTATCGGGGCTCAAGGCCCTGGAGGGGGACCCGCGTTGGACGGCGTCGATCGAGGCGCTGCTCGACGCGGTGGACACGTACGTCCCGATGCCGGAGCGGTATGTGGACGCGCCGTTCCTGCTGCCCGTCGAGAACGTGCTGACCATCACCGGCCGGGGGACCGTGGTGACCGGGGCGATCGAGCGGGGCACCGTGCGGGTGGGTGACCGGGTCGAAGTGCTGGGGGCCGCCGTGGAGACGGTGGTGACCGGGGTCGAGACCTTCGGCAAGCCGATGGAGGAGGCGCAGGCCGGGGACAACGTGGCGCTGCTGCTGCGGGGCGTTCCGCGGGACGCCGTACGCCGTGGGCATGTCGTGGCCGCGCCGGGCAGTGTGGTGCCGAGTCGTCGCTTCACCGCGCAGGTGTATGTGCTGTCGGCGCGGGAGGGCGGGCGTACGACGCCCGTCTCCACCGGGTACCGGCCGCAGTTCTACATCCGTACGGCGGATGTGGTGGGGGACGTCGACCTCGGTGAGGTCGCCGTCGCGCGGCCCGGGGAGCGGGTCGTCATGACCGTGGAGCTGGGTCGGGACGTGCCGCTCGAGGCGGGTCTCGGGTTCGCCATCCGTGAGGGTGGACGGACCGTGGGGGCGGGGACCGTGACCGCCGTCTCGTAGGGGTGGCTGGTGTGCGTGGGGGGCTGCGGGCCTGTTGTGGCTGGTCGCGCCCGCGCGGCGGAGCCGCAGATCGATACAGCCCCGCGCCCCTCAGTCGGCACACTGGACCTGTGAATGACTCGATACCCGTCGCCAAGGCCACCGATTTCGGCTTCGCCAAGCTCATGCCCGACGTGGACCGGGAGCGGGCCTGGTTGTTGACCGTGGACGGGGCTCCGCAGTCGTACGTGGACCTCGATGAGCCCACGCATCTGGAGTTCGAGTACGCCCGGCGGCTCGGGCATGTGCTGGACCTCGTCGGGGAGGCGGGGCGGGCGCTGGACGTCGTGCACCTCGGCGGGGGTGCGATGACGCTCCCGCGGTATCTGGCGGCCACCCGGCCGGGGTCGCGGCAGGACGTCGTCGAGTTCGACCGGGGCCTGCTGGAACTGGTCGTCGAGCAGCTGCCGCTTCCGGACGGGGCGGGAATCGCGGTGCACGCCGCCGACGCCCGGAGGTGGCTGGAAAAGGCTCCGGCCGACTCCGCCGACGTACTCGTCGCCGACGTCTTCGGGGGGTCGCGGGTTCCCGCGCAGCTGACGTCCCTGGAGTACGCCCGTGAGGCCGCGCGGGTGCTCCGGGGCGACGGGGTCTATCTCGCGAACCTCGCCGACTCCGCGCCCTTCGCGTTCCTGCGGTCCCAACTCGCCAATTTCGCCGAGGTCTTCGAGGAGCTCGTGCTGATCGCCGAGCCCGCGGTGCTGCGGGGGCGGCGGTTCGGGAACGCGGTGCTCGTCGCCGCGCGCCGGCCGTTCGACACGGCGGCGCTGGCTCGGCGTACGGCGGCCGACGCCTTTCCCGCGCGGGTCGAACACGGGGACGGGCTGCGGACGTTCATGGTGGGGGCGCGGCCGGTGTCGGACGCGGACGCCGTGGCCTCACCCGAGCCCCCCGACGGGGCGTTCGGCATCGGCTGAGTCGCTGGGCGTGACCTGGGTGACCTGCTTGGTGTTCCGGCGCAGGTCGCGGACGTCCGGTACGCACAGCACGGCCGCGGTGACCGCCGCGATCAGGCCCGAGCAGCCCCACAGGGCCGCGGTGCGTCCGAACGCCGACTCCGCGGGGCCGGCCAGCGCCGCCGCGAGCGGCATGAGGGCGACCGAGCCGAACCAGTCGTAGGCCGAGACACGGGAGAGCTTGTCCTCGGGTATCTCCTGGTGGAGGGCGGTCATCCAGGAGACGCCGAACACCTCGACGGTCGCGCCCGCCACGAACATCGCCGTGCACAGCAGGGGCACCGAAACCGGTACGGCCAGCGCGGCGGAGGGCAGCGCCAGCGGGAACACGCACAGGATGCCGACGAACAGCAGCCGCCGCGGCTTCCAGCGGGTCATCAGGAGGGCGCCGACGACCGTGCCCGCGCCGAAGAAGCCGAGCGCCACGCCCCAGGGGCCCGCCCCGCCCAGGTGGTCCCGGGCGACGAGCGGCCCGTAGACCGCGTCGGCCGCGCCCAGGACCGCGTTGGCCACGGAGAACTGGAGGACGATGCCCCACAGCCACGGCCGCCCCGCGACCTCGCGCCAGCCGTCGCGCAGGTCGGCGAGCATGCCCGCGCCCGGCACGCGGGCCGGGATGTGACTGACGTCGAGGAAGGAACGCAGGGAACCGGCGAGCGCGAAAGCGACGGCGTCGGCCGCGAGGACCCAGCCCGGGCCGACCGCGGCGACCATCGCGCCGCCGAGCGCGGCACCGCCCAGTGCCGCGCCCTGCATCGCCATCCGGAAGACCGCGAAGGCACGGCCGGCCTGTTCGCCGCTCACCGAGGACAGCAGCATGCCCTCGGCCGCCGGGCTGAAGAACGCCTGCCCGGTGCCGCCCAGCGCGGTCAGCAGCATCATCTGCCACAGCCGGGGCTCGCCGGCCAGGACCAGGACGGCGAACGCGCCCTGGGAGAGGCAGTTGAGGGTGTTGGCCGCGACCATCACACGGTGCCGGGGCAGCCGGTCGGCCACCGCGCCGCCGATCAGCAGGAACACCACCAGCGGCAGGGTGCGGGCGGCGGCCACCAGTCCCACGTCACCGCCGTCGCCGCCCGCCTCCAGTACGGCGAACGCGGCGGCGATCAGGGCGCCGTTGCTGCCGAGGTTCGTCACGAACGCGGCGACGGTCAGCAGGCCGTAGTTGCGGCTCGCCCAGGCGGGACCGCGGGTGCGGGAGGAGTCGGCGGAGGGGGTCACCGGCCGACTATCGCCGCCGGGGGCCCGCCTTGCCAAACCTTTTGCGGTTCGGATGCCGCAGGAGAAGAGACGGCGATCACGGGGACCGGCGCTGTCCGCGATGGCTACCCATGGGTAACATCGCGGCATGAGCGCAGACCAGATGTCCGTCGGCGAGATGCTCGCCGCCACCGTGCCCATGGTGCGGACCCTGAACCTCGAGTTCCTGGAGACCGGCCCGGAGAAGGTCGTGGTGGCCCTCCCCGACCAGGGCGAGTTCCACAACCATGTCGGCGGACCGCACGCCGGGGCGATGTTCACGCTCGCCGAGTCGGCCAGCGGGGCCGTCGTCCTGGCCGCGTTCGGCGACCAGCTCTCGCGCGCGGTACCGCTCGCCGTCAACGCGGAGATCGCCTACCGCAAGCTCGCGATGGGCGCGGTGACCGCCACGGCGACCCTGGGGCGCCCGGCTGAGGAGGTCGTCGCCGAACTGGACGCCGGGCAGCGCCCCGAGTTCCCGGTCACGATCGAGATCCGCCGCGCGGACGGGGCGGTCACCGGTGAGATGACGGTGGTGTGGACCCTGCGGCCCAACGGCTGAGTCCCGTCCGGCGGGTGAGCGCGGGGTCTCCCGCACCCCTCGCTCAGGCCGCCGTCCGCCCGCGTCCGACCCCTTCGCCGTCCTCCAGCCCGGCCGCGAACTCCTTCAGCCAGGCGATGAACCCCGGGCCCAGGTCGTCGCGGGCGCAGGCCAGGCGGACCACGGTGCGGAGGTAGTCCGCCTTGTCGCCGGTGTCGTAGCGCAGGCCGTCGAAGACGACGCCGTGGACCGTGCCGGTGGTCGCGAGGGTCTGGAGGGCGTCGGTGAGCTGGATCTCGCCGCCGCGGCCCGGCGGGGTGCGCTCCAGGACGTCGAAGACCGCCGGGTCGAGGACATAGCGGCCGATGACCGCGTAGGCACTGGGCGCGGTGTCGGGGGACGGCTTCTCCACGAGCCCGGTCACCCGGACCAGGCCCTCCTCGGCCGTCGGCTCCACGGCCGCACAGCCGTAGAGCCGGATCTGCTCGCGCGGCACCTCCATGAGCGCGACCACACTCCCGGCGTACCGCGCGCGGACGTCGAGCATCGTGCTGAGCAGCGTCTCGCGCGGGTCGATCAGGTCGTCCCCGAGCAGGACGGCGAAGGGCTGGTCGCCGACGTGCCGGCGGGCGCAGAGCACCGCGTGGCCGAGGCCGAGCGGTTCGCCCTGCCGGATGTGGTGGATGTCGGCGAGACGGGCCGGGTCGCGCACCGCGTCCAGGCGTATCGCGTCGCCCTTGGCCGCGAGGGCCTGCTCCAGCTCGAAGGCGTTGTCGAAGTGGTCCTCGATGGCCCGCTTGTGGCGGCCGGTGACCATCAGTACGTCGTCGAGCCCGGCCGCCGCGGCCTCCTCGACGACGTACTGGATGGCCGGCTTGTCGACGACCGGGAGCATCTCCTTGGGCGTCGCCTTGGTCGCCGGCAGGAACCGGGTGCCGAGCCCGGCGGCTGGGACGACCGCCTTGCGGACCGTGCGGGCGGTGGCGGCGGCCGTAGTGGGCGGGGGCGTGGTGGTCGGGTGGGGGACGATCATGCGGATCATGCTGCGGTACCGGGATGAGAGCGCACCCGGAGCGGCCTGGGAGCTCCCTGTGGACCGCGCGTGGAGGCTTTGGGGACTTGGAGATTTCGTGTGCCAAGGATCCGGCGGCGTACACAACTTGAGGCCGACGCCCCACTTGTTTTCGAAAACGGGTGCGGATACCCGCGGTAACTTTTCTGAAGCGGCCTCTTTTTGAACATGGGTCACTCGAACTTCTTGTTACCCCTGCATCAATTGTGCGAAGGTGAGCGCCCCTCCGACGGCCGAGTCGTTTTCTGACGCGGCATAGGTACGCACCAATCAGGCACCTGCTTTCCGGGGACGCGCATATTCCATGCCGTCCTGCGGCTTGGAAGGAATTGGTCCCGTGCAATCCGCTCACCCACCCCGACCCCCTTACCCCCCACGCCCCGGATCGAGCCCGGGAGAGTCCGACCGCACTCTTCTGGCCCGGCTCGGTGAGAAGAGCACGGACGGTCACGCCGTCGCCCTGTTGATGGCGCGGCACTGGCAGGCGACCTACGCGTACTCGGTCATCTGTCTCGCCTCCTGGTCGCCTTCGGCCTCCATGGCGGCCGCCGCGGCTTTCGACCGGGTGCTGAGCCGACCGGGTCAGGGCGCACTGCGTCCCCAACTTCTCGTAGCGGTGAGGGAGTTCGTCAAGGAGTGGGCCGCGGACGACGATATCTCCGCCGTACTGCCGGAACTCCGCAAGACGATCGGTGGCCGTGGTCTACGCGCGGCGAGGTCCGTCACCCCGGAAAGGCGGCAACTCGCCGAACGCGCATTCCGGGCTCTTCCCGGTGCCTCCCAATGCCTGTTGTGGCATGCCGAGGTCGAGGCCGAACCCATATCCGTACCGGCCGGTCTGCTGGGTGTGGACACGGCCCGTGCGGCCGCCGCCCTGGAGCAGGCGCGCGAGCAATTCCGCGCCGGTTGCGTCCGCGCCCACCGGGAACTCGCGCCCACCAGTGAATGCCGTTTCTACAACCGTCTCCTGGATGTCCCGATTCGCCGGGGCGGAGACCTTCTGCCCGATGTCCGTAAACATCTGTCGGAGTGCCGGTACTGCCGTCATGCCGCCGAACAGCTCAGCCATTTCGAGGGCGGTCTGGAGGTGCTGCTCGCCGAGACGGTGCTCGGCTGGGGCGCCCACCGGTATCTCGAATCCCGGCCCGCCCGGGCCGCCGACCGCCCGGCCCCCGCGCTGCACGGCGCGGCCCGCCCCCGGCCCGGCGGACGCCACCGCCCCGCGAACGGGGGGCAGCCGCGCCGCCACACCAAGACCGTGCTCGTGGGCGCCGGCCTGACCTCCCTCGCCCTGCTGGCGACGGTGCTCGTGGCCAAGGGCTGGTCCGACGACGGCGTGCCCACGTCCAACGTCACCTGGGGCGCGGCGACCGGAAACACCGTGCGGCCGAGCCCCGTGGAGAACTCGCGCTCCGCCGGCTCCCCGTCCCCCGCCTCCGTGGGCGATCCCGTCGAGGTCGGCCACGGCCGGCTCCGCACCATCGACGCCGGGCTGTGCCTCGACACCTCCGACGGCCGGACCGCCGACGGCGTCGAGGCCGTGCTCGCCACGTGCTCCACCGCCGGGTCCCAGCAGTGGTCGTACCAGGACGACGGCCTGCTGCGCAGCGCCGCCGATCCGAGGCTCTGCCTCGACTCGGACGCCGGGAAGGGGTCCGTCGTGGTCGCGGACTGCCAGGGGCAGGTGGGCGAGGTGCACTACGACCTCACCGTGCGCGGCGAACTGCTGCTGCGCCGGGGCAAGGGGCTGCTGGTCGCGCCGGGCAAGGGCGACACCGTGGTCGTCACCGAACGGGACGGCTCGAAGAAGCAGCGGTGGGCCCTGGAGTTCGCCGACGGGAGCGGGCCGACGGGGCAGGAGACCCGGCTGCCGAAGGACGCGGAGACGGGCGGTCCCTCCGTCGGGCCGGACGGGAAGCCGGTGGGCCCGGACGGGGAGCGGCTGGGGCCGGACGGGAAACCGCTGGGGCCGGACGGGAAGCCGGTGGGGCCGGACGGGAAGCCGCTCGCTCCGCCTCTCGCCACGCCCCCCGGCGCCGACGGGCACCCCGACAAGGGGACCGACCAGGACCAGGCGCCCCCTTCGGACCAGCAGGGCACGCCTCCGGGTCACTACGAGACCCGCGTGGCGCAGGTCGACGACAGCGACTCCGGCCCCCGCTCCGACGCCGGCGGCAACTCCGGTTCGGGGACGGCGGCCGCCGGGGCGGAGGCCGCGGTCGGCGCGGTCGTGGACACCGTGACGTCGGTGACGGCACCCCTCTCGTCGGGGCCGGTAGCCGTCACCTCGGCCGTGCGGGACGCGCTGCCGTAGCGCACGCGACACCGGCATCGGGGCCGCCCTGCCGGAGGCGGCCCCGGCGGGTGCGCGCCGAGGTCCGGTGAGCCGTTGCTCCGGACGGCGGTTCACGTGACCCGGTAGGCTGCCACGGCGCGCGCCGGAACGTGGCGCGTGCCGGAACGTGACTCAGGAGGAACCGGCGTTGCACGTCCAGGAATGGCTCGACACCGTGCCCCCGGCCGCCGTCTACGCCCTGGTGGGCCTGGTCATCGGCCTGGAAAGCCTGGGCATTCCGCTCCCCGGCGAGATCATCCTGGTCTCCGCCGCGCTGCTCTCCTCGCAGCACGCGGGCATCAACCCCGTGGTGCTCGGCGCGTGCGCCAGCGTCGGGGCGGTGGTCGGTGACTCCATCGGGTACGCGATCGGGCGCAAGGGCGGACGACCCCTGCTCGCCTGGCTCGGCAACAAGTTCCCGAAGCACTTCAGCGAGGGCCATGTCGCCACGGCGGAGCGGTCCTTCGAGAAGTGGGGCATGTGGGCGGTGTTCTTCGGCCGCTTCGTCGCCCTGCTGCGGATCTTCGCCGGACCGCTCGCCGGTGTGCTGCGGATGCCGTACTGGAAGTTCCTGATCGCCAATGTGCTCGGCGGGATCGTCTGGGCGGGCGGCACGACCGCCGTCATCTACTACGTCGGCATCGTCGCCGAGTCCTGGCTGAAGAAGTTCTCCTGGCTCGGGCTGGTGCTGGCCGTGCTGATCGGGCTCACCTCGATGCTGGTGCTCAAGCGCAAGGCGGCCAAGGCCACGGCGACGGCGGCGGCCCAGAAGCAGGCGGCCGAACCGGAGACCGTCCCGGCCGCCGACTGATCCTCACGGCGTCTCGTGCACCTCGTGGTGCGCCTTGGCCAGATCCGCGTACAGCGTGCCGTTCAGGGTGACCCCCTGACGCTCCTCCTCCGTCAGCTCCCGCCGGACCTTCGCGGGCACGCCCGCCACCAGTGAACCGGGCGGCACCCGCATGCCCTGCGGCACCAGCGCCTGGGCCGCCACCAGGGAACCCGCGCCGATCACCGCGCCGTTCAGCACGGTCGCGCCCATGCCGATCAGGCAGTCGTCCTCGACCGTCGCGCCGTGCACGACCGCGTTGTGGCCGACGGAGACGCGCTCGCCGATCGTCACCGGGAAGCCGGGGTCGGCGTGCAGCGTGCAGTTGTCCTGGATGTTGCTCCGGGCGCCGACTGAGATGTGTTCTACGTCGCCGCGGGCCACCGCGCCGTACCAGAGGCTGGCCCCCGCCTGGAGCGTCACGTCCCCGATCACCGAAGCGGTGGGCGCCACGAAGGCCGCTTCGTCGATCGCCGGTTCCCTTCCGCCGATGCCCGTGATCAAAGCCTTGTGCGCCATTTCGCCTCCTGGTTTCGGGATATCCCGAACCGTACGCCATCCGGTGGGGCGAAGATCACAAGCCCCGCCTCTCATCCGGGCGCCCGGTGCTCAGTACGGTGAGCTCGTGCCGAAGAGCAAGAACACGTTCTCATCCTGGCGGGGCCGCCTCGTCCAGCGTGCCGTCCACGCGGGCTGGGCCTGGGTGCAGCGCACCGGCTCCGTCACCGCCGAGCGCCCGGGAGGCTTCCGCTTCGGCGCGCTGGGTGCGCACAGCCGGCTGGCCTTCCCGCTCGGCACGGTCTTCGGCGAGCCCTGGATCCATGTCGGCTCCCACTGCATCGTCGGCGAGCAGGTCACCCTGACCGCGGGCCTCATGCCCGACCTCGACCTCGGCCCGGAGCCGATCCTGCGCATCGGCGACGGGGTCGTGCTGGGGCGCGGCAGCCATGTCATCGCCGACACCACGGTGACCATCGGCAGCGACTGCTACTTCGGGCCCTACGTCTACGTGACCTCGACGAATCACTCCTACGACGATCCCCACGAGCCCATCGGCAAGCAGTGGCCGCGGATGGAGCCGGTGGAGATCGGGCCGGGGTGCTGGATCGGGACCGGGGCGGTGATCCTGCCGGGCGCGCGGATCGGACGGAACGTCGTGGTCGCCGCGGGGGCGGTGGTGCGGGGTGTGGTGCCGGACCATGCCGTGGTGGCGGGGGCGCCGGCGCGGGTCGTACGGCGGTGGACGGAGGGGGAGGGGTGGCAGCCGCCGCTGCGGACTCCGGCTCCGGTACCGATCCCTCCGGGGGCTACCGCGGATGAGTTGAACGCGTTGGCGGGGTTGGACGAGGAGGCTGTGGCGAGGTTGGCGGAGCTGGACTGAGGGCTTGTGGAGCGCCCAAGGGGGTGCCGGGTCGGTCGTGGGGCGGCTGCGGGTGGTGGGGGCTGGTCGCGCAGTTCCCCGCGCCCCTGAGTGGGTTGCCGTGTCAGCCTGTTGCCAGGAGGACCGTGCCCAGCAAGGCCAAGCCCGCACCCGCCGCTTGGAGCGTCCGTAGGCGTTCGTTCAGGAGGCCGCGGGCTGCCAGGGCCGTTACCACCGGGTAGAGGGAGGCCAGGACCGCGGCCACCGTGATCGGGCCGTGCTGGGCGGCGATCGCGTAGGTGCCGTTGGCCGCGACGTCCGCCAGGCCGACGAAGGCCAGTGCGGGGAGGGAGTGCCAGGGGAAGCCGGTCGGAGGGAGAGCGGGGGTGCCGCGCCTCACCGAGACGTACAGGGCCGCCCCGCCGACGCCCACATTGACCAGGCGCTGCACGAACAGGGCCAGGAACAGGCCGGTGACGGTCGTGGACGCCTCCGCGATCAGGGCGAACACCGTGCCGAAGCCGAGGGCCGCGATCAGGGTCAGGACGATGGCCTGACGTTGTACCGGGGCGCCGCGCAGCTGGGGCCCGCCCGCGAGGACCACTCCCGTGACGGCGACCGTGATCCCCGCGGCCTGCATCATCCCGGGACGTTCGCCGAGGAAGAGTCCGACGCCGACCGGGACCGCCACGCTCAACGTGCCCAGCGGGGAGACGACACCCATCGGGCCCAGGGCGAGCGCCTTGTAGAAGCAGATCAGGGCGACCGGTCCCGCCAGACCCGCGGCGAAGGCGAACCAGAGGCGCGGTCCGGCCTCGCTCCAGCCGCCCGTCACCACCACGACCGCCCCGAGGACGGCCGCCGCGATCCCCTGCGACACGACCACCACCGTGAGCGCCGGGAGCCGTCGGGTCAGCACGCCGCCGCCGAAGTCGGCCAGGCCCCACAGCAGGCTGGTGGCCAGGGCGAAGAATGCCGTCACGGGTTGCCTCGCAGTACAGTTCGGTGAACGATCGGGTGCACCCCACCGTAGTTCATTCGGCTGCACTAAGTCATACAGAATATTGGACGTGACGTGTCGGACCTCGACCTGCTGACCCAGTCCCTGGCGCGCAACGTCAAGCGCTGGCGGACCGAGCGCGGCTTCACCCTGGACGCCCTCGCGGCCCGAGCCGGGGTCAGCCGCGGCATGCTGATCCAGATCGAGCAGGCCCGCACCAACCCCAGCCTCGGAACCGTCGTGAAGATCGGCGACGCCCTCGGCATCAGCATCACCACCCTGCTCGACTACGAGCAGGGCCCGAAGGTGCGGGTCGTCCCGGCCGAGCAGGTGGTGCGGCTGTGGAGCACCGAGGCGGGCAGCTGGAGCCGGCTCCTCGCGGGCACGGAGGCGCCCGGCCCGCTGGAGATGTGGGAGTGGCGGATGATGCCGGGCGAGAGCAGCCGGTCGGATCCGCACCCCGTCGGGACCGTCGAGATCCTGCATGTCACGGAGGGCGAGATGACCCTGACCGTCGACGGGGTCGAGCACCGGGTCCCGGCCGGGGCCAGCGTCACCTTCGAGGCCAACGCCGAGCACGTGTACGCCAACCAGGGCGATGTCCCGGCTCGCTGGATGCTCGCCGTCTCGGTGCCGGGCGTGTCCTGAGCGGCTGTTAGCGTGCCGCCATGGACGCACCCCTCGGACACTTCGACCACGCCGCCCCCGCCCCGGACGCCCTCGACGAGCTGATCGGCCCGGTCGCCGACGCCGTACGCCACTGGAGCGGCAGCGTCCCCGCCGAGCAGATCGTGTACGTCGACACCGACCCCCGGTGGGCCGACACCGCGGTCTTCGTGGAGCACTACGGCCGGGAGCTCCTGGAGCGGTCGGCGAACTGCGTGGTCGTCGCGGGCAGGCGGGGCGGCGAGACCACGCTCGCGGCGTGCGTGGCGCTCTCCACCACCCGGGTCGACGTCAACGGTGCCGTCCGCCGCCAACTCGGCGTCCGCAAGGCCTCGTTCGCCGCCATGGACACCGCGACGGGGGAGACCGGCATGGAGTACGGCGGCATCACCCCGCTCGGACTCCCCGCCGACTGGCCGGTGTTGGTCGACCCGGCCGTGGTGGACCTGCCGTACGTCCTCGTCGGCAGCGGGCGCCGGCGCGGGAAGCTGCTGGTGCCGGGGAAGGCGTTCGCCGAACTGCCCGGCGCGGTGGTGCTGGAGGGGCTGGGCGTCGCCTGACCTCACACGTGGGCATGGTGGGCGAGGGCGTGGTGCGGGTCCGTCTCGCCCGGTACCGGGGCCGGATCGGCGTGCACCAGTGCCGCGGTGAGGCGTGGCACGGCGTGCAGCAGGGCGTGCTCGGCCTCGACGGCGACGGCATGCGACTGACGTACCGTCATCTCCCCGTCCACCACGACCGCCACCTCCGCGCGCAGCCGGTGCCCGATCCAGCGCAGCCTCAACTCGCCCACTCCGCGCACCCCTTCGACGGTCCGCAGCGCACTCTCGGCCCGGTCCACCAGGGCCGGATCGACGGCGTCCAGCACCCGCCGGAACACCTCGCGTGCCGCGTCCCGCAGAACGAGGGCGATAGCTGCCGTGATCGCCAACCCCACGATGGGATCGGCGAGTTGCCAACCGAGGGCGGAGCCGCCGGCGCCGACGAGCACGGCCAGTGAGGTGAACCCGTCGGTGCGGGCGTGCAGTCCGTCCGCCACCAGCGCCGCCGAGCCGATCTCCCGGCCCACCCGGATGCGGTGGCGGGCCACCCATTCGTTGCCCGCGAAGCCGACCAGCGCGGCCGCGGCGACCACCGGGACATGGGCCACGGGACGCGGGTCGAGCAGCCGGTCGATCGCCGCCCACCCCGCGAAGGCCGCGCTCGCCGCGATGGTCAGCACGATCGCGATGCCCGCGAGGTCCTCGGCGCGGCCGTAGCCGTAGGTGAAGCGGCGGGTGGCGGCGCGCCGGCCGAGGACGAAGGCGATGCCCAGCGGTACGGCGGTCAGCGCGTCCGCCGCGTTGTGCACGGTGTCACCGAGCAGCGCGACGGACCCCGACACGGCCACCACCGCCGCCTGCGCGAGGGCCGTCGCACCGAGCACCGCCAGGGAGACCCACAGCGCGCGCATGCCGCGCGCCGAGGACTCCAGGGCGGCGTCGAGCTTGTCGGCGGTCTCGTGGGAGTGGGGGGTGAGGAGGTGGGAGAGGCGGTGGCGGATGCCGGGACGCGCGTGTTCGTGCGGATGAGCGTGATGGTGAGGGTGGTCGTGGTCGCTCACGTGGTGCCCCTTCCTGTGTGCGGGAGTGGACGGACCGCGCCCACGGGACCATTATGTGCGTATGAGCGCACGCATGCACCTGTCACCTGCGCACGATGCGCACCCGCGCACCCCCGGCGAGGAGCAGTTCGCCCTCGCCGCCGAGCTCCTCGCCCTGCTCGGCGACCGCACCCGCCTCACCCTGCTGCACGCGCTGACCGGGGGAGAGGCCGATGTCACGACCCTCACGGAGGCGTGCGGGGCGGCCCGGCCCGCCGTCAGCCAGCACCTCGCGCGGCTCAGGCTCGCCGGTCTGGTGACCACGCGGAAAGAGGGGCGCCGGGTGATCTACGCCCTGCGCGACGGCCATCTGCGCCGACTGGTCGACGAGGCGCTGAACGTGGCCGACCACCGGCTCAGCGACCGGCCCGTGCACGACTGAGGGCTCAGTACGTGGCCGCCGTACCGAGGTACTGCTCCGCGAACGCGGCGGCCGCCGCGGGGGAGGTGAACAGGCGGCGGAGGCGGGCGAAGGTGGTGCCCGCGCGGTACTCGTCGCCCGAGGAGGTGCCGTGGTAGACCTCCGAGAGCCACTGGGAGAACTCCTGGTAGTCCCACACGCGCCGCAGACAGGCCTCCGAGTAGCCGTCGAGGCCGCTGCCGTCGCCCTCGCCGAGGTAGGCGACCAGGGCGTCGCCCAGCAGGAAGGCGTCGTGCAGGGCGAGGTTCATGCCCTTCGCCGCGATCGGCGCGGTCAGGTGCGCGGCGTCGCCGGCGAGGAAGAGGCGGCCGAACGTCATGGGTTCCACGACGTAGTTGTGCATGTCGAGGACGCGCTTCTCGATCAGTCGGCCCTCGGTGAGCGGCGGGGTGCCGTCCGCCCCGAGTCGCAACTGGAGCTCGCTCCAGACCCGTTCGTGGGACCAGTTCTCCGGGTCGTCGCCGGGCGGGCACTCCAGGTAGTAGCGGGTGACCTCGGGGCTGCGGGCCATGTGCCCGGCGAAACCGTGCGGGTGGATGCCGAACAGGACGCAGTCGGAGGACGGCGGCGCCTCCGCGAGCAGTGCCAGCCAGCCGATGCCGTAGTCGTGCCGGGAGACGGTGGTGGTCGGCGGCAGGACCGTGCGGGTCACCCCGCGCGCGCCGTCGCAGCCCGCCACGAACTCGCACTCCACCAGCTGCCGTTGACCCGTCTCGGGATCGGTGTACGACACGGAGGGCCGGGCCGTCTCCAGGTCGTGCAGCTCGATGTCCCGGACCCCGAACCGGATCTCGCCGCCCCGCACGTCGGCGTACTCGCGCACCAGGTCCGTCACCAACAGCGGCTGCGGATAGACGAAGTGGTGCTGTCCCGTCAGCTCGCCGTAGGCGAAGCGGAAGCGGTCGCCGGCGAAGCGGAACTCGCACTCGGTGTGCAACTGGGCCCGCTCCAGCAGGGTGTCGGCGAGACCGCGCCGCTCCAGACCGCGGACGGCCCACTCCTCGATGACCCCGGCACGCGGCCGCTGCTCTATGAACGCGCGGGTCTCCACCTCCAGGACGAGGCAGTCCGTGCCCGCGGCCCGAAGGATGTTGCCGATCGTGAGTCCGGCGGGCCCGGCGCCGACGATGACGACCGGAAAGCGCTGTGGCGCACCGGAGTTGGGGTGGGAGGTCACCCGCACATTATGTCGGCGGCCCACGGCACCGGGCAGGGAGGACCGGGTGCCTCCCCACGCGGAGACACCCGGTCCGCACCCCCCTCGGGTCTCAGTGCGCGGGCGCGTCCGTGACGACGACCTCCTCGATGCTGCGCTCGATCTCCGCCGCCGGGGACGCGGTGGCCCGGGCCCAGTAGTAGATCACCAGGGAGAACACCGCGATGAGCAGGATGTCCCACCACAGCGCGATCCGGCCCGAGCCGCCGCCGAAACCGCCCTGCCACGAGATCAGGCCCATGCCCACCAGGTAGACCGGCAGCCACTGGGCGGCCTTCCAGTTCATGCGCGGCGCGCCCGGCAGCTCCTTGGCGAGGGCGTACAGGGCGTAGCCGCCGAGCAGCAGGTAACCGAGCACGATCGCGATGCCGAGCCGCCACAGCGTGTGCCAACCCGCCCAGTAGATGATGAGGTTGGCGACCACGAACGACACCGGGGACAGGATCGAGCCCGCGGGCAGCCGGTAGGGCCGCTCGTACCGGGGCAGTCGGTCGGTGAAGACGCCGTACGCCAGCGGGGCGCCCGCGTACATCAGGACGCTCGCCGAGGTGATGAAGCTGACCAGCTGCTGCCAGCTCGGGAAGGGCAGGAAGCAGACCACGCCGGTCACGAAGGAGATGGCGAGACCGAACCACGGAACGCCCCGGTGGTCGGTGCGCTCGAACAGCTTGGGCGCGTAACCGTTCCTGGACAGGCCGTAGGAGACCCGGGAGGTCGCGGTCGTGTAGATGAGGCCGGTGCCGCCCGGTGAGATCACGGCGTCCAGGTAGAGGACCACGCCCAGCCAGCCGAGGCCCACGAGCGTCGCGAGACCGGCCCAGGGGCCGCTGATGCCGGGGTAGTCCAGCTTCGCCCAGCCGTGCGCGAAGGAGCTGTGCGGCAGCGCGCCGATGAACACGACCTGGAGGAGTACGTAGATGACGGCGCCGATGGCGACCGAGCCGATGGTCGCGCGCGGCAGGTCACGCTCCGGGTTGCGGCTCTCGCCGGCCAGTTGGATCGCCTGCTCGAAGCCCAGCAGGGCGAAGATGATGCCGCTGGTGCTGATCGCGCTCAGCACACCCTTGGCGCCGAACGGCGCGAAGCCCTCGGAGTGGAAGTTGCCCGGGTGGAAGTTGCCGACCGCGATGATGAAGATGGTCGCCAGGGGCACGGCGATCTTCCACCAGGTGGCGGCGCTGTTGGTGTGCGCGAGCACCCGTACGCCGAGGAAGTTGACCACCACGAAGACGGCCATGAGGACGATGGCGACGAGGAATCCGCTCGTGGTGAGCGTCTTGTCGGCGTGCTGGAATCCCCGCGCCCACGACCAGTGCCCCGCATAGCCGATCATCGCCTCGACCTCGATCGGCGCGACGGTCGCCGCCTGGAGCCAGGAGAACCAGCCGAACGACATTCCGGCGAGGCCGCCGAAAGCGTAATGCGGATATCGGGCGGTGCCGCCCGCCACCGGGAACATTCCGCCGAGTTCCGCGTGCACGAGGGCGAGCAGCACGATCGCCACCGCGCCGATGATCCACGAGATCATGGCCGCGGGTCCGGCCACGACGACCGCCTCCTGGGCGCCGTACAGCCAGCCGGACCCGATGATGGAACCGACCGAGGCCCACATGAGCCCGATCAGCCCTATGTCCCGCCGCAGGCCGCCGCCGGGCGTCCCCTTTGTCTCAGGTGCCGAATCGACGCTTACCATAATTTAGGGCGCCTCTCACGAATTACACATATTTGCTGTGCGGGCGGCCCCAGATTACGAATCAACCGCCTTTGGGTTAAAGGCGGTTGTCGCATATTTGACTTCTTTGCTATGAATTCCTTGCGAGCGTTTCAGGAATTCGGGAGGGAATCAGCCCAGGCGGGGGATCTCGATCGCCGGGCACTTGTCCATGACCATCTCCAGGCCCGCGGCGCGGGTGCGGTCGTATGCCGGCTCGTCGATGACGTCCAGCTGGAACCACACGGCCTTGGCGCCCTTGGCGACCGCCTCGTCGGCGACGGGTCCGGCGAGGTCGCTGTTGACGAACACGTCGACCACGTCGACGTCGAAGGGGATCGCGGCCAGGGACGGGTAGCCCTGCTCGCCGTGCACCGTCTCGGCCTTCGGGTGCACCGGCACGATGCGCTTGCCGTACCGCTGCAGGACGTCGGCGACGCCGTAGGCCGCGCGCCGCTGGTTCGAGGACAGGCCCACGATGGCCCAGGTGTCACCGAGCTCGGTGAGGATCTTGCGGATCGTTGCCGGGTCGCCGTACACGCTCGGCCTCCTTGGGATTCGTGCGGGGGTTCGCTGTGGCCGACAACAGCGCGTCGGGCCCGGTGATTCCTCGCCCCCGCGGTAGTTCACGGGCGGGGGAGGACCGTACCGCCGGGTCCGGGCCGCCCGGTCGTGTCGGTTTCCGTGTCCGAATCCGCGCCACCTGCCCCCGCCGGGCCCGCCGCCCGCCTACGCTCGCCCCGTGCTGCGCATCATCGACGCCCGAACCGGCGAGTCCGTCGACGCCGTCCCCGCCCGCAGGGGCCTGACCCGAGTCGAGGTCCACGTACCGGGCTACGACGCCTCCGCCCTCCGTGTCCTGCTCGTCGCCGACGTCCTCCTGCGCGCCCTGGAACTCGGCGGCACCCCCGTGTGGGCACTGCTCACCGCGGACCGGGACCAGGCCGAACTGCACGCGGGTGCCTCCGCCCTCGGTATCCGGCCCTTCGAGGACCTGTGGGAGGTCGGCCCCGTGTGGGGCGAGTCGCAGGTCGTCCACGTGGTGGGGGAGGGCGGCGCGACGCCGGACGGCGTACGGGTCGTCGTCGCGCCCGTCGAGCCGCCGGGGCTCGCCGGGGGCACCGGCCCAGCGGGCGTCGTCGCGTCCGTCGAGGCCTCGGGCAAGGTGGCCGGCACCGAGCCCGCCGTGGTCCGGCTGGCCCTGCTCACCCCGCCCCGGAGCACGCCCGCGCGGCTCGACGCGAGCGCCCTGGGCCAGGCCCAGGAGACCCTCGTACGCTGGCGTCGGGGCGTCGCCGCGTGGGCGCGGCAGCCGTCGCGGCCCGTCCCGGACGAGGTGCGCGGACGGCTCCGGACCGCCTGGGAGGACGACTTGGACGTACCCGAAGTGCTGCGCGTGCTGCGGTGGGTCGAGGAGTCGGAGCTGCCGGAGGGCGCCCGTTTCGAGACGTACGCCTACGCGGACCGGCTGCTCGGCCTCGAACTCACCCGTGACCTGGGATGCCCGTCATGATCGAGCGTGCCGGAGCGGGCCCGCTGCGCCGCCTCGTCGTCCTCAGACACGCCAAGTCCGCCTGGCCCGCGGGGGTCGCCGACCACGAGCGACCGCTCGGACCGCGCGGGCACCGGGACGCGCCGGAGGCGGGCCGTGTCCTCGCCGCGTCCGATCTGCTCCCCGACCTCGCCCTGTGCTCCACCGCCGTGCGCGCCCGGCACACCTGGGAGCTGGCCTCCGCGCAGTGGGGCACCCCGCCGCCGGTGCGGTTCGACCCGGAGCTGTACGGGGCCGACGTACCGGAACTGCTGGCGGCCGTGCGCGCGACGCCGCCCGAGATCGTCACGCTCCTGCTCGTCGGGCACAACCCCGGCCTGGAGGAACTGGTCCTGACACTGGCAGGGGACGGACTCGACGACTCGCTGGAGGAGGTGCGGGTGAAGTTCCCGACGTCGGCGATCGCGGTACTGGCGTGGCACGGGACCACCTGGCGGGCCCTGGACCCGGGGTCGGCGCTGCTCACGTCGGTGATGGTGGCGCGGGGGAGGAAGTGACCCCGGCGGCGCGGGCGTCGTAGCGCGGTCCCGGCCGGCCCGGCTGCCGGGGGAGGTGCGGCCGGCCGCAGCCCCCCCCGGCCGGAGGCCCCGGGCCGCCCCTGACCACGGACTAGGCTGGCCGGATGCAGGACGAGTACCGCACAGTGGCCCGCGCGGGTGTGCACGAGACCGAGGTCAACCGCTCCCGCTTCCTGTGCGCCCTCGCTCCGGCGGCCACCGAAGAGGAGGCGCAGGACTTCGTCGCGGCCGTCCGCAAGGAGCACGCCGACGCCAGCCACAACTGCTACGCGTACGTCATCGGCGCCGACGCCGCGATCCAGAAGGCGAGCGACGACGGCGAACCCGGCGGCACCGCAGGCGTCCCCATGCTCCAGATGCTGCTGCGTCGCGACATGCGTTACGTCGTCGCCGTCGTCACCCGTTACTACGGCGGCGTCAAGCTCGGCGCGGGCGGCCTCATCAGGGCGTACGGCGGCGCGGTCGGCGAGGCCCTGGACACCCTCGGCACCCTCACCCGCCGCCGCTTCCGCCTCGCGACCGTCACCGTCGACCACCAGCGCGCGGGCAAGGTGCAGAACGACCTCCGGTCGACCGGCCGCGAGGTACGGGACGTCCGCTACGGCGAGGCCGTCACCATCGAGATCGGACTTCCCGACGCGGACGTGGAGACGTTCCGCGGCTGGCTCGCGGACGCGACGGCGGGGACGGCTCGGTTCGAGCTCGGAGGAGAGGCGTACGGAGACGCCTAGTTGTGCTTTTTCGGGCATAACGGGCCTGGCGGAGTGTGGTCATGACGGGTCGATACGGGAGTAACCGCTCGTGATGTCAGACCCGGCCGTTAGGGTCGGGGATCATGAGGCTGCTGCACACTTCCGACTGGCATCTCGGCCGGGCCTTCCACCGGGTCTCCATGCTCGGGGCCCAGGCCGAGTTCATCGGTCACCTCGTCGCGACCGTGCGGGAGCGCGGGGTGGACGCGGTGGTCGTGTCGGGGGACGTGTACGACCGCGCGGTGCCGCCGCTGGCCGCGGTCGAGCTGTTCGACGACGCGCTGCACCGGCTCGCCGACCTCGGCGTGCCCACCGTGATGATCTCCGGGAACCACGACTCGGCCCGTCGCCTGGGCGTCGGTGCCGGACTGATCGGGCGCGCCGGTGTCCATCTGCGCACGGAGCCCGCCGCGTGCGGGACGCCGGTCGTGCTGACCGACGCGTACGGTGACGTGGCGTTCTACGGCCTTCCCTATCTCGAACCCGCCCTCGTGAAGGACGAGTTCGGGGTGGAGAAGGCGGGGCACGAGACCGTGCTCGCCGCCGCCATGGACCGTGTCCGCGCCGAGCTCGCCACCCGCGCGCGGGGCACCCGGTCCGTCGTCCTCGCCCACGCCTTCGTCACCGGCGGCGAGGCCAGTGACAGCGAGCGGGACATCACCGTCGGCGGGGTCGCCGCCGTGCCCGCCGGCGTCTTCGACGGGGTCGACTACACCGCCCTCGGTCACCTGCACGGCAGCCAGACCATCACCGAGCGCGTGCGCTACTCCGGCTCGCCGCTGCCGTACTCCTTCTCGGAGGCCGACCACCGCAAGAGCATGTGGCTGGTCGACCTGGACGCCGAGGGCGCCGTCACCGCCGAGCGGGTCGACTGCCCCGTGCCGCGCGCGCTGGCCCGGATCCGGGGCACGCTCGAGGAACTGCTCGCCGATCCCCGGCTCGTGCACCAGGAGGAGGCGTGGGTCGAGGCCACCCTCACCGACCCGGTCCGCCCCGCCGAACCCATGGCCCGGCTCAGCGAGCGGTTCCCGCACACCCTCAGCCTCGTCTTCGATCCCGAACGGGCGCCGGACGACCCCGACGTGTCGTACGCGCGGCGGCTGGCCGGACGCAGCGACCAGGAGATCGCAGAGGACTTCGTGGCCCATGTGCGCGGCGCCGGACCCGACGAGCGCGAACAGGCCGTGCTGCGCGAGGCGTTCGACACCGTGCGCGCCGACGAGGCCGTCCGGGAGGTGGCGCGGTGAGGCTGCACCGGCTCGACATCACCGCCTTCGGCCCCTTCGGCGACTCCCAGACGGTCGACTTCGACGAACTGTCCGCGGCCGGACTGTTCCTGCTGCACGGCCCGACGGGCGCGGGCAAGACCTCCGTGCTCGACGGGGTCTGCTACGCCCTCTACGGCGCCGTACCGGGCGCCCGGCAGAGCGGTCAGGGCCTGACCCTGCGCAGCGACCACGCCACGCCGGGCACCCGCACCTCGGTCACCCTGGAACTCACCGTCGCCGGACGGCGGTTGGAGATCACCCGGCAGCCGCCCTGGGAGCGCCCCAAGAAGCGTGGCACCGGCTCCACCCTCGACAAGGCCCAGAGCTGGCTCCGCGAGTACGACGGCACGGCCGGGACCTGGAAGGACCTGAGCCGGTCCCATCAGGAGATCGGCGAGGAGATCACCCAGTTGCTCGGCATGAGCCGCGAGCAGTTCTGCCAGGTCGTGCTGTTGCCCCAGGGCGACTTCGCGCGCTTCCTGCGGGCCGACGCCGAGGCCCGCGGCAAGCTGCTGGGCCGGCTCTTCGACACCCACCGCTTCGCCGAGGTCGAGAAGCGGCTGGCGGAGCGCCGCCGCACGGCCGAGGCGCAGGTGCGGGAGGGCGACGCCGCCCTGCTGGCCGACGCGCACCGCATGCAGCAGGCCGCCGGTGACGCCATGGAGCTGCCCGAGCTGGCCCCCGGCGAGCCCGGGCTCGCCGAGGCCGTCCTGAGCGCGGCCGCCGTCGCCCGCGTCACCGCCCGGGAGCGGCTGACGATCGCCCACTGCGGGCTCGCCGCCGCCGAGTCCCGTCAGGCCGCCGCCGAGCGCGACCTGGCGGACGTACGCGAAGTCGACCGGCTCCAGCGGCGGTTCGCCCAGGCACGCGAGCGTGCCGCGCTGCTGGAGGAGCGCGCCGACGGCTACCACCAGGCGCAGGCCCGGATGGAGCGGGCGCGCAAGGCGGAGGCGGTGGCGCCCGCGCTGGAGCTGCGGGAGGCCGCCGAGGACGAGCACCGGAATGCCGCCGCGGCCGAGGCACGCGCGCGTGGGCTGCTGCCGGAGACCTTCGCGGAGGCCGGTGCCCCCGGACTCGCCGCCGCCGCACGCCGGGCCGCCGAGGAACTCGGCGGGTTGGACTCGGCCCGGCGTGCCGAGCAGCGGCTCGCCCAGCTCGTCGCGGAACGCGCCGACCTGGAGCACGAGGAGCGGTCCGACGAGGACGTCCTCCAGGAGGCCGAGACCTGGCTCGCCGGGTGGGAGGAGTCCCGCGCGGGACTCCAGCAGGGCGTCGAGTCCGCCCAGGAGGCGGCCACCCGCGCCGAACAGCTCGCCGTACAGCGGGAACCCGCCCGCAAGCGGCTCGCCGCCGCACGGCAGCGCGACGAGTTCGCCCGGGACACCGACGACGCACAGCGGCAGGTGATCGAGGCGACGGAGCGCGCCCTGAAGGCCCGCGCCGAGTGGCTGGAGGTCAAGGAACAGCGGCTGAACGGCATCGCCGCCGAACTGGCCGCGCAACTCACCGACGGCGAGCCGTGCGCGGTCTGCGGCGCCGTCGAGCATCCCGCGCCCGCCCGCAAGGACGCCGGCCACGTCGACCGGGAGACCGAGGAGCGAGCCCTCGCCGCCTCGCAGCGCGCCGACGAACAGCGCGCCGAGGCGGAGCGGCGCCTGGCCTTCGTGCAGCGGGCCCTGGCCGCCGCCCAGGGCGAGGCCGGTGACACCTCCACCGAGGAACTCGCCGTCCAGGTCGAGGAGTTGGAGCGCGAGTACACCCAGGCGCGTGGCCTCGCCTCCGCCCTGCACACCGCGACGGAACAGCTGCGGCAGGCCGAACGGGAACGCGAGCGACGCCTGACCGCCCAGCAGGAGGCCGCCGTACGCACCGCCTCGCGCGGCGCCCGCCGGGACGCGCTGGACCGGGAACGGACCACCCTGGAAGCCGAGTTGGCCGAGGCGCGGGGTGCGGCCGCCAGCGTGGCCGTGCGCGCAGCCCAGCTGGAGCGGCAGGCCGCGCTGCTCACCGATGCCGCCGACACCGCGCGCGTCGCCGAGGACACCGCCCAGCGGCTCAAGGACGCCGACGCCCGGCTCGCCGACGCCGCCTTCCGGGCCGGCTTCGACACCCCGCGGGCCGCGGCCGCCGCCCTCCTCGACGACGCGGCCCACCGCGACCTCCAGCAGCGGCTGGACGCCTGGCAGGCCGAGGAGGCCGCCGTCCGGGCCGTACTCGCCGAGACCGACACGGCCGAGGCGGCCCGGCGACCGGCCGCCGACGTGCCGGGGGCGGAGCGGGCCGCTGCCGAGGCGGCCCGCCGGGTCCGCGAAGCCGCCTCCGAGTGCGACGCCGCCGCCCGGCGCTGCGCCGAGCTCGACCGGCTCTCCGCCCGTGCGGCCACCGGTCTCAGACAGCTCGCCCCGCTGCGTGAGGAGTACGACCGGGTGGCCCGGCTGTCCGCCCTCGCCGCCGGCACCTCCGCGGACAACGAACGCAAGATGCGCCTGGAGTCCTATGTCCTCGCGGCCCGACTGGAGCAGGTGGCGGCCGCCGCGACCGTACGCCTGCAACGGATGTCGTCCGGCCGCTACACCCTCGTCCACTCCGACGACCGCTCCGGGCGCGGCCGCAGCGGGCTCGGGCTGCATGTGGTCGACGCCTGGACCGGGCGGGAGCGGGACACGGCCACGCTGTCGGGCGGCGAGACGTTCTTCGCCTCGCTCGCCCTGGCCCTCGGCCTCGCGGACGTGGTCACGGACGAGGCGGGCGGGGTCCGGCTGGACACCCTCTTCATCGACGAGGGCTTCGGCAGCCTCGACGACCAGACGCTGGACGAGGTCCTCGACGTGCTGGACTCCCTGCGGGAGCGCGATCGCAGTGTCGGCATCGTGAGTCACGTGGCGGATCTGCGGCGGCGGATCCACGCCCAGCTGGAGGTCGTGAAGGGGCGGACGGGGTCGGCGCTCAGACAGTGCGGCGGGGGCTGAGGTCAGCGGCCCAGCGGCCGCCGGGGCAGCGGCGAGGAGTACACCACGCTCGTGGTCACCGAGCCCAGCGTGCCGATCCGGCCCGACACCTCCTCCAGGTGGCGCATCGAGCGGGCGGCGACCTTGATGACGAAGCAGTCGTCACCCGTGACGTGGTGCGCTTCCAGGATCTCCGGCGTCACCGCGACCAGGTCGTGGAAGGGCTTGTAGTTGCCGTTGGGGTACCTGAGGCGGACGAACGCCAGGATCGGAAGGCCGAGCCGGTCGGGGTCCACGACGGCGGCGTACCCCTGGATGACGCCCGCCTCCTCCAGCCGTCGCACCCGCTCGGTGACCGCGCTCGGCGACATCGAGACGGCGCGGGCCAGCTCGGCGAAACTGGCCCGGCCCTCCCGCTGGAGGACATCGAGGATGCGCCAGTCGGTGGCGTCCGGGGAATACGCGGTCATGCCCGAGAGATAGCAGGGGAATCCCCGGCGCGGCAAGGTCCACGCCGGGGAATCCCCCTTCCCGGCCGCGATCATGGACCGTAGATTTCCTGCCATGACGACAACCCAGACCCTCACCGCGAACCCCGTCCTGCGTGTCGCCCCCGCCGCCCCGGCCGAGGCCGCCGCCTACTTCCGGGCCAGCCTGGTCTTCCACGCGGACGTCTCCGACGTCGCCGCCGCGCTCGGGGCCGACGGGGACCCCGGCTTCGTCGTCCTCGACTCCCGCTCCACCGCCGCCTGGGACCAGGGCCACGTCCCGGGCGCGGTCCACCTGCCCACCGCCCTCATCCCGGAACAGGCCGAGCAACTCCTCGACAGATCCGTGCCGGTGGTGACGTACTGCTGGGGCCCGGGCTGCAACGGCGCCACCCGCGCCGCGCTCGCCCTCGCCGAACTCGGCTACCAGGTCAAGGAGATGCTCGGCGGCTTCGAGTACTGGGTGCGCGAGGGCTTCGAGTTCGAGACCTGGGAGGGCCGTGAGCGGCGCGCCGCCGACCCGTTGACCGCACCGACCGACGCCGAGGACTGCGGCTGCTGAGCCTCGTGGAATTCAGTGGGGTTCCTGTGCAGGTGCAACCCTGAGGTTCCGGTGCGTGTAGGTTCTGGCCCATGGTGCGATACGCGGAGCCGGGCGCGGTGGAGTGGGTGGAGTCGGGCGGCGGCCCGCTGATAGCGGTACCGGAGACGGTGCTGCCGTTCTGGGCGGGCGCCGACGGCGACGAGACGGCCTCCGACTACGACCGGGCCTGCGAAGTCGACGGCTGCGTGGGCCTGTTGCCGGTCGGCGACGCGGCCGCCCTGGTGCTCGGCGACGAGCCCGCCTCGACCTCCTACCTCCCCGACCACGACACCTTCGTACGGTGGTGCGCCGCCGACTCCGAGGACGAACTCCTCGCCGAGGTGCCCAACGCCCTCGCCACGGCCGCCTGGGAGGAGGAGGTGAGCTGGGCGGTACCCGGCCCGGTCGTCCTCTTCGACGCGGCCTGGCCCGGCAACGACTCGGTGAACACCGACCACTTGAAGGTCTCGCTCGCCCCCGGCCGGTACGCGGTGCGCGCGGCCAACGTGCGCCCCGGCCCCGAGACCTGGCTGGGGCTCGTCCAGTTGCGGCGACTGCCCGACTGAGGACCGTTCACGCACGCTACCGAGGCGGCCGGGAGGACCGAACCGCCCGCACGCTACCGAGGCGGGCCGGAGGACCGAACCGCCCGCACGCCACCGAGGCGGGCCGGAGGACCGGCCCGCCTCGGCGTGCGGCTGACGGGGCGCACCCCGGGTCACCGACCCCGGGAGCGCCCCGCGAGGTGCGTCAGAGCCGCGCCAGCTCGTCGACCAGGTCGTCCAGGCCGAGCGAGCCCTGCGACAGCGCCGCCATGTGCCAGGCCTTGAGGTCGAAGGCGTCGCCGTGCCGCTGCCGCGCCTTCTCCCGGCCGAGCAGCCAGGCCCGCTCACCGAGCTTGTAGCCGATGGCCTGGCCGGGGATCGTGAGGTAGCGGGTCAGCTCGCTCTCCACGAAGTCCGCCGGACGGCTGCTGTGCGCGCCGAAGAACTCCTGTGCCAGCTCGGGAGTCCAGCGCTCGCCCGGGTGGAAGGGGGAGTCCGCCGGGATCTCCAGCTCCAGGTGCATGCCGATGTCGACGATGACCCGGGTGGCCCGCATCATCTGCGCGTCGAGATAGCCGAGCCGCTGCTCCGGATCCGTGAGGAAGCCCAGTTCGTCCATCAGCCGCTCCGCGTACAGCGCCCAGCCCTCGGCGTTGGCGCTGACCCCGCCCACCGCGGCCTGGTAGCGGGACAGGTTCTCCGCGACATGGGCCCACTGCGCGAGCTGGAGGTGATGGCCGGGGACACCCTCGTGGTACCAGGTCGAGACGAGGTCGTAGACCGGGAAACGGGTCTGGCCCATCGTCGGCAGCCAGGTGCGGCCGGGACGCGAGAAGTCCTCCGACGGAGGCGTGTAGTAGGGCGCCGCCGCACTACCGGGCGGGGCGATGCACGACTCCACCCTCCGCACCCGCTCGGCGAGTTCGAAATGGGTGCCGTCGAGCGAGTCGATCGCCTGGTCCATCAGGCCCTGGAGCCAGTCGCGGACCTCGTCGACGCCGTCGATGTGCTTGCCGTGCTCGTCGAGGTGGGCGAGCGCCGCCCACGGCGTCGCGGCGCCGGGCAGGATCTTCTCGGCCTCCTGCTTCATCTCGCCGAGCAGCCGGTGGTACTCGGACCAGCCGTACGCGTACGCCTCGTCCAGGTCGAGGTCGGTGCCGTTGAAGTAGCGCGCCCAGCGGGCGTACCGCTCGCGGCCCACCGTGTTCGGGGCGCCCGCGATCGTCGGCGCGTACACGTCCCGCATCCAGTCGCGCAGCTCCGCCACGGAGGCGGTCGCGGCGCGGGCGGCCTCGTCCAGCTCGGTGCGCAGCGCGTCGGGGCCCGCCGCCGCGAAGTCCTCGAACCAGCTCCGGCCGTGGCCGTCGGTGTCCGCCCACTCGGTGAGCTGCTCGACGAACGTGGCGGTCGGACGGGGGGCCGCGTACAGCTTGCGCTCCAGGCCGAGCGCGAGGGACTCGCGGTAACCGGCGTACGCGGCCGGCACCGCCCGCAGCCGCTCGGCGATCGCCGCCCAGTCCTCCTCCGTCTCCGTAGGGGTGACGGTGAAGACCTCGCGGATCGAGTGCGCGGCCGTGGCCATGTTGCCGACCGAGCGCAGCCCCTCCTCGGCCTCGTGCACGGCGAGTTCGGCGGTCAGCCGCTCCCGCAGCAGCCGGCCGCACCGGCGCTCGATGTCACTGTCGGCGCCGGGCTGCCGCTCGGCCTCGTCGAGCTTGGCGAGGGTGGCCCGCGCAAGCTCCGCGAGCGCCTCCTGGCCCGCCGGTGAGGTATCGGGAAGCTTGCTCGAACTCTCCTTCACACCGAGATAGGTACCGGTGACCGGATCGAGGGCGATGAGCTCGTCGACGTAGGCGTCGGCGACCTGACGGGGCAGCGGGATCTGGGTCTCAGACATGCGGTCCATCCTCATACGCGGACCGCGCGGGAGTCACCCCGATTCCGCTGTCGGCGTGGCAGGCGGAAGGAGCGGCCCGCAGTCCCACTGCTGGAAGATCAACCGTGTCTCCACCCGGGCCACCTCACGGTGTGCCGTGAACTCGTCGAGCACCAGCCGCTGGAGGTCCGTCATGTCCGCGACGGCCACATGCACCAGGTAGTCGTCAGGACCGGTCAGATGGAACACGGTCCGTGACTCCGGCAGCGCCCGGATCCGCTCCACGAACGGCCCCACCAGCTCCCGCCGATGCGGCCTGACCTGCACCGACAGCAGCGCTTCGAGGCCCCGGCCGAGCTTCGCCGGATCCAGCCGCAGCTGATGGCCCAGGATCACGCCCGAGCGGCGCAGCCGGGTCACCCGGTCCAGACAGGTCGACGGGGCGACGCCGACCTGCGCGGCGAGATCGCGGTAGGTGGTCCGTGCGTCGTTCTGGAGCAACCGCAACAGATGCAGGTCCACCGGATCCAGTACGACGGATTCGGCCATCCGCCGAACGTAGCACGGGGTTCCACCCATGAACACCGGCCGGTGTTCACTCTTGCGGCCATGGACTCAGCGCGCACACCCACCGCGTCCCGTACGCCGCTCAGAGCACTGGCCACCGAGGCCGTCCACGCCGGCCGCGACGATCTCGCCCGGCAGGGACTGCACGCCCCGCCCATCGACCTGTCGACGACCTACCCGTCCTACGACAGCCGCGACGAGGCGAACCGCATCGACGCCTTCGCCACCACCGGCGCCGAACCGGACGGACCGCCCGTCTACGGCCGGCTCGGCAACCCGACCGTCGCCCGCTTCGAGACCGCGCTGGCCCGCCTGGAGGGCACCGAGTCCGCGGTCGCCTTCGCCAGCGGCATGGCCGCGCTCACCGCGGTCCTTCTCGTACGGGCCTCCCTGGGCCTGCGCCACGTCGTCGCCGTACGCCCGCTGTACGGGTGCAGCGACCACCTGCTCACCGCCGGGCTCCTCGGCACGGAGGTCACCTGGACCGATCCGGCGGGAGTGGCCGACGCGCTGCGCCCGGACACCGGCCTGGTCCTGGTGGAGTCCCCGGCCAACCCCACCCTGGCCGAGATCGACCTGCGGGCCCTGGCCCACTCCTGCGGCTCCGTGCCCCTCCTCGCCGACAACACCTTCGCCACACCCGTGCTCCAGCGCCCCGCGGAACACGGCGCCCGGCTGATCCTGCACAGCGCCACCAAGTACCTCGGCGGCCACGGAGACGTGATGGCGGGCGTGGTGGCCTGCGACGAGGAGTTCGCGGGCCGGCTCCGGCAGATCCGGTTCGCCACGGGAGCGGTCCTGCACCCGCTGGCCGGCTACCTCCTGCTGCGAGGCCTCGCCACCCTCCCCGTCCGGGTGCGGGCGGCCGCCGCGAGCGCCGCCGAACTCGCCCGGCGCCTCACGGCGGACCCCCGCGTCACCCGGGTCCACTACCCGCGCATCGGCGGCGCCATGATCGCTTTCGAGGTCGCCGGCGACCCCCACGAAGTGATCGCGGGAGTCCGCCTGATCACCCCGGCGGTGAGTCTCGGCAGCGTGGACACCCTCATCCAGCACCCGGCCTCCATCAGCCACCGCATCGTGGACGCGGACGACCGCCGAGGCGCAGGGGTGAGCGACCGGCTGCTCCGGCTGTCGGTGGGGCTGGAGGACGTGGACGACCTGTGGACGGATCTGACCACGGCACTGGACGGCGTCCTCTAGGGGCGCGGGCTGCTGTTGACATGCGGCTCCACGGCGGCGAGCCGCGCGGTGATCACCAAGGTGCCCTCCTCGATCTGGTAGTCGAGGGGCAGCTCGAGACCTCGCATCGCCGCCACCATGCCCGTGTTGGACGACTGCGTCACCGCGTACACGCTCTCGCACCCGGCCTCGGCCGCCATGGCGACCAGCCGCTCCAACAGCTCGGCGCCGACACCCCGCCGCTGCCACGCGTCCTCGACGAGCAGCGCGACCTCCGTCTCGTCCCCGTCCCACAGCAGGTGCCCGAGCCCCACGATCCGCCCCGACGCGGTCTGTACGGCGAGGGTGCGGCCGTAGCGCGGACTGAGCAGGTGGTTGAGATACCGGTCGGCGTCACCGACGGGCCCGTGGTACCGCATGCTCAACGTCCGCGCGGAGCACCGCTCGTGCATCTCCCGCGCGGCCTCGAGATCACTTGTGTCGGCCCGGCGCACGGTGATGTCGTGGCCCTCGGGCAGCGTCAGCACGTCCTGGCTGTGCGGGATCCGCGGCCCGAGCCGGGCGTCCAGCTCGACCAGGGCGCGGGCCCGGGCGAACTCGGTCGGCGTGAACGGCAGATACGGCCGCTCCACGGTGATCACTCCGCCTTCCGGCGCCCGCAGCCGCATCACCGTGTCCTCGAGGACTCCCTCCACGGGCACGCCCTCCGGTCCGCGTCCGCCTCCCACCGGTGCGGCGGGCAGCGACCGGATGGTGCAGCGGCCCAGCAACTGCCGCAGGGCCAGCGGGAGCTCCGCCGCGTCCAGCGCGGTGCGGGTGGCCAGGCCGAGCACCCGGGTCGGGGCGTCCACCAGGTCATGGGTGTCGGCCCGCTCGATCCAGGTGTCGCCACCACCGGCCCGGGCGACGGCCCGGGTGATCTCGGACCCCTCCAGCGAGCCGGGAGCCCGCAGCAGGAACTCGTCGACCGTGCCCTCGGCCAGCGGATGGGTCTGGAGGCTGAGGATGTCCACCCGGTGTCCGGCCAGGGCCGTGCACAGGGCGGCCAGGGAACCCGGTTCGTCCTTCACCGTCGTCCGCATCCGCCACAGCGTGGTCTCCGTGGCCACGGTGTCCGTGCCCGGCGCCGGCTGCTCGGAGGGCCCGGCCAGGTCCCCCTCGGGCAGTGGCCGGGCGCCGGTATCGCTCGTCGGGGGCGCGTGGCCGTGGCGGCGTGACCACCACAAGTGGAACCCCGCCGTGGCGACCAGGGCGACCGCCGAGATCACCAGCAGCGCCGTACCGTCCGGGCCGTGCCCGATCAGGTTCGCCACGGTGTCCGCCACCGCGACGGCCGTGAACAGGGCCGCGAGTTCGATCACGTCGCGCCGCCAGTGGTGGACGGGGCGACCGTGTTTCGCACGGGTCACATCAGACATGTCTCGAGTCATGCAGCCACTGTGGAGGAACGGTGTTGCGTGATCACGAACGCATTGTGACTGATCGGTAAAGTGTGATTCCGCACTTTCGTCCCCTTTTCAACGGTTCGGTACCGGAGTCCTGACGGACTCCGGTACCCCGAACTACGTCATGCAGCCGCCTCCCTGTTCAGGGCGTCGCGCAGCCGTCGGGCCTCGGCCACCAGCCGGGACGCTCCCCGCCGGTCCGACACCCCGGCCAGATGCGGGAGTTCACCGCGGGCCCCCGACCGCTCGACACACTCCGCGGCCACGCCCAGCAGCTCGCCGAGGCCACGGGCGGCCGCCGTGGATCCGGTGGCCGGTGTGCCGCCGGTCGTGAGATCGGCCAGCAGGTCGGGCAGAGCGTGCCGGAGCACCCGCCAGACCGTGGCTTCGGCCCCCGTCGCCGCCGCCGTCCGGGCGGACTCGGCGAGCCGCGTCGGCTTCACAGCCCCGCGCCGCACCAGTTGCCCGAGGTCGGCGCCCAGCCGGTCCGCGTCCAGCTGTCCCCGTGAAGCCAGCACCAACAGAGCGTCCACCGCCGCGAGCCGGTCCTCCGGATGCCGGGCGCCGAGCCCGTACGCGAGGCAGAGGTGTACGGCCTCGCCCGCCTCTCCGCCCGACTCGGCGAGCGGGGGGAGTATCGCGGCGACACCCCTCTCGTCGTCCACGGCGACGCTGGAGAGGTCGCGGAGCAGCCGCGCCGCCACCAGCTCGCGGCGCTCGGGCAGCAGGGCCAGCCAGTGCCGGCGCAGGTTGATGTCCCAGTGCCGGTAGCACCAGCCGTCCCGTGGGGCGTCCAGACGGCGGCCCAGATGCCGGAACTCCCGCGGGAAGTCCGCCTGGAGCTCCTCGACTTCACCGCACTCGAGCAGGATGCGGATGTCCGAGGTCTGCTGCCGGTCCGTGAGCAGGGGCGGACCCTCGGAGGTGAGCCACTGCGCCAGCCGGGTGCCTTCCGCCGTACCGAGTCCCCTCGCCCGCCCGGCGGCGGCACCGGCGGCCGACCGGTCCTCGCGCCCCACCCGGAGCAACGCCAGCGCGAAGTCGCACTCGCCGGGGCGTGCGCCCAGACGCCGGTAGGTGTCGAGTCGGTTCACCAGCTCGTCCGGGTCCAGCAGGCCGGTGCTCCAGGTGGGTGTGGAGAGCAGGAAGGGCAGGGGGTCGGTGCGCAGGCGGAAGGAGATCTCCCAGAAGCGGGCGTCGAAGGCGGCCTCGAGCGGGCCGTGCGGGCAGCCGGTGCTCACCGTCGAACGCTGCAGGGAGGCTTGGAGCGTGGCCGTGAGCACCTTCCCCCGGACCGTCGCCAGCAGAAGGGCGAGAGCGTCGGACGGACTGACCAGTGTCTGGTGTCCGCTGAAGCGGGTCTCGGCGCGCGACGGGCCGCCGGGCTCCCCCTCGCCGTCCCACCAGTGACGTCGGGCCACCGGGTTCAGGGCCTCCACCAGGGCCTCCCGGTTGCCGTGTGCCTGTCGGACGAGTCCGTCCAGCGCGCGTTCGAAGGCGGCCACGTCGCCGTCCGACGCCAGCACCGCGCCGATCTCCTCGGCGAGCTCGGTGACCGACTCGGGCGCGTGGGGGAGGCGGGTCGGTTCCGGGGCGGGCGGAAGCATCTCCTCGTAGGCGAGCGGCTCCGGAGCAGGTGCCGCCGTGCCGAACGTCTCAGCCGCGCGGGAACGCAGCGCGGGGATCAACTGCGTTGCCACCAGCGCCAGTTCTTCCCGCGCCTGCGTGGCGGTGACCTTCCCGGCATGGCGCTCCACGAGTTTGAGCGCCCGCTCCTGCACCTCCGCGTCCGGATGCCCGAAGGCCTGCGCGGCGGCGGGCAACAGCACGTCGGCGGCTGCCGGATCGCGCGCCAGCACCTTGCCGAGGAGCACCAGCTGGGCCCGGACGAGCTTCTTCTCCGTGCGGAACAGCACGGCCTCGGACATCTGAGCCAGTTGCCGGGGGAGCAGCTCGCCGTCCAGGGCCAGGGCGGACAGCACGGACTGGGCGTACGCGGCGACCACCGAGAGCGCGTCCGAGGACAAGGCCAGCCAGTCGGCCGTGCGCTCCCGCTCCTCGGCACGGGTGAGGGAGAGGGTCTTCAGCAGCCGCAGGCACACCCTCAGGCCATTGGTCTGCCCGCCGCGCAGCAGCCGGGCCAGACAGACGTCGATCAGGGTCTTGCGCTCCAGAACGCCTTCGTCGGCGAGCTGGGACAGGGCGCCCGGCCAGCTGTTGGGCCCCTCCGTGCCGAGCCACCACAGAGAGCCGCCGACCTCACCCGTCTCGAACAACGCGGGGACGAGCGCACGGAGATGGGGTTCCGCACGCAGGCGCTCGACGAGGGTGTCCGCCTCCTTCCAGGTGCTGCCCATGTGCCACACCCAGCCCTGGACGTACGTCTCCGTGGTCGGCACCGGGCAGTCCGCGAGGCGGACCAGGCCGGCCATCAGCTCATAGGACGCGTTCGTACTGCTCGGGCGCTGGGCGAGGCGGTGGACGACGTCCGCCAGCCATTCGGGGTCACGGTCGCGCAGCAGGTGGAGCAGCAGCCCCGGTGACGCCTGCGACCAGCGCATGTCGGTGGCCGCGAGCCAACTCGCCACGGCCGCGGCGCCGGTCTGGCAGGCCGCGCCCGCGGCGTGCAGGGCCGGGTGGGCGCGGGTGGCCTGGGAACTCCACCGGTCGGCCCGGAGCTCTTTGCGGAGCGCCTTCAACTCCGGGAACACCGCCCGCCGTTCGGCATCCGTCATCCCGTCGAGCAGACCCACCACCTCGGCGGTCCGCCCCGCCCGCACCGCGTCCAGCAACGCACTCACCGCACACCCCCGTCGACCCCTGCGATCTTCTGCTCCACCGGGCCCCGCGCCACCGCGGCAGCCTCCACCGACCCACCCCGCCGAGCCATCCGGACGGCCAGCGCGTGCTTGCACGGGCCCCGGTCGCCCCGGTACTTCGCCCACCACAGGCAGCTGCAACTGAGCGCGCCCGCCTTCTCCCGCACCCGGTGCACATGGCCGTCCTCCGCCGTCACCGTGGCCACGGAGCCGTCGAGAGTCACCGCGCCCGCGGCGAGCAGGGCCCGGGCCGAGCGCAACCGCGGATTGTGGCGCTCGACGCGCCCGGCGTCGTACGGCAGCTCCCGGTGGAAGTAGGCCGCCTCCGCGGTGTCGTACCCGACGCGTCCCGACGTGCCCAGGTGCACCAGCGCGGCCCGGACGCGCTCGGCGGTGAGCCCGGCGGCCGCGGCGAGGTCGGTGATGTCGATGCGGGGCTCCCAGGCCAGGAGCACCGAGACCAACTCGGCGTCCCCGGCGGCCTCCTCGGTGGCGAGCGCGTCGAGGACACCGCCCTCGCCGGAGAAACCGCGTGAGGCGTCGGGCGACAGGGTGAGCGTCAGCCGCATGCCCGGCAGGACGATCTCCCAGGCGCTCGCCGCCGGCGCCCCCGTGGCCGACGCGACCGCGGGGCCGTACACCCGGAGGGAGGTCGCGTGCCGCAGCACCCGCTGGAGCGCGACCAGCCGCTCCGGGCCGGGCAGGCACACCGCGCCGGGCACCGCCCTGGTCGTGGGCACGAGGCCGCGGCCGGCGGGCACCACCCACCGCGGGCCGCCCACCGCACCCCGCGCCCCACCGCGCGGCAGCGCGCGCAGGAACCGGACCGCCTCCGCCGCGGACAGCTCGGCGCGCAGGTCGAAGCCGGCCGCGATCACCTGGGCCTCCGCGAAGCCGCGCAGCCAGCGGTCCGGGAGCGGCACCTTCTTCTCCACGACCGGGCCGTCCAGCGTGGTCACCGCCAGCTCCTCGGGACCGACCCGCAGATGGAGGGGGTCGTCGGCGCCGATCCTGGACAGCGCCTCACGCAAGGGGTTGTTGACGTCGACGTTGGTCGTGCCGTGCCCCACCTCGCCGCCGTCCAGGCCCGGTGTCAGCACGTCCAGGCGGGCGTAGACCCCGCCGCAGCCGGAGAAGGACTCGAAGCGCAGCCGGTCGCCGTTGCCCGTCACCACCGGGTCCAGGGCGGAGGGGAGCTGCCGCTGGTGGTACCGGGCCGCCGCCACGTCCGCGACCGCGAGCAGCGCCGCCGAGGCCACCTGGGGGGAGGTCAGGAAGCCCGCGAAGAAGCGCGGATGGTCCACGGTGCCGACGGGCGTCGCGCCCCGGGAGGTCTCCAGTCCCAGGCGCTGTCCGCCCGCCGCGGACTCCAGCACGGAGGGTCGGCGGTAGGCCACGGCCTGCAAAGATCGCGTCATGGAAAAACCGTAGAGGCGACCACTGACAATCGGCTCTGACCTGCGAAGACGCCGTCCTCGACGGGGAGTTCGCAGGCCGCGCACCGGGGGATGACGCCGATGCGCGACCCGCCGTCGAGGGTACGGGAGTTACTGGCCCACCCGGCCCGGCTGGAGGACCTGGGTGAACAGCACGGTGCCGTCCGCCTCGCGCAGGCGTACCGTCAGCTCGCCGCTGTGGCCGTCGATGTCGACCTCGCCGAAGAACTGGTAGCCGCCCGCGGGGGAGACGTTCGAGGCGGTCGGCGCCTTCACGAACACCCGCTCCGGTCCGAAGGTGTTGTCGAGTGCGCTCGCCGGGAAGGCGCCCGCGTTCAGCGGCCCCGAGACGAACTCCCAGAACGGCTCGAAGTCGGTGAACGCGGCTCGCGAGGGCTGGTAGTGCTGCGCCGAGGTGTGGTGGACGTCGGCGGTCAGCCACACCGTGCCGGTGATCCGGCGGTGCTTGATGTACCGCAGCAGCTCGGCGATCTGGAGCTCACGCCCGAGCGGCGCCCCCGGGTCGCCCTGGGCCACCGCCTCGATGTTCGGCTTGCCCTCCGTGGCGTCGGGCACGACCAGGCCGAGCGGCATGTCGGAGGCGATCACCTTCCACACCGCCCGCGAGCACGCCAGCTCGCGCTTGAGCCACTCCAGCTGTTCCCGGCCGAGGATGCCCTGCGGGTCCACCGTCTGGTCGTCGGGCGAGTTGGCGTTGCGGTACGTCCGCATGTCCAGCACGAACACGTCGAGCAGCGGGCCCTGGTGCAGCACCCGGTGGACCCGGCCGTCCCGCGCGCCCGGGCGGAGCGTGGAGAGGGGGAAGTACTCGCTGAACGCGCGCCGGGCCCGGCCCGCCAGCACGTCGACACGCTTCTCGGTGTAGCGCGTGTCGGAGTCGATGATCGTCTGGCCCGGGTACCAGTTGTTGCGGACCTCGTGGTCGTCCCACTGGATGATGGACGGGACCTGCGCGTTGAACGCCCTGAGGTTGTGGTCGAGCAGGTTGTAGCGGAAGTTGCCGCGGAACTCGGCCAGCGTCTCGGCGACCTTGGACTTCTCCTCGGTGGTGATGTTCCGCCAGGTGCCGCCGTCGGGCAGGGCGGCGGTCGCCGCGATCGGACCGTCGGCGTAGATGTTGTCGCCGCTGCACAGGAAGAAGTCGGGGTCGAGCCCCGCCATCGCCCGGTAGATCGTGTAGCCGCCGAAGTCGGGGTTGATGCCCCAGCCCTGGCCCGCGAGGTCGCCGGACCACAGGAACCGCATGCCGTCCCTCCGTTTGCCGGACACCGTGCGGAACGTGCCCGCGACCGGCTCTCCGGTGCGGCGCGGGTCGTCCGGGTCGGCCAGCAGCACCCGGTAGTGGATCTGCTCGCCCGACGGCAGCCCGCGCAGCCGGGTCGTACCGGTGAAGTCGGTGTCCGGGCCGAGCAGCGGGCCGTGCCACCGGCGCGGGTTGCGGAACGACTCGGTCGCCGACGTCTCCACGATCATCCGGGCCGGGCGGTCGGAACGCACCCAGACCAGACCGGAGTCGGAGGTCACGTCTCCCGTCTGGACGCCCCAGCCCGCCCCTGGGCGCCCGGAGAGGGCGAAGGCCGGCGCGGCTCCGGCCGCCGCGGGCAGGGTGAGGGCCGCCGACGCGGCGAGGGAGCCGCGCAGAACGCTGCGGCGTCCGGGGAGCGGACGGTGTGACATGGAGGCGCCTCCAGGGACGGGATCCGGACAGTGTGCGCAGCCACAACTACTGGGGCGCCGCAGCGCGTACGGAAACCGGAAGTGAACAACCGACCGCGGGAACAAGGGAACCCGTGTGCGAAAAGCACGGTCGCTCACGGCCGGGCCCGCGTCGGATGTCCAGAGGTACCGAGCTCTGCTGCCGCAGCTGCTTCAGAGGTACGGCGTGGTCGATCGCCGCCCGGTCCCGCCCGTCGGACGCACGTCCTCCCGGAGAGCGCTCAGCGGCTGCCGTCCAGGATGACGCGGGCCACCAGGGCCGGGTCGTCGTTCATCGGGCAGTGGCCGCACCCGGGCAGCCGTACGAGACGGGCCTTGGGGATGATCCGCTTGGCCCGCACACCCTGGCGGCGCACGAGCAGCATGTCCCTGGTGCCCCAGGCCACGGTCACCGGCAGTCCGGGGACGTCCTCGGTGAACTGGACGGCGGTACCGGCCCGCAGCGTCTCGTCGAAGCCGGTGGCCAGCGCGAGGGCCAGCGTCTCGGCCACCACGGCCTCGGGAGCGCGCAGGCCGGGACGGGCGTAGATCGTGCTGGTCAGCATCGTGCGGCCGGCCGCGGTGCGCGACAGCCGCTCGACCAGCGGCAGGGGCAGCCGCCGGGCGATGTGCCGCATCGCGAGCAGTACGCCGAACGCGTACCGCCGTTCGGCCTGCGACCAGAACCCCGCGGGGGACAGGGCGGTGACGGACCGTACGAGCTTCTCGCGGCCCAGCTCCAGGGCCAGCAGACCGCCCAGGGAGTTGCCCGCCACATGCGGACGGTCCAGTTCCAGTGCCTCGCAGAACGCCCCGAACACCTTCGTCGTCGTGGCCAGGTCGTACGCGAGTCCCTCCGGCAGTCCGGGCGAGGCGCCGAAGCCGGGCAGGTCCACGGAGATCACGTCGCGCTCCGTCGCGAGGATGTCCACCACCGGGTCCCAGGCCTGCCGGTGGTGACCTATGCCGTGCAGCAGGAGCAGCGGCTCCCCGCGGCCCACGCGCGCGTAGGAGACGGTCACGGGCTGCGGCCCCCCGGGTGAGGGGACTTTGAAGGAGACGGTGGTGGACATGAAGGCTCCTTGACGGCGACTCACGGGCTGGGCGGGAACGCACGGCGGTCAGGCCGTAGACAGCTTGTCAGCAATTGCTACTCGCGGGTAGACCCTGCCGGTGCCGCTTCGATATCGCCTGGACACCGACCTGCGGGTGGGTTGGGATGAACCCGTGGCCACTGACACCGGAACCGATGTCTTCGAAGAACACCGTCCCGTCCTCCTGGGCGTCGCCTACCGCATGCTCGGACGCGTCAGCGACGCCGAGGACGTGGTGCAGGAAGCCTGGCTGCGCTGGTCGGCGGCGGACCGCAGCGAGGTGCGCGAACCGCGCGCCTACCTGGTCCGCGTCACCACGCGCCTGGCGATCGACCGGCTGCGGCAGGTCAAGGCGCGCGGGGAGACCTACGTCGGCCCGTGGCTGCCCGAGCCCTATGTCACCGATTTCGGGGACACCGTGCCCGACACCGCCGAGCAGGCCGTCCTCGCGGACTCGGTCTCCCTCGCCGTCCTGGTCGTGATGGAGTCGCTGTCACCGCTGGAGCGGGCGGTCTTCGTCCTCCGGGAGGCCTTCGGCTACCCCTACGCCGAGATCGCCGCCATGCTCGACCGCGGCGAGCCCGCCGTACGCCAGCTCGCCGGGCGGGCCCGCAAGCACGTCGACGAGCGACGGCCGCGCTACGAGGTCGACCCGGTCAAGCGCCGGGACCTGACGGAGCGTTTCCTCGTCGCCGCGGGCGGCGGCGACCTGGAGGCACTGATGTCACTGCTGGCGCCGGACGTACGGCTCGTCGGGGACAGCGGCGGCAAGACCAAGGCGCCGCTGCGGGTGCTGGAGTCCGCCGACCACGTGGGCCGCTTCATCGTCGGCGTCGCCGAGAAGGGCGTCCAGGACCTCACCTGGCGCTTCCTGGAGCTCAACGGCGGACCGGCCGCGATCGCCCTGTCCGGCGGCAAGCCCGACTCGGTGTTCCAGCTCGAGATCGTCGACGGTCGTATCCAGTCCGTCTACATCATCCGCAACCCCGACAAGCTGCACTCCCTGATGGACATCTGACGGTCCGTGCACGACGAGGCCCCCGTTCATGACGGGGGCTTTGCCGTGCCGTCACGGACACGCTTCCGCGCGAACGGCGCGTGAACGTTCACGGCACCGTGCACGGGAGTTGGTCCGAGGATCGAGGATTGGTCTTGACCAAGGGTGGGGGCCGCCCTATGGTCGCAGAGAAGTGCAACAACCTTTAATAAACAAGGGCGCTAAAACGCCGCCGGACCACGGCGATTGCGGAGGCAAGGGTGGGGACCACGCAGCTCGAATCGGTGCCGGAACCGAAGTACTGGCACCTCAAGACCGTGCTCAGTGAGGCACTGGACTCCGAATTCTCCGTGGGCGAGATCCTGCCCAACGAGCGCGATCTCGCCGCCCGCTTCGGCGTCGCCCGCGCCACGCTCCGGCAGGCCCTGGAGCAACTGGAGCTGGAGGGCAGGCTGCAGCGCCGCCGCGGTGTCGGGACGACCGTGGCGCCGCCGCGCGTGGGCGTGGCCGTCGGCACCGAGCAGCAGGCGTGGCCCGGGGCCGCCGGTGACGACTGGCAGACCGTCGACTGCGCCGAGGCGGTGCCGCCCGCCGCCGTGGCCGACGCCCTGGAGACCGTCCGCGAGCAGCCGGTGCACATCGTGCGCCGCTCCCGGGTGACCCACGGCCAGCCAGTCGCCGCCGAACTGCTCTACATCCCCGAGGCCTCCGTGCCGGAACTCTCCGCCATAGACGCGCCGTCGGGCGCCGCACGCGCGCGTGCCGTGCTGCGCGAACTCCAGCGGCTGGAGCTGGACAGCCGGGAGAACGCGGTCGAGCTCGGCTCGGCCCGTGCGGACGACGCCAAGGAACTGGACCGCCTGCCCGGCGCCCCGGTGCTCGTCGTCACCACCCGCTACCTGGCCGGGGGCCGCACCGCCGCCGTCTCGGTGGCCACCTACCGCGCCGACACCTGCCGGCTGACCTTCGGCGACTCCGGAGCGGTGGAGATCCACGAGGGGCCGGAGCGACAGGCCTCCTGAGCCGTACGGCGGTGCCCCGGACCCTCGTCCGGGGCACCGCCGCATGACGTCCGGGCGCGCTCAGCGCCGCGCGGTCACCGTGCCCTCCACCGCGAACAGCTGCTCCTCCACATGGTCGAGGGCGAGCCGCAGCGCGCCGGTGGCCACGGCGGCCTCCCCGAGGAGCGACAGCGTCACCTTCGGCGGGCGCAGGCAGTAGCGGGCCAACTCGCGCCGCAGCGGCTCCAGTACGCCGTCCAGACCGGCGGCCCAGCCGCCGACCACGACGAGTTCCGGGTCGACGGCCAGGACGAGTGCGGCCACGTCGTGGACGAGCCGCTGGATGAAGCGGTCCACGGCCGCCCGGGCCCGCTGGTCACCCTCACGGGCCTGTGCGAAGACTTCCGCGACCGCCTGTTCGTCGAGCGGGTGCAGGGGTTCGTCCGTGGTCGACAGCAGGGTCTCAGGGGTGACCTCGCGGCCCAGCAGGTGCAGCGCGCCGATCTCGCCGGCCGCCCCGCCGTACCCCCGGTGCAGCCGACCGCCGATCAGCGAGCCCGCGCCCGGGCTCAGCCCGGCCAGCACGAACACCACGTCGTCGGACTCGGTGGCGGCGCCCTTCCAGTGCTCGGCGACGGTGGCCGCGTTGGCGTCGTTCTCGACGAGCACCGGGCACTTGAAGGAGCGGCTGAGCCGTTCCCCGAGGCGCAGGCCCGTCCACTCCGGCAGCGCGGCGCACAGCCGTATCGTGCCGTCCGCCTCCACGATGCCCGGCGAGGCGACCCCCACGGCCCACAGCGAGTCGCGCGCGACCCCGGCCCTGCGCAGCAGTTCGGCGACCGCGGTGCGCAGCCGCTCCAGGCGTTCGTCGGCGGACGCCGTCTCGTCGACGTCCTTGGCCACCGCTCCGAGCACCCGGCCGTCGAGGTCGGACAGGAGCGCGGCCACCCGGTGCGGCCCGATGTCGAGGCCCAGCAGATGGCCCGCCTCGGCCCGGAACCGGAACCGCCGCGCGGGCCGCCCCTGGCGCCGGGCGACGCTCTCGTCCGCCGCCTTCTCGACCACCAGGCCGCCCTCGATGAGCCCCTCGACGACCCCCTCGACCGTCGGCCGGGACAGGCCCGTCACCCGGGTGATCTCGGTCAGCGTCGCGCAGTCCGTGGCACGCAGCGCGTGCAGCACCACCGCGGAATTGATCCTCCGCAGCAGCGAGGGATCCCCGCCGGTCAGCCGCCCCAACGTCCGTCCTCCCAGCTCGTGCGCGTGTTGGGGCGGATCGTACAGGCCGCTCGGCCGGGTTGCGCCGGGCGCTCGGCCGTTTTTCGTCCGGGGCGACGTCCTGACCGCTCGCGCGGCGCTGCGCGGCCCCTGAGGTCATGCCCCTCTCGACCTGTGTTCAGCCCGGTGCCACGAACCCCGATTCGTACGCCGCGATCACGGCCTGTGTGCGATCGCGCGCCCCCAGCTTCGCCAGCACCCCGCTCACGTGCGACTTCACGGTCTCCGTGCCGACGATCATCCGCTCGGCGATCTCCGCGTTGGACAGCCCGCGCGCCATCAGCCGCAGCACCTCCGCCTCCCGGTCGGTCAACCGGGCCCGTTCCATCGCCGCGCGGGCCGCCCGGTTGCCGCCGTCGTCCCCGTACCGGGCGGCGAGCTGCCGTACGGACGCCGGGAACAGCAGCGACTCGCCCTCGGCCACCAGCCGCACCGCGTGCACGATCTCGGCGGGCCGGGCCCGCTTCAGCAGGAACCCGTCGGCGCCGGCCCGCAGCGCCTCGTACACGTACTCGTCGTTCTCGAACGTCGTCACCACCAGGATCTTCGGCGGCTCCTCGACGGTCCGCAGCACCGCGCGCGTGGCCTCGATCCCGTCCAGCAGCGGCATCCGTACGTCCATGGCGACCACGTCGGGCCGCAGCTGCCGTACGAGAGGGATCACCGCCGCCCCGTCGGCCGCCTCACCGACCACCTCGATGTCGGGCTGCGCCTCCAGCACGGCCCGCAGACCGGCGCGTACGAGGGGTTCGTCGTCGACGAGGAGAACGGTGACCGGCATCCGGTCAGCCTAGATCAGCGCAGCGGCAGCTCGACATGCACCTGCCAGTCGCCCTGGTCGGGGCCGGTGTGCGCGCGGCCGCCGAGCAGGGCCGCGCGCTCACGTATGCCCCGCAGGCCGCTGCCCCGGCCGGGGCCGGGCACGTCGGCCGTCAGGGGATTGCGGACCTCGAGGGCGAGTGTCTCGTGCGTGACCTCGACCCGGACCCGGACCGGGACGGCACCCGCGTGCCGCAGCACATTGGTGAGCGACTCCTGGAGGATGCGGTAGCCCTCGCGCGAGACCGGGCCCGGCACGGTGTCCAGCGGCCCGGTGACCTCGGCGTCCACCTTCGCGCCGGACGCGCGGGCCGACTCCAGCAGCCGGTCGGACTCCGTCAGCGTCGGACGGCCGCTCACCGGCCGCCCGGACTCGCGCAGGACGCCCAGCACCCGCTCCAGGTCCTCCAGCGCGGCCCGGCCCGTCTCCTCGATGGCGCTCAGGGCGCGCTCCGTGAAGGCGGGGTCGTCCGCCGCGCGGGCCGCTCCCGCCTGGACCACGGCGACGGTCAGGGCGTGGCCTATCGAATCGTGCAGCTCGCGCGCGATGCGGGTGCGCTCCAGGAGCTGCTCGGTGCGTTCCTCCAGGGCGGCGAGGCGGTCGGCGGGGGAGGGGCCCAGCAGCCGCAGCGCGAGCGCGGTGACGAGACGGCCCGCGCCGAGGACGGTCGCCGCCAGCGCGGCCAGGGAGAGCGGCGCGAGCAGGACGTGCCACCACTGGTGGCCGTCGAGCACGACGAGCACGCCTTCGTCCACGTCCCGGCCGAACGCCGACGCCACCAGGTCCACCGTGCTGGTCAGCAGCTGGACGGAGAGGAACGCCGTCGCGTAGCCGAGCAGCAGCCGCGTCTCCAGCCACACCACGAGCCGGCCCCGGTCGCCCCAGGAAGCGGACGGGGCGACGACGATGGCGAGGCTCTCACTGTCGTGCCGATGCCCCGTCAGCAGGAGCCTGGCCTGCAACCCCTCCACGGTGCGCATCGCGGGCACCAGCCCGACGGGCGCGAGCGTCGCGGCCGCCACCAGCCAGGTCCACCACGCCTCCTCGACGAACATCCACATGGCCGGCCACACGGTGGCGATGAACAGATGCAGCCACCGTGTGTACGTCACCGCCCGACCGAACGGGCGCAGCAAGCGGACCATTCGGCCATCGTGCCAGCCGCCACTGACAGCAGCCCTCCCCCGCACGGGGGAGACGATCTCCACGCGCGGGGGAGGCCCCCGCCCTGCCGCACCGGCCAGGCTGCTGCCATGACCAGCATCGAAGTCCAGTCCCTCACCAAGGAGTTCGGCAGCCGACGCGCCGTGGACGACCTCACCTTCCGGGTCCTCCCGGGCCGGGTCACCGGCTTCCTCGGTCCCAACGGTGCCGGGAAGTCCACCACCATGCGGCTCGTCCTCGGCCTCGACCGGCCCACCTCCGGCACGGCGACGATCGGTGGCCGCCCGTACACGGCCCTTGCCGAACCCCTGCGCCACGTGGGCGCGCTGCTCGACGCCCAGGCCGCGCACGGCTCCCGCACCGGCCGCGACCACCTGCGCACGCTGGCGACGAGCAACCGCATCCCCGGCCACCGGGTCGACGAGGTGCTGGAGGCGACGGGACTGGCGTCGGCCGCCCGACGCCGGGTGCGGACGTACTCCCTGGGCATGAGGCAACGGCTCGGCATCGCCGCCGCGCTGCTCGGCGACCCTCCGGTGGTCATGCTCGACGAGCCCTCGAACGGACTCGACCCCGAAGGCATCATCTGGATCCGCGAGTTGCTGCGCCGGCTGGCCGGCGAGGGACGCACGGTCCTGGTCTCCAGCCACCTCATGAACGAGACCGCGTCCTTCGCCGACCACCTCGTCGTCCTCGGCCGGGGCCGCCTCCTCGCCGACACCCCGATGCGGAGCTTCATCCACGCGCGTGTGCAGCCGAGCGTGCGGATCCGCACGACCGACCCCACCGCGCTCACGGAGGCCCTGGCCCGGCACGGCCATGACGCCGTCCAGCACGAGGACGGGCACTGGAGCGTGCAGCACGCACGCGTGGAGGAGATCGGCGCCATCGTCTCCGCGGCGCGCGTACCGATCCTCGAACTGGCCCCGCAGGAAGGCACCTTGGAGGACGCCTACCTTGATCTCACGGCCACCGAGACAGAGTTCACCGCACAGCCGCAGGAGGCCTGACATGCCGTCCCCGTCCACTTCCTTCGCGCCCGTCCTCCACTCCGAGTGGCTGAAGATCCGTACCCTCCGCTCGCTCCTCGGCGCGCTGCTCGCCCTGTTCGCCGCGACCACCGCGTTCTCCGCGATCGCCGGGGTCTCCGAGACCTCCGACCCCGAGTTCGACCCGCTGTTCATGGCGCTGTCCGGGGTCGCGCCGGGCCAGATCGCCGCCATCTCCTTCGGCGCCATGGCGGTGTCCTCGGAGTTCCACGGGGGTGGGCTCCGGCTGACACTGGCCGCGGTGCCGCGGCGCGGGCGCTGGTTCGCGGCGAAGCTGGTGGCGATCGCCGTGCCGACCCTGGTCGTCGGACTGGTCACCGCGTTCGCCGCGCTCCTCGTGGCCCGGGCCGGACTCGGCGACGCGGCGAGCGGTCTCTCCCCGGGCGAGCAGGTACGCGGTGTGGTCGGCTGTGCCCTCTACCTCACGCTGATGGCGCTGTTCGCGGCGGGGATCACGGCCCTGTTGCGCAGTGGTGCGGGCGCGCTCTCCCTCATCATCCCGTTCATCCTCGTCGTGTCGTTCGTGATCGGGGACGCGGCGGGGACCGCAGTGGACTTCCTGCCCGACCGGGCGGGCCAGAGCGTGCTGTACGAGAGCCCCGACGGCACCCTCGGGCCGTGGACCGGACTCGGGGTGACCGCCCTGTGGACGGCGGCGGCCGTCGCCGCGGGGGCCTGGAGCATACGCCGCAGGGACGCCTGACCCCACGAGTCCCCTGACGCCCCGCCAATTGTCAGTGGCGAGCGCTTTACTGGATCACATGGACAGTGCGAAGTACCGCGCCGCGATCGACTCGCTGTGCGTCCGCGATCTGACCGCGGCGGACGGCGAGTCGGGCGCCTACCGGTCGGGACCCGGTTACCGCGTCGAGTCGTTAGAGGTGAGCCATGGTCTGCGGGACGGCGACGCGGCGCCGCGCATGGCGGCCGTGGGGGACTTCTACGCCCTCAAGAGCCGTATAGCCCAGGAGTTGGACGACCGCTGGGGCCGACAGCACGAGCCCTGGGGGATGTGCACGCTGACGGCGCGTCTCGAACGCGGCGAGGAGATACCCGAGCCGTGGCGCCTGACGAGCATCCTGACGGACGATCTGAGCCTGTGGCAGCCTCCCGGGTCGGACCGCTGGATAGCCCTCGGAGTGGCCTACCGGGACGCGTCCGACGAGATCCACGTGCTCGCGGTGGCCTCCGACATCGACCCGGTCTGACCGGCTAGGCGTCCTCCGCCGCCACCCGCAGCCGGGCGAACTCCTCCGCCATCGTCGCCGCCGTCCAGTGCGCGTTGAGGCCGCTCGGATTCGGCAGCACCCACACGCGCGTGTCCCCGATGGTCCGCTCCTGCGGCCCCACCTGTGCCTTGCGGTCGTCGAAGGCCGCGCGATACGCCGTCACCCCCACCACGGCCAGCCAACGCGGCTTGAGCCGGGCCACCTTCGCCGCCAGCAGACGCCCGCCCTCGCGGTACTCCTCCGCGCTCAGCTCGTCGGCCCGCGCGGACGCCCTGGCCACCACATTGGTGATCCCGAGCCCGTACGACAGCAACTCCCCCTGCTCCGACGGCTTCAGGAGCCGCGGCGTGAACCCGGACAGATGCAGCACCGGCCAGAACCGGTTTCCGGGACGGGCGAAGTGATGGCCCGTGGCCGCCGTCATCAGCCCGGGGTTGATGCCGCAGAACAGCACGCGGAGACCGTCCGCGACCACGTCCGGCACGAGCCGGTCGCGGGCGGCCTCCAACTCCTCGGGGGTGAAGCGCGTCATGACGAGGAGCGTGTCAGAGGATCGCCCCCGGCGTGTACCCCGCGGCCGCCGGGTGCTGCTTGACGATCTCCTCGATCCGGCCGACCACGACGGCGACCTGGTCGGCCGCGGCACCCGTGAAGGACAGCTTGTCGGCCATCAGCTCGTCGAGCTGGGCGCGGTCGAGCGGGATGCGCTCGTCGGCGGCCAGCTTGTCGAGGAGTTCGTTGCGCTCGGCACCCTGCTCGCGCATCGCGAGCGCGGAGGCGACCGCGTTCTCCTTGATCGCCTCGTGCGCGACCTCACGGCCGACGCCCGCGCGCACCGCGCCCATCAGCACCTTGGTGGTGGCGAGGAACGGCAGGTAGCGGTCCAGCTCGCGGGCCACGACGGCCGGGAAGGCGCCGAACTCGTCGAGCACGGTGAGGAAGGTCTCCAGGAGGCCGTCCAGCGCGAAGAACGCGTCCGGCAGCGCGACCCGGCGCACCACCGAGCACGACACGTCGCCCTCGTTCCACTGGTCGCCCGCCAGCTCGCCCGTCATCGACGCGTAGCCGCGCAGGATGACCATGAGGCCGTTCACGCGCTCGCAGGACCGCGTGTTCATCTTGTGCGGCATCGCCGAGGAGCCGACCTGACCGGGCTTGAAGCCCTCGGTGACCAGCTCGTGCCCGGCCATCAGCCGGATCGTCTTGGCGAGCGAGGAGGGGGCCGCGGCCAGCTGCACCAGCGCGGTGACGACCTCGTAGTCCAGCGAGCGCGGGTAGACCTGGCCGACCGAGGTGAACGCCCGCGAGAAGCCCAGGTGGCCCGCGATCCGGTCCTCCAGCTCGGCCAGCTTCGACGCGTCCCCACCCAGCAGGTCCAGCATGTCCTGCGCGGTGCCGACCGGGCCCTTGATGCCGCGCAGCGGGTAACGGGCGAGGAGTTCCTCGACCCGGCCGTACGCCACGAGCAGCTCGTCGGCCGCCGTCGCGAAGCGCTTGCCGAGGGTGGTGGCCTGGGCGGCGACGTTGTGCGAGCGGCCGGCCATGACCAGCTCGCCGTACTCGCCCGCCAGCTTGCCGAGGCGGGCCAGGACGGCCACGCTGCGGTCGCGGATCAGCTCCAGGGAGAGCCGGATCTGGAGCTGCTCGACGTTCTCCGTGAGGTCACGGGAGGTCATGCCCTTGTGGACCTGCTCGTGCCCGGCGAGGTCGTTGAACTCCTCGATCCGCGCCTTCACGTCGTGCCGCGTGACCTTCTCACGCTCGGCGATCGACGCCAGGTCGACGGTGTCGAGGACCCGCTCGTAGTCCGCGAGCGCCTGCTCCGGCACCTCGATCCCGAGGTCCTTCTGGGCCCGCAGCACGGCGAGCCAGAGCTGACGCTCCAGCCTCACCTTCTGCTCGGGCGACCAGAGCGTGGCGAGCTCGGCGGAGGCGTAGCGGCCGGCGAGAACGTTCGGGATGCGGGGCTTGGCGGGAGTCACGTGTGCAGATTCTACTGGCGATTCGTGCAGGCCAGCGCCGGGGCCCCGTTCGTCGGAAGCTACGAGAGCCGGTCCGCGAGCTCCGCCAGGACATCGGCGTGGCACGGCTCGGGCGCGCACCAGCAGGCCAGCGCCCTGCCGCGCAGCCCGGGCAGCAGAGCGAGCAGATCCGGCCGCTCCAGCAGATACGCCCGGTACTTCGCCATCACCTCGGCCCGCGTGCCGTCCCGACGGCGCGTGGCGGTGTCGTAGGCGAAGGGGTTGTGGAGCGGGTGTCTCGGCAGGTCCCAGCCGCCCATCGTCCAGCGGCGGCCGACGTAGACGAGGTCGGCGGGCGCGTGTTCCAGCCGGGGGCCGTACTCGTGCAGCCGGCCCCGGACGTTGACCACGCGCGTGTGCACGGGGTCCTACCGCTCGTAGGGCAGCAGGTCGGGACGCTTCGGCGGCAGGCCGTCGCCCGAGGAGCGGCCCGTCAGGCGCCGGCCGATCCAGGGCAGGAGGTGCTGCCGGGTGAAGCGGACGTCCGCGATCCGGCGGGCCAGCCACTTCGGCGGCACCGTGGCCGGCAGCGGGGTACGCCACTCCGTGTCCTCGGGGTCGTAGCCGAGGGTCTGCCACACGGCCTCCGCGACCCGGACGTGGCCCTCGGCCGTCAGGTGCAGCCGGTCCACGTCCCACATCCGGGGGTCGGAGAGCGACGCCGCGCCGTACAGGTCGACGACCACGGCCCCGTGCCGGGACGCCAGCTCGTCGACGACCTCGAACAGCTCCTCCATGCGCGGCCGGAAACGCTCCAGGACCGGGCCCTGGCGGCCGGGGCTGCGCATCAGGACGAGCTGCTTGCAGGACGGCGCGAGCCGCTCCACGGCTTCCGTCAGCAGATCGCGCACCCGGACCATGTCGCACTTGGGCCGCAGGGTGTCGTTGAGCCCGCCCACCAGCGTGATCACGTCCGCCTGCATCGCCGCGGCCACGTCGACCTGCTCCTCGACGATCTGCTGGATCAGCTTGCCGCGCACCGCGAGGTTGGCGTAGCGGAAGCCGGGCGTCACGGCCGCCATCCGGCCGGCGAGGAGGTCGGCCCAGCCCCGGTAGGAGCCGTCCGGGAGCAGGTCCGACATGCCCTCGGTGAAGGAGTCGCCGACCGCGACCAGGCTGGAGTAAGTGGGATTCGTCTGCATGGCGGAAGAAATGGTATCCGGTGCACATACCCGACGGTCGGTCGCCCTCGGCGATCCCGACCCGCCCCTCACACCTGTCGGCCGAACAGCTCCCGCAGCACGTCCTCCATCGTCACCAGGCCCGCCAGCCGGCCGTCCGCGCCCAGCACCGCCGCCAGGTGCGTCCGGCTGCGCCGCATCGCCGTCAGGACGTCGTCCAGCGGCGTGCTCTCCCGGATCCGGGCGATCGGGCGCATGTCGCGCACCGGGAACCGCAGGTCCCGGGGCATGGCGTCCAACGCGTCCTTGACGTGCAGATAGCCGACGATGCGCCGGCCCTCGTCCACCACCGGGAAGCGCGAGAACCCGGACTCGGCCGACAGCGCCTCCAGCTGCTCCGGGGTGACGCCCACGCGCGCGTAGACGACCCGTTCCAGCGGCATCACCACGTCCCGCACCGGTCGCCGCCCCAGTTCCAGCGCGTCGTGCAGCCGCTCCCGCGCCCGTTCGTCGATCAGCCCCGCCTCGCCGGAGTCCCGGACGATCCGGGCCAGCTCGGCGTCCGAGAAGGTCGCCGCGACCTCGTTCCTGGTCTCCACGCGCAGCAGCTTCAGCAGGGCGTTGGCGAAGGCGTTGACCGCGAAGATCACCGGGCGCAGTCCCCGCGCCAGCGCGACCAGCGGCGGGCCCAGCAGCAGGGCGCTGCGCACCGGCTCGGCGAGCGCGATGTTCTTCGGGACCATCTCGCCGAGCAGCATGTGCAGATAGGTCGCCAGCGTCAGCGCGATCACGAAGGACACCGCGTGCCCCGCGCCCTTCGGAACGCCGACCGCGTGGAACACCGGCTCCAGCAGATGCGCGATCGCCGGCTCCGCGACCACACCCAGGACCAGCGTGCACAGGGTGATCCCGAGCTGCGCCGCCGCCATCAGCGCGGAGACGTGCTCAAGACCCCACAGCACGCTCTTCGCCCGCCGGTCGCCCTGCTCGGCGTACGTCTCGATCTGGCTGCGCCGCACCGAGATCAGCGCGAACTCGGCGCCCACGAAGAAGGCGTTGACGACGAGGGTCGCCAGACCGATCAACAACTGGACGACGGTCATTCGGCCCCCTCCCCGGCTTCCGGACCCTTCCCGGCTTCCGGACCCTTCCCGGCTTCCCGGCCCTTCCCGGATTCCCGGCTCTCCCTGGCGTCCCGGCTCTCCCTGGAATCCCGGTGCTCTCCGGACTCCCGGCCCTCTTCGTACTCCCCGGACGCGTCGGTCGGCGGTGCGTGCAGCAGCACCCGTGCGGCCCGCCGCCCCTGCGCGTCCACCACGTCCAGCCGCCAGCCGACGACCTCGACCGAGTCACCGACCGCCGGGATCCGCCCGAGCTCGGTCGCGATCAGCCCGGCCAGCGTCTCGTACGGCCCCTCGGGCGGCCGCAGCCCCACGCGCGCGAGCTGGTCCGTCCGGGCCGAGCCGTCCGCGTGGAACAGCCCCCTGCCCTCGTCGTCGGTACCGGCGGGCGCGAGGTCCGGTGTCTCGTGCGGATCGTGCTCGTCCCGCACCTCGCCGACGACCTCCTCCACGATGTCCTCCAGCGTGGCCACGCCCGCGGTCCCGCCGTACTCGTCGATGACGACCGCCATCGTGCGCTTGCCGGACAGCCGGTCCAGCAGCCGGTCCACGGTGAGCGACTCGGGCACCAGCAGCGGCTCCCGCAGCAGCTCGGCGACGGAGGCCCGGGGCCGCCGCTCGGCCGGCACCGCGAGGACGTCCTTGATGTGCGCGATGCCCACCACCGAGTCCAGGCTGCCGCGGTACACGGGGAACCGGGACAGCCCGGTCGCGCGCGTCACGTTCGCCACGTCCTCGCAGGTCGCCTGGACGTCGAGGGCGACCACCTGCACGCGCGGGGTCATCACGTTCTCCGCGGTCAGGTCGGCGAGGTTCAGCGTGCGCACGAACAGCTCGGCGGTGTCCGCCTCCAGCGCGCCCTCGCGTGCGGAGTGCCGGGCGAGCGCGGCCAGCTCCTGCGGCCCGCGCGCCGAGGCCAGCTCCTCGGCGGGCTCCAGGCCGAAGAGCCGTACGACCCGGTTGGCGGTGTTGTTGAGATGCGTGATGAAGGGGCGGAAGGTCGCGCTGAACCAGCTCTGCGCGGTGCCCACCCGTTTGGCCACCGCCAGCGGGGAGGAGATCGCCCAGTTCTTCGGCACCAGCTCGCCGACCACCATCAGGAAGACGGTCGACAGCGCGGTGCCCAGCACCAGGGCCAGCGACCTCGACGTGGACTCCGAGATCCCGAGCGACTCCAGCGGCCCGGCGATCAGCGCCGCGATCGACGGCTCGGCGAGCATGCCGACGACCAGGTTGGTGACGGTGATCCCGAGCTGCGCCCCGGACAGCTGGAACGTCAGATTCCGTACGGCCTTCAGGGCACCGGACGCACCCCGCTCGCCGCGCTCCACCGCGCCTTCCAGCTCTCCGCGCTCGACCGTGGTCAGCGAGAACTCCGCGGCCACGAAGGCACCGCAGGCCAGCGAGAGCAGGATCGCCACCAGCAGGAGGAGCACTTCGGTCATCGGGTCACCTCCGTCCCATGATCGGACAGGGTCCCCAGGATCGCCCGTCCTAGCCGGCGAAAGGCTTCACCCAGCGCCGCCACTTTTCCTCGGGCGCATACCCCGCGGCGCGCCAAGCGTGCTGCGCCGTTTCGTTGCGCACCAGCACCATCGCGTCCCCGCGGCGCCCGCCGAGCCGTACGAAGCGTTCCTCCGCGGCGGTGAGCAGCGCCGACCCGATGCCGCGCCGCCGGCGCCCGGGGTGCACCGCGAGCCGGTACAGATGGCACCGCCAGCCGTCGAAGCCGGCGATCACCGTGCCGACCAGTTCGCCGTCGAGCTCGGCGAGGATCAGTGCCTCGGGGTCGCGGGACACCAGCCGCTCCACGCCGTCCCGGTCGTCGCTGATGCTCGTGCCCTCGGCGGCCTGCTTCCAGAACGCCAGCACGGTGTCGAGGTCGTCGGGCGTCGCGGCCCGTATCCGCAGGTCGGTCATACGGCGATCCCATCACGCGGGACCGGCCGGCACCCGGGTTTCCACCATGCGGACGGCTACCGCCCCCGCACCTGCGCCATCACCGGCGCGAAGGCCTCCATGGACGCCTCCAGGACCGTCAGATAGGTGAAGCCGTACCGCTCGCGCTGGGCCAGGACCTGCGCGACGATCTGTTCGACCGTGCCGATGAGCATGATGGGCAGCTCCAGGGCCTGCTGGAGGGTCAGGTCCGGCACCCGGTGCAGGAACGGGGTGGCCACCGCCTCACGGTCGTCGGTGACGACCACCGTCTGGATGAGCAGGTTCAACTCGGCCGGTTCCTTGCGGCCCGCGGCCAGTTCCGCATACCTCGCGACCCGTTCGTCGAGCTGCTCGGCGGTGGTCGGGATCAGCTTGCCGGTCGTGTTCCCCGGCACCAGGGTCGCCCCGGTGAAGGCCGCGATGTCGGCGTGCTCGGCGGACAGTCGCAGCATCCGGTTGCCGATCCCGCCGATCAGCAACGGCACCCGGGGCCGCTGCACCGGCCGCGGCACATGGTCCTCCGCCGACAGCAGCCGCTCCAACTCCTCGATGAGGTGCCGGAGATGGTCGACCCGCTCGCCGGGCGAGCCGAAGGGCAGCCCCGCCCGGTCGTGCTCGGACTGCACATAGCCCGTGCCCAGGCCGAGTTCGAGACGGCCACCGGTGAGGGCGTCCACCGTGGCCACCTCACGGGCGAGCAACGCCGGGTTCCAGAAGCCCGCGTTGAGGACGAAGGTGCCCAGGCGCGGCCGCTCGGTGACCTCCGCCGCCGCGACCAGCGCCGGGAAGGGCGCTACCTTGCCGAGGTGGTCCGGGACCAGGATCACGTCGTACCCGAGTTCCTCGGCCCGTCGGCACTTGGAGCGCCAGTCCTCGTCGGTGGCGGCGGCGGTCAGGTTGACGGCGAAGCGGAAGGGGCGGGACCGGGCGGCACGCGACCCGAGGGGCTGAACGGTGGGGGGCATGAACTCTCCTCAGCTGCAAGCGACTTGAGTTGTCTGCCCCGCGATTCCATCATTCGTGCGCGATCGCCGCCAGTACGTTCATGCGCGACGCGCGCAACGCCGGCAGCAGCGCGGCGACGATGCCCACCACCGCGGAACCGACGACCACCGCCACGATCGTGCCCCAGGGGATCGCCAGCGCGTTCATGCCCTGGAGCGCCAGCACCTGTTGGGTGCACACCCCCCACACCAGCCCGAGCGCCAGTCCCAGCACCGCGCCGAACACCGCGATGACCACCGACTCCAGGCGGATCATCCGGCGCAGCTGACGCCGGGCGAGCCCGATGGCGCGCAGCAGCCCGATCTCCCGGGTGCGCTCCACGACCGACAGGGCGAGCGTGTTGACCACGCCGAGCACCGCGATGACGATCGCCAGGCCGAGCAGCGCGTACACGAGATACAGCAGGACCGCGATCTGGTCGTGCACCAGGTCCTTGTAGTCGGCGAGGTCGCGGACCTGGACCTGCGGATACGGGTCGAGGGTCTTCTCCAGGTCCGCGCGCAGCCGGTCGGCGCTCGTGCCGGAGGCGGCGTTGACGTACAGCGCGGACTCCTGGCCGCCCGGGGCGAACCGCTCCAGCGTGTCGAGGCCGAAGTAGATCCCGCCCTGCGTCCCGAACCCGTCCGCCTGGTCCTGGTCGGTGAGGGCGCCCACGGTCAACTCGGTCCGGCGCCCGCCCTGGAACTCGACGGGCACCTTGCTGCCGACCTTCACGCCGTGGTCGCGCGCGAAGTCGACGTCCATGCCCAGATGCCCGGGCGCGAGCGCGGCCGCGGTGCCGCCCCGCGCGTAGGTGATGTGGGCGACCTCGTCGAGCTGCGGGTCGTAGCCGGCGGCGGTCGTCTCGACCCGCTTGCCGTCCGGCAGGCGTACGGCGATCGGCGCGAACCTCGACCGTACGACGAGACCGGCGCCCTCGGTCTTGCGGACCGCGTCCGTGACCTCCTGCGGGAACGGCAGGAAGTTGCCGTTCTGCACGACGAAGTCGGCGCCCAGGGTCTTGTCGATCTGGTCGTCGAAGGACTTGGACATGGAGGCGCTGGCCACCGACATCCCGCCGACCAGGGCGAGGCCGACCATGAGGGCGGCCGCGGTGGCGCCGGTGCGGCGGGGGTTGCGCAGGGCGTTGCGCTGGCTCATCCGTCCGACCGGGCCGAACAGGGCCGGGAAGGCTCCGCCCAGCACCCGGATCACCGGCCGCACCAGGAGCGGCCCCGCGATCACGGTCGCCAGGAGCGTCAGGACCACACCGAGGCCGAGCAGGGAGGCCGCCGTCGCCGTCCTCGACGAGAGCACGCACCCGACGAGTGCGGCGGCGCCCGCCGCGCCCACCAGGCCGCCCACGATCGCGCGGACCTTCAGCGGCCGTCCGATCCCGGCGATCTCGGCGTCCGAGAGGGCCGCCATGGGGGAGACGCCCGCCGCCCGCCGGGCCGGGAGATAGGCCGCGACGAAGGTGACGCCCACGCCGACGACGTACGCGGCCACGGGGGTGCCCCAACCGACCACCATCTCGCCCGAGTCGATGTTCATGCCGAAGGCGTTCATCAGGGCGATGAGGCCGAGCGCCAGCCCGATGCCCGCGCCCAGGCCGACCGTCGAGGCGACCAGGCCGAGCAGGGTGGCCTCGGTGAGCACCGAGCGGCGGACCTGGCGCCGGTCGGCGCCCAGGGCGCGCAACAGGCCCAGTTCGCGGGTGCGTTGGGCGATCAGCATCGAGAAGGTGTTGACGATGAGGAAGACACCGACCAGGACCGCGATCCCGGCGAATCCCAGCATCACGTACTTGATGACGTCGAGGAATCCGCCCAGTTGGTCGATGTCCGACTTCGCCTGTTCCTCGGCGGTCCGGTACTCGTAGCTGCCCGTGCCGAGCGCGGCGGCCACCCGCTGCTTGAGCTGGTCGTTGCTCACCCCCTCGGCGGCGTCCACGGAGATGGTGGTGGCGGCGGAGGCGGAGCCGAGCAGCTTCGTCTGCGCGGTCGGCGGGTCCAGGAACAGCAGCGAGGCACCGGGGTTGGTGGTGGTGAAGGTGACGATGCCGACGATCCGCACCTTGAACGAGCCGGGGCCCGCGATCACGGTGAGCGGGTCGCCGATGCGCAGGTCCTTGCGGTCCGCGGTCTCCGAGTCGAGCAGGGCCTCGCCGGCGCCGTGCGGCGCGTGACCCGAGGTGAGCTCGACGGGGCTGCGCGAGGTCGGGTTCCAGTCGGTGCCGATGGTGGGGGCGCCGGTGGTGGAGCCCACCGACTCGTTCTCGGAGTCGGCGACGGTGATCCCGTCGTCCTCGGCGTCGAAGCGCGCGGCGGCTACCCCGTCGACCCGGGCCACCCGGTCCGCGAGCGCGGCCGGCAGGGTGGCCGTGGTCCCGGACGGGATGGCCTCCTTGAGGTCTTCCTTCGGGCTGACGGTGAGGTCGGGCGCGGACGAGGCGAAGAGCCGGTCGAAGGTGCGGCTCAGGGTGTCGGAGAAGATCAGGCTGCCCGAGACGAACGCCACGGACAGGACGACGGCCAGCGCGGAGAGCAGCAGCCGCCCCTTGTGGGCGAGGAAACTGCGGAGCGTCGCCTTCAGCACGGGTTCAGTCCTTGCCGAGGGGCACGTCGCCCGAGCCGCTGTCGTCGCCGGGCGCGACCTGACTCCGGATCACGTCGAACCGCTTCATGCGCTCCAGCACCGCCTCCGCCGAGGGCCGCTCCATACCGTCCACGATCCGTCCGTCCCCGAGGAAGAGCACCAGGTCGGAGTGGGCGGCGGCGCCGGGGTCGTGGGTGACCATCACGACCGTCTGCCCGAGCTGGTCGACGGCCTCGCGCAGGAAGCCGAGCACCTCCAGGCCCGCCCGCGAGTCGAGGTTGCCGGTCGGTTCGTCGGCGAAGATCAGCTCGGGCCGGGAGACCAGCGCCCGGGCGCACGCGACCCGCTGCTGCTGACCGCCGGACAGCTGCGAGGGACGGTGCTTGAGGCGGTCCCGCAGCCCCAGGGTGTCGATGACCTGGTCCAGCCACTTCTCGTCGGGCTTCTTGCCCGCGATGTCCATGGGCAGGGTGATGTTCTCGGCCGCGTTCAGCGTGGGGATCAGATTGAACGACTGGAACATGAACCCGATCCGGTCCCGGCGCAGTCGGGTCAGCTCGCGTTCCTTCAGTCCCGTGATCTCGGTGTCGCCGAGCCACACCTGTCCGGCCGAGACGGTGTCGAGCCCCGCCAGGCAGTGCATCAACGTGGACTTTCCGGAACCCGAGGGCCCCATGACCGCGGTGAAGCGACCGCGCGCGATGTCCACGTCCACCGCGTCCAGCGCGAGCACGGCCGTCTCGCCGGAGCCGTACGCCTTGGTCAGACCGCGGGCGCGGGCCGCGATCCCTTCGGTCGGAGCGGTGTCGAGGGCGTCCTCCGCAGCAGTGGCCATGGGGCCGAGGGTAATGTGATCCGCCCCACACCCGATATCCCCCTTCCGGCCGAGGCGCCCTCCCTCCCAGGTCGGGCCCCTGACACCGGTGTAAGGGGCACCCCGTGTAAAGGGCATCCTCCTGTCCGTGCCGGACGCCTCTTGCCAGTGCTAGCGCATCGGCGCTAGCTTCTAGGTATGGCGAAGACTCAGTTGAACGTGCGGGTGGACGAGGGCACCGCCCGCGCCGCCCGTGAACGTGCCCTCGCCCGCGGCGTGAGCGTCAACCGCTACATCGAGGAGCTGGTCATGAAGGACAGCGGGGAGGCCGGCCAGACCTTCGTCGAGGCCGCGGCCGACTTCATGAAGCAGTACGAATCCGTCTTCGCGGAGGAGTTCGGCAAGGACGGCAAGGAAGACGAGGGTCGTTGAGCGATCTGCACATCGATCTCGCCTGGCTGCTCATGCTCGCCGAGCAGAAGACCCCGGGTGACCCCCAGGTCACCGACTGGGGCGCTCTGGTCGCTGCCGTGGCACGGCACCAGGCCGAGATCTTCGACATCCCCGTCTATGACAACCCGCATCTGCGCGCCGCCGCGCTGCTGCAACTCCTCATCCACGTCCCGGCCCTGGAGCGCACCAACGCGCTCTTCGCCTGCGCGGTCGCCTACGCCTACCTCGTCGCGAGCGGCCTCAGGGTCGTCACCTCGCCGGTGCTCGTCCGTGATCTCGCCAAGGTGGCCAAGAAGGGCGAGGCGTCGGTGCACGACATCGCGCGTGAGCTGAGGAAATGGACCCTGTGAATCAGCCGTCCGCCGGCGAGGGCCGCCACGCGGTGCCCAGCACACAGAAGGACGTGGGCAGCGTCGGCCCCTTCTCCGGCATCAACACCCGCCGATAAGGGCCCAGTTCGAACCCGGCGTCCCGCAGCGCCCCGACCGGGTCCCGGCCCAGATGGCAGCCGCCGCTCAGCGGCGGCCACACCGTGCGGTCCAGGGCGCGCTGGGTGAAGCGCATCGCGGGGCCGCCGCCGCTGCCGTGCTCGAAGAACCGCACGGTCCCGCCCGGCCGCAGCACCCGCCGTACCTCGCCCAGCGCGCGCGGCACATCGCGCACACTGCACAGCACCAGCGAGATCACCACGGCGTCGAAGGCCTCGCTCTTGACCGGCAGCGCCTCCGCGGCGCCGGGCACCACGTCGACCGGCACCTCCGAGCGCAGCGCGGACTCCACCGCCAACTGCCGCAGCCGGCGCTCCGGTTCGATGGCCACGACCTCGGAGACCGTGCCCGGGTAGTGCGCGAAGTTCAGACCGTTGCCCGCGCCGATCTCGATCACCCGCCCGGACAGGCCGGCGAGCAACCGCTCCCGCACGCCGGCCATGCCCATCCTGGTCTCGGCGGCGACGCTGACCCGCGCGTAGTACCGGGCGAAGAGCGGGTGGTGGACGGGATCCCGGGACACCTTGCCGGTGCCGGCGGACCGTAGCGGCATGACAGCCTCCCTCGCCGAGGACGGGTCCTACCGCGATTGTCCCCCGTGGGCCCCCGACGCACCCCCGGATCGCGGTGCCGCTTGGGCAGAAGAGCGGGGGCCCGGCCGGAACCGGGCCCCCTGGGTGGATCAGTTGACCCGGACGACCTGCCACAGCTCGTCGTCGGCGCCGTTGTCCGCCGACTGGACGATCAGCGCGCCGTTGGCGGTGGAGGCCGAGGCGACGTCCGCCACCAGGCCGCTGCCGGAGTTGACGAGCTTGTAGTAGCCGCCGCCCGCGCTCGTGAGCGTCCACTTCTGGGAACTCGCGGTGGACGAGGCGTTCTGGACGACGGCCGCCCCGGCCGAGGTCGAGCCGTTGCTGTCGAGGTACAGACCGCTGTTGACGTTCTTCACGGTCCACGCCCCGCCGCTCTGGGCCTGGAAGGTCCACAGCTGGCAGTTGTTGGCGGTGTTCACCCACTGGCCCGCCTGCTTGCCCGTCGCGGTGGAGGCGCCGGGGATCTCCAGGAACTTGCCGCTGTTCTTGTTGACGAGGCGGTACTGGCCGGTGGACAGCGTGGGCAGCGCGGTCTGGGTGAGGTTCCAGCGCTGGCAGGCGCAGCCGGTGTCGGCCCACTGTCCGGCGGCGGTGCCGACGGTGGTGGAGGCGCTGGGGATCTCCAGGTACTTGCCGCTGATCCGGTTGGTGGCGGTGAAGCCGCCCGCCGGGTTCGGGGCGATCGCCCACTCGTGGTCCAGGGTGCCGTTGTCGTCCCACTGGACGACCTTGGCGCCGTTGGCGGTGGACTGGTTGGTCACGCCCAGGACCTTGCCGCTGGCGACGTTGAAGATCTTGAAGTAGCCGGAGGTCTGCTGGACGAACTTCCACTGCTGGTCGGTGGCGTTGTCGGCGTTCTGCTGGGTCGCGTTCACGCCGTTGGTGGTGGAGCCGCCCGCGATGGTCAGCATCAGGTGGCTGTTGGCGTTGGACATCGTGTAGGTGGCGCCGTCCGAGACACCGCCGCCCAGGTCGATCGTCCCGTAGGTGATCGGGTTCAGGCCGGTGCTGGTGAGGTGGCCGCCGCTGAGGACCAGCAGGCTGTGGCCGTCGGCCAGCGGGAGCAGGCCGCGGCTGTAGCCGCCGGGGACGGTGGAGGCGATCCGCGTCCAGGTGTTCGCGGCGCCGTTCTGCGTGTTCAGGAACAGGTCGTCGCTGCTGTTGGCGCTGACCACGAGGGTGCCGTTGGCGCCGCCGGTCGGCAGCCAGGTGATGTACGGGGAGCTCTTGGGCTGGGTGCCGTCGGTCGCCTTGAGGGCGATACCGGTGGCGGAGCCGAACGCCTCCGGGTTGGAGGAGATCTTGTAGTAGACGGCGAAGCCGCCCTCGGGGGCACCCCAGAACTCGTACGTCATCACGTAGTTGCCGTTGGGCAGCTTGGCGACGACGGGCATGCCCGGGCGGTCGCCGTACGTCGAGGTGGCGACGTCGTTGACCACGGAGCCCCAGGTCAGGCCGTCCGTGGAGGTCTGGTGGACGATCTTCTGGCCGTAGCTCGGGTCACGCTGGTCGGAGTAGTACACGATCAGCTTCGAGCCGGACACCATCAGGAACGGCTCCCACACCGGGGTCTTGCCGTTGGTGGGGTCGGCCTCGCCGCCCTGCGCGATGGTGCTGACGTACGACCAGCTGACGCCGTGGTCGGTGCTGGCGTACAGGTCCAGTTCGGTCGTGGAGAGGTCGTTCGGGATGGAGTTGCCGGCGGCGAGGATCGTGCCGGCCGGGAAGTTGCCTATGGCGGTGGGCAGTTCGTAGAGGAACGGCTGGTAGCGGTTGCCGAAGCCGTTGTGGGTGTCGCTGATGCTGGAGATCTGGCTCCAGCTGTTGCCGTTGTCCGTGCTGCGGTAGATCGGGAAGACGGGGGTGCCCGAGCTGTACTGCTCGAACGTGGCGAGCAGCGTGCCGTTGGACGATCCGCTGTTCTGGAGGCGGATGGCGCGCGGGTAGAGCGAGCCGGGCGAGGGAGCGCCCGACGGCGGGGTGTACATGGTCTGCGAGGCGCGCGAGATCGCGTGCGCCGGGCCGGAGGAGGGCAGGACGAGGGCGACGGCGGCTGCGAGCAGGGCCAGCAGCACGGTGATCGCCTGGATGCGGGGTGCGGCGCGGTGTCCGGCGCCTTCCCTGATGGTGGACATGGGCGGCTCCCAAGGGATGTCCGGGAAGAGGGGGTGGTGCGGGGGCCCGCCGCTCCCGGGAAATCGGGGGGAGACGGGAACGGCGGGTGTCTGAGGGGGAGTGTCAGCCGGCGCGGCGCAGCCGGACGACGTTCCAGGAGACGGGCGGCAGGCTCACGGTGAGCCGTCCGTCGGTGACCGAACCGGTGTCGGCGGTGTACGGGCGGACCCGGTCGGGGTCGTCCTGGGTGTTGACGGCGCGCACGTCGGGGTCGCTCAGCACGGCGTGCTCCACCGGGACGTAACCGGTGAACGCCCGCAGGTCCAGGGCGAGTTCGACGTTGTCGCTCTGGTGCCGGTTGATCGCGAAGACGGTGAGCTCGTCGCCGTCGTGGGTGGCCACGGCGTCCACGACGGAGACCTCGCCGAAACGCTTCGTCTCATAGGTCGGCGCGACCGGCTCCACCCGCAGGACCGTGCCGCGGGCGTGCCGGGCGGCCTGGGCGAAGGGGTGGAAGGTGGTCTGCCGCCAGCTCGGGCCGCCGGGCTCGCTGCGGATGGGCGCGATGACGTTGACGAGCTGGGCGAGGCAGGCGGCGGTGACCCGGTCGCTGTTGCGCAGCAGACTGATCAGCAGTCCGCCGACCACGACGGCGTCGGCGACGTTGTACTCGTCCTCGATCACCCGGGGCGCCACGGCCCAGTCGGTGGGCTTGTCCTGCGCCTCGAAACGGGTGTTGTACCAGACGTTCCACTCGTCGAAGGAGAGGTTGATCCGCTTCTTCCGGCCCAGCTTGGCCCGGATGTGGTCGGCGGTGGCGACCACCGACTCGACGAAGTGGTCCATGTCGACGCCGGAGGCCAGGAAGCTGCCGAGGTCGCCGTCGAGCTCCTCGTAGTAGGCGTGGCAGGAGATGTAGTCGACCTGGTCGTACGCCTCCTCCAGGACGGTGGCCTCCCAGGCGCCGAAGGTCGGCATCGAGGAGCTGGAGCTGCCGCACGCCACCAGTTCCAGCCTGGGGTCGATCATCCGCATGGCCCGGGCGGTCTCGGCGGCGATCCGGCCGTACTCCTGGGCCGTCTTGTGGCCGGTCTGCCAGGGGCCGTCCATCTCGTTGCCCAGGCACCACATGCGGATGCCGAAGGGGTCGGTGGCGCCGTTCTTGATCCGTTGGTCCGACCAGGTGGTGCCGCCCGGGTGGTTGCAGTACTCCAGCAGGTCCAGGGCCTCGGCCACGCCCCGGGTGCCGAGGTTGACGGCCATCATCGGTTCGACGCCGGCCTTATCGGCCCAGCGCTGGAACTCGTGCAGACCGAACGCGTTGGTCTCGGTGCTGTGCCAGGCGAGGTCCAGGCGGGTGGGGCGGTCGGCGACCGGGCCGACGCTGTCCTCCCAGCGGAAGCCGGAGACGAAGTTGCCGCCGGGATAGCGCACGGCGGTCACCCCCAGCTCGCGCACCAGGTCCAGGACGTCACGGCGCAGGCCGTCCTCGTCCGCAAGGGGATGGCCGGGCTCGTAGATGCCGGTGTAGACGCAGCGGCCCATGTGCTCGACGAACGAGCCGAAGGTCCGGGGGCTCACGTCGGCGACGCGGAAGGCGGGGTCGACGGTCAGGGAGGCGTGCAGCATGGAGGTCGCTCCGGGAGGTGCGCGGGAAGAAGAGGGGGGCGGGGGCTACTTGAGGCTTCCGACGGTCAACCCGCCGCGCCAGTACCGCTGGAGGAGGAGGAAGGCGACGATCAGCGGGAGGATCGCCACGAGGGAACCCGCGATGACGAGGGTGAACAGGGCGTTGGCGCCGGACTGGATCAGCGCGCCCTGGTACCAGGACTGGAGGCCGACGGTCAGCGGGAACAGCTTGTCGTTGTTCAGCATCACCAGCGGCAGGAAGAAGTTGTTCCAGGTGCCGACCATGGAGAACAGCAGCACGGTCACGAGGGCCGGCTTCAGCGTCGGCAGCGCCACGTTGAACAGCACCCGCAGCTCGCCGGCGCCGTCGACCCGGGCCGCCTCCAGCAGCTCGTCGGGCAGCGACTCCTGCACGTACACCCGGACCAGGTAGACGCCGAACGGGTTGAGCAGCGAGGGCAGGATGACCGCCCACATGGTGTTGGTCAGCGCCACCTTGCTCAGCAGCAGATAGGTGGGGATGGCCAGCGCGGTCGCCGGGACCATGATGGCGCCGAGCAGGCTGGAGAAGAGCAGGTTGCGGCCGGGGAAGCGGTACTTGGCGAAGGCGTACCCGGCGAAGGTGGCCACGGCGGTGGCGCCGACGCCGCTGACGCCCGCGTAGATCGCGGTGTTGCCCATCCAGCGCAGGTATTCACCGTCGTTGTAGGTGAACAGCTGCTGGAGGTTGGTGAAGAAGGCGCCCGGCGAGTGGAACCACAGGGCGGCCGTGGAGAACAGGGCGTCGTTGTCCTTGGTGGCGGCGACGACCAGCCACCAGAACGGCATCAGGAAGTACAGGATCATCGCCACCATCACCGCGTTGACGGTGACGCGGCCTCGCGTGGAGGACGTACGGCGGGGCGCAGGGGCGGCGACGGCGGGGGCGGGGACAGCGGCGGTGGTCACTTCAGTCCGCTCCTTTTGCGCGTGGCGAACAGGAAGAGGTAGGAGCCGATGAAGACCACCGCTCCCAGGGAGAAGGAGATGGCGGCGGAGTAGTTGAACTCCGAGTACTGGAAGGCGAGGTTGTAGGCGTAGAGGTTGGGCGTGTAGTCCGGGGTGATCACGGAGGACGCCGTCGGCTCAAGCACGCGCGGCTCGGTGAAGAACTGCAGGGTGCCGATGATGGTGAACATCAGCGTGAGCACCATGGCCGAGGAGATCATCGGGACCTTGATGCGCAGGGCCGTCTGGATCTGTCCCGCGCCGTCGAGCTTCGCGGCCTCGTACACCTCGCGGGGCAGGCCCTGGAGGGCGGCGTACAGGACGATCATGTTGTAGCCGGTCCACTGCCACGTCACGATGTTGCCGAGGGAGGTCAGCATCAGGCTGTGGCCGAGCAGGTCGATCTTCCCCGTGCCCAGGGCGTGGCTGAGGGAGTTCACCGGGCCGAAGGTGGGGCTGTACAGGAAGCCCCACATCAGGGCGCCGATCACCGCGGGGACGGCGTACGGCATGAACAGCGTCATCCGGAAGACCTTGGCGAGCTTGCTGGAGACCTCGTCGATGATGAGGGCGCCGAGCAGCGCGAGCCCCAGCATGATCGGCACCTGCACCAGGCCGAAGACCACCACGCGGCGCACACCGGCCAGGAAGTGCGGGTCGGTGAAGGTCTGCTGGTAGTTGGCGAACCAGCTGAAGTGGTCACCGCCGACCAGGGTGGAGGTCCTGAGGCTCAGCCAGAAGGCGTACGCCAGCGGGGCCACCAGGAAGGCCGCGAAGAGCAGGCCGAACGGGGTGACCAGCAGCAGGCCCATGGCCTGGTGGCGGGTGTGGGCGGACTGGCGTCCGGTCCGGCGGCGGCCCCTGCCGGTGGCCGGAGTGCCGACTCCCTCGGCGGGGACGGTACTCGGGGTCACGGCCGGCGCGGGCCCCTGCTGTCGGAGCAGGCTCATCACATCTCCTTGCGCGTCTTGCGGAGCCCCCGCCGGCGGGCGGTGCGACGCGCGGCCGCCGGCGGGGGCAGTGGGGGGGGCGGGGACTTCGGGTCGGTTACTCGCTGACCTTGAATCCCTGCTTGCTCGCGTAGGAGGTCACCTGGTCCTGGACGTTGTCGTTGACGGACGACCAGTCGGTCTGGCCCTGGAGGGCCTTGCCCACCTCACTGGTGTCGGTGTTGTAGGCGAAGTCCTGGAACGGGCTCCAGTCGAAGGTCCCGATGCCGTTCGCCGCGGGCACGAACACCTTGTTGATCTGCTGGCCGCCGAAGAAGTCGTACTTCTTGTCCTGGAAGTACGCCCCGTTGAGGATCGGGTTGACCAGCGGGAACAGGTAGGCCTGGTCGATGCCGATCTTCCAGGCGGCCTGGGAGGTGCCGAACAGCTCCCGGGCGACCTCGGTGGCCTCCTTGGGGTGCTTGGTCTGCGAGGTCACCGAGAAGCTCGAACCGCCCCAGTCGCCCTGGGCGTTGCCGCCCGCCGTCCACTGCGGCAGCGGGGCCACCCGCCACTTGCCGGAGGTCTTCGCGGCGACGCTGGAGAGGTAGCCCGGACCCCAGCCGGCCGCGATGTAGGTGGCGTACTTGCCGCTGCTGAGGCCGTTGTAGAAGTCCGTGGTGGCGTACGACTGGGTGTCGACCAGCTTGTTCTTGACCAGGTCGCCCCAGTACTCGTACACCTTCTTGGCGTTGTCGTCGTTGAGCTTGACCCCGATGTCCGGCAGCTTGCTCGCCGAGTAGGTGTAGGGACGGGAGCCCGCCTGCCAGGTCAGGCCCTGGCGCCAGCCGGCCGCGGTCTCGTCGCTGCCGAAGTCGGTCATGTACGCGTTGGGGTCCGCCTTGTGCAGCTTGGCGGCCTCCTCCTTGTACTCCGCCCAGGTCGTCGGGACCTTCAGGTTGTACTTTTTGAAGAGGTCGGCGCGGTACATCATCGCCATCGGGCCGCCGTCGACCGGGATCGCGTAGACGTGGTCGCCGTCGGAGGCCTGCTTCCACGCCCAGTCGACGTAGTTGCCCTTGTCGTCGTTGGCGCCGTACTTGCCCATGTCGAGCAGGCCCTTGGTGAGCTGGATGGTGGGCAGCTCCTGGAACTCCAGCATGACGACGTCGGGGGCGCCCTGGCCCGCCTTGAGCGCGGTCTTCAGCTTGGTGTACTCGTCCTGGCCGACGCCCGCCTGCACCCAGTCGACCTGGACGTCCTTGTGGGTCTTGTTGAACTCGGCCACGACCTGCTTGAACTGGGGGTACCAGGCCCACACCTTGATGTGCACCGGGCCGCTGCCCGTGGTGCCGCTGCCGCTGTCGCCGCCCGACCCGCAGGCCGCGAGGAGCACGCCGGCGAGGGCGGCGGAGGTCGCCGCGACCGCGGTGCGCCGGACGGAACGGGACGTGGGCCTTCTGGTGGAGGACATGTGCAATCTCCTGGATGTGGTGCCCGAGGGCAGGCGAGGGTGGCAAGGCGGAGCTACGCCGGACACGGGGGTCCGGTGAGGTGGGCCGAGGGCGTGCGGCACCGCGGCACCGGTGAGGGGGCGGACGTCGGCCGGCGCGGGAGGGGTGGGTGCGGGTGACGTCGGTGAAGGTGAGAGACGGCTGGTCAGCGCACGGGCGCTGTCAGACCACCGTGAGTAAAGAGTCGAGCCCTGTCATGGCCGGTGCGGCTCCCGGCTCCTGAGTGGCTGTTCCCACTGCGGCTCCTACGGTCCGGTCCGCGACGCGGTGACGTCACGATCCCTGGGTTCCCGACCCGGCTGGATCAGGCCCCCTTCTGCTACGCTCTGCAGCGCTGCAAAAGTGTTAACCGAGAACTTGCCGCGCTGCAAGAGGTAACTCGGAGGAAACTTTCAGCGCTGCAAACGACATCCGGGACGAAGGTGGCATATGGCAAATGGCGTCACACTCCGCGACGTCGCGGCGCTCGCCGGCGTCTCCAGCCGGACGGTCTCCAATGTCGTCAACGGCTACGCACCGGTCTCCGAGGCCATGCGCGCCCGGGTGCAGAAGGCCGTCGACGAGCTCGGCTACCAGCCCAACGTCCTGGCCCGCAATCTCGCCTCCGGCCGGTCCGGCCAGATCGCCGTCGTGGTGCCGTACCTGGACACGCCCTACTTCGCCGAGCTGGCCCAGGGCATCATCCGGGCGGCCCGGGTGCGGGGCTACAACGTGCTGATCGACCAGACCGACGGGGACGCGGAGCACGAGAAGCTGTTCCTCACCCGTGGCTCCCAGCAGCTGCTGTTCGACGGCGTCATCTTCAGCCCGCTGGGGCTGGCCCAGTCCGACCTCGGCGAGCGCGACGCGAACCTGCCGCTGGTCGTGCTCGGAGAGCGGGTGAGCGACGGGGGCTTCGACCACATCGGCATCGACGACGTCACCGCCTCCCGGGAGGCCACCGAGCATCTGCTCGATCTCGGCCGGCGCCGCGTCGCCGCGATCGGCGATCAGCCCTACCGCACCGGCGAGGCCGCCCAACTGCGCACGCAGGGCTACCGGTTGGCGCATGAGCGGGCCGGGATCCCGGTCCGCGAGGAACTGATCATCTCCACCCCTCGCTTCAACCGCTCCGACGGCGCGAGCGCCATGGCCCACCTGCTCGACCTGGAGGAGCCGCCCGACGCGGTCTTCTGCTACAGCGACCTGGTGGCCCTGGGCGCCCTGCACACGCTGGCCGCCCGCGGGCTGCGCGTCCCCGAGGACGTCGCCGTGGTCGGCTACGACGACATCGAGGACGGCCGGTACTCGAATCCGCCGGTCACCACCATCTCGCCGGACAAGAAAATGATCGCCGAGACGGCGGTGGAGCGACTCCTCAAGCGCATCGGCAGCTCAACCCCTGTCCCCGGCATGGAAATCCGGGCCCCGCACCGACTCATCCCGAGGGCCAGCACCATGGGCAGCCGGCACGCGGCCGACGGGTGACCCGGCCGCGCCGACATGTCCCGCGTCGACGCCTTCCTCGCCGTCGCGGCGGGACGGTGACTTCGACGGGCGGCCGACGGCGGGTTCGACCAGCACGCAGCTCTCAAGGACGACGTCCCGCCGTGGCGGCCGTACGCAGGTCCGATCGCCACAGAGGCTGGTCGCGGGAAGCGAGACGCGGCCTTCCGTGACGTGGCCGACCGCGCCGAACGATCCCGGTCGGCAGTCGGTGGGCGCCTGTACGGTCGCCGAGGGCGCCACCGGGTGTGAGGCCGCCGTCCGCCCGACGCCCGACCCGCGCGGAGGGACCACGCCTGCGGGACGCGGCCATCCGGTCGGGTCGGTGGGACGGGGCCCATCGCAGACGGCCAGGCTCCTTACGGTGCCTCGCGTGCGCCGAACTCCGCCGCGTCCCAGGTCCCGTCCAGTCGTGGTGCCAGCCAACTCGGGGCCGTGGTACGGAAGTCGGCCGGTGCGAGTCGGCCCGCCCCGGCCGGCAGTGCGCCCAGCAGTGGGGCCCCGGCCACGTCCGGGAGGTCCGCGACATTGCAACGCGAGGCGAGATCGGGGGAGTCGGGCCAGCTGCCGATCACCACACCCGCCAAGTCCAGCTCACGGCGGCGCAGTTCACGGGCCGTCAGCTCCGTGGTGTTCAGGGTGCCCAGCCCGGCCGACGCCACGACCAGGACCGGCGCCCGCAGCAGCTGGGCCGCGTCGGCCAGCGTCCCGCCCTCCTCGTCGAAGCGCACGAGCAGCCCGCCCGCCCCCTCCACCAGCACCAGGTCGTGCTCGGTGGCCAGCTTGGCGGCGGCCTCGGCGACGCCGTCAGGGTGCACCGGCTCGAGTGCGGCCCGGCGCGCGGCCGTCGCCGGGGCCAACGGCTCGGGAAAACGGGCCAGTTCACCCTTCGTCACGGCACCCGCGAGCCGGGCCACCTCCTCGGCGTCCCCCGGCTCGTCCGGCCGTACACCGGTCTGCGCGGCCTTCAGGACGGCGACCGTCCGCCCCGCCGCGAGCGCCGCCGCGGCGACGGCGGCCGTGGTCACCGTCTTGCCGACCTCCGTGCCCGTGCCCGTGATCACCAGGACCGGCATGTCATCCCTCCTTCGCCGCGGCGCGCACCGCGCGCGCGATCCGTGCCACGTCCTCGTCGCCGGTGACGTACGGCGGCATGGTGTAGACGAGGTCGCGGAACGGCCGCAGCCACACGCCCTCGCGTACGGCGGCCTCCGTCGCGGCCCTCATGTCGACCTCGTGGTCCAGCTGCACGACCCCGATCGCGCCGAGCACCCGTACGTCCTTCACCCCTGGGAGCTCACGCGCGGGGGCCAGCCCGTCCCGCAGTCCCGCCTCGATCCGCTTGACCTCCGCGAGCCAGTCCTGCCCGAGCAGCAGCCCGATCGAGGCGCAGGCCACCGACGCGGCCAGCGGGTTGCCCATGAAGGTCGGACCATGCGCGAGCACCGGGACCTCGCCCCGCGAGATCCCGTCGGCCACCCGGGGCGTGCACAGGGTGGCCGCCATCGTCAGGTAGCCGCCGGTCAGTGCCTTGCCCACGCACATCACGTCCGGCGTCACCGCCGCGTGCTCCGCCGCGAACAGCGCGCCCGTGCGCCCGAACCCGGTCGCGATCTCGTCGAACACCAGCAGCACGTCGTGCGCGTCGCACGCCTCGCGGAGCACCCGCAGATACGCGGGGGAGTGGAACCGCATCCCGCCCGCGCCCTGCACCACCGGCTCCACGATCACCGCGGCCAGTTCGTCCGCGTGCCGCTCGATCGCCGCACGCAGCTGGTCGGCGTACGACTCCTCGTACGCGGCCGGGGGCGCGTCCACGAACACCTGGCGGGGCAGCACCCCGGACCACAGTTCGTGCATCCCGCCCTCGGGGTCGCACACCGACATGGGCTGCCAGGTGTCGCCGTGGTAGCCGCCCCGCCAGGTCAGCAGCCGCCGCTTGCCGGGACGGCCCAGCGAGCGCCAGTACTGGAGGCACATCTTCACCGCGACCTCGACCGACACCGACCCCGAGTCGGCGAGGAACACATGCTCCAGGCCCTCGGGAGACATGTCGACAAGGAGCTTTGACAACCGTACGGCGGGCTCGTGGGTGAGTCCGCCGAACATCACATGGCTCATCCGCCCGAGCTGCTCGCGCGCGGCCTCGTTCAGCACCGGGTGGTTGTAGCCGTGGATCGCCGACCACCAGGACGACATGCCGTCCACGAGGTCACCGGAGGAGGTGCGCAACCGCACCCCGCTCGCCGACTCCACGACGAGCGGGTCGACCCGGCCGGGCATCGGACCGTACGGATGCCACACGTGCCGCCGGTCGAGCGCCAGCAGCTCCGTCACCGGCAGGCCGGGCAGATCAGGCATTGGGCGCGAGATCCGTTCCGGCGCCTCGACGGCGTACGGCCACCAGGTCGGTACGGGGCTCGCTCACCGCCGGCGCCGAGGCTGCCGTACCGCAGACGCCGCCGCCCGCGTGCGACCCGCACCCGGCGCTCTCGGCCGCCTCCGAGCCGCAGCCACCGCCCTCGTGCGACCCGCAGCCGCCCCCGGTCGTCACCCGGTGCTCCGGCAGCGTCACCTCGCCCGCGCCCTCCACCTCGAACCCGGCGTCGGCGATCATCTCCAGGTCGGCCTTGCCGGCCTGGCCCTCCGTGGTGAGGTAGTCGCCGAGGAAGATCGAGTTGGCGAGGTGCAGGGCGAGGGGCTGCATGGTGCGCAGGTGGACCTCGCGGCCGCCGGCGATGCGGACCTCCACGTCCGGGCAGACGAACCGGACCATCGCCAGGATGCGCAGGCAGCGCTGCGGGGTGAGGTTCCACTCCTTGGCCAGCGGGGTGCCCTCGACCGGGATCAGGAAGTTGACCGGCACCGAGTCGGGGTCCAGCTCGCGCAGCGAGTAGACGACGTCGACGAGATCCTCGTCGGACTCGCCCATGCCGGCGATCAGACCCGAGCAGGCGGACAGGCCGGCCGCGTGGGCCTTGTTCACGGTGTCCACCCGGTCGGCGTAGGTGTGGGTGGTCGTGATGTCGCCGTAGGTCGACTCGGACGTGTTGAGGTTGTGGTTGTAGGCGTCCGCGCCCGCCTCGCGCAGCCGCTCGGCCTGGCCGTCGGAGAGCAGACCGAGGCAGGCGCACACCTCCACGCCCTCGTTCTGCTCCTTGATCGCCTTGATGGTGCCCGCCACCCGGTCCACGTCCCGGTCGGTCGGCCCGCGCCCGGAGGCCACCAGACAGACCCGCTTGGCGCCACCGGCGAGACCGGCCGCCGCGGCCTGGGAGGCCTGCTCGGGCTTGAGCCAGGTGTACTTGAGGATGCCGGTCGACGAGCCGAGCCGCTGGGAGCAGTACGAGCAGTCCTCGGGGCACAGCCCGGACTTCAGGTTGACGAGATAGTTGAGTTTCACCCGCCGCCCGAACCAGTGCCGGCGCACCTTCCCGGCCGCGGCCACCACATCGAGCAGCTCGTCGTCGGACGTGGCCAGTACGGCCAGCGCCTCCTCGCGGGTCGGCAGCTCGCGCCGAAGCCCCTTGTCCACCAGCGTGTTCAGCAGGTCCATGAGAGCCGATCCTGTCCTACGGACCCGCCTTCGGCCAAGGTAGGGACCGAACAACTCACCCGCTTTGACGTGTGGGTATTGCCACACCGTGGGTAGCGTTTGCTGCCGCTAGGGTCTGTCCGTTGTCTACAAAAGCACCGGAGGACCCATGGCGTTCGGCTGGATCGACGAGCAGGCGGCCGCGCGCCGGCGGGCCGGACTCGTACGGACCCTGCGGCCCCGGCCGGCCGACTCGCCGCTGCTCGATCTCGCGAGCAACGACTACCTGGGCCTGGCCCGCCACCCCGAGGTCGTGGCGGGAGCGGAGGCGGCCGTCCGGACCTGGGGCGGCGGCGCCACCGGGTCGCGGCTCGTCACCGGCACCACCGAGCTGCACACCGAACTCGAGCGCGAGCTCGCCGACTTCTGCGGCTTCGAGGCGGCGCTCGTCTTCTCCTCCGGTTACGCGGCCAACCTCGCCGCCGTCACCGCGCTCGCGCCGCACGGCTCGCTGATCGTCTCCGACGCGGGCAACCACGCCTCCCTCATCGACGGCTGCCGGCTGGCCCGCGGGACGACCCAGGTCGTCGCGCACGCCGACCCGCAGGCCGTCCGCAAGGCGCTCGGTACGCATGACGGGCCCGCGGTCGCCGTGTCCGACACCGTGTTCTCCGTCGACGGGGACGCGGCACCGCTGGCCGGTCTCGCCGCGGCCTGCCGGGAGTACGGCGCGGGCCTGGTCGTCGACGACGCGCACGGCCTGGGCGTGCTCGGCGCCGGCGGCCGCGGGGCCCCGCACGCGGCGGGGCTCGCGGGCGCCGACGACGTGGTCGTCACGGTCACGCTGTCCAAGTCGCTCGGCAGCCAGGGCGGTGCCGTGCTCGGCCCCGCACGGGTGATCGAGCACCTGGTCAACGCGGCACGGACGTTCATCTTCGACACCGGTCTGGCCCCCGCGGCGGCGGGAGCCGCCCTCGCGGCACTGCGCCTGCTCGGCCGTGAGCCCGAGCGGGCCGCACGCGCGCGTGAGGTGGCGACCGGACTGCACGCACGTCTGACCGCCGCGGGTCTGGAAGCGGTACGTCCGGACGCCGCGGTGGTCTCGGTGCGCGCGCCCTCCCCGGAGGAGGCCGTGCAGTGGGCGGCCGACTGCCGGGCCGCCGGGCTCTTCGTGGGCTGTTTCCGGCCCCCGTCCGTGCCCGACGGCATCTCACGGCTCAGGCTGACCGCCCGCGCGGACCTCTCCGAGGAGCAGATCGAACGCGCTGTACGGGTGATCGGCGAGACACGACCATGAGTCGGCGTGACACGGCCGTGCGCCTGGGTGGACCGACGGTCAGAACGCGGCTGTGAAGCCCGCCCAGCTCTCGGGGGAGAAGAGCAGCGCGGGTCCGTCCGGGTCCTTGGAGTCGCGTACGGCGAGCAGCCCGGCCCAGGGCCCGGCCGACGGCCTCGCCGTCTCGACGCAGTTGTTCGCTCCGGTGCTGTAACTGCTGCGCAGCCACCGCACTTCACACAGTTCGGTACTGGAAGGAACGTGCCGAGGCAGTGCAGACATGGTGCCTCCTTACGCGCCGTCACCTAATCCGGCGATGTAATCCAACGAGTCCTCGGGCGAAAGGGCGTGGCCCTGAAGGGTGTTGAAGGCCTCGGTGTAGGCCTCCAGGTCTTCTTTCCGTTCGAGGTAGAGGCTACTCGTCAAGTGGTCGAGAACAACCACGTCCAGATCAGAAGTGCTCGAAAATGAGAAGATTACGAAAGGGCCGGTGATACCCACATGCGCCCCGGCCGTGAACGGCAGTACCTGCAGGCGCACTTGTGGCAGCCGGGCCGCCTCGAGGAGTCTGCGCAGCTGCCGGGTCATCACCTCGGGGCCGCCGACCTCCCGGCGCAGCACCGCCTCGTCCAGGACGGCGCTCAACTCCAGTGGCCGCTCGGCGCGCAGGACGTCCTGACGGGCCAGCCGCACCTCGACCAGCGCGTCGAGCCGCTCGTCGTCGAGCCCGTCCACCGCGGCCCGGGTCACCGCGCGGGCGTACTCGGGCGTCTGGAGCAGCCCGGGCACCACCGAGGTCTCCAGGGTGCGCATCGCGCTCGCCTGGGACTCCAGACTGATGAAGTCCCGGTAGGTCGGCGGGAGTACGCCACGATAGGCGTGCCACCAGTGGTGCCGGCCGCCGCCGCCCTCGTCGGAACCCGCCAATACCAGCAACAGCTCCCGCAGATCCGCGTCCGTCACGCCGAAGGCGTCGAGGAGTAACCGCACATCGGCCGGTTTCACCCCGCTGGCACCCGTCTCGATCCGGCTCACCTTCGACTGGTGCCAGCCCACGAGCCGGGCCGCCTCACCGCTGGTGAGGCCCGCACTCGCGCGCAGCGCACGCAGTTCGGCGCCCAGCTTTCGACGGCGCACCGCGGGACCGTGCTGCATGCGCTACTCCTTACTCCCTACGAGCCGCCCAAATACGGTCTCGCGTCGCAGAGTTCACCGCTTCGAGCGACAGATATATGCATATCTTGGTGGATCGGCACCCGTCGCCGCCTCGGTAATGGCACTCTGGCGAAGAACCACCAGTCCGGGACCGTACTCGAACCATCCGCACCGTGTCGGACTCCGGTCCCGTGGGAAAGGGACGACGTCGCCATGGCAGATCACCTGGAAGCATCCGTCACTCTGCCGAGCGAACCCGCCTCGGTCTCCGCGGCCCGCACCTACGTCCTGAGCACACTCGCAGAGTGGGGGCTGCCCTCGTCCACGGACACCGCCGAGACCGTCCGGCTCATCGTCTCCGAACTCGCCACCAACGCCGTACAGCACACCTTCGGTCAGTCACCCACCTTCACGGTGGACATCGAGCTGGACCGTGACGAACAACTGCGCATCGGGGTGACCGACAGCCACCCCCGCTTCCCCAAGCGCCTTCCGGCCGCGGTCCAGCAGGACAACGGACGCGGGATGGTGATCATCCGCTGGCTCACCGCGGAGTGCGGCGGAAAACTGAGAGTCAGGCCCACACGGGAGGGCGGCAAGACCGTCTCCATCGAACTCCCGTGGACGGTCCCGGCCCAGCCGGTCCCGGCGGCGGGCCAGCAGGAGCCGTAGAACCCACGACGGGGACCGAGCGCGACGCCCGGGGCCCGGCAGGAGGCATCGGTAGGCGTCCGTGGCGGCCGCCGCCTCCCGGCCCGATGAACGACCGAGTTCGTACGACGAACTGGCGAACTCAGGGCGCATGGATGCGCAGCTGCTCGCCTTCACCCGGCGCTGGGCCTCGTGGCCGGACTACTGCTGCACACCGCGCTCGCGGTGGCCGGGGCGCGGAGGTGCTCACGGCCTTTCAGGGGCTGTTCCGGGCGCTGTGTGTTGTACCTGGGGGCGGCGCCACCCTGGCGGTGTTCTGGAGACGCGTCCGGGGGCCGTCGTCGGCGTCGGCGCAGTCGCGCGCCCGCTGCGGCGGGGGGTCGTCGCCAATGCGCTCAACCCCAAAGCCGCGCTGATCGTGGTCGTACTTCGTGGACCGGCGGCACCGGAGGCGCGCTCACGGCTCTCGGTGTGCTGCCGCCGGCCCAGCCTCCGGGAGACCCGAGGGGCCGGCGGCAGGTCAGGTTGCCGCCGGCCCCTCGGGGCGTCACTTGACCCGGCCGTACCAGACGCTCTTCGTCCAGATCTTCTGCAGTCGCACCACGTCCCCGGTCTTGGGGGCGTGCCAGATCTTTCCCTTCCCGGCGTAGATGCCGACGTGGTAGACGTTCGAGCCCGAGTGGAAGAACACCAGGTCACCGGCCTTGCGGCTACCGGCGCCGATGTGGCGGGTCTTGTTGTACTGCTGGGCCGCCGTCCGCGGGAGCTTCTTGCCCGCCTTCTTGAACGAGTACAGCGTGAGCCCTGAGCAGTCGAAGCGGCGTGGCCCCGTGGCGCCGTACTTGTACGGCGATCCCTTCTTGGACGCCGCGACCTGAAGCGCCTTCGTCGCCGGCGTCGCGGCGGCGGCGTCGGCTGCGACGCCCGGAACCACGACGGAGCCGCCCACAGCGGCCATGGCGAACGCCGAGACCGTACCGGCCCGGACCATCAGCGACGGGACACGATTGAGCGCAGTCATGCGCAACCCTTCGTCAGCCGCCTGTGAAGGATGACCTGTCGGATTCGGGCTGGCGAAGTTGCCCGGCCGCTGACGCGGCTTCACCCCAAGGGCTGCTCGGCCCGGTCATGGCGTGACCGTCCCGGCGACCCGTCGTGCTTGGGTCCTCCACTCCTGCCGATCCACTTCTGTCGACCGGTCATCCAGGCGGCGGCAGGACTCGGCGTCCGCCCGGATCGCCCCGCCGCTGCGGCGGGGTCTTGTCGTCAGACAGGGATCTTGGCGCACGGAAGTGCGAAAAACCCAACGGAACCGTGGATTTGTGTTGTTACTCACCACTCACCCGTTTGGGTGAACACCCCTTCGAACGCAGGGGTGTCGAGCGCCCGAGGAGCCTCCGACCAGCACAGAAACTCCTCATTCCGCTCTCGTGTCACACGCGTTGCGCGACCCTGACGGTCGCGAAAAAGGAGCCGCGCCTCCTCCAATAGGGGGTACGTCGTTCGGCCCGTTTCAGCTCAGCCGCGGACGCCTCGTCAACTGTCGTCGGCGGGCGGCACGGTGACCCGGGCCGTGCGCCGCTCCCCGTCCAGCACCCGCAGGGCCCGGGCCAGCGTCGCGGTGTGCAGCTCGCGCTCACCCCGGGCGTGCATCACGACCAGGGCGTCACGCAGCTCGGCCGCCCTGCTCACCAGCGCCTGCGCCGCGCGCAGTCCGCCGTAGGTGTCCTCGTGCCGCGCCGGGTTGATCCGGCCCAGCAGGTCGACGACGTCGAGATAACGGTCGATCAGCTCGCCCTCGGCACGCGTGAGCGCGGGCAGCGGTGGCAGGTCCGGGATCATCTACGGCTCACCTCGCGCCCGGCGTGGTGCGCGAGGACTTGCGGCTCGGGACGATCGCGTCCGCGAGGCCGTAGTCCAGGGCGCCCTGCGCGTCGAGGATCCTGTCCCGCTCGATGTCCGCGCTCACCTGCTCGGGGTCGCGCCCGGTGTGCCGCACGAGCAGCTCCTCCAGGCGGGCCCGGACCCGGATCAACTCGTCGGCCTGGATGGCCAGATCACTGGCCTGCCCCTGCACCGGCTCGGTCAGGGCGGGCTGGTGGATCACGACCCGCGCGCCCGGGAGCACGGAGCGCTTGCCCGGCGTGCCGGCCGCCAGCAGCACCGCCGCGGAGGAGCCGGCCTGGCCGAGGCAGGTCGTCGCCACGTCGCAACTGACGTACTGCATGGTGTCGTAGATCGCCGACATCGCGCTGAACGAGCCGCCGGGGGAGTTGATGTAGAGCGAGATGTCCCGGTCCGGGGCCTGGTACTCGAGGTACATGAACTGCGCCATCAGATCGTTCGCCGAGATGTCGTCGACCGGCGTCCCGAGGAAGACGATCCGCTCCTCCAGCAGCTTCGAGTACGGATCCGTCGTCGTGTGCCCGGAGCTCGTGCGCTCATGGAACTCGGGCAACACGTGACGGGCGGTCGGTCGGGTCATGGCGTACCCCTCCTCGCGGCAGGCTGTCTGTAAAAAATGTACAGGACGTACGTGACGTTATGATGGGGGTATGGCCTACGAGATTCCGGTGACGCAAGCCAGGGCTGAGCTCGCCGACCTGATCAACCGGGTGGTGTACGGCGGTGAGCGCGTCGTCGTGACACGGCACGGAAAGCCGCTGGTCGCCCTGGTCTCCGCCGCCGACCTCGAACGGCTGGAGGAGCTCCGGGAACCCGTCGAGGACCAGGTGGTCAGCGCGGTCTCCACCGTGCGGGAGGTCGCGTCCGCTCCTCGCGAACACCAGCGGTTCGGGATCGCGGCCCATCACCGGGGGACCGGGCCGTCGTAGGGAGGCGTCGCGGTCACGCGTGAACCCCGGCCGCGGGGCCGGGGTTCGGTGGTGGGGGTCCGGTCAGCCGACCGGAGTGAGGGCGGGCTCGGCGGAGGCGGGCGTGGTGGTCTTCGTCCGCTTCTTCAGCGCGTCCCCCAGGACGACGGCACCCAGACCGAGCGCCGCCCACCAGGTGAGGGTCAGCGCGGGCCCGGTCGCCGCCGCGCCGTCGAAGAACGACACCGAGCGCAGCAGGGTCGCGCTCGCGCCCGGCGGCAGCCACTGACCGATCGTGCCGACCGGGTCCGGCAGCAGCTGTGGGGCCGTGGCCGCCCCCGAGAACGGGTTGCCCAGGAACATCACCAGGAACGCGACGGCACCGATCCCCGCCGGGCCCACCAGAGCCGCGAGTCCCGCGACCGCCGAGCTCACCGCCAGCGTCGCCAGGCCGAGCGCGCCCGCCTCCGCCCACCAGTTGCCGGTGAGGGCGCCGAGCCAGCTGTGCGCCAGCGCGGCCGCGATGACGCCGACCAGCGCCGCGCTGACGACCAGTGCGGTCACCGCGCGCAGCCCCCGCAGTCCGAGCAGGGTCACGACCGCGCCCGCGATGATGCCGGCCAGCGCCAGCGGCAGTACCGACGAGCTCAGCGCCGCGCCCCTCGGGTCGGACGCGGGAGTGGCGACGACGTCCACGGTCCTCACCTCCGCGCCGCTCGCGGCGGCCTGCTGGGCCACCGCCTGCTGGAGGAGCTGGGCCACGACCGGGCTCGCGGCCGACGCGGTGAGCAGCTCGGGGCCCTGCGGGGTGACGACGACCGCGCCGAACACGTCCCGGTCCTCGATGGCGGACCGGGCGGCGGCCTCGTCGGCGTAGCGGTGGAGCTCGAAGGCGCCCTCGTGCCGCTGGAGCTCCTTCTCCACCTGGGCGGTCGCGGCGGCCGGCCCCGCCACGCCCAGGGGCAGCTCACGGGGTGCGGTGCGGGCGGCGGGCCAGGCGAAGGCCCACAGCGCCAGGGCGGCGAGGAGTGGCACGAGGACGACGACCGCGAGCAGGCGGCGGGTGGACATGGGGACTCCAAAAAGAAGGATCGTTCGTTTTAAGTTCGTCACCACCGTCCCGCGGTCGCCGTCGCTTGTCAAGAAGGAATGTTCGTTTTACTTTGTGGGCATGGCCCGCGTATCCCAGGCACACCTCGACGCCCGCCGCCGTCAGATCCTCGACGGCGCCGCGCTCTGTTTCGCCCGCAACGGCTTCCACGCCACGTCCATGCAGGACGTCCTCAAGGAGGTGGACCTCTCGGCGGGGGCCGTCTACCGCTACTTCAGCGGCAAGGAGGAGCTGATCGCCGCCATCGTCGGCGAGGTGCTCGGTCAGGTCCGCGACGGCTTCGAGGAGGCGGCCCGCGCCACCCCGCCCCCCTCGCCGGACGTCCTCGTCGCGTCGGTGCTCGGCCGCGTCCTCGCCGCCAAGGAATCCCTGACGGTGGACGGCCGGCCCGCCTTCCCCGGCCTGGTCGTCCAGGTGTGGGCGGAGACGATCCGCAACGAGGAGCTCTCGGCCGTCCTGCGGGAGGGCTACGGCGCGGTGCGCGGGGCCTGGGCGCGGATCGTCGGGGAGTACCAGGACGCCGGGATGATGCGCTCGGACGTCCCCCCTGAGCACGTGGCCCGCACCATGATGGCGGCCGCGATGGGCTTCCTCGCGCAGCAGGCGTTGTTCGGGCCGACGTCCGCCGACGAGCTGGCGGCGGGTCTACGGGCGTTGATGAGCATGGGGGGCGACGCCGACACGCGCTGACGAGCATGCGGGAGGCGACGCCCACGCGCGCCGACGAGCATGCGAGGGGCTACGCCGACACGCGCGACGAGCATGCGGGGGGCTACGCCGACACGCGCTGATGGATCACAGCTCGGTTAACTTGCCTGAAACCGGATCCAACTAGCCTGCGGTCCACGCCACCAGGGACTTTGCCCCGGGGCTGAGGCAACCGGACCCCGCACGGTCCGGAGCGAGGACTGTGAGGTGGGACGTGCAACTGACCCCGCACGAGCAAGAGAGGCTGCTGATCCATGTGGCGGCCGACGTCGCCGAGAAGCGCCGGGCCCGGGGGCTGAGGCTCAACCACCCCGAGGCGGTCGCGCTCATCACCTCGCACATCCTCGAAGGCGCCCGTGACGGCCGTACCGTCGCCGAACTCATGTCCTCCGGGCGGACGTTGCTGACCCGCGACGACGTCATGGAGGGTATCCCCGAGATGATCCACGACGTGCAGGTCGAGGCCACCTTCCCGGACGGCACCAAGCTCGTCACCGTCCACGACCCGATCGTCTGAGGGGCCCCGATGATCCCCGGAGAGATCCTCTTCGCCGACGGCCCGATTGCCTACAACGAGGGCCGCGAGGTCACCCGTCTGACCGTCCTCAACGCCGCCGACCGGCCCGTCCAGGTCGGCTCCCACTACCACTTCGCCGAGACCAACCCCGGCCTGGAGTTCGACCGCGCCGCGGCGCGCGGCAAGCGGCTGAACATCGCCGCCGGCACCGCCGTGCGCTTCGAGCCCGGCATCCCGGTCGACGTGGAACTCGTCCCGCTCGCCGGCGCCCGTGTGGTGCCGGGGCTGCGCGGGGAGACCGGAGGTGCCCTCGATGCCTGAGATCTCTCGTGCCGCCTACGCCGACCTGTTCGGCCCCACCACCGGCGACCGCATCCGGCTCGCCGACACCGACCTGCTGATCGAGGTCGAGGAGGATCGTTCCGGCGGTCCGGGACTCGCCGGTGACGAGGCCGTGTTCGGCGGCGGAAAGGTCATCCGCGAGTCCATGGGCCAGTCGCGGGCCACCCGCGCGGAGGGCACCCCGGACACCGTCATCACGGGCGCGGTCGTCGTCGACCACTGGGGTGTCGTCAAGGCCGACATCGGCATCCGCGACGGCCGTATCACCGGCATCGGCAAGGCGGGCAACCCCGACACCATGGACGGGGTCCACCCGGACCTGGTGATCGGCCCCGAGACCGAGGTCATCGCGGGCAACGGCCGGATCTTGACCGCCGGCGCCATCGACGCGCACGTCCACTTCATCTGCCCGCAGATCGCCGACGAGGCGCTGTCCGCGGGCGTCACCACCCTGGTCGGCGGCGGCACCGGCCCCGCCGAGGGCTCCAAGGCCACCACCGTCACGCCCGGCCCCTGGCACCTCGCCCGGATGCTGGAGGCGATGGAGCAGTACCCGCTCAACATCGGCTTCCTCGGCAAGGGCAACACCGTCTCGCACGAGGCGATGCTGTCCCAGATCCGCGGCGGCGCCCTCGGCCTGAAGCTGCACGAGGACTGGGGTTCGACCCCGGCCGTCATCGACGCCTCGCTGACCGTCGCCGACCGCACCGGCATCCAGGTCGCCATCCACACCGACACCCTCAACGAGGCCGGTTTCGTGGGCGACACGCTCGCCGCGATCGGCGGGCGGGGCATCCACGCCTACCACACCGAGGGTGCGGGCGGCGGGCACGCGCCGGACATCATGACCGTGGTCTCCCAGCCGCACGTGCTGCCCAGCTCGACCAACCCGACCCGGCCCTTCACCGTCAACACCGCCGAGGAACACCTCGACATGCTGATGGTCTGCCACCACCTGAACGCGGCGGTCCCGGAGGACCTCGCCTTCGCCGAGTCCCGCATCCGCCCGACGACCATCGGCGCCGAGGACATCCTCCACGACCTGGGCGCGATCTCGATCATCTCCTCCGACGCCCAGGCCATGGGCCGCGTCGGCGAGGTCGTCATGCGGACCTGGCAGACCGCGCACGTCATGAAGCGCCGCCGGGGCGCCCTGCCGGGCGACGGCCGCGCGGACAACCATCGCGTACGGCGCTATGTCGCCAAGTACACGATCAACCCCGCCGTCGCCCAGGGTCTCGCGCACGAGATCGGGTCGGTCGAGACGGGCAAGCTGGCCGACCTGGTCCTGTGGGAGCCGGCGTTCTTCGGCGTCAAGCCCCATCTGGTGATCAAGGGCGGCCAGATCGCCTACGCGCAGATGGGCGACGCCAACGCGTCCATCCCCACCCCGCAGCCGATCCTGCCCCGGCCGATGTACGGGGCGATCGGCCGGGCTCCCGCCTCGAACTCCTTCAACTTCGTGGCACCGCTCGCCCTCGAGGACGGGCTGCCGGAGCGGCTCCAGCTCGGCAAGCGGTTCGTGGCGATCGAGTCGACGCGCGGGGTCACCAAGGCCGACATGCGCGAGAACGATGCCCGCCCCGATGTCCGGGTCGACCCCGACAGCTTCGCCGTGCACATCGACGGCGAACTCGTGGAGGCCACCCCGGCGGCCGAACTGCCCATGGCCCAGCGTTACTTCCTCTTCTGATGGCGGGGTTGTGATGTCACGGGCCGCACTTCTGGTCCTGGCCGACGGCCGCTTTCCCGCCGGGGGGCACGCGCACTCCGGCGGGGCGGAGGAGGCGGTCAAGGCAGGACGGATCACGGACGCGGCGAGCCTGGAGTCCTTCTGCCGGGGGCGGCTGCACACGGTCGGGCTCGTGTCGGCGGCCCTCGCCGCGGCGGCCGTACTCGGCGTGAGCCCAGGGGAGTTGGACGCGGCGGCGGACGCCCGCACGCCGTCTCCCGCGCTGCGGGCGGCCGCCCGCAAGCTGGGCCGACAGCTGATGAGAGCGGCCAGGGCGACCTGGCCCTCGCCCGAACTCGACGCACTGGCAAGGGACTTCCCCAAGGGAGCCCACCAACCGGTGGTGCTGGGCCTGGCCGCCCGCGCTGCCGGCCTCGCCCCCCTGGATGCCGCGTACTGCGCGACGTACGAGAGCGTGAGCGGCCCGGCCTCGGCGACGGTCAGACTCCTGAGCCTGGACCCCTTCGACGCGACGGCCGTACTGGCAAGGCTGGCACCGGAGTTGGACGGCGTGGCGGACCGAGCGGTGGAAGCCGCGCGTAGCGCCGTCGACCAGGGATCCGACGCGTTGCCCGCGGCCTCGGCACCGTTGCTGGAAATCGGAGCAGAGCTGCATGCGGCCTGGCCAGTACGCCTGTTCGCCTCTTAGGAGGGGTCTGAGCGAACCCACCTGCATTGAGGGGCGCGGGGAACTGCGCGACCAGCCCCCACGAACCCGCACCCGGCCACGAACCTTCGAAACCCCCTACAGGAGCCGCACATGCACCTCGATCACTCCCACGACGGCCCCGCAGCCCTGAGCGCCGACGCCCACCACACAGACGGCACCCGCAGAGCCCTCCGCATCGGCCTCGGCGGCCCCGTCGGCTCCGGCAAGACCGCTACCGTCGCCGCCCTCTGCCGCGCCCTGCGCGACGAACTGTCCCTCGCCGTCGTCACCAACGACATCTACACCCGCGAGGACGCCGAGTTCCTCCTCAGGGAAGCCGTCCTCCCTCCCGAGCGCATCACCGCCGTCGAGACCGGCGCCTGCCCCCACACCGCGATCCGCGACGACATCTCCGCCAACCTGGAAGCCGTCGAGGACCTGGAGGACGAGGTCGGCCCCCTGGACCTGATCCTCGTCGAGAGCGGCGGCGACAACCTCACCGCCACCTTCTCCAGGGGCCTGGTCGACGCCCAGATCTTCGTCATCGACGTGGCCGGCGGGGACGACATCCCGAGGAAGGGCGGCCCCGGCGTCACCACCGCCGACCTGCTCATCGTCAACAAGACCGACCTGGCCCCGTACGTCGGCTCCGACCTCGCGCGGATGGCCGCCGACGCCAAGGCCCAGCGCGCCGAACTCCCGGTCGTCTTCCAGTCGCTGCGCAGCGAGGCCGGCGTCAAGGACGTCGCCGACTGGGTGCGGTCGCAGCTCGCCGCGTGGACCGCGTGACCACGGCCGTGACGGGGGTGCGGGCCGCCGCGCGGCTGGTCGCCCGGGACGACGGGCGCGGCGGCACCGCCCTGCCCGTGCTGGAGAGCGACGGACCGCTCGCCCTGCGGCGCACCCGGAGCAGCGGTGCCGAGGCCCGGGTCATGCTGGTCGGCGCCATGAGCGGCCCCCTCGGCGGCGACCACTTCAGCGTGGCGGCCGAGGTCCAGGAGGGCGCCCGGCTGCACGTCGGCTCGGCCGCCGCCACCATCGCGCTGCCGGGACAGACCAAGGGCGAGGCGCACTACGACGTACGGCTCGCCGTCGCCGAGGGCGCCGAACTGCACTGGCTGCCCGAGCAGTTGATCTCCGCGGGCGGCAGCGACCTGTACGTCACCACGCGGATCGACCTCGCGCGGACCGGTCGGCTGGTGCTGCGCGAGGAACAGGTCCTCGGGCGGGTGGGGGAGGAACCCGGGCGGCTGTGCAGCCGGCTCGTCCTGCGCGTCGCCGACCGGACCGTGCTGGACCAGGAACTCACCTGCGGCCCGGGCGCTCCGGGCGGCTGGGACGGACCCGCCGTGCTCGCGGGACACCGGGCCGTCGGCCAACTCCTGCTCGCCCGCCCGGAGTTCGCCACGCACCCGGTGCAGTCGCGCAGGCTCGCCGACCATGCTGTGCTCGTCCCGCTCGCCGGACCCGCAGCACTCGTGACCGCCGTCGCCCCGGACGCCCTGCGGCTGCGCCGGGTGCTGGACCAGGCGCTGACCGCCCTGAGTGGCTAGTCCGCCCAGCGAACCACCCCATCCGTTTATCGGATTGGCAAAGAAGAGCCGCACCCCCCTGTTCACAGGGTCTCCATAGCCAGGAGGATCCCCGTACGATTCGAAACGACGTACGGGGAGGGACCCCTCTTGAGGGAGACGAGACCGAAGTGGCGGACGACCGCACTCGGTTCGGCCGGGATGCTCATCACGGCCACACTCATATCCGGTGCCGTCGCGGCACCCGCGTCCGGCGCCAACACGCACGACAGCGGCCGGCACGGCCAGGACCGTGAGGCCGTCGGCGCCCAGATCGCCGCCGCCCGCGCCGCGAAGGCCGGTATCGACTGGGCGGACTGCCCGGCCGACTGGGGGATCGCGAAGCCGGTCCAGTGCGGTTGGGTCAGCGTGCCGCTGGACTACGCCAAGCCCAACGGCAAGCAGATCAAGATCGCCGTCGACCGCATCGGCAACACCGGCACCCAGGCGGAGCGCCAGGGCGCCCTCGTCTACAACCCGGGCGGACCCGGCGGCTCGGGCATGCGCTTCCCGCTCCGTGTCGTCAACAAGAACCCGATCTGGGCCAACGCGGCCAAGGCGTACGACTTCGTGGGCTTCGACCCGCGCGGCGTCGGCCACTCCGCGCCCATCTCCTGCATGGACCCGCAGGAGTTCGTGAAGGCGCCCAAGGCCGACCCGGTCCCGGACTCCGAGGCCGACAAGCTGGCCCAGCGCAAGCTGGCCCGTGAGTACGCCGACGGCTGTGCCGAGCGCACCGGCAAGGCGGTGCTCCAGCAGATGACCACGCCCAACACCGTGCGTGACCTGGACGTCATCCGTGCCGCGCTCGGCGAGAAGAAGCTCAACTACCTGGGCGTCTCCTACGGCACCTACATCGGCGCCGTCTACGGCACGATGTACCCGAACCACGTGCGCCGCATGGTCGTCGACAGCGTCGTCAACCCCTCCCGGCAGAAGATCTGGTACGAGGCCAACCTCGACCAGGACATCGCCTTCGAGGGCCGCTGGAAGGACTGGGAGGACTGGGTCGCCGCCAACGACGCCGCCTTCCACCTCGGCACCACCCGCGCCGCCGTCCAGGCGAAGTGGCTCGAACTGCGCGCCACCGCCAAGAAGAACCCCATCGGCGGGGTCGTCGGCCCGGCCGAGCTCATCGGCTTCTTCCAGAGCGCCCCGTACTACGACTCCTCGTGGGTGCCGGTCGCGACGGTGTTCAGCAAGTACTTCGCCGGCGACACCCAGGCGCTGGTCGACGCGGCCGCCCCGGACCTCTCGGACACCGCGGGCAACATCTCCTCGGAGAACGGCAACGCCGTCTACACCGCCGTCGAGTGCACCGACGCCAAGTGGCCCACCAGCTGGAAGAAGTGGGACCGCGACAACACCGCGCTCAACAAGAACTACCCGTTCATGACCTGGGCCAACGCCTGGCTGAACCTGCCCTGCGCCACCTGGCCGGTCAAGCAGCAGACCCCGGTCCAGGTGCACACGGGCAAGGGCCTGCCCGGCGTGCTGATCGTGCAGTCCGAGCGTGACGCGGCCACCCCGTACGAGGGCGGCGTCGAACTGCACCAGCGCTTCAAGGGCTCCCGCCTGATCACCGAGAAGGACGCGGGCTCCCACGGCGTGACCGGTCTGGTCAACCCCTGCATCAACACGCGGGTGGACACCTACCTGCTCACCGGCAAGCTGGACAAGACCGACGTGACCTGCGCCCCGCACGCCACGCCGAAGCCGTAAGCCTCCGGCGGCAGGACGAAGAAGGAGGGGCGGCCCGCGCCACGGGCCGCCCCTTCCTCATGCGCCGAGCGCGTCGAGGTACGCGTCCTCCGCCGCGTAGTCGAAGAGGTCGCCGTAGGTCCGGAACATCTTCGGGTACGCCTCCCGCCAGTCCCGTCCCGCGAGCCGCTCCTCGATCCAGGCGACGGTCTCCGGCAGCCGGTCCGCGTACCGCACCACCGCGCGGTAGCCCAACTCCCGTTCGGCGGCGGACATGTCGCACACGACCGGTACCGGCACCGACCACGGGGTGTCGCCCACGGTGGGCGACGGCGGCGGCCCGTCCAGCAGGACCGTGCCGGTCTCGACGCCCATGGCGGCGTCGATCGCGGCGGCGATCTCCGCCACCGTCGGGGCGTCCGGGTCCACGGCGTTGAGCGCCCGGCTGCCGGGCCGCGCGGCCGCGAGCCGGATCAGCTCGGCGATGTTGTGGACGCTCGCCGGGTGGAAGCGGCTCCGCCCGCCGAAGGGGAGGACGCGCCGGGGGCGGCCGTCCAGGTTGCGCTTGACGAAGTAGAGCTCGCGCGGTGTCTGGCAGTACGGCCCGTGGATCGCGCCCGCCCGCAGCAGGGTGGTCGGCAACTGCTCGCCCGCCGCGAGGAGTTCACGTTCGAGGCCCGCCTTGCGGCTGCTGTACGACGTCTCGCCCGGCGTGACGGTCCGTTGGCCCTCGGTCAGGGGCACCGGGTACTCCGGGAAGCCGTCCGGCTCGCCCTGGGTGTCGAAGTTGCGGCCCTTGTCGTCCTCGTAGACCGAGATGCTGGAGACCACCACGGCCGAGCCCACGCGGTCGGACAACGCCGTCAACTGCCGGGCGTGCTCCGGCCCGTAGGCGACCATGTCCACGAGGACGTCACAACCGTCGCCCACCGCGGCGGCCAGCGCGGCGTCGTCGGAGCGGTCGGCCCGCGCGGTGCGCACCTCCGCCGGCCAGCCCTCGTCCCGTCCGCCGCCCCGGGAGACGGCCGTCACGTCCCAGCCGTCCCCGGCCAGGGCGGTCACGGCCGCCCGCCCGATCTGTCCCGTCGCTCCGATCACCACAGCACGTCGTGTCATGCGGTGACCGTACGGCGGTCAACTGCCGTTTCTCCACCGGGTTCTGCCGACGGCAGAGCTCAGCTCAGCGGCATCCGGGGGAACTTGCGCTCCTTCTCCGAGCGCGCGGCGGCCTCCTCGGCCTTGACCACGGCCGCGTACTGGTCGACGTACTCCTGGTCGGACAGCTTCAGGATGGCGTACATGATCTCGTCGGTGATGGCCCGCAGGATGGCCTTCTCGTTCTCCATGCCGGCGTAGCGGGAGAAGTCGAGGGGCTTGCCGAAGCGGATCACCACGGGGTGGATGTTGGGGATGACCTTGCCGGGGGGCTGGGCCTCGAAGGTGCCGATCATCGCGCAGGGGATGACCGGGACCTGCGCCTTGAGGGCCATGACCGCGACGCCGACCTTGCCCTTGTAGAGGCGGCCGTCGTGGGAGCGGGTGCCCTCCGGGTAGATGCCGAGGAGCTCGTCCTTGCGGAGCACGCCGAGGCCCTCGCGGATGGCGGCCTGGCCGGCCTCCTTGCCGGAGCGGTCGACCGGGATCTGCCCGGCGCTGCGGAAGAAGAAGGCGGTGAGCCGGCCCTTGATGCCGGGGCCGGTGAAGTACTCGGCCTTGGCGAGGAAGGTGATGCGGCGCTTGAGGACGGCCGGCATCAGGAAGTGGTCCGAGAAGGACAGGTGGTTGCCGGCGACGATGGCCGCGCCGGAGTCCGGGATGTGCTCCAGGCCCTCTATTCGGGGCCGGAAGACCAGTCTCAGCAACGGCCCCAACAGCACGTATTTGAGCAGGTAGTAGAACAAGAGGGGGCGCTCCTCGGTCGGGCGGACGGCTCAACTCCGCGTTCTGGCTGGTCAACCGGCGTGAGATGGGGCTGTCAGTGTAGGCGCAGCCGACGAAGCCCGAAACAGCCCCGACCGCCGATCCAGCTTGGCTCCGCCGCGCGGACCACGGCAACTCGAAGAGACGCAGTGGCGGGGAACCGGGGGAGGACGGCCGGGGAGCCACTCTTGCGTCCATCCGTGACGCCGGTTGCCTGGGGGCATGGGCGGGTGCGGTGCGGGTTACTTGGGGGTTTGGACGGGTGCGGTGCGGGTTGCTCGGGGGCTTGGACGGGTCCCGTGCTGGTCCCTCGCGGGGCCGCACAGGTACCCGCTCGTGCCCGCTGCGGCCCGCCACCCGCTGTCTCCGCCGCCGGCCACCCCCACCAACCCCGCCCCCGACCTCGCCCCCCACTCACCCCCGCCCCACCCCCTCACAACCGCACAATCACCAGCGCCGTGTCATCCGTAGCCCCGCCCGGTGGCAGGAGTTCCGCGAGGACCGCGTCGGCCAGGGTTTCCGGGTCGGCTCGGCGGTGGCGGGTGAGGGAGTCGGCGAGGCGGGTGAGGCCGGTGTCCACGTCCTCGTGGCGGCGCTCGACGAGGCCGTCGGTGTAGAGGGCGAGGGTCGCGCCCGCGCGGAACGTGGTGGTCGCCTGGGGGCGGGGGATCGGGTCGGGGCGGGCGTCCAGCGGCGGGTCGGTGGCCTTGTCCAGGCACTCCACACGGCCGTCGGCGTGCACCAGCATCGGCGGCGGGTGCCCGGCACTGCTGTAGGTGATCGTGCCGTGGTCGAAGTCGATGAAGGTGGTGACCGCGGTCGCCGACTCGGCCCCGTCGATCACGTGCGCGTACCGGCCCAGCACGTCCAGCGCCTGCGCGGGCCCGGCGGACACCCGGGAGGCCGCGCTCAGGGCACTGCGCAGCTGGCCCATGACACAGGCCGCCCCCAGCCCGTGGCCCACCACGTCACCCACCGAGACCCCGACACCGCGGCCGTCGACCAGATCGACCAGGTCGTACCAGTCCCCGCAGACGTTGAGCGCGCCGATCGCGGGCCGGTAGCGGACGGCGGCCCGGTCGTGCAGGGACTGCCGGCTGACCGGCAGCATCGCCTCCTGGAGGGCCAGCGCGACCTCCCGCTCGCGTGCGTGCGCCTGCCGCAGCCGGTCGTTGAGCTCCTGGAGCTCACGGGCCCGGGTGTACAGCTCGGCCTCCAGGACCCGGGCCCGGCTGCCGCGCGGCCCGCCGCGGGCCCGCATCAGCTCGGTGACCTCCTCCACCCGGTGCACCACCAGCACGACCTTGCCGTCCGGGCCGAGCACCGGGGCGTTGACCGGGCTCCAGTAGCGCACCTGCCACTCACCGGGCCGCTCGGGGTTCTCCACGTCGTACCGCTGGAGCGCCATCGCGTCGCGCTCGCCGGTGTCCAGGACCCGCCGCAGCGAGGCGGCCAGGTTGCGCATGCCGGTCGCCGCCGGGTCGTTCGGGTTGTCCGGGAACACGTCGAAGAGATAGCGGCCCACGACGTCCTCGCGCCGCCGCCCCGCCACATGCAGGAACTCCTCGTTGACGTCCGCGAACACCAGCTCGGGGGTGAGCAGCGCGACCATGCCGGGCAGCGCCTGGAACACGGCCGCGTAGTCGATGGATCTGTCGCTCATTGCAGCCGCCTCGCGCCGGGATCACCCATTTTCCCACGGTATGAGAGGTTGTAGGAGTGAATCGAGGGAACGGACCCCCGGAACTCAGTCGCCGGGGTCCTGGAGGGACTGCTCGGCCCAGATGACCTTCCCCTCGGGCACGAACCGGGTGCCCCAGCGCTGGGCGAACTGGGAGACCAGCAGCAACCCCCGACCCCCCTCGTCGGTGGTCCGCGGATGCCGCAGATGAGGCGCGGTGGCACCGCTGTCGAGCACCTCGCACACCAGGGTCCGCTCGCGGATCAGCCGCAGCCGGATCGGTCCGACGGCGTGCCGGATGGCGTTGGTGACCAGCTCGCTGACGACCAGCTCCGTGGTGAACGCGAACTCCTCCAGGCCCCACTCCGCCAGCTGCCGGGTCGCCGTCTTGCGGGCCTCGGCGACCCGCGCCGGATCCATCGGCACGTCCCAGTCCGCGACCTGCTCGGGCCCCAGCAGCCGGGTACGGGCCATCAGCAGGGCCACGTCGTCGTGCGGCCGGTCCGGGGCGAGGGAGTCCACGACGGTCCGGCAGTGCAGGTCGAGGGTGGTTGCGGGCCGCTCCAGGGCCTGGCGCAGCCGGTCCCGGCCCGTGTCGAGCGCCCACTCCTCGCCCCGGGCGAGCAGCCCGTCGGTGTGCAGCGCGAGCGTGCTGCCGGGCGCCAGGGCCAGCTCGACCGACTCGAAGGGCGGGCCCCCGACGCCGAGCGACGGCCCCTGCGGCAGGTCCACGAAGGCGACCGTGCCGTCGGGCAGGATCACGGCGGGCGCGGGATGACCGGCGGCGGCCATCGTGCACTGCCCGTCGACCGGGTCGTAGACGACGTACACACACCCGGACCCCACCGCCTGCGCACTGTCGGATTCGTCAGCCGAAGTCCCGGAAGTCGTAGAAGCGCCAAAGGTCCCCGAGCCCTTGGACGTCCCCGCCGCCACCGCGACCGTCGCGGCTCCCACCGCCTCCGGAGTCGCCCCCTCCTCGCGCGCGGCCCTCGCGACCAGGTCGTCGAGGTGTCCCAGCACCTCCTCGGGCGGCAGGTCCAGGGCCGCCAGCGTCCGTACGGCGGTCCGCAGCCGGCCCATGGCCGCGGCGGCGGCGATGCCGTGCCCGGGGACCTCGCCGACCACGAGGGCGACCCGCGCGCCGGAGAGCGGGATCAGGTCGTACCAGTCGCCGCCCAGGCCGGTCAGCTCGTCGGCGGGCCGGTAGCAGGCGGTCACCTCCACGGCGTCCTGCTCGGGCAGCCGGTGTGGCAGCAGACTGCGCTGGAGGACGAGCGCGGCCTCCCGCTCGCGGGTGTAGCGCCGGGCGTTGTCCACACAGACGGCGGCCCGGGAGACGAGGTCCTCGGCGAGGTTCAGGTCGTCCTCGTCGAAGGGTTCCTGCCGGCGCCGGCGGAAGAAGGTCGTGACGCCCAGGGTGACGCCCCGCGCGCGGATCGGCACGACCATCACGCTGTGCAGGCCCAGCTCCAGGAAGGTGGCCTCGCGACCGCCGGGTATGTCGGTGGCCCACTCCGCGGCGAGCGGGTCGAGCCGCTCCTCCCGCCAGGAGGTGCCCGAGGCCAGGCACCGCAGCGGGGGTGACCCGGGCCGGTAGGCGGCCACCTCGCCGACCTCGACGACGGCCTCCGGCACGCCCTCGTTGACCGACTGCTGCCCGGCCCGCAGCAGCGGCACGTGCGTCGTGGCCGGCTCCGCTCCCCGCAGCACCGACTCCAGCAGGTCCACGGTGATGTAGTCGGCCAGCGCCGGTACGGCCACGTCGGCCAGCTCCTGCGCGGTCTGCCGGATGTCCAGACCGCGGCCGATGTGCTCACCGGCCCGGTCGAGCAGCGCGAGGCGCTGCCGCGCGCGGTGCCGCTCGGTGATGTCGACGACCGTGTAGTACACGCCCATCGGGTGGCCCTGGTCGTCGTCGATCCGGGTGAACGACATCGTGTGCGCGGTCTCCCGGTGCGGGGCGGCCCGGACCCGGCCGACGTGCTCGTACTCCACGACCGGCTCCCCGGTCTCCAGCACCCGCCGCATCTGCGCCTCGATCGCCTCGGCGTCCAGGCCCGGCTGGATCTCCCCGAACCGCAGCCCCAGCCGCTGGGGGGCCGGCGCGCTGCCGAACTGCTCCAGGGCCGGGTTGGACCACACACAGCGCAGGTCGGTGTCCACGATCGCGATGCCGATGGGGGAGCGGGTGACCATCTGTTCCAGCACCGGGCGGCTCATGTCCCAGCCGGGGGCCTGGGCGAGTTCGGAGAGCAAAACGAGCCAGCGGGCCGACCCGCCCGCGTCGGCCGCGGTGATGCGGACCATGACCCGGGCGGGCCGGCCTCCCTTGCGCACGGCGGTCAGCAGCCCGGCCCAGCCGCCGTCGGCGCGGCAGCGCTCCGCGAGCTCGGGCAGGCGACCGGCGTCCTCGGTGCTGAGCAGGGCGGCCGCGGTCATCCCCACGGCCTCCGAGGCGCCGTAGTCCAGCAGGCGCTCGGCGTCCCGCGTCCAGCCGGTGACGATCCCGTGGGCGTCGAGCAGCAGGGGAGCGGCATCGGCCACGTCGAACCGATGCCGGGCGGTGTCGTGTTCCTCCTGTGCGCCCACGGACGACCTCTCTGTCGCTGAGAGTGGTCTATCACCTCTTCGTCACATCTTCACCCGGTGGGGCGGGAGTGCGCCTACGGGGGAGGGCGGTGCGGTAGGGGGCGGGTGCGGGACGGTGGGGGCCGTTCGCGCAGTTCCCCGCGCCCCTTGGTGGGTCAGGGCCTCAGCACCTTTTCCAGTACTCCCAGCGCCGATCCCAACTCCTCCGCCGTGATCGTCAGCGGGGGCGCCAGCCTGATCGTGGAGCCGTGGGTGTCCTTGACGAGGATGCCTTCCTGCATCAGCAGCTTGCTGACCTCACGGCCCGTGCCGATCGCCGGGTCGATGTCGACGCCCGCCCACAGGCCCCTCGCGCGGAAGCCGACCACGCCCTTGCCGACCAGGTCGGCCAGGCCGTCCCGAAGGACTACGCCCAGCTCCGCCGCCCGGCGCTGGAACTCGCCCGTCTCCAGGAGTTCGACCACCGCCGTGCCGACCGCCGCCGCGAGCGGGTTGCCGCCGAAGGTCGAGCCGTGTTCGCCGGGGCGCAGGACGCCGAGGACGTCCCGGCGGGCGACGACCGCGGAGACCGGGACGATGCCGCCGCCCAGGGCCTTGCCGAGGAGGAGGACGTCGGGGACGACCCCTTCGTGCTCGACCGCGAGCGTGCGGCCCGTGCGGCCGAGGCCCGACTGGATCTCGTCGGCGATGAACAGGCAGCCCTTGCGGCGGGTCAGCTCGCGCACACCCGCCAGATAGCCCTCGTCCGGGATGACGACACCCGCCTCGCCCTGGATGGGCTCGAGCAGCACCGCGGCCGTGGTCTCGTCGACCGCCTCCTCCAGCGCGGCGAGGTCGCTGTACGGCACGATCCGGAAGCCGGGGGTGAAGGGGCCGAACCCGGCCCGCGCGGTCTCGTCCGTGGAGAACGACACGATCGTCGTCGTACGGCCGTGGAAGTTCTCGGCGGCCACCACGATCGTGGCCCGGTCGGCCGGGACGCCCTTCACCTCGTACGCCCACTTGCGGGCCACCTTGATGCCGCTCTCCACCGCCTCCGCGCCGGTGTTCATCGGCAGCACCATGTCCAGGCCGGTCAGCGCGGCCAGCCGCTCCGCGAACTCGGCGAGCCGGTCGTTGTGGAAGGCGCGGGAGGTGAGCGTCAGCCGGTCCAGCTGCCGGTGCGCGGCCTCGATCAGCGCGGGGTGGCGGTGGCCGAAGTTCAGGGCGGAGTAGCCGGCCAGCATGTCCAGGTAGCGGCGGCCCTCCACGTCCTCGACCCAGGTGCCTTCGGCACGGGCGACGACCACGGGCAGCGGGTGGTAGTTGTGCGCGAGGACCGGCTCCTCGGCGCGGATGAGATCGGCGGAGGAACGCGTGCTTACGGGTGCGGTCATGAGCGGATCTCCTGGGTGCAGCACTTGATGCCGCCGCCGGCCTTGTGGAGCTCGGAGAGGTCGACGGGGACGGGGACATAGCCGTGGGCGTCGAGGCGCAGGGCGAGCGCCTCGGCCTGCGGGGCGATGAAGACATGACGGCCGTCGGAGACGGAGTTCAGGCCGAACGCCATCGCGTCGTCGCGGGTCGCGAGCACCGCGTCCGGGTACAGCCGTGCGAGTACCTCGCGACTGCCCGGCGAAAAGGCCTCCGGGTAGTACGCGATGTTGTCGTCGTCCAGGACGAAGAGCGCCGTGTCCAGGTGGTAGAAGTGCGGGTCCACCAGCGTCAGGCTGATCACCGGGTGGCCGAAGAACTCCTGCACCTCGCGATGCGCCTCGCGGGTGGTCCGGAACCCGGTCCCGGCCAGCACGTACCGGCCCGTCCAGACGAGGTCGCCCTCGCCCTCGCAGACCGACAGGGGGCGCTGGACCTCGTAGCCCGCGGTCTTGAACCACAGGTCGTAGTGCGTCGACTCGGGGCGCCGCTCGGGCGCGTGGAAGAGGGAGCCGAAGACGCGGCCGCCGACGACGACCGCCGAGTTCGCGGCGAAGACCATGTCCGGGAGACCGGGGACCGGCTCCACCGCGTCGACGCTGTGGCCATGGGCCTCGTAGGCGCTGATCAGCGTCCGCCACTGCTCCTGCGCCAGGTCCACGTCGACGTGGGTGTCGGGATGCATCCAGGGATTGATCGCGTACTGCACGGCGAAGTGTCTGGGTTCGCAGACCAGGAATCGCCGCCGGCGCGGCACACGGGAGTCGGGCACAGAGGGGTTCCTCCGCTTCCTGCGGTGTCGACTGAGGGTGACACCACGGTAGAAAACGGGCGACAGGCCCGACAAGCAACAGGAATTGCGTGTCCACGCAGGAATGCTGCGAGTTCATCCGGTGAAACGCACGCTTGATGCGTTTATTCGCTACGCCTCGGGTGCGGGCTGGCTGGCCCCGGCCTCGGGGCTTTCCGGGAGGAGGTGGGACAGCACCATCACGCTGATCGTCTTCCGGATGAACGGCTCCACGCGGATGCGCTCCAGCACCTCCTCGAAGTGCTCCACGTCCCGCGCCCGCACGTGCAGCAGGGCGTCCGCGCCCCCGGTCACCGTCATCGCCGCGGTGATCTCCGGATGGTTGCGGACCACCTCCGCGAGCCGCCGGGGCGGGGCCGCGCCCTCGCAGTACACCTCGACGTACGCCTCGGTGCGCCAGCCCAGCGCCGACGGCTGCACCGTGGCCGTGAACCCGGTGATCACCCCGGTGTCCCGCAGCCGGTCCACGCGCCGCTTGACCGCCGTGGACGACAGCCCGATCGCCGAACCGATCTCCGCGAACGAGGTCCGCGCGTTCGCCATCAGCGCGGTGATGATCTTCCGGTCGAGCTCGTCGAACGCGGCGGTCCTGCTGTTCATGTCGGCACTGTATCCAGCGGCGGCGTCCGCATCTCGGCACGTGTCCAGTCGTACGAATTACTCCTAGACTCCGGGGTCATGCTGCGCGCCCTGGCTGTCGACGACGAACGCCCCTCGCTGGAGGAACTGCTCTACCTCCTCGGCGCCGATCCCCGGATCGGCAGTGTGGAGGGGGCCGGTGACGCCACCGAGGCGCTGCGCCGCATCAACCGCGCGCTGGAGTCCGGGCCGCACGGGCCCGAGGCGATCGACGTCGTCTTCCTCGACATCAACATGCCCGGCCTCGACGGCCTGGACCTCGCCCGGCTGCTGACCGGGTTCGCCAAGCCGCCGCTCGTCGTGTTCGTCACCGCCCACGAGGACTTCGCCGTCCAGGCCTTCGACCTCAAGGCCGTCGACTACGTCCTCAAACCGGTCCGCAAGGAACGCCTCGCCGAGGCCGTCCGCCGGGCCGCCGAGCGCCTCGACAGCGCGCCCCGCATCCCGGTGCACGAACCCGACCCCGACCACATACCCGTGGAGCTCGGCGGGGTGACCCGGTTCGTCGCCGTCGACGACATCACCCACGTCGAGGCCCAGGGCGACTACGCCCGTCTGCACACCGACAAGGGCAGCCACCTCGTGCGCATCCCGCTCTCCACCCTGGAGGACCGCTGGCGCTCCCGCGGCTTCGTCCGGATCCACCGCCGCCACCTCGTCGCCCTGCGCCACGTCGGCGAACTCCGCCTGGACGCGGGCACGGTGAGCGTCCTGGTCGGCGGCGAGGAGCTCCAGGTCAGCCGCCGCCACACACGCGAACTGCGGGACCTGCTGATGAGGAGGCCCTGACGTGCCGCACCAGGACCCCGTCGAGCGGCGCGTCGTCGTCACCGGGCCGCCCCGGCGCAGCCGTCCCGCCTCCGGCTACTACCGGCCGCGCACCGAGATCGACGAACAGACCACCCTCGGCCACACCTACGTCCGCTCCCTGATGCGCACCCAACTGCGCGCCGCCCTGGCGGTGTTCGCGTTCCTGGGCCTGCTCATCGGCCCGCTCCCGCTGCTCTTCGCGGCGATGCCCGACGCCCACCGCCTCGAATGGGCCGTCCTCGGCTTCGGGCTGTACGTCCCCCTGGTCCTGCTCGCCCGCTGGTACGTGCGCCGGGCGGAGCGCAACGAACGGGACTTCGTGCGGCTGGTCGAGGACCGATGAACTCCAGCTACTCCGTACCGGCCGTTGCGCTCGTCGTGGTCGCCACCGTCCTCGTCGGCGCCTTCGGCCTGCGCATCTCCCGCACCACCTCCGACTTCTACGTCGCCTCCCGCACCGTCGGCCCCCGCCTCAACGCGGCCGCCATCAGCGGCGAGTACCTCTCCGCCGCGTCCTTCCTCGGCATCGCGGGCCTGGTCCTCGTCCAGGGCCCCGACATGCTCTGGTACCCGGTCGGCTACACCGCCGGCTATCTCGTCCTGCTCCTGTTCGTCGCCGCCCCCCTGCGCCGCTCCGGCGCCTACACCCTCCCCGACTTCGCCGAGGCACGGCTCGCCTCCCAAGCCGTACGACGGCTCGCGGGCGCCTTCGTCGTGGGCGTCGGCTGGCTCTACCTGCTGCCCCAACTCCAGGGCGCCGGACTGACGTTGACGGTCCTCACCGGGGCACCCCAGTGGCTCGGCGGAGTCATCGTGGCCGCCGTCGTGGTCGCTACCGTCGCCGCGGGCGGCATGCGCAGCATCACCTTCGTGCAGGCCTTCCAGTACTGGCTGAAGCTGACCGCCCTCCTGGTCCCCGCCCTCTTCCTGATCCTCGCCTGGCAGGGCGACGGCGCCCCCAGTCACGCCTTCGAGGAACCGGCGACCTTCCGCGAACAACGCGTCGTGCGCGTCGACTCCACCCTCGACCTCGAGCTGCGGAGCCCGCTGACCGTCACGGTCACCGGCACGGTCGACGGCCGCCCGCACGAGGACCGGGAACTCCGACTCCCCGCCGGCACCCACCGCATCGACCGCGGCACCCAGCTGACCTTCGCCAAGGACACCACCGTCCCCGCCGCCGACCGCGGCACCAGCGACGGCATGTCGACCTCGCTGGCCGCGGGCCGCGAGGAACGGCCCCTGTACGCCACGTACGGACTGATCCTCGCCACCTTCCTCGGCACCATGGGCCTGCCGCACGTCGTCGTCCGCTTCTACACCAGCCCGCACGGCGTCGCCGCCCGCCGCACCACGGTCGCCGTCCTCGGCCTGATCGGCTGCTTCTACCTGCTGCCCCCGGTCTACGGCGCCCTCGGCCGCCTGTACGCCCCCGAACTCACCCTCACCGGGGACGCCGACGCGGCCGTCCTGCTGCTCCCGGAACGGATGATCGGCGGCCTCGGCGGCGACCTGCTGGGCGCGCTGGTGGCGGGCGGCGCCTTCGCCGCGTTCCTGTCCACGGCCTCCGGGCTCACCATGGCCGTGGCGGGTGTGCTCACCCAGGACGTCCTGCCCTCGCGCGGCGTACGGCACTTCCGGCTCGGCACGGTCCTCGCGATGTGCGCCCCGCTCGCCGCGAGCGTCATCGTCGGCGGACTGCCCGTCGCCGACGCGGTCGGCCTCGCCTTCGCCGTCTCGGCCTCCTCCTTCTGTCCTCTGCTCGTGCTCGGCATCTGGTGGCGGCGGCTGACCCCGCCCGGCGCCGCCGCGGGCATGCTGGTCGGTGGCGGCTCGGCATTCGTCGCCGTGGCCGCGACCATGGCGGGCTTCCCGGCGACGGGCGCCCTGCACTCCCTGCTCGCCTGGCCCGCGCTCTGGTCGGTGCCGCTCGGCTTCCTCACCATGGTGCTGGTGTCCCTGGCCACCGCGAGCCGGGTACCGGCGGGCACGGCGGCGATCCTGGCCCGCTTCCATCTGCCGGAGGAGCTCAGGGCGGAGGTGAAGGCGTGAGCGGATTCCTGGCCGGGCTGTGCGTGGCGATCCTGCCGCTGCTCGCCGCCGGCTTCTGGCTCGGCCGGCGCTCGGCCCGCACCCAGAGCCTGGGCGGCCTCGGCACCCCCGTCGAGCACGCCACCTTCGAGACCCTCCACACCGCCTCCCTGGCCGCACCCCCGCTGCGGGCCGGGCTGACGGAGGAGACCGCCCGCAAGTCGGCCCGCCGACTGCGCTCCCTGCTCGGCACGGACGCGCTCTGCCTCACCGACCAGAAGCGGGTCCTCGTCTGGGACGGCGTCGGCGGCCACCACCGCGGCGAGATCATGGAACGCCTCGCGGGCCCGCTGGAGACCGGCCGCGGCGAGGCCTTCCCGCTCACCTGCGACGCCCCGGACTGCCCGGTCCGCTGGGCGGTCGTGGCCCCGCTCACCGTCGACGACCGCGTCCACGGCACCCTCGTCGCCTGCGCGCCCCGCGAGTCGGCCGTCCTGGTCCGCGCGGCCGGAGAGGTCGCCCGCTGGGTCAGCGTCCAGCTGGAGTTGGCCGACCTGGACCAGTCCCGCACCCGGCTGATCGAGGCCGAGATCAAGGCACTCCGGGCCCAGATCTCCCCGCACTTCATCTTCAACTCGCTGGCCGTCATCGCGTCCTTCGTCCGCACCGACCCCGAGCGCGCCCGCGAACTCCTCCTCGAATTCGCCGACTTCACCCGCTACAGCTTCCGCAGGCACGGCGACTTCACCACCCTCGCCGACGAACTCCACGCCATCGACCACTACTTGGCGCTCGTCAGGGCACGCTTCGGCGACCGCCTCTCGGTCACCCTCCAGATCGCCCCCGAGGTGCTGCCGGTCGCCCTGCCCTTCCTGTGCCTCCAGCCGCTGGTCGAGAACGCCATCAAGCACGGTCTGGAGGGCAAGACCGACAAGTGCCACATCCAGATCACCGCACAGGACGCGGGCGCCGAGGCCCTCGTGGTCATCGAGGACGACGGCGCCGGAATGGACCCGGTCCTGCTCCGCCGTATCCTCGCCGGCGAGGTCAGCCCATCGGGCGGCATCGGACTGTCCAACGTCGACGACCGGCTCCGCCAGGTGTACGGCGACTCCTACGGCCTCGTCATCGAGACCGCCGTGGGCGCGGGCATGAAGATCACCGCCCGGGTGCCCAAGTACCAGCCGGGCGTGCACTCGGCGGGCCGCCTCACGGGCGGCTGAGTCAACTGCGGGTGGCGACCATCCCGAGGGTGATCAGGCCCAGCACCACCCAGCCGAACCACAGCCAGCCGTTGCTGCCGAGCGCCACCGTGTACGCGGTCACCGCGACGAGTCCGCCGACGGTGAGGACCCCCATCGTTCTGGTCGAGCCATCCGTGGAACCGGTACCGGCCATCGCGACACCCTCCTCAGGATTCGTCCCCCTCCATGGTGCCCCCGTTCTGCTTGCGGACGGTGCACACGACGAAATGAGTGCCGTTCTTCCACGGCCCCTCGCTGGTCCAGGAACCGGCCGTGTAGACCGACGGATCGAAGCCGTAGTCGCCCGGCGGCACCTCACGCGCGCACGCCGTGTCCGACGCGGTGCGCGCCTCGGGCAGCGTGACGTCGGGGGCCAGTCGGGTGAATCCGAGCACCTGCTCGTCGTAGGAGCCCGCACAGGAGACCAGCCGGGCGTCCCGGTTGGTGCGCACGTCCAGACAGTCCCGCCGCTGCATGGTCGCCGTGTCCGCGAACGGTGAGCCCAGGGCGCGATGCGGGCCGATCGGCCCGTACACCGGCCCGCTCGCACCCAGCACCAGACAGGCCGTGCGCCGCCCCGCGGCCTCGAAGCCCCCTTCGGTCGGTACGACGGCCAGGCCGCGGACGTCCGCGAGCCGCTCCCGTACCTCCCGCGTCCGCTCCTCGCACCGAGCCGCCCCCGTCCGCCGCGCCTCCTCCGCCGAGCCGGCCGGCACGAACGCCATCACCTGTCCGTCCGGGGCCGTCCCGCACGTCGGGTCCAGCCGCAGCCGGGGCGTCCCCCGGAACCGCTCCGACCCCGGCCAGTCGGCGATCACGCAGTCGCCGTCCCGCAGCGGCTTCCGGAGCCCGACCGTCTCGCCGTACGGCTGCCGGGTGCTCTGCTGACCGCCCCCGCCCCCGCCCCCGCCCCCGCCTCCCGGCGACCGGTCGGCCATGGCGTACCAGACCCCGCCCAGCGCCAGCAGCAGCCCCAGACCACAGGCGAGGACGGCCCGCAGGGCGTGCGAACGCTCCCGTCGCCGACGGCCGCCCCGCGGCGGAGGCGGCAGCACGAAGGGCGGCTCCGGCCCGCTGGCGGACCGGTGCCCGTTCGGGGGCGGCCCGGGCGGCGGCACCTGAACCGCCGCCCAGGGCGGCTGCGAGCCGAGGTCGGTCTGCGTCCGCACGTACGGCTCGGCCTGCGGCGTCACGATCCGCGACAGGGCGGCCTCCGCCTCCGCCGCGGACAGCCGCTGCCCGGGGTCCTTCGCGAGCAGCGCACTCAGTACGGGACCGAGCGCACCGGCGCGCACGGCGGGCCGTGGCTCCTCCATGACCACGGCGGTCACCTCGGCGAGATGCGACTCCCGCTCGAAGGGGCCCACGCCCTCCACGGCGTGGTACAGCGTGCAGCCCAGCGAGAACAGGTCGGCGGCCGGGGTGGGCGTCCCGCCCGTGGCCCGCTCCGGAGCCAGATAGCCCGCCGTCCCCACCAGCACCGACGCCAGCGTGTAGCGGGTCTCCCCGGCGTCCGGCTGCACGGAGATGCCGTAGTCGGTGAGCAGGACGCGCCCGTACGGCGAGCCCGAGCGGTCCGGCGCCAGCAGGATGTTCGCTGGTTTCACGTCCCGGTGCATCACGCCCCGCTGGTGCCCGGCGGTCAGCGCGTCCAGCACGGCGAGCCCGACGCGGGCGCACTCGGCCGGGGCGAGGGGGCCGCGCGTGTCGACCAGGTCGCGCAGGTCCACGGCGTCGGCCACGTACTCCATGACGATCCAGGGCAGCCCTTCGTGCTCCAGCACGTCGTGCACGGTCACGACGTGCGGGTGGCCGCGCAGCCCGGCCGCGTGCCGGGCCTCCGCGCGGGCCCGCGCCACCCGTGCCTCCCGCTCGTGACCGGCCTCCACCGGGTCGCGGAACACGATCTCCTTGAGCGCGACCTCACAGGCGAGTCTCTGGTCGTGGGCGAGCCACACATGGCCCATGCCGCCGCTGCCGAGCGGGTTCAGCAGCAGATAACGGCCGGCGATGACCCGGCCCACTCCCGACGTCGGTGATCCTGAAGGCATCCGGTGACTCCCCGGTTCTGCGGTTCTTCGGTTCTCCGGGCTGTTAGGCGGCGACAGTGGCGCTCGGCCCGCCGGTGGCGGGCTCGCTGCTCGCGGGCCCACTGGTGGCCGGTTGCGAGGTGACGGTGGGGGGTCCGCCGGTGGTGGGCGCGCTGCTCGTCGACGGGGGCGGCGGTGGTGGGGGTGGCGGGGGTGGAGGGGGTGCGCTGCTGGTCACCGGGGCGCTGGTGGGCGGAGGTGGGCTGCTCGACTTCTGGGGCGAGGGCGAGGGCGACGGTGAGTCGGGCGCCGCATTCGACGGCGGCGGGGACGAGGACTCCCGCGGCTTCGGCTTGCCGCTCGACGGGGACGCGGACGACGACGGGGGCGCGGAGGAGGTGCCACCGGGCTTCCCACTGGACGAGGGCGGCTTGCTCGTGGGTGGCGTGGGTGAACCGGACGACGGCGGCGGGGGAGTGGTGGTGGGCCCGGTGCCCCCGCCGGAGGTGCTCCCCTTGCCCCCGGCCACGGTCAGCATCACGTACTGCCCGAACGCCAGCTCGCTCCCCGCGGGCGGGTCCGTCGCCGTGACCCGCGCGCCGTCGGGCGGAGCCCCCTGCCCGGCGTACCCGGCCGCGAGCCCGGCGTCGATCAGCTCCCGACTGGCCTGGGCGAAGGTCGCCCCGGCGAGTTCCGGCACGACGCGCGGCTTCCTGGCGTTGAACGTGGCGTCCTTCTCACCGGTCGTGCCGACCGGCCGCTCGATCCCGCGGGCGGGCTCATGGACGTCGACGAGAGCGATCCGTTCCAGCTTCCGCGGAGCGGGCTTCACGGCCACGACCGACTTCCGCTCATATCCGGCCCACTTCTTGTTGCCGTCCTCGAACTGGACGGAAATCCGGCCGGTGTCACCCTCGAAGGGCCGCAACGGATTTCCGCACGAGCACTTCACAGCCGGAAGCCCTTGTTCATCGACGAGAATCGCGATTCCCGCCTGGAGCAAGGAGTTGTACGGGACGGCTTTTTCCTTCTTGTAGTCGTGGTTCTTGACGAGAGTGTCGTGACGCAGCAGAACCGGTGTGAGCCGATCCAGATATTCCGGTATCCCGTCCGTGTCGATGTTCAGCACGTCGGCCCACGCCTGTGCCTTTTTGTGGTTCACGGGATCGGTGAGGAAGCGCTCGAGTTTGGCGACGTCACAGATGGTCGGCTGCTTGCTGCCGCCGTAGAGGCCAGGAGTGTCCCCCTGCTGGAGGCTGCCCCGCACGGCCTGCGACCGCACGGTGGTGGTGTCCTTGCCGATCCCGCTGCCCTCGTCGAAGAACGGCGCGAGCGTGGGCACACCGGCGGCGACCGCCTTGACCACGGTCAGTGGATTTCCCTTGTCGCAGCCGCTCAGCAGCACTGCGAAAACCGCCAGAACGGCGATCCTGTGCATAAATGCGCGAAGTGTCATGACCGCTCCCCCCGGCGGCGGTACCCCCAACGCGCTTCATGCTACTGAATGCTCCGGAAAGACGAAGCCTTTAACGCCCGCGTGCGTTCAATGAGGCCAAATATGCGTTGTACTCCTCGAGTTCCTTGTCACCGTCCCGGTCGGCGGCCCGGTCCTTGCGCTTGGCCTGCCGCTGTTCGGAGCCGTACCACTGGAACAGCAGTGCGATCAGCACCAGCACGGAGGGAATCTCACTGAACGCCCAGGCGATTCCGCCCGCGTAGTTCTGGTCGGAGAGGGCGTCGACGTGGAGCGAGGCGGGCGGGTTCTTGAACGTCCCCACCATCGGCTCGGACGCCATCATCAACGCGATGCCGAAGAACGCGTGGAACGGCATCCCCGCGAACAGCTCCAGCATCCGCATCAGATACCCGGGCCGGTGCGGTCCCGGGTCGACGCCGATGATCGGCCAGAAGAAGACGACACCGACCGCGAGGAAGTGCACCATCATCGCGATGTGCCCGGTCTTCGACCCCATCAGGAAGTCGAACAACGGCGTGAAATAGAGCCCGTACAGGCTCGCGATGAACAACGGAATGGTGAACGCCGGATGCGTGATGATCCGCATGTACCGGCTGTGCAGCAGCGCGAGCAGCAGCTCACGGGGCCCCTTGCGCCCCTTGCCGGCGACCGGCAGCGCCCGCAGGGCGAGCGTGACCGGGGCGCCGAGCAGCAGCAGGATCGGCGACAGCATGCTGATCACCATGTGCTGCACCATGTGCACGCTGAACATGACCATGCCGTAGTCGTTCAGCCCGGTGCACATCATCAGCGCGATGGACAGCACACCGATCACGAAGGAGACGGTCCGCCCCACGGACCACGAGTCCCCCCGCCGCCGCAGCCGCACCACGCCCCAGCCGTAGAGGGCGAGCCCGAGCAGGCAGGCGACCAGAAAGAACGGGTCAGCGGACCACTCAAGTCCCCGCCCCAGCGTGAACGGCGGCAGATCCATGGTCATGCCGTGCCCGCTGTGATCCATCGCGGCGGCTCCTGATTCGTGGGGGTTGTGCAAGTCTGTCCGCCCTACAGACTAGAACCGCCCCCGGTCACATCTCGGACCGGGGGCAGATTGATCTACCTAGGGGCGCGGGGCTGTATCGATGTGCGGCTCCGCCGCGTGGGCGCGACCAGCCACAACGGCGCCGCACCCGCCGGACGGCTAAAGCACACACTCCGCTTCCGCGTACCGCGCCGACGGCACCGTCTTCAGCGTCTCCACGGCCTCCGCCAGCGGCACCATCACGATGTCGGTCCCCCGGAGCGCCGTCATGTGACCGAACTCCCCCCGGTGCACGGCCTCCACCGCGTGCCACCCGAACCGCGTGGCCAGCACCCGGTCGTAGGCCGTCGGCGTACCGCCCCGCTGCACATGCCCGAGGATGACCGGCCGCGCTTCCTTCCCCAGCCGCTCCTCCAGCTCGATCGACAGCTGGCGGGCGATCCCGGCGAACCGCTCGTGCCCGTAGATGTCCTTGCCGCCCTCGTCGAAGGCCATGGAGCCGGGGGCCGGCTTGGCCCCCTCCGCCGCCACGACGATCGCGAACCGCTTGCCCGCCTCGAACCGCTCGCCGACCCGCCGGGCCAACTCCTCGATGTCGAAGGGCCGTTCCGGCACGACGATGGCGTGCGCGCCCGCCGCCATGCCGGAGTGCAGCGCTATCCACCCGGTGTGCCGCCCCATGACCTCGACGACGAGCACCCGCTGGTGGGACTCGGCGGTGGTCTTGAGCCGGTCGAGCGCCTCGGTGGCGACCCCGACCGCCGTGTCGAACCCGAAGGTGACGTCGGTGACCGCGATGTCGTTGTCGATCGTCTTCGGTACGCCCACGATCGGCAGGCCGGCGTCGGACATCAGCCGGGCCGCCTTGAGCGTGCCCTCGCCGCCGATGGGGATGATCGCGTCGAGCCCCAGCTCCTCGACATGCCCCTTGGCCCGCTCCACGCCGTCCCGCAGATGCGAGGGCTGGACGCGGGAGGAGCCGAGGATCGTGCCGCCGCGGGCGAGGATGCCGCCGACGGCGTCGAGGTCGAGCTTGAGGTAGTCGCACTCCAGGAGACCCCGCCAGCCGTCCCGGAAACCGATGACCTCGTCGCCGTGGTCGACGACGGAACGGTGCACGACGGACCGGATGACGGCGTTCAGGCCGGGGCAGTCGCCGCCGGACGTGAGGACACCAATGCGCATAAGCCCGCTACAACCTTCTCGACAGGGGCCGGATCCGGACCACGTCGTCCGGCTCGAACCCCGCCACCCTAGCGGCAGGAGGGGGCGGGGCCGAAGCATGCGTCCGCCTGCTGGACGACCCCGCTCACCTGTGCGGACACCGTGTCAGACGGGCTGCCGGCGGATACCGGGAACCGCGGTGGACTCCCTGCTCAGGCAGGCTGCTGAGCGGCCGCGATGCGCTCGTTGCGCAGGGCCTCGTACCAGCGGTCGTCGGTCGGCGGCAGCGCGTTCACGTCGAGGGCCAGCTTCAGCAGCAGGTCGGCGATGAGCGGGTTGCGCGCCAGGACGGGGCCGTGCATGTACGTACCGAAGACCGTGTCGTTGTACGCCCCCTCCGTACCGTCCCCGGTGCCGTTGCCGTTGCCCAGCCGGACGTTGGCGAACGGGCGGGCGGTGGGCCCGAGGTGGGTGACGCCCTGGTGGTTCTCGAAGCCGGTCAGCGGGGGCAGGCCGAGGCGCGGGTCGATGTCGGCGAGCACGTCACCGACGCACCGTGCGCCCTCGCCGCGCACGGAGACCACGTCGAGCAGACCGAGGCCGGGCTCGCGCTGGCCGAGGTCGTTGATGAACTCGTGGCCGAGGATCTGGTAGCCGGCGCACACCGAGAACACGATCGCGCCGTTGCCCACGGCCCGGTGCAGTCCGCCGTCCCGGCGCAGCCGCTCGGCCGCGAGCCGCTGGGGCCGGTCCTCGCCACCGCCGATCAGGTAGATGTCGCCGGAGGTCGGGATCGCCTGGTCGCTGCGCACGTCCAGGCGGGCCACGTCGAGGCCGCGCTGGCGGGCCCGGCGCTCGATGACGAGGGCGTTGCCCTGGTCGCCGTAGGTGCTGAGAAGGTCGGGGTAGATCCAGACGATCCGCAGTTGGTTGTCGCTCACAAAAGTCCCCTGTGTCTCAGTTGCCGACGCGGCGGCGCAGGTCCTGGAAGGCGGTGTAGTTCGCGATGACCTCGATACGGCCGTGCGGGCTCATCGACACGGCCTGGTCGAGGTTGTCGCAGACCTGGAAGTTCTGGTTCGCGACCTCGAGGCGCACCGCGAGGTCCAGCTTGCGGTCGCCGATCACGCAGATCGGGTGGCCGGTCAGGCGGGTGTAGTCGACGTCCCACAGCCAGGAGGTGTCGGTGCCGTCGGCGCCGCGGGCGTTGACGGAGAGGATCACCGGGGTGGGCGGCGGGTCGATCAGGCTGAAGGTCTCGAGCCAGCCGGCCGGGTTCTTCGCGAGCAGCAGGCGCAGGTCGCGCTGCTGGAACTGCACCACGTCATAGCGTCCGGCGACGGCCTGCACCTGGTACATGCGTTCCAGGGCGACCTGCGGCGGTACGCCGAAGACGGCGGCGACGGCGGCCGAGGAGGCGGCGTTGGCCTTGTTGGCGCGGCCGGGCAGCTGGAGGTGGATGGGCCAGGCGGAGCCGTGCGGGTCGAGCACGTGGTCGCCGGAGAGCGCCCAGCTCGGCGTGGGCCGGCGGAACCCGCACTCGCCGCAGAACCAGTCGTCGCCCGGCCGCTGCATCACACCGCCGCAGGACGGGCAGGACCAGGCGTCGTCCTTCCACATCTGTCCGGCGGCGACCCAGATGACGTTGGGGGAGGAGGACGCGGCCCACACGACGAGCGGGTCGTCGGCGTTGGCGACCACGACGGCCTTGCTCCCTGCGAGCCCCTCACGCCAGTTCTCGGCGAGCATGCGGGTCTCGGCGGCGCGGTCGAGCTGGTCGCGGGAGAGGTTCAGCAGGGCGATGCACTTGGGGTCGGTGTCCCGGGCGACGCCCGCGAGGTACTTCTCGTCGACCTCGATCACGCCGAACCGGGCGTCCGAGCCGCCGGCCAGCGCCGAGGTGATGCCGGCGGGCATGTTGGCGCCGAGCGCGTTGGAGACGACGGGCCCGGCGGCACCGAGCGCCTCCGCGATCAACCGGGTGGTGGTGGTCTTGCCGTTGGTCGCCGAGACGAGGACGACGTCCAGGTGCTGGGCGAGCCGGGCGAGGAGGTCGGGGTCGAGTTTGAGGGCCACCTTGCCGCCGATGACCGAACCGCTGCCGCGACCCGCGGCTCGGGATGCCGCCGCGACGGCCTTGCCCGCCGTCACGGCGAGCTTGGCCCGCGGCGAGAGCGGGTCCGAGTTGCCTGTCATCAGTTCTCGATCCTCCTTGCGTACGCGCCGCGCCTCAGCCTCCGGCCACGTGGTGTGGACCTCAGCCTATCGAGATCCTTAGGCACTCCCGAATCGCCGTACCCTTGCGGCCATGCGAAACGGCTCCATTCCGGGCACCCGTGGCCGGGTCCGGCCCCTCACCCTGCTCGGCAGCCCCGTACTGCACGAACCCTGCGGGGAGGTAACGGACTTCGGCCCGGAACTGGCGACCCTCGTGGAAGACCTGTTCGCGACGATGTACGCGCACGAGGGGGTGGGCCTCGCGGCGAACCAAGTGGGCGTCCCCCTGCGCGTGTTCGTCTACGACTGCCCCGACGACGAGGAGACCCGCCACCTGGGCCATGTGGTCAACCCCCGCCTGGTGGAGACGGACGGCCTGGTGCTCAGGGGCCCCGAGGGCTGCCTGTCCCTGCCGGGCCTGGAGGCGGGGGTGGAACGCCACGACCACGCGGTGGTGGAGGGGTTCACGATGACAGGCGAGCCCGTGACGATCCACGGCACGGGGTTCTTCGCGAGATGCCTGCAACACGAGATGGACCACTTGGAGGGCAAGGTCTACGCGGACCATCTGACAGGTTGGCGCAAGAAAAAGCTCATGCGCCAAGCAGCCCGAACTTCTTGGCGCAGGCGTAGGTGATCAAGTCAGGGGCGCGGGGCTGTGTCGATTTGCGGCTCCGCCGCGTGGGCGCGACCAGCCCCCACACACCCGCACCCGGGATTCGACGGTCAGAACCCCGGACCTCCGACTTTGTCCCCGGCCGCCGCCAGGCGACCCCACAACAGGTCAGCCATACTCCGCACCAACTCCCCCCGCGCACACGGCCGTTCCCCCAGCCACCAGTCACCCGCCGCGTACATCATCCCGACGATCCCGTGCCCCCACACCCGCGCCAGCAACTGACTCCCGGGCCCGAGATCCAGCCGGTCCTCGATGACCTGCGCCAACTCTTCACCCATCCTGCGCAGCAGCGGCACGGAATGCTGACCGACGTCGAACCCCTGGTCCGCGGTCTGTCCCCCCTCCGCGGGATGCATCAGGAACCGGTACACCTGAGGCCGCGCCTCGATCGCCGCGAGATACGTGTCGAGCGTCGCCTCGACCCGCTCCCGCCGATCCGCCGGAGCGTCCAGCGCGGCCCGCAGTGAATCCAGCAGCGCGTCGGTGTGCCGCTTGGCAAGCGCGGCGTAAAGTCCCCCCTTGTCGCCGAAGTGCCGGTACAGAATCGGCTTGGTGATACCCGCTTCCGCGGCGATGGCGTTCATAGAGGCCTGCGGCCCGTCACGCAGCACCACTCGGTCCGCGGCCTCCAACAGCTCGCGCCGGCGGCGGTCGGCGGACCGCTGCTGATCGGTCCGCTGTGTGGTGTCCATGAGCTCTCCCCACCCGTGCTTAATCGGTGACGCCTGCGCAAACTAACACTCGGCAGGTCGCGCGCATCGAACAGGCTGCTGACCGGTCATCGGAGTTGACTTTTCCTACCCGTGGGTAACAGACTCGGGTTACCGCTAGTAACATGTACGTGCGCCGCCGCTGGAGGGGACATGGCCGAGTTCACCATGGAGCTCAACGACGAACAGAAGGAGGTGCGGGACTGGCTGCACGGCTTCGCCGCCGACGTCATCCGCCCCGCCGCCGCCGAATGGGACGAGCGTGAGGAGACTCCCTGGCCGGTCATCCAGGAGGCCGCGAAGGTCGGCATCTACTCCCTCGACTTCTACGCCCAGCAGTACTTCGACCCCACCGGGCTCGGTATCCCGATGGCGATGGAGGAGCTGTTCTGGGGCGACGCGGGCATCGCCCTGTCGATCGTAGGCACCGGACTCGCCGCCGTGGGCGTTCTCGCCAACGGAACCGAGGAGCAGATCGGCACCTGGATCCCCCAGATGTACGGCGACGCCAACGATGTCAAGGTCGCCGCGTTCTGCTCCTCCGAGCCGGACGCCGGCTCCGACGTGGCCTCCATGCGCACGCGTGCCGTGTACGACGAGGCCAAGGACGAGTGGGTGCTCAACGGCACCAAGACCTGGGCGACCAACGGCGGCATCGCCAACGTCCACGTGGTCGTGGCCGTCGTGGACGCCGAGCTCGGCTCCAAGGGCCACGCGTCCTTCATCGTGCCGCCGAACACCCCGGGCCTGTCCCAGGGCCAGAAGTTCAAGAAGCACGGCATCCGCGCCTCGCACACCGCCGAGGTCGTCCTGGAGAACGTCCGCGTCCCCGGCCACTGCCTGCTCGGCGGCAAGGAGAAGCTGGACCAGCGCCTGGCCCGGGCCCGCGAGCGGGCGAAGGCCGGCAACGGCGAGCGCGTGAAGAACGCGGCGATGGCGACCTTCGAGGCCAGCCGTCCCGCGGTGGGCGCCATGGCCGTGGGTACCGCCCGTGCGGCCTACGAAGTCGCCCTCGACTACGCCAAGACGCGTGAGCAGTTCGGGCGTCCGATCATCGACAACCAGGGCGTGGCCTTCCAGCTCGCCGACATGCGGACGTCCATCGACGCGGCCCGGCTGCTGGTCTGGCGTGCCTCCTGGATGGCCATCAACGGCAAGCAGTTCACCGCCGCCGAGGGCTCGATGTCGAAGCTGTTCGCGAGCGAGACCGCGAAGAAGGTCACCGCGCAGGCGGTCCAGATCCTCGGCGGCAACGGCTACACCAGGGAGTACCCGGTGGAGCGCATGCACCGCGACGCGGCGATCTACACGATCTTCGAGGGCACGAGCGAGATCCAGCGACTGGTGATCGCCCGGACGCTCTCGGGGATGTCCATCCGCTGACGAAGTCCGAGTGCCAGGAGCCCTTCCGGAGCCGTCACCACGTCACCGGAAGGGCCTCGGGGCCGCGGACCGACGCGCCCCTGCGGAACGGCACCCGCTCCGGCTCCACCGCGAGCCGCAGCCCCGGCAGCCGGTCCAGCAGCGCGTCCACCAGGAGCGCGCACGTCAGCCGGGCCACCATCTGGCCCGGGCAGTGGTGCGGGCCGGACCCGAAGGACAGGTGCGGGTCGGGGCCGCGGGAGAAGTCGATCGTCTCCGGGTACGGGAACACGTCAGGGTCCCGGTTCGCCGCCAGGTACGACACGTAGATCGCGTCGCCCGCCCGGATCCGTACGCCTCGGATCCCCACGTCCTCCAGGGCGATCCGCGAGAGTCCGACGGCGTTGCGGTGCGGGATCCAGCGCAGCAGTTCGTCGATGGCCCGGGGGCGGATCTCCGGCTCGGCGCGCAGGCGTTCGGCCAGGTCGGGCCGGGTCAGCAGCAGGTAGAACATCTGCCCGCTGTTGTGCGTCACCGCCCCGCCGCCCAGCTGCACCAGCACCGCGAGCCCCACGGCCTCCTCCAGGGTCACCTCGCCCCGGCCCACGGCGGCCCCGAGCAATGAGGTCACGTCCTCGCCGGAGCTGCCCTCCCGGAGCCCGATGAGATCGCCGAAGTAGGCGCCCATCTCGTCCCGCGCCCGCTCACCGGCCTTCGCGCCGTGCGAGGAGGACAGGATCAGCCGCGTCCAGGTGTGCATGCCGTGCCGGTCGGCGGCCGGGACACCCATCAGCTCGCAGATCACGGCGGAGGGAAACGGCGTCAGCACGGCGGCGGTGAGATCCGCGGGCGGCCCGTCCTGCACCAGCTCGTCGACCAGTTCGTCCAGCATCCGCCGGGACGTCTCCCGTACCCGCTCCACGCCCTGCGCGGTGAACGCGGCAGCCACCGCGCCACGCAGCCGGGTGTGGTCCGGCGGGTCGAGGAAGCCGAGCCGGGTGACCGGCTGGTCCATGACGGCCTCGCGGCTGAAGCGCGGGTCGTCGGTCACCATCCGTACGTCCTCGTACCGGGTGACCAGCCAGGCCCAGCCCTCCCCGTCGGGCAGCTGGATCCGGGTGAGGGGGCCCTCGCGCATCAGCTCGGTGAGCACCGGGTCGAAGTCGACGCCGTTCAGGCGGAGCGCGGGCCAGTGTCGGATCGGGGGCAGGATCTCGGTGATCGTCTCTTCGGTGGCCGCCATGAACCGCCTGCCTTCACCTCAGGGAGTGGTCCAGACCACGATCACCCGAAGAGGCGGCGACCTCGCGCGGGATTACTCCGAACGCGTGTATGTGCCCGACAGGGGCGCGGGGCTGTATCGATGTGCGGCTTCGCCGCGTGGGCGCGAGCAACCACATCGAACCCGCACCCGGCCGCGAACGAGCAACCCCTACGGCGCCCCACCGCTACTGTGCGCAATGCACGCGACATCGATCCGATCCGCCAGCTTCGCCAGCTCGATCGTCAGCGCGGCCACCGTATCCTCGTCCAGCCCGTCGGCCCCGGCCTCGACCAAGTGCAGCCACCGCCCGCCAAGACTGCGGAGCAGCTTGCTCACGTCGGCGGCAGCCACCTGCAAGGTCCCGCGGTCATCGACGATCAGAGGCAGAGTCACTTCGCGGTTCACACCCGGGATCGTAGCCGCGCAAGCGTCACGCTCCGTGCCAAACCGTCGTGATGTTGCAGAACTCCCTGATTCCGTGCCCGGACAGCTCACGCCCGTACCCGGACCGCTTCACCCCGCCGAACGGGAACGCCGGATGCGAGGCGGTCATCCCGTTGACGAACACCCCGCCGGCCTCCAGATCCCGTACGAACCGGTCGACCTCGGCCTCGTCCCGCGTCCACACGTTCGAACTCAGCCCGAACGGCGAGTCGTTGGCGATCAGCACCGCCTCGTCGAGGTCGGCGGCCCGGTACAGCGTGGCCACCGGACCGAAGGTCTCCTCGCGGTGGATGCGCATCTCGCGGGTCACCTCGGCGACGACGGTCGGCGGGTAGTACCAGCCGGGCCCGTCGGGCCGTTCCCCGCCGCACAGCACACTCGCCCCGCTGCGCCTCGCGTCGTCGACCAGCTCCTCCAGGTCGGTCCGGCCCTGCTCGCTCGCCAGGGGCCCGACCTCGGTGTCCTCCTCCAGCGGATCCCCGACCTTCAACGCCTTCATGCCCTCCACGAACCGCTCGGCGAACCGGTCGTAGACGTCGGTGTGCACGATGAACCGCTTGGCGGCGATGCAGGACTGCCCGTTGTTCTGCACCCGCGCGGTCACCGCGATCTCGGCGGCCCGGTCGATGTCCGCGGACGGCATCACGACGTACGGATCGCTGCCGCCGAGTTCCAGCACCGTCTTCTTCACCATGTCCCCGGCGGTGGACGCCACGGCCCGCCCCGCGGGCTCACTCCCGGTGAGCGTGGCCGCCTTGACGCGTTCGTCGCGCAGGATGTCGTCGATCGCCCCGGACCCGACGAGCAGCGTCTGGAAACAGCCCTGGGTGTAGCCCGCCTGGTGGAAGAGGTCCTCCAGGAACAGCGCGGTCTGCGGCACGTTCGAGGCGTGCTTGAGCAGACCGACGTTGCCCGCCATCAGCGCGGGCGCGGCGAACCGGACCACCTGCCACAGCGGGAAGTTCCACGGCATCACCGCGAGCACCGGACCCAGCGGCCGGTAGAGCACACGCGCGCGTGCGGCGCCGGAGTCCTTGACGTCGGACTCCGAGGGCTCCTCGGCGGCCAGCAGCGCCTCGGCGTGCTCGGCGTACCAGCGCATCGCCTTGGCGCACTTGGCGGCCTCCGCACGGGCCTGCTTGACCGGCTTGCCCATCTCGGTGGTCATGACCCGGGCGATGTCCTGCTGTCCCTCGTCCAGGAGCTCGGCGGCCCGGTTCAGGAGACGGGCGCGCTCCGCGAAGGACGTCGTGCGATAGGTGCGGAACGTCGCCTCGGCGAGCTGGAGCCTGCGCTCGATCTCCTCCTCGCCCATGGCCTCGTACGTCTTGAGCGTCTCGCCGTTCGCCGGGTTCACCGTCGCGATGGGCATGACCGACCTCCTGAAGAGCTGACTGTGCTTCGACCTTCCCGCGCGGCGGGGGCGACCGCAACGCGTGGACGTCAGGCCGAGTGCTCAGCCAGCCGGTCCAGAAACGCGGCCTGCGCCTTCACGATCACGGCCCGGGCCCGCTCCAGCCCGAACCACTCCACCCGGTCCAGCTCCGGGAACTCCTGGACACGGCCGGACTTCGGCGGCCACTCCATGCTGAACACCCCCGGCACCACGGTCGCCGGATCGAGGTCCGCCTCGATCGCCCACGCCGTGACGACCTTGCCGTTCGTCTGCCGCACCTCGCCCAGGGGTACGGCCTCCCCGTCGGGCGGCGGCAGCCCGAGCTCCTCCTGGAACTCCCGCCGGGCCGCGTCCCAGGCCGACTCCGAGTCCGGCTCGTACTCACCCTTCGGGACCGTCCACGCGCCGGCGTCCCGGCGCGCGAAGAAGGGGCCACCCATATGGCCCAGCAACACCTCCAGACCGTTCCCGGTGTGCCGGAACAACAGCAGCCCCGCGCTCGTCCTCACGGCTTCACCTCGGGGTGCGCGGCCAGCAGCGTCTCCACGGTGTCGGCCTCCTCGGGCCTCTTGTCCTCCCGGTACCGGACCACCCGGGCGAACCTGAGGGTGACCCCGGCCGGATAGCGGGTCGACCGCTGGAGGCCGTCGTAGGCGATCTCGACGACGAGTTCGGGCCGTACGGTCACCACGTAGCCGCTGCTGTCCACCGCCAGCTCCTGGAGCCGTTCGGTCTGCCAGGTGAGCATCGCGTCGGTCATGCCCTTGAAGGTCTTGCCGAGCATCGCGAAGCCGCCGTCGGCCGTGCGGGCGCCGAGGTGCAGGTTGGAGAGCTTGCCGGTGCGGCGGCCGTGGCCCCACTCGGCGGCCAGCACCACCAGGTCCAGGGTGTGCACGGGCTTGACCTTCAGCCAGGACGCGCCGCGCCGGCCCGCGCTGTAGGGCGCGTCGAGGGACTTCACGACCACACCCTCGTGCCCGCGCTTCAGGGTCTCGGCGAGGAACTCCTCCGCCGCCGGGATCTCGTCCGGTCCCGACACCAGCGCCCGCCGCACCCGCATCGGCTCCGGCACCAACCGGGCCAGCTCCGCGTGCCGTTCGGCGAACGGCAGGTCGAGGAGGTCGTGGCCGTCGACCGACAGCGCGTCGAAGAAGACGGGGGAGACGGGGACCGCCTCGGCGGCCGTCGACACGTCCACCCGGGAGCCGACCCGGCCCGCCGTCTCCTGGAAGGAACGCGGCCGCCCGGCCTCGTCGAAAGCGATCACCTCACCGTCCAGGATGAACCGCTCCCCCCTCAACTCCAGCGCCGCCGCGGTCAGTTCGGGCAGCCGGTCGGTGATGTCGTCGAGGGTGCGGGTGTACAGCCGTACGACATCGCCGTCGCGGTGGATCTGGACGCGGATGCCGTCCAGCTTCTCCTCGACCGCGCACACGCCGAGCTTGTCGACCGCCTCGGCCACCGAGGAGGCGCTGTGCGCCAGCATCGGCAGCACCGGGCGGCCGACGGTGAGGCGGAAACGCTCCAGGGCGGGCGGCCCGTCGGTGAGCAGGGCCTCGGCGACCGTCTGGAGGGAGCCGGCGAGCATCACGGCACGGCGGACGTCGGCGGGCGGTGCCTCCGTCGCCTGGGCGAGCCCCTCGATGGCGACCGCGTCCAGGGCGCCCTGCCGCACCTCCCCGCTGATCAGCCCGAACAGGAACCGCTGCTCGTCCTCGGTGGCCGCGCCCATCAACTTCCCGACCAGCCGGGCCCGTTCGGCCTGCGAGCCGGTGCCCGCGACCTTGCCGAGCGCGCCGAGCAGCGTGTCCACCTCGCGGACGGTCAGGGTCGGCTCGGCGGCCGGCGCGACCGGGCGGCTCAGCACCTTCCAGCCGACGCCGAGCCGGCCCTGCGGGAGCCGTCCCGCGAGGTACGGGATGACGATCGGCGCGTCGTCCGGCTCGGCCTCCCGGAACAGCTCCGCGAGCAGCGCGATCTTCTGGGAGCGCGCCGAGGTCGCGGCGACCTCCTGGGACACCTGTGCCAGTCGGGCAAGCAGCATGCCTCCAGGGTGTACCGGAGGAGCCGGGTCTACACCCCGGCGGCCGCGTCGAGGTCAGCCATCAGCAGATCCCCGTTGATCGTGGCCCCGGCCCGGTAGCCGCCCGCCGCCGCGTTGATCACCTGCTCGCCGAAGCCCATCGCGTTGCCCGCGGCCCACACACCCGGCACGGAGGTCTGCCCCGTCGCGTCGACGACCGGGTACGCGCCGAACGGGGTCTCGGTCAGTTCGACCCCGAGCCGCTCCAGCAGGCCGTTTCGTGGGACGGCCCGAGGCGCGGTGAAGACGACCTCCCGCGCATGGGTGGTCCCGTCCTTCAGACGTACGGCGCTCAGCCGGTCGTCCGTCACCACCAGCCCGGCGACCTCACCGGGCACGACATCGACCCCGGCCGCGGCCAGTCTGCGCAGGTCGTCGTCCGAGAGGTCGGACTCGGCGACCCTGTGCAGGAAGAACGTCACGTCCTTCGACCACTGGGAGACCATCAGCGCCTGGTGCACGCTGAGCGGGCTCGTGGCGAGCACGCCGAAGGCCTGGTCGCGGACCTCCCAGCCGTGGCAGTACGGGCAGTGCAGCACGTCCCTGCCGAAGCGCTCGGCGAGGCCGGGGACGTCGGGCAGCTCGTCCTTCAGGCCGGTCGCGACCACCAGGCGCCGAGCCCGGAGCACGCGTCCGCTCGCCAGGGTCACGGCGAAGCCCGGGGCGAGGTCCACCACGCTGTCGCGGACCAGCTCGACGCCGTACGCCTTGATCTCCTCGCGGCCGATCGCCAGGAACTCGGCGGGCGGCATGCCGTCCCGGGTGAGGAAGCCCTGCATGTGCGCGGCGGGCGCGTTGCGCGGCTCGCCCGCGTCGACGACCAGGGTGCGGCGGCGGGAGCGGCCCAGGACGAGTGCGGCGGACAGTCCGGCGGCACCACCGCCGATGACGATCACTTCGTATGTCTCGGTCATACCGACACCGTCGACCCGACGCACGGGATTGACAAACGTCTTTGCCGATTCTGCAATATGACCCATGACTACCGATGACGTTCTCGCGGAGGTCGGGCCCCGGCTGCGGCGGCTGAGGAAGGACCGGGAGGTGACCCTCGCGGCGCTGTCCCAGTCGACGGGGATCTCCGTGAGCACCCTGTCCCGCCTGGAGTCCGGCCTGCGCAAGCCCAGCCTGGAGCTGCTGCTGCCCATCGCGCAGGCCCATCAGGTGCCGCTCGACGAACTGGTCGGCGCCCCGCAGGTCGGCGATCCCCGGGTGCGGTCCGCGCCGCTCGAACGGCACGGGCGCACCTTCTGGCCGCTCACCCGGCAGCCGGGCGGCCTCCAGGCCTTCAAGGTGCTGGTGCCGCGCCGGGATGAGGAGCCGGAGCCGCGCACCCACGAGGGCTACGAGTGGCTGTATGTGCTCGCGGGGCGGCTGCGCGTGGTGCTCGGGGAGCACGACGTGGTGATGACGGCGGGGGAGGCGGCGGAGTTCGACACCCGGGTGCCGCACTGGTTCGGCTCGACGGGAGAGGGACCCGCGGAGTTCCTCAGCCTCTTCGGACCGCAGGGCGAGCGGATGCACGTCCGCGCGCGGCCCCGGAAGGCGTGAGCGACGGCCCCGCGGGACAACTGACCGACGGCCCGGGTAAGTTCACCGGATGGACGAGATATCGCGGCGACCGCACCCCGCCGCACGGCAGGGTGTCCGGTGACGAGCAGCCACACGACCAGCTCCTCCCTCGCCGAGGGCACCCGCACGCCGGCGCAGCCCGTGAACTGGCAGGACCGGCTTCGGCGGCACGGGTACACGGTCCGCCCGGCGACCGGGGTCCGTGAACGCCTCGTCCCGCGCTTCCCGAAGCCTTCGCTGTGGGACTGGCTGGGGCCGGTGCTCGTCACCGCCGTGGCCGGGGTGATCCGCTTCTGGCACCTCGGCCGGCCCCGGGCGGTGATCTTCGACGAGACGTACTACGCCAAGGACGCCTGGTCCCTGCTCCGGCTGGGCTACGAAGGCACCTGGCCGGACCGCAAGATCGCCGACCCGCAGCTCCTCGCCCACCCCCAGGTCGTCTCGCTCTCCGACACGGGAGTCTTCGTCGCGCACCCGCCGACCGGCAAGTGGGTCATCGCCCTCGGCGAGTGGATGTTCGGCCTCACCCCCTTCGGCTGGCGCTTCATGACGGCGGCCCTCGGCACCCTGTCCGTGCTGATGCTGTGCCGCATCGGACGCCGGCTGTTCCGTTCGACCCTGCTGGGCTGCCTGGCCGGCGCGCTCCTCGCGGTGGACGGGCTGCACGTGGTGATGAGCCGGACCGCCCTGCTGGACCTCGTCGTCATGTTCTTCGTCCTGGCGGCGTTCGGCTGTCTGCTGGTCGACCGGGACCACGCACGGGCCCGCCTCGCGGCCGCCCTGCCGGTCGGCGCGGACGGCCGCGCCCGCCCGGACGAGCACACCGGCGACCACGCCGGAACGGGACTGCGCCCCTGGCGGCTCGGCGCGGGCGTCTTCCTGGGCCTGGCCGCCTCCACCAAGTGGAACGGCCTGTATGTCCTGGTGTTCTTCGCGGTCCTGACCGTGCTGTGGGACGTCGGCTCCCGCCGCGTGACCGGCTCCCGCCGCCCGTACCTGGCCGTGCTGAACAAGGACCTCGGCTGGTCCCTGCTCTCCCTGGTGCCGGTCGCCGTGCTGACCTATCTGGCGACCTGGACCGGCTGGTTCCTGTCCGACGACGGCTACGGACGCCACTGGGCCGACGGCCGCGGCGGCACCTGGTCCTGGATCCCCGCCCCGCTGCGCAGCCTGTGGCACTACGAACAGGGCGTGTACGACTTCAACGTGGGCCTGCACACCCCGCACAAGTACGACTCCAACCCCTGGAGCTGGCTGGTCCAGGGCCGCCCGGTGCTGTTCGACTACCAGTCGCCGAAACCGGGCCAGGAGGGCTGCCGTACGGCGGTCGACTGCTCCCAGACGGTCCTCGCCCTCGGCACCCCGCTGCTGTGGTGGTCGGCCGTCGGCGCCCTCGCCTACCTGCTCTTCCGCTGGGCGCTGCGCCGCGACTGGCGGGCCGGGGCGGTCCTGTGCGGGGTGGGCGCCGGCTACCTGCCCTGGTTCCTGTACCAGGACCGCACGATCTTCTCCTTCTACGCCGTCGTCTTCGTGCCGTTCCTGTGCCTGGCGGTGGCGATGACGGTCGGCGCGGTCCTCGGCCCGGCCGGCTCCGACCTCAGGCGGCGCACCCTGGGCGCGGTCGCCGCGGGCACCCTCGTCCTGCTCATCGCCTGGAACTTCATCTACTTCTTCCCGCTCTACACCGGGCAGACGATCCCGTACGCCGACTGGCACTCCCGGATGTGGCTGGACACCTGGATCTGAGCGGACGGAACCCTGATACGTTACGGAGCTTCCGCCGCCCCACGACAAGAGACCGAGCACAGTGACGACCGTCGCGTACCAAGGTGAACCCGGATCCAACTCGGCGACCGCCGCGCACACCCTGTACCCCGGGTGTGCCGAGCAGCCCTGCACGAGCTTCGAGCAGGCCCTGGACGCGGTGACCCTCGGCACCGCCGACGTGGCCGTCATTCCGGTGGACAACTCCGCGGCCGGACGCGTGGCCGACGTGCACCATCTGCTGCCCGAGTCGGGGCTGTTCATCGTCGCCGAGCACTTCCTGGCCATCCGCTTCGACCTGATGGGCGTGCCCGGGGCGACCGCGGACCAGGTGGAGTGCGTACGCAGTCACGTCCACGCCCTCGGGCAGTGCCGCAAGGTGCTGCGGGAGGGCGGCTGGCGCACCCTCGTCAGCGACGACACCGCCGGCGCGGCGCGCGAGGTGGCCGAGCTCGGCGACCCGCGGCACGCGGCGCTCGCCCCGCCCGCGGCGGCCGAGCGGTACGGCCTCGACGTGCTGCGCGCCGGGGTCGAGGACGACCCCGACAACACCACCCGGTTCGTCGTCCTGTCCCGGGACGCCGTCGTGGCCCCGGACACCGGGCGGCCTACGATGACGAGCCTGTTCTTCTCCGTGCGCAACATCCCCAGCGCGCTGTTCAAGGCGCTCGGCGGGTTCGCCACCAGCGGCGTGAACCTCACGAAGATCGAGAGCTACCAGGTCGGCGCGGGGCTCGACGCCAGCCGCTTCTACGTCGAGATCGAGGGCCACCCGGACGAGCGGCACGTCGCCCTCGCCCTGCACGAACTGGGCTTCTTCTCCACCGAGGTGCGGATCCTCGGCGTCTACCCCGCCCACCCGCACCGCTCCCGTACCGCGGTGGCCGCCTCAGGAGCGGCCGAGGCCGTTCAGCAGGGTGTCGACGACGACGTCCGCGGCCTGCGCGGGGCTCAGCCGGGGCAGTTGACGTGACACCAGGTGCATGAGCTGGGGCAGGAGAGCGCCGGTCCAGCCGCCGGGGACGTCCGGGCGCAGGAGGCCCTCGGCGGTGGCGCGGTCCAGGAAGGCGTCGACCTCGGCGATGCAGGCGTCGCGGCGGGCGTGGACCGACTCGTCGGCGAGCATGCGGGCGAGGTCGACGGGCCAGGTGCGGTTGACGGCGATGATGTTCTCGACGTAGCGGTGCAGGGCGACGGCCACCGGTGCCTCGCGCAGCCGCGCGTCCTCGATGGCCTTCTCGATCGCCGTCAGACGGGCTTCGTAGATGGCGGCGAGCAGGTCCTCGCGGGAGGCGAAACGCCGGTAGACGGTACGCCGGTCCACGCCCGCCTCCGCCGCGATACCGGCGATGCTGGTGCCCGGGTCGGCGGCGAGCATGCGGGCCCCGGTGGTCAGGACGGCTTCCAGATTGCGCGCTGCGTCGGCTCTCACCGGGCCCAGTCTAGGGGGCGGGTGTGACAGCTCTCTCTGGTAGTGCCATGCCGGTGAGGCGCTTCGGCGGGGTCAGCGGACCGTCGCGCGGGCGGCCCGCTCGATGACGTCGGCCACGAGACGCGGGTGGGACACGGCGACCGAGTGGGAGGCGGCGACCTCGGTCGTGCGGGCGTGTGCGCGCTCGGCCATGTAACGCTGCACCGCCACGGGGATGTTGAGGTCACGGGTGGTGACGATGTCCCAGGACGGGATGGCCCGCCAGGCGGCGGAGGTGGCCTTCTCCTCCAGCGCCGACTGCGCGATGGGACGTTGTGCGGCGGCCATCAGTGCGGCCCGGTCGGCCGGGACGTCGGCGGCGAACTGGTGGCGGAACGTGTCCTGCCGGATGTACAGGTCGGTGGCGGTGGTGCCGTCGGCCTGGGTGTAGGTGACGGGGTCCAGGGCGTCCGGGAGCGTGGAGCCGGGGTACTTGCCGGTCAGCTCCAGGGCGCTCTCCCCGGGCGCGGGGAGGAACGCGGCCACGTACACCAGCGCCTTGACCTGGGAGTTGTCGGTGGCCGCCGCGCTGATGACGTTGCCGCCGTAGGAGTGACCGACCAGGATCTTGGGACCCTTCACGTGGTCCAGGACGGTCCGCAGGGCGGCGGCGTCGGAGGCGGGGCCGCGCAGGGGGTTCGCGGCGGCGACGACCGGGTAGCCGTCGGCGCGCAGTGCGGCGATCACGCCGTTCCAGCTGGAGCCGTCGGCGAAGGCGCCGTGCTCCAGGACGACGGTCGGCCGGGGGCGCGGGCCCGCCTCGCCGGTCCCCGCCGTGCCCTCGGCGGTGCCGCCCAGCGTGAACGCGCCCAGCGCGAGCCCTGCCGTGAGCGCCGAGACCACACCGGTCACCACGCGCTTGCGTCCACCTCTGATGCTCACCACGGCAAACTCCTCTCGGGTAGTCGAACCACGGGCCGTCCGATGCCCGTCACTGCTTTGAAGGGTGATGTGGGTGTTATGCCAGGCGGTCCGCGTCGGCCACCGCCCGGGCGAAGACCGCCGGCGCCTCCTGCGGGAGGTTGTGGCCGATGCCCGCGATCGCGCGGTGCTCGTACGGGCCCGTGAAGTGGTCGCGGTAGGCGGAGCCGTCGCCGGGTGCGGTGAAGGGATCGAGGGCCGGGTCCAGCGTGATCGTGGGGACACCGACAGGGGGCTGCGCGGCGAGCAGCCGCTCGTAGCGGTCGTACCGGCGTTCCCCTTCGACCAGGCCGATGCGCCAGCGGTAGTTGAACAGGACGACGGCCGCGTAGTCGGGGTTCTTGAAGGCCTCGGCGGTGCGCTGGAACGTCGCGTCGTCGAAGGCCCAGGTGGGGGAGACGAGCGTCCACACGTAACGGCACAGGGCGATGCGCTGGTCGACGTCCTCCATGGCCTGCTTGCCGCGCTCGGTCGCGAAGTACCACTGGTACCACCAGTTGTGCTCGACGGCCGGGGCGGCGGGCGCCAGCTGCGCCTTGCGGTTCGTGATCAGGTAACCCCCGGTCGAGACAAGGGCCTTGACGCGCTCGGGCCACAGCGCGGCGATGATGTCGGCGGTGCGGGAGCCCCAGTCGAAACCGGCGAGCACGGCCTTGTCGATCTTCAGGGCGTCCATCAGGGCGACGATGTCGAGCGCGACGGCGGACTGCTCGGCGGTCCGCGGGGTGTTGCGGGACAGGAACCGGGTGCCGCCGTGACCGCGCAGGTGGGGAACGATGACGCGGTACCCCAGGTCGGCGAGGAGCGGGGCCACGTCGACGAAGCTGTGGATGTCGTACGGCCAGCCGTGCAGGCAGATGACGACCGGGCCGTGGGCGGGACCCGCCTCCGCGTAGGCGACGTCGAGGACGCCTGCCTTGATGTGCCTGAGCCTGCCGAAGTCCGCGTGTGCGCCGGGGCCGGCGGTGGCCACGCCCGCGGCGGGTGTGGCCGCGGACGCGCCGGCCTGAAGGCCCGTCAATGAGGCGGCTGCCGCCCCGGTGCCCAGGCCGACGGCCTTGCTGAAGGTACGCCTGTTGATCATCTGAACCTCCGTCGAGCGAGACCCCCGTGGCTCTCGCTGTGATGACCTTGGCATCGCGCGCGTCACCTGTCAAACCGGTGACGCTGGAACGCGCTCGATAAGTGCTACATTGATGTGACAGTTAACTTCGGAAGGATGCGCATGTTCACCTACGACCGGCTCTTCATCGGCGGCTCCTGGGCCGAACCGAGCGACCCGGAACCCCTGGACATCCCCTCGCCGCACGACCGGTCGGTGATCGGCCGTGCCGTGCAGGCGCGGCCGGACGACGTGGACCGCGCGGTGGCCGCGGCGCGCCGGTCGTTCGACGAGGGCGCGTGGCGACTGACCCCGCCCGCGGAGCGGATCGAGGCCCTGCGGCGGTTCAACGCACTGCGCGAGGAGCACGCGGAGCACATCGCCCACCTGATCTCGCTGGAGAACGGCTCGGCGGGGTGGTTCACCCGCGCCGGGCAGCCCGGACTGACCCGGCAGGCGAACGCCTACCTGAAGGCGGCGGAGGAGTTCGGCTGGGAGGAGACGCTCGTGCCCTCCGACCCCGCGTCCCCGGTGCGCAGCGTGGTGCGGCGCGAGGCGGTCGGCGTGGTGGCCGCGGTGATCCCGTGGAACTCCCCGTTCTCCTCGGCCACTTCGAAGATCATCCCGGCCCTGCTCGCCGGCAACTCCGTGGTCCTCAAGGTCTCGCCGGAGAACTCGCTGAGCATGGGTTTCCTGGCCGAACTGCTGGAGCGGGTGGGCCTGCCCGAGGGTGTGGTCAGCGTGCTGCCGGCGGACCGGGAGACCAGCGAGTACCTGATCTCGCACCGGGACGTCGACAAGATCGCCTTCACCGGCTCGACGCGGGCCGGCCGCCGGATCGCCGCGATCGCCGGTGAGCAGCTGAAGCGGGTCAGCCTGGAGCTGGGCGGCAAGTCCGCCGCGGTGATCCTCCCCGACGCCGACATCGAGAAGGCGGTCGCGGGACTGAGGTTCGCCTCTCTGCTCAACAACGGCGAGTCGTGCATCGCCCAGACCCGGGTCCTGGCCCCGCGCAGCCGGTACGAGGAGGTCGTGAGCGCGCTGAAGGAGCTGGTGGAGTCGCTGCGGGTGGGGGACCCGGGGGACCCCGACACCTTCATCGGGCCGATGATCCGCCCCGACCAGCAGGAGCGGGTGCGCGCTTACATCCGGCTCGGAATCGACGAGGGCGCCCGCCTGGTCACCGGCGGCCCACACATTCCCGAGGGCCTGGAGAAGGGCAACTACGTCACGCCCACCGTCTTCGCCGACGTCGACAACTCCATGCGGATCGCACAGGAGGAGATCTTCGGTCCGGTGCTGGTCGTCATCGCCTACGACGACGAGGACGACGCCGTCCGCATCGCCAACGACTCGGAGTACGGCCTCTCCGGTGGCGTCTGGTCCGCCGACGAGGAACACGCCCTCGCGGTGGCCCGCCGCATCCGCACCGGCACCGTCACGGTCAACGGGGCGTCGGTCGCCTTCGACGGGCCGTTCGGCGGGTTCAAGGCGAGCGGTGTCGGCCGGGAGTACGGGGCGGTGGGGCTGGGGACCTACACCGAGTACAAGACGATCACGGTGTGAGCGGGGCGGGGTTCCAGTCGCGGGCGAGGAGGCCGAGCAGGACCTCGTCCAGGAACTCGCCCATCACCCAGGCCGAGGAGCGCAGCACGCCCTCGCGGACGAATCCGTTGCGCTCGGCGGACCGCAGCATCGCGGCGTTGTCCGCCAGGGTCTCGATCTGGAGCCGGTGCAGACCGCGCACGACGAAGCCGTAGTGGCACAGGACGGCGACCACGTCGGTGCCGTAGCCCTTGCCACGGCAGGACGGCAGCAGTCCGAGGCCGATGTGCGCGGTCCGGTTGTGGGTGTCGATGCCCCACAGCGTCGCGGTGCCCACGAGGGTCCCGCCCTCCAGTTCCACCACGGAGAACGGAACGTGCCCCTGCTCCTTGTCGTCCACCACGAGCCGCGGGTCCTTCGAACCGGGCGTGATCGGCCGCCACGGCCCGCCCTCCGCGCGCGACGCGTTGACCACGTCGTTGAAGAGCTCGGTTCGCAGAACCGGGATGTCGTCCTCGTGACGGGCCCTGAGCCCGACTTTGCCGCCCTTGAGCATGCGAGATTCCTATAGGACCGGGCTGGCCCGCGGCAACCGAATAGGGGGCGGCGGGCTCAGTGGAAGCAGAGGCAGAACGGGTGGCCGGCCGGGTCCGCGTAGACCCGCCAGTTGGCCTCCGGGCGGAGCTGGTCCGTGCGTTCCAGCACGGTCGCGCCGAGGGCGAGGGCCCGCTTCTCCTCGCCGTCGAGATCGTCCACGTCGAAGTCCAGGTGCAGCTGTTGCGGGTGGTCCTGGCTCGGCCATCGCGGCGGCCGGTAACCGTCCACCCGCTGACAGGCCAGCGGTGTGCCCTCGAACCCGTGTACCTCGACCCAGTCGGGATCCTCGGCGTCCGCGACCACCCGGCCGCCGAGCAGCTCCGCGTAGAACTCGGCGAGCCGTACCGGATCGGCACAGTCCAGCGCGACCGCCTGCAGCTTTCGAATCACTTCCGGCACTCCTTGCCCTACGACCACTTCGGATACGTCCCGTCAGGCAGGGTTCGTACCCCCGCCTGTGGGAGGCATGCGTGCGGACACCCCCGCAGGGGCGATCCCGCTCGCGTCACCGGCTTGACAGGTGACGCCGTGAATGCGCATGCTGGTGGTCGTCCCATCGGGGTGCATTTCGTGAAGGGGAGAACGGTCATGAACAGGGACCTCACCATGGACGCCGACTCGGCAGCCCGGCACGCCCGCTACGGCAGCCTCCCCGAGCGCATTCGCTTCGAGGACATGACGGAAGAGGTGGAGGCCGCTCCCGCGGGCGGGGCGAACGCCTCGTACGACCCGGCGGGCAGCTGGAAGTACTACTCGTGCCTGGCCCTCGATCTCGGGCTGTAGGCCCAAGAGAGTGGCCGGACATGATGTCGGGGGGCCGTGACCTTCAAGGTCACGGCCCCTTCGGCGCATCCCTCCCGCCGCGGGAGCGCGGCGGGCCGACCTCGTGGGTGTGTCAGTGCGCGGCCGCGGCGGACGTGTCCTTCTTGCGTGCCCGGTACGCCGCCGCCTTGATCTTGTTGCCGCACGACTCCATGCCGCACCACTGCCGTCGCATGCCGCGCGAGCGGTCGATGTAGACGCGGGTGCACTCCGGGTTGCCGCACTCCTTCAGGAGGGGGACGTCCGGCCCGCTCAGCAGCTCGACGGCCTGCCGGGCGACGGTCGCGAGCGCCTGTTCGGGGGTCGCGTCGGTGTGCCGGCCCGCCAGGGTGAGCTGCGGCGTCGCGGGCGCCTTGCGTGCCGCGGCGTTGAGCACGGCGAGCGCCTGCCGGTCGAACTCCTCGCCGAGCCGTCGGTCGGTGACCAGCCGGTAGACGGCCTCGCGCACCGTCGTCGCCGCCCGGACGTCGTCCTCCTCGCCGGGAGTGATCGCGTCCACCAGGCCGGACTCCAGGTACCAGGCGTTGAGCCGCTCCGGTGACACGAACATCTCGAAGCGGGCCGAACGCCGGGCCCGGAGGGTCGCCGCGAAGTCGAGGGCCGGATGTCCGCAGACGAAGACGTGGTCAAGGTTCACATCACCATTCTGACAGGTGACCGCCGGGAGGGGCAAGAATCGTCACCCCCCGCGACCGACGAACCGGCTGGCCCCGGCCGGCTGGTCACTCGGCCCGCAACGGCCCCGCGAACGACCTGCGCAGGGAACCGGGGGCCACCGCGGGCAGCAGGGCGGCCAGCATCCGGCCCTTGAGGGTGTGCGGCTGCCGGGTCAGTTCGACGTCGATGCGGGTGCCGGTGCCCTCGGGGCTCATCCGGAACACCCAGCCGCCGCCCGCCCCGAAGAGCTTGGAGTCGAGCGTGGTGACGGTGACCCTGTCCCCGTTCGGCTCCCACTCGTAGCGGGCCCGCTCCCAGGCGGCGGCGGTTCCCTCGGTGACCTCGGCCCAGGTGTCGCCGAGTTCGTGCACCTCGAAGTGCTCGGCGTCGATGGTCGGCCAGACCTCCGCGCGCGCGGGGCTGAAGTCGGTCAGCACCTCCAGCACGTCCTTCGGGCCGAGCGTGGAGACGAGATGGAACCGTACGACTGCCATGGCTTTCCTCACTGAGAAGTAACCGTTCTGACCGGTGACGAGAACCTCCCATGGAGGTGTGTCACCTGTCAATGCGGTTACTCGTAAGGTGGGTCGGTTCCGCTTTCTCCCACGAGCTGTTCCCTGATCGGCAAGCAACCGCTTAGTATGCGAAGAACCCCGGTCAGACCCCGGCATGACGACGCAGTCCTGTGGAGGCCCCCCATGCAGGCATGGCAAGTGCACGAGAACGGCGAGCCGAGCGAGGTGATGCGCCTCGAGGACGTGGCCCGTCCCGTGCCCGGCGACGGCCAGGTCCTGCTGAAGGTGCGCGCCGCGAACATCAATTTCCCGGACGTCCTGATGTGCCGCGGCCACTACCAGGTCCGTCCGCCACTGCCCTTCACGCCGGGCGTGGAGATCTGCGGCGAGACCGAGGACGGGCGGCGCGTGATCGCCAACCCCGCGCTGCCGCACGGCGGTTTCGCCGAGTACGCCGTCGCGGACGCCGCAGCCCTGCTGCCCGCCCCGGACTCGCTGGACGACGCCGAGGCCGCGGCCCTGCACATCGGCTACCAGACGGGCTGGTTCGGTCTGCACCGCCGGGCCCGCCTGGAGGCCGGGGAGACCCTGCTCGTCCACGCTGCCGCCGGAGGGGTCGGCAGCGCGGCCGTACAGCTCGGGAAGGCGGCCGGGGCCACTGTCATCGGGGTCGTCGGCGGCGCCGCCAAGGCTGCCGTGGCCCGGGAACTGGGCTGTGACGTGGTGGTGGACCGGCGCAGCGAGGACGTCGTCGCCGCCGTGAGGGAGGCCACCGGGGGCCGGGGCGCGGATGTGATCTACGACCCCGTGGGCGGCGAGGCCTACACGCAGTCGACCAAGGTCGTCGCCTTCGAGGGACGCATCGTGGTCGTCGGCTTCGCCGGCGGGACCATTCCGAGCCCCGCCCTCAACCACGCCCTGGTGAAGAACTACGCCATCCTGGGCCTGCACTGGGGCCTGTACAACACCAAGAACCCCAAGCTGGTCCAGCACTGCCACGAACAGCTCACCGAACTGGCCGCCCGCGGCGCGATCAGGCCGCTGATCAGCGAGCGCGTGCCGCTCGCCGGTGCCGCCGACGCCGTGCAGCGCCTCGGTGACGGGGTCACCACCGGCCGGATCGCCGTCGTACCCACGGGAGACCAGGCATGACCGACGCCGCCGAACTCCAGCGCCGTACAGTCGAGTTGCTGGCCGCTCACCCGCCCGCGAGCACGGACCGGCTCGACTTCCTCAAGGCCCGCTTCGACGCCGGGCTCGCCTGGGTGCACTACCCGGAGGGGCTCGGCGGGCTGAACGCGCCCCGCTCCCTCCAGGCCGTCGTGGACGCCGAACTGGAGGCCGCGGGCGCCCCCGACAACGACCCGCGGCGCAACGGCATCGGCCTCGGCATGGCCGCGCCCACCATCCTCAAGTACGGCACCGAGGAGCAGAAGCAGCGCTATCTGCGGCCCCTGTGGGTGGGGGAGGAGGTCTGGTGCCAGCTCTTCAGCGAGCCCGGCGCCGGATCCGACCTCGCCGCACTCGGTACGCGAGCCGTGCGAGAAGGTGACGACTGGGTCGTCAACGGGCAGAAGGTGTGGACCTCCGGCGCCCACAACTCCCGCTGGGCCATCCTCATCGCCCGCACCGACCCGGACGTGCCCAAGCACGCCGGCATCACCTACTTCATCTGCGACATGACCGACCCGGGCGTGGACGTGCGCCCGCTCCGGCAGATCACCGGCGAGGCCGAGTTCAACGAGGTCTTCCTCACCGACGTCCGCATCCCCGACTCCCGCCGCCTCGGCGCGATCGGCGACGGCTGGCGGGTCGCGCAGACCACCCTCAACAACGAGCGCGTCGCCATCGGCGGCATGCGCCTGCCCCGCGAGGGCGGCATGATCGGCCCGGTCTCGAAGACCTGGCGCGAACGCCCCGAACTGCGCACCCAGGACCTGCACCAGCGCCTGCTGAAGCTCTGGGTCGACTCCGAGGTCGCCCGCCTCACCGCCGAGCGCCTGCGCCAGCAGCTCGTCGCCGGACAGCCGGGCCCCGAGGGCGCCGGCATGAAGCTCGCCTTCGCCCGCCTCAACCAGGAGATCAGCGGCCTGGAAGTCGAACTCCGGGGCGAGGAGGGCCTGTTGTACGACGACTGGACCATGCGCCGGCCCGAACTGGTGGACTTCACCGGCCGCGACGCCGGCTACCGCTACCTCCGCTCCAAGGGCAACAGCATCGAGGGCGGGACCAGCGAGGTCCTGCTGAACATCGTCGCCGAGCGCGTCCTGGGCCTGCCCGCGGAGCCGCGCACCGACAAGGACGTCGCCTGGAAGGACCTCGCCCGATGACCGATCTTCTCTACTCCGAGGAGGAAGAGGCCCTCCGGGCCGCCGTGCGCGACCTGCTCGCCGACCACTGCGACGCGCCCGGCGTCATCGCCCGCACCGAGTCGGACACCCCGCACGACCTCGCGGCCTGGAAGGCGCTCACCGACGGCATGGGCCTCGCCGGGCTCCTGGTCCCGGAGGACAAGGGCGGCCAGGGCGCCACGCACCGCGAAGTCGCCGTCGTCCTCGAGGAGTTGGGCCGCGCGGTCGCCCCCGTGCCCTACCTCACCAGCGCGGTCGTCGCCACCGAGGCCCTGCTCGCCTGCGCCGCCGACGACCTCCTCGCCGAGCTAGCGACAGGGCGGAAGATCGGCGCCCTCGCCGTCGCCCTGAACATCGCGCCGGGCGGCGCCTACAAGGTCGTACGCCATGAGAACGGTGCCCTGCACGGGGAGTTGACGGCGGTCGCGGACGCCCGGGCGGCCGATGTGCTGCTGGTGCCCGCGGACGACGGCGGGCTGTACGCGGTGGACGCCTCCGCCGCGACCGTCACCCCGCAGATCTCCTTCGACCTGACCCGGCCGCTCGCGACCGTCACGCTCGACGGAGCGCCGGGCCGCCTGCTCGGTGACGCCGAGGCCGCCGTGCACCGGGCCCTCCGGGCCGGGGCCGGGCTGCTCGCCTCCGAGCAGTTCGGCCTGGCCGAATGGACGTTGACCGAGACCGTGCGCTACCTCAAGGAGCGCAAGCAGTTCAACCGGCCCGTCGGCGGCTTCCAGGCGCTCAAGCACCGGCTCGCCCAGCTGTGGCTGGAGGTCGTCAACCTCCGTGCCGCCGCGCGCAACGCGGCCGACGCGCTCGCCACCGGCGAGGACACCGACGTGGCGGTCGCCGTGGCCCAGGCCTACGCGGCGTCCGTCGCCGTGCACGCCGCCGAGGAGGCGCTCCAACTCCACGCCGGGATCGGCATGACGTGGGAGCACCCCGTGCACCTGTATCTGAAGCGGGCCAAGTCCGACTCGATCGCGTACGGCACGGCGGGCGTGCACCGCGCCCGGTTGGCCGAACTCGTCGACCTCCAGGCGCCCTGAGCATCCTTTCCCCAAGTCCGGTACAGCCCGCCCCACCTGGGGCGGGCTTTTCCGTGCGGCCGCGCGCAAGGAGTGAACGGGTGGCGGCGGTCCGGCCAACTCCTAGCGCGTACAGGTTCATTGAGGTGCAGATGGCCCCATACTCCCTGTGGTTCCGACCCACCCCACAGGGAGGCAGAACATGGCCCGCATCACCCGTCGCAGAGCCCTCACCACCTTCGGCGTCACGGCCGCCGCGGTGCTCGCCCCGCCCGCCGGCAGCGCGTGGGCCGCCGACCGCAAGCACCGCCCGCGCCCGCTGTGGCGCGCCCACGCCCACAACGACTACGAGCATCCGCGCCCCCTCCTCGACGCCCTCGACCACCGCTTCGGCAGCGTCGAGGCCGACATCTTCCTCGTCGGCGACCAACTCCTCATCGGCCACACCGTGGACGCCCTGGACCCGACGCGCACCCTCGAATCCCTCTACCTCGACCCGCTGGCCGGGATCGTGAAGGCCCACCACGGTTCCGTGTACCGGGGACACCGCCGCCCCCTCCAACTGCTCATCGACATCAAGACCGAGGGCTCCTCGACCTACCTCGAACTCGACCGCCATCTCCGGCGGTACAAGCACCTGTTCACCACGTACGTCCACGGCAAGGTCGTACCCGGCGCGGTCACCGCCGTGATCTCCGGCGACCGCGCCGCCCGGGTGCCGATGGCGGCCCAGACCGTCCGGCGGGCCTTCTACGACGGCCGGCTCACCGACCTCGGCACCTCGGCACCCGCCTCCTTCATCCCGCTGATCAGCGACAACTGGACACTCAACTTCACCTGGCTCGGCACGGGCACCTTCCCCGAGGCCGAGCGGCAGAAGCTGCGCAGCATCGTCCGGCAGGCCCACACGCGCGGACAACGGGTCCGCTTCTGGGCCACCCCTGACCTGCCGGGCCCGGCCCGGGACGCGCTGTGGACCGAACTCCTCGCCGCCGGCGTCGACTACTTCAACACCGACGACCTGGCAGGCCTGGAGGCCTTCCTGGACGCCCACCGGTAGACCGCCTCGAACGGGCGCGGACACCACTCGTTCGGAGGACACTTCAGCCGCACGGACGAACCCTCCGCTACGCCACACTTGCGGCCGAACGCCGCGAAACGGTCCCGGCGGCGTGGCGGAGGAGGCTGTCCATGGCGATTTCCATCTCGGTGCTGGTGCTGCTGCTGATCCTTGCGGTGATCTTCCTGCGCAGCGGCGGACTCAAGGTCTCCCACGCGCTGGTGTGCGCGCTGCTCGGCTTCTACCTCGCCGGCACGAACATCGCGCCCACCATCCACAGCGGCATGACGGCGACAGCCGACATCGTCAGCAGCCTGCGCCCCTGAACCGGGTCGCGCTCAGCTCCTCGAGAACACCCCGATGCCGTTCGGGACGGGGCGTTCGGCGCCGCCCGAGGGGTGGTTGAGAGCGGCGACGGAACCCGTGCCCGGCATCCTCGCCGCCATGGTCGTCGAACCGCCGCCGTCCAGGCTGAAGGCGTCGACCGAGCCCAACGTCCGCATCGTGGCCGCGACTTCGGCGATCGTCAGCCCGCTGCGATAGGCGGGCGCCCCGTCCAGCGCGAGGAGATACAGCCTTCGACCGCCGTCCGCGATCCCCACGGCCGTCCGCACGGCGGACGTCGTGTCGTCGAGGCCGGGCAGCGGACGGCCGTCCTCCAGCAGGGGATACCCGCCGAGCGCGAAGCGGTAGGGGATGCGCGACGAGGCGGCGACCAGGCGGTGCTTCACCGTCACCGCGGAGCCGACCGCGAGCTTGCGCAGGTGCTGCGCGCCCGCCTCCCGGCCCACGAGCACGGTGGTGTCCGCGGCGATCGGTCCGCTGCCCGGGGTGTCTGCGGCGGCCACGACCCGTCCGGCACGGACCGTCACCTCGTAGGTGTCGGTGCTGCACGGGGCCGCCCGGTCCGTGTCCGTCCCGCAGGTCGCCCGCACCCGGGACACGCTGCCCCAGTCCGCGGTGAAGGCGCCCACCGAACCGACGGGCAGCGCGTACTGGTTGAGCCCGCCGAGCGGCAACCGCCCCTCGGGTGTGCGGACCGATCCGTCCAGGGTCAGGTCGTCCAGGCGGGCCCGGCGGTCGGTGCCCACCCCGAACACGTCCTCGGTGCCGGTTCCGGGCGGCAGCGCGGGCCCGAAACGCTGGCCGTCCGGCACCGCCCCCTTGAGCACCCGCCCCTGTGCGATCGCCGGTCCCACGCTCGCGCCGGTCGCCTCCACGCCCGGGTGCTGGGTCTCGGTGATGTTGAAGAAGTCGCCGTTGACCCCCGCGAGGGCACCCTGAGCGGTCGCCTGCCGGGACACCGTGGCCCGCGCGGCCACCGCCCCCGGATACAGCAGCCCCACCCGCACCCGCGGATCGCGCAGGTCCACGCGCAGTACATGGGCGTGCGCGGGCCCCGCGGCCGCGGAGAGGTCGAACTGCCCGTACCGCACGCCCGTCGCGAGCCGTGTCCACTCCGGTGCGGCGCCGGCCGGTGCCGCACCCACCAGGGCCGTGCCGGCCAGCGTGCCGAGTGCCGCGAGAAGCGTCAGTACTGATCTGCCTGCGCCGAAACGTCCTTGACGGTGCGTCACAGCTCTCCCTGAGGTCTCGTCAACTGTCCCAGAACTCGGGGGAAGTGCACCAGAGGACGGCGGCCGCGGGGCCTACTCGGCACCGACCACACGCGAACGGATGAGGAAACGCACCCCCTCGGGTGCTTCCAGGGAGAATCCGCTGCCCCGGCCCTCGACCACGTCGACAATCAGCCGGGTGTGCGCCCACACCTCGTACTGGCTCCTCGACATCCAGAACGTCACGGGCGTTTCGACCCCGGCCACGTCCAACTCGGCGAGCAGCACGTCCGAGCCGCCGGTACGGAACTCGCCCTCCGGGTAGCACATCGGCGCGCTGCCGTCACAGCAGCCGCCGGACTGATGGAACATCAGCGGCCCGTGCGCCTCGTGCAGCCGACGCAACAGCCCGGCGGCCGCGGCCGTCAGCTCGACACGCGGCACCTCGTCGTACCCGGCACGTGCGGAATCCTCGTCCATGGTCGTCGAGTGCACCACGGGGAAGGTTGCGAGGGGGTTGCACGGACCGCCACCCGGACGCCCGGCCTCAGGACAGGTCGATGGGCGCCGGATTCCACTTGTACCGGGCGTCGTCCTCGTCCTTGAGGAGAACGCCCGCCTCGGCCATCCGGTCCAGGATGTCCACGAGCATGTCGCCCAGGGGGTATCCGTCGACCCAGAACATCCGCTTCACCGGGGAGAACTTCTGGTCGGGCGGGAAGACGCCGAGGAAGATCCCGAGCCGGAACGCAGCGTCGTCGTAGTCCCGCCAGTCGGCCAGGATGTCCTTGAGTTCAACAGCTTCTCCGGCCTTCATCAGGGCTCCTCTCCCTCAGCCTCGGCGAGAAACGCCTGGACGTCTTCCATGGATTGTGCCTGGGTGTTGATCCAGTCGTCCTGGGTCGACTGGATTCTCGCGTTGTACCCGTCAGGTGAGACGCCGTTCTCGTCCGGCCCGAGCATGATGTGGAACTTGTCGTCGGGGTCCGGGCGCGCAGTGAGGCCCCGCGCAGCGAGCGCGTCGTCCTTGATGGCCCACAACGGATCCTTGGACTGGCCGCCGGGAAGCCAGTTCGGTCGTGCCACCCTGTACATCTTCGGCAGATTGGTGTTGGTCGACAGGCCAGGAGGGGTGGCTCCCTCCTCGTCGACGACGATGTTCCCGTCCTCGTCGAGGTTCTCCTCGTAGTCCCTATCCCGGCCCCCCAACGTGCGGGCGGAGTTGCCGAGCATCGGCTTGCCGTCCGGGCCCGCGCGCATCGTGCGGAAGTAGATGGCACCGGCCGCCGTCACCTTCCACCAGTGGCACTCACCGAAGAAGATGCACATGGTGCCGCGTTCGTTGGCCTTGGCCTGCTTGTCGAGGGCCGCATGAAGCCCGCTGACCTCGTCGGCGAACGACTTGGAGCACAACCCCGGTTTCCCGCTGCACACGTCGTCCCAGGTGCCGACCTCGGTGCCGTAGGCGAGCACCTTGTCAGGCATCTTGTAGGTCGACGCACGGGGGTCGAACATCTTGTCGTAGTGCGTCTTCAGTTCCTTCGCGAACGCCGCGGCCAGCTGCTTGATGTTCGGGGTGTTCGCGCTGAAGCCGAAGTGGGGCGAGATGAAGACGGAATGCGGGTGATAGTTCGAGCAGTTGTGCGCGTTGCACAGGCTGCCGAAGCCCTGCTCGTCGGCGAGGCTCTGCGAGATCGGCGGAGCGTCCGGGGTCACCGGCACATTCATGGTGGGGTCGGCCCACCAGTTGTCCTCGCCGGTCGGGTCGGACAAGGTCACGGGGTCATTGCCCGCGTAGTCGTAGCCGGGAAGCTGGTCGGTGTCCATGGACTCGAAGACCGGGTCGTCCGAGAGGAACCGGCCGGTGAACGGGTCGTACTCCCGGGCCCCCAGGTTGACCAGCGAGGTCGCCGGGTCGGGGGTGCCGCCTGCGAAGCCCGTTCCGTTGGGGAAGGCGCTTGCTGAACCGGCGCGTGTCTGACCGAAGGGCAGGTACTGGCGGCGCGTCACCGACTGCGTCTGATAGTCGATGGCGACCGTGGCGGTCCCCTGCTGGTTGGGAATGAGGTACTGGATGTCGCCCGAGCTGCTCCGCTGCGCGATGGTGTGACCGGCGACGGTGTAGTACCGAGTGCCCGAGAGCGTGTGGGTCGTCGTGTCCTCGACGATCTGGGCGTTCCCGACGAACAGCGTGGCTTTGCCGGGATCGGTGCGCAGAGCGAGGCCACCGGTGGCGTCGTACAGGTAGCTGGTCGTACCGCTGCTGGTGGTGTCGGTGGCGACCTTGCCCTCGTCGTTGAAGGTCAGGGCCTGCTGTCCGGCCGCGCCGCCGCTGATGGTCTGGGTGTTGCCCGCGGCGTCGTAGGTGTACGAGGCGGTGTTCGCGGCGGCGTTCGGTCCGGTGGCCGTGGTGCTGGTGAGGGTGTGCGGCTGATCGGTGGACGAGCCGGGGGTCGGGTAGTTGTAGGTGGTCGTGGTGTCACCGGCGGTGTTGCCGGTCGTGTCGTGGTCGGTCTGCGTCTTGCGCAGTCCGTCGGCCGTGTAGGTCCAGCTCTGCCAGTACGGGTTCGGGCCGCCGACGGTGCTGCTCGCCCCGGTGGCGGGAACGGCGGCACAGCTGTCGGTGGCCGTCCAGGCGCTGCTGAGATGGTCGGCGTAGTCGTAGCTGTAGCACTGCGTGTCGGTGACGGCTCCGCCGTCCTGTGTGTCGCTGACGGCGGTGAGCAGGCCCGCGCCCTTCGAGATGCGTGTGTCGCCCCAGGTGTAGCGCGCGTGGTCCACCACAGTGCTGCTGGTGGAGTCCGTGGTCTGCGCGTCCGTCAGGGCGCCCGTCTGCTCGTCGTAACCCAGGGACAGCGCGACCCAGTTGGTGGAGGGGCCGAAGGTGTACTGCAACAGCTGACCGGATGCGGAGTAGCCGATGGCGCTCACGTAGGTCCAGGCGTTCGTGCCGCTGCTGCTGAGGCTGGTCGGTTCCCCGAACGTGTCGTAGCCGGTGGTGAGGGTTTCCGCCGGCAGACCGCCTTCCGCGGGATCGGCCTCGGTGGCCGGCGCCCCGGTCGGCTTGTAGGTGTAGCTGGTGGTGTAGCCGGCCGCGGGAGCCAGCGCCGCTTCGTCGGTCGGCAGGTTCGCCAGGGTCGTCTTCTCCGCGGCGATCTTGCCCAGGGAGTTGTACGCCAGCACCGCCGTCGTGACCGACGGGCTGCCGGTGCCCATCTGGTACGAGGTGCTGGCTGTGGGCATGCCCTTCTTGAGGGTGTCGTAGGTCCATGCGCCGATCTGGTTCGCCGTCGACTGGGCGACACCACCGGTGGTGTCGTAGGCGCCGGTCTTGCGCCCGTCGGCGTCGTAGCTGTACGACAACTGCTTGCCGCGCGAGTCGGTGGTGTTGAGGACCAGCCCGGCGTCGTCGTAGGCGGTGGTGCCCGTGCCGCTGTCGGGATCGGAGGCGGAGGTCTGCCTACCGAGCAGGTCGTACTTCCAGGACCAGGTGTTGCCGGCGGCGTCGGTCTCCGAGGCCCGGTTCCCGTCCGGGTAGTAGGTGTACTTCGTGTCCGAGTAGTCCGAGGCGGTGTCGTTGACCGGATCGGCGGCCGCACCGGTGTGGTACTCGTACAGGTGCGTCACGCGGCCGCGGCCGTCGGTCAGCAGGGTCTGGGCCGTGGCACCGGACGGCGGGACGGTGGTGGTGAAGTCACCGCCGTAGACCGTGGTCGTGTGCCAGGTCTCGGAGCCGAGCTTGTATGCCGTGGCGACCGTCTTGCGGCCCGCTCCGTCGTAGGTGTAGCCGGTCTCGGAGGGGATCTGGCCGTCCTGCGCCTGGACCAGGGTGCTGTCCGGGGCACCGGTCGCGTTGTACGGGCTGGACGTCTTCGCCACCTGGCCGATGGTGTTGTAGACCGTGTCGCTGACTTCCCGGCTGCCGTCCGGGGCGGGCGTCTGGGTCTCCCGCACCCGCAGCAGCGCGTCGTAGAGCATGGTCGCGCTGCGGTAGGTGCCGTCGTCGTTGAGCGACTGGGTGGTGATCGTCGACGGGGCGGTGTTGCTCAGTGTGTAGACGTACTTGGTGACCGGCGAGGTGATGCCGGGGTTGAAGACCTGGGTGAGGCGGCCCAGTGCGTCATAGGTGCCGGAGGCCTTGTAGCCCGCCGGGTCGGTCACCGACAGCGGGACGTTGCGCAGCGGGTCGTAGGTCTTGACGGTGGCGTAGCCGAGCGGGTCGGTCTCGGTGATGGACGTCGGTTCGGTGCCGGTCGTCGGCGAGTACGTCGTCTTCACCGTGCGCTTGTCGGCGTCGGTCGAGGTGGCGGGACGGCCGTACTGGTCGACGGTGGTGCTGGCCGTCGTCGTGTAGACCGGCGTGGAGCCGTTGTAGCTGGTGGCCTTCTGCGTCGAGGTCGGGTCGCCGACGCTCGGGGCCGCGCCCAGGGTGGTGGAGAGGTCGTAGAAGGTCTGGGTGTCGGAGACCGCGTCCTTCGGCAGTGTCGGCGTGGTGTCGCAGTCGACGGACACCGTGCGGACCTCGTCGGCGGTGTCCAGGATCCACTTCGCCGTGTTGTCCGCGTAACTGGTCGTCGTGCACAGGTCGTCGGCCGTGGTCGAGACGTCGCCGCGGTCGTCGGTCCTGGTGACGCGACCGTACGTGTCATGGGTGAAGGCGGTCTCGGTCACCCGGGTGCCGCCGGCGGCCATCGGGGTGTACACCTTGCTGTCCGCGGCGCCGGTGAGGAACGCCTGCTGGTCGGGCAGCCCGGAGACCGCGTGGGTGGCGGTGGCGGCCGAGGTCCACGGGGTGGTGACGGCGTCGCTGACCACCTTGTTGCTGCCGCTGCCGTTGTACGTGATGGACTCGTACGTCTGACCGGCGAACTGGTTGGAGTCCTTGACCGGGGCGTCGCCGCGGGAGTCCGTGATGCTCACCGAGCGGGTCGCGCCGCCGGGCAGGGTGTCGCCGTCCATCCCGCGGAAGAACGTGGTGTCGGTCTGTGTGACCGGATCGGGCGCGGTACCCGTGGTGACCGTCATGCCCTGGTAGCCGCGCCACTGGTTCCAGGTGCGCTGCGAGGACTTCGTCAGCGGATTGGTGTCGTAGTGCCAGGCACCGCCGCCGATGGGCGTGTAGTGGGTGGAGACGGTGTCGTTGACGCCGCCACCGGTGGGGTCCTGCTGGGTGACGCCGGTGACGATGAACTTGTTGAACCAGTCCATGATCGGGCTGGTCTGCCCGGTGGGTGTCCAGTACTCCGGGTAGCACCGCTTGGTGTTGGTGCTCGGGTCGGACGGTGTGCCGGAAGCGCAGTCGGGCGCCGAGTAGTTGACGTTGATGATCGCGCCGGTCTCGGTGGTGATCGTGTTGAGCCGGTGGCGCGTGATGGGCGGGTAGCCGTTGGTGACGTTCACCCGGTTCGAGAGCGGTGTGCCGGTGAAGGTGACGGGCTTCATGGCGATCGGTGATGTGGAGCCGCCGCCGGTGGTGTCCTGGCCGGTGTGCACCAGGGTGGACAGCCACAGCGCCGGAGAGGTCGAGTCACCCGTCGCCGGGAACGCGTAGGTGAAGTCCCACTTGTCGACGTTGGTCTCGGTGGTGCCGGACAGCGCCTGCGTCTGCACCGTGCTCAGCTCGTACTCGGACCAGAAGGTGGGCGACGTGACGCTGCAGGAGGCGCCGCTGGCACAGTTCAGGTCGTACGGGACGTCCGGCCAGTCGGCGGCCGTCGACGAGGACAGCGTGGAGGTCGCACAGCCGGTCGCGGACGTCTTGCAGCGGCCGTTGTAGCTGAAGGTGATCTGCGCGGCGGGGCTGGTCGAGTAGACGGAACCGTCGCGTTGGCCGTACTGGATGCGGGTGAGGCGGGAGTCCCTGCTGTACGGGGTGTTCGCGGTGGTGCCGAGGTCACGCGCGTAGTACGCCGTGTCGACCGTGTAGAAGGAGGACATCACGTCGCCGTGCGTGTCCTTCACGTAGTCCAGGTTCCAGCGATAGGCCTGCTGGCACCAGGAGTTGGAGAAGGTCGCGTTGTAGCACGGCTGTCCCGACGCGGTGGCGTAGACGGGCTCGGTGAGCACGGAGTTCGTCTTGGTGTTGCCCGAGGCCCAGCCCGGCAGTTCGTCGAGACCGAAGGTGTACTGCGTGCCGTCGTCGGTGGTGACCCGGAAGTACTCGCCGTTCTGGGCCCCGTTGGCGGCGCCGGTGAGGTACTCGACCTTCTCGTTGGAGTCGCTCAGTGGGTGGTAGGTGCCCGTCTTGTCGTCCTTGACGAGCGTGGACGTCTGGCCGTTCAGGGAGAGCGTCAGCTGGTTGTCGTCCGACCAGCAGTAGTCCCGGGTCTTGGTGGTGCCCGCGGGGTTCTCGTTACAGGACTTGTACGACCGCTCGACGAAGCTGGCCGGGAGGCCGAAGCCGTCGCCGACGACGGACGCCTGGTTGTTGGTGGAGGAGACGAGACCGTCGACGGCCTGGGAGTTGTAGCTGAGCCCGAGCTTCGGCGCCATCCCGCCGGGCACCCCGGGGACGGACATCGGATACGACCACTCGAAGCCGTCGGAGCTGCCGCCGGCCTGCCACGAACCGGAGGGGCTCAGCGAGGTGGCCGAGAAGTCGCCGCCTCCGCCGCCGCTGTCCGAGGTCGCCGCGACCACCATCGTGCTCGCGGCCTGCAGCATGGCCTGCTTGGTGCCGGACGCGGCGGCCTGCCGTGAGACGGACGGCTGCGTGCCGGGCAGGGGCACGTCGGCGTGCAGGGTGTGACCGTGTGTGTCGTTGCGGGAGGCCAGCGGAGTCTGGGTACGGCAGGAGCGGACGCCGGGGGTGGTCAGGGCGCAGGCGGGCAGCCGCACGAGGTGCAGGCGGGAGGCGTAGTCACCGCCGAAGGCCCCCGCGTAGGCGGAGTAGTCCAGGCTGACCGCGACCTTGCCGCCGGCCGCTCGGGCCGCTGAGCCGGAGGGAGCCGTGCCGGAGGGGGCCGCACCGGAGGGAGCCGTGCCGGTGAGGTCCAGCAGCACTCCGTGGACGCCCGCGGCAGTGGCGGATCGATGCGGAAGCAGCCGTACTTGGAGCCGGTCCGGGGCGCCGTTGTGGCCGCTTCGCCCGATCCGGACCGGCAGGGAGCCCGCGCGCGCGGTCTTGCCGTCCGCCCGTGGAACGGTGAGGGAGGCGGTGCCGGCGGGCCAGCTGACATGGGGGGTCTTGTAGGCCGGCATCCGCCGGGATGCGTGGTAGTGCGAGGCGACCTCGTGCACAGCAACGGGTTTGCCGTGCGCGGGAGTCGGAGCGTGCCGGAGGGGGGCGGCGATCGCCTCCGGGCCGACGCCCGGCAGGGCCGGTGTCAGGAGTGCGAGCACGAGCAGCACAGGCCAGCGCGCTGTGATCCGGCCGCTCCTGCACCGCGTCCCGACTCCGGGTCTCATGACCCGACTTGCCCACGCTCTGGTGACCGCCACGGTCGCGCCCCCCACAAGTTGACTGTGCTGCCGCTGTGTTCGAAACGAGCGGGAACGTATCCCGGCGAAACGACGGGCCGAGCCGCGAGAACCAGTTCGTGGGCATAGCTTTGCGAAAGCTATGTGATCGAATATGGGCAGGATTGCTGGCAAGGGCGCTCAAATCCTGCCTCATTCCATCTAGTCGGAAGGCGCCGCACTTCCTACGTTCGTCTGCTGTCACCCGGGAGCAGCGAGCAAAGGATTCTTCATGCACCTTCACCGCATGCGCGGCGGTCGTCACGGGTCATGGCGCGCGAGACGGGCCGCGCTGACCGGCCTGGTGGCGTTGGCCCTGGCGGTCGGCGTCGCGCCCGCGCAGGCGCGTACCGCCGGTCAGGGACGGGCCGGCGACTCCTCGGCCCCGACCACCACAGGCAAGACGGCAGAGACACGCGCGAGTCATCCCGTGAAGGACCCCAACCTGCCTACGCTCCCTGACGGGTTCGGTCCCACCCCGGCGGAGCGCCGCGCCATGGAACGGGCCGGCGCCGCCGCGCGGAGCTCCGGGAACAAGGTCGCGGTCGCCGCCCTGACCACCCCGGTGCAGCAGGTGAGGGCGCTGCCCCGGGGCGGCTTCGAACTGGACAGCAATCCCAAGCCGGTGCGCACCAGGCAGCACGGCCGCTGGGTGCCGATCGACCTGCGGCTGCGCCCCGCCGCGGGCGGGCGCCTGGCCCCGGCCGCGACCGCGTACGGCAGCGTCTCGTTCTCCGCGGGCGGCAACGCGCCTCTCGTCAGCACCAGTTACGGGCACGCGACCATGTCCGTCGCCTGGCCCGGGCGGCTGCCGGCCCCGGTCGTCAAGGACACGACGGCCACCTACCGTGACGCACTTCCCGGCGTGGACCTGGTGGTGGCGGCCACCGCGGCCGGTGGGTTCACCGACACCCTGGTGGTCAAGAACAGGGCGGCGGCCGCCGATCCCGCGGTGAAGTCCCTGAGGCTGGGCACCACGGTCACCGGAGGCGGACTTCGCCGTGCCCCGGACGGCGGGCTGAGCCTGCTGGACACCCGCGGCCGCGATGTGCTGGACGCCCCGGCCGCGCAGATGTGGGACTCCAACACCACCCTGCGACCCGCCCACGCGGCCCGTGTGACCCCAGGCGCCAAGGTCGCGGCGGACGCCTCGGACGCCGGCCACCCGGGGCTCGCCGCCCGCCTTGCCCCGGTCGGACTGAGCACCTCCGCCAAGTCACTCGTTCTGAAGCCGGACACCCGGCTCCTCACCAGCCGCGGGTCGGTGTTCCCGCTGTACGTGGATCCCACCTTCAACTGGCATCCGTACGACCCGGCCGCCCCGCATTTCGACGAGATCAAGCAGGGGTGCCCCAACACCTCGTTCTACGACAAGACCGACGCGCTGTCCGACTCGGGGCGGCTCGGCGTGGGCTACAACGGCTGGTCGGAGGGCGACTGCGCGGCCGGTCTGGAACACGCCCTGTACCAGTGGAAGTTGTCGTCCACCCTCTACGGGGCGCACATCAACACCGCCACCGTGAACGCCACCGAGGTCTACTCGGCCTCCTGCTCCAGCAGCTACACCGTCAACCTCCACTGGTCCGGCGGCTTCGGCAAGGGCACCGACTGGTCGAACCGGCCAGGCTTCAACAGCTACTCCACGTCGGCCTCGTACGCCCGTGCCTGGAATCCCACCTACTGCCCCTCCAACGGTGACGTCACGCACGGGCTGAACGTGCTCACTCCCATCAAGGCCGATGCCCTCGGGCACTCCTCCACGTTCGCCGTCACGCTCAAGGAGGACTCGGCCGAGGACGCCCACAACGCGTCCGGCTTCTCCCGCTTCGCCGACAATCCCAGCCTGGAGATCTTCTACAACACCATCCCGAACGTGCCGGCCGTGAGCACCATGTCCGCCGTCTCCGGCGCGCACTCGGCGGGCTGCGACACCATCGCTCCGTACCCGTACATGGGCAAGACCATCGCCTCCACCCCGCCGGTGCTCAAGGCCAAGGTCAGTGACGGTGACGGCGACAAGCTTCAGGCCACCTTCCAGTACTGGGTGGACGGCTCGACCACCAAGGCCACCGTGCTCAGCGGCGACAATCTCGCGAGCGGCAGCTACGCCACCGCCTCGCTGCCTTCGAGCTTCACCAGTGCCCTGACCAACGGCAAGATCGTCGACTGGCAGGCGAAGGTCACCGACGGGGAGGACACCACCGCCTACTCCTCGACGTGCCACTTCGTCGCCCAGCCCACTGCCCCCGACGAGCCGACCGTCAGCTCGGAGAACAGCCTCTACCCCGACACCGACAACGGGGGCGCGGCCGGTGCGGTGGCGGGCACCGCGGGCACCTTCGACGTGGCGACCAGCGGCGGCGCGAGTGCCACGAAGTTCGTCTACTCGCTCGACGTCGGCCTCGACCCCACCGTCAGCCCGCCGGCCTCCCAGACCGTCCCCGCCACCAGCAACGCGGGCAAGGTGACCGTCACTCCGTACGCCCCCGGCCCGCACACGCTGTACGTCTACGCCATCGACGCGGCCGGCGACTTCTCCGCCACCCACCCCTACCGCTTCCTGGCCACCGGTCACACCCCGACCACCTGCGCGAGCCTGACCGCCTGCTACAACAACACCGGCATCAGCGCTGACGCCACTCCGTCGCAGGCCGACATGGACGGCACCGGCAGCAGCTACTCCGCCACCGACCTGAACAACGTCGGCTGGACGTCCGGCGGCAAGGTCACCATCGACGGCGCCACCTTCACGCTGCCCGCCTTCGGGGCCGGGCAGAAGGACAACGTGCTGGCCGCCAACCAGACCGTCACCTACAGCGGTTCCGGCAACGCGCTGGAGTTCCTGGCCTCGTCGTCGTACTCCAACTTCACCGACCCCGGCGCCATCAACGGTCAGGCCACCGCACCGTACGTGCCCGCCGGCAGCGCCGTGACCGGTACCTACTGCTTCACCGGGACCACGCCCGACGGGCCGTGCGCCGCCACCGGCACGGTCAACTACACCGACGGCACGTCCACTTCGTACGCCCTGACGGTGCCCGGCTGGACCGTCACCGACGATTCGATCGCCGCGGTGATCCTCCCGCACCGCAACAACGCGAGCGGCCAGACCGCCAGCAAGCGGCGGCTGTACGCGTTCTCCGTCCCCCTGGACCCCTCCAGGACCATCGCGTCGGTCACCCTGCCCGACGTCGGCAACAAGATCGGCAACCACACGCCGTCGCTGCATGTGTTCTCCCTGGCCACGCGCAACACCACCGTGCGCACGACGGAGTCCAACGGCACCAATGTGGCCGCCCCGAGTGGCCAGACATGGACCGGCGCCTGGGGCAGCCCGAGCGAGGGCGAGGACGGCGACATGGGGCCCTTCGGCAACCAGACCTTCCGGGTCGCGCTGCGCCCCTCCGTGTCCGGCAGCACCGTACGCATCAAGCTGGACAACGCACTGGGCTCATCGAAGCTGTCCATCGGACACGTCACCGTCGCCACATCGTCCGACACCGTGCCCGATCCCAGTGAGCCTTCCTCGGTGCCCGCAGGCACCCCCACCTCGCTGACCTTCTCGGGCAGCCAGAGTGTCACCGTGCCCGCCGGCGGCATGATCTACAGCGACCCGCTGCCCTTCCCGGTGACCCGGAACAGATTCCTGCTCGTCTCGTACTTCCTGTCGAACTCGGTCAACGCGATCGTCTGGCACACCGCTGCCAACACCGGCCTGGAGTATCTGGCCGACCCCGGCACCGGCGACAAGACCACCGACACCACGGGGAACCCGTTCACCAGCTCCAAGTGGGAAGGCACCCCGGTCACGCATCTGCTCACCGACGTCGACGTCACGACCGCCGGCGCTCCCACGAGGGCCATCATCGGGGACGGCGAGTTCGACACCTCGCGCCCCGAGTCCATGCCGAGCGGCACGCAGATCGACGACGTGCTGCAACGCGCAGACGCTTCCACCGACCAAACCTCCGGCGAGATCTCCGAGAGCCTCTCCGCGAACCAGCTCATGAGCGACTACGCCGACGGCGCCTTCCCCGCGTCCGGCCCCTCGCTCCTGTCCCGTATCGACCGTGACGTACTCGACCAGCCGGGCGTGAACAGCGTCCTCCTCTACGAGGGACTCGAGGACGTGTTGGAAGGCGGCCGCACCGACGTCGACCTGGAGACCAACGGCTACACCGCCCTCGTCCAGCAGCTCACCGGCTGGGGGATCGGCACGACGGTCAGCACCCTCACCCCCTGCGACGGTTACACCGGCGGCGGCACCACGACAGCGTCCCCGGTCAACGACCCGTGCACCACGACCGTCGACCAGTACCGCTCGGCGGTGAACGACTGGCTGCGCAGCTACAACCTCGGCGGGTGGTGGGACACCCCGCCCGTCTTCGTCACCGACATCGACGCGACCCTGGCCACGATCGACACCACGAACGGTGAGGAAAAGCTCGCGCCGGGCGCCGACAGCTGGGACCACCTCAACCCCAAGAACGCGGGCTTCGGGGCCATCGTCGGCGTCTACGACTCACCGCACCACAGCTGGAACCTGGACGACGGCGACGGCTACACCTTCGCCAACGACACCGCGCCCACCGACACCGCCTACGCGATGCCCGACACGACGGTGGGCAACAATCCGCTGACCCTGAGCGGAGGCACGACCTGGACCAACGACACGACCCGTGGTGAGGTGCTGAGCCTCGACGGGACCAGCGGCTGCGCCACGACCGGTGCCGGCGCGCTGGACACCACCCGCAGCTACTCCGTCTCGGCGTGGGTCAAGCTGTCGTCCCTGCCCACCCACAACGCCACGATCGCCGCCCAGGACGGCAGCCAGACCAGCCCCTTCATGCTCCAGTACAACGCCGCCGGCGGCACCCCCGGCTGGTCGTTCAGCCTCAGCCAGAGCGACACCGCCGACGCCGGGTTCTGGAACGCCTACTCCTCCGGTGCCACCGCGGGCACCTGGACCGATCTCGTCGGCACCTACGACGCCACCACCCGGACGGCGAAGTTGTATGTCAACGGTGCCCTCGCAGCCACCGCCACCGGAGCCGTCTCCTGGAGCTCATCCGGTCCCTTCACCGTCGGCCGTGGCAAGTACGACGGAGCGGCCACCGACTTCACACCCGGCGCCGTCAGCCACGTCCAAGCCTGGAACTACGCGCTCACGCCCGAGGAGGCCGACGCTCTGAACAGACAACTGCTGTGACGTCCGCCGAGCGCCTCTGAGCGGCGGGCGCGCCGGGAGACGACCGTCTCCCGGCGCGCCCGCCAACCGTCCGGGGCCGCTCCACGACTAGCCGGCGTACCGCGTGAAGTGCGCCGCAGCATGGTCGATCGGCAGCTCCGGGCGCCACGCCGTCAGGCCCTGGGCGCTGCACACGAACAGGTTCTCCGGGAGGCGGTCCAGGGGGAACCAGCGCCAGTCGCCGACGCGTTCGTCGGGCTGGTCGGACGGTTCGCCCCGCCAGGCGGTGACCTCGGTCGCGACGGTCATCCGGACCACCCCGTCGACGTCGTCGAGGAGCGTGCCCAGGAGCCGTACGTCGGTGGGGCGGGACTCGATCCCCGTTTCCTCGCGGAGTTCGCGCACGACCGTCTCCTCCAGCGACTCCCCGGGCTCCACCGTGCCGCCGGGCAGCTCCCAGGTGCCGTGCCGGTGCCGGCCGAGGAGCAGTCCGCGGGGGCCGTGGAGGATGGCGCCGACCCCGATCGCCGCGTGCGGGACGGGAGGGCGGCTGCCGCGCGGGCGGGAGGAGACCCGGACCGGGCGGGTCGCCCGGAAGACGCGGTACGACGCGTGGTTGCCCTCCTCCGGTGCGTCGAGGACGTCGATGCCCTCGACCCGCAGCCCGTGCTCCGCGAGCAGGTCCGTCCAGAGCTCCGGTGTCAGCACCCACATCCGCACGTCCACCTCGCCGCCCCCGGCGAGCCGCAGCACCTCGGGGCGGGACTCGACGGCCGTCGAGGGGCCGTTACCGCGGGAGTTGGTGTGCAGCACCGTGAAGCAGAGCGTTCCGCCGGGGCGCAGGGCCCCGGCCAGGGCGGGCAGCAGGCGGCGGGGGTCGATGTACGGCACCGCGTTGACGGAGTAGACGACGTCGTACGGCTCCGTCGAGCCGAGGTGCTCGACGGCGTCGGCCCTGATCAGGCGCAGGCCGGGCAGCGAGGCGTAGCGGGCGCGGGCCCGTTCGTGCTGGGTGGGGGAGGAGTCGACCGCGTCCACCGCGGCGCCGTACGTGCGGACCAGGTGCGCCGCGTGCCGGGCCGGGCCGCAGCCGAGGTCCAGCACCCGTCGCCCGGCGAGTTCGCCGAGGATCTCCGCGCCCGGCCCCGTGCCCCAGAAGCCCCAGTCGAACCGCTCCGGCTCCGGCAGGACCGTGCCGCGCCGCAGATGGTGGTCGCCGTAGGCGTACCAGGCCTCGGCGTTCACGGCGTCGGGGTCGACGGGGCGGCTGGTCAAGGTGCCTCCAGGGCGTGGTGATCGAGGTTCGCCACCCTATGTCCCGCCCATGTCCCACCCCGCGTACCGCCCAACGCCCCGCCCATGTCCCGCCCCGCGCACCGCCCTTTGCCGTCGCGTGTCTTGACGTGTACTTGGCAGAGTGGCTTCTATGGGAGCGCTCCCATGCCCTTTTCGACTGCCTCACCCACCCCTGGAGCCGCAGTGAGAAGAACACGAAAGAGCCCCTGGAGCCGCTTCCTGGCCAGGCTGGCGGCCCTCATCGGACTCGTGGTGCTCGGCGCCCTCGTCCCCGGCACCGCCCACGCCGCCGTCGAGCCCGGCGCCCAGGCCACCGGTCTGCACATCAGCAACGGCCGCCTGGTCGAGGGCAACGGCAACGACTTCGTCATGCGCGGCGTCAACCACGCCCACACCTGGTACCCCAACGAGCTGGATTCGCTGGCCGACATCAAGGCGCAGGGCGCCAACACCGTCCGCGTGGTCCTCGCCGACGGCCACCGCTGGACCGCCAACAGCGCCACCGACGTGGCCAACGTCATCGCCCAGTGCAAGGCGAACAAGCTCATCTGCGTCCTGGAGGTGCACGACACCACCGGCTACGGCGAGGAGAGCGCCGCCGGCACCCTCGACCAGGCCGCCGACTACTGGATCGGCCTGAAGAACGTGCTCGCCGGCCAGGAGAACTACATCGTCATCAACATCGGCAACGAGCCCTGGGGCAACACCGACCCCGCGGGCTGGACCGCCCCGACCATCGCCGCGATCCAGAAGCTCCGCAACGCCGGCTTCGAGCACACGATCATGGTCGACGCGCCCAACTGGGGCCAGGACTGGCAGCAGGTCATGCGCACCAACGCCCAGTCCGTGTACGCCGCCGACACCACCGGCAACCTGATCTTCTCCATCCACATGTACAGCGTCTTCGACACCGCGGCCGAGATCACCGACTACCTGAACGCCTTCGTCAGCGCCAAACTGCCCATCCTCATCGGGGAGTTCGGCGGCCCCGCCGACCAGTGGGGCGATCCCGACGAGGACACCATGATGGCGACCGCCCAACAGCTCAAGCTCGGCTACCTCGCCTGGTCCTGGAGCGGCAACACCGACCCGATCCTCGACCTCGTCCTCAACTTCGACCCGGCACAGATGACGGCGTGGGGTCAGCGCATCTTCACGGGCGCCAACGGCATCGCACAGACCGCCAAGGAAGCCACGGTCTTCGCCGGCGGCTCCACCGACTCCCAGGCCCCGACCGCGCCCGGCACGCCGACCGCGTCCGCGGTGACGGCTTCCTCCGCCCACCTCACCTGGACGGCGTCCACTGACAACGTTGGCGTCACCGGCTACGACGTCGTGCGCGTCAGCGGCGGTACCGAGACCACGGTCGCCTCCGCCACCGGCACCTCGGTGACGGTGACCGGCCTGAGCGCCAACACCGCCTACTCCTTTGCCGTTTACGCACGGGACGCGGCCGGCAACAAGTCGGCCCGCTCGGCCACGGTGAGCGTCACCACCACCGCCACACCCGCCGGAAGCTGCTCGGTCGGCTACCGCGTCGTCGGCGACTGGCCCGGTGGGTTCCAGGGCGAGATCGCCATCCGCAACACGGGTACGGCCGCCGTCACCGGCTGGAAGCTGGGCTTCTCCTTCGCGGACGGGCAGACCGTGTCCACCATGTGGGGCGGCACCGCCGCGCAGAGCGGTGGCTCGGTGACCGTCACTCCGGCCTCGTACACCAACACCATTCCCGCCGGGGGTTCGGTGACCGTCGGCTTCATCGGCAGCAAGGGGTCCACGAACACCGCGCCGAGCGCGTTCACCCTCAACGGGGCGGCCTGCGTGAACGGTTGATGTACCCCGGGTATCAGGTCAACTGTCCCGGACTCTTGACTCGGAACGCGCTCAGTCGCGATCCTCGACGCACATATTGCGCCGGTCATGACAATCCCAAGGGCAGTCAAAACGCCCTCGGTCGACGGCGCCCCCGCCGACCGAGGGACGTGGGCCGTGACTGGACGCTCCTGCCGCAGACGCAAGAACCTCACTGTCGTCTCCGTGCTCTTCCTGGTGCTGGCCGCGATCCTCGGCCCCACGCCGAGCTCGGCGGCCACCGACTGGTGGACACCGACCGCCAGGCCCACCCCCGACGTCCAGGTCAACGTGACCGGCGCGCCCTTCACCGGCACCAACTCGGCAGGTGAGGTCAAGGGGTTCGTCGACGCGCACAACCACCTCTTCTCCAACGAGGCCTTCGGCGGGCGGCTGATCTGCGGCAAGGTGTTCTCCGAGGCCGGGGTCGCCGACGCGCTCAAGGACTGCCCCGAGCACTACCCCGACGGCACCCTGGCGATCTTCGACTACATCACCCACGGCGGCGACGGCAAGCACGACCCGACCGGCTGGCCCACCTTCAAGGACTGGCCGGCGTACGACTCGATGACTCACCAGGCCAACTACTACGCCTGGGTGGAGCGCGCCTGGCGCGGCGGCCAGCGGGTGCTCGTCAACGACCTCGTCACCAACGGGATGATCTGCTCCGTCTACCCGTTCAAGGACCGCGGTTGTGACGAGATGACCTCGATCCGCCTCCAGGCCAAGCTCACTTACGACCTTCAGGCCTACGTCGACAAGATGTACGGCGGCACCGGCAAGGGCTGGTTCCGGATCGTCACCGACAGCGCACAGGCCCGACAGGTCATCCAGCAGGGCAAGTTGGCCGTCGTTCTCGGCGTCGAGACCTCCGAGCCGTTCGGCTGCAAGCAGATCCTCGACATCGGGCAGTGCAGCAAGGCGGACATCGACAAGGGCCTCGACGAGCTGTACGGGCTCGGTGTGCGCTCCATGTTCCTGTGCCACAAGTTCGACAACGCCCTGTGCGGGGTCCGCTTCGACGAGGGTGGCCTCGGAACCGCCATCAACGTCGGCCAGTTCCTGTCCACCGGCACCTTCTGGCAGACCGAGGCATGCAAGGGCCCGCAGCACGACAACCCCATCGGCACGGCGGCCTCCGAGGCCGAGGAGGACCTGCCGGCCGGCGTCGAGGTCCCGTCGTACGACAAGGCCGCGCAGTGCAATGTCCGCGGGCTCACCGATCTCGGCGAGTACGCCGTGCGGGGCATGATGAAACGCAAGATGATGCTCGAGATCGACCACATGAGCGTCAAGGCGACCGGCCAGGTCCTCGACATCTTCGAGGCCGCCAACTACCCGGGTGTGCTCTCCTCGCACAGCTGGATGGACCTCAACTGGACCGAGCGGGTCTACTCGTTGGGCGGGTTCGTCGCCCAGTACATGCACGGCTCCGAGGGGTTCGCCGCCGAGGCGAAGCGTACGAACGCCCTGCGCGACAAGTACGGCGTCGGATACGGCTACGGCACCGACTTCAACGGCATCGGCGACCACCCGGCACCGCGCGGGGCGAACGCCGCGAACAAGGTGACGTACCCCTTCAAGAGCGTCGACGGCGGCTCGGTGATCGACAAGCAGGTCTCCGGGCAGCGCACCTTCGACTTCAACACCGACGGGGCCGCGCACGTCGGCCTGATCCCCGACTGGATCGAGGACATCCGGCTCGTCGGCGGTCAGGACGTGGTCGACGACCTGTTCCGGGGCGCCGAGTCCTACCTCGACACGTGGGGCGCCTCCGAGCGGCACCAGGCGTCCGTGAACCTCGCCAACGGGCATACGGCCACGGCCAGTTCGTCCGAGTCCAACCCCTTCACCAGCTACCAGCCGGGGCGGGCCGTGGACGGCGACGACTCCAGCCGCTGGGCGAGCGACTGGAGCGACGACCAGTGGTGGCAGGTCGACCTGGGCTCCACCAACCTGGTCTCCAAGGTCACGCTCGACTGGGAGCGGGCGTACGGCAAGGCGTACCGGATCGAGCTGTCGACGGACGGCACCAACTGGACCACCGCCTGGTCCACCACCTCGGGCGACGGCGGTCTCGACACCGCCAAGTTCGCGGGGACACCGGCCCGTTACGTCCGCGTGCACGGCCTGGGGCGTGGCACCGACTGGGGATACTCGCTCTACGAGGTCGGCGTCCACAGCGGCTGATCCGTTCGACAGCGAGGAACACCCATGGCACGCATGCCGTCGGCCGAGCGGCGCAGACAGCTGACGGAAGCGGCGATCAGGGCGATGGCCCGGGACGGCGTCGCGAAGACGACGACCCGGTCCATCGCCGCCGAGGCCGAGGTGTCCCTGAGCGTCTTCCACTACTGCTTCGACTCCAAGCAGGCCCTCCTCGAAGCCGTGATCACCACGCTCACCGACCACTCGGTGAGCGTGGTCCAGGAGGCGCTGCGCCCCAGGGCCACCCTGGAGGAGACCGTCGCCGCCGGTTTCCGGGCCTACTGGGACCACGTCCGCGCCAACCCCGAGGCGCACATGCTCACCTACGAGCTCACCCAGTACGCGTTGCGCGAGCCCGGCTTCGAGCACCTGGCCCGACGCCAGTACGAGCTGTACGGCGAGGCCTACGCCGAGCTCATCGAGCAGCTCCGCAAGGACATGGAGCTGGAGCTGAGGGTGCCCGTGTCCGTCCTGGCCCGCTATCTCGCGGCGATGACCGACGGGCTGACCCTGAACTACCTGGTCCTCGGCGACGCGGCGGCCTGGGCGGACATCCTCGACACGGTCACCGCGCACATCGCTGGGCTGGTGCGCCGGGACGGGTAGACCGGTCAGGATTCGAGAAGCGCCGGCCGGGGGCCGTGGCTAGCGTGGCGCACATGGACATCACCCTTCGGGCGAGCTTCCTCCCGCACGACGACCCGGAGGCCTCCCTGGCCTTCTACCGGGACGTGCTGGGCTTCGAGGTCCGCGGTGACGTCGGCCGGGACGGGACGCGCCGGATCACGGTCGGTCCCGCCGGCCGGTCCGACACCTCGGTGGTGCTGCACCCGGCGGGCGACGGCCCCGGGCTGCTGCTCACCACCCCCGACCTCGACGCCGTCTTCGAGTGGCTCCAGGCCCGCGCCGAGGTGATCCAGGAACCGATCGAGCAGCCGTACGGCGTGCGGGACTGCGCCTTCCTCGACCCCGCGGGCAACATGATCCGGGTCCAGGAGCTGCGCTGAGACGCGCGCCTCGACATAGTGTTCGAAGTCGTCGAAACGGGAGGACGAAAGACCATGGGCAAGGCCACTTCGGGCGACCGGCACGCCGCTGACAGCCACGACCTGATCCGCGTGCACGGGGCGCGCGAGAACAACCTCAAGGACGTCAGCATCGAGATCCCGAAGCGCCGGCTCACGGTCTTCACCGGAGTCTCCGGCTCCGGCAAGAGCTCGCTGGTGTTCGACACCATCGCCGCCGAGTCGCAGCGGCTGATCAACGAGACCTACAGCGCCTTCGTGCAGGGCTTCATGCCGACGCTCGCCCGGCCCGAGGTCGACGTCCTCGACGGGCTGACCACCGCGATCACCGTCGACCAGCAGCGCCTCGGCGGCGACCCGCGCTCCACCGTCGGCACCGTCACCGACACCAACGCGATGCTGCGCATCCTCTTCAGCCGACTCGGCACCCCGCACATCGGCTCGCCCAAGGCGTTCTCCTTCAACGTCGCCTCCATCAGCGGGGCGGGCGCGGTGAGCGTGGAGCGCGGCGGGCAGACCGTGAAGGAGCGGCGCAGCTTCAGCATTGTCGGCGGCATGTGCCCGCGCTGCGAGGGCCGGGGCACGGTCAACGACATCGACCTCACCCAGCTCTACGACGACTCCAAGTCGCTCAACGAGGGCGCGCTGACGATCCCCGGCTACAAGGCCGGCGGCTGGGGGTACCGGCTCTACAGCGAGTCCGGCTTCTACGACCCGGACAAGCCGATCCGGAAGTACACCAAGCGCGAGCTCCAGGACTTCCTGTACCGCGAGCCGACCCGCATGAAGATCGCGGGCATCAACATGACCTACGAGGGTCTCGTGCCGCGGATCCAGAAGTCGATGCTCGCCAAGGACCGCGAGTCGATGCAGCCGCACATCCGCGAGTTCGTGGACCGGGCGATCACCTTCATGGTGTGCCCCGACTGCGAGGGCACCCGCCTCAACGAGGGCGCCCGGTCCTCGAAGATCAAGGGGATCAGCATCGCCGACGCCTGCGCGATGCAGATCAGCGATCTCGCCGAGTGGGTGCGGGCACTGAAGGAACCCTCGGTCGGGCCGCTGCTGACGGCGCTGGGGGAGACCCTCGACTCGTTCGTGGAGATCGGGCTCGGCTATCTCTCCCTGGACCGGCCCTCGGGCACGCTGTCCGGGGGTGAGGCGCAGCGCACCAAGATGATCCGCCACCTCGGGTCCTCGCTCACCGATGTCACCTACGTCTTCGACGAGCCGACGATCGGGCTGCACCCCCACGACATCCAGCGCATGAACAACCTGCTGCTGCGCCTGCGGGACAAGGGCAACACGGTGCTGGTCGTGGAGCACAAGCCGGAGACGATCGTGATCGCCGACCATGTCGTCGACCTCGGCCCCGGTGCCGGTACGGCGGGCGGTGCGGTCTGCTTCGAGGGCACGGTGGAGGGGCTGCGGGGGAGCGGGACCGTCACCGGGCGGCACTTCGACGACCGGGCCGGCCTCAAGGACACGGTCCGCAAGGCGACCGGCGCGCTGGAGATCCGGGGCGCGAACACGCACAACCTCCAGGACGTCGACGTCGACATCCCGCTCGGGGTGCTGACCGTGATCACCGGGGTCGCGGGCTCCGGCAAGAGCTCGCTGGTGCACGGGTCGATCCCGGCCGCGGAGGGGGTCGTGTCCGTGGACCAGGGGGCGATCCGTGGCTCGCGGCGCAGCAACCCGGCGACGTACACCGGACTCCTCGAACCGATCCGGAAGGCGTTCGCGAAGGTCAACGGTGTGAAGCCGGCGCTGTTCAGCGCGAACTCCGAGGGGGCGTGTCCGACCTGCAACGGTGCCGGGGTCGTCTACACCGACCTCGCGATGATGGCCGGGGTCGCGACGACCTGTGAGGAGTGCGAGGGGAAGCGGTTCCATGCCTCGGTGCTGGAGTACCACCTCGGCGGGCGGGACATCAGCGAGGTGCTCGCGATGCCGGTGACGGAGGCGGAGGAGTTCTTCAGCACCGGTGAGGCGCGGACGCCGGCCGCGCACAGGATCCTGGAGCGCCTGTCGGACGTCGGGCTCGGCTACCTCACCCTCGGCCAGCCGCTCACCACGCTGTCCGGGGGTGAGCGGCAGCGGCTGAAGCTGGCGACCCACATGGGGGACAAGGGCGGCGTCTACGTCCTCGACGAGCCGACCACCGGCCTCCACCTCGCCGACGTGGAGCAGTTGCTGGGCCTGCTCGACCGTCTCGTCGACTCCGGCAAGTCCGTCATCGTCGTCGAGCACCACCAGGCGGTCATGGCCCACGCCGACTGGATCATCGACCTCGGCCCGGGCGCGGGCCACGACGGCGGCCGCATCGTCTTCGAGGGGACACCGGCGGAACTGGTGGCCACGCGCGGCACGCTGACGGCGGAGCATCTGGCGGCGTACGTGGGGGAGTGACGGCGGGGGTCGGCTCCCGTGGTGGGTCAGGGGCGGCCTGTGTGCTTGCCGCCCCGGCGGGGCCGTGTTGCGGGACGGCGGGTGTGCCTGCCTCCCTGGCGGGGGCGGGCCGGGAACGGCGGGTGTCCCTCGCGGGGGCGGTGCGCCGTCGCGGTCCCGTCACCGTCGTCCCCCTCCCCCGGCCGGAACCGACCTCTTGACCCCCGGCTCGGGCTCCCCGATGCTCGGTTGCGCATAGCGGTACGTGTCGCGAATGAGGCAACCGAGAGTGCAGTCGAAGGAGTGACCCATGGCTCATGAGGTTCGTGCTGTCGTCGCCCGGGCGAAGGGCGCCCCGGTCTCCGTCGAGACGATCGTCGTCCCCGACCCCGGCCCCGGCGAGGCGCTGGTAAAGGTCGAGGCGTGCGGGGTCTGCCACACCGATCTGCACTACCGGGAGGGCGGGATCAACGACGACTTCCCCTTCCTGCTCGGGCACGAGGCGGCCGGACGCGTCGAAGTCGTCGGGGAAGGCGTCACCGGCCTCGAACCCGGTGACTTCGTCATCCTCAACTGGCGCGCGGTGTGCGGCACCTGCCGGGCGTGCAGCAAGGGCAAGCCCTGGTACTGCTTCGCCACCCACAACGCCACCCAGCCCATGACCCTGCTCGACGGCACCCCGCTCGCCCCCGCCCTCGGCATCGGCGCCTTCGCCGAGAAGACCCTCGTCGCGGCCGGCCAGTGCACCAAGGTGGACCCGGCGGCCCCCGCGACCGCCGCGGGACTGCTCGGCTGCGGGGTCATGGCGGGCTTCGGCGCCGCCGTGAACACCGGCGCCGTCGGCCGCGGCGACTCCGTCGCCGTCATCGGCTGCGGCGGGGTCGGCATGGCCGCCGTCGCGGGGGCCCGCCTCGCCGGCGCGACCAAGGTCATCGCCGTCGACGTCGACCCGCGGAAGCTGGAGCGGGCCCCGGGGATGGGTGCCACCCACACCGTCGACTCCCGCGAGAACGACCCCGTCGAGGCGATCCGCGAACTGACCGGCGGCTTCGGCGCCGACGTCGTCGTCGAGGCGGTCGGCCGCCCGGAGACGTACCAGCAGGCCTTCTACGCCCGCGACCTCGCCGGCACGGTCGTCCTCGTCGGGGTCCCGACCCCGGAGATGAAGCTGGAACTCCCGCTGCTCGACGTCTTCGGCCGCGGCGGCGCGCTGAAGTCGTCCTGGTACGGCGACTGCCTCCCCTCGCGGGACTTCCCGGCCCTCATCGACCTCTATCTGTCGGGGCGCTTCGACCTCGACGCCTTCGTCTCCGAGACCATCGGCCTCGGGGACGTGGAGAAGGCGTTCGAGAAGATGCACCGCGGTGAGGTCCTGCGCTCCGTGGTGGTGCTGTGACGTTCTCCATCGCGCACAGCGTTGCGCATGAAGCAACCTCGAACCCCGTATGTGTCCGTCTTCTGGACTCCTTGACAAGGGTTTGCGGGCGCCCCCACACTGACGTTGCGTTCACCGCAATCCGTTTCGCTATACGCACCGAGGTGTCATGATGATTCCCGCGTGCCGTCTCGTGGATATCCCCCGAGGCGAGGCCTACCGGCTCGACATCGATCCGCCGGTCTCGGTGTTCCACACCGACGACGGCGAGGTCTTCGCCATCGACGACACCTGCACCCATCAGGACGCCTCGCTCGCCGACGGCTGGCTGGAGGGCTGCGAGGTCGAATGCCCGCTGCACGCCTCGAAGTTCGACCTGCGCACCGGTGCCGTCGACGCCCCGCCGGCCAAGCGCCCGGTGCGCACCCACGAGGTCCGGGTCGAGGACGGGATGATCTACGTCCAGCTCTCCACGGACGCGCCCAACCTGCCGCCCTGTGTGGCCGCCCGGCTCGCCGGGGGACCCGCGTGAAAACCGTCGCCGTGGTCGGCGCCTCGCTCGCCGGCCTGTCGGCGGCGCGCTCCTTGCGCAAGCGGGGCTACGACGGACGGCTCGTCGTCATCGGCGACGAACTCCACCGCCCCTACGACAGACCGCCGTTGTCCAAGGAGTTCCTGGCCGGCTCCCTGGGCGAGGCGGACCTCGCACTGGAGCCGGCCGACGAGGACCTGCGTGCCGACTGGCTGCTCGGCGTCCGCGCCACCGGCCTCGACGGCCCGCAGCGCGCCGTACGGCTCGCCGACGGCAGCGAGGTACGGGCGGACGGCGTCGTCATCGCGACCGGCGCCGCCGCCCGCACCCTCCCCGGCACCGCGGGCCTCGCCGGGGTGCACACCCTGCGCACCCTGGACGACGCCCGCGCCCTGCGCGACGAACTCGCCCTGGGCGGACGCCTGGTGGTGATCGGCGGCGGCTTCATCGGCGCCGAGGTCGCCTCCACCGCGTACGCCCTCGGACTCGACGTGACCGTCGTCGAAGCCGCCCCCACCCCGCTGGCCGGGCCGCTCGGCGCGACCATGGGCGGGATCGTCTCCGCCCTCCACGCGGACCACGGCGTACGGCTGTTGTGCGGAGTCGGGGTCAAGGGGCTGAGCGGCGGGAGCCGCGTGGACGCCGTCCTGCTGGAGGACGGCCGCAGCCTGCCCGCCGACCTCGTCGTCGTGGGCGTCGGCGCCCGCCCGTGCGTCGAGTGGCTCGCGGGCTCCGGCATCGAACTCACCGACGGCGTCGTCTGCGGCAGCGACGGCCGCACCGCCCTGGCCGGAGTCGTCGCGGTCGGCGACTGCGCCTCCTGGTACGACCCGCGCGCGGGCCTGCACCGCCGCGTCGAGCACTGGACCGGCGCCCGGGAGCGGCCCGACGCGGCCGTGGCCGCGCTGCTGGCCGGCGGCGCGGTGGAACCGGCCGCGCCGAGGCCGCCGTACTTCTGGTCCGACCAGTACGGCGTCAGGATCCAGTTCGCCGGTCACGCGGCCGGTGCCGACAGTGTGACGATCGAGGAAGGTGCCCGGGACGACCGCAACGTCCTGGCCGTCTACCGGCGCGCCGGGCATCCGGTCGCCGTCCTCGGGATGAACCAGCCGCGGCTGTTCATGCGCTGGCGCAAGCAACTCGCCGCCGTGGCCTGACAGTTCGCCGCCGCCGCTCCGCTCAGAACGCCGCCCCGCTCCGGCCCCGGCGTGCTTCACCGGTCCACGACGTCCCCGAGGAGTGCCCTGTGACCTCGACCAGCCTGCCGGACAGTCTGATCGCCACCCTCCCCGGCGCCTCCTACACGGATCCCGGGATCTTCGCCCAGGAGCAGGAGCGCATCTTCGAAGCGATGTGGTTCTGCGCCGTCCGCGCCGACGACCTGCCCCGACCCGGCGCTTTCAAGACCGTGCAGGTGGGCCGGGAGAGCATTCTCGTCGCCCGCGCGCGGGACAACTCGATCCGCGCCTGGTTCAACGTGTGCCGGCACCGGGGCGCCAAGCTGTGCACCGAGGAGTCCGGCGAGGTCAAGCGGGCCTTCCAATGCCCGTACCACGCCTGGACGTACGACCTGACGGGCAAGCTCGTCGCGGCGCCGAACCTGACGAAGATGCCGGACGTGGGCCGCACCGAGTACGGCCTGGCGAGCGTGGCCGTGCGCGAGTGGCTCGGCTATGTCTGGGTGTGCCTCGCCGAGGACCCGCCGCCCTTCGAGGAGGTGATCCAGGACGTGATCACCCGGCTCGGCGACACCGAGTCGATCGAGCGCTACGACCTCGACCACCTCAGCGTCGGCCGGCGGATCGTCTACGACGTGAAGGCGAACTGGAAGCTGATCATCGAGAACTTCATGGAGTGCTACCACTGCGCGACGATCCACCCCGAACTCACCGAGGTGCTCCCGGAGTTCGCCGACGGCTATGCCGCCCAGTACTACGTGGGACACGGCGCCGAGTTCGGCGAGGACGTCCGGGGCTTCACCGTGGACGGCTCGGAGGGCCTGGACCGGCTGCCCGGTGTCTCGGAGGACCAGGACCGCCGCTACTACGCGATCACGGTGCGGCCGCAGGTGTTCGTCAACCTGGTGCCCGACCACGTGATCGTCCACCGGATGTACCCGACGGCCGTGGACCGGACGGTCGTCGAGTGCGACTGGCTGTACCTTCCGCACGTCGTCGAGAGCGGCAAGGACGTCAGCCGGTCGGTGGAGCTGTTCGACCGGGTCAACCGGCAGGACTTCGACGCCTGCGAGCGCACCCAGCCCGGGATGAGCTCACGGCTCTACGCCAAGGGCGGCGTCCTCGTGCCCAGCGAGCACCACATCGGCGAGTTCCACGACTGGGTGCAGGCCCGGCTGGGCGGTCAGCCCAGGTAACCCATGCGGTGGCTGATCTCCTGCGCGCCCTTGACCAGGACCGGGGCGAGCTCGTGCAGGCGCTCCTCGGAGAGCCGGTACGCGGGCCCCGAGGCGCTGAGCGCCGCGATGACCTCGCCGTCCCGGTCGCGCACCGGCGCCGCCATGGCGTGCAGACCGAGCTCCAGCTCCTCCAGGGCCCAGGCGTACCCGCGCTCCCGGGCTTCGGCGAGGTTCCGCTCGAGCTTGGTCTTCGCGGTGATGGTGCGCGGGGTGACCTTCTTCAGGCCGGTCTCCGTCAGCAGCGCGGAGCGCTCCTTCTCGGACAGGTGGGCCAGCAGGATCTTGCCGCTCGACGTGGCGTGCAGCGGGGTCAGCTGGCCGACCCAGTTCTGTGCGGTGACGGCGCCGGGGCCGCGCACCTGGTAGAGGTTGACCGCGTAGCTCTCCTGGAGCACCGCGAGGTTCACGGTCTCGCCGAGTTCCTCGGCCAGGTCCTCGCAGACCGGGCGGCTCTGCTGGGTGATGTCGATGCGCCCGGTGACCGCGCCGGCGAGCCGCACGATCCCGAATCCGAGCCGGTACTTCCCGCGCTCGCCCGCCTGTTCCACCAGGCCACGCGCCTCCAGGGCCCCCAGGAGCCGGAACGCCGTGGACTTGTGGACGTCGATCTCCGCGGCGACCTCACTGACGCCGGCCTCGCCCCGACGGGCCAGGATCTCCAGTACGTGAATGGCCCGGTCGACGGACTGCACTCCACCGCTCGACGACCCTGTCGATTCGTTGTCCGGGTTGTAGTTGCTCACAACGCAACTATACGCACCCTGCGATACGGCGTGTTTGCGACCGCGACTCCGTCGGCTCCCGGGTTCCCGGCCTGCGGCGGGGCCGTTCACAGGAAGCGCCGGATCGGGGTGACGGCGGCCTCCTTGGCGCGCTGAAGGGCCGGCCGCCTTTTCCACCGGGCGAGTTCGATGTCCACGCTGTGCTCCAGGTCGGCCTCGTAGTCCTGGTCGAGTGCGGCGGTGAACGTCTCGTCCAGGACGGCGAGCATGACCTCCTCGTCGTGGTCCATGGAGCGGCGGTTGAAGTTGGTGGAGCCGATGAGGGAGGCCACCGAGTCCACGGTGATGATCTTGGCGTGCATCATCGTCGGCTGGTACTGCCGGATGCGCACCCCCGCCTCCAGCAGCCGCCGGTAGTGCTGCTGACCGGCGAGCTGGCAGGCGCGCTGGTCGGTGTGGGGGCCCGGCAGCAGGATCTCCACGCGCACGCCCCGCCGGGCGGTCGCGCACAGCAGGTCGACGAAGTAGGTGTCGGGCGCGAAGTACGCGGTGGCGAGCCGGAAGCGCTCCTCGGCGGAGGTGAGCATCACCCGGATCAGGGTCTGCATGTCCTGCCAGCCGATGCTGGCGGAGCCGCGCACCACCTGCACGACCGACGAGCCGGCCTGGCGGTGCTCGGTGAACCGGTCGCGGTCGTCGAAGAGTTCGTCATGGCACTCGGCCCAGTTCTGGGCGAACGCGGCGGCTATGCCGTCCACGGCCGGGCCGCGCACCTGGACGTGGGTGTCCCGCCACTCGCCGGGGTCGCGGGCGTCACCGCACCACTCCTCCGCGATGCCGACGCCGCCGGTGAAGGCGGTGTGCTCGTCGACCACGAGGGCCTTGCGGTGGCAGCGGTGGTTCTGCTTGAACGGCGACAGCCAGACCGGCTTGCGGAACCAGGCCACCTGCACACCGGCGGTGTCCATGAGCTCCAGCAGACTCGGTTCGATCTCCTTGGCGCCGAAACCGTCGAGCAGCAGCCGGACCCGGACGCCCGCGCGGGCGCGGTCGGCGAGCGCGGCGGCGAAGTCGCGGGCTATCTGGCCGCGCCAGTAGACGAACGTCATCATGTCGATCGTGTGCCGCGCCGAGCGGATCGCCCCGAGCATCGCGGGGAAGATCCGGTCGCCGTTGCGCAGGGGGACCAGCTCGTTGCCTTCGGTGGCGGCGACGCCGATCAGCCGCTCCAGGCGGCGCCGCAGCCGACGCTTGCGGGCCTCCGCGTCGGAAGCCGGGGTCGCGGGTCTGTCATCGAGGATCACGCCGGATCTCCCGTGGGGGTAGGTCGGTCGGTGGCGGGCCGCCGGGCGGGCCCGGAGAGCGGATGCCCGGCCGACCCGGGCTCACTCCCGGGTGCCGTACCCCGTTCGCGCAAGATCCGGAAAGCACCGGCATATGCGTGAGGGGCGGGGGTAGACGGCTGATCGTCGGTCGCCGGACCGGCTCAGGAATGGCGACACAGTGGGAGGGGCACATCATGGCGACGACCGTGCGGACCGCCGGACAGACGGTGGACATGCCGGAGATCACCGACCCGTCCCAGGTCGCTCCCAAGGACGCTCGGGAACTGTCGAAGCTGTTCTTCGAGAAGCTCGCGGTGCTGGAGGAGGGGACCCCCGAGTACCAGTACGCGCGCAACACGCTGATCGAGATGAACATCTCCCTGGTCCGCTACGCGGCCGGCCGGTTCCGCGGCCGCGGGCCGGAGGAGAAGGAGGACATCGTCCAGGTCGGCATGATCGGACTGATCAAGGCCATCGACCGGTTCGAGCTGTCCCGCGAGGTGGAGTTCACCTCCTTCGCCGTGCCCTACATAGTCGGCGAGATCAAGCGGTTCTTCCGCGACACCTCCTGGGCGGTGCACGTGCCCCGGCGGTTGCAGGAGGCCCGGGTGCAACTGGCCCGCGCGAGCGAGGAGTTGGGCAGCCGGCTGGGCCGTACGCCGACCACCGCGGAGCTGTCCGAGCTGATGAGCCTGCCCGAGGAGGAGGTCGTCGAGGCGCAACTGGCCTCCAACGCCTACCGGTCGGCGTCCCTGGACGCGGCGATCGGCGGCAGCGAGGACGGGGAGAGCGCGCTCGCCGACTTCATCGGCGGCCAGGACCCGGCGCTCGGCCTGGTCGAGGACTTCCACGCCCTCGCGCCGATGATCGCCGAACTCGACGACCGCGACCGCAGGATCATCCACTGGCGCTTCGTCGAGGAACTCACCCAGGCCCAGATCGCCGAACGCCTCGGGGTCTCCCAGATGCACGTCTCCCGGCTGATCGCCCGTCTGCTGGGCCGACTGCGCGAGGGCATGCTCAGCACCCGCTGAGCCCGGCCGCGCGGTCGGCGCTCCGGGTCTTCACCCTGCCTTCACGCCCCTCGCCGCGGGCGTGCGCGGTCGTACACCAGATCCCTGACGGGACCCGGTACCCCCCGTTCGAGAGAGATGGCACACAACCATCACAGTTCGCGCCGTTTCGGGGTAACCGAGTCGGAGTAAGGGCCGCGAAAGCGCACTGTTGCCGTTTGACAACAATAGTCAGGAGGCAACAAAGTGGCCGTGTCGGACGTGCGCGGGGAAGGACCTGGAATGCTCCGGTTGACGGAGACCGCTCCGTGCGTGGGGCGCCGTCGCCGAGGGGTGACGGTGGCACCGGTGCCGCGGACAGCGGTTCAGGCGGTCCGGCTGTCGGACCCGGGGGCGTCGTGCAGCTGCGTCGCCGCCGAGGCACAGAACGCCTCCAGCCCCTCCAGCAGCGCGACCCGCTTGGCGGCCGGCATGTCCGCCAGCACCCTGCTCAACTCCTTCTCCCGGCGCGCCCGCAGATCCGCGAGGAACGTCCGGCCCCGGCCGCTGAGGTGCAGCCGCACCTCCCGTCGGTCGTGGGCGCCCACCACCCGCTCGACGAACCCGGCGGCCACCAGCCGGTCGCACAGCCGGCTCGTGGACGGCGGCGTCGAGGCGAGGGACTCGGCGAGCGTGCGCAGGTTGATGCCGTCGTGGTGCTCGAGGATGTGCAGCACCCGCAGCTGGGACGCGGAGGTGGGCGCGGTCGAGGCCCTGCCCCACACGACCTCCAGCAGCTCGGCGGCCGTCGTGGTCACGCGCGCGACCTCGTCGGGCGCGGGGCGGCGGAAGGCAGTCACGGTCACACTCTCGCAGGCACTGGGGTGCCTGTCAGCGTACTAGGCGCGGGCCCGGCCCCCGGGTGGGCCGCCGTGACCGACACAGTCCTTGCACACGGTCGGCCTCCCGGGCGAGGTCCCTACGTTCCCCTGCGAAAGATTGGTGTATTGCTCATCGTGAACAGATTCGAGGCCGCTGAACGCGCCCTGCGGACAGCGGCTCCCCACGAGCTCCCCGACGCCGTGCGTGCCGTGCTCGTCGAGAGGTACGGCGCCCGGTCCGTCGAGTTGTTCATGGCCGACTACGGCCTGACGGTGCTTCAGCCGGTCTCGGTGCTGCCGCACACGCTGGATCCGGTGTCCGTGCACAACAGCCCGGCGGGCCGGGCCTTCGGTTCCCAGCGGCCGTACCGTGAGGACCTCCGGGACGGCAGCGCCCGCCTGCACCTGCCGGTCAGCGTGCGCGGCGACCGCCTCGGAGTGCTCTCGGTGACGCTGCCCACGGCCGACGAGGCCCGCCGGTACGAGTCCGAGCTGGCCGAGATCGCCGACGTGCTGGGGCACGAGGTGGTCGTGGCCGAGCGCGACACCGACCTCTACCTCCAGGCGCGCCGCAAGGACCGGCTCACCCTGGCCGCCGAGATGCAGTGGCAGCTGCTGCCCGGGCGCTCCTGCTCGCGCCCCGAGTACGAACTCGCGGCCCAGCTGGAACCGGCGTACGCCATCTTCGGCGACAACTTCGACTGGTCCGCCACCGCCGACCATCTGATGCTCTACGTGACCAACGGCATGGGCGAGGGCATAGAGGCCTCCCTGCTGACGAACCTGGCCATCAACGCCCTGCGCAACGCCCGGCGCGCCGACATCCCCATCGCCGACCAGGCCGCGCTGGCGGACCAGGCCGTGTACGCCCACTACCGGGGGCGCTGCTATCTGTCGGTCCTCATGTTCGACTTCGACCTGGCCACCGGCCGGGCGAGCGTCGTGGACGCGGGCTCACCCCAGTTGCTGCGGCTGCGCGCCGGGACCGTGGAACGCGTCGACTTCGACGCCCAGTTGCCCCTGGGCATGTTCGAGGAGACCGACTACGTCGCCCAGGACTTCCAGGTGGAGCCCGGCGACCGGCTCGTCTTCGTCAGCGACGGGGTGCACACCGTGGCCTCCCCGCGCGGCGAGGCGTACGGTGACGCGGCCCTCTCGCGGGCCATCCACGCCACCCGGCTGCTGCCCGCCGCCGAGGTGCCGCGCGCGATCCTGCGGGAGCTGACCGGCCATCGCGGCGAGGCCGTCGCGGACGACGACGCCCTGATCGTCTGCCTGGACTGGCACGGCCGGCCCGGCCCCGAGGACGACCGGCCGACGCGAATGTGACGATCGCGTGTTGGTTGCCTCTGACAGCGACGATAATGTTTGTCATAAGGCAATAATTGCTCGATGGACCCGCGGCGAGGTGGGTTGACTGGACAGCGGTAGGGAGACGACGCAGGTGGCGGACGACGACACGGCCGACGAGGTGGCGAAGGAGCTCGGGGGCTTCCTGGAACGCAGGCGCGAGCAGATCGCCCAGCGCTGGGCGGACGCGCCCCTGTTCCGTACCGCCTTCACCGTCTCCCGGGACGAGGCGGTCGAGGCCTGCAAGGCCGTGGTGGACGCCCTGGCCGACGTGGCCCGCTCCGGCCGGCTCGAGGACGTGCAGGCACCGGGCTTCGGCGCCGTGCGCGACCAGCTGGGCCGGATGGCCGCCTCCCGGACCCGGGCCGGCTTCAGCTCCTCCCACATCGCCGGCGAGGTCGCGGGTCTGCGGGAGCCGGCCACAGCGCTGCTGCGGGCGGAGTTGGAGGAGGCGTCCGCCGAGCACACCGAGGCGTGCCTGCTCGCGCTGACCGTCCTGATGGGCACGCTCCGCCTGGTGGTCATGGAGACGAGCGTGAGCGCGGGCGAGGAACTGATCGCCCGGCAGCGGCTCCAGCTCCTCGAGGTGGCCACCCCGGTCATCAAGCTGTGGGAGGGCATCGTCGCCGTCCCGCTCATCGGCACCCTGGACAGCGCCCGCAGCCAGGTCGTGATGGAGAGCCTGCTGGAGGCCATCGTGGACCAGCGGGCCCGGTACGCCATCCTCGACATCACCGGTGTGCCGACCGTGGACTCGCTGGTCGCCCAGCACCTGATGAAGACGGTCGCCGCGGCCCGCCTGATGGGCGCCGAGTGCATCGTCTCCGGGATCCGTCCCGCGATCGCGCAGACCATCGTCCACCTCGGCATCGACCTCGGGACGATCATCACCCGGGCCGGCCTCGCGGACGCCCTGGCCTACGCGCTCACCGAACAGGGCATCGTCGTCTCCCAGGGCCCGGCCCAGGGAGGGAGCCCGCGGTGAGCGGCCTCCCCGCCACCCCCGCCTCCTCGGTGCCGGTCCTGGCACTGGGAGACGTCCTGCTGGTCACCCTGCAGGGAGAGCTGCACGACGCCACGGCCGAGCAGCTCCAGGACCACATCACCCACCGCATCGCGCACCACCCGGTGCCGGTGGGCGGAGTCGTCATCGACATCTCCGGGGTGGAGATCGTCGACTCCTTCCTCGGCCGCATCCTGGCCGAGATCGCGGCCAACGCCCGCCTGCTGGCCACCCGGACCGTCGTGGCCGGCATGCGCCCCGCCGTGGCCATCACCCTGGTCGAACTGGGCCTCACCCTGCCCGACCTGGTGACCGCCCTGGACGTCGACAGGGCGCTGTCCCTCCTCGGGCGTGCCCCCTCGGCGGCCGCCCCCGCACACCCGGAAGGGGATGCTTGATGCATGCCCCACCCGCCCCGACCGCCCGCCTGCCCATCGCCTCGGACGCGGACCTGGCCTGGGTGCGCCAGCAGGTGCGCCGGGCCGCCGCCGACCTCGGCTTCGGCCTGGTCCAGCAGACGAAACTGGTGACCGCGGCCAGCGAACTCGCCCGCAACACCCTGGTGCACGGCGGCGGCGGGCACGTCGAGATGACGAAGCTGGAGGACGGCGCCGGTCGCGGGCTGCGCCTGTCCTTCGTCGACGCCGGCCCCGGCATCCGGGACGTCGAACTCGCCATGACCGACGGCTACACCACCGGGGGCGGCCTGGGCATGGGCCTGAGCGGGGCCAAGCGGCTGGTCCAGGAGTTCGTGCTCGACAGCAGACCCGGCGAGGGCACCACCGTCACCGTCACCGACTGGGCCGCCGCCGGGCTGCCCGCGCCCCGCACGGGGGCGCCGTGAGCAGGGTCTGGGACATCCCGGTCCAGGAGAGCACCAGGGTCCGGGACGTGCGTGTGGCGGCGGAGGCCGCCTGTGCCGAGGTGTCGCTCGACGCCCACGGGACGGCGGTCGCGGCGCTGGTGGCCACCGAACTGGCCACCAACCTGGTCAAGCACGCGGGCGGCGGCCGTGTCGTCATCAACCTGGTGAGCCCCGCCGACCCCCGCGCGGGGGCCGCGCCCTGCGTCCAGATCGTCTCGCTCGACCACGGACCCGGCATCGGCGACGTCCGGGCGGCCAGCCAGGACGGCTACACGACCGCCGCCTCCTCGCTGGGCGCGGGCCTGGGCACCTGCCGCCGCGTCTCCGACGACTTCGACCTGCACAGCCGCCCCGGCGAGGGAACCGTCGCGGTCGCCCGCATCAGCCCGAAGCGGACACCGCGCCCGGCGGGCTCGGGGGCGGCCGACGGGGGTGTGCGGGGCGGGAGGAGCGACCGGGCCGGGGGGAGCGTGTGGAGCGGGGCGGGCGATCGGGGCCGGGGGAGCGACGGGGCCGCGCGAGGGGTGTCGGGCGGCGGGGAGAGCGACCGGGCCGCGGGGAGCGGGTGGGCCGGGGCGAGCGATGAGGAGCGCGGGAGCGATCGGGCTGCGGGGAGCGCATGGACCGGGGCGAGCGACCAAGGCCGCGGGGGCGACCGGGCGGCGCCAGGAACCTGGGGCGACGGGAGTGGGCGGGGCGGGGCGAGTGATCGGGCCGCCGGAGGCGTGTGGGCCGAGGGGAGCAGTCGGGTCGGGGAGAGCGGGCGGGCCAGGGAAGGCGTCCGGGCCGGAGGGGGCGGTGTGCGGGTCGGGGGGATCACCGCCTCCTACGCCCACGCCGAGCACTCCGGTGACGCCTTCGGCTGGGTGCGCTCCGGTGCCCGTGTCACCCTGCTGCTCGCCGACGGCCTCGGCCACGGGGAGAAGGCGGCCGAGGCGTCCACCGTCGCCGTGGAGGAACTGCACCGCGGTGCCGACCTGCCGCCGGCCGACCTCCTGCGGCGCCTGCACACCGCGCTGCGGACGACGCGCGGCGCGGCCGTCGGGGTCGCCCAACTCGACGAGGACAGCGGCCAGTTGTCCTTCGCCGGGGTCGGCAACATCGGTGCCAGGCTGCGCACCGGCACCGGCTGGCAGCCGCTCATCTCGCACCCGGGCATCGTAGGAGCCCACTTCCCCGCCACCGTGCCGCTGCGCCGGGCTGCCTGGCAGCCGGACAGCCTGCTGGTCCTGCACAGCGACGGACTGCCGAGCCGCTGGGTGCCGCCCCTCGACCCCCTGCTCCTCGCCCACGATCCCGCCGTGGTGGCCGCGGTCGTCCTGCGGGACTCCGGCAGTGCCGCGCGGCCCCTGCGGGACGACACCAGCGTGGCCGTCCTGACCCCCGCGACCGGGGGTGCCGCCCGATGACCGAGAAAACCGGCATCTGGAAGATCGCGTCCGAGGCCGACGCGGCCGGCGCCCGTGCCGCCGTCGCCGCCCTCGTCGTCGCGGCCGGGACCCCGCCAGTGGACCGCGCCCGCTTCCTCACCTCCCTGTCGGCCCGGCTGCGCGACCGCCTCGACCAGGGCGGCACGTGGGAGCTCCACCTGCTCACCCGTCGGACCACTCCCGACCAGGAGTGCCGACTCGACGTCTGGCTACGGCCCTTCGACGGAACGACCGCCGGCGAGGGGCCCCCGGCCTCCGAGCCGACCCTCAGCTGCCCCCTCCCGAACCCGCCCGCGCGGGACGGCGCCCCCGTCGACGCCTCGCCGTCCCACGCCCTGCTGTCCGCCGACGAGGACACCGCCGCCGTACTGCACCTCCTGGACGAGCAGGAACGACTCGTCCAGCTGCACCGGGACGAGCTGCACCAGACCAACCAGGGCGTGCTGGCCCTGCACTCCGACCTGGAGGCCGCCGCACTGGCCCAGCGGGAGCTGCTGGAGGCCGAGCGGTCCGCGCGGGCCGAGGTGGAGCGGGCCCGGCGCCTGCTGAACTTCCTCGCCGACGCCAGCGCCGCCATCACCTCCTCCCTCAGCCCCATCGAGGTCCTGCGCCGGCTGACCGACCTGCTGGTACCGGACCACGCGGCACGTCTCGACGTCTGGCTCCTCGACGACGAGGAGGAGGGCGACGAGGAGTCAGGTCCCGTGCCGGAACGTTCCCGGGCCGCGGTGGTCGCCGCGCGCACCGGCCGCCCCCAGCACGCAGCCGCACACCCCGGGAACCTGCCGGGCACCGACGACCTTCCGCCCGCCGCCATGTCGCCGGACCGGCCGCTGCTCGCCATCCCCCTCATGACCCACCGTCTGCTGGGCGTGCTCACCCTCATCGCCCCCGGCCCCCGCTTCGACGCGGACACCTGTCTGATGCTCGTCGAACTCGGTCGCCGGGCGGGGGTCGCGCTGGACAACGCCCGCCGCTACGAGCAGCACCGCGACACCGCCGAGGCCCTCCAGCGCGCCCAGCTCACCGACCTGCCCGACCCCGACGGCCTGCTCCTGGCCGCGCGCTACCTCCCCGCCACCCAGGGCATGAACATCGGCGGCGACTGGTACGACGCCTTCCTCCAGCCCGACGGGAGCCTGCTGGCCGTCATAGGGGACGTGACCGGGCACGGGATGCACGCGGCCGTCGTCATGGGCCAGTTGCGCACGGCACTGCGGGCCTACGCCGTCGAGAACCAGACCCCGGCCGAGATCCTCACGCACCTGCACCGCATGCTCCGCCATCTGCAACCGCAGCTGTACGCCACCGCGATGATCGCCCGCTTCCGGCCCGGCGACCCGGAGGTGGTCTGGGCGTCGGCCGGGCATCCGCCCGCCGTGGTGCGCGACACCGGCGGCTCGGTGCGGATACTGGACGCCGCTCCCGGCGTCATGCTGGGCGTCCCCATCGCCTGCACCTACGCCGACCACGTCACCCAGCTCCCGCCCGGCTCCTCCCTGGTGCTGTACACGGACGGACTGGTCGAGCGCCGGGCGCAGGGCATCGACCCCGGCATCGAGCGGCTCCGCCAGGCGCTCGCGGGGCTGAGCGCCCCGGAGCTGGAACAGGACCTGGACGCGGCCGCCGAGGCCCTGCTGAAACCCCTCCTGCACGACTCCGAGCGCGACGACGACGTCTGCCTGCTGCTGTGCCACACCGTCACGCACCCGACCTCCTGAGCACGCAGCCCCCCGGGCAACCGCCCCCTGAGCACGGAACCCTGTGACCACCTGGCCCCCGGGGCGGGCCGGCGGCGCGATAGCGTGGAGGACCCAGGGTGAAAGGGTGGATGTCGTGAAAGCCTTTGAGTCGCTTCCATCCATGGAAGCCCAGCTGCGCGCGGCTCCTCCGCACGCGCTGGTCGCCACCGCCCGCCGTCTGCTGGCCGAGCGGGCCGGCGCCCAGGACGTGACCCTCCTGCTGGCCGACTACGGGCTGGCCGTGCTCCAGCCGGTCTCCCATCTGCCGCACACCGAGGAGCCGGTGTCCGCCCACGACGGCCCGGCGGGCAGCGCCTTCACCCACCAGAGCCCCGTGGTCGAGGTCCTGCGCGACCCGGCAGGCCACCTGGTCCACCTGCCCATCACCGTGCGCGGAGACCGCCTCGGCGTGCTGTCCGTACGGCTGCCCGCGGGCACGGCGGCCCCCGAAACGGTCCTGCGCCTCGGCGACTTCGCGACGGCACTCGGCCACGAGGTCACCACCGCCGGACGCGACACCGACCTCTACCTCCAGGCCCGCCGCACCCGCCGGCTCACCCTGGCCGCCGAGATGCAGTGGCAGTTGCTGCCCGGCCGGGGGTGCGCCCGCGAGGAGTACGCCATCGGCGCCCATCTCGAACCCGCCTACTCCATCGGCGGCGACAACTTCGACTGGTCCACCAGCGCCGACCATCTCGTCCTGTCCGTCACCGACGGCATGGGCGAGGGGATCCACGCCTCCCTGCTCACCAGCCTGACGGTGGGCGCCCTGCGCAACGCCCGCCGCGCCGGGATAGGCCTCGCCGACCAGGCCTGCCTCGCCGACCAGGCGGTCTTCGCCCAGTACGGCGGCAAGGTGTACGCCTCCACGCTGCTGCTGGAGTTCCATCTCGCCACCGGCACGGTCCGTGCCGTCGACGCCGGATCCCCGCAGCTGTTCCGGCAGCGCGGGGACCACACCGAACGCGTCGAGCTGGACGCGCAGTTGCCGCTAGGCATGTTCGAGGAGACGCCGTACGACGAGCAGACCTTCCAGGTCGAGCCCGGCGACCGCCTCATCGTGGTCAGCACCGGGGTGCACGGCGCCCGCTCGGCGGCTGGCGACCTCTTCGGCGAGCGGGCCCTGCGCCAGATCCTCGGCGCGACCCGGTCCACTCCGACGTACGAGACGGCACGCGCGGTCGTGGCGGGCCTGGTCGAGCACTACGGAAGCCGGGAACTCATGTCCGACGCGGCCGTCATCTGCCTGGACTGGCAAGGACGCCAGGGCTGACGGCGCCCCCGCGGGGCACACGGGTCAGTGTTCGTGTGTGTCCTGGGCTGCCTGGAACCCCCGCAGGCCCCGGCTCAGGGCCGAGCGCTCGGCCGTGTCCATCGTCGCCAGCACCGAGGCGAGCGCCTGTGATCTGCGGGCGCTCACCTCGCCGAGCACCTGCCGGCCGTGCCCGGTGAGACTCAGCCGCACCTCGCGCCGCTTCTGCGGATGCAGCACCCGCTCCAGCAGCCCCGCGGCCTCCAGCCGGTCGCAGAGCCGGCTCGCGGTCGGCAGACCTATGTCCATGTTCTCGGACAGTGCGGTGAGATTGAGGCCCGGCGCGGCCTCCAGGATCCGCAGGGCCCGCAACTGGTGCGGTGACAGACGAAGGCGCGCTCCCTGGGCTGCGACGGACCAGAGGGTCGTGAGGCGGTCCACCGCGTCGGAGATCTCCCGCGCGAGGGCCATGGGATCCTCGGCCGACCCGCTTGCCTGGTCGTCCCCGGAGCCACTGAGACGCGTCACGAACACATCGCTTTCAGTAATCGCCTGCCCATACAGATGCCACCCTCATTCAAACGCGGTACCCGAAGCGACGTCGAGCAAGCACCGCGGACCGGGCCATCGTAGGAAGCCCGGCCGAACGGGAAACGCGTTTTCGCCCCGGATGACCCCGCCAGGTTGCGTCGATCGCAACCTGGTGCGCATAGCGATACTCGTACTACCATGCCGCGCATCTCTACGGCGCGAGCGAGACGAGGGACCATGGCTCCTCAGCAGTACGACTTCGTCATCGTCGGTGGTGGATCGGCCGGCAGTGCACTGGCCAACCGCCTGTCCGCCGACCCGGGCCACCAGGTACTGGTCCTGGAGGCCGGCCGGCCCGACTATCCCTGGGACGTCTTCATCCACATGCCCGCGGCGCTGACCTACCCCATCGGCAGCCGCTTCTACGACTGGAAGTACGAGTCCGAGCCCGAGCCGCACATGGGGGGCCGGCGCGTCTACCACGCCCGCGGCAAGGTGCTGGGCGGCTCCAGCAGCATCAACGGCATGATCTTCCAGCGCGGCAACCCCATGGACTACGAGCGCTGGGCCGCCGATCCCGGCATGGAGACCTGGGACTACGCGCACTGTCTGCCGTACTTCAAGCGCATGGAGAACTGTCTCGCGGCCGACCCCGACGACGAGTTCCGCGGTCACGACGGCCCCCTCGTCCTGGAGCGCGGCCCGGCCACGAACCCGCTCTTCACCGCCTTCCAGAAGGCCACCGAGGAGGCCGGGTACGCGCCCACCGACGACGTCAACGGCTACCGGCAGGAAGGCTTCGCCAAGTTCGACCGCAACGTCCACCGCGGTCGCCGGCTCTCCGCCTCCAAGGCCTATCTGAAACCCGTCCGCAGACGCCCCAACCTCACGGTCCGCACCCGCACGCTCGTCACCCGCGTCCTGTTCGAGGGCAAGCGGGCCGTCGGCGTCGAGTACCGGCGCGGCAAGGGCGGGCTCCAGCAGGTCCGCGCCAAGGAGGTCATCCTCTGCGGCGGCGCCATCAACTCCCCGCAGCTGCTCCAGCTCTCCGGCGTCGGCAACGCCGGGGAACTGCGCGCCCTCGGCATCGACGTCGTCCACGACCTGCCGGGCGTCGGCGAGAACCTCCAGGACCACCTGGAGGTGTACATCCAGTACGCCTGCAAGCAGCCCGTCTCCATGCAGCCGTACCTCGCGAAATGGCGCGCCCCCTTCATCGGCCTGCAATGGCTCTTCCGCAAGGGCCCGGCCGCCACCAACCACTTCGAGGCGGGCGGCTTCGCGCGCAGCAACGACGACGTGGACTACCCCAACCTGATGTTCCACTTCCTGCCGATCGCGGTCCGCTACGACGGCTCCGTGCCCGCCGGTGGACACGGCTACCAGGTGCACGTGGGACCCATGTACTCCGACGCCCTCGGCTCGGTGAAGATCAGGAGCAAGAACCCCGAGGAGCACCCGGCGCTGCGCTTCAACTACCTGTCCACCGAACAGGACCGCCGGGAGTGGGTCGAGGCGATCCGGGTCGCCCGCAAGCTGCTCAACCAGCCCGCACTGGCTCCGTTCAACGGCGGGGAGATCTCACCGGGTCCGTCCGTGGAGACCGACGAGGAGATCCTCGACTGGGTCGCCAAGGACGGCGAGACCGCCCTGCACCCCTCCTGCACCTGCAAGATGGGCACCGACGACATGGCCGTCGTGGACCCCGCGAGCATGCGCGTGCACGGGGTCGAGGGGCTGCGGGTCGTGGACGCCTCCGTGATGCCGTACGTCACCAACGGCAACATCTACGCGCCGGTGATGATGATCGCGGAGAAGGCGGCCGACCTCATCCTCGGCAAGCAGCCACTGGCCCCCTCCGAGGCCGTGTACTACCGCCATCGCGACGCCCGGACACAGGCTGGGTAACGCGGATTTTTCGCGGGGCCGCTTGTCCCGGAAACCCGCCGCCAGCCGGTTGCGCACCACGCGTCCGCGTGCCCAAACCGTCATGCCCCAACCCCTTGACGTGGGTTCACGCATTCTCCAGAGTGTTCCACCACAAGCAATGCGGTGCGCGATGCGCAACGGAATCGCTCGAAGGGCTCCCGACGTGGCAGACCTGTATGTGGACGGTGAATGGCGGGAGCCGGTGGCCGGTGGCCGCCGGGAGATCCGATGTCCCGCCGACGGCACGCTCTCCGCGACCGTGTCCGAGGGCACCCGCCCCGACACCGAGGCGGCCGTCGCCGCCGCCCGCCGGGCCTTCGACGAGGGGCCCTGGCCGCACACCCCCGAGCGGGAGCGCGGCGCCCTGGTGCTGCGCACCGCCGACCTGATCGAGCGCGACGCCAAGGAGTTCGCCCGCGCCGAGTCGCTCGACACCGGCAAGCGGCTGGTGGAGAGCGAGTACGACATCGCCGACGTCGTCTCCTGTCTCCGCTACTACGGCGGGCTCGGCGGCACCGACGCGGGCCGCGTGATCGACACCGGCCGGGACGACGCCGTCAGCCGGGTCGGCTACGAGCCGGTCGGTGTGTGCGGACTGATCACACCCTGGAACTACCCCCTCCTGCAAGCGAGTTGGAAGGTCGCCCCGGCCCTTGTGGCCGGAAACACGATCGTCCTCAAGCCCAGCGAGCTCACCCCTTCCACCTCGATCCTGCTCATCCGGGCACTCGCCGAGGCCGGACTGCCGGCCGGGGTCGCCAACCTCGTCCTCGGCGCCGGGCCCGAGGTGGGCGCCCCGCTCTCCGAGGACCCCCGCGTCGACATGGTCTCCTTCACCGGAGGCGTGGACACCGGCAGACGGATCATGGCGACGGCCGCAGCGACCGTGAAGAAGGTCGCCCTGGAACTCGGCGGCAAGAACCCCAACGTCGTCTTCGCCGACGCCGACTTCGAGACGGCCGTGGACTTCGCGCTCACGGCCGTCTTCCTGCACTCCGGGCAGGTCTGCTCGGCCGGTGCCCGGCTGATCGTCGAGGACTCGCTGCACGACCGCTTCGTCGACGAGGTCGTCCGGCGCGCCCGCCTGATCCGCCTCGGCGGCCCCTTCGACCCCGAGGCCGAGACCGGCGCGCTGATCTCCGCACAGCACCTGGAGAAGGTCGAGGCGTACGTCGCGGCCGGCCTCGCGGAGGGCGCCGTGCTGCGCTGCGGCGGCGAGCGGCCCACCGACCCGGCCCTCGCGCACGGCCACTTCTACCCGCCCACCGTCCTCGACGAGTGCACCCAGGACATGCGGGTGGTGCACGAGGAGTCCTTCGGGCCCGTGCTCACCGTGGAGCGCTTCACCGGTGAGGACGACGCCGTCCGCATCGCCAACGACACCGAGTACGGACTCGCCGGCGCCGTGTGGACCCAGGACGCCGGGAAGGCCCAGCGGGTCGCCCGGCGGCTGCGGCACGGCACGGTGTGGATCAACGACTACCACCCCTATGTGCCGCAAGCGGAATGGGGTGGCTTCGGGCACTCCGGTGTGGGCCGGGAACTGGGACCGACCGGCCTCGACGAGTACCGCGAGCCCAAGCACGTCTGGCAGAACATCCAACCCCGGCCGCAGCACTGGTTCCGCGGCTGAACGCCGAGAAGAGGTCGACCATGACCCCCACCAAGACCGAGGTGCCGCCGCGGCGCGGCACCCCCGAGGACGCGGCCCCGACACCGGTGATTTCCGTGCGCGGGCTGTGGAAGGTGTTCGGGCCGAAGGCCGAGCGGGTGCCGGAATCCGAGGAGCTGTGCGGACTCAGCCGCCGCGAACTCATGGAGCGCACCGGCTGCACCGCCGCCGTAAGGGACGTGAACTTCGAGGTCGCGCCCGGCGAGGTCTTCGTCGTCATGGGACTGTCCGGCTCTGGCAAGTCCACCCTGGTGCGCTGTCTGACCCGGCTGATCGAGCCCACCGCCGGCGAGATCGTCTTCGAGGGCGAGGACATCCGGGACGCCGACGAGAAGCGGCTGCGCGAACTGCGGCGCAGCAAGTTCTCCATGGTCTTCCAGCACTTCGGTCTGCTGCCCCACCGCCGCGTCGTCGACAACGTGGCGTTCGGGCTGGAGATCCGCGGCATGGGCAGGGCCGAGCGCACCCGCCGGGCGCTCGAGGTCGTCGAACTCGTGGGCCTCGCGGGCTACGAGAACTCCTACCCCGACCAGCTCTCCGGCGGTATGCAGCAACGCGTGGGCCTGGCAAGGGCGTTGGCGGGCGATCCGGACGTGCTCCTGTTCGACGAGCCGTTCTCCGCGCTGGACCCGCTGATCCGCCGTGACATGCAGAGCGAGGTCATCCGGCTGCACCACGAGGTCGGCAAGACCATGGTGTTCATCACCCACGACCTGTCCGAGGCCCTCAAGCTCGGCGACCGCATCCTCATCATGCGCGACGGGAAGATGGTCCAGTGCGGCACCGGCGACGAACTCGTGGGCGCCCCCGCCGACGACTACGTCCGCGACTTCGTGAAGGACGTGGCCCGCGGCGACGTCCTCACCCTGCGCTGGATCATGCGCCCGGCGACCCCCGAAGACCCGCTGGACGGGCCCGAGCTGGGCCCGGACGTCGTCGTCAAGGAAGCCACCCGGGCGGTGCTCGCCGCCGAGAAGCCCGTCAAGGTGGTCGAGAACGGCGAACTGCTCGGCATCGTCGGCGACGAGGAGATCCTCGCCGTGGTCGCCGGTCAGGAAGGCGACGCGTGATGACCGTCGCCATGGAGAAACCCGAGACATCGGGGGACGAACAGCGGACCCCGGCGCCCCCGCCGGTCGCCCCCGAGCGCCGGATCGGCCGGTCCATGGTGATCGCCGGGATCGTGGTCGTCTGGCTCGTCCTGTTCGCCGTACTGCGCGGGAAGCAGACCCTGACCCTGGCCGCGGCCGACCTCACCGACCTGCACCGCTGGCTCAACGACGTCAACGACTCCATCGGCGCCGACCGCAACTCCAACCCGCTCTTCCTGTACTTCTTCAACGAGATCCGGCTGGTCATCGACAACCTGGTGACCTTCGTCCAGGACCTCATCTCGCAGCCCTCCGGCGACCGTCCGCTGCCGCAGATCGGCTGGCTCGGGGTGGTCGGCCTGGCCGGATACGTCTCCTGGGCGGTGGCCAACTGGCGGGTCGCGCTGCTGGCCGTGGCCGGCTTCACCTTCCTCGGGCTCCAGGGCCTGTGGCAGGAGAGCATGGACACCCTGGCGCTGACGCTCTCCGCGGTCCTCGTCGCGCTGCTGTTCGCGATCCCGCTGGGCGTGTGGGCCGGCCTGTCGGAGCGGGTCAACCGGATCGTCACACCGTTCCTGGACTTCATGCAGACGATGCCGACCATGGTCTACCTCGCGCCGCTCACCCTGTTCTTCCTCATCGGCGGCGCTTCCGCGACCATCGCCACCGTCGTCTACGCGGCGCCACCGGCCATCCGCATCACCGCGCACGCCATCCGCTCGGTGCCCCCGACGACCGTCGAGGCGGCCGAGTCCATGGGCGCCACTCGTGGGCAGTCGCTGCTCAAGGTGCTGCTGCCCATGTCCAAGCGGACCGTGGTGATGGGCGTCAACCAGACCATCATGGCCGCCCTCGCCATGGTGACCATCGCCGCCCTGATCGACGCCCCCGGGCTCGGCAAGACCGTCGTCCAGGCCCTCCAGTCCCTCGACGTGGGCACGGCGTTCAACGCGGGCCTCGCGATCGTCGTCCTGGCGATCGTCCTGGACCGGGTCACCACCGCGGCGAGCGGACGCGCGGAGGCGGCCCGGCGGTCCGGCAACCCCCTGCTCAAGTGGCGCAGGCACCTGCTCGTGGCCGGGGGAGCGGTGGCGGCCGTCCTCGTCTATCTGTCGCACACCTATGTGTGGGCGGCCGAGTTCCCGGGTGACGGCAGCACCGGCAGCAACATCGCCAAGGCGGCCGACGACGTGACGACCTGGGCGCAGGACAACCTGTCGGGGCTGACCAACGCCTTCCGTGACGCTCTCACCAACGGCCTGCTCAACCCCTTCCAGACCCTGCTGACCGACTCCCCGTGGTGGCTCGTCGGCGTCGCTCTGATCGGGATCGCCGTGGTCCTCGGCGGTTGGCGGGCCGGGATCACCACGGCCGTGTGCGTGGGCCTGCTGGTCGCCACCGGCCTGTGGTCGGACGCCATGACCACCCTCGCGTCGACCGTCGTGGCGACCGTGCTGGTCATGCTGCTCGGCGTGGTCTTCGGGGTGTGGATGGGCCGCAGCGCGCTGGTGGACCGACTCGTGCGGCCCACCCTCGACGCGGCCCAGGTCATGCCGCCGTTCGTCTACCTCGTGCCGTTCCTCGCCCTGTTCGGCGCGACCCGGTTCACGGCCATCGTGGCCGCGATCGTCTACGCGGCCCCGGTCGCCATCAAGATCATCGCGGACGGGGTGCGGACCGTCCCCGCGACCACCGTCGAGGCGGCCACCTCCACCGGGTGCAACACCTGGCAGATCATCACCAAGGTCCAGCTCCCGATGGCCCGCAGCGCCCTGACGCTCGCGACCAACCAGGGCCTGATCTACGTGCTGTCGATGGTCGTCGTCGGCGGCCTGGTGGGCGCGGGCGCCCTCGGCTACGACGTGGTGGCCGGCTTCTCGCAGGGACAGCTGTACGGCAAGGGCCTGGCGGCCGGACTCGCCATCGTCCTGCTGGGCGTCATGTTCGACCGGATCACTCAGGCAGCGGCTCGCCGCACCAGCGCATGAATAAGGAGCACTCCACGATGGCAAGACACTGGCGAGCCGGCGCGGCCGGCCTGGCCGTCCTCGGCCTCACCCTCACGGCCTGCGGAGGCGCGAAGGTCGGTGACTCCTCGGAGGCCGGCGGTTCGGGCAGCTCCGGCAAGTGCGGCACCTTCAACCTCGCGGTCAACCCCTGGGTCGGCTACGAGGCGGACGCGGCGGTCGTCGCGTACGTCGCCGAGCACGACCTGAAGTGCAAGGTCACCAAGAAGGACCTCAAGGAGGAGATCGCCTGGCAGGGCTTCGGTACCGGCGAGGTCGACGCGATCCTGGAGAACTGGGGTCACGAGGACCTGAAGAAGAAGTACATCACCCAGCAGAAGACCGCGGTGGAGGCCGGCTCGACCGGAAACAAGGGGGTCATCGGCTGGTTCGTGCCGCCGTGGATGGTCAAGAAGTACCCCGACATCACCGACTGGAAGAACCTCAACAAGTACGCGTCGCTCTTCAAGACCTCGGAGTCGGGCGACAAGGGCCAGTTGCTGGACGGCGACCCGTCCTACGTCACCAATGACGAGGCGCTGGTGAAGAACCTCAAGCTGAACTTCAAGGTCGTGCAGGGAGGCAGCGAGACCTCGCTGATCCAGTCCTTCCGGCAGGCGGAGCAGAAGAAGACACCGTTCATCGGGTACTTCTACTCGCCGCAGTGGTTCTTCTCCGAGGTCCCTCTCGTCCGGGTCGACCTGCCCAAGTACACGACCGGCTGCGACGCCGACCCGGCCAAGGTCGCCTGTGACTACCCCGACTACGACCTCGACAAGATCGTGAGCGCGAAGTTCGCCAAGTCGGGCAGCCCGGCCTACGACCTGGTGAAGAAGTTCAACTGGACCAACGACGACCAGAACACCGTGGCCAAGTACATCGCGGTGGACAAGATGACGCCGGACGCGGCGGCCAAGAAGTGGGTCGACGCCAACCGCGACAAGGTCGACGCCTGGATCAAGTAGGGCTGTGCGGGGGCCCGGTGGGCGGTGCGCGCGGGTGCGCGCCGCCCACCGGGCCCCCGGTGTTTTCCGGCCGGTTCCACGAGGTCACGGGACCTCTTGACACCCACCGGCGCGACGGGCACATTGAGTTGCGCAGCCTGAATCGTGTTGCGTAAAAAGCAACTTATCCGGAGGTGCGGCGATGGCGGGACCCCGAGTGGTCATCATCGGAGCGGGCGTCGTCGGCGCGGCACTGGCCGACGAGCTCTCCGCGCGCGGCTGGACCGAGGTGACCGTCGTCGACCAGGGCCCGCTGCCCGCCACCGGCGGGTCGTCCTCGCACGCGCCGGGCCTGGTCTTCCAGGCCAACCCCTCCAAGACGATGACCGAGCTGGCCCGCTACACCGTCGAGAAGTTCTGCTCCCTCGACGTCGACGGGCAGCCCTGCTTCCTCCAGGTCGGCGGCCTGGAGGTGGCCACCACCCCGGAGCGCGTCACCGAGCTGCACCGCCGGCAGGGCTGGCTCACCGCCTGGGGCGTCGAGTCACGGATCCTGACCGCCGACGAGTGCGTCGAGCAGCACCCCCTGGTCAACCGGGACCGCGTCCTCGCCGGCCTGCACATCCCCACCGACGGTCTCGCCAAGGCCGTCCTCGCCGTCGAGGCCCAGATCCGCCGGGCCACCGGGCGCGGAGTGACCTTCCTGGCCCGCCACGAAGTCCTGGACATCCTCCGGACCGACGGCGAGGTCACCGGCGTCCGCACCGACCAGGGCGACCTGGAAGCCGACATCGTCGTCTGCTGCGCCGGCATCTGGGGCCCGAGGATCGCCCGCATGGTGGGCATGAACCTCCCGCTCACCCCGCTCGCCCACCAGCTCGCCTGGACCGGCCCGGTCCCCGCGCTCGCGGGCCAGACCGAGGAGGCGGTGCGCCCGATCCTGCGCCACCAGGACGCCGACCTCTACTACCGCGACCGCCACGACACCCTCGGCATCGGCTACTACGGCCACCGCCCCATGCCGATCACCGCCGACGAGATCCTCTCCTTCGACGAGGCCGACGCGATGCCGTCGGTCCTGAAGTTCACCGAGGACGACTTCGCCGACGCCTGGACCGAGACACAGTCACTGCTGCCCGCGACCAGGGACGCCAAGGTGGAGGAGGGCATCAACGGCCTGTTCTCCTTCACCACCGACGGCCTGCCCCTCCTCGGCGAGTCCCCGGACGTCAAGGGCTTCTGGGTCGCCGAGGCCGTGTGGGTCACCCACTCCGCCGGAGTCGGCCGGGCCGTCGCCGAGTGGCTGGTCGACGGCCACTGCTCCTCCTTCGACCTCCATGAGTGCGACGTGAACCGCTTCGAGCCGCACCAGCTCTCCCCGGAGTACGTCCTGGCCCGCGACTGCCAGAACTTCGTCGAGGTCTACGACATCCTCCACCCGCTCCAGCCCTCCGGCGCGCCGCGCCCGATCCGCACCAGCCCCTTCCACGCCCGCCAGCAGGAACTCGGCGCCCTCTTCCTGGAGGCCAACGGCTGGGAGCGGCCGCACTGGTACGAGGCCAACGCGGGCCTGGTGGAAGGCCGTTCGATCGTCACGCCCAACGACTGGGCCGCCCGGTACTGGTCGCCCATCGTCGGCGCCGAGGCCCAGGTCACCCGCGAGACCGTCGCGATGTACGACATGACGGCCCTCAAGCGCCTGGAGGTGAGCGGACGGGGAGCCGCCGACTTCCTGGAGCGGCTGTGCACCGGCAAGGTCGCCAAGTCCGTCGGCTCGGTGACGTACACCCTGCTCCTCGACCACGACGGCGGCATCCGCAGCGACATCACCGTCGCGAGGCTCGCCCCCGACGTCTTCCAGGTCGGCGCCAACGGCAACCTCGACCTCGACTGGTTCACCCGCCACCTCCCCGCCGACGGCACCGTCCAGGTCCGCGACATCACCCCCGGCACCTGCTGCATCGGCCTGTGGGGCCCGCTCGCCCGGGACGTCCTCCAGCCGCTCACCGACGCCGACTTCTCGGCGAGCGGCCTCAAGTACTTCCGCGCCAAGCGCGCCCACATCGGTTCCGTCCCGGTGACGGCCATGCGGCTGTCGTACGTCGGCGAACTCGGCTGGGAGCTGTACACCACCGCAGACCTCGGGCAGAAGCTCTGGGACACCCTGTGGCGGGCGGCGAAACCGCTGGGCGGCATCGCGGCCGGCCGGGGCGCCTTCAACAGTCTGCGCCTGGAGAAGGGTTACCGCTCCTTCGGCACCGACATGACCTACGAGCACGACCCGTACGAGGCCGGGGTCGGCTTCGCCGTGAAGGCCGACAAGGAGGACTTCATCGGCAAGGCGGCGCTGGAGCGGCGCAAGGCCGACGTACGGCGCAGGCTCACCTGCCTGACCATCGACGACCCGCGGGCCGTCGTCATGGGCAAGGAGCCGGTGTACGACGGTGAGCACGCGGTCGGCTACGTCACCAGCGCCGCCTTCGGACACACGATCGGCAAGGGCATCGCGTACGCGTGGCTCCCGGCGCACCTGGCCACCCCCGGCACACCCCTCCGGATCGGCTACTTCGACCAGCTGGTGCAAGCCGTGGTCGCCGAGGAGCCCCTGTTCGACCCGGCCATGTCCCGCCTGCGCGGCTGACCCAGCGCGCGCAGGAGACGCCGTCCCCGCACCTCCCGGCATCTCAGGAGACCTCCGATGAGCCCCCGCACCCCCGGCGCCGAACTCCCCGAACACCCGGACTGGCTGTGGCGCACACCCGAGCCGAAGCGCTCCTACGACGTGATCGTCGTCGGCGGCGGCGGACACGGTCTGGCCACCGCCCACTACCTCGCGAAGAACCACGGCATCACCAATGTGGCCGTGCTGGAGAAGGGCTGGCTCGCGGGCGGCAACATGGCCCGCAACACCACGATCATCCGCTCCAACTACCTCTGGGACGAGAGCGCGGGCATCTACGAACACGCGCTGAAACTCTGGGAGGGACTGGCGGACGAACTCGACTACCCGATCCTCTTCTCCCAGCGGGGCGTGCTCAACCTCGCCCACAGCCTCCAGGACGTCCGCGACAGCGTGCGCCGGGTGGAGGCGAACCGCCTCAACGGCGTGGACGCGGAATGGCTCGACGCGGACGGGGTCAAGGAGGTCTGCCCGATCGTCGACATCTCCCCGGACGTGCGCTATCCGGTCCTCGGCGGCACCTACCAGCCCCGCGCCGGCATCGCCAAGCACGACCACGTCGCCTGGGGCCTGGCCCGCTCGGCCGACGCGGTGGGCATCGACATCATCCAGAACTGCGAGGTCACCGGCCTGGACGTGGTCGGCGGCCGGGTGACCGGCGTCCAGACCACACGCGGCCCGATCGCCGCGGGCAAGGTGGCGCTGTGCTCGGCGGGCCACACCTCGGTCCTCGCGGCCATGGCCGGCATCGAACTCCCGCTCCAGAGCCATCCGTTGCAGGCCCTGGTCTCCGAACTCCTCGAGCCCGTGCACCCGACGGTCGTGATGTCCAACGCCGTCCACGTGTATGTCAGCCAGGCGCACAAGGGCGAGCTGGTGATGGGGGCGGGCATCGACTCGTACAACTCCTACACCCAGCGCGGCGCGTTCCACATCATCGAGGAACAGATGGCGGCCGCCCTGGAGCTCTTCCCGGTCTTCGCCCGCGCCCACGTGCTGCGCACCTGGGGCGGCATCGTCGACGTCAGCCCCGACGCCTCACCGATCATCGGCCTCACCCCCGTCGACAACCTGTACCTCAACTGCGGCTGGGGAACGGGCGGTTTCAAGGCCACCCCGGGCGTCGGCTGGGTCTACGCCCACACGATCGCCCACGACACGCCCCACCCCCTCAACGCCCCCTTCACGCTCGACCGTTTCACCACCGGCGCGCTCGTCGACGAGCACGGCGCCGCCGCGGTGGCCCACTAGGGATCCTCGAGGAGCCGAACGACATGCTGCTGATCCCCTGCCCGTGGTGCGGGCCCCGCGACGAGTCCGAGTTCCACTACGGCGGCCAGGCCCACGTCCCCTATCCCGAGACCCCGGCCGACCTGACCGACGAGGACTGGGCCCGCTACCTCTTCTTCCGCACCAACCCGAAGGGCCCCTTCGCCGAACGCTGGAGCCACGCGGCGGGCTGCCGCCGCTGGTTCAACGCGGTGAGGAACACGGCGACGAACGAGGTGCTGGCGGTGTACCGGGTGGGGGAAAGCCAGCCCGCTCCTGTGGAGCCCCGTTCGGTGTATCCAGCCCGTCCGGCGTTTGAGGACGAGGCCCTTCGGGCCGACGGGGGTCCGGGGGCGGAGCCCCCGGGCGGGGTCGAAGGGGCAGCAGCCCCTGGTGGGGGTCCCCCCTCTGGGGGAGGGACGGGTAGGGGCGGCGGGGGCGAGGAAAACCCCTTCCGCCACCCCACCCGAGGCCGAATCGCCCGAGACGAACCCCTCACCTTCACCTTCGACGGCACCACATACCAGGGCTACAAGGGCGACACCCTCGCCTCCGCCCTCCTCGCCAACGGCATCATCCAGACCGGCACCAGCATCAAACTCGGCCGTCCCCGAGGCATCTTCTCCGCCGGCGTGGAAGAACCCAACGCGGTCGTCCAGATCGAGAAGCCGTTCCCCGAGCCCATGCTCCCCGCCACCACCGTCGAACTCCACGAGGGCCTCGTCGCGACCGGCCTCCCCGGCCAGGGCCGACTCGCCACCACCCCCGACCCCGCCCGCTACGACGCCGTACACACCCACTGCGACGTCCTGATCGTCGGCGCCGGCCCCGCCGGCCTCGCGGCAGCCGCGGCGGCGGCGCACAGCGGCGCCCGGGTGATCCTCGCCGACGACCAACCAGAGCCGGGCGGCAGTCTGCTGGGCACGGCGGAGCACCTCGACTGGGTCGAGGAGACAGCGGCCCTCCTCGAAGCCGCCCCCGACGTCCGCGTCCTGCGCCGCACCACCGTCTTCGGGTACTACGACGACAACCACCTCCTCGCCGTCGAGCGCCGCACCCACCACCTCGGCGCGGACGCCTCCGCGCACGTCTCCCGTGAACGCGTCCACCGCATCCGGGCCCGCGGGGTCGTGCTCGCCACCGGCGCCCACGAACGCTCCCTCGCGTTCGCCGACAACGACCGTCCCGGAGTGATGCTGGCCGCCTCGGCCCGTACCCACCTCAACCGGCACGGTGTGCTGCCCGGCCGGCAGGCGGTCGTGTTCACCACCAACGACAGCGCGTACGCGGCGGCCCTCGACCTGCACTCGGCCGGCGTGCACGTGGCGGCGATCGTCGACACCCGCCCGGAGCCGGGGGAGTGGGCCGACCGCGCCCGCGAGGCCGGCATCGAGGTGCTGCCCGGCCACGCCGTCACCGGAACGGAGGGCGAGGCGCGTCTTACCGCCGTGACCGTCGCCCCGTACGGAACCACCGAAACGACCACGGGACAGCGGGAGTTCGCCGCCGACCTGCTCCTGGTCTCCGGCGGCTGGAACCCCGTGGCCCACCTGTTCAGCCAGGCGGGCGGCACTCTGCGCCACGACGAGACGCTCGGCACCTTCGTCCCCGACTCCTGCCGCCAGGCCGTCGAGGTCGCGGGCGCCGCCAGCGGCGTGTCCGACCTGCGCGGAGCCTTCGCGCAGGGCGCCGCCGCCGGGGCCCGAGCCGTCGAGGCCGAGGGCTACACCGCCCGGACACCCGGCCTCCCGCAGGTGCCCGCACCGCCCCGGCCCACCCCGCCCATGCAGGTCTTCACCGTCCCCGGCCGGGAGGGCGCCCCCCGCTTCGTCGACCTCCAGCGCGACGTCACCGTGGACGACCTGGCCCGCGCCACCGGCGCCGGCATGCGCTCGGTGGAGCACACCAAGCGTTACACCACGGCCGGCACCGCCAACGACCAGGGCAAGACCTCCGGTGTCCTGGCGAGCGGTGTCGTCGCCGAACTGCTCGGGGTGGACGTCTCGGCGCTCGGCACCACGACCTTCCGGCCGCCGTACACCCCCGTCTCCTTCGCCGCGCTCGCCGGCCGCGACCGGGGCGCGCTCCACGACCCGGTCCGCACGACAGCCCTGCACGCGTGGCACGTCGAGCACGGGGCCCGCTTCGAGAACGTCGGCCAGTGGAAGCGGCCCTGGTACTACCCGCGCGACGGCGAGGACATGACGACGGCCGTCCTGCGCGAGTGCGCCGCCGCCCGCGAGGGCGTCGCCTTCATGGACGCCTCCACCCTCGGCAAGATCGACGTACAGGGCCCGGACGCGGCCGTCCTCCTGGACCGGCTCTACACCAACATGATGTCCACCCTGAAGGTCGGCATGATCCGCTACGGCGTGATGTGCCGGCTGGACGGCATGGTCTTCGACGACGGCACCGTCATCCGGCTCGCCCCCGACCGCTTCCTGGTCACCACGACCACCGGCAACGCGGCGGCCGTACTGGACTGGATGGAGGAGTGGCTCCAGACGGAGTGGCCGGAGCTGAAGGTCCACTGCACCTCCGTCACCGAACAGTGGGCCACCGTCGCCCTGGTCGGGCCGAAGTCCCGCGCGGTCCTCGGCTCCCTCGCGCCCCGACTGGCGGTCGGCAACGACGACTTCCCGTTCATGGCCTGGCGCGAGACCACCGTCGCCGGCCTCGACGCGCGCGTGTGCCGGATCAGCTTCTCCGGCGAACTCGCCTACGAGATCAACGTGTCGCCGTGGCAGGCCCGTACCCTGTGGGAGGCGCTGCACGAGGCCGGCGCCCCGTACGGCATCACCCCGTACGGCACCGAGACCATGCACGTCCTGCGCGCCGAGAAGGGCTACCCGATCATCGGCCAGGACACCGACGGCACCGTCACCCCGCACGACCTCGGCATGAGCTGGGCGGTGTCCAGGAAGAAGTCCGACTTCATCGGCAAGCGCTCCTACGCCCGCGCCGACACCGCCCGCCCCGACCGCAAGCACCTCGTCGGCCTGCTCCCCGAGGACCCCGGCACCCTCCTCCCCGAGGGCACCCAGCTGGTCGCCGACGGCGTGCTGCCCGCGCCGCCCGTCCCGATGCTCGGCCATGTCACCTCCAGCTACCGCAGCGCGGCCCTCGGCCGGACCTTCGCCCTCGCCCTGGTCAAGGGCGGCCGGGAGCGCGTCGGCGAGCGGCTCTACGCCCCGGTCGGCGACCGGCTGGTCCCGGTGACCGTCGCAAGCCCCGTCCTCTACGACCCCGAGGGAGCCCGCCGCGATGGCTGACACCGCCCCGACCGCCGCCCCGCTCCGCAGCCCGCTGGGCCCGGCCCGGGACCGCCTGGCCGCCGTGACCCGCTCCTCCCGGGGCGCGGTCCGGCTGGCGGAGCTGCCCTTCCTGACCCAGCTCGACGTGCGTCTGGACCCCAAGGGGGCGGCGGCCGACGCCGTCGGTCTGGCGCTGGGGCTCCCGCTGCCCGTGGAGCCCGACACCGTCGTACGCGCCGGGGAGCTCACCGCACTGTGGCTCGGCCCCGACGAGTGGCTCGTGGTGGGGCCGCCCGGGCGGCGGGACATGGAGAGCCGTATCCGCGAGGCCGGCGGTGACGAGCCGATGTCCGTCGTCGACGTGTCAGCGCAGCGCACCACGCTGCTGGTCTCGGGACCCCGGGCCCGCGATCTGCTGGCCCACGGCTGCTCCCTGGACCTGCACCCGCGTGCCTTCAGGGCCGGACGCTGCGCCCAGACCACCCTGGGGCGCACCCAGGTGGTGCTGGTCGCGCGCGACGAGCCCAGCGCCGGGTTCTGGGTGCTGGTGCGTTCGTCCTTCGCCGGCTACCTCGCCGACTGGCTGGTGGACGCGGCCGTGGAGTGGACGGGCCCGGACCTCTTGACGGAGCCTCAGCCCAAGTAGCCCAGCCGGCGGCTGAGTTCGTCGGCTCCCTCGACGAGGAGGGGGGCCAGCTCGTGCATCCGCTCCTCGGTGAGGCGGAAGGCGGGCCCCGAGGCGGTGAGGGCGGCGACGACCTCGCCGCCCGAGGAACGCACGGGCGCGGCCATGGCGTTGAGGCCCTCCTCGTACTCCTCCAGCGTCATGGCGTAGCCCTGCTCACGGACCCGGGCCAGCTCGGCGTCCAGGCTCTTGCGGGACGTCAGGGTGCGGGCCGTCATGCGGTCGAGTCCGGCCTCGGCGACGAGCTCGTCCAGGCGCTCGGGATCGAGGTGGGCGAGCAGGACCTTGCCGCTCGACGTGCAGTGCATCGGGGTGAGCCGGCCGACCCAGTTCTGCGCGGTGATCGCGGACTGGCCGCGCACCTGGTCGAGGTTGATCACATGGTGGGACTCCAGCACCGCGATGTTCATCGTCTCGCCGAGGGTGTCGGCGAGGCGCTCGCAGATCCCGCGCCCGTGCTTGGTGACGTCGATGCGTCCGGTGACCGCGCCGGCCAGCCGCACGATGCCGAAGCCGAGGCGGTACTTCCCGCGCTCGCCCTCCTGCTCGACCATCCCGTGCGCCTCCAGCGCGCCGAGCAGGCGGAACGCGGTGGACTTGTGGACGTCGATGGCGTCGGCCACTTCACTGACGCCTGCCTCGCCGCGCTGGGCCAGGATCTCCAGCACGGTGACAGCCCGGTCGACGGACTGCACACCGCCGCCGGACGCCCCCGCGGACTCGGTGCCGTTGCTGCTCATGGCGGAACCTTATGCGAAGGGGTCGACCCAGGTCAGCGGAAGACCACCGTGCGGCGGCCGTTGATCATCACCCGGCTCTGGCTGTGCCACTCGACGGCCCGGGCGAGGACCTGCGCCTCGACGTCCCGGCCAAGGGTCACCAGGGTCTCCGGGCTCTGCGCGTGGCTCACCCGGATCACGTCCTGCTCGATGATCGGCCCCTCGTCGAGGTCGGGGGTGACGTAGTGGGCCGTGGCCCCGACCAGCTTGACGCCCCGCTCGTGCGCCTGGACGTAGGGGCGGGCGCCCTTGAAGCTCGGCAGGAAGGAGTGGTGGATGTTGATCGCCCGGCCCTCCAGCTGCTTGCACAGGTCGTTGGAGAGGATCTGCATGTAGCGGGCGAGGACCACCAGGTCGATGTCCAGCCGCTCGACGAGCTCCAGCAGCCGCGCCTCCGCCTCCGGCTTGGTCTCCGGGGTCACCGGCACGTGGTGGAAGGGGATGCCGTAGCTCTCGGCGAGCGGTGCGAAGTCCCGGTGGTTGGAGACGATCGCCGGTACCTCGATGTTCAGCGCGCCGGTGCGCCGCCGGAAGAGCAGGTCGTTCAGACAGTGGCCGAACTTCGACACCATGATCAGGGTGCGGGTCGGGGTCGAGGCGGTGTGCAGCTGCCAGGTGATCCGGTACGCCTCGGCGACCGGGGCGAAGCCGGAGCGCAGCTTCTCCAGGGAGGTGTCCGGGTCCGAGACGTCGAAGTGGACGCGCATGAAGAAGCGGTCCTGGAGCCGGTCGTCGAACTGCTGGCTCTCCTGGATGTTCCCGGAGTGGCGGACGAGGAAGCCGGTGACGGCGTGGACGAGTCCGGAGCGGTCGGGGCAGGAGAGGGTGAGGACGAACTCGCGGTCGGGTTGCGGTCGAAGAGACACTGAGTCCTCCCGATGGCTGCGCATTACGCAACAGTGCGACTGATACGCAACATGCTCGCGGCACCTGTGCCCCGCGGTCAAGGGCCCCCGCCCGGAGAACGGCCCGGTTGACCCCCGCCCGGTGACCGGGGCGCGGATCGTCAACGGCCGGGCGGCTCCCGGCAAAGGCGCGGGCAAGGTTTGCCCGTACCGCGGGCCGTCCGCGGCTCGACGACCGTCTGGCCACGCGGTGTTCACCCGGACGCCGCCGAGTCACGCCAGGGTGCGGTCGTCGTCAGCCAGGGAGGGCATCATGACCGCACAGTCGGGTCCGGGGGCAGCGGACGGGTCGGAGAAGACGTCCGAGGGGGTCAGCAGGCGCCACGCGCTCGGCCTGTTCGGTTCGGCGGGAGCGGGCGCCGCCGTCACCCCGCTGCTCGGAGCCGGTCCGGCCCAGGCCGCCCCGGCACTGCACCTCACCGCGGACGCCTCCGGCGCGCCCCCGGTCCAGGGACTGCACCTGACCTTCGGCGCCGACCCGCGCACCCGGATGAACGTCTCGTGGATCACCGACCGGCCGGTGACCGGACCCGTCGTGCGCTACGGCACCCTGGAGCACGGCTTCGGCTCCAAGGCCGCGGCCAGGACCGTCACCTACGTCGACGGCACCTCCGGCCGTACCGTGTACGTCCACCACGCCGCCCTGGAGCGGCTCAGCCCCGGCACCGAGTACCTCTACCTCGCCACCCACGAGGGCGCCACGCCCGACAGCGGGACCTTCCGCACGGCCCCCCGCGGCCGGCAGCCGTTCACCTTCACCAGCTTCGGCGACCAGTCCGCCCCACAGGTGACCTGGGCGGCCAACGGCACCCCGGCGCTGGACGCCAACTCCACCCCCGCGACCAAGGACATCGTCACCGGCGTCGAGCAGGTCGCCCCGCTCTTCCACCTCCTCAACGGCGACCTGTGCTACGCCAACCTCGACGTCGACCGGGTCCGCACCTGGAACAACTTCTTCACCAACAACACCCGCTCCGCCCGCTTCCGCCCCTGGATGCCGGCGGCCGGGAACCACGAGATCGAGAAGGCCAACGGCCCGCTCGGACTCGGCGCCTACCAGGCCTACTTCGCCCTCCCGTCCACCGAGACCGACCCCGAACTCGCCGGGCTGTGGTACGCGTTCACCGTCGGCTCGGTCCGCGTGATCGTCCTCCAGAACGACGACAACTGCCTCCAGGACGGCGGCGACCTCTACATCAGCGGCTACTCGGGAGGACGCCAACTCGCCTTTCTGGAGCGGGAGCTGAAGGCGGCACGGGCCTCGCGGGACGTCGACTGGGTGGTCGTCGCCATGCACCAGGTGATGATCAGTTCCTCGGACGCCAACGGCGCCGACCTCGGACTGCGGCAGAAGTACGGCCCCCTCTTCGACCGGTACGGCGTGGACCTGGTGCTGTGCGGCCACGAGCACAACTACGAGCGCTCCCTCGCCGTCCGCGGAGTCGTCACCGGCAGCGAGACCCTGACCCCCAGCCCGGTCTCCGGGGCCACCGACTCCATCGACACCGGCCTCGGCACCGTGCACATGATCCTCGGCGGCGGAGGCGTCTCGGGCACCACCAACCAGAACTTCTTCAAGGACGGCACCGCCAAGGTGATCACCTCCGTCTCGGCGGCCCCCGGGGCCAACGGCAAACGCACCGCCGCCTACACCAAGGAGCAGGCGGTCTGGACCGGGGTCCGGGACACCGAGCACCCCTACGGCTTCGCCGCCTTCACCGTCGACCCCGGCCGGCACGCCGGGGACACCACCCGCATGCACGTGACGTACTACAACGTCAACAAACCGGGCGGCGAGCTCTCGGTCTTCGAGACGTTCACCCTGCACCGCCGCCGCTCCGACGGCCACTCCGGGTGACGGCACCGGCCGTCGCCGGGCTCCTCGGCGGCCCGGATAGGATCTGAGCCACCGGACCTGGGGAGACATCGATGACGCCAGTGGCAGGACAGGGCGCGAGCCCCGGTGCGCCGCGCGCCGTGGACGTGGCCCGGCTGGCCGGTGTCTCCCAGAAGACGGTCTCCCGGGTCTTCAACGGCGAGCGCTATGTCTCCGCGGACGTGCGGGCCCGGGTGCACGCGGCCGCGGAGGAGCTCGGCTACCGGCTGAACAGCGCGGCCCGCGCCCTGGCCTCGGGGCGCACCCGCTCGATCGGCGTGGTCACCCTCGGAACCGCCCTGTACGGCCCCGCCTCCCTGCTCATCGGCATCGAGCGGGCGGCCCGCGACGCGGGGTACGCGCTCCGGGTCGTCAACACGCTGGAGGGCGATCCGGCAGGCGTCGCGGGAGCCGTGGAGTCACTGCTCGCCCAGGGCGTGGACGGCATCGTGGTGTCCGAACCGATCGACGAGGGATCGGTGACGCTCAGCGCCGGCGTGCCGGTCCTGGTGCTCGGGGCGCCCGCCTCCTTCGGCGGCCCGCGGGCCGTGACCGTGGGCGTCGGCGCCGAGTCGCTGGCCCGGGCGGCCACCGAGCACCTGCTGGACCTCGGACATGTGACGGTCCATCATCTGGCCGGTCCGCAGCGGTGGTTCGCCGCCCGGGACCGCCTCCACGGCTGGCAGGCGGCGCTCGCCGCCCGCGACCGGGAGCGGCCGGCCGTCATCGAGGGCGACTGGTCGGCAGCCTCCGGATACGCGGCGGGCCGGGCACTCGCCGTCGAGGGCGAGGCCACCGCGGTGTTCGCCGCCAACGACGACATGGCCGTCGGCCTGATCCGCGCCCTGCTGGAAGCGGGCCTGCGGGTGCCGGAGGACGTGAGCGTCGTCGGCTTCGACGACATCCCCGTCTCCGCCTACGTCACCCCGCCGCTGACCACCGTGCGCCAGCCCTTCGACGCCGTGGCCCGCGAAGGGCTCCGCCTCCTGGTGCGGGCCATCGAGGAACCGGACGCCGAGCCGGACCCGGCGGGCGAACCACCGGTCGAACTCGTCGTCCGCGCCTCGACGGCACCCCCGCCGCCGTCCGGCCGGTAGCGACCGGACAACGCGTTCCGGCCTTGGGAGAGAGCCTCTCCCAGGGCCGGACTCAGCGGCTCGTCACCTCTCCCGTGCGTACGGCGCCACCGCGATCCGGTCGATCAGCGGTGCGTACCGGGAGCGGAGCAGCACCCCGGGGAAGGTGTCCGACGCGTAGGTCGTGCCGTCGAAGTCGGGCAGTTCCTCGGACCGGAAGGAGATCGTGTTCCGTCCCTTCTTGAGGGTGACCGGCACGGTCAGCTCCCAGAAGTCGTTCTGGTGGAAGGTGTGCGGGAAGCCGACCCGCTGTATCGCGCCGCCGTTGACGGAGATGTCCGCGTGCCGGGCCAGCGGGTCCGGGTTGTAGTGGGTGGCCTCCGACTGCTCGGGGTTGGAGTAGCGGACGCGCAGCGCGTACAGGCCGGCCTTGTCCGCGGTGACGTCGAAGGTCGCGGTGTTGCCGTTGCCCGGGGCGCCGCCGATGCCGGTGATCGCCGTACCGTCGGTCGCCAGGGACAGCGGCGCGAGGGAAGCCGTACCGGCCAGCCTGGCGTCCTGCGCCTCGTAGGTGCGCACCGGCAGCGCGCCCTCGGTGGGCGTGACCGTCAGCCGGTCGACGAGGGTCGGGGCCGAACCGCCGGTCACCGTCACCTTGTTGACGCCACCGGAGAGGGACACCGCCACGGCCCGCCGGTCCTTGGCCAGCCGCAGCACCTCGTGCCCGTTCACCGAGACCCGGCCGTCCGCGCCGCCGAGGGCGTCGACCCTGAGCGTGGCCTCGCGGTCGGCGGGGGAGTAGACCCAGAACGTGGCCGTCTGGCCCTTCGCGAGCCGGGCCGCGCCCGAACCGGTGGCCGCCCGCTTCGGCAGGTCGTAGACCGGCAGGCCGCCACCGCCCAGCCAGGCCAACTCACCCTCGTACACCCGGGTGTCGGCGGACGCGTCCGGCAGGGACAGCGTGAGCCGGTCCACGATGGCGTCGCCCTTCGTGGCCCGCTTGCCGTCGAGGCTCTTCGCGGCGAGCGTCAGGGTGTGCTTGCCCTTGGTGAGCTTCACCTTGGTGTCGGTGTGGTCCCACACCACCCACTTGTAGCCGAGCGGCAGATACAGCTCCTGCTCGCCGGTGGCCTGGCCGTCGACGCGCAGGAAGACGTTGGTGGGGCCCTGTTCCTTCACCTTGTCGAAGGTGTTGAGGGAGTTGGCGAAGACGCTCAGGTCGTAGGTGCCGTCCTCCGGCACGTCCACCGGGAAGTCGAGCGTGACGTCCGAGCCGGTGCGCAGCCCGCCCACGTCGTACCCGCCGGAGGTGTAGAACTTCGACACGTCCGAAGTCGAGCCCTCGGGGCCGTTCCTGGAGTAGCCGGACCCGGTGTGCGCCGCGTCCTCCGCCTCGTAGGACCCTTGCCAGCGCACCGGCGCGGTCTGCGTGCCCTTGGCCTCGCCGGCCGGGCTGAGGACGATCTCGTACGCCGAGGACTCCTTCAGCGTCGGCAGGGTGCCGTCACCGAAGTCGACCGTGACCGTGCCGTCGTGCGCGACCTTCAGGTTCCGCTCGGTCAGCAGCTTGGGACCGGAGTTGTCGCCGATCTGCCCGCTCCACTCGATCTCGCGGACCCAGGCGTGCACGTTCTTGCCGAAGAGCTTCTTCGGGACGCCCGCGAAGGTGATGTGGCCCTTGCCGGTGGAGCCGCCGAAGAGCAGCCGGGCCTGCTTCTTCTTCTCGTCGAGGGTGGCCACGCCCTGCATCGTGTAGTTCTGGCCGGGGAACGGCGGGGTCACCGAGACGGTGTGGCCGCTCAGCGAGGCGTAGGAATTGAGCAGCCACCACTGCCCGTTGCCCCGGTTGGACTGCACCGCCGAGTCGGAGAGGTTGCCGTCGATGTTCCAGTACGCGATGTCGGCGTCCACCTTGGACTCCTCGATCGCGGAGACCCACTGGATCATCTGGCCGGGGACGGAGGTGTGGTAGTTGAAGGCGTACTCGTTGATGTTGACGGGGAGTTGGGTGCCCTCACGGTCGGTGCCCTTGAACAGCTCCTTCTCCCACGCCCGGTACTTGGCGACGCTCGCGCGCACCGCCTCGGGGTGGCTCAGCTCGTGCCAGGTGATGACGTCCGGGAGGGTGCCGGCGGCCAGGGCGTGGGTGAGGAACCCCTTCACCTGGTCGTACAGGACACTGGTGTTGGGACCCGCGATCCGCGCGTCGGGCATCTTGCCCTTGATGAGCTTGTACGCCGAGTCCCAGGCGGCGAAGTAGTCGTCCGGGTCGTTCAGCCAGCTGACCTTGTTGTAACTCCACTGCCCGGTACCGAACATGTTGCCCTCGGGCTCGTTGAACGGCACGAAGACGATGTTGTCCTGGTACTGCTTCGGCAGCTGGAGCACTTGGTCGACCTGCTTGGCGATCTTCTGCTCGTACAGCTTGAGCTTCTCCGCCGGGGTGTCGCCGGGCCACTCGTAGGGGAAGCCGCGGTGGATGTCGGTCATGTAGATGTAGACATCGCCGTCGGTGGAGTCGGCCAGCGGCCTCACCACGTCCAGCGCGTCCGCGCCGGGGTGCTGCGGGCCGTCCTGGGCCTTGGTGGAGACCGTGCGCAGGCCCATGCCCTCGATGAGGTTGTTGGTGGGCACGTCCGGTCCGTACACGCCGTAGAGGGTGCCGGAGGCGCCGCCGTGGAACGCGCCGGTGTCGGAGCCGAGGTCGACGGTGAGCGCCCCCTCGCGGACCACGGTGACGGTCGCCCGCACGGCGCGTCCGGCCGCCGTGCCCGCCACGGTGAAGGTGCCCGGCTGGGCGTACTTCTCGGACGGCACGGCGTCCCAGGCGATCGGCGCGTCACGGTCGTAGCCGTCGGAGAAGGAGGCGCGGACGGCGGCGGGGAGCGACGGGGCGGTCCCGGTCGTCGTACGGAGGTCGAAGGACGTCTGCGTGAGGTCCTGGAGGGTGGGAACGCTGCCGACCGTCCCGGCCACCTGCTCGGGGGTGAGCGCCGCGTGCCACACCGTGAAGTCGTCGATCGAACCGTTGAACAGCGGGTCCTCGTAGAACGACTTGCCGATGTAACCGGCGGCCGTGGCCGAGCCGTCCAGCAGGTCCGTGGCCTTGACGCCGGTCTTGGCCGAGGAGACCGGGACGCCGTCGAGGTAGGTGGTGACCCGGCCGGCCGAGGTGTCGAGGGTGACGGTCACGGTCCGCCACTGGTTCGCGGGCAGCGGCGCGTACCCGCTGACCTGCGCCTCCCCGCCCCCTCCCGAGGTGGTCGCGGCGGTGCGCAGGACGCTGCCGTTGGAGGGGGTGGTGAAGAGGTACTTGGTGGTGTTGGTGCCCAGGTCGAAGATGCGCTGCCAGGCCGACTGGTCGTTCCCCCACTTCACGCGGGCGGAGACGGTCAGGTCGCTCGCGCCGGCCAGCACCTCCCGGGGCAGCCGGACGTACGCGCCGGTGGAGGAGGGGGCTCCGCCGGGGAGGGCGAGGGCCTTGCCGCCGTCGGCGCCGGTGACGGACTGGGCGGTGCCACCGTTCACCAGGCTCGCCGTCAGACCGTTGCCCGAACTGTCGGTGATCTTCCCGGTGGTGAGGTCGTCCTGGTCGAAGGTGTAGCGGGCGACGGGCCCGGGCGGCTCGGCGGCATGCGCGGGGACGGCGGGTGCGGCCAGCAGGCCCGCGCCGAGGGCCAGTGCCAGGCCGGCCGGGGCACGGCGGCGCGTGGATCTGTCAGCGGATGGCATGGATGCGTCCTCAATCGTCGGGGGGAAACAGGCTCCGCCCGCCCGCCTCCATGGTCGAACCGGTTCGACTTCATCAGCTGAGGAAGGGGGGAAACGGCCTGGGTGTGCGGCTGGGGCGGCTCTGGCGGCTCTGGGAGACGGGGCTGGGGGGTGCTGTGGTTCGGCTGTGTCGAACCGGTTCGGCGAAGCTAGCACCGGGACCTGAGGCCAGCAATCCCTTGGACACGGGGATCTGGGCGGTTGGCCCGATCGGTCGGCGGTTGCGTCCCGGGTATTGACAGGCGGCCGGTCGGTTCCTACGTTCACTTCACGCGAACCGGTTCGACAGCCGGTCGCCCGTCCCGAGGAGTCGCCGTGAACATCGGTGAGATCGCCCGGCGGGCCGGTGTCTCGCGCAGCACCGTGTCCTACGCGCTGAGCGGCAAGCGGCCGGTGTCCGAGGACACGCGCCGCAGGATCCAGCAGGTCGTCGACGAACTGGGTTACCAGCCCAGCGCCAGCGCCCGCGCCCTGGCCAACGGGCGGACCAGCACCATCGGCCTGGTCTTCCCGCCGGCCGGCAACCACTACACCGGGATGCAGCTGGACTTCATCGGCAGTGTGGTGGAGGCCGCCGCCGCCCACGACTACGACGTGCTGCTGTCACCCAGCGGCATGGACAGCGACCGTTCCTTCCAGCGGCTGCTGGGCGAGCGGCGGGTGGACGGCGCGATCCTGATGGAGATCAGGCTGGAGGACGACCGGGCCGACCACCTGGCCGCGCTCGGCTTCCCCTCCGTCGCCATCGGCCGCACCGCCAACGCGGAGGACGGCTGGTACGTCGGCCTCGACCACACGGCACTGGCGGCGGCGTGCGTCCACCACCTCGCGGACCTGGGCCACCGCCGGATCGCGTTCGTCAACCGGCCCGAGCAACTCCTGCGCACCGGCTACGAGTCGGCGCACCGCGGCCTGGACGGCTTCACGAAGGCCGCGGCCGAACGCGGGCTGACGGTCCGGACCTACTGCTGCGCGGACGACGCGGCCGCGGGCCAGGCCTGCGTGGAGAGGATCCTGCACGACGACCCGGCCACCACGGCCCTGGTCACGCTCAACGAGGCCGCGCTGGGCGGTCTCTACCGGGGGCTCGCCCAGGCGGGCCGCCACGTACCGCGCGACTTCTCCGTCACCGGCGTCGTCGCCAACCGCTGGGCGGAGACGGTGACCCCGCAGCTGACCGCGGCCGACGTCCCGGCCGCCGAGATGGGCCGGCTCGCCGTCGACCTGCTGATGGAGCGGCTCGGCCACCCCGAGGCCCCGCCCCGCCACCACCTCCTCATCCCACCGATCTCGCTGCGCGCCAGCACCGGGCCCGCGGGGGCCTGATCACGCGGGGGCCTGACCACCGCCCGTAACCCGCACTCCGCGTCACGCCTGAACCCGCACCCCGCACCCCGCACTCCGCCTCACGCTCGACCCCGCACCCCGCACCCCGCACCCCGCACCCCGCACCCCGCACCCCGCCTGACCCCGCGCTCACGCTGTACCCACCTCACGCACGAACCGCCTGAAGGCGCCGTTCGTCGCGCCCGCGCACCCTCCCGACCCATCGCCGCGGCACCCGCATGCCCCGAACCCGAAGGAACCCGCCATGAACAGCTTCTCCGGACGGCGCCGTCCGACCGCCGCGATCCTGCTCGCGCTGGCCGTCGCCACCACCGCCACGGCCTGCGGCTCCGGCTCGGGCGGCAGCACGACGAAGGCGGCCGACAGCGGCACGTACACCGTCTGGGACCCGTACCCGCAGTTCGCCAAGGGCTCGGCCTGGACGAACCTGCTGGACAAGTGCGGCACCGAGGCCGGCGTCAAGATCAAGCGGACCGGCTTCGACACCAGCGACCTCGCCAACAAGACCCTGCTCGCCGCCCAGCAGGGCAACTCCCCGGACCTCCTCGTCGTCGACAACCCGGTCGTCTCCACCCTGGCCGACGCGGGCGTCCTCACCACGACCGACGAGAACAAGCTGGACACCTCGAAGGTCGACCCCAACCTCCTCGCGGCCGGCCAGTCCGGCGGCAAGACGTACGGCACCCCCATCGGCGCCAACACCCTCGCCCTCTACTACAACAAGAAGGTGCTCGAGGACGCGGGCGTGGACATCGCCTCGGTCAAGGACTGGCCGTCGCTGACGGCGGCCCTGGAGAAAGTGAAGAAGGCCGGCAAGAAGGGCATCACCTTCTCCGCGATCGGCACCGAGGAGGGCAGCTTCCAGTTCCTGCCGTGGTTCTGGGGAGCGGGCGCGAAACTCACCGAACTCGACTCCGCCCAGGGCCAGTCGGCGCTCTCCCTGTGGAACGACTGGCTGAAGGACGGCTACGCCCCGAACTCCGTCCTCAACAACACCCAGACCACCAGCTGGCAGGAGTTCGCCACCGGCGACTACGCGTTCGCGGAGAACGGCACCTGGCAGCTCGCCAACGCCAAGAAGGCCGGCTTCGAGTACGGCGTCCTCCCGATACCCGGCGCCTCCGGCGGCAACGCGCCCGCCCCGACCGGCGGCGAGTTCGTCACCCTCCCGGTCCAGAAGGACACCGCCCGCTACGCCACCTCCCAGAAGCTGGCGACCTGCCTGACCAGCACCCAGAACCTGTACGACACCGACACCACCCTGTCCTACGTGGCGCCCACCACCGAGGTACAGGACAAGCAGGTGGCGGCCGACGCCGAGCTGAAGCCGTGGGTCGCCGCGGTCCGCACGGCCAAGGGCCGCACCAGTGACGACCTGGGCACCAAGTACCCCAAGATCTCCGAGCAGTTGTGGAAGGCCGTCCAGTCCGCCCTCAGCGGCTCCAAGTCCCCGAAGGTCGCGCTGACCGACGCCCAGTCCGCCGCCAAGTGAGCACTCCTCGGGGTCAGTTGATGAGCCGCACGACCCAAGCGCCGCCCCCGCGGACCACCGAGTCCCGGGGTGCGGCCCCCGCACCCAGGCGCCGGCCCGCCTCCCCGCAGTGGGCCGCCTGGGCCTTCCTCGCCCCGGTGACCCTCTACCTCGGCCTCTTCTACGCCTATCCCCTCTACCGCAACCTCGACCTGAGCCTGCGCGACTACACCGTCCGCTCCTTCGTCCAGGGCGACGCGCCCTTCACGGGACTGGCCAACTACCGGAAGATCCTGGACGACCCGACCTTCGCCCCCGCTTTGCTGCACACCGTGGTGTTCACCGCCGTGTGCCTGGTCTTCCAGTACGCCATCGGCCTGGCGCTGGCGGTCTTCTTCAACCAGAACTTCCGGCTCTCCGCCACCCTGCGGGCCCTGTTCCTGGTGCCCTGGCTGCTGCCGCTGATCGTGTCGGCGTCCACCTGGTCCTGGATGCTGAACAGCGACTCCGGCATCGTCAACGCCCTGCTGAGCGCCCTCGGCATCGGCCCCGTCAACTGGCTGACGTCGCCGTCCTGGTCACTGACCTCGGTGATCATCGCGAACATCTGGATCGGCGTCCCCTTCAACCTGGTCGTGCTCCACAGCGGCCTCCAGTCCATCCCGTCGAGCCTGTACGAGGCGGCGGCGCTGGACGGGGCGAACGCCTGGCAGCGCTTCTGGCGCATCACCTTCCCGCTGCTGCGCCCGGTCTCCGCGATCACCCTGCTGCTGGGTCTCGTCTACACCCTCAAGGTCTTCGACATCATCTGGATCATGACCAAGGGCGGCCCGGCGGACTCCTCCACCACCTTCGCCACCTGGTCCTACCGGCTCGGCTTCGGCAACCTGCTGCCCGCCTTCGGCCCGGGAGCCGCCGTGGGCAACCTGCTGGTGGTCGCCGCCCTGGTCTTCGGCCTCGTCTACGTGCGGGTCCAGCGGAAGCAGGCACTGTCATGACACGACCCCTGAAGACGGCCCTCGGCCTGCTGCTGACCGCGCTCATGCTCTTCCCGGTCTACTGGATGATCAACGTGTCCTTCACCCGCGACCAGGACATGCGCAAGAGCCCGCCCGACCTGTTCCCCGTCCACGGCACCCTGGCCGGCTACCGGACCGTCCTCGACGAGCAGTTGCCGTACCTCGGCACCAGCCTGGTCATCGGCCTCGGCACCGTCGTCCTCACCGTGGCCCTGGCCGCCCCCGCCGGCTACGCGCTCGCCAAGCTGCGCCCGCGCGGCGGCGGAGTGCTCAGCTTCCTCCTCCTGGCCGCCCAGATGATCCCCGGCATCATCATGGCGATGGGCTTCTACGCCATCTACCTGCAACTCGGCATGCTCCAGTCCGTCCCCGGACTGATCGTCGCCGACTCCACCCTGGCCGTTCCCTTCGCGGTGCTCATCTTCACCGCGTTCATGTCCGGCATCCCCGGCGAACTCCTCCAGGCCGCCCAGGTGGACGGGGCACGCGCCCTGCGGACCTTCTGGTCGGTGGTCCTGCCGATGAGCCGCAACGCCGTCGTCACGGTCTCCCTGTTCGCGTTCCTGTGGTCCTGGTCCGACTTCGTCTTCGCGGGAACCCTGGTCAACGGCGGCGCCCACGAGCCCATCACGCTCGGCATCTACCACTACATCGGCAACAACAACCAGGAGTGGAACGCCATCATGGCCACCGCCGTCGTGGCCTCGCTGCCGGCCGCGGTCATCCTCGTCCTGGCCCAGCGCTATGTCGCCGCCGGTGTGACCGCCGGCGCCGTCAAGGACTGAGACCGCCCCCACCGTCGCCCCCCACCGCTTGAGAAACGAGAAACCCCTTCATGACCGTCGCCCGTTCCGGCCCGGCCTTCGACGTCCACGACATCCCCTTCAGCGCCCACGGATCCTGGTTCGGCATCTCCCCCGTGGTGGCGGAGAAGACCCGCGCCGAGGACCTCCACCTCGTCTCCCACCAGAACGGCATGCACGCCGTCCTGAGCCTCGTGCCGCTCGACCCCGCGACGGGCGAGCGGGCCGGGACCCTGGTCGAGGCGACGCCGGGCCTGCTGAGCTGGACCGGCCCGGACGGCGGGGTCGATCTCGTCTACGAGTCGCCGGACACGGTACGACTGCGGGGTGCGGGTCCGTCGTTCAGGATCTCGGCGGCCGCCCGGACCCTGACCCCGTTCAGCGGCACGTACTTCTACCGCGAACCGGGCGCCGACGCCTACGTGTTCACGTCGTACGAGACCGGCCGCCGCTACCGCGTCACCGTCCTTGCCGGCACGGTCGAGGTGTTCGGCAGCCAGGCACTGGGCGCCGCCGACCGCGGCCTCACCGTCGCGGGCGACACCTGGGAGCTCGCGGTCGAGGAGCTCGACACGGCCCGGCCCCCCTATGTCCCGACAGCGGCCTTCGCCAAGGTCGTGGAGACCGCCCGCAACTCCTTCGCGGACTTCGCCGACACCGTGGCCCCCTGGCGCTCGTCCGCCACCCCGGCCGCCGAACTCGCCGCCTACGTCCTGTGGTCCGCCACCGTCCGCCCGGCCGGGCTCGTCACCCGGCCCGGCGTCCTGATGTCCAAGCACTGGATGGACAAGGTCTGGAGCTGGGACCACTGCTTCAACGCCCTGGCGCTGGCCCCCGGTTGCCCCGAGCTGGCCCGGGACCAGTTCCAGCTGCCCTTCGACCACCAGGACGAGACCGGGGCACTGCCCGACTCGGTCACCCACTCCGAGGTGCTCCACAACTTCGTCAAACCCCCCATCCACGGCTGGGCGTTCGGCCTGCTGCGCCGTCGGCTGCCCGCACCCCCGGACCGGACGGAGCTGACCGGGACGTACGACAGGCTGGAGCGCTGGACGGAGTTCTGGCTCACCGCCCGGCGCGCCCCCGGCGCCGACCTGCCGCACTACCAGCACGGCAACGACAGCGGCTGGGACAACGCCACGACCTTCGACCCGGAGCGCGTGGTCGTCACCGCGGACCTGGCCGCCTTCCTCACCCTCCAGCTCCGTGAACTGGCCGAACTGGCAGCGCTGTTGGACCGACCGGACGACGTGCTGCGGTGGACGCGGACCGCCGAGGAGACCCAGCGGGCGATGCTCGACCAGCTCTGGACGGGTGACCGGTTCGTCGCCCGGGGCGTCGACAGCGGTGACACCTGGAGCACCTCCAGCCTGCTCGACCTGATGCCGATCGCGCTGGGCGAGCATCTGCCGGACGACGTGGGCGGGGTGCTGGCCGACCGTATCGAGGCCCATCTGACCCCGTACGGACTGGCCACCGAACGGCCGGACTCGCCGCACTACCTCGCCGACGGCTACTGGCGCGGCCCCATCTGGGCCCCCGCCACGATCCTGGTCGAGGACGGCCTGCGCCGCGGCGGCCACGTCCGGCTGGCGGACGAGATCAGCGCCCGCTTCCGCGCCCTGTGCGAGGCGCACGGCTTCGCCGAGAACTTCGACGCCCTGGCCGGCACCGGGCTGCGCGACCGCGCCTACACCTGGACGGCCGCCGCCTATCTCCTCCTCGCCGAGGCACATGCCCTGCGGGACGCCGGGTGAGGTCCCTCAGGCCAGGGTGACCTCGACCGGCAGCTTCTTGATGCCGTTGACGAAGTTCGAGCGCACCCGGGGGACCTCACCCACCAGCCGGATGTCGGCGAGGCGCGGGATCAGCTCCTCGAACATGATCCGGATCTCGGTGCGGGCGAGGAGGTTGCCCAGGCACAGGTGCGGGCTGCCCTTGCCGAAGGTGACATGGTCGTTGTGCTGCCGGGCCACGTCGAAGTCGTACGGGTTGCCGAAGACCTCCTCGTCGCGGTTGCCGGAGGCGTACCACATGACGACCTTGTCGCCCTCCCTGACCTGCCTGCCGCCGAGTTCGACGTCCCGGGTCGCGGTGCGCCGGAAGTGGTAGACGGGGGAGGCCCAGCGCAGGAACTCCTCGACCGCCGTGGGGATCAGGGACGGGTCGTCCCTCAACCTCGCGAGCTGCTCGGGGTGTTGGAGCAGGGCCAGCATGGAGTGGGTGATGGTGTGGCGGGTGGTCTCGTTGCCCGCCACCACCAGCAGCAGGAAGTAGTTGTCGAAGTCCTGCGCGGAGAGCGGGACGCCGTCGCGCGGGGTGGTGTTGACCAGCTTGGACACCAGGTCGGTGCCCTCCCCGCCGCGCCGCTGCCGGGCCAGCTCGCGGCCGTACTCGAAGACTTCGAGCGAGGCGGGGGACCGGAACGGCAGATCGCGGTACTGCTCGCTCTCCGCGCTGTGCAGCAGGACGTCCGCGTAGTCGGGGTCGGTGTTGCCGATGATGCGGTTGCCCCAGTCGATGAGCCGCTGGTTGTCCTCGGGCGGGACGTCGAGGAGGCGGGCCAGCACGTTGATGGGGAAGTCCGCCGAGACCTCCTTGACGAAGTCGAAGCTCCCCTTGGCCAGCGCCGCGTCCAGGGTCTTCGCGGTCAGCCCGCGCAGGAAGTCGGTGTAGCTGTTGATGACCCCGGCGCCGAACTGGCGCTGGATCACACTGCGCAGGGCGCGGTGGCGGACCCCATCCAGCTCCAGGATCGAGGCCCGCTTCCTGATCTGGTCCTCGTCGACCTCCTCCAGGTTCACGAACCTCGTGGAGGTGAAGGTCTCCGCGTCCCGGTCCACGCGCGCGATGTCCGCGTGCCGGGTGACCGCCCAGAAACCGGAGTTGGGCGCCTCCTCGGGCTGCCAGTGCACCGGGTCCTCGTGGCGCAGGGTGTGGAACATCCGCCAGGGGGTGATGCCGTCGGTGAAGTGGTCGAGGTTCGCGAGGTCGACGTCCGCGAGGGGCATCGGCTCGATGGCGGTGGTTGCTGTCGTCATCCGGGAGTCCTTCACAGGTGGTAGGCGTACTCGGTGAACTCCCAGTCGGTGACGTGCCGTTGGAAGCGTTCGACCTCGTTGCGCTTGTAGGAGAGGTAGGAGGTGGTGAACCCCTTGCCGAGCAGGTCGGTCAGGGCGGTGTCGGCCTCCAGCGCGTCGAGCGCGGCCGGCAGGTCCTTCGGCAGCACCGCGGACCGCGCGGTGTCGTAGCCGTAGCCCTCCAGAGGGGCCGGCGGTTCCTCGCCCGCCTGGATGCCGAGCAGGGCGGCGGCCAGGGTGCCGGCGACGAGCAGGTACGGGTTGGCGCTCGCGTCACCGAGCCGCAGTTCCAGCCGGGACCCGGAGCCGCGCTCGGGCGGGACGCGCACCATCGCGCTGCGGTTGTCGAGGCCCCAGTCGATCAGCCAGGGGGCGAGGGTGTCGGGGCCGAAGCGTTTGTAGGAGTTGACGGTCGGGTTCGCGAGGGCGGCGAGCGCGGGCGCGTGCGCCAGGATTCCGGCGAGGGCGTGCCGGGCGGTGGCCGAGAGGCCGTGGGCGCCGGCCGGATCGTCGAAGGCGTTGCCGCCCTCCGCGTCCTGGCAGGACAGGTGCAGATGGAATCCGGAGCCCCCCGCGTCCCCGAAGGGCTTGGCCATGAAGGTGGCCAAGTTGCCCTCCCCGCGGGCGAGTTCCTTCACGGCGGCCTTGAAGCGGAAGGCCCGGTCGGCCGCGTCCAGGGCCTCGGAGTGGGTCAGGTTGATCTCGTACTGGCCGCCGTCGAACTCGTGGTTGCCGGTGACGACGCCGAGTCCGAGGTCGCGCAGTTGCCTGAGGGTGCGCAGCAGGTGGTTGCCGGGGTCGGCGCGCAGTCCGGCCGTGTAGACGGCACCGGTGGTCTCGGGGGCGCGCCGCCAGCCGGCCGGGGTCCCGGGCGCGGGCTCCAGCAGGAAGTACTCCAGCTCGGGTCCCACGACCGGACGCAGCCCCTGTGCCGCGCACCGGGCCAGCACGGCCCGCAGCAGATCGCGGGGCGACTCGGCCGCGGGGCCCGACGTCGCCGGGTCGGTGACTTCGCCGAGACAGACGGCCACCCCGGGCTCCCAGGGCAGGGCGGCCAGCGTCGACAGGTCGGGCCGTACGCACACGTCCGGCAGCCCGGCGTCCAGGCCGCCCGCCACCGGGACCACGTCCCCCTGCGGGCTGGTGTGGTAGACGGCCTTGCAGAAGGCCAGACCGTGCTCGCAGGCCGCGGGCAGATGGTCCACCAGGACGTCCCGGGCGCGGTCGGTGCCGATGAGGTCCGGATAGATCACCCGCACCACGTCGATGCCGTCGGCGGTGAGCCGCTCGACGTGCCGGCGGATGTCTGGGGTGTCGTGAGCGCTCACCGTGCCTCCTTGGGCGGCTGGGGCAGCCTCGGGCTTTCGTTTGAACCCGAACGTTATGGAGGGGGACCGCCTCCCGCAAGGGGTGGGCGCCAATAATTTATCCACCTGGATAGGTATTGACCAGGGGGTGGCGCATGCCTACCTTGTTTGAAGCCAAACGAGTTAGGGGCATGGTCTCCGTGCCCCTTTGGCCGGGGCCCGGCCGTCACCGGCCGGGCCCCACTTCGCCCCTTCGCTCCCGCTCCCTCAGGAGGACCGGCCATGAAGGTCGTCGTCGACATGAACAAGTGCCAGGACCACGGCCAGTGCGTCTTCGCGGCCCCCGACGTCTTCTCGATGGACGACGACGGACACCTGCTGTACGTCCCCGACCCGGACGACGTGCTGCGTGACGAGGTCGAGGAGGCCGCGGACGTGTGCCCGCTCCAGGCGATCCGGATCGAGGGCTGACATGGCCGCCGGCATCGTCGTCGCGGGCGCCTCCCTGGGCGGCCTCCGCGCGGCCGAGCACCTGCGGGCCGCGGGCTGGACCGGCCGGATCACCGTCGTCGGCGACGAACCGCACATGCCCTACAACCGGCCCCCGCTGTCCAAGGAGGTCCTCTCCGGCAAGGCCCCCTTCGCGTCACTCGCCTTCACCCCCAAGCCGGCCGCGGCCGACGTCGAGTGGCGCCTCGGCACCCGGATCACCGCGGCCCGCCTCGACGAACGGACCGTCACGCTCGACGACGGCTCCCTGCTGCCCTACGACGGTCTCGTGGTCGCCACCGGCATGCGCCCCCGCCGGCTGCGCTGCCCCGGCCCCCTCGCCGGCCGGCACACGGTCCGCACCCTCGACGACGCCCGCCGGCTGCGGGACGAGCTGACCCGGCCGGGCGTGCGCGTGGTCGTCGTCGGCGCCGGGTTCATCGGCTGCGAGGTCGCCGCGACGGCCGTGGCGCTCGGCGTCACCGAAGTGACCGTCGTCGACCCGCTGCCGCTGCCCATGGTCGGCCCGCTCGGCGAACTCCTCGGGCGCGCGCTCCTGAAGCGGCACGAGGAACGCGGAGTGCGTTTCGCACTGGGCGCGGGAGTGGCGGGGTTTCACGGCGACGAGCGCGTGACCGGAGTCGAACTGTCCGACGGCACGGTCCTGGCCGCCGACGTCGTCGTCGAGTCGGTCGGCTCGCAGGCCAACACCGAGTGGCTGGACGGCAACGGCCTCGACCTGAGCGACGGTGTGCTGACCGACGAGTCGCTGCGGGTCGGCGGCCGGTCCGAGGTGGTCGCCGTCGGGGACGTGGCCCGCTTCCCCAACGCCCGCTACGACGGCGTCCCCCGCCGCGTCGAGCACTGGTCGATCCCCACCGACACCGCCAAGCACGCCGCGAAGACCCTGGTCGGCGCCGGTCCCGGGCCCTTCGCCCCGCTGCCCACCTTCTGGAGCGACCAGCACGACTTCCGGTTGCAGTCCTTCGGCGCGCCGGCGCTCGGCCTCGCGGACGTCCGGGTGCTGGACGGCGACCCGGCCGGTGACGTCCTGGTCGGCTACCACGCCGACGACCGGCTGGTCGGTGTCGTCGCGCTCGGCGGACAGCCGGCCGCGAGGCTTGCCGCCCGCTACCGCGCCCACCTGCTCCAGCAGCCCGCCCTCACCGCCTAAGGAACCCCTGACATGTCCGCTGTGCGTGGCTTCTTCCACCCCAAGACGGCGAGCGGCACCTCGTCGCTGATCCCCTCGCCCCCCTGGCGCTACTCCGGCGACCTGCTCACCGTCGAGTACCGCACGGACCCCGCGCGGGTACGCGAACTGCTCCCCGAGCCCCTGGAGCTGGCCGACGAGGACCCCGGCGCCGTCGCCCTGATCTGGGCCGACTGGCAGTCCTGCTCGGCGACGGGGGAGGAACTCCTCGACCCCGTCCGCTCCCAGTACAAGGAAGCCTTCGCCGTTGTCCGCTGCACGTACCGGGGCGAGACCTACTCGCGGTGCGTGTACATCTGGGTCGACAAGGACTTCGCCGTCGCCCGCGGACTCCACCAGGGCTATCCGAAGAAGCTCGGGTCGATCCACCAGACCCGTCCGCACCCGTACGGGCCCGCCCCGCGGATCGAGGCCGGGGCGCGGTTCGGCGCCACCCTCGCCGCCGCGGACCGGAGGCTCGCGCAGGCCGTGGTGACCCTGCGGGAGCCTTCCTCGCACAACGGGTTCGTCAACGCCCACCCCATGGCCCACCACCGGTGGCTGCCGTCGATCGAGAAGGGCAAGGGGTTGGCCCTCGACGAGCTGATCGAGACCGGGGCGGCCTCCTTCGAGGGTGGCCGACCCTGGGTCGGGGACGCCGAGTTGGAGCTGTTCGAGGCGCCGACCGAGGAACTGGCCCGGCTGGAGATCCGGGAGCCCGTCGCCGCGTACTACCGCCAGGTCGGCGTCGTCTGGGACGGCGGCCGGCTCCTGGAGTCCGGAACCTCCGGAGCCTCCGGATCCGAATGAGCCCCCTACCCCGCGCAGCACTTGGAGACCGGACATGACCGAACACACCCTCACGGTGGCCGGGGTCGCCGTCGACACCCGGCACTGGATCGGCGGCGAACGCGTCGCCTCCGCCGAGACCTTCACCGATGTCTCGCCCATCGACGGCGCCGAACTCGGCGAGATCGCCCGCGGCGGTCCCGCCGAGGCCGCCGCAGCGGTCGCCGCGGCCAAAGCCGCCTTCCCGGCCTGGGCCGCCACCTCCCGCGCCGAGCGCGCCCGCATCCTGCACGCCGTCGCCGACGGCGTCGAGAAGCGGCTCGAAGAGCTGGCGATCGTGGAGACCACCGACAACGGGGCACTGCTGCGCTCGCACCGCCGGGGCGTGATGCCACGCGTGGCACACAACTTCCGCTTCTTCGCGGACTGGTTGCTGAAGCTGGACCACGAGGACTTCGAGACCCGCGGCCACACCAACCACGTCTCCTGGGACCCGGCGGGCCCCTGTGTGCTGATCACGCCGTGGAACGCCCCGCTGATGCTCGCCACCTGGAAGGTCGCCCCCGCCCTCGCGGCCGGCGACACCGTGGTCCTCAAGCCCGCCGAGTGGTCCCCACTCACCGCCTCCCTCCTCGCCGACATCGCCGCCGAGGCCGGCCTGCCCGCCGGCGTCCTGAACGTCGTCCAGGGCTACGGCGCCGAGATCGGCGACGCGCTCACCTCGCACCCGGACGTGCGCCGCATCAGCTTCACGGGCTCGGTGCCGACCGCGCAGCGCATCGCCGCCTCCGCCGCCGCCCGGCTCACCCCCCTGAGCCTCGAACTCGGCGGCAAGTCACCGCTGTTGGTGTTCGCCGACGCCGACCTGGACCTCGCGGTCGACCTCGCGGTGGAGCAGTACGACAACGCCGGGCAGGTGTGTCTGGCCGCGACCCGCATCCTCGTGGAGGAGCCGATCGCGGAGGAGTTCACCCGGCGCTTCGTCGACAAGGCGAGCCGTCTCCAGCAGGGGGACCCGCGTGACGAGACCACCGACATCGGCCCGAACATCCATCCCCGCCAGCTGGAGAAGATCGATGGCTTCGTGCGGCGGGCCCTCGCGGCCGGGGCGCGGGCGGTCATGGGCGGACACCGCGAGGGGGACCAGTACTACGCGCCGACGCTGCTCACCGATGTCGCCCAGGACTCGGAGATCGTCCAGGAGGAGGTCTTCGGACCGGTCCTGACCCTCCAGACCTTCACCGACGAGGACGAGGCGGTCCGCCTCGCCAACGACACCCGCTTCGGGCTCGCCGCCACCCTCGCCACCGGCTCGCGGGAGCGCGCCGACCGCGTCACGGCACGGCTCGTCGCAGGCACGGTGTGGGTCAACTGCTTCTTCGTCCGCGACCTCCAGGCACCCTTCGGCGGCTCCCGCCACTCCGGGGTCGGCCGCGAGGGCGGCACCTGGAGCTTCGACTTCTATTGCGACCTGAAGAACACCGTCACCGCGCCGAAGGGGTTCAAGGACCATGGGTGAGATCGTCGGGGCGGGGCTCCTCGCCCACGTCCCCACCATCGTGCTCCCCGAGGAGGAGCGCCGGGAGCTGAACGAGGGCAAGGAGATCACCCTCGTCACCGGCCTCCGGGAACTGCGCCGGGACGTCTTCGAGCGCGACGACTACGACACCGTCGTCGTCCTCGACTCCCACTGGGCGACCACGGTCGAGTTCGTGGTCACGGCCCAGCAGCGCCGCGCCGGCCTGTTCACCTCGGAGGAACTGCCGCGCGGCATGTGCAGGATGCCGTACGACTTCCCCGGCGACCCCGAACTCGCCCGCAACGTCGAGAAGTCCGCGGACAGGCACGGCACCTGGATCACCGCGATCGAGGACGCGTACCTGCCGATCTACTACGCCACCATCAACCTCTGGAAGTACCTGGGGGAGGGGCTGCCCGACAAGCGCTGGGTGACCATCGGCGTCTGCCAGACCGGCGACATGGAGGACCACCTGCGCCTCGGACGGGCACTCGCCGACGGCATCGCCGCCACCCCCGGCCGCCGGGTCCTGCTCATCGCGTCCGGCGCCCTCTCGCACACCTTCTGGCCGCTGCGCGAACTGCGCGACCACGAGGCGAGCGACCCGGTGCACATCCGCACCCCCGAGGCCCGGGAGGCGGACTTCGAGCGCATCGCCTGGTTCAAGGAGGGCCGGCACGACAAGGTCCTCGACACCATGGACGCGTTCTGGAAGGTCAGGCCCGAGGCGAAGTTCTTCCACTACCTGATGATGGCCGGCGCCCTCGGCGAACAGGCCTGCACCGCGCGGGCCCGCCAGTACGGCGAGTACGAGAACTCCGTCGGCACCGGCCAGGTCCACCTGTGGTTCGACCGCCCGGCCGACGGCTGGACCGGCACGGGGGCACCCGTGGCCGCCGTACCCCACCACCCGCACCGTCGCCCTTAGGAAGGCTGCCATGCCCGAGTACCGCCGGATCCTCCTCGACGGCGCTGCCGTCCAAGTCACCGTCGAAGGCGACGAGTTGGTCGCCGGGGACGGCCGTCGCGTCAAGACCGAGGACGCCCTGCATCTGCCGCCGGTCGTGCCGTCGAAGGTGATCGCCGTCCACCTCAACCACCGCAGCCGCGTGGCGGAGTTCCGGATCGACCTGCCGGACACCCCGACGTACTTCCACAAGCCGACCTCCGCCCTCAACTCCCACCGGGGCGCGGTCGTCCGTCCCGAGGGCTGCAAGTGGCTCAACTACGAGGGGGAGGTGGCCATCGTCATCGGGAGGACCGCCCGCAACATCTCCCCGGCCGAGGCGGGTGAGTACATCGCGGGCTACACGATCGCCAACGACTACGGCCTCCACGACTTCCGGGACACCGACGCCGGCTCGATGCTCCGGGTGAAGGGCTCCGACACGTTGTGCCCGCTGGGCCCGGGCCTGGTCACCGACTGGGACTTCCGGGGCAAGACCCTGCGGACGTACGTCAACGGCGAGGTGGTGCAGGACGGTTCGACCGACGAGATGAAGTGGGACATGCACTACCTGGTCGCCGACATCGCCCGCACGATCACCCTGTACCCCGGTGACGTCCTGCTGTCGGGCACCCCCGCCAACTCCCGCCCGGTACAGCCGGGCGATGTCGTCGAGGTGGAGGTCGAGGGCCTGGGCCGCCTCACCAACCACATCGTCACCGGCCCCACCCCCGTCCGCCCCGACGTCGGCGCCCAGCCCACGGAGTCCGAGGAGGTCCTGTCCACCGCACTGGGCGGCGACTGGGAGTTCCGAGGCATCCGCCCACCGAGGCGCTGACCGGGTGCCCCGACCGCGGCCAGGTAGGGTCGCCGGTATGACCGAAGCCGGCGGCAGTCCCGAGAGCCCGCGGTCACGTAAGCGTGTGCACTACGGAGAAGGGCGCGAGGCGCTGCTGAGTGCGGCGGTGCGGGTGGTGGCCCGGGGTGGGCTGCGCAGGCTGACCTATCGCGCGGTCGCTCAGGAGGCCGGGGTCACCCACGGGCTGGTGGTGCACCACTTCGGCTCCCGTGACGCCCTGATCGAGGAGACCCTCGCCCACACCATCCGCACCTCGATGGACACCAGCGCGCTCGAACCCGGCACCGGCAAGGTCGCGGACTTCTCCTCCGGCGTGTCCGAGATGGTCACCGCGGACCCGGACAAGCAGGCGTTCCAGTACGAGCTGCTGCTCGAATCGCGTCGCAGGCCGGAACTGCTCCCGCAGCTCCGCGCCCTGTACGACGAGTACTTCGACGCCACCCACCGCGAGCTCAACCGCATGCTGCCCGACGGTGCCGACCGCGCGCTCTCCCGCCTGGTCTTCGCCGCCCTGGACGGCCTGGTCCTCCACCAGCTCGTCCTCGGCGAGCCCGAGGTCACCGACGCGGCGATCGAGGAACTGCGCACCCTGCTGCGGCTGCTCGGCGCCGACGGCACCGGTACCGACAGCGCCGGTACGCGGGACCCCGGCGCCTGACCGCCGTAGGAAATCGCCCGCCTGACGGGAAACCCGCCGTATCCCCTTGCCAAACGGATAGTTCCGACCCACCATGAGGCAACTCGTTTGGCTCGAAACAATTCCCGCCCCTCCCCGCTCCCGGCAGGTGATTCGAGTGGACAGTCAGACAGCGGTCAGCACCGAGGCCGCTACGGCACCCTCCACGGCAGGCAGGCTCAAGCCCGACTCGCTCGGCGTCCTGGGCATCCTGTTCTTCGTCCTTTCCGCCCAGGCCCCGCTGACCGGCATCGCCGGCGCCGTCCCCATCGCGGTCGGCATCGGCAACGGCGCCGGCACCCCCGCCGCCTACCTCCTCGCCGGCGCCGTGATCCTGCTGTTCTCCGTCGGCTTCGTCGCGATGGGCCGCCATGTCGTGGACGCGGGCGCCTTCTACACGTACATCGGCAAGGGCCTCGGCCGGCCGACGGGCTCCGGCAGCGCCGGAGTCGCCCTCTTCGCCTACTGCGCGATCCAGGCCGCCATGTACGGGCTGTACGGCGCCACGGTGAGCGGCCTGGTCGAGCACTACACCGGCACCCATGTGGCCTGGTGGGTCTGGACCCTGGTCACGATGGTGATCGTCCAGGTCCTCGGCGCCTCGGGCATCGAGATGGGCGCCCGGATCCTCACCGTCTTCGTGCTGGCCGAGTTCAGCATCCTGATCGTCTTCGCCCTGGTGACCTTCTTCAAGGGCGGCGGCCCCGAGGGCCTCGGCCTCACCGACAGCTTCTCCGCCTCCGCCGCGCTCCAGGGTGCCCCGGGCGTGGCGCTGATGTTCGCCGTCGCGTCGATGTTCGGCTTCGAGGCCACCGCGATCTACGGCGAGGAGGCCCGCGAGCCGCGCCGGACCGTGCCCCGGGCCACCTATCTGTCCGTCGGGGTGGTCACCGGCTTCTTCGCCTTCACCTCCTGGATGCTGGTCTCCGCGCACGGCGCGTCCCACGCCACCGCCGAGGCCGGCAAGGCGCTGGAGAGCGGCGACGCCACGTCCTTCGTCTTCGCGCCGATCGCCGCCCAGTTCGGCGGCTGGGTCGACGACGTCCTGCCGGTCCTGCTGGCCACCTCCCTCTTCGCCGGCATCCTCGCCTTCCACAACTCCGCCAACCGCTACCTCTTCTCGCTCGGCCGCGAACGGCTCCTCCCGCACGGACTGACCGCGCTCAACCGCCGCCACTCGCCCTGGGCGGCCGGGGTCGTGCAGACCGTCCTCGCGGCACTGCTGGTGCTGCCCTTCGCCATCCTGGGCAAGGACCCGGTGCTCACCCTGTTCTCCTGGTTCAGCGGGGTCGCCGTGCTGGCGATGATGCTGCTCTACTTCCTGACCTCGGTCTCCGTGGTCGTCTTCTTCCGCCGCTCGCGCGCCGACACCCGCCCCTGGAACACCGTGATCGCCCCCGTGCTGGGCGCGCTGGGCATCGCCGGTGCCATCTGGCTCATCGTCGAGAACTTCACCACCCTCATCGGCGGCGACCGCACCACCGCGATCTGGCTCCAGCTCGCCGTCCCGGCCGTCCTGGTCCTCGGTCTCGTGGCCGCACGCGTGACCAGGGGCCGGGCCGTCCGGCCGTGACCGCGGGGGGCGGCCCGGCCGCACGTGCGCCTGGCGCCCGCTGAAGCCTCGCGCCGCCCCCTCCTCACCATTTTGTTTGACCCCAAATATTGACCGCGGAGGTCCCCCATGCCGGATGTCACTCACGAGGAGTGGCTGCGCCGCGCCAAGTCCCTGACCCCTTCCGGTGTCCATCACATCGACGGCGCCGGCGAACCCGGCGGGGGAGCAGTCTTCACCGTCGTCTCGCCCCGGGACGGCCAGGTGCTGGCCGAGGTCGCCGACGCGGGCACCGCGGAGGTGGACGCGGCGGTCGCCGCCGCCCGGCGGGCCTTCGACTCCGGCCCCTGGCCGCACCTGGCCCCCGCCGAACGCGGCAGGACCCTGCTGCGCATCGCCGACCTGCTCGAACAGCGGCGCGAGGAACTGGCGTTGACCGTCAGCCTGGAGATGGGCAAACCTGTCACGGACGCGTACGGCATCGAACTGCGCGCCCTCATCACCACCTTCCGCTGGTACGGCCAGCTCGCCGACAAGCTCACCGACGAGTCCCCGCACACCGCCCCGGACGCCCTCGCCCTGGTCACCCGCGAACCGGCCGGTGTCGTCGGAGCCGTGGTGCCGTGGAACTTCCCCCTGACGCTGGCCGGTTGGAAGGTGGCCCCGGCGCTGGCGGCCGGCTGCACGGTCGTACTGAAGCCGTCGGAGCACTCCCCGCTGTCGGCCCTCCTGCTCGGCCGCCTCGCCACCGAGGCGGGACTGCCCCCGGGGGTCCTCAACGTCGTGGCCGGCGACGGACCCGTGGCCGGCCGGGCACTGGGCCTCCACCCGGACGTCGACGTCCTCGCCTTCACCGGCTCCACCGCCGTGGGCCGGCACTTCCTGCGCTACTCCGCCGACTCCAACCTCAAGCGCGTCTGGCTGGAACTGGGCGGCAAGTCACCGAACATCGTCCTGCCCGACGCCCCCGACCTGGAGCAGGCCGCGGCCACCGCCGCCTGGGGCATCTTCTTCAACCAGGGCGAGATGTGCACCGCCCCCTCCCGGCTCCTGGTGCACTCCTCCGTCGCCGAACAGGTCACCGAGGCCGTCGTCGCCCGGGCCCGCGCCCTGCGCGTCGGCGACCCCCTCGACCCGGCCACCGAGATGGGCGCCCTGGTCGGCGAGAGCCACCTGGCACGCGTCCAGGACCACATCACCACCGGCCTCGACGAAGGGGCCCGACTGCGCACGGGCGGCGCCCGGACACTGACCGGGACCGGCGGCAGCTTCCTGGAACCGACCGTCTTCGACCGGGTCGACCCCGGGATGCGACTGGCCCGTGAGGAGATCTTCGGCCCCGTCCTGTCGGTCCTCGCCTTCGACGACCTCGACGAGGCGGTACGGCTCGCCAACGCCACCGAGTACGGCCTCGCCGCCGCCCTGTGGACCTCCGACCTCTCCACCGCCCACAAGGTCTCCCGCGCCCTCAAGGCCGGCACCGTCTGGGTCAACTGCTACGAGGAGGGCGACCTGACCGTCCCCTTCGGCGGCGTGAAGCAGTCCGGCAACGGGCGCGACAAGTCGGCACACGCCCTGGAGAAGTACACCGAGCTCAAGACGACCTGGATCCAGCTGTGAGCCGTACGACCCCGTCCGCGCGGCCGCTCATCGCGATCCCCGCCCGCTTCGCCGCCACGACCTCCGCGCTCCGGTACGCCGCCGAGGTGAACGCCCGCGCGCTGATCGAGGCCGTCTGGCGGGCCGGCGGCGAACCGGTGAGCATCCACCCGGCCGCTGAAGCCGACGTCCCGGACCGCCTCGCCCGCTTCGACGGCGTCCTGCTCCCCGGCGGCGGCGACCTCGCCCCGCACCGCTACGGCGCCACCGACACCCACGCGGCCGTCTACGACGTCGACGACCTCCAGGACACCTTCGACCTCCAGGTCGCCCGCACCGCACTGGACCTGGGCCTGCCCCTGCTGGCGATCTGCCGTGGGCTCCAGGTCGTCGACGTCGCCCTCGGCGGCACCCTGGAGCAGGACATGGGCGGCCCCGAACGCGAACACCGGCACCTCACGCACCCGGTGGGGATCGAGCGCGGCACCCTGCTGGAACAGGCCACCGGAGTACCGAAGGTGGACGCCTCCTGCTACCACCACCAGCGGGTGGAACGCCTCGGCACCGGACTCACGGTCACCGCACGGGCCGCCGACGGCACCGTCGAAGGACTCGAACTCCCGGGCGCGCGGGGGTGGTTCACCGCCGTCCAGTGGCACCCCGAGGACACCGCCCCCGAGGACCCCGCCCAGCAGGGCCTCTTCGACGCCCTGGTCCGAGCCGCCCGCTGACGCCCCCTGTCCGGCGGTACCGAACCGTGCGGTCCTCGTGAAAACCCGGTGGAAGCGCTGTCAGTGGTTCCCCTTATGCTGCACCGGACGATCACGCGGGACCAGGGGAGGGCGCGTCATGTTCGGCAGGCTGTTCGGTGGGGGCGGGGAAAGACCGACGGCGGATCCGCACGCCCTGCCCGTCCCGCGCAGGCAGAAGAACGGGGTGTACAAGCTGCGCGCGCTCGGCGACGCCCGGGTGCTCGCCCTCGTGGAAGCGGCCGACGCCGGTGACTGGACGGCGGTCAAGGCGGCGCTGGCCCCCTTCGACCTCGGCCACGAGCAGGCGGTCCTGGGGCAGTTGACCGATGTGGACGGTCTGGAGGAATGGATCGTCCGGGCCGCCGAGGAGGACAAGGACGACAAGGAACTCCGGGCGACCGCCCTGCTGATCTCGGGTGCGCGCCATGTCTCCTGGGGCTGGGAGGCGCGTACGTCCGCCCGTGCCGTGGACGTCAGCCGCGGCCAGTGGGAGACCTTCTACGAGCGGCTGAACATCGCCGAGGAACACCTGCTGGAAGCCGCCGAGTTGCAGCCCGGCTGGGTCACGCCGTGGCGCCATCTGCTCACCTCGGGACGCGGCATGTCCGTCGACGACAGCGTCCAGGAGGCCCGGCTCGCGGCCGGTCTGCGCCGTGATCCGCTGAACGTGGACCTCCACCTGGAGTGGGTGTCGCACCTCCAGCCCCGCTGGGGCGGAGAGCCGGGCCAGGCCCTGGAGTACGCCCGGAAGGCCTTCGCCGGCGCGCCCGACGGGCACCGGCTCGGCTGCGTGGTCGCCATGGCGCACATCGAGGACTGGGTGGAGTCCGACAACCGCGACTGCCTCCAGGACCCGCGGATCCGGACCGAGTTGAGGGAAGCCGCGGAGCGCAGCATCCTGCACCACGCGTACGAACGCCGCCTGGGCTGGCAGGGCGACTACAACATCTTCGCCATGGCCCTCTCGCTGGCGGGCAGCAGCACGGCCTCCAATGTCTTCCGCGAGCTGGAAGGCGTGTTCACCGAATGGCCGTGGACCTTCATGGCGGACCCGCAGAAGGTGTACGCGCGCTTCCGCAAGGCCTTCTGAGCCGCCGTCCGCCTCCCGTCCGCCGGTCCCCGGCCGGCCTCGCGCGGACCACCGCCCACCCCGCCGTTCCCTCACCCCGGACTGCCCCATGCCTCTGCGTCACCACGCCGACGACCACGCCGCCACCGACCGCACCTTCCAGGTCGACCTGCGCGGCCTGGTGGACCTCCTCTCCCACCACCTCTACTCCAGCCCCCGCGTCTACCTGCGTGAACTCCTGCAGAACGCGGTCGACGCCCTCACCGCGCGGCACGCGATCGAGCCGCACGGCGACTTCGGCATCCGCCTCCACGCCGACGGCTCGGTGGTCCGCGTCGAGGACGACGGCGTCGGTCTCACCGAGGCCGACGTGCACAGCTTCCTCGCCACCATCGGCCGCAGCAGCAAGCGCGCCGAGCAGGTCGCCGAGCAACGCGCCGACTTCATCGGCCAGTTCGGCATCGGTCTGCTCTCCTGCTTCCTGGTCGCCGACGAGATCCACGTCGTCAGCCGCTCCGCCCGCACCCCCGACGCCCCCGCCGTCGAGTGGCGCGGACGCGGCGACGGCAGCTACACCGTCCGCACCCTGCCCGCCTCCGCCCGCCCCCGGCCCGGCACGACCGTCACGCTGACGCCGCGCGCCGACGCGGGGGAGTGGACCCGCCCGGCCCAAGTGCTCACCCTGGCCCGCCACTTCGGCTCCCTGCTGCGTCACCCGGTGACCTTCGACGACGGTACGCCCGGCCCGGCCACGCCGGTCAACCCCGAGCCCGCGCCCTGGTCACAGGCCCACCCCACGCCCGGCGCCCGCTCCCGCGCGCTGGCCGCCTACGGCGAGGAGATCTTCGGGTTCACACCGCTGGACACCATCGAGCTGGACCTGCCCGCCGTGGGCCTGAAGGGCATCGCCTGCGTGCTGCCCGAGGCGGTCCCGGCCGGCCGCCGCCACGGACACCGCGTGCACGTCAAGGGCATGCTGCTGTCCGAGCACGCCGAGGAGATCCTGCCCGAGTGGGCGTTCTTCGTCCGCTGTGTCGTGGACGCCGAGAGCCTGCGTCCGACGGCGTCCCGCGAGTCCCTGTACGAGGACGACACCCTCGCCGCCGTCCGCGACGCCCTCGCCGAACGGCTGCGCGCCTGGATCGCCCGCGCCGCCGCCAGCGACCCGGAGCTGCTCGGCCGCTTCCTCCAGGCCCACCACCTCGCCGTGAAGTCCCTCGCCGTGCACGACGACGAGATCCTCAGGATGCTGCTGCCCTGGCTGCCGTTCGAGACCACCGACGGGCACTGCACCCTCGACGAGTTCGCCCGCACCCACCCCACCGTGCTCGTGACCTCCAGCGTGGAGGAGTTCCGCCAGGTCGCCGCGATCGCCTCGGCCGCCGGGCTCGGCGTCGTCAACGGCGGCTACACCTACGACCGGGAACTGGTCCACCGGCTGCCCGAGATCCGGCCCGAGGCCACCGTCGCCGACCTCGACCCGGCGACCCTCACCGCCCACCTCGACCCCGTCGACCGGGAGACCGAACTCGCCGCCTCGGCCTACCTCGCCCAAGCCCGCGACGCCCTCGCCGTCTTCGACTGCGACGTGGCGCTGCGCACCTTCCACCCCGCGTCCGCCCCCGCCCTCCTGGTCGACAGCCGCGAGGCCCGGCACGAACGCACCCGCTCCCAGCTCGCCCGCGAGCAGCAGGGCGGGGTGTGGGGCGACATCCTCGGCGCCCTGCGCCAGGAGGCCCCGCGCGCCCAGCTGATCCTCAACCAGCTCAACCCGCTGGTCCGCACCGCCGTCACCATCGACGAACCCGAACTGGCCCGCACCAGCGCCGAAGCCCTCTACGGCCAGGCCGCGATGCTGTCCCGGCGCCCCCTCAGGCCCGCCGAGTCGAGCCTCATCAACCGCTCCTTCCTCGACCTTCTCGCCCACGCCCTCCGCAAGGACAGCTGACGATGCCTACCGCACCCCACCCCCAGAGCACAGAAGAGCTGTACCGGGCGCTCCAGGACAACGACGAGCGCCCCTACGGCCGTACGCGCACCGTCACCGCCGAGGAACTCGTCGACGCGGCCGAGCAGTTCGAGGAGCCCGTCCCGCTCATCCACGCCCTCCTCGAACTCCAGGAGGCGTACACCTACGGCTCCGAGCCCCGGAAGTCGCCCGTCGTCTTCGCCCGGCTGCTGAACCTCTTCGACGAGCGGCCCGAGGTCTTCGACGAGCGGCTGCGGTACATGCTGTTCTGGCGGTTCAAGTGGGTGTCCAACGCCCTGCGCCAGCTGCCCGAGATACCGCTGGCCGCCCTGCGCCAGTGGCTGACCGAGATGCGCGACCGGTACGAGAAGGCCGACCTCGGCCTCCAGCCCTACTACGGGGAGGCCTACCAGCTCGCGGCACACACCGGTGCGGACACCGCCCTCGCCTACGAGCTGTGGGCGGCCCGCACCCGCACCCGGTACAGCGACTGCGAGGCCTGCGAGATCTGCCGGCGCGCCCGCCACCACCTCACCGCGGGCGACGACGAGCGGGCCCTGAGCATCTGGGAACCCGTCCTGTCCGGCAAGGAGTCCTGCCAGGAGGAGCCGGCCCGCTCCGTGTCGTACGCGCTGCTGCCCCTGCTGCGCACCGGCCGCGTCGACCGGGCCCGTGAACTGCACCTCGCCGGGTACCGCGGCTGCCGCCGCAACCCCTCGATGTCCGGCGAGGTCGGCCGCCACCTGGAGTTCTGCGCGCTGACCGGCAACGAGGCGCGCGGCCTGGAACTGCTCGCCGAGAACCGCAACCTCTTCGACGAGGTCGACTCACCGCTCGACCAGCTCGACTTCCTCACCGGCGTCGAGGTCCTCCTCCAGCGCGTCGAGTCCCTCGGCCACGGCGAGCTGCCCGCCGCCGGGTACCCGGGCCGCACCTGGACGGTGACCGGTCTGCGCGCCGAGGTACGGGGCCGCGCCGACGACCTCGCCGCCCGCTTCGACGACCGCAACGGCACCAGCGCCGTGTCCGACCACCGCCGGGCCCGCCTGGACCGCGCCCCGCTCCTGGACGCGCTGGAACTGACGCTGCGCGCCCGCAGCCTCGACGACGTGGCCCCGGCCGCCCCGGCCGCCGCACCCGCTTCCCGTACGGCCACGGACCTACCCGAGTCGTTGCCCGAACTCATCCTCCGGGCAAGGGCGTTGGACGAGCGGGGGCACCCGGACACCCGCGCCTGCTGGACCCGGCTGCGCACCCTCGTCGCCGCCCGCGACTACAGCCACCCCGACGACCCGGCCGTCGGCCCGCTCGTCCTGCTGCGCGCCGACCTGCTGGCCGACGAGGCGAGCAAGGTGGGCGAGAAGGACGAGTACGCCGAGGCCGCCGCCCTCCACGAGGAGGCCGCGGCCCTGTACGACGACGCGGGGGAACCCGGTCACGCGACCCTGGAGCGCGGCGCCGCCCTGCTCGCCGTCGCCGAGAGCGCGGACGGAGCCGAGGCGAAGGCCGCGGCGCTGACCGACGCCCACGCGTCCCTGGTCCGGCTGCACGAGGAGACGGCCGGCCTCGCCCCCTACCAGGAGGCCCGTCTGCTGCGACTGCGCGCGACCATGCTCGGCCTGCGCCTTCAGGCGACGCGGGACGAGGAGCACATCGCGCCGGTCTTCGCCGAGCTGGACCTGCTGCACGCGTTCGCCACCCGGCACGACGTCGTCGGGCAGATCTCCGGCGGCCGGCTGCTGCGGGCCACCACGCACGCCCTCGCCGGTGACCTGCCCGCCGCGCTCACCGAGACCGACGCCCTCCTCGAACGCCTCAGGGCGCAGGGCCCCGACTGGCACCTGCCCCGCACGCTCCAGCTGCGCGGCCGGATCCGGCTCGGCCTCGGCGACGCCCAGGCCGGCTACAGCGACCTCGCCGAGGCGCTGCGCCTCGCCGGGGAATGGCAGGGCGACACGCTCGACACCAGCCGCCTCCTCAGCGATCTGGCCGAGGCCGCCATGCACCTGGGCCGTCCCGACGAGGCACTGCGGCACCTGACGCGCGCGGCGGAGGTGGACCTGCGCCGCGGCAACCGCTTCGACGCGTTCTGCACCTACAGCAACGCGGCCCGGCTCAGCCTCGACCTGGGCCGCGTCGAGGACTGCATCGCCCTGCTCGACTCCGTGCTGGCCGAACCCGACGTCGCGGCCGGCGAGATCGACGACCGGCTCACCGCCCAGCTGCGCCTGACCCGGGCCCGCGCACTGCGCGCGGGCGACGACCTCAAGGCCGCCACCGCGGAACTCGTCGCCCTCGCCGCCGAGTCGGCCGGCTGGGACGACGACCCGGGCAGCCACACCATGATCGCCGCGGAGACGGCCGTACTCCTCGGTGAGTCCGGCGAGTTCGACCGGGCCCGCGAAGCCGCGGACCAGGCGCTCGCCGCGCACCGCCTGGCCCCGCGCCACGAACCGCTCAGCAACTCCCTGCGCGAACTCGCCTGCCAGCAGGCCCAGCAGCAGGGCCCCGAAGGCCTGCGGGACGCCCTCGCCTACCTCGCGGACGCGGGCCGGATCGCGGACGAGGCACGGGAGGCGGAGCGCGCGGCACGGGAGGCGGAGCGAGCGGCCGGTGCCGTCGAGGGTGGTGCCGTCGAAGGCGGTGCCGTTGAGGCCGGTGTCGTCGAAGCCGGTGCTGTCGAGGCCGGTGCTGTCGAGCCCGGGACCCGTGGGCCGTCCCTGGACACCGCGCTGGCCTACGAGTACGGGCGGGTCAACGCGTACGGCCGCGCCTACGAGGACTCCCTGGCCGCTCTGGAGAAGGCCCTGGCCCTGCTCGGCGAGCCCGGCCCCGAGGACGACTGGGCCGGTGAGTGGGCCGAGTGCGTCCGCCTGACGGGCGCCGTGGAGGGCATCTACCTCAAGCGCACCGCCCCGGCGCTCACCCGCGTCGACGCGGCGGTCTCCCACCTGACCGCCCTGGGCCACGAGGCCGAGACCGCCCCGCTGACCTCGCTGGCGGCACGACTGCGGGACGAGGGGTGAGCGGGGTCCCATAACATCGTTCCCGTAGACGTCAGTCGCCTGGATCCACGTCGAGGAGGCAATGGTGCTCGGAAAGGGCACGTGGTTGCTCGTGGGCGCCATGGTCCTGGCCTGGATGGTGCTCTCCGGTCCCAGCGCGCCGAGCGGCGCCCTCGACGCCCGGTCCGTGCCCGCCAAGCCGGCCCGGGACGTCGTGGCGAACCGGGTCATGACCTGGAACCTCTGCAACCCCTGCGAGACGGGCAACGACGACCGGGCCGCCGAGATCGCCAAGTACGCGCCCCAGGTGATCGGCCTGCAGGAGGCGTGCGTGGGCGACGTCGAGAAGATCCGGGAGTACCTGGAGAACCTCCACGGGCTCGTCTACCACGTCGAGTACGGGGCGGTCCTGCAGAGCTGGGGCCGTTGCGGGGGAGCACCGTGGAACCCGGGCGGTTACGGCGAGGCGATCCTGTCGGCGGCCCCGATGACCGACGTCGTCACCGAGGAGTACCCGGACGGCGGTTCCGAGGACCGCGGGTACATGGAGGTCACCACCACGGTGGGCGGCCGCCCGGTCCGGCTCTTCAACACCCACCTCGCCGAACGACGCCAGGAGGCGGTCCGGGCGGAGCAGGTCGGCGTACTCGCCGCCGAGGTCGCCCGGCACGACCGCGCGATCGTCATCGGCGACTTCAACGCGGTGCCGTACGCCCCCGAGCTCACCCCGATGTGGAAACTGGCGGCGGACGCGGCTCCCCAGTGCCGCCCGTCGGGCACCGGCAGCTGCGAGCCGACCACCGACTGGCAGAGCAAGTTCGACTACGTCTTCCTGCGGGACGTCACCCCCCTCCGCCACCACGTCGTCCCCACCGAGGTCTCGGACCACCACATCGTGTACGCCGACCTGTCCCTGGCCGCTCGCCCCTAGCGGGACACCGGCCCGTGCTAGTGTCGGGCGTTTGCAGTGTCGCTGCGTCGGTGCTCCGTTCGGTGCCCCGGACCGGTGGCCGCGTCCCCGCCGCGCCTTCCTCGGTACGGTCCCTTCGGAGGAAGGCTCTCTGTGAGCGATTCAGCACCTGCCGGTGCCCGGCAGCAGGACGACGCGTCGGGCGCCCCGTCGGTGTCGCCCCCGGTGACCTCCTTCGCCCAGCTGGGGCTGCCGGCGGAGCTGTTGCGGACGCTCGACGAACACGACGTGACCGTGCCGTTCCCCGTGCAGGCGGCGACGCTGCCGAACGCGCTCGCCGGCCGGGACGTCCTGGGCCGCGGCCGCACGGGGTCGGGCAAGACACTCGCCTTCGGCCTGGGGATGCTCGCGCGCACGGCGGGACGGCGCGCCCGATCCAAGGAGCCGCTGGCGCTCGTCCTGGTGCCCACCCGGGAGCTGGCGCAGCAGGTCGGTGAGGCGCTCACCCCGTACGCCGAGGCGACGCGGCTGCGGCTCACGACCGTGGTGGGCGGAGTGTCCATCGGCCGGCAGACCGCCGCGCTGCGGGACGGCGTCGAGATCGTCGTCGCCACCCCCGGCCGGCTGCACGACCTGATCGAGCGCAAGGGCTGCCGCCTGGGACAGGTGCGCATCACCGTCCTGGACGAGGCCGACCAGATGTGCGACATGGGGTTCCTGCCGCAGGTCACGGAGATCCTGGACCAGGTGCGTCCGGACGGGCAGCGCATGCTGTTCTCCGCCACCCTCGACCGGGACGTGGACCAGCTGGTGGGACGTTACCTGCGCGACCCGGCCGTCCACTCCGTGGACCCCTCCTCCAGCGCGGTCGCCACGATCGAGCACCACGTCTTCGTCGTGCACGGCCCGGACCGGTACGCCGTGACCACGGAGATCGCCGCCCGGGACGGCCGCGTCCTGCTGTTCCTGGACACCAAGCACGGTGTCGACCAGCTCACCCGGCATCTGCGGGCCAGCGGAGTGCCGGCCGCCGCCCTGCACAGCGGGAAGTCCCAGCCGCAACGCACCCGCACCCTGGCCCAGTTCAAGAACGGGCAGGTCACCGCGCTGGTGGCGACGAACGTCGCCGCCCGCGGCCTGCACGTCGACGACCTCGACCTGGTGGTCAACGTCGACCCGGCCACCGACCCCAAGGACTATCTGCACCGCGCGGGCCGCACGGCCAGGGCCGGCCGCTCCGGCACCGTCGTGACCCTCGTCCTGTCCGGACAGCGCCGTGAGACGAGCCAGGTGATGGCGGACGCCGACATCACCCCCGAGGTCACCAAAGTCCGGTCCGGCGAGGCGCAGTTGAGCCGGATCACCGGCGCCAAGGCCCCCTCCGGAGTGCCGCTCGACGGCGGCCCCGCCGCCGCACGCCCCAAGAACCACAACGCCCCGTTCCGCGGCCTGGGCAGCACCAAGGACGGACAGACCGGTTCCGGCGGCCGCCCGTCCCGCAAGAGCAACGAGACCCGCAAGCTGGCGGAGGCCCGCAGGGCGGCGCGGGTGCGGCGGGGCGGCTGAGACAGCAGGACGGAGGCTCAGAGCACGGTGCCGGTCTCGTCGGCCAGGGCGTCCAGGAGCCGGTCCTGGAACACCTCGTCGTGCACCGCGCGATGCGGCTGCTGCCGCTCACGGTGGTACCAGTAGCCGCCCGAGACCAGGGCCTGCGGTTCGTCGCTCGACGCCAGCCACTCCTGGGTGCGATGCCCCTGCTCCAGATCGTCCGGCGCGCCGGGCCCGCCCATCTTCGTCGGCACCCAGCCCGGATCGACCGCGTTGCTCAGCACGTCCGGCCGCAGCCGGGCCACCGCGGCCGCGAGTGCCGTCACGAACAGCTTGCTGTCGGAGTACGACCCCGCGCGCTCACCCCGCCAGTCGACCCCGTCGAGCGAGGGACGCCCCCCGAAGTGCGAGCCGCTGCTCAGGTACACCAGCCGGCGGGGCCCGCGCAGCAGCGCCGTGAGCAGATACGGCGCGACGACGTTGACCGGCATGACCGCACGCCCGCTCCACACGCCGGCGTTGTGGATGACGGCGTCGAGCGGCTCGGAGTCGTCCAGCTCGGCGGCGACGCGCCGTACGGCGTCCCGCTCGGTGAAGTCACCGACCACGAGCCGTGCCCCACGGCCGACCAGCGGATCGAGGCCCGCCGCCCGCTCCTGGTTCCGCGCGTGCACCACCACGTCGTGGCCGGCGGCCAGCAGAGCGTCGGCGGCGGCCCGCCCGAGACCGTCCGCGGACCCGGTCACCAGGATCCGGCTCATGACCGCACCGCCGGCCGGAGGCTGCTTCGCACGGAGGGTTCCCTTCGAAGAGTCCCACCAGGGTAGACCCGCAGCTCAGACGGAGAGGACCTGCTTCGCGGCCGTGGCCGCCGTAGGGGAGCCACGACCTCGCCCGTGCGGTGGCCGGCCAATGTCCCGAGTCCGCCGCGGTCACCCCCGTTCGGGGGTGCCGCGCGGGGACGGCGCCGATCGACCATGTTCCGGAGAAGGCGTCGTGGCGGGCGAAGGAGCGGCACATGACGGAGATGCGGATCGAGTTCGACGTCCCCGCGGAGATGCGTGACGGCACGGTGCTGCGCGCGGATGTCTACCGCCCCGGAGGCACCGGCCCGTGGCCGGTCCTGCTCAGCAGGCTGCCGTACGGGAAGCAGATGGCCCTGGCCATCGCGGTCCTCGATCCCCTGGCGGCGGCTCGGCGTGGCTTCATGGTGGTCCTCCAGGACACCCGCGGCCGGTTCGCCTCCGAGGGCGAGTGGGAGCCGTGGACGCACGAGGAGAGCGACGGGTACGACACCGTACGGTGGGCTGCCGCCCTTCCCGGCTCGAACGGCTCGGTCGGCATGATCGGCGCCAGCTACTTCGGCAACACGCAGTGGATGGCGGCTCTGTCCAAGCCGCCGGAGCTCAAGGCGATCGCGCCGATGGTGACGTGGTCCGACCCGGACGACGGCCTCTGGACCCGCGGCGGCGCGATCGAACTCGGCATCACCGCGCCCTGGACCCTCATGATGGGCGCCGACGCGCTGATGCGCCGGCACGCCACCGACCCCGCCGCGCTCGTGGGCGGCATCAGCGGACTCGTACAGGACATGGACGGCCTGGCGGGAGGCGGTTACGGGGAGCTGCCGGCCGGACACTTCCCCGCGTTCGCCCGGCACGACCTGCCCGAACTCGGCTACGAACGGTCCCGGCGGGAGCCCGGCTGGGCGGCGTCCTGCACGGTCGCGGGCCGGCACGACGAGGTGGACCTGCCCACCTTCCAGGTCGGCGGCTGGTACGACATCTTCACCCAGGGCACGCTCGACAACTTCACGGCCATGCGCGGAGCCGGCCGCTCCGCCACGCTGATCATGGGCCCGTGGAGTCACACCAACCAGCAGCACGTCATCGGCGACGTCACCTTCGGGTTCGCCGCGAACTCCGCCTTCATGGGCATGCGCGGCCCGCTGCACGGCCTCCAGCTCGACTGGTTCCGGCGCACCATCGGCGACGGCGAGCCGCTGGAACCGGACACGGGCAAGGTGCTGCTGTTCGTCATGGGCGTCAACCAGTGGCGCGAGGAGACGGAATGGCCCCTGTCACGCGCCGTGGACACGGACTTCCACCTGCGCGCGGACGGCCGCCTGACCACCGAGCCGCCGTCCACCACCGAGCAGCCCGAGGAGTTCGCCTACGACCCGCTGGACCCGGTACCCACGACCGGCGGGGCCCTGTTGCTGACCGACGAGTTCCGTCCCGGTCCGCTGGACCAGGTGGCCGTGGAAGCGCGCGAGGACGTCCTGGTCTTCACCACCGAGCCGCTCACCGAGGACGTCGAGGTGACCGGCCGAGTCCGGGCCGTGCTCTTCGCCGCCACGGACAGTCCCTCGACCGACTGGGTGGCCCGCCTGTGCGACGTCGACGAGAACGGCGTCTCGCGCAACGTGACCGACGGCATCGTGCGGGTGCGGGAAGCAACGCCGGGCGAGGCGGCCGAGCATGTCGTGGACCTGTGGTCGACCAGCATCGTCTTCCGCGCAGGCCACCGCATACGGGTCCAGGTCACCTCCAGCAACTTCCCCCGCTGGGACCGCAACCTCAACACGGGCGAACCCGAGCACACCGCGACCACGGCCCGAGTGGCCCACCAACAGATCCTCCACGACACGGACCACCCCTCCCGCATCGTCCTGCCGGTGATCCCGGGCTGACAGCACCGGCAAGTCCGGCCGAACGGTCGCGGACGATGCGGAGGTCTCGCTTCTCGATCCGCGCAGTTCGGCGACTCAACTGTCGAAGTCGAGCGTGAGAGTGGCGGAGGCGGCGTAGGTCTGGCAGGTGAGGACGTAGCCCGCGGAGATCTCAGCCGGTTCCAGGGCGTAGTTGCGGCGCATGTCGGCGTCGCCGTCGGTGACGAGGGCGCGGCAGGTTCCGCAGACGCCGCCCTTGCACGCGAACGGCAGGTCGGGCCGGACCTGTTGGGCACCGTCGAGGACACTGCGGTGGCGCGGCGCGGTGAACGTGGTCGCCCGGCCGTCGAGGACCACGGTGACCTCGCTCCCCGGGCCTCGGCCGGTGGTGTCCTCGCGATCGGTGGTGGGCGCCGCGGGTGGTTCCTCGTCCGCGTGGAACAGCTCCTGGTGGACACGGTCCGCCGGGACGCCGAGTCCGGTCAGGAGTGCGCGGGTGTCGCGCACCAGGCCGTGCGGGCCGCACAGCCACCAGTCGGCGACCTCCCGGATGTCCACGAGAGCGTCCAGCAGGGCGGTGAGCCGCGCCGTGTCGAGGCGGCCGGAGAGCAACTCGGCCTCGCGCGGCTCGCGGGACAGGACGTGGGCGAGCTGGAAGCGGGCCGGGTACCGGTCCTTCAGGTCGGCGAGTTCGTCCGCGAACATCACCGTGCCGGTGCGCCGGTTGCCGTACAGGAGCGTGACGCGCGCGTCCTCGTCCGCGGCGAGGACGGACGCGGCGATGGACAGCATCGGCGTGACCCCGGACCCGGCGGCGACGAGTACCTGGTGACCGAAGCCGCCGGTCCTGGTCAGCTCCGGGGTGAACGCACCGGCCGGGGCCATGACCTGAAGGGTGTCCCCGGGGCATACGCCGTGCACGAGCCAGGAGGAGAACAAGCCGCCCGGCACCACGCGGACCCCGATGCGCGGCGGCGTTCCGGCCGGTGAGCAGATCGAGTACGAGCGCCGCTCGTCGCGACCGTCGATCTCGCGGCGCAGGGTGAGGCACTGACCGGGCCGGAACGCGAACTCGGCGGCCAGACGGTCGGGGACGTCGAAGGTGAGAGCGGCCGCGTCGGCGCACAGCGGTTCCACCGCGGAGATCCGCAGGGCGTGGAAGGAGGGGCGGCGGGACCCCGAGCGGGGCACGGTCATGGCAGGTCCTTCACATGGGGGAACGGCTCCAGGCAGGTGCGGCAGCGCCGGAGCGCCGTGCAGGCGGTGGCGGCGAAGCGCGAGAGCTCCTCGGTGTCGGCCGAGGCGCAGCGCGGGCAGGGAACCGCGGGCGGTGCGAGGGCCAGGCCCACCCAGGTCGGGCCCGGGGTGTCGCGCGGGCCGGGCGGCGCGATGCCGTGTTCCGCCAGCTTGCGGCGGCCCTCGTCGGTGATCCGGTCGGTGGTCCACGGAGGGTCGAGCACCGTGACCACACGGACGTCGGCGAAACCGGCGGCCAGCAGCCGGGCCGTCACCTCGGCGCGCATCTCGGCCACGGCGGGGCAGCCCGCGTACGTCGGGGCGAGCCGTACGACGACGGATCCCTCCGGCGTCACGTCGACGCCGTGCAGCACCCCGAGGTCGGCGAGCGTCAGCATCGGCAGCTCGGGGTCCGGGACCTCGGCGGCGATCCGCAACGCCGACTCCGGCGACGCCGTCACCACGACGCGTCCGGGTGGGCGCGGGCGACGCTCTGCAGTTCGGCGAGGAGGGGCGGCAGGTGCGAGGTGTGCTGTCCGTTCCTGCCGGAGCCCGGGACCGGGGGCGCCGGCACGTCGAGCGGGGCCACCTCTCCGGACCGGTTCAGCCCGGCATCGGCCAGCACGTCGAACAGCTCGAGGCGGGTCCGCGCGGCGACGGCGGCCGGATCCGCGCCCAGGCGCGCGGCCGCACGGTCCGTCAGCAGCTCCTCCAGCCAGGGGGCGACGGCGTCGAACGCGGCCCGCACCCGTCCGGCGGACTCGGCGGTGCCGTCGCCGAGCCGCACCGTCCACTCCGCGCTCCAACGGCGGTGATAGGCAAGCTCCTTGGCGCTCTTGGCCACGATCGCGGCCAGCACCGGGTCGGGCGCGCCGGCCAGCGCCTCGCACACGGCCAGCCGCCAGACGGACAGCACCAGGAGCCGTACGACGGTGAACGCGAAGTCGCCGCCCGGCAGTTCGGCGAGGCGTATGTTGCGGAAGTCCTCCGGGGCGCGGAAGTAGGCGTACGCGTCCTCGCCACGGCCCGTGCCGTCGGCCCGGCCCGCCCTGGCGTACAGCAGACGGGCCTGGCCGAGGAGGTCGAGGCCGATGTTGGCCAGCGCCAGCTCCTCCTCCAACTCCGGGGCGCGGGTGCACCATTCGGCCAGCCGCTGCGCGGAGACCAGGGCGTCGTCGCCGAGTGCCAGGCAACAGGCGGCCAGGTCCTCGGCGTCGACCCCGTCGGGCACCGCCTGGTCGACGCCGTGCAGCGGGTCGGTGAACCCGGTGCCGAAGGCCCACCGCGCGCCGTCGCCGTCGACGTACAGGTCCTCACCGTCGACGTACGTGTCCTCGTCGGTCATGCGCTGCTCCTAGATGTGCGGGACGTCGTCCGGGATGTCATAGAAGGTGGGGTGCCGGTAGACCTTGTCGCCGCTGGGGGCGAAGAAGGGGTCCTTCTCGTCGGGTGCGGAGGCGGCGATGGTGTCCGAGCGCACGGTCCAGATGCTCACGCCCTCGTTGCGCCGGGTGTAGAGATCGCGGGCGTGCAGCAGGGCCATCTCGTCGTCGGCGGCGCGCAGGGAGCCGACGTGGACGTGGTTGAGCCCGCGCTTGCCGCGGACGAACACCTCGTACAGCGGCCAGTCACCCGTGCTCGTCGTGCTCATGCCGCCGTCCCTTCCCGCAGCCGGGCCGTCCGCCTGGCGGCGTACGCGGCCGCGGCCCGCCGCACCCAGGCGCCCTCCTCGTGCGCGGCCCGGCGTCGGGCGATCCGCTCGGCGTTGCACGGTCCGTCACCGGAGACGACCCGCTTCAGCTCGTCCCAGTCGGGGGCGGAGAAGTCGTGGTGGCCGCGCTCCTCGTTCCACCGCAGGCCCGGGTCGGGCAGGGTGACTCCCAGCTTCTGCGCCTGCGGGACGGTCATGTCGACGAAGCGCTGCCGCAGTTCGTCGTTGGTGTGCCGCTTGATCCTCCAGGCCATGGAGCGCGCCGAGTTGGGGGAGTCGTCGTCGGGAGGGCCGAACATCATCAGGGAGGGCCACCACCAGCGGTCGACGGCGTCCTGCACCATGGCGCGCTGCTCGTCGGTGCCGCGCATCATGGTCAGCAGCAGTTCGTAGCCCTGCCGCTGGTGGAAGGACTCCTCCTTGCAGACGCGGACCATGGCGCGTCCGTACGGGCCGTACGAGGTGCGGCACAGCGGGACCTGGTTGCAGATGGCCGCCCCGTCCACGAACCAGCCGATCACCCCGACGTCGGCGAAGGAGCGGGTGGGGTAGTTGAAGATCGAGGAGTACTTCTGGCGGCCGTCGATCAACCGCTCCGTCAGGTCGGTGCGGTCGGCGCCGAGGGTCTCGGCCGCCGAGTAGAGGTAGAGCCCGTGCCCTGCCTCGTCCTGCACCTTGGCGAAGAGGATCGCCTTGCGGCGCAGCGAGGGCGCCCGGGTGATCCACTCGCCCTCCGGCTGCATGCCGATGACCTCGGAGTGGGCGTGCTGGGCGATCTGCCGGACGAGCGTGGCCCGGTAGGCGTCGGGCATCCAGTCGCGGGGTTCGATGCGCTGGTCACGGGCGATGGTGTCCTCGAAGACGGACATGGTCGTGCTCACGGCGGCGGGTCCCTCTGTCGCGGCTGTCTCCTGCACGCGTGTCTCTCGGCTGGGTGCTCCTGGCACGGGTGTTCCAGGCATGGGTGCTCCCTTCGTGGGTGGCGGGTTTCGTGGGTGACGGGCGGTCAGTGCCCGCGGAAGACCGGGCCTCGCCGTTCGAGGAAGGCGGTGACGGCCTCGCGATGGTCGTCGGTGGTGCCGAGCCGCCGCTGGACGACGGACTCGCGCTCCAGTGCTGCCGGCAGGGCCGTGGTGGCCGCCGACCGCAGCAGCGCCTTGGTCTCCCGGTGCGCGGCGGTGGGCCCGGCGGCCAGCGCGCGGGCCAGGTTCATGCCCTCGGCGGAGGCCGAGCCGTTCGCCACGACGCGGTGCACCAGCCCCCACTGCTCGGCGTCCCGCGCGGAGAAGCCGTCGCCGAGCAGCATGAGTCCGGCGGTGCGGGAGGGGCCCAGCTGCCGGGCCAGGGCGCGAGCCACCCCCGAGTCCGAGGCGAGGGCGACACCGCCGAACGCGGTGGCGAAGCGGGCGCCCTCGGCCGCCACCCGTACGTCGGCGCAGAGCGCGAGGCCCAGTCCGGCGCCGACGCAGGAGCCCTCGACGGCGACGACGAGCGGGATCGGCAGCGCGTGCAGCTCCTTCACCAGCGGGTTGTAGTGGTCGGGGATGTTGGCGAAGGCGGTGGCGGGCGAGGTCTTCAGCAGGTGGGCGTGCTCCTTGAGGTCCTGGCCGACGCAGAAGTGACGGCCGCGGGCGGTGATCAGGGCCGCCCGCACCTCGCGCCGGGCGTCCGTGGTCAGCCGCCGGGCGGCCATGAGGAGGGCGCCCCGCAGGTGGGCGTCGAGCGCGTTGCCGGTGGCGCGTCCGCGCAGTTCGATCACGGCCACGGCGTCGGTGACCTCGTACGACACACCGTGCGACGTGAGGCTTTCGCCCGCTGTCGGCGGTCTTTCGCTCACTGCCATCGGTAGAACCCCTGACCGGTCTTGCGGCCCAGCTCACCGCGGGCGACCTTCTCCCGCAGCAGCCGTGGTGGCGCGAACCGCTCACCGAGCGTCGTGTGCAGGTGCTCCGCGATGGCGAGGCGTACGTCGAGTCCGACCACGTCCGTGAGGCGCAGCGGGCCCATGGGGTGCCGGTAGCCCAGGCGCATGGCCGTGTCGATGGCCTCCGGGTCGGCGACGCCCTCCTCGACCATGCGGATCGCCTCAAGACCGAGGGCGAGTCCGAGGCGGCTGCTGGCGAACCCGGGCGAGTCCTTGACGACGACGTCCTGTTTGCCGAGGGCGTGCGTCCAGCGGACCGCCGCGGCCCGGGTCGCGTCGGTCGTGCCGGGGGCCAGAACCAGTTCGACGAGGGCGGAGACGGGCACGGGGTTGAAGAAGTGCATCCCCAGGAACCGCCCGGGACGCCGCAGGGCCGCCGCCAGTTCGGTCACGGACAGCGAACTGGTGTTGCTGGCCAGCACGCATCCGTCGTGCACGACGTCCTCGGCGGCGGCGAGCAACTCGGCCTTGAGCGCCGCGTCCTCCGGGACGGCCTCGACGACCAGGTCGGCGTCGTGGGGCAGTTCGGCGACCGAGGAGACGACGGCGACACGGTCCGGCGCGTCGAGGTCCGACGGCCCGGCAAGCGTCCCGCGCTCGGCCGCCCGCCGAAGTCCCGTGGTGATCCGCTCCACCGCGGCGGCGGCCGCGGAACCGTCGCGCTCCACGACGACCACGCGCGAACCGGCGGACGCGAAGGACTGGGCGACACCGGCGCCCATGCGACCGCCGCCGACGACCCCCACCACGCGGGGTGGTGTTGTTGCCGAGGTCATGCCCGGCCTCCCTTCTTCTCCAGGAAGCGCGTCATGCGCTCCTCTTTGTCCGGGCTCTCGAAGAGCACGGCCTGGGCGAGGTCGTCGGCCACGGGATGAGCCCCCGAGGCGTCGGTGACGAGCTTCGTGAGCCGCAGGGCGAGAGCCGAGGAACGGGCCATCCGGTCGAGCAGCGCGTGCGCCTCGGCGGGCAGCCGCTCCGTCGGTACGACGTCCATGACCAGCCCGCAGGCGAGTGCGGCCCGGGCGTCGAGGGTGCGTCCGGCGAGCAGGACCTGCTTGGCCACCGACTCGCCCACCAGTTCGCGCAGCCGCCAGCACGCACCGGCGGCGGCCAGGATGCCCAGGCCCGGTTCGGGGTTGCCGAAGACCGCGTTCGGCCCGGCGATCCTGAGGTCGCAGGCGTACGCCAACTCGGCACCACCGCCCAGCGCCCAGCCGGGCACGGCGGCCACGGTGGGCAGGGGCAGCCTGCGTACCCGCTCGAACAGGCGGCTGTTGATCCCCTCCAGCGCCTCGTCCCGGCCGCGCCGCCGCAGTTCGCCGATGTCGGCGCCGCCGGCGAAGACCCCGCCGTGCCCGGTGAGCAGGAGCAGCTTCGGGGCGCGCTCCAACTCCTCGCACACGCGGTGCAGTTCGGCGACCATGCGGCCGTTGACGGCGTTGCGGGCGGCGGGCCGGCGCAGGGTGACGACCACCCGGTCCGTGCGCTCCTCGACCGACAGCGTCTCGTACGACGGTTTCCCGTACGACGGTTTCCCGCACGACGAGTTCGCGGCCGCCGGGTTCACGGACACCGGCGTCTCGTACGGCGGTTCCTCGCGCGTGTTCATACGCGCTCCACGAGCATGGCCACGCCCTGTCCGACCCCGACGCAGAGGGTCGCCAGGCCGCGCCGCCCGCCCTCCCGTTCCAGTCGGCCCAGCAGGGTGAGCAGGATGCGGGTGCCGGAGCAGCCCAGGGGGTGGCCGAGGGCGATGGCGCCGCCGTCGGCGTTGACGCGGTCCGGGTCGAGCTTCAGCCGGCGCATGACCGCGAGGGCCTGGGCGGCGAAGGCCTCGTTGAGTTCGATCGCGTCGAGGTCCTCGGTCGTCCAGCCCACCCGCTCCAGGGCCCTGGCGGTGGCCGGCACCGGGCCCAGCCCCATCAGGTGGGGTTCGACCCCGGCCGACACGGAGGTGACGACGCGGGCCCGGGGAGTCAGTCCGTGGCGCTCCACCGCCGCCCCGCTCGCCACCACCAGGGCGGCGGCCCCGTCGGACAGCGGCGAGGAGTTGCCGGCCGTGACGATGCCGTCCGGGCGGAAGACGGTGCGCAGTGCGCTCAGCTTCTCCAACGTGGTGGTCGGGCGCGGCCCTTCGTCCTCGGTCACCTCACCGTCCGCCACCGGTACCGGGACGATCTCCGCCGCGAAGCGGCCCGCCGTCCGCGCGGCCACCGCCCGCCGGTGGCTGCGCAGCGCGAAGGCGTCCGAGTCCAGACGGCTGATGCCGTCCAGGGCGGCGAGGTTTTCCGCGGTCTCGCCCATCGACACGGTCGTCGTCGCGGGGAACCGGGGGTTGGTGAAGCGCCAGCCGAGTGAGGTGTCGTGGACGTCGCCGGGCCGGGCCCAGGGAGTGCCCGGCTTGGCCATCACCCACGGCGCACGGGTCATCGACTCGACCCCGCCGGCCACGACCAGCTCGGCCTCGCCCGCGCGGACGGACTGCGCGGCGGACGCCACGGCCGTGAGCCCCGAGGCGCACAGCCGGTTGACGGTGTACCCGGGCACGGTGTGCGGGAGTCCGGCCAGCAGTACGGCCATCCGCGCGACGTCCCGGTTGTCCTCACCGGCCTGGTTCGCGGCGCCGAGGATCACCTCGTCCACGGCGTCGGCCGGGGCCCCGGCACGTCGCACGGCCTCGCCGACGACGAGCGCGGCCAGGTCGTCGGGGCGCACGGAGGCCAGCGCCCCGCCGTAACGGCCCTGCGGGGTACGGGCCCCGTCGATCAGGTAGACCTCATCGGGCATCGGTGTGCTCCTCGGCCGGGGCGTGACGGCGGGACTGGAGGACGGAGAACCGGCCGGTGACGAACGCCGGGTCGGTCAGGGTCGCGTTGGCCGCCGGGTTGGCCGACGAGCCGTGGAAGTCGCTGAAGGCGGCGGACTGGTTGGGGAACACGTCACCGGTCAGGTTCTCCGACAGGTGCACCCCCGCCTCCAGCGCCGTGGCACGCGCCGCCGCCAGGATGTCCTCGCCGGTCGTGTACACGCAGGCGGTCAGCGCGCCGTGGCGCCGTACGGTGTCGTGCAGGACGCGCAGGGAGTGTGCGGTGTCGTCGGTGGCGATGACGAAGGAGACAGGGCCGAACCACTCGCTCGTGTAGGTCTTCTCGTCGGCCTCGGCGTCGAGCCGGGCCACCAGCGGGGTGCGGACGACGGCGTCCGGGTGGTCGGGATGCGCCACGACCCGTGAGGGACGGGCGGTACGGCCCAGGGCTTCCGCCTCCTCCAGACGCGCGAGTACCCCGCTGTTCACGATCGCGCCGAGAGTGGCGGTGGCCCGGGCCGGGTCGCCGAGCAGGCCGTCCAGCGCGGATCCCAGATCGGCGGCGAACTCGTCGGCCGTACGCGGCCCTTGATCGGTGGAGAACCCGTCGCGGGGCACCAGGATGTTCTGCGGGGTGGTGCACATCTGCCCGCTGTAGAGCGACAGCGAGAACGCGAGGTTGCGCAGCAGCCCGGCGTAGTCGTCCGTGGAGTCCACGACGACGGTGTTGAGACCCGCCTTCTCCGTGTGCACGACGGCCTGACGGGCGTTGGTCTCCAGCCAGTCGCCGAACTCACTGGAACCGGTGAAGTCCACGATCCGCACGTCGGGGTGGGTGGCCAGGGCGGGAGCGGTGCGCTCCTCGGGCCGCGAGGCGGCGAGCAGCACCACGTCCGGGTCGAAACCCGCCTCCGTCAGCACCTCACGGGCGATCCGCACGGTGATCGCCAACGGCAGCACGGCCCGCCGGTGCGGCTTGACGATCACCGGGTTGCCCGTGACCAGGCTCGCGAAGAAGCCCGGATAGCCGTTCCAGGTGGGGAAGGTGTTGCAGGCGACGAGCACGGCCACGCCCCGGCCGACCGGGGTGTAGGTCTTGTCCATGACCAGCGGCCCACCGCGCCGCCGGGGCTTGCTCCAGCGCGCGGTGGCCGGATGGCGCCGCTGCGCCTCCCAGGCGTACGCCACCGCTTCGAGGCCGCGGTCCTGGGCGTGCGGGCCGCCCGCCTGGAAGGCCATCACGAAGGGCTGGCCGGTGGTGTGCTGGACGGCGTGCGCGATCTCGAAGCTCGCCGCGTTGAGGCGGGCCAGGATCTCGGCCGCCACGCCGGCCCGGACGTCGGGGCTCGCCGAACGCCATGCCGTGGCGGCGGACTTGGCCGTCGCCACGGCGGCCTCGGGTGCCAGATGCGGGTAGCTGACGCCCAGGGGAAAGCCGTACGGCGACACCTCCGCGGCCGGGACGGTGCCGGTGGTGGGGTGCCCGTCGAGTGGGAACGGGCGGTCGAGGAGAGCGCGGAAGGCCGCCTCGCCCGACTCCGGCGCTCCTGCCCCGTACACCGAGGCGCTGGGGATCTCCGGATACGGCGTCCAGTGGTCGCGGTCGGTGGTGCGGGCCACGGCCTGTTCGAGCAGGTCCGCGTGGCGGGCGTAGAAGGATGACATGAGAGCTCCAGGCCGAACGTTCGGTCGGTCGATGGGTGGAGTGCGCCCCAGGCGTGAGGGCAACGCGAAAGGAAGGTCGGTCAGACGTCGGCGAGCAGGACCGCCGGGCGTTCCACGCAGTCGGCCACGAAGCGCAGGAACCCGCCGGCGGTGCCGCCGTCGCAGACCCGGTGGTCGAAGCTGAACGACAGCTGCGTGATCTTGCGGACGGTGAGCGCCCCGTCCACCACCCAGGGTTTGTCCACGATGCGGCCCACGCCGAGGAGCGCCGCCTCCGGGTGGTTGATGATGGGTGTGGAGCCGTCCACACCGAACACGCCGTAGTTGTTGAGGGTGAAGGTGCCTCCGGTGAGCCGGTCGGGCGGCAGGCTGCCGGTCCGGGCCAGTTCGGTCAACCGGGCGAGTTCCGCGGCCAGTTGCACCGTCGTCATCCGGTGGGCGTCCCGCACGACGGGGACGACGAGACCGCGGTCGGTCTGGGCGGCGAAGCCCAGGTGCACCTCGTCGAAACGCAGGATCTCCCGGCGCTCGGTGTCGACGGTCGAGTTGAGCTCCGGGTAGCGGCGCAGTCCGGCCACACAGATGCGGGCGAGCAGCGCCAACAGCCCGATACGGCGCCCGGGTTCGGCGGCTTCCAGCGCCCTCTTGGCCTGGAGCAGGCCGGTCGCGTCCACGTCGACCCAGGTGGTGGCGTCGGGGATCTCGGTCCGGCTGCGCGCGAGCTTGTCCGCCACGGCTTTGCGGACGCCGCGCAGGGGGATGCGGACTGGGCCGTCGGAGGCGGGGTCCGGTGTGGGGCGGGTCGATTCCGGTGCCGGTACCGATGCCTGTGCCTGTCGGGCGACGGCCTGTTCCACGTCCCGCCGCAGGACGATCCCGGCCGGACCCGAAGGAGCCAGCGCGGTGAGGTCGATCCCGTGATCGCGGGCCAGCCGCCGGACGAGGGGCGAGATGACGCGGGGTGCATGCGTCTCCGTGACCGGCACGGGTGCGGGCGTCTGCGGTGCGGCGGCCGTACGCCGGCGACGACGGCGCGGCGCCGGTTCGTGCCCGGTGCCGTAACCGATCAGGACGTTGCCCGAACCGGCCTGCTCCTCCTCGCGGTACCGCTCGGCGGCGGTGTCCGGGACGGCGGTGTACGGGACGGCGGTGTACGGGACGGCGGTCTCCGGGGCGGCGGGTGGGACGGCCGCCTGCGGCGCCGCGGGTGCCGCAGCTCCCACGGTGATCAGCGGTTCGCCCACCCCCAGCGGCGTTCCCGCCTCCGCGTGCAGCCGCAGCACCGTGCCCGCGTACGGCACCGGCACCTCGACCGCGGCCTTGGCGGTCTCCACCTCGACCACGACCTGGTCGATCGTCACGGTGTCGCCGACGGCCACCTTCCACTCGACGATCTCGGCGTCGGTGAGCCCTTCGCCGAGGTCGGGCAGTCGGAACAACTGCTCGTTCAGCGTCGCGGTGGTCATGCGACCGCCCCCTTCGACAGGTGCCGGGTGTCGGGCTCGTCGGCGAACTGCAGGCGGTCGACGGCGTCCAGGACCCGGTCGACGCCGGGCAGGTGCGCGTGCTCCAGCTTCGGCGGCGGATACGGGATGTCGAAGCCGGTCACCCGCAGTACGGGAGCGGCGAGTGAGTGGAAGCAGCGCTCCTGCACCCGGGCGGCGATCTCCGCGCCGACCCCGGCGAAGCCCTGGGCCTCCTGCACGACCACGCAGCGCCCGGTCCTGCGCACCGACTCCGTGACGGTCTCGTCGTCGAAGGGCACCAGCGTGCGCAGGTCCACGACCTCCAGCTCGACCCCGTCCGCGGCGGCCGCCTCCGCGGCGGCCAGCGCCACCGGGACCGAGGGGCCGTAGGCGACGACGGTGGCGTCACGCCCCGCCCGCCGGATCGCCGCCCGCCCGAACGGCAGCGCCCCGCGCGGGTGGAGGTCGGTGTCCTCGCGCGACCAGTACAGCTTCTTCGGCTCCAGGAACACCACCGGGTCGGGGTCCGCCACCGCGTCCCGCAGCAGCCAGTACGCGTCCTCGGCCGTGGCCGGGGTGACGACCTTGAGGCCGGGCGTGTGCGCGTAGTAGGCCTCGCTGGAGTCGCAGTGATGCTCCACTCCGCCGATCCCGCCCGCGAAGGGGACGCGGATCACCATCGGCAGGCCGATCCGTCCGCGGGTGCGGTTGCGCGTCTTGGCGACGTGCGAGGCGATCTGCTCGAACGCCGGGTAGGCGAACGCGTCGAACTGCATCTCCACCACGGGCCGGAAGCCGCCCATCGCCATGCCGACCGCCAGCCCGACGATGCCGGCCTCCGCGAGCGGGGTGTCGAAGCAGCGCTGCTCGCCGAAGTCGCGGGTCAGCCCGTCGGTGATGCGGAACACCCCGCCGAGCGGACCGACGTCCTCGCCGAAGACGAGGACCCGCTCGTCCTCGCGCAGCGCGTCGCGCAGGGCGGTGTTGAGCGCCTGCGCCATCGTGACCTTGGCCATGGTCGTCAGTCCTCCTGGGCCTGGGCGGATTCGGCGAGTTCGGCCGCCAACTGGGCCCGTTGCTCGCGCAGTTGCGGGGTGGGATCGGCGTAGACGTGGTCGAAGAGCTCCAGCGGGTCCAGCACCGAGTCCGCGTTCATGCCGGCGCGCACCCGCGCCGCCAGCTCCTCGGCCTCCTCCCGCAGCGCCGCCACGTCGTCGTCGGTGAGCGCGCCGCGCGAGCGCAGGTACGCCTCCAGGCGGTCGACCGGATCGGCGGCCCGCCACCGGTCCACCTCGTCGTCCTCCCGGTAGCGGGTGGCGTCGTCGGCGTTGGTGTGCGCGTCCATGCGGTAGGTGTGCGCCTCGACCAGGACGGGGCCGTGCCCGGCGCGGGCGTGTTCGACGGCCGAGGTCAGCACCGCCAGCACCGCGACCAGGTCGTTGCCGTCGACCTGCTCGGAGCGCACCCCGTAGCCGATGCCCTTGTACGCCAGGGCGGGCGCCGCGGTCTGCCGGGCCAGCGGCACGGAGATCGCGTACTTGTTGTTCTGCACGAAGAAGACCACCGGAGCACGGAAGACGGCCGCGAAGTTCAGCGCCTCGTGGAAGTCGCCCTCGCTGGTGGCCCCGTCCCCGACGAGCGCCATCGCCACGCCGTCCTCGCCCTTGCGGCGCAGGGACTCGGCCATGCCCGTCGCGTGCAGCACCTGGGTGGCCAGCGGGGTGCACTGGGGAGCGACACGGGTGGTGGCGGGGTCGTAGCCGCAGTGCCAGTCGCCGCGCAGCAGCGTCAGCACCTCGACCGGGTCGATGCCACGGGCCACCAGGGCGACGGAGTCGCGGTAGGTCGGAAACAGCCAGTCGTCCGGGCGCAGCGCGAGCACGGCGCCGATCTGGCAGGCCTCCTGGCCCCGGCTGGAGGGGTAGACCGCGAGGCGGCCCTGCTTGGTGAGGGCGGTCGCCTGGGTGTCGAACCGGCGGCCCAGGACCATGCGCCGCCACGCGTCGAGCAGGGTCTCGATCCCGGGCGCGGTGTAGTCGGCCGGCTGCCTCGTGACCGGTGCGCCGTCCTCGGCCACGAACCGCACCGGCGTCAGGGACGGCAGGAGGCCCTGGACCGTCTGGCGGAGGCTCTTCACAGACATGGAGGGCACTCACTTTCTCTGGACACTTGACAGGAGAATGGTGACCATCGCGGAATATGTGTTCAATAGCTGGCGCGAACCGGCGATGAACTGCCGAACATCAGGGTCTGGGAGGACAAAGTGTCCGAGGAGAACTCGCTGCCGGGGGCAGTGGCCGGACGAACTGCCGTCCCGCTCGACGACATCGACCGGCAGATCCTGAGCCGGCTCCTGGAGGACGGCCGGATCTCGGTCCGCGCCCTCGCCGAGCAGGTGCACATCTCCCGGGCCAACGCCTACACCCGCATCGGCCGGCTCGTGGCCGAGGACGTCATCACGGGCTTCACCGCCCAGCTCAACGCCCAGCGAGCGGGCCTGGGCACGAGCGCCTACGTGACGATGAGCATCGAGCAGAACGCCTGGCGCGACATCTCGCACGAGCTGCGCGAGATCCCGTACGTGGAGCATGTCGCCCTCGTCACCGGAGACTTCGACGTCCTGGTCCTCGTCCGCGCCCCGGACAACCTCATGCTGCGCCAGGTCGTGCTGGAGAAGATCCAGTCGATCCGCGGAGTGCGCTCCACCCGCACCTGGCTCGTCTTCGACGAGGTGCGGGGGCGCGGCGCCACCTGGACGGACTGAGGAAGGGCGTGGTCATACGTCGACGAGCTCGCCGGTGACCTCGGGCCGGGCCGGTGCCGGGCCGGCGGCCGGCGGCGCGTGCCTGCGGGAGCGCACGACGCGGAACCGCCCGGTGACGAAGTGGGCGCCCGCGCCCGGCAGTTCGGCGAGAGCCGAGGACGGGTCGGCGGGCAGGTCATCGAGGTTCTCCACCAGGTGCACCCCGGCGTCCAGCGCCGCCGTCCCGGCGGCCGCCAGTACCAGCGGGTCGGTGGAGTGCACCGAGGCGTAGAGCGCCCCGTGCCGCGCCACCGTTCGGCGCAGGAGCGCCAGGCTGTGCGAGATCGAGTCGGTGCCCACCAGGAAGGTCACCGGCCCGGGCCACTCGCGTGTGAAGACCCGCTCGTCCGAGGCGCGCAGCCGCACCAGCAGCGGGCTGCGCAGATCGGCGTCCGGGTGGTCGGGGTGGATCACGGGGCCGGAGGCGTGCAGGACGGGGCCGTACCGTGCGGCCTCCGTCAGAGCGCCGCGCACCTCGTCGGTGGCGACGGTGCCCAGCACCCTCGCCACGCGGGCGGGATGCCCGAGCAGGCGGTCCACGGCGTCGCCGAGATCGGCCCCGAGGTCCCGCAGCGTCCTGTGGCCCTCGTCGGTGCCGAAGCCCTGCTCCGGCACCAGGATGTTCTGCGGAGTGGTGCGCACGGAGCCGCTGCACAGACACGAGGACAGGGCGAGACCCCGTACCAGGCCCCGGTAGTCGTCCGTCGAGTCCACGACCACGGTGTTCAGCCCGGTCCGGTTGGCGAAGACGACGGCCTGGCGGGCGTGTTGCTCCAGCCAGTCCGCGAAGCGGGCGGAGCCCGTGAAGTCGACGATGCGCACCGCCGGATGCGTGGCCAGCCGCCGGTGCACGCGCCGTTCGGGTTCCGCCACGGCCAGGGTCACGAGGTCGGGGGAGTGACCGGCCTCCGCCAGCACCTGCCGGGCGACCCGCACCGTGATCGCCAGCGGCAGCACCGAGCGCGGGTGCGGGGCCACGACCACGGGGTTGCCGGTCACCAGACTGGCGAACAGGCCCGGATACCCGTTCCAGAGCGGAAAGTCCGGACAGCCGACGAGCAGCGACACCCCACGGGGCACCAGGACGCAGGTGCCTCGCAGCGGGCGTGGCCGTCGGCCCCGGCCGGCGCTCTCCCAGTGCAGGTCGGCCGGGAGACGTTCCGACTCGGCGAGGGCCTGGGCCACCGCCTCCAGGGCACGGTCCTGGGCGGGCGGCCCGGCGGCACGGAAGGCCGCCTGGAGGGACTGGCCGGTGGTGTGGTGCGCCGCGAGGGCCAGCTCGTGGCTACGGGTGTTGAGCCGGCGCAGGATCTCCACCGCGAGCCCGGCGCGCTCGTACGGCCCCGCGGCCCGCCAGCCGGCCGCCGACCGCTCGGCCGCCGCGACCAGCGCCGCGGGATCGCAGCGCGGGTAGGCGACGGCCGGACCGACGCCGTACGGCGACGACTCCGTGCGCACGAGGCCGACCTTGCCGGGCTGCCCCAGGTCGAACGGCCGTCCCAGCAGCGAGCGGAACACCTTTCCCGCGGTGCGGGTCGATCTCATGCCCGCGTCGGCCGCGTCCTGGCCGGTCGCCTCGGTGAAGGGGCGACGGCACTCACCGGCGGCGATCGCGCGGACGACGCTCTGCAGCAGCTCGCCGTGGCGCTCGTAGGGGCCGGGGCGCATCGCCGTCAGCCTCTCCGGCTCGCGGCGATCGCGAGGAGGGCGTCGTTCTCCTCCGGCAGTCCGATCGTCACCCGGACGCCCTCACCCGGGAACGGCCGGACCACGACCCTCCCGTCGGCGCAATGCCGGGCGAAGTCCGCGCTGTCGTCGCCGAGGGGCAGCCAGACGAAGTTGGACTGGGAGTCGGGCACGTCGTGGCCCAGCGCCCGCAGCCGTCCGGTGACCCGGTCGCGTTCGGCGACCGTCAGGGCGGACCGCCGGGCGACCTCCGCGCCCTCGCCGAGGGCGACGACCGCGGCCCGCTGCGCGAGGGCACTGACGCTGAACGGCACCTGCGTCCGGCGGACGTGCGCGGCGATCCCGGGCGGCGCGACGCAGTAGCCGACGCGCAGCCCCGCCAGTCCGTACGCCTTCGAGAAGGTCCGCAGCACCGCCACGTTCGGCCGGTCGCCGAGCAGGGCGAGTCCGTCGGGGACCACGGCGGGGTCGGCGTACTCCCGGTACGCCTCGTCGACGACGATCAGCACGTCCCGCGGCACCCGGTCCGCGAAGTCGGTCAGGGCCCGCGCCCCGACCGCCGTGGAGGTCGGGTTGTTCGGGTTGCACACGAAGACCAGCCGGGTCCGGGCGGTGACCGCCGCGGCCATGGCGTCGAGGTCGAGGGCGTGGTCGCGCAGCGGCACCTTCACCGCCGTACCGCCCGCCACGGCGGTCAGGATCGGGTACGCCTCGAACGACCGCCAGCCGAGGACGACCTCGTCACCGGGTCCGACGACGGTGTGCAGCAACTGCCCGCACACCTCGGAGGAACCGGCGCCCACCGCGATCCGGTCGGGGCCGACCCCGTGGTGTGCCGCCAGGGCCTCGACCAGCGAGGCGGCGTGCAGATCGGGGTACCGCGACACGCCGCCGGCGGCCTCCGCGAGGGTTGCGGCCACCCCCGGCAGCAGTCCGTAAGGGGACTCGTTGCTGGCCAGCAGGACGGCCCCGGGCAGTTTGCGGCCCGGGACGTAGGCGGGCAGCTGGGACAGGGACGCACGCACACGCACCATGCTGGTCTCGCTTCTGCAGCGCTGGGACCCGAGGCCTGGCCGTCGGGCATTTGACAGGCACATCGTGAAGAGAGGACGACAAGCGTTCAACCGCTGGGGAAATTCGGCTACGAACAGCCGAAACAGAGGCAGATGATCGGCAAACCGTCTCCGGGCGAGCCTCGCGGGACCTTTCGTACGAGACGGACGGCTCGCCCTCTGCCGGGCCCCGGGCCGCCTCCTTGATCACGGGACGGACACAGCGGGCTGTCGAGGCCCCCGCCGCGGGCGAGGCGTCAGCAGACTGCTCGCCGCCCGGGCCACGCGATGTCCGCGGCCCGTCCCGCTCCGATCGAGGGAGACCATGCACAGCACCCAGACCCGCTTCCGCCACGGAGCCCTGACGGCGGGGGCGGCGGTCCTCGCCGTGCTCGCCGTCGGCTGCTCGAAAGTGTCCGCGGGCCCGCAGACCGGCGGCTGCCGCGACGACGGCGGCTGGTCGAAACGGCAGCAGGCCACCTGGCTGCGCTCCGCGGTCGCCTTCCACGGGACGGCCGACACGGCCGGAGCGTCGCACGAAAAGGCGTCGGTCGTCATCCGCCCACCGCAGACGGGCGATGTCCGGGTGCTGTGCCGACCACTCGCCGTACAGGTCGGGTTCTGGACCCTCACGGCCGCGACGACGGGGCCGGAGACGTCGTTCGTCATGCGCTACCGGCTGTCGGCGGACGGCAGCAGAACCCGAACCGTCGTCTTCCCGGCCGGGCTTCCCACCGGACAGGACGGCACCTGCACCCGGGTCCTTGTCGCGGCGTACGTGGGCAGCCCCCTGGCCGGTGACGAACTGCCCAGGGTGACAGGGGACTTGGCCACTGCCGGGGACACGGACGTGCGGTTCGGGACGGAGCGGATCGGTGCGCAGCGGCTGCTCCCGCCCCGGGATCCCGCACAGTGTGACGCGGACCGGTCGACACCGAGCCCGTCACCCACCGGATCGACGGGCTGGGACATCTACCATCCGTGACACCTCGACAACATGCCTGCTCGGACCGCTGGGTCGTGGGGGGCCTCTCTCGCTGGTCTGATGCGATTCCTGAGGGCCGGACATCCTGCCGCTGCGGACGCCCGCAGATGGCCGTCCCGAATCGCCGGCGCGAGCCCTGCGTACTGCTCAAGTCCGTGCAGTCGCGCAGCGTGTTGAGTGATCGCGTAGCGTGTTTCCTGTCGAGCTGCCCGGCACGCAACTATGCCGCCGGGCAACCGACTTCAGGCTCTAGAAGAAACCAAGCTTCTTCGGGCTGTAGGAACAAAGCAGGTTCTTCGTCTTCCGGTGGTACAGCGTTGCCAGGCTGCTGACCTGCAGAAAGCCGTTCGAAGGGGACAGTGAGCGGCTTCCTGGTCCGCGAATGGGCCGGATCTTGGATCCTTGGCCGCATCGGAACGGGGGCTCCCCGCGACAGGGCGGAGACACGGCAAGCCCCGGTTGCTCGGTCTTGGCATAGGTGCGAGAGGTGTACCGGTGGTACGACGCTGAACCTGTCGCGGTTGGCGGGGCACGTCTGAGTTATCGTCAACTTCCGCGTCTACTGTGTCAGTGCCTTTACGCGCATCTGACCTACAAGGAGCTCTAGGCCGTGAACGTCGAGATTCCTCCGCACGTCCGCGAGACCGCCTCCCAGCTCGGGGAAGGCGTGCCGTATGCGCTGAAGGTCCTGGCCGGCCAGCTGGCGGATGAACCGGATATGGGTGAGCCCTCGAGTCTGCCCGGCATCCTCACCGTGATGATCGACGGCGACCTCTTCGAACACTGCCCTGCCCTGGCCGTTGGCTACATTCGTGAGCCCGACCGGATCGAGATCCGATTCGTGACCCCTGCCTCCTTCGCGCAGCCCGCGACAGTCGGCCCCGAAGAACCTGAACAGCAAGAGCAGGAACAGGCTGTTGGTTCCGGTGCCGAGGCGGTCACCGTCCGGGAGGTGGCGGATGCCTGGCGCCGCATCACCGATTGGCTCCAGACCCACGCCCCCGACTCCTACGCGGCTCTTCGGGCCGGCGCGAGTTCCGCAGCCGTCGCCGCTGTGGAAAGCGACCTCGGGGCGCAGATTCCCGTCGAGCTGCGCACCCTGTGGCTGCTGACCGCAGGGGATGACGGGGCGCAGGGCTGGGGATGCCTGCCGGGCAACCAAGCCCTGATGACCTTGGATGCTGCGCGGGCCCTTTACCGGATGAAGAGGGACGCGCAGGTCTCGGAGGACGCCCTCAACTCCGGTCGCCCGGAAGAGGAACGGATCACGGTGTGGAAGGCGACCTGGATTCCGGTCGTCGCACTGGGCCCGTCCGATGACTCGTCAGGCCTGTATCTGGACGCCTCGACCGGCTATCTGGGCCGCTGGTCCCGTTACTACGAAGCCCCTGATGAGGAACGCGACACGCTGGTCACGTATCTGGAAGAGATGGCCGACATGCTGGAATCCCCGGCTCTGGCCGCGCGGGACAAGCCGGGGCTGATCGGCGGGACTTTGGTATGGCTGAGCAGCATCGATCCCGCACTGGAGGACCGGTGGCAGTCCTTGACCGATTGATCCAGTCGAAATGCGGGGACCCGCCCAGTGAGCGGGCCCCGCGCTCTCCTTCGTGTGATGGCGCTCGCGCTAGCTGCTGATCTTCTTCCACGTACAGGTCGTCGCTGCCGACGTGCAGTGCTCGTATCCGGGCAGGGTCAGGAAGAATCCGTCGCCATCCAGCATCCGCCACTGCGGAGCCGGGAACCCGTTGAAGGCCATCTGGTTCTGGACTTTCGGGATTGCCGAGCGCCCGCAGCGCTCCGCACCGCCTGGCCCGTTGGCCACGGAGCGGGTGTCGGCGAGGAGGCCGAAGTTGGCCGAGCCATCTCCCATTTTGTCAGTGAACAGCTGGGCGCATTTGCTTCCCGAGGTGACCAGGTTGACGCTCTTGGGGTAGCCACCGGACTCGTGGGTCGAGGCCATCGCGAACTCGTCGCACTGGACGTCGCCCACCGAGGTGTCGGAGGGGTGGATGGTCCAGGCGGAGCTGGCGCCGCAGATGACGTTGCGGCTGTTGTCCGAGTTCCATGGGTTGCCAGCACTGTTCTTGACCGTGGTGTCCGGGCCCAGGTAGTGCATCAGCGAGTCCCACCGCTTGGAGCCTGCATGGTCGGGCAGTACCTGTTGCATGTACCAGTAGTACGCTCCGGCGGCCGGGTACAGGTTGGTGTCGGCCGTCCAGGTCAGCTTGAAGAATGGAAGCACACAGCCCGGTGCCGACGACTTGAGGTAATCGTCGCAGCGCGGCGCGAGTTCACGCATCGCGCTGGTCCCGGAGGTCCCGAAGCTCGCCGTGGCGATGGCAGTGTCGCTGGCGTCCACGGTGGCGGTCACCGACCAGCCCAGGTCGATGGTCTCCTTGCCGGTGCCGTTCCACTGCGTCGTGGTCCGCCCCCAGCGCTCTCCATAAGGCGGACTGGTGCCGTCCACGTCCCAGTACGCCGTCGAGCCGGAAGGGTTGTTCTGCCCGTCGGTCCACTTCACATTCGATGTCACACACGACTGGCAGGTCGTCCCGACGTTCCACTTCATCGTGACGCCCTGCAGTACCTGGTCGATCGAGACCGGCCGGATCGCGATCTGCTGGTCGAACTCTGCGAAGTTCGATCCGGAGGCGCTCTTATTCGGGTACGTCTTGATGCGTTGCTCGAAGTCGAACGTCGCGAAGCCGATCTCTGCATTGTCCGTATCAACGAACGCCAGCTTCCCGGAGCCGATGCTCTTCAGACACGCGTCGGTGCGGTTCATGTAGTCCTTGCCCGCCGGCTTGTCCCAGCACCAGTCGACCAGTTCGACCGCAGGCGCGACAGCCGCGGCCGAGGAGTGCCGGGTTGCGCGTGCCTTCGGCTCGGCCGTCTCGCGCTGCGCCTCGATCCGCTTCCTCGCGCGTGCTTTGGACTCTGCGGTGGGTGGGGACAACTCGATACACAGCTTGCGGCCCTGGGCGTCCGCTGTGCCACAGGTGCGCTTCTGGTTGGCCTGGCGCTTGACCGTGCCGTTCGCGTTGAGCGTCGGTAGGGCCGGCCCTGGATTGGAGCGGGTGAACTCGTCGATCTCCTGAGCGGTCTTGTCGATCGTCGACGATGTCTGCGGTGCGGGGAACTTCATGTACGGGTCGATACGGAAGTCCGCCCAGGGAGACCAGTTCGTTTCGTACAGGCTGCCGTCGAAAGCGGAGGTGCGGAACTTGTACAGCACGCCCGGCTTCAGGATGCCGTAGGGCACGGGCACCTTCGCAAGGCTTCCCGAGGCTACATACGGCGACACCAATACCCCGTATTGGCCCGACCCGTCGAGATCGACCTGCGCTTTCGGGGTTCCGTCTGCGTTCGTGGTGTACACCTGGAATGTCAGGTTCGCGGTGTCCCCGTCCGGATCGGTCACCGTGTTGCGGAGCACCACGTCCGGAGAGATGACCCGCCAGACCGCGCCAGATTTTGTGAACTTGGGACCGGCAGCCGGCGCGTTGCCCGACGCGGGCCGCTCACCCCCAGCGGCGAGGGCCGTCAGGTCCTGTGGTCCGGCTGCTGCCAGCGTCGCCGGAGCAGCGTTTGCGCCGGGAGCGGGAGGGGTGGGCGCTGCTGTGGCAGTGCCCACCCCGGCCAGTAACACCAGCACGGCACCAACGGTGGCCTGTCGCCACGCCGACGCGCGTAAGAGTCTCACTTCCTTGATCCCCTCGATGGAGTTGTGTCCTGCGCATGTCAGCCCGGACCTCATCACGCCCCGATCGAAAGAAATATGACCGAATTCATGGTTTGCGGGCCAGAAGCGCATTCAGGCCAGGGAGTTGTGCCATTGCGGAAGGTGCGCAGTGATAGTCGGCGTCGCGGAGGTCCATCCGTACCGTCCTGACACGGCGGTTGATCAGGGTCCACTCCTACACGGGGGATCCTGTTGCAGTGGGCGAGTCCACTCGTTCCAGGCTGCCGCTCAAACCGGTGACGGGCTGGCCGGTGAGTGCCTGGGCGATCTGCCACAGTTGGCCGCCGCGGGACGCCTTGACGAGGACGACATCGTTGGAGCGGAGGATGGAGTCGAGGTAGGCGGCAGCGGTGATGTTGTCGCCGACCAGTGCGATGTCAGGCACTCCTGCCGCTCCTGCCGCGAGGGCGAGTTGCTTGGCCATGTCCCCGCCGACCGCTACGACGAGGTCGACGCCGTTCTCGGCTGCCATGCGCCCGCTCATCGGAGGGCAGCGAGTCCACCCGTGGGCTACTTCTCCTCACGCATTGGTCATCCGGTCTCAGCTGCCAGGCTCACGTTCGAGCTGAAGAAGGCGCGCATGTGGTCCACGATTTCCAGTCCCAGTGACTGGACCGTGCCGAGACGGACGAAGTGTTCAACAAACCACTGCTTTCGCGCCTCGTCGGCTATCTCGGCCAAGACATCGCCCATCAGCGCCAGTGTCCTGCGGCACTCCTTGTCAGCCTCCTCATAGAGCCCCATGAGGCTGACCGGCCCTGCGGGTTTGCCCGGCGAAGGCCACGCGCGAGGGTGGGACCTCGCCATGACGAACTCGGCCGGGGTCCGATCGCTCTTCGACCAGTTACACGTCTTGCAGGCAGGGACCAGGTTGTCCGTGCCGTCATAACCTCTGCGTGCCCACGGGATGACGTGGTCCACCGTTTCAGACTCCCGGCCGCAGTAGACGCAGCCCCCGCCATTCGCGAACAGGACCATCAACCTGTCGCAGCCCCACTCGCTCTCACGTCGTCGACGAGCCCCCACACCGTTCCTTCCGACGCTGCCAAGGGCGGCAGTCTCTCAGTGCGATGAAGGGATGCGCGGCCCTCTGAGGTCGCCCCCGGGGACCGCACCGTGCGCCCACATACTGCGGCGGTTCAGCTGCAGCCGGTTTTGCGGCAGGGGAACTTGGTGACGTGGGGCGCCGATCCAGCATCCGCCGTGACGCTCCGGGCGCCCACGAGGTCTTTCAGACGCTGCGGAAATAGCCTCTGAACTGCGGCGATCACCGATTGTTCGGTTGCCGATATCTTTCCGATGACGCATCACGTGGAGTGCGTCGCCATTCTTGAGCCGCCTCCCGCGCTCGCCACGACGGGTCGTCACCCGACGGCGAGCTGCCACACATCCTCTTCGTCACACAGCCTGTGAGGTAGGTGCACCGGTCGGCGGAGAACGAGGGCCAGCCACTGGGGCCGGGTTTCGGATCCCCTTCGAGCTATTTGTCGCCGCCGATACCACCCGCAGAGACCGCGGATCATCGAGCCGTTCGCGTAGCGCTCCCGCTCAGCCGCAGGCCACGTCGACGCGCCGGAGTTGCAGGCCGTCCGCTACCGGTCCGGGAGAATTCGCTTGACGTCAATTGTGACGCGAGGTGCTGAGGTGATCGTGGAGAGTAGCGCAGGTGCAGAGGTTGCCTGGAGCGGAACGGAGTCTCCAGGCAACCGACTTGAGACTCTAGAAGAACCCAAGTTTCTTCGGGCTGTATGAAACCAAAACGTTCTTCGTCTGCTGGTGGTACAGGTCTCCGTGTACTTCTGACCTGCAGATATGAATGAAATCTCCTGGTGATAAGCGGAGTTGGCCCGCGCCTGGTCCGGATCTTGCGAGGTGCGGCCCTTGTGTAGGGCATCGATGCCGGGAGCGTCCCGGTGGTACGACGTGGCACAGGTAGTCTGATCCGTCTTCTGGCGTCCACGTGGTCCAAGTCGAGAGCGTTTGTCCTGGTCAGGGCCTTGTGGTTCAGAAGCGTCGACGCTGTTGGTGACGCGCGCGTGACAGGTGTGACCGATGTGGACACCGGTCGGATTGATCCGACGGGGGTCTCCGCGTGCGGGGGTGGTCCCGGTTGAGTGGTGGTCAACGGAGTTTGCTCTGCTCCGATTAGCTGTTCTGGGCTGCGAACAAGTGCGGCTGTCGAGAACCCTGAGCGCGTGCCATCGAAGTTGATCGGCATGCGGGTCAGAGCCTCCGCATGAGGAGGTGGAGTAGTGATGCCACGGCGACACCGACGGCGAGGGCGGTGCCGAACGACGGGTACTCGAAGACGACATGCGCAGCGCCGCAACCAACGAACATGAGCAGCGCCATCCGTTGACCTATCTGCCCGTTCATCCGCGAGGCCCACCCTGCGTTCGCGTCGTCATGGCTGTCACAGGGAAACAACGACTGGAATTCCGACAGACACCCAGACGGCCACGACCCAGCTCTTACTGGACGGGATCAAGATGCGATGGCACGGCCTCGCGTCCGCCCGGATGCGGCAGGGCACCGGCGGACCGGTAGGCGAGCGAAAATCCCCGTCCGGGACTCGAAATTGTGTTCGGAATGGCCGCAAGGGCGAGGATCGGGAACGATCCAGAATCCGGATGTATCCGGCCTCTTGCCTGCCGTTTTCCCTCCCCGAGGCAGCCTGGCCTATCCCGTCATCGGCTCGGGTCGAGTCCCGTTGTCAGTGGTGACCTCTACGGTTCCTTGTGGTTGGCGCGGAATCCCATGCATGGCTGTGCGGGCATGAGTGCCGACCGAGTGGGGCGTGCATTTTCGTTGTTGGCGGGAAATGCGGTCGTACTTGCTGGGGTAGTGAGAGGGCAGGATGTATGGAGTTGGACTACGACCGTCTGGTCGCCCTGCGGAAGCAGAGTGCTGCTTGGCGGCTGCTGAAGGCCGACAATGCGGCGCTGATGTTGAGCTTCTTCAACAAGGTGTTCGTTGAGCAGGGAGTGCGCTCGATTGCCAGTGCGGAGCTTGTCGAACGTCTGGACGACGAGTTGTTCGCTCTCAATGACCGGCTCGGGCAGGGCACGTTTCCCAAGTCCGCGAAGGCGTATTTGGATGTCTGGTCGGCACCGGGGAACGGCTGGCTGCGCAAGTATTACCCGGCGGATTCGGACGAGCCGCACTACGACGCCACGGCCGCGGTCGAGAAGGCGATCGCGTGGGTCCGGTCACTGGAAGAGCGTTCGTTCGTCGGTACGGAGTCGCGCCTGAATACGATCTTCGATCTGCTGCGGCAGATGACGTTCGGCACCGAAACCGACCCCGAAGCGCGACTGGCCGAGCTTACCCGGCGACGGCATGAAATCGATCAGGAAATCGAGCGAGTTGAGGCCGGCGAGGTAGACGTCCTGGACAGCGCGGCGCTGCGGGACCGCTACCAGCAGGTGACGACGACGGCGCATGGGCTGCTCGCCGACTTCCGCGAGGTTGAGGCGAACTTCCGGGACTTGGACCGGGATCTGCGGAGCAAGATCGCCGCGTGGGACGGGGCCAAGGGCGAACTCCTGGACGAGGTGCTGGGCAGCCGCGAGAGCATCGCAGAGTCGGACCAGGGGCGGACCTTCCAGGCGTTCTACGACTTCCTGCTCGCCCCGAGCCGTCAGGACGAACTCAAGACGCTACTGGCCGAGGTCGAGGCGATGGAAGCCATCGACGAGCCTGACCCGCGCATGCGTCGCATGCCCCGGGACTGGCTGGAGGCCGCCGAACGCACCCAAGCCACGGTGCGGCAGCTTTCGGATCAGCTCCGCCGGTTCCTGGATGACCAGGTGCGCTCGGAAGACCGCCGCGTCTTGGCACTGGTGCGCGCGATCGAAACGCAGGCCCTGGCCCTGCGCGACGTGCCGGGCGTGAGTCTGGTCGCCGAGATCGATGCGGCAGCCCCGGCCATCGCCCTGCCGATGGAGCGGCCCTTGTATATGCCGGTGGTCAAGGCGCCGATCGACAGCACCGGCATCGAGGCGGGGGACGAGGAGTTCACCGCCGACGCCTTGTTCGAGGCGGTGTATGTGGATCCCGCCCGGCTCACGGCCGCGGTGCACCACGCCCTGGGCTTGCGCACGCAGGTGTCCTTGGCCGAGACGCTGCGCGAGTACCCCCTGGAGCAGGGGCTTGCTGAACTGGTCGCCTACTTCGCGCTACCGGAGGACGGGTTCACCACCGTGTTCGACGACGACCGCCAAGAAGAGATCACGTGGATCGGCGAGGACGACGTTCAGCAGGTCGCCACCGTGCCCGTGGTCACCTTTGCTCGCACCAGCCCCGGCATCGCCTGGGCCTCCAGCCCGAAGGAGGGGCGATGACCACACCTGCCACCCCCACCCCGCAGCAGCCGTGCTCCCTCTCGCTGCCAGTCAACCAGCTACTCAAGGGCCCGGTCTTCCGCGACCAGCACGAGCGGGCCTGGGACGCGCTGCTGCACCACAGTGCCGGCGTGAAGGACTATGTCGACGTCATGGGGCTGCGTGTGGTGATCGACGAGATGGAGGGCTACGCCTTCCTCCAGTCGAAACCCGACGACGAGGACGATGTCCGCGATCCCCGCATGGCGCCGCCGCGGCTGATGCCCCGCCGCTCGCTGTCCTACCCCGTCAGTCTGCTGGTCGTGCTGCTGCGCAAGCGGCTTGCCGAGTTCGACGCGGGCGCCGACGGCACCCGCCTGATGATCACCCGGGACGAGATCGTCGAGATGATCCGCATGTTCCTCCCGGCCGGCAGCAACGAGGCACGCCTGGTCGACCAGATCGATGGTCACATCAACAAGGTGGTGGACCTGCAATTTCTGCGCCGCGCTCGCGGGCAGGAGCAGCTGTTCGAGGTGCAGCGGATCATCAAAGCCTTCGTCGACGGGCAGTGGCTCGCCGACTTCGACACGAACCTGGCCCAGTACGCGGCCACCCACACCCCCCAGGAGACGCAGCAGTGATCCCCGCCCAGCCCGGCCCTGCCGACACGAGTGCCTCCACCGACCTGGCTGCGGCAGGCTTCCGGCTGGAGCGTCTGGAGGTCTACAACTGGGGCACGTTCGACAAGCATGTGTGGTCGTTCGGCCTCGGCGGCGCCAACGCCCTGCTGACCGGTGACATCGGTTCCGGAAAGTCCACCCTGGTGGATGCGATCACCACGCTATTCATGCCCGCCCGCAAGATCGCCTACAACAAGGCGGCCGGTGCGGAGAGCGGCGAGCGCAGCCTGCGCTCTTACGTGCTGGGCCACTACAAGTCCGAACGCAACGAAACCACGGGGACGACCAAGCCGGTGGCGCTGCGCAAGCCGGGCAGCTACTCCGTCATTTTGGGCGTGTTCACGAACCCGGCGCTGGCGGCGACCGTCACGCTGGGGCAGGTGTTATGGCTGGCCGACGGGAACGCCACCAGCCCCGAGTGGCTGTTCCTCGTCGCCGACCGGGCGCTGTCCGTCGCCGGAGACTTCGCTGACTTCGGCACCGAGGTGCGGGCGCTGAAGAAGCGTCTCGAAGCGGGCGATGTCCGCGTCCACAAGACGTTCCCGCCGTACAGCAAGGACTTCCGGCGCCGGATGGGCATCGAGTCCGAACAGGCGCTGGAGCTCTTCCATCAGACGGTGTCGATGAAGTCGGTGGGCAGCCTGGACGAGTTCGTGCGCAGTCACATGCTCGAACCATTCGATGCGGCGGCGATGACGGACAACATCGTGAGCCACTTCGACGCTCTGACTACCACCTACAACTCCGTTCAGCGGGCCCGTGCCCAGATCGAGGCCCTCACCCCGCTGCTTGAGGACTGCGACGCCTACGAGGGCCTGGCCGCACGCATCGAGGAGGCCGACGCCCAGCAGGCCGCCCTGCGGTACTTCATCGCCCAACGCACGTCGGCGCTGCACGAAGCCCAGCGCGCCGAGGCGGAGCGGATGCTCGCCCGCCTGGAGGGCGAGAAGAAGACCGCGAAGGACGAGCTGGAGCGGCTGCGGGACCAGGAACGCCGGTGGGAAATGCAGCGTGAGGGTCTGGGCGGCGGGCGCCTGGGCGAACTGGAGCGCCAGATCGAGGAGACGGAGCAGCAGCGTGCCGCTCAGGAGAAGCGTGCCCGCCAGCACGCAACCCTGCTGGAGCAGGCAGAGCTGGCCCCAGTCACCGATCAGGCGCAGTTCACCGACCGCCTTGAGGAGATCGCCCGGGCCCAGCGCGACGTCGCCGCGACGACACAGGAGACGCGCACTGCCCTGGAGACGCTGGCAGTCGAGGCCGCACAGCTGAAGCAGCGGGCCGAGGATCTCAACGCAGACCTGATCAGCCTGCGCTCGCGCCGCAGCAACATCCCCCGCAAGCAGCTGGAGGTACGCGCCCGCCTGAGCCGCGAACTCGGCATCGAGGACAGTGCCCTGCCCTTCGCCGGCGAACTCATTCAGGTCCGAGACGAGGAACAGGCGTGGGCTGGAGCCGCCGAGCGGCTGCTGCGCGGCTTCGCCGTGTCCCTCCTGGTCCCCGGCGATCAGTACGCTCGCGTCTCAGACTGGATCAACGACCACCACCTGGGGACGAAGCTGGTCTACTTCCGCGTCCCGGACAAGCTCCCGCCGCGGCGCCTGCCTACCGGTGCGTCCACGGCGCTGTTCACCAAGCTCGAAGTGCGTGAGGACTCGCCGTTCGCCCCGTGGCTGGTCGGCGAGCTCGAACGCCGTGCCTCCCACGCCTGCGTGCCGACGATGGAAGACTTCCGGCACGCCGAACTGGCCATCACCGCACGGGGATTGATCAAGGGGGTGCGGGGCCGCCACGAGAAGAACGACACCACCCGCATCGACGACCGCAGCACGTATGTGCTCGGCTGGACGAACCAGGCGAAGATCGATGCCCTCCTGGATCAGGCGGGACGGGTCCATGGCGCCCAGCGCGAGATGGAGAAGAAGCAACGCGGACTGGGAGCCGCCTACGAGGATGCCATCAGCCGTGACAAGGTCCTCGACCGGCTGACGGCGATGCTGGACTACAGCGAGATCGACTGGCCGTCCGCGGTACGGCGCATCACAGAGCTGACCGCGGAGAAGCAGCGCCTGCAAGCCGCCTCCGACGACCTGGACGAACTCACCCGCCGCCTCACCGAGATCGCCGACGAAATCACCGAACAGGGAGCCGCCTACGAGAAGGCCAGCCAGAGCTGGGGACGGGTCGACGGCGAGCGTGACGCCGCTGAACGCGCCCGCGACGAGGCCCGCGCGGTACTCGACGAACCGGCCGCCGGCGCTGCACAGGCGCACTTTCCGGCCCTCGAACAGCGCTTGACCACCGCCCGCCTGGCGTGCCGGACCGCACAGGAGTGCGTGCAAACCGAAACCCGGCTGCGCGAGGAGATGACGGCGCACAAGCACCGCTGGGCCAAGGAGCAGACCCGCCTCGCCCAGACGATCGCCGCCCAGATGAGCTCCTTCCGCACCACATATCAGGTCGAGACCAGCGAACTCGACGCCTCCGTTGCCTCCGCCCCTGGCTACCGTGCCCTGCACCAGCAGCTCGTCGCCGACGACCTGCCGCGCTTCCAGGACCAGTTCCGCACCTATTTGAAGACCAACGTGATCCGCGAAATCGCCGGATTCCACGCGCAGTTGAACATCTGGGCCGACGAGATCGGCGACCGCATCAACACCATCAACGAGTCGCTGGCCGACATTGACTACAACCCGGGCCGCTACATCATGCTCAAGCCCGAGCAGACGCCCAACACCGAGATCCGCGAGTTCACCGCGGAACTGCGCGCCTGTACCGACGACGTCCTATCCGGCGACGATTCCGACCTGTACTCCGAGGAGAAGTTCCACCAGGTCCAGCACCTAATCGAACGCTTCAAGGGCCGCGAAGGCCACGCGGACAGCGACCGCGGCTGGACCAAGCGCGTCACCGACGTGCGGTACTGGTTCGTCTTCAGCGCCAGCGAACGGCGCCGCGAGGACGACTCCGAGTACGAGGTGTACTCCGACTCCGGCGGCAAGTCCGGCGGACAGAAGGAGAAGCTCGCGTACACCATCCTGGCCGCCTCTCTCGCCTACCAGTTCAAGCTCGACACCACCCACAGCAGAAGCCGTACCTTCCGCTTCGTGGTCATCGACGAAGCCTTCGGACGCGGCTCGGAGGAATCCGCCCGCTTCGCCCTGGACCTCTTCAAACGCCTGGGCCTGCAACTCCTCATCGTCACCCCACTGCAGAAGATCCACGTCATTGAGCCCTACGTGTCCGCCGTCGGCTTCGTCGACAACCCCAGCGGACACCACTCCCGCCTACGTACCCTGACCATCGCCCAGTACCGCCAAGAACGCCTCGCCCACACCCTGGCCGGCCTGCAGCCCGCCGCCGGACAGGGAGACTGAGATGACGACGCATCAAAATTCCAACTGGACTACGCCGCAGGCCGTCCTCGAACGCCTCCGCAAACGCTGGAACACGGGTACCTACCTCACCCAACTCGCCGACGGGGCACCCTGGGACCCCGTCGAGATTCCCCTGCGCGGCCCGAAAGCTGGCGACATCACCCGCCAGTACGACGACGTCCTCGCCTGGACCGAATCGTGGGCGCCCAGCGCACACCGGCACCTACGCATCGAATACCGCCGGCTCGGCGGACGCCTGGCCGGCGTGAACAACATCCCCGACCGCGTCTGGATCGACGACCGCGAGGACCTCTGGCGCCTCCTCGGCGTCACCTCGACGGTCGCCCGCTACCAAGCCCTGCTGGCCTCCACCCAGGAAAGGCTGCCCGCTCTCATCGACTGGATGGTCGCCCACCCCATGCAGGTCCTGCAACGGGAGGCCGACTGGCGCCGCCTGGAGGACACGATCCGCTGGATCACCGACTACCGTGGACCAGCCGTCTACCTGCGCCAGCTCGATGTACCTGGGGTGGACACCAAGTTCATCGAACGCCACCGCGCCATCCTGACCACCCTGCTCGAACAGTGCCTTCCCGATGACCGCATCGACGTCGAGGCCGCGCGCACTGACTTCGCCGCCCGCTTCCGTTTCCTGCGCAAGCCCGCCTACCTGCGATTCCGGCTGCTCGGCGGCGAGTCGCTGGGGGGCTTCAGCGAACTCACGGTCCGCACGGATGAGTTCACCGCGCCGCCGCCCGGCATCACGACCGTGTACGTCATCGAGAACGAAACCACCTACCTCGCCTTCCCCGACCAGCCCCACAGCATCGTGATCCACGGCGGCGGCTACGCCGTCACCCAGCTGTCCGCCCTGGCCTGGCTGCACGATGTACGCCTCGTGTACTGGGGCGACCTGGACACTCACGGGTTCACCATCCTCGACCGGCTGCGCCGGGCCTTCCCGCACACGCAGTCCATCCTGATGGACCGGAGCACTCTCCTGGAGCACCGCGGCCAATGGGTGAAGGAGGACGCCCCCACCCACCAGCCTCTCGGCGCGCTCACCCCGGACGAAGCCGACGTCTACGCCAGCCTCGTGGACGGCGAGTTCGGCCCCAACGTGCGACTCGAACAAGAACGCGTGCGCTACCACCTGCTCGAAGACGCCCTCAACGACCTACGCCGAGGGCTGCGGTGACCAACTCTCGTGCCTGGCCAGCCGCCGGAGACCGGGAACTGCGGCGTCGCTGCCGTTCTGCCGTGCCCGGGGTGCAGGCGCGGCGTCGGCGCCGAACGGTTCGGTCTGCAGACCATACCCAGAGCGGCAGGGGCCCCACGTCCTATGGGCTGACGGCAATCGTCGTTAGGGCTGGAGGGTTGAGGCACACCCCCTTTTCGGAACAAGCGTTCGAAGGGAATGATGGGTTGGTCGCGTGCCAGTTCGGTACGCCGCTCGTTAGGCAGCGCACCAGAAGCGCCCTGGCACGCAAGGCGCTTCGAGGCTCACGGGAGGAGAGGCAGCGATGAGTGATCGAAGCGCGATCGAGTGGACTGAAGCCACCTGGAACCCCACGACAGGCTGCGATCGAGTCACGCCAGGGTGCGACAACTGCTATGCCTTAGTCCTGGCTAGGCGCCTCAAGGCCATGGGGACAGCCAAGTATCAGAACGATGGTGACCCTCGAACCTCCGGTCCTGGCTTCGGACTCACCCTGCACCCAGGAGCACTCGGGGTTCCCTTCCGCTGGAAGGCGCCCCGCATGGTCTTCGTGAACTCGATGAGTGACCTCTTCCACGCAAAGGTTCCCGTGGCCTTTGTGGAACAGGTATTTCAGGTCATCGCGGAGACACCGCAGCACACGTACCAGCTGCTGACCAAGCGTGCCAGGCGCCTGCGTCGTCTTGCAGATCGTCTCGACTGGCCCCCCAACCTTTGGATGGGTGTATCCGTGGAGTCGCAAGACCAGCTCGACCGCATCGACGACCTCCGCCAAGTCCCTGCCGCCGTACGTTTCCTCTCCTGCGAGCCGCTCCTGGGCCCGCTCGCTGACCTCGACCTTCAGGACATCGGCTGGGTGATTGCCGGCGGCGAATCCGGCCTGAACCATCGGCCAGTGAAGGAGGAATGGGTCACCGGGATCCGCGACATCTGCCGCGAGGCCGACGTACCGTTCTTCTTCAAGCAATGGGGTGGCCGCACCCCGAAAGTCGGCGGACGAGAGCTCGCCGGCGAAACCTGGTCGCAGACGCCGGCTCGGCTGCAGCCATCGATCGGCTGAGCGAAGAGACCAAGCCAATGGCTGTATGCGCCCTGGCGTCGGCTGAAAACGCTGTGTGATCCTCAGCCCTGGGGCAGTTTCCGCAACGGGGAGGGAACATGGCTGTACCGAGAGCTGTCGTCTGGCCACGAGACCCGCATACGGCAGCCAAGCACGACCTCCTCAAGAAGTACCTGCAGCCGTGGACACGCATTCTGCTGACGCACCAGGACAGCGTCACCTACGCGGAGGGCTTCGCCGGCCCCGGGGTCTACGAAGGGGGCGAACCTGGGTCGCCCATTGTCGCCTACCGGGTCTTCGCGGAGGCCCTGCAACAACGCCCCAAGAGGGTCCGGATGGTCCTCGTCGAAGAGGATGCCCGTCGGGTGGAGAAGCTGCAGCGTCAGTTGTCACTCGCGCGCGAGCAGACACCAGCTGAGATCAGCGCCAGCATGCAGGGCGAGCTCCACACAGGAACCTGCCACCCCACTCTCCTCGACAGACTTCGCGCAGGCGGGCATCTCGGTAAGCCGCTCTTCGTGCTGTTGGACAGCTACGGCGGCCCGGACATTCCGTTCGCTCTGTTGCAGCAGCTGGCCCAGTTCAAGCGAACCGAGGTGATGCTGACCTTCGTCCCGAACTTCCTCACTCGCTTCGCTGAGAAGAACGACGGCCATCGGGCCGCAGGCGACGCCGCGTTCGGTGACACCGAATGGCATGGCGTGTTCACTCAACCCGCAGGCCGCAAGTTCGCATACCTGCGCGATCGGTATCGAGAGTCGATCAAACGCGCCGGATTCACCTACACCCTCTACTTCGAGATGGTGGATGAAGGCGGGCACCCGCTCTACCTTCTCTACGGCACCCGCCACGAGTTGGGCGTAGAGAAGATGAAGGACGCGATGTGGAGCGTCGATCCCGCATACGGTGTCCAGTACCGGGATCCGAAGGACGTGCAACAACAGGCCCTGGACCTGGAGTTTGAGCCCAACACGGATCCACTGCGCCGAATGCTCTTGGAGTTCATCGCCGGCAGGCCCCGGGGGCGAATGGTCGAGGACCTCCAGCAGTACACGCTGCTCGAGACGGTCTACCGTCCCGCGCAAGTCATCTCGCTCATCGAGAAGATGCGGGACGACAAGGCCGTCGCCACAGAGCCACGCCGTGTCACCAAGAAGACCCGGGTGTTCCTCTACGCCGAGAAGCCTGGACAAGGCGAGCTGTTTTAGGGCTGATAGGTCGCGTTGGCGGGTTCCACGGCTTGAGCCTTGCGTGCGGCGGCGAAGACAGCTCTGCGGGCACTGAACGGGTCGTGGGTGGCGGGCAGCCACGGGTGGGTCGCCAGTGCGGCGGCCAGTCGCCTGCACTCTTCCTGGGCTGCGAGCCACCGTTCTCGTTCTGCGTTCGTGATGTCGATTCGCCCCGCCGCGATGTCCGCTCCTGCCGGGAGGGTGTCGGCGAGTGCCTTCAGGCGCTGTAGGGCGGAGTCCAGCGTCAGCCTCGCCGCCACCACATCGCCGGGAATCTCCCAGCCGTCCACGTTCCACTTGGACCTGTACTCCGGCGGCGGTCCCTTCGACAGCCAGTCGGAGGCATCGATGGGGTCGCCACTGTCACGGGGCTGCGCGAGTTCCGCGCGGATCCCGGTGTCCTCGCCATAGTGGCAGTGCGGGTCGGGCGGGAGCGGCTCGGCGGGGAGGAATGCGGCGGTCGAGTCGGCAGCGGACGCCGGCGGATAGGGATCCGGTTCCGGACGGCCCTGGAGGAATTCCGCCTTGTCCGACGGTTTCACCCACATGTGCCAGCCGCGCCGCCGCCCTGTGCGCGCTCGCATGAACAGCGTCACGAGCTCGCCCGTGGCCGTCATGCGCACCATGTCGTCGTAGTGCGCCTGCGTCGATTCCCACGTGGCGTGCCAACCGCCACAGCGCGTACCAGTCCTGGGGCATTGACGCTGAGTGCTCCAGTCGCAGCGGACCATGCGCAACGCCTTCACGCCTCCTCGTACGCGCAAGGCGTCCCGACTGCCCACGTCCTGCCATCGCTGGACGTTCAGCCTGGCCCAAGGCGCCCGATCGATGGCGAGTGAGTTCTCGTTCGTCACGAGCCACAGCGGTGTCAGGCCGTCGCCCACTGCAGTGCGCGTCCTGTTGTCCACAGAGCCACTCGCGATTGGCGAGATCTGGATCTCGTAGCCGATCTTCTTTCCGCTGGCCCCGGCGACCGTTACATCCGTACGACGGCGACCATGTACGGCTCGGTCTTCGACGGAGACGTTGAAGCCCTCTCGACTGGCTGTTTCGGCGGTGTGGTTCTTGAGCGCCTTGTGCAGCTCGCTTTCGCCCGCTGTCTCGGACACCTCGCCCCTGGTCACGTGCCGGGCGTGGTAGCGGCCGTTCTTCTCGACGATGGTCATGAATCCGGGGCAGACGGTCCCGTATTCGTGGGCTCCGAGGCAGTAGAGAAGGTCGGGCTTGTAGTTGCGGTGGACTTCCTGCAGGAGGCCCGGGCGATCGGGGTTACCCAGGTCTGATGCACTCAAGTCGATAGTGATCCCGTAACCGCGATGCAGCACGTTGTGGGTCATGTCTTGAGAGTAAGTCCTCTCACTGACAACGAGGTTCGTTGTAGTGGCGGGGCTGGTCGGCGGCGGCGCCTCTGCCGACGAGTAACCCCGCCCCCTGAACGCGCTGCTTGCCTCCGTGTGCTGTTGTGGCCGAGCGGGATCAAGTCTTGGGTGTTGCGGGTCACGTCCGCTGGAGTGGTGTATTGACGGCCACTCGGTGATCTCGTTTTGAGGCTATGCGGTCAGTTCGGCGGGCAGGACGGGATCGTCGCTTTCTGACCCGTTCGGGTGGAGGCGGGCTTTGGCCAGGAGTTCGATGCCCATGTAGCGGCGGGCCTCGGTCCATTCGTCGTTCTGCTCGGCCAGGACCGCGCCGACCAGACGGATCACGGCGGTGCGGTCGGGGAAGATCCCGACGACGTCGGTGCGGCGGCGGATCTCCTTGTTGAGGCGTTCTTGCGGGTTGTTCGACCAGATCTGCCGCCAGATCTCCCGCGGGAAGGCCGTGAACGCGAGCAAGTCCGCCTGGGCAGCGTCCAAGTGGGCTGCGGCCTTGGGGAACTTGGCTTCCAAAGCGTCCATCACGTGTCGCATCTAAGCCTGGACCGCGTCGGTGTCCGGTTGCTCGAAGACGGTCCGCAGCAGGGTCGCGACCCAGGGCTGAGCGGACTTGGGAACCTGGCAGAGCAGATTTCGGGCGTAGTGGGTGCGGCACCTCTGCCATGAAGCGCCCGGCAGGACGGCGCCGATTGCGTTCACCAGGCCGGTGTGGGCGTCGGAGATGACCAGTTGGACGCCGGACAGGCCGCGGGCGGTCAGCGAACGCAGGAAGGCCAGCCAGCCGGCGCCGTCCTCGGCGGTGGCGACGTCGATGCCGAGGATCTCGCGGTGCCCGTCGGCGTTCACGCCGACCGCGATGAGCGCGTGGACGTTGATGATGCGGCCGCCCTCGCGGACTTTCTGGGTGAGCGCATCGACCCAGACGAACGCGTAAGGCCCGGCGTCCAGGGGCCGGTTTCGGAACGCGGCGACCTGCTCGTCGAGGTGCTTGGCCATCGCGCTGACCTGGGACTTCGATAGTTGGGTGACGCCGAGTGTCTCGGCGAGTTTCTCGACTCTGCGGGTGGAGACGCCGAGCAGGTAGGCGGTGGCAACCACCGAGATCAGGGCCTGTTCGGCCCGGCGGCGCCGTTCGAGCAGCCAGTGCGGGAAGTAACTGCCCTGCCGCAGCTTGGGAACGGCGAGTTCGACAGTCCCGGCCCTCGTGTCCCACTCGCGCGGGCGGTAGCCGTTGCGGTGGTTGACGCGTTCGTCGCTGACCTGGCCGTATTCGGCGTTGCAGAGGGCGTCGGCCTCCGCGGACATGAGCGCGTCGGCGAACGTCGCGACCATCGCGCGCAGCAGATCGGGACTCGCCGCGGCGAGGTTGTCTTCCGCGAGGGCGTGCAGGGGCAGACTGTCTGGTGCGGTCATCGTGCTGATCTCCTTCGAGACTTCGACACTTCGAAGATCAGCCGGTGGCCGTTCATCTATGCGGGCACCATCCCGATGCCGGAGCAAACCCCCGGATCAGGTCGAACCCGTACACCACATCCCTGGACGCAACCGGAGCAAGTCCGACGAGGGGGATGCGGTAGCTGCAGCCCGGTCCGTACTCAGCGGCCGTGCGCAGTCACCGGTGAAGGCAGGCGATGGCCCAGTCGAGATCGCGCGCATATACCTGATGGCGAGAGACTCCGCGGTGAAAGCCAAACGGCAGGCGGTGAACCAGATCAAGGCCCTCCTGGTCACCACTGACCCAGCCCTCAGAAAGGAGCTGCGGAGTCTGTCACGCCGTCGTCTCACCCTCTTCTGCCTGCAGTTGAGCGAAGGCGGCGAGGAGGTGGATTCGATCGTGCGGGCGACCAGGTTCACGGTGCGGGTGCTGGCGGAACGCATCGAGCAGCTTGGGGGGCAGGCTCGAGTGCTGGACCAGCGCCTGGCGGAGTTGATCGGGACGTACTACCCGTGCCTGCTCGATGCTGTCGGAGTCGGTCCGCACAGTGCGGCGGTGTTGTTGACGGCCCTGGGGGACGGAGCGTTTCTAAGTTGGCCCGAGGCTGGAGAGTCCGGCGAGCACGTTCGGGGAGAGGTTGGGGCCGTTTCTTTGTGTTCATGTCGCCGCGTCAAAGAGAACTGGTTAGTCCCGGCACTCGGATGAAGTTCCGCTCGCTGGCGACGAATTTGACCGTTCGGACGATTGGCGAGGCGTGGCAGAGCCACAACTTCGCCCCATCCCCGACGACGAACTTCGGTATACGGACTCAAGCATCCGCCGCACCACCTTCGAGTCCTACGCCGCAGCCGTTGACTGGACCGACCGCGGCCACGTGACCCGGGCGCTGCGTGTGTTCGAGGACCGATTCGGACCGGACAGCGGGAGGGGTGGAGTGGGCCCTGGCTGGACGATCTGATGGAGCGACTGCGGCGAGACGGCCTGCAGATCGATGAGCGCGGCCGCATTACCGAAATTCCGGGTACCTGGACACCGGCAGTTCCTACCCAGAGCGCGTCGCGCTCGGACAACCGAAGTGTGGCGCTCACCGAGGTGACGCGGCGTCGCATCGCCGAGGCTCTTGGTACGACCGATTGGACGGGAGGGCTGGGCGACCTCTCGTTCCTCGAGCGCCTGTATGACCTCGATGCCTTGCCGAGCCACGACTCCCGCTTCGCGACGGCCCGAGAAGACATCGCCAAACACCGCTACGCCAACGACGACCGGGACAACGACTGGATCTTCAGCGACGACCGGTTTGGGCTGGGGCGCGGCCTGGACGAGACGTTGCTTCGATTTCTCAGTGAGACCCTTCACCCCGCTGTACGCACGGACGAGGAGGAGGTTGCACGTCTCGTGACCGTGCTCAATAAGGTGCTGGCTCCGGACGGTTACGCTCTGGAACCGGCGACCGTGATCAGCGGATACCCGGTCTATCGAGCCGGGCGCTTGGCAGAGAGGACGGCATCCGGTGACTCGGACCGAGACGTTGCCGCGCGCGAGGACCCGGATCCGATGCCCGGCTCCCGGCACAGTTCTGCGCCGAGCACCGCGGCCTCCTCGGCAGCGGCCGATGACGCGGCGCGGGTGCGACGTCTGGCCCGCGGAGATCGGAAGGACTATTCCTGCGATCGGCTGCCGTTCGCCGACGGCGGTCAAGCAGACGTCTTTCGCGCGATACATAAACCGACGGGCGCCAGGGTGGTGCTCAAGAAGCTCCGCGACCGGAACCCGCCCGAACGTAAGCGCGCCCGCATGAAACGCGAGATCACCCTGGGCCGCTGGCTCGACGGGCACTTGCATGCTATGCCGATCTTGGACGCGGACCCAGGCCACACCTGGTTCGTCATGCCCTACGCCCCCTTCACGGCAGAGCAGCGCAGAGACCAGCTCGCCGAACCGTCAGAACTGAGGAAACTCGTCGACGCCCTGTGCTCGGTGTTGTCCGCCACCCACCAGGCTGGCTGGCTCCACCGGGACATCAAGCCCGCCAATGTGCTCATGCACGACGGCCGGTGGGTCCTCGCAGACTGGGGCATCGCCCGGCGTCCGCGTGGACAGACGACGGACCCGCAACGCACCCGCGTCGGCGTACCTTTCGGCTCGGACGGCTTTGCCGCTCCGGAACTTTCCGTTGACGCTCACGGCGCCACGGACGCCGCCGACGTGTACAGCATTGGTCAGCTGATTGGCTGGGCCGTGACCGGAGCGATGCCCGCGATCAACGTGCCGCTCCTGCCCCCGGCAGGGCCGTGGAGGAGCATCGTGCGGCAGGCCACGCAGACCGATCCCGCTCGCCGGCCTCCCACTGTCCGGGCACTTCGCCAGCTGGTGATCCAGGAGACACAGGCCCCACCGCAGTCCCCCTTCGTGAAGGCGCAGGCCCTTCAGCAGGAGATGGAATCAGGCTCTGCCACCGCTGCACACGAGTTGATCGCGTTGGCCGCGAGACATACCGATGACGCGCCGCTCTACTGCGATCTGCTGGTAAAGCTGCCCCTGTGGCCGCTCCTGCCGGCGCTGCTGGCCGATGCCCAGCGTGCTATCGACATCGTCCGCGCGATGGCCGCACTCCTGGGCACGCACCGGTCTCCGGAGCGTGGGGAAGTCGATGCCACGATCATGTGGCTGATTCGCATTGCACAGCAGGCGGCAGACAGCGGCGCACTCGACCTTCTCGAGGAGTGCTGTGACGGGGCATTCGAATGGGACGGTCACTGGGATCAGTGGGGACCTCAGAAGGACATCGTGGCATGGCTACGCACCTTGCAGGGTGACAGTGCCAGCTCAGTCGCCTCGATGCTTCGCCAACACCCCACCTGTGCAGCACACTTCACTCACATCGCCGACGACGTCGATGTCGACCACCGGATCCGAGCCGCACTGACACACCTTGCCGACGCGCGTCCCGCGCCCGAGAAGGCTGACGCGATCCGCCCATCCCCACCAGGACTGCGGTGACGCGGGGGTGGACCGGGCGCTTTCCGCGTCGAACGAGGTCGTAGCTCTTCGGTCTAGACAGGCCGAACGCCTGGGCAGCGGCCTTGACGCTCGCCGTCCCACTCAAGCTGGCGCGGATGTGCTCGGGGAATGAGCTGGCTGTGAGGCGTTTCGCCGTCGGCGAGCGTTGTACCGTACTGGCGATCTAGTATTTTCTGTCTTCAACGGGGGGCGGGCGAAGGTGTCGACTATCGGTCTGGCTGCAGCCATCGAAGAGCTGCGGCAGGAGCTGTACGAGGCCCAGCGGCTCGGCGCCAACCAGCAATTCGCCTTCGGTGTTGAAGAGGCGGAGCTGGAGCTGCAGCTCGAACTGCGTAAGTCCGCTAAGGGGGAGGGCAAGGTTTCATTCGGAGTGGTTGGCGTCGGGGCTGGGGGTGAGCAAGCCACGGTCCGTACTCATAAGCTGGTGCTGAAACTGACGGTCAAGGACCGGGCTCTCGGAGGCACGCGTCCCGAGATCGGCGATGACGAGCTCGGGTCACTGGACGAGGAGTGACGTGGATCGCCGCAGACTGGCGCTGATCCGCAGCGGGGGCACAGGTGACGGGCGCCTGACTGTCGGCTCCGGCTATCTGATCGCGCCGCGGCTCGTGCTGACCGCGCGACATGTGGTGGAGGACCGAGACACAGGAACGCTTTGGCCGGTCATCACCGTCCGCGTAGGGCACCACCTCGACGGCGAGACGACGCGCGTGGACGGGGAGTTGCTCTGGACCCACCCGGATGGACTCGACGTCGCGCTGCTGCAGACAAACCGTGAGATCGATCCGCCCGGCGCCGTCCGCTGGGGCTGCCCTTCAGGCACCGCGCCTGTGTCATATGAGGGCCTTGGCTATCCCTGGGCTGCCAAAGGGGAGACCCGAGCACCGGAGCACCTGCGCGGTGTCCTGCCGGTTCTCTCCGGAGGCAGGGACCGTTACGTCCTTGACCAGGGGCCGGCCCCCACTCCTCGAACGGACGGCGGGAACGCCTGGGGCGGAGCCTCGGGAGCGGCGATCTTCTGCGGCGGCCACCTCGTCGGCGTAGTGACCGAGGAGGACCACGCGTACGGAGCCCGCCGGCTGATTGCCCTGCCGGTGTCGTCCTTCGCTGGGGACGGCGACTTCGCGTCCCTCGTCGAGGAGCAAACCGGTCGGTCGTTCGAGCTGAGCGCGGTCGGTGCGTCTTTGCCCAGGGCCGGGTCCGCCGCCGAGCGCACGCCCGTCGAGCGCGAACTGGAGACATTGCTCGCGCCGTTGTTCTCGCGCCCCGACATCCGCGTCGATCACGCTCGGGCCTTGGCGCTCGAACTCGGCTACGAAGCTGTGGGCTATGAGCCCACCAGTGCTGACCTCGTGGCGTTCCTCATGGCGCATCCACGAGCGCTCGCGTCGCTTGGCGAAGCCCTGGCGGGCGGCGCGAAGGGGGAGACCCGCGCTGCTCTGACTCGTCTGTTCCTGTGGGCCAGGGCAGGCGACTGTGGATCGCTGCTTTCCGTGAACGAGTACGGCGCGCTGGTCGGTCTGCTGAGCAGGGTCTGCGAGAAGCAGCCAACAGTGCTTCCCCGAACAGCCGGTGAGGCGCTGCCATACGTTGTTCTTCCTGAAGCGCTCGCCCGTCCGCAGCTCGGCGAAGAGGACGTTTGCGGCGTGGTTGAGCGCTTGGAGGATCTGTCCGACGGTGCGAGCGGCCCAGCGGGAGCCCCGCCAGTGCCGGCGCTGCTGCGGCTCGTCGAGTACGTGGCGGCGGCTGTAGGCGACGGGTTGGGCGACGACTTGCGCGCGTGGTCGGACAAGACTGCCCGGCGGCTCGGTATCCAGGCCGGGGCCCTGGGCGAGCGGCGTGCGGACGCCGCCCGGTGGGCGCGGCGCGCAGCGTCGCCGGTGTCACGGATCGTGATGGAACTGGCACACGACCCCACCGCGGGAGAGGAACGGTACCGCGTCCGCATTCTGCTCGTCCGCGATGACGGTTCGCACCGCGTGCTCAAGGAGGTGGAATCGGAGCCCAAGACCCCGCGGGAAGCGGCGAACAGCCTGAGCGAGGCGGTTTTCGCCGCCACCCAGGAGCAGGGACAAGGTGACCATGTGCCTTGGGTGACTGTAGTGGTCGACCGGGCAGGCCTCGACTTGGCCGTTGACGAATGGGAGCGGCCTGGAGCGCTCGACGACATCCTTCCGCCGTGGCCGATCGGAGCGGACTACCGTGTTTCTCTGAGCTGCCCGGAACTTAGTGATCACAGGCCAGAACGCGAAGGCGACCAGGAACGCCGGTGGAAGAACGGACGCGCTTCGGTGCTGGTCACCAGCCGGACATCTGGGGACTCCAGGCAGCTCGTGAATCTGCTGAAGACCAAGCATCGTGACACCGCGCGGGTCGTCCTCCATAGCCCCGCCGACGAGCGCCGATCCTGGGTGCTGACATGTCTTGTCCTGGGCGTGCCGGTCGTGCTTTGGGACCGTGTGGCTTGCGGCTTCGAGGACGCGGGGAGACTGGACATCCTAGCCCCGTCCGGCGACCTGGAGGGACTTCCCGAGCGGGTCCGAGTCTTCCGCAGCGACTCGGCGGCTGACCCGGCTGAGCGGCAGGCACGGCCATCCCTTGTGTGGGAACCGGAAGGCCGTCTCCCGCGGTCTGAGCCGCTTCGACTGAGTGACCCTTGGAGAGGATCGCACGCGTCATGACCACCTCAGAGCCCTTGGCCGGTTCAAGCTCTCAGCGTTCATCGTCCGACGGTGCAGGCGACGACTGGTGGCTGTTTCGCGGGGACGGCGAGCGCCGGGAGGTGCCGTTCCCCGCCGCTCCGCCGTGGCGCCGGTTCGACCGGCCGGAGACCGTTACCGGTGACAGGGTTCCGTACCCGCGGCCCTACCTCATCGGCTTTGACGAGGTGCAGGTGGTGAACGCGGCGCTTCACCTGCGTCGGCCCCTGCTGGTGACCGGGCAGCCTGGTACGGGCAAGTCATCGCTGGCCCATGCCATCGCCCATGAACTCGCGCTCGGCCGCGTCCTGCAGTGGCCAGTGAACAGTCGCTCAACTCTTCAGGACGCTCTTTACCACTATGACGCCGTTGGCCGGCTGCGTGAGACATCTGTGCGGCGCGACGCGGACGGCACGGATCCGGACATCGGCCAGTACATCCGGCTCGGCCCTCTGGGTAATGCGCTTGTGCCTCGGAAGCGCCCTCGCGTGCTACTCATAGACGAGCTGGACAAGGGTGACGTCGACCTCCCCAACGACCTGCTGACTATTTTCGAGGAGGGTGAGTTCGCCATCTCCGAACTCACCCGGCTGCCCGCGAGCCACGCGCCCGTACACGTTCTGACGGACGACCCGGATGAGACTGCTCCGATTACGCGAGGCCGCGTCCGTTGTGGTGAGTTCCCGGTCGTCATCATCACCAGCAACGGCGAACGCGAATTCCCGCCTGCCTTTCTGCGTCGTTGCGTTCGTCTCGATCTCCCCGAGCCCAACGAGTCGAGGCTTCGGGAGATCGTCGCCGCGCATCTCGGCCCCGACGCATTGGATGACACGGACGACCTGCTGCGGGAGTTCCTTGAACGGCGTGCCGAGGGCGAACTGGCCACCGATCAGCTACTCAACGCCGTCTTCCTTCGCAAGGGTGGCGTGAATCTCGACGCGGCCTCCCTCCTCCAAGCCGTCCTGCACCGTCTCGGCGGAGCCGTGTGACCCCGTGATCTCGCGCGTAACGAAGGTTCTGGCCGAGAGCGGGATCGAGCTTGCCCACGAGGAACTCCTCGACGCCATATGGCTCGCCGGGAAACTGCCTCAAGACTCCGGCGTCTTGGCGCGCTCTCTCGGCGCGGCCACCGCGGCCTCGGAGCACCACGGCGAGCCCCGCCGCGATGGGGCGACAGCGTCGAAGACTGCTGAGACCGCACAAGAGCCGACGACTGCGGCATCCACGAAGAAGCTCGCCCCGCACCCCCTCCTGGCCTCGGCGCAGCCCAGCCTCTCCCAAGGCGTGCAGGGGTCCGCGGAGCTGTCGCCGGCGGTCGCAGTCCGCGCCCCGGACACCAGTACCCTCGGGGCCGGCCAACTCCGGCTCGGCAAATCCCTCCGGCCACTGCGGCAGCGCTTCCCCGACCGGGGGCAGCACGAACTCGACGTCACACGCACCGTCGCCGCCATCGCCGACACAGGAGTGCCCGAGACTGTCACCAGAGCGGTGCGCACCCGCTGGCTGTCCCTTGCCCTCGTGGTTGACGACGGCGTCTCCATGGTGCTCTGGCAGCGCCTCGCCGCGGATGTCCGGACCCTGATGGAACGTGCCGGAGCCTTCCGAGACGTGAAGGTGTACGGACTCGATACGCGCAGCGGCACTCCGTTCCTGCGAACCAGCCCCTACCGTCACCGCGGTCGGCGCTTGACCCCAAAGGCTCTCTGCGAACCGACCGGCAACACCCTCGTTCTGGTCATCAGCGACGGCGTCGGCGAAGCATGGCTAGACGGCGCTATGCGCCAGGTGATGGACCACTGGGGACGTTGCGGTCCCACCGCGATCATCCAGGCACTGCCCTCCCGGCTGTGGGCGAGCACCGGCATCAGTGCGAGGCGCTGGCAGGTCACCACCCATCGCCGGGGCGGCCCCACCCGCTCCTGGCACGTCAACGACCCGGACCTGCCGCCAGACCTCGTACGCTTCGACTCCATACCCATCCCCGTCCTCGCGCCGACCCCTGCGGCCGTCGCCGACTGGGCAGGGCTCGTCGCTTCACCCGGCGGCACATCGCTGCTTCCGCTCTGGGACGCCGGCCGGGCCCGCTCCAGCTCTGCCGTCGCCGACGCCCTGGGCGGCGACCCTGCGAAAGCAGTACTCCGTTTCAGGGAGGCCGCGTCCGCCGACGCGTATCGGCTCGCGGCCCACATGGCGGCAGTCGCCCCCGTCACGCCGCCCGTGATGCGTCTGGTGCAGGCCGCCCTCGGACCACCGACCGACCTCGGCCATGTCATGGAGGTGTTTCTCGGGGGATTGATGCATGAACTCGACGCCGGCGCGGCGGACCGGCTGCCGCACCACCGTCGCTTCGACTTCACGGACGAGGCTCGGCGTGTACTTCTCAGCGCAGTCTCCCCAAGGGAACTGGTGCGGACCGCCGAGGCTGTGACGCGGCGAGTTGAGGCCGCTGTCGGCCGGGCCCCGGTCTTCCCAGCGTGGGTCGGGCACCCAGAAGGCACGGCCGTCATCGAAGACTCCGGGCGGGCCTTCGGCTGGCTCCGGGAACAGACGCTGACGCGGCTCGGTATCCCGTCCGCCAATGCCGAGCCGGTGGCAGTCACGCCGGAACCACCTAGCGGAAGCCCCGAGGGCGAGACTGAGAACTCCGCCGGTCCCCCCGTGCCCGCGGCTGCCGCGAGCGATGAGGCGTACGCCGAGCCGCCTGGTGAGCCCCTGCCGCTCGGCTGGGTGGAGCTTCTGCCAGAGGACCCGATACAGCTCGGAAGGTTCCGGCTCCGTGCACGCAGTGCCCACGGTTGGCCCCACCTGACGATGTACCTGGCCGAGGACGAGGACGGCACGGTTGCCACGGTCCGGGCACCAGTCACGCTGCATGCCAGCGACCCGGAAACCGCCCGGGACCTCGTCCGGACGGAAGCGGAATGCCTGACGCGCATGCAGGGCATGCACGTCCCTGCACTCCTCGGCGTTGCAGCGAGTACCACAGGGGAGCTGCCGTGGGTTGCGGCGAGCTGTATCCACCGCCGAGCAGATTCCCCGTCCTCACCGCCCGCACCAAACTTGCGCGCCGTCCTCGACGAATACGGGGGAGCGGTCCCGGAGGAGCTCTTCTTGCGGATTGGGCTGGGCCTGACACAAGCAGTTGCCCTCGCCCACTCACGTGGACTGGTGCACGGCTCAATCGCCCCCCGGGCCGTTCTTGTGACGGACCGCGACGTCCGGCTGGTCGGCTGGGCAACGGCGACGGTCGATGGAGTCGACAGCGCCCATCGCCACGTGCTGCCGCTCAGCGACACCTACCTGGACGCGGCCGACGACGGGTCCCTCACGCCGCAGAGCGACATGTACGCCGTTGGGGCGCTGCTGCTGGCCTACCTCTCGGGACAGTGGAGCGACCCAAAGGCCAACAGCTCGGAACATGGCCCTGGGCCCAACCCAGGGATAGCACCAGTGCTCATGAGCACTCTTCGGCGTTGTTTGGAGAAGGACCCCAGCCGCAGACCGACGGCCGCTGCGCTGGGGGAGGCGTTCGCCGCTGGGTACGAAGGCCACACAGCCGACCGAGCATCGACAGGAGCGCCCCCCGTCAGGGCCTCGGGCAAGGACCTCGCGGAGGGAGATCGCTCGGTCGGCAATTCGTTGGCACCAGATGCCGAGGAGACCGTAACGAAGCTGCCTCGTGGTCCGAGAACTCCCGCCGGCGAGTCGGGAACCTTGGTCGAGGGACGCTACCTGCTGACCCAGAAACGGCACGTTGGAATGACGTCGACCACCTGGCAGGCGACGGATGAGCAACAGGGCCGGGACGTCACTCTCAAGCTGTTCAACGCACCGACGAAGGGCACAGCGTCAGGAGAGGAAAACTTCATCGCGGATGCGGAGCGACTGGCCGCACTCGACATTCAAGGACTCGTGCGGGTCACCGGCTATGGGGTGCACGACAGACGTCCGTACCTCGTGACGGATGCCGTCAACGGCGAGGACCTGGAGCAACTGCTCAAACGCGCGCCCGGCACTCTGTCCTTCGACACAATCAGAGACGTCGGCCGGCAGATTGCGCAAGTGCTCGCCGAGTTCCATAGCAACGGCTTGCTTCACCTGGACCTCAGTCCCTCAGCCCTGGTGTTGAGCCAAGACGGTCGGGTACTTGTGACCGATCCCGGTCAATGCGTCCGCCGCGTGCCACGCATCGACCTGCATGCGATACGACCAACCCGCAGCCCCTCCCCATTTCTGCCCCTCTACCGGTCGTACGAGGAGATCTTCGAGAACGTCACTGCGGACAGCCGGAGTGACCTGTACTCACTGGGCTGTCTGCTCTACGCCATGGCCACCGGCGCAGCTCCCCTACCACCCACGCTCGCCCCACAAGAAGCAGATACTGACCACGGCCCTCGGCGTCGACCGGAGCTGCCCTCCGGCTTCCCTCCCGATCTCGAATCGCTGGTAACGGACCTTCTGGCGATCAACCCTGAGCATCGGCCAGCCAGCACGACTGCGGTGTTGGAAAGGCTGGCGGGTAGGGGTGTGGACGACGAGGAGCTCCTCGCGGCCTACCGAGCACTGCGGGATGCAGACCCGGACGGTGCCCGCATGGGTCGTGTTCTGCGGGATGCCCTCGACGAGGTATTGGACGGCGAGGTGACGGGCCGTTACGACTTGAAGCACATCACCAAGACGGAGCGGACGCACATCGGGGGTCTGGTGCACACCGCGATTCAGCGAGAGTTTCGCTTTGAGGACGGTCAGGCTATGGACTTTCGCATCGCCGATGTCGATGTCGACTGCCGGTTCAGCCTTCAATTCGGCGGTTGGATGCTCCCTCCCGGCACGCTGGGGCACCTCTGCCTTCTGGTCTGGGCGGACGACTACCTGAGCCGGTGGAGCGTCGGGTTGCTGCGGGTCAACCAGGAGTGGCTCAACCGAGGGGGCAACAGAGACCTAAGGACGACGCTCAAGGCCGAGCATCGCAACAAGATCGTCTGGCTCTGGCGCGATGCCGAGCTCGCGGAGAACATCCTCCTGCACATCTCCGGGGCCGACCGGGAAGCGGTCTTCGCCAGTGGCTCGGGCCAGGCCCGGCTCAACGAGTTGTTCCGGCGCGTCCAACGGCGCCGGATCGCACGCAACACCGTACGCACCGTGGTGCAGCAGCGGGACTACATGAAGCGCGTTCGTGGAAGCGGCGGATCCCGCTCAGCACTTCGGGACGAAGGAATCATCATCTTGGGCGACTACGACTCACATCGGCGCGTTGCCCGTCAGCTCGGTCTCCCCGTCCCCAGGGAAGGGGAGTTCATCAGCGCAAGGGTCGCACCGGCTGCGCCTGGGGATGGCAAGGCTGTCGTGGAGATGGACGGCCGACTTTGGTCTCTGGCCTCGCCCGGAGATCCCGTACACCGTGCGCCAGCGCTTCCTTCGCATCTGCCTCCGACGGCAAGCACTGATCGTGCGGACGGACCCCGCGGGGACTGATGTGGGCTTCGTACTCCCACCGCTGGGCAACTCCCTTCGTTTCGCGCGAGACCGTTGCCATCGCTGTGGAGGTTTATCGGCATGGTTCGGGCTGGAAGGTGCGTGCCGCTGGCGAGGGCTACGACACCGGGCTGGCGGGCTTGGCCGCGGACTACGGCATCAACGTCGATTCCTAGTGCCGTTTGCCAAGCCGCTTGGGCCTTCGGCGGTGCGAGCTCGTAGCATCGTCTGTCGCGCAGGAGAGCCCAGAGAATGTTGACCCTGGCGCCAGGAGAGCGCCATGACGGCCTGGGTGTGGCGCTTGTCTTTGGCACGTTGTGACCGATGGTTACCGAGTCGGGCCTTGGGAGCAGGTGCCGCACGCGATACGGCCTCCTCTGATGCTGGTCAGGGTGAGGGTGATGGCCGTGCTGCACCTGCAGCGGCAGCGCCACCGGTCGGTGGTCTTCCCCGGATAGGGCTCCAGCGGCTCGAACCCGGCGGCGCGTGCCTCCGCGGCGGCTGCTGTCGGATCGGTTCGGCCGCCGGATCGGGGGCACTTCTTGCAGCCGGTGGTGCCCGACCGGATGGAGGACAGGCGGGTCGCCACTTCGTTTCCACAGGAACAGCGGCAGCGCCAATGGTCCGTGGTGCGGCCGGGGTACGGCTCCAAGGGCTCGAACCCGGCAGCTCGCATTTCCGCGGACGCCCGCTCGTTGGTGGCCGAGTTGAGGGCGCAGAACCGGCAGCCCCCTGAACCACTGTTGACGTTGGAGTAGGTGGGGCTGGTTTCGTGACCGCATGTGGTGCATCGGCATCGCCACGGTGTAGGGCTACCTGGGTAGGGTTCCAGCGGTTCGAGTCCGGCCGCGCGCATGGTTTCGCCAGCCTTCGGCGCGTTCGTGGCGGCGCGTTTCGCCTGAGTCTCCTTCGCCCGGCAGATGCGACAGCGCTGGCCCGCGTTACGGACGGCGTTGAACGTCGGACGTCCCTCGTGCCCGCAGGTCATGCAGCGCGAGGGCCAAGTCGCGTTGGTGCGGCCGGGATACGGAACGAGTGGTTCGTATCCGCAGGCCCGCATTTCCGCGGCTGCGGCCTCCGCGTCGATGAGGACTGCGGCACGAGGTCGGTCACCGACTCGGGGCGCATAGGGGTCCGCCGAGTTCCGGGTTTCCTCGTCGACCATGGTCCAGACCTCGGCCGCCGTGACGCGGGCCGCAGAGCAGGTTTCGGTCCAGCCGTTCGGCATGACGTCGCTCGTGAGGAAGGGAATGAGTCCGGCCTGGCGCAGGCGGCCCAGCACGGCCTGCTCGACGTCGTAGGCAGCCGCGCCGGTGGCGTATTCACGGGCCTGATGCAGTTGCCAACCCTGGCGTTCGTGTTGGATGAGGCGCGAGGTGTAGCCGGTGCAGGCACCGATGCCGATCTTGACGGCTTGCCATTCGCGGTGGGTGATCACGTAGACCTTCGACGGCCCTGCCAGATCGATGCCGTGGGTGGCGCAGAACTTGCATCCGCCACCGGTACGGATTTTCATGAGGGTCGGGGAGACCTCGTTGCCGCAGGTCGTGCAGCGGCACCGCCACGCAGTCACCGAGGTGGCGTAGGGCTCCAGCGGTTCCAGCCCGGCGGCACGCATGGCAGCCAATGCGATCTCCGGGTCTGTTCTTCTGCCCGCTCCAGCCCTCACGTCGGCACAGTGCCGACAGCCACCCTGACCCGCCAGAATGCCGCCCAGACTCGGTGACCTCTCATGCCCACAGCCGTTGCATTGACACCGCCACGCCTTGTCGCGACGCCCGCCATACGGTTCGAGCGGTTCCAGGCCAGCGGCGCGCATGAGGGCCTCGGCTTCGTCCGCGGGCCAACGGCGTCGGCCACCTGGGGAAGGAAGGCAGTAGGGGCAGGACCGAAGGCCGCGCCTGAGGTTGCTCAACCTGATTTCGACGCTACGGCCGCACGCGAGGTGGCGGCAGCGCCACAGGCCGCTCGGCCCTGGGTAGGACTCCAACGGCTCTAGGCCGAAATGCTTGGCCTCGACTGCGGCTTGGTTGCCGTCCGTGCGCGGCATCTCGCGGCGACGTGACCATGCCCGGCTGGTGCCCTGCCCGGCATGCTTTCGCCCGCACGGGCCGCAGCCTCCTTGTCCGCGCTTGACCGACCCATGAGTGGGCGTCCCGATGGTGCTGCAGATTGTGCAGCGGCAACGCCAGGGGATGTCGGTGCCGGGATAGGGCTCCAATGGCTCCAGACCCGCCGACCTCATGAGCGCGGCGGCCTGGTCGGGGTCGACCGGAGCGTTCGGCGCGCACCATCGGCACGGTCCCCCTCCGCGCTTGATGTACGAGTAGCGGGGCTTGACCTCCCGACCGCAGGGCACGTGCCGGCAGCGCCAAGGCGGTGTCGCACCGGGATACGGCTCCAGTGGTTCCAAGCCTGCCGAGCGCATCAACGCCACAGCTTCCTCTGGAGGAACCGGCGCCGTGCCTGAGCAGTATCGGCAGCCGCCCTGTCTGCCCGAGGCGATGTTGCCCAGCCGCGGTGTCACTTCTCTCCCGCACGCTTCATGGCGGCAACGCCAGGGCTTATCACTGCCTGGATAAGGCTCCAGCGGTTCGAGCCCGGCTTCCCGCATGATCAACACCGGGTCGCGCGGATCCTTCCGAGGACGTCCCACCGCCACCCGGCCTCCCTTTGCATTGTTCACTTCCGAGGGAGGATCGCATGCGGCACTGACAACGGCCTTGTTCACGCCGGAAGCTGGGAGGCGGGCGACTTCGCGGCGGCCTTCCTGCCCGGCCATTTCTGCTGTCTTCTCTTGGCGGTTCGAGTGCTGCCTCCGGGCATTGGACGGGTCGCTGTGCCTGTGGGCGGGAGGCTCGCGGGGGTAACGTCCTCCGGCATGTATTGGTCCGCGACTGGTCCGAGTAGATCTTCACTGGACGCCAGAGAGTGACTGGAAGAAACCAACAGATTGCATTGGGTAGCTGTCGTGTCGGGCTGCCTGGAGCGCATCGGCACCTCCAGGCAACCGACTTGAGCCTCTAGAAGAACCCAAGTTTCTTCGGGCTGTATGAAACCAAAACGTTCTTCGTCTGCTGGTAATGCTCCAGCATCATCCTGTGCGTCTCCCGCCCGATCCCCGACTGCTTGTACCCGCCGAACGCGGCATGCGCCGGGTACGCGTGGTAGCAGTTCGTCCAGACGCGGCCTGCCTGGATCGCGCGGCCCGCGCGGTACGCCGTGTTCATGTCGCGGGTCCACACACCCGCCCCGAGCCCGTACAGCGTGTCGTTGGCGATCTTCAGGGCGTCGTCGAAGTCGTCGAAGGACGTCACCGACACGACCGGGCCGAAGATCTCCTCCTGGAAGATCCGCATCCGGTTGTCGCCCTCGAAGATCGTCGGCTGGACGTAGTAGCCGCCCTTCAACTCACCGTCGTAATCGATCCGTTCGCCACCGGTGAGCACCTTCGCGCCTTCCTGTCGGCCGACGTCCAGGTAGGAGAGGATCTTCTCCAGCTGGTCGTTGGAGGCCTGGGCGCCGATCATCGTCTCCGTGTCGAGGGGGTGGCCCGGCTTGATGAGTTCGGTACGGGCGACGGCTGCCTGGAGGAACTCGGCGTAGTTACCGCTCTGGATCAGTGCCCGGGACGGACACGTACAGACCTCGCCCTGGTTGAGGGCGAACATCGTGAACCCCTCGAGCGCCTTGTCACGGAAGTCGTCGTCCCGCGCCCAGACGTCGTCGAAGAAGATGTTCGGTGACTTGCCGCCGAGTTCGAGGGTGACCGGCTTGATGTTCTCGGAGGCGTACTGCATGATCAGCCGCCCCGTCGTGGTCTCGCCGGTGAACGCCACCTTCGCCACCCGCGGGCTCGACGCGAGTGGCTTCCCGGCCTCCACACCGAAGCCGTTGACGATGTTCACCACGCCCGGCGGCAGCAGGTCCGCGATCAGGCTCATCCAGTAGTGGATGGAGGCCGGGGTCTGCTCGGCCGGCTTGATGACGACCGCGTTGCCCGCCGCGAGGGCGGGGGCGAGCTTCCACACCGCCATCAGGATCGGGAAGTTCCACGGGATGATCTGCGCGACGACACCGAGCGGCTCATGGAAGTGGTACGCCACCGTGTCGTCGTCGAGCTCGCCCAGCGAACCCTCCTGCGCCCGGATCGCCCCCGCGAAGTACCGGAAGTGGTCGATCGCCAGGGGGATGTCGGCCGCCAGCGTCTCCCGCACCGGCTTGCCGTTCTCCCAGCTCTCCGCGACGGCGAGCTTCTCCAGGTTCGCCTCCATACGGTCGGCGATCTTGAGGAGGACGCCGGAGCGCTCGGTCACCGAGGTCCGGCCCCAGGCCGGCGCGGCCGCGTGCGCGGCGTCCAGCGCCCGCTCCACGTCCTCCGCGGTGCCCCGCGCCACCTCGGTGAACGGCTGCCCGTTCACCGGAGACGGGTTCTCGAAGTACTGCCCACGCGCCGGCGGCACGTACTCCCCACCGATGAAGTGGTCGTAGCGCGCCTGGTAGGAGACGATCGCGCCCTCGGTGCCGGGTGCCGCGTAACGGGTCATGCTGGCCAGCCTCCTTCAGCAGCGCCGCCCGCCGTTGGGCGGCTCTGCGCGTGAGGCTAGGAGCGCGGACGTTGCAACCACGTTGCCCTCGGCGCGGCCAGCTCCGACTCCAGCGCGGCCAGCCGGGCCCGGGCGCTCGCCGTGGGCCGTACGGCGGCGAGCGCCCGCCACACGTCGAGGTCGTCCTCGCCCCACGGCGCGTGCGCCCAGTCCGCCAGCAGGTCGGGATCCCGGCGGGCGATCAACGCCGTGCGCAGCCCGTCGGCGATCCGACGCCTGAGCCGTGCCACCGCCGGAGCGCGCGAGGCCGGAAGCAGCGGACCGGTGTACCCCCGGACTGCCCCCGTCACCGCCCCGCTCTCCAGCCGCCGCTCCACCACCGCCACGTCCGACTCGACGGGCACGGTCAACCGGTAGGGCCGCGACGCCAGCAGCCCCGGCCCCAGCACCCGGCGCAGCCTTGCCAGTTCGGCCCGCAGCGTCACCGGTGTCACCGACTCGTCCTCGTACAGCGCGCACAGCAGTTCGTCGCCGCTCAGCCCCTCCGGGTGCCGGGACAGCAGTACCAGGATCTCGCTGTGCCGCCGGCTGAGCCTGATCCTGCGTCCGGCGCTCGCGAACACCGCTTCGTCCCGGCCCAGCGCGCTCAGTTCGGGCGTGTCGGTGGCCGTCTCCGTCGGGAGCAGCAGCGCCAGCTGGGACTCGGCGGCCCGCGCGACCGCCTGGACGAACCCCAGACTGTGCGGATGCGCCAGCCCGTCCCCACCGGTGATGTCCACGGCCCCCAGCACCCGACCGGTCCGCGGATCGTGGACCGGCGCGGCCGCGCAGGTCCACGGCTGCACCCGGCGGATGAAGTGCTCCGCCGCGAACACCTGCACCGGCCGGTCCACCGCCACCGCGGTGCCCGGCGCGTTCGTCCCGACCGCGGTCTCCGACCACCGAGCCCCCGGTACGAAGTTCATCAGGCCCGCCTGCCGCCGGGTCGACGCGTGTCCCTCGACCCACAGCAGCCTGCCGTGCTCGTCGCACACCGCGAGCAGATGCTCCCCGTCGGAGGCGAACGTCCCCATCAGCTCACGGAACAGCGGCATGACCCGCGCCAGCGGATGCTCGGCCCGGTACGCGCCGAGGTCGCCGTCGCTGAGTTCGACGCTCGCCGTCCCGTCGGGCCCGACCCCCGCCCGCGCGGAACGCCGCCACGAGTCCGCCACCACCGGCCGCACCGGCCGCTGCACCGTACCCGCCTCGGTGAACGTCTCGTGCGCCCGCAGCAGCATCCGGACACGCTCGGCAGGGTCGGCCCCCGCCTCCAGGGCCACCCATGGATCGGACAACTCGGCCTCCCCGGAACGCGATGCGGCTGGGAACATCGTCACTCCGGGTGCCCGCCCCGACAACCTCTTCGACCGCCGTCACCCGAACGACGCCTCCTCACACGGCTTCCACCATCCTCATGTAGCGCGTCCAGTCCCAGTACGGCCCAGGGTCCGTGTGGTCCGAACCCGGCACCTCGTAGTGCCCGATGATGTGCGCACGGTCCCTGGGGATGCCGTATCTCTCGCAGATGTCCGCGGTGAGCACCGCGGACTGCGCGTACAGGGCGTCGGTGAAGTAGGCGGGCCGGTCCACCCACCCCTCGTGCTCGATGCCGACGCTGCGGGTGTTGTACCCCCAGTTCCCGGCGTGCCAGGCCACGTCGGCCTCCCGGACGCACTGGGCGACATGACCGTCGGCCGACCGGACGACATAGTGCGCGGACACCTGCTTCGCAGGGTTCCGGAAGATGTCCAGGGTGTCGGTGAAGGTCTCCTGGGTGACATGGATGACGACCCGGTCGATGTCGTAGGACGCGGGGCGGTCCGAGTACGTGTAGTTGGAGCTGGTCGCGGGCTGCCACTCGGCGAACGGGTGGTCGACGGGCTGGGGCACGGCCCCGGCCGGCGTCTCGGCAAGCAGCGCGTACGGTACGGCGGCGAGGACGGCGCCCTTCAGCAGCCGCCGTCGGTCGAACAGCGGTCGTGCGCGTTCCAAGGATCAAGTGCCTCTCAGGTCGGCGGCGTTCCGCCCCGCAGGGCCACCGCGGTCTCACGGAGCCGGTCGTGCACTCCGCGGTGAGTCTCGCGCGGGGGCAGCCATTCCTTGCGGATCTTCGCCACACACGTGTAGTTGGTGTCGCAGACGTTGGCGAGCGGCGACTCCACGGCCTGGGTCGCGAACTGGTACGCGTCCAGCTCGCTGAATCCGTAGTCGCGGACCAGCCACTGCACCAGGTCGAGCTGCGATATCCGGAACGCGTCCTCCAGCGGGCGGGCCGAGCCGGTCGAGATGATGTGCGTGTCCGACTCGATGCGCGGCCAGGGCGTGGCGAGCCCTTTGAGCAGCTCCACGATCACCACGGTGTTCATCGCGCACTCGACGGCGACCCCGCAGGTCTCTCCCTCGCCCTGCCGGGCATGGCCGTCGCCGAGGCTGAGCAGAGCGCCCTCCACGTTGACCCCGAGGTAGCAGGTGACGCCGGCGCGCATCTCCGGGGTGTCCATGTTGCCGCCGTGCGCGTCGGGCACCAGCGCCGAGCGCACCTCCAGGTTGGCGGGAGCCACCCCCACGGTGCCGTGCATCGGGTCCATGGGCAGCTCGATCTCGATGTCGCTGTCGTGCGCCCGGAACATCGCCGTGCGCCGGGCGCGGTCCAGCTGCCAGATCCACACGGTCTCCGGCAGCGGGGGCTGGAGCGTGGCGGTGGTGTGTGTGGAGGTGAGCGCGCCGAACAGGGGGACCGTGGTGGACGCGGCCCAGTCCCGCGCCGGTTCCACCGACACGAAGTGCACGGCGACGGTGTCCCCCGGCTCCGCGCCCTCGATGTGGAAGGGACCGGTCTGCGGGTTCAGGAAGGGGAACTCGCACACCTCGGACACCAGGTCCTTCTCGGACCGCACCCGCCCCGCGAAGCAGTCCTCCGTGTAGAGGTCGAGGACGGTGCCGGGCTTGATGCGGGCCACCGGTGGGGCACCGCCGAACGTCCAGGCGTACTCGCCCGGCTGGGGACGTACGGTCAGGATGCGGGGGTCGCTCATCGCTGCAGGGCTCCGATCCGGTCGGTTCGTCGAGGTGGACGCGGGCGGTGTCGTATCAGCACGATCAGGTGACGAAGTCGCTGGGTGCCTCGCGTGGATCACGGTACGGCGGGTGCCGATCGGGCAGAAGAGCGCTTGTTGTTTCCGTGGAGAACCTTGGAGTTGTGGATAACTCCCTCACCCGATGGGGTGAAATGACGGCCCGTCAGGCCCGTTCGCCCACAACCGACGGGTCGTCCAGAACCGCCCGCACCACCGAGTGCGCGGCCCCCAGCAGCGGCCCCTGCGAACCCAGTCGCGACACCGACACCGGACAGGCCGGACCGGCGGTGCGCCGCGCCAGTTCGTCCCGCAGCGAGGGCAGCATCCAGGGCGCGAGCCCCGCCAGCGCACCGCCGAGCACCACGCCCTGGGGATCCAGCAGGTTGACCGCACCGGTCAGCGCGATACCGAGCGCCTCTCCCGCCTCGCGCAGGGCGCCTCGTACGGCCTCGTCGCCGTCCGCCGCGTGCTGCGCGAGCAGCCCGACCCGGTCCTCGCCGGGTTCGAGGCCGGCCGCTCGCAGCACCGCCTCCTCACCGGCGTACTGCTCCAGACAGCCCCGGCCGCCGCACGGACAGCGGGGACCGTCCGGGCGGACCGGCACATGGCCCAGCTCGCCCGCGAAACCGCGGGTGCCGCGCAGCAGTTGGCCGTCCACCACGAGGGCCGCGCCGATGCCGATCTCCGCCGATACGTGCAGGAAGTCGTGGGGCGTGTCGTCGCCGAGCCAGAGTTCGGCCAGCGCGCCGAAGTTGGCCTCGTTGCCCACGGTCAGCGGGAAGTCCTCGGGCAGCAGGGCGCCCAGGTCGGTGTCGTGCCAGTCGAGGTTCGGTGCGCGGACGACGGTCCGGGCGTCACGCGCCACCAGGCCGGGCACCGCCACCGCGAGCCCCGCGGGCCACAGGCCCTCGCTCTCCGCCTCCGCCACCACCTGGCGCACCAGGGAGGCGAGTTCCGCGAGCACCGGTTCGGGCGCGCGGCCCCGGTTCGCGCCGTACCGCACCACCTCCGCGCGGGTCTGGCCGCGCAGGTCGACCGCGCAGACCGCGAGGTGGTCCACCCCGATCTCCGCGCCTATCCCGGCGGGCCCGCGTCCGCTGACGGCGAGCGCGGAGCCCGGCCTGCCGACCCGGCCGGGGCGCTCGGGGCCCAGTTCCTCCAGGAGCCCCGAGCGTATGAGCTCGTCGACGAGGGTCGACACCGCGGCCCGGGTCAGTCCGATGCGCGAGGCGACCGCGGCACGCGACAGCGGCCCCTCGGCGCTGACGGCGTGCATGACGCGGGCCAGGTTGCGGCGGCGCATGCCCTGCTGGGTGTCGGGCAGGCCGCGGCGGGTCCCCGCCGGGTGGGCGTCGTGCGGGCCGCGCCCCGGGCCGGCCGATCGGGCGTCGTGCAGCGGTGCGGTCATGCCTCCCTCACTTCTCAGAGGTCCCCCGCTCCAGCAGCGGCGCCGCGTCGGAGAGTACCCCGGCGATCCTGGCCAGCGTCTCGTCGTCCCGCTCCACGGCCTCCAGCACCGGCCCGGCGGTCGTGTTCCAGCGCCGGGCGACCGCGCCCGGGTCCTCGCCGGTCAGCAGCCCCGCGGCCTGCGCGGCGGCGCCGAGCGCGACCAGTTCCTTGGCCTCGGGCACCTGCACCGGCCGCCCCGAGAGCCGTCGTACGGTCTGCTGCCAGGCGGTGCCCTGGGCCCCGCCGCCGATCAGCAGCAGCGGCGTCGAGCGATCCGCGTCCGCGTCGAGCACCAGGTCCAGTGCCCCGAGCAGCGCCTGCACGGCACCGTCGTAGGCGGCCTGGAGGAGCTGCCCGCCGGTGGTGTCGTGGCGCAGGCCGTGCAGCAGCCCGGAGGAGTTCGGCAGGTTCGGGGTGCGTTCGCCGTCCAGGTAGGGCAGCAGGGTGACCCCCGAGACCGGCTCCACGGCCTCGCGGTCCAGGTTCAGCAGCGCGGCGACGCGGTCCACGGCGAGCGTGCAGTTCAGGGTGCAGGCCAGCGGCAGCCAGTCGCCGTGCGCGTCGGCGAAGCCCGCCACGGTGCCGGTCGGGTCGGCGGGGCGGCGCTTGGACACGGCGTAGACCGTGCCCGAGGTGCCGAGGCTCATCACCGGCGTCCCGGGACGCAGCCCGAGGCCAAGGGCGGCGGCCGCGTTGTCACCGGTGCCGGGGGCGACCAGGGTGCCCTTGGAGAACGGCAGGTCATGGCCGTCGCGGACGGTGCCGGCGACCTCGCCGGGCCGCACCACGCGGGGGAGCAGCGCGGGGTCGAGGCCCACGTGCGCGAGGATCTCGCTGTCGTACGACTCCGTCGCCGATGCCCACCAGCCGGTGCCGGAGGCGTCGCCGCGGTCGGTGGTGCCCTCGCCGGTGAGGCGTTCGGTGAGGTAGTCGTGGGGCAGGCGGACCGCCTTCGTGGCGCGCAGGGCCTCCGGCTCGTGCTCGGCGAGCCAGGCCCACTTCGTGACCGTGAAGGAGGCGCCCGGCACGCTTCCGGTCCGCTCCGCCCATGCCTTGGGACCGCCCAGCTCCTCGATGAGCCGCCGGGCCTGGGGCGCCGAGCGCACGTCGTTCCAGAGCATGGCCGGGCGCACCGGCTCGCCCCGCTCGTCCAGGGTGACGAGGCCGTGCTGCTGGCCGCCGATCGACACGGCGGCGGCCTCCCGTGCGGCGTCCCCGCACTGGCGCAGGGCCTCGGACAGCGCGTCCCACCACTGGCGCGGGTCGCTCTCGCGGCCGGCCCCGGAGGACACGGTGTGCGGTGCCTGGCCGCGCGCGACGACCTGGCCGGTGGCCGCGTCGACCACCAGCGCCTTGGTGGACTGGGTGGACGTGTCCACGCCGACGACGAGCGGACCCTCGGCTGCTGACATCGGGCTCTCCCTTTTTGCACGGCTCATGATCTTGATGCGGCTGGTGTCTCACCCCGAAGACACCTTGTCTCTTCCCGGAGACGTGTGTGCATACTAATTTGTAAACCGCCATGACGAAATAGTCCGGAGCAGCAAGGAGCCGCGTCATGAACTACCAGCCCACCCCCGAGGACAGGTTCACCTTCGGCCTGTGGACCGTCGGCTGGCAGGGAAGGGACCCGTTCGGCGACGCCACCCGCCGTGCCCTCGACCCGGTCGAGACGGTGCAGCGCCTGGCCGAGCTCGGCGCCCACGGCGTGACCTTCCACGACGACGACCTGATCCCCTTCGGGTCCTCGGACAGCGAGCGCGAGGGCCACATCAAGCGCTTCCGTGAGGCCCTGGACGCCACCGGCATGAAGGTGCCGATGGCGACCACCAACCTCTTCACGCACCCGGTCTTCAAGGACGGCGCGTTCACCGCCAACGACCGCGACGTACGCCGTTACGCCCTGCGCAAGACCATCCGCAACATCGACCTCGCGGTCGAGCTCGGCGCCGAGACCTACGTCGCCTGGGGCGGCCGTGAGGGCGCCGAGTCCGGCGCCGCCAAGGACGTGCGCGTGGCTCTCGACCGCATGAAGGAGGCCTTCGACCTCCTCGGCGAGTACGTGACCGAGCAGGGCTACGACCTGAAGTTCGCGATCGAGCCCAAGCCGAACGAGCCGCGCGGCGACATCCTGCTGCCCACCGTCGGCCACGCGCTCGCGTTCATCGAGCGCCTGGAGCGCCCCGAGCTGTACGGCGTGAACCCCGAGGTCGGCCACGAGCAGATGGCCGGGCTGAACTTCCCGCACGGCATCGCGCAGGCCCTGTGGGCGGGCAAGCTCTTCCACATCGACCTCAACGGCCAGTCCGGCATCAAGTACGACCAGGACCTCCGCTTCGGCGCCGGTGACCTGCGTGCCGCCTTCTGGCTCGTCGACCTCCTGGAGAGCGCCGGTTACGCCGGCCCGAAGCACTTCGACTTCAAGCCGCCGCGCACCGAGGACCTCGACGGCGTGTGGGCGTCGGCCGCGGGCTGCATGCGCAACTACCTCATCCTCAAGGAGCGTGCCACCGCCTTCCGCGCCGACCCGCAGGTCCAGGAGGCGCTGCGTGCCGCGCGTCTGGACGAGCTGGCGCAGCAGACGGCGGCGGACGGCCTCAAGGCGCTGCTCGCGGACCGCGGCGCCTTCGAGGACTTCGACGTGGAGGCGGCCGCCGCGCGCGGCATGGCCTTCGAGCAGCTCGACCAGCTCGCCATGGACCACCTCCTGGGTGCCCGCGGCTGAACGAGGCCCACGCGCGCGGGCGGTCGGTCGTGAGCGGCCTCGAGCCGTCGGCACACATGCGTGCCGACGGCTCGAGTGCACGCGCGCGGTCCGACAGGTCAGGGCGCACGCGCGCGTAGTGGGGGGGCGACCCCGCGCGGAATGTTCCGGAATCATGCGATCCACGGCATGAGGCCGTATCAACTCCCGCGCGGGGGTCGCCCCATGACCGGTTCGCGGCGACTCTGGACGGTATGGCCATGCCGCCGGTACCGCCCCAGCCACCCGGACCGCCGGGTGACACACCGCCTCCGGGCGGTGGCTTCGGACCACCTCCTGACGACTTCGGGCGCGGCGACCCGAACCGGTACGGGAGCCTGCCCCCGACCCAGCCGATACCGCCCGTCCGCGAGACCCAGGGTGGACACGGGCCCCGCGGCCCCCGCCGCCGCAGCCCGCTGTTCGCCCTGCTCGCCGTGATCGTGGCCGCCGTCGCGGTGGCAGTAGTCATCTTCATGGCCTCGGGCAGTGACGACTCGCCGGACAAGGACGGGACGCCGGCCCCGCAGACCAGCACGAGCCCCTCTCCCAAGCCGTCGTTCAGCCTGCCCACGCAGTTCCCCAGTGAACTGCCCAGCGAGCTTCCGTCGCAGTTCCCGAGCGAACTCCCCAGTGAGTTCCCGAGCGATCTGGAGTCGTTCCTCCCGTCGCTGGGGTGACGGCCGAACAGTGAACACACGGCGCCGCACGTGTGTCCGCCTGAACTCCGCGGCACACGCGTGTGCGCCTGTTTCTCACTCGGGGGACGTGCGGGCTGCCCGGTGGGGACCCAGACCTTGGAGGACATCGCCGAGCTGCTCCGTCGTGAGGGCGGGGGAGGGCAGAGGCGCGACGGCGGGCGAGGCCCTCAGGCTGTCGAGGAGCAGGGCTAGAGGGCGGCGCCACGCGTCCGGGGCGACGGCGCCGGCCAGAGCCGGGACGGCTCGCCCCAGGGCGGCGAGTGCGAAGAGAACGTCCTCCGTCGTGACGTCCGCGCGAATGCTGCCCTGCTCACGGCCACGGGCCAGCAGCAGGTCGATGGTCGCCCGGTTGTGGGCGTGCACGGCCTCCAATGAGTCGACACCCTCGAGGCGCGTGGTCATCAGGTCGTTGGTGCCGCGATCGGTGGCCAGGACGGCGAACACGGCTCCCAGGTAGCCGACGAGCCCCTCCCAGGCGTCCGTGGCGGTCCGGGCCCGCTCGCCCGCGGTCATGGTGCCCGCCAGCGGCTCACGGAAGACCGCGTCGACCAGCTCCGCGCGGGTGGGGAAATGCCGGTAGAGCGTGGCGTTCCCCACCTTGGCCCGCCGGGCGATCGCGTCCAGGGGCGCCTCGAGCCCCTGCTCCGTGAACACCTCGTGCGCGGCCTGGACCAGCGACTCCCGATTGCGACGCGCATCGCGCCGTCGAGCCGGTGCCATTGCCTCGTTCGTCATGGGCGCCCTTCCCGCGGTACCGGGGAGTGCTCCCCGGTCGCGATGCTATCGTTCGAGGGTGAAACGGGGACTAGTCCCCACTTTGAGGCAGGGGTGGGGCATGGGCAGTACGGCACTCGTTCTCGGTGGTGGCGCCCGCGTCGGCGGAGCCTGGATGACAGGAGTCCTCGCCGGCCTGCGCGACGCCGGTGTCGATCCGGCCCGAGCGGACGTCGTGATCGGCACCTCGGCAGGTGCGATCTTCGGTGCGCGGCTGCTCGCCGGTGAACCCGCGCGAGAGCTGTACGAACGTCAACTGGCCGGTGCCGACTCCGTGAATCTCGATGTGACGCTCGGCCAGACGCTCCGCTTCCTGTGGGCCGCGCTGGGCTCCCGTGACCCGGAGCGTTCCGTGCGGCGTCTCGGACGAGCGGCCCTGAAGGCCCGTACGGGCCCCGAGTCCGACGTGTACGCCGCGCTGGATCCGCTGCTGCGGGGCGTCGAGGTCTGGCCCGACCCCATGCTGCGGGTCACTGCTGTCGACGCCCTCACAGGGGCACTGACGGCCTTTGACGCCGATTCGGGCGTCACGCTCCGGGAGGCCGTCGCCGCGAGCTGCGCGGTTCCCGTGGTCTGGCCCCCCGTCACCGTGGCCGGGCGCCGTTGGATGGACGGTGGCAGCCGTTCCACGGCCAACATCCACCTCGCGCGCGGCCATCACCACGTGCTGGCCATCGCTCCGATCCCCAGAGCCGTGGGCCCTCACGCCGACGCGGCGCGGCAAGCGGCCGAGCTGACCGCCGAGGGCGCCCACGTCACCCTCGTGACCCCAGACCGCACCGCGCGCCGCGCCATGGGACGCGACATGACCTCAGAGGCACGCCGCCCACCGGCCGCCCGAGCCGGGCACGCCCAGGGCACGGCACTCGCGGCTGCGTTGCCCGCGGTATGGAGTGCCGAGTGACAGCGGCCGGGGCGGTGCCCACAGGATCGCGACCGGAAGGAACCGTCATGCCCGTACCCACCCTGGAGGAACTGGCCCCGGACGGCCACGACCTGGCCTCCGACCCGTACCTCGTCTACGCCGCGCTGCGAGCCGAAGGGCCCGTACACCGGGTTCACGTCCCCGGGAGCGGAGACAGCTGGTTGGTCGTCGCCCATGACACCGCCCGGGCCGCGCTGACCGACCCCCGACTGTGCAACGACATCCGCCATTCCGCTTCCTGGGAGAGCGACGGCGGACACGCCGTCGGCCGCAACATGCTCCAGACCGACCCTCCCCGGCACACCCGCCTACGTCGGCTGGTGGCGACCCGCTTCACGGCCGGGAGCGTAGCCGCCCTGCGCCCGAGAATCGAAGCCGTGGCGCTCGAACTCCTCGACGCGCTGCCGGAGCGGGGAACCGCGGACCTGGTCGCCCGGTACGCGCTCCCCCTGCCTGTCACGGTGATCTGCGATCTTCTGGGCGTGCCGACGGCGGACCGCGCGGAGTTCCACGCCTGGTCCCACGAACTGGTCGTGCCCACCTCGCCCGAGACCGCGACCATCGCCGCGGGTTCCCTTACCGAGTACCTTGCCGGTCTGATCGCTCCAGGACGCGAACGGCCGGAACGTCTGATCGACGACCTGGTGGCGAACCCCGAGATCACCTCCGAGGAACTCCTCGGCATGGCCTTCCTGATCCTCGTCGCGGGCCACGAGACGACGGTGGACCTGATCTCCGGAACCGTTCACGCCCTGCTCGCCCATCCGGACCAACTCGCCCTGCTCAGGGCCGAACCGGACCTGACCGACGTCGCCGTCGAGGAGTCCCTGCGCTTCAACTCACCCGTGCATTCCACGGCGTTCCGCTTCGCCACCGAGCCGCTCGACCTCGGCGGTGCCTCGATCGAGGCGGGCGACTCCGTGCTGGTCTCGCTCGCCGCGGCCTCCCGCGATCCGCTCCGCTTCCCCGAGCCCGACCGCTTCGACCTACGGCGTCCCGCGCGCGGGCACCTCGGCTTCGGCCATGGTCTGCACCACTGCCTGGGAGCCCCACTGGCCCGCGCGGAGACGTCCGTCGCCCTGCGCCTGCTGCTGCGCCACCGGCCCGCCCTCGCCTTCGCGACCGACCCGGACAGCCTGACCTGGCGCAGCAGCACGCTCCTGAGGGGGCTGACCCAGCTACCTCTGAGGTTCGGCTGAGGCGGACTCCGTCGCGGCCAGCGCCGTCGCCGGGTCCAGGGCGGCCGGTCCCGCGGGTACCCAGCGTCCCCCTTCCCGCCGGTACGGCCACCAGCGGCCGTCCCGTCCCAGGCGTATCTGGACGGGTGCGCCCGTGACGGTAAACCTGTTGCCGGTCGCCCGCAGGGAAGGCCGCTCGTCCTCGTCCCAGGCCGAGTGCAGGGCGGCACGCGCGCGTGCGTACACCTCACCTCCCTCGTCGGGCGTCCACTCCTCCTCCAGTACGGCCAGCGCGGCCGCGCCACCGAGCTCCCACGCGCGCGTGGCCACCGCCAGCGATTCCGGGTCGCGCCCCGATCCCTCGGCCAGCCGCTCTGTCACGGCTCGGTCCGGCGCGTCGACCGCGAGACGCACCGCGTCCTGCGCTGCTGTCAGTCCGGTGACCGCCGCGGACCGGTCCGAGTGCGGCCGGAGAGCCTCCGTGAGCAACCGATGCGCTTCTACGGCGGTCCGCGCGGCCAGATGGCGGACGGCGACCGGGTCCACTCCCGGTTCCGGCGGGGCCTCGGCGTCCAGCACGGGCGGAAGGCCGGGCTCCAGGGGCGGTTCCGTCGGCGTGGGCAGCGACGGCAGGATGTCGCCGGCCGCGTACGCCTCGGCGGCGTCCACGCCCTCCGGGCCGGAGTCCTCCTCCACAGGAGCGGCGGTACGTGCCTGGAGGGCGTCCAGGAGGCTCTGTTCGCCGCGGCCGCGCATCAGCAGCAGGACGAACGGGTCCTGGTCCAGCAGGCGGGCCATCTGGTAGCAGAGGGCCGCCGTGTGCCCGCAGTGGTCCCAAGCGCCGCAATCGCACGTCGGTTCCAGATCGCCCAGACCCGGCAGCAGTTCGATGCCGGCGCTCGCCGCGTCCTCCACCAGGTGCGGTGGCATCTCGCGGTCCAGCAGCGCGGCGAGGTGCCCGGATCGTTCGACGGTGAGGTCGAGGAAACGGTCCCACTGTTCGGCCGACAGCTCGGCCAGCAGGACGTCGGCACGGTGCGGGGTGCGGTCACGGTCCAGGACGACGGCCGTGATGCGTCCCGCGCGCACCGACACCGCGCCCACCGCACCCGCGCGCGCGAGCCGGCGGCCCGTCTTCACCTGCGCCGAGTCCAGCGCTGCGTCCTCCAGAGCCCGCAACCAGGCCTGGCCCCACCACGTCTGCGCGAACCCTCGCCCCTGCGCGGGCGGCAGTGCCGCGAACGTGCGCTCCGTGTCGGTGTCGTGTCCCGTCATCGTGCACCCCCTCGGAGTTCGACCAGATCGGCCAGTTCGGCGTCGGTCAGCTCGGTCAGGGCCGCCTCGCCCGCACCGAGCACCGCGTCGGCCAACTCCCGTTTGCGGTGCAGCATGTCGGCGATGCGGTCCTCGATCGTCCCCTCGGCGATCAACCGGTGCACCTGCACGGGACGGGTCTGTCCGATGCGGTACGCGCGGTCGGTGGCCTGTGCCTCGACGGCCGGGTTCCACCAGCGGTCGTAGTGCACGACGTGCTCGGCCCGGGTCAGGTTCAGGCCGGTGCCCGCCGCCTTCAACGACAGCAGGAACACGGGCACTTCACCCTCCTGGAACCGCCCCACCATCGCCTCGCGCTCGGCGACCGGCGTCCCGCCGTGCAGGAACTGCGAGGGCAGACCGCGCGCCGCCAGATGGCGCTCGATCAGGCGGGCCATGCGCACGTACTGCGTGAACACCAGCACGCTCGCCCCTTCGGCGAGGATCGTGTCCAGGAGCTCGTCCAGCAGCTCCAGCTTCCCTGAGCGGCCCGCGATGGTGGGCCGCTCCTCCTTGAGGAACTGCGCCGGGTGGTTGCAGATCTGCTTGAGGCCCGTCAGGAGCTTCACGATCAGCCCGCGCCGCACCATGCTGTCCGCCGCGGAGATCTCCGCGAGCGTCTCCCGCACCACGGCCTCGTACAGGCCGACCTGTTCCGGGGTGAGCGACACGGCACGGTCGGTCTCGGTCTTCGGCGGCAACTCCGGGGCGATCCCCGGATCCGACTTGCGGCGGCGCAGCAGGAAGGGCCGCACCAACCGGGCCAGCCGCTCCGCGGCCGCAGGGTCCCGGCCACTCTCGACGGCCTGCGCGTACCGGTCGCGGAACGTGCCGAGCCGGCCCAGCAGACCCGGAGTCGTCCAGTCGAGGATCGCCCACAACTCGGACAGGTCGTTCTCCACCGGCGTGCCGGTGAGCGCCACGCGTGCGCGTGCGCCGATCGAGCGCAGCTCCCGGGCGGTCGCCGAGTACGGGTTCTTCACGTGCTGCGCCTCGTCCGCCACGACCATGCCCCAGGCCACGTCGGCGAGTCGGGGCGCGTCCAGCCGCATGGTGCCGTACGTGGTCAGCACGAACTCCCCGTCGGTCAGACCGTCGAGGTCGCGCCGCGGGCCGTGGAAGCGGCGTACCGCCGTACCCGGGGCGAATCTCTCGATCTCGCGCTGCCAGTTGCCCATCAGGGACGTCGGGCACACCACGAGAGTGGGGCCGGCGGACGCGCTGTCGGTCTGCCGGTGCAGATGCAGCGCGATCAAGGTGATCGTCTTGCCGAGCCCCATGTCGTCGGCGAGACAGCAGCCGAGCCCCGAGGACGTCATGCGGGCCAGCCAGTTCAGGCCCCGGCGCTGGTAGTCACGCAGCGTGGCGGCGAGCGCGGCCGGTTGCGGGACCGGCTCCTGGCCCTCCGGGTCCGCGAGCCGGTCCCTGAGGGCCTCCAGCCATCCGGTGGGCTCTACGTCGATCCTGTGGCCGTCGATCTCGGCGGAGCCCGTCAGCGCGGCGCGCAGGGCGTCGACGGGCGTCACCTTGTGGTCCTGCCGGGCGCGCGCACGGCGCACCTCGTGCGGGTCGACCAGCACCCACTGGTCGCGCAGCCGCACGACCGGGCGGTTCGACTCGGCGAGCCGGTCCAGCTCCTCGCGGGTGAGCTGCCGGTCGCCCAGCGCGAACCACCAGTCGAACGCGAGCAGGGCGTCGGCGGACAGGAACGAGGGAGCGCCCGAGCCGACCCGGCCGTCGTCCGGCGGACCGACCGTCGCGCGCGTGGTGAGGCTTCTGGCCAACTCCCTGGGCCAGTGCACCTCGACCCCGATGTCGGCGAGAGCCCGGGCGCCTCCGCCCAGGAGGTCGGTGACCTCCTCGTCGGCGAGCTCCGCGGCGTCCGGGACCGGGGCCGAGAGCAGCGGAGTGAGCGGCGGCCAGGCGCGCGCCGCCCGGCGCAGCGCGAGGAGGACGTCCATCCGCGCGCGGGAACCGAAGGCGGCGGTGCCCGCCCACACGTCGGCGGCGTCGGCGACGACCGTCGGATCGCTCACGCTGTGCACCTGGAGGACGGCCCGGAAGGAGGGCGCCCCATCGGTGCCCGGACTGTGGGCTTCGATCCCGGTGACCAGGCCCTGGACCTCGATCCGCAACGAGAGGCGTACGCCCGCGTCATGGCCCGCGGCGACATCCGCCGCCCACCCGCGCTGCTCGGGCATGTGCTGCGGTGCCTGCGCCGCGTAGGCCGGTCCGCCGGTCACGAGAGGTGCCGCGGGGGAGCGGGGCAGGGTGTCCGCGACGGCGTCCAGGAAGGCGCGCAGCAGGTGTTCGGGGTCGGGCAGCCGCAGCGGCTCGACGCAGCTCAGAGGTACGGCGTGCGCCTCGGGAGGCATCGCGGCCGCGAGCCGGCGGACGCTCTCGACGTCCGCCGCGCCCAGGGGGCCCATGCGCCAGGCGTCATGGTCGGTGGGGGACAGGCCGGGCAGCAGCAGCCCGCGCGCCACGCACTGGAGGGCGAGTACGGCCGCGGCACCCCAGAACCGGGTCGCCCGATGTCCCTGTGCGGAGGCACGTGCACGCGTGAGGACGGGCAGGGCGGCGCGGACCGGCAGCAGGACCGCGGGCAGGTCCACCCGCTCCGCGCCCTCGCTGCCGGGCACCACAAGAGCCAGTTCCTCGACTCTGCCCGCCGCCACGGCGGGCAGAGCGGTGCCGTCGGGCCGCCAGAAGGCCACGGCGCCCGTGCGGGCCGGGTCTCCGGGAAGGAACACGGCACAACAGGAGGTGAGTTCGGAGATCTCGGACGGTGATGCCGCGGGGAACCTCTGGGCAGAGATCGCGGGACTCCTCAAACTTGACTACTTCGTCGGAGTCGTCGAGGGTACATCACCTCCGAGCCTCCGAGCGCCATCGAAGAGTGTTCTGGCTCACCTCAGCGCCGGGGTGTCGCCAACCCCCCTCCCGCCCCCGGTGCTGCCCCCCGTAGGCGCACGGGGGGTTGTCGGATGGTCGCCACAGGTCACCGGTTCGTACGTTTTCTCAGGTCAGAACGTTTTCCTGAGAGAGCCGGAGACCGGACATGCCGCAGAGCACCGCAACTGTCGTACCCCATCCGCGCGGTACGTCCGGCTCCCCGCCCGGCGGAAGCGAGTTCGCGCCACTCCTGCGCGACGTGAAGAGCCGGGGCCTCCTGGAGCGCCGCCATGGGTGGTACGCCCGCACCATCACCGTCAACGCACTCGCCCTGGCCGGCATCGTCACAGCCGTCGCGCTGTCCGGCGACTCCTGGCGAACCCTGTTGCTGGCCCCGCTCCTCGCCGTCCTCTGTGCACGCACCGCCTTCATCGGCCACGACGCGGGCCACGCCCAGATCACCGGCGACAGGGCGACCGGCCGGGCCATCGGCCTCGTCCACGGCAACCTGCTCCTGGGCATGAGCTACTCCTGGTGGAACCACAAGCACAACCGCCACCACGCCAACCCCAACCACATCGACAAGGACCCCGACGTCGCCGCGGACGTCCTCGTCTTCACCGGCGAGCAGGCGAAGGGACGGACGGGTTTCCGGCGTTGGCTCACCCGCCACCAGGCCTGGCTCTTCTTCCCCCTGACCCTCCTCGAGGGCGTCGCCCTGAAGATCCAGGGCTTCAAGGATCTGCGCCGCCAGGCGCCTGGGGAGCGTGCCGTCGAAGGCGCGCTCCTGGTGAGCCATGTCGCCGCCTACGCCACGCTGCTGCTGACCACCATGTCCCCCGGCAAGGCCCTTGCCTTCGCGGCGATCCACCAGGCCCTGTTCGGACTCCACCTCGGGATGTCCTTCGCCCCGAACCACAAGGGCATGGAGATGCCGGAGCCGCACGGCGAGTCCTGGGGCCATCTGCGCCGCCAGGTGCTCACCTCCCGCAACATCCGTGGCGGTGCCGTCACCGACTGGTTCCTCGGCGGCCTCAACTACCAGGTGGAACACCACCTCTTCCCCAGCATGCCCCGGCCCCATCTGCGCCTCGCACAACCGCTCGTGCGCGCGCACTGCCGGGATCTGGGTATCCCCTACACCGAGACCGGCCTCGTGGACTCCTACCGGCAGGCGCTGAGCCACATGCACGACGTGGGTGAGCCGCTGCGGGCAGACCACCAGGCGTCGCCCGGGGTCCTCAGGAGTCGCCGCGGGGGACCATGAGGGGGGCACGTCTCCGGGACGTCTCAGGGGGTGGTCTCAGGGATGTCTCAGGGTCGTGGTGCGGAACTGGTGGAAGCGCGGACCCGTTTTTCTGGACAGAGAGCGGCAACGGCCGCGAAGGAGGCGACGCACATGTCGAAGAACGCGAAGATCGCCGCAGGGGGTGTGGCGGTCGGGCTGCTCCTGCTGATCTGGCTGCCCTGGTGGGCCGCACTCCTGATCGTCCTGGGAGTCCCGGCCGCCGCATACCTCACCCTGGACCCCTCCCAGCGGCGCAGGCTGCGCCGTGTCACCCGCAAGGAACTCGGCCGCTGACCGAGCGCACCGGCCGGGAGCGCGACGGGCCCGGCCGGTGCGGAGCGGCGGCTCAGCTCGGGCGTACGGCCATCTTGTCGAGCGCTTCCAGCAGTCCCGGCAGCTCCGGTCCCCGGCCCACCGGCAGGACCTCGCCGGGCTCGTCGTCGAGGAGCACGAACGCGATGTCGTCGGTCCTGGCCACCAGCGACCACCCGGGGCCGTCGGCACGCAGCGTCCGGGAGTCGCCCGACGCGAACGAGGACCGGACGCGCCCGAGGGGCGGCGGCGACTCGATGTAGGCGCGGGCCTCCGCGAGCACACGCCGGACACCGCTGTGCCCCTTGGGTGCCGCCTTCCCGGCTTCGCCGGACGCGTTGGCACCCGCCGCCGAGCTGTTCGAGGAGCCGGCGTCCGAGGCGTCCTTGCGCGAGGCTGCGCCGTTCGACGTGTCCTGGTCCGCGGTTGTGCCGTCCGCGGCCTTCTCGTCCCCGGCCTGTTTCTGCTCCGCCGAGCCGCCGTTCGGGTTCGAGAAGGCCGAGTCGTCGATCTGGTCACGCCATGTCGCCCACTGGAGCGCGATCTCGTCGGCACCGAGGCGCCGCTGGGCCGATCCCCAGGTGGTGGTGTCCGGCGGCGCCAGCGTGGGGCCGCCGGTGGCCTCGGGGTCCGGGTCGTGCGGCGCCGGAACACCGGGCGCGGCGACGGCGACCGGGAGGGGCCAGCCGGGCAGCGCGGCCACCACGGTGTGCTCCTCGGGCGACAGGTCGTACTCCATGCCGCAGTCCCAGGACGCGATCGCCACGGCGACCAGGGAGACGTCGTCGACGACGACCGTCCACCGGGCGCCGCTGCCGTCCTGGCCGATCACCAGGCCGTACCCGTCGGCCAGCGGTGCCAGACCGAGAGCCGCGCAGGCCTCCGGATAGTCGTCGCCCAGCACGCTCGGGAACTTCGCCGGCGTCAGCAGCGCCGCCGTCAGTACGTAGAGCGCGTCGTCCGCGGCGGCGACGGCGTCCTCGTCCGTCCCGGCCATCCCAGCCTCCCCATCGGTAAGTCCAACGGCGCGCACCCTAGTGCGCGGGGAAGGCGCTTGTCACGACTGGCAAGAACACCCGGAGCTGCTGTTTTCCGCCTGGACGGGGCGAATCGACCATCCGCCGGCGGCCGATCAGGCCGCCGGCAGTCCAAGGAGCGCGCGGGCCACCGCGCCCGGCGACTCGTCGCGTTCCCTGGCGAGGGCGATGACGGCCCGGCACGCGAGTTCGTTGACCCCGAACGACAGCGCTTCCGGCGACACCCAGGCCGCGGTCTCCTCGATCCGGTCCTGGTCGTCCTCCGCGCACGCCGACACGTACGCGGCGGCGGCCTCGAACAGGTTGTGCGTGCGCGCCTCCCGACCGGTCTGCTCCTCGGTGCGCATGGCGTTGACGAATCTGGCGCCGGACTTGCGGATCCTGCCCCACATGGTGACCACCTTCCCCCTGAGTGACGTGGTCCTGCCGAACATGCAACTTCTGCTACTCAACGTAAGGTCCGAGCGTCGGCGGCAGAAGAGGGACGGGGCGTCCACAAGGCCGGAAAGCGGTCAACCCGCTGTGCGGGACGGGATACTTGTGGCTTCTCACGACGTGGCGACCAAGGGGGCGGATCGGTGAACTCTGCCGGACAGGCAAGCCGTTGGGCTGGACGCGGCGGTCGGGGTGAACGGCATGCGGTCGTCGTGGGCGGCAGCCTCGCGGGGCTCCTCGCGGCGCACGCCCTGGCCGGGCACGCCGACCGGGTGACCGTCGTCGAGCGTGATCGCTTCCCGGACGGCCCGAAGCCCCGTCCCGGCGTGCCGCAGGGCCGGCATCCGCACGTCCTGCTGAAGGGCGGACAGAGGGCCCTGGAATCGCTGCTCCCCGGCCTCCTGGCCGAGTTGCGGGAAGCGGGCGCCCCCAGGGTGGGCATGCCGTCCGACATGGTGATGTGGCAGAACGGCCGCTGGTTCCGCCGGGTGCCGGCCACCACGCACATCTACACGGGGTCCCGCGCGCAACTCGAGGAGCTGGTACGGCGGCGGGTCCTCGCCGACCCGGTGATCAGCGTGGTCGACGGCACCGATGTCGTCGGGCTCCTCGGTGACGCCGCACGCGTGCGGGGCGTACGGCTGCGTGAGCGCTCCGGCGAGCCCGACGCGCAGCCGCGGTCCCTGGAGGCCGATCTGGTCGTGGACGCCTCCGGCAGCGGCACCAAGGCCCCGCAGTGGCTCACGGCGATCGGCGCGGAGGCCCCGCACGAGGAGACCATCGATACCGGACTCGCCTATGCATCCCGCGTCTACCGCGGCCCGAGGGGTGTCCTCGACGGCGAGACCCTCGGCTACTACGTCTATCCCGGGCCCGACCAGGTCCACGGGGGCGGTGCGCTGCCGCTGGAGGACGGCACCCATCTGGTGATCGTCTCGGGGCTGCGCGGCGACGAACCGCCCACGGGCGACGACGAGTTCGTGACGTACACCAAGCGGCTGGCGCATCCGCTCCTGGACCAATGGCTGGAGGAAGCCGAGCCCCTCTCCCCGGCGTTCGGCTTCCGGCGGACCGCCAACGTACGCCGCCGCCACGACCTGCCCGGCCGTCCGGCCGGCTTCCTCGCCACCGGTGACGCCCTGTGCACCTTCAACCCGATCTACGGCCAGGGCATGGCCGTGGCCGCGATGAGCGCCGCCGCCCTGCGCGACGCCCTGGCCGACCCGCGCCGGACACCCACGACACGGCGCGTACAAAAGGCGCTCCTCGCCGCGTCCCGGCAGGCGTGGGACATCTCCGCCGGTGCCGATCGCAAGATGCCGGGCGCGGTCGGCACCGCGCTCGACGGCGGGCCCGGGGACCGGATCGCCGGCTGGTACCTGCGCCGGGTCCAGGAGCGGGCGCCCGGCGACCCCGTCGTGGGGAGCGCCTTCCGCGCCGTACTCACCCTCTCCGCCCCCGTCGGCGCCCTGTTCGCCCCGCCCGTGGCCCGGGCCGTCCTCTTCCGTCCGATCGCCCCGACACCGGCTGAGCCGCCGGCGGCACCGGAGGAGGCCGGATCGCGAGCCTGATGAGCGGTGCTCCGGGACCGGCGACCTGCGGTCAACCGGCTGTGGTCAGGCGGCGCCGGAGCTCCTCCGCGGAGACGTCTTCGATGTGCGTCAGAAACACCCACAAGTGCCCCGAGGGGTCCTTGAGGATGACCGTGCGGTCCCCGTGGAACGTGTCCGCCGGCGGCTGGAGGATCTCGGCACCCGCGGCCTCCGCGCGCTCCGCCAGGCTGTCCACGTCCGGCACGAAGACATGCAGTGCGACGGATGTGCGGCCACCGAGCGAGCCGGGCGCGCCGAAGGCGCTGTATTCCGCCTCGTCCACGCCGGTGTCGCCCAGCATCAGGGCCGACCGCCCGATGGTGATCTCGGCGTGCAGAATCCCGCCGGCCGGGGCGTCGACCCTGAAGTCCTCATGGGCGCCGAACGCCCGCTGGTAGAAATCGATCGCCGCGGCGGCGTCGTCGACCATGATGTGCGGGATCACGGCATAGCGGTAGCGGTCGGGGATCTCGGCATGGGCTGCGTGCTCGGTCACGGCGAACCTCCACGAAAGGCGCCGCAGGTCGGTCCCGCGGCCCTGGAAGGAACGTAGAAGCTCAAGTTCGATCGAGGTCAAGCGCCGGAATGACCCGGCGCAGGCCCGGACCGGCCGTCGAGTGACGTGATCGTCTCCCTCAGCCAGCCGAGCTCGGCCCGGGACGTGGCGCGCGCGATGACCAGCACCCCGCGGCGGAAAGGGTCGTCCAACTCCTCGGCGCTCAACGGTCGGTCACCCTCGTAGAAGAAGCTCGCGGGCTCCTCCAGGAAGGCGAGACGGCGGCGCAGTACGGCCGCCTGCGCGCCGGCGTCGTCGAGGTGCCGGAGGAAGGCGAGGACCGTGAACCACCGGTTCTCGTCGGTGATCTCGCGCCTGGTCGGTTCGGCGAGTCGCCGCCGCAGTTCGCGTCGGCCCTCATCGGTGAGCGTCAGGACGTGGCGGGGTGCGGCCACGGCACCGGGTTCCGTCGCACGCGCCAGCAGTCCCGCCGTCTCCAGTCGCTTGATCGCCGGGTACAGCGTGCTCTCCGCGACCGGCCGCACGTGCCCAGCCAGCGCGGTGATGCGTTTGCGCAGCTCGTAGCCGTGCAGCGGAGTGTCGTAGAGGAATCCGAGGATGGCCAGTTCCAGCATGCGCGCATTCTGCCGCACCGACGGTGTACATCACCAATGGAGTACATCCTGTTAGGAATACATCGGTCACGATGTATTGTCCTGAGGGAGGCATACAAGGGAGGGCACCATGAAGCAGGCCGAGTTCGACGGCAGGGGAAGCCGCATCCGTTGGACCGAGACACCCGGCGAGGAACCGGCACGCGTGTACGTGCACGGGTTGGGGGCGGTCTCGACCGCCTACCACGCGCACATCGCCGCCCGGCCCGAACTCGCGGGGCGACGCAGCCTGTTCGTCGACCTGCCGGGGCACGGGGTCAGCGACCGTCCCGAGCATTTCGGGTACACGCTGGAGGACCACGCCGACGCCTTGGCGGTCGTCCTGGACGCGGCGGGCCTGACCGGTGTGGAGCTGATCGCGCACAGCATGGGCGGGTCGGTCGCGCTCGTCCTCGCCCACCGGAGGCCCGAGCTCGTCTCCCGGCTGGTCCTGACGGAGGCCAACCTCGACCCGTCGCCCCCGTCCTCGGCGGGCAGTACCTGGATCGACGCCTATGAGGAGGACGACTTCGTCGCAGGCGCCCACGCGCGCGTGCTCGACAAGGTGGGACCGCTGTGGGCGGCGACGATGCGGCTCGCCGACCCGCGCGCCCTGCACCGCAGCGCGGCCGGTCTCAGGCGCGGATCGGAGCCCATGATGCGCGCGATCCTCGAAGCGCTGCCCATCGAGCGCGTGTACCTCCAGGGCGAGCTCACCGGCGAACTCGAGGGACGTGAGGGCCTGGAGGCGGCGGGCGTGCGCGTGCTGACCGTGCCCGGCGCCGGCCACAACGTCATGTTCGACAACCCCGACGCCTTCGTGGCCGCGGTCGCCGGGACGGGGTGAGCCCGGTCAGCCCTCGCGGACGGCGAGGGCCAGGAACCGGGCGTCCTCGTCGGTGTACGACGTCATCCGCCACCCCGAACCGGCCAGCAGTGGACGGAGGTTGGGTGCCGCGCGCAGGTCCTCGGGGGTGATCCGCCGACCTTGACGTGCGGCCAGTGCCGCCCTGCCGATGGGGTGGAACAGGGCCAGGACGCCACCGGGCCGCACCACGCGGGCCAACTCGCGCAGATTCTCGGCCGGGTCGGGCAGATGCGAGATCAGGCCCGCGCCGAAAACGGCGTCGAGCGACCGGGAGCGCAACGGCAGCGCGGCCACGTCGGCGAGCAGCAGCCGCCCGTCCCGGTCCCTGCCGGCCCGTACGGCGGCCTCCAGCATGGCCGGGGTCAGATCGGCGCCCACGACCACTCCGGAGGCTCCCACGGCCGCACGCAGGGGCGGCAGGGCCCGTCCGGTGCCGCAGCCCGCGTCGAGCACGCGGTCGCCCTCGCGCAGGCCGAGTTCGGCGACCGCGGCGGCGTAGGCCGGGCCGTCGTCCGGGAACCTGCTGTCCCAGTCGGCGGCGCGGGCCGAGAAGAACTCCTGGACATGCGTGTGGTCGTCACTCATGTTCCGCATGATCCCTCACCGCCACGGATGAATTCCCGGCGCGCACGTTCGAGCGTGACGCGATCGTTCAGACGTCTCTCTGTGTCATATTGCGGCACCTTTCGAAATGCGCCCTCTTTGTGCGCCCCTGACCCCACTAGCGTCCCTTGGCCATGGGACACCTGGACCACGCAGCCCTGGGCTGGCTGACGCCCACACTGTCGTACGTCATGGCGTGCATCGGCGCCGCGCTCGGCCTGCGCTGCACCGTCCGCGCCCTCGGAGCGACCGGACGGTCGCGCCGCAACTGGCTCATCACGGCCGCCTCGGCCATCGGGACCGGCATCTGGACCATGCACTTCGTGGCCATGCTCGGCTTCAGCGTCAGCGGTACCGACATCCGCTACGACGTACCCCTGACCATCGCGAGCCTGTTGGTCGCCATGGTCGTCGTCTCCGCCGGCGTCTTCGCGGTCGGCTACAGCCGTGACCGGATCCGCGCGCTCCTGCTGGGCGGACTCACCACCGGGCTGGGCGTGGCGAGCATGCACTACCTGGGCATGGCGGCCGTACGACTGCACGGCGACGTCGACTACGACCCGGTACTCGTCGGCCTCTCGGTCCTCATCGCCGTCGTCGCGGCGACGGCGGCTCTGTGGGCGGCCCTCAACATCAAGTCGCCCGTCGCCGTCACCATCGCCTCGCTCATCATGGGGGCCGCCGTCAGCAGCATGCACTACACCGGGATGTTCGCGGTGAGCGTGCGGGTCGCCCCCTCCGGCGCCGTCCTGCCCGGCGCCACGGCGATGCAGTTCATCTTCCCGCTCGCCGTCGGGCTCGGCTCCTACCTCTTCCTGACCTCGGCCTTCGTCGCGCTGTCACCCACGACAGGAGAGCGCGAGGCCACCGCCTCGGCCCAGCGCGCGGTCGAGAGCGTCCCCTCATAGCCGCGGCGTCCAGGCGGCGGATCCGAGCCCCGGACGGCCCCGACGAGACGCCCCGAACCCTCTCCCGATCGAGGAGGCCATGCGTACACCGCGTAGGACCCCCACGGCCGGCGCCGAGCCGCCGCCCACGACACCCGCCCGCGGCCGTCGCGCCCACGCCGGTCCACCGGCGGACGAAGTGCCCGACGACACCGCGGCACCGGTACCGGAGGACATACCCGCGCGCGCGGGACACTGGCGGATACGCCCCCGCACCGTCCGCGCCAAGATCGTCTGCCTGCTGATGGTGCCCGTCGTCTCACTGCTCGCCCTGTGGGCGTACGCGACCGTCAGCACCGCCCAGGACGTCTCCCGGCTGCGGCAGTTGCAGCGCGTGGACGACGCCGTCCGGTCGCCGGTCGCCGACGCCGTGACCGCGCTCCAGGCGGAGCGTGCCGCGGCGGTCCGGTACGCGACCGACCCGTCCGCGGCGCGGAGCGACGACCTCCGCAAGCTCGCCGCACGCACCGACCAGGCCGTCGCCCGGCTACGACTCGGCGACGACAACACCGTCGCCGACGGCGAGGAACTGCCCGCCGGAGTCGCCCAGCGCCTCGAGGCCTTCGTGACCGGCGCCGAACAACTGCGCTCCCTGCGCACCGCCGTGCTGGACCGCAGCGCCGGATGGGACGAGACGTACGGCCGCTACACCAGGACCATCGCCGGTGCCTTCACGGTGGGCGGTGCCCTCACCGGCATCCAGGACGCCGAACTCGGCTCCGACGCGCGCGTGCTGCTCGAGTTCTCCCGCGCGGGCGAGTCGCTGGCCCAGGAGGACGTCGTACTGGCCAGCGCGCGCTTGTCCGGGGTCCTCGCCGGAGAGCGGCTGCGGCTGTTCACCGGGGCCGTGGACACCCGTCGGGCCCTCACCGAGAGCGCCGTGGCCGACCTGCGCGGCTCCGACCGTGCCGCCTGGCAGAAGGTCGCCGGCAGTGGCGCCTACGCCACCGTGACCGCCGCCGAGGACCGGACACTCGCCGCCGCGCCCGGCGTGCGCGCCGTCGAGTCGACGCCCGAGACCACCTGGCAGGCGGCACACACGCGTGTGCGCAGCGGCATGCGGGCCGTCGAACAGGCGGCGGGCAGCGGAGTCGCCCACCGCGCCGACCCGTTCACCCGGGGCCTGCTCACCCCGGCGGGCGCCGCCGTCCTGCTCGGGCTCGTCGCCGTCGCCGCGTCCCTCGTCATCTCCGTGCGCATCGGACGCGGCCTCGTCGTCGAACTCGTGAGCCTGCGCAACAGCGCCCTGGAGATCGCGCGCCGCAAACTCCCCGACGCCATGGACAGGCTGCGCGCCGGCGACGAGATCGACATCCGCTCCGAGGCCCCGCCCGGGCCACCCGCCGAGGACGAGACCGGCCAGGTCGCCGAGGCCCTCGCCACCGTCCACCGCGCCGCCCTGCGGGCCGCCGTGGAGCGCGCCGAACTCGCCAGCGGCATCTCCGGCGTCTTCGTCAACCTCGCCCGCCGCAGCCAGATCCTCGTCCACCGCCAGCTGAGCCTGCTCGACAGCATGGAACGCCGCTCCGACGACCCCAACGAACTCAGCGACCTCTTCCGGCTCGACCACCTCACCACCCGCATGCGCCGCCACGCGGAGAGCCTGATCATCCTCTCCGGCGCCGCCCCCGGCCGCGCCTGGCGTATGCCGGTGTCGCTGACCAACGTGGTGCGCGCGGCCGTCTCCGAGGTCGAGGACTACGCGCGCGTGGAGGTGCGCCAACTGCCCGACGCCTCCGTCGTCGGCGCGGCCGTCGCCGACCTCACCCACCTGCTGGCCGAGGTCATCGAGAACGCCGCCCAGTTCTCGCCGCCCCACACGCGTGTGCGCGTCACCGGCGAACCCGTCGGCAACGGTTACGCCATCGAGGTCGAGGACCGCGGTCTCGGCATGGGAAAGGAGACCCTCGCCGAGGCCAACCGACGCATCGAACAGTCCGAGGCGCTCGACCTGTTCGACAGCGACCGGCTCGGCCTGTTCGTGGTCAGCAGGCTCGCGGCCCGCCACGGCATCAAGGTGCACCTGCGCACCTCGCCCTACGGCGGTACCACCGCGGTCGTCCTGCTGCCCACGGCGCTGCTGCACATCAAGGCGGCGGAACGTTCACCCGCCAAGGCCGCCGACCGGGAACGGCTCACGGAACGCGAGTACGCGCGGGTGGCCGCCGAACGGGACCAGGAGTCCGTCCCCGCCTCCGCCGAGCGACCCGCCCTGGTGGCTCCCCGCGCGGCCGCCGCCGACCGGGGGACGACCGACACACCGCCTCCCGGAGTGACCGCCTTGCGCCTGCACCGACCGCCCGACGAGCCCCAGGAGTCCGACGACCTTCCCCGCCGGGTGCGCCAGGCGAGCCTCGCTCCCCAACTGCGCGAGCAGCGCTCGGAGGAACCGCCCCCGGCAGCCGCCCGCCGGGACGACGACGGCCGTACGCCCGAGGTCGTACGGGATCGGATGGCCGCGTACCGGGACGGCTGGGCGCGCGGGGGCGGCAGGCAGCCCGGACGCGGTGCCGCCCCAGATTCCCCAGCGGGCAGAGACAGCAGCGAAGGAGACCGAGGATGATCCAGGACCCGAGCACGAGGGCCGACATGGGGGTCCCCCCGCGCGAGCGGAACCGGGAGTGGGGGAGGTCCGGCGAACTCGACTGGCTGCTGGACGACCTGGTGCTGCGCGTGAGCGAGGTACGGCATGCCGTCGTGCTCTCCAACGACGGCCTCGCCGTCGGGTCCTCCACGGACCTGCGCCGCGAGGACGCGGAACACCTCGCGGCCGTCTCCTCCGGCTTCCACAGCCTCGCGAAGGGCGCGGGACGGCACTTCGGGGCCGGGGGAGTACGCCAGACCATGGTCGAGATGGACGACGGCTTCCTCTTCGTGGCCGCCGCGGGAGACGGCTCCTGTCTCGCCGTCCTCACCGCCGTGACCGCCGACATAGGCCTGGTCGCCTACGAGATGGCACGGCTTGTCAAACGGGTCGGCGAGCACCTCTACACGGCGCCGCGCGTGGGCGCGCGGCCGCCCGCCGCCGGATGAGAGGGAAGGGCGGTCGCGCATGACCGAGGACATGGCGGGCGTCCCGCACGAGCAGGGCAGCCAGTGGTACGACGGCGAGGCCGGGCCGCTCGTCCGCCCCTACGCGATGACGGGCGGACGCACCCAGCCCGGCCCCACGGGGGTGCGTTTCGACCTGATCGCCCTCGTCACCCTGGACGCGGGCGCGCCCGGCCCCGGCGAGGACACCGCGCTCGGACCGGAACACCGGGCCCTGATCGACCTGTGCCGCACGGAGACACAGTCGGTGGCGGAGCTCGCCGCGGGGGCCGACCTGCCCGTGGGCGTGGTCAGGGTGCTCCTGGGGGACCTGCTGGAACTCGGCTGTGTCAGCGTCAGCCGCCCGGTACCCCCCGCACAGCTTCCTGATGAACGGATTCTGCGCGAGGTGATCGAAGGGCTTCGGGCGCTGTAGATGAACGTTCAGAACCGGGCAATAAGCGGTCGAACCACCCGAAGGCGAGCCCTGGTTGTCATGATGCTGATTTCGCGACCCATTGCCGACGTCGCCGCCCGTTGCCGGCCCTCCCGAGAGAAGTGATCGATGGTCTCCGAGAACTCCGACGCCCAGGGCGGCGAATCGACCGCCCTCGCGCTGAAGATACTGGTCGCCGGCGGATTCGGCGTGGGCAAGACCACCCTGGTGGGCGCGGTCAGCGAGATCAGGCCGCTGCGCACCGAGGAACTGCTCAGCGAGGCGGGCCAGTTGGTGGACGACACCGACGGCGTGGACCAGAAGGTCACCACGACGGTCGCCATGGACTTCGGGCGCATCACCATCCGCTCCGGCCTGTCCCTCTACCTCTTCGGCACCCCCGGCCAGGATCGCTTCTGGTTCCTGTGGGACGAGTTGTCACAAGGGGCCCTGGGCGCCGTCGTCCTCGCCGACACCCGGCGCCTGGAGGACTGCTTCCCGGCCGTGGACTACTTCGAGCACCGGCACATCCCGTTCGTGGTGGCCGTCAACTGCTTCGCCGGCGCCCGGACCTACGGCGCCCACGACGTGTCCCGCGCCCTGGACCTCGACCAGGGCACTCCGGTGGTGCTGTGCGACGCACGGGACCGCGACTCGGGCAAGGAAGTGCTGATCCGCCTGGTCGAGTACGCCGGGCGGATGCACACCGCCCGGCTGCTCGACTCGGTGGGCTGACCGGACACGTCAGTCGGCGACGCGTTTCTGCGCCAGCACCTTGTCGATCCGCACGCGGACGAGGAGTTCCCCGGGGACGCCGTTGCGGGCACCGAACTCCTCGGCCCGCTCCTCGCCCATGTACCGCGCGCCTATCCGCCCTGCCCAGTGCCGGACCTCGTCGAGATCCTCCGATATCCGGGCCCGGCCCTGGATCACCACGTAGTCGAAGGGCGGCCGGTCGTCGTCCACGCACAGGGCGACGCGCCCGTCCCGCGCCAGGTTGCGCCCCTTGACAGTGCCCTTCCCGGTGTTGAACACCAGGTCGTCACCGTCGAGCACGAACCAGATGGGCGCCACATGCGGACTCCCGTCGGCCCTGACGGTCGACAACTTGCCGGTACGAGTGCCGTACGAGACGAACTCCCGCCATTCCTCATCGGTCATCTTCTGTGCCATGTCCCCATTCTCCTTGCCCCGTTGACGGTCGTGGGGAAGGCTTTGCGGGAGATCCTCCGGGCCGGAGGAGACGTCACACGGGGAGACGGGACACATGCCGGAGAAGCAGGGCCTCGGCTGGCTGCTGGACGATCTGACCGAGCGCGTCGACCACGTCCGGCACGCGCTGGTGCTGTCCAACGACGGGCTGGTGACGGGCGCCAGCACCGGACTGCGCCGCGAGGACGCGGAACATCTCGCCGCCGTCTCGTCCGGACTGCACAGCCTCGCCAAGGGTTCGGGGCGTCACTTCGGCGCGGGCCAGGTACGGCAGACGATGATCGAGTTCGACGACGCGGTCCTGTTCGTCACCGCTGCCGGCACCGGCAGCTGTCTGTGCGTGCTCAGCGGCTCGGACGCGGACATCGGCCAGATCGCCTACGAGATGACACTCCTCGTCAACCGGGTCGGCGAACACCTCGACGTGGACGCCCGCCTCCCCGAGCGGAACTCGGCGCCTGACCTCTGACCTGCGGGTTCTTCGGCTCCCGTGGAGTTATCCACAGGCTCGCCACGTGTCTCGCCTCACCGGCTACGGTTTTTGTCACGGCGAGCGCACACAGCGTGAGCGACGACTCCACGGGGGAGCGATCATGTCCAGCAGTACCATCACCCAGCACCAGCGCCACTCCTGCACACCCAGCCGCGCCGCGCGGGAACTGGGCCTCAAGCGAAGCGAGTTCGACCTCGCCGTCCACCTGGGCCAGATCCGCACGGTGCCCGACGAAGGGGGCGGGGGTCGCCGCGTGACTCCTTCGGAGATCGACCGGCTGCGGGCGACGGACGGCTTTCCGGACTCGCTGCGCGAGCGGGTACGGCTCGTGGGCACCACCGAGGGCGCGGAGGTCATGGACATCCCCGTCGGCAGGTTCACCCGCCTGGCCCGCCTCGGCCTGATCTCGCCGGTGCGCTTCTATCTGAACCGGTACCGGGCCGTCGTGTGGCTGTATCTCGCCGAAGAACTCGAGGAGTTCACGACAGTCGGGGAGAACAAATCGCTGCTGACCGGGCGGATGCCCGAAGGGCTGCGCGACATGCTGGACGAGGGCGTGGACCTGCGTGCCCGCAACTGGCGCGGACGCCACCGGGGATTCCTCCTGCGCCTCGCCGAGGACCCGTGGGCGAGTGCCGGCGTCCTCGCCGCCTTCCTCGACGCCGCACAGGTCGCGGAGCTCGTCCCGGACCCCTACGACCGCTCCCACCTGGGCCGTTTCAGGCCGGGACCGCCCGCCCAGGGGGCGCTGGGGTCACCCGCCGCGCACCTCATCGAGAAGATCATGACGGCGGACGACCCGGCAGAGATCGAATGGCTGAGGAGCGAGCTGCTCCGAGCCCTCGACGACGCACGACGGTTCCGGCCCGCGCCACGCCCGGCGGCCCGGCAGACACCTCCCGACCTGCCACCGGGGGACCCGACGCCACAGGAACCGTCCCGCGGGGGCCTGCTGGGCTGGCTCCGCCGCAGAAGCGCCTGAGCCGGCGGCGCCCTCCTGAGCGCTCGAGCCGGCAGCGCCGTGAACAACTTCTCCTGAGCGCTGACCTACAGCGCCCGGAACAGCCCCTCCTGGACGACGGACACCAGCAGGCGCCCTTCCACGTCGTAGATCCGGCCACGGGCCAGCCCACGGCCGCCCGTCGCGATCGGCGACTCCTGGTCGTACAGGAACCACTCGTCCGCCCGGAAGGGCCGGTGGAACCACATGGCGTGGTCCAGCGACGCGATGTCGAAGGTCCTCGGACCCCACAGGGGTTGCACCGGAAGGCGGACGGCGTCCAGGAGGGTCATGTCGCTCGCGTAGGTCAGCGCGCAGGTGTGCACGACCGGGTCGTCGCCGAGCGGCCCGACCGCACGCATCCACACCGCGCTGCGCGGCTCTGCGTCCTTGACCTCCTCGGCGCTCCAGCGCAGCCGGTCCACGTACCGGATGTCGAAGGGCTGGCGGCGCGCCATCCGCTCCAAGTGCTCCGGCAGCTCACCCATGTGTTCCCGGATCTCGTCGCCGACCCGCGGCAGCGACTCCGGGTCCGGGACCTTGCGGGCGGGCGGCAGCTGGTGCTCGAAGGAACCTTCCTCAGGCTTGTGAAAGGAGGCGGTGAGATTGAAGATCGTGCGGCCCTGCTGCACCGCGGTGACCCGGCGGGTGGTGAACGACCGCCCGTCCCGCACCCGCTCGACCTGGTACACGATCGGCACCCCGGGCCGGCCCGGGCGCAGGAAGTACGCGTGCAGCGAGTGCACCGGGCGGTCGCCCTCCGTGGTGCGGGCGGCGGCCACCAGCGCCTGGCCCGCGACCTGGCCGCCGAAGACCCGCTGGAGCGACTCGTGCGGGCTTCGGCCACGGAAGATGTTGACCTCGATCTGCTCCAGGTCGAGCAGATCGACGAGCCTTTCGGCCGGGTTCGTCATGGGTGGGATTCTCCTTGGCTCACAACTGGGCTGCGGCTCACGAGGGGCCTGGCGCTCACAACCGGCCTCAGGGTCACAGCTGTCCGACATCGGTGATCCGGACGACCGCGCGGCCCTCCGCGTCGGAGGCGGCGAGGTCGATCTCCGCGCTGATGCCCCAGTCGTGGTCGCCGTTCGGGTCGGCGAAGGTCTGCCGGACGCGCCACAGCTTGTTCTGCGGCTCCTCCTCGATCCGCAGCAGCTTCGGGCCGCGGGCGTCGGGGCCGGTGCCGAGGTCGTCGTACTCGTCCCAGTACTTGTCCATCGCCTCGCCCCACGCGTCGGCGTCCCAGCCGGAGTCGGCGTCCATCTCGCCGAGCTCCTCGACCTGGTCGAGGGCGGCGAGTTCGACGCGGCGGAAGAGGGCGTTGCGGACCAGGACGCGGAAGGCACGGGCGTTGGTGGTGACCGGCTTGACCTCGTCGGCCCGCTCCTGGGCCTCCTCGGCGGTCATCTCCTCGGGGTTGGCGAGCTGCTCCCACTCGTCCAGGAGGCTGGAGTCGACCTGGCGGACCGTCTCGCCGAGCCACTCGATCAGGTCCTGGAGGTCCTCGGACTTCAGGTCGTCCGGGATGTTGTGGTCGAGCGCCTTGTAGGCGCTGGCGAGGTAGCGCAGGACAATGCCCTCGGTGCGGGCCAGCTCGTAGAAGGACACCAACTCCGTGAAGGACATGGCCCGTTCGTACATGTCACGGATGACGGACTTCGGGGAGAGCGGGTGGTCGCCGACCCACGGGTGGCTCTTGCGGTACGTGTTGTACGCGTGGAAGAGCAACTCCTCCAGGGGCTTGGGGTACGTGACGTCCTGGAGGCGCTCCATGCGCTCCTCGTACTCGACGCCGTCCGCCTTCATCGCGGCCACCGCCTCGCCCTTCGCCTTGTTCAGCTGGGCGACGAGGATCTGCCGGGGGTCGTCCAGGGTGGACTCCACGACGGACACCATGTCCAGCGCATAGGAAGGCGATTCGGGGTCGAGCAGCTCGAACGCGGCGAGCGCGAACGTGGACAGCGGCTGGTTGAGCGCGAAGTCCTGCTGCAGGTCCACGGTGAGGCGGACGATCCGGCCGCTGGCGTCGGGCTCGTCGAGCTTCTCGACGATGCCGCCGTCCAGCAGCGAACGGTAGATGGCGATCGCCCGCCGGATGTGCCGCAGCTGCTGCTTGCGCGGCTCGTGGTTGTCCTCCAGGAGGTGCCGCATCGCCTCGAAGGCGTTGCCCGGGCGGGCGATCACCGACAGCAGCATGGTGTGGGTGACCCGGAAGCGGGAGGTCAGCGGCTCCGGCTCGGAAGCGATCAGCTTCTCGAAGGTGCTGTCCGACCAGGCGACGAAGCCCTCGGGCGCCTTCTTGCGGACGACCTTGCGGCGCTTCTTCGGGTCGTCGCCGGCCTTGGCGAGCGCCTTCTCGTTCTCGATGACGTGCTCGGGGGCCTGGGCGACGACGAAGCCGGCCGTGTCGAAGCCGGCCCGGCCCGCGCGGCCCGCGATCTGGTGGAACTCGCGGGCGCGCAGGGTGCGGACGCGGTTGCCGTCGTACTTGGTCAGCGCCGTGAACAGCACCGTGCGGATGGGCACGTTGACACCGACACCGAGGGTGTCGGTGCCGCAGATGACCTTCAGCAGACCGGCCTGGGCGAGCTTCTCCACCAGCCGCCGGTACTTGGGCAGCATGCCGGCGTGATGGACACCGATGCCGTGCCGGACGTAACGGGAGAGGTTACGGCCGAACTTGGTGGTGAAGCGGAAGTTGCCGATCAGCTCGGCGATCTGGTCCTTCTCCTCGCGCGAGCACATGTTGATGCTCATCAGCGCCTGCGCCCGCTCCACGGCCTGCGCCTGCGTGAAGTGCACGATGTAGACCGGCGCCTGCTTGGTCTCCAGGAGCTCGGTGAGGGTCTCGGTGAGCGGGGTGAGCTTGTACTCGTAGGAGAGCGGGACGGGGCGGGTCGCCGAGCGGACCACCGACGTCGGCCGGCCGGTGCGCCGGGTCAGGTCCTTCTCGAACATCGAGACATCGCCGAGGGTGGCCGACATCAGGACGAACTGCGCCTGCGGGAGCTCGAGGATCGGGATCTGCCAGGCCCAGCCGCGGTCCGCCTCCGCGTAGAAGTGGAACTCGTCCATGACGACCTGGCCGACGTCCGCCTGCTTGCCGTCGCGCAGCGCGATCGACGCGAGCACCTCGGCGGTGCAGCAGATGACGGGCGCGTCGGCGTTGACGGAGGCGTCACCGGTCAGCATGCCGACGTTCTCGGTGCCGAACATCTTGCACAGCTCGAAGAACTTCTCCGAGACGAGCGCCTTGATGGGCGCGGTGTAGAAGGTGACCTCGTCGCGGGCGAGGGCGGCGAAGTGCGCACCCGCCGCGATCATGCTCTTGCCGGAGCCGGTGGGCGTCGACACGATCACGTTCGCGCCGGAGACCACCTCGATCAGCGCCTCCTCCTGGTGGGGGTAGAGCGTGAGACCCCGCTCCCCGGCCCACGACTCGAAGGCTTCGTAGAGGGCGTCGGGGTCTGCGGTCTGCGGCAGCTGATCGATGAGGGTCACGGACCCATCTTGCCTGGCGTCCTCCCCTATAGGGGAATCGGTTGCCGGCAGGAAGATCACGACCAGTACGCTGTGTCGCCGACGGGGCGTCAGCGCAGCCGGTCAACTGGACAGTGGTACACGAGGAATGGGGCGGGCTACGCCGATGATGGGACCAGCACACTCACTGTCGGGCGCCGCGGCCTGGCTGGGCGTAGGAGCGGCCGCCGCCGCCACCGGGCACACCATGCCGTGGCCCGTACTGCTGGCCGGAGCTCTGATCTGCGCGGGTGCCGCGCTCGCTCCCGACCTCGACCACAAGGCGGCCACGATCTCGCGGGCCTTCGGGCCGGTCTCACGGGCCCTGTGCGAGATCGTCGACAAGCTCTCCTACGCCGTCTACAAGGCCACCAAGAAGCAGGGCGACCCGCGTCGCTCCGGCGGTCACCGCACGCTCACGCACACCTGGCTGTGGGCCGTGCTGATCGGTGCGGGCTGCTCGGTGGCGGCGATCACCGGTGGCCGCTGGGCGGTGCTGGCGATCCTGTTCGCCCACATGGTGCTGGCCATCGAGGGTCTGCTGTGGCGTGCGACCCGGGGCTCCAGCGCCGACGTCCTGGTGTGGCTGCTGGCGGCGACCAGCGCGTGGATCATCGCCGGTGTCCTGGACAAGCCGGGCAACGGCTCGGACTGGCTGTTCACCCAGCCCGGCCAGGAGTACCTGTGGCTGGGGCTTCCGGTGGTCCTGGGGGCGCTCGTGCACGACATCGGGGACGCGCTCACGGTGTCGGGCTGCCCGATCCTGTGGCCGATCCCCGTGGGTCGCAAGCGCTGGTACCCGATCGGACCGCCGAAGGTGATGCGGTTCCGGGCCGGCAGCTGGGTCGAGCTGAAGGTGCTGATGCCGGCGTTCATGCTGCTCGGGGGGGTGGGCTGCGCGGCGGCGCTGAACTTCATCTGACGCCGGGACGCGGGACCACTGACACGCCCCGGGGGCCTGTTGCGCCGGGTGCGGCCGAGCGGTCAGCCGCCCTGGCCCGTCCCGCCGCCGTACCGCCGCTCGAAGGCGGCGACGCGTCCCTCCGAGTCGACCGTGCGCGCCTTGCCGGTGTAGAAGGGGTGACTCTCGGAGGAGATCTCCACGTCCACCACCGGGTAGGTCTCGCCGTCGTCCCACTCGATGGTCCGGTCGCTGGTCGCGGTCGACCGGGTCAGGAAGGCGTAACCGGCGGAGCGGTCACGGAAGACGACCTCGTGGTAGTCGGGGTGCTTGTCCTGCTGCATGGCGGCTCCTCGTGCGCTGCGGGTGTCGTGCTGTCAGCCGGACAGGGAATCCTCGTCCACGATGTGCATGGCGGCCTCCTCCGCGGACGCCGCGGCGCCGTCGATGCCCACGTCCGTGGCGATCAGGGCGCTCTCCTCGTCCTCGTGCGCCCCTTCGTCGGGGGCCACGAGACGGCCGGAGCGCATCGCACCGACCTCGTTGTCCAGGAGCTCGCCGTCGGTGCCGTCGGCGTCGCCGATGCCGTCGCCGTCGAACGGCACCGAGTCGGGCAGCTCCTCGGCGAGCCGCTGGTCCAGCGTCTCGCCCCGTCGGCGTTCCGCGGCGGTGACACCGGTGTGCTCCACGGCCCACGGTCTGTCCGGCGGGGACCAGCCGCGGTCCAGGGGGTCGTCGACCCCGTCGTCCTCCAGGGTGTCCTCCGCGTCGAGCAGACCCGCGTCGTCCTGGATCTCGGAGCCGTCGGGCTGGTAGACGTCGTCTCCCCATCCGTCGGAGCTGTCCACGGGTACCTCCAGGTGAAGGGGACGGACCCGAGCCTGCCGCGGCCCACGGCGGGCCACGGGCCCACGGGGCACTTGCCGCGCCCGCCGACGGATCGAACCGCCCGCACACGCTCCCTGAGCCGGTGCTGCTGTCCAGCCTTCCACCCCGCTTCGGGACCGCGCAACGCCACGGGGGCGCTGCGCTGGCTTGAGGGGGGTTCTGAGGGGGCCGGGGGGCGGAGCGGGCTGGGGTTCGGAGGGGGCCGGACCAGGCTTGGGGCGGGGTGGGCGTCGGAGTGTGCTGCCGTGGGCGTGGGTGGCGCGCGGAGGTGTCGTTGCCGGGGCAGGGCGGTGACTGGAGGGAGGGGTCTGCGTGGGCCGGTCACCCGAGGGGCGCTGCGCGAGGCGGTCATGGCAGGGGCGGGATGCGGCCAGGTCCTCCGAGGGGCGGGGTGCGGCCAGGTCCTCCGAGGGGCGGGATTCGGGTTCCTGCTCCGAGGGCGGGGCGCGTGGAGCCGGGTCGCTCCTCCGAGGAGTCGGCCCGGCCCACACCACCGTTCACCGGGCGGCCCCGGCGCCGCCTCGCCCCCTTACCCGTGCCAGGACCTCCACAACGCCGCGTACGCGCCGTCCGCCGCTACCAGCTCCTCGTGGCTGCCCAGCTCGCTGATGCGGCCGTTCTCGACGACGGCGATGACGTCCGCGTCGTGGGCGGTGTGGAGGCGATGGGCGATGGCGACGACCGTGCGGCCGTCGAGGACGCGGGCGAGGGAGCGTTCCAGGTGACGGGCGGCCCGGGGGTCGAGCAGCGACGTCGCCTCGTCGAGGACCAGCGTGTGCGGGTCGGCCAGGACCAGGCGGGCCAGTGCGACCTGCTGCGCCTGGGCCGGGGTGACGGTCAGGCCGCCCGAGCCGACCTCGGTGTCGAGGCCGTCGTCGAGCGCCCGCGCCCACCCGTCCGCGTCGACCGCGCCGAGCGCCGCCCACAGCTCGGCGTCCGTGGCGTCCGTCCGGGCGAGCAGGAGGTTGTCGCGCAGGGAACCCACGAAGACGTGGTGCTCCTGGTTGACGAGGGCCACATGTTCACGGACCCGTTCGGCGGACATCCGGGACAGCTCGGCGCCGCCCAGCGTGATCCGGCCGTCCCGGGGCGTGTAGATGCCGGCCAGCAGCCTGCCCAGGGTGGACTTGCCGGCGCCCGAGGGGCCGACCAGCGCCAACCGGGTGCCGGGTGCGACCTTGAGGGACACCTCGCGCAGCACGTCCACCCCCTCGAGGTAGCCGAAGTGCACCCGGTCCGCGTCCACGTCCCGCCCGTCGGGCGCGAGCCCGCTGTCACCGCCGGCCGGTTCGATGTCCCGCACGCCCACCAGCCGGGCCAGCGACACCTGCGCCACCTGGAGCTCGTCGTACCAGCGCAGGATGAGCCCGACCGGATCGATCAGCATCTGCGCGATCAGGGCGCCCGTGGTGAGCTGGCCGACCCCGATCCACCCCTGGAGGACGAAGACCCCGCCGACCATCAGCACCGACGAAAGGATCATCACGTGGCTGACGTTGATGCAGGGGAAGAGCACCGACCGCAGCCACAGGGTGTACCGCTCCCAGGCGGTCCACTCCTTGATCCGCCGCTCCGACAGTTCGATGCGGCGGGCGCCGAGCCGGTGTGCCTCGACGGTGCGTCCGGCGTCCACGGTCTCCGCGAGCGCGGCGGCCACGGCGGCGTACCCGGCGGCCTCCGAGCGGTAGGCGGACGGAGCCCGCTTGAAGTACCAGCGGCAGCCGACGATCAGCACCGGCAGGGCCAGCAGGACGGCGGCGGCCAGCGGCGGCGCGGTGATCACGAGTCCGCCGAGCAGCAGGGCCGCCCACACCACACCGATCGCGAGTTGCGGTACGGCCTCGCGCATGGCGTTGCCGAGCCGGTCGATGTCGGTGGTGATCCGGGACAGCAGGTCACCGGTCCCGGCCCGTTCCAGGACCCCGGGGGGCAGGCCGACCGACCGCACGAGGAAGTCCTCGCGCAGGTCGGCCAGCATCTGCTCGCCGAGCATCGAACCGCGCAGCCGCACCTGCCGTACGAAGAAGGCCTGCACGACCAGCGCGACCACGAACAGCGCAGCGGTCAGTTCCAGATGGAGTTCGCGCGCCCCGTCCGAGACCCGCTCGACGAGGTCGCCGAGCAGCCAGGGCCCGACCATGGAGGCCACGACCGAGACCGTGTTCACGCCGACGAGGAGTCCGAAGGCGCGGCGGTGCCGGCGGAACAGTTCGGCCACGTAGGCGCGTACGGTCGCGGTGGCCCCGACGGGCAGGGTGTTCGCCGTCGTCGGTGCCGCCGGGTCGTACGCCGGTGGCGCCACGCCGATCATGCGCTCTCCTCGATCTCTTCCAGTGCGTGCAACATGTCCTGCTCGTGCAACACGTTCTGCTCGTGCAGTACGTCTTGCTTGTTCGGTACGCCTTGGTGGTTCAGCGCGTCGCCCAGTGCGGTCTCTTCGTCCGTCTCGCGGGTCACGACCGCCCGGTACCGCGGTTCCTTGTGCACCAGCTCGCGGTGCACGCCGACCGCCACGACCTCGCCGTCGTGGACGAGCACCACCCGGTCGGCTCGGTCCAGGAGCAGGGGCGAGGACGTGAACACCACGGTGGTGCGACCGGTCCGCAGGTCCCGTACTCCGTCCGCGATCCGCGCCTCGGTGTGCGAGTCGACGGCGGAGGTCGGCTCGTCCAGGACGAGTACCTCCGGGTCGGTGAACAGCGACCGGGCCAGGGCGAGCCGCTGGCGCTGGCCGCCCGAGAGGGAGCGCCCGCGTTCGGTGATGCGCGCGTCCATCGGGTCCTCGGTGTCCAGGGACCCCTGGACCAGGGCGGCCAGTACGTCGGCGCACTGCGCGGCCGCGAGCGCCTGCACGGCACCGACGTCACCCGAGGCGGGGACGTCGAGCAGTTCGCGCAGGGTGCCGGAGAGCAGGACCGGGTCCTTGTCCTGGACGAGGACGGCGGTGCGCGCCGAGTCGAGCGGCAGCTCGTCCAGCGGCACCCCGCCCAGGAGCACGGATGTGCCCGCCTCCGAGGGGTGTCCACCGAGCCGTTCGGCCAGCAGCCCCGCCGCGTCCGGGTCGCCGCACACCACCGCGGTGAGCCGTCCGGAGGGGGCGAGCAGACCGGTGGCCGGGTCGTACAGGTCCCCGGAGGGCACGCCCACCGAGCCCTCCGCGCGGCCCGAGCCCTCCGACTGCCCAGCGGAGCCCAGGCCCTCCGAGCGCCCAGCGGAGCCCAAGCCCTCCGGGCGCCCAGCAGAGCCCAGGCCTTTCGAGCGTCCCACCTCGCCGGTGTCCTGAGCCCCCCGTGCCCCGTCAGCGGACGTGGCCCGCTCCAACGACAGCACCCCCGCCGCCCGCTTGGCGGACGGGCGTGAGAAGGAGTACGCCATGGCGATCTCCTCGAAGTGCCGCAGCGGATAGGTCAGGATCATCACCGAGCTGTAGACGGCGACCAGTTCGCCGACCTCCACCCGGCCCTGTTGGGCCAGGTGGACGCCGTACCAGACGACCGCGATCAGCAGCAGACCCGGCAGCACGACCTGGATCGCCGCGATCAGGGACCACATCCGGGCGCTGCGCACGGCCGCGTGGCGGACCTCCTGCGAGGCCTTGCGGTAGCGGTCGAGGAAGAGTTCCTCGCCGCCGATGCCGCGCAGCACGCGCAGACCGGCGACGGTGTCGGAGGCCAGTTCGGTGGCGCGGCCCGCCTTCTCACGCTGGAAGTCGGCGCGTTTCGTCGCCTTGGGCAGCAGCGGCAGCACGGAGAGGGCCAGCACCGGCAGGCCCACGGCGACCACCACGCCGAGCGCGGGCTGGTAGACGACCATGCCGACGCAGACCACGACGATGGTGACCGCCGCCGCGGTGAACCGGGACCAGGCCTCCACGAACCAGCCGATCTTCTCGACGTCACCGGTGGAGACGGCCACGACCTCGCCGGCGGCGACCCGCCGGGTCAGCGCGGAGCCCAGATGTGCGGCCTTGTGGGCCAGGAGCTGCTGGACGCGCGCGGCGGCCGTGATCCAGTTGGTGACGGCGGTGCGGTGCAGGAAGGTGTCGCCGACCGCGTTGCCGACGCAGCACACCGCCAGCAGACCGCCGGCGAGGGCCAGTCGGCGGCCGGAGTGGTCGACGACCGCCTGGACGGCCACGCCGACGCAGAACGGCAGCGCGGAGACGGAGAGGAAGTGCAGCAGTCCCCAGGCCAGCGACTTCAACTGTCCGCCCAGCTGGTTCCTGAAGAGCCACCACAGAAACCGGGAGCCCGAGCGTGCGTCGGGCACTCCCGGGTCGGGATACGGAAGGTCTTGGATCTGCATGACGGGTGCGTCCCAGTGGCTCGTGTCAGGGGTGTGGGAAGGAGCCGCGCACGGCGGCTGCAAACCGTGAAAGGGTCGCGGCAGAGCGTGGTCGGCGGCAACAGGTTTTCCGCCGCGACGCACGGAACCGGTGCCGTCGGCCCAGGCCTCCCGGCGCGACGATGGGGCGATGCGAGGCGTGGCAGGGGTGGGCGGAGGCGTACGGCGGACCGCGGTGACGACCACGGCGTTGGCAGCGCTGCTGCTCCTCCTGGGAGGATGCGGCGGCCCGGACCCGGTCCCGGCACACACCGGCACCCCCGACACCGAGGCGGCTGCCGAACCCGCGGACCGACCGACCCGTATCCCCGGCGTCGATGACCGTCTCCAGCCCCGTGTCCCCGGCGTCGACGACCGTCTCCGACCCCGTGTCCCCGGCGTCGGCACCCGCCTCCAACGCCGCGTCCCCGCCGACTCCCGCCAGGTCCTCGCGGTCTACGGCGACGGCAGGAACTCCGCGGACGCCACCGTCGTGCTGTACGCCAAGCACAACTCCCGCTGGGACCGCGTCCGCGGCTGGCCCGCCCACAACGGCAGGAAGGGCTGGACCACCGACCACCACGAGGGCGACAGGCGCAGTCCCGTCGGGGTGTTCACGCTCAGCGACGCGGGCGGGGTGCTCCCGGACCCCGGCGCGAGACTGCCGTACACGAGGTCGGCCGCGATCGCCGCTCCCCGCTGGTGGCCCCGGTCCTACTGGCACGACTTCGACTACGTCATCGCCATCGACTACAACCGCGTCGAGGGCACCCCGCCCAACGACCAGACGCGGCCCGGGGGTTACTCCAAGGGCGGCGGCATCTGGCTGCACATGGACCACGGCAGCGGTACGTCGGCCTGCGTCAGCGTGTCCAAGGAGGCGATGCGGTATCTGCTGCGCACGCTCGATCCGGACCGGCATCCCGTGGTGGTGATGGGGGACAGGGCGGACCTGTCGGCGTAGGTCCGCTGCGGGAGGCGTCATTGCGGGCGGGGCCCGACTCGCCGTAGAACACGGCCATGAAGAGACGGCTAGTCATGTCCATGCTCGCAGGGGCGACCCTCCTGGCGAGCACCCTGCTCGGAGCGACGCCCGCCCAGTCGGAGCCCCGTACCCAGCCGGCGCCCCGTGCCCAGCCGGCGCCCCGTGCCCAGCCGGCGCCCCGTGCCCAGCAGGCCCCCCACGCCCAACCCGCCGCCACCCCCGCCCCCGCCGAGTTCGGCACCGACTGGCACGACCCGGTCACCGCCGCGCCGCCCGTCGCCAGACCCTCGGGCAGGTCCTGCCAAGTCACCGTCGCCGAAGCGCAGTTCCGCGATTTCACCCCCTACACGGGCACCTACGCCCCGCCCAAGGGCTGCGGCGACCGCTGGAGCAAGGTCGTGCTGCGGCTCGAAGGCAACGTCAAGGGACGGCAGTTCGACCGGCTCGGGTATCTGCACATCGGCGGGGTCGAGATCTTCCGCACCTCCACCCCGCAGCCCTCGCCCGACGGCATCGAGTGGTCCGTCGAGAAGGACGTCACGCGCTACAGCGACACACTCCGCGGCAGCCATGACGTGGAGATGCTCATCGGGAACGTCGTCGACGACACGTACACCGGGATCATCGACGTGAAGGTGACGCTGACGTTCTACGCGGGCGCACCGGACGCCAAGGCCACCCCCGACCGGGTGCTCACCCTCGCCGACGGCACCCTCACCACCCCGCGCAACAGCGAACGCGTCGTCGCCGAGGTGTACGCCACCGGCTCCGGCGGGGGCTGCGAGGAGTACTGGTATCTGACGGTGCCGTCGAACGCGCCGTACTCCTGTCAGGCCGACGGCGGCCCCTACCGCGAGGTCCAGATCAAGGTCGACGGTCAACTCGCGGGCATCGCCGCCCCGTTCCCGACCGTGTGGACCGGCGGCTGGTCCAACCCCTTCCTCTGGTACGTCGTTCCGGGCCCCCGCGCCTTCGACATCAAGCCGATCGAATACGACCTGACGCCCTTCGCCGGAATCCTCAACGACGGGCGCCCGCATCGCGTGGAGGTCTCGGTCGTCGGGGTGCCCGCGGGGCAGTCGGGCTGGAGCACCCCGGTGAACGTCCTCGTCTGGCAGGACGCCAAGAGCAAGCACGTCACCGGACGGCTCACCACGCACCGGACCGGCGACCTCACCAACTCCTCGACGTACATGCCCGGTTCGGAGCAGCGCGTGGACACCGAGGGTGACCACCGGCTCACCGTTGCCGGGTACGTCGACACCTCGCACGGCCGCGTGACGACCACCGTCCGCCGTGCGCTGACGAACACCTCCACGCACCGCTGGGGCGACGGCGAGAACCCCGACGCGCTCAAGGCCACCTGGACGGACGACGAGTCGGTGACCGTCGACGGCCGCGGCCCGGCCCGCACCACCCGCACCCACCGGACGTACACGATGGACGGCACGACCACCATCGGCGCGGGCGACCGGCTCCGCACCGCGCTGACCCTCGGGGACCGCGCCGAGACCACGGTGAGCCAGGCCGGCCACCGCACTGCGTGGTTCCGGTTCGACGACACCTACGCGGGTGACGCCACGTACACGATCAACGTCCCGCGCGATCAGCGGCACGCGGTCGGTACGACGAGCGAGCGCTACCGGATCCGGGGTTCGGCGGGGTGCTACGACCGCTCACTCGTCACCGTGCAGGGGGTGCTGACGGAGGAACGCGACGGCTGCTGACCCGAGTTGTGTGCGATGCGTCACAGGCTGCGTGATTTACGCGCCGGAAACACGGCGGTCTCTCACGCGATCAACGGTCCCTCCAGAGTGATCTCCACGGAAGCCGCTTTCCGTATCGCAGAAGTCTCCCCGGGCTTCTGTGGCTCCCCGTCCCCCCTCAAGGAGTGCCCGTGCCGCCGTCCGTCCCGTCCCTGCCGCGACGCGTCGCACACATACTGCGTACCTCTCTCTTCGTCCAGGTCGCCGTGGCGCTGGTCCTCGGCATCGTTGTCGGAAAGCTGTGGCCCGGCTTCGCCTCGGACCTCCAGCCGCTCGGCGACGGCTTCACCCGGCTCATCAAGACGATCATCTCGCCGCTCGTGTTCTGCGTGGTCGTCGTCGGCATCGCCAAGGCGGGTGACCTCAAGGCGTTCGGCCGGATCGGGCTCAAGGCGCTGATCTGGTTCGAGGTCGCGAGCACGCTCGCGCTGATCATCGGACTGGTCGCCGCCAATGTCGTCCAGCCCGGCTCGGGGATGCACGTCGACCCCGCGACGCTCAACTCCGCGGCCGTGGACGCCAAGACGGGCAGCGGACACCTGCCCTCGACGACCGAGTTCATCGTCAACGCCCTGCCGACCAGTTTCATCGGCGCCTTCGCCGAGAACTCGCTGCTCCAGGTGCTCATCCTGGCCTGTCTGGTGGGCGCCGCGCTGCTGCACCTCGGCCACACCAAGGTCCCGCAGGTGCTGCCCGCCATCGAGCAGGCCCAGGAGATCATCTTCGCGGTCGTCGGCTTCGTGATGCGCCTCGCGCCGATCGCGGTGTTCGGCGCGATGGCCGTCCTGATCGGCCAGTACGGCCTCGGCGTCATCGAGACCTACGCCAAGCTGATCGTCCTGTGCTACGCGGCCGCCGCCCTCTTCATCGTGCTGCTCGCCGTCGCGCTCAAGGCGCTCACCGGGCTCAGCCTGTGGAGGTTCCTGCGCTACATCCGCGAGGAGATGCTGCTCGCGCTCGGCACGGCGTCCACCGAGTCCGTCATGCCGCGCGTGATGCAGAAGCTGCGCAAGGCCGGCGCCCGCGACGACGCGGTGGGTCTGGTGCTGCCGACCGGCTACTCCTTCAACCTCGACGGCGCCTCGCTCTACCTCTCCATCGGCACGCTCTTCATCGCCCAGGCCGTGGGTGTCGACCTCAGCCTGAGCCAGCAGATCACCGTCGTCCTGGTGCTGATGCTGACCAGCAAGGGCATGGCGGGCATCCCCGGCTCGGCCTTCCTCGCCCTGTCCGCCACGGCGTCCTCGCTGGGAGCGATCCCCGCCGGCGCCGTTGCCCTGCTGCTCGGCGTCGACCGCATCATGGACTCGATGCGCGTCGTGACGAACCTGCTCGGCAACTGCGTCGCGGTCTTCGCGGTGTCCCGCTGGGAGGGCGCGCTGGACATCGACAGGGCCAAGAAGGTGCTGGGTGGCGAGGTCGTGCCCGAGGCGGAGCCGGAGCAGGAGCCCCAGGCGGAGCCGGAGCCCGAGCCGGCACCGGTCGCCAAGGAGTCGCCCGCCGAGGTCATGTGACCAGCGTTCCGGAACCAGGCCGCGGCCACCGCTCCAGCCTTACGGAGCGGTGGCCGCGGCCCGTTCGTCAGTGCTGCCCGTTCTCGTCCCAGTGCTGCCGGTCCACTTCTCAGTGCTGCCAGTCAACGCCTCAGTGCTGCCACTCCACGTCTCAGACCTGCCGGTCCACGTCTCAGTGCTGCCAGTCCACCAACGTGTCCAGCAGTCCCCCCAGCGCCCGACGCTGCTCGTCCGTCAGTGGAGCGAGAATCTCCTCCGCGGCCGCCCTGCGCACGGCGTGGAGTTCCTGAAGGGCCTTCACCCCGTCGTCCGTCAGCTCGATGCGGATCACCCGCCGGTTGGCCCGATCCGGCACCCGTCGCACCTTGCCGCTCGCCTCGAGCCCGTCGACCAGCGTGGTCACCGCGCGCGGCACCACCTCCAGCCGCTCCGCGAGGTCGGCCATCCGCGGTGGCGTGTCCCAGTGCGCGAGGGTGCGCAGCAGCCGGGACTGGGCCGGAGTCACGCCGAGAGCGCGCTCGTGCAGCAGGCGCTTCTGGATGCGGAACACCCGGCGCGTCAGCCTGAGCAACTGCTCCGCGAGCAGACCGTCGGAATCTGGCGTGGTCATGCGGGAACAATATCAGGACCTAGTTCATTGTGAGCATAGGTAACAATGAGCTAGGCTCCGTCAGTCCTCTTCATCTCACCTTCCGCAGGAGACCATGCCCCGCGATCACATCGACTGGACCCCCACGCCCGGCACCTCGACCGACCAGCCCCGGCAGGTGCGCCGCATCCTCCGGCTCTTCAAGCCCTACCGCGCCAGGCTCGCCGTCGTCGGCCTGCTGGTCGGCGCCTCCTCCCTGGTCACCGTCGCCACCCCGTTCCTGCTCAAGGAAACGCTGGACGTGGCCATCCCCCAGGGCCGCACCGGACTGCTCAGCCTGCTGGCGCTGGGCATGATCCTGAGCGCCGTCCTCACCGGCGTCTTCGGCGTCGGTCAGACCCTCATCTCCACCACGGTCGGCCAGCGCGTCATGCACGACCTGCGCACCGCGGTCTACGGCCGCCTCCAGCGCATGTCGCTCGCCTTCTTCACCCGCACCCGTACCGGCGAGGTGCAGTCCCGCATCGCCAACGACATCGGCGGCATGCAGGCCACCGTCACCTCGACCGCCACCTCGCTGGTCTCCAACCTGACCAGTGTCGTCGCCACGATCGTCGCGATGATCGCCCTCGACTGGCGGCTGACCGCCGTCTCGCTGCTGCTGCTCCCGGTCTTCGTGTGGATCAGCCGCCGGGTCGGCAACGAACGCAAGAAGATCACCACCCAGCGCCAGAAGCAGATGGCCGCGATGGCCGCGACCGTCACCGAGTCGCTCTCCGTCAGCGGCATCCTGCTCGGCCGCACGATGGGCCGCTCCGACTCGCTGACCCGGTCCTTCGCCGACGAGTCCGAGAGCTTGGTGGACCTCGAGGTGCGCTCGAACATGGCGGGCCGCTGGCGCATGGCCGTCATCGGGATCGTCATGTCCGCGATGCCCGCCGTCATCTACTGGACCGCGGGCATCGCCCTCCAGACCGGCGGCCCCGACATCTCCATCGGCACCATCGTCGCCTTCGTCTCGCTCCAGCAGGGCCTGTTCCGCCCGGCCGTCAGCCTGCTGTCGACCGGCGTCCAGATCCAGACCTCGCTCGCGCTTTTCCAGCGCATCTTCGAGTACCTCGACCTGCCGATCGACATCACCGAGCGGGAGGACCCGGTCCACCTCGATCGCGTCAAGGGCGAGGTCCGACTGGAGAACGTGGAGTTCCGCTACGACGCCGAGGACGACCGGCGGGGCCCCGTGCTCGCCGGCATCGACATCGACGTCCCCGCCGGCAGCAGCCTCGCGCTCGTCGGCTCGACCGGCGCCGGCAAGTCCACGCTCGGCTACCTCGTCCCGCGGCTCTACGACGTGACCGGCGGCCGGGTCACCCTCGACGGGGTCGACGTCCGAGACCTGGACTTCGACACCCTCGCACGGGCCATCGGGGTCGTCTCGCAGGAGACGTACCTCTTCCACGCCTCGGTCGCCGACAACCTGCGCTTCGCCAAGCCGGACGCGACCGACGAGGAGATCGAGCAGGCGGCGCGGGCGGCGCAGATCCACGACCACATCGCGTCCCTGCCCGACGGCTACGAGACGGTCGTGGGTGAACGCGGTCACCGCTTCTCGGGCGGCGAGAAGCAGCGCCTCGCCATCGCGCGGACCATTCTGCGGGACCCGCCCGTCCTCATCCTGGACGAGGCGACCAGCGCCCTGGACACCCGTACCGAGCACGCCGTGCAGGAGGCCATCGACGCGCTCTCCGCCAACCGCACCACGCTCACCATCGCCCACCGGCTGTCCACCGTTCGCGATGCCGACCAGATCGTGGTCCTCGACTCCGGCCGGGTGGCCGAGCGCGGCACGCACGAGGAACTCCTGGAGCAGGACGGGCGGTACGCGGCGCTCGTACGCCGAGATGCCCAACTGGAACCGACAAACTGAAAATATGCCGGGTTTGGGGTGATATGCGGGTTACCGTGCCCGCATGTACCAGAACACTCCGCCACGGAGCACGATCCGACTGACGCGCCGGGGGCGTCTCGTCCTCATCGCGACCGGGGCCGTCGTGGCCGGCACCGCCGTGGCGGTGCCGCTGCTGACGCTCGACAGCGGCGAGAGCGCGAAGGAGCCCACCACCCTGCTCATCCCGGAGGGCTGGCGGGCCGGGCAGGTCTACGACGCCGTCGACAAGGCTCTCGCCCAGCCCCCGGGGACCGCCAAGAGGTCCCTGGCCAAGGCGCAGCTCAAGCTGCCGAACGACGCGGAGGGCAATCCGGAGGGCTACCTCTTCCCGGCGACGTACCCGCTGGAGCGCAACGGCAGGAAGACGACGCCCGAGGCGCTGCTCTCGTTCATGGTCGACACCGCCAACAAGAAGTTCAACGGCGCCCCGATCGCGGCCGGCGCCCAGCGCAACGCGATGAACGTCTACCAGGCCGTCACCATCGCGAGCATTGTCCAGGCCGAGGCGGCGACCAAGTCCGACATGGCGAAGGTCGCCCGGGTCATCTTCAACCGGCTGGAGCGCGGGATGCCGCTGCAGATGGACTCCACCATCAACTACGCCCTGAACCGCTCCACGTTGAAGACGACCGGCGCCGACCTGCGGATCGACAGCCCTTACAACTCGTATCAGCGCATGGGCCTGCCGCCGACCCCGATCGACAACCCGGGCGAGGACGCGATGCGCGCCGCGATCGCCCCGGCGACGGGCGACTGGCTGTACTTCGTCACGGTGAAGCCGGGCGACACCCGCTTCACCGCCGACTACGAGGAACACCGGCGCAACGTGGCCGAGTTCAACAAGAATCAGAAGAACGCGGCCAAGGCGGGCTGAACTTGACGGGATGTCAGGGGCGTCAGGCGGCCACCGGCTCGTCGGCCAGAAGTCGCCTGATGTCCCGTACAGCCGCGCGGCCCGCGCGGTTGGCGCCGATGGTGCTCGCCGAGGGGCCGTAGCCGACGAGATGGATCCGGGGATCGGCGACCGCGCGGGTGCCCTCGACCCGGATGCCACCGCCGGGCTCGCGCAGCTTCAGCGGGGCCAGGTGGTCGATGGCGGCCCGGAAGCCGGTCGCCCACAGGATGACGTCGGCGTCGACGCGCCGCCCGTCGTCCCACTCCACGCCGTCCGGAGTGATCCGGTCGAACATGGGCCGCCGGTCCAGGACGCCGTCCGCGAGGGCCTGCCGTACGGCGTCGTTGAGCGGGAGCCCGGTCACCGACACCACGCTCTTCGGCGGCAGCCCCTGGCGCACCCGCTCCTCGACGAGCGCCACGGCCTCCCGGCCGACGTCCTCGGTGAAGGGACCCTCGCGGAACACCGGCTCCCGCCGGGTCACCCACGTGGTCGCCGCCGCGAACGGGGCGAGCTCCATGAGGTGCTGGGTACCGGACGCGCCCCCGCCCACCACGACCACCCGCAGCCCGGCGAACGCCTCGGGGCCCGGGTACTGCGCGGTGTGCAACTGCCGCCCACGGAAGGTCTCCTGGCCCGGATAGCGCGGCCAGAACGGCCGGTCCCAGGTGCCGGTGGCGTTGATCAGCGCCCGCGTCGACCATGTGCCCTCCGAGGTCTCGACCAGCAGCCGCCCGTCGACGCCCTCGCGCACGGCACGGACGTCGACAGGGCGTCGTACCCGAAGGTCGAAGGCGCGCTCGTACGCGGCGAAGTACTCGGCGATCACCTGCGACGACGGTCGCGCAGGATCGGCGTCCGTGAGCTCCATGCCCGGCAGGGCGTGCATGCCGTGCACCTTGCCGTACGTCAGCGACGGCCACCGGAACTGCCAGGCGCCGCCGGGCGCGGGGGAGTGGTCCAGCACCACGAAGTCGCGCTCCGGCTCGAAACCGGTGCGGCGCAGGTGATAGGTGCTGGACAGACCCGCCTGACCAGCACCTATGACGACGACCTCGACCTCGCGCGTGTTGTTCACCTTTCTACTAACGGTGGCGGCGGGCCGGATCTTCCCTGCGCCGGTGTGATCAGCGTCCGCCGGCCACCAGGATCGGCGCCCCGGTCCGCGCACCCCCCTCGACCAGCCCGCGCGCCGCCAGCTCCGGGATCACGCCCTCGCCGAACCAGTACGCCTCCTCCAGATGCGGATATCCGGAGAGCACGAAGTGCTCGACGCCCAGCGCGTGGTACTCCTCGATCAGATCGGCGACCTCGGCGTGATTGCCGACGAGCGCCGTCCCGGCCCCGCCCCGGACGAGCCCGACACCCGCCCACAGGTTCGGGTGGATCTCCAACTCGGCGCGGGAGCCGCCGTGCAGGGCCAGCATCCGCTGCTGCCCCACGGACTCGCTGCGCCCCAGAGCCGCCTGCGCCGCCGCGATCGTGTCCGGGTCGAGGTCGTCGAGCAGCCGGTTCGCGGTCGCCCAGGCCTCGGCGGAGGAGTCGCGCGAGATCGTGTGCAGCCGGATCCCGAAACGGACCTCACGCCCCTCCCGCACGGCCAGCGAGCGGATCCAGTCGATCTTCTCCTTGACCTGTGCGGGCGGCTCGCCCCAGGTCAGATACACATCCGCGTGCCGCGCCGCGACCGGTCCGGCCGCCGGGGAGGACCCGCCGAAGAACACCTGCGGCAACGGGTCCGGCGGCAGTGCGGTCAGCCCGCCCTCGACCTGGTAGTGGACGCCTTCGAAGTCGTACGGCTGTCCCCGCCACACCCCCCTGACCACCGACAGGAACTCGTCCGTACGGGCATAGCGCCGGTCGTGGTCGAGCCGGTCCCCGAAACGCCGTTGCTCGGCCGAGTCGCCACCGGTGACGACATTGAGCAACAGCCGCCCCCGGGTGAGGCGTTGGTAGGTCGACGCCATCTGCGCGGCCAGCGTCGGCGAGATCAGCCCCGGCCGGAACGCCACTAGGAACTTCAGCCGTTCGGTGTGCTCGGCGAGGGCCATGGTGGTCAGCCAGGCGTCCTCGCACCAGGTGCCGGTCGGGGTGAGCACCGCCTCGAAGCCCAGGTGCTCGGCGGCCTTGGTGATCTGCGCGAGGTACTCGAGGTCCGGCGGGCGGATCCCCCGCACCTGTCCGGCGTTCTGGGAGCCGGTGTTGTTCGGGCCGTAGGCGTGCCGGTCCACGAGGGTGCGCCCGTCACCGCCGGTGGGCAGGAACCAGTGCAGTCGTACGGTCATGTCAGTCCGTCTCCGAGGGGCGCGGCGCGGTGGTCGACGCCGGGAGACCGCCGTTGAACTGCGTGTCCGTGAAGTCGCCGAAGTCGACCTTGCGCGGGATCAGCTTCAACTGGGTGAAGGTGTCGGCGATCTCCTGCTCCGAAGCGATCAGCTGTTGGTCGACCGCGACGGCGACCCGGGTGGTGTACGTCCGCTTCACGGCAGCGAGTGCCACGTCCTCGGGCAGCCCCGTCTCCTTCGCCCAGACCTTCGCCCACTCCGACTCGTGGGAGTAGACCCACTTGTAGGCGCGCCGCAGCCGCTCCAGGTAGTCCTTGACCGCGGCGACCTTCTTCGGGTCCCTCAGCGCGCCCGGCGAAGCCACCTGGAAGGTCAGGCCGTTGGTGACCCCCTCACCAGTGGTCAGCACCCGCCCCTGCCCGGCCTGGAGGATCTGCGAGGTGTACGGGTCCCACACCGCCCACGCGTCGACCTTGCCGGAGGTGAACGCGGCCAGCGCGTCGGCCGGCTGGAGGTACTTGACCTTCACATCGCTCAGGCTGAGCCCGGCCTTCTTCAGAGAGGCGACCAGTTGGTAGTTCGCGGACGAACCCTGGGCCACGGCAACGGACTTGCCCTTGAGCTGCGCGGGGTCGGTCAACTTCGAGTCGTTCGGTACGAGAACGGCGTCGCCCTTGGACGTGCCGTGCCAGGCCGCCACCACCGTGATCTTCGAGTCGGCGCCGGCCGCGAACACGGGCGGGGTGTTGCCGACCCCGCCGATGTCGACGGCCTTGGCGTTGACGGCCTCCAGGAGCGGCGGGCCGGAGGTGAAGGTGGACCACTTGATCTTGTAGTCGAGGTTCTTGAGCTCCCCGGCAGCGCGCAGGATGGCCTCCGAACCGCCCTTCTGGTCACCGACGTTGAGGGTGAGCGAGCCCTTGCCGTCGGTGTCGGAACCCGTTCCGGCGGAGGCGTCGCCACCGCAGGCGGTGAGCAGGAGGGCGAAGGGGAGGAGCAGTGCGGCGGGGACGAGGCGACGTCGCATGGGAGTCCGTTCTGTGGAACTTGGCTGGGGGCGGGGGGAGTTCAGGCGGCTTCGGCGGCGGTGTCGACGCCGAGACGTTCCAGGAGCTGTCCGCGGAGCTCCGCGAACCGGGGATCGGTGATGTCGCGCGGCCGGTCGAGGTCTATCTGCTGCTCGTGCGCGATGACGCCGTCGTCCATCACGAGGACCCGGTCGGCGAGCAGGACGGCCTCCTCGACGTCGTGCGTCACCAGCAGCACCGCGCAGCCGCGGCGCTGCCACAACTCGCCCACCAGGCGCTGTGCCTTGATCCGGGTGAGCGCGTCGAGGGCACCGAACGGCTCGTCCAGCAGCAGGAGATCGGGCTCGCGCACCAATGCCCGTGCCAGGGAGGCGCGTTGGGCCTCACCGCCGGAGAGGGTCTTGGGCCAGGCGTCACTGCGGTGACCGAGTCCGACCTCCTCCAGAGCCTGGTCGGCGACGGGGCGGGCGGGCTTGCCGGGCAGACCGAGCAGGACGTTGCGCCACACCTTCTTCCACGGCATCAGCCGGGGCGCCTGGAAGGCGACGGCCTTGCGGCGCGGGACCAGGACGGTGCCCTCGATGTCCCGGTCGAGCCCGGCGAGGATCCTCAGCAGGGTGGACTTGCCGCAGCCGCTGCGGCCGAGCAGGGCCACGAACTCGCCCTGACGGACGTCCAGTCGGAGGTCGTCTATGACGGCACGTCCGTCGAAGGAACGGGTCAGCCCTTCGACCCGGACGGCCGGGGAGGGGCGGGGGACCGGGGTGGCGCCGGGAGTGTCGGTAACTCCGGTGGTTCCGGACGCGTGGGCGGGCTCGGTGGCTTCGGCAGCCGCGGTGGCTCCGGAAGCCTTCACGACCTCGGACTCCTGGGGGATCACCGGCCGGTGAACGTCGGTCGCCATTGCAGCAGCAGCCTTTCGAGGGAGCGGACGATGAAGTCGGCCAGCAGGCCGAGGAAGGCGTAGACGATCAGGCAGACCACGATGACGTCGGTGCGCAGGAAGTCCCGCGCCTGCACCATCAGGAAGCCGATGCCGGAGTCCGCGTTGACCTGTTCGGCGAAGACGAGCGCCAGCCAGGCGATGCCGAGCGAGTAGCGCAGACCGGTCATCGCGCCGGGCAGCGCGCCCGGAAGGATGACATGCCGGACGAGTCCCCAGCGCGAGAGTCCGAGGGACTCCCCGGCCTCGATCAGCTGCGAGTCCACGCCCCGGATGCCGGCGTAGACGTTGAGGTAGAGCGGGAAGGTCACGCCCAGCGTGATGATGGCGATCTTGGGTGCCTCGCCGATGCCGAACCAGATGATGAACAGCGGGATCAGGCCGACGAACGGCACGGTCCGCAGCATCTGGACCGGGGCGTCCACGATGTCCTCGCCGACCCTGAACAGGCCCGATACGAGGGCGAGTCCGGTGCCGATGAGGGCGCCGAACAGCAGCCCGCCCGCGACCCGCTGGAGCGAGGTCGTCATCGCGGAGGCCAGCGAGCCGTCGGCGATCAGATCGCCCGCCACCTGGGCGATCCGACCGGGTGAGGCGAGCACGTCGGCGGTCAACACGCCGGTGGCGCTGAGGAGTTGCCACAGCGCGAGCAGCAGGACGGGGCCGGTGGTGCGGCGCAGCCAGCGGGGGACGCGGGTGCGGCGGGAGGAGGCCGGGACGATGGGTTCGAGGTCGACGGGGGTGCCCGTGCCGGTGGCGGTTGCGTCGGTAGCGGCGGCTTCGAAGCGAGCGGGTTCGGTGGGGGCTATTTCCGAAATATCGGGTTCTGGAGAGCCGGGCGGGGCATGGCTGATGCTCATGAGGAGCTCCACGGAGGGAAAGCGGCCGATGAGGTGGGACGGCGTGGGGGAAGACGGCCGGGCGCCGCCGCGTCAGCCGTGCGTCAACGATCGGAGATCAGCGCGGACTCGACGTGCGGGTAGGGCGGAGCGCAGGCGTGGGGAGGGGGTGCGAAGGCGTCAGCAGCCGCGGCGACACGCGGCGGAGGCCACCCGCAGCAGGTCGATGTGACCGCGCGTGGTGAGCAGGACGGAACGCAACATGCGCCAGAAACTAGCCAGTCGGCGTGACCACGGTCAACGGTGTCTCGCGGAGTGGACCTGTCGTACCGAGGGATGGGCAGGGGATGAGGAGTGAATCCGGCCGCAGGGGTGAGGATGGGGGCATGTCAGACGCTTTCACCACCCGAGTCCTGAACGTGTCCTCCGGTTCGTCCGAGCGGATCGTCGACCTCACCGGCGACTGCGAGGCCTTCCTGCGGGAGGCGGCCGCCGGCCGTGACGGCCTCCTCAACGTCTTCGTCCCGCACGCCACGGCCGGGGTCGCCGTCATCGAGACGGGCGCCGGCAGCGACGACGACCTCCTCGCCGCCCTCCACACCCTCCTGCCCGCCGACGACCGCTGGCAGCACCGCCACGGCAGCCCCGGCCACGGCCGCGACCACGTCCTCCCCGCCCTCGTCCCGCCTCACGCGACCCTGCCGGTGCTCAACGGCCGCCTGGAGCTCGGGACTTGGCAGTCGGTGTGCCTGGTGGACACCAACGTCGACAATGCCCACCGCAAGGTGCGGCTGAGTTTCTTGGGGTGAGCGAGGGATAGGCAGGGCCGCGCTTACCTCGGATGTGAGAGGGGCAATCGGATAGGCCCCTACCTCAAGAACTCTCGCGCCGTACGGGTCGTCCACGCCGACGGAGACTTCACGGCGGATGCCGACGTCCGCCGGCGGCACCGCGCGACCGAGCACTGGGTGCGGCGTGCGCTGGAGTACCAGGACCGTGGACTCGACCTCCTGCTGACCGGTCAGTCACCGCTGGGGGAGGTGCTGGCCGCGCCCTCCGCGCCGCTGCTGGACGGCATCGCGCTGTGCCTGGTCGACGTCGCCGACGAAGTACGGCGCCACCGGCTCACCGCACGGGACGGCGGGCGCTGGGACGCCCCCGCCGTCGACCGGTTCCTCAACTGGGCCGCCTGGCACCGCGGTCACGCCCGCGACCCCCGCCACCGGCCGAACATCCTCACCACCGGCGCCTGGCCGGCGCCGGCCGGCTCTGAGTCGCGGCTGGACGGATCGCTAGGGGCGGTGCGGCGAGCGCGGTGGGCCCTGCCTCACCCGGGTGGTCACCCGGCGCCGCACCGAACCGGCCTCACAGCCCCAGCTCCAGCGGCTCGTCGGGGACTCCGTCCCTGATCAACCCGGTGAGGAGGCCCGCGAGATCACGCGGTCCGAAGAGATCCGGCCCCTGGTAGCCGGTGAGCTCCGACGGCCGCCACCAGCGGAACCCCGCGATGTTCTCGGCCGCCAGCTCCTCACCCGACAGGGCGCCGTTCGGCCGGAAGGCAGCGGTGCGGACGAGGAAGTAGTCCTGGACCGTGCCGTCGTACCCGTTCACATGGCCGGGATCGACGACCCTCCGATGCCACACCTGCGGCGGCGTCCCGTCCAGCACCAGTCCGGTCTCCTCACGCAGCTCGCGGCGCAGCGCCGCGTGAGGTGTCTCGCCGGGCTCGACGCCTCCTCCGGGAGGGGCCCAGACGACCCTCTCCGGAAGGGCGAACCTGCACAGCAGGATCCGGTTCTCCTCGTCCAGGACAATCGCGCGGACCGCATGACGCAGGTTCAGGGGAGGCATCGGCAAACCCTACGACGGTCCGTCCCGGGAGCCGTCCGCCGTCGACGGCTGTGCCTTGGACGGGCGGGACTGCTCCGGGCGGCAACGCGTGCCCGGAGCGCGGGAGTTGAGGGTTCAGTAGACGGAGAGCCCGTAGGCGTTCAGTACCTCCTGGATCGGCTGGTAGTAGGTGGTCCCTCCGGTGGTGCAGTTCCCGGAGCCGCCGGAGAGGATCCCGACGACCTTGTCGCCGGCGTAGAGGGGGCCGCCGCTGTCGCCGGGCTCCGCGCAGATGTTGGTCTGGATGAGCCCGGAGACGACGTCTCCGCCCCCGTAGTTGACGGTCGCGTTCAGTCCGGTGACCACACCGCAGCGGACGCCGGTGGTGGAACCCCGGCGGCAGACGCTCTGGCCGACGCGGGGCGTCGCGGTGCCGGTGATGTCGACGGTTCCGACCGTGCCGGGGTGCGGGACGGCCGGGTTGGAGTACCGCACGACGCCGTAGTCATTGCTCGGGAAGCTCGTGCCGACGGTGGGTCCGATCGCCGTCGTCATGGCGGAGCCGGTGTACCAGGTGGACGCGCCCTCGGTGCAGTGGCCTGCGGTCACGAAGTAGTAGGTGGATCCGCTCTGCACATTGACCCCGGCCGAGCAGCGCCACCCGGCCGTGTAGATGCCGTCGCCGCCCGAGAGGAGGGTGCGCAGCCGGCCGTCGAGCCGTTCGAGGGTCGCGGCGCCCGCGGTGGCCCGCCGGACCCTGGCCAGGTCCGCCGCCGAGACCGTGGAGTCCGCGAACACCCGTAGTTTTCCGGTGCCTTCGTCGACGGCCCAGCTCGTCCCGGCGACCGCGAGGGACTCGACGGCGGTGGCCGCGCCGGCGACCGAGGTGGCGGAGGGCGCGGTGGCGGCCGCGGGTACCGCTGTCGCCGCACCCGCGTCGGACATCGCGAGCGCGGACGCCACGAGCAGGCCGGCCATCGAGGCGATCAGCCGCGGTCGTCTGAAGCCGGTACGGCGAGCTCTCATCACGGAAGCCTCCCGAGGACGGACGGTGGACGGGACCGCGCCGGTGCCCAACGCCTCAGTGTCCCCGCCCACGCCCGGCCCGGGTAGGGCGCCTTCGGCCGCGCTTCGCTCCCCCGTGGTCGTCGGGAAACGCCGGTGCCCGGAACGGCGATGCGGCCGTCCCGGGCACCGGCAGGTGCATGCCGTTACTCGGTGATCAGGTAGGCCCTCTCGATCGTCTGGGTCAGGGTGTTGCCCGCCCGGTCGGTCAGCTCCGCGCGCAGCGAGACGGAGCCCGCCTTCGCCGGGTGCCTCAGTGAGAGGTGGCTGCCGCCGACGGTCTGGGCGGACCGCCAGGTCCTCCCGTCGTCGTACGACACCTGGAAGGCCAGCTTCGCCGGGCGCTGTCCGGCCGCCGCGCCTTCGACGGTGAAGGGCACCTCGAAGCGCTTGCCCGCCTTCGCGGTGCTCGCCGGCGTCAGCTTCGGGCTGAAGCGGACCGTGGACAGCGGCACCGCCGCGAACTCGCCCCCGGGGGTCTTCGCCGAGCGGAAGGTCCACTCCGCGTGGACCCGGGTGCTGACCGGATACACGGCCGGGTCACGGGAGTTGTCCACCGTCAGCCGGTACGCGGTGTCCTCGGCGGGCAGCGTGTACTCCGTCGGGTCGGTGGTCGGCTGGATGCCGTAGTCGTCGGCGATCTCCTTGCCGTTCGCCTCCAGCCGGGACGTCACCGAGGTCGGGTTGCTGAGCCCCCAGTGTCCGGAGCCGTCGCCGAACAACGGCAGGAAGACCCTCAGGGTGTTCCCGTCGCGGCCGACGCCCGGGTAGCCCCTGCCCGGTCCGAGGTCGTCGGGGCCGTTCAGGACCGGCCCGAAGACTCCGACGGCGAACCGCTCGTCGTAGGTGCGGCCGGCCTTCCAAACCCTCGGCATCCGCATCTGGAAGCCCTCGAAGACCGCCTCCTCGCCCTCCCCGAACCGCTGCCAGGTGCGCGCCGACCACTTCACGCCGTTGTCGAGGATGTACTCGGTGCTCCGGTACGGCAGGTCGCCGCGCATGTCGGTGTAGTTGCTCACCAGGCTGCCGTCGGGCAGGTGCGGGGTCACCTGGGCCTGGACGCGCCGGCCGTCGAGCGGCTCACCCACCTCCAGGTTCACCTTGGCCAGCTGCTTGCGCGCGACGTTCGCGGTGAAGCCGTCCAGACTGTCCTCCCGGTACCAGCCCAGGTGGTAGTTGACCGGCCTGCCGTCCTTGTCCTCGCCGGTCCAGCCGCCCGAGAACAGGGAGGTCAGTCCCGTCACCGAGTCGTCCGGGCCGAGCCGCCCGAACCGGGAGCCCTCGAAGCTGGGCATCAGGAACTCGAGATGGGCGTCGTCACGTCCCTCGCCCCGCCCGTACTCGACCGTGACCGAGGCGTCGTTGTTGACGGCCGCCGGGTCCGGCACGGTGATGTCCACCGGCTTCGCCTGCCGGGCGTCGACCTCGACGGTCGTGTCCTTGTCCAGGGTCAGCCTGGGCTGCACCAGCACGGCGTGCTCGGCGGAGGCGGTCGAGGGGTGGATCACCCCGGTGAGGAGGTAGTCGGCCTTGGGCAGCCGGACCGTCAGCTCGCCGTCCTGCTCGTCGGCGTAGTCGGCGTAGAAGCTGCCGTACAGATCCGCTACGGAGGTCACCGCGTCGCCGGTCGCCTTGCCGTCCTCGTCGGTGTGCCTGAGGGTCAGGCTGTACGACTCCACCTCGCGCTCCACGCCCACGGCGGACCGCACCTGCACCGTGCCGTCCGCGGACGTGGCCGACACCGAGCCGCCGAAGCTGCCGTCGGTGCCGCCCGCTCGGGTGTCCGCCGTCACCTCGGCGCTCGCCTCGCCGCCCGCCGGGACGGTGAGCCGCTGCGGGGAGACGGTGAACATGCCCTCGGCGGCGGGCTTCCGGTCCACCCCGTACGCGTCCACCGCCAGGTCGAGGGTGACCGGCTCGGTACCGAGATTGCGGTAGGTGAGCTGCTTGGTCCGCGCCTTGTCGTCGTCGTGCGGCCACTGCTGGACGCCGAAGTCGAGCGGGCCCTGCTCGGTGACGACGTTCTCCTTCAGGGCGCGGACCAGGTCGACCCGTCCGGTGCCCTGCTGGAAGGAGCTGTACGCGCCGGGCTTCGTGGAGCCGGTCAGCACCGCCTTGATGCGCTCGCCGCTCCAGTCGGGGTGCTGCTGGGCGAGGATCGCCGCGGCACCCGCTACATGTGGGGTGGCCATGGAGGTGCCGTCGATCGTGAGATAGCCGGGGATGCCCGAGGGGTAGTGCTCGGCCAGGACGCTGCCGGCGGCGGACGCGGCCGTGATGGCGACGCCCGGCGCGGTCAGGTCGGGCTTGACCCCGCTGTCGCCGACGCGCGGACCGCGGCTGGAGAAGTCGGCCAGGACGTCGGACTTGTCGACCGCGCCCACGGTGAGCGCGGACGCGGCGCTGCCGGGCGAGCCGACGGTCCGCTCGCCGGACCCCTCGTTGCCGGCCGCGATGACGAAGAGGGTGTCGGACTCGGCGGAGAGCCGGTTGACGGTCTCCTCCAACGGGTCGATGCCGGGCAGGTCGGTGCCGCCGAGGCTGAGGTTGACGACGTCCGCGCCCTGCGCCACCGCCCACTCCATGCCGGCGATGATCCCGGAGTCGGAGCCCTCGCCCCAGTCGTCGAGCACCTTGCCGTTCAGGAGCCGGGCGCCCGGCGCGACGCCCTTGTACTTCCCGCCCGACTTCGCGCCGCTGCCCGCCACCGTGGACGCCACATGGGTGCCGTGGCCGAACTTGTCGCCGGGGCTGCCGGTGCCGCTGAAGTCCTGCTCCGCGGCCACCTTGCCGGCGAGGTCGGGGTGGCCGGTGTCGATACCCGTGTCCAGGACGGCGACCTTGGTGCCGGTGCCGTCGAAGCCGGCCGCCCAGGCGGTCGGTGCGCCGATCTGCGGGACGCTGCGGTCGAGCGAGGCTTCACGCTTGCCGTCGAGCCACAGCCTCTCCACGCCGGCCGCGGCGGTGAACTGCGCCGTCCCCGCGGTGGAGTTGTGGGTCACCGCCTTCCAGAACCCGGCGCCGCGCTTCTTCGCGGAGCGCATCGCCCTGCCGTTGACGACCGGCAGCTGTCGGCCCATCCGCGCCCCGGCCTCGGTGAACGGGCTCGTGGCAGGGGCCTTCTTGCCGCGGAACGTGACGATCAGCGGCAGGTCGGAGCGGCCCGCGTCGTCGTAACCGTCCTCGACCAGCTGGGTGACGTCGAACAGGCGCGGATCCAACTTGCCCTGGGCCAACAGCAGTTGGGCGTCACCGGGAACGACCCGGGTGTGCCCGGCGACGACCCGGACCGAGAACGGCATGCCCGCCCGGCCCGCCGCCCGCCGCACCCCGGACACCTGCCCGGTGGCGTCCACCAGGACCCGGTCGCCGGTGACGAGGGTGACGGTCTTCACCGCCGAGGCCGTGCGGGCGCTCTTCGCCGGCACCTCGCCGACGGCTCCCGCACCGGCCGGAAGCCCGGCGAGGACCAGGCTCGCGGAAGCCACTCCCGCGGCCATGGCCGCGTGTCTGTGGCGTACGCGTAACTCCATCTGAACTCCAGTTCGTTGAAGGATCAAGGCATCACGGGACGGCGGGGCCCGTGATCGGGCGGCCGTCGCTGTCGTACGGCCAGACATTGGGGACGCAGCCGAGCAGGCCCTTGATCTGCTGCATCATCGCCGGGGCCGGCTGCCCCTCGCCGCGGCAGGTGACATGGCCGTGGCCGAGGAAGTGGCCGACTTCGTGGTTGATGATCAGCGAGCGGTACCCGACGACGTCCTTGGTGTAGAACTCGGTGGCCAGGACCCAGCGTCTGAGGTTGACCATCACGTTGCGGTTGACGCTGCAGTTGACCTTGCCGCCGGTGTCGAGGCCGCCCTCGGCGCAGAACTTGTCCACGGTCGCCGGGGTGGCGAGGCGGATGCGGAAGTCGGTCGGGCCGTCGGCCACCCGCTGGAACGCCGAGTGGCCGTCGGCCGTCCAGCCGCGTGGGTCGGCCAGGGTCCGCTCCACCTGCTCGGCCACGTCCTTCGGGGAGATCGCGATGCCCTTCTCCACCTCGACCCGGTAGCGCAGGGGCGTGCCCTTGCCGACCTTCCCGCTCTCGCCGGGCGCGGTGACGAAGGTCCCCGGGCCGCTCCGGGGGAGCGGGGTCGTGGAAGGGCCGGGCGGCGGGCTGGACTTGTCCGGCTCCGGCGGCTCACTGGTCCGCGGCGGCGCCGGGGTCTCGGCAGGCCCGGGCGCAGGACTCCCGGAAGGCGTGGCCGCCGTGGACGGCCGCTTCGCGTCGGACGGCAGCCACGCCACCACCGCGCCACCGACGGCCGCGCAGACCGCCAACGCGGCGAGTCCGCCGGTCAGTTGGCTCCTCACGCTCCGAGCGGAGCGCTTCCGGCGACGGCCGCCGGGGTTTCGTTTGTGCGCTGTCACGGCGTTCACGATGTGATCGCCATGTGATCGGACCTGGCCCGGAAGGTAACGAAACGATAACCCTCCTCATGGTCATGCCGATGTGGATACTGTGCGCATGTCACGTGTACTGCTGATCGAAGACGACCCCGCCGTCCGGGAGGGCGTCGCTCTGGCCCTGCGCAGACAGGGACATGAGGTCGCCGCCGCCGCGACCGGCGAGGAGGGGCTGGACCGGCTGCGGTCCTTCCGGCCCGACATCGTCGTCCTCGATCTGATGCTGCCCGGCATGACCGGCCTGGAGGTGTGCCGCACCGTACGGACCCTCGACCCGACCCTGCCGATCATCATGGCGACCGCCCGGGGTGACGAAGTGGACATCGTTGTCGGCCTGGAGGCCGGCGCCGACGACTACGTCGTCAAACCCGTCCTGGCCCGGGTGCTCGACGCGCGCATACGTGCCGTGCTGCGCCGGGCGGCCGGGGCCGCGCCGGGAGCCGAGGGCCTGCCGAAGATCGACACCTACGGCGAACTGGCCGTCGACCGCGCCGGTCTGACCGTCGTGCTGCACGGCGAGCCGATCGCCCTCGCCCCCTCCGAGCTGCGACTCCTGCTCACCCTGACCGCCTCGCCGGGCCAGGTGTTCAGCCGTCAGCAACTCCTGGAGGCGGTCTGGGAGCACGACTACCACGGGGACGCCCGCCTGGTGGACGCCTGCGTCAAGCGCCTGCGCACCAAGATGTCCGAGCCGCCCCGCGCACCCCGCTACATCCACACCGTGCGCGGCTTCGGCTACCGATTCGCGGCGCCGTGAGAACGCGCCGGCTGCGCGGCCTCCGGGCCCGCCTGGTGGTGGCCTTCGGGCTGGTCGCCGCCGTCGCGGCCGTCACGACGGGTGCCCTCACCTTCCGGGAGGCCCGCACCGGAGTGCTCCAGCAGAGCCAGGACGCCACCATCAGGCAACTGCGGGCCCAGCTCAACCAGCACGCCGCCGAACTCGCCCTGCCCCCCGAGCAGTCGGCGCTGCGGAAGTTCGCGCGGGACACGGCGGCCACCGAGTCGCAGGGCAGCTGGCGGGTCCTGGTGACGTACGGGGACCTGACCGGCTCCTCCGTCGCCGGCGACCCCTTCACCGAGGTGACGCCCGCCCTGCGCGAGGCCGTCGCCTCCAGCCGGGCCACCGTCTTCCAGCGGGTGCGCCACGACGGACGCACCTCCCTCGTCGTCGGCATGTCGATCCTCTTCGGCGGCCAGGGCGTCGACGACACGGCCACCGGGGTCCGGGTCTTCCTGGTCGTCCCGCAGACCACGGAACAGGCCTACGTCGACGCCCTGGTGACCGCCGCCGAGCGGGCCATGGTGGCCGCCCTGGCGCTCGCCGTGGTGCTCGCCCTCCTCGCCGCGCGCGGGGTGCTGGTCCCGGTGCGGAAGCTGCGGCACGCCACCCGCCGGATCGCCGAGGGGCGCCTGGACACCCGGCTCGCGGTCAACGGCTCCGACGAACTCGCCGATCTGTCCCACACGTTCAACGAGACGGCCGCCGCACTGGAGACGTCGGTGGCCGAGCTGCGCGAGATGGAGGCCCGGGCCCGCCGTTTCGCCGCCGACGTCTCGCACGAACTGCGCACCCCGCTCGCCGCGATGTCCGCGGTCACCGACGTCCTCGACGAGGACGCCGCCCGACTGGACCCGGACACCGCCACCGCGGTCCGGCTGATCAGCGAGGAGACCGTCAAACTCGCCCGTCTCGTGGACGACTTGATGGAGATCTCCCGCTTCGACGCGGGCGCCGCGGTGCTGCACCTGGACGAGATCGACCTCGCCGAGTCGATCCGGCGCACCCTCGCCGCCCGCGGCTGGACGGACACCGTGGAGACCGAACTGCCCCCGCCGCACGCGGTCCGCGCACGGGTCGACCCGCGCCGCGTCGACGTGGTCGTCGCCAACCTGGTCGGCAACGCCCTCAAGCACGGCGCCCGTCCGGTGCGGGTGCGCCTGAGCGGGGACGACACGGTGGCTGTCATCGAGGTCCGGGACAGTGGGCCCGGCATCCCGCCCGACGTCCTGCCCCATGTCTTCGAGCGGTTCTACAAGTCCGACAGCGCCCGGATCCGCTCCGAGGGCAGCGGCCTCGGCCTGTCCATCACCGCCGAGAACGTCCGCCTCCACGGCGGTACCGTGCGCGCCGCCGGCCACCCGGCGGGCGGCGCCGTGTTCACCGTGGAACTTCCGCTGCGGCGGGAGGAGTCGACCGAGGAGTACCGGTCATGAAGGCCCTGCACCGCGTCCCGTTGCTGGCACTGCTGGCACTGCTGGCACTGCTGGCGCTCACCTCCTGCGGGATCCCCGCGACCGGGGTGGTGGAGGCGGGCGGTCCCGCGAGCGGGATCCTGCCGCTCACGCCGGTCTACTTCGTCGAGAACGGCCGACTCGTCCCGATGCCACGCAACACCGAGCGGCCGGGCGACCCCGCCGAGGCGCTGCGGCTGCTGATGGCCGGGCCGCTGGCCGGGGAGGGGAGCACCGGCCGCCTCTCCACCGAGGTGCCTGCCCTGCCGACCGCCCTGGCGGTCCCGTCGGCGGCCTCCGACGCGCCCGGGAGCCCCCCGTCGGACGGTTCCGACGCGGCCGGGACCCCTCTGGTGGCCGTGCGCGGCGACTCGATGACCATCCAACTGCTCGCGGGCATGGACGCGTTGAGCGACATCGGTGTACGGCAACTGGTGTGCACGGCCGCCGCCGCGTACCGCCTCAACCACCCCTCCGACGCCCCGCTCACCGCCGAGGTGACCGGCGGTGGAGGATGGCGGGTCAGCGGCTCGGACGAGAACTGCCCCGACCGGTGAGGAGACTGCCCGCGGGGGCTGCCGCGGGGCTTGTCGCGGGGGCGGGCGCGGGGCTTCTCGCCGGGGAGGTTGCGGCGCTTGTCGCTGGGGATGCCGCGGTGCGGCCCCCCGGGGACGCCGCTGAGCCTCCTGCCAGGGCAGCCGCGGAGCCCCCCGCCGGAGATGCCACCGTGCCCCCCGCCGGGGATGCCGCGGTACGGCCCGCCTGGGACGACACCGAGCCTCCTGCCGGGGCAGCCGCTGAGCCCCCCGCCGGGGATGCCACCTGACCCCCCGCCGGGGCTGCCGCGGTGTCGGCCTGCTGGAGTTGGGTGAGTAGCTGGTTCTGGCCGGCGAGGAGTTCGGTGAGGATGCGGCGGGCGGCGCGCAGGAGTTCGGCGACGTCACCGCCGGCCAGTGCGTAACTCACCGTGGAACCCTCCCGGATGGAGACCACGATGCCGGACCGCCTGAGGACGGCCAGCTGTTGGGAGAGGCTGGACGGCTCGATGTCGATGTCGGCGAGCAGGTCGCGGACGGGCACCGGCCCGTGCTGGAGCAGCTCCAGGACGCGGATGCGCACCGGGTGGCCGAGCATGCGGAAGAAGTCCGCCTTGGCCTGGTAGAGGGGGACCTGCATGGGGCGCTCGCTCCCTGCCGGACGGTACGGGGTCGTCGGTGCCGATCCTGCTGGTCGGGGACGCCGGGCGGCCGCGGATTGGACTCATGTGGATGTGGCGACTTGCAGAAGTCTTCACATCGTGGGCGCGCGGCGGCCCCGACCGAAGCGGATCTAGACCTCCAACTGCTCTTCCACGCGCTTGAGTTGGTGGCGCGCCATCGCCAGGTTCGAGCGGGCCTTGTCGAGGACCAGATACAGGAACAGCCCGTTGCCGTTGCGGCCGGTCACCAGACGGATGAGGTGGTACTGGTGCTCGAGCGTGATGAGGATGTCCTCGATGTTGCTCTTGAGGCCCAGCTGTTCCATGGTGCGTACCTTGGCCCGGATGACGTCGGTGTTGCCGGCCGCCGCGACCGTCGTGTCCAGGTCCTTGCCCCCGCCCAGGGTGCCCAGCGCCATCCCGCTGGTGTAGTCGACGACCGCGGCCGCCATGGCCCCTTCCGTCCCGGCCATCATCTCCTTCAGCGACACTTCCACACTCGCCACGGTGCCTCCCTTGTGCCTGTGGGTCGCGGCGGGCCCGTGCCGGGTCCGTCCGCCGGATCTGTGGACTGTATGCGCGTCGCCACGGCACCGGGCGGGGTCTTCGGGACTGCACCCCGTTGACTGAACACCGACTGAACACCGACGCGACGAGACCGCCTTCCGGGCCACAACTGGCCTTCAGGGGGCCGAAGATGACGCCGACGGGCAGCCCGGGTGCTCAGTGGGTGCGGGCCGCCAGCAAGGTCACGTCGTCCTCCGAGCTGGCCGGGGCCAGCCGGTCGAGGACGGTGGTGAGGATGTCCGGCAGGGGGTGCCCGGAGGCGATGGGCAGGGCGGTGAGCGCGGCGAGACCGAGGTCTATGTCCTCGCCCCGCCGCTCCACCAGCCCGTCGGTGTAGGCGAGCACCAGGGAGCCCGGCGGCAGCGGGCAGTGCCGGCTCTCGTACCCGCCGGAGCCGGTGCCCAGCGGCGGGCCGACGGGGAGGTCCGCGAGCTCGGGGGCGGCATCCGGCCGGACCAGCAGGGGCGGGACATGACCGGCCGTCGCCAGGACCGCGTGCCCGGCGACGGGGTCCAGCAGGGCCAGCACACAGGTGGCGACCCGGTCCAGGTCGAGCACGTGGGCCGTGCGGTCCGCCTCGGTGAGCAGCCGGTCGGGGTCGAGCCCCTGGAGGGCCAGCGCGCGCAGCAGTGAGCGGTACTCGCTCATCGCCGCGGCGGCCCGCACCCCGTGCCCCATGACGTCGCCGACCACGAGCAGGGTGCGTCCGGAGGGCAGGGCGACGGCGTCGAACCAGTCCCCGCCGACCTCCGCGCCGCGCCCGGCGGGCAGATAACGGCTGGCGATCTCCACACCGGGCCCCGGGGTGTGCGGGGTCGCCAGGAAGGCGCGCTGCATCTCCAGCGCGGTCTCGTGTTCATGGGTGTAGCGCAGGGCGTGGCCGATGCCCGTCGCGGCCCGCCCGGTCAGCAGCTCCAGCAGCTCGACGTCCTCCTCCGTGAACTCGGGGGAGTCCGCCCTGCGGCCGACGATGACGGCACCCACGGGCTCACCGCCGGCCATGAGCGGCAGATAGGCCACGGAGTGCAGCTCCAGGGCCCGGTAGCGCTCCAGCCGCTGCCGGGTCGGGGCGAGCAGGCGCACGGTGTCGTCGTCGGGCCGGTTGAGCACCATGGGCTTGTGGCCGGTCAGCACCTGGGTCATCGAGGAACTGGCCTGGTGGAAGATCACCTCGCCGCTCCTCGTCATGGGGGTGAGCGGCCCGGGCGTGCCGGGTGCGGCCGCCACCGCCATGCGCCGCAGCCGCACCGGCACCGGTGTGGCCGGGGCCCTGCGCGTGCCCTCCGGGTCGAGGACGTCCACGGCGGCGTAGTCGGCGAACCTCGGCACCAGCAGATCGGTCAGCGCCCGGCAGGCCTCGGCCGCGTCCAGCGTGCTGCCGACCCGGGTCGCGGTCTCCTCCAGCAGCTCGAGGCGCTCCTGGGCCCGCCGCAGCGACTCCCGCTGCCGGATGCCCTCGGTGACCTCCATGACGACCGCGGCGACCCCGAGGACCTGGCCGTCCTCGCCCTCGAGCCGGTGGAACGCGCCGAGCCACCAGCGCGGAGCGTCGACCGGGTCGACGGGCACCCGGCCGTCGAACACGACGGTCTGCGGACGGCCGGTGCGGATCACCTCGCGGGCCACCTCCGCCGAGGACCCGGAGCCCGGGATCACCTCCGGCATGGGACGCCCGAGGTGGTCCTCGACGGGCAGTCCGTTGAACTCCGCCAGGGTGTGGTTCAGGTACAGATAGCGCAGGTCGGTGTCCAGGACGGCGACCGCCGCCGGTGTCCCGTCCAGGAACCGGCGGGCCGTCCACAACTCGTCCAGCGCCTGCCCCGTGCCCGCGGTCCGGGCCGCCTCCGACAGCGCCCGGACGGTCTCCGAGGGGAGGAAGGGCGCGGCACCGGCGGACAGACGGGGGTGGGTCATCTGGTGTGAGTCCTCGAAAGGCGGAGTCCGTTTCGTCATACTTATGGCGTATTGGACCACATTTGCGCCGTCGAAGCTATGAGCTGAATCTCATCCCGCGCCCTCCGCCCCGTCGACCAGCCGCTCGAAGAAGAACTCGTGCTTGAGGAACGACGTCTCGTGTTCCGCCCCCGGATACGGCGGCACCAGCTGTGAGGCCTGGAAGAGCCGCCAGCCGTCCTGGAGGGCCGCGACCCCCGTCTCATACGGCGGCTCGTCGCTGTCCCCGGTGGTGGGGCGGGTGGCGCCGGTGCCGTCGTACCGGGCCCAGCCCCTGACCCACGAGTCGAGCGCGGAGGTGTCCAGGTACAGGACGAGAACCTGCTGACGCACGGTGTTCGGGAGAGTCACGCGGTGCTCCTCAGGGCGGCGGGACGGTTGTCGATGCGGGTGGCCCAGTGGTCGATGTCGAAGTCGGGGTCGCCGGACAGGGTGCGCCACAGCCGGACCCGGTTGAGGATCTCCAGCCGGGCGGTGGCCTGCTCGCACCAGGGGAAGGAGCGCGCCAGCTCCTCGCGGACGGCCGGCGCGTCCAGGTCCGCGGTGTCCCACAGCCGCACCTGCGGCACGGTCGGGTTGAAGCGGATCTTGTACATGTGGCGGACGGTGTCGCTGTCGTTGCGCCGCCCGCCGTGCCAGATCCCGTGGTGCAGCAGCATCACCGTGCCGGCCGGGCAGGTCAGCCGGGTCTGGCCGCGCAGGTTCTGGTAGCGGCCGGTGTCGGACTCGTTGACCCGGCGCAGATGGGTGCCGGGGACCACGAGCGTGCCGCCCATGTCCGCGGTGACCTCCTGCGGGTAGTACATGAGCTGGACGTCGAACGCGTCCGGCCGCAGATCGATCAGGGCGTCCGCGTGCAGCGGCTGCGCGCTGCCCTCACGCGGCTCGCGGATGTGCAGGGCGTGGTGGTCGACCTCCGGACCCGGACCCACCAGGCTCTCCAACGCACCCGCCACGGCGGGCAGTTCGACGAGCCGACGAGCGAGGGAGCCCTCGGGGAACGCCTTCGGTACGGGCGTGCCGTACGGCACGGAGGGCAGCCCGGCGGCGAAGACCTCGAGCGCCTCCGCGTTCATCTCCGCGGGCACGACGCCGTCCAGGCGCAGGAAGCCCTGGGCCACGAAACGCGCCACCTGGGCGGAGTTCAGCAGCTGTGGTGTGGTTGACATACGGCAACCGTAGGAACCGGGACCGCTCACGTCGTGGGCTGTATTCGGCGACCACTGGTAATTTTCCACCATGACCACCCATGTCGACCTGGCCCTGGAGCTGCCGCCCCAGGTGGAGAACGCGGGCGTCGGCGTGCACGGTTTCGCGGGCCCGCACGAGGTGTTCCGGCTGCCTCGGCTGTGGCAGCTCCATCTCTACGGCTACTCCGGCACCCTCGGTCTCGGCGGCTCCCGGCACCCCATTCGCCCCGGCCATGTGAGCCTCGTCCCGCCGGACACGGAGGTCCACTTCCACTACGACAGCGCGCGCTGCGAGCACCTGTACGCCCACTTCCGGCTGCCCGGCGAGGGCGAGCGGCGCCGGGTCCCGGTGATGCAGGACGCCGGCGCCGAGGCGGGAGTGCTGAGCGGACTGCTGCGGCAGACGGTCGCGGCGAACGCGCAGTCGAAGAACCGGGCCGCCGCCGAGCTGTGGACCGTGCTGTGGCGCACCACCGGCCTGACGGCTGCCGAAAGCCGCCCCGGCGCCCGGCACCCCGCCCTGCGCACGGCCGTCGCCCATGTCGAGGAGCACCTGGCCGGCCCCCTGACCGTCCCCGGCATCGCCCGCGCCGCGGGCGTCTCGCACACCCACCTGACCCGGCTGTTCCGCGAGGACACCGGCCTCACGGTGGTCGCCTACATCCGGCGCCGCCGCATGGACCGGGCCCGGCATCTGCTGGTCGCCTCGACGCTGGCCATCCCGGCGATCGCGGCCACGGTCGGCATCCCCGACCTCCAGGCGTTCAACAAGGCGTGCCGCAAGGAGCTGGGGGCGTCGCCGCGCGCGGTGCGGAACGGACAGCGCCTCTCCTAGGCCGGTGCCGGAACCGGCCTAGCTCTCAGGCCGGTGCCGGCACCGTTCGCCGCGCACCCCGGCGCCGGGTCCGGTACCGGCCGACCGCGCCGCAGCCGACGTAGAAGACGAACGAGACCGTCGTGACGTAGGGGCTGATCGGGATGCTGCTGCCCAGGGCCAGCAGGATGCCGCCCTCGATCGAGGCCGTCGCGAAGACCACGCTGAGCAGCGGCAGCAGCACCGGGGACGCGGTGACGCGGGCGGCGGCCGCGGCCGGGGTGATCAGGAGGGAAAGGACCAGCAGGGCGCCCACCACCTGCACGGACAGGGCGACCGCCAGGCCGAGCACGATCATGAAGGCGAAGGAGAGACCGCGCACCGGCACTCCGCGGGCCTCGGCGACGTCGGGATCGGCGCTGGCGAAGGCCAGCGGGCGCCACATCACCGCGAGGGCGATCAGCACCACCGCGGACGTGATCAGCAGCCAGGTCGTCTGCGGGGTGTCCACGGCGACGATCTGGCCCGTGAGCAGGCCGAACTTGTTGGCCGCCCGCCCCTTGTAGAGGGCGAGGAAGAGCACGCCCAGGCCCAGTCCGAACGGCATCAGGATGCCGATCACCGAGTTGCGGTCCCGCGCGCGCGTGCCGAGCACGCCGATCGCGCCGGCCGCGAGCAGCGAGCCGGTGATCGAGCCCGCCACGATGTTCGTGCCCAGCAGCAGTGCCGCGGAGGCGCCCGCGAAGGACAGCTCGCTGATGCCGTGCACCGCGAAGGGCAGGTCGCGCATCGCGACGAAGACCCCGGCGAGTCCGCCGACCAGACCGAGGGCCGCTCCGACGACGAGCGAGTTGCGGACCAGGACGAGGAGTTCGCCGTAGTTCTCGAAGTCGAACAGCTGGTGCCAGACGCTCATGGCCGCACCTCCTCGGGCAGGTGGTGGGCGTGGCCGTCGAGGGCGCCGACCACCACGATCCGGCCCCGCACCTGGACGACGTCGACCCGGGTGCCGTACAGCCGGGACAGGGACGCGGAGGTGAGGACCTCGTCGGGGGTGCCGACCCGGTGGCCGCCCGGTGCCAGGTACAGCACCCGGTCCACCAGGTCGAGCACCGGGTTGATCTCGTGCGTCACGAACACCACCGCCGTGCCGTGGGAACGGCGGTGGGCGTCCACCAACTCGGTGACCGCACGCTGGTGGTGCAGGTCCAGGGAGAGCAACGGTTCGTCGCACAGCAGGATGCGGGGGTCGGTCGCGAGCGCCTGCCCGATGCGGACGCGTTGACGCTCACCGCCCGAGAGCAGGCCGACGGGCACGTCGGCGTACGCCGAGGCGCCCACGGAGTCGAGGATCTCGTCAACGCGCCTGCGCACGGCGGCCGTTCGCAGACGCGGTCCGAAGCGGTGGCCGTCGATGCCGAACCGCACGAGGTCCCGGGCGCGGAGCATCGCCTGCGCCGACAGGGTGGCCTGCTGGGGGACGTAACCGATGTGCCGCGCGGCCTCCCGGGCCGTGCGGCCGAGGACCGTCAACTCCCCGGCGGACAGCGGCTGCCGGCCGAGCAGGGCCCGCACGAAGCTGGTCTTGCCCGCTCCGTTCGGGCCCAGCACCGCGAGGAACTCCCCTGGCCGCACGTCGAGTTCGAGGTCGCGCCAGACCGTGCGCGGGCCGTAGGAGAGCGCGGCCCCGCGCAGGCTGATGACGGAGCTCACTTGGCCAGCGCGTTCGCGAGCGCGTCGACGTTGCCGGTCATCCAGGTGAGGTAGTTCTTGCCGCTGGGCAGGGTCTCCGTCACCGGGACCACCGGGATGCCCGCCGCCTTGGCGGCCTGCTCGGACTTCTCGGTCTGCGGGCCGGAGGTCTGCTCGTTGTAGACCAGCGCCTCGACCTGCTTGCCGGAGAACAGGGCGAGCGCCTCCTGGAGGACCTTGGGGGAGACGTCGGTGCCCTCCTCGATGGCCTCGCTGAACGCGGCGGGCGTCTTGTCGACCAGGCCGCTCGCCGCGGTCATGTACAGCGGCACCGGCTCGGTGATGGCGATCCCCTCTCCGGCGTGCTCCTTCTTGATCTGCGCCTCCTTGGCCTCCAGCGGCTTCAGGTCCGCCTTGAAGGCGTCGGCGTTCTTCGTGTACAGGCCGGCGTTCGCGGGGTCGGCCTTGCCGAGGGCGGCGGCTGTGCGGTCGGCGATCTTCGCGACCGTCGGGAAGTCGTACCAGACGTGCTCGTTGAGCTCGCCGCCCTTGGGGGCGGTCTTGCCGGAGACCTTCACCGCGTTGATCACCTCGGCGGAGGAGTTGCCGCCGCTCTTGAGCATGCGGTCCACGAAGTCGTCGTAGCCGCCGCCGTTCTCGACGACGACCTTCGCCTTCGACAGGGCCAGCTGGTTCTGGGTGCTGGCCTCGTAGGAGTGCGGGTCCTGGTCGGGGTCGCTGATGACCGAGGTCACGGAGACCTTGTCGCCGCCTATGCGGGCGACGATGTCGCCGTAGACGTTCGTGGAGGCGACGACGGCGACCTTGGACGCGGCGGCCGGGGCCGCGGACGCGCTCCCGTCGCTCCCGGAGTCCGAGGAGCTGCCGCAGCCGGCCAACAGGGCGACGGAGGCGCCGACGAGCAGCGCGAGGCGGCGGGACGGGGACGTGGGCATGGATCCTCCAAGCGCGGTTCTGATTGCCCCGTCACGCTAATTGGAAATGATTGTCGTAAACAGCTCAGGCGGCCGGTATGTGAAAACCGTTGCCATTAATTGACCCGGTCATTCCTTCCCGGTGAGCAGCCTGCGCGGGTTGGCGATCCGGAAGGCGTACGCCGCCGCTCCGCCGAGCCCGTGCCCGGGGTGCTGCGGAGGTTCCGCGTACGGCCGGTCCGAGCCCTGGACCACGGCGTCCACGCCGAGGGCCCGGACGACGGACTCGACCGCGCGAGGGCCGTAGGAGGACGTCTCGACGAAGACCAGCGGGTCCGGCTCGCTCCCGCCGTCACCGCGGGCGGCGAACCGCTCGCCGTGCAGCGGGGCGAGCCCGGCCAGCAGCGCGAAGCAGACCCGCAGGCGTGGGTGGCGGGGCCGGCCGAAGGCGCGGAAGGCGAACCAGGCGGCGTGCATCTGCTGGACGTAGGGGACCATCGCGGGCCACCAGCCGGGCCCCTCGGCGCCGCCGGCCGCGGGTCCCGGGTGGACGAACAGCGGCAGGTCGCGCTCTTCCAGCAGCTCGAGCAACGGGGCGCACCGGGCGTAACCCTCGGCGTCCACCAGGGCGTTGGCGGGCAGTTGGAGCCCGACGAACCCCTGGTCCAGGGCGTCGGCCGTCGCCCTGGCATCGATGTCGCGCACACCGGCGGCCGCCCACGCCCCGAACGGCTCGGGCAGCCCGGCAGCGCCCTCGTGGTAGGCGTCCAGCAGGGGCCGGGCCTCGGCCGCGGGCAGCCACTCCACGCCGATCGGAGCGGACAGCGAGACGAGGGCCAGGCCGAGGCCGTCGGTGGCGGCGAGTTCCGCGCGCCGGGTCACGTCGTGGTCGGCGGGCGGGAGGTCGTAGGGCGGCTCGCCGTCCAGATACAGGGTCCAGCCGTCGAGACACGGCGGTTCGCGGCGTGACCTCAAGGCCGCCACCAGCGAGGGGCTCCACAGATGCTGGTGCACGTCGACATTGGTCATGACGCTCCTCCCACCCAGGCGCGCAATGTGCTCCGGACATCGCAGGCACCCATGATCTCGTGGCCGACCACCCCCACGTCCAGCCCGGGTGCCCGCGGACCTCACCGGGCCGTCGGCGCAGACCCGATCTCGACCACGCGGGCCCACGCCGGCGGCGCTTTCGGCACGTACTCGGGATTGCTCTCGCGTCGAGCCTGGCTCACGCCCGGCCGGGAGAACAGCCCGACGACCGTACGGCACGCGGGCCGCGCGCTCGGCCAGGGTGTCCCGCCGTCGGTGAGGGCCACGACGACGTCCGGGCGGGGATGCGAACGCAGCGCCTTCCGGAAGCCCGTGCGCAGGTCGGTGCCCCCGCCGCCGATCAGCGGGATGCCCTCGGTCCGGCACAGCGGACGCACCGCCCCGGCCGCCGCGTCGCACGACATCACGTGCACCAGGTCACGGCGGCCGCCCACGGCACGGGCGATCGCGGCCATCTCCAGGAGCGCGCTGCCCAGTTCGTCGTCGCTGACCGAGCCGGAGGTGTCGATGATCACGCAGACCCGGGGCGGCCGGCGCCGCAGACTCGGCAGCACCACTCCGGGCAGGCCCGCGGAGCGCCGCGCCGGACGGCCGTAGCTGTAGTCGTCGCCCGCGCCCCCGCCGGAGACGGCCGAGCGCAGCGCCGCGCCCAGCAGGTCCCGCCAGGGCTGCGGCGGATGGAACGCCTCCTCCGCCCACCGCCGCCAGCCCTTCGGGGTGTTGCCGGGCCGCGCGTTGATGCCCTGCGCCACCCGGAAGCGCACCAGGTCGCGTTCCTGCTCGCTCAGCCCGTCGGCGCCGTCCGGGCCCAGGTCCCACTCGCGCTCCAGCCCGTCCGCGCCGCTGCCGCAGTCCAGCCAGGACAGGTCCAGGGTGAGCGGCCCGAGGCTGATCCCGCTGACGTACTCCTCCATCAGCCGGTCGGCGGGCAGCCGCAGCTTGTAGGGCTGGACGGCACCCTCCGGCCGGACCAGCCCGTCGCCGTACACGTCGTCGTTGATCTCGCAGTCCGCCGCGATGTTCATCCGCAGCCGGTCTCCCACCCCGGTCAGTCCGCGCTCCCGGGCGAGCCGGTCGCCGCGCCCGTGGTGGTCGCGCAGCAGGTGCGACACCTCGTGCACCCACACGCCCGCCAGCTCCTCCACCGGGGTCCGGGCCACGAACGCCGGCGAGACATAGCAGCGCCAGTACCGGTCGACGCCCATGGTCGGCACACGTTCCGACTCGACGGTGTGCAGGGCGAACAGCGCGGTGGCGAGGTAGGGGCGGGTCCGGGCCGCGTGCAGGCGGGCGGCGAAGAGCTTGTCGAGGTCCAGCCCGCCCACCTGCTCTGCGGTGTCCGCGCTCATCGGCGTGCCTTCGCGGCGACCGCGGCCCGGTCCGCGCGCCGGGACAGCGCCACCGTCCCGGCGAGCTTCTCGATCTCCGCGGGCACGTCCCAGTCCTCCTGCCGCAGCGACGCGAGCGTGGTCGCGGGCACCACCACCAGGTCCGGCGCCCCGGTCTCCAGCGCCCGCACCAGCACCGCCCAGGCCGAGTCCCAGCGCGCCCGCTCCGGACGGGCGCGGACGGCCGCCACCACGCCGTCGAGCACGGCCTGGCGCAGATCACCCCGCTCGGGCAGCACGGCCCCCGCCGGGTCGGCGAGCACGTCCTCGGGGTCCGGCAGGTCCAACCGGTCCAGGCTCGCGAGCAGTTCGAGGCCGGGGCCGTCGCCGACCGTGCCGCGCACGAGCGAGGACAGCACGTCCCGCGACGAGCCGGCCGCGGTCGCGAAGGCTACCAGGGACAGGGTCATGTCCCAGCTGCGCGGCGACGGCCAGGGCCCGCCCCGCTGGGTCTCCCCGGTGGGCAGCCGGTGCACCAGCGTCGGCCGGGCCGCGAGCAGCCCGCACACCGCGCGCCGCGCGAAGTCCACGGCCCCCGGCAGCTTCTCCGGGTCCAGCCGCGGCAGGGTGGCCCGGGGCCAGGTCCCGCCCAGTCCGCGTACGACGACGTCGTGGTCGTGGGTCCACTGGAGATGGACGAACCGGTTGGCCAGCGGCGGGCTCAGCTCCCAGCCGTCGGCCGCCGAGGAACGGGGGTTGGCGGCGGCCACGATCCGTACCCCGGGCGGCAGTCGCAGGGCGCCGATCCGCCGCTCCAGCACCAGCCGGAGCAGCGCGGCCTGGACGGCGGGCGGGGCGGTGGACAGCTCGTCCAGGAAGAGTAGCCCGCGGCCGGCCCGCACCAGCCGTACCGCCCAGTCAGGCGGGGCCATCGGCACGCCCTGGGTCGCGGGATCGTCCCCGACCACGGGCAGCCCCGAGAAGTCCGACGGCTCGTGCACGCTGGCGATCACGGTGGTCAGCGGGAGGTCCAGGGCGGCGGCGAGCTGCGTCAGCGCCGCGGTCTTGCCGATACCGGGCTCACCCCACAGCAGGACGGGCAGATCGGCGGCCACGGCCAGGGTGAGGGCCTCCAGCTGGTCGTCGGGGCGGGGTTCGGTGGTGGAGTCGCGCAGGAGGGCCAACAGGTCGGCGGCGACGTCGAGTTGGGAGGTGGGGGCGAGTGCGGTCATGGGCATGGGGCATCACCTTTGGGTCTTGGGAAGGAGTTGCGTGTGTTCGGCTGTGGGGCCCGGGTCCGGCGGTCCGGGGCCCGTCAGCGGCGGGTCGCGCGGGGCGGACGGGTGTGGTGGTCGTGGGAGCGGCGGCTGCTCGGGCGCGGGCGGAACCAGGCGGGGCCGGGTCCGGTCATGCCGGTTCTGAACAGGCCGTAGGTGATCCGCCGTTGCGCCGCGGCCTCCAGTTCGTCCCGGAGCGGACCGGGGCGTAGCAGTGCCTCGGGTCCGAGCAGTCCTTCCACGACGGCCAGGGCGCCGGCGACGTCACCGTGCACGAGGCGTTCGCGGACGCCGTCGAGACAGTGCGGGCGGCGGTGTGCCTCGTCGATGGCCTGGAGGCAGGGGAGCGGGGTGCCGGTCAGCGCGACCAGGAGCTCCTCGCGGCGGATCTCCTCCGGGTCGTGGTCCAGCGGGGCCAGCACTCCGTCGACCAGGCCGATCCGGTGGCGGGCGCCCCGGCACTCCACGGTGCGCGGTTGTCCCGGCCGGTCGGGGAGCGGGGGCGGGCCGGTGGCCGCGTGGCCCGGTGCGAGGGCCGCCGCGACCAGAGGGTGCAGCCGACCGGCCTCGATCGCGCCGGTGCGGAGCAGTGCGAGGTCGGGGAGGACCCAGGTCGCGGCGTCGGGCAGAACGGGGAGGAGGGGCACAGGACCGTCCCATGGCACCGGAACCGCCTGGTGCGGGCCCACCTCCCACACCACCCGCCGCCGTCCCCCGCACCGGACCAACACCCGCCCGGCGGACCGCCCTTCGGCACCCAGCAGAATCCGCGCCTCGGCCGCCCAGCGGTCCACGGCACAGGTGTCGGGCAACAGGGCGAACGACTCTGCATCGGTTGAGGGCTCCCCGGGCGGGGTCTGCTGCCGAGGATCACCGGGCGAGGGTCGTTGTCGTAGCCCATCGACCGCGGACCGCTCCCACAGATCGTGCAGGTCTCCGGTCTGGTGCAGCCCCGGAAGCCCCCCACCCCCTGGCCGCTCCAGCAGGCTTCCCACCCCGGCCCGCTCCCACAACTCCCCGCTTCTGCCCGCATCCCACAGATGCCGGTGCAGGTCCAGGCGGAAGCGTGGGTTCGGGCGGGGATGCGGGTGTCGTACGGCGTCGTCCGAGGGGCCGGACCACAACGTGAGGCTGATCCGCTGACCGGCGTCCGCCCAGGCGGGCGCCGTCCGGGCCACGAGGTGCACAGGGCCCTCGGCGGCCTCGTACCGCGCCAGCGTCAGGGTCAGACCCGGCCGCAGCAGCCCGTCCGGGGCGACCCTCGGCATGTGCCAGCGCAGCAGGTCGGGGGCGAGGGCGCGCAGATCGGCGCGGACCCGGGACGCCAGCTCCCGGCCACGATCGCGGGCCACGGCCCGGAGGTTGAGGTCGACGTCGAAACCCGCGGCGGCACACGCCCCCGCCCAGTCCCCGGCGAGGCGTCGGGCGGTCGCGGTCTCGATCATGGAGGCCGGCACGGCGAACTCGCGCACGCGCGGCCAGAAGGAGGTACGGAAGTCCTCGTACGCGGTCGAAGGGAGCATCAGCACTCACCTTGCGCGGACGGGACCCCCAATCGCTGAGAGGTGTGAGTCGTCATCGCCGGGGAGCGTAACCCCGTACCGCCGTTCACCGCCACGCATTTACCGCCGGGCCGCCGACGGACGGTTGCTAGCCTCGACACCGTGATCGAATTCCCCCTCGGCGCCGCGACCACGCTGGCCGAACTCGCCCGGGACCCGCACCCGCGCCTGGCCGAACTCCGTGCGCACGAGCCGGTGTCCTGGCTGCCCGAGCTGAACGGCTGGCTGGTGACCCGCCGCGATCTCGCGCTCGACGTGATGCGGGACGCCGAGACCTTCACCGTCGACGACCCCCGTTTCTCCACCGCCCAGGTCGTCGGACCGAGCATGCTCTCCCTCGACGGCGCCGAGCACACCCGCCACCGTGAGCCCTTCGCCGCGCCCTTCCGCCCCCGTGAAGTGCGGGAGGGCTTCGCCGAGTTCATCGAGGAGGAGACCGACCGGCTCGTCACCGCGCTCGAACCGCGGGGCGCCGCCGAACTCCGCCGCGTCTTCGCCGGACCGCTCGCCGTGGCGGTGGTGACCCGGGCGCTGGGACTGGCGGGCGTCGGCACGGACACGGTCCTGGCCTGGTACGACAACATCGTGCGGGCCGTCTCCGAGCTCACGGCGGGCCACACGGCGGACCCCGCGGGCCCCGAGGCGTACGCACAGCTCCGGGCAGCGGTCGAGGCCACCGTCGGGGAAGGAGCCGGGACCTCGCTCCTCGCGGCGGCGGCCGACCGGCTGACCCTGCCCGAAGTGGCCTCCAACGCCGCGGTGTTGATGTTCGGCGGCATAGAGACCACGGAGGCGATGATCACCAACGCGCTGCTCCACCTCCTCCGGCACCCCGCCCAACTCGCCTTGGTCCGGAGCGACTTCGCTCTCCTCGACGGCGCGATCGAGGAGTCCCTGCGCCTGGAACCCGGCGCGGCGGTCGTCGACCGCTACGCCACCCGCGACACCGCCCTCGGCCCGGCCGCGATCCGCGAGGGCGACCTCGTCACCGTCTCCCTGACCGGCGCCAACCGCGACCCCGCGGTCTTCCCGGACCCCGACCGCTTCGACGTCCGCCGCGAGAACGCCCGCCTCCAACTGGCCTTCGCGCACGGCCCGCACTACTGCCTCGCCGCCCACCTGGCCCGCCTGGAGACCAGGATCGCCCTACGGCACCTGCTCGACCGCCTCCCGGCCCTCCGCCTCGACCCCGACCACCCCACCGCCCCGCACGGCCTGGTCTTCCGCAAGCCGCCCACCCTGCACGTGCGTTGGGGGTGAGCCGAGCCGCCCCGCACGTGCAGTGGGGGCAAACCTCACCAGGGAGGTGTCTCAGCCCGCCCGCGTCACCTCCAGGGACAGGTCGTTGTCGACCGTGTAGTACGGCCGCACGACCGCACCCCCGACCGTGGCCCCCGGATACACGAAGACCTGCTTGCGGTCCGCCACGTCGTCCAGGAGCCGGGCGAGCCGGATCGTCGGGGCGCCGGGAGCGGGCCGTAGGAACAGGTCCCAGATCCCGGTGTCCAGGGCCGGTGTGCCGTCGACGGTGCAGGAGAACCCGCGGCCGTCCGCATCCACCAGGGGCTCCAGCGTCCGGGTGACGGCCTTGTCCCGCCGCAGCCGCAGCTCCACGCGGGCGTCCTCGGTGAGCGGGGAACCGTGCAGCCGGGCCGCGACCGTCAGGGTCCGGTCCGTGACGTCGATGCGGTCGACCTCCGCGTGCGCGGGCCTGAGCCAGGTGCGCACCGCCAGGAAACCGTCCACGGTGACGTAGGGGACCCGTACGGCCAACGGGCCCCGCCGCTCCCGCAGATGCCCGTCGACCAGCGCGCGCAGATCCCGCGGACCCGGGCGCAGCCGCGTCCGCTCGGCGCCCTGGAGCAGATACACGTCCCACCGCCCCTCCGGAAGCACCGGATCGGCTTCCAGCACGGCACGCGCCCGCCCCTCGTCGGCCGCGTCCGGGTCGAGCAGGTCGAGAACGTGCAGGCTCTCCTCGGGCTGCCCCTTCTTCGGACGCAGCCGCAGCAGGAGACCGCGGCCGTGCGCCCGCGGCACCTCGAAGGTGATCCTGCCGTCCGCGTCGACCGCGCACCCGGCGCGTGGTGTGGTCATGACCGTCCCTTCCGTACGAGGCGCAGCGCGCCGCTCGCCGCGACCAGCGCGGTGTCCCTGGCGGCGGAACCCCGGGCGGACAGGGCCCCGCCCTGGCGTTCCCGTACCACCGGCCGCCCCGCCCGGCGGGCCGCGACCGCCTCCGCGATGAGCTCCTCGGCCTGCTCGACGACCGGCTCGGGAGCGAACCGTCGCGCGTTCTCGAGCGCCGCCCTGCCCATACGGCGGCGCAGCTCGTCGTCCCCGACCAGCTCCAGCAGGGCCCCGGCCAGCGCGTCCCGGTCGCCGACCGGCACCAGCCGTCCGTCCACTCGGTCCGCGATGATCTCGGCGGGCCCGTGGGGGCAGTCGGTGCTCACGACGGGCAGTCCGCAGCGCATCGCCTCGACGATGGTCATGCCGAAGGGCTCGAAGTCGGAGGTGGCCGCCCCGATCGAGCCCTTGACCCACTCGGCCTCCATGGGGGCCGCCGCCCCCATCAGGAAGACGTTGTTCCACAGCTTCAGGTCGGTGATCAGCTGCCGCAGCCGGTCGTGCTCCTCCCCCTTGCCGTAGATGCGCAGCTGCCAGTCCGGATGCCGGGCGGCGACCGCGGCGAAGGCCTCGACGAGAAGGTCGTACCGCTTCACCCTGACCAGTCGCCCGGCCGCGACGACCACCTTGGCGGAGCCGTCGGCGGCCGGCAGCACGGGATCCGGCACGCTGTTCGCGAGCGCCTTCACGCGTACGCCGGGCAGCCGCATCCGGCGCCGGTAGGAGGCCGCGTCCGCCTCGGTGACCGTGGTGAGCACGTCGAGCCCGCGGTAGGCCCGGCGCAGCGCGGACCGCAGCCGGGGCGAGTGGTTGTCCAGGGTGAGGTGCTCCTGCCCGACCCGGGCGACATGGCCGGGCGCCTCCCGCGCGAGGTGCACGTTGAGCCCGGGCCGGGTGCCGATCACCGCGTCCGCGTCGGTCGCGGCGAGGGCCTCGGCGATGCGCTGGTCCGTCAACTCGCTGTACTGGCCGTACCGGTACTCGGCTCGCGGGAACACCCGCGCCGGTCTCAGATGTAAGGGGTGCTCCTTCTCCTGTCTGAGATCGACCAGCGGCCGCAGCGAAACCCGGGGATCCAGCACGAAGTTGGGGAGCTCCCGGTGCCGCAGCACCGAGATGATCTCCACGTCGTGCCGTCGGGCCAGCGCCTGGGCCAGATTGAACGTGGTGGTGATCGTGCCTCCGATCCCATAGGCGTTGTGGAGCAGGAAAGAGATCTTCATGCCGGGCTAGACCACCGCACATTGCCTCTGGTTGACCTTCGTTACCCTTTCGTGGTGTCCTCGCGGCCTGGACGTCACGCCGTGTACTGGTATGCGGGATAAGTGAGATAGCCGCGGTCGCCGCCCTCGAAGTACGTGGCCTCCTCGGCGGGCGCGATCGGCAGCCCGGTGCGCAGCCGCTCGACCAGGTCCGGGTTGGCGATGAACGCGCGGCCGAAGCTGATGAGATCGGCGCCGAGTCCGAGCCAGTGGTCGGCCTCACCGCGGCCGGTCTGCTTGGCGCCCATCGGCAGCACCGGGTTCATGACGAGGGCTCCCGGCCAGGCCCGGCGCAGGGCGACGAGCGTCTCCTCGGGGGCGGTGGCCTCCAGATGGACGTAAGCCAGGTCGAGTTGAGCCAGCTCGGCCAGCAGCGCGGTGTACAGCTCGGGGGCGTCGGTCTCCTCGACTCCCCAGAATCCGCCGCCCGGTGAGAGCCGGATCCCGGTCCGGTCCGCGCCCACGGCGTCCACGGTCGCGGCGGCCGCCTCCACCGCGAACCGGATCCTGCCCGCCACCGAGCCGCCGTACCGGTCGGTGCGCAGGTTGGCGTTGGAGGAGAGGAACTGCGAGATCAAGTAGCCGTTGGCGCCGTGCAGTTCCACCCCGTCGAACCCGGCGTCGACGGCACGGCGGGCGGCCTCGGCGTACGACCCGGCATGCTCGCCCACCTCGTCCGTGCGCAGCGCCCGCGGCACCGGGGCGGCCTGCGGTCCCGTGGGGGTGAACACCTCTCCGGTGGCCGGGACGGCCGAGGGCCCGACGGGCCGCAGTCCGGTGGTGTCCGGGTGCGAGACCCGGCCGCCGTGCATGATCTGGGCGAAGATCCGGCCGCCGTTGATGTGCACGGCCTCCGTCACCGGGCGCCACGAGGCCACCTGCTCGTCGGTGTAGAGCCCCGGGGTACCCGGATTGGACTGCCCGATCAGACTCGGCTGCACCCCCTCGCTGACGATCAGGCCGGCGGAGGCCCGCTGGGCGTAGTAGCGCGCCATCGAGGGCGTCGCCAGACCACCCGCGGCGGCCCGCACCCGGCTCATCGGGGCCATGACCACCCGGTTGGGCAGCCGCAGTCCGCCCAGCTGGAATCCGGTGAAAAGCGTCGTCACGTCACGTCTCCTTCGTGATCCGTCGTCCCCGTGTCCGGGGACGCGGTTACGCTAAAACCTGACGTCGATGTGAGGGTCAAGTCCGTTCGGGAGGAACACATGCGGATCGGGGAGCTCTCGGCGCGGGCCGGGGTCAGTGTCCGGGCCCTGCGCTACTACGAGGAGCAGGGGCTGCTCACCAGCAGGCGCAGCGCGAGCGGGCAGCGGCACTACACCGAGGACGCGGTCGAGCGGGTGTCGTTCCTCCAGCGGATGTACACGGCCGGACTGTCCAGCCGTACGATCATCGAACTGCTGCCGTGCGTCGACGCGCCCAGCGCGGAGACGTCCGACGCCGCGCTGGAGCGGATGGCCGAGGAACGCGACCGTCTCACCGACCACATCGCCGAACTGATCCGCACCCGCGACGCCCTCGACGGCCTGATGGCCACGAACCGGGCCTACCGGGAGACGCTGCGGGCGGTGTGACGGGCCGGGATCACCGCGGGCCCCTGCGGACGGCGTGACAGGCCAGAGGCCGGGATCCGCCCGGAGGCGGCGGGGTCGGGGCGAGAGGCCGGGATCAGCGCGAGACCCTCCGGGCGCCGTGACAGGCTGAGATCGCCGTGAGACCGCGGGGTCCGGGTGGCGGGATCGCGGCGAGGCCTGTGCTCGGGGCGACGAGGCGGGCCCACTGCGAGGCCCTGCGGGCGGTGTGACGGGCCGGGATCACTATGAGGCCGCGGGGTCGGGGCGAGAGGCTGGGATCGCCGCGAGGCCTGTGCTCGGGGCGACAGGCCGGGCCCACCGTGAGACCGGGCGGGCGGCGTGACAGGCCGGGCCCACCGCGAGACCCTCCGGGCTGCCTGACAGGCCGGCATCGCCGTGAGACCCCGCCGTTGGCGTGACAGGCTGGGAGCACCGCATTCCGGCCGGATCAAGGAGCCCCACGTGACGTACGACATCGCCGCCCTCCGCTCCCGTTTCCCGGCCCTCGCCGCCGGTACCGCGCACTTCGACGGGCCCGGCGGGACCCAGACGCCGGAGCCGGTCATCCGGGCCATCGCCGACGCGCTGGCCCAGCCCCTCTCGAACCGGGGACGGATCACCCTGGGGGAGCGCAACGCCGAGCGGATCGTCACCGGGGCCCGCCGGGCCATGGCAGACCTCCTCGGCGCGGACCCGTCGGGGATCGTCTTCGGCCGCAGCGCCACCCAGCTCACCTACGACTTCTCCCGCACCCTTGCCAGGACCTGGTCGCCCGGCGACGAGGTGGTCGTCACCCGCCTCGACCACGACGCCAACATCCGCCCCTGGGTCCAGTCGGGCGCAACCGTCCGCTGGGCCGACTTCGACCCGAAGACGGGGGAGTTGACCGTCGACGCGCTCCGGGCCGTCCTTTCCGAGCGCACCCGGCTCGTCGCCGTCACCGCCGCCTCCAACCTGATCGGCACCCGCCCCGACATCCCCGCGATGGCCCGAGTAGCCCACGAGGTCGGCGCCCTCCTCTACGTGGACGGCGTCCACCACACCGCCCACTCCCTCGTGGACCTGGAGGAGTTGGGCGCCGACTTCTTCGTCTGCTCCCCGTACAAGTTCCTCGGCCCGCACCACGGAGTCCTCGCCGCCCGCCCCGAGCTGCTGGAGACCCTGCGCCCGGACAAGCTGCTGCCCTCCACCGACGCCGTCCCCGAGCGCTTCGAACTCGGCACCCTGCCCTACGAGTTCCTCGCCGGGACGACAGCGGCGGTCGACTTCCTCGCCGAGCAGCTGGACCCGGACGCCACCGGCACCCGCCGCGAGCGCCTGACCGCCGGGTTCGCCGCACTCGAAGCCCACGAACACGTCCTGCGCGGGCGCATCGACGAGGGGCTGGCCGCGCTCGACGGGATCACCGTCCACTCCAGGGCCGCCGACCGCACCCCCACCGTGCTGCTCACCTTCGACCAGCACGACACCGCCGACGCGTACGGCTTCCTCGCCGAGCGCGGTGTCCAGGCCCCGGCCGGCTCCTTCTACGCCGTCGAGGCCTCCCGCCACCTCGGCCTCGGCGACACCGGCGGCCTGCGCGTGGGCCTCGCCCCCTACAACGACACGGAGGACGTCGACCGACTCCTGACGGGACTGGCCGACTTCCTCAAGACGTGAACTTCCCGAAGAAACGAACCAACCGAAGACGTGCACTTCCCCAAGAGGTGAAGGGAGAACCACCATGACCACCTTCCCCACCGCACGCAACGTACGGACCACCCCGGAAGGCCTGCTCTGGGAGCCCAGCGAGCGCTGGGTGCGCGGCCGCAAGGGAGACGTCACGGTCGTCGACAGCCGGCACCCCGTCCTCGTCTGGGAACCGGACGTCCCCGTCCCGCTCTACGCCTTCCCGCGCGCCGACGTCCGCGAGGACCTGCTGCGGCCCGCCAAGAACCCGCGGACCGGAAGCCACACCGGCTCACAGGTCTTCTACGACCTCGAAGTCGACGGCGAGGTCGTGGAGAACGCCGCCTGGACCTTCCCGGCCGCCGACCTCGCCGACCACATCGCCTTCGCGTGGTTCCGGCGCTGGGGGACCGGCCTCGACCACTGGTACGAGGAGGAGGAAGAGATCTTCGTCCACCCCCGGGACCCGCACAAACGCGTCGACGCCATGCCCAGCAGCCGCCATGTCGTCGTCGAGGTCGACGGGACGGTCGTCGCGGACACCCGCCGACCCGTCCTGCTCTTCGAGACGGGCCTGCCCACCCGCTACTACCTCCCGCGCGAGGACGTCCGGCTCGACCTCCTCGAACCCACCGACCACCACACCGACTGCCCCTACAAGGGCACCGCCGAGTACTGGTCCACCGGCGGCCACGCCAACATCGTCTGGAGCTACCCGGACCCGCTCCCCGCCGTCGGCGCGGTCAGGGGACTGCTCGCCTTCTACAACGAGGCCGTCGACCTCACCGTGGACGGGGAGCGCCTGGAGCGACCGGTCACCTTCTTCACCGGAACCGTGAAGTGATCAGCGCCGCCGGCCGGACACGCGCCGCCCGTCGAACACCCGCCGCCCGCCGGACACCCTCCGGTACCTGCGCGGATCATCCTCAAACCGTCCGCGACACGTGACCTGACTCTCATGGCCACAGGCGGGCTTTGCCGAGAACATGGGGGCGTCACCGGCAGGCCGAAGGGAACGGGAATGCTCCGCAAGGTACTGGTCGCCAACCGTGGTGAGATCGCGATTCGCGCGTTTCGCGCGGGTTATGAGGTGGGCGCGAGGACGGTCGCCGTCTTCCCGCACGAGGACCGCAACTCACTGCACCGACTCAAAGCCGACGAGGCCTACGAGATCGGCGAACCGGGCCATCCCGTGCGGGCCTACCTCTCCGTCGACGAGATCATCCGCGCCGCCCGCCAGGCAGGCGCCGACGCCGTCTACCCCGGCTACGGCTTCCTCTCCGAGAACCCCGAGCTCGCGCGCGCCTGCGAGGAGGCCGGCATCACCTTCGTCGGACCCAGCGCCGACATCCTCGAACTGACCGGCAACAAGGCCCGCGCGGTCGCGGCCGCCCGCGCCGCCGGCGTGCCGGTGCTCGGCTCCTCGGCGCCCTCCACCGACGTGGACGAGCTGGTCGCGGCCGCCGACGAGATCGGTTTCCCCGTCTTCGTGAAGGCCGTCGCGGGTGGTGGCGGGCGCGGTATGCGAAGGGTCGAGGATCCCGCCCAGCTCCGCGAGTCCATCGAGGCGGCCGCGCGCGAGGCCGCCTCGGCCTTCGGCGACTCGACCGTCTTCCTGGAGAAGGCCGTCGTCGAGCCCCGCCACATCGAGGTGCAGATCCTCGCTGACGGCGAGGGCAACGTCATCCACCTCTACGAGCGCGACTGCTCGGTGCAGCGCCGCCACCAGAAGGTCATCGAGCTCGCCCCCGCGCCCAACCTCGACCCCGAGCTGCGCGACCGCATCTGCGCCGACGCCGTCCGCTTCGCCCGCGAGATCGGCTACCGCAACGCGGGCACCGTCGAGTTCCTCCTCGACCGCAGCGGCAACCACGTCTTCATCGAGATGAACCCGCGCATCCAGGTCGAGCACACGGTCACCGAGGAGGTCACCGACGTCGACCTCGTCCAGGCCCAGCTCCGGATCGCGGCCGGCGCCACCCTCGCCGACCTCGGCCTCTCCCAGGACACGATTCGGCTGCACGGCGCCGCCCTCCAGTGCCGTATCACCACCGAGGACCCCGCCAACGGCTTCCGCCCGGACACCGGCCGTATCAGCGCCTACCGCTCGCCCGGCGGCTCCGGCATCCGGCTCGACGGCGGAACGACCCACGCCGGTACGGAGATCAGCGCCCACTTCGACTCGATGCTGGTCAAACTCTCCTGCCGGGGCCGGGACTTCACCACCGCGGTCAACCGGGCCCGGCGTGCCGTCGCCGAGTTCCGCATCCGCGGTGTGGCCACCAACATCCCCTTCCTCCAAGCGGTGTTGGACGACCCGGACTTCCAGGCCGGCAACGTCACCACGTCGTTCATCGAGCAGCGCCCGCACCTGCTGACGGCCCGTCACTCCGCCGACCGTGGCACCAAGTTGCTCACCTACCTGGCCGACGTGACGGTCAACAAGCCGCACGGCGAACGCCCGGAGTCGATCGACCCCGTCTCCAAGCTGCCCGCGACACCGGACATCGAGCCGCCCGCGGGCTCCAAGCAGAAGCTCACCGAGCTGGGCCCCGAGGGCTTCGCCCGCCGGCTGCGCGAGTCCCCGACCATCGGCGTCACCGACACCACCTTCCGCGACGCCCACCAGTCCCTGCTCGCGACCCGCGTCCGCACCAAGGACATGCTCGCGGTCGCCCCGGCCGTCGCCCGTACCCTGCCCGAGCTGCTCTCCCTGGAGTGCTGGGGCGGTGCCACCTACGACGTCGCCCTGCGCTTCCTCGCCGAGGACCCCTGGGAGCGGCTCGCCGCCCTGCGCGAGGCCGTCCCCAACATCTGCCTCCAGATGCTGCTGCGCGGCCGCAACACCGTCGGCTACACCCCGTACCCGACCGAGGTCACCGACGCCTTCGTGCAGGAGGCCGCCGAGACCGGCATCGACATCTTCCGCATCTTCGACGCCCTCAACGACGTCAGCCAGATGCGCCCCGCCATCGACGCCGTACGCGCCACCGGCACCTCGATCGCCGAGGTCGCCCTCTGCTACACCTCGGACCTGTCCGACCCGAACGAGCGCCTCTACACCCTCGACTACTACCTGCGCCTCGCCGAGCAGATCGTCGAGGCCGGGGCCCACGTCCTGGCCGTCAAGGACATGGCGGGCCTGCTGCGCGCCCCCGCCGCCGCCAAGCTGGTCTCGGCGCTGCGCCGCGAGTTCGACCTGCCGGTGCACATCCACACCCACGACACCGCGGGCGGCCAGCTCGCCACCTACCTGGCCGCGATCCAGGCGGGCGCGGACGCCGTGGACGGGGCCGTGGCCTCCATGGCCGGGACCACCTCGCAGCCCTCCCTCTCCGCGATCGTCGCCGCGACCGACCACTCCGACCGGCCGACCGGCCTCGACCTGCGGGCCGTCGGCGACATGGAGCCGTACTGGGAGAGCGTGCGCCGCGTGTACGCCCCCTTCGAGGCGGGCCTGGCCTCCCCGACCGGGCGGGTCTACGACCACGAGATCCCCGGCGGTCAGCTCTCCAACCTGCGCACCCAGGCCGTCGCCCTCGGTCTCGGCGACCGCTTCGAGGACATCGAGGCGATGTACGCGGCCGCCGACCGCATCCTCGGCCACCTGGTCAAGGTCACCCCGTCCTCGAAGGTGGTCGGCGACCTCGCCCTGCACCTGGTCGGGGCGGGCGTGTCGCCGAAGGAGTTCGAGGAGACCCCGGACCGCTTCGACATCCCCGACTCGGTCATCGGCTTCCTGCGCGGCGAGCTCGGCACCCCACCCGGCGGCTGGCCCGAGCCCTTCCGCAGCAAGGCCCTCCAGGGCCGCGCCGACGCCAAGCCCGTCCAGGAACTGAACGCCGAGGACCGCGAGGGCCTGGAGAAGGACCGCCGCTCGACCCTGAACCGGCTGCTGTTCCCGGCTCCGACCCGCGAGTTCGAGACGCACCGCCAGTCCTACGGCGACACCAGCCTCCTGGACAGCAAGGACTTCTTCTACGGCCTGCGCCCGGGCAAGGAGTACGCCGTCGACCTGGAGCCCGGCGTCCGGCTCCTCATCGCCCTCGAGGCCATCGGCGAGGCCGACGAGCGGGGCATGCGCACGGTGATGTCCACGCTCAACGGCCAGCTGCGGCCCATCCAGATCCGCGATGTCGCCGCCTCCTCGGACATCCCCACCACCGAGAAGGCCGACCGGTCCGACCCCGGCCATGTCGCCGCCCCCTTCGCCGGCGTGGTCACGCTGGTGGTCGCCGAGGGCGACGAGGTGGCGGCAGGGGCGACCGTGGCCACCATCGAGGCGATGAAGATGGAGGCCACGATCACGGCGTCGAAGGCCGGTCGGGTGTCCCGGCTCGCCATCAACAAGGTCCAGCAGGTGGAGGGCGGTGACCTGCTGGTCGAGATCGGCTGAGGCCTTCGGCCGGAACGGTGATGCCCGCTTCCATACAGCTCATCACTCTTGCGGCCCGCTTCTCCCGGGCCAAGTCTGGACGCATGTCCCGGACGGCGAGGAGGACGGGCGGATGACGACTGGAAGCGGCACACCGGACGCCGAGCGCCGGAGGCTGGCCGAGGCCGACGCGGGCACGGCCCCCTGGCGGCGCTGGGGGCCGTACCTGAGCGAACGTCAGTGGGGCACCGTCCGCGAGGACTACAGCGAGAACGGCGACGCCTGGTCGTACTTCACCCATGACCAGGCCCGCTCCCGCGCCTACCGCTGGGGCGAGGACGGCATCGCCGGGATCAGCGACGACAAACAAAGGCTGTGCTTCGCGCTCGCCCTGTGGAACGGCCGCGACCCCCTCCTCAAGGAACGGATGTTCGGCCTGACCAACGCGGAGGGCAACCACGGCGAGGACGCCAAGGAGTACTGGTTCCACCTCGACAACACGCCCACCCACTCGTACATGAAGTACCTGTACAAGTACCCGCAGGGCGAGTTCCCCTACGGCGACCTCGTCGCCGGCAACCGGGCCCGCGGCCGGAAGGACTTCGAGTACGAACTCCTCGACACCGGCATCTTCGACGAGGACCGCTACTTCGACGTGTTCGTCGAGTACGCCAAGGCAGGACCGGAAGACCTCCTGGTCGAGATCACCGCGCACAACAGGGGCCCCGACGAAGCGGTGCTGCACCTCCTGCCGACCCTGTGGTTCCGGCACACCTGGTCCTGGGCGGGCGGCACCGCGGTCCCCGCGCTGCACGCCACGGACGGGGCGATCCGAGCCGACCACGAGGAGCTGGGCCCACGGTGGCTCCACCACCACGGCGAAACGCTGTTCACCGACAACGAGACCAACAACGAGCGCGTCTTCGGCAGCCCCAACACCACCCCGTACGTGAAGGACGGCATCGACCGGTACGTGGTTCACGGCGAGACGGACGCCGTCAACCCCGCCGGCACCGGCACCAAGGCCGCCGTCCACCACGTGCTGACGATCCCTGCCGGGGACAGCACCCGCATCCGACTGCGCCTCACCGACACCGAACGCACCGACCCCTGGAGCGAGTTCGACGCCGTGCTCGACGTCCGCCGCGCCGAGGCCGACACCTTCTACGCCGGCATCACCCCACCGGCCATAGGGGAGGAGGAGCGGCGACTCGTCCGCCAGGCCCTCGCCGGAATGCTGTGGAGCAAGCAGTACTACTACCTCGACGTGGAGCGCTGGCTCGCCGAGCACGGCGTGGACCCGCTCGCCGCCGACCCGCGCATCCGCAACAGCGCCTGGTACCACATGGTCAACGACGAGATCATGTCGATGCCGGACACCTGGGAGTACCCCTGGTTCGCCGCATGGGACCTCGCCTTCCACACTCTGCCCCTTGCCATGGTCGACATCGGCTTCGCCAAGTCCCAGCTCGACCTGCTGCTGCGCCGCCTCTACCTCCACCCCAACGGTCAGATCCCCGCGTACGAATGGAACTTCGGCGACGTCAACCCGCCCGTGCACGCCTGGGCGGTGCTGTTCGTCTACGAACTGGAGAAGCACCGCACCGGCCGCGGCGACCGCGCCTTCCTGGAGAACGCCTTCCAGAAACTGACGAAGAACTTCACCTGGTGGCTCAACCGCAAGGACGCCGACGGCAACAACGTCTTCCAGGGCGGCTTCCTCGGCCTCGACAACATCGGCGTCTTCGACCGCAGCGCGCCCCTGCCCACCGGCGGCCAGCTGGACCAGGCCGACGGCACCGCGTGGATGGCCCTGTACTGCCAGAACCTCCTCGACATCGCCATCGAACTCGCCGTGGAGAACCCGGTCTACGTCGAGCAGGCGCAGATGCTCTTCGAGCACTTCGCGTGGATCGCCGTCGCCCTGAACCGCATCGGCAAGGACAACGCCAGCCTCTGGGACGAGGAGGACGGCTTCTTCTACGACGTCCTGCGCCTGCCCGACGGCAGCGCGACCCGCTTGAAGGTGCGGTCCCTGGTCGGCTTGATACCGCTGGCGGCGACGAGCGTCATCGGCGGCCGGGCGGACCGGGCGTTTCCCGAACTCGTGGAAGGAGCACGGGACTTCATCCGACGGCACCCCGCCGTCGAGGCCTTCGTCGCACAGCACGCGGGAGCCGACCCCACCACCGACGGCCGCTACCTGTTCGCCCTGTTCGGCGAGGACCGGCTGCGCCGCATCCTGGCCCGCATGCTCGACGAGGACGAGTTCCTCGGCCCGCACGGCATCCGGTCCCTGTCCAAGTACCACGCGGAGCGCCCGTACACCTTCGACGTGCACGGCCAGGAGTTCGGCGTCGGCTATCTGCCCGCCGAGTCCGACTCCGGCATGTTCGGCGGGAACTCCAACTGGCGCGGCCCGGTGTGGTTCCCCATGAACATCCTGCTGATCCGCGCCCTGCTGAACCTCCACGCCTACCACGGCCCCGACTTCACCGTGGAGTGCCCGACCGGTTCCGGACGCCGGCTCAACCTCTACCAGGTCGCCCGTGAGATCTCCGACCGGCTCACCGCCACCTTCCTGCCCGGCACCGACGGCGGACGGCCGGTGCACGGCGGCCAGTCGGTGTTCGCCAAGGACCCGCACTGGAAGGACCTGATCCTCTTCTACGAGTACTTCCACGGCGACAACGGCGCGGGACTCGGCGCCTCCCACCAGACCGGCTGGACCGGCCTGGTGGCGGCCACCGCGACCCTCTTCCACACCATCAGCGAGGAGGACTGGCACCGGGGCGGACGGGAGTCGCTGTCATGACCGTGATCCACGAGATCAACACCCGCGTGTGGCTCGGTGAGCTGAGCCGTCGTCATGGCCGTCACGTGACTCTCGGGGAGGTGCCGGAGGAGGCCTGGGACGCCTTGGTGCTTCCCGGCGTCGACACGGTCTGGCTGATGGGCGTGTGGGAGCGCAGCCCGGCGGGACTGCGGATCGCGTTGAGCGACGAGAGTCTGACGGCCTCCTTCCGGGACGCCCTCCCCGATGTCACCGAGGCGGACATCGCCGGATCGCCGTACTGCGTGCGGAACTACGTCGTCGATCCCCTGCTGGGCGGCCCCGAGGGCCTCGCCGCCGCCCGCGTCCGACTCGCCGCCCGCGGAGCGAGGTTGCTCCTCGACCACGTCCCCAACCACATCGCCCCCGACCATCCCTGGCTCTCCGAGCGCCCCGACTGTCTGATCCGGGGGAGCGCGGAGGATCTCGCCCGGACCCCGGCCGACTTCCTCGAGACCGGTGGACAGGTCGTCGCCCGCGGCCGCGACCCCTACTTCCCGCCCTGGCCGGACGTCGTCCAGCTGAACGCCTTCAGCGAGGCACTGCGCGAGGCGACCGTGGAGACCCTGGTGTCCATCGGCGACCAGGCCGACGGCGTGCGCTGCGACATGGCCATGCTGCTGATGAACGACATCTTCGGCAAGACCTGGGGGGACCGCGCGGGCACGGCCCCGGCCGAGGACTTCTGGCCGTACGTCATCCCCCGCGTCCGCGCCCGCCACCCCGGTCTCCTCTTCGTCGCCGAGGCCTACTGGGACCTCGAAGCGGCCCTCCAGCAGCAGGGCTTCGACCACTGTTACGACAAGCGCCTCTACGACCGCCTGCTGCACGAGGACGCCGACTCGGTCCGCGCCCACCTGGGAGCAGACCTCACCTACCAGAACGGGCTCGTCCGCTTCCTGGAGAACCACGACGAGCCCCGGGTCGCCGCGGTGATCCCCCAGGACCGGGCACGCGCGGCCGCCGTGGCCGTCGCCACCCTGCCCGGCGCCACCCTGTGGCACGAGGGCCAGTTCGAGGGCCGCAGGGTGCGACCACCCGTGTTCCTGAGCCGCAGGCCCGAGGAGCCCGTCGACGAACCCCTGCGCGCGTTCTACGGCCGCCTGCTGCCCGCAGCCGCCACCGTGCGCCGCGGGGAGTGGCGGCTCGTGACCCCGGTGGGCTGGCCGGACAACGACACCCACCGTCATCTCCTCGCCTGGACCTGGACCCACGCCGACGCCCGTCACCTGGTCGTCGTCAACGACTCCGACCGCCCGGCCCAGGCCCGGCTGCCTCTCCCGTGGGACGACCTGCGCGGACGGGTGCACCGCCTGACCGACCTGCTCGACGGGGCGGTGTACGACCGTGACGGAGACGAACTGGCCGACTCCGGACTGTTCGTCTCCCTGCCGGCCCGGGGATGTCACGTGCTCGGGTGGTGAGTGCCGCGGCACCGGCGTACGGTCGTACGGAGACCATGAGCACCGACCCGCAGGCAAGTTCTGCAGCACGGACCACCCCACCGGACTCCGGCGGCGGTGGCAACGTCATGGCCCTGCTGGTCATCGCGTCCTGCCAGCTGATGGTGGTGCTCGACATCACCATCGTGAACATCGCGCTCCCGGACATCCAGCGCTCCCTGGACTTCTCCACGACAAGCCTGGCCTGGGTGGTCAACGCGTACACCCTCACCTTCGGCGGACTGCTGCTGCTCGGCGGCCGGGCCGGGGACATCCTCGGCAGACGGCGGGTGTTCGTCTTCGGAGTGCTGCTGTTCGTGCTCGCCTCCCTGCTCGGCGGACTCGCCCAGAACGAGGGGCAACTCCTCGCCGCGCGCGCCCTCCAGGGCGTCGGCGGTGCCATCGCCTCCCCGACCTCGCTCGCGCTGATCAGCACGACCTTCCGTGAAGGCCCCGAACGCAACCGGGCGTTCGGGGTGTTCGCCGCGGTCTCGGCGGGCGGCGGCGCGATCGGGCTGCTGGCCGGCGGAGTCCTCGTCGAGTGGCTGAACTGGCGCTGGGTGCTCTTCGTCAACGTCCCGATCGGGCTGCTCATCGCGCTCGCCACGCCCCGCTGGATCCGCGAGTCCGAGCGCCACCCCGGCAACTTCGACATCGCCGGCGCGCTGACCGCCACCGCGGGCATGGTGCTGCTGGTGTACGGCTTCATCCGGGCCGCCCAGGAGGGCTGGCGGGACACGCTCACGCTGTGCTCGTTCGCCGCGGCGGTCGTCCTCCTCGTGCTGTTCGTGCTGATCGAGAAGCGGTCCCGGCAGCCCATCACCCCGCTGCACATGTTCGCCGACCGCAACCGCGCGGGCACCTACGGCATCATGCTGTGCCTCGCGGCCGCCATCTTCGGCATGTTCTTCTTCCTGACGCTCTTCGTGCAGAACGTCCTCGACTTCTCGCCGCTGGCCACCGGGTTCGCCTTCCTGCCGGTCAGCGCGGTCATCGCGGTCGGCGCGGGACTCGCCTCGCGGTTCCTGCCGGTCTACGGGCCCAAGCCGTTCATGGTGATCGGCGCGATCCTCGCGGCGGCCGGACTCGCCTGGCTCACCCTCACCGACGTCCACTCCACCTACGCGGGCAGTGTCCTCGGGCCGATGCTCGTCTTCAGCCTCGGCATGGGCATGGAGTTCGTCTCGCTGACCCTGATGGCGCTCTCCAACGTGCGGAACGAGGAGACCGGCGCGGCTTCCGGACTCCTCAACGCCACGCAGCAGGTGGGCGGTTCGCTGGGGCTGTCCATCCTGGTCACGATGTTCGGCACGGCCAGCACCAACGAGGCGGAGAAGCAGGTCCCCCGCTTCCTCGCGCAGGCCACCCCGGCCGAGCGCCGGATCTTCGAACGCACCGGTCAACTCCCGGGCTCCTGGGGCGACGAGGTCCTCACCGCCGGAGCCTCGGCCGCCTTCGTCATGGCCGCGATCTTCACCGTGGTCGCGGCCCTCATCGCGATCGTGGTCATCCAGGTCCGCCCCTCCGACCTGGAACGCCTCAAGGGCGGGCCGCCGCTGCCGCAGGGATGAGCCCGAGCCGCTGCGCGTGCAGGACCGTGCTGACACGGTCGTGGGTGCCGAGCTTGCGGTAGATGTTCGCGATGTGCTTGTGGACCGTACGCTCCGATATCCCGAGTCTGCGGCCGATCGACAGGGCGGTCAGCGCGTCGCCGAGCAGGAGCAGCACGGTCGTCTCCCGGGGCGTGAGCGCCAGGTCCGCCGCCTCCTCGGACGGGACGTCGAGTCGCCGCAGGAGCTGCCGCTGCTCCTCGACGGCGGCCAGCAGCGGCTGCAACTGCTCGGCGAGGCGCAGCTCGTCGTCGCTGAAGTCCCGGCCGGAGCGGTAGACCATGCACCCGGTGATGGGGGTGGTCGAGCGCGGCAGCGGGATCCCGAGCACATGGTCGACGTCCAGGAGGTCGTCGAGCAGGCGGGCCGTCGGGCTGCCCGGCCAGGAACGACCGGCCACCCGGCCGGCGGTCACCGGCGCCCGGTCCGGTCTGCTCGCGTAGTGCGCGGCCAGCGGATAGCCCGCGCGCAGCAGGCCGGTCTCCTCGTCACCGAGCGCCGTGAACTCCGCGGTGACACCGGGCGACAGCCCGAGGGTGCCCTCGCTCTCGTTCCAGTTGTCCAGCTTGTAGATCAGGGCGTCGCCACCGCACAGGGCCGGCAGTTCGGCCGCCAGCAGGGGCCACAGCCGCTCAGGGTCGCGTTCGTGGAGCGCGGCCACGGCGACCGACAGCACCCGCTCATACGCAGTTGTACCCATACCGGCCCAGTACCTCGCTGACCCACACTTCATCCGAGCAACATCGAAGTTGTCGACATAACTCCAGCACATCGGCGCTCCGGCAGCCGCAGCGGGGGAGACCGGGCACGGGTGGGGATGCCTGGGTCTCTCCTTTTTCGTGCGGGCCGCCGGCACGGGGGACCGGCGGCCCGCACGGGAACCGGACCTACTGGTCCGGCGCCTCCAGAACCGAGCCGGTGACGGGTTCGGGGTTGAAGACCGGATGGAAGCTCTCCGGCGGCGCCAGATAAGTGGCGGGCAGACCACCGGTGTCGATCACGATCTGGTCCACCGCGATCGCCGGATCGACCATGAACACCCGCAGCACATGTTCCCCGGCCTCGGCGACCGTCACCGTGGCGGTGAGCCGCTCGACACCGTCCTCCACCTGCCGGGCCCAGGCGTCCCCGCGGTTGCCGGTCGCCACGGCCTGACCGGACAGCACGGTCACCGGCTGGTCGTCCAGCCCGACGGCCACCCGGCGCCGGCCGCGCTCGTCGAGCGAGGGCAGCCGGAACAGGGTGACGGGGAAGGTCCCGGTGCTGCTGAAGTGCACGCGGTAGCGCAACTCGGGGGCGCGGGAGGCGAAGTCGGCGGTGATCGGGGCGGCCGTGGACGGCACGGCCTCGACGGCGCCCGTACGACGCCCCAGGCCCCCTACGGTCCGCCAGCGGCGCCCGGCGCGCGCCACCCGCCGGTCGGCGTGCGCGGCGTCGATCGACACACAGCCGTGCGCCTCGGCGAAACCACGGGCCCTTCGTGGACCGTTGACCACCCGCAGCGACACCTCGAAGCGCTGCCCGGCGCCGGTGACGACGACCGTGGCCTCCTGCGCGCCCTCGGGCGTCCGAGCCCAGTCGATCTCCACCCACACCCGCCGCTGCTCAGTCAGCGAGCCACCGGCCGTGCTCAGCACGACCCACGGGTGACTGGCCTCGGCCGCCCAGCCCACCGGCAGGAAACCGGTGTTGAAGACATCGACGAAGCGCCGGTCACGGGTGTACGACGAGAACGACAGCGGACGGCCCGCCCCCCTCTCGTTCCCCTCGGCCGCCACGCCGAGCCCGGAGGTCTCCTGCCGGGCCACCCTGGTGACGGCCGGCCGCCCCGGCGCCTTCGGGATCTGGGACGGGTACGGATTGACGAACCCGTCCCATTTCCCGCCCGCCACCTCGGTGTTGTACCGGGTGGTGAGGGCCGCCTCGGCCGAGTGCGCGGCGAGCGCCAGGTCCGCGAAACGGTTCGCGCCGGCCCCCCGGCCCTGCCGGACCGCGAGGGCGTTGCGGTCCGCCCAGTAGTACTTCAGGTTCATCAACCAGGCCCCGTGCACCGGGTATTCGACCAGCTCGTAGAAGGCGTCCCGATAGGCCTCCGGCACTTCCGCCCCCACCGCCCGGACGCGGGCGAGGAGCTGTTCGTACGCCGCCATCCGGCGCCCCGCCTCGTCGCCGTGGTGGACGACGGAGACCAGTCCCGCGGCGATGAACTCGGGGCGCAGCTCCCCGGCGAGGCGGTAGTACTCCGTGCGGATCGACGCGATCTCCCGGGCGTGGCGCCGACCGAACTGCCGCCCGTACCACTCGGCCAGGAAACCCTCGACCTCGCCGGACTCCCAGCGGTCCACGTCCCACGCCATGTCCATCGCGAAGGACAGACCTGTCTCGATCGACTTGAGGTCCCCCACGTTGAAGATCCACATACGGTCGGTGCCGTGCTCGTACACCCTCCGCAACTCCTGCCAGACCTTGGCCACTTGGGTGGTGTCCAGCCAGAGGTAGCTCTTCGGGCGGCCCCAGTAGGAGAGGTGGTAGTAGATCCCGTTGCCGCCCGGCCGCGCCCGCTCCGCGTCGTTCGGCAGCTGGCGCATGTTGCCGTGGTTGTCGTCGGGCCAGATCAGGGTGACGTCGTCCGGGACCTGGACACCCGCGTTGTACAGGTCCAGGACCTCCTTGTACGGGATGAAGATCTGCGGCTCGGCGGCGGCACCGACCTCTTCGGCGAGGATCCGGCGCTGGTCGGCGATGATGTCGTTCATGACCACGACCTTCTCCGGGATCGTGGGCGCGTACTTCGTCTCCAGCGCGCTGTCGTGCAGACCGCGCATGCCGAGCGTCCAGCTGCTCTCGTACGCCGCGTTCTGCCTCGCCCGTGCTCTCCAGTAGTCGGAGATGACGGCGGGGTTGACCGTGTAGTCGTAGACCGGCGCGGTGCCGTCCGCGTTCGGGTGCTCGGCGATCCACGGCTCCCACTCGTGGACGCCGTTGCGCAGCAGGGCTTCCGGGTGGCTGGAGCCGACGACGATGCCGTAGCGGTCGGCGAGTTCGGGGTTCTCCCGGTACTTGTTGAAGAAGTCGGAGTACGGATGCATCGCGGGCCACAGGTAGTTGGCCTTGAGACGGAGCAGCAGCTCGAAGACCCGCTTGTACGTCTCGGGGCCGATGTTCTTGTCGGGCTCCTGGGTGCGGTGCGACCACGTGGTCATGTTCTGCTCGTCGTTGATGAAGACGCCGCGATAGCGGACCGACGGTTCCTGGCGGGTGAAGGGACCGGCGGGGACCGTCACGGTGTCCCGGTGCTCCACGGGGACGTCGGCCCACCAGTACCAGGGCGAGACCCCGATGCGCTCCGAGGTGTCGTAGATCCCGTAGACCGTGCCGCGCCGGTCGCTGCCCGCGATCACCAGGGCGCGGCCGACACCGGGGAACGGGCGCTCGACCACCCGGGTCACCGACGCCTCCCAGCGGCCCTTCACCCGGGAGACGTCCAGGCGGCCCCGCTTGACGAGGCGGTCGATGGCGGGGCTCGCGCCGAGGGTGCCCACCAGGACGAGCAGCGGGGCGCTTCGGGGGAGCGTGGGGAGGAGCTCGGGTCTCGCTCCCGAGACCCGTTCCACGTCCGCCTGGAGGTCGCCGGCCGCGCGGACGACGGCGGGGTCGTCCGCAGCGTCCACGAGGACGGGGACGGCCGTGCCGTCGGCCACCAGCGGGAAGTCGGGGTGGTCCGCGGCGGCGGCCCGGGCGTTCCCCGGGGTCAGGGCGGGGAGGAAGGGGGCCGCGCCGACGACGGCCATCCCCCTCAGGAAGGACTTGCGGGTCCATTGCTGGTGCGGCTGCTCGTGCGCCACGAGACGCTCCCCTGGTTGGCATGGTCAGGCCAGAAAGCGCTTTCTCGATCACCCTAGGGGAGGGGTTCCTGGGGCGTCCAGGGGTGTGCGTGTGTCGTGCGAGGTCTCTTGGCGCCGGACCGGCCTCGTCGGGGTCAGGCGGGTCGGACCGCGCCGCGGATGATCGACTCGCCGGTCGGGTAGATCGACTCCTCACGGATCGACGCCCCCGGGCCCGGCGCGTGGATCATCATGCCGTTGCCGGTGCACAGGCCCACGTGGCTGAAGTCGTCGTGGAAGAAGACCAGGTCGCCGGGTTGCATGGCGTACAGCGGAACCGCCGTCCCGGTGCTCGCCTGGCCGAGGGAGGTACGCGGCAGGGAGACCCCGGCGACCTTCCAGGCGGCCTGGGTGAGACCGGCGTTGTCGTACGAACCCGGGCCCGCCGCGCCCCAGACGCAGGGCTTGCCGATCTGGGAGCGGGCGAAGGCGAGCACCTGGATGACCTTCGAGTCGTAACCGGGGTCGGCGGTGGGGAGGGAGGCGGGGGCGGCGGTCTGCTGTGGGGTCTGCCACTGCGGTTCGGGGGAGCGGGGGGAGGGGATGGTGGGGAGCGCGGGGGCCGGGGCCGGGGTGGGAGCCGGGGCTGCGGTGACCGTGGCGAGCGGGGTGCCGAGGTCGGTGGCGTATTCGGCGACGCGCGGGCTGGGCTGGGGGGCGTAACCGGGGAGGGGGGCGCTGAACTGGCCTGTGCTGTCGGGGAGGGCGGTGTTGAACTGGCCTGTGCTGTCGGGGAGGGCGGTGTTGAACTGGCCTGTGTTGCCGGGGAGGGCGGTGTCGAACTGGCCTGTGCCGCCAGGGAGGGCGGCGGGGGCTTGCGGGGTGTACTCGGGCAGGCCGGCGGCCCATTGGCCGGTCCGCTTGGGGAGACCGGTGGCGAATTGGCCGGTGTACTCGGGGAGGGCGGTGTTGAACTGGCCTGTGCTGTCGGGGAGGGCGGTGTCGAACTGGCCTGTGCTGTCGGGGAGCGCGGTGTTGAACTGGCCCGTGCTGTCGGGGAGAACGGTGCTGAACTGGCCCGTTCTGTCGGGCTGACCGCTGCTGAGCTGGCCGGTGTACTCGGGCAGGCCGGTGGCGACCTGGGTGGGGTATTCCGGGACGCCGGTGGGGAGTTGGCCGGTCTGGTCGGGGAGGCCGGTGGGGTACTCGGGGAAACCGGTGGTGAGTTGGCCGCTGTACGCCGGGACACCGGTGCCGGTCCGGGTGCCGTGGCCCGGGAGGGGCGTGCCCGTCTGCGTGCTGTACTCGGGGAGGCCGGTGCCGGTCCGGGCGCCGTAGGCGGGGAAGCCCGTGCTGGTCTGGGTGCTGTACTCCGGGAAGCCCGTCTCGAGCTGCGGGGTGCCCACGGTGGGTATCTCGCCGGTGCCGGTGAGGGGCTGCGATGCCGGATCCGGTGCCCAGGCGGGGGACTGGTCCGGTACGGCGGCGAGGGCGGCCGGTGCCGTCCGAGGTGCGGCCGGCAGGGCGAGCATCGGCTTGGCGGTCAGCTCGGGCAGGGGCTGCTCGGCCGGCTTCGGCGCACGTGCCGCGGGGGCCTCCGCGGGCCGCTGACGACGCGTCTCGGCCGCCGGGGCCGGAACCCGGTCCCTCGGCAGGGTCGCCTCGACGAACGGGCCCAGCTTCGCGCGCCCCACTCCGTACCACTGCTTGGCGAGGGCGGCGAGCGAGGGATCACCCTCGGAGCTGCGGGACCCGCCGGTCGCCGCGGGGGTACGGCCGCGGGTGCTGGACGCCGTACCGGCCGCGCGGGTGGCGTTGTAGGTACCGGAGTCGTTCTCGGCGCGGTCGTAGAGGTTGGTGATCCGCCGGTTGACCTCGTCGCGGCTGGGGCCCTCGTCGGCGGCGGCGTTCCCGGTCTGGGACAGCAGAGCCGCGGAGGCCATCGCGGCCGTCGCGAGCGCGGAGTTGCGCTTGGCCGGGAGGCTGGACCCTCCATTGCGCGAAGTTCGATCCGGCGCCATGAAAGACATGCCCCTTCCGTCGTGCTGTTCGTCGTAAACCTAACGAACTTGTGAGGCTCGCGTGAAGATTGAAGTGTGAAAAGGGTGAGATGTAACTGTGACCTTCGTCGCGTGCGCCCGTTCCCGCAGGTGAGGATCAGCGTCTGCCGTGCTGTCGGCGCCACGCCTCGTAATGGTCGAGGACCGTCTCCTCCACCGGCCGGTAGGCGAGGCCCAGTTCGTTCACGCTGCGGCTGTTGTCCACCTCGAAGCGGATGCCGAGGTGCTTGCGGATGTAGTCCTGGGTGAGCCCGAACGCGGGGCCCAGGACCCGGACCGGCCAGTGCGGGAGCGCGGTGCGCGGGAGGCGCCGGGCACGGGGGTGGCGGGCGCGGATGACGCGGGACATCTCGTGGAACGACGTCATCGTCCGGGCGGCCAGGATGTAACGGCCCTTCGCGTCGGGCTTCTCGGCGGCGGCGATGTGCGCGTCGGCCACGTCACGGACGTCGACGGTGGTGAAGCTGAAGTCCGGGGCGCCGTAGAAGAAGTAGCCCTTGAACAGTTCCTCCAGGAGGAAGAGGCTGCCGGACTCGGAGGCGGGGGTGAGGGAAGGACCCAGGATCAGACCGGGGTTGAGGGAGACCATGCGCCAGCGGTTCTGCGCGGCCTCCGCGTCCCAGGCCGCGCGTTCGGCGACCGTCTTGGCGTAGTGGTACGGGTTGTTCTCCACCGTGCTGCTGGTGTTGAAGTACCTCTCCGAGAGGATCTGCCCCTCCATGTCCCGCACGTCGGCGTAGTCGCCGAAGATCGCGCCGACCGTGGAGGTGAACACCATCCGCTCCACGGACGGCGTCCGCTCGATGCCGGCCAGGACGTTGCGGGTGCCGATCAGGGCCGGGTCGACCATGTCCTTCTGGCCGTCCTTGATCTTCTCCGGCATGAAGAAGGGGGAGGCGACGTGGAAGACCACCCGGCAGCCCGCCATGGCCTCGTCGAAGGAGCCCTGTTGGAGGAGGTCCGCCTCGAACAGACTGAGTCCGCCGGGGAATTCGTCCTGCATGTCCCGCAGCGGCCGCACCTTCGCCGCGTTCGCGAGGCTGCGCACGGTGGCGTGCACCTCGTAGCCGCGCTCCAGCAGTCGCCGTACCAGGTGACTGCCGACGAAACCGCTCCCGCCGGTCACCAGGACCCTGCCTGACTGCGCACCCATGCCGCCGCTCCTCCGCCCGGGGGTGACATTGAAGCACCGGAGGATCTTCTGCGGCAGGTGGTCGCCCGTGCCACCCGCCCCACCCGTACCACCCGTGTCTCGTGCGGTCGCCGGTGTCCTTAGCCGCTGCCGTTCAGGACGCGGTCCGCGTTCGCCGTCTGGGTGCGGATGGCGTCCTTCGCTCGGGCCAGTTCCGGCCCCTTCGAGGCCATCATCTGCCGTTGGTGGGCCGCGTCGACGGTGAACCAGACGCCGATCACGTTGGTCTGCCGCTTGCACGCCACGTCCGCCTCGGCCAGGGCGATCTCCTGCCGGGTGGGCGCCGGGCCGGTGAACCGGGGGTCCTTGCCGGGGGCTTCGGTGGGCGCGGCGTAGGAGTAGCCGTGCTTCCGCATACAGGCCGACCACGCGCGGAAGACCGACCTGACACGGGGGTCCGCCTGCGACTTCTGGTAGCTGACCACGTTGATCTCGTTGGCCAGTTGGTTGTTGCCCAGCGGCCGGTCACCGGCGAGCCGTGTGGTCGCCTGCCCCTGGCAGCCGCCCTCCGGTACCGCCCGGCCGTGGTAGCGGGCCGGGGCCGGGGTGCCGTCGCCGGTACGCCCGGTGAGGACGGCCAGGGCGTCGGCGTTCGGTCGGGAGGCGCTGGTGGAGTCCTGCGGGTCCCTCTGCCGGGACCCGGGAGCGAAGTGGTACCCGTGGCGGGCCGCGAGGGCGGGATCCGTGATGCCGTAACGGCGGTCCAGGTTGGCCGCGTTCCTCATGCCGGGGACCGTACCGGCGCTGTCGTTCCGCTCCGGGTCGGATGCGGGCCATGCGAAGCCGAAGCGGCGCATGCAGGGGACCACCAGCGCCTGCCGGGCGTGCAGAACGTCGGCCATCTGACGGTTGGTGAACAGATAGGGCTCGATCGGCAGGGCCAGGGACTTCACATCCAGGATCACCGGCACTTCGGCTCCCGGTGGTGTTTCCTCGCCGACGTCGGTGCCCCGACGTGTCGTGGCGGGTGCGGATTCGGATGGCCGCTGGGTGGCGGCTCCGTCCGAACATCCGGTGACGGCGACGATTCCGGCCAGGACACCGAGGATCGCGGCGGCTCGAACACCCCTCCCGTCGAGGGGCGTTGACGGTGGGCGCATGGACGTGTCCCCCTTCGGGCGGGCAGACGAGAACGGTGGGTCCGGCGACGGGGGCTGGTTGCGGCGGGCCGGGGGAGCGTCTCCCCGGCCCGCCGCCGCGTGTGCCGAGGTCAGCCGATGTACGTCCAGCTCAGCGAGGCGTTGTCGTTGCGCACCCCGACCTTCAACTGGCGTGCCTCGCCCGGGTAGAAGGTGTCCACCGCGCCCTGGAAGTTCTCGTTGTACCAAATGTTCGCGGCCCAGCGCTGGTCGTTGTTCCACGCCCGGTTGACGTTGTTCTTCACGCGCTGGCCGTAGCCGTCGACGCCGTTGTTGAAGGTGTCCGCGGCGAAGTCCGCGGTGCCGCCGGAGTAGGCACGCCAGGCGCTGTTGGCGGCGGTGCTGTAGTAGAGGTAGATGTTTCCGTCCCAGGCCGCCTTGGCCGGAGTGGCCGCGCCCTGGGCCGTGGCGGGCGCGGAGGTCTTGCTGGGCTTGTCCGACGTGGCCGGGGCGGCCGCGGCCGCGCCGACGCCGGTCAGCAGGAGCGCGGCGGTGGCCGAGCCCGCCACAACGGCCGAAAGCGTACGGGTCCTCATGGTTCCCTCCCTGGAAGATCCTCTTCGTGGGCCGGCTGGATGGCCGGCCCGGACTCCGAGCTTTCGGCCCAGGTCATGAGCATGTCGAGACGTTTCCCGTCGACCCCCGGCAACGGGAAACAGGGAAACACCCGTCCCTGATCGCCACCCGGGCCCCAACTAGCCCGCCTGTAGCGTTGAGTTGGGGCGGCGGCGGGAGACGTGACCAACGGGGGGACACGGGCCGCCGCGGGGAGGTGGCGTGGTCGAGAACCCGCACACGACCGAGAGCACGGGGTACGGGGGAGCCGAAGAAGGGGGAAGCGGTGGTGCGCCCGCGGACGGTGGTGCGCCCGCGGACTTTCCCTCCGAGCTGAGACGTCTGAGGCACGAGAGGGGGCTGTCGCTCACGGCGCTCGCTCAGCGGGTGCACTACAGCAAGGGGTATCTGAGCAAGATCGAGAACGGTTCCAAGCCGGCCACGGCGGATGTGGGGCGCCGCTGCGACGAGGCGCTGCTCGCGGGCGGCGCCCTCCTGCGGCTGGTGCCCGAGCCGCTCACGGCGGAGCGGACCGGGCGGTCCGAGGAGAAGGGGCGGGAGTGCCCCTACCGGGGGCTGGCCGCCTTCACCGCGCAGGACGCCCGCTGGTTCTTCGGGCGTGAGCGGATGACGGCCGCGCTGGTGGACCGGCTCTTCCAACGGGTGGGCAGCGGACCGCTGTTGCTCGCGGCGCCGTCGGGGGCGGGCAAGTCCTCGCTGCTCAACGCCGGGCTCGTCCCCGCGTTGCGGAACGGCGCGCTGCCGATGGCGGGGTCGCGCGAGTGGCCGGTGGTCGCCTTCACCCCGACGGCCCGCCCGCTCGGGGAACTCCTGTCCCGAACCGCCGAGGTGCTGGGCGAGGACCTGGGCGTCACGCCCGACGAACTCCGGGAGGACCCGTCCCGGCTGGTCGCGGCAGTGGCAAGGGCGAGGCGCCGGGCGTCGGCGGGGCACGACCGGGCCTCGGTGGAAGACCGCATGCCGCCCGGGAAGGATGCCGGCGACCCGCTGGGAGGCCGTATCCCGCCCGGAAAGGACGCCGACGACCCGGCGGTTGACCGCGGCCGGCCCGGAAAGGACCCCGCCGCCGCGGTAGTTGACCGCACCCCGCTCGGGAAACACGGCCCCGAACCGGTGCGTGGCCTCACCCCGCCCGGCGGGGACGACCGTGAACCGCCCCCCGGTCGGCTGGTCCTGTTGGTCGATCAGTTCGAGGAGGTCTTCACCCTCTGCCCGGACGAGGGCGAACGGCGTGCCTTCGTCAGGGCGTTGTGTGCTCTGTCGACGCCGGATCCGGCGGACCTCGATGGGGCCCGCGCGGCGCTCTCCGCCGTGGTCCTCGGTATGCGCGCCGACTTCACCGGCCGCTGCCTCGACCATCCCGAACTCGCCGCGGTGTTCGCCGCGGGGCTGTTCGTGCTGCGGCCGATGACCGTACGGGAACTGCGCGAGTCGATCACCCGCCCGGCCCGGCAGGCGGGCCTCGTGCTCGCGCCCGGCCTGGTCCAGCTGCTGCTGCGGGACGTGGGACTGCGCTCGGACCCGGCCACCGCCCCGCAGGCCACGCACGGACAGCACCCGGCTGACGGTACGGCCGACCGCGACGAGTCCGCGCCCGCCCCGCCCGGCGCCCTCCCCCTGCTCTCCCACGCGCTCATGGCCACCTGGCAGCGCGGGGACGGACGGACGCTGACCATCACGGACTACGAGGACAGCGGCGGTATCCAGGGCGCCGTCGCGAGGACGGCGGAGACCTGCTTCGCCCGGCTGTACCCCGCGGAACAGACCATGATCCGCCAGGCGTTGGTCCGGCTGGTCCAGCTCGGGGACGGCAGCGAGGCGACCCGCCGCAGGCTGGACCGCGCGGTCCTGCTGGCGCAGCTCCCCGACCCGGCCGCCGCGGCCACGGCCCTCGACGCCTTCGTGCGGGCCCGGCTGATCACCGTCGACCGGGACACCGTCGAGATCACCCACGAGGCGCTGCTGCACGTCTGGCCCCGACTGCGCGGCTGGATCCACGCGGACCGGGCCGGGCTGCTGATCCGGCAGCAACTCGCCGACGCGGCCGCCGAATGGGAGCGCGAGGGACGCGACCCCCTGCTGCTCTACCGGGGGCCCCGGCTGTCCGCCGTCACCGAGTGGGCCAGGGAGGTCGCCGACCGGGCCGAACTCGGGCCGCGGGAAGCGGAGTTCTACGAGGCGAGCCGGGCCGAGGAACTCCGGAGGCAGGAATCCGACCGGCGTCAGGGGCGTCGGCAGCGCCGCCTTCTCGCCGTACTCGCGGCCCTGTTGGGCCTGGCCGTCACCGCGGGTGGGCTCGCCTACCAGCAGCGGTCCGAGGCCCTGCGGCAGAGCCGGGTCACCCTGTCCCAGTCGCTGGCCGTACGGTCGACCGCGATGGCGAGTGCCCAGCCCGAGGCCGCGCTGCTGCTCGCCGCCGAGGCCTACGGCACCGAGCCGACCACGGAGGCCCGCGGCGCCCTGCTCAGCACCCAGGCGCAGTACTTCTCCGGCCGGCTGACCGGGCACTCGGGGCCCGTCAACGCCGTCGCCTTCGCGCCCGAGGGCCGCTTGCTCGCGAGCGGCAGCAGCGACGGCACGGTCAGGGTCTGGCGGACCGCCGAGCGACGGCAGACCGCGGTCCTCGCCGCCACCGGCAAGGTGCGCTCGGTGGCCTTCGGCCCCGGCGGCCGTACGCTCGCCGCCGGGGTCGTGGGCGCGGTGGGCGGCGCCGTGCGGGTGTGGGACGTGACCACGCGCCGGGTCCTCGCCGACCTCACCACCGACGCCCCGGTGCGGGCCGTCGCCTACGCCCCCGACGGGCGGACCCTCGCGGCCGCGGACTCGGACGGCACCGTCACCCTGTGGCGGGCCACCGGTGCGCACCACCCGATCGCCACCTTCACGGGCCACCGGGACAGCGTCGACGCCCTGGCCTACAGCCCCGACGGACGGACCCTGGCCTCGGGCGGCTCCGACCACACGGTACGGCTGTGGGACACGGTCCGGCACCGGCCGCTGGCCGTCCTCGCCGGGCACACCGCCGGGGTCCTGGGCGTGGCGTTCGCCCCCGACGGGCGCACGCTCGCCTCGGGCGGCGCCGACCGTGTCGTACGCCTGTGGGACCGGGCCCGGCTGAAGAGCACCGCCGCGCTGACCGGCACCAGCGACGACGTGAACGCCGTCGCCTTCACCCCCGACTCGACCACCGTGATCGGCGCCGCGGGCGATGGCGCGGTGCGCCTGTGGGACGTCCGCAGCCACCGGATCACGACCACCCTGTCCGGGCACACCGACTACGTGCTCGGAGTGGCCACCGACCCCGGCGGCACACTGCTGGCCACGGCCGGGTTCGACGAGTCCGTCGTGCTGTGGGACCTGAGCCGCTCGGCGCTGACGGCCCGCCCGTTCACGGAGGTCTGGCACGCCGCGTTCAGCCCGGACGGGCGGACCCTGGCCGCCGCCGACGCCGATCACACCGTGCGGTTGTGGGACGTGGCCGGGCGGCGGCCGCTGGCGGTGCTGCGGGGGCACTCGGGCGCGGTGTTCTCGGTGGCGTTCGCCCCGGACGGACGCACCCTGGCCTCGGCGGGCTCCGGCGGCGCTGTCCGGTTGTGGGACGTGGCCGGGCGGCGGCCGCTCACGGTGCTGCGGGGGCATACGGGCGCGGTGTTCTCGGTGGCCTTCGCCCCCGACGGACGAACGTTGGCGTCAGCCGGCCCGGACGGCACGGTCCGGCTGTGGGACGTGGCCCGGGGCCGACTCCTGACCACCCTCACCGGACACACCGACTTCGTGAACGCGGTGGCGTTCAGCCCTGACGGCCGCATCCTCGCGAGCGCGAGCGACGACCTGACCGTGCGGCTGTGGAACGTGCCCCGCCGGCTGCCGCTCGCCACCCTCACCGGACACACCGGCGCCGTACGCGCCGTGGCGTTCGCCCCGGACGGGCGGACCCTCGCCAGCAGCGGCAACGACGGCACGGTACGGCTGTGGGACCCCGCCGGCCACCGGGCGACGGCCGCCCTCACCGGTCACACCGGCTCGGTCCGCGGACTCGCCTTCGCCCCGGACGGGCGGACCCTGGCCAGCAGCGGCAACGACGGCACCGTGCGGCTGTGGGACACCCGGGCGCGAGGTCCACTGGCCACCCTGACCGGTCACACCAGCGCGGTGTGGGGCGTCACGTTCGCCCCGGACGGGCAGTCCTTGGCCAGCAGCGGCATCGACGGCACGGTCCGGCTGTGGAACCCCGACGTGCGCGACCTCGCGGCCGAGGTGTGCCGGCTGACCCGCGCCCCGCAGGGCCCCCGCTGGCAGCAGCTGATGACGGACCTGCCCGCGAGCCGCTGCCGGAAGGGAGGCTGAGCCGGTGGGAGCGGGACAGGGCGCCCGGAGTCACCGGGCGCCCTGTCCCATGGGGGGCAACTCACCAGCGCGGGAGCCTGAGTTCGTAGTCGGGCCGGAACCGCCGCATGTACCCGGTGTCGTCCCGGCTGCGCACCCCGGAGTCGACGTAGAGGCGGTGCAGGCGCTCCAGCGCGTCATGGTCGAGCTCCACGCCGAGGCCGGGCCCCGTCGGGACCCTGACCTCGCCGTCGCGGAACTCCAGGACACCCGGGCGGATCACGTCGTCGGCGTGGTTCCACGGGTAGTGCGTGTCGCAGGAGTGGTCGAGGTTCGGGATCGCCGCCGCCACATGGGTCATGGCGGCCAGGCTGATGCCGAGATGCGAGTTGGAGTGCATCGACAGCGCGAGGCCGAACGCCTCGCAGACCGCGGCCAGTTCACGGGTGCGCCGCAGACCGCCCCAGTAGTGGTGGTCCGTCAGCAGCACCTGGATCGCGTTCTGTTCGATCGCCGGCTTCAGGTGCTCCCAGGCGATCACGCACATGTTGGTGCCCAGCGGCATCGGCGCGTCCTTCGCCACCTCCGCCATGCCCTCGATGCCCCTGGTCGGGTCCTCCAAGTACTCCAGGACACCGTCCAGTTCACGCGCCACGTACTTGGACGTCTCCACGGTCCACGCGACGTTGGGGTCAAGGCGCAGCGGCTGTCCGGGGAAGGCCTCCGCGAGCGCCCTGATCGCGGCGATCTCCTCGTCGGGCGCGAAGACACCGCCCTTCAGCTTGAACGACTTGAACCCGTACCGCTCCTGCATCAGCCGGGCCTGCTCCACGATGCCGGCCGGGTCCAGGGCCTCGCCCCACTCGTCCCCCACGGCGGCGCGGCCGTCGAGGGCCGGGTGTTCGGCCCACTTGTAGAAGAGGTACGCGGCGAACGGCACCGAGTCCCGGACCGTCCCGCCCAGCAGATCGCTGACCGGACGGCCGAGCAGTTTGCCCTGCGCGTCCAGGCAGGCCACCTCGACGGCGGAGCTGGTCCAGCCGCGTTCGTGCGAGGAGGGCACCGTGGGCAGCAGGGCGGCGTCGATCGCGGCCGAGACGGCGGTGGTGTCGAAGACGTCCATGCCGACGACGACCTTCGCGGCGGCCTCGAGGCGCTCCAGCCGGGCCACCCCGCCGGGGGACTCGCCGAGCCCCACCGTGCCGTCCTCCAGGACGAGTTGGAGGATGATCCGCAGGGCCAGGGGCTCGTGCACGCCGTTGGAGTTGAGCAGCGGCGGGTCACGGAAGGCGATGGGAGTGACGACCAGCTCCTTGATGCGCGTCGGCTCGCTCATGCGCCGACCACCTCCAGACCGCGGTCGATGAGCTTGGCCAGCCGCGCCACGTGCTCCGGGGCCGGGTCGACGAGGGGTGCCCGTACGCCACCCACGTCCAGGCCACGCAGAGCCACTCCCGACTTGACCAACGCCACGGCGTACCCCGGTACTTCGTCGCGGAGCTGGACGAGGGGGCCGTAGAACTCGTCGAGGAGCGTGTCCACGAGCGGTCGGTCGCCCGCGGCGAGCGCCCCGTGGAAGGCGAGGGCGATCTCGGGCGCGAAGGCGAACACGGCGGAGGAGTAGAGGGAGACGCCGATGCCCTGGTAGGCGGGGGCGGTCATCTCGGCGGTGGGCAGGCCGTTGAAGAACTGGAAGTCCTCCGTGCCTGGTACGGCTCGCACCGCGCGCACGATGCGGTGCATGCGCTCGATGTCGCCGAGGCCGTCCTTGAGGCCGACGACCTTGGGCAGGGCGGCGATCTCGGCGGCCGTCTCCGCGGTGAGGCGGGCGGTGCCGCGCTGGTAGAAGATCACCGGCAGGTCGCTCGCGGCGGTGACCTCCTCGACGTAGCGGACCAGGCCCCGCTGCGGGGCCGTCACCAGGTAGGGCGGGAGCAGCAGGATGCCGTCGGCGCCCGCGCGGGCGACGCGGACCGCGTGGTCGCGGGCGACCGGGGTCGGGCCGCCGGCGGCGGCCAGGACGGGCACGCGGCCCGCGGTCGTCTCGACCGCGACCCGGGTGGCCCGCTCCAGCTCGTCGGGCGTCAGGGCGTGGAACTCACCGGTGCCGCAGGCGACGAACACGCCTCCGGCGCCCGCTGTGACGCCGTTCTCGATGTGCCGGGCGAGGCGTTCCTCGTCCAGCGAGCCGTCCACGGCGAACGGCGTCACCGGGAAGAACAGCACTCCTTGGAACTTCATGTCTCCCTCGTAACTACGGTGGGCTCAGCCCTTGGTGGCACCGGCGGCGATGCCGGTGACCAGCGAGCGCTGGAGGAGCAGGTAGACGATCAGGCTGGGGATCAGGGCGATGACCGCACCGGCCAGCACCACACCGGAGCCGACCACCGGGTCGGTGCGCAGGGTGGCCAGGGCGACGGTGACCGTGTAGTCGGTGGGGTCCTTGGCGGCGATCAGGGGCAGCAGGTACTGGTCCCAGATCATGATGAACCCGAGCACACCGGCCACGCCGAGCGCGGGCTTGCACAGCGGCAGGATGATCTGCCACAGCATCCTGAGCTCGCCGACGCCGTCGAGACGGGCCGCCTCCTCGATCTCGTCGGGGATCTCCCGCATGAACTCGGTCAGCATCATCACCGAGAAGCCCCAGGCGCCCAGCGGCAGGATGACGCCCCACACCGTGCCCTTGAGGTCCAGGTGCACCACCGGCACATCGCCGAGGACCAGGGACAGCGGGATCGCGATGACCTCCTCGGGCAGCATCAGCGTCATCATGAACAGCATCATGATCAGCGCCTGGCCCCGGAACCGGTGCCGCGCCAGGGCGTACGCCGCCAGGGTGCACACCGCGAGCTGGAGCAGCAGTCCGCCGCCCGCGATGACCAGCGAGTTGCCGAGGTAGTCCCACATGCCCTGCGCGCCGGCCACCCTGAAGTTGGACAGGGTGGTGTCGTGCGGCAGGAACGACAGCGAGGAGCCGCTCGGGTGGGTGGTGAAGGCGCCCGAGAAGATCGTCAGGAAGGGCGCCGCGAAGATCGCGAGGGCGATCGCACAGAGCAGGATCCGCAGGCCCCAGGCGACACCGGGCCGGTCGTTCCAGCCGAGCGCGGTGTCGAAACGGGCCGGGGTGGTCCGCCGGTCCCGGGGGTTCCGTCCGGCCGGGGTGTCAGGGGCCGCCGGCCGGACGGGGTCGATGACGGAGGCGCTCATCGCGCTTCTCCCCTCTTGCGCAGGTGGTTGACCATGACGGTGAGCAGGAGCGTCACGCACAGCAGCACGACCGAGGCCGCCGAGGCGCCGCCGATGTCGTTGCGGGTGAAGCCCAGGGTGTAGGCGCGGGTCATCCAGACGTCGGTCGACCCGGCCGGGCCGCCGCCCGTGAGGACGTAGACCTCGGTGAACACGCGCAGGCCGCGGATGGTGGCGAGCGTGAGCACGATCATCAGCGCGGGACGGATCGCGGGCAGCGTGACGTACCGCAGCCGCTGCCACAGCGAGACGCCGTCCATCGCCGCCGCCTCGTACAGCGAGCGGTCCACGCCCGCGAGACCGGCCAGGAAGATCACCATGTTGTACGGCGCCCAGATCCAGATGCCCATCGCCATCGTCGAGTACAGCGCGATGTTCGGGTTGTCGAGGAACTGCACGGTCCCGAGCCCGAAGAAGTGCAGACCGCTGTTGATCAGGCCGTCGGAGGTCGGGTAGTACATCAGCCGCCACAGCTCGCCGACGACCGCGGTGGCCGTGACGGCGGGCAGGAAGACGGCGGTGCGCAGGATCTTCAGCGAGCGGGCCTGGCCTTCGAGGAGCAGGGCGAGGGCGAACCCGAGCACGATCGCACCGACCGCCTGGCCCAGGCCCAGGATCAGGGTGTGCCCGATCGCGTCCTGGAAGCGGTGGTCGGTCAGGACCCGCGTGTAGTTGTCGAGGCCGGTCCACCGGTCGCCGAGGAAGGGCCGTACGTCGAAGAAGCTGAGCCAGATGCCCTTGGCCATCGGCCAGAACTTGAAGACGAGCGCGAGCAGCAGCCCCGGGGCCAGGAAGAGCCAGGGGACGAAGGCCTTCTTGTCGAAGGCCCGCTTGCCGGCGGCCGTCTCGTCGAGGCCTCGGCGCGCCGCGGGCGCGGGGACGGTAGCGGTCATTTCAGCAGGTCCTGGTCCTTGAGGTCACCGGCGAGGGTGTCGTTCAGTTCCTTGAGCTGCGAGCGGACGTCACCGCCGCAGTACGTGAAGATCGAGTTGAGCGCGTCGGCGGTGTCCTGCTTGATCGGCGCGAAGTCCGGCGCGTTCGGGAACTGCTGGGAGGCGGTCTCGTAGGCCTTCTGTACGACACTCCAGCGGGCGTCGTTCCGGACCTTCGCCGCGTCGAGCGTCGAGTTGACCGGGATGCGGACGACCGGCTGGTGGCCGTCGACGCTGGTCATCGCGATCTTCTGGCCCTCGGGCGAGACCAGGAACGCGGCCAGCGCCAGCTCCTGCTCGTCCTTGCCGGTCCTGGCGCCGAGGTAGACGTTCTCACCGTCGGCCAGCACATCGCCGCCCGCCGGGCCCGCGGGCGCCGGGACGACCTCGTACGTATCCTTGCCGGGCGTGGCGTCGAAGGTCGTGATGTTGTACGGGCCGGTCATGTACATCCCGGCGTTGCCGTCCTGGAAGTTGGTGGCGGTTCCGGTGACGGCGGTGATCGCGCCGGGCTGGACGATCCCCTTCCTGCCGCAGAAGAGGTTGTCCTTCATCCAGGTCACGGCGCCCACCGCGGCGGCCGAGTCCATGGCCGGGGTGTACGTGCCGTCGCCGGCCGGCTTGATGATCTGGGCGCCGCCCTGCCACAGGAAGCTGGAGCCCCACCAGGCCGCGTAGCCGTTCTGGGCGCTGGCCGGCGCGACGATGCCGTAGGTGTCGGCCTTGCCGTCGCCGTCCGGGTCCTCGGTGGCGAAGGCCTTGGCGACGGAGAGCATCTCCTGCCAGGTCGTCGGCGCCTTCAGGCCGAGCTTCTTCAGCCAGTCCGTGCGGATCATCAGCGTCTGGGCCTGGCGGGAGTACGGGATGCCGTAGTGCTTCCCGTCGACGCCGACCGTGGACGCCCAGGACTTGTCGCTGATCTGGTCGCCGCCCGCGATCGAGGCGGGGTCGATCGGCTTGAGCAGGCCCTGGCTCTGGTAACTGCCCATCAGTGCCGTGTCGTTGATCATGACGTCCGGCAGGTCCTTGGTGGACGCGCGGCTCTGGAGCTGCTGGTCGAAGTTGATGACCGGCTGGTAGTCGATCTTGATGCCGGTCTTCCTGGTGAAGGCGGCGAAGACCCGGTCGTAGGTCGCGGCCGAGTCCGGATTGCTCCGGGTCCAGACCTCCAGCGTGTTCGGATCGCTGCTGCCCGCGCTGTCGGAGCCGGAGCCACAGGCGGCCGTTCCGAACATCAACCCCGCGACGGTGGCGGCCGCGGCCAGGCGGCGGCGTCGTCGGCGATCGCCCATGGAAACTCTCCGTTCATATCCGTGAACCCGCTTCACGAATCTAAATGATCGGCCAAGCTACGGATCGTTTCTTCCGTATGTCAAGACATGACTGGGAGATTTCACAGAGGCTGTGCAGGAGCCCCTCGGGAACACTGAAGGGCGTGGTGATCAGGGAGGCGCAGGTGTACGACGACGGGGACGGCCCTGGTGGGGCGGCGGCGCGGCTCACCGGCCGGACGGCGACCGGGGAGCGCCCGGTGTCCGGCGCGCTGACCGAGGTCACCCTCGACGACGGGCGGGCGGTGATGGTCAAGCGGGCCGACTCGCCGGAGGAGGCCAGGGCGGAGGCGGCGGGCCTGCGCTGGCTGGCCGGGGCCTACGCGGTCCGGGTGCCGGCCGTGCACGGCCGGGACGGGCGCCTGCTGGTGACCGATCTCGTCGCGCGCGGGCGCCCGAACCGGGAGGCGGCACTCGACCTGGGCCGGGCGCTGGCCGGGCTGCACCGCGCCGGGGCACCCGCCTTCGGCTCGGCGCCGCCCGGTGGGCCACGGGACGCGTACATCGGGCGCGCGCCGATGCGGAACGCCGAGGGCGCCGACTGGCCCGAGTGGTACGCCGAGCACCGGGTGCTGCCCTATCTGCGGAGCGCGGTCGACGACGGCACGGTCACCGCGGGGGAGGCGCCGGTGATCGAACGGCTCTGCGAGCGGCTGCCCGAGCTCGCGGGTCCCGCGGAACCCCCGGCCCGGCTGCACGGCGACCTCTGGAACGGCAACGTCCTCTGGGGCGCCGACGGCCACGCCTGGCTGATCGACCCGGCCGCGCACGGCGGCCACCGCGAGACGGACCTCGCGATGCTCCACCTGTTCGGCTGCCCGCACCTGGACGAGGTGCTGCGCGGCTACGAGCGGACGGCACCGCTCGCCGACGGCTGGGCCGACCGCGTGGGGCTGCACCAGCTCTTCCCGCTGCTGGTGCACGCCGTGCTGTTCGGACGCGGCTACGCGGAGCAGGCACTCAGCACGGCGAAGGCGGCCCTGGAACGGTGAGTGCACCGGTCCGGGGCCGCCTGGGCACGTGGACGTCGTGGGCGAGGAGAGCGAAGGGGCTGGAGCTTTGGAGGCCCGGTTGTCGAGACCGGTGAGAAGGAAGCCCCCTCATGGCCTCGCCACGGGCGGCACGACCGCGGTGACCCGCGGATGCGCCGCCCGACACGACATGGCACGCCACGACACGACATCGACGGCGAGGAGAGCGAAGGAACTGGAGCCATTACGAGGCCGGTTGTCGAGACCGGTGAGAAGGAAGCTCCCTCATGGCCTCGCCGCATGTGTCATGTCTAGGGCGAGGAGAGCGGAAGGGCTGAATCCAAGCCCCATGGGGGCTCTTCCAGTGATGGAGAAGGAAGCCCTTCCATGGCCTCGCCACGGGTAACGCTAACAGTCACTCGGGGATCAAGTCGCGCAGATTTTCCGGGGTGATGACCACCGAGTCCGGGTGCAGACCCTCGGGCCGCTCCAGACCGATGTAGGTCACCGGCTCCTCCGGCACCGAAGCGGCGTCCCAAGTCGCCACCTCCGTACCGGCGTTCGCCATCAGCCCGGTCAGGTACCCGACCGTGAGCTGCTCGCGCTCGACGATGCCCTGGAGCAGCGTCGCCACCGACACCCGGTTTCCCTCGACGCGGTTGTGCGCCGGATGCCCCTTCAGGTACAGGTGCAGCCACTTGGCGTGCCAACTCCCGTCCTCGGCACGGCGGAACGCCAGCGGCAGCGCCACCCGGCCGGGACCGCGCAGCTCCGACTTCATGCGCACGGTACGCGGCTCGAAGGGCTGCCCCTTCTGCTCGCCCTCGCGCAGCATGAACCCGAAGAACGACTCCTCGGCCTCCTCGAACCTCTCCCCGGAGTAGATGTTGACCTGCGGCACGATGTACGTGCCGCGCACGCTCCCGAGCCGCAGGTTGATGAACTCCGAAGCGCCGTCGGGGGCGTTGGTGATGTCCCCGGAGTGCTCGCCCTCCACCTCGCGGAGATTGGTGTACGACAGCCACGACACCGTGTCGTACCGCGCGTCCAGCAGCAGCGCCGACAGGTCGTAGTCGGTGACCCGCTGCTTCTGCTTCCAGTACACGAAGAACCGCAGCAGCTCCCCGTCGACCGGCGAGACCGAGCCGCGGGGCAGCACGCCGAGCCCGGCCGAGGTCGCGCGCCCGCTGAGCGGAAGCGCCACGTCGAGGACGTCGGGGTCGACCAACAGCCGCTCCGGAGAAGGGAGTCGACGAGCCGTCTCCGCGTCGAGCACGGCGATCAGCTGCTTGCGCTCGCCCTCCGGTACGGCCCGACGCGCGTCGTCGGTGACGTGCGCGCGGCCGGAACGGTTGATGAACACCCGCTTCCGGCCCGTCTCTTCGGCCCGGTTGTGCAGGTACTCCCGCACCGACAGCACGACCCGCCCGGAGACCTCCGGCGCGACCCGCTCGACGGCGGCCAGCACGGCGTCCCGCTCCTCCTGCGTGGCGGCGGAACGCAGCAGCCGGTCCAGCGCGCGGAACAGCTTGCCGGGCGCGGACTCGAGCAGCCTCACGGCCCCGGTGACGTCGTCCGCGCCGAGCAGTGCCTCCACCCGGCCGTCGAAGGTGTACGCCTTCTTCTCGCCCCGGGCGACGGCGAACACCTCGGCGGCATGGGGCCACCGCGGGTACTCGTGCGGGTGCAGACGCTCGCCGAGCCGCTTGAACTCCTCGCGGTGCACCAGGACGTCTGCGAGCTTGGCGGGCGCCCGGGCGACGACCTCGTCCAGCCCCGCGAGCAGGGCGCGGCGCACCGGCCGGGACAGCTTGCGGAACCGGGTCGGCTCCTGGAGGCTCACGTCCCCGCCCGACAACGCGCAGGCCAGCCGCAGCACATCGGTGACGGTGTCGAGGAGCGGGACCGAACCCGCCTTCAGCCGGGCCGCGTTGACGACGGCACGGTTCTCCCGTACCGGGATCTCCGCCGGCTGGGGGCCGTCCGCGCAGTGCTCCGCGAGCACCCCGAGGTCGGCCAGGTGTTCGTCGCCGAGCGGCGTGGTGCTGCCGGCCAGCGCCAGGTACAGGGCGGTGACCTCGTCCTCCAGGGTGCCGCCCAGGTGCAGGACGGTCAGCCGGTCGCCCACGGCGGCCGTCAGTTCGTCGTGCGCGGCGAGCATCTCCTCGTAGGTGTGCCGGTAGGTGCCGTACGACGGCAGCGTGAGCAGGTTGATCACGCCGGTGCGGAGCTGTTCGATGATGCCGGGGCGGGCCTTGCGGTCCTCCAGGGCCTCGGTCACGCAGCGCATCCAGAACTCGAAGGTGTCCGGGACGTTCGCCGGGAAGTCGACGAAGTAGACGTTGTGGCGCACGTGGTCGCCGGCCAGTTCGCGGACGGTGGCCAGGGTGCGCACGGCGGTGTCGACGACCGTGCCCTCGGACAGCCCCGACAGCGTCCGCAGCGCGTCGGCCGACAGCTTGAAGCCGACGGACATCAGCGCGGCGTCGAACTGCCGCGCGGCGACGTCGCCCTCCCCGGCGGGGCCCGCGGGGGAGGGGAGGCGAAGGGTGTGCCGGATGACCAGGCGTTCCAGAGGGTGGACCATGCGGGAATGGTCGCAGAGGTGTTCGACTGGGCGCACGGAGTTTTTCGGCGGCGGGCGGGGTGTGCCGGGCCCTGCGATAGCGGCGTTGTTGGTGGGCGGGTGTGCCGGGCGCCGCGCCGAGTTCTGCGATGGCGGCGTGTCGCCGGACAGGTCTGCCGGGCCCCTGCGATAGCGGCGTGAGCCGGCGGCGGGCGTCAGTCCTGCTGCTGGGCCTTCTTCTCCTTGAGGCGTGCGGCCTCCTTGCGGACCTCCGCCTGTGTGGCGCGCTCCTTCTCCAGCCACTCCGGGTTGTCCTCGCGCAGCGCCTCGATCTGCTCGGTGGTGAGCGCCTCGGTGACCCCGCCGCGGGCGAGACCGGCGATGGAGACACCGAGCCGGGCGGCGACGACCGGACGGGGGTGCGGGCCGTTGCGTCGCAGGTCCTGCAGCCACTGGGGCGGGTTCGTCTGGAGCTCGTTCAGCTCGGCGCGCGAGACGACACCCTCCTGGAACTCGGCGGGGGTGGCGGGGAGGTACACACCCAGCTTCTTCGCCGCGGTCGCGGGCTTCATCGTCTGGGTGTTCTGGTGCGACGTCATGGAGTCAAGACTATCGGCCGCGCACGAGACGTCCGACCACAGTGGGTAACCTTGCCGCGTGACAGACTCGCCAGCATCCCCGTCCTTCCGGCTCGCGTACGTCCCCGGGGTGACGCCCGCCAAGTGGGTGCGGATCTGGCAGGAGCGCCTGCCCGACATCCCCCTGGAGCTCCTCCAGGTGACGGTTTCCGAGGCCTCCGATGTGTTGCGCGACGGCCGCGCGGACGCCGGGCTCGTGCGACTCCCGGTCGACCGTACGGTGTTCAGCGCGATCCCCCTCTACACCGAGACGACGGTCGTCGTGGTCCCCAAGGACCACGTGGTGACCGCGGCCGAGGAGGTCACCCTGGAGGACCTCGCCGACGAGGTCGTCGTCCACCCCCTCGACGACGTCATCGGCTGGGAGCGGCCGCCCGGCGAACCGGCCTTCGAACGCCCGGCCACCACGGCCGACGCGATCGAGCTGGTGGCGGCGAACATCGGTGTCCTGGTCGTCCCGCAGTCCCTGGCGCGCCTCCACCACCGCCGCGACCTCACCTACCGGCCGGTCACCGACGCCCCGGAGTCCGCCGTCGCCCTCTCCTGGCGCGAGGACGCCACGACGGACATGGTCGAGGACTTCATCGGCATCGTCCGGGGCCGCACGGTGAACAGCTCCCGGGGACGGGCGCAGCCGCAGCCGGAGCAGAAGAAGGGGGCTGCTGGTAAGGGCGCCGGCAGGGCGGGTACCGAGAAGAAGGCAGGGCGGGGTGCCGTGGGCGGGACCAAGGGGTCCCGGGGCGGCGGGGCGGGGAGGACCGGCGGGTCGGGCGCCGCCAGAGGCACGGCGGGCCGCCGGGGCAAGCCCAAGCGCAGGGGGTAGGACACACGGCCCTGCCGGGCCCCTCACCGCAGGAAACATCCCGGCGGGGTCCGCCACCGTGCGGCATGTCCCGCTCGGACCTCCGCCCGCTGCGGGAGCGTGCCCGCCGTGACGATCCCCCGGGTGTCCGCCCGTTCTCTGGGTCCGCCACCGCGGCATGCTCCGCTCCGGCCTCCGCCCGCTGCGGGGGTCGTGCAGGCGCCGGAGACCCCCGGACTCCGCTCGGCGCGGGCATGCGCCGCCCCTGGGATCTGTCTGTTCGCCGGGTCCGCCGCCGTGGGGCATGCCCCTCCGGCCTCGCTCCGCCGTGGGAGCGTGCCCCTGCGGAGGGTGCCCGCTGTACGACCACCCCATGGACTCCGCCCACGTCAGGCCCCCCGCCCCCCGGATCACTCGTCGGCGAACACCCCGTCCGTCCCGAAGGTCAGCCGGGCGAAGCGTTCGCCCATGCGTTGGTGTGTCGCCGCGTCGGGGTGGAGGTCGTCCGGGAGGGGGAGGTCCTCCGCGTCGGACTCTCCGTACAGCTCGCGGCCGTCCAGGTAGTGGAGGTGGGGATCCTCGGCGGCCCGCTGCTTGACGATCCTGGCCAGTTCCTCCCGGATCACCTGGAGGGTCAGCTTGCCGCTCGCGCGTTCCGCCGGGTCACCCAGTGTCCTGAACCTGAACCGGCCCTCGCTGATCCCGCTGAAGTCCGGAAAACAGGGCCCCGGCGTGTCCTCGTGGATCGGGCACAGGATTGGCGAGACGACCAGCAGGGGCGTGTCCGGGTGGCCCTCGCGGACCGTGTCGAGAAAGCCGTGGACCGCCGGACCGAAGGCCCGCAGCCGCATCACGTCATGGTTGACGATGTTGATGCCGATCTTGAGGCTGATCACGTCGGCGGGAGTGTCCCGGACCGCCCGCGCGGTGAACGGGTCGAGCAGCGCGCTGCCCGCGAGACCCAGGTTGACCAACTCCACCCCGCCCAGCGTCGCGGCGACCGCGGGCCAGGTCCGTGAGGGGCTCGCCGCGTCGGAGCCGTGACTGATGGAGCTGCCGTGGTGCAGCCACACCCGGCGCCCACCGGGAGGCGCCGACTCGACGGGCGCGTCGGTGCGCAGCGCGATCAGCTCGGTGGTCTCGTTGTGCGGCAGCCATATCTCCACGTCCTTGACCTCGCCGGACAACCCGTCGAAACGGACCGTCCCGGGCGCCCCCGCCCGCATCTCCGACGTGCCCGCCTCCATGTCGACGGTGATGACGTTGCCGCTGAGCACACTGCCCTGACCGGCCGGCGCGCCGTCGACCACCAGGTCGTAGAGACCGTCCGGCCGGGGCGGCGCCCCCACGTAGGTCCGCTTGGTCGGAAGCGTCTCCAGCTCCACCGAGGTGGCCCGGGTGCGGAAGACCAGCCGCACCCCGGCCGGCTGGGACTCGGCCATGGCCAGCTGTCCGTCGGTGTTCTGGGCGCGGGCCCGCGCGGGCAGCCGGTGCGGCAGCACCCCGAGCTCGGTCTGCTCCACGTCGAGCGCGCCGCGCAGCAGCTCGGCGGTGACGGGTGTGGTGATCCAGTCGTGCATGTCCTCAGCCTGTCGGTCAGCGGGTGGGCCAGTTGCGCAACAGCGCGTCGAGGGCGTCCAGGATCCGTCTCCAGGACTCCTCGGAGTCGGGGGAGCTGTGGCTGAACCCGCCTGCCCCCTCCAGGCTCGCGTATCCGTGGAAGGTGCTGCCCAGCAGCCGTACGGCATCGGTCTGGTCGGCTTCGGACAGGTCGTAGCCGCGCAGGATCGCCCGCATCATCTGGGCGTGTCGAACACCCGCGCTGGCGGCCGCCGTCTCGGGGTCGAGGCGGGTCCGGGCGGCCTCGGCACGGCCGGGGTGTGCGTGGGCGTAGTCGCGGTAGACGTCGGCGAACGCGGTCAGCGCGTCCTTGCCGGCCCGCCCGGCCACCGCGTCGGCGGAGAGGTCGGCGAGCTCCTCCAGGGCGAACAGGGTGATCCGGGTCCTGAGGTCCTGGGAGTTCTTGACGTGCGAGTACAGGCTCGCGACCTTCACGTCGAAGCGCCGGGCCAGCTCCGAGACCGTCACGTGCTCGAAGCCCACCTCGTCGGCCAGCTCAGCGCCCGCCCGGACCAGTCGTTCCGTCGTCAGTCCTACCCGTGCCATGCATGCCCTCTCGGTTGCCTGCACCGATTATGCGTTTGCCTAAAGCTTTTAGGCAAACTAGCGTGAAGTTATGGAACCGCTGACCGAGCAAGAGATCCGAACCGCCTTCGTGAACTGCACCAAGGGCGAGGCGAAGCGCCTGTCCGTCCCGCGCGACCTGGCCGACCGGCCGTGGGAGGACCTCGACTACCTCGGCTGGCGCGATCCGCAGGCGCCCGACCGGGCCTATCTCGTGACCGTGCTGGACGGCCGTCCGAAAGCCGTCCAGCTGCGGGCCGGTGCGCGCGGCTTCTCGCAGACACGGAAGAGCATGTGCTCGATGTGCCTGACCACCCACACCGGTGGGGTCTCCCTGATGGTCGCCCCGAAGGCGGGCAAGGCCGGACAGCAGGGCAACTCGGTCGGCGCCTACATATGCGACGACCTCGCGTGCTCGCTGTACGTGCGGGGCAAGCGGGACGCGGGCGCGGGCGCGCGCCTGCACGAGACGCTGACCCTGGAGGAGAAGGTCCAGCGGACGGTCACGAACCTCGCCGCCTTCGTCGCGAAGGTGGTGGGGCCGTAACCCGCTCGCGGGCTGCCCGTTCCGGTCAGGAGTCCCCGACGTCACCGCACCTCCACGTCCCCTGATCGCCATGTGCCCCCGCGGTGCCGCTCCCGGCGGACCGTTTCTCGTAGGGAGCCGTTCCGCTGCCCGCGATGGCAGAATCGGTCCTGTGGATCGGCCGATCCTCGAGCGCGAGCCCGAGCTGGCGCGACTGGCCGCGGCCGCGCGGGAGGCGGCGGACGGGGCCGGATCCGTGGTGCTCGTCCTCGGTGAGGCCGGCATCGGCAAGTCGAGCCTGGTGAAGGCCCTTCCCGAGCACCTCCCGCACGGCACCCGTGTCCTCGTGGGGGAGTGCGACGACCTCGCCACCCGACGTCCGCTCGGCCCTTTCCGCGACCTCATCGGCAGCGTCGGGGACGCGCTCGCCGACGCCGTGACGGAGGGCGGCGACCGCCACCGCGTCCACGAGGCGCTGCTCGAGGAACTGCGCGGAGCGGTCCTCGTCGTCGAGGACGTCCACTGGGCCGACGAGGCCTCCCTGGACGCCCTGCGCTTCCTGGTCCGGCGCATGGAGCGGCTGCCCGCCCTGCTGGTGCTGACCTACCGGGACGACGAGCTGAGCCGTGAGCATCCTCTACGGCACCTGCTGGGCCAGGTCTCCCGGGCGCCGCGTGTGCACCGGCTGCCGCTGGCCCGGCTGTCCCTGGATGCCGTACGCACCCTCAGCGCGGGCCGCGTCGATCCCGCCCAGGTGTACGCGGTCACGGGCGGCAACCCCTTCTTCGTCGCCGAGATCCTCGCCGCCGGCGGCACCGGGAGGGTGCCTCCGACCGTCGTCGACGCGGTGCTCGCCCGGTTGCGGGGGTTGCCCGCGGCCACCGTGGACGCGCTGGAGCAACTGGCCGTGGTCCCGTCGGCGGTCGAACGCCCGCTGGTCGACGCGCTGTTGGGGGACCCGCACTTCGGTGACCCGCCGCTGGGGGGCCAGCCGCTCGGTGACCCGTCGCTGAGGGAGGCGCCGCTGGGTGGCTCGGCGCCGGTCCACGAGGCCGCGGTTGGAGATGGTGGTCCGCGCGAGGCCGCGGTTCGGCAAGGTGGTCCGCGCGAGGCCGCCACACAAGAAGGCGATCCGAGCGAGGCCACCACGCAACAAGGTGGTCCCCGCGAGTCCACGGCTCGACAAGGCGCGTCTCGCGAGGCCGCCGCGCGACAGGATGGTCCCCGCGAGTCCACGGCTCAACAAGGCGCCTCTCGCGAGGCCGCCTCGCGACAGGCTGATCCCCGCGAGTCCACGGCTCGACAAGGCGCGTCTCGCCAGGCCGCCGCTCGACAAGACGGCTCCCGCGAGCCCGCAGCCGACCCCCAAGCCCCCCGGGAGGCCGGAGTGTCCGTCGCGGCCGCGGTCGGACAGCGCGGCCCGCTCCCTCGGGGCATGTCCGTCCCGGTCGGAGTCGAACAGCGCCGCCCCCTCCCTCCTGGCGTACCCGTCCCGACGGCGGTCGGACCGCACGGCCCGCTCCCTCCTGGCGTCGTCCCGACGGCGGCCGGACCGCACGGCCCCCTCCCTCCTGGCGTCGTCCCGACGGCGGTCGGACCGCACGGCCCGCTCCCCGGCGGAGTCGCCGTCCTCGCCGCCGCCGAGCAGCGCGGGCTGCTCGCTGTCACCCCCGAACGGGTCTCGTTCCGGCACGAGTTGATCCGCCGGGCCGTCGCCGACTCCCTCCCCGCCGCCCGCCGTATCGAGCTCAACCGGGCCGTCCTCGCGGCCCTCGTCGCCCGCCCCGGCTCCGACGCCGCGCGGATCGTCCACCATGCCGCCCAGGCCGGCGACCAGGACGCCATCGCCCGCTACGGCCCCGACGCGGCACGCGAAGCCTCCTCGGCAGGCGCCCACCGCGAGGCCGCCGCCCACCTGCAACTCGTGCTGCGCGGACGCGGCCGCTACTCGCCCTCCGAACTCGCCGACCTGCTCGAACGCTACGCCGTGGAGACCTACACCATCGCCGACTCGGCCGCCGCCGTCGCCGCCCAGCGGGAAGCCGTCGCCCTGCGCAGGGCCCTCGGTGACAGCCTCGCCCTCGGTGCCGACCTGCGCTGGCTGTCCCGCATCCACTGGTGGGCCGGCAACGCCGACCAGGCCCAGGAGGCCGCCCGGGAGGCGGTCGCGGTCCTTGAACACGCCGGCGACGACCGGCTGTTGGCGCTCGCCGCCAGCAACACCGCCCAACTGCGCATGCTCTCCGAGCGCTACGCCGAAGCCGTCGAGCACGGCGAGCGCGCCATCACCCTGGCCCGCAAGGCCGGCGACCCGGCGATCCTCGCGCACGCCCTCAACAACGTCGGCACCGCCCGCTGGTGCTCCGGAGACCCCGGCGGGCGGGCGCAGTTGGAGGAGAGCCTCGACGTCGCGCTCGCCGCCGGCGAGGTCGAGCACGCCTGCCGCTCCTACGCCAACATCATCTGGACACTGCTCGACAACCTCCAGTACGACGAGGCCGACACCTTCCTGCCCCCGGCGATGGAACTCGCCGACCGCGCCGAGCACTTGGGCTTCCTCAACTACCTCCACGTCGAGCTCGCCATGCGCAGACTCGCCGCCGCGGACTGGGGCGACGCCGAGAAGCAGGCCGAGTACGGCATGCACGACTTCATCCCGGCCCGCTGCCCCGCCCTGACCGTGCTCGCCCGGGTCCGCACCCGCTGCGGTCGGCCCGGCGCCGACGAACTCCTCGACGAGGCCTGGGAGATCGCCGTAGGGACGAAGGAACTGCAGCGCACCGGGCCGGTGGCGGTGGCGCGGGCGGAAGCGGCCTGGCTGCGCGGCGACATGCGGGCGGTGATCGAGGCGGCCGCACCCGTCCACGCCCAGGCGAGCCGGCTGCCCGGCGCCCCCTACCGCGCCGAACTCGGCTACTGGCTCACCAAGGCGGGCCACCCTCCACCGCCGGACGACTCCGACCACCCGTACGCGTTGCAGGCCCGCGGGCAGTGGCGCCGGGCCGCCGCGGTCTGGGAGGCCGTGGGATGCCCCTACGAACACGCCGCCGCGCTCGCCGAGAGCCCGGACCCCGCCGACAAACTGACCGCCCTCGCCGCCTTCGACGCGCTGGGCGCCGAACCGGCGGCCCGGCTGCTCCGCGTCGAGCTGCGGCGGCTCGGTGTGCGCCGCATCCCCCGCGGCCCCCTCGCCGCGACCCGTGAGAACCCCGCGGGGCTCACCGAGCGCCAGCTCCAGGTCATACGCTTGCTCGCCGAAGGGCTGACCAACGCGGAGATCGCCGCCCGGCTCGTCGTGTCCGTCCGGACCGTCGACAACCACGTGCGGGCCGTGCTCGACAAACTCGGCGCGCCCAGCCGGCGTCGGGCCGCCGTACGCGCCGCGGAGCTGGGACTGCTGGCCGACGGCTCGCAAACGTAGGTATACCGGGACGCCGAGCTGGGTGACGGTCACGGATGTCCGCTTCCGTGCGACGCGAGTAGAACGGGCGAATCGACCCGATTCGGAAACGGGGGACTTCATGTCCAGCACACCCGCCCAGGCCGCACGCCGGGAGCTGACCGACTTCACCGGAGAGCTGATCGGACCCGACGACACCGGGTACGAGGAGGCCCGGACCGTCTACAACGCGATGATCGACCGGCGCCCCGCCCTCGTCGCGCGCTGCGCCGACGCGGACGCGGTGGCCCGCACGATCGGCTTCGCCCGCGCCCACGGCCTGTCGCTCGCCGTGCGCGGCGGCGGCCACCACGGCGCCGGGCTCGGCACCGTCGACGGGGGAGTGGTCGCCGACCTGTCCCCCCTCAAGGACATCCAGGTCGACCCGCAGGCCCGCACCGTGCGGGTCGGCGGCGGCTGCGTGTGGGGCGAGGTGGACCGCGCCACCAACGCGCACGGCCTGGCCACGCCCAGCGGCATCGTCTCCACGACCGGCGTCGGCGGCATCGCCACCGGCGGCGGGCTCGGCCACCTCACCCGCAGGTGCGGGCTGACCATCGACAACCTGCTGGAGGCCGACGTCGTCCTCGCCGACGGCAACCAGGTGCGCGCGAGCGCCGACGAGAACAGCGACCTGTTCTGGGCGATCCGGGGCGGCGGCGGCAACTTCGGCGTCGTCACGTCGTTCGTCTTCCGGCTGCACGAGATCAGTACGGTGATCGCCGGACCGACCTTCTGGGCGGTCGAGGACAGCGCCGCGGTCCTCTCCGCCTACCGCGAGTTCATCCTCGGAGCGCCCCGCGAGCTGAACGGCTTCTTCCTGCACGGCACCGTCCCGCCGGCCCCTCCGTTCCCCGAGGAGATCCAGCTCCGCAAGACGGCCGGCGTGGTCTGGTGCTTCACCGGCGACGACACCGAGGCCGCCGCACGTGCGATGGCCCCGCTGCTCGACGCCCTGCCCACACCGCTGCTGCACGCCCCCATGCCCATGCAGCACCCCGACCTCCAGTCCCTGTTCGACGGGCTCTACCCGCCGGGCCACCAGTGGTACTGGCGGGCCGACTTCGTCGAGAGCGTCCCGGACGACGCGGTCCAGCTGCACGCCAAGTTCGGCGCCGAGGTGCCGACCGTCCAGTCGACCATGCACCTCTACCCGATCGACGGCGCCGCCCACGACGTGGGCCAGGACGAGACCCCGTGGGCCTACCGCCACGCCAACTGGGCCTCCGTCTACGCCGGAGTCGACCCGGACCCGGCCAACGCCGAGCTGATCAAGCGGTGGACCGTCGACTACTTCGACGCCCTGCACCCGTTCTCGGCGGGCGGCGCCTACGTCAACATGATGATGGACGAGGGCCAGGAGCGGGTCCGCGCCAGCTACCGCGGCAACTACGACCGCCTCGCCCGCACCAAGGCCGACCGCGACCCGGACAACGTGTTCCGCCTCAACCAGAACATCCAGCCCGCACCGAGGCCTTCGCACGGGGCACGGCCGTAGGGCGGAGGCGGTCCACGCGCCGGGGGCCGGACTCAGGGCGACATGCCAGGCCGCGCTGACCACGGCGCGGCCGCGCCCGCGGGACGGACCGGTCCCCGGCCCTCGGCGACGGGCGGGCGGGGCCCCGACTCGGCCCGGTGAGCCCGGCGTGCTGCCCGACCGGTCGGCGAGAGCGCCTGTGTCGTACGGCCGTCGGGCGTGAGCCCGGGTGGCGCGCGGCCGGTCGGCGGACGTCGATCACCCGGGCCCTCGGTCCGCCGCCCGCCCCAGCCACTCGAAAGCCGCCCGTGCCGTGAACTCCTCCTGGCCTCCCCGCAGGAGCAGAGCGGCGCGGGTGAACTCCGGGGCGTCCGCCTGGGCGGCGACGTAGGGGATGGCGATGCAGCGCATCCCGGCTGCGTGCGCGGCGGCGGCACCAGGGGCCGCGTCCTCCAGGACCACGCAGTCGGCCGGGGCGGCGCCCAGCCGGCGGGCCGCCTCCAGGAAGACGTCCGGCGCGGGCTTGCCGTGGGCCACCTCGTCGGCCGAGACGGTCGTCCGGAGATGCACGTCCAGCCCCGTCCCGGCCAGGATCGCCTCGATGGCCTCCGGCGAGGACCCCGAGGCCACCGACATCGGCACCCCCTCCCCGGCCAGCAGCTCCACGAACTTCCGCATCTCGGGGTACACGCGCGTGCCGCCACGAGCCAGCTCCAGATAGCGCCGGTTCTTCGCGGCGAGCAGTTCCGGCACCGAGGCCCGCAGCCCGTACCGCGCCTTCCACCGCGCCACCGTCTCCTGCGTGCTGATCCCGACGTACCGCTCGTGGTCGGCCCAGCTGAAATCCGGGACCCCGTGCTCGGCGAGGACCTGCCGACCCGCTTCGTAGTAGTTCGGCTCGCTGTCCACGAGTGTTCCGTCGAGATCGAAGATGACCGCTGTGCCGCTGAGCCTGCTCATCGCCCCAGGATGTCAAAGATCAACTCCGGGCAGCGCGCCCGACCGACTCCACCAGCGGCAGCAGCCGGTACGCGACCCGCTCCCGCAGCGCCACCTCGGTACGGGTCCGCACCACGCCCGGCAGGCTGATCACCGTCTGGATCACGTCCTCCAGATGCGCGTTGTCCCGCGCCACGACCCGCGTCAGCAGATCCCCGCCGCCCGCGATCGAGAACGCCTCCACGATCTCCGGCACGGCCGCCAGCGCGTCCCCCACATCGTCGAGCCGCCCCTGCGTCACCTCGATGTGCACGAACGCCAGCACCGGATGCCCCAGCGCGGCGGCCGACAGCGAGGGCCCCGTGCCGGTGATCACCCCGTCCCGCTCCAACCGGTCCAGGCGCGCCTGGAGGGTCCCGCGAGCGACCCCGAGAATCCGGGCGTACTCCCGCACACTCGTCCGCGACTGCTCCAGCAGCAGCCTCAGGATCCGGGTGTCGAGCTCGTCCACGGCCATGCCGTACGACCTCCTCCGCGCACTTGGTCCGATGGCCCGCCGATGGACACCCTAGGACCGCTTTTCCTGTACCAATGGCCCAGCGTATTCGCCCTCACTTGAGCCGGTAGTGGCGAGGATGCTGCAATGTGCCCGTCGATGGCGCTGCGGACCTCCGCGGCGCCTTTTCCATGCCGGTGTCGAGAAGGATTCAGGGGGCGGTACGTGCTGAAGAGGGTGTTCACGGCTCCGGACCCGGGCCGGGTCCGACTGCGCTTCGCCGCGCGGGCGGTGCTCGGCATCGGGCTCGCGGTCGTCGTCTGCGGCCTCGCGGGTCACTCCCTCGCCGGAGCCGTCACCGGCGGTCTCGCCGCGCTGCTGGCCCTGTTCACCGTCACGGACGCCACCGTGCGGGGCCAGGCCGTCACCACCGCGCTGCTGCCCCTCGTCGGCCTGCCCGTCCTCACCGCGGCGGCCGCGCTCCACGACCACCCCGTCGCCCGCGACCTCACCTTCCTCGCCGTGGTCGGGGCGGGCGTGTACGCGCGGCGCTGGGGCCCGCGCGGGCACAGCCTCGGCGTCTTCGCGTTCATGACCTTCTTCGTGGCGCAGTTTCTGCACGCCGGCGCCGGCCAACTGCCCGAGCTGTACGCCGCCGTCCTGCTGTCCCTCCTCACCGCCGCCGCGGTCCGCTTCGGACTGTGGTGCTACGAGCGGCGGCTGCCCCCGGCGCCCGTGCCCGCCCCACCCGCCGGTACCGGCCTCGCCCGCGCGACCACCCGCCAGGCGGTCCAGGCCACGGCCGGCGCGGGCTTCGCCCTGGTCGTCGGCCAGCTGATCTCGGGACAACGCTGGTACTGGGCCGTCGGCGCCACCTGGTGGATCTTCGTGAACACCACCTCACGCGGCGAGACCCTGGTGCGCGGGTTCCGCCGGGTGCTCGGCACGGTGATCGGCATCGGACTCGGCCTGCTCGTCGCCGTACCGCTGCACGGGGCCCCGGCCCCGACGGCCGTACTCGTCGCCGTCTGCGTCTTCGGCGTCTTCTACACGGCCGCCGTCTCGTACACCTGGATGATGCTCTGGGTCACCCTGCTCGCCGAGCTCCTCTACGGCCTCCTCGGCGTCCTCGAGCCCGGTCTGCTGGCCCTGCGCCTCGCGGAGACCGGCGTGGGCGCGGTCGGCGCCGTCCTCGCGGTGCTGTTCGTGCTGCCGATCACCACCCACGCCGTCACCGACGCCTGGATCCAGCGCGCCCTGCGCTGCGTGCACGCCTGCACGGCCGAGGCGGCGGCCCGGCTGGCCGGGGTGCCGGACGCCGACCCGGCCGGCCGGGTGACCGAACTGGAGCAGCTGCTCGGCAGGGTCCGCCTCTCCGTGGCCCCGCTGGTCCACCCCCTGAACCCCATGTCGGCCCGCAAGCGACGCGCCCGGCGGGTCCTCGCGCTCCTCGACGACTGCGCCCGGGAGATCCGCGGCCTGGTCGCCGTCGCCGCCGACCCGGAGGCCTCGCACGACGCCCGGCTGGCCGCGGCGTGCTGGCGGGTGGAGACCGCGGTGGAGGCCCTCACCGGCGGCGGGGACCTCCCGGTGACGGACCGCCCCCTCGCCGAGGAGCCCGCGCTGGCCCATCTGCACGGCCTGGAGCGGGCGCTCGCGGAACTGGCGACACCGCTGCGGACGCCGTCCGGATCACCACTGGTCGGAGCCTGACCGGTCGCGTGGCCCCCCTGGGGCTGCCCGGATCCGATCTTCCCGCCACGTCCATCACCTGGGTCCCTTCCGTCCCGTAATGCCGCACTTCGCTCCACCGCCCCCGTGGCGACCCCGTGAATTTGACCGGCGTTGGTCTAGACCGGTCGTGATCGACTGCTACCGTCGCCCCGAACGGCACAGGACCGAGAGGGGACCACGGTGGCAGAAGGCGGCGGGCGGCGACGGGCCTGGATCGGGTCGTTCACGGCGGCCGGAGGTCCCGGCATCGTGACGGCGACCGTGTCCCCGGAGACCGGGGCGCTGAAGGCGCTGGGCGCCCTGAACGGCGTACCCGATCCGTCGTATCTGGCCCTGTCGGCCGACGGCGGCCTGCTGTACGCGGTCAGCGAGACGGCCGAGGGCGCGGTGGCCGCGTACCGGGTGACCGGCGACCGTCCCGAGCCGGCCGGCCCGCCGGTGCCGGTGGACGGGAACGGGCCCACTCATCTCGCCGTGCACGCCGGACACGTCCTGACCGCCAACTACGGCTCCGGCAGCGTGACCTCCGTGCCCCTGCGCGCCGACGGAGCCCTCACGGCCGCCCCTTCCGGCGTGCTCCGGCACACCGGCTCGGGCCCGCACACGCCCCGCCAGCAGGGCCCGCACGCCCATCAGGTGCAGCCCGACCCCAGCGGCCGCTGGATCGTCACCGTCGACCTCGGCACCGACTCGGTGCGGGTGTGCACGCTGACGGACGGCGCGCTCGACGTCCACCGCGAGATCGCGCTGCGCCCCGGCTCGGGCCCCCGCCATCTCGCCTTCCACCCCGACGGCACCCGCGCGTACGTCCTCAACGAGCTGACGCCGACCATGACCGTCTGCCGGTGGGACGCCGAGGAGGGACTCCTGAGGCCTCTCAGCGAGATCCGGGTACTGGCCGGACCCCCGGCGGGGAACGCCTACCCGTCGGGCGTCGTCGCCTCCCCCGACGGCCGGTTCGTGTGGACGGCCACCCGCGGCGAGGACGTCCTGTCCACGTTCGCCGTCGAGGGCGACGAACTGCGGCTGGTCGGCACGGTGTTCTGCGGCGGCGAATGGCCTCGGGCGCTCGCCGAGTCCGGCGGATTCCTGTACGTCGCGAACGAGCGCTCCGGCGAGGTGACCTGGTTCGCCGTGGACCCCGAGACCGGCCTTCCGCGCTACGAGGGCTCGATCGAGGTACCGGCCGCGTCCTGCGTGGTCTTCGACTGAGACCGCGCGCCGTGCGGGGCCGGTTCGCCCGCACGGGCGTGTTCGCCTGCATGGGCCTGTTCGTCTGCACCAACCTGTTCGCCTGCCCCGGGGCGAGACCCCCGCCGCACATGCCGAAGGGACCCCTCCGACAACTGGAGTGGTCCCTTTCGGCACAGGGGGCGTATGAGGCGCGGTCAGCGCACCGGCGCGCCCTGCGCCTGCTGCGGCGCGATGCCCAGCGCGGTCGTGTACTTGGCGAGGGCGAGCTTGCCGATCGCCGGATAGGGGCCGAGCGGATCGGCGGCGGAGCAGCCGGCCTCCTTGGCCGCCTCCTCGATCACGGAGGGGTCGATCTCCGGCCCTATCAGGTACGGCGCCAGCGCCAGCTGCTGGGAACCGGAGGACCGCAGCTGGTCGGCGATGGACGCGATCGAGCCCTCCTGGTCGAGCGCCGCCGCCATCACCGGCACCGCGAGCCGCGCGGCGAGCAGCATGCCGGTGATCCCGGCCGCCTGCACGGCCTCCTCGCCGCCCACGGCGGCCAGGACGATGCCGTCCGCGGCCGTCGCCACGGTGAACAGCCGGGCGCGGTCGGCGCGAGCCAGCCCGGCCTCCGAGAGCCGCACGTGCAGCGCCTCGGCGAGCAGCGGGTGCGGGCCCAGCACATCGGTGAGGTCGGCCGCGATCCGGCTGTCCATCACGGCCTGGCGGATCCGGCGCAGCAGCGCGTTGTCCGGGCCGGCGAGCAGCGGCACGACGACGGCGACGGGGCCCTCGGGCTCCTTGACGTCCATCCCGGCCGCCTTGGCCTGCGCGTAACGCGCCGTGCGCTCCTCGGCGGCATGGACCAGGACGGCCTGGAGCGTGGGGAACTCCGAGTCGTCCCCGTCGAGGTACCCGATGCGGGCGTCGAGGCCGGGCAGCTCGGAACGCGCGATGCTCACGACCTCCTCGGCGAGGCTGCGCGTGGCGGCACCGGGCGTGCCCGGGACCGCGAGGACGAGCGCGGGCGCGCCCTCGGGAGCCGCCAGGGGCTCGGGTCGGCGGTGCCGCCCGGGCTGGCGAGGTCGCGGCATTCGTACTGGCAGGCCGGACGCGGGCCCAGTGGGGGAGCTCATGGCGACGCATGTTACTGGCTTCCTGGGCTTCCCTGTTCGGGGAGGGTGCAGGTGAGCGGTATCCGTCCGGATTTGTCTGATGAGTTACGTCCGCTTCAGCCCCTCTTTGGGGTCACCACGTACAACATCGACTCGTCACTCGGCAGGGTGAACGAACTCCCCGCCAGTTCTGTGGCGATCTGTACCGATCCCTCCAACGGCCCGCCCGCCGCGGGGACCTGTCGAGCGTGCGGCAGCAGTCGCCTCAGCTCTTCCTCCAGCGGTACGACGAGGGCGGCACCCGTGCGGAACAAGCCACCGGTGAGGCAGACACGCGGCTCGCCCTCCGCCGGGCAGACCGCAGCCGCCGACTCGGCCATGTGCCGGGCCGCCTCGCGGAGGATGCCGGCGGCGACCGGGTCGCGGTCGGCGCAGGCGGCCACTCGGGGCGCGAAGGAGGCGAGCACGGCGGGCCGGTCGGACCGTGGATAGAGCTGGCCGGGCAGCTCCCGCACCGGCCCGAACGCCTCCTCGGCCAGGGCCAGCAGGGCCGTCGAGCCGCCGGGCCGCCCGTCGTGGGCGCGCAGCGCGGCCTCCAGTCCGGCCCGCCCGATCCACGCCCCGCCACCGCAGTCGCCCAGCAGATGGCCCCAACCGTCCGCGCGCCGCCAGGACTTGAGATCGGTCCCGATCGCGATCAGTCCGGTGCCGGCGGCGAGCACCGCACCCGGGCGCGGGCCCAGGGCGCCGGTGTAGGCGGTCACCGCGTCCGCGACGAGCGCGACGGTCCGTACCCCGAACTCCCGGGCCAGCGCGGCGGGCAGTTCGGCCCGCAGGGCGTCACCCAGGGTCGCGAGCCCGGCCGCCCCGACGACGGCCGTGCCCAGCGCGCTCACTCCCGACTCGGGCAGCAGGGACCGGACCATGGGCACGAGTTGTTCCATCAGATGTCCCGGGTCGATCCCGCCCGGACCCGTCCGCACGGGCAGCCTGGACTCCCGCGGGCCCGTGATCCCCCGGCCGGTCCCCTGGCCCGGGACGCCCAGGACCACCCGCAGTCCGGAACCACCGGAGTCGACGGCCAGGAACCCTTCCGCCACGAACGTCTCCTTCCCGGCCGTCGGGCCGTGTGAGTGGAGGAAGAGTAGCGGCCCGTGCGGCGGACTTCCCTGCGTACGCGGGGTGTCAGTGGGGGCCAGTAGGGTGACGCGTTGTGGCACCACGACCTTTGCATGAACTTGTTGAAGCGGGCTGGGCGAAGGCCCTGGAACCCGTCGCCGAACGCATCGCCGCGATGGGGGACTTCCTGCGGGCCGAGATAGCGGCCGGCCGGACCTACCTGCCCGCCGGACCGAATGTGCTGCGGGCCTTCCAGCAGCCCTTCGACGACGTGCGCGTCCTGATCGTGGGTCAGGACCCCTATCCCACGCCGGGTATGGCCATCGGGCTGAGCTTCGCGGTGGCGCCGGAGGTGCGCTCGCTGCCGGGGAGCCTGGAGAACATCTTCCGGGAGATGCACTCCGACCTCGGGCTGCCCAGGCCGTCGAACGGCGACCTGACGCCCTGGACCCGGCAGGGCGTGCTGCTGCTCAACAGGGCGTTGACCACGGCTCCGCGCAAGCCGGGCGCGCACCGCGGGCAGGGCTGGGAGGAGGTCACCGAGCAGGCGATACGGGCCCTCGCGGCGCGGGGCAAGCCGCTCGTGTCGATCCTGTGGGGCCGCGACGCGCGCAATCTGCGCCCCCTGCTGGGGGATCTGCCGGCGATCGAGTCCGCGCATCCGTCCCCGATGTCGGCCGACCGGGGCTTCTTCGGCTCGCGCCCGTTCAGCCGCGCGAACGACCTGCTCGTCGGACAGGGTGTGGAGCCGGTGGACTGGCGGCTTCCCTGATACGGCGTTCCGGACTGGCCGAGCGGCCGACGCGCCGCCCGACCACCCCTACGGGAACCCGAGCCTCGGAACCGGCTCAGCGACCCGTGCTTCCCACGCGTTCAGGCAGCCCTGCCAAGTCCTCCACCAGCGCTGCCGACGACGGCGCTGGTGGCGACGAGCACTCCGGCCGAGAACCCACTTGTCGGTCTGCGGACCCCGGGGTCAAGTGTCCAGTGCGGCAGGAGAGTCGGCAGGACGCGGGTGGTGGGGGCGAGGAGATGGGCATGCGCGTGACACGTGGTGGCGTGGTGTGCGCGACAGCGCTGTTGGCGACCGTCTCGGTGACGTCGTGCACGGCCGACGGACGCGGTAGTGAGGCACGGGCTTTCGAGGAGGCCCTCCGGCCGCTGCACCAGGCGAAGTCGTTCAGGATGGTGGGGGAGTTCCGTGACGCCGACGGGGCGCGGACCGGTTTCGACGCCCGTCTCGACGGCCGCGGCGCCTGCAAGGGGAGCGTGGGAGACGCCGAGAGCCTCCTGCTCGGGAAGCAGGTGTGGACGCGCTGGACCGACAGCGCGCTGCCCGCGGCCGTGAGCAGACTCGCCGGGGACACGGAGGTCCCCACGCTCGACCCCGTCGCGGATCCGGCGGAGGACGCGCAGTGGGCCGCGGCCAAGCTGCTCCGCGGCACGTACATGGTCACGGCACTGCCCGGCGACGTGCCCGCGTCGGAGGGCATCGCTCCGGTGTGCGGCACGGGCCGGCTGCTCGCGGGCGCCGCGACGGGCGCCGGCGACGTGACCTCCGGCCCCGTGACCGTGCGCGGCGGGGAACGGCTGCGCCCGCTGTCCAGGACCGTCGGCCCGGTGACCGTCCGGGTCTACGTGCCGGAGCGGGGCGAGGCGAAGCTGCGGCTGGCCGAGTACCAGGTCCAGGGCGGCCGGTCCTTCTCGATGCGGTTCAGCGAACTCGGCAAGCCGGTCACTGTCAGCAGGCCGGATGGCGAGCAGACCGTAGCGGTCGGGGACGTGATGGCCGTTCTCCGGCAGGACGGCGCCTGACGGCCGCACGATACCGACGGCTGCGAAAAACCGGCTGCGGTCCTCCCGTCGAGCTGCCTACGCTGCCCTGATGGAAGATCGCGAAGTGCTGGCCGGCGGAATCAACCAGGTCGTCCGTGAAGGGGACCGCGTCAGACGCCCCGCGTCTCCATGGAGTGGGACCGTGCAGCGGTTCCTGGCGCACCTCGCGGCGGCCGGGTTCACCGGGGCGCCGCGGCCGTACGGGCTCAGTGAAGACGGCCAGGAAGAGATCGTCGAGTTCCTGCCCGGAGAGGTCGGGCACGACTTCGACTCTCCCCAGGTGCGCAGTGACGCCTCACTGATCGCCGTCGCACGACTGCTGCGGGACTTCCACGACGCCTCGGCGAGCTTCGTGCAACAGCCCGACGACGTATGGCAGTTCGCGCCACGCGCACCCGGGGAGGTCGTCTGCCACGGCGACGCGGCCACCTACAACACCGTCTTCCGCGATCAACTCCCGGTGGCCTTCATCGACTTCGACACCGCCCACCCCGCCCCGCGGCTGTGGGACGTGGCGTACACCGCCTACCGTTTCGTGCCGCTGTACGCCCCGGACGCGGCCGAACCCTCGCTGCCGGTCCCCGAAGGCAGGCGCCGGCTGGGCCTCTTCGCCGACGCGTACGGTCTGTCGGCGGAGGAGCGGGCGGCGCTTCCGTCCGCTGCGGGGGCACGGCTGCGAGGGCTGGTGGAGTGGATGCACGCCGAGGCGGCGGCGGGCCACACGGCCGTACAGCGGCATGTCGCCGAAGGACACGACCGGCGGTACCTCACGGATGCGCGGTGGATCGAGGGAACCTACGGGCCGGTTGCCGACGGGCGTGCGTAAGCCTCGCCGTGCCGCCCGCCTCATGCCGGGTACGCGTGTGTCTGTGTCGCCTTCACCGTGGCCCATACGGTGGCCCCCGGCCGCAGGTCGAGTTCCGCGGCGGCGATGGTCGTGAGGTCGGCGGCGTGGGGGAGTTGCCCGGTGAGCGCGGCGCGGATCTGGTCGCCGTGCGTCTCCAGCCCTGCGACCTCGCAGCGCCAGAGGTTGCGGGCGCTGGAGCCGGTCGGCCGGTCGCGGTGGAGGGTGACCGCGCTGGGCGGGAAGGCGACGAAGACGGGACCGGTGAGGTCCTCGGTGGTGGTGACCTCCGCCCCGCCCTCGACCTGGACGGTGTGCCCCCGCGCCTCGCCTCGGTAGAGATTGAGACCGACCAGGTGGGCGATGTAGTCGGTGCGAGGGTGCCGGGCGATGTGCGCCGGGGTGCCCTGCTGGACGATCCGGCCGTCCTCGACGACGACGAGGCGGTCGGCGAGGACCATGGCGTCCAGTGGATCGTGCGTGACGAGGACGGCGACGGCCTCGAAATCGGCCAGATGATGGCGGAGTTGGGCACGGACGTCGAGACGGGTGCGGGCGTCGAGCGCGGCGAGGGGTTCGTCGAGGAGCAGCAGCCGCGGGTTCGTGGCCAACGCGCGGGCGAGGGCCACCCGTTGGGCCTGACCGCCCGACAGCCGCCGGGGCTTGGCGGACGCGTGCGCGGTGAGGTCCATGCGCTCCAGCCATACGGCGGCCTGCGCGCGGGCCTCCGCCTTGCCCGCCCCGTGGCAGCGCGGGCCGAAGGCCACGTTGTCGAGTGCGGTCAGGTGGGGGAAGAGCAGGTAGTCCTGGAAGACGACCCCGACGGGGCGGGACTCCGGCGGCGTACGGTCCAACTCGGCGCCGTCCAGCCGTAGATGACCGCCGGACAGCGGCACGAGACCGGCCAGCGCCCGCAGCGCCGTGGTCTTGCCGGCCCCGTTCGGGCCCAGGAGCGCGACCACGTCGCCGGGTGCCGCCGTGAGCGTGACGTCGAGGCGGAAGGAGCCGCGCTCGACCACGAGACGGGCGTCGAGGCCCGCCGCGGGGGCGGTCTCGAGGGGCACGGTCATGAGGCGGTCATCCAGCGGTCGCGCAGTCCGGCCAGGACCGCGACGGAGACGGCGAGCAGGACCAGGCTGAGGGCGATCGCGGACTCCGGGTCGTTCTGGAGGGCGAGGTAGACGGCCAGCGGCATGGTCTGGGTGCGGCCCGGGAAGTTGCCGGCGAAGGTGATCGTCGCACCGAACTCGCCCAGCGCACGCGCCCAGGCCAGCACCGCACCGGCCGCGATACCGGGGGCGATGAGCGGGAGGGTGACGCGGCGGAACGCGGTGAAGCGGGACGCGCCGAGCGTGGCGGCGGCCTCCTCGAAGCGGGGATCGGCGGCGCGCAGGGTGCCCTCGACGCTGATGACGAGGAACGGCATCGCCACGAAGGCCTCGGCGATCACGACCCCGGTGGTGGTGAAGGGGAGCGTGATGCCGAACCAGGTGTCCAGCCACTTGCCGACGACCCCGTTGCGGCCCAGCGCCATCAGCAGGGCGACACCGCCGACCACCGGGGGCAGCACCAGGGGCAGCGTGACCAGGGCCCGCACGACACCGCGGCCGGGGAAGTCCACGCGGGCCAGCAGCCAGGCCAGGGGAACCCCGATGACGAGACTCACCGCGGTCGCCGCGGTCGCGCACACCAGGGAGAGCCGGAGTGCCTGCCAGACCTCGGAGCTGGTGAGCAGGTCGGGCATGCTGCGCCAGGGAGCCCTGATCAGCAGGGCGACGAGCGGCAGCGTCAGGAACGCCAGGCCGATCAGGGCGGGCACGAGCAGCGGCAGCGGAGCACCGCTCCTGAGGGCACGGCGGCGCCGCGGACCACCGGTGAGGGTGTCCGCGGCGTCGGCCCGGCCCGCGGAGCGGAACGTCACGGCTGGAGGAACCCGGCCGCGGTCAGGACCTTCTGGCCCTCGGCGGACCGCACCAGCGCGATGAACGCCTTGGCGGTCCCGGTGTTCCTCGACTCCTTGAGCAGGGCGATGGGGTAGTCGTTGATGGCGTCGGCTGACTCGGGGAACTCCACGCCCTCCACCTTGTCACCTGCCGCCTTCACATCGGTCCTGTACACGACGGCCGCGTCGGCCTCCTTCAACACCACCTTGTTGAGCGCGGACTTGACGTCCTCCTCGTAGGACACCGGGGTGAGCTTCACCTTGCTCGCGGTGAGCGCCTTCTCGGCGGCGGCACCGCAGGGGACCGTCCTGTCGCACAGGACGACCTTCAGATCCTTGTCGGTGAGGTCCTTCAGCGAGGCGACCTTGTCGGGGTTGCCGGGCAGGGTGGCGATCTCCAGCTGGTTGCGGACGAAGGTGGCGGGGGCGTCGGCGTTGTCCTGCGCGTCCGTGACGACCTTCATCGTCTTGGGGCTGGCGGAGGCGAACACGTCCGCGGGCGCCCCACCGGTGATGGACGCGGCGAGGGAGTCGCTGCCCCCGAAGCTGAAGGTGACCTTGGTGCCGGGGTGGGCCTTCTCGAACTCCTGGCCCAGCGTCGTGAAGCTCTCCTTGAGCGAGGCGGCGGCGAAGACGGTGATGTCACCGGAGATCTTCGCCGCCGGGGCCGACGCCGAAGCCGAGGAGCCCGACGTCGCGGAGTCCGAGTCGTCGGAGGACGAGCAGGCGCTCAGAGCCAGCAGCGCGGCGGCGCCCAGGGCGGCCACCCGCACGGGCCGGCGGGTGCGCACGGAACGGGTCATCACGGGTCCACTCCCTCACGTCACGTTCGGCGGTGAGCTCCCCGCCATCGATCATAGTGCCGCATATGCGAGGTCAAAGTCTCCTGTCTCATCGCATAAGCCGGAGCTGTGATCTGTCAGGGTGGCATGTGCGAATGTACGTGAGGTCAGTCCACGGGAGTGTGCCGGCACCCGGTCTCCGGATCGACGTCTGGATCAGCCGATCACCGCAGCCCGTACGCACAGCACGTCCGGCAGATGGGAGGCCAGCTGCCGCCAGCTGTCGCCGTCGTCGGCCGAGGCGTACACCTCGCCGTTGCGGTTGCCGAAGTAGACGCCGGCCGGGTCCGCGTCGTCCGTGCACATCGCGTCCCGCAGCACCGTGCCGTAGTGGTCCTCCTGCGGGAGCCCGGCGGTGAGGGGCTCCCAGCTCTTGCCCGCGTCCGCCGTGCGGAACACCCGGCAGCGGTGGTCGGCCGGGACCCGGTCCGCGTCGGCGTTGATCGGGAAGACGTACGCGGTCGCGCCGCGATGCGGGTGCGCGGCCGTCGCGAAGCCGAAAGTGGACGGCAGCCCCTCGCCGATGTCCGTCCAGTGCCCGCCCGCGTCGTCGCTTCTGTACACACCCCAGTGGTTCTGGAGGTACAGCCGGTCCGGGTCGGCCGCGTCCCGGGCGACCTTGTGGACGCACTGGCCGAACTCCGGGTTCGGATCGGGCAGGAACACCGCGGAGACACCGGAGTTGGCGGGCTCCCAGCTCGCCCCGCCGTCCTTCGTACGGAACACCCCGGCCGTGGAGACGGCCACCGTCACCGCACGCGGGTCCCGTTTGTCGGTCAGGACGGTGTGCAGGCCCTCGCCACCGCCGCCCGGCACCCACTTCGAACGGGTCGGATGCTCCCACAGGGGCCGGACCAGCTCGAAGCTCTCCCCGCGGTCCTCCGAGCGGTACAGCGCGGCCGGTTCCGTGCCCGCGTACACCACGTCCGGTTCGGCGGCCGCCGGGTGCAGCTGCCAGACCCGCTCCAGCGAGGCCCCGGTGTCCTTGGGGAACTTCACGGCCGGCTGCGCGGGCTCCGTCCAGGTGCGGCCCAGGTCGTCGGAGTGGAACACGGACGGCCCCCAGTGCGCGCTGTCCCCGCCGGCCAGGAGCCGCGGACGGTCGCCCCGGGTGTCGATCGCGACCGAGTAGACGGCCTGCGCGTTGAAGTACGGGCTCTCGTCGAACTCCCATGTGCCGCCGCGCGCCCGCCCGATGAACAGGCCCTTGCGTGTCCCCACGGCCAGCAGCTTCTCGGTCATACCGGTCACCTCCGCTGTGCTTTGACGTCTTTGTCCCAGCCACCGGCCAGTCTGCACCCCACCACTGACAGTCACCTCCGGGAACGGCTCCGCCGCAGGTCAGGGCAGGTCGGGGCGGGGATGGTAACCGGCCGCCGCCCTTGACGGGCGGCTTTCGCGAAGATGCCCGCGAAGGTGGGCGACCGGTGCACCGTGGTGACGGAGAACTCGCCGTGAGCCGTGAGCATCGAGGGGGACTCTCCCGTATGGGAGAGCGGTCCGGCATGTTCGTGCGCCCGTCGCTCATGAGGAGGATGCCTTCGATGGCGTTCCGTGGTCCCAAGGTCTGGCTGTGGCGGTGGCGGCGCAATCCGCTCAGACGCCGTGCCGACACCGTCGAGGCGTGGGTCGTGCTCGGTGCCTGGCTGCTCACCTTATTGGCGGGGGTGGGTGCGGGGCTGGCGGTGAGCCGGTCCGTCGAACACCAGCTGGCGCGGGAGCGCGTCGAATGGCGGCCGGTCGTGGCCCGGCTCACCGAACACGCACCCGGTACGGCCGACCCGGGTACGTCCAGTGGTGAGCGGGTGTGGGGCGAGGTGGCCTGGACCGGGGCCGACGGCTCCGACCACACCGGCCAGGTGCGCGTCGACCCCGGCAGCACCCAGGGCACGCCGGTGACCATCTGGACCGACGCCCACGGCCGCCTGATGACCCAGCCCGCGACCCGGGGCCAGGCCCAGATCCGCGCGGCGATGATCGGCGGCCTGGTCGGCATCAGTACCGCGGCCGTCCCCTTCGTCGGCGCCCGGGTCCTCCGCAGCCGCCTGGAACGCCGCCGCCTGGACCAGTGGGACACGGACTGGGCCCACTTCGGCCCGCTGTGGGGCGGGAGGCGCGCGGACGGGCGGTGAGCGCCTGCGGGGCCGGGGGCGAGCGCCCTACAGGGCCGGAGGTGAGCGGTCGGGAGGAGACATGCAGGGGCGGGCAGGGGCCAGGCGTGCGGCGGATCGCCGGACCGTTCACCCCGCCGCCGCGCCCCTCCTCTCCCCTCCCGCCCCTCCCGCCCCTCCCAACGAGCACACCTCCGCCCTACCGCCCCGCCAACACGTCCCCACACGCCCCCACCAACCGCTCGTCCTCCAGCACGTCCTGACTGCCGCGCCCACCCCCCGGTACCGCCAGATGCCGGCGCCGGGCGGCGACTTCCGCGCGGAGGAGATCGTGGAGCGGCGTTCCCGCGGGCCCCAGCGCGGCGAGGCAGGTCGTGATGGTCCGGCGGGTGTAAGGGTTCTCCGATCAGGCCGCGCGCAGGACCGGCGCCGCCAGGTCCGCGTCCCCGGTGATCCGCCACAGCGCGCACGCGGCGGAGACCCGCTCCCACAGGTCGTCCGCCCGGACCATCCGCCGCAGCCCCGCCGACGCCGACGCCGCCTCGGGTCCCAGCCGCGCCAGCACCTCCGCGGCGGGTCGCCGTCGAGGCCGCCCCTCCGCCAACTCGGCCGTCAGCACGGGCAGTACGGCCGACGCGTCCGCCTCCACGGACCACAACGCCCCCGCCGCGACCGCCGCGTGCTCCGTCCCCAGCAGCTCCCGCAGCACCGGTACGACCTCGGGCGCCACCGCGCTCGCGCCCACACTCCCGAGCGTGTCGAGCGCACGGACGGCCGACTCCACCACCGCGTCCCGCAGCCGCAGCCCCACCGGCACGCCCCGCACCAGCCGCAGCACCTCCGGCACCGCCTCCGCGTCGCCCAGCGCGGCCACCGCCGACAGCAGCGGTACGGCCCGCTCGAACACCCCGGGGGAGTCCAGCCTGGTCTCGCCCAGCCGGCGACGCAGCGCGGGTGCCAACGGGGCCGCCGCAGGGCCCAGATGGCCGATCACCTGCCCCAGATCGTCCGGTACGACAGGACTGTCCAGCACCTCCGACAGCGCCGGCACCGCCCGGCGGTCCCCGCTCCTGGCGAGCGCCTTGAGCGGACCGCCGAGTGTCGGCGCCCCGCGCTCCCACAGCCGTACCCACAGATCGGGCCGGGAGGTCACCAGAGCGGCCAGATCGTCGGCGGCGGAGGCGGCCAGGGTGAAGAGGTCCTCCAGGACGGACACCGCGGCATCACGCAACCGGCCCTCCCCGTGACCGAGTTGCGCGCCGATCAACGCCACCGGCTCGGACCAGTCGGCCCGCCACTCACGGAACAGCCCCGCCGACATCCAGACGGCATTGCACCGGTCGACGACGTCGGGGCAGGTCAACTGGCCCTGGAGAAGGGCCTTGCGTTCGTCGAGCCGGTCACCGAGCCCGCGGTGCAGGGTCCGCAGCAGCTGCGAGCCCTCCTCGTCCGAGGGACGCAGCCGCCGTAGCCGACTCGCGAGACCGTCGGAGTGGGGACAGTCCGCGCCGGTCCGTCCGGCGGGCCGCCGAGCGGACCGCTCTCCGAGCAGCCCGAGGGCGACCGGGACCAGGTCGGGTGGAAGACGGTCGGGTGCGCAGGCGGCGAGCTGGCCCAGGGCGGCCAGCCGCGGTCCGGGGGCGTACGGCGCGGAGCTCTGCGCCGTGAGCAGCTCCAGCGCCTCGGCCACGTGCGCGGGATGGCGCCCTACGAACAGACCCAGGCCCTCGGTGAGGGCGAGCAGGACCCGGTCGTCCCGCTCCACCGTGCACCGCTCCCGTAACAGGCCCAGCACGCGCACCGGTTCGTCCAGGAAGCGGACGAGCGCCCCCGGCGCGGTCCGGCGGACGGAGGGGTCGGCGTCCCCCGCCAGCCGGACGAACACCTCGGCACCGGCCCGCACCCCGACACCGGCCCGCGCGGAGAGGCCGGCCTCGGCGTCGGCCGTCCCGATGCTCACCAGCAGTTCGACGATGCCCGCCCGGTCCGCGACCTCCCGGCTCGCCACGAGCGCGAGCAGAAACGGAACGCAGGCCAGGGTGGAGTCGTACACGTCACCCTGGTGGTGCACGGCCCCGTACATCCCGTCGAGGGCGGTCTCCCGCTCGACCCGGTCCGTGGAGGCGAGTCCCCGCAGCAGTGCGGGCACATCCTCCGCGCTGCCGTAGGCATGCCGCAGCGAGGCCCAGTCGACCTCGTCGATCCCCGTGAACACGTTGTCCTCCCCAGCGAAGTACCAACTGATCGGAGTCTGCACCACGGGACTGACAACGAAGCGGAATCAGTGGGTGACGGTGAGCGATCCGGACAGGGAGGCGGTCCGGTTCTCGCCAGGTGGTCCTGGAACCGCCTCAGTTGTTGCCGGGCAGCGCCCGCGCGAGGACGGCGTCCAGGTCCGCGGTGTCGGGCAGGGTGCCGAAGGCGTGCCCCCAGTCGCCGCCGAGCCGGCTCGCGCAGAAGGCGTCGGCGACCGCGGCCGGGGCGTGCCGGACGAGAAGGGAGGCCTGGAGCGTCAGGGCCATGTGCTCGACGAGGCGGCGGGCGCTGGTCTCGGAGGCCGACGCCAACAGGTCCTTCAACCGGGCCACGGCCGCGTCGAGGCGGGCGTCCGCCCCCTGCGCCAGGGCGAGTTCGCCGAACAGCGCCTGAGCGGTGTCCGGCTCGCGGCGCAACGCCCGCAGGACGTCGAGGGCGTTGACGTTCCCCGAGCCCTCCCAGATCGACAGCAGGGGTGCCTCCCGGTAGTGCCGGGGCATGCCCGAGTCCTCCACGTAGCCGTTGCCGCCCAGGCATTCCAGGGCCTCCGCGGTGAAGGCCGGGCCGCGCTTGGTGACCCAGTACTTGCCGACGGCGGTGGCGATACGGCGGAACGCCTGCTCGCCGGCGTCCCCGCGCACCGCGCGGTCGGCGGCGCCCGCCAGCCGGAGCGTGAGCGTGGTGGCCGCCTCGGACTCCAGCGCGAGGTCGGCCAGGACGTTGCGCATCAGCGGCTGGTCGATGAGCCGGGCGCCGAACGCGCTGCGGTGCCGGGCGTGGTGACCCGCCTCGACGAGGGTCCTGCGCATCAGGGTCGCCGACATCATCACGCAGTCCAGGCGGGTGCAGTTGACCATCTCGATGATCGTCTTGACGCCCTGTCCCTCGGGACCGACCAGCCAGGCCACGGTCCGGTCGAACTCGGGCTCGGAAGACGCGTTGGACCGGTTGCCGAGCTTGTCCTTGAGGCGCTGGATGCGGAAGGTGTTGCGGCTGCCGTCGGGCAGGACCCGCGGCACGAGGAAGCACGACAACCCGTCGGGCGCCTGCGCCAGCACCAGGAAGACGTCGCACATCGGCGCCGAGGTGAACCACTTGTGCCCGCGCAGGGTGTACACACCGGGCTCGGCGGTCGGCGTGGCCGCCGTGGTGTTCGTCCGGACGTCGGAGCCGCCCTGCTTCTCCGTCATCCCCATGCCCGCGAGCAACCCGCGCTTCTCGGTCGGGACCCTGAGCTCCGGCTCGTACTCACGTCCGGTCAGCAAGGGCTCGTAGACCTTCGCGAGCTCCGGCTCCTTGCGCAGCGCCGGGATCGCCGCGTACGTCATCGACGTGGGACAGCCGTGGCCCGCGTCCGTGTGTCCCCACACCAGCCCGCCCGCCGTACGGGCGACATGGGCGCCGGGCCGGTCCTCCGCCCACGGCGTACCCGCCAGTCCCTCGGCCACGGCGGTCCGCATCAGGTGGTGCCAGCTCGGATGGAAGTCGACCTCGTCGACACGGTTGCCGTAGCGGTCGTGGGTGCGCAGCACCGGCTCGTGCCGGTTGGCCAGCTCCGCCCACTCCTGGGCCTCGGCGCTGCCCGCCCGCAGCCCGAGCCGCCGGAGCTCCTCCTCGGCCCAGCCGGCGCCCTCGCGGCGCAGCCCTTCCAGCAGGACGGTGTCGTCGGCGGCGTCGTACGGGGCGAGGGGAGGCGGCTGATTGGTGACGGCGTGGGTGCCGGACTGCGCGGACTCTTCGAGCGCGGGTGTGAAGGCCATGGAGCCACTGTTGCACTTCTCCTGCGGCCGTAGCAATAGTGCAATACGACGTACAGTGACTGCCCATGCGGAGGAACACGTCGGTGCGGCCCGGTGAACTCGACCTGCGACCGCTCTCCGCGCGGTCGGTCGTGCTGAGCCTGCTCCTGGGCGCGCATCCCCCGGAGATGCCGGTGAAGGACCTGGTCCGCGCGGTCGAGCCGTTCGGGGTCGGCGGGTCCACGCTGCGCGCCGCGCTCAGCCGGATGGTGAGCGCCGGTGATCTGCGCCGGGCCGACACCGTCTACGGCCTCAGCGACCGTCTGCTCGCGCGCCAGCGGCGCCAGGACGACTCCGTGCACCCCTCCACGCGCGCGTGGAGCGGCGACTGGGAGATGGTCGTGATCACCGCGACGGGCCGCGGCCCCGCCGAACGTGCCGAGCTGCGCGCGCGGTTGACCGCCCTGCGGCTCGCCGAACTCCGGGAGGGCGTCTGGCTGCGCCCCGCCAATCTGCTACGGCGGCTCCCGGACGACCTCGACCCGGTCGCCCAGCGCTACACGGCCCGCCCCGACCGCCCCGGCCCCGAGCTCGCCGCCGCGCTGTGGCCCCTCGACGCCTGGGCGGCCGACTCCCGGGCGCTGCTCGACCATGTCGCCCGCGCCGACCGGCCCGCGGACCGGCTCACCGGCTTCGCGGCGGTCGTACGGCATCTGCTCGCCGACCCGGTGCTGCCGCCCGCCCTCCTGCCGCCCGACTGGCCCGGCGCGCGGCTGCGCTCCGCGTACGCGGCCTATCAGCGGGAGCTGGCGGACACCGTGCCCCAGGACCACCTGCGCGCATGACGCGGCGGCCGTACGAAGCGTCGTGCGGGGACGCTTCGTACGGCCGCCTTCACCTGCCGACGTGACTACCTGTAGGTGATGTCGGAGGTGGCGTACTTGCAGTAAGTACTGTCAGGTCCGGAACCGTTGGTGGTCGGCTCCTTGCCCGTGTTGTTCCCGATGTACTTCTGGCACGGGATGATCTTCTTGCTGGAGTCGCCGACGATCGTGATCTTCTTCAGGGTCGCGCTGTCGCCGTAGTTGGTGTTGATGCCGACGAGCTTGTTGCCCGAGTAGGTCGCCTCGATGGTGTTGAGGTTGATCGTCCGCTTGTACTGCGTCGAGCAGTTGCCGCAGGAGCGCACGAAGGTGCCGAAGTTCTGCACCGCGAAGTTCGAGACGTTGAGCGTCCCGGCGCCGTTGAACTGGAACACCTTGTCGCTGGCCGACCGCGCGCCACCGCCGGAGACGGTGTACACGTTGGACGACGAGGAGCCGCGGAAGGTGGCCGCGTCCTCGCCGACGTCCTCCCACCACACGTTCTGGAGCGTGCAGCTGCCCGCGCAGTGGATGCCGTCGGCGGCCGGGGCCCCGATGATGACGTTCTTGAGGACGGTACCGGCGGCCAGGTTCAGGATCGGCCCCTGGTCCTCGTCCTGGCTGCCGCTGCCCAGGTCGCCCGTGCCGTACAGGCGCTTCATCCCGTAGTCCTTGGTGCCGGACAGCTGGATGGTCGAGGAGACCGCCTGGCTGCCGTTCGCGGTGGGCCAGGTGGCGGCGGTGGCGGTCGGCGCGTTGACTGTCATGATCATGCCAACCGAGAGGCCGAGTGCGGCCGCGGCTCCGGTCAGCGCACGCGTACGCGCGCGTGGACGTGCCGAAGAAGTCATGTCCCGAGTCCTTCTTCCGTATGGGGGGTGGACGGTTGGGGGGTCGGACGGTTTGGGGTGGTCAGATCTTTCCGGCGCCCGCGCCGCCGGTCACCGAGGCGACGACGGAGGAGGCGGGCTCGGCGGTGTAGCCGTACGGAGCGGTGGTGAAGGTGCCGACGCGGGAGACCTCGGTGGCGGCTCCGCCGAGGTCGTTGCCGCGCAGGTTGGCGTATCCGTCCACGTCACTGCTCCGGTTCGTGGTGACAGCGACTCCGGTGCTGCGGAAGACGTTGTTCTCCACGAGCATCTGGGCGCCCATGCGCGAGTGCACCGCGGTCTCGGCACCGACGACGTAGTTGTCGTAGAAGTGCCCGGTGCCGAAACGCAGGCTGGGAATGCGCGAGTTGACGTTGTTGAACCAGTTGTGGTGGTACGTCACCCTCAGATGGCCGGTGTCCTCGCTCGCGTTGTTGTCGCTGTGGCCGACGAGCGAGCCCTTGAAGTGGTCCTTGAAGGTGTTCCAGGACACCGTGACGTTGTCCGAGGCGTGGTTGATGTCCAGCAGACCGTCGTAGTAGTCCTTGTCGTGATCGCGGTCCGCCGAGAAGGAGTTGTGGTCGATCCACACCTTCGTCGAGGCCTGCACCTCGATGCCGTCGGCGGGCGCGAGGGGCTTGCTGATGTTCAGGTTGCGCACGACGACGTTCGTGACCTTCTTCAGCCGCAGCCCGCCGCCGGTGAACCCGGACGACGAGCCGACGCCCAGCACCGTGGTGTTGGAGCCGACATCGACCGTCCCGCTCAGCGGGATCAGGCCGTTGACCTTGACGACCTTCGCCGTGCTGCCGGTGACGGCCGTCTTGAAGGCGGCCAGGGTGGAGACGGTGACCGCCGAAGCGCCGCCGCCGCCGGTGGTGCCGGCGCCGAAACCGATGGGGGAGGTCTCGGCTGCCCCGGCCGGCTGCGGGACGGCCAGGGCGGCCGCCGTCGCGAGCGCGGCCGCACCGGCTGCCAGAGCGGATCTTTGCGCGTGTGTACGTGGGGGGCGAGTACGCATGCGGGTGCGTCCCTTCGTGGTGCCTGCATGGTGCGGGTCGGACATGTACGTGAAAAGCAATCGCCATGCTGAACGACGGGTGCAGTGCAGAGCGGCGATGTGTGGGCCGGGCGCCTCGAACCCGTTCACATCACTGAACGGAAGGTAGGGGGCAAGCGCTTTCTAGTCAACGCTTTGCGCAGAAGACATTCGGCCACCCAGGTGAGGGCGGGGATGGCGGGTGCGAGCGAATTCTTTCGACGTGTGGGAGCGCTTCCATGGCAGCCATGTGCATGCCACGATGCTCGCCGGACGCCTCCCTTCCGGGGGATCTCCGAGAACTCCTGCCGCTGAAGGAAAGGAGCAAGGACGTGTCCACCACCCCCCGCAATCCCGCGCGGAGACGGCTCGGTTCGGTGCTGCTGGCCGTGCTGTCGTTACTCGCGGCGGCCCTCCTCTCCGCACCCACGGCCTCGGCGCGCACCGAGGCGGTACCGGCCGCGACCCTCACCGAGGTCACGGGCTTCGGTACGAATCCCAGCAACCTCCAGATGTACCTGTACGTGCCGGCCAACGTCACCGCTCACCCGGCCGTCGTCGTGGCCGTGCACTACTGCACGGGCTCCGGACCGGCCATGTACAACGGCACCGAATGGGCCCAACTGGCCGACACCCACGGGTTCGTGGTCATCTACCCCTCGGTCACCCGCGCCAGCAAGTGCTTCGACGTGTCCTCGCCGCAGGCGCTGAAGCGCGGCGGCGGCAGCGACCCGGTCGGCATCAAGTCGATGATCGACTGGACGGTCGACGCCTACTCCGCCGACACCACCAGGATCTATGCCACCGGCATCTCCTCCGGCGCGATGATGACCAACGTCCTGCTCGGCGACTACCCGGACGTCTTCGCGGCGGGCGCCGCCTTCTCCGGCGTTCCCTTCGGCTGCTTCGCGACCACGGACGGCTCGGAGTGGAACAGCGCCTGCTCGGGCGGCACGATCACGCACACCCCGCAGGAGTGGGGCAACCTGGTCCGCGCCGCCTACCCCGGCTACACCGGCACCCGGCCCCGTATGCAGGTCTGGCACGGCACCGAGGACGACGTACTGCGCTACCCCAACTTCGGGGAGGAGATCAAGCAGTGGACGAATGTCCTCGGCGTCAGCCAGACGCCCGCCGCCACCGACTCGCCCGTCTCCGGCTGGACCCGCACCCGCTACGGGGCCACCGGTGACCGGGCCCCCGTGGAGGCCATCAGCCTCCAGGGCGTCGGCCACAACCTGTACAGCTGGGGCATGGCCGACCGCGCGCTGACCTTCTTCGGCCTGGGCGGCGACGGACCCGCACCCCAACCGCAGCCCGGCGCCTGCAAGGTGACGGCCACGACCAACGCCTGGAACACCGGCCTGACCGCGTCCCTCACCGTCACCAACACCGGCACGACAGCGATCAACGGCTGGCAGCTCGCCTTCACCCTGCCCGGCGGCCAGACCATCACCAACGGCTGGGGCGCCACGTACGCCCCGGGTTCGGGGGCGGTGACGGCCACGAACGCGTCGTACAACGCGACGATCGCCCCGAACGCGAGCGCCAGCATCGGCTACCAGGCGAACCACAGCGGGAACACCGCCGCGCCGGGTGGCTTCACGCTCAACGGGAAGGCGTGCACGACGAGTTGAGTCTGTACGCCGTCCGGCGGGGACGTCCGCGTCAGACCGACCGGTGGTACTGGTCCGGCACATGGACGTCCCCGCCCAGCTCGCGTGCCGCGTGCCGGGCCCAGGACGGATTGCGCAGCAGCTCGCGGCCCAGCAGGACCGCGTCCGCCTCGCCGTTGGAGAGGATCTTCTCGGCCTGCTCGGCGTCCGTGATGAGACCCACCGCGGCGACCGGCAGCGTGGTCTCGGCCTTGACACGGGCGGCGAAGGGCACCTGGTAGCCGGGACCGACCGGGATGCGGACGCCGGAGGCGTTGCCGCCGCTGGAGACGTCCAGGAGATCGATGCCGTGCGCCTGGAGGTCGCGGGCGAAGCGGACGGTGTCGTCCGGGGTCCAGCCGCCCTCCTCCAGCCAGTCGGTCGCCGAGACGCGGAAGAACAGGGGCTTGTCGTCGGGCCAGACCGCGCGCACCGCGTCGACGACCTCCAGCGCGAAGCGGGTGCGGTTGTCGTACGAGCCGCCGTACTCGTCGGTGCGGTGGTTGCTGTGCGGGGAGAGGAAGTTGCCGATCAGATAGCCGTGGGCGCCGTGGATCTCGGCGACCTCGAAACCGGCGGCGCGGGCGCGACGGGCCGCGTCCGCGAACTGGCCGACCACTTCGGCGATCTGAGCGGACGTCAGCTCGGTCGGTACCGGGTGGCGCTCGTCGAAGGCCACCGCGCTCGGGCCCAGCGGCTGCCAGCCCCCCGCGTCCGGGGCGAGGGGCGCGCCGCCCGTCCAGGGGCGGTCGGTGGAGGCCTTGCGGCCGGCGTGGGCGAGCTGGATCCCCGGGACCGTGCCCTGCGAGACCAGGAAGCGGGTGATGCGACGGAACGCCTCGACCTGGGTGTCGTTCCAGATCCCCAGGTCGTAGGGGGAGATACGGCCCTCGGGGCTGACGCCGGTGGCCTCGACGACGACCAGGCCGGTACCGCCGGCCGCGCGGGCCGCGTAGTGGGCGAAGTGCCAGTCGTTCGGGGCGCCGGCCTCGGGGCCGTCCGGGGCGGCCGAGTACTGGCACATCGGCGGCATCCACACCCGGTTCGCCATCGTCACGTCACGCAGGGTGAAGGGCTCGAAGAGTGCGCTCACGGCGGGCTCCAATCGTCACGGGACCGGCGGTCGGCTCGTACGATAGGCAGCGTAGTACGTCAGATGTCAAACTACGGGAGTTCTCGTACAATGGGACTCCCGCCGAAGTGGAGCCGCCGTGACCTCCCCCGCCGTCAGCAGCCGTGCCCTTCCGCACCCCGAGCGGGACGAGATCCGCCTGGAGGGCATCCTGCACGCGCTCTCCGACCCGATGCGCCTGCGGATCGTACGAGAGCTCGCCGCGGCCGACACCGAGCTCTCCTGTTCGCACTTCGATCTTCCCGTCACCAAGTCGACGACCACCCACCACTTCCGGGTGCTGCGCGAGAACGGCGTGATCCGGCAGGTGTACCAGGGCACGGCCAAGATGAACGGCCTGCGCAGGGACGACCTAGACGATCTCTTCCCGGGGCTTGTCGACAGCCTCCTCGACGCCGCCACCCGCCAGGCCGTCCGGGTCGGCGGCTGAACCGGCCTTCGAGGGCAGGTGGTTGAAGAGCAGGTTCAGCACGATCGCCGTCAGACAGCCCGCGCTGATCCCGCTGTTCATCACCGTCTGGAACCAGTCGGGGAACTTCCCGTAGATCGTCGGCACCCCGACCGGCAGCACCCCCATGGCGACCGAGACGGCCACCACCGTCAGGTTGTTGTTGCCCCGGAAGTCCACCTGGGTGAGGGTCCTGAGGCCGCTCGCCGCCACCGTCCCGAACATCACCAGACCGGCGCCCCCGAGCACCGGCGCCGGAATCGCCGCGACCACCGCGCCCAGCTTGGGCAGCAGTCCCAGCAGCACCAGGATGCCGCCGGCCGTGGCGACGACCCACCGGCTGCGCACCCGGGTCATGCCGACCAGGCCCACGTTCTGCGCGTACGCCGTGTACGGGAACGTGTTGAAGACGCCGCCGAGCACGGTGGACAGGCCGTCGGCGCGCAGACCGTCCGACAGCGAGCGCGGCTCCACTTTCCGGTCGGTCATCTCGCCGACCGCGATCAGGTCACCGGTCGTCTCGGTCATCGTCACCAGTGCCACCACCAGCATCGACACGATCGCCGAGAACTCGAAGGTCGGCGCCCCGAAGTGGAACGGCGTGCTGATGCCGAGCCAGTCGGCGTCCCCGACCCCGTCGAAGTCCGTGAAGCCGAAGGGGACGGCCACCGCCAGGCCCACCGCGATGCCGATCAGCACGGCGATCCGGCTCAGGAAGGCCGGGGCGAACCGCTGCACTCCGAGTACCACCGCCAGCACGAACACGGCCAGCGCGAGGTTCTTCGGCGCACCGAAGTCCGCGGAACCGACCCCGCCGGCCGCCCAGTTGCCCGCGACCGGCAGCAGCGAGATCCCGATGATCAGGATCACCGTGCCGGTGACCAGCGGCGGGAAGAAGCGTAGCAGCCTGCCGAAGACGGGTGCGAGCAGCATGATCGCGAGCCCCGCGACGATGACCGAGCCGTAGATCGCCGGGAGTCCGCCGCCCGTGGTGCCGATCAGCACCATCGGGGACACGGCCGCGAAGGTGCAGCCCTGCATGATCGGCAGGCGTACGCCGAAACGCCAGAAGCCGACGCACTGGATGAGGGTGGCGATACCGCACACCAGGAGGTCGGCGGTGATGAGGTACGCGAGGTCCGCCGGTGACAGCTTCATCGCGCTGCCGACGATCAGGGGGACGGCGACGGCGCCGGCGTACATCGCGAGGACGTGTTGGAGGCCGAAGGCGGTGAGTTGGCGTACCGGGGGGACCTCGTCGACGGGGTGCTTGGTCATGGGGGGACCGTAAGCTCCTTGCACAGTTTGTTGATGTCCGGGGTGTTGCCGGTTCGTTGCCTCGTGCGGGCCCTAAAGGGCCGTGCCGTGAGCGGCGTTCAGCAGGGACTGCCAGTCGGGGAGTTTCACCACGCCCCGGCCCAGCGACGCACCCAGCTCCGCTTCCGCTCGCTCGATCGCGCACCAGCCCGTCCACTCGACCGGCTCGACGCCGTCCGCCCGCAGCACGTCGAGCGGGTCCCCGTGCAGCTCTTTGCGTACGAGCACGGGGGCGTCCTCGAGCAGGGACGTCACCGTCTCCTTGGCGTCCGGGCGGTTGGTGCCGATCACTCCGGTGGGGCCGCGCTTGATCCAGCCGGCCACGTACTCGCCCCGCACGACGAAGCCGCCGTGCACGACACGGCCGTCGATGTTGGGCACCGTGCCGCTCTCCGCGTCGAACGGCAGTCCCGCCACCGGCAGACCCCGGTACCCCACCGACCGCAGCACCAACTGCGCCTCGATCTCCTCGAAATCACCGGTCCCGCGCACGCCACCGCGCCCGTCCGGCACCGTCCGCTCGAAGCGGACCGCGCCCACCCGGCCGCCCTCGGCGAGGAGTTCGACCGGGCGGAGGAAGAAGCGCAACGAGATGGTGCGGGGCGCCTGCTGCGGGGCTGCTCCCGCCCAGCCCCGCAGTACCTCCACGTTCCGGCGCTGAGGCGCGGGCAGGGCGGCGGGGTCCAGGTACGCCGGGTCCCGCGCCAACTCCTCGGCCCGTACCGCCACTTCGACGTCCGGCAGCGAGCCCAGCTCGCGCAGCTCCTTGGTGGTGAAGCGGGCCTGGGAGGGGCCGCGCCGGCCGACCATGTGGACGTCCGTCACCCGGCTGGCCGCCAGCGCGGTCAGCGCGGGCTGCGGGATGTCGGTGGGGCTGAGCTCCGTCACCCCGCGCGCCAGCATCCGCGTCACGTCGACCGCGACGTTGCCGACGCCGATGACCACCGCCGACCGCGCCCCCACGACGAAACCGTCGGCCGTGGCGTCGGGGTGCGCGCTGTACCAGGACACGAACTCGGTCGCCGACCAGCTGCCCGGCAGGTCCTCGCCCGGAATGCCCAGCCGGCGGTCGGTCGCGGCGCCCACGCAGTGCACGACCGCGTGGTACAGCTCGCGCAGCCGCGCGGCCGGCACTCCGTCCGGGCCGACCCCGACACCACCGAGGAACCGCACCCGCTCGTGCTCCAGGACCGCGCGCAGGTTGTTCTGGAGCGACTTGATCTTCTCGTGGTCCGGCGCCACTCCGTAGCGCACCAGGCCGTAGGGGCAGGGCAACCGGTCCAGGACGTCGACGAGCACGTCGGGGTCCTGCTGGACGAGGCTCTGGGCGGTGTAGCACCCGCTGGGCCCGGAGCCGACGACGGCGACACGCAGCACGGCGGAACTCCTTACGAGAGGAGTCGCTGACACCTCCAGGATCGCACCGCCGGTGCTGCTCTGACAGGGTGCCGGAGCGGCCTCGGCGTGCGTGTCCGTTCACAGGGAGTGTGATCATGCGGTTACGTTGCGTATGTGCTAGAAGCATCCTTTCTTAATCTTTCTGATCGTTGTCCGACGGACGGCCGCGTGTCCGTGTGGCCCGCGTGGGAAGTGCGGGAGGACGGGGGCGCGACGGCGTGGTTCCACGTCCGGCTGGCCTTCGCCGACGGTGCCCGGGTGGACACGCTCGCGGTGGTGACCGAGGACGGTGTCTCCCTGGAGGACGTGCGGGCGCAGCCGGCGCTGTCGCTCGACGACCTGGGCGTGCTCGCGGACTGGATCGAGGGGCCCCTCTTCGAGGCGTGCGGCCGGCGGCCCGAGGCGGAGGCCGATGCCGGGGCGGGTGGCGCGAGTCGCGCGCGCCCGGCCTGGCCCCGCGGGATCGAGGGGCGATGGCTGATCGCGCAGGAGTACCGGGCCGCCCAGGAGGACGGCGTCGACCCGGTCCTCGCGGTGATGTGCGCGACCGGGCACAGCCGCCGCAAGTCGCTCCGGCTCATCTCCCAGGCGCGTGACGCCGGATTCCTGACGCCGCGTCACGCCCGGCGCTGAACAGTCCTGTCGGGTCGAGAAGCGCTGCTCAGAGCATGTTCCGCATCCGGTTGATCTCGCTCGTCTGCTGGGCCACCACGTCGTCCGCCATCTCCTCGATCCGGATGTTGTTGCCCTGCCCCTTGACCTCCGTCGCCATGGTGATCGCCCCCTGGTGGTGAGTGATCATCAGCGTGAGGAAGAGCTCGTCGAACGCCTTCCCCTTCGCCGCCCGCAGGTTCTTCAGCTGGGCCTCGGTCGCCATGCCGGGCATCGTGGCGTGCGAGTGCCCCTCGCTCTTCTCGGACTGGCCGTGCTCTTTCAGCCAAGCCCGCATCGCCTCGATCTCCGGTCCCTGGGCGGCCGAGATCCGCTCGGCGAGGGCCTTGAGCTTCGCCGACTCGGCATGCGTCGGGGCCAGTTCGGTCAGCTCCAGGGCCTGGGCGTGGTGCGCGATCATCATGCGGGCGTAGGACACGTCCGCCGAGTTCGGGGTGTCGTCGTCGGCGCGCTGCTCCTCGGCGTCCTGCGCGGAGAGCGTGCGGTTCGCCTCACCCGGCTTGCCCGGCACCAGTACCGAAGGCCCGGTCGACGAAGCCGACTTGGGGTCCGCGTCGGAGTCGCAGCCCGCGAGGGCCAGGGCTGCGACGGCCGCCAGGACGGCCGTCACGTACGGCACGCGGCCGAAAAGCACAGTGGTCACCCATGGTCCCTTCATTACAGGTTCGTTGCCCTCTGTTGATCTGTGCATGGTGAAGACGATACTGCGGTGACGCGTGAACCGTTCCACATGAACGGCACAGGGAGGAAACAGTGATCCTGTTGAGTGAGTCCCGAACCCGGCACAGACGTCTGGGAGTTGCCGCGGCCGCCGCGGGCCTCCTGGCCGCGCTGCTGACCGCCGGTCCGGCCGTCGCCACCCCCGACCCCGGGGACGGGCCGGCCGCGAGCAAGGGGGTGTCCAGGAGCACCGAGGCCGAAGTGCGCGCGGCGATAGCCGACGGCGAGATCCCCGGCCAGGACGAGATCGTCCACTCCGACAACATCGAACACCTCGTCAACGTCCCCAAGGACGCGCTGCCCGGCACCAATTCGGACCTGGCCTTCCAGGGCCGGTACGCGTTCGCCGGCAACTACGACGGCTTCCGCATCTTCGACATCAGCAACCCCAAGGCGCCGAGGACGGTCGCCCAGGTGCTGTGCCCCGGTTCGCAGAACGACATCTCCGTCTCCGGGAACCTGCTGTTCCTCTCCACCGACTCCTCGCGCAGTGACAGCAGTTGCAGCAGCACCACCCAGCCCGCGACCGAGAAGTCGTCGTGGGAGGGCATGAAGGTCTTCGACATCAGCGACAAGCGGAACCCGAAGTACGTCGCCGCCGTGGAGACCGCCTGCGGCTCGCACACCCACACGCTGGTGCCCGAGCGCCGGAACGTCTACCTCTACGTCTCCTCGTACTCGCCGAGCGCCACCTACCCCGACTGCCAGCCGCCGCACGACGGCATCTCGGTCATCAAGGTGCCGCGCAACGCCCCCGAGAAGGCTGCGGTCGTGAACTTCCCGGTGCTCTTCCCCGGCGAGGGCCCCGACGGCGGCGGCAACCCCGGCGCGCCCACCAACCCGGGCGTCTCCAAGACCACCGGCTGCCACGACATCACGGTCCTCCCGGACAAGGACCTCGCGGCGGGCGCCTGCATGGGTGACGGCATCCTGTTCTCCATCAAGGACCCGGAGCGCCCGAAGGTCATCGACCGGGTGCAGGACAACGTGAACTTCGCGTTCTGGCACTCGGCGACCTTCAACCAGAAGGCGAACAAGGTCGTCTTCACCGACGAGTTGGGCGGCGGCGGTGCGGCCACCTGCAACGCGCAGATCGGTCCGAACCGCGGTGCCGACGGCATCTACGACATCGTTGGCAAGGGCGACAAGCGCAAGCTCGTCTTCCGCAGCTACTTCAAGATCCCGCGCCATCAGGCCGACACCGAGAACTGTGTCGCGCACAACGGCTCGCTGATCCCGGTCAAGGGCAAGGACATCATGGTCCAGGCCTGGTACCAGGGCGGTGTCTCCGTGTGGGACTTCACCGACTCCGCGAAGCCCAGGGAGATCGGCTACTTCGAGCGCGGCCCGCTGAGCACCACCGCCATGCAGACCGGCGGAGCGTGGTCGGCGTACTACTACAACGGCTACATCTACTCCAACGACATCGCCAAGGGCTTCGACGTGCTGAAGCTCAGCGACCGGCGGACGGATCCGGCCAAGAAGGTGCGGCTCGGGGAGCTCAACGTCCAGACCCAGCCGGACTACTTCGACTGATCCCCGGGCTCCCGGCCCGTCTCGAAGAACCGCGACAGATCCGCGTCACACGTCCCGCCGGGCGCCTCGGTGCCCGGCGGGACGCCCTGCTCCCAGTCGAGCCGGTAGCGCGCGAACAGTTCGGCGCGCAGCGTCCCGATCGGCATCGGGACGTTCGGCACGACCATCGCGTAGACCGCGCCCATGAGCTGTGAGCGCAGCATCGGGTAGTCGGTCTCGACCGTCTGCGAGCCGTGGCGTTCCATGGTGTCCCGCAGCAGTTCGGCGAGGCGCTGCTGCTCCGGGCACTCCACGAAGCCGTCGGTGTCCAGCAGGCCGGCCATGTGCTGGCGCATCAGCACGGTCCGGTCCCGGGCCAGGCCGAGGACCGCGTCGATGGCCCGCGCCATCCGCTCCCGGCCGTCCTCGGTGCGCGGCTCGCGCTCCAGGGCCTCCTCCAGCGTGCGGTGCATGAGCCGGTGCACGGCGGACTGCACCAGCTGACGCTTGCCGGGGAAGTAGTACGACACCAGACCGCGCGCCGAACCGGCCCGGTCCGCGATGTCACCGAGGGTCGTGGACTCGTATCCGCGCTCGGAGACCAGTTCGAGAGCCGCCTGCAGGAGCCGCTCCCGGGAACGGCGGCGCAACTCTTCATTGACCGAGGCGCTGCGCGGGGACATGCTGTAACTCCTGCGTTGACTGGCTATCAGCCAACTATACTCAGCGCGTCCGGACCGGCCCGTGAAAGGCCTGGTCGGGGCTGCCGCCTGCTCTGGGCGACGCGGGGGATCGTCCAGGGTGGGCGAGCATACGCCCCAGTGGTGGCCTCAGGCGACCTTCCCGGCGGGGTGACCACCCCGTTTTCGGACACCTTTTTCCGACCGCCGATCACGGCGCGTGCGCGAGGTCGTCCCGGCTACCGGCCGACCAGGTCGAGGACCGGCCGCAGCCCGTCGGGGCGCCGCGCCACCGGCAGATGGTCCACGAAGTGCACCCCGCAGCCCAGGGCCGCCGCACCGCCGTCCGCCCGCCGGTCGTCGCCGACCATCAGGACGTCCCGGGGCTCGACGCCGAGCACCGCGCAGGCTGTCTTGAAAAGCCTGGGATCCGGCTTCTGGACGCCGTGCTCGTACGACAGCACGTACGCGTCGACGTACGGATCGAGGCCGTGCGCGCGGAAGACGGGCCGGAGGTCCCAGCCGATGTTGCTGACCACGCCCACCCCGATCCCGCGCTCGCGCAGGGTGCGCAGCACCTCGGCGGCGTCGGGATAGGTCTGCCAGGCGGCGGGGGACATGTGCCGTTCGTACAGCGCGTCGTGCAGGGCCGGGTCCGGCAGCGGGACCAGCCGCGAGAGACCGGTGTAGGCGGACCGGTGCAACTCGGCGCTCTCGTCCCGCACCTCCCACACGGCGGCGACCTCGTCCGGCATCGGCACCCCGGGCGCCGTCCCGCCGGGCAGCGCCCCCGCGTTCTCCAGTGCCCGCGCGGCGCGCGTCAACTCGGCCTCGGCGAGGGTGAGTCCGGCCTGGTCGAGGACGGCCCGCAGCCAGGACTCGGTGGACTCGATCCGGAAGAGGGTGCCCGAGAAGTCGAAGAGGACGGCAGTCATACGACGATCCTAGGCGCCGGTGCTCACTCGTCGTGCGGCCCCGTGTGCTCCTCTCGCGGCCCCGCCCCCGGCACCCAGCGCCGGTGGACCAGCACCGCCAGCGCCACCAGCGCCGCGCCCAGGACCCACCCGCCGAGCACGTCGGACGGCCAGTGGACGCCCAGCCAGACACGGGTCAGCCCGACGCCCACGACGGAGAGCGCGGCGCCGGCCAGGGCCGTCACCCACAGGGCACCTCGGACGCCGTGACGGTGGAGGAGCCACAGCAGGAGGCCGCACACGACCGTGGCCGTCAGGGCGTGCCCCGAGGGGTAGGCCGCGAAGTGCGCGGTGTCGACGGGGTCCGGCCAGACGGGGCGTTCACGGCCGACGGCGGCTTTCAGGACCTGCTGGACCAGTGTGCCCAGCGCACATGTGGCCACCAGCCATAGGGCCGTCCAGCGGGCATGGCGTCGCCACACCAGCCAGATCGCCGCGGCCGCGGCCAGGATGCGCATCGTCCAGGGGTCCCAGACCCAGTCCGAGAGGATCCGGAAGGCATGGGTGAGCCCTGGTTCGTCGACCGCCCAGCGGTGCGTGGTCTCGGCGAGGTCGCCGTCGGCGCTGAGCAGCGGGCGCCAGTCGGCGACCACCAGCACGAGCAGCAGCACCGAGCACAGGGTGAGGACACCGGTGGCGCGAGCCGCGGTCCGGTGCTCCGGGGGACGGGGCGGGGAGGCGACGGACGAGGTGTGCATACTGCGATCCTCGCCGACCGGTCCGCCTCGGGGCCAATCCCCCGGGTGAGGGGGCGCCGATTCACATCGTCAGCAGCATGGCCACCATCCCGATGCCCATCGACAGCCGGCACGCGCGCGCGAGTTCGGGCCGGTCGCCCCAGCCGGCGGCCGTGACACCGGCGGGCACCGGTATCAGGCGGGCACCGGACAGCAGGACGTACCCCGTGAAGTAGAGGAGCAGCACGCCCGTCACCAGAGGGACGCCCGCACCGCCGTGGTGTCCGGGCGAGGTCGCCATCACCACCGCCATGTAGACCATGGCCCCGGCCCCCACCAGGTGGTGCAGATGATGGGTGTCGGTGCGCGCCGCCCACAGCGCGCGCAGCGCGGCCGCGCCGAACACGGCGGCGTAGAGCGGCCAGGCCCACGTGGGTGGTGTGAACACGGCGGCCGGTACGGCCATCGCGGCCATGCCGAAGCCCATCAGCGCCTCGCCACCCGCGGCCCGGCGCTGTTCCTCGACCCTGCTGCGCATCCGCAGCAGGCAGTACGCCCCGGTCGCCGCGCAGAGCGCCACGAGCAGCCAGCCGGGCGAAGCCGGTCCGTGCACGTCCACCTCCCCCGTCGACGGTCGGTCAAGGGATGCCCGGACCGCGCGGCGCGCAATCGAGCGCAAGGATGTACACAGGGAGCGTGCGACGGAGCACAGCAGGTCAGGGAGGCCTGGTGAGCATCGTTTACGAGTAAAACACCTGTTAAGGTTGCTCCCATGAACGCCCGTCTCCCGCTGACCGGCGTGCTGCGCCTCGGCAAGCCCTCCGACATCTGGTTCAAGCCCGCCCTCAGCGTGGTCGTCGCGGTCGCCCCGCCCAACCTCACCCTGCTCGCCCTCGGCCGCCTCGACCTGGCGATGTACACCATGGCCGGGTCCCTGTGCGCGCTCTACGCCCACCACCGGCCCTACGCCGCCCGGGCCCGCGCCCTGGCCTGGGTGGTGCTCGGCATGGTCGCCGGCCTCGGGACCGGCCTGGTCGCAGCCTCCCTCACCGGCAGCGCGGTCGTCCTCGTCACGGTCGGCGCCCTGGTGGCCGCCGTACAGAAGACGCTGTGCGACGCCACCCGGATCGGCCCGCCGGGCCACGTGGTCCTCACCTTCATCAGCTCCGCGTCCCTCTTCGCCCCGCAGACCCTCCCTCAGGTCCCCGGCCACCTCGCCCTGGCCCTCGCCGCGGGCGCCTGGGCCTGGCTCGTCGGCATGGCACCCGGCCTGCTGCGCCCGCACGGCCCGGAGCGGCGGGCCACCGCCCACGCGCTGAACGCGGCCGCCGCGCACCTGGACAGCCCCGGCGCCCACACCGGCCGGACCGCCCACGCCGCGGTCCAGGCCGCCTGGCACACCCTCCTGGCGGCCGGCACCCGCTCCGGGACCCGGCGCGCCCTCGAACGCCTCGTCGTCCGCGCCGAGGTCGCCCTCGCGGCCCCGGCCGACACCGACCCGAGCCGGCTGCGCGCCTGGGCCCGCGCCCTGCGCGGCAACGGACCGGTCCCGACGACGTCGTACGACGACGAACTCCTCGGTGTGGACATCGAACGGTCCCTCCCCGGCCGCCCCTGGTGGCGCGCCCTGGGCCCGCTCGCCCCGATCGCCGTCCGCACCGCCCTGGGCTGCGCCCTGGCCGGCTACGCCTCCCTCGCGCTCGGCGTCGGCCGCCCCTACTGGGCCCTGGTCACCGCGGCCTCCCTCTACCAGGCCAACGTCACCCTCACCTGGAGCCGGGGCGTCCAGCGGGTCGTCGGCAACCTCCTCGGGGTGCTGGTGTTCGCCGCCGTGGTCCCGCTCGCCCATCTCGGGCCCGCCGCGCTCGTCCTGTGTTCCCTCGCCCTCAACTTCGGTGCCGAGGCGCTCATCGGCCGCAACTACTGGCTCGGCAGCATCTGCGTGACCCCGATGGCGCTGCTCATCACCGAGTTCGCCGGACACCAGGAGCCGGGCCGGCTGATCGCCGAGCGGGTCGCCGACACCCTCGTCGGCGCGCTGGTGGGATTCGTCGCCGCGGTCGCCGTCACCAACCGGCGGGCGGGCGACCGCGTCGAGCAGGCGCTGGCCGCCGTGGAAAGGGCTCAGGAGCGCACCGAGCTGCTCCTCGCGGAACCGCACCCGGAGCCCGGCGCGCCGGACCGTGCCCGCCGTGCCCTCGCCGCCGCCCTGGTCGATCTGCGGGCCACCGTCGAGGCCGCCTCCGGCGAATGGTGGCAGCGGGACCTGCCCCAGGAGAGGGTCGTGCGCGCCGAGCGGACCGGACACCGTACGCTCGCCGCGACGGTCCGGCACCACAGAGCGGAGGGCGCACGCGCATGACGGCACCGAACGGACGACCGGCGGACCCGACGAGAACCGACACCGTCGCCGCCGTCGTCCGGCAGTGGCAGACCGTCCACCCCGGCCTCGACACCGGCCCCATGGAGATCATCGGCCGGGTCAACCGCTGCGCCGCCCTCCTCCAGCAGGCCGAGGACGCCCCGCTGCGCCGGGCCGGGCTCAGCCGCCCCGAGTTCGACCTGCTCGGCGCCCTGCGCCGCACCGGCCACGAACTCACCCCCGGCGACCTGGCCCGCGAGACCTTCTCCTCCGGCGCCGCCGTCACCAAGCGCCTCAAGCAGCTGACCGAGCGGGGCCTGGTGGAGCGCCGCGGCGACACCCGCGACCGGCGCGTCGCCCACGTCCGGCTCACCGACGCCGGCCGCGACCTGGTCGACGGAATCCTGCCCGAGCAACTGGCCTACGAGACGGCCGTACTGTCCGTCCTCACCCCCGAGGCGCGGGACGAACTCGCCGGCCGGCTCGGCGAACTGCTCGGCCGACTGGAGGGCACCCTCGGAGTGCTGCGCGCCTGACGCCCCCGACCTGCGGTTTCGGAAGTTTCGGAACGTGCTCCCTGTTGACGCGGTCCACCCGCGGTTCCTACGTTCGTCCAGGTCGGTGCGGATCATCGACCGTCGTACGACATGCCGAACGAAGGATGGACGCCGTGACAGCCGAAGGCCCCGCCCCCGACCAGCTCACCATCGACCTCGGCACCGAGACCGGCCCCTTCCACGGCGGAGCGAGCGGCACCCTCTACGGCCTCTACGGCGACGGCGTGCCCAGCCGCGTGGTGGTCGAGGGCATGTACCCGCGCACGGTGACGACCAAGGCCCAGGACGGCACCCAGCACCCCGGCGGCGACGCCCTGGAGATCCTGCCGCCCTTCGTCGCGGCCGGCGGCAAGGACGTCTACGTCTACCTGCCCGACTTCTACCGCGGCTTTCCCTACGAGTGGCCCGGCGCCACCGGCGAGGAGCGGCTCGCGGGGCACCTGGACGTGATCCGCCGCCAGGTCGAACACGTGCTGACCCTGGGGGAGTTGAGGTCCCACGTCGTGTACGTGCCGTTCAACGAACCCGAGGGCAACATGTTCGGCGAGGGGGAGTGGAGCTACGACGGGGTGTCCTGGCGGACCGAGCCGGACCACTACTTCGCCGCCTGGGAGGCCGCCTACCGCCTGATCAAGGACCTCGACCCGGACGCCCGGGTGGCCGGCCCCAACACCTGCATCCTGTACCCCGAGGTCAGGGACTTCCTCGAGTTCGCGAAGTCCCGTGACGTGCTGCCGGACATCGTCACCTGGCACGAACTGTCCTCGCCCGACGAGGTCCGCACCAACATAGCCAAGTACCGTGAGCTGGAACGGGAGTTGGGCATCGGCCCGCTGCCCGTCAACATCAACGAGTACGCGCACAACTACCACGTCTCGGTGCCCGGCCAGATGATCCAGTGGATCGCCGCGATCGAGGAGTCGAAGGTCGACGCCGACCTCGCCTACTGGAACATCGCGGGCAACCTCAACGACTCGGCGGTGGAGGCGAACAAGGCCAACGGCCAGTGGTGGCTGTACAACGCCTACGGACAGCTGACCGGGAACACCGTCCGGGTCGTCGCCCCGCACCCCAACGTGCAGTACACCCTCCAGGGCGTCGCCACCCTCGACCGCGACAAGCGGCAGGCGCGGGCTCTGTTCGGGGGAGCGGGCGGTGCGGCGGACCTCGTCTTCGAGGGCGTGGACGCGGAGGTCTTCGGTGCCGTGGCGCACGTGCGGCTCGTGGAGATCCCCTGGACCGGTCAACTCGGCGCCGGCGGACAGCCCTTGCGGCTCCGCGACGAGGAACTCCCGGTGACGGACGGCCGGGTGACGATCGGTCTGACCGATCTCGACGCGATGTCCGCCTACCAGGTGATCCTGTCACCCGGCGGCAACGGGGCCGCGTCCCTGCCGCCCGCGGTGCGCTGGAGGCGGACGTACGAGGCCGAGGACGCGACCTACACGGGCCGGGGCTACTCGAAGAACGGACCCGAGGGATCCCCGTCCGCCGTCGACCGGTTCGCCACCTCCGGCGGCTACCACGTGGGCGGACTGCGCACCGGCTCCGACGGGGTGCTCGCCTTCGACGTCGAGGTCCCGCAGGACGGGACGTACGACCTGCTGGTGTTCGCCAACTCGCACAATCTCGCGGACCTGGTGCGCGAGCAGGGCCCCACCAATGTCTTCCTGCGCGTCGACGGCGAGGACCCTCGCGAACTGCGGCTGCCGCTCGGCTACAAGCCGGCGGTGTGGGGGCACACCGACACCCGGGTGCGGCTGACGGCGGGCCGGCACCGGATCACCCTCGCCGCCCAGGACCCCGACCTCGGTGTCACCAAGGGCGACGCGGTCATCGACAAGCTGGACCTGGTCCTGCGCGGCGAGGACGAAACCGCCCTGTACGACGCCGAGTTCGCGGATCTCGGCGAGGGCGCCCGGGTCAGCCACGCCCATCGCGGAGCCTCCGGACCCGGAGTCGCCGTACTCCCGCGAGGCGGCACCGTCACCTTCTGGGCGCACGCGGCCGACGACGGCGAAGCCTCCGTCACCGTCGACGTGCTCGGGCCCGGGGAAGGGGTGTTGAGCGTCAACGGCGAGGAGATCGGACGCGTCGAGCGCGGCGCCGTACCCCTCTTCCTGGCCGGTGGCGTCAACAAGGTCACCGTGACCGGGACCTCGGACCGACTGATCGTGGACCGACTGCGGATCGCCCCCTCGCGGGGACTCCTGCCCACGAGCGTGCACGCCGCCGCGGAAGGCGTCCTGACCGGGACGGCGAGGGTGACCGGATACCCGTACGCCCACGGCGGCAAGGCGGTCGAGGGCGTCGGCGCCGGGCCCGCGAACGCGCTCTCCCTGACGGTCACCGCGGACCGCGCCGGACGCCACGCGCTGACCGTCCGCTACTCCAACGGCGAGCAGCCGCCCGCCACCCACTACAACCCGGACCCGGTCTGCCGGCACGCCGACATCTCCGTCAACGGCGGCCCCGCGCACCGCGTCCTGTTCCCCACCACCTTCCACTTCAACAACTTCTGGACCCTGGCCGTGCCCGTCACCCTGCGCCCGGGCCTCAACACCCTCACCTTCACGTGCGACGAACTCCCCGACTTCGCGGGCGACACCAGGAACGAGTACGGCCAGCGCTCCGCGTACGCCCCCGTCATCGACCAGGTGACGGTGACACCGCTGACCGCGGGGGAGGAGCTTTCCTGACCGGTACCGGGGCCGGGGCCGTCCGGCAGACACTCCGGCGGGCCGGTCTCCGAGGCGGCCGGCCCGCCGGCCGTGCCAGGCGGGCCGCGAACGGTGGCCGCCGGGATCACGCCGCCGACGACCGCCCTCGCGGTGCCGTCGCCCGTCCAGAGCGGTGCCGCGCGTCCAGCGGACCACGCGGGCCATCGGCTCCGGCACCTCCATCGCCGACAGCGAGGCAACCCGAAGCCGCACCGGCGTCCAGGCGTCCCGAAGCCGCACCTGCGTCCAGGCAACCCGAAGCCGGACCGCCCTCCGAGCGACCCGTCTTACACGCCCGGCGGCGCCGCCGTGGTCCGGCGGGCCACCAGTGTCGGGGTGAGCCTGATCCGGACCGACGGCTTGGCGCGGTCGGCGATCCGCTCCAGGAGCAGCCGGGCGGCGTTCCGGCCGATCTCGCTGCCCGCCTGGTCGACGCTGGTCAGGGAGATCGCGCCGAACGCGGCGAAGGTTGTGTTGTCGTAGCCTGCCACCGAGATGTCCCCGGGAACCGAGAGACCGGCCTCGGCCACCGCTTCCAGCACCCCCATGGCCACGACATCGGCGCCCGCGAAGACGGCCGTGGGCCTGCGCGGACGGGCCAGCAGCTCCAGCGCGCCCTCGTAGCCGCCCTGCTGCGTGTAGGTCGTGGAGACGACGTCGATCTCCGCGTCCAGGCCGAGGTCCCGCATGGCCCGCCGGTAGCCGTCGGCGCGCTGGGCGTTCGGCATCTCGACGCTGCGGGTCGGATCGGTCTCGTGGTGCTCGATGTGGGCGATCCGGCGGTGCCCGAGCCCCGCGAGATGGCCGACCACCAGCGCCGCCCCCGCCACGTCGTCGTCGCCGACGCTGTCGTAGGCCGGCGAGTTCCCGTGGCGGCCGACGACCACCGTCGGCACGACGGAGGCGACATGCTCGAGATGGCTGAGCGGAGACACCGGAGCGACCAGGATGAGACCGTCCATCCCCCGGTCGATCATGGCCTCGGTGACCTTGGCCTCCTCCTTCTCCCCGTTGCCGCCCGGGCCCAGCAGGACCTGGTAGTCGGTGTCCTCCAGGCAGCCGGTGATGCCGTCGAGGATCTCCGGGAAGAAGGGGTTGCGGATGTCCGGCAGCATCACGCCGATCGTGTACGTCTGCCCGCGCAGCCCCCGCGCCGCCGCCAGCGGGCGATAGCCCAGCTCCTCGATCGCCCGGCGCACCTTGGCCCGCATCTCGGGACTGGCCCCGTACGCGTTGCGCAGCACTTTGGACACCGCGGTGGTGGACACCTGGGCGTGACGGGCCACGTCGACGATGGTGACGCGACGGGGTGATGCGGGCGGCTCCATGCGGCTCTTCCTCCGACGCCATGGGCAACGTTGGCCAAAAGTGTACGGAGATTGCCCGCGCGGCGTAAGCGTGATCACCCAGGGAATGTAGGCGGACCCGGCCCGGACCTCGTAACAATCGCGCAGCTTGCGCGGCATCTTGACGTCATGGCGGGGGCTCCTTAAGGTCTGGCACCACCGATGGGAAACGTTACCCATCCGGTTCTCCAGGCGTGACGTGAAACGTTTCAAGGAAGCAGGTCCGCCCGTGACCCCCGCCACCCCTGCCCGCCGGGCGCGCACCGGACCACCCTGGTGGTTCATGGCGCCGGCCCTGCTGCTGTTCGCCTTCGTGGTGCTCGTGCCGAGCGCCCGTGGCGTGTACTACGCGTTCACCGACTGGGACGGCCTCGATCCCCACTTCTCCTTCGTGGGCCTCGGCAACTTCGCCGACATGTTCCACGACGCCGACGCGGTCCAGGCGATCTGGCACACCCTGCTGATCGCCGTTGCCATCACCGTCGTCCAGAACTCCCTGGGGCTGCTCCTGGCCCTGGGCGTGAATTCGGCCATCAAGTCCCGCAACCTGCTCCGGGTGCTGCTGTTCGCCCCGGCCGTGATCACTCCGATCGTGACCGCGTACCTGTGGCGCAACCTGCTCGGCCCGGACGGGGCGGTGAACAGCCTGTTCGGTGCCGTGGACCTCGACTCCTGGCGGCAGGACTGGCTCGGGAGCCCCGACCTGGCGCTGTGGGCGGTGGTCGGGGTGACCGTGTGGCAGTACGCCGGCTACTCCATGGTCATCTTCCTGGCCGGACTCCAGTCGGTGCCCCAGGAGATCCATGAGGCGGCCGCACTCGACGGGGCCGGTCCCGTCCGGCGCTTCTGGTCGGTCACCCGGCCGCTGCTCGCCCCGGCCCTCACCATCAACCTGATGCTGTCGATCATCGGCGGGATCAAACTCTTCGACCAGGTCTACGCGTTGACCGGCGGCGGCCCCGGCCACGCCACCGACACCCTGTCGACCCTCATCTACAAGGACGCCTTCACCCTCGGCGAGTTCGGCTACAGCATCGCCCTCGCGGTGGTCCTGACGATCATCGTCGCGGTCGTCTCCACCGGCCAGTACGTCCTGCTGTCCCGCAGTGAGAGGGCCGCATCATGAGCCGTTACCGCCCCCGTACCCTCGCCCTCGAACTGGCCATGATCGCCGCCGCGTTGACCGTCGGCTTCCCGGTGTACGTCCTGGTGAACCTGGCGATACGACCGACCTCGGACACCTCGTCCCCCATCGCCCCCACCCGGTCCCCGACCCTCGACAACTTCACCCACGCCTGGCAACAGGGCGGACTCGGCGGCGCGTTGGCCAACAGCCTGCTGGTGACGGTGTGCAGCGTCCTGATCGTGCTGGCCGTCTCCTCCCTGGCCGCCTACCCGCTGGCCCGCATCACGGCCCACTGGTCACGGGGTACCTACCTGCTCGTCCTGCTCGGCCTGGTACTGCCCTTCCAGCTCGCCTCGCTGCCGCTCTACCGGACCATGCGCGACCTCGGCCTGCTCGGCACCCCCTGGGCCCTGGTCCTCTTCTACTCCGGCCTCCAGGTGCCCTTCACCGTCTTCCTCTACGTCGGCTTCCTGCGCGCCCTGCCCAGGGACTTCGAGGACGCGGCTCTCATCGACGGCTGCACCCCGCTCCAGGGCTTCCGCCACGTCGTCCTGCCGATGCTCAAGCCCATCACCGTGACCGCGCTCGTGCTCAACACGGTCGCCGTCTGGAACGACTTCTTCACCCCGCTGCTGTACCTCAGCGGCAGCGCCCAGCAGACCATGCCGGTCGCGATCGCCGGGTTCGTCGGCCAGTACGTCACCGACTGGAACCTCATCTTCGCCGCGCTGGTGATCAGCATCCTGCCCGTCCTGCTCGTCTACTTCCTCCTGCAACGCAGCATCATCAACGGCTTTGCCGGAGGGCTGCGGGGATGACACCCCGCCTTCTGCTCCACAGAGGAGACACCATGAAGACACGCATCCTCACCGCCCTGGTCGCCACCACGACGGCCGCCACCCTCCTCGCCGCGTGCAGCGGCGGCACCAAGTCCGCCTCCGGGGGCGGCGGTTCCAAGACGCTGACCCTGGCCTCGGTCGACCAGGGCTCCGTCGAGGACGTCGTCAAGGCGTTCGAGAAGGCCAACCCGGGCGTCAAGGTCCGCTACACCACCAGCGGCGCCGACCAGTACCAGCAGCAGATCCGCACCCAGCTCGCCTCCGGCACCGCCCCCGACGTGATGTCGGTGTGGCCGGGCGACGGGAACCCCGGCGCCACCAACGTCCTCGCCGAGCCGGGCTACCTGCGCGACCTCTCCGGCCAGGCCTGGGCCGCCAAGATGCCCGCGGCGATCAAGAGCGTCGCCCAGTACGAGGGCAAGACGTACAACGCGATCTTCGGGCAGAACGGCATCGGCGCGGTCTACAACCAGCAGGCCCTGGACAGGGCGGGCCTGACCGCGCCGGACACCTGGACCAAGCTGCTGGCGTTCTGCCGGGACGCCAAGGCCAAGGGCACGCCCGCCTTCGCGCTGGGCAACCAGGACAACTGGGTGACCCAGCTCGTGCTGTACGCGCTGGTCGCCACCACCGTCTACGGCCCGGACCGCGACTTCGACCAGAAGATGCAGTCCGGACAGACCACCTTCGCGAAGTCGGCGTGGGCGACCGCGCTGGACAAGTACGTGACGATGGAGAAGACCGGCTGCTTCCAGAAGAACCCCCTGGGCACCAACTACGAGGCCAGCCAGCAGCTCGCCGCCACCGGCAAGACCCTCGGCATCGTCCAGGGCAACTGGGTCATCGCCCTTCTCAAGCAGAAGAACCCCCAGGGCACCTTCACCCTGAAGGCCCTCCCGGCGACCGACGACCCGTCCCAGACTCTCATCCCGGCCGCGGCCGGCGCCGGCTACGCGGTCAACGCGAAGGCGAAGAACCCCGAACTCGCCCTGAAGTTCGTGAACTTCGTGATGTCGCCCGAGGGCATGAACCTGTTCGTCAAGAAGCAGGGCGGACTGCCCTCGCTCCCCGACACGGGCTTCGAGGCCGACACCTCGCTCACCGAGCTGTCGCAGTTCATCCGGTCGAACCGCACCGTGCCGTTCATGGACCAGCGCTGGCCCAACGCCAAGGTGCAGCAGACCATGCTCAGCGGCCTCCAGGAGATCTTCAGCGGGCAGTCCACGCCCCAGGACCTCCTCAAGGACATGGACAGCGACTACAAGGCCGGCTCATGAGCCCGGTACCGGCGACCGAAGGGACGACGGAGTGAGCAGTGGCACACCTGACGAGGCCGGGGCGGACGCCGAGGGCCGACCCGCCGGGCCGGGGCGCCGGACCGTGCTCGCGGCGACCGCGGGCGCGGTGCCCGTAGTGGCCGGCGCGGCGGGCGGCGGCACGGTCGCGCAGGCCGCACCCGATCTGGAGGAGAGCAGTGTGGACGGACTGACGGTGGAGCACCGTACCGAACCGCTCGGCGTGGACGCCACCGCGCCCCGGTTCGGCTGGCGGATGCGGTCCGTCCGCCGGGGCAGGTCCCAGGGCGCGTACGAGATCCTCGTGGCGAGCTCGCCGGGCAGGCTGACCCCCGGCCGTGCGGACCTGTGGACGAGCGGTCGGGTCCGCTCCGCCGAGTCGGTGGCCGTTCGCTACCGGGGCAAGTCCCTGAAGCCGTCCACGCGTTACTACTGGACCGTCACCGTCTGGGACACCGACGGCCGGCAGGTCGGCACCGGCCCCGTGGCCTGGTTCGAGACGGGCCTCATGAGCACCGACGGCGTCACCGACTGGGAGGGCGCCCAGTGGATCGGGATGCGGGGCAAGGTGGCCCACTCGCCCGGCGCACCGCTGCTGCGCACCGAGGCGCGGCTGAAAGGCCGGGTCCGCGAGGCACGCCTGTACGTCTCCTCCCTCGGCGTCCACGACACCTACGTCAGCGGACACCGCGTGACCGTCCCGCAGGACGGCGGCACCACCCTCGAACTGCTGCCCCCGGGCTGGACGAACTACGACGCGCGCGTCAACTACCTCACCTACGACGTCACGCACCTCGTGGCCCGCGAACCGGCCGTCACCCTGGCGGCCGTCCTCGGAAACGGCTGGTACAACGGCCGGGTCTCCGAGGGCAGCACGTACCACGCGAAGGACGGCAACGCCCTCGCCCTCAAGGCCAGACTGCTGATCCGCTACACCGACGGCACGTCCGAGTCCCTGGTCACCCGCGCGGACGGCTCCTGGAAGGCCACCGACACCGGCCCCTGGCGGGCCGACGACATCTACGACGGCCAGACCTATGACGCCCGGCAGGAACTGCCCGGCTGGACGTCGTCCGGCTACGACGACTCCGACTGGTCCGACACCGAGCGCGTACCCTTCGAGACCAGGTACCCGGACGCCCGACTCCTCGCCTACCCGGCCGAGTCGGCCCGGCTGATCAGCCGCTGGGACCGCCGCCCGCAGTCGGTCACCGTGTACACGGGGGTCACCGGCGAGGGCCGGGGCCGTATCGTCGTCGACCCCGACCGGACGGTCACCGACCCCCACCGGGCGGCCTCCGTCCCCGTCACCATCGGCGCCGGCGACACCGCGGTCTTCGACCTCGGCCAGAACATGGTCGGCGTCCCCCGCTACAGCGTGCGCGGCCCCGCGGGCGCCCGCGTCACCTTCCGCTTCGGCGAGATGCTCAACGACTCCAGCGCCGGAGCCGACGGCCCCGAAGGCTCCCTCTACCGGGCCAACCTCCGCAGCGCCGAAGCCACCAGCACCTATGTCCTCAAGGGGGACCGCCACGGGGAGACCCACCAGGACTCGCTGACCTTCTACGGCTTCCGCTACGCCTCCGTCACCACGACCGAGACGGTCACGATCACCGGCCTGACCGGCAAGGTCGCCACCTCCGCGATCCGTGAGAGGGGCACCCTCACCACCAACGACCCGGACACCAACCGGCTCATCAGCAACGTCCGTTGGGGCCAGCGCGGCAACTACCTCTGGGTCCCCACCGACTGCCCGCAGCGCGACGAACGCCTCGGCTGGACCGGCGACACCCAGGTCTTCGCCACCACCGGCCTGTACAACGCCGACGCGGGCCCCTTCCTCAGCCACTTCCAGGACACGGTGGTCGACTCCCAGACCCTCTACGGCCAGGACCAGGCCCAGTTCACCGGAGTCGCCCCCGGCGGACGCTACAACTTCCCCGGTGGCGGCAGCGGTTGGGCGGACTGCGGGGTCGTCCTGCCCTGGACGCTGTGGCAGATGACCGGCGACCCGGCCGTCATCGAGCGCAACTGGCCCGCCATGACCCGCTACCTCGACTGGATCCGGCAGCAGACCGGCGACACCCACGCAGGGCAGGGCTCCCTGACCGGCGACTGGCTCGCCCCGCAGAAGACCAGCGCCCGGCTCATGAGCGACGTCTACTACGGCCATGTCGCCCGCCTCATGGCCCAGATGGCCCGAGCGGTCGGCCGGACCGCCGACGCCACGACCTACGAGCAGCTCTTCACGCACATCAAGAAGGCGTTCATCAGGAAGTACCTCAGTACCGAGGACGGCACCGTCACGGTGCGGTCGAGCCTCGGCGACGCCTCCCCGATCGAACCCGGCGCCGACCCGAACCAGAAGACCGAGGACAACACCCAGTCGGCCCTGCTGTGGGTCCTCAAGCTCGGCTTCTACGACACCGAGGCCCAACGTCGCATCCTGGTCGGTCACTTGGCGGACAACATCGGCAACGACGCGGCCTACAAGGCGGCGCACCCGGACAGCAGCCGGGTCAGGTACGCCGAGAACACGCTCTCCGTGGGCTTCCTCGGCGTCAACGTCCTCGCCCCCGTCCTCAGCGACGAGGGCCGCGCGGACCTGGCGTACCGGCTGCTCCACCAGGACGCGCTGCCGTCCTGGCGGTACTCGGTGAAGAACGGCGCGACGACGGTCTGGGAGCGCTGGAACTCCTACTCCGAGGAGGACGGCTTCGGACCCGTCAGCATGAACTCCTTCAACCACTACGCCTACGGCGCCGTCATGGAGTGGATGTACGCCTACATGGCCGGCATCGCCCGCGACCCGGACAGCCCCGGCTTCAAACGCTTCGTCCTGCAGCCGCACCTCGACCCGACCGGGAGGATCACGCACGTCGTGGGCGCGCACGAGTCGCCGTACGGCGAGATCAGGAGCGAGTGGAGGGTCGACGACCAGGGCACGACCCTCTCCTACGACGCGCTGGTGCCGGCGAACACCGAGGCCACCCTGCGCCTCCCGGCCCACTCCGCCGACGCCGTCCGCGAGGGCCGCGACCCGCTGGCCCGCGCGGACGGCGTGCGGTTCCTCGGGCACGAGGACGGCATGGCCTCCTACCGGCTGCCGTCCGGCGCCTATCACCTGACGAGCAGGCTCCGCTGAGCACCGCCCGGCCGGCACCGCCTGCGCTGTCGACGGCTCAGGCGGCCGTACCCGTCACCGTGTCGCCCGACCTGGTGACGAGGTACGTCGCCGAGCCGCCGCTCCAGAAGTGGAAGGTGAGGGTCACCCGGGAGCCGTCCTTGAGGGACGTGAGGAACTCGGCGGTCAGCTTGATGGAGTCGCCGGTGTAGGCCGTGAAGGAGCTGTCCCACTGCTGGTAGGAGGTCCAGTTCGCCGGGCCCGCGTTGCTCCCGTCGTCGTACCTGGCTTCCATCGTGGCCAGTTGGTCGCCTCGGAACCGGGTGGGAACCGTCAGGCCGGCGGTGTTCCCGGACGCGCTCGACAGTACGGGGGAGTCGTAGGTGATCACGTCGATCCGCCATGGCACACCGCGGGAGAACCTGGCCTCCAGCGTGGCGTTGACGCCGTAGGCCCGGTCGCCGGTCAGCTCGGTGAGGGCGGTGGCCGTCAGGGTGAGCCGGCTGCCGTCGAGGGTGTAGTCGCGGCCCTTCTGCAGGGTGCGGGAGCCGTGTCGCAGGCTCTGGAAGTCGGGGCCGTCGGGGTCCAGGGTGAGGGTCTGGCTCGTGATCGGGCTGGACTTGGACACGAACACCTGGTCGGTGGAGGCGGTGCCCGAACGCGTGGTCCAGCTCGACTTGATCTGCCCGAACAGCTCCGGGTCGCGCCACTGGAGGGTGGTGCGGTTCAGGAACTGGCCGGCGTCCCACAGCATGGTGGTGAGCTGCCGCTCGCGGGCGTAGTTGCCGAGGAACTCGAAGTACTTGCGCTGCTCGCCCCGTTCGATGATCCCGGGTCGGTTGTGGTCGTAGGCGAGCAGGGCGTACTCGCCGACGACGACCGGGATGCCATGTGCGACGAAGGTGTTGTACACGCGGTCGAACTGGTCCGTGAGGTCCGCTTGCGAAGTGGCGTCGAAGCGGGTGTAGCCGGCGATGTTCACACTGAACGGCCACCAGCCGTAGAAGTGGATCGTCGTGGCGACCATGGGATCGCGCAGGGCGGTGAGTTCGGCGGCGAGCGCGTCGAGCCGGCCCTGCTCGGAGTTGGTGTACAGGGTGGGCAGGACGAGCAGGCGTCGGGTGTTGCCGCCGCCCGAGTCGCGGACGATCCGGTGGAAGGCGCGGTTCAGCTCGGCCAGCAGCCGGTAGTTCTGGTCGTCGCCCGAAGTGCCGTTGAACGTCGGCTCGTTGACGCTCTCGAAGGCCAGCCTCGACGGCTTGTCGCGGAACCTCGCCGCTATCTGGGTCCAGGTGGCTTCGTAGCGGGCGAGGACGGCGTCATGGTCGGTGGACAGGGTGTTGACCCACATCCACGAGTCGTGGTGCATGTTGAGCAGCACGTACAGGTTCTCGTCCATGGCCCAGTCGACGACCTGCTCGACCTTCGCCATCCAGGCCGGATCGATCGGGTAGCCGGGTGCGCTGCCCTGGTGGGTGCCCCAGGTGACGGGCAGGCGGATGCTCTTGAAGCCCTGCGACCTGACCTTCCTGAGGAGTTCCCGGGTCACGGGCGGGTTGCCCCAGGAGGTCTCGTCCGGGATGGCGTCGTAGGTGTTGCCCAGGTTCCAGCCGGGCTGCATGGCGGCCACCATGCCGCGGGCGGCCGGGGCTGCGGGCGGCGGGGGCTCGGCGGCCCGGGCGGTGGCGGCCGTCAGGGGAAGCAGGACGACCGCCAGGAGGAGCGCCGTCAGTCTCCCCGCGCCTCGCCGGGAGAGAAGTCTTGCCCGTCGCGTCGTCAACTCGTGCACCTTCCGGTGGGGGCGGCTCGGTGTCCCGAGCCGTCTGAGGTGTCGGTCGATGAGAAACTTTCGTCGCGCGCGGCAGAGAAATTAACAGGAAGCTCTGTCGGAGGCCACAGGCGTGCCGACAGGAGGTGCCAGAATGAGCCGGGGCGTCCGTGGCGCCCTTCGAGCGGTTCGACGATCGGGAAGGTCACCTTGGCGGACAACGCAGCAGCCGGTCCGACCGATCAGGAGCGCGAGCGGAGCGAAGCGCCGAAGTCGGTCACCATCGCGTACATCGCCGAGACCGCGGGAGTGTCCGTTCCGACCGTCTCCAAGGTGCTCAACGGCAAGTCGGGGGTCTCGGCGGACACCCGCGCCCGGGTCGAGGAGCTGATCGAGCGGTACGGCTACCGCAAGCCCGGATCCCAGCGCAGCAACGTCGTCGAACTCGTCTTCCGCGAACTCAAGGACATGTGGGCCGTCGAGATCATCCGCGGCGTGGAGCGGGTGGCCCGCCAACACCGCGTCGGCCTCATGGTGTCGGAGTTCGGCCTGCACGACGGTGCCGCACCGGCCTGGGAGGACACCGTGTCCCGGCGCCCGAACTGCGTGCTGTCCGTGGCACAGCTCTCGGCGGCCGAGCGCGCCCAACTGACCGCGAAGGGCATTCCGTTCGTCGTCTTCGACCCCGTCGTGGAGCTGCCGGACGACGTCCCGTACGTGGGCGCCACCAACTGGTCCGGCGGCCGTGCCGCGACCCGGCACCTCACCGAGCTCGGGCACCGGCGCATCGCCATGATCAGCGGCCCCGAGGGCCAACTGTGCTGCGCCGCACGGCTGGACGGCTACCGCTCCGCGCTCGGGGCCGCCGGACTGACCGTCGATCCGGAGCTCGTCGTGCACACCGCGCTGACCCGCGAGGACGGCTGCGACGCGGCGCGCGCCCTGCTGGCCCGGCCCGAACGGCCCACGGCGATCTTCACCGCCAACGACCTCCAGGCCCTCGGCGTCTACCAGGCGGCGCGCGACGCCGGTCTGCGCGTCCCCGACGATCTGAGCGTGGTCGGATTCGACGATCTGCCGGTCGTCGCCTGGGTGGACCCGCCGCTCACCACCGTCCACCAGCCCCTGACCGAGATGGCCGTGGCCGCGACCGAGCTGGCCCTCACCCTCGGCCGCGGCGAGCGGGCACCCCAGGCCGGCCTGGAACTCGCGACCACCCTGACGGTCCGCGGCAGCACCGCCCCGCCCAAGAGCTGACGGCGCCGGTCCACGCCGTAGGGACCGTTGACCATGGTCGAGGCGTCTCGCTAACCTCCGCTGGAAACTATCCGCCTGAAGGGGCGACAGTTTCTCCCGGTGCGAGCCGGGTGCGGAGAGGCCCACCGAAAGGACTCGCCTTGTCGAGCACGCCTGCGCGGACCGTCAGCAACCCCGTGATCCCGGGGTTCCACCCCGATCCGAGCATCTGCCGGGTGGGCGAGGACTACTACCTCGCGTGCTCCAGCTTCGAGTACTTCCCGGGCGTGCCCCTCTTCCACAGCCGCGACCTGGTGCACTGGACTCACATCGGCAACGCGCTCGACCGGCCGGAGCAACTGCGGCTGGCGCCCGGCGCGGCCTCCTCCGGCGGGCTGTACGCGCCCACCCTGCGCCACCACGACGGCCGCTTCTGGCTGATCGTCACCAACGTCAGCGCCGACGGCAACATGCTGTTCACCGCCACCGACCCGGCCGGCCCCTGGTCCGATCCGATCCGGCTGCCCGGGGTGCACGGCATCGACCCGGACCTCGCCTGGGACGACGACGGCACCTGCCGGTGCACGGTCGCGGGCGTCAGCCAGTACCGCATCGACCCGCTCACCGGGGAGACGATCGGCGAACCGCGGCGCCTGTGGTCCGGTGCCCCCGGCGCCAAGGCCCCCGAGGCACCGCACCTGTACCGGATCGGCGACTACTGGTACCTGCTCATCGCCGAGGGCGGCACCGAGCGGTGCCACGGCGTCTCGATCGCCCGTGGTCGCACCCCCGACGGGCCCTTCGAGCCGTGCCCCGACAACCCGGTCCTGACCCATCGCGGCACCGACCACCCCGTCCAGAACACCGGTCACGGGGACCTCGTCCAGGGTCCTGACGGCTCGTGGTGGATGGTGTTCCTCGGCGTGCGGCCCCAGGGCGGCACCCCCGGCTGGCACGTCCTCGGCCGCGAGACCTTCCTCGCCCCGGTGACCTGGGTCGACGACTGGCCGGTCGTCGGCGAGGTTGCTCTCGACATGGCCGCGCCGCCGTGGCCGCTGCACGAACCCGCGGTGGAGGCGGTCCGGGACGACTTCGACTCCGGTGAACTCGCCCACGGCTGGATCTCACCGCGCTCGCGTTCCACCGCGCACTGCACCACCGGGGAGCGGCCCGGCTGGCTGACGCTGCGCGCCCGCGGGGACTCCCTCGACGATCCCGAGGCCACCTTCCTCGGCCGCCGCCAGCAGCACCTCTCGTGCCGCGCCCGTGTCCTCGCCGACCCGTCCGACGGGCGCGGCGGACTGGCCGTCCGTCTCGACGAGCGGCACCACTACGAGATCGAGGCGGAACCCGGCCAGGTACGGGTGATCGCCCGCGTCGGCACACTGCGCACGGTGGTCGCCTCCCACCCGACGCCGGCCGGCCCGGTCGTGCTCAGGGTCGATGTGACCGCCACCCGGAAGGTCACCGATCCACGCCAGGGACCGGACACCGTCACCCTCGGCGTGGAGGACGCGGACGGCGGACACACCGAACTGGCCGTCCTCGACGGCCGCTACCTCTCCACCGAGGTCGCCGGCGGCTTCACCGGCCGGGTCATCGGCACCTACGCCACGCTCGGCACGGTCCGCTTCGACTGGTTCGACTACGAGCCGGTCGAGGACTGAGCCGCGCTGAGCAGGCGGCCCCGCCTCACCCGCGTCCCGCGGTCGCCGCCAGTTTCCGCAACCTCCGCCAGTTCAGGCGGGGTTGTACCGCCGGCACACCTGGTCGTCTCCGCGGCACGCGGACCCGCAGCGCCCCGGGGACGATGCGGCAGTGGACCGGCGTGGGCAGGATCAGGGCCTCGCCGTCGACGCCGACCTCGATCTCCGGTCGGTCGGCATCGACGACCGCCTCTCGTGCGGACAGCACCACGAGCCCCTGCGGATCGGGGGCGAGCAGCAGGGCCGCCGCCTCGGCCGCGCTGTCCACCTTCACGCCGAGCACGCCGAGCTGCCCGGAGTCGAGGCGTCGGCGCCGGCCGAGTCCCGCGGGGTCGCCGGTGCGGTACGCGTTGTTGCTCACCAGCACCGCCTGCGGTCCGTCGAGGGTCGTGTCACCGACCCGCGCGGTCAGATGCGGGCCACGCTGGCGGGTGAGCAGATCGGGCAGCAGCTCCAGCGTGGTGCCGATCTTGTCGTCGCGGTAGGCGGGACTCTGCACGACCGCCGCGTAGGCCCCGAAGGAGGCGTTGTTGACGAACGGATGGTCCCCGGCGAAACCCAGGTCCACCCGCAGCTCGACCCCGTCGGTGAGCGCGTCCAGGCAGGTCGAGGGGTCGGTGCGGTCGAGGCCGAGGTCCATGGCGAAGTGGTTGCGGGTACCGGCCGAGATGACCAGGAACGGCAGGTCGTGCTCCGCGGCGACGGCGGCGACCAGCGCCTGGGTACCGTCCCCGCCCGCGACCCCCAGCAGGTCCGCGCCCCGGGCCACGGCCTCCCGCGCCAGCGCGGTCACGTCCTGCTGCTCGTCCGCATCCAGCAGCACGACCCTGGCCCCCAGCCGCTCGGCCTTCTCCTTCAGCCCGAACCGCTCGACCTTCCCGCCGCCGGAGCGGGGGTTCATGATCAGGAAGGGCCGCTCCACCGACCGCGCCCGGTGCTCCTTCATCCGCCGGGGAAGGCGGCCGGTGCTGCGCAGCGCGTACCGCCCGCTCCACACGGCCACGGCCCACAGCGCAAGGGACAGCAGGAGCGCCCGGCCCAGGGTCACCGCGAACAGCACGACGACGGCGGTGGGCGTGACGACCGCGACCACGGCCGCCAGCCAGCGCTCCGGACCGCGCCGGGTCAGGGTCCACCACAGTGCCGCCGCCGTGACGGCCGCGGCGACGAATCCGACCGCCAGCAGCAGCACACCGCGGAACCCGCCGAGGCCGAGCGGCAGCAGGACGGCGAGAGCGGCCGTCGTCAGCGACACCCTGGCCGCCCACCGCTGCCGGTGCCAGGCCGGGGCGTTCACGTCCACGCTCATGTGCTCCTCCACTGCTCGACGCCCTCGGGGGCGACAGCGGTCGGCGGAGCATATCCAAGGGAGGGGAACGGACGGCGTCGCGTGTGTGCAGAGCGGGTCAGATCCCGGGCCGGTACCGGATCGGATGGTCCGCCGGCACCTCCACCAGCACGATCGGCGTCCCGTCCGGGTCCGCCACCCACATCTCGACCAGCCCCCACGGCTCCTTCACCGGCGGCCGTACGATCTCGACCCCCTTGGCGAGCAGCTCCTCGTGGGCCGCGGTCACGTCCGGGACCTGGAGCCACAGCCGGACGTCCGCGGCGGGCGCGGCCTCGGAGCGTCCCGACAGTTCCAGGAAGCCACCGCCGAGGAAGTAGACCGTGCCCCGCTCCGGCCCCGTACCGAACTCGCGGTACACGGCGAGGCCCAGCTGATCGCCGTAGAAGACGCGGGAACGCTCCGGATCGGTGGGCCGCAGCAGGACGCGGCCGCTCAGTACGTGCACCATGCGGGCGAGCCTAGCCGGGGGGGTTACTCTCAACCGTGCCCGAGCCGTGCCCCCGAAGTGGAGATGCGCCCAATGGAGACCGCCACCGGACTCACCTTCCGTGACGCCACCGACGCCGACGTGGACACCCTCGTCGCGTTGGTCGAGTCGGCGTACCGGGGGGACGACAGCCGGGCCGGGTGGACGACCGAGGCGGACATCCTGGAGGGACAGCGCACCGACCCGGAGGGAGTGCTCGCGGTCATCAAGTCGCCGGACAGCCGGCTGCTGACGGTGGAGCGGGACGGGCGGGTGGTCGCCTGCTGCCAGCTCGAACACCGGGGCACCTACGCGTACTTCGGGATGTTCGCGGTCAGCCCCACGCTCCAGGGCGGCGGCCTCGGCAAGGTGATCATCGCGGAGGCGGAGCGGATCGTCCGGGAGGCCTGGGGCGTCACCGAGATGCACATGACGGTGATCTCGGTGCGCGACGACCTCATCGCCTGGTACGAGCGGCGCGGCTACCGCCGTACGGGAAAGATGACGCCCTTCCCGTACGGCGACGAGCGCTTCGGCATTCCGCAGCGCGACGACCTCCGGTTCGAGCTGCTGGTCAAGCCGTTGGTGTGACGTTCCTGCCCGGCCTCAGGCGGTGAAGCGGCCGGTGCGCTTGATCTCCGGGTAGTCGGTCGTGGCGCCGTCCAGCTCCAGGGCGCGCACCAGGCGCAGGTGGTCCTGGGTGTTCACCACCCAGCCGATGATCTTCAAGTCCGCCTTGCGGGCCGCCTCCACGACCTCCAGGGTCAGCCGGCGGATGTTGAGGCAGACGGTCCCGGCGCCGGCCTCGACGGCGCGCTCCACGATGTTGGGGCCGAACCGGCTGCCGATGAGCGCGGTCCGGACGCCGGGCACCAGCCGGCCGATCTCGGCGATCGCCTCGTCGTGGAACGAGGACACCTCCACCCGGGAGACCAGGTCGCGCCGGATCATGACCTCGGCCAGGGCCCGGGCCGCCGCGATGTCCTTGATCTCCGCCTGGAGCGGCGAGCGGACGGTGTCAAGCACCTCCTCGAACACCGGCACCTGTTCCCCGCGCCCGGCGTCCAGGGCGCGCAGTTCGGTGAGGGTCTTCTCGGCGATCGGGCCGGTTCCGTCGGTCGTGCGGTCCACGTGGGTGTCGTGCATGACGACGAGGGCGCCGTCCTTGCTCAGATGCAGATCGAGTTCGATGACGTCGAGGCCGGCCTGCTGGGCGGCGACGAAGGAACGGAGGGTGTTCTCGGGTTCGGTACCCATGACTCCGCGATGACCGATGGTAAGGAAGTTCAAGGTTCAACTCGCTTCCGTCGACGGCGGCTCGGTGAGCCGCAGCCTAACGGCTACACCGTGTGATGGACCCGTGCGTACACGAGGGATCGCGGTGACGTGAGGGGAAGCGGTATCACTACCCGGAATCGCGGTGTTCATGGCAGGCGGCAGGAAAAAGTTCGGTGACCATTGGGTTGGGCAGGATAACTTCCCGTAACCGCTCTTGCTGGGCGGAAGCTCGTATGTATACGGTCTTCGTACGCGAGCTTCTCCCGTGGAGGATGGGACATGACGGAAATTCTTGTGCAGGCGGCTTCGGGGGACCAGGTTCCTCCCGTGACCAGGGTGGTGGAGCACCCGGCATGGCCCGTGCTCAAGGATGCCGTGGAGCGGATCCGGCCATGGCAGTCCAAGGACGGGTCGATCGACTTCGAGGCCGAGGGCGCCCCCGGGCGCGCGGAGGCCGAGGAAGCCGTACGGCGTGTCGTGGAGGCCGTGGAGGAGCTGTCCCCCCTGCTGCCGCACGACGCCGACTACCACGCGGCCCTCGTGAAGGACCTGAGGCGCTGGGCCGAGGGCGGCTTCGCGGTGCCCGACTTCCTGGACTCCCTGCTGGCCTTCCAGCCCGCCGCGAACCGCGCGGACGGCCTCCAGCACCTGGTCGTCTTCGCGATGTACACGCAGAACGGCAACCCCGACCGCAACCTGGAGGCGGTCGTGCTGCGCATGGTCTGGCCCGACTGGCTGGCCGAGCTGGAGCGCACGCGCTACGACAACCCGCTGTTCTGCGGCATCAAGTTCGAGGACTTCACGGCCGGTTACGACACCAACTCCGCCGTCCTCTTCCCGGAGACCATCGCCGTGCGCGAGGCGCCGGAACGCTTCTCCTGGGGCGGGATCTTCTGCGACCGCGAGGCCGCCCGCTTCCGCCGGGTCACCGACGCCGCGGTCGGCATCCTGGGCCTGGAGCTGCCCGAGGACATCGCCGCGATGGTCCACGACCAGAAGCGCTGCGAGGAGGCCTTCGTCCTGTGGGACATGGTCCACGACCGCACCCACAGCCACGGCGACCTGCCCTTCGACCCGTTCATGATCAAGCAGCGCCAGCCGTTCTGGATGTACGGCCTCGAAGAGCTGCGCTGCGACCTCACCGCCTTCAAGGAGGCCGTGAAGCTCCAGGAGGACGGCGTCCCGCAGGCCCGTGACGTGCAGTACGCGGTCCTCTTCGACCGCATGTTCCGCTTCCCGGTCACCGGCGAGCGGGTCCGCAACTACGACGGCCTCGGCGGCCAGCTCCTCTTCGCCTACCTGCACAAGCACGACGTGGTGCGCTGGACCGACAACAAGCTGTTCATCGACTGGCAGCGCGCCCCGCAGGTCACCAACCAGCTGTGTGCCGAGATCGAGGACCTCTACCGGGCCGGCATCGACCGCCCGAAGCTCGTCCACTGGTTCGCCGCCTACGACCTGGTCTCCCGGTACCTCGCCCCGCACCCGGGCTCCAAGTGGGCCAAGGGTCCCGACGCCCTCGACCTGACGCTGCCGCCGCGGAAACTCGTCGATGACGTGCTTCCGGACGAGTTTCCGCTGAGCATGTTCTATGAGGCCCTCTCCAAGAAGCTGAAGAACGTGATCGCCTCCACTCGGGGCATCACGGCGGAGAGTGCCGAGCGGGTCGCCGCGTGAGCGACCGCACCACAACAGCTCAGGAGGCGAAGCGCATGGTGGGGAACGGAGCTCTCAGCGGTGCGGTGATCGCGGTGGCCGGCGCGGGCGGGCCCGCGGGCCGCGCGGCGCTGCTGCGACTGGCCGAGGCGGGCGCGACCGTCGTCGGCGCGGACAACGACCCGGAGCGTCTCGCGGAGGCCGTGGACGCGGCCCGCTACGCGTCCGGCGGCGCGACCGTCACCGGGGAACCGGTCGACCTGCTCGACCTGGACTCCACCCGCGACTGGGCCATGCACATCGAGAAGGACTTCGGCCGGGTCGACGGCCTGGTCCACCTCGTCGGCGGCTGGCGCGGCAGCGAGACCTTCATCAAGTCGAGCCTGGACGACTGGGACTTCCTGGAGCTGCTGCTCGTCCGCACCGTGCAGCACACCTCGCTGGCCTTCTACGAGGGCCTCCAGCGCAGCGACCGAGGCCGTTACGTCCTGATCAGCGCCGCCGGTGCGACGAAGCCGACCGCGGGCAACGCCTCGTACGCCGCCGCCAAGGCCGCCGCCGAGGCCTGGACGCTCGCCCTCGCCGACGCCTTCCGCAAGGCCGGGGGCGCCGACGGGCCGACGTCCGCGGCTGCGATCCTGGTGGTGAAGGCACTGGTGCACGAGGCCATGCGCGCGGAGCGGCCCAACGCGAAGTTCGCGGGTTTCACCGACGTCAGGGATCTGGCCGAGGCCATCGCCGGTGTCTGGGAGAAGCCCGCCGCCGAAGTGAACGGAAACCGTCTGTGGCTGACCGAGAAGCCGTGAACCCGACCGCTTTCACGCAGGCGCGCCGCCGTCACGACCCGCAGGTCCGCGGCTTCGCCAGCGACAACTACGCCGGGGCCCATCCGGAGGTGCTCGCCGCCCTGGCCCTGGCCAACGGCGGGCACCAGGTCGCGTACGGCGAGGACGACTACACCGAGCACCTCCAGGGGATCATCCGCAGCCACTTCGGGGCCACGGCCGAGGCGTTCCCGGTCTTCAACGGCACCGGCGCCAACGTCGTCGCACTCCAGGCGGTCACCGACCGCTGGGGCGCGGTGATCTGCGCCGAGAGCGCGCACATCAACGTCGACGAGGGCGGCGCCCCCGAGCGGATGGGCGGCCTGAAGCTGCTCACCGTGCCGACGCCGGACGGGAAGCTCACTCCCGAGCTGATCGACCGGCAGGCGTACGGCTGGGAGGACGAGCACCGTGCGATGCCGCAGGCCGTCTCGATCACCCAGTCCACGGAGCTCGGCACGCTCTACACGCCGGACGAGATCCGCGCGATCTGCGAGCACGCGCACGCGCGTGGCATGAAGGTGCACCTGGACGGCTCCCGCATAGCCAACGCGGCAGCGTCCCTGGACGTCCCGATGCGGACGTTCACCAACGCGGTCGGCGTCGACATCCTCTCCCTGGGTGGCACGAAGAACGGCGCGTTGTTCGGCGAGGCGGTCGTGGTGATCAACCAGGACGCGGTCTCCCACATGAAGCACCTGCGCAAGCTGTCGATGCAGCTCGCCTCCAAGATGCGGTTCGTGTCCGTGCAGTTGGAGGCCCTGCTCGCCAAGGACCTGTGGCTGCGCAACGCCCGCCACGCCAACGAGATGGCCCAGCGCCTGGCCGAGGGCGTGCGCGCGGTCCACGGGGTGGAGATCCTCTACCCGGTGCAGGCCAACGGGGTCTTCGCGCGGTTGCCGCACGACGTGAGCGAGCGGCTCCAGAAGCGCTTCCGCTTCTACTTCTGGGACGAGGCCGCGGGCGACGTCCGCTGGATGTGCGCCTTCGACACCACCGAGGAGGACGTGGACACGTTCGTGGCGGCGCTGAAGGAGGAGATGGCGCGCTGACGAGCTGTGCATAGATATGCGGTCACCTGAAAAGTCATTGACTGTCGGGTGATCGCATTCCTATGCTCTGCCGTCATGGAGCTGACCCAGAACACCCCCGACCTTTCCGCGTACTTGATGGCTGACGAGGTGATCGACCATCACCATCCACTGGTGCGCGACACGGCCGCACGTCTCGCCCGGAAGGCCGATGACTCGTATGCCTATGCGCGGCTGGCCTTCGAGTTCGTGCGCGACACCATCCCGCACTCCCAGGATTCCGGCGACCTCCGCGTCACCTGGCGGGCGTCCGACGTCCTGGAGCAGGGCACCGGCATCTGCTTCGCCAAGGCCCACGCGCTGGCCGCCCTGCTGCGCGCCGAGGACATCCCGACCGCGCTCTGCTACCAGAAGCTGGACGTGGTGCACGGTCTGGTCGCCGTGCGGTTCAACGGCGCCTGGCACCGCCAGGACCCCCGGGGCAACAAGCCCGGGGTGGACGCACAGCTCTCCCTCGACGGCGAGCGGCTGGCGTTCACGCCCGAACCGGAGTCCAGCGAGATGGACTATCCGGTCCTGTACGCTGAACCACACCCGACTGTCCTGGGCGTCCTGAAGGCGGCCCCGGACCGGCCGCACCTCTGGAAAACGCTCCCCGTCGCACTCTGAGGCACCCCATGACCCTCTCCCTGACCGTGTCCGACGAGGTCCGGGCCCTCGCGCCCGGCTTCACGCACCTCGCCGTCGAAGCCCACGGACTCGTCAACGGGCCCAGCACCGACGCCAGTTCGGCACTCCTCGACGACGCGGCCGCCCGTCTCGCCGTACGACTGGACGGGCGCGCCCCGCACGAGGACCCGCACATGGCGGCCTGGCGGGAGGTCTACACGGCGTTCGGCGCGAAGCCGTCCCGCACCCGCAACTCGGCGGAGGCGCTGGCGAAGAGGGCCCTGTCGGGCGCGGGCCTGCCCCGCGTCAACCTCCTGGTCGACCTCTACAACGCGATCAGCGTCGCCCACCTCGTCCCCGTGGGCGGAGAGGACCTCGACCGCGTCCGGGGCGGCATGCGGCTCGTACGGGCCACCGGTGACGAGGACTTCGTGACGGTGGCGGCGGGGGAGGAGGTCGTCGAGCACCCCGAGGCGGGGGAGGTCGTGTGGTGCGACGACACCGGCGTCACCTGCCGACGCTGGAACTGGCGCCAGGGCCCCCGCACCCGCCTCACGGAGGAGACGGTCTCCGCCGTCTTCCTGCTGGAGAGCCTGCCGCCGATGCCGGTGGCGGCCGCGGAGAGAGCGGCCACCGAACTGGCGGAACTGCTGGAGAAGTTCAGTTCGGGGGCACGGATCGGCCTGGTCCCGGCGGCCGGCTGAGGCAATGGCTTGGCGGTGGGCACCGCTACCATCCGGGATGCGCACGGGACGACGGACGGAGTCGGGGTATGGGCGACGTGAACGAAGCAGAGCTCAAGCGGAAGTTGGGTATCCCGAACTGGCGGAACCTGTCGAAGGACAAGGTGATCAGGTTCGCGGCGGCGATGCCCGAGATGGCAACCGAGGTGCGGCTCAAGCTCATCGAGCAGTTCCCCGCCTTCAAGGACCTGGGCAAGGCCGATATCGATGCGGTGGCGGAGGCCCACAAGTCCACTCTCGCGGCCAACGAGAACAGCCAGAACCGCTTCTATCAGGCTTCGCAGGACCAGCGGGACGCGCTGCGCACCGACCTCGGCCGGGACGACCTCACCTGGGAACAGAGGGAGGCCCTTCATGACCGCCTCGACCAGAACGTGCGCCAGGTGTACGAGAAGGACAGCGAGAGCAAGCAGTTCCTGGGGGCCGGGATGAAGCTGGTGGCGGCCGCCGGTGCAGCCGCCCTCGGGCTGGGAGTGGTGTTCGTCGGCGGCAAGATCGCTGGAGGAAGCGAGGACGGCTCCGATGAATCCCGGTAAGTCCGATGACTACGCGAGGACCAGTGCTCGACTGACCGCCTGGGGTGCCCTGGCCGGGCTGGCCGTGGCGTTGGCCATACCGGTGACCCTGGTGGTGGCCGTCCTCCAGTTCGGGATGCCGACCGGCTCCGGCCGGTGAGCCCGCACGGCCCTCGCGCCTGAGTGGTCAGCTCACGACCGGAGGCGCTCTCGCTGCGGATCGAAGCAGCACAGGCCGTGCTCGCGTGCCCGTGCGGCGGCGTACCTGGACACTTCCTCAGCTTCGCCGGTCGCCGCCAGCAGGTGCGCGGTCCTAGCGGGCCTCGGCCGCGCGGACCTCTTCGGGCGTGGGGGCCGTGCCTCCGAGGTGGGCCGGCATCCACCATGTGTCGGTCGGCCCCTTCGGGCGGACGGGGTAGGCCCGCTGGGCGGCTTCCAGCAACTCGTTGACGCGGTCCCGTACTTGGCGGGTGATGGCTCCGGCGTACTTGTCCTTGGACGCCTCGATCGCCTCACCGACCCGGATCGTGATCGGGATGTGGCTGCGCTTGAAGTTGCGCGGGTGTCCCTTGGTCCACAGCCGCTGGGTGCCCCAGACGGCCATCGGGATCAGGGGGACGCCCGCCTCCTGCGCCATCCGCGCCGCACCCGACTTGAAGCTCTTCAGCGTGAAGGACTGCGAGATCGTCGCCTCCGGGAAGACCCCGACGATCTCGCCCGACCGCAGCGACTCCAGGGCATGGGCGTACGCCGTCTCGCCCTGCTTGCGGTCGACCGGGATGTGCTTCATCCCGCGCATCAGCGGACCCGAGACCTTGTGGCGGAACACCGACTCCTTCGCCATGAAACGCACGAGACGCTTCTGCGGGAGCGCGGCCAGGCCGTTGAAGACGAAGTCCAGGTAGCTGATGTGATTGCTCACCAGCACGGCGCCGCCCGAGCGCGGGATGTTCTCCGAACCCTTGCAGTCGATCTTGAGGTCCCACGCCTTGAACAGCGCCTGGGCGAATCCGACGACGGGACGGTAGACAAGCTCTGCCATGGGCGGGGTGAGCCCTTCCTGCTCTGCCGGGGGAGGGAGTCCCGGCACTAAGTTACGCAGCCGTAGGTTTACGGCATCTCGCAGATCGTGCCCCAAGAACGGGCGGGGAGCCAGCCCTGGTGCCCGACGCGCGAGAGATTCTCGTCACGTCGTCCCTGTGATCCACCTCGGGCTTTTAAAGCGCCTTTACTCCGCGCGTACCGTCACCCGCCGTACGAGCAGGTACAACTCGCAACCCAGGCAGTACCCGAACGTGGCGTTGAGAAAGGCCGCCGCGAGCGCCGCACCGGTGGCGGCGAGCCCGAGCCACTCCGGTCCGATCCCGTACCCCACGAGTCCCAGGCCCGCGAAGGCGAGGCCCACCGCCTGCGCGAACCGCGGCGGTTCGGGTGACTCGAACTCGGTCGGCGGTCCGATCCGCGGCCGTACCGCCGTGCGGAACAGCCAGCCGTACGGCGAACGCCCCACCCCGCCCGCCGCGCCCAGCGCGAACGCCAGCGTCTGCCAGGCCAGCAGCCAGACACTGCCCGTGATCAGAACGGCCGCCAGGACGACGGTCGTCACCGCCGCGCCGAAGCGCGGCCCCCTTGCATCGATGTCCATGAATCAAGCATTCCGCAAGGGAAAGAATTAGGGGAGGCGGGAATCTTTGCAGTCTCGTGAATGCTTGTGCAGGTTATGACCGGACTTGTGGTGTGCGTGGCGGTGCTCGCGGCGGCGAGTGCCTACGGGGTGCTGCAACGGCGACGGAACGGGAGAGTACGGGTGCGCGGGCGCGATGAGGACAAGAGGCTCGGCGCGGCCGAGTTGGGCGAGGAACTCGGTGAACGCGCCACGCTCGTCCAGTTCTCCAGCGCCTTCTGCGCACCCTGCCGGGCCACCCGGCGCGTACTCGGCGAGGTCGCCGGCATGGTCCCGGGAGTGACCCACGTCGAGATCGACGCCGAGAAGAACCTCGACCTGGTCCGCGAACTCGACATCCTCAAGACGCCGACCGTGCTGGTCCTCGACGCTCGCGGCCGGGTCGTGCGGCGGGCCGCCGGACAGCCGCGCAAGGCCGACGTCATCGCGGCGATCGGGGAGGCGGTTTGACGCCGCGTGTGCCGACGGTGAGGCAGCTCCCAGATGCCGGAACGTACTTGACTGTGCACGGCACCTATCGTCAGCCTGACCGTATGCCTACGGAACTCCTTCTGTACGGGCGGGTCCACGTCGACCTGGCCCGCACCGCGAGCGCGCGCTGTCCGGCTTCTTGAGCAGCCACGGTCCCGCTCGCCAGCCCTCGCAGAAGGAACCCCGCATGACGGCCACCTCCGACCTCGGCACCCCTCAGCTCGCCTCTCCCGACCTCCTGCGCTCCCTCTTCCGGCGGCACGCGGCGGGAGTCGCCGTGATCACCGCGCGCGGAGACGCGGGTCCGGTCGGCTTCACCGCCACCTCCCTCGCCTCGGTCTCCGCCGAACCGCCCATGCTGTCCTTCGGGATCGGCACGGGCGCCTCCAGCTGGCCCGCGATATCCCGGGCCGAGCATGTGGGCGTGCACATACTCGGCGAGCACCAGGAGGAACTGGCCGCCACCTTCGCGCGCAGCGGCGCCGACCGCTTCGGCGCACCCACCGCCTGGCGCGAGGGGCCCGAGGGGGTCCCGGTCCTCGACGACGTCCTCGCCTGGACGGTCTGCCGGGTGCACGCGCGCGTGCCCGCCGGCGACCACCGCATCGTGCTGGCCGAGGTGCGCATCGGCGACCCGGCCGGGTCGGGCCGGCCACTGCTGTACCACCAGGGGCGGTTCAACGGGCTGCGCGACTGAACCGGCACCGAACGGATCGTCGGCCCTCCCGCTGGTGTGCGAGGCCGTCGAGTTCCGATTACGCTGCGTTGCAAAGGTCACAGTTCAAAGCGCTTGCTTAGCGGGCACGTACTGGGTGTACTGGCGAGTAATATTTCGCTCGGGAGCGCAGCCCGCCCCGACCGGGATCGGCCGCTTGGGGCGCCTATGCTGCCTGCAAGAGGCAGCCGAGAAATGACGATGCAGTAGGAGAGCCGGCGTGAGCTTGAGGATCGTTGTCACTGTGAAGTACGTGCCCGACGCCACTGGCGACCGGCACTTCGCCGATGACCTGACCGTCGACCGGGACGACGTGGACGGTCTGCTCTCCGAGCTCGACGAGTACGCGGTCGAGCAGGCGCTGCAGATCTCGGAGAACTCCGACGACGACGTCGAGGTCACCGTCCTGACCATCGGCCCGGAGGACGCCAAGGACGCGCTGCGCAAGGCGCTGTCCATGGGCGCCGACAAGGCCGTCCACGTCGAGGACGACGACCTGCATGGCACCGACGCCATCGGCACCTCCCTGGTGCTGGCCAAGGCGATCGAGAAGGCCGGCTACGACCTGGTGATCTCCGGCATGGCCTCCACCGACGGCACCATGGGCGTCGTCCCGGCCCTGCTGGCCGAGCGCCTGGGCGTCCCGCAGGTCACCCTGCTCTCCGAGGTCTCCGTCGAGGACGGCACCGTCAAGGGCCGCCGCGACGGCGACGCCGCCTCGGAGCAGCTGGAGGCCTCCCTGCCGGCCGTGGTCTCGGTGACCGACCAGTCGGGCGAGGCGCGTTACCCGTCCTTCAAGGGCATCATGGCGGCGAAGAAGAAGCCGGTGGAGTCCTGGGACCTGTCCGACCTGGACCTGGAGGCCGAGCAGGTCGGCCTCGAGGGCGCCTGGACCAAGGTCGACTCCGCCGCGGAGCGTCCGGCCCGCACGGCCGGCACCATCGTCAAGGACGAGGGCGAGGGCGGCAAGCAGCTCGCCGAGTTCCTCGCGAGCCAGAAGTTCATCTAAGGGCTCTGGCCCGCTGAGGCTCAACCCCCTTACCGCCCCTCAGACTTCGCAATCCGCAGGAGAGCATTCCCATGGCTGAAGTTCTCGTCTACGTCGACCACGTGGACGGTGCCGTCCGCAAGCCCACCCTGGAGCTGCTGACCCTGGCCCGCCGCGTCGGTGAGCCGGTCGCCGTCGCGCTGGGCAACGGCGCCGCCGACACCGCCGCCGCGCTCGCCGAGCACGGCGCCGTCAAGGTCCTCACCCACGACGCCTCCGAGTACGCCGACTACCTGGTCGTACCGAAGGTCGACGCCCTCCAGGCCGCCGTCGAGGCTGTGTCCCCGGCCGCCGTCCTGGTCCCGTCCTCCGCGGAGGGCAAGGAGATCGCCGCCCGTCTGGCGCTGCGCATCGGCTCGGGCATCATCACCGACGCGGTCGACCTCGAGGCCGGCGACGAGGGCCCGGTGGCCACCCAGTCGGTGTTCGCCGCCTCCTTCACCACCAAGTCCCGTGTCTCCAAGGGCACCCCGGTCATCACGGTCAAGCCCAACTCCGCCGCCGTGGAGGCCGCCCCGGCCGCCGGTGACGTGTCGGAGCTGAGCGTGACCTTCTCCGCGCAGGCCACCGGCACCAAGGTGACCGGCCGTACCCCGCGTGAGTCGACCGGGCGTCCGGAGCTGACCGAGGCCGCGATCGTGGTCTCCGGCGGCCGCGGTGTCAACGGCGCCGACAACTTCGCGATCATCGAGGCCCTCGCCGACTCCCTCGGTGCGGCCGTGGGCGCCTCGCGTGCCGCGGTGGACGCGGGCTGGTACCCGCACACCAACCAGGTCGGCCAGACCGGCAAGTCCGTCTCGCCGCAGCTGTACATCGCCAACGGCATCTCCGGCGCGATCCAGCACCGCGCGGGCATGCAGACCTCGAAGACCATCGTCGCGGTCAACAAGGACGCCGAGGCCCCGATCTTCGACCTCGTCGACTACGGCGTCGTCGGCGACCTCTTCGACGTCGTCCCCGCCCTCACCGAGGAGATCAAGGCCCGCAAGGGCTGATCCCGCTCCAGGCGTACGAGGCCCCCGCGACCGTGCCGACGGTCGCGGGGGCCTCGGCTCATCCCAGGGTCACGGTCGCCTGCACCGGCAGATGGTCGCTGGGGAACTGCCCGTGCAGGGCGTAGGTGTTGATGGCGGCCCGGTGGACGGTGATGCCGGGCGTGGTGAGGATCCAGTCGATCCGGTCGCCGCCGGGGACCAGTGGTTTGTAGCCGTGGAAGGTGGCGTACGCCTTGGTGCGCTCGGGGGCCGCGTCCCAGGTGTCCACGAGTCCCGTGGCGAGCAGGATGTCGTAGGCCGGGTTGTCATGGGCCGCGGCGTTGAAGTCGCCCGTCACGACGACCGGCAGGGAACGGTCGAACGCGGCGATCCTCTCGCCGAGGAACCGCGCCGACCGCTCGCGCGCGTACTGGCCCACATGGTCGAAGTGGGTGTTGACGACATAGAACTCCCGGTCGTCGGTGGTCCGGTCGCGGAAGCGGACCCAGGTGACGATCCGGGGGAGCGCGCCGCCCCAGGTGTTCGAGCCGATCACCCTCGGCGTGTCGGAGAGCCAGAGCGTGTCGTGCTCGACGGGCGCCAGTCGCCGGTTGTCGTAGAAGACCGCCGTGGACTCGTCGTGGCTGCCGCCCTCCCGGCCGGTGCCGATCCAGTCGTAGTGCGGTCCGAGGTCGGCGTGGATGTCGAGCAGTTGCTGGTAGAGACCTTCCTGGGTGCCGATGAGCGTGGGCGCCTCCCGGCGTAACAGGCGGCGCATCACCGGGCGGCGGGTGGCCCAGCTGTTGGGTTCGGTGGTGCCGGCGAAGCGCAGGTTGAACGTCATGAGTTCGAGTCGGCGGTTGGACGGTTTGGCGGCCGAGGCCGGCAGCGTGCCCATCAGCGGCACGGTGACGGCGGCGGCCACGGCGGTTCTGAGCCCCATACGACGCGTCATTCTGTGGGTGTCCGGCATGTGAGTTCCCTCCCGACGGACCAGGATGATTGTTCGAACCGGAGTGTGGAAGACGGCGTAGGGGTTCTCCGCCTCCCGTATGAACGCGGTGGCTCATGCTGTGGACGGGGTGTTGACCATCCGGAAGCTTCACGGATAGCTTCGTTCTACGGATTGTTGATTCCGTAGAGCGGAAAACTGGAGGGTGCGGGATGGGTCAGGGCCAGCAGGAGCAGGTGGCGACGAGCCTCGCGGGCGCCGTCAGCGAGGAGATCAGCGCCTCCCTCGCGCCGGTCGACGCCGAACTGGAGCGCCGCTACCCCGGAGACCCCGGCACCCGCCAGCCCGTGCACACCGTCTACGTCCCCGGTGACGCCTTCGCCGCCGACACCGTCCGTACCTGGGGTGACCAGGCCCTCGCCGCCCTGGACGAACACGCCCCGGACGCCGCGTCCTTCGCCGCCGTCCTCGGGCTCTCCGACGAACTCGCCGAACCCGTGTACGCGCGCGTGCGCGCCAAACTGGAGCGCGAGCCGATCGAGGACCTGCGGGTCGACTTCGAGGACGGCTACGGCCCGCGCCCGGACGCCGAGGAGGACGAGACGGCCGCCCGCGCGGCCCGCCTGATCGCCGGGGCGTACGAGAACGGCACGGCGGCGCCGTACATGGGCATCCGCGTGAAGTGCATGGAGGCGGCCGTCCGGGACCGCGGCATCCGGACCCTCGACGTCTTTCTCACCGGCCTGATGGCGGCGGGCGGGTTGCCCGAGGGGCTGGTGCTGACCCTGCCCAAGGTGACGTACGCCGAGCAGGTCACCGCGTTCGTCCGGCTCCTGGAGGCCTTCGAGAAGGCGCACGGACTGGACGCCGGCCGGCTCGGATTCGAGATCCAGATCGAGACCAGCCAGTCCATCCTCGCCACCGACGGCACCGCCACCGTCGCCCGGATGATCCAGGCCGCCGAGGGCCGCGCCACCGGACTGCACTACGGCACCTTCGACTACAGCGCCTGCCTCGGCGTCTCGGCCGCCTACCAGGCGAGCGACCACCCCGCCGCCGACCACGCCAAGGCGATCATGCAGGTCGCCGCCGCGGGCACCGGCGTACGGGTGTCGGACGGCTCCACCAACGTGCTGCCGGTCGGCCCCACCGCGAAGGTCCACGACGCCTGGCGGCTGCACCACGGCCTCACCCGCCGGGCCCTGGCCCGCGCCTACTACCAGGGCTGGGACATGCACCCCGGCCACCTCCCGACCCGGTACGCGGCCGTGTTCGCCTTCTACCGCGAGGGCTTCGAACAGGCCGCAGGCCGGCTCGCCCGGTACGCGGGCAGGGTCGGCGGTGACGTCATGGACGAGCCCGCCACCGCGAAGGCGCTCAGCGGCTATCTGCTGCGCGGGCTGGACTGCGGTGCCCTCGACATCGCGGAGGTGGCCCGGCTGACCGGACTGACCCGGGCCGACCTGGAGGGGTACGCGGCCCCGCGGCGCGGCGACCTGACCGTCTCCGGTCAGTAGCCGCACGTCGCGGCCCTGTCACAGTCGCAACCTCGCACTGGTGTGGTCACTTCGGCCCCGTAGTCTGTACCGCACGCATTGACGTGTTCACAGGAACGGGGCAGCGGTGTCTTCGGGGGAGACCAACGGAAAGGGCCAGGACGACGCCGGTCGGCTGCTGGCCGGGCGTTACCGGGTGGTGGGCCAGCTCGGCCGCGGTGGCATGGGCGTGGTCTGGCGGGCGGTCGACGAGGTGCTCGGCCGCGAGGTCGCGGTCAAGGAACTGCGCACCTACAACGACGCCGACGGGCCCGAACTGGAGGATTTGCGGCTGCGGATGCAGCGCGAGGCCCGCGCGGCGGCCCGGGTCCGGCATCCCGGGGTCGTCGCGGTGCACGACGTGGGCGAGGTCGAAGGGCGCCCGCTGATCGTCATGGAGCTGGTCGAGGGCCCGTCCCTCGACCAGGTGCTGCGCAAGAGCGGGCCGCTGGACCCGCGGGAGGCGGCCGGCATCGGCGCCAAGGTCATGGACGCGCTCGCCGCAGCGCACCGGGTCGGAGTCCTGCACCGGGACGTCAAGCCCGGCAACATCCTGCTCGACCGCTCCGGCCGGGTCCTGCTGACCGACTTCGGCATCGCCACCATGGAGGACCCGGGCGACGGCGCCGCCACCAGCCTCACCCGCACCGGCCACCTCGTCGGCTCCCTGGACTACATGGCCCCCGAGCGCGCCCAGGGCGCGGATCCGGGCGCGGCCTCCGACGTGTGGGCCCTCGGTGCCACGCTCTACGCGGCCGTCGAGGGGGCCGCGCCGTTCCGCCGCACCTCGACGTTCTCCACGCTGACCGCGATCGTCGGCGAGCCCCTGCCCGAGCCGCAGCGGGCCGGGCCCCTCGCACCCGTCCTCCGGCGCCTGCTCGACAAGCGGCCCGAGGCGCGGCCCGGGGCCGAGGAGGCACGCGAACTGCTCCAGGCGGTCGCGGACACGTCCGGGACGGACAGCGCGACGACCGCCTTGCGCGGTACGGAGGCACAGGCGACGCGGGTCCGGACGGAGCCGGACGGCCCGGCCCTGCCGCCGGGCTTCCGGACGGGGGGACCCGCGCAAGGGGCCGAGTCGCAGGCCGGGGCTGGGACGGCGTACGGCGGTCAGGCGGCCGATCCCACGGTGGTGCCCGGTCAGGGCGCCGTGCTTCCGGCCGGGCCGGGGTTCGGGCCCGCCGGGCAGGGCCATGCTCCGGGCGCGGGACTTCCCGCCGCTCAGGGCGGGGCTCCAGGGCAGGCAGGACCCCCCGCGTACGGATACGGGGCGCAGGTCTCCCAGGAGCAGCCCCCGACCGCCTCCTTGACCGCCTCCGGCTCGCCCCGCCGTAGAGGGCGTGTGCTGCTCGCCGCCGCGGCCGTCGCCGTCGTGCTCGCGGCGGCCGGGACGACCGCCGCGCTGCTGAAGGGCTCGGGTGATGCCGAGGCCGACGCCCGGCCGATCGGGTCCGGTTCGAGTGCGCCGGCCCCCGCCACCGGTTCCGCCCGTACGGACGGCGACCGCTCCGGCAGCCCGAAGCCCACCGGCAAGGACGGGAAGAAGACACCGAGCGCGAAGGCGAGCTCCGGCGACAAGGGCGGTTCCGAACCCACGAGCGGTGCCTCCCCGTCCGCCAAGGCGACCTCCGGCGGCGGCACTTCGGGGGAGGACCACTCGGGCGGCGGCTCGGGAGACTCGGCGGGCGGCGGTTCGGCCGGCGGCGACCCCAGCACCCCGGCACCGGACCCGGCCTGCACGGCCATCGGCGGCGGCAAGTACAACTGCACGGTCTGGAAGACCGCCAAGTCCTACACGGCCTCCGGCGCAGAGGCCGGCGTCCTCTACGCGGGCACCAACTATTTCTTCTGCCAGTCCAACCTGGGGCGCCGCGAGACGTCGGGGGAGTGGACCAACGTGTGGTGGGCGAGGACGGACGACGACAGCGGCAACACCGGTGTCTACGTCAGCGTCGTCTACATCAAGGGCGGCGGCAACGACGAGGCGGTGCCGGGACTCCCGGTCTGCTGAACCCTCGGACACCGCTCCAGGCCGGACTCCGTCACGCGCTTGTCGTCGGCGAAGAACCGGGTGCCGGCCGCGCACCGCTCGCGGTCGGCGCGGGCCCGGGCCACGAACTCCTCGGGCGTGACCCCGAACAGCTCCCTCAACCGGGGTGATCCCACGAGGAGTTCGGTGAGCAGCTCCCGCTGGCCGGGGTGGGTGCGGGGGGTGCCGGTGCCGTCGTGCAGGACGCCGTGGCGGTTGACGTACGAGTGCACGCCGGGCAGCGTCACGCCGTTCTCCAGCTCGACCCGCACCTCGGGCGAGGGCAGCCAGGCGCGGCCGTAGTTGCCGTTCTCCAGCGGCACGCCCTCGCTGGCGTCGATGACCGCGAGCTGCTCGGCGTCCAGCCAGATGACGAACAACTCCCTTGTGGCGTACGGGGCGTGGAAGGGGGACGCGGAGACGTATCCCATACGGCTCACATGCGCGGACACCCCGACGCCGACCCCGGTCACCCGTGCCCTGACCATCGGGACCGGGGAGACGATCCCGAACTCGGCCATCTTGTGCCGCAGTTGCCCGGGGCTGGCGTTGGAGCCGATCGCGAGGACGGGAGCGCGGTCCTCGTACACCAGCCGGTCCAGCGGGAGCAGCCGATTCCCGTGGAGAAGCGCGGAGCCCTCGGGCCAGGCACCGGGATAGAGCAGCGGATGATCCCGCGGAGCCTCGGCGAGCCCCAGCGCCTCCAGCGTTCCGTAGCGCGGCGGCGTCTCCGCGGAGGCCCACCGCCGAGAGTCGGGTGTCTCCGGCCGGGGGCGCCCACGGGGAGCGTTCGGTGTCTCCGGCGCCCCCCACTCGCCGTCGCCCCTGTCCAGCCTCGTCACCTCGGTCACCCGACGATTCTCCCGCTCCCGGTCCCGCTCAGTCCGCCGGCGGCAACTCGCCCGAGCCCCGGGTGATCAACCGGGTGGGCAGTTCGATGCGTTCCGGGGTGAGGAGGGTGCCGTCCAGTTGGCGGAAGAGGCGTTCCGCCGCCGTACGGCCCAGTGTCGCCGCGTCCTGGGCGACGACCGTGACGCCCGGCTGGAGGAGGTCCGCGAGCTCGATGTCGTCGAAGCCGACGAAGGCGACCCGCCGGGTGTGTTCGGCGAGGACCCGGACCACGGTGACCGTCACGCGGTTGTTGCCGGCGAAGATCGCGGTGACGGGGGAGGGGCCGGAGAGCATGTCCTCGGCGGCCCGGCGCACCCGCTCCGGGTCGGTGACGCCCAGAGACGTCCACGCGTCCTCGACCGCTATGCCGGCGTCCTCCATCGCTGCCCGGTACCCGCGCAGCCGCTCGGCGGCCGTGTGGATGCGGGGCATGTCGCCGATGAAGCCGATCCGCCGGTGCCCGTGGGCGATGAGGTGGGCCACCCCGTCCCGCGCGCCGCCGAAGTTGTCGGAGAGGACCACGTCGGCGTCGATCCGCCCCGCCGGACGGTCCACGAACACCGTGGCGACGCCCGCCTTCAGCTCCGGCTCCAGATACCGGTGGTCGTCCCCGGCCGGGATCACCACGAGACCGTCCACCCGCCGCGCGCACAGCGCCAGCACCAACTCCTGCTCCCGCTCCGGGTCCTCCGCGCTGGACCCGTTGATGAGCAGCGCCCCGTTGGCCCGGGCCACCTCCTCCACCGCACGGCTCAGCGGGCCGTAGAACGGGTCGGCGAGGTCCTCCAGGACCAGGCCGATGCTGGCGGTACGGCCCTTGCGCAGCACACGCGCGCTGTCGTTGCGGCGAAAGCCCAGCGCCTCGATGGCCTCCCGGACCCGGTGCTCCGTCTCGGGGGTGACCCCCGCTTCGCCGTTGACCACGCGGGAGACCGTCTTGAGCCCCACGCCGGCCCGCGCGGCCACGTCCTTCATGGTCGGTCGGTTGCCGTACCGGGTGGCGGAGAGGCGGTCTGCTCGGCTGTGGGTGTCGGGCACGATACGGCGTCCTGTCCTGTCGGGATGAGGTCGTGGCAAAGGGGTGTGGCGGTCCATGATTTTGTATGAGGATGTGGCGTCGAGCATAGAGCCTGGACAACGTTGTCAGATGCGGGAGACACTGTCCACCGCAATCTGCTGGCCTGCGCCCCCACCGCGAGACCGGCCTGTCCATCCCTCAAGGTGACGGGGAGAACTGACACTGATGCACACCGACCTCGTGGCTGCGCTCGACATCGGCGGCACCAAGATCGCCGGGGCGCTGGTGGACGGCCACGGCCGGATCCTGCTCCGGGCCCAGCGCGCCACGCCCGCGCAGGAGGACGGCGAGACCGTCATGCGGGCCGTCGAGGAGACCCTGGGCGAGCTGACCGGCTCGCCGCTGTGGGGCCGCGCCGGCGCCCTCGGCATCGGCAGCGCGGGCCCGGTGGACGCGTCCACCGGCACGGTGAGCCCGGTGAACGTGCCCGGCTGGCGCGACTACCCGCTGGTCCGGCGGGTCCAGGAGGCGGCCGGCGGGCTTCCCGTCGAGCTGATCGGCGACGGTGTGGCGATCACGGCCGCGGAGCACTGGCAGGGCGCGGCACGCGGGCACGACAACGCGCTGTGCATGGTCGTGTCGACCGGCGTCGGAGGCGGTCTGGTGCTGAACGGCCAGCTGCACGCCGGTCCCACCGGCAACGCCGGCCACATCGGGCACATCAGCGTCGACCTGGACGGCGACCCGTGCCCGTGCGGTGCGCGTGGCTGTGTGGAGCGCATAGCGAGTGGCCCCAACATCGCCCGGCGCGCGCTGGAGAACGGCTGGCGGCCCGGCCCGGACGGCGACACCTCCGCCGCCGCGGTGGCCGAGTCGGCCCGGACCGGTGACCCGGTCGCCGTGGCCTCCTTCGCACGGGCGGCGCAGGCGCTGGCCGCCGGGATCGCCGCCACCGCGACCCTCGTCGAGATCGACATCGCCGTGATCGGCGGCGGGGTGGGCAAGGCGGGCGACGTCCTGTTCGAGCCGCTGCGCAAGGCGCTCGGCGACTACGCCACCCTGTCCTTCGTCCAGCGCCTGACGATCGTGCCCGCGCAGATGGGCACGGACGCGGGGCTGGTCGGCGCGGCCGCGGCGGCGCTCGCCCGGCAGTCGGACACACCGGCGGCCGTCTGACGACCCGGCCGACGCGAGAGACCGTCGGCGTCGGCGTCGGCAGAAACGTTCACCTGGCGGCCGGGCCCCGAGGCGCGGGGCCCGGCCGCCGAACACGCTCAGCAGCTCAACAGGGCGTCACCCCAGTCCGCGTGGTCCGAGTCGATGCCGTCCCCGCCGTCGGTGACGACGAGCCGTACCAGCCGGGCGCCGGTGACGTCCGCGGTGAGCGACTGGGCCGGCATGGCATTGGTCAGCACGCCCGTGGACGCCACCTTGGTCCCGTCCGCCCACACCTCGAAGGCGACCGTGCCGTTGGCGCCCTTCTCGTCGTCGACACCGACCTGCGCGGTGACCGTCTCACAGGCCGCGCCCGTGTAGTACTCGACGGAACTCTCCGCGTGGACACCGAGCCCCTTGGCATACACCGCCCCGCCGATGGTGATCGGATGACCGTCCCCCGCGGCGCTCTCCCCGTTGCTGGTGTTGCGCTCGACGGGACCGTAGCCGTTGGCGGCCGACAGCCACGGAAGGTCACCCAGCCCGGAGCTGCCCGAGGGTGGCGGCACCACCACGGTCGCCGCGAACGGCAGTGTGTTCTCGACCCGTTCACCGGCCGGCGAGCGGTAACCGGCCCTGAGCGTCAGGTCGTACGATCCCGTCGGCGCTCCTGGTGGTGCGGTGACCGTCCACGTCGTGCGCAGCGAACGCCCCGTGGGCAGGGCCTTGTCGGTGGTCGGCGAGGTCGCCTTCACGGTCCAGCCGGCGGGGCCGGAGAGCCGTACCGAGACCTGCCTGGCGGGGGTGCGGCCCAGGTCGGTGACCGTCGTGGTCAGTGTGGCGGGGGTGGCCGCCTCGACCAAGGTGGCGCCGTCCAGGCCGAGTTCGACGGCGGGCGGGTGCTGCTGCCACCGGCGGTCGGCGGCCACCCGGACGAGAACCGTGCCGTGCGCCGGGACGGTCGCCGAGATCGCGCCCGCGGTGTTGTAGCTCCGGTGCTGCCAGAGGTCGCGCAGGGTGTACGCGTCGGCGGCGGGCAGCCCGACGGCGGCCGCGGTGGTGGCGATGCGCTGGGGGCTGTTCGACTCGTTGAACAGGGCCACCGTACGGCTGCCGTCCTTCATCTCCTTGGCGACGACCCAGCGGCCGCCCTCGGAGGAGACCACGGCGCCCTGCTTGCCCAGCGGGTCCTGGTCGACGGCGATGACCTCCTTGTTGCCGAGGATCGCGAAGGTCTCGTCGGAGGCGGAGCGCAGGTCGCTGCCGATGAGCAGCGGGGCGGCCATCACCGACCACATCGAGAAGTGCGAGCGGTACTCGGTGTCCGTCATGCCGCCGTTGCCGACCTCCAGCATGTCGGGGTCGTTCCAGTGACCGGGCCCGGCGTGGGGCGCGAGGGGCAGGTTCTGCTTGAGGATCGACAGCATCGAGCCCCAGGTGTCGCTGATGTCGCCGGTGGTGCGCCACAGGTGTCCGACGTCGGCGGCCCACTCCCAGGGCTTGTTCTGGCCCCACTCGCAGATGCTGTAGACGATGGGCCGGCCGGTCGCCTTCAGGGCGTCGCGCATGGTCGTGTAGCGCAGCTCGGCGTCCACGCCCTGGTTGTTGCAGTTGTCGTACTTGAGGTAGTCGACGCCCCAGTCGGCGAACTGCCGCGCGTCGCTGTACTCGTGGCCCAGTGCGCCCGGGAAGCCGGCGCTGTTGCAGGTCTTGGTGCCCGCGCTGGTGTAGATGCCGAGCTTGAGGCCCTTGGAGTGCACGTAGTCGGCGACGGCCTTGATCCCGTTCGGGAAGCGGGCCGGGTCCGGCACGAGCTTGCCGCCGGCGTCCCGGGCCGGCAGGGCCCAGCAGTCGTCGAGATTGACGTACTGGTAGCCGGCGTCCTTGAGGCCCTTCTCGACGAAGATGTCCGCGATCCCCTTGACCATGGACTCGTTGAACTCGGCCCGGCAGTGGGTGGAGTTCCAGTTGTTGAAGCCCATGGGCGGGGTGAGGGCCAGGCCGTCGGCCAGTGCGGGTGCCTCGGGGGCCTGCTCGTCCGCGACGGCGGCGGGGGTCGCCGCGGGCACCGCGAACAGCAGCACGGTCAGTACGGCGACCACTCTTCGGCGGGTTGTGCGGGTGTGAAGGTGACGCATTGTGACGTTCCTCCGAACCAGCAGAAGGTGTCATGACGGCATGTACGCGTCATTCAGTGTGCGTTAAAGGTAGGACGTGTTCGACTGTGATGGAAGGGAGGGGGTGAGCGTGACCCATCGCGGGCGGCCGCGTTGATCAGGCCATGAAGAAGCGCAGCATGCTCGCCATCGCCTCCCTCGCCACCGGCTTCGTCGTCGCGGCGGTCACCCCCTCGCACGCCGTGAGCGGAGCCCTGGGCGACCTCGAACTCGACAGGACGCTCACCGCCCTCGACCCGCAGCACACCATCGCCGACGCCAGCCTGGACGGCGTCGAGGAGAGCGCGCTCGGGAAGAACGGCTGACGGGACCGACCTGAGCGAGGCCATGGCGCCGGAGCCCTCGGACGAGGGTCCCGGCGCCCCTTCGTGCGCCCTCAACTGCGGCTGGTTTCCGTGGCAGGGTGGAACGGGCAAGCCACAGGGGGCCAAACAGAAGAGGGGGAGTCCGTGATCGTCTGGATCAACGGCGCGTTCGGTGCGGGGAAGACCACCGCCGCACGGGAACTGATCGAACTGATCCCGAACAGCACGCTCTTCGACCCCGAGGACATCGGCGCAGCGGTCGTGCACCTGCTGCCGCCCAAGCACCTCGCCGAGGTCGGCGACTTCCAGGACCTGCCGATCTGGCGACGTCTGGTGATCGACACGGCGGCCGCGATGCTCGCCGAGCTCGGCGGGACCCTCGTGGTCCCCATGACCCTGCTGCGTCAGGAGTACCGCGACGAGATCTTCGGCGGCCTCGCCGCCCGCCGGATCAGTGTCCGGCATCTCCTCCTCGCTCCGGGGGAAACGATCCTGCGCGAACGAATAGCCGGGCGGGAGGCCACACCGACCCTCCCGCTCGCCGAGACCGGCCAGGGGCACTGGGCGTACGACCACATCGAGCCCTACCGGGCCGCCCTCGCCTCCTGGCTCACCGCCGACGCCCATCTGATCGACACCAGCGCGCTCACCCCGTACGAGACGGCCGTCCGGATCGCCGAGGACCTCGGTGCCGGGACCGTGCCCGCGTGCGACATCGTGCAGACACCGGAGCCCACCGCCGAGACCGTGGCCGCCGGGGTCCTCCTCTTCGACGAGCAGGACCGGGTGCTGCTCGTCGACCCCACCTACAAGGCCGGCTGGGAGTTCCCCGGCGGTGTCGTCGAACCCGGCGAGGCGCCCGCGCGGGCCGGGATGCGCGAGGTCGCCGAGGAGACCGGCATCCAGCTGGACGACGTACCCCGTCTCCTCGTCGTCGACTGGGAACCGCCCGCGCCTCCCGCGTACGGCGGACTGCGCCTGCTCTTCGACGGCGGGCGGCTCGACTCCGGCACGGCGCGCGAGGTGCTGCTGCCCGGCCCCGAACTGCGCGGCTGGTGCTTCGCCAGTGAGGAGGAGGCCGCCGAACTGCTGCCGCCGGTGCGCTACGAGCGGCTGCGGTGGGCGTTGCGGGCCCGGGAGCGCGGGGCCGTGCTGTACCTGGAGGCCGGGGTTCCGACCGGCTGATCAGCGCTGAGGCCCCGTCGGCGTCCATGCCGACGGGGCCTTCGTCGTGTTCGAGGTGATGTTCGGTTCAGGCAAGTGGAGTGCGAGAACCCGCCAAGGGAATCGTCGCGATACCTCCATGTCAGAGCTAACGGAATACCCCGCCCTCGTCAACCTTTGGCAACGAGCGCAAACAATCCCCTTTTCGGTCATTTTCTGTCTTGACCGGCCTCCGGGCGTGTTGCGACAGTCCCGCTCAGCCTCACGGCGCCGACAACGGCCGGCGACCGACGCCTTTCCTCCAGGGGACAGCCTCATGACGAGACCCCCGCGCCAGCTTCAGCACATACCCGGGACGCCCGCACGATGACGACGCAACAGCAGCCGATGCCCGCCACCGGTGCCACGCAAGCCCCCGGCGAACCCTCGCCGGCCCCGCTGAGCGACGGCACCGCCATCGCCGGGCGGTCACCCGCCCGCATGGCCTGGCGGCGCATCAGACGGGACAAGGTCACCATGGCCGCGTTCGTGATCACGGTGCTCTTCATCCTGATCGCGCTGCTGGCCCCGGTCCTGACCGCGATCACCGGCTGGGGACCGATCACCCCCGACGGCAAGGCGATCAACCCGGACACCGGCAACTTCCCGCGCGGCTCGCTGGGCGGCATCAGCCTCAACCACCTGCTGGGCGTCGAACCGGGCACCGGCTACGACCTGTTCGCCCGGATCGTCCACGGCCTGCGCACCTCGCTCCTCGTCGGCTTCTCCTCGGCCGTGCTGTCCACCGTCGTCGGTGTCGTGGCCGGACTCGCGGCCGGGTACTCCGGCGGCTGGGTCGACTCCCTGCTGTCGCGGATCATGGACGTGATGCTGGCCTTCCCGCAGCTGCTGTTCATCATCGCGCTGACCCCGGTCATCCAGAACGCGATGCAGACCAACAGCCACGGCGGCACCGACGAGAACCTCCGGCTGCTGGTCCTCGTCCTGAACATCGCGGTGTTCGCCTGGGCCTACACCGCCCGCCTGGTCCGCGGACAGGTCCTGTCCCTGCGCGAGCGGGAGTTCGTCGACGCGGCACGGATCATGAGCGCCGGGAAGTGGCACATCCTCTTCCGGCAGCTGCTGCCGAACCTGTGGGCGCCGGTGCTGATCTCCTTCGCGCTGGCCGTCCCGCAGAACATCACCACCGAGGCGGCCCTGTCCTACCTCGGCGTGGGCGTCATCCCGCCCAACCCGGACTGGGGAGCGCTGCTCTCGGACGCCTCCCAGTACTTCCTCCAGGACCCCATGTACCTGTTCGTCCCCGGAGTCCTGCTCCTGATTCTCGTCCTGGCGCTGAACCTCCTCGGCGACGGCGTCCGGGACGCCCTGGATCCCCGCGCGGCACGCGGCTGACGCGGTCCCCCTCAACACCGGCGCGTGCGGCCCCACTTGAGCCGTCGTCGCCGAGCCGTACAAGAACGGAGTGTTACCTCATGACGCGCAGAAGGCGCACGATCGCGCTCACGGCCACCGCCGTGGCGATCGCCCTGGGGGCCACCGCATGCGGAGGCTCCTCCAGCACCGGCGGAAGCGGCTCCCCTGTCAAGGGCGGCACCCTGACCATCCTCGACCACGCCGACTTCGACCACCTCGACCCCCAGCGCGTCTACACGACCGAGGGTTCGAGCATGGACCAGGAGCTCGTGCGCACCCTGACCGGCTGGGACGAGACCGGCTCCCAGCCCAAGCTGGTCGGCGACCTGGCCACCGACACCGGAACGCCCAGCGCGGGCGACACCGTGTGGACCTTCCACCTGCGCAAGGGCGTCACCTGGCAGGACGGCACGGCGGTCACCTCGCAGGACGTCAAGTACGGCGTCGAGCGGACCTTCTCGCCCGACATCAACGGCGGCCCGCCGTACGCCAGTCAGTGGCTGGTCGGCGGCTCCTCCTACAAGGGCCCCTTCTCGGGCAAGGAACTCGCCTCCATCCAGACGCCGGACGCGTCCACCATCGTCTTCCACCTCAACCAGCCGGTCGCCGACTTCAACCAGACGACCGCGATGCCCGGCTGGTCGGGAGTGCCCAAGGCCCACGACACCGGCGCCACGTACGACACGCACGTCTGGTCCGACGGGCCGTACATGATCAAGTCGTACGCCAAGAACAAGGAACTGGTCCTCGTCAGGAACACCCACTGGAAGCAGTCGACCGACCCGATCCGGCAGCAGAACGTCAACGAGATCGACGTGAAGCTCGGCCAGGACCAGTCGGCGATCGACCAGCAGATCAAGTCCGACGCCGGAACCGCCCAGACCTCGATCATGCAGTGGCCGATCGCGGGCTCCGACCTGACGACGATCACGAATGACCCGTCCCTGAAGTCGCGGCTGTACAACATCCCGGCGCCCGGCATCAACTACCTCGCCATCAACACCACCCGGACCAAGAACCTGAAGGTCCGTCAGGCCATCGAGTACGCGATCGACAAGACCACCGTCCGCGGCGCGTTCGGCGGTTCGGCGTACGGCGCCTACGCGAGCACCATGCTCAGCCCCGGCATCGGCGGCTACCAGAAGTTCAACCTCTACAGCGCCGACCCCGCCGGGGACATCACCAAGGCCAAGGCGCTGATGAAGCAGGCCGGCGACCCCAAGCTCACCATGTCGCTCGCGGTCGAGAACACCCCGACCCTGGAGCACTTCGGTGACGCCGTGAAGACCTCGCTCGCGAAGATCGGCATCACGGTGAACATCACCCCGATCGACGCGGCGAACTACTTCAGCAACATCGACAACGTGAAGAACCAGTACGACCTCACCTGGGGCGACTGGATCGCGGACTGGCCGAACGCCTCCACCGTGCTGCCCGTCCTCTTCGACGGACGCCAGATCGCGAAGCTGCCGCAGTCCAACCAGGACCTGTCGTACCTGAACGACCCCGCCGTCAACGCCCAGATCGACAAGATCGCCAAGATGACGGACGTCAAGCAGGCCGACGCCGCCTACGGCGCCCTGGACCAGCAGATCATGAAGGACGCCGCCGTGATCCCGCTGATGTACATGAAGTTCAGCGATCTGTCCGGCTCCAAGGTCGGCGGTGTCATCCCGGACCCGATCCTCGCCGAGCCGAGCCTGGTCCACGTCTACGTCAAGAGCTGACGCACTCCTCCCAGCCCCGCCGGTGGTCCCGGCCGGCGGGGCACCCCCTCTCACGTCAGGGCCCAGCACAAAATGCTTCGTTACCTCATCCGGCGCCTGCTGGCAGCGGCCGCGATCCTGCTGGTGATCACCGTGATCACCTTCGTGATCTTCTTCGCGCTGCCGTCCGACCCCGCACTCCTGGCCTGCGGCAAGACCTGCTCGCCGTCCCGGCTGGCCGAGATCAAGCATTCGCTCGGGCTCGACCAGAGCTTCCTCAAGCAGTTCTGGGAGTTCTTCAAGGGACTCTTCATCGGCCGGGACTACGGCGACCAGAGCGTGCGCGTGCACTGCGGCGCGCCCTGCCTCGGCATCTCCTTCCAGACCGACACCCCGGTCCTGAGCACCCTGCTGGACGACTTCCCGGCGGACCTGTCCCTCGGCCTCGGCGCCGCGGTGTTCTTCCTGATCCTGGGCGTCGGCCTCGGCACGGTCGCCGCCGTCCGCCGGGGCAGGGCCGCGGACAAGGCGGCGGTGGGACTCGCCCTGCTCGGTGTCTCGGTGCAGATCTACTTCGTCGGACTGCTGCTGCTCTACCTGTTCGTCGACAAGTGGCAGATCCTGCCCGCCTCCGGCTACACCCCGATCACCCAGGACCCGGGCGCCTGGTTCCAGGGCTTGATCCTGCCGTGGGTCACCCTGGTCATCGTCTACCTCGCGCTGTACACCCGGCTCACCCGCTCCTCCATGCTGGAGGTCTTCGCCGAGGACTACATGCGCACCGCCCGGGCCAAGGGCCTGTCCACCAACAAGGTCGTCCTCAAGCACGGACTGCGGGCCGCGATCACTCCGATCATCACCATCTTCGGCATGGACGTCGGCTCGCTGATCGGCGGCTCCGCGGTCATCACCGAGTCGGTGTTCGGCATCAACGGGATCGGCAAGCTCGCGGTCGACTCGGTGCAGAACTCCGACCTGCCGGTCATCCTCGGCACCACGCTGTTCGCGGCCACCTTCGTCGTACTCGCCAACGTGGTCGTCGACGTGGTCTACGGCCTCGTCGACCCCCGCGTCCGCCTCGCCTGAGCCCCTCACACCGCAGCAAGGAAACCCCGTGTCCCTCCTGACCTCACCGCAACCGGCGGCCGCCGACGACGCGGCCGCCCCCTTCCTCGACGTACGGGACCTGCGGGTGCACTTCCCGACCGAGGACGGCATCGTCAAGTCCGTCGACGGCGTCTCGTTCTCCCTGGAGAAGGGCAGCACGCTCGGCATCGTCGGCGAGTCCGGCTCGGGGAAGTCGGTCACCTCGCTGGCCCTGCTCGGGCTGCACAAGGGCACGCGTGCCGAGGTCTCCGGCGAGATCCTGCTGGACGGCAGGGAGTTGGTCGCCCTGCCCGAGCAGGACATGCGCGCGCTGCGCGGCCGTACCGTCTCCATGATCTTCCAGGACCCGCTGTCCGCGCTGCACCCCTACTTCACCGTCGGCGCCCAGATCGCCGAGGCCTACCGGGTCCACCACAAGGTCTCCAAGAAGGAGGCCCGGGAGCGGGCCGTGGAGATGCTGAAGCGGGTCGGCATCCCGCAGCCCGAACGCCGGGTGCGGGACTACCCCCACCAGTTCTCCGGCGGTATGCGCCAGCGCGCCATGATCGCCATGGCGCTGGTGTGCGACCCCGAACTGCTCATCGCCGACGAGCCGACCACCGCCCTCGACGTCACCGTCCAGGCGCAGATCCTTGACCTGATCCGTGATCTGCAGGAGGAGTTCGGCTCCGCGGTCATCCTCATCACCCACGACCTCGGGGTGGTGGCCGACATCGCCGACGACATCCTGGTGATGTACGGCGGCCGCCGCATCGAGTACGGCACCGTCCACGACGTGCTCAAGGAGCCCCAGCACCCGTACACCTGGGGCCTGTTGGAGTCGATGCCGCAGATCACCGGTGACGTCGGGCGGCGCCTGAACCCGATCGCCGGCTCCCCGCCGAGCCTGATCAACCCGCCCGGCGGCTGCGCCTTCCACCCCCGCTGCACCTACAAGGGCTGGGTGCCCGAGGGGCGTTGCGCGGTCGACCGGCCGGAACTGGTGGCCGTCCCCGGCACCGGCAGGCACCTCGCGGCCTGCCACCTCACCCCGCAGACCAGGAACGAGATCCGCGAGCGTACGGCGTCGGGGGCCGCGCAGTGAGCGCGGCGGACGAACAGGAGCATGCCGTGAGCACCACCCAGCCCGCCGGGGAGCCCTTGCTCGACGTCACCGGCCTCACCAAGCACTTCCCGATCCGCCACGGCATCGTCTTCCAGCGGCAGATCGGGGCCGTGCACGCCGTCGACGGCATCGACTTCACGGTCGGCGCCGGACAGTCGCTCGGCCTGGTCGGCGAGTCCGGCTGCGGCAAGTCGACGACGGGCCGGCTGATCACCCGGCTGCTGGAACCCACCGCCGGGAAGGTGGTGTTCGACGGCGAGGACATCACCCACACCCCGGAGAACCGGATGAAGGAGGCCCGCCGCAACCTCCAGATGATCTTCCAGGACCCGTACTCCTCGCTGAACCCCCGGCACACGGTCGGCACGATCGTCGAGACCCCGATGCGGCTCAACGGCATCAACCCGCCGCAGGGCCACAAGAAGCGCGCCCAGGAACTCCTGGAGACCGTCGGCCTCAACCCCGAGCACTACAACCGCTACCCCAACGAGTTCTCCGGGGGCCAGCGCCAGCGCATCGGCATCGCCCGCGCGCTCGCCCTGCGCCCGAAGCTGATCGTGGCCGACGAACCGGTCTCGGCGCTGGACGTCTCGATCCAGGCGCAGATCGTGAACCTCCTCCAGGACCTCCAGCGCGAGTTCGGCATCGCGTTCGTGTTCATCGCCCACGACCTCGCCGTCGTACGGCACTTCTGCGAGCGGGTCGCGGTGATGTACCTCGGCAAGATCGTCGAGGTCGCCGACCGGCAGACCCTCTACACCCGGCCCCGGCACCCCTACACCCACGCGCTGCTGTCCGCGGTACCCGAGGCCGACCCGGACGCCGTGGGGCGGCGCGAGCGCATCCGGCTCGCCGGAGACGTGCCCTCACCGGTGGATCCGCCCTCGGGCTGCCGCTTCCGCACCCGCTGCTGGAAGGCCCAGGACCGGTGCGCGACCGAGGAGCCCCCGCTGGTACGGCTGGGGGGCAACCCGGAGGGGCACTTGACGGCCTGTCACTTCCCGGAGGAGCCGAGCGTCGAGGCCCGCGCCGAGGACATCGTGCTCGACCCGGCACTGACGACCCTGGAGGACAGCGCGTCCGCTTCCTCGTGAGGGTAGGGGGTGAGCCTGCTCTCCTGTTCCAGGCGCCGGTTGAAGTCACCTATGACGACGGCGAGTCGGGCATGACGTGAGATGAGCGCGGCGGCGGCCCCGGGGATCCCCTCGGGGCGCCTGCCGTCGGCACACGCGCGGATGAAGTCCTCGCGTTCGTCCCGGGCGAGTCCGTACTGGCCGACGACCAGCCAGTGGACGAGGTACGAGAAGGCGTAGGCGCGGTCGTAGGCGCGATGCCGGTGGAAGAAGTCGCTTTCCTCTGGGCGGAGTTGAAAGCGACCGGAGAGGGACAGGCCGTAGTCGGTCAGGTGGAGCCGGTGTCCGTCGGTGAGGATGTTGCCGAAGTGGGCGTCGAAGTGGATGAGTTGTCGTTCCCGGAGGAATCCGGTGACAGCGTCCAGGCCCTGCTCCACGAGCGCGCAGGCAGAGTCGGCGTCGCCCGTGCGCAGCTGCTCGTGGAGCCAGTCGTGGAGGGTGTGCGGCACGTACTCCAGGAACAGGGTCAGGCTCGCGGACGCCGTGCGCAGGGCCGCGAGGCGTTCTCTGAGCCCCGGTGAGCCACCCCAGTAGGCCACGGCCCGCTCCTCGTCGGCGAGTTGCTCGGGCAGCGGCTGCGGGGTGTCGGGCAGCACCCGCCAGTGGTGCAGGAGAGGGAAGCCCGGGAAACGGCCGGAGCGCACCCAGTTGGTGGTCATGTCGTGCACGGCCAGCTCGCGCCAGGCACCGAAGCCGGGACTGCCGATCGCGCCGATGCCGTAGTGGCAGTGGACCGGCAGTGCGAAGAAGTTCGCGGTGGAGCGGACGTGGTGCGGGCGGAGTTCGGTTTCGGTGAGTGGTACGCGCTTCACGAACACCCGCACCCCGTCCATCTCCACCAGCGTCGTCCGTCCGCCGATACCGGTACCGGTGGGCGTACCCGACGCCACGAGCCGCGCGAGGTCGTCGTCGCTCAGGAGGGCGAAGGCGGTGGAGAGGTCGGCGTGGGTGCGGAGACGCGCGGGGGAGTCCATCGCCCCATGATCGGGTCTCCGTGCCCGACACGGGCGAGCCTCACGGACAGCTTCGCCATGCCCTCGCGAGCTCACGCCGCCGCAGGTGTCGTAGGGCTGCCGCGTGCACAAAGGCCCCCGCCCGGGGGCGAGGGCCTTCTGCCGGGGGGTGGAGCCGGCGGGTCAGCTTGTCGCGTAGTTGCGCAGGAACAGGGCCTCCGTCACCGCGAGGCGCTCCAACTCCTCGGGGGACACGCTCTCGTTGACCGCGTGGATCTGCGCCTCCGGCTCGCTCAGGCCGATGAGGAGGATCTCGGCGTGCGGGTAGAGCGACGCGAGGGTGTTGCAGAGGGGGATCGAGCCGCCCTGGCCGGCGTACTGCATCTCCTGGCCCGGGTAGGCCACCGCCATCGCGTCGGCCATCGCCGCGTACGCCGGGCTGGTGGTGTCCGCGCTGAACGGCTGGCCCTGGCCGATCTGCTCGGTGCGCACGCGCGCGCCCCACGGCGTGTTGGTCTCCAGGTGCGCCTGGAGCAGCTTGGTCGCCTCGGCCGCGTCGATGCCCGGCGGAACCCGCAGGCTGACCAGGGCGCGGGCGCTCGCCTGCACGGACGGGGTGGCGCCGACGACCGGCGGGCAGTCGATGCCGAGGACCGTGACGGCCGGGCGGGCCCAGATGCGGTCGGCGACCGTGCCGTCGCCGATCAGCTCGACCCCGTCCAGGACCTTGGCGTCCGCCCGGAACTGCTCCTCCTCGTACTGGAGGCCGTCCCAGGACGCGTCCGGCGTCAGGCCGTCGATCGTCGTCGAGCCGTCCTTCGCGCGCAGCGAGTCCAGGACGCGGATCAGCGCGGCCAGCGCGTCGGGGGCGGCGCCGCCGAACTGGCCCGAGTGCAGGTTGCCCGCGAGGGTGTCCACCTGGACGCGCATCATGGTCATGCCGCGCAGGGTGGCGGTGACCGTCGGCAGGCCGGCGCGGAAGTTGCCCGCGTCGCCGATGACGATGGTGTCCGCTTCCAGGAGCGCGGGATGCGCCTCGGCGTAGCGCTCCAGACCGCCCGTGCCCTGCTCCTCCGAGCCCTCGGCGATGAACTTGACGTGCACCGGGATCCCGCCGTTGGCCTTGAGGGCCCGCAGTGCGAGCAGGTGCATGATCACACCGCCCTTGCAGTCGGCGGCCCCGCGCCCGTACCAGCGGCCGTCGCGCTCGGTGAGCTCGAAGGGCGGGGTCGTCCAGCCGGCCTCGTCCAGCGGGGGCTGCACGTCGTAGTGGGCGTACAGGAGGACGGTCTTCGCACCTTCCGGACCGGGCAGGTAGCCGTAGACCGACTGCGTGCCGTCCGGGGTGTCGAGCAGGGCCACGTCCTGGAAACCCTCGGCGGTGAGCGCGTCCGCGACCCAGCCGGCGGCGGCCTCGCTCTCGCTCCTCGGGAACTGGTCGAAGTCCGCCACCGACTTGAACGCCACCAGTTCGGTGAGTTCCGCCCGAGCCCTCGGCATCAGGGAGGCGACGGTCTCGGCGACCGGATTCGACGACATGGGCACGCTCCTTGTGGGTGCGACGTTGTACCAGTGAGTGCCGTAGATCCTCCCACAGTGGTCTGCGGGCGGCCCCGCCGTAGGATGCGGGAGACAGGTGCGGCAGCGGCTTGATCAGGAGCAGTAGACCATCGTGAGCAGCGAGAACTCTTCGGCGGGCGACCCTTCGGCGGACGGCTCTTCGACAGCCGGCCCCTCGGCGGACGGCTCTTCGGCAGCCCATCCCCCGGCAGCCGTTCCCTCGGCGGACGACTCTCCGGCGGACGGCGCGCGGGACGACGCGCAGCGGGTGTGGGACGTCGTCGTGGTCGGCGCGGGACCCGCGGGCGCCTCGGCCGCCTACGCGGCCGCGGTCGCGGGACGGCGCGTGCTGTTGCTGGAGAAGGCCGAACTGCCGCGGTACAAGACGTGCGGCGGCGGCATCATCGGACCCTCCCGGGACGCGCTGCCGCCCGGCTTCGAGCTGCCCTTCCGGGACAAGGTGCACGCGGTCACCTTCTCGAACAACGGCCGCTTCACGCGCACCCGGCGCTCCAAGCAGATGCTGTTCGGGCTGATCAACCGCCCCGAGTTCGACCAGCAGCTCGTCGAGCACGCGCAGAAGGCGGGCGCCGAGCTGCGCACCGGCGTCACCGTGCAGCGCGTCGAGCAGCACGGCTCGGCGGTGCCGGACCGACGCACGGTCGCCGTGGTCCTCCAGGGCGGTGAGACGGTGCTCGCGCGGGCGGTCGTCGGGGCCGACGGCAGCGCCAGCCGCATAGGGGCGCACGTCGGAGTGAAGCTCGACCAGGTCGACCTCGGCCTGGAGGCGGAGATCCCGGTGCCGGAGACCGTCGCCGAGGACTGGAAGGGCCGGGTGCTCATCGACTGGGGCCCGATGCCCGGCAGTTACGGCTGGGTCTTCCCGAAGGGGGACACCCTGACGGTCGGCGTGATCTCGGCGCGCGGTGAAGGCGCCGCCACCAAGCGGTACTTGGAGGACTTCGTCGGGCGGCTCGGCCTCGCCGGGTTCGAACCCGGCATCTCCTCGGGCCACTTGACCCGCTGCCGTGCCGACGACTCGCCGCTCTCGCGCGGACGGGTGCTGGTGTGCGGGGACGCGGCGGGGCTGCTCGAGCCGTGGACCCGCGAGGGCATCTCCTTCGCGCTGCGCTCCGGGCGGCTCGCGGGGGAGTGGGCGGTACGGATCGCGGAGGCCCATGACGCGGTGGACACCCGGCGCCAGGCGCTGAACTACGCGTTCGCCATCAAGGCGGGGCTCGGCGTCGAGATGAGCGTGGGCAAGCGGATGCTGACCGCGTTCGAGCGCCGCCCCGGCCTGTTCCACGCGGCACTGACGGGTTTCCGGCCCGCGTGGAACGCCTTCAAGGAGATCACCCAGGGCGCCACCACCCTGGGCGAGCTGGTCCGGGGCCGGCCGATGGCCCAGCGGGCACTGGCGGCGCTGGACCCGCGTCCGGCCCGGGCCCCCGAGGGCGGGGAGGTCAGCTCTTGACCGTGATGCGGAAGACGGGGTGGTCGGGCGCGATGCGGCGCAGGTCGGCGTCGGAGGAGTCGGGGCCGACCCCCTTGAAGAAGACGCCGACCTCGGCCTTCCAGCGCTTGAGGTAGGCGCGCAGGAGCGGGACCTTGTCGTCGTCGCCCACCTCGGTCGCGGTGAAGGCCTCCACGCGTTTGCCGAGGTGCAGTTCGCCGCCGCCGGCCGCGCGCATGTTGTGCGTCCACTGGACATGGCCGCGCGGCGCCACCAGGTACTGTCGGCCGTCCACCGTCAGCAGGTTCACCGGGGTGGTCCGCCACTCGCCGCTCTTTCTGCCGCGGACCGCCAGGACACGGGAGCCCCAGACGCTGAGGCCACGGCGGGTGAGCCAGGCCACCGTGCGGTTGAAGACGTTGACCGTGAACCAGCCGGGCTTCTGGACGTGCGTGGACACGAAGACCCCCATTGTTCGAGAGAGCGGTGCTCTCGCTTTCGGTGGGACCAGTCTGCACGGATCGGCGCTCCAAAGCAAGAGCAGTGCTCTCAAATGTGTGCACTGCTCTGCTTCTGTGGAACACTGATCCGCATGAGCACCGCACAAGGAGCCCGGGCCCGCGCCCGGATCGAAGTCACCGCCGCCATCAAGGACGAGGCGCGCCGGCAGCTCGTGGCGGAGGGCGCGGCGAAGCTCTCGCTGCGGGCCGTGGCGCGTGAGCTGGGGATGGTCTCGTCGGCGCTGTACCGCTACTTCCCCAGCCGGGACGACCTGCTCACCGCGCTGATCATCGACGCGTACGACTCCCTGGGGGAGAGCGCGGAACGGGCGCACGAGGCCGTCGCCGGGTCGGGGCCGCTGGAGCGCTGGGTCGCGGTGTGCGAGGCGGCACGCCGCTGGGCGCTGGAGCATCCGCACGAATACGCGTTGATCTACGGCTCTCCGGTCCCCGGCTACACCGCACCCCAGACCACGGTCCCGCCCGCCGCCCGCGTCGGCCTCCTGCTGATCGGCATCGTGCGTGACGCCCACCGGAGCCCGGGTCTCCTGGAGCTGCCCCCGGTCCCCGAAGACCTCCGGACGGAGTCCTCCCGCATCGCCGCCGACCTCGCGCCCGACCTCCCGCCCGAGGTGGCCCCGCCCTTGGTGGCGGCCTGGTCCCAGCTCTTCGGCCTGGTCGGCTTCGAGGTGTTCGGGCAGTTCACCCGGGTCGTGGAGGACCGCGAACCGTTCTTCCGGCATGCGGTACGGCAGCTGGGGCGCGGGGTGGGACTGCGGTAGCGGTCTCGGCCGCACCGCGCCCCCGCCCTCGTACTTCCCCGGGAGTACGTGTGATCGCCCCGCTCAGAGGACGCCCGGGTCGGCCCGGGGCCCTAGCGTGGCTGTCATGGACGGTGTGCGGGGCGTGCGCGGAGGCGATTCGCCGTGGCGGGGGCGGAACGGGCCGCCGTGGTGGCAGCGGTTCGGCGGTGAGCGGCCGGAGAGCCGGTGGCCGTGGCCGTCCACCCTGCTGCTGACCCTCTTCGTGCTCGCGGGCTCGAACTACGCGGCCCACCAGCAGGTCGGGGAGCGCGCCGAACTCGATCCGTTCGCGCGGGCCCTGCTGGTGATCGGCTCGGGGCTGCTGCTGTGGCGGCATCGGCGGCCGGTGTTCGTCGTGTTCGGGACCGCGCTCGCCGCCCTGCTGTACCTGGGCGCCGGGTATCCGTACGGGCCGGTCTTCCTCACCGTCGCCCTCGCCTGCTTCAGCGCCGTCGTGGCCGGGCACCGCAAGGCCGCCTGGACCGCCCTCGGGATGCTCTGGGCCGGGCACGTGCTGGTCGCCCACTGGCTGTACCAGTGGCTGCCGCCGGACGAGGACTCCGCCGCCCCCTGGGGACAGGAGGGCGTGATCGCGGCCTGGGTGGTTGCGATCGTCGCCGTGTCGGAGCTGGTCCGCACCCGGCGAGAACAGTGGGCCCGGGAACGCGCCGAACGCGCCCGGGCAGCCCGGCGCCGCGCCGACGAGGAACGGCTGCGGATCGCCCGCGAACTCCACGACGTCCTCGCGCACAGCATCTCCGTCATCAACGTCCAGGCCGGTGTCGGCCTCGCCCTCCTCGACTCCGACCCCGAACAGGCCCGCACCGCGCTCACCACCATCAAGGCGGCCAGCAAGGAGGCGCTCGGCGAGGTCCGCCAGGTCCTCGACACCCTGCGCACCCCGGGCGACGCCCCCCGTGCCCCGGCCCCGGGGCTCGACCGGCTCCCCGAGCTGACGTCCCAGGCCGCGGACGCGGGCCTCACCGTCGAGGTGGAGGGCACGGCACCGCCCCTGCCGCCCGGCGCGGACCTCGCCGCCTTCCGGATCGTCCAGGAGGCGCTCACCAATGTCGTACGGCACTCCGGATCACGGCACGCGCGCGTGCGGCTCGACCACGACAAGGACGCGCTACGGCTCCGTATCGACGACGACGGACCCGCGACCGGCGCCGACGCGGGCGGCAGCGGCAACGGTCTGGCCGGAATGCGGGAGCGGGCCGCGGCCCTCGGTGGCACGATCGAGGCGGGCCCGCGTCCCGACGGAGGGTTCCGGGTGCTCGCCGTACTGCCGCTCGGGGTGAAGGCCAAGGAGGACGACCGGTGATCCGCGTACTGCTCGCCGACGACCAGTCACTCGTACGGGCCGGCTTCCGGGCGCTGCTCGACGCCCAGCCGGACATCGAGGTGGCGGGGGAGGCCTCCGACGGCGAGGAGGCGGTGCGCACAGTGCGTGAACTGCGGCCGGACATCGTCCTGATGGACATCCGGATGCCGCTGCTGGACGGCCTCGCCGCGACCCGGCGCATCACGGAGGACACCGCTCTCGGTGAGGTGAAGGTGGTCATGCTCACCACCTTCGAACTCGACGAGTACGTCTTCGAGGCGATCCGCTCCGGAGCCTCCGGCTTCCTCGTCAAGGACACCGAACCGGAGGAACTCCTGCGCGCGGTACGGGCGGTGGTCGACGGGGACGCGCTGCTCTCCCCGGGCGTGACCCGCCGTCTCATCGCCGAGTTCGCGGCCCGCTCCAAGGAACCCGCCGCCGAGGGCGCCCTCGCCGAACTCACCGAGCGGGAGCGGGAGGTGATGGCCCTGGTCGGCATCGGCCTGTCCAACGAGGAGATCGCCCGGCGCCTCGTCGTCAGTCCGCTCACCGCCAAGACCCACGTCAGCCGCACCATGGTCAAGCTCGGCGCCCGCGACCGCGCCCAACTGGTGGTGCTGGCCTACGAGTCGGGGCTGGTGCGGCCGGGCTGGCTGGGCTGAGCGCCCTCGCGCCGGAACCGCACCAGGACACTGATCACCCGGGCGACGAAGACCACGGGTGCGATCGTGAGGGCAACCCGCACCAGCAACTTCTCCACGGTGCCCGGCAGTTCGAACAGCAGCGCCGGTCCCGCCACCGCCCCGAACAGCACCGCCGCCGCGAACAGCGCGCTGCACAGCGCGTATCCGATCTCGACGGTCATGGCATCCCGCTCCGCCTGGTTCCGGCGTCCCCCGTACGTCTCCATCCTTCGAGTCTCACAGCCGTGTGCCCGGCGCAGCAAGCAGGCTGCGCCGGGCACACGGGGTCGGAGGCGTCCCCCTAGTCGCGTACGGTGACGCGCTCCGCCTCCCGCACAGTGGACTTGGCGACCACGACGGACTGCTGCGGCCGACGCGGGGTGCGCGCTCCCGTGAGGGTGATCAGCAGCCCGGCCGCGGCGATGGCGGTGACCACGATCAGTCCGGGGCGGTAGCTGTCGAGGACGGCCTGCGGGGTGGCGTGCTCGGGGGCGCCGGCGGTCACCACGGCGGTCACGACGGCCAGGAAGATCGCGCCGCCGACCTGGACCGAGGTGTTGAGCAGCCCGGAGACCATGCCCTGCTCGTGGTCCTCGACGCCGTTGGTGGCCTGGATGTTGAGCGAGGGGAAGACCAGCGCGCAGGCGGCGCCGATGAGCAGCATCGACGGCAGGATCGCGGCCGCGTAGACGGGGTCGAGGTCGACGCCCAGGAACAGCGCGTACCCGACGACCATCAGGGCGAAGCCCGCCGGGATCAGCCGGTGGGTGCCGAACCGGTCGACGATCGAGCCGACCTTCGTGGAGGACACCGCCACCAGCGCGCCCGCGGGCAGGAAGGCGAGCGCGGTGTGCAGCGCCGACCAGCCGAGCAGCGACTGCATGTACAGGGTCACCAGGAACTGGAAGCCGACGTACGAGCCGAAGAAGGCCATGGCGCCCAGCTGGGCCCGGATCTGGGTGCCGGAGCGCAGCACACCGAGCCGGATCAGCGGCCCCGGCGAGCGCCGCTCGACCACGACGAACACGCTCAGCAGGACGGCCACGGCGAGGAAGGACAGCAGGGTGCGGGCGGAGGCCCAGCCGGACTCCGGGGCCTGGACGACGGTGAAGACGAGCAGCAGCATCGAGGCGGTGCCGAGGACGGCGCCGGGGACGTCGTAGCCGTTGTGGTCCTTCTCGCGGGCGCTGCGCGGCAGCAGCTTCAGGCCCGCGACCAGGGCGACGAGCGCGATGGGCGCCGGCAGCAGCATGGTCAGGCGCCAACTGGCCTCGGTGAGCAGGCCGGAGAGCACCAGGCCCATGGAGAAGCCGGTGGCGGCGCAGGTGGTGTAGATGGAGAGCGCGCGGTTGCGCAGCGGGCCCTCCGGGAACGTCGTGGTGATGATGGACAGGCCCGCCGGCGCGGTGAAGGCCGCGCTCAGGCCCTTGATGAAGCGGCTGGCGATCAGCAGCGGGCCCGAGTCGACGAGGCCGCCGAGCAGCGAGGCGACCGCGAAGACGCCGAGGGCGACCAGGAAGACCTGGCGGCGGCCGAGCAGGTCGGCGGCCCGGCCGCCCAGGAGCAGGAGACCGCCGTAGCCGAGGATGTAGCCGCTGACGATCCATTGCAGCGTCGAGGTGGAGAGGTCCAGGTCGGCACCGATGGAGGGGAGCGCGACGCCGACCATCGACACGTCCAGCGCGTCCAGGAACATGGCGGCGCACAGCACCAGCAGGGTGCCCCAGAGCCTGGGGGTCCAGCGGACCGTTGAGGACGGGTCCGCGGGGGTGGTGAGCGGAGAGGTCATGCCGACGACACTACATGCGCATGCATGGAATGCAAGTGCATTTAATTCCGATGCAATAATCCGCTTTCTCTGCTACGGTGCCGCGCATGGTGGCGAAGAAGCCCGAACAGGCGCTGGCGGAGCAGTGGCGGGACATCCTGGCCCTGCACGCGCGCACGCAGTGCGAACTGGACCGCGCGCTGCATCAACACGGCCTGTGCGCAAGTGACTTCGAGGTGCTGGACGTGCTGGCCGACGGCGGCTGCGCCTACCGCGTCCAGGAGATCTCCGAGCGCGTCCATCTCAGCCAGAGCGCGCTGTCCCGGCTGATCGCCCGCCTGGAGAAGGACGGCCTCGTCGAACGCGGGATGTGCGCGGAGGACCGGCGGGGCGTCCGGGTCTCGCTCACCCCGAAGGGCCGCGCGCTGCACGGCGACGCCCTTCCCCTGCAACGCGCGGTCCTGACAAGGATGTTGCAACCCTCCTAGTCCACGGCGGACCGCTCCCGCCACAGCTCGGCGACCGAGGCGTCCCCGGTCACGCGGGGGAACGGCAGCCGGTTCCACAGCGCCGGATACAGCCGCGCGGCCGGCCCGGACACCTCGCAGTCGGTGTCCCCCGCCTCGCCGTACTCCGTCGCGGGCGGTTCCGCGGTCAGACGTACGGTCCACACCGCGCCGTCCGTGTCGCTCGCCCGGACCCTGAGGACCCGGGGCTCGGCGCTGCGCACCTGGCTCTTCGCGCGGGCGTGGAAGCCGCGCAGCAGCTCGTCGATGCCGTCGGCCGCGAAGTCCCGTCCGGGTTCGTCGGGGGTGCCGCCGAGCGCCGCCTGGGCGTCGAAGCGGTGCACGGCCGTCTCGTGCGCCTGGCGCCGGGCCCAGAACGCGAGCGGTGAGGGGGCGGGCAGGAAGTGCCAGCAGCGCACATCGGGTCCCGCGGAGTCGAGCGTGTCGACCAGGCGGCGGTGGCCGTCGCGGAACCAGGTCAGCAACTCCTCCCCGTCCAGGTCGGGTTCGTCGGGAAAGGGACGGAAGGCGGTGTGTCCCTCGGCCACGAACGCCGTCGCCCAGCGGTGCACCACCCCGGTGTGCCTGACCAGATCCCGCACCTGCCACCCGGGGCAGGTCGGCACCTTGGCGTCGGTGCCCGCCTGCTCGGCGGCCGACGCGAGCGACTGGCCTTCCCGCTCCAGGATCCGGATGAACTCGGCTGTCTCCATGGGGGGAGTGTGCCGTACGGCGACGGCCTGTTCGAGTTCCTTTCGCACCGCGGACGCTCGGCTCCCCGGTTGCGCGGGACTACCAGTCGCGGGCCGCCGCCAGCAGGTGGTCGCGGACCACGCCCACGTGCGGGTTGCCGGAGGTGCCGGGCCGCTGGACCAGGAAGCTCGTGTTGATGGGCGGGTCGTCCGGGTCGTGGAGCAGGACCAGCGCCCCCGACGCCAGCTCCCCGGCGCACAGGTAGCGGGGGAGCACGGTGAATCCGGTGCCGCCGGCGACCGCCGCCTTGACCGCGTTCAGGTCGGGCATGGTCACCTCGGGCTGCCGCACCAGGCGTCTGCCGAACACGTGCCGCCAGTAGCGGCGCACGATGGGCAGGTCCTCGGCGTAGGCGACCAGGGGGACGCCGTGCAGGGAGGCTGGGAGATGGGCCGGCGTACCGAGCCGTTCGGCCCGTCCTGGCGAGCTGACCAGCACGAACTCCTCGTCGCTCAGGGGCACAGCCGTCAGGGTGCGGCCGCGGGGCCGGAAGGTGGCGATCACCAGGTCGTGGCGGCCCGCCCGCAGATCCTCCAGGAGGGGTTCGGTCAGGCCCGGCGTGATGCGCAGCCGTACCCCCGCGTCCACCAGGGGAGCGAGGCCCGGCAGCACGCAGCGCGACAGCAGCTCGGCCGGGCCGGCCAGGTGCACCGGCTCGGCCGGGGCGTCGTCCGCGCTGTCGGCGGGCCCGGCGACCGCGGCCAGCTCGTCCAGGGGCCGCACGATCCGGGCGGCGAGCTCGTCCGCGTGCGGCGCCGGGGTCACGCCCCGCGCCCGGCGCTCGAACAGCTCGTGGCCCAACTGCCGTTCCAGGGTGCGGATCTGGGTGGTGACCGTGGGCTGGGACAGGCCGAGAAGCCGGGCGGCGGCGGTGAAGGAGCCGGTGCGGTGGACGGTCAGGAAGGTCCGCAGCAGGTTCAGGTCCAGCGGGGCGCCGGGGGTCTGCCCGGACTCCATGGAGCCATTGGTGTTCCTATCCCTCATATGCGTGAGCCTATTGGCCCGCTATGACAGGGCGGGACTACGGTTTCCCCATGTCGAAGATCCTTTTTGTGATGACCGGCGCCGACCACTGGACCCTGGCCGACGGCACCCGGCACCCCACCGGCTTCTGGGCCGAGGAGGCCGTCGCCCCCTACGAGGCCTTCAAGGCCGCCGGCCACGAGATCGTGGTGGCCACCCCGGGCGGCGTCGTACCGACCGTGGACAAGGGCAGCCTCGCCGCCGAGGTCAACGGCGGACAGGAGAACGCCGACCGCATCGCCGGGGTGCTCGCCTCGGCCGCCGAACTCCAGCGGCCCCTGCGGCTGGAGGACGTGCGGCTCGACGACTACGCGGCCGTCTTCTACCCCGGCGGCCACGGCCCGATGGAGGACCTCGCCGTCGACGCGGTCTCGGGCCGGCTGCTCACCGCCGCCCTGGAGAGCGGCAGGCCGCTGGGCGTCGTCTGCCATGCTCCCGCCGCGCTGCTCGCCGCGACCCGGGAGGACGGCTCCAACGTGTTCGCCGGGCGCCGGGTGGCCGCCTTCACCAACGCCGAGGAGACCCAGGCGGGCCTCGCCGACAAGGCCAAGTGGCTGCTCCAGGACCGGCTCACCGAGGCGGGTGTGCTGGTCGACGAGGCCGAGCCGTGGGCTCCGCACGTGATCGTCGACGACAACCTGGTGACGGGACAGAACCCGGCGTCCTCGGCACCGCTGGCGGCGGAACTGCTGAAGAAGCTGGGCTGAGGCGGGGGTGTCCCTGCCCTGCCGGCGGCTTGGAGGCGGCGGGCGGGGCGGGATTCCGGCGGGTGCGCCTGGGCGCAGGTGAGGCGCCGGGGTGCGCGGGAGGTGTCTGGGCGCAGGGGAGGTGCCTGGGCGGAGGGGAGGCGCCGGGGTGCGCGGGAGGTGTCGGTGCGAACGGGAGGCGCCGGGGCGCGGGAGGTGCCTGGGCGCAGGTGAGGCGCCGGGGTGCGCGGGAGGTGTCTGGGCGCGCGGGAGGCGTCGGTGCGAACGGGAGGCGCCGGTGATCGCGGAGGTGACCTCCCGGCGGCGCAGGACCCAGGCGAGCGCGGGGGCGGACCTGCTCGGTTTCAGACGTCGAGCGCGGGCAGGACCACCGCGTCGATGTAGTCCCGGACGAAGGCCGGGTCGGCCGGTCTGTCCTCCGCCAGCTGGCGGGCGATCAGCAGGCCGACGAGGGTGTGCGGGACGAAGGGCAGGGCGGGGCTGTCCGCGGCGACCTCGCCCCGCTCGACGGCGTGGCCCAACATCCGGTCGAGGCTGGTGAGTTCGGGGTCGATGAGCAGCTCACGCAACGCCTCGCGAAGGTCGGGGTGGGCGTGGGCGGCCGGCAGGAGTCCGCGGAGCAGCGCGGTGTCCCGCTCCAGCCGCGGCTCGGTCAACTGGTCCACCACCGCCGCGAAGTCGCCGCGCAGCGAACCGGTGTCGATCCCGGCGAGGGCGACGGGCTTCTCGTGGCGCAGTGCATGGGCGACCAGTTGCGGCTTGCCCGTCCACTGGCGGTAGAGGGTGGCCTTGCTGCACCGGGTGCGGGTGGCCACGGCCTCCATGGTGAGAGCGTCGTAGCCGACTTCCCGCAGCAGGTCGAGGACGCTCGTGTACAGCTCCGCCTCCCGCTCGGGCGTCAGTCTGCCGCGTCGGCGGGCGCGGGGGGTGCACGGGGTTCGGGTGGCTCCTTTGCCGTCCATGTACGCCTCATCCAAACGAAACTGTTTCGTACACATCCAGGTTACCCCGTGGCTGTTCAATGTGAAACCATTTCCACGGAACGGTCGCGTGGACGGATCACGGTGCGAGTCTCTGATGCTCCTCAAGTCGCTTGGCCGGAGCGGGACATGACCGTCACCATGATCCGCATGTCGGGAATCGCGGGACTGAACAAGAAACACAACTTCGTGCTGCTGGTCCGGGACGCGGACGTGGTCGGCGCGGCCCTGCGGCAGGCGCTGGCCGAGGCCACGCCGGAGGAGCGACCCGGGCTGGAACGCGCCGCCGCGCTCGTCGAGTCCACCGCGGCCGCCACCGAGACGGAGCTGTGCGCCCGCTGGGTCCGCTCCCGCCTGGCCGCCGTCGGCTTCACGGGCGACATCACCTCGGTCGCTGCGGTGCGGGCGCTGCGCAAGGCGGAGCCGAGACTGAGCCTGGTGGCGGCCGTACAGCTCCAGAAGCAGGCGGCGGCCCGTCCGGAGTGATCCCGGGGGAAGCGAGCGACCGGGGCGGTGTGCCTGCGGGCCGCCCGGACGGTGACCTGATCGCCGAACAGAGCGCGCGGACCAGCCGTTCTTTCGCGCAGAACGGTTACTTCCTGCCAAGCTCGGGGTGTGACGTACGTAGTGACTGTGGACACCCGCATCCCGGAGGGCACTCCGGAGATGGACCCCCTCCAGCGAGCCGGCGCCGTGGCGCTCCTCGAGGACGGATTCCAGTCCGTCAAGTCCCTGGAGGGGCCGGACGGCGTGGAGGCCGATCTCCTCGACAGCATCGTGGCCGTCCATCCGGACGGGGCCCTGCTGAAGGTCTTCGTGGACGCTCCCGCGCTGGAGTTCGCCGAGGACGCGGTACAGGTCCTGGTGGACGAACTGCTGGAGCGCTCCGAACTGCTGGCGGACTGGAGGATCGAACGGTGCGAGGTCGAACTGCACCAGGATCTCGCCAAGGAGAGCCTCGACGCCGCCGACGGCCCCGACGCCCCGCCCGACGACCCGGCCGTCCGCAAGGCCCGGCACGCGCAGCTCACGAGCGGTGAGCGCGCCGGCGAGGGCTACGACGCCGACGTACGGGCCAAGTCCGTACGGAACCGGCTGCTGGAGCTGGCGGACCGGCTGCGCTCGTTCCCCCCTGCCGCCTTCGGCGTGCACCAGGACGAGGAGGGCGGGGAGGACCACGGGGGCGAGGCCGGAGGATCCGTCGTCTCCCCGGCGGGCGCCGGACTCGCCGCCGGTGCGCTCGTCCACGCCACCGACGTCCTGGTGGCCGAGCTGTTCGAGGACGTGCAGGTCCTGACGCTGGAGGACACCAGCGTCGCCGAATGCGAAGGGCCCCTGTGGCACCTGGAGCGGCTGCCCGACCGGTACGCCCTGCGCTACGACGCCCGGTTCGCCCGCCGCTTCCTGGTGACCGTGATCGCCCTGACCACCCGCTTCACCGACGGAGGTTTCCGGCAGCTCGGCTGTGTGGCCGAGGAGCTCGCCCTGAGGTTCCTCCTGCGCGAGGCGACGGCGACCCTCGAGCTCTACGGGCTGCTCGACGACGACGTGTCCGCCGCGCTCGACGCCTTCGCCGACCACGTCTACGAGGACATGGACCACGAGTGGCTCTACGACGGCTCGGTGGACGCCGACGACGAGGAAGCGACCGGTACGGCCCTCGGGATCGAGCCCGTGGCGTTCGGGGAGTGGTTCACGCCTTTCGACGAGGGCCGGTATGTCCATCCGTCGGTGGTGGACGGTCCTGAGGGGGCGCAGTCGTAGGGGTTACGGTCCCTTCGGACTCGGTGTGGTGGTGCGGCTGGTCTCGGCCCGGTGTGCGGGCGGGGTGTCCTCGGGCCAGCTCTCCATCAGCCGCTCTTCGGCCCCGATCCGCTCGACCAGGCAGACGTGCGCGGCCGGCATCCTGCCGTGCGCGCCGATCCAGTCCCGGAACTTGTCGCGGGCCGTGCTCTCCCGGGACCACCAGCCGTGCATCACCGGGCGGCCGGTGGCGGACACCGTGAGGTGGAAGCGCTGCGGATCGGGCGCGGGGCCGGTCATGTGAGTCTGATCCCGCGCGGTCTGTGCGGCTCCCGGGCGATGTAGCCGAGCGCCTCGATCCGGCCCAGGTGGTAGTGGACGGAGGACCGGCTGCGCATGCCGACCCACGCGCCGATCTCCCGCACGGTGGGGGCTTCGCCGCGCTCGGCGATCGACTCGCGGATGCAGCGCAGGATCTGCTCCTGGGTGCTGGTGAGGTAGTCGACCCTGTGGTTCGCCATGGTCGGATTAGATCGCGTGTTCGAATTACGGGGCAAGTCGAGAACACGTGTCGGAGTGGCGGTGACGTCGTCGCTAGGGCGCGGAGCGCAGGACGTCGGAGAGGGCCAGCCGGGAGGACACGTCGAGTTTGCGGTAGATGCGGGACAGGTGGGTCTCCACCGTGCGGGGGCTCAGGAAGAGGCGTTCGGCGATCTGCCGGGTGCGCAGACCCGACGCCGCGAGTTCGGCTATCTCCCGTTCGCGGTCGCTGAGCAGGCGGACCGGGTGCGTGGTGCGGCCGTCCGCCGACAGCTCGGCCCGCAGGTCGGCCACCCTCTCCCGGACGAGCCCCGCCGCGTGGGCCCGTGCGATCGCCTCGGCCGCGTCGAGGTGGGCGAGTGCCGTGGCCTCCCCCTGGGACTCGTGCACGGACCGCACGCCCATGGCCAGCGTCCAGGCGTACTGCACGGGCATGTCGGCGGACCGGAAGGACTCCGCGGCGAGTTCGAGAAGCTTGGCCGCCGCGTCGTGCTCGCCGTCGGCCATGTGGATCCTGGCCCGGGCGCACTGCGCGTACGCCTCCTGGACCGGCAGCCCCAGCCGCCCCGCCTCCGCCTCCGCGGTGCCGACCAGGCGCCGCGCCTCCTCGTGGTCACCGCAGTCCAGCGTGGCGGTCGCCAGCAGGGAGAGCAGCAGGGGCCGGGAGAACGGCCGCACCAGCGGCAGCCGCCTGCCGCCCCCGCCGTCGAGGATGGTCCGCCGGCATCCGGCGGCGTCCCCCGCGAGCAGCCGCGCCTGGGCGAGCAGACCCGTCGCCGAGGCGGTCCACCAGGAGTGCCCGGTCGGTCCGGCGCCGGCCGCCTCCTCCACGAGCGCGACGGCTTCGTCGGCGTACGACCGGCCGCGGGCCCACACCAGTGCCGTCGCGCGGATCGCCTGGGCCAGGGTGACCGCGGGCTGCGCACCCAGCGCCCGCGCGAGCGCCTCGACCTGCCGGGCGTGCCGCTGGGACTCGTCCAGCCGGCCGGTCCACAGCTCGGCCGCGGCGAGCCCGAGCAGCCGGTGCAGCAGGATGGGGCGCTGCGGGCGCGACTCCGCCGCGAGTCCCCGGCCCAGATGGCGGCCCGCGTCCGCGAACCGTTCCAGATAGAGCTCGGCGCTGCCGAGCAGGGCGAGGGTCTCCGGCGTCCGGCCGGCGAGCGGGTCGGGCAGCGCGTCGACGAGCCGGGCGCACCGGGTGACCTCGTCGGCGGCCTCGGCGAGGTCACCCGCGTGGGTGGCGCACAGGGCGTTGAGGACCCGCAGCACGACGAGGTCCGCGTCCGCCGCCTCGGCCGGGGTGCGCAGGGCTTCCCGGAGCAGGTCGCGGGCCTGCTCGTGCGTTCCGCGCAGGACGTGGACCAGGCCGTACTCGATGATCAGCTCGACTGCCTCGGCCGACAGCGGATCGGGCAGCGGCCGGGGCACCGCGCCGAGACCGGCACCGGCGATGGCGGCGGCCTCCGCGTACCGGCCGAGCTGCCGCTCGGCGTTCGCACACACGGCGTGCGCCTGGAGCGCCTGCCGCGCGTCGAGCGCGGCTTGCGGGTTGCCGAGCAACTCATGCACACGCGCGCGTGCCTCGTGCCACTGGCCGGAGGCGATCAGTGCGCGGCAGTAGGCGAGTTCCAGTTCGGTGCGGGTGGGGGTGGTGTCCGGTATGGGGGGCGTGGGCGTTGTGGGGAACGTGGAGGCTGTGTGGGTCCGGGACGTCGTGGGGGTTGCGGGGGGTGTGGAGGTCGGGGCTGTCGCGGGGGACGTGGAGGTCGAGGCTGTCGCGGGGGTGGCGGGAGTTGCGGTTGTCGTGGAGGGCGCGGGAGGGGCAGAGGCTGCGGGCGGCGCCGGTTGCGCCGGCGGCGCTGGCCGCGCGGGCGTCGTGGAGGTCGCGGGAGCAGCCGGGCCTGCGGGTGGCGCGGGTGCCGCGGAGGTCGTCGGGCTCATGGAGGTCATCGGGCTCGTGGAGGTCGCAGGGGCTCCGGAAGCAGGGGCTCCGGAGGAGGTGGCGGCCGCTGTCGGCAGGGCCTCCAGTGCCGACCGCAGCCAGCGCGCCGCCGTCGCCGGCTCTCGTACGACGACCTCCGCGGCCCCCTCGGCCAGCGTGCGTGCGGCGAGAGCCGCGTCCACGCCCAGCAAGTGCTCGGCATGACGCGCCCGTTCGTGGGCGCGACCCGCGCGGCCGGCGCTCAGCTCCAGTGCACGGCGGTGCGCACGCAGCCGGAAGGACACCCCGGCCCGCTCGTGCGCGACATGGCCGACGACGGGATGGCGGAAGGTGAGCCCTCCCGTCCAGCCGGCCGAACGCACCAGATCCGCCCGCTCCAGTTCGGCGAGCGCGTCGAGGGTGCGGTCCAGGCCCAGTCCGGAGACCTGGGCGACGTCCTCGGGCCGGAACGGGCTGCCGACCACGGCGGCCGCCGACGCCGTGACCGCCGCCCCCTCCGTGAGCGCGTCCAGCTCCGCGACCAGCGCCTTCGCCTCGCGCAACAGGCCGGCGGGGTCGGTACCGGCTCGGTCGGGCCAGTGCTCGGGCCGCCAGTCGGCGGCGACCAGCAGCCGGAGATAGCGAGGATTGCCGTCGGCCGCGGCGCAGAGGTGGGCGACGAATTCCTGCGACGGGGGGATCGCGGGCGCGCCCCTTTCGAGGCGCCTCGGGAGTCCGCCCCCGGGGTGCGCCGACGGACTGCCCTCAAGGCGCGCCGACAAGTCCGCTTCAGGGCTGGCAGGCAGGTGCGGAGGCAGCCCCGCGGACGGGCGTGGGGGGAGGCTCGCCGACGCGTCCGTGGGCAGGTCCGCTGACGTCCCCGGGGCCAGGTCCGCCGACACATCCGGGGACGGCCCCGTCAACGCGCTTGCTGCGAGGCGCGTCGACGCGTCGATCCGAACTCGCGACATCGACGAGCCCGCGGCCAGGAGACCCCCCGACGCACCCGCATCCCCGCACGCCGCCGCCTCCGAAGGCAACGGCACACGCCACCCCGCCAGCAGCGTCGCCACGGAGTCCCGGTCGAGCGGTCCCGGTTCGAGGCGGGTGACCGTGCCGGTCCGTACGCCGTCCTCCAGCGCTTCCCGCAGGCCGGGTGCCGTCTGACCGGCCCGGTGGACCAGGGCGAGCAGGAGCGGGCCGGGTACGACGGAACGGACCATGCGGGCGAGCACCGCGGCCGAGTCGGGGTCGCACCAGTGGAGGTCGTCCAGCACCAGGACGCAGCCGCCGGCCCACTCGGCGATCCGGTCCCGGTCCGCGTCGAACGGCTCCGCGCCAGGCCCCCGCCGTGTCTCCCAGGCGTCCCTGAGCACCTGGAACGGCACGGTGTTCCCGCGGATCGCGTGCGCCCGGACGACCGGGACGCCCCGCCGGGCGGCGAGTTCCATGAGCGTCAGGGCCAGCCGGGTCTTGCCGATGCCCGGCTCGCCGGTGATCTCCACGATCGAGCCCCGGCCGTCCTCCAGCCGCTCCACGGCGCGCGCGAGCAGGGCGAGTTCGGCCTCCCGCCCGACGGGCCGCTCTCCGGCAGCCGGTACCGGCACCGCGGTCATGAGCGCCGTTCTCCCTCTCCGCAGGGCAATGTCATGGCAAACCATACAGAAGCAAAAGATGCTGATCGGACCGTATTTCGCACCCGCGGCAGCCCGCGGCGAGGCACCGCAGCCCACAGCAGCGCACCGCAGCCCACGGCGACCCACCGCAGCGCACCCGACCGGCCGGTAGTACGTACCCCGAATACGTGGTTCCCCGGATGCGTCAGCCCAGGTCAGACGGCTTGACTCGGCGGACGCCGGAGAGGTTCGCCCGGGTGATTGTCAGTGGCTGCTCGTAACGTTCCGCTCATCGTCACGCTGAGTGCCGGATCCCTGGCCGAGGTGTGTCGATCGTGAGTTTCCTTGATGCGGAAGGCGGGGGCCGGTGGGCTGGCTGGCAGCGGGTGAGGGGTACGAAGTCGCCCTGGTGGAGGGCCGTGTGACGGCCAGGGCCACGGCGGGCCGGGCGGCGGGGCGACAGCTGAAGTCACTGCCGAAGGCGCTCAAGGGCCACGCGGAGGTGGAGCGGCTGCGCCGCCTCGCCGAGTGGCTGGAGCGGCACGCGTCGGCCTGCGTGGCGCAGGTGGACACCTGGATGGTGTCCTCGCTGCCGGTCCCCACCGAACTGGTGGCGCGCGTCTGGCCCGACGAGGCCTGGCAGTCGGCGCTCCGCGACCTCGTGGTCGTCGGCGACGACCCGGACGAGGCCGGCTTCCTGCGCGGCGTCACCGACGCGGGCGAGCTGCGGGTGGTCGACCTCGACGGCGAGACCGTACGGCTGTCCCCGCGCGCCGTGACCCTGCCGCACCCGGTGCTGCTGCCCGACCTGGCGGACCTGCGCGAGTTCGCGGCCGAGCTCGGAATCGTGCAGCGCGTCGAGCAGATCCACCGGGCGACCTGGCACAAGCCGGCCGACCTGGACGAAAAGGCGTGGGAGGTCACCGAGTTCGCCGGGGGCCGCTTCTGGCGCTCCGCGCTCGCCGCGCGCGCCACCTCGCTCGGCTACCGGGTCTCCGGCTCCCGCGCCACCTGCCGGGTCCGTGACGGGGAGCGCGCCGTCGAGGCGGCCGTGTGGATCGGCGAGCCGTGGGACTACGAGGTCAGGACCGGCGGACTGTCCTGGCTGGACCCGCAGGGCCGCAGGCTGCGGCCGGTGGACGTCGGCCCGGTGGCCTGGTCCGAGGGGATGCGGATGGCGGCGGCGCTGTACGCGGGGCGCGAGGTCGAGGAAGGACTGGGCGAATGAGCGGGGGAGCAGAGGTGTCGTACGGGGAACTGCTGGCGGCGGGCGCGGTGCTGCCGCTCGGCACCGAGGGCGCGGGCGAGCGCGCGGTGCCGCTGACGGCACGGTCGTACACCCACCAGGGTCTCGACGACCGCGTGGTGGTGCGGCTGGTCGCCGGGGAGCTGGGCGCGGCGGAGGACCTGGCCGCAGGCTTCCTCGGCCTCGAACCGGCCGCGGAACCGGTCGAGATCGGACTGGGGGCGCGTCAGGCGCTCGGCTTCCCGGAGTGGGTGCTGGTGCACCACCCCGAGGACGGCCGGCACGCGCTGGGCGTCGTCCCGGAGCTGGAGCGGATCGCCCGCCAGGCGAAGACCAAGGCAAAGGCCGCCCTGGACGCCTACCGGGAGACCGCCCGGCAACTGGCCGTCTCCGTACCGCACTTCCTGCCCACATTCTACGAACAGGCCGGACGGGTCTTCCTGTCGGTGGAGAACCCGACCTACGCGGCGCAGATGTTCGGCCGGGCCCGCGAGGCCGAGGCCCAGTACGGCCTGCCGGTGGACGAGGAGCGGCTGGACGCCGTGTTCCTGGAGTTCGCGCTGGCGGGCGCGCTCACGGCGACCGCGCTGTCCGGGTACGCGAAGGACCTGGCCGCCCGGGTGCCGGCCGCCGAGGCCCTGGAACGCTTCACCCGCTTGTGCGTACGGCGCACCGCGGGCGGACTCGTGCCGTCCGCCCAACTGGCGCACGACGTCCGCAGGCTGGCCCGCGCGGCCGGCCGGGACGGCGGCGAGGTCGAGCAGGCGTACCTGGCCGACCTGCTCCAGCTGTCCGCCACGGCTAAGGCGGCGCCCGGCTGGTGGAAGTCCCACCGGGCTGCCGTCGTCGCACTGGCCCGGCGGGAGCCCGCGGTGCGTGGTGCGCTGCTCGACCTCATGCCCGACTCGGGCGACCGCGCCGTCCTGCTGATGTGGCTGGACATCCTGGAGGAGTCCGGGGCTCTCGTGGGGCTCTGGGACGACACCCTGCCCGACCAGGAGCGGGCCCAGGACGGCACCGCGGGCTGGTTCGCCCGCTTCCTGCGGTTCCAGGAGCGGGCGCAGGACTACCACGCACCCACCCACCTTCCCGCCCTGTACCGGATCACGGAACGGTGCGCCGACCGACTGCGCGCCGAACTCGCCGAGTCCGGCGGGGAGTTGCAGGCGGGACACGACCTGGACCTGCTGGACCAGCTGCTCGCCCTGGACGTACCGGCCGGCGTCTTCCACCGAATGGAACTTCAGCGTTGGGCGAAGGGCGAGGACCGGCGCGACCTGCTCGCCCTCGCCGCCGCCGAGCGGTTCCGGGACGCCTTCCACGAAGCGGCCGACACCTTCGGCGGCGACGAGGACGACCTGGACACGATCCGGGTCCTCGCCTCCTCCCCCGGCGGCCGGCCGATGCTGGCCGGCTGGGTGCGCGAGGTCGCCCGGCGCTCGACCGCCACCGGACTGCCCGGGCTGCCCCAGGCCCTGCGGCGGCTGGCGTGGCTCCCCGGCGAGGCCCTCCGGCTCGCCGAGGACGAGATCCGGGAGGTGGCCGCCACCGACCTCGCCCCCCTGGTGGCCCGCACGCTGAGGGCCGGAATCGTCGACGAACTCGGCTGGCCCGCCTGGGAGGAGGCGGTCGGTGACCTCGTCCGCCGGCAGAACGTCGAGAGCCTGTACGTCGCCGACGCCTGGCCGTACCTCATCACCGCCGGATCCGCGCGGGTACGGGTGATCGGCCCCGAGGGCACCGTGCTCACCCATGACCTGCGACTGCCGGACCACGGCACCTTCGGGGAGCCCGGCTTCCACTTCGTGGACGGTGAACTCCTCGTCCACTGGCGGACCCACGACCACGGAATGCGCGGGTACTGGCACCACAGCCCCGACCGGGTGGTGTCCCTGGAGGGCGCACGCACCACCCGGGGCGTCCTGATGGACTGGTACCGGGAGGAGAACGGCGTCCCGACCCTGCCGCTGCCCGACGGCGGACGGCTCACCGGCGGCGGCGTCCTGCACCGCGGTGACACCAGCGTCCCCCTGGAGGGCAAGCTCCTCGGCGACGGCACCTCGTACTGGACCTGGGGCGGCGACGGCTGGTTCGAGTACGACCCGGCCACCGGGCGGCTCGGCCGCAATCGCGCGCCCGCCTTCCTCGCCGACGCCTACGGCGAGGGCACCAGTGCGCCGGGCTCGCTGGCGCCCTACCCCTTCGACGAGGTCACCCCGGCCGGCGTGCCGGTGAACGGACTGCTCGGCTGGCGTGCGGTCCTCCGTCCCGACCGCACCTGGCACGGCGAGGACCTGGCCGGGCGCCGGGTCACCGTGCCGGAGGAGGCGGGGCAGCCGTACGCCGCGGTGCGGTTCCCCGGCGCGGACCGGCTCATGGCCGCCGTCCGGGACGGCTGGCGCATCCAGCTCGTCGACGCCGACGGGACGGTGACGGCCTCCGCGCGGGTGGACGGCCCGCCGGGCGACTTCGCGGAGGGCACCCCCATCCTGCCCCCGCTGCGGTACTGGCACTGCCTGCGGCCCCGGGACCCGCGGGGCTCCGCGGCCCTGCGCCGGATCTCCGACGAGACGGCCCGGATGCTGCTGCGTGCCCCCGAACCGGATGCCGCCGTACGGGAGTTGCTGCCCGAGGTCACCGACACGGCACTCCTCGCGGGCATCACCGGTGTGCTGCGTTACGCCGGTGAGCAGCAGAAGGTCCTCGACGCGGCGGCGACCCGGCTGACCGCGGAACTCGCCGGAGCGCAGGAGGACGAGGGCCCGGCCGGCCCCTCCGACCGGCTGCTGCACGGCGCGCTCAGCGGCCTCGACGGCGCCCGCGGCGGCTGGCACCACTACACGGCCGACCGGGACGAGGTGTTCCGCAGACTGCGGATCCTGAGGCGGGCGATGCGGGCGGGCGAGGACGTGACCGGGGGCGAGGGCCATGGCGGGCCCGGTGGCGCCGGGGCGGCTCCGCGCCTGCACGTCGACGGTCCCGACCTGCCCGGCGGCTATCTGAGTCGCGCGCCGCTGCCGGACCTCTTCACGGCGATGGCGTTCCGGATCGCGTCGCCCACCACCCCGCCCGAGCACCGGGAGGCCCTGGTGGCGCTGCTGCGGGAGTTCGACGCGCTGGGCCTGACCTCGGCCGACGGGCCCGCGCGCTGGCGGCGGGTCTCCCTGCATCTCGACGCGAGCCATCTGCGCACCCCGGACGGCGAGTGGCGGGAGGGAAGCCTGAAGGGCGTGCTGCCGCTCGACGGCGGCGCCTTCCTCGCGGTCACCGCGTGCACCTCGCGCAGCGAGCGGACCGGCTGTGACTTCGAGGCGCTCCACCACGATCCGTCCGGCCGCTTCGAGGTCCCGGCCCCCTACACGCCCGAGTCCTCCACCCCGGTCGGTGAGGACCGTGAGGCCGACTGGGTCACGGCGTTCCTCGCCGGCCTGGACGAGCGGGGACCGGCCCCGTGGATCCCGGCGGCGGCCGAGGAGTTCGCCCGGCTGACCGGTGTCACCCCGACGATGGCCCGCCTGGTCGTGGCGGGACTGCCGCAGGTGGACAGCAACGACCGGTCGTTCCTCACCGCCGAGGCCCGCGCCGTGCTCCGTGTGAAGGCGACGGAAGCCGCCCTGGCCAAGGACGAACTCCGCAAGACCGACGCCGAGGACCTCAGGGCCGTCGTCGCCGCGCTGCTGCCCCGTGACCCGGCCCGGCTGTGGACGGACGGTCCCGATGCCGCGGCCGCCGCGGAGGTCTGGAACAGCAGGGTCGGCAGGCGCAGGCCCCTGCCCGAGGCGCTCCTCGCCGAGGCGCAACGCGCGCTGCGGGCCGATCCGTCGACCCTGGCCGGGCTGCTCGACCCCGCCTCCGAGCCCAGCCTGAGCCAGGACCTCGAATGGGCGGTCACCGGGGACCGCGTCGGCCCGGTCGACGAGGACGCCGCCGGGTTCACCGCGGCCACGCTCATCGACACGGTCGCCCTGGCCGCCTGGCTCGCGCACCGGCTCCCCGTCGGCGACCCCCTGCGGGCCGCGCTGCCCGCCGCCCTCGGTGCGGTGCGGGACCGGCTGGCCCACCCCGGGTTGCTCCTCGACCTCGGCCGGTACGTGAACCTGCCCGACTTCCGCAGGACAGTCGGCCGCCCCACCGAGGTCGGCACGGGATTCGAGCGGTACGGCGCGGTGGTCATGGCCACCCAGGACGACATGCCGGCCCCCGGCCTGCGGGTCGCCCTCCTCGACGCGGACGGCCAGGACCCGTACCTGCCCGCGCTGCGCCTGGACGAGGACGGCACCCCCTTCCCGGCCGAGGTGACCCTGCGCCTCGCCCGCGACACCCGCTTCGCGGCCCTTCTCGCGGACCCGGGCGACCCGGTCGCGGGCGAACGCCTCAAGGACGGCACCTGGTATCCGCAGGACCCCGCCCGGTCCGCGCCGGAACTGGTGACCGAGGTGGCCAAGGAGCACGGCCTCGGCGAGGACGCCGCGGCGCTGTACCTGATGCTCCTCGCCCTGCCCGACCCCACCGACCGCAACACGGCCCGCTGGACCGGCTGGAAGCCCGCCCGCCTCAAGGCCGCCCGCGCCGAACTGGCCGCCACCGACCTGGTGGTGGAGGCGAGCCGCACCCGCGCCGGACGCTCCCTGTTCCTGCCCGGCGGCTGGGAGATACTCCCGTCCCCGCGGCTCCCCCTGGAGCAGTGGAAGCTACCGCTGTACGGCGTACTCGTCGAGGCGGGCCTACGCCTCCTCGTCCCGACCGAACCGGCACCCGACCTGTACCGCAGGGCCTGGCGGCGGATCCGGGAAGGCGATGTGCCGCGCTTCGAGGAACTGAAGGCCAAGAGCGGCCGCCGCCGCTGAAGCGGAACACCACAGCGCATGAAGGAGCGGGCCGCCGCCTGCTCGGCGCCCCCACGGCCACACCCCATCCGTACCGAACCACCAAGGACGTCCATGAGCACCACTGCGGCCACGGCCGCCGCCCCGGCTCGGCAGATCCTGCCCGCCGAGGACCGCCACGCCACCGAACTCGCCTTCCTCGCCGCCCACGACGAGGGCCCGCGCCCGCCCGGCTGGGCCCTGACCCCGCGTGCCGTCGTCACCTTCATCTGCGGCAGCGACGGCAAGGAACTCGAAGCGCCGGGACAACGGCTCGTCATAGAGCCGAAGTTCGTCGGCGAACGCGCTCTCGTGGAGCGGTGCGTGGTCACCCTCGCCGGGGAGCGCGGCCTGCTGCTCGTCGGCGAGCCCGGCACCGCCAAGTCCATGCTCTCCGAGCTGCTGTCCGCCGCCGTCTGCGGCACCAGCGCGCTCACCGTGCAGGGCACCGCCGGCACCACCGAAGACGCCTTCCGCTACGGCTGGAACTACGCCCTGCTGCTCGCCCAGGGCCCGAGCCGCCAGGCGCTGGTCGACTCACCCGTCCTCAGCGCCATGCGCACCGGCCGGGTGGCCCGCGTCGAGGAGATCACCCGCTGTCTGCCCGAGGTCCAGGACGCCCTGGTGTCCATCCTGTCCGACCGGCGCGTCAGCGTCCCCGAGCTGTCCGGCACCGACGAGGCCCAGGTCGCCGCGGCCCCCGGCTTCACCGTCATCGCCACCGCCAACCTCCGCGACCGGGGCGTCTCCGAGATGTCCGCCGCCCTCAAGCGGCGCTTCAACTTCGAGACCGTGCAGCCGATCGCCGACGCCGACGCGGAGACCGCGCTCGTCCGCGGCCAGGCGGTCGCCGCCGTGCGGCGGGCCGGCGCGGCCTTCGGGGTCGACGACGCCGTGCTCGACGTCCTGGTCACCGTCTTCCGCGACCTGCGCACCGGCCGCTCCGCCGAGGGCTGGGACGTGGACCGCCCCGGCACCGTGATGTCCACGGCCGAGGCCGTCCAGGTCGCCACCTCCCTCGGTGTGGCCACCGCCTACCTCCCGGCCGGTGACACCCTCGACCTCGTCCCCGGCCACCTCCTCGGCGTGGTCCGCAAGGACGACCCCGCCGACCACGCCCGCCTCCTCGGCTACTGGGACGGTCCGGTCCGCCGCCGTGCCGAGGACGGCTCGGCGATGTGGCGCCGCCTGTGGGACCTGCGGGAGAACCTCCGGTGAGCACGCGCGAGGACCCCCGGGCGGCCGTGACCGCCCTCGCGGATTCGGTACGGCCGTACCTCCTGGGCGTACGACACCACAGCCCCGCTCTCGCTGCCGCCGTGCCGGCCCTGCTGGACGCGGCCGGCGCCGAGGTCGTCTGCGTGGAACTGCCCGCCGACTTCCAGCCCTGGCTCGTGCACCTGGCCGCCCCCGGCACGGTAGCCCCGGTCGCGCTCGCCGGGGCACGCGAGGACGGGCGGCTCGGCTTCTACCCGTTCGCGGACTTCTCCCCGGAGCTGGCCGCGGTCCGCTGGGCACGGGAGCGCGGGGCCGAAGTCCTGTGCTGCGACCTGCCGTTGACCGACCCCGCCTGGGACGCCGTACCGCCCGACGGGGACCGCGCGGCGCGGACCGTCTTCGCCGACGCCCTCATCGCCGCCGGTACCGGGCGCGACGGCGACGACCTGTGGGACCGCGCGGTGGAGGTGCTCGCCCCGGGCAGCACGCCGGACGCGGTACGCCGGGCGGCCCTCGGCGTCGGCTGGGCACTGCGCCGGGACGCTGAGGCGTCCGGGGGAGTGGCGGCGGGCGATCTCGCGCGGGAGGCATACATGCGCTCCGCGCTGGCGCAAGCCTCCGCGGGGGGACGGAGGGTGGCGGCGGTGGTCGGCGCGTTCCACGCACCGGCGTTGGGGGGCTTCGACAGGGCGGTTCCGGATGTCGAGTCCGCCATGCCGACCGTCACCGAGCGGGCTCCGTTCACCGGGGTCCCGGCGCCGGCGATCATCGAGCGGGCTCCGTTCACGGGGGTCCCCGCGCCCCTCGTCACCTCCTTCGTCCCGTACGCCTTCGAGCTGCTGGACTCGCGCTCCGGCTATCCCGCCGGCATCCGCGACCCGCAGTGGCAGCAGGCAGTGTTCACCGCCGCCGGAAACCCGGAGCTGGTGAGCGATGCCGCCGCCCGCGCGATCACGGACGTGTGCCGGCAGTTGCGTACGGCCGGACACACCGCCGGTACCGGCGAGGCCACCGAAGCCCTGCGGCTGGCCTGCGACCTGGCCCGGCTGCGGGGGCTTCCGGCGCCCGGGCGGGGCGAGTTGCTGGAGGCGCTGACGGCCGTACTGGGGCAGGGGGAACCGCTGGGCCGGGGCCGTGCGCTCGCCCGGGCCGCGGAAGCGGTGCTGGTCGGCGGCGGCTGGGGCCGGGTCGCACCCGGCACCCCGCGCTCGGGGCTCGGCCCCGCCGTCGAGACCGAGCTCGCAGCACTACGACTGCCCGGCCCGGACGATCCCGGGCCGCGCGAGATCCGGCTGGATCCGCTCCGGTCCGCCCTCGACGCCCGCCGAGAGGTGCTGTTGCAACGCCTCGCGGTGTGCCACGCCCTCTACGGCGAATCCGTCGAGGTGGCCGGCACGGGCGACGGGACCGCGCTCACCACCCGGTGGAGGCTGGCGTGGACCCCGGCGGTTCCCGTACGACTCGATCTGGCCGGCGTGCGCGGGGTCACCGCTGCCCTGGCCGCCGAGGGCACCCTCCGCGAGGCCCACCGCCATGAGACCGCCGCGACCTGCGCCCATGTCATCGCCGGACTGCGCGCCGCGGCCCGTTGCGACCTGCCCGCCCTGGTCGCCGAACGCCTCGCCGACGCCGCGGACATGCTGCCCTCGGCCGCGAACCTTCCCGAACTCCTGGAAGCGCTGGACCTGTTGGAGGCCCTGCGCCGTGGTCATCTGCCCGGTGGCACGCCCGAGCGCGACCGGGCAGTCACCGAACTGTCCGACACCCTGCTGGAAGCCGCCGTCCGCGCCCTGCCCGGCCTCGCCGGCAGCGACCGGCCCGAGGACGCCGCCGCACTGATCGCCCTGGTCGCCCGGATCGGCTCCCACCGGCTCGGTCTCGGCGTGGACGACGCCCTCGCCACCCTGGCCCGCACCGGCTCCCCACTCGTCCAGGGTGCCGCCCTGGCCGCGAGGGTCCTGCTCGACCTCGACGGTGCCGACACCCTGGGCACGCGGGTCGGCGGCTGGATCGACACCGCCACCGCCCCGGACGGACGACGCCGGCTGACCCTGCTGCTGACCGGCCTGCTCGGCGCCGCCGGGCCCCTCCTGGAGTCGGCCCCGGCCGCCCTGGACCCGTTGCTCGACCGGATCGAAGCGCTCAACGACCAGGGCTTCCTGGACCGGCTGCCCGCGCTGCGCGGCGGCTTCGACACCCTCACCCCGGCCGGCCGCGGCCGCCTCCTCGATACGGTCACCGAACGCCTCGGCGACCGCCCCGACCTCACCCTCACCGCCCCACCCGACCTCCTCGCCCTGTGGACCGCGGCAGACACGGCCGGTCTCGCCGAACTGACGGCACTGGGACTTTTCGTGCCGGCTTCCGGAGGTGCGGCGCCGGACGCGGTCGGGCCGACGCCGGTCTCCAGCGGTAGCGCCCCCGACGCCCTCGCGCCGGCTTCCGGAGCTGCCGTACCCGCCACCCGCCTCACCCCCACCGACCGCTGGCGCCTGCTCCTCGGCAGGGAGACCGACCGGCTCCCCGGCGCCGCCCGCCGTTACGCGCAGGCCCTCGACGAGCTGTACGGATCCGGCCGTGGCGAGGGCTCCATGGACCTCGGCCGGGACGGCGGCGGAGGGCAGGAGGCGTCCTTCCCCAGCGCCCGGGAGTGGGGCGAGGAACTCACCGCCCTGTTCGGTGCGGACGTGCGCGAGGAGGTGCTGGCGCGGGCCGCCGAGCACGGCCGTACCGATGTCCTCGCCGAGCTGGATCCCGCCGCCGTCCGGCCCTCGGTCGAGTTGCTGACCTCCGTGCTCTCCCTCGCCGGAGGCATGCCCGAGCCACAACTCGCCCGGCTGCGGCCGCTGGTGCGCCGGCTGGTCGACGAACTGGCCCGGGAGCTGGCCACCCGGCTGCGCCCGGCCCTCACCGGCCTCGCCACCCCGCGCCCGACCCGCCGCCCCGGCGGACGGCTCGATCTGCCGCGCACCCTGCGGGCCAACCTCGCGCACACCCGGCGCCTGGACGACGGCCGGACGGTCGTGGTGCCCGAGCGGCCGGTGTTCAGCACCCGGTCGCGCCGGGAGGTGGACTGGCGGCTGATCCTGGTGGTCGACGTGTCTGGTTCGATGGAGGCGTCCGTCGTCTGGTCCGCGCTCACCGCGGCCGTGCTGGGCGGGGTTCCCACCCTCTCCACCCACTTCCTCGCCTTCTCCACCGAGGTGATCGACCTGACGGACCGGGTGGACGACCCGCTGTCGCTGCTCCTGGAGGTCCAGGTCGGCGGCGGCACCCACATCGCGGCCGGACTCGCCCACGCCCGCTCCCTCGTGACGGTCCCGAGCCGCACCCTCGTGGCGGTGGTGAGCGACTTCGAGGAGGGATACCCCCTGGCCGGACTCCTCGGCGAGGTCCGAGCCCTCGCCGACTCCGGGGTGCACCTCATGGGCTGCGCGGCCCTCGACGACACCGGTACGCCCCGCTACTCGGTGCCGATCGCCCGGCAACTCGTCGCCGCCGGCATGCCCGTCGCCGCCCTCAGCCCCCTCGCCCTCGCCCGCTGGGTGGGCGACCGCCTGCGCGGAGAAGTCCGGTGATCCCGATGAAGCCCCAACTGCCCCCGGCGGTACCCGAAGTGGTCGCCGCCGCCGTCGAGGGCCTGACCTCCCGGCTGCGCAAAAAACTGGACACGGCGGTCGAGTCCTACGCCGCCCTCCCGGTCGCCGAACTCGACGGCACCCTGAGCGTCAAGTGCGGCGAGGACGCGGAGGTCACGCTCACACCGGGACCGTCGGGAACGCTCACCGACGCCGAACAGGCCGTGTGCGGCTGCCTGTTGGCCCCCCGGTGTCTGCATCGCGCCGCGATCCTGAGCGCGTGCCCGGTGGCGGAGCCGACTGCCGCCGACGACGTGAGCGGCGCAGAGGAGGAGCCACCACCGGCCGACGAACCACCGTCCACCGAGCAAGGGACATTCACACAGCAGGCCCCGGCGACCGAGGCACTCCCCGGCCCCACTCGCGCCCAAGTCGCCGCTGCCACCGGACTCCGGGCCGCCGCCGCGGCCGTACTGGCCGCAGGGATCCCCGCCGCCGGAGCCGTGCCGCAGGCGGAGCTGCTCCGTGCCGCGCACACGGCCCGACTGGCCGGACTGCACCGGGCCGAGGCGGCGGCGCTGCGGGTCGTACGAGGGGTGCGTGCTGCGCGGGCCCGAAAGGACGGACCGCGGCTCGCGGGTCTGGTCGCGGACCTGCGGGAACTCCTGCTCACCACCCACCGGTTGGCGTCCGCGGACCCCGACCCGGCGCTGGTCGGCACGGCCCGCCGCACCTACCGTGCCGGCGGCGCGCTGAAGGTCTTCGGTGTCTGCCGGGAGCCGGTGCTCAGCGCCACGGGTTACGGCGGTGTCGTGACGCATCTGGTCACCGAGGACGGCCGCTGGTTCTCCGTCGCCGACGTCAAGCCCGGTGGCCCGGCCCGCGCCCGGGCCGCCGGCACCGCTCCCGTCGCGCTGGGTTCGGGCGCTCTCGACCATGCCCGGCTCGCCCGGGGCGGTCTGCTGATCTCCGGCGCGACGATCTCCCCGGAGGGCCGCCTCGGCTCCGGCAGGGGCGTCAGGGCCACCCCGCTGGACGGCCTCCCCTGGACCTCGGGCCCACTGGCCGCCCTCTTTGGTCGTCCCTTGCGGGAGGTGGTGGCCGACCGGCTCGCCATGGCGCCGGAGGAACCGGGTGGCGCGTTGATCGGGTGCGACCTCGTCGTCGTAGGCGCGGCGGGGGAGGGGTTGGTGGCTCGCGAACTGCATCCGGACGCGCCGGAGGACGGCCCGCTGATCCGACTCCTGCCCGCCCACGCCCACCCCGACCTCGCCCACACCGCCAACTTCGCCCAGCTCGCGGCCCGTCCAGGCATCCGCGTCCGGGTGATCGGGCGGATGGACCCCGACCGCGCCGCCACCCTCCGCCCGCTCGCGGTCGGTCCGGTACCGGACACCGAGGCCACCCTGCGGCTGCCCGCGGACCGGCTGGACCGCGTCGACCTGGGCTACGACCGTCTCGGCGGCACGCACTTCCCGACGCCGGACGCCCTGTCCCCGGTCGAGGGGCTCACCGGCGCCCCGGCCGACCCCCTCGCCGACTCGCCGCTGTGGCGGATGCGCCGGCTGGTCGAACTCGCCGTCGCCGGAGGGCGCCGGGCGGTCGCCGAGCCCGCCCGGGACGGTGATTCGCGGGGCAGTGCGGTCGCCCTGCGCCGCGGCGGATTCGGCACGATGGCCGACCTGGCCACCGCCCTCACCGCCGAGGCGGACCGCCGTACCCGTGACGTCTTCGGCCGCCTGGCCGACGCCGACAGCGACCGGTACGCCCTGGTCTGGCTCAGCGCGGCCGTCCATCTCGCGGGCGCGGAACGGGCGTTGGTGAAGGCGACATGGTGACCGCCCGCGCGCCCCTCACTTCCACTCATTCGGAGACACCGTGACCACCGCATACTCGCCCGTCGAAGAACTCAATCTGCTCAAGGGCTTCCAGGACCGGGTCGGCTACGAGAATTTCGCCCGGGGCTTCGGGCTGACCGAGTACGGGGACATCTCCGGACTGGTGGCGGGCTGGTCGCGGGACCCGGCGTTCACCGGCCGCCTGGTGCCCTTCGCCCAGGCCACCGGCGGAGGCTCCTTCTACGCGCTGTGGCGCATCGACGACCGGGAGGACCTGGCGACCCTTCCCGTGGTCGTCTTCGGTGACGAGGGCGGGGAGCACGTCGTGGCCCGCCATGTGCGCGAGCTGTTCCAACTCCTCGGCTTCGACGAGGAGATCAGCGTCGAGCACGCCAAGGCCTACGTCTACCGGGACGAGGACGAGCCCCACACCGACTGCCACGACGAGTACGTGGCCTGGCTCGACCGGCACTTCGGCCTGCCGGTGGCGAAGGACCCGGACGCCGTACTCGCGGCGGCGCAGGCGGAGTTCGGCGAGCGGTTCGCGGACTGGATCCGCCCCTTCCTCCTGTGACCACTCCTTCCTCCCGGTGACCACCTCTTCCTCCTGTGACCACCCCTCCCGACCTCTCCTCCCCGACGAATAGAGACGAGGCAAGTCCCCATGCACGGAGTGCCGTTGACGGAACGGGTCATCGAGGTGGTCCGGCGCGACCCCGGGGCGAGCGCGCTGCCCCATCTGCTGCCGTACGTGGACGTGCCCTGGGTGGAAGGAGGCGTCCCCAGGCCGATGCCCGAGGCCACGCTCGCGCGAGCCGCGTTCCCGTCGGGGCGCCCGCTGTCTCCGAGCCTGCGCGCCTGGCTGGCGTACGACATGAGCCTGCTCGAACGCCACGGTTGGTTCACGGCGGACGGCGACCTTGCGCCGCGACCGCTGGACCAACTCGTCGCGGACGAGATGGACGCCGCCTGGGGACCGGAGTTCGCCTGGCTGTCAGGGCGCTTCTCCGAGTGCTTCCTGCTGCCGGGCGGATCGGACTCGCGGCGGTTCCTGGCCGTGACCGAGCCGGACGAGGAGGGTGAGTACCCGGTCTTCGCCCTCGACTTCGACGACCTGGCCTACCTCGGGCTCATGTACCCGGGCTTCGACGTCTACCTGGCCGACACCGCGGGCCTGCTGGACCTGGGCAGACGGAAGACCTACACGGACCTGATCGGCCACGGGACGTACGGCCGCCGGATGCGCCGGCATGCCGCCCAGTGCCTCGCGGGGAGGGCGGAGATCCAGTACCCCTTCGACTTCGAGCCGGTCTACCTGGAGCTGGCTCACGACTCGTCGACGGGGGCGCCGAGAAGGCCGTAAGGGCAAGGGACGCAGGGCAGTTGAGGAGTAGTCGGACTCCCAGGTCGTACAAGTCCCAGAGCGTGGGCTCCACTTCGCGCCAGGCCGCGATCAGGGCGGGGTCGTCGAGGGCTTCCCCGGCGGCCGCGACGGCCTGAAGCGCGTCGATCAGCGGGATCTCGTGGAGCGGGACGGCGTCCGGGCCGGTCAGGCGACCGGTGCGGACCATGCGGCCCCACAGGGCCGTCCCTGCGTCGCAGTGGACGAACGGCGGGTCGGGAGCGAAGTAACCGTCCTCGAGCCAGCCGCCGTCGTCGCCCTCGTCGGAGTCCCTTCTTCGACGTCATGGTCCGACACGTGGCTACCTCCCGGCCTGGGCTCCGTTGACGTGTACGGCACGGTGGGCGCCGCCTGTGCACGTCCGGCCGTCCTGACGGCAGCTTCAGTGGCTGATCAGTACTTGATCACGTAGGTCCACCGAGCTTCAGCCCGCCGCCCGGCGGGTCAGCAGGGCGATCGCCGCGGCTGTCGCGGCGAGTGCCGCCACGCTGGTGAGGGCGGCGGGGAGGGAGAACCAGTCGGCCATGAAGCCGATCGCGGGCGGGCCGAGGAGCATGCCGCCGTAGCCGAGGGTGGAGGCGATGGCGACCCCGTCCGGCCCGGCCAGCCTGCCCGCGCGCTCGACGGCGACGGGGAAGAGGTTGGCGAGACCCAGCCCGGTGATCATGAAGCCGAGGAGTGCCGCCCAGACGGAGGGGGCGAGGGCGCCGAGCAGCATCCCGAGGGCGGCGGTGGTGCCGCCGCCGACGAGCGTGCGGGTCTGGCCGAGACGTTCCAGCAGCTTGGTGCCGGTCAGCCGCCCGATGGTCATGGCGAGCGCGAAGCAGGAGTAGCCCACCGCCGCGACACCGGGCGCGGCGTCGAGGTCGTGCTCCAGGTGCAGGGCGCTCCAGTCGGCCAGGGCGCCCTCGCCGTAGGCCGTGCACAGGGCGATCAGGCCGAAGATGATGACGAGACCGCGAGTACGGGTGTTCCGCGGGTGGGGTGTGGAGGACTGCCGGGGTGTGTCCTGCGGGGCGTTCGGAGGCTGGATGCGCAGCAGTGTCCGGCCCGCGGCGGCGGTGACGAGCAGACCGATCACGGTCAGCCCGAGCAGGTGCTGGGTGGGGGAGAAGCTGCCGGCGACGAGCCCGCCGAGACCGGCACCGATCATGCCGCCGAGACTGAAGGCGGCGTGGAAGCTGGGCATGATCGGTCGCCGCAGGGCGGCCACGAGATCGACCGCGGCGCTGTTGAACGCCACGTTGATGCTGCCGTAGGCCGCGCCGAAGAGCAGCAGGACGGTGCCGAGCGTTGCCGCGGAGTGGGTCAGTGGCGGCAGCGCGACACTGAGGGACAGCAGGACGGCACAGACGACGGTGACCCGGTGGGTGCCGTAACGGCGGCACAGACGGCCGGTGAGCATCATGGTGATCACCGCGCCGGCCGAGACGCCCAGCAGGGCGAGACCGAGGGCGCTGGCGGAGGCGCCGGTCTGTTCCTTGATCGCGGGGATGCGGACGACCCATCCGGCGAAGACGAATCCGTCGAGGGCGAAGAAGACGGTGAGGGCGATACGGAGCCGGGTGAGGTCGCTGCGAGGGCCCCGCACGGCGCTGTGCGATCGGGCTTTGTTTATTTGCGGCACAAAGTCAGGGTAGGTGTGCGCTCGGTTGTGGGCAAGGGTGTTCGGTTGAGCGGTGGTGGAGGGGCGCTCGCAGGTCGTAGCGGTACGTGGGGCGCGCGGACCAGCTCCGCGCGCCCCGCCCCGCCCCGCACGGTGACCATGTCCAGCCGTCGTGAGCATCGCCGCGAGGGAGCGTCCCGGCACGGGTCTGGCGCAGTCGGGCGATGTCGTGGCAGCGTCATCGGATCCGCACTGATCTGCATGCCAACTTCACTTCCCTGCCGGTGAGTCGGCCGTGGCGGTGGGGATACTGGGGACCAGGTGGACGACCCGCCGCCCCCGCCCCACTGGAAGGCGCGGGCGCGTCCTGTCCGGTCCGCCGCCGGTTCGCAGCGGTCCCTCGGGGGTGAGGGGAGCCTCTTGGTGGTTCTCGGTGCACGCGGCGCCACGGTCGGGACCGGCGATGCGGTCGAGATCGCGCGACTCGGTGGCCTGTGGCGGGTCACACGGCCCTGGCACCCCGGGTTACGGCCGTACCTGCGCAGTTACGTCGGCTACTGGGAGGCCACGCCCACTCCGTACGAGGCGAGACTGGTGCCGACCGGGCACGCGACCCTGCTGATCAGTCTCGCGGAACCGTTCTCGCAGGTCCGAAGGCTGGGCATGCCCGACGGGGGCACCGGGACCATCGGATCGCTGGTGGTGGGACTGGAGGACCGGCCCGCGATCTGCACGCACCCGGGCGGCCAGGAGGCGATCCGGGTCGAGTTCACACCCCTGGGCGGCTACCGGCTGTTCGGCATGCCGATGAGCGAGTTGACGAACCTGGCGGTCGAGATCCGGGACGTGCTGGGCCCCGGGGCCGGCGTGCTGGTGGAACGGATGGCGGCCACCCGGGACTGGGCCGCCAGATTCGACCTGCTGGACGCCGCCCTCCTCGACCGGCTCGGCCTCGGCCCGGACCCCACTCCGGAGGTCGACCAGGCCTGGCAGCTGCTCTCCGGCAGCGCGGGAGCGATCACGATCGCCCGTATCGCCGACGAAGTGGGCTGGAGCCAGGGGTACTTGATCCGGCGGTTCACCCAGCAGATCGGACTCACCCCCAAGGCGTCCGCCCGTGTGCTGCGCTTCCGCCATGCCGTGGCCCTGCTCAGCCGTGGGACCGCGAGCCTGACCGAGATCTCCACGGCCTGCGGCTTCTACGACCAGGCTCATCTCAACCGCGAGTTCCGGGCGATCGCCGGCACCACGCCCGGACGTATGGTCGCGGCGCGGCGGGTGGAAGGGGCGATGGCGCTCGCCCGGAGTGCAAATTCTTCCAAGACCGCATCGACCGCCGGCCGATAGCGTCCCCGCTCGTACGGGCGATGGCCGGTCGGATGGCGCGGGGGACCGTCCGACCGGCCGGAGCGTGCCGTGGGCGCCGTGCGTGCCGTGTGTGCCGTGCGGGAACTGCTGGTGACGCACGCCGGATCATCGGGAGCGCCGCGATGGAGGGGCGGCACGCCGAGCCATCATGAGCGGCCCGATGAAGGGCAGCACGCCGAGCCATCGTGAGCGCCGCGGTGAAGGGCGGCACGCCGGCCCGTCATGAGCGCGCTGCCTACGACGAGACGATCCGCTCGTCGGCCTCCAGAACACGGAGTGTCCACAGCCCGTACAGGGCCAGCAGCGGTTTGACGGCCATCCACTCGCCGACGCGGTAGTCGTCCGCGCGCACCAGCCTCTCCGCCAGATCGGGCCGCTGCCGCCGCAGGTATGCGCGGGCCTTGAGCGCGTGAGCCGGCTGGGAGGCGATCTTGATGCGGTCCACGTCTTCGAGCAGTGGAATGACGTTCGTGATGTTCTCCCACGTCGTCGTGGACCGGTCCTCGAGGAGCACCGTGCCGTCGAACTCGAGGACCGACCGCGCGTAGTCAGCCATCAGTTGGGCCTCCGTGACGCCGGCGCCGACCCCCACCGCACCGCCGCTGAAGATCACGCGGCTTTTCCGCGCATCGTCGGCTGCGACGGAGCGGAGGCCCGCGCGGACCCGCCACCGGTTGACCAGGTTCGCTGTCGGCCGGGGATTCCGGTACCCCAACACCACCACGGCCACCGAAGCGCCGTCACGGTGCCCCACGAGCACCCGGGACCAGCGCCAGTTCAACCACTCACCCCACGCGAGGGCGGCAACCGCAGCCACCGCCAGGCCTGTTGCTCGTCGCATCCGGCGACTCTAGGCCACATCGATCTCGCGCACCTGTAGATCCCGGGGGCCCATCAATCCCCGCGCACCCATTGACCGCTGGAGGACACATAGATCGTGCACACCCATTGACCCCCGGCGATCGATGCACCTAGCCTCCGTCCTCATATGTAGACAGCGTCTCTGTATGGGGATCGCGTTCAGTGGGGAGAACCGCACATGCCGCTCATCGTCGTCGGGATCAGCGTCCTCGTTCTGCTCTTTCTGATGACGAAGCTCAGACTGAACGGCTTTGCCGCCCTCCTCCTGGTCGCCGTCGGGGTCGCCCTGGTCCAGGGGATCGGTCTGGAGGAGATCCCGGACGTCCTCTCCGAGGGCATCGGCGACCAGATCGGCGACACGATGCTCATCATCGGACTCGGTGCCATGGTCGGCCGGGTGCTGGGTGACTCCGGTGCCGCCCAACGGATCGCCGGCAGACTCCTCGACGTGTGCGGGCCGCGCTGGGTGCAGGTCGCCATGGTGCTGTCCGCCATGCTCATCGGCGTGACGATGTTCTACGAGGTCGCCTTCGTCATCATCGTCCCGGTCGCCTTCACGCTCGTCCGCGTCACCCGGGCCAACCTGCTCTGGGTGGGGCTGCCGATGTCGATCGCGCTGTCCACCATGCACAGCTTCCTGCCGCCCCACCCGGGCCCCACCGCCGTGGCCGCCACCTTCCACGCCTCCGTCGGACTCACCCTGTTCTACGGCCTGTTCATCGCCGTCCCGGTCGGCGCCTTCATCGCCCTGCTGTGGCCGCGCCTGCCCTTCATCCGCCGGATGAACCCCGAGATCCCCAAGGGCCTGGTCAGCGAACGGGTCTTCGAGGAGGAGGAAATGCCCGGCATGGGCTGGTCGTTGGCGGTGGCCCTGCTGCCGGTCGTCCTGATCGCCGGCGCCGCGGTGACCGACCTGGCCGTCTCCGGGGACAACGCGTGGCTGCACTTCGTCGCCTTCATCGGCTCCGCGCCGATCGCCCTGCTGCTCACCCTGCTCGTGGCCGTCTGGGTTTTCGGCCCGCGCATGGGGCGCAGCCTCGCGGAGGTCAGCACCTCCTGCAAGGAGGCCGCCCAGGCCATGGCGATGATCCTGCTGGTGATCGGCGCGGGCGGCGCCTTCAAGAACGTTCTCGTCGAGGGCGGCATATCCGACTACATCAAGGACGCCACCGACGGCTGGTCCGTCTCGCCGATCATCCTGGCCTGGCTGATCGCGGCCGTTCTCCGCGTCGCCCTCGGCTCCGCCACCGTCGCCGTCGTGACCGCCTCCGGGGTGGCCCTGCCGCTGCTCGCGGGCGGCGGGGTGCACGCCGAGGTGATGGTCCTCGCCGTCTCCTGCGGCTCGATCGCCTTCTCGCACGTCAACGACCCGGGCTTCTGGATGTTCAAGGAGTACTTCAACCTCTCCGTCGTCGACGCGATCAAGGCACGCACCACCTACACGACCGTGCTAGCGATCCTGGGCCTCGGCGGTGTACTGGTCCTGGAACAGGTCCTGGACGCCCTGAAGGTCTGACACCCCCGACCCCTGATCAGAAGGACACCATTCCGCCATGAGCCAGCCAGTCGTCACGAAGTTCTCCGTCCATCCGGTGGCCGGCCGCGACTCCATGCTCCTGAACCTCTCCGGCGCCCACGCCCCCTACTTCACCCGCAACGTCGTCGTCCTGGAGGACTCCGAGGGGCGCACCGGCCTGGGCGAGGTGCCGGGCGGCGACAGCATCACGCGGACCCTGCGCGACGCCGAGCCGCTGGTCGTGGGGGCCCGAGTCGGCGACTACAAGCGCGTCCTGCGCACGGTCCACGACACCTTCGCCGACCGTGACTCGGGCGGCCGCGGCGCCCAGACCTTCGATCTCCGTACGACCGTGCACGCGGTCACCGCCGTCGAGTCGGCCCTCCTCGACCTGCTCGGACAGCACCTCGACGTCCCGGTCGCCGCCCTGCTCGGCGACGGCCAACAGCGCGCTGCCGTACGGGTCCTGGGCTACCTCTTCTACGTCGGCGACCCGGGCCGCACCGACCTCGACTACCTCCGTGAACCCGACGCCGACATCGACTGGTACCGCGTCCGGCGCGAGGAGGCCCTCACCCCCGAGGCGATCGTCCGGCAGGCCGAGGCGACCTACGCTCACTACGGCTTCCGCGACTTCAAGCTCAAGGGCGGCGTCCTGCCCGGCAGCGAGGAGGTTAAGGCCGTACAGGCGCTCAAGGAGCGGTTCCCCGAAGCCCGGATCACCCTCGATCCGAACGGGGCCTGGTCCCTGCGCGAAGCCGTGGAACTGTGCCGTCCGCTGGTCGGCACACTCGCCTACGCCGAGGATCCCTGCGGCGCGGAAGGCGGTTACTCGGGACGCGAGATCCTCGCCGAGTTCCGCCGGGCCACCGGACTGCCCACCGCGACCAACATGATCGCCACGGACTGGCGGCAGTTGACCCACGCGTTGGCCCTCCAGTCGGTGTCCATCCCGCTCGCCGACCCGCACTTCTGGACCATGCAGGGGTCGGTCCGGGTCGCCCAGCTGTGCCACGCCATGGGGCTGACCTGGGGCTGCCACTCCAACAACCACTTCGACATCTCGCTCGCGATGATGACGCACTGCGGAGCCGCCGCCCCGGGCGAGTACAACGCCCTCGACACCCACTGGGTCTGGCAGGAGGGGCAGGAACGGCTCACCGTGGAGCCGCCGCGGATCACCGGGGGCGAGGTGGCCGTGCCGGACGCGCCCGGCCTGGGGGTCCGCCTCGACCGGGACCGGCTGCGGGCGGCGCAGGACCTGCACGAGGAGGTGGCCTCGGCGGGGCGTGACGACGCTGCCGGGATGCAGTACCTGATCGAGGGCTGGGCGTTCGACGCGAAGCGTCCGTGCCTGGTGCGCTGAGTGCCCGCGACCGATGTTATTGACATGGTCAAGTCAGGTCATTAGCATCCGTGAAATCTCGGAAAGCGCTTTCCGATTCAGTTCATGCCTCGACTTTCCCCCCACGGGATCCACCCCCACAGGATCCGCCCCCACGGGATCCACCCCCACAAGAGGACCCCACATGAACCCACGAAGGGGCGCGGTCGCCGCCGCGCTCGCCGCCCTCCTGCTGGCCGCCCCCGCCGTCGCCCAGGCCGCCCCGCCGTCCACGGCCCAGGAGCGGATCGCGGCCGCCACCATCACCTGGACCCTGGAACGGGCGAGCAACCCCACCGCCGACCAGCAGTCCGCGTACACCCAGATCACCTCCGCGATGAACGCCGCGGTGAACCGCTACAACAACCTCACTGACCTGGGGAAGTCCATCACCGTCCGCTACGACCCGAGCGTGCCCACCGCGGGCGGCAACCTCAACGGGACCATCCGCTTCGGCAGCAACCGCAGTTACATGACCGAACGGACCGCACTGCACGAGATCGCCCACACCATCGGCGTGGGCACGAGCGCGGGTTGGTCCCGCCTCGGCGGCACCGGCACCTGGACGGGCACCCAAGCCACGGCGCTGGTCCGGCAGTTCGACGGATCCTCGGCCAAGTTGTCCACTGGCGGCGGGCACTTCTGGCCGTACGGCCTGAACTACGAGAACGAGTTCTCCTCTACGGCGGCGGACCGCCACGTGCGGATCGTGGACGCGATGGTGCGCGACGGGCTGTGAGCTGAGGAGTCGGCGTCCGGGGGCGGAATCCCGCTCCCGGACCCGGTGTTCGAGCGCGGGGCCCGTCCTCGCGGCGAGGGGCTTCGGGGTCCGGCCCCTCACCCGCGGGCACCGGAGGCCCCCTTGGGCGTCCAAGGTGCCTCCGGCGCCTTCCGGCCCGGTTCGCTCTCCCGCGCCGGATTCCTCCAGCCCCGCCGGCACCGCCGCCGTCTCGGTCGCCGGTACGTCTGCCTCGGCCGCGGTTCCTTCCCTGCGGCCCAGAGACTGCGGCAGCTCTGCTGTGATTGACCGTTGACCGGTCAGTTCCTCTCTGCGAGCACCCGGGGGATGGGAGGGGGAGGAGAATGGCCGTGTGACCATCTTTCGCTGTGCGAACTGCGGGGAGCCCATAAGCGGCGAGGTGATGCCGGGGGAGCCGTTGAGAGGTCCCGAGCGACCGCCTGGCCATGAAGTGGCTTCGCCGCGGATGGCTTCGGGAACCTTCAAGATCAATTTCGATGGCAGTCTTCTGATCCTTCACCCGGACGACGTTCCAGGGGCGGTGCTTCACCCCGATCCTCGGCGCCTCGCCGGTTGTTGTGGACCTGCGGGCCAAGACGGTCCCAACCTCGTTTGCGTAGGCTGCGGCGTCGAGGTCGCGACGAAAGAGTCCGACTGCTGGACCGACAACCTCGTGGCATTGAACGCCGCCGGAGTGGCTGAAGAGCCCAAGGTTTTGTAGGGCTGGATTCTGGCCAACTGTCTCGTTCGGTAGACGGGTGACCTCGTCGGTTGGCCTTGCGTCCGGCGGTGTGAAGGGACCCAAGCGTGATCCCGTGAGCCTACGCTCGATCGGGTCGAGTTCCTGCCTCCACGTTGCCGAGCTCTCGATTGTGAGGGCCCCGTCGCGGCAGGCTCGGGCCAGGCGCCGCCCGCTATGTTCGGGGAGGCCATCGCCACGGCAGCGCATCGCAGAGCGCGCTTTGGTCGGGGTCGTGGACGCAGGTGATGTAAGTACCGGGTAGCGACTCTGATGCCGCGTTCTGGGACGCATCGGCGACCGCGTTCCGGAACGGGCGGTGCGGGACGCGTCCGGCACCTGGGTGCCTGTGGGTCCCTGGATCTGACTTGTCCGATTCCTGCCCTGCGCGCACTCTGGGCTTTGAGGCACCTCACTGCGCGAATTGAGCAAGAATGGCCACTTTTGATCAAGGGAACGGTCACAGCGGGTGGTCAGGCGAGGTCGCGACGGTCACTCTCGGCGCGGACGGCACGATCACGGGGTGGAGCGAGGGTGCCCGGCGGCTGCTGGGCCACTCCGCCCGGGAGGTCGTAGGACACGCCGCGACCTCTCTGCTGCTCGGCGCGGGCGCTCCCGAGGCGACCGGGCTCTCCCTCACCGGCTCCCAGGAATGGCGGGGCACGGCGTCGCTACGGCACCGGGACGGTCACCGCGTCGAGGCGACCCTGCACGCCCAGCCGTCACTCGACGGCGACGGCCGCATCCGGTCCTTCGTCGTCGCCCTGACTCCCGGGCCCGACCGGAGCATGATCGAGTGGGCGTTCGACCAGGCCTCGATCGCGCTCTCCACCCACACGGCCGCATCCGGCGCATGGCGCCGTAACGCGGTTGCGCAGGGCGGAACGGGCCCCGCGCACGAGGCCGGTCCCGAGGCGGGCCCCAGGTCTGATCACGAGGCGGGTCGCGAGTCCGCTGTCGAGGTCGGGCCCGCTCCCGATTCCGCGCCCGCTCCCCAGGCCGACCCCGAGCCCGCTGCCGAAGCCGGACCCGCGGCGGTCCCCGAGTCCGCTCGCGAGGCAGGACCTGGGCCCGCAACCGAACTCGCCCCCCAGGCCCGACCCGAGCCCGCCCCCCAGGCCAACCCCGAGCCCGCCCCCGAAGCCGGACCTGCAGCGGGACCCGAGGCCACTCGCCAGTGGAGTCGAGAGCCCGATCCCGGAGCTGAGCCCAAGGCCGGACCCGAGCCCGCTCCCGAAGCCGGACCTGCAGCGGGACCCGAGGTCACTCGCCAGTGGAGTCGAGAGCCCGATCCCGGAGCTGAGCCCAAGGCCGGACCCGAGCCCGCTCCCGAAGCCGGCCCCAAGCCCGCTCCCGAAGCCAGCCCCGAGCCCGCTCTCCGGACCAGCCCCGAGCATGCCCCCCACCTCCAGGCCACGCTTCCCCCCTCCTCCGACGACGGCTTCCTCCACTGTGTCCGGCGGGTCGCCGAGGAAGGCATCCCGATGCGTTACGAGTGTCTGGCGCCCGAACCGTCCTGTGCCCCCGGTGCCGTACCCGTCGCCGTCGCCCCCCTCCCGGACGCCCGCCACCGTGCCTGGGTCATCGAGCTCTGGCCCGTTCGTGACCCCGCCACCGGTGAGATCGTCGGTGTGGGGACCGCCGCTTTCGACAGCAGTGACCAGCACGCCGCCCGGCAGCGGCTGGTCCTGTTGCAGGAGGCCGGGGCCCGGATCGGGACCACCCTGAACGTGACCCGCACCGCCCAGGAACTCGCCGACCTCGCCGTCCCGCGGCTCGCCGACTTCGTCAGCGTGGACCTCCTCGACTCCGTGCTGCGCGGGGAGGAGCCGGTGCCGGGGCCGGTCGACGCGGCCGTGGTGCTGCGCCGCGTCGCCCACCAGTCCGCCGCCGAAGGGGAAGCCGTGCCCGAGGCCGCCATCGATCTCGGCGGCATGGACACCTACCCGCCGTTCTCGCCGCCCGCCCGCTGCCTCGCCGAAGGGAAACCGGTGCTCAGCGGCGCCGACGACCCCGACTTCGCGCGCTGGATCGCCGACCACGAGGCCCGCACCGCACGCAACGAGGAGTACCGCTTCCACTCCGTCATGGCCACCCCGCTGCGCGCCCGGGGCATCACCCTCGGCGTCGCGGTCTTCAGCCGGATCGGTGGTTCCCCGCCCTTCGAGGCGGACGACCTGATCCTCGTCGAGGAACTCGCCGGCCGGGCCGCGGTCGGCGTCGACAACGCCCGCCGCTACACCCGCGAACGCACCAACGCCCTCACCCTCCAGCGCAGCCTCCTGCCCAGGGACCTGCCCCGGCAGGCGGCCGTCGAGGTGGCGTACCGCTATCTGCCCGCCGGGAGCGGCGCCGGAGTCGGCGGCGACTGGTTCGACGTCGTGCCGCTGTCCGGCACCCGCGTGGCCCTGGTCGTCGGGGACGTGGTCGGGCACGGCATCCACGCCTCCGCCACCATGGGCCGGCTGCGCACCGCCGTCCGCACCCTCGCCGACGTGGACCTGCCCCCGGACGAGCTCCTCACCCACCTCGACGACCTCGTCACCCATCTCGCCACCGACAGGGAGGACATCGCCCCCGACGAGCCCTATCTCGTCAGCGGCGAGATCGGCGCGACCTGCCTCTACGCCGTCTACGACCCCGTGTCCCGGGTGTGCACCTTCGCCAGCGCGGGGCACGTCCCGCCCGTCGTCCTGCTCCCCGACGGCACCGCCCGGGTGGTCGAGCTGACCCCGGGGCCGCTGCTCGGCGTCGGCGGGCTGCCCTTCGAGTGCACCGAGGTGGAGCTGCCCGAGGGCAGTTTGCTGGCCCTCTGCACCGACGGCCTGGTCGAGGCGCGTGACCGTGACGTCGGCCTCGGCCTGGAGCGGTTGCGCGCGGCGCTGGCCGGCCCGGTCACCTCGCTGGAGGCGACCTGCGACACGATCCTGCGGGCCCTGCTGCCCGCGACCCCCGCCGACGACGTCGCCCTGCTCCTCGCCCGCACCCGCGCCCTGCACGCCGACCAGGTCGCCGCCTGGGCCCTGCCCTCCGACCCGTCGATCGTGGCCGACGCCCGCGCCCAGGCCACCCGCCAGCTCACCGCCTGGGGCCTGGAGGAGGCGGCCTTCGTCACCGAGCTGGTGGTGAGCGAGCTGGTCACCAACGCCATCCGCTACGGCGCCGTACCCATCGGCCTCCGGCTGATCCGCGACCGGACCTTGATCTGCGAGGTCTCCGACGCCAGCAACACCGCGCCCCACCTGCGCCGCGCCCGCACCTACGACGAGGGCGGGCGCGGACTGCACATGGTCGCCCAGCTCACCCAGGGCTGGGGCACCCGCCAGGGCCCGCTGGGCAAGACCATCTGGGCCGAACAGTCCCTCCCGGCCGGCTGACCATGACCCCGCACACCAGAACCGACGAGCCGGTCCCCGACACGCCCACGCCGGGCCCCACCGACGCCGGCACACTCACGCCGGGCTCCACGGACGTCGGCACACTCACGCCGGGCTCCACCGACGCTGGCACGCCCCCGCCGGGCCCCACCGGCGGAGACACACTCACGCTGGATACCGCCGGCGCCGACACGCAGCCGCCGGACCCCACCAGCGAGGGGCCGCCCACGCCGGGCCCGCCCGGCCGAGCCGCACCCACGCCCGGCCCCACCGGCGGCCGCACGCGCAGCCAGAGCCCCACCGACGGTGGCACGCCCACGCCGCCCCCCACCGGGGCCAACATGCAGCCGCTGGGCCCCGCCGGCGTCGGCGCGCACAGGCCAGGTCCGACCGACGGTGCCACGCCCACGCCGCCCCCCACCGGCCGACCCACGCCCACACCCCCACCCGCCCCCACCACCGGCGGCACCCACACCCTAGGACTCCTCTACCCCCCCGCCGGCCGCCTCCGCGACTACACCACCATGCAGCTCGCCTTCGTCGGTGGAGTGGCCGAGACCGCCGCCGCGCACGGTTACGATCTGCTGCTCGCGCCCGCCGGCGACCAGGACGACCCCTCGTTCCGGCGGATGGTCGACGAGCGGCGGGTGGACGGTGTGATCGTCATGGAGATCCGCCGTGAGGACGACCGCGTCGAGCGGCTCGCCGAGGCCGGCTTCCCCTTCGTGGCCATCGGCCGCAACCACCGGGCCGACGTGTCCGGCTGGGTCGACCTCGACTTCGCCGGACTGGCCGGCGGCTGCGTCCAGCACCTCGCCGACCTCGGCCACCGCAGGATCGCCTTCGTCAACCGGTCCGAGCAGCTCTTCAACAGCGGCTACGGCTTCGCCCGGCTCGGCGACGAGGGCTACACCGAGACGATGAAGAAACTGCTCCTCACCCCGCGGACCTACCTCTGCGGCGACGACCTCGCCTCGGGCGAGCGCGTCGTGGAGCGGATCCTGGCCGACGACCCGGCGACGACCTCCCTGGTCACCCTGAACGAGGCCGCCCTGGAAGGCGTCTACCGCGGCCTCACCCGCAACGGCCGCAGCGTGCCCCGCGACTTCTCCGTCGTCGGTGTCGCCGCCAGCCCCTGGGCCGAACAGGTGAACCCGCCCCTGACCGCGGCCGACATCCCCGCCAAGGAGATGAGCCGGGTCGCCGTCGACCTGATGCTGCGGCGGCTGCGTTCACCCGACGCGCCGCCCCGGCACGTCCTGCTGAAACCCCTGATCACCCTGCGCGGGAGCACGGGCCGCTGCCCGTCGGTACCGGGCTCGGAACCCGAGACCGACCTCCCCGATTTCCCCGATATAGACCTGGATTTCTGATACGCCGGTTTCTGTGCCCGATCATCGAACCTCTGGGAGCAGACCATGTCGTACCCCGTCGACCGCCGCGGTTTCCTGCGGGTCTCCGGCGCGGCTGCGGCCACCGCCGCCCTCGGTCTGGCCTCGTGCAGCTCCACCGAGTCGGGTCCGGTGACCCTGCGCTGGTGGGACTACTTCACCCTGGACAACTTCCAGCCCGGAATGAACCGCCTGATCAAGGACATCGAGGCCGGCGTCCCGGACGTCAGGATCGAGCGCCGCAGCTTCCCCTTCGCGGAGCTGGAACGCCAGATCACCCTGGGCGCGATCTCCGGCGACCTGCCCGACCTCGCGATCGTCGACAACGTCTCCATGAACACCCTCGGCGGCAGCCGGCTGCTCGCCGACCTCACCGCGAGAGTCGAGAAGTGGGGCCAGGGCGACCAGTACTACAAAGGCCCCTGGGACGGCTGCCAGGTCGGCGGAAAGACCCTCGGCATCCCCAACAACAGCAACTGCCTCGCCCTGTACTGCAACACCCGCATGCTCAAGGCCGCCGGCGTCGAACCCCCCACCACCTGGGACGAACTCGCCTCCGCCGCCCAGAAGCTGACCAGCGGCGACCGTTACGGCCTGGCGCTCAGCGCGATCAAGACCGAGGAGGGAGTCTTCCAGTTCCTGCCGTTCCTCTGGCAGGCGGGCGGCGACCTGGACACCTTCCGCACCTACGGCGCCACCGCCCTGGCCTTCCAGGACGAACTGATCGCCAAGGGCTCCCTGTCCGAGCAGTGCGTGGGCTGGACCCAGCAGGACGTCAACACCCGCTTCCTCAACCAGCGCGCCGCGATGCAGATCAACGGCCCCTGGCAGATCCCCACCCTCAAGAAGGCCGACTTCGACTGGGACGTCGTCGCCCTGCCCCGCGACAAGGAGGCCGCCACCTGCCTCGGCGGGGAGAACTGGGTCGTCATGGCGAGCAGCAAGCACATCGACAAGGCGTGGGAGGTCCTGGAGTACACCCAGCGCCCCTCGGTCCTGGTGCCGTACCTGGTGTCCTTCGGTGAACTCCCCGCCCGCAAGGACCTCGCCGACCGGGGCAGCTGGGCCTCCGACCCGGCCCTGCGGCTCTTCCTCAGCCAGCTGCCCCTCGCCCGGCCGCGCCAGTACGGCGCCCACTACGCCGAGGCCTCGCAGGCCGTCGGCGAGGCGCAGCAGGCCGTGCTCACCGGGTCCGCGTCCCCGTCCGCGGCGGCCAGGACCGCGGCCGGGAAGATCGACAAAGCCCTGGACGAGCAGTGAAACAGCCCTCGGCGCGCCGCACCCGCACCGGCTACCTCTTCTGTCTGCCGGGCCTGGTCTTCCTCGCCCTCTTCCTGGCCTACCCGCTCCTCTACAACGTCTGGACCTCCGTCCACGACGTCGACCTCGGCCAACTCCTGGGCGGAGCCGAGCGGTTCAACGGACTGGACAACTACCGCAGCGTCACCGACGACCCGGCCTTCTGGGACTCCGTGCGCCTCTCCCTGGTCTTCACCCTGGCCTCGCTGCTGCTCCAGTTCACGATCGGCTTCGCCCTGGCCCTGCTCTTCGCCCGCCCCTTCCCCCTGAACGGCCTGCTGTGCTCCCTCCTGCTGGTCGCCTGGCTGCTGCCCCCGGTGGTCAGCGGCACCCTCTTCCGCTGGATGCTGGACGCGGAATCCGGCGCCTACAACGCCCTGCTGGAACCGTTCGGCCTGTCCCACGACTGGCTCACCGACCCGTCCACGTCGATGGCCGGAGTGGTCTTCGCCAACGTCTGGGTGGGCGTGCCCTTCAACATGCTGCTGCTCCTGGTGGGCCTGCACACCATCGACCCCGCGCTCCACGAGGCCGCCGAGATCGACGGCGCGAGCGCCTGGCAGCGCTTCCGCCACATCACCCTTCCACTGATGCGGCCCGTGTCGGTGACCGTCCTCCTCCTCGGCCTCCTCTACACGTTCAAGGTCTTCGACCTCGTCTTCGTGATGACCGGCGGCGGCCCCGTCGACGCCACCCGCGTCCTCTCCCTCTACGTCTACGAGGTCTTCTTCACGTTCTTCCGGTTCGGCCAGGGGGCGGCGGCGGGCCTGCTGCTGCTCGTCGTACCGCTGCTCGTGGGCGTGTGGTACGTACGACGGCTGCGGCGTGAGGAAGAGCCGGCGGGGGGTGCCGTATGAGAGCCGCCCGCCACCCCTGGCTGCTGACCGCGGCCGCCACGGCCGTCACCGCGGTCTTCCTGCTGCCGGTGTACTGGATGGTGAAGACCAGCCTCACCCGCCCGGAGCGCATCGAGGCGCCGGACCCGCAGTGGGCCCCCGGCCCGGTCACCGGCGAGAACTACTCGACGGCCCTGGGCTACGAGGGCCTGACCCGGGCCCTGCTCAACAGCCTGGTCATCTCCAGCGGGGTGGTCGCGCTGACCCTGCTGCTCGGCGTCCCGCTCGCCTACGCGCTCGCCCGGGTCCGGATGCGCGGCTCGGGCGCCATGGTGCTCGCGCTCCTCGTCGCCCAGCTGCCGCCCGCCATCGTGCTGGCGGCCCCGCTGTTCATCCTCGAACGCCGGGCCGGGCTCACCGACACCTACCTGGGTCTGATCGCGGCCGACACCACCCTGACGCTGCCCTTCACCGTGATCGTGCTGCGGCCGGTGATGCGCGGTGTCTCCCCGGAGCTGGAGGAGGCGGCCCTGGTGGACGGCTGCGGGCTGCCCGGTGTGCTGCTGCGGGTCGTCCTGCCGCTCATGGCGCCCGGTGTCGTCGCGGCGGCCGGGCTGTCCTTCCTGATCGGCTGGGGCGAGTTCCTGTTCGGCCTCACCCTCGCCCAGAGCCCGGACGTCCAGCCCGTCACGGTCCTGCTGAACGCCTTCGTCGGACAGCACGGGACGTCCTGGGGCGCCCTGATGGCGACCGCCACCCTCATCAGCGTCCCGGTGGTGTGCGTCTTCGCCCTGTTCCAGCGCTTCATCGTCGGCGGGCTCACCACGGGCAGTGTGAGGGGCTGATCGCCATGCATCCTCGCGACCGCACCCCCTGGGTGGCCCCTCCTCCGTCCCTGGTCCCGGTCGCGCTCGACCCCCTGGCCGGCGCCCGCGTCACCCGGGCCGGCCAGGACGGGGTGACCCTCGACGTCCGCACCGCGTCCGGCCGTACCGGAACCCTCCTCCTGCGCCCCGCCACCGCCAACTCCCTGCGGATCACCCTGCGGTTGGACGACGTGCCCGCGACACCCCGGGTGTCCGTCGTCACCGCCCCGACCGACACCCGCTGCACGGTCGAGCAGTCACCGGACACCCTCACCCTCCGCCTCGAGTCACTGCGTCTCACCGTCCATCTGGCGCCTCTGACGGTCGAGTTGGCGGACTGTCACCTGCTCCAGGCGACGGAGGTGAGCGACCCCAGCGACCGCACGACCGTCCTGCCCCTCGGTGTCACCACCCTCGCGGACGGCCGACTCGCCCACCACGACAGCTGGTTGACCGAGCCCGACGAGCACTTCTACGGGCTCGGCGAGCGCTTCACCGGCCTTGACCTGCGCGGCCGGCAGGTCGACTGCTGGGTCGAGGACGCCCAGGGCTCGACCGGCACCCGCTCCTACAAGGCCGTCCCCTTCCTGCTCTCCAGCCGGGGTTACGCCGTCCTCGTGGACACCACCACCGCGGCCTCCTTCGACCTCGCCCACAGCAACACCGGCGCCTGGTCGCTGATGGTCCCCGACGAGGAGCTCGACTACTACCTGATCTCCGGCACCCCCGCCGAGTGCCTGGGCACCTACCGCGACCTGACCGGGCCCGCCCTCCTGCCCCCGGCGTGGGCCTTCGGCCCCTGGATCTCCGGCGGATTCCGCCCGGACAGCGCCGCCGAGGTGCGCGAGCGGGCCCGCCGGATCCGTGAACTCGGCTTCCCCTGCGACGTGCTGCACATCGACACCTACTGGCAGCGGCACGGCTGCTGGTCGGACCTGGAATGGGACACCGAGGCGTTCCCCGACCCGCGCGGACTGCTGGCCGACCTGGCCGGACAGGACTTCCACGTCTCCCTCTGGATGAACCCGTACATCAGCGTCGACAGCCCGTACTTCGCGGAGGCGGACCGCAACCGCTGGTTCCTGCGCACCACTTCGGGCGCCACCTGGACCGGCCAGGTCTGGGGCGGGGCGCACCCGGACTCCGCCGTCCTCGACCTGACCCACCCCGACGCCGCCGACTGGTTCCGGGACCGCGTCCGCCGGGTCCTCGCCGACGGGGCCGCCGTCCTGAAGACCGACTTCGGCGAGGCGGTCCCCGCGGCGGCGGTGGCGTACGACGGCATGACCGGCGACCGGCTGCACAACCTCTACCCCCTCCTCTTCAACGACCTCGTCGCCGAGGTCACCCGGGAAGTGGCCGGCCACGGCCTGACCTGGGGCCGCTCCACCTGGACGGGCGGCCAGCGGCACGGCGCCAAGTGGACCGGCGACCCCAACGCGAGCTGGCAGGACCTGGCGTCCACCCTGCGCGCGGGCCTCTCGCTGTCCTTCTCCGGGCACCCCTTCTGGAGCCACGACATCGGCGGGTTCCACGGCACGCCCGACCCCGAACTCTTCGTCCGCTGGGCCCAGTTCGGGCTGCTCTCGCCGCTCAGCCGGTTCCACGGCATGACGTCCCGGCTGCCCTGGGACTTCGGCGAGGAGGCCTACGCGGCCGTCCTGCACGCGGCCCGGCTGCGCGCGAGCCTGCTGCCGTACGTCCGCTCGGCCGCCGCCGACGCGGTCCGCACCGGGGAGCCGCTCGCCCGCCCCATGGCCCTGGACCACCCCGGCCGCCCGGACGCCCACGCGGCCGACCTCCAGTACCTGCTGGGCCCCGATCTGTTGGTCGCCCCGCTGTACGCGCCGGGAGGGCGGCGGCAGGTGTGGTTCCCGCCGGGGGAGTGGCTGCCGTACGCGGGCCCGGGAGGGCCGATCACCGGCCCCGCCTGGCGTGGGGTGCGCATCCCCCTCGGCGCCGCCCCCCTCTGGCTGCGCGGCGGGGCACACGTTCTGTGAGCGGCGCGTCGCACACCGCCCGCCGACTGTTTGGCGAGCCTCTTTGGTGGGACCCTGGGACGGAAGAGGTATCCGCCGAGGGCACTCGGGAGGGCCCGATGGGACGTGACGTGCCGGCCCTGGTGTTCACGCGGGAGGACCGCCGACGGTACCGGGACAAGATGCACACCTGCCTCGACGTCCTCGCGCAGATGCTGCGCGAGTCCGGGTTCGAGAGCGAGCGGCCGCAGGTCGGGCTGGAGATCGAGCTCAACCTGGTGGGCGCCGACGGCCTCCCCGCCATGCGGAACACCGAGGTGCTCCAGGCGATCGCCGACCCCGCCTGGTCGACCGAGCTGGGCCGCTTCAACCTGGAGATCAACATCCCGCCCCGCCGGCTCCTGTCCGGCGGCCCCGGCTCCTGGGAGCAGGAGATCCGGGACGCGCTCAACCACGCCGAGGAACGAGCCGCGGCGGTCGGCGCGCACCTGATCATGGTGGGCATCCTGCCGACGCTGGGCGAGTCGGACGTGGGCGAGACCGCCCTGTCCGGCGATCCGCGCTACCGGCTCCTCAACGAGCAGATCTTCGCGGCCCGCGGCGAGGACCTGCGCATCAAGGTCGACGGCGTGGAACGCCTCGCGATGTACGCCGACGCCATCACCCCCGAGGCCGCCTGCACCAGCACCCAGTTCCATCTCCAGGTCGCCCCCAAGGAGTTCGCGGCCTACTGGAACGCCGCCCAGGCGGTAGCGGGCGTCCAGATCGCCCTCGCGGCCAACTCGCCCTACCTGTTCGGCAAGGAGCTGTGGCGCGAGACCCGCATCCCGCTCTTCGAGCAGGCCACCGACACCCGCCCCCAGGAGATCAAGGCACAGGGCGTACGGCCCCGGGTGTGGTTCGGGGAGCGCTGGATCACCAGCGTCTTCGACCTGTTCGAGGAGAACGTCCGCTACTTCCCGGCCCTCCTGCCGATCTGCGACGAGGAGGACCCGCAGCGGGCCCTCGACGGCGGCGGCGTTCCGGAACTGGGCGAACTCACCCTGCACAACGGCACGATCTACCGCTGGAACCGCCCGATCTACGCCGTCACCGACAGCGGCCCGCACCTGCGCATCGAGAACCGGGTGCTGCCCGCCGGACCCACGGTCGCCGACATCATCGCCAACGGCGCCTTCTACTACGGCCTGACCCGCGCCCTCGTCGACGAGGACCGGCCGGTGTGGACGCGGATGTCCTTCTCGGTCGCCGAGGAGAACCTGCACACCGCGTCCCGTGACGGCATCGACGCCCGCCTGTACTGGCCCGGAGTGGGCGAAGTGCCGGTCACGGAACTGGTGTTGCGGCGCCTGCTGCCCCTCGCCCACCGGGGTCTGGAACTGGCCGGCATGGACGCCGAGTGGCGCGAGCCCCTGCTCGGCGTCATCGAGCAGCGCTGTGTCACCGGCCGCAACGGCGCGCTGTGGCAGGCGGAGACGGTCCACCACCTGGAGAAGGCGGGCTGCGACCGCCAGGAGGCGCTGCGGCGGATGACGCTGATGTACATGGACTACATGCACCTCAACGCACCCGCGCACACCTGGCCCGTGGACTGATCAGCGCCACTTCTCCGCGGGCGTCAACGGCACCGCCAGCGGCCGCTCCACCGACGTCGACAACTCGATCCGGCGCCCCTCGGCCGAGGAGCGCAACAGCGCCGTCATCGTCTCCAGGACGTGCAGGGCGAGTTCACCGCTCGCCCGCGCCGCCCGCCCGTCGTCGGCGGCGACGAAGTCGAGCAGCCCGACGCCCCGCGTGCCACCGACGTACCCGGCCGAGGGCGGGAGGCCGCGCCAGTCGGCCGCACCGAGCTCCAGGAGCCGTACCTCGCCGTCGAAGTGGTTGGGATCCGGGACCGTGAGGGTGCCCCTCTCGCCGTGCACCTCGATCGGCGCCGCCGTGCTGGCCACGCCGTCGAAGCTGGTCGTGAGCGTGGTCAGGGCCCCGCTTTCGTGTTCGAGGACACCGGAGACATGGCTGTCCACCTCGACCGGGATCCGCTCGCCCGCGCGGGGTCCCGAGCCGATGACCCGTTCGGAGCGCAGCCGGCTCGACGCCCCGATCACGGCACGCACCGGGCCCAGCAGATGCACCAGCGAGGACAGGTAGTACGGCCCCATGTCCAGCAGTGGGCCGCCGCCGGGGGCGTAGTAGAAGTCGGGCTGGGGATGCCAGCGTTCGTGGCCCGGGGTGACCATGACGGCCGCGGCGAAGAGGGGGCGGCCGATGGCACCGGCCTCCACTGCCGCCCGTGCCGTCTGGATCCCGGTGCCGAGGACCGTGTCCGGAGCGCAGCCCACCCTCACGGATGCCTTCGCCGCGGCCTCCAACACCGCGTGGGCGTCGGCGAGTTCGGCGGCCAGCGGCTTCTCGCCGTAGACGTTCTTGCCGTGCGCGACGGCGCCGAGCGCGACCTCCGCGTGGGCCGCGGGAATCGTCAGGTTCAACACCGTGTCCACATCGGGGCTGTTCAGCAGCTCCTCGACGGACAGCGCCCGGACGCCCGGCAGTTCGGCGGCCACGGCGGCCGACCTGGAGGCGTCGAGGTCGGCGACCGCGGTGACCCGCACCGCGGCACGGCCGACGAGCGTGTCCAGGTAGGCGCGGGAGATGACGCCGAGCCCTACGACGCCGATGCGGTGCGCGTCGCCCACAGCATGCCCCTCTCGATGACGGTACGGACGTTCGGGTTCTCCAGCACGTCGAGGCTGTGCCCCGGGGTCGTCACCACGACCCGTCCGGCGCCCCACTGCCGGGTCCAGACCGCCGGTGAGGTGACCGGGCGGTGCCAGGGCTGCCAGGACCGCGCCGGGTGGGTGGTGGTGGCCAGCACGTCGATCAGGTCGTCGTGCAGGACCCAGTACTGCTCGGTGTGCAGCTCGAAGTCCTCGATCCCCGCCGTGATCGGATGCTCACGGCCGAGCTCGGTCACGGCGATGGTGTGCGGGAGGAAGTTGTCGGCCTCGCCCCCCTGACGCTCGCACGGTTCCTTGCCGGGGTGGGTCGCGAACTGTCCGCCCACGAGGTGGAGATAGTCGGAGGAGGCCCGGAAGGAGTCGGCGATCCCGCCGTGCCAGCCGGTGAGGCCGGTCCCCGCCACCACCGCCGCGGTCAGCCCCGACAGCTGCTCGGGCTTGATCTCCGACATCGTCACGCACTGCACGACGAGGTCGGTCCCGGCCATGGCGTCGGCGTCGGCGTACACGTCGGTCGACTCCTCGACCCGGACGTCGTAGGCATGGTCACGGAGGAAGGGCAGGAAGAGCTCCGTGGCCCGGACCGGCTGGTGCCCCTCCCAACCACCGCGAACCACCAGGGCTTTCTTCCGCGTCATCGCTTTCCTTCAGGTGCGGGGAGCAAGGTCTCCCTACTATCGCCCGCGATCTCCGCCCGACAAAGGGGTGCCGGGTACACGAAAATTTCGCGCTGAAATTGGTATGGACCTGACAGGAAGGTGCGGTTAGGCTCTGCCGGGCCACACCACTGAGAGCGCTCTCAGAGAACACTGCCATCCCGTTGGTACAACGAAGGGCAATCTCCATGAGACGCACCCGCATCCTGCGCGCGGGCCTGGCCGTCCTGCTCCTGCTCGGCGCCGGCGCGACCGCCGCCACGACCCCCGCGACCGCCGAGGAGAAGGCCCCCGCCTCGGCCGGCCTCCTCACCGCGATGCAGCGGGACTTCGGCCTCTCGCGCCAGGAGGCCGAGACGAGGCTCGCCGCCGAGAAGCAGGCCACGGCCGTGGAGCCCGTGGCACGCAAGGCCGCCGGCGAGTCGTACGGCGGCTCCTGGTTCGAGGCCGACCGGGGCACCCTCACCGTCGCCGTCACCCCCGGCGCCTCCGCCGGAACCCTCCGGGACATCCGCGCCACCGGCGCCGCCGTCCGCACGGTCGCCCACAGCGCCCGCGAACTCGCCGCCACCCAGGCCAGGATCGACAAGCTCCCCGCACCGGACGCCGTCAGCAGCTGGCACGTCGACCAGAAGGCCAGCACGGTCGTGGTGAACGTCGTCCGCGGCCGACAGGGTGACAACGATGTCCGCGCGTTCGTCGCCAAGGCCCGCAAGGCAGGCCCCGTCACCGTGCACGAAGTGGCCTCCGCGCCCACCACGTTCGCCGCCGGCACCGTAGGCGGCGACCCCTACTACACCGGCAACGTCCGCTGCTCCATCGGCTTCTCCGTCCACGGCGGCTTCGTCACCGCCGGGCACTGCGACCAGCACACCGGCAGCGTCTACGGCTGGGACCGCAGCTACGTCGGCAACTTCCAGGGCTCGTCCTTCCCGGGCGACGACTACGCCTGGGTCAACGTGGGCAGCGGCTGGTGGACCGTCCCGGTCGTGCTCGGCTGGGGCACCGTCTCCGACCAGCTGGTGCGCGGCTCCAACGTGGCACCCGTCGGCTCCTCCATCTGCCGCTCGGGCTCGACCACCCACTGGCACTGCGGCACGGTGCTCGCGATGAACGAGACCGTCAACTACAGCCAGGGCGCGGTCCACCAGATGACCAAGACCAGCGTCTGCGCCGAACCCGGTGACTCCGGCGGCTCGTTCATCAGCGGCGACCAGGCCCAGGGCGTCACCTCCGGCGGCTGGGGCAACTGCTCCAGCGGCGGCGAGACCTGGTTCCAGCCCGTCAACGAGATCCTCAACCGCTACGGGCTGACCCTGCACACCTACTGATCCGTCCCACAGGCCGTGGGCCGGGCACATGTGCCCGGCCCACGCCCTGCTCCCTGCCCGGCCCACGTCCTCCGCTCAGGGGACGCACGTCCTCCGCTCAGGTGACGTCCGGCACCGAGAAGACGCCCGGGCCGGTGACCCCGTACAGCACATCGCCCACCAGCAGCGGTGGCACCGAGCTCGGGGACAACTCCTCGAAGGAGCGGCCCGCCGTGTCGAAGGACGGGGAGGTGCGGCCGATCTCCTTCCCCGTCCGCGGGTCCAGCGCCAGGATGCTGGTGTCCGGCATCGTCACGTACAACCGGCCGTCGTGGTAGGACGGTTCGCTGAAGACGCGCAGGTCGCGCGAGCTGGACCACAGGGGCTTGCCGCGCTTGACGTCGAGGGCGAGCAGCGTCTCGTTGCCGTAGTCGAAGATGTACAGCGTGTCGCCGTGCACCAGCGGTGGCGCCTCCGGCTCGACGCTCCAGGGGAAGTCGATCCGGCGGGTCCTGCCGCTGCCCAGGTCCTGGACGAAGAAGTCGGCGGAGACGCCCGAGTCGTCCTGCCAGCGGGCGTAGTAGGCCGTGCTGTCATGGATCGTGGCGAGCCAGAGGTCGCCCTTCGGGGCCGTCACGCTGCTCAGTGTCCGGCCGGTCCGCGCGTCGACCCGGGCGATACCGCCGGAGCCGCCGCGCAGGTCCGCGTAGAGGGTGCCTTCGGGGCCCTCGTAGAGGGGGCTCGGCGAGGAGGTGCTCAGCTCGCGCCGCCACAACTCCTTGCCCGTGCGCGGCTCGTACGCCGCATAGCGCGCGGAGCCGGAGGAGTCCAGCGGGTCGAGGCGGACGAGCAGGGACCCGCCCAGGTACTCGAAGTCGCCCAGTGGGCCCTTCAGTTGCCACAGGAGCTCGCCCGTTCTCGCGTCGTACGCGTCGACGCCCTGCGAGCGGTCCGCGCCGTAGACGAACACCGTGCCGTCCCGGACCACGGGCTGCCGCAGCGTGAAGCCGTCGACCTGCTTGCGGCTCATGGGCTTCGTCCAGTCGGTGTTTCCCGAGGCAGGGTCCAGCCGCATCAGCGCGACCTGCTCGGAGGCGCAGAAGACGCCGAGCGCGTCGGGGGTGCACGAGGGACCGAGACCCATCGGCTGGTCCTTCCCGTCCGAGCCCAGCGCGTTGTGCCAGGGCCGCCAGCCCGCCGGGGCCGGGCCGGCGGAGGATGTCCGCGGGGCGGCCGGCACGGCGTCGTCGACCGTGCTCACCGGGTCGTCGGTCACCACGGCGACCGCGGCCGCGCCGGTCCCGCCGAGGAGGGCCACCACGGCGACGGCGGCCCACAGCCTTCGTCCGCGATGCCCGCGGTCCGTGCTGTCTCGGAGAAGCAGGCGGCGCCTGAGAGGCCCGGGCCGGACGGCCTCGGTGCCACCGAGCGGCGAGGTCACCGTCTCCGTCGGCGGGATCTCCGGGGCCGGGGTGGGTTCTTCGGCCGGTGTTCCGTCGGTCAGCTCCTCGGGCAGCGCTGCCAGTGCCTCCAGCACCTCACCCGACGTGGGCCGGTCCGCGGGCTCCTTCGCGAGACACCGGGCGATCAACGGGCGCAGTCCGCCGGGCAGTTCACCCAGGCGGGGCTCGCCGTGCACGGTGTTGTACGCGGCCAGGTAGGCGTTCTCCGCCTCGAAGGGGCTGTGCCCGGTGGCCGCGTACACGAGGACCGCGCCCAGCGAGAAGACGTCCACGGCGGGGCCGACCTCGTGCGGTCGGCTGAACTGCTCCGGGGCCATGAAGGGCGGCGATCCCATCACCATGCCGGTCTGGGTGCGCACATCGCTGTCGGCCGCGCGGGAGATGCCGAAGTCGATGACCCGGACCGCCCCGTCGTCGCCCTCGCCCTCCAGCAGCAGCACATTGCTCGGCTTGAGATCCCGGTGCACGACCTCCGCGCGGTGGATCTCCCGGAGCGCCTCGGCGAGTTCGGTGCCGAGGCGGCGCAGCGCGGGCCACTCCAGCGGTCCCACCTCGTCGACCCGGTCGGCGAGCGTCCGGCCGGGGACGAACGCCGTGGCCATCCACGGCCGTGCCGCCTCCGGGTCGGCGTCCACGACCGGTGCCGTGAAGGCGCCGCTGACCCGCCGGGCGGCGGCGATCTCCTGCCGGAACCTGGCCCGGAACTCCGGGTTGTCGGCGTAGCGGGTGTGGACGACCTTGACGGCGACGGCCCGTCCCGACGCCGATCGGCCGAGATAGACGACACCCATGCCGCCGGTCCCGATCCGCGATTCGATCCGGTAGCCGCCGACGGACTCCGGATCGTGCTCGCGCAGGGTCACCGTGTCTCCCTCACCGCTCCTGGCCTGGACGGCTGCGGTCCGGACCCTTCTGACAGGGACCCCTCACTCTAGAGGGGCGCCGATCCGCGCGGGACGCCGATCCCGGCCTTGCCCCGCGTCGAACCGGGAGCCTCACGGTTCGCGAAGGAACCCAAGGGGTCAATCCCGGCACGGGGCCCTATTCTGAGGAGGCATGAAGGGGGCTGGGGGCGGGAGTGCGTTCGGTGAAGTTCCGGAATCCGAGGGGTCGTTCGGTCCGCTCGTCGTCGCCGGGCAGCCGATGTACCTGAGGACCGCGCAGGTGGAACTGCCCGCCGAGAACCCCGATCCGACCGTACTGCCCTCGATCGCCCTGCTCGGCCGCGGCTGGGGCCCGAACGGCGACACCGGGGAACTGCCCCTGCCCCCGGGGCGGTTGCTCGCCGGTCAGTACCGGCTGATCCGGCCCCTCGGCTACGGCGGCATGGGCGAGGTCTACCTCGCGCTCGACACCAAGGTCGACGACCGCGAGGTCGCCATCAAGATGCTGCGCCCCGAGCGGGCGGGCGCCGCGGCGGGCGCGCTGGCCCGGGAGCGGCGGGCCCTGGTCGACCTCGGCCACGACGACATCATCCGCGTCTTCAACTACGGCCACCATCCCGAACTCGGCGACTTCCTCGTCCTGCAGTACGTGGACGGGCTCACGCTGGAGGAGGTGCGGGCGCGGGCCCGGCTGAACCCGGGGGAGTTCGGCGACCGGCGTTTCCACGAGTTCGTGCTCGCCTACGGGGTGCGGATCCTCTCCGCCCTCGCGTATCTGCACGCCGACCGGCCGGGCAAGGTCTACGGCGATCTGAAGCCCGACAACGTCATGCACGACGGCACCACCACGAAGATCATCGACGTGGGAAGCGTACGTCCCGTCGGGGCGCCGGGAATGACGACGGACGGCTTCCGCTCCCCGACCGTGGGCCCGAACGGCGAATCCAAGGGGCAGGACGACCTGTTCAGCCTGGGGGAGACCCTACGGCGCCTGTGCGGGCTGGGCCGGTCGGCGGAGGACCTGGCGCGGTTGGGAGATCTGCGGACGCTGGGGGAGCTTCGGGGGGCGGGGGAGCGAGACGGCGAGCGGGGGTCGGGGCGGGAGCCGAAGCTGGGGGCGGGGCCAACGCCGGAGCGTGAGCCGGGGGCGGGGCCCGAGTCGAGGGTGAAGCCCGGTGTCGGGAAGGCGCTGGGTGCCGAGGACGCGCCGGGGGTTGAGGACGCGCCGGGTGTCGGAGGGGCGCCGGGTCTCCAAGGGGTGCGGGGTGTCGAAGGTAAGCCGGATCTCCAAAGGGCGCCCGGTGTCGGAGGGGCGCCACGTCACGAAGGGGCGCCAGGTGTCGGAGGCGAGCCGGATCTCCAAGGGGTGCGGGGTGTTGGAGGGGCGCCAGGTGTCGAGGGGGAGCCGGATCTCCAAGGGGTGCCGGGTGTCGGAGGGGTGCCAGGTCACGAAGGCGCGCCGGATCTCCGAGGAGCCCCCGCTTCCCGCGTCCCGGCGGGCTCCAAGGACACCTGGTCCGTCGCCGACGCCACCGCCCCCGTCCCCCGCGGACTCGGTCTGCTCTCGCTCGCCCGGGTGCTGCGTCGCGCGACCCTGCGCGTCCCCGCCGGGCGGTTCGCCGACGCTCGGGAGATGGACGAGCAATTACGGGGCGTGTTCCGTGAGTTGAGATCCCTGCGGACCGGCACCGAGACCTTCGAGCCGTCCCCGCTCTTCCTCCAGTCGCCCTACGCCCTCGACGGCGCCCTCGGTTCCGCCCCGCCGCTCGCCCACTGGGCCGCCCCCGACGCCCCGTCCCCCCTCGCCCCGCCGTCACCCGCCGAGGTCGCCCAGCGGTTGCCCGTCCCGCGCCCCGACCCGCACGACGAGCACCACGCCGAACTGAGCCGGCTCGCCGACGCCGCCCCCGAGGCCCTGCTCCAGCACATAGGGGACTGGCCGGACTCCACGGAAGTCCATCTCCTGCGCTGCCGACTGCGGTTGCGGAACCCGTCCGACGGACCGGACGCCGCCGAACGGGAGTTACGGGCGGCCGAGGCACGGATCGGCCCCCGACGCGCCCCCTACGACTGGCGGCTGGACTGGCACCACGGCCTCCTCGCCCTCGCCCGCGACCAAGTCACCGCGGCCTGGGGCCACTTCGACCGGGTGTACGCGGCGATCCCCGGCGAGTACGCCCCCAAGCTCGCCCTCGGCCACTGCGCGGAACGCCTGGGCCACCGGCACGAGGCCCTGACCTTCTACGAGGCCGTACGGCTGCGCAACCCGTCCCTCGGCAGCGCCGCGTTCGGCGCCGCGCGCGCCCGCCTCGCGCGGGACGGCGAAAGGGCGCGCGAGGCGGCCGTACGCGAACTGGACGCCGTACCGCAGCACTCGCGGCACCGGACCGCCGCGCGGACCGCGGCCGTGCGGATCGGCGTCGAGTACGTGCGCCGGGCCGAGCGTGACGACGACGTGCCGCGGCGGCTGCGGGAGGTGCTGGACCGGCTTGCCCTGCTCTTCCACGCGCACGGACTGACCGACGAGGCGGCCAGGGTCCGGATGACCGTCGAGGTCTGGGAGGCCGTACAGGGCGCCCTCGCCCGCGGTGCCCTCGACGCGGCGGGCCTCGCGGCCCTGTCCGCCGACGCCGACCCCCGGCTCGGCCTCCCGGCCGACGAACACGGGCTGCGCGAGGACCTCTCCCGCCGTTACGTCACCCTCGCCCACCAGGCCGCCCGCTCCGCCGCCCCCGAGGACGCCGCCGTGGCCGAGATCCTCCTGGACCGCGCCTACGAGATCCGCCCGTTCGCCTTCCGACACCACAGGGACAGCCCATGGCTCGGCAAGAGAATCGCCGACTGGCTCCGGACGGCCGCCCACGCGTCCTCGCGCAGGACACCCTCCGCCTCGCACGCGCCGGAGCCGCCGTAACCGCCGAACTCGCCCGCCGGGTCCGCCGCTACGCCTGGCCCTCCACCACCGGCCGGCCCAACCGCGGATACCTGCGGGACCGGCTCGTCGCCCTGCCGTTGCTCGCCGTGGTGGCCTTCGGGGCGCTCGGCTGGGCCTACGCGGGCGCACGGGGCGACTCCGCCTACCTCCGGGACCGTGCCGCGCCCGCCCTGGTCGACCTCGCGGACGCCCGGGCCTCGCTGCTCATCGCACAGGGCGAGGCCGAGCGCAACCTCGACGAGGGACGGGCGGCCGAGCTCAGCGGGCTGAGCGACCGGTACCGGACCCGGATCGCCCGGGCGACCCAGAGCCTGAACCAGGTCACCCGCAGCGGCGCCCTCACCGTCGCCGAGGAACAGGAACTGCGGGTCGTGTCCGCGCTGGTCGTCGACTACACCAGCCGGATCGGCCGGGCCCAGGGACATGCCGGCGACCCGGTGCTGCGCGACGCCGAACTCTCCTACGCGCGCAGCATGCTCTGTTCCCAGGCCACCGTCGCGACCCGCGGCAACCCCTACCCCGAGTGCCCGGCCGCGACCGGCTCCGCCGCGACCTCGATCGTGGACCGGGTGACCGGCCTGGAGGGGCGACTGCGCGAACGCCTCGCCGACCGGGCCGCCTGGGGTGCGGGCGGCATCACCGCGGTGGTCGTGGCCGCGCTCGCCCTCGGTCTCCTCGCCGCCGGACTGTGGCGCACGGTGGCCTTCCTGCGGCGCCGCTTCCGGATCCGGCTGAGCATCCCCCTCGCGGCCGCCGCCCTGCCCCTGCTCACCGTCCCGTTCCTGACCGCCGACGCCCTGCTCGCCCTGCACGCCCAGCACGAGACCGTGCTCGGCGCGGACGTCCTGGCCGAGCGGACCTCGCCGACGATCGAGATGATCGCCGAGGAACGTCCCTTCGCGGGGCCGAACCCGAGGGCCATCGAAACGCTCCGGGCCCGGATCGACGAAGGCCTCGCGGACGGACGGCTGGCCGCCCTCGACGGCATCGCCCCGTTCGTGTTCCCCGCGGGCCTGCTAGCCGCGGCCGTCATCGCGGGCGCCCTGCACAGCTACCGCCGTGAGTACCTCGTCGTCACCCGACCGGGAGCCGTCGCATGAGCCGCTTCCTGCGCGCCCTCCTCGCGGTCTGTCTGCTCGCCCTCGTCCCCGGCTGCGGGGCCGACACCCGCGACCCGCTCGTCGTCCTCGGCCCCTGGACCGGCGAGGAGGGCGAGGCCTTCGAAGCCACCCTGGACAAGCTGGACGACGGGACGGGACGGACGTACACCTATGAGGGCACCCGTTCACTGCGCGAGACGCTCGTCTCACAGCTGGAGGCCGACGATCCGCCGGACGTGGCGGTCCTCAACAGCATCGGCGAACTCACCGAGTACGCCCGCCGCGACAAACTGAGGCCCCTCGTCGACGAGAGCTCCGAGCGTGCGTTCGCGCCCTGGGCGCCGACCCTGATCGTGGACAACAAGCAGCGCACCTACTGGGTGCCGTTGAAGGTCGATCTCAAGAGCCTGGTGTGGAGCAAGCGGGGCGCGCCGGGCGACCGGCCCACGTGGTGTGTCGGCCTCGCCTCGCAGGCCACCTCCGGCTGGCCGGGCACCGACTGGATCGAGGACCTCGTGCTCCACCAGGCGGGCCCCACGCTCTACGTCCAGTGGGCCACGGGCCTGCTCGACTGGCGCGACCCGGCCGTCAGGAACGCCTGGACCACCTGGGCACGTCTGCTCGGCAAACGCTCCCCGGACGCGGTCCAACGGTCCCTGACCACGTCGTTCGAGGGCGCCTCCACGGCCGACGGACAGCCCCGCGGACTGCTCGACTCGCCCCGCTTCGGCTGCACGCACGAGCACCAGAGCGCCTTCATCCGGTACGTCTACGCGGGCGAGGACGTGAAGGTGGAACCGTCCGCCCGCTATCTGGGCGGGAAGTCCGCGTACCGGGACGCCTTCGAGGTCGCGGGTGACATGGCGGCCGTCTTCAGCGACGACCCGGACGCCCAGGAACTCGTGGCGCGGCTGTCGAGCCGGGCCGGGCGGGAGCTCTGGCGCGCCGAGGCGGGTCCGGCGGTACGGCCGCTCTTCCCGGACACCGCGGGGCTGTCGCTGCCGGGGTCCGCGACGCCGGTCGAGCGCGAGATCGAGTCCCTGCTGACGTCCCGCGCCCGCACCCTCTGCTTCGACGCGTCCGACGTCATGGCACCCGAACTCCGCGACGCCTTCCACCGAGCGGTCCTGGAGTTCTTCCGCGACCCGACGGAACGCCAACTCGACTCGCTGCTCGACCAGTTGGAGACCATCCGCATCCACACGAACACCGACTCGGGCACAGACCGCTCCTTCCGCCCGCCCAGCGCGATCTGCGAGCCGCAGGGGGTGGACGACCCGGAGAGCGGGGGGACTCAGGGTGCGCCCCCTGGGGGGTGAGGGGGCCGCAGGGTGAGGGTTCCGCAGAGGGAGGAGGACGTGAGAGCAGCTCTGTCGAGGCGCGGGCCCCAGGGGGCATACGGGCCGAGGCCGCCGGCTGCCGGGTGGGTGCCGCGGCGGGGTGTCGAGGCCGGTGAGGCCAACTCCGCGGCATCCCTGCGTCGTTCGCCGAGCCGAGGCACGCGAGGCATCGGTGCGGGTTGGGCAGGGTGCCCGGCACACTCGCATCCGGCAGGGTGCCGCGCCGGGACGCATCCGGGGCACTCCGGTCCGCGCGACCTCACATCCGGGACGTCAGCACATCGACCTCGCAGCCCGGTGCGAACGGGTCGAAGCCGTGCTCGCTCAGCCAGCGGACGATCAGCAGGCTCCGCAACGACCACCACGCGTGGATCACGTCGAGGTCGATGTCCCTGCCGTAGCCGGCGAGGACGTCGTCGAGGTGCTCCTCGTGTCCGAGGGTGAACGTGGCGAGGTCGTACAGGGCGTCACCCCGGCCCGCCTCGGACCAGTCGATGATGCCCGTGACCTCGTCGCCGTCGACGAAGACGTGCTCGATCTGCAGGTCGCCGTGGGTGAACGCCGGAGTCCACGGCCGGAGCGCGGCCTCGGCGACCTGCCGGTTGCGGGTGACCAGGTCGGCGGGCAGGACGCCGTGCGTCACGAGCGCCGCGCACTCGGCGTCGAGTTCCGCCGCCAGCGCGACGACGTCCCGGCCGGCCCGACCCGGCCGGGACGGCAGCGGAGCGTCGTGCAGCTTCCGGATGGTGGCGCCCGCCGCAGCCCAGGCCCCCGGCGACCCGGTCGACGGCCCACCCAGGCGCCCGAGCGTCGTCCCCGGGAGCGCGGCGACCGCGAGCACCGGCGGCTTGCACCACAGAACCTCCGGAGTCGGGACCGGCGCGAGGGACATCGCCTCGGCCTCGCGCTCCAGGCGCGTCCGATCGGCGTCCACCTTCAGGAAGACGTCGCCGACGCGCAGCGTCGCACGCTCGGAATGGGCGACGACGACTGCGACCTCATCCATGGGCGACCAGTATCCCGGCGATGTTCGCCGCCGTCGCCGCATTTGTCGCGTGCGACGACGCCCTGCACCCCACACCCCCGGGCCACCCCGCCCTCCTCCTCGTCCTCCCCTCGCCGTGCCGGATTTCCCGGGCCCGGCCGCGGCTGACATGGTGGTGTCATGTGCTGGAGTGCGACAGCCGACCTCGTGGCGGGTGCGGCCATCACCTCCGTCGGCGTGGCCTGCGTGGCCCGGACCCGACGGGCCCGGGACCTTCCGCTGGCCGCGCTGCCCCTGCTGCTCGGCGCCCACCAATTGGTCGAGGCCCGGGTCTGGCACACCGGTGGCGGAACCGGCGCCGCCACCCTCGCCTGGGCCGTCATCGCCCTTCCCGTCCTCGCGCTGTGGGTGCCCCTCGGGGTGTGGTGCGCCTCCGCGCGCCGAGCGAGACGCAGGGTGACCGCGACCGTGCTGGTGGGGACGGTGACGGCCGGGTTCCTCGCGTACGGTCTCGCGACCCGCCCGGTCCGGGCCGAGATCCGCGGCCACACCATGGCCTACGTCATCGGACTGCCCCAGGCCCAACTGCTCGTCGCCGCCTACCTGGTGGCCACGGTCGGCGCCCTGCTGCTCTCCGGCGACCCCCGGCTCACCCTGCTCGGCGTCCTGGCAGCGGCGGGCGCCCTGGTGTGCTGGCTGCTGTGGCGGCTGGAGTTCGTGTCGACCTGGTGCGCGCTCGCGGCGGTCTGCTCGGTGGTGCTGTACGGCTGGGTGGGCCGGCGCCCGGCACCGCGTCCCCTGCCGGCGTGGGACGTCCGGCACTGACCGGCACGTGCCCGCACGGGGCTTGGCGTGACAAGGGAGTCAGGCCGAAGGCCGCCCCGAGCTCTCCCGGACCACCAACTCCGGTACGGACACGGGATGCGGAGCGATCGGCGCGGACTCCTCCAGGACGCCGTGCAGCAGGGCGAACGCGGCCCGGCCCAGACCGGTGAAGTCCAGGCGTACGGTCGTCAGGGACGGCGTCAGATAGGCGGAGTGCGGGGCGTCGTCGAACCCGGCCACGCTGACCTCGCCCGGCACCGAACGGCCCGCCTCGTGCAGCGCGCGCAGCACACCGAGGGCCAGGTCGTCGTTGCCGCACAGGATCGCGGTGACCGACGGGTCCTTCGCGAGTTTGAGGCCCGCCGCGTGGCCGCCCGCCGGACCCCAACTGCCCTGCACGGGACGGGGTTGCGCGGCGCCGGCCTCCTTCAGGGCCTGTCGCCAGCCGCTGGTGCGGGCGCCGGTGCGGCGGGTGCTGGAGGGGATGGCGACGTAGTGCACGGTCTCGTGGCCCAGGGACAGCAGATGCCGGGTCGCCTCGTACGCGGCCTCGCGGTCGTCGGTCCACACCCACGGCCGGTTGTCCGTGGGCGGGCTCGCCGGGGTCTCGACGATGCCGACGACCGGAACCCCGGCCGGGACCGCCTCCAGGGCCCGGACGCCCGCCGGATCGTAGGCGATCACCACGAGCCCGCCGCCCGCGTCGGCGGCGCGCTGGACCTCGGCGGTGACGGCGGCCTGGTCGGCCGACTCGAGGACGCCCACGCCCACCGAGTAGGCTGCGGCGCGGGCGGACTCCTCGACGCCCTGGAGGATCGAGGCGTAGCCGTAGTGCGTGGTGTTGGCGGTGAGCACGGTCACGGCCCTGCTGCGTCCCCTGGCCAGGGCGAGCGCGGTGGCGTTGCGCCGGAAGCCCAGCTCGTCGATGGCGGCGAGGACGCGTTCGCGGGTGGACTGCTTGACGCTCGGGTGACCGTTGATCACCCGGGAGACCGTCTGGTAGGAGACCCCGGCGGCCGCGGCGACATCACGGATGCTTGCCGGACTGCGGGTGTGACCGGTCACATTCATGTCTGGAGTGTGGCTGCTGACCCTGGTGGACGTCAAGCGCACAGGGTGACGGGTTCACGCGGCCGGACGCGTCGACGCGTCGGTACCGCGCTCCTCCGTCAGTGAGGCCGGTACGGCCGGGGCAGCCGCATCCCGCGGTCGGCCATGATCTGCCGTACGCGATGCGGATAGTCGGTGATGACGCCGTCGACGCCCATGTCCATGAGCGCCTCCACGGTGGCCGGGTCGTCGCAGGTCCACGGGATGACCTTCAGGCCGCGGGCGTGGGCCTCCCGGACCATCGTGCGGTCGGCGTAGAAGCGGAAGCCGGGGTCGCCGACCTTGCCGTTCTGCGGGAACCCGTAGTTGGGGGAGAGGGCCCTGACGCCGGGGACGGTCGCGGCGGCCCGCACGAAGTCGCCGCCGTAGTCGTCGGCGTCGATCCCGCCGAGCCAGGGGGACGCGCCGGGGCGGCCGACCTGGAGGAAGTCGTAGTTGGTGAGCGCGACCAGGGGCCAGGTCGGGGCGAGCGCGTGCATCGCCTTCAGCGCGCCCCAGTCGAAGGACTGGATGGTGACCTGGTGCTCGATGCCGGAACGGTGGATCTCCTCGTACACGCGCCGCACGAACAGCCCACGCGGTGCGGTCTGTTCGGGAGCGCCCGCCTCGACCTTCGTCTCGATGTTCAGTGTGACCTGGTGGGCGCGGTACCTCTTGACCAGGTTCAGGACGTCCTTCAGCTGGACCATCCGGAAGCCCTTGACGACCTCCTGCTCGGGGAACCCGGGCAGTTGCTGGTATCCGCAGTCCAGTGTCCTGATCTGAGCGAGCGTCAGATCCTTGATGTACTTGCCGACATACGGATACATCGGGTCGCCCGGCGTCACCGGCCCCGTGTCACGGCACTTGACCCCGCTGATCTGCCGGTCGTGGTTGACGACGACCTTGCGGTCCTTGGTGACATGGGTGTCCAGCTCCAGCGTGGACACCCCGAGCCGCAGCGCCTTGCCGAAGCCCTCCAGGGACTCCTCGGTCGTCATGCCGAGACCGCCGCGGTGGGCCTGGAGATCGAAGTACGGCTTCGGCGCGGGCAGTTGGCGGCCGTCGTACGCCGTCGCGGGCGCCGCCACCGAGAACGCGAGCACCGGCGCCAGCGCCAGGCCGGCGAGGACATGTCGTGCGGACATCGACACCTCACTCGTGTGGGACGGGACGTCCACAGACGCTAGCGAGGACACGCACCCGTTCAACCCCTCGGACGTGATCCCGCGATGAATGGCCGAGGAACGCGGTGTTCGGACCGCTAGGCCAGGCCCTTCGGCCGACGACCTTCCCTGGGCGACCAGTGCCGTGTCAGCCGGCCGTGTTGAGACGTACGGCCGCCACGGAGTCGTACGGCCGCCCCCGAGTCGTACGGCGGCCGCCGGACCATACGGTCCGGCGGCCGTCGTCGGTCCGGGCGTCGTCAGCTGCGGCGCCCCGCCGGATCCTGCGCGAACGTGTCCCGCTCGCCGCCCGAGACCGGTGCGGGGGAGGTCGGCGGCTCCTTCGCCCGGTCCGCGTGTCCCGGCCACCAGGCCGCGTGGCCGATCAGGGCCGTGAGGCTCGGGGTGAAGAACATCGCCATGACGAACGCGGCGATGGCGATGCCGAAGGACACCGCGAAGCCCATCTCGCTGAGGAGGGAGTTTCCGGCCAGCATCATCGTGGCGAAGGTCGCCGCCAGGATGAACCCGGCCGCGGCCACGGTGGGACCGGCGTGCCGCAGCGCCATGCCCGCCGCCTCACGCGGCTCGCGGCCCTCGCGGGCCTCCTCCCGCAGTCGGGCGATCATCAGGATGTTGTAGTCGGTGCCGATGGCGACCACGAAGAGATACATGATCACCGGGAGCATGAACATCAGGCCCGAGTGACCGACCGCGCCCTGGAAGATCCAGACCGTGGCACCGAGCGTGGCACCGAAGCCCAGACCCACCGACGCGATCAGGTACCAGGGGGCGACCACGCTGCGCAGCAGCAGTCCCAGGATGAGCATGATCAGCAGGGCGGCCACGGGGAAGACCGTCTTGTAGTCGTGGGTGACCGCGGAGTCGATGTCCTTGTAGATCGAGGACATGCCGCCGACCAGCGCCTCCGTGTGGGGCGGCGCGTCGGCGTGCGCGACGTCACGGACCCGGCCCACCGTCTCGATCGCCTTGTCCGTGGACGCCTCGTACTTGAGCGTGACCTGGAAGTCGATCGTGGTGCCGTCCTTGTTCAGCTGGGCCAGCCGCGCGTTCGCCACCCCGTCCACGGCACCGAGCTTCTTCACGTACGCGTCGAAGACCGTCGTGTCGATCGCCTTGCCGTCGGTGCTGGAGAGGTAGACGTCGGTGGGTGCCGCGGCGCCCGCCGAGTACGCCTTCTGCATCTCGTCCTGGACGACCATCGACTCCTTGGTCTTGGGCATGGAGCCCGATGCCAGGTCGAAGGTGGCGTTGAAGCCGAGGGTCCCGAGCGACAGCACGACCAGGACGAGCCCGGAGAGCGCGGTGGTGAGCGCCGGACGCTTCTGCACGCCTCGGCCGAGTGCGGCGAACCGGGCGTTCTCCGGCTCGTGCTGCCAGGACTTGGACGGCCAGAAGACCTTCGGGCCGATCAGCGAGACGACGGCCGGGATCAGCGTCAGGCCCGCGATCAGGGTGACGGTGACCGCGATCGCGAGCGCCGGGCCCATCTGCTTGAGGAAGCCCAGCGTGGACAGGACCAGCGCGAGGAAGGCGATGATGACCGCGCCGGCGGCGGAGGCGATGGCCTCGCCGACCCGGTCGACCGCGTTGACCATGGCCTGCTTCGGTTCGTCGCCGAGGCGCAGGCGTTCGCGGTAGCGGAACATCAGGAACAGGAAGTAGTCGGTGCCCACACCGAACAGCACGACGATCAGGATCGACGAGATCGAGCTGTTGGCCTGGAGGTCGAACAGCTTGGTGGCGTACGCGATCAGCCCGTTGGCGATGGCGGACACCAACCCGATGGTGATCAGGGGCAGGAAGGCCAGGATCGGCGCCCGGAAGATGATCAGCAGGGTCACCAGGATGATGACGAAGGTGCCGATGCCGATCAGCGCCTCGCCGCGCTTGGACGAGTCCTGCTGGTCGAGCGCCTGCGCGGCGGAACCGCCGAGCTTGACCTCGAGGTTCGTGCCCTTGGTGAGTTGTCTGACGTCGTCGCGCAACACCTTGGCCGCGTCGGCCTGCACGGGCTGGCCGGCGTTCTTGCTGTCCATCTGGACCAGGGTCATGGTGTACCTGCCGTCCGCGGACGACTGGCCGGGGACCACCTTCTGCACCTGGTCGATCTTCTTCTTGCCGAGCTCGGAGGTGATCCGCTCGACGTCCTTCTTGTCGGCGGCGGTCAGTTTGCCGCCGTCGGTGCGCTGGTAGAGCGCGATCGCGGACGGGGTGAAGGCGGCGGGGAACGCCTTCGCCTGGATGTCCGCGGCCTTGATGGACTCGTAGCTCTTGGGGAGAAAGCTGCTCTCGTCACTGTTCGAGGGCAGGCTGGGGGCGGTGGCTACGATCGCCACGGCGGCGATCAGCCAGGCCACGATCGTCCAGACGGGATGTCGGACGACTACGTTGCCAATACGTCGGAACATGCGGGGCGTCCTCCTGGACAGGAAGATCACCGCAGCCCGGGGAGCGGTCCCTGGCATCGGCGACCCCGGCCGCCCCGCAGGGCACTCCCCCCGTCGGACGGCCGGATGGTTGTCTTGGGCTCATTTCATTGAGCCCTCATCGTAGGGATCACGAACGAAGATCGCTCGCGAGTTCTCCCGCGGCACTGTGATCCCGGCCCCGCGGCGCGGCGGGTGCTTCTTCAGGACCCCGACCCCTGATAATTTAGTAGGACGTCCTAGTATTTTCTCAGCCCGCGCTCTTCGTCGTGTCTTGGGAAGGCCTCGCCATGAGCGATCTGCACCGCCCCGTCCATCCTGTCCGCCTGGTCACCGCCTCGGCACTGTTCGACGGGCACGACGCCTCGATCAACATCATGCGGCGGATCTTCCAGTCGCAGGGCGCCGAGGTCATCCACCTCGGCCACAACCGGTCCGTGCGGGAGGTCGTGGACGCGGCGCTGGAGGAGGACGCGCACGGTGTGGCGGTCTCGTCCTACCAGGGCGGACACGTCGAGTACTTCGAGTACCTCGTCGCCTCGCTGCGCAAGCAGGGCGCGGAGCACATCCGGGTGGTGGGCGGCGGGGGCGGGGTCATCGTGCCCGACGAGATCGCCCGGCTCCGGGAGGGCGGGGTGACGATCTTCTCGCCGGAGGACGGCCAGCGGATGGGCCTCGCCGGGATAGTCAACACCGTCGTACGGGACTGCGACTTCGACCTGTGGGACGGCAAGCCCGCCGACCTCGCCGCGGTCCTGACCGGTGACCGGTTCGCGGTCGCCCGGGCCATCACCGGCGCCGAACTCGGCAAGCTGCCCCCGGAGTTCCTCGCGGAACTGCGGGCGACCGCGGCCGCGCGGCGCGTCCCGGTGCTCGGCCTCACCGGTACCGGCGGCTCGGGCAAGTCGTCACTGACCGACGAGCTGGTGCGCCGGTTCCGGGTCGACCAGCGGGACGCCCTGCGCGTCGCCGTGATCGCCGTGGACCCGACCCGGCGCCGGGGCGGCGGCGCGCTGCTCGGCGACCGGATCCGGATGAACTCCCTCGACGGCGAGCGGGTGTTCTTCCGCAGCCTGGCCACCCGCGGCAGCCGCGAGCTGCCCGAGCACCTCTCCGATGTCATCGACGTGGTGAAGGCGGCCGGGTTCGACCTGGTGATCGTGGAGACGCCCGGCATCGGCCAGGGCGACGCCGCGATCGTGCCGTTCGTGGACGCCTCGCTGTACGTGATGACACCGGAGTTCGGTGCCGCCTCGCAGCTGGAGAAGATCGACATGCTCGACTTCGCCGACGTGGTGGCCATCAACAAGTTCGAGCGGCGCGGTGCCAAGGACGCCCTGCGGGACGTGGGACGCCAACTCGTGCGCAACCGCGAGGCGTTCGGGCAGCGGCCCGAGGACATGCCGGTCTACGGCACCTCCGCGGCCACCTTCAACGACGACGGGGTCACCGCGCTCTACCAGCACCTGAAGAACACCCTGGTGGAGAAGGGGCTGGCGCTGTCCGAGGGGGCGCTGGACCCGGTGGACGTCCGCCACTCCTCCGGTATCCGCCAGGTGGTCCCAGCGGACCGGGTGCGCTACCTCGCCGAGATCACCGACGCGGTCCGCGGCTACCACGCCCGGACCCTGCAACTGGCCGAGCAGGCAAGGCGGGTCCAGCGGCTGGAGACGGTCGAGGGTGAGCTCGCCGACGCCGGACTGGATCCCGAGGACGTGCGGTCCCTGCTGGCCGAGGCGCGCCGGCAGCTGCCGTACGAGATCACGGAACAGATCGCCAACTGGCCCGCCGTGATCGCCTCCTACTCCGGCGACGAGCAGATCGTGAAGGTCCGTGACAAGGAGATCCGCACCAAGCTGACCCGGGAGTCCCTCTCCGGCAACAAGATCCCCCGGGTCGCCCTGCCCCGCTTCGCCGACCACGGTGAGCTCGTACGGTTCTGGCGGAACGAGAACCTGCCCGGCCGATTCCCGTTCACGGCCGGGGTGTTCCCCTTCAAGCGTGACGGCGAGGACCCCGCGCGCATGTTCGCCGGTGAGGGCGACCCCTTCCGCACCAACCGCCGCTTCAAGCTCCTGTCCGAGGGCCAGCCGGCGACCCGCCTGTCCACCGCGTTCGACTCGGTGACGCTGTACGGCCGCGACCCCGACGAACGCCCCGACATCTACGGCAAGGTCGGCACCTCGGGGGTCTCGGTCGCCACACTGGAGGACATGAAGGCGCTCTACGACGGCTTCGACCTCGTGGCGCCCACGACCTCCGTCTCCATGACGATCAACGGCCCGGCACCGGCCGTCCTGGCGTTCTTCCTGAACACCGCGATCGACCAGCAGCTGGAGCGGTTCCGCGCCGAGGAGGGCCGCGAGCCCTCGCCCGAGGAGGCGGCCGGACTGCGCGCGCACGCGCTGGCGAACGTCCGCGGCACCGTGCAGGCCGACATCCTCAAGGAGGACCAGGGCCAGAACACCTGCCTGTTCTCCACCGAGTTCAGCCTGCGGATGATGGCGGACATTCAGGAGTGGTTCATCCAGCAGCAGGTCCGCAACTTCTACTCGGTGTCCATCTCCGGCTACCACATCGCCGAAGCCGGCGCGAACCCCATCAGCCAGCTCGCCTTCACCCTCGCCAACGGCTTCACCTACGTCGAGGCCTACCTCGCCCGCGGCATGGACGTCGACGACTTCGCGCCGAACCTGTCGTTCTTCTTCTCCAACGGCATGGACCCCGAGTACTCGGTCCTCGGCCGGGTGGCCCGCCGCATCTGGGCGGTGGCGATGAAGGAGAAGTACGGCGCCGGTGAGCGCTCGCAGAAGCTGAAGTACCACGTCCAGACCTCCGGACGCTCCCTGCACGCCCAGGAGATGGACTTCAACGACATCCGCACCACCCTCCAGGCGCTCATCGCCATCTACGACAACTGCAACAGCCTGCACACCAACGCCTACGACGAGGCGGTGACCACCCCCACCGAGGAGTCGGTGCGCCGGGCCCTGGCCATCCAGCTGATCATCAACCGGGAGTGGGGCCTGGCGATGAACGAGAACCCCCTCCAGGGGTCGTTCATCATCGACGAACTCACCGACCTGGTCGAGGAGCAGGTCCTCCAGGAGTTCGAGCGCATCAGCGAACGCGGCGGCGTGCTCGGCGCGATGGAGACCGGCTACCAGCGCGGCCGCATCCAGGACGAGTCGATGCTCTACGAGCAGCGCAAGCACGACGGCACCCTGCCCCTGATCGGCGTCAACACCTTCCGCAACCCGCACGCCGACACCGCCGAGCCCGGTGTGGTCGAACTCGCCCGCGCCACTGAGGAGGAGAAGCAGTCCCAGCTGGAACGCGTACGGGACTTCCACGCCCGCCACCAGGACGAGGCCCGGGCCGCCCTGGACGCCCTCAAGGAGGCGGCGGTACGCGGCGAGAACGTGTTCGCGGTGCTCATGGACGCCACCCGCGTCTGCTCCCTCCAGCAGATCACCGAGGCCTTCTTCGAGGTGGGCGGCCAGTACCGCCGCAACGTCTGAGACCGGGCTCGATATGACAGTCGTTATAGCGGCGGGGTACCGTTCGGCCCCTGGCTATAACGACTGTCATAGGAGCATGCCGTGACCATCGTCACCGTGAACACCCCGAAGGGCCGTCTGGCCCTGGAGCAGCGTCGCGAGCTGGCCGGGACGCTGACCGACGCGGTGCTCGTGCCCGAGGTGGGGCAACTCGCCCCGGCCGCGCGCGTCGGCTTCCAGGTGCACTTCGTGGAGCGCGAGCGGGACATGATGGTCATCGGGGGGCGGCTGCTCGCGGACGCCGGGCCGGAGCTCGACGTGATGGCGATCGACGTGGCGGTCATGGACGCCGCCTGGCACCCGGACGTACGCGCCGAGGTCATCGAGCGGGTGCTGGCCGCGCTGGCCGCGGCCTGCGGGCTGGAGAAGCCGGCGCCCGCCTGGTGGGTCACCTTCCGTGTCATCGACGAGGGCAGCTGGGGATCGTCCGGCGGAGTGCTGTCCGTCCTGCCCCTGCTGGACAGCGGGGTGTTCACGCAGGAGCGGGCCGAGGCCGTCCGTACCGCGCTGGGCGTCTGAGGCCCCGGTCAGTCCTTGATCGTGGCGAGGATCAGCGCCTGGAGCTGATCGGCCGTGTGGTCCAGGGGCTGGGTGCTGCGCTTGGCACGGCACATCGCCACCGTGCCCTCCACGGCCGCGACGACGAGCGTCGCCAACTGCGCCGCCTGCTCGGGCCCGACGCCGTGCTCGCGCAGGGAGTCGGCCAGCAGGCCCTCCCAGCTGTCGAAGACCTCCGCCGCGGCTCGCACCGGGGCGGGGACCTCCTCGGTGGCGGGCTCCTCGATGGACACGGCGAGCACGGGGCAGCCGGCCCGGAAGTCGCTGTCCACGACGATCTTGCGCCACAGGGCGAGGAACGCCCGCAGCCCCTGCACCGGTCCGGCCCGGAGCTCCCTGCGCAGGACGCGCGCGACCCACTCGCCCGTGTACCGGACGGCCTCCGTGGCCAGCTGCTGCTTGCCCTCCGGGAAGTAGTGGTACGTCGAGCCGAGCGGCGCCCTGGCGTGCTTGGCCATCTCACGGATGCTCGTCGCGTTCAGACCGCGCCGGCTGATCATGTCGGCGGCTCCGACGACGATCCGCTCACGCGGCGTCGGGGTGGGCTTGGTCACGTACGCATCCCTTCCGGCCTCCCTGGCTATAACGGCCGTCATAGTCTACCGTGATCGTCGTCTATAACGACTGTCATAGACCTGTGCTGCCGTCAGCCGTCGAAACGGACGCCGAAACGGCCGCCCAAAACGGAAAGAGGTACGCCGTGCCGATGATCCGCCTCACCGCCCCCGCCGGTGCCCTGACCGAGGAGGGGCGCGCCGGTGTCCGGAAGGACCTCGCCGCCGTACTGCTCCGCTGGGAGGGCGCACCCGACACCGCGTTCTTCCGTGCCCAGGCCTGGAGTTACCTCGTCGAACTGCCGGAGGGCGCCCAGACCACCGCCGAGGACGACGCCCCGCGCTTCCTGGTCGAGGTCACCGTCCCGCAGGGCGCCCTCTCCGAGCGCCGGAGGTCGGGCCTCGTCGAGGAGGCGACGAAGACCGTCCTGGCCGCCGCCGGACTCTCGGCGGAGGAGGCCCCGCGGGTGTGGGTCCTCGTCCACGAACAGCCCGACGGCACGTGGGGCGCGGGCGGCTCCGTGGTCCGCTACGCCGACCTCGTGGCCCTCGCCCAGCAGGGGAGGAACGATGCGTGAACTGACCTACGTGGCCAAGCGCACCGTCGAGTGGCGCGAGGCCCCCGACCCCAAGGTGCGGTCGGGCGGGGAGGCGATCGTCGCGCCGGTGGCCGCGACCCCGTGCGACGTCGACTCCTCGATCCTCGCCGGGCACGCCACGCGGCGGCAGCCGCACATGCAACACGGCATCGAGCCGCCGTTCGCCCTCGGCCACGAGTGCGTCGCCCGGGTCGTCGAGACCGGTGACGCCGTCACTTCCGTGGCGCCCGGAGACCTCGTCGTGGTGCCGTGGTCCATCAACTGCGGTGTCTGCGGCCGCTGTCGGGCCGGACTGACCGCGCACTGCGAGGCCGTGCCCTACATGGCGATGTACGGCGCCCCGATCGGCGGCAGTTGGGGCGGACTCTTCTCCGACCTGGTCCGGGTGCCGTACGCCGACGCCATGCTGGTCCCGCTGCCCACCGGACTCGACCCCGTCGCCATGGCCTCGGCCAGCGACAACTGGTCCCTGGCCTGGCGCCTGGTGGCCCCCCATCTCCAGGCCCGCCCCGGCGCCCGGGTGCTGGTCGTGGCACGCGGCAGCATCGGCCTGTACGTGTGCGACATAGCCCGGGCCCTCGGCGCCTCCGAGGTCCTCTACGTCGACCCGGCCGCCGAACACCGAGAGCTCGCGCGGGAGTTCGGGGCCATCACGGCCGAGTCCCTGGATCCCGCCCCGGTCGGCCACGACATCGCCGTCGAGGCCACCGGCCGCGTCGACCAGCTCGCCCTCACCATCAAGTCCCTTGCCCCGGAGGGGATCTGCGAGAGCGCCGGCAACCACTTCCGGCCCGGCGAGCTGCCCCTGCTCGACATGTACCTCACCGGCGTCACCCTGCGCATCGCCCGCGACAACGTCCGCGCCCACATCCCCGACGCGCTGGCCCTCGCCGCCTCCGGCAAGGTCACCCCGGAGAAGGTCGTCTCCCACGTCATCGACTGGGAGGACCTGCCGACGGCGCTGCCCGAGAAGCACCTCAAGCCGGTGTTCGTCCGGGCCGACGACTGAGCCCGCCCCCGCTGTCACCCCGTACCGAGAAAGCCGCGATGCACACATCCCTGCCCGAACCACCGACCACCGGAGCCACCGGGCCCATCGCCGAGGAGCTGGAACTCCAGAAGGCCGCCATCACCCGCCTCGGCACGGAACTGCGCGCCTTGGTGGAGGCCACCGTCCGCACCGACGCCACCCCGGACACCCTCGGCCGGGTGGCCGACGGTGTGCGTCACCTCACCGGCGAGCTGACCGGGCGGCGGAGGGCGCGCGCCGAGATCCCCGAGGTGGACGAGTTCCCGGCGGGGGCACGGATGTACAGCCCCGTCGTCGGAGCGGGCAGCCCACTGGCCCCGCCCATGGTCATCACGTCCACCGGTGACGGGCTGCTGGGCCGCTGCACCCTCGGCATCGCCCACGAGGGCCCGCCCGGCTACGGCCACGGCGGCATGAGCGCGATGCTCCTGGACGAACTCATGGGCCGCGCCTGCGCGAACGCCGGCACCCCGGGCCTGACGGTCTCCCTGGACATCCGCTACCACCGTCCTGTCCCGCTGGAGACGCCCCTGCGGATCCACGCCCGCGTCATGGGCAGGGACCAGCGCAAGAGCCAGGTCACGGGCTCGATCACCACGGAGTCGGACCCCGCCATACCACTGGCGACGGGCGAGGCGCTCTTCGTCACGCCGGACCCCGAGCAGGCGCGCGTGCTGTTCCCGGGAATGCGGGAGGAAAGTAGTCGGTCAACCCCGCTCGGCGTTTCACCCCACCTTCCTCGACAGACTCGGCTCGTTGCCGTCGACCGTGAAGCGATAGCGGCGGAACCGAGGGAAGACCAGGAGCAGCACGACAGCCGCCACGACGGTCAGGACACCGCCGCCCGTGACGGTCCACGTGACGCCGAGGGCGGCGCCGACCGTGCCGTGCAGGAGGTCGCCGACCCGTGGCCCGCCGACGGCGACCACCGTGTCGATCCCCTGGAGCCGGCCGCGCATCCCGTCCGGGACGGCGGTCTGCAGCACGGTCTTCCGGAAGACGCCCAGCGTGAGGAGCGCACCGCCGGCGAGCAGCAGCCACGCCACCGCCGAGACCAGCGAGCGGGCCAACCCGAACCCGGCGACGGCCGTTCCCCACACGCCGACGGACACCGCCACCGCGACTCCGTGCCTGCCGACGCGGGTGAAGGCCCCGGAGAACAGCCCCGCCAGCACACCACCGGCCGAGACGGCGGCGTACAGCACTCCGATGTCCGAAGGGCGGAAGCTCTCCGCGACGAGCTGCGGGAAGAGCGCGGTGGGCAGACCCAGGGACAGCGCGGCGAAGTCTGCGACATAGACCACCAGCAGCACCTGACGGCATGTCACCACCCTTACTCCCTCGGCGATCTGGCGCAGCCCCGCTGTCCGCCGCCGTTCTCCGTCGCCGTACGGAGGAAGGGCGGGCAGCCGCCATACGGCCCACACCGTCGCGCAGACGGCGACGGCATCCGCCAGATACAGCGTCCCGCTCCCGACGACGGGCAGCAGGCCGCTCGCCAGGACGGGGCCGACGATCCCGGCGGACAGGAGGACCGTCGACTGGAGGGCGTTGGCGGCGGGAAGCAGCTCGGGTCGTACCAGACGGGGTGTGACGGCCCTGCTGACCGTGGAGTTGGCGCCGAACAGCGCCTGTTGGACACCCACGACCACAAGCAGCACACCGACCGACCGCAGATTCGCCCACGCCTGCGCCCACAACAGCAACGACGTCCCGCCGATGCCGATCGTGGTCACCAGCAGCACCCGCCGCCGATCCCGCAGATCGGCGAGCACCCCTCCCCACAGCGCCGCAGCGGCCATCGGAGCGAGCCCGACCAGAGCGGCCAGCCCCACACAGGCCGACGAACCGGAGAAGCCGTAGATCTGCAACGGCACGACCACCGCGGTGAGTTGAGCCCCCAGCGCGGTCACGATCCCGCCCACCCACAGCCGCCGAAACGCCCCCACCCGCAGCGGCCGCACATCGACCAGCATCCGTTTCCCATGCACCATGACCCGAGGCTGCGGCTTCCCCCAGGGTCAAGGTCAACCAACCCGAGCAAGCACCTGCCCGGCCAACTCCCCGGGGCTCGACTCGCCGTCCAGCAACACCGTGTCGCCCGGGAGGGTTCCGACCGCGGCCGTACACGGCTCGACCCGAGCCTTGCACCAGGCGCGCACCCGCTCCTCCCTGGCGGGGTCGTCGGGGAAGAAGCTCCGTCCATCGATCCGCCGCTCCAGCACCTCCGGCGCGACCTTGAGGAAGAAGTGGTGGACGACGATGTCCGAGTCCCTCAGAGCGCCGAAGATCTCGCGCAGATAGCCCGGCTGCACCAGCGTCATGGGCACGAGCAGCGGGCGCCGGTACTCCTCGACCAGACCCACGGCGAGCTCCGCGACCTGCCGCCGCCACAGCCGCAGGTCCTGGAAGTCGCCGGTCGGCACCTCCACGATCTCCCGCAGCACATAGCCGACCATCTCCGGGTCGAAGACCAGTGACTCGGGCCACCGCGGCCGCAGTTCCTCCACGAGCGTGGTCTTCCCGCTGCCGAACGCGCCGTTGATCCAGACGATCACAGCAGTTCCCCCGAGTTCCTTGCGATCACCGACCCGTCAGATCCTGCACCATGCCGCGTCCCGTTCAGACCGACGGCGGTCCCGTGCTCCCCCTCACCACCAAACTCGTCGGCACGAGGTCGGTGCCCGGCTCCGCGCCGCTGCCCGCGCGGATCTGTTGGAGGACCTTCTGGACGCAGCGGTGGCCGACCTCGGCGAAGTCCTGGTGGACCGTGGTCAGGGGCGGTACGAAGAACGCCGCGTCGGGGATGTCGTCGAAACCCACCACGCTGACGTCGTACGGCACGGACAGCCCCCGCTCGTGGAAGGCCCGCAACAAGCCCAGCGCCATCTGGTCGTTGGCGGCGAACACGGCCGTGCAGTCCGGCGGTTCGGGAAGCACGAGCCCGGCCTCGTAACCGGACTCCGCCGACCAGTCCCCGTACAGCGCGGGCGGCACCGGCCGCCCCGCCTCCCCGAGCACCGCCCGCCAGGCCTGCGCCCGCCGCTGCCCCGCGAAGGACTCCTGCGGGCCCGTCACATGCCACACCGTCCGGTGTCCCAGGTCGAGCAGATGCCGTACGGCCTTCCGGGCACCGTCCGCCTGGTCGGTGTCGACCACGCTGTAGCGGTCGCCGGCGTCCGAGTCGACCACGACGACATGCACCCCGGGCGGCAGCTGCACCGTCCCCGTGTCGAGGAGATGGATCTCCATGATGACGATGACCGCGTCCACAGCCAGCTCACCCATCCGCGTGAAGGCGCCCAGCACGTTGTCCTGGGTCGGGACGTCGATCGGGATCAGGGTGATCGCGTACCCTTCGGCCGCCGCGTGCGTCGCGATCGCCTCCACCGTGCGGCTGTTGCCCGTCGAGGACAGGCTGAACAGGATCACGCCGATGGTGTTGAACTGCCCGTACCGCAACGCCCGCGCGGCACTGTTGGGGCGGTAGCCCAGTTCCCGCATCGCGGCCAGGACCTGCTCGCGCGTCGAGTCGATCACCCCGGGATGGCCGTTGGCGACCCGCGAGACCGTCTGCGAGGAGACGCCCGCCCGCTGGGCGACGTCGGCCATGGACACCCGCTGCTTGCGCCGCCCGCCGGGGACACCGGAACCTCCCCGCTCCACCACTGCTGCCTCCTTCACACGCACACGAACGCGTTGCGCGTCGCACCGGATGTTACGTGGGGGAAACCTTGACGGCCGCCGGAGCGGATGCCACGATTCCGGCGCCGTCATGTTTACGTAAACATGCTGTCATTCGGAAAGGGTTTGGTCGATGCGCAAGACCCCCACCAGTTCCCGTCGCGCCCCGAGGCTGCGTGCCTCGCTCGTCGCCGTCGCGATCGCCGCGATCAGCGGCGCCACCCTCACCGGCACCCCGGCGTCCGCCGCCCCCACCACCGACACGACCCAGTTCAAGGGCGTCAACTGGGCGGACCCGCGTGACAACTTCGCCGACGACGAGCTCCAGCTGTCGGGCCTGTCGACCTCGGACACCTACGCCCAGACCTACACCAAGGCGACCCGGATCATCTCGGCGTTCCGCGCCAACCTCGGCGCCAACACCGTCCGGCTGCCGATCAACCCGTACACCGTCAACGGCACCTACTGGAAGTCCTACCGGGGTGTCATCGACGCGGCGACGGCCCAGGGCTTCAAGGTCATCGTGTCCTACTGGGAGGGCACCGGCGACCGCAGGGACGGCTTCATCGACGACGAGGCCACCTACTGGCCGATGTGGAACACCGTCGTCAAGGCCTACAAGGGCAACTCCCGGGTCTACTTCGAGCCGATGAACGAGCCGCACGGCTACACCGACGCCCAGTGGGCGGACGTCGCCGCGAAGTGGCTGGACACCTACAAGTCCGTGCCGCGCAACCGCGTCTTCGTCAGCGGCGCCGGCTACAACGACCACGTCACCACGGTGTGCGCCGACCCCCGCCTGAAGGGCACCTACCTGTCGCTGCACGACTACGGCTTCTGGAAGTCGTACGCCACCTACGACGAGTGGGTCGCCGACGTGAAGGCCCGCATCGGCGACTGCGCGAACCGGACCGTGGCCGACGAGTTCGGCGCGCCGATGACGACCGGCCTGAACTACAACGTGAAGACCCCGGACGACAACTTCGTCAACTTCATCCAGGCCGCCACCGACACCTTCCGTGAGCTGAAGATGGGCTCGGTGTACTGGCCGGGCCTGCGCACCGACGACATCTACTCGATGCAGCAGCTCGTCGGCCCGGCGAACCGCCCGTGGCTGGAGACCACCAACCAGTCCGGCGCCGACCGCCTCGCCTGGGGCTGGGGCCGCGGCAGGCCCGTGAAGGGCTGACCCGTTCCCCGGTCGGCCGCGGTGCCTCGAGGCGCCGCGGCCGACCGGCTCGCACGGCGGCCGTTCGGACATGGCCGACTCGCGCCCTTCTCACACCTCCCCGGGCTGCCCAGACTCGGGTAGGAGCGCAGGGGGGAGGCCGCCGTGGCCAGGCGTCGAAGGGGTACGGCCGCTCGCGGACGGCGAGCGCAGCGGATCAGGTGGGTGGCGGCAGGCGGCGCGGTGGCGTCGACCCTCCTGGTGATGTTCTCGAGGAACTGGTCGCGGGACTCTGTCGGCGGGACGGATGCACGGAGGTCCGGCGGGTGGGCGGCGCCGGCGACAACGGCGCCGACGTCCTCGGGCGGCTGCCGGACGGCCGCACGATGGTCGTCCAGTGCAAGCGCTACGCCCCGAACAGGGCGATCCCCAACCGCGAACTGCGCGAACTCCTGGGCGCCCGGCTGCACTTCGGCGCCGACGTGGCCGTGTTCGTGACGACCTCCCGCTTCACCGGCCCCTCCGAGAAGTTCGCGCTCGTGCACGACATCCTCGCCGTGCACCGCGACCACCTCGGCCTGTGGAACAACGGGGCGTCCCTGCTGTCCCTGAGCGAGGTGAACGGCCGCGGTCAGGGCGACGCACGCCACCGCAGGCGCTGGAAGCAGGCCTACGGGGGCTAGGAGACGCAGGTCACATTCGGGCATGTCACAAACCGGCGGTCCCGGCAGTCATAGGTGTGTAGCCATCGACCACGGCAGAAGGAGCACACCATGGAAGCCCGACTCGACGTCTTCACCAGCCCCCTGGCCGGCAAGCTGCTCAAGCACTTCGCCATGGCGGGCAAGGTGGTCACGGACTCGGGACTGCCGATGACCACCCAGGAGCTGGTGAAGATCCGCGCGAGCCAGATCAACGGCTGCGGGTTCTGCCTCGACATGCACACCAAGGAAGCGGCCGCCGCGGGGGAGACCGCGCAGCGCCTGCACATGGTCGCCGCGTGGCGTGAGGCCAAGGTCTTCACCGAGGCCGAGCGCGCCGCCCTGGAACTGGCGGAGCACGGCACCCGCCTCGCCGACGGGAGCGGCGTCTCGGACGAGATCTGGGAGAACGCCGCCAAGCACTACGGCGAGGAGCAACTCCTCGCCCTGGTCTCCCTGATCGCCGTCATCAACGCCTTCAACCGGCTGAACGTCATGACCCAGCAGCCGGCCGGCGACTACGTGGTCGGCCAGTTCGGCTGAGACTGAGGCTGAGTCGAACTGACGGCCGGTGGGCCGACCCGGGGGCTGCAGACCCCGGGCGCTCAGCCGGCCAGCGGGTAGTGACAGGCCACGTCGCGACCGGAGGCCGTCGCCGTGAGCCTCGGACGTTCCACCGCACACAGCTCCCGGGCGTAGGGACACCGCGTGCGGAAGGGGCACCCGGTCGGCTTGTCCGCCGGACTCGGCACCTCCCCGGTCAGGACGATGCGCTCCCGCGACGGACCGTCGTCCGCGAGCGTCCCGTCATCGATGTCCGGCACCGCCGACAGCAGGGCCTGCGTGTACGGATGCGCCGGGGCCGAGAACAACGCCTCCGTCCCGCCGAGTTCGACGATCTCACCGAGATACATGACGGCGATCCGGTCCGAGACATGACGGACCACACCGAGATCGTGCGCGATGAAGACATAGGTGAGCCCGAGCTCCTCCTGGAGGTCCGCGAACAGGTTGAGCACCTGCGCCTGGATCGACACGTCGAGGGCGGACACCGGCTCGTCGGCCACGATCAGCTTCGGCTGCGTCGCCAACGCCCGCGCGATCCCGATGCGTTGCCGCTGACCACCGGAGAACTCGTGCGGATACCGGTCCAGATGGGCCGCCGCCAGTCCTACGACGTCGAAGAGCTCCCCGACCCGGCGGCGGACCGCGGCCGCGTCGCCGTACCGGTGCACCAGCAGCGGTTCGGCCACGATGTCCCCGGCGCGGCGGCGGGGGTTGAGCGAGGCCTGCGGGTCCTGGAAGACCAACTGCATACCGGGCCGCACCGGGCGCAGCCGTCGCGTGGACAGCGTCGAGATGTCCTGCCCGTCGAACTCGACGCTCCCTGAGGTGAGTTCGGTGAGCCGGACCAGGCAGCGCCCCAGCGTGGACTTGCCGCAGCCGGACTCCCCGACGACGCCGAGGGTCTCGCCACCGCGCACCTCCAGGGAGACCCCGTCGACGGCACGGAGCACCTGGCGCCTGCCGCGGACGGGGTAGTGCTTGGTGACGTCCGTGGCTCGCAACAGGACCTCGCCGCCGCCGGGAGGCAGGGCCTCGGCACCGTCGGGAGGCAGGGCCTCGTCCACCGTCACGATCTCTCGCCCCGTCATGACCTCACCTCTCCGTTCACGTCCTCACCGGCCCGCAGCCGCAGCCCCGCGCGGTCCCCGGAGGGCAGCCAGCACGCGTCCAGATGCGCGGTGTCACCGCCGCCCGCGGTCAGCGCCGGCCGCTCCTCGCACCGCTCGTGCCGCAGCCGGCAGCGCGGCGCGAACGCACAGCCCTCCGGGACCGCGCCCGGCGCGACGGGGGTCCCGGCGATGGTGGGCAGCCGCCGCAGCCGGGCCCCGCTCACCCGGGGCACCGAGTCGAGCAGCCCCCAGGTGTACGGGTGCCGCGGGCCGTGGAACACCGCCTGCCGCGGGCCCTGTTCGGCCGCCCGGCCGCCGTACATGACCAGGACCCGGTCGGCGATCCGGGAGACCACGCCCATGTCGTGGGTGATGAGCACCATCGCGGATCCCCGTGCGTTGAGCTCCCGCATCAGATCGAGGATCTGCGCCTGTACGGTCACGTCGAGCGCCGTCGTCGGCTCGTCGGCGATCAGAAGCGAAGGATTGCAGGAGAGCGCCATCGCGATGACCGCGCGCTGACGCATCCCGCCGGAGAACTCGTGCGGGTAGGCGTCCGCCCGTGAGGCCGCGTCGGGGATGCCGACGTCCGAGAGGAGCTGGACCGCCCGGGCCCGCGCCTGTCCGCGGGAGACCTGTTCGTGTGCCCGGATCGCCTCGGCGATCTGCCAACCGACGGTGTGGACGGGGGTCAGTGCCGTCATCGGGTCCTGGAAGACCATCGCGATCTCCCGGCCGCGCACCGCGCGCATCTCCTTGTCGGGCAGCGCGAGCAGGTCGCGTCCGCGGAAGAGGACCTCGCCCGACACGGTCACGTTCGGGTTGGTGAGCAGCCGCAGGACGGCCAGCATCGACACGCTCTTGCCGGAGCCCGACTCGCCCACCACACCCAGGACTTCACCGGGGGCGACGGAGAAGGAGACCTTGTCGACCGCGGTGACGGATCCCCGGCGGGTGCGGAAGCGGACACTCAAGTCACGTACGTCGAGGAGCGGTTCAGGCATGGCGGGCCCTCGGATCGAGTCGCGCGTACAGGATGTCCACCAGGGCGTTGGCGAGGACCACGAAGAACGCCGCGTACAGGACGGTCCCCATGATCACGGGCAGGTCGAGGTTCTGGAGGGCGTCGAAGGTGAGCTTGCCGATGCCGGGCAGGCCGAAGACGACTTCGGTGAGGAGTGCGGCCCCGCCCACCAGCGCCCCGAAGTCCAGGCCGAACAGCGACACGATCGGGATCAGCGAGCAGCGCAGGGCGTGCCGGAGCAGGATCCGCCGCTCGGACAGGCCCTTGGCGCGGGCCGTACGGACGTAGTCCTCGTTCAGCGCGGTGACGATCTCCCCGCGCAGCAGCCGGGCGTAGATCCCGGCGTACAGCAGGGCCAGGGTCAGCCAGGGGAAGAGCAGGTGCAGCGCCCACTGGCCGGGGTCCTGGCCGAGGCCGACGTAGCCGGGCGGGGGCACCCAGGAGAAGAGCGAGTCGTGCAGCTGCTTCTGGGTGAGGAGGTTGACGACCTCGCCGAGCCAGTAGGCCGGGAGGGACACCCCGACCACGCCGACGAGCATGATGATCGGGTCGGCGGCCTTGCCGCGCAGGGTCGCCGCGGCCGTGCCCATGAGGATGCCCGCCGTCATCCAGATCAGGGCCGCGCCGACGACCAGGGACAGCGTCACCGGGGTCGCCTGGACGATCTGCGGGATGACCCGCGAGCCGCGGTTGACGAACGACTCCAGGTCCCGGTCGATCAGCAGATGACGCATCATCAGCAGATAGCGGACGGGCATCGGCCGGTCCAGGCCGAAGGAGTGCCGTACCTGGGCGAGCGTGGCCGGGTCGGCGTTGCGGCCGGCGATCCGGGCCGCGGGATCGACTCCCGGCGTGGCGAAGAAGATCAGGAACACCAGCACACTGATCGCGAACATCACCAGCAGGGCCGAGCCGAAGCGCTTGAGGGCGAAGACGAGCATGGTCACACCCCTCCGCGCAGCCGGGCGCCCGGGTCGAGCGCGTCCCGCACCCCGTCGCCGAGGACGTTGAGCGCGGCCGTGGTCAGCGCGATGAGCAGACCGGGCGCGATCGTCACGGCGGGCCGGGTGTACAGGAGCCCCAGACCGTCCTCGATGATCGTGCCCCAACTGGCGTCGGGCGGCTGGACACCGACGGACAGGAAGGAGAGGGCGGATTCGGTGAGCATGGCCAGCGCGGTCATCAGCGGGACGAACACGATCGCGGTGGGCACCACGTTCGGTAGCACCTCCCGGCGCAGGATCCGCGAGGTGGGCGCGCCCGAGCCCACGGCCGCCTGGATGTACTCCTTGTTGCGCAGCACCAGCACCTGACCGCGCAACGGCCGTGCGATGTACGGGACATAGATCGCCGCGATGATCGTGACGGGCAGCCAGAGACTTCCGGCGTCGACGGTCACCGGGCCCAGTCTGAGGCCGTTGGTGAGCAGCACCACCGACAGGCAGACGGCCAGCAGGTACACCGGGAACGCCCAGATGACGTCCAGGAGCCGGGAGATGACGGCGTCCACGACACCGCCCGCGTATCCGGCGACGACCCCCACCACCGTGCCGAGGAGGCAGGTGAGCAGTGCCGCCGTGAACCCGATGAACAGGCTCGTACGGCCGCCGTACAGCAGCCGCGCCATGACGTCGCGGCCCTGGTTGTCGGCGCCGAGGAAGTAGTGGCCGGGGTCCCAGGTCGGGCCGATCGGGGTGACGCCGAGGCCGAGGCCGGTGCTGCTCGGGGTGAGCACCGGCACCGTCTTCCCGTCCACGACCGTGGTGCCGGAGACATGGGACTGGAACGGGTCGCTGTGGGCGATGTGGTCCGCGTACAGCGGGGCGCACAGGCTCGCCAGGACGACGAGGAGCAGGACCGCCGCCGCGGCCAGGGCCGACTTGTTGCGCAGCAGGTCGTCGGCGGCGGTCCGCCAGGGGCCCGGCGAGCGCCGGGCCCCTGGCGACGGGGCGAGGGTCACTTCACCCACAGCTGCCCGACCAGCATGTAGAACTGCTTGCTGAACCGGTAGTTGCCGACCCGCGTCGACGTGAAGTCGATCATCTTCGGGTTGATCAGCGGGACCACCGGGGACTCGCCCATGATCTGCTGGTCGACGGCACCCCACTGCTTGTCCGCGCTCGCCTTGTCGGTCTCCGAGGTCTTGATCGCCGCCTGCATCTTCGCGTCGATGCCCTTGTCGCAGAACCCGGAGATGTTGATGCTGGAGTCGCTGCCGGGGTGGTAACTCGCACAGGACAGCAGCACGTTGAGGAAGTCGGAGGCCGCCGGATAGTCCTGGTACCAGGACGTCAGGGCCAGCTGCACCTTGTTCTTGGTGTTCTGGATGTAGGTGAACTGGATGTTCCCCGACAGCGGCTTGAGGGTCGCCTTGTAGCCCAGCTGCGTGAGCAGGCTCTGCAGGTACTGCCCGATCGACTTGTTCACGTCGTCGTCCTGCGTGACGATCCCGACCTCCTGACCCGCCGTGCCGGACTGCTTCACCAGCGCCTTCGCCTTGGCGAGATCCGCCGCCCTCCAGGTCGTACCCCCACCCTTGGTGTAGTCGCAGGAGTCGACGTGCCCGGGGAAGCCCGGCGGCAGGATCGTGCACGCGGGCGAGGCGAGGTTGGTGCCGCCGTACAGCCGCACCACGGCGGAGCGGTCCACGGCCCAGTTGATCGCCTGACGCGCCAACTTGTTGTCGAACGGGGCCATGTTGACGTTGAGCGTCGCGTACCAGAACGCCGTCAGCGGGTTCACATGCGCCTGAGAGGCGTACTTGGTGCCGATCTCGCCCAGGCGGTCGGCGGGCGGGGCGTCGAACATCCAGTCCGCCTGGCCGTTCTCCACGGCGGTCACCTCGGACTCGACGGTCTGCCCGAAGGTGTAGTCGATGACGTCCGGGTAGCCCTGCGGCTCGGCCTCCCGGGACCACTCCTTGAAGTGCGGGTTGCGCACCAGCTTCAGCGCCCGGTTGGGGTCGTACGACGCCGCCATGTACGGGCCGGTCGACGGCAGCGGCTTGGTCCCGGCGTCCTTCGTCGGCGAGTCCTTCGGTACGACGACGGCGTGCGGGACGGCCAGCTTGTACTCGAACTCCGGGTCCGGGGCGGTCAGGTTGACGGTGACCGTGTTGGCCTTGGCGTCTCCGATCACGCCCTTGGACAGGGTGCAGGAGGCGGGCGTCTTCAGACAGGCGTCGGCGCCGACGATCCCGTTGTAGAAGGTGCCCGCGGTGGGGCTGGAGACTTTGAAGATGCGCTGGAAGGACGCCACCACGTCGTCCGTGGTCAACGGCTTGCCGTTGGAGAAGGTGATGCCCTTGCGGAGCGTGAAGGTGTACGTCCGGCCGCCGTTGGTCACCTTCGGCATGGCGCCGGCCAGGTCCGGGACGACGGTGAAGGACTCCTGCCCGTCGACCTTCTTGAAGGCGAGCAGGCCGTCGTACATCGACTGGAACAACTGCCAGTACTGGAGCGTGTAGTTGACCTGCGGGTCGAAGCTGCCCGCGGCCGCGTGGGCGACGAGCTTCAGGGTGCCGCCCTTGTGCTGGGCCTGGAAGGCGGAGGACCCGGAGGTGGAGGCGCTGGGGCCGGAGGAGGAGCCCGGGTCCGAGGAGGACGAACAGGCGGCGGCGGTGAGTGCGAGGGCGACGGTCGCGGCGGCGAGCGCACCCCGTCTGGTGGCGTGGGACATGGCGGACAACTCCCGGATCAGTCGGTGGAGTCGAGGAACTCGCCGACGATCCGGAGGTAGAGCTCCTCCTCCTCGACGTGCGGCATGTGGCTCGAGTGCTCGAACATGTGCCAGCGCACATCGGGGATGTGGTCGGCGAAGGGGCGGACGGTCTCGGGGGTCGCCTCGTCGAAGCGTCCGGACACCAGCAGGGTCGGCACCTCGATCAGGTGCAGCCGGTCGATGACGGACCAGTCCTTGAGGGTGCCGACGACATGGAACTCGTTCGGGCCGTTCATCGTGTGGTACACGGTCGGATCGGCCGCGATGTTGTCCCAAGTGGCCTGCACGTCGGGCGGGTTGGGGGTCAAGCGACACACATGGCGTTCGTTGAAGACCTGTTCGGCCGCCCGGTAGTCGGGGTGGTCCGTGGTCCCGGCGGCCTCGTGGGCGTGCAGAGTGTGCTGGACCTCCTCGGGGAGCCCGGCGCGCAGCTCGGCGGCCGCCTCCAGCCACAGCCCCATGGACGCGGGGGAGTTGGCGATGACCAGTCCGCGCAGTCCGGCGGGGCGCCGTACCGCGTGCTCGGCGGCGAGCATGCCGCCCCAGGACTGGCCGAGGATGTGGTAGCCGTCGGCGATGCCCAACGCCGCGAGCAGGTTGTCCAGTTCGTCGAGGAAGAGCTGGACGGTCCAGAAGTCGGCGCCCTTGTCGGGCAGATGGGTGGAGAACCCGGTGCCGAGCTGGTCGTAGTGGATCACGGGACGGCCCTGCTCGGAGATGCCCGCGATGCTGAGCGTGTAGTGGTGACCGGCGCCGGGCCCGCCGTGCAGGACCACCAGGGGTGTCCTGCCGGGTTCGCCCGTGATCCGGTACCAGGTGGAATGACCGTGGAAGTCGACGGTTCCGGTGTGGTGCGGTTCGGGGATCGCCACGCGAGAGCCTCCCAGACCGGTCGGAACCAGCCGACCGCTGTCTGAAAAATAGTTTGGGTGTGACGGATGGGTGAGATAGTGGAGCGGTAAAAGGTCAGTCCACAAGACCTTTTAGGTGGGGCAGGGCAAGACGTAACGGCGGGTTCACACAGCCCGTGTTCGTTTACAGAAACGGCGACTTACGGGAGGACAACTGACATCCGCACCCGAACCCGGTGACGAGTTCTCGCGCGTCCTCGACCGTGTGCTCCTCGGCGACGGCCCGACGGCCTCGCTGCGCCCGGTCCGGGTGACCTCGGCGGTCGACGAGGTCACCGACCGGCTGCTCACCGCCATCGCCGTCGGGGACTTCCTGCCCGGTGAGCGGCTGCCCGCCGAACGTGAACTCACCGGACTGCTGCACGTCAGCCGCCCCACCGTGCGCGAGGCCGTGGCCCGCCTCCAGGCACTGGGGGTCGTCGAGATCCGCCGGGGACGCAACGGCGGCACGTTCGTCCGCGACAGCTGGACCGACTCCTCCGGCGCCGCGGTCCGCCGAACGCTGCTGCCCCGCTGGGAGGAGTTCGAGCAGCTGTTCGACCTGCGCGGTCTGGTGGAGGGCATGGTGGCCGCGACGGCCGCCCGGCGCCGCCGGCCCGAGGACCTGGAGCCGATGCGTGAGGCGCTGTCCGCCCACCTCTCCGCGAGCACGCCCCGCGAGGAGCAGGCCGCCGACAGCGCCTTCCACCGGGCGATCTGCGCGGCCACGCACAACCCGCAGATCGCCCAGCTCAGTCAGGACCTGCTGACCCGGATCAGCCTCGGCTTCCCGGTCGAGCCGTGGGGAAAGGGCGAGCGGTCTCACCACGAAAGGGCCGGGCACGGTCACACGGCCCTCTACGAGGCGGTCGCCGCGGGCGAGCCGGAGCGTGCCGAGGGAATCGCCCGCGAGCACTTCATGATCAGCGCGGAGATGATCCGGGAGGTGTTGGCCCGGGTGAGGGCGACGGAGTCACCGTGAGCGAGCCTTGTCCGGGCGCCGGTGGTCTGAGCGCGCCCGGACCGGGGGCTGGAGTCACCTTGACCGCGCGCGGACCGGGGCGCCGGAGGTCGCCGGAGGTCCCTGGCCGCGGGCGCCGGAGCTCCCGGACCGGGGCAGCGGAGTTGCCTTGACCGCGCCGGACCGGAGCTCCCTGACCACGCCCGGACTGGGGCGGCGGAGTTGCCTTGACCGCGCCGGACCGGAGCGCCTTGAGCGCGCCCGGACGGGAGCGACGGAGTCACCTTGACCGCGCCCAGACTGGAGCGCCGGAGCCCCTCACCGGGTCCAGCCCCAGGCGACGGAGCCCCCAGGCGCCGCGCCCGCACCCACCCCGCTAGACCTCCCGGTGATCGATCCCCAGCAAACTCGCCGCCGCCCCGAAGTCGGCGCCGTGATGGCCCACCGCCAGTGACCAGTGATGCCCCACCCCCGTGGCGCTCCACGCGTCGACCCACTCGCCGGGATCGCGGCCGAAGTCCACCCGGCTGGTCGTGTTGCCGATCTCCAGTACCGGCCCGGGGACGACCGTGCCCTCGGACGTGATGAACGACAGGCTGCCGTCCGCGTCCTGGCCGAGACCGAGCAGGGTCACCGGCCCCTGCCGGACGTCGAACTCCACGCTGACGCCCCAGCCGCGCTTGCCGTGATAGACGCCGAGCCCCCGCAGCAGCGGATCCCGGGAGCTGAGTGCCAGGTGGGCGGGCCCGTCGTGGCCCATCTCCACCACCCCGTCCTCGAAGTTCAGCGCCTGGATCTCCGTGAAGGAGCCCCCGGCGCCGACACTCTGCGAGGCCAACTGGGCGATGCTGGTGCGCAGTTCGAACTCACCCGCCGCGGGCACACCCCGCGCGGTGAGCAGCGAGGCACCCAGGATCATCCCGGCGCCGAGCCGCTCGTGCAGCTCGCCGTCGAGCCCCCGGTGGTAGTACGCGAGGGAGTCCAGACCGAAGTCCGCCACCAGCCGGTCCAGGGCCACCGACACGGTCGCGCCCCAGGCGAAGTCCTCGTCGACCACGCTGTCGTCGACCGTGAAGATCCTGCGCGCCAGAGCCACCCGCTCCCGGGTCTCCGCCTCGGTCACCCGCTCGACCCGGTGCCGCAGGTCGTCGAACTCCAGCACCTCGACATGCGAGCCGAACGTCGCCGACAGCAGCGTCGGATCGGTCTGCACGTCCAGCATCCCGGGATACACGTGCCCCATCAGCCCGTGCCGGGCGTGCCGCAGCGCCGCCCGGACGTGCGCGGCCCGCACCCACCGCTCGACGCGCCGCCACGCCGACTCCTGCCGCAGCCAGCCCGACACCGACCGGAACGGGATCCCGGCCCGCCGGAAGACATTGCCGACCTCCGGCACGGAGCACTGCGAGCAGTACGCCAGCCAGGCGCCCGTGTCGAAGGAGGCGTGGTCCATCCGCTCGGACGGCTGGAGGTCGACGACCAGCACCGGCGTGTGGGTGCGCTGGGCGATCGGCAGCACCATCGACGAGGTCAGATACGTCGTCAGGAACAGCACGATCAGATCGCAGTCGGCCCGGCGCAGCCGCTCGGCGGCGGCCGCGCCCTCCTGCGCGTCGGAGACGAACCCGGCGTCCGTCACCTCCGCGTCCAACTGACCCAGCCGCTCGGCGACATACGCCGCCGACTCCTTCAACTGGGGCAGCAGGCCCGGGAACTGCGGCCAGTACGTGCCCAGTCCGCCGGAGACCAGCCCGATCCGCGGCCGGCGACGGGTCACGGGCGGGAGCAACTCGCCCAGCACGGCTTCCCGTTCACCGGCATACGTCGTGAGGGGTTCGGTCGTCGCCATGGTCGGCGCTCCTTCGGTGTTCGGTTCAGGTCTGCGCGACCTTGACGTCCGCCGGAGCGGTGGCGGCCGGGGACGCGCGGGGAACGAGGACACGCACGATGTAGACGCCCGCGACCGCCGACAGCGCCATGCAGCCGGTGATCACCCACAGCAGCAGACTGGGGCTCCTGTCGAGCAGGGCGGGCGTGACGAACGCGACGCCCGCGAAGACCCCGCGGGAGACGGCGTAGGTGATCCCCTGCGTGGTGCCCCGGGTGTCGGCGGGCAGTGTCAGCTGCGACCACACCTTGTAGTTGGCCTCGCCCGCGAAGGGATAGGACAGCTGGTAGAGGACGTAGAAGACGAGGAATCCGACGATGGCACCCAGGGTGAGCGTGCCGATCGCGAAGGCCGCGATCTGCACGACCGTGGCGACGTAGAACATGCGGTCGCGACGGGGGCCGTCGGCGATCCGGACGAAGGCGAGCGTCAGCAGCAGACCGATCGGCAGACACGCGAGGTTGATGCCGGTCGCCACGCTCTGCGAGGCACCGCTGACGGTGACCAGCAGATACGTCGTGAACTGGCCCATGGTGTTGGCGCCCAGGCCCCAGGTGACGTAGAAGGCGAAGGTCGCGAGCATGGGCACCAGGGCGGCGCGGGTCCAGACGTTCTTCAGCGCCACGCCCTGCTGCTCGGCCGGCTTCTCCACCGGGACCCGGTCCTGCTCCGGATCCGGGCCCGTGGCCAGTTCCAGCCGGGAGCGCAGATGCCAGGTGAGCAGCGCGGCCACCGCCAGATGGCCGGTGATGAGCCGGGCCCCGAGCATGCCGGTGTCCGACAGGGCGAACCCCGCGAAGACCACGACGATGATGCCCATCATCCACATGACCTGCGTGAACGCGATGAGCCGCCCCCGGGCGTGATCGGGGGCCGCGTCCGAGACCACGGCCAGGGACGTCGGCAGGTCGGCGCCGGCCGCGAGACCGGCGAGCAGGACACCCACCAGAAGGGTGATGTCGTCGGGCGCCAGGGTGATGACGACCGCCCCGACGGCGTAGCAGAGGATGTCCAGGTTGTAGAGGCGGCGGCGGCCGAAGACGTCGGCGAGACGTCCGCCGACCAGAGAGCCGACGGCGATGCAGATGGTGACGATCGCGCTGATCGCCCCGGCCATCCAGACGCCCATGTCGTAGGCGTCGCGGTAGATGGCCAGGTTGACGCCGATACTGACGATGAGTGCGGCGTCCAGGTAGGACGCCATGCCGGAGAGCGTCGCGACCTTCCACAGGCGCTTCTCGATGGGCGGTTCCGGCTGGTTCGGGGCAGGCGAGGTTCGGGCCATGATGCGGCTCCGTCTGGGGAGAGTGGGTCCGAGCGGAGGGGGACGTCGCTGTTCTCGGCCGATGTCCAGCGACTATAGGAGGGTAAAAACGTTCCAACAAGACGTCATGCGGCCATCCGTGGCAATGACCTGACGGCCCCGCAGCTCTGGTGGGTGCCTCGGGACTGTCCTACGGTGAGGCTGACGTAAAACGTTTTTGATCCGTGAGAGTGTCCGGGCCGTAGTCGGAAGGACCTATCCGTGATCTCTCCAGCTCTGCGACAGCTGTTCGACAACCCGCCCCGGGACTTCGGCCCCACCCCGCTGTGGTGGTGGTCCGGCGCCAAGGTCACCCGCGACCGCCTCGCCTGGCAGCTGCGCCGGTTCGCGGACGGCGGCGTCCACAACCTCGTGGTGATCAACCTGGCCCCGGCGGGCCCGACCTTCGGCGCCCGCACCGACGACCCGGTGTGGTTCGGCGAGGAGTGGTGGGCCCGCTTCCAGGACGCCTGCGAGATCGCCGGTGACCTGGGCACCCGCCTGTGGTTCTACGACCAGATCGGCTTCTCCGGCGCCAATGTCCAGGGGAGCATCACCCGACGCCACCCCGAGGCCGCGGGCCGGGCCCTGCGCTCGCGCACCGCCGTGGTCTCCGGCGGCACCGTCGCGCTGCACGGCGCGGAGACCCTGCTGGGGGCGTACGACCGTTCGGGCGCACGCCTGCAGGTCGGCGGCACGGACCCCGCCCGGGCCGATCTCGCGCGGATCGCGGCCCCCGACGGCACCGAAGTACGCCTGGTCCTCGCCGTCCCCACGGCCTTCGACTACCTGAACCCCCAGGCGGTCGGCCACCTGTTCGACGCCATTCATCACGAGTACGACCGGCGGGTCCCCGAGTACCTCGGCAACGTCATCGCCGGCAGCTTCCAGGACGAGCTGCCCGCCACCAACTCCTGGACCGCCCGCCTCCCCGAGGAGTTCCGGACCCGGCGCGGCTACGACCTCCTCGACCACCTCCCGGCCCTCTTCACGGGAGACGACACGACGAGGGCCCGCAAGATCCGCGCCGACTACTACGCCGTCCGCGCCGAACTCACCGAGGAAGCCCTGTTCCGCCCGCTCGCCGCCTGGCACGAGGAGCGCGGCCTGCTCCTGGGCTGCGACCAGAGTCACCCGGCCCGCTCCGGCTTCCCGGCCCAGTCGACACAGCTCTACACCGACTACTTCCGTACCCACCGCTGGTACAGCGCCGCCGGCAGCGACCACCACGGCGACGCCAAGGTGCACTCCTCCATGGCCCACCTCTACGGCCACGAGCGCGTCTGGATCGAGTCGTTCCACTCCTCCGGCTGGGGCGGCACCCTGGAGGAGACCTACGACTGGCTGCTGCCGTTCCTGCGCAGCGGCGCCAACCTGTACAACCCGCACGCCAGTTACTTCGGCACCGCGGGCGGCTGGTTCGAGTGGGCGCCCCCGTCCACCGACTGGCGCCAGCCCTACTGGCGCCAGTACCCCGCCTTCTCCCGGGCCGTCGCCCGGATCTGCTCGATCCTGTCCTGGGGCACCTACAGCGCCGACGTGGCGGTCCTGCACCCCACCGCCACCATGCAGTCCCTCATCCCCCTCGACGCACCTGTCCAGCACTTCGGTGACGGCCGCCTCGGCGGACCCCACACCGACGCCGACGAGACCCAGCGCCACTACCTGGAGCTGTGCGGCACCAACAACTGGCTCGAACCCGCCGTCGGCGCCCTCGACCGCCATCGCGTCTCCTTCGACGTCATCGACGACGCCTCGGTCCAGGGCGCCAAGGCCGGTGACGGCGCCCTGCGCGTCCGGGACCTGGCGTACACGGCCGTCCTCCTGCCCTCGGCGAGCGTCCTGGAGCACGAGACGGCCCGCCGACTGACCGAACTCCTCGACGCCGGAGGCCGGGTCGTGGTCGTCGGCCGACCGCCGGCGCACGCCTCGGGGCTGTCCGGTGACGACTCCGTCGTGGCCGCGCTGCTGGACCATCCGCGCCTGGAGCGGGTGCCCGACGCCGAGGCCGGCGCGGCCGCGGTCGCCGACGCCGCCGGATACGCCACGGGGGAGGTGCCGCTGCTCGTCCGAAGGCAGGGCGACATGGCGGTCGCACTGGTCACGGCGGCCTTCCCCGACGCCCGTACGCACCCGCCGAAGGGCCGTCACGAGATCGACCCCGCCCGCTACGCCCGCCGCTCCACCGTCACCGTGCGGGGCCCGGTCGCCGAGGCCGAGATCTGGAACCCGGCGACCGGCAGCCGCACCCCGGGACGCGTCACGGTCACCGACGGCGTCTCCACCATCGAGGTGCCCCTGCACGGCGCCCCCGCCGCCCTCGTCGTATGGCGCGAAGGAGCTCCGGCGGACGGCGCCCCCCTGCCCTCGCCGCCCGGGTCGTCGGAGTCCGTCGACCTGTCGACCGGGTGGGAGGGCCGCCTCGTCCCCACCATGGACAACACCTGGGGCGACCTGGCGCTGCCCGCCGGATCGTCCGTCGCCGAACCGCAGATCTGGACCATGCGGTGGAGCGAGGGCGACGGCCCCTGGGGGACGGCACGCGTGACCTACGGCAACCGGGTCCGCGTCCTCCCGCCCGTGCCGTCCGCACAGGCACCCGATCCCCTCGATCCGGCCGCCGTCGCCCAAGTCCTCTCCGGGGAAGAGGAGTTGGCGCCCGCGCACTGGGAGGTCTCGCTGTACTCGTCGAGTCGCGGCATCCCGGACCCGGACGGGCTGCTGGGCAACAAGGGGCTGGTGCCCGAGGAGTTCGTGCGGGTGCCCGTGCCTGTCGGCGGAACCGTCGCCCGGGTCAGGACCGTCGTGGAGACCGACCACCGCGGGCCCGCCGACCTGCACATCGGCGCGGCCGCGGCCAAACGCGTGTGGTGGAACGGGAGCGCGGTCGAGACCGGCGGCGGCTATCTGGCCTCCGCCCGGCTGGAGGTCGAGCGGGCGCGCAACGTCCTCGAGTACGAGCTGACCGACGCCCAGGACCGTCCGCAGACCATCTCCGGTGCCACAGGCACCCCGCTGGGCAGCTTCTTCTGCCTGTCCCGTCCGGACGGGTTCGCCCCGCGCCCGCTGTTCATGCGGGTCCCCGACGGCGTACGGCCGGACGGCAGCGTGACCTACCGCGGCCGCATCAGTGCGCCGGGCCAGGGCGCTGCGGCGGTCCTCGTCGTGGGTGCCGCGGTGGGCGTGACCGTCCTGCTCGACGGGGCCGTCGTGGCGCGGCAGGAGAAGACGGAGTACTACGAGTCCGACTGGGGCGCGGTGCCGATGTTCTTCCAGCACGAACTGACGCTGAGCGGCGGCGACCACGTCCTCGACGTCGTGGCCGACAGCATGGACGCCCGGGACACGGTGTTCGTCGACCTGGTGGCGGACACCACCGCCCTGGTCAGCGGCCCAGGCTGGGAGGTCCGGACGGGGGAGTGGAGCGGGCTCACCGTCGAACACGAGGGCCGCTGGGGGGAGTTGCAGCACTGCGGCGCAGCCGTACGACCGCACCCGCTGCCCGAGGCCGAGTGGCTGGCCGGAGCCCCGGTGCTCGGCTCCGCCGTACTGGCGCTGCGGTCCACCGACGACGTCCGGGAGGCCGAGCAGCGCTTCCGGTTCACCGTGCCGGCGGGGACCGTCTCCCTGGACCTGCCACTGGAACTGCCCGCCCGGGTGAGGATCGACGGCGGTGATGAAATCCGGCTGGACGGGTCGGAGTTGACGCTGAATCAACCACTGGGTGTGGCAACGGAGTTCGAGGTGATCACCGCCCCCTCCGCCGTCCTGCGCGGCGGTTCGGCCTGGCGCGGGCCGGTGCGGGTGCGCACGGTTCCCGCTCCCCTGCCGCTGGGGGAGTGGGGTGAGCTGGGGATGGGCGGCTGGAGCGGAGGCGTGACCTATGCGCGGACGCTCGAGGTGCCGGCCGGGGAGGACCCCGTGCTGGATCTGGGCCGGGTGCGCGGCAGCGTGGCGGTGTCCGTCGACGGTGACCTCGTCGGCGAGGCGTTCTGCGCGCCGTACCGCTTCGAACTGCGGGGCAGCGCCGGGCGTACCGTGCGTCTCGAGGTGACCGTCCACAACACCTTGGCGCCCTATCTCGCCGAAGCCACCCCGACCGCCTGGGCGTTCCCCTCGCAGCTGCCGTCCGGTCTGCTGGGCCCGGTGACGCTAGAAAGGCCCGTCCGAGGCTGAGCGGGTGGAGTCCCGCAGGACGAGGCCCGGCGCGAACACCCGTGCCTCGTGGGCGTGTTCCGCGCGGGCCTCCACCTCGTCGAGGAGCATCTCCACGGCCGCCCTGCCCAGCTCCTCGACGGGCTGGCGGACCGTTGTGAGGGTCGTGCCGACGAAGCTCGCGATGTCCAGGTCGCCGTAACCGACCACCTGCACGTCCTCCGGGACCTTCACCCCGAGCTCGCCGAGTGCGCGGCACAGTCCCGCCGCGAGGAAGTCGTTGGTGCAGAAGACACCGTCGGGCAGCTCGTCGAGACTGCGGGCTATGGCGGTGCCGTACGCCACCGTCATCTCCTCGGCGACGACCTGGCCGAGGCGGGCCTCGCGCCGGGTGCGCACGGCCTGGCGGGCGCCCTGGTAGCGGTCGGCGCACTGGCGGATCGTGCGGTCGCCGTTGACGACGAGGATGTCTCGTGCGCCCCGGTCCAGCAGGTGCTGCACGGCCATGCGGCCGCCCGCGATGTCGTCCACCGACACCGAACAGCCCTCCTGGGCGGGCATCGCGCGGTCCGCCAGGACCAGCGGGATCCCCCGCTCGCGCAGCCGAGACAGCCGGGTCGGGTCGGCACTCAGCGGGACCACCACCGCGCCCACGGCCCGCTGCTCGACCAGCATGGTGAAGTAGCCCTGCTCGCGCTCCGGTGCGTCCCCGCTGTCGCAGAGCACGAGGGAGTAGCCGTGTTCGTACGCCGCGTCCGCGGCACCGCGCGCGATGCGTGAGTAGAACGAGTTGGCCACGTCCGGGAGGACGAGGCCGATCGACGAGGAGTGGCCGGTGCGCAGCCCGGCGGCTCCCGGGTGCGGGACGTAGTCGAGGGCGGCGACCGCGTCACGGACCCGCTCGGCGGTGCGGGCATTGACCCGCTCCGGCCGGTTCAGGACGTTGGACACCGTGGACACCGAGACTCCGGCGGCGGCGGCGACGTCCTGGATTCGGGCGGGGCGAAGCGAAATGGCGTCCACCCCCTCGCTGTTGCGGCCGGTTGACCGGGCGACGCAAGTCTACCCTCGCGGAACGTGAAACGTTTTTCGAATGGGGCGGGAAAGGGGCCGCGACCTGGCCGCCATCGAAAATCCGGTGAACCTGCACACCGTTCCGCGCTGGGTCGCGACCGGGCTGAAACGCGGCCGCGGTTGTGCCGTCGCACACCTTTTGCGTGTCGGTGCGACGGCGAAGTCTGTGAAGGAACCGACGTGTTCGGTGAGAGGGTTGCGACGCTGGTGAAGCCGACCGCGCCCGTCGGCAGGGAGCGACTGGCAGTGCTGCCCCGGGCATGCTTCGATCCGGGAGCCGTCGTTGGCATTGCTTCCGCGAAAGGAAACGCGCGTCATGAACTCCGCCCCCCGCTTCGAAACCACCGAGATCCACGACGCGGACCTCGACACCATCTCCGGTGGTGTGGCCGTCGCCGCCGCCTCCGGTCTGCACATCGAGGCCGGGCCGCTCACCGTCTGCGCCGACCTCGGCGCGTTCGTCTCGGCCAAGGGTGTCGCCGCGCACGCGAACGCCGACGTCGTCCTCGGCTGAACCGTCACAGCACGCCCGACGGGCCCCGGATCCACCGATCCGGGGCCCTTGGTGTCTCCTCCGGAGGAGGAACGCGTCCCGGCCCTCGGCGAGCGGGCCGGTCAGGCCCAGTCGGTGACATGCTGGCAGCCCCGGAGCGTTTCAGGAGGCCCTCATGCACGAGCAGCCGTCCGTCCTCACCGCGCTGGTGTCCGCCCTGCGCGGCGGTTCGATCGAGGTCCTCGACCTCACCTCACCGCTCTCGTCGTCGACCCCGGTGATCCAGCTGCCGCCCCAGTTCGGGCAGACGGCCGTCTTCGAGTTGGAGGAGATCAGCCGGTACGACGACCGCGGACCGGCCTGGTACTGGAACAACTTCCGCAGCGGCGAGCACACCGGCACCCACTTCGACGCCCCGAACCACTGGGTGACCGGAAAGGACCTCGCCGACGTGGCCTCCGTCCCGGCCCACCGCCTGATCGCCCCCGCCGCCGTGCTGGACTTCACCGCCGAGGCGGGCAAGGACCCGGACTTCCTCGTGGAGGTGGACCACGTCAAGGCGTGGGAGGAGCGCAACGGACCGCTGCCGGACGGCGGTTGGCTGCTCCTGCGCACCGGCTGGGACGCCCGCTCGCACTCCCAGGAGGCCTTCCTGAACGCCGACGAGGACGGCCCGCACACCCCGGGCCTCTCCCCGGAGTGCGCCCGCTGGGTGGCCGAGGAGTCCCCCGTGCTCGGCCTCGGCGTCGAGACGGTCGGCACGGACGCCGGACGCGCACACTCCTTCGACCCCGCGTTCCCCTGCCACTCCTATCTGATGGGCAGCGACAAGTACGGCCTCACCCAGCTCCAGAACCTCGCCGCGCTGCCCGCGACCGGCAGTGTCGTCATCGCGGGACCGCTGCCCATCGTCGCGGGCTCCGGCTCACCCGCGCGCGTGCTCGCCCTGGTGGAGCGGTCATGAAGGTCGCCGAGGCCGTCGGACGGGCCCTGCACGCGGCCGGGGTCGAGCAGGTCTTCGGGGTCGTCGGCTCCGGCAACTTCCACCTGACCAACGCCCTGGTCGCGGCCGGTGCCCGGTTCGTCGCCGCCCGTCACGAGGGCGGTGCGGCGACGATGGCCGACGCGTACACGCGCGTGAGCGGTACGCCGGCCGCCGTCAGCGTCCACCAGGGACCCGGGCTCACCAACGCGCTGACGGGGATCGCGGAGGCGGCCAAGAGCCGCACGCCGCTCCTCGTGCTCGCGGCCGAAGTGACCCGGCCGGCCTCCAACTTCTACGTCGACCAGGAGGCGCTCGCGCGAGCGGTGGGCGCGGTGCCGATGCGGATCACCTCGGCCGAGGACGCCGTAGGACAGGCATGTGCGGCGGTGCGGCGGGCCCTGCACGAGCGACGCACGGTCGTCCTCAACCTCCCTCTGGAGGTACAGGGGTTGGACGCTCCCGAAGCTGCCCTCGCGCAGGTGTCACCGCCGCCGCCACGACCGGCGGTTGTGCCGGCCGACGCCGAAGTGGCGGCCCTGGTGCGGGTGTTGGAGCGGGCCAGGCGGCCGGTCTTCGTGGCCGGTCGCGGCGCGCGCTCACCCGGTGCCCGGGACGCCCTCGAAGCCCTCGCCGAACGCTGCGGCGCGCTGCCGGCAACCTCGGCGGTGGCACGCGGACTGTTCCACGACAACCCCTGGTCGCTCGACGTGTCCGGCGGCTTCGCGACCCCGCTGGCCGCCGAACTCATCGGCGGCGCCGACGTGATCGTCGGCTGGGGCTGCGCCCTGAACATGTGGACCATGCGGCACGGAGCACTGATCGGCGCCGACACGACCGTGGTCCAGGTCGACGACGACCCGTCGGCACTGGGCGCGCACCGGGAGCTGCACCTCGGGATCACCGGTGACGTCGAACTCACCGCACGGCACGCGCTGGAGTCCTTCGGCGGGCAGCGCGAGGGCCTGCGCACCCCGGACATCGCCGCAGCCGTCGCCACCCGCGGGCGCTGGCGTGACGTGCCCTACGAGGACACGAGCACCCGCGACCGGATCGACCCGGTCACCCTGAGCATCGCGCTCGACGACCTCCTCCCCGCCCAGCGGGTCGTCGGCGTCGACTCCGGCAACTTCATGGGTCACCCGAGCATGTTCCTGTCGGTGCCCGACGAGCACGGGTTCTGCTTCACCCAGGCCTACCAGTCGATCGGGCTCGGCCTGGCCACCACGATCGGCGCCGCCCTGGCCCGCCCGGACCGGCTGCCGGTGGCCGCGCTCGGCGACGGCGGGGCGCTGATGGGGGCCGCCGACCTCGACACCGTACGGCGGCTCGGGCTGCCCATGGTCGTCGTCGTGTACAACGACGACGCGTACGGCGCGGAGGTGCACCACTTCGGCCCCGACGGACACCCGCTCGACACGGTCGAGTTCCCGCCGACCGACATCGCGGCCGTGGCCCGCGGCTACGGCTTCGAGGCGGTGACCGTACGCACCCGCGCCGACCTGAAGGCGGTGGCGGACTGGGTCGCAGGGCCGCGGTCGGCGCCCCTGCTGATCGACGCGAAGGTCGTGCGGGACCGGGGCGCGTGGTGGCTGGAGGAGGCTTTCCGGGGGCACTGACCGGCCTCCCCTCGGAAGAGTGAGGGCCCGGCGTGGGACGCCGGGCCCTGGCAGGCTCAGACCGCCGACGGGTACGTCGGGTACTCCACCCCGGAGACGTGCTGGACGACCCGGATCACCTGGCAGGAGTAGCCGAACTCGTTGTCGTACCAGAGGTAGAGGATCGCGTTGTCGCCGTCGACCTTGGTGGCGCCCGCGTCGATGATCGAGGCGTGGCGGGAGCCGACGAAGTCCATGGAGACCGCGTCCGGGGCCGTCGTGAAGTCGATCTGGCGCTTGAGTGGGGAGGTCAGCGAGACGTCACGCAGGTAGTCGAGGACCTCCTCGCGGGTCGTCTCGCGGCCCAGGCGGAGGCTCAGGATCGCGATGGAGACGTCCGGCACCGGGACCCGGATCGAGCTGCCGGTGATCGGCGCCTTGAGGTCGGGCAGCGCCTTGGCCACGGCGGAGGCGGCGCCGGTCTCCGTGATGACCATGTTCAGCGGCGCGGAGCGGCCCCGGCGGTCGGCCTTGTGGTAGTTGTCCAGCAGGTTCTGGTCGTTGGTGAACGAGTGGACCGTCTCGACGTGGCCGCGCAGCACCCCGTACTCGTCGGCCATCGCCTTCAGCGGCGGCACGATCGCGTTGGTCGTGCAGGAGGCGCAGGACAGGATCTGCTCGTCCGGCTTGATCGTGTCGTGGTTGACGCCGTGCACGATGTTCGGGACGTCGCCCTTGCCCGGCGCGGTCAGCACGACCTTGTCGATGCCGGGGCGCAGGTGCTGCGAGAGGCCCTCGCGGTCACGCCACTTGCCGGTGTTGTCGATGAGGATGGCGTCCTTGATGCCGTACGCCGTGTAGTCGACCTCGGAGGGGTCGTTGGCGTAGATCACCTTGATGGTGTTGCCGTTGGCGACGATCGCGCCCTCGGCCTCGTCGACGGTGATCGTGCCCTGGAACTGGCCGTGGATGGAGTCCCGGCGCAGCAGCGAGGCCCGCTTCACGAGATCCTCGGAGGCGCGCCCGCCGCCCCCGCGGACCACGATCGCGCGCAGCCGCAGACCGTTGCCGGAGCCGGCCTTCTCGATCAGCAGCCGGGCGACCAGGCGGCCGATGCGCCCGAAGCCGTAGAGGACGACGTCGCGCGGCTCGCGGCGCTCGATCTTGTTGCCGCCCGTCGCGCCGGCCACGGCCTCGGCGGTGAACTCGGCGACCGACAGGCCCCGGTCGTCGTCCTTGTAGATCTCGGCCAGCCGGCCGATGTCGATCTGCGAGGGGCCGAGGTCCAGCGTGGTGAGGGCCTGGACGAAGGGCAGGGTGTCGGTGACGGAGAGCTCCTCACCGGCGATCTGCCGGGCGAACCGGTGGGTCTTGAGGATGCTGACCACCGACTTGTTCACGAGGGAACGGCTGTGCAGGAGAACCGTTACGTCCCGCTCCCGGTGCAGCCTCCCGATCATCGGGATCATCGATTCCGCGATCTCCTCGCGGTTCTTCCAGTCGGTGAACGAGTCGTCCTTGACAGTCACAGAATTCTCTTTCGAGCTAGGCGGCGCTCATATGCTAACCCCCTGATGTTTTGATCGATCGTCGGGGTGTCACAGCTCACTGCCGGTAGCTCACGGCCCCAGGATCCGGGGCGGCGGAGCGTCCGGGACCGGCCGCAGCAGCGAGGGGTGCGCGTCGGCCACCCGTTCCTTCGTGAACGCGGCCACGATCCTGCGGGCCAGCAGCGGATCGGCCGGCAGCGCGTGCGCGGCGAACCAGCGGGCGGCCGACGGGTCGGGGGAGGGCTCGACGAACTCCGCGCCCGCGTAGTCGTCCAGCGGCGGGTCGTAGAGGTAGCCGGAGACCACGTCGTGCCGCACCAGCCGCTGGACCAGGGCGTCGCGGTCGTGCACCAGGAGCGGCACCCGGAAGAGGGGGAGGGGGCCGTCGTGCGCTGTACGGTCGCGCAGCGCGGGTGAGGCCCACGGGGTGCCCGACAGGAGTGCGACGCCGGCCCTGCGCCGGGCGAGGTCCTCGTCGAGGCGGGCCATCCGCAGCCCCAACTGGCCGCGGACCAGGGAGCCGTGCCGGGAGCGGTAACCGTGCAGATCGACCCGGATCCACCGGTCGTAGGCGGTCAGGCTCGGTGCCTCCCGGCCGGCGGCGGCCAGTCGCGGCGCCCGCAGGTCCATCCGGAACGCCTCGCGCTCCATGAGCCCCAGCCGCTCCATGGTCCGCCACACCGGCCGCACCAGGTGCAGCGACCGGACCGCGGACCGGGCCAGCGGACGCAGCGTCGTGGCCAGGTCCTCGCGCAGCCGTCCGGGGGTCAGCAGATCGTCCCGCAGCAGCTCCAGCTCGCGGCGGGTGCGGGCGTCCTCGACGGCGAGGAAACCGCCCGCCATCCCGGCCACGTGCTTGGACAGGCTGAAGGCCGCCGCCTTGCCGAAGGTCCCGACCGGCTGCCCGTCCACATGGCTGCCGATGGCGTGCGCCGCGTCCTCGAACAGCGGGATCCCCAACTGCGCGCAGCGGCGGCGCAGTTCGAGGACCCGGTCGGGCACGCCGTACAGGTTGGTGGTCAGGACCGCGTCGATGCCGCGCCAGGTCGACTCCGGTACCGCGGCCGGGTCGATGTTGCCGTCCCACGCGGACACGGGGGCCTGCACGGGGCGCAGCCCGGCCGCGAGGACCACGAACAGGATCACGTCGTCGTTCACCGGTGACATCAGCACCCGCGCGCCCGGCCGGCACCAGCGCCTGAGCGCCAGGTACAGGGCCAGCCGGGCCGACGGTGTGTAGACGCACTCGCGTCCCAGTCTCCGGGTCATCGTCGCGGCCAGCCGCGAGCCGTACGGCATCGGCACCCCTTGTGTCGACGGGCAGGGAAGGACCGTGCAGGAGAAGAGCGCCTCGCTGGGGGACAGGAGGGTGAGCGGGCTCAGCTCGCCAGCGGTCCCGCGCTGCCGGAGTCCGAGTGGTGCCGGGAGGTGCGCAGGGTGCCTACGGTCTTCAGGAGGCGGTCCGCGGGCTCGCGCAGGGCCGGGTGCGCGTTGACCGTGTTGCGCAGCCCCCGCACGGGGCGGCGCCACATCCGGTGTGCGGTCGCCACCGGGTGCGGACGGGTGGCGAATCCTTCCGCCACGCGCAGCTCGCGGGTCTTGAGCCAGTCCTTCCACTCCTTGTCGCCGCGCCCCATGTCCATGAGCCGCGCCCCCCGCCGTCCCGCCGCCTCCGCCATCCGCAGATGCATGATCAGGCCGGGGGAGTAGTAGCGCAGCTCGGGGTCGTACGCGGTGAACCAGGGTGCGAAGACCGTGCGCGAGATCGGCCCGAAATGGGCGGCCACCGGCCGGTCACCGGCGTACACCACCGAGAGGACCCCGGTGAAGTGCTCCTCCCGGACCTGGAAGAGGTCCTCCACCAGGTGCACGATCCACGGCCGCGCGAACCGGTCCATCCGGCCCGTCCTGCGGTACTGGGCGGACTTCCACCGCATCAGCGTGCGCAGCGCGGCCGGGTCCCGCTCGTCGAACACGAACCGCATCTCGCCCAGGTCGCGGGTGAGCCGGCGCTCCTTCTTGAGCGTCGTCTTGGCGAGGCCCGGGTAGGCGCCGCGCAGCCACTCCGGGTAGCTGTCGCTGCCGACCTTCAGATCGATCACCGGGGAGGCGAAGGTGCCCGTGACGTAGGGGGCGAAGGGCTTCTGCTCCTCCACCAGGTGGTCGAACTCGAACACCGAGAGCCCGCAGGCCTTCAGCAGGGCGCGGGTGTCCCAGGTGACCCCGGGGCGGTGCACCAGGCCCTGGCAGTCGGAGAGTCCGAGGCCGACGGCCCGTCCGACGCCGAGGGTGCCCCGCTCGTACGGCAGGAAGCCCACGGCCTCTCCGCGCTGGTGGAGGACCGCCACCCGGGTGCCGGTCCGGTGTCTGCCGATCCCGGCCGCGAACTCCGGTGCCAGGAAAGGGTTGGCGTAGTCGGGGGACTCGTCCATCGCCCGGTGCCAGGCCCCCCGGAGCGCGGCATCGAGTTCCTCGGGTCTGTGGATCGTGATGTCCGTGTCACTGCTCGTCGATCGCATGGGCGACCGCACCCCCCCAATTCCCCCACTGCCGATCGAACTGTCGGCAAGGATCAAACGTCGCGAAACAGTACGCACGCTGTCAAGGGTGCCTGCTGTAACGGAACAACGCGGAAAACGTGCATATGGTTCCCACGAGCGGTCACGAAAGCAGCCGCCGCTCCTTGGCCACGGCCACCGCGCCCGCGCGGGTCTCGACGCCCAACTTGCCGTAGATCCGGCCCAGATGGGTCTTGACGGTCGCCTCGCTGATGAACAGGGCCCGGGCGATCTCCCGGTTCCCGAGGCCGAGGGCGAGCTGCGCGAGGATCTCGTGCTCGCGCGCGGACAGGGCGGGCCGCGGGCTGCGCAGCCGGGTCAGCAGCCGGTCGGCCACGGGGGCGGAGAGCGCGGCGCGGCCGGTCGCGGCGTCACGGATCGCCGCGAACAACTCCTCCGGCTGTTCCGCCTTGAGGAGATAGCCGGTCGCGCCCGCCTCGATGGCCCGGGTGATGTCGGCGTCGGTGTCGAACATGGTGAGCACCAGCACGCGCGGGCCGTTCGCGCCCCGGGCGGTCAACTGCCGGGTCGCCGTCACCCCGTCCATCCCGCCGTCGAGCTGAAGATCCATCAGCACGACATCGGGGCTGAGGTGGGCCGCCATGGCCAGCGCCTCCTCACCGGTCGCGGCCTCGCCGACCACGTCGATGCCGTCGGCACTGGAGAGCAGGGCGCGCAGTCCGGCGCGGACGACGGCGTGGTCGTCGCAGAGCAGGAGGCGGACGGGCGGGGAGGGGATGGTCGTACGCCTCACCGGGACTCCTTGAACAGCCGCCGGGGTTCCTTGACCAGCCGCCGGCGCTTCTTGATCAGGTGCCGGGGTTCCTTGATCAGTCACAGGGTGGCCCCCTCGACCACGAGCGGGACGGCGACCGACACGACGGTGCCCTCACCCGGTGTGGACTCCACGGTGAGGGCACCGCCTGCCTGGCGGGCGCGGATGCGCATGGCGGGGAGGCCGTGTCCACGCGTTGACGGCTGGTCGTGGCCACGAGGCGAGGGCTGGCCGTGCCCATGCGTCGACGGCCGGTCGTGCTCTCGCGTCGACGGCCGGTCGTGCTCATGTGTCGAGGGTCGGGGCTCCGCGGACCCGGGCGGTGCGAACCCCCTGCCGTTGTCCGCGACGTCCAGCGATACCTGGTCGTCCAGCCAGGTCAGGGTGAGCGCGGCCCGGGTCGCCGCCGCGTGCTCGCGTACGTTGGCCAGCGCGCCCTGCGCGATCCGCAGCAGCGCGCCCGCGACCCGCTCCGGCAGGGGCGCCGGCTCCCCGTCGAGCCGGAACTCCACGGTCAGGCCGGGACCGCTCTCCCGCCGGGCGAGTTCGCGAAGCGCCTCGGCGAGGGAGCGGTCCGCGAGGTCGGCCGGGGCCAGGTCGTGCACGAAGCGACGGGCCTCGGCGAGGCTGTGCGAGGTGATCTCTGCCGCCGCCCGCACATGGTCCCGGGCCTGGTCCGACCCCCACACCCGCTCGGCGGCCTGGAGCAGCATTCGCTGGCTGGACAGACCCTGCGCGAGGGTGTCGTGGATCTCCGCCGACAGCCGCTGCCGCTCCGCGAGCACACCGGCCCGCCGCTCGGTCGCGGCGAGCTCGTGCCGGGTGCGCACCAGGTCCTCGATGAGGACCCGCTGCCGGGCTCCCTGCCGTTGCAGATGCACCAGTACGGCGGTGGCGACCGCGGCGACGGCCGGCGGGGCCACGACCATGTTGGGGTTGAGGGGCCCGTCGGCCACCCGTATCTCCGAGAGCACGACCAGCGTGGTGAGCACGGCCGCCGACGGCACCGCGATCCTCGGCGGCAGCGCGTGCAGCCCGGCGAAGAGCAGAGGCATCACACACCAGGTGGCGCTCGGCGCGAGAGCCAGCAGGACGACCCAGACGGTGGTGACCGAGCCCAGCCAGAGCAGATGGCGCCGGGTGGGCGGCAGTCCGGGGCGGGGCGGCGGGGCCAGCAGATGCCCGAGGACGTAGAGGAGACAGAAGAAGCCGAACAGCGCCACCACCCAGCCGGTCCGCGTCCCGCCCTGGTCACGGCTCAGGAAGCGGGCGAAGGACGAGCCCAGCAACAGGAAGAACGCGCCGTGCACGATCACGCCCAGCCAGCGCTCTTCCGGATCGGTGTGGTTCATGCTCCGTGTCTAACGCCCCCGACGCGGCCGCGCATCAACCGATCGGCTGACATGGCGGTCGCCCGAACCTCCCCGGGGAAGGCACCTGTCGACCGAGCCCTATGCCCGGCCGCCGCACCGAGGCTTGGCGGCACAGCTTCTTCCTGACGAAAGGCGTCGGCATGCCCGCCAAGAACCTCACCGCCAACCGTGCCGCACTCGGGCACCGGGTCGGCTACGCCCTGCGCCACCCCGACCGGGTGCCGCGTCATCTGGCGCGGGCCGCCCGGGACCTGTGGCTCAGCCGTCGCCACCCGGACCACATCGCCTACTACCGCGCCGTGATGCGCTCCGACACCCGCACCGACCCGGACGCGGCCGTGGGCAGTCGCAACCGGGAGCGCTGGCTGGCGCTCGGGGCGATGCAGTTCGACTACCTGCTCGGCCACGGCCTGCGGCCCGAGCACCGGATGCTGGAGATCGGCTGCGGCAACCTGCGCGGCGGCTGGCGCTTCATCCGCCATCTGGAGCCCGGCCACTACTACGGCATCGACATCTCGCCGGACATCCTCTTCGCGGCGCAGGACACGGTCGTCGCGATGGACCTCCAGAAGCGACTGCCGACCCTGACCCCGGTCCGCGATCTGACCCTCGGCTTCCTCCCGGAGTCCCACTTCGACGTCGTGCACGCGCACAGCGTCTTCTCGCACTCGCCGTTGCCGGTGATCGAGGAGTGCCTGGCGCATGTCGGCCGGGTCCTCGCTCCGGGCGGCTGGTTCGACTTCACGTTCGACCGCACGGAGGGCGAGGAGCACCACGTACTCCGGGAGGACTTCTACTACCGCGTGGAGACACTCGTCGCCCTGGCCGAGAAGCACGGCCTGCGGGCCCGCTTCATGGCCGACTGGGAGAAGCTCCCGCACGGCCAGTCCAAGCTCAGGCTGACCCACGCCGAGCCGTAGCGGACGTGACGGGCCTTCGTCACCGGCCGGGTCCGAAACATGGCCCGGCCTACGCCGTGCGGTCGCGCCACGCCGGCTGGCGCCCCGCACCTCGGCCTGTGGCCCGCGCGCGGGCCGGGTGCCGTCTATTGGTCCGCAAGTGGGCGCGCGAGCCGTGTCATGGTCCGCCCGCCGACGCGACCAGCACTGTCCGGCGGTCGGCAGGTGGGCCCGGTGTCCTCGGGCATCCCGTACGCCGACTGGACCATCGCCATCCCGCGGTCCACGCGTCCGGGCGCCATCCTGGGCTTCGCCCGTCGGCGGGACGAGCGCCGCCTGCGTCCCACACGCTGGCCGGGCCGGACCCGTCGTTGGGCGCGCACGTGGGCCGGGCGCCGTCTCCTGGTCCGTCCGCCGGCGGGATCTAGGCTGTCCCGCGGTCCGCACGCGTCCGGGCGCGGTCGCGGGCTTCGCCTGTCGGCGTGATCAGCGCCGCCCGCGTTCCACCGGTTGGCCGGACCCGTCGTTGGGCGCGCACGTGGGTTGGGCGCCGTCTCCTGGTCCGCTCGCCGGCGGGATCTAGGCTGTCCCGCGGTCCGCACGCGTCCGGGCGCGGTCGCGGGCTTCGCCTGTCGGCGTGATCAGCGACGCCCGCGTCCCACAGGTTGGGCGGACCTGTCGTTCGGCGCGCGCGTGGGCTGGGCGTCGCGTCGTGGTCCGCCCGCCGGCGCGATCAGCGCCGTCCCGCGGTCCGCAAGTCGGCCGGGTGCCCTCCGGCATCCCGCACACCGACCGGAACATTGCCATCCTGCGGTCCGCACATGACCGGGCGCCGTCCCCGGACTCCGCTCGCGGGCCGGATCGCCCCACCCCGCTCAGCCCCCCGGCAACTCGGCCAAGCGCCCCCCGCCCCCGCTCCGCCCCCCACAACTCGGCCAAGCGCCCGTTCCCGCCCCGCCCCCTCGGACACCCCACCCCCACCCGCCCCCCTTTGCATGTGTCACGTAAGCAAAACCCGCGCCCCCTCCTCAATAACCACCCCCGGGGTCTTGTTCGGACAATCTCCGGGGATCTAGGGTCACTCCGGGGAGCAAGCGCTTTCCCCGCACGTCAGCGTCCCGTCATCGGACGCCCGAGGAGGACCGCATGTCCCGTCCAGCCCGTCGCCGAGTCGCTGTGGTCGGCACCGGCGCCATCGTCAGCGGCAGCCACCTGTCCGCGCTCAGGGCCCACGCCGAGCGGGTGGAACTGGTCGCCGCCGTCGACGTGGACCAGGGCAGACTCGACGCCTTCCGCGAACTCGCGGGCGACGAGGTCGCCGGGTTCACCTCCGTCGACGAGATGCTGGACGCCGTACGACCCGACCTGGTCCTCATCGGCACCCCGCCCTCGCTGCACCGCGAGCAGACCGTGGCCGCGCTCAAGACCGGCGCCTGGGTGCTGTGCGAGAAGCCGCTGACGCTGTCGCTCGCCGAGTACGACGAGATCGCCGCCGCCGAGGAGGCCTCCGGGGCCTACGCCTCCGTGATCTTCCAGCACCGCTACGGATCCGGTGCCGTCCACGCGCGCGAACTGATCACCAGCGGTGAGCTCGGCGCCCCCCGGGTCGCGCACTGCCAGACCACCTGGCACCGGGACGCCGCCTACTACGCCGTACCGTGGCGCGGCACCTGGGCGAGCGAGGGCGGCGGTCCGACCATGGGCCACGGCATCCACCAGTACGACCTCCTCCTGCACCTGCTCGGCCCCTGGGCGGAGATCCGCGCCATGGCCGCCCGGCTGGTCCACGACACCGAGAGCGAGGACGTCTCCACCGCCCTTGTCCGGTTCGAGAACGGCGCCCTCGCCACTGTCGTCAACAGCGTGCTGTCACCCGACGAGGTGAGCCGCATCCGCATCGACTGCGCCGACGCGACCGTCGAGCTCACCCACCTCTACGGCCACCGCAACGAGGACTGGACCTACACGCCCGCCCCACACGTCGCCTCCGAACGGGCCGACGCCTGGCGCACCCCCACTGCCGACGTGCCCAGCTCGCACGCCGCCCAGCTCGGCGCGCTCCTCGACGCGTACGACAACGGTGTCAGGCCTCCCGGCAGCGGCGCCGACGCGCGTGCCACCCTCGAGTTCGCCGCCGCGCTCTACAAGTCGGCGTTCACGGGGCACCCCGTGCTCGCGGGTGAGATCGCGCCCGGCGACCCCTTCTACCCGGCCATGCACGGCGACCACCCCCACTGGGCCCCCAAGGAGCGCGTATGAGCATCCGCGTCAGCCACGTCCACGGCGAGCACATCGCCGTCGAGGCGGCGAACGGCACGGAGATCCTCCGCTACGTCTACCGACCCGACCCCGAAGCCTTCGAGGCCCAGAAGCCCTACGCCCACCCCGTACGCACCCTCGGGGGCCGCACGGTGACCGGCTACCGGCCCAACGACCACCGCTGGCACAAGGGCCTGCAGATGACGGCGAGCCATCTGTCCGGGCAGAACTTCTGGGGCGGCAACTGCTACGTCCACGGGCAGGGCTATCTGCCGCTGCCCGAGCGCGTCGGCTCGATGCGGCACGACGGCTTCACCGCGTTCACGGCCGCCGAGGACCGGCTGGACGTCACCGAGGCCCTGACCTGGGTGGAGAACGGCGGCGAGGAGTGGGCCCGGGAGGAGCGGGGCCTGGCCGTCCACTCGGTCGACGAGGCCACCGGCTCCTGGGCGCTGGACTGGTCGATCCGGCTCACCAACCTGCGTGCCGAGCCCCTCGCCTTCGGCTCCCCGACCACCGCGGGCCGGGAGATGGCCGGCTACACCGGACTCCAGTGGCGCGGCCCCCGCGACTTCACCGGCGGCACGGTCTTCGCCCCCGACACGGACGCCGACGCGGACAAGCTGATGGGCACCCAGGGCCCCTGGCTCGCCTTCACCACCGAGCACGACGACGTGGACGCCCACTCCACGCTCGTCTTCGCGCACGCCCCCGAGAACCTCGACCCCGGGACCGCGGTCCACGAGTCGCACTGGTTCGTGCGCTCCCAGCCCTTCCCGACGGTCGCGTTCTCCTGGGCGTTCTTCGAGGAGTTCGAGCTGCCGCCGGGGGAGTCCTTCGCGTACCGCTACCGGCTGGTCGTGGCCGACGGCGCCTGGGATGCCGAACGGGTCGGTGAGCACCTGGAGGGGCTGTCGTGGTGACCGGACCCGCCGACGTGCCCAAGCCGGAGCTTCCCCACCCGCTGCCCGGTGCCGTCGGTCTGTCGCACCTCAGCGCCTACGACTGGGAGGCCGCCGACGGCGTCTGCGGCGGCAGCCCCCATCTGCACCTGGTGTGCACGGAGGCGTACGTCGTCACCGGCGGCCGGGGCGCGGTGCAGACGCTGAGCCCCGACGGCTACCGGGAGATCCCCCTGGAGCCGGGGGCGATCGCCTGGTTCACGCCCGGCACCGTGCACCGCATGGTCCAGGGCGGCGATCTGCGCATCACCGTGCTGATGCAGAACAGCGGCCTGCCCGAGGCCGGGGACGCCGTCTTCACCTTCCCGCCGGAGGTCCTCGCCGACCCCGCGCGGTACGCCGCGGCGGCCCAACTCCCGCCCGGAGCCGGGCCGGAGACGCCCGACGCGGCCCGGCGCCGCAGGGACCTCGCCGTCGAGGGCTACCTGGTCCTGCGCGAGTCCCTGGCCGCCGGCGACAACACCCCGTACCTGGAGTTCCAGCGCGCGGCCGCCCGCCTGGTGCGGGAGAAGGTGCCCACCTGGCGCGAGCTGTGGCAGGCGGGGGCACTGGCCACCGCCGAGCGCACCGGCGCCCAGCTGGACGCGCTCGCCTCCGGTGAGCCGTCGTACCTCGGGGAGGCGACCGCTCACGAGGCCGCCCCGACCCGCCTCGGCGGCTTCGGCATGTGCGGCAGACGCGACGAGTACAACCTGCCGGGGACGACACTGCCGTACCGCGGCGAGTAACACCCGTTGTCCCGGGGGGAGGTCCGAGGGGGGCCGTAGAAAGTCCGAGGAAGGGATGAGGTGACCTCGGCATGCCCGGAAACAGGACAAAGGGGTTCTGCGCTTCGGCCGTCGCACTCGCGCTCTGCGCGCTGGCGGCCGCTTGCGGGGGATCCGGGGAAACGGTCGGCGGCGGCAAGGTCGTGCTGCGCTACACGTGGTGGGGCAACCCCGACCGCGCGGAACGCACCGAGCAGGCCGTCGCCCTGTTCGAGAAACGGCACCCGGACGTCCAGGTGCGGACGTCGTTCTCGGGTTACGACGCGTACAAGCAGAAGCTCGCCGTCCAGGCCACCGGCGGCGACGCACCCGACGTGATGCAGCTCGACTACCGGCAGATCGACCAATACGCCTCCGGTGGCGTCCTGTTGGACCTGGCGAAGCAGAAGTCCGTACTGCGCACCGCCGAGATCGACCCCGGACTGCTCGCCACCGGCCGCGTGGACGACACCCAGTACGCGATACCGCAGGGCCGGGGCACCGAGACCGTCGTCTACGACGTCAGAACCTGGAAGGCGTCGGGGGTACCGCTCCCGCGTCAGGGCTGGACCTGGTCCCAATGGGCGGCGACAGTCCGTGAGTTGGCGGAGAAGGCCGGCAAGCCCGGCGCCACCGACCCCGGTCAGAGCGAGGACGCCTTCGAGGTCTGGCTGCGCGGGCAGGGCAAGTCGCTCTACACCGAGGCCGGCGGACTGGGCTTCACCGCCGACGACCTGACCAAGTGGTGGACCTTCACGGACCAGTTGCGGCGCGAGGGGGCTGTCTCCCCGGCCGAACAGACCACGCAGCTCGACGGCTCCGTCGAGAACACCCCGCTGGGCCGTGGCAAGGCGGTCTCCGACTTCAACTGGGACGCCCCGTCGAGCGGTTACCTCGCCCTGATCCCCACGGGCACGGCCCTCGCGCCGATGCCCTCCGGCGCCGACGGCACGCCCGGCCAGTACTTCAAGCCCTCGATGTTCCTCGGCGTCTCCGCCCACACCGGCCACGCGAAGGAGGCGGCCCGGCTCGTCGACTTCCTCCTCAACGACCAGGACGCGGCGAGGATCCTCGGCGCCACCCGCGGCATCCCCGTCAACGAGACCATCCGTGAGAGGACCGCACCGCTCCTGAAGGACTTCGACAAGACGGTCGCCGACTACCAGGCCTCCCTGGAAGGCAAGTTGAAGGATCCCCCGCAAGCCCCGCCCTCCGGCGACAACGCCCTGCAGAGCACCTTCCAGCGCGACTACGACCAGGTCTCCTACGAGCGCATGTCGCCCCGCGAGGCGGCCGAGAACTACATCACCGAGGCGAAGGCGGAGCTGAGGTCATGACCACCACCACCGCGATCCCCACGGGCCGGCAACGCGCCGCCACCCCCGCCGAGCGCCGCCCCAAGCGTGAACGCGAGGGCGCCGCCTGGGTGTTCCTGTCCCCGTGGGTCCTCGGCGCGATCGTCCTCACCCTGCTGCCGATGGCCGTCTCGCTGTACCTGTCCTTCACCGACTACAACCTCTTCGACCCACCGCACTGGATCGGCCTGCGCAACTACACGCAGATGTTCACGGAGGACCCGCGGTACTGGCGCTCGGTCGTCACGACCCTGACGTACGTCGTCGTAGCCGTGCCGCTCCAACTCGCCCTCGCGCTGGTCGTCGCGCTCGCCCTGAAGTCCATGAAACGCGGCAAGGCCTTCTACCGGTCCGCCTTCTACGCCCCCTCGCTGCTCGGTGCCTCCATGTCCATCGCCCTGGTCTGGCGGGCCGTGTTCAACGACGGCGGCACGGTGGACAACCTGTTCGGCACCGGCGGCTGGGTCAACAGGCCGGGCTGGGCGCTGCTCGCCGTAGCACTGCTGACGGTGTGGCAGTTCGGGGCGCCGATGGTGATCTTCCTCGCCGGGCTCCAGCAGATCCCGGCCGAGCTGTACGAGGCGGCGGCCGTGGACGGGGCCGGCCGGTGGCGGCAGTTCCTGTCGGTCACCGTGCCCATGCTGTCCCCGGTGCTCTTCTTCAACCTGGTCCTCCAGACCATCCAGGCCTTCCAGGTCTTCACACCCGCCTTCGCGGTGAGCGCCGGCAAGGGCGGCCCCGCCGACTCCACCCTCGTGTACACGATGTACCTCTACGACCGGGGCTTCGTCGCCTCCCACATGGGCTACGCCTCCGCCATGGCCTGGGTGCTGCTCCTCGTCATCGGCGCCGTGACGGCGGTGCTGTTCCGCACCTCGCGTTCCTGGGTCTTCTACGCGTCCGAGGGGGACCGATGACCACAACCGCTCTGGGACGTAAGCCCGTTCGCTGGAGCCGAGTCGCCCTGCACCTCGGCTGTCTGGCCGCCCTGCTCGTGATGCTGTACCCGCTGGCCTGGCTGCTGGCCACCTCGCTCAAGCCCGCCGACGAGGTGATCGCCAGTCTCGACCTCCTGCCGAGCCACCTGGAGTGGTCCAACTACGAGACCGCTTTCGAGGGCGTGGGCGACGTCTCCGTCTGGCGGCTGCTGTCCAACTCCCTGCTGATCGCGGGCGGCGCGGTCCTCGGCAACGTCATCAGCTGCTCGCTCGCCGCGTACGCGTTCGCGCGGCTGCGGTTCCGCTTCCGCGGTCCGATGTTCGCCTTCATGATCGCCACGATCATGCTGCCGCACCACGCGATCCTGATCCCGCAGTACATCATCTTCAACCAGCTCGGCATGGTGAACACCTACTGGCCGCTCATCCTGCCCAAGTTCCTGGCCACGGAGGCGTTCTTCGTCTTCCTCATCGTGCAGTTCATGCGCGGCCTGCCCCGCGAACTGGAGGAGGCCGCCCGCATCGACGGCTGCGGGCCCTTCCGCAGCTTCTTCCGGATCGTGCTGCCGCTGACCCGGCCCGCGCTGATCACCACGGCGATCTTCACCTTCATCTGGACCTGGAACGACTTCTTCACCCAGCTCATCTACCTCTTCGACCCCGACAAGTTCACGCTCACCCTCGCCCTCAGGTCCTTCGTGGACGCCTCCAGCCAGTCGGCGTTCGGCCCGATGTTCGCGATGTCGGTGATCGCGCTGCTGCCGATCGTGCTGTTCTTCCTCGCCTTCCAGCGCTTCCTGGTGGAAGGCATGGCCAGTTCGGGACTCAAGGGATGAGCGACATGCGCGCACGTGAACCCGGCGAGGTCTTCGGCCCCCGGATGACGCTGTTCGCCGACACGCTGAGCGTCGGCCTGGCAACGGCCCTGGTGTGCCTGCCCGTTGTGACGATCCCGGCCGCCGTGTCGACCGCGTGCGCGGTCCTGCGGGGCGCGGGGGAGGGGCAACCGGCCACCGCGGGGCGGTACTTCGCGGTCCTACGACGACGGCTGCGGGCCGGCGACCTCGCCGCGGGCGCCGTGGCACTGGCCGGTGCGCTGCTGTTCCTGGCGGACCTCGCGCTGGCCGGCGCGGGGCTGCCCGGAGCACCGGTGTTCGCGGTGGTGGCCGCCGGCGTCGGCGCCGCCGCCCTGGTGGTGGGCCTGCGCGCCTGCGCCCGCCCCGAGTCACTCACCGACTGGCCGGCCGCTGTGCGCGAGGCCGCCCGGGACTCCGTACGGGACCTCGGCGGAAGCGCCCTGGTGCTGCTCGCGGTGGCCACGGCGGCCCTGTGCGCCTGGATGCTGGTCCCGCTGGCGTTCCTGGTGCCGGGACCGCTGGCACTGGCGCTCACCGCCGTCCATGTCCGACAGGGCACCGAATTCGAGTGAGGTTTCGACCGCGCCCCTGGACGAGCCGGAGGCTCGTCCAGGGGCGCGGGGCTGTATTCATCTGCGGCTCCGCCGCGTGGGCGCGACCCTATCGAGCTCCTGGGCCCACGGCCCGGAAGGACCGCAGCCGCAACGAGTTCCCCACCACGAACACCGACGAGAACGCCATCGCAGCCCCGGCCAGCATCGGATTCAGCAGCCCCGCCGCGGCCAGCGGAATCGCGGCCACGTTGTACGCGAACGCCCAGAACAGGTTGGACCGAATGGTCCCGAGGGTCCGCCGGGCGAGCCGGATCGCGTCCGCCGCAGCCCGCAGGTCGCCGCGCACGAGGGTGAGGTCGCCCGCCTCGATCGCCGCGTCCGTGCCGGTGCCCATGGCGAGGCCCAGATCGGCCTGTGCCAGTGCGGCCGCGTCATTGACCCCGTCACCCACCATCGCGACCGAACGGCCCTGCCCCTGAAGCCGCTTGACGACGTCGACCTTGTCCTGCGGCAGCACCTCGGCGATCACCTGCCCGGGGTCGATACCAACCTCGCGGGCCACGGACTCGGCCACGGCCCGGTTGTCACCGGTGAGCAGGACCGGGGTGAGACCCAGCGCCCGCAGCCGGGCGATCGCCTCGCGGCTCGTGTCCTTGACCGCGTCGGCCACCTCGAGGACGGCCCGCGCCTCGCCGTCCCAGGCGACCGCGATCACCGTACGGCCGTCCGACTCCGCCGCGTCCTTCACGCGCCGGAGCTCCTCGGGCAGCGCGATCGCCCACTCCGCGAGCAACCGCTCACGTCCGACCAGCACGGCGTGTCCCTCGACGACGCCCTGCACACCGAGTCCCGGCACGTTGGCGAAGTCCTCGGGCACCGGCAGCGCGCCCAGCTTCTCCAGCGCGGCGTCGGCGACCGCGCAGGCGACCGGGTGCTCCGAGGCGTGCTCCAACGCGCCCGCCAGCCGCAGGACTGCGGTTTCGTCGGTGCCGGGTGCGGCATGGACGCCCAGCAGGGTCATCCGGCCGGTGGTGACGGTGCCGGTCTTGTCCAGGACGACGGTGTCGACGCGCCGCGTGGACTCCAGGACCTCGGGTCCCTTGATGAGGATGCCCAGTTGGGCGCCTCGGCCCGTGCCTACCAGCAGCGCGGTCGGGGTGGCGAGGCCCAGGGCGCAGGGGCAGGCGATGATCAGTACGGCGACCGCGGCGGTGAACGCGGCGGCCGTACCGGCGCCGTTGCCGAGCCAGAAGCCCAGGGTGCCGAGCGCGAGCGCGATGACGACCGGCACGAACACCGCGGAGATCCGGTCAGCGAGCCGCTGGGCGGCCGCCTTGCCGTTCTGCGCGTCCTCCACCAGCCGGGCCATCCTGGCGAGTTGGGTGTCGGAGCCGACCCGGGTCGCCTCGACGACGAGCCGGCCGCCCGCGTTGAGGGTGGCGCCGGTGACGGAGTCGCCCGGGACGACCTCGACCGGTACGGACTCCCCGGTGAGCATCGAGGCGTCGACGGCGGAGGAGCCCTCGACGACGGTCCCGTCGGTGGCGATCTTCTCCCCGGGACGGACGACGAAGCGGTCACCCACCTTCAACTCGGCCACCGGCACGGTCTGTTCGTGCCCGTCGGCGCGCAGCACGGTGACGTCCTTGGCGCCCAGCTCCAGCAGTGCCTTGAGCGCGGCTCCCGCCCTGCGCTTGGAGCGGGCCTCGAAGTACCGACCGGCCAGGATGAACGCGGTGACGCCGGCCGCGGCCTCCAGATAGAGGTTCCCGGAGCCGTCGCCGCGGGCGATCGTCAACTCGAAGGGGTGCTTCATGCCCGGGGTGCCCGCGGTGCCGAGGAACAGGGCCCACAGCGACCAGCCGAAGGCGGCCGTCGTACCGACCGAGATCAGGGTGTCCATGGTGGCCGCGCCATGCCGGGCGTTGGTGAACGCGGCCTTGTGGAAGGGCCATCCGGCGTACGTCACCACGGGCGCGGCGAGGGTCAGCGACAGCCACTGCCAGTACTCGAACTGGAGGGCCGGGATCATCGCCATCGCGACGACCGGGACGGCGAGGACCACGGCGGTGACCAGCCGCTCGCGCAGGGACCGCAGCTCGTCGGGCTCCTCCTCGTCAGGGGCGGCGGGCTCCGGCGGTGCCGGTTCGCGGGCCGTGTACCCGGTCTTCTCGACGGTCGCGATGAGGTCCTGGACCGAGACCCCGCCCTCGTAGGTGACCTTGGCCTTCTCAGTGGCGTAGTTGACGGTGGCGGTGACCCCGTCCATCCGGTTGAGCTTCTTCTCGATACGGGCCGCGCACGAGGCACAGGTCATGCCGCCGATGGCGAGTTCGGTCGCGGCGACTGCGGTGGTGGTGGTCATCACTGCTCCTCGTGGATACCGGGCAGGGGTATGCTTGGTCGCGTCTCCCTGTATACCCCGGGTGGGTATCTGAGGCAAGTTGCGAAGGCGGGTTGACTTGATACCCCCCAGGGGTATCGTGAGGTGCATCGGGAAGCCAGATCGAGCCGGAGGTGCCGACCATGCACGCTGGACTGAGGATCACCGCATACGCCGCCGCGCTGGCCGCGACCTTCGGGACCGCCTACGGCGTGGGCCAGGGCATCGGCCCCGTCGTGGACGACGCGGCACCCGTCCGTCACGACGCACACGCGGGTGACGGCGACCCGGAGCGCGCACCGGATTCGGGGGGCGCCGGGCACTCGGGGCACGCCGGGGACTCCGGGCAGGAATCGCCCCCGGCCGGCGGGCTGCAGATCTCCGAGGCCGGCTACACCCTCGACCTCGGGACCCCTCGCCTGGTGGCCGGACGCACCTCGGACCTCCGCTTCACGATCCGGGGCGGCGACGGCCGCGCGGTCACCGCCTTCCGTACCGAGCACGACAAGGAGCTCCACCTCATCGTCGCCTCACGCGACCTGAACACCTACCGTCATCTGCACCCCACCCGGGCCGCCGACGGCACCTGGAGCATCCCCGTGGCCCTGCCCCGCGCGGGCGGATACCGGGTCTTCGCCGACTTCACCCCCGAGAAGAAGGGCGCCGAGAACCTCACGCTGGGCGCCGACCTGGCGGTCTCCGGCGCCTACGACCCGCAGCCCCTCCCCGCGCCGAGCACCACCGCCGAGACCGACGGCTACGAGGTGAAGCTCGGCGGAGCGCTGCGCCCCGGCGCGGCCCGCGCACTGAAACTGACGGTCTCCCGCGACGGCAGGCCCGTCACCGACCTCCAGCCCTACCTCGGCGCCTACGGCCATCTGGTCGCCCTGCGCTCCGGCGACCTCGCGTACCTGCACGTCCACCCGAACGGCGAGCCCGGCGACGGCACGACCCGGCCCGGCCCGACCGTCACCTTCACAGCCACGGCGCCCAGCGCCGGCACCTACCGGCTCTTCCTGGACTTCAAGCACGAGGGCAAGGTACACACGGCCGCGTTCACGGTCAGGGCCGGAGGCGAGGCAGGCGGAACCGCCGAAGAGACTCCCCACGACTCCTCCGGAGCGCACGGCCACTGACGGCGGGCGCGGCGGGGGACGGCGGGCGCGGCGAGGGACGGCGAGGGACGGCGAAAGACGGCGGGCCCGGCGATGGACCCTGGCCGCGGGCCCGGCGATGGGCCGTGAGCGCGGTCGCTGACCTCAGCCGATGCGGGCCCCGCGCCGGCTGAGGTGACATGGGCGGATGCGCCCCACGGGTCCCCCGGCGAGCGCGGCAAACACCGGTGGCGCGCGGCCGCCGACCTCAGCCCAAGCAGCCCCCGCGCCGGCTGAGGCGACCTCGGCGGAGGCGCCTCACGTGACTCCCGGCGAGCACGGCCCTCGGTCGCGCGTACGGCCGCCGACCTCAGCCGATGTGGGCCCCCGCCCCGCTCACCCGGACCCGCCGGTCGCCCGCGTGCAGGGTCACCGTGAGTTCGCCGGGGCGGCCCAGGTCCTCGCCCTGGTGCAGGGTGAGGACGGAGTCCTCGGGGGTCAGGCCCAGCTCACGGGCGTAGGCGCCGAACGCGGCGGCCGCGGCGCCCGTCGCCGGGTCCTCGACGACACCACCGACGGGGAACGGGTCCCGGACGTGGAAGACGTCGGCCGACTCCCGCCACACCAGCTGGACCGTGGTCAGGTCCAGCCGGTGCATCAGGGCTTCCAGACGGGCGAAGTCGTACGCCAGCTCCGCGAGCCGAGCCCGAGTCGCCGCAGCCAGTACGAGATGCCGGGCACCGGCGAACGCGATCCGGGGCGGAAATGCCGGGTCGAGATCGGTGGCCGGCCAGTCGAGCGCGGCGAGCGCCTCGGCGAGGTCGGCATCGGCGACCTCCTCGACGTGCGGCTCGACGCTGGTGAGCGTGGCCCTGACCGTCCCGTCCTCCTCGGCCACGGCGACCGGCACGGTCCCGGCGGGCGTCGCGAACACCAGCTCCCCGGGCCCGATCCGCTCGGCGAGGGCGACCGCGGCGGCGACGGTCGCGTGGCCGCAGAACGGCACCTCGGCCTTCGGGCTGAAGTACCGGATGGTGAACACCCGCCCGTCCGGTCCCTCGAGCCCCTCCGGCGGCGCGGTCAGGAACGCGGACTCCGAGTAACCGAGCTCTGCCGCGACGGCCAGCATGCCGTCGTCGTCCATGCCGGTGGCGTCGAGGACGACCCCCGCGGGGTTTCCGCCCTCCGGGCTGCTGGAGAAGGCGGTGTATCGCAGGACCTCGGGGCGCGGCGCGTTCGTCGTCATGCTGACGGCAACAGGGGACGGCGCCACGCCTATTCCGGCCGGGGGCTCAGCCCAGCGCCCGGTCCAGGTTGAAGGCCGCGCTGATCAGGGCGAGATGCGTGAACGCCTGCGGGAAGTTGCCCTGCTGCTCGCCCGTGTTGCTGATCTCCTCGGCGTACAGGCCCAGGTGGTTGGCGTAGGTGAGCATCTTCTCGAAGGCCAGCCGGGCCTCGTCGATCCGCCCGGCGTGCACCATGGCCTCGACGTACCAGAACGAGCAGATCGAGAACGTGCCCTCGTCGCCGCGCAGTCCGTCGGGGCTCGCCATCGGGTCGTAGCGGTAGACGAGCGAGTCCGACACCAGCTCCTCCGTCAGCGCGTCCAGGGTGGAGAGCCACTTCGGGTCGGTCGGCGCGATGAACTTGGTCAGCGGCATCATCAGGACGGCCGCGTCGAGCACATCGCCGTCCTCGTGCTGGACGAACGCCTGCCGGGTCTCGGACCAGCCGTTTTTCATGATCCGCCGGTAGATGGTGTCGCGGCACTCCCGCCAGCGGTTCAGGTCGGCCGGCAGTCCGCGCCGGTTGGCCATCCGGATCGCCCGCTCGATCGCGACCCAGCACATCAGCCGCGAGTACAGGAAGTTCTTGCGGCCGCCGCGGGTCTCCCAGATCCCCTCGTCCGGCTGGTCCCAGTGCGCGCACACCCAGTCCACCAGCGTGCACACGTCGTCCCACTGGCCGCTGGAGATCGGTTTGGCCCACTTGTCGTACAGGTAGATCGAGTCGATCAGGGCGCCGTAGATGTCGAGTTGGAGCTGGTCCGCGGCGGCGTTGCCGACCCTGACCGGCGCCGAGCCCCGATGCCCTTCCAGATGGACGAGTTCACGCTCCGTCAGATCGGTGCGGCCGTCGATGCCGTACATGATCTGGAGCGGCCCTGAGGGACCGTGTCCCTCCGGACTGACGTGCCGGATGAGGAAGTCCATGAACTGCTCGGCCTCGCTGGTGAATCCGAGCCGCAGCAGGGCGTACACACAGAAGGCGGCGTCCCGCACCCACACGTACCGGTAGTCCCAGTTGCGCTCGCCGCCGAGCTGCTCGGGCAGGCTGGTGGTCGGCGCGGCCACGATGGCGCCGGTGGGCGCGTAGGTGAGCAGCTTGAGGGTGAGGGCGGAGCGGTGCACCATCTCCCGCCAGCGGCCACGGTACTTGGAGGACGACAGCCAGTGCCGCCAGTAGGCGACCGTGCTGTTGAACTGCTCCTCGGCCTCGGTGCGCGCGCACCGGCGCGGGGTCACCTCACCGCCGACCTGGTCCAGCGCGAACACCGCCGACTCGCCCTCGGCGAGCTTGAAGTCGGCCCGTACGTCCGGGCCTTCGGTCTCCAGCGGCACCGTCGCGGTCAGTCCGAGCGACAGCTTCGGGGACTCGAACACGGCGACGTCCCCGACCATGCGCAGGGTGTGCGGCTGGGAGCCGTAGTCGAACCGTGGCGCCACGCGCGTGCGGAACGGGATGGAGCCCCGCACGCACAGCACCCGCCGGATCAGCCGGTGTCGCTCGGTCTCCACGGTGTCCCCGTCGACCGGCATGAAGTCCTGGACCTCGCCGACGCCGTCCTCGGTGTAGAACCTCGTGATCAGCACATTGGTGTCGGGGAAGTAGAACTGCTTGGTCCGGGCCGGCACGGCTGCCGCCAGCTCGAAGCGGCCCCCGCGCTCCGCGTCCAGGATCGACGCGAAGACGCTCGGCGCGTCGAAGGAGGGGCAGCAGTACCAGTCGATGGTGCCGTCGGTCCCGACCAGCGCCACACTGCGCAGGTCGCCGATCAGGCCGTGCTCGGCGATCGGCAGGTAGCCCGTGCCGTCCCCAGGTGATCCGCTCATGGCAGCCTCCTGCCGATCAGCCTAAGCAGGATCGGCCACGGGTGTCAGCGGAACGCCCCCCACGCCGCGAGGACCCGCGGCCCGGCCTTCTCGAACAGTCGCTCATGCCCGAGGCTCACAGCCGCCCTCCTCGGACCGCCCTCATGCCGTGATGACGCGCACCCCCGCCTCCTCGAACCGCCCCACCGTCTCCGGTGCCGCCGCCGAGTCCGTGACCAGCGTGTCGATCTTCTCGGCCCCGCAGATGCGGGCGAACGCCCGCTGCCCCAGCTTGCTGGAGTCGGCGGCCACCACGACCCGCTCGGCGCGCTCGCACAGCAGCCGGTTGATCGCGGCCTCCGCCTCGTCGTGGGCGGCGGCGCCGTGCGTGACGTCGAGGGCGACGACACCGAGGACCGCCACATCGAGGGTGATCTGCCCCAGCACACCGTCCGCGAGCGGCCCGACGAGCTCGTACGACTGCGGGCGCGCGACCCCGCCGGTCAGCACGATCTTGAACTGCGGACGCACGGCCAGCTCATTGGCGATGTTGAGCGCGTTGGTGACGATCGTCAGCGCGGGCGAGCCGCTGGACAGGTCCCCGCGGACGGCCAGCGCCCGCGCCACCTCGGTGGTGGTCGTGCCGCCGGTCAGCCCCACGGCCTCGCCGGGCGCGATCAGCTCCCCGACCGCCTTCGCGATGCGCTGCTTCTCGGAGGCGTGGCGGGCCGTCTTGTACCGCAGGGGCAGCTCGTACGACACGCCGTGCACGACCGCCCCGCCCCGGGTGCGCACCAGCATCTGCTGCTCGGCCAGCTGGTCGAAGTCACGGCGGATCGTCGCGGCCGAGACCGCCAGCTCCGCGGCCGCCTCCTCGACGTCCAGCCGTCCCCGCTCCACGAGCAGCTCCAGCAGCGTCTTCCAGCGGGCGTCCCGCGACATCCGACCCTCCGTCCCTCGACCTCCCGGCGACCTTAGCGCACCCCTCCCGCGCTCGAATGCTTGATTGTGCTCGAAAGGAGGCTATATCTTGCAGGAACAAGCAAGTAGGGGAAGGGTGGCGGCATGACCCATGTCGAGGACGAGCTGACCAGCCAGCCGGAGTGCTGGGCCCGGGCGGCGGCGGAGGCCGGGCGGCACTCGGGCGCGCTTCCGGCGCGGGGGGAGCGGGTCGCGATCGTCGGGTGCGGCACGTCCTACTTCATGGCGCAGGCGGCCGCGGTGCTCAGGGAGAGTGCGGGGCAGGGCGAGACCGACGCCTTCGCCGCGTCGGAGTTCCCGGCCGGCCGCTCGTACGACCGTGTCGTCGCCCTCACCCGCTCCGGCACGACGACCGAAGTCCTGGACCTGCTCGGGCAGTTGAAGGGCCGTACCCGCACGACCGCGCTCACGGCCGACCCCGCCACCCCCGTCATGGCCGCCACCGACGAAGTCGTCGTCCTCGACTTCGCCGACGAACGCTCCGTCGTCCAGACGAGGTTCGCGACCACCGCCCTCACCCTGCTCCGCGCCCACCTCGGCCTGCACACCGACGCGGTGGTCGCCGACGCCCGCACCGCGCTGACAACTCCCCTGCCCGAAGGGCTCGTCGGGTGCACGCAGTTCACCTTCCTCGGCAGCGGCTGGACGGTCGGGCTCGCCCACGAGGCCGGACTGAAGATGCGTGAGGCCGCTCTCGCCTGGACCGAGGCCTACCCGGCGATGGAGTACCGGCACGGCCCCATCAGCATCACCACGACGGGAACCGCCACCTGGATGCTCGGCGAGGCTCCCGAGGGCCTGGCCGAACAGGTGCGGGAAACAGGCGGACTGTGGGTGCCGGGCACCCTCGACCCGCTCGCCGAACTCGTCCGCGTCCAGCGCCTCGCGGTCGCCGTCGCCGCGGCCCGCGGCCTCGACCCGGACCGGCCCCGCCACCTCACCCGCTCGGTGATCCTCGCCCGCCCCTAGGAGTCGTCGTGCCCCTGGTCACCACCGGCGAGCTCGTCACCCGGGCCGCCACCAGCCGCTCCGCCGTCGCCGCCTTCAACATCATCACCCTGGAACACGTCGAGGCCGTCATCACCGGTGCCGAGTCCCTGGAGGCGCCGGTCGTCCTCCAAGTCAGCGAGAACGCCGTCACGTTCCGTCACGGCCGTCTCCTCCCGCTGGCCCGCGCCGCCGTCGCCGCGGCCGAACGCGCCGCCGTACCCGTCGCGTTGCACCTCGACCACGTTCAGAGCGACAACCTGCTCCGGCAGGCGGCCGACGCCGGATTCAGCTCGGTGATGTACGACGCGGCCCGGCTGCCCTACGCCGACAACCTCGCCGCGACACGCGCCGCCGCCGACTGGGCGCACTCCCAAGGCCTCTGGATCGAGGCGGAGTTGGGAGAGGTGGGCGGCAAGCACGGCCGGCCGCCGCTGGACGCCCACGCCCCCGGCGCCCGCACCGACCCCGCCGAGGCCCGGGCCTTCGTCGCCGACTCCGGAGTGGACGCCCTCGCGGTGGCCGTCGGCAGCGCCCACGCGATGACCGAACGCACCGCCACCCTCGACCACGACCTCCTCAAACGCCTCGCCACCACCCTGGACGTCCCCCTCGTCCTGCACGGCTCCTCAGGAGTCCGCGACGACGAACTCACCGCGGCCGTCGCGGGCGGCATCGCCAAGGTCAACGTCGGCACCGCCCTCAACGTCGCCATGACCGGCGCCATCCGGGAGTTCCTGGCGGCTCACCCCGAGGCGGTGGACTCGCGCACGTACCTGAGTGTCGGCCGGGACGCCATGGCCGAGGCCGCCCGGCGGATCATCCGGATGCTCGGGCGGTGAGCACGGGCTGGTAGAAGCCGCTGGACGCGGGGTCGTGCCACCGGACGTCCACGAAACCGGCCCCGGTCACGAACTCCGTCAGCCGCGCACGGGTCAGGGCCCAGGAGGTCGTACGGCGGACCCGTACCGCCCAGCCCTCGTCGGCGGGCACGAGCTGGAAGTACTCCTGGTCGTAGCGCTCCCCGTCCTCGTGCCAGTGCCACAGCTGGAAGGTGATCACCCGGCCGTCAGGGCCCTCGGAGACCTGCGCGGGCGTCGCGTCGGGCCTGGTCCGGCGGATCGCGTCGTAGTCCCGCAGGGTGAGCAGCAGCAGCCCGCCGTCCCGCAGCACCCGCCGCATGCCCGCCAGCGAGGCCGCCACGTCCGGGGCCGTCAGCAGATGCGCCAGGGAGTTGTCGGCGCACACGACCACGTCGAAGGCGGCGGACGCGAAAGGGAGTTGTCGCATGTCCGCGGCCGCCGTCGGAACCAGCGCACCGCGGGCCGATGCCTCCGCGGCGGCCCGCGCGGCGGCGACGGGGCTCAGATCGCTGCCGACGACCCGGTGCCCGGCCAGCGCCAGCCCGATCGCCTGGGTCCCGATCCCGCACGAGCAGTCCAGGACCCGGTGCGGGCCGGGCCCCACCAGCGCGCCCAGCGTCGCGGCCTGTCGCGCCATGCTCGCGTCCCAGTCGGCGAAGATCCGGTGGTAGTCGGGAGCCAGCGCGTCGTAGAAGTCCCGCGTCGAGGAATCAGTCACTCGACCGTTTTACCGCCTTCAGCACCACGAACTTCGGGTCACTGGCGACCAGTTGGCTGTTTCCGAACAGCTTGCGCAGCTTCACGTGGTACCCGAGGTGCCGGTTCCCGACGACCCACAGCTCGCCGCCGGGCCGCAGCGCCCTGCGCGCGCCGGTGAACATCCGCCAGGCCGTCGCGTCGGTCGTCGCCTGGTGGGAGTGGAACGGCGGGTTGTTGAGCACGACGTCGACGCTGCCGTCCGGGACCCCGGCCAGACCGTCCCCGACGCGGAACTCCGCGTGCCCCGGCGCACCGTTCGCCTTGTACGTCCCTTCCGCCGAGGCCACGGCCTGGAACGACTCGTCGACGAAGAGCACCTCGGCCTCGGGATCGGCCAGCGCCACCGCCGTACCGACCACTCCGTTGCCGCAGCCCAGGTCCACGATCCGCCGAGCACCCCGATCGGACGGGAGGTGCTGGAGGAAGAAGCGGGTGCCGATGTCCAGGCGGTCGGCGCAGAAGACGCCCGCGTGGTTGACGACGGAACGCCCGGAGACGGCCCCGATGCCGTCCGGGAGCGAGTAGCCGTACGGCCAGGGGTTGGCGGGCCGTCCCAGCGACGGCTCCGGGGTGCAGAAGATGAGCCGGGCCTTCTTCTCGGCGAGCGAGGTTCGGGTCGGCCCGAGGATCCGCTCGAACAGCTGGAGCGTCGAGGTGTGGATCTCCTTCACCATGCCGGTACCGACCACGACCGTACCCTCGTGGACCGCGGGCGCGAGGCGCAGCAACTGGTCCTCCAGCAGGGCCAGGCTCTTCGGCACCCGCACCAGCAGGACGTCGATCCGGCCGGGCGGCGGGTCCTGCGTGGTGAGCAGGCGCACGGTGCCCGGCTCGACACCGGCGCGCGCGAGGTTCGCCCGGGTCGCCTCCTGGCTGAGGAAGGAGTCGGTGATCTGCACCGGCCGGTGCGCCGCCAGCGCGGTGACCAGCGCGCCCCACCGGTCCCCGAGCACCACGACGGTGCCGGACAGCGCCACCTGCTCCGCGGCGAGATGCCTCAGCAGATACTCGTCGGAGGCGTCCCAGGCACGCAGCCGGTCACGCGGGTCGTCGGGAAAGCGGGTGAGCGCGAGCTCGCCCCAGGGGCTCGTCATACGGTCGTCCATCGTGCCTCCAGGCTAGCGGAGCCGCAGTTCAGACCCGCTCGGGCAGGATGGAACCCATGGATGCCGAGCTGTTCCCCCGGGCGCGCACCGAGGTCGCGCCGGGCGCGGTGCACGTCCCGGACTGGCTGGCGCCCGCCCGGCAGCGCGAGCTGCTGGAGGCCTGCCGCGCGTGGGCGCGCCCGCCCGCCGGACTGCGCACGGTCCGCACCCCGGGCGGCGGCACGATGACCGCGCGGCAGGTGTGCCTCGGCCGGCACTGGTACCCGTACGGCTACGCCCGCACGGTCGTCGACGGCGACGGGGCACCGGTGAAGCCCTTCCCGCACTGGCTGGGCGAGCTGGGCGGGGGAGCCGTCCGGGACGCGCTGGACCTCGACGTGTCCGGATACGACATCGCGCTGATCAACTTCTACGACGGCGACGCCCGCATGGGCATGCACCGCGACAGCGACGAGAAGGCGGACGCCCCGGTGGTGTCCCTGAGCCTCGGCGACACCTGTGTCTTCCGCTTCGGCAACACCGAGACCCGGACCAGGCCGTACACGGACGTCGAACTGCGCAGCGGCGACCTGTTCGTGTTCGGCGGCCCGGCGCGGCTCGCGTACCACGGGGTGCCGCGCGTGCATCCGGGCACCGCGCCGCCCGAGTTGGGGCTGACCGGGCGGCCCAACATCACGCTGCGGGTCAGCGGCCTGTAGGCCGGGTCGGATACGGATCATGGGAGACTCGCCCTCATGAGCGGCAAGGCGGACCCCCGGCCGGCGGGGGAAGGGACCACCTCGAGGGCGCGGCTGGACCGGGGGCGCGGTGCGCTCGGGCCCGCGCTGGAGCTCGTGCACACCGGACGCGCGCCCACCCGGGCCGTGCTCACCGCCGAACTCGGGGTGACCCGGGCGACGGCCGGCGCGGTCGCCGCCGAGCTGGAGGCGCTCGGGCTGATCCGCGTCGACGCCCGGCCCACCGCTGCCGCCGGCTCCCAGGGCAGGCCCTCGCACCGGCTCGCGGTCGCCGAGGACGGCCCGGTCGTGCTGGCCGCGCAGGTCCACGCCGACGGCTTCCGGGCGGCGCTGGTCGGCCTGGGCGGCCGTATCGTCGCCACCGCGCCCGGCTGCGAGACCGTCGACGCCGACCCGGCGAAGGTCCTCGGCTCCGTCGTGGAGGCGGGCGCCGACCTGCTGCGCACGACCGGCAGACGCTGCGTCGGGGCGGGACTCGCCGTGCCGTCCGCGGTCGCCGAACCCGAGGGGCTCGCCCTCAACCCCCTGCACCTGGCGTGGCCCGCGGGCGCGCCCGTCCGCCGTATCTTCGACGAGTGCGTGCGTGCCGCCGGCATCAGCGGACCGGCCTTCGCGGGCAACGACGTCAACCTCGCCGCGCTCGCCGAACACCGGCACGGCGCCGGCCGCGGCGCCCGCGACCTGCTGTGCGTGGCGACCGGACACCGGGGCGTGGGCGGTGCGCTGGTGCTCGACGGCCGTCTGCACACGGGCAGTTCGGGCCTGGCCCTGGAGGTCGGCCACCTCACCGTGAACCCCGAGGGCCGCCCCTGCTACTGCGGCAGCCGCGGCTGCCTGGACGTCGAGGCCGATCCGCTGGCCCTGCTCACGGCCGCGGGACGCGACCCAGGCCCCGAACCGTCCCTGCTCCAGCAGGCCAACGACCTGATCCGCGACCACTACGACGACCCCACCGTCCGTACGGCCGCCGAGGCGCTCATCGACCGCCTCGGACTCGGCCTCGCGGGACTGGTGAACATCCTCAACCCGGACCGCGTCATCCTCGGCGGTCTCCACAGCACCCTCCTGGACACCGACCCCGCGCGGCTGCGCGCTGTCGTCGCCGACCGCAGCCTGTGGGGACAGAGCGGCGGTGTCCCCATCCTGAGCTGCACCCTCGCCCACAACAGCCTTGTCGGAGCGGCCGAGTTGGCCTGGCAACCGGTACTGGACGACCCGCTCGGGACCCTGACCCGTGACTGAACTGCTGGAGGCCGGAGAGCTCCGTCTCGTCGAGGTGGCACCACCGGCGCTCCCCGCCGAGTCGAGGGCGGCCATGAACCGTGAGTGGGACGAGGCCGTCCTCGCCAACCCGGCGCTCTTCGACGGCCCGGTCGTGCTCTGCGCGGGCCTGTCGCGGGACGACGGCGACGCCCTGCTCGTCTCCTGGTCCCGCACCACCTACCGCTACTTCGCCCTGCGTCGCGTCCCGGGCGCCACCGCCCTGCGGTCCCTCTTCGTGAGCGTGATCCAGCCGACGGACGACGGACGCGTGCTGGTCGGCCGGATGTCCCGCTCCACCGCCGCGCCCGGCCGCTGGCAGTTCCCCGGCGGATCGGTGGAACCCCCCACGGGCGACGAGCCCCTGGACGAGCGCGCCCTGCGCCGCCATGCCGCCGTGGAGCTGGCCGAGGAGACGGGCGTCGACACCCCGGCCGCCGCGCTCACCCGCTGTCTGATCACCTACGGCGACGACGGCCAGGTCGGTGTCCACTACCTGGCGCCATCCCTGCCCGCGTCCGCGCTCCGGGACTGTTTCGACAACCTCGCGGCCGCCGAGAGGGCACAGGGACGCGATCCGGAGTTCGACCGGATCGCCTTCGTGGGCTCCCCGGCCGAACTGCCCCAACTGGAGGGCCCGCACGTGGTCTACCTGGAACCCGTGGTCCGGTGGACGAGCCGCCGAGTAGGCTCGTGACATGCGGATCTCCGTCTCCTCGGACATGGACGAACCGGTGGCGCGCGCCCTCGTCGACGAGCTCCGCGCGCGTGGCCACGAGGTGGTTCCGCACGGCGCGCTGAGCCCCGGCGCCGACCCGCAGTGGGCGGTGTGCTCGGAGGCGGCGGCCCGAGAGGTGGCCGCGGGGACGGCCGACCAGGCGGTCGTGTGCTGCTGGACCGGCACCGGCGCCTCCATCGCCGCGAACAAGGTGCCCGGCGTACGGGCCGCCCTGTGCGCCGACGCCTACACCGCGGACGGCGCCCGCCGCTGGAACGACGCCAATGTGCTGGCCCTCAGCCTCCGTCTCACCTCCGAGCCCCTGTTGAAGGAGATCCTCGACGCGTGGTTCGCCGCCACGCCGAGCGAGGACACCGAGGACCGGGAGAACGTGGCCCGGGTGGGCCGCCTGGACGCCGGTCGGGACTAGCGTTCAGCCGCAGTTCATTGCAACGATGGTGGAGGGCTCTCGTTGCGTTAGATGCACACTCGTTGCAACGATATGAGACGCCTGAACTGCCACAATGGCTAAGCTGTGCAATAAATCAGTTGCCCGATCCTTGAATGCAACGTAGCTTTCCGTCATCGGAAAGCGACGGGTGCGACGGGAGACGGGGGGTGGGCCACATGGCCTTCATACGGTTCGTGATCTTTGGAGGCGGGGTCGGGATCCTCGCCGGCTTCGCGGTGTCGCTGCTGGCCGTGTTCATGCCCTGGGCACTCGCCAACGCGATCGTCACCGTAGCTTCCACCGCCCTCTGCACCGAACTCCACGCCCGGTACACCTTCCGCAAGGGCCGGGGCGCGGGATGGCGCGAACACTGGCAGTGCGCGGGCTCGGCCACCGCCGCGTATCTGGTCACCAGCTTTGCCGTGGGGGTGCTGCACCTGGTGCAGCCCGCCGCCGGGACGGCGACCGAGCAACTGGTCTACCTCGGTGCCTCGGGTCTCGCCGGCGCGGGCCGGTTCGTCGTCCTGCGCCTGTACGTGTTCGCCACCCGGAGCAGCCGCCCCGTGCGGCGCCACGGGGCGAGTGCGGTGCCCGTCCAGCTCGCGGCCTGAGGCGGGACACAAAGAATCACAGGGCACGGCCATCGCAGGGCACAGGGCGTCACGGGGCACGGGGCGTCACGGGCACGGGGCGTCACAGGGCGAGCGGGCGGGCCACCTCCAGCTCGCCCTGCTCGATCAGCCGGCGCACGGATTCGAGCACGGCGGCCTCCGGCTCGTAGCGGGGCGCGTAGCCGAGGACGGTCCTGGCCTTCTCGATGCTGAAGCACTGGCTGCGATGCAGATGCTCCCAGCTCGCCTCGGCGTGCTCCGGGGGCGTGGTCTCACGGAACCGGTCCCAGGACACCGGTTCCAGAGACGCGCTGTGCCCGAACCAGCCGGCCGCGATGTGGGCGTATCCGCGGACGTTCAGCGCGGTGGGGGCGACGATGTTGAAGTCCTCGCCGGCCGCCGCGTCCTGGCGCTCGATCGCCCGCTCGAAGCCCTGGGCGACGTCGTCGGCGTGCACATGGTGCATCGACTCGACCCCGCTGCCGGGGATCCGCAGCGGCTTCCCGGCGGACAGCGTGGACCAGACGGCGGGGTCGAGGTTTCCCAACGGGCCGATCGGATGCCAGCCGGGACCGACGATGTGCCCGGGGTGCAGGGACGTGGTCACCAGCCCTCCGGAGGCGGTCTCCTCCTTCAGCATCCGGGCGATCCGGTCCTTCTGGACGCCGTACTCCCCGACCGGCGGGGTGCCCGTGCTCTCGGAGATCGGCAGCTTGTGGCTCGGGCCGTGGCGCCACACGGTGCCGCAGTGCAGCAGGTGCCCGACCTCGCCGCGCAGCCGCTCGACCAGCGCGGTCGCCGCCTCCAGGGTGAAACAGACCAGGTCGACGACGACCTCCGGGGCCAGTCCGGCCACCCGGTCGCCGAAGGTGCCGGCGCTGTCCTCCTGCTCCCGGTCGGCCACGACCTGACGCACCTGCCCCCATTCGGGGGCCTCGACGTAGGCGCTGCGGCTGCCGCGACTGATGTTGATCACTTCATGGCCGGCTCGCACCAACCGGGGCACGAGGAAGGTGCCGATGTGCCCACTCCCACCGATCACGACGACTCGCATACGTTTCCCATCAGCTCGACTGTCCAACAGTAGATCTTCGAAAGCCGGCGTCCGCCGCACCCCCGCGTCCTGTCAGCCGGCACTGACAACGTCCCCCGCTTCCGCTCCCTCCGGCGCCGTCAGGCTCCACAGCGCCGCCACCAGCGGCCGCCGCAGATCGGCCCGCCGCACGCACAGGCCGATCGGGAACCGCTCGGGCCCCGGCTCGGCGGGAATCTCCGCCAACCGCTCGCGCACCGCGCTGTGTTCCAGTACGAGGCGGGGGACCACGCCCGTGCCGCAGCCCAGGGCGACCAGGGCCAGCAGCCCTTCGTGACCGTCGGGCTCGCAGACCACCTCGGGAACCGTCCCCCGGGTCCGGAACCAGCGGTCGGCGGCCTCGCGGACCAGACCCCGGTGGGGGAGGACGAACGGCCCGTCCGGGCCGGGGTCGGGGCGGTCCCGCGCGGTGACGAGGACCAGCTCGGTCACCGCGACCGTCCGGCTCACCAGCCCCTCCGGCAGTCGCGCCGGGATCCCCGCGACGGCCACGTCCACCTCGCCCTCGTCCAGCCGGGCCAGCGCGGCCGCGGCGTCACCGGTGCGCAGGTCCAGCCGTACCTGAGGATGGGCCGCGCGGAACGGCGCCAACAGGTCGGGCAGCAGCGCCTGGCAGGCGGTCACCGTCGCGAACACCGCCAGACGGCCGGTCAGTTCGGCCGGATCGGGATGCTCCTCGCGATAGGCACGCCACAACTCCAGTGCCTGTACGGCGTATTCGCGGAAGCGGTGACCCTGCGCGGTCAGCGACACCCCGCGCGGGCCGCGGTCGAACAGCCGGTGCCCCAGCTCCGCCTCCAGCCGCTGCACGGTTCTGGTCAGCGTGGCCGGACTGACATGGCAGTCGAGGCTCGTCCGGCCGAAGTTCAGGGTCTGCGCGAGGTGCAGGAACAGCCGGAGCTCCCGGTGATCATCCATGCGACCTGCACCTTTCACTTCGCGCAACAGTCCGATGCGGAAGTTGCGCTTGCTGCAACACCTGCCCGGAGCCTACAACTCGACCATGACCTCCACCTCGTACGCCTCCCGCGTCTTCGCCCTGGAAACCATGGACGCCCCCGGTGGCACCGAGACCGTCCTGCGCGGCGGCCGGCACCTCTTCCCCCTGCTGCCCCGGGCCTTCGCAGGAGTCCGTCGCATCGGCGTGCTCGGCTGGGGCCCCCAGGGCCGCGCCCAGGCGCTCAACCTGCGCGACTCCCTGGCCGGGTCCGACATCCGGGTGACCGTGGGACTGCGCCCCGGCTCCCGCTCGGCCGCCGACGCGCGCGCCCACGGCTTCACCGAGGAGGACGGCACCCTGGGCGACTGGCTCACGGTCGCCGCCGACAGCGACCTGGTCGTCCTGCTGATCGCGGACGCGGCCCTCGCCGCCCACCACCGGGAGATCTTCGCAGTGCTGAAGCCCGGCGCCGCGATCGGACTCTCGCACGGCTTCCTCCTCGGCCATCTCCGGGAGAACGGCGGCGAGTTCCCCGCCGGACACCCCGTGATCGCCGTGTGCCCCAAGGGCATGGGCGACTCCGTGCGCCGCCTCTACCAGCAGGGCGCCGACGTCAACGGCGCCGGGATCAACAGCAGTTTCGCCGTGCACGCCGACCCCGACGGCCGGGCCGTCGACCTCGCGCTCGGCTGGTCGGTGGCGCTCGGAGCGCCGTACACCTTCCGCACCACACTGGAGAGCGAGTACCTCTCGGACATCGTCGGCGAGCGCGCCATCCTGCTCGGAGCGGTCCACGGCATCGTCGAGACGCTGTACACGCGCTGCCGCCTGGCCGGGGACGACGAGGTGACTGCCTACGAGCGCTCCTGCGAGAACGTCACCGGCCCGATCGCCCGCACAATCTCCCGCTCCGGACTGCGAGCGGTCCGCGACGGCCTCGCACCGTCCGGCCGGGACGTCTTCGACCGCGCGTACACGGCCACGTACGGGCCCGCGCGCGAGATCGTCGCGGAGATCTACGACGAGGTCGCCGACGGCACCGAGCTGCGCAGCGTGATCCTGGCCGAACGGCGGCTCGGGGCACGCCCGATGAGCGAGATCGGCGGCTCCCCGATGTGGGCCGCCGGCGAGCGGGTCCGGGCCCGGCGCGGCGAACGCGAGCTGCCCGTCGACCCGTTCACGGCCGGAGTGTTCGTCGCCACCATGATCGCCCAGATCGACGAGTTCGCCGAGCGCGGCCACCCCTGGTCGGAGATCGTCAACGAGTCCGTCATCGAGGCCGTCGACTCACTGCTGCCCTACATGCACGCGCGCGACGTGGCCCACATGGTCGACAACTGCTCCCGCACGGCCCGCCTCGGCGCCCGCCGCTGGGGCCCGCGCTTCCAGGCGGCCTACGAGCAGATCGCCTACCCGGCCGCCGAACACCCGGCGAACCAGGCTCTGTTGACGGCCTTCGCGAGCCACCCCGTCCACGAGGCGCTGGCCGCGGCGGCGAAACTGCGGCCGTCGGTGGACATCTCGGTGGCGTAGGGCCACCGGCGGGGTGCGGTAGGGCTGTTGGCGGCGGTGGTGCGGCACCGGCCGAGGGCCTTCCGCTGTGGACCCGGAGCTCACGTGTCGGCGAGGTCCGGCCACTCCACGGCGAAGGCCCGCCCGGGATTGTCGGTGAGGATCCGCCGCACCAGCTCCCCGCCCAGCTCCACCGTGAGCCGCGGAGCCACCCGGCGCAGCAGATACGGCATCCCCGGGCCCCCGTTGACCGACCGCGCGGCCGCGGTCGTGGTGTCGCCGCCGAGGAGCAGCCGGTCCCCGTGTCCCGCGTCGGCGAGGGCCCGTACCGCGTCCGGCATGCGCCAGTCCGTGGCGTGGTGGGCGCGTGAGGGCCCGTCGAAGGCGAGGTAGCAGCCCGACGCCGCGGCCTGGCGGTGCACCGTGAGGTCGGGGGAGCGGTTGAGATGGCCGAGGATCACCCGGTGCGGCGGGACCCCCAACTCACCGCACAGCAGGTCGAGTACGTCCAGCGCGCCGGTCCCCAGCTCCAGATGGACGGCGATCGGCGCGCCCGTCGCACGATGGGCCTCGGCGGCCGCGGTCATCGTCCAGCGGGCGTGCGCGTCGAGGGCGTGGAATCCGCCCGCCACCTTGATCAGCCCCGCGCGGACCCCCGACGTCCCGATGCCCTCGGTGAGTTCGGCGACGAACACCTCGGCCAGCTCGCCGCGCAGTGCGGTGAGCGTGCCGTCGTCGTAGTGGACGGCCTGGTGCAGCCCGGTCGCCGCGACGATCCGCACCCCGCTCTCCCGGGACAGCGCCGGCAGATCCGCGGCCCGCCGCCCCAGCCCGTACGGCGTCCACTGCACCATGGCGCCACCGCCCTGCGCGGCGAACGCGGCCAGCTCGGCCTGTGCCGCCGACCTGCTCCGCAGCTCCTGACCGGGCAGTCGGGGGCTGCCGAAGAACAGATGGTCGTGCGCGTCGCACACCCCGAGCCGCTCCCCGGGGACGTCCCCGGTCACCGTGCGGACCGCGCTCACCACTGACGCCCCCGCGGCAGCAGCTTCCGCCCCGGCGCCGACACATGCAGCACCTCGAACACGTCCCCCTCCGTCTTCGGCGCCTCATGCGCCCACAGGGAGAAGCGCACGAGCTCCCAGCGGGCCGTGTCCACGGCGGCGGCCGCGAACACCACCCCGTCCGCCCCGGCCAGCCGCTCCGTCTCACCCACCGCGTCCGCCATCACCCCCGCCAACTCACCGCCCTCGGGCACCGGTTGACGCAGCCGTACGGCCGACCGGGCGGGGGAGTCGGCCGCGCCGCCCTCCTCGTACGACAGCCCTGTCCACTGCCGCACCGACGGCCGCCCGAAGTCGTTGCTCAGCCCCTGGAAGGCGCCTCCCCAGAGAAAGGTGTTCATGCCCTCCATGGTGTTCCAGAGGTAGAAGGGCGCGTACTGATTGACCGGCGAGCCGTTCACCCCGCGCTCGCGCACCAGGTAGGCCTTGCAGCCGAGGCCCTCCCAGTCGTCGAGCAGATGCCCGACCCGGGCGACCCGGCCACGGATGACGGCCATGTCGTAGTCGGCCGGCAGGGTGAGCGCGTACTGCATCGCGTGCATCGGTCGCCTCCTCAGGCGGAGTGGTCCTCGGCGGTGATGCGGGCGGCCCGGTCGGTAGTGGTGCAGTCCTCCACGGCCCCGGCTCCCTTACGGCGCTTGGGGAGCGAGCAGCGACAGCAGTCCCCGCACGCCGGTGTCGAACGCGGCGGGCGAGCCGGAGGCGCGGGCGAGGACATAGCCGCCCTGGACCGTCGCGAGGACGGTCGCCGCGATCTCCTCGGCGTCCAGCGAGGCCGCGAACTGGCCCTGCTCCTTGCCCTCTTCGACGATCCCGGCGATGCGCTCACGGATCCAGTCGATCGTCTCGTCGACAGGTGCGCGCAGTTCGTCGCTGGCGATCACGTCCGGGTCCATCGTGAGCCGGCCGACCGGGCAGCCGCGCAGCACGTCGCGCTCGCGCCGCAGATACGCCTCGATGCGCTCGTACGGTGTGCCCGGCCCACCGAGCACGCTCTCGGCAGCGGCCCGCAGCTCCTCGGCGGTGCGCCGGATCGCGGCCAGCGCGAGGTCGGGCTTGCCCTTGAAGTGGTGGTACATGCTGCCCTGTCCGGCGCCCGCCCGCTCCAGGATGGCCTTGGGGCTGGTGCCCACATAGCCGCGCTCCCACAACAGCTCGCGCGTGGACTCGATCAGTCGGTCCGGGGTGCTCATACACGCACTGTACATACTAGTAGTTACAGAAGTCGAGACCCTGTGGATCTCTGAGGGGAGCAGGCGGAACAGGCCCGCGTACTCCCCAGGAGGTACCCGCACTGCCGCTGGCCGTACGACGACCCGCCCCCCTCTCCGGAGCCAGTCTCGAAGCAGCACCGAACAACAGGAACTCCAGGGAGATGAACCGACATGCAGACGCTCGCGAACTGGGACGGTGGCCCCGGCCCGTGGATCCTCTTCTTCCCGCTGATCTGGGCGGCCGTCGTGCTCGGCGTCGTCACCGTCCTGCGCCGCACCGTCTGGCGCGGCCGCCGCGGACCGTGGCGTGCCATGGCCGACGCCGGTCCCTCCGGTGACTCGCCGATCGCCGTGCTCGGCCGCCGTTTCGCCTCCGGCGAGATCGACGAGGACGAGTACTGGCGCCGACTGTCCGTCCTGGACGAGCAGTTCGGCCGCACGGTGGGCAAGGGCGGTGCGGCATGACCGCCGGAACCGTCCCCTCACAGACGCTCCCCGCCGCCCGGGTGGTCGACGCCGTCAAGGTGTACGGCAGCGGCGACACCGGCGTGCGGGCCCTGGACGGGGTGAGCGTCGACTTCCCGGCCGGCCGCTTCACCGCGATCATGGGGCCGTCGGGCTCCGGCAAGTCCACGCTCATGCACTGCGCGGCGGGCCTCGACACGCTCACCGCGGGCGGCGCCTACATCGGCGACACCGACCTGGGCGCACTGGACGACCGCCGTCTGACCCTCCTGCGCCGCGACCGCGTCGGCTTCGTCTTCCAGGCGTTCAACCTGGTGCCGACGCTGACCGTCGAGGAGAACATCCGCTTGCCTCTGGACCTCGCGGGCGGCAAGGGGGACGCGGAGTGGATCGACGCGCTCGTCGACGTCGTAGGCCTGCGCGACCGGCTCCACCACCGGCCGAGCGAACTGTCCGGCGGACAGCAGCAACGCGTCGCCGTGGCCCGGGCGTTCGCCGGCCGGCCCGACGTCGTCTTCGCCGACGAACCCACCGGAAACCTCGACTCCCGTTCGGGCGGCGAGGTCCTCGGCCTCCTCGGCCGGACCGTACGCCAGACGGCCCGCACGGTCGTCATGGTCACCCACGACCCGGTCGCCGCCGCCCACGCGGACGAGGTCGTCTTCCTCGCCGACGGCCGCCTGGTGGACCGTATGGAATCCCCGACCGCCGACCGGGTCCTGGACCGGATGAAGGCGTTCGAGGCGACTTCACGGACGGGAGCGGGGGTGGGGGCGGGGGCCGTCACGGCGCCGGCGGCGGTCAAGCGGACCGAGCCCTCGATGCGGGACGAGCCCCCCGCGGCGGCCGCCGCGACCAGCGCCTCCACGCCGACCGGAACGCCCTCCCGCCCCCGGAAGGAGGGCCCCTCGTGAACGCCACCCTGCGCCTCAGCCGCTCCTCCCTGCTGGCCCACAAGCGCCGCTTCGCCGGGACCTTCCTCGCTGTCTTCCTCGGTGTGGCCTTCCTGGCCGGGACCCTCGTCATGGGCGACACCCTGCGCGCCGGCTTCGACACGATGTTCGGCAATGCCACCAGCGGCACCGACGCCGTGGTCCGCAGCGCCGAGGCCATCACCACACCGGGGGAGAGCGAGGGCGTCCGCGCGCCGGTCCCCACCGATCTGGTGCGGACCGTGGAACAGGTGCCCGGCGTCGCGGCCGCCGCCCCCGACATCCAGGGCGCCGGTCAGCTGATCGGCGCGAACGGCAAGCCCATCGGCGGCCAGGGCCCGCCCACCCTCGCCGGCAACTGGATCGACTACCCGGCGCTCAACCCGTACCGGCTGGCCGAGGGCCGCGCCCCGGAGAAGTCCGGCGAGGTCGTTGTCAACCGCGGCACCGCCGACCGGGGCGACCTGAAGATCGGCGACACCACGACGCTGCGCACGCCCGACCCCGTCGAGGTGAAGATCGTCGGCCTGGCGACCTTCGGCGGCGAGGACGGCATGGCCCAGGTGACGTACACGGGCATGACCCGCGCCGACGCCGAAAAGTACCTCACGGCAGAGCCCGGCCGGGCGTCAAGCATTCTGGTGCGCGCGGGCCCCGGCGTCAGCCAGCAGGAGCTCGTCGACCGGCTGACTCCCGTGCTGCCCAAGGGCGTTGAGGCCATCACGGGTCAGGAGTCGACCGAGGAGAACACCGACATGATCTCCAGTCAGTTCCTGACGATCTTCACCACCTTCCTGCTGGTGTTCTCGGGCGTGGCCCTTCTGGTCGCCACCTTCTCCATCCACAACACCTTCGCGATCGTCGTCGCCCAACGCACCCGCGAGAACGCCCTGTTGCGCGCCCTCGGTGCTTCCCGCCGACAGGTCACCGCATCGACCCTGACCGAGGCGAGCGCCGTGGCCCTGACCGCCTCCGCTGCCGGCCTGGCGGGCGGCATCGGTGTCGCCGCCGGCCTCCAGGCGCTGTTCCCGGCCATTGGATTCCCCTTCCCCGAGGGCGACTTGGTGGTCAGCGCACTGTCGATGGCACTGCCGCTCGCGGTCGGCGTCGTGGTCTGCCTGGGCTCCGCGCTGCTGCCCGCCGTACGCGCCGGACACACCGCACCCCTCGCCGCGCTGCGCGAGACGGCCGTCGACCGGTCCGGCGCCTCCCGAGGCCGGGCCGTCCTCGGGGCCGGCCTGGCCGCGCTCGCCGTGGCCGTCACGCTCACCGGCGTCCTGGTGTCCCCGTCCCTCTGGCCGGCGGGAGCCGGTGCCGTCCTGGCCCTGGCCGCCTTCGTGGTCCTCGGCCCGGTCGCCGCCACGGCAGCGGTACGGGTCCTGGGTCGGCCCCTCGACCGACTGCGCGGAGTCACCGGCGGGCTCGCCCGGCGCAACGCCCTGCGCAGCCCCCGGCGGACGGCCGCCACCGCGAGCGCACTGATGATCGGCGTCGCCGTGGTGTCCCTGTTCACCGTGTTCGGGGCCTCCTTGAAGGCGACCATGGACCAGACCGTGTCCCGGTCCTTCGCGGGCGATGTCGCCGTCAGCGCCCCGTCGTTCGGCGCGGGCGGCAGCGGTCTGAGCCCCCGGCTCGCCGCAGCGGTGCAACGACTGCCCGAGGTGGACACGGCCGTGGGACTCGGCCGCGGGGTCACCGAAGTCAACGGCAGCGGACGGGCCTTGACGGTCACGGACCCGCTCGCGCTGCAACGCACCTTCGATCTCGGCACGGTCCGCGGCTCCTTGAGCGAGCTGGGCACCCACGGCATCGCGATCACCGAGAAGGAAGCGGAGAAGCAGGGCCTCGCGCCCGGGGACAGGGTCCGGCTCGGCTTCACCGACGGCGAGACGGAGACCTTCACGGTCCGCGCGGTCTACGGACAGTCCGAGCTGGCGGGGGAGTACGTCATCACGCGCGCGGCCTGGGCCCCGCATCGCACCCAGGACTCCGACACCCTCGTCGCCGTCTCCTTCAAGGATGGGGTGAGCGCCGACGCCGGCAAGGCTGCGGTGGAGAAGGTGGCGGCGCGCTACGGCAACCCCGAGGTGCAGACCCGGGACGAGTACGCGCAGTCCTCGGCCGGCGGGATCGACATGATGCTGACGCTCGTCTACGCCCTGCTCGCCCTCGCGGTCCTCATCGCCCTGCTGGGCATCGCCAACACGCTCTCCCTGGCCGTCCACGAGCGCACCCGCGAACTGGGCCTGCTGCGGGCCGTCGGCCAAACCCGGTCCCAGCTGCGGGCCATGGTGCGCTGGGAGTCGGTGCTGGTCGCCGCCTTCGGCACGGTCGGCGGGCTCGGCCTCGGCGCCTTCCTCGGCTGGGTCCTGGTGGAGGCCTCGGACGGCGCGAGCGACAGCACCTTCGCCTTCGCGATGCCACCGCTGCAACTCGCGGTGGTCGCCCTGGTGGGCCTCGCGGCGGGAGCCCTCGCGGGCCTGCGCCCGGCCCGACGCGCGGCACGGCTCGACGTGCTTCGGGCGATAGCCACGGAGTGAGACTTCCGCGGGCGCGCCGGTCACCGGTGCCCCGGAGGGCCGCGTCGACCCCGAGAACCCGATCGCACGAAGTCCTCGAGACCTGAGCGCGATCGGGCTCCCGACGCCGACGGAGAACGCGATCGGGCTCCCGACGCCAATGGAGGGCACCCTGCCGACGCACCCCCAGCCGGACCAGCCGAAGAGGCTGTCACCGCCCGGTCAACCGGCAACGGCGGACCGGGCGGGAGCGTGTTCCGGCCTGCGGACGTCGACCTCGGGGAACCTGAGCCCGGACGTCTCCGCGACCGCGACCTTCCGCCGCGGCGGACGCGTGGCGGCGGCCGGCCGGGGGCGCGCCGCGGCGGGCGTGGGCAGGGTGAACCACACGACCTTGCCCGACTCGCCGTCAGGCCGTACGCCCCAGCTCTCGCTGACCGCGGCCACCATCGCTAGCCCGCGCCCGCACGTGGCCAGCGGCTCGGCGTCCTCGATGTCGGCCACGACCGGCAGACGCGGGTCGTGGTCGCGCACCGAGACCGTGAGTCGATCGAACAGCAGCTCGATCTCCACGGTGCACGTCTTGTCGGGCTGGGCATGGCGGTGGACGTTGGTCAACAGCTCCGTCACACCGAGCGCGGCCCGGTCTATGAGGGGATCCAGATGCCAGTAGCGCAATTGCGCGGAAAGGATTCTGCGGACCTGGCCGATCCGCGACGGCAGAGCCTGGAGCTCCACCGCGCAGTGCCTGCTCGGATGACTGATCACGGCTGCGACTCCCCGACGTGAGGTCCGGAAGAACACGGAGTTCGGATCGATCCAGCAGGATGCCGGAGTGGAAACGGCCGCCTGCTGTCGTGCCCGGCGGGCTGGTTCGCAGCGTAATCGCCGGTAAACCGAGAGTGATGTGAGAACAGCGTGACGCAGGAGGCGCGGTGGCGCAACTCACAGTCCGCCGAGTCCGCCCGCGCCGTCGCGTGCCGGCTCAGTCGCGGCGTCCCGCCGCCCTGCGTACGGCCTCGATGAAGCGGCGCGCCGCGGGGGGCCCGGGTTCACCCGGGGCCGGGTCGTGCTCGCCCAGGGTGAGCGAGTACCGGTTCCCGTTGAGGTCCGCGAGGGCCCGGTCGTCGTTCGCGAACCAGGGCTTGGAGGCGCGCACCGCCTGCACCGGCGCGCTGTCGATCTCACTGCCGTAACTGGTGAGCAGTTCCAGTCTGCCGTCGCTGATCCGGACCTGACCGGCCCGGGTGAGCGAGCGCAACCTCTTGCCGATCCGGACGCCCGTAGCCGTGAACTCCGGCTCCGCCATGCCGTCCCGCCCCCTTGTGCGCATCGGTGTGCCGACCCGCGCTCCCGTGTGCGCCGAGAGCCGGCTCCTGTCGTGATCCAGTGTGCGCCCCCGTTCGGGACCTCGTCCCGCCCGGTGCAGTCTGCCCGCCACGGGCGTCGAGCACCAGTGCGCATGACACCTCACCGGGAGCGTCGGGCGCACTCGCCCGAATGCGCCCCCACAGCCGTGCGGACGGCGACCCCAGGGGTGCCTTTGAGGCTCTCAAAGGTGCGTTTATGCAGGTGAGGGGCGTGCGAAAGGTGTCTATGATCGAGGTGTCGGCCGCGCGATCCGCCGTCGGCGCGCAGCGTAAGGAGCCCTGTCGTGAGCACCCCTCAGCAGACCCGGACCGGCGACACCCTCGATGTCGACCACAGCGACCCCGCCTACCGCGGCTGGCTGAAAGAAGCCGTCCGCAAGGTCCAGGCCGACGCCAACCGCTCGGCCGACACCCACCTGCTGCGCTTCCCGCTGCCCGAGAGGTGGGGCATCGACCTGTACCTCAAGGACGAGTCCACGCACCCGACCGGCAGCCTCAAACACCGGCTGGCCCGCTCGCTCTTCCTCTACGGCCTCTGCAATGGCTGGATCCGGCCCGGCCGCCCGGTGATCGAGGCGTCCAGCGGCTCGACGGCCGTGTCCGAGGCGTACTTCGCGAAGCTGATCGGCGTGCCCTTCATCGCGGTCATGCCCCGCACGACGAGCGCGGAGAAGATCCGCCTCATCGAGTTCCACGGCGGGCGGTGCCACTTCGTGGACGATCCGCGCACGATGTACGAGGAGTCCGCCCGACTCGCGGTGGAGACCGGCGGCCACTACATGGACCAGTTCACCTACGCGGAACGGGCCACGGACTGGCGCGGCAACAACAACATCGCCGAATCCATCTTCCGCCAACTGGAGTTGGAGAGATTTCCGGAGCCCGCGTGGATCGTCGCCACGGCCGGCACCGGCGGCACCTCGGCGACCATCGCCCGGTACGTCCACTACATGCAGCACGACACCCGCATCTGTGTGGCCGATCCGGAGAACTCCTGTTTCTTCGAGGGCTGGACCACCGGCGATCCGGACGTCACCTGCGACTGCGGCTCGCGCATCGAGGGCATCGGTCGGCCCCGGATGGAGCCGAGCTTCGTGCCCGGTGCGATCGACCGCATGATGAAGGTCCCCGACGCGGCCAGCGTCGCCGCCGTACGCGCCCTGGAGCAGGCCATCGGCCGGAAGGCGGGCGGCTCGACCGGCACCGGCCTGTGGAGCGCCCTGAAGATCATCGCCGAGATGGTGGCCGAGGGACGGCGGGGCAGTGTCGTCACCCTGCTCTGCGACCCCGGCGACCGCTACCTCGACAAGTACTACTCGGACACCTGGCTGACCGAACAGGGCCTGGACATCGAGCCGTACACGACGGCGATCGCCACCCTGCTGCAGACAGGCGTCTGGCCCGACTGAGCCTGCCATCGAGCAGACCCCGGGCCGCGTCACTCCCGCACCGCTCCGGTCACCAGCCCGTCCGGCCGGAGCGTCGGGCCCGGGCGGGCGTGCCGGCGAACGCCCGATCCCCCGAACGGCCTGCGAAGGCGCGCCGGATGCCGGGGGAGGGATTTGCATGGACACCATGCCCCGACTCGACACCGCAAGCCGCCGGTCACTTCACTCCGCCGCAGCACTGGGCCTGGTAGCGGCGCTGGCCGTCGGCTGTACCGGGTCCGACGCCGACACCGCCGCCGTCGTCGGCCGTGCGGCGGCCGCGACGTCGCCGCTGCCCTCGGTCCCGCCCGCCCAGCCGCCGGCACAGCTCACCCGTGCCAAGGTCGAGACCGCGGTGGACCAGCTGGACGACGTCGTCAAGGACGCCATGCGCACCACCGGGGTGCCCGGAATCGCGGTGGGCGTCGTCTACGACGACAAGGTGGTGTACCAGAAGGGGTTCGGCCTGCGGAAGGCGGGCACGAAGGACCGGATCGGAGCGGACACGGTCTTCCAGCTCGCCTCGGTCTCCAAGCCCCTCGCCTCCACCGTGGTCGCCGCCGCGGTGGGCGACAAGACGGTCGGCTGGGACGACCCGGTCGTCAAGTACACGCCCGGATTCGCGCTGAAGGACCCGTGGGTCAGCCGCCATGTCACGCTGGCCGACCTGTTCTCGCACCGCAGCGGACTGCCCGACCACGCCGGAGACCTCCTGGAGGACCTGGGCTACGACCGCTCGTACATCCTGAACCACCTGCGCTACGAGCCGCTGGCCCCCTTCCGCGCCCACTACGCGTACACCAACTTCGGACTGACCGAAGCGGGCGTCGCCGCCGCGCGAGCGGCGGGCACCAGCTGGGAGGAGCTGTCCGCCGACAAGGTGTACAAGCCGCTGGGGATGGACTCCACCAGCTCCTCGTTCGCCGACTACGAGAAGGCGGGCAACAAGGCCACCTTGCACGTGAAGAGCGGGGACACCTGGAATGCCTCGTACGTGCGAAACCCGGACGCCCAGAGCCCGGCGGGCGGGGCCAGTTCCACGGTCAGCGACATGACGAAGTGGCTGCGCCTGCAACTGGGCAACGGGAAGTTCGAGGGGCGGCAGGTCGTCGACGCCGCCGCGCTGGAGCAGACCCACCTGCCGTACATGGTCTCCGCGCCGCCGCACACGCCCGCGGGCCGGGCCGGCTTCTACGGTCTCGGCTGGAACGTCAGCTACGACGACCAGGGCAGGCTGAAGCTCGGCCACTCCGGCGGCTTCGCGCTGGGGGCGGCCACCAACGTCGCGCTGCTGCCCTCGGAGAAGCTCGGCATCGTCGTCCTGACCAACGGCGAGCCGATCGGTGTGCCCGAGGCGATCTCCGCCACCTTCCTCGACACCGCGCAGACGGGCGGGCCGACCGTCGACTGGCTGAAGTTCCTCGGGCCGGTCTTCCAGCAGACCCTGCAGGCGGAACGCTCGGAGACCGACTACAGCAAGCCCCCGGCCTCGCCCGCGCCCGCAAAGGCCAACAGCGCCTACACCGGAACGTACGCCAACGACTACTACGGCCCGCTGACCGTCAGCGCCCAGGGGGACGAACTCAGCCTGCAGGTCGGGCCCAAGAAGCAACGGTTCGTCCTGACCCACTACGACGGTGACACCTTCAGCTACCGCACCACCGGAGAGATGGCCGTCGGCCTGACCGGGGTGACCTTCACCGTCGGCTCAGGCGGCCGCGCCGACAAGGTCCGGGTCGAGAACCTCGACACGAGCGGCCTCGGCACCTTCACGAGGAACGACTAGCCTCGCGTCCTCACGGGCGCTGTGGAGGGTCCGGCGGCCGTACGGGCTCCTGGTGCGCGAGCCGCCGGTCCAGCCGCTTGACCGCGTCCCGGAAAGCCCGTCCCAGGCCGGCCCGCCCGAGCCTCGTCACGAGCCGGAACGCCGCCGTACCGTCCACGGCGAACGTCCACCGCACACTCGTGCCCGTCCCGGCGGGCACGAGCCGCCACTCCTCGGCGATGGCGCGGGCCCCGGGCGCGTTGGCCACGTCGACCCGGTAGGCGTACACCTCGGGGTCCTTCGCCGCGATGACCGTCTCCTGGAAGCGCCCGCCGCCCTTGAGGTGGATCTCACGGGTCGAACCGTCCCCGGTGGAGCGGGCGAGGGTCACCGCGGCGAACCACTCCTGCCACCCGGGGACGTCCTCGGCGAGTGCCCGGTAGACCGCCTCCGGCGGCGCCGACATCTCCTGCACGAACACCATCCGGACCGGCGCGGTCCCGATGAAGTCGAGCCCCACCTCACGCAGTTGGTGAGCCACGGACACACCCCCCTGTGTCGGGTCAGGAGCTGCTCACCCTAGCTGACGCCCAGTCAACTGTCCTTACCCGCAACGGCCTCGTCGGCATCACCGGCCACCACAAGGCGCCGCAGATGCTCGGAGATCTCCGCGCGCGCCGCACCCGGCAGCCCCGCGTCCGTCACCAGGGTGTCGACCTGCTCCAGCGCGGCGAACGAACTCAGGCCCACGGTGCCCCACTTGGTGTGGTCGGCGACCACCACGACCCGCCGCGCCGACTGCACGAGCCGGCGGTTGGTCTCGGCCTCCGCGAGGTTCGGCGTCGACAGCCCGGCCTCGACCGATATCCCGTGCACCCCGAGGAAGAGCACATCGAAGTGCAGCGCCCCGATCGCCTGGTCGGCCACCGGTCCCACCAGCGAGTCGGACGGGGTACGCACCCCGCCGGTCAGCACGACGGTCGCCGCGCCCTGACGCGGGCCCGTGGTGCGCTGCGCCGCGTGGAACACGTCGGCCACCCGCACCGAGTTGGTGACGACGGTCAGATCCGGCACGTCGAGCAGATGGTGGGCCAGCGCGTACGTCGTCGTACCGCCCGACAGCGCGATCGCCGTGCCCGGCGCGACCAGCTCCGCCGCCGACCGCGCGATGTCCTCCTTGGCGGTCAGCTCCAGTCCCGACTTCGCCTCGAACCCCGGCTCGTGCGTGCTCGCCTCGACCACCGGAACCGCGCCGCCGTGCACCTTCTCCAGCACACCCTGGCGGGCCAGCGCGTCGAGATCGCGCCGCACGGTCATGTCCGACACGCCGAGCTTCCGCGTCAGCTCGTTGACGCGCACCCCGCCGCGGCGCCGGACCTCGTCCAGGATCAGGGCGCGCCGCTGCTCCGCGAGGAGGTTCTGATTCTCGCTCACGTACGCTCCGGTCCTTTCGCCTGGGGCCGTCCGACACGCCCTGCGCACCCACTCCGACTAGGATATTTTGCCCGTCCCTGGTGCGCGGACGTCCCATACTCGCACGGGCCCCCCACGGTCGCGCCACCGACCGCCCCGTCACGCTCATGTCCCCGGGTGTACACCTGCGCTCTCGCTGTCACTCGGATCGGGGAGATTCCGTGACGAGAGGTGCGCGAAACGCGGTCGGCGGAGATCCTTGTGCCCGCACGGACAGATGCCGACGGCGCGTCACGGGGGAAGTGCGAATCAGTGGAACGTGTTCCGACCAAGGGCACCGGCGGCTCGACCGCCCGTGCCGCAGCATCCGGCACCGCCCTGGAACTCCTGGTCCACGGAGTGGGCGGCACCACGCCGGACAAGATGCTCGACGACCCGCGCACGGTGCGGATCACCGGGGACGACGTCGCGGCCGTGTTCCGGCGCGCCGACGACGTCGACGCCGAGGCCCGACCGCACGACGGCCGCACCGGCCCGGTCCCCGAGGCGTACGTCTGGTGCAACCTCACCTCGGGAAACGGCACCCGCGCCCTGTGGCTGCTGTTGCTGCCGTTCATGGTCGTCAACCTCGCCCACTGGATGCGGCCCACCGCGCGCGGCCGCAAGAAGACCGTGCGGCTCTACGGCCTGCTGGTACGGCTCGCCGGCCTGACCCTGACCGTCCTGCTGGTCGCCGCCGCCTGCGAGGTCGCCCTGGACCTCGCCGCCTGGCAGTGCGCGGGCACACGCGCGTGCGCCGAGTCGCGCTCCTGGCTCGGCTTCCTGTCGCCCGACGTGTCCGACGACGGCTGGTGGAGCAGGCCCGGCCGCCGCCTCGCCCTCGCCGCCCTCGTCCCGACCGCGCTCACCGGCCTGCTCTGGTACCTGTCCCACCGCACCTGGAGCGCCTACGAGTCCCAGCAGCCCCTGCCCCGCGAGGGCGAGCCCGAGGAGGACCACGGCCGCACCGCGCTCGGCCGCCCCGGCTTCTGGTACGGCCGCCGCCTGGTCGCCCGCCTGCGCGCCGCGCACACCGCCGCCGGCTTCCTGACGATCGCCGCCGCGGTCAGCTCGACGGCCGCCCGCTTCGACCGCGCACCGGGCGGTCCCGCCCTGCTGGACACCCTGGGCCGCCTCCTTCAGCTGAGTCTCGTCCTCGCCGGGGCGACGGTCGTGTGGGTGGTGTGCCGCCGCGGCCGCAGCGAGCGGCGCCTGGACCGCCGGCTCGACGAGCAGCTCGTACGACGCCTGCCGCTCGCCGCGCTCGCCCTGCTCGCCCTCGCCGCGGTGTACGCCGGCTGGGCCCGGCCGGGATGGCAGTCGCAGGGCCGGCTGTCGGGGGACGCCACCTTCGGCGGCATCGCCTTCGTCCAGGGGCTTCTGGTGATCGGCCTGGCCGTCGTCGCCCACCTGCTGTACCGCACGCACCCCGACCCGCGCGCCGCCCTGCGCGGCCTCGCCGGACCCGCCGTCGCGACGCTGGCCTGCGCCCTCGGCGGCGTGATGTCCGGAGGCGTGTCGCAGCGCGTGGCGGACTGGCTGGACGGCACCGGCGCCACCATCCCCGGCCCGCCGGTCCTGCTGACCTGGCAGGCGTCCGTGATCCCGCTGGTCCTGCTCGTGCTCCTCGGGCACCTCGCCTGGCTGGGCCGGCGGGCCTGGCGATCGGGCCGGGAGCAACGGGCCGTCGTGGAGAGCGAGTACCCCGGCGAGCCCAAGGACGCGGCCCGCACCCGGCGCATCGCCAGGACCCGCGCCATGGCGGCCCTGACGGACCGCGGGCCCCGCCTGCTCGGTGTGACGGCGGCCAGCACCCTGCTCCTCGGGTCCGGAGCGCTCGTCGGCGCCCTGACCTCCCGCAAGACCCCGGCCAGGGCCGCCGAGGGGGCGTACCCCTTCGTCGAGAGCGCCGCCGAGGCCGGCCAGGCCCTCGGCTCCTGGCTGATCGGTCTCGGCTTCCTCCTGTTCGTCACCTGGGGCAGACGCGCCTACAAGGACGCCTCCGCCCGCCGCACCATCGGCATCCTCTGGGACGTCGGCACCTTCTGGCCGCGCGCCGCCCACCCCTTCGCCCCGCCCTGCTACGCCGAGCGCGCGGTCCCCGACCTGACCTGGCGGATCGGGACCTGGATCCGGACCACCGGCGGCCGACTGGTCATCTCGGGCCACTCCCAGGGCAGCGTCCTCGCCGCCGCCGCGGCCTGGCAGCTGGAGCCGTCGGTCCGCAAGCGGGTCGCCCTGCTGACCTACGGCTCCCCGCTCGAGCGCCTCTACGGCCGCTGGTTCCCGGCCCACTTCGGACCGGCCGCCCTCACCGCCCTGCACCACGACGTGGACTGCTGGCGCAACCTCCACCGGCTCACCGACCCCATCGGCGGCCCGGTCCGGCTGCCCGGCGACTGCGGCCCCGAGGTGGACCGCGAGCCCCTCAGGGACCCCCTGGTCTACGGCCGCACCGATCTGCACCCGCTGCCCGCGCCCATCCTCGGCCACTCCGACTACCAGGCCGACCCCGCCTTCGCCGAGGAACGGGCGAAGCTGCTGGGCCGGCTCCAGCCGGACCTGCCGGGACCGCGCTCTCAGGACGAGCCGGGCAGATCCTCGGCGTAGAGCAGGGTCAGATCGTCCGTGGTCGGGTCGTCGACCTGAGCGACCCGGCTCGCGTGCCTCTCGACCATCGCCTCGAACGTCTGCCGCGCGGTACGGCCGTTGCCGAACGCGGGCCCCTTCGGCATCGCCGTGAAGTACTTCCGCAGGGCCTCGGGGGCGCCCGGCGCCAGCCGGTACTCGTGCTCCTCGGCCTGCTGCTCCACGATGCTGAGGAGTTCGTCCGGGTCGTAGTCGCTGAAGGTGATGGTCCGTGAGAAGCGGGACGCCACCCCCGGGTTGACCGACAGGAACCGCTCCATCTCGGCGGTGTAGCCGGCGACGATCACCACGACCGCGTCCCGGTGGTCCTCCATCAGCTTCACCAGCGTGTCGATGGCCTCCTTGCCGAAGTCCCGGCCGGAGTCCTCCGGCGACAGCGCGTACGCCTCGTCGATGAACAGCACTCCGCCGCGCGCCCGGTCGAAGGCCTCCTGGGTGCGGATCGCGGTGGAGCCGATGTGCTCGCCGACCAGGTCGACGCGGGACACCTCGACGAGATGGCCCTTCTCCAGGACCCCGAGAGAGGCGAGGATCTCGCCGTAGAGCCGGGCGACGGTCGTCTTGCCGGTGCCGGGGGAACCGGTGAAGACCAGGTGGCGCTTGACGGAGGCCGCCTTGAGACCCGCCTGCTGACGGCGCCTTCCCACCTCGATCATGTCGGTGAGCGCCCGCACTTCGCGCTTGACACTGTCCAGGCCCACCAGCGCGTCGAGTTCACCGAGGACGGCCTTGGAGGTGCGCGCCGGCTTCTCCGGCTCGGCGGGCGCGACCAGCGGCTCCTGCTCGGTGATCCGCTGCTCCGGGATCGCACCCAGCAGGCCGGCGGAGCGGGACTCGGTCTGTACGGCCGTCTCCCGGGCCGCGGGCGGGGTCAGACCGCCGCTCTCGTCGCTGGTGCAGTCCTCGACGACGGGCCCCGAACCGGCCGCCGCGTCGGGGGCGTCGGCGAACTCGTAGCCCCCGCGCGCGCAGCGCTCGGTGCGGCACTTCCTGAGGGTCGTACGGCAGCCGTCTATGACGTGGAAGCCGTAGCCGCCGCTGCCCGTCACCCGGCAGTTCAGGAAGCTGCCGCGGCCGCCCGCCGACACGTAGAAGCCGGCCTCGGCGGGGGAGTCGACCGTGCACCGCTCGATCGTCGGGTCGGCGCCCTTGGTGACGATCACTCCGGTCTGGGTGCCGTCCACGGTGCAGTTGTTGAGGGTGCCGCCGCTGCCGTGGTCGCGGAACCAGGCACCGGTGGCCGCGTCCCGGATCCGGCAGTCGTCGAGCTGGGCGGTGGCGCCGTCGCTCACGGACACGGCCGTGTTGCGGACCTGGGAGATGTCGCTGTCGACGACGTCCGCGCGGGAGCCGCGGTCCAGGACGAACAGGGCGTCCGGCACGTCGTGCACCCGGCAGGAGTCGAGGACCGCGGTGGCGCCGTCGCTGACCCAGACCGCGGGGTAGTCGCCGGTGCTGTCGAAGATCTCGCACTGGTTGGCGTCCACGCGCGTGCCCGGGTCCCACACCGACAGGCCGTTGCGCCCGAACTGGCGGACGGTGGTGCGGGTCAGGGTCAGGACCGAGCGGGAGCGCAGGTCGACCGCGTTCTCCGGGATGTCGTGGATACGGCAGTCGGCCAGGGTCAGCACCGCGTCGGTGTCGAGGGTGACGCCGTCGCCGGTGGTGCGGTGCACATCGCAGTCGGTGAGGTGCGCGGTGGCCCGGCCGGTGATCTGGACGCCGCTGCCGCGGACCTCGTAGATCTCGCAACCCACGGCCTCCAGCGCGGAGTTCTCGCCGGTCGCCGCCAGACCCGCACCCGAGGTGTGGTGGATCCGGCAGCGGTCGAGGCGGGGGTGGGCGCCGCCGCGCACCGCGACACCGGACTGGCCGGCCGCCACGATCTCGCATTCCTCGAACACCCCGCCCGCGCCCTCGAGTACGGCGATGCCGATGCCGGCCGGGTTGTCGACGGTGCAGCGCCGCACGGTCGGCCGGGCGCCGCCGCGCACCTCTATGCCGGCCGCGGACCGGGTGACGACCCTGATGTCGGCGAGTTCCGGGGTGCCTTCCTCGACGAGCAGCGCGGGCGCGGCCGCGTCCTGGCCCTCCACGTGCAGGTCCTGGACCACCGCCGAGGCACGGACCGTCAACGGCACCCCGTCCACGGGCGCGATGCGCACGGAACCCGGCGAGCCCTCCGGGCCGCGCAGGGTCACCGCCCGCTGCACCACGAGGTTCTCCCGGTAGGTGCCGGGCGCGACGGTGAGGACGTCGCCCTCGGCCGCGGCCTCCAGGGCGGCGGCGAGCGACGCGTACTCACCTGTGCGGCGCCGCCACCGCGATGTGCCGGTGTGCGTCACCTGGACCGTGCCCTGTGCCATGGCGTTGCTGTGCCCCCACCTCGTAGTACGCGGGTTTGTGCTGCCGAAGAGGTTCGGCCGGTCCACCGTAGCGTGCGCGCGGGTGGTGGGTTGACCAGAGCCGTAAGGCCGTCAACTGCCGGTACCGGTCCGGCCCCAGTCCGGGCCCGCGCTGTCCCAGGCCCGGTCCCACCCCGCGTACCGGCGACGGACCATGCGCCACACGGCCAACCGCCGGGTGCCCTCGATCAGCCCCGCGGCCAGCAGGGCCGCGCCGGTGCCGGCGAGCACCGCATGGGTGGTGGCGGTGGCGGAGTCCAGCGGCCGGGCCGCTATCCGCCCGTGCAGGTCCGTCCAGATGTCGAAGTGGTCGCCACGGTGCGGGGTCTGGAGGGCGGCCATGACGGTGCCCTTGTGGGTGGTGCCGTCCGGCGCGGTCCAGTCGGCCAGCACCCGGCTTCTGACCTCCCGCCCCGAGGACGTCTCCGGGTCGGCGTCCAGTGGGGAGCGGTCCAGCTTGCGGATCACGGTCGCCGTCACCAGCTGCCGGGACTCACGCTGCTCCCGCACCGCCCCCTGGAGCGCGTCCTGAGCCACCCCGCCGACGACCGAGCCGACCACGGGTGTGACGACCAGGATCAGCAGCAGGGCGACGAGGGCCACCCAGGCCTCGGCCAGATCGGTCCCGCGCCGCAGCGGGTTGTGCCGCCACCGCCAGAGTCCGCTGATCGCTCGCACCGTCCGCACCCCCTTCCGCTCCGTGATAACCCCCTGTCGAGGGATTCACGCGCGGGACCGGCCGAAGAGAGAGCGAAATCACCTGCGGCCGGGTCCTCTCATGAACTCCTCATGAAAGGACCAACGTGCGGGCCACCGGGCGGGGTTCCCGCCGGACGGATCCGGGTGGATCTTTGACGGAACCCTGCCCGCGGCCCGTCCGGCCGCTCAGTCGAGGATCCTGACCGGATCGCCGACCCGGATCGTGCCCCGGGACTGCGGCACCAGGTTCTGGCCGAAGACCAGCTTGCTGCCGAAGCGCCGGTGGCGGCCCAGGGTGTGCAGGGGCTCCTTGCCGCGCACCGCGCTGGACTGGTCGGTCGTGGTCACCACGCACCGCCCGCACATCTTGACCACGCGGAACGTGACGTCGCCGACGGCGATCCGCGACCAGTCGTCCTCCGCCCAGGCCTCGGTGCCGCCCACGACGACGTTCGGCCGGAAACGGTTCATGGGCAGCGGCCCTTCGGCGGCGTGCCGGCCTTCGGCGATCAGGGAGTTGAGGGCGTCGAGGGAGGCCGCGGAGGTGAGCAGCAGCGGATATCCGTCGGCGAAGGAGACGGTCTCGCCCGGCAGCGCGTACTCGGGGTCGACCGGGCGGCGGGTGGCGGGGTCGTCCAGGTGCACGAGGCGCGCGCCGACGCCCAGGTAGTCGCTGCACCAGGTGTGCGCGGCCGCGTCGGCGGCGGGCACCCCCTCGACCTTCTCCCCGAAGAGCTCCAGCGTGAGGGTCCCGCCGGGCTCGGGGGCGGGCACGGTCAGCGGCTCCATGCCGGGCGCGGACAGCACGACGCCGCCGCCGGGCAACAGCTCGGCGGCGGCCAGTGCGAGACGTGGCTGCTGTCGCTGTGTGACGACCTTTCCCCCGTCGTCGACCAACGCCCAGCGCCGGTCGCCGGCCAGCCCCCAGGGCTCCACCTCGGCCTCCCGGGGCGCGAGACCCCGGAACGCCTTGACCGGATGGACGTGGATCGACAGCAGCTGCGCATTCCCCATGAGGCCATCGTGCCAGGCGGCACCGACAGCCCGGGAGGGGAATCAGTACCCGCGGTACTGCTGGTTGTTGTACGGATCCTGGTAGGGAGCCGCCTGGGCGGGCCGCGGAGCCGCGGGGCGCATCGCCTCGTAGCCCGTGTTCATGCCCATCCCCATGCCGGGAGCGGCCGGGCGCGGCTGCTGCTGCGGCCCGGGATAACCGCGCGGCGCGGCGGCCTGCTGCGGGATGTACGCGGCGGGCGCCTGCTGGAGCGGAGAGGGCTGTTGCGCCTGCGGATAGCCGTAGGCGGACTGGGAGGGACCCGCGGGCAGGGCGGGCAGCGAGGACGGCAGCGCGGGCAGGTGGCTCGCCGGGACGTCGTACGCGGCAGGGACCCGGATCGGGGCGATCTGCGGGGTGCCCCGCTCGGCCACGAGCGAGTCGTAGATCGGAGTGTCCGGGAAGGAGGCGGAGTAGTAGCCGCCGCCATAAGTGGAGCGGGGGGAGGTCATGGCACATAAGTTAAGCCCACGATGTGCTGGTTGGGGAGACCGATAAGAGGGTTGTTTTCCGTGTCGGCAGTGACGCCGGATCCCCAATGCGAGCGAACTCGGCAAAATAGGACGCGAATCCGGGGTCGCTGCGTGTAAAGCCCGAGTTCCCAGGGGGTTACCGGTGGTTGACCGGCGATCTTGCTGTGCGCGGGATGGGAGTTCGCTGTCCCGTGGGAATAGGTTGTGCGGGTAGAACACGAAGGGCCGCCGGGGCGCGTCCTGGCCTGCCGACACCTGATGGGGGCGGACATGTCAATGTCGAAAGGCTCGAACGTTCCGGTGCCCACGACGGCACTGCGCGTCGAATTGGGCTGGCGTTCCGGACCGGGGGTCCCCGACGCGGATGCCTCGGCCCTGCTGCTCGTCGGTGGAAAGGTCCGTTCGGACGCCGACTTCGTCTTCTACAACCAGCCCGCGCACGCCTCCGGCGCGGTCCGTCACGAGGGCAAGCGGACCGACGGCGGCCGGGTGACCGACATCCTGCTCGTCGACCTCGCGCGCGTGGAGCCGTCGGTCGAGACCGTCGTGCTGGCCGCCTCCTCGGACGGCGGCACCTTCGCGCACGTCCCGGACCTGTACATCGAGGTCCGGGACGCCGCTCAGGGCACCGTGGCCGCGCGGTTCGACAGCACCGGCGCCACCGTCGAAACCGCTTTCGTGCTCGGGGAGTTCTACCGTCGGCAGGGAACCTGGAAGTTCCGCGCGGTGGGACAGGGCTACGACAGCGGACTGGAAGGACTGGCAACAGACTTCGGGATCACCGTGGACGAGCCCCAGCAGGCGGCGCCCCCGGCGAGCACGCCCGCACCGGTCGCCCCACCGCCCGCGCCCGCCGCGCAGCCGGTCCGCCTGACCAAGGTCACGCTCACCAAGGCGGCCCCCTCGGTCTCCCTCACCAAACAGGGCGGCACCTCGGGCGCGATGCGGGTGAACCTCAACTGGCAGGTACGCAAACAGTTCTCGGGGTGGGGCAGCAAACGCGGCCGCGCGGTGGCCATGCACGCGGACCTCGACCTCGACCTGTGCGCCCTGTACGAGCTCGCCGACGGCCGCAAGGGGGTCGTACAGGCGCTGGGCAACGCCTATGGAGCCCTGCACCAGCCGCCGTACATCCATCTCGACGGCGACGACCGCACCGGTGCGGTCGCCGGCGGCGAGAACCTCACCGTGAACCTCGACCACCAGCGGGACTTCCGGCGCATCCTTGTTTTCGTCACCATCTACGAGGGCGCGCGCTCCTTCGCCGACCTGCACGCCACCGTCACGCTCCAGCCGCAGTACGGCGCCCCGATCGACTTCTCGCTCGACGAGTGCACGGTGCCCTCCACCGTCTGCGCGCTGGCCCTCATCACCAACACCGGCGACGACCTCGTCGTCCAGCGCGAGGCCCGCTATCTGGTGCCCGACCGGGGCGTGAGCCCGCAGCGCACGGTGGACTACGCCTACGGCTGGGGCATGAACTGGACGCCGGGCCGCAAGTGACCGGCTACCTCTCCTCGCCGACCACGGCGTCCGGGCGGGCATAGGTGCGGCCCTTCCAGGCCGCGCCGCGTCCCCGGTAGTGCTGCACCGCCGAGTCGACCGTCATCAGGAGGTAGAGGAACGCGGTGAACGGCAGCAGGGGCGCGAGCCACAGCGGCTGCCGGTAGTAGCGGAGCATGGGGAGGTACGTCCCGGTCATGACCAGCCAGGCGAGACCGCCGAGCACGCAGGTCGCGGCGCTCGCCGTCGCCAGACCTGTGACGACGGCGACCGGCGGGACCAGGTAGACCAGCGCCAGCCCGAGGACCGTGCCGAGCAGCACCAGGGGGTTGTGGCGGAGCTGGGCGTAGGCGCTGCGCGACACCATCCGCCACAGGTCGTGCAGCCGGGGATAGGGACGCACGCTGTCCACCCGCTCGGCCAGGCCCAGCCAGATGTGCCCGCCCCCGCCCTTGACGGCCCTCGCGAGGGCCACGTCGTCGATGACGGCGTGCCGGATGGCGTCCGGGATCCGCGCCCGCTCGGCGGTCTCGGCACGCAGCAGGACACAGCCGCCCGCCGCGGCCGCGGTGCGCGCGCCCTTCCTGCCGATCCGCCGGAACGGATACAGCTGAGCGAAGAAGTAGACGAACGCCGGCACCACGAGCCGCTCCCACAGGCTCTCCACCCGCAGTCGGGCCATCTGCGAGACGACGTCGAAGCCCCCCGCGTGCGCCGCGGCGACCAGGCGCCGCAGACTGTCCGGCTCGTGCGCGATGTCGGCGTCCGTCAGCAGCAGATACTCGGGGCCACGCGCGCGTGCCAGGCCGATCCCGTGACGCACGGCCCACAGCTTGCCGGTCCACCCCGCGGGCGGCTCACCCGGCGAGGACACGGTCAGCGGCAGCCCGCCCGCGCGCCGCGCGAGTTGGCGGGCCAGCTCCCCGGTGCCGTCCGAGCTGCCGTCGTCGACCAGGAAGACCTCGGCACGCCCCGGATAGTCCTGGGTGAGGAGGGAAGGGAGGCTCGCGGGCAGTACCTCGGCCTCGTCGCGAGCCGGCACCACCACGGCCACGAAGGGCCAGGCGTCCGGATCCCGCTCCGGCGGGAGCCGCACGTCCGTGCGCCAGAAGAAGCCCTGGCAGAGCAGCAGCCACAGCCAGGCGGCGAGGGATACGGCGGCGGTCCACGCGATGGCGCTCACGCGCGCAGTCTGCCCCACGGGAGAGGCCGTCAAGGGCTCATCGTCTATCGTGGCCGGGTGAAGATCGCGCTCTTGGACTCCGGAATCGGTCTGCTCGCGGCCACCGCCGCGGTACGGCGACTGCGCCCCGACGCCGATCTCGTGCTCTCCCTCGACCCCGACGGCATGCCCTGGGGCCCCCGGACCCCCGAGGACATCGTCGGACGCGCCCTGGGCCTCGCCGAGGCGGCCGCGGCCCACGGTCCCGACGCCCTGATCATCGGCTGCAACACCGCCACCGTGCACGCCCTGACCGCCCTGCGGGCCCGCCTCGAACCGGACCTGCCGGTCGTCGGCACCGTCCCCGCGATCAAGCCCGCCGCGGCCGGCGGCGGCCCCTTCGCCATCTGGGCCACGCCCGCCACCACCGGCAGCCCCTACCAGCGCGGGCTCCTCGCGGATTTCGCCGACGGCGTGCCCGCCACCGAGGTGCCCTGCCACGGCCTCGCCGAGGCGGTGGAACACGCCGACGAGCCCGCGATCGACGCCGCCGTCGCCGCGGCCGCCGCCCTGACCCCCGAGGACGTGACGACCGTCGTCCTGGGCTGCACCCACTACGAACTGGTCGCCGAGCGCATCCGTGCCGCCGTACAGCGCCCCGGGCGTCCGCCGCTCGTCCTGCACGGCTCCGCCGGAGCGGTCGCCGCCCAGGCGCTGCGCCGGCTCGGCGAGCAGCCCGCCCCCGAGGCCGCGCCCACCGGCACCCTCACGGTGCTCCTGAGCGGCCGCGAGGGCACCGCGCTGCCCGCGCCCGCCCTGGCCTACGAGGAAGGCCGGCTCCTGGGCACGGCCACACCCGCCCGCTGACCACGCTGAGCGGCCGGAACGTTCCGCCCCAAGGGCGCGCCGCCGACCGCGTCGGACGGCCGGAAAGCCGCGCCCGGCGCAGTCACTCTCCGCGACGAACTACCCGCGGGGCGAAACCTGAGTAATCTCGTAGGCATGAGGGACCACCCCCACGGCGAGCAGACCTCGCACCACACCGACGTCTGGACCGGTCGCGCATCCAACCGGATCCAGTGGCTGCTGGCGCTCGGCGGCGCCGCGATCGTGGCACTCGGCATCGAGCTCGCCGTCGACTCGGCGTGGACCTCCGGCGTCGCCCCGCTGGTCATGTCCGTGGTCGGCTGCATCGCGGCCGGACTGCTGGTCCTCTTCCTCACGCTCGCCTTCGTCCATGTCGCCCTCAGGGTCGACATGGAGTGCCTGGAGGTGCGCTGCGGCCACATCGGCGTACCGCGCCGCCGGATCCCGCTGGCGCATGTCGCCGGAGCCGAGTTCGCCCCGCACGTCAACCCGCGCCAGTGGGGCGGCTGGGGCTACCGCTGGCGGCCCGAGAAGGGCACCGCCGTCGTCGTACGCCGTGGTGAGGGCGTGGTGCTGCGGCTGTGGGACGGCCACACGTTCACCGTCACCGTGGACGACGCCGAGGCCGCCGTACGCATCATCCGGGACCGGCTGCGGCCCGGGACCACCGCTCCGCGACGCTGAGTCCGGGCCGGCCGGTCAGCTCGGGGCCGGCTCCTCGGCCAGCGGGTGGGCGGTCGCCAGGCCCGCCAGGAGTCCCGCGCCCACCGACACCATCGTGAAGCTGAGCGCGTTGCCGACCGCGGCGATCGCCGCCAGCGCCGTCAGGGCCGCTCCCGCGGTCAGGACGACCGGGGTCGGGCGCGGCGAGCGCCACAGCGCGTACAGCAGCCAGCAGAACGCAGCAGCCAGCAGGACCACGCCGGTCACCCCCTGCTCGGCGGCCATCTGGAGCGGCGCCGAATGCGGTTTCCCGTCCGGCAGCAGCGACTGGCCCGCCGTCGCGCTGAGCTCCCCGAAGCGTCCCGGTCCCACGCCGAGGGCGGTGTCCTCGCGGGCCAGGCGCAGGGCGTCGTGCCACAGATCGATCCGGTGCGGGGTGAGCTGGCCGCGCAGCGACTCGGCGAGGCCGCCCGGCACCGCGTTTCCGGCAACCGCCCAGGTCAGACCGGACACCGCGGTCGCGGCCAGGGCGAGACCGAGGATGCCGGGACCGCGGTGGCGCATGCGGCCCGCCGCGAGCGAGCACAGCAGGACGGCCAGGCAGGTGACCAAGCCGGAGGCCGAGCCCAGGGCGGCCGAGGTCACCGCGATGCCCACGGCCAGCAGCCGGAGGAAGAGCCTCAGGACGAGCGATCCGGTGGTCCACGCGGCACAGCACGCGGCGCCGGCCGCCAGGGTCAGCAGGGCGGCCGTGGCGCCCGCGTGACCGAGCGGTGCGACGATCTCGGGGCCCTGGGCGAGACGGGGGAGACCCACCGCGAGGCCCAGCGCGGTCAGCGCGGCAGCACAGGGCGCGGCGACCGGCAGCAGTGCCCCCGAGATCCGGCCCGCGGCATAGCCGGCGGCGACGGCCAGCAGGGCGAGCAGAACACCCTCCGGACGGCCGTCGTGCACGGCCGCGGTGATCAGTGACCAGGCGGCACAGGCCCCGAGGACCAGCACGCCCACCACGTCGGAAACGTTTCGTCTGTCGCCGTCCCGCGCAGCACCGGCCACAGACGTCATCCCCGTGGAACCCACCCCGCCCCCCGAACCCCGGTCCCCCGACCTGTGGCCCCGCCGCCCGGACACCACCGGCCCGTACGACAAGGACTCGGGCACACCGTAACGGCTGATGGTCGATTTGTGGACGAGTTGCGCGGGGTTGCCCGGCAGCGGCACGGTTCGAGCGGTCCGCCGCGCACCACGGTCAGCGGGCGGTCAGCGCACCGGGCGGGTGCTGCTGGTGGCGAGGAAGCCGGTGCAGGTGCCCAGTCGGACCGCGCTGTCGAGGCCGAGGTCAACCGCCGTACACTCCCGGAGTGACCGTCACCGCAACTTCCGTGGACGAGTCGGACCAGCTGGAACCGCAGTCCGCGCCCGCCTCCCGCTGGGCCGCCCGGCTCCGCCGTCTCGTCCCGGCCGCCGCCGCTGCGCTCTCCGGAGTGCTGCTGTACGTCAGTTTCCCGCCCCGCACCCTGTGGTGGCTGGCCCTGCCCGCCTTCGCCGTCTTCGGCTGGGTGCTGCGCGGCCGTGGCTGGAAGGCGGCCCTCGGTCTCGGTTACCTCTTCGGCCTGGGCTTCCTGCTGCCGCTGCTGGTGTGGACCGGCGTCGAGGTCGGTCCCGGGCCCTGGCTCGCGCTGGTCGCGATCGAGGCGATCTTCATCGCCCTGGTCGGTGTCGGCATCGCGGCGGTCTCGAAGCTGCCCGGCGCACCGGTGTGGGCGGCCGCGGTGTGGATCGCCGGTGAGGCGGCACGCGCGCGTGCGCCGTTCCACGGCTTCCCCTGGGGCAAGATCGCGTTCGGACAGGCCGACGGCGTGTTCCTGCCGCTCGCCGCGGTGGGCGGCACGCCCGTGCTGGGCTTCGCCGTCGTGCTGTGCGGCTTCGGCCTGTACGACGTCGTGCGGCTGGTCGTGGAGCGGCGGGGGACCGGTGCCGTACGGCGTCCCGCCGCGGCCGTGGCCCTGCTGAGCGTGGTCGTGCCGGTGGTCGGGGCGCTCGCCGCCCGGGGCCTGGTGAGCGACAAGGCCGAGGACGGCACCGTGACCGTCGCGGCCATCCAGGGCAACGTCCCGCGCGCGGGGCTGGAGTTCAACGCCCAGCGCAGGGCCGTGCTCGACTACCACGCACGCGAGACCGAGCGGCTGGCGGCCGAGGTGAAGGCCGGCAAGGTCGCGAAGCCCGACATCGTGCTGTGGCCGGAGAACTCCTCCGACGTCGACCCCTTCACCGACGCGGAGGCGGCGGCGGTCATCGAGCGGGCGGCCCGGGCCATCGACGCCCCCATCTCCGTCGGCGGAGTCGTCGAGCGGGGCGGCAAGCTCTACAACGAGCAGATCCTCTGGGACCCGGTCAAGGGTCCCACCGACACCTACGACAAGCGACAGATCCAGCCGTTCGGCGAGTACCTCCCGCTGCGGGGGCTCGTCGGCGCGATCAACAAGAACTGGACCTCCATGGTCCGCCAGGACTTCAGCCGGGGCACCGAGCCGGGCGTCTTCCAGATGGCCAACGCCAAGGTCGGCCTGGTCACCTGCTACGAGGCCGCCTTCGACTGGGCCGTGCGCTCCGAGGTGACCGACGGCGCCCAGCTGATCTCCGTGCCGAGCAACAACGCGACCTTCGACCGCAGCGAGATGACCTACCAGCAGCTCGCCATGTCCCGGGTCCGCGCGGTGGAGCACAGCCGCACCGTCACCGTGCCGGTGACCAGCGGGGTCAGCGCGATCATCATGCCGGACGGGAAGATCACCCAGAGGACCGGCATGTTCGTCCCCGCCTCGCTGGTGCAGAAGGTGCCCCTGAGGTCGTCGGAGACCCCGGCCACCCTGATGGGCACCCTGCCCGAGCTGGTCCTGGTGCTGCTCGCCGCGGGCGGTCTCGGCTGGGCGATCAGCACAGGGCTGCGGGGGCGTCGCACCGGGGATGCGTGAGCCGTACGACCGCCCGGCGTGAGCCTGCGTCCGTCCAGTGTCGTCCGGAAGATCACTTGCGGGTCATCGGCGGCGGTTAGGGTCGGCGTATGGCTACCCCTGACTTCATCCGCACCCTCCGGAAGTCCATCGGTCACGACCTGCTCTGGCTCCCCGGCGTCAGCGCCATCGTCTTCGACGACGCCGGCAGAGTGCTGCTCAACCGGCGCTCCGACACCGGCAAGTGGTCGATGCTCGGCGGTATACCGGAGCCGGGGGAGCAGCCCGCGGATTGTGCCGTGCGGGAGGTCGAGGAGGAGACGGGGGTGATCTGCGTCGTCGAGCGGGTCGTCGTGGTCCAGGCCCTCAAGCCCGTCACCTACGTCAACGGCGACATCTGCCAGTACATGGACATCTCGTTCCGCTGCCGGGCCGTCGGTGGTGAGGCGCGGGTGAACGACGACGAGTCGCTCGAAGTGGGGTGGTTCGCCCTGGACGCCCTGCCGGAGCTGAACGAGTTCGGCATGCAGCGGATCAAGCAGGCGTCGATGGACGCACCCACATGGTTCGAAACCACGAGTTCCGCGTGAAGTATGGGGTGTGACCATATGTGGCGAGGGCGGGACGCTGCCTAGGGTCGGAGCATGACCGCTAGCAGTGCCCTCCCGGGTCCCCACACCTCCACGCTCGACCTCGGCGGCCGTACCGCCCTCGTCACCGGCGCCGCCGGCGGCATCGGCCGCGCCTGCGCGCTGCGGCTCGCGGCCGCCGGGGCCAAGGTGAGAGCGGTCGACCGGGACGCGACGGGTCTGGAGACGCTCTCCGAGCAGGCCGCGGGACTGGCCGGGACGGTCGAACCGCATGTCCTCGACCTCACCGACCTGGACGCCGCCGAGCACGCGGCCGCGGGCACCGACGTCCTCGTCAACAACGCCGGCATCCAACTGGTGCGCCCCATCGAGGAGTTCCCGCCCGAGGTGTTCCACACGGTCCTCACCGTGATGCTGGAGGCCCCGTTCCGCCTGATCCGCGGCGCCCTGCCGCACATGTACGGGCAGGGGTGGGGGCGGATCGTCAACGTGTCCTCGGTCCACGGACTGCGTGCCTCGGCCTACAAAGCCGCCTATGTGGCCGCCAAACACGGCCTGGAGGGACTCTCCAAGACGGCCGCGCTCGAAGGCGCCCCCCACGGAGTGACCTCGAACTGTGTGAACCCCGCCTATGTGCGCACCCCACTGGTCGAGCGGCAGATCGCCGACCAGGCCCGGGCGCACGGCATCCCCGAGGAGCGCGTGGTGTCCGAGGTACTGCTCCAGGACAGCGCGCTCAAGCGGCTCATCGAACCGGAGGAGGTCGCCGAGGCCGTGGCGTACCTGTGCGGCCCGCAGGCGTCCGTCGTCACGGGCACCTCGCTCGTCCTCGACGGCGGCTGGACCGCGCACTGACCGGTGGGAAAGGGGTGGACCTCCGAGTGCCGCGGAACCGGTCGGTCGTCCGGTCGCTCACCCGGTCCGGAGTTTTCCACAGGCCTGACGGGGTGACCGTGCGATGAGCAATCCTGTGGGCATGTCCAGCGATCACACGCAGTCCGCCGAGCGTTCCGTCGGCAGTGCCGAGGCACCCTTCCTCGCCCTGCTCGCCAGGGGCGCGTCCGCCGACGCCTACGAGCAGCCGGTGCTGCTCGCCCGCGCCGAGGGCAGGCCCGCCGAGCGGATCACCGCGCTCGAGGAGGCCAAGGCGCTCGCCCTGCGCGTACGTGACGAGCTGGAGGGCCGGCGTCGGCGCGAGGCCGAGCTGTCCGCCCTGTTCGAGACCGCCCATGACCTGGCCGGGCTCAGGGACCTGGACGCGGTGCTGCGGGCCATCGTGCAGCGCGCGAGGTCCCTGCTCGGCACGGACGTGGCGTACCTGAGCCTGCACGACCCGGCCCGGGGCGACACCTACATGCGGGTCACGGAGGGCTCGGTCGCCGCCCGCTTCCAGCAGCTGCGGCTCGGGATGGGCGAGGGGCTCGGGGGACTGGTCGCCCAGACGGCCCGCCCCTATGTCACCGACGACTACTTCAAGGACGACCGCTTCCAGCACACCCTCACCATCGACTCCGGCGTCCGGGACGAGGGCCTGGTCGCCATCCTCGGCGTGCCGCTGACGCTGGGGCACCACGTCATCGGGGTGCTGTTCGCGGCGGACCGGCGGGCCCGGGTCTTCGAGCGGGAGCAGATCGCGCTCCTCGGCTCGTTCGCCGCCCTCGCCGCGGCCGCCATCGACACCGCGAACCTCCTCACGGAGACCCGCTCGGCCCTGACCGAACTGGAGCGGGCCAACGAGATCATCCGGGACCGCAGCGGGGTCATCGAGCGCGCCTCCGACGTCCACGACCGGCTCGCCGAACTGGTGCTGCGCGGTGGCGGGGTGCACGACGTGGCGGCGGCCGTCTCCGAGATCCTCGACGGCACGGTCGAGTTCACCGAGATCGCACCCGCCGAGGCCCTGGAGACCTCCCGGGCCGAGGGCCACGCCGTACGGCACGAGGACGACTGGATCGCCGCCGTCGCCGCGGGCGGCGAACTCCTGGGCGCGCTCGTGCTGCGCGGCCACCCCGGACTCGACCCCGTCGACCAGCGCACGCTGGAGCGCGCCGCGATGGTCACCTCCCTGCTGCTGCTCGCCAGACGCTCCGCTTCGGAGGCCGAACAGCGGGTGCGCGGTGAGCTGCTGGACGACCTGCTCGACGCCCGTGACCGTGACCCGCGCCTGTTGCGGGAGCGGGCCGCCCGGCTGGAGGCCGACCTCGACGCCACCCACGTCGTGCTGGCGGCGCGGCTCGACGGCCCCGCGGCCGACGCCGACCAGGAGGCGGCCGCCCGCAGACGCCTGTGGTCCGCGGCCTCCCACCTCGCCGCGACCCGGCACGGCCTGGCCGCCGCCCGTGACGGCGGCACCGTCCTGCTGCTGCCCCTGGCGGCCGGGGACACCGCCACCGAACTGGCCCGCCGCACCGCCGGACACCTCGGCACCGCCGTCCATGAGGCGGTCACCGTCGGTGCCTCCGCCCCGGTGCGCGACCTCGCCGTCCACCCGGACGCCGTGGCCACCGCCTATGAGGAGGGCCGGCGCTGCCTCGACGCGCTGCGGCTCCTGGGTCGTTCCGGAGACGGGGCAGCCGCCGAGGACTTCGGATTCCTGGGGCTGCTCCTGGCCGGCGACCGGGACATCGCGGGCTTCGTCGACCGGACCATCGGTCGGGTCGTGGCCTACGACGACCGGCGGGGCACCGACCTCCTGCGCACCCTGGACGCCTACTTCGCCTGCGGGATGAGCCCGGCCCGCACCAAGGACGAACTGCACGTCCACGTCAACACCGTCGCCCAGCGCCTGGAGCGCGTGGGCCGGCTGCTCGGCGAGGACTGGCAGAGCCCCGCCCGCGCCCTGGAGATCCAACTCGCCCTACGGCTGCACCGGTTGTCGGCGTCGACACGGCGCTGACCCCCGTACGCGCGGGCGTACGGGGGCCGGTTCGACGGGCGCAGGGCTGCGGGAGGGGCTCAGACGGTGGGCCCAGGCGGTGGGCCCAGACGAGGGCTCAGGCGGTTCGGGCGTCCGCGGACGGGGACTTGACCGCGGACTCCGGCTCGGCGGCCGGGTCGGCGGCCGATTCGGCGGCCGGGGCACCGACCGGTTCGACCTCGGCCAGGTCCCGGAGGCGGGTCTCCTTGGCGACGCCGACGGCGACGACCGTGAGGACGGCCGCGGCGATGACGTAGAGGGCGATCGGGGTGGAGGTGCCGTAGTCGGACAGGAGCGCGGTGGCGATGAGCGGGGCGGGGGCGCCGGCCGCGACGGAGGCGAACTGCGCGCCGATGGAGGCACCGGAGTACCGCATGCGGGTCGCGAACATCTCGGAGAAGAAGGCGGCCTGGGGCGCGTACATGGCTCCGTGCAGGACGAGTCCGACGGTCACCGCGAGGATCAGGTTGCCGAAGCCGCCGGTGTCGATGAGCGCGAAGAACGGGAACATCCAGGCACCGACGCCGACCGCGCCGAGCAGGTACACCGGGCGGCGGCCGATGCGGTCGGACAGGGCGCCCCAGGCGGGGATCACCGCGAAATGCACGGCCGAGGCGATCAGCACCGAGTTGAGGGCGGTCTGCTTGGAGACACCTGCCGAAGTGGTGGCGTAGACGAGGATGAACGCGGTGATGACGTAGTAGCTGATGTTCTCCGCCATGCGTGCGCCCATTGCCACCAGCACATCGCGCCAGTGGTGCCGCAGCACGGAGACGACCGGCAGCTTCTCGGCCGCACCGTCCCGCGCCGCCTTGCGGGCCTCCGCCTGCGCCAACGCCTCCTTGAACACGGGTGATTCGTCGACGGAGAGCCGGATCCACAGCCCGACGATCACCAGGACACCGGACAGCAGGAAGGGGATCCGCCAGCCCCAGCTGCCGAACGCGGCATCCGACAGGATCGCGGTCAGCAACGACAGCACACCGGTCGCGAGGAGCTGCCCGGCGGGTGCCCCGGTCTGCGGCCAGGAGGCCCAGAAACCGCGCCTGCGCGCGTCGCCGTGCTCGGACACCAGCAGGACGGCCCCGCCCCACTCGCCGCCGAGCGCGAAGCCCTGCACGAGGCGGAGCAAGGTCAGCAGCACGGGAGCGGCGGTGCCGACCGTCGCGTGCGTGGGCAGCAGGCCGATCGCGAAGGTCGCCCCGCCCATCAGCAGCAGGCTCAGCACCAGCAGTTTCTTGCGGCCCAGCCGGTCGCCGTAGTGCCCGAACACCAGGGCGCCGAGCGGGCGGGCGGCGAATCCGACGGCGTACGTCAGGAAGGAGAGCAGGGTGCCCACGAGCGGGTCGGAGTCCGGGAAGAACAGCTTGTTGAAGACCAGGGCGGCCGCGGAGCCGTAGAGGAAGAAGTCGTACCACTCGATGGTGGTGCCGATGAGGCTGGCGGCGACGATGCGCTTCAGGTTGTTCGGCGTCGGGGGAGCGGATGCTGCGGAGGCCATGTGCGCCACTTCCTCGTGTGCGATGGGGACGGGTACGTGTTCGCACACGGTAGGAACGCCCAGGTCAAGGGCACATGTGGCGGGACAACATAGTTCTGCTTGTCGAAGTGAGTGGGACCACCATGGGGGCGTCGCCAGAGGTTCTTACGAGAGCCCCCTATCGAGCTCGGGAGCGCACAGTCCGAGTTGCGCTGTTCGGGAAGGGGTGTGAGTAGGGGAGCTGACTCCCATGCTGGCTTGGTGCTGACTACGTTGCGTGAAATCTGGCATGCGCTAGATCGGGCGCGAATTGGCGGGGGCACGCCCGCTATTGGTGGAGCCGGATGATGCCCTGCGGCCTCCGGTCCGGCCACGTTGGCACTCGGTCAGCCCCGGGACGGGCGGGGCTGCCTTCCGGCACCTGGGTAAACGTGCGCGCCTCGCACGACTGCCCCGCCACCCGTGCCAGCATTGTCCGCATCGCGACAGTTTCGCCCGTACGGCGATCCTCTAGTCAAGTGGCGGTTCGCATGATCGATCTGTACACGATCGGCTCCCAGCACCCAGGTACCGATCCCACCTGGACCACCATCGACATCCAGGGCACGGTGAAGGGCCAGCCCATCACCCCGGCGCGGAAGTTGGCGGGGCTGACGTACAAACCGGCGACGCGGCTCTACTACACCGTGGCGCCGACCAATCCCGAGGGCCCGCTCCTGTGCAGCATCAGCACAGCCGGAGCACTAGAGATCCTGGGCCCGACAGGCCAGAACTTGACGGGCGGGATCGCCTACCACGGCGCGGACGACTGCTTCTACGCGCTCTCGAACGAGTTCGACGGATCCGTCAAGCTTTACCGCATCACCATGAGCGGCGAGGCCAGCGAACTGTTCACGGTCGCCCTCGGTGTGGCAGTCGGCCTGACCTATGTGCAGGCCACTGACACCTTCTACGCGCTGATCACACAGGACAACTTCACCTGGTTCTACTCCATCAAGAAGAGCAGCACTGTGACCAAGCTCTTCGGTGCCGGGTTGCGCGTGTTCGGCGGGCTGTGCCACTCGCCGTCGGAGAACCTCTTCTACTTCGTGGCGAACGAGGAGGACGGCTTCTCCTACCTTTGGACGCTCGCGCTCAGCGGCAGTGTCGTGAAGCGGATGGGGCTCGGGTACCACTTCGACCACGCCGGCATCAGCGTGTCCCCGTGGTTCGGCGGGTCCATGAACATCAAGAGCGTGCTCGAAGGAGAGCGCTTCGTCAGCGGCGAGACCACCTCGCTCGACGCGAACATCCTCAGCGCGACCGGGCCGTCCTGGAACAGCGACGGCATCGCCTGGCAGTCGAGCATTGACGGCGCGCTCGGCACGGGCTCGCCGACCGTCACGCTGTCGTCCGGTACACATGTGATCACCGCCTCGAAGGAGCGTCTCAAGCAGAGCGTCACCGTACGTGTGTTCGCTGACCTGGGGGCGTTGTACCAGGCGGCACCCTCGCCTGCGGAGATCGGTCGGGTCCTCCGAGACTTCACGTTTCAGTGGGTGGACGGAACCTCCGGCAACCCGGCCGACCAGTGGGCCACGTATCCCGGGTTTCCCTTCGACCAGACCTCCCCGAATCCGTCGCGCACCGCCGTCATCGCCAAGCTCGACGTCCTACGCCACCAGCGGTTCTCGCAGCCGCTGCCCTACGGGACGGCCGCGACCGCCTACGAGCAGGTGCGGCTGAACACGCACACCATCCGGGTCTCGCTGGACACCGCGCTCAACATGGCGGGCGGCGGAGTGATCAACCTCAACCGCACGTTCACCACGTGGTGGAACAACCCGGCAACGCCTACTGTGGCCGCCCCGTACGTCCACTCGCTGTACCTGTTCAACCACGAGAGCCGACACAACGAGCCGGGTGACCCCGGCCATACGTCGTGCACCGCGTGGACCGGCGCGTCCGGCGTCGACAACGGCATGGACGCGAAGTTCGAACCCGGTAGCGGGTACGCTCGCGCGACGCTCTACGTCATGTGGGTCTACAAGTACGCGCGTTACGACCCCCCGGCGATCCGCGTCGAGGCGAAGAACATCGCGTCGCAGTTCAAGAACCGCTTCTGTGTGCATCCCACGAGTTCGAACCCCCTCGTCCAGGCGCTGCTGACCGAGCTGTGGAACGCGTGAGTCGTGCCGCACGTGTGAGCGCTCCTGGCTTGACGTCGTGCGCGGCCTTGCAGGGTTCACGGTCCTTTCCTGCGGCTGGCCGGTGGTCCTGGGCCGGGCCGGGCCGATTTTGGAGTCCGCGGGGGCAGGTGGTCTTCGAGCGGAGGTGCCCGCGGCGGACTCGTGCGGACCCCGCTTCGGGGACGTGGCCGGGGCACCGGCCAGGGCCGCTCGGAGGTCCGCCGGATCGAGGCCGCCGCCGTGTCAGCCTCTTCTTCCCCGGAGCCCGCCAGGCCTCCAGATCAAGCACCGCCGCACCGACCGCGAACTGGCAAGACGGCCTGCGCCGTCACCCCAGCCTGACCGCTGAGCAGGCCAGCACGGCCCAGCGCGCCCAACTCGTACGCCACCACTGGAAGCCCTGCACCATGTCCACGACACCACCCTCGCCGAGGACTCCTTCCAGAAGCGGATGGGCAACGCGCCCCGCGTGATGGCCACCTGGCGTGACCTCGCCATCGCAGTCCCGCGCCCGTCCGGAGCAAGGGACATCGCGGCCGGCCTTCGCCACAACACCCGCGACCTCCGCCGCTCCCTCGCACTCCTCGACGTCAGATCACGAACCAGACGTACAGGTCGGTGACGGCCTGATGGACGAGGGGCTGGTCAACCAGGCCGATCCGCTTGCCCGCCATGCTCCATGCCTGAAACGGTGGGGAGGCGATCAACCCGAGGACCCGGCCGGAGAAGCTCCAGGCCGGATAGACGGCGACATCGGTACGGAACGTCAGCTGCCCAGCCCGGGCACCGGTCTTGCACGCCCACTGATGGGGCACTCCCACACCCCCACTGCCGCTCAGGCCCAGCGACGACGAACACGGCGTGCAACGCTGCGGTAGCCATAGTCCAATCGGGGCTCAGGTCGGCGCACGCCGTTAGGGTTACCGTGATCGTCACGACGATCACAATCCTGTGCGACGAGTTCGCGCCGTGTGCCCAGCCGTTGTCAGGGGAACTTACACACTGAGTACGGTCATCCGTATCACCTTCCAGGCACTCCTGGGGGTTAGGCCTTCAGCGCGTAGTGGTGGGGAAGCCGATCGGGCTGGAGGCCTTCTCCTGTTCTCTCGCCCAATTTCCCACCCCGGCGATGCCGTTGGTCATAACCATCTGTACTCGTGCATCGGTCGGCGCACGGCCGCACAAGGGGGAGCATGGCCAATATGGTGGGGGACGACGACTGAACCTGCTCGCGCGCCCTCCTAGCAGTACTTCGGGGGACCGCTGGCCCGGTGTCGGACCTGGCGCGAACCCAGTGGTGAGGATGATGTTGACGGCGTCGCCCTCGCCGCCTGCATGGTTGTCGAGTTGCCGTCATTTCGCCTGTCAGGGGCGCGTCACCGCAGAGTCCTGCGATTCGCAGACGCAGCCGGGAGGGTGCACGCCGACGAAGATCCCAAATGGCTGGATCTTTTCACCGGAGCACCCTGGCTCACGCCCTGCGCGTACCTAATGACGACGGAGTACCGCGAGGATCAATCCAGCGCCTACGACAACCCGAGTTCAAGCGGCTCAGTAATTGCCCCTTCACGTAATCCGGTGTTGATTCAACTACCCTGCGGGAGTCGGGAGGTTACGGCGCCCCGACTAGCACGGTCCGGCGTCTCGTGCCCATACTTGAACGAGGGCTTGAGCTGACTACTCGTAAGGGCTGGGCCTCCGTCCCCCTGGGGAGAAGGCGCCGCAAGAGGGGACTCGCCTTCCCGCATGAGCGGTAGTCGCCAGCAAATGCCATGACTGGCGCCAGCACGCGCGCATTCAGTCGAGGAGGCTGCGACATGACAGACCGCATCTTGTATTACAGCGCCTCCACGGCGCGTGGATGCATCGGTTCCATAGACGCAAACAACGTCACCAAAGACCTCACTGTGATACCCGCGGGGAGTTTCGCGAGCGACTGGACGCAAATCACCGCACTCAGCGGTAATCGCATCCTCTTCTACGGCGCCTCCGCCGGGCGTGGAGTCGTCTGCTCCATCGATCAAAGCAACGCCATCGGTGACGTTACGGTCTACCCTGCGGGGAGTTTCGCCAGCGACTGGACGCAGATCACCGCACTCAGCGGTAATCGCATCCTCTTCTACAGTGCCACTACCGGGCGTGGAGTCGTCTGCTCCATCGATCAAAACAACGTGCTCAACCAGGTCACGGTCTACCCTGCGGGGAGATTCGCGAAGGACTGGACGCAGATCACCGCCCTCAGCGGCGAACGCATCCTCTTCTACAGCGCTTCCACCGGGCGCGGATCTGTCTGTTCCATCACAGCCAATAACGTGATCGCGGAAGTCACGGCCGTCCCCGCGGGTGGTTTCGCGAAGGGCTGGACGCAAGTCGTCGCGCTTAGCGGTGACCGCATCATGTACTATAAAGCCTCCGATGGAAGCGGCGCCATCGGCACCGTCACACCACAGAACACGTTCGCATATCCGCGCGTCATTCCGGCCGGTGGCTTCGCGACGGATTGGACGGAAATCTCGTTCTTGCGTCCGCCAGTAAATCCCTCTTCGCCCTGGGCTATCCTGTTGTGCCAGTTCAAGGATGCCGGTACACCACCTTCACTGCCGCGCACGCGCTTTGAAGCGCTGTTCACCAGCACCGGTTCCAATAAGTACAACATGGTCGATTTCTTCCGGGACATGTCCCATGGAAATCTCGACGTCAGCGCCTCCAGGGTCCTGGGCTGGTACACACTGGCACAAAAGAAGTCCGATTACACGGGTAATGGAGGGAACCTGCAAGGGCGCCGGGACCTCATCAACTGGGGACGTCAAGCCGCGCTCAGCGCGGGCGTGGACCTGGCGCCTTTTGCGGATCGAATCGTGGTGGTCACCCATCCCGCCACGGACCTTTTCGGCGGTGTGGGACTCGGTGCTGTCTCCGGTGACGGCAGGGACGCAAGTGGCGTTGCCGGCGTCTCGGGAATGTCATCGCTGTCCCCCAGCACGATGGGGCAGGAAATGGGCCACGTATACGGTCTTGACCACGGCTTCGGTGGCGGCTACGAGTACGGGGACAGGTGGGACATCATGAGCACCAAGGGGAGTGCTCACGGACGGTGCTACATGGCACCCCACCCGGCCTTCACCGAGCAGGACAGCTCCGGACAAAGGATCTGGAGGATCGGTCCAGGCCTCAATGCCGCCAACATGTGGGGCAGGGGCTGGCTCGAACGCGTCTGGCAGGCAGCCAGCGAGGAGAGCGACACGATCGTCGACCTGCGGCCGCTCCACAGACGTGACCTGGCCGGGCACCTCTGCGCCCGAGTGGGCAAGTACTTCTTCGAGTTCCGTGTCAAAGAGCGCTGGGATGCAGACATTCCCGAGCCCTGTGTGCTGGTCCACGAGTTCTCGAACAACCGGGCATATCTCCTCACGGCAACCAACGGCAACGAGGCTCTGCGGGAAGGCGACGAGTTCCTTCGCAAGGACCCGTGGGATCCGACGGGGTACCGGCTGCAGGTCAGGGTCCTGGACATTGACCCCGTAGGGCAGACAGCCAGGCTCAGTGTGTACCTGCGGAAGTCATCCCCCTTCCCGTTCGATGCCACAACAGATCACTTTGGCGTGGACGACGACAGCGGACTGATCATCATCGGTGGAAAGATCGTGAACGTGCCGTCCAACTCGCCGCTTTACGCAAAGGTCGAAGAGGTCGCACAACAGCTCCAGCAGGCCGGAATCACCTTCAACGGCCAGGACCATGACCTGCTTCACCGAGGCAGCGTGCGCGCCATGTCCTCCTTGGTAGATCTGCTGTCCCGGATGGAAGCGCCGCGCGAGCCTCACGATGTGCCAGAGTCCGCGCAGATTCCACAATCCTTGGCCCGAGCCGCCACGCCGGTCATGGAAACGCCGCGCGAGCCAGACAATGCGCCAGAATCCGCGCAGATTCCACCGGCCCTGGCCCAAGCCGGAGCGCCGGGCAAGGGATGATGCGGCTGCACGACGTGCGCCATTCCTAAGCGGTCTGTCAAGACTCTCGCGCCTTGACAGACCGCTTAGGAATCAGTGAGGTCTTTCAGCCTTGCCGCTCCAAGGTGAGGACGGCAGCGGCGATTGACGTCATTCGATTCGGACTGCACCGGGACTCGCGGAAGATGCGCCAGGACTTCAGTCGGGCCACTCCGCGCTCGACCTGCCCGTGCCGCTGATAGTGCGTGGTTGACGGTCTGTTGGGTGGGTGTGAGGTCTCTGCCCGGCGGGCGTCTGAGTGCTGTCGTCACCCACGGACCGGCTCCCATGTAGGCCCGATCGGCGAGGACCGGGATGCCCTGGCGTTCACAGATCCGGATGATCTGGTGGGCGCGAGCAGTGAGATCGTGTGCGCGGCCCGGGCAGCGCCGGCGAGATCCACAGCAGCCGCCCAGCCGGGTCGGTCACCACCTGCACGTTCACCCCGTGTCGGCGGTGCCCCGGGGAGAAGTCGGCCCGGCTGCCGCCCACCCGGTCGCATTCGACGAGGGTGCCGTCGAGCAGAACGTAGTCCGGCTCCGCCTCGCGCAGAGCGCGCAGCAAGGCGGGCGCTCGGTGGGCGAGCAGGTCGACGACGGCTGTCGTAGAGGCGTGGTCGGTGCCGACAGCGATGCCGAAGCCAGCAGCGAGTTGGGCGAGGGTGTCGTGTCAGCGCAGGTACGCCAGGCCGACCAGTGCACGCTGGTGCGGTGGGAGCTTGCAGCGGCGGTCACCCTCGCGGGTGACGATGAGCATGGGGTCACCCGGGTGGCCAGGGCTGCCCGTCTTGGCGCTGGCTCCCCTGCTTCATTTCGGACCCTTTGTTGGTACGTCCTGACATACCTGTTGACATGCCTGTAGAAGCGGCCCCATAGTCTCTCCAACTAGAGCGCGCTACTAAAGCGCTCCAGTCGCTCATCAGACGGTCCACACCTACGGCCGCCACAGCAGAACGAGCCGCCAACGGCACAGACGCACCATTCACCCGCCGCGTCTCCGCATGGCACACATCAGCCGCCGGACGCGGTTCCACCCACCGCGGACTCCGCCCCATCAAGCACAGCGAGGTGCAGGGACATGCACAGAAACCACCGAGCCGCCCTTCTCACCGCCACCGTCCTCGCCGGGACCCTGCTCGCCACCGGCTGCTCCAGCAGCTCGGGCGGGAAGAAGTCCGAGGAAGGGAGCGCCGACGCCTCGGCGGGCAAGGCCACCACCCCGCGCATGACCGTGGCCATGATCACCCACGCCTCCCCGGGCGACACCTTCTGGGACCTGATCCGCAAGGGCGCCCAGGCCGCCGCCGCCAAGGACAACATCAAGCTGGTCTACTCGTCCGACCCGAGCGCGGGTGCCCAGGCCAACCTGGTGCAGAACGCCATCGACCAGAAGGTCGACGGCATCGCCCTCACCGCCGCCAAGCCGGACGCCATGAAGGATGTCGTCGCCAAGGCCAAGGCCGCCGGTATCCCGGTCGTCGGCTTCAACTCCGGTGTCAGTGACTGGAAGAGGCTCGGCATGCTCGAGTACTTCGGCCAGGACGAGAACATCGCCGGACAGGCCTTCGGTGAACGCCTCAACCAGCTCGGTGCCAAGCACGCCCTGTGCGTCGTCCAGGAGCAGGGCCAGGTCGCCCTGGAAGCCCGCTGCGCCGGCCTGAAGAAGGGCTTCAGCGGGGACACCGACATCCTCTACGTCAACGGCACCGACATGCCGTCCGTGAAGTCGACGATCACCGCCAAGCTCAGGCAGGACTCCTCCATCGACGAGGTCGTCACCCTCGGAGCCCCCATCGCCCTGACCGCCGTGCAGTCGCTCTCGGACGCGGGCAGCAAGGCGAAGATAGCGACCTTCGACCTGAACAAGGAGCTGGTGAAGGCGGTCCAGGACGGGACCATCCAGTTCGCGGTCGACCAGCAGCCGTACCTCCAGGGCTACCTGGCGGTCGACTCCCTGTGGCTCTACAAGAACAACGGCAACTTCAGCGGCGGCGGCACCGCGCCCGTCCTGACCGGCCCGGCCTTCATCACCAAGGACAACGCGGACGACGTCGCGGAGTTCGCCGCGAAGGGCACCCGGTGATGAGTGTGACCCAGCACGCCGAGCCGGCGGTGACCGCACCGCCGGCCCCCGGCCCACGGGAGACCGACGGCCGGACCGCCCAACGCCCCCTGATTCAGCGGCTGTTGGCCCGCCCCGAGGTCGGGGTGTTCCTCGGCGCCGTCGCCGTCTACGTCTTCTTCCTGGTCGCGGCGCCCCCGGTGCGCGACGGCAGCTCGATGGCCAACGTCCTCTACCAGTCGTCGACCATCGGGATCATGGCCCTGCCGGTCGCCCTGCTGATGATCGGCGGCGAGTTCGACCTTTCGGCCGGCGTCGCGGTCATCACCTCCGCGCTGACCGCGAGCATGTTCGCCTTCCAGCTGTCCGTGAACGTGTGGGCGGGAGTGCTGCTCGCGCTCCTGGTGTCGCTGGCGATCGGATTCCTCAACGGCTGGCTGGTGGTCAGGACCGGTCTGCCGAGCTTCCTGATCACCCTGGGTTCCTTCCTGATCCTCCAGGGTGTGAACCTCGCGGTCACCAAGCTGGTCACCGGCAACGTGGCCACCGACGACATCAGTGACATGGACGGCTTCGGCCAGGCCAAGAAGGTGTTCGCGAACTCCTTCGAAGTGGCCGGGGTCCAGATCAAGATCACGATCGTGTACTGGCTGGTCTTCGCCGCGCTGGCGACCTGGGTGCTGCTACGCACCAGGTACGGCAACTGGATCTTCGCCGTCGGCGGCAACAAGGACTCCGCCCGGGCCGTCGGTGTGCCGGTGACCTTCACGAAGATCTCGCTGTTCATGCTGGTCGGCTTCGGCGCCTGGTTCGTCGGCATGCACAACCTGTTCTCCTTCAACACCGTGCAGTCGGGCGAAGGGGTCGGCCAGGAGCTGATCTACATCTCCGCGGCCGTCATCGGCGGTTGCCTCCTGACCGGTGGCGCGGGCTCGGCGATCGGCCCGGTCTTCGGGGCGTTCATGTTCGGCATGGTCCAGCAGGGCATCGTGTACGCGGGCTGGAACCCGGACTGGTTCAAGGCCTTCCTGGGCGTGATGCTCCTCGGCGCCGTCCTGATCAACCTGTACATCCAGCGCACGGCGACCCGGAGGTGAGTCCCATGACGACCACTCATGAAGACGCCCCTGTCGTCGAGTTGAAGGCGGCGGGCAAGGCCTACGGCAACATCCGTGCCCTGCACGGCGTGAGCCTGTCCGTGCACTCCGGCAAGGTCACGTGCGTGCTGGGTGACAACGGCGCCGGCAAGTCCACCCTGATCAAGATCATCGCGGGGTTGCACCAGCACACCGAGGGCGAGTTCCTCGTCGACAACGCCCCGGTGCGCTTCTCCACCCCGCGCGAGGCGCTGGACAAGGGCATCGCCACCGTCTACCAGGACCTGGCGGTCTGCTCTCTGATGCCGGTGTGGCGCAACTTCTTCCTGGGCTCGGAGATGACCAAGGGCCCCTGGCCCCTGCGCCGCCTGGACATCGAGCGGATGAAGCAGACCGCCGACCAGGAGCTGCGCAACATGGGCATCGTCCTGGACGACCTCGAACAGCCCATCGGCACCCTGTCCGGCGGCCAGCGCCAGTGTGTGGCCATCGCCCGCGCCGTCTACTTCGGCGCCCGCGTCCTGATCCTCGACGAGCCTACGGCCGCCCTGGGCGTCAAGCAGTCCGGTGTGGTGCTGAAGTACATCGCCGCCGCCCGCGACCGCGGACTGGGCGTCATCTTCATCACCCACAACCCGCACCACGCCTACATGGTCGGCGACCACTTCAGCGTCCTGCGCCTGGGCACCATGGAACTCAACGCCTCCCGCGACGAGGTCAGCCTGGACGAACTGACCAACCACATGGCCGGCGGCGCCGAACTCGCCGCTCTCAAGCACGAGTTGTCCCAGGTGGGCGGTGTCGACACCGAAGCCCTCCCGGAAGAGAAAGACCTCAGCGTGGCGGCCAAGGGCGGCAAGGCGGCGTCCTGACGGGCGGCGCGAGCATCGACCGTCCCCCTCTGCCGGTGGGCGTCCACAGTCCGGGACCAGGCTCCTCCGGGGCGGGGCGCCCGGTCCCGGGCCGTGTCGCGAGAGTCCCGCACGGCATCCGCGGCGCCCACCGGCGTCATCCCCGAGCACAAGGAAGGCCCTGACGTGAGCACAGTACGCGTCGGCGTGATCGGCGCAGGCAACATGGGCGCCGATCATGTGAACACCCTGCACCGCCAGGTATCGGGCGCCCACGTCACGATGGTCGCCGACATCGACGTGGAGCGGGCGGCGACCGTCGCCGGCGCTCTCCCCGACGCCCGCGCCACGGGCGACCCGTTCGCCCTGATCGCCGACGCGGAGGTCGATGCCGTCGTCGTCGCCTCGCACGACACGACCCACGCCGATCTGACCATCGCGGCCGTGCGCGCGGGGAAGCCCGTGCTCTGCGAGAAGCCCCTCGCTCCCACGCTGGACGCATGCGTCCGGGTCGTACGTGAGGAGCGGCGGGTCGGCGGGTGGGGGATCTCGCTCGGCTTCATGCGTCGTTTCGACCCCGCGTACCGGGAGCTGAAGGACGCGGTGGCGGCCGGAGTCTGCGGGGCGCCTCTGTTGTTGCGCTGTGTCAGCCGAGGGGTGTCCTCCGCTCCGGGTGCCACCGACGAGCTGAGCATCACCGGCTCGGCCATCCACGAGTTCGACACCGTGCCCTGGCTGCTCGACTCACCGATCACGGAGGTGAGTTGGCATGCGCCCCGCTCCACGGGCGCGGCGACCGGACTGCGGGATCCGCAGCTGATGCTGCTGCGTACCGCCGACGGAGCCCTGACCACCGTCGAGGTGTTCCTGAACGCCGGCTACGGCTACGACATCCGCTGTGAAGTAGCCGGTGAGCGCGGCACGTTGGCGTTGACCACCCCGGCCCGCGTGGTCACCGACACCGCCCGGACCCGGTCGTACGGCTATCCGGCCGACTGGCGGCCCCGGTTCGCCGACGCCTACCGCATCGAACTCCAGGCGTGGACCGACGCGTTGGTCTCGGGGACGCCGTCGCCCCTGGCCACCGCGGAGGACGGTCTGGCGGCGAGCGCGGTGGCCGAGGCCGTCATCACGTCCATGAAGAACGGCGGCCGGACCGTCGCCGTCCACGTTCCGGAGCTCTGAGCATGCCGGCCTTCCCCACTTCCCTGCCCGCGCCACGCACCCCGGACCCGATGGACGCGCCCCCACTGCGCTGGGGCGTCATGGGCACAGGCTGGATCGCCGAACGCTTCGTCGCCTCGGTGCGGCGCCACACCCGACAGCGCTTCACCGCCGTCGCCTCGCGGGACGTCTCCCGCGCCGAGGGGTTCGCGGACCGCCACGGCGTCCCGCGTGCGTACGGCTCCTACGAGGAGCTGGCCGCGTCGGCGGACGTCGACGTCGTGTACGTCGCCACGGAACACACGGCCCACCTCGACTGTGCCCGGATCTCCCTCACGGCGGGGAGGCACACCCTGGTGGAGAAACCGCTGGGGCTCGACGCCGCGCAGGCCGCCGAGATCGCCCGGCTGGCCACGGAGCGCGGCCTTTTCTGCGCGGAGGCGCTGTGGACGTTCTTCCTGCCGAGGTTCGATGTCGTCCGGCAGGTACTCGAGTCGGGCGTCCTCGGTGACGTCCGGACCGTATGGGCCGAGCACGGCGAGCACTTCGCCGCCGGGCATCGCATCCTCCGCGCCGACCTGGCCGGCGGGCCCCTTCTCGACCTGGGCACCTACCCGGTCTCCCTCTCCGTCGCGGTCCTCGGGGAGCCGGTGGAGGTGCAGGCGTCGGCCCAGCCCCATCCCGCGGGCGTCAACGGGCAGATCGCGGCACTGCTCCGCAACCGCGACGGCGCTCAGGGCATCGTGCACACCACGCTCTTCAGCGACACGCCCACCTCGGCTGCGGTCGCCGGGACACAGGCCACCCTGACCCTGCCCGGACCCTTTCCTCAGCCCGGCGAGGTTCTCCTGGCCCCGGCGGGCGGTGGCGCGGCACTGTCGTACACCGAACCGCGGTCCGGGCACGACGCCCTGCACTTCGAGGCGGCGGAGGTGGCCCGGTGCATCGCGGCCGGACGGATCCAGACCCCGCTCAGACCCCTGCCCGACTCCGTGGCCACCTTGCGGGTGATGGACGAGATCCGTCGACTGTGCGGGATTTCCTTCCCCGGCGAAGGCCCGGGGCAGGGGGAAACTCGCCCGCTCACGGCGTGACCGCCCGGCGACCTCAGCGCTTCGGGGGTGGCCCGCTGGTCCCCCGTACCACCAGCTTCGGCTCCACCACGGCCTCCCGCGGCTCACGCTGGGGGTCCTCCAGCCGCTCCACCGCGAACCGCACCGCGTGCTCGGCCATAAGGCCCGCGTCCTGGCGCACGGTGGTCAGTCCGATCGGCATGAGGTGCGAGAGATGGCTGTCGTCGTACCCGACCACGGACATGTCGCGCGGAACCTCGACGCCGGCCCGGGTCAGCGCCATCAGCAGGCCCATGGCACTGCGGTCGTTGCCCGCGAGCACCGCTGTCGGCAGCGGCCGCCCCTCGTCGCGCTCCGTCAGCAGCAGACGCCCCGTCTCGATCCCGGACTGCTCGGTGTGCTCGCCGGGGATGACCCGCGCCTCCGCCTCCAGCCCATGGCGCCGCATCGCCGCGCCGTAGGCCCGCCGGCGCTCCGACGAGCCGGGGCCCCGGCCGCCGTCGAGGTGCACGATCCTGCGGTGCCCCAGTTCCACGAGGTGGTCCATCGCCTGCCGTACGCCCTTGCCTTCGGCCGAGTGAACGAAGTCCACGTGCGCGTGCGGGACCCGGCGGCTGACGGAGACGGCGACCGTACGGCCCCCCAGCTCCTCCAGGAAGGCGGGCTCGGCGAACGAGCCCAGCAGAAGCACCGCCTCGCAGCGGTGGCTGAGCAGCGCCTCGACGGCCTTCATCTCGCTGCGGCCCTGAGTGGCGCCGGACAGGAGAACCTCGTACCCCAGACGCTCGGCCTCCGGGTAGATGCCCTCGATGAGGTTGGTGTGGAAGGACTGGTGGACCGTGAACATCACGCCCAGCGTGCGGCTGCGGCCGCGCGCCAGGAGGCGGGCCGCGCTGTCGGGGCGATAGCCGATCTCGTCGGCGACCCGCAGCACGCGCTGCCTCGTCTGTTCGCTCGCGCCCGGCTGGCCGCGGAACACGATCGAGACGAGCGCCCGCGACACGCCCGCCTTCTCGGCGACGTCCGCCATCGTGGGCCGCTGCTTGCCCGATGCATCCACCGTGAACTCACCCTCCGACGCCGCCCACCCTGGCGGTGATCAAGAAATCTTCTGGCAACAACCTATTGACATGACATTTGGACCGAGGTCATCGTACTCGTACTAGAGCGCGCTAGTAGAGCGCGACAGGAAATCTTCCGCGTCAGTCACCGGACTCCTCACGGGCCGTCACCGGCCTCTCCGGCGGCTCCGGAACGAAGGGAAACCCCCGTTATGCCGTTCGAAGTGCTGACCATGGGCCGCGTGGGAGTGGACGTGTATCCGCTCCAGACGGGCGTGGGACTGGCCGAGGTCAGCTCGTTCGGCAAGTACCTGGGCGGCAGCCCCACCAACGTCGCGGTGGCCGCGGCGCGCTACGGCCGTACGGCCGCGGTGGTCACGAAGACCGGCCGGGACCCGTTCGGCGACTTCGTCCGCACAGCGCTCGCCGGTCACGGCGTGGACAACCGCTACGTCGGTACGTCGGACATCGCGCCGACCCCGGTGACGTTCTGCGAGATCTTCCCGCCGGACGACTTCCCGCTGTACTTCTACCGCCTGCCGAAGGCCCCGGACCTCGACATCACCGCCGGTGAGCTGGATCTGGCCGCGGTCCGGGAGGCGGCCGTGTTCTGGATGACGGGCACGGGACTGAGCGAGGAGCCGAGCCGTTCGGCGACCCTGGCCGCGCTGCGGCACCGGGCCAAGGCGGGCCCGACGGTGTTCGACCTGGACTGGCGGCCGATGTTCTGGGCCGATCCCGCGCAGGCCCGCGCCCATTACGCCGAGGCGCTGCGGCACACCACGGTCGCGGTCGGCAACCTCGACGAGTGCGAGGTCGCCACCGGCGAGCGCGACCCCCACGCGGCGGCGAAAGCACTGCTGGCCGCCGGTGTGGAGCTGGCGGTGGTGAAGCAGGGACCGAAGGGTGTGCTGGCCGTGCACCGAGGCGGTGAGGTCGCCGAGATCGCCCCCGTGCCGGTGGACGTCGTCAACGGGCTCGGGGCGGGTGACGCCTTCGGCGGAGCCCTGTGCCACGGACTGCTGTCGGGCTGGGACCTGCACCTCACGGTGTCCTTCGCCAACGCCGCCGGCGCGCTCGTCGCCGGCCGCCTCTCCTGCTCGGACGCCATGCCGACCGAGGACGAGGTCCGCACCAAGCTCGATGAGGTGACCAGTGCTGTCTGACAAGCTGAGCCGGATCGTGTCCGCCCGGGTGAGCGACCCGGGCGCCATCGCGGCCGCCGCCGACCGTCGGGTGCGGGCCACCTCGCTGCTGGGCGAGCACGGCAAGGCGATGATCATCGCCGCCGACCATCCCGCCCGCGGCGCCAACGGCGTCGGCGGCGACCCCCACGCCATGGCCGACCGCTCCGAACTGCTCGACCGGCTCTGCACCGCGCTGGAGCGCCCGGGAGTGACCGGGGTGCTGGGCACCGCCGACATCCTCGAAGACCTCCTGCTGCTCGGCGTGCTGGACGGCAAGAGCGTCTTCGGTTCCATGAACCGGGCGGGCCTGGCGGGGTCGGTGTTCGAGATCGACGACCGGTTCACCGGCTACGACGCCGCCACCATCGCGGCGATGGGCTTCGACGGCGGCAAGATGCTCACCCGTGTCGCCCTGGGCGACCCGGCGACGCCGTCGGTCCTGGAGAACACCGCCCGCGCGGTCGACGAACTCAACGACCGCAGGCTGATCGCGATGGTCGAGCCGTTCATGTCCGAGTGGCAGGACGGGAGGATCCGCAACGACCTGTCCACGGACGCGGTCGTCAGGTCCGTCACGATCGCCTCGGGCCTGGGCCGCCGTACCGCCTACACCTGGCTGAAGCTGCCGGTCGTCGACCGGATGGAGCGCGTGCTGGCCTCCTCGACGCTGCCCGCGCTGCTGCTGGGCGGGGAGGTCACCGACGCCGGGGCGGCCTTCGCGTCCTGGGGCAGGGCGCTGAAGCAGCCCACCGCGCAGGGCCTGGTCGTCGGCCGCTCCCTGCTCTATCCCGCGGGCGGCGACGTCGCCGGTGCCGTCGACAAGGCGGTGAGCCTGCTGTGACGTCTTCGAGCGAGTACCGCCTGCCGAACGGCACGCCGGGCAACTATCGCCTGCCGTACGGCACGTCGAGCAAGTACCACCTGCCGAAAGGCACTTCGGCCCATGACCCCTACGACCTCCTGGTCACGCCCGAGTCGGCGGGCCGGGAACACTCCGGCCTCAGGGTCCTGACCCTGAGGCCGGGCGAGGAACACGCCCTGACGACCGGGGAGAGCGAGTTCCTGGTCCTGCCCCTGAACGGCGGCTGCACCGTCGCCGTAGACGGACAGGTCCTCGAACTCGTCGGCCGCGCGGACGTGTTCTCGGCGGTCAGCGACTTCGCGTATGTGCCCCGCGAGTCGCAGGCCGTGATCAGCAGCGCGGACGGCGGAACGTTCGCGCTGCCCTCCGCCCGTACCGAGCGGGGAGGTCAACCGGCTCGGTACGGGTGCAAGGAGGACGTGCCCGTCGAACTGCGCGGCGCCGGAGCGTGCTCGCGGCAGGTCAACAACTACTGCCTGCCGGGCACGTTCGACGCCGAGCAGCTGCTGGTCTGCGAGGTCCTGACCCGGGGCGGCAACTGGTCGTCGTACCCGCCGCACAAGCACGACGAGGCACGGCCGGGCCTGGAGTCCGAGCTGGAGGAGATCTACTGCTTCCAGGTCGCGGGCGAGAACGGCTTCGGCTACCAGCGGGTGTACGGCACCGAGGACCGGCCGATCGACGTGCTCGCCGAGGTGCGCTCCGGCGACGCGGTGCTCATCCCGCACGGCTGGCACGGCCCGTCCATCGCGGCCCCCGGCCACGACCTCTACCACCTCGACGTCATGGCCGGTCCGGGGCAGAACCGCGCCTGGCTGACCTGTGACGACCCCGCGCACGGCTGGGTGCGTACGACGTGGGAGTCCCAGGACGTCGACGACCGGCTGCCCTTCGGAGAGAACCGATGACCGAGACCGTCCGACTGACCACCGCCCAGGCCCTGGTGCGCTTTCTCGCCGCGCAGTACAGCGAGCGCGACGGCCGGGAACAGCGGCTCGTCCCCGGCGTGTGGGGCATCTTCGGGCACGGCAACGTGGCCGGCATCGGGCAGGCGCTGCTGCAGGCCGCCACCACCGGCGAGGCCGACCTGCCGTACTACCTGGCCCGCAACGAGCAGGGCATGGTCCACGCGTCGGTGGCCTACGCGAAGATGCGCGACCGGCTGGCCACCTTCGCCTGCACCGCCTCCACCGGTCCCGGATCCACCAACATGATCACCGGCGCGGCACTGGCGACCACCAATCGCATCCCGGTGCTGCTGCTGCCGTCCGACATGTTCGCCACCCGCGCCGCCGACCCCGTCCTGCAGCAACTCGAGGACACCCGGGGCGGCGACGTCACCGTCAACGACACCTTCCGGGCCGTCTCCAAGTACTTCGACCGCGTGCAGCGCCCCGAGCAACTGATCCCGGCCGCGCTGGCGGCGATGCGGGTGCTCACGGACCCGGTGGAGACCGGCGCGGTCACCCTCGCGCTGCCGCAGGACGTGCAGGCCGAGGCGTACGACTGGCCGGTCTCCTTCTTCCGGCGCCGGGTCTGGCACGTGGGCCGTCCGGTGCCGGAACCGGCCGCGATCGAGCGGGCGGCCCGTCTGCTGCGTGGAGCGCGCAGGCCGCTGATCGTGGCGGGCGGCGGGGCCGTCTACTCCGGCGCGGAGACCGCGCTGCGGGCCTTCGCCGAGGCCACCGGCATCCCGGTCGCGGACACCCACGCGGGCAAGGGCGCCGTCCCCTGGGACCACCCCCGCGCGGTCGGCGGCATCGGCTCCACCGGGTCCTACGCCGCCAACGAACTCGCCCGCGAGGCCGACGTGGTCCTCGGCATCGGCACCCGCTACTCCGACTTCACCACCGCCAGCCACACCGTCTTCGCCGACCCCGACGTCACCTTCGTCAACCTCAACGTCGCCCGCCTCGACGCCGTCAAGCACTCCGCCGAACCGCTCGTGGCCGACGCGCGGCTCGGCATCCAGGCACTCGCGGGAGCACTGGCCGACTGGGAAGTGGACCAGGAGTACCGCGACCGCACCCGTCAACTCATCTCCCGCACAAGGGAGATCGAAAACAGCTGCTTCACCGTCGGCCACAGTCCGCTCCCGGCCCAGACTGAGATCCTCGGCGCGCTCAATCAGGTCCTCGGCGACCGTGACGTGGTCATCAACGCGGCGGGCTCCATGCCCGGCGACCTCCAGCAGCTGTGGCGGGCCCGGGACCCGAAGGCCTACCACGTCGAGTACGCCTACTCCTGCATGGGCTACGAGGTCGCGGCCGGCGTCGGCGCCAAGATGGCCGACCCCACCCGTGAGGTCGTCGTCCTGGTCGGCGACGGCTCGTATCTGATGATGGCCCAGGAGATCGTGACCATGATCTCCGAAGGGCTGAAGGTGATCGTCGTCCTGGTCCAGAACCACGGCTTTGCCTCCATCGGCGCCCTGTCGGAGTCGCTCGGCTCGCAGCGCTTCGGCACCAAGTACCGCTACCGAGACGGCGATTCGGGCCAGCTGGACGGCGAGGTGCTCCCCGTCGACCTCGCCGCGAACGCCTCCTCACTCGGCGCCGACGTGCTGCACGCCACCTCCGTCGAGGAGTTCCGCTCGGCCATGGAGAAGGCCAAGGCGGCCACCCGCACCACGGTCGTCCACGTGGAGACCGACCTGTACGGGCCCAACCCGCCCGGCCACGGCTGGTGGGACGTCCCCGTCAGCCAGACGTCCGCCCTGGAGTCCACCCGCAGCGCGTACGAGACGTACGCCGCCCGCAAACAGGCCCAGCACCACTACCTGTAGCTCCCGTCCCCGCAAAGGAAACCCGCACCGTGAAGACCATCGAGCACTGGATCAACGGCTCCTCCGCACCGGGCTCCGGCTCCGCCACGCAGCCGGTGTTCAACCCGGCCACCGGCGCCGAACAGGCCCGGGTCGTTCTCGGCGGCTCCGCCGACGTGGACGCCGCCGTCCAGGCCGCCACCACCGCCTTCGCCACCTGGTCGGAGTCCTCCCTCACCCAGCGCACCCAGGTGATGTTCGCCTTCCGCCAACTCCTCGTCGAGCACGAGGAGGAACTGGGCCGCATCATCTCCGCCGAGCACGGCAAGACCGTCGACGACGCCCGCGGCGAGATCGTCCGCGGCCGCGAGGTCGTGGAGTTCGCCTGCGGTCTGGGAGACGTGCTGAAGGGTTCCTTCTCCGACCAGGTCTCCCGCGGCGTGGACGTACACGACTTCCGTCAGCCGCTGGGCGTGGTCGCGGGCATCACCCCGTTCAACTTCCCGGCCATGGTGCCGCTGTGGATGCATCCCATCGCCCTCGCCACCGGCAACACCTTCATCCTGAAGCCGAGTGAGCGCGACCCTTCTGCCGCCAACTTCGTCGCGGACCTCTACCAGCGGGCCGGCCTGCCCGACGGCGTGTTCAACGTCGTGCACGGCGGCCAGGACGCCGTCGACGCGATCCTCACCCACCCGGGTATCGAAGCCGTCTCCTTCGTCGGTTCCACGCCGATCGCCAAGTACGTGCACGGGCAGGCGACTTCGCACGGCAAGCGCGTCCAGGCCCTCGGCGGTGCCAAGAACCACGCCGTCGTCCTGCCCGACGCCGACCTGGAGTTCGCCGCGAACCACATCACCGCCGGCGCCTACGGCTCCGCGGGCGAGCGCTGCATGGCCGTCTCGGTGGCCGTGGCGGTGGGCGATGCGGCCGACGGCCTGGTGGAGGTCCTCACCCGCAAGGCCGACGAGATCAAGGTCGGCCCCGGCAACGCTCCCGGCACCGACATGGGCCCCCTCGTCACCATGGCCGCCCAGGAGCGCGTCGAGAACGCGGTCGGCACCGCGGCGGCACAGGGCGCCACCGTGGTGGTCGACGGCCGCGGGGTGAAGGTGGACGGGCACGAGGACGGCTTCTTCACCGGCCCCTCCCTCCTGGACCACGTCACCACCGAGATGGACGCCTACAAGGAGGAGCTGTTCGGCCCGGTCCTCGCCATCGTCCGCGTCGACTCCCTCGACGAGGCCATCGACCTCGTCAGCGCCAACCCCTACGGCAACGGCACCGCCCTCTTCACCGGCTCCGGGGAGGCCGCCCGCCGATTCCAGCGCAGGATCAAGGTCGGCATGATCGGCATCAACGTCCCGGTCCCCGTCCCGATGTCGTACTACTCCTTCGGCGGCTGGAAGGACTCCCTCATCGGCGACCACCCCATCCACGGCCCCGAGGGCGTCCGCTTCTACACCCGCCCCAAGGTCGTCACCACCCGCTGGCCCCGACCCGCCCAGCAGGTCGCCGCCGGCTTCAGCTTCCCCACCTCCGACTGAGCCTCCAAGGACACCTCATGGCAACGGCCCCAACCACCCCGCTCCGCGCCACCGCGGGCAACCTCTGTCTGGGCTCCGCCCCCGACTCCTGGGGCGTCTGGTTCCCCGAGGACGAGCACCAGGTGCCGCACACCCGCTTCCTCGACGAGCTCGCGGAGGCCGGTTACCAGTGGCTGGAGCTCGGCCCGTACGGCTACCTCCCCACCGATCCGCAGCGCCTCAAGGAAGAGCTGGACGCTCGTGGCCTCCAGGTCTCCGGCGGCACGGCCTTCGGCGCCCTGCACCGCCCCGAGGCGTGGGACGAGATGCTCGCCCATGTCCGCCAGGTCGCCACACTCACCCAGGCCGCGGGCGCCCACCATCTCGTGCTGATCCCGCCCATGTACCGGGACGAGAAGACCGGCGCGTTCACCGAGCCGCCCGAGCTGACCGCCGCCCAGTGGGCGGGCTTCGGCAAGGCCGCCGACCGGCTGGGCAGGCTGCTGCTGGACGAGTACGGCGTACGCCTCGTGATCCACCCGCACGCGGACAGCCACATCCAGACCCAGCCGGAGATCGAGCGGCTGCTGAACGAGTCCGACAGCCGGTACACCAACCTGTGCCTGGACACCGGGCACGTGGCCTACGGCGGTGGCGACAACGTCGACCTGATCCGCCGCTTCGGCGAGCGCGTCGGGTACGTCCACATCAAGCAGATGGACCCGGAGATCCTCGCCCAGGTCGCCGCCGAGGACCTCGGTTTCGGGGAGGCGGTCAGGCGCGGGGTGTGTGTCTCGCCGCCCGCCGGGGTGCCGAACCCGGCCGACGTCGTCGCCGAACTGGCCAAGCTCGACGCCGAGTTGTTCGTGATCGTCGAGCAGGACCTGTACCCGTGCGCGCCCGAGGTGCCGCTGCCGATCGCGACCAGCACCCGCGCCCACCTGGCGGACTGCGGCCTGACCGGAACCCGACGCCCGTACGACAAGTAGGAGGTGGGCATGGACGTCAGGGACGACGCGACTCAGGCTCCCACCCTCGAGCAGGACACCCCACCGGCCGTCTCGCGGCGGCTGCGGGTCGTCACGATCGTCGCCACCTTCGGCGGTCTGCTCTTCGGTTACGACACCGGCGTCATCAACGGCGCCCTGCCGTACATGACCGACGACCTCGGCCTGACCCCGGTCACCGAGGGCATGGTCACCAGCTCGCTGCTGCTCGGCGCGGCGCTCGGGGCCGTGGCCGGCGGCCGGTTGTCGGACGCGCGCGGCCGCCGCCGTACGATTCTCACCCTCGCGGTGCTCTTCTTCGTCGGCGCGCTCGCCTGCACGCTCGCGCCGACCACGGCCGTGATGGTCCTGGCCCGGTTCGTGCTGGGTCTGGCGGTCGGCGGTGCGTCGGTGACCGTGCCCGTGTACCTCGCGGAGATCTCCCCTGCCGAGCGGCGCGGTGCGCTGGTCACCCGCAATGAACTGATGATCGTCAGCGGTCAGTTGCTGGCGTTCACCTCCAACGCGGTCATCGCGCGGGTGGGTGGTGAGTCCGGGGGCGTGTGGCGCTGGATGCTGGTCCTCGCCACGATTCCCGCCGTGGTGCTGTGGTTCGGGATGCTGGTCATGCCGGAGAGCCCGCGCTGGCTGGCCTCGCAGAGCCGGTTCTCCGAGGCGCTGGAAGTGCTCCGGCAGGTCCGGTCCCGGCAACGGGCCGAGGCCGAGCTGAGCGAGGTCTCCGCGCTCGCCGTCAAGGACGAGCGGGAGAAGCTGGGCGGCTGGCAGGACATGAAGTCCGTGCCCTGGGTACGGAAGCTGATGCTCGTCGGCTTCGGCATCGCGATCGTGCAGCAGGTCACCGGCGTCAACACGATCATGTACTACGGCACCCAGATCCTGGAGGACGCGGGCTTCGCCTCCGACACCGCGCTGACGGCGAACATCGCCAACGGGGTGATCTCGGTGCTGGCCACGTTCGTGGGCATCTGGCTGCTGGGCCGGGTCGCCCGCCGCCCGATGCTGATGACCGGTCAGACGGGCACAACGGCGGCCCTGTTGCTGATCGGTGTCTTCTCCCTGGTGCTGCCGTCCGGAGACCTCCGGGCCTACGCCGTCCTCGCCATGACGGTCACCTTCCTGGCCTTCCAGCAGGGCGCGATCTCGCCGGTGACCTGGCTGATGCTGTCGGAGATCTTCCCGATGCGGATGCGCGGCTTCGGCATGGGCATCGCGGCCGTGGTGCTGTGGCTGACCAACTTCGTGATCGGGCTGGTCTTCCCGTCGCTGGTCGACGCGATCGGGATCTCCCACACCTTCTTCCTGTTCGTCGTGGCGGGGATCTTCTCCCTCACCTTCGTGAAGCTCTACGTCCCCGAGACCAAGGGCCGCACCCTCGAAACCCTCGAAGCCGAACTCCGGGCGCGCTTCTCCTAGTTGCACCTAGTTAGGAAACGACCATGACTGTACGTGTAGGTGTCGTCGGCGCCGGCTGGATCGGCAAAGAGCACATCAGGCGGCTGACCGACACCGTCACCGGCGCCCGGGTCACCGCCGTCACCGACATCGATGCCACCCGGGCGGCCGAGGCGGCCGAGCCGGTCGGCGCCCGGGTGCTGCCCGACGGCGCGGCCGTGGTCGCGGCCGAGGACGTGGACGCGGTCCTCGTCACCTCCTGGGGCCCGACCCACGCCGAGCACGTGCTGAACGCGATCGCCGCCGGGAAGCCGGTGTTCTGCGAGAAGCCCCTCGCCACCACCGCCGAGGACTGCCTGAAGATCATCGAGGCGGAGCAGGCGCACGGCCGCCGTCTGGTCCAGGTCGGTTTCATGCGCCGCTACGACGCCGGCTACCGGCAGATGAAGCAGGTCATCGACTCCGGCCGGATCGGCGAGCCGCTCATCGTGCACTGCGCGCACCGCAACCCGACCGTCCCGGAGTCCTACACCTCCTCGATGGCCGCCCTGGACACGGCCGTTCACGAGGTGGACGTGCTGCGCTGGCTCCTCGACGACGAGATCGTCTCCACCCAGGTGCTCACCCCGCGCGCCACGAGCAGGCGGTTCGCGCACCTCAAGGACCCGCAGATCATGCTCTTCGAGACGGCCAAGGGCATCCGCATCGACCTGGAGGTCTTCGTCAACTGCCAGTACGGCTACGACATCCAGTGCGAGGCGGTCGGCGAGGAAGGGCTCGTACGGCTGCCAGATCCGGCCACCGTGGGTGTGCGGACCGCCGCCTCGCACAGCACCGAGGTCCTCACCGACTGGGTGGGCCGCTTCCGGGACGCCTTCGACACCGAGTTCCGCGAGTGGATCACGGGTGTCGCCGCCGGGGCGGAGCCCACCGGCCCGTCCTCCTGGGACGGCTACGCAGCCACCGTCATCACCGCCGCGACCGTCGAGGCCCTGGACTCGGGCCGCGTCGTCGCCACCGACCTCAAGCCCCGTCCCGCCTTCTACGGAGGTGCCGCGTGAAGATCGCCCTCGACCCGTACATGTTCCGCGCCCTGTCCCTCGACGACATGGTGCGCACCGTGGCCGAACTCGGCTACGAGTACATCGAGTTGTCGCCGCGCGACGACTTCATGCCGTTCTTCCTGCACCCGCGGGCGGACGACGAGCGGATCGCCGAGCTGAAGAACGCCCTGCGCAGGCACGGTGTGCAGCTGTCCTCGGTGCTGCCGCTGTACAAGTGGTCCTCGCCCGACGAGACCGAGCGGCAGGCCGCCGTCCGCTACTGGAAGCGGATGATCGAGATCACCGCGGACCTCGAATGCCCGCTGATGAACAGCGAGTTCAACGGTCGTCCCGAGCGCGCGGCCGAGAGCGAGGCCGCGTTCTGGCACTCGCTGGAGGAACTGCTCCCGTTGTTCGAGCGGGAAGGCATCGCCCTGAACCTGGAGGCACACCCCGACGACTTCTGCGAGGAGAACACCCCGGCCGTCGACCTGGTCCGCGCGATCAACGAACCGTGGGTCAACTACCTGTACTGCGCCCCGCACAGCTTCCACCTCTCGGGTGCTTCGGAGGTCGGGGCGGACATCGCGAAGATGATGCGCTACGCCGGTGACAAGCTCCAGCACGTGCACATCGCGGACTCCTTCAACCACAAGGGTTCCAGCGGCCTGCGCTACATCCTCAACCCGCCCGGCACCGCGGCCCGCATCCACCAGCACCTGGACATCGGCCAGGGCGAGGTCGACTGGGACGCCTTCTTCGGCACACTGCGCGAGCTGGACTTCGACGGCGTCGCCACGGCCTGCGTCTTCGCCTGGGAGGAACGCGCCCGCGAGTCCTCGGCGTTCATGCTGGACCGGATCACCAAGGAACTCGCGGGGTGATCCATCCGACGGCGGCCGGTGTCCCCCTCCGGACGCCGGCCGCCGTCGGGTGGTCCGATCCAGCGGCCTCGGACAGCTTCCGCGCCGCAGCGGCCGGCATCTTCCCGGAACCGCCCCGCCCCCGATCAGCAGACCTCGGGCAGCGCTCGGACATTGTCTGTACCCGGAGCAGCGGTGTCGTGCTCGGCGCGGGCCAGCTCGAGCAGGCGCTGCCAGGAGGTCACGGTCGGCCGGCGGCGCAGCAGAGCTCGCCTGTCGCGTTCGGTCATGCCACCCCACACGCCGTGCTCGATGCGGTTGTCCAAGGCGTAGGCCAGGCACTCCGTGCGGGAGGGGCAGCCGGTGCACACCGCCTTCGCGCGATTCTGTGCCGCGCCCTCGACGAACAGCTCGTCCGGATCAGCAGTCCGGCACAGCCCCCGCTCACTCCAGTCGGAACTCGATATCACTCCGGCACCGTCCTCTCCCCGATACGGCCTGTGCCTACGCCGCGGCTACATGCAGCAGGCATGTGACAGTACGGGAGCGCGCACCCGGGATGCAGCGGCGGCCGAGCACCTAACCCCTTCGAGTGACACGGGGCTTGCAGTGCGGGAGTGGGGGCGCTATCACGCGAGAACACGTGGGGTGGGGAGCTGTCGGAGCCCTGCGGGAGAGGAGCGCAGCCGCGAGCCGGGTGGCCGCCGCGGTCGCTGCGTCACGCGATGGTCAGCTCCGGATGATGCTTCTTCACCACCGCGGGGTGGGCGCGGACCCAGCCCTTGAGCTCGTTCCAGCCGAACTCCGCGAACAGCGGGTTGTCCGGGTCCTCCGTCACGCCCGTCGCGTCCGACGCGCCGGGGAAGGGGAGCGGGGCGATCCGGGCGTCGAGCCGGGGGTTGTAGAAGAACGGTGCGGAGAAGCGCTCGCGTGATCCCGGGGGAGAGACCACGCGGTGGTTCGTCGCCTTCAGGTAGCCGTTCGTCGCGACCTCCAGCAGCTCGCCGAGGTTCACCACGAACGCCCCCGGCAGATACGGCACATCGATGAAGCCCTGCCCGTCCGGCGTCTCCACCTGGAGTCCGGGCACCTCGTCCGTGAGCAGCAGGGTCAGGAAGCCGTAGTCCTTGTGCACGCCCACGCCCTGGTCGTCCCCCTCCGGTGCCCGGCCCGGGTACCGGACCAGTTTCAGGTGGTTGCGCGGGTGGCCGGAGAAGGCGTCGTCGTAGAAGTCCTCGGGACCGCCGACGGCTGCGAGCAGCTCGTGCAGCAACCGGTGGGCGACCGTGCTGAGCCGGGCCATCCACTCCAGCGCGACCTCACGCAGGACGGGCAGGGCCGCGGGCCACTGGTTCGGCCCCTCCAGCCACCAGTAGGGCGGCTCGCCCTGGGCCGGCACGTGAGCGGGCAGCTCGTTGCTGATGTCGAGCTGGTCGCGCCAGTCGCGGCGGCCCTGGGTGTGCTCGTTGCCGGTCCGCGTGTAGCCCCGGAAGTGGGGCGAGTTGAGGTTGTCGAGCGCGTGCCGGTCGGCCTCGGGCAGGGCGAAGAAGTCGCGGGCGGTACCGAGCAGCCGGACCTGTTCGGCGGGGGTGATGCCGTGCCCGACCAGCTGGAAGAAGCCGACGTCACGCGCGGCCCGGTGGAGCGCGTCACGGTCGGGTGCGGAGAGGTCGATCACCGGGAGGGAGGCGGGCTGGGACATGGCTGGTGTTCCTTGCGAGTGGTGCGTGTACGAGGAGGGGGCGAGCGGGGATCGCTGGTTCCCGGCGCGCCGGGCCGGGAGCGCACCCCCGCGGAGTGGTGCATGTCGGCGGGGGTGCGCTCGGGCTCGGAATGCCCTCAGTGGCCTGTCGGTGCGGCGTCGAGGCGGTCGGCCAGTTCCTTGATCTCGGCGGGGCCGACCCGGCAACAGCCGCCGACGAGCGCCGCGCCGGCGGCGAGCCAGGAGGGTGCCAGGTCCGCGATCTCGTCCTGGGCGCCCAGCCAGCTCCGGGTTCCGGGATCCCAGACGCCGCCACCGTTCGGATAGACGACGCCGGGCAGCCCGGTGTTCAGGGCCAGCGCGGCGGCCGCGTCGGCGGCGGGGGCGCAGTTCACCCCCGTGGCGACCACGGTGTCACTGCTCCGGGCCAGCGCGAAGGCCTCCGTCAGCGGCTGGCCCGCGCTGGTGGTCGTCCCGCGGATGCTGTACGAGAGCCAGGCCGGGATGCCCAGGCCGTCCAGGGCGGTCAGCACGGCCTCGGCCTCCCGCAGGTCGGGGATGGTCTCGACGGCGAAGACGTCGGGGGCCGCCTCGGCCAGCGCCTCCAGCCGGGGCCGGTGGAAACGGGTCAGCTCGGCCACGCTGAGGCCGTAGTCGCCGCGGTATTCCGAGCCGTCGGCCAGCATCGCGCCGTAGGGGCCCACGGACGCCGCGACCCAGCGCCTGCCGCCTCCCTCGGATGCGGCGGCTTCGGCGGCCTCGCGGGCCAGGGACACGCTGCGCCGCAGCAGTGCCGTGGTCTCGGTGCGGGAGATGCCCAGGCGGCCGAAACCGTCGTAGGTGGCCTGGTAACCGGCCGTGATGGCGACCTGGGCGCCCGCCGCGAAGTAGGCGCGGTGGACCGCCGTGATCGCCTCGGGGGCGTCGCGGAGCAGGCGGGCGGACCAGAGGATGCCGCTCAGGTCGTGGCCCTGGGCCTCCAGCTCGTTGGACATGCCGCCGTCCAGGACGAGGGGGCCGGCGGCCAGGGCGTCGCGGAAGGTCGTCACAGCACTCTCGTCACGAAGTCGCGGGTACGGGGATGGTCGGGGGCGGTCAGGACGCGGGTGGGCGGTCCGGACTCCAGGATCTGTCCGTCGTCGAAGAAGACGACCTCGTCGGCGACCTCGCGGGCGAAGCCCAGCTCGTGGGTGACGACGAGCATCGTCATGCCGTCGGCGGCGAGGTCGCGCATGACGTCCAGGACCTCGCCGACCAGTTCCGGGTCGAGGGCGGAGGTCGGCTCGTCGAACAGCATGAGCTTCGGCCGCATCGCCAACGCGCGCGCGATGGCGACGCGTTGCTGCTGGCCGCCGGAGAGCTGGGCGGGGTAGGCGTCCCGGCGGTCGGCGAGACCGACCCGGTCGAGGAGGGCCAGCGCCTCCTCGGTGGCCCGGGCGCGGGGGCGGCCCGCGCCGACCGGCCCCTCGACGACGTTGGCGAGGGCCGTCAGGTGCGGGAAGAGGTGGAAGCGCTGGAAGACCATGCCGATGTCACGGCGCTGCCGGGCCAGGTCGCGGCGGCGCAGTTCGCGCAGCCCGTCCCGGTACGGCTCGTATCCGATCGGTTCGCCGTCCACCAGGATCCGGCCCCCGTCGGGCCGCTCCAGGCGGTTCACGCACCGCAGGAAGGTGGACTTCCCCGACCCGGAGGGCCCGATCACACAGGTGACCGTCCCACGCGGTACGGACAGGTCGATTCCGCGCAGCACCTCCCGCCCGGCGAAGGACTTGCGCACACCGGTGGCCTCGATCATCATCGGCTGCCGCCCTTCGCGAAGTGCCGTTCGAGGTAGTGCTGGCCGATGTTCAGCAGGGTCGTGACGGCCAGGTACCAGATGCTGGCGACGATCAGCAGCGGGATCGTCTCGTAGGTGCGGGCGTACACGATCTGCACGGAGTACAGCAGCTCCGCGTAGGCCAGCACGCTCACCAGGGAGGTCGTCTTGAGCATGGAGATGGTCTCGTTGCCGACCGGCGGGATGATCACCCGCATCGCCTGGGGCAGGACGATCCGGCGCAGGGTCCGGGCCCGGGACAGGCCCAGCGCGTCCGCCGCCTCCAGCTGACCGTGGTCGACCGAGACGATCCCGGCCCGGATGATCTCGGCGAGATAGGCGGCCTCGTTGAGGCCGAGGCCCAGCAGGGCCGCGGTGAAGGTCGTGATGACGGAGTTCGCGGGGACGTCGCCGACCGCCGGCAGGAGGGGCAGGTGCAGCGACAGCGTCGGGTACAGGGCGGAGATGAAACCCCAGAACAGCAGCTGGACCAGGAGAGGGGTGCCCCGGAAGAGCCAGATGTAGGCCCAACTGACCGTCCGGGCAACGGAGTTCTCCGACAGCCGCATGAGTGCCAGTGCGATGCCGAGCACGAGCCCGATCGCCATGGCGGCGGCGGTGAGTTCCAGGGTGGTCAGCAGGCCCCGCAGCACGGTCCGGCTGAACAGCCAGGCGCCGACCGTCTCCCAGCCGAAGCGCCGGTTCGTGATCAGCGACTGGGCCAGGCTCGCGGCCAGGAGCACGACCACGAGGGTCAGCACCCACTGCCCCGGCCGGCGGCGTCGGTAGACCGGCAACTCCGCGCTCATGAGGCCGCGTTGATCTCGAACTCGTCCAGGGCGCCGGACTCCAGGCCCCACTTGGCGAGGACCTGCTGGTAACCGCCGCTCGCCTTGAGGTCCTCCAGAGCCGACTTGAGCAGTCCGGTCAGCTCACTGTTCTTCGGTACGGCGATGCCGAAGGGCGCGTCGCCGTAGGAGTCGCCGGCCACCTCCAGCTTGCCGCCGGACTGCTTGGCGGCATAGGCGGCGACCGGCGAGTCGGCCAGGGCGGCGTCGGCACGGCCGCTGGTCACGGCGAGGTTCACACCGGTGCCGTCCGGGAAGGTGCCGACCTTGATCGGCGTCTTGCAGGTCTTCGCCCGGGCCGGCAGGTCCACGAGCGCCTGCGTGGACCCCTTCGCCACGGCGACGGTACGGCCGCACAGAGAGTCGCCCTCGGGCTTCAGCGCCTTGGGGTTGCCCGACGGGACCAGCAGGGACGTGCCCGCGTCGAAGTAGGTGACGAAGTCGACGACCTTCTCCCGCTCGGCGGTGTCCGTGAAGGAGGAGACGCCGAGCTGGTACTTGCCCGACTGCAGGCCCGGCAGGATCGAGTCGAAGGGCACGTTCACGATGGTGACCTTGACGCCGAGGACGGTGCCGATGGCCTTGTCCAGGTCGGCCTCGGCACCGACGACCGTCTTGTTGTCGGCGGCGAAGAAGTCCATCGGCGGGTAGCTGACGTCACTGGCGATCGTGATCCCGCTCGCCTTCAGGGCGGCCGGGACCTTGGCGGCGAGCGCGGCGTTCTTCGCGATCGGTGCCGTGGCCGGGGAGGCGCTGGAGGAGGCGGCGGCCGGGTCGGAGGGGTCGGCGCAGCCCGCCAGGAGCAGTGCCGCGGAACCGAGGAGTACTAGCGGGCGCAGAGCGGACAAGGGGAACTCCTGACGAGCCTGATGTGCGAGGGATGGCTGGAGACTATCTCCGGATGCGTAATAGGCAAATCCAGTTGCTCATGATGCACGCACCTTGCAATGAACCTGCAATGTCCGCGCAATGATGGGCGCGCGGCGGCGCGGCGGCCCGGCGTATGCTCGGCCCGCGATGACCACCGACAGCAGCCTGAAACGCGGCCTGGCCGTCCTGCGACTCTTCGCCCGGCACCCGTCGCAGGACCCGCGCGGCCACACCGCCGCCGAGGTCGCGGCGCTGCTGGGGCGCGAACGCAGCCAGGTCTCCCGCATCCTGCGGAACCTCGAAAGCGCCCGCTTCCTGCGCCGTGATCCCGCGTCGCTGCGCTACTCCGTCGCCTGGGAGCTGTACGCCCGTGCCCAGCAGATCACCGAGGCACGACTGCGCCGGGACGGCCGCACCGCGCTGGAGGGCGTCGCCGCCGACACGGGGGAGTGCGCCTACCTGGGAGTCCTGCGGGGCGCCAGCTCGGTGACGATCCTCGAGTCGATGCCGCCGGCGCTGTCCTCGTTCGTGTCCTGGGTGGGCCGCGCCTATCCCGCGTACTGCAGCGACGCCGGACAGGCCCTGCTGTTCGACGCCGACGACACCGAGGTGGCGGCCGTCCTCGCACGCACCGCCTTCGTCCGGCACGGCCCCAACACCCCGGCCGACCTGGACGACTTCATGACCCGGCTGGACGCGGCCCGCAAGCGCGGCTACTCGATCGTCGACCAGGAGGCCGAGCCCGGCCTGTACTCGCTCGCCGCTCCGGTCAGGGACTTCCGGGGGGAGATCGTGGCCGCCGTGCAGGTCGTCGGCCCCCGCCGCCGGCTGGAGCCCGCGACGGCGGCCTGCGCGGACTCGGTGGTCCGCTGGAGCGACTGGCTGACGGCGGCGCTGTGTTCCACGGACGGAGGAACGGACGCGGACTGAGTGCCCGTCGGTTCAGCCGAGCAGGGAGGCCAGCCGCGCCGCCGCGTCACCGATCGCGGTGACGAGCTCCTCCCGGTCGTCCCTGGCCGCCGCGTGCGGGACGACCGCGCTGACCGCCGCCACGACATCCCCGTGCGGATCCCGCACCGGCGCCGCCACCTCCAGTACGTCCTCGTCGTACTCGCTCTCGCAGACCGCGATCCCACGCCCGGCGTCCGCGGTGACCCGCGCCAGCAACTCCTCCACGGTCCGCGGCGCGTAGGGGCCGCCCGCCCCGATGAAGTCCTCGCCGCCGAGGAGTCGGGCGATCTCCTCCCGGGACCGGTCGAAGAGCAGTGCCCGTCCCGCCCCGGTGCACCAGACCGGAGTCAGCCGCCCCGCCCGCGCCCAGGAGAACTCGGCCCAGGCCGCCAGCTCGGCCCGCACCGAGAGCACCATCGCCCCGCGGAGCACGTCCACGTACGCACACGCCCCGAACCGGACCACCAGCCCCCGCAGCAGCGCCCGGCTCTCCACGCCCCACGGACCGGCCTGGGCCGCGACGGCCAGCAGATCCGCCCCGGCGCGGAACTCGTGACCGTCCCGGGCGAGTGTGCCGGTGCCGACCAGATCCCGCAGCAGCCGCGACGCCTGCCCCTTGTCCAGCCCGCCGTCCTCGGCCAGCCGGACCACACCGGGTCCCCCTCGGCTGTCGAGCTCCCCGCGGAGCACCCGCTCCACCAGCCCGAGCCCTCGAGGCAGTGCACCCGTCGCCACGTCCATGCGCCGGATGCTACAGATTCCGGGGATCACCTGCCCGCCCGTGACGCCGTACCTGCGCGCGAACGAACACCTCTGGCTGCACCAACTGCCCTATATGGCAGGTTCGTTGACACCGACCGAACCACGTGCTTCCATCCCGTCATGTCTCTGCCGGAGCCTCTGACCCGCCGCCGTGCCGTGGACCTCGTCCGCGTCGCCGCCGCGCTGTGTCGTCTCCACGGCTGATCGGCTTTCCCCGGTTCTCTTCTGCGACGGCCGCGTCGCGCTTGCCCCGTTGGTCTCAGTAGGCCCGTCGAGGACGCTCCCACGCGCTCCGAGCTTTTCTCCCCTCCCACACATGACGGGACCGCCATGTCCGCTCCCCGCTCCGCCGCCCACCACGAGATCGCCTACGACCGCCGCAGGCTGCGCCAGTGGCTCGCCGGCGAGGCCAGAGCGGACGGCGTCACGCGGCGTCGGCTGCTGACCCTCCTGGCCGCGACCGCCACCGCCACCGCCCTCCCCGTGCGGAATCCGGCACACGCCGCCGACTCCCCGATCGTCAAGCCGTTGCCGCCCGAGTCGTTCATCCAGCGCGGCACCAACGCCGAGACCCGCTGGGAGGCGCTGCGCGGAACCGGTCATCACACCCCCAACGCACTGTTCTTCGTCCGCAACCACACCGCGACGCCCGTCCTGGACGCCGCCGACTGGCGGCTGAGGCTGTGGGGTGACGGGCTGCGCGGCACGCCCGCCGAGGACAAGCCGGTCGAGTTCGGCTACGACGATCTGCGCGCCCTGCCCGCCGTCACCCGGACCGCGTTCGTCGAGTGCGCCGGAAACGGCCGTAGCTACTACACGACACAGCAGGGCGAGACGGTCACCGGCACCGCGTGGACGCTGGGAGCGGTCGGCGTCGCGCGCTGGCGCGGGGTGCGCCTGGCCGACGTACTGCGCAGGGCCGGGCTGTCCCCGTACGCCGTGGACGTGCAGCCCCGTGGCCTGGACGCCGAGTACGTCAGCGGTGGCGAGAGCCTGGGCCGGGTGCGCCGGCCGCTGCCCGTGGCCAAGGCGCTGGACGACGTGCTGCTCGCGTACGAGATGAACGGCGAGCCGCTGCCGTACGACCACGGGTACCCGGTGCGAGTGCTCGTGCCCTCGTGGGTGGGGATCGCCTCGATCAAGTGGGTCGGCGACATCCAGGTGTCGGCACAGCCCCTGTACTCGCCGTGGAACACCACCTTCTACCGGCTGTTCGGGCCCTCCTACCCGGAGCACGGCAGTGCGCCGCTCACCCGGCAGACGCTCAAGAGCGCCTTCGAACTGGCGGGCGGCGCGACGTTCGCGGCGGGGGAGAGCCACGTGCTGCACGGCCGGTCCTGGTCGGGCGCGGGCGGCATCGCGCGGGTCGACGTCAGCACCGACGGTGGGACGCACTGGCGGCGCGCCCGACTGCACGACCGGCCGCGTCCCGGCACCTGGACGCGCTGGTCCCTCCCGTGGACGCCCGGGACACCAGGTCCGACCCACCTGCTGGCCCGCGCCACGGACACGGCGGGCCGGACCCAGCCGGACACCGCCGTGCCCAACACGCAGGGCTATCTGTTCGACGCGGTCGTGCGGCACCCGGTGACCGTGGTCTGAAACGGAGTGTCGACCTCTGCCTCACCGCGAGGAACCCCGGGATGGCGTTCCGGTCACACGCCGCCGCGTTCGCGGGGGATCTTCTGGCCGGCCTCGATCGCCACCGGCAGCCGGTTCTCGGCCGGGGGCAGCGGGCAGGTCGCCAGGTCCGTGTAGGCGCACGGCAGGTTCGCGGCGCGGTTGAAGTCCAGGACGACCGTGCCGTCGGCCGCGGGCGGATCGAGGGACAGGGTCCGGTTGGCCGCGTAGGTGGTGACCCCGGAGGTCGCGTCGGTGAACAGCACCATCAGACCCGCACCAGGGCCGGGAAACGCGGTCAGCGACAGTGGGTTCCCGTCCAGCTCGAACTCGACCCGGCCCGGAGCGTCGTACACGTGCTCGAGGCCCTCGACCGCGGCGCCCACGGTGGTCGGCCGCGGTGCGTCGAAGGGGACGTAGCGGCCCGTGACGGCCCAGCGCGGGTCGGGGGCGTAGGCGGGTGTTCCGGTGAAGGAGGTGCGCAGCGGTGCGTCCGGGTGCCGGGGGCGCAGGATGTCCTGGCCGCCGCGCTTGGCGACCTCGATGACGGCGTCGTTCCAGACGGCGTCGACACCGCCGCGCTCGGGAAGCACGCCGAAGCGGTGCTCGCCGTGCACCAGAGTCCCGTCGACGACCAGTTCCTCGCCCTCGTCGAGTTCCACGACGACGCCCTCGGGGCCGGTGCGCCACGCGCCCGGCGCGTCCGGGAAGCGCTGGGGGCGGTCGTCGAGCCAGTGCAGGCCGGTGATCGCCAGGAACCCGTGCGGGGCGGCGAGCCGGGCCTCCTGGGCGCGGTACCACTCCAGCCAGGTCTCGGTGAACGCGTGGAGGTCCGTGGTGGTGGCCTCGGTGGTCATGGGGAATCTCCTTGGTGCCGGGGGCTTCGGGGCGGGGGAGGGGGCGGGTCGATGGGTGGACTCAGCGGGCCAGTTCGCCGAGGAGTCGCCAGGTGCGTCGGCGGTCGGCGTCTCCTGCCATCTCGGTGACCGAGAAGACGACCTCGGTGGCTCCGGCGTCGCGGTAACGGCGCACCTCGGCCTCGACGGTCCTCTCGTCGCCGATCACGGCCAGGTCGGCGGCCCGCCGGGCGCCGGAGAGCTCGATGACCCGTGCGTAGGACGGGAACTGTTCGTAGAAGGCGAGGTCGTCGGTGGCCTTGGCCCGCACCGCGTCGACGTCGTCGGTGACCACACCGGGCACCAGGGCCACGATCCTGGGCGCGGGGCGGCCCGCGGCCTCGGCCGCGGCGGTCACGGCGGGCACGATGTGGTCCGCCAGGGCTCGCGGTCCCGCCAGACAGGGCAGGATCCCGTCGGCCAACTCACCGCTGACCCGCAGCGCCTGCGGCCCCATCGCGGCGACGAGCAGGGGGACTCCGCTCTCGGCACCCGGTACCCGCGCCGGGATCGGGGTGGTGGCGGTGATCAGCTCGCCGTGGAAGTCGGCCGTGCCGGTCTCGGTCAACTGCCGCAGGGCGGTGAGGAATTCGCGCAGTCGGGCGATGGGCCGTTCGAAGGGCAGGCCGAAGCCCGTCTCGGTCAGCAGTTTCGTGCCCAGGGCCAGCCCGAGGTGATAGCGGCCGTGGGTCGCGGCCTGCGCGGTCTGGGCCTGGCCGGAGACCAGCAGGGGGTGGCGACCGAAGACGGGGATCGCGGAGGTGCCCACCTGCAGTCCGGGCACTTCCCGCCCGACGATCGCCGCGAGCTGGGGGGAGTCCGCACCGAAGGTCTGCCCGAACCAGGCCGACGTGAGACCGAACTCCGCCGCCTCCTGGGCCAGTTGGACGGTCGCGTCGACCTGGTTCGGCGCGTCGGACGCGTTGAGCGCTACTCCAAGAGTCATGTCAGTTCACAACCGGCTTCGGTCGAAACGGCATTCCGGCCCGTGTGTGACAGCTTTTTGTCAGTCATGTGTACTCAGCCAAGCCGGATGAAGGGGCCGGCCCGGAGGCTCAGCCGGCCTGTCGTCGGTCCGCGGCGGACCGGTGGGTGAGGGGTGCACGCAGGCCGAGGTTCTTGCGCAGGGTCGTACCGCTGTACTCGGTGCGGTAGAGCCCGCGTTCCTGCAGTTCCGGGACGAGCAGGTCGACGATGTCGTCGAGGCCGTCGGGGATGAGGTACGGCGTGACGTTGAAGCCGTCCAGCGCGCCGTGCCGTACGAAGTGGGCGAACTTGTCGGCCAGACCGGACGGAGTGCCGACGTGTCCGCGCTGCGGGCCGAGCGCGATCACCGTCTCGCGCAGCGACCAGCCGTTCGCCTCCGCCTTCGCCCGCCATTCGGCCACGACGGTGCGCGGGTCGGCGATGCGCCGGGCACCGAAGGAGCCGTCGTTCTCGCTGACGACCGGATCCTCCTTCGGCAGCGGCCCGTCCGCGTCGCGGTCGGACAGGTCGATGCCCCACAGCAGTCCGGCGATCCCCAAGGCCGTTGCGGGGGTGACCTGTTGGAGCCGGATCCAGCGCTTCTTCTCCTCGGCCTCCTCCTCGGTGGCCCCGATGATGATCTCGGTGCCGGGCAGGATCCGCAGATCGTCGTCGGGCCGCCCGACCGCCCGGAGCCGGCGCCGGATGTCGTCGGCGAAGGCCAGCGCGTCGTCGAAGTCGTTGCCGTGCGCGGAGAAGATGACGTCGGCGTTGCGGGCGGCGAAGTCGCGTCCCTCGCCGGAGTCACCGGCCTGGAAGATCACGGGGTGACCCTGGGCGCTGCGCGGCAGGGTCGGAGCGAGGCCCACGTCGAACTGCGGTCCCTTGTGCCGCACTTGGTGTACGGCGCCGGGTGCCGACCAGGAGGGCGCGCCCGCGGAGTCGGCGACGGCCCCTTCCTCCCAGCCGTCCCACAGGGCGCGGGCCACGGTGAGGAACTCCTCGGCGCGCCGGTAGCGGTCGGCGTGGTCGAGGTAGCCGCCGCGGCGGAAGTTCGCGCCGGTCCAGGCGTTGTCCGTGGTCACCACGTTCCAGCCGGCGCGGCCCGCGGACAGCAGGTCCAGGCCGGACAGGCGGCGGGCCAGGTCGGCGGGTTCGTTGAAGGTCGAGTTGGACGTGGAGACCAGGCCGATGCGGCGGGTGACCGCGGCCAGCGCGGCGAGCTGGGTGATGGCGTCCGGCCGTCCGGCCACGTCGAGATCGTGGATCTTCCCGTCGACCTCGCGCAGCCGCAGCCCCTCGCCGAGGAAGAACGCGTCGAACAGGCCGCGCTCGGCGGTCTGGGCGACCTTGCGGAAGGAGGCCGGGTCGATCTGGGAGCCGCTGTCGGGGGCCGACCAGATGGTCCAGTGGTTGACGCCCTGGAAGAACACCCCGAAGTGCAGCTGGGCGTGCGGCCGGGGGACGTCGAGGGAATCGGTGCGGGTCATCGGGCGTCCTCCTGGCCGGCCGGGGCAGCGGCGGCGAAGCGGTTGGCGGGGCGCTCCAGACCCAGGGTCGAGCGCAGGGACGTACCGGGCAGCGGGCGGGCGACCAGTCGCCGCTCGGACAGGGCCGGAACAACGAGGCGGGAGAGGACGGCGAGGTCCTCGTCCAGCACCAGCGGATGCAGTCGTACGCCGTCGACGTGACGGCTCAAGTCACTGAGCAGGGCGACCAGTTGATCGGCGGATCCGATGTGCCGGAGCCTTCCGCGGTCCTGCCACGGCGCGTGCCGTTCCAGGTCGGCGACGCGTTCGGCGGCCGTGGCCTCCGGGGTGTCCAGCGCCACCTCGACCTCGGCGAAGACGCGCGGGGCACCGGCACCGGCGGAGGCCGTGGTGAGCGACGCCGGATCGCGGCCCTCGACGAGAGCGACGTCGAGCTGCGCGGCCGGAACCCGGTCGGGCCGGCCCAGGACGACGAGCTGGCCCTGGGGCGGGCGCGGCACGATCGCCGGGCCCTTGACGGCGTACGTGTCACCGGTGAAGTCGATGTAGTGGAGCCGTTCCTGGTCGAGGTAGCGGCTGGTGGCCAGGGACCGGATGACCGCGTCGTCCTCCCACGAGTCCCACAGGGCGCGGACCACCTCCACCCCGTCCCGTGACTCCCGGGCCCGGGCGTCGGCATCGGCGACCAGGGGGCGCCCCCAGGCGCGGGCCGCCTCGGGGCGCTCCTCCTCCGTCACGACCCAACCGGCGCGACCCGCGGAGATGTGGTCCAGGGACGCCAACTGGCTGGAGACATGGAAGGGTTCGACATACGTGACCGGGACGACGGGCGCGATCCCGACGGTGCTCGTGGACGCCGCCACGAAGGCCGCCCGCTCCACCGCGCCGATCCGGCCCACCGGATCCGGTGCGGCCCCGGGCGGCAGCACGCCGTCGTCCAGGGTGATCAGGGTGAACCCGGCGTTCTCGGCAGCAGCGGCGACCCGGGCCACCCGGCGCGGGGAGAGCAGCTGATCGGGGGAGTGGGCGGCGCGGCGCCAGGCCGCGGGGTGGGCGCCGTCGCCGTCGATCTCGACGGCGAGGTGCAGGGCAGGGCCGGACATGGGGTTCCTTCCGGGACAACACGACGATTCGCGGCCACAGGGCCATGACGAGACAGCCGGCGGGACCGGCCGGCAGGGATCAGACGTGTACGGAAGGACAGACGGCGGAGGAGGTGCGGCAGTAGTCGACATGCCGCCGGGTGATCAGGCGCGCACCAGTGCAGGCACCTCGCGGTGCCGCGCCCAGTGCGTGCATCGAAGCCTCCACATGTCAGGAACTTTCCCTTTCAACGTATGTCGTCAGCCCCTGTGAATGTCAAGGTCGTCCTGGGTCGCACCGGCGTCCCGACCGCCGCGGCCCGTGGTGGACGCGGCTTTCCGGACCGGGTCTGTTGCTGATCGCCGTTCGCCGGCTCGCGATCCCGCTGTTCTCTTTCCGCGTGCAGCCTTCTCCCGCCCGCTGTTCTGGCGTCGGCCGGTGCGGGACCCGCGCATCCGCCCTGCCGTGAAGGAACCTCGCAGTGGCTCAGTCCGCAGCCCTGACCGTCGTCGGCATCTCCTGTTTCGCCGAACTCCGCTCTGGCGACCCACGGCGGGGCCCCGGCCCGCCCCGTGGTCCTGCTGTTCGGCACGCTCGGGGTGCTCCTGGTCGCCGCGCAGGTCGGCGTGATCGCGGGCGGTCACGCCCGGTCCCTCGACCATGTCTGCTCCATGGAGTCGATCATCCTGCTGCCGCTGGGCTTCCTCGGCGGCGTCTTCTGCTCGGTCCACCAACTGCCCCCGTTCTGGAACTACGTGAGCCGGCTGGACCCGGTCTTCTGGCTGGTCCAGGTCGAACGGATCGGTTTCCTCGGCCAGGGCGACGTCAGCGCGGGCCGGGCCCTCGCCGTGGTCTGGGCGCTGGCGGCGGCGCTGACCGCCTGGTCGGCGGCGATGTTCGCCACGGGCCGCCTCAAGCCCTGAACCCCGCACGCGGGGCCGCCGCCGTCCATCACGGTGTCCGCGATGCGGGACGGCCCTCTTGACGCCGATCTCGGTCGGATCGACACTCGGTGAGGGAATCCTAGTGAACAGGTAGGGAAGTTATGAGGCGCTTGGAGCCGGTCACCGCATGCGTGAGCCGTTCGCCTCTTCTGACCTCCCGCCGTCACATCGATCTGCTGCGTGTGTGCAGCGCGATCGGCCCCCAGGGCTGAGCCGCGCCCCTCCCGTGCCGACGCCGCCCGCGAACCGGGCTCTCGCGTCCGGCGCGCATGGATGAGCCCGGCTCCCTCACCCGACGTCGCTTCCGCCGCGCGTACGTCCGCGCCCGTTCCCGGGGAGAGTCATGACCGCCGCACCGCCGAGCACCGACACCTCCGACCGACCCGCGACCACCCACACCCCCGACCGACGGGTGGCCGCCCACGTCTCCGACCGACCGGTGGCCGCCTTCCGGGGCCGTATCGGCCGGGACGCGCGCAGCGGCCACTACGCCGTGCCGGGCCGCTACCGCCTCCACCTGTCGACCGCCTGTCCCGACGGCCTGCGCGTCGCCGTCACCCACGGCCTGCTCGGCCTGGACGCCCGCTGTCCGGCCACGTTCCTGCCGGCCGTCCCCGACAGCCCCGAGGGCGGCCATGCGGCCCTGCGGTCGCTGTACGAGGCCAGCGCCCACCGGTACACCGGTCCGGCCGTCGGGCCCGTGCTCAGCGACGACTGGTCCGGACGGATCGTCAGCACCCATGCCCCGGACGTCATGCGCGACCTCGACCGCCGTATCGCCCCCGGCGGACCCTCCCTCTACCCCTGCGGCGCGGAGTCCGAGATCGAGGCCGTGGAGCGGATGTGCCGGGAGGGGATCGAGGAGGCGGCGCAGCGGGCGGGCGCGGCCGGAGAGGACCCGGTGACACGGGACGCGGCAGTTGCCATGCTGCTGGAAACGCTCCGTGTCCTGGACCGCTGGCTGGTCGACCGCACTCACCTGATCCGTGACGAAGTCACGGCCGCCGACGTCGAGTTGTGGGTCGCGCTGGTCCAGCTCGACACCGTGCACCGCCACCACCTCGACGCCTCCGCCGTCCAGCGCATCGCCGACCACCCCACCCTGTGGGCCTACGCCCGCCGGCTCGCCGCCCACCCGGCTTTCGGCGGCGCCCTCGACCTCGACGGCATCGAACGCCGTCACCACGCCCGGTGCCGAGGCCTGGAGGCCGCCGGAGCGGCCGTCCAGATCCTCGACTGGACGGCCCACGCCGCCCGTTAGCCGTTTCACCTGATGGACGGGCATTGACATGCATTCGGGCCATTGCTTTAACTGACAACCAGAACGGTCATGAGTGTCAGCGACAAGCCCTGGCTAGCTGACCGGCAACCCTCGCGCCGCGGTGGGGTGCCCCAGGTGACGACCCGACCGAAGACGTTTCGGTAAGCGCGAGGCCCACAGGGCCGGAACAGTGACGGTGACGCCATGTACGCAGCTCCCAGGACGGCCGCACGCCGCTCCGAGGGCTGCGTACGGCCGTACGGCGACCTGCTCGTCGCCGACCGGGCCGTCGATCTGCTCCGCGTGAGCAGCGCACTGTGTACCGCACCGGGCCGTGCCCGCTGTCGGGGCTGACACCTCCCCGCAGCCCCCGCACTCCCTGACGAACACCGCCCACGCGGTGTGCCGTCGTCCTTCCCGCCCCCGGTACCCCGCCGTCGTGTGCGCCTCCGCATGCCGTCGCGCCTCCGGGACGTACCCACCCAGCCGGAGCCCACCATGAGTGAACCCCCAGGCACCGCCGTGTCCGTCACCGACGCCCCGCCGATAACCGACACTCCGTCAAAACCACTCGCCGCGCAGCGGGTTCTGCCGTTGCGGCGGCCGGGCCGGTGGATCGCCACCGCGGTCGTCGTGGTCCTGGCGGCCCAGTTCGTCCACGGACTGGTCACCAACCCGTTCTACCAGTGGGACCGCTTCGGCTACTGGTTCCTGCGCCCGACGGTCCTCGACGGCCTGCTGATCACACTCGAAGTCGCCGCCTACAGTGCGGTGCTGGGCCTGGTCGGTGGCGTCCTGCTGGCGCTGGCCCGGTTGTCGAAGAGTCCGGTGCTGCGGGCGGTCAGCTGGACGTATGTGTGGGCGCTGCGCTCGATCCCGCTGATCGTGGTGCTGCTCTTCCTCTACAACTTCTCCGCCCTGTACAAGACGTTGAGTCTCGGGGTGCCCTTCGGGCCGGCGTTCTTCTCCTTCGACGAGTCGCGGCTGGCCACCGACATGGTCATCGCGGTGATCGGGCTCAGTCTCAACGAGGCGGCCTATGCGGCCGAGGTGGTGCGCGGGGGCATTCTCTCGGTCGACCAGGGCCAGCACGAGGCGGCTGCCGCGCTGGGGCTGCCCAAGGGCTACCAGTTCCGAAAGATCGTCTTCCCGCAGGCGCTGCGCTCGATCGTCCCGAACTACGTCAACCAGCTCATCGGCCTGATCAAGGGCACCTCGCTGGTCTTCTACGTCTCCCTGCTGGACCTGTTCGGCACCGTGCAGTCCATGGGGTCCACCTATCCGGGCGACATCGTGCCGCTGCTGCTCGTCGCCACCGTCTGGTACCTGATCCTGACCAGCGCCGTCTCCGTCGTCCAGTTCTACGTCGAGCGGCACTACGCCCGCGGCGCCACCCGCTCCCTGCCACCCACCCCGCTCCAGAAGCTCCGCACCGGGCTCACCGAACTGCGTGCCCGCATCCGCCGGGAGGCCGCCGTATGACCGCCAAGACGCTCGAAGCCCTGGCGGACGTCGAGGCCGCCACCGTTGAGGTCCATGACGTGCACAAGTGGTACGGCACGCACCGGGTCCTGGACGGTGTGGACCTGACCGTCCGCCCCGGCGAGGTCACCGTGATCCTCGGCCCGTCCGGTTCCGGCAAGTCCACCCTGCTGCGGGTCATCAACCACCTGGAGAAGCCGGAGATCGGCTACGTCAGCGTCAACGGCGAGCTGATCGGCGTGAAACGGCAGGGCGAGCGGCTCAAGGAACTGAGCGAGCGGGCCATCCTGACCCAGCGCGGCCGGATCGGGTTCGTCTTCCAGAACTTCAACCTCTTCCCGCACCTGACCGTGCTGGACAACGTGGCCGCCGCCCCCGTCGCCACCGGCAGGCTCGGCAGGACGCAGGCGCAGGAACTGGCCCGCGAACTGCTGGGCCGGGTCGGCCTCGCCGACAAGACCGGCGCCTATCCACGGCAGTTGTCGGGCGGGCAGCAGCAGCGGGTGGCGATCGCCCGCGCGCTCGCCCTGCGCCCCGGCGTCATCCTCTTCGACGAGCCGACCTCGGCCCTCGATCCGGAACTGGTGGGTGAAGTCCTGTCCGTCATCAAGGACTTGGCGACCAGTGGCACCACGCTCGTCATCGTCACCCACGAGATCGGGTTCGCCCGCGAGATCGCCGACCGGGTCGTCTTCATCGACGGCGGAAAGATCGTCGAGCAGGGCCCGCCCTCCGAGGTCCTCGACAAGCCGCGGCACGAACGGACCCGGGACTTCCTCAGCAAGGTCCTCTGACCGCCGCCCCCCCCGCAGACCTCCCCCCACACCACCCTCATCACCTCCAGCGACAAGGAACGGCCATGCCCACCCAGTTCACCCGACGCAGCCTGATACGCGGCATCACCGCGGCGACCGCCGTCGCCACTCTCGCCACCGGGCTCGCCGCCTGCGGGGGCGACAGCGACGCGGCCACCACCACCCAGGCCGCCGCCAAGTCCGGTCAGGTCGTCATCGGCCAGGTCTCCAACGGTGCCGCCCAGCAGACCTCCATCAAGGTCGCCGAGGTCAAGTCCATCAGCGCCGAACTGCCCGCCGCCCTCAAGAAGAGCGGCAAGCTGGAGATCGGCATCGGCGCCCTCCCGGCCGGCTTCCCGCCGCTGGCCTACGTGGGCAGCGACCAGAAGACCCTCACCGGCGCCGAGCCCGACTTCGGCCGCCTCGTCGCCGCGGTCCTCGGCCTCGAGCCCGAGGTGAAGAACTCCACCTGGGAGAACCTCTTCGTCGGCATCGACAGCGGCAAGGTCGACGTGGCCTTCTCCAACGTCACCGACACCGAGGAACGCAAGAAGAAGTACGAGTTCGCCTCCTACCGGCAGGACAACCTCGCCTTCACCGTCCCGAAGAAGAGCACCTGGAACTTCGACGGCAACTACGAGAACCTCGCCGGCAAGACGGTCTCCGTCGGCTCCGGCACCAACCAGGAGAAGATCCTCCTGGAGTGGAAGGCCAAGCTGGCCAAGGAGGGCAAGAAGCTCACCGTCAAGTACTTCCAGGACAGCAACAGCACCTACCTCGCCCTGACCAGCGGCAAGATCGACGCCTACTTCGGCCCCAACCCCGGCATCGCGTACCACAACCGTCAGGTGGCCGACACGCCCAACGCCACGCGCACGGCGGGTACGTACTCCGGCGCCGGCGCCAGTCTGCAGGGCCTGATCGCGGCCACCGCGAAGAAGGACAGCGGCCTCGCCAAGCCGCTCGCCGACGCCATCAACTACCTGATCAAGAACGGTCAGTACGCCGAGTGGCTCAAGGCCTACAACCTCTCCAACGAGGCCGTCGCCACGTCCGAGATCAACCCGCCCGGACTGCCGCTCGACAACTCCTGACCCACCGCGTGCCGGGGACTCGGCCGCCGCCTCGCGGTGGAGTCCCCGCGCGCCGGACAACCCGAGCCGCACACAGGAGACCGCCACACCATGTCCGTCATCGCCCTCGACGCCAGCTCCTCGTCCCTCCTGGACAACCCGGCCTGGGCCGCACTCACCGGCCCGCACGCCGCCTTCGCCCAACGGGTCGGCCACGCCGTCCGGTACCAGCAGGACGTGGCCCCCTTCCACGCCCTCTCCGACGAGAACGACCCGCGCGCCTGGACCGACCTCGCCGCACTCATCGGTCCCGGCGGCACCGCCGCGGTGCGGGGCGTCACCGAGGCTGCGGTCGGCTGGGAGGTCGTGCGCACCGGACACGGCGTCCAGCTCGTCGACACCGCCCTGCGCGCGGAGCCCGACCCCGAGGCCGTACGGCTCGGACCCGACGACGTGCCCGAGATCCTCGACCTGGTCGCCCGCACCGAGCCGGGCCCCTATCTGCGCCGCACCATCGAGCTGGGCACCTACCTCGGCATCCGCCACCAGGGCCGGCTCATCGCCCTGGCGGGGGAGCGACTGCACCCGCCGGGCTGGACCGAGATCAGCGCCGTCTGCACGGACCCCGCCCACCGGGGCCGGGGCCTGGCCACCCGCCTGGTCCGCGCTGTCGCCGCCGGAATCAGGGAACGCGGCGAACGCCCCTTCCTGCACGCGGCGGCGGACAACACGAACGCGATCCGGCTCTACGAGTCGATCGGCTTCACCCTGCGCCGCCGTACCGTCTTCTCGCTCGTCCGGCACACGGGGGCCGCCGCGCTGGAAGAAACGGCATAGCCGTGCCGTTGTCCTTGTCGAAGGTGAATGCCCGGACCACTCGGACGGAGGTGCGACGCGTGCCCCGAGTACTGCGCGCCGTCCGCCTCCACTCCCGGTTCCACATCGACCTCCAGCGCGTGGCCGGCTCCCTCTGTAGCTCCTGACCCCGTCCCCTCAGCCGCCGTGTGCCCCGACTCCCGCGGGCCCGGCTCTCTCGTACGGACCTCCAGGAAGGCACCACTCGTGTCCCCTTCTTCTTCGCTGCATCTCGCCGTCGCCCTGGACGGCACCGGCTGGCACCCCGCCTCCTGGCGTGAACCGGTGGCCCGCCCCCGTGACCTGTTCACCGCCGGTCACTGGGCCGACCTGGTCGCCGAGGCGGAGCGCGGCCTGCTCGACTTCGTGACCCTGGAGGACGGGCTCGGCCTCCAGTCCTCCCACTACGGCGACCTCGACGGCCGCACCGACCAGGTCCGCGGCCGCCTCGACGCCGTGCTCATCGCCTCGCGCATCGCCCCGCTGACCCGGCACATCGGCCTGGTCCCGACGGTGATCGCCACCCACACCGAGCCGTTCCACATCTCCAAGGCGATCGCCACCCTCGACTACGTCAGCACCGGCCGGGCCGGTCTGCGCGTGCAGATCTCACCCCGGCCGCACGAGGCCGCGCACTTCGGCCGCCGCACCTTCCCGCCGCTCAGCCTGGAGGAGCTGCAGACCCCGGCCGGACAGGAACGGCTCACCGACCTCTTCGACGAGGCCGCCGACCACGTGGAGGTCGTACGCCGGCTGTGGGACAGCTGGGAGGACGACGCCGAGATCCGCGACGCCGCCACCGGCCGATTCATCGACCGGGACAAGCTGCACTACATCGACTTCGAGGGCAAGCACTTCAGCGTCAAGGGCCCCTCCATCACCCCCCGCCCGCCGCAGGGCCAGCCCCTGGTCACCGCCCTGGGGCACCAGACCGTGCCGTACCGGCTCATCGCCCGCCAGGCGGACGTCGGTTACGTCACCCCGCACGACGCCGAGCAGGCCCGGGCGATCGTCGCCGAGATCCGCGCGGAGCAGGAGGCGGCCGGGCGTACGGGTGAACTCCTGCATGTCTTCGGCGACTTGGTCGTCTTCCTCGACGAGGACCCGGCCGCGGCGGCCGCCCGCCGGGACCGTCTCGACGCGCTCGCGGGCGAGCCGTACACCAGTGACGCCCGTGTCTTCACCGGCACTCCGGCCCAACTCGCCGATCTCCTGGGCGAGTTCCATGCGGCCGGGCTCACCGGCTTCCGGCTGCGGCCCGCCGTCGCAGGGCACGACCTGCCCGCCATCACCCGCGGTCTGGTGCCCGAACTCCAGCGCCGGGGCCTGTTCCGCACCGCGTATGAGGCCGACACCCTGCGCGGTCTGCTGGGCCTCGCTCGCCCCGCCAACCGCTACGCCGCCGCGTCCGCCTGAGCCAGCCCGGAAGGACCCCCGCACCCATGTCCAAGCCCCTGAAGCAGATCCACCTCGCCGCGCACTTCCCCGGCGTCAACAACACCACCGTGTGGAGCGACCCCGAGGCCGGCAGCCACATCGAGTTCAGTTCCTTCGCGCACTTCGCGCGCACCGCCGAACGCGCCAAGTTCGACTTCCTGTTCCTCGCCGAGGGTCTCAGGCTCCGCGAACAGGGCGGCAAGATCTACGACCTGGACGTGGTCGGCCGCCCCGACACCTTCACGATCCTGGCCGCGCTGGCCGCGGTCACCGAGCACCTCGGGCTGACCGGCACCATCAACTCCACCTTCAACGAGCCCTACGAGGTGGCCCGCCAGTTCGCCAGCCTCGACCACCTCTCCGGCGGCCGCTCCGCGTGGAACGTCGTCACCTCCTGGGACGCCTTCACCGGCGAGAACTTCCGCCGCGGCGGCTTCCTGCCCCAGGAGGAGCGCTACTCCCGCGCCAAGGAGTTCCTCGCCACCACCCAGGAACTCTTCGACTCCTGGCAGGGCGACGAGATCCTCGCCGACCAGGCCTCGGGCGTCTTCCTGCGGGACGCGAAGGCCGGCTCGTTCGTGCACACCGGGCAACACTTCGACATCCACGGCCAGTTCAACGTCCCGCGCTCCCCGCAGGGCCGCCCGGTCGTCTTCCAGGCCGGTGACTCCGAGGAGGGCCGCGAGTTCGCCGCATCGAGCGCCGACGCCATCTTCAGCCGGTACGCCACCCTCAAGGAGGGCCAGGCCTTCTACACCGACGTCAAGAACCGCCTCGCCAAGTACGGCCGCCGCCACGACCAGTTGCTGATCCTGCCCGCCGCGTCCTTCGCCCTCGCCGACACCGACGCCGAGGCCGAGGAACTCGCACGGATCGTGCGCCGCCAGCAGGTCAGCGGCGCCACCGCCATCAAGCACCTGGAATTCGTGTGGAACCGCGACCTGTCCGCCTACGACCCCGAAGGGCCGCTGCCCGACATCGACCCGGACGTCAGCGACAACCACATCTCCAAGGGCCGTGCCCAGGTGCGGATGTACCGGGACCCGCTGGCCACCGCCCGCGAGTGGCGTGAGCTCGCCGAGGCCAACAAGTGGTCCATCCGCGACCTGGTCATCAACACCGGCAACCGGCAGAACTTCATCGGCTCACCCCAGACCATCGCCCGCACCATCAACGAGTACGTGCAGGCCGACGCGAGCGACGGCTTCATCCTCGTCCCGCACATCACCCCGACCGGCCTCGACGCCTTCGCCGACCAGGTCGTCCCCCTCCTGCAGGAACAGGGCGTCTTCCGCACCGACTACGAGGGCCCGACCCTGCGCCACCACCTCGGCCTCGCCCACCCCGACGACGTCGAGGACGAACAGCGGGCGGCGTCGTGAAGTTCCTCGCCATCACGCTCATCGTGCACCGCCCGGACCCCGTCACCGGGGTGCGGAAGTCCACCCACGAGCGCTTCCGCGAGGTCCTCGACAACGCCCTGCTGGCCGAGGAGCTGGGCTTCGACGGCTTCGGCGTGGGGGAGCGGCACGAACGGCCGTTCATCTCCTCGTCGCCGACCGTCGTACTGAGCCATGTGGCCGCACTGACGAAGCGGATCCGCCTGTTCACGGCCGTCACGACGCTCAGCCTGCTGGACCCGGTCCGGGCGTACGAGGACTACGCCACCCTCGACCACCTGTCGGCCGGCCGGCTCGACCTGATCATCGGCAAGGGCAACGGCGCCGCCCAGCGCGACCTGTTCGACGTCACGCCCGAGGACCAGTGGGACCGCAACGCCGAGAGCTACGAGGTCTTCCGGAAGCTCTGGCGCCAGGACAGGGTCACCGCCGACACCCGCTTCCGCCCACCGCTGACCGACGCCGAGGTGTGGCCACGGCCGTACCAGCGGCCGGTCCGGGTCTGGCACGGCAGCGCCACCAGCAGGGAGTCGGTCGACCTGGCCGCCCGCTACGGCGACCCGCTGTTCTCGGCGAATGTCACCAACCCGATCGAACCGTACGCCGAGTTGATCCGCTACTACCGGGAGCGCTGGGAGCACTACGGCCACGACCCGGCACGGATCGCGGTCGGCGCGGGCACGGCAGGCATCCACGTCGCCCCGACCTCCCAGCAGGCTCTCGCCGCCTACCGGCCGATCTTCGAGGCCAACCTGGCCTTCTACAGGCAGGCGGGCCTTCCCGTGGTCTTCGAGACCCTGGAGGACTTCGTCGACCGCAGCTCCGCCCTGATCGGCAGCCCGCAGCAGGTCATCGAGAAGGTGCACCGCTACCACGAGCAGTTCGGGCACACCGTGCTCCACCTGCATGCCGACGCGAGCGGGCTGACGGAGTCCCGGCACCGTGCCTCGCTGGAGCTGTTCCAGTCCGAGGCCGCCCCCGTGCTGCGCCGCGAGATCCCGGACCCGCCGTTCGCCTGGGGCCCCGTGTTTCCGGCCGCACCGATCCCTCAGGAGCAGGAGACCGCCCGTGTCTGACATCCCCCTCGGCATCCTCGACCTGGTCCCGATCCCGTCCGGCTCGACGGCGGCCGACGCCCTGCGCAACTCCGTCGACCTCGCCCAGCGGGCCGAGCGCTCCGGGTATGCCCGCTACTGGTTCGCCGAGCACCACCTCAATCCCGGGGTGGCCGGCACGTCACCCGCCGTCGTCCTGGCGCTGACCGCGTCCGCCACCTCCACCATCCGGCTCGGCGCCGGGGCCGTGCAGCTCGGACACCGCACGGCGCTGTCCACGGTGGAGGAGTTCGGCCTGCTCGACGCACTGCACCCGGGCCGCTTCGACCTGGGCCTGGGCCGCTCGGGCGGCCGCCCGCCGGGACAGCCGGCCGCGCCGTTGCCGACGGCGACCCCGGTCGTCGACGGTCGCACCCCGAACGGCCTGCTGATCCCACCGCGCTTCTCCTTCGAGCATCTGCTCGGCTCACCCCGCATCGCACTGCAACGCCGGCTGCTCCTGCTGCCGGGCGCCCAGTCGCAGGACTACGCCGAGCAGATCGACGACATCCTCGCCCTGCTGGCCGGAACCTACCGCTCGCCGGAGGGCGTCGAGGCGCACGTCGTGCCGGGGGAGGGCGCCGACGTGGAGGTGTGGATCCTGGGCAGCAGCGGTGGTGAGAGCGCCTCGGTCGCGGCCCGCAACGGACTGCGGTTCGCGGCGAACTACCACGTCAGCCCGGCCACCGTCCTGGAGGCGGTGGAGGGCTACCGGGCCTTCTTCCAGCCCTCCGAGGTCCTCGAGAAGCCGTACGTCAGCGTCTCGGCGGACGTCGTCGTCGCCGAGGACGACGCAACGGCCCGTGAACTGGCCACCGGCTACGGCCTGTGGGTGCGCAGCATCCGTACCGCCGAGGGAGCCATCGAGTTCCCGACGCCGGAGGAAGCCCGCGCCCACACCTGGTCCGACGAGGACCGGGCCCTCGTCCAGGACCGCCTCGACACCCAGTTCGTCGGCTCGCCGGGCCGGGTCGCCGACCAGTTGGAACAACTTCAGGAGGCCACGGGCGCGGACGAGTTGCTCATCACGACGATCACCCACGACCACACGGACCGGGTCCGCTCGTACGAACTGCTCGCGGCGGAATGGCGCCGACGGGGCCACTGACCGCACGTACCAGACACGACGAACCGAAAGGTCCTCCCATGGCCACGATCCTGTCCGTCTCCGGAAGCCCCTCCGCCACCTCACGCACCGCTCGGCTGCTGCGCCACCTGGACGAACGGCTCGTCGCCCAGGGGCACGACGTGATCCCGCTGGACGTGCGCACCCTTCCCGCCGAGGCGCTGCTCGGGGCCGACGTCACTCATGCGGCGATCGTCCGGGCCGCCGCCCTGTTCGAGCAGGCGGACGGGGTGGTGATCGGCACCCCGGTCTACAAGGCCGCCTACTCCGGGCTGCTGAAGTCGCTGCTCGACCTGCTGCCGCAGTACGCCCTCGCGGGCAAGACCGTGCTTCCCCTGGCCACCGGGGGAAGCGTGGCCCACGTGCTGGCCATCGACTACGCCCTGCGTCCGGTCCTCGCCTCCATGGGGGCCGCGCACATTACGCCGGGCTGGTTCACGTTGGACAAGGACATCAGGGTGGGCGAGGACGGCACCCTGACCGTCGCGCCGGGCCCGGCCGAGGCGCTGGCACAGGTCACGGACCAGTTCTCGACCGCCCTGGGCAGCCGTACGGTGCTGCTGGGGGCCGCCTGACGGGCGTCGCGCGGCGTCGTCGCGACCGCCGAGGCGGCTGCCCGCCCCCGCGAACTCGCCATCGGGGAGCGTGAATCAGCCGGAGTGGAACCTTCATCCCTAGTTTTCCTATCGATTTACTAGGGAACTGTTGACGGTGGTCGGAGCCGAGGGTGAGGATGAGGAAGCCGACGCGTCATCGCGCACCCGCACTCCCACGCTGCCCCGCCGGGCACCGCGTCGTCCTCGTTCCTCCGGAGGAAGACGCCATGACCCCAGCACCGAGGTGCAGCGACACCCGCCGTCACGTGAAGCGGGTGCGGACATGACGGTGACGGCGGACGAGATGACCGACGCGGCCGCCGGGCAGGTCGACTGGCTGCACATCGCCCGTGAGGTCGCGGACGACCTGGCCACGGACGCGGTCGCGCGCGAACAGGCGGGCAAGGCACCGCTCGACGAGGTCGCACGGCTGCGCGAGTCGGGGCTGCTGGCACTGCTGGCGCCGGCCGGGCAGCGGGGCGGAGGCGCGGACTGGCGCACGGCCTACGCGGTCGTCCGGACCGTCGCCGCGGCCGACGGGGCCATCGGCCACCTGCTGGGTCACCACTACTTCCTGTCCTTCAGCGCCCGCTTCTTCGCCGACCCCGAACATGCCGCCCGTGTCGAGCGGGAGTCGACGCAGGCACAGTGGTGCTGGGGAGGCGGCATCGCCTCCCACGAACCGCCGCTCGTCCTCACCCCGACGGCCAACGGCTGTCTGCTGAGCGGCTACCAGAGGTACGCCACCGGCGTAGGGATCGCCGACCGGCTGGTGGTCCGAGCCGCCAGGTACGGCACCGGTGAGCCGCTGGCCGTCCTCGTGGACCCCGCCCACCCGGGTGTCGTGAGCGGCAGCGGCGGGGACACCTTCGGCCGGCGCCTGGCGGCCGGCGGCGCCGTGGAGTTCGACTCCGTGCCGGTCGCCGCGGACGACGTGTTCGGCTCGCTCTCGCCGGACGAGGGCGCCCTGTCACCCTTCGCCTCGCTCGCCGTGCCGACCGCGCGTCTGGTGTCCGCCCAGTTCTGTCTCGGCGTCGCCGAGGGACTGCTGGCCGAGGTGCAGGAGCACGGAAGGGCCGTACGGTCGTCCTGGCAGCCCTTCTCGACCCAGCCCTGGCCGGGCGCCGCCCCGCAGGATCCGCACGCGCTGACCGTGTACGGCGAGCTCGCCGTCGTCGCCCGTGCCGCGTCCGCCCTCGCCGACCAGGCCGTGGACGCCCTGCTGCGCGGCCTCGCGCGGGGCGAGGACCTCGACGACGACGAGAGCGCGGAGATCGCCGTCCTCGCGAGCGTCGCGGAGGCCGCGGCGTCCCGGGCCGCCCAGGAGATCACCACCCGCGCCCTGGACGTCGTCGGCGTCGACGCCGCCTCCACACGGCACGGGTTCGACCGCTTCTGGCGCGACGCCCGGACCCACACCCTGCGCGAACCGGCCACCCACAGACTGCGCGAGATCGGGGACTACTTCCTCAACGGCGCGCATCCGCCCTTCGCCCTCCCCGCCTGACGGTGCGGCCGGTGACGGGCTGACACGGCAGTGAGGGATAATCGCGGCATGCGGATCTCGGCGCGAGCGGACTACGCGGTGCGGGCGGCACTGGAGCTGGCCGCGGCAGGGGACGAGGCCTCGCTCAAGGCCGAGGCGATCGCCGCGGCACAGGGCATCCCGCACAAGTTCCTGGAGGGCATCCTCGGCGACATGCGCCGTGGCGGTCTCGTGGTCAGCCAGCGGGGCGGAAAGGGCGGCTACCGGCTCGCCCGTCCGGCGGACTCGATCGCCATCGCCGACGTCATCCGGGTGGCGGACGGCCCCCTGGTGTCGGTACGGGGCGTGCGGCCACCCGAGCTCTCCTACGGCGGTCCCGCGGAGTCACTGCTGCCGCTGTGGATCGCCGTACGCGCCAACGTGCGCAAGATCCTCGGCGAGGTCACCCTGGCCCACGTGGCCGCGGCCAAGCTGCCCGACGAGGTCGTGAGCCTCGCGGAGGACCCCGAGGCCTGGACGAACCCCTGACCGGACGGGACTCACCGGCCCGCTGTCACGTCCACCGGGGCGGCGGGGCGCCAGCCCAGCTCGGGTGCGATCAGCTGCCGTACGTCGTGCAGGATCTGTTCGTATTCCTCGCGTTGGAACTCGTACGGCAGCTCCAGGCGCAGCTCCGACACCTGTGCGAGCACGGGATCGGCCGCCAGCTGCTCCAGGATCTGTTCGGCGGTGCCGACCACGTCCGGGGCGAACAGGAAGCGCTTGGAGCCCAGCGCCGCCAGGGTCCGCGGCTTCAGTGTGCGTTCGTGCCGACTGGCCGCGTACGCGCGGTAGCGGTTGCGGGTGGCCGCGTCGGCGCTGTCGAACGGCACGATCACCCGCCCGAGCGCCACCCGCGCCGCTTTCCTGTCGTCGCCCAGGGTGCGCCGGTACTCGGCGAGCAGGTTCAGCTGGGCCGTGCTGAAGTCGTCGGTGTCCTCACCGGAGACGATGTTGCCGGACAGCAGGTTGAGGCCGTTCCCGGCGGCCCAGCGGACCGAGCGCAGACTGCCTCCGCCGTACCAGATCCGCTCCACCAGACCGGGGTCGTGCGGCTGCAACCGCGGCCGCTGGACGTTGCCGGGCGAGTGGATCACGGTGTCCGGGCCGCCCAGGTGGTCGCCGCGCAGGTTGTCGACGAGCCGGGCGATCCTGCCGTACGACAGGTCGAAGCCGCGCCAGTCTCCGTCGTACACCAGGTCGCCGAGGAGTTCGGCGTGCGGCATGCCGGTGCTGAAGCCGACCTGGAGCCGCCCCCGGGACAGCACGTCGGCCAGGGCCAGGTCCTCGGCCAGGCGGAAGGGGCTCTCGTAGCCGATCGGGATGACCGCGGTGCCCAGTTCGATCCGCTCGGTGCGCTGGCCGGCCGCGGCGAGGAACACGGCGGCCGAGCCGACACCGTGTTCGAGGTGCCGCTGCCGTATCCAGGCGCCGTCGAAGCCCGACCGCTCGCCGTACTCGAAGAGCTGGAGTGTCTCCTCCAGTCCGGTGTACGGGTCGTCGTCGGCGAAGTTGCCCGGGGTCAGAAAGGCCAGGGAAGTGATCGTGGGAGTGCTCATACTGACTCTCGGGTCGTGGTGGCCCCGGCGACGGGGGAGTGGACACGGCCACCCGGGATCGCCGCCAGCAGCTCGCGGGTGTACTCGTGGCGGGGGCGGGTGAACAGCTCGTCCGGCGGCCCCGTCTCCACGATCCGCCCGGCCCGCATCACGGCGACCTCGTGGGCGATCTGCCGCACCACGGCCAGGTCGTGCGAGATGAACAGACAGGCCACACCCGTGTCCGCCTGCAACTCGGCCAGTAGTGCCAGGACTTGGGTCTGCACGGACACGTCGAGCGCGGAGACGGGCTCGTCGCACACCACCAGGTCGGGGGAGAGGGCGAGCGCGCGGGCGATCGCCACGCGCTGCCGCTGCCCGCCCGACAGCTCCGCCGGCCGGCGCTCCAGCGTGGCGGCGGGGAGCGCCACCCGGTCGAGCAGCTCGCGGGCCCGGTCGAGCCGGGAGGCCCGGTCACCGACCTTGAAGGCGCGCAGCGGCTCGGTGATCACTTCGCCGATGGAGAAACGCGGGTCGAGGGACGCGTACGGGTTCTGGTAGACGAGCTGGGCGCGCCGGCGCAGCCGCCGGGCTTCGGTGCCCCGCGCGGTGGTGACGTCGGTGCCGTCGAACAGGACCTTCCCGGCCGTGGCGTCCGTCAGGCGGAGCGTCAGCCGGGCGGTGGTGGACTTGCCCGAGCCGGACTCGCCGACCAGGGCCAGGGTCCGGCCGCGGTGGAGGGTGAAGCTGACGTCGTCCACCGCGCGCAGGGTCCGGGGACCGTCCCCGGCGCGAGGGAGCCTGAACTCTTTGACGAGGTTGCGGACTTCGAGCAGCGGAGCCGTGTCGGCCTTCGGGGTGGAGACCGGGGTGCGGGGCTGGGCGGTGGTCAAGCTCGGTGCGCTCGCCAGGAGTCGGCGGGTGTACTCGTGCTGCGGGTCGGCGAGGACGTCACGGGTCGGGCCCGCCTCCACCACCCTGCCCTGCGACATGACCACCAGCCGCTGTGAACGGTCGGCGGCGACCCCCAGGTCATGGGTCACGAGCAGGACCGCGGTGCCCGACTCCTCGGTGAGACGCTGAAGATGGTCGAGGATGACCCGCTGCACGGTGACGTCGAGCGCGCTGGTCGGCTCGTCGGCGATGATCAGCTCGGGTTGCGCGGCGATGGCGATGGCGATCAGGGCGCGTTGCCGCATGCCGCCGGACAGTTCGTGCGGGTACTGCCGGGCCCGGACGGCCGCGTCCGGCAGCCCGGCCCGGTCCAGGACGGCGATCGCCTCGGCCGGGGCCGAGCGGCGGGTCGCCAGGTGGTGGATGCGCAGCACCTCGGCCACCTGGTCGCCGATCCGCTTGACCGGATTGAGCGAGACCGACGGGTCCTGCGGCACCAGCCCGATCCTGGCCCCGCGCACGGTGCGCAGCTCCGCCTCCGACAGGGTGGCCAGGTCGTGCCGGCCGAAGCGGACCGTGCCCGCGTCGATACGGCCGTTGCCCGGCAGCAGCCGGGTGATCGCGTGCGCGGTGGTGCTCTTCCCGGAGCCCGACTCGCCCACGACGGCGGTCACTTGTCCCGGCCGGACGTCCAGGTCGACGCCCTGGACGGCCGGGACCGTGCCGCCCCGGGTCCGGTACGACACCGACAGGCCGCGGATCTCCAGCAGGGGTGTGGTCATGTGCTCACCGGTCCTCGGTTCCTCGCTCATCGCTGCCTCGCCCATTCGCCGTCCAGTGCCCGGGCGATGCGGTTGGTGGCCAGTACGGTCGCGGCGATCGCCAGTCCCGGCAGCGCGGTCAACCACCAGGCGTTGGCGAGGTAGTTGCGGCCGTCGGAGATCAACGTGCCCCACTCCGGGGCCGGTGGGGGAGCGCCGTAGCCGAGGAAGCTCAGCGCGGACACGGCCAGGATGGAGGAGCCGAAGTCGAGGGTGGCCAGGACGATCACCGGGCCCGCCGCGTTGGGCAGCACATGGCGGGCGAGGACCGAGTACCAGCGGGCCCCGCTCGCGCGCGACGCCTCCACGAAGACCGCCTGCCGCACCCGCAGCACCTCCGAGCGCGCCACCCGCGCGAACGCGGCGACGCTGGCGATACCGACCGCGACCGCCACCTTCACCGTGCCGTAGCCCAGCGCGGTGACCAGGGCCAGCGACAGGAACAGCGCCGGGATGGACAGCAGCACGTCGACGAAGCGCATCAGCACGTCGTCCACCCAGCGGCCCACGAACCCGGCGACCACCCCCAGCAGCCCGCCGACCACGAACGCGACCAGCACCGCGATCAGCGTTGCCTTCAGGGACAGTTGGGCGCCGTGCACGACACGCGAGAACACGTCCCGGCCCAGGTCGTCCGTGCCGAACCAGTGCGCGCCGCTCGGGCCGCGGAAGTTCTGCGCCGGCACCCCTTTCAGCGGGTCCTGCGAGGTGAACAGGTCCGGCCAGAACGAGGCCAGGACCACCAGCACGAGGACGACGGCCGAGAGCAGGAGGCCGGGGCGGCGCAGCACGAACCGCAGCAGCCGTCGTACGTCGACGCGGCGCGCGGGCCCGTGACCGGGTCCCGGGTCGAGCGGGCGGGCGAGACCGAGGGCGGCCTCGGCCGGGTCGTCGACAAAGGTCTGGCTCATGCGAAGCTCGCCCTTCCGTCCGAGGCCACCACGATCCGCGGGTCGAGGAGCGGGTAGACCAGGTCGATGACCAGGTTCGTGGTCACGAAGATCAGCGCCCCGAACGCCACCACCCCCTGCACCACCGGGATGTCCTGGACCGTGACGGCCGCCGCGGTCACCCGGCCGAGGCCGTCGCGGGAGAACACCGTCTCGACCACCACCGAACCGGCGATCAGCTGCCCCACCAGCAGGCCGACGACCGTCAGCGCGGGCAGGGACGCGTTGCGCAGCGCGTGCCGCACATGGACCCGCCACCGCCCGGCGCCCTTGGCCCGCGCGGTCTCCACATACGCCTGGTCCAGCGCGGTCAGCAGGCTCTTGGCCAGCACCTGGGCGACCTGCGCACCGGTCGGGACCGCCAGGGTCACGGCCGGCAGCACCAGCCCCTTCAGCCCGTCGTTGCCGAAGGCGGGGAACCACTGCAGCCGGAACGAGAACGTCTCCACGAGCAGCAGTCCCACCCAGAACGTCGGGACCGACACCCCCAGCGGGGGCAGCGTCAGCAGGAGCTGCCGCAGCCACCGCCGGGAGGTGTACGTCGCCACCACCGCCAGGCCCCCGCCGAGCAGCACCGCGAGCAGCAGTGCCGCGCCGGTCAGCTGGAGGGTCCCCGGCAGCGCGTCGGCCAGCGTCGAGGTCACCGGGCGGCCCGTGGACACCGAGTCGCCGAAGTCCCCGCGCACCGCCCGGCCCAGGTACTCGGCGTACTGCACCAGCACCGGCTTGTCGAAGCCGTACTCGTGCCGCAGCGCGGCCAGTTGCTTCGGGTCGACCTGGCCCGAGTCCATCCCTGCACTGGCCATCGCCGTCACCGGGTCGCCCGGCAGATAGTCCAGGACCAGGAAGGAGACCGTGTAGGCCGCCCACAGCACCCCGGCCGCCTGCGCGAGCCGCTTGATCACATAGCGGCGCACGGGCTAGCCGATCCAGGTGTCGTGCAGCTGGATCCGGCTGGAGGCGTCGAAGTTCAGGTCGTGCACCTTCTTCGTGACGCCGAGCTGGGTCTGGAGCTCCACGACCGGCGCGTAGTAGGCATTGCGCACGATCAACTGCTGCGCCTCGGAGACCAGTTGCGCACGCTTGGCCGGGTCCGTGGTCGCCGCCTGTGCGGACAGCGCCGTGTCCAGGCCGGTCGCCGGGAGGCGGTAGAAGTTGGCCAGCCGGGTGGAGAAGGAACTGCGCAGGATGTCCGGGTCGGCGCGGGTGACGTTCCCCCACGCCGCGTCGAAGTCACCGGCCTGGAGTGCCGGTGCCAGCTGGGTGACCTGGACCTGCTTGAGGGTCACCTCGATGCCGACGGCCTTGAGTTGCTGCTGGACGAGTTCCAGCGCGGGCTGGTTGGTGGCCGCGTTGGGGATCCAGGTGATGGCGAGGCTAAGCTTCTTGCCGTTCTTCACCCGGATGCCGTCGGGGCCGGTCCTCCAACCGGCCTCGTCCAGCAGGGACTTCGCCTTGGCGGCGTCGAGCGTCAGGTCCCGGGCGAGGCTGGTGTAGTCGGGCGTGGTGTGCGCGAGGATGCTGGTCGCCGCCCGGGTGCCGGTCGGGAACACGGCGTCGGCGATCTGTTGCCGGTCGACGGCGTGCAGGATCGCCTGGCGTACCTTGGCGTCCTTGAGAACCGGACGAGAGTTGTTGAACGACAGGCCGAACACCACACCGGGGTTGGCCCGCCGCAGGAGGGCGACCTGTCCGCCCCTGAGCGCTGCCTCGTTGGCCTTGCCGACGCTGGCGATGGCGTCCACCTGCCCGGACTGGAGGCTGCCGGCGCGCACCCCCGCCTCGGGCACGACCTTGAAGACCAGCTTGTCCAGATACGCCTCCCCGTTCTTGGACCACAGGGAGGATCCCCAGTCGTACCCGCTGCGTCTGGCCAGGGTGACCGACTGGTTCTGCACGTACTGCTTCAGCACGAACGGCCCGGACCCGATGACCCCGTCGCTGCACTTCTGCTGCGGGGTCTTCTTCACGCTGGCCGACGACTCGATGCCCAGCGAGTGCGTCGAAGCGGCCTGGAGGAACTGGGCGTTGGGCTGTTCGAAGGTCACCTTCACGGTGAGCGGGTCGACCGCGGTGGTGCTCTTGACGCCGCTCAGATAGCCCTGGGCGAGGGTGGCGAGGGCGCCGAGCCTCGGCACCGCGTCGAAGTTGTCCTTGACCACCTGCGCGGTCAGCTTCGAGCCGTCGCTGAAGGTGACTCCCGGGCGCAGATGGAAGGTGAACGTCCGGGCGTCGGGGCTGACTTCCCAGCTCTTCGCCAGCCACGGCACGATCTTGCCGGTCCTGGGGTCCTGGTCCGTCAGTGAGTCGACGATCTGGCGCACCGAGTAGATGGTCTCGTTGCTGGCGACCTGCTGCGGGTCCACGCAGCCGGCGTCGGACCCCACCGCGAAGGTCAGGGTGCCACCGGACTTCGGCTGAGTGCTGCCGGTGCCGGAGCCGTCGGTGCCCGACCCGCAGGCGGTCAGCAGCACGCTGGTGGTGAGAAGAGCGGTCAGCGCCGCCCAACGAGGGGATCTGAAAACCGGAAGTGCTGTCACGGAGGGTTCTCCTACTCGTGTCACCAGGCATGGAGGTGCCGTACGAGGCACGGCCGTGCATGGGTGTGCGGTCCCGGCCGGTGCGGGACCGGTGGCGGGGGAGCGCTGTGCAGAAAGGGATCAGGGTGAAGCGGGGTCAGCCGCGAAAGGGTGCGGTGACGACCGGCGCGTGCCGGGCCTCGACGGCGGCGGGAAGAACCGTCAGGCCTGACAGAGGCAGCTGGTCGAGCGCTTCAGATCGATGTGGCGTCGGCGCGAGAGCCGGGAGAACACCGAGGTGAGGGCGAAGGAGGCATCGTGGTCACCACCGTGCCGCATACCCGTCCTCCACATCTCAGGCCCCCTTCGAGGGGCCACGCGCTTGCGGGGATCATCGGCGATCCTCGCCGGGCTTTCACCTGGAGCACCCCACCGCGCGGGAGGGTTGCCGGTCAGCGAGCCAGGGCTTGACGCTGACACTCAATGCCGTTCGTGATGGTACGGATCACTTTTGTCGTACGTCAATGGCGGATCCAGGGCCTGAGACGGACCGCCACGGGGTGCCTTCGGCGGACGTGTCCGGGGTGCCTGCGGTGGACACGTCCGGGGGTGCCGCGGCGGACGCGCCTGGGGGTGCCGCGGCGGAGGCGCCCGGGGTGCCGTCCGGCCGACTCGCGAAGCGCCGGCGAACGAACGTGGGCGGAAACCGGTTGAGGTGTCCTGCCCGCGCCATCGAGGTCAACAGGAACGGTGACGGCTGACCGGGAGTCGGTCCCGGTGCCGCGTGGCGCGGCGACGGCCCGTGTACGGCACCTGGTGCCGGCTCCCTACGGCAGACGCGGGGCGCGCAGGACGAGCAGGGTGATCTCGCTGGGGGCGAAGACGCGGAACGGCGGACCCCAGAAGCCGGTGCCGCGGCTGGTGTAGAGGAGGGTGCGGGGGTCGTGGTGGGTGAGGCCGGCGAGGGCCGGCTGGTCGAGGCGGACCAGGTGGTGGAAGGGCCAGATCTGGCCGCCGTGGGTGTGCCCGGAGAGCTGGAGGTCGACACCGGCGGCCGCCGCCCGGTCGATGAACTTGGGCTGGTGGGCCAGGAGCAGGACGGGCAGCTCGGGGTCGGCGCCGTGCAGCGCTCCGTCGAGGTGCGCACCGTGGCCTGCCAGGCCGGAGGACTCGGCGGTGACGTCGTCCACGCCGGCGACCACGAGGGTGTCGCCGCCGCGTTCGAGCAACAGGTGGCGGTTGCGCAGCGGCTCCCACCCCAGCTCGTCCATCAGGTCGACCCAGCCCTGGGCCTCGCTGTAGTACTCGTGGTTGCCGGTGACGTAGACGCGGGCCTTGGTGGCTCGCACCGTCCCGAGGGGTTCGGCCTGGGCGCGGCGGCGTTCGGCGGTGCCGTCGGCGATGTCGCCGGTGTGGCAGACCAGGTCGGCTTCCAGGCTGTTCACCGTCTCGCACACCCGGGCCGACCAGCGGGCGCGATCGAGGGGGCCGTAGTGGGTGTCGGTGATGAGGACGACGCGCAGGCCGTCCAACCCGGCACCCAGCCGCGGGAGTTGCACGTCGAGCCGGCGCACCCGCGGCACGCGGCGGGCCTCGGCGTACCCCCAGGCCAGCAGCGCGGCGGCCACGCCGAGGACGGCCCAGGTGACGACGCGGGCGCGGTCCTGACCCTCGCCGACGCCGGCCACGGTCAGGGCGAGCCGCAGGAGCACACCGAGCAGGACGGACCAGGTGAACAGGATCCAGCCGGCGCCCAGCAGGGTGTCGCCGAGGATCGCCGCCCGGTCCTGCTGGCGCCGGCCGTGGCCGCGCACCATCGCGAGCGGCATGCAGAGGAGACCGAGGGCGAAGAGGGCGGTGCCGGCCAGTGTGACCGGCAGGGGCCAGCCCTGGCCGGCGTACAGGAGCACCCAGCAGGGCACGGCCCACAACAGGACGGGGGCGATCAAGGGGAGGTAGCGCATCAGGCGGAGCACCCGGCTCGGCCTCGCCGCTCGCGCCTCACCCTCGGCGGGCCGGGTGTTACTGGTGTCGGTCACGCTGCCCCTCCCTGACCGGGCTGTCGTCTCGCGCACTGTATCCGGTCCCTGTCGGGCCGCCCGGAGGGGCGTTCGGAGGGGCGTTCGGCGAAACGAGGGGAAATGGCAGGTCGAGGTGAGGCGGATGAGTCATGCCGCAGACGATGGAGTGACTGATTGATGCGTTTCAATCAGTTCAGTGGTGGGAGGCTCGCACGCTCCGGCCGGGTCGTCAAGACCAGATGCGCCGAAGGAGCAGTTCACCCCGCTGTAGCCGCAGCGCAGTCAGGAACAGGCGGTCGTCGTCGATCTTCGGGTGATGTGTGCAGGCCCATCCGGAAGCAGAAACCTCACAGCGCTGTCAGCTGGAGTTTTCGCTCGCCACTCACCTCCCGGAGAGAGATCGGTGCCTGCCGATCTTGGAGCGTTTCAACGCGCGTCATGTATCCTGCGCCTTGTCGGCGACAGCCTGGTCACTGTGGGTGCCGTGCGGTCCCGGGTTGGAACGAGACCGGAGGTCGAGGAGCGCTGTGGCAACCGCCCGTCCGCGAGCAGTTCAGGGGCATGCCAGTCCGAGCATGCAGGATGTCGCCGACGCCGCCGGCGTCTCGGTCGGCACGGTCTCCAACGTGCTGAACCACCCGGCGAAGGTCAGTCCCGCGACGGCGGAACGCGTTCGCGAAGCCATCAGCCGGCTGGGTTTCGTGCGCAACGACGCCGCCCGGTCACTGGTGTCCGGCTCGACCAAGAGCATCGGCATGGTCCTCGCCGACATCGAGAACTCCCTGTTCATCGACATGGCGCACGGCGCGCAGGACGCCGCCCGCGCGGTCGGGCAGAACCTGCTGCTGGCGAACACCGCGTGCGACATGAAGCTCCAGGACGACTACCTCGACCTGTTCGACGAGTCCCGGGTGACCGGCGTGCTGCTGGCGCCGATGGAGGACTCCACGGCCGGCATCGCCCGCATCCGCTCGCACGGCCGCCAAGTCGTGCTGCTCAACTATGCCCCGCGGCCGGGCACTTGCTGCTCGGTGCTGGTCAACAACGAGCACGTGGGCTACCTGGCGGCCCGCCATCTCATCGACACCGGGCGCACCCGGCTGGCGTACGTGGTCGCGCACGACGACTACCAGCCCGTGCGCGACCGGCGCAGGGGTGTGCGTGCGGCGGTCGCCGAGGCGGGTCCCGGCGTCACCCTGGAGGAGATCGACAGCGTCGGCCTGACCACGTCCCACGGGCACGTCGTCGGGGCGGAACTCGCCCGCAGAGCGCCTGACGAACTGCCCGACGGCCTGGTGGTCGTCGCCGACGAGCTGGCCAACGCCATCATCCACGAGCTGCACACCGTGGCGGGGATCCGGGTTCCGGACCAGGTCGCCGTCGTCGGCTGCGAGAACAACCGCGCGGCGGGCGCCGCGGCGGTACCGCTGACCGCGGTGGACATGCCGGGCCGGATGATGGGCCAGGAGGCGATCCGGCTGCTGATGGACGAGGTGGCAGCGGGCAAGCAACACCGGCACGCCACGGTGGTGCTGGAGCCCGAGCTGGTCGTACGGGCCAGCGCCCCGAACTGACAACAGGAACTGATCAGTTCGCGCCGACGCTCTCAGTCATGCGCCGAGGTTGATCGGTCCAGGTCAGCGCAGCCAACCAAGAGTCCGAGCCGCTCGTGCCGACCAACGCCCAGCGCTCAGGGCTCCGCGCTCAATCCGAACGCCCTCCCCACCCCACCCCGTTCGGCGACGCCACATCACCCCCCCCCTCGCGCTGACCCCCCACCATCCCCAGCCTGACCAGCAGCTTCCCGCCCCGCCCCACCCACACCCCCCGTCACCGACAGCCCCCACACGCCCCGAACGCCCTCCAGAAACGCCCCCGACAACTCCTTGACACACGCCGAACCGAGCCATAGGTTCCCCGCATCTCTCCATTGAAGCGTTTCAACGCCCTGTGTGCCGAGGAGCACCCGTGCACAAGACCCTCAGAACCCGCCGTACCACCCTCCTGGCCACCGTTGCCGCCGCCACCTCGAGCCTGCTGCTGAGCGCCTGCGGCGGTGGGAGCGGCTCGGGTAGTGACGCGAAGGCGTTCAGCCTCACCATCAACGACGACAACCACATCGTTCAGCAGGAGCTCACCACCCTGAGCAAGAGCTCCTGCGCGGCGCAGAACAAGGCCCTGCCGCTGAAGATCCAGACGCTGCCGATAGGCAACGTCGACCAGAAGGTGCAGCTGCTCGCCGGCCAGAACGCGCTGCCGGTGCAGTTCGCGGCGGGCGGCACCCCCCAGCTCACCAAGACCCTGGACAAGGCGGGCCAGGTCCTCGACCTGGAGAAGACGCTCAAGGACCTCGGCGTGTGGGACGACCTCCAGCCGGCCGCGATCAAGACCGTCGAGAACCTGTACGGCAAGTTCAACGTCATGCCCTACCAGTTCAACATCGAGGGCATCTGGTACAACAAGAAGCTCTTCGCCGGCCAGCACCTGGCCACGCCCACCACCTACGACCAACTGGTCGCGGCCGCCGCGAAGTTCAAGCGCGCCGGAGTCACCCCGTTCGCCGCCGACGGCAAGGACGGCTGGCCCCTCACCCGGCTCATCAGCGGCTACCTCTACCGCGAACTCGGCCCGGACGCCCTTCAGTCGGTCGCCGACGGCAAGGCCAAGCTGACCGACCCCGCCTATGTGAAGGCCGCGCAGGCCATCGCCGACCTCGGCAAGGCCGGCTACTTCGGCAAGGGCGTCGGATCGATCGACTACGACACCGCCACCCAGCAGTTCCTCACCGGCAAGGCCGCCATGTTCTACATGGGCAGCTGGGCGCTCGGCGACTTCAACGACAAGACCAAGAACAAGATCGGCGCGGACAACGTCGGCTTCATGCCGTTCCCGACCGTCGCGGGCGGCAAGGGCAGCGCGGACCAGATCCCGGCCAACGTCGGCCTCCCCGTGGCCGTCTCCGCCAAGTCCTACGACGCCAAGGTCGGCGACTGGCTCTCCTGCATCACCAAGAACTACGGTGCCGCATCGCTGAAGGACCAGGGCACCGTCTCCGGGTTCAAGCCCAACGGCGACACCGGCACCCTCCCGCCGCTGACGCAGACCGTCCAGGACACCATCTCGAAGACCACGACCAGCACCCTGTGGTTCGAGGCGCTGTTCAACACGAAGGCGACGGAGACCAGTCAGACCAACGCCGCGCCGCTCGTCACCGGCTCCCTCTCCGCCAAGGACTTCATGCAGAAGGTCCAGAGCGACCTCGACAACGGCTGACCCCGCCGCGCCACCGCCGTCCGCACCGAACCCTTCGTGAGAGAGCCGTCATGCGTTCAGTTCTGGGAGACCGCCGTGCCATCGCCGTCCTGCTCGGCCCGGCACTGCTGGTGTACACCCTGGTGATGCTGGTGCCGATGGGCTGGTCCCTCGGGTACACCTTCTTCAAGGGCAACGTCATCGAGGGCTTCACCTTCGGCGGGCTCGGCAACTTCGAGAAGCTGTGGCACGACCCCCAGGCCCACTCGGCGCTGTGGTTCACCTTCGAGTACGCGCTCGCCGTCAGCGCCGGGCAGATCCTCTGCGGCTATCTGCTCGCGCTGCTCTACGTGTTCGTGCTGCGCAGGTCCTCCGCGGTCGTGCGCACCCTGGTGTTCTTCCCGGTGATCCTCCCGACGGTAGCCGTGGCCCTGATGTTCCAGAAGCTCTTCGCCGTCGCCCCGCAGAACGGCCTGGCCAACGTCGCCCTCGAAGGTCTCGGCCTCCACCACGGCGACTGGTTCGCGAGCGCCGGCGGCTCCTTCGTCGTCCTCGTCGTCATGGACGTGTGGCGCTCCATGGGCTTCTACGGCGTCCTCATCTTCGCCGGGCTCCTCGACATCCCCGACGAGACGCTCGAGTCGGCCCGGCTGGACGGCGCCACCGGCTGGCGGCTGATCCGGCACATCGTCCTGCCGCTGTCGGCGCCGGTGCTGCTGTCCTCGGTGGTGTTCAGCATCAACGGCACCCTCAAGGTGTTCGACTCGGTCCTCGCCCTGACCAACGGCGGCCCGGGCAGCGGCACGACACCCCTGACCCTCTACATGTTCCGCACCGCCTTCTCCTACGGCGACTACGGCTACGGCAGCACCATCGCCTCGCTGCTCACCGTGGTCTGCCTCGGCGTCACCCTCGTCGTCTTCCGCTTCTCGCGCCGCGACCTGACCAAGGGCTGAACCCCCATGACCGACACCATGACGGCCCCGCCGCGTGAACTCCCGCCCGGCACACGGCCGGTCACCGTCCGAAAGTCCGGCCAAGCCCGGCGCCTGACCCGCAACCTGCTCATCGCCCTGCTGGTGGCCGTCGAGGTGACACCGCTGCTGTGGCTGCTGCTCAGTTCCTTCAAGACGCAGTCGGAGTTCGTCAACGACCCCGCGTGGTCGCTGCCCGGGAAGTGGGACTTCCACAACTACGCCGACGCGTGGACGACCGGCCATGTCGCGCTCTACGTCCGCAACAGCCTCCTGGCCACCGTGCCCTCGCTCGCGCTCATCATCCTGCTCGGCACCGCCGCCGGTTTCGCCCTGGAGGTCATGGTGTGGCGCGGCCGCCACCAGGTGCTCCTCGTCTTCCTGCTGGGCATCATGGTGCCCAGCCAGATGATCCTGCTGCCCCTGTTCCGGGTGTACTTCCAGAGCGGGCTGTCCGGCACGATGTGGCCGCTGATCATCACCTACACCGCGGTCGGCCTCCCGCTCACCGTGTTCATGATGGCCACCTACTTCCGGGCGGTCCCGCGCGAGATGTTCGAGGCCGCCACCCTCGACGGCGCCGGCATGCTCACGGCCTTCTGGCGGATCGGGTTCCCCGTCGTGCGCAACGCCGTCTTCACGGTCGCACTCGTGCAGTTCTTCTTCATCTGGAACGATCTGCTCGTCTCCCTCACCTTCACCACGAACGACGACCTGCGCACCGTCCAGGTGGGGCTGCTCAACTTCACCGGCCAGTACGGCGAGACGGCCTTCGGCCCGCTGTTCGCCGCGATCAGCATCAACGTCGTCGGCGCCCTGGTGCTCTACCTGCTCATCAACCAGCGCATCATCAAGGGCCTGACGGCCGGGGCGGTGAAGGGATGACCCCGGAGCCCGTACCCACGGTGGCCGCCCCGACGGCGGAGCACCACCGGGAGCCGTTCGGCATCGGCGAGTCCTTGCCCCGCCTCTCCTGGAAGACCACGGCACCGGCCGGCTGGACACAGCACGCCTACCAGATCGAGGTGACCCGCGCCCAGGGGACGTACCGCACGGACTGGGTGACCTCGCCGGACTCCGTGCTCGTCCCCTGGCCGCTGGGGCCCCTGACCTCCCGGGAAGCCTGCGCGGTCCGGGTGCGGGTCCGCGCAGCCGACGGGCCGGCCGGCGACTGGAGCCCACCGCTGCACCTCGAAGCGGGCCTGCTGGCCCCCGGCGACTGGACCGCCCGGGCGGTCTCACCGCGGGAGACCGACAGCGAGCGTCGACCCCCCTTGCTGCGCAAGGAGTTCACCGCCGCCACGGACATCGAGCGCGCCCGGCTGTACGTCACCGCCCACGGCCTCTACGAGATCGAGATCAACGGCCGGCGCGTGGGCGACCACGCGCTCGCACCCGGGTGGACCAGCTACCACCACCGGCTGCGCTACCAGACCCACGACGTCACCGAGCACCTGCGCACGGGTGCCAACGCCATCGGCGCCTGGCTGTCCGACGGCTGGTACCGGGGCCGCCTCGGCTTCGGCGGCGGCCACACCGACCTCTACGGCGACCGGGTAGCCCTCCTCGCCCAGCTGGAGATCGTCCACCGCGACGGGACCGTCACCGTCATCGGCACCGACCCCTCCTGGCGGGCCGGCCGGGGCCCGATCCTGTCCGCGGGGCTGCTCGACGGCGAGACGTACGACGCCCGGGAGGAACTGCCCGGCTGGTCGAGCCCGGGATTCGACGACGGCCACTGGTCACCGGTGGACGTCGTCCCCCGGGACCCGGCGACCCTGGTCGCGCCCACCGGCCCACCCGTGCGCTGCACCGAGGAGATCACCCCGGTACTGGTGACCGCGCTGGACGACGACCGGCTGCTGGTGGACTTCGGGCAGAACCTCGTCGGCCGGGTCCGCGTCACCGTCTCCGGCCCGGCCGGGCACACGCTCGTCATCCGGCACGCCGAGGTGCTCCAGGACGGGGAACTGTGCGTCCGCCCCCTGCGCGGCGCCGCGTCCACGGACCGCTACACCCTGCGGGGCGGCGGTCCGGAGACCTGGGAGCCACGCTTCACCCTCCACGGGTTCCGCTACGCCGAGATCACCGGCTGGCGCGGCGGCGGCTTCCCCGGGCGCGACATCGTCGCCCGCGCGTACCACACCGACATGGCGCGGACCGGCTGGTTCGCTTGCTCCAACGACCAGGTCAACCGCCTGCACCAGAACGTGGTGTGGAGCCTGCGCGGCAACTTCGTCGACCTCCCCACCGACTGCCCCCAGCGGGACGAGCGGCTCGGCTGGACCGGCGACATCCAGATCTTCGCGCCCACCGCCGCCTTCCTGTACGACTGCCACGGCATGCTCACGTCCTGGCTGCGGGACGTCGCCGTGGAGCAGCACGAGGACGGGACCGTCCCCTGGTACGTCCCCGAGATCCCCGGCGGCGAGCAGTGGACCCCCGCCAGACCGGGTGCCGGCTGGGGCGATGTCGTGGCGCTGACCCCGTGGGATCTGTACCGGGCCTCCGGCGACACCGGACTCCTGGCCGCCCAGTACGACAGCGCGCGGCGCTGGGTCGACCTCGTCACGGAACTCGCCGACGCGTCGGGCCTGTGGAGCCGGGGCTACCAACTCGGCGACTGGCTCGACCCGTTCGCACCCCCGGACGACCCGGGCGCCGGCCGCACCGATCGCCACCTGATCGCCACGGCGTACTACGCCTGGTCCCTGCGCCATGTGGCGTGGACGGCCGGTGTCCTCGGGCGTCACGACGAACGGGACCGGTACGGGCACCTCGCGGACCGCGTCCGGCGGGCCTTCACCGACGCGTACGTGCTGCCCGGCGGCCTGATGACCAGCGACACCCAGACCGCCTACGCCGTGGCCCTCCAGTTCGACCTCCTCCCGGACGCTCGGGCCCGGGCCGTCGCCGGGCGGCGGCTGGCCGAACTGGTCACCGAGGGCGGGCACACCATCCAGACCGGCTTCATCGGCACCCCGCTGGTGGCACCCGCGCTGACCGCCACCCGCCACGACCACACCGCGTACGCCCTGCTCCTCCAGCAGGAGTGCCCGTCCTGGCTCTACGCGCTCAAGCACGACGCCACCACCGTCTGGGAACGCTGGGACAGCATGCTGCCCGACGGCACGGTCAACCCCGGCGAGATGACCTCGTTCAACCACTACGCCCTGGGCGCCGTCGCCCAGTGGCTGCACAGCACGGTCGCCGGACTGGACGCGAGTGAACCCGGCTACCGGGAGATCGTCTTCCGACCCCGGCCCGGCGGCGGCATCACCTGGGCGCACGCCGCCCACGAGTCGCCGTACGGGCGCGTCGAGATCCGCTGGGAACACGACGAGACCGGGCTGACCGTGGCGGCGACCGTGCCCACCGGAGCCACGGCGCGCATCGAGTGGCCCGACGGAGACGTGACCGTCCTGCCGACCGGCACCACGACCACCCGGCGGGCGGACCTCGGTTCCCCCACTGCCTGACACCCACCCCCGGGCCAACACCGCAGCGGACAAAGGAGTTTCGCATGCTCAGATCCCGAACAACCGGAGAGCGGCACGGACGCGCGGGGCGCTCCGTCCTCGCCGCGATCACGGTCGCCCTGCTGACCCTCCTCGGCCTGGTCACCGCCGGTCCGGCGCAGGCCCTCAGCGGCGACCTCCGCATGCACGACCCGAGCGTCATCAAGGTCGGCAGCTGCTACTACGGCTTCTCCACCGGGTTCGAGAACGATCCGCTCAACCCCAGCGGATCCATCACCCTCCGCAAGACGTGCGCCGGCACCGCGGCCTCCGGATGGACCAAGGTCGGCAACGTGTGGTCGTCGACCCCGTCCTGGATCACCGCCAAGCTGGGCTCGACCCCGCCGAACATCTGGGCCCCGGACATCAAGTACTTCAACGGCAGTTACCACCTGTACTACGCCGGTTCGCTCTGGGGCTCGAACTACGCGGTGATGGGCCTCGCCACGGCCACGAACATCGAGGGCCCGTGGACCGACCAGGGCATGGTCACGGACGTCGACTACCCGATCGACCCCAACGTCGACTGGGGCCCCGACGGCCGGCTCTACATCTCCTGGGGCTCCTGGACCGGCAGCGGCACCTACATGCACGTCCTGGACCAGTCCACCGGCAAGCTCTCCACCACCGACAACAACCTCTGGCACATCGCCGTCGGCATCGAGAACCCGACGATCATCCTCAACGGCGGCTACTACTACCTCTTCGGCTCCAAGGGCACCTGTTGCAGCGGGGTCAACAGCACCTACTACACCGTGGTCGGCCGCTCCACCAGCATCACCGGCCCCTACCTCGACCAGAACGGCACCGACATGGCCTCCGGCGGCGGCACCACCGTCCTCACCGGCGCCTACCCCAGGGTGGCGGCCGGCGGCGCCGACGCCTACGACGACGGCACCTCCAAGTTCCTCGCCTACCACTACTACGACGGCAACAACTCCGGTCAGGAGACCCTCGACATCCGCCAGGTGACCTTCGCGGGCGGCTGGCCGGTCCTCGCCGCTCCACTGGGCGCCCCGAACAACCACCTGCTGAACCGCAACAGCGCCAAGTGCGCGGACGTCTGGTCCCTGAGCACGGCGGACGGGGCCGCCGTGAACTCCGGCAACTGCAACTCCGGTGCCAACCAGCAGTGGGTCCCGACCGCGGTCGGCTCCGCCTACGAGCTCGTGAACGTCAACAGCGGCAAGTGCCTCCAGATCTCCGGCGCCGCCACCACCGACGGCGCGGTGGCCGTCCAGTCGACCTGCACCGGCGCCTCCCACCAGCTGTGGACGAGGACGGCCGTGATCGGCGGCTACGTCACCTTCGCCAACGTCAACAGCGGCAAGTGCCTCGAAGTCGCCGGGGCGTCGACCGCCAACGGCGCGGCCCTCGACCAGGCGACCTGCACCGCCGGTGCGAACCAGCAGTGGATGGTCGTCTGACGACGGAGGACGACCACGGCGAGCCCTGTTCCCCCATGAAGGGGAACAGGGCTCGCGTGCGTCGTGAAACGGCCTAGGCGCCGCCATCCTCGCGCAGGGAATGGATCATGCTCTTCAGGGCCCCGAACGCGGCCGACTGCTCGGTCTCGGTCAGACCGGCCAGCATTCTGGCCTCGACGGAACGGACGGCCGCGCTCGCCTTCTCGAGGCTTCGCCAGCCGCTGGGCGTGAGCCGCGTGGGCAGCGCCTTCCCGACGGGGGCCGCCGCGGGTCTGGTCACGTAGCCGTCCCGTTCCAGGGCCTGGAGCAGCACGTTCATCGTCTGCCGTGTCACGAACGCGCCCCGCGCGAGCTCGGAGTTCGACAACCCCGGTCGCTGCGCCAGGAGTTCGAGGCAGGAGTAGTGCGTCACGCTCATCCCGAGCGGCCGCAGCACCTCCTCCATCGCCGTGCGCAGCGCGCTCGACGCCTCTTTGAGCAGATAGCCCAGTGACGTCTCCAGGTCGATGCCGACACCTTCTTGACTCATGTCAGTATTCTGACATAGCTTGCTGTATGTCAGAAAACTGACACGCAGGACCTGCAAGCAAGGAGCGTCACCATGCCCGCCACCGGCCCCGACTTCATCTCACTCCAAGTGCGCGACCTCGACGCTTCCCAGGCGTTCTACGAGCGGTACCTCGGCCTCGTCCGCTCGCCGGCCGGACCTCCGCACGCCGTCGTCTTCGAGACGAAGCCGATCGCGTTCGCCCTGCGCGACATCATTCCCGGCACCGACCTCGCCTCCGTCGCCCAGCCCGGCATCGGTGTCGCGCTCTGGCTCCACGCCACCGGCGTCCAGGCGATCCACGACGCGCTCGTCGCCGACGGCCGGACCATCGTCTCCGCACCGATCGACGGCCCCTTCGGCCGGACCTTCACCTTCGCCGACCCGGACGGCTACCAGGTCACCCTCCACGACCGCGCCTGATCGACCGGACGCACGGGGGGCACGGGGCGCACGGGGGCGATCAACCCTCCCGCAGCTGTCCGCGGTTGCCGCGCTGCCCGCCGCGCGCGAAGAACTCGGCGAGCGGCAGGATCGCGGCGCCGACCGTCACCGCGTCCGGGCCGAGTTCACCGAGGTCGATGGAGACGCGCTCGGCGGGGTGGCGCAGGGCGTACGCGTCGGCGTACCGGCGTACGGCGGGCAGGAGCCGGGGGCCGAGCTGGAGCCCTGCCCAGCCGCCGATGAGGATGCGTTCGGGCTGGAAGAGGTTGATCAGGTCGGACAGCCCGGCGCCCACGTACTCGGCGGCCTCCTCCAGCACGGCGAGCGCCACCGGGTCGGCCTCGCGGCCACTTCCGGTCCCGTCACCCCCGCCCGGGTAAGCGGCCCCCAGCATGGCCGTCAGCGCGCTCTCCTCGTCCACCCCCTCCGGCGGACGCCCCCCCTCCTCCCGCCACCGCTCCAGCAGCGCCTCCGCGCCCGCGTACGCCTCCAGGCAGCCCAGCGCACCGCAACGGCAGCGGCGGCCCTGGACCCGTGCGGTCAGGTGGCCCCACTCCAGGGGGCGGCCGTACTCCATGTCCTCCGTGACGAGACAGGCGCCGATGCCCGAGCCGAAGAGGACGACGACCGCGTTGCGGCAGCCCCGGCCGGCCCCGAACCACAGCTCGGCCTGGCCGAGGGTGCGGGCCCCGTTGTCGATGAAGTACGGGACGGAGTCAGGGAGTTCACCGGTCGAACGCAGCAGGGATTCGAGTGGGACGGCGTCCCAGCCGATCGTCTGGCCGTGGACCACGGCACCCGCCCCGGAGGTGCGGGCCACGATGCCGGGGACGCCGATCCCGACGCCCAGCAGCTGCTCCGGGGTGATGTCGGTGGCGGCGAGGACCTCGGCGATGCCGTCCCGGATGTGGCCGACGACCACCTCGACGTCGTAGCCGTGATGCTCCAAAGGCCGTTCGGTGCGGGCGAGTTCCGTCAGGGTGAGGTCGAACAGCTCGACGCGGACCCGGGTCTCGCCGACGTCGACGCCGATCATGTGGCCGCCAGCGGGGGCCACGCGCAGCAGTGTGCGGGGGCGGCCGCCGTCGGACTCGACGGTGCCGGCCTCCTCGACCAGTTGGTCCGCGACCAGGTCCGCGACCACGTTGCTGATGGAAGCGGCGCTGAGGCCGGTGGCGGGGGCGAGCGCGAAGCGGCTCATGGGGCCGTCGAAATACAACCGTTGTAGTACGGCGGTGCGGTTGCCCCGTCGCAGGTCGCGCACCGTCCGCCCGTTCCGCACCGCCATGTGAATCCCTCCGGATCGGCCCCGACCTGCAAGATACCCCGGCCAGAGCCCTTGACGCGCGTTTCCTTCGCGTCTTAAATCACGCCATAAATTAACTCCTGGGTGGCGTTCGGGAAGTGAACGCACCCGCGGGTCTCCCCTGGAAGGGACGCCAGATGCGCAGAACCCGAGCCGCGGCCGCCGGAGCCGTCACCGCCTCGCTGCTGACGCTCGTGACCGCCTGCGGCGGCGGATCGTCGACGAGCGACGGGTCCAACGACTCGCCGAAGACCCTCACCTACTGGGCCTCCAACCAGGGCGCCAGCATCGAGGTCGACAAGAAGGTCCTCCAGCCCGAGCTCGACAAGTTCGAGAAGCAGACCGGCATCAAGGTCAAGCTGGAGGTCGTCCCCTGGTCCGACCTGCTCAACCGGATCCTCACCGCCACCACCTCGGGGCAGGGCCCCGACGTCCTCAACATCGGCAACACCTGGAGCGCCTCCCTCCAGGCCACCGGCGCGCTGCTGCCCTGGGACGCGAAGAACTTCGCCGCGATCGGCGGCAGGGACCGCTTCGTCGACTCCGCGCTCGGCTCCACCGGCGCCCAGGGCCAGGACCCGGCCGCCGTCCCGCTCTACTCCATGGCCTACGCCCTCTACTACAACAAGCAGATCTTCGCCGACGCCGGCATCAGCAAGCCCCCGGCCACCTGGGACGAGCTGGTCGCCGACGGCAAGAAGATCCAGGCCAAGGGCAAGTCCGCGCTCGGAGCCGAGGGCGCGAACCTGTCGGAGAACATCCACCACGTCTTCGTCTTCGCCAAGCAGCACGGCGGCGAGTTCTTCACCTCCGACGGCAAGCCCGACTTCACCAACGACAAGGTCGTGGCCGCGGTCAAGCAGTACGTCGACCTCATGGCCAAGGACAAGGTCATCCCGACCGGCGACGCCGAGTACGCCCAGAACCAGTCGGTGAGCGACTTCGCCAAGGGCAACCAGGCCATGCTCCTGTGGCAGTCCGCGTCCGCCAACCTGAAGTCCCAGGGCATGAGCGAGGACAAGTACGGCATCGCCCCGGTGCCCGTGCAGTCCGGCACCCCCGGCACCGGCACCCAGGTCAACTCCGCCGTCATGGGCATCAACCTCGCCGTCTTCAAGAACACCGACAACATCGACGGCGCCAAGAAGTTCGTGAAGTTCATGACCGGCGACGCCGAGCAGAAGATCCTCAACACGGCCTACAGCTCCATACCGCCGGTCAGGACCGTCCAGGCGGACACCACCTTCAGCTCGGGCGCCAACAAGGTCCTCAAGGACACCCTCGCCACCAGCGCCGCCGCGCTGCCGCAGGTCGCCGACGAGTCCCAGTTCGAGACCGCCGTCGGAACCGCCGTCAAGGACCTGTTCGCCGACGCGGCCGCCGGACGCGCGATCACCACCGAGTCGGTGAAGGCGGCGCTGGAGAAGGCCCAGCAGCAGATGCCGACGAAGTGAGCACGATGACCACCACCGCTCCCGCGGAGCAGTCCGTGGGCGAGACCCCTTCCGGGGCGGCGCATCCTCATCCCCGCCGCCGCCCCGGAAGGATCCGCCGCCTCGGGCTGCCGTACCTGCTCCTGCTGCCGGCCCTGCTCCTCGAACTCCTCGTCCACCTGGTGCCGATGGTGATCGGCGCCGTGATGAGCTTCAAGGAGCTCACCCAGTTCTACATCCGCGACTGGGGCGCCGCGCCCTGGTCCGGCCTCGACAACTACAAGGTGTCGGTGGACTTCGACGCCCCCGTCGGCGAGGCCCTGCTGCACTCGTTCCTCGTCACCGTCGCCTTCACGCTGCTGTCGGTCGGCCTGTGCTGGCTGATCGGCACGGCGGCGGCGGTCTTCATGCAGGACACCTTCCGCGGCCGGGGCCTGCTGCGCGCCCTGTTCCTGGTGCCGTACGCCCTGCCGGTCTACGCGGCCGTCATCACCTGGGTGTTCATGTTCCAGCACGACAACGGCCTGGTGAACCACGTCCTGCACGACCAGCTGCACCTCACCGACAAGCCGTCCTTCTGGCTCATCGGCGACAACAGCTTCTGGGCGCTGCTGACGGTGTCGGTGTGGAAGGGCTGGCCGTTCGCCTTCCTCATCGTGATGGCCGGACTCCAGAACATCCCGGGGGAGTTGTACGAGGCGGCGGCACTGGACGGCGCGGGCCTGTGGCAGCAGATCCGCCGGATCACGCTGCCGTCCCTGCGCCCGGTCAACCAGGTCCTGCTCCTGGTGCTGTTCCTGTGGACCTTCAACGACTTCAACACGCCGTACGTCCTGTTCGGCAAGTCGGCCCCGGAGGCGGCGGACCTCATCTCGGTCCACATCTACCAAGCCTCCTTCGTCACCTGGAACTTCGGCACCGGCTCGGCCATGTCCGTCCTCCTGCTGCTGTTCCTGCTCGTGGTGACGGGCGTCTACCTCCTGCTGACCTCACGGGGAAGGAAGCCGGCCGATGTCTAGCCCCCACTCGCCCATGGCACCGCCGCGTTCGTTCCTGTGGTCCCGGCGGATCTTCCTCACTTTGCTCACCGGTTTCGTGCTGCTGCCGGTGTACGTCATGGTCTCCAGCTCGCTGAAGCCGCTCGCGGACGTCACCGGGCAGTTCCACTGGCTGCCGAGCGAGGTGACCATCCGGCCGTACATCGACATCTGGTCGACGATCCCGCTCGCCCGCTACTTCGTGAACTCGCTGATCGTGGCGGGCGCGGCGACGGTCTGCTCGGTCGTCATCGCGGTCTTCGCCGCGTACGCGGTGAGCCGCTACGACTTCCGGGGCAAGCGCGTCTTCACGGTCACCGTGCTGTCCACGCAGATGTTCCCCGGCATCCTCTTCCTGCTGCCGCTGTTCCTGATCTACGTCAACATCGGCAACGCCACCGGGATCGCCCTGTTCGGCTCGCGCGGCGGGCTGATCCTGACGTACCTCACCTTCTCGCTGCCGTTCTCGATCTGGATGCTGATCGGGTACCTCGACTCGGTGCCCCGCGACCTGGACGAGGCGGCCCTGGTCGACGGGTGCGGCCCGCTCGGGGCGCTGTTCCGGGTGGTCGTGCCCGCCGCGATCCCCGGGATCGTCGCGGTCGCCGTCTACGCCTTCATGACCGCGTGGGGCGAGGTGCTCTTCGCCTCCGTCATGACCAACGACACCACCCGCACCCTCGCCGTCGGACTCCAGGGCTACTCCACCCTCAACAACGTGTACTGGAACCAGATCATGGCCGCCTCGCTGGTCGTCAGCGTCCCCGTGGTCGCCGGGTTCCTGCTCCTCCAGCGCTATCTCGTCGCCGGGCTGACGGCGGGCGCCGTCAAGTGACCCACCCCGAAAGGACTTTCGTGACCATCGACCTCGCCGCACTCCCGCAGGACTTCCTGTGGGGCACGGCCACGGCCGCCTACCAGATCGAGGGGGCCGTCGCCGAGGACGGACGCGCCCCCTCGATCTGGGACACCTTCTCGCACACGCCCGGCAAGGTCGCGGGCGGCGACACCGGCGACGTCGCCTGCGACCACTACCACCGCTGGCGCGAGGACATCGACCTCATGCGCCGACTCGGCACCAACGCCTACCGGTTGTCCGTGGCCTGGCCGCGCGTCGTGCCCGGCGGGGACGGCCCGGTCAACGCCAAGGGCCTCGACTTCTACGACGAGTTGATCGACGGCCTCCTCGCCGCCGGCATCACCCCGTCCGTCACCCTCTACCACTGGGACCTGCCCCAGGCGCTCCAGGACCGCGGCGGCTGGCCCGCGCGCGACACCGCCGAGCACTTCGCCGCGTACGCCTCGGTCGTGGCCGGACGACTGGGTGACCGGGTGAACCACTGGACCACGCTCAACGAACCCCTGTGCTCGGCGTGGATCGGCCACCTGGAGGGCAAGATGGCCCCCGGCCTGACCGACCTCACCGCCGCCGTCCGCGCCTCCTACCACCTGCTCCTCGGCCACGGCCTGGCCACCCGGGCGATCCGCGCGGCGGCCCCCGGCGCCCAGGTCGGCATCGTCAACAACCTCTCCACGATCCACGCCGCCACCGACCGGCCCGAGGACCTCGCCGCCGCCCGCCGCATGGACGGCCACACCAACCGCTGGTGGCTGGACCCGATCCACGGCCGCGGCTTCCCCGACGACATGCGCGAGGTCTACCGCGTCGAACTCCCGGAGAAGCCCGGCGACTCGGCGACGATCGCCCAGCCCCTGGACTGGCTGGGCCTGAACTACTACATGCCGGCGACCGTGGCCGACGACCCCGCCGCGCCCGCACCCCGGGTCCGCGAGGTCGCCCGCCCCGGTGTCCCGCGCACCGGCATGGACTGGGAGATCGACGCGAGCGGCATCGAGACCCTGCTGCTCCGCCTGACGCACGAGTACGGCGCTCGCAGGCTCTACGTCACCGAGAACGGCTCCGCGTACCCCGACGTCGTCCGCCCCGACGGCACGATCGACGACCCGGAACGCCAGGAGTACCTGATCGACCACCTCGTCGCCTGCGCGTCCGCCGCCCGCAAGGGCGCCCCGCTGGCCGGGTACTTCGCCTGGTCCCTGCTGGACAACTTCGAGTGGGCGTACGGCTACGACAAGCGGTTCGGCCTCGTCCACGTCGACTACACGACCCAGAAGCGCACGATCAAGGGGACCGGTCACCGGTACGCCGACGTCATCCGCGCACACGCGGACAGCAGGCGCGAGGCAGCCTGACCGGCGATACATCGGGTGTATATCGACTGCGGGGCGGCCGGCTTGTCTCAACCTTGCCCTTGACGAGCCGCGAGCCGTCCCCAAGTCATTGACTCCTCCGATGTGTTGAGGTTCTCTCCGGCACGGCGCGCACCAACTCCGGCGCGCCCCCGGCACCACCTCACCGAAAAGGGCACACGATGAATCGGAGATCACTGTTACGGACCGGGACCGGGTTGCTGGCCGGCGGGGCCGCGCTCGCTGTGCCGCGTACGGCGCTCGCCGCCGCGGCCGCCGATCCCACGGACGGCTGGACCCAGACCTCGTTCAGTTACAGCTGGCAGAAGCCCTGGAACCTCGACCTCGGCGAGCGGCACGGCTACAGCGGCGGGGTCCACCGGATGTGGGTGTATGCCACCGACGAGCCCTTCGAAGAGGGCAGTTCCACCGACCCGCGCACCGAGATGCGCTGGAAGGTCGACTACACCACCGGCAACCGCATGTGGGACGCCGACGTCCACCTGCCCTCCGGCACGGACGGCGCGTCCTTCGTGCAGATCCTGCGCGGCGTCCACCCCTCGGGCACCCCGGCCACCGACATCATGCTCAACGTCTACGACACGAGCGGCGGCACCGTGCGCCGCTACGACGGCACGGTGCTCAGAACGGGGGCGTACGACACCTGGTTCAACGTGAAGATCGCCCACCAGGCGACCACCGGCACCGGCACGGTCAAGGTCTACCTCGACAACGCCCTCGTCCTGACCGTCGCCGACCGGGGCCCGGCCACCCGCTACTTCAAGAACGGCGTCTACAACCACGGCTCGGGACGGGCGGAGGCCCGCTTCCGCAACATCCGCTACTGGACGCGCTGATCCCGTTGATGTAACAGCTGATACATTCTGGTGTGTGACGAAGGAAGAAGCGCCGGTCCGCTGGCTCGTTCTCGTGATCAAACTGGACGCCGAGCCGTCCCGGCACCGGGTGGCGGTCTGGCGCGAGCTGCGGAAGATCGGCGCGCTCTCGCTCGGCCAGGGCATCTGGGCCGTACCGGACGTGCCGGTCTTCGCCGACGGCGTCGCGCGGGCGCTCGCACTGACCGAGAAGGCCGGCGGGCAGGCGGTGACGCTCACCGCGTCGGGGCGCGGCCCGCAGGACGCCGCCCGGCTCCGCGAGCTGTTCGGCGCGGCCCGGTCCGCGGACTGGGCGGAGTTCCTGGCGGACTGCGGCAAGTTCGAGGAGGAACTGGCCAAGGAGATCCGCATCGCCAAGTTCACCCTCGCCGAACTGGAGGAAGAGGAGCAGTCGCTGGAGCGGCTGCGGCGCTGGCACCGCGACCTGACCGCCCGGGACGTCTTCGGCACCCCCGAGGCGGCCCGGGCCGGGGAGCGCCTCAAGCAGTGCGCGGCCGCCTGCGAGGACTACGCGGAACGCGTCTTCGCCGCCCTCCATGAGACCCCGGCCGACGACCGGTGAACCCCACCTCGGCACCCCGGCAGGCGGCCCCGGCCCGGCAGATGCGGCCCCTGTACGCGGCGGGCTTCACCACCGCCTTCGGCGCCCACGGCATCGCCGCCAACCTCGGCGGCTTCTCCGACGACGCCGTCACCTCGCTGCTCGTACTGGGCGGCCTCCTCGCCCTGTACGACGGCGCCGAGGTGCTCCTCAAGCCGGTGTTCGGCGCCCTCGCCGACCGGATCGGCGCGCGCCCGGTGCTGCTCGGCGGCCTCGTCGCCTTCGCCGCCGCCTCCGCGCTGTACGTCCTCGCCGACAGCCCCGGCTGGCTCTGGGCCGCCCGTCTGGGCCAGGGCGCCGCGGCCTCGGCGTTCTCCCCGTCCGCGTCCGCCCTGGTGGCCCGGCTCAACCCGGCCGCCAGACACGGCCGCGCGTTCGGCAGCTACGGCTTCTACAAGTCCATCGGCTACACCCTCGGCCCGCTGCTCGGCGGCGTCCTGGTCTGGGCCGGGGGACTGCGGCTGCTGTTCACCGTGCTGGCGGTGCTGGGCGCGGCCGTGGCGGTCTGGGCCGCCGTCGCCGTACCCGTGGTACCGCCGCTGCCCAAGGCCCGGCAGACCGTGCTGGACCTGGCGCGGCGCCTCGCGGACCCCGTCTTCCTCGCCCCGACCGCCGCACTGGCGGCGGCCACCGCGGCCCTCTCCGTCGGCGTCGGCTTCCTGCCCGTCTCGGGCCGGGCCGCGGGTCTCGGCACGGTCGCCACCGGTGCCGCCGTGTCCGTCCTCGCCGCCTGCGCCGCCCTCGTCCAGCCCAGGGCCGGGCGCGCCCTCGACGAGGGGCGCCTCACCACCCGCTCCGGTCTGCTCGCGGGGCTGCTCGTCACCGCCGCCGGCATGGCCTGCGCGATGCTGCCGGGCCTGACCGGCGTCCTGTGCGCGGCCGCCCTGATCGGCGCCGGAACCGGACTGATCACCCCGCTCGGCTTCGCCGCCCTGGCCTCGTCGACCCCGCCGGAACGCCTGGGCCAGACCATGGGCTCCGCCGAACTCGGCCGCGAACTCGGCGACGCGGGCGGCCCGTTGCTCGTCGCCGCCGTCGCCACGGCCACGACTCTCACCTACGGCTACGCGGCACTGGCGGTACTGCTCGCGGCGGCCCCCGTCGCCGTGCTCGTACGGCGTCGAGGGAAGTGGTGAGGCTCGGTGGGGTCTGTTTCGGCCGGGCCGGGGTAGGCGACGGCCTTGATGCCGACGGCGACGGGGGAGTGGTCCGCAGGGCCGCCGGGGCGCAGCTCCGAAGCGGTACGGCGCGGCGGTGGCCGTGCGTGGCGCGGGGTCACAGCACGTCCCGCCCCGGCGCCGAGCCCGCCGGGGCGCACGGCACGACGGTAGGGTGTTCGCACGGATGACCGAAACGGGTGGTGGCGGTGGAGTGGCGAGAATTCGCCGAGTCGATGGCCCTGCTCGCGCGGAACCTGCTGGCGCAGGACTCGGTGCAGGGCACGCTGGACGAAATCGTGGCCTCGGCGGTGAGAATGGTCGACGGCTGCGACGCGGCCGGGATCCTCGCGGTGCGCAAGGGCCGGGCCGTGACCCTGTCCGCCTGCGGGGACGTGGTCGAGGCCTCCGACCGGCTCCAGGGTGAACTGGCCGAGGGACCGTGCTTCGACCTCGCCGGCCGCCAGAACGGCGAGCGGGTCTTCCGGATCGCCGACATGCGCGAGTCGCAGCCGAACTGGCCGCGGTTCGCCGCGGCGGCCCGGGAACTGGACATCGGCAGCATGACCGGCGTGCTGCTCTACACCCACGACGAGGACTTCGGCGCGCTGAACCTGTACTCCCGGCGCCCCGGAGCCTTCGGCAAGGACATCGAGACCGCCGGCTGGCTGCTGGCCTCGCACGCCGCCGTGGCCCTGGCCGACGCCCGCGCCATCGACCAGCTCGAGGACGCCATGAAGACCCGGCACGCCATCGGCGAGGCCATGGGCATCCTGATGGAACGGCACCGCATGAGCGAGGACGACGCGTTCAACGTGCTGCGCCGCATCTCCCAGCAACACAACATCAAGCTGCGCGACGTGGCGCAGCGGGTGCGGACCGACCGCACCGACCGCACCGACCGGCCCTGACCTCCGGGCCGCGTGATCCCCGAGCCGCCACACGGCCCTCCCGCACCCCTCAGTTGAACATGTTCAAAAATCGTGGCTATGCTGAAGCCCGACGCTGCTGAGGGAGATCCCATGAAGGTTGTGCTGCCCGGGGGAACCGGACAAGTGGGCACGGTCCTCGACCGTGCCCTGACGGCGGCCGGCCACGAGGTGACGGTGCTGACCCGGCGTCCCACGCGCCCGCACCACATCGCCTGGGACGGCGTCACCCTCGGCCGCTGGGCCGAGGCGGTCGACGGCAGCGATGCCGTGATCAACCTGGCCGGGCGCAGCGTGTCCTGCCGCTACACCGCCGAGAACCTGCGGGCGATGACGGACTCCCGGGTGCATTCCGCGCGCGTGGTCGGAGAGGCGATCGCCGGCGCCGTACGGCCACCGCGGGTCTGGTTGCAGATGAGCACGGCGACGATCTACGCCCACCGCTTCGACGCCGCCCACGACGAGACGACCGGGGTGATCGGCGGCTCCGAGACCGGGGTGCCGGACTACTGGGCCTACAGCGTCGAGATCGCGAAGAACTGGGAGCGGGCGCAGACCGAGGCGCCGACACCCGCCACCCGCAAGGTGGCGCTGCGCGCGGCGATGGTCATGACCCCCGACCGGGGCGGTGTGTTCGACGTCCTGTCGCGGATGGTGCGACTCGGACTCGGCGGCCCGGTGGCGGGCGGCGCGCAGTACGTCTCCTGGATCCACGAGGAGGACTTCGTACGAGCGGTGGACTTCCTGATCGCTCGTGACGACATCGAGGGACCGGTGAACCTCGCCTCGCCCGGCCCCCTCCCGCACCGCGACTTCATGCGGGCGCTCCGCACGGCCTGGGGCGTGCCGGCAGGACTGCCCGCGACCCGCTGGATGGCCGAGGTGGGCGCGTTCGCGCTGCGCTCGGACACGGAGCTGCTGCTCAAGAGCCGCCGGGTGGTCCCGGGGCGGCTGCGGGCCGAGGGCTTCACCTTCGAGCACCCCGAGTGGGACACGGCCGCGGCGGCTCTCGTACGGCGGACCAGACCGACCCGCGTGCCCCGGAACCGGGACCGGGCACCGAGCAGCCACGCTGCCTAGCCGGGCCCCGGAGGACGAGCCGGCCCCGGAGGCAGAGCCGCCCCGCGGGGAGCCGCGTCAGGCCTCCAGCGCCCCCAGCACCACCGACCTGGCCTCCTCCTGCACCTGGCGCAGATGGTCCGGGCCGAGGAAGGACTCGCCGTAGATCTTGTAGACGTCCTCCGTGCCCGAAGGACGGGCCGCGAACCAGGCGTTGGCGGTGCCGACCTTGATGCCACCGAGGGCGGCGCCGTTGCCGGGGGCCTCGGTGAGGACCGTGGTGACCGGCTCGCCGGCGAGGGTGTCGGCGGTGACCTGGCGCGGGGACAGCTTGGCCAGCAGGGCCTTCTCCTCGCGGCTGGCCGGCGCGTCCACGCGCGCGTAGGCGGGCGCGCCGAAGCGGTCGGTGAGCCCGGCGTAGTGCTGCGAGGGGGTCTTTCCGGTGACCGCCGTGATCTCGGAGGCCAGCAGGGCCAGGATGATGCCGTCCTTGTCGGTGGTCCACACCGAGCCGTCCCGGCGCAGGAAGGACGCGCCCGCCGACTCCTCGCCGCCGAAGCCGAGCGTGCCGTCGGACAGACCGTCCACGAACCACTTGAATCCGACGGGGACCTCGACCAGCGGCCGGCCGACGTCCGCCGCGACCCGGTCGATCATGCTGGACGACACCAGGGTCTTGCCGATCCCCGCACCCGCGGGCCACCGCTCCCGGTGGGAGAACAGGTACGAGATCGCCACGGCCAGGTAGTGGTTGGGGTTCATGAGCCCCGCGTCCGGGGTGACGATGCCGTGCCGGTCGGCGTCGGCGTCGTTGCCGGTGGCGATGTCGAAGCGGTCGCGCTGCTCGATCAGTGAGGCCATGGCGTACGGCGACGAGCAGTCCATGCGGATCTTGCCGTCCCAGTCCAGCGTCATGAACCGCCAGGTGGGATCGGTGAGCGGGTTCACCACCGTGAGGTCGAGCGCGTGCTGCTCGGCGATCCGGCCCCAGTAGGCCACCGAGGCGCCGCCCAGCGGATCGGCGCCGATGCGCACCCCGGCCGACCGGATCGCGTCCAGGTCCAGCACGTTCGGCAGATCGGCCACATAGGTGCCGAGGAAGTCGTAGCGGCCGGTGCCGGGCGCGGTGAGGGCACGGCTGTAGGGGATCCGCCGTACGTCCTTCAGGCCGCCCGTGATGATCTCGTTGGCGCGGTCCTGGATCCAGGAGGTCGCCTCCGAACCGGCGGGGCCGCCGCTGGGCGGGTTGTACTTGAAGCCGCCGTCGGCGGGCGGGTTGTGCGAGGGAGTGACCACCACGCCGTCGGCGAGCGCGGAGGTGCGTGACCGGTTGTGGGTGAGGATGGCGTGCGAGACGGCCGGGGTGGGCGTGTAGCCGTCGGCCTCGTCGATGAGCACGGTCACGTCGTTGGCCGCGAAGACCTCCAGCGCCGTGATCCGCGCGGGCTCCGACAGAGCGTGGGTGTCGGCGCCGAGGAAGAGGGGGCCGTCGGTGCCCTGGGCGGCACGGTACTCACAGATGGCCTGGCTGGTGGCCGCGATGTGGTCCTCGTTGAAGGCCGCCGCGAGGGACGAGCCGCGGTGCCCCGAGGTGCCGAACGCCACCCGCTGCCCCGGCTCGGCCGGGTCGGGGTGCAGTGCGTAGTACGCCGTGACCAGACGTGCCACGTCGATGAGGTCCTCGGGCCCGGCGACCTGTCCCGCTCGCGCGTTCTGCATTTCCCCGCTCCTCCGCAAGGTCGACCGTTGGGTACGGCCCCATTCTCCCCTGCCGGGCCCACCGGGACGCGCACCGGGCCGCCCCCGACCTCAGGGAGCGACCCGGTGCTGACGGACTGGGGCCCGGGGAGGGAAGGGCCGCCGCGACCTCCCCAGGTGTGACGGCCCCTCCCCGGTAGGCATGTCCCTGCTACCCGGAAGAGCCGCGCTCATGCCCGGCTCTTCCGTACCTCTTCATCCCTGGTCGCGCGGCTCGCGGACGACCGCGACACCCCCCGGCGGGACGGTGACCCAGCCGCCGACGTCCTTGCCGGTGAGCAGTTCGACGCCCTCGGCCGGGACCTCGGCGCCGCTCCCGCCGTGGTCGATCAGGAACAGGTACGCGGCGTCGGCGCCGGTGCGCCGGACGGCCTCCAGACCGGTCGGCAGGCCGGCGAGGACCGGCTGGACGCCGGCCTCCTCGACGATGCGGGTGAGCAGCGCGTCCAGGGTCGCCGGGTCGGGGCGCGTCGCCAGGTACCAGGCGGTTCCGGCGCCCGAAGCGTGCCGGGTGACGGCCGGTCCACCCGCCAGGGGCCCGTCGCCGTACGCGGCGACCGCCTCGGCGCCCGCGAGCCGGACGCGCTCGGACCACAGGGTGGCGCTCGCGCCCTCCGGGACCGCTCCCGTGAGGTGCCGCGTCTCGCCGGGCAGCAGCGGGAAGAGTTCGTCGGTGGACACCCCGAGGACGTCCCGGAAGGCCCCCGGGTAACCGCCCAGCCGCACATGGCAGTTGGCGTCCACGGCGCCGCTGTGGAAGCCGACGGCCAGCGTGCCGCCGCGCTCGGCGAAGCCGGTCAGGTTGGCCGCGCCGGCGTCGTCGACCAGATAGAGACTCGGCACGAGGACGAGACGGTAGGAGGACAGGTCCGCGTCGGGTCGCACGAAGTCCACGGCCACGCCGGCGTGCCACAGCGGCCGGTACCAGTCCCGCACCAGGTCCACGAAGCGCAGTTCGCCACTGGGCTGGGACGGCTGCTCCAGGGCCCAGCGGGCGTTCCAGTCCCACACCACCGCGACCTGGGCGGCGGTCGTACTGCCCCGCACCTCGGCCAACGCACCCAGATCGGCGCCGAGTCGGACGACGTCCCGCCAGATCTGGCTGTCCGTGCCCGCGTGCGGCAGCATCGCCGAGTGCCACTGCTCGGCACCCGCCTTCGCGGCCCGCCACTGGAAGAAGGCGATGCCGTCGGCACCATGGGCCACGTGGGCGAGGGCGTTGCGGCGCATCTCGCCGGGATCCTTGGCCCTGTTGACCGGCTGCCAGTTGACCGCCCCGGTGGAGTGCTCCATCAACAGCCACGGGCCACCGGCCATGGAGCGCACGAGGTCACCGCTGAGCGCGACGTCGATCTGCGACTCCGGGTCGGTCGAGCGCAGGTAGTGGTCGTTGGAGACGATGTCCAACTCCGGTGCCCAGCGCCAGTAGTCCAGCGCCTCGATGCTGAAGTTCACCATGAAGTTGGTGGTGGCGGGGATGTCCGCGGAAGCCTCCCGCAGCACGTCCCGTTCCGCGGTGTACAGCGACAGCTGCTCGTCGCTGCAGAAGCGCCGCCAGTCCAGCTGGTGGGTGGGGTTGGGGACGGCGCCGGTGGCGCGGGGCGGGATGACCTCGTCCCAGTCGTAGTACCACTGGCTCCAGAAGGTCGTCCCCCAGGCGTCGTTGAGGGCCGCGAGGTCTCCGTACCGGTCCCGCAGCCAGCGGCGGAAGGCCTCGGCCGAAGTGTCGCAGTAGCACTCGGCGTTGTGGCAGCCGTACTCGTTGTGGATGTGCCACATCACCACGGCCGGGTGGTCGGCGTACCGCTCCCCGAGCGCCCGGGCGACCCGCAGCGCAGCCTCGCGGTACGCGGGGCTGGAGGGGCAGAAGGTCTGGCGGCTGCCGTACGACAGTCCCCGGCCGTCCTTGTCGACCGGCAGGGCTTCCGGGTGCTTGCGGAAGAACCAGGCCGGTGGGGCCGCCGTGGGGGTCGCGAGGTCGGCCGCGATGCCGTGCTCGTGGAGCAGGGCGAGGATCCGGTCCAGGCGCGAGAAGTCGAACTCGCCCTCGCGGGGCTCCAGCAGCGCCCACGAGAAGATGTTGACGCTGACCATGTTCACGCCCGCCTCGCGCATGAGACGGACGTCCTCGATCCAGACCTCCTCGGGCCACTGCTCGGGGTTGTAGTCGCCGCCGTAGGCGATTCCGGGAAGGCGAAGACGGCGTGCGGTAGTCAATTCAGAGTCGCTTTCGAACGGGGCTGTGGTCAGCCCTTGTTGGCGCCGAGGGTCAGTCCGCTGACGAACTGGCGCTGGAGTACGAAGTAGACGATCAGGGTGGGGATCGCGGTGAGGAGGGCGCCGGCGGCGACCAGGTTGGGGTCGGTGAAGTACTGGCCGGAGAGGTTGTTCAGGGCGCTGGTGATCGGCATGTTCTCCCCGGTGGAGATCAGGACGATGGCCCAGAAGAAGTCGTTGTAGATCCAGATGGACAGCAACGTGCCCAGGGCGGCCATGGCCGGTTTGCACAGCGGGAGCACGATCTGCCAGTACATCCGCCACACCGATGCCCCGTCGACGAGGGCGGCCTCGGTCAGCTCGTGCGGGAGCATGCGCATGTAGTTGCTGAGTACGAAGGCGCAGAACCCGGACTGGAACGCGACGTGGATCAGCACCAGGCCGAGTGCGGAGTCGTAGAGCTTGCCGCTCATGGTGATGCCGGGCAGGTCGACGAGGAGGTAGAGCCGGTACAGGGGGGTGATGATGACCTGCTGGGGGAGCAGGTTGCCGGCGGTGAACACCAGCAGGAGGGCGATGTTGAGGCGGAAGTCGAAGCGGGAGACGTAGAAGGCGACCATCGACGACAGCAGCAGCGTGATCAGTACCGCCGGGATGGCGATGATCAGCGTGTTGCCGAGGTAGTGGAGCATGTCGGACTGCTGGAAGGCGTTGGTGAAGTTGTCGAAGGTCAGCTTGTCCGGCCAGGACACGTAGCCCTTGTTGCTGGTCTCGCTGTAGGGGCGCAGGGCTGCGTAGATCGCCCAGAGAAGGGGGGCGAGCCAGGCCAGTGCGGTGCCGGCGAGGAAGACGTGCAGCAGGATCCGGGCGGGGCGGATCGGCGTTTTGGTTTTGAGAGCGAGGGTGCTCATGCCTGCCGCTCCTTCCGGAAGGTCGCGATCAGGTAGGGGATGATGACCGCGAGGGAGATGACCAGCAGGACCACGGCGATCGCGGAGCCGTAGCCGATCCGGCTGGACTCGCCGATGATGTTGTTGGTGATCAGGATCGACAGCAGTTCGGTGCCCTGGGCGCCCTTGTTGAAGACGAAGACCAGGTCGAAGGCGCGCAGCGCCTCGATGATGGTGACCACCAGGACGACGGTGTTGGTGGGGCGCAGGGTGGGGAAGATGACGTTCTTGAACGTCTGCCACTCGTTCGCGCCGTCCAGCGAGGACGCCTCGCGCAGGGAGGGGTCGACGCCCTTCAGTCCGGCGAGGTAGAGGATCATCATGTAGCCGGTGTGGCGCCAGGACGCGGCGATCAGCACGGCCCACAGGTTGAGTTTGGGGTCGCCGATCCAGTCGATGTAGTGGCCGGGCTTGTTCGCGCCGATGAGGCTGTTGATCAGGCCGGTGTCGGGGTTGTAGACCAGCTGCCACACGAACCCGGTGACCGCCAGGGAGACCACGACCGGCAGGAAGAACGCGGTCTGGTAGAGGCGGGAGAAGCGGATCTTCTTGTCCAGCTGGACGGCCAGGAACAGGCCGAACGGGGTCGGGATCAGGATGAGCACGACGAACCAGATGACGTTGTGCTCGACGGCCGGCCAGAACTGCGGGTTGTCGGTGAACAACTGACGGAAGTTGTCCAGGCCGACCCACTTGATCGAGTCGAAGCCGATCCCGTCCCAGCTGGTGAAGGCCAACGCGATGGACGCCAGCGCGGTCACCCATACGAGAGCGACATGGAGGATGGTCGGCACCCCGGCCATCAGGGCGAGGGTGATCCGGTCCCGGCGGGTCAGCAGACGGCTGTGTCCCCGGGGGACCTTGCGGGGGGCAGGGCCCGAAGGCGGCACGGTGGGCGCCGCCTTCGGGGTCTGGGTTTCGATGCTCATGAGGATGCGAAGATCGTCTTCTTCTGGCGTTCGATCGAGGACAGCAGACTGTCGACGCCCTTGGGGTTCTGGAGGAACTTCTGCAGCGAGGGCTGCATCACCGTCGAGGTGAAGTCCGGACGCGAGTCACGGTCCATGAACTGCGTCAGGGTCTTGGCCCCCGAGATCATCTCGAACGCCTTCTTCTGCAGCGGCGAATACGAGGCCGTGGAGGCCTTGTTCGAGGCGGCCACCACACTCGGGTCGCCCTTGAGGTAGATCTCCTCCGCCTCGGGCGTGCCCAGGAACTCCAGCAGCTTGGTCACCCCCGCCTTGTTCTTGGGCGACTTGCTCACCATGAAGCCGTCGGTGGGCGCCTCGACGGTGTCCTGCCCGTACGCCGGGTTGATCTCCGGGAAGGCGAAGAAGTCCAGGTCGTCCAGGTCGGCCTTGTTGGTGAACTGCTGCGCCACGAACGTGCCCAGCAGGTACATGCCCGCCTTCTTCGCCACCAGCGTCTGCGCCGCGTCCTGCCAGGTGCGGCCCATGAAACCGTCCTGGTGGTACGGCAGCAGCTCCGCCCAGTGATCGAAGACACCCTTGACCTTCGCGTCCGTCCACGACGCCTTGCCCGCCATCAGCTCGACATGGAAGTCGTAGCCGTTCAGCCGGAAGTTGATCTGGTCGAAGGTGCCCATCGCCGGCCACGCGTCCTTGTCACCGAACGCGATCGGCACCAGGCCGTCCTTCTTCATCTGCTTGCACAGCGCGACCAGCTCGTCCCACGTCGTGGGCACCTGGTAGCCGTGCTGCGCGAAGACGGACTTGCGGTAGAAGACCGCCCACGGGTACGTCGTCAGCGGCACGAAGTAGTACTTGCCGTCCGCTCCCTTGGACAGCTTCTTCATCGCGTCCGGGAAGTTCCCGCCGATCTTCTCCCACACGTCGTCGATCGGGGAAGCGAGCCCCTTCTGCGCGAAGAACTGCATCCGGTACCCGGCGAACCAGTTGAACACGTCGTCCGGCGTGCCCTGGAGGTAGGAGTTGATCTGCTCCTGGAACGTGTTGTGGTCCTTGGTGTTGACCTTGACCGTGATCCCGGACTGCTTCGTGAACGCCGTGTAGATCTCGCCGTACGCCTTCTTCGGCACGGCATCCGACTGGTTCGACCCCAGGCTCACGGTCTTCGGGTCCGACGAGCTGCCGCTGCCGCCACACGCGCTCAGCAACGGAATACCCGCACCCGCGAGCAGGGTGGCACCACCCGCACCCCGCAACAGAGTGCGGCGGCTGGGCGAAGGGAGGGAGAGACCCGAGGGGGAGAGGTCCTGCATGTACGGCTCCTGACAGGGTGGTCGTACCCGGGCTTCGGTACGGCGACCCGATGAGACGGTGGTGAGGAAGACGTCACCAACTGATCAGAATCAAACGTGATCGCACAGAGACGATCGGCGGACGTCACGAAGAGTGTGCGTTGTGTGGGGTCACTGTCAAGACCATGTGTCCGAATATCTGCAGGGGACGGACAGGGCGAGAAGGATCGCCCTGTCCGTCCAGGGCCGGTTCGTCCGCCGACTCGGGCGGGCCGGGGCCGTCCCGCCGATGGCTCTCTGATCAGGCCGGATGCGTCTCCGACGGTGACTGGGGAAAGCGGTTTCCGGGATCCTTCGGGCATACGGCAAGGACCGAAGGCGGTGCCGGTACCCTTGACGCGTTCCCCGTGGGACGCGTAGATATGACCGCGCGGTCAGATTGCGCGGTCAGAGCAGCTGACCTGCGGTGCGGTACCGAGCCACAGGAGAGTCCATGACGCCGGATGCGGGGCCCGACCGGAGCGCGCACGTGCCGCGGAGCGCCGACGTCGCTCGGCTGGCCGGGGTGTCGCGCAAGACGGTCTCCCGGGTGCTCAACGACGAGCCGTACGTCTCCGACGAGGCACGCCGCCGGGTCCTCGCGGCCGCGGAGGAGCTCGGCTACCGCCTGAACCAGGCGGCCCGCGCCCTGGCCTCCGGGCGCACCCGCTCCCTCGGAATCGTCGCCCTGGGCACCGCGGGCTATGGAACCGCTTCCCTGCTGGTGCACATCGAACACGCCGTACGGGACGCCGGATACGCCCTGCGCGTCATCAACACGCCCGACGGTGCCCCGGAAGGCATCGCCGGCGCACTGGAGTCACTCCTCGAACAGGGCGTGGACGGGGTCATCGTCTCCGAACCCGTCGTCAAGGGAGAGGTACCGCTCCGCGTCGACGTACCCGTCCTCTTCCTCGGCGCCCCGCCTTCGTTCGCCGCCTCCCGGACGCTGACCGTGAGCGTGGGCGCCCGGGAGCTGGCACGGGCCGCCACCGAGCACCTGCTGGAGCTGGGCCACGACACCGTCCACCATCTCGCCGGCCCCCGGAAGTGGTACGCCACCAAGGACCGGATCGAGGGCTGGCGGGCGGCCCTGGCCGCACGGGACGCGCACGAGCCGCCGCTGCTCAACGGCGACTGGTCGGCGGAATCCGGCTACGCGGCGGGGCGTGCGCTGGCCTCGGACCGGGCGGTGACCGCGGTGTTCGCCGCGGGCGACGAGATGGCCATCGGCCTCATCCACGCCCTGCGGGAGGCGGGCCGACGGGTACCTGAGGACATCAGTGTCGTCGGGTTCGACGGCAATCCAGTCTTCGCCTACGTCTCCCCGCCCCTCACGACCGTGCGCCAGCCCTTCGAGGCCGCCGCACGGGAGGGCGTCAGACTGCTCGTGCACGCCGTCGAGCACCCCGACGCCGATCCGCCGCACACCGACGACCCCCCGGTCGAACTCGTCGTCCGAGGCTCGACCGCACCCCCACCGCCCCACCGGCACCGGCCACCACTCCGCACGCCCTGAGCGGCGCCCCGCGTCAACTGGCGTGATCCGAGGGAAGGTTGAACGATCCCCGCGGTCGGGAGTTAAGGTCACTCGGACCGCCTCTCCCGACGCCCCGCCGGCCCGGCCCGTGGCGGTCCAGGTGACCCCGTCGGAGAGCAAAGGGTGGTAGGACGTGCCGAGTTGGGACCGCAGACTGACGGCCGCCGGAGTACGGGACCGTGCCCTGCGCGCGGACTACTCGACCGCCGCCCGGGTCTTCGCCCGCAGGATCCTCGCCCACTACGCCGCCGTACGCCTGCTGGTGCCCCCGGCGCTGCACCCGCACATAGTCGCCTCCTACGCCTTCCTCGCCCGCACCGACGACCTCGCCGACCAGGGACCGTTGGAGCAACGCCTGCCGCGCTGGCACGCCTGGGCCGAGCAGGTCACCGCCGGGCTGCGTTCCGGCCACGCCGACGACCCGGTGCTGCGGGCCTTCCTGCACACGGTGGCCGTACGGCGGCTGCCCCACCACTGGGTGCACACCTACCTCAAGGCCACCACCGAGGAACTGCACTTCACCGGCCACGCCACCGAGGCCGACTTCCAGCGGTACGTCGACCACCTCGCCCTGCCCGCCCTCATGCTGATCGAGGACCTCCAACACGAGGGCGGCGGCGACGAGTTGTTCCGGTCGCGGTGCCGGTCCTTCGCCGAGGGCCTCCAGCGCCTGGACTTCCTGACCGACCTCACGGACGACCTGAAGGAGGGGCGCCTCTATCTCCCGCAGGAGGACCTGGACCGCTGCGGAGTCACCCGCGCCGACCTCGAACAGGGCCAGGACACCGCAGCCGTACGGGAGTTGGTGGCGCTGACCTGTCGTAGGACCAGAGCATCCCTGACCGACTCACGGGCCCTGGCGGACTCCACGGTGCCGGGGTTCCGGCCGTTGCAGCGGGCCCTGCTCGACCTCGCCGAGCACCAGCTCTCCCGCGTGGAGAGCAGCGGCACCTCCGTCACCCGGCGCGCGGTGGGCTACGGCGTCCGTGTGCCGCTCGCCGTGCTGTTCCGGGAGAGGCGCCAGGTCAGGAGCGGGGCGTAGGAGAGCGATCCGGGCGCGAGTCCTTCCGGCACTCCGTACCTGGTACTCCGGATCACGGCAGCGGCCGATCCGCCGCCACCACGCGTCAGTGACGCACCTTCACCTTGCTGAGCGCGGCCACCCCGAGCGCGGCCACGGCGATCTGGATCAGCCACTCGACCCAGTCGACGCCCTTGGTGTCGGCGACGTCGAGACCCGCCGCGATGCCCGTGCCGATGAAGGCGGCGACGATGCCGATCAGGATCGTCCACAGGATGCCTATGTGCTGGCGGCCGGGGACCACGAGCCGGCCGATGACACCGATCACGATGCCGATGACGATCGCGCTGATGACGCCTGAGATCTCCACGAGGTGTCACCTCCTCTGTAGTTGGTGACGCCCGAGTGCCCTCCGGAGCGGGGCGCACTCCACCGACGCGGCCCTCGCTGTCCCCGAATCCCGGCTCCGCGGCCGACTGCCCGGTCAGTCGCGCGAGTTGCCGAACAGCAGGCGGTAGCCGATCAGCAGGACCAGGGAGCCGCCGATCGCCGCGCCCCAGGTGTACAGGTCGAAGAAGTGGCTCTCCACGGGCCGGTCCAGGAAGCGGGCGGAGAGCCAGCCGCCGACGAACGCCCCGGCGATGCCGATGAGGGTGGTGCCGATCAGCCCGCCCGGGTCGCGGCCCGGCAGCAGGATCTTGGCGATGGCCCCGGCGAGCAGGCCCAGGATGATCCAGCCGATGATGCCCACGTCGTAGTCCTCCGGTCGGGTCGGTGCCGGGCGCGGTCCGCCCGGCCCCGATGCTTCGGGTTGCCTGTTTGCGCAAGCCTATGGACCCGGACGGGGGAGTGGCGGGGCCCGACGGCGACTGATGACAAGTCGTCGATGTTCTTTCACGGACTTATTACATTGCGCAACCGATGAAGCGTCAGGGCCCCGCCCGCCCTTCGCCCGGGGCCCCTACACTGGGACGTCGCACGTGTGTTGACGGTGACCGGGGCGGGGCAGGAGAGGACTGTGGCGACACTCGCTGGGGGCTTCGAGGATCCGTCCACCGAGGTGCTGACCGAGGCGGCCGCCGCGTTCGGACTGCTCGCCTCCTCCGCTCGACTGCACCTCATGTGGGCGCTGTCCCAGGGCGAGAGCGATGTCACCCACCTCGCCGACCGGGTGGGCGGCGCGCTCCCCGCGGTCAGTCAGCACCTGGCGAAGCTGAGACTCGCCGGGCTCGTGCGCTCCCGCCGTGAGGGCCGCCGGCAGGTCTACTACGTCGACGATCCCGACATCGTGACGGTCGTCCGTGTCATGGTCGGCCAGCTGACCGCCCGTACCGCCCCGACCGCGCACAGCATCGCCTCACGCCGCTCTTAGTCCGCCTCCGGTACGAAGGACGACGCCGGGCGGAAGAGGGGGAGAGGCATGTCCGATGTCCGGGCGTCGTGGCCTCGGCGTCTGCTGCCCGTCGTGGTCCTCGCGCTGGCCCTGTACGTCGTCGTGCGCGCCGCCAGCACCTCGCAGGGCGACTCCGCGCCCCCTGCGGACCCCACTCCGAAGCCGACCACGTCGACCGGTCCGACGGCCCCGTCCGCCCCGACGACGGCCTCGTCGTCGTACGACCCCGCCGCCTACGCCTCCCAGGTGCGCAGCCGTGCCCGGCAGACCGGGGTCAGCGCCCAGCTGCTGATGGCGATCCTCTACAACGAGGCGTACAAGCCCCACGACCCGGCCCTGGAGCGGGCCTGGCAGAAGTACAAGCCCGACGCGGCCTTCGGTATCGCGAACATGCACCGCGCCACCTTCGACGAGGTCAAGAAGGGCCGGGACTTCGCGAACCGGAACTGGCAGGACCTGCCCGACGACCGCGACCTCGCCGTCGAGGCCGAGGCCTGGTACCTCCACGACCTGAAGGCCCAGCTGCCCGCCACCCGGTCGACGCGCTACACCGAGGACGAGCTGCTGGCCCTCGGCTACAACACGGGCGCCGGCACCATGCTGGCCTTCGCCCGCGGCGCGACCCCGGGCAGCCAGGCCCAGGCGTACCTGGACAGGCTGCACGCCAACTGGGCGCGGGCGGGAAGGGCCGTGGCGGAAGGGTGAAGTGTGCCGGAGGTTGCCGCGTTTCTCCATGAGATGCCTCACCTGTGAAATCCGCCGGGCTCGGTGCTGGCCGGGCCAGGGGTTTGTTAGATTGCGCAACTACGCAACCTAGGCGAAGTTCCTGCTTGGCCTGCCTGTACACCGCCGCGCACGCCCGGCCGCCCACCCCTCGGCCCGGCCTGACAGGCCCGACCGTTTCGTGGGAGTGGTAGATGAGCGACCGGTGGGACAGCCCGGGCGGTCAGACCACGCGCAGCCGCACCGGCCAGGTACCCGGACAGCGCGCGGGCGGATCCGGCGGAGCGCATCGGCCCGGGGGCCGGGCGGCGGCCAGGGCGGCGGCCCGCTCGCACGGCGGCAAGAGGGCGCGGCGCCGAGCACGCCCGGCCCGGCGCGGCAGGCGGCTGCTGAAGATCGCCGGACTGTGTCTGGCCATCCTGGTGCTGGCCACGGCCGGCGCGGGCTGGTGGTTCTACCAGCACCTCAACGGCAACATCAACAGCGTCGCGCTCAACGGCAAGGGCGGCTCGGAGAAGGCCGACGCGTTCGGCCGCACCCCGATCAACATCCTGGTCATGGGCTCCGACGGCCGCACCAGCAAGGCGGACTGCAAGCTCGGCGGCGGCTGCTCCCAGACCGGCGTGCAGACCGGCAACGGCAACGCGGACGTGCAGATGGTGGTGCACATATCCGCGGACCGCTCCAACGCCACCGTCATGAGCATCCCCCGCGACACCATGGTCAACGTCCCGGCCTGCAAGGACAGTGAGAGCGGCCAGTCCACGTCCGGCTACTACGGCCAGATCAACAGCGCCCTCCAGTACGGCCCCGCCTGCCAGGTCGCCACCATCCACCAGCTCACCGGCATCCCCATCGACCACTTCGTCAAGCTCGACTTCTCCGGCGTGGTCAAGATGTCCGACGCGGTCGGCGGTGTCTCCGTGTGCGTCAGCGACAACGTGTACGACACCTACTCGCACCTGAAGCTGTCCAGGGGCACCCACACCCTCAAGGGCGAGGCGGCCCTGGAGTTCGTCCGCTCCCGGCACGGCTTCGGGGACGGCAGCGACCTCGGTCGTACGATCTCGCAGCACATCTTCCTCAGCGCGATGATCCGGAAGTTCAAGAGCGCGGGCACCCTCACCGACCCCACCGCGGTGTACGACCTCGCCGACGCCGCCACCAAGGCGCTGACCGTGGACGACGGGCTCGGCAGCGTGAAGAAGCTGATCTCGCTCGCGGCCGACGTGAACAAGGTCCCCACCAAGCGGATGACCTTCACCACGATGCAGACCGCGCCCGACCCGAACAACAGCAACCGGGTGGTGGTGGGTTCGGGGGCCAAGGACCTCTTCTCCAGCATCGCCGACGACCAGTCCCTGAGCACCGGTTCGGGCAAGAAGTCCGCGGCGGCCACCGCGACGGCCTCGGCCCCGGCGGTGCCGGCCTCCCAGATCGCCGTGACCGTCGAGAACGGCACCGCGATCACCGGCCGCGCCTCCGACGTGGCGACCGCGCTCACCCAGCAGGGCTTCAGCTCCGCCACGACCACGGCCAACGCGCCCAGCCCCGCGGCGACCACCACGCTCACCTACGGCACCGGTCAGAAGGCGGCGGCGCAGACGGCCGCCAAGGCGCTCGGGCTGCCCGCCTCGCATCTGCAGCAGGGGACGGGCACGGGCCTGACCCTGGTGATCGGCGGGGACTGGACGAGCGGCAGCACCTACCCCGGCGGCTCGTCCTCGCCGGCGCCCGCCGACACCAAGGCCGCGGTCTCCAACGCCCATGCGCAGACCGCCGACGAGGCCAAGACCTGCGCCAAGGTGAGCCCTTACAAGACCGTCTCGCTCAACGGGGTCCCCATGACACCGGCTCAGGCGTACGCGGCGGCGACGAACAAGAAGGACTCCGACGAGTGAGGCGGGGACCGGGCTGGTGGTTGTACAGTTGCGCAAGCTGGCAACCATGAGCGTAAAGAGGGGACGTACGGAATGCTCCGCAACGGACTGGAACCCTGGCACCTGTTGATCGTGGTGATCCTCTTCCTCCTGCTGTTCGGATCGAAGAAACTCCCGGACGCCGCCCGTGGCCTGGGCAAGTCGATGCGCATCCTCAAGAGCGAGGCCAAGGCGATGAAGGAGGACGGCGCGGCCCCGTCCACCGCCGCCCCGGCCGAGGGCACGAGCGCGGCCGAGCCCGCTCCGCAGGTCATCCGGTCCGCGCCCGCGGAGACCGCCACGGCCCACCGCACGACGGAGGGCACCCCGGCTCACTGAGCTGCCGCCGCCCGGCCGTGATCGAGGCGCCGACCCAGGGCGCGGCGAACACTGTCGGTGGCGGCAACTATGCTCCCGCCCATGAGTGAGGCAGGCGAAGGCCCCGGCAGACGAGTCGTCGACGGGCGCTTCGAGTTGGAGGCCCGTCTCGGCGGCGGCGGGATGGGCATGGTCTGGCGGGCCAGGGACCTGGTGCTGCACCGGATGGTCGCGGTCAAGGAGGTCCGCCCGCCCGACCGGGACCTCGCCGAGTACGACCCGCACGGCGCGCGCACCCTGCGGGAGCGGGTGCTGCGCGAGGCGCGGGCCCTCGCCCGGATCGACCATCCGAACGTCGTCACCATCCACCACATCGTCGACGGCGGCGAGGGCACCTACCCGTGGATCGTCATGGAGTTGGTCACCGGCGGCTCCCTGGCCGACCGGCTGGCCCAGGGGCCGATGCCGCCCGCGGAGGCGGCCCGGATCGGCCGGGGGGTGCTGGCCGCGCTCACCGCCGCCCACGAGGCCGACATCCAGCACCGGGACGTCAAGCCCGCCAACGTCCTGCTGCGGTCCGACGGACGCCCCGTCCTCACCGACTTCGGCATCGCCGCGATCCGTGAGACGACCAGCCTCACCGCCACCGGCTCCATCATCGGCACCCCCGACTTCATGGCACCCGAGCGGATCTCGGGCCACGAAGGCGGTTCCGCCTCCGACCTGTGGTCGCTGGCGATGATGCTGTACGCCGCCGTGGAGGGACACCACCCGCTGCGCCGCGGCAACACCCTGGCCACGCTCGCCGCCGTCCTCAACGAGGACGTGCCGCCGCCGGTCAGGGCCGGCGCCCTGAGTGACGTACTGATGAGCGTGCTGGTCCGCGATCCGGCGGCGCGGCCGTCGTCCGCCGTGCTGGACCGGATGCTGGCCGGGATCGAGTCGGCGCAGACCGGTCCGGCGACCCTCGTCTGGCCCCAGCCCGCTTCCTACCCGCCGAGCCCGCCGTCGGCCGACTTCCCTTCGCTGAACCAGCCGTCGGCCGGCTCCCCTTCGCTGAACCAGCCCTCCGCCGGGTCCCACTCGCCGGGCCCGCAGTCGACCGGCTCCCTTCCGTCGACCGCGCCGCCCGTCGGCTCGGCGCCTTCGTACCCGGGGGCCTTCGGCGCGCCGACGGCTCCCTTCGGCGGAGCCGCCGCCCCCGGGAGTGCGACCGCCCCCACCGGATTCGGGCCGCCGCCGGTCCACCCCGGGCCCGGCCCGGCCATGCCCCAGCCGAACACCGCACCCGTCCGAAAGCGCCGGGAGAACCGCCCCGCCCTCGGGCTCCTGGTCGGCGTCACCGCGAGCTCGCTCGCCGGTGCCGGGGCCCTGGTGTGGTGGCTGCTGCCCCTCGGGACTGATTCGGGCGGCTCGGGTGGCACGGCGAATCCCGGGCCCTCGTCCGTCGCCACGGCCCCGGCGTCGACGGGGTCCCCGTCCGCCGCCCCGGCCGCACGGCAGTCCAAGGGCTCGGCCACCACGAGCCTGCTCACCCCGGAGGGCATCCGCACCGCCATCGCGGCGATCGAACAGGACACCGGCCGGGACAGGTTCGGTGACTTCACCGCGTACGACGACTTCGTGTCCGTCGAGGTGATGGTCAAGGGCAGCGACAGCGCCTACGACACCTACACCTACCGTGCCGGGCAGGGGGTGGAGAAGGGCATCATCAAGGGCAGCCTCTCCGGTGGCGACCAGCCCTTCCGCCTCGACGGCTTCAACTGGGACAAGCTGCCCGCGCTCTTCGAGGAGGCCGGGAAGAAGCTCAACGTCGACAACCCCAACGCCCGTTACGTGGTGGTGCGGCAGCCCAACGACACCTTCGACACCCCGCTCGGCATGGCCGTCTACCTCAGCAACGAGTACAGCCAGGCCGGCTACCTGGAGGCGACCCCCAAGGGCAAGGTCACCCGCGTCATGCCTGCGGAGGACTGAGCGGCGCGGCCTGCGGCTCGGGCACCTTCGCGGTGTCCCCGTCGCCGTCGTCCCCGCCCCCGGTCAGCCGCAGTGCCGCGTACGCCGCCAGACCCGCCAGGGTGCCGAAGGTCAGGCTGGCGGGGACGTTCCCGCCGAGGCCCGAGAACAGGTGCAGCGGGCCCCAGACGGTGGTCGTGTCGTCGGCCGCCACACGCAGGAGCCCGCTCGCCGTCTGTCCGAGCACGGTGGCGCAGACCCCACCGACCGCCATCGCCGGTGCCGTGGTCCGGGTCAACAGGCCGGGCAGCAGGCGCAGCGACCACCACACCACGACCAGCACGAGCAGGTCGGCGGCCCGGTAGAGCAGCCAGTCACCGAGCGGGCTGCCGGACGGACCCGTCCAGAACCCGAGCAGCAGCCACTCGCGCAACAGGTCGCCGGGCTCGGACAGCAGTCCCCGCCCGCTGAACGACGTCTGGATCCAGGCCGCCACCGACACGTACGACAGGACCACCACCGACAGCGCGACCACCGCGGTCCCCACGCTCGCGGCGACACGCGCGGCGCGCGGCGGCACGGCCCGCCGGGGCAACGGGGCCTCGCCCTTGACGGTGATACGTGCCACGACAACCGTGAGCAGGGCGGTCAACAGCGCCGCGAGCACCACGACCGGCCCGCTCGACGAGATCACCGACGCCAGCTGCGGCAGAATCCGGAAACTGCCGCGCCCACGGGCGGCGATCAGCCAGGGCGCGGAGACCGTGACGGCCAGCGTGCCGGCCACCGGGCCCCAGACCCACAGCGCGAGCAGGGTGGCGGGCGTACGGCCCCGCGTCGGCGGAATCCTGCGGACCAGCAGCAGCGCGCCGGCCACGAAGAACCCGAAGACCGCCACGAACCTGATCTGCATCCCGGTTCGGTAGAGGTCGGCGTACCGGGTGCCGTCACCCGAGCCGGGGTCCGCGTACGCCGCCGACAGGTCGTACGACCAGGGCGCGAGCCAGCTCCGCAGATCGTTCACGGAGTCGATGTCCAACACGCTGGTGCTGCCGCGCAGTTGCAGCGCCTGGGCACTCGCGCCCGCCCACCACAGCAGCAGTGTGAGGAGCAAACCCCCGAACAGTGCCGGTATCACCGCACGTCGATATGTCATGTGCTGTCCCCCGCCTCGGACCCTGATCCACAGGTGTTCCGATCAGTCTCGATCAGCCGAAGGGTAGGGGAGGACTCCAGTCGTCCGAACCGCAGGGTGGCTTCAGCGTTCCACGAAGAACGCCAGGTGGTCCGGCGCCGGCCGCAGCAGCCCGTCACGGACCGCCAGGGCGGTGGCCTCGGCGCGGGAGGCGGCCCCGGTCTTGCGGAGCAGATGCTCGATGTGGCTGTGCACGGTCCGCGGCGAGAGGAACAGCGCCTGCGCGATCGCCTGGTTGGTCTGCCCGGTCGCGGCCCGGGTGAGGACCTCCAGCTCGCGCGGACTGAGACCGTACGGCAGCTCGGTGGGTGTCTCGTGCACCAGCACCGCGTCCGCCGTGAGCGCCGGGTCCGGCCGGTGCCGGTGCAGGGTGACCCGGTACCAGACGCCGTCGGCCGGCCACAGGAGCCGCAGCCGGTGGCCGCCGGTGCCGGCGAACGCCCGCAGCAGGCCCTGGAACTCCGCGTCCGCCAGCACCCGGGCGCGGTCCCGGCCCGGCAGCTCGACCGTTCCGTCGGCGGTCACGAGTTCCGCCCCGCCGTGGTCCGGCAGACCGTGCGCGTCGCCGGCGCGCGCCACGGGGTCGGCGAGCGCGGCGAGGGCCGGGATGACGCAGGCGAGCAACCGGCGTGCCTCGATGTCGTAGGCGTCGGCCCCCTCCGTGCTCAGATGCACCAGCCCGACGAGCCTGTCGTGGTGCCGCAGCGCCCCGGTCAATCCGTCCCGGAAGCCCGCCGGGCGGACCCGCTCGGCGTAGAACCACCCGTGACGGAACCGGGGGCCGAACTCCACCGGGTCCTCGGCGTCCTCGGAGATGGACGGCGGCAGCCCCCAGCTCACGACGTTGCGGTACCAGGGCGTGGTGACGAACTCGGCGGCCAGCGCACGGGAGGTCTCCGCGCTGTACCCGATGCCCGCGACCTGGACGTGGGCCCCGCTCAGCGGGTCGATCGTGAGCAGCGTCGCGGCGTCGAGCGGCAGCGCGCGGGCGAGCTCGCGCAGCGCCTGGTCGCGGGCGGACGCGGTGTCACGTTCGCGGGTGAGCATGCCGATACGGGTGGCCGCCGCGATCTGGTGATGGCTGAGCATGCGAGCCTCCGGGGAGCGGCTCAGGGGCACGGTAGGTCGTTTGGGGCCCAACGATATGTGCGGCCCACGATAGGGATACGAGGGGCGCCGGGCAAGACGTCCGGCGCACTGGCACGACGTCCGGCGCGCTGGGCACGACGTCCGGCGCACTGGGCACGACGGAGCCGTACACCTCCCGGGGCCGGTGTCCGACGGCGCGTGGCCGTGCTTCTCGCAGGGTCGGTATTTGTACGGATGGTGGCGCGCGACCGGTGGGGCTTTTCTGTTCGGCACAGTCGGACGCCCGCCGGGAGCGGGCCCGCCCCTCGGAGAGCCCCGCCATGACCACACGCCGGTCCGCCACCGTCCCCTCGGCCACGCGCAGACAGTTCCTCGCGTACTCCGGAGCCGTCGCCGCCGCCCTCACCGCGGCCGGCTGCTCGGCCCCGCCCGCCGCCTCGACCACCACGCGGCCCGCGGCCTCGCCGGGTGCCCGCCTGACGAAGATCGGCCTGGACTACCCCTTCACCCAACTCCCGCTCTACACCACGCTCGTCAAGCTCTCCACCACCGCCGCGAAGAAGCACGGCGTCTCCCTGCTGACCACCAACGACGGGGCGAACGCCGACACCCAGGCCACCAACCTCACCACCTGGGTCGCCCGCAAGGTGCCCGCGATCGTCTCCTTCCCCATGGTCTTCGAGGCCACCGAGGCGACCGCCGAGGCAGCCCTCGACGCGGGGCTGATCTGGGTCACCTACGGCGGCTCGCTGGAGCACCAGAGCGCCGACATCCAGTTCAGCTTCCGCGAGGGCGGCACCCTGCTCGGCACGGCGGCGGCCAAGTGGGCCGCGGAGCAGCTCGGCGGCAGGGGCAAGGTCGCCTTCCTCACCGACAGCACCATCGAACTGGGCCGCGAGCGCACCAAGGGCATGGTCGACGCCTTCACCAAGCTCGCCCCCGGCGTCGACGTGGTCGCCCAGGAACAGGCCATCGACCCCGACACCGGCCTCGCCAAGACCAACGCGATCCTCGCCAAGCACCCGGACCTCAACCTCGTCCTCGGTGTCACGGACGCCGCCGCGTACGGCGGGTTCAAGGCGCTCCAGCAGGCGGGCCGGAAGAAGGACGACGCGAAGACCTTCGTCGGCGGCCAGGACGGCGCGGTGCCCTCCCTGGTCGCCATCAAGCAGGGCACCTTCTACCGGGCCTCGGCCGCCCTCGCCCCGGACGACATCGCGAACGCCGTCGTCGACGTGCCCCTCGCGGTCGCCGCGGGCAAGGCGGACCCCGGCGCACAGGTGCCGATCGCCCTGGTCGGCCCCGGCGACACCGCGGCCATCGACGACCTCCTCGCCCAGAACGCCTAGGAGCCCGCCATGACACCGGTGAACCTGCGCGTACGGGGGCTGAGCAAGTCTTTCGGCGGCGTGCGGGCCCTGGACGGCGTGGACCTGACCGTGCCGATGGGTCAGGTCCACGCCTTGCTCGGCCACAACGGCGCCGGAAAGTCCACGCTCATCAAGTGCCTGGGCGGAGCCTTCCCGCCGGACGCGGGCACGATCGAGGTCGGCGGGACGTCGTACACCCGCCTCAGCCCGCGCGAGTCGATCGACGCGGGCGTCGCGATCATCTTCCAGACGCTGAGCGTGGTCGACGCCCTCACCGTCACGGAGAACATCTTCCTCGGCCAGGAGTGGACCCGGTACGGCCGGATCGACCGCCGCGCCCAGGAGGAGGTCGCCGCCGGTCTGCTCCAGCGGGTCGCGGCGACCTGCTCCCCACGTGACCTGGTCGGCGAACTGCCCATGGGACAGCGCCAGTTGGTGGAGATCGCCAAGGCGCTCAGCCGCAGCGCCGCCGTCCTCGTCCTCGACGAGCCGACCGCCGCCCTGTCCACCGCCGAGAGCGCGGCGCTCGCCGAACGCGTCGAGGACCTGCGCACCCAGGGCCTGGCCATCGTCTACGTCACCCACCTGCTGTCGGAGGTCGAACGGCTCGCGGACGCGGTGACCGTGCTGCGCGACGGACGGGTGACCCACCAGTCGGTCGGAGCGGGACAGACACGACGCGAACTGGTCGAGGCGATCGCGGGCCGGCCGAGCGGGGGCGCGGCGGGGGAGCCTCCTGCTGCCGGACGGACGTCCGCTGAGCCTGCGATCCCCGCCACCGCAGGCCTTCGCGCCTCCACTTCCTCCTCCGCCCGACCCCGCCTCACCGTCGACGCTCTGCACGGCCCCGGCTTCGGGCCGGTGAGCCTCGCCGTCGCGGAGGGCGAACGCGTCGGACTGTTCGGGCTCATCGGCTCGGGCCGGACACGGATCCTGGAGAGCCTGTACGGCGCACGCCGAGCCGCAGGCGGCACGGTCCGCGTCGGCGACCGTACCGTGACCCCGGCGCGGCCCGCCCAGGCACTGGCCGCCGGGATCGCGCTCGTCCCGGCCGACCGGCGCCGCCAGGGGCTGTTCCCGGTGCTGGGAGCGCAGGACAACGCGCTGCTGCCTTCCGTACGGCCCCTGTCCCGCGCCGGTGTCCGCGCCCTGGGCGCCGAGCGCCGGGTGTTCGGGGCGCTCGCCGAGGCGGTGGGCCTGCGACCGGCCCGCCCCCGGCTCCCCGCCGCCGCCTTCTCCGGCGGCAACCAGCAGAAACTCGTCCTCGGCCGGTGGATCAACGAGGCCCGGAGCGTGGCCGTCCTGCTCCTGGACGAGCCCACGCAGGGCGTCGACGTGGGCGCCCGGCAGGAGATCTACCAGGTCGTGTCCACCCTGGCGGCCGACCGGGGCACGGCCGTCCTGTTCGCGTCCAGCGACCCCGAGGAGGTCGTCGCCCTCGCGGACCGCTGCCTGATCGTCGCCGGGGGCCGGATCGCCGGCGAACTCTCCGGCACCGAACTCACCGAGGAGGCCCTGCTGTCGGCGATCCATGACACCGGGACGGGATACCACGGCGACCCCGACGAGGTGCCGGTTCCAGGTACAGGTCCCGACCGCCGTACCGGAACCGACGCCACCCCCGCACCGAACACCCGCACCCAGCACGCCGCCTCCGCCGAAGGAGCAGCATGACCGCCGCCGACTCCGTGCTCACCCGTCCCCGTCTCGTGGCCTCCGGCGGGCTGACGACCCTGCGGCGGCAGCCGTTGATCGTCGTGCTCGGTGTGATGGTGGTGGGCTTCCAGCTGTCCACGGGCAGCTTCCTCGACCCGGCGAACCTGCGGGGCATCGCCACCGACGCCGCCACCCTGGCCATCGTGGCGGTGCCGTCCGCGCTGCTGCTCATCAGCGGGTACCTCGACCTGTCCGTCGGCTCCACGCTCGCCCTCGGCGGACTGGTGGGCGGATGGCTGGCCGGGCAAGGGCAGAGCCCGGTCGTCGCCGTCCTGGGCGCGCTCGCCGCCGGCGCGGCCGTCGGCGCGGCGAACGGCGTCCTGTGCTGCTACTTCGGGCTCTCGGCCTTCATCGTCACGCTCGGCATGCTGACCGCCGTGCGAGGGCTGGCCCAGCAGCTCTTCCCGCTGCCGCTCAGCGGCTTCGGCACCGGTTTCGCCTGGCTGGGCGGAGCGCGGATCGCGGGTGTCGCCGCACCGGTCGTCGTCGCCGCGCTCGTCCTGGTGGCCGGCGCGCTGTTCCTCGCGCTCACCCCGGCCGGCCGGCACGTCTTCGCCATCGGCGTCAACCGGGAGGCCGCCCACCTCTCCGGCATCGACATCCGCCGTACGCCCTTCGCGCTGTTCGTGATCACGGGCGTCGCGGCCGCCCTGGCCGGGGCGATCAAGGCGTCCGTGCTGGACAGCGTGGTCGCCGGGACCTCGGGGAGCGGGTTCGAACTGGCCGTGCTCACCGCCGTACTGGTCGGCGGGGTCGCGCTCACCGGTGGTTCCGGCTCGATCCTCGGCGTCCTGCTCGGCGTGCTGTTCCTCGGCTGCCTCCAGAACGGCCTGACACTGCTGGACGTGCCCACCTTCTGGCAGCAGATGGCGCAGGGCACCGCCCTGGTGGCGGGCGCCGCGCTGGCGTACTTCGCGCCCCGCGCCGCCCGTTGACCGCACCCCGTTCCCTTCCGAGAGAGGTCCCCATGCGCAAAGCCGCGCCCACGCTCGTCCTGACCGGCGGTCAGGTCCTCACCGTCGACGGCGACTTCACGGTCACCGAAGGTGTCGCCGTACGGGGCAGGGAGATCCTCGCCACGGGCAGCGACGCCGAGATGCGTGCCCTGGCGGGGCCCGGTACGCGGCTCGTCGAACTCGGCGGCCGGACCGTCCTGCCCGGCCTCAACGACTCCCACCTGCACGGCGCCGCGTACGGCATGACGAAACCGCCGTTCGCGATCGACGTCGGCCACCCCGCCGTGGGCTCGATCGCCGACATCGCCGCCGCGGTGCGACAGGCCGCGGCGGCGGCCTGGCCGGGGGAGTGGATCACCGGTCTGGGCTGGGACCCGGGCTACCTCGCCGAATGCCTGGCCGACCCGCGCCGCTTCCCGCACCGCCGCGACCTGGACGCGGTCGCCCCGCACCACCCGGTGTGCCTCACGGACTTCTCCTCGCACATGGTGTGGGCCAACACCGAGGCCCTGCGCCGGTGCGGCATCGACGCCGGCACCACACCTCCGCCGGGCGGTGTCGTGGACCGCGACGCCGACGGAGAGCCGACCGGCATCCTGCGCGAGGCGGCCCAGCGGCTCGTGCAGGCCGCGCTCCCCGCCCCGACCATCGCCCAGCGCCGCCAGGCCATCCAGGGCGTGGTGCGCGAGCTGCACGCGCGCGGCATCACCAGCTACACCGAACCCGGCCTCGGCCCCGGCGGCACCGGCACCCTCTTCGGCGGCCTGAGCACCGACAACTGGACCGCGTACGCCGAACTCGCGGCGGAAGGCGAACTCCACGCCCGGGTCAGCGTGTTGCTGCTCCCCGCTCCCATGGGCGGCTCCGCCGACGACCTGCGCAAGGGCCTGGAGGAGCTGCACCGCCCCGAGTCCGCCGACCCGCGCCGGCTCCACGCGATCGGCGTCAAGATCTTCGCCGACGGCGTGCCCCCGAACCGCACGGCCTGGATGAACGAGCCCTACCCCGGCGGCGGCCACGGCGCCCTGTGCGTGCACGGCGACACACCGGCCCTCCAGGTGGCGGAGCTGCGCGAGATGATCGGCATCGCGCACCGGGCCGGATTCCAGCTGGGCGTGCACGTCACCGGGGACCGGGCCATCGACACGGTGGTGGAGGCCTTCGTCGCCGCGAACACCGCCGCACCCCGCCCCGACGCCCGGCACTACGTCATCCACGGCGACTTCATCGGCGCCGGCAGCCTGGCGAAGCTGGCCGCGCACGGCTACGGCGTCAACATGAACCCGGCCATCAAATGGACCATCTCCGACCTCATGGACGAGGTCGTCGGCCCCGAGCGGTCCGCCTACCAGTGGCCGGTACGGACCGCGATCGACGCCGGCGTCCGGGTGTGCGCGAGCTCCGACGCGCCGATCACCGAGCCCGACTGGCGGCAGGGCGTGGCCGCGATGCTGCTGCGCGAGTCCAAGGCCAGCGGCCGCACCAGCGGTCCCGAGCAGCGCGTGACACTCGCCGAGGCCCTGCGCGCCTACACCGCCACCCCGGCCTGGCAGGACTTCGCCGACGACTGGAAGGGCACCCTCCAGCCCGGCAAGGCGGCCGACCTGTGCGTCCTGGACCGACCGCTCCTGGACCTCGACCCGCACGAGATCACGGACGTCCAGGTCGACCTCACGGTCTTCGACGGTGCCGTCGTTCACGAACGCTGATCCCGAACACGCAGAAGAGGAGCCACAGTTGGCCCCCAGTACCCCGCCCCGCATGCTGCTCGTCCTCAGCGAGAACTGGACGCTGACCGGCGGCCGGGCCGATCTGCCGACCGCCGTGCGCTGGGCCCGCGAGGCCGAGGACGCCGGCTTCGACGCGGTCATGGTCAGCGAGCACATCGTCCTCGGTCCCGACGCGGCGGCCGCCGGCGTCATGGGCAACCCCCGCGAGTACGCGCTCCCCGGCAACCAGGACCCCTTCACCCCCTGGCCCAACTCCCTGCTCCTGCTTGCCGCCATCGCCTCCGTCACCTCACGGCTGCGCCTCGCCGCGGCCGCCGTCCTCGCCCCGCTGCGGCACCCGCTGCTGCTCGCCCGCGAACTCGGCACCCTCGACCTGATCAGCGAGGGGCGCCTGGTCGTCCAGCCCACGGTCAGCTGGAGCCGGGACGAGTACGACGCGCTGGGGGTGCCGTTCGGCCGGCGCGGACGTCTCCTGGACGAGCACCTGAGCGTCTGGGCCAAGGCGTGGGGCCCCTCCCCGATCTCCCACGACGGCGAGCACTACCCGTTCCGGGACGTGTACTTCGAGCCGAAGGCGTACCGCCCCGACGGCCCGCGCCTGTGGTTCGGCGGCCGGCGGCTGCACGGCCCCGTCCTGCGCCGCCTGGTCCAACACGGCCACGGCTTCCACCCGTTGGGCCGCCCGACCCCGGAGGACCTGCACACCCTCGAGGAGGCCATGGCCGCGGCCGGCCGGGACATCGCCGACCTGGAGATGATCGGCGGCACCGACCCCGTCTTCCCCGACGACCACTCCCCGGCCGACCTCGGCGCGGCCCTCGCCTCCCTACCGGAACAACTGGAGCAGGGCTTCACCACCTTCTGCGTCAAGCCGAACCAGTTCATCGACGAGCCGGACGGCGTCGGGGCGTTCTGCCGCGAGGTCATGCGGAGAGTGGAGCGGTCGACGCGGCCCTGAAGGCACTGCGCCCCTCAGCCGACCGGCTGCGCCGTCAGCCGACGGAATGCACCGAGTCCCGGATCACCAACTGCGTACTCAGCACCACGTGGTTGTCGGAGGCGAGGCCGACCTCCCGCTCCAGGGCGAGACGTACGGCGGTGCGGCCCAGTTCCTCGTAGGGCACGCGGACCGTGGTGAGGGCGGGGGTCAGGTCGGTGGCGAAGGGGACGTCGTCGAAGCCGACCACCGAGACGTCGTGCGGGACGCTCCTGCCCGCCTCGCGCAGGGCGGCCAGCGCCCCCAGCGCGACCATGTCGGACCCCGCGAACACCGCCGTGAACCCGACGCCCGTGCGCAGCGCCTCCCGGGTGCGCAGGTAACCCGACTGCCGGGTGTAGTTCCCGGTCGTGTCCAACTCCTCGTCGTGGGGCGCGCCGTGGGCGCGCAGCGCGTCACGGTAGCCGAGGCGCCGCTGCTCCGCGCTGCTGAAGCCCGCCGCGCCCCCCAGGAAGAGGACCCGCCGGTGGCCGGCCGTGAGCAGATGCGCGGTGGCCTGGAAGGCACCGCCGCGGTTGTCGTAGTCCACGACCGTCGCCGGCACCCCCGCGGGCAGCGGCGGCCGGCCGCACAGCACCAACCGGGAGCCGGCCGAGTCCAGCGCCTTGGCATAGCCGGCCATCCGGCGGTGGTACGCGTCGTCCGTCACGGTGCCGCCGACGAGGACGACCGCCGCCGCGTGCTGCTCGCGCATCAGCTGGACGAGATCGTCCTCCCGCTTGGTGTCGCCCTTGGTGGAGCAGACCAGACTCAGCCGCCCCCGGTTGCCGGCCTCCTCCTCCACGCCCGCCGCCACATGGGCGAGGGAGGGCCCGGTGATGTCGCTCAGGACCAGGGCGATGGGTCCCGCGACCCGGCCGGACAGGGCCTTGGCGTGGACGTTCACGACGTAGTGGAGCGAGTCGACGGCGGCCATGACGCGCTGCCTGGTGTCCTCGGACACCGGGTAGTTGCCCGCCAGTGTCCGGGAAACGGTTGCTACGGAAACACCGGCCTTCGCGGCCACGTCGCGAATCGTGCTGGGCCGGTCGGCCGGCTTCCGCTTCCGCTTGGCCTTCTTCGCCCCGGGCGCGCCGACTGGCGCTGTCTCCTCGTCCGTCACGGCTTCGACGTTACTGCACCGGACGGTTCCCACGAGTCCACCCGATACCGAAACGGGCCGCGAGGGGGAGCAGTAAGCGTTTTCTGAAGAAGTCGGTGGAGGGCTCAGGCACTGTGGGCCAGATCCGCCCTGCGCACTCCGTGGGCGAGCGGCGACCCCGCGCCGAGCAGCGCCAGTTCCTCCACCACCGTGCGCCCCAGCCGCTCCAGCTCGTTGCCCAGCGAGCCGGCGATGTGCGGGGTGAGGAAGACGTTCGGCAGCCGGTACAGGGGCGAGTCGGCGGGCAGCGGCTCGGGTTCCGTCACGTCGAGCACCGCGCCGATCCGCCCGCTCACCAACTCGTCCTGCAGCGCGCCGGGTTCGACGAGCGCGCCCCGGGAGGTGTTGACGAGCACTCCGCCGTCCGGGATCAGCGCGAGCCTCCGGCGGTCGAGCAGGCGGTAGGTCTCGGGAGTGTCGGGCGCGTGCAGGCTCACGATGTCGGAGGTGCGCAGCAGCTCGTCCAGCGGCAGGGTCGCGGCACCGAGCGCGGCCGCCTCGGAGGCGTCGACGTAGGGGTCGTACAGCGACAGCGCGAAGTCGAAGGGCCGGAGCAGTTCCAGGACGCGGCGGCCGACCCTGGACGCCCCGATGATCCCGACCCGTCTGCCGACGTTGCCCACCGCCGCGTAGTCGCCGGGCGCCGGGAAGGCGTGCTCGGCGCGGAACCGCTGCTGGAACCGGAACGCGTCCTTCCCGGACAGCAGGATCGCGGCGAGGGTGTACTCCGCCACCGGCAGGGCGTTGGCGTCGACCGCGCTGGAGACGGCGATCCCGCGCTCCCACACCGCCTCGCCGACCCAGTCGCGCACACTGCCCCCCGCGTGCAGCAGGGCCCGCAGTCCGGGCGCGGCCGCGAGCGCCCGGGCGTCTACGGGAGGGCAGCCCCAACCGGTGATCAGCACCTCCGCCCCCGCCAGGGCCTCCGCCGCCTCGGGATCGCCGAAGTCCCGCACGACCAGGGCGGGATCGATCCGGACCAGGGACCGGAGCCGGGCCATGAGCGGCGGCGGGAAGAGCTCGGGAAGGTGCACCGGGTTCATGGCGAACACGGCGCGAGGCAGCTGCGGCATGGGCAGGGATCTCCGGCTCGAAGGGCGTTGTTTCAGTAAACGTATTCCACGCTAGAGACAGTTCGGCCCGCCGGTCAACGCTCCGCGTCGAACCTGTCTGAGCCCTTCTCGCGCGCCCCTGAATCGAGGAGTATCGAGAAAGCGCAGGTAGATGGGCGCTTCAGGTTACTGCGGGGAAAGCCCGACGAAACATTCGCGCTCCTTCCTCTTGTGGAAAGCAGCTCAGGAGTCCTACCGTCCCACAGCAAACGGTTACACAACATCGAACCGTCCCCCCTCGCTGCCCCTCTCCTTTCAGCCGCCCGCGCCCACACTCCCCACCGCAGGCGCTGCCTCGCCCTTCCCGGAGGACCGATGAGCACCATCCGTACGAGAGCCGTGGCCGGTGCGGCCGCCGCACTCTCCCTCTCCCTCGTCCTGAGCGCCTGCGGTGGCGGCGACGACACCGACTCGGCGGCCGGGACGACCCAGGGCAAGGTGAAGCTGGAGTTCTGGAGCTGGACCGAGGGCATCTCGGACCAGGTCGCGGTGTGGAACAAGGCGCACCCGGAGACTCAGGTGACCTTCGTCAACGCGGCCGGCGACACCGTCTACCAGAAGCTGCGCGCAGCGGTCACCTCGGGCAACGCCCCCTGTCTTTCGAAGATGGACGGGATGAACCTGGCGAACTTCGCCGCGGACGGCCTGCTCACCGACATCTCGAAGGTGGCCGCCCCCTACAAGTCCCGCTACACCACGCCCGCCTGGAACTCCGTGAGCCCCGGGGGCGCCACCTACGGCATCCCCACCGGCTCCTCCCCGCTGTTCACCGCCTACCGCGCGGACCTCTTCGCGAAGTACGGCATCAAGGCGCCCACCACCTGGGACGACGTGATCGCCGCGGGCAGGGCGGTGCAGAAGAAGGACAAGAACGTCAAGATCTTCAACATGGCGGGCGAGGACCCCAGTACCCTGGTCGACCTGTCCTGGCAGGCCGGCGCGCAGTGGTACGGGATCGACGGCGACCACTGGAAGATCGGCTTCACCTCGCCCGAGGCGCTCAAGGCGGCCGACGTCGTCCAGCAGCTGGTCGACGACAACCTGGCCTCCAACGCCTCCTACGCCGACCCCGGCGTCTTCAAGACCTGGGACCTCGGCAGGACCATCATGATGACCACCTCCACCTGGCAACTGCCGATCTACGACACCAACTTCCCCAAGTCCAAGGGCGATTGGCAGCTCGCCGACGCGCCGGTCTTCGACCCCGCGAAACCGCAGACGTCCAGCAACTTCGACGTCACCGCCGTACTGAAGGGCTGCAAGTACCCGGACCGCGCCGCCCAGTTCGCGGCCTGGCTGTCCAGCAGCAAGGAGTCGCTGACCGCGCTCACCGACCCCGCCTCCAAGTCCGGTCTCTTCCCGGCGGTCAAGGACGTCTCGCCGTACGTCGACAAGATCATCCCGACCGGGATGTTCAACGGGAAGTCCGACAGCGCGCGGGTGATCACGACCGCCGCGTCCCGCGTGGGGGAGCAGTGGCAGTACGGGCCCGACTACGCGGCCATGTACTCCGAGATGCAGAAGCAGTGGGGCAAGGTCATGAAGAAGCAGCTCACCGTCAAGGCGATGCTGACGGGTCTTCAGGACTGGGTGCTCGCCGACCTGAAGAACAAGGGCGTCAAGGCCGTCGCGGCCGGCTGACCCATCCGACCGGGAGACTGCCTTGTCCACCCTCACACGACCGCCGAAGACCGTCACCGACCCCCCGGTCCGGCGGACCTCCCCCCGCCGGACCGGGAGCCGCGGAGCCTACAAGGGCCTGCTGTTCCTGTTGCCCTTCCTCCTCGGCTTCGTCCTCACCTACGTCCTGCCGATCGCCTACGCCTTCAGCCAGAGCCTGCACGAGAAGAAGAGCAGCGGCATCGGCTTCGGCCCGACGAGGATCGTCTACACGGGCTTCTCCAACTTCGCCTCGATCCTCGCCGACGGCACCTTCTGGACCGGGATGCTGCGCACGCTGCTGTTCGGCGGCGCTCAGATCACCGTCATGCTCGGCATCTCCCTGCTGCTGGCCCTGCTCCTCGACGGCATCGCCGCCCGCGCGGTCCGCTTCTTCCGCGCGGGACTGCTGATCCCGTACGTCATCCCGGGCGTGGTCTCGACGCTGATCTGGCTGTTCCTCTACAGCCCCACCGCCAGCCCCATCCTCGACATGGCCGACAGCGCGGGACTGCACTTCGACTTCTTCGGCGGCCTCAACACCTATGTCTCGCTCGGGAATCTGCTCACCTGGCAGGGCATCGGCTTCAACATGATCCTGATCTCCGCCTCGCTCCAGGCCCTGCCGCGCGAGCTGTACGAGGCCGCCCGCCTCGACGGTGCCAGGGAGTGGCGGATCGCCTGGTCGGTCAAGATCCCCAACATCACCGGGATCCTGGTGCTGACCGGCATGTTCTCCCTGATCGGCCGCCTCCAGCTGTTCACCGAGCCGCTGTTCCTGCGCTATGTGGCGCCGGAGTCCATCAGCACCGACTTCACCCCGATGCTGGAGATCTTCGACCGGGCCTTCAAGACCGGCGACTACCAGTACGCGGCGGCCGAGTCGCTGGTTCTCGCGGCCGTCACCGGCATCCTCGCCCTCGTCTTCTACCGTGTCACGAACAGGAAGATGTCATGAGCAGCGTCGCCACGGCCGGCCGGCCCACCGAGGCCACCGGCGCCTCCGGGGGCGGTGCCCGCCCCACCCGCCGCGCGGTGGCCCTGACCACCGGCCTCCTGATCGTCTTCCTGCTCTACTCGCTCGCGCCGACCTGGTTCCTGCTGGTGTCGTCCACCAAGAGCCAGACCGACCTGTACTCCACCTTCGGTCTGTGGTTCTCCTCGAACCACCTCGCCGACAACTTCCGGGCCGTCTGGGACTACCACGATGGTGTCTTCGGACGCTGGATCCTCAACTCCGTCCTCTACTCCACGGTCGGCGCCGCCGGTTCGACGCTGATCTCACTCGCCGCCGGCTACGGCCTGTCCAAGTACGGATTCCGGGGCCGCGGCGCTCTGTTCGGGATGATCGTCGGCGCCTCGCTGCTGCCCAGCACCCTGCTGGCCTTCCCGCTGTATCTCGTCTTCGCGGAGATCGGCCTGACCAACACCGTCTGGGCGGTGCTGATCCCGTACTTCATCAACCCCTTCGGCGTCTACCTCGGCAAGGTCTACGCCGACACCTCGGTGCCCACCGAACTGATGGAGGCGGCCCGCATCGACGGCGCGAACGAACTGCGCATCTTCGCGTCGATCGCGCTCCGGCTGATGCGCACGGGCGGCATCACCATCTTCATGCTCGACTTCGTCAACATCTGGAACAACTTCTTCCTCCCCCTCTTCATGCTCAACGGCGAGCGCTCGTTCCCCGTGACCCTGGGCCTCTTCTCCTGGGTGCAGCAGGCGCAGACCTCCCGCGACATGAACACCCTCGTCCTCACCGGATCCCTGCTGTCGATCGTCCCGCTCGCCGTGTTCATGTTCGCGCTCCAGAAGTACTGGCGCAGCGGCATCCTCATGGGCAGCCTCAAGTAAAGGAACGTCATGCCCAACTCCCCAAGACGTCGTGAGGTGTTGAAGTACGCCGGAGCGACGGGTGCCGCCGTGGCCGTGGCCGGACTCCCCTCGCTCCCCGCCGCGGCGGCCGAGGCTGCGGGACGACGCGCGCCCGCCCCGCTGGACATCGTTGTCTTCGGCGACGCCGCCTCCGAGGCCGCCCATGACCTCACCCCGACCCTCTCCGACACGATCACCGGCGGTCTGGGCCAGAGCGCCCGCGTCCTCAACCCCACCGAGCCCGCCTCCTACTGGGGCGGCACGCTGAAGTTCGACGTCGCCGTCCGCCCGACCGGCACCACCTACGTCACCGTCCGGCTGTGGGGCGACGACTACGACGACACCTCCGACGAGGCGGCGTCCGGCACCGACATGTGGCGCCTGCAGCTCTTCTGCGAGGGCAAGCAGGTCGGATACGAGGACCAGGGCGCCGTCGACAGTCTCGACATCCTCGACACCGCGCCGCGCACCCCGGGCCGCTTCTTCTTCCACACGCTGCCGCTGCCGGAGAAGATGACCGCCGGCCGGAAGAAGGTGACGCTGGAGATCCGGGCCATGGGCCGCATCTGGTCCTACGGGCAGGACGCCTCGCAGCTCTACCGCACCATGACCACGCCCTCGCGCGGCATCTACCGTCTCTACACCCACAGCGACCCGTGCTTCGTGCCGCCCCAGGGCGAGGTCCAGGGCACCGCGCCCACCGCGACCCCGCGCAGCGGCGGCGAGGAGGTCCTCGACGCCATCAAGGCGCGGGTCCAGAAGGACCAGCAGGACCTCCTGGCCACCGCCAACCCGGCCACGCTGGACGGCTGGGCCATGCAGTCACTGGCCGAGGGCTACCTGTGGTCCGGCAGCCCCGCCCACCAGAACCCGGCCGCGCTGGACCGGGTCCTCCAGGCCATCGACGGCCGCTACCTGGCCTGGAAGTCCGACGCCACCGTGATGACCGGCTCCGACCAGCAGTGGCAGGGCTTCGGCCGGGTCGGCCTGGTGCTCGCCCTGCTCTGGGAACACCTGGGGGACCGGCTCGACACCCAGGTCACCGGATCGCCGTACACGCTCACCAACCCGGGCTTCGAGAACGGCGCCGGCACGCCCACCGCCTGGCAGATGCCCGGCTGGGCCACCGCGGGCGGCGGCAACTGGACCCGTGACACCACCGTCGCCCGCTCCGGCTCCGCCTCGCTCAAGCTCCAGGTCGGCACCACCACCGGCTACAGCTACGTCAACTCCACCGTGAGGGTGAGGATCGGCTCCGGCACCTACACCTACGGCGCCTGGATCAGGACCGACGGAGTCACCGGCCTCGGCGCCCACATCGACCCGCTGTTCTACGACGCGAACGGCAAGCTCGTCGGCAGCGACCACAAGGTCTACGCGAGCAAGGGCACCCACGACTGGGAGTTCGTGAAGTTCGACTTCGACACCCCGGCCGGCGCGACCCAGATGGAGATGCACCTGCGCCTGTCCGGCCCCGGCACCGCCTGGTTCGACGACGTCACCCTCATCGCCCCCGCCGACACCACCACACCCGTGCCGCCCCTCCGCAGGGATGCCTACGCCGACATGCTCAAGTCGAGCCGCGACTACTGGCGTCAGCACTTCCCGCACTACAGCAACCAGGCCCAGATCTGCGCCATCGGCCTCTACCAGACCAACCGGGGCCTGGGACTCCTCGCCCCCGACCTGGCCCTGCCCGAGGCCAAGGCCCGTGACTACCTGTACCAGTCGATCGGCATGGTCCCCTACCTCGGTCCCGAGGACGCCGATGGCAACCCGACCAAGCCGCTCGGCGACGGCTACTACCAGGTGACCCGCGCCGGCCTCACCCGCGAACTCGGCTATGTCGGCAGCTACGGTGAGGTCATCGACTGGCTGGTCATGATGTACGAGTCGGTCACGCGCGGATACCAGGGACAGGACGCGCCCGAACTGCGCGAGCAGATGGTGCGGATGACCAAGGCGCGGGGCAGCTTCCGGGTCGTCGACGTCGACAAGGACCACCACCGGATCTCCCGCATCGAGACCGTCATCGGCTGGCGCAACGAGGTCTACCCGGGCGAGACCGCGTACGCGTCCCGCACCGCCTGGGACTCCAATCCCGTGATGTCGGCGGCCGTGTTCAAGGACCCCGACATCGTCGGCTGGACCCAGGAGATGGTCGCCGACGGCCAGCTCTACCCGCAGCTGCACCTCCAGGCCACCCACACCTGGACCCGCGTCGGCCTCAACGCCCTGCGGTTCCTCTCCCGCGACTACCCCGCCTTCCTGTCCCTGCCGGCCCGGCCCAGCCGTATCCCCACCGACTGGGACCGGCCCGACTTCGTCCTCACCGACGAGGAGAACGGCTGCGTCGCGGTGAAGAACGGCCGTGAACTCCTCTTCGCCTCCCTCTACTTCCGCTCCCGCCAGGGCGTCAACAACTACGCCCGCGTCCACCACCTCACCCCGGTCGACCAGCGCTCGGCCACCGTCCGCGAGCGGTCCGGCGGTCTCACGGACGACACCTTCACGGCCCGTGACTGGGTCCTGTGGGACTACGCCATCAACGACCCCGGCGCCTCCCACATCCCGCCCGGCGGCTTCCCACCGCCCGGCGACACCCTCCACCAGGCGCTCGAAGGAGACGTCTACCACCTCGCCCCCGTCCCCGCCGACGTCCCCGACCCCACCCTCGGCGTCCACTTCGACGGCGTCGAGACCATGCTCGTCGGCCGCGCCCCTTTCTATCTGTGCGAGTACGGCGACTACCTGATCGCCATGAACACCAGCAACGACAAGACGGTCACCCTCCCCGCCCGCCAGGACTTCGGCCCGGCCCGCGACCTCGCCACCGGCAAGAAGGTCGGCGCGGGGCAGAGGCCGAAGCTGGGCCCGCTCAGCACCCTCGTGCTGTACCGGGGCTGACGCACGACCGGGCCGGTGTGGTGGTACCCGGAGTACTGCCGCACCGGCCCGGTCGTGCCCCCGCTCGACACCCTGCTGTTCACCCTCTGACCGGAGAATCAGTGATGCACGACGAAGAGCACGTGACGGACCGCGTCCCCCTCTTCCATACGGACGTCGGACCGGCCCGCGCTCCCGTCCTGCTGCTGGTGCACGGCTGGGGCGGGGACGGCCGCGAGTGGTCACCGCACGTGGAGGCCCTGGCCGGGCGATTCCGTCTCGTCGTACCGGATCTGCGCGGGCACGGCCGGTCCCCGGTCCCCGACGAGGGCAACACGCCGGCGGCGATGGCCGAAGACCTGGCCGCCCTCGTCGAGGCACTGGCCACCGGTCCGGTGGTCGCCGTGGGGCACTCGATGGGCGGTCAGGTGGTCAACCTGTTGGCCGTACGGCATCCCGCCCGCGTACGTTCGGTGGTGGCCCTCGATCCCGCGCACGGTGCCCACGGCGCCGAGGTGGACGGGATCCCGGCCCGGCTCGCCGCGTACCGGGAACGCGGGGCCCGGGAAGCCGCCGGGTTCGTCGCGGGGGCGTTCGGCGCGGACGCCCCGGCCGGACTGCGCACAGCCCATGTCCGCACCATGCTCGGCACGCCCGACCACGTCATCGCCCAGGCGTACGCAGGGATGTACACCGACCCCGGAGCGGTCGGCGTCCGTGCGCACAGCGAGGCGTACCTCCGCGCGCGCACCCGGCCCGCGCTCACGGTGTGGACCTCGGCGGAGGCCGCCGCGTGGGAACGCGGCACCCTGCATGTGCCCGGGTCCCGCGTGGAGCACTGGCCCGACTCCGGGCACTATCTGCACGAGGAGCACGTCGACCGCACGGTCCGCCTGTTGACCGACTGGGCGGACCGCGCGGCCGACGACTGACCCGCGGTCAGCTCGGCCTGAGGACGACCGCCTGACCGCCCGCCGGGGCCAGCGCCACCGTCAGCGTGCTCTCCGAGGTGAACGTCTGCGTGCTGACCACGACCGGCGTCTGGTACGGCGCGGTGCCCGGGGTGCCGTCCGCGTAGACGGTCGCCGTCCAGGTGCCGCCGCCGAGGAACGTCAGGGGCAACGAGAGGGTCCTGGACGACTCGTTGGTCATGGCGCCCAGGTACCAGGTGTCGCCGCTGCGCCGCGCGACCGCCACGTACTCCCCGATCGACCCCGCAAGGGTCCTGCTCTCGTCCCAGGTCGTGGGAACGGCGTTGAACCAGGGCAGCCCCGGCCAGTTCGCCGGGTTGGCGTACTTGGACGGCTTGTCGTACCAGAACAGGAAGTTGAGGGGCTGGTAGTACACCGCGGCCATCGCCATCTGGTGGGCGTTGGTCGTCTTGTCGCGGGACTGGCCGTAGCAGATGGTGTAGTCGATGGGGCCGCCGATGTTGCGGGCGAAGGGCAGTGTCACGTTGTGCGTGGCGGTCGGGAACTGCTCGTTGCCGCGGACGCCTTCCAGACTGATCCAGTTCGGGTAGGCGCGCTCGAAGCCGAACGGCCGGACGTCGTCGTGCATGTCGATCAGCAGCTCGTACTCGGCCGCGGCCCTCGCCCAGTCGGTGATCTGGTTCGTCATCGTCTGGGTGCCGTCGTTGATGAAGCCGAGCTTGATGCCCCGCACCCCCCAGCTCTTGTAGAGGCCGAAGAGGGAGTCCGCGTCGGTCAGGGCGAGCCGGTTGACGTAGAGGAAGACCCCGATGCCCTTGTCCGTGGCGTACGAGATGACCGCGGGCAGGTCGATCGCGGCGATCGGGCGGGTCGCGTCGGGGGTGGTGAACTCGGGGCCGTACCAGCCCGCGTCGTACTCGATGTACTCCAGACCGCGGGCCGCCGCGAAGTCGACACCCGCCAGGCCGGCGGCGGTGGTGAGCTCGCAGCGGAAGACCTTGCCGGGCCTGATCCACGAGGTGTCGGCAAGGGTGTTGGGCGGAGCCAGGTTGAGTACCAGCTCGGCGTTGTCGACCAGTTCGGCGTGGGTGGAACCGATCACCACCGCACGCCACGGTGTGGCGAACGGGGTCGTGACCGTGCTGGTCGTCTCGACGGGACCGGTACCGCGGGCGGTGTGCTCCATCAGGAACGCGGACAGGGAGTTGGGCTGCCCCGCCACCGAACCGAGCATCAGGCGGGGGAAGTTCAGCCGGGCGGACTCGCAGACGCAGGCGATGAGCCCGTCGCCTAGCGTGGCGGTCAGCGGCAGGTCGGTCAGGGGGCCGTTGTCCGTGCCGGCCGCGCCGGTGACCGGGATGGCCCCGGGCGCGACCGGGAGGTAGGCGTCCTCGTCGCGGGCGCTGTAGACGGTGGTGCCGTCGGGGAAGGCGAACGTGGTCAGTTCGTCGGAGACGGTGACGGTGCCCGGGTCTACCTCCTGCTCGAGCAGGAGGTAGCGCAGCGCGACACCGGACTTGTAGGCGCGGATCTGGACGGCGAACCGGGTTCCCGAGGCGCTGTCCCGCAGTTCCCAGAGCTGCTCCTGGTAGTGGTCGGTGACGGTGGCGTTGCGGCCGTACACCGGGTTCCAGGTGGTGCGGGAGGTGCCGTGCCGATGCCGGACGACCGTCACGTCGTCGCCGAGAACGGTCCCGTCGCCCAGCCGCAGGCCGAGGCCGGACGTGTCGACGACCGTCCTCCCGTCCCGCTCCGCGGACCACCGCAACGCCCCGTCCACCACGGACATCGTGATGGCGTTGCCGCCCAGGCGCGCGGTCGCGCGGACCGGACGCCTGCTCGGGGCCGTCTGCTCCGCCGCGTGGGCAGGCTGCGCCACAGCCCCCGCCGCGGCCAGGCCGACAGTGACGGCGGTGCCCTTGAGGACGCCTCGCCGTGACAGTGCGCCCGGGCCGCCGACTCTTTCGCGCGCGGGCTCTTCCCGGTCCTCTGCGGTTCTCATGGTGGGGAGGCCTCTCTGTTGAGGACGAGGGGTGAGGGGGAGTGGGGGGTGAGGGTTGGGGTTGGGGTTGGAGACATTGGGAGGGAGGGGAGTAAACGTTTTCTGTTCGGGAATGTTGTACGCGTCGGAGGGAGGAGGGTCAAGACCTGGGTAGCCGTGCAGGGCCCACACTGGAACAGCCCGGACCACGCGCCGCCCCGAAGGAGCCCCCATGCGGTACCGCACACTCGGCAGCTCGGACCTGGAGGTCTCGGAGATCTCCCTCGGCTCCTGGCTCACCTACTCCGGCGGCGTCGAGGCCGACGCGACCCGCGCCTGCACCGAGGCGGCCTTCGACGCGGGCATCAACTTCTTCGACACCGCGAACGCGTACGGCAGGGGAGCGGCGGAGACCGCGTGGGGAGAGATCCTCTCGGCCCACCCGCGCGACTCCTACGTCCTGGCCACCAAGGTCTACTTCCCGATGTCGGACGACCCGGCCGACCGGGGTCTGTCCTCGCAGCAGATCGCGCAGCAGATCGACGCCTCCCTCACCCGCCTGAGGACCGACCACGTCGACCTGTACCAGGCCCACCGCTTCGACCCCACCGTGCCGATCGAGGACACCGTGGAGGCGTTCCAGAAGGTGGTCGCACAGGGCAAGGCCCGCTACATCGGCTTCAGCGAGTGGACCCCCGAGCAGATCCAGACGGCGATCGACCTCGCCGGGCCCGGGCTGTTCGTCTCGTCCCAGCCGCAGTACTCCATGCTGTGGCAGGCGCCCGAGGCGGAGGTGTTCGACCTCTGCGCCGCCCACGACATCTCCCAGATCGTCTGGTCCCCGCTCGCCCAGGGCGTCCTGACCGGGAAGTACAAGCCGGGGCAGCCGGTGCCGGAGGGCAGCCGGTTCGCCTCGGCGGACATGGCGGTCTCGCAGGACCTCGTCTACAGCGACGCCATCCTCGAAGGGGTCCAGCGGCTCGTCCCGATCGCCGAGGAGGCCGGTCTGAGCATGCCCACCCTCGCGCTCGCCTGGGTCCTGCGCCGCAGGGAGGTCGCCTCCGCGATCACCGGCGCCTCCCGCCCCGAACAGGTCCACGCCAACGCGGCCGCGGCGGGGGTCGACCTGCCCGAGGACCTGCTCGCCGCCGTCGACCAGGCCCTCGGCGACGTCCCCGTCACCGAACCGACCCTTGCCCCGGGGGTGGAGCCGGGCATCAAGCGCCGCTGAGAAGGGGCCGGGGGTGGGGGCGGGGCTGTTCGACCCCCGCCGCACGGACGGCACGTCCATCCGGGCCCCGTGACGCCGATGGCACGCCCATCAGGCCCCGTCGCACGGACGGCACGCCCATCCGGGCGCTCGCCGCGCTAGGTGGCCGCGTTTCCGTCGGCGACGGCAACCTCGCGGTGCGTGCGGCGGCTGGTGGTCGCAACCTCGCGGTGTCTGTCCCTGCCGGCGGCCGCCGCCCCCGTTGGCGTGCGGCGGGTGGTGGTCGCAACCTCGCGGTGTCTGTCCCCGCCCACGGCCGCCGCCCCCGTTGGCGTACGGCGAGCGGCGGTCACAACCTCGTCGCGATCGGCGGCCCCGACTCCTCGCTCACCCCGACCGGCGGCCCCGACCCCGTCGCCGTCACCCCAGCCGACCGCACCCACCCCAACCTTGCTCACCGCAGCCGGCCATCCACCGCCCCCGCCCCGCCTGCACCCCGCTCACCCCCACCCGCCGACCTCCCGCACCGCACGGCCGGATCTTCTTCCGGCAGGCGGTGGTACAACGAGGTTGTGATCGGCGCTGCGGGCCCAACGTGGGTCCGTCGGAGGGGAGTTGGGCATGGCGGCACAGAACATCGACGACGTCGTGGACGAGCTTGCCGGGATCGTGGGGGAGGCCACGCGCTCCGGTGACCGGCTCGGCTACTTCGCGGCGCTGTACCGACAGGTGACCGTGGAGGTGCGCACGGCCATCCACGCCGGGCTCTTCGACGACGGCCCCCGCATGGACCGTTTCGACACGCACTTCGGCAACCGCTACTTCGAGGCGTACGACACCTGGCGCCGTGACCGCAGCGGACCGCGGTGCTGGCGCGAGGCGTTCGGGCTGCTCGACGACACCGACACCGTGATCGTGCAGCACCTGCTGCTCGGGGTGAACGCCCACATCAACCTCGACCTGGCCGTCGCCGCCGCGCGGACCGCCCCCGGCGCGGACATCCAGGCGCTGCGGGGCGACTTCCTCCTGATCAACGACATCCTCGCCCGCGTGGTCCTGGTGGTGCAGGACTCCGTCGGCGAACTGTCGCCGTTCATGTCGCTGCTGGACAAGGTCGGCGGCCGCACCGACGAGCGGATCCTCGACTTCAGCGTCCGCCAGTCCCGCGAGGAGGCCTGGTACAACGCCGTTCTGCTGGCCGGCCAGAACGACCAGGAGCGCGAGGCCACCCTCGAACGGCTCGACGTCCGAGCCACCGTCCTCGCCCGGTTGACGGCCCGCCCGAGCGGTCTCGTCCGACCGGCCCTGGAACTGATCCGGCGAACCGAGAGCGATGACGTGCCGGCCGTCATCACCCATCTGGACCACGCCATGGACCGGGCCTCCGCGTGACCGCGTGGGCGCTGAGAACCGACGGACCGGTGAAGGGAGAAGTGAAGTGTCCCGTGCGAGCGCGATGAGTTCGGGCCGGGCCGGGAGTCTGTTCCGGTGACCGTCGTACGAAGCGCACCCTGCCCGAGACCCCCGGAGGACACATGACGACCACCCCGGACGACCCGACCCCGCTCCCGACCCCCGCGCTGCCCGGCCGCCCGCCCGTGGTCGACCTGGCCACCTGGCAGCGTGCCCGTGACGAACTGCTGGTCCGCGAGAAGGCCCATACGCGGGAGGGCGACGCCATCGCCGCGGCGCGCCGGCGGCTGCCGATGGTGGAGTTCGACGGCACGATCGAGGTCGTGGGACCAGACGGCCCCGTCCCGTTCCTGGACCTGTTCCAGGGGCGCGACGAGCTCGTGGTCTACAAGCACATGTGGTACGACGGCGCGCCGCACCAGGGCCAGTGCGAGGGCTGCACCACCACGGCCTGGCACCTCAAGGACGCCGTCTACCTCAACGCCCGCGGCGTCTCCTTCGCCGTCCTGACCTCGGGGCAGGCGGACGAGGTGGCGGCCTATGTCGCGTTCATGGGCTACACCCAGCCCTGGTACTCGGTGCGTGACGCGGCCCCGCCGGTCGGCGGCGACATGGGGCACCTCACCGCCTTCCTCCGCGACGGCGACCGCGCGTTCCTCACCTACTCCACGACCGGCCGGGGCAACGAGCGGGTCAACGGGTCCATGGGCCTGCTCGACATGACGCCCTACGGACGCGGCGAGGTGTGGGAGGACAAGCCGGAGGACTGGCCCGAGGGCCTCGCCGCGTGCTGGTCCTGGCGCTCGGACGCCGACGGAAAGCCCACGTGGGGCCCCACCAGCCGCCCCGTACCCCAGTGGACCCGCCCCGACGCCACCCCGGTGGACACCCTCGGCCGCCGGGGCCACCACCACTGACCCCGGATCCGCTGCCACCGAGAAGGGAAGCCGTGCGCCTCACATCCCGGATTTGACCCTCGACCTTGTGCAGGGCCCAGAGTTCCGGATGTGGAGAACGACATGCGCAGCATTGGTGAGACGGCCCGGGACAGCGGGCTCGGTGTGAGCGCCCTGCGGTTCTACGACCGTGCCGGTGTGCTGGTGCCGGCCTGGGTGGATCCGGTCAGCGGATACCGCTGGTACGAGCCCGGCCAGCTGGACGAGGCCCGGCTGCTGGCGCGCCTGCGCAGGGCCGGGATGCCGCTGGCGGACATCCGCCTGGTACTGGCCGGATGGTCCGGCCCGGACACCGGGCTGGTCCGCAAGCTGCTGGACGCGCACCTGGGCCGTCTCGAACAAGGGCTGTCCGACGCCCGCGAGGAGTTCTCCGCGCTCCGTGCCCTGCTCGATCACCGGGAGAACACCATGACCTCGCCCCAGACCGTCGCCGTCCGGCTGTCCCTCGCCGCCCCGGAGCTGGCGGCAGCCTTGGATGCCGTACGTTTCGCCGTGAGCACGGACCGGGAGCTGCCGATGCTCGGCGGAATCCTGTTCGACATCGAGGGGGAGAGCCTCGATGTCGTGGCCACCGACCGTTACCGCATGGCGATCGCGCGGGCCGGCATCGCCGCGCACGAGGGCGGCCGGGTGCAGTTCGTCGTGCCCACCCCGCTCGCCGACGCCATGCGGGCGCTGCTGGACGGCGAGGCAGCGGTGGCGCTGTCCGTCGACGGCGACCGCGTGACCCTGGAGACCGGGGACCGGCAGGCGGCCGGCCCCCGCCTCGGCCACGACTTCCCCGACTACCGGCGACTGGTCCCGCGGACCGCCGGGCGCCGCGTCCTCGTCGAGGCGGCCGCGTTCCGGCGGGAACTGGAGAACGGCCCGGTGCGCTCCGGTGAGGACGGGGCACCAGCGCTCAGCGTGCTCAAGGCTGAGGACGACGGCACGGTGACCCTGCACGCCGACGCCGACGCCGACGGCGACCCGGAGCGGGTGGCGGTCAACCGTGACTTCCTCCTGGACGCGATCGACGCCTTGGCCGCCGGCTCCCACGACCGACTGGCCCTGGAACTCGTCACCCCCACGGTACCGATCACGATCCGCCGCCCCGACGACGAGGAAACCTTCTCGATGCTGATGCCGGTCCGCCTCGACGACGGACTGTGAGGATCTCGGAGTTGCGGGTAGGAGGTCCTCTGTCGGAAGGAGTGGAGTGGAGGACCTCTTGGACTGGAGGTGACCGACACGCTGGACCGGATCAGTGCCTCGGCCACGGATCTCGTCGAGGGCTGCACGGCGGCCGGCGTCCTGGTGCTGCACGACCAGAAGGTGGAGACCCTCACGGCCACCGAACAACTGGTCGTCGACAGTGACCGGCTCCAGGAAGAGCTGGCGGAAGGCCCCTGCTTCGACGCCGCCCGCACCTCCCAGGGCGAACGGACCTTCCGGATCTCCGACCTCACGACGGAGAGCGAACGATGGCCGGTGTTCGCTCCGCGGGCCCGTGCCCTCGGCGTGGGCAGCATGATGGGCTTCCTGCTGTTCACGGAGGACGACGACCTCGGCGCCCTGAACCTCTACTCGCATGAGCCGGGCGCGTTCACCGAGGCCAGTGAGCTGGCCGGCTGGCTGCTCGCCTCGCACGCGGCGGTCGCCCTGTCCGCCGCCCGCACCTACGCCCAGATGGAGCAGGCCGTCGCGACCCGCCATGTGATCGGTGAGGCGATGGGCATCCTCATGGGCAGCCACCGCCTCACCGAGGACCAGGCCTTCGACGTGCTGCGACGCTATTCGGAGGACAACAACGTCAAGCTCCGTGAGGTGGCCCGCCAGGTCTGCGAGAAGGGCACCCTGGACTGACCCGCCGCGGCCTCCCCGGCTCGTTGCTGAACCGGAGAAGCCTGGCCGGGCCGGCTCCCATGGGCGCGCCGCCGCACCCGGCCTGCGCATCAAGTCCCCATCCCGGCGCAAGCTACTCCTGATTGACGCCCGCCTCGGCCCTGCCTACCGTCGCCCCAACACATCTGAACAGGCAGGTCGACGATGACAGAGTCCTCGGGTCCCCCCGACAGCAGATCCACCGCCCGGCAGCTCCAGGTGGAGACGCACGGGCTGGACGTGATCGGCGACGCCGAACGCAAGGGCACCCCGCGCACCCTGTTCTGGCCGTGGTTCGGCGCCAACGTGTCCGTCCTGGGCCTGAGCTACGGCTCCTTCGCACTCGGCTTCGGCATCTCCTTCTGGCAGGCGCTGGCCGCCGGGGTGATCGGAATCGTCTTCTCGTTCCTGCTGTGCGGCTTCGTCGCCGTCGCCGGCAAGCGGGGTTCCGCCCCGACGATGGTGCTCAGCCGCGCCGCCTACGGAGTGCGCGGCAACCGCCTGCCGTCGGTCGTCTCCTGGGTGCTCACCGTCGGCTGGGAGACGGTGCTGTGCGCGCTGGCCACCCTGGCCACGGCGACCGTCTTCGGGCGGCTGGGCTGGGGCGGCGGCACCGGGACCCAGGTGATCGCGCTGATCGTGGTCGCGGGGCTGACGGTCGTCGGCGGGGTGATGGGCTTCGACCTGATCATGCGGCTCCAGACCGTGATCACCGTGGTGACCGGCGTCCTGACCGTCGTCTACGTCGGTCTCGTCGCCGATCACATCCACTGGAGCACCGTCAGCGCCCTGTCCGCGGGTTCCGCGCAGGAGTTCATCGGCGCGCTGGTCTTCATGATGACCGGCTTCGGCCTCGGCTGGGTCAACGCCGCCGCCGACTACTCCCGCTATCTGCCCCGCACCTCGTCGAGCCGGGGCGTGATCGGCTGGACCACCTTCGGCGCCTCGGTGGCCCCGCTGCTCCTGCTGGTCTTCGGCCTGCTCCTCGCGGGCTCCTCCACCAAGCTCAGCGCCGCCGTCGCCGCCGACCCGATCGGCGCGCTCACGATCCTCCTGCCCACCTGGTTCCTGGTGCCCTTCGCCGTCGTCGCGGTCCTCGGGCTGGTCGGCGGCGCCGTCCTCGACATCTACTCCTCCGGCCTCGCCCTGCTGTCCGCGGGCCTGAGGATCCCGCGCCCGCTGGCCGCGCTCGTCGACGGCGTCCTGATGATCGCCGGCGCCGTCTACATCGTGTTCTTCGCCGACGACTTCCTCGGCCAGTTCATGGGCTTCCTCACCACCCTCGGCGTCCCCATCGCCGCCTGGTGCGGGATCATGCTCGCCGACCTCGCCCTGCGCCGCCGCGACTACGACGAGGCCGACCTCTACCGCCCCGGCGGCCGCTACGGCGACGTACCGCCCACCCCGCTGATCCTCACCGTCCTCGCCACCGCCCTCGGCTGGGGCCTGGTCACCAACTCGGCCGCCGGCTGGCTGGACTGGCAGGGCTATCTCCTCGACCCCTTCGGCCTGGGCGGCAGGTCCGGGGCGTGGGCGTACGCCAACCTCGGCGTGCTGGCCGCGCTCGCGGTCGGCTTCCTCGGCACCCTGGCCCTCGGCCGCGGCCGGGTCCGCGCCCAGGAGGACGTCGTATGACGAGGGGACGGCTCGCCGTCATCGACATGCAGCGCGTCTTCGCCGAGCCCGACAGCCCCTGGGCGGCCCCGCGCTACGGCGAGGCGGCGGCGGGCGTACGACGGCTGCTGCCGGACTTCGCCGACCGGGTCACCTTCACCCGCTTCGTCGCCCCCGCCGAGCCCACCGGCGCCTGGCGGGCCTACTACGCGCGATGGCCCTTCGCTCTCCAGCCGCCGGACGCCCCGCTGTGGCGGCTCACCGACGACTTCGCCGACCGGGCGCCCCACGTGCTGGACGCCCCCACCTTCGGCAAGTGGACCCCGGAACTCGCCGCCCTGGTCGACCCCGAGGGCCGGCTGGTCCTGGCCGGGGTCAGTACCGACTGCTGTGTCCTGTCCACCGCCCTCGCCGCAGCCGACGCCGGGGTCGAGACGTGGGTGGTGTCCGACGCGTGCGCCGGAGCGGACGACGACTCGCACCGCAAGGCACTGGACGTGATGGGGCTCTACGGTCCGCTGATCCGGATCGCCACCGTGGACGAAGTGCTCGCCGCCTGATGTCACCGCACACCGGGCCGCCCGCGGAGGACATCGCACTGATTCCCTGACGCCCCGCACGCATGCTCTCGGCACGCTCGGGTACGCGAGCAGCACCGCGCCCTGGGCGATCATGCCTGCGGGCGGGCCGCACGACCGCCGCTACCAGGGGATCTGCCATGGACACACCCGCCAACGACCACACCGCGACACCGGCCCAGCGGGCGCTGGACGCGCTCACGCAGAACACCGAGGACACGACGGCGCTGGACACGCTCGCGACCAGCGAGGTGCTCATTCCGGTTCCCGACGACGCCGCCGACGAGGACACCACCGTGGCGCTGCCCGTGCTGGAACAGCAGGACGGCGGCGCCCCCATGGTGCCCGTGTTCACCTCCGAGACGGAGATGGCCGAACTGCTGCCGTTCGTCTCCCGCTACCGTCTGGTGCCGCTCGGCGCGCTCGCCGCGCAGTGGCCCGACGGCGATCTGTCGCTGTCCATCGACGCCAGCTCGACGCATCCGCTGACCCTGACGTCCGAGGGCGTGCGCACGCTGCTGGCGCGGCCGCAGGGCTGACCACGCAGTGGGGCCCGGCCACCACATGCGACGGAGGGGGAGCGGCCGGGCCCGCAGAGGGGTGCGGACCTGCTCCCGCCGCCGCACCCCGGTTCTCGCACGCGGAACAGAAGATGAGCGGCGCCGACCCTGCTCATCCCCAGTGCGCGCTGCGATCGCCGTGACCCGACCATAGGACCGATCCGAGGGGTCGTCGCTCCGGAATGCGTGGCGCATGTCCGCAAAACGCGGCGGATCGGCGGACGCGACGGCTCACACGGCGCGCAGGGTCTGCGAGGGCGACTCCCCGAAGCGCTCCCGGTACCGGCGCGCGAAACGGCCCAGGTGGACGAACCCCCACTCGTGGGCTACGTCCGTCACGGTCGTCGTTCCAGGCGCCGCCGCCCGCAGCTGCCGGTGCACCCGCTGGAGCCGCACCTCTTGGACGTAGGCCATCGGCGACATGCCCACATACCTGCGGAAAGCTTCCTGCAGGGTGCGCAGACTGACCTGCCCGATGGCCGCGAGCCGGTTCGCGTCGTACGGCTCGGCGGGCAGTTCCTGTACGGCGTCCATGACCCGCTTGACTGACGCCGGTCGCATCGCCGGGGGAGGGGCCTCCAGCGCCTCGCGGAAGGTGTGGTCCGTGGCGAGCAGCATCCCCTCCAGGAGGGTCTGCTCGAGACGGCCGCGGATCATGGGATGGCTCAGCAACCCGTGCGGGACGTCCCGCTCCAGCAGGTTCCACATCGCGAGCCGCATCCAGCTGAGCCCCGGTCCGCGGGAGACGTCCATGTACGGCCCGAAGCGCGGCGGACGGCGCACCGAGCGGCCGAGCAGCACCTCCAACTGCCGTAACAGGGCCGCCTTGTCGACCTTCACGGTGAGGGCCTGGCAGTCCGCGGACCAGGTGTCGATGTGGATGTTCCGCGCCGGATCGAAGACCAGGGCCCGCCCGGTGCCGGCGAACTCCACCTGACCACACCCTTCTTGGACGCTGAAGCAGCCGCCGAAGGGCACGGCGACGTGATAGACGCCGGGTTCGCCGAAGCTCATCCGCATCTCGGTGCCGAACCGCACGTCTCCCACGGTGAGCGCGCCGAGCTCGACGAGGTTGAGCCTCGTGGCGAACTGCGAGGCCTGTCCGGCCAGTTCGAGCCGCAGGTCGTAGTAGTGGGCCGCGATCGCATCGTGCGCCTCCTCCAGGGAGACCGTCGCGTAGCTGTGGAACTCGGCGGCGCGGTCCTCTTCCACGGCCAAGGTGTCCTCAGCCCCTTCCCCGCTCGGCGTCTGCTGTTCAGCATGACCCCGGGGACGGCCACTCATGCCGGGCGGGAGGGGCCCGGATCCCTTGGTGCCTCCGGTGGAATCGGCCGGCCTCGCTTCGGTGCGGCTGCATAGGATCGTCGGTATGGCGCTGCGACCGGTTCAGGTGAACATCAAGGCTGTCGACGCTCCGGTGGTCGGCCGGTTCTGGGCGCAGGCGCTCGGCTGGACGGCGTACCGCCCCGGTGTGACCACCTACGTGGGCCCCGCCGGAGGCCTCGTCTGGCCGGACCCGGTCGCCCTCGGCATCGACGTGGTCCCCGTCCCGGAGCGCAAGTCGCCGACGAAGAACCGCACGCACCTCGACCTGGCGACCGAGTCCCCGGCCCACCAGACGGAATTGGTGGCGCGTCTGAGGGCTCTCGGTGCGACACCCGCCGATGTGGGCCAGGGGGACGTGCCGTGGACGGTGCTCGCCGACCCGGAGGGCAACGAGTTCTGCGTGCTGGAACCCCGGGAGGTCTACCGGGACTCCGGACCGATCGCCGCGGTGGTGGTGGACTGCGTCGATCCGCGCGCCATGGCGAGCTTCTGGGGCGAGGCCCTGCACTGGAGCCTGCACGAAGTGACCGACGACCAGGCGGTGTTGCGCTCCGCCGGGGGCGTCGGTCCGTATCTCGAGTTCCTGCGCTCGTCCGACGGGAAGACCGTGCCGGACCGCGTCCATCTCGACCTGCTGCCCTACCCCGGTGACGACAAGGCGGCGGAGGTGGCCCGGCTGCGGGACCTCGGCGCCACCGACCTCGACCTCGGTCAGGGGGACGTCCCCTGGACGTGTCTGTCCGACCCGGAGGGCCACGAGTTCTGCGTTCTGGCCCTGTCCTGAGGCGCAACTAGGGCCTGTCCGGCGGATCGTGGGGCGTCGAGGGGGCGCTAGCCGTCCAGCGTCCGCGACAGGACCTCGCGCTGGAGCGGCAGCACCTCCGCGTGCAGGTCGCGGCCCTTGCGGGTGAGGGACACCCACACGCCGCGCCGGTCCTCCACGCACACCGACCGCTCCACGAGGCCGTCCTTCTCCAGACGGCCGATCAGCCGGGACAGCGCGCTCTGGCTCAGGTGCACCCGGCCGACGAGGTTCTGCACCCGGCACTGGTCGCCCTCGCGGGGGGACTCGGTGGCGAGGATGTCGAGCACCTCGAAATCGCTCGCGCCCAGCCCGTGCGGGTGCAGCACGCGGTCGATCTCGCAGATCGTGCGCGCGTGCACCGACAGGATGTCCCGCCACCGTTCCTCAAGGCCGGTTCCGACCGTGTTCACCGCCATAAGTGAACGGTAACACCGATCCGGTCATTCGTTGAGTGTGCAACTAGTGCATGCGCAAGGAAGGTCAGGTCTGCGGGTCCTGGGTGATCCCCACCAGGTTGCCGTCCGCGTCCTTGACGAAGGCGATCAGCTTGCCGCCGCCGACGTCCTGGACGTCCTGGAGGGTCTCCGCCCCGGCCGCCACCAGCGCGGCGAGGGTCGCCCGGATGTCGTCCACGTGCCAGTAGGGGACCGGCCCGGTCATGCCGCGGGCGTGTCCGTTCGGGTCGAGGCCGACGTCCTGCCCCGCGTCCTTGAAGCCGACGTAGTACGGCTCGTCCGCGTAGGGCTCCACCCCCAGCAGTGCGCTGAACAGGGCCTTCGCTGCGGCCAGGTCCTTGACGGGGTAGATGATCGTCTTGAGTCCCGCGGTCATGGTGTGCTCCTCCGTACGGTGATCCCGACGCGCTCCGTCGGTGGTCTCACGCTAGGCCGGGGAGGGGGGAACCGCTTCTCCGATCCTGACCGGACGCCGGACGCCGGACGCCGGACGCCGGCCGCGTGGAGCGAGGGGGCAGTGGGGCGGGGTTTCTCGTTGGCGCGCCAGGGGCGTTCTCGGGTCGGCGGGGTGTGGTCGGACCGGGGGGCTTCCGCCCTGCCCGACCTCGGCGTCGGCTGCCCGGCTACGACGCAGGCGTTAGTGACTTGGACCGGTACACCGCGCCCCGCCCTCACCGGCTGTCCTCCGCGCCCGACCAGGCACCCGTGATCTGCTCCCGACCCCACACCCTGGCCCCCACGCTGCCGCGATCTCAGCCCTCAGCGCGTCGCTGCTCTCACCGCGACACCCACGGCGGTCACCAGCCGCCCCGGAGCGCTCGTGCACGCGCCACGCCCGCCCGTCGTCCCCCGAGCGCTCACCAGCCCGCCCCCGGGGAGCAGCCTCGATCGCCCCGCGCCCGCCTGTCGTCCTCCCGTGCGCTCACCAGCCTGGGCCCCGCGGAGCAGTCCCGATCGCACCGCGCCCGTTTGCCGTGTCCCCGCGCGCTCTCCAGCCCGCCCCCGGGGAGCTGCCTCGATCGCCCCGCGCCTGTTTGCCGTGCTCCGTGCGCTCACCAGCCTGGGCCCCGCGAAGCAGCCCCGATCGCACCGCCCCTGCTTGCCGTGCCCCGCGCGCTCCTCAGTCGCCCCGCGAAGCAGCCCCGAACGCCCGCGTCTGCCCGTCGCCCCCCTAGCGCGCCAACGAACCCGATCCGCAAAGCCCCGCCCCGTTGGCCGCAGGCGTCACGTCGACTCCCTCCGCACCAGCTCCGTAGGCAGGATCACCGCCGCCGGGTCCTCGCCCCCGAGCTGGGCCAGCAGCACGCGGACCATCTCGGCGCTGATGCGGTCGTAGGGCTGGCGGATCGTGGTGAGGGCCGGAGTGGCCTCCGTCGCCGCGATCGAGTCGTCGAAGCCGCCCACCGAGACGTCCTCGGGGACCCGGCGGCCCGCGCGGCGCAGTGCGGTCAGGGCGCCCAGGGCCATGAGGTCGGAGGCGACGAAGACGGCGTCCATGTCCGGCGCCCGGCTCAGCAGCAGCTCGGTGGCCGCCTCCCCGCTGCCCCGGCTGTAGTCACCGGAGGCCACGAGCCGCTCGTCGATCTCGACACCCGCCTCCGTGAGCACCTCCTTGTAACCGGCGAGGCGGTCGACACCGCCGGGAGAGTTCAGCGGGCCCGTCACGATGCCGATCCGGCGACGGCCCCGCGACAGCAGGTGCCGCACCATGTCACGGGCGCCGTCCCGGTCGTCCGCCGCCACATAGCTCACCTTCGAACCGGACCGCATCGGCTTGCCGCACTGGACGACCGGCACGCCCGCCTTGTGCAGCTCCTCGGCCACCGGGTCGGCGGAGTGGCTGGTCACCAGCAGCACCCCGTCGAGGTGGCCGGCCGTGATGAACCGCTTGATCCGGCGCCGCTCGTCCTCGGTGCCCGCCAGCATCAGCAGCAACGGGATGTCGTGGGCGGCCAGCGCCTGGGTGCAGCCGCGCAGCAGGACGTTGAAGTTGGGGTCCTCGAAGAACCGCTCCTGGGGCTCCGTGAGCAGGAAGCCGACCGAGTCGGAGCGTCCGGTGATCAGTGAGCGGGCGTGCCGGTTGACGACGTAACCCGTCTTGCGGATGGCGGAGTTGACCGCCTCCTGCGCGGCGGGGGAGACGTAGTGCCCGCCGTTGAGCACACGCGAGACGGTCCCGCGCGAGACCCCGGCCTCGCGTGCCACGTCGTGGATCGTCGGCGGTCTGCGCCGGCCCCCCGCATTGTTCATGGTCACGACTCTAAGCCCCGTGGGGGCGGCACGGGGGTGGCCGGACGGCGGGACGTTCCGGACGGGATGCGACCGAACTGGGATCGTGCACAGGAAAGCTCGCACTCAAGCACTTGGCAAGGGTTACCTCTGTGCGGTTATCTTGGGCAGCACGCTTCGTGAGCCATGTGTGCACGTTCCCAACCAACTGACTCGGGAGAGACCCATGCCGGAGACCACCCCCAGGGGCCTCACCAGGCTCGCCTTCGGCGGGGACTACAACCCGGAGCAGTGGCCCGAGAGCGTCTGGGACGAGGACGTCCGGCTGATGCGCGAGGCCGGGGTCACCATGGTCAGCGTCGGCATCTTCTCCTGGGCGCTCCTGGAGCCGGAACCGGGCGTCCACGACTTCGGCTGGCTGGACCGGATCATCGACCTGCTCCACGAGAACGGCATCCGCGTCGACCTCGGCACCCCCACGGTCGTACCGCCCGCGTGGTTCTACCGCGCCCACCCGGACGCGCTGCCCGTCACGGCCGACGGCACCCGCCTCGCCTTCGGTTCCCGCGGCGCCATCTGCCACAGCAACAGCGCCTACCGCGCGGCCGCCGCCGACATCACCACCCGGCTCGCCGAGCGCTACGCCGGCCACCCGGCCCTCGCGATGTGGCACGTGCACAACGAGTACGGCGTCCCCGTCTCCGCCTGCTACTGCGACTCCTGCGCCGCCCACTTCCGCCGCTGGCTCCAGGCGACGTACGGCGGTGTCGACGGTGTCAACGAGGCCTGGGGCACCGCCTTCTGGGGCCAGCACTACACGAGCCTCGAACAGATCGACCCGCCCCGCACCGCCGCCACCGTCGGCAACCCCGGCCAGGCGCTGGACTACAAGCGGTTCGCCGACGCGACCATGCGCGAGAACTTCGTCGCGGAGCGGGACATCCTGCACCGGCTCGCCCCGGGCGTCCCGGTCACCACCAACTTCATGACCGCGCTCAGCCAGTGCGACTCCGTCGACTACTGGGCCTGGGGCCGCGAGGTGGACATCGTCACCAACGACCACTACCTCATCACCGACGGCCGCCGCACCCACGTCAACCTCGCGATGGCGGCGGACCTGACCCGCTCGGTCGCCGGCGGCGCCCCCTGGATCCTGCTCGAACACTCCACCTCGGGCATCAACTGGCAGCCCCGCAACCCCGCCAAGGCGCCCGGCCAGATGGCCCGCAACTCCCTCGCACACGTGGCCCGCGGCTCCGAGGGCGCCATGTTCTTCCAGTGGCGCCAGTCCCGGCGCGGAGCCGAGAAGTTCCACTCGGCGATGGTCCCGCACGGCGGCACCGACACACGCGTGTGGCGCGAGGTCGTCGAACTGGGCGCCTCCCTCGACTCGTTGAGCACCGTCCGCGGCACCCGCACCCGGGCCGACGTGGCCGTCCTGTGGGACTGGCAGTCCTGGTGGGCGCAGAACCTCGACTGGCGGCCCAGCGAGGACCACGACGCCCGCGAGCGCGCCGACGCCTTCTACGAGGCCCTCTACGACCGCCACCTCACGGTCGACTTCGCCCACCCGGAAGCCGACTTGTCGCCCTATCCCCTTGTCGTCGTACCGGCGCTGTACCTGATGACGGAGGCGGCCGGCAACAACCTCAGGCAGTACGTCGAGAACGGCGGCACGCTCGTCGTGTCGTACTTCTCCGGCATCGTCGACGAGCACGACGCCGTCCACGAGGGCGCCTACCCGGGCGCGCTGCGCGACGTCCTCGGCCTCACCGTCGAGGAGTTCTCGCCGCTGCTCCCGGGTCAGCTCGTGCGGGTCACCGGCCCCGACGGCTCGGAGCTCACCGGCGACGTGTGGACCGAGTTCGTGGTGCCGCGCGGCGCCGAGACCGTGTGGACGTACGCCGACGGCCTGACCGCGGGCCACCCCGCCGTCACCCGCCACCGCCACGGCGAGGGCACCGCCTGGTACGTCTCCACCCGCCTGACCGCCCAGGGTCTCGACGCGCTGCTCGGCTGGGCCGCCGAGGACGCCAGTCTCCCCTCGCGCGCCGACCTGCCCCACGACGTCGAGGTCGTCCGGCGTGACGGGGACTCCGGTTCCTACGTCTTCGTGATCAACCACACGGCGACGGAGGCCAAGGTGCCCCTGGACGCGCCGGGCACCGAGCTGCTGACCGGCGAACGCGCCGCGGGCCGCCTCGCGGTGCCGGCGGGCACGGTCCGGGTCGTACGACTCGACGGCTGAACCCGCCTCCCCACGGTTCCCACCGACTCCCCTCCGCCCGCGAGACCACGAGCCGCGGGCGGAGGGGGCCTCACCTTAAGGCCCCTGCCCGGTCATCGGCCGGACCCGCCGAACGGCCCCTTGTCGTAGAGGAGTTCGATATCGGACAAGCTCAGCGACCCCGGGACAAGGCGCTGCGACTGCGGGACAGTGGTGACACGCAGAAGGAGGGGCGGAGGGGACGACATGCTGAGGACTCCGACCGGCCGGCGGCGACTGGACATCCTGGAGTGGCTGAAGGACCCGGCCGCGCACTTCCCCCCGCAGCGGCACATCGACCCCGTCGAGGACGGCGTGTCCGCCCATGCCGTCGCGGTCAAGCTCGGCGTGCGGCGCTCGGTCGCCCGGACCCATCTCGCCCTCCTGGTGAACACCGGCCTCGTGCGCACCAAGAGAATCCGGTGGCGCACGTACTACCGTCGCGACGAGATGCGCATCGCCGAGGTGGCGCGCATGTTCGAGAAGGGCTGGTAGCGACCCGCACCGGAAGGGCAGACACCCCATGGACCGTCCCACCGCACTGACCCCACGCCACTACGTCGCCCTCGGCGGCCACGGCCCCGAGGACGTCGTCGCCGACGCCCGCGGCCGGGTCCTGACCGGCGTGGCGGACGGCCGCATCCTGCGCGTCGACGGTCTGACGGAGCCCGTCGCGCCCCGCGTCGAGACGCTCGCCGAGACCGGCGGCAGGCCGCTCGGCCTCGAACTCCTCCCGGACGGCGCCCTGTTGGTATGCGACGCCGAACGCGGACTGCTGGGCGTCGATCTCGCCGACGGCACCGTGCGCGTCATCGCCGACGAAGTGGCGGGGGAGCGGCTGCGGTTCGCCAGCAACGTGGTCGCGCTGTCCGACGGCAGCGTGTACTTCACGGTCTCCAGCCGCCGTTACCCCCTCGACCAGTGGATCGGCGACATCGTCGAACACACCGGGACCGGCCGCCTCCTGCGTCTGGCACCCGGCGACGACACTCCCGAAGTCCTCCTGGAGGGGCTCCAGTTCGCCAACGGCCTCGCGGCGAGCGGCGACGAGTCCTTCCTCGTCGTGGCCGAGACCGGAGCCCGCCGGCTCACCCGCTACTGGCTCGACGGTCCGGGGGCAGGCCGCGCCGAACCCCTCGCCGAGAACCTCCCCGGCATGCCCGACAACATCTGGCGCGGCGGACCCGAAGGGCCGATCTGGGTCTCCCTCGCCGGACCCCGCATCCCCCCGCTCGACCTGCTGCACCGCGCCGCCCCAGCGGCCCGCCGAGCGGCCGCCCGCGTCGCCGTGGGCGCCCCCTACCGGCCCACGGGCTTCGTCGGCGTCCTCGCGATCGACGACGAAGGCCGCACCGTCCACCACCTCACCCGCCGCCGCTCCCGTTTCCGCATGGTCACCAGCGTCTGCGAGGCCTCCGGCCACCTGGTCCTCGGCAGCCTCTCCGAGCGCGGTATCGCGCTGTGCGAGCCGCCCGCCGCGAAGTGACCCCGGCCGGACCCCGGCGTTACCCTGGTCCTCGGTCGCGATCACCCTCGCGGCACGGCGGTGGGGCCCGCCGTACCCGAACCGCGGCGAAGGCGCCGCCAACGGTCCCTACTTGCGATGGAGCGCGCCCGCATGCCCGGGCCCCGGCGAGTAGGAGAGACACGACGATGACAGCCCCGGAGAGCCTCCGCGCCCCCGCGCGGCCCCCACGGCAGTCCGTGTGGCAGGGCCAGGCGCCGGTCGTCGCGGTGGTCGCGCTCGGCGGCGCCCTCGGCGCGACGGCCCGGTACGCCCTCGCGCTGCACTGGCCGGTGCAGCCGGGCGGCTTTCCCTGGGCGACCTTCTGGACCAACGTCGTCGGCTGTGCCGTCATCGGCGTGTTCATGGTCGTCATCACCGACGTGTGGGCCGCCCACCGCCTGGTCCGCCCCTTCTTCGGCACCGGCGTCCTGGGCGGCTTCACCACCTTCTCCACCTACGCCGTCGACATCCAGCGACTCGTCGACCACGGCCGGCCCGCCACGGGCCTGGCCTATCTCGCCGCGACCCTGCTCGCGGCCCTCACGGCGGTGTGGCTCGCGTCCACGGCGGCCCGCCGCGTCCTGAAGCGGAGGCAGCCATGACGAGGCTGACCGGCAGAGCCCTGCGCGTGACCGTCCACATCGGCGAGAACGACACCTGGCACCACAAACCCCTCTACAGCGAGATCGTGCACCGCGCCCATGCCGCCGGGCTGGCCGGGGCCAGCGTCTTCCGCGGGATCGAGGGCTTCGGCGCCTCCTCCCTGATCCACACCTCCCGGCTGCTGTCCCTCAGCGAGGACCTGCCGGTGGCCGTCGTCATCGTCGACAGCGAGACGCGCGTACGGGAGTTCCTGCCGCAGATCGACGAACTCGTCACCGAGGGCCTGGTGACCCTCGACGAGTGCGAGGTCATCCGGTACGTCGGCCGCGACGGGAACCGGGAGCCGACTCAGGGCAAAACGGGCACGAAGGGTAAGAAGTCGTTGTGAACTGGCTGCTGGTCGTCGCGGGGGCCGTGGTGGGTGCCCCGCTCCGCTATCTCACCGACCGCGCGGTGCAGTCGCGGCACGACTCGGTCTTCCCCTGGGGCACCTTCGCCGTGAACGTCACCGGCTGCCTGGTCCTCGGCCTGCTCACCGGGGCGGTGGCGGCGGGGGCCGCGGGGTCCCACCTCCAGCTGTTGCTGGGCACCGGCCTGTGCGGGGCGCTGACGACGTACTCGACCTTCTCGTACGAGACCCTGCGGCTGGCGGAGACCGGGGCGCGCCTCTATGCCGCCGCCAACGTGGCCGTGAGCCTTGTGGCGGGTCTGGGAGCGGCCTTCGCGGGGGTGGCGCTGGCGCAGGTGCTGTGGGCGTAGGGGATTCGTCCTCGCCTGCGTGTAGTAAGACTGTGCCCTCCGCACCTGCCTTCCCCTGAGAAGAACTGGATCCCATGAGCGTCATCAGCGTCGGTCAGGCCGTCGTCCTCGGAGCCGTCGAGGGGGTGACCGAGTTCCTTCCCGTCTCCTCCACCGGTCATCTCAAGATCGTCGAGGGGCTGATGAACATCCCCGTCGACGACGACGCCGTCGTCGGGTTCTCGGCCGTCATCCAGGTGGGCGCGATCGCCGCCGTGCTCGTGTACTTCTTCAAGGACATCGTGCGGATCGTCTCCGCGTGGGGGAGAGGGCTGTTGCACAAGGAGGAGCGCTACCACCACGACTACAAGTTCGCGTGGTGGGTGATCGCCGCGACCATTCCGATCGTCGCCGTGGGCCTCGCCGCCAAGCCGCTCATCGAGGGGCCGCTCGCCTCCCTGTGGGTGGTCGCCGGTTCGCTGATCGTCGGCAGCGGTGTGATGTGGGCGGCGGACCAGATGGGCCGGCACAAGCGCGGTGAGGACGACACCTCCTTCAAGGACGCCATGCTGGTCGGCAGCTCGCAGATCCTCGCGCTGCTCTTCCCGGGCTTCTCCCGCTCCGGCGCCACCATGTCGACGGCCCTGATCCTCGACCTGGACCGCGTCGCCGCCACCCGCCTCTCCTTCTTCCTCGGCATCCCCGCCCTCACCGGCGCCGGCATCTACGAGCTCAAGGACGCCCTCGGTGCGGGCGTGGGCGCGGCACCGCTCGCCGTCGGCACGGCCGTCTCCTTCGTCGTCGCCTACGCCTCCATCGCCTGGCTCCTGAAGTTCGTCGCCAAGCACTCCTTCAACGCCTTCGTCGTCTACCGCATCGTGGTGGGCCTCCTCCTCTTCGGCCTTCTGACCACGGGGACGCTGACGGGCTGAACGGGTCCGGGGCGTCGGGCGGCGGTGCTGGAGTAGGGGGCCACAGCCGAGTGCCGCGCCCGACGAGAGACCGCGCTACCGAGGGGGCGCGCCCAACGAAAGACCGCGCTGCCGAGCCGCCGTGCTGGACGAGGGACCGCCGTCCTGGACGGCCTCGCCACAGGCCTGTACGACGCCACCGCGGGACTCGGCCCCGCGGCGCACGCCGACCCCCGGTCCGCCACCGCTCCGCCCCGGCGACGGGGTGCACGGGCGGCGCCCACCGGGGGAGAGGGAGGGCGCTGGAGCCTTGAGGGAAGCGCGGCGCTGACCGCCCCGGGTGATCGCCACGGCACGAGAGGGCGCTGGTCGCTCTCGGGGCGTGGGGGCGGTGCCCTTCACGGAGTTCGAGGGTGCCGACCGCTTGCGGTGCGCGCGGGTGGCCCCTGCTCACGGCCCGCTAGGGCGCTGGCCGCTCACGGGGTGCGAGGCGGCTGACGCCCGAGGGACGCCTGGCCGTGACCCTCGCGGAGCGCGAATGTGTCGACCGCTCGCAGGCCCGCGGGTGGTGACCGTCCGGGGGACGCGAGGGCGCTGGCCGGCCCACAAGGTGCGAGAGGTCCGACGCCCATGCGGCGCGTGTGCGGTGCCCCTCACGGCCTGCGAGGGTGCTGACCGCTTGCGGTGCGCGCGGGTGGCCCCTGCTCACGGCTCGCGAGAGCCCTGGCCGCTCAAGCGATGGGAGATGTCTGACGCTCGTGGGACCTCTGGGCGGTGCTCCTCACGAAGCCCGAAGGACGGTGGCTGCCGCGGATGCGAGGAGGCTCATCCCTCGCGGAATGCAGAGCCGGGCTCCCACCGGATGCGTGGGCCTTTACCTCCCCGGAGTGTGAGGCTCCCGACTGCCCGCGCCCCGCCAGCACGCTGACCGCGCACGCCGTTCGAGGCGCCCGCCCTTCTCCCACCCCCACCCCGTCCACCCCCTTGACAGCACCCTCCCGCCGCCCGGAGTATCTCTCCCGTGAACCTGTCAGACAGCCGGACAGCCAGTCAGCCACAGCCCCCGCGGCGCATCAGCGCCATGGAGGCGGTGCTGGCGCACCTGCGTGGCGCCATCGAGCGCGGGGAGTACGCCATCGGCGACAAGCTCCCCTCCGAGGCGGAGCTCTGCCGCACCCTGGAGATCAGCCGGCCCGTCCTGCGCGAGGCCCTCAGGGCCCTGCAGACCATGGGCCTGACCGTCTCCAAGACCGGCAAGGGCACCTTCGTGGTGGCCAACGCGGTGGAGGACCCCACCTTCGGCGACTACGCGGCCAGCGACCTCCTGGAGGTCCGCCGGCACGTCGAGATCCCCGTCGCCGGGTACGCGGCCACCCGCCGCACCCCGGAGAACCTCGACCACCTGGCCCACCTCCTGGACCGGATGGAGCGGGAGACCGACACCACCGCCTGGGTCGCGATGGACACCCTCTTCCACCTCGCCGTGGCCGAGGCCGCCCAGAACCCGGTATTCCGCCGGGTCATCGAGGAGATCCGGGACGCACTGGCGCGTCAGTCGGCCTTCCTCAACGAACTCGGCGGCCGCCGCGAGCAGTCCAACCGCGAGCACCGCGCGATCGTCGAGGCGCTGATCGACGGTTCCGAGCACGACGCGGTCGAGGCGATGTCCCACCACCTCGACCGCGTCGAGACCACCCTCACCGACATCGTGCGTTCCCCGCGCACGGATGCGGACCCCTCCACGGAAAGCGAACCCCAGGCGTGAGCGAGCAGAGCCTGCACGACGATGTGCGGAAACGTTCCGGCCATGTCGACGCCGGAGACGAGGGCTACAGCAAGTCGCTGAAGTCCCGGCACGTCAACATGATCGCCATCGGTGGCGCGATCGGCACCGGCCTCTTCCTCGGCGCCGGCGGCCGCCTCGCCGACGCCGGCCCCTCCCTGTTCATCGCCTACGCGGTCTGCGGCGTCTTCGCCTTCCTCGTGGTCCGCGCACTGGGCGAACTGGTCCTCTACCGACCCTCGTCCGGCGCCTTCGTGTCCTACGCCCGGGAGTTCCTCGGCGAGAAGGGCGCGTACGTAGCCGGCTGGATGTACTTCCTGAACTGGGCCACCACCGGCATCGCCGACATCACCGCCGTGGCCCTCTACACCCACTACTGGGGCATGTTCGCCGACATCCCGCAGTGGGTGCTCGCGCTCATCGCCCTCGCGGTCGTCCTCACGGTGAACCTCATCTCCGTGAAGATGTTCGGCGAGCTGGAGTTCTGGTTCGCCATCATCAAGGTGGGCGCGCTCGTGGCGTTCCTCCTGATCGGCATCTTCCTGCTGGCCACCCAGCACCCCATCGACGGCCACCACCCCGGCCCGGCCCTGATCACCGACAACGGCGGCGTCTTCCCCAACGGCCTGCTGCCCATGCTGCTGATCATCCAGGGCGTCGTCTTCGCCTACGCCTCCGTCGAACTGGTCGGCGTCGCCGCCGGCGAGACCGAGAACCCCGAGAAGATCATGCCCAAGGCGATCAACTCGATCATGTGGCGCGTGGGCCTCTTCTACGTTGGCTCGGTCGTCCTGCTTTCGATGCTGCTGCCGTGGAACAAGTACACGGCCGGCGAGAGCCCCTTCGTGACCGTCCTGTCCAACATCGGCATCCCTGCGGCGGGCGGCGTGATGAACCTCGTCGTCCTCACCGCGGCCATGTCCTCGCTCAACTCCGGCCTGTACTCCACCGGCCGCATCCTGCGCTCCATGGCGATGTCCGGCTCGGCCCCGAAGTTCACCTCGGTGATGAGCCGCAGCCAGGTCCCCTACGGCGGCATCCTGCTCACCAGCGGCATCTGCGTCCTCGGCGTCGGCCTGAACTACGTCGTCCCCGCCGACGCGTTCGAGATCGTGCTGAACTTCGCCGCCATCGGCATCCTCGCCACCTGGGGCATGATCATGATCTGCCACCTGCTCTTCTGGCAGAAGGCCGAGAAGGGCGACCTCACCCGCCCCGGCTACCGACTGCCGGGTTCCCCCTGGACCGAACTCGTGACGCTGGCCTTCCTCGCCTCCGTCCTGGTCCTCATGTACGCCGACGGGGGCGCCGGCCGCACCACCGTGCTGTGTCTCCCGCTGATCGTCGCGGCCCTGGTCGCCGGCTGGTACGCGGTCCGGGGCCGGGTCGCCCGGGCGGCCGGCAGCACCGAATCGACAGGCGCGTGATCGCTCGCGCGCAATCCGAGTCCGAACCAACCGGCACGCACGCGCGACCCGCGTGACGTCGCCCGAAGAAGCAGGAAGTGATGTACAGCAGTTCCGTCGCGGCCGCACCCCTGGTCCGTGAACCCCTCCACGCCCCGGTCGCCCACCTCATCCGCGGTGGCCTGATCGAGGGCACCCACTACGGCTCCGTCGTGGTCCTCGGCCGCGACGGGGACGTCCGCTTCCAACTCGGCGACATCGAGGCCGCGTTCTATCCGCGGTCCGCGCTCAAGCCGGTCCAGGCCGTCGCCATGGTCCGGGCCGGGCTGCCCCTCGACGGCGAGCTCCTCTCGCTCGCCGCGGCCAGCCACTCCGGCGAGGAACGCCACCTCGACGGGGCGCGGCGGATCCTGGAACTCGCGGGAGTCTCCGAGGACGCCCTGCGCAACGTCCCGGACATGCCGTTCGGGTCCGAGGTGCGCGACGAGTGGATCCGACAGGGGCGCGGACCGTCCCGGCTCGCGCAGAACTGCTCCGGGAAGCACGCGGCGATGCTGTACACGTGCGTGCTCAACGACTGGCCCCTGGAGGGCTACCTCGACCCCGCGCACCCGCTCCAGCAGGCGATCGCCGAGATCGTCGAGGACCTCACCGGACAGCGGATCGCCCGTGTGACCGTCGACGGCTGCGGCGCGCCGCTGTTCTCGGTGTCCCTGCACGGTCTGGCGAGGGCCGGTGCCCGGATCACGTCTGCCGCTCCCGGTACTCCCGAGGCCCGGGTGGCCGACGCGATGCGCGCGCACGCGGAGATGGCGTCCGGGGCGGGTCGGGACGTGGCCGCGCTGATGAAGGCGGTGTCGGGGCTGCTGGCCAAGGACGGCTTCGAGGGTGTCGAGGTCGCGGCCCTTCCCGACGGGCGGGCGGTCGCCGTGAAGATCTCCGACGGGGCGAACCGGGCGCGGGTGCCGGTCGCCGCGGCGGCGCTCGCCCGTGCCGGGGTCTCGGCGGATCTGCTCACGGAGTTTCAGGGGGAGGCGTTGCTCGGGGGCGGCCGTGAGGTCGGGCAGGTGCGGCCGGTTCGTTCGCTGGAGCCCGTTGCCGAAGCGGCTTGCGCCTAAGAGTCTGCCTCTGCCTGTCGTCCGGCGGCCGCGGGCCGTACGTGGCTGGTCGCGCCCACGCGGCGGAGCCGCACATCGAAACAGCCCCGCGCCCCTGAAAAACCTCACCTGAACCCTCCTGGAAGAAGGACCCATACCCTCATGACCGCCGCCGTCAGCCGCCGTGAGCACGACCTGCTGGGCGACCGGGACGTACCCGCCGACGCCTACTGGGGTGTCCACACCCTGCGCGCCACCGAGAACTTCCCCATCACCGGCACCCCGATCTCCGCCTACCCCCACCTGATCGACGCCCTGGCCGCCGTCAAGGAGGCCGCCGCGCTCGCCAACGAGGAGCTGGGGCTGCTGGAACCCCGCAAGGCGGCCGCGATCGTCGAGGCCTGCCGGGAGATCCGGGACGGCAAACTGCACGACCAGTTCGTGGTCGACGTGATCCAGGGCGGGGCCGGCACCTCGACCAACATGAACGCCAACGAGGTCATCGCCAACCGGGCGCTGGAGCTGCTGGGCCACGAGAAGGGGCAGTACTCGTTCCTGCACCCCAACGAGGACGTCAACCTGGGTCAGTCGACCAATGACGTCTACCCGACCGCCGTCAAGATAGCGACGGTCTTCGCGGTCCGTGGACTGCTCAAGGCGATGGCTGTACTGCAGGAATCCTTCGCCCGCAAGGCCGTCGAGTTCCGTGATGTGCTCAAGATGGGCCGTACACAGTTGCAGGACGCGGTGCCCATGACGCTCGGTCAAGAGTTCTCGGCCTATGCCGTCATGATGGACGAGGACCGGTCCCGTCTTGACGAGGCCGTCGAGTTGATCCATGAGATCAACCTGGGGGCCACGGCCATCGGCACCGGACTCAACGCTCCCGCCGGATACGCCGAGTCGGCCCGCCGCCACCTCGCCGCGATCACCGGGCTGCCCCTGGTCACCGCCGCCAACCTGGTCGAGGCGACCCAGGACTGCGGGGCGTTCGTCCAGATGTCCGGCGTACTGAAGCGGATCGCGGTCAAGCTGAGCAAGAGCTGCAACGACCTGAGGCTGCTGTCGTCCGGTCCGCGGGCCGGTCTCGGCGAGATCAACCTGCCGCCGGTACAGGCCGGTTCGTCGATCATGCCCGGCAAGGTCAACCCGGTGATCCCCGAGGTCGTCAACCAGGTCGCCTTCGAGGTCATCGGCAACGACGTCGCCATCACGATGGCCGCGGAGGCCGGACAGCTCCAGCTGAACGCCTTCGAGCCGATCATCCTGCACTCCCTGTCCGAGTCGATCACCCACCTGCGCGCGGCCTGCCTCACCCTGGCCGAGCGTTGCGTGGACGGCATCACCGCCAACACCGAGGTACTGCGCCGGACCGTCGAGAACTCCATCGGCCTGGTCACCGCCCTCAACCCGCACATCGGCTACACGGCCGCCACCGACATCGCCAAGGAGGCCCTCGCCACGGGCCGCGGAGTCGCCGAACTCGTCCTGGAGAAGGGCCTGTTGCCCGCAGAGACGCTGGCCGACCTGCTGCGGCCGGAGATCCTCGCGGGCAGCGGGGCGTCCGGGGCCTGACGGCCTCACCAGGCGCGATCCGCACCAGGACCGGCCCGGAGGCACAATAGTGATCATGACAACGACGTCGTCGCTCACCTTCCAGCCGGTCCTGGAGCGCATCGCCGAGGAGATCGCCCGGACCCCGGGCCGCGGCCGCGCCGCCGACTACATTCCGGCGCTCGCCGCCTGCGACCCGCGCAGTTTCGGCATGGCCGTCGCGGAGCTGGACGGCACGGTGTACGGGGTCGGGGACTGGCGGGAGCCGTTCTCCACGCAGTCCATCACCAAAGTCTTCACCCTCGCGCTGGACCTGGCCCGCGAGGGCGACGAACTCTGGGAGCACGTGGGCCGGGAGCCCTCCGGCAACCCCTTCAACTCCCTGGTGCAGCTGGAGTACGAGAACGGCATCCCGCGCAACCCGTTCATCAACGCGGGCGCCCTCGTCGTCACCGACCGCCTGCACAGCCGTACCGGAGACGCGGCGGGCGAACTGCTGTCCTTCCTGCGCGAGGAGAGCGGCAACCCGGAGCTGGGCTTCGACGAGGAGGTCGCCGCCTCCGAGTCGGCGCACGGTGACCGCAACGCGGCGCTGGCCCACTTCATGGCCGCGTACGGCAACATCGACAACGACATCCCCACCCTGCTCGACCAGTACTTCCGCCAGTGCTCGATCCGGGCGTCCTGCGCCGACCTGGCCCTCGCCACCGGCTTCCTGGCCCGCCACGGCATCCGGGCCGACGGCACCCGCCTCCTCACCCGCAGCCAGGCCAAGCAGATCAACGCGATCATGCTGACCTGCGGGACGTACGACGCGGCGGGCGACTTCGCCTACCGGGTGGGCCTGCCCGGGAAGAGCGGTGTGGGCGGGGGTGTCATCGCGGTGGTGCCGGGCCGCTGCACGCTGTGCGTGTGGAGCCCGGGTCTGGACGAGCGCGGCAACTCGGTGGCGGGAGTGGCGGCCCTGGACAGGTTCACCACGCTGACGGGTCTCTCGGTCTTCTAGCGGGGCACCCGACCACGCAGCGGTCACACCCCGGTCTCCGCCCGGTCGCCTTCCAGCCACCCGGCACTGCCACGCTGCCGATGTGTTGGCCAACGTTTCCGTCGATCTTCGCCGCTGCCAGATCCTCGGTCTGGTCGGCACCGCGTTCCTCGCCGCGGGCGGTGAGACCGCGGGAGCCCTCCCCGTACGCGAACTCCTCCAACCGGCCTCGCCGCAAGCGGCACTGGGCCTGGTGGGCGCCTACTTCGGTGTCGTGCTCCTGATCGCGGCCTGGCTGCTGCTCGGCCGCCTGGTCCGCGACCCCGCGACGCGGCCCGGCACTCGCGAGCTCATGGCCGTCCTCGTCCTCTGGTCGGCCCCGCTGCTGCTCGCGCCACCCCTGTTCAGCCGGGACGTCTACAGCTACCTCGCCCAAGGCGCCATGGCCGACGCCCACATGGACGTCTACACCCACGGCCCCGCCCTCCTCGGCGGCCCCCTCGCCGACGAGGTCGCCCCCATGTGGCGCGACACGGCCGCCCCGTACGGGCCTGTGTTCCTCGGCCTGGCCTCCGCCCTTACGAAGGCGTCCCGCGGTGAGCTCCCCGCCGGTCTGTTCGGGATGCGGCTCGTCGCCCTGCTCGGGGTGGCGCTCATGGCGGCCGCCCTGCCCCGGCTCGCCCGGCACAGCGGCGCCGACCCGGCCGCCGCGCTCTGGCTCGGCGCCCTCAACCCGCTCGTGCTGCTCCACCTGGTCGCGGGCGCCCACAACGACGCCGTCATGCTCGGTCTGCTCGGCCTCGGCCTGGTCGCCGCACTGGGCCGCCGGCCGATCCTGGGCGCCGTCCTCGTGACGCTCGCCGCGCTGGTCAAGGCACCCGCTGTGCTCGGGCTCGCGGCGATCGTCGTTCTACGGATTAGGGCCGGCGACCGTCTGGCGAGAGCCGTGGGGACGGCCGCCGCGTCGGCCGCCGCCACCACGGTCGCCGCGACGGCCGTGGCGGGCACCGGCTACGGCTGGATAGGCGCCCTGGGCACCCCCGCCTCCTCTGGCAACTGGGCCCTGACCAGTCTCCTCGGTCGCGCCACCGCGGCCCTGCTCAAGCGGCTCGGCAGCGACCTGGCCCCGCTGGCCGTACCGGCCTGGCACGCCCTTGGCGTCGTCCTGGCGGTCGCCGTCATCGGCTGCATATGGCTGCGCCTTCGCCCCCGGCCCGTCTACGCCCTCGGCCTGAGCCTCGCCACCGTCGCCGCCCTCGGCCCCGCGATCCGCCCCTGGTACGCCCTGTGGGGACTGTTCCTCATAGCTGCCGCCGCGCCCAGCGCCTCGGTACGGCACCGGGTGGCCGCCGTGACGGGAGTGCTCGCCCTCGCCACCCTGCCGAGCGGCGGCGCGGCCGACGGCGGCCAACTGGTCCTGGCCGTCTCGGGCGGCGTGCTCGCCCTGGTCGTGCTCGTCCAGGCCCACCAGACCGCGCGCACGGCGGCGACGGGACACCCGGCATGAGGGCGCCGGCCACGGACCGCGGCCGACTGGCGCTGGTCCTGACCCTCGCCGCCGCGGTCACCGTCTTCACGGCAACCGTGCCGCTCCTGCGTGACTGGTTCGACCTGCGCGTCTACCACGGAGCCGTCGACGCCTGGATCCACCACGACGGACGGCTCTACGACTACCGGGTGCCGGGGACGCCGTACGGCTTCACCTACCCGCCGTTCGCGGCCGTCGCCATGCTGCCGATGGCCCTGCTCGGACTGCGCACCGCGATCGCCGTCGGCCTGCTGCTCAACCTGGCCGCGCTGGCCGTGGTCGTACGCCTCCTCACCGGCCGGGCCTGGCGGCGGTACGGCTGGTACGGCTGCGCGCTGGGCGCCTGCGCGCTCGCGCTGTTCGAACCGCTGCGCGACACCTTCAGCTTCGGCCAGGTGAACCTCCTGCTGCTGGCCCTCGTCCTCGTCGACGCCTGGCTGCTCGCGACCGGCCGGGAACGCCTGGCCGGCATCGGGATCGGTCTGGCCGCCGCCGTGAAGCTCACGCCGGCCCTCTTCATCGGTCTGCTCCTGGTCGCCGGGCGACGGCGCCCGGCGGCGGTCGCCACGGGGGTGGCCCTGGCGGCGACGGGGTTCGCGGCCGTCGTGGCCCCGGACGCCTCGCGCTTCTACTGGACCGACGCGATGTGGGACACGACCAGGGTGGGCCGCCTGGACTACGTCTCCAACCAGTCGCTGCAGGGCGTGCTGGCCCGGCTCGGCGAGACGGACCGCGCGGTGTGGGCGGTGGCCGTGCTGCTGACCCTGGGCGTGTGGGCCGTACGGGCCCGGCGGGCCGCGGCGGCGCGGGACTGGACGGCCGCGTTCGCGCTGACCGGACTGACCGCCTGCCTGGTCAGCCCGATCACCTGGGTCCACCATCTGGTGTGGCTGCTGCCCTCGTTCGCGGTCCTGGTGCGCGCGGGGCACCCGCGGATCGCGGGCGCCCTGTACGCCGTGCTGTGCACCAGCGTGGTGTGGCTGTGGTTCGACGACGCGTCCGGCGTCGACGGCTTCCTCGGCAGCAACACGTACGCGTGGATCACCCTCGGCCTGCTGCTGTGGCTGCCGGCCGGTCAGCCCCGGGCCGCCCGCCCGAACCGGGACCGCAGCGCCAGGGCCGTCGAGCCCGCCCCGAGCCCGGCCGCGCCCAGGATGGCCCAGGTCGCCAGCCAGCCGGGCCCCTCGGCCCGCGGTGACACGGCCGCCGCGACCGGCACGGCCTCGGGCCCCGGCCTGGGCCGCACCCGCAGCGCGTCCAGGGAGCCCACCGGGTCGACCCGCCCGCCTGCCGCGAACCCCCAGTCGAGCAGGTCCCGCGCCTCCTCGTAGACCGTGAAGCCGCCGCCGGACTGGGGGTTCATCACCGTGACGACGAGGGTGCGGTCGCCCCGGCGGGCGGCGGCGACGAGCGTGTTGCCCGCGTGGCTCGTGTAGCCGTTCTTGATGCCGATCAGCCCGTCGTAGCGGGCCACGCCGTTGGCGCCGGTCAGCAGCCGGTTGGTGTTCTGGATTCCGTACGACCATCCGCCCCGGCCGGGGAAGGTGGCCGTGGCGGTGCCGCAGTACCGGGCGAAGTCGGCGTTGCGCAGCCCCGCTCGGCCGAAGACCGCGAGGTCGTACGCCGAGGAGACCTGGCCCGGGGTGTCGTAGCCGTCCGGGGAACGGACGTGGGTGTCACGGGCACCCAGCGCCCTGGCCTTGGCCTGCATCCGGACGGCCGCCGCGCGCCAGCCGCCGCTGAGCCGCGCGAGGACGTGCACGGCGTCGTTGCCGGAGTTGAGGAAGACCCCGCGCCACAGGTCGGCCACCTGGTAGGTCTGCCCCTCGGCGACCCCGACCAGACTGCTGCCGGGTCCGATGCCCGCCAGGTCCTCCGGCCGGACCGTGTGCCGGAGCCCGCCGGGCAGCGTCGGCAGCACGGTCAGGGCGAACAGCGTCTTGAGCGTGCTGGCAGGGGGCAGCTTGCGGTGGGCGTCGTGGGCCGCGAGCACCTCCCCGCTGTGGGCGTCGGCCACCACCCACGACAGTGCGGAGACGTCCGGGAGCCGAGGTGCGCCCCGGTGCGGGCGGACCTGGGTGCCGGAGCCGTAGAGCAGGGCGGGTGACACGGCCGTGGTGCGTGGCCCGCTGGGCGCGTCGGGTCCGGAGCCCGTGTGCGCGGCCGCCGTGGCGGGGGCGAGCGCCAGCAGGCCCGTCATGCACAGGGCGCAGGCCGGGACGGCCATCCGGGAGGGAAATCCGATTGTCATACCGCAAAGCTAGAAACGGACCCGCCTCACACCGCGCTGCCCGGGCCGAGGAGCGCCCGCGAGCACCCGGTTGCCGCACACCGGCCGGTGTGTCAGCCCTGTGCGGGCTCCGGTGCCGTGCCGCCCAGGTCCGCGGTGATGGTGCGGGTGGCGGACATGAGCAGCGTGCCCAGTTCGGGGAGCCGTTCGCGGGTGACCCGGGTCGCGGGGCCCGAGATGCTGACCGCCGTGGTGACCGCGCCGGTGTGGTCGTGGACCGGCGCGGCCACGCACCGGATGTCCTGCTCGTTCTCGACGTCGTCGACGGCGTATCCGAGCTCCCGGATGCGGTCGAGTTCGGCGAGCAGTTGGTCGGGGGTGGTGAGGGTGGTCGGCGTGCGGGCCGGCATGCCCGCCGCCATCACCGCGTCGACCACGTCCGCCTTGGCGTGGGCGAGGAACACCTTGCCGGTCGCCGTGCAGTAGGCGGGCAGCCGGCCGCCGATCCGGGAGTGCATACGGACCGCCCGCGGGCTCTCCACCTTGTCGATGTAGACGATCTCCGGCGGGTCGAAGCTGACCAGATGGACGGTCTCTCCGCTCTCCTCGGCCAGCCGGTGCAGTGCGGGGGAGGTGATCCGGCGGGTGTCGCGTCGCTCCAGGTAGGCCTGGCCGAGCAGCGCGTTGTGCGGGCCGAGGCGGTAGCGGCCGGACTCCGGGTCCTGGTCGACCAGCCGCACGTCCTTGAGCGGGGCGACGAGCCTGAGGACGGTGCTCTTGCTCAGCTCCAGTCCGGTGGCGAGGTCGCTGAGGGTGGCGCCGTGCGGATGGCTGCGGTCCTCGGCCAGGTACATCAGGATGCCGAGGGCTCGGCGCAGGGAGGACGAGGCGTTGCGGCGGGGTGCGGAGTCGTCGGCGGTGACCATGCGGGCATCCTAGCGTGCTGCATAGCAAAACGCAGTATCACATATTGAAATCGATGGTTGACGGTCCTGAAAACCCGGGGCTAGCTTCTGCGCAACGCATTACGAAACGTTGTTTTGCAATGCAGAACCCGTCCCCCGAAGGGTGCCCCCTCATGAGATTTCGCCACCGTACCCGGCCGTTGATGGTGATTTATGTCAGTGTGACCGGTGCCGCACTTCTGTCCGCGTGCACCTCCGCCGCCGGCTCGACCGGCTCGTCCTCCGCCGCGCAGTCCTCCACCCTCCAGGACGTCGTCAAGCGCGGCACGCTCAACGTGGCCAGCTGTCTGACGTTCCCGCCGTTCGGCTCGACCAGCAAGGACAACAAGCCGCAGGGCTTCGACGTCGACGTGGCCACCGCCATGGCCACCGCCCTCGGCGTCAAGGTGAAGATCGTCGACACGACTTCCGCCAACCGCATCCCGAACCTCCAGACCAAGAAGGTCGACGCGGTCGTCTGCAACTTCACCACCACCGCGGAGCGCGCCAAGCAGGTCTCCTTCAGCGACCCGTACATCGTCGCGGGCGAGGTCATGCTGGTGAAGAAGTCCAGCGGCATCTCCACACTGAAGGACCTCACCGGCAAGACCGTCGCCGTCACCAAGGGCTCCACCAACGGCGACGCCGTCAAGGCCGGCAACCCCCAGGCGAAGATCCAGGAGTACGACACCTCCTCCGCGGCCGTCCTCGCGGTCAAGCAGGGCCAGGCCGACGCCATGGTCGAGGACTCCAACTTCCTCAACTACCAGGCCAAGCTGGACCCCTCGCTCAAGGTCACCAAGGACTCCGTCGTCCCGCTGGAGTACAACGGCATCGGCCTCCCGCTCGGCGACGCCACCTGGATCCAGTGGGTCGACACCTGGCTGCGCGAGTTCAACACCTCCGGCCAGGCCGACGCGCTCTACAAGAAGTGGTTCGGCGTCAGCCGCAGCTTCCCGCTCAACCCCTCGTACTGAACGGCCCGTTGAGGAGTACCCATGCTCACCGACTGGACGTACGCCCTGAGGGACTGGACCACCTACGTCGACGCGGCCTGGCTCACGCTGCGCCTGTCGCTGGCCGCCTTCGCCCTGGCGTGCGCCCTCGGCCTGCTCGGCGCCGCCGCCCGCAGATCCCGTCACCGGGTGCTGCGGGCGGTCGCGGCCGTCTACGTCGAGGTCATCCGCAACACCCCCGTCCTGCTCCAGATGTTCGTCGCCTACTTCGCGCTCCCGTCCGCAGGGCTCCGGCTCACCCCGGTCCAGGCGGGCGTGCTCGCCCTCGGCATCAACGTCGGCGCCTACCTCACCGAGATCTTCCGTGCCGGCATCCAGGCTGTGCCGCGCGGCCAGCGCGAGGCGGCCCGTGTCCTGGCGTTGAGCCCGTCCCGTGCCTTCGCCCATGTGGTGCTTCCGCAGGCGCTGCGCAACGTCTATCCAGCCGTGGTCAACCAGCTCGTCCAGATCATCCTGGGCTCCTCGCTGCTGTCGGCGATCTCGGTCCCCGAACTCACCGGCACCTCTATGGTCATCAACTCCCGCACCCTGCTGACCGTCCAGGTCTTCGGCATCGCGGCGATCCTCTACCTGATCCTGACCAACCTGGTCGTGTTCGCCGCCGGGTTGGTCGGCCGGGTGGCGTTCAAGCCGCCGCTGCGCCCCGCCGCCGTACGCCCCCGGGCGCTGGACGCCGTACGACGGCTGGTGCCGGCCCTTCCGCGCCGTAAGGAGGCCTGATGGACTGGTCGATCGTCTCCGACAACCGCGACCTGTACCTCTCCGGACTGTGGGCCACGGTCCAGCTGTCCCTCGCGGCCATCGTCACCGCCACGGTCACCGGACTGCTCGTCGCCGCCGTGCGCACCAGCCGGATCCCGGTCCTGGCCCAACTCGCCCGCGGCTACCTCGAGGTGTTCCGTGGCACCCCGCTGCTGATCCAGATGCTGTTCATCTACTTCGGCGCGGCCTACCTGAGCGGCTTCGGCATCACCGTCTTCGGTGCCGCGCTGCTCGCCCTCACCCTCTACCAGGGCGCCTACATCGCCGAGATCTTCCGCGCCGGCATCGAGGCCGTCCCGCGTGGTCAGTGGGAGGCCTCGCGCGTCCTCGGGCTCGGGCGGGTGCGGACCTTCCTGAGCGTGATCCTGCCGCAGACCCGTGCGATCGTGCTGCCGCCCCTGGTCGGCCAGTACCTCTCCCTGATCAAGGACACCTCGATCGCCGTCGTGATCGGCTACGTCGAGCTGGTGCGCCAGGGGCAGGCCGTCATCGACCGCGTCGGTGACCCCGGCACCTCCTATCTCGCCGTCGCCGTCCTGTACTTCGTCATCTGCTATCCGCTGTCGGTCCTGGTACGGCGGATGGAGAGAAAGGCCGTCCTCGCATGACCAGTACCCTCACCGACCGGCAGACCGCGAGCGTGTCCCTGACCGGTGTGCACAAGCGCTTCGGGGACCTGGAGGTCCTCAAGGGCGTCGACATCGACGTCGCGCCCGGAGAGGTCGTCGTCCTCATCGGCGCCAGCGGCTCCGGCAAGTCCACCCTGCTGCGCATCATGTGCGACCTGGAACGCGCCGACAGCGGCGAGGTCTGGGTCAACGACGTGCCGTTGCACGACCGCAAGCGCGCGCCCGAGATCTTCGGCCATGTCGGCATGGTCTTCCAGCAGTTCAACCTCTTCCCGCACAAGACCGCCCTGGGCAACGTGACGTTGGCGCTGCTCAAGGTGCGCGGGCTCGGCAAGGCGGAGGCGGAGAAGCGCGGCCGCGAGGTGCTGGCCCGGGTCGGGCTCGCCGACAAGGCGGACTCCTACCCGGCGCAGCTCTCCGGCGGCCAGCAGCAGCGCGTCGCCATCGCCCGCGCCCTCGCCATGGACCCGGCGATCATGTTCTTCGACGAGCCGACGTCCGCGCTCGACCCGGAGCTGGTCGGCGAGGTCACCGGCGTCATGCGCTCGCTCGCCGAGGAGGGCATGACGATGGTCGTGGTCACCCATGAGATGCGGTTCGCGCGGGACACCGCCGACCGGGTCGTCTTCATGGACGGTGGGGTCGTCCTCGAACAGGGCCCGCCGGAGCAGGTGTTCGGCAGCCCCGCCGAGGCACGCACCCAGCAGTTCCTGCACCGGGTGCTCGACACGTGAGGACCCGCGACAACGCCCTGCCCGACGTCGTCTGCGTCGGCGAGACCATGGCCGTCCTCGTCCCGCCCGACGCCGATCCCCTGGAACGGCAGCGCGTCCTGCGCCTGGACGTGGGCGGCGCCGAGTCCAACGTGGCCTGCGGGCTGGCCGCGCTGGGGCACCGGGTGGCCTGGGTCAGCCGCGTCGGCGACGATCCGCTCGGCCGCCGCGTCCTGGCCGAACTCAGGGGCCGGGGTGTCGACGTCGGCGGGGTCGCGACCGACCCGGACCGGCCGACCGGCGTGTACTTCAAGGACACCGGCCCGGCGGGCACCGGCACCTACTACTACCGCAGGGGTTCCGCGGCCACCCGCATGGGACCGGACCTCGCGACGGCGTGCCGGGCCCGGGTGGTGCACCTCAGCGGTATCACGGCGGCCCTGTCGGACAGTTGCGCGGACCTGGTCACGGAGATCTTCGTACGCCGGGCGGTTCCCGGCGCGACCGTCTCCTTCGACGTGAACCACCGCCCCGCCCTGTGGCGTCACCGGGACCCGGCGACGGCCCTGCTGGAACCCGCCCGTCACGCCGACATCGTCTTCGTCGGCCGGGACGAGGCGGAGGCCCTGTGGGGCACCGCCCGGCCGAAGGAGATCCGCGACCTGCTGGCCCCTGCCCCGGTCGTCGTCGTGAAGGACGCGGAACACGGGGCCACGGCGTACACCGCCGCTGGTGAGGAGGTGTTCGTCCCCACGCCCGACTCACGGATCGTCGAACGCGTCGGTGCCGGCGACGCCTTCGCCGCCGGGTATCTCGCGGCCCACCTCGAAGGCCGCGGTACGGAGACCGCGCTGCGCCTGGGCCATGTGATGGCCGCCGCGGCCCTCGCGACCGGCGGCGACGTGCCCACGGCCCCCGACCGGGCCCGAGCCGACCGCCTGCTCGCTCTCGACGAGCAGGAGTGGGCGGCTCTGCGCCTGGGTTAGCCGGCCGGCAGTGTCGGCTGGATGCGGCGCAGGAACGTCGCGTTGTCCGGCGTCTCGCGCATGCGCTGGATCAGGGTCTCCAGGTTGCCCTGGCCGTCGCCGTTCTGAAGGGCCCGGCGCAGTCCGCGCACGGCGGTCAGCTCCGCCGGGGTCAGCAGGAGTTCCTCGCGGCGGGTGCCGGAGGGGTTGACGGCCACGGCTGGGAACACACGGCGGGAGGCGAGTTCGCGGTCCAGGCGCAGCTCCATGTTGCCCGTGCTCTTGAGCTCCTCGAAGTAGAAGTCGTCGGCGCGCGAACCGGTCTCCACCAGGGCGGTGGCGAGGATCGTGAGCGAACCGGCCTCCTCGGTGAGCCGGGCGGCACCGAAGAACTTCTTCGGCCCGATCAGCGCGGTCGCGTCGACACCGCCGCTGAGGGTGCGGCCGTTGCCGGAAGCGGCGTTGTTGTGGGCCCGGCACAGCCGGGTCAGCGAGTCGAGCAGGATCACGACGTCCTCGCCGGCCTCGACGAGCCGCTTGGCCCGCTCGATCACCAGCTCGGCGAGCGCGATGTGCTGCTTGGGCGAGCGGTCGAAGGTCGAGGCGTACACCTCGCCGCGCACGGAGCGCCGCATGTCGGTGACCTCCTCGGGCCGCTCGTCGAGCAGCACCACCATCAGATGGCATTCGGGGTGGTTGCCTGCGACCGCGGCCGCGATCTGCTGGAGCATGACGGTCTTGCCGGTCTTCGGCGGGGCCACGATCAGCCCGCGCTGGCCCTTGCCGACGGGGGCGATCAGGTCGGCGACCCGGCCGGTCAGCCCGGACGCCGGGTGTTCGAGGCGGATCCGCTCCTGCGGGAAGAGCGGGGTGAGGTCGTGGAAGCGGGGGCGCTTGGTGTCGGGCGTGTGGCCGTTGACCCGGGCGACCTCGGTGAGGGCGCGCTGGGTGCCGTGCACCCCGTCGACGACGTCGCCCTTGCGCAGGCCGAACCGACGGATCAGTGCGGGGGAGACCTGAAGGTCGGAGGGGGTGGGCAGCAGGTCCGGGCCGCGGAGGTGACCCTTCCCGTTCGTGTCGATGTCGAGCACGCCGGTGACGGCCCGGACCGGGATCTGCTGCTGGGTTCGGGGTTCGAGTGTGGTGGTCATGTTGGTCGGTCCTCTCAGGGACGGAAGGCATGGGGCATGCGGAAGGAAGGGGGGAAGCCGCGCACATCGGGAAGGCGGTCAGAGGGCCTTCGGGCGGCGAGAGACACCTCAAGAGGTGGTGAGAAGAAGCCGGTCCATCGACCGGCGAATGAAGGAGAACTGGCACCGGCGCCCTGACGGGGCGTACACAAGTGCTAGCAGGACCGTACCACGACGGCTCAGCGTGTGGCGAGGAGTCCGTACAGCAGCGGGATCCGCGGCTCGGGGAGCCGCCACCAGCCGGACGGCGTGCGCACCATCCGCGACCAGCGCGGCCAGGGCAGCTCGTCGCTCTCGCGGAGTCGGCGGACGCCCAGTCCCGTCCCCGTCAACGCGCCCACGACCTCTCCTATTCCGTGCATCCACTCGACGCTCTCGGTCGCGCCCTCGACGGCGGGGCCGTCGGTGTAGGTGTGGGTCGCGTCCCGGTGCACGGGTCCGTCGCCGCCGAGGTAGTCGTGGCGCAGCACGAGCTCCGGCCCCTCTCCCGGAGCGGGCTTCGGGCCCAGGGAGTTGAGGAGTGGATGGAACTCGACGATGTACAACAGGCCGCCGGGGCGCAGGAGTTCGGCGACCACCGCGGCCCAGCGCTCCAGGTCCGGCAGGTAGCAGAGCGCGCCCTTGCCGGTGTACACGACGTCGAACCGCCGTCCCTCCAGCGTCTCGACGGCGTCGTACACATTGGCCCGCACATACTCGACCTCGACGCCCGCCTTCGCCGCGATCTCCCGCGCGGCCGCCACCGACGCCGCAGAGAAGTCGAGCCCCACCGCCCGGGCACCGCGGCGGGCCAGAGCGAGGGTCTCGGTGCCGAGATGGCACTGGAGGTGGAGCACGTCCCGGCCGGTGAGGTCGCCGAGGTCCTCCCACTCGAAGGCGGCGAACCAGCGCTCGGGATCGAGGTCCTGGTCGAGGCCGTAGAACCGGCTGGCGAGGTGGACGGGGGTGCGGGCGTCCCAGTTGGCCTGGTTGACCCGCATCAGCCGCGCGTGCTCGTCGGAGGTCATGGCCCCATCCAACCGGGAACCGGGCGGCGACGCGCCGCATGCCGGAAGCCCCTCTGATTTTTCTCGGTGCCGCTGTCGATTCGCGCCGGTGCCGTTCGTCGGTGGGGTGTAGGAAGCTCATGAGGACCAGGAGGATCCATGAAGTACATGCTGCTCGTCTGCGGCGACGACACCAACGACGCCTCGGACATGGCCCCCGTCGAACCCTGGGTCGACGAGCTCGGAGACCGTGGCGTACGGCTGCACGGGCACCGCTTGGCCCTGCCCGGCGACGCGGTCACCGTGCGGGTGCGCGGCGGTGAGGTGCTGCGCACCGACGGGCCGTTCGCGGAGACCAAGGAGTACGTCGCGGGCTTCGACATCCTGGAGTGCGACAGCCTGGACCAGGCGGTCGAGGCCGCCGCCAAGCACCCCGTCGCCACCGTCGGAGCCATGGAGGTGCGCCCGTTCTGGGAGGACGAGGACGCCGAGGGGGAGATCCGGCGCCTGGACGCCGAACTGACGGACGCGGCACGCGCCGGGGACGTCGAGCGGACCCTCGCCTGCTACGCGCGGGACGCGGAGGTCGTCGCGGACGGCCGGGCGGACCGGGGCGTCGAGGCCCTGCGCAAGATCCGGTCGGAGAAGGGTCCCGTCACCCGCGAGGTCCTGGAGTTCCGGATCCACGTCGACGAGAGCATCGCCTTCGGCCACGCCCTCGTCCGCACCGACGGCACGCTCCAGCGCGTCACCACCGGCTACCGCAACGTGGGTCCGCGCTGGGTGATCGTCCACGAGCACGTCACGGAGGCCACGTCATGAAGTACGTCCTGCTCATCTGCACCCCCGTCGACGGCGAGGAGCTCAGCCCCGCCGAGATCGCCGAGGATCCCCGCTTCCTCTCCTACATCGACGAGGTCCGCAGCCGCGACGTCGTCAAGGGCGGGGCCCGGCTGCGCCCGGCCTCCGACGCCACCACGGTGCGCGTCCAGGGCGACGAGGTCCTGCTCACGGACGGGCCGTTCATCGAGTCCAAGGAGTACATCGCCGGCATCGACATCATCGAGGTCGCCGACCTCGACGAGGCGATCTCCCTCGCGTCCCGGCATCCGGCGGCCCTCGGGGGCGGCTCGGTGGAAGTGCGGCCCGTGTGGGAGTGACCCCGGAGGAAGCCGTCGCCGCCGCGTTCCGCGAGGAGTGGGGCCAGGTCGTCGCCACCCTGATCCGGGTGACCGGCGACTGGGACCTCGCCGAGGAGTGCGCACAGGACGCCTTCGCCCAGGCCCTCGACCGGTGGCGACGCGACGGCGTCCCGCGCCGCCCCGGCGCCTGGCTCACCACGACCGCCCGCCACCGCGCCATGGACGTGCTGCGCCGGGAGGCCGTCGGAGCCCGGAAACTACAGGAGGCGGCGATGCTCACGGCGCCCGGGGAGCCGGACGACGACAGCGGCGTCGAGGACGACCGGCTGCGGCTGATCTTCACCTGCTGCCACCCCGCGCTGCACATCGAGTCCCGGGTCGCCCTGACCCTGCGCACCCTCGCGGGGCTGACCACCCCGGAGATCGCCCGCGCCTTCCTCGTCCCCGAGGCGACCATGGCGCAGCGCCTGGTGCGCGCCAAGAAGAAGATCCGCAACGCCGGCATCCCCTACCGCGTCCCGCCCGCCCACCTGCTGCCCGAGCGCACCACGGGCGTGCTGGGCGTGCTGTACCTCCTCTTCAACGAGGGGTACACGGCCACCTCGGGCGCCGATCTCGTACGACGGAACCTGTGCGCGGAGGCGATCCGGCTGGCCCGGGTGCTGGCCCGGCTGATGCCCGACGAGCCCGAGGCCCTCGGCCTGCTCGCGCTCCTGCTGCTGCACGACGCCCGCCGCGGCACCCGGGTGGACGCGTCCGGTGAACTGGTGACCCTGGAGGACCAGGACCGTACGGCGTGGGACCGGGCCGAGATCGACGAGGGCGCCGGCCTGCTGGAGACCGCGCTGCGCCGGGGCCGTCCGGGCCCGTACCAGATCCAGGCGGCGATCGCGGCCTGCCACACCACCGCCCCCACGGCCGCGGACACCGACTGGGCCGACATCGCCGCCCTGTACGGCGAACTGCTCCGCTTCGTGCCCTCGCCGGTGGTGCGCCTCAACCGCGCGGTCGCCGTCGGTATGGCTCAAGGCACGGACGCGGGGCTCGAGTTGGTCGCCGAGCTGGAGCGGGAGGGCGAGCTCTCCGGCTACCACCTGCTCCCGGCCACCCGCGCCGACCTGCTGCGCCGCAGCGGCCGTACGACCGAGGCGGCCCAGGCGTACGAGCGGGCACTGGAACTGGTGGAGAACGACGCCGAACGGAGCTTCCTCGAAAGGCGGCTCACGGAGTGCCGACCCGCGCCTCCGCCTCCTTCGCGATCTCCTCGAACCGCGCCCCCATCTCCGCCGCCAGAGCCTGCGCACCCGACAGCGGACGGACCATCACCATCAGCCGGTCGATCAGCCCGTCCTCGTCGAGATGGATGAAGTCGCAGCCGTCCAGGGCCCGTTCGCCCACCCGGGTCGAGAACACCAGTGCATGGTCGCGGCCGTCCGCGCTGCTCAGCTCGCTCACATAGCGGAAGTCCTCGAAGACCTTCACCACCGCGCCCAGGATCGCCGCCGTGATGGCCTTGCCCTCGTACGGCTTGAACACCACCGGACTCGTGAAGACCACGTCCTCGGCCAGCAACGCCTCGACGGCGCCGAGGTCGCCCGCCTCCACCGCTTCTCGGAACGCCCGCATCGAGCCTCCATAGTCAATTTGTTGAGTAGGTGTGGAGTAGATTAGTCACCTGCTGCTAGCGTGTCCACATGTCGCTCAAGTACGCCGTCCTGGCGGCCCTGCTGGAGGGCGAGGCCTCGGGCTACGAACTGTCGAAGGTCTTCGACGTCTCCCTGGCGAACTTCTGGCCCGCGACCCCGCAGCAGCTGTACCGGGAGCTGGAGCGCCTGGCGCAGGACGGGCTGATCGAGGCGCGGGTGGTGCAGCAGGAACGCCGGCCCAACAAGCGGCTGTTCACGCTCACCGAGACCGGCCGCCGCGAGCTCGGCGCCTTCGCGGCCGAACCGCCCCGCAGGCCGGCCGCCCTCCGCGACGAGTTCCTGATCAAGATCCAGGCCATGGACGGCACCGACCCCGAGGCCACCGGGGAACTGTTCGAGGAGCGCCTGTCCTGGGCCCGCGGAAAGCTCGCCCGCTACGAGCGGGTACGCGAACGGCTCCTGGACGGCCGCACCGAGGACGAGTACCTGCGGGACGCCGAGCGCATCGGCCCCTATCTCACCCTGCTCGGCGGTATCGCCCTGGAGAGCGAGAACGTCCGCTGGTGTGAACGCGCCCTCGTGATCCTCAAGCGCCGCGCCCCGCACGTCTGACTCGCCTAAGCTGTCGCGGATGTTCAGCCCAGAAGGCCCCAGCCTCCGTGAACTCGCCGTCCAGGCGCTGTCGTCCGTCGAGCGCGGCTACGACCTGCTCGCCCCCAAGTTCGACCACACCCCCTTCCGTACGCCGGACTCGGTCCTGGACGCCGTCGCGTCCGCGCTCCGCCGCCTGAGGCCCTTCGACACCGGACTCGACCTGTGCTGCGGCACCGGCGCCGGGGTCGGTGCGCTGACCCGGGTCTGCGTCAAGAGCGTCACCGGCGTCGACTTCAGCGCCGGGATGCTCGACGTGGCCCGGCAGCGGACCGTGTCGCGGGGGCCGCGCGTGTCCTGGGTGCGGGGCGACGCGCGCGCCCTGCCGTTCGCCCCCGGCTCCTTCGACCTGGTCGTGAGCTTCGGGGCCTTCGGGCACTTCCTGCCGCGCGAGCTGCCCGGCCTGTTCGCCCAGGCCCGCGAGGTGCTGCGGCCCGGCGGCTGCTTCGCTTTCCCGATCGTCGCCCCGCCCCGCCCCTCGTCCCCGGCGTACTGGATGCTGCTCGGCTTCGACGCGGTGATGCGGGTGCGCAACGCCCTGTGGCGGCCGCCGTTCGTCATGTACTACCGCGACTTCCGGCTCGGGGACGTGCGTCGGGAGCTGGCAGGGGCCGGGCTCCAGGTGGAACTGCACGCCCTGCCCGAGTTCGGCGAGCGGCCGGACGGCAGTCCCCGGGTCCGGATGGTCGTGGCGAGACGGCCCGGCTAGCCGCTCCGGATCTCCCACCCGCCCGCGGTCACAGCGCGCTGTACAACGCGTCGACCAGGGCCGTCTTCCGCGGGTCGTTGGCGATGTGGGGGCCCATCCGGTTCATCACGTATCCCAGGGACACCCCGGACTCCGGGTCGGCGAGACCGCACGAGCCGCCGAAACCGTCGTGGCCGAAAGCCCGCGGATTGGGCCCGTACGAGCCGTCGGCCCCGCTGAGCCACAGCCCGAGCCCGAGTTCCGTGTCGCTCCCGAGGCCGATGCCCAGCACCAGGTCACGGCAGCTGCCCTGGCCCTCGCGCACCCGCTCGGCCGCCTCCGGGGACAGCACGCGGTGACCGCCGTAGGAGCCCCGGCCCGCGAAGATCCCGTAGAGCGCGGCGACGGCCCGGGCGGTGCCGTGACCGTTGGCGGCGGGGATCTCGGCGGCCCGCCACTCGGGTGTGTTCGCCTCCGCCGCTCCCGCCACCGGGTTGGTCAGCGCGGCGAGGGCGGCCGGCGTCAACTGGGCGAAGATCGCCGCCTGTTCGCTGCTCGACACCACCGGCGGATGCACCAGCTCGGCGGCCCGCCCGGCGTCCTTCTCCGGCAGCCCGATCGTGAAGTCGATGCCGAGCGGCCCCGTCACCTCCCGCTCCAGGAAGGCGCCCGGCCGCAGCCCCGAGACCCGCCGGACGACCTCCCCGACCAGGAAGCCGTACGTGAGGGCGTGGTACCCGGACACCGTGCCCGGCTCCCACCAGGGCTCGGTCGCCGCGAGCCGCTCCGTGGTCAGCTCCCAGTCGCAGAGCTCGGCGAGGGAGTGCGGTTCGCGCAGGCCGGACAGTCCGGCCCGGTGCGACAGCAGGTGCCGTACGAGAACCTTCTCCTTGCCCGCCGCCGCGAACTCCGGCCAGTAGACGGCCACGGGGGCGTCGAGGTCGAGCAGGCCCCGGTCGGCGAGGATGTGGGCGCACAGGGCGGTCGGGCCCTTCGTCGTCGACCACACGTTGACCAGCGTGTCCCGCTCCCAGGGGCGGGTGCGGGCCGCGTCGGCCCAGCCGCCCCACAGGTCCACCACCGTCTCGCCGCCCACCGAGACGCTCACCGCGGCGCCCAGCTCGGCACGGTCCCGGAAGTTCTCCTCGAACGCCGTCCGCACCGCGGTGAAACGCTCGTCGCAGTGGCCGTGAATGGCTGGCTGGTGCTCGGACATGGGCCCTCCGTCGTCGCCGGACGTCCGGGCCGCGCGGCCGCGGCCCGGATCCGCCGAACATACCGACTGGTCGGACCGGAGGGAAGGTGTCAGGCGGGACTCACGCGTAGGCGCGCAGCCAGCGCAGCTTCGCCGCCTCCTGGTAGGGGCCGCCGCCCTCGTGGTCGTTGAAGTCGTAGACCTCGATCTGCTTGTCCTCGTGGCCCCAGGCGTTGAAGGCCGCGAAGACGGTGGAGGGCGGGCAGGTCTGGTCCTCCAGGGCCGCCGAGAAGAGCGCGGGGGTGCGGGCGCGGCTCGCGAAGTGCACGCCGTCGAAGTAGGCGAGGGTGCCGAGGACGTCCTCGGAGCGGCCGCGGTGCGTCTTGAGGTAGAGACCGATCTCCCGGTACGGGTGCCGGTCCGTCAGGGTCGCCGCGCGCGGGAAGTCGCACAGGAACGGCACGTCCGGCGCGACCGCCGCCAGGTCCGGCACCAGACCGCCGACCGCGATCGAGATGCCGCCGCCCTGGCTGCCGCCCAGCACGACCGTGCGCGCCGGATCGGTCAGCGGGTGCGAGCGGGCCGCCTCCACCGCGCGCACCGCGTCCGTGAACACCCGCCGGTAGTAGTAGTTCTCGGGGGCGTCGATGCCCCGGGTCATGAAACCGGGGTACGCGGGCGCGCCGGCCACCGGGTCCGCGGTGCCACCGCCGCCACCCCAGGCGCTGCCCTGACCCCGGGTGTCCATCACGAAGTGCGCACGGCCCGACGACGCCCACAGCAGATGCTCGTGCGGCAGACCGCGCCCGCCGCCGTACCCGATGAACTCCACGACCACCGGAACCGGCGCGGAGACCTCGGCCGGGATCGTGAACCAGCCCTTGACCGGCTGGCCGCCGAACCCGGCGAACGTCACGTCGTACACCTTCACCGTGGACAGGCCGGTGTCGACGAGCTCGAAACGGGCATCCAGGTCGTGCTCGCGGGCCTCCTGAAGGGTCTTGGACCAGAACGCGTCGAAGTCCTCGGGGGCGGTGGACTCGCTGCGGTACTCGCGCAGTTCGTCGAGGGGGAGGTCGAACAGGGCCATGTAGGACCGCCTTTGCGAAGGGACAGTGCCGGATGATCACACCGTACGTGTGTGGTCGGACGAATCGCCAGGCCTTTGTGTGACCGGCTGATTACCGGGCAGTCATGTCGACGCGGTGGACCTGCTGGTCAAGGACACCGGACCGCTGGTCGTGGACGGAGGGCGAGGGCTCGGGGACGGCCGACCGGCCGTCGAGAGTCGTCGGGTCACCGCGGTGGGTGCCGTCAGGCTCGGCGGCGGGTCCACTGGGGTTCGGTGAGGGCCCAGTCGCGTTCCCACTCGGTGAGCCGGTGGCGGTTGGCGGCGGCTCGTACGAGGGAGTGGCCCAGCAGGATCACCGCGATCGCACCGCCCGCCCCGCAGGCACCCATCGTCAGGGTGTGCTGCCAGACGGCGGTCTCGTCGGGCGGCGGGGCGACACTCCGCCCCTGGGAGTCGAACCACACGTCGACCTTGTCGCCCTGGTCGGTACCGGCCGGGACCCGCGCGGTGGCCGTCTTCGCGACCCCGCCGGCCTCCGTCCAGCGCACGGCCACCCGGTACGAGCGCTCGCGCCCGCCCTGGACGGCGGGCGGCGAGTCCGGCACCCTGCCGGTCACCTCCGCGCGCACCCGATGCCGCTCCGAGCGCTGCTCGGCCGCCATCGCACGCGCGTCGTCATGGGCCCACCAGCCCACGACCGCGCCCGCGAGCGGGGCCACCAGCAACAACAGCAGAGCGACGGCCAGTACCGTCCACGCCTCGACGACGTCCGACCGGCGCCTGAGCGGATTGCGCCGCCAGCGCCAGCCGCGCACCCGGGTTCGCATGCCGACCTCCGCACCACGCACGCCAGCGAGTGGTCACAAAGATGTAGTACCCCTCAACCCGCGTCGTTCACTTGTGGGGGAGCGCACCTGCACACGGAGTGCACACACGCCCACCCGTCAGCCGAAACGCTCGATCCGGATACGGTCCACCGGCTGCCCCGCGGCCACCAGAAGCCGCGACGCATGCTCGGCGAACGCGTTGGATCCACACACATAGGCCTCCCACCCATCATCAGGCTGTTGGGCCAGGAGTGGCGCCACATGTGCGGCCGTCAGCCGTCCCACCGGCACCCCCTCCGGCGCGTTCCGCGTGAACACCGGCGTGGTCTCGGCGCCGAACTCGCTCGCGTAGATCAGCTCCCGCGGCCCGCGCGCCGACACCAGCAGCCGCAGCGGCACGGACAGCCCACGCGCCCGGTGGTGCCGCACCATCGACATCAGCGGTACGACCCCGGACCCGGCCCCGATCAGCAGCGCCGGCCGGTCCCCGGGCCAGGCGAAGAAACCGCTCAGCGGCCCGCGCACCTCGACGTCGTCACCGGGCACGGCCTCCGTGTGGAACCAGCCGGACACCTCACCGCCCTCGACGTGGTCCAGGGTCAGCTCGATGTGCCCGGTGTCCTCGGGCGGCGACGCGATCGAGTAGTGCCGCTGCGCCGTGTAGCCGTCCTGGGCCCTCAGCCGCAGCATCAGATGCTGACCGGGCAGATGCCCCTGCCAGCCGGGCACCGCGAAGCGGAACGTGGACGCGTACGGCGTCTCCCGGCGGATCTCGGTGAGCGTGGCGGTCTGCCACAGCGCGGCGGCCCGGTTGCTGACCGCGATCCGTCCGGGCACTGCGAACCGCGTGGCGGGAACGAAGGTGTCAGTCACCGGAGTACCGCTGCTCCTCCCACGGGTTGCCCCGCGCGTGATAGCCGTTCTGCTCCCAGAATCCCGGCTCGTCGTGGTCGAGGAGCGTGAGCCCCGCGACCCACTTGGCGGACTTCCAGAAATACAGGTGCGGCACCAGCAGCCGTGCCGGGCCGCCGTGCTCGGCGGGCAGCGGCTTGCCGTCGTACTCCCACGCGATCCAGGCCCGGCCGCCGGTCAGATCCGCGAGCGGCAGGTTCGTGGTGTACCCGGTGTGCGAATAGGCGACGGCATGGGTGGCCGACCCATGGGGCCGCACCACATCGAGGAACGCGTCCAGCGACACACCCGCGAACCGCACCCCGAACTTCGACCAGCTCGTCACACAGTGGATGTCACCCTCGTAGGCCGACGACGGCAGCGCGTGCGCCTCGTCCCAGTCCCAGGTGCGCGGGCGTTCGACCAGCCCGTCCACCCGGAACGTCCAGTCGGCCGGCGACAGGTCCGGGGTGACCTCGGCGGAGAGCACGGGCCAGTCGTCGCCCGCGTCGTACTGGCCCGGTGGCAGTCCGGGGTTGGGGACGCGGGGGCGTCCGGTGAAGCCTCGGGTGACGTTCATGCAACAACCGTACGCTCTCGTCACTCGTGCTCCGCCCCAGGTCAGTGCCCCGATCATTGCGGCCGTATGAACACCGCGCGGGTCCGGGAATAGCCGCCGCGTGCCGCTCCTTGGCGCTGGAGTGCCGGGTCGCTGCCCCGGTGACAGTACGAGGAGAGTGAGGAAGCAGATGCCCAAGGCGTACGTCTTCACGCGGTACGGCGGACCGGAGACCGAGGCGTTCGTGGACGTGGACCGGCCGAGCCCCGGGCCCGGTCAGCTTCTGGTCGCCGTGCGGGCGGCGGGCGTGAACCCCGTCGACTGGAAGATCCGCTCCGGTTACCGGCGGCCCGGCGACAGCGGCGACCGCGTCTTCCCCGCCGTGCTCGGCAGCGAGGTCTCCGGTGTGGTGGCAGAGACCGGCGAGGGCGTCGAGGGGTTCGCGGTCGGGGACGAGGTCTTCGGCAACACGCTCACCGGGGGCTACGCCGAGTACACCCTGGTGCCGGTCGCCGTCGCGGCGCACAAGCCGGCCGGGCTCTCCCACGCGGCCGCGGCCACCCTGCCCGTCGCCGCGGCGACCGCGTACGACGGCGTCCGCCAGCTGGATCTGGGCGAGGGGGCGACGCTGCTGGTCACGGGCGCGGGCGGGGGAGTGGGTGCGGCGGCCGTGCAGATCGGGCGCGCCCTCGGGCTGAAGGTCGTCGGGGTCGCGAGCGAGGCCAAGAAGGACTTCGTCGAGTCGCTCGGCGCCGTCCATGTCGCCTCCGGACCCGGCTGGGCCAAGCGGGCACGGGCGTCCGCTCCGGACGCCGTCTACGACCTCGTGGGCGGTGACGTGCTGGCCGAGGCGGCCGAGTTGCTCGCCGACCGGACCAAGCTGATCACCGCGGGGGCACCGGAGGAGGAGGTGCGCCGACTGGGCGGCGCACGGGTGGTCCGGGCCCGCGACGCGGCCGTACTGGAGGAGGTCGCGCGACTCGTGGTCGACGGCGACCTGGACCCGCACATCACCGGAACCTTCCCCCTCGACAGGGCGGGCGAGGCCCTGCGCACGGTCGAGGAAGGCCACGCCCGCGGCAAGACGGTGATCGAGGTGGCCCGATGAGCAGTGATACCCCGAGTGTGGTCGGCAACGGCGGAGTCCCGCACGCCCGCGGGGGCAGCAGCGCTCCGGAGGCTCTCGGAGTGCCCGGCGCGGCGCACGTTCTCGACAATCCCGCCCTCGCCTCGCTCTCCGGCCCGCACGCGCACTTCGCCGAGAAGCGGGGGCGGGTGCTGCGGTACCCGGTCGACGTGTCGCCGTGGCTGGCCCTGCCCGACGAGCCCGACGCCGGCGACTGGGCCGATCTCGCGGCGCTGGCCGGTCCCGGCGCGGAGGTCCCGCTGACGGCGTACGCGGGCCAGGTGCCGGAGGGCTGGGAGGTCACCTTCCACATCGAGGGCGTCCAGCTCGTGGACGACGGCATCGCCGCCGCACCCGAGCCGGAGGCGGTCCGCCTGGGCCCCGCCGACGTGCCGGAGATCCTCGACCTGATCGCCCGCACCCAGCCGGGCCCCTTTCTGCCCCGCACCATCGAGATGGGTACCTACCTGGGCATACGCAGGGAGGGCGCCCTGGTCGCGATGGCGGGCGAGCGGCTGCACCCGCCGGGCTGGACCGAGATCAGCGCGGTCTGCACCGACCCCGCGGTCCGCGGCCAGGGCCTCGCGACCCGGCTGATCCTCGCCGTCGCGCACGGCATACGGGAGCGCGGCGAGACACCCTTCCTGCACACCGGCGCCCGGAACACCAACGCGATCCGGCTCTACGAGTCCCTCGGCTTCCGGCTCCGCCGCAGGACCGCCTTCCTGGCGGCACGCGTACCCGAACGGTTGCCGGAGGCGGTGTCCTAGGGCCTGTCGGCTAGGGCCTGTCGGTCGGACCGGACCAGGAGTTGTACCGCACGAGATACCCGGCGAACCGCTCCAGGTCCTCCTGCGACCACTCCGCCAGCCGCTCCCCGACGGCGGCCCGGCGGCTCACGGTGACCTGGCCGAGGATGCTCCGGCCCGCGTCGGTCAGATGCAGCACCTGGACCCGGTGATCGGCCGGGTCCGGGCGCCGCTCGATGAGCCCGGCCCGCTCCAGCGCGGCGACCTGGCGGCTCACCGTGGACTTGTCCAGGGCGTAGTGGGCGGCCAGGTCGGTGGCCCGGCAGCCGTCCCGCTCCTCCAGGTGCCCGAGCAGGGTGTACGACACCAGCGACAGCTCGGGGTGCAGCCGGCTCGCCGAGGCCCGGGCCCGTCGCGCGAAGACCGTCATCTCGTGCTGGATCGTCTCCACGGCCGTATCCGCTCGCATCGGACCTCCCTCAGGTACTGGTTGTAGAGTACAACTCATCATGCCCTGGGATAGGGTGGCCGTCCGGCCGGGGGAGTCCCGGCCGCGAGTCACCGAGGAGGTGGGACCCATCAACGCTGTGTCAGATCGGGTGCTCTCTCCTCGCATCGGCGCGGATCACCGCCGGTAGGTGACCGCTGGAGCGCCCTTCGGCTCTCGAAAGGCCCTCGGCTTCCATGCCTTCACCGTCTCCCCGCTTCACCTCCGGCGACTCCGTCGTCGCCGCTCTCCGCTCGGCCGGCTGTGTCTTCGCGGAGGACGAGGCCCGGCTGATCCTCGCCGCCGCCCGTACCCCGGCCGAACTCGCCGCCATGGTCGACCGCCGGGTCGCCGGCCACCCGCTCGAACTCGTCGTCGGCTGGGCGGAGTTCCGCGGTCTGCGCATCGCCGTGGCCCCCGGTGTCTTCGTGCCCCGCAGACGCACCGAGTTCCTCGTCGAACAGGCCCTCGCCCAGGCGCCGGACGCCAAGGTGGTGCTGGACCTGTGCTGCGGCTCGGGTGCGGTCGGCGCGGCCCTCGCCGCCGCGCTGGGCCCGGTCGAACTGCACTCCGCCGACATCGATCCGGCAGCCGTGGAGTGCGCCCGCCGCAACACCGCCGACGCCGGCGGACACGTCCACACCGGCGACCTCTTCGAGGCCCTTCCCGCCGGTCTGCGCGGCCGCGTCGGCATCCTGGCGGCCAACGTCCCCTACGTCCCCACCGAGGAGGTCGCCCTCCTCCCCGCCGAGGCCCGCGACCACGAACCCCTGGTCGCCCTGGACGGCGGCACGGACGGGCTGGACCTCCTGCGCCGGGTCGCCTCCGAGGCCCCGCAGTGGCTGTCCCCGGACGGCTGTCTCCTCGTCGAGACCAGCGCCCGCCAGGCCCCCGCCGCCGCCGACGCCTTCACCCGCGGCGGCCTGACGCCCCGCCTGGCGGTCTCCGAGGAGCTCTACGCCCATGTCGTGATCGGCACCAGGGCGTAGCCGCACCCCGGTCTCGCGGGAGCCCGGAGAATCAGGCCTCCGGCGTCTGCACCCGTGCGATCAGCAGTGCCACGTCGTCGGAGTTGTCCGGCTGGTGCAGGGTGCGCAGCAGCAGGTCGCAGATCTCCTCGAGGGGACAGTCGGGGCAGTCGAGGAGGTCGAGGAGGGCGTCCAGGCGCTCGTCGAGGGGATGCTGGCGGGTCTCGACGAGACCGTCCGTGTAGAGGACGAGCCGGTCACCCGGTTCGAGGTCGACGGTGGTCGTGGAGAAGGCGACCCCGCCCACCCCCAGCGGCGCCCCCGTGGGCAGCTCCAGCAGCTCGGGCGGACGGCCCGGGCGCAGCCGTACGGGAGGCAGATGCCCGGCGTTGGCGATCCGGCACTGTCCGAGCCGCGGGTCGTGCACGGCGTACACGCAGGTGGCGATGGAGTGGTCCAGGGCCTCGGTGATCCGGTCGAGGTGTTCGAGGAGCTTGGCCGGGTCGAGGTCCAGTGAGGCCAGCGTGTTGGTGGCGGTGCGCAGCCGGCCCATGGTGGCGGCCGCGTTGATACCGCTGCCCATCACGTCGCCCACGACCAGCGCGGTCTTCCCGCCGTCCAGCGGGATCACGTCGAACCAGTCGCCGCCGACCTCGGCGGTGGCGCCCGCGGGCTGGTAACGGGAGGCGACCTCCAGGCCCCCGGTCACCGAGGGGTGGCTGGGCAGCAGGCTGCGCTGGAGGGTGAGGGCGGTGTTGCGGGCGTCCTGGTACCAGCGGGCGTTGTCGATCTGCACGGCCGCCCGGGCCGCCAGCTCACGGGCCAGCAGCAGGTCGTCCTCGCCGAAGGGCTCGGGGTTGCCGACGCGCTTGAGGTCGAGCGCGCCGAGCACCTCGCCGCGCGCGATCAGCGGGACGGCCAGATAGGAGTGCAGGCCTGCCCCGGCCAGCAGCGCGGCCGCCTCCGGGGACCGGGCGATACGGGCGAGGTCGTCCGGGCCGACCCGCGGCACCAGGACCGGGCTGCCGGTGCGCACGCACTCGGTGACCAGGCGCTCGGGAGCGTACCGGGCGACCTGGCCGGGCGGGTCCGCCGCGCGCAGGGCCTCGGGGGCGCCGGCCGCCTGGACGGCGAGCGGGCGCATCACGGCGGGCTCGGCGGGGCGCAGGGTGCTCGGTCTGCCCTGCACCACCGCCTCCAGCAGGTCCACGGCCGCCACGTCCGCCAGCTCCGGCACGGCCACGTCCGCCAGCTCCCGGGCGGTCCGGTCCAGGTCCAGCGTGGTGCCGATGCGGGCGGAGGCGTCGGCGACGAGCGCCAGCCTGCGCCGGGCGGTCTCGGCCTCCACGGTCGCCTGGTGCTGCTCGGTGACGTCCAGGACGGAGCCCGCCACGCCGAGGACCGTCCCGTTCGCGTCCTCCAGGCGGTACAGCGACACCGACCAGGCGTGCTCGGTATCCGGGTCCGCGGGCGTGTGGCCGACCGTGTGCTGGTCGACCAGCGGTGTGCCGGTCCGCATCACCTCGAGGGCGGCTGCCTCGAAGGCGGCCACGTCGAGATGGGGGAGGACCTCGCCGATCTTCCGCCCCACGTGGTCCGCGGCCGGGACGCCGTTCAGCTGCTCCAGGGCCGGGTTCACGGAGACGTACCGCAGTTCGGTGTCCAGCACGGCCAGCCCGATGGGGGACTGGGAGACCATTCGGGTGGACAGGGCCACGTCCCGGTCGAGGCGGCGCACCGTCTCCTGGTCGGCGCACAGCCCCAGCGCGTAGACGTCCCCCCGGTCGTCCAGCAGCCGCATGTTGCGGAACTCCACGAGCTTGGTGCTGCCGTCCTTGTGCCGTACGGGGAACGCCCCGGCCCAGCTCTGTCCGGTCTCCATGACGTCGGCGAACAGCTTGACGACCAGGTCGGCGTGCTGTTCGTGGATCATCAGATGGGCGGCGTAGCGGCCCAGCGCCTCCTGTGCGGGGTAGCCGAACAGCTCCTCGGCCTGCGGGCTCCACAGCACGATCCGGCCCTCGGTGTCCAGCACCACCGAGGCCATGCCCAACTCGTCGAGCAGCCCGCTCGGCCGTACTGCCCCGCGCGCGGGCTCCCCGCCCTCGGACGCGGGTATTCCGGCTGCACCCATTGCACGAACCGCCTTAGACCGTCCTCGCGGCACGCCGTACCCCCGTGCCGACTCCCCTTGTTCTACCGCGCTCAACCGTCTCCGTGGCCACGCGGTCGTGTTCTTCCACCATCCCTCAACACGGGGGCGCGCGTCCGGTGAAGTGCGCCGGGGTGACGAACGTCCTTCTGAATTCCTTCCGGCGTCCTCGCGTTCATCCATTTGGCCTGTACATGACCTCTCCGGGGCGCCAGACTGTCCGCCGAGCCACCGCACCCCCCGCCCCAGGAGCCCCGGGAGTCCTCCATGCCGCTGCGCGCCAGACAGCGTGGTCACGCCGTTCTCGCCGCCCTCGTCACCCTCACCGCGACGGCCCTCCTGGCCGCCGCGCCACCCGCCTCCGCCGCCGACACCTGGACCGAGGTCGGCTCCGACCGCGCCGACCCCCTCACCGAGAGCCAGGGCCTGACCTCGGTCGAGGTCCCGGCCAACTCCGCCAACCGGTACACCGGCATCGGCACCATCCCCCTCGGCGTCTCCACGCGCGGCTGGAACCACGTGGGCGACCCCGACGCCTCCTACGACGGCCACTACATAGAGCCCTACCAGGCCGACTCCGGCACCGCGAAGATGTACCGCGTGCAGGCGCCGAACGGCACCTGGTCCGAGTACGTCCACACCCTCAGCCCCGGCGAGGCGCTCAACAACTCCTGGGTCGCGATCTCGCCCGACGGGCAGTGGATGCTCTCCGGCGAGTGGGGCACCATGACCCGCTTCCTGGTCTTCCCCACGCCCGGCGTCAACGCGAGCACCTCACCCTCGGCGAACCTCCCGCAGGCGGCCACCGTCACCCTCGACCACGCCGTACGGGACGTACAGGGCTGCGACTTCGTCACTTCCACCCGGCTGCTGTGTTCCTCCGACGACCCTGCCGGCACGCTCTTCGGCTACACCAAGCCGCTCCTCCAGATCGACCTGTCCGCCGCCCCGACCGGCTCGGCGAACGTCACCGGACATGTCACGGCACTGCGCCAACTGCCCCTGCGCAGCTCCTGTTCCGGCTCCTTCGAGGCGGAGGGCATCGACTACGACCGCCGCAGCGGAACCCTGCGCGTGATCGTCGTCTCACCCGGCTTCTGCGTGCTGACGGACAGCAAGACCTACCGCTTCACCAGGAGTTGACCCCCTGAACGACGGGTGCCGGCCCTCGCGGAAATGGGGGTCGGCACCGATGGTGGGGCCAGGGGACCGGATGCGACGGTGGAACGCACGTCACCGACGAAGGAGTTGTCGCATCCATCCCCGAACGACACAGCACACCCGTCCGTCCGCGCCCCCGGGGGAGGTGACCCGTGGGACACGCTGACACCCTGCTCGCCATGGGCGGCGCCTTCCTCGCCGCGGCCTTCCTCGCCCGGCTCGGCGGCCGCATCGGACTGCCGACCATCCCGCTGTTCATGCTCGCCGGCATCCTGCTCGGCCCGCACACCCCGGGCCTGGTGCTGGTCGAGGACCCACACGACTTCGAGATGCTTTCCGCGCTCGGTCTGGTGCTGCTGCTGTTCTACCTGGGCCTGGAGTTCCACGTCGACGACCTGCGCACCGGCGGCAGGCGACTGCTCGCCGCGGGCGGCATCTACCTCCTGGCGAACGTCGGCGCCGGCCTCGGCTTCGGGTTCGCGCTGGGCTGGGGGACCCGGGAGGCCCTGGTGCTCGCCGGCGTCCTCGGCATCTCCTCGTCGGCGATCGTCACCAAGATCCTCATCGACCTGGGGCGGATCGGCCGCCCCGAGACCCGGCTGATCCTCGGCGTGATCGTCGTGGAGGACATCTTCCTCGCCCTCTACCTCGCCGCGCTCCAGCCCGTCATCAGCGGCGCCCGCGGACCCGTGGAGATGTTCCTCCAGGCGGGCAAGGCCTTCGGCTTCCTGATCGTGCTCGCCGTCGCCGCCCGCTGGGGAACCCGCTGGATCGGCAGGCTGATCCACGTCCGGGACAACGAACTCCTGGTCATCAGCTTCCTCGGCGCCGCCGTCCTCGTCGCGGGCGTCTCCGAGGTGCTCGGCGTCGCCGACGCCATCGGCGCCTTCATGGTCGGCCTGATCCTCGCCGGCACGCCCTCCGGACCCCGCATCCGCCGCCTGGTGCACCCGCTGCGCGACGCCTTCGCCGCCATCTTCTTCTTCGCCTTCGGACTGTCCATCGACCCCGGTGTCGTCACGTCCGTCGCCGGACCCGTCGCCGCCGCGGCGGCCGTGACCATCGTGATGAACGTCGTCGCCGGTCTGCTCGTCGCCCGCCTCTACGGCTACGGCGCCCAGCCCGCCGCCGACATCGCCACCACCCTCGTCGCCCGTGGCGAATTCGCCCTGATCCTCGGGGCGATGGCGGCGAGCGCGGGACTCGACGCACGTCTGGCGCCCTTCATCGCCGGGTATGTCCTTGTCCTGGCCGTTCTCGGCCCCGTGGCCGCGGGGCGGGCCCATCTGCTGGCCCGGGTCCTGGGGTCCCGTCGTCGTGCCCCGACGCCCGGACACGACACCGCACCGGAGCCGGTTTCGGTCGCGGTGGGGGCGGACGCCGAACGGTAGGGGCCGTCCGAAGGAGGAGCCATGCACCGGCCCGACGACGAACACCTCGTGGAACTCGCGGCCCGGCTGGGACGTGACGACCCACGGTTCGCCCGAGCACTCGGTTCGGGCCGTCCCGCCCGGCCCCGCGAGTACCGGCGTACCGGCGCCTGGTGCACCCTCGGCGTCGCCATGACCCTCCTGACCGCAGGTATGGCACTGCCGGAGGGCATCCTCGTCGCCGCGGGACTGGTGCTCGCCGGCATCGCGGTGCCGCTGTTCGATCCGCACCGCGACCGGCCGTACCGGTGACGCCTCGGGCGCAGTGGCTGCGGCGGTGGACCGGTCCCGCCGGTAGTGCTCCGGGAAAGGTGGTGCTTTTCTGAGGGTGTGGCGCGGTTCGCGGGGAACCCGGCGGTCCGGTCATCGTCACGAGAGGAGCGACCACGATGGATCGTGAGCGAACGCACGAGGAGTCCGTCTCCCTGGAGATCAGCGGGTGCAGCGCGGAGGACGCCCGGATCGTCTTCGACACGCTGACCACATGCTTCGAGTCCGACCGGGGTGCCGACGAGGTGCCGCAGCAGCTCCACGAGTCGCGGCCGATGGTGTGGCTGGGGACGTTCGAGGTCACCGAGGCGCGTTCCTGCCCGCCGCCCGCGCGCCTGTCCTCCTCCGTGGAGGCCGACGCGCAGGGCGGCTACTGGGCGATCGAGCAGCTGCGGACCACGCTGGACTCGATGTTCACGGTGCGGGATCTCGCCTCCGCGTCCGGGGACCAGGAGCGGGAACTGCACGTCCGGCTGGAGAGCCGCTGAGCTGCCTTTGATCAGCCCTGGCGCACCGGAACCACCACCGTCTCCGCGATGTTGACGTTGGGCGGGGCCGCCGCCGCGAAGGCGATGGACTCCGCGATGTCCTCGGCGGTCAGGGCGTTCACATCGGTGCGCATGCGGGACAGCGACGCGCGGGACTCGGTGTCCCGCATGTCCACACCCAGCTCGGTCGTCGTGACCCCGGGTTCGATGTTCTTCACGCGGACGCCTCGCGGTCCGAGTTCGGCGCGCAGGTTGCGGGTGAGGTGGGCGACGGCCGCCTTGGTGGCGCAGTAGACGGACCAGTCGGGGAAGAGGAGGTGCCCGCCGACCGAGCCGACGTGGACGAGGTCCGCCCGGCCGCCGTGCGCGGCCGCGGTCAGGAGGTCGTCCGTGAAGGCGCGGGCGGTGTGCAGCAGACCGCGCAGGTTGATGTCGATCATGCGGTCCCACTCGTCGGTGGCGGCCCGCTCGAACGGGGCGCCGAGCATGGCGCCGGCGTTGGCCACCACCAGGTCGACGGTACCGAGCGTCCCGGTGACGGTGGCGGCCGCCCGGGCGACGGCGTCGGGGTCGGTCAGGTCCACGGCCACCGGCAGGAGCCGTCCGGTGGCGGTACGGCCCAACTCGTCGGCCAGTGCCTTGAGCCGCTCCTCGCGGCGGCCCAGCAGGGCGACGCTGGCTCCGCCGACGGCGAGACGCCGGGCCGTGGCCGCGCCGATCCCGCTGGAGGCGCCGGTGACGACCGCGACGCGGTGGGTGAGGTTCCAGGTGTCTGTCATGCCGTCCACAGTGGGCGTCGGCCAGTGCCCTGACCAGGCCGTATCACCCCGAGGAGAGCGGATCCCAGGAGTACCGCGGCCACCTTGAGGGCTCCCGCGGATCCGTGACCGGACCTAGGGTCGATGGCATGGACAGTGACAACCCGCTGGGTGTCTTTTTGCGCGCCCGCCGCGCCCTCGTCCGGCCCGAGGAGGTCGGGCTGCCGGCCGGGAGCCGGCGCCGGGTGGCGGGTCTGCGCCGGGAGGAGGTCGCGGTGCTGGCCGGCGTCAGCACCGACTACTACGTCCGCCTGGAACAGGGCCGCGAGCGCAGCCCCTCGGCGCAGGTGGTCGACGCGCTCGCCCGGGCGCTGGGCCTGGAGGAGGACGCGGCCGACCATCTGCACCGGCTGGCGCGGCCCGCCGGGACCCGGTCGCGTCCCCGGCCGGAGGCGGTCGGTCCCGCCCTGCTGCGGATGATGGAGGGCTGGCACCGCACCCCGGCCGTGGTCCTGGGCCGCTGTCTCACCGTGCTGGCCCACAACGTCCTGGGCGGTGCGCTGTTCGCGGGCCACGCCCACAGCGGGGACCTGCTGCGGCTGGTCTTCCTCGATCCCGACGCCCGGGAGTTCTACCCGGACTGGGAAGCGGTGGCGACGAACTCCGTGGCCGCGCTGCGGGCTTCGGCGGGCACCGCCCACGAGGACCCGGTGATGATCGCCACGGTCGGGGAACTGTCGCTGCGCAGCGCGGACTTCCGCAGGCTGTGGGCCCGCCACGACATCCGCCGCAAGACCCGCGAGAGCAAACGCTTCCGGCATCCGCTGGTCGGCGAACTGACCCTGGACTACGAGTCGTTGACCGTCAACAGCGCCCCCGGCCAGCAGCTGGTCGTCTACCAGGCCGAACCGGGCAGCCCCTCCGAGCAGGCGCTCGCGCTGCTGGGGAGCCTCGCCACGGCCGAGGTCCCCGTGGCCCGGGTGGACGGCCCTGCCGACAGGTGAGGGCGCCACGTGGTTCTCGTCACCCCATTGTGCAACTAGTTGCATAAAAGCGTCGCGGTCCTCTACAACGGTGAGGACGAGACCGCGACGGAGGGGCCCGATGAGCCGTTACCCGCACCTGCTGACCCCGCTCGACCTGGGCTTCACCACGCTGCCCAACCGCGTCCTGATGGGCTCGATGCACGTCGGCCTGGAGGAGGCCGAGCGCGGCTTCGAGCGCATGGCGGAGTTCTACGCGGCCCGCGCGCGGGGCGGAGTGGGTCTGATCGTCACCGGCGGCATCGCGCCCAACGAGGAGGGGCGGCCCTGGGAAGGCGGCGCCAAGCTCACCACCGACGCGGAGGCCGAGCAGCACCGGCAGATCACCGAGGCCGTGCACCGCGAGGGCGGCCGGATCGCGATGCAGATCCTGCACTTCGGCCGGTACGCCTACCACCAGGACCTGGTCGCCCCCAGCCCCCTCCAGGCGCCGATCAGCCCCTTCCCGCCCCGCGAGCTCTCCGACGCCGACGTCGAGCGCACCATCGACGACTACGCCCGCGCGGCCCGCCTCGCCCGGCAGGCCGGCTACGACGGCGTGGAGATCATGGGCTCCGAGGGCTACCTCATCAACGAGTTCATCGCCACCCGGACCAACCACCGCACCGACCGCTGGGGAGGGTCGTGCGAGAACCGCATGCGCTTCCCGGTCGAGATCGTGCGCCGGGTGCGGGAGGCGGTCGGCGAGGACTTCATCATCGTCTACCGGCTGTCCATGCTGGACCTGGTCCCGGGCGGCTCCACGCTCGACGAGGTGATCACCCTCGCCCAGGCCGTCGAGACCGCCGGGGCCACCATCATCAACACCGGCATCGGCTGGCACGAGGCCCGTATCCCCACCATCGCCACCTCCGTGCCGCGCGGCGCCTACACCTGGGTGACCAAGCGGCTCATGGGCGAGGTGTCCGTGCCGCTCGTGACCACCAACCGCATCAACACCCCGGAACTCGCCGAGGAGTTGCTCGCCGACGGGTACGCGGACATGGTGTCGATGGCCCGCCCGATGCTCGCCGACCCCGATTTCGTGAACAAGGCGGCGGAGGGCCGACCCGAGGCCATCAACACCTGCATCGGCTGCAACCAGGCCTGCCTCGACCACACCTTCAGCCTGAAGATCACCTCCTGCCTGGTCAACCCGCGCGCCTGCCACGAGACCGAGCTGGTGCTGTCCCCGACCCGGCTGAAGAAGCGCGTCGCGGTCGTCGGCGCCGGTCCGGCGGGTCTCGCCTGCGCGGTCTCCGCCGCCGAACGCGGCCACGAGGTCACCCTCTTCGACGCCGCGAGCGAGATCGGCGGCCAGCTCAACATCGCCCGCAAGGTCCCCGGCAAGCAGGAGTTCGACGAGACGATCCGCTACTTCCGCCACCAGCTCGACGCCCACGGCGTGGACGTACGGCTCAACACCCCCGTCGCGGCAGGGGACCTGGCGGACTACGACGAGGTCGTCGTCGCCACCGGCGTCACCCCGCGCACCCCCGACATCCCCGGCCTCGACCACCCCAGCGTGGTCGGCTACCTCGACGTCCTGCGCGACAACGCCCCCGTCGGCGACCGGGTCGCGATCCTCGGCGCCGGGGGCATCGGCTTCGACGTCGCCGAGTTCCTCACCGACGGCGGTGACAAGGCGCACGAGGACCCGGCGACGTACTTCCGCCAGTGGGGCGTCGACATGGACTACGCGGCGCCCGGCGGACTCGCCGCCCCCGAGCGCCCCGCACCGCCGCGCACCGTCCACCTGCTCCAGCGCAAGACCAGCAAGGTCGGTGCCGGACTCGGCAAGACCACCGGCTGGATCCACCGCGCCGAGCTCAAGCACCGGGGCGTCACCATGGTCCCGGGGGTGCGCTACGACCGTGTCGACGACGCCGGTCTGCACATCACCGTCGGCGAGGAGAGCACCGTCCTGGAGGTCGACACCGTCGTGCTGTGCACCGGGCAGGAGCCGCGCCGGGACCTGTACGAGGAGCTCGTCGCCGCGGGCCGCAGCGCGCACCTGATCGGCGGGGCCGACGTGGCCGCCGAGCTGGACGCCAAGCGGGCCATCAAGCAGGGCACCGAGGTCGCGGCGGCTCTCTAGAGGCGGCCCCGGCGTCCCTAGGATGACCCCATGTCACTCCCGCACGCGATCCTCACCGCACTGCTCGAAAGGCCGTCGGCGGGGCTGGACCTGACCCGTCGGTTCGACAAGTCGATCGGCTACTTCTGGTCGGCCTCGCACCAGCAGATCTATCGCGAGCTGGGAAAACTGGAGGCCGAGGGCTACATCCGGGCACTCCCGGCGGCCCAGCCGAGCCGGGGGCAGAAGAAGAGCTACGAGGTCCTGCCCGCGGGCCGCGCCGAACTCGAACGCTGGACGGCCGCGGCGCAGGACCCCAAGCCGCACCGGGACGCCCTGCTGCTGCGGCTGCGCGCGGCCGCCGTCGTCGGCGCGGCGGGCCTCGAAGCCGATCTGCGCCGCCATCTGGACCTGCACCGGCGGCAGTTGGCGGAGTACGAGCAGATCCAGGAGCGCGACTTCCCGCCCGGCAAGGACAGCGCGCAGGCCAGGCTCCAGCACCTGGTCCTGCGCGCGGGTATCGAACTGGAGACCTTCTGGACCCAGTGGCTCACCGAGGCACTGGAGGAGCTGGCCGAACTCCCCGACAGCTGAAGGCGTTCGGCGAACTCCCGTGTCGCGGACGGCGTTGGACGAACTCCCTTGCCGCGGCAGGCGTCGGACGAACTCCCGTGCTGCCGCAGGCGTTCAGAGGCGGTACGGCCGCGAGCGGCGGCGCAGGAACCACGCCGTGGCCGCCCCGCCGACCGCCACCAGACCGCCCCCGACCGCGAGCGTCAGGGTGCCGTAGTCCTTGCTGGCCCCGCCCAGACCGCCCATGACACCGCGCGAGGGGGAGGCGGAGGCCGTCGCCGAGATGGTCGGCGTGGCGGAGCCCGAGACGATGATCGACTGGGTGCCCGCCGTGCTGTTGTTGTAGGCGCACATCACGATGACGGTGTACGTCCCCGGACTCACACTCGACCAGGCGGCCGACTGCAACGAGGTGGTCCCCGACAGGGCCACCTGACGACCCTGGCTGAAGTTGGCCTGGCTGCTGGTGAGCAGCGAGGCGGTGCCCCAGCCGCCGGTGGTGGCGGTCCGGGAGCAGGCCGTCGTGGTGACGGAGACCGTGGATCCGGAGGTGCTCACCGAGATCCCGGGGCCGGCCGCGGCGGGCCCGGCGGTCAGGGCGAGCGGCAGCGCGGCGACGGCCGCGACGGTCAGGCCGGAGCGGAGAAGTGGCTGAATAGTGCGCATGGACTGCCCTCCGGCGGCACGGTTGGCGGTACATCCGTGGCGCCGCCGAGGTGGGGGAAGCCCGTGCTGCCTCAGGGGCAGCCAACGCGCTCACGGCCCCGCCCGCATGCGGAGCGCCGCCGTACAGGTGACGGAACCTCGCGGCCCGCGCAGGGGTGAGGAGCCGTCACGGGGAGGCGGCGGTCCCCGTCGTGACCGTCCGCTGGACCGACAGCCCGCCCCAGGTGCCGTCGGGCAGCCGTGCCCGGATCCGCACCCGGTGGCGCTCCCCGGCCTCCCGCCCCAGATAGAAGCTGTACGTCGTCCGCCCGCGCGGAGGCGTCCCACCGAACACGAGCGAGGTGGCCGCAGCCCCGTCGAGGCGGACCTGGTACTCGGTGACGACCCCGTCCGTCCGGGGCGGGAGCCAGGCCAGGTCCAGGTAGTACGCCCCGTCGTCGTCCAGCCGGGTCGTGGCGCGGAAGTCCGTCGGGGCGGTGTCCCGGCCGTCGTCGCCGCCCGGCGTGGTGAGGCGGACGGTCGCCCCGGCGGGCGAGAGGTTGTCGGCCGCGTCCCGGGCCCGGACGGTGAACGCGTAGCGCGTGCCGGGACGCAGCCCCGTGACCACGGCCGCCGTCTGGGTGCCGCCCACACTGTGGATCTTGCTGCCGCCCTGGTAGATGTCGTACGACACCACATCCCGGTCGTCCGAAGAGGCGGCCCAGCTCAGCTGGACGGCCCGGCTGCCCGCCGTCCGGCCGCGCAGCTCGCCGGGGCGGGTCGGGGCGGAGCGGTCCGCCGCCGTGGCCACGGGAGTCGTCGCCCGTACCTGCCGGCTCGGCGGGCCGAGACGCCCCTCGGTGTCGCGGGCCCGGACGGTGAACACATACGGGGTGCCGGGCCGGAGCCTGGTGACATCCACCATGTGCTGTGCACCGGGCACATCCTGGACCTTTGTGGTGCCGCGATACACCTCGTAGCGCTCGACCCTCGCGTCGACGGCGTTCCACATCACATGCACGCTCGTCGCGCTGCCCGCGGCCGCCGTGACGCCCACCGGAGCTGCGGGCAGCCGACCGCTCTCCGCCTCGTCCGGCCCGCCCCACCCGCAGGAACCGACGAACACCAGCGCCGCGCACAGGGCCATGGGGACGGGTACGCCTCGCACGTCTCTGCCTCCCCGGAGGACACCACGGCAATGGTCCGGACCAATATGGCGCCGGTGGTGGGCCCGCGGCAAGGGGGCGACCTCGTGCGCCGGGCTCGGGACGGTTACGTATGCTGAAGCCCTTCGCGGCCGAACTCTCCACGAGGCAAGGGGAATTCGAGCTGGTGGCGCGGACCGCTGTCGTCGCTGTTCCCGCGCCGTACGGGTGGCCGGGAGGCCGGGGTCCGTCGACGGCCCCGGTTCCCGGCCCCTGCCCCGTCCGGACCACCTGCGGTGGCCGCTCGGCTGAAAGCGCATCAGATTGGGCTGCGTGCTCGTCAATGCCGCCGAGGAGAGGTCCCTTATCGTGCGTGTCCAGTCGCTGACGCTGGCCGCGGCAAGCGCCGCTCTGCTCGCCCCCACGGCGGCCCCGGCCATGGAGCTCGCCACCGCCCGCACGGAGCCGGTGGTGCGACGCGAGGGCACGGTCCCGGCCGCCGACCTGCTGGCCCGGGTGCGGGACTGCACCCCCGTCTCGCGCGGCCGCTACCGCACCGACGAGGACAGGCCCGCGACCGTCCCGGTCTGCGGCACCGAGGAGGCCGTGTTCTGGACGGCCGACATGGACATCGACTGCGACGGCCGGCCGGGGCGCCAGTGCAACAGCCGCACCGACCCGCTCTTCTCGGACGCCACCGCCTACGAGCAGTCCGACGGCCGCTATCTGAGTGCCGAGAAGCTGCCGTACATCGTGGTCCCGACTCCGAGCCCGATCTGGGACTACCGCGCCCACGGGGTGCACGGCGGGGCGGTCGCCGCCGTCGTGTACGAGGACCGGGTGCAGTACGCCGTCGTCGGGGACGTGGGCCCGAGCGGCATCATCGGCGAGGCGTCCTACGCCACCGCGAAGGCGCTCGGCATCCGCCCGGACCCGCACGGCGGCGGTGCGCCCTCCGGCGTCACCTACATCGTCTTCAAGGACTCCCGGGTGAAGCCGATCGAGGACCACGAGGCCGCCGTGACGCTGGGGGAGCGGCTGGCGCGGGAGTTCGTACAGGGCGGACCAGCGGCAGATCCCGAGGGGTGAACGGGCCCCGGCGGCTGCCGGGACCCGTCCTTTGGATGGTTGTTCGTCAGACCTTCCGGTAGCTGTACGCCTCCGCCGCGGCCGCCTCCACCGCCGCGAGGTCGGCCCCGGTGGCCGCCGTGACCACCGCGGCCACGGCTCCCTCGACGAAGGGGGCGTCCACCAGGCGGGTGCCGTCCGGGAGTTCGTCGCCCTCCGCCAGGAGTGCCTTGACGGTGAGCACCGCGCTGCCGAGGTCGGTCAGCACGGCGACCCCGGCGCCCCGGTCCACGGCCGCGGCCGCGGCGGCGATCAGCTCCGCGCTCGTACCGAGCCCGCCGCCCTCGGTACCGCCCGCCGCGGCGACCGGCACCTCGGTGCCGCCGCCCGCCAGTCCCTTCGCCAACTCCGCGACGGCAGCCGCGACTTCGGCACTGTGCGACACCAGCACGATCCCGACCGACGCCACGTCACTCACCGGCCGCCTCCGCGAGAGCCGCGATCAGGAGGGCGGCCGAGGTGGCGCCCGGGTCCTGGTGCCCGATGCTGCGTTCGCCGAGATAACTCGCCCGGCCCTTGCGCGCCTGCAACGGCGTGGTGGCCAGGGCCCCTTGCTCGGCGGCGGTGCGCGCCGCGGCGAAGCCGGTGCCGAGCGCGTCGACGGCGGGCACCAGCGTGTCGATCATGGTCTTGTCGCCCGTCGCGGCCCCGCCCAGCGTCATGACCGCCTCCACGCCCGCCCGCAGCGCCTCGGTGAGCTGTTCCGCGCTGACCTCGGCGGCGTCCCCGAGCGCCTTGCCGGTCCGCCGCAGCAGCGTCCCGTACAGGGGCCCCGAAGCGCCCCCGACCGTCGAGATGAGTTGGCGCCCGGCGAGGGTGAGGACCCCGCCCGGGGTGCCCGGGGCCTCCTTCTCCAGGGTCGCGGTCACCGCGGTGAACCCGCGCTGGAGGTTGCTGCCGTGGTCGGCGTCCCCGATGGGGGAGTCGAGGTCGGTGAGCCGCTCCGCCTCACGGTCGACGGACGCGGCGGTCGCCGTCATCCAACGGCGGAAGAAGTCGGCGTCGAGCACTGGATCTCCTTGCGTGGTCGGTACGTTGGTCGCCTGCTCACACTCCCCAGCGCAGCCCCGGTGTCCGCACCGGCGCGTCCCACAGCCGCAGCAGGTCCTCGTCCACCTGGCACAGGGTGACGGAGGCGCCCGCCATGTCGAGCGAGGTCACGTAGTTGCCGACCAGGGTGCGGGCGACGGCTACCCCGCGGTCGGCGAGCACCCGCTGCACCTCGGCGTTGAAGCCGTACAGCTCCAACAGCGGGGTGGCACCCATGCCGTTGACCAGGACGAGCACGGGATTGCGCGGGCTCATGTCGTCCAGGATCGCCTGCACCGAGAAGTCGGCGATCTCCCGGGAGGTCATCATCGGGCGCCGCTCCCGGCCGGGCTCACCGTGGATGCCGACCCCCAACTCCAGCTCGCCGGCGGGCAGATCGAAGGTCGGGCTGCCCTTGGCGGGCGTGGTGCAGGCGCTGAGGGCGACGCCGAAACTCCGGGAGTTCTCGTTGACCTGCCGGGCGATCGCCTCCACCCGCTCCAGCGGCTGTCCTTCGTCCGCCGCGGCGCCCGCGATCTTCTCCACGAACAGGGTGGCGCCGGTGCCGCGCCGGCCGGCCGTGTAGAGGCTGTCGGTGACGGCGACATCGTCGTTCACGAGGACCTTGGCGACCTGGATGCCCTCGTCCTCGGCGAGTTCGGCCGCCATGTCGAAGTTGAGCACGTCACCCGTGTAGTTCTTCACGATGAACAGCACCCCGGCCCCGCTGTCCACGGCGGCCGCCGCCCGCACCATCTGGTCCGGCACCGGCGAGGTGAACACCTCGCCCGGGCAGGCCGCGGAGAGCATGCCGGGTCCCACGAAACCGCCGTGCAGGGGCTCGTGCCCGGACCCGCCACCGGAGATCAGGGCGACCTTTCCGGCCACGGGTGCGTCCCGCCGTACGATCACGCGGTTCTCGACGTCCACGGTCAGCTCCGGATGGGCCGCCGCCATGCCACGCAGGGCGTCCGCGACGACGGTTTCCGGGACGTTGATGATCATCTTCATGAGTGCCTCCTGATGAGCCTGTGGGACGGGCGTCCGGCCTGGGTCGTCGCTGTCCTGTGGGCCACTGTCAGTTCTGTGTTCGGTCGTCGGGCGCTGCTGTCGGCAGTATCGACCTTGAGGCACCGAAGGTCACGTGCGCGACCGCTCCTGGGCGTGGTCGGACGGGGTGCGGCGGGGCGTGATCGCACGGCGGCGGCGGGACGGTTGCGGTGCGCAGCGGCGACTGTGCCGGGAGGTGCTCGCCGCCCCTCGGGGGTGCGGGGCCCCGCGTCGGGCAGGGCGAGGTCGCCGAGCCCTTTAGAAGGCCCGGTCCCGCGTGGGTGAACTCGGCTTCCCTGTCAGGGGGTTGAGGCACCATGACCCCGCCGCCCGTTTACATCGTCCGGGCTCCCGCCGGCCCCGACAGCCGGCGGAGCCACGTCGTCGGTTCAAGCCCGGCTCTCGGCGAAGGCGGTGCGGAGGACCGTCACCGCCTGGGTGATCGCGGCCTCGGCGGCCTGCGTGCCGCGCAGGGCGTCGAGCATGACGAAGTCGTGGATGATGCCCTGGTAGCGGGTGGCCGTGACGGGGACGCCGGCCTGGCGGAGCTTGTTGGCGTACGCCTCGCCCTCGTCGCGCAGGACGTCGGCCTCGGCGGTGATGACGAGGGCCGGGGGCAGGCCCGTGAGCTGCTCGGTCGTGGCGCGCAGCGGGGAGGCGGTGATCTCCGCCCGCCGGGCGGGGTCGGTCGTGTACTGGTCCCAGAACCACTGCATGGCGTCGAGCCGCAGGAAGTAGCCCTCGGCGAACTGGCGGTACGACGGGGTGTCGAACGCCGCGTCGGTGACGGGGTAGAACAGCACCTGCTGCAGGAGGCTCACATCGCCCCGCTCCTTGGCCATGAGCGTGAGGGCGGCGCTCATGTTGCCCCCCACGCTGTCGCCGGCCACGGCGATGCGGGTGGCGTCCAGCCCCTTGCCGGCGCCGTCGCGGACGATCCACTGGGCGACGGCGTAGTTCTGCTCGATGGCGACGGGGTAGCGGGCCTCGGGGGAGAGGTCGTACTCGGGGAAGACGACGGCCGCCCCGGCGCCGACCGCCAGTTCGCGGACCAGGCGGTCGTGGGTGTGGGCGTTGCCGAAGACCCAGCCGGCGCCGTGGATGTAGAGGATCACCGGGAGGGTGCCGCCGGCTCCGGCGGGCTTGACGATCCTGGCGCGGACCGAGCCGGTCGGGCCGCCCGTGACCGTGATCCACTCCTCGTCCACCTGCGGCTTGGCGATGTCGCCGGACTGGACCTCGTCGACGGCCTTGCGGCCCTCCGCGGGCCCGAGGTCGAACAGGTACGGCGGGTTGGCGGTGGCGGCGGCGAACTCGGCCGCGGCGGGCTCCAGGACCGGGGCGGTCGGGGTGTAGTCGCTCATGGCGGACTCCTTGTCCGTGTCGCGGAGCGGGCGGGGTGCCCTGCCCACGACCGGAAGCCTATGGCGCGATTACCTCGTGCACAAGTAAATCTGGCACGTGGAAATTTTGTCATCGGTGGTTTAGGGTGGCTCGGATACTGATCGCGTGGGACACCCTGAGGAGGAGGCCGCCATGGGCAGTGCCGAGACCGGCACCGAGCAGGACTTCTCCCTGCTCCTGGACGATCAGCTGTGCTTCGCCCTGTACGCGGCCTCCCGTGCGGTGACCAACCGCTACCGGCCGCTCCTGGAGGAGTTCGGGCTGACCTACCCCCAGTACCTGGTGCTCCTGGTGCTGTGGGAGCACGACACGGTCCCCATCAAGGACATCGGAGCCGCCCTCCAGCTCGACTACGGCACCCTCACCCCGCTGATCAAGCGTCTGGAGTCGGCCGGTCTGGTCCGCCGGGAGCGGCGCCCGGACGACGAGCGCACGGTCCTCGTCACCCTCACCGACCAGGGTGCCCGGCTCCGTGAGCGTGCTCGGACGATCCCGAAGGCCATCGGCGACGCCATGGGCCTGACCCCGACGCAGTTCGACCAGGCCCGCGGCCTGCTGCGCCTCCTGGCCACGAACGTCTCCGAGTCGGGCCGGGGCGGGGCCTAACCGGCCGACCGCTCCCGTCCGCCCCCGCCTCCGTCCGCCCCCGCCTGCTCCCGGTCAGCCGACCGGTGAGGAGGCCGCCATGTTCTGCTCGGCGGCCCAGGAGGCGAGGATGCGCAGGCGGTCGTGGGTCGGGGAGCCCGGAGCCGCCGTCCACACGGTCAGGTGCTGGTCGGGATCCGTGTTCGCCGTCAGGGTGTCCCAGTCCAGGACGAGTTCCCCCACCACCGGATGGTTCAGGGTCTTGGTGCCCACCGTGCGGCCCGCGACCCGGTGTTCACCCCACCACTGGGCGAACTGCTGGTCGCGCAGCGACAGTTCACCCGCCAGCTCGATCAGCCGCGGGTCCTCGGGATACTTCGCCGCCTCCATCCGCAGCTGCGCCACGCAGATCTGCGCCGACGTCTCCCAGTCGGCGTACAGAGTCCGCATCGCCCGGTCGGTGAACTGGATCCGGGGATAGTTGCGGTGCTTCTCCGGGAGGCGGGAGAAGTCGGTGACCAGCGCCGCCGCCGGCGAGTTCCAGGCCAGGACGTCCCCGCGCCGCCCCTGGACCAGGGCCGGCGTGGCCGTCAGGTCGTCCAGGACCCGCTGCAACTGCGGCTGCACCTTCTGCCGGCCCCGGTTGCGGGGGCGGCCCACGGGCTTGCCGGCCAGCTGGAAGAGGTACGACCGCTGGTCGTCGTCCAGATGGAGCACCCGGGCGAGGGCGTCCAGTACGGGAGCCGAGGCCTGCATCCGGCCCTGCTCCAGCCGGGTGTAGTAGTCGGTGCTGATCGAGGCGAGCCGGGCGACCTCCTCACGGCGCAGCCCGGCGACCCGGCGGGGGCCGCCCTGCTCGGGCAGTCCGACGGTGCGCGGGCTCAGCTCCGAGCGCCGCTTCTTGAGGAATTCTCCCAGCTCATTGAGGGGAACGTTGCTGGTCATGCCTCCCAGGATGGCACCGATCGCATCGCGTCAAGGGGGGAGATTTCTCTCCCAGGATCAGCGCCTCCCAGGGATGCGTTCCTCCGCTGTTCGCGCGCGCCCTCGCGTGTGAGGCTCGATGACGAACCGACCGCGAACCGAAGGAAGCACCGTCATGCGAGGCGCAGTCATCCACGCTCCCGGAGACGTCCGTTTCGAGCAGCTCGACGACCCGAGGATCCTGAAGCCGACGGACGCGGTCATCCGTACCGTCGCCACCTGTGTGTGCGGCTCGGACCTGTGGGCCTACCGCGGCGCGGAACCCATCGGCGACCCGCACCCCATGGGGCACGAGTACGTCGGCGTCGTCGAGGAGGTCGGCAGCGCGGTGGACAACGTCAGGCCGGGCCAGTTCGTGGTCGGCTCCTTCGCCACCTCCGACAACACCTGCGCCAACTGCCGCAACGGCTGGCAGTCCTCCTGTCTGAACCGGGAGTTCATGAGCACCTGCCAGGCCGAGTACGTGCGCATCCCCAACGCCCACGGCACGCTGGTCGCCACCGAGGATCAGCCCGGAGCCGAGTTCGTGCCCAGCCTGCTGGCCGTCTCCGACGTGATGGGCACCGGCTGGTACGCCGCCGTGGCCGCCGGGGTCGAGCCCGGCTCCACCGCTGTCGTGGTCGGCGACGGGGCGGTCGGGCTGTGCGGGGTCATCGCCGCGAAGGAACTCGGGGCCGAGCGGATCATCGCCATGAGCCGGCACGAGTCCCGGCAGAAGCTGGCCCTGGAGTTCGGCGCCACCGACATCGTCACCGAGCGCGGCGAGGAGGGCGTCGCCCGCGTCAAGGACCTCACCGGTGGCATCGGCGCCGACAGCGTGCTGGAGTGCGTGGGCACCGCCGAGTCGATGAGCCAGGCCCTGCACTCCACCCGGCCCGGCGGCAACGTCGGCTTCGTCGGCGTCCCGCACGAGGTCGCCGTGGACGGCCAGGAGCTGTTCTTCTCCCACGTCGGCCTGCGCGGCGGCCCCGCCCCCGTGCGCCGCTTCCTGCCCGACCTCATCGAGCGGGTCCTGTCCGGCCGTATCGACCCCGGCAAGGTCTTCGACCTCACCCTCCCGCTCGACCAGGTCGCCGAGGGCTACAAGGCCATGGACGAACGCCGCGCCGTCAAGACCCTCCTCACCCCCTGAACCGTCCCGGGCGTGCGCCCCGGGCTCACGCCCGCAGGGGATTGGCCCGGGACACGGCCAGGAGGTACCACGCGGTGGCACCCGTGTGCCGGTAGGGGTAGTAGCCGAACCCGAAGCCCGTGTCGAGGGGGCTGCTCGCCGAGACCACTCCGGAGCGGGCGGGGAGCGGTGTGCCACCGACGGTCTGCTCTGCGCCGAGGAGATCCTGCGCGCGTTCGATCGAGCTGAGGAGACGGCGGGCGCGCTTCTCGTCGCCGCCCGCGCCCCGGTCGCGCAGCGCGAGGGCGAGATGGGCGGTGCCCTCGAACCAGACCCCGTTGCGGTCCGGCCTGGGCTGCCCCTCGGCGATCGGGGCGGCCTCGTTCGCCAGCAGGCTCGCGGAGCTGAAGGTGACGCCCACGTAGGACTGGCCGGCCGGGACCGTGCTGTTGGGCCGGTCCGCGGTGTCCAGGACGGCCAGCTCGGACGCGGCCCAGTCGAGGGAGCGGGCGTGGGCCGGGGAGGAGAGGGCGAGGTGGGTCCAGGTCTGGGTGTCCTCCGGGACCGGGGACCTGTTGATCGTCACGCCGTCGTTGGTGCCGGTGTAGAAGAAGCCGCCCGCCGGCTCCCACATCTTCTCGACGAAGGCCCGGGCCCGCGCGCGGCGCTCCCGCCACACCCGGTCCCCGGTGAGCCGGGCCAGCCGTCCGAACAGCGCGACCAGGTCGGTGTTGTGCTCGGTCGAGGTGAACGGCAGTATCTCGTCGGCCCCGTTGACGCCGAACTTGTACCCGCCGAGCGGCTCGTCGGTCCGCCCGACCCGCTCGATCCACTCGCCGATCCGCACCGCGCCGGTGAGGAAGCGCCGCTCACCGGTCCGCGCGGCGAGCGCGCCGAGCGCGATACCGGCCCACGCCATGTCGCCCACGGCCGTACCGGTGAAGCCGAACTGCGTACCGACGTTGGCCGTACCGTCCGCCCGGACGAACCCGTCCGGCTGCGGGGAGCCGTCGTAGAAGGTGTACGGCCCGACGTTGTAGGCCTGCCGCAGTCGGCCGTCGTCGTACCCCGGGTCATGGGCCTGGGCGTACAGCAGTGCGTCACCGAGGGCCACGGCACGGGAACGGCCCGCGGGGGAGGCGAGGTGGGCCAGGATCGCGAGGGCGTTGTCGTAGGTGAACGCGGTGCTGAACAGCCCCGCCTGGTCCGTGTAGCTCTGGGTGAGCCGGATCGTGCCGTGGTCCGGGTAGGCGTCCATGGCGGCGGCGAGGAAGGCCCGCGCGCGGCCCGGTGCGGAGACCGCGGACGCGCCGGACGCGCCCTGTGCCGCCCGGGCCGTGCCGGTGCCGACCGCGGTGAGCGCCACGGCTCCGAGGCCGGTCCCGATGAGCGTACGGCGGCTGAGGGGATGGCGGGGACTGCCGGTCATGGGACTCCTCGGAGATGCGGGCCAGGGGCTCTGAGAGCGCTCTCAAGCGGTGCGGGCTCATTCTGCTGGGGCCCGAGGGGCGGGTCAACGTCCTGGAGCGGAATAGCAGTTGACCATCTCTCCGCGGTCCCCTCACCCCCGCGGTTCCGCCCCGGCCCTCCCGTTGATCTCCCGACCCCCGGGGTACCCGTGCGCCATGACCACCCTCCCTCCACCCCACGCGCTGCACGACTACGCGCTGCTGGCGGACGGTGAGCGTGGGGCGCTCATCGGGCCCGACGGTGTCATCGGGTGGTTGTGCGCTCCTGCCTGGCACGACGATGCGCTCTGCGCCGCGCTGGTCGGCGGGCGGGGTGCGTACGCCATCACTCCGCGGGGGCGGTACGTCTTCGGCGGCTACTACGAGGACGGCACCCTGATCTGGCGCAGCCGCTGGGTCACCGACCGGGGAATCGTCGAGTGCCGCGAGGCACTGGCCTTCCCCGGCGACCCGGACCGGCTCGTCCTGCTGCGGCAGCTGCGCGCGGTCGACGGCCCCGCTCGCCTCACCGTGCTCCTCGACCCGCACGGTGACTACGGCGCCGCGGAGCTCGACTCCGTCCGCCGCGGTGACGACGGCGTATGGGAGCTGCGCACCGGCCGGCACCGTCTGCGCTGGCAGGGCGCCCCGGAAGCGGTCCCCGGCGAGCACGGGCTGACCCTCGACATCGACCTGAGGCCCGGCGAGCGGCACGACCTGGTCCTGGAGTGCGCCACCTCCCCGCTGCCGGCCGACCTAACGGAACCTCGGCGGACCTGGGCGGCCACCGAGGCCGCCTGGCGCGAGGCGGTCCCCGCGCTCGACGGCACCGCCGCACCCCGTGACGCGCGCCGGGCGTACGCCGTCCTGCGCGGTCTCACCACGCGGGGCGGCGGCATGGTCGCGGCGGCGACGACCAGCCTGCCCGAGCGCGCGGAGGAGGGCCGCAACTACGACTACCGGTACGTGTGGATCCGCGACCAGAGCTACGCCGGACAGGCCGCTGCCGCCGCCGGCGACCACGTCCTCCTCGACTCCGCCGTCGACTTCGTCACCGCACGCCTGCACGCGGACGGCCCCCGCCTGGTGCCCGCCTACACCGTGCACGGCGACCCCGTCCCCGCCCAGCGCGACCTCGACCTGCCCGGCTATCCGGGCGGCTTCGACCGCGTCGGCAACCAGGTGGGGGACCAGTTCCAGCTCGACTGCTTCGGTGAGGCCCTCCTGCTGCTCGCGGCCGCCGAACGCCACGGTCGCCTGGACGAGGACCACTGGAAGGCCGCGGAGACCGCCGTCCGGGCCGTCGCCGACCGCTGGCGTCAACCGGACGCGGGAATCTGGGAGTTGGACGACCGGCACTGGACCCACAGCAGGCTCATCTGTGTCGCGGGCCTGCGTGCCGTCGCCGGGGCGGCGCCCCGCCACCCGCTCGCCGAGAACTGCACCACCCTGGCGGACACCCTCCTCGACGCGGCCGTGCGGACCTGCCGCCACCCCGACGGCCACTGGCAGCGCACCCCCGACGACCCGGCCGTGGACGCGGCCCTGCTGCTGCCCGGCGTACGCGGTGCCCTGCCCGCCGCCGACCCGCGCACCCGGGCCACCCTCGCCGCGTGCCGCCGTGACCTGGCCGACGACCACTTCCTCTACCGCTTCCGCCACGACGACCGGCCCCTGGAGGAGGCCGAGGGAGCCTTCCTGCTGTGCGGGTTCGTGATGGCGCTCGCGGAGCACCAGCAGGGACGCAGCGTCGAGGCGTACCGCTGGTTCGAACGCAACCGCGGGGCCTGCGGGGCGTCGGGCCTGTACGCGGAGGAGTTCGACATCGCCCAGCGCCGGCTGCGCGGCAACCTCCCGCAGGCCTTCGTGCACGCACTGCTGCTGGAGGCGGCCGCCCGGCTCGGTGAGTGAGCGGGCGACCGCCTCCAGCGGTGCGGAGGATCCCTCCTCCAGGGATGCTGCGACAGCCTCCAGGGATGCGGCGACAAGCCCCAGGGATGCCGCGACCGCCTCCAGGGATGCCGCGACAGGCGGACCCGGCGGTGCGGGGCTCCCCGCACCCGGTCCGGCGTCAGCCGCCGCCGGGCCCCCCGCTGCCGAAGGATCCGCTGCTGCCCTCGTCCCAGCGCGGGCGGTCTCCGGAGGAGCCCGTCCGGGTCGGACTGTTGCCGTGGTTCGGCAGTTCGTGCGGCGTCAGGCGGGTGTCGCTCCGCGGCACCTCGTCGGCCTCCCGGTGCTCCCTGACCTCACGGACCGGTCCGCTCTCGGGCAGCCTCGGCTGCTCGTCGGGAGTCGGCGGAGGCGACTCGCGGCGCCTGACCCGGGAGCCCAGCCAGAAGGCGCCGATCAGCACCGCCACGACCACCACACCCGCGGCGATCACTCCGGCCGCGAGGCCGCCCCGGCCCGCCGCCATGTCCATCCATTCGGTGTTCAGGGCTTGGTTCATGCCACGCGAGTACCCCGGGCGTCCCCGGCGAACCGACCGGCCCCCCGAACGGCGGAAACACCCCGAACCCGGGGGTTTGGCGACCCGGGCCCCGGCTACCCGACCCCTGTGACGACTTCGACTTCCCAGCAGGAGCTCTTCCGGTTCCTGGAGGACCGCTTCGCGTGTGCCCAGGCGTGCACCGAGTGCGCGCGCGCCTGCGCGCTGCGTGCGAGCCTGGTCGATCCGGACGGGACCGAGGAGCAGGAACTACTGCGCCGCAAGGGCATCATGTGCGCCGAGGTGTGCGACGCGACCTGCCGTGTGCTCTCCGAGGAGAACCACCTCGACGAGGCCGGCATCCGTGTCCAGCTGGAGTGGTGCCGCTCGGTGTGCCTGGAGTGCGCGCAGGTCATGGACCGGCATGCCGGCGCCGAGGACGCGGCCAAGGCGTGCCGCGAGTGCGCCCAGGCGTGCACGGACTTCATGGCGACCCTCCTCTGAGACGGCGAACCCTCTGAGAGAGCGCTCCCGCGCCGGACGGACCCTCCCCTGACCGTTCCCAATTACTGGAACACGTTCTACCGTGTGCGCCGTCAGGACCGGTCCCGGGGAGCCTGGAGGCGCCGTGCATCTCGACCACACGCCCGAGCAGCAGCGGCTGCGCACCGAACTGCGCACCTACTTCGCGGAACTGGTCCCGGACAACGCACATGCCCGCTTCACCGACCGGGACGCCCAGAAGCGCTTCTACCGCGAGACCATCCGCCGTCTCGGCACCGACAGCTGGCTTGGGGTGGGCTGGCCCAAGGAGTACGGCGGCCGCGGCCTGACCGCGATGGAACAGTTCATCTTCTTCGACGAGGCCGCCCAGGCCGGCGTACCGCTGCCGCTGATGGCGCTCAACACCGTCGGGCCGACGATCATGCAGTACGGCACCGAGGAGCAGAAGTCCTGGTTCCTGCCCCGCATCCTCTCCGGCGAGATCGACTTCGCCATCGGCTACAGCGAGCCCGACGCGGGCACCGACCTCGCCTCCCTGAAGACCCGCGCGGTGCGCGACGGGGACGAGTACGTCGTCAACGGGCACAAGATCTGGACCACCAACGGCGACACCGCCGACTGGGTGTGGCTCGCCGTGCGCACCGACCCGGACGCCCCGCCGCACAAGGGCATCACCATGCTTCTGATGCCGACCACCGACCCCGGCTACTCCTGCACCGTCATCAACACCCTCGCCTCGCACGACACCACGGCCAGCTACTACGAGAACGTCCGGGTCCCCGTCTCCCACCGGGTCGGTGAGGAGAACCAGGGCTGGCGGTTGATCACCAACCAGCTCAACCACGAGCGGGTCACCCTCGCCGCCCACGGCACCATGGCCATCCGCGCCCTCCAGAACGTCCAGCGCTGGGCCATGGAGACCAAGCTCGCCGACGGCCGCCGGGTGATCGACCTGCCGTGGGTGCGCCGCCGCCTCGCCCAGACCCACACCCGGCTCGACGCGCTCAAGCTCCTCAACTGGCGGATGGTGAACGCCGTCCAGGACGGCACCCTCACCCCCCAGGACGCCTCCGCCGTCAAGGTCTACGGCTCCGAGGCCCGCCGGGACGCCTACGCGTGGCTCATGGAGATCGTCGCGGCGGCCGGCGCGCTCAAGGAGGGCTCGGTGGGCGACGTCCTGCACGGCGAACTGGAGCGCGGCTACCGCTCGGCCGTCATCTTCACCTTCGGCGGCGGCAACAACGAGATCCAGCGCGAGATCATCTCGTGGATCGGTCTGGGTATGCCGCGGGTACGGCGTTAGCCTGCGCGTATGGCGGACACAGCGGACTTCGAGGCAGCCGATCCCGGGCTCTTCACACCGCACTCGGTGACCTGGCAGCTGCACGGCGACCCGATGATGTGGGTCGCCGGCGTCCGCGCGCTCTACCTCCAGGCCCTGCACCCGCGCGCGGTGCGCGGCGTCATGCAGAACTCCGACTTCCGGCGCGACGCCTGGGGCCGGCTGATGCGCACCGCCAACTTCGTCGGCACCACGACCTACGGCACCACCGAGGCCGCCGAGAAGGCCGGCGCCCGCGTCCGGAAGATCCACACCATGCTGGGAGCGACCGACCCCGACACCGGTGAGCGCTACGGCGTCGACGAACCCGCACTCCTGCTGTGGGTGCACTGCGCCGAGATCGACTCCTACCTCCAGGTCGCCCGGCGCTCCGGCTTCCGCCTCACCGAGGAGCAGGCCGACCGCTACATAGCGGAACACCGGGTCAGCGCCCGCCTGGTCGGCCTGGACCCCGACGTGGTCCCCGCGAACCAGGCCGAGATGGCCGCCTACTTCGAGAAGGTGCAACCCGAACTCGCGGGTACGCCCGAGGCCCGCGAAGTGGACGACTTCCTGCTCCGCCCGCCGACGCACCCCCTCCTCGTCCCGGCGCGCGAGGTGCTGTGGCGGCGCGTGGCGCAGCTGGCGTACGCCGCCCTGCCGCCGTACGCCCACGAGCTGTACGGCCGGAAAGCCCCCGAACCCACCACCGTCACCCGTCAGTTGCGTGCCACCGGCACCCTGCTGCGCTGCGTTCCCGCACGTCTGCGCTGGCAACTCCCGCCCAAGCACATCCTGCGCGCCATGGCCCGGCTCGGTCCCGGCTCCCGGCCCGCCCCGTACAAAGTCGGACGATAGGTCGCCATACTGGACGGGCCAGGGGAGGGCGGGGCGAGTTTCGACGGGGGCGGTCGCAGGAGATGGGGGACAGCAGGCTCATCCAGGGGCGGTACCGACTGCTCGATCTGATCGGGCGCGGCGGCATGGGCGAGGTGTGGCGGGCCCGCGACGAGTCGCTGGGCCGGCACGTCGCCGTGAAGTGCCTCAAGCCGCTGGGCGGTCAGCACGACCAGACCTTCACCCGGGTCCTGAGGGAGCGGTTCCGCCGCGAGGCACGCGTGGCCGCGGCGCTCAGCCACCGCGGGGTGACCGTCGTCCATGACTTCGGCGAGTCCGACGGGGTGCTCTACCTGGTGATGGAGCTCCTGGAGGGCCGCAATCTCAGTCAGCTCCTGGAGGACAACAAACAGCACCCGCTGCCCGTCGCCGACGTCGTCGAGATCGCCGACCAGGTCGCCGCCGCACTCGCCTACACCCACCGCCAGGGCATCGTGCACCGGGACCTCAAGCCCGCGAACATCGTCCGGCTCACCGACGGCACCGTGAAGATCTGCGACTTCGGGATCGCCCGCCTCGGCCACGACATCGGCTTCACCTCCCGGCTCACCGGCACCGGCATCGCGATGGGGACCCCGCACTACATGTCGCCCGAGCAGATAGGGGGTTCGGAGGTCGACCAGCGCAGCGACCTGTACTCCCTGGGGTGCGTGCTGTACGAGATCGCCACCGGGGTGCCGCCGTTCGACCTGGGGGACGCCTGGGCGATCCTCGTCGGCCACCGCGACACCCCGCCCCGGCCGCCGCGCAGCCACCGCGCCGAACTCCCCGAGTACCTCGACAAGGTCATCCTGGACCTGCTGGCCAAACGCCCCGAGCAACGTCCGCACGACGCGCGCGAGTTGGGGCGCCGGATCACTCTGGGCCGTACGACACCGGCGTACGTGCCGACCGTGGTGACCCCGCAGCCCGACTTCCGTCCACCCGAACCGGAGCACCCCCGCGAGACCCGGCTGCCCTCCTGGACCCGCGGCATGACCACCGGCCACAAGGCCACCGGGGCGGGCCTCGCCCTCACGCCCCCGGACGCCGGAGCGGGCCTGACCGGCGAGTGGATCGCCCGTCCCGCCACGGGCCGCACCGAGCACCCCGTACCGGAGGAGCCGCCCGTGCCGTCCCCGCAGGCGATCACCGCGCTCGCCGGACGGCACAACGCGGGACTCAGCCTGGGCCGCCTCGGCCGCTGGGCGGAGGCCGGCGAGGTGCACCGCGCGGTCGCCGCCGAACGCGAGCACCTGCTCGGCCCCGACCACCCCGACACCCTGGCCAGCCGCTACGAGGTCGCGTTCACCCTCAGCCGCACCGGCCGCGCCGCCGACGCCCTGCGCGAGTACAAGCACGTGGCCGCGAGCAGGACCCGCACCCTCGGCGCCGACCACCCCGACACCCTCGCCGCCCGCCAGGAAATGGCGTACGTCCTCGGCCAATTGGGCCGGCACTTCGACGCCCACCAGGTCTACAACTCGGTCCTCGCGGCCAGGGAACACCAGATGGGCCCCGACCACCCCGACACCCTGCGCTGCCGCCACAACCTCGCCTTCAACCTCAGCAGGCTCGGCCGGCTGGAGGACTCCTACCGCATGGCCTGCGAGGTGGCCGCCGCCCGCGCCCGGGTGCTCGGCCCCCACCACCCCGACACCCTGGTCACCCGCTACGAAGTCGCCTACGCGCTGGGCCAGTTGGGCCGCTGGGGTGAAGCCCTCCAGACCTACCACGAGGTCGCCGAGGCCCGGGCCCAGGCCCTCGGACCCGACCATCCCGACACCCTCGCCGCCCGCTACGAGGTCGGCATCAGCCTCGGCCGCCTCGGCCGCAGCGCGGACGCCCTCCAGCTCTACCGCGACCTGATCGAGGACCGCACCCGTATCCACGGCCCCGCCCACCCCGAGACCCTGCGCGCCCGCCACGGACTCGGCGTCAACCTCGGCCGCCTCGGCCGCTGGGAGGAGGCGCTCGCCGAGTCCCGTGACGTGTGCGCGATCCGCGAGCGCGTCCTCGGCCCCGACCACCCCGACACCCTGGTCAGCCGACGCGAGGTCGCCGTGGGCCTGGGCTGGCTCGGCCGCTGGACGGACGCCCTCACCGAGTACCGCAGAGTGGCCGCCGCCCGCGAGCACGTCCTCGGCGCCGACCACCCCGACACCCTCGCCAGCCGCAACGACGAGGCCCACTGCCTCGAACAGCTCGGCCGGGGCGCGGAGGCGGTCGAGCTCTACCGCAGAGTGGCGGCCCTGAGACAGCAGCGCGCCACGGGCGCGGGGTGACCGCCGGGTGCCGCGCACCTCTGGCCGACCTAGATCATCACGTGTTACGAAGAACCATGCCTGCACACGAGGGACTCCACCGGAGCTACGACGCCGTCATCGTCGGCGGGGGCCACAACGGCCTGGTCGCCGCCGCCTACCTGGCCCGGGCCGGCCGCTCCGTGCTGGTGCTCGAACGGCTCGGGAACACCGGCGGCGCCGCCGTCTCCACGCGGCCCTTCGCCGGTGTGGACGCCCGTCTGTCGCGCTACTCCTACCTGGTCAGCCTGCTGCCCAGGAAGATCGTCCGGGACCTCGGCCTGGACTTCCGGGTCCGGACGCGCAACGTCTCGTCGTACACCCCCGTGGAACGCGACGGCCGCTCCACCGGACTCCTCGTCGGCGGCGGTGAGCGCCGCACCCGCGAGGCCTTCGCCGAACTCACCGGCGGCGACCGCGAGTACCGGGCGTGGCAGCGGTTCTACGACATGACGGGCCGCGTCGCGAAGAAGATCTTCCCCACCCTCACCGAACCGCTGCCCACCCGGGACGAGCTGCGCCAGCGCGTGGACGACGAGGAGGCGTGGCGGGTGCTGTTCGAGGAGCCGATCGGCGTGGCCGTGGAGGAGCGTTTCTCCGACGACCTGGTCCGGGGCGTCGTGCTGACCGACGCGCTCATCGGCACCTTCGCCGACGCCCACGACCCCTCCCTCCAGCAGAACCGCTGCTTCCTCTACCACGTGATCGGCGGCGGGACCGGCGCCTGGGACGTGCCCGTCGGCGGCATGGGCGCCCTCACCGACGCCCTCGCCGCCGCAGCCCGCGACGCCGGCGCGGTCCTCGCCACCGGGCACGAGGTCGTGGGGATCGCCACGGACGGGCGCGCGGCGGAGGTCAGCTACCGCACCGCCGACGGCGAGGGCGTGATCGGCGCCCGGCACGTCCTGGTCAACGCCTCCCCGCAGGAACTCGCCGCCCTCACCGGCGACCAGCCGCCCACCCCCGCGGAGGGCGCCCAGCTCAAGGTCAACATGCTCCTCAAGCGGCTCCCGCGGCTGAAGGACAGCGAGGTCGACCCGCGCGAGGCGTTCTCCGGCACCTTCCACATCGCCGAGGGCTACCAGCAGCTGGCCACCGCCCACGACCAGGCCGCCGCCGGCCGGCTGCCCGACGCCCCGCCCTCCGAGATCTACTGCCACTCCCTCACGGACCCGACGATCCTCGGCCCCGACCTCGTCGAGCAGGGCTACCAGACCCTGACGCTGTTCGGTCTGCACACCCCGGCCCGGCTCTTCGACCGGGACAACGACGCCGTACGCGAGGAACTCCTCGCCTCGACCCTCGCCCAGCTCGACGCCCACCTCGCCGAGCCGCTCGCCGACTGCCTGGCCACAGACTCGGACGGCCGGCCCTGCATCGAGGCCAAGACCCCGCTCGACCTGGAGCGGGACCTCAGGCTGCCCGGCGGCAACATCTTCCACCGCGCGCTGAGCTGGCCGTACGCCCAGGAGGACACCGGCCCCTGGGGCGTGGAGACCCGGCACGCCAACGTGCTGCTGTGCGGGGCGGGCGCGGTGCGCGGGGGCGGGGTGAGCGGCGTGCCGGGGCACAACGCAGCGATGGCGGTCCTTGCGGAGCTCGGGGACTGACCTTCCCCGGGTCCGTCAGGCCCGGCTGCCGCCGTCGACCCTGAGCACCACCCCCGTGACGTACGAGGCCCGGTCGCTCAGCAGCCACGCCGCGGCCTCGGCGATCTCGTGCGGGTCGGCGCCCCGGCCCAGCGGGGTCTGCTCGACGAGCCGCTCGACGATGCCCGGCGTCGCGGCCTCCCAGTCGTCGATCATCTTGGTCATCGTGCCGCCAGGGGCGACGGCGTTGACCCGGATGCCCTCCGGGCCGTACGTGGCCGCGGCCGACGCGGTGAGGCTGTTCACCGCCCGCTTGGCGGCGCCGTAGGCGGGCAGCCACGGGTTGGCCATCAGGCTGCCCACGCTGGAGTTGTTGACGATCGCGCCCGTCCCGGCGGTGGCCCGGATCGCCGCGATCTCGGCGTTCATGGCGAGCCAGGGGCCCTTGAGGTTGACCGCGACGACACGGTCGAAGTCCGCTTCGGACAGCTCGTCCATCGGCCCGGGGTGCTGGATGGTCGCCCCGTTGTTGAAGGCGACGTCGAGCCGGCCGTACAGCTCGACGGCCCGGTCCACGGCGGCGCGGACGCTGTCCGGGTCGGCCAGGTCGCAGCGGACGTGGTCGGCCGTGCCGCCGACGGCACGGATCTCCTCGGTCACCGCCTTGAGTTCGGTCTCGGTGCGGGCCGCGAGCAGGACGCGGGCGCCCTCCCGGGCGAACAGCCGGGCGGCGGCCGCGCCGATGCCACGTCCGGCACCGGTGATGAAGGCGACCTTCTCGGCGAGCAGGGCAGTGGTGGTGGTCGTGTTGTTCATGCCGACGAGCCTGCGCCCGGCACCACGGCTCATCCAGGCACCGGCGGTACCTGGCTGGCCACCCGGGCGTCCGCGCACACTGGGGGCGTGGACCGACGAGAACTGGCCGACTTCCTGCGCAGCCGACGCGAGCGCATCACCCCCGCCGACGTGGGGCTGCCCGCCGGGCCGCGCCGCCGCACCCCGGGGCTGCGCCGCGAGGAGGTGGCGCAGCTGGCGTACATCTCGACCGAGTACTACACCCGCCTCGAACAGGCTCGCGCACCCCGCCCGTCCCGCGAGGTCCTGGCCCAGGTCGCCCGTGCGCTGCGGCTGGCGGACGCCGAGCGCGACCACCTCCACCACCTCGCCGGCACCCCGCCGGGCCCGCCGCCCGGACCCTCCCGCGAGGTCCGCCAGAGCATCGTGGACCTGCTGCACCGGCTGCCGCAGGCCGCCGCCTTCGTCATCTCGGCGACCCATGAGGTGATCGCCTGGAACGACCTGGCCGCGGCACTCATGGAGGACTTCTCCCGGCTGTCCCGCCGGGACCGCAACCTCGTGCGCCGCGTGTTCCTGGGACCGCACCCCGAGGGCCGCCGGCTGTACGGGGTGTCGGACGGCGGGGAGTTCGCGCGCTCGTCGGTCCAGCAGCTGCGCGCCGCCGCGGCCCGTTATCCCGACGATCCCGAGCTGACCGCCCTGGTGGCCGAACTCCTCGACGGCAGCGCGGAGTTCGCGCGGCTGTGGGCCGCCCACGACGTCACGGACACGCCCACGCTCCGCAAGACCTTCGCCCATCCCGTGGTCGGGCCGGTCACCGTCAACTGCGACGTCCTCGACATCGCCGACCGGGACCAGCGCGTGGTGATCTACACCGCCACGCCGGGTTCGCGGTCCGAGGAGGCGCTGCGGCTGCTGTCGGTGATCGGCACCCAGCGGCTGGACGTCCCCGGCTGAGCCCCGGCCCGCGGGGCCGGACCGGCCGAAGTCCCGCTCGATCGCGACCCGAATCTGACGGAGCATCAGAAAACCTCTTCCGTCGTCCGGAGGACTGCGGCATCCTGCGCCCATGCAGACGGAGCTGAGCAAGACACTGGGAGTCGAGCACGCCGTCTTCGGCTTCACGCCGTTCCCCGCTGTCGCCGCGGCCATCAGCCGGGCCGGCGGTTTCGGAGTGCTCGGCGCGGTCCGCTACACGGCCCCCGACGAACTCAAACGCGACCTCGACTGGATCGAGGCACATGTCGACGGAAAGCCGTACGGCCTGGACGTCGTCATGCCCGCCAAGAAGGTCGAGGGAGTGACCGAGGCCGACGTCGAGGCGATGATCCCCGAGGGGCACCGGCAGTTCGTCAAGGACACCCTCGCCAAGTACGGCGTGCCCGAACTCGCCGAGGGCGAGGCGTCCGGGTGGCGCATCACGGGCTGGATGGAGCAGGTCGCCCGCAACCAGCTGGACGTGGCCTTCGACTACCCGATCCGGCTGCTCGCCAACGCTCTGGGCTCCCCGCCCGCCGACGTGGTGGCCCGCGCGCACGAGCGGAACGTCCTCGTGGCCGCCCTCGCGGGCAGCGCCCGGCACGCCGTCAAGCACCAGGAGGGCGGCATCGACATCGTGGTCGCCCAGGGCTACGAGGCCGGCGGGCACACCGGCGACATCGCCTCCATGGTCCTCACCCCCGAGGTCGTCGACGCCGTGGACCCGCTGCCCGTGCTCGCGGCAGGCGGCATCGGCAGTGGACAGCAGGTGGCGGCAGCGCTGGCACTCGGCGCCCAGGGTGTGTGGCTGGGATCCATATGGCTGACCACCACAGAGGCCGAACTGCCCTCACCCAAGCTGATCGAGAAGCTCCTCGCCGCCGGCTCCGGCGACACCGTCCGCTCCCGCGCCCTGACCGGGAAACCCGCACGCCAGCTCCGTACCGAATGGACCGACGCCTGGGACTCCGCCGACGGACCCGGCACCCTCCCCATGCCCCTCCAGGGCTTGCTGGTCGCCGACGCCGTCTCACGCATCCAGAAGTACGAGGTCGAGCCCCTGCTCGGCACACCCGTCGGCCAGATCGTCGGCCGGATGACCAGCGAACGCAGTGTCCAGGCCGTCTTCGACGACCTCACCCGCGGCTTCGAGAAAGCCGTCGATCGCATCAACCGCATCGCCGGAAGGAGCGGCCAGTGACGAGCACACCCCCCGCGGGCTTCTGGGCCCAGGCCGCCCAGGACCCCTCACGCACGGTTCTCACCGCCCCCGACGGTTCGTCCTGGACCGCGGGCCGCCTGCACGCCGCCGCCAACCAGCTCGTGCACGGCCTGCGTGCCGCCGGACTGGAACGCGGTGACGCCTTCGCCGTCGTCCTGCCCAACAGCGCCGAGTTCTTCACCGCGCATCTCGCCGCCAGCCAGGCCGGGTTCTACCTGGTCCCGATCAACCACCACTTCGTCGCCCCCGAGATCGCCTGGATCGTCGCCGACTCGGGCGCCAAGGTGCTCCTCGCCCACGAGCGCTTCGCCGACGCGGCACGGCACGCGGCCGACGAGGCGGGCCTTGCGGCGACCCACCGGTACGCCGTCGGCGGGGTCGAGGGCTTCCGGCCGTACGCCGAACTCCTCGCCGGACAACCGGAGTCGCCGCCCGAGGGCCGTGAGCTCGGCTGGGTCATGAACTACACCTCGGGCACCACGGGTCGCCCGCGCGGTATCCGCCGGCCCCTGCCCGGCAAGCTCCCCGAGGAGGCCTATCTCGGCGGCTTCCTCGGCATCTTCGGCATCCGGCCCTTCGACGACAACGTCCACCTCGTCTGCTCGCCGCTCTACCACACGGCCGTCCTCCAGTTCGCGGCCGCATCCCTGCACATCGGCCACCCGCTGGTGCTGATGGACAAGTGGACGCCGGAGGAGATGCTCCGGCTGATCGACGAACACCGCTGCACCCACACGCACATGGTCCCGACCCAGTTCCACCGCCTGCTCGCGCTGCCCGCGGAGGTCCGGGCACGCTACGACGTCTCGTCCATGCGGCACGCGATCCACGGCGCCGCTCCCTGCCCCGACCATGTGAAGCGGGCGATGCTCGACTGGTGGGGGCCCTGCGTGGAGGAGTACTACGCGGCCAGCGAGGGCGGCGGAGCCTTCGCCACCGCCGAGGACTGGCTGAAGAAGCCCGGCACGGTCGGCAAGGCCTGGCCCATCAGCGAACTCGCGATCTTCGACGACGACGGCAACCGGCTGCCCCCCGGTGAACTCGGCACCGTGTACCTGAAGATGAACACCGGCGGCTTCGCCTACCACAAGGACGAGGCCAAGACGAAGAAGAACCGCATCGGCGACTTCTTCACCGTCGGGGACCTCGGCCTCCTCGACGAGGACGGCTACCTCTTCCTCCGCGACCGCAAGATCGACATGATCATCTCCGGCGGGGTCAACATCTACCCCGCCGAGATCGAGTCCGTCCTGCTCCAGCACCCCGCCGTCGCCGACGCGGCCGCCTTCGGTATCCCGCACGACGACTGGGGCGAGGAGGTCAAGGCCGTGGTGGAGCCGGCCCCGGGTCACACCCCCGGGCCGGACCTGGCCGCCGACCTCCTCGCCCACTGCGCCGAACGGCTCGCGGGCTACAAGTGCCCGAAGAGCGTCGACTTCATCACCGAGATGCCCCGCGACCCCAACGGCAAGCTGTACAAGCGCCGGCTGCGGGAACCCTACTGGGAGGGGCGCTCGCGGCCGGTGTGAGCCCGCCCGGCCTCAGGAGCGCACCCGCACGATCCGCAGTGCGGGCGAGGTCAGGATGTCCTTCTCGCAGAAGCGGGACGTCACCCACTTCTCCGCGGAGAACAGCCGCGTCTGGTCGCTGAAGTGCGGGGAGTTCGGGTTCGAGGACTGGGAGTACGTCAGCAGGGTCCGGGCCACCGGGCAGCGGCCGCCGTCCCAGCCGACCGCCTGGATGTAGCTGGACCCCGTGGTCACCTCGGTGTACCCGCCGCCCGCCGGGTTCCACACCGGCTCGACCTTGTTCCACACGCCCAGCGACTCGGTGCCGCCCGGAACGGCGATGCGCTTGCCGTTCCGCACCACGAACTGGTGCTCGCCGAGAGGGGAGTTCAGCGGAATACCGGCCGCCCTCAGCTCGGCGACGGTGTCCGCGAGGGCCGTGGCGAAGGCGGGCGCGTCCGTGTCGAGCGTGTTGGGCGTGCCCACCGGGTCGGCCGCCGAGAACGGCACCTTCCACAGCTGGGCCACGGGCAGCTTCCGCCACAGCCGGTCGAAGAGCAACGCGCCCCGGCTGCCGGTGTCCGCGGTGCGGTCCCAGGAGGCGAGCGCCCCGCAGGCCTCGCGGACGTCAACGACCTTGCCGTCACTGCCCGTTGCCGTACCGCCGGGCAGCGCCGCACAGGCCTTCGCCGCGTCCGCCGCCACCAGGTCGCCCGCGGGCACCCGGTCGGCGAACTGCTGCGCCTGAAGATCCCGGACGGTCAGCTTCCCCCGCGCGGCCATAGCGGACACGTCCTGAAGGGCGCCCCGCGTGCGCATCGACCGCTGCGTGCCCACGGTGCCGAAGACCCGCTCGTACCCGGTCAGCGGCCGCTCGGCGTTGGCCAGCCAGGCGCTGTCGTTGGAGTTCTCCGCGTACGGCGCGTCCTGGAGGACCGGCATCTTCGCGGGCCCGAAGATCCCCGGCTGCACGGCGTCCGGATCGCTGCCGAGGGCGCAGTCGCCGCGCGAGCCGTCGAGGACCGCGACTCCGGAGGCGGGGTAGGTGACCCGGCCCAGGGGAGTGGAGCAGCGCTGCGCCAGTTCGTCGGTGATCCGGGGGAGCACCTGGGACTGCGTGAACAGCGTGTGGCCCTGGGAGTCGGCGGCGATCGTGTTGACCCACGGCAGGCCCTGGGTGCGCTTCAGCGCGTCGAGCACGTCCCGGGTGCCGCGGGCCCTGCTGAAGCCGAGGGCCGTGTCGGAGCCGCGCAGGTTGGTGGCGTTGGGGTCGTTGAGGGCGTAGGCGGTCGTGGTCGTCCACGGGAGCGGGAGGGCCGCGCCGAGGGAGGTGACGACCGGGCCGTACCGCGTCCACCACTGGGTTCGGGTGACCGGTTGGCCGTCCTTCACGGCGACGGTGACCTTGCGCTCGGTCATGCGCTCCGGCGTGCCGTCCACCAGGTAGGTGGTCGGGTCGCCCGGGGCCAGGGTCAGCTGGTGGAGGTTGAGGGTGACGCCGGTGGCGACCGTGTGGCTCCACGCCACCTGGGCGTTGTGGCCTATGGAGATCGTCGCCGAGCCGAGCAGGGAGCCGCCCGCGACGTTCAGTTCGCCCGGGATGGTCTGCTGCGACTGCCAGAAGCGGCGGCCGCCCTGCCAGGGGTAGTGCGGGTTGCCGAGGAGGAGCCCGCGGCCGTTGGCCGTCGTGGTCCCGCCGAAGGCGACGGCGTTGGAGCCCATGTCGGCGGAGTCGGCCGCGAAGAGCTCGCGGGCGGCACGCGCGGTGTTCTGCGCGTCGGGTGCTGCGGCCCCCGCCGTCGTCGAGGCGGGTGGCTGCGCGGCCGTGATGCCGTCCACGGCCCGCCCCTGGCCGCCGAGGACGGCCAGCGCGAAGTTGCGCGCGGCCACGTCCTGGAGCGTCACCGGGCGCACCCATGCGGCGCCCTTGCAGGCCGGGTCGGTGATCCGGTTCTTCTTGAGCCAGGCGTTGTAGCCCGCGGTGAAGCCCCGCATCAGCTCCTTGACATCATGGCTCGGACCGAGCGGTGCCGGTGTGGCCATCAGCTTCTCCACCGTGCCCGCCTCCCGCACCCCGCGGAAGTACAGGTCGCTGGAGAGGTTCTTGGTGGCGGAGGAGAGCGCGGAGTCGGCGGCCGCGTCGGCCCCGAAGTACCGGGCACGCTCACCACGCACGGTCACGAAGCCGTCGGCGAGCGCGCACACCTGGTCGGCGGCCTGCGCCCACCCGGTGCCGAAGCCGAGGTCCGCGTAGTCCTTCGCGAGGATGTGCGGGATGCCGTACTCGGTGTAGCGGATGGTGGCGGACAGACCGCCGTGGGACGGATGGCGCTGTTCCTGCTGCTGGTACTGGTCCTGCGCGGCTGCGGCCGGCAGGGCACCGGCGGCGGCGAACAGGGCGACGGCCGCGACGAGGGCGCGTCTGGGGCGGGTGCGCATCGTGCCTCCCAACGTCATTGAGGGAAGGAGCGGTTGAGCGTACCAACCGGTAGGTTGTCCCGTATGACGCCAGGACACGGCAGTACGGTTGACGGGGTGCTGCGCCGCAGCGCCCGGCGCACTCCGGCGCGCGTCGCGGTGGAGTACGGCGAGCGCTCGTGGACGTACGAGGAACTCGACGACGCGGTCTCACGCGCGGCGAGCGTGCTCCTCGGCGAGGGCCTCTCACGCGGCGACCGGGTCGGGGCCTACGGCCACAACTCGGACGCCTATCTGATCGGCTTCCTCGCCTGCGCCCGCGCCGGCCTGGTGCATGTGCCGGTCAACCAGAACCTCACCGGGGACGACCTGGCGTACCTCGTCGGCCAGTCGGGCAGCACACTGGTCCTCGCCGATCCCGGCCTCACGGACCGGCTGCCGTCCGGTGTGCGCACGCTGCCCCTGCGGGACGCCGACGGCTCCCTGCTGGCACGCCTCGACGCGACCTCGCCGTACGACGGCCCCGAACCCCGCAGCGAGGACCTCGTCCAGCTGCTGTACACCTCCGGGACGACGGCCCTGCCCAAGGGCGCGATGATGACCCACCGCGCCCTGGTGCACGAGTACCTGAGCGCGATCACCGCCTGCGATCTGAGCGCGGGGGACCGGCCCGTGCACTCGCTGCCGCTGTACCACTCGGCCCAGATGCACGTCTTCCTGCTGCCCTACCTCGCGGTCGGCGCGACCAACATCATCCTCGACGGGCCCGACGGCGACCGCCTCTTCGACCTGATCGAACAGGGCCGCGCGGACAGCCTGTTCGCGCCGCCGACGGTGTGGATCGGCCTGTCCAACCGCCCCGACTTCACCACCCGCGACCTCAGCGGACTGCGCAAGGCGTACTACGGCGCCTCGATCATGCCGGTGCCCGTCCTGGAACGGCTCCGCGAGCGCCTGCCGAAGCTGGCCTTCTACAACTGCTTCGGGCAGAGCGAGATCGGTCCGCTGGCCACCGTGCTCGCGCCCGACGAGCACAAGGGCCGGATGGACTCCTGCGGCCGTACGGTCCTCTTCGTCGACGCGCGGGTCGTGGACGAGGACGGCGAGGAGGTGCCCGACGGCACGCCCGGCGAGATCGTCTACAAGTCACCGCAGCTGTGCGAGGGGTACTGGGACAAGCCCGAGGAGACCGAAGCGGCCTTCAGGGACGGCTGGTTCCGCTCCGGCGACCTCGCGGTGCGGGACGCGCACGGCTACTTCACGATCGTCGACCGGGTGAAGGACGTCATCAACTCCGGTGGTGTGCTGATCGCTTCACGCGAGGTCGAGGACGCGCTCTACACCCACGAGGCCGTCGCCGAGGTCGCCGTCGTCGGCCTGCCGGACGAGCGGTGGATCGAGGCCGTCACGGCGGTGGTCGTCCCCCGCGGCGAGGTCACCGAGGCCGAACTCCTCACCCACGCGCGCGAGAAGCTCGCCCACTTCAAGGCACCCAAGCGGGTCCTGTTCGTGGACGAGCTGCCGCGGAACGCCAGCGGGAAGATCCTGAAGCGGGAGCTGCGGGACCGGTTCGCCGGCTGACGGACCCCCGCTGTTCGTGCTCGGGGCGTCTGCCCTGGGCAGAGCGGGACCTTCACCGGGCGCCGCCCCGGATACGTTCCCGGTATGGACACCGTCAAGGCGAACGGCATCACCCTCGCGTACCGCGCCTGGGGACCCCAGGACGCGCCGCCCGTGCTCCTGTTGCACTGCCGTGGCGCCGACGGCGCGGACTGGGCCCGGATCGCCGGGCGGCTCGCCGCGGGGCCGCACCCGCGCCGCGTGTACGCCCCCGATCTGCGGGGGCACGGCCGCAGCGACCGGCTCGGGGAGGTGCCGGGGGCGTACGCGTACGAAGCGATGCGCGACGACATGCTGGGCTTCCTGGCCGCGGTCGGGGCGGAGCGTGCCGACGTCGTGGGCCACTCGCTCGGCGGGGCCGTCGCCTACCTGCTCGCGCAGGACGCGCCCGATGCCGTACGACGCCTGGTCCTGGAGGACGTGCCCGCGCCGCTTCCCCTCGACCCGCCGCGACCACCCGCGCCCGCCCCGGACGTCGACCCGCCCTTCGACTGGGCCATGCTGCGGGCCACCGACGCGCAGCGCAACGCGCCCGACCCCCTGTGGTGGGACCACATGGGGCGGATCGCCATACCCACGCTGGTCGTCGCGGGTGGGCCCACCAGCCTCATTCCGCAGGGCGAGGTCGCCGCGCTGGCGTCGAGGATCCCCGGCGCCCGTCTCGTCACCGTCGGCGGTGGTCATCTGGTGCACGAGGCCAGGCCGGAGGAGTTCCTGGCCGTCGTCGAGCCCTTCCTGGAGGCGTCCGTCAGCCCTTCATGAACGCCGTCAGTTCAATGACGCCGTCACTTCGCGAACGCCGTCATGAAGCGGTCCCGGAACTTGTCCATGCCCCACACCGGCGCGTTGTCGGCGGGCTTGAGGCCCTCGGTCCAGTGCCAGTCGGCCACCCGGTCCAGCACCTTCGGGTCCTTGGCGACGATGGTGATCGGCACGTCCCTGCTGGTCGAGCCCTTCGTGACGGTCGGGACGGGCTGGTGGTCGCCGAGGAAGACGAGGACGGTGTTCTCGTCGCCGTAGCGCTGCATCCACTGGGTCAGGCTGTCCACGGAGTACTGGATGGCCTTGCGGTACTCGGTGCGCACCCGCTCCTGGCTCTTCCAGACCTCCGTCGGGTTCGTGCCCTCCTTCTTGATCTGCTCGAAGACCGTCCCGTCGCCGAGGTCGTTCCAGTCGATGGTGTGGGCGATCGGCGACCAGGGGTTGTGGCTGGAGGCCAGGATGATCTCCGCCATGATCGGGTCCCGGTACTTCTTGCCGTGCTCCAGCTTCTGGAAGGCCTCCAGGCTGAACTGGTCCGGCACCGGCGTCCAGCTGAAGTAGGGACCCTTGTAGCCGAGGTGCTTCGAGTCGTAGATGTGGTCGAGGCCGAAGTACTTGCCCTCGGGCCACGACTTGCGCACACCCGGCACGATGCCCACCGTGCGCCAGTCACCCGTCTTCTGGAAGTAGCTGGTGAGGGTCGCCCGCTTGCTGGAGGTGAGGTTCAGGTACCGCTGCTGGTTCTTGACCCACAGGCCGGACAGGAACGTCGAGTGGGCCATCCAGCTGCCGGCGCCCGTCACCGGGGAGCTCAGCCAGCCGCTGCGCGAGGCGAAGCCGGCCGACTTGAGCGTCGCGTCGCCCTGCTTCAGCGTCGCGTCCATCTCCGGTGCCATCGCCGGGTCGTCGATCGCCACCCGGCCGTAGCTCTCGATGAAGGTGAACAGGACGTCCTTGCCGCGCAGCCCGTTCAGGAGCTGGTCGGGAGGAGTGGCCGCGAACGCGTCGACGGCGGACTCCTTCTCGAAGACCTTGGCGTCCCCCAGCCCGTTGCGCACGTGCTGCACGCGGTTGGCGAGGAACTCGGTGTTGCCCTTGGTGGCGAAGGTGACCCCGCCGAACTGCACGCCGACCATGAAGCAGGTCACCCACACCGTCGCGAGGACGAGCGTGGTGCGCACCGCCACGGGCCGGTGCCGGGACATGAGGTTCGACAGCCGCACCACCGCGAGGGTGCACAGGGCGAGGACCGCGACCATCAGCACGATCACTCCGATGATCGCGAGCACCTCGCCGGTGCGGCCGAACGTCTCCCGCAGCCAGTCCGTCGCGTTGCCCAGCATGATCCAGTCGAAGACCAGGTCGAACGGCCGGGCCAGGGTCTGGTAGAAGCCCATGTCCATGAACTTCAGGAGGCTGAACAGACCGAGGAACAGCCCGAAGCAGACCGCCGCGATCCGCCGTGCCTTCGGCGGCAGCACGAGCAGGACGGCCGCGAGGACGATCGCCTCCACGGGCAACCGGAAGAACGACCGGAGGTTCATGTGGTCGAGCCGGTTGGGGAACAGCAGCACGAGCAGCACCAGCAGCCCCGCCGCCACGCTCGTCCCCACGGACACCCCACGGGCCGTACGGGGCCAGCGGCGACGCCAGCCGAACCAGCCGGGGCGCGGGGAGCCGGGCGCGTCCGCGGAGGAGGGCTCATCCAGGGGCTCGGCAGGGGCCTCATCCGCATCCTGAGCCGAGGCGGTCGCCTCAGCGGCCTCCTCCTTCACTTCTTCCCCCGTCGCACCCCCACTGTCCGCGTCCCCCTCGCCCCCAGTGGTACCCGGCAGTTGGCGAGAGCGAGTGAAGAGTGACACCCGGTGGTCCTTCCGTGCGGTCTTGCTGTGACGTGCGGTCCTGCCGCGACGGCATGACGAACAGGGCCCGGTGACCGAGCCTGCCACCACCAGTACGGTCGCACGTCACGTTCGGTTCAATCGCACGCGGGTCGGGATTCGGCACGGGTACGGATTCGGTACGGGTGCGGATTCGGCACGCGTCGGGACTCGGCCCTCACCCGTCCGCCGCCACCGCCACCTTCTGCGCCCACCGGTAGTCCGCCTTGCCGCTCGGGGACCGGTGGATCGATTCCGTGATCACCAGCTGGCGCGGCACCTTGTAGCCCGCGAGCCGGGTCCGGCAGTGCGTCTGGAGAGCGTCCAGGGACATCCGGTCCGCGCCGTCGCGCAACTGCACCACGGCTGCCACATGGTGCCCCCACTTCACGTCCGGCACCCCGGCCACGAGCGCGTCGTACACGTCCGGATGGGCCTTGAGCGCCTGCTCCACCTCCTCGGGGTAGACCTTCTCGCCGCCCGTGTTGATGCACTGCGAGCCCCGCCCGAGGACAGTGAGCACCCCCTCCTCGTCCACGGTGGCCATGTCACCGAGCAGCACCCAGCGCTGACCGTCCTTCTCGAAGAAGGTCTCGGCGGTTTTCCGCGGGTCGTTGTAGTAGCCGAGCGGGACATGGCCGCACTGCGCGACCCGCCCCACCTCGCCCACGGCGACGGGCTCGTGGGTCGCGGGATCGACCACCTGGGTACGGGAGTTGACCCGGACGCGGAAGCCGCGCTCGGGGCCGGAGTCCTCGGTCGCGGTCCCGTTGAAGCCCGACTCGGAGGAGCCGAAGTTGTCGAGCAGCATGGCGTTCGGGACGAGAGCGCGGAACTGCCGGCTCACCGTGTCCGACATGATCGCGCCCGACGAGGACACGCTGAACACCGACGACATGTCGGTGCCCTTCATCGGTCCTTCCAGCGCGTCGATGAGCGGCCGCAGCATCGCGTCGCCCACCAGGGACATGGCGCTGACCTTCTCCGCCTCCACGGTCCGCAGCACCTCCTCCGGCACGAACTTGCGGTGCAGCACGACCCGCTGGCCGAAGTTGAAGCCGATGAGCGTGGTCAGCGTGGAGGTGCCGTGCATCAGCGGGGGAGTGGGGAAGAAGGTGAGGCCGGATCCGCCCGCGGCGACCCGCTCGGCGAGCTCCTCGGGCCGCTTGACCGGCTCCCCGGTCGGCGCCCCACCGCCCATCCCCGAGAAGAACAGGTCCTCCTGACGCCACATCACGCCCTTGGGCATGCCGGTGGTGCCGCCGGTGTAGATGATGAACTGGTCGTCGCCCGAGCGGGCCGTGAACCCGCGCTCCGCGGACCCGGACGCCTCGGCGTCGGTGAAGTCCGCCGCCGGCGGCCCGCCCGGCCCCGCGGCCCCGACCCGCACCAGATGCCGCAGCCGCGGCACGTGCGGCAGCGCGGCCGCCACCCGGCCCGCGAACTCCGTGTCGAAGACCAGCCCCACCAGGTCCGCGTCCCGGTAGAGGTACACCAACTCCTCTTCGACATAACGGTAGTTGACGTTGACCGGCACGATCCGCGCCTTCATGCAGCCCAGCAGCGTCTGCACGTACTCCACCCCGTTGTAGAGGTGCAGTCCCACGTGCTCGCCGGCCCGCACCCCGCTGTCGAGCAGATGGTGGCCGATGCGGTTGGCGGCGGCGTCCAGCTCCGCGTACGTCAGCCGGCGCTCCGCGCCCGTACCCGGAATGTCGAAGTACGCCAGCGCCTCACGGTCCGGCACCACGTCGACCACCGACTCGAACAGGTCGGCAAGGTTGTACTCCACCGGCTCCTCCTGACCTCGCACGGCCTGGCTCCTGGACGGTTCGCCGGTCATCAGAGCAAAGGGCGGCGTGACTGTGAAGGGTTCGCGCGAAGAAATCTGACTGTCTGTCAGAAAACTCTTGAAGTGCGTCGGCGGCTCCTGCAACCTGTTCTCGTTCTGGCAGAGGGGAGACGGGCGATGGGTGGGACGGAACACCTCGACATCCGGCGCGAGGGCGCCACACTGGTGCTCACGCTCAACAGGCCGGAGGCGAAGAACGCGCTCTCGTTGCCGATGCTCGTGGGCCTGTACGACGGCTGGGTGGAGGCCGACGCGGACGACTCGATCCGGTCGATCGTGTTCACCGGGGCGGGCGGCACGTTCTGCGCCGGCATGGACCTCAAGGCCCTGGCCGGCAAGGGCATCGAGGGCGAGCACTACCGGGAGCGGCTCGACGCCGACCCCGACCTGCACTGGAAGGCCATGCTGCGCCACCACCGCCCCCGCAAGCCGGTGATCGCGGCCGTCGAGGGCCACTGCGTCGCGGGCGGCACCGAGATGCTCCAGGGCACCGACATCCGGGTCGCCGGGGAGTCCGCGACCTTCGGACTCTTCGAGGTCAGGCGCGGCCTGTTCCCGATCGGCGGCTCCACGGTCCGGCTGCAACGCCAGATCCCGCGCACCCACGCGCTGGAGATGCTGCTCACCGGACGCCCCTACACCGCACGCGAGGCCGCGGACATCGGCCTGATCGGGCACGTCGTCCCGGACGGCACCGCACTCGACAAGGCCCTGGAGATCGCCGAACTGATCAACGCCTGCGGCCCGTTGGCGGTGGAGGCGGTGAAGGCCTCGGTCTACGAGACGGCCGAGCTGACCGAGAGCGAGGGGCTGGCCGCCGAGTTGAAGCGGGGGTGGCCGATCTTCGACACCGCCGACGCGAAGGAAGGTGCGCGCGCCTTCGCGGAGAAGCGACCCCCCGACTACCAACGCCACTGAAGGAGCCCGGGCATGCCCGAAGTCCTCAAAGCCCCCCTCGTCGTCGAGTTCCCCTTCACCCGCTCCCTCGGCCCCGTCCAGAGCGCCTTCCTCACGGGCTTGCGCGAACGAGTCGTCCTCGGCGTGAAGACCCACGACGGACGCACCCTGGTCCCCCCGGTCGAGTACGACCCCGTCACCGCAGAGGAGCTCACCGAGCTCGTCCCCGTCGGTGTCACCGGCACCGTGACCACCTGGGCCTGGAACCCGGCCCCGCGCCGCGGCCAGCCCCTCGACACCCCCTTCGCCTGGGTCCTCGTCAAGCTCGACAACGCCGACACGGCCCTCCTGCACGCCCTCGACGCCCCCGGCCCCGAGGCCGTGCGCACCGGCATGCGGGTCCGCGTCCGCTGGGCGGAGGAACGCGTCGGCGCCATCACCGACATCGCCTGCTTCGAGGCGTACGAAGGAGACGAGGCCCAAGTCCGCGTCCACGCGGGTGAGTTCGACGACCCGGTCAGCGGCATCATCGCGCAGGCGCGCCTCGACTACACCTACTCACCGGGCCGCGCCCAGACCGCCTACATCAAGGCGCTGGAGACCGAGCGGCGGGCCGTCGGCGAGCGCTGCCCGTCCTGCCGCAAGGTCTACGTGCCCCCGAGGGGAGCCTGCCCCACCTGCGGTGTCGCCACGGCCGAACAGGTGGAAGTGGGCCCCCGCGGCACCGTCACCACCTTCTGCATCGTCAACATCAAGGCGAAGAACCTCGACATCGAGGTGCCGTACGTCTACGCCCACATCGCCCTCGACGGCGCCGACCTCGCGCTGCACGGCCGGATCGGCGGGATCCCCTACGACCAGGTGCGCATGGGCCTCAGGGTCGAGCCGGTGTGGACCGAGGGCGGCCGGTACCCGGACCACTACCGGCCGACCGGCGAACCCGACGCGGAGTACGACACCTACAAGGAGCTGCTGTGACCCGGGACATCGCGGTCGTCGCCTTCGCCCAGTCCGACACCCTGCGCTCCACCGAGGAACTGTCCGAGGTGGAGATGCTCATGCCGGTCCTGCACGACGTCCTCGCGCAGACCGGCCTGAAGACCGCCGACATCGGCTTCACCTGCTCCGGCTCCTGCGACTACCTCGCGGGCCGCGCCTTCTCCTTCACCCTGGCCCTCGACGGCGTGGGCGCCTGGCCGCCCATCTCCGAGTCGCACGTCGAGACGGACGGGGCCTGGGCGCTGTACGAGGCCTGGACCAAGCTGCTGTCCGGGGACGCCGACACCGCGCTGGTCTACTCCTACGGCAAGTCCTCGCCCGGCTCCCTGCGCGATGTGCTCACCCGGCAGCTCGACCCGTACTACGTCGCCCCCCTGTGGCCCGACTCCGTCGCCCTCGCCGCGCTCCAGGCCCAGGTGCTGATCGACGCGGGCGTGACGGACGAGCGGGAGCTGGCGGCGATCGGCGCCCGCAGCCGCAGCACCGAGAACCCGCACGCACAGCTCAAGGGCTCTGTACCGCAAGGGGATTACCTCGTACGGCCGCTGCGCACCGGGGACTGCCCGCCCATCGGCGATGGAGCCGCCGCCGTCGTCCTCGCGGCGGGGGAGCGGGCCAGGGAGCTGTGCGAGCGGCCCGCGTGGATCCGCGGCATCGACCACCGCATCGAGGCCCACTCGCTCGGTGTCCGCGACCTCACCGACTCGCCCTCCACCCGGCTGGCCGCCGAGAAGGCCGGGGTCTTCGAACGGCCCGTCGACACCGCCGAGTTGCACGCCCCGTTCACCTCGCAGGAGGTCGTGCTGCGCAAGGCGCTCGGGCTCGACGACGCCACGACCGTCAACCCGTCCGGCGGCGCCCTCGCCGCCAACCCGATGATGGCCGCCGGGCTCGCCCGCATCGGCGAGGCCGCCGCCCGGATCCACCGGGGCGAGTCCGACCGCGCCCTCGCCCACGCCACCTCCGGGCCCTGTCTCCAGCAGAACCTGGTCGCCGTACTGGAAGGGGATCCGCGATGAGCAAGGAGCCCGTGGCCGTCGTAGGCATCGGCCAGACCAAGCACGTCGCGGCGCGCCGGGACGTGTCGATCGCCGGGCTCGTCCGGGAGGCCGCCGCAAGGGCTCTGGAAGACGCCGAGCTGACCTGGGCCGACATCGACGCCGTGGTGATCGGCAAGGCGCCCGACTTCTTCGAGGGCGTGATGATGCCGGAGCTGTACCTGGCGGACGCGCTCGGCGCGGTGGGCAAGCCGATGCTGCGGGTGCACACCGCGGGCAGCGTCGGCGGCTCCACCGCCCTGGTCGCCGCCAACCTGGTCGCGGCCCGGGTGCACGGCACCGTCCTCACCCTCGCCTTCGAGAAGCAGTCCGAGTCCAACGCCATGTGGGGCCTGTCCCTGCCGATCCCCTTCCAGCAGCCCCTGCTGGCCGGGGCGGGCGGCTTCTTCGCGCCGCACGTGCGCGCGTACATGCGGCGCACCGGCGCTCCCGACACGGTCGGCTCGCTGGTGGCGTACAAGGACCGCCGCAACGCGCTCAAGAACCCGTACGCGCATCTGCACGTGCACGACATCACCCTGGAGAAGGTCCAGGCCTCGCCGATGCTCTGGGACCCGATCCGCTACTCCGAGACCTGCCCGTCCTCCGACGGCGCCTGCGCGATGGTGCTCACGGACCGGGCGGGCGCCGCCCGCGCGCCCCGGCCCCCGGCCTGGATGCTCGGCGGCGCGATGCGCAGCGAGCCGACGCTCTTCGCCGGCAAGGACGCCGTGTCGCCGCAGGCCGGCAAGGACTGCGCGGCCGACGTGTACCGGCAGGCCGGCATCGCCGACCCGCGCCGGGACATCGACGCCGTCGAGATGTACGTGCCGTTCTCCTGGTACGAACCCATGTGGCTGGAGAACCTCGGCTTCGCCGACGAGGGCGAGGGCTGGAAGCTCACCGAGGCCGGGGTGACCGAACTGGACGGGGACCTGCCCGTCAACATGTCGGGCGGAGTGCTCTCCACCAATCCGATCGGCGCCTCCGGCATGATCCGCTTCGCGGAGGCCGCGCTCCAGGCGCGCGGTCAGGCCGGGGAGCACCAGGTGGACGGCGCCCGCAGGGTGCTCGGACACGCCTACGGCGGCGGATCGCAGTTCTTCTCCATGTGGCTCGTGGGGTCCGAACCCCCGGATGCGTGAAATGCCCCCGCAAAGGTCCCCCTCACGTGGCCTGTCGGCGGCCGAAGTGGATCGCTAGGCTGGCCGCGGACGAAGCGATCGGGAGGAGCACGGACGTGGCCGAGACCACCATCCAGCAGCAGCCGCTCATGGGCTGGGACAAGCCGGAGCTGGACCTGAGCAACGCCGATTGGCACTCGAGCAGCCGTGGTCTGGGGGATGTCCAGATCGCCTTCGTCGAGGGGTTCATCGCGATGCGCAACAGCGACCGGCCGGAGAGCCCTTCCCTGATCTTCACCCCGGCGGAGTGGGGCGCGTTCGTGTCCGGGGCGCGGGAAGGCGAGTTCGACCTCACCTGAGCCGCAGTCGCCGGGCGGGGGCGAGCCCCGGCGTCCGTGGATCGTGCAGCGCTAATGGATGCAGCGATGCCTATCATTAGCCATATGCAGGACTCGATCACCAGGGACGCCCGGCTCGCCCTCGATCTCGCGCTCACCATCCGGCACGACGGACACGGCGGGGTCGCCGACGACCTGACCGACCCCGCCGGACTCACCGCCTGGGTCCGGGACCACACCGACGACCTGCCGGTCCCGGCCGGGTTCGTCGCCGACGAGGCGACCCTCGCCGCGGTCCGTGACCTGCGCGCGGCCGTCCGCGCCCTCTTCGCGTACGCCGTGCGCCCCGGCGCCCCCAGCCCCGCCGACGCGGCACGCCTGATGCCGGTGCCCGAGGCCGTCGAGCGCCTCAACACCGCCGCCGCGCGGATGCCGACCGTCCCCGTCCTGCACTGGGCCGACGACGCCGAACCCGTCGTACACCCGCGGCCGCTGCCCGAGGGGGCCGACCTCACGGCCGTCCTGGCGCAGGCGGCGACCGCCTTCCTCGCCGGAGCCGACCGGCGACGGCTGCGGGCTTGCCATGCCCCGCGCTGCGTGCGCTACTTCCTCAAGGATCATCCGCGGCAGGAGTGGTGCAAGCCGTCCTGCGGCAACCGGGCCCGGGTGGCACGGCATCACGAACGGCACAAGGCGTAGGGGGAGGGGCCGTGGCCTCGAAGGCGGCCAGACGGCGGTTCAGGAAGGCCGAACGGCTGCGGGCGCTTCGGGAAGCGCGGCGCGCGAGCCCGTGGAAGCGGCGGGGCGAGCGATTCCGTACGGCTCTCGGCGTGGTGGTGGCCTTCGCGTTCGGCGTGGTGCTGACCGGCTACGCCGGCCTGATGCTGATGGGCGCCCTCGGACTGTCCGGGACCCCGGGTGAGCTGCACGTCGACTCGTGCGGTGTCGTGCGGCCCTACAACAACAAGCCCGTCACCGAATGCCACGGCCAACTGCTGTCCACCACCGGCCGGTTGACCGACCCCGACGCGATGATCCAGGCCGACGCCCGCATCGGCTCCACCATCGCCGTACGCGATCAGCCCTACGTCGGGCTGGAGACACTGGGGCCGAGAGCGATCGTCGGGTGGGCGGCCCTCGTGCTGACGGGCCTGCTCGTCCTCGCCGTCGGAGTGGTCATGACACTCGCCGCGTCCGGGCCGGACACATCCTCCACGATCCACACGCGGGCCGTCCTCCGGCTCAGCGCGGCGACCGCCGCCGGGGGCCTGCTCTACGGGCTCACCGTCCTGTACGAACACCTCTTCTAGCACCGACCCGAGTCGACGGACCAGGGCTCACCCGGCACCCCGGAGGCGTACGCTGAGGTGCCTGTAGGTCACGGTGCGCACTCGCTCCCCGCGCGGGTCCACCACCGTGACGGGGGGTGCGCCATGATGCAGCGCAGTGCGCGGAGCAGCAGGGCTCTCCTGGAGCGGGAGAGCGAACTCGCCGCCGTCGATGAGGCGTTGGGAGAGCTCACCGGGCTGCGCACGGACGGCGCCGAACCCCACGGACGCCCGCGCGGAGCCCTGCTGGCGGTCGCCGGCCGGGCCGGCATCGGCAAGACCACCCTCCTCGCCGAGGTCCGCCGCCGCGCCGCCGCCCGCGGCTGCACCGTACTGGCCGCCCGCGGCGGCGACCAGGAGCAGCGGGTCGCCTTCCATGTCGCCCGGCAGCTCCTCCAGCCGCAGTTCGCCGACGCCGCCGAAGCCGATCTCCGCGGCCGGCTGGGCAGTTGGTACGACATCGTCGGACCCGCCCTCGGCCTGTGCGCCCCCACCGACGGAGCACCCCCCGACCCGCAGGGCCTGCGCGACGGACTCGACTGGGTGCTCACCCATCTCGCCGTCCTGCGCACCCCGTTGGTGCTCGTCCTCGACGACGCCCACTGGGCCGACCCCGAATCCCTGCACTGGCTGGCCGCGTTCGCACCCCGCGCCGAGGAACTCCCGATCCTCGTCGTCGTCGCCTACCGGCCCGACGAACTCCCCGACCACGCCGAGCCGTTCAGGGCACTGCCCGGCAGGGCGGGCGGACGCCCGCTCGACCTGGAGCCCCTCAGCGCCGCCGCCGTCGCCCGCCTCGTCCGCGAGACGCTCGGCACCCACGCCGACGACGCGTTCTGCCGCGAGTGCTGGGCCGTCACCGCGGGCAACCCCTTCGAGACGGTCGAACTGACCGCCAAGGTCCACGACCGCGGCGTCACCCCGACCGAGGGCGCCGCCCACCTCCTGCGCGACCTCGCCGCGGCCGTCAAGGGCAGCGGTCTGGTCGCCCGCCTCGAACGCCTCGGCACCTCCACGGTCCGCTTCGCCTGGGCCTGCGCGGTCCTCGGCACCGAGATCCACCCCCGGCTCGCGGCCGCCGTCGCCGGACTCGGCCACGAAGAGGCCGCCGACGCGGCCGACGCGCTGCGCGGCGCCCGTATCCTCACCGGCGTCGAGTCCCTGGAGTTCGTCCACCCGCTCATCGCCACCGCCGTCTACCGGGCCATCCCGCCCGGCGTCCGTGTCGCGCTGCACGGCCAGGCCGCCTGGTGCGTCGTCAACGACGGACGGGGCGCCGCCGCGGCCGCCCGCCACCTCCTGGAGACCCACCCCGACGGCGACCCCTGGGTCGTCCAGCAGCTGCGCGCCGCCGCGGCCGAGACCCTCCGCTCCGGCGCCCCCGACGCGGCCCGCCGCTACCTCGCCCGCGCCCTGCGCGAACCCCCGGCCTTCGAGGACCGGGCCGCCGTCCTGTACGAACTGGGCAGCGCCTCCCTGCTCACCGAACCGGCCACCACGGTCAACCACCTGCGCGCCGCCCTCGAGGAGCCCATCGCCGCCCCCGACCTGCGCCACCACATCGTCTACCGGCTCTCCCAGGTCCTCGCCCACAGCGACCGCCTCGCCGAGGCCTCCGACACCCTCGCCCGCGAGATCAAGGTCACCGGCGACGCCCGCGTCAAACTGCGCATGATCGCCGAGCAGTTCATGTGGGACGCCTTCCGCGCCGACGAACCCGACCACCCCTCCCGCTCCCGCCGCATGGCCCGCCTCGCCGACCGCCTCACCGGCCGCGACCTCACCGAGCGGTACATCATCGGCCTGCGCACCTGGGACGCCGTCCTGCGCGGCGAACCCGCCCACGTCGCCCTCCACCACGCCGAGCGCGCCCTCGCCGGAGGCCTCGGCTGGGCCGAGCCCGACCGCGGCTTCGAGGTGCCGGTCCTGGTCGCCCTGGCCTTCATGTACGCCGACCGCCCCGGCCGCACCGAGGAGCTCTTCGCCGCCGGGATCGCCGACTTCGAACGCCAGGGCTGGCGCGGCGCCCACCTCTCCTTCGCCTACACCCTGCTCGCCTACGTCCGCTTCCGCCGCGGCCGCCTCGCCGAGGCCGAGGACTTCGTCCGCGCCGGCCTGCGCCTCGCCGAACGCGTCGGCCCCGGCACCCCGGCCCACTGGTACGCGCTGGGCGTCCTCATCGAGGTGCTGCTCGCCCGCGGCCGGGTCACCGAGGCCGCCCGCGTCGCCGACGACCACTGCTTCGGGGCGCCCTTCCCGGCCGCCGTCGTCTTCCCCGACGCCCAGACCGTGTACGGCGAACTGCTCCTGGCCCGCGGCCTCACCAAGGAGGCGGCCACCGAGCTGGCCTCCGCGGGCCGCCGCCTGGAACCCCGCGGCGTGCGCAACCCCGCGTGGTGCCCCTGGCAGCTCCACCTGGCCCGCGCCGAGGCCCCGGACGCCCCCGACCGCGCGATCGCCACCGCCCTCGAAGCCGTCGCGCGGGCCCGCCAGTTCGGCGCCCCGTCGGCCGTGGGCCAGGCGCTTCGGCTGGCCGCCGAGGTCGCGCCGGGCTCGACCCGGGCGAAGCTGCTGGAGGAGTCCGTGTCCCACCTGGAGCGCTCCCCGGCCTCCTACGAGCTCGCCTGCGCGCTGGTGGCCCTCGGCACGGAACTCCGCCGCACGGGCCGCGCCCGGGAGGCGGCCGAACACCTCTACCGGGGCCTGGACACCGCCGTCCAGTGCGGCGCCGACGGACTGATCGAGACCGCCCGCGACGAACTGACCGCGGCGGGCCTGCGCCCGCGCCGCCTGCACAGCACGGAGACGGACACCCTCACGTCCCGCGAACGCCGAGCGGCGGACCTGGCGGCGGAGGGCCGTACGGAGGCGGAGATCGCGAAGGAGATGAGCGTGGACGAACCGGTGGCGGTACGTCTGCTGTCGTCCGTCTTCCGGAAGCTGGGAACGGACAGCACCGGTCTGAGAACGGCGAGTGACCCCACCCAGGGGCGCGGGGAACTGCGCGACTAGCCCCCACTCGCCCGCACCCGCACGACCACCTCACCGCCCATTACCATGGGCGCATGTCGTTCCTCCGCCGCCGCAGCGCTACTCCCGCCGGTCCAGACTTCGACGTACTGGCCATGGACCCGGGCGACTGGCCCGGCAACCTCGGCGCCGGGCTCCTGCCCGCCCCCGACGGCACCTGCCAGGGCGTCTTCCTGCGCTACGACCTCTTCGGCGGCCGCGGCCCCGCGATGATCATCGGCAACCTCCCCGAGGGCTCCCCGGCCCGTGAGGTCCCCGAGGGCCAGGTCCCCTTCGAGGTGGCGCAGCTGCTGATCGCACTGGAGAACGACGAGGAGGTCACCGTCACCGACACCGAGGACATGCCGGTGATGCAGGGCGACAACCTCCTGATCGTGCGCCGCCTCAAGCTCTCCGAGAGCCGGATCTCCTGCGTCCAGTTCGACCGCAGCGACAATGTCCTGGTGACCATCGCCGCCTGGGACCGCCCCATCACGGACGACCTGTACGCCCTCCTCAAGCCCCTGCCGGCGGAGCTGTTCCAGCAGAGCTGAACACCTCTCGCGCGGTGTCGCCGTAGGCTCCGGAAGGCCAGTTCCCCCGTCCCTGGCCTTCCGGAGCCGCCCGCGGGCACGGTCGGTCGGTCCGGCCCCGCACGGTCACACCCGGGATTCCCCCGTCTTCGCCCGCCGCGGCGAAGCCCCGGGGTGCCGTGATCCCAGCTTTCGCGACCCGGACGTTGTCCGGCAGCCCCCTTTCACCACTCCGGACAATTTCCCGGACTCCCGTCCCACGTGCGGAACTGCCTTGCCCCGCACCCGCGTCGGTCCATAGCGTGCGAGATCGGCGACCGGCCGCGCCGACGTGAACACAGGGGAGAGTCATGGGGCGACGCGAGCGACCGCTGGACCCGACCGAGGGGCCCGTCGCCCGATTCGCGTACGAGCTGCGGAAGTTACGGCAGGAAGCCGGCGGTCCCACCTACCGGGCCATGGCGGCACGCGCCCACTACTCCACCGCGACCCTCGCCCAGGCCGCGGCCGGCGACCGGCTCCCCTCCCGCCAGGTCGCCCTCGCCTATGTCGCCGCCTGCGACGGCGACACCGCCGACTGGGAGCGGCGCTGGCAGCAGGCCTCCGACGAGGCGACCGAGGAACGCCGCGCCGCCGACGACCCGGGTCAGGCCCCGTACCTGGGCCTGGCGAGGTTCGACACCGGTGACCGCGAGCGGTTCTTCGGCCGCGACCGGCTGATCGAGCGGCTCGCCGGGATGGTCGCCGACAACCCCGTCGTCGTCCTCGTCGGCCCCTCCGGCAGCGGCAAGTCCTCCCTGCTGCGCGCCGGTCTGATCCCGAGGACGCGCGGCCGGGCGCACATCCTCTCCCCGGGCCCGCACCCCTCCCGGACCCACGCCGAGACCCTGGCGTCCGAGGCGTCCCTGATCGTGGTCGACCAGTTCGAGGAACTCTTCACTCTCTGCGCCGACCCCGACGAGCGGACCCGCTTCCTGGATCAGCTCCTCGACGCCGCCGCACACCGCACCCGCGTCGTGATCGCCGTACGCGCGGACTTCTACGGCCATCTCACCCGCCACCGCGGGCTCGCCGAGGCCGCCCAGGACGCCACACTGCTGGTCCCGCCCATGGGGGCCGACGAACTGCGCGAGACCATCGTCCGGCCCGCCGCCCTCGGCGGCCTGGTCGTCGAACGCGCGCTGACGGCACGGCTGTTGGACGAGATCGCGGACGAGCCGGGCGGGCTGCCGCTGCTGTCCCACGCCCTGCTGGAGACCTGGCGCCGCCGCCACGGCCGGACACTCACCGAGGCGGCGTACGAGGCGGCCGGCGGGATCCACGGGGCCATCGCCCGCACCGCCGAGGAACTCCACGAGCGCCTCACCCCGGCGCAGGCCGACACCGCCCGCCGGGTCCTGCTGCGCCTCGTCACCCCCGGCCAGGGCACCCCGGACACCCGGCGCCCCGCCGACCGCGCCGAACTCACCGGCGCCGACTGGCCCGACACCGGGTTCGTCCTCGAACAGCTCGCCAGGGCCCGGCTGATCACCGTCGACGACGAGACCGTGGACCTCGCCCACGAAGCCGTGCTCACCGCCTGGCCCCGGCTGCGCACCTGGATCGACGAGGACCGCGAACGGCTGCGCGCCCAGCGCCGGATCACCGAGGCGGCCGGCACCTGGGCGGCCGTCGACCGCGACCCGGAAGCCCTCTACCGGGGAGTGCGACTGGCCGCCGCCGAGGAGCACTTCACCGGCGACTCCACGGAACTCACCCCACTGGAACGGGAGTTCCTCCAAGCCGCGGTACACGCACGCCACCGCGCACGGCTCCGGCGCGGTGGCCGGATCGGCGCGCTGGCCCTGCTGGTGGTCCTCTGCCTGGTCGCGGGACTCGTGGCCTGGCAGCAGAACCGGGAGGGCGAGCAGCGCAGGCTGGAGGCGGAGGCCCGCCGGCTCGTCGGCGTGGCGGAGAGCCTCAGACTCTCCGACCCGGTCACCTCGATGCGGCTGAGCCTCGCCGCACGGCGGGTGGCCGACCTGCCCGAGACCCGGTCCGCCGTGCTCGCGGCCGCCGCACAGCGCGAGCAGGACGTGTTCACCGATCCGGACGGCGGCAAACGCACCATGCGCCGGCTCAGCGCCGACGGGCGCACCCTGATCAGCATGGGCACCGACCGGGTGACCCGCTGGGACGTGAGCGCCCACCGGAGCCTGAGCCGGCAGCCGGGCCTCGGCAGGACGATGGGGACAGCGGGCTTCCCGCGCGCCGACACCACCTGGCTGCCGGTCTTCGACGGCACCCGCGTCACCGTCCGCGACCTCGCCACCGGCCGCCAGGACCGCACCCCCCTCACGGACGCCGACGGCGGCGCGGAGATGAGCCCCAGCGGCCGCACCCTCGTCGTCTACGACCGTCAGGGCACCCAGGGACACACACAGCTCTGGGACCCGCTCACCCGCCGGAAACTGCTGGACATCGAGGACCCCCGGAGTCCCGCGAGCGTCGACCTCGGCAATATCGGCTGGCCCCGGCTCATGGCCGTCATGGCGGAGCTCAGACAGGAGCGGCGCACCTCGGTCCTCACCTACCTGTCCGCTCCCGACGCGACGGTCAGCGCCGACGACCGCCGTCTCGCACTGTGCGTCCCGGGCACCCGGCTCCGACTGTGGGACGTGGAGACGCGGCGCGCGATCGACGCCCCCTGGCTGCCGACGCCATCCCCCCAGCAGTGCCTCCAGGAACAGATCACCCTCAGCCCGGACGGCCGCACCCTGGGCGTCATCGGCCCCGACGGCTTCCGGGCCTGGCGCATCGACACCGGCCGCGAGACCGCCCGTATCGACCACGCCGGCCTGAAGATCGCCCAGTTCAGCGCCGACGGCGCCTTCATGGCCGCCTCGGACGGGGAGGAGATCCTGGTCTGGCGGCTGGCCACCCCCGTCTTCCCGGTCTTCCGCCACCGGCTCTCCGGCGAGACCGTCAAGGACATCCGCCTCGACCCCGTGAGCCGGACCCTGCGCTACCTCGGCGGCCCCGAGGGCACCTGGGGCCCCAGCGTGCACACCCTCGGTCTGGGCGACGCGGTCACCTCCGACTGGACGACCACCCAGAACATCGGCATGGCGTACAGCCCGGACGGCGCACTCCTGGCCACGGCCCGCCCGGACCCCGACGGGGGACACATCCGCTTCCGGCTCCTCACCGCTGCCGGACGGCGCCTGGCCGACCTCGGCACGGCCCCGTGCCGCGTCCCCGACCCGGCCGAGGAGACCTACGAGTGCGCCGCCCACCTCGCCTTCGACTCCACCGGCCGCACCCTCGCCTACGGCGTCGAGTCGACGAACGCGCCGCCCGCACCGCAACGCCTCCGGCTCTACGACGTCCCGCGCCGACGCGTCTCCACGGTGCTGACCGCCGCCGACATCGGCCGGACCCCGCCGGCCCACCTCGCCTTCGGCCCCGGTGACCGTTCCCTGCTGCTGACCGACCTGCCGAGCCCCGACACGGGCACCGTCCGGATCTGGGACCTGGAGCGGCGCAGGACGACCCGGACCCTGACCAGCACCTCCGGAGCGGTGGCGCTGCATCCCGACGGCGACCTCGTCGTCACCACCGGCGGCGAGGCCTACCGCCTGCCCTCGGGAACCCGGCTGCCCGCCGACCGCTTCCCCAGCGGCGGCACCGCGCTGGCCTTCAGCCCCGACGGCGCCTACCTGGCCGTCGGGGACGGGTCCGGTCGCGTCGTGCTGTGGGACGGCCGCCTGACCCGGCGCCTCGGCGTGCTCGCCGACCCCGAGACCACCACCTACCAGTACGTCTCGGCGCTGGCCTTCGCCCCCGACGGCCGAACCCTCGCGGTCGCCGGCGACGAGGGCACCCTCCAGCTGTGGGACGTGGCGTCCCGGCGCCGGATCGGAGCACCCCTGCCGACGCCGGGCGACACGGTCTCGGCGCTGGCCTTCGGCGCGGACGGCGCGAGCCTCCACGCGGCGGGCAACCACACCCCACCGCGCACCTACCCGATCGATGCGGACAGAGCCGCCGCGACCGTGTGCCGACGTGCCGGTGGCGGCCTCACCCGCGAGGAGTGGAGCCGCCACCTGCCGGACATCGCCTATCGGCGAAGCTGCCCCGCCTAGCGCCGCACCGAGGGCCGCAGGTCGACGTCCGCCGCCCGCACGAACGCCACCCGGTGGCCGTACTGGATCTCGTAGTACAGGTCCTTGCCGACCACGACCTTGTGCGAGTCCGTCGAGAAGGTGACCGCGTAGTAGTACTCGCCCGGCACCTTGTCACCGACCACGTACTTCTGGTCCTTGAGCACCTTGTACGGCAGCGGCGACACCGCCTGCGCGGGCACGCCCGCCGGATAGGCGGCGGCCTCGGGGTAGGCACGTCCGTACACCGGGACGCTGTCCAGGCCCGCCTTCGGCGTCACGACGAGACCGGAGGCAGCCACCGCGGTCGGGCTCGTCCGCGGGTTCTTGAACCAGGCCTTCTGGCCCAGGTACCAGATCGCCGTCCAGTCGCCGTCCCGGCCGGCGACCGCGTACTGCTGGCCGGTGGAGACCCGCGACGACAGGTCGTTGACGTCGATCGTGGGCGGCCTGCCCACACCGACGTCACTGATGAGCGGAGAGCTCTCGTCGGGGGCCGAGTAGAGCCGCACCTCGCTCGAACCGTGGGCCGCGCAGGGCTGGCCGCTGGTCACACAGCCCGTGTACCGCGGCTGGTTGGTGGCGTAGTCGGGCCGGATCGTGACCAGCCCGCCCTGCTTGAAGGCAGTGGCCTTGAACGGACGGCCCAGCAGCTCGAAGTAGTGCCGCCAGTCCCAGTACGGGCCCGGGTCGGTGTGCATGCCCGAGACCGTCGAGGTCGTCGGGCCCGGCACGTTGTCGTGGCCGAGGATGTGCTGCCGGTCCAGCGGGATGCCGTACTTCGCGGAGAGGTACTTCACCAGCCGCGCCGAGGACCGGTACATCGCCTCCGTGTACCAGGCGTCCGGATTGGCGAGGAAGCCCTCGTGCTCCAGGCCGATCGACTTGGCGTTGATGTACCAGTTGCCTGCGTGCCAGGCGACGTCCTTCGCCTTCACATGCTGGGCGATGTGACCGTCGGTCGAGCGCAGACTGTAGTTCCACGACACATAGGTCGGGTCCTGCACCAGGTTGAGGACGCCCTCCCAGGCACCCTCCGTGTCATGGATGACGATGTACTTGATGCTCTGCGCGGCCGGACGGTTCCCGAGGTCGTGGTTGCCGTAGTCGTTGTCCCCGAACTCCTCGTACGGCGCCGGGATCCACTCGCAGGACACCGTCTTCGGGCACTCGGTGTCGCCCGCCTTCGGCTTCCTGAGACCCGCCCGCGCCAGCTGGGAGGTGTCCGGGGCCAGACCCGGCTGGGCGGCCAGCGCGATCTGCTGACCGGCGTCGGTGGTGCGCGCCTCGCCGGTCCGCAGCACGTCGTACACGTCGTCGGCGTAGGCCGCGGCCGTCGCGGTGTCGTCCGCGCCGGAGAAGCGGGCCACCGCGCCGTACCAGTCCGCCGGGTCCGCGCTCAGCGGCTCGCCCAGCTCCTTCTGGGCCGCGGCCAGCAGCGCGGCACCGCCCGCGATGTTCGCCACCGGATCGGTCCGCAGTTCCCCGGCGCTCAGACCGGTCAGCCCGGCCGCCTTCGGCAGGGTCTCCAGCCGGGCCGGTACCTCACTGATCGGCGGCACCTTCTGGTCGGGGAGCAGGGCCGCGCGGGCGCTGTCGCCGCGGGCGTCCTCGGTGCCCTCGCTGTGATGCGGCGCCGAGGCGAGCGCGGTACGGGCGTCGGTCAGGTGCATCGGTCCGTAGCCGCCGGTCACACTGGGCGCGCCCGCGTGACCGTCCCAGCGGGACTGGAGATAGGAGACGCCGAGCAGAACGCTCTGCGGCACGTGGTACTCGGCGGCCGCCGCGGCGAAGGCCCGCTGGAGGCCGGCCGCGGAGTCCCCGGACTGCGCCGGGGCCGCGCCGAGCAGGGGCAGCAGCAGGGCGGTGCCGGCCAGGGTGCCGAGCACCCTCCGGCCGGCTCTGTTGGGGTCGGTTGCGGATCCTCGCAATGCAGCCTCCAGGGACGATCGAGCGCGATGAGCCGAGCGGGGCCGGACGTGCGTCAGTGCTACCGGCTTGTCGACGATCCGTCAATCATGCCCAGGGGCAGGGGATTTCCCTTGTCAATCCGGGTTCACGGGAGTTTCGCGGCGGAGGCCGGTGGGCCTGCGGGGCGTCAGTGGCGTACACCATTGAAGCGAGGTGCGGGCATACGAAAGTCCGCGGTACGCCGCTCCACAGGCGCACCGCGGACCATCGCCCCGTCAGCGAGTGCCGACCGCCGCGCGTACGGCCCGACGGGCCAGCTGGCAGTCGTCGTGCAGCCGCCTCAGCAGCAGCCGCTGTTCCTCGCCGGACGGCGCAGCACCGGGGTGGGCCACGCCCGGTGCCGCCGGGGTCGAGTCGTGCATCGAACGCTGCACGGCCGTCTCGTAGGTCCGGATCTCACGGGTCAGGACCAGCATCAGGTTCACCAGGAACGCGTCCCGTGAGGCGGGGCCCGCCGACTGGGCGATCTGGCTGATCTGACGACGCGCCACGGGGGCGTCGGCGAGGACCGACCACAGGGTCGCCAGGTCGTATCCCGGCAGATACCAGCCCGCGTGCTCCCAGTCCACCAGCACTGGACCGGCCGGTGAGAGCAGGATGTTCGAGAGCAGGGCGTCGCCGTGACAGAACTGGCCCATGCCCTGCCGGCCCGCCGAGTGCGCGATGCCGTGCAGCAGCTTCTGCAGGTCGCCCATGTCCCGGTCGGTCAGCAGTCCCAGTTCGTGGTAGCGGGAGATCCGGGCCGCGTAGTCCAGCGGGGCGTCGAAGGTGCCCGCCGGCGGCCGCCAGGCGTTGAGCCGGCAGACCGCGCCGAGTGCCGCTCTGATGTCCGCGCGCGGTGGGGCCTCCGCCGGATGCCGGTGCAGCGCCGCCGCCCGGCCGGGCATCCGCTCGATGACCAGGGTGCAGTTGTCCGGGTCCGCCGCGATCAGCCGGGGGACGCGCACCGGAGGCCGGTGCCGGACGAACGAGCGGTAAGCGGCTATCTCGTGCCTGATCCGCTCGGCCCATACCGGGGAGTGGTCGAGTAAACACTTGGCGACGGCCGTGCTGCGTCCCGTCGTACCGACCAGGAGCACGGAGCGGCCGCTGCGGCGCAGCACCTGCACCGGGGCGAACTCCGGGCAGATCCGGTGCACCGACGCGATCGCCGTGCGCAGCTGGGCGCCCTGGGGGCCGGACAAGTCGAGTCTCCCGCTGAGCGGTTGGGTGCCGAGCCCCGGAACGCGCCGTGTCCTGCCCGTACCCGGTACGGGGGCCGTCGGCCGCGCGGGGTCGAGGTAGGGGCCGCCGCCCGCCGGGCGGAAGTGCGGCGACCGGGGCGGGGCGGACACGGAGGACGATGCTGCGTACATGGGAGAGACAGATCCCTTCGTGTGCCTGCTGTGCCTGGAGAAGCAGTGCGCCGCCCGGCCCGGACCACCGGGTGCACCCTGGGGAATGTCCCTGTGCGGTCCGGGTCGGGGTGGCGCGTTCCTACCTCACCGCATATGCCCAGTGGCACACCATCTGGCGCACCCTGGCGAACCCTGGCGAATAGTCCCGGAGCAACTGACACGGGGCTACTGTCAACTCAGCCGAGAACCTGGGGGCTTGACGTGAGCGGACAACCCAACACCCGACTCTCGGACCTGTTCGGCCTGGCCGGCTGGTCCAAGGGTGAACTCGCGAGGCTGGTCAACCGGCAGGCGGCGGCCATGGGCCACCCCCAGCTCTCGACCGACACCTCCAGGGTCCGGCGTTGGATCGACACGGGAGAGATCCCGCGCGATCCGGTGCCGCGGGTGCTGGCGGCCCTGTTCACCGAGCGTCTCGGCCGTGTCGTGACCATCGAGGACCTCGGTCTGGTCCGGCACGGGCGTACGGGGAAACGGCAGGGCGACGGGAGCGCAGAGCCTCCCGACGGCATGCCGTGGGCGCCCGACCGAACCGCCGCGGTCCTCACCGAATTCACGGGAATGGACCTCATGCTCAACCGACGCGGCTTGGTGGGCGCGGGTGCCGCGCTCACCGCGGGATCCGTACTCAGCAGTGCCATGCACGACTGGCTGCACACCGATCCGGCCCTCACCGCCGATGCCCCCCAGTTCGACGACCCCCTGCACGCCGACCCCGCTGGGTTCGACCGTTACGAGGCCGCCCCCATCGGGTCGCAGGAGATCGAGGAGCTGGAGCGCTCGGTCGAGGTGTTCCGGGCCTGGGACGCGGCCCGCGGTGGCGGGCTGCAACGCAAGGCGGTCGTGGGCCAGCTCAACGAGGTGGGCGGCATGCTCGCCTACCGGCACCCCGACCACCTCCAGCGGCGCCTGTGGGGCGTCGCCGCCAACCTGGCCGTCCTCGCGGGCTGGATGTCCCACGACGTCGGCCTCGAACCCACGGCCCAGAAGTACTTCGTCATCGCCGCGCACGCGGCACGGGAGGGCGGTGACCGGCCCCGGGCCGGCGAGGCGCTCTCCAGGGCGGCCCGCCAGATGGTCCATCTGGGCAGGCCGGACGACGCCCTCGACCTGATGAAGCTCGCCCAGACCGGCTCGGGCGAGCAGGTGCTGCCGCGGACCAGGGCCATGTTCCACACCATCGAGGCGTGGGCGCAGGCGTCCATGGGCAAGGGCCAGGCGATGCGCCGCACCCTCGGCCAGGCGGAGGACCTCTTCGTCTCCGACCGCGGCGACGTGCCGCCACCGAGCTGGATGCAGACCTTCAAGGACGAGGACCTGTACGGCATGCAGGCCCTGGCCTACCGCACGCTGGCGGAGTTCGAGCCGGGCGCGGCCGCCCACGCCCAGCACTACGCGGAGAAGGCCCTGTCCCTGCGCAACGACGGCCGGGAGCGGTCGAAGATCTTCGACCATCTGTCGATGGCGTCCGCCTGCTTCATCGCGGACGACCCCGAACAGGCGGACCGGTACGCGCGGTTGGCCCTGATGGCGATGGGCTCCAACTCATCGGGTCGCACCTGGGACCGGCTGCGCCAGATGTACCGGCTGACCGCCGAGTACTCCAGCTATCCGAAGATCGACGAGCTGCGCGAGGAGATCAGGCTGGCGCTGCCGAAGCCCAAGGGAAGGGGTGGCCACAGCGCACGGGCGTGAGCTTGTTATGACGTCACCTTGGCGATGAGTACGCAGGCGTCGTCCTCGCGCTCGGTCTCACCGAACTCCTCCACGACCATCCGCACACAGTCCTGTGCGGTGCGCGCCCCGCCGAAGCGGGGGGCCAGGTCGAGGAGACGGTTCACGGCAGCCGTGCTGTCGCGCCCGGGCACCAGTCCGTCCGTGTGCAGCAGGAGCAGGTCACCCGGTTCGAGGGTCTCCTCGGCCTGCGCGTAGACGGCTCCGGAGGTCGCCCCGAGGAGGACGCCGTCGGGGGAGCGCAGCCTGCGCCCCGTCCCGCCCCGGAACAGCAGCGGGGCGGGGTGCCCGGCCTGTGCCCAGACCAGGGTGCGGGTGTCGGGACGGTAGCGGCAGCAGACCGCGCTGCCGAGGGCCGGCTGGACGGTGGCGTCGAGCAACTGGTTGAGCAGGGCCATCAGGTGGCCGGGCTCGGTGCCGGCCATCGCCATGCCGCGGACGGCGCCGAGGAGGGTCGCCATGCCGGAGGCCACGGCGACTCCGTGACCGGTGAGGTCGCCGACGCTCAACAGCGTCTGTCCGTCGGCCAGTTCGAGTGCGTCGTACCAGTCGCCGCCGATCAGGGCGCTGGTCGACGAGGGCAGGTAGCGGGCGGCGAGGTCCAGGGTCTCGGTGCCCTGGTGCGGGAGCCGCAGGGAGCCACGCCACGGCGGCAGCACGGCCTCCTGCAGCTCGACCGCGAGCCGGTGCTCGCTCTGCGCGCGCTGCCGGTGGCGTTGTAACGAGTCACGGGTCTCGCTCACCGCCCGCTCGCTGCGCCGCAGTTCGCTGACGTCGCGCAGCACGGCCCACATCGAGGCGGTGCTGCCGTCGGCGGCGAGCACGGGCTCGCCCATCATGTGGACGGTGCGCACCTCGCCGTCCGGGCGCACGACACGGAACTCGCCGTCGATGCGCTGGGCGTCAACCAGACAGCCGGTGACCATGGCCGTCAGTCTCGGCCGGTCCTGGTCGAGCACCAGGGAGGGGAGTTCGTCGAGGGTGAGCGGCGGAGCGGCGGGGTCGCGGCCCAGGATCCGGTAGAGCTCCCCGGACCAACTCGCCTCGTCCGTCAGGAGGTTCCACTCCGCGCTGCCGACCCGGCTGAGCAGCGAGCCGCGCCGGGGAGCGGGCGGTGCGGGTCGTGCGGCGGATTCCGCGCCGGGGGCCGGCGGCACGGGTGGCGGACCGTCCCGAAGCTGCGCCAAGTGGGCGTCCAGATCGCTGAGTTGGTGCAGTGCGAGGTCGTAGAGCGCACGCTGCCAGCGGTCCTGGGGGTCCGTACCGTCACTCGGGGCGTCCCGTCGTACCGCGTCCACGTCGCCCTTGAGCCGCCGCGCCTGCGATATGAGCGCGTCGACCGAGCCGCGTCCTGGCGGTTGGGCGGCGGGGCGGTCCGCGGAGAGGTGGGACGGCATGACGCACTCCGATGCGGGACGGTTCGACCAAGGCGGGACGGAGGGACCGTTACGACTGTTGCACAGGCTGCGACGCGCTGTAAGGGATTTGGCGGCACACGATACGGTGGTGCTTCTGGCATATGCCACAGTCTTCACGGGGCGGTCGTACAGGGCGTCTCGTCTACGCCGGTCGGGGGCCCAAGTCGTAGGTTCCCTACATGACTTGGCGGGTCGTCGGGGTGGTCGACCCGGTGTTCATTTGTGTGTTCGACGGCCCTGTGTTCTAGGGAGTTTGGCACAGGTGGGCAGGACCTGACGGTGTGAATGTGACGCACGTCACATAAAATCACCCGTGCTCCGGCGTAATGCAAAGGCCGCCTGCGAGCTCCTAAGAACATGGACACGACCTTCGAGCAGCCCGCCCGCGCCCGTCTGATCACCGCGGAGAACCGGGAACTGCACGTCCCCGCGACCCTGCGCTACAGCTCCAGCGACCCGCTGGCCATGTGTGTCGACTTCCCACCCGAGGTGTGCCTGGACGGACAGGGGGCGACCTGGACCTTCGCCCGCGCCCTGCTGGAGGAGGGGCTGCACGGCCCGGCCGGCGGCGGGGACGTGCACATCTGGCCGTGCGGCGGGGGCATCACGGTCGTGGAGTTCCACTCGCCGTACGGCCTGGCCCTCCTCCAGTTCGACACGCCCACCCTGCGCCGCTTCCTGCTGCGGACCTACGCCGTGGTCGGCGAGGGACGGGAGGACCTCGCCGAGGCCGTCGAGCAGGGGCTCAGCGCGCTCTTCGGGAGCGTGTGAATCAGTACCGCAGCACTCCCGCGATGCCGTCGGCCCCGTCCAGCGTGCCGTCCGGTACGAAGCGGACGTCGGCGCCGGTCTCCAGGCACTGCTCGACGATCTCGTCCACGATGTCCTCGCGGGCGTCGAGGTCGCCGCTCTCGGCCGGCACCAGATGGTCGCCGCCGTCGTCGCGGACCGTGACCCGGTAGTTCTCCTCGACGGCCAGCAGGCGTACCCGGCCCTCCCGGGCGCTCTGCCAGATCTCGTCGACACCGGCCGCGAACGCCCGCCGCCCGCGCGCCGATTCGAGCTCGCGGGTCACCGCGTCGGTGCTCTTGCGGGCCTCCGCGGCGACCAGCGGCCGGACCGCCTGCCACACCGCGTCCGGAGTGCCGTGCGCGAGCCCGCCGTGCGGGACGTGCACCGCGTCCTTGGTGACACTGCCGACGTCGTCCAGCGCGGACAGCGCCGCGGTCTCGCCGGTGACGTAGAGCGGGCGCGGGTCGTTCCGCAGGAGTCCCGCCATCGCGGTGTCGGCGTCCCGCAGGAAGTGGCGTGTGCCCTCGTCCCGGAAGGTGCTCGGCATGTCGCCGATCCGCTCCAGACGCTCGGCGTCGAAGTTCTCGCGGGTCCTGGTCAGCGGGAATCCGCCCGCGTGGTGCTCGGTGACCCGGTCGACACCGCCGTTCCACAGCGTGGCACGGTCGGCGGAGACCGACAGCACCCAGAACGGGCGCTCGGAGGCCTGCGCGGAGACGAGGTTGCGGGTCAGGAAGGTGTCCGAGAGCACCACCCGCTCCGGTACGGCACGGGCCAGGGACCACACCTGGTGCTCGCCCGGTGCGGCGAAGATCACCAGACCGTCCTCGGCGTGCGCCAGGTCGACCTCGGTGAGGGCCTGATCGAGCTGCCGGGCGACGTCGATGCGCCGCTCCCGCGGGACCGCCGGGTCGTTCTCCAGCTGCTTCTTGGCCTCGGCCACCACATTGCGCAGCCGGACCGGATCCTGGGTGTTCTCGGGTTCGCGGCGGTGTGTCGGCGTCAGCACGGACACCGCCGGATAGGTGCGCGGTCGGCGCAGTTCGGAGAGGGTCGCAGGGCTGAGTGCGTGCTCCATAACAGCACCATAGGACCGATCGACCGATCAGGCATTTGGGGCAACTTGATCGGGCATTCAGGGTATTTCGTTGTTAACGTGATGATCTCATGGCACAGAACGACACCGAAACCCAGGCGTCCACCACCACCGCGAAACTGAGCCTCCCGACACTGACCACCATGGTCGTCGGATCCATGGTCGGCGCCGGTGTCTTCTCCCTGCCCAGCCGGTTCGCGCAGGAGACGGGCGTGGCCGGAGCGCTCATCGCCTGGCTCGTCGCCGGTACCGGCATGCTGATGCTGGCCTTCGTCTTCCAGAACCTGGCCGTCCGCAGGCCCGACCTCGACGCCGGTGTGTACGCGTACGCCAAGGCGGGCTTCGGCGAATACCTGGGCTTCTTCTCGGCGTTCGGCTACTGGGCGAGCGCCTGCGTCGGCAACGTGACGTACTGGGTGCTGATCATGTCGACGATCGGCACCCTCGCCCCCGCGCTCGGCGAGGGCGACACCGTCCTCGCGGTGGTGCTCTCCTCGGCCGGACTGTGGCTGTTCTTCGCGCTCATCAGCCGGGGCGTGAAGGAGGCCGCCGCGATCAACCGGATCGTCACCGTCGCCAAGGTCGTGCCGATCGTCTTCTTCGTGATCCTCGCGCTCTTCTACCTGAAACCCTCGGTCTTCGCCGACAACTTCGGCGGCGCCGACTACGCCGGCTCACTGTTCCAGCAGGTCAAGGGCACCATGCTGGCGACGGTCTTCGTGTTCCTGGGCGTCGAGGGTGCCAGCGTCTACTCCCGGCACGCGCGCCGCCGTGAGGACGTCGGCAGGGCCACCGTCCTCGGCTTCCTCAGCGTCTTCGCGATCTTCGCCTCGGTGACCATCGTGTCGTACGGCATCATGCCGATGAGCGAGATCGCCGAGCTGCGCCAGCCCTCCATGGCGGGCGTCCTGGAGCACGCGGTCGGCACCTGGGGCAAGGTCTTCGTCAGCGTCGGGCTGATCGTGTCCGTCCTCGGCGCCTATCTCGCGTGGACGCTGATGGCCGCCGAAGTGCTGTTCGTGGCGGCCAAGGACGACGACATGCCCCGGTTCCTGAAGCGCTCTACCGCGGCGGACGTACCTGTCCCCGCACTGGTGATGAGCACCCTGCTCAGCCAGGTCTTCCTCGTCGTCACCCTGTTCTCCGACGACGCCTTCACCTTCGCCCTCGACCTGACCAGCGCGCTGACCCTGATCCCGTTCCTGCTGGCAGCGGCGTTCGCCGTGCGGGTCGGGGTCCGGGGCGAACTGGTGGTGGCCGTCCTCGCCACGCTGTACACCGCGTTCCTCATCTACGCGGCGGGCCTGAAGTTCGTCCTCGTCTCCTTCATCGTCTACGCCCCCGCGACCGTGCTGTTCGTGATGGCCCGACGAGAGCAGGGCCGACGGCCCTTCTCCCCCCGGGAGTTCGTCATCCTCGCCGTCTCGGTCGCCGGCGCGGTCCTCGGGATCGTCGCCCTGGCGGTCGGCTGGATCAGCCTCTGACCTCGGCAAGTCCTCGGAAAGGTGCACCTCGTGACCAGTACCGCATACGGCGTCCACTCCGAGGTCGGCAGGCTGCGCAAGGTGCTGGTCTGCGCGCCCGGCCTCGCCCACCGCAGGCTCACCCCGACCAACTCCGACGACCTCCTCTTCGACGACGTGATGTGGGTGGAGAACGCCCAGCGCGACCACGCCGACTTCGTCGACAAGCTGCGGGAACGGGACGTGGACGTCGTCGAGCTGCACGACCTGCTGGCGCGGACCATGGCGGTCCCCGGGGCCAGGGACTGGCTCCTGGACCGCAAGATCGTGGCGGGCGAGGTCGGGCTCGGCCTCGTCGACGACACCCGCGCCTACCTGGAGACCCTCGAACCGGACCAGCTCGCCCGGTACCTGATCGGCGGCCTGGCCACCACCGACCTGCCCGAGGAGTACCGCTCCGGCCACATCGCCCTCGCCCGCGAGTCGACCGGAGTGCGCGAGTACCTGATGCCGCCGCTGCCCAACACGCTCTACACCCGCGACACCACCTGCTGGCTCTACGGCGGTCTCACCCTCAACCCGCTGTACTGGCCCGCCCGGCACGACGAGACGCTGCTGATGAAGGCCGTCTACACCCTCCACCCCGACTTCGCGGGCTCCACCGTCTGGTGGGGCGACCCCGAACGCGACTGGGGGCAGGCCACGTTCGAGGGCGGCGACATCATGCCGGTCGGCAACGGCGTGGTGCTGATGGGCATGAGCGAGCGGACCTCACGGCAGGCGATCACCCAGGTGGCCGCCGCCCTGTTCGGGAACGGCACCGCCGAGCACGTGATCGTCGCCGGCATGCCCAAGCTGCGCTCCGCGATGCACCTGGACACCGTCTTCACCTTCGCCGACCGCGACCTGGTGACCCTCTACCCGGCCATCATGGAGGCCGTCCACACCTTCTCCCTGCACCCCTCCGACAGGGCTCCCGGCTTCGAGGTCGTCGACGAGGGACGGGCGGCCTTCGTCGACGTCGTCGCCAAGGCGCTCGGGCTGCCGGAGCTGAGGGTCGTGGAGACCGGCGGGGACGTGTACGCCTCCGAACGCCAGCAGTGGGACAGCGGCAACAACGCCGTCGCCCTCGAACCCGGCGTGGTCTTCACCTACGACCGCAACACCCAGACCAACACCCTGCTGCGCAAGGCCGGCATCGAGGTCGTCACCATCGTCGGCGCGGAGCTCGGGCGCGGACGCGGCGGCGGCCACTGCATGACCTGCCCGATCGTGCGGGACCCGGTGGACTTCTGACGGTCACCCGGCGACCGCTTCGACGCCGAACTCCGTGTTCCTCAGTCGTCGCGTTCGGGGCCGCAGGAGCTGCCGTCCGGTGGCAGCGTGCCGTACAGCAGGAAGTCGTCGACCTTGCGGTGCACGCACGAGGAGGAGCCGTAACCGGTGTGGCCCTCGCCCTTGTTGTCGAGGACCACGGCCGAGTCGCCCAGGCGCTTCGCCGTCTCCACGGCCCAGCGGTACGGCGTCGCCGGGTCGCCGCGGGTGCCGACGAGCAGCATCTTCGGCGTACGGACGTCCCGCACCTTCTCGCGGATGTAGTCGGTGCCCTTGGGGCGGCCGTAGCACATCAGGTACTCGGTGAGCCGGTAGCGGCCGAAGACGGGGGACGCCTGCTCGTAGGCGGCCCGCAGCCGGGTCAGGTCCCGGGTGATCCGGTCGGCGCCGGGGCGGTCGGGATCGTCCGCGCAGTTGACCGCCATCAGCGCCGCCGGAAGATTGTCGAACGGGATGTCCTCGATGTCGGCGAGCGGGCTGTTCGTCGGGTCGTCGGAGGGCGGACGGGCACGGGTCAGGAAACCGGATCCGCCGCCCGCGAAGGCGAGGACGCCCGTGGTGTCGCCGTCCTCCACCAGTTCGGCGAGCGCCCGCTCCAGCGACGGCCACAGCTCCTCGCTGTACAGGGCCTGACTGATCGCGCCCACCAGGTCCTGGCCGGTGAACGCGGGCCCGAAGTCGGTCGGCACCGGATCCGCGTCCAGGGACGCCACCAGCCGTACGACCTGCTCCCGCGCACCGCGCGCGTCGGTGCCGAACGGGCAGGCGATGTCCTTCACGCACCAGTCGATGAAGTCCTCCAGCGCCGTCTGCTGTCCGGCGGCGCCCGCCACGCCCTGCTCGGACACCGGCTCGGTGAGGGTGTCGACACCGTCGAGCACCAGCCGGCCCACCTTCTCGGGGAACTGTGCCGCGTACACCGCGCCGAGCCGGCTGCCGTAGGAGAAGCCGAGGTAGTTGAGCTTCTTGTCGCCGAGGGCCTGGCGCATGACGTCCAGGTCGCGGGAGACGTTCACCGTGCCGATGTGCGGGAGCACGGGCCCGGAGTGCTTCGCACACTGGGCGGCAGCCTTGCGCAGTCTTCCGAGCACGTCCCGCGGGTTCTTGGCGAGGGCCGTGTCGTCGTCGGTGGCCCGCAGGGCCTCGTCGGTGCCCTCGCCGCAGCTGACCGGGGAGGACCGGCCCACTCCGCGCGGATCGAAGGACACCACGTCGTACTCGTCGGTGAGGTCCATGAAGTCGTCGCCGCCGGCCGCGAGTTCGGGCACGCCCGCGCCCCCGGGACCCCCGAAGTTCAGCACCACCGAGCCGCGCTTGTGCTGGGCCGTGGACCGGTAGCGGGCGAGCGCCAGGTCGAGGGTGCCGGCGCGCGGGTGGGCGTAGTCGACGGGGACGGTGACCTTGCCGCACTGGAGGTCCTTGGGGGCCTCCATGCCCACGCACTTCGACCAGCGGATCTTCTGGTGGTAGAAGCGCGACAGGTCCGGCCCCGAGCCGTCCGCGGCCGTCGCCGGCAGCCCGGCGCCGAGCAGGGCCAGGCCCACGGCGCCCGAGAGCGCGCACCGTCGCCTCGTCACCTTGGCGAGCATCCATGCCTCCAAGGACGCCCATCGGCGCCCTCGCTCACGATATGCGGGCCTTTGCCCGGCCGCCTCCGGAGGAGCGGGATCATGGAAAGCGCCCTAACCCTGTGCCCGCTCGATGCCGCTCGGTGCCCATGCGTCGGTTTTGCCGCAAGTTCGACAACCATGTCGCTCGATGGGGTGAAAGGCCGATTAGCCATAACTCTGATGGTTCGCCTGCGTTTTACGCGGTGCGGGTGAGTGCCCGCGTCCATGTCTGGAAGGCAGGAACCGATGAGACGGGTTACCCGAAACGGCGTGATCGCCGTCGCCGCCGCGTCCGGGGCGATGGCCATGACGGTGCCGGCGTTCGCCGGCAGCGCTGCGGACGGAGCCGCGGCGGGGTCACCGGGGCTGATCTCCGGCAACGCGGTGCAGCTCCCGGTGCACGTCCCGGTGAACGTGTGCGGGAACACCGTCGACGTGGTGGGGCTCCTCAACCCCGCCGTGGGCAACAGCTGCGGCAACGAGGACACCGGCGGGGCCGCCGCGGCCGGTGGTCGCGTGGCGGGCGGTGGGGCGCGGGCCGAGGGTGACACCGCGGACTCACCGGGCCTGCTGTCCGGCAACGGGGTACGGCTCCCGGCCCACCTCCCGGTCAATGTGAGCGGGAACTCCGTGAACGTGGTCGGCGTCGGCAACGCGTCGGTCGGCAACGAGTCCGTGAACGGGCCCGGCGACCACCCCGAGGCCCCGGCCCCCGCGGGACCCGCACCGCACACCCCACCGCAGCACCACCCCGGCCCGCGCCCGGCACCCCACGTCCCCTCGGACACCGGGCCCGCCCTCGCTCACACCGGCGCGGACCAGATCCTGCCCGCCGCCCTGGGCAGCGCCGCGCTGGTCCTCGCCGGAGCCGCGGTCTACCGCCGGTCCCGCCCACGAGTCACCCACTGACACGGCACGGCCGGAAGCCCCCGCCGGCCGGCCACCTGGTCACCCTCGGCCCGGTCACCTGGGCCTGCTTACCCGGGCCTGCTTACCTGGGCCTGCGCACCTGGGCCCGTTTACCCGGGCCTGCTTACCTGGGCCTGCTTACCTGGGCCTGCGCACCTGGGCCCGTTTACCCGGGCCTGCTCACTCGCCCCGCTCCCCCCGGCCCCCTCACCCCCGCCTGTCCGCCCCCGCCACCCCCCTCAGCAGCACCATCCCGGAGTCGCCGTAGTCCGGGAGGGTCGGGTCGGGGGCGACGTGGGTGAGGGTGAGCCGGCGGGTGAGGGGGGCGAAGACGTCCCCGACGGTCTCCGGGTTCACCGGGCAGCCCGGCCAGGTCGAGGTCGGGCCGATGCGGTAGGTCGGCATGTTCTCCATGAACGCGGCGACCAGGAGCCCGCCCGGCACCACACAGCGCACGAAGGCCCGGCAGAACTCCGTGAACTCGGCGAAGTCCTCCGTGGCGCCCTCGGCGACGAAGTGCATCGACGCCAGCTCGTACCCGCCGGGCTCCAGATCGCGGACGTCCGCGTGGACCACCCGCACCTGCGCCAGCGACCCCGCGAGGGTCCTCGGCAGCGCGGGATTGAGCCGCCGGCACAGTGCGTGGAAGGGCAGCCAGCTCGCGTCGGGCCCGCAGACGATCTGCCGGCGCAGATACGCCACGTTGCCCGCGCCCGCCTCGACCGCGTCCACCTGTCGGCTCGCCGCCGACGCGAGGATCAGCGGATACAGGTTCGGCCCGGCACCGAACTCCACCGAGCGCGCCACACCGCCCGGCGGAAGGCGCCGGTAGAACGCCGAGTGGTGGGCGATGACCTCCGCGTCGGAGGGATGCACGTCCCGGTAGTTCTCGGCGAGATAGTCGGCGACCGGCCAGCGGTCCCAGTCCACGTCGTCGTTGTGCGTCAGCATCTCGGTCTCACCCCCTCATTGCCTCGGCCGCAGCCGGAACCGCTTCGCCAGCGCGGTCAGCGTGCCGTTCAGCCGGTCGATGTCGTCGTCGGAGTTGAGGGCCGTGATCTGCACCCGGAAGCCGACCCGGTCGCGCGGCACGAGCGGATGGGCGGCGAGCGTCACGTAGATGCCCTCCTCCCACAGGAACGCGCCGACCGCGTCGAGGTCGGCCGGATCCCCCAGCGGGATCTCCAGGATGGGCAGCCGGTCGGTGTTGAAGGTGTGCACGTCGAGGTCGGCGAGATGGTCGAGCACCCGCGCGGTCTTGCGGTACATGTCGGCCCGCAGCGCGTCCCCCCGGCGCTCGTTGACGTCGAGTCCGGCCAGCGCGGTGGCCAGCGACGCGGTGGGGGAGGGGCCCGAGTACAGGTAGGGGGCCGCGCTTGTCTTGAGGCGGTTCTTCAGTTCGGTGGGCACGGCGAGGAAGGCCAGCAGGGAGGAGTACGCCTTGGAGAAACCGCCGGCCATCACGATCCCGTCGTACGACTCCCCGGTGTGCCGCACCACACCGTTGCCGCGCCGGCCGTACGGACACGGCTCGTCCGGCGTGCGCTCCCCGATCACACCGAAGCCGTGCGCGTCGTCGACGTACAGCGTGGCGCCCCGGTCCCGGCACAGCGCGGCCAGCACCGGCAGGTCGGGGAGGTTGCCGGTCATGCTGTTGACGCCGTCCAGGCAGACCAGGCGGGTGGTGCGTGCGGGCACCGAGGAGAGCAGCGCGTCCAGTTCCTCGGGGCGCTCGGCGTGGAAGCGGTGCAGGGTGGCGCCCTGGCCACGGGCGACCACGCAGCCGTCGTACACCGTCCGGTGCGCGCTCGCCTCGACGAAGACATGACCGCCGTCGGCCAGGACCGGGATCACCGAGGCGTGGATGAGGGTCAGGGTCGGCAGCAGCAGGGTGTCCGGGGCGCCCAGCAGTGCGGCGAGCCGCTCCTCCAGCACCGGGTACAGCCGCGGACTGCCCAGCAGCCGCGACCAGCTGGGGTGGGTGCCCCAGCGGCGTATCTCGGGGTGGATACGGGCCGCGATCTCCGGGTCCCAGTCGAAGCCGAGGTAGTTGCAGGACGCGAAGTCGGTCAGCCACTGGCCGCCGCTGCGGATCCGGCGTCCGCGCACCTCGTCGATCACCGCGTCGCTCATCGGACTGGTGCGCCGCAGGTGCTCGAGGCCCGCCGTGCGCTTCTCGGTGGCGGCCGACGGCGGGGCACGGCGGGCCGAACGCCCGCTCGTGGTGGTGAAACCCGGCGCGAAGCGCCCGCCGCCCTGCCGCAGCGCCCGCTCGCTCTGCTCGACCGTCATCGGCCGGGCGAACAGGAAGCCCTGCCCGAACCGGCAGCCCATGCCGGCCAGCATGTCCCGCTGGGCCGGCTCCTCGATGCCCTCCGCGATCACCTGGAGGCCCAGGGTGTCGGCGATGCGGACGATGCCCTCGACGAGGGCGACCTGCTGGGCGTCGTGCGTGATGTCGTCGATGAACGTCTTGTCGATCTTCAGTACGTCGATGGGGAAGTCCCGCAGATAGCGCAGTGAGGAGAACCCGGTACCGAAGTCGTCGACCGCGATGTGCACCCCCAGGTCCTTCAGGGACTCGAGCACCGCCTGGATCTGCGCGTCCCGGCGCAGCAGCAGCGTCTCGGTGAGTTCCAGCTGGAGGGAGCCCGGGGCGAGCCCCGGTGTCCGCAGGGCCCGTCCGACCTGGTCGAGGAACCCGGCGTCGCGGAACTGGCGGGCCGACACGTTCACGCTCACGTACGGCGCTTTCGCCGGCCCCGGCAGCTGCTGGAGGCCGGCGACGTCGCCGACGGCGTTCTCCAGCACCCAGGAGCCCAGCGGCGCGATGTGCCCGGTCTCCTCGGCGAGCGTGATGAACTGCTCCGGCGAGACGGGCCGGTGCGGGGCCCGCGGCCAGCGCACCAGGGCCTCGAACCCGACCACCTCGCCCGCGTCGATGTCCACGACCGGCTGGTAGCGCAGCGCGAACTCCTGTGCGGCGACCGCCCGCGCGAGCCGGCTCTGCAGATCGTGCCGCTCGACCATGCGGGCGCGCAGCATCGGCAGGAAGCGCCGCCACTGCCGTTTACCGGCCGCCTTGGCCGCGTACAGCGCGAGGTCGGCGTGGCCGAGCAGTTCCTCCGCGTCGGTGCTGTCGCGGGCGGTGGCCACCCCCACGCTGGCCGACAGGCTCACCGACTCGTCACCGAGCACGAACGGCCTGGTCAGTGCCTGTACCACCTGCGCCGCGAGGAGTTCGGCGTCGAGCGGCTCCCGCGCGTCCTCCATCAGTACGGCGAACTCGTCGCCGCCGAGCCGGGCCGCCGTGTCGGTGCGTCTGAGGGTCCGGGTCAGCCGGTTGCCCACGTCGACGAGCAGATGGTCGCCGGCCGAGTGCCCCATCGTGTCGTTGACCTGCTTGAAGTCGTCGAGGTCGATGAAGAGCAGACAGGTCAGGGACGACTCGCGGCGGCCGCGCAGCAGTGCGCGCTCGATCCGCTCCAGGAGCAGCGTCCGGTTGGGCAGGCCGGTGAGCGAGTCGTGGAAGGCCCGCTGGGTCAGTTCGTGCTCCAGCCGGCGCTGCTCGGTCACATCGCGCAGGGTGACCACGAGCCCCGCCACGGTCCGCTCGTCCCGGAAGTCGCTGCACCGCACCTCCACCTCCACCCGGCCGGCCCGGTGCCGGACCCACCAGTGGTCGTGGGAGCCCTGCGGCCCGTTGTCGCGCACGGCGGTCAGCTCGCGGACCGCCCGGGCCCGGTCCCGGGGATCCACCAGGTCCGGCAGACAGGTGCCGATGAGGTCCGCGGTGCCGAAGACGGCGGCGGCGGAGGGACTGGCGTACCGGATGGTGTCGTCGTCCTCCAGGATCAGGATGACGTCGGAGGTGTTGCGGACCAGGGTGCGGAAATAGGCCTCGCTCTCCCGACGGATCACCTCCTGGCGCAGCAGGACCCGCTCCATGGCGAGCCCGGCGTGGGAGGCGAGGATCTCCAGGGAGCCGCGCGTCTCCGTGAGCGCCTGCTGGGGACCGGCCACCAGCAGGACGCCGGGGTCCTGGGTGGCCGGGCGGTCGGGCGAGGTCATGGGGCACACCTGGACGGCCGGCAGTCCGTCCAGCCGCGAGGAGATGCCGGGGCCGAGGGCGGCGGGGGCCACCCGGCGGGCCTCCCGGGGACGCAGCGGCGCCGCCTCCTCGGCCGAGAGCACCAGGGTCCGGTGCTGGACGGCTGGGCCCAGGAGCATGCCGACGGCCTCCTCGCAGGACCGCACGACCTCCTGCTGCCGTATCGCCGACACCAGGGACTCGGCCGCCCGGCGCAGGGCCAGCTCGCGGGCGACCGCACCCCGGTGCGCCACGACCATGCCCGCCAGCCGCAGGATGACGAGCAGGAACAGCAGGGCCGAGAAGGCGGCGATCACCGCCGTGTGGTGGGGGCTGTGGGAGGCCGCCTCGTACAGGAGGATGCCCGGCGCGATGAGCGTGACCCCGGCCAGCATCACCAGCCGGTGCCGAGGCGGGAGCTGGGACGGCTTCTGCGGTACGGCGGCGGTGAGCGCGGTCATCGAGGGGTGCAGCGCGGCCAGGCCCCACGCCGTGTAGAAGACGATCCACCCGGCGTCCAGCGCGGTACCCGCCTGCCAGATCGCGTTGAGCTGGAGGATGCCGTAGGCGATGTCGAAGCCGAGCAGGGTGACGGTGCCGATCACCAGCAGCTGGACCGACCGGTTGGGCCCCTCGACCGAGCTGGGGGTGAGAAGCCGGGCCAGCAGGGCCAGGACCAGCACGTCACCGAGCGGGTAGGCGATGCTGATGGCCCGCTGCTCCCAGGTCAGGCCGTCGACCTCGGCGAGCGGCTGCACCAGGTAGACCCACACGGGCAGCGCGAGTCCGGCCGTCACGATCAGCGCGTCGAGGAGGCTGGGCAGGTCGTGGCCCGCCCAGCGGTAGCGGATCAGGCCGGACAGACCTATGGCGAAGAGCGGATAGGTGGTGAGGTAGAGGGCGTCGGAGGGGGAGGGGAACGGGTTGGAGGCGTGGAAGTACTCCTCCATGACGTTGTAGTACGTGTCGCCGGCGATGAAGGTGAGCAGGCCCGCCGCCAGCGTCCACCAGGGCCAGCGGTGCGCGGGCCGGTTGAGCCGGATGCCCACGAGCACGGCGCCCACTCCGGCGAGTCCGATCACGGCCCACACGGGGCTGAGGGCGGCGGGCACCGTCATGTAGACGAGGGTGGCGACGGCGACCAGCCCGACATGGATGACCATCGCCCGATGTGCCGACTGCAAGGGCGAGCGCCTCCCCCCACTGGCCGCTGGAGGAAACCGGGTCTTCCACCTGGTCCTGGATCATTTTCGATCGTATGCACGCGGATGGCGGCCTGCATCCCGGGAGATCGGGCTCAGCGCCGGTGGAACCGGTGGTGCAACTGCCGTACACGCTCGGTGAACTCGGGTACCGGGCCGTCCACGACCACCCCGGGGGCGATCTCTTCGACCGGCAGGGTCCGCACCGGTGGCGCCGGAACACCCAACTCGCCCAGCCAACCGGCGAGTTGCTGGGAGGAGGCGACGTACACGATACGGCCGAGGCCCACCCAGGCGTGCGCGGCCGCGCACATCGGGCAGTGCTCGCCGGAGGTGTACACGGTCGCCGCCGCGCGCTCCTCGGGCGTCAGGTGGGCCGCCGACCAGCGGGCCAGCTCGAACTCCGGGTGCCGGGTGCGGTCGCCGGAGGCCACGCGGTTGTGGTCCTCGGCGAGGATCCCGCCGTCGGCGCCCACCAGGACCGAGCCGAACGGCTCGTCCCCGGACTCCAGCGCCTCCTCGGCCAGCTCGACGCAGCGGCGGAGATACGGCAGTTCGGTTGTCTTCACGACCATGGACCCGAGCCTAGGAGCCCCGCCGCCCGGACGGAAACGCGTTTCGCCTGCCCAAGGCCACGACCCCGAGGGCCACCGCGACCAAGGGCAGCGCGGTCCACGGCAGCGCCCCCGCCCCCGGGCCCGCCAGCACCACACCCCCGGTCAGCGAACCCGCAGCGATCCCCGCGTTGTACACCGTGGTCTGCAACGAGGTGGCCACGTCCGCCCGCTCCGGCCCCGAGGCGTCGACCAGCGCCGTCTGGATCAGCGTCGGCGCACCCCCGAAGGCGAGACCCCACAGGAGGACCGCGACCGGCAGCACACCGGGCACCCCGGCGGCCAGGCCCAGCGTCAGCAGCACGGCCGCGCACAGCCCCAGCGCGCCGAGCAGCGCCGTCCGCGGAAACCGGTCCACCAGTACCCCGGTGATCCAGATCCCCGGCACCGTGGCCACCCCGAACAGCAGCAGCACCAGCCCCGTACGGCCGAACCCGGCATGCGCCGCGAACGGAGCGACGTACGTGTACATCACCTGGTGCCCCACCAGCAGGAAAAGCGTCACGGACAGCACGGCGGGGACGCCCGGCAGCACGGCCACCCGGGCGAGCGGCACGCGCGCGTGCGCCGCCTCACCCGGAAACCCCGGCACGCGCGCGTGGGTCCACCCGGCCAGCAGCACCGCGACCGCGGCCAGCGCCCCGAAGGCCGGACGCCAGCCCACCGCCTCGGCCAGCGCCGTCCCGGCCGGAACGCCCAGGGACAGCGCGAGGGTGATCCCGGCGAGGACGACCGCGATCGCCCGGCCGCGCCGCTCGGGCGGCACCATCCGAGCCGCGCAGCCGGCGAGCATCGCCCAGAGCGTCCCGCCCATGCACCCGGCCACGAGGCGCGCCCCGAAGGTGAGCGCGTACGACGACGACAGCGCGACCACCGCGTTGCTCACCGCGAACCCGATCAGCGTGCCCACGAGCACCGGCCGGCGCGGCAGCCCGCGCAGCAGTGCCGTGAGCGGGACCGCGGCGGCGAAGGACGCCAGCGCGTACCCGGTGACCAGGAAGCCGACCCGGGCCTCGGAGACGCCCAGCGCCGGGGCCATGCGCGGCAGCAGGCCCGCGGGCAGCAGTTCGGTCAGTACGGCGGTGAAGGCGGCCGTCGACAGGGCGAGCAGCCCGGACCACGGCAGGGGCGCGGACGCGGACAGGGCTGTGCCCTTGGCCGGGGAGGTCGTGGACATGCGACCATGCTCGGACCTTCACATCAGTGTGAAGGCAAGGGCGGCCCTGGAGGACATCATGAGGATCGGTGAACTGTCCCGCCGTACCGGCGTCCCGACCAGGCTGCTGCGCTACTACGAGGAGCAGGACCTGCTCGCCCCCGAGCGCGCGGGCAACGGCTACCGCGACTACGGCGAGGCGGCGGTCCGGGACGTGCAGCAGATCCGGGGACTGCTGGACTCGGGCCTGACCACGGAGATGATCCGCGCGATCCTGCCGTACCTGTCGGGGCCCGAGGAGATCCTGCTGCCGCCCGAGCACCTCACCCCGGAGACGGCCGCCCTGCTGGAGGCCCACGTCGACCGCATCCAGGCCCGGATCGACTGCCTGGCCCGCAACCGCGACCGGCTCAGCGCCTACCTGACGGCGGTGCGAACGGCGGCCGGGCGGCCGTAAACGCCATTGCCGCGCGGGCGCCCGGATGATGGAGTGGGCCCATGGATCATGTAGCGGTACTCGCGCTCTTCGACCGGGACATGCGCGAAGGCGCACAGCCGGACGGCCCCGGTGCCCGTGTGGAGCGGGACGGCCGGGTGGTCCGCCAGGTCGCCGCCGACCAGGGCTGGAACGGCGTCGTCTGGTCCGATCTGGACGAGACGAACGCCGACAGGGCGATCGCCGACCAGGTCGCGTACTACACCGGACTCGGCCGCGAGTTCGAGTGGAAGCTGTACGGCCACGACCTGCCCGTGGACCTCGAACAGCGACTCAGATCGGCCGGATTCACGCCCGAGCCCGAGGAGACGCTGATGATCGCCGAGGTCGCCGACCTCTCCCTGGACGTCGATCCGCCCGAGAGCGTCCGGTTCCTCCCGGTCACCGACCAGGCGGGCGTCGACCTCGTGGCGGACGTCCACGAGAAGGCCTTCGGCACCGACAGCTCACGCCTGCGGCACCAACTGCTCGCCCGGCTCCGGGACGACCCCGACACGGTGGTCGCGGTGGTCGCACTCGCCGGTGACGTGCCGGTCAGCGCGGCCCGGATGGAGCTGGTGCCCGGCACCCGGTTCGCCGGCCTGTGGGGCGGCGGCACCGTCGAGGGCTGGCGCGGCCGCGGCATCTACCGGGCCCTGGTCGCCCACCGTGCCCGCGCCGCCGTGGCCCGCGGCTACCGCTACCTCCAGGTCGACGCGCTGCCCACCAGCCGCCCCATCCTGGAACGCCTCGGCTTCGAACCGCTGACGACGACGCAGCCGCACGTGTACCAGCCCCGGCCCTGAGCAGGTCGTGCGCCCGGATGTCACATCCCGGGCCGCCCGATCCGTCGCATCGGCATGACGACGAACCAGAACCAGCAGCGGGGCGAGAGCCGGGAGCAGGCCGAGAGCCGGGAGCAGGGCGAGAGCCCGGTGCGGGGCCAGAGCCGGGAGCAGGCCGAGAGCCGGGAGCAGGGCGGGAGCCCGGTGCGGGGCCAGAGCCGGGAGCAGGGCGGGAGCCCGGAGCAGGCCGAGAGCCAGAGCATCCTCCTCGCCGGCGCCAGTGGTGTCCTCGGCCGCCACATCGCGCGGGCCCTCACCGACGCGGGCCACAAGGTCACCGGGCTCGGCCGGAGCGGCGGCAACGGCGTCCGGGCCGACCTCATGGACCGTGACGCCCTGCTGCGCGCGGTGGACGGGCAGCACTTCGACACGGTCGTCCACGCGGCGACCGCCCTGCGCAAGCCGCCGATGCGCCACCGCGACATGCACGCCACCGACGCCCTGCGCACCGAGGGCACCGCGCACCTGATCGAGGCCGCCCGGCTGACCGGGGCCCGCCGTTTCATCGCCGAGTCGATGGTCTTCGGATACGGCTACGGCGACTTCGGCGACCAGGTGATCACCGAGGAGGACGAGTACGGCCCCCGTGGCACCACCCCGGAGCTGGAACGGCACCTCGCGGGGATGCGGACCAAGGAGCAACTCACCTTCGGCACGCCCGGGTTGGAGGGCATTGCGCTGCGCTTCGGCGCCTTCTACGGCCCCGGCGGCACCGAGACCCTCCTGGAACTCCTGCGCAAGCGGCAGCTGCCCACCCCCGCGGACCGCGGCCGGGTCCTGCCGTGGGTCGAACTGAGCGACGCGGGCCGCGCGGTGGCCGCCGCCGTCGCACACGGTCGGCCGGGGCAGGCGTACAACGTCGTGGACCGCACGCCGATCGGATTCCGGGGTCATCTGCTGTGCGTGGCCGAGGAGTTCGGGCTGCCGAAGCCGATGGCCGTACCGCTGTGGGCGACCAGGCCGCTGTCCTACGCGCACACGATGTTCTCGTCGAGCATGCGAGTGTCCGCCGCGAAGGCCGAGCGGGAGCTGGGCTGGACGCCCGCGTACCCCGCGAGCCGCGACGGCCTGGCCGCGCTCCGGGCCGCGACCGCCCGGTGATCACAGGTCGAGCTGGTACTCCAGGGCCTTGTGCGTCGGTACGTACCCGAGGGCGTCGTTGACGGCGAGCATCGGCGCGTTGCTGTCCGCCGTGTCGGTGCACAACCCCGCGAGTCGCGGGTGCCGTTCACGGGCGTGACGGATGGACGCGGCCTTCATCCAGCGGGCGAGCCCGCGGCCCCGGTGCTCGGGCAGCACGGCGGTGCCGTAGTGCTGTCCGTCGCCCAACCCGTCGCCACCGACGACCAGTTCGGAGAAACCGACCACACTGCCGTCGGCCTCGGCCACGGCGGCCACGGTGTGCAGCAGCTCTCCGCGCCGCGCGACGGCCTGTGCCGCCGCGACGACCCGCTCCACGTCCCAGACGACCGTCCCGAAGTCCGTGCCCTCCATCGGCATGTCGTCCATCGCACGCCGTGAGTCGGCGAACGACCGCGCCAGCTCCTCGGGCACAGTGCCCTCCCACGCGGTCAACCGGTAACCGGGGCGGGGGAGTTCGACGAGAGCGTCGAGAGCCGCCTGGTCCAGGTCGGCCAGCGCGAGCCGCGCGTAGGTGAGCGCCAGGACCTGCCGGAAGCCGCGCGCGGCCAGGAACAGGTCGGCGGGGGAGCCCTGCACCGCCTGGGCGATCACCGACCGCCGCCGCTCCGCCCTCGCCGCGTCCACGGCGGCCTCCAGGAGCCGGGTGCCGATGCCCCGCCGCCGCTCGGCCCCGTGCACCGCGAGGTTCAGCTCGGCCAGGTGCTCCTGCCCCTCCTTCATGAACAGCCGGAGGAAGGCGGACCCGAGGGGAACCCCGTCGTCGTCCGAGGCCAGCCAGGCCAGCCGGCGGCCGGCGGCACCGGGTTCGGGATCGGCGAGCGGGGTGAGGTGGAAGGACAAGCGGGTCTCCGTCACGGAAGGGAGGTCGGCGAGCGGTCGAAGCTAATCGCCGGGACCTGGGGCCCGCAACGGGATTTGGGCCGCGCGTGGCGCCCTGGCCGCCGTGACGCCGGCGGTGCGCCGGACTCCGGCGCACCGCGCTGTCACCCGTGCCGTTCCTCCGTACCGTCCGCGCTGTTCTTCGGTACGGCCGCCAGCGGTGCTGTTCTTCGGTACGGCCCGCGGCGGCGCTGTTCTCGATACGGCCGTCAGCGGTGCGCCTTCGACCGGTCCAGCGCCGCCACGCCGACCGCGGCGAGACCGATCTGGATGAGCCACTCGACCCAGTCGACGCCGTCGGTGTCGGCCACGTCGAAGGCCCCGGCGATCGCCGAGCCGATGAGCGCGGCCACGATGCCGACCAGGATGGTCCACAGGATCCCGATGCGCTGACGGCCCGGAACCACGAGCCGGCCCAGCACACCGATCACGATGCCGATCACGATGGCACTGATGATGCCGTCGACTTCCATCTCCGCCCCTTTTCCGGTGGGCTCCGACGAGCCCCGATGCAGAGCGGATGCCCGCTGACGGCGGCCGCAGTCCGGCTCCGTGCCAACCGTGGGTCAACACCCGGTCAACCCTCGTCGTGTACCTGGTCAACCCTCGTCGAGGAAACTGGAACGAACTCGTCCGGACTTCTGGATGACATGTACCGTTCAAATTACTCGCGTATCTATGCGCGTAGTTCCTCCCCCTAGCACCACCCTCCCCAACTCCTCACGGAGGTATGCCGGATGCCCGGACTCACCGTTCCCCGCCACAGACTCGGCGCGGTCCTCGCCGGACTCGCCCTGGTCGCCGCAGGCGTCGCCGTGCAGGCCGCCGCCACCCCCGCCGCCGCTGCCACCCCGCACCGGATCCTCTTCGACGACGGCCACGCCGAGGAGGCGGGCAACGCGGACTGGATCATCTCCACCAGCAAGCCCGACCCGCTCTCCCAGGACTCCTCCCCGTCGTCGGAGACGGACTGGACCGGCGCGCTGTCGTCCTGGGGCGTCGCCCTCCAGAAGACCGGCTCCTACAGCCTCAAGACCGCGACGAGCGCCCTCACTTACGGCGGCTCCTCGGCCACCGACCTGTCGAACTTCGACACCCTGGTCCTGCCCGAGCCCAACACGCTCTTCACCACCGCCGAGAAGACGGCGATCATGACCTTCGTGAAGAACGGCGGCGGCCTCTTCATGATCTCCGACCACACCGGCTCCGACCGCAACAACGACGGTGAGGACGCGGTCGAGATCCTCAACGACCTGATGACCAACAACAGCGTCGACTCCACCGACCCGTTCGGCTTCTCCATCGACTCGCTCAACATCAGCTCCGACTACCCCTCGGCGATCAGCGACAGCAGCAACCCGGTGCTGCACGGCTCCTTCGGCGGCGTCACCAAGAGCCTCATCGCCAGCGGCACCACGGCCACCCTCAAGCCCGCCGACAACTCCTCCGTCAAGGGCCTGCTCTACCGCACCGGTTACTCCGGCAACACCGGCGCCTTCTTCGCGACCAGCACCTTCGGCAGCGGCCGGGTCGCCTTCTGGGGCGACAGCTCACCCGTCGACGACGGCACCGGCCAGTCCGGCAACACGCTCTACGACGGCTGGAACGACTCCGGCGCCACCAACGCGGCCCTCGCGCTGAACGCCACCGAGTGGCTGTCCGGCGCGAGCGGCAGCGGCAGCGGCGGGGGTGACACCGGCGGCGGCTCCGGCACCTGCACCGCCGCCCAGTTGCTCGGCAACAATGGCTTCGAGTCGGGCAGCACCACCTGGAGCGGCAGCAGCGGTGTCATCACCAACTCCAGCAGCCAGACACCCCGTTCGGGCTCGTACTACGCCTGGCTCGACGGCTACGGCACCGCCACCACCGACACGCTCTCGCAGACGGTGACCATCCCGTCCGGCTGCACCACCGCCGCGCTCAGCTTCTACCTGCACGTCGACACGGCGGAGACCACCACCAGCACGGCGTACGACACGCTGAAGGTCCAGGTCCTCAACAGCTCCGGCACCGTCCTCGGCACCCTCGCGACCTACTCCAACCTCAACGCGGCCTCCGGCTACACCCAGCGCAGCTTCAGCCTGGCGAGCTACGCGGGCCAGACCGTCACCCTCAAGTTCACCGGCACGGAGGGCTCCACCCTCCAGACCTCGTTCGTCCTCGACGACACGGCACTGAACGTCAGCTGACCACCGCCGGGACCCACCCGGTGGCGGCCACCACCTCGTCCGCGATGTCCGTCACGGTGCGCCCGTCGGTCACCACCCGCAGGGTGCCGACGGGCGCCCGTTCGTCCAGCATCCGCGCCTTGCGCACCCCGCCGCGCACCTCCGACTCCAACTCGGACCCCAACTCCCGTCCGCGCAGGCGCGCTTCCGCCGTCTCGTCGGTGGCGGTCAGCAGCACGCGTGCGATCCGCACGGTGTCGCCCATGGCCCGCCGGAACATCCCGGTCGCCTCGTCGAGGACGCTCACGGTGTTCACGTACACGAGGCGGCGGTAGCCCAGTTCGGCGTAATTGCCCCATACCGCGGTCAGGTTGCGTTCGCCGATCGCCGCCCGGTGCGGATCGCCCTCGGGGGCGGGATGCACCTGCCCCATGAAGTCACCGTCGATCACGGCGTGCGCGACCCCAGCGGCCCGCAGCCGCGCCGAGACCTCCCACCCCACGGTCGTCTTGCCGACCCCGGCGCGACCCCCGACGAGCAGTACCTCCGCATGATCCATACGCCGAGAGTGACATGCCGGGTCGCCGCTGGACCACGGAGTTTGGCCGGATCGTGTCCATGGGGGGATCCTGTCCGGGGGAGGTGGTCGGGTGGAGGAGTCGGTGCTCGGTGGGGGCGTGGTCAACGAGGTCGTCCGAATCGGCGACACCGTGCGGCGCACACCCTCGCAACGGTCGTACTTCGTACGGGAGTTGCTCGCGCTGTTCGAGCGGGCCGACTGGCCGGGGGCACCGCGCTTCCTCGGCACCGACGGGCACGGCCGGGAGATGTTCGGCTACCTGGAGGGCCGGGCCGCCGTGACCCCGCGCGAGCGCGCCGCCGCCCGTACGGACGGGGCGCTGGTGGAGGTCGCGCGGCTCGTGCGTGCCTTCCACGACCTGACCCACGGGACGGCGCTCGCCGGCGACCAGGACGTGGTCTGCCACAACGACCTCGCGCCGAAGAACACCGTGTACACCGCGTGGCGCCCCACGGCCTTCCTCGACTGGGACCTGGCCGCTCCGGGCGAGCGGATCCACGACCTCGCCCATGTGTGCTGGCAGTACCTCGACCTGGGGCCGGGCGTCATCGACGTACGGGACACCGCTCGCCGGATCCGGCTGATCTGCGACGCCTACGGCCCCGACGGACGGGACGGGCTGCTGGACACGGTGTTGTGGTGGCAGGACCGGTGCCGGAGCGGCATCGAGGCCGGAGCGCTGCGGGGGGAGCCCGCCATGCTCCGGCTGTGCGCGCAGGGGGCCGTGGAAGAAGTGCGCGCCGCGCGGGAGTGGGTGGCCGGTCACCGGCGCGAGCTGGGTGCCTTCCTGAAGTGACGCCGGCCTGACCGGGAGCCGTCCTCGGTGCCAGGGGGAGGGTCGGTCCACGTCAGGCGGACCGGCCCTCCCGTCTGCTGTGCCGCGGGACGCCCTACGGCTTGGGGGCGCTCTTCGCCGCCGTGGCGGTGCACATCAGCCCCAGGATCACCGCGAGGGCGCCGATGATGATGTTGTTCAGCGCCACACCGGCGTCGGGGCTGTCACCGACGACCCAGGGAGCGATGATCATCCAGACGCCGACCGCGCAGAAGGCCCAGCTGAGGCCGTACATGCGCTCGGGGGTCTGGGTGAACCCGAGGGCGAGCAGACCGATCGCAATGCCCACGATGAGGTTGTGGGTCACGAGAGCGGGCTGGCTCGTCGTGTAGTGAAGGATCCAGGGGGATGCGGCGCAGTACAGACCGAGCAGGAACACCGGTCCGTCCACGAGCGCCACATCGCGACCGCCGAGCATGCGGGCGTAGCGTTCCCGCATTTCCGAAGCATCGGGGTGGCTGGTGATGTCACCTCGGGTGTGCGAGACGTTGGCCATGACGCGTCTCCTTTGACTCACAGGCCTGACCGCGTGGGTGCGGTGTGCGGTAAGCGCCGCCTGCGTACATTCTGCGCTTATTTTTCCTTTATGTGTAGCGATCCGTGGAGTGCTCGCGGGCCCTCGGACAGCGCCTGGGCCACGCCTGAGATCAACGCACCGTTTCTGCATCGAAGGCGCATTCGAGTCCGCGCCGCAGCCGGTGCATTCCGCGCCGCGCGTGGCTCTTCACCGTGCCCAGCGGCCACCCCGTGCGTTCGGCGATCTGGACCTGGCTCAGGTCCTCGTAGAACGTCAGCCGGAGCACCCGCTGCTGGGCCGAGGGGAGTTTGGCGAGCTCGGCGCGCACGACCAGCCCGTCCAGGGTCGCCTCGGTCCGGTCCTCGGTGTGCGGGGGGAGGGCGAGCCGGGGCCCCGCCGAGGCGACCAGGTCGAACCGGCGGCCGCGTGCCCGGAGGGCGTCGGCGATCTTGCGGCGGGTGATGCCCGCGATCCACCCGGTGAGCGTCCCCCGCTCGGGCCGGTAGCCCCGCCGCCCCTGCCACACGCCGATGAAGACCTGCTGGGTGACGTCCTCCGCCTCCTTCGCGTCCCCCAGGGAGCGCCGTGCCAGCGTGTGCACGAGGGGCGACCAGCGGCGGTAGGCGACCGCCAGGCACGCCTCGTCCCCCGCCGCCAGCCCCCGCGCCAACTCCTCGTCGCCGGACGACTCCTCGCAGGGCGACTCCTCGGGCGGCACCACCGGGAGGGCGCTCGAAAGCAAGGTCAAGGCGGCGGCTCCTCACGGGGTGACAGGGGCCGCCATCGTCCGTGGCCGTGCGCCAGGGCATCAACTTGCATCGGTTCTGCGTCGTATAGTCGGGCCATGCGTGACATTCCGGAGGGCGACACCGCGACGAGCCTCAGCACCGGCACCCTGGCCCGGCGGCTGGGGGTCTCGCCGACCACGCTGCGCTCCTGGGACCGCCGCTACGGCATCGGACCCGCCGTCCGCACCGACGGTCGGCACCGCCGGTGGACCCCGCCCGATGTCGCCGTACTGGAGACGATGTGCCGGCTCACCTCCGCGGGTGTGCCGCCCGCCGAGGCGGCGCGCGCGGCCAAGGCGGCGGGCTCCCGGGAGACGGTGGGCAGCGCGACCGCGCGACCAGCGGTGGAGCCGGCAGCTGGTCCGCCTCCGTCAAGGGCACCGGAACCGCCGTCCCGGTCCAGGGCGGCGGGCACCCTCCCCCTGGGTGACGTGCGGCAGGAGTGCCGGGGCCTGGCCCGGGCCGCCGTACGCCTCGACGCGCCCGCCGTGGAGGAGCAGCTGGCGGCGGCGGTCGCGACCCATGGCCTGGCCGTCGCCTGGCAGGAGGTGATGGTGCCGACGCTGCACGCGGTGGGCCGCAAGTGGGCCTCGTCCGGGGACCGTTACGTCGAGGTCGAGCACCTGCTGTCCTGGCACATGTCCAGCGCGCTGCGCCGCTGCGCCCACCCGCCGGCCCGGCACGGCGACGCGCCCGGCCCCGGTCCCGTGGTGCTGGCCTGTGTCCCCGGGGAGCAGCACACGCTCGCGCTGGAGGCGCTCAACGCCGGGCTGAGCGAACTGCGCCTGCCCACCAGGATGTTCGGGGCCGCCGTACCCGCCGAGGCGCTGACCGCCGCCGTGGAGCGGCTCGGTCCGGCGGCCGTCGTCCTGTGGGCGCAGGCCCGCTCCACGGCGAGCCTCCCGCTGGCCCGGCACCTCGCGGGCACCCAGTGGGGCGTGAAGGGCGCGCGCAGGAGGCCCCTGGTGATCCTGGGCGGCTCCGGCTGGCTCGGCCGTACCGGTCAGGGCATGCTGCGGCCGACGACCTTCCAGGACGCCCTCGACACGCTCGCCGGCCTGTACGGCGCCGAGCGGCCGCAGCCTCCGGGGTCCCCGCAGCGGGAGCGTGGACTCAGTCGCGGCCCCGGGCCCGCTTGAACCGGGCGAGCCCCTCGGACAGTTCCACGATCGGGTCCGGGTAGTCGAACGCGGCCCGGTCCAGTCCCCGCAGCTTCCACGGCTCGTGCACCGACGCCCCGTCCAGCGCGGCCAGTTCGGGCACCCAGCGGCGGACGTACGCGCCGTCCGGGTCGTACCGTCTGGCCTGGAGGACCGGGTTGAGGACCCGGTTGGGCCTGGTGTCGGTGCCGGTGCCCGCCATCCACTGCCAGTTGAGCTGGTTGTTGGCCACGTCACCGTCCACCAGCAGGTCCAGGAAGTGCCGGGCGCCGACCCGCCAGTCCACGTACAGCGTCTTGGCGAGGAAGCTCGCGGTCAGCAGCCGGCCCCGGTTGTGCATCCACCCCTCGTGCCGCAGCTGGCGCATCGCCGCGTCGATGACCGGGTAGCCGGTCCGGCCCTCCTTCCAGGCCGCCACGTCCTCGCGGGCCTCCCCCTCGGAGCGCCAACGGTCGTGCTGGGTGCGGTAGTCGGCGCCGGCCGCGACGGGGCGCGCCGCGAGCACCTGACGGTGGAAGTCGCGCCAGGCGAGCTGCCGTACGAAGGCCTCGGCGCCGGGACCGCCCGCCCTGCGCGCCCGGTGCACGAGCTCGACGGGGGACAGGGTGCCGAAGTGCAGGTGCGGGGAGAGCCGGGAGGTCGCGTCGCCGGCCAGGTCGTCGTGCCGGTCCTCGTACGCGGCCAGGCCGGAGCGCAGCCAGCCGGCGAGGCTCTTGCGGCCCGTGCTCTCCCCGCCCGCGGCGAGGCCCTCGGAGAGCCCGGACAGGTCGGCGCGGGACGGCAGCGGCTCGGATCCGACGCCGTCCGGGACGCGCACGGTCCGCGGCGGAGCGAGTGGCTCCCGCAGCCGCTCCTGCGACCAGCGCCGGAAGTAGGGCGTGAACACGGCGAAATGGTCCGAGGTCGCCGGGGCCACCGCACCGGGGGCGACGGCCGTGGACACCGTGTCGTGCACGTGCAGCCGTACGCCGTCCCCCTCCAGGGCCCGCCGCAGCCGCCGCTCCCGCCGATGGGCGTGCGCACTGGCGTCGGCGGCCATGTGCACCTCGTCGGCGTCCGCCTCGGCGGCGACCTTGCACACCTCCTCGACCGGGTCGCCCGAGCGCACCACCAGCCGGCCGCCCCGCTCGCGCAGCCCGGCGTCCAGATCGCGCAGACAGTCGGCGAGGAACGCCAGCCGGTTGGGTACGGCGAAACCGGCGGCGGCCACGGTCCGGTCCCGCACGAACAGCGGGACGACCTCCTCGGTGCCGTCGAGGGCCGCTGTGAACGGCGGATGGTCGTGCAGCCGCAGGTCACAGGTGAACAGGACGACCGAGATGCTCATGGTGGGTGCTCCGGGTGGGTGCAGAGGGGGCCGGACGGTCAGGGGACGGAGGCGTGATCCGGCTCTCGGGCCGGTGAACTGGCCGCCGCGCGGGCTATGTTGCGGGCCATGCCGCCGAACACGACCGCGTGGAAGGGGGAGACGCTCCACCAGTACGCCTGGCCGAGCAGTCCGTGCGGATGGAACAGGGCACGCTGCCGGTACCGGGTGCGGCCGTCCGCGCCGCTCACCACGGTCATCTCCAGCCAGGCCAGCCCCGGCAGCCGCATCTCGGCGCGCAGCCGCAGCAGCCGGCCCGGCTCGATCTCCTCGACCCGCCAGAAGTCCAGCGAGTCACCGACCCGCAGCCGGGCCGCGTCCCGGCGCCCCCGGCGCAGTCCGACCCCGCCCACCAGCCGGTCCAGCCAGCCCCGTACCGCCCACGCGAGCGGGAAGGAGTACCAGCCGTTCTCCCCTCCGATGCCCTCGACGACCCGCCACAGCGCCTCCGGCGAGGCGTCGACCTCCAGCTCGCGGTGGTCGCTGTAGAGGCTGCCGCCCGCCCAGTCGGGGTCGGTGGGCAGCGGATCGCTCGGGGCCCCCGGCACCGACGCCGACGACCACCGCGTCGTGACCCGCGCCTCCCGCACCCGCTGGAGAGCCAGTCGTACGGCGTCGTCGAAGCCGATCGGATCGGCGGGCCGCCCGGCGAGGTGGCGGGCGATGTCGTTCTCGTGGCAGACGACCTCGTGCCGCAGTGACTCGGTGAGGGGCCGGGCGAGCGAGGCGGGCACCGGCGTCACCAGGCCCACCCAGTGGCTGGAGAGCCCGGGGGTGAGGACCGGCACCGGCACGATGACCCGGCGCGGCAGACCGGCGATCGCCGCGTACCGGAGCATCATCTGCCGGTACGTCAGCACGTCCGGTCCGCCGAGGTCGAAGGCGCGGCTCACGTCGGACGGCATGCTCGCGCTGCCGACGAGAGCCCGGAGCACATCGCGGACCGCCACCGGCTGGATCCGGGTGTGCACCCAGCTCGGGGTGACCATCACGGGCAGGCGCTCGGTCAGGTACCGCAGCATCTCGAAGGAGGCCGAGCCGGAGCCGATGACGACCGCCGCCCGCAGGACCGTGGTCGGGACCCCGGAGTCGAGCAGGATGCGGGCCACCTCGGCACGGGAGCGCAGATGCGGGGAGAGCTCGCGCTCGGGCACCCCGGCCGGGGTGAGCCCGCTGAGGTGGACGATCCGCCGCACGCCCGCGTCCCGGGCCTCCTCGGCGAAGATCCGCGCGGCCTTGCGGTCGGTCTCCTCGAAGTCGTCGCCGGACCCCATCGCGTGCACCAGGTGGTACGCCACGTCCACCCCGTCCATGGCCCGGGCGACGGACGCCGGGTCGGTCACGTCGCCGCCCACCACCTCGGCGCGGTCGGCCCAGGGGTGGTCGCGCAGCCGGCCGGGGGAGCGGGCCAGACACCGTACGCGGTACCCCGCGTCGAGCAGCTCGGGAACCAGGCGACCCCCGATGTATCCCGTCGCACCGGTCACCAGACAGCGCGGCCCCGCGCGCGTGCCGTCGTGATCCATCGCGTCCCTGCCCTTCCTGTCGCCCCTCTCGCGATCACTTCCGTCGCCGGGGGCGGTTCGGATGCGGTCCCGGCCCGCTGTCGGGCAGCGCTTCTATACGCTGATCACGTGGCCACAGCAGACCAGCGGGAACAGCGCGAGCGACCGGATACCGGCACGGACGGGCCGCCGACCGACCTGTACGCCTTCGCGGTACGGCTGCGCCGCATGAACGGCGAGATCAACCGGCTCGTCCAGGGTTTCGCGGGCGACCACGGTCTGCACGCCACGGACATCCAGGCGCTCGCCGCGATCATGGACGCGGACGAGCCGATGACCCCCAGCGGGCTGCGCCGGCACCTCGGACTGACCTCGGGCGCGGTGACGGCGTGCGTGGACCGGCTGGAGCGGGCGGGCCACATCCGCCGGGTCCGGGAGAGCGCGGACCGCAGGGTCGTGCACCTCCACTACGAGCCGGACGCCCGGGCGGCCGCGCGCTCGTACTTCCGCCCGCTCGCCGAGGCGACCGAGGCCGCGCGCTCCCGCTTCGACGAGCAGGAGCTGGCGGTGGTGGTGCGCTTCCTGGAGGCGCTCAACGACGAACTCTCCGCGGCCCGGCCGAACGGCGGCTGAATCCGGCCTGCGCGAACGGCGGCTGAGTCCGGCCCGCCCGAACGGCGGTGGATCTGCCGGCCGAGGGTGCATCCGCCGACCGGGCGACAGGGGAAGCACAGGCGTCGTCTACGATCACCGACACGATGTAACTCGATGATTGAGATTGTTTTTCATTGAGATACATGTTCGCCGACCCTGGAGACCGATGTCCCCCGCCGCCCGACGCACCCGTGTGCTCGTCCCCCTCCTCCTGATCGCCGTCTGGCTCGTGGCCGGCGGAGCGCTGGGCCCCTTCGCCGGCCGGCTCGGCGAGGTCGCCACCAACGACCAGGCCGCCTTCCTGCCGCGCAGCGCCGAGTCGACCGCGGTCATCGCCGAGCAGAAGAAGTTCCGGCAGAACGAGACCCTGCCCGTGATCCTCGTCTGGACCGGCGACACCGTCACCGACCGGAAGGCCGACGCCGACCGGGTGCTGCGCTCCCTCGCCGACGCCCCGGGCGTCACCGGCGAGGTGTCCCCGGCGATCCCCTCCGAGGACGGGAAGGCGCTGGAGGCAGTCGTCCCGCTCCGTCCCGACCTCGGCGACGGCCTCGCCGACACCCTCGACCGGATACGGTCCGCCGCCGAGCGCGTCCCCGGCACCACCGTCCAGCTCGCCGGACCGGCCGCCACCCAGGCCGACCTCGCCGACGCCTTCGCCGGCATCGACGGACTGCTCCTCGCCGTCGCGCTGGCCGTCGTCCTGGTCATCCTGCTGCTGGTCTACCGCAGCGTGCTCCTGCCCGTGGTGATCATCCTCGGCTCGGTCCTCGCCCTCGGCGTCGCCTGCGCCGTCGTGTACGTCCTCGCGGACCACGACGTCGTCCGCGTCGACGGACAGGTCCAGGGCATCCTCTCCATCCTCGTGATCGGCGCGGCCACCGACTACGCCCTGCTGCTCACCGCCCGCTGTCGCGAGGAACTCGCCCGGGGCACCGAGCGGTTCACCGCCGCACGGGCGGCCCTGCGGCGGTCCTGGGCGGCGATCGTCGCCAGCGCGGCCACCGTGGCACTCGGACTGCTCGCCCTGCTGCTGAGCGACCTCACCAACAACCGCGCCCTCGGCCCGGTCGGTGCCATCGGCATCGCCTGCGCCGTCCTCACCTCCCTGACCTTCCTGCCCGCCGCACTCGCCCTGCTGGGCCGCGCCGCCTACTGGCCCGCCCGCCCCCGCCCCGCGGACGAGAACCACAACGGCGTCTGGCACCGGGTCGCCGCCCTCGTCGACGCGGCACCGCGCAAGGTCTGGGCGCTCACCCTCGTCGTGCTGCTCGCCGGCGCCGCCTTCGCACCCGCCCTCACCTCCAAGGGCATCCCCCTCGCCGAGACCTTCGTCGACGACGCCCCCTCCGTCGCCGCCCAGCAGACCCTCAGCCGGCACTTCCCGGCAGGTTCGGGCAACCCCGCCGTGGTCGTCGCGGACGCCGGCCGGCTGACCGAGGTCGTCCGGGCGGCGCGGGACACCCGGGGTGTCGCCTCCGCCGCCCCGGTCAGCGCCTCCGGCCGCCCCGGTGCCCAACCGCTCGTCGTCGACGGCCGGGTGCGCGTCGACGTCACCCTCGAGGCCGCCCCCGACAGCGATACCGCCAAGGCGACCGTCGCCCGGCTGCGCACCGCCCTGCACCAGGTGCCGGACGCCGACGCCCTGGTCGGCGGTTACACGGCCCAGCAGTACGACACCCTGCGCACCGCCGAGCACGACCGCACCCTCATCGTCCCCGTGGTCCTCGCGATCATCCTGTTCATCCTCGTCGTGCTGCTGCGCTCACTGCTGCTGCCCGTGCTCCTGGTGGCCACGGTGGCCCTCAACTTCCTGACCACGCTGGGCGTTTCCGCCCTCGTCCTCCGCCATGTGCTCGGCTTCACCGGCACCGACCCCTCCGTGCCGCTGTACGGGTTCGTGTTCCTCGTCGCCCTAGGCGTCGACTACAACATCTTCCTGATGTCCCGGGTCCGCGAGGAGTCGCTGCGCCACGGCGTGCGCCAGGGAACGATCCGGGGCCTGGTCACCACCGGCGGCGTCATCACCTCCGCGGGCGTGGTGCTGGCCGCCACCTTCGCCGCCCTCGGGGTGATCCCGCTGGCGTTCCTTGCCCAGATCGCCTTCATCGTCGCCTTCGGCGTCCTGCTCGACACCCTCGTCGTCCGGTCCCTGCTCGTGCCCGCACTGGTACGGGACATCGGACCCGGCGTCTGGTGGCCGACCACGGTCCACGAAAACCCGAAGACGTGAACATGTCCGCCCGAATCCCGGGCAACCGGACCGGTACGAGACGGTTCGTCAGCGATGTTGGAGGTGTCTGCCGCTATGAGCGCGAAGGTGTTGGAGCGGTTTCCTGCGGGAGCTCCGCGCGGATCGTGGCCGGCAGAGGAGTACGCGGCACAGAGGCGGGCGCAGGGTGAGCCGGCGACCGTGGTGATGGACATCCAGTCCGACGCGTTCCTCGTGGTCGTCCCGGGCCGGGACGAGGACTGAACGGACGGCTCAGCCGGGCGGGGCGAGTGTCCCGCCCAGCTGCCGGGCCCGGCGCACGAACGCCTCGTGCAGATCCCGGGCCGCCTGCGGCACCGACTCGGCCCTGCGCCGCTGGAGCATCAGCAGCACTCGGGTGGAGTCCCCCTCGATCGGCCGGTGGGTGATCGTGCCCTGCCGCTCCAGCGGGTCCCCGACCACACTGAAGTCCGGCAGCACGGTCACCCCCAGCCCCTCGGCCACCATCAGCTTGCCCATCTCGGCGCCGTCGGTGGAGTACGCGAAGGACGAGCCACGGCCGCCCAGCAACCGGTGGACGAAGCGGTGCATGACATAACCGCTGCGCATGGCGATCAACGGCTGATCCAGCAGATCGTCCACCGACACACACGCGCCCGCGGCCAACGGGCTGTCCGGGCGCAGGCACACCACCGGCCGCCCGCGCAGCAGCTGCGTCGACTCGAAACCGGCCGGTGTGTCGTCGCCGTCGAGGTGGTTGACCAGCCCCAGGTCGAACCCGCCCTCCGACAGCGCCCGGTGGATGTCGGTCTGCTGCGCGCCGACCACCTTGACCTGGGTGACCGGATGCGCGGCCCGGAAGTCCTCGACCGCCGGGATGAGCAGCGGTACGGTCGCCGCGTTCACCGTGCCGACGCGGACCATACGGCTGATGCGGTGCTGCTCGCCCGCCGCCACCCGCAGCCGGTCCACCGCCTCCAGCACCCCCACGATGTGCGGCAGCAGCTCTTGGCCCTCCGCGCTCATCGTCGCCCCGGACCGCTTGCGCTCCAGCAGGTCGACCCCGAGCTCCCGCTCCAGGTTCCGCACGGTCTCGCTCAACGCGGGCTGCGACAGGCGCAGTTCCTCCGCCGCCCGGCGCAGGGAGCCGAGCCGGGTCACCGCGGCGATGTATTCCAGCTGTTCCGTCCGCATGCCCCGCAGAATGCGCGGCAATTACCGCCCGGTTCAAGGGTTTCCCTGTCACACGTTCGTGAAATTCAATGGTCCGCGATACGAGACCGGTCGGGTTTTCCTTGACGCCTCTCACGGGCGGCTGTCACGATCGACGACATGAAGATGCGACTGGACCTCACGCGGCGACGCCATGTCGACCTCGCGCGCGTCTCCAGCGCCTCCTGTTGCGCCGCGGCCTGATCAACCCCCTTCGATCCGCCGTGCTTTCCCCTTTTCCCACGCCGAATTCACCCATGCCCTGACCATGTCCTGAATTCGGCGTGCCCGAAAACATTCCGCAACAGGAGTCACGCATGCCTGCCGCGCCCGTGAAATTCGCCTACTGGGTCCCCAACGTCAGTGGAGGACTCGTCACCAGCAAGATCGAGCAGCGCACCGACTGGGGCTACGACTACAACCGCGAACTCGCCGTCCTGGCCGAGAACAACGGCTTCGAGTACGCCCTCAGCCAGGTCCGCTACATGGCCAGCTACGGCGCCGAGTACCAGCACGAGTCGACGAGCTTCAGCCTCGCCCTGCTGCTGGCCACCGAACGCCTGAAGGTGATCGCCGCCGTCCACCCCGGCCTGTGGCACCCCGGCGTCCTCGCCAAGCTCGGCGCCACCGCCGACCACCTCTCCCAGGGCCGCTTCGCCGTCAACGTCGTCTCGGGCTGGTTCAAGGGCGAGTTCACCGCCCTCGGCGAGCCCTGGCTGGAGCACGACGAGCGCTACCGCCGCTCCGAGGAGTTCATCACCGCCCTGCGCAAGATCTGGACCGAGGACCACGCCGAACTCGGCGGCGACTTCTACCGGTTGCGGGACTTCTCCCTCAAGCCCAAGCCCCTCAACACCGTCGAGCGCCCGCACCCGGAGATCTTCCAGGGCGGCAACTCCACCGCCGCCCGGCAGATGGCCGGCCGCGTCTCCGACTGGTACTTCTCCAACGGCAAGGACTTCGACGGGGTCGTCGAGCAGATCACCGACGTGCGCAAGTCCGCCGCCGAAGTCGGCCGCACCGCACCGAAGTTCGGCCTCAACGGCTTCCTCATCGCCCGCGACACCGAGGCCGAGGCCCGCGACACGCTGCGGGAGATCGTCGCCAAGGCCGACCACGAGGCCGTCGAGGGCTTCGGCGCCGCCGTGAAGCAGGCCGGACAGTCCACCGGCGACAAGAAGGGCATGTGGCAGGACTCCACCTTCGAGGACCTGGTCCAGTACAACGACGGCTTCCGCACCGGCCTCATCGGCACCCCGGAGCAGATCGCCGAGCGGATCGTCGCCTACAAGAAGCTCGGCGTCGACCTCTTCCTCCTCGGCTTCCTGCACTACCACGAGGAGGTCGAGTACTTCGGCAAGCGGGTGCTGCCCCTCGTCCGCGAGCTGGAGGCCCAGCTCCCCGAGTCCGCCACCGCCCAGGTCTGAGGAGGTCACACAGATGAGCACCGTCACCCACACCGACTGGCAGAACCGCCCGGCCCCCGAGACCGCCGAGGACTGGATCGCCCGGGCCGCCGAGGTCGCCGCCGTCCTCGCCACCGACGCCGCCGACCGCGACCGTGCGGGGGCCACTCCGTACGCCGAGGTCCAGCTCCTCAAGGACGCCGGACTGGTCACCCTGCTCGGCCCCACCGAGCACGGCGGCGCGGGCCAGGACTGGCCCACCGCCTACCGGGTCGTCCGCGAGGTCGCCAAGGCCGACGGCTCCATCGGCCAGCTGCTCGGCTACCACTACCTGTGGTTCTGGGCCGCCCGCCTGGTCGGCACCCGCGAGCAGTGGGAGCACGTCGAGGCGGAGGCCAGCCGCAACCGCTGGTTCTTCGGCGGCGCGGTCAACCCGCGCGACAAGGACGTCGTCGTGACCGAGGACGGCGACGACCTCGTCTACACCGGCCGCAAGACCTTCTCCACCGGCAGCAAGGTCTCCGACGTCACCGTCCTCGAAGGCGTCCTGGAAGGCACCGACCAGCACGTCTTCGCCATCGTGCCCTCCGACAGCGAGGGACTGACCTTCCACGACGACTGGGACAACATCGGCCAGCGCCTCACCGAGAGCGGCGGCGTCACCCTCGACGGCGTCCGTACCCCGTGGGCGAACGCGGCCGGATACGTCGACAAGGTGTTCCAGCCGCGGATCTACAACACCCTCAACGTCCCCACCATCCAGCTGGTCTTCGTCAACTTCTACCTGGGCATCGCGGGCGGCGCGCTGGAGACGGCCGCCACCTACACCCGGGAGAAGTCCCGCTCCTGGCTGCACGGCGGCTTCGAGCGCGCGGTCGACGAGCCGTACGTCATCGACACCTACGGCGACCTCACCGCCAAGCTCTGGGCGGCCGAGGCCCTCGCCGACGCCGTGGCCGCCGAAGGACAGAAGCTGCACGACGACCCCGACGCGGTCACGGAGAGGACCCGCGGCGACTTCGAGGTCCGGGTGGCCGCGGTCAAGGCCCGCGCCACCGACGTGGCCCTGGAGATCTCCAGCCGGATCTTCGAGGTCACCGGCGCCCGCTCCACGGCCACCTCGGAGGGCCTGGACCGGTTCTGGCGCAACGTCCGCACCCACACCCTCCACGACCCCGTCGCCTACAAGCGGCGCGAGGTCGGCCGCTGGGTCCTCGAGGGCGAACTGCCCGAACCCACCTGGTACTCCTGACCGCTTCCCCGGGGCGCCCCCTCCTGAACCGGGGGCGCCCCGCCCCTCCTCCCCGAAAGAGGACCGCATGGCCACCGTCCTGTCCGTCTCCGGCAGTCCCTCCGCCTCCTCCCGCACCAACCGGCTGCTGCGCCACCTCGACCGGCGCCTCGCCGCCCAGGGCCACGAGGTGATCCCGCTCGACGTGCGCACCATCCCCGCCGAGGCCCTGCTCGGCGCGGACTTCACACACCCGGCGATCGTCGAGGCCACCGAGCTGTTCGCCAGCGTCGACGGCGTGGTCGTCGGCACCCCGGTCTACAAGGCGTCGTACTCCGGAGTCCTCAAGGCGCTCCTCGACCTGCTCCCGCAGTACGCCCTCGCCGGCAAGACCGTGCTGCCCCTGGCCACCGGCGGCTCCACCGCCCACGTCCTCGCCATCGACTACGCCCTGCGGCCCGTCCTCAGCTCCATGGGCGCGGCGCACATCGTGCAGGGCTGGTTCACCCTCGACAAGGACATCACCGTGCTCGAGGACGGTTCGCTGAGCGTGGCGCCGCCGGCGACCGAGGCCCTGACCCAGGTCATCGACCAGTTCTCGACCGCGCTGGGCCGACGGCCGGTCCTGGCGGCGGCGGTCTGAACCGCATGGCCGCCCATGTGATCGCCGACGACGCGGAGGCCCTCGCGGTCGCCGCGTCGCTCGCCGACGAGTTCCGCGCCGGCGCCGCCGCCCGGGACGCCGAACGCAGGCTGCCGCACGAGGAGTTGGACCGCCTCTCCGCCTCCGGACTGCTCGCCGTCACCGTCCCCGCCGAGCACGGCGGGGCCGACGTGAGCGCGCCGACCCTCGCCGAGATCTTCCGCCTGCTCGCCGCCGCCGACGCGAGCCTGGCCCAGATCCCGCAGAGCCACTTCGCCTACGTCAATGTGATCCGCCGTCAGGGCACCGACGGGCAACAGAAGTTCTTCTTCGCCGAACTGCTCGCCGGCCGCCGCTTCGGCAACGCCCAGTCCGAGGCGGGCACCAAGCACGTCCAGGACATCCGCACCCGTCTGCACCCCCGATCCGACGGCTCCTACCGCCTCGACGGCGTCAAGCACTACTCCACCGGCGCCCTGTTCGCCGACTGGATCCCGGTGCTGGCCCGCGCCGACGACGACAAGCTGCACGTCGCCTACGTCCCCCGGGACGCTCCCGGCGTCACGGTCGTCGACGACTGGGACGGACTCGGTCAGCGTACGACGGCCAGCGGCACCGTCCGCCTCGACGGCGTCGAGGTCCCGGACGACCGGGTCCTCCCGCACCACCTCACCTTCGAAGGCCCGCAACTGCACGGAGCGGTCGCCCAGTTGCTGCACGCGGCCATCGACGCCGGGATCGCCGCGGCGGCGCTCGCGGAGGCGGCCGAGTTCGTCCGCACGAAGAGCCGCCCGTGGTTCGAGAGCGGGGTCGAGACCGCCGCCGAGGATCCACTGCTGATCCAGCGCTTCGGTGAACTGGCCGTCGAGGTAAGGGCGTCGGACGCGCTGCTGCGGGAAGCCGCCCGCACGGTCGACCGTGCGCAGGCCGACCTGACCGACGACTCGGCGGCGGAGGCGTCCATCGCGGTCGCGGCCGCCAAGGTGTCGGCGGCCCGGGCGGCGGTGGACGTGGCGAGCGCCCTCTTCGAGGTCTCCGGCACGCGCGCGGCCCTCAAGTCGCTGAACCTGGACCGGCACTGGCGTGACGCCCGGACCCACACCCTGCACGACCCGACCCGCTGGAAGATCCAGCACATCGGCCGGTATGTCCTGGGCGGCACCCGGCCACCCCGCCACGGACTGCTCTAGCGGCACCTTCCAGAGATCGGAGACCCCCACGTGTCCCTCACCTTCCACTGGTTCCTGCCCACCAACGGCGACAGCCGCCATGTCGTGGGCGGAGGTCACGGCACCCCCGCCACCGTCTCCGGACGGGACCGGCCGCCGACGGTCGCCTACCTGAGCCAGATCGGCCGCGCGGCCGAGGACCTGGGGTTCGTGGGCGCGCTCACCCCCACGGGCGCCTGGTGCGAGGACGCGTGGCTGACCACCGCCATGGTCAGCCAGAACACCGAGCGGCTGAAGTTCCTGGTCGCCTTCCGGCCCGGCTTCGTCTCGCCGACGCTCGCCGCCCAGATGGCCTCCACCTTCCAGCGCCAGTCTGGCGGACGGCTCCTGCTCAACGTGGTCACGGGCGGCGAGAGCCACGAGCAGCGCGCCTACGGGGACTTCCTCGACAAGGACGCGCGCTACCGCCGTACCGGAGAATTCCTGGAAGTGGTACGGGGGTTGTGGGAGGGCAAGACCGTCGACCTGAACGGCGAGCACCTCCAGGTCGAGGACGCCAGGCTGGCCCGGGTGCCCGACCCGGTGCCCGAGGTGTACTTCGGCGGGTCCTCGCCGATCGCAGGGGAGGTCGCCGCCAAGTACGTCGACGTGTACCTCACCTGGGGCGAGCCGCCCGCGCAGGTCGCCGAGAAGATCGCCTGGATCCGGGCCCTCGCGGCCAAGCAGGGCCGCACCCTGCGCTTCGGGATCCGGCTGCACGTCATCACCCGCGACACCTCCGAGCAGGCCTGGGCCGAGGCGAACCGCCTCCTCGCGGGCTTCGACCCCGAGACCGTCCGGTCGGTGCAGGCCGGACTCGCCCGCAGCGAGTCCGAGGGGCAGCAGCGGATGCTCGCCCTGCACGGCGGCGGCGAGCGCGACCGCCTGGAGATCCACCCCAATCTGTGGGCCGGCATCGGTCTGGTGCGCGGCGGGGCGGGCACCGCGCTGGTCGGCAGCCATGACGAGGTCGCCGAGCGGATCAAGGAGTACCACGCCCTGGGCATCGACGAGTTCGTGCTCTCCGGCTACCCGCATCTGGAGGAGGCGTACTGGTTCGGCGAGGGAGTTCTGCCGCGGCTGGCGGCGCAGGGGCTGTGGCGACATCCTGTCGGTGAGCGTTCTGTCTCCTCGGCGCAGGTGCCGTTCGCGAGCTGAACGGTCGGAGTGTCCGTCGGGTGCGGGTGATGCGTGGCGGGCCGCGCGGTTCCCTGACGGGGCGCTCCATGCCGACGGAGAGGACAGGTGCCCGTGAGCGAGTGGTCGTTGACCAGGACCTTCCGCAGCAGCTCCGGGGAGGTCCGCTGGGACAGCCTCGGGGACCCCGACCGCGATCCGGTCGTCCTCCTGCACGGCACGCCCTTCTCGTCGTACGTCTGGCGTGCCGTCGTCCGCGCCCTGGCCCGTCGCCACCACGTGTTCGTGTGGGACATGCCCGGCTACGGGGCCTCGGAGATGTCCGACGGCCAGGACGTCTCCCTGGCGGCCCAGGGCAGGGTCTTCACCGAGCTGCTCGCGCACTGGGGCCTGGCCGAACCCCGGGTGGTGGCGCACGACTTCGGCGGTGCGGTGGCGCTGCGGGCCCATCTGCTGCACGGCGCCCGCTACCGCTCGCTCACCCTCGTCGACCCGGTGGCGCTCGCCCCCTGGGGGTCGCCGTTCTTCCGGCTCGTCGGCGAACACTCCGAGGTCTTCGACCGACTGCCGCCCGCCCTGCACCGGGCGCTGGTCCGCGAGTACGTGAGCTCGGCCAGCAGCCCCGGACTGCACCCCACGGTCCTCGACCGGCTCGTCGAACCCTGGCTCGGCGAGTCCGGCCAGGCGGCCTTCTACCGGCAGATCGCCCAGGCCGACCAGCGGTACACCGACGAAGTCCAGGACAGATACGGGGAGATCACGATCCCGACCCTGGTGTGCTGGGGCGAGGACGACACCTGGATCCCCGCGGACAAGGGCCGTGAACTCGTGGCCCGCATCCCGCGGGCGCGGCTCGAACTGATCCCCGGCGCCGGTCACCTCGTCCAGGAGGACGCCCCCGCCGCGCTCATGGCGGCCCTGCTCGACTAGCTCCGCGCGAGGGCGGCCAGATGCGCTTGGCGCACCTCGGCCGTCTGCCCCTGCACGAGCAGGAACATCCCCTCGCGGAACAGCCGTTGGGCGGTGCCGTCGAGGGCCGTGGCCCGGCCGCCACCGGCCACGACCGCCGCGGTCGTGGCCGCGCGCATCAGGTCGTACGACCGCGTCTTGAGCGCCAGCCGTTCGGCGACGCGCTCGTGCGGGACGGGATGCCCGGCCAGCTCGTACGCCTGACCTCGCACCTCGTCGAGGCGGCCGCGCAGGGCATCCGCGGTCTCCGGCTCCCCGGCGTCCGCCAGTACCCGGAGCGCCGCGTACGCCACCCCGAAGACGGCGGGGGAGGCGTTGGTGTTGCGGGGCAGGTCGACCAGCGCGAACTTCTCCTGCGGGGTGCGCAGCACCACCGACTCGTCGGGCAGCCACAGACCGTCCAGCGTCAGGGACACCGTGCGGGACGCGGTGAGCGCCGCCAGCCGCATCGGCTCCGACGCCCGCAGTCCCGGCTGCTCGCGGGCCTCGGTGAACGCGAACACCACCTCGTCGTCCCCGGTCACCCCGGCCAGCAGCAGCACGTCGTTCAGACCCCAGCCGGTGTACCAGGGCACCGTGCCGTCGAACCGCCAGCCGCCCCGCTCGGCCGTCGCCCGCACCGGAACCCGCGGAAAAGCACGGACGTGCGCGAACGCGATACCGCCCAGCAGCTCACCGCTCGCCAGCGGGCGCAACAGCCGCTCCCGCACCGGCAGGCCGGACTGCGCGAGCATCCTGACCGGCGTGTGGTGCTGGGTCTGCACGAACCAGGTCGAGCAGCACGCCCCGGCGAGGATCTCCTGGACCTCCCGCGCCACGGCGTCGGGGGCGCCGGCACCGCCGTACTCCACCGGCGCGCTCATCCCGAGCAGGCCCGACCGCCGGATCGCCTCGATGTGGCTCACGGGCACGCCCTCCTGGTCGACCCGCGCGGCCTGCGGGGCGAGGAGGCCGTCGGCGAGGGCGTGCGCGGTGGCGAGGAGCGGGTGCGGTGCGGAGGTCATGGAGAGGATTCTCCCGATCGCCTGGCGCGCGGTGTCGATCCGGGGGTGTGGCGTTCGTGTAGGAGGTGAGACAAGCTCACAGGAGGAGAACGCCATGAAGTACTACCTGCTCAACGTCATGCAGCCCGGCTGGGACGAGCTGCCCGCGCCCGAGGTGATGGCCGAGATCGGCAAACGGCTCGACGTCTTCCACCAGGAGCTCCGCGAGGCCGGGGCCTGGGTCTTCGCCGGCGGCCTGCACGGCCCCGACGCCTCGACCGTGCTGCGCCCCCGCGACGGCGACGTCCTGATCACCGACGGCCCGTACGCCGAGGGCAAGGAACAGCTCGGCGGCATCTGCGTGGTGAAGGCCCCCGACCTGGACGCGGCCCTCGAGTGGGCCCGCAAGGCGGCCCTGGCAACCACCCTGCCCATCGAGGTACGCCCCTTCCAGCACGAGTCCGAGGACTGACGGCACCGGCCGAGGAGACCCGACGGCACCGCACCGAAGAGGACACATGGGCCCCGACCACCGTCTGCCGCCCGACCAGGGCCCGGCCCTTGACGACGGGCCGGCCCCTGACCTTGGGCTGCCGCCCGACCAAGGGCCGGCCCCTGAACACGGTCCGGCTCCCGACCATCGCCTGACGCCCGACCGCGGGCCGGCGCCTGGCCGCCGGCGGGCGCCCGGCAAGGGGCCGACCCCTGACCACCGACCGGGCCCCGACGACCGACCGGGCCCCGACGACCGACCGGGCCTCGACCACCGACCGGGCCCCGACCACCGACTGGGCCCCGACCAGGGATCTGCGCCCGACCGGAATCCGGTCCCCGACCGCGGCCCGGCCCCCGACCGCTCGCCCGCCCCCGACATCGAAACCGTCTTCCGCGCGGAGTACGGCCGTGCCGTGTCCGTTCTCGTCCGTTTCCTCGGTGACATCGACCTCGCCGAGGAAGCGGTTCAGGACGCCTTCGCCGCGGCGGTGCGCCGCTGGCCGGAGACGGGTGTGCCGCCCAGTCCGGCCGGCTGGATCATCACCACCGCCCGCAACCGCGCCATCGACCGGCTGCGCCGTGAGTCCACCCGTGCGGCCCGGCACGCCGAGGCGGCCCTGCTGCACGCCTGCGACGAACCGCCCGAGGAGGGCCCCGTGCGCGACGAACGGCTCCGGCTCCTCTTCACCTGCTGCCACCCCGCGCTCGCACCCCAGGCCCGGGTCGCCCTCACCCTCCGCCTGCTCGGCGGCCTCAGCACCGCACAGATCGCCCGCGCCTTCCTGGTCCCCGAGCCGACCATGGCCCAGCGCCTCGTCCGCGCCAAGGCCAAGATCCGCGACGCCCGCATCCCCTACCGCGTCCCCCGCGACGCCGACCTCCCGGACCGGCTGGGCGGCGTCCTCGCCGTCGTCTACCTCATCTTCAACGAGGGCTACGGCGGCACACCCGAGCTGTGCGACGAGGCCGTACGCCTGGGCCGGCTGCTGACCGAGCTGATGCCGGACGAGCCCGAGGCCACCGGCCTGCTCGCGCTGATGCTGCTCGTCGAGTCCCGCCGAGCGGCCCGCACCGACGACACCGGCGCCCTCGTCCCCCTGTCCGAGCAGGACCCCGCCCGCTGGGACCGCGAGCTGATCGCCGAGGGCCAGTCACTCGTACGGCGATGTCTGCGCCGGAACCGGCCCGGGCCGTACCAGATCCAGGCCGCCATCCAGGCCGTGCACAGCGACGCGCCCACCGACTGGGACCAGGTCCGCCGGCTCTACGACCAGCTCATGGCCGTGGCCCCCAGCCCGGTCGTGGCCCTCAACCGCGCGGTCGCCGTGGCCGAGACGGACGGACCGGCGGCCGCCCTCGCCCTCGTGGACGCCCTGGACCTCGACGGCTACCACGTCCTGCACGCCGTCCGGGCCGATCTGCTGCGCCGCCTGGACCGTGCCACGGAGGCCGCGGACGCCTACGCGAGGGCTGCCGAACTCACCGAGAACCCGGCGGAACGCGGGTACCTGGAGGCTCGGCGCCGATCGCTCACGACCCGTCACGGAAAGTAGTGCCGACGAGCCGGAATGGACCGGGACCCCAAAAAGGTTGCAATATACATCTGACCGTCGAGACCCGGCCGCAAGGCCCGCGCACCCCCAGCGAGGCATCCCGTGAACCACCCCGCCCCCGAGCAGCCCGCCGACGTCGTCGCCCGACTGCGCGCCACCTTCCGCAGCGGCCGCACCAAGCCCGTCGAGTGGCGCACGACCCAGCTGCGCCGCCTGCGCGAGCTGCTCACGGAGAAGGGCACGGAGCTGGCCGCGGCCCTCCACGCCGACCTGGGCAAGAGTTCCACCGAGGCCTTCCGCACCGAGATCGACTTCACGATCCGCGAGATCGACCACACCCTGGACCACCTCACCGACTGGCTGCGCCCCGAGTCCGCGCCGGTCCCGCCGCACCTGGGCGCCGACGCCACCGCCTGGACCCAGTACGACCCGCTCGGCGTCGTCCTCGTCATCGCCCCCTGGAACTACCCGGCCCAGCTGCTGCTCGCCCCGGTGGTCGGCGCCCTCGCCGCGGGCAACGCGGTGGTCGCCAAGCCGAGCGAGCTGGCCCCCGCCACCTCCGCGGCGATCGCCCGGCTGCTGCCCGCCTACCTGGACACCGACGCGGTGGCCGTCGTCGAGGGCGGGGTCCCCGAGACCACGGCCCTGCTCGCCGAGCGCTTCGACCACATCTTCTACACCGGCAACGGCACGGTCGGCCGGATCGTCCTGCGCGCCGCCGCCGAGCACCTCACCCCGGTCACCCTCGAACTGGGCGGCAAGTCCCCGGCGTTCGTCGACCGCGACGCCGACCTCGCCGTGGTCGCCGACCGACTGGTCCGCGGCAAGTTCCTCAACGCCGGACAGACCTGTGTCGCCCCGGACTACGTCCTCACCGACCCGGACACCGCCGCCGCCCTGGAGCCGCTGTTCGTCAAGGCCGTCGAGACGCTCTTCGGTGCCGACCCGGCCCGCTCCGGCGAGTACGGCCGCATCATCAACGAACGGCACTTCGACCGCCTCACCGGCCTGCTCGACTCCGGCCGCACGGTCGTGGGCGGCGAGAGCGACCGTACGGCCAAGTACATCGCGCCCACCGTCCTCGCCGACGTCGACCCCGAGGCGCCGGTCATGCGGGAGGAGATCTTCGGCCCGATCCTCCCGATCGTCACCGTGCCCGGCCTGGACGCGGCGATCGACTTCATCAACGACCGGGACAAGCCCCTCGCGCTGTACGTGTTCACCGACTCCGACACCACCCGGACCCGCATCGCCGACGAGACCTCGTCCGGCGGCCTCGGCTACGGACTGCCCCTCGCCCATCTCACCGTCTCCGACCTGCCGTTCGGCGGAGTCGGCGAGAGCGGCATGGGCAACTACCACGGCCGGTACTCCATCGAGACGTTCAGCCACCGCAAGGCGATCCTGGAGAAGCCGCTCGGCTAGCCACCGCTCACGGGCGGTGTCACAGGCCGAACAGGTCCGCCGCGTTGTCGTGGCACACCGCCCGCAGCCAGTCCTCGCCCAGCCCCAGCCGCTCCAGGGAGCGGAGCTGGTGCAGGTAGGCGTAGGGGATGTTGGGGAAGTCGGAGCCGAGCAGGACGCGGTCGCCCAGGTCGGTGAGCCGGGGCAGGGCCTCGGCCGGGAACGGCATGAACGCCTCCGTGAAGTCGGTGAACGCCATCGTCGTGTCCAGCCGCACCTCCCCGTACCGCTCGGCGAGGTCCAGGAACTCCTCGTACTCCGGCATCCCCATGTGCGCGACGATCAGCCGCAGCCGCGGGTGCCGTGCCAGCACCCGCGCGATGTTCTCGGGGCCGGTGTGCTTGCCGGGCGCGGGCCCCGAACCGCAGTGGATCACCACCGGGACGCCCGCCTCGGCCAGCACGCCCCATGCCCCCTGGAGCAGTTCGTCGGCCGGGTCGTACGCACCCACCTGCACATGCGCCTTGAACACCCGCGCGCCCGCCTCGACGGCCTCCCGGACGTACGCCTCGACGCCCGGCTCGGGGTAGAGCGTGCACGTGTGCAGACAGTCCGGGGTGCGGGCGGCGAAGTCGGCGGCCCAGCCGTTCAGCCACCTGGCCATACCCGGCTTGTGGGGGTAGAGCATCGCGGTGAAGGCCCGGACGCCGAACTCCCGCAGCAGGGCCGTTCGCTCCGCCTCCTCCGTCCGGTACGTGATCGGCCACTCCATCCCGCCGGTCAGCGGTCCGACGGAGTCGAAGTAGTCCCAGACCTTGTGCAGGACCCGCTCGGGCATGAAGTGGGTGTGGACGTCGACCAGCCCCGGAAGGCCCAGACCCTCCCAGAACCGCCGGACCTCACCGGCCTCCTCGCTGACGGGTGCCACGCGGTGATCGTTCATGCCGCCCACCCTCCGCCCGGAGCGGGGCGCGAAGCGAGCCCTTGCGCGGGCGGCGCGGTGAGGCGTCCGTCACATGCCGTTCGGCCATCCGCGGGAGTTCCCCGTCGGCGCGGCCGACGCGCCCGCGGGCTCTCCTACGCTCGAAGACGACGACCGGAGCAGTACGGAACACGCAGGCCACGGATACACGCAGCACCACGGAGCACGGGGGAACGACGATGCACGACTGGGCGATGCCGACGACCTGGACACCCTCCGTCGCGGCCCACCGGGGCGACGGCTTCGTCGCCACCCCGTTCTCGGAGCGCTGCGCCGGCCTCGTCGAGGCCGGACACCACGTCTTCCTCGGGATCAGCCCCGGCAACGGCTACTTCTCCGAGGACCGGCTCGTCGCGCTGCTGCGCTGGGCCGCCGCCCGCTTCACCCGTATCGAGATCGCCCACCCCGGCACCGACATCGTGGCCTGCACCTACCTCGGCCGCGGCTACGAACCCCGGCACGCCCGCGCCCGCGCCTACCGAGACGTACGCCAGACGGCCAACCGCGTCTCCCGTGCCGTGGCCACCGCGCGGCTCGACCCGGACCGCCTCCAGGTCGCGCAGTTCCACGACTTCCACGACACCCCCGCCTACCGCGCCGCCCGTGGGCGCATCGCCCGGGCCCATCGGGAACAGCCCGCCTTCCACGCCATCTGCACCCGCATGGTCACCGCCGTCCTGCGCACCACGATGCCGGCCGACTGGGCTCCGACCGCCGACCAACTGGCCGCGGGGGCGGAGTACTTGGACAGTGAGCTCCCCTTCCTCCTCGACACCCCGGCCATCCTCGGCGTCCCCGGCTCCGTCTTCGCCTACCGCGCCACCCCGGCCCTCGCGGGCCTCCTCTACGGCCCGGACGCACCGGTCCCGGCCGCGGCCACCCAGGGTTTCGTCACGGTCGAACCGCTCCCGGCAGCGCGATGACGCCGTACCGGGCCGCCGAGGTCCGCCCCCGGGTTGTGCCGCTCCGCGCCGCTTCCGGCAAGCTCGAGACCGGACAGCACCACCGCACCCCCGCAGAGAGTTGACGTCATGACCGACACACTCACCGTGAGCGTCCTGGGCACCGGCATCATGGGCGCCGCCATGGCCCGCAACCTCGCCCGCGCCCAACACACCGTCCGCGCCTGGAACCGCAGCCCCGACAAGGCGCGGCCGCTGACGGAGGACGGCGTCACGGTCGCCGACAGCCCCGCCGAGGCGGTCCGGGGCGCCGACGTCGTCCTGACCATGGTGTACGACGGCCCCGCGGCCCTGGACGTGATGCGCCAGGCCGCCGACGGCCTCCGCCCGGGCCTCGCGTGGGTGCAGTCCACCACCGCCGGCGTCGAGGCGATCTCCGACCTGGCCGCCTTCGCCCGCGAGCGTGACCTGGTCTTCTTCGACGCACCCGTGCTGGGCACCCGACAGCCCGCCGAGGCCGGTCAGCTGCTGGTCCTGGCGGCGGGACCGGTCGACGGCCGTGACACGGTGACGCCGGTGTTCGACGCGGTCGGCGCCCGCACGGTGTGGACCGGCGAGGACGGAGCCGGGGGCAGCGCGACCCGGCTGAAGCTGGTCGCCAACAGCTGGGTGCTGTCGGTGACCAACGCGGCGGGGGAGGTGCTCGCCCTGGCGAAGGCCCTGGGCGTGGACCCGCAGGCCTTCTTCGACGCCATCGACGGCGGACCGCTCGACATGGGCTACCTGCGCGCGAAGTCGGGGCTGATCCTGGAGGACCGACTGTCACCGGCCCAGTTCGCGGTCTCCACCGCCGCGAAGGACGCCCGACTCATCGTCGAGGCCGGCGAGCGCGGCGGGGTCCGCCTGGACGTGGCCGCCGCGAGCGCGGACCGCTTCGAGCGCGCCACCGCCCAGGGCCACGGCGACGAGGACATGGCCGCCGCATACTTCGCAAGCTTCGACGAGAAGACGCGGGGCGGCGGCGGGTCCGGGGCGGGGACCTGAGCGGGGTGGTGGCGGGCCTCGGGGACGGGTGCTGAGGGATTGTGGCGGGGCCTGGGACCAGTGCCTGAGGGGGATGGGGGCGGGCCCGGGACGGGAGCCTGAGCGAGGCGGTGGCGGTCCCCAGGCGGACGCTTGAGCGGATGGCGGTGGGGCCGGGTGGGTGCCGCAGCAGGGACGATGGCGGTCCCCGGGGCGGAAGCCTGAGCGGGACGGCGGCGGGCCCGGGGTGGGTGCCGGCGAGGGGACGATACGGGGCCCCGGGACGGGTGCCTGAGCGGGGCGGCCCCGGGCCCCGGGACGGGTGCCTGAGAAGGACGGCGGTCGGTCCGGGACGGGTGCCTGAGCGGGGCGGCCCCGGGCCCTGGGACGGGTGCCTGAGAAGGACGGCGGTCGGTCCGGGACCGGTGCCTGAGCGGGGCGGTGGAGCGAAGGTGCTCCCACGCCCGCTGACCACCTCAGGCGCGGGCATTGCAGCTCGGCCGGCGCGTCCGGCCCGCAAACCCCCCGCCGTCAGACCTCGCTGCTCAGCGGATGGCTGAAGCCCTGGTCGGAGATGAGGCGGGCTCCCTCGGTGAGCTCGGTGGCGAAGCGCTCCACGGCCTCGTACGGGAAGCGGTGGCTGGGCCCGCTCAGGGAGAGGGACGCGGCGACCTTGCCGGAACGGCCCGTCACGGGGACCGCCACGGCCGTGAGGCCCTCGTCGAACTCGCTGCTGCTGACGGCGTACCCGCGCTCGGCGGCCTCCGCGGCCCAGGTCTTCAGCCGCCCGGCATGCTCCTCGCCCTGCGGCGAGGCGGCCGCGACCCGGCGCAGGAACGCCTCGGAGGCGTCCCGCAGCAGGATCTTCGAGGACGCACCGGCCCACAGGGGCTGCTCGTCACCCACGTCGACGACATGGCGCAGCGGGTGCGGGCTCTCCTCGTGGGCCACGCAGATCCGGTGGACACCCCGGGCCACGAAGAGGTTGACGGTCTCGCCGAGCCGGTCCGCGAGATCCCGCATGACCTTACGGGTCTCCTGCGGCACCTCCCACTGACCGCGCGCCAGATAGGCCCAGCGCCACAAAGCGGGTCCCGCGGTGTAGCCCGACGGATGCGCGCCCAGCAGACCCGACTCCTCCAGGGTCTGCACCAGGCGCAGCGCGGTCGTCTTGGCGAGCCCGGTCGCCTCGGTGATCTCCCGCAGGGTGATCACGGGCCGGTCCTCCGTGAGCAGGGTGAGGATGTCGAAGGCCCGCCGCACACTGCGCACCCCGCCCGACTGCTGGTCCGCCTCGCCCTCCGCCCGCGTCCGTCCGTCGCTCACCCGCTGCCTCCCCGTGTCCTGGTGCCGTGCCCGGCGTTCCGCTCCCGCTCCCGACCGTAGTCCGCTCTGCGGACCGGGGAAACCGCAACATCCGGGAAATCTTGTCACACCCCTTGATGCCACCGGAGCACCGCTCTATCGTGCCGCTCACCGGTCCTGGAGTTCCGCACAGTGGACCCCGGAGTCAAGGGTCGCCGCCCGAACCGCTGTGGCGATGGCCCGGTTCGTACGCGACGGCGCGCCCGCACCCAGGTGGCGCCACGGCGTCCGACCGTCCCCACCGAAGCCATCCCCGCAGTGGTCCCGTGCCGTGCACCGCTCGCACGGCACGGGAGACCACTGCCCAGCGCATCCGACGGAGTGTGTGAGATGAGCAGTACGCAGCAGGCGGCCGGAGCTCCCGGTCTCGCCCGGCGCGCGGCGGTCGCGAGCTTCATGGGAGCCGTCGTCGACTGGTACGACTTCTTCCTCTACGGCATCGTCGCGGGCCTCCTCTTCGGCGACCTGTTCTTCCCCGGCGCCTCCCCGGCCGTGGGCACCCTGGCCGCCTGGGCCACCTTCGGCGTCGGCTTCCTCTTCCGGCCCCTGGGCGGCATCGTCTTCGGCCACTTCGGCGACCGCCTCGGCCGCAAACGCATGCTCGTGCTGACCATGCTGATCATGGGCCTGGCCAGCACCCTGATCGGCGTCCTGCCCACCTACGCCCAGGCCGGCGTCTGGGCACCCGTCCTGCTGGTCCTGCTGCGCGCCACCCAGGGTTTCGCGGTCGGCGGCGAGTGGGGCGGCGCGGCCCTCATGGCGGTGGAGAACGCCCCCCGCAAGTGGCGCTCCCTCTACAGCAGCGGCGTCCAGGTCGGCGCGTCCGTCGGTCTGCTCCTCGCCACCCTGATCACCAAGGTGATGTCCGGCACCACCACCGACGCCGCCTTCCGCGCCTGGGGCTGGCGCATCCCGTTCCTGGTCAGCGCGGTGCTCGTGATCGTCGGTCTGGTCATCCGGGCCAGGGTCGAGGAGTCCCCGGTCTTCACCGAGCAGGTCGCCACCCTGTCGGAGACCGTCAAGCCCCGCCTCCCGCTGGTCGCCGCGGTCCGCTCCAACCCGGCCGGCTTCTTCGCCATCATCGGCCTGCGCTTCGTGGAGCTGTTCACCTTCTACGGCGTCACCACCTTCGGCCTGTCCTACGGCACCGGGGAGCTCGGCCTGGACCGCGACAGCCTCCTCGACGTGAACCTCGCGGTCGGCGGCCTGGCCGTCGTCACCATCCCGGCCTTCGCCTATCTCGCCGACCGTCACGGCCGCCGCCGCGTCTACTGCTGGGGCGCGCTGATCGGAGCGGTGAGCGCGGTGCCGTACTTCTGGGCGATGGAGTCCGGCTCGATGCTGCTGATCGTGGTGTGCGCGGTCCTGCTGGTGAACGTGGCGCACGACATGGCGGTCTCGGTCCAGCAGTCGCTGTTCACCGACATGTTCGGCGCCGAGTACCGCTACAGCGGCGCCGGTGTCGGCTACCAGCTGGCCAGTGCCGTCGGCGGCGGCTTCACCCCGCTCATCGCCGGTTCGCTGGTCATCTGGGCCGGTGGCGGCTGGTCGCTGGTGGCCGCGTACGTCGCCGTGGGCTGTCTCGTCTCCTTCCTGATCGCGCTGCGCCTGCCCGGCGTGGACACGGCCGAGGCACCGGCCGCGGTGGCCGAGGAGGCCGCGGCGGTCTGACCTCCGACAGCACAGGGGCCGGTCGCCTCCGCGACCGGCCCCTTCGGCATTTCCGACCACCGGGCCCTTGTCCGAGCGCCACATGCCACCTAGGCTTACCGCACAGCGGATCGAAGGAACCATCTAGTGGTCCACTTGGGAGTCCCAGTGAAAGCAGCGGTCCTCACGGCGCCGGAACGGATCGAGACGGTCGACGACTGGCCGGAACCGGTCCCCGCACCCGGCGAGGTGATCGTCGACGTGGGTGGAGTGGGCCTGTGCGGCACGGACTTGGCCGTGTTCCACGGCAAGCGGACCGCGCCGGCCACCCCCTGGGTCATGGGCCACGAGGGATTCGGCCGGGTCGTCTCCACCGGCGCGGACGCCCCGGACCACCTGGTGGGCCGACAGGTCGTCATCGAACCCAACTACGCGTGCCTGAAATGCGCCGACTGCCTCACCGGCCTGACCTCCGCCTGCCCCCACCGCGCCATCGTGGGCCTGAACTCCCCGGGAGTGCTCGCCGAACGCGTCGCCGTCCCCGCGCCCTTCGTGCACACCGTCCCCGACGGACTGTCGGGCGCCGACCTCGCCTGCGCCGAGCCGTACACCGTCGCCCGCGCCGCGGTCCGCCGCAGCGGGGTCACCGACCGGGACCGCTGCCTGGTCGTGGGTGCCGGAGCCCAGGGCCTGCTGCTCTGCCTCATCCTGTCCCGCCTCGGCCTCACCCCCGTCGTCAGCGAACCGCACCCCGAGCGGCTGGCGCGGGCGGTACGGCTCGGTGCCGTCGCCGACGACGGCCGTAGCGGATTCACCTTCGTCTTCGAGAGTTCCGGGTACGCGCCCGCCCTGCGTCCCGCGGTGGACCGGGCCGACCCCGGGGCCACCGTCGTGCTCGTCGGCCTCAACGCCGAGCGGCTGCCGCTGACCACCGACGACGTGGTCCGGCGTCAGCTCGTGCTGCGCGGCTCGATGATCTACGACCACCCCGGTGACTTCACGGCCGCCCTGGCCGAACTGCCCGCCGCCCGCCCCGGAGCCGTGACCGAGGCCCGCTTCCCGCTCGCGAGGGCGCAGGAGGCCTTCGCCGGAGCGGCTGCCCGGGCCGGGAAGACCTGGATCGACCTCGCAGGGAGCGACCATGCGTAAGTCCATCGCCACCGTCTGCCTCAGCGGCACCCTCACCGAGAAGCTGACGGCCGCCGCCCGGGCCGGCTTCGACGGCGTCGAGATCTTCGAGAACGACCTCCTCGCCAGCCCCCTCACCCCCGAGGAGATCGCCGCCCGCACCGCCGACCTGGGCCTGGGCATCGACCTCTACCAGCCCATGCGGGACATCGAGGCCGTCCCCGAAGAGGTCTTCGCCCGCAACCTGCGGCGGGCCCGGCACAAGTTCGAGCTGATGGGCAGGCTCGGCGCCGACACCGTGCTGGTCTGCTCCAGCGTCTCCCCGCAGACGGTCGACGACGACGCCCTCGCCGCCGAGCAGCTGAGCCGACTCGCCGACCTGGCCCAGGAGTTCGGCATCCGGGTGGCCTACGAGGCGCTGGCGTGGGGGCGGCACGTCAGCACCTACGACCACGCCTGGCGGATCGTCGAGACCGCCGGGCACCCGGCGCTCGGCACCTGCCTCGACAGCTTCCACATCCTGTCCCGCGGCTCCGACCCCAAGGGCATCGAGTCCATCCCCGGCGAGAAGATCTTCTTCGTCCAGCTCGCCGACGCGCCCCGCATGGCCATGGACGTCCTCCAGTGGAGCCGCCACTACCGCTGCTTCCCCGGGCAGGGCGGCTTCGACGTGGCCGGACTCCTGCGGCACGTCCTGAACGCCGGGTACGAAGGACCGCTGTCCCTGGAGGTCTTCAACGACGTCTTCCGCCAGGCGGACGCGGGCCGTACCGCCCTGGACGGCCTGCGCTCCCTGCTCGCCCTGGAGGAGGACGCCGGGATCCTGCCGCTCCCGGCCCCGGTGATCCCCTCCGGTGTCGCCTTCGCCGAACTCGCCACCAGCGACCCCGAACCCGTCGGCGAACTCCTCACGGCGCTCGGCTTCACCCGCACCGCCCGCCACCACGGCAAGCCGGTCGACCTCTGGACCCAGGGCGAGGCCCGGGTCCTGGTCAACACCGGCGCCGCGGACCGCCGTACGGACACCACCCTGGCCGCCGTAGGCCTGGAGACGGCGGATCCGGCGGCCTCCGCCCGCCGCGCGGAGGCCCTGCTGGCACCCGCCCTGCCCAAGCGCCGTACCGCCCAGGACGTGCCCCTGGAGTCGATCGCCGCCCCGGACGGCACCGAGGTCCTCTTCTGCGCGACCGGCCGCCCCGAACTCCCCAGCTGGACCGACGACTTCGCGTACACGGCCGACAGCGCACCCGCCGACGTCACGGCCATCGACCACCTCGCGCTCACCCAGCCCTGGCACCACTTCGACGAGTCCGTGCTCTTCCACCGCACGGTCCTGGGCCTCAGCCCGCACGACACCGTCGAACTCGCCGACCCCTACGGCCTGTTCCGCAGCCGCGCCCTGTCCGCCTCCTCGGACGGGCCCCGGCTGGTCCTCAACCTCGCGCCCTCCCCGGCGGAGGACGGCGGGACGCGGGCCCGGCACGTGGCGTTCGCCGTCGACGACCTCGTCGCCGCGGTGCGCCGCTTCCGGGCGGCGGGGGCACCGCTGCTGCGGATCCCCGCGAACTACTACGACGACCTCCAGGCGCGGTTCGAGTTCGCGGAAGGGGAGTTGGAGACCCTCCGCGAACTCGGCATCCTCTACGACCGCGACGAGCGCGGCGGCGAGTTCCGCCACTGCTACACCGAGACGGTCGGCCACGTCTTCTTCGAGTTCGTCCAACGCTCCGGCGGCTACAGCGGGTTCGGCGCGGCCAACGCGCCCGTCCGGCTGGCCGCACAGCGCAGGTAGGAGTTCGGGAAACGCCGTCGGCGGCGGGCCGGGGGTGTGTCATCATCCGCCGATGACCTCCGAAACGATCACCGCGGACGCGGCAGGCACCTGGACACTCGGCGATCTCACCGTCAACCGCCTCGGCTTCGGCGCGATGCGGCTGACGGGCAGTGCGGCCTTCCACCTCGGCACCCCGAGCGACCGGAAACGGTCCATGGCGGTGCTGCACAGGGCGATCGAGCTCGGCGTGAACCACATCGACACGGCCGCCTTCTACTTCTCCTCGCTGCGCTCCGCCAACGAGATCATCAACAGCGCGCTCTCCCCGTACCCCGACGACCTCGTCATCGTCGCCAAGGTCGGGCCGTACCGGGACTACGCGGGGGAGTGGGGGACTTCGGCCCGCCCGGAGGACCTGCGCGGCCATGTCGAGGAGAACCTGCGCCAGCTCGGGCGCGACCACCTCGACGTGGTGAACCTGCGGCGGATGCGGCAGGACTCCATCGCCGAGCACTTCGGGGCCCTGGCCGAGCTGCGGGATAAGGGGCTGATCCGGCATCTCGGCATCTCCAACGTCTCAGCCCGCCACCTCGCCGAGGCGCAGGCCATCGCCCCCGTGGTCTGTGTCCAGAACCGGTTCGGGCTGGGCTCCGGCAACCCCGGCACCGACGAGCTCCTCAGGATCTGCGGCGAACAGGGCATCGCCTTCGTGCCGTTCTTCGCCATCGCGGGCGAGGGCGCCGAACAGGGCGCCATCAGCAGCCATGACGAAGCGGTCCTGGCGATCGCGAAGGCGCACGGCGCCACCCCCGCCCAGGTCCGGCTCGCCTGGACCCTCGCCCAGGGCCCGCACGTCCTCGCCATCCCCGGCACCGGAAACCCCGACCACCTCGCCGAGAACGTCGCGGCGGGCGCGCTGCGGCTCACCGACGACGAACTCGCCGGCCTCGACTCACTGCATCACAAGGCGGGTTGAGAGGTCACCAGAAGGCGGGACGAGAGGTCATACGACCCACACGCCGTCCTTCATGATGTGCCGCCCGCGCATCTCGTGCACGCCGTGCAAGGCCTGCACGGTGTGCGGGCGCACCTCGAAGAAGGCGTAGGACGCGCTGTCCTCGCGCGGATCCCAGCCGTGCTTGCCCAGGAAGGCGCCGATCGCCCCGGCCGGCACCTCCTGGCCGCCGTAGGTGCGCACGTCACCGTCGATGAGCACCACGTCCTGGGTGTCCCCGAAGGCGAGCCGGGTGCGGCCGCCGTCGCGGAGATTGCGGCCCGTGGGGTTGGTGATCCGCGTGGACAGCCACACGCACCCGTCGTGCCAGACGAACCACAGCGCGACCAGACAGGGCAGTCCGTCGGCGTCCGCCGATGCCACCCAGATGTCCGTCTCCCGCTCCAGACGGGCCAGTACGTCGCGCTTGCGCTGCTCGGGGCTGCGGCTCTCGGTGATCGTCATGGCCGGGACGCTACCGGCGACCCGGCCCCCGCGCCTCGGTCCCGGGCCCTACGACCCCGGACCGAGCCCACCGGAAAAAGACTTTGAGCGAGGCGAGGCGACGCTGCTAGGTTCGCGGTGGACCGTAAGTCGTCGTAGGGAGGTGAGCCCCGTGAACACAGTTACCCGTGGGTGCTCCCTCATCCCGTCACGGTCCGGCGGCTGACGTTCGGTGTCGCCAGGAGCGCCTGAGATCGAGGCACTCCTGGAGGGAGACTCCGATGAACACACAGCCTTTCACCTCCGGCCTGAGCGACGACGCGGTGACCATCACGCGTGTCGGGGACAGGCAATGGCACGCCCTGGACGACGACCTGGTGGTCGGCCGCGGGCATGCGCAACACCGGTCGGACGGACGCCTGTTCGTCAGCATCGACGCCTGGCACGACGCCCCCTTCGACCGGCTCGCCGAGGCGATGCTGGCGCAGTTGCCGACACCCGTGCACACGGTGGTCGACGAAGCGGACGCGGAACTGACCGCCCGTTGGCTGCGGGCCGGGTTCACGGTCCGGCGCCGAGAGTGGGAGTACGCCGTGCCGACCGACCCGCGGACCACCGGGCTGGACGAGGTCCTGCCGCCACCGGGGGTGACGATCGTGTCGGCCGGTCAGGCGGACGAGGGTCTGCTGCGGGCGGTGGACCGCGTCATCCGTGACGAGGTCGAGGCGAGCGTCGGATGGCAGTCGATGCCCGCGGAGGTGATCCCCTTCCCCGAGGGGGACACCGTCGTCGACCCGTCGAAGTACGCGGTGGCCGCGACGCGGGACCGCTATCTGGGCCTGATCCGGGTGGTGACGGTGATCCGGCCGCGTATCGGGCTGCTCGCGGTCCGCTCCGGCGAGCGACGGCGCGGTATCGGCCGGGCGCTGCTGGCCCACGCACTGGGGACACTGCACCGCGCCGGGTTCGCCGAGGCCTGGACCGAGGTCCAGGAGACCAACCGAGCAGCCTCGGCACTGTTCGAGGGCATCGGCGCCCGGCCGATGAACAGCAACCTGGAGCTGGTGCGATGACGAAGCACAAGAACGTCATCGAGGTCGAGGGCAGGGTCGTGGAGTGCCTGCGCAGCGCCATGTTCACCGTGGAGCTCGAGAACGGCCACCAGGTCCTCGCACACATCAGCGGGAAGATCCGCAAGAACTACATCAAGATCATGTTGGAGGACCGGGTACTGGTGGAACTCCCGCCGTACGACCTCACCCGCGGCCGGATCGTCTTCCGGTACCGCAACTGACGCCGGCCGGCACCTCCGTCGGTGGCTGAAGCCGGGCTCCGGTCAGGACCCCTGACCGGAGCCCCGCGGAACGGGACTGGCGTCCCTGACGTTTTACGTATAACCTCTCCCGTCAACCACCCCTCCCGGAAGGTCCCGATGAGACGCGTCGCCCTGGTCACCCTCGTCGTCGACGACTATGACGAGGCGATCCGCTTCTACACCGAAGCCCTCGGCTTCCGGCTCGTCGAGGACACGCCCCGCCCCGACGGCTCCCGCTGGGTCGTCGTGCGGCCGGACGAGCGCGAGGGCGGCACCGATCTGCTGCTCGCCCGCGCCAAGGACGAGGCCCAGCGAAGCCGGGTCGGAGACCAGACCGGCGGGCGCGTCGGGTTCTTCCTGCACACCGACGACTTCGCCCGCGACCACGCCCGGATGCTCGCCGCGGGCGTCACCTTCCTGGAGGAGCCGCGCCACGAGCCCTACGGCTCCGTCGCCGTCTTCCAGGACCTGTACGGAAACCGCTGGGACCTGCTCCAGCCCGCCGACTGATTCGCCAGCCACCCCGCTCGAAGAAAAGACCCCGCCATGACCGCTACGCGCGTAGATGCCGACCTCGTCCGCCGCCTCCCCAAGGCCGTCCTGCACGACCACCTCGACGGCGGCCTGCGCCCCGCCACCGTGGTGGAGCTCGCGGCGGAGGTCGGCCACACCCTGCCCACCACCGACCCGGACGAGCTCGCCGCCTGGTACTTCGAGGCCGCGAACTCCGGCGACCTGGTGCGCTACATAGCCACCTTCGAGCACACCCTCGCCGTCATGCAGACCCGCGAGGGCCTGCTGCGCACGGCCGAGGAGTACGTCCTCGACCTGGCCGCCGACGGGGTCGTCTACGGCGAGGTCCGCTACGCGCCCGAGCTGAACACCAACGGCGAGCTGACCATGGCCGAGGTCGTCGAGACCGTCCAGGAGGGCCTCGCCGCCGGGATGGCGAAGGCCGCCGCGGCGGGCACCCCGGTCCGGGTCGGCACGCTGCTGTGCGGGATGCGGATGTTCGACCGGGTGCGCGAGGCCGCCGACCTGGCCGTGGCCTTCCGGGACGCCGGTGTCGTCGGCTTCGACATCGCGGGCGCCGAGGACGGCTTCCCGGCCGCCGACCACCTGGCCGCCTTCGAGCACCTGCGCCGCGAGAGCGTGCCGTTCACCATCCACGCCGGTGAGGCCCACGGCCTGCCCAGCATCCACCAGGCGGTGCAGGTGTGCGGCGCCCAGCGACTGGGCCACGGCGTCCGCATCACCGAGGACATCGTCGACGGCAAGCTCGGCCGGCTGGCCGGCTGGGTCCGCGACCGCCGTATCGCCCTGGAGATGTGCCCGACCTCCAACCTCCAGACCGGCGCGGCCACCTCCATCGCCGAACACCCGATCACGGCCCTGAAGGACCTGGGCTTCCGGGTCACCCTCAACACCGACAACCGGCTGGTGTCCGGCACGACGATGACCCGGGAGATGTCCCTGCTGGTCGACGAGGCGGGCTGGACCGTCGAGGACCTGCGCACGGTCACGGTGAACGCGCTCAAGAGCGCCTTCATCCCGTTCGACGAGCGCAGGGCCCTCATCGAGGACGTCGTCCTGCCGGGCTACGCGCTCTGAAGCAGCCCCCGCAGATAAGCGGCCTGTCCGATGTGCTGGAGATCGTCGGACAGGACGCTGACCAGCCGCACCCCGAGGGTGACGGGCGGGTCCCAGTTCTCGTCCACGATCCGTTCCAGGTCCCCGGCGCTCAGCCCGCGCAGGGCTTCCAGGCTCTGGGCGTGCACGGCGTCGTAGTAGCCGGTCAGCAGGTCCGCGGAGTCGACCCGCACCTTGCCGACCTGCGCGGAGGTGTGGCCGTAGCCGATGTCGCGGGGCTTCACGCCGAGGCCGAACCGCTTCTCCCAGTCCTGCGTCAGCCACACCTGGTCGAGGTCGAAGGCGCCGGCCACGTGGTCGTCCTGGACGCGGGTGAGGTGCCAGACGAGCCAGGCGATGGAGTTGGCGTCGGGACCGGGACGGTGGTTGAGGTCGTCGGGGGCCAGGCCCTCGACGACGGCGTGGACCTCTTCCTGGATACGGCTGTAACCGTCGATGAGGATGTCCTTTGCATGCATGACGTCCACCCTCGCGCATCGCGCCGCGTCCCGCCTCGCAAAAGCCGATCCCGCCTCACGCGTCCGGGATCCAGCTCCCGTGGAAGCCCAGCGGCACCCGCCCCGGCAGATGGATGCGGGCGACCGGCTCCCCGGTGAAGTCCTGGGCCGAGAGAATCACCAGGTCCGAGGCCCCGCGATCGGGGTTGTGCACATAGGCGACGGCGTACCCGTCGTCCTCGGCGGCCCTGGTGTCGCAGGGGTCGGACGGCACGAACACGGCCTCGCTCGCCGCCGCGCCCCGGGGCAGCCGGTGCACCTGCGTGGTGCCGCGCAGCAGGTCGTGCTTGATGAGCGCGTTGCTGAACGCCCGGTCGGGAGGCGGGTTGCCGTCGACCGCCTGATAGGCCGCCGCCATCTCCGCGGAGGCCGCCGCGTAGCCGTAGCGGTGCCGGCGGGACACCAGCGCCTCGTTGACCCGGGGGAACTCCTGGGGCCGGTCGTCGAGGGTCCGGACCCGCACCCGGCCCTGCCGCAGGTCGACCGTCCAGCGGTCGAGCCGGGGTGTGCCCGGCGTGTACGGGCCGCCCGAGCCGTTGCCCGCCACGAGGAAGCCCGCGTCGAAGTTCGTCATGTCGATGACGAGGTTCGAGCCCTCCTCGTACGCGTTGAGGGTGTGCGAGTAGTACACCGGGTCCACCTCGAACCAGCGCACCGCACCGCCCTTGCGCGGCAGCACACCGATCCGCGCCGGATGCCGGTCGTTCCAGACGTACGGCACGACGTCGCCGCGTTCGGCGCCCGCCGGGTCGAAGGTGACCGGCATGTCGAGGATCACCACGTGGTTCTCGGTGAGCGCGAAGTCGTGGATCATCGGCCCGTCCGCCACCGGGATCCTCGTACTGCGCGAGACGCGGCCGCCCGGATCCACGACCAGGTGCCGGACGTGGTCCCAGGTCGGGTAGTAGGCGATCGCGTGCAGCTCACCGGCGTGCGCGTCGAACTTGGTGTGGGCGGTGAACGCGCCCTCCAGGGTGCCCCGGAAGTCGTGGGTGCCCACGGTGTTCAGCTCGTCGTCGAGCTCGTACGGCAGCGGTCCGCTCTCCTGGAGCGCCAGGATCCGCCCCCGGTACGGGATCACATGGGTGTTGCACGGGAAGTCGTCCGGCGGCACGGGACCGGGGTAGGGCTCGCCGAGCTTCTTCGCGACCTGGGAGGAGCGCACCCAGCGGTTGCGGTACCACTCGGCGCGGCCCTCGCGCAGCCGCACGCCGTGCACCATGCCGTCGCCGAGCATCCAGTGGTGGGCGCGCGGGTCCTCCAGGCCCAGGACGTTGGGGCCGTTGCGCAGATAGCGGCCGTTCAGCTCGCGCGGGATGCGGCCGGTGACCGGCAGGTCGAAGGCCGTCAGCTCCTCGGTGACCGGCTTGAACGCGCCCTCCAGGAACGGGAAGCGGCGCGCCGTGCCGGCGGCCGCGGGCAGCGCACTCGCTCCGGTGCCGACGAGCGCGCCCGCCGCCGTGATCGCCGCCGCGCCGCGCAGTACGTTCCGTCGGGTGGGATCTGTCATCTTCCTTACTCCTGACCGTAGTTGTGCTTTCGGGAACGGTCATGAGTCTGGTGCGCGGAACGGATCGGGTCACGAGGGTTGGGACCCGTCCGGGGGGTGTACTCAGCCCCCCTGTTTTTCCCGCGGGGGCATCAGCTTTCGAGCAGGGACATCAGCGCCCGGGCCGCCGGACTGGTCGCCTGCGGGGGCGGCAGCAGGGCGACCGTCTCGTACACGGCCTCGCCGGTGCCCTTGACGGGCAGGGCCGTCAGCGCGGGCCGCTTGTGCCGGAAGTGCTGCGGAACGACGGCCACGCCGAGGTTCTCGTCCACCAGGTCGAGGAGGCTGTGCACGTCGTTGACCTCCAGCGTGACGTTCCGGCGCAGACCCGCGTCGGCGAAGGCCGCGTCGGTGGTGCGGCGCGGGCCCCAGTCGGGATGGAAGTCGACGAACACCTCACCGGCCAGATCCGCCGGCGTCACGGCCGCACCGGCGGCCGCCAGCCGGTGACTCCGATGGCACAGCACGGTCATGGGCTCACTCGACAGCGGTACGACCCGCAGCTGGTCGATGTCCTCCTGCGCCGTGCGGACGGCGAACGCCAGATCGAGCCGTCCGGCCCCGACCTCCTCCGCGAGCGCGGCCGAGCCCGCCTGGCGCAGACAGATCTCCACGTCCGGATGCTGCCGCCGGAACGCGGCGAGCAGCCCCGCCACATGCAGCCCGGCGACGCACTGCTCGGAGCCGATCGCGAGCGTTCCGCGCAGCACCCCCTGCACCGCGGCCACCGCCTCGTGGGCCGAGCGCACCTGGGCGAGGATCCGCTCGGCCTCGCCCAGCAGCGCCCGCCCGGCCGGGGTGAGCGTCACCCGCCGGGTGGTCCGCACGAACAGCGGAGTCTGGAGCTCGCGCTCCAGCGCCCGGATGGAGGCCGACAGTCCCGACTGGGACACGAGCAGCCGCTCGGCGGCCCGGGTGAAGTGCTGGTCCTCGGCGACCGCGACGAAATGCTGGAGATGGCGCAGTTCCATGATTGAGAAGCCTATCCGCTGAATTCCATCGGATTCTTCTGTTGGACCAATGCCCCCAGGTCGCGAAAGAGTGGGTGAAGGATTAGAGGACCACCGTGCCAACCCCTCTGGAGTCGCGTTGTACACCGCACACCCCGACCGCTACGCGGACATGCCCTACCGGCGCACCGGCCGCAGCGGCCTGAAGCTGCCCGCGATCTCGCTCGGCCTGTGGCACAACTTCGGTCCGGCGGACCGTACCGTCGAGACCCAGCGGGCCATCCTGCGCCGTGCCTTCGACCTCGGTGTCACCCACTTCGACCTCGCCAACAACTACGGCCCGCCGCCCGGGGCCGCCGAGTCCGCGTTCGGCGAGGCCCTGAAGGCCGACTTCGCGTCCTACCGCGACGAGCTGATCATCTCCACCAAGGCCGGCTATCTGATGTGGCCGGGCCCGTACGGCGAGTGGGGCTCCCGCAAGTACCTGCTGTCCTCGCTGGACCAGAGCCTCACCCGGATGGGCCTCGACTACGTCGACATCTTCTACTCGCACCGCCCCGACCCGGAGACTCCGCTGGAGGAGACGATGGGCGCGCTGCACTCCGCGGTCCAGCAGGGCAAGGCGCTGTACGCCGGCATCTCGAACTACAACGCCGAGCAGACCCGTGAGGCCGCGCGCATCCTGGGCGAGCTGGGCACTCCTCTCCTCATCCACCAGCCCCGCTACTCGATGCTGGACCGGCGCCCCGAGGACGAGGGCGTCCTGGACGCGCTGGACGAGGTGAAGGCCGGTTCGATCGTCTTCTCCCCGCTGGAGCAGGGCCTGCTCACCGGCCGCTACCTGGACGGCATCCCGGAGGACTCCCGCGCCGCGAGCGACAGCCCCTTCCTCAACTCGGACGCGGTCACCGAGGACCTGGTGGCCAAGCTGCGCGCCCTGAACGACATCGCCAAGGACCGCGGCCAGACCCTCGCCCAGCTCGCGCTGGCCTGGGTGCTGCGCGGCGGCCGGGTCACCTCGGCCCTGGTCGGCGCGAGCAGCCCGCAGCAGATCGAGGACAGCGTGGGCACGATCGCCCACCTGGACTTCGAGGCGGAGGAACTGGCGAGGATCGACGCGATCGTCAAGAGCTGACCGGTCCGACGGCAAGGGCTGGCCGGTCCGACGGCAAGGGCTTGAACGAACGGGCACCGGCTTCCGGCCGGTGCCCGTCCTCTGCGTCCGTCCTCTGCTCCGGGCGGTCCCTCAGGCTCCGGCGGGCAACCGGTCCAGGAAGCCGTACACGGACCTGATCCGGCCGTCCCCGGCGAGCGTGATCACGTCGGACCCTGCGACCGGTGCCGATCCGTCGGCCTCGCTCACCAGCTCCCACGAGAAGCGCGCGGTGTCGTGATGACCCTCGACGCCGGCCGTGAGACGGAAGACGAAGCCGGGGAACTGCTCGTGGGCCGCCGCGATCACCGCGGCGATGCCCTCATGGCCGACCACGTCGGCGAGGGGGTCGGTGTAACCCCCGCCCACCGCCCAGGCGGCCGCGACGGCCTTCGCGCGGGCCTCCGGCTCCCGTGCGTTCCAGGCTTCGAAGTAGCGGGCGACGGCGCTCTCGTAACGGTCCGTGTTCGCGGGCATGGGAAATCAGCCTCCATCGAGGTCATCTGTGCTGGTGGGACCTGGTGTCGCAACCCTGCCCGCCCCGCCCGCGACCGTCGATTACTCCTCGGGTAATGACGTTTGAGCGTGTACCCGTCAGATTTCGGCCAGCGGTGCCGGTGAATATGCCAGGAGACTGGCCAAAAAGATGTGGTGACAGTGTTTCAGTAGTGAACATACTCGACTGACAGGTCCTTCACATCGAGCGAAGTGCCCGTCACGTACAGCAGCTGGATTCGCGTAAAGCACATGAGCCGCACGGAAGCGAGGCCCTGCCGACAGCCGAACGGAGCAAGCGGGGGAGTGGATCGTGCACGACGAATTCCTGTGCCATGTCACGGGGTACGGCATCTGCGACGGGCGGCGCATCGGTGTACCGCTCGGAACCTATCGCGCGCCCACGCTCGCGCTCGCCCTGTGGTGGTTGCGTGACCGCGCCTCCTGGATCGCGGACCGATTAGACCCGCAGCCCGAGGCCGGGTACTTCCCCGCGGGGGCGCTCGCCCCGGTCGCCGACACCGTGCTCGACGTGCCCGCCGTCATGCGGACCTGGTGTGCCGACCCGGTCCAACAGGGGCTGGTCGCCGACGAGTTGGCGGCCGGACGTCTCATCCGGATCGCCGCGAGCGACGACACGACGGAGTACGAGCTGCTCGCGGAGTCCGTGGACGCGGTGAGAATGCACCGCACGGCATCCACCCTCTTCACTCCGGTGGCCTGACCCGCACGGGCTACCTCAACTCCCCGCCACCGGACCGGTGTGTCCCGGAGGGCGTCGTAGATCCTGCCGAGGCCCTCGAAGGCCCCGGCTTCCCCTCATCTGATCTGCGCCCCTCTGTCCCATCAGGCGACCAAAGGGGTGAATCGGTAGAATTCTGGCATGGCGGAGCGGCCGGTCGCACCGACGGCGCCCGAGCTCGTCCTGGAGACCGACACCGGCTCCACGGTGATGAGCCCGGGCCACGACTACCACGTCGGACGCGACCCGTTGAGCGACATCGTCATCGACGATGCCCGGGTCTCGTGGCACCACGCGGTGCTGCGACCCGAGGCCGACCATTGGACCCTCGAGGACGAGGACAGCACCAACGGCACCTACGCCGACGGCCGCCGCGTCCACGAATGGGACGTCGGCCCCGGCAGCGTGATCCGCTTCGGCAGCCCCTCCGACGGCCCTTGTGCGGTTCTGCTCGGACTCCCCACCCCCGAGCGCCCCTCCGCCGTCTCGATGCCGGGCCTGACCGGCACCTTCCGGCAGCCCACCGCCGTACGCCCGCTGCCCGCCCGCACCGTCCGCATCGGCCGCGCCGACGACAACGCCCTCGTCATCGACGACCTGGTCGTCTCCCGCCACCACGCCGAGCTGCGCGCCCTGCCCGACGGCAGCTACGAGATCGTCGACCTCGGCAGCCACAACGGCACCTACCTCAACGGCCGGCCCGTCACGAGCGCCCCCCTCGGCCCCGGCGACATCGTCGGCATCGGCCACTCGGCGTTCTGCCTCGTGGGCGACACGCTCCAGGAGTTCGTCGACACCGGCGAGGTCTCCCTCGACGTCCAGGACCTCACGGTCGCCGTCGACCACGGCCGCAAGACCCTCCTCGACCACGTGTCCTTCCCGGTCGGCGAGAAGTGCCTGCTCGCGGTGGTCGGCCCGTCCGGCGCCGGAAAGTCCACGCTCCTCAACGCCCTCACCGGCCAGCGTCCCGCCGACCACGGCACCGTCCTCTACGACGGCCGCGACCTGTACCGCGACTACGCCGAACTGCGCCAGCGCATCGGCCTCGTCCCGCAGGACGACATCCTGCACGCCCAGCTGACCGTCCGCAGCGCCCTGTCCTACGCCGCCGAACTGCGCTTCCCGCAGGACACCGCGAAGGCCGAGCGGCGTGAGCGCGTCGACGAGGTCATCCGCGAGCTCGGCCTGGAACAGCGGGCCAGACAGCCGGTGCACAGCCTCTCCGGCGGCCAGCGCAAGCGTGTCAGCGTGGCCCTGGAGCTGCTCACCAAGCCGTCGCTGCTCTTCCTGGACGAACCGACCTCCGGTCTCGACCCCGGCATGGACCGCTCGGTGATGCACATGCTGCGCGGTCTCGCCGACGACGGTCGCACAGTCATCGTGGTCACCCACAGCGTCCTCAGCCTCGACGTCTGCGACCGCCTCCTCGTCCTCGCCCCCGGCGGGAGGATCGCCTACTACGGCCCGCCCGAGGACGCCCTCGCCTACTTCGGCTTCACCCAGTGGCCGGAGGCCTTCGAGGCCTTCGAACGCGACCAGGACCGCGACTGGGCGGGCGACTTCCGGCTCTCGGCCTTCCAGCACCAGTACATCGCCGAGGCCACCGCCCAGCCCCGCATGCCCCGCTCGGAACCGGTCATCATCGCGCCCCCACCCCGGCCCCGCAGCCGCGGCGCCCAGCTCGGCACCCTGATCCGCCGCTACACCGCGGCCCTCGGCGCCGACCGCACCTTCCTGGTCATCATGATCGCCCTGCCGTTCGTGATGGGCGCCATGGCCCGGGCCCTCGCGGGCAGCCAACTGACCCGGGACACCGCGATGAACGCCCTGCTCATCCTGTGCGTCGGAGGCGTCCTCACCGGCGCCGCGAACGCCGTGCGCGAGCTGGTGAAGGAGCGGGTCATCTACCAGCGCGAGCGGGCCGTCGGCCTGTCCAGATCGGCGTACCTGATGTCGAAGGTCGTGGTGCTGGGCACGATCACCGTCGTGCAGGCGGTCGTGCTGACCCTGGTCGCCCTGCTCGGAGTCGACCTCAACGCGCCCGGCGGCGAAGGCGTGTTGATGCCGCCCCTTGTCGAGATCACGATCGCCGTCGCCCTGTTGGCGTTCACGGCGATGATGCTCGGCCTGCTGGTCTCCGCGCTGGTGCGCAAGGAGGAGGTGACGATGCCGCTGCTCGTGCTGCTCGCCATCGTCCAAGTGGTCTTCTGCGGCGCCCTGCTGAAGCTCGACGGCGTGCCCGGCCTGGAGCAGCTGTCCTGGCTGGTGCCCTCGCGCTGGGCGCTCGGAGCGATGGCCGGCACCATTGGCCTCGCCGGGATCGTGCCCGGCGACCTCACCGGCGACCCGCTGTTCAAGCACTCCGCGGGCGTGTGGCTGCTCAACATCGGCATGCTCGTCGTCCTGTCCGTGCTCTTCGGATACGTCGTCTCGCGGCTGCTGCGCCGCCACGAACCCGCGGTCATGCGGAAGTAGGCGGCCCCATGACCATGCCGACCCCGGGCTTCCGGCCCACCCACGTCGTCCCCGGGCCCGGCATGCCCGCCTGGGAGGCCCCCGACCCGGCCCGCCCCACCGTGCCCCTCGACCCCCTCCTCCCCGTCCAGCTCGTCGAGCGGCGCGGCGACTGGGCGTACGTCCTGTGCGCCAACGGCTGGGCGGCCTGGGTCGACGGCCGCCACCTGATCGCCGTACCGCAGGACCCGCCGGCCCCCGAGAGCCCGCTCACCCGTGCCGCCGACCCGCGCCCGCTGCTGGCCCGCGCCGACGACGCCCTCGCCCGCTACCGGGCCGCCGTCGAGGAGCTCGCGGCCGGCCGGCTGGACGGGGAGGCCTTCCGAGGGCGCACCCGGGGGCTGCGGATCGGGGTGATCGTGGACGGGGAGCACGTGTGGCTGTACGACGCGGCGCACGGGCGCTGGGTGTACGCGGAGGGGACCCGGCTCAGCACCTACGCCACCGACGAGGAGCCGCAGGCCGGCGGCCACGCCCCGACCGAAGTGGCGCAGGCGGGCGGGCACCCCCCGACGCAGGTGGTGACGCGCGATGGCCCATGAGACCAGCCTGTTCTCCGGACGGCCCTCCGAACTGGTCGGCCGGCAGGTCGCGAGCTACCGGATCGAGCAGGAGATCGGCCGGGGCGGCATGGCCGTCGTCTACCGGGCCCGGGACCTGCGCCTGGACCGGACGGTGGCGCTGAAGCTGCTGGCCCCCGAGCTCGCCCGCAACGACACCTTCCGCAACCGGTTCAGCCACGAGTCGCGGGTGGCCGCCGCGATCGACCACCCGCACATCGTGCCGGTCTTCGAGGCGGGCGAGACGGACGGCGTGCTCTACATCGCCATGCGGTACGTCGCCGGCAGCGACCTGCGTCATCTCCTCGACCGTCAGGGCCCGTTGGCGCTGCCGACGGCGCTGCGGATCGCCGCCCAGGTCGCCTCGGCGCTCGACGCGGCCCACGAGCACGGGCTCGTCCACAGGGACGTGAAGCCCGGCAACATCCTGGTCGCGCGCGGCACCGACAGCGACCACCCCGAGCACACCTATCTCACCGACTTCGGCCTCACGAAGAAGTCCCTGTCGCTGACGGGGTTCACGACGGTCGGCCAGTTCGTCGGCACGCTCGACTACGTGGCCCCCGAGCAGATCTCCGGCCGTCCGGTCGACGGCCGCTGCGACGTCTACGGCTTCGCCTGCGTGGTCCACGAGGCCCTCACGGGCCACCCGCCCTTCCGCCGCGACGACGACATGGCCCTGCTGTGGGCTCACCAGTACGACGAACCGCCGCCGGTCTCCAAGACCCGCCCCGGCCTCCCGGCCGGCCTCGACGGCGTCTTCGCCAGAGCCCTGGCCAAGAGCCCGGACGACCGCCACGACTCCTGCCTGGCCTTCGTCGCGGCCCTCCGCTCGGCGGCGACGGGCGCCCACCCACCGACGGAGGTCGCGGCGAGAACCGCAGAACCGGACGAGGTACGGCCGAAACCGCCCCCTCACTGGGCCAGGCCGGTGGTCCGGGAGCGCTAGTCGGAGGACGTCGTCATGCGCGTCTGCATCGAGGACTGGCGTATCAGCAACCGACCCGCACGACCCGTTCGCCATGACCGCCAGCCCCTGGGAACGCGCTCACCCGGCCGGTCACCCTCCCTGTCCGGGGTCGGACAGGTCCCCGTTGCTTACCGAGCCCCGCGTCACCCCGCGGCCGGTTTGAGCTCTCCTTTGCGGTGGACCGGTCGGGCCAGCAGGGCGCCCAGGAAGCCGGTGACCAGGCCCCACAAGGCGCCCAGGGCCAGCGCGGGCCACAGGTCCGGCTTGAGGAACAGTTTTCCGCCCAGGCCGCCGCCGAGGTCGCCGATGCCGAGGACCGACAGGCCGTACTGCGCGGAGATCCGGCAGAGCAGGCAGATCATGAGGACGGTGAGAACCAGGGCGACCGCCAGGTGCACGGCGTGTCGCCAGGCACGGACCTGGGCGGGGGAGCGGGCCGCCATCAGGAAGGCGACCGCGAGCAGCAGGACCGCGTCGACGACCAGGAGCCACCAGATCCGGTCGTCGTGTTCGGAGAGCGTGCGCAGATTGAGCGCCTGGGTGTCGTCCGAGCGCAGCACCTCGTCCAGGACGTGCGGCATGGGCAGTCCGAACGGGCCCTGCACCCTGCCGTTCCACGTGGCGCCGAGACCGATGGTCAGGGCGAGCCAGACCAGGTTCGGCATGCCCAGCAGGATCACCGCGAAGGTCTCCGGCACATGGCCGCGGCTCACGGCCACCACCAGCGCGACGAGGGTGCCGAGGACGACGTAGGCGAGCAGCAGCACCACCATGGCGTGCGCCGCCGGACGCACCGACTCCTGGAACGGCAGCAGCCGTCCGGGCAGCGGAGCCCGGCGCGACACCAGCAGTGCCAGGATCAGCACCCCGGCCAGCCACAGCAGGCCGAAGAAGAGGGTCGGCGGCACATCGGTCCTGAACCCGACCTCGGGCGAGACACCGAAGACATCGCCCAGGTCACCCAGCGTGTCGTCACCGAGGGACAGCTTGAAGTCCTGGCGGGCGGCGTACGCCACCGCGAGCAGCGCGAGCAGCCACAGGACGGCGACCCTCGCGGCCCACCCGGCGAGTTCCCGGCCACCGGCGACGGCGCGGTGCCGCAATGGCCGCAGGAAACCCGCGCCGAGCACCAGCGCGCCGGTGAGGGTGACCGAGAGCGGGATGACGGTGAGCCCGGCCGCGCTGTCCGCGAGTCCTCCCGCGCTGCCCGACAGCTCGACGGTGCCGCCGACGGCCGTGACGACGGTCGCCATGACGACCCGGGGAAACGCCTGGTCCGGGAGATCCATCGCCCCCGCCCCCCACAGCCCCAGCGCGGCCACCAGCACCATGGCGGCCAGTGCCGTCAGGACCGTGAGGACGGCCTGCGCCCAGCCGTGCCGAGCGACGACTGCCTGGTCGGAGGGGGAGTGGGGGCTCACCCTGCCACGCTAAGCAGCCCCGCGACCGCTCGCCTGCCGGGAGGGCCGTCCGCGTCCGCTTGCGAGCGGCACCGGACCGGAGCAAACAATAGGTATGTCGCGGAGAATGCGGCCAAATCGGGGCAATTGGATCGCGCGCCGCAGGAGTCCCGCGTCGGGAAGAAGAGCTCGTGAGCGTCGAACCGCCCTCGTCGGGCCGCCCCACCGGGCCGCCCTCAGGCCCGCTGTCGGGCCCCTCGCAGCCGCCGTCGGGCCCGCCCTCGCAGCCCCCGGGCAGCGGCGGAGGGACATCCGCGCCCGAACCCCGCCGCCCGTGGTGGGGATCGGCCCCCCGGGTCGCGCTGATCGCGGCCGCGGTGGTCGCCGCCGTGGTCCTCGCGGTCGTCTTCACCCGCTCCGACGGCGGCTCCACCGCGGCCGGGGGCGACGGCGAGGTCTTCCTCCAGGCCGCCGGCAAGACGGGCCCCGACCCGTTCACCGAGTCGACCGCGAAGGACAGCTCGGTCCCGCCCGTCCCCGCCTCCCCGGCCGGCTCCTCCGAGCCCGCGAACGCCGTGCGCGGCGTGGACGGCGGCGCTCCCGGCCTCTACGGCGGCACCCGCAACGTCTCCAGCTGCGACGTCGAGAAGCAGGTCAAGGCACTCCAGTCGGACCCCGCCAAGAACAAGGCCTTCGCCTCGGTCGCCGGCGTGCAGCCGTCCGGCGTCCCGGCCTACCTGCGGGCGCTCACCCCGGTCCAGCTGCGCATGGACACCCGCGTCACCAACCACGGCTACCGCGACGGCGCCGCCACCAGCTACCAGGCTGTCCTCCAGGCCGGCACCGCCGTCCTCGTCGACGGCCACGGAGTGCCCCGCACCCGCTGCGCCTGCGGCAACCCGCTGACCCCGCCGGTCGCCCAGCAGACCGCGCCGAAGCGCACCGGCGACACCTGGTCGTCGTACCGCCCCTCGAACGTGGTCGTGGTCGCGCCCTCGACGACGGTCATCAACGTCTTCGTCATCTACGACGCCGACCACCACGACTGGATCGGCCGGCACCGCGGCGACACCGGGCACAAGGACCACAGGACCGACCCGCCGGCACGGCCCTCCCCGTCGGTCACCATGTCGACACCGACGCCCCCGACGAGCCCCAGCACACCGACGTCACCGGCATCTCCGTTGCCCTGCGTCTCGCTGCCGGCCGGCGTGTCGACCCCGACCGGGACCCCCTCCGGCTCCGCCAGCCCCTGCCCGCCGACCTCCAAGCCCCCGTCCTCGCTGGTCCCGAGCCCGCCCTCGTCGCAGCCGCCCAGCAGCGAGTCCTCGGGTGAGGAGCCCCTCGCACCCGACTCCTCGGCACCGCAGCCACCGCTCGCCTCCGACACCACGGCCGGAACGACCGGCTCGGCGCGCCTGTCCGACGCCTCCGTGCCCCCGGCAGTGTGACGCGTCCCCGGGACTGCGGCGCGCGGCTCGGGGTACGAGCACTGATGCAGCAGCGTCCGGCCAGTCCGGCATCCGAGAGAGAAACGCATGATCGAGCACCTGGACGGGGCAGTGATACCGACTGGTTTCGACGTGCCCGTGGAACCGCTACGGCAGGCGGCGCACTACACGGGCGAGCCGGGATGTATCGCCGAGGCACGGGGTTTCGCCGCGCAGTTCCTCGGCAGGCTCAGAACCGAGTGGTGCGCTGCCATCGGCGGCCGGGTCGAGGAGGAGGTGCTCCTCGTCGTGAGCGAACTCGTCACCAACGCCGACCGGCACAGCAACGGGCCGTACATCCTCGAACTGGAGGGCACCGACAGCGCGGTCGTCGTCACGGTCTACGACAGCAGCGCCGCCCTGCCGCGCCGGTTCCCCCGCGATCCCGAGCGCATCGGACGGCACGGTCTGGAGATCGTGCACGTGCTGGCGCGGGAAGTGGCGGCGGAACGCGTCCCGGTGGGAAAGCGGGTCCGCGCGGTGGTGGGCTTCGACGGCAAGGAGTGACTCGGCCGCGGGAGTGAGTGAGCGTGCGTCGCGCAGCGGGTGCCGTCCGTGGACGACACCCGCCTTCCGTGTCTGTGCGCCGGTGCGGCTCTGTCAGGCGCAGCCCAGCTCGCCCAGCATGCCCTCGCGCAGCCGCGTGATGATCCGCTTGATCAGCCGGGACACATGCATCTGGGAGCAGCCGAGCCGCTCACCGATCTCCGACTGGGTGGCCTCCTCCACGAACCGCATGTGGATGATCTGCCGGTCGCGTTCGCTGAGCTCGGCCATCAGCGGCGCGAGCGACTGGAAGTCCTCGACGAGCCGCAGCCCGTCCTCCTCCACGCCGATGAAGTCGGCCAGCACCGCTTCGCCGCCCTCGGGGCCGTCGCCGGTCAGGGCCGCGTCCAGGGACGAGGAGTTGTAGCCGTTCGAGGCGATCTGCGCCTCGACGACCTCCTTCTCGGAGATGTTCATCAGGGTGGCGAGCTCGGCCACCGACGGATCGCGGTCCAGGCGGCTCGCCAGCTCCTCACGCGCCTTGGCCAGCTCGACGCGCAGCTCCTGAAGGCGCCGGGGGACGTGCACCGCCCAGGTGGTGTCACGGAAGAAACGCTTGATCTCGCCGACGATGTACGGCAGCGCGAACGACGTGAACTCCACCTCGCGCGACACCTCGAACCGGTCGATCGCCTTGATCAGGCCGATCATGCCGGTCTGGACGATGTCCTCCATGTCGTCGCCGCGGCCCCGGAACCTGCCGGCCGCGAACCGCACGAGGGACATGTTCATCTCGATGAGGGTGTTGCGCGCGTACTGGTATTCGTGCGTGCCCTCTTCGAGCTCCGTGAGGCGCTGGAAGAACTGGCGGGACAGCTCCCGCGCGTCCCGCGGTGCCACGGCCCGCGGTTCCTCGACTCCCGGCAGCGGTGTCCCACCCGTCCTGGTCCCGCTGGCGTGCTCGGCGACCTCTGTCTCCGAGCGGTTCACGGCGGTGACGGCGGTATGCATTACCTCTCCCACGAAAGTCACGGCTCGACGTCTGCCTCTTCGGCCTGGGTTGTCTCAGGTGCTGAAAGCGATCAGCGGCCACTCGGGTACCCGGAACGCGTCGACGTATGCGTCACCGGGCCACCGGCTTCACGAAATCTGCCCGCAGCTCCCTCGCTCTGCGCGTACCCGAGGAGTGACGGCACATGCCCGCACGGTTCGCCGACGGCGCAAAATCGCTGGTCCCGCCCCGTGTGACCCCCGTGGGAGAGGAGTACGGCGGCATCCGCAAGCAGTGTGAACGGCGTCCCCGTCGAACAATGTGGCCGGATCTCGCCGCTCGCGGCCACACGCGCGTGCCGTGTCCACTCAGGGCGGAACGCCGCCCCCTTCCCATCGCCGCCCCTGAACCTAGGCTGAGCGGGTGAGCAACGAAGCGCCGAACCAAGCCCGCGTGATCCCCCTGCGCCCGCAGTCCGCGCGCCCCGGGACCGCCCGCCCGGTGTCCGAACGCCCCGCCACGACACCGCCGCGCCCGGTCGCACCGACGGAACCTGCCCCGAGCCGGGGAAGGGAACCCCTGTGGCGGGACCTCGTCGGAGACGTCCTGCGCCGTGAGCGCCTCGCCCAGGAGCGCACGCTCAAGGACGTCGCCGACGCGGCCCGGATCTCCATGCCCTACCTCTCCGAGGTGGAGCGCGGCCGCAAGGAGGCCTCCTCAGAGGTCCTCGCGGCCGCCGCCCACGCCCTGGGCCTCGGCCTCGGCGACCTGCTCTCCCTGGCCCAGGGTGAGCTCACCCGGCACTCCGCCCGCACCCGGCGCGCGGTGCCGGGATCGTCGTACGACGGGATGTGTCTGGCGGCCTGACGCGGGAGCCGGCGCCTCAGACCGTCACGAGGCGCCGGCTCACCACCTCGTCGGCCAGCCCGTACGCCACCGCCTCCTCGGCGGTGAACACCTTGTCGCGGTCCATGTCGGCGCGCAGCGTGGCGATGTCGTGGTGGGTGTGCCGGGCCAGCACCTCCTCCACCTGGGAGCGGATGCGGACCATCTCCTTGGCCTGGAGGGCGAGGTCGGAGATCGCGCCGCGGTTGCCGCCGGAGGCGGGCTGGCCGAGCAGCACGCGCGCGTGCTCCAGCACGAGCCGGCGTCCGGGATCCCCTCCGGCCAGCAGGACGGCCGCCGTGGAGGCCGCCTGGCCCACGCAGAGCGTGGAGATCGGCGCCTGCACGTAGGTCATGGTGTCGTAGATCGCCATCAGTGAAGTGAACGATCCGCCGGGGGAGTTGATGTAGATCGAGATCTCGTTCTCCGGTGCCGCCGACTCCAGGTGCAGCAGCTGGGCGATCACGACGTTGGCCACCCCGTCGTCGATCTCGGTGCCGAGGAAGATGATCCGCTCCGAGAGCAGGCGGCTGAACACGTCGGAGGAGCGCTCGCCGTGCGCGGTGCGCTCGACGACGTACGGAATCGTGTAGTTCGCCATGTCAGAGCCCCATCCGTCGCCTGGAGGCGGCCGGGCGGACGTCGGCGAGCGACGCCACGACCTGGTCCACCATGCCGTACTGCTTGGCCTCCTCGGCCGTGAACCAGCGGTCGCGGTCGCCGTCGTGGGCGATGGTCTCCGGGGTCTGGCCGGTGTTCTCGGCGAGAAGCCGCTCCATGGTCCGCTTGCTGTGGTCCAGGTTCTCCGCCTGGATCTCGATGTCGGCCGTGGTGCCGCCGATGCCCGCCGACCCCTGGTGCATCATGATCCGCGCGTTCGGCAGGGCGTACCGCTTGCCGGGCGTGCCGCCGCAGAGCAGGAACTGGCCCATGCTGGCGGCGAAGCCCATGGCGAGCGTCGACACGTCGTTGGGGATCAGCCGCATGGTGTCGTAGATGGCGAGGCCCGCGTAGACCGAGCCGCCGGGGCTGTTGATGTACAGGCTGATGTCGGTGCGCGGGTCCTCCGCGGACAGGATCAGCAGCTGGGTGCAGACCCGGTTGGCGGAGACCTCGTCGACCTGGGTGCCCAGCAGCACGATGCGCTGGGTGAGGAGCTGGGCCGCCAGGTGGTCGTCGAAGCGGGTGGGAGGGGTGTCCCCCTCCTCGGCCCTGATGGCAGTCATGGGCTGTCCTCGGGGTCGTAGGGATGCCGTCGCATCCACTGTTGACCTCGGACACCGCTGGGCCACGATTTCTCTGCCCGGAGCAGATTCGCCACGGGCAGAGCACGGGCCCCGGGGCGTTCAGCCCTTGTCGCGCAGCTGCCGGAAGAACGCCCGTACGTCGTCCACCAGCAGGTCAGGCTCCTCCATCGCCGCGAAGTGGCCGCCCCGGCCGAGCTCGGTCCAGCGCACGATGTTCTCGGTGCGCTCGGCCTTGTGCCGCAGCGGGACCTGGATCTCCGCGGGGAAGAGGGCGAGGGCGGTCGGCGCGGTCGACGGTTCGGTGGGCCGGGCCGCGCGGTCGCCGGTCGCGTGGGCCCGCTCGTAGTAGATCCGGGCGGCCGAACCGGCGGTCCCGGTCAGCCAGTACAGCATCACGTTGGTCAGCAGGCGGTCCCGGTCCACGGCCTCCTCGGGCAGCTCGGCCGAGTCCGTCCACGCCTGGAACTTCTCCACGATCCAGGCGAGTTGGCCGACGGGGGAGTCGGTGAGCGCGTAGGCGAGGGTCTGCGGCCGGGTCGAGTGCAGCACGGCGTAGCCGGTGCCCTCGCGCGACCACTCACTCCACCGCCGCCACGACTCCAGGGTCCGCTCCCGATCCGCGGGCGCGAGCGTGGCCAGCTCCTCCTCGGTCGGCTCCTGGGTGGCCTGGGCGCCCGGCAGCAGATTGAGGTGGATGCCGATCACCCGCTCCGGGTGGGCCCGGCCCAGCTCCCGGGAGATCGCCGCGCCCCAGTCCCCGCCCTGGGCGCCGAACCGCTCGTAGCCGAGCCGCGTCATCAGCTCGGCCCAGGCGCCGGCGATCCGGCCCGCCTCCCAGCCGGTGTCCGCGGGCGGCCCGGACAGCCCGAAGCCCGGAATGCTCGGCACGACGACGTGGAAGGCGTCGGCCGGGTCGCCGCCGTGCGCCGCCGGATCGGTCAACGGCCCCACCACGTCCAGGAACTCGACGATCGAGCCCGGCCAGCCGTGCGTGATGATCAGCGGGGTGGCGTCCGGCTCGGGGGAGCGGACATGGGCGAAGTGGACGGTCGACCCGTCGATGACGGTCGTGAACTGCGGCCACGCGTTCAGCTCGGCCTCGGCGGCGCGCCAGTCGTAGGAGTGCCGCCAGTGCTGGGCGAGATCGCGCAGGTAGTGGGCCGGTACGCCGTACGCCCAGCCGGTGTCCGGGAGGTCGTCCGGCCAGCGGGTGCGGTCGAGCCGGTCGTGGAGGTCGTCGAGGTCGCGCTGCGCGATGTCGAGGCGGAAGGGCTGGACGAGGTCGGTGCGCGGTGACGTCATGCGGGGATGCTAGTCCGCGTGGGTGTATAGGCCACCTGGATTGTTCCGGCGCGCGACCGATGAGTTCCGCGGCGAGGATCGGTCGACACAGATGACCGTACTTCCACGCCACAGGAGGAACCCATGGCGAGCAGGCCCTTCACCACGTGTCTCTGGTTCGACGGCCAGGCCGAGGAGGCCGCGCACTTCTACGTCTCCGTCTTCAAGAACTCGAGGATCGGCAGGGTCACCCACTACCCGGAGGGCGCGATGCAGCCCGCCGGCACCGTCCTGACCGTCGACTTCACGGCCAACGGGCAGGACTTCGTCGCCCTCAACGGCGGACCCGAGTTCAAGTTCACCGAGGCGGTCTCCTTCCAGGTCTTCTGCGCCGACCAGGAGGAGATCGACCACTACTGGGCCAAGCTCACCGAGAACGGCGGCGAGCCCGGCCCCTGCGGCTGGCTCAAGGACCGGTACGGCCTGTCCTGGCAGGTCGTACCGGAGGGCCTGGCCGACATGGTCGCCGACCCGGACCCGGAGAAGGCGGCCCGGGTCACCAAGGCGTTCATGGCGATGGGCAAGTTCGACCTCGCGGCCCTGGAGAAGGCCTACGCGGGCGAGTGACCCCCGCTCAGGACGAGCCGATCACCCGGGTGACCTCTCGCGCCATCCGCAGGATGCCCGGGGAGCGGACCGGGCACGGCTTCGGCGTGGACGTCGTGGGCGCCAGACAGAAGTGCAGGTAGTCCTTGCCGTAGTGCAGGGCGGTGCGGTCGCGGGCGGGCTCGGTGCAGTACTCGGGGTGCTCGTGCTCGTAGGCGGTGCAGGGCAGGTACTGCGTCCACGAGTAGCGCGCCCCGGCGGGGGCCACGGTCCCGCCCGCGTCGGCCACGAGGTCGCCCGAGGCGGCCGCCTGCTCCTCGTACAGCTCGTTCACGCGCCGGACCCGGTCGGGGGTGATCGGGTCCGGGCCCTGCGCCACCCACACGATCCGCGGCCGGAGCTCCCCGCCCGCCGTGGCGATCTGGTCGGTCAGCCGCTTCAGGTCCGCGCGGTACCTGCTGAAGTACTTCTGCGGTGCGGCGGCGTGGCTGATCCCGTCCATGCACCAGGTGTAACCCCACGCGTTGCCCCAGAACTGGAGCACCACGTAGTCCGGGTGCAGCGCCCGGACCAGCGCGGCCGCCTTGTCCCGGTCGGGCACCAGCGACTTCTCCCCGGTGCCCTCCAGGTAGTCGCAGAGCGTCGTGCCCGAGTACGGCGCGCTCGTGTACGTCGCCCGCAGCTCGCGGCGCAGCTCCTGCCCGAGCACCCGCTGGGCCTCCATGGCGAGCGAGTCGCCGAGATAGAGCACGCGCGGGGCGACCACCGCGGGAGCGGCGCTCGGCGAGGCCTGGGACCGCTGATGCGTGGTGGCCGCCCGCGAGACGTCCGGGGTGGGCGGCGCCTGCTCCGGCCCGTCCGAGGGGTCGCCGCACGCGCCGAGCAGCAGAACTCCGGTCAGCACCACCACGATCCACGGTGTCCGCATGCGCGACTCCCGCCCCGGTCGCCGAAAAACGGTTCCCCAGGCAAGCACAGCCGGGCCGCGGGCGGAAGACACACGGCCCCGGTTCAGTCACCGCCCGGGCGTTCCAGGAACTCCATCAGGTCGGTCAGCGGCAGCGGTTTCGTCAGATGGGCGTCGAAACCGGCCGCCCGGGACAGGGCGCGGTCGGTGCCCCGACTGAACCCGGAGACGGCGATCATGCGCGGCCGCTCGCCGCCCGGCCGGGCCCGCACCCGGCGGGCGACCGTGTAGCCGTCGATGTCCGGCAGCCCCAGATCACACAGCACGACGTCGAAGAGCCGGGTCTCGGTCGCGGTGAGCGCGGCCGTGCCCGTGTGCACGGTGGTCACCTGATGCCCCTGCCGCTCCAGCAGGGTGTGATAGGTCGCGGCCAGGTCCTGGTTGTCCTCGACGATCAGGACGGACAGCCGCGGGGGCACCGACCGGGTCGTGGCGCGGGGCGGTCGTGGGACCGCGGAGTCGACGGCGGACAGGGTCACGGAGAACGTCGCCCCCTTGCCGGGCCCTTCGCTGTGCGCGGTGACGCGGCCGTGGTGCAGCTCCACGATCGTCCGCGCGACAGCAAGCCCGAGGCCCAGCCCTTCCGGGGTGTCCGGACCCGCCGGGGCCGCCCGCATGAACACCCCGAACAACTCCTCGGCCTGACCTGGCTCGAAGCCGATGCCGTCGTCCCGGACGGTCAGCCGTGCCTCGCCGTCCCCGGCCGTGAGCTCCACCTCGGTGCGCCCGCCGGGCCGGGTGTACTTGAGCGCGTTCGACAGCAGGTTCGTCAGCACCTGCGCGAGCCGCAGCCGGTCTCCGTCCACGACCAGCGGCGCCTCCGGCAGCCGTACGTCGAGCGTACGGCCGTCGTGCGCGAACAGACCGCGGATGTCCGCGCACGCCCCCTCGACGACCGAGCGCACGTCCACCGGCTCGCGCACCAGCTCCAGGCGTCCGGTCACCGCACGGGTGCCGTCCAGCAGGTCGTTGCTCATCCGGGCCAGCGTGCCGAGCTGCCGCTCCAGCACGGCCAACGCCGGATGCCCCTGCGGCATGTCCAGGGCGAGCAGTTCGGTGGCCGCGGTCGCCGCCGCGAGGGGATTGCGCAACTCGTGGGAGAGCGTGGCGATGAACCGGTCCTTGGCCCGCTGCTCCTCCCGGAGCCGGCGCCCGGCCGCGTCCAGCTCGGCGTTGGCCCGGCTCAGCTGCTCGTTCACCTCGCGGATCTCCCGCGCCCGCACGAACAGGTCGATCTCCATGCCCTCCGCGCGCATCTGCGCGTCGGCGACGGCCCGCCGCTGCTCCCGGCCCACCTTGCGCAGATGCACGAACTCCGTGACGTCCTCGACCCGGTGGACGACGTGGGTCACCCGCCCCTCGTCGTCCAGGACCGGCGCGTTGACCGGGCTCCAGTACCGCTCGGCGAAGACCCCCTCCTCGTCTGTCGGGATGTCGTAGCGCTGGAGCGCCATCGTGTCCGTACGGCCGCTCGCCACGACCGACTCCAGGGAGCGCCGCAGATTTGCCACGCCGTCGGCGGTCGGGTCCCCGGGGTTGTCCGGGAACACCTCGAAGACCGGCCGCCCGACGATGCCGCGGTCGGTGCGGGTGGCCGTCAGATAGGCGCGGTTGACCTCGACGATGACGAAGTCGGGGGTGAGGACGAGCAGCGGGGACAGCAGGGAGTCGAACAGGCGCCGGAAGTCCGGGGCGTCGGGCATGGGCGGACCTCCTGGCCGGGCCGGTGTCTCGGGAATCGCCGTCTCGGGGATCGCCGTCTCAGGGATCGAGGCGGTAGCCGTAGCCGCGGAGCGTGGTGATCCGCGGGGCGGGTGCGGGCAGTCGGGCGAGTTTGCCGCGCAGCCGGTACACGTGCTCGACCACGGTCGCGGGCTGCTGCCAGGACGCACCCCAGATCCGCTCCAGGAGCTGCTCCGCGGAGAACACCCGCCCGGGCGCCCCGGCCAGCAGTTCCAGCAGCGCGAACTCCTTCGGCCGCAGCGTCAGCGGGACGCCGTCCACGGAGGCCTGCCGCGCGGCCGTGTCGACGAGCAGCGCGCCGGCCCGGATCACCGCCGGCGCGTCCGGGGGCTGCGAGCGGCGCAGCACGGCGTGGATACGGGCCACCAGTTCCCGCTGCGAGAACGGCTTGACCAGGTAGTCGTCGGCGCCGATCTCCAGCCCCGCGACCCGGTCCGCCTCCGCGCCGCGGCCGGTGACGACGATGACCGGAAGCCTGCTGGTGGACCTGAGCGCCCGCAGCAGTTCGAGCCCGCTGCCGTCGGGAAGACCCAGGTCCAGGACGGCCAGATCGACACCGCTCTCGTGGAGCACGGCCTTTCCGGCGCGGGCGTCCATGGCCCAGGTGACGGTGAATCCGGCCCGCTCCAGATAGGAACGGCACATCAGTGCGAAGTCGGGGTCGTCCTCGATCAGGGCGAGGTGCGGGCGCATTCCGCATCACCTGGCCCGCCCGGCACCCGCCCGTTGTGTCGCTGATGAGCGGGCGTTGATGCCCAGACCATGTGGCGAAGGTAGAACAGGAGACACCACGGTTCAAGGGGGGAGCCGCCCGGGGGAGTTCCGGCGCGGACACGTGCGGTGCGGGGATGTCGGCACCCGCGCACGCGTCCGCGCCGGAGCGAGGGCCCCGGTTGCGACCGGGGCCCGGTTCACACCCGGTCGGCCGCGATGAGCAGGTACTGGAAGCTGCCGTTGCGGTAGGCGGTCAGGAAGGTGTCCTCGATGCCCGTGACCAGATGGTCCGCCTCCTTGCGCAGCTCCCAGTAGGGCAGCGCCGCCTCGGTGAGATCCTCCACGTGCACCGGCACCAGCCGGTTGCGGGCCATGGCGCGGAAGTACTCCGAGCGGGGATGGATGTCGCAGATGTAGTGGGCGTTGATGAGCGACACCTCCCGGGACGCCCGGCCGTAGGTGTCGTTGTAGCAGCCGGTGACCACCACATAGCGTCCGCCGCGGCGCAGCAGCCGCGCGTGCTCGGCGAACAGCAGGTCCAGCTCGACGTACATGCTCGACTCGTTGTTCCAGGAGGCCGCGTACGCCCCGGAGGCGAACCCGGTGTCGAGCATGTTGCGGTGGTGGTAGCGCACCCGGTCGTCGATGCCCCGCTTGCGGGCCTGCGCGTTCGCGAACTCGGCCTGCTTCTCGGAGATGGTCACCCCGTCGGCGTGGCAGCCGTACCGCAGATGGGCCACGACACTGCCGCCGCCGCGCCCGCACCCGGCGTCGAAGACCCGGTCCTCGGGGGAGAGCGGGCCGAGCCGGGCGGCGAGGAGCTCGGCCTGGTTGTGTTCGAGGCGGTGCAGTTCGGCGGTGATCCGCTCACGCCGCCGGACCGGATCCGGCTCGTCGAGGACCGTGCGGTCGGCCTCCCCGATGCCGTAGTGGTGGTGGTAGAGGTCGTCGAGCTTGCCGAGTTCGAGGTTGACCGGGTTCTCCTCGGCGTTCCAGTAGTCCGCGACACGGCTCTGGTACGTCGACTGGGTCGGCACCTGGGCTGTCCTGGTACCGGCGTGGGGGGTGATGGTCAACGGTGACTCCTCGTGCTGGTGGGTCTGACGTTCTGTCATGCGATGGCCTGTCACCAGTAGTTGGGCAGGTGGTAGCGGTGGCTGTTGGTGGCGTGCCACTCGTGGTTGCCGGCCACCCAGTCGGACAGGCTCCGGGTGTAGCGCTCCACGAGCGGCGAGCCGGCGGACAGCAGGGCGGACTCCTCCTCGAAGGCCGCCATGATCCGGTTGTGGATCTCGACCGACTTCAGATAGGCGGCCTTCAGCCCGCACCGGTCGTTGGCGGCGACGACCTGCGGCAGGTTGAGGTGGGTGGGGTCGCTCGCCAGTTCCTTGGTGAAGGAGTAGAGGTCGTTGACGATCGTGGTGGCGTTGCAGGCCAGCGCCGTGACCCGCTGGATCTCGGGACGGGAGTGGAGCGCCTCGGGCAGTTCGTAGCCGTCGACGGCGTCCACGATCGACAGACAGGGCCGGAAGTTGTTGAACTGCCGCATCACCAGGTACTCCCAGACCCGCGGCACGTACCTGGTCTCCGCCCAGGCGGCCTCGGCCAGATAGCCGAGGTGCAGTCGGGCGATGTCGTGCACGAACCGGGTGGTCTGGCTCGGGGTGGCGAGGGCGGCGTAGTCCTTCAGGGCGAAGTGGTAGGAGCGCAGGGGCCCGTCGGCCTGTACGCCCTCGCGCCACTCCGCCTCCAGCTCGGGGACGCCGTGGTACGGGTCGATCGCCGACTGGGCCATGATCAGCCGCCCGCCGAGGCCGCGGCGGGCTCCGCCGCGGCCCTCGTCCTCCTCGCAGTAGCAGGAGTCGACGACGTTCTCGGCGAGCAGCAGCTCCCCGGCGACGGTGAGCCGTTCGAGGTCGGCGGCCTCGGGATGCTGGAGGACCACGGCCCGGCCGAACTGGAACCCCGAGAAGTCCCCCTTCCAGGCTTCGGGGAACAGGTCCAGACGCCGGGCCCAGGCCTCCAGCCTGCGGTCGATCTCCGCGGCCTTCACGGGGTCGGCGGGAGCGACCTGCCGGTGTCTCAGGCCCGGGATCGCCCCGCCGCGCCGGGGGGTCCGCAGACGGCTCGCGATGTCCGGCGGGCCGGGCAGGGAGCGGGAACTCGTCGCGGTCACTCGGCCGTCCGGCCGATCTGGGCGTTCTCCAGGATCCCGACCGCGTCCGGGACGAGGATGGCCATGGAGTAGTAGGCGGTGACGAGGTAGCTGATGATCGAGTTGGCGCCGATGCCCATGAACCGCACGTTCAGGCCCGGTTGGTACTCCTCGGGGATCCCGGTCTGGTAGAGCCCGACGGCACCCTGGTCGCCCTCGCCGGTGCGCAGCGCGATGATGCTGCTGGTGTGCTGCGGGCTCACCGGGATCTTGTTGCACGGGAAGATCGGCACCCCGCGCCAGGCCGGGATCTCGTGCCCCTCGACGTTCGCGGTGCCCGGCACCAGCCCGCGCCGGTTGCACTGCCGGAAGAACGCCGCGATCGCCTTCGGATGGGCGAGGAACAGCTTGGTCTTGCGGCGCATGGCGAGCAGTTCGTCCATGTCGTCCGGGGTGGGCGGGCCCGTGAAGGTGCTGACGCGCTGACCGTGGTCGGCGTTGTGCAGCAGTCCGAACTCCCGGTTGTTGACCAGCTCCCACTCCTGGCGTTCCCGGATCTCCTCGATGGTCAGGCGGAGTTGCTGCTCGGTCTGGTCCATCGGGTGGTTGTAGAGGTCGGCGACCCGGGTGTGCACCCGCAGCACGGTCTGGGTGAGCGACAACTCGTACTCGCGCGGGGCGAGTTCGTAGTCGACGTACCCGCCGCCGATCGTCGGTTCCCCGACATGGCCCGCCTGGACGGGGACGTCGGCCTCGCCCTTGCGGTTCATCGGCAGGCTCTGCCGGCGCGCGTAGGCCTCCAGATGCTCCGCGAGGGAGGGTACCCGCTCGGTGAACTCCGTGACCACCGACCAGGGCAGGGCCAGGACGGTGGCGGCGGTCTCGGCCCGGACCGAGCTCAGCCACAGCGGGTCGGGCTGCCCTATGGCCTCGTCGCCCATCTGGGCGCCGTCGGTGACGACACCGACGATCTCCTCCTCGCCGTACTTGCCCTCGGTGAAGCGGGTGAAGCGGCCGTGCACGACGAGAAAGGCCTCCGTGACCGGCTGCCCGGCCTCGACGAGGACCTGGCCGGCGCGGACCTCCCGGACCCGGAACCGGGTGGCGATCTCCCCGAGGACGTCGAGGTCCGAGTAGCCGCGCAGGACGGGGAGTTCGGTGAGCGTCCGGGGAATGACCCGGATGTCGTCGGCGCCGTTCTGCTCGAACTCGACCCGCCCCCGGCCCACCTTGAGCTGGAGGCGCCGGTTGACCCGGTAGGTGCCGCCCTTGACGTCCACCCAGGGCAGCATGCGCAGCAGCCAGCGCGAGCTGATGGCCTGCATCTGGGGTTCGGTCTTGGTGGTGGTCGCGAGCTGCCGGGCGGCCCGGGTGCTGAGGCTGGTCAGTGCGGCGGGGGAAGGGGGGTCGGATTCGTCGACGGCGGGGCCGGTGGCGCTGTCCGGTGTGGACACGTTCCCTCCTGGGCGGTGAGTGGGCTGGCCATGCGCGTGTACCAGCCAAACAGCCCGGGTCGCCGCGGTTCAGGGCGTGAAGGGGGCGGCTTCACGACAGGGAAGGTGTAAACCTGCCGGGTGAGGCAGTCGGAGCCCGTGAGTGCCCGCGCGCTCCGCTGGGCGGCTCGTGCACCAGTGCGGGATCTTCCGCTCAGCGCGCGCTCGGACGCACCCGTGACTAGCGTGAGGAATCGGACCTGCCACCGATTCGGAAGGCCGCGATCATGGCCGTACAACCTGAGGGAACCCCCATCTGGGCCGATGCGATGTTCACCGACGTCGAGGGGGCCAAGAGCTTCTACGGCGACGTCCTCGGCTGGACCTTCGGCGAGTCGTCGTCGGAGTACGGCAACTACACGCAGGCCTACGCCGACGGAAAGGCCGTGGCCGCGGTCGTCCCGCCGATGCCCGGCCAGGAGGGGCAGTCGCAGTGGTGTCTGTACCTCGCGTCGCCGGACGCCGCCGCCACCGCCGGCAAGATCCGTGAGCACGGCGGCGAGGTGCTGATGGAACCGATGCAGGTCGGCGACTTCGGCACGATGTGCCTGGGCCGTGACCCGAGCGGGGTCGTCTTCGGCGTGTGGCAGGCGGGCACCCACGAGGGGTTCGAGGCCGCGCCCCAGCAGCCCGGGGCGTTCTGCTGGGCCGAGGTCTTCACCCGCGAGCCCGAGAAGTCCGACACGTTCTTCCCCGCCGTCTTCGGCTACAGCGCCAAGCAGATGCAGGACGACGCCATCGACTTCCGGATGTTCAACCTCGGCGACAACACCGTCCTCGGCCGCATGAAGATGGGGGACGACTTCCCGCCCGAGGTCCCGGCCTACATCAACGTCTACTTCACCGTCGACGACTGCGACGGCGCCGTCGCCCGCGCCACCAAGCTCGGCGGTGTCCTGCGCTTCGGCCCGATGGACACCCCGTTCGGCCGCTTCGCGGCGCTGAGCGACCCGCAGGGCGCGAGCTTCTCGGTGATCGACGTGACGACGACCCAGGGCGAGATGCCCCAGGTCACCGACGTACCCTGACCGACCCGTGCCGGCTGCCCCCGCGACGGCCGGCCCGTGCCGGGTCCCTGCCTCAGCGGCCCGTGTCGGCGTCCGCAGCCCTCACCGACCTCATCGGGACCACGCTCTGCTCTTCGCCGACACCGGCGATGACGCGGCACCCGGGACCGGGAGGTCCGCAGGGTCGGGGTCGCTGTCGTTGCGGTGGGTGACCGGGCCGCCGTCCGCTCATGGCATGATCGAGCGCATGCGTGAACGACTGGTGGCCGCGTGCGACGGGGCTTCGAAGGGAAATCCGGGACCCGCGGCCTGGGCCTATGTGATCGCCGACGAGAGCGAGACCCCGGACCGCTGGGAGGCCGGGCCGCTCGGCAGGGCCACCAACAACGTCGCCGAACTCACCGCGCTGGAGCGGCTGTTGGCGGCCACCGACCCGGACGTCCCGCTGGAGATCCGGATGGACTCCCAGTACGCCATGAAGGCGGTCACCACCTGGCTGCCCGGCTGGAAGCGCAACGGCTGGAAGACCTCCGCGGGCAAGCCGGTCGCCAACCAGGACCTCGTGGTCCGCATCGACGAACTGCTCGACGGGCGCTCGGTCGAGTTCCGCTACGTCCCCGCCCACCAGGTCGACGGAGACCCGCTGAACGACTTCGCGGACCGCGCGGCCAGCCAGGCGGCGATCGTCCAGGAACCCGCGAGCAGCGCCCTCGGTTCCCCCGTGCCGCCGCCGTCCCCGGACACCCCGAAAGCCGACCGCCCCGCCCGGGCCAAGTCGCCCAAGCGGAGCGGTGGTTCGTCGTCCCGTACGATCAAGGCCAAGTTCCCCGGCCGGTGCCTGTGCGGACGTTCCTACGCGGCGGGCGAGCTCATCGCCAAGAACGCCCAGGGCTGGGGGCACCCGGAGTGCCGTACGGAAGGGGCCGGTTAGCCCGCGGTGGTCAGATCACCGCCCCGCGCCACTCGCCGGTCTCCCGGCCGCGCTCCTCGATGAACGTCTTGAAGCGCTCCAGGTCACCCTTGGTCTGCCGCTTCACGAAGCCGAGCTTGTCGCCGACCTTCTCGGTGATGCTGTCCGGGTGGAAGTCCATCTGGAGCATCACCTTGGTGTGGCCCTCGTCGAGCCGGTGGAAGGTGACCGCACCGGCCTGCTTGGCCTCCCCGGCGATCGTGGTCCACGCGACCCGCTCGTCCGGGATCTGCTCGGTGATCTCCGCGTCGAACTCCCTGTGCACCCCGTTGACGTTGGTCACCCAGTGCGTGAGCGTGTCGGTCCGCTGCTCGATGCGCTCGACCCCGCTCATGAACTCGGGGAAGGTCTCGAACTGCGTCCACTGGTTGTAGGCGGTGTGCACCGGCACGCCGACCTCGATGGATTCCTCGACCTGCGACACGGGTGAATCCCTCCTTCGTCTTCTCGGTGTGTGGGGCGCGGGTACCGCATGCTCCGCGGGGCAAACCGGAGCAAGACGACTCCTATTCGGTGTCGAAGGTGTAGTGGCGCGTGTGGTCCAGCAGGTCGGCGGGGCGCACGTCGTTCCACGGCTTCATGGTCTCGTCGAGGTCGACGACGTCCCGGGTCCCGGCCGCCGGCACATAGCGGGAGTCCGGATGCCGCCGCTGCCACTCGGCCCACAGCTTGTCCACGTAGGCGTGGTGCAGCCAGAACACCGGGTCGTTCGGGGAGACCCCGGTCGCCATCTGCCCGCCGACCCACACATGGACCCGGTTGTGCAGATTGACCCCGCGCCAGCCCTCCAGATGGTTGCGGAAGCCGTCCGAGGCGCTGTTCCAGGGCGCCATGTCGTACGTCGCCATGGACAGCACCGACTCCACCTCGGCCCGGGTCGGCAACTCGCGTACACCGGTGCCGAGGGCGCGTCGGAGATAGGTCCGGCCGTCGACGCGCACGCTGATCGGCCAGTTCCCCGTGGCCTCGGCGAACGGTCCGTCCATCACCCGCCCGTCCCGGCTGCGCCCGGTGCCGCCGAGGAAGTCGGGCGCCCACAGCGAGGCACGCGTCGAGCGGTCGGTGCTCCAGTCCCAGTAGGGGAGCGCGACCGAGGCGTCCACGGACTGGAGGGCGCTCTCGAAGTCGAGCAGGAATCTGCGGTGCCAGGGCAGGAAGGAGGGCGAACGATGGCCCGTGCGCTCGCCGGCGTCGGTGTCGGCCATGATGAAGCCGTTGTGCGTGGTGACGAACGTGTCGTAGCGGCCGGAGCGCTTCAGCTCCAGGACGGCGGCGACGAACCGCCGCTTCTCGTCGGCGGTCAGGGCGGCCTGGTTCTTGCGGACGGTCATGTGTGCGGATGCTCCAAAGGGGCGTTCACGGTGTTCAGTGCGTTCAGGTCGGTACGGGACGGTCAGCCGGCGGGGAACGGCAGCAGCCGCGCCCCCTGGAGCTCGTCGACGGCGGCCCGTGCGGCGGCACGCGGGGTGGGCACCGGGTCGTAGTGGCTGACGACGCTGATCCAGGTGCCGTCGGCGTTCCGCATCACGTGCAGTTCCACGCCGTCGACCGTGACGAGCCAGCCGCCGTGGTGGCCGCCGGTGGCCCGGCCCTGTATCCGGCGCCCCTTGTAGACCTCGTCGAAGGCCTCCGGCGAACCGTGATGGTGGTCCTCGGCGGACGCCCGCGGGGCGGCGACGGTCGCCGCGGCGAGGGCGGCCGTAGCGGTGAGCGCGGTTCGGCGGGTGAGTTCCGGCATGCGGTGTTCCTCCTGAGTTGACGGACTCCGCATGCCTATCGGCCCTGCCGAGAGCGGGAGAAATCACTCGAGACCGGTTGGCTGTGATCCAGACAATTCCTTACATGTCGTACAGCGTTGAACAAAGATGATCTTGCTGTGGGGAGGGTCCTCGGGAACCCGGACGGAGGAATTCCTTCGCCCGCGGACCGTGGATTCGATGATCCTTTGCGGGCGGACCCGCAGGCAGTGGCCCGCCTCACGTGCGGAAAGTGACGCGATCCGAAGCGCGGGCCCCACAGCCCCCGACTGCTACCCTGCGTTGCCAATCGACCGCTTTGGGTAATGACTAGGGGTGCGCGTGAAGGTCGCCTGTGTCGGCGGCGGGCCCGCCGGCCTGTATCTCTCCATCCTGCTGAAACAGCAGGACCCGTCCCACGACATCACTGTCCACGAGCGCGACCCGGAGGGCTCGACCTACGGCTGGGGCGTCACCTACTGGCGCGGACTGCTCGACAAGCTGCACGCCCAGGACCCCGAGTCCGCCCGCGCGATCGAGGAGGCCTCGGTCACCTGGAGCGAGGGCGAGGCCAGGGTCCGCGACCTCGTCACCCGGCGCCCCAGCGACCTCGGTCACGGCATCGGCCGGCACCGCCTCCTGGAGATCCTCGCCGCACGGGCCCGCTCGCTGGGCGTCAAGCTGAAGTTCGAGCGCGGGATCACCGCCGACGACCTCACCGCCGGGGACCTCTCCGAGGCCGACCTCGTCGTGGCCGGCGACGGTGTGAACAGCGCCCTGCGCACCGCGCACGCCGACCACTTCGGCGCCGAGATCAAGGAAGGCCGCAACCGCTACATCTGGCTCGGCACCGGCAAGGTCTTCGACTCCTTCACCTTCGCCTTCGTCGAGACCGACCACGGCTGGATCTGGTGCTACGGCTACGCCTTCGATCCCGGACACAGCACCGTCGTCGTCGAGTGCGCGCCCGAGACCTGGACCGGCCTCGGCCTCGACCGCGCCGACGAGGCCGAGGGCCTCGGCCTGCTGGAGAAGCTGTTCGCCGACATCCTCGACGGCCACCCCTTGATCGGCCGCTCCGCCGGCTCCGGCCGCGCCCAGTGGCTGACCTTCCGCACCCTCACCAACCGGACCTGGCACCACGGCAACCTGGTCCTCCTCGGCGACGCCGCCCACACCACCCACTACTCCATCGGCGCCGGCACCACCCTCGCCCTGGAGGACGCCGTCGCCCTGGCCGACGCCCTGCGCGAGCACGCCGACCTGCCCCGGGCCCTCGCCCGCTACGAGCGGCAGCGCACCTCGGAACTGCTCTCCATCCAGAGCGCGGCGCGCTACAGCGCCCAGTGGTACGAGAACCTGACGCGCTACATCGACCTCCCCCCGGAGCAGATGTTCGCCCTGCTCGGCCAGCGGCACTCGCCCCTGCTGCCCTATGTCCCGCCGCAGCTCTACTACCGGATCGACAAGGCCGCCGGGCAGTTGGAGGCGCTGCGCAGGTTCAAGCGGTGGCTCGGGCCGAAGGTGGCGCGGAGCGTGCACGCGCGGGAGCTGTCCTCCCGCAAGTAGCGCCGGCCGGCCGTCGGCTCGAAAAAGCGAGTGGGGTGAATGCCGATTCACCGGTAAGGTGAATCGGCATTCACCCCACGTTCACGTATCGCATTCCGGAGCGCCGATGGACCAGCAGGGCCCGATACCCCCGCGCCCGACATCCCCGCCACGCGGAGCAGGCCCGCGCGCCAGGCTGACCGTGCCGGTGCTTGCGATGTGCGGGACGCTCATGGCGGTCATGCAGACCGTGGTCGTCCCGCTGCTGCCGGACCTGCCCCGGCTGACCGGATCCTCGGCCGGAGCCGTCTCCTGGATGGTCACCGCGACCCTGCTGTCCGGAGCGGTCCTCACCCCGGTCCTCGGCCGGGCCGGGGACATGTACGGCAAGCGCAGGGTACTGACGGCGTCCCTGGCCCTGATGACGCTCGGCTCGGTGATGTGCGCCCTGTCGTCCGACATCACCGTGCTCATCGCGGCCCGTGCCCTGCAGGGCGCCGCCGCCTCCGTCGTACCGCTGTCGATCAGCATCCTGCGCGACGAACTCCCGCCCGAGCGGCGGGGTTCCGCGGTCGCGATGATGAGTTCCACCGTCGGCATCGGCGCCGCCCTCGGACTGCCGCTGGCCGCGATGGTCGTGCAGTACGCCGACTGGCACACCATGTTCTGGATGACCAGCGCCCTCGGCGCGCTGGGCGTGGCGGCCGTGTCGTGGGCGGTCCGTGAATCGCCGGTCCGACAGCCGGGCCGCTTCGACGTCTGGGGCGCCCTCGGACTGGCCGTGGGCCTGGTGAGCCTGCTGCTCGGGGTGTCGCAGGGCGGCCAGTGGGGCTGGGGGAGTCCCCGGGTGCTGGGCCTGTTCCTGGGCTCCGCCGCCGTACTGACCCTGTGGTGGTGGCGCCAACTGTGCACCGAGCAGCCCCTGGTGGACCTGCGGCTCGTCACCCGGCCACGGGTGGGCCTGTCCCATGTGGCGGCCCTGCTCACCGGCTTCGCGTTCTACGCCAACTCGCTGGTGACGGCCCAGCTGGTGCAGGCGCCGGAGGCCACCGGCTACGGACTCGGCCTGTCGATCGTCGCCACCGGCCTGTGCCTGCTGCCGGGCGGTGTCACCATGCTGCTGTTCTCACCGCTGTCGGCCCGGATCTCCACGTCCCGCGGCCCACGCGTCACGCTCGCACTCGGCGCCGCGGTCATCGCGTGCGGCTACGCGCTGCGCATCGCGGACAGCCGCGACCTGTGGATGATCATCCTGGGCGCGACCGTGGTGTCCACCGGCACCACCCTCGCCTACTCGGCGCTGCCCACCCTGATCCTGCGGGCCGTCCCGGCCGAGCAGACGGCCTCCGCCAACGGCGTCAACGTCCTCATGCGCACCATCGGCCAGGCCGCCTCCAGCGCGGCCGTCGCGGCGGTCCTGGTCCACCACACCAGCCCGGTCGGCGGCGCTCCCGTGCCCACGCTGCACGGCTATCTGCTGGCCTTCGCGATGGCGGGCGCGGTCGCCCTCGCGGCCTGCGCGGCGGCCCTCACCATCCCCGGCGACCCGCCCTCCGACGGACCGCGCGGGGCGAAAGACGGCACCCGGGGCGCGCGGGACGAGGCGATGGAGGGAGCATGAGTGCCGTGAGCACCACGCCCCCCACCTCCACGCCCCCCACGTCCACGCCGCCCGCCGCCCCGCCCGCCCGCCGGGACGCCGAGGCGACGAAGGCCGCCATCCTCCGTGCGGCCCGCTATCTCCTGGCCCGCACCCCCCACGCCGACATCACCCTGAAGGCCGTCGCCGAACGCGCCGGTGTCAGCCCGCCGTTGATCGTGAAGTACTTCGGCAACAAGGACACCCTCTTCGCCCGCGTCATGTCCTTCGAGTCCGACGCGACGGCCCTGCTCGACGCCCCCCTGGGCGAGCTGGGCCGCCACATGGTCCGCCATGTCCTCACCAGCCAGGCCGAACGCGGCGCCGACCCCCTGCTGCGGATCGCCTTCGCCCCGGTGCAGGGCGAACACGGGGACATCCTGCGCGTCAACTTCCGCACCCAGGTGGTCGATCGCCTCACGGAGCGGCTGGAGGGCCCCGACGCCGGTCTGCGCGCCGAGCTGGCGGTGGGCACCCTCCTCGGCCTGGGCGTGATGTACGGCATCGCCCGGGGCGCCGAGCTGAGGGCGGCCGCCGTGGAGGACCTCGTGGACCGTTATGCCCCCACGGTGCAGGCGCACTTGACGTCCTAGCGGAACAGCCGGTCCAGGAACGCGTTGCCGAACACGCCGTGCGGATCGAGGCGGTCCAGCACCCCGGCCGCCTGCCCCCACACCGCCTCTCCGAACGACCCCGGGATCGTGGTGCCGAGCACCTCCGCGTCCTCCCACACCGCGTCCTCCGTGTAGGCCCACCCCTTGGACCACTCGACGCGCGTCCCGTCGTAGCCCTCGAACAGGAACTGCTCGATCTCCCGCAGGAAGGCCTCCGCGTACGGCGTCCCCGGCAGGGTGAGGATGTCCAGCCACACCGCCGTGTCCCGCTCCGGATGCGCCGCGTCCGCCCGCAGCGCCGAGAGCAGCGGTGCCCGCGCTCCCGCCAGCTCGACCTCGTCCGGGTCGTCGAGCCCGGTGACCCGGATCTCGACCGTGCCGTTGACGGGGAAGCGCCCCTGGGCCGTGTACGCGGCCAGGCGCTCCCGGTAGAAGTCCGTGAACTCGGAGACGACCCGCTGCACCTGGTCCCGCGAGGTCAGCACCGCGTACCCGTTCGCGGTCACACGGAGCGTCGTCGGCCTGATGTACAGCAGCGTGTTCTTCGACGGCCCCCAGATGTCCGCCGACAGCGTCGCGGTGAGCCCCACGGTCGCCACGTCCAGCTGCGCGTTCCCGAGCACCGGCGCCAGGTACCAGGCCGCGTCCGACACCATCCGCCCGGCCAGATCGGCCACCAGGGTCGGTACGTTGTCGGAGAAGGGATAGTTGTACGGCGATGTCACGCGCCGCGAGGTCAGCGGCTTGGTGGGCGCCACGCTCCACACCTTCAGCCAGGGGAACTCGGTGAAGGCGAACCAGATCGCCTCCACGCGCCCGGCCTCCGCCAGGAAGCTCGCGAAGGTCCGCCCGTCCGCGCCGGGAGCCGCGAAGAGCTCGGCGGCCGGGATGTCGACCCTGCTCACACACCGCAGATTGCTGTTCGCCCCGACCCGCAGGACGACCTCGGTGACGAAGGCACGCCCCAGGTGCGCGAGCAGGGCGGCGCTGTCGGCCTCGGCACGGCCGAACTCCCGCAGGGCATAGGCCCCGAGGTCCTCGTCCCACACCACCGCCGTCAGCGACAGGACACGGTTGCTGAGCGAGCCGTACGTCTGCCCCGGCAGCCGCTGCTCCCCGTCCGCCGGGACGGCGGTGCCGTGCGCGTCGATCGCCAGCGCCCCGCCCAGCGTGAGGTCGCCGGGCGCGGGCGCGGCGGTGACCCCGAGTCCGTGCCCCTCCAGGAAGGTGAGCAGGGCCTCCAGCGTGACGCCGGTGCCGGCCCGGACCTCGGAGGCGGAGTCCAGGGACAGACCGGTCAGGTGGGAGGCGGTGTCGACAAGGAGGACGGGCGCGTCCGAGGCCGTGCCCTCCGTGATCGTCAGGGGCGACCAGCCGTGCGAGGAGCCCCGGGCGCGCACCCGCCAGCCGTGCCGCCAGGCCCAGTTGACGACCTCGACCACCTGGTCCGGGCCCGTCGGCGCACAGGCCCACAGCCCGTCCGCGGTGATCTCGCCGACCCAGTTCCGGTACGCCGAGCGGTAAAGGGCCACACCGGCCGGGAAGTCGGGCAGCTCCTCGGCCGCTGCCGCGGGATCAGTCGGCAGCAGGATCGGTACGGCGGCCAGGGCGGCGGCACTCATGAGGAAGCCGCGACGGGACCAGGACGGAGTGTCCCGCGGGTGGTCGCCGGGGTGGTTGCTCACTGAACGATCGGTCACGGGATCACGCTAGGCGGACGTTGACACGTGCATGCCTTACGGCGAAGGGTGTCACCCGTGTGAGTGAAACATTCACAGGTCGTGACCCGGAGCAACCTGTTCCGCGCATGTCGGCGACGGATGACAGACTGCCCTTATGGACGAGCGCACATTCGGCAGGTCTCAGCAGCACGCATCCGTCGTCGGACTCGGCACCTGGCAGCTGGGGGCCGACTGGGGAGACGTCGACGACAAGGAAGCCCTCTCGGTGCTGGAGGCGGCGGCCGAGTCCGGGGTCACCTTCTTCGACACCGCCGACGTCTACGGCGACGGGCGCAGCGAGCAGACCATCGCCGCCTTCCTGAGCGGCAGGCCCGACCTGCATGTGCTGGTCGCGACGAAGATGGGCCGCCGCGTCGACCAGATCCCCGAGAACTACGTCCTCGACAACTTCCGCGCCTGGAACGACCGTTCCCGCCGCAACCTCGGCGTCGACCGCATCGACCTGGTCCAACTGCACTGTCCGCCCACCCCCGTCTACTCCAGCGACGAGGTGTTCGACGCCCTCGACACCCTCGTCGAGGAGGAGCGCATCGCCCACTACGGCGTCAGCGTCGAGACCTGCGCGGAGGCGCTCACCGCGATCGCCCGGCCCGGCGTGGCGAGCGTGCAGATCATCCTCAACGCCTTCCGCATGAAGCCCCTGCTGGAGGTCCTGCCCGCCGCGCGGGATGCGGGGGTCGGCATCATCGCCCGCGTCCCGCTGGCCTCGGGTCTGCTGTCCGGCAAGTACACCAAGGACACCGTCTTCCCGGAGAACGACCACCGCGCCTACAACCGGCACGGCGAGGCCTTCGACGTCGGCGAGACCTTCTCCGGCGTCGACTGGGCGACCGGCGTCGAGGCCGCCGCCGAGTTCTCCGCGCTCGCGCCCGAGGGCTGCACCCCGGCCCAGCTCGCTCTGCGCTGGATCATCGAGCAGCCCGGCGTCACCACCGTCATCCCCGGCGCCCGCTCGCCCGAACAGGCCCGCGCCAACGCGGCCGCCGCCAAGCTGCCGCCGCTGTCCGAGGAGACCCTCGCGGCGATCCGCGACCTCTACGACCGCCGCATCAAGGACCAGGTCGAGACCCGCTGGTGACCCCCGCGCGGCTCCGGGACCGCTCCCGCCGCCCGGAGCCGCACTGTTGTTTGAACGATCAGTCACCGGATACCCGTAGCGCATGGTCGATACGGTGAGACGGACGGGCCGCGACGAGACCGAGGAAGAGCGCGCGGACCGCATGTGGGGCGAACTCATCCAGGAAATACGCGTCGCGCAGACAGGTGTGCAGATCCTCTTCGGCTTCCTGCTGACCGTGGTCTTCACGCCGAAGTACGACGACCTGGCCCATACCGACCAGGTCATCTACATCGTGACCGTGGTCCTCGGCTCCTGCGCCACCGGCGCCCTCATCGGGCCGGTGTCCCTGCACCGCCTCGTCTCCGGTCGGCGCATCAAGCCGCAGGCCGTGCGGATCGCCTCCCGGCTGACCTTCGTGGGCCTTGTCCTCCTCCTGACGACGATGACGGCCGCCCTGCTGCTGATCCTGCGCGTTGCCACCCACGACTCCTGGGTGCCCTGGCTCGTCACCGCGGTCGTGGCCTGGTACCTGCTGTGTTGGTTCGCCCTGCCGCTGTGGACCCGGCGCCGCTACACGACGGACTGACGGCCCGCCCGTCGAGCTGCCGGTCGTGCACACGGCTCAGGACGAGCACCGACACCGTGGCACCGACCAGCGCGCAGAACATGTCCCACTGGGTGTCCCAGACATCGCCCTGGGTGGCCAGGAAGGCGTCCGCCGCCTGGCCACCGATCACCGCGGCCGCCCACTCCAGCATCTCGAAGACGGCACTGAACGCCAGACACGCACACACCGTCAGCGGCGCCAGCCAGCGGCTGCCCCGCAGCGGTGAGGTACGGCTGAGCAACTCCCGCACCAGGACCGCCGGCACGAACCCCTGCATGAGGTGGCCGAAACGGTCGTACGGATTGCGGTCGAGGCCGAAGGTGTCCCGCACCCAGCCGCCGAGCGGTACCTGCGCATACGTGTAGTGGCCGCCCACGATCAGCACGAGCGCGTGGAGCGCGAGCAGACAGCACAGCAGGTCCGTGAGCGGGAAGCGGCGCCAGGTCAGCACGATCAGCGGCAGCCCGACCAGCACCCACACGGTCTCCAGGAACCAGGTGGTGCGGTCGCGCGGGCCCCACGCGGACAGGGCCAGCGCGGCGACCACGGCCCACGCGAGCAGAACGGGCAGCGGCCTTCGCCCAGCGGTCATGAGGTGCTCCTTGTCGTAGGAGCCCTCATCGTCGGGGCCGGGGGGCCGCCGACGGCATGAGTACGGCTACTCAGCCCCCGTGCGCAGCGGCACCCGTCTCAGCCACCGGCGATGACCGAGGCCAGGAAGTCGTCGACGCTGACCTCCTCCTGGCCGAGCGGCACGATCTCGCGGGTCTCGCGCAGGAAGGAGGCCAGCGCCGGGGCCCAGGCGAAGACCACCGCGTGCTGGCGGCCCCCGTCGGTGCGGGCCTCGCCGTAGAACTCCATGCGCAGCTCCTCCCAGACCCCGGTCGACACGGGGCTCAGCCGCACGTCCCCGACGCCCACCGGGCCGCTCAGGCCCTCGGCGAGCATCTCCCGGTCCAGCCGCCACCGCGCCAGCACCCGGCCGTCATGGCTGAACACCGCGGTGACGGCGAACGGGTCCGCCGCGTCGTACCCCAGATGGGCGAGCACGGGGCAACGGCCCGTACCGCCCGCCTGGAGTTGCACGACGAGAGTCTTGTGTGCGGTCCTGTGGACGAAGGAGTTCACCTGGAGGCCTCCGGGGAGAACGACGTAGAGCCCTCTAGTACCCCTCCCACGGCCAAGATGCTCAGCCTTCCGGGTGATTCCCCTTCACTCCGCGCAGGGACGTGATGCACGCGGCGATGGCCTGTTGGAGTTCCTCCAACTGCTGGACCATGTCGTCCTCGTAGAAGTCCTGGGCGTCGTCGAAGGTCAGCTCCTCGAAGGCCCTGGTCGCCTTCTGGAGGCTGCTGTAGAACTTCGTCCGCCGTTCCTGCACCCGGAGTTCGGGATCGGCCTCCACGGCCTCGGCGACGAGCGACTTCATGGTGTCGAACGCCTCGGCCGCCCACTCGCCGGTGTCCTCGTCCTCCTCCAGCTCCGCCAGGAGCGACAGGTGGCGCTCGGCCTCCTGGCGGAGGTCCACCGGGGCGTCGATGGTCTGCCCGGCCGGCGTCTTCACCTGACCCGACTCGGCGATCTGGCGGACGTACCCGATCCGGTCGGCGGCCCGGCTCTCGGTGGCCACGGCCTTCTTCAGGTCGTCCGTGCGCACCACGTCCCGGGCCAGCGACGCCTGGAGCTCCGGGTCCTCCTTGATGCGGTCGAGCAGCGCGCTGCGCGCGGCCCGGGCGGTGGAGGGGTCGGCGAGGATCGCGGCGCGCAGGGCGGTCGGGTTCTCGGCGACCTCCAGGGCCTTCGTGGGGCGGATGCCCTCGGCCTCGGCGGCCTCGGCGATGGCGGTGCCGCGGTCGGACGTGGCACTGCTGCGGGACGAGTAGTAGTCCAGCCACACGTCCGCGTCCGGCAGCTCCACCTCCTGGCCGGGGGACAGCGCCTCGAAGTGCGGGACCATGCCGTCGTCCGCGGCGCGGTCCCAGGCCTTGTAGTAGCGAAGGACGCGCTCGGGGGAGCAGCCGGCGAGCTCGGCGAACTCCTTCGCGGACACCTTCGGTGTCTCGTACGCGCCCTGGCCGCCGGGGCGCACACTGCGCGCCACCATCAGGCCGAAGGCCCAGCCGCCGGTCCGCGCGTACACCCCGAACTCGCGGGCGTCCCGCGCGACGAGGTCGGACAGCGGGGCGGCGGACCTCTCGGCCGAGGGCTCCACCCAGATCTCGGCCGGTGTCTCGACCGGGGTCTGCGCGGGCGTCTCGGACGGGTCGATCGCTGTGGTCACGGGTGCGTCTCCTGGGCAGGCTCGTTCGGACCGCACAGTGTCGCGGAACAGCGCCTCGGACCGCGCCCTGTGCAGCTCGGAAGCCTATGGCACCCCCGGGTGCCGCCCCGGCAGCCGTCCCGCTCAGGCGAACGCGTCGCGCAGCGCGGGCAGCAGTGTCTTCTCCGACCAGTCCAGGAACTCCGGCTGCGCGTCACCGCCGATCTGCACCAGGGCGATCTCGGTGAACCCGGCCTCCGCGTACGGCCGTACCGCCTCGACGAAGTCGTCGGGGTCGTCACCGCAGGGGATCGACGCGGCGACGTCGTCGGGCGTGACGAACTGCGTGGCCGCCTCGAACGCGTCCGGGTGCGGAAGCTCGGAGTTGACCTTCCAGCCGCTGCCGAACCAGCGGAACTGGGAGTGCGCCCGCTTGATCGCCGTGTCCCGGTCGGGGTCGTAGCAGACGGGGAGTTGGCCCACGCGCGGCTTGCCCTCGCCGCCGTGCCGGTCGAACGCGTCGAGCAGGCCCGCCTTGGGCTCGGTGGCGATGACCAGGTCGGCGAGCCGGCCCGCCAGTTCGCACGACTGCTCCCCGGAGACGGCGAGGCCGATCCGCGGCGGCTCGTCGGGCAGGTCCCACAACCGCGCCGACTCCACGTCGAAGTGCTTCCCGCGGTGGTTCACATGGCCGCCCCGGAACAGCGCGCGGATGATCTCCACGGCCTCTTCCAGCATCTCGTGCCGTACGTCGGCCGACGGCCAGCCGCCGCCCACCACATGCTCGTTGAGGTTCTCGCCCGATCCGAGACCCAGCCGGAACCGCCCCTCCGAGAGCAGCTGCATGGTCGCCGCCTTCTGCGCCACCACCGCCGGGTGGTAGCGGAAGGAAGGACAGGTCACGTACGTCATCAGCGGGATGCGCGAGGTCGCCTGCGCGGCCGCCCCGAGCACGCTCCACGCGTACGGCGAGTGTCCCTGCGACCGCAGCCACGGAAAGTAGTGGTCCGAGGTCACCGAGAAGTCGTAGCCGACCTCCTCGGCCCGCACCACATGGCCCACGAGGTCACGCGGACCGGCCTGCTCGGTCATCATCGTGTATCCGATTTGCACCATGGGGTCCGAGTCCCCGGTGACCGGAGGGGAAAACGGGTCTCCCGCCGTCTCCCCGTCACACCGAGGCCCTCTCGATCATGGCCCCGAAACGCGGCAGGATGCCCGCATGAGTTCCCTGCCCACGAGCACCCCCGCGGCCCAGGGCGTCGACGCCGCGGGCATACAGGCCTTCCTCGACGCCCTCGAATCCGACCCGCGCATCGAGCCGCACAGCCTGATGCTGCTGCGTCACGGCCAGGTCGTGGCCTCGGGCTGGTGGTCGCCGTACGCCCCGGAACGGCCCCACCTCCTCTACTCGCTCAGCAAGAGCTTCACGGCCACGGCCGCCGGGTTCGCCGTGGCCGAGGGGCTGATCCGGCTGGACGACCCGGTGATCTCGTACTTCCCGGAGTTCGAGGCCGACGTCACCGACCCGCGCAGCCGCGCGATGCTCGTACGGCATGTCGCGTCGATGGCCAGCGGGCATGCGGAGGAGACGCTGGACCGTGCGCTGGCTCTGGACCGCGGCGAGCTCGTCCGGGGTTTCCTGCTGGTCCCGCCGGACCGCGAGCCCGGCACGGTCTTCGCCTACAACCAGCCCGCCACCTACACGCTCGGCGCGATCGTGCAGCGCGTGACCGGCCAGAAGCTCACCGAGTACCTGCGGCCCCGCCTGTTCGAGCCGCTCGGCATCGGCGAGGCGGCCTGGATCCACGACCGGGCGGGCCGCGAGCTCGGCTTCAGCGGACTGCACGCCACCACCGACGCGATCGCCCGGCTGGGTCTGCTGTACCTGCGGGGCGGTGTCTGGGAGGGCGAACGGCTGCTGCCCGAGTCGTGGGTCGCGGAGGCCACGCGCGTTCGGATCGCGCACGAGACAGGGCCGGAGGGCGGCTGGCCGGACTGGCAGCAGGGGTACGGCTTCCAGTTCTGGATCTCCCGGCACGGCTATCGCGGGGACGGGGCCTACGGGCAGTTCTGCGTGGTGCTGCCCGAGCAGGACGCCGTGCTGGCGATCACCTCGGACAGCGAGGAGATGCAGCAGGTCCTTGACCTGACCTGGGAGCATCTGCTGCCCGCCTTCGGGCCCGGCCCGCTGCCCGGCCGGGAGGCGGCGGACGCGGCGCTGGCCGACCGTCTGACGCGGCTCGCGCTGCCTCCGGCCGAGGGCAAGGCGGTCACCGCGGAGAGCACCAGCGTGTTCACCCCCGCCACCGGCACCTGCGCGGACCAGCCGAGCCTGACCGCGGTCGAGGTGGGCCCGGGAGGCCGCGTGACCCTGGTGGACGGCGGCGAGCGGCTGGAACTCGGGCCCGGGCTCGGGGAGGGCGGCTGGACGGTGGTCGACGAGCCGGTCCCGGTCGCGGTGAGCGGCGGCCGGACCGACGCGGGGACCCTCTTCGTCGACGTGGCGTTCCTGGAGACCCCGCACCACCTGCTGGTCACGTGCTCGCCGGAGGACCGGACGTTCACCGCGCGCTGGCGCACCCGGCCGCTGCACGTGGGCCCGCTGCGGCGGATGAGGGCGCCGCGCGGCTCACACTGACGGCACCTCGAACGTGCGCAGGAAGGTGTCCAGCGCCGTCTGGTTCGCGGCGTCGTTCCAGTCGTCCGCCGGGGTCGTCCAGCGCAGCGAGTAGCCGCTGCCCCCGCCGATGAGGAAGCCGCGGCCGAAGGTGCGCACCCGGGTGCCGTCGACCTTCTCGATCCACTGCATGTCGGCGGCCTCCCGGCCCTGGTAGGTCGTCGCACGGATGTCACCGAGACGCTCGTACCCGGGGTTGTCCTCGAGGTCCGGCTCCACGTCGTCGCGCCAGACGGCCACCGCGTCCGAGCCCACGGCCTTGCTGTACGTGACGGCGAGGGTGCGCGGGTCGCCGGCGGCGCCGAAGGTGACCCGGTAGGCCAGATCATCCTGGCGCGAGGTGTCCAGCGGCTTCCAGCCCTTCGGCAGGGCGAGCGAGAAGCCTTCGGGGGAGCGGTACTCGCGGTACCCGGACGGCAACCCGGTGCCCGCGGTGGGGGACGCCGACCCGGTCGGGGTGGGCGTGGGAGGGGTGGAGGTCTCGTCGGTACGGTTCCCGGGCGCGGAGGCCGACGGGGACGCGGAGACGGACGGGGACGGTGGCGCCGGGGCGGGCGCGGAGGCCGAGGCGGACGGGGCGGGCGCCTCGCCGGTCGTCGCGGAGTCGGTGCCGGGCAGCGCCTTGGTGATCGTGAGGACGGCGGCGGCCACCGCGACCACGGCCAGGGCGGTGCCCGCGATCAGGACGCGGCTGCCGCGGCCCGTGGCCACACCGGGCATGCCGCGCAGCCGCTGCCTGGGCTCCTCCGGCGGGACCGCGTCCGGCTCCTCGCTGAGGATCTTGACGAGCGCGTTGCGCACGGCCCAGCGGGTCAGCCGCTCCTGGGAGTTCTTGCGCAGCAGCCCCTGGATGATGTGGGTGAGCGGTCCGGCCCGCACCGGCGCCCGCAGCGGCAACCGGTCGACCCCTTTCAGGGTGGCCGCGGGACGGTCGCGGTCCCGGAACGGCGGCCGGCCCTCCACCAGGGTGTAGAGGATCGCGCCGAGTGCCCACAGGTCCGCTGCCGGACCGATGCGCTCGTCACGGGCCTGTTCGGGGGAGGCGTACGAGGGTGCCGAGAGCCTGGGGGCGAGGGTCGCGCCGGCCAGGCCGAAGCCGGTGACCACGACGGCACCCCGGTCGCGCACGAACACCTGGCCCGGGCTGAGTTCGCCGTGCGTGATGCCCTCGCCGTGCGCCGCTTCCAGCACCTCCAGCAGCTCCAGACCGACGCGTGCCGCCTGGGCGTGGTCGAACGTCCCCCGCTGGGCGAGCAGTTCACCCAGCGGTATGCCGTCGACGGGTTCGGTGACGGTCCACAGGACGCCCTCCTGCACCACGGCGTCGACGACCGAGGCGATCCGGCCGGGGGAGACCACCCGCATCGTCTTGGACATCCGCACGACACCCCCGGCGGTGCGCAGCGCGGTCTCCTCGTCCGTGGAGGCCGGGAGCTCGATCTCGGTGAGCAGACAGGGGCGTTCGACCGAGACGTCCTCGCCGTACCAGCAGGTCCGGTTGGTCTCGCGATGCAGGACGTCCAGGGGCCGGTACCGTCCCGCGACCAACCCGTGTGTGGAGACGTGCGCCTTGACCATGGTCATCCCTCGCTGAACCCCTGGCTCTCACCTTTCACAGAGGTACGGCGGGTGCGGCGGGGTCCGTTCAATCAAATCCTCAACCGGTGGAATCCGCTTTCTGACCGGTCGGTATCTGACTCACAAGTCAGTAGAACGAACGGAGTCGGGCGCCTCGTTCGACCGGGTCCGAGCGCCTCGCTCAACGCACTCCGAAGCGCTCGGCCCACGCCATGACGTCGGCGGTCGTCGCGTTGCCGCCGCACACCACGAGGCCCAGCCGGCAGTCGTCGCCGACGCGTTCGCGCACCTGTCGGGCGGCGGGCAGGAGGCAGCCGGCCGCCGGTTCGCCCCACACCTTCGCGTGGTCGGCGAGGTCCAGGCAGCCCCGCACGGCCTCCCGGTCCGGAACCACGAGCACCTCGGTGACCAGAGCCGCCGCATGGTCGTACGTCAACTGCGACACGGCCGGGGCGCTCAGCGTGGACACCACCGAGGACAGCGCGACCGGCACCGGGCCGCCCTGGGCGAGCGCCCGGGACATGGCCTCGGCGCCCTCGGTCTCCACGCCCCAGACCCTGACCCCCGGACGACGCGCCCGCAGCGCCGCCGCGACCCCGGCGATCAGACCGCCGCCCCCGACGCTGACGAGGACGTCGGTGAGGTCGTCCGCGTCGTCCGCGAACTCCAGTCCGACCGTCCCCTGCCCGGCGATCACCAGCGGGTCGTCGAAGGGGTGGACCAGTGTCAGCCCCTGGTCCCGCAGTCGGTTGACGAGCGAGAACGCGCCGTCCATGTCGTCCGTCAGCCGCAGTGACGCGCCGGTGGCCGCCACGAGCTCCACGGACCGGGCGGGTGCCGACTTCGGCATGACCACCGTCGCCTTGACGTCGAGGGCGGCGGCCATGTGGGCGAGGGCGATCCCGTGGTTGCCGCCGCTGACCGCCACGACCCCGGCCGCCCGTTCCGCCTCGCTCAGTGACAGCAGCCTGGCCGTCGCCCCGCGCGCCTTGAACGAGCCGGTGCGCTGGAGCAGTTCGAGCTTGACGGTGACGGGAGCACCGAGCAGTGCGGACAGGCCGGGGCTGGGCAGGGTCGGTGTGCGGACGACGTACGGGGCGATCCGCCCGGCCTGCCGCTCGATGTCCGTGATCCCGATCAAGACGGTCTTCCTTCCGGAGGAGAGGGGTCCCCTCGAACCCTGTCCCCGCGGACGGCGCAGGTCAACTCGGCGAGCCGGGCGTCAGACGTCGCGTCTCAGCAGGTGGTCGAGGAGCGGCCGCAGCGCCTCCACCGTCTCGGCGTACGCCATGTGACGGCGGGCCTCGGCGACGGCGGCCGACCTGCCGCCGCACTCCTCGACCAGGGCCGCGATCTCCCGCGGGGCGCCGTCCGACTCCAGGAGCCGGGCGAGGCGTGCCGCCGCGGGTGTCGACGCGTCGAGCGCGGCCAGCACCGGGAACGTCTTCTTCCGCTCCCGCAGGTCGCCGTGCACGGGCTTCCCGGTGACCAGGGGGTCGCCCCAGATGCCCAGGACGTCGTCGACGATCTGGAACGCGACCCCCAGATGCCGTCCGGCCCGGTCCAGCGCGGCCACCTCGGCCGGCGGAGCCCCGCCGAGCAGGGCGCCCAGCGCGGCCGCGCAGCCCAGCAGCGCTCCGGTCTTGCCCTCGGCCATGACCCGGTACTCCTGCGGCCGGACCCGCTCCGGCCCCCTCCAGGGACGCGTGGCGAACAGGAGGTCGTCGGCCTGACCGCGCACCAGGTCCAGGAGCGCGGCCGAGAGCAGGCGCACGGCACCGGCACCGGCTCCGGAGTCGGCCAGGGTCGCCACGGCCAGCGCGAACAGGGCGTCGCCCGCGAGGACCGCGGGGCCCGTGCCGTACGCCTTCCAGACCGTGGGACGGCCGCGGCGCGCCTGGTCGCCGTCCATGATGTCGTCGTGGAGCAGGGAGAAGACGTGCACCAGTTCCACGGCGACCGCCGCCGGTACCCCGGCCCGGGCGGGCGCGCCGGCCGCCTCCGCACCGAGCACGGCGAGCGCCTGCCGTACGCCCTTGCCGCCGGACGCGGTGGCCGGGGCGCCGCCGACCTCGCACCAGCCGAAGGAGTAGGCGGCCATCTCCCGCACCCAGGGATGCAGTTCCCCGACGGCCTCCCGCAGTGCCGGTCGCACCAACTCCCGGCAACGGGTGAGGACTTCGGGAGCGGCGAGTGTCGTCACCGTACCGCCTCCGCCCGTACGCCGAACTCCTCCTGGGCCCGCGCCACCATCTCCCGCGCGTGCCGCAGCCCGGTCCGCTCCAGCACCCGCGCCAGATCGTCCAGTTCGGCCGCCGTCTCCGCCCGGTCGCGGCCCAGGCGGGCCAGGGACTTGGCGAGCCCCAACCGCGACAGTGCCTCCCCACGCGGCTCGCTCATGGCGCGGAACTCCGCCAGCGCCTGTTCGTAGAGCTCGCGTGCCTCGGCGTAACGCCCGGCCCGGTAGAGGACGTTGCCGCGCATCTTGTGGTTGTAGGCCAGCGCGCTGGAGAGGTTCATCGTGCGGCAGGTCGTCTCCGCCTCGGACAGCAGGGCCAGGGCCCGCTCGGTGTCGCCGTCGCGCACCGACACGAGGTCGGCGAGTCCGCGCTGCGCCCAGGCGTGACCGCGCCGGTCGTCGGCGTCCGCGGCGATCCGGGCCGCCTCCTCGAACATGGCGAACGCGGTGTCGTACGACCCGGTGTTGCGGTGCATCTGCGCGATGCCCGAAAGTGCCCACACGGTGTGCCGGGCCTCGCCGCGCCGCCTGGCCTCGGCCAGCAACTGCTCGTGCAGTCGGCCGACGGCCTCGTAGTCCCCCTGGATGCGGCCCGTCTCGGCCAGACCCGCGAGCGAATAGCCGCGCACGACGACGTCCCCGCCGCGCTCGCCGAGTTCGGCCGCCAGCCCCAACAGCCTGCGCGCCAAGGCGAATGCGCCGCGCTGCCGGGCCAGTGTGCCGCCGCTCCACAGCGCCCACGCCATCCCCGCCGTGTCCTCGGCCCGTCGCGCGGCGCGGTAACTCGCCTTCCAGGTCCGGTCGGCGTCGGCGATCCGCCCGAGCCGGCGCTGCGCCTCGGCGACCGCGAGCCCGGAGCGCGCCGCCTCACCGTGCCGCCCGGCCCGCTCGGCCGCTCTCAACTGCTCGGTACCGGCGGCCAGTACGTCGTCCAGCGAGGAGTTCACGGAGAGGGTGGTGAGGGCGCCCTGGTACTCCGGGGCGAATGCCTTGCCGTACATGCATGCCTTTCCGTCCGTATACACCCCATCTATACAGCTCGCGTATACATGCCGCGTATACATGGTGCGTATAGTGCGTCGAGAGTGAGGCCCCGACCCGGGGGCCGGGGCCTCACCTGTTGCCGATCAAGACGGGGACGGAGGCGGAGGGGTTGCCTGTGAGGCGCAGATCACCGTGAGAGGCGCCGGTGTCGGTGCTGTTGGTGCTCTCAGTGCTGTTGGGCCTTCTGCGGGGTCGCCTCGCTCGGCCGTACGACGACGTAGCCCGAGCCCTGGAGCATCAGCTGCACCGCCTCGCCCGAACCGCCGCGCAGCATCGACCCGATGGACTGCGAGCGGTGCAGCGAGGTGCCCAGGCCCGCCGTCCAGCCGACGACCGCGTCGGTGTCGACGTACACCGGGAACTCCGGGGAGACCGGGATCACCAGCGGATTGCCCTCGCAGACCAGGCCGAGCTTGCCGTGGCCCGTGAACACGCTGTTGAACAGACCGCCGCCGGCTATGCCCGCGCCCTTCACGGTCGAGATCCGGTACGCCAACGAGGCGTCGAAGCACAGGACGTTGCGGCCGTTGACGGTGAACTCGTCACCCGGTTCCACGTCGACGATGAAGCAGTTCTGGGCCTCGTGCGCGAACCAGGCCTCGCCCTGGCCGCGTACCGTCATCAGGGGCAGTCCCTCACCGGTGACGGCCCGCTTGAGCATGCCGCCGACGCCCTGGCCCTTGCGCTCGAACTGGAGATTGCCGCGGTAGGCGACCATCGCCCCCTGGCGGGCGAGCATCTCGCCCTGCACCGCGTACCTGATGCACTTGGAGTTCTCGACCGTCATGCCCGGCGCGGTGGCCGGCTGCACCATGTGCTCACTGGAAAAGAGGTCACCCTTCATGGGGGCATCCTGGCCCGGAGGGATTCCCTCCGCCAAGATCCTGTCCGCTGCGGGAATCGGGCGCCTGGGATCAGGCGCCGAACAGCTGGGTCCAGTACGTGCCCGCCGGGCCGCCGCCGGCGAAGCCGACGCCGATGTGGGTGAAGTCGGGCTTCAGGATGTTGGCGCGGTGGCCGGGACTGTCCATCCAGCCCTCGACGACCTCTGGGGCCGAGCGCTGTCCGCACGCGATGTTCTCCCCGATCGAGCGGCGGGTGGAGCCCGCGGCCGCGGCCCGGTCCCAGGGCTGGGTGCCCTCGGGGGAGGTGTGGGAATAGAAGGCGCGGACCGCCATGTCGGTGCTGTACGCCTGCGCGGCGCCGGCGAGGTGGTGATCGACGGCGAGGCTCGGCAGGCCGGCCCTGGCGCGCTCCCGGTTGGTGAGGACGACCACCTCGTCGGCGGTCCGGGTGAGGTCCGCGGTGGTGAGGGGCCTGGCCCACAGCGCGGTCCAGTACGTGTCGCCGGAGCGGCCCCGGGAGACGAACGCCAGACCGGCGTGGGTGAAGGCCGGGTCCAGCAGGGTCCGCCGCGGCTGCTCGGTGCGCAGGCAGTACTCGACGAACTCGGCGGGGTTGCGCGGACCGGACACCAGGTGTTCGCCGACGGTGATGTACGCGAATCCGGTGGCGGTGACGCGCTGGAACACGGAGACCCCGTCGGCCCCCTCGACCCCGAGGCGTCCCGCGGAGGCCATGGCGGAGGCGTGGGCGCGGGCGGCTTCGGTGAGGCGGGGATCGAGGGCCACCGGGGACGAACCGGCCCTGGTACGGGCCGAGTTGACCAGGGCGAGGAAGGCGGTGGGGGGCGGGTGCGGGCCGGTGGGGGCCGGTCGCGCAGTTCCCCGCGCCCCTGGGTGGGTGCGGTCACGCGGGGTGGCCAGGTCGGGGGATCCGTACGCCGGGGAGGTGGGCGCGGCCGGGAAGCCGTGCCGCGGCGAGCCAGGCTCGGCATGAAACGCCGGCCCCGCGGCCGCCGCACGCCCCGTCCCCGTCGGCCCCGACGCGCCCGCCCCCGTGGTCGTCGGTGTCTCGTCCAGCACGTCCACGCCGAAGTCCCGTGCCAGCCCCCCGAGCCCGTCCGCGTACCCCTGCCCCAGCGCCCGCAGCTTCCAGCCGGCGCCGCGCCGGTAGAGCTCCGCGAGCAGCAGCACCGTCTCCTGGCGTGGAGCGGGTGGCGTGAACCGGGCCAGTGGACCCCCGGACACGCGGGTGACCTCCAGAACCGGGACCGGCAGTCGGCCCAGGGGAGTCGCGGGGTCGGCCGGGCTGACGACCACCGTGACGCGCACGGCACCCGCGCGCAGGCGCCGGGGATCGACGGTCAGCGCGTCGCCGGAGAGCCGTACGCCGGGAGCGGAGGGCTGGTTGTAGAACACGAAGTCGGCGTCGGACCGGACCGTGCCGCCCTCGTCCGTGACGAGCGCGGACACGTCGAAGGGGCCGGCCACCCGCACGGTGACGGCCCCTTCCGGCAGGGGCAGATTGCCCCCGGGAACCAACTCGCTCATCTTGCCGCCCCGGTGTCGTCGTTCGCTGGGAGCAACGCCCACCGGGAAGCCGGGGTTCCCGCCCGGCCTCAGTCCAGCGTGACCGCCGGCGCCATGTCCTCGTGCTGCCCGGCCTCAGTCCACCGTGACCGCCGGCGCCATGTCCTCGTGCCGCTCGACCGGAGCCGCGTCACGCGCAACTCCGCCCGCCTCGCCACGCGCAACCCCGCCCGCCCTGCCCCGCGGAGCCTTGCCCACCAAGTCGCGCGGAGCCTTCGTCGCCTTGCCGCAGAACGCGGAGTCCAGCGTGCGCAGCATGGTGTTGAGGACCGTGCCGTTGTTGGACGTGTTGGCGACCGCGGCGAGAGTCCGCTTGCCGTCCTTCGACGCGAACGCGTACGTGTAGAAGCCCTGTACGGCCCCCGTGTGCCCGTACACCGAGACCCCGCACGACAGATCGCGGCGGCGCAGCCCGAGGCCGTACGCCTGACCCGTCCCCGCCGGCAACCACTTCTCCATCTGCGCCAGTTGAGCCGCCGAGGTGAGCCGGCCCTGGAGCAGCGCGGACAGGAAGGTGTTCAGGTCCCGGGTGCTGGAGATCAGCGCGCCCGCGCCCTGCGCCCACGACACGGTCTGCTCGGTCGCGTCGACGAGCGGCGCGCCCGCCTGGTCCGGGGTGAGATACCCGCGCGCGAACCGGCCCGGGATCTTCGTGCCGGGGTGCACATAGAGCGTGTCGCGCAGCTTCAGCGGCTCGATGATCCGGTTCTGGTACTCGGTCCGCACCGGGTTCCCGGTCAGCTTCTCGACCAGCATCCCCGCGACCACGAAGTTGGTGTTCGAGTACGAGTACTTCGCCCCCGGCGCGTTGGTGCGCGGCTTGCGCAGCGAGAGCTTCACGAGCTCCTCGGGTGTGAAGACCCTCTTGCGGACCGCCTCGAAGCCAGGGACCGTCCTGGCGAACATGTCGTTGGTGTAGTCGTACAGCCCGCTGCGGTGGCCCAGCACCTGACGCACCGTGATCCGGTCGTCGGGGAGCAGTCCCGGCAGATAGCGGTCGACCGGCGCGTCGAGCTTCAGCTTCTTCTCGTCGACCAGCTGGAGCAGGACCACCGCGGTGAACGTCTTGGTGACACTGCCGATGCGGAACCGGTCGGCGTCGCCCATCGCCCGCGCGGTCCCGCGGTCCGCGACCCCCGCGGCGGCCCCGAACACCGTGCCCCGGTCCTCCACCCGGGCCATCGCACCCGGCGCGCCCTGTGCCAGCGCGGAACGCAACACCCCCCGCAGACCCGCGAGATCCACCGCGGGCCCGGCGGGCGACTCGGCATGGGCCGGGCTCGCGAGCAGGGGCAGCAGGACCGCCCCGGCCACCGTCCCGACAAGCACTCTCACTGATGTCATCCGGCTCTTCTCCTTGGCTGGACACAGCAACGGCACAGGCAATCCTGCTTCTTTTATTGACGTCGGAAAAGAATCCCCCTAGGTTCCCGACCATGCGCCCGACCCCCAGCGCCGAGACCTTCCCCGCCAACACCCCCGCCGCCTCACAGGTGTTCACCGCCGTCCTCTCCCACGGGCCCCTCGCCCGTCTGGAGGTGTCCCGGCGTGTCGGACTGTCACCGGCCGCCGTCACCAAGGCCGTCCGGCCCCTCATCGAGGCGGGATACCTGGTGGAGGGCGCCGACGAGGACGCCCGCCCCGCGCTCGGCAGGCCCGCGAACCTCGTCCGGGTCGACGGCGGACGGGCCCTGTTCATCGGCGTCAAGGTCACCGGCGACGAGATCATCGGCGTCCTCACCGACCTGTGCTGCCGGATCCGGGTGGCACGGCACCTGCCCCTGCCCGACCGCGAGCCCAGGACGGTGCTCGCGAGCATCGCGGAACTCACCCAACAACTCCTCGCCGAGACGGACGGCTCCACGGCCCCCGTCCTCGGCCTGGGCATAGCCGTCTCCGGTGATGTCGACCGGAGTGAGGGCACCGTCCGCTACTCACCCTTCCTGGAGTGGCGCGACGTCCCGCTCGCCGAACTCGCCGCCATGACCACGGGGTTGCCGGTCACCCTCGACAACGACGTACGCGCCCTGACGGTCGCCGAGCAGTGGTTCGGCGCCGGCGCGGGCCTGTCCGACTTCGCCGTGGTCACCGTCGGCGCCGGCATCGGCTGCGGACTTGTGGTGCACGGCCGGGTGGTCGCCGGGGCCCATGGCGTGGCCGGCGAGATCGGCCATGTGACCGTCGACCCGTCCGGCCCGCTCTGCCACTGCGGCAACCGCGGCTGCGTCGAGGCCATCGCCGGGGAGGCCGCGATCGTCCGGCGGATCCGCGAGGCCACCGGCGCCGAACTCACCGACGCCGACGAGGCCTTGGCCCTGGCCAGGGAAGGCGTCCCCGGAGCCCGCGAGGTGTACGCCCGCGCGGGCGAGGCGATCGGCCGGGGCATCGCCACCGTCGCCAATCTCCTCGGCCCCGAGCGCGTGATCATCTCCGGCGAGGGACTCGCCGCCTACGACCTGTTCGCCGAGCAGATCCGCGAGGCCTTCGTCGCGGCCGCGTTCGGCTCCGCCGCCCAGTGCGACGTCCGCACCCGCCCGCTGCCCTTCGAGGAGTGGGCGCGCGGCGCCGCCGCCACCGCCATCCAGTCCTTCATCACCCCGGACACGAGCCGATAAGAACCCGCACCCCATTGGAGGTACGACCCATGCGGTCATCCTCGTACTTCGCCATGCCCACGCGAGCCCTGATGCCCGCCAGAGCCCTCCTGGTCCTCGCCCTCACCGCGGTCGCCGTCCCCACGGCCCACGCCGCCGAGACCCCCACCCCCGCGCCCGCCCTCGCGGCCAAGCCCTACATGGGCTGGTCCAGCTGGAGCATGCAGTCCTCCAAGTACCCCGGCCTCAACCCGGACGGCGACTACAGCTACCTCACCGAGGCCAACGTCCTGAAGCAGACCGACGCCCTCGCCGCCAAGCTGAAGAAGTTCGGCTACGAGTACGTCAACATCGACGCCGGCTGGTGGATGGACAAGACCTGGAAGTCCGGCTTCGACCAGTACGGCCGCCAGAAGCCCGACCCGGTCCGCTTCCCCAGCGGCATGAAGGCCGTCGCCGACCGCATCCACGCCAAGGGCCTCAAGGCCGGCATCTACCTCCCGGCAGGCCTGGAGAAGGGGGCGTACGGCGACGGCAGGACCCCGATCTGGAATGCGGAGAGCTGCACCACCGCCGACATCGTCTACGACGACCTGCGCACCACCAACGGCTGGGACAGCGCCTACAAGCTCGACTTCGCCAAGCCCTGCACGAGCAAGTACATCGACTCCCAGGCCCAGTTGATCGCCGACTGGGGCTACGACTTCCTCAAGCTCGACGGCGTCGGCCCCGGCTCCGGCAAGAGCGGCGACCAGTACGACAACGTCGCCGACGTGGCCGCCTGGCACCGGGCCATAGCCGCCACCGGCCGCCCGATCCACCTCGAACTCTCCTGGTCCCTCGACATCGGCCACGCCGCCGACTGGAAGAAGTACTCCCAGGGCTGGCGCGTGGACACCGACGTCGAGTGCTACTGCAACACGCTCGTCAGCTGGGAGAACTCCGTCGACGACCGCTGGGACGACACCCCCGCCTGGACCCGGCACGCGGGTCCCGGTGGCTGGAACGACCTCGACTCCCTCGACGTCGGCAACGGCGCGATGGACGGCCTCACCAAGGCCGAACGGCAGAGCTACGCCACCCTGTGGGCCATCGCCAAGTCCCCCCTCTACACCGGCGACGACCTCACCCGCCTCGACGCCTACGGCCTCTCCCTGCTGACCAACCGCGAGGTCATCGCCATCGACCAGGGCCCCAACCCGCCGGCCCAGCCGGTCACCCCGTCCGACCCCCAGCAGGTCTGGGCCTCCAAGAACCCCGACGGCACCTACACGGTCGCCCTGTTCAACCTCGCCGACGCCCCCGCCGCCGTCACCGCCGACTTCACCACCCTCGGCTTCACCGGCAAGGCCTCCGTCCGGGACCTGTGGAACCACGAGAACCTCGGCACCTACAAGGACAAGGTCACCCAGGCCCTGCCCGCCCACGGCTCCCGTCTCTTCACGGTCACCCCGCGCGGCACCGCCCTCACGTACACCGGCTACGAAGCCGAGTCCGCCACGAACACCCTCGGCGGCAACGCGTCCGTCGCCGACTGCGCCGCCTGCTCGAACGGAAAGAAGGTCGGCAACTTGTACCTCGGCGGCAAGCTGACCTTCAACGACGTGATGGTCGCGAAGGCCGGCACCTACCAGATCAAGGTCTCCTACATCAGCGGTGACGCCCGCTCGGTGGACGTCTCGGCCAACGGCGGCGGCGCCACCCGCCACAAGCTCCCCGCCACCGGCGACTGGGGGACCGTGGCGAGCGTGTACGTGCCGGTCACCCTCAAGGCGGGCGCCAACACCATCACCTTCGACAGCGGCTCCAACGGCTACGCGCCGGACATAGACCGGATCGACGTACCGAAGTCCTGACCGAGCCACCAGGAGCCGCCATGACCTCCACCCCCTCCAGACGCGGTGTCCTCGCGCTGACCGCAGCGCTCGCCGCCCTGCCCACCTTCACCGCGACCGCGGCACCCCAGCGGCCCACCGACGCACCCGCCCTCGAAGCCGACCCGCGCCACCGGCTCTGGTGGCAGGCCCCCGCCGACGAGCACTCGATGATCGAACAGGGCCTGCCCGTCGGCAACGGCCGCCTCGGCGCCCTCACCAGCAACGACCCCGGCCGCGAACTCCTCCTCGTCACCGACGCCACGATGTGGACCGGCGGCCGCAACGACACCCTCGACGCCGACGGTCAGTTCCCCTACGGCCGCCAGGACTTCGGCTCCTTCACCCTGCTGGCCCGGCTCACCGTCGACCTCCCCGACCACGACCTGTCCACCGTCTCCGGCTACCGCCGCACCCTCGACCTCGACCGGGGCGTGAACACCACGTCGTACGTCCGCTCGGGCGTGACCTACCGACGGGATATCTTCGCCAGCCACCCCGACGACGTCATCGTCCTGCACTTCACCCAGAGCGGGGGAGGCCACTACACCGGCACCGTCACGCTGGAGGGCACGCACGGCGAACAGCCCGCGGTCTCCTTCGGGGCCACCCTCCCGAACGGGCTGCGATACGGCGCCGCGATCACCGCGTACGGCAGCGGCGGCCGCATCCGGGTGAACGGCGCGGACATCACCTTCGCCGGGTGCCGGGACCTGACCGTGGTGCTGAGCGGCGGCACCGACTACGCGCCCGACGCGGCCGCCGGTTTCCGCGATCCGACCTCCGTCCCCGAGCAACTCGCCCGCACCAAGGTCCGGTCGGCCGCCCGGCACTCGGCGGCCACCCTGCTCCGCACCCACACGGCCGACCACCACGCCCTGTACGGGCGGCTCGGTGTCTCCCTCGGCACCTCCACCCCCGATCAGCGTGCCCTGGACACCTGGGAGCGCCTGCGGGCGCGTGCCCGGGACGGTGTGCCCGACCCCGAACTGGAGGCCCAGTACCTCCAGTTCGGCCGCTACCTCATGATCGCGGGATCACGCGGCAGCCTCCCTCTCAACCTCCAGGGCCTGTGGCTCGACGGCAACGACCCCGACTGGATGGGCGACTACCACACCGACATCAACATCCAGATGAACTACTGGGCGGCCGACCGCACCGGGCTGTCCGACTGCTTCGACGCACTCACCGACTACTGCGTCGCCCAACTCCCGTCCTGGACCGACCTCACCCGCAGGCTCTTCAACGACTCCCGCAACCGCTACCGCAACTCGACCGGCAAGAACGCCGGCTGGACGGTCGCCATCTCCACGAACCCCTTCGGCGGAGGCGGCTGGTGGTGGCACCCGGCGGGCAACGCCTGGCTGTGCAACTCCCTCTACGAGCACTACGAGTTCACCGCCTCGCGGGCCCACCTGGAACGCATCTACCCGCTCCTGAAGGGCGCCTGCGAGTTCTGGGAGGTACGGCTGCTGACCATGACCCTCCCCGGCACCTCACGGGAGGTCCTGGTCGCCGACAGCGACTGGTCGCCCGAGCACGGCCCCCTCGACGCCAAGGGCATCACCTACGCCCAGGAACTCGTGTGGACCCTGTTCGGCAACTACTGCACGGCCGCGGCCGAGCTGAAGAAGGACACGGAGTTCGCCGCCACGGTCGCCGGCCTCCGCAAGCGGCTCTACCTCCCCCAGGTCAGCCCCACCACCGGCTGGCTGGAGGAGTGGATGTCCCCCGACAACCTCGGCGAGACCACCCACCGCCACCTCTCCCCGCTCGTCGGACTCTTCCCGGGCGACCGCATCCGCCCCGACGGCTCCACCCCGGCCGACCTGGTCGAGGGCGCCACCGCCCTGCTCACCGCCCGCGGCATGGAGAGCTTCGGCTGGGCCAACGCCTGGCGTGCGTCGTGCTGGGCCCGGCTGAAGGACGCGGACAGGGCCTACCAGTTGGTGGCCAACAACCTCCGCCCCTCCAGCGGCGGCAGCAACGGCACCGCCTTCAACCTCTTCGACATCTACGAGGTGGAAAAGGGCCGCGGAATCTTTCAGATCGACGCGAATCTGGGTACCCCCGCAGCGATGATCGAGATGCTGCTCCACTCCCGCCCAGGACACCTGGAACTCCTGCCCGCCCTGCCCGACGCCTGGGCCGCCGCCGGCTCCCTCACGGGAGCGAACGCCCGCGGCGGGTTCGTCGTGGACCTGCGCTGGCGGGACGGCACACCGACCGAAGCACGGATCCGCAGCGTCGGCGGCCGCACCACGACCGTCGCCCACGCGGGCAGCACCCGCACGGTGACACTGAAGCCGGGCACCGCCGTCACCCTGAAGGGCTTCGACCGATGAGGCGCCGGACCGCCCGAGGCGCGACGAGGTATCGGACCGCCCGAGGTGCCCGTCTGCTCGCCGTCACCGTCGTGGCCGCCGCGCTCCAGGCCACCCCCGCACCCGCCGCCGTCGGCCCGCCCGACGGGGTGATCACCTGGGGCTCCAGCGCCTACCGCATCGGCGACTCGACCGCCGACCGCGGCTACCGCATGGTCGTGCACACCAGTGTCGGCGGCCGCGACCCCCGCATTCGGCTCTCCAACGCCTTCGGCGACCGCCCGGTGACCTTCGACAGCGTCTACGCGGGCCTTCAGCTCAAGGGCCCCGACCTGGTACACGGCAGCAACCGTCAACTCACCTTCGACGGCTCGACGTCCACGGTCGTGGAACCCGGCGCCACCGTGTACAGCGACCCGCTGCCGGGCAGGCTGGCCGCCGGCGCGAACCTGGTCGTCAGCCTCCACACCCCGGACGCGGCGGGCCCGGTCACCGGACACTGGATGGCCATGCAGACGTCGTACGCCACCCAGGGCGACCACACCGCCGAGGAGAGCGGTGCCCACTGGACCGAGAGCATCGGGTCGTGGTTCTACCTCGACGCCGTCTCGGTGCGCACGGCCGGCGCCACCGGTGCCGTGGTCGCGCTCGGCGACTCCATCACCGACGGCTGGCAGTCCACCAGCGACCAGAACCGCCGCTGGCCCGACTACCTCGCCCGCCGCCTCCAGAAAACGCACAGCACCGTCAAGGGCGTGGCCGACGAAGGGATCTCCGGCAACAAGGTGCTCGCCGACGGCGCCGGACCCAGCGCCCTGAACCGGCTCGACCGGGACGTACTGTCCCAGCCGGGCGTCCGCACCGTGTTCCTCTTCGAGGGCGTCAACGACCTCAAGGCCCACACCGGCGTCACCGCACAGGACCTGATCGGCGGCTACCGCCAGATCGTCGACCGGGCCCACGACGCCGGCAAGTGCGTGGTGATCTCCACCATCGCCCCCTTCAAGGGCTGGTCGGAGTGGGACCCGGCCGCCGAGGCCGTACGGCAGCAGGTGAACGACTTCATCCGCGGCCACCGTGAGGAGTTCGACGGGGTCACCGACTTCGACCGCGCCCTGCGCAGCCCCTACGACCCCGAACGGATGCTTCCGTTCCTCGACGGCGGGGACCACATCCACCCCAACGACAAGGGGATGCAGGCGATGGCGGACGCCGTCGACCTCGACTCCCTGGAATGCGCGCGCCGTTAGTCCCGCGCCGTCGTCTCCGGGGTGATCAGCCGCTCCCGGTAGGCGACGGCCACGGCCTCGGTGCGGCTCGCCGCGCCCAGCTTGGCGAGGATGTTGGAGACATGCACGCTGGCCGTCTTGCCGGTGATGAACAGCTCCTCGCCGATCTGCCGGTTGCTGCGCCCCCGGGCGAGCAGCCGCAGCACGTCCTGCTCACGGGCCGTCAGCGGTGAGGCCCCGGTGGGCGCGGCCTCGGCGAGACGGCCGCGCCGGATCAGCTCGTCCACCCGCTCCAGCAGCACCTTGGCGCCCAGACGCGCGAACACCTCGCGAGCGGCCCGTGCCTCGGCCGCCGCCTCCTCGCGCCGGTCGGCCGCGAGCAGGGCCTCGGCGTACCGCAGCCGGCAGCGGGCCGGTTCGTACACGTCACCGAAGTCGAACGCGGCGACCGCCTTCGCCCACGCCTCCACGTCCGGCCCCGACACGGCCCGGACCCACTCCGCCTCGGCCCGCGCCAACCACGCCTGCCCCTCCGGCCCCTGCGGCACTCCGCCGTGCACGGCGAGGGCCCTGGCCGGCTCCAGCAGCTCGGTCGCGGTCTCCGCCCACCGCCGCGCTCCTGCCTGGTCTCCCTTGAGACGCAGTTCGCCGGCCCGGTCGGCCACCGCGGACAGCGCGAGCGCGGCCAGCCGGACGGTGACGTGGGGACGCGTGCCCGCGTCGTCGGTGAGCAGCGTGACCGTGGACCGCATCCGCTCCACGGCCGCCTCCGCGTCACCTTGCAGGGCCGCCGCCTCGGTCAGCGCGACGCCCGCGACGAGCGCGGCCATCCAGTCGAACGGCCCCTCCAGCAGCGACCGGGCCCGGTCGGCGGCCCTGAAGTCACCCCGCGCGAGCGCCACATAGAACGCGGGCCCGAGCCGGTACCCACCGGCCCCGGGCAGCACCTCGGCATCGGTGCTCGCCGCCTGCAGACACTCGTCCCAGCGGCCCAGTGTGTACAGCACCAGCAGATGGAGATAGCGCATCTCCATCGGATACGGTGACGACAACAGTCCGGCCCTGCGGGCGCGGTCCAGTCCCTCCGTGATCCACGGCAGACACTCCTCCAGGTGCCCGGCCTCGTAGGTGCCGATGGCGAGGTTGAACAGGGCGCGCATCTCCACCGGCGCGTTGCCCGAACTGCGGGCCAGCTCCCGTGCCTGCCGCAACCGCTCCCGGCCCGCCACCGAGCGTCTTCCGTCGCCCTCGACGACCGCCAGGGAGATCAGCAGGTCCGCCTGGGCGTCGGTGACACCCAGCTCCTCCGCCCTGTCCAGGGCCTGTCGCGCGACCCGCAGGGCCGTCTCGTTCTCGCCGACGTGGCGGGCCGCCAGCGCATGGGTCGCAGCCGCCCACACCCAGGTACGGGACGGGGGATCCGCGGGGATCATGTCGAGCGCCTCGCTGCTGTAGGCGAAGGCCGTGGTGAGGTTGTCGACGGTCATCAGGTTCCCGGCGAGGGTGTAGCGCACCCGGGCGGCGAGTTCGGAGTCCGCCTCCTGGCCGACACCGGCCAGCGCGGCCCGTGTGAGGGAGACGGCCCGGTGCAGTTCACCGGTGTGCGCGGCCGCCGCCGAGGCCCGCAGCATCAACCGCACCCGGTCGAGCCCCTCGCCCTGCGGCTGCGCGGACGGCTCCACCGCCGACCACAGATCCAGGGCCGCCTCCAGATGCCGTAGCTCCTCGGCGGGCGCCCCCACCCGCTGGGCGTGGTCCGCGGCCTCCAGCGAGGCGGCGAGCGCGGGCGCCAGATCGTGGCTCTCCCGGTAATGGTGGGCCCGCTCCGCCGCGCTCTCGCCCCGGGGTCCACGCCCGTCCAGCAGCCGGGCGAACGCCCCGTGCAGCCGCGCCCGTTCACCCGGCAGCAGATCGGCGTACACGGCCTCCCGGGCCAGGGCGTGCCGGAACGCGTAGGTGTCCCCCGCACCCGGCACCAGCAACTGCCGCCCGATGGCCTCCCGCAGAGCCGCCTCCAACTCCTCCTCGGGCAGTCCTACGGCATCCCGCAGCAGGTCGTGCTCGACGCGCCGGCCGGCCACTGCGGCGGTGCGCAGCACCTGCTGAGCGGTGTCGGACAGCTGCTCGAAGCGGATCAGCAGCACGTCCGCCAGCCCGCTGGGCACACCGCCGTCCCCGCTCCCGGTGGCGGCGAGCAGCTCCTCGGCGTAGAAGGCGTTGCCCTCCGCCCGCTCGACGATGCGTCGCACGGTGGTCTCCGGCAGCGGCCCTTCCCGCAGGGCCCGCACAAGCCGGGCCACCTCGGCATCGGGCATGGGCCGCAGTTCCAGCCGCTCCACGGCGGGCAGCCGCACCAGCTCGGCGAGCAGCGGCCGCAACGGATGGCGCCGGTGCAGATCGTCGGCCCGGTAGGAGGCGAGCACCGCAAGCCGATGCGTCGGGGCCCCGCCCGCGGACCGCTGGAGGATGCCCCGGCTGAGCAGGAACCGCAGCAGATCCCGCGACGACTGATCGGCCCAGTGCAGGTCCTCGAGCACGAGCAGCAAAGGGGCGATGTCCGCCAGATCGGCGAGCAGCCCGGCGACCCCCTCGAACAACCGGAGCCGGTCGCCGGAGTCCCCCGGAGACCCCCCGCCCAGCAGCCGCTCCACCACCGGATACGCCCCGAACGCCCCGGCGAACCGCTCGTCCTGAGCGACCGCCCCCAACACCTCGGTGAACGGCAGATAGGGCAACCCGACATCGCCGAGATCGACACAGTGCCCGGTGAGCACGGTCATCCCGTCCGCAACGGCCCGCCCTATGACCTCGTCCAGCAACCGCGTCTTCCCGACCCCGGCATCCCCGGCGACGAGCACAGCCCGAGCTTCCCCGCCCCGGGCCCGCTCCAGCACGCTGGACAGCCAGGCAAGCTCGTCTTCCCGCCCGACGAGAGGCGTACTGCTGGAGATCTGCGACACAAGAACATCCTGGCACTTGGCACTGACAGCGGGTCGACCTGGCCAGGGGCGCGGGGCTGTATCGATATGCGGCTCCGCCGCGTGGGCGCGACCAGCCACAATCAGCCCGCAGCCGCCATCAGACAGACGGCCCCGAGCTCACCGGCGAAGCACCCGAGCCCAATCCGCCGGCACCCGCCCCGCAGGCCCCGGCGCCGGCTGGGACTCCGGATGACTCACCGGCGCGGCCAACTCCGGCCCCGCCTCGAACATCTCATTCGTCTCGAAGTTCCAGAACCACTCCTCACCCGGCTCGAAGCTCCGCGCCAGCGGATGCCCCGTCTCCCGGAAGTGCCCGCTGGCGTGCTGACCGGGGGAGGAGTCACAACACCCCACGTGCCCGCACTGCGCACACCGCCGCAGGTGGAACCACCACCCGCCCGCCGCGTCGCACTCCACGCACCCGTCCCCGCTCGGCGGCACGCTCGGGTCGATCCCCTTGATGTCGGTCACTCCGGCTCCTCGGTCGTCTCGTCAGAGTCCACGGCGGTCAGCGGAAGCAGCACCTGGAAGCGGGTGTCGCCCGGCGACGACTCCACCTGGAGCGTCCCGTGGTGCTTGTTGACCACGATCCGCCAGGAGATGTCGAGCCCGAGCCCGGTCCCCTCGCCGACCGGCTTGGTGGTGAAGAAGGGGTCGAAGATCCGCTCACGGATGTCCGCCGGGACACCGGGCCCGGTGTCCCGGAACTCCACCAGCAGCCGGTCGTGCTCCAGCGCGGTCCGGACGGTCAACGTCCCTTCCCCGCCGGCGCTGTTCATGGCCTGCACCGCGTTGTCGATCAGGTTGGTCCACACCTGGTTGAGTTCGGCGGGGTAGGCCGGGATCCTCGGCAGGTTCCGGTCGTACTCCTTGACCACCTTGATCTGCTGGCCGATCTTCCCGGACAGCATCAGCAGGGTGCTGTCGAGGAGTTCGTGCACGTCGGCCACCTGGTAGGGCGCCCGGTCCAGCTGGGAGTACTGCTTGGCGGCGTCGACGAGGTGGGAGATCCGGGCCGTGGAGTCGTTGATCTCGTCCATCAACAGCTCGGTCTCGACGGTGTAGTTGAGCCAGCCGATCGCGTTCGGCAGCATCTCCTCGCCCACGGTCGCCGCGACCTGGTCGAGCCAGTCCTCGTCGAGGCCGCCCTGCACGAAGGTCGGCGCGATCCGCCAGCCGTCCTGGATGCCGTGGTCGTCGAGCCAGTCGCTGAGCACGTCCTCCCGGTCGGAGGCCTCCAGCGGGCTCAACGCGGGTGCCTTGGCGACCCGTTCGGCTGTGCGCTCCTGGATGTCGATGAGGTTCGCCATCACCTCGGGGCTGTAGGAGCCCTGGGCGATGACGGCGAGCTTGTGCCGCATCTTGCCGACCCGCTCGCGCAGGGTCGCCGTGGCCCGTACGGCCGCCGCGGCCGGGTTGTTGAGCTCGTGGGTGAGACCCGCGGACAACGAGCCCAGCGCGAGCAGCCGTTCGCGCTGCCCGACGGCCCGCTGAAAGGTCTGCGAACCGAGGAAGAGCCCCTCCAGGAGGTGGACCGCCATCGGGAACCACTCGTGCATGAAGTTCGCGAACGCTTCGGCGGGCAGCACGAAGAACCGCGTCGGCTCCGGCACCCGCAGCGAGTTGACGTACCGCTGCGGTTTACCGTCCCCCAGGTACGCCTGCACGGCCCCCGCGTACACCCCTGGCTGGGACGTGCGGCTCACCTCGATGTCGTCGCTGCCCACCCGGCGCGACATGACGACCGTGCCCTCGATCATCACGTAGAAGCAGGTCGCCGGGTCACCTTCGGCGAACACCGGCCCGGGGTCGAAGAGTTCGACCCGACCCGCGCTGCACAGCATGCCGAGCTGCTCGGCGCTGAGCTTCTCGAAGAGGAACAGCGAACTGATCTCCTCCGCGCTGCACGGCATCAGCCGCCCGCTCACGACTGCTCCAGATACCGGTGGACGAGCATCACGGCCATGGCTCCTTCTCCGACAGCGGACGCGACCCGCTTCGCGGACTCGGCGCGCGCGTCACCCGCGACGAACACGCCCGGAATGTTGGTCTCCAGGTGGTACGGCGGCCGGTCCAGCTCCCAGTCCGCCGGCGGCCGCCCGTCCGGGGTGAGGTCGGGCCCGGCCAGGATGAACCCGTGCTCGTCCCGCAGCACCGTGCCGTCCAGCCAGCCGGTCAGCGGGGCCGCGCCGATGAACACGAACATCCACTGCGCGTCGACGAGTTCGGTCTCCCCGGTGTCGACGTCGCGCAGGGTGAGCTGCTCCAGGTGGTCGGAGCCGTGCGCGGCGTCGACGACGGTCCGCGCGCGGACAGAGATGTTGGGCGCTTCCTCGATCTGCTGGATGAGGTAGTGCGACATCGACGCGGACAGGTCAGGACCCCGGACCAGCAGCGTCACCGACTTGGCGCCCCTGGACAGGTACATCGCCGCCTGCCCGGCCGAGTTGGCGCCGCCGACGATGTAGATGTCCTGCCCCTGGCACCCGGCGGCCTCGGTCAGCGCCGAGCCGTAGTACACCCCGCACCCGGTCAGGTCGGTGCAGCCCGGCGCCTCCAGCTGCCGGTACGACACCCCGGTCGCCAGGATCACGCTGTGCGCGGCCACCGCCGACCCGTCCGAGAAGCGCACCGTGCGGGCCGCGCCGTTGACCTCCAGGCCCGCCACCTCACGGGCGGTGAGGATCTCGGCGCCGAACTTGGTCGCCTGCCGCCGGGCCCGGTCGGTGAGCTGGGCGCCCGACACGCCGTCGGGGAAGCCGAGGTAGTTCTCGATCCGCGAGCTCTGCCCGGCCTGCCCGCCGGTCGCCGACCGCTCCACGAGCACGGTCCGCAGGCCCTCCGAGGCCCCGTACACCGCGGCACCGAGCCCGGCCGGACCGCCGCCGATGACGACCAGGTCGTAGAAGTCCGCGGTCGGGGTCGTCGCGAGACCCACGTGGGCGGCCAGGTCGGGCGCCTCCGGCTCGACCAGAGGGGTGCCGTCCGGAGTGATCACGACCGGGAGCCGTTGCCCGTCCGCACCCGCGGCGGTCAGCAGCCGCTGCCCCTCGGGTTCGTCCGTGGAGTACCAGCGGTAGGGCACCTGGTTGCGGGCCAGGAACTCCCGGACGTCCGAGGACCGCGCCGACCAGCGGTGCCCGACCACCTTGGTGGCGGGCACCGGCCGGAAGTCACTGCACCGCCACGCCTCCAGCAGGTCGTCCAGGACCGGGTAGAGCTTCTCCTCCGGTGGGTCCCAGGGCTTGAGGAGGTAGTGGTCGAGGTCGACGACGTTGATCGCGTCGATCGCCGCGTTGGTGTCCGCGTACGCGGTCAGCAGCACGCGCCGGGCCCCCGGATACACGTCCAGGGCCTGTTCGAGGAACTCGATGCCGTTCATCTGCGGCATGCGGTAGTCGGCCAGGATCACCGCCACGAGGTCACCGCGCAGCTTCAGCTCCCGCAGCGCCTCCAGCGCGGACTCACCGGACTCCGCGCGCACGATCCGGTACGACTCGCCGTAGCGCCGCCGCAGATCGCGGGCGACGGCGCGGGAGACCCCCGGGTCGTCGTCCACGGTCAGGATGACGGTCCGCGCCGATTCGGCGGCCTGTGCCATGCGTCTCCCCACCCCGGGCGGTCGGTCGGGGCACGGCGCCCCCCGTCGTCACCGGCCCGGTCCCGCCCATCGTATGTTCGATCGCCCGGCTTCGCGCAGCTATGCCGGACCCTGCCGGGGTCAGCCTCGGCGTTCGCCCAGCACGCAGAACTCGTTGCCCTCGGGGTCCACCAGGGTCGTCCACGACTGCTCGCCCTGCCCGATGTCCGTGTGCCGTGCGCCCAGCGCCAGGAAGCGGGCGACCTCGGCCTCGTGGTCGTCGGGCCGGAAGTCGAGATGCAGACGGTTCTTGACGCTCTTGGCCTCCGGCACCGGCACGAAGAGCAGACCGGGCATGCGGTCCTTCTCGGGGCGGATCTCGAACTCGTCGGGGGAGTCCTCGACCACCACCCAGCCCAGCGCCTCGGCCCACCAGCGCCCGAGGGCGGCGGGGTCGGCGGAGTCCACGATGACTTGTTCCCATTCCAAGGTCATTTCGGCAGCGTAGTGAAGACTGGGCCGTGACGTCACCGCAATAAAGGGAGGCCACCGCATGACCCGCCCGATCACCGCAGGCATCGACGGAACCGAGGAGAGCCTCGCCGCACTGGGCTGGGCCGCCCGGGAGGCGGTCCGGCGAGGTACGGGACTGCGGGTGGTGCACGCCTGGCGGTTCCAGCCCTACGAGGGGATCGACGCCGGGGACCGGGACACCCAGGCGGGCTGGGCGCGGGACGCCATGACCGAGGCCGTCCGGACCGTGACGGGGCGGCACACCGGCCTGGAGGTGGACACCGACCTGGTGGAGGGCGGCAGCGTCGACGTGCTGGTCGCCGCCGCGGCCGACTCCGAACTGCTGGTCCTGGGCTCCCGCGGGCACGGGCCGGTGGTCGGCTTCCTGGTGGGCTCGGTCGGCCAGCAGGTGATCGCCGAGGCGACCCGGCCCGTCGTCCTCGTCCGGGCCGGCGACCAGGCCACCGCGGAAGCCGCGGGCCGCGAGATCGTCGTGGGCCAGGAGGGCGCCCCGGAGGACAGCGCCGAGACCCTGCGGTTCGCCTTCGAGACGGCGGCCGCCCGGGGAGCCACCGTGCGCGCCGTGCGGGCCTGGACTCTGCCGCCGGTGTTCGCCTACAGCCCCGGCTCGCTCAAGCTGCTCGACGAGGCCGGGGGCCTGGAGCCGTACGAGAAGAAGGCCCTGGCCTCCGCGCTCCAGCCGTGGCGGGAGCGCTTTCCCGACGTGCCGGTGGTCGAGCACGTGGAGATGGGCAGCGCGGGGCAGGTGCTGCTGTCGGTGACCGCGCGGGCCCAGCTGATGGTCGTCGGCCGCCGGGCCCGCCGTACCGCCGTGGGAGCGCGGATCGGCTCGGTCGCCTACGGCGTGCTGCACCACGCGGACTGCCCGGTGGCCGTGGTGCCGCACACCTGAGTCACTCCGCGGTGGCGGGGGTGGGCTGGAGCGTCTCGCGGGCCTTGGGGAGGATGTTCTTGATGTAGTCGTCCACGGCCGTGTCGAGCCCGATGTCGTGCTGGGCCCGCTCGGACAGGTACCAGCGGTGCTCCAGCAGCTCGTGGTAGATCTCGGCCGGGTCCATCGAGCCGCGCATCTCCAGCGGCACGGCCCGCACCGTGGGCCGGAACACGTCCCGCACCCAGCGGTGGGCGAGCACCTCAGGGCGGGCGCCGAGGGGGTCGCCCGGGGCGTAGTCGTCCTGGGTGGCCATCCAGCTCTCCAGGTCGTTCAGCAGCCGCCGGGCCTGGTTCTCCTCGGTGTCCAGGCCCGTCAGGCGCAGCAGCTGGCGCTGGTGGTGACCGGCGTCCACGACCTTCGGCACGAACGTGACCGAGTCGCCGTTCGGGGCGTGCTCGATCTGCATCTCGGCCACGTCGAAGCCGAGGTCGTTGAGCCGCCGGATCCGGCGCTCGATGAAGTGGTACTTGCCCGCCGGATACACCGACCGGCGGGTCAGCTCCTCCCACAGCTTGCCGTAGCGCGAGCAGATCTCCATGCCGAACTCGATCGCGTCGACGGAGGGGTGTAGCGCCCCCGAGGCCTCCAGGTCGAGCAGTTCACCGCTGATGTTGACGCGGGCGAGGTCGAGGTCGTAGTCCCGTTGCCCGGGGCTGAGCTGCGGATGCAGGTCGCCGGTCTCCGCGTCCACGAGGTAGGCGGCGTAGGCGCCCGCGTCGCGCCGGAACAGGGTGTTGGACAGCGAGCAGTCGCCCCAGGCGAACCCGGCCAGGTGCAGCCGGACCAGGAGGACCGCGAGGGCGTCCATCAGGCGGTGCATGGTGGCCGGCCGCATGGTCGTCTCGAACATCGAGCGGTACGGCATCGAGCCACCCAGATGCCGGGTGACCAGCACCGACTCCAGCGGGGCCTCCTCGTCGTCGGTGCGCCCGGTGACCACGGCCAGCGGGTCGACGGCGGGGATGCCCAGCCGGTCCAGGTCGCGCAGCAGCTCGTACTCGCGCAGCGCCGGGCGCTCGGCGAGCTCCTTGACGGCGATGACCTCGTCGCCGGCGCGGGCGTACCGCACCACGTGCCGGGAGATGCCGCGCGGCAGCGGGACCAGGACCTCGTCCGGCCACTCCTCCAGCGGCAGGTGCCACGGCAGTTCGAGCAGGAGCGCGGGATGCTCCGGGTTCGTCGCGCTGATCTGCAGTGCCATGGTGCGGTGTCCTTCGCCGGCCGGTGATCGTCACCTCACCTTAGAGGGCACGCTCCCTGGCCTGAAGTGCCGATTCACGGACTGGACCGCGGTGCACCGGACCGTGCCCGGGGGCGAGGACGTCGCCCTCCAGCTCGGCGAGCACGTCCAGGGAGGCGACGGCCCGCGCGCGTTCGTGGTGGAACATGTCGGGCAGCAGCTGGGGGCCCCGCACCCGGGACGTGGGGTGACCGCTCACCAGGGCGTCGCCGGAGATCACCACCCCGCGCTCGGGGAGGTGGAAGGCGCAGTGCCCGTCGGTGTGGCCCGGGGTGGGCACGGGCACCGGGCGGCCGGGCAGATCCAGGGCACCCTCGGCCGGGAACGGCTGCGGGGAGGCGACCGGCACATGGGCCGTGCCGCCCACGCGGATCGCGTGCACCGCCCACGGCAGCACACCGGGCCGCCAGCCGTTCTTCAGGACCGTCCCCACGGACACCTGGTGCAGGAACTCCCGCCGCGCGTGCGGTACTTCGGCCTCGTGCAGGTAGACCGGCATGCCGTAGGCGCCGCGCAGGTACTCGGCGGAGCCCAGGTGGTCGTTGTGGGCGTGCGTGATGAGCACCGCCGTGACGGCCTCCGGTGAACTGCCCACCTCGGCGAGGGAAGCGAGCACCTGCTCCCGGTCGCCCGGGTAGCCGGTGTCGATGAGCGTGGCGGAGCTTCCCTCGGTGAGGATCACCCAGTTGGTGTTGCTGCCGTGCACCAGATAGGTGCCGTCCGCGACTTGCTGCACGCCCGCGCTCATGATCGCCCCGCCCGCTGAGTTCCTGCCCGACGGCCCCCAGCAAAGCAGACGCTCAGGCGATCCGGAGCGGCGGGTACCGGTCTTCCAGCGGTCAACTTCCCCTGGACTTCCGCCTCCAGGTCCCGGCGGGACGAGGCTGCCTCCGGCACCGTCCGCCGGAGGCAGCCCCCGCGCGCCCCGAAGCAGCCGCCTCTCTGCCGCGGTGCACGCCGTACGGGGCCCGCTGTGCACGCCGTGCGGGGTTCTCACCGCACGCCGTGCGGGCCTCAGTGCACGCCGTGCGGGCGGAACTGGATGCTGATGCGCGGACCCGTCGCGCGGGTGGTCTTCGGTACGGCGTGCTCCCAGGTGCGCTGGCAGGAGCCGCCCATGACGATCAGGTCGCCGTGGCCGAGCGGTCGCCGTATCGTCTCGCCGCCGCCGCGCGCGGGCCGCAGCAGGAGGTCGCGCGGCGCGCCCACGGACACGATCGCGACCATGGTGTCGTGGCTCGCGCCCCGCCCGCCCCGGTCGCCGTGCCAGGCGACGCTGTCCCGGCCGTCGCGGTAGTAGCACAGCCCGGCCGTCGTGAACGGCTCGCCGAGCTCGTCGGCGTAGTGCGCGGAAAGCGCGTCCCGCGCCTCTGTCAGCACGGGGTGGGGCAGGGCGTCGTCCATGCCGTAGAAGGCCAGCAGCCGCGGTACGGCGACGACGTGGTCGTACATCTTCCGGCGCTCCGCACGCCACGGCACCTCGGCGGCCAGCTGTTCGAACAGGGCGTCGGAACCGCCCAGCCAGCCGGGCAGCACGTCGATCCAGGCACCGAGGCCGAGCACGGTACGGCGGATCCCGTCGAGGGGGCCGAGTCCGAGTTCGTCGGTCTGGTCGAAGAGGGAGCCCTGGAGGTGCCTGGTCATGCATTCCAGCGTACTCCTCATTCGAAAGTCTGTTCCCATCAAAGCCGCTGAGGTGTTCGACCCTTTCGATACACCGCTGTATCGGATACATTCGCGTATCGAACGGAGGGCCGACATGGCGGTGGAGGAGACGACCAGGCGCGTGACCAGGCGCCGGGTCCGCACGCGGGCCAACCTGCTCGACGCGGCCTTCGAGGTCTTCGCCGCCAAGGGCTTCGGGCGGGTGTCCATCGAGGAGGTCTGCGAGGCGGCCGGCTACAGCCGGGGCGCCTTCTACTCGAACTTCGACAGCCTCGACGAGCTCTTCTTCGCCCTGTACCAGCAGCGCGCCGAGCTGATCGCGGAGCAGGTCTCCGGTGCCCTCGCCCTCGACGGACCGGGGCTCGACGTCCCGGCCGCCGTCGACCGGGTCACCGAGGTGCTGCTCCTGGACCGGGACTGGCTGCTGGTGAAGACCGACTTCCTGGTGCACGCGGCCCGCGCGCCCGAGGTCGCCCGGACCCTGCTCGAACACCGGGCCCGCCTCAGGCGGGCGATCGCCGACCGGCTGGCACGCGCGCGTGGGCACGCCGAACTGCCCGCCGTGCTGGTCGACGTGGAGGGCGCCGCGCACGCCGTGGTCGCCGCCTACGACGGGGTCACCGTCCAACTGCTGCTGGACGGGGACCTGGAGCGGGCCCGCGTCTGGCTCAAGCAACTGCTCACCGCGCTGCTCACCGACGGCAGCGACACCACCGAATGAGGGAAGGGACGGTCGCCATGGATGCCGACGTCATCGTCGTCGGAGCCGGGCTCGCGGGCCTGGTCGCCGCGCACGAACTCACCAGCCGCGGCAGGAGGGTCGCGCTGGTCGACCAGGAGAACGCCGCCAACCTCGGCGGCCAGGCCTTCTGGTCCTTCGGCGGGCTCTTCCTCGTCGACTCCCCGGAGCAGCGGCGCCTCGGCATCAAGGACTCCTTCGACCTGGCCTGGAGCGACTGGCAGGGCAGCGCCGGGTTCGACCGCGTCGACGACGAGGACTCCTGGGCGGTGCGCTGGGCGCGCGCCTACGTCGAGTTCGCGGCGGGGGAGAAGCGGTCCTGGCTGGAGGGGCACGGCATCAAGTTCCTGCCCACCGTCGGCTGGGCCGAGCGCGGCGACCTCACCGCCCACGGCCACGGCAACTCCGTGCCCCGCTTCCACATCGCCTGGGGCACCGGAACCGGAGTCGTCGAGCCCTTCGTCGGGTACGCCAAGCAGGCCGCCCGCGACGGACTGCTGACCTTCTACCACCGCCACCAGGTCGACGAGCTCGTCATCGAGGACGGCACCGCGCGGGGCGTGCGCGGGACCGTGCTCGCCGAGGACGACTCCGCGCGCGGAGTGGCCTCCAACCGCGACCGGATCGGCGACTTCGAACTGACCGCCCAGGCCGTCGTCGTCACCACCGGCGGCATCGGCGCCAACCACGACATCGTCCGCCGCTACTGGCCCGAACGGCTCGGCAACCCGCCCACCGAGATGGTCACCGGCGTCCCCGCCCACGTCGACGGCCGGATGCTCGACATCAGCGAGAGCGCGGGCGTCCGCCTGGTCAACCGCGACCGCATGTGGCACTACACCGAGGGCATCCAGAACTGGGACCCGATCTGGCCGGGCCACGGCATCCGCATCCTGCCCGGCCCGTCCTCCCTGTGGTTCGACGCCCTGGGCCGCCGGCTGCCCGACCCGTGCCTGCCCGGCTACGACACCCTCGGCACCCTGAAGCACCTGCGCACCACCGAGGACATCGCGGAGTACGACCACTCCTGGTTCATCCTCACCCAGAAGATCATCGAGAAGGAGTTCGCGCTCTCCGGCTCCGAGCAGAACCCCGACATCACCGCCAAGGACCGCGCGGGCTTCCTCAAGGAGCGCGTCCTCGGCAAGGGCGCGCCGGGGCCGGTCGACGCCTTCCTGCGCAAGGGCGCGGACTTCGTGACCGCGCCGAACCTGGAGCAGCTGGTCGAGAAGATGAACGGCCTCACGGACAAGGCGCTCCTGGACGCCGCCACGATCCGCCGCCAGATCGAGGCCCGCGACCTCCAGATCGCCAACTCCTACAGCAAGGACGCCCAGGTGCAGGGCATCCGCAACGCCCGCCGCTACATCGGCGACCGCCTCGGCCGCGTCGCCACCCCGCACCGCATCCTCGACCCCGCCGCCGGCCCCCTCATCGGCGTCAAGCTGCACATCCTGACCCGCAAGACCCTCGGCGGCATCCAGACCGACCTCGACTCCCGCGCCCTGGGCGCCGACGGCAAGCCGGTCGAGGGCCTGTACGCGGCGGGCGAGGTGGCCGGCTTCGGCGGCGGCGGAGTCCACGGCTACAACGCCCTGGAGGGCACCTTCCTCGGCGGCTGCCTCTTCTCGGGCCGCGCGGCGGGACGGGCGGCGGCGAAGCAGGTCGGCTGAGGCAGCGCAGCAGGTCGGCTAGGACTCCAACAGGCGCACCAGCACGGTGGCGTGACTCTGCTCCGGCGTCTTCGACGCGGTCAGCAGGGTCACGTCGCCCTTGCGCGCCAACTCCCTCACCCGATCCAGGAGTTCAGCGGCCTCGGGAGCGGTCAGCTCCGCCTCGTAGCGCTCGGCGAACTCCTCGTAGGAGCCCTCGCCCGCGTGGTACCAGCGGCGCAGCTCCGTCGACGGGGTGAGCGCCTTCGGCCACTCGTCCACGCGGGCCGCGTCCTTCGACAGGCCGCGCGGCCACAGCCGGTCGACCAGGACCCGGACACCCTCCTCCGGCTCCGGAGATTCATAGACACGACGGATGCGCACGCTCACGGGAAGCCTCTCGACGAAGGGTGAGTGCGTCGGGAGCGTACTGCGAGGTGCGCCGCGACTTGACCTGCTCAAGGGTGAGTTGCGGGGGAGGGGGCCTTTAGTGTGAAGCCGTTGTCCGCCCCCCACTTGTAGGAGCGCTTGTGCCGAAGGCCGTCAGACGCACCTTCGTCCTCGTTACCACCCCCGTCACCCTCGTGGCCCTGCTCGGCGCCGCGGCACCCCCGTCGACGGGTTCTCCGGGAGTGGGCGACCCCTACTTCCCGCTCGCCGGCAACGGCGGATACCACGTCGAGCACTACGACCTGACGCTCGGTTACGACCCCGCGAGCCGCCATCTCGACGGCAGGGCGGTCCTCACCGCCCGCGCCACCCAGCGCCTGACCCGCTTCGACCTCGACTTCAAGGGCCTCACCGTGACCGCCCTGACGGTCGGTCACACCAAGGCCGCCTTCCGCCGCGACGGCCAGGAACTCGTCGTCACCCCGCGGCACGCCCTGCGCAAGGGGGAACGCTTCACCGTCACCGTCTCCTACAAGGGCAAGCCCGGCCCCGTCACCGACCCGGACGGCTCGCTCGACGGCTGGATCCCCACCGACGACGGCGCGTTCGTCGCCGGGGAGCCGCAGGGCGCCATGACCTGGTTCCCGGCGAACAACCACCCCAAGGACAAGTCGTCGTACGACTTCACGATCACCGTCCCCCAAGGGCGCACCGCGGTCGCCAACGGAGTGCTCCTCTCGCAGCGGACCACGCACGGGAAGACCACGTTCCGCTGGCGCCAGAGCGAGCCCATGGCCGCCTATCTGGCCACCGCGACCGTCGGGAAGTTCAAGGTGGAGCAGTTCACCACCAGGAACGGGATCCGCGTCTACAACGCCGTCGACTCGCGCGAGGCCGCCGCCGCGGCCCCCGTCCTCAAGAAGCTGCCCTCCGTCCTGGAATGGGATAGCAAGCTCTTCGGGCCCTACCCGTTCCGCGCCGCCGGCTCGATCGTGGACCACGCCCCGAACGTCGGCTACGCGCTGGAGACCCAGTCCCGTCCCGTCTACGACCGGGCGCCCGACCTCAGCACCCTCGTCCACGAGAACGCCCACCAGTGGTTCGGCGACTCCGTGTCGCTGACCTCCTGGAAGGACATCTGGCTCAACGAGGGCTTCGCGACCTACGCGGAGTGGCTCTACGCCGAGCAGCACGGCGGGGACAGCGCCCAGAAGACCTTCGACGAGCTCTACGCGAAGCCCGCGAGCGACGAACTGTGGGAGTTCCCGCCCGGCAACCCCGGCAGCGGCGCCAACATCTTCGGCACCCCCGTCTACGCCCGCGGCGCCATGACCCTGCACGTGCTGCGCACGACCGTGGGCGACCGGGCGTTCTTCGGGATCCTCCGTGCCTGGGCGGCCGGACACCGTGACGGCCACGGGACCACCGCGCAGTTCGAGCGACTTGCGGAACGGGTTTCGGGGAAGAAGCTGGACGAACTGTTCCGGACCTGGCTCTCCACGCCCGGCAAGCCGAACAGGCCCTAGAAACTGACGAGTTCCTCACAAGTGTCGGTCAGAGTCGTTCCATGATCACACGCAGAACCCACGTGGCCCTGCTCGCCGCATCCCTGCTTCTCACCGGATGCGGCGGCGGCGCCGTGGCCAGCACACAGGGCGCGCCCGCGCCCTCTCGGGAGACCCCGGAACCCACCCCCTCTCCGGACATCTCCCTCGAGATCGCTCCCCAGCAGATACCCGGCCTCGGGCCCAGGACCTTGGCGAAGGTACCGGCCGACGCCCGGCAGGCCGTCGTCGTCACCGGCGAGGACCGTGACTCCTCGGACTCGACCGTCGTCCTGTACCAGCGCACCGAGGCCGGCTGGCGGGCCGGCGCGAGCTGGCCCGCGCACAACGCCCTCAAGGGCTGGACCGACCACCACCTGGCCGGCGACCTGCACTCGCCGATCGGCGTCTACACCCTCACGGACGCCGGAGGGCTGCTGAGGGACCCCGGCACGAAACTGCCGTACGACCGCTCCTCCAGCTTCACCGCACCGGGCACGGGCTTCGAGGGCGAGCCGCTGGCCGGGTCCTTCGACTACGTGATCGCCATCGACTACAACCGGCGGCCCGGCACCTCACCCCTGGACTGGACCCGCCCGATGGGCGCGGGCCGCGGCGGCGGCATCTGGCTCCACGTCGACCACGGCGGACCCACCCACGGCTGTGTGAGCATCGCCGCGGAGCACATGAAGGAGCTGCTCCGCACCCTGGACCCGGACCTGCACCCCGTCGTCGTCATGGGCGACGGCGCGTCCCTGGCCCGTTGAAGCGCTTAGGATCCGCCGAGTGTGCGCACATGTGCTGGTCGCCGAGGACGACGAGATGCAGGCCGAACTCATACGACGGTCCCTGCTCGCGGAGGGCCACACGGCCACCGTGGTCCACGACGGGCGGGCCGCCCTGGACGCGGCCCGGCGGATCGCCCCCGACCTCGTCGTCCTGGACCTGATGCTGCCGGTCATCGACGGCTTCGGGGTGTGCCGGGTGCTGCGCCGGGACGCCGACATCCCCGTCGTGATGCTCACCGCGCGGTCCGAGGAGGACGACGTCCTGCTGGGCCTGGAACTGGGCGCCGACGACTACATGACCAAGCCGTACAGTCCGCGCGAGCTGATGGCCCGCATCCGGACCGTGCTGCGGCGCAGCGGGCGGGGCGCCGACCCCGAGCGGCGCGAGGATCCCGCCGTGCGTGCCGCGGGCCTGTCCGTCGATCCGGTACGGCACGAGGTGCGCTGTGACGGGACGCCGGTGGAGTGCACGCCGGCCGAGTTCGAGATCCTGCTGGCCATGGTCGCCGAGCCCGAACGGGTCTTCTCGCGCCGCCAGTTGCTGGAGGTCACCCGGGGCACCGACCGGGCCTCCACCGAACGGGCCGTGGACGTGCACATCATGAACCTGCGCCGCAAGATCGAGGCCGATCCGCGCCGCCCGACCAGGCTGATGACGGTGTTCGGCGTGGGTTACAAGCTCAGCGGCGGCCGCGGATGAGCGCGCCGGCACCCCCGGGCCGTCGGATACCCCTGCACAAGCGGCTGCTGGTCCGCCTGCTGATCACGTCCGGACTCATCGCCGTGTGCTCGGTGGCCGCGACCGCGTGGCTCGCCGTGGCCACCACCACCCAGGCCCTGCGCGAGGAACAGGGCCAGGCACTCGCCGACGACATGGACGTGCTCGCCGAGCTCAGCGGTTACGCGGCGACCCACCCCGACTGGTCGGGCGTGACCGCCACCGTGCGTGAGCTGTCCGCGAAGACCGGCCGGCGCATCGCCCTGACCACCCCGGACCGCCGGGTCGTCGCCGACTCCGCGCCGCGCGGCACCGCGCTGCCCCCGAGCGCGGCCGCCGCCGTCGACCCGCTGCACACCGACACCTACAGCGAGCGCGGCGCCCAGATCGCGGGCATCGACCCGCGTGCGGTGGGCCCGTACCGGCTCACCCGGGCGGAACGCGTCCAGGTCGACGCGCTGGCCCGCAAACGACAGCTCTGCTTCTCCAGGTTCGGTGTGAAGACCGACCTGAGCCGTACCCCGACCGGGCGGATGCTGCTCACCGACCCGGACAGCGGCTCCGCGCCCGACGCCGTGCCGGACGCCTGCGCGGACGGACGGCTCAACACCCCCACCCCGACGGAGAAGAAGGCGGTCAAGGCGGCCCGGGAGCTGGCCCGCGCCTGTCTGGTCGAGAAGGGTCTGACCGCCGAGTACGCCGTGCTGATGGGGAGCGGACCGGGCGCGGTGGACGTGCGCGAGTCCGTGACCGGCAAGCTCGGCGACAAGGAGGCCCGCCTCGCGCAGCCCTGCTTCGACAAGGCCCTCCGCACCCAGCTCGACCCCTACGTGGCACCGGCCGCGGAACTCTTCCTGGGCACCGGGGACACCCCCGCCGTGCTGTTCGACATGTCCCCGGCCAACAAGGCGAAGGTCGTCGGGGTCGCCGGACTGGTGTTCGCCGTCACCGTCGCCGCGACCGCCCTGGTCGCCGGCCGGCTGGTGCGGCCGCTGCGTGCGCTCACCGCGGCGGCCCAGCAACCGCCCGAACTCCATGTCCGCGTCCCCGTCACCACCCGCGACGAGACCGGCATCCTCGCCGCCGCCTTCAACGACCTGTCCGAACGCCGGGAGCGGCTGGAGGCCCAGCGCAAGGCGATGGTCAGCGACATCGCCCACGAACTGCGCAGCCCCCTCACCAACATCCGCGGCTGGCTGGAGGTCACCCGGGACGGTGTCGTCGACCCCGACCCCGCCCTGCTCGCCTCCCTGCACGAGGAGTCCCTCGTCCTCCAGCGCGTCATCGACGACCTCCAGGACCTCGCGGCCGCCGACGCCGGCACCCTGCGCCTGCACCGCGAGCCCGTGCGCTGCGACGAACTCCTCCAGCAGGTGGCGGCGGCCTACCGGGTCACGGCCCCGGCGGAGCTGCGCACCCGCGCGGAGGGCGAGCTGTGGCTGGACGCCGACCCGGTCCGGATGCGGCAGGCGCTCGGCAACCTGGTCTCCAACGCGCTGCGGCACACCCCGCCCGACGGCACGGTCACCCTCGCCGCGCGCAGGGACGGCGACGACGTCCTCCTCGAGGTCGCCGACACCGGCTCGGGCATCGCGCCCGAGGACCTGCCGCACGTGTTCGACCGGTTCTGGCGCGCGGAGAAGTCCCGCAGCCGCCGTACCGGAGGCTCGGGGCTCGGCCTGCCCATCGTCCGCCACCTGGTCGCCGCCCACGGCGGCACGGTCGACGTGGCCAGCGAACCGGGGAAGGGCAGTGTCTTCACCCTGCGGCTGCCCGGGGGCCCGACACCGTAGCGAGGTCCCCCGATTCCGCCGGTGGCCGGAGGGTACCCCGTAGGCCCGCGACGGAAGAGGGAGGTCACGAGATGGGTGTGCCGGACGGGCTGCCGGTGCTGCGGACACTGGCCGAGCTCGCGGACCTGGCCGCACGGTACGAGCGGCTCTACGTCCGCTGGTCGCGCGGCCCCGGGGTCGACCTGGCCCGTTCGTCCAGCACCGACGACCTCACCGGCCTGGCACTGCCGGGGCTCTCGGCCAATCCGCTCGACATGGAGGAGTGGTGGCAGGGGCGCCCCGCACGGCTGTGGGTGGCCCGGCGCCTCTACGACTACTCCCACCTGCCGCACGACAAGGGCCCCGGAGTACGCCCCTGGGTGCTCCAGGGACGCGAGCGGGGCCGGGGACCGGACAACGAGCCGCTCGTCGCGGACGTGCGGCCGATGTGCTGGATCGACCCCCGGGTCATCGACGAGGCCCGGGACGCGGTGGACGCCCAGGAGTCCACCTGGGGCCCACTGCGCCGCGGCACGGAACGCTGAACGGACCCGGGCCGCCGCGGCACGGACCGCTGGACGACCCGGGCCGCCGCGGCACGGACCGCTGGACGGGCCCGGTGCACCGGCCGGATCCGCCGGTGCACCGGGCCCGCCACTGAAGCGTTCCGGTCAGCCGGACCTTCTCCGTGCGGCACTCGCACGCCGCGCCAGCGCGCGGCGTTCCGTCTCGCTGGTGCCGCCCCAGACGCCGATGCCCTGTCCCGTGTCCAGGGCCCACTCGAGGCACTGCTCCTGGACGGGGCAGCGCCGGCACACGGACTTGGCCTGCTCCGTCTGCACCAGAGCGGGGCCGGTGGTGCCGATCGGGAAGAAGAGGTCGGGGTCCTCATGGCGGCACGCGGCATGGGTTCGCCAGTTGTCCATCAAAAGTCACCTGCGATCGAAGTCGTACGTGCCCTCGTGGATGCCTTACTCGTTTTCGGGTCACCTGTCGATGCGCGGTGAAACAATCGGGTCCTGTGGGACACCCCGGTCACTGCTCGCGGAGGCCCCACGGGGAGCCGTACGCGGTCAGCAACTCCAGGAAGGGCAGGGCCGGGAAGGCCTCCGGACCGAGGACCCCGGCGCCGGACCAGGCACCGCCGGCGAGGAGTTCGAGAGCCACGACCGGGTTCACGGCCGTCTGCCACACCACGGCCTGACAGCCGTACTCCGCCATGGACCACTGGTTGTCGACCACGTGGTACAGGTACACCTCGCGCGCCGAACCGTCCTTGACGCCCTTCACCCACGTCCCCGCACAGGTCTTGCCGTGCATCCGCTCGCCCAGTGTCGCCGGGTCGGGCAGACAGGCCGCCACGACGTCCCGGGGCGAGACCGCGACCGGCCCGGCGGCGCTCGGCACGGTCACCGGCTCGGTGCGGTCCAGGCCCAGCAGGTGCAGCGTCTTCAGCGTCTCGACGAACTCGCGGCCCAGGCCGTATTTGAAGGTGACCCGGCGGGCGCCGACCCAGCGGGGGACGAGCAGCACCTCCTCGTGCTCCACGTTGACGCACTCCACCGGCCCGATGCCCTCGGGGAAGTCGAAGACCTCGGGCTCGCTGAAGGGCTCCGTGGTGAACCAGCCGCGGCCCTCCTCGTAGACCACGGGCGGGTTGAGGCACTCCTCGATGGTGGTCCAGATGCTGAAGGAGGGTGCGAAGTCGTAGCCGTCGACGGTGAGGTTCGCACCGTCGCGGACACCGATCTCCTCGATCTCGTCGAACAGTTCGTCGGCCGCGTACCGGGCGAAGACGTCGGACAGCCCCGGCTCCACTCCCATCCCGACGAGGGCCAGCGCGCCCGCCTTCTCCCACTCCTCGGCCTGCGCGAACTGCTCGTCGCCGAGCTTGACCCCGCACTCCTCGTACGGCCGTGAGGGGTGCGGACGCGACAGGGACATCGCCATGTCGACATAGGTCGCCCCGGCGGAGCGGGCCGCCCGGAACAGGGGCATGACGAACCGGGGATCGGTGGCATTGAGGAGGACGTCACAGCCGTGCCGCTCCAGCAGGGCGGTCACGGCCGACTCGTCGCTCGCGTCCACGCGCTCGGCGGTGAACCGGCCGGCCAGGTCACCGAGCGCGGCCACCGCGGCCTCGGCGCGGGCGGGGTCGTAGTCGGCGACGACCATGGCGTCGAAGAAGGGCCGCCGGGCGGCGATCCGGGTGATGGCGGTGCCGACGCCTCCGGCGCCCACGAGCAGGACACGCATGACAGAACACTCCCCTTACGGGTCGAAGGTCGCAGATGTGCGGGGCCCCTGCGGGAGATACAACGCCGTGCGTTGGTTTAAGGTCAATGGCGTTGGCATAAGGCACGGCGCAAGGAGGCCACGGATGCCCAAGCCCGTCGTCCCCGAGGAGAAACGCCGTCGGCGCCGGCCCACCAGGAGCGGCACCGTCCTCTCGGAGGAGCTGATCGTCCGGACCGCCCTGCGCATGCTCCGCGAACACGGCAGCGCGGGACTCACCGCCCGCCGTCTGGGCCTGGCCCTGGACGCCGACCCGAGCACGCTCTACCGCTACTTCCGCGGTATGGACGACCTGACGCTGGCGATCGGCGACGCGCTGATCGGGCAGGCGCTGGAGGGCTGGGAGCCGACGGGGGAGTGGCGGCGGGACCTGCGCGACGTGGGCCTGCGCATCCATGCCGCCTACGTGGCCCACCCCCAGGCCGCCCTGCTGACGACGAGCCGGGTCACCGGCCGCGCCAACGAACTCGCCGCGGACGAGGCGGTCCTCGGCATCCTGCGCACGGCGGGCTTCCCGCTTCCCGACACGGTCCGGATCTACCACGCCTTCATCGACCAGACCCTGGCCTTCGCGGCCCTGGACGCGGCGTCCCTGGCCCTGCCGAGCGCGGCGCTGGACGAGGACGAGGCCAGGTGGCGTTCGACCTATGCGCGGTTGCCCGCCGACAGGTATCCGAGGATCGCCGAGGCGGCACCCCTGCTCGCACAGCACATGATCACCAGCGCCTATCCCACGGCCTTGGAGATGCTCCTGGACAGTGTGGACAGACGGATGGACGACGCCCCGTGAGGGGCGCGGGGAACTGCGCGAGCAGCCACGACGGACCCGCGGCCGACGACGGCGGGTCTCATCGGAGGGCTTCCGACGCGGCGGCCGCCACGGCCGACGCCACCGCAGCCAACGCGGGCGAATCCAGCTTCCACTGCTGCCAGTACAACGGCACGTCCACCGGCCGGTCCGGCGCCAGCGCGACCAGCCGCCCCGCCCGCAGCAGCGCCCCGGCCTGCACCTCCGGCACCATCCCCCACCCCAGCCCCAGCGCGACCGCCTCCACGAACCCCTCCGACGTCGGCACCGCGTGCCGCACCGGGCTCGCCCCGCCGAACCCCAGCCCCCGCAGGAACCCGTCCTGGATGTCGTCGCTCCGGTCGAAGGTCACCACCGGCGCCTCGGCGAGCCCGTCCACCGACGGCCCGTCGAGACACCTCTCGGCGAACCCGGGACTCGCCGCCGCCAGATACCGCATCCGCCCCAGCAGCCGTACGGAACACCCCGCCACGGCCTCCTCCGAAGACGTCACCGCCGCCATCACCACCCCCTCCCGCAGCAGCTCCGCCGTCCGCTTCTCGTCCTCGCGCCGCAGCTCGAAACAGAGCCGCTCCCGCTCGGGAACCCGCGTCAGCGCTTCCAGGAACCAGGTCGCCAACGAGTCCGCGTTCACGGCGACCGAGACCCGGGTCACCTCATCCTCGCCCGGCATCCCCAACTCGGCGAGCGCGTCCCGCTCGAGGCGGGCCAGCTGCCGTCCGAACCGCACCACGACCTCGCCCGACTCGGTCACCCGCACCGGCTTCGTGCGCACCAGCAGCACCCGCCCGGTGCGCTGCTCCAACGCCTTGACCCGCTGGCTCACCGCCGACGGCGTCACGTGCAGCGCCGCCGCCGCGGCGTCGAACGTGCCCTCGTCGACCACCGCGAGAAGAGTGCGGACCTGATCCAGGGGGAGTTCGGTCATCATCACGAAAACTAATGATACGTAAGAATCTTTAGCTGTACGTGCGGTGATCGTCTCCGTACCGTCGAAGCCATGCCAGCCTCTCTGTCCGCCGCTGCCGCAGGATTCGGTACCGGCCTCTCGCTCATCGTCGCCATCGGCGCCCAGAACGCCTTCGTCCTGCGCCAGGGGATCCGCCGCGACGCGGTCCTCGCCGTCGTCGGTATCTGCGCCCTGTCCGACGCCGTGCTCATCGCCCTCGGCGTCGGCGGTGTCGGTGCCGTGGTGGTCGCCTGGCCCGGCGCGCTCACCCTGGTCGGCTGGATCGGTGGCGGTTTCCTGCTCTGCTACGGCGTCCTGGCCGCCCGCCGGGTCTTCAGGCCGGGGGAGTCGGGCCTGAAGGCGGAGGGCGAGGCGGCGGGCTCCCGCAGGCGGGCGGTGCTGACCTGTCTGGCCATGACCTGGCTCAACCCGCACGTCTACCTCGACACGGTGTTCCTGCTCGGCTCCATCGCCGCCGACCGCGGCCCGCTGCGCTGGACCTTCGGCCTCGGTGCCGTGCTTGCGAGCCTGTGCTGGTTCGCCGCCCTCGGCTTCGGCGCCCGGCTGCTCAGCCGCTTCCTGGCCAGGCCGGCCGCCTGGCGGGTCCTGGACGGACTGGTCGCCGCGACGATGATCGCCCTCGGCCTCACGCTCGTGGCCGGAACATGAAGACTCCGGGCGCCCGTCCCGACAGGCGAGACACCGCGTCCTGAACTCCCGGGCGGTGCTGCGATAGTGAACCCTGGCCCCGATAGATGTAACGAGCAACCAGGAAGCGCGTGGACACCGGCGAGAGCAGCACCGAACCCCAGACCCCGACGGCGGACGAGGCACCGCCGCCCCGGCGCGGCTGGCGCCGCTGGGCGATGGACACCCGCCCGCTGCGCATCCCGGCCTACCGCCGCCTGTGGAGCTCGACGATCGTCACGGCCGTCGGCAGCCAGCTCACCGCCGTCGCGGTGCCCAAGCAGATCTACGACATCACCGGCTCCTCGGCCTGGGTCGGCGCCGCGAGCATGGCGGGACTGCTGCCGCTGATCGTGTTCGCGCTGTGGGGCGGCGCGGTCGCGGACACCATGGACCGCCGCAAGCTGCTCCTGATCACCAACAGCGGCATCGCCGTCACCTCGGTCCTGTTCTGGCTCCAGGCCGTCACCGGACTCGACTCGGTGGCCGCCCTGATGGTCCTGCTCGCGGTCCAGCAGGCCTTCTGGGGCCTCAACTCCCCTGCCCGCAACGCCTCCATCGCCCGGCTGGTGCCCGCGGACCAGCTGCCCGCGGCCAACGCGCTCGGCTCCACCGTCATGCAGACCGGCCAGGTCATGGGCCCGCTGCTCGCGGGTGTGCTGATCCCGGTGATCGGTCTGCCGGAGCTGTACCTCATCGACGCCCTGGCGCTGTGCGTGACGGTGTGGGCGGTGTACCGGCTGCCCGCCCTGCCACCGCTCGCGACCACCCTGGCGCGCCGGGCCGGCGTGCGCGAGATCGCCGAGGGCTTCCGGTACATCTCCGCGCACAAGGTGCTGCTGCTGTCCTTCCTCGCCGACATCATCGCCATGGTCTTCGGCATGCCCCGGGCGCTGTTCCCGCAGCTCGCCTCCGAGACCTACGCCCCCTACGGGGAGGGGCTCGCGCTGGGTCTGCTGTTCGCCGCCATCCCGATCGGCGCGGTGGTCGGCGGGCTGTTCTCCGGCACGTTCTCCCGGGCCCGGCGGCACGGCTGGATGGTCATCGGGGCGGTCGTGGCCTGGGGTGCGGCCATCACCGGGTTCGGGCTGAGCGGCAGCCTGTGGCTCGCCGTGGTGTTCCTGGCCGCGGCCGGGGTCGCCGACATGGTCTCGATGGTCTTCCGCGGGGCGATCCTGCTCTCCGCCGCGACCGACGAGATGCGCGGCCGCATGCAGGGCGTCTTCACGGTCGTCGTCGCGGGCGGCCCCCGCCTCGCCGACGTCCTGCACGGCACCGCGGGGTCCGCCTTCGGCGCGCGCACCGCGGTGGCGGGCGGCGGTCTGCTGGTCGTCGCCACCATGCTGGGCCTCGCCTTCACGGTGCCGGCGCTGCGCCGCTACCGGATCTGAGACCTACAGGGCACTCCTGCGGCGCGAGCCGTACTGCTCCATGAGCTTGCCGCGCGTCGTCTCCAGCCGGTGGGCGAGGATCTCCGCGACACTCCGCACCAGGATCATCCCGAGCTGCCTGTCCTCCTCGCACAGCCGCAGCACCGCCGCCGCGTCGAACTCGTAGGCCCGCACCGGGCTGAACGCCTCCGCGCCGAAGTCCCACTGGTACGGCGGGAACAGCCACGACCAGCCGAGCAGGTCGCCCGCGCCGAGCCCGGCCACGGTGACCCGCTGGTGGGCGGTCACCTGCTGGGTCAGCGAGACCGCCCCGGAGCGGATGACCCAGAAGCGGTCGGCCGTGCCGCCCGCCTCGAAGATGCGGTGGTCCTCGGGGAAGGAGACCTCCTTGGCGAGCGTCATCAGGCTCTGGCGCTGCGGCTGCGGCAGGGCGTTCAGCAGTTTCGTCGCTTTGGTCATGACGCGGGGCTCCTCGCCGGCGAGGGATTCCGGTGTTGTGCCTATGCCCATTTCAGCGGCTGCCGCCGCCCGGGGCACCTCGGCGGAGGTGAGGATCTGCTCATGGCATGGAAAAGCCCTGGCTGGACGGGGGAGGCCAGCCAGGGCAGTCAGAGGTGGTGCGGAGGAGGGCTTGCACCCCGTCACCACGTATGGATGAACCGTAAACCATCCATGGCGATTTCGCGCAATCGAATCCGGGGCGGGTGACCGGTTTCACTCGGAAGGGGCGTTTACCACCCTGATCGTCTCCAACTCGGCGTCGGCCGGATCCGGCAGGTTCATGCCCGCGGCCAGGCCCGTGCGCAGATACTCCAGCACCGGTTCGGTCAGCAGCTCGCCGGGCAGCACGGCGGGGATCCCCGGCGGATACGGCGTGATCAGCTCCGCCGCGATCCGTCCCGCGGCCTCGGCGACCGGAACGTTCTCGGCCGGCCCGAAGAACGCGTCCCGGGGCAGTCGCACCTGCTCCATCCGCAGCTCGGACGGCGGTGGCACGGACACCCGCGGGGCCGGACCCAAGTGCGGCGCGGCCCGGGCGAGATCCCGGAGCGCGCCGAGCAGTTGGCCGGTGGTTTCCTCGTCGTCGCCATGGGTGATCTGCATGCCGATCCGGCGGTGGTCGGTGAGATGGGCGTCGATGCTCCGGTGCTCGCGCAGCCAGTCCGCCGCCCGGTACCCGGTGACTCCGAGCCCCGTGACGTCGATGACGCAGGGCAGCGGATCGAAGTCGTCGGCCAGGCCGGGCCCGCAGAAGTCGTCCCGGTCGTTGACGTGCATCCCCTCGATCTCCTCGATCGCCGGCCGCACCCGGGCCGCGAGGTCGAGCGCCCCGCCCATCAACTCCTTGCCGTGCAGCGCCATCTGCCGGCGCCAGCCGTCGATCCCGGCGTACAGCAGCACCGAGGGACTCGTGGAACCCAGCAGGTCGGCGCGCATCTTCAGCAGATCCGGCGGGACGAGACCGCCCTGGAGGTGGAAGACGGACCCCTGCTCCAGACCGCTGCCCATCTTGTGGATGCTGGTCACGCAGATGTCGGCGCCCGCGTCCATGGCCCAGGACGGCAGATCGGGGTGGAAGGGCAGATGCGCGCCCCAGGCCTCGTCCACGATGAGCGGCACCGAGCGGCGGTGGCACACCTCGGCGATGTCCTCCAGGGCCGCGCAGCCGCCGTACGGCGTCGGACTGACGACCAGGGCGCCCTTCGCGTCCGGGTGGGCCTCGAAGGCCCGCTCGAAGTCGGCGGCCGACGGCGGGTGTGCGAGATGGCGCTCGGCGTCCCACCGCGGATCCACCCACACCGGCTCGATCCCCGACAGGATCAGCCCCGACACCACCGACTTGTGGGCGTCCCGCCCGATCAGCAGCTTCTCGTGCGGGCCCGCGACGGCCAGCATGGCCGCCTTCACGGACAGCGAACTCCCGCACGTGGTGAAGAAGGTGTGCTCCGCGTGCACCGCGTCGGCCAGCAACTCCTCGGCCCGCTCCAGCACCCGCCCCCGCGTCAGCCGGTCGTCCAGACCGCCCGAGGCCAGCACATCGCCGAGGAAGACCGCGTCACCCAGCACCTCCCGCACCGCGGGGTCGGCCCCCCGGGCCTGCTTGTGGCCCGGCGGAGCGAACGACAGCCGCCCCCGGCGGTGGTAGTCGGCCAGGGCGTCCAGAACCGGTGCTTGCGTGTGATCGGCAGTCATGGGGCCCCGGGTGCCCGGACCGCACCTGCGTCAATCAGCCTGGGCCGGACCACCGGAGGGCCCGCGGCTGCCCGGCCTCAGCACCTCGTCCAGCACCCGGGTCACCGCCTCGTAGGCCAGCGTGCGGACGGTCGCGTCCCGGGCGGCGTCCGTGTCGGCGGAGCCCAGCTCCTCGCTCCGGGCCCGCCAGGACCGCTCCTCCTCGGCCGCACAGGCCCGGGCACGCTGGATGCGGCGCAGCAGTTCGTCTGAGTCCACGACATCGGTCATGCAGTCCGCGTACCCGCGCAATGCCGTCGGATCACCGGGAGATCCGCCCGAAACAGGAAGGTTTGACCGGGCGGGCAGAGGTGAGCCGATGAGAGAGGCACACGGGGAGCGCGCAGCGCACACCGCGATCACCGTGTTCGCGGGCCGGGCCGGGCCCGGCTTCCGCAGCACCGAACAGACAGCCAGTCGTTCCACCGATCAGGAGCCACGTCATGTGCGAGGAGCACAGGACCGACGCCACCCCCGAAACCTCCGTGGCGTACCGTCACGCACCCCCACGCCCCTACCGGCCGGCCGAGGCGCGCCGGGCCGTCGAGCGGGCCGTGTCCGAGCGGTGCCGAGCCACCCACACCCCCTGCGACGCGCAGGCCCTCTCGGACGCGCTGCTCGTCACCTCCGAACTCACCACCAACGCCATCCTGCACGGCGGCGGCATCACCGACTTCGACGTCAGCGTCGAGGGGCAGGGCGTCCGCGTCTCGGTGAGCGACCGCAGCACCGCCCTGCCGGTCGCCAAGGAGCCCGTCGACCGGCAGGGCCGATGGCGGCCCGGCGGTCACGGCTGGCCCATCGTCTGCCGCCTCGCCCACGACGTCCGGGTCACCGATCTGCCCACGGGCGGCAAGTGCATCACCGCGATGGTGCCCCTGAGCTGAACCGACACTGCTGGGACAGCCCCGGAAAACGGAGTTTTCGCCGGCGGTGTTTGGGCCCCATACAGCAGGGCAGACGCAGTTTCGTGCTTCGGACCGGAGGCGCGCCAGCGGGAGCTGTACGGCTGCTGCGGGCCCCTCTTCTGCGGTCCCGGCGGCGTACCTCCCGCGGTCAGTCCCTGAACCCGTTCTTCAGGAGCGAATCCGCATGCTCACCGACACGTCGACCAGCCGTCCCACCACCCAGGACCGTCCCACCACCTCCGGCAGGCGGCGGCACGACGACGCCCCCGACACCATGGCTCTCTTCACCCGGCTGGCCGGGCTGGAAGAAGGACCCGAACGAGACGCCCTGCGCGACGAACTCGTCACCGCGTGGCTGCCCATGGCCCACCGCATCGCGGGCCGCTTCCGCGACCGCGGCGAGTCCCTCGAGGACCTGCGCCAGGTCGCCGCCCTCGGGCTCGTGAAGGCCATCGACCGGTTCGAACCGGAACGAGGAGCCTTCGAGAGCTATGCCGTCCCCACCATCACCGGCGAGGTCAAGCGCCACTTCCGCGACCGCATGTGGGCCCTCAGGGTGCCCCGCAGGGTGCAGGAACTGCGCAACAAGGTGCGGGTGGCCCGACGCGAACTCACCCAGAACCCCGGCTCCCCCGAACCCTCGCCCGCCGACCTCGCCGCCCACACCGGTCTGACCGAGGAAGAGGTCACCACCGGACTGGAGGCCCTCGAGAGCTTCAGCACGCTCTCCCTGGACGCCGAACTGTCGGCCGGCGACGACGGCTACAGCCTCGCGGACACCCTGGGCGGCCCCGACACCTCGTACGACGTCGTGGTCGACCGCGAGTCCGCCAAGGAAGGGCTGCGCAGGCTGCCCGAGCGTGAACGCGCCATCCTCTACATGCGCTTCTTCGAGGACATGACCCAGAGCCGCATCGCCGACCAGCTCGGCATCTCGCAGATGCACGTCTCCCGGCTCATCAGCCGCAGCTGCGCCCGCGTGCGCGACGAGGCGCTGGCCGACCGGGCGAGGCGGCACGCCGCCGACGGGCCGGCCGAGGCCTGAGAGCACGAGGAGGGAGTCAGATGCTGATACCCGACCCCGCGTTCCTGCGGCGGCTCGTCGAGGAGTACGAGGCACTGCGGGCCGCGGAGGCCCGCACGGTGTCCGAGCCGAGCCCGCGGGCGCGGGACCTCGCCTACACGCTCTGTGTGTCGACCGGCACCCGGGACGTGCGGCTGGCCCTGGAGACCGCCCACCGTCTCCTCGGGGCCGTCCCCGAAGGCGCCCGACTGGCCGACTGACCGTAGCCGTGCGACCGCCCGCCCAGGGCATGAGGAACCCAGGAGTGGACATGAACACGAGCACCATGGCACAGTCCGGCCGCCTCGGGGCCAGGCGTGCGGCGCGCGGCTCCGCGGTGGAGTGGGCCGCCCGGGTGGGCTTCACCGCCCGTGGTGTGATCTACCTGCTGGTCGGTGTGCTGGCGCTCCAGATCGCCTTCGGCGACGGCAAGCGCCAGGCCGACCGCGGCGGCGCCCTCGCCGCCGTCGCCGACAAGCCCTTCGGCTCGGTGGTCCTGTGGGCGCTGGGCATCGGGCTGGTCGGCATGGCCCTGTGGCGGCTGTCGGAGGTCGTCTTCGGCTCGGTCGGCCCCGACGGCCGCAAGGTCACCAAACGGCTGATGTCGGCGGGCCGCTTCCTCTTCTACGCCTTCGTCGCGTACTCCGTGCTGTCCTTCGCCGTGGGCTCCGGCTCCGGCGGCAGCGGATCGAGCGACAAGCAGTCCAAGGACATCACCGCCCGGGCCCTGGAGTGGCCCGGCGGCCAGTGGCTCGTGGGCGCCGCGGGCGTCGGCGTCGCGGTGGCCGGCGTGTGGATCGCCGGACGGGCGCTGCTGCGGTCGTTCCACGACAAACTCAAGCTCTTTGAGATGGGCCCGCGCGTCCGCAAGCTGGTCGACGTGACGGGTGTGGGCGGCGGAGTGGCGCGGGGCGTGGTGTTCGCCGCGGCGGGCGCGTTCGCCGTCCGGGCCGCGGTCGACTACGAGCCGAAGAAGGCCAAGGGCCTCGACGACACGCTCCGCTCGTTCGCCGACACCCCGCTGGGGCCCTGGCTGCTCGTGCTGATCGCCGTCGGGCTGGTGCTGTTCGGGGTGTTCTCGTTCGCGATGGCACGCTGGCGGAAGGTCTGAGCGGCGGCTCGTGGGGAACCCGAGGCGTATGAACGAACCCGAGCTTCCGCCCGACGGTAGGCCCGTGGACGTCTACCTGGACCTTCTGCGCATCCGCATGGCCTCGGAGGACTACGAGCTGCTGCTCAGCGTGGTCCGCCCGGTCCTGCGGGCGATCGACGAACAACAGCTGCCCGCCCTGGACTTCGCCCTCGAGGACAGTCAACAGGACGGGCTGCCCCAGGAGATCCGCGACGAGGCCGCACTGGTCATCGCCACCGCCGTCACCGGGCGCATGGACAACAAGGTGATCGAGCTCCACGTCGACGAGAAGACCGGCCCGATCCGGGTGGTCACCGACGCGGACACCGCCGACGACCCGGTGCGCCTCGGCGAGATCGCCGACTACATCCGCGAACGCCGGCGGCTCGACGACGAGTTGCGCGGCATCGCCGAGGTGAGCGGTCTGCCCACGGACCTCTGAACGCGAGGCGCCGGCCCTGCTGAACGGCCGGGTCGTGCGCTACCGCTTCGGCGCCGAAACCGGCACGTGCAGCGGCCGGGCCAGGCCCACCAGGGTCTCGTCCAGCCGCTGCACGTGCCGCAGCACCCGGTCGGTGACCCGCCCGAACCGCGGAGTGCCGGGGACCTCCGTCTCCAGGAGCGACGCGATGCTCGGCCCGGTCTCGACCGCGGCGGTGGAGTGCTCGTCGGCCACATGCGCGGCGATCGCCGCGATGTTGTCCCCGATGCGCCGGCCCGCCCGCCGCAGCCGGGGGTCCGCCGCGATCGAGGGGTGCGTGGGCAGCAGTTCGGCCGTCGCCGCCAGCGAGCGCGCGTGGTACGCGCAGGTCTCCAGCAGCGCCACCACATAGCGGGCCGTGTCCCGCCGGGCCCGGAGCGGCGTGATCGGATGCGTGAGCGGCTGGGTGGCCGCCCGCAGATCGGCCAGCGCCTGGTCCAGGTCGCGTGCCTGGTCGAGCAGTTCGACCGGGGTGCCGCCGCTGAGCTGGTCCACGGCGGCCTCGGTGACCTCGTCGAGCCGCTCCAGGACGGTGACGAGCAGGTCGTTGGTACGGCGGTCCGTGCGCACCGGCAGGACGAACGCCGCCGCGATCACCCCGCAGGCCGCGCCGAGCGCGGTCTCCTCCACCCGCAGCACCAGGACCGAGAGGCTGTAGGTGTGCAGCAGGGTGTAGAGGAGGCCCAGGGCGGCGGTGACGAAGAACGACATCAGCGTGTAGGAGAGCGGCGCGGTGTAGAACATCGCGAACACCAGCACCAGGACCAGGGCGAACGCGGTCCAGGTGTGCTGCCCGACCGCCCCGGCCAGCACGATCCCGGCCAGCACGCCGAGGACCGTGCCCAGCAGGCGCCGGTAGCCCTTGACCAGGATCTCGCCCGTGGACGCGGTGTTGAGGAAGACGATCCAGCAGGTCAGCACGGCCCAGTACCAGCGCTGACTGGACAGGAACTCCCCGCCGACCATGGCGAGCGCGGACCCCACGGCCACCTGCACCGCGGCCCGGGTCGTGGGCCGCTTGAGTCCCGTGAGCTCCTCCTGCGCCTCGCCGTCCGCCTCGCCGGCGTCCATCACGGCGTCCTCGGCGTCCAGCTCCTCGCGCGAACGGGCCGTCGCGGGGGAGTCGTCCGACTCGTCCTGCGGACCGTCCAGGGCGATCCTGAGGCCCAGGACCGCCCGGGCGGTCTCGCCGATGCCCCGGAAGACGTCCTGCACGGCCGGTGGTGCGGGCGGCAGCCTGTCCTCCTCGCGGTAGCCGAGGAGCCGGTTGCGCACCTGGGACAGGGCGGTACCGGACCGGGCGGCCACCGGGCGCAGCACCAGCAGCCGCAGCGCCTCCAGATCGCGGCGCACCTGCGCCATCGCCTCGTCCCGGCCGGGCATCCGGCCCGCCCGCGGGGCCGGCGCGCCCGGCAGATGCAGGGTCAGGGTGTCCGCCTGCTCGGCGCTGCGGGCCGTCAGCAGCAGCAGACCGAGCCGCTCGGCGGCGATCTCGGCGTCCGCGATCCGCCGCTGCACCAGCCGAGCCGTGGCCTCGTCGGCGGTCCCCTCCTCCAGCCGCCCCTGGATCATCAGCGCCGTCTCGTGCAGCCGCGCGGTGCCCTCGCGCACCGTCTCCAGCACCTCGTCGATCTCCTCGGGCCCGGCGTCGAGCAGCCCGAGCTGCGCGGACACCAGCTGGGCCAGCCGGGCCCGGAAGGCCTCCCGCAGGCGCTCCAGCAGGCCCGCCGGGGTCTCCGGCACCAGCAGGAACCGCGCCGCCGCACTGCACAGGAAGGCGACGCCGAGGACGCCGTAGAGCTCGGGCAGGCCGGAGACGGTGGCGCCGACGAACAGGGACACGAAGTAGACCTGGAAGCCGATCAGACCGAGCGCGGTGCCCCGCTCGCCGAAGCGGCGGCCGTAGACCGCGCAGAAGATCAGCACCACGAAGAAGAGGTCACCGGCCACCACCCGGGAACTCAGCAGCGCACCCAGCGACAGGGAGGCCAGCGCCACCGGCAGGCCCAGGGCGAGCGTCACCGCCTGCGGGGCGCGCTGCTTCTCCCTGATGGCGAAGGTGGCGACCATGGCGGCGATGGCGCCGGCCACCAGATGCGGGACGCTCACCCCCAGCACGCCGAGCACGGCCAGCGTGAGCGCGATCGCCCCGACCGTGCGCAGACCGGCGGCCAGTCGCAGCAGCCCCGGGTCCGACGCGGCGATCCGGTCCCGCAGCCTCGCTGTGTTCACTCCGCCGTACTCACTCCCGTGTCACGTCATGATCCGTTTCCAGCATGGCACGGCGGAGTGGATCACTTCCCCTTGGCCTCCGCGAGGGTGTGGGCCACCAGCGCGTTGGCGTGGCCGTGGCCCAGGCCGTGCTCGGTCTTGAGCCAGGCGACCAGTTCCATGTGCCGGGTCAGCGGCGAGGAGCGGATGAGTTCCTGCCATTCGGCGATCGGGCGGCCGTACTTCTTCTCAATCGACGGGAAGTAGCTCGCGGGGCCCTTCACGGTCTCGGCCATGGCGGTGTCCTTTCGGGAGGCGCTGTGCTGTCCTTCCTACGACCGCCGACCGGCGGGAAACCGATCGGCGGCCCCAAGTGACATGCGCCACACCTACGGGTCGAGTCGCTTCGTCCCCTCGACCTGCGCCCGGACCTGTTCCGGCGTCAGATACGCGTCGGTGTACTCGAAGTCCTTCAGCTTGGCGGGCTTGCGGGCCTGGAAGCCGGTGCGGACGAAATCGTCGCCCGCGACGGCGTTGAGCGTCCAGTTGGTCGCCACCCGGACCTTGGCGACATTGGTGCGCAGCGCCGCCCAGTGGTAGCCGCGGGCGGCGAACTGGGCGGGCAGGCCGCGCAGTTCGATGCCCAGCGGCTTGGAGACGGCGTCCGTGCCGCCGAGGTCGACGACCAGGCCGAGGTCCTTGTGGACGTACGGCTTCAGGGCCTGGCCCCGCAGCGTCGCGATGACGTTGTCGGCGACCGTCTTGCCCTGGCGCATCGCGTGCTGGGCCGTGGGCGGGCAGACCGCGCTGTCGTCGTCCTTGGCCTTGTCGGGCACGGCGGCGGAGTCACCGAGCGCGAAGACCCCGTCATGGCCCGGCAGGGTCATCTCGGCCGACACCGCGAGCCGCCCGCGAATCGTTTCCGCGCCGAGCGTGGCGATCAGCGGGCTCGCGACGACCCCGGCGGTCCAGATCAGCGTCCGGGTGGGCACCACCCGCCCGTCGGTGAAGGTGACCTCCTCGGGCCCCGCCTTCTCGATCGACACGCCCAGCGACACGTCGATGCCACGCCGCTTGAGGATCTCCTGCGCGCTGCGCCCCAGCTTGTCGCCCAGCTCCGGCATCAGCTTCGGGGCGATGTCGATCAGATGCCACTTGATCAGCGAGGGGTCGATGCGCGGGTAGCGCTTGACCGCCGCGTGCGTGAGCTTCTGCAGACAGGCCGCGGTCTCGGTGCCGGCGTACCCGCCGCCCACCACCACGAACTGGAGCCGCGCCGCCCGCTCCGCCGGGTCCTGGCTGGCGTCGGCCAGGTCGAGCTGGGAGATGACGTGGTCGCGGATGTAGGCCGCCTCGGCCAGCGTCTTCATGCCGAAGGCGTGCTCGGTGAGGCCGGGGATGTCGAAGGTCCGGGTGATGCTGCCGGGCGCCAGCACGATGTAGTCGTACGGCTCGTTGACGATCTCGTCCGTGATGGTGCGGATCACACAGATCTTGGACTTGAGGTCCACGCCGATCGCACCGCCCGGGATGATCCGGGTGCGGTACTTCTTGCTGCGGCGCAGGGAGACGGCGATCGACTGCGGCGTCAGCACGCCGGAGGCGACCTGGGGCAGCAGAGGGAGATAGAGCTGGTAGGCGAACGGCGTCACCAGGGTGACGTCGGCTTCGTCCGGCGAGAGCTTCCGCTCCAGCCGGCGCACGCACTCGACACCGGCGAAGCCGGCGCCGACCACCAGGATCCTGGGTCGTGTCACGGTGTTCATCCCTTTCTGCGGCTCCAGGCGGTCTGCCTCGAACGCCCTTCGTCTGCCCGTGCGGACGCGACGAATGCGTCGAGGACCACCATGCCCGTCCTGACCTGAAAACGCACCGGGAGAAAGGTGAAGGAGGTGCGCGGAGCGGAGGACCGGAAACCGCTTGTGACGGGCCGTTCGCCGAATGCGCGTGCGGCAGACGGGTATTTGGTGCAGTGGGCCCGTGCGTTGCCAACCGCGGGACCCGTGCAGCGTTCGGGAGGGAAGGAGCAGCGTGACCACCGACAGCATCTGGTCGTACGCGCCGGACAGCGGTTACGTCGAGGGACAGGACCTGACGGGCTTCAGTGTTGTCGCGAGCGACGGCACGATCGGGCACGTGGACCGGCAGGCCGCCCCCGGGGGACTGGCCCACCTCGTCGTGGACACGGGCGTCTGGGTCTTCGGCCGGAGCGTCCTGGTCCCGGTGGGCGTCGTGACCCGTGTCGACACCCAGGACCGCCGGGTCACGGTGGCCTGCACCAGGTCGGAGGTGAAGGCGGCCCCGCGCTTCCGTACCGACAGCGAGACCCGGGACCCCGCCTACCTGTCGGAGGTCGGCGCCTACTACCTGCGGCTCACGGCCACCGCCTGAGGGGAGCGGGACACCTCACCACGGCAGGAAGACGTGCACGTCCTTGCCGCGATCGTCCGGCACCACGCTGACCTGGTCGCACAGGGCGTGGATCAGATGCCAGCCGATGCCGCCGCCGCCCGTGCGGGGGTTGAAGGAGCGGGGGGCGGGCGGCGTCGGATTGGTGTCGCGCAAGGTCACGTGCACGCCGTCGAACGTCCGCCGCATCCTGAGCGCGAAGGGGCCGGGAGCGTACTGGACGGCGTTGGCGGCCAGTTCGGTCACGACCAGCAGGATGTCGTCCCAGTGCTCGGGACTCGCGGGGGGCACGCTCTCGCCGAGGTCGCAGAGGAATTCCTCGGCAGCGAGCCGCGCACCCGTCACACAGTGCGGTTCGCCCGCGAAACGGGTGGTGCGGCTCGGAATCGCCTCGGAAGTCAGTGTCTCTCCCAACGCGGATCGGGCGTCGTGCCGCTCGCGCGGCCCGGCGTCAGCGGGGCTGTCGGACATCGGTCATGGTGCCATTGATCCGTGTTCCCGACGGCGCGCCGCCCAATCGTTCCCACCTCCCCGAACGCGCCAGGCGGCGCCCCGGTCAGCGGAACACGTCGTCCGAGTCGTCCCAGCTCAGCAAGTCCTCCGTCGCGGTGCGCCGGGCGCCGGCCGAGCGGGCCTGGTACATCGCGTCGATCTCGGCGGCGTACCGGTGCACGATCTCGTCCCGGCGGAGCTTCATCGACGGCGTCAGCAGCCCGTTGGCCAGGTCGAACGGCTCCGACAGCACCCGGAACACCCTGATCGACTCCGAGCGCGAGACGGTGCTGTTGGCGGCGGCCACCGCCCGGGCGATCTCCTCCCGCAGCAGGTTCTCCTCCCGCGCCTCCCGCGCCGAGGGATCCTGCTGGGCGAGCAGGACCCCGCGCCAGTGGGCCAGGAACACCGGGTCCACGGTGAGCAGGGCGCCGACGCAGGGCCGGTTGTCCCCGACGACCACCGCCTGGTGGATCAGCGGATGCATCCGCAGCCGGTGCTCCAAGGCGGCGGGAGCCACACTCTTGCCGCTGGTGGTGACCAGGATGTCCTTCTTGCGGCCGGTGATCGTCAGATAGCCGTCGGCGTCCAGCCGGCCCAGGTCCCCGGTGGCCAGCCAGCCGCCGTACAGCGCGGCCCGGGTGGCGGCCTCGTCGTTGACGTACCCCTGGAACACCGAAGGGCCGCGCACCAGGATCTCCCCGTCGTCCGCCACCCGGAGATCCACGCCCGGCAGCGGCTTGCCCACGGTCCCGGACTTCTCCCGGCCCAGCGGCTGCATGGTGATCCCGCCGCAGGTCTCGGTGAGCCCGTACCCGTCGTGGACGTAGAGACCGATGCCCTCGTAGAACAGGGAGAGCTCGCGGTTGAGGGTCGAGCCGCCCGAGGTGCCCCGGCGGGCCCGGCCGCCCAGCGCGGCTCTCAGTCTGCGGTACACCGTCCGCTCGTACAGGGCGTGCTGGAGCCGCAGGTCGAACCCGGGGCCCGGGCCCTCGCCCAGCCGCTGCCGCTCACAGGCCAGGGCGAAGTCACGGGCGGTGTCGGCGGCCCGCTCGAACAGGGCGCCGCGGCCCGACTGCTGGGCGGCGCGCAGGAAGTTCTTGTAGATCTTCTCGAAGACGGAGGGGACCGCGTAGAAGTACGTGGGCCGGAACGACTGGAGGGAGGCGGCCAGCGCCTCCTCGTTCAGGTCGGGCTCGTGGGCCATGAGGAAGCCGCCCCGGATGCACACGCCCTGGATCATGAGGCCGTACACGTGCGAGAAGGGCAGGAAGGCAAGCACCGACGGCTGCTCGCCCGGCGCGGCCGTGATCTGCCGCCAGCCCTCCAGCAGGGTGTCGCAGGGGCTCGCCAGGCCGCGGTGACTGAGCGCGCACCCCATCGGACGCCCGGTGGTGCCGGAGGTGTAGGCGACCACCGCCGTGGAGTCCGGGAGCACGATGCGGCGCAGGGACTCGACCGTCGCGAGCGGGATCAGCTCGCCCCGCTCGGCCAGCTCCTCCAGCGCCCCCGCGTCCAGCTGCCAGACGTGCCGCAGCCGGGGCAGCGCGGCGCACACCGAACCGACCGTCATGACGGCCTGCTCGTCCTCCACCACCACGGCCACACAACCGGCGTCCCGCAGGATCCACTCGACCTGGTCGCGCGAGGCCGTCGGGTAGATCGGCACGACCTCGGCGCCGACCGCCCACAGCGCGTAGCTGAGAACCGTCCACTCGTACCGGGTGCGAGCCATGATCGCCACCCGGTGGCCGGGCGAGATCCCGCAGGAGACCAGCCCCTTCGCGAGGTCCACCACCTCGTCCCGCAGCTCCACCGCCGTGACCTCCTGCCAGCTCCCCGAGGACCCCTCGGGACGGCGGGCGAGGACCGGCAGGGTGGGGTCGAGCTCCGCTCTCTCGAAGACGCTGTCGGCCAGACCGCCGCTGGAGCGCGACAGGGTCCGGGGAGCGAGGGCGAAGTCGCGCATGCGCTGCTCCTGACGTGTACGGGCTGTGACTGCGCCGACGAGCTCGGTCATCCGCGGTGCTCGAATCTAGCCCAGGAGACTGCGGGGGGTGCCTGTATTACGGAAGTAGGCGGTCACCTGTGATCTCGCCGAGATCGGGGGACTCGGACCCCATGAGTTACACGAATCCCGATCCCGAACCCGAGCGCACCACCGGACTGGAGCCGGGCGGCGGCGTACCCCCGGGCGAGACCCCGCCCGCGGAGAGCAGCCTGCCCGAGGCCGGCCCCCGGGAGACGCACAACCCGACCAGGGGCTGGGCCAAGGGCCCGCTGACCCTGATCCTCCTCCTGGTGGTGCTCGTCGCCGCGTTCTTCCTGGTGTACGCGATCGTGCTGGCCCTGTAGAGGACCTATGCCTGGGTCAGCTTCACGCACTCGGTGACCATGTCCCGCAGGCTGCCGGTGCGCTCCAGCAGCTCACGTTGTACGCGGGCGCCGTTGCCGCGGCCCAGCAGTTCGGCACACGACTCGCGGGCCAGGTCCAGGTCGCCGCTGTCGGCGAGCGCCTCCCCGACGTGTTCCAGCAGGGCCCGGACCACCGTCTCGGCGGGCATGCGGTGCATCGTCGCCGGATGCAGCAGCTCCTCCGACAGCCCGGAGCGCGCGGCCCGCCAGGCGGCCATCCGCAGCAGGCTCACGCTGTGCGTCACCGGCTCCCGGCCCTCCCGCCACTCACGGGCGGCGGTCTCCACCAGTCCCCGGGCGAGGGTCGCGAGCAGGACGGGGGTGTCCGCGTGCAGACAGACGTCGGCGACCCGGATCTCCACCGTGGGGAAGTTCCGGGACAGCCGGGCGTCGAAGTAGATCATCCCCTCGTCGAGGATGACCCCGGTCGCCACCATGTCGGCCACCCGCCGGTGATAGCGCTCCGCCGAGCGGAAGGGCTCGGTCGGACCGGCCGACGGCCAGCGCTGCCACACCCGGCTGCGGTAGCTGCTGTAGCCGGTGTCCTTGCCCTGCCAGAAGGGCGAGTTGGCGCTCAGCGCGGCCAGCACGCTCAGCCAGGGCTGGATCCGGTCCACCACGGCGACGGCCTCGTCGTCGGACTCGACGGACACATGGACGTGGCAGCCCATGACGAGCTGCTCCCGGGTGGCGATGCCGTACTGCTCCGCCATCCACTGGTAGCGGCGCCCGATGCCGACGGACGGGCTGACCGGCAGCGGCGAGGTGGCGAGGGAGGCCACCGCGCAGCCGCTCTCGCCGGCGAGCCGGGCGGCCTCCTTGCGGCAGCGCACGATCTCCGCGCGGAGGGCGTCCATCCCCGACTGCGGGTGGGTGGCGAACTCCAGCATCTGGTTGTGGAGTTCCTTCTCGAAGACGTCCTGGCCCGGCTCGTCCTGCGCGGCCCGCGCGAGTACGGCCGCGGACAGCGCCTGCGGCTCGCCGGTCTCCGGATCGACCAGGAGGAGCTCCTCCTCCACTCCGACGGTGCGCACGTGATGCAGCCCTTTCTGTGGCCCTTGGCGACGACGAGGATGCTCGTTCTCGTACGACCCCGACTGCCCCCTCGGGCCGGTCGGACACCTCCGCGTCGCCCGCGGACCTCAGCCGGAGACCGGGACCAGCCACACCGTCGCGAGCGGCGGCAGGGTGAGCCGCAGGACCCCGTCCTCCGCCTTGACCGGGTCGGGGGCGGTGACGTCGCCGCCGCCGTACCGCGCGGAGTCGGTGTTGAGGACCTCCCGCCACAGGGGGAAGCCCTCGGGGACGGCGAGACGGTAGTTCTCGCGCACCGCGGGGGAGAAGTGGGAGACCGCGAGCAGGGGGGTACCCTGCGCGTCGAACCTCAGGAAGGCGAAGACGTTGTCCTCGGCCGCGTCCCCGATCACCCACCGGAAGCCACCGGGGTCGGTGTCCCGCTGCCACAGCGCGGGCGTCTCCCGGTAGACGGTGTTCAGGTCGCGCACGAGATCACGGACGCCGCGGTGGTCCGGCTCGGCGCTGTACGCCGGGTCGAGCAGCCACCACTCCGGGCCGTGTTCCTCCGACCACTCGGCGCCCTGGGCGAACTCCTGGCCCATGAAGAGGAGCTGCTTGCCGGGATGGGCCCACATGAAGCCGAGGTAGGCGCGGTGGTCGGCCCGCCGCTGCCACCAGTCGCCCGGCATCTTGGACACCAGCGCCTGCTTGCCGTGGACGACCTCGTCGTGGGAGATCGGCAGCACGTAGTTCTCGCTGTACGCGTACACCATCGAGAACGTCATCTCGTTGTGGTGGTACTTGCGGTGCACCGGCTCATGGCTGATGTAGCCGAGCGAGTCGTGCATCCAGCCCATGTTCCACTTCAGGCCGAAACCCAGGCCCCCGCTGTCGGTCGGCCGGGTCACGCCGTCCCAGGCGGTGGACTCCTCGGCGATGGTGACGACTCCCGGCGCCCGCCGGTACACGGTCGCGTTCATCTCCTGCAGGAAGGCGACCGCGTCGAGATCCTCCCGGCCTCCGAACACGTTCGGGCTCCACTGGCCCGAGTCGCGCGAGTAGTCGAGGTAGAGCATGGAGGCGACCGCGTCGACCCTGAGGCCGTCGATGTGGAACTCCTCGCACCAGTACACGGCGTTGGCGACGAGGAAGTTGCGCACCTCCACGCGCCCGAAGTCGAACTCGTACGTGCCCCAGTCCGGGTGCTCCGCCCGCCGCCAGTCCCCGGGCTCGTACAGCGGGTCCCCGTCGAAGCGGGCCAACGCCCAGTCGTCCTTGGGGAAGTGGGCCGGCACCCAGTCCATGATCACGCCGATGCCGGCCCGGTGGAGGGCATCGATCAGGTACTTGAAGTCGTCGGGGGAGCCGAGCCGGGAGGTCGGCGCATAGAAACCGGTGACCTGGTAACCCCAGGAAGGGCCGAAGGGGTGCTCGGCGACCGGCATCAGCTCGACGTGGGTGAAGCCCAGCTCCTTGACGTACGCGGGGAGCTCCTCGGCGAGTTGACGGTACGTCAGCCCCTTGCGCCAGGACGGCAGATGGACCTCGTACACCGAGAACGGCGCCTCGTGCACCGGGACCTCGCCCCGCCCGGCCATCCACTCCTGGTCGCTCCACTCGAAGTGCGAGGAGGTCACCACGGACGCGGTGTCGGGCGGCACCTCGGTGCTGCGGGCCATCGGGTCGGACTTCAGGAACCGGACGCCGTGGCGGGAGGTGATCTCGAACTTGTAGCGGGTGCCCTCGCCGATCCCGGGCAGGAACAGCTCCCACACCCCGGACGCGCCGAGCGAGCGCATCGGGAACGCCTGCCCGTCCCAGTAGGTGAACTCGCCGGCGACCCGGACCCCCTGGGCGTTCGGCGCCCAGACCGTGAAGCGGGTGCCGGTGACGCCCTGGTGGGTCATCGGCTCGGCGCCGAGCGCCTTCCACAGCTGCTCGTGGCGCCCCTCGCGGATCAGGTGGAGGTCCGTCTCGCCGAGCGCGGGCAGGAAGCGGTACGGGTCGTGCACCTCCTGCTCCCCGTCCGCGTACGCCACCCGCAGGGTGTAGTCGGGGATCGCGTCGAGGGGGAGCAGACCCGAGAAGAGGCCGTCGCCCTCCGAGGTCAGCGGGCTGCGCTCGCCGTCGATCACCACGCTCACCGAGCGGGCGAACGGGCGCAGCGCCCGGAAGACGATCCCGCCGGCGACCGGGTGGGCGCCGAGCAGCGCGTGCGGGTCGTGGTGGGCGCCCGCCAGCAGCCGGGCCCGGTCGCCGGCGTCCAGCGGCGGGGCCGGGGCCGGAGCCGGGGCACGCCCGACCGGTCCGGACGGCTCGGGCATCGAAGTGTCACGCAGGGCCACGGCTCAGTCTCCTCTCACGGCGAGGCGCTCGATCGCCGCCATCGGAACGGGCAGCCAGTCGGGTCGGTGTCGCGCCTCGTACAGGACCTCGTAGACGGCCCGGTCGGTCTCGTACGCCCGCAGCAGTCCGTGCTTCTTGCGCGGGTCCCAGCCGGCGAGGGCGGCGTAGCCCGCGCAGAAGGCCTCCCGGCAGCGGCGCGCCCACTCCGGACGCCAGGGGCGGCGCTGCCGGGCCGCGTAGTCGAAGGAGCGCAGCATGCCCGCGATGTCCCGCACGGGAGACTGCGCGGTGCAGCGCTCGGCGAGCGGCCGGGACGGCTCGCCCTCGAAGTCGATGACGAACCACTCGCGGCCCGCCCGCAGCACCTGCCCCAGATGCAGGTCGCCGTGCACCCGCTGTGCCGGTGGCCCGGCATCGCAGGTGGCCAGCGCGCCGAAGGCGTTCCGCAGCCCGGGCACGAACGGTCGCAGCGCCGGGACGCTGTGCGCGGCCGCGTCCAGGCGTTCGGCCATCGCGGCCGCCATGGAGCCGTTGTCGCCGTGGGCGCCGTCACCGGGGAACGCGGCGGCCAGCGCGAGGTGCACCTCGGCCATGGCCCGCCCCAGCTCGTGCGCCTGCACGGTGAAGTCGTCACCGGAGGCCAGCGCGTGCAGGGCCAGCGTCCAGCCGTCGGAGGCGTCCCGCAGATACGGCTGGAGCACGCCGAGCGTGGCCTCCTGCGGGTGCGTGGTCCGGAACCAGGCCACCGGCGCGGGCACCCTGCGGCAGCCCTGCCCGGCCAGCGCGACCGGCACCTCCAGGTCCGGGTTGACCCCGGGCTGGATCCGGCGGAAGACCTTCAGGATGAACTCGTCGCCGTACACCAGCGAGGAGTTGGACTGCTCCGCCTCCAGCAGCCGCGGGGGGAGCCCGGCGGGCACCGGCACCGAGGGGTCGCCCTCGAAGCGCAGGGGTCCGGCCGTGCCGGGCTGCCGCAGCCGTTCGAGGAGCAGCTGCGCCGAACGCGGGTCGTGCAGGGCGTCGTAGATCGTGAGGCCGGCCAGCGGACCCTGCTCCGCGCGGCCGATCAGGGCGCGGCCGAGACGCGGTGAGAGGTGCTTCCGCACGCCCAGCAGCAACTGGTAGCAGTCACCGGCCGGGGTGGCGCAGCCCGGCGCGGGCACTCCGCCGTGACTGGCGTGGACCAGCAGGTGCAGACAGCCCGGGAACAGCTCGGTCATGGACAGCAGACCGAGTTCGCTCACGGGCCGGTCCTTGCCCGCGAACCACCGCTGGCGCGGCAGCCACTGGCGCAGCAGCCCGCCCAGCGAGGCCATGAGGTCGCTCGCCGGCGCGGTTCTGGGGCCGAGGGGTGCGGTCTTCGGCATGGTGACGCGTCCTTTCGTCGGCACGCTCAAGAGCGTCGGCCGATGCGGGATGCGACTCGGGAGAGCCGGAACCAGTAGAAGCCGTGCCCGCCGAGGGTCAGCAGATACGGCAGTTCACCGATGGCCGGGAACCGCACCCCGCCGAACAGCTCGACCGGGTGCCGGCCGGCGAACTCGCGGAGGTCCAGCTCGGTGGGCTGGGCGAACCGGGAGAAGTTGTTCACGCACAGGACCAGGTCGTCCTCGTACTCCCGCAGGAAGGCCAGCACGGCGGGGTTGGAGGACTGGAGCTCGGTGAAGGTGCCGAGGCCGAACGCCGGGTTCTGCTTGCGGATCTCGATCATCCGGCGGGTCCAGTGCAGCAGGGAGGACGGCGAGGCCATGGACGCCTCGACGTTGGTGACCTGGTGCCCGTAGACCGGGTCCATGATGATCGGCAGGCTGAGCCGGCCCGGATCCGCCGTGGAGAAGCCCGCGTTGCGGTCGGGGGTCCACTGCATGGGGGTGCGGACGGCGTCCCGGTCGCCGAGCCAGATGTTGTCGCCCATGCCGATCTCGTCGCCGTAGTAGAGGATCGGCGAGCCGGGCAGCGCCAGCAGCAGGGCGGTGAACAGCTCGATCGTGTCCCGGTCGTTGTCCAGGAGGGGGGCGAGGCGCCGTCGGATGCCGATGTTGGCGCGCATCCGTGGGTCCTTGGCGTACTCGGCCCACATGTAGTCGCGTTCCTCGTCGGTGACCATTTCGAGGGTCAGCTCGTCGTGGTTGCGCAGGAAGATGCCCCACTGGCAGTTCTGCGGGATGGCCGGGGTCTTGGCGAGGATTTCCGAGACCGGGTAGCGGGACTCGCGGCGCACGGCCATGAAGATGCGGGGCATGACCGGGAAGTGGAATGCCATGTGGCACTCGTCGCCGCCGGACTCGTAGTCGCCGAAGTAGTCGACGACGTCCTCCGGCCACTGGTTCGCCTCCGCGAGCAGGACCGTGTCGGGGTACATCGCGTCGATCTCGCGGCGCACCCGCTTCAGGAACTGGTGCGTGGCGGGCAGGTTCTCGCAGTTGGTGCCCTCCTGCGCGTAGAGGTAGGGCACGGCGTCGAGGCGGAAGCCGTCGATGCCGAGGTCCAGCCAGAAGCGGAGGGCGGCGAGGATCTCCTCCTGGACGGCCGGGTTCTCGTAGTTGAGGTCCGGCTGGTGGGAGAAGAAGCGGTGGAAGAAGTACTGGCCGCGGACCGGGTCGTAGGTCCAGTTGGAGGCCTCGGTGTCGACGAAGATGATCCGGGCGTCCTGGTACTGCTTGTCGTCGTCGGCCCACATGTAGTAGTCGCCGTAGGGGCCGTCGGGGTTGGCGCGGGACTCCTGGAACCACGGGTGCTGGTCGCTGGTGTGGTTCATGACGAAGTCGATGATCACGCGCATGCCGCGCTGGTGGGCGGCGTCGACGAACTCCACGAAGTCGGCGAGGTCACCGAACTCCGGCAGTACGGCGGTGTAGTCGGAGACGTCGTAACCGCCGTCCCTGAGCGGCGACTTGAAGAACGGCGGCAGCCACAGGCAGTCGACACCGAGCCACTGGAGGTAGTCCAGTTTGGCGGTCAGGCCCTTGAGGTCGCCGACACCGTCGCCGTTGCTGTCCTGGAAGGAGCGGACCAGCACCTCGTAGAAGACCGCTCGCTTGAACCAGTCGGGGTCCCGGTCCTTCGCCGGAGTGTCCTCGAAGGTGTCGTGGACGGGCTCGTTGACAGTCACGCTGTGGATCCTCCGCTCTGAGGCGCCGACCTACGGACCTGGAACACGTGCGCGGGTGCCCGGCCGGGCTCCAGGCGCACGTAGTTGTTTCTGCCCCAGCGGTAGGTCTCACCCGTCAGTTCGTCGTGGACGGAAAGGGACTCGTGCCGTTCCAAGCCGAGTTGCGGCATGTCCAACGAGACCGTGGCCTCCTGGGTGTGGTGCGGATCGAGGTTCACGACCACCAGGACCGCGTCGTCACCCGTGCGCTTGCTGTAGGCGATGACCGAGTCGTTGTCGGTGTCATGGAAACGGAGGTTCCTGAGCTGCTGGAGCGCCGGGTGGCTGCGCCTGATGGTGTTGAGCTGGGTGATCAGGGGGGCGAGGCTGTCGGGACTGTCCCAGTCGCGGGCCTTGAGCTGGTACTTCTCCGAGTCCAGGTACTCCTCGCTGCCCTCGCGCAGCGGGGTGTTCTCGGCCAGCTCGTAGCCGGAGTAGATGCCCCAGGTCGGTGAGAGGGTGGCGGCCAGGACCGCGCGCAGCGCGAACGCCGGACGGCCGCCGTGCTGGAGGAAGGCGTGCAGGATGTCGGGGGTGTTGGCGAAGAAGTTCGGCCGCATGTAGGAGGCCGCCTCACCCGACAGCTCGCTCAGGTACTCGGTCAGCTCCTGCTTGGTGGTGCGCCAGGTGAAGTACGTGTACGACTGCTGGAAACCGATCTGCGCCAGCGTGTGCATCATCGCCGGCCGGGTGAACGCCTCCGCCAGGAAGATCACATCGGGGTCGGTGGCGTTGATGTCACCGATCACCCGCTCCCAGAAGACGACCGGCTTGGTGTGCGGGTTGTCCACGCGGAAGATCCGCACCCCGTGCCCCATCCAGTGCCGCAGCACCCGCACGGTCTCCGCGACCAGCCCGTCCAGATCCGCGTCGAAGGCGATCGGGTAGATGTCCTGGTACTTCTTCGGCGGATTCTCCGCATACGCGATGGTGCCGTCGGGGCGGTGGTGGAACCACTCCGGATGCTTCTGCACCCACGGATGGTCCGGCGAGCACTGCAGCGCGAAGTCCAGCGCGATCTCCAGCCCGTGCGCGGCGGCCTCCCGCACGAACCAGTCGAAGTCCTCGATGGTGCCCAGGTCCGGGTGGACCGCGTCGTGGCCGCCCTCCGGCGAGCCGATCGCCCACGGCACGCCCACATCGTCCGGGCCGGCGGAGAGGGTGTTGTTGCGGCCCTTGCGGAAGGTGGTGCCGATCGGGTGGATCGGCGGCAGGTAGACCACGTCGAAGCCCATCGCCGCGATCGCCGGCAGCCTGCGGGCCGCGGTACGGAACGTGCCGTGCGGCGTCTCGGGGGTGCCCTCCGAACGGGGGAAGAACTCGTACCACGAGCCGAACAACGCCCGCTCCCGCTCCACCAGCAGCGGCAACGACTCCGACGCCGTGATCAACTCCCGCAGCGGATGGCGGGCCAGCACCGCGTCCACCTCCGGGGTGAGCGCCCCCGCCAGACGGGTGGCGACCGGCAGCGAGTCGTCGGCGAGCGTCTTGGCCGCGGCCAGCAGCACCGCCCGCTGCGGGCCCTCCGCGACGCCCGCCGCCGCACGGGTGTAGAGCTCGGCGCCCTCCTCCAGGACGAGTCCCGTGTCGAGGCCGGCCGGCACCTTTATGCGGGCGGTGCGCCGCCAGGTGTTCACCGGGTCGCTCCAGGCCTCCACGCGGTACGTCCAGCGCCCCTCGACGTCCACCGTCACCTCGGCGCCCCAGCGGTCGGTGCCCGGGGCCAGCTCCCGCATCGGGGTCCAGGGACTGTGCCGGCCCTCCGGGTCGGTGAGGACGACATTCGCGGCGACCGCGTCGTGCCCCTCGCGGAACACGGTGGCAGTGACCTCGAACGTCTCTCCCACGACCGCTTTCGCCGGGCGCCTGCCCGACTCGACGGCAGGACGGACGTCCCGAACGGGGATGCGGCCGATGGCCGGGGTGGTGCTCATGCTCTCGCCTCCGTCGTGCTCGAGGCCGGGCACTGAGGGCGCCCGGCCGGGGGATCGAAGCTGCGCCGGAAGGCTGTCACCTCCCCGCGGTGGAACGTTCCGCCGATCTCGGAGGACCCCGTCTGACGGCGGCGCTCGCGTGCGGGAGGTCGCTCTGCTCCTGCAGATAGGCGATCACGCTGCTCCGCAGATAGCGCTCGGCCGCGTCGGCGGCCTCGCGGGCACAGCGCTTGCCCATCAGCACGCACAGCGTGTAGCCCGAGTCCTCGAAGGTGCTCCGGACGGCGCGGTCGGCGGGGGAGGCGAGCATCCGGCGCTCCCAGGCGCGGTAGCGCCTCAGTTGCCTGGCGACTTCGGCTTTGGCCGGTAGCAGCATGGCGCCGTTCACCTTTCGGAGGTGGGGAGATGCGGGACCCGCGAGATCTTCACTCATGGTGCACGGGTAACGACTCAGCGTCTTGTTGGGTCTTCAACGACCTTTATGCCGCCTCGTCCGCCCCGACCGGCTTCATTCGCCTCGCGAATCGCTCGTGTTGCACGAATGGCGTAGCACTCCCACTCTGGAGTGACTCTGAAGCGAACAGCGCTCACGCTCCGTGTGTTTCGGGGCCCGGCCCCGCGGGGGCCGGGAGGAGCGGGAGCTTCGCCGGTGAGGAGCGACGACGATGAAGACCGCAGTGCCCTGCTACTACCACCTCGACGTGGAGGTCAGCCCGGAACGGGTCGGGCAGGTCAGGCGCATCCTGGCCGCCCATCTACGGCTCTGGGACCTGGAGACCCTGGTCGAGCCCGTCTGCCGCGGTGCCGTCCTGCTGCTGAAGGCGATCGACGAGCACGCGACGGACAAGAACACCTCGATCGAGCTGTGGTGGAACGGCCAGCACCTCATCACGGCCATCGGCGAGAACGACTGCGATCTGCGCCCGGACCTGGATCTGCGCGCCTGCCTCGAGCGCATCGCCGCGATGAGCGACGGCTGGGGCTGCTGCGCCACGGAGACCGGCAGCAAGGTCATCTGGTTCTCCCAGCGGGCCCGTGCGGGCGAGCGCGTCCCGCTGGTGCCGACCGTGCCCGCGCCCAGCCTGCGGGAGGGCCTCCAGGTGCCGCGCGAGCTTCCGGTCGCGGCCCTGGCCACCGCTGCCGCCGACGGCGGGTGCTGACGTGCCGACGTCCAGGAGGAAGCCGTCCAAGAACGGGAAGCGGGTGCCCGCCTGGAGCGGGCGCCCGTACCCGCTGGGCGCCGCCTTCGACGGCGAGGGCACCAACTTCGCGCTGTTCAGCGAGGTCGCCGAGCGCGTCGAACTCGTCCTCGTCGACGAGCGCGGCGGCCACAGCGAGGTCCCGCTGACCGAGGCCGACGGATTCGTGTGGCACGGCTATCTGCCGGGTGTGGGGCCGGGACAGCGCTACGGCTATCGGGTGCACGGCCCCTGGCAGCCCGAGTTCGGCCACCGGTGCGACCCGTCGAAGCTGCTGCTCGACCCGTACGCCAAGGCGGTGGACGGCCAGACGGACAACCACCCCTCACTGGTCACGCCCCAGGCCGACAGCGCCGGGCACACCATGCTCGGCGTGGTCACCGACCCGGCCTTCGACTGGGGCGACGACCGACCGCCCTGCCGGCCCTACGCCGACAGCGTGATCTACGAGGCGCACGTCCGCGGACTCACCCGCACCCACCCCGACGTCCCGCCCGAACTGCGCGGCACCTACGCCGGTCTCGCCCACCCTGCGGTGATCGGTCATTTGACCTCGCTCGGCGTCACGGCCGTCGAGCTGATGCCGGTGCACCAGTTCGTGCAGGACGGGGTGCTCCAGGACCGCGGTCTCGCCAACTACTGGGGCTACAACACGATCGGCTTCTTCGCGCCCCACAACGCCTACGCCGCCCACGGCACCCGCGGTCAGCAGGTCGCCGAGTTCAAGACGATGGTGAAGGCGCTGCACGCGGCCGGGCTCGAGGTCATCCTCGACGTGGTCTACAACCACACCGCCGAGGGCAACGAGAAGGGGCCGACCCTGTCCTTCCGGGGCATCGACAACGCCTCCTACTACCGGCTGGTGGACGGCGACTGGGGCCACTACTACGACACCACCGGCACCGGGAACAGCCTGCTGATGCGGCACCCGTACGTCCTTCAGCTGATCATGGACTCGCTCCGGTACTGGGTCACCGAGATGCACGTCGACGGGTTCCGCTTCGACCTCGCGGCCACCCTGGCCCGGCAGTTCCACGAGGTGGACCGGCTGTCGGCGTTCTTCGACCTGATCCAGCAGGACCCGGTGATCAGCCGCGTCAAACTGATCGCCGAGCCTTGGGACGTGGGCGAGGGTGGCTACCAGGTGGGCAACTTCCCGCCGCTGTGGTCGGAGTGGAACGGCAGGTACCGGGACGCCGTACGGGACTTCTGGCGCGCCGAACCGCACACGCTCGGGGAGTTCGCGTCCCGGCTGACCGGCTCCTCCGACCTCTACCAGCACAGTCGGCGCCGTCCGCGCGCGAGCGTCAACTTCGTGACCGCGCACGACGGCTTCACGCTGCGCGACCTCGTCTCCTACAACGACAAGCACAACGAGGCCAACGGAGAGGGCGGCCGGGACGGGGAGAGCACCAACCGGTCCTGGAACTGCGGGGCGGAGGGCGACACGGACGACCCCGCCGTCCTCGAACTCCGGGCCCGCCAGCAGCGCAACTTCCTCGCCACGCTGCTGCTCTCGCAGGGCATCCCCATGCTCTGCCACGGCGACGAACTCGGGCGCACCCAGGGCGGCAACAACAACGCCTACTGCCAGGACAACGAAGTCTCCTGGATCGACTGGGCGCTGAGCGAGGAGCAGCGCGAACTCGCCGCGTTCACGCGGTACGTGATCGGACTGCGGGCCGCGCATCCCGTGCTGCGCAGGCGCCGCTACTTCCGCGGGGAGACCGTGACGCACGCGGGGCAGCCGCTGCCGGACCTGGTCTGGCTGCTGCCGGACGCCCGCGAGATGACCGAGGCGGAGTGGCAGCGGTCCGACGCCCACTCGGTCGGTGTCTTCCTCAACGGCGACGCCATCGCCGAACCCGACCCGCGCGGACGCCGGGTGGTCGACGACTCGTTCCTCCTACTGCTCAACGGCTACTGGGAACCCGTCGACTTCCGCCTCCCGGACTCCGCGTACGGCGACCGCTGGACGACCCTGCTCGACACGGCCGAGCCGCAGGGCGCCGACGAGTCGGAGCACAAGGCCGGCACGGAGATGACGGTCGAGGCCCGCAGCCTGGTGCTGCTGTCCCGGCCCTCCCGCACGGGCGCCTGAACAAGAGCCCCGCACCCGGTCGACGGGTGCGGGGCTCTTCGCCGGGTGGACCCGGGACGCTCAGCGTGTCCGGCGCGATGTCACCGTGAACCGGGCTCCGTCCGGGTCCCGCAGCACGGCCTCGGTGCTGTGCTTCGTCAGGACGCTGCCGCCGTGGGCCTCGGCGGCCTTGGCGCAGGCCGTCACGTCGGTGACCGCGAAGTGGACCTGCCAGTGCGGGCGGATCGTGGGGTCGGGCGCCGAGCCCAGGGCTCCCGACTCGATGCGGGCCACCACGTCACCGCCGCTGCGCAGCACCACCTCGCCGCCCTCGTAGTCGACCTCGCAGCAGCCGGGGCGTCCCGTCGCCCACTCGAGGACCTCGCCGTAGAAGATCGCCGCGTCGAACGCGTCACGGGTGTGCAGCCGCACGAAGGCCGGCTGGGCCCGGCGCCACACCTCCCAGTTGGCGATCAGCTCGCCCTCCCAGATGCCGAAGGTCGCGCCGTCGCGGTCGGAGAGCAGGGCCGCCCGGCCGGGCGGGAAGGACAGCGGGCCCACCGCCAGCGTGCCGCCGCGCTCCTGGACCCGGGCCACCGCCTCGTCCGCGCTGGGCACCGCGAAGTACGGCGTCCAGGCCACCGCCATCTGCCACATCGACGCCACCGCCGCGATGCCGGCGACCGGCGTGCCGTCCGCCAGTGCCACCCGGAAGCGCTCGCCGAGCTTGGCCGGCTTCCACTCCCAGCCGAGGACGGCTCCGTAGAAGTCCTCCGTGGTCTGCTGGTCGCGGCTGGTCAGGCTCACCCAGCAGGGGGCCCCGAACACATGGTGGCTGGAGACGACGTCCGCGGTCGTGCCGGGGAGTCTCGGGTCGTGGTTCATGGCGGTCGCGTCCTGCTCTCGTCGGGCTGCGGCCAGTGGGTCCTTCACCCAGTGTCGTTCCGGAACAGCTGTGGCCGCCTGCCGAGTACCCCGCGGGAGCCGCCGAAACGGTGCCCCTTCCGGCCTCCGGCCCGGTGGCGCCGGGCCGTCCGAGTGACAGGATGGAGGGGTGCCAGGCATCCCGGAGGAACCGGCCGCGGAGTCGGACCGGATCTTCGCGCTCCAGGAGGAGATCGACCAGCTGAAGGAGGCGGTCGTCTCCCATGCCGTCGTGGACCAGGCCATCGGGATGGTCGTCGCGCTCGGCAGGGTCACCCCGGACGAGGGCTGGGCGGTACTGAGGGACGTCTCCCAGCACACCAACATCAAGCTGCGCAGCGTCGCCGACCTCATCCTCATCTGGGGGCGGTCCGGGGACATCCCGCGGGAGATCCGCGTCGAGCTCGAAAAGGCCCTCGAGCACTACGGGCCGACACAGATCCCCGGGGCGCCACCGGAGTGACGGCGCCCCGGCAGTCGAGGGACGGGATCAGCCGGCGTCGGCCAGGACCTCCTCGCGCAGCCGGTCGAAGCAGGTGCTGAGCAGCCGGGAGACGTGCATCTGGGAGATGCCGAGCTCCTCGGCGATGCCGCTCTGGGTCATGCCCTTGAAGAAGCGCAGGTAGAGGATGGTCCGCTCGCGCTCAGGCAGCGCTTCCAGACAGGGCCGGACGGCGACCCGGTCGACGACGACGTCGTAGCCGGGGTCGGGGCCGCCGAGCGCGTCGCCGAGGGCGTAGCCGTCCGTGCCCGGCATCTCCGCCTCCAGTGACAGGGCCGAGAAGCACTCCAGCGCCTCCGCCCCGGTGCGCACCTCGTCCTCGGTCAGATGCGCCCGCTCGGCGATCTCGGCGACGCTGGGGGCCCGGCCGGGGGTCTGCGCGAGCTCCTTCGAAGCCTGCCGGACCCGGTTGCGCAGGTCCTGCACCCGCCGCGGTACGTGCAGCGTCCACATGTGGTCGCGGAAGTGCCGCTTGATCTCGCCGGTCACGGTCGGCACCGCGTACGCCTCGAAGGCGCTGCCGCGGGCCGGGTCGTAGTGGTCGACGGCCTTGACGAGCCCGAGGGCGGCCACCTGGTAGAGGTCCTCGAGGGACTCGCCGCGGCCCCGGAAGCGGACGGCGATCCGCTCGGCCATGGGCAGCCACAGCTCCACCAGTTCGTCCCGCAGCGCCTTGCGCTCCGGGCCTTCGGGCAGCCGCGTCAAACGCTCGAACGCCGCGTTGGTGTCGGGGGCGTCGTCGTGCGGATGGGGCTTGGTTCTGGTGGCGACGGTCATGTCGCGCACCTCCCTGAGCGGGTGCTGGATGGACAGACACCGTGGGAGGAACGCACGCGGACTGTGAGACAGACATCCGGAACCCGCTCGGCGGGCCCCCACGGAGGTGCCTCCTGTCCGAAGCACTGTTGTACGGATTCCCGCTATCGGGTGAAACAAAACAAAAGCCCAGATCGCCCGATATGGGCCCGAGGCGCGCGTGTATGGGCCCGAGGGGTGCGCTTGACTCGCTCTTGGTCGAGATTGCCTCTGACACAGAGGTAATCTCGCCGCATGGACGAGGAGACCTTTCCCGAAGAGCTGGCCGACGCCCTCGTCGGTGTCCAGCGGCTGCTCAGGCGCAGGTTGCGCGCCGGACTGACCGTGCCGCGGCTGCGCGGTGCCGAGGTCGAGCTGCTGCGCCTGGTCGAGTCGCGGCCCGGCATCGGTGTCTCCGAGGCCGCCAGGGAACTGCACCTCGCCGGGAACTCCGTCTCCACCCTCGTCAACCAGCTCGTCAAGGAGGGTCACCTGGTCCGCGAGACCGACCCCGCCGACCGGCGCGCCGCCCGCCTGCTGCTCACCGAGCGGGCCGAGACCCGGCTCAGGGACTGGAAACAGCGGCGTGTCGCACTCGTGGGACGGCACGTCGCCCGGCTCGACACGGCCGACCAGGAAGCCCTGCGAGCCGCCCTGCCGGCCCTGCGCGCCCTTGCCGTCACCCTGCACGAGGAGGCCGAGGAGTCATGACAGCCGACGCTGTTTCCTGCACCGGGCTCGACTACGCCTTCGGCGCCACGAAGGCCGTGGACGCACTGGACCTGACCGTGGGGGAGGGCGAGGTCTTCGGACTGCTCGGCCCCAACGGCGCCGGCAAGACCACCGCCATCCGCTGCATCACCACCCTGCTCCCGGTGCCGGCCGGCATGATCCACGTCTTCGGCCGCGACACCGCCGAGGACGCGATGGCCGTACGGCGCCTGCTGGGCTACGTCCCGCAGCAGCTGTCCGCCGACGCGAACCTGACCGGCCGGGAGAACATCACCCTGTTCGCCCGCGTCTTCGACGTGTCCCGCAGGGAACGCGCCGAGCGGGTCGCCCAGGCCCTGGCCGCCGTCGACCTCACCGACGCCGCCGACCGGCTCGCGGGCACCTACTCCGGCGGCATGGTCCGGCGCCTGGAACTCGCCCAGGCCCTGGTCAGCGCGCCCCGGCTGCTCATCCTCGACGAGCCGACCATCGGCCTCGACCCGATCGCCCGCACCGGCGTCTGGGAGCACATCAACGCCGTACGCGAAGCGACCGGCATGACCGTCCTCGTGACCACCCACTACATGGACGAGGCCGACCAGTACTGCGACCGGGTCGGCCTCATGCACCGCGGCCGCATCCGCGCCCTCGGCACCCCCGAGGAACTCCGGCGGGGACTGGCCGAGAAGCGGGGCACCGACACCCTGCCGACCCTGGAGGACGTCTTCCGGGACGTCGCCGGCAGCGGACTCGAAGACGAAGGAGGGGATTTCCGCGATGTCCGAAGCACCCGCCGCACCGCGAACCGTGTCGGCTGACATCGGCCTGCTGCTGAGGCCGCCGGAGCCCCGCGCGGGCTGGCGGCTGCTGCCCGCCCGGGTGGTGGCGATGTGCGCCGTCGAGCTGCAGAAGCTCCGCCACGACCGCACCGAGCTCTACACCCGCGCCGTCCAGCCCGCCCTGTGGCTGCTGATCTTCGGCCAGACCTTCACCCGCATCAAGGCGATCCCCACCGAGGGCATCCCCTACATCGACTACCTGGCGCCCGGCATCATCGCCCAGTCCGCGATGTTCATCGCCATCTTCTACGGCATCCAGATCATCTGGGAGCGGGACGCGGGCATCCTCAACAAGCTCCTGGTCACCCCCACCCCGCGCTCGGCACTGACCACCGGCAAGGCCTTCGCGGCCGGCGTGAAGTCACTGATCCAGGCCGTCGTCGTCATCCTCATCGCCGCCCTGCTCGGCGTTTCCCTGACCTGGAACCCGCTCAAGCTCCTCGGGGTCGGCCTGATCGTGATCCTCGGCTCGGCCTTCTTCTCCTGCCTGTCCATGACCATCGCCGGCATCGTGCTCAGCAGGGACCGCCTGATGGGCATCGGACAGGCCATCACCATGCCGCTCTTCTTCGGCTCCAACGCCCTGTACCCGCTCTCCGTCATGCCGGGCTGGCTCCAGGCCGTCAGCAAGGTGAACCCCCTGAGCTACGAAGTCGACGCCCTGCGCGGCCTCCTGCTCGGCACCCGGGCCCATCTGGCGCTCGACTTCGGCGTGCTGGCCGTGGCCGCCGCGCTCGGCATCACCGCGGCCTCCTCGCTGCTCGGCCGGCTGGCCCGTTGATCACGCATGTTGATCATGCGTGGGGAACGTGATGTGCGGCACGCCCGCGGAAGGGTTTTTCCGGCCGCTTGGCGGATTCTTCCTGCGCACGGCTTGATCAGCGATCAAAGGGGGTGAATTCCCTGGCCACAGCGCATTCTGCTCATTTGACAGTGCATTGAGCACACAGATAGGAAGCAGCTCTCTGAGGTCGAAGAGGTGCACTGTGTACGAGCCGAACGTGGTCGGGGACTGGCAGGAGTACGACGAGCATGCCGGTCTGCGTGTCCGCGTCCACCGTCTGGAGGCGGCCGAGCCGCCGCGGGGACGCGACGACGCCGCCGAAGGGCTCACCTACTTCAGCGTCCGCGTGACCGTGGAGAACCGCGGGGAGAAGCACCCGACGGTCCACCTGGAGGACGGCCAGATCGACGTCCGGATCGGTCCCGACGGGGAGAGCGCCTTCATCGACTGGCGCAACTCGCAGTTCATCGAGGGCTTCGACGTCTACCCGCTGCGCCGCGCCACCGCCGTGCTGTTCGCGGCGGGCCCGGAGACGAGCCTGAGCCAGATCGACGTGCAGATCCAGCTGCGGGTCGACGACGAGTGGGCCGACCGCCGGCTGTGGGCCGGCGGCATCGGACTCGACGAGCGGACCGCGCACGCGGGGGCGGGCCGCGAGGGCCTGGCCTGCCAGGTCAGCAACTTCCTGCGGGACCAGGCCGAAGAGGGCACGGCCTGAGCCGCCGTTCTCGGTTTTCGTGCGGCGGAGCTAGTGCGGGATGCCGTCGATGATCTCGCGGGCGCCCTGACGCAGCAGGGCCACGGCGACCGAGGTGCCCAGCGTGGCCGGATCCAGCCGGCCCGCCCACTCGTGGGCGTTCAGCCGCGTCTTGCCGTCCGGCGTGAAGACACAGGCCCGCAGGGAGAGTTCGCCGCCGTGGTCCACGCGCGCGTAGCCGGCGATCGGGCTGTTGCAGTGTCCTTGCAGCACGTGCAGGAACATGCGCTCGGCGGTGGCCTCCCGGAACGTGTCCGGGTCGCCCAGCGCGCTGACCGCGTCGATCAGCTCGGTGTCGCCCTCACGGCACTGGAGCGCGAGGATGCCCGCGCCGATCGGCGGCATCATCGTCTCCGGCGAGAGGATCTCGGTGATCACGTCCTGGCGGCCGATGCGCTCGAGCCCGGCGACCGCCAGCAGCAGCGCGTCCGCCTCACCCGCCGCCAGCTTCGCGAGCCGCCGGTTGGCGTTGCCGCGGAAGGGCACGCACTCCAGATGCGGATGGGTGGCGGCCAGCTGGGCCACGCGGCGCACCGAGGAGGTCCCGATCCGGGTCCCCTCCGGAAGCTCGTCCAGGGTGAGCCCGCCCGGGTGGATCAGGGCGTCCCGGACGTCGTCCCGCTTCAGGAAGGCGGCGAACACGGTGCCCGCCGGGAGCGGCCGGTCGGCGGGCACGTCCTTCACGCAGTGCACCGCGAGATCCGCCTCGCCGGCCAGCAGCGCGGCGTCGACCTCCTTGGTGAACGCGCCCTTGCCCTCGACCTTCGACAGGTCGCCCATCCACTTGTCACCGGTCGTCTTCACCGGCACGACCTCGGTGCGCACACCGGGATACAGGGCGGTCAACTCGCTTCTGACACGCTCCACTTGAGCCAGCGCCATCGGCGAGTCACGGGAGACGATGCGGATCAGTTCCGGGAGGGACATGCGGGACACGATAGACCCTGCGGAGGTCCGGTGTTTGACGCTCAGGGAGTAATGGGTAGGGAGTAGCGCCACTTCTGCTTGGCTCGGGCGCCCAACCGGTCGTAGAACCGGACCGCCCCGTCGTTCCACGTCGGCGTCTGCCACTGCACCTCGCCGAGCCCGAGCGCCCGGGCCTCGGCGGCGACGGCGTCCATCAGCAGTACCCCCAGTCCGAGACCCCGGTGTCCGGGCAGCAGGAACAGGCAGTCCATGTGCAGGTATTCGCGGCCCTCCCAGGTGGAGAGTTCGGGCGCGCAGGTGGCGTAGCCGACGAGTTCGCCGTCCGGGAGTTCGGCGACCAGACAGCGCAGGCGCGGCGCGGGGGTGTCGAAGAGCAGGCCGGCCAGTCTGGCGGGCAGGTCGTCCGGGGGTGGTGTCGCCTGTTCGTACTCCGCGTGCCGGGCGGCGAGTTCGGCGACCCGGGGAAGGTCGGCGCGGTGGGCGTGCCGGACGCGGGGAGTCCCGTTCATCGGACCTCATCCGTGAGGGTGTCCTCGGCCCAGGCGGTGAGACGGTCGGCGAGCGGCCCGGCCCCGTCCAGGACGCGCCGGGCGTACGCGTCCCGTTCGTGCGCGAGTACGGCCGCCTCCCAGACGCAGGGCGAGAGTCCCGCCCGGCCGGGCCGCAGCGCGTCCGGCTCGCCGGCGGGCCCGGTGAAGACCGCCAGGTCCGCCATGTCGCCCTCGATCCAGGTGTGGACCAGCACGTAGTCGCCGTCCCCGCCCGCGTGCACGAGCAGCACGGCGAGTCCCAGCGAGCCCCGCAGCGGGCCGAGCCGGAGATGGCCCGCGGCGATGCGCAGCGCGGCCTCGGTGTCCCGCTCGGCGACCGTGCGCCCGGGCGCCTCCACCGCGTACACCTTCACCAGGTGATCCGCGGCCTCCCTGGTGCCCAAGGGCCGGACGCGACGGGCGTGATGGGAGTCGGCCAGGTCGAGCAGGGCCTCCGCGTCGACGGCCGCGGGCAGTTCCTCGTGAAGATCCATTCGGCCATCATCGGACGCCCTGCTCGGGCGCGTCCACCGTCGCTCGCGTGACGACGGTCGCCGGCCAGGACAGCACCAGCAGCGCCACCGCGGTGAGCAACCCCCCTGCCAGGAACGTGCCGCGGGTCCCGGTCAGCGGCAGCAGCACCCCGCCGAGCAGCGCGCCCGCGGCCACCCCCACGTTGAAGGCCGCCGAGTTGGCCGCGAGAGCCGTCTCGGTGCGCCCCGGCGCGACCAGCAGCACCTGGCTCTGCGTCGCCATGAACGCGGGTGCCACCGAGGCGCCCAGCAGCATCAGCAGCACCACGGTCGCCACCTGGCTGCTCCCGGCCGCGTACAGCCCGACCAGGGCCACGACCTGGCCCGACACCGGGATCACCAGCGTGGCCCGCGGATACCGGTCCAGCAGCGGACCCACCGCCGCGACCCCGGCCAGCCCCGCCGCCCCGAACGCCAGGAGCACGGCGCTCACCGCGTCCCGTCCGAACCCGCTCACCTCGTCCAGGAAGGCGACGAGGTAGGTGAACCCGGTGAACGCCCCCGTCACCGAGAGGGCGGTGGTGGTGAGCACGACCGCGAACCGGCGCCGGTCCGGGGCGGCGCCGTAGGCCGCGTGGCTCTCCCGCGGACGTGAGGTCGGCAGCAGCACGGCCACCGTGACCAGCGAGACGACGGCGAGCGCACCGAGCACCGCGAACGGCACCCGCCAGCCGCTGTGCCCGCCCAGCCAGGTCCCGGCCGGCACCCCGGCCACCGTGGCCAGCGAACCGCCGACCGAGAGCAGTCCGATGATCCGGCCCCGCCGCTCGGGAGGGAACAGCCCGACCGCGACCGGCCCCATCACCGCCCAGAACAGCGCCTGTGCCAGCGCGGTCGCCACCCGGGCGGCCAGCAGCAGACCGTACGACAGGGCGGTGAGCGCGGACAGCCAGCTGGCCAGCGCGAGCACCGCGAGGAGGCCGGACATCAGGTACCGGCGCGGCACCGACCGGGTGACATGGGCCAGCGGCAGCGACCCCACGGCCACCGCCAGGCCGTAGCCGGTGACCAGCGCGCCCACCGCCGTGAGCGAGACCCGCAGGTCGTCCGCCATCAGGGACAGCAGGCCCACCGGCAGGTTCTCGGTGGTGTTGAAGGTGAACGCGGCCAGCATGAGTGCCGCGACGACGGCGGCCCTGCGCCAGGGGACCGGACGTACGCTGCCCATCCAAGTGCCTTCCGGGGGAGGGGAAGAGGGACGGCCAGCGTGCTGCGCGGGACGGCTCGGTCCTACTCTTTCGGTCCAGGACGAATCACTCACGACCGCCGGGGAGGCTGTGGTGGCGCTGACCCTGCGTCTCGGAACGGACGATCTCAGACGGTGCCGGTTCGCGGTCTCACCGCTGTGCCAGACCCACGAGGCGCTGCGCATGCTGCGCCGGTCCGCCCGGCACGGCTACCACCGGGCCTGGCTGCGCCGCGCGGCACCCGCGGTGGCGGGGCTCGACCTGTCGCCGCTGTGGCTGTTCATCCCACCGGTCGGCGGCTACACCCCGGACTTCCTGGGGCCGCCGCCCGAGGAGCCGTATCCCCGCTTCGAGGACGAGCTGGCCCGGGTGCGCGCCACCGACCCCGCCCTCGCCCACGAGGAGATGGCCCGCTCGCTCGCCTGCACCCCGGGCCTCGCCGGGTCGCCGCGGGGCCGGGCCGCCCTCGACGACCCGGCCGGGACCGTACGGCGCCTCGCCGATCTCACCGAGCAGGCCTGGCAGGCGCTGCTCGCCCCGGACTGGGCGCGCCATCGGGCCGTGCTGGAGGCCGACATCGCCCATCGCTCCCGGCAGGTGGCGGACGCCGGCCTCGACGCCCTGTTCGCCGATCTGCACCCGGACGTCGACTGGGCCGACGGCATGCTCACCCTCCCGGTGCGCGGTGACATGACGGACGCCCAACTGGCCGACGGACGGGGCGTGTTGCTCATGCCGAGTGTGTTCGTCTGGCCCGACGTGGTGAGCGGCTTCGCCCGGCCCTGGCAGCCGACGGTCATCTACCCCGCCCGCGGCATGCGCGCCCTGCACTCCGCCGACGTACCGCGCCCGCCGGAGGCACTCGCCCGGCTCCTGGGGCGCGGGCGCGCCGCCCTCCTGGCCGGGCTGACCGACCCGGCCTCGACCACCGACCTGGCCCGTCGCCACGGTCTCGCCCCGTCGACCGTCTCCGCCCATCTGTCGGTGCTGCGCGAGGCGGGCCTGCTCGGCTCGCGGCGGCAGGGCCTCCAGGTGCTGTACGGGCGGACGCCCTTGGGCGACGCGTTGGTGGCAGGCGCCTAGGCCAGCGGCTGGCTCATCTCGACCGAGCGCAGGGCGGCCGCGAGGGCCTGCTCGTCACCGATGTCCACGGCGGTGTCGGTGAGCTTGATGACGTGTTCGTCGCCGTGGGCGAGGGCCCGTTCCACGACCTCCTCGGGCGTGAGCCGCCCCGGCGGGGTGTAGTGGACCGGCGCCGCCGGCGCGTACATCGCCGTGACCGCCGCCGAAGCCGTCCAGGCCGCGTGGAGACTGGGGGCCCACTGGTCCCGGGGGAGCGAATCCAGGGTCCGCAGCACGGCGTTGGGGGCCGTCGCCGCGTGGACGAGCATCGTCGGCTCACCGTGGCCGTGGGTGGCGTAGCGGTGGGTCGCGGCCCGGACGAGTTCGGTGAGCCGCTCCTTGGCTGTGTCCGGGTCGGTGACGTCGTCCGCCCACACGGGCAGCCGGCGCACGGCGGCCAGACGGTCCCGGAACCCCACGTGCCCCGGCTCGATCGCCGGTACGGCGTCCAGGGCCTGCCCGGCGGTCGCCGCACCCGGCAGTGCCACGAGGCCGGTCACGGGCTGGTGCCGCGCGGCCCAGTAACCCAGCGCGTGGGCGAGTTCGGTGCGCCGGGGCGCGTTCTCCTCGGCGGCCAGCGCGCGCACGGCGTGGCCGACCCGGATGACGGTGTGCGTGGCACCGCCGTACAGGCCGGGCAGCAGGCGCGGCCACCACTCGGCGAGGACGTCCTTCCAGGGGCGTTCGGCGAGCGTGCGGGAGAAATGGTCGGTCCAGTCCGCTATCCGACGCGGATCACCCAGCGCCGCACGCCAGTTGTCGTCCGTGACGGGGGCCGTGCGGTCGGGGAAGTCCTCCAGCCTGTCCCGGTACAGGTCCAGCCACCGGTGCACCGAACCGGCCTGTCCGTGCGCGGCGAGCGCCTCGACGACCATGGGTGCGTGGTTGGACAGCCAGCCCTCCCGCTCCGGGCCGGACGCGTGGACGCGTTCCAGGGCCTCGTCCAGGTGTCCGCTGGTGTCGCTCATCTCGGTCGTGTCCATGAACGGGACGCTATGCCGGGGGAGATCGGCGGGGATCGGGCGCGGGACGGAAAGCGGCGGCGCCGGGAGTCCTAGGTCCCGCGCCCGACGGCACCCCAAGGCGCCCGAAGGCACCCGAAGGTGTCCGCGAGCGCCTGAAGGGCGTTGCGGGGGTCAGGCGTTGGGGTCGAAGGAGATCCCCGACGGCTTCGCCGACGTCAGGTGGGCGGCGAAGTTGGCGTCCTTGAGACCGAAGTTGGCGCTGCCGAAGTCGTAGGCGCTCAGCTTGTCGCGGAGGGCCGTCGACGGGTAGCCGTTCCAGCCGACCAGCGGCGGGTACTGCCAGGTGCCCTTGGCGTTCTCCGGCGGCTCGTCGTTCGAGTTGGCCAGCCGGAAGCAGTGCGTGCTGATGCCGTCCTTGTGGTAGACGATCTTCGCGTGCGTGCCGTCGAAACGGACGCCGGAGGCCGCGGTCACCGTGAACGAGCCGTGGTTGGACGTCGACACGTACTGGACCGCGCCGTTCTGCACCCAGATCACGACGTGCTCCCAGTCGTGCCGGTGCCCGCCGATGCTGCTGTTGGCGAGGGCCTGGTCCTTCTCGAAGTACAGGCCGTACATGTAGGCGCACCAGCCGTTGTTGCACTTGTAGCGCGAGTACGTGTTGGTGTTGTTCAGGTCCGAGAGGTCGTGGCAGTCGCCGCTGAGTGAACCCGTGGGGTTGAGGCCGCCGTTGATGGTGCCGTCGGGGCCGATCGCGGGAGAGGAGTAGCAGCCGTCCGTGTCGTAGTCGAAGGCCGGCTGGTAGGTGTACTCGGCGCTCTCGGCGTTGGCGGGCAGCGCCTGCGGCGGGGCGGCGAACGCGGCTGAGGGGAACGCCACCACGAGCGCGGCGGCGCCGGCCAGGCCGGTGAGCCATCTCGTGCGGTGCTTCTTCAACGACGGTGACGACACTGCGTCCTCCTCGTGTCCGGGCGCAGCCCAACGGCTGTGGGTTACTGGGGAGTTCAGCTTCCCGGCTTTTCATGTCCGCGCCAAGAGGTAGAAGGCGTCGCTCCGGTTACGGCCCGCCCAATACTCGGATCATGGAGGGGGCTCCGGGAGGTCGGCGGCGGAGTCCTCCGGGGCGAGATCGGGACGCAGGCGCAGCCAGGAGGGCTGACGCAGCAGCCCGGCCCTGGTACGGGTGCTGTAGCGGACCTCGCCGACCAGCCGGGGCAGCACCCAGTGGGCGCCCGGAGCGGGCGGCACGGGGTCGAACGGGCACACGTCGGTCGCCGCGGCCGCCAGCAGCGCGGCGAGTTCGCTCCGCTCCGCCTCGCTCCAGCCGGTGCCCACGCTGCCCACGAACCGCAGCCGCCCTCCTGCCCGCTGACCCACCAGCACCGCGCCCGGCAGGCCGGTGAGCCGCCCCTTGCCCGGCAGCCAGCCGCCCACCACGACGTCCTCGCTGCGCATGTTGCGGATCTTGACCCAGGCGCGGGAGCGCACCCCGGGTTCGTACACCGAGTCCAACCGCTTGCAGACCAGGCCCTCCAGGCCGTGCTCACGCGTGGCGCGCAGGGCCTGTTCACCGTGGCCGACGAGGGCGACGGGCGTCGACCAGCGAGGTCCGGTGAGCTCCAGCTCCTCCAGCCGTGCCCGCCGCTGCACATAGGGCAAGGCGAGGAGGGAGCGGCGCCCGAGGTGCATCAGGTCGAACAGCACGAGATGCACGGGCGCTTCGGCCGCCCGGCGTGCGGCTCTGCCGGGAGCGTGGGCGAGCCCCATGCGCTGTTGCAGCAACTGGAAGTCTGCACGCCCGTGTTCGTCCAGCGCCAGGATCTCCCCGTCGAGCACGGCCGCGGTGCGCCCGAGCGCGCTGCCCAGCGGCGTGAGTTCGGGGTAGGCGCCGGTGATTTCCTCCCCGGACCGGGCGCGCAGCACCGCGCTGCCGTCCCCGGCGAGATAGACCACGACCCGCTGACCGTCCTGTTTGGTCTCGTAGGCCCACCGGGCGTCCTGTGCGGCGGGCGGCAGGGTGCCGGGCGTGGCCAGCATGGGCGGGATCAACGGGAGGGTCACGGGTGAGTTGTCGACACGGGCGCCGGCCGCCACGCGCTTCGGGTGCGGGGTTCGCCTGAACGGGTGCCGGGTGCCGGGTGCCGGGCGCGGGCGCGGGCCAGGGCTTGGGAGTCGGGGGGTGGGGGTGGTCGGGGGTCGTGACGTCACGGTGGTGGGGGTCGCGATGTCACGGTGGTGGGGGTGACGCCGCGGTGGTCGGGGTCGTGCTGCCGCGGTGGAGGGGGATCGACACGCGGTGGTTGGTGGGGGGACCGTCTCGGCGGTACACACGGGACCGTCACGCGGGGCTAGGCGGGAGCGGTGTGCGGGGGTGGTCGTGGGGAAGGTGGGCGGCGGCAGCGGCGGGCAAGGTGGGCGGCGGCGGTCCTGGGAAGGGTGGGCGGTGCCGGTCGCAGGGGGACGCGTCACGCGGCGGCTGGCGTAGGCGAGTGTCCCGGCGGGCCACGGGCCTCCTGGTGCAGGTCGATGGAGGTGCCGTCCGATCTCGCAGCCGCTGCGGGAGGGCTGCCCCCGCCCTCCGTCGCCCCCGTGCGGCAGACAACCGGCCCCACGGCAGACGGGCGACCCCGCGGCAGCCGGGCGACCCCGCGGCAGACAACCGGCCCCGCGGCCGACGGGCGGCCCCGCGGCCGACGGGCGGCCCCGCGGCAGACGGCCAGCCCCGCGGCCGACGCCCGTCCTGCGGCAGACGGCCGCCCCCAGAGGGTGACGTGGTCGCCGTATGCGTCGGCGGCCCGGTCAGATGATGCCTCCGTTCGCCCGCAGGACCTGCCCGTTGACCCAGTGGCCGGCCGGGCTGACCAGGAACGACACCACGTTGGCGATGTCCTGGGGGGTGCCCAGCCGCTCCAGCGGGGGCTGGGCCGCGAGGCGGGCGACGGTCTCCTCGTCCTTGCCGTCGAGGAAGAGGTCGGTCGCGGTCGGGCCGGGGGCCACGGCGTTGACGGTGACGTCCCGGCCGCGGAGCTCGCGGGCGAGGATCAGGGTCACGGCCTCGACCGCGCCCTTGCTGGCCGCGTAGGCGCCGTAGCCGGGGAAGGCCAGGCCGACGACGGAGCTGGAGAGGTTGACGAGCGCCCCGCCCGGACGCAGCCGGCGCGCGGCCTGCTGGTCGACGACGAAGGTGCCGCGGATGTTGGTGCGGTACAGCGCGTCGAGTTCGGTGAGGTCGAGGTCCGCGATCGGGGACAGGGGCATCCGGCCCGCGGAGTGGACCACCGCGTCGACACCGCCGTAGGTCGCCTCCGCGAGGTCGAACAGGGCGGCGACCTCGGTCTCGTCGGCGACGTCCGCGCGGGCGGCGTACGCGGTGCCGCCCCTCTCCTCGATACTGCGCACGGCCTCGTCGGCCGCGTCCTTGTTGCCCGCATAGCCGACGACGACCGCGAATCCGTCGGCGGCCAGCCGCTCGGCGATCTGCCGTCCGATGCCGCGCGATCCGCCGGTCACGATCGCTACGCGCTGTTCCGTCCCGGGCTGAGTGGTCATGGCTGCATCCTTTGGCGGTCTGTTAGCGCTGCTACGTCTAATTCGTATCGACGATAACACAGAATCGTAGCGCCGGTAACCCCCCGCTCGTATCGCCGCTACGAATGTCGTACGGTGGGGGCATGGATGCGAGGGAAAAGATCCTGGAAGCGGCCACCGAGCTGCTGGCCGGCGCGTCGGCCGCCGATGTCTCCACGCGGGCCGTGTGCGAGCGGGCCGGGGTGGGGGCGCCGATGCTCTACCGGCTCTTCGGCGACAAGGCCGGTCTGCTGGCCGCCGTGGTCGACCGGGGGTTCGAGCGCTACCTCGCGTCCAAGCGCGCGGCGCGGCCGGGTGAGGATCCAGTGGAAGACCTGAGGGACGGCTGGGACAACCACATGCGCTTCGCCCTGGAGCACCCGAGCCACTACCGCCTGATGTACTCACCCGAGCTGACCGTGCCTCCGGCCGCCGCCCAGGAGGCGCACGACCTGCTCCACGGCATCCTCGAGCGCTGCGCGGCCGAGGGACGGCTGACGGTGCCGCCCGCGCTGGCCACCCGGATGATCATGTCGGCGAACGTCGGCGCGGCCCTGTCGATGCTGACCCGGCCCGAGCAGTACACCGACGGGAAGTTCGCGGAGCGGCTGCGCGACGCGGTGCTCGACTCGGTGACCCGGCCCGCCGACACCGCCGTACGGGACGAGGGGCGTCAGGTGTCCGTCGCGGCCGCCACCCTCGCGGCGAGACTCCGGGCCGATCTGCCGCCCACGCTCACCGCGGCGGAGTCGGCCCTGCTCCAGCAGTGGCTGGACAAGCTCTCCGAGAAGTGAGACGGCAGCGGTCCCGGCGGCGGTGGTCCCCAGGCCAGTGCTCCCGGCCTCGGTGCGCCACTGGTCAGCGCTCCCGGCCTCGCTGCACCACTGGTCAGCGCTCCTCCGGCGGCAGCGCCTGCACCAGACCCGACTGGTAGGCCATCACGACGAGCTGGGCGCGGTCGCGGGCGCCCAGTTTGGTCATCGCGCGGTGGACGTGGGTGCGGACGGTCAGGGGGCTGACGAAGAGTTTCTCCGCGATCTCCTCGTTGGAGTGCCCCTCGGCCACCCAGGCCATCACCTCGCGTTCCCGGGTGGTGAGGCCGGTCAGGTCGTCGGCGGCCGCGAGCCGGGTGCCGAGGCCGGGGGCCGAGAGGAAGCGGGTGATCAGGGTGCGGGTGGCCCCGGGGGAGAGCAGGGAGTCGCCGGCCGCCACGGTCCGGATCCCGGCGAGGAGATCCTCGGCGGTGACGTCCTTGCCCAGGAAGCCGCTCGCGCCGGCCCGTAGTGCCTGGGCGACGTACTCGTCGATCTCGAAGGTGGTCAGGATCAGCACCCGGGTGTCCGACAGCTCCGGATCCGCGCAGATCACGGAGGTGGCGGCGAGACCGTCGGTCCCCGGCATCCGGATGTCCATGAGGATCACGTCGGGGCGGTGGACGCGCGCGAGGTCGACCGCCGCGGCGCCGTCGGTGGCCTCGGCGACCACCTCCATGTCGTCGCACGAGTCGATGAGGATCCGGAAGGTGGCCCGCAACAGGGCCTGGTCGTCGGCGAGCAGCACGCGGATGGTCATGGTGTCCGTTCCTGGCGTTCCGGGGCGGTGGGGTTCAGGGGGAGCCGGGGTGCCCCACCTCGTCCGGCGATCGGTTCCGGAGTCGCCCTCGCGGCCGTACGGACATGATCGTCGGCGTGGTGCCGCAGGGGCATGCTCATCGGCTCTCCGGTCGTGTCCTGGAACGGCTCCAGTCTCCCTGACCCCGGCCGACTCGTCGTCGTCTCTCCGTCGGCAGTCACGGCTACTGAGAACGCAGTACGCGCCGGGGTCGCCTCATTCCTGGGCAGGACTCCTTCGTAAGACCTCTGGGTGGGACCGGACGTGCCGGAAACGCCTGATGGCCGCCGGGCGGCGGCCATCAGGGGGAGGAACTCAGTGGCCGAAGGGCGTGCCCGCCGACGTCTCCTCCGCGGCCGGTGCGGGGGCGGCCGCCGTGGTCGCGGCGTGCGGGCGGGGGATGAACGAGGCGATGGCGAAGGCGAGGAGCGCGGCTCCCGCGCCGATCGCCATGACGGTCTTGAAGCCGTTCTCGGACGGCAGCGCGTAGCCGCCGAGATCGATCGTCATCTGCGCCAGGACGACACCGGCGATGGCGCTCGCCGTCGACGTACCGATGGACCGCATGAGCGTGTTGAGGCTGTTCGCGGCCGCCGTCTCCGAGGCGGGCACGGCGCCCATGATGAGCGCGGGCATCGAGCCGTACGTGAACCCGATGCCAGCGCCGATCACGCAGGAGATCAGGACCAGGTGCCAGACCTCGGACATCAGCACGATGTTGAGTCCGTAGCCCGCGGCCACGATCAGCGCGCCGATCATCAGTGTCACCTTGGGGCCCTTGGCCTTGGAGACCGCAGCCGAGACCGGGGCCAGGGCCATCATCACCAGGCCGGACGGGGCCATGACGAGACCGGCGGTCAGCAGGGACTTGCCGAGGCCGTAGCCCGTCTGGGTGGGCAGCTGGAGCAGCTGCGGCAGGACCAGCGACATCGCGAACATAGAGAAACCGATCGCGATCGAGGCGAGGTTGGTGAAGAGCACCTGCCGGCGGGCGGTGGTGCGCAGGTCGACCAGCGGCTGGGCGGTGCGCAGCTCGAAGAAACCCCAGGCCAGCAGGATGATCACGGCTGCGGCGAACAGGCCCAGCGTGGTGCCGCTGGTCCAGCCCCAGTCGGCGCCCTTGGAGATGGCCAGCAGCAGGGAGACCAGTCCCGCGGCCATGCCGACCGCGCCGACCGCGTCGAAGCGGCCGCCGGTGCGCACCCGGGACTCCGGCACGAAGGCCAGGACCAGGACGAGGGCGATCGCGCCCATCGCGGCCGACGCCCAGAACAGGACGTGCCAGTCGAAGTTGTCCGCGATCAGCGCCGCGGTCGGCAGCCCCAGGGCGCCGCCGACGCCCAGGGAGGCGCTCATCAGCGCGGTGGCCCCGGCCAGGCGCTCGGCGGGCAGTTCGTCGCGCATGATGCTGATGCCGAGCGGGATGACACCGGAGGACAGGCCCTGCAGGGCACGGCCGACGATCATCGGGACCAGGGCGTCGCTGAGTCCGCAGACCACCGAACCGACGACCAGCATCACGCCGCTGACCAGCAGCATCCGGCGCTTGCCGAACATGTCGCCGAGCCGGCCGACGACCGGGGTGGCCACGGCCGCGGCGAGCAGCGTCGCCGTGACCGCCCACGCGGTGTCCGAGGCCGGCGCGTCGAGCAGCTTGGGCAGCTCCGGCACGATCGGGATCACCAGGGTCTGCATCAGCGAGACGACGATTCCGGCGAAGGCCAGCACGGCCACCACGGCGCCCGGCCGCGGTGGGGTCTCAGCACCCGCGTCGGCGGATCTGGCGGGAGCGTCGGACATGAAAGAGCCTCCAGGGCAGGGGAACAGGCCGAGGACTCGGCCAAAGTTAAGTCAGGTGCTTGACTTAGCTTACTGGGCCCGGAGAGCGCCCACCGGGCCCGGTCGGCCTGATCATGCGGCGAGGGTCGGACACCGTAGGCTTCCGGCACTGGAGCTCGCCGCGCCGTCGGCGGACCTCGGGCGGCTCGAGGGGCTGGCCGTCGGAGGGTTCAGCGAAGTCCCGGTGCGGTGGTGAGCATGGCGGGCAGGACGGTACGCGAGGAACAGGTCAGCGCCACCAGGGAGCTGATCCTGACCGCCGCGGAGCGCCTCTTCGCCGAGCGCGGGGTCCTCGCGGTGTCCAACCGCCAGGTCAGCGAGGCCGCGGGACAGGGCAACAACGCCGCGGTCGGCTACCACTTCGGTACCAAGGCCGACCTGGTCCGGGCGATCGCCCGCAAGCACCACGTCCGCATCGAGGAGATCCGGGCCCGGCTGCTGGCCGAGGCCGGCGACTCCACCGACGTACGCGACTGGGTGGACTGCCTGGTCCGGCCCGTGCCCGAGCATCTGGCCGCGCTGGGCAGCCCCACCTGGTTCGCCCGGTTCTGCGCACAGGTCATGACCGACCCGGTGCTCCAGCAGATCATGGTCGAGGAGTCCATGACCTCGCCTTCGTTGCAGAAGATCGTCGAGGGGCTGAACCGCTGTCTGCCCGAACTGCCCGCCGAGGTCCGTGCCGAGCGCGGCGAGATGGCCCGCCATCTGATCGTGCACATGGCCGCCGACCGCGAACGGGCCCTCGCGGAGAACACCCCGACCCCCCGCGCCAACTGGCACGACGCGGCCACCGGCCTCGGTGACGTCGTGGTCGCCATGTGGACGGCCCCGGTCACCCCGACCGGACGGCAGGGACCTGTTACTTGAGTTAGGCAAGGAGAGGGTTAGGGTGGGGGAGCGCCGTCCCCCACGAAACGGTCCCCGCATGCATGGCAGTTCCAGCGAGAGACCGGCACTCGCCCGCGGTGCCGGTCAGCGCCTCCTGATCGTCGCGGGCACCTCGGATGTCGCCGAAGTGCTCTCCACCACACTGGAGTTGGCGGGCTACCGGATCGTCGCCGTCGCGGCTGCCGTCGACGGCCTGGCGCGGCTGGCCCGGGAACGCTTCGACCTCGTGGTCGTCGACGCCACCCTGCCGGACGTGGCGGAACTGGGCCGGGTCCGGCCGACGTTGGCCCGCCGCCCACCGGTGCTCCTGCTGGTCGACTACGCGTCACTGGACCGGATCGTGCCCGAACTGGGCCTGGGGGAGCGGGACTACGTCACCAAGCCGTTCCGGGTGGCCGACCTCCTGGCCAGAGTGAAGATCCTGCTGCGCGGCACCGGGGCCGGTCCGGCCCGAGGAGACGGACTGGCCTATGACGACCTCGTCCTGGACGACGCCCGGTGCGAGGCCCGGCGCGGGACCCGCCTGCTCGACCTCACCCCCGCCGAGTACCGGCTGCTGCGCCACCTCCTGGTCAACGCCCACCGCGTGCTGTCCAAGGAGCAGATCGGCCGGTACGTCTGGGGAGACCACCGCGGCGACAACGCGATCGAGCAACTCGTGTCCCGGCTGCGGCGCAAGGTGGACCAGGACCCGCCCGGGCTGATCCACACCCGCCGCGGCTTCGGGTACTGGCTGGGGCGCGTCGACGGGGAGGCGTGACAGGCGGAGGCGTGACAGGCGGAGGCCTAAGGGCAGGCCTGCAAACACGGCAACCGTCACCCCGTGCGTGGCACCTTTTCGCGTACAAGTCCCCAGATGTGTATGCCCAGTTGACGTATGTGACCTGCGTCACGTCAGCTTCGCGTCAGGCTTCCGGCGGCCAGGTGTCAGCCCCCTCTGTTTGCATGTGCTCATCGAGGCCTCGACCACTTCGCCCCGGCGCTCCGCCCCTTGGGCGAAGCCCCCCACCACCGAGGAGAACCATGGCCGACACCCTGGCCGGTGCCGCGGACACCGTCCCCGAGTTCCCCATGCCACGTGCCGCCCGCTGTCCCTTCGACCCGCCCCCCGCCCTGAAGGAACTCCAGGAGAAGGGGCCGCTCACCAAGGTGCGCCTGTGGGACGGCAGCGAGCCCTGGCTCGTCACCCGCTACGCCGAACAGCGACAACTGCTCGGCGACCCCCGGGTCAGCGCCGACACCGACCGGCCCGGCTACCCCACCAAGGCGAGCCCCGAGGCCGGCGAGGGCAAGCTCAGCTTCATCATGATGGACGACCCCGAACACGCCCGGCTGCGCCGGATGGTGACGGCCCCCTTCGCCATCAGGAGGATCGAGGCCCTCCGGCCCGCCGTGCAGCGGATCGTCGACGGGCTGATCGACGACATGCTGGCCGGTCCCGCTCCGGTCGACCTGGTCGAGGCGTTCGCCCTGCCCCTGCCCTCCCTGGTCATCTGCGAACTGCTCGGCGTCCCCTACGACGACCACGAGGTCTTCCAGGGCAACACCAAGACGATGGTCCGCCGGGACGCCACCCCCGAACAGCGGGGCGCGGCGAGCCGGGAGATCGCCGCGTATCTGGCCGCGCTGATCGGCAAGAGGCTCGCCGACCCCCGGGACGACCTCCTGTCGAGCATCGCCGAGCGCATCACCGCCGGTGAGATCGACCACCGCGAGGCCACCGAGATGGCGTTGCTGATGCTGGTCGCCGGCCACGAGACCACCGCCAACATGATCGCCCTCGGCACCGCCGCCCTGCTGCAACACCCGGACCAGCTGGCCCTGTTGCGCGACAGCGACGACCCGAAGTTCGTCGCTTCCGCGGTCGACGAACTGCTGCGCTACCTCAACATCACCCACCTGGGGCGCCGGCGCGCGGTCACCGAGGACATCGAGATCGCCGGCCAGGTCATCAAGGCCGGCGAGGGCGTGATCATGGTCAACGAGATCGCCAACCGCGACCCCGAGGTGTTCGAGGACCCCGACCGACTCGACCTCACCCGCGACGCCCGCCGCCACATCGCCTTCAGCTTCGGCGTCCACCAGTGCCTGGGCCAGCCCCTCGCCCGGATGGAGCTCCAGGTGGTCTACGGCACCCTCTACAGGCGCATCCCGACCCTGCGGCTCGCCTGCGCCCTGGAGGACGTGAAGTTCAAGCACGACGCGTTCATCTACGGCGTCCACGAGCTGCCGGTGACCTGGTGACGGCTCCCCGTCCCGCGGACGAACGCGCGGACAAGCCTATGCGCGAACCCGCGGACGAGCCTGCGGACGAACCCGCGAACAAGCAACCAGAACAAGGCGATTGAGCAAGGGGAATCCCATGAAGGTGGAGCTGGAAGCCGACAAGTGCGTCGCCTCGGGGCAGTGCGTGGTCGCGGCCATGGAGGTCTTCGACCAGGACGACGACGGCATCGCGATCCTGCTGACCGACGAGGTCGGCCCCGAACTCGTCGACGAGGTACAGGAAGCGGCGGCGGTCTGTCCGGCCGCGGCGATCCGGCTGGTCCGGCCGTGAGGCGGATCGCCGTCGTCGGAGCCTCGGCAGCCGGACTGGCGGCGGCCGAGACACTGCGGCGTGAGGGTTACGACGGCACCCTCACCCTCGTCGGCGACGAGCCCGAACCGCCCTACGACCGGCCGCCGTTGTCCAAGCAGGTCCTGGCCGCGGAGTGGGAGCCCGACCGGCTCGCCCTGCGCACCCCAGCCGACCTGGCCGCCCTCGACCTGGACCTGCGGCTCGGTGTCGCGGCGACGGGCCTCGACCTCGTCGACCGCGCGGTGCGGCTGGCGGACGGCTCCGAGGTGCCGTACGACGGACTGGTCGTCGCCACCGGGGTCCGGCCGCGCCGCCTGCCCGGGGAGGGCGCGCATGTGCTGCGCACCCTCGGCGACGCGCTCACGCTCCGCGAGCGGTTGTCCCCGGGGCGGCGGCTGGTCGTGGTGGGCGCCGGTTTCCTCGGTGCGGAGGCCGCTGCGGTGGCCTGGCGTCTCGGTGCCGAGGTGACCGTCCTCGAGCCGGCCGCCGTACCGCTGGCCCACGCGGTCGGCGCGGACGTCGGGCGGATGCTGGCCCGGGCCCATGCCGAGCGGGGCGTCGACCTGCGCTGCGGCGTCACGGTCTCGGGGGTGACGGGGGAGGGGGTCCGGCTGGCCGACGGCGAGGAGATCGAGGCGGACGAGGTGCTCGTGGCCGTCGGCTCGCTGCCCAACACCGACTGGCTCGACGGCAGCGGGCTGGCGATCGGCGACGGGGTGCTGTGCGACGAGTACTGCGAGGCCGCCGAGAACGTGTACGCGGCCGGTGACGTGGCCCGCTGGTACAACCCGCTGTTCGGTACCTCGATGCGGATCGAGCACCGCACCAACGCGGCCGAGCAGGGCATGGCCGCCGCCCGCAACCTGCTCGCCGCCCGGGAGGCGCGCAAGGCGTTCACGCCGGTGCCGTACTTCTGGTCCGACCAGTACGACATGAAGGTCCAGGCGTACGGCTACCTGCGCGGGCACGACGAAGTCGCCGTCGTGGAGGGCGACTTGGCGGAGCGCCGGTTCGTCGCCGCGTACCGGAGCGGGGACCGGGTCGGCGGTGCCCTCGCGGTGGGCATGGCGCCCAAGGCGATCCGGCAGTGGCGGCAGGCCATCGTGACCGGCGCGAGCTGGCACGAGGCCGTGCGGAGCGGGGTCTGAGAGCGGCGGGTGACGGCGGGGGACGGCGGAGCCGAGGGGGCCGGCGCCCCCCCCGCCGCCCTTGTCCCGTCGTACCTCCGCCGTACTCCCGCTCAACGCTCGCCGTAGATTACTTGAGTTACGCAACAAGATGGTAAACTGGCGTGCATGCCCTCACAGCCGCTCCCCGACACCCCCGCGTCCCCGGAAGTCATCGAGATCGAGCGGGCGCTCACCCGCGTCACCTACCTGAGCACCCGCGCCCGGCAGCACGACCGGCTGGTGTCCCTGGCCGAGGTGCCGCTGGACCGCGCCGCCGTGGCCCTGCTGCGGCAGGTCGCGGACACCGAGCCGATGCGTCCCGGGGAGCTGGCCAACCGGCTGGGCGTGGAGGCATCCCACGTCACCCGGACCGTCCAGCAGCTCCAGAAGTCGGGCTACGTCACCCGTGTCCCCGACCCCGACGACCGGCGCGCCCAGCGCATCCAGCTCACCGAAACCGGGCAGCAGGCCATCGACCGCATCCGGGACGTCGGGGCCCGCGGCATGCAGCTGGCCCTGGCCGACTGGTCGCCCGAGGAGCTGCGGCAGCTGGCCGGTCTCTTCCACCGGATGGTCGACGACTTCCTCTCCTACTCCTTCGACGACGAGAACGAGGAGCCGGCGCCGGCCGGAACCGCCTGAGTCTCACCGCACCGGCAGCCGCGGGCGCGTGGCCGGTGTGGGCTCGGTGAGCCCCCTCAGCAGCAGTCCTCCCAGCGCGGGCAGCACCACCAGCGGGAGCAGCGCCGTCCGCAGTGAGGTGGCGTCGGCCAGCGCCCCCAGTGCCGGCGCGGCCAGCCCGCCGACGCTCACCGTCAGTCCCAGAGTGACCCCGCTCGCCGTCCCCACCCGGCCGGGCAGGTAGTCCTGACCGAGGGTGACGTGCAGGGAGAACGGCACGTACAAGCCGGCTGAGGTCAGGGCCACGAAGACATACACGGTCGGGCCGGGGGCGAGCACCACACCCGCCACCGCGAGCACGGTCAGCGCGTACGCCCCGCGCACCACCGTGAGACGCCCGTACCGGTCGGCCAGCCGGCCCCCGGCGACCGTGCCCAGGGCACCGCCCGCGTACAACACGCACAGCGCCGCCGTACCGGACACATCCCCGCCCCCGGTGCGCTCGCGGACGTACGACGAGACGAACGCGCTCAGTCCGACGAACACCACCGACCGGCACACCACCGCGCCCGACAGCCGCAGGAACGACGGCCAGTCGTCCCGCCCCGGGCCGGCGGCCCGAGGGCCGTCGGCCGGGTCCGGCCGCGACCCGCGCACCGCGGCCGCGCACAGGGCCGCCCCCGCCACGGCAGGAACGGCCAGCAGGGGAGAGGCGTCCAGACCACCCGTGGCGATCACGGCGGCGACCAGCAGCGGGGCCAGCGCGAAGCCCACGTTGCCGCCCAGCGCGAACCAGCCCATCCCCCGATTGCCGACGGGGGTGAGCGCTCGCGCGGCCCTGGCCGCCTCCGGGTGGTACGCGGCGACCCCGATCCCGGACACGGCGACCACCGCCAGAGTGAGCGGATAGGAGCCCACCACACCGCTCAGGGCCACCCCCGCCCCGGCGGTCAGCGCGCTCAGCGGCAGCAGCCACGGCATCGCCCACCGGTCCGTGAGCGCGCCGAAGAGCGGCTGGACGACCGACGACAACAAGGACGCCGCCAGGACGATGCCCGACGCGGCGGCGTAGGACAGGGCGCGCTCGGCGACGAAGAACGGCACCAGGGCGGCCACGGCCCCTTGGTACACGTCCACGCAGGCGTGCCCCACGGACAGGAGCGTGAGGGATCGGTTCTCGGACACGGAACGAGCCTCGCGGCAGCGACACCTGGCGCGCTTTCGATAATCTGCCAAGTCATGTCGGACATCCGCCACACCCCGGTGGCACCCACCCGCACCCAGCAGCTGACGGCCGGCGCACGCATCGACGCCCACCGGCACGACGACCACCAGATCGTCTACGCCGGTTCCGGAGTCCTCGAGGTCACCACCGACGCCGGCACCTGGTTCGCGCCCGGCACCCGCGCCATCTGGGTCCCCGCGGGCACCGTCCACGCCCACCGCGCGCACGGCCGGCTCGACCTGCATCTGGTCGGACTGCCCGCCGCCGACAACCCGCTCGGTCTGGACGACCCGACCGTCCTCGCCGTAGGACCGCTGCTGCGCGAGCTGATCCTCGCCTACACCCGGGACCCCGACGACGACAGCCCCGAACGACACCGCCTCCTCGCCGTCCTGCGCGACCAGCTGCGCGCCTCCCCGCGGCAGCCCCTGCGGCTGCCCGCCCCCACCGATCCACGCCTCGCCGCGGTCTGCGCACTCGTCCACGCCGACCCCTCGGACCCCCGCACCCTGGCCGCGCTCGGCGCCGCCACCGGAGCCTCGGAACGCACCCTCAGCCGGCTCTTCCGCGACGAGTTCGGCATGACCTTCCCGCAGTGGCGCACCCAGTCACGGCTCTACCACGCCCTGCGCATGCTCGCCGACGACCTGCCCGTCACGGCCGTTGCCCACCGCTGCGGCTGGTCCTCCGCGAGCGCCTTCATCGACGTCTTCCGCCGTTCCCTCGGCTACACCCCGGGCACCCACAACCGCCGGTCCCCGTAGGGGCGCGGGCCGCCGTCGGGGGTGTTTGTACCGTCCAGTAATGTGCGCGGCAGCCCCCCGAAGGAGGAACCGTGTCACGGTCCCCACGTTCGCCCCTGCTGCTCGCCGGCCTGCTGGCCACCGCGGGCGTCGCCCACTTCGCCACCCCGCGTTCCTTCGACGCGACGATCCCGCGGGCCCTGCCCGGGGAGCCCCGCACCTGGACCTACGCGAGCGGCGCCCTGGAGCTCGCGCTCGCCGCGGGTCTTGCGCTGCCGAAGACCAGGCGTACCGCCGCGCTGGCCAGCGCGGCGTTCTTCGTCGGGGTCTTCCCCGCCAACGTCAAGATGGCCGTCGACTGGCGCCACCGCCCCGCACCGCAGAAGGCGGCGGCCCTCGGACGGCTGCCCCTTCAGATACCGCTCGTGCTGTGGGCGCGCAGCGTCGCGAAGAACGAGGAGGGCCGGGCATGAGCAAGGCGATCGAGACCGGCGACACCGTCGAGGACTTCGAACTCCCCGACGAGACCGGCACCCCCCGCAAACTCTCCGAGCTGCTCGCCGACGGCCCGGTCGTCCTCTTCTTCTACCCCGCCGCCCTGACCGCCGGCTGCACCGCGGAGGCCTGCCACTTCCGCGACCTCGCCGCCGAGTTCGCCGCCGTCGGCGCCCAGCCGGTCGGCATCAGCGGCGACACCGTCGAACGCCAGCAGGAGTTCGCCGGGCAGCACACCCTCGGCATGCCCCTGCTCTCCGACACCGACGGCACCGTGCGCGAGCTGTTCGGCGTCAAGCGCGGCTTCTCCATGGCCCCCACCAAGCGGGTCACCTTCGTCATCGCACAGAACCGCACGGTCCTGGACGTCGTCCGCAGCGAACTGCGCATGAACACCCACGCCGACCGCGCCCTCGAGGCTTTGCGCGCCCACCGGACGTGACGGACGGGGCCCGGTTGCCCCGTTTCGGTTGATGCGGTCCGACAAAGGGACCATCCTGGACGATATGGAGCACGTCTCCGCTACGGCGGTCACTGATGCCGCAGGTGTTGTGACGGGCTGGAGCGAGGGCGCCCGGCGGCTCACGGGACACACGGCCGAGGAGGTCGTGGGACGGGCGGCGCGGGAGCTGCTCGCCGAGGACCCGCCGGGACCGGCCGTGGCGGCGCTGAAGGGGACCGTCGTCCTGCGACACCGCGACGGTTCCCTCCGCACGCTCTTCGTGGAGGCGTGTCCCGTCCTGGGCACCGACGGCTCTCCGACCGGGTACGTCGTCACCGCCCGGCCCCCCGGCTCCGGCGAGCCGACCCTCGCGGGCCAGGCCTTCCAGCAGGCGGCCATGTCCATGTCGATCTTCGACACCCGCCAGCACTACCTGCGCCTCAACGACGTGGCCTGCCGTGTGATGGGGGTGTCCGAGGAGGTCCTGCTGGGCCGCTTCTTCTCGGACACCGTCGAGGACGCCGAACACAGCCGGGGCTTCCTGGCCAACCTGCGCCAGGTCGCGGAGACGGGCAGGCCGGTCCGCTACGAGAGCTTCACCGGCGCGCCCGCCCTCAACCGGGAACACGCCTGGACCATCGAGATGTGGCCCGTCCGGGAGGACGGCACCGACGAGGTGGCCGGGGTGGCCCTGGCCGCCTTCGACAGCAGCGACCAGTACTGGGCCCGCCAGCGGCTCGCCCTGCTCAACGAGGCGGCGGCCGCCATCGGCACCACCCTCGACGTGGTGCGCACCGCCGAGGAACTCGTCGAACTGCTCGCACCCCGCTACGCCGACTTCGTCAGCGTCGACCTCCTCGACTGGGTGCTCGGCGCCGACGAACCACCGACCCTGCTCGACGGCGACATCGTCCTGCGACGCGTCGCCCACGGATCCGGCCACGAAGGCACCCCCGAGGCCGCCGTCCACCTCGGCGAGGCCGACGTCTACCCCTCCTTCTCACCGCCCGCGCGAGCCCTGCGGGAGGGCCGGGCGGCCCTCAGCCAGGCCGGCGAACCCGCCTTCATGCGCTGGGTCGCCGAACGCAACGCCCGCGCCCCGGCCGGCCGCTCCTACCGCAAGGGCGTGCACTCCATGATCGCGGTGCCGCTCAAGGCCCGCGGCACCACCCTGGGTGTGGTGGTCGCGGTGCGCATCTCCCACCCCGACGACTTCGGCGAGGACGACGCCGTCCTCGGCGAGGAACTCGCCAGCCGGGCCGCCGTCTGCATCGACAACGCCCGCCGCTTCGCCCGCGAGCGCACCACCGCCCTGGCCCTGCAGAACAGCCTCCTGCCGCGCGGGCTGCCCGGACAGGCCGCCGTCGAGGTCGCCCACCGCTACCTGCCCTCCGGCTCACTGGCCGGCATCGGCGGCGACTGGTTCGACGTGATCCCGCTCTCCGGCAGCCGGGTCGCCCTCGTGGTCGGTGACGTCGTCGGCCACGGCATCCCGTCCTCGGCCACCATGGGCCGCCTGTGCACGGCCGTGCGCACCCTGGCCGACGTCGACCTGCCGCCCGACGAACTCCTCACCCACCTCGACGACCTGGTCACCCACCTCGCGTCGGACGACCGTGAGGACGACGCCGCCGAACTGGGCGCCACCTGCCTCTACGCCGTCTACGACCCGGTCTCGCGCCGCCTCACCGCGGCGGCCGCCGGCCATCCGCCGCCGGCCCTCGTCCTGCCCGACGGCACCGCACAACTCGTCCCGCTGAGCGCGGGGCCCCCGCTCGGCGTCGGCGGACTGCCCTTCGAGGCCACGGAGATCGAACTGCCCGAGGGCGCCGTCGTCGCCCTCTACACCGACGGGCTGATCGAGGACCGGGACCGCGACGTCGACCACGCCACCGACGAACTGTGCCGCGCGCTGACGGCGCGGACCGACACCCTCGACGACCTGTGCGACACCGTCCTGAAGGCCGTACTGCCCGAAGAACCCGGCGACGACGTGGCACTGCTGCTGGCCCGGACCCGGGCCCTCGGCGCCGACCGGGTCGCCACCTGGGACGTCGATCCGGACCCCGCGCACGTCGCCGCCACCCGGCAGGCCGCCACCGAGCAACTCGCCGCCTGGGGAATGGAGGAGGCCTCCTTCGTCACCGAACTCGTCGTCAGCGAACTGGTCACCAACGCCATCCGCTACGGCGAACCCCCCATCCAGCTACGGCTGATCAGGGACCGCACCCTCATCTGCGAGGTCTCCGACGGCAGTTCCACCTCACCGCACCTGCGGCGCGCCCACGCCTTCGACGAGGGCGGCCGCGGACTGCTCCTGGTCGCCCAGCTCACCCAGCGGTGGGGAAGCCGGCAGACCGGCAGCGGCAAGACGATCTGGGCCGAACAGTCGCTGGAACCGCTCGACTTCTGATCACCGGGCTCACTGGAAGGAGCAGCCGGGGTTCGGCACGTCCTCCGAGTACGGCGAGCCGTGCGGGAGCACGTACAGCACCTCCAGGACGAGCGTGGTGGTCCCTTCGTTCCGGCCCAGGTGCACGTCGCCCGGGCCGCCCGGCTCCCGCACGACGGTGCCCTGCGGATAGACGCCGTCACTGGCGCAGTCGGCGTGGTAGTGGCTGAGGGTGCCCTGCTTGACGTACCCGTAGACCGGGCCGTCGTGGTAGTGCCAGCCGGTGGCCTGACCGGGCGGCACGGTGATCTCTCTCAGGACGTAGTCGGTGTCGCCCACGGTCTTCTGGGCGATCAGCGTGCCGACCACTCCGGGTCCCGGCGGGGTCGCGTGGGCGGTGCCGCCCGCCAGCACGGTGGCGGTGACGACCGCGCCGGTCAGGGCGGTACGGAGCGCGATGCGCATGGGGAAGGCCTCCTGGCTCGGATGCGTGAGCGACGACGTGTCGCACTGGCGTCGCTGTGAACATAGAGGCAGGGAAGGCGAGTTGGGGCCGAAAACCCGGATGACACCGGTGGTCGGCACGCTCAGCATGGAGGGATGGCGCGACTTCACGACGTCGTCTTCGACTGTGCCCGCCCGGCGAGCGTCGCACGCTTCTGGGCCGCCGCCCTGGACGACTACGCCGTGGCACCCTACGACGAGGCGGAACTGGCCCGGCTGCGCTCCCTCGGCATCGACAGCGCCGAGGACGATCCGACCGTGCTGGTCGAGCCGGCGAGCGGCGGTCCCCGCCTGTGGTTCCAGCTCGTGCCGGAGGGCAAGCGGGGGAAGAACCGTGTCCACCTGGACCTGGTGGCCGTGGACCCGGAGGCGGAGATCCGGCGGCTGACCGCGCTCGGCGCGACCGTTCGCGCCCGGTACGAGGACCACGTCCTGCTGGCCGATCCCGAGGACAACGAGTTCTGCCTCGTGAGGGACTGAAGGTTCAGCGCTCCGCGTCGAGGACGGCGACCTGCGCGAGGGTGCGGCCCGTCCGTGCCGAGCGGGCCCGGTGTGGATCCGGCGTGCCGTGACCGCGGGTGGGCCCCTTGGCGGTCCGCACCAGCAGCCAGTTGTTCTCCCGGAACCGGGTGAGGGCGTACTCGCCGCGCAGCTTGGTCCCGTGGAGGCGGAACGTGGCGTGGCCGCGCTCCAGGGACTCGGCGAAGTCGACGGGGTTCCCCTTGCGGTCGTGGCTGAGGGGCTCGTACGTGCCGTGGTCCCAGACGATCACGGTGCCGCCGCCGTACTCGCCCTCGGGGATCACGCCCTCGAACTCCTCGTACTCCAGCGGATGGTCCTCCGTCGGTACGGCGAGGCGCTTGTCCTTCGGGAGGTCGGAGGGGCCCTTCGGGACCGACCAGGACTTCAGCACGTCACCGACCTGGAGCCGGAAGTCGAAGTGCATCGTGCTCGCGTCGTGGATCTGCACGACGAACCGCGGCTCCCGGCCGACGGGCCCGTCCCGGCCCTCGGGCTCCCCGGTCCGTCCGAAGTTCCGCTTGCCGTGGTAGTCCCGCAGACGCTCGTTCATGCTCCCCGAGTGCCCCTCCCGCGGTTCAGAACTCCTCGTGCACCTCCGGGTCCCCGCCGAGGCGCCGGTGCGCGCGGTCGGCGATCGCCGCCATCTCCGCCTCGGTCAGCTCGAAGCCGAAGACGTCGAGGTTCGCGCGCTGCCGGTCGCGGTCGCCGGACTTCGGGATCGGCAGAACGCCGAGCTGGACGTGCCAGCGCAGGATGGCCTGACCGGGGGTGACCTCGTGCGCCCGGGCCACGGCGGTCACGGCCGGGTCGTCCAGCAGGTCCGAGCCCCGGCCCAGCGGGCTCCAGCTCTCGGTGACGACGCCCTTGTCGGCGTGGTAGGCGCGCAGCTCGTCCTGCGGGAAGAGGGGGTGCAGCTCGATCTGGTTGACGGACGGCAGGACCCCGGTCTCCTTCTCCAGCCGCTCGATGTGGGCGACCGTGAAGTTGGAGACCCCGATCGACCGGACGAGACCGTCCTCACGGAGCTTGATCATGGCCCGCCACGAGTCGACGTACTTGTCGACGCGGGGGAGCGGCCAGTGGATCAGGAACAGGTCCACGTACGCGAGGCCCAGCCGGGCGCGGGACTCCTCGAAGGACGCCAGGGTCTCCTCGTAGCCGTGATGGCGGCCCGGGAGTTTCGTCGTCACGACGATCTCCTCGCGCGGGACGCCGCTGCCGGCCACGCCACGACCGACACCGGTCTCGTTGCGGTAGTTGGTCGCCGTGTCGACGAGCCGGTAGCCGCTCTCCAGGGCGGTGCCGACGGCGCGCTCCGCCTCGGCGTCGTCCATCGGCCAGGTGCCGAGTCCCACGGCCGGGACCGTCGTACCGTCGTTCAAGGTGTGCGTCGGGATGCTGATCACGTGCGGACCTTCCCTTGACTGTGTCGTCCCCCCAGCCTCACGGATAGGGTGAGCGGTGATCAACCTGACGGGCGGGGACGAGGACAGCGGACGGCATGGGAAGCACCGAGGAGCAGCGGCCGGCGGGATCCGCACGTGCCACGTCACGGGACGTCGCCCGGCTCGCCGGGGTGTCCCACACCGCCGTCTCCTTCGTCTTCAACGGCCGCGCCGAGGGCAACCTCTCGCCCGCCACCCAGGAACGCATCCGCGAGGCCGCCGCGGAGCTCGGCTACCGCCCCGACCCCGTCGCCCGCGGACTGCGCCGCCGCCGTACGGCGGTGATCGGCCTGGTCACCGACGAGATCGCCTCCTCGCCCTTCGCCGGACGGCTGCTGCGCGGGGCCATGGAGACGGCCTGGGGCAGCGACCACCTGGTCCTGACGGTCGACTCCGGCGGCGACCGGGCCAAGGAGGACGCCGCCGTCGCCGAACTCCTCGACCGGCGCGTGGACGGCATCATCTACGCGGCCATGTCGCTGCGCCGCGTCCGGGTCCCCGAGGGCCTGCACCGCACCCACTCCGTCCTCGCCAACTGCGTGCCCGACGACGGCTCCCTGCCGGCCGTCGTCCCCGCCGAACGAGCCGGCGGCCGTACGGCGGCCAGGCTGCTCCTCGACCAGGGGCACCGCAGGATCGCGCTGGTCGGGGGCCAGGACGACATCGCGTCGGTGGAGCGGCTGCGGGGCTTCAGGGACGCGCTGCGGGCGGAGGGGATCACCGTCCCGAAGGAGTGGATCGTGCGTACGGGCGGCGAGATCTCCAGCGGCCACGAGGGCGCCACCCGGCTCCTCGACGGCGTCCCCGCGGACCGGCGCCCCACCGGGATCTTCTGCTACAACGACCGGGTCGCGGCAGGCGCCCTGCACGCCGCGACCAGGCTCGGCCTCACCGTCCCCGACGACCTCTCCGTGGTCGGTTACGACGACCAGGAGCACATGGCCGCCTTCCTCACCCCGCCCCTCACCTCGGTCGCGCTGCCGCACCGGGCGATGGGCGAGGCCGCCGCCCGGCTGCTCCTGGACGCCATCGACACCGGGAGGACGCCGCCCGCGACGGTACGGCGGCTCGCGTGCCCGGTGATCAGCCGCTCGTCGGTGGGACCTGCTCCCATCCGGTGACCGCGGCGCCCTCGCCCGTGACGAGGAGCTCGGTCACGTCGTCGGGACGCCGGTAGATCCGCTCGGTGACACTCGCGCGGTCGTCGACGAAGAGCTCGAACAGCGAGCCGTCGACGAGGAGCCGGACCGTGATGTCCCGGCCCCGGGTGCCGGGAGTGCCCACGGTGACCGGTCCCTGTCCGCCGGTGCGGGGCCAGTCGTCGCGATCCAGGGTCACGTTGCCGTCCTCCGGGTCCAGCACCACCGTGAGCTCCGCTCCCGACGCCGAGCGGGCCAGGGACACGGTGGTGCGGGAGCGGGCGGTGACCGTCAGGTCGTACGCCCCGGGGAGCGGCGCCCGGACTCCGGGTTCCGTGACGAACGGCTCGGCGGCACGCAGGAGTTCGAGCTCGGGGGCCGGTGCCACGCGCAGCAGCCCGTCCGGGCCGACGTCGATGACCCGGGGCGCGGTGAGGACCCCCGCCCACCCGGCCCGGTCCACCTCGTCCTGTCCGCGTGCCTCCCAGGACCAGCCCCAGAGCAGGGCCCGGCCGGGTTCCTGGAGGAGGGTGGCGGCGTAGAGGTCACGGCCGTGGTCGAGCCGGCCGCCGCCGCGTGGCGCGAACCGCCCGGCATCGACCCGGCCCGTCAGATACGCGGTGGCGCACGGGGCCCCGTCCCAGAGGGACACCACCAGCACCCAGTCCCCGCCGGGAGTCTCGTACAGCGCCGGGCACTCCCAGCCGGTCGCCTTGTCGCCGAACACCTCGGCGGCGACCGGGTCCCAGCCGTCGAGGAAGACGCCGGCGAACCGCCAGTCGAGCAGGTCCTCGCAGTCGTACAGCAGGACCGACGGCGTCCCGTCGGCGTGGCCGGCGCCGACGAGGGCCCAGCGCCGTCCCTCGGCGCGGAAGACGAACGGGTCGCGGAACATCACCACGTCGAGGCCGGGCGGCGGCCCTGCGACCACCGGGGTGGGCAGCGGCTTCCAGTCGGTCAGGGTCTCGTCGTCCGGTACGACCGCCCGGGCCAGGCAGACCGTGCCGAGACCGGTGTGCCGGTGGTCGACGCCGGTGTACACGGCGGTGGGCACGCCGTCGTCGTCGACCACGCACCCCGACCAGCAGCCCGCCTCGTCCGGGCCGCCGGGCGTCGGGGTGAGGGCGATCGGATGGTGTTCCCAGTGGACGAGGTCGGGGCTGGAGACATGACCCCAGTGGACGTTCGTGTGCACGGGTGCCTGCGGGTTGTGCTGGAAGAAGAGGTGGTGGCGGCCACGCCAACGGAACGGCCCGTTCGGGTCGTTGGCCCAGTGGGCGGGCGGACGGACCCGGAAGCGGGGGGCGTTGGGGTCGTGCGTCAACGGTTGACTCCTGCGGAGGTGATGCCCTCGCGGAGAGGGCGCTGGCCGACGAGGAACACGGCCACGGCGGGGATCATCGAGAGCACGACACCGGCGAGGACCACCGAGATGGAGCCGGTGCCGAGGTTGCCCTGGAGGGAGACCAGCCCCAGGGGCAGGGTGTAGTTCTGGCCGGAGGTCTCCAGGATCAGTGGCCGGAAGAACTCGTTCCAGTGGTAGTTGAAGGCGAGGACCCCGACGATCGCGAGGCCGGGCGTGGCCAGTGGCGCGTACACCGACCGGAAGGTCCGCCAGGGCCCCGCGCCGTCCAGCATCGCCGCCTCGCCCAGGTCCTTGGGCATGCCCAGGAAGTACTGGCGCATCAGGAAGGTGCCGAAGGCGGTCGGGAACGCCGGGATGATCAGGCCGAGCAGGGTGTCGGTCAGGTGCATGGACTTGAGCACCAGGAACACGGGCACGATCGTGACCTGCAAGGGCACCATCATGGTCGCGAGGACCAGCCCGAACAGGGGTTTCTTGAAGCGGAATTCGAGGCGCGCGAAGGCGTAACCGGCCAGCCCCGCGGTGATCATCTGGCCGACCGCGATCAGGGCGGTCACCAGCGTCGAGTTCAGCGCCAGCAGCCACACGTCGATCTGGTCGAAGACCCCGCGGTACGACTCGACCGTCGGGTTCGTCGGGATGATCTTCGGCGGCAGGTCGAAGGACTCCGCCGGGGTGCGCAGGGAGGTGGAGACCGTCCAGATGACCGGGCCCAGGGTCAGCAGGGCGCACAGCGTCAGTCCGGCGATCCGCGCCCAGGGGGCGAGGGTGTGCCGGGTACGGCTCATCGTCAACGTCGCTTGGCTCATGGGGACTTCACCCGGCTCACTGGTAGTGGACGAAACGCCGGCTGAGCCGGAACTGGAGGGCGGTGACCGCCATGATCAGCACGAACAGCAGTACGCCCACCGCGGACGCCTCACCGAAGCGCAGCTGCTCGAACGCCGACTCGTAGATCACCATCACGACGGTGCGGGTGGAGTCGCCGGGCCCGCCGTCGGTCAGCACGTACGGCTGCTCGAAGACCTGGAGCGCGTTGATCACCCCGACGACGGTCGCCACCAGCAGGGTCGGCGACAACAGCGGCAGCGTCACGTGCAGGTGCTTGCGCAGCCCGGTCGCCCCGTCGAGGGAGGCCGCCTCGTGGATCTCCTTGGGGATGTTGTTGAGCCCGCCCACGAACAGCAGGAACGAGAAGCCGAACTGCTGCCACACATAGACCAGGATCACCGCGGCCATCGCCGAGTTCTCCGACGTCAGCCAGGGCACCGGGGCGATCCCGATGAGCCCGAGCGCCCAGTTCACGACCCCGAAGTCCTGGTTGAACAGGTACTTCATCACCACCGAGATCGACGCCGCCGACAGCACCAGCGGGAAGAAGAACGCCGAGCGGAACACCGACCGCAGCCACACCGGCATCCGCCCGTTCACCGCGAGCGCCAGGGTCAGGGCGATCAGCAGCTGGAGCGCGACCGCGAGCACCATGAAGACGAGCGTGTTGCGGAAGGAGACCAGGACGGTCGAATCGGTGAAGACCTCACGGTAGTTGGCGGCCCCGGCCCAGCTCGGGGAGTCGATGACGTTCCAGTGGAACAGGCTCAGCACGATCGAGCCGACGATCGGCACCACCGTGAAGACCACGATGCCGACGACGGTCGGCGCGAGGAACAGCGTGGCCAGCAGCCGGGTGCCGCGGTCACGGGCCGAGGGCCTCGCGGTGCCGGCGCCGGTGGCGGGTGCGGGGGCGGGCCGTGACGGTCGTACGGCGGGAATCTCGGTGTTCGTCATACCTCACGCTCCATGGCCTTCTCCAGATCGCTCTGCATCCGGCGCAGCGCGGGGCCGACCGAGCGGCGCGAGGACAGCGCGGTCCCGGTGTGCTTCAGCAGCACCTGCTCGACCTCGGCGACCTGCGGCGGCGCCGGGATCGGGCCGGTGTCGGGGAACTTGTCGAGGGTGTCGTAGAAGACCTGCCAGTGCCGGGGACCCGTCTCCCGGTAGCGGTCCGCGGTCAGCATCGAACGGCGGGCCGGGGTCGTCTGGTTGGTCTCGAACAGCCGCATGAGGGTGTCCCGGCGGGCGGCGAACTTGATGAACTCCCAGGCCTCGTCCTGCCTCTTCGAGGTGCGCAGGAGCGCGTAGCCGGCCGCGCCGAACTGCATGCGCTGGGTGCGCCAGCGCGGGAAGTACTGCACGTCGAAGCTGCCGGGCTGCATACCCGCGAGATGCAGACCGCCCGCCCAGAAGCCGCCCGCGGGGGTCACCCCGACCCGGCCGGTGGAGAACACCCCGATGAGGTTCTGGCCGTTGCCTCCCTCGGGGCGGGTGCACAGGTCCTCCTGGATGAGGGAGGCGAGATAGTCGTACGACTCCTCGACCCGCGCGTCCGTGGCCTGCGGGGTCGTCCACCGGAAGCCGCCCCCGCGGCCCCTGCGCTCGGCGCTCGGGTAGAAGCCGTCCCACAGCCAGGCGCCGCCCGGGGCCTTGGACTCGGCGAGCAGGTTGGTGCCGTTGGCGAAGAGCCAGGGGACCACTCCGCCCCACAGTCGGTTGGTCCAGAAGTAGGGCGTGAACTGCGAGCCGCTCGACTTCTTCATGTCCCGCAGGAGTTCGGTGAAGTCGTCGCGGGTCCAGTCGGCGGCGGGGAAGCCCGCGCCCGCCCGCTTGAGGACCTGGCTGTTGAGGTACATGTCGGCCGCGTTGAACTCGACCGGCAGCTGGTAGAGGCTGCCCTCGTACATCATCGACTCCACCAGCGAGGGGTGGACGTCGGCGAAGTACTCGCGCAGTTCGGCCGCGTCCCGCTGCACCCACTTGTCGAGGGCGACGCCGAGGCGCTGGGCGAACAGCTGGACGCCCTCGGTGGCGACGTAGACGAGGTCAGGGGCGGTGCCCGCCGCGATCTGGGTGAGGATCTTCGCGAAGAAGTCCGACCAGTCCGTGGCCTGCACGGCGTTGATCCGCAGCTTGATGTCGGGGTGGACCTTCTTGAAGCCCTCGGTGAGCGTGCGGATCGCCTCCGGGCCGTAGGCGGGACCGAGGGTGGCGACGACGAGGGAGCCGTCGTCGCGGCCGGGAATGTCGGCTCCGGTGAGCCGGTCCCAGCTCGCGGCGGTGCCGGCGAGCGCGGCGGCGCCCGCGCCATAGGCGCCGTACCGCAACAAGGTGCGACGGGTGACGTGCGAGTCGGTCATCCAAGAGCCTAACTCGTGTTAGCCAGATTCTGATGCCCCAGATGATGGGAAGCGGCTCAGTGCCCTGTCAAGGCCCGCGCACCCTTGACCTTTAACGAGTTAGGTCCCACAGTCCTGATCCACATGAGCCGCCGTTTCGTCAGCGAGAGGAACGATGTGTGATGCGTGGGATCTCCAGGAGAGCCCTGTTCGCGGGATCGGCCGCGGGGGCGACGGCCGCGTTGCTGCCCGTGGGGCCGGCCGCGGCGAAGCCCAAGTCGGCCGCCGGGTGCGCGAGTTACCGTGCCGAGTACCACTTCACGGTCCCCGACCAGTGGAAGAACGACCCGCAGCGACCGGTGTGGATCGACGGCGAGTACCACTACTACTACCTCTACAACGCCGACTGGACAGCTGGTGTCGTCGGTACCGCCTGGCGCCTCGCCACCAGCTCCGACCTGGTCTCCTTCACGGACCGGGGCGTGGCGGTACCCAAGAACACGACGGCGAACGGGGACGTCTGGTCGGGCTCCGCGGTCGTCGACACCGGCAACACCGCGGGCTTCGGGGCCGGCGCGGTCGTCGTCCTCGCCACGATGTCCCCGCACGACGGGGACGCCGACCAGGCGCAGTACCTGTACTGGTCGACCGACGGCGGCCGCACCTTCACCAACTACGGCACCGATCCCGTCCTGCCGAACCCCGGTGGGCGCGACTTCCGAGACCCCAAGGTGATCCGCGACGAGGAGCGCGGACGGTGGGTGATGGCGCTCGCCGAGAACAACAAGGTCGGGTTCTACCACTCGCCCGACCTGAAGTCCTGGACGTACGTCAGCGGCTTCATCAAGGACGGGATCGGGGTGCTGGAGTGCCCCGACCTGTTCCGGATCACGGCCGCGGACGGCACGCGCAAGTGGGTGCTGGGCGTGAGCGCGAACGGGAAGGGCTCCGGGCTGCCCAACACGTACGCGTACTGGACCGGCTCCTTCGACGGTACGACCTTCACGGCGGACGCCTCCGACCCGCAGTGGCTGGACCACGGCTGGGACTGGTACGGGGCCGTCACCTTCGAGAAGCGGTCCCCGGGCGGGGTGGTGGACGAGGCGAAGCGGTACGCGATCGGGTGGCTCAACAACTGGGACTACGCGAACACCGCCCCGACGATCGACTGCGACGGGTTCAACGGCACCGACTCGATCGTCCGCGAGGTCTCGCTGAAGCGGGACGCGTCCGGGGTGTACTACCTGGCCTCACAGCCGGTGGCCGCGCTGTCCGACCACGTGTCCCGGACGGTGAACCTCGGCGACCTCGAGGTCACAGGCACCCGCGTCCTGGACTACACGGGCATCGCCTACGAGTTGAGCTGTGCGATCAGCTGGGACCAACTCCGGGGCGCGGGCGTGCAGTTGCGCCGTTCCCCGGACGGGGGCCGGCACATCGACGCCGGTGTCTACGGCGACTACGCCTTCCTCAACCGGCGCGGCACGGTGAACCCGGACGCGACCGGCCGGTGGCAGGAGAGCCACAGCCCCTTCTCGGGGGACCGGGTGCGGCTGCGGATCCTCGTGGACCGGACCTCGGTGGAGATGTTCGTCGACGACGGGCGGTACGTGCACTCCTCGGCAGTCTTCCCCTATCTGATCGACACCGGGGTCGCGTTGTTCTCGATCGACGGTACGGCGGTGTTCGAGGACGTGGTGATACGGGAGTTCGCGGTCTGAGGCGGGCCGCCAGGGCGCTGGGGGTGATCCTTACCGGTTTTTAATAGGCTGCCTATATAGGTCGGTGATACAAATGGGGCTGTGGACGAGATGGAGCCCGAGGAGATCGCCGGGGCGCTGGCCGAAGTCGCGGGGGTCGTGATCCGGAGTCTCGCGGACCGCAGGGGCATGAGCTTCACCACCGCCTCCACGCTGGGTCGGCTGGAGCGGGATGGCCCCGCCCGGCTGACCGCGCTGGCGGTGGCGGAAGGGGTCGCGCAGCCGTCGATGACCCAGCTCGTGCAGCGGCTCGAGAACCAGGGCCTGGCGGTGCGGGTGAGCGATCCCGGCGACGGCCGGGTCACGCTCGTGGCCCTGACCGACGCCGGTCGGGAGGTGCTCGCCGAGCGCAGAAGGGAACGGAACGCCCGGCTGGCCCGCCTGCTGGCCACCCTCTCGGAGGAGGAGCGGCGGGCACTGGGATCCGCGATGCGGACGGTCGCGCCTCTGGTACGTCGACTTGTCGATGAACCGGCACTCGTGGATGCCGAGGGCGACGAGGCCTGAGCTTCGCGGGACTTCGGTCGGTGGTGTCACCTGTGTCTGGGCCGGCGTGACCGTGCCTGGGTCGGGGTCACCTGCGCCTAGGTCGGTGTCACTTCTGCCCGGGACGGAGTCGCCCGTGCCCGTGCTCGTGCCGGGGGGCGTGCGTCGGCATGCGGTCCCGCGCTCGGCCCTCCCGGGCTCGGCCGTCTCGTGATCGGCCTGTCGAGAACACCGTCCGTCGCTCCTCGGGCTCCGGCAGAAAACAGCAGAGAGGGCAGTCAGTCATGGCCACCGATGAAACGATCCAGCACACCGCCGGCACGGGACCCGTCCGGCATCGGGGACGCAGCGCGTGGATAGGCGTCGAGCATCCCCGCTACAAGTGGGTGGCCCTGACCAACACCACGCTCGGCATCCTGCTCGCCACCATCAACAGCTCGATCGTGCTGATCTCCCTGCCGGGCATCTTCACCGGCATCCGCCTCGATCCGCTCCAGCCGGCCAACGTCAGCTATCTGCTGTGGATGCTGATGGGCTACATGCTCGTCACGGCCGTGCTGGTGGTCGCCCTGGGCCGGCTCGGCGACATGTGGGGCCGGGTCCGCATCTACAACTCCGGGTTCCTCATCTTCACCCTGACCTCGGTCGTCCTGTCCCTGGACCCGTTCCACGGCGGCAGCGGGGCGCTGTGGCTGATCGGCTGGCGGATCGTGCAGGCCGTCGGCGGCGCCATGCTGATGGCCAACTCGGCCGCCATCCTCACCGACGCCTTCCCAGCCCGGCAGCGGGGCATGGCCCTCGGCGTCAACATGGTCGCCGGTATCGCCGGGTCCTTCCTGGGCCTGGTGCTGGGCGGGGCCCTGGTGACGTGGAACTGGCGCTCGGTGTTCTGGGTCAACGTGCCGATCGGGCTGATCGGGACGGTGTGGGCGTACAAGTCCCTGCACGAGACCGGCGTGCGCACCCCGGGCCGCATGGACTGGTGGGGCAACCTCACCTTCGCCGTCGGCCTGACCGCGCTGCTGGCGGGCATCACCTACGGCATCCAGCCCTACGGCGGCCACACCATGGGCTGGACCAACCCCTGGGTGCTCGCCGGGCTGATCGGCGGGGTGGCCGTACTCGTCGCCTTCTGCGTGATCGAGGCGAGGGTGGCCGAACCCATGTTCCCGCTGCGGCTGTTCCGGAACACCGCGTTCGCGGGCGGCAACGCGGCCGCTCTGCTGGGGGCCATCGCGCGCGGCGGACTCCAGTTCATGCTCATCATCTGGCTCCAGGGCATCTGGCTGCCGCTGCACGGCTACGACTACGCCGACACCCCGCTGTGGGCCGGCATCTACATGCTTCCGCTGACCGTCGGCTTCCTGGTCGCCGGGCCGGTGTCGGGATACCTGTCCGACAAGTACGGGGCCCGGTTGTTCGCCGCCGCCGGGTTCGCGGTGATGGCGGGCTCCTTCGCCGGGCTGCTCGCCCTGCCCACCGACTTCGACTACTGGGTCTTCGCGCTGCTGATCTTCCTCAACGGACTCGGCGGGGGCCTGTTCGCCGCGCCCAACACCTCGATCATCATGTCGAGCGTGCCGGCCGAGGCCCGCGGCGCCGCCTCCGGTATGCGCGCCACCTTCCAGAACGCCGGCATGGTGCTCTCCATGGGCGTCTTCTTCTCGCTCATGGTGGCCGGTCTGTCCGGCTCCCTGCCGCAGACGCTGTCCTCCGGACTGACCGCCCAGGGCGTTCCCACCCAGGCCGCGCACGCGGTCGCCGGGCTCCCGCCCGTCGGCGTGCTGTTCGCCGCGTTCCTCGGCTACAACCCGATCCAGCACCTGCTCGGCAGCAGCATCCTCGACCACCTCCCGGCGGCCAACGCGGCGAAGCTGACGGGGCAGGAGTTCTTCCCCCACCTGATCTCGCACCCCTTCCACGACGGCCTCGTTGTGGTGTTCTCGCTGGCCATCGCGATGTCACTGGCGGCCGCGGCGGCTTCCCTGATCCGGGGCCGCGTCGCGGTGGGACCAGCCGTGGTGGGGGCCGTGCCGGTGGCATCCGTCGCGGGGGCGCCGGTAGCGGCGGAGCCCGTCTCCACGGCTGGCGGCGGCGCCGCGGGTGCGGCCCACCCGACGGACGCGGGCGGCACGTCCGGGCTCGTCTGCCGTGTCCAGGACCCCTCCGGGCGACCGGTCGCCGGTGCCGCGCTCACCCTGATCGACCGGAGCGGACGCCTGACGGCCCGGGCTCGCACCCGGAAGGACGGCACCGGCACGATGCCCCGGCCCCACCCGGGCGCCTACACCCTGGTCGTGGCCGCCGAAGGACACCGGCCCCAGGCCACGAACCTCATGGTCGGCGACGGGCCGACGTCCTGCACGGTGACACTGCCGGGCGACGCCGTCGCGCCGGGGACGCCGGGTAGGGCGGCTACGCCAGGTACGGCGAGCGTGCACGGTGTCGTGGGCGACGCGGAGGGCACGCCGCTGGCCGGGGCGACCGTCCTGATCCTCGATCCGGCGGGTGACGTCGTCGCCCGCAGCACCTCGGGAGCGGGCGGTGACTACACCCTCGCCGGTCTGCACTCGGGGCACTTCACCCTCCAGGTCAGCGCGCGGGGACACCGTCCGGCGGCCGTCCCGGTCGAGGTCGAGGCGAGCGGCAGCGCCCGCCATGACCTGACGCTGCACCCCGCGGGCGCCCTCACCGGGACGGTCCGTCAGGGCCGCACCGGCCGCCCCCTCGCCGACACCCGCGTCACCCTGCTGAACGCCGACGGCGTCCCCGTGGCCTCGGTCGTCACCACCGACGACGGCACCTACACACTCACCGACCTCGCACCCGGCGCCTACACACTCGTGGCCGCCGGCTACCCACCCGCCGCGTCCAGGCTCACCCTCGGCCACGCCGACGCCGCGACCCTCGACCTGGACCTCGCGCAGTCCGCGGAGTGACCCTGGGACACCCACCCCTCTTGGCGATCAGCCGGTGGTTCCGCCGCCGCTCCTCCTCGGGGAGGGACGGCAGGAGTTCCTCCCACACCGGCAGGAAGGTGCCGCGCAGCTGGAGCAGGCCCGCCGGCCGGGCCAGCAGCCAGAAGTGCAGGTGTGCGGCGCCGTCACCCCAGCGGCTGACGTGGACCCGGGCGACCCCGTCGAGACCGGGCACGGCCCGCTCCACCCGCTGGACCAGGGGGCCGAGTTCGCTCGCGTGCTCGGCGGACTCGGTGCCGATCGCGTCCAGGCGCCCGTGGGCATCGGCCCAGAGCGCTTCCGTGACCGGCTTGAGGCAGGTGCGGAACGTCTCCCAGTCCGCCACCGAGCGGGCGGGCATGGGCAGCCGCTCGCCCGTGGGCACGCGCCGTACGAACGCGCTCGGTTCCTGGACAGCTGCGTCCGGGTCCTGGGGAGTTGGGGGAGTGGCCACGGTGGGCAGTCAACCATGGGTGACGCGCCCCGCGGGGTGCGGAGCTTCAGAGGTACGACGGCCACGGCGATCTACGGAGCATGCATGACGACGGACAACGGCACGGCGGAGTGGGACGCGGGCATCGAGGTGAACCCGGTCGCCGGGCACATCGGAGCCGAGATCACCGGTGTCGATCTCGCCGGTGATCTCGACGACGCGGTGGTCGCCGCGATCCGGGCCGCGGTGCTGCGCTGGAAGGTGGTGTTCTTCCGCGGACAGAAGCTCGACCACACCGGGCACGTGGCCTTCGCCCGCCGGTTCGGTGAGCCCGTCGTCCTGCGCAAGCGGGGCAGCGCCTCACCCCCGAACTTCCCCGAGGTCGAGACGACGGCCGACCGGCTGGAGCTGGGCGGGAAGTTCGGCATGGAGCACGAGGAGTGGCTGCAACGCCGACGGCACACGCTGCTGCGAGGCTGGCACTGCGACCACGGCGCCCGGATCGACCCGCCCGCCGCGACGATCCTGCGCGCCGAGACGGTCCCGCCGTACGGGGGCGACACGCAGTGGGCCAACCTCGCGGCCGCCTACGCCGGACTGTCGGGCCCGGTACGGGAGTTCATCGACGGGCTGCGCGTGGAGCACCGGCTCGGCGTCGGCTACCAGCCCCGTCCCGGCGACGACGCCTACGTCCGGCACCTGCTGGACCACCAGGTGGCCTCCCTGCACCCGCTCGTACGCGTCCACCCCGAGACGGGGGAGCGGATCCTCTACGTCAACGGCTACTACGTCGAGCAGATCGCCGACCTCTCCCGCGCCGAGAGCCGGGCGATCCTCGACATGCTCCTCGAACAGGCGGTCCGCCCCGAGTACACGGTCCGCTTCCGCTGGGAACCGGGCAGCGTGGCCTTCTGGGACAACCGCGCCACCATCCACCTGGCCCCCAGCGACAACGCCCACCTCGGCTTCCCCCGGACCATGCACCGGGTGATGCTCGCCGGGGACGTACCGGTGGGGGTGGACGGCAGGGCGTCCCAGGCGATCACCGGGACGGAGGTGGGGCGGTGGTGAGGGGGCAGCAGCGGACGCCCCCGGCGCCCGAGCGGACCTACACCCCCGGCCGCCACCCCAGCGCCGGACCCAGCTTCGTCGCCATGTCCGTCAGGATCTGCACGTAGTCCTCGTGTTCGAAGGTGAACGGCAGGGCGAAGGCCACCTCGTCCACCTCGCGGAACGCGGCGTGCGCGTGGAGGCGTTCGGCGATCTCCTGCGACGTGCCGACGATGTCCGGCGCGAACATCAGCCGGGCCGGACCCTGGGGCGAGGCGGTGCGCGGGGTGCGCTTCGCCGCGTACTCCTCGTACCTGGCCCGCTGCTGAGGCGAGGCGGAGTCGGTGGGGATGACGACGAGGCCCTGGGAGACCCGGGCCTCCTCGCCGTCGGGGTGGGCGGCGCGGAAGGCGCGGATGTGCGAGAGCTGGATCTCGGCGAAGTCGTACGGCCCCTCTGGGCCCTCTGCCTTGACGACACTGCTGGTCAGGAAGTTCATGCCGTGCTCACCGGCCCAGCGCGCCGAACTCAGGCTGCCGCCGCCGTACCAGAGGCGCCGGCCGAGGCCGGGGGAGTGCGGCTGGACGCGATCGGAGAAGACCTCGAACCCCCGCACCCCGCTGAAGTCGCTCGCCGGCTTGCCGCGCACCAGGTCGAGGAGGCGGCGCACCCGCTCGTAGGAGAAGTCCTCGACGTCGGCCGTGTCCGGGTACAGCGCCCCCTTGACCTCGTCGAAGTGCATCGGCGGGCCCACGCTCACGCCCGGGTTGATCCGGCCCCCGGAAAGGATGTCCACGGTCGCCAGGTCCTCGGCCAGGCGCAGCGGGTTCTCCCAGCCGAGCGGGATGACGGCCGTGCCCAGCTCGATGCGGCGGGTGCGCTGCGAGGCCGCCGCCATGACGGCGACGGGCGAGGAGATGCCGTACTGGAGATGGCGGTGGCGCAGCCACGCGCTGTCGAAGCCGAGCCGCTCACCCAGTTCGATGATCTCCAGCGTCGACTCGTGGCCGCGTCGCGGATCCGCCTCGTCGAACAGTCCGATGGTCAGGAAGCCCAGCTTGCGCAGGGGACGGGGGGTGGACGGCACGGGCTCCTCCGGGAAGCTTGACGAATCAAGTAGTACAGCTGTGGCAACCCCGGCGCCTACTGCCGTGTTCCCGGATCAGCGCAGCGGAATGATCACTTCGTCCTCGACGGGCGGTTCGATCTCCTGGGCGAGGTTGCCGGTGGCCGCGAAGCAGCGCAGGTGCACCGCTTCGGGGGTGACGTCCAGCCGCAGGAAGCACTTGAAGAACGGGGGACTGTACGTCGCCGAGCTGGGCGAGAACAGCTGCGTGTAGATCTTGCGCACCGGGAGCCGGAACCGCGAGGTGCGGTCGGGGCGGCCGCCGGCGCCCAGGAGACTGGCGACGAGACGGGTGCGGAAGGTGACGCGGGCCGGCTCGCCCGGCAGACGGATGGGCGGGATGCCGAGCCGTTCGGCGATCACCGCGGTGGCCTCGGCCTCGGTGAGGGTGAAGAAGCGGCGCAGGTGCAGGCGGCGGCCGTAGAGCCGGCTGTAGAAGGCCAGCGAGTCGCCGCGCAGCGGGTAGCAGCGGAAGTCCTGCTCGGTGACGTCGGCGACCGACACGCGCGGGATGGTGTGGGTGGCGTGCATGAAGGCGCCGCCGCCGCCCGAGACGACGTACTGGATGGTCCGCCCGTCCACGTCGACCGGGTAGCGCTGGTAGTTGTGGATGTCGCCGCCGATCGACGCGACGAAGTGGTGCGCCGGGTCGCGCACGATTTCGTCGACGGTGCCGCCGCCCTCGATGGCGCAGGGGTGGTGCTCGCCGTCCACGTACAGGGGCGAGCCGGTGATGAGGATCTTCGGGCGGGAGCCCTGGGAGACTTCGCGCAGCCACGCGCCCTGTTCGGCGTCGATGGTGCCGAGCAGCCCGGTGTCGATGCCGATGATGCGCAGCGGTCCCGCGTCGACGGCCCAGTACGGGCCGGGCTGGACGGCCTGTTGGGCCGGGTCCGCACGCAACTGGCGCGCCTGGTCGAGGCGTTGGCCGTCGTGGGGGCGCGGCCGGTGCCACAGCAGGGAGCGCAGCCAGGCCCGGCTGAACGGGCGCGGCGCGGGTTCGGGAGCCAGGGGCGGTGCGTCGTCGCAGAAGACGCGCATGAAGGCGCCGAGATCCTCGTACCAGTCGTGGTTGCCGGGTATCGCGTAGATCGGCGCCGGATAGTCCTGGTACGGGCGGAAGAACTTGGAGTCGTAGTCGTCCGCGCTGCCCACGGGGTAGATCACGTCACTGGCGACGACCGCGAACCGGGTGTCCTGACTGATCTTCAGAAACCCTGGTACGACGGCGTACTGGGGGTCGTCGCCCTCTCCGGTGTCGCCGATGACCATGAACGAGAAGCGTTCCGGGTCCTCGCGCCGGATCACCTTGTCGGCGGGTGCGCCGGCCGCCGCGCGCTGGGCCACCCAACGGCTTCGGGTACGGCCCGTGGGGTCCCCGAACCAGGAGGCCACCACGCCGTTGCGGGCGGCCCACAGCGTCCTCGGGTTCAGCCACGAGATCTTCTCGACCTTGGGCGGCATCAGCCGCTTGTACTCGCCGAGTTGGGCGGAGCCCCAGCCGGCGCCTTCGGCGGTATCGCGTGAGGAGTCAGACACCGGTGCACCGTAACAACGATCTAGAACCGGCCCGACAGGGGAGTCACCTTTGCGGTCCGCGGGGTGCCGCCCAGTGCGGGTCCTGCGGGGCCCGGGCCTGGACCACCCGGCGCTCCTGGTCCTCCCGGCTCGCCTTCTTGTCCTGGTCCTCGAAGAGCGAGTCGGACTGTGGGGCGGTGCGCGGGGCCGAGGCGGGCCGGCGGTTCCAGTCGCCGTCGCCGAGCACCAGGAGCGGGTCGAACATGACCACGACTCCTGCCAGCAGCAGGAAGATCGCCGGTCCCAGCAGCATGGGCAGCAGCAGCGAGGTGGGTGAGTCGCCGGCCCACGATCCGCCGAGCCTGCTGTGCACGTGGACGCTGACCGCGGACATGCCGGTGTAGTGCATCCCGGTCACCGCGACGCCCATGATGAGGCTGGCCCCGAGGCTCGTGAGGAAGCCCCGGATGGTGACGGCCGCCCACAGGGCCGCGGTCGCGGCGACGATCGCGATGACCACGGACAGCGCGACGATCGCGGGGTCGTAGTGGATCGTCCCGTTGAGGTGCAGTGCCGCCATGCCGAGGTAGTGCATGGCCGCCACGCCGAGCCCGGTGATGACGCCCGCGAAGGACAGATTCAGGGTGCTGGCGCCCCGGTAGCCGACGATGAACACCCCGATGCCCACGACGACGATCGCCACCGCGAGACTGAGCACCGTGAGCCCGACGTCGTAGCGGATCCGGGTCTCCACCACCTGGAAACCGATCATGGCGATGAAGTGCATCGTCCAGATGCCGCAGCCGATCGAGGCGGCGCCGAGCGCCAGCCAGCCGGGCTTCCACGACTCGTGGCTGAGCAGGGTCCGCACGATGCAGCGCAGCCCCAGAGCCCCTCCCAGGCACGCCATCAGATACGCGGCGACCGGGGTCACCACGCCGTAGCGGAACCCGTCAACCGTACCTTCCATAAGCCAACTCCCCCCAGAGTCTTGGCTGGTTGTGGAGGAAGAGTGGCGGCAGTGAATCGCGTAAATCAAGGCATTACCGGGGGTAAACGAAGAACTCCCCGGTGGCGCGGTTGAACTTTAGTCACATGGCGACGAGTTTCGGCCAAGCGGGCTCATGAGGCGCTGGGATGTGCCAGAGTTGAGCAATTTTCAGCATTTCCGTGTTCTCGGGCGCCCGGTTCCGATCAAGAAAAGCGGTTGTCGGCCTGCCGTCACTCGGGGACGATCTCAGCCCGTGACGACACGCACCGAACCCCATGCTCGTCCGCTCGCCCTGATCACCGGAGTGGGCCGCACCATCGGCATCGGCGCCGGGATCGCGCGCCAACTGGCGGCCTCCGGATGGGACATCGCCTTCACCTACTGGACCCCCTATGACGCCCGCATGAGCTGGGGCGTCGAACCCGGCGCGACCGCGACGATCGAGCGGCTCCTCGCCGAGCGGGGTGCCGCCACCGCCGCGATCGAGGCGGACCTCGCCGACCCCGGCACCCCGGCCCGGGTCTTCGACGAGGCGGAGCGCCGGATCGGGCCCGTCACCGCGCTCGTCATGAGCCACTGCGAGTCCGTGGACTCCGGTCTGCTCGACACCACCGTCGAGAGCTTCGACCGGCACTTCGCCGTCAACACCCGGGCGACCTGGCTGCTGATCCGGGAGTTCGGCCGCCGCTGCACCGCGACTCCGGGCACCGGCCGGATCATCAGCCTCACCAGCGACCACACCGTGGGCAACCTGCCCTACGGGGCGAGCAAGGGCGCGATGGACCGCATCACCCTGGCGGCCGCCCACGAACTCGCCCACCTGGGCGTGACCGCCAACGCCGTCAACCCCGGTCCCGTGGACACGGGTTGGATGTCCGAGGAGATCCGGACACACTGCCTCGAAGCCACCCCGCTCGGCCGCCTCGGCACCCCGCAGGACACCGCGCACCTGGTGGACTTCCTGTGCTCACGGGAAGGGCAGTGGGTCAACGGCCAGCTGCTCAAGAGCAACGGGGGCCTCGCGTAAGGGCGGTTGCGCCCCTCGCCCGACCATCGGCGGTCGGCGCCGGGCGCTGTCGAGCCGGTCGTGGCCCGGGTCGGCTCCCTCCCACCTGCGCCTGAGGGGGAGCCCCGAGGAACCTGCCCGGCTAGAGCGCCACCACCCGGCCGCTGCGGCCCTGGAGCCGGACCGCGGCCAGGGTCGCGCAGGCCGCGGCCGTGCCGAACAGCGTGCCGCAGGCCACCGCCGCCGTGTGGGTGTCGCCCGCGAGAGCGGCCCGCAGACCGTGCGCGGCCCAGTAGCCGGGGGAGACCGGGGCGACGTCCGCGACCCAGGCCGGCAGGACGGCGAGCGGCACGAGCGCGCCGCCGACGCTGCTGAGGAGCATGCCGCCGATGTCGTAGGCGGCGGAGAGCTCACCCATCGACCGGACCAGCACACCGAGCAGCGCCCCGAGGCCGAGCAGTGTGCAGCACCAGCTGAGCAGGACCCCCAGCAGCAGGAACGGATGCGGCACGCGCAGTCCGAACACGCACACCCCGAAGCCGACGATCAGCAACTGCTGGGCGAGCAGCGCGGTGAGGACGGGGACCGCCTTGCTCAGGAGCAGTTCCGCCGGGTGCAGGGGCGTGCCGCGCAGACGGTCCCAGGTGCGGCCGAGACGCTCGGAGAGGATCGCGTTGCCGGAGATGCTGAGCGCGAGCAGCGAGAAGGTGACCAGCGTGCCGACGACCGCCTGTTCGGTACCGGCCGCCCGGCCCTGCGCCGACAGGTAGAGCGGGCGCAGCAGGGTCATGAAGACCAGCGGCAGGACCGTCCGGCTCAGCAGGGGGCCGGGTTCGCGCAGCATCAGCAGCGCGTTGTGGCGGATCAGGACGCTCAGGCGGGTCGCGGACTCATGCGGCGGCATCGTGGGGTTCCGTCCTCTCGGGCGCCGTGGTCTTCGGCGCCATGGCGTCTCCGGCCGTGGCTTCGGGTGGTGTCGATTCCAGGGAGTGGTAGAGGTCGTCCAGGCCGGGCCGGTGGACGTCGACGGAGGCGGGTGTGCGGCCGGAGGCGAGCAGGGCCGCGAGGTCGGCGCCGGGATCCGTGCTCGGCATACGGACGTCGGGTTCGGCCGGGTCGGCGAAGGTGACCCGGAGCTCTGCGGGAAGGTGCCGGGTGAGCTCCTCCTGGGTGCCGCGTGCGATGATCCGGCCGGCCCGCGCGAGCGCCAACGTGGCCTCCAGGTCGACGAGTTCGGGGAGGTAGTGGGTCGTGTAGACGACGGCGGCCCCGGCGTCGGCGCGGGCCCTCACGGCGGCCAGCAGGGCGGAGCGGGTCTCCGGATCGGCGCCGGCCGTCGGCTCGTCGAGCAGGAGCAGGGGCGGTGAGCCGACCATCGCGGTGGCCGCCTGGACCCGGCGCCGCTGTCCGCCGGACAGGACACCCACGGTCCGGTCCGCCACCGCCGACAGCTGAAGCTCCTCCAGGACCCGCGTGATCCCGGCGTCCCGGCGCAGGCCCCGGAGCCCGGCCAGTCCGGCGAACAGCCGCAGGTTCTCCCGCACGGTGACACTTCCGTACAGGGCGAGCTCCTGCGGAGCCACCCCGACCAGCCGCCGCGCGGCCCGGCCCTCGCTCAGCGCGTCGTACGGCCCGATGCGGACGCGGCCCGCGTCGGGCCGCACCAGACCGGTGACGGTCTCCACGAAGGTCGTCTTGCCGGCGCCGTTGTGGCCGATCAGGCCGACGATCTCGCCCGGCTCGACCGTCAGGTCGAAACCGTCCAGCGCGCGATGTCGGCCGTAGGACTTCACCAGGTCGTTCGTGACAAGCATCTGCCCTCCCCATGTCTACGGTGTATACGTCTACACTGTAGACCCATGAGTGGCAGACGGGAAGAGATCCTGGACGCGGCCCTGGCCATCGCCGACGAGCGTGGCCTGGAGGCGGTGTCGATGCGTGCGCTGGCCGAGCGGGTCGGCGTCACGCCGATGGCGCTGTACCGGCACGTCAAGGACAAGGCGGCGCTGCTGGACGGCATGGTCGGACGCCTGCTGTCCGCGCTGCTGCCGACCGACGCGGCGCAGGGGGCACGGGAGCCGGCCTGGGACGAACGGCTCGACGCCCTCGCCCACGCCTGCCGGGAGGTGACCCAGCGTCACCCCTGGGCGGCGCACCTGCTCTTCTCCCGACCCGCCGTCACACCGGACGCCGTGCGCGCGGTGGACATCATCTACCTCGCCCTCCTCGAGGCCGGGGTCCCGGATTCGGAGGTGCCCCGACTGGAGCGGCTGATCAGCACCTTCGTCATCGGCTTCGCCACCTCGGAGGCGTCCGGCCGCTTCACCCCCGGCGCCCTCGACCCGCGCGGGCGCCGCGGACAGCTCCCGGAGAGCGAACTCCCGGGCCACAGCAGGCTCGGCCCCTGGCTGGACCTGCCGGTCGACCTCACGGCGGAGTTCGAGGCCGACCTGGCGGACATCCGGCGGCTGGTGCTGGGGGCGGCGCGGGGTGACGAGTGAGGGGGAGGGGAGACGACGTGGACAACGATGAGGCCATGTCACCGGCCGCGGCGGATCGGGCGGGCGGACCGCCCGTGCGGATCGGTGTTCTCGTTCCGCTGACGCGACCGGGCTGGGTCGAGGCGGGTCAACACCTGCTGGCCGGGATCGAGATGGGCGTCGGCGAGGTCAACGACGCCGGTGGCATCGGCGGCAGGCCGCTCGAGCTCGTGGTCCGGGACACCGCGGCGGATCCGCACAGGGCCGAGGCGGCCGTGGCGGAGTCGGCCGGGCTGGGCGTGGTGGCGCTGGCCGGGGAGTACCACAGCGTCGTCGCTCGCGCCGCCGCGGCCCGCGCGGACGCGCTCGGTGTGCCGTTCCTGTGCTCGTCGGCGGTCCTCGACGCACTCACCGAGCAGCCGACGGACCAGGTCGCCCGACTCTCCCCGCCACAGTCCCGGGGTTGGCGCGTCTACGCCGACTTCCTCCTCGACGCGGGCCACACGCGCATCGCCGTGGCGACCCAGCCGAGCGTGTACTGGGCGTCCGGAGTCCGAATCCTCCGGGACCACCTCGGCGCGCGCGGCGGCACCGTCGTCGAACTCGATGTGCGGGAACATGCCCCGACGTCCCTGTGCGACGCGCTCGTCGAGCATCGCGCGACGGTTCTCCTTCTCCTGGTCGGCTCCCCGGAGCCCGCGGTGCCGATCGTCCGTGCCGTCCGCCGCGACCGGCGTCTCGCCGAGCTCCTGACGGGTGCTCCGGCCGGCCAGCCGGAGTTCGCCTCGTGGAGGACGCTGCTGGGCGACGACGGTGCCGGGGTCCCCTTCCTGCGCTATCTGCCGGAGAAACTCAGCCCACTTGGCGCACGAGTCGAGGCGGGCCTTCGCGAGCGGCTGGGCCAACCGCCCTCGTTCGTCGGGTACGAGGGCTACGACACGGTCACCGTCCTCGCTGAGGTGCTGCGCCGGCACGGCACGGACCGAGCACGCATCGCCGAGTCCTGGCCGGGCGTCACGGTCGAGGGCACCCGGGGTCGGATCGGGTTCGGACGGGCGCCGGGGGTCAGCGTGTGGCAGTGGACCGGGGCACCGATCCAGGTGGCGGACCGGGACCCGGCGGACCCCGGCCGCTTCCGAGTCCTGCACGTGGGCTGAGATCGCTTGCGTGACCCGCAGGTCGGCCCATCGTGGCCGCATCGACCGCACCGAGGAGGCCCGGCATGGCAGTACGGCGCATGGACAACGTGCTCATCGTCGTCGAGGACCTGGACGCCGTCATCGCGTTCTTCGTCGAACTCGGCATGGAGCTGGAGGGCAGGGGCCCGGTGGAGGGGCGCTGGGTGGAGCGGGTCATCGGGGTCGACGACGTCCGCCAGGACGTCGCGATGCTGCGCATCCCGAACGCTCCCGGCCGGATCGAGCTGGCGAAGTTCCACACACCGAAGGCCATCGGCTCGGTACCGGAGGACGCGCCGGCCAACACCCTGGGCATCCGCCGCGTCATGTTCGCCGTGGACGACATCGACGACGTCATCGCCCGCCTGCGCACCCACGGCGCCGAACTCGTCGGTGAGGTCGAGCAGTTCGAGAACATCTACCGGCTCTGCTACGTCCGCGGCCCGGAGGGGATCGTCATCGGCCTGGCGGAAGAGCTCGGCTGAGGCGGCAGGGCGAAGGGGGGACGGCAGGGGTGGACCGGTCGTACCGGTCCACGCCCATGGGGCGGTCAGCCGCCGAGTGCGACCGGGCCGAGCGGTGACGGGAGATGGCGTACGGCCATGGCCACGGCCTCGTGCGCCGTGGCGAAGGTGCCGAGGTCCGGGGTGACGAACCCCCTGCCCACCCCGTACGTGCCGTCGCTGTTCGCGCTCAGGGACGGTCCGACGACGGTCAGCGCCGGACGGGTGGTGGTCGAGAAGCGCAGGGCCCAGTGGCTCGTGAAGGGGTAGAGGGCGCGCAGCGCCGGCTCGGCGTGGGCCGCCTCGACGAGGGCCTGGTACGTCTCGTGCCAGGCGTATGTCAGTTCGGCGGCCTCCCGCCGCATGCCCTGCCATTCGGACGCCGTCAGGCGCCCCGGGTCGTTGTCGGGGACCTCGAACCGGCCGGTCAGATGCACGAAAGGGGCCGCCCGGCGGACGGCGTCCAGCGCTTCTCCGTCGTGCCAGGCCAGGGCGGCCCCGGCAAGCTCCGCGAGGTCGGTCGTCAGGCCGTCGACGAGTGCCAGGGTCTGGAAGGGCTCCTCACCCCGGATCGACCATCGCCGTCGGTGCTCCCACGCGGTGATGTGGAGCGGCCCCCGGTGCGGCAAGGTGCTTGGCACCGTCGCGTGCAGCAGCGGCTCGGCCTCCGAGGACGTGACGGGGACGGCGTCGAGGCGGCCCTCCGCCCCGGCCCGGAGCGCGGCGGCGAGACTGCCGTGCACCGCGATGTCGGGGTAGAGGACGGCGGGATCGGGAGGTGTGGGCACGGTCGGCGATTCTGCCTGATCCGTCGCCCCCCGGTACCGAGTGGTACCGAGGGGCACCGGAAATTAATCGTTCGGGGCGGCGCGCCCGCCTTGGTACGGTGCGCCTGTCGGACCGTATGCACGATCATCGCGGAGCTCACGGGGGAGGACCGGGCGACGATGCGGGTCTCGGAGGTTCCGCGGGCGGTGGCCGCGGCCAGGGCGATCGCCGCGTCACTGGGCCTCACGGCCGACGACGCGATCGTTCTCCATGACTCCAACAAGCTCACTCTGCGTCTGCTGCCCTGTGACGTCGTGGCCCGGGTGGCCCCGGTGGCGGATCAGGTCGCACAGCTGGAAGTCGAGCTGGCCCAGCGGCTCGCCGAGGCGGGATGCCCGGTGGCCGCGCTCGATCCCCGGGTGGCACCGGGCGTCCATGAGCGCGCGGGCTTCGTGGTCACGCTGTGGACCTACCACGAACCCGTGCCCCCTCCAGAGGTCCCGCCCGCCGACTACGCCCACGCGCTCACCCGCCTGCACGCAGGCATGCGTGAACTCGACGTCCCGACCCCGCACTTCACCGATCGAGTCGAACAGGCCCAGCGACTCCTGGCGGACCACGACCGCACTCCGGCGCTGGCCGACGCGGACCGGGAACTGCTCGCCGACACCCTGCGAAGCCTGCGGCGAACGATCAGCGAGCGCGGCACCGCCGACCAGCTGCTGCACGGCGAGCCGCACCCGGGGAACCTGCTCCCCACGAAGAACGGACCGCTCTTCATCGACCTGGAGACCTGCTGTCGTGGCCCCGTCGAATTCGACCTCGCCCACGCGCCCGATGAGATCGCCGGGCACTATGCGGGGGCCGACCAGGACCTGCTGCACGACTGCCGGCTCCTCGTCCTCGCGATGATCACCACCTGGCGCTGGGACCGGCACGACCAACTCCCCGACGGCCGTCGCCTGGGCGAGGAATGGCTCGCCCGGATCCGGGCGGCGCGCGTACAGCCCCCGGCTCGTTCGTCACCGCGGGGTGGCCGACCTGCCCGCGGTGTGGCTGACCGATGATTTTCGCGCCCCGTGCTGGTCTGTACGCCGAGGACCGACTCACGGGAGGCTGCCGCCATGCCAAAACTGACCTTCGCCATGAACATGAGCCTGGACGGCTACATCGCCGCGCCCGGCGACGACCTCGGCTGGAGCGTGCCGAGCGACGAGCTGTTCCAGTGGTGGTCCGACCGGGTGGCCGCGACGGGCCTGGCGTTGTACGGGCGCAAGCTGTGGGACACGATGAGCTCCCACTGGCCGACCGCCGACAAGGAACCTGATGCCACACCGGCGGCGATCGAATTCGCCGGCCGCTGGCGGGACATGCCGAAGGTGGTGTTCTCCTCCACGAGCCGCACGGTCGACTGGAACACCCGTCTGGTCACCGGCGACGCGGTCACCGAGATCACCAGGCTCAAGGCCGGCGACGGCGGCCCCATGGACATCAGCGGCGCCACACTCGCCGCGGCGGCCATGCGGGCCGGGCTGATCGACGAGTACGCGATCGTCACCCATCCGGTCCTGGTGGGCGGCGGCACACCGTTCTTCACCGCCCTGGACCACTGGGTGAACCTGCGTCTGGTGGAGACCCGGACGTTCCCCGAGGGCCTGCTGCTGACCAGGTACGAGACCAGGCACTGAGCGCGGCGGCCAATAGCGGCTTTATTCGAACTTGAGTTTTATTAATCGGGCCGGTGGTAGGACACCGTCATGCCCCTCACCACCCTCCCCGAACAGCTCGTCCGCACCCTGCGCTTCACCCGCGGTGTCCCCGGGCGGTTCGTCGTCTCCGGCGGTGGGGAGACCGTGCTGTTCCTGCGGGGCCGCACCGGTGACGACCCGGTGACCTGTCTGTGGGCGCTGGATGTCGACTCCGGGAGGGAGCGGTTGCTGGCCGACCCCGTACGGCTCCTCGGAGCCGGGCAGTTCGAGCGGAGGGGACGGGTGGGAGGCATCGAGGCGTACGGCACCGACACGGCGGCCGGGGTCATCGCCTTCGCCCTGGGCGGTGGGCTCTGGAAGGTGGACCCGGGCAAGGGGGAGCCGCGGCGGCTGCCCGTCGTCGGACCGGTCTCCGATCCCCGGCCCGACCCCACCGGCCGTCGCATCGCCTACGTCTCGCACGGCGCCCTGCGGGTGGTCGAGACCGACGGTACGGAGAACCGATTGGTGGCCCAACCACCCGGCCCCGACGTCGAGTTCGGGGTCGCCACCCACACCGCCACCACCTCCCTCGACGACGCCCGAGGACACTGGTGGTCGCCGGACGGGAGCCGACTGCTGTTCGCGCGGACCGACTGCACGGTGGTCCGGCCCTGGCCGACAGCCGATCCGGCCGACGGCGGGCACCTGACCGACCCGGCCACCCCTCCCGACCGGCCCCACCCGGGCGGCGCGGACCGCGAAGTCCGCCGCACCGCCCTCGCCGGCACACCCAACCCCGACGTCACACTGTGGCTCTCCGGTCTCTCCGGTCTCTCCGGGCTCGACGGCCCGCCGGTGCAGGTGAGTTGGGACCGGGTCGCCCACGAGTACGTCGTGGGCGCCGGATGGGACGCGCACGGGCCGTGGGCGCTGGTGCAGTCCCGGGACCAGCGCTCCGTCCGCCTCCTCGGCATCGACCCCGGCGACGGCCGGACCACCGTCCTGGACGAGCAGCGCGACGAACGCTGGGTGCACCTCGTCCCCGGACTGCCCGTCCGCACGGCGTCCGGCGCCCTTCTCACCCCTCACGACACGAACGGGACCCGGCATCTCGCCCGGGACGGAACAGACGTCACGCCCGAGGGACTTCAGCTGCGAGCCGTGCTCGGCGTCGACGGCGACGACGTCCTCTTCACGGCCTCCGACGACCCCACCGAGACCCACCTCTGGAGCTACAGCCCCAAGTCCGGCCTACGGCACCTGAGTTCCGGACCCGGTGTGCACTCCGGCGCCCGCGGCGGCGGCACCCTGGTCCGGATCACCCGGGACGCAGAACGGCCCGGCGGGCGCGCCGAGGTGCTGCGCACGGGCCGACCGGCCGTCACCGTCCTGTCGTACGCCGAACGCCCGGTCCTCGACGTCCACGCCGAACACTTCGTCCTGGGCCTCCGAGCATTGCGTGCCCGGCTCCATCTGCCGTCCTGGTACCGCCGGGGCAGCCATCCGCTGCCGGTGCTCGTCGACTCGTACGGCGGGGCGGCGCTCCAGCGCGTCACCGCGGAACTGGACTCGCGGGTCCTGCTTTCGCAGTGGTTCGCCGAGCGGGGATTCGCCGTCCTCACCACCGACGGCCGCGGTACGCCCGGCCGCGGGCCCGACTGGGAACGCGAGGTGTACGGCGACCTGTTCGGACCCGTCCTCGACGACCAGGTCACCGCCCTGCACGAAGTGGCCCGCCAGTGCCCCGACCTCGACCTCGGCCGGGTCGCCTTCCGGGGCTGGTCCTTCGGCGGTGCGCTGGCCGCGCTGGCCGTGCTGCGCCGCCCCGATGTCTTCCATGCCGCCGTGGCCGGCGCGGGCGTCACCGACCAACGGCTCTACCACGCGCACTGGCGCGAGCGGTTCCTCGGCCATCCCGACGCCCACCCGCAGCGGTACGAGGCCTGCGACCTGCTCCGCGAGGCACCGCGACTGACCCGGCCGCTCCTGCTCGTCCACGGGCTCGCCGACACCAACGTCCCTCCGGTCAACACCCTCCGGCTCTCCGCCGTACTCAAGGCCGCGGGGCGCCCGCACGAACTCCTGCTCCTGCCCGGCATCGGTCATCAGCCCATCGGCACGACGGTCACGCGACAGCTGCTGGAGCGGCAAGTGAGCTTCCTGCGGCGCCACTTGGGCAGCGATCCACCCCGGCCTCCCTCCGCCGCCGGGGCGCCGCCCCCGTCCTAGAAGGTGCGCTTGAGCAGGTCGAGCAGTGCCGCCCAGTGCCGCTCGTCGCCCTCCGGGTGGTACGAAGCGGTGTCGGCCTGGGTGAAACCGTGCGGGGCACCCTCGTAGACCTCGCAGCGGTGCCGGACACCGGCCTCGGTCAGGGCGGCCTCGAGGCGCTCGATCTGCTCGGGCGGCAGCGAGTGGTCGTTGTCGGCGTGGCCGAAGTACAGCTCGGCGGTGATGTTCCCGGCCACCAGGTGCGGGCTGTCCGGGGTGTCGGTGGCCAGACGCCCGCCGTGGAAGCCGGCCGCCGCGGCCACCCGGTCCGGGTAGGTGCCCGCGGTGAGCAGGGACAGCCGCGCGCCCATGCAGTAGCCGGTGAGGGCGACCGGGCCCTCGGCGACCTCGGGCCGCTCGGCCAGCCAGCGCAGATACGCCCCGGCGTCGCGCATCGCGAGCTCGGGCGTCAGCGCCTGCATGACCGGCACGATCTTCTCGAAGATCTCCGGCCGCGCGGCGGGGTCGATGAACTCGGGCAGCTCGAAGACCGGCGTGCGTCCGTGCCGGTAGAACACGTTGGGCACGAGAACCGTGTAGCCGGCCTCGGCGAGCCGGTCGGCCATCGACCTCAGCTGGGGGCGCAGTCCGAAGGCGTCCTGGAACAGCAGGACGGCGGGCCGGGGCGCACCGTCGGCCGGGTGGGCCAGATAGGCGTCGGCGATGCCGTCCTCGGTGGGGATGTCGACGTCGGTTCCCTGTACGGAGGTCATGGGGGGTGCCTCTCTGCGCATACGACGGCGAGCAGGTCGCCGGCCCGGCGGAACCGGGGCCGGGCACATGTTTGCACGCACCATCCAACCGGCCGCCGCGGCCCCCTCCCACTTGAGGACGGCTTTACTCGAACCGGCTGGTGTCGCCCGCGCCGTGCCTCACGATCTCCGCCTCGCCGCCGGAGAAGTCGATCACCGTCGTCGGTTCGGTACCGCAGTCGCCCGAGTCGACGACCGCGTCCAGTACGTGGTCGAGACGGTCCTTGATCTCCCAGCCCTGGGTCATCGGCTCCTCCTCGTCGGGCAGGAGCAGGGTGCTGGACAGCAGCGGCTCGCCCAGCTCGGAGAGCAGCGCCTGGGTGACGACGTGGTCGGGGATCCGGACACCGACCGTCTTCTTCTTCGGGTGCTGGAGCATCCGCGGCACCTCCTTCGTCGCCGGGAGGATGAAGGTGTAGCTGCCGGGCGTCGACGCCTTGATCGCGCGGAACACGTCCTTGTCGACCCGTACGAACTGGCCGAGCTGCGCGAAGTCCTGGCAGACCAGGGTGAAGTGGTGCCGGTCGTCGAGATGACGGATGCTGCGGATCCGGTCGATGCCGTCCCGGCTGCCGAGCCGGCAGCCGAGTGCGTAGCAGGAGTCCGTCGGGTACGCGATCAGCGCGTCCGACCGGATGCTCTCGGCGATCTGGCTGATGGCACGGGGTTGCGGGTTGTCGGGGTGCACGTCGAAGTACTTGGCCATCCGCCGAGCTTATGCCGTCGCGGGGGGACGAGGACGGAGGCCGAGCAGCGGCACCGCCGCCGGCAGGTGCCGGGCCCAGTGGCGCCGTACGACTCCGGGCCCGCGTTGCTGCGACGCGACGGCAGCGGAGGCCGTGCAGGTGCAGGTGGAGGAGCGGGGGTGGTGCGAGGGCACCGGTTCGGCTTCGCGGTCGACGGGGACCTGCGGCCGGTGAACCCGCAGTCAGCGGTCAGGGGGCGCGGGGAACTGCGCGACCAGCCCCACCCACCCGCAGTCGCCCACCGCCCGTCAGGCTCGTCGTCCTCAGGTGCTCCACACCCGGCGCTCCGCCTCCATACGCCCACATCGCCCAACTCCCCGCCGCTCCACCACACTTTCCGCTCGACCGTCACCTTCATGCCCCCTTCTGCACACCTGGCCGCGTCCGGCCCGACGACCGCCGGCCGTGCGTGAGGTACCGTCCCGAGCGGTATGTCGTGAAGGACGCGAGGGGCGAGGAGAAGGGTGACGTGGCAGGTCAGGGGGGTGGGTCCGGCGGGAGTCGGGCGCGGGACGTCGGGGAGTCGACGTGGGCGCTGGAACTCCTGGACCATCTGCGGCCGACCGGGCGTGACATGCGCAGGCTCGTCGCCTGGCTCGCGGAGTCGGTGAACGGCACGGCCTCCCTCCACGACGACACCGGAACCCTCGTCGCCGGCCCCGGCATGCCCCTGGACGAGACCCTGGTCGCGGACATCCGCGCCGGCCGCATCGCCTCCGCGGCCTCGGCGGACGAGGACACCCACCTCCGCCTGCTCAGAATCGAGTACCCGGACCCCGCGAAGGCCGGCGTGCTCGCGGTGGCCCGCAAGTCTCCCTTCGACCGGCGTACCTCCGACATCCTCACGCACACCGCCCAGATCCTCGAACTCCTGCTGCGCGCCCGGGAGACGGCCACGGCCGGACGGCGCCTGAAGCGGGCCACCTCCGATCTCCGCCTGGCCATACTCCAGTTGCTGATGGTGGAGGACACCGTCGCCGCCCGCCGCGTCGCCGCCGGACTGTGGCCCGGCCTGCTCGACACCGACACGGCCTGTGTCTACGTCCTCGAGGGCGACGCGGCGGAGCGCGACCGGCTCGCCGAGGAGTGCCTCGGGGTCATCGGCGACCGGGCCCTCGTGGTGCGCTGCCCGGCCATGGACGGACACGTGATCATCGTGACCACCGGGGACGCCGCGGGCACGGCCCTGCGCTCGCTCGTCGACCGCAACCCCGGCACGCTCCTCGGCGGCAGCACCCGCCAGAGCCTCGCCCGGACCGCCGCCGCCTACGGCCAGGCGGTGAGCGCCCTCGCCGTGGCGCGCGTACGACCGGACAAAGCAGCCGTGTACGCCGAACGCAACCACCCCCAACGGCTGATGGACCCGGCGGCGCTGCGCGCCTGGACCGCCCGGCTGCTGCGCCCCCTCGACACCCTGCCGCACCACACCCGCGCCGAGCTGCTGGTCACCACCCGCCTCGGCCTCGAGTTCACCGCCGTGAGCGCGGCCAAGGTGCTGGGCGTCAGCCGCAACACCGTCCGCGCCCGCATGGAACGCGTCGAGTCCCTGCTGCGCACCGACTTCACCGACCTGACCGTCCGCGCGACCGTCCACCTGGCCCTCAGCACCCAGGTCAGCCTCGCGGACGGGCAGGACGCCCCCTCGGGCGCGGGGCAGGCCCGCACCGGACTGGGTGATCTGCTGGCCGGGCCCGCGCTGGAGACCTGGGCGCGGGAACTGCTCGGACGTCTGGACAGCGACCCCCGCGATCTGCGCCGCACACTGCGCAGCTGGATCGCCGCCGGCGGCAACGCGGAGCGGGCCGCGCAGACGCTGGCCGTGCACGCGCAGACCGTGCGGGAACACGTGCGCAGCGCCGAACCGGTCCTCGAACGCCAACTCATCGCCTCCGGCGGTGACCTCTACGAGGTCGTGCTGGCCCATCTGGCGACCGGCGAGCTGGAACACCCCGTCTCGTTGCGGGACGATCCGGGCCATTCGGACTCACCTGTGCACGGGTGAGTCCTGTGCCGCGCACAGCGGGCATCGGCGCGATTCACAAGAGTCCGCAGGTCACGTAAGTTCGACGCACCGCAGGGGGAACGACCGGAACGGGGGACCGGTCGCGCCCCCTGCGAGGCGTTTCCGCCACCCTCCCGCGCGACGCGCCGCGGCCGCCCGCGAGGCGTTTCTCCCGCGTACGACGGGTACTCGTCCGGCTCCGGAACGACTACCGCTGGAGGAGGCCCGGAATGACCAGCAGCACGGAGACCGGCGGCGCGACCGGCACGCCGGACAAGGACTACAACCTCATCTGGTATGTGGAGGCGTGCCTGAGCAACGCGCTGCGGCTGGAGAGCTACATCCAGGACGCGGAACGCGGCAAGGACACCGAGGTCGCCGACCTGTTCCGCAAGGCCCAGGCGGACAGCCGCAAGGGCGCCGAGATCGGCAAGGGACTGCTGCGCGCACGGCTGAACGGCGGCTGACCCTGCGGGTGCGGAGGGGCCGGACAGACGGGTGTCCGGCCCCTCCGCACGCGTACGGAAGCCCCGGGAAACGGGCCCGGTGTGGCCGGCCGCGCCGCCCCGCGGGCCCGCTGGACGCCCGCGGCGGCTCACGCTCCCCGGACGGTGAGCTCCCGCAGCGCCTTGGCCACGTCGGCCGGGGTCTCCTCCGCCATGAAGTGGCCGCACGAGACGGTCGTATGGCGGAGGTCGTCGGCCCAGGACGCCCACAGGGCCCTGGCGTCGTAGCCGAGGGCGGCGCCCCAGTCCTGCTGGAGGACGGTCACGGGCATGCCCAGCCGGTTCCCCGCGGCCCGGTCGGCCTCGTCGTGCTCGACGTCGATGCCCGCCGAGGCGCGGTAGTCGGCGACGATCGACGGCACCGCCTCGCGGCAGGCCCGCAGATACTCGGCCCGGACCCGCGCCGGGATCGCGTCGGGCCGGTTCGCCCAGACGTCGAGGAAGTGGCCGAAGAACGCGTCCGCGCTCGCGGAGATCATCCGCTCGGCCAGACCCGGCGGCTGGGCCATGAGGTAGAGGTGGAAGGCGACCGCCGCCGACGTGCCGTGCAGGGCGTCCCACATGTCGAGCGTGGGCAGGATGTCCAGGAGGGCCAGGTGCGACACCGCGTCCGGATGGTCCAGGCCCGCCCGGAAGGCCACCAGCGCACCCCGGTCGTGCCCGGCCAGCGCGAACCGGGGATGCCCCAGCAGGCGCGCGAGCGTGACGACGTCCTGCGCCATGGTCCGCTTGGAGTAGGTGCCGGGGCCGTCCTCGCGGGGCTTGTCGCTGTCGCCGTAGCCGCGCAGGTCGGGGCAGATCACGGTGTGGTCGGCCGCCAGGTCCGCCGCCACGTGGCGCCACATCAGGTGGGTCTGCGGGAATCCGTGCAGCAGGACGACGGGTGTGCCGGTGCCGCCTACGGCCACGTGCAGGCGGACGTCCTCGGCGACGGACACCCGCTGGTGGTCGAATCCGGGGATGGTCGGTTTCACGGTGGTGCTCTCCTCGGTCGGGCGGTACGGGGGAGGCGTCAGGGCCCGGTGACGCCATGCCCCCAGGGTCCGGGCGGCGAATGAGCAACGGATGAGCGCGTGTACGTTGAGGGACGTGCGCGTGGTCGAGTTCGGAGTCCTGGGGGCCGTGGCCGCCTGGGACGACACCGGGGAGCCGATCGCTCTGAAGGGGCCCAGGCATCGCGCGGTGCTGGCCCGTCTCCTCGTCGCCCGCCGCAGGGTCGTGCCCGTGCCCCGCCTGGTGGCGGACCTGTGGGGAGACGATCCGCCCGCGGACGCGGTGGGTACCGTCCGGACCTTCGTCGCCGCACTGCGGCGCGCGCTGGAACCCGAGCGTCCCCGCCGGGCCCCGGCCCGCCTCCTCGTCACCGAAGGCCCCGGCTACGCGTTGCGTGCCGAACCGTCCCACGTCGACGCCTGGCGGTTCGAATCCGCCGTAGCCTCGGCCGTCGACCTGCCTCCCGCGCGGGCGGTGCCCCGGCTGACCGAGGCCCTGGAGCTGTGGCGCGGCCCCGCCTACGCCGACTTCGCCGAGGAACCCTGGGCTCGCGCCGAGCGCGCCCAGCTCGCCGAGCTGCGGCTGACCGCCGTGGAACGCCGGGCCGAGGCCCAGCTCGCCCTCGGCGCGGCCGCGGACGCCGTGGCGGACCTCGACGCCCATGTCGCCGAGCACCCCTGGCGGGAGGACGCCTGGCGGCTCCTCGCCCTCGCCCTGTACCGCTCCGGCCGCCAGGCCGACGCCCTGTCCGTCCTCCGCCACGCCCGACACCTGCTGCGCGAACACCTCGGCGTGGAGCCGGGACCACGCCTCCGCCGCACGGAGGAGGCTCTCGTGCACCCCGGCGGACAGGCCGATGGGCGTCCCGTCGGGCGGGACACTTCGCACCTCGGCGGGCGGGACGCCTCGCACCTCGGCGGGCGGGACTCCTTGCGCCTTGGTGGGCGGGACGCGTCTCCCCGAAGCGGGCAGGCCCCCTCGCCCCTCAGCGGGCAGAATGCCTCGGCCCCCAGCGGCCCGGCCCGCTCTCCCCGAAGCGGGCAGGCCCCCTCGCCCCTCAGTGGGCGGGGCTCGCACCGAGGCACTCCGGATGCCTCGCGCCCCAGTGGGCGGGACACCCCACCCCGAAACGAACGGGACGGCTCACTCCGCAGTGGGCAGGACCTCTCACGCCCCAGCGGACGGGACACCTCACCCCAAAGCGGACGGGACCCCTCATCCCGCAGCGGGCAGCACCCCTCGCCCCGAAGCAGGCAGGCCCCCTCCCACCCCACCAGCCATGACACCCCGCCCCCCAGCGACAGGAACACCCGACCCCCCACCAACCAGAACACCCCCCTGCACCGCACCGAGCAGGACATCCTCCGGCACGCCGGCCACCTGGACCCGGTCCCCTCCGACACCGCCGCAGAGATCTGGGCGCAGGCCTCCGCGTCGTACGCCGGCATGGTCCCGCTGCGGGCCGGCACCCGGCTGGAGTCCACCGCGGGGCTCATGCGCGACCTCGCCGTGACCGGTGGCGGCGGTCTGGAAGCGGCCCGTCGGCACCGTGCGGCCGCCGTGGTCGCGGCCGAGCAGCTCGGCGATCCGGAGCTGACGGCCCGCGTGATCGGCGTGTACGACGTCCCGGCCGTGTGGACCCGCTCCGACGACCCGGCCCAGGCCGAGCGCGTGGTGGCCGCGGCCGAGCGCACCCTGCTCCACCTGCCGCCGACCGCGCACGAGGCGTCGCGGGCCCGGCTGCTGGCCACCGTCGCGCTGGAGTCCCGCGGCGCCCTCCCCGACCGGATCCGCGCCCTCCAGGCGGCCCGGCAGGCCGTAACGAGCGCACGCCGGCTCAACGACGCGGGCCTCCTCGTCTTCGCCCTCAACGGCCTGTTCATGCAGACCTTCGAGCAGGCCGGACTCGCGGCACGAAGGGACGAGATCGGCGCCGAGATCACCGCCGTGGCGGAACGGCACGGACTGTTCACCTACGAGGTCCTCGGTCATCTGATCCGGCTCCAAGCCCACTGCGCCACCGCCGACTTCACGGCGGCCGAACGACACGCGCAAGCCGCCGAAACCCTCGGCGAACGCCACGAACTGCCCCTGGTCGCCGTCTTCACCACCTGGTACCGCGCCCTGCGCACCGCGACCTCGGAGCCCGCGCACCTCGGCGAGCGCGCGTACCGGAACGCCGCCAAGTCCCTGGAAGGCGCCGGGATGCCGGGCCTGGAGCGAGGCCTGCTGCCCCTCGCCCTGCTGTGCCTACGACTGCACCACGGCCTCCCCGCCACCGTCGACTCGAACACCGACCCGCACACCGACCCACACACCGACTGGGGCCCCTACGAGCCCTGGGTCCGCCCCCTGCTGCTGCTCGCCGACGGCGAAGAGCGGTCCGCCGTAAGTCTGTTGGCCTCCGTCCCCTCCCCACCCGGTGACCTGCTCCACGAGGCGCTGTGGACTCTGCTGGCACGAGCGGCCGTTCAGGTCGGCGACCGTCCCCTGATGCGCCGCGCCCAGCAGGCGCTCGCGCCCGCCGACGGCGAACTGGCGGGAGCGGCCAGCGGCTTGCTCACCGCGGGGCCCGTCTCGGACCACCTGGACGCACTGACCGCCGCACTCGCCCGGCACACATCTTGACCTTGACCGAACCCGAGGCTTAGCGTTCCGGCGTCGCACGTGATTGAAACGATTCAACAGCGAAGTTGGGGCACCCGCATGCATGAAGCCATCCGCATATCGCGACGCACGGTCCTCGCTGCCGGCGTGGCCGCCGGACTCGCCGCGGGCGCCGCCACGGCGCTCGGAGCGGCGGTCCCGGCAGCGGCCGTCCCGGCGGTGGGGTCGGGCGCCGACTGGTTCGCGGACCCGGCGAAGTCGGTACGCCCCAGGTTCCGCTGGTGGTGGCCTGACGGACTGGTCGACCCGGACGAGATCGCCCGCGAGATCGACCAGATCGCGGACGCCGGGTTCGGCGGAGTCGAGATCGCCGCCGTCCACCACAGCATCAAGGACAAGTCGGTCCTGGACACCGCGCACCACGGCTGGGGGAGCAGACCCTGGCGGGACGGCGTCGAGGCCGCGCTGCGCCGGGCCGTGAGACGCGGTCTCACCGTCGACATCACCCTCGGCCCCAGCTGGCCGGTGGCCGTCCCGGGACTGACCCCGGACGACGAGGCCGCCGCCCAGGAACTCGCCCACGGACGTGCCGCGTTGACCGGGGGGTCCACCTACCAGGGCCCCGTCCCGCCGCCCGTGCACGCCCCGGCCGCAGGCGTCACCCGTCAGCGGCTCCTCGCCGTCCAGGCCGCCCGCGTCGACACCGCCAACTCCACCCGCAAGGAGACCGGCCTCGACCCGGCCGGCATCCAGGACCTCACGGCCACCGTCACCGACGGCACCCTCACCTGGACCGCGCCCGAGGGCGGGGACTGGGTGCTCATCTCCTACTGGGTGCGCGGCTCGGGCCAGCAGCCCGAGTCCGGCCCCCACTCGGCACCGGCCGCCTACGCCGTCGACCACTTCAGCGCCGCCGGCACCACCGCGGTCACCTCCTACTGGGAGGACCACCTGCTCACCCCGTCCCTGCGGCGCCTGTTGCGGGCCGCGGGCGGCTCCTTCTTCGAGGACTCCGTGGAACTGGAGACCGACGGCCTGAACTGGACCCCCGGGCTGCCCGAGGCCTTCGAGAAGCACACCGGGCGGCCGCTGCTGCCGTATCTGCCGGCCCTCGTCCTCGACAACAGCAACCAGGTCTTCGCGTTCGAGGCGCAGCTGACCCGCCAGATCCGGCACGACTTCTGGGAGACCGTCTCCGGCCTCTTCAACCGCAACCACCTGAAGGCCCTGCGGGACTGGGCGCACACCCTGGACATGACCCTGCGCTCGCAGCCCTACGGCCTCCAGACCGACGCCATCGCCTCCGCCGCCCTTCTCGACGTCCCGGAGGGCGAGTCGCTCGGCTTCAAGAACCTGGACGACTACCGCTGCCTCGCCGGCGGCCGGGACATGGCCGGGCGGACCGTCCTGTCCTGCGAGGCGGGCGCCTACAACGGCTCGGCGTACAGCACGACTTGGGACCGCTTCCTGCGCACCATGGGCGGTGCCTACGCGGCCGGCGTCAACCAGACCGTCATCCACGGTTTCTCCTACGCCACCGCACCCGGGGTCAACTGGCCCGGATTCGCCGCCTTCAGCCCCTACAACGGCGCCGCCGGCTACGGCGAGTCGTGGGGGCCGCGCCAGCCCACCTGGCGGCACGCCGAGGACATCTCCGGATACCTGGGCCGGGTCCACCGGGTGCTCCAGAGCGGCACGGCCCGGGCGGACGTCGCCGTGTTCCGGCAGACCGGCTACACCGCCACCGGTATCGGCGCCTCCTGGTTCACGGCGACCGGCGTCCCGCTCGGCTGGACCCACCAGTTCCTCAGCGGCCCCCTGCTCGACCTGCCCTCCGCCACCGTCTCCGGCGGCCGGCTCGCCCCCGACGGCCCCGCCTACAAGGCGCTGTTCGTCGAGGGCGACTTCTTCTACGGCTCCACGCCCACCCTCGCCGTCGAGGACGCCCGGAAGATCCTCGCCCTGGCCGAGGCGGGCCTCCCCGTAATCCTGTTCGGCGCCTTCGACCAGGCACTGACGCCGGGCGTCCCGAACCAGGGCGAGACGGACCGACTGCGTGCGCTCCTCACCCGGCTGCTCGCCCTGCCCCGTGTCCGCAGGGTCACCGACAAGGCGCTGGTCGGCGACGCCCTGGCCGCGCTGGGCGTGAGCGCCGACGTACGGCACGCGACGCCGTCCACGCTCCTCAACGCGCACCGGGTCACCGCCGACGCGGACTTCTACTACCTCTGCAACGGCAAGCACGCCGAGACGGTGAAACCGCCCGTGGCCGCCATCGACCACGACGTCACGCTCCGGCGCACCCGGGGCGGCCGGACCGTGCCGTATCTGCTCGATCCCTGGACCGGCGAGGCGGTCCGGCTCGCCCGGTACACCGAGGACGGGGACGACATCACCCTGCGGGTCGCCCTCCAGTCCGGACAGACCATGATCGTCGCCCTGGGGCGGCCGGGGCTGTTCGGCGACCGGCACGGCAGCAGCCCCCACGCGGAGGCCACCGACGCCGACGCGGTGCTGTTCACCCAGCGCGGGCTGACCGTGCGCGCCCGGACCGCCGGGACCTGGACGACCCGTCTGTCCCGGGGCCGCAGTGTCACCACCCGTACCCCCGCCGTGCCCGCGCCGATCACGCCGGCCCGCTGGACGCTGGACGTCGAGGACTGGTACCCGGGGCCGGAACCGACCCGGACCGAGCGTGTGCGGCGCACGCTGACCCTCGACACGCTGAAGCCCTGGTCGCAGATCCCGGAGCTGGCCGACTCCGCGGGCGTCGGCCGCTACCGCACCACCGTCACCCTGCCGGCCGACTGGACGCCGTCGCACGGCGCCGAGTTGGAGCTCGGACAGGTCAGCGACACGTTCCGGGTGAGCGTCAACGGCCGGCGGCTGCCCCCGGCCGACCGGCTCCACCCCGTCGTCGACCTCGGTTCCCGGCTGCGGCGGGGGGAGAACACGATCGAGGTCGAGGTGGCGACCCCGCTCATCAACCGGCTCCGGGTCGTACAGCCGACGGTGTTCGGCGGGGTCGCCCGGCAGGACCACGGGCTGGTGGGACCGGTCAGGCTGGTGCCGTACGTGCAGGCCCCGGTTTCGGGGGTGCAGGTGGCGGGGCAGGGCGCCGACCGTTGATCAGGCCGATCCGAGGTCCTTGCCGTACCAGACCTCCATGTACGGACCCGTGCAGTACGCCGGGATAGCGGCGTAGCCGTGGCGGACATACAGGGCGCGGGCCTCGACCAGGTCGAGGCGCGTGTTGAGGACCATCCGACCGGCGCCGAGCGAGCGGGCCTCCTCCTCCAGCAGCTCCAGCAGGAGGCTCGCGCCTTTCTTCCCACGGAAGGCCGGGCGCACATAGACACGGGTGAGCTCGGCCCGCTCGGCGTCCAGCATCAGGATCCCGCCGCAGGCCGCGGCCTTCTCGCCGTAGTGCCCGACGACGAACTGGCCGGTGGGCGGGGTGAGCAGTTCGGCACCGTCCCCGGCCAAGCCACGGTCGATCTCCTCGGACGTCGCCGGACGCTTCCAGTAGCGGCTCGCGACCTCGTCGTAGTAGTCACGGCGCAGACTGCTCGCGCTGACCGAGTCGAAGGCCTCTCGGGCCAGGGTCCAAGTCGTCATGACCCCATCTATAACGGGGCCGTAAGTGTCATGGCCAACGAAATTCGGGAGGAGCCGAGCACCCCGCCGCACCCCGCCGCACGAGCTGGATCAAGCAGAAGGAAGCCGGCCGTACACGAACAGGTGTGGCTCGGCCGCGCCCTCGGGGTGGTCCGGCGTGAACTCCACGACCTGCTCGAACTCCACCACGAAGCCCGCCTCGCGCACCAACGCCACCACGTCCTCGGCGGCGAAGCTGGTGGCCCGGACCGGCTGCCCCATGAACTCGATCGCGAGGTCCTCCACGTCGGCGGGCACGGTGGCGAGCACCAGGCTGCCGCCCGGACGCAGGGCCCGCGCGAGCCGGCCCAGCACCCGGGACTGCTCGGCGCGGGACATCTGGAGCAGCGAGAAGTACACGCACACCGCGTCGAACGCGCCTTCCTCCAGCGGTAGTTCGCGGATGTCGGCGAGACGGAAGGTGGCCCGCGGCACCTGCCGGGCGGCGAGGTCCACCATCACGGGGGAGACGTCCACCCCCAGCACCTCATGGCCCGCGTCGGTGAGAGCCGACGCCGTGGGACGGCCGGTACCGCTGCCGACGTCCAGCACCCGGCTGCCCGGCGCGAGCCGTTCGAGCAGCCAGTCCAGGGAGGCCAGATGTGCCGCGGATCGGGCGAACGCCTTCTCGTACGTCAGCCCCAGCGCGTCGAAGACCACTGCTGCCCGCTGTCCCTCTTCGGCCACGACCTGCTCCCCCCTCGCGGTGTCCCGGCATCGTAGCCCGGCAGCGCCCGGACTCGGCCCGGCTTGCGGACGAAAGCCGAGGCAGGGCAGGGTGCGAGGGTGGCCACCTTGCTGATCGTGCATCACACCCCCTCGCCCAACTGCCAGGCGATGTTCGAGGCCGTCGTCTCCGGAGCGACGGCCCCGGAGATCGAGGGCGTCCGCGTCGTACGCCGCGCGGCCCTGTCCGCCACCGCCTCGGACGTGCTGGAGGCGGACGGCTACCTGCTGGGCACCCCGGCCAACCTCGGCTACATGTCCGGCGCCCTCAAGCACTTCTTCGACCAGGTCTACTACCCCTGCCTCGATGAGACGCGCGGCCGTCCGTTCGGCTTCTACGTGCACGGCGGCAACGACGTCACCGGAGCCCTGCGCGGCATCGAGTCGATCACGACGGGCCTCGGCTGGCGCCGTGCGGCCGAACCGGTGACCGTCACCGGCGAACCGGCCAAGGCGGACATCGAGGCGTGCTGGGAACTGGGGGCGACGGTCGCGGCGGGGCTGATGGAGTGACCCGCCGCCAGGGGCCCCGCGCTCCGGCCACCCACCGGCGAGAGCCACCCGCCGTCAGGGACTCCCAGGCGTGATCAGGCCGCTCTCATAGGCCAGCACGACCGCCTGCACCCGGTCCCGCAGTTCCAGCTTCGACAGGATCCGCCCCACATGCGTCTTCACCGTCGTCGGACTGAGGAACAACCGGTCGGCGAGTTCGGCGTTGCTCAGCCCCGTCGCGAGCAGCCGCAGCACCTCCAGCTCCCGCGGCGTGAGTCCGGACAGGTCGCGTCGCAGCTCGGCCGACGGCACGGCATCCTCCCGGTGGGCGAAGCGCTCGATCAGCCGGCGGGTGATCGCGGGCGCCAGCAGGGCGTCCCCGGACCGCACCAGCCGTACGGCGGCCACCAGATGCTCGGGCGTGACGTCCTTGAGGAGGAAGCCGCCGGCCCCCGCGGCGAGCGCGGCGTACACGTAGTGGTCGAGGTCGTACGTGGTCAGGATGATCACCCGGACCTCGCCGGCGGAGTCGTCGGCGAGGATGCGCCGCGTGGCCTCGATGCCGTCCATGCCGGGCATCCGGATGTCCATGAGGACGACGTCGGGGCGGGTCCGCCGGACCGCGGCGACCGCCTCCGCGCCGTCGGCCGCCTCCGCCGTCACCTCGATGCCGTCCGCGGCCAGGATCATCCCGAACCCGGTCCTCACGAGGGCCTGGTCGTCGGCGATGACCGCTCTCAACCCGTCCGCGCTCACACCGTCCGCCACGGCAGCTCCGCCCTGATCCGGAAGCCCCCGGCGAGAGTCGGACCGGCCGTCAGCTCGCCGCCGTAGACCGCGAGGCGCTCGCGCAGTCCGATCAGCCCGCGCCCGTTACCGTCCGCGGGCACCCCGTCGCGCACCCCGCCGGTGTCCAGGACCTCGATCTCCAGCAGGTCGTCGGACCAGCCGACGGTGACGACGGCCTCGGCGCCCGGCGCGTGCTTGATGGTGTTGGTCAGCGCCTCCTGGACCACCCGGTACGCCGTCAGGTCCACCCCCGGCGGCAGCGGCTCCGACGGCAGGGACACCGCGACACCGACCGGGGTCCCCGCGGCCCGCACCCGGTCGATCAGCGCGCCCAACTGCCCGAGCCCCGGCTGCGGTTCGAGGCCGTCGGCGGGGGAGTCGGGGCGGCCGGTGTCCGTGGCCGCCAACAGGCCCATCACATGCCGGAGTTCGGCCATCGCGGCCCGCCCCCCGGCCTCGACCGCGAGCAACGCCTGCTTGGAACGCTCCGGCGCCGCGTCCATGACCTTGCGCGCCGCCCCCGCCTGGATCACCATCACGCTCACATTGTGGGTCACGACGTCGTGCAACTCGGCGGCGATCCGGGCGCGTTCCTCCTCCACGGCCCTGCGGGTCGCCTCCTCGTGCTCCTGCTCCAAGGCGGCGAACCGGTCCCGGCTCGCCGCGAGCCGTCGCTGCCCGAACCGGACCACGCTGGCCAGCACCCCGGCCACCAGCAGCACCACCCCGGGACTCGACCAGCCGGGCAGCACCGGGTCCGTCGCCCGGAACGCCACCCCGGCCAGCACGGCCGCCACCACCAGCCCGGTCATCGCCCCCGCCCGGTACCGGCTGTACATGACGGCGCTGTACGTGCCGATGACACAGGTCAGCACATTGATCCAGGAGGCGTCGTCACCGATGCCGAGCGCCGCGCCGACCACCACCGCGAACACGGCCAGCGGATACCGCCGCCGGGCCGCCAGCGGCAGCGCCGACAGCACGACCAGGACCCAGGGCGGGGAAGCCGGTTCCCCGGCATCCGCCCCGGGCACGGGCGGGCGCGGCGGTGACGGGGGCACCGGTACCCCGTGCTCGACCTGCCCCGGTTCCCCGGCGTCCGCTCCGGGCACGGGTGGCCGCGGCGGTGACGGGGGCGCCGGTACCCCGTGCTCGACCTGCCCCACCCGCACCGGCCCGTCGCCCGGATAGCGCGCCGCCACCACCAGCGCGACCACCGTCAGCAGCACGGCCAGCAGCACGTCGAAGTACACCGACCGCCGTGACAGCGGCGCGCCCTTCGCCTCCGGCCGCAGCGCGCCACGCACCTGCCGACGCCATCCCCGCAGGTACTCCGTCTCCATGCGCCCATTGTCGTGGGCCAGAAGCCCCGCGCGCGTCCCTCCGCATGACCAGCGCCCCCTCCGCCGGGCGTACTTCGCAGGGATGACCCCGCCCCGGGTCCTCCCCGCGGAGGGCCCTGTCTCGGTGCTCCGGCCGACGCGCCGAAGACCCGCCCGTCCGTACCTTCGCCACGCCGCCACAACCGCGTGGCACGCTCGCGCCTCGCCGGCGCCGGCACGGACCCGCCCCACGACATCCCGGAAGAGGACCTCCCATGACCCAAGTCATCGAACTGAGGGGCGTGGCCAAGCGCTACGACGACTCCGACGCACCCGCCCTCGGACCGCTCGACCTCTCCGTCGCCCAGGGCGAGGCCCTCGCCGTGACCGGCCCCTCCGGCAGCGGCAAGTCGACCCTGCTGAACCTCGTGGCCGGACTCGACAAGCCGACCGAGGGCACCGTGACCGTCGACGGACAGCGCATCGACCGGCTCGGCGAGCACGCCCTGGCCCGGTTCCGCCGCGAACGGATCGGCATGGTCTTCCAGTTCTTCAACCTCCTCGACGACCTCACCGTCCTCGACAACATCCAGCTCCCCGCCCAGCTCACCGGAGTCTCGCGGCGCGCCGTCCGGGCCCGCGCGACCGAGCTGATGGAGGTCCTCGGCATCCAGAAGCACGCCCGCGCCTACCCCGGCCGCCTCTCCGGCGGCGAACGCCAACGCGTTGCCGTGGCACGGGCGTTGGTGAACCGCCCCGCCCTGCTCCTCGCCGACGAACCGACCGGCGCCCTCGACAGCTCCTCGGGCCAGGACGTCCGTGACCTCCTCGTCGACCTGCACCGCGGCGGCCAGACCATCGTGCTGGTCACCCACGACCCGGCCCTGGCCGAGGCCTGCGCGAGCCGTACCGTCCACCTCGTCGACGGTCACGTCGCCCTCGACTCCCGCGCGGAGGCCGTGCGATGACCGGGCCCCTCGTCCGCGTGGTCCGCTCCGGGGTGGGCCGGCGCCGGGTGCAGACCGTGGTCATCGCGATCGCCACGATGATGGCCGTGGCGGCCGCCGTGGTCGCCGGCTCGCTCATGGTCGTCGCGAACGCGCCCTTCGACCACGCCTTCGCCGAGCAGAAGGGCGCCCACCTCACCGCCGGGTTCGACCCGGCCAAGGCGACCGACGAACAGCTGGCGGCCACGGGCGGACTGGACGGGGTCACCGCGAGCGCCGGGCCGTATCCCACCGTGATCGTCCAGGTCACGGACTCGGCCGGCCGCAAGCCCCCGGCGATGACCTTCGTCGGACGTACCGGCCCGCACGCCGCCGTGGACGACCTGGACCTCACGGCGGGCCGGTGGGTGAGGAAACCCGGTGAGATCGTGCTGAGTTCCTCCTACCAGGGACCCGCCTTCGAGCTGGGCGACACCCTGACGGCGTCCGGCACGACGCTCACCGTCGTCGGCTTCGCCACCTCCGCCAGCAGGACCGCCGACGCATGGCTGACTCCCGCACAGATCACGGCCCTCGGCTCGAAGGACGTACCCGTCACCCGGCAGATGCTCTACCGCTTCGACGCGGCCGGCTCGAAGGGCGACATCGCCGCCGACCGGAAGACACTCGCCGCCGCCGTCCCCGCCGGGGCGCTCATGGGCACCCGGTCCTACCTGGACACCAAGCGGGCCACCGACAGCGGGGCCGCCCCGACCATCCCCTTCCTCGTCGCGTTCGGCGTCCTCGGCCTCGTCATGTCCGTGATCATCGTCGGCAGCGTCATCAGCGGCGCGGTCGGCACCGGCCTGCGCAGGATCGGCATCCTCAAGGCCATCGGCTTCACCCCGCGCGAAGTCGTCCGGGCCTATGTGGCCCAGGCCCTCATCCCGGCGGGCGTCGGCATCGCCCTCGGTGTCGTCCTCGGCAACCTGCTGGCCGTGCCCCTCCTCGACGACACCGAGCAGGCGTACGGCACCGCCACCCTGTCCGTCGCCTGGTGGGTGGACGTCGTCGTCCCGGCCGGTGCCCTGCTGGTCGTCGCGGCCGCCGCCTTCGTCCCCGCACTGCGGGCCGGGCGGCTGCGCACGGTCGAGGCCATCGCCGTCGGGCGGGCACCCCGCAGCGGACGCGGTCAGTGGGCGCACCGCGCGGCGGGCCGCCTGCCCCTGCCACGGGCCGTGACCTACGGCCTCGCCGGCCCCTTCGCCCACCCGGTGCGTACCCTCGCGATGCTGCTCGCCGTGGCGTTCGGCACGATCGCGGCGACCTTCGCCGTCGGCCTCACCTCCTCGCTGAACGAGGTCGGCCGGATCCAGGACCCCGAGGACCGGGCCGCGGTCACCGTCTTCACCGGCGGCCCCGGCGTGGCACACGGCGAACACGTCCCCGCGCCCGGCACCCCCGAGCCCCGGCAGGCCGACCCGGCCCAGGTGAGCGCCGCCATCGAGGCGCAGCCGGGCACGGCCTCGTACTACGGCGAGACCCAGCAGGACGCCACCGTGGCCGGGGTGACCGGAACCGTCCGGGCCACCCTGTTCCACGGCGACTCCAGCGCCGGCGCCTACGCGATGACCTCCGGGCACTGGCTCGACGGAACCGGTCAGGTCGTCGTGCCCGGCCAGTTCCTGGAGACCACCGGCACGGAGATCGGCGACACCGTGCGGGTCACGGTGGGGAAGGAGACGGCCGCCCTGCGGATCGTCGGCGTGGCCTTCGGCAGCGCGGACGACCAGCTGGAGATCCAGGTGAACGCCGCCGACTTCCCGGCGACCAAGCCCCAGGTGTTCCTGGTCGACGTGAAGACGGGCGTCTCCCCGACCACGTACGCCGAGAAGCTCTCCGCCCGGGTCCAGCCCCTCGGCGGCGAGGCCGTGGCCAACTCCCCCTCCCAGCAGCACAACATGGTCCTCATCCTGAACACCATGGCCGTGCTCCTCACGCTCATGCTGGTCTCCGTCGCGGGCCTCGGTGTGCTCAACTCCGTCGTCCTCGACACCCGGGAACGCGTCCACGACCTGGGCGTGTGCAAGGCCCTCGGGATGTCACCCCGGCAGACGGTGAGTCTCGTCCTCGCCTCGGTGGCCGGCATCGGCGTGCTCGGCGGCCTCGTCGGAGTGCCCGTCGGATACGCGCTGCACGGGTTTGTACTCCCGGTGATGGGGCACGCGGCGGGCACCGACCTGCCGCGCTCCGTCCTCGACGTGTACGACACCCCGCAGCTGCTCCTGCTGGGCCTGGCCGGCCTGGTCATCGCCCTGCTGGGCGCGCTGCTCCCGGCGGGCTGGGCGGCCGGGGCCCGTACGGCGACGGCCTTGCGCACGGAGTAGCCGTCACTCCTGCCGGCGCAGCCCGAGCACCAGGTCGCGGGGCAGACCGTGGGTGTCGTGGAGGTAGTCGTAGTCCTCCTCGCTCAACGGCCCCCGGTACCTCGGCCCGGACAGCAGTCGGCGCCCGCGCTCCAGCAACCTGTCGAAGCCGCGCTCCTCCTCCAGCAGCACGCTCTGGACATGACCTGTCCCGCAGGTCTGCCGGAAGTGGTCCAGCGTGTGCTGGAGGAGCTCCACCGGCAGGTCCAGGAGGGTGCGGGACGGCTCCTCGCGCCGCAGGGTGGTCAGCAGGCGGCGCACCAGACGGCGCAGGACGTATCCGCGCCCGGTGTTGGACGGCCGTACCCCGTCGCCGATGACGACGACGCCGGCGCGCAGATGGTCGCTGACCAGGCGCAGCGACCGCTCGTCCAGGGGCCAGGGCAGCAGCCGCCTCCAGGGCTCGAACAGGTCCGAGTCGTGAACCGAGTCATGGCCCTGGAGGACGGTGACCAGGCGCTCGAGACCCATGCCGGTGTCGACGCCGGGACGCTCCAGGGGCTGGAGCGAGCCGTCGTCGAGACGGCGGTACCGCATGAGGACGTGGTTCCAGACCTCCAGCCAGCGCGGGTCCGTCGTGGGCGTGCCCCGCGGCGGGCCGTCGCCGGTCCACACGAAGATCTCCGAGTCCGGGCCGCACGGGCCCACGGGACCGTTGGACCACCAGTTGTCCTCCCCGGTGAGCTCCACCGGGACCCCTGACTCCTCCCAGGTGCGCAGCGAGTCGAGGTCGGGGCCCACCTGCTCGTCGCCGCCGAAGACCGTGGCGTGCAGTCTGTCGTGCGGGATGCCGAAGCCCTCGCGAAGCAGCTCGTACCCCCAGCGGAGGCTCCGGGAGTGCCCGTAGTCGCCGAGCGACCACGAACCGAGCATCTCGAACACCGTCAGGTGCGTGGAGTCGCCGACCTCGTCGAGATCGGTGGTGCGCAGACAGCGCTGCACATTGACCAGACGGCGGCCCCGGGGGTGGGGGCGGCCCTCCAGGTAGGGCGTGAGCGGGTGCATCCCGGAGGTCGTGAACAGCACCGGGTCGCCGGGCGGCGGCACCAGCGTGCCGCCCGTGATCAGGTGGTGTCCGCGCTCCCGGTAGAAGTCGGTGAAGACGCGTACGGTCCGGTCGGTGTCCATGGCGGGGGTCCTTCGGTCTCGTGGGACCGGAAACGACCGCGGGAACGGGCGACGACCAGAGGTCCGGCACCGGCGGTCCGTTTCCGGCCGCCGGGGGAGTGGGTGAGGTCAGGCGTCGGCAGCCGGCGAGCTGGTCGCTCGCGCGGCTGCGGTGTGCGTACGGCTGATGACCTCCATGCGATCAACCCTAGGCGCGGGCCCGCCGCCCCGTCACTCGGGTTTCCGGGCCAGGGTGCCGCCGTAGCCCTCGCACCAGTGCTCCCGCCGCACCAGTGGCCGGCCCCCGTGGACCGCGCGCGCCTCGGTCAGCGCGATGCGCAGGGCCGGTCGTATCTCCGGGGGCAGCGTGCCGGCCTCGGGCCAGCCCACGACATGGCGGGCGATGTCCCGCAGCTTGGTGTTGGTGCGCTGGGAGACGGCCTTCAGGACCTCCCACCCCTGCTCGGGGCGCAGACCGCTCAACGCGACGAGGACCCCGATCGCCTGGTCGACGACGGCGTGGGAGACAAGGGCTTGCCGGAGCTGGGCGATCTCCTCCTGGAGCTCCTCGATCTTCCCGGCCAGCTCTTCACGTTCCGTCATGTACAGCCCTGTCGCCCTCTCCCCCTACCGCACGACGACTCCGCCGGTCGCCGACTCTCCAGTCTGCACAGCCGGGTCCGCGGGCCGCGAGCCACTGAGCGCACACCTTGTGACCAGGCAGGACAGAAAACGAAACGGCGCACCGCAGCTTTGTGGCATTCGCGGGTAGGCGGCAAGGAGAAGCCGAGCCGAGAGTGGAGGACCTGACCGCGTGGAGACGCTCACGTTCGACAGCGACGACCTGGAGCGCACCGAGGAGTTCCTCAGTCACGCCTACGCGAGGATGCGCATCGGCAACGGCACCCCGGACAGCAGCCGCGCCCGCATCCACCGCAGCGCCATCGACACGGTCAGCGTCGACGAGCTCGACCTCGACTTCGACATGAGCTACGCCGTCACCCCGCTGGGCCGGATCTGCCTGTGCGTGGTCCACGAGGGCAGCATCGAGGACCACGTCTACCAGGGCGTCTCGGACTCCTTCGGACCCGGCGACGTCGTGTCCTTCGCCCCGCCCGAGCTGTCCTACGCGGGCCGCATCCGCGCGGCCCGCTACAACATCACCATGCTGGACCCCGAGCTGCTCACCCAGGTCGCGGGGACCGCGGGCCCGCTGCGCCAGGAACCGGTCCGGCTGACCGGACACCGGCCGCTCAGCCCCGCCGCGGGCGAGCGGCTGCGGTCGACCATCCGCTACGTGCGGGACCACGTCCTCGCCGACCCCGCCGTCGCCGACCAGCCGCTCGTCGCCGCCACCGCCGCCCAGCACCTGGCCGCGACCGTCCTGGCCACCTTCCCCAACACCGCGTCCGCCGACCCGACGGGCCCCGACCGCCAGGACGCCCATCCGGCCGCACTGCGCCGCGCCCTCGCCTTCATCGAGGGCCACGCCGACCGGCCCCTCACCGTCGCCCAGATCGCGGAGGCGGCCCACATCAGTGTCCGCGCGCTCCAGTACGCCTTCCGCCGGCACCTGGGCAGCACCCCGCTCGCCTACGTCCGCCGGGTCCGCCTGTCCCACGCCCACGACGAGCTGGCGGCCGCCGACCCCGAGGCCGGAACCACGGTCGCCGACATCGCCGCCCGCTGGGGCTTCTCCCACCCCGGCCGCTTCGCCACCCTCTACCGCCGCTCCTACGACCGCTCACCGGGCCGTACGCTGCGCGACGACTGACGGCTTCCTGCGCCTGGTGACAAAGCGTCCACCAGGCCCTGCGTTCTTGTGAGCAACCCCCGAGAACCCCGCCCGTGGCGTCCTACGGTCCCGGCATGAACACGAGTCGCAGCAGAGCAAGAACGTGGCGTACCGCGGCGCTGGCGGCGCTGCTGACCACCGGGGCGTTCACCGGGTCGGCCTCCGCTTCCGTGGAGGGCGCTCGGACCGAGACGGCCGTCGGGTCGGCCGGTGGCGTGACCGAGACCGTGGTCCGTGTGAAGGCACCCCTGCCGGCGTCCTTCGGCGCCCGGCCCGCGGCGTGCGACTGGCTGTCGTACCTGCGCTACCGGTCCTCCGCGGGCCCGGCGTCCTCGGCCGACGCCGACCGGGTCCTCGTCGCCCAGCCCGGCATCCTGGAGGGCGCCGGCGCCTTCGACAGTGTCGCCCGCAACACCGTGACCCGCGCCGCCCAGCAGGGCCGGCACATCGAGTTCTGGGCCCTGGACCGGCGCTCCAACTGCCTGGAGGACCACACCGGAACCGCCACCGGCGACCAGCACACCGCCGTCGACTACTACTACCGGGGCAAGCAGGTCGGGGGCCGCACCTTCGCCGGGTTCGTCGGCAACGACAGGCTCGGCTGGATGGCCGGACTCGGCATCGAGCAGACCGTACGGGACCAGTACGACCTGCTCGCCGCCGAACTGCCCGACCAGAGGGTCCGCAAGGACAAGGTGCTGTGCGGCGGCCACTCGCTCGGCGGTGTCATCACCGGCTACTTCGCCGCCGCCGACTTCGACGGCAACCCCGCCACCACCGCCGACGCCGGCCAGAACCAGTGCGCCGGGTACTTCGCCCTCGACACCACCGTCTCCACCTCGCTCGCCGACCTGAGCGGCAGCATCCCGGACGACACCAACCTGCCCGACACCGGCCTCGGTTACGGCGTCGTCCAGGCCGGACTCGACAGCGGGCTCTTCCCGCGCACGCTGTCCGCGCCCGTCCTGCTCAACCCCGAGACCATGACCCTGCTCGCCATCGCGGGCGTCGGCGCCGTACAGGACCCGGACGGCGAAGCGGACCTGCCGAGCTATCTGCCGCAGAACACCAACATCGAGGCCACCAACCGCTTCCTGTTCTCCAAGGACACCGCCACCTTCCTCACCGGCTCACCCGCCGTGAAGGACTTCCGGCTCACCAACGAGGCCGTGCTCGGGGCGCTCATGGACGACCAGTCCGTCCCGCTCGCCTTCCTCCAGAGCAGTGTCGGCTTCTTCGACGGCGGACCGGTCACCGACAAGAACTTCCCCGTCACCAACGGGAGTTCGGCCCAGCCGGGGCTCTTCGGCACCGAGTACAAGGCCATCCCCGCCGTACCGCACGGCCCGCTCTACACCTGGCGCGACTACGACCGGGTCGGCGACGCCGACGACCCCGGGTACAAGTCGTCCGACGGGACGCCGTTCACCGCCGCGGGCAAGGAGGTCACCGACATCCAGGAGCTGGCGCGCAGCATGGGCACCCAGCCGCTGGACTTCACCGAGCAGTACTTCCCGACCAAGCTCGTCACCGACATCCAGCTGTCCACCTCCCCGCAGGTGAAGCGGCTCGTCGTGCACCCGGACGGGCTCACCGCCAACCCGACGCTCACGGTCCTCGCGGGCGACGGGCTGCTCGCGGGCCGGGTCCCCGCCGAGCTGCATCCCGTTGTCGCCGACGGCTACCAGCACCTCGACGTGCTGACCGCGGCACCGGTGCAGAACAACGGCCGGCCCGAGCCGGTGTCCACCGCGCTGACGGAGTTCGCCCGCGATCCGCGATAGGCGCCGGGGCCCGGGAGGGAATCCCGCGTCCCATGGGGAAGGGCCCGGGAGGAATTCCTCCCGGGCCCTTCCCCATGGGACGGTCCGCTCAGACCTTGCCCGCCGCGAAGGCCGCCGCCGCGTCCGCGTTCGCGGTGTAGCCGAGATGCGCCAGCGTGTCGTTGCCACCCGCCTCGCAGACCGGGTCGCCCTTGGCACAGAAGTCGATCGTGCGGCTCTGGTACGTGCCGGTGACGCTCTTGCCGATGGCCCGGATCGGGTTGCCGAACAGCAGCACGGCGGCGACCTTCGGCTCCACCGCCGCGGGCAGGGTCGCCACGATGGGACTGCCGACCACCGCACCGGCGCTGCTGATGCCGATGGAATTGTCGACGACGTTCGCGCCCTGCGAATATCCGACCAGGATGAAACGCTGGTTCGGACACGCGGACGCCTGGCTGTTCACGTGGTTCACCAGGTCCGCGTTGCCCTGCGCGGCCGAGGTGAGGGAAAGGTCCGCGGGATAGTTCACCTTGTAGCTCGACAGGTTCTTGCCCGTCAGTTTCCGTTGCAGGGCCGAGAACACCGGGTCGCCGACGATGAAACCGAGCGTGCCCGGCTCGAACGTGCCGCGAGCTGCGACGACGTCGATGTCCGAGCAGGCCGCGGCCGTCGCGGACGGTGCCGTGACGGTAGCCACCGTGGCCCCGCCGACCAGGGAGAGCGCGGCGAGGCATACGCGAATACGCATGGGGGGATCCTTTGAGGGTGGGGCGTGCGAAACGCCTGTGGAAAGGATGTCCCGAAGGTATTCGCTTGACCGACGGAGGTGTTATGGACGGGAATTCAGGAATTCCTCGTTCTTTTGTGCCGTGGTGAGTGCCAGAATGAGATCCAGACGGGCGCCGGGATCGTGCAAGACCTCACCGAACACCTTGTCCAGCTGACGCAGCCGGTAGCGCACGGTCTGCGGATGCACATGGAGACGGGCGGCGACGTCGGGCACGTTGCTGCCGCTGAGCAGCCAGGCGAGAAGCGTCTCGGCGAGCCGCTCGCGCTGCCCCTCCGACACCGCTTCCAGCGGTGCCAGGGCCCGGGTCCGTAACTGGTCGAGCATCGGCTCGTCGCTGTGCAGCAGGAGCGTCGACAGGTGGTCCGCGCAGCGCACCACCCCCTGTCGGGGCAGGATCCCGCGCCCCATCAGCCCCAGGGCCCGGGTGGCCCAGCGCAGCGACTGGGCGGCCTCCGCGAGCGGCACCGTAGGCCCGATCGCGGCCGGCCGCCCGCGCAGCGCGAGCCCGAACGCCCGCCCCCCGAACCGACCGGAGCCGTCCGGATCGGGGATCAGCATCCGCGGCGGCCGTGACTCCATGTCCACCAGCGCCCCGGCGGCGGCCAGCGGCCACTCCTCGTCCCGCTGGTCCGGGGTGGCCGCGAGCGCGACGACCGCGACCTGCCGGGGCACCGACCACCGGGCGCCGTGCGCCAGGTCCTGCACCGCCGCGAGCGCCACCGGTCCGTCGCCGAGCAGCAGGTCCAGCAGCCGTCGGCGCCGCCGCTCCAGCTCGTCCGTGTTGTGCGCGCGGGTCTCGGAGTATCCGGCCGCCGCCGCCTCCGCGACCTCGTGCACGGTACGGAACGCCAGCTCACCCAGCGCCGTGACCACCGAGGAGTCCAGTCCCAGCTCCTCCGCCGTACGGCCCATCAGCCGCCAGGCGTGCAGCCCGCCGACCCGCAGCGCGGACTGCAGGGCGTCCAGGCTGCGCCCCTCCAGGGCCTCGCCGCGCCCGAGTTCGTAGTAGGTCTCCGCGATGGCCTCGCCGCGGCCACGCGGGTCGGCGATGTGGTCGACGAACAGCGTGAGGGCCTGCACGACACCGGCTCTCAGGTGCTCGCGGTAGGTCCCGTCGGCGGGGCGCGCGTACTCGGGGACCTGCCGGCGGACCTCCTCCTCGACCTCGTCGGCGACCTCCTCCAACTGGGCGCGCAGCAGGTCGGCCAGATCGGGCGGTACCGCGGTGGCGTCGCGGCCCTCCGGTACTCCGTGCGGGGCGGGGGTGGCCAAGGCGGACCCTCCTTTCACCCGGAAGCGGCTCACCCGTGGGCCGTTGCCGGTGGGGCGAGGGGTAAGTCCTGTGTTGGACGGACGTCCCCTGCGATGCGTTCCGTGCCCCGACGGTACCGACATCACACCGGCACCCCCAGAGCGCGGGCGAGCATCGGCCACGACGCGGTGAACTCCTGCTTCCAGTACGCCCAGCTGTGTCCTCCTCCTGCGTAGAAGTGCGTGGTGACCGGGACGCGCAGCAGCGCCAGCGTGTTGGCGAAGCCCTGCGCGGAGGGCCACAGGGCGCTCTCCAGCGCCTCCGGCAGCCAGTCACCGGTGCCGCCCGCCAGGCCGCTGCCCTGGGAGACGTACAGTGCGGTGCCGCGCAGCCCGGTGGCGCGGTCGCGCGGGTTGAAGTCGCGCCAGGTGAGCAGGTTCAGGATCGGGTTGCCCCACAGCGAGGCGGGCGCCAGGTTCTCGCGGGCCACGATGGCGTCCATCAAGGTCGGGACGCCGGGGGCCATGGTGTCGAGGATCCCGCTGTAGGAGGCCGCCGCGGTGAACAGGCCCGGGTGCCGGGCCGCGTGCGCCATGGCGCCGTAGCCCCCGGTGGAGACCCCCGCGACGGCCCGTACGCCGGAGGCCCGGTAGCTGCGGGCGAGCAGCGCCGGAACCTCCGTCAGCTGGAAGGTCTCGTAGTCGGGTCCGCCGCGCCAGGCGGTGGGGATGCCGGTGGGCCCCGCGTCGGGCATCGCGACGATCAGGTCCCGGCCCGCGGTGAACGCCTCGATGTCCGTCTCCCGGGTCCAGGACGTGTAGTCGTCGTGGGCGCCGTGCAGCAGGTACAGCACCGGGTAGGTCCGGGTGGGCTGCGCGTCGAAGCCCGAGGGCAGGATCAGCCGCACCGGCGCGCTGCGGCCGAGCGCGGCGGAGGACACGGACACGTCCACGGTGCGCGACGAGAGCGCGGAGGCGGGCCGGGCGCCGATCAGGGCGACCAGTCCGGCACCGGCCGCGGCCTTGGTGACGGTACGTCGGGACACTGAGGTGGGGCGACGGTGCATGGCGGCTCTCCTCGGATCACGTTCAGCGGGTTCTCGCGGCGAGTTCTCGCCCCAGGTGCGCGGCGATCTCGTCGACGTGCGGCGGGTCGAGCAGCGACAGGTGGTGTCCCGCGACCGGCACGACGGTCAGGTCCGGGCACACCTCGTCCCAGCCCAGCGCCTGGTCGTCGCGTTCGTAGGCCGGATCACGCACGGTGTGCGGGGCGGGCTCCGTGGCCCGGTACAGGACCACCGGCCCCTCGTACAGGCCCGGCCGGTGGGCCTCGCCGATCCTCAGGTCCAGGTAGGAGGAGCGCTGGTGCTCCAGCGCGGCGGCCGGCACCTCGGCGCGGGCGCGCAGGATCCCGAGCACGGTGTCGATCCGCTCGCCGTCGTCGTCCATCGCGAGGAGTTCGTCGTACGGCAGCTCCAGCCGGACCCCGTAGACCTCCGAGACGTGCCGGGCGAACCCCGCGAAGTGGGCGCGGACCCGGTCGCCCGGTGTGCGCTCGGGCCGGGGGAGGGGCCGCACGGAGTCGATCAGTGCCACGAGCTCCACCTCCCGTCCTGCCGCAGTGAGTTGGCGCGCGGTCTCCTGGGCGACGAAGCCGCCGAAGGACCAACCGCCCAGCAGGACGGGCCCGTGGGGGTGGACGGCGGTGACGGCCTCCGCGTAGCGGCGCGCCTTCTCGGTCGCCGTGCGGGCGTCCTCGAGGCGTTCGAGGCCGTACACCGGCCGCTCGTCGCCGAGGCGTTCGGCCAGGGTCCGGTACACCTCGCTGGTGCCGCCGGCGGCATGCACGAGGAAGACCGGGGGACGGTCGCCGGTGGCGCGGAGCGGGCGCACCACGGCCGGCACGTCCGGCCGGAGCCGGTCGGCCAGTTCCTGGACGGTGGTGGCGCCGAGCAGGTCGCGCAGGGGCAGTTCGACGGCGAACTCGCGCTCCAGGGCGGTACGGATCCGCACCGCCATCAGGGAGTCCAGCCCGAGGTCGGCCAACGCGGTGGCGGGGGTGACCCGGTCCGCGGGATGGCCGGTGACGGTGGAGATGTGATGGCACAGGCGGCCGGCGACGGAGGTGTCGTGCGCCGCGTCGGGTGTCTTGGCCCGCACGTGGGCCGGGGCGGCAGGTGCGTTCGCGGGAACCGCCCCCCGCCCGTCCGTCCACCAGTACCGGACATGCTTCCAGCGCGGCGCGGGCAGATCGACGACCCGTCCGGCCGGCAGCGGCAGCCGTTCGCCCGCGCAGTAGAGCGAGCCCAGCTGGGTGAGGAAGTCCGCGCAGCCGTCGCCGTCCCGCCGGAGCGTGCCGATCGCGAGGGTGCCGGGTGCGGTGTCGGTGACGGCCCGCGCCAGGACCGGGTGCGGCGAGATCTCGACGAAGACGGAGTGACCGTCGGCGGCGGCCGCGGCGACGGCCCGGTCCAGCCGTACGGGCCGGCGCAGGTTCGCGGCCCAGTGGGCGGCGTCGAAGACACTGTCGCCGCGCGGGTCGTCCAGGACGGTGGAGTAGACGGGCACTTGGGGCGCGCGACCGCCCAGATCGGCCAGGGCTTCGGTCAACTCCGCGAGAAGCGGCTCGACCTGGGGGGAGTGACCGGCCCCGACCACCCGCATGGACCGGGCCGCCCGACCCTGTCCCTCCAGCCACCGCACCAACCGCGCCACCGCCGGTTCCGCACCGGTGACGACCTTCTGCCCGGGCGAGGAGTGGACGGCCACGTGCACGTCGGGGAACTCACCGGCCATGACGTCGAGTTCACCGTCCTCCAGGTCGACGACCGCCATCGCCCCGCCCCGCAGCCCGCTCAGCAGCCGGGCCCGCACGGCGACGATCCGGGCCCCCTCCGACACGTCGAGGGCGCCCGCGCACACCGCGGCGGCGACCTCGCCCAGGGAGTGGCCGATGACGGCGGCGGGCTCGACGCCGTGGGAACGCCACAACTCGGCGAGCGCCACCTGGAGTCCGAAGAGAACGGGCTGGGCGACCTCCAGCCGGTCGAGGGCGCACCCCGATGACAGCCGCTCGTACAGCGACAGCCCGCACTCCGCGTCGAGCTTCTCCACGGCGGCGGCGAACGCGGGTTCCTCGACCAGCAGCCGGCGCCCCATCCCGGCCCACTGGCTGCCGTACCCCGAGAAGACCCACACGGGGCCCCGCCCGACGAGATCCCGGTCGCCGGTCACGACCCGTCCGTGCATGGACGCCCCGGACCGGTTCCCCCGTGCCAACGCGTCCAGTCCGTCCGCGAGTTCGGCGCGGTCCCGGGCGACCACCGCCGCCCGTACGCTCCCGCGTCCCGCCCGGCCGGCCAGCGTGCGGGCCACGTCGGCGGGGTGCTCGGAGGCGGTGCGGAGCCAGTCGGCGAGCCGGGCCGCGGTGTCCCGCAACCGCTCCTCGTCCACGTCGGACAGGACGTGGAGCCGGGCCCCGGGTTCCTCGGCCGGGCGCGAGGGCAGGACACCGGGCCGCCATTCCTCCAGCACCGCATGGGCGTTGGTGCCGCCGAACCCGAACCCGGAGACCCCGGCGGTGGCCGTACCGCCGTAGCGCGGCCAGGGCTCGCCCTCCGACACCACCCGCAGCCGTACGTCGTCCAGGGCACTGCCCGCCGAGCAGTGCAGGGACGGCGGGATGACGTCGTGGTGCAGGGCGAGGACCGTCTTGACCAGCCCGGCGATGCCCGCGGCGGACTCCAGGTGACCCAGGTTCGACTTCACGGAGCCCAGCAGCAGCGGCTGGTCGGGGTCGCGGCCCGCACCCAGCACGGCACCCAGGGCGCCCGCCTCGATCGGGTCGCCGAGCGGCGTGCCCGTGCCGTGTGCCTCGACGTAGTCGATGTGCGCCGGGTACAGCCCCGCCCTTGTGTAGGCGGACGCCAACAGGGCTTGCTGGGCGGCCGGGTTGGGGGCCAGGAGGCCGTTGGAGCGGCCGTCGGAGTTGACGGCGGTGGCGCGGATGACGGCGAGGACGCGGTCGCCGTCGCGCTCGGCGTCGGACAGCCGCTTCAGCAGCACGGCCGCACAGCCCTCACCGCGTCCGATGCCGTCGGCGTCCGGCGAGAACGGCTTGCAGCGCCCGTCCGGCGCGAGGGCGCCCGCGCGCCGGAACGCCACGGTGACGGTGGGGGAGAGCAGCAGGTTGACGCCCGCCGCGATCGCCGTGTCGCTCTCGCCCGTGCGCAGGCTCACGCAGGCGTGGTGCACGGCGACCAGCGAGGACGAGCACGCGGTGTCGACGGCCACGCTAGGCCCCCGCGTGTCCAGCACGTACGCCAGCCGGCCCGCGGTCACGCTCAGCGCGCCGCCCGCCGGCGCCCAGGGGTCGACGGCCGCGGGGTCGGCGCCGGTGAGCGAGCCGTACTCCGGCGCCGAGACCCCGACGAAGACCCCGGTGGCGGTGCCGGCGAGGGAGGCGGCCGGGACGGCGGCATGGGCGAGCGTCTCGTGCACGACCTCCAGGAGGATCCGCTGCTGCGGGTCCATCACGGCCGCCTCGCGCGGGGTGATCCGGAAGAAGTCCGCGTCGAACCCCGCGATGTCGTCCAGGTAGCCGCCGTAGGGAAGCGCGTCCTCGGGCGGGTAGGCGGTGAAGTCGCGCCAACGGTCCTCGGGCACCCGCCGGATCGCGTCGACCCCGTCGGTCAGCAGCCGCCAGTAGTCCTCCGGGCCGTGAACCCCGCCGGGCAGGCGGCAGCCGAGGCCGATGACGGCGATTGGCTCCCCGAACGCCGAAGGTGCCGCCGCGGTGACCGGCGCCGGTTCGGGCCCGGCGGACGTACGGCACAGATGCGCCACCAGTGCCTCCCCGGTCGGCGCCTCCCACAGCAGCGTCGCCGGCAGCTCCCGCCCGGTCAGCCGGGACAGCTCTCCGGCCAGCACGACCGCGTCCCGCGAGGCCATGCCGAGATCCGCCAGCGGCCGGTCCATCGGCACCTCGGTGACCGGTGTGCCGGTCCACTCGGCCAGCCGCTCCATCACCAGCCGGCGCACCGCGCCCGCGTCCACGGCTCTCACGCGGCACCGCCCACCGCGTAGGCGCCCGCGAGATACCGCTCCCGCGTGAGCGCCCGGGACACCTTGCCGCTGGACGTGCGGGGCACGGTGCCCGGCGCCACCAGGACGACGTCGGTGAGCCGCAGTCCGTGCCGGGCGGACACGGCCGCGCGCACCGCCCGCACCAGAGCCGGTACGTCGAGCTCGGCGAGGCTGGTGGTCCGGGTGTGCTCGGCGACCACGACCACCCGCTCACCCGAGCCGCCCGCCACCCCGAACGCGGCGAGCCGGTCCCGCCGCAGTGCCGGATGCGTGTCCTGGACGGTGGCCTCCACGTCCTGCGGGTAGTGGTTGCGGCCGTCGACGACGATCAGGTCCTTGAGCCGGCCGGTGACGAGCAACTGCCCCTCCAGGACCGTCCCGAGATCACCGGTGCGCAGCCACCCGTCCGCGCCGAAGACGCGCCGGGACTGCTCCTCGTGGTGGAAGTAGCCGCGGCCCACGTTGGGCCCCCGCACCTGGATCTCACCGACCTCGCCCTCGGACAGGACGGCCTGCGAGAGGGGATCGGCGATCCGGATCCGCTGTCCCGCCGGGGTACCGCAGCCCGCCAGCAGGACGGCCCTGGGATCGTCGGGGCGCGCCGGCAGCGCCTTGCCCTCGGCGAGCGCGTCCCGGTCGAGCGCGAACCGGCGCAGCGGCTGCCCCGGGCGGGCGGCGCTGACGAAGACGGTCGCCTCGGCGAGGCCGTACGACGGACAGTGGGTCAGCGGCCCGAGTCCCTGCTCGGAGAAGGCCGCCTGGAAGCGGTCGGCCGTGGTGGGGCGGACCGGTTCGCTGCCGTTGATGAGCGCGAAGACGCCGTCCAGGCGCAGCTCCGCCTTCTGCGCGTCGGTCACCGTCGAGGCGCAGTAGTCGTAGGCGAAGTTGGGCGCCGCGCTCAATGCCCGCGGATGCGCGGACAACAGCCGCAGCCAGCGGGCGGGTTCGTGCAGGAACGCCACCGGGTCCATGAGCACCGACAGCAGGCCCCGTACGACGGGGGCGGCCACGCTCAGGACGAGGCCCATGTCGTGGTAGAGCGGCAGCCAGCCCACACACGTCACCGGGTGCGCGTCCGCGCCGTAGGCGGTCAGTGCCTGACGGGCGTTGGCGACGACGTTGCTGTGCCCGATCTCCACGCCCGCCGGGGTGCGCGTGGACCCCGAGGTGTACTGGAGATAGGCGACCTCGCCGTCCACCGGCTCGAGGTCGCCCGCGGCGGCGTCCGGCACCTCGTCCACGGCGACGACCCGGTCGCCCAACTCCCTCACCTGCTCCAGGTGTCGGCTCGTCGTCAGGACCACGGCGGGCCGCGCGTCGGCCAGCACCGCCGTGAGCCGGTCGTCCTGTCCGGGCAGACCCGGCGGATACAGCGGCACGGCGACGAGGCCCGCGGTGAGCGCCGCCAGGAACCCGGTGACGTACTCCAGCCCTTGGGGGCACAGCAGCGCCACCCGGGCCCCCGGCTCGGCCTCCTCCGCCAGCCGGGCGGCCACGGCACGGACCCGCAGGTCCAGCCGGCGCCAGGTCAGGGTGCGGTGGACGCCCCGCGAGCCGGGCGCGGGATGGTCGACGAAGGTGAACGCCCGTCGCTCGGGCGTGGTCTCGGCCCAGTGCCGCAGGTACTCCGGCAGCGTGCGGAAGGCGGGGGCGAGCGGGGGACGGCGGCTGTCCATCAGGCTGGTCTCCTCGCGAGACGGGTCAGAGCGGGATGTTGCCGTGCCGGCGCTCCGGCATCGGGGCACGCTTGCCGCGCAGCGCACGCAGGGCGCGGCAGATGTGGGCGCGGGTGTCGCGCGGGGCGATCACGGCATCGACGTAGCCGCGCTCGGCGGCGAGATAGGGCGTGCCGTGGGTGTCCTCGTAGGTGGCGACCAGCCGGGCCCGCAGCGCCTCGGGGTCGTCGGCGGCGGCCAGTTCCCGCCGGTGCAGGACGCCCACCGCGCCCTCGGCACCCATCACCGCGATCCGCGCGGTCGGCCAGGCGAGGTTGATGTCGGCGCCCAGGTGCTTGGAGCCCATCACCGCGTACCCGCCGCCGTACGCCTTGCGCACCACCACCGTCACCTTCGGCACGGTCGCCTCGGCGTAGGCGTACAGCAGCTTGGCGCCGCGCCGGATGATCCCGGCCTGCTCCTGCCGGACCCCGGAGAGATAGCCCGGCACGTCCGCGAAGGTGAGCAGCGGAATGCCGAACGCGTCGCAGAACCGCACGAACCGCGCCGCCTTCTCGGAGGCGTCGATGTCCAGCACCCCGGCCGCGTGCAGCGGCTGGTTGGCGACCACCCCGACGGACCTGCCCTCGACGAGCGCCAGCGCGCAGATGATGTTCGGCGCGAACAGCTCCTGCACCTCCAGGAGTTCACCGTCGTCGACGACCGCCCGCAGGACGTCCCGCATGTCGTAGGCCTGCCCGAGCCGGTCCGGCACGATCTCGTCGAGCGGGATGTCGGAGGGCGCCGGCAGGGGTGCGTAACTCGGCGGCCGCTCCAGGTTGTTGACGGGCAGGTACGACAGCAGCTCCCGTACGGTGTCCAGGGCCTCGGTCTCGTCGGCGGCGAGGAAGTGGGCGTTGCCGTTGAGGGAGTTGCTGGTGCGGGCACCGCCCAGTTCCTCGGCGGTGGCGCGTTCCCCGGTGACCGCCTCGATGACGTCGGGCCCGGTGACGAACATGTGCGAGGCGCCGTCGACCATGACCGTGAAGTCGGTGATGGCGGGGGAGTAGGCGGCCCCGCCGGCACACGGGCCGAGGACGACCGAGATCTGCGGGATCACCCCGGACGCCTGCACGTTGCGGCGCACCAGCTCGGCGTACAGGGCGAGCGAGACGACCCCCTCCTGGATGCGGGCGCCGCCACCGTCGTTGAGCCCGATCACCGGGCACCCCGTGCGCAGGGCGAGGTCCATGAGGGCCACCGTCTTCTCGCCGAAGGCCTCGCCCATGCTCCCGCCGAACACCGTGGAGTCCTGGGAGAACACACAGACGGGCCGCCCGTCGATGGTGCCGCACCCGGTGATCACACCGTCCCCGTAAGGACGGTCGGCGCCGTCCCCGGTCGGCCGGGCCCGCACGAACAGGCCGGTCTCGGTGAACGAACCGGGGTCCAGCAGCAGGTCGATCCGCTCGCGGGCGCCGAACTTGCCCCGTCTTCTGGGCCGGTCCCCGGCCACGGCCCGCGCCCGGCGGGCCTCCAGCGCGAGGACGCGGTCGGCGGTGCGGTCGGGCAGGCGTGTCGTCGTCACCTCTACTGTCACTGCCACCTCCGAAGTGGCCTTCGAATATGGCAGCGCCCCCAGGTCGTGCCGAGCCCAACGCCGTTCTGTTTGCGCGAGGTGAGTCCCGCAGGGCCGGCCTTGCTCCGTGGGTGACAAGCGCCCGTCAGCGACGGGGGAGTCCCCTGTGCGCTGCATTTGAGACAACCTGGCCGGAGAGAAGGTGCAGACCTATTCGGTGGGCCCGCCTTTTCGCAGGCCGTGGGATGGCGCGTACAAGTATCGCAGCGCGTGAATGAGTCAGCTCCGAGATCGGGTTGTACCGGCCGGTTGATAGTTCAACGGCGGCGCTGCAACAATCCCGGTCCCGGCCACGTCGTCGACCCGACCCATCGGCCGTAACCCCCCACCAGGCAAGTCGTCAAGCGCGCAATTCGCATCGCGTGAATTCCGGATTCACGAACTCCCCACAAGTCCGCTCAGACCATGGCTCCGGTGTGCCTTTGCCGGGCGACCGGCGCGGCAGCGAAGAAGGTGCATGTGTCACGGCATTCCACGGGGCTCGGCGGACCGCCGTTCCCCTACGAAACAGGCCCCGAAGCCGCTCTCGGCGGCGGCGAGCGGCCGTCGGTGTCCGGCCGGCCGGAGTATCAGGCGCTCCGCCGCGCCCACCGCCGGTTCGGTGTCCGGGCCACCGCCGTGGCCGTCGGCGGATTCCTCCTGTACGTCCTGCTGTCCAGCTTCCTGCCCGGCCTCATGAACACCCCCCTGAGCGGCCACCTCACCATCGGACTGGCCCTGGGTCTCGGGCAGTTCGTGCTGATGGGCGTGATCGTGTGGCGCTACCTCGTGCACGTGCGCAGGGACGTCACCCCGGTGGTCCGCGGTCTGCGCGGCCTGGTCCGGCACCAGGAGGGCGAGGACCGCCGCCAGGGCGCCGGGGGCCGCCGGCACAGTGCCTTCGAGGCGCGCGCCGGCCGGCGCGGTGAGGAGTTCCGCCCGTGGTGACGCTCGGCGCCTCCGTCGTGGACCGCCTCAGCCTCCAGCTGACCCTGGTCCTGTTCCTGTCCGTGGTCGTCGTGACCCTGTTCACCGCGCTGCTGACCGCCCCCCAGCGCGACGAGATCGGCGAGTTCTACCTCGGCAACCGGGTGATGTCGCCGCTGCGCAACGGCCTGGCCATGTGCGGCGACTACCTGTCGGCCGCGACCCTCCTCGGCAGCACCGGCCTGGTCGCCCTGACCGGGTACGACGGACTGCTGTACCTGTGCGGCACCGCCGTCGCGTGGATGATGGTCCTGCTGCTGATCGCCGAACCCCTGCGCAACACCGGCAAGTTCACCCTCGGCGACACCCTGGCGATCCGCCTCTCCCGGATGCAGCGGCCGGTCCGGCTCGCCCTGGCGCTGTGCACGCTGACCATCACCGTCCTCTACCTGGTCGCCCAACTCGTCGGCAGTGTCGCCCTGTTGACGCAGTTCACCGGCGAACCCAGCGCGGCCACCCGCACCCTGTGCGTCGTCGTCATCGGGACCGTCGTCATCGTCTACGCGGCCATCGGAGGCATGCCGGGCGCCACGTTCATCCAGGTCGTCAAGGCGGTCATGCTCATCTCCGGTGTCACCGTGACCGCCGTAATGGTGCTCCACCGCTTCGACTGGAACGTCGGGAACCTCCTCGCCGCCGCCGCGGACAACAGCGGTCAGGGCGGACGGTTCCTGGAACCCGGACTGCGCTACGGCGGCAGTGTCACCAGCAAACTCGACTTCCTCAGCCTCCAGTTGGCCATCGTGCTCGGCCTCGCCGCCCTCCCGCACGTGATGATGCGGCTGCTCGCCCCGAAGTCGGTCGACGTCCTGCGCACCTCGGTGGTGTGGGCGATGGGCCTGGTCAGCCTCGTCTGTCTGGCGGCCGGCATCCTCGGTCTCGGCGCCACCGCCGTCCTCGGCAGCGACACCATCGCGCGCAACGACCGCACCGGGAACGCCGCCGTCCTGCTGCTGGCGCACGACCTGGGCGGTGCCGTTCTGACCGCCCTGCTGTCCTGCCTGGCCTTCGTCACCCTCCTCGCGGTCGCCGCGGGCCTCACCCTGGCCGCCGCGTCCTCCCTCGCCCACGACCTCTACGGCGAGGTGATCCGCAAGGGCCGGGCCACCGAGACGGAGGAGCTGGCCGTGGCCCGGCTCGCGGCCGCCGTCATCGGCATCCTCGGCATGCTGCTCGCGCTGATCTCCTGGGGCGCCAACTCCGCGACCCTCGCCTTCCTCGCCTTCGCCATCGCCGCCTCCGCGATCCTCCCCACCCTCGTCTTCAGCCTCTTCTGGCGGCGCTTCACCGCGCAGGGCGCCCTCCTCAGTCTGTGCGGGGGCCTGCTCTGCTCGGTGGTCCTCGTCGTCCTCTCCCCGGTCGTCTCCTCGGCGCCCGCCTCGCTCTACCCGAACGTCGATTTCGCCTGGTTCCCCTTGCAGAATCCCGGAATCGTCTCGATCCCGGCCGGCTTCCTCCTCGGCTGGCTGGGTTCGACACTCAGCCGTCCCGAAACAAAGGAGACATACGAGGACTTCGAAGTACGCAGCCTCGTAGGGGTCGACTAGCCGATTTCGCCCCTCATTTCCGAGAACCGTGTGGCGAACACGTGGATATTTCGTCTGCGGTCGATCAAGGCTTGCGGCGACAACTCGCGTGCAGTAATTAGGTGATGCATGAACTTGTTCAACCGTGGCACCATGTTCCGTCGCACGGACCGCGCGGAACCCGCCGACGTCTCCCAGCCCCCCACCGGGTCGTCGGCCACTGCCACAGCCGTCCTTCCGGACCCCGGACTGGCGGCCCTGACCGGGGAATGGGCCATCGACCCCGCGCACAGCAGGATCGGCTTCTCCGTGCGTCACGCCATGGTGACCACCGTGCGCGGGGCGTTCCTGGAGTACCAGAGCCGCCTCTACTTCGACGGCCGCGACCCGTCCCGCTCGCAGGCGGAGATCATCGTGTCCACCGGGAGCGTCGACACCGGCGTGGAACAGCGGGACGGGCACCTGGTGGGCCGGGACTTCCTGGACTCCGCGAACTACCCGCGCATGCGGTTCGTCAGTACCGCCGTCGAGGTCGCGGGCCCGGACCTGTACCGGATGACGGGAGACCTCACCATCAAGGCCGCCACGCGTCCCGTGGTCCTGGAACTGACCTACATAGGTCATGTCACCGACCCGTTCGGCTATCAGCGCGCCGGCTTCGACGGCACCACCACCATCAACCGCTCCGACTGGGGCCTGACCTACAACAGCAAGCTCGCCGAGGGCGGCGCGATGGTCAGCGAGAAGGTACGCCTCCAGTTCGACATCGCGGCGATCCGGACACCCCCGGTCGGCTGACGGCAACTCCGGCGCACGAAGGGGGCACGCACTCGCGTCCGAGTCCGTGCCCCCTTCGGTCCCTCAGACCTCCGTCACCGTCCGCGTACCAGCCCCGCCAGATAGCGCCACAGCGACGAACGCGGTCGTACGGCGGTCCCGTCGGCCGGGGTGTCCGGGCCCGAGCCGGCCGGTGCCGGGAGCGGCGGGCCGGAGGGCACCGGCAGGGCCTGCGCGTCCGAGAGCGTGTACCGCACCGGCAGCGAGCGCAGCCCGCGCATGAACGGCGAGGAACGCCACGGCAGTTGGTCGACCGGAAGGGACAACTCCAGCCCGGACAACCGCTCGAAGAGCCTGCTCACCCCGATCGCCGCCGCACCACCGGCCAGTTCACGGGCCGGGCACTGCCGGGGGCCCGCACCCCACGACAGATGGGCCCGGGTGCTGATGGTCGACTCGGGGCACACCTTCGCGGCGAACGCCGGGTCCGCGTGCGCGGCGCCCACCGACACCCACACCGGATCGCCCGCGGCGATGGTGTAGTCGCCGAGCTTCATGTCGGTGAGCGGGAACCGCGGCACGAAGTTGATCAGCGGCGGCTTCTGCATCACCACCCGGTTCATGGTCTCCCTGATCAGCCCCGCCGACAGACTGGCGCTCGCGGGCAGGTTGCCGGTGATGACCTCGACGACCGTGTTGGAGATCAGGATGCCGACGTGGTCCGACGTCATCCCGAGCAGCATCATCAGCTCGCGCGACAACTCCTCGACGCTCAGGCCGGGATGGGAGGCGAGCAGATAGGACGGGAAGTCGTTGCCCGGCTCCTTCATCTTCGACTCGCCGAGCTCCGACAGCGTGGCCAGCAGCCGCTCCAGCGCGGGTCCCGCGTCGGGGCCCGCGTCCAGCACCCGCCACATGTCCATCAGCGCGTCGTCGTGCTGCGAGCCGGGGAAGCCGAGCAGATGACTGGCGAGCATGAGGGGCAGCGGCCGCGAGAACTGCGCGGACAGATCCGCGAAGCCGGTGCGGCCGCCCTGGGTGAACAGCGTGATCAGTTCGTCGGCGTCCCGGGTGATCTTCGCCTTGAGCTGCTTGGCCACCGGATGCCGGGGGTCCTGGAAGGGGCGCAGCGCGGTGTCCCAGGCCACCTTGAGCCCGCGGTAGCCCTCACCGCCCTGGATCAGCACATGGTTGACGTCCAGTGAGGGCGCGAGCGGCCAGTCCGCGGGCAGCCGGCCCTCCCTGCGCGCCCGCCAGTTCTCGAGCCCCTTCGGCCACGCGTGGTCGTCCCGGAGCACCTCCAGCGACTCCTCGTAGCCCAGCACGAGCCAGACGGGCACGCCCAGCAGGTCGACCGGTGCCACCGGGCCGTGGGTCCGGCGCAGCCGCTCGTACACGATCGCCGGATCCCGTTCGTAGTCGCGGGTCATCAGCGGTTCGAGGCTCATCGACTCCAGCGACTCGTGACCGGCTGCCGAGCCGCTGTTCACTTGGACCCCCATGGCTTCCTTCCCTCGGTCGGGCGTACGCCAGAGTAATGTGACCCCCTGCACTGCCTTCATGGCGGGGGGTGATTACCGGCTCGGGCGCTCGGGGCAGCCGGGGCGACGACGAACGGCACCGCCCGAGGACGGTGCCGCTCCGGTCCGAAGTCGCCCCCTACGGGGTCCACTTGATGTTGGGGTTCACATTGCCGGTCCAGTTGAAGACGGCCATGTTGTCCCAGCCGTTGCCGCTGCCCGAGATGTTCGTCGGGTCCCAGCCGTTGCCGGTCACCGCGTACCAGGTGGGCTCCCAGTAGAAGACGCCGATCGCGCCGTTGCTGCGGGCCGCGTTCTGCACGGCCGTGAAGTTGCTCGCCTGGCCCTGCCAGGTGAGCGGATAGCCCGAGCAGCCGGTCGTGATGGAGTTGGCGGTGCTGTCGGCGTTGGCCGAGGTGAACGGGTAGGCCGTCTCGGCGATGACGACGTCCTTGCCGTAACGGGACTTCATGTCGGCCACGACACTGCCCATGTTGGCTATCGTGCCGTGCCACGGGCAGTAGTACGACAGCCCGGTGATGTCCCAGTTGACGCCCTTGGCCTTGATGCCGTCGTAGAACCAGCGGGCGTTGGCGTCACTGTCGGCGTCGGCGGTGTGGATGATCACCTGGGTGCCGCTGTTGCACGCCTTGGTCGCGTTGTAGCCCGACTTGAGCAGCAGGCTGAGGTTGGTGAAGTCGTTGTTGACGACCTTGCCCTCGTTCCACAGCATGCCGACGTTGATCTCGTTGCCGATCTGCACGCTGTCCGGGGTGGTGCCCTGCGACTTGAGGCTGTTGCAGACGTCGTACGTGTAGTTGTAGACGTCGGTCTGCAACTGGCTGATGGTGTGGCCGGCCCAGGCGGCGGGCTTGTTCTGGTTGCCCGGGTCCGCCCAGGTGTCCGAGTAGTGGAAGTCGACCAGCAGCTTGAGCCCCTTGGCCTTCACCTGCTTCGCGTACGACAGCACCTTGGCCTTGTTGTTGTAGCCGCTCGCGGGGTTGTTCCAGACCCGCAGGCGGACGTAGTTGACGCCGAGGCCCTTGAGGATGTCCAGGGGGTCCTTGGCGGTGCCGCTCGCGTCGTAGTACTTGGCACCGAGGTCGAGCGCGCGCTGGGCGGTCGACACATCGGCGCCGAGCATGGTGAGCGAGCCCGCGGCGGAGGCGCTGGTGGGCGTAGTGAGCAGGGATGCGGGCAGGGCGAGGGCCGCCGCCAGGAGCATGGCGGCTCTCACGAGGCGGCGCGGACCTTTGACGGTCATCCCGACCTCCTTGTCTGACATGACCATGGGGATAGGTTCTGTGAACGCTCACGGTAAGAGGCGTTGTCGGCCCTGTAAATACATCTGTCATGCGGACTTGTGGTCTGTGTACGTGCACAAATCCCGTGCGGTGATCTCCGCGCGTGGGCAGAATGCTCGCCATGATCAACGGACCGCGCACCTTCCACGACCGGCTCGTCGCACAGCCGCGTCCGACCGACCTGGCCCTGGCCCCGGACGGCACCCGTCTGATCCTTTCCGTGCAGGCCCTCGACGAGACGGGATCCCGGTACACGTCCGAGCTGTGGGAGGTGGATCCGGCGGGCGAGAAGGCCCCGCGCCGGGTGCCCGGCTCCCGACAGGGCGACTCCGCCCCCGCGTTCAGCGCCGACGGCACCCTGCTGTTCCTCGCGGACCGCGGCTCCGGCGAGTCCGGCGAAGAGCCGGGACCGTCCGTCTGGTCGCTCCCCGAGCGCGGTGAGGCCGAGCCCATCGCCCGGCACCCGGGCGGGACAACGGCGTTCACCGCCGCCGCCCGTGCCGACGCGCTCGCCTGGACGGCCGCTCTGCTGCCCGGCGCCGAGGACGCCCGCACCCACGCGGAGCTCCTGGGGCGGCGGCGCCGGGGTGGTGTCAGCGCCGTGCTGTACGAACTGGCCCCGGGCGATGACGGTGGGGAGCTGGGCCCCGCCGAACCCCACACCTTCGTCCGCGCCCGGGATGCCGAGCCGGTCGACGCGGGCGGCCAGGGCCTCGAAGGCGCCGGGGACGTGGCCCTCTCGCCCGACGGAACCCTGGTCGCCTACACCCGTTCGCCCACCGTGGCCGCTCCCGACACGAACACCGTGGTGATGGCCGACGCACGCACCGGTGTGCTGCGCCGGACGCTCTCCCGCCCCGGCCACCAGTACTACAGCCCCGTGTTCACCGCCGACGGCACGAGCCTGGTCTGCGAACGCCAGCAGGAGGAGACGTACGACTCCGAGTGGCAGGTCACCCTCGTCGCCGTCGACCCCGTGTCCGGCGAAGAGACCGACCTCCTGCCGGACTTCGAGAACTGGCCGTGGCCGGGAAGGGCGGTCTGCTCACCGGTCCCCGGGGACACCACGCTGTGGTTCACCGGCGACGAGCAGGGCCACCGCCCGGTCTTCCGCCGCGACCCGGACGGCACGGTCACCCGCCTGACCGCCTCCGGCGCCTACACCTCCCTCTGCGTGACGCCCGACGGCTCCACCCTCTACGCGCTGCACAGCGCCTTCGACCGCTCCCCCCACGTGGTCCGGCTGGACGCGGCCAAGGCCGACCAGCACCCCGCACCCCTGAGAACACCGGGAGGCGACCTGGGCCCCCTCCCCGGCACGCTCACCGAGGTGCGCACGACCGGCGACGACGGCTTCCCCCTGCGCGGCTGGCTCGTCCTGCCCGAGCAGGCCGCGGCCGAACACCCGGCACCGCTCCTCGTCATGCCCCACGGCGGACCCCAGGGGTCCTGGAGCGACTGGCCCTGGCTCTGGAACCCGTGGCCGTTCGCCGCCCGGGGCTACGCCGTGCTGCTGCCCGATCCGGCCCTGTCCTCCGGGTACGGGCAGCGCATGCAGGAACGCGGACGCGGCGAGTACGGCGGCCGGCCGTACCGCGATGTCCTCGCGCTCACCGACGCCGCACTGGCCCGCGCCGACCTCGACCCGACCCGGACGGCCCTCGCCGGCTGGTCCTACGGCGGCTACCTCGCCAACCGGGCCGCCACCCGCACCGACCGCTTCAGGGCTCTGGTCTCCCACGGCGGGCTGTGGAACCTGGAGTCCTTCCAGGGCGGCACCGACATGCACGCGTACTTCCGGAAGATCTTCGGTGACCCGCGCGTCCGCCGCGAACGCTACGACGCCGACTCGCCCCACCTCGACGCGGCGAAGCTGACGACTCCGATGCTGGTCGTGCACGGCGGCGCGGACACCCGGGTCCCCGAGGCGCAGTCCCGGGAGCTTCTCCACGACCTCCGGCGCCAGGGCGTGCCCACCGGGTTCCTGTACTTCCCCGACGAGTCACACGGCGTGGAAGCCCCGAACCACCTGGGTCTCCTCTACGAGACGGTCCTCGCCTTCCTGGACCACCACGTCCTGGGCGAGGAGTGGAGGCGCCCGGAGCTCCTGTGACGGCGGCTCAGCGGGTGGGGATCCCCAGGTCGGCGGCGACCGAGTCGGCGCGCACGAACACGGACACCGGGTACTGCTCGTCGCAGTACTTGTTGCCGCTCGACACGATCCCCACGACCTTGCCGCCGCTGATCAGCGGACCGCCGGAGTCGCCGGGGCAGATGCTGTCGCTGGTCCCGGGGCGCGGCAGGCCGCACAGCATCGCGGCGGGGTCGGTCTCCGGATCGGTGTAGGGCCGGCAGTCGGCGACGGGGGAGATGACCAGCCTGGCCTGCTTGAGCCGGGTGGCCTGCTCGCCGGGGCCGGTGCGTCCCCAGCCGACCACGGTGGCCGTCCGGCCCGCGGCGACCAGCTTGCCGTCCTTGGGCCCGGCCACCGGGATGGTCCGGTACGGCATCGGCCGGTCCAGGGTGAGCACGGCGGCGTCGTGGGCGTAACCGGGCGCGCCGTACCGCGAGTCCAGCCGGTAGGAGGTGACCTCCCGCACGGTGCCGTCCACGTGGGTGCGGCCGCCGATGACCCGTAGCGTGGACACGTCACCGGCGCTCTCCACGCAGTGGCCGGCGGTGAGCACCTTGGTGGGCGCGATCAGCGTGCCCCCGCAGAACTGGCTGCCGTTGTACTCGATCAGCATGGCGTACGGCCGGGCCTTGGTGCTGGCGGGACCGCCGCCCTTGATCGCGGAGGCGGGAGCGGCGGTGGACCAGAGCGCGGCCGCGGCGAGCACGGCGGTGGTGACGACGGCGGCGGCCCGGGAGCCGGGACGAGCGGATCTGCCGGAGCGTGCGGTCATTTCGGTTTCCCCCTGAACTGCGTGGCGCGGGGCGCGACTTGGCCCCGCTCGGTGTGGTCGGTGGGGAGGACGAGCCGGGGGAGCGGGTTGGTTTCACACGGCACGTGATTTCTGCTGCGTCCCGGTGGCGTCCGCCTGTGCCGCCACGCCGCCGCAGGTCAGGCGCGTCGCAACCGCAGTGTGAGGATCTGGAACGGCCGTAGCGTCAACCGGACACCACCCTCCGTCTGCCGGTGGCTCGACGGATCGTCCAGAGGGCGTTCCAGCAGGTCCGTCGCCACGGCGGAGGCCAGCGGGAACCCGGTGCGCAGTGTCGCCCGCGCCCGGGTCCCGCGGGACTCGTAGAGCCGTACGACCACGTCCCCGCTGCGGTCGTCGGCGAGCTTGACCGCCTCCACGACCACGCCCTCGTGGTCGACCGAGACCAGCGGGGCGACCGTCGCACTGCCCGGCACCGCCCGTTCCGGCAAGTTGAAGCGGTATCCCTCGCGCCGCGCGTCGCTGACGTCGGCGCCGACCAGCAGGGCGTAGCCGAGCCGGTGGGTGCCCTGGTCCTGGTCGGGGTCGGGGAAGCGGGCGGCGCGCAGCAGGGACAGGCGGACCGTGGTGGTCGTTCCGCCGTCGGCGCGGACGTCGCGGGTGACGTCGTGCCCGTAGGAGGAGTCGTTGACCAGGGCGGCTCCCCAGTCGGGCTCGCCGACGTGCAGGAAGCGGTGCGCGCAGGTCTCGAACTTGGCCGCGTCCCAGCTGGTGTTGGTGTGGGTGGGCCGCTCGACATGGCCGAAGGGGATCTCGGCGGTCGAGTGGGCGGCCCGCACGTCCAGCGGGAAGGCCGCCTTGAGGAACTTCTCCCGCTCGTGCCAGTCGACGACGGTGTCGATGACCAGCGCACGGGACCCGGCCGGCAGCGTCAGCGTCTGCTCGATCCTCGACGCCCCGAAGACCCGGACCACGCGCACACCGTCGGCGCCCGCCGTGACCGACTCGGCGTCGGTGAGGTCGCGGACCGTGTTGCGGTAGAAGACGTCGACGTCCCAGGCGTCCCACTGGTTCGGGAAGTCCTGGTGCAGCTGGAGCAGGTTGCCGACCGCTCCGGGGGCCAGCGCCTCCCGGCCGGCCGTGTGGTCGTAGGCGGAGGTGATCAGTCCGCCGGCGTCCACCACGACGCGGACCAGTCCGTTGTCGAGGACGAGCCCGTCGCCGTCGGGCCGCGCGGGCGTGGGCTGGTGGGCCGTCTCGGGGCGTGGGCTCGCCCCGAAGGCCGCGACACCGGCCCGGGCGTGCGGCGCCGCGTTGAAGACGACCGTGCCCTCGGGCTCCCCGGCCAGCACCTCCTGGGCTGACCCGATCAGCTCCTCCAGTTCCCGGGCCACCGCCCCGTACGTCTCCTCCGCCTCCCGGTGCACCCAGGCGATCGACGTCCCGGGCAGGATGTCGTGGAACTGGTGCAGCAGCACCGTCTTCCACAGCCGGTCCAGGGCGTCGTACGGATAGGGATGCCCGTGCCGTACGGCGGCGGTCGCGGCCCACAACTCCGCCTCGCGCAGCAGGTGTTCGCTGCGCCGGTTGCCCTGCTTGGTGGCGAGCTGGCTGGTGAGGGTGCCGCGGTGGAGCTCCAGGTACAGCTCCCCGGACCACACCGGAGCGCCGCCGTTCGCCTCGTACTCGTCGTGCGCGCGCCGGAAGAACTCGGCCGGGCCCTCCAAGGCGACGCGGGGTGAGCCCTCCAGGTCCCTGAACCGGTCGGCGCGCGCGAGCATCTCGCGGGTGGGGCCGCCACCGCCGTCGCCGTAGCCGAAGGGGATCAGCGAGTGGTTGGAGCCGGACTTGTCCTGGAAGTTCCGTACGCTGTGGGCGACTTCGGCGCCGGACAGCTCACCGTTGTAGCTGTCGACGGGCGGGAAGTGGCTGAAGATCCGGGTGCCGTCGATGCCCTCCCACCAGAACGTGTGGTGGGGGAACTTGTTGGTGGTGTTCCAGGAGATCTTCTGCGTCAGGAACCACTTCACCCCGGCCAGCTTCATCAGCTGCGGCAGGGCCGCGTTGTAGCCGAAGGTGTCCGGCAGCCACATCTCCTCGGTCTCGACGCCGAACTCCTCCAGGAAGAACCGCTTCCCGTGCACGAACTGGCGCACCAGGGCCTCGCCGCCGCTGATGTTGGTGTCGGGCTCCACCCACAGGCTGCCGGCCGGCAGGAACTGTCCGGTCTTCGCCTTCTCCCGCGCCCGCGCGTACACCTCGGGCCGGTGCTCCTTCAGCCAGGCGAGCTGCTGCGCCTGGGACATCACGAACCTGAACTCCGGGTGGTCGTCCATGAGATGGGTGACGTTGGAGACCGTCCGGGCCACCTTGCGCACGGTCTCGCGCAGCGGCCACAGCCAGGCGGTGTCGATGTGGGCGTGTCCGACCGCGGAGATCCGGTGCGCACTCGCGTGCGCGGGGGAGGCCAGCACGGGAGCCAGGGCGGCGCGTGCGGCTCGCGCGCTGCCGCTGACGTCCTGCAGGTCGACGGCGTCCAGGGCGAGTTCGACCGCTCTCAGGATCTGCCACCGGCGCGGGGAGTCGGGGGACAGCTCCGGCATGAGCTGGCGCAGCACCTCCAGGTCCTGGACGAGTTCGTGCACCTCCCGGTCGAACACCGCGAGGTCCAGACGCCGCAGCCGGTAGAGCGGCTCCCCGGGGTCCACGGCCGGGTCGCCCAGCCAGGGTGCCCGGCCGCCCACCGACGTGGGCCCGAAGGTCAGCTCGCCCGGAGCGGTGTGCATGACGACCGGGTTGGCGGCGGCCTCGATGTGCACCGTGAACTCCGCGCCCCCCACCGCCCGTTCGGCCACGGGCAGCCAGGTGTTGCGCGGGTTGAGCGCCTTCACGGCCGTGCCGTCGGGCCGGTAGACCAGCCCCTCGGCGGAGAAGCCCGCCGAGTGGGTCGCGAACCCGAGATCCAGGACCGCCTCGACCGTCTCGCCCGCCCACTCGGCCGGGATCGTGCCGCTGACCTTGAACCAGCTCGTCGACCAGGCGGGCCCCCACCGGTCGCCGACCCGGGCCGGCCGGTAGGGAGCGGCCAGCCCCTCGGGGACCGGCACCGGCTCACCGGCGACGCTCCACACCGCCACGTCGAGGGGGACGGACCGGGCGTGGACGGCGGGCCGTACGCGCTCGTCGAGCACTCGTGCGAGCCGCTGTTCGGTGAGGTCACGGTCGTTGTGCATCAGATCTCCGTACAGGTGGGGGGAGTCAGCCCTTGAGCGCGCCGCCGAGCGCGAAGCCGCCGCCGAGCCTGCGGGCCAGCAGCAGATAGAGCAGGACGACGGGCATCGAGTAGAGGAGGGAGAACGCCGACAACTGCCCGTACTGCGTCTGGTCGTGGGCGCTGAGGAAGGTGAACACGCTGACGGAGGCGGGGAGTTTCTCCGGCGACAGCAGCAGGATGAAGGGGACGAAGAAGTTCCCCCACATGCCGATGAACGTGAAGATGGTGACCACCATGACGCCGGGCCGCATCAGCGGCAGCACCACCCGCCACAGCACCTGCAGGGTGTTGGCGCCGTCGATGCGGGCGGCCTCCTCCAGGACGATCGGGACACCGTCCATGAAGTTCTTCATCAGCCAGATCCCGAACGGCAGCGCGGACGCGGCCAGGAACAGGGTCGTGCCCGGCATCGAGTCGATCAGGTTCAGCTGCACGAACATGCTGTAGACGGGGATCATCACGGCCGTGATCGGCAGGCCCGTGGAGAACAGGATCGTGTAGAGGAACGGCCGCCGCACCCGCGACCGGTAGCGGGACAGCGGGTAGGCGCACAGCACCGACGCCACCACGGTCACCGCCGTGCCGAAGCCGCACAGCAGCAGGCTGTTGAGCATCGGCCGGTAGGTGGTGTCGACGTCGAGGACCGCGTCGAAGTTGTCGAGGGTGAGCGCCGAAGGCCACTTCAGCCGGAAGGAGTTGGTGCGGCTCACCGAGGCGAGCAGCATCCACAGCAACGGCAGGACGTACAGCACGGACACGGCGAGCAGGACGAGGTTGACGGTGAGGCGCCCGGGGCGGACGCGGCGCCCCCGTGGGGAACTCGGCGCGACGGAAACTTTGTCCACGGTCCTCGCGGGCGGGGTGGCGACGGCGGCCATCAGTCGTCCTCCAGTTTCAGCAGCCGGATGTACACGACGGAGAACAGGGCGCCGACCACCAGCAGGACGAGCGCGATGGCGGTGCCGTAGCCGATCAGGCTGTTCTGGAAGGCCTGTTGGTACATGAAGATCGGCAGCGTCTCGCTCTTGTTGCCCGGGCCGCCGCGCGTCATGGTGTAGATCAGCCCGAAGACGGACAGCGTCTGGAGCGTGATCAGCATCAGGTTCGTCAGGATCGACGGCCTGATGACCGGCAGGACGACCCGCCACAGCCGCTGCCAGGGCCCCGCCCCGTCCATCTCGGCGGCCTCCACCAGCTCCTGGGGCACGTCGTTGATCGCCGCGGTGAAGACCATCAGCGAGAACGCCGTGCCGCGCCACACGTTGGCCAGGCACACCGCGAGGATCGGCATCGTGTACAGCCAGTTCTGGTCCGGCAGGTGCAGCGCGTCCAGCAGCGAGTTGAGCGAGCCCTGGTTGTAGAAGAAGGCGTACATCAGATAGCCGGCGACCACCTCGGGCAGCACCCACGCGGCGATCACCACCCCGTTGACCAGGGCCCTGACCGGCCTGGTCGCCTTCTGCATCAGGACCGCCAGTGCCAGCCCGAGGGTGTTCTGGCCGACCACCGCTGAGCCGACCACGAACACGAGCGTGAGCCACATCGCGTTGAGGAAGTCGGTGTCCTTCAGCGCCCGGGTGAAGTTGTCGAAGCCCACGAAGCGCGTGCCGGAGGCCCCGGTGAGCTGCATGTCGGTGAACGCGTAGTACACGCAGTACGCGATGGGCCCGGCCAGGAACACCACCAGCAGGACCACGGCCGGGACGGTCGGCAGACCCCGCAGCAGGGAGCGGACGGCGGGGGCGGGAGACAGGGCGGGCGCCCCGCGGGACCGGCGGTCACCGCCGGTCCCGCGGGGCGCCGGGGCGAGGGCGGTCACGAAGTGCCCTCCACGGTCTTGTCGTCGCCCACCGCCGCTTTGACATCGTTATCGAACGTCGAGGCGGCCTTGTCGACGGAGGCCTGACCGGTCGTCACGGACTCCATCGCCTTCTGGATCGCGGTCGAGACCTGGTTGTACTCGGGCAGGCCGGGCCGGTAGTGGGTGTCGGCGACCAGCTCGGTGAAGAACTTGTTGGTCGGCACCGAGTCCAGGTACGCCGGGTCGGAGGCGACGTCCGTGCGCACCGCGATGTTCGCGTTGGTCACGTTCCACTTCGCCGCGTTGGTCTTCGTCTGGAGCGTGGTCGACAGGAACTTCCAGGCCAGGTCGGGGTTCTTGGCCTTCGCCGGGATCGACCAGGCCCAGCCGCCCGACATGCTGGTACGGCCCGGTGCCTGACCGTTCTGCGTCGGCATGGCGGCGGTGCCCATCACCGACTGCCACTCCTTCCACGGCTTGGCCGCGGCCGAACTCCAGTTGTTGGGCATCCAGGAGCCGTCTATGTCGATCGCCAGCTTGCCCTCGGGGATGAGCTCGGTGCCCACGGTGGTCCCGAAGTTGGCGCCCAGCGCCTGCTCCTTCGACGGGCCGAGACCCTCGCTGTACACGGTGTGCACGAAGTCCAGCGAGTCCTTGAAGCCCGGGCTGCCCACCACCCACTTCTTCTGCGAGGCGTCGTAGAGCGACTTGTCGCCGGCCGGGGTGCCGTACAGGAGCATCTCGAAGCCCTGCATGGAGGACGCCTCGCCGCCGGCCTGACCGGTGTAGAGGTTCAGCGGGGTGACGCCGGGCAGCTTCGCCTTGATCTTCTTGGCGGCGGCGATCACGTCGGCCCAGGTCTTCGGCTGCCAGGGCACGGCGATCCCGGCCTTCTGGAGGAGCTGCTTGTTGTACCAGATCCCGCGTGTGTCGGTGTCGTCCGGGACCGCGTAGGTCTTTCCGTCCGAGGCGCCGGTCACCGCGCCCTTGGCCGCCTTGGCGTATTGCGACCAGTCCGCCCACTTCGCGGTGTAGGCGTCCAGCGGCTTGAGGTAACCGCCCGCGATGTCCGAGTTGATCAGGGCGGTGTCCTCGTAGACCAGGTCGGGCGCGGTCGCGGGGGAGCGCATCATCAGCTGGAGCTTGGTGTAGTAGTCGTTCTCGGAGGCGACCACCGGGACGAGGGTCACCTTGGTGCCCGGGTTGGCCTTGGTGAACTCCTTCACCATCGAGGCGAGGAAGTTTGCCTGGAGCTTGTTGGCGCTGTCCAGGTTCTGCCAGTAGACGACCTTGACGGACTTGGCCGAGCTCCCTGACGAGCCCGAACCGCAGCCGGTGACGGCCAGGGCGGTGGCGGCGCTGAAGGCCGCGGCGGTGACGATTCTCGAGCGCACAGTGGTTCCTCCGGAACGCGAAACCTGAGGGAAAGCCGCGAGTTTTCTGGGGCCGGGAGGCCAGCCCGACAGCGCTCCACGCTCGGCGCCACCTTGCGCTGACTGGCCTGGATGGCCGGATTTTGTGGGCGTCAGCTAAATCCATTTGATGGATGAAGTCAATGCTTCGAGTATGTAAACTTTCGCCCTGGGGCGCCGCAGACGGCGGAGGTGAGGGGATCGGATGACCATGCTCAGCGGGACGAACCTGCCACGGGTCGGTGGCTACAACCAGGCCGTCGTCCTGGACGCCATCCGCACCACGGGCCAGGTGAGCAGGGTCGAGCTGGCCGCCCTCACCGGGCTGACCAACCAGACCGTCTCCAACGTCGTCCGCAAGCTCCTCGACGCCGGACTGGTCGCGGAGTCCGGCCAGGCCCCCTCCAGCGGCGGCAAGCGCCGCACCCTGCTGACCATCCGGGCCGAGGGCGCCTGCGCGGTCGGCGTCCACCTCGACCCCGACGCCGCCGTCATCGTGGTGGTCGACCTGGCCGGCGAGGTGATCGGCAGCCGCCGCCTCAGGCTCACCGACCCCGGCGACCCGGCCGACGTCGTGGACCGCGTCGCCCGCACCACCGGACGACTCCTCGACCGCAGCGCCGTGGACCGCACCCGCCTGCTGGGCCTCGGCATCGCCGCGCCCGGCCCGCTCGACGGCACCACGGGGGCGGTGGTCTCCCCACCGAACTTCCCCGGCTGGGGCCGCGTCCCCCTCGCCGACATGTTCGCCGAGGCCACCGGGCTGCCCGTCGCCCTCGACAACGACGCCACGGCCGCCGCGATCGGCGAGCGCTGGATCGGCGGCGCCGACCGGGCGGGCAGCTTCCTGTTCCTCTACCTCGGCACCGGCGTCGGCGCCGGGATCGTCCTCAACAACACCGTCCTGCACGGCGATTCGGGCAACGCGGGCGAGTTCGGCCACATGGCGGTGGAACCCGGCGACCGCGTCTGCCACTGCGGCGCGCTGGACTGCCTCGGCCCGTACGTCAGCCCGGCCGCGATCATCGACGACCTGCTCCGCCTGCACGGCCGGGCCGCCGGCGACCGCATCGGCCTCACCGGCACGCCCGACTCCGTGCACCACGACTGGAAGGCCCTGCGCCGAGCCGCCCGCGCGGGCGACACCGACGCCTGCGATGTCGTACGACGCGCCGCGCGCCGTATCGGCGAGGCCGCGCGCGGCGCCGCCAGCCTCCTCGACGTCAGCCGCGTCGTCCTCGGCGGCGAGGCCCTGCGCGGCATCGAACCGATCATCCGCGAGGAGGTCGAGGCCGCCGTCAACCGCACCTCCGTCGCCCGTACGATCCGCTCGGTGACTGTCGAGCAGAGCGTGATCGGCGAGACGGTGGGCGCGGTCGGGGCGGCGTCACTGGTGCTGCACGGGAACTACGCGCCGGGGTGGCGGATGCTGACGGACGTGACGGGCTGACGCAGGCCCGGGGGCGGACCCGGCGAGGGCGGCGGGCGCGCATGTAGTGCGTCGGCACCAGGTCGCGTGAGCGGGTGGTCCGGGCGCACCAGGGGAAGACGGCGACGCAGGACGATGTCCGGGCGGATGCCGGGAGGAAGGGTTGGAGGCGTGCGAATTCCGCACGTTCCCCCTTGCTACCGGTGTCTGGAGTGATCAACAGGTGGCTGCTTTTCTTTACCGGATCGGACGGTGGGCCTTCCGGCGGCGCCGGCTCGTGGGCGGTCTGTGGCTGGGAGCCGTGGTCCTTGCGATCGCGGCCGCGGCCCTGGCGCCGGCCGCGGAGGACGAGGACCTCTCCATGCCCGGCACCGAGTCGCAGAAGGCGTTCGACCTGCTCGATCAGCGCTTCCCGCAGGACAACGCGCAGGGCGCCGAGGCCCGTCTGGTGTTCCAGGCACCGGACGGGCAGCGGGTGACGGCCCAGCGGAACAAGGCGGCCGTCGACGGCGCGCTCGGCTCCCTCGACAACGGCCAGCAGGTCGCGTCGACCACCGACCCCTATGAGACCGGCGCCGTCAGCGAGGACGGCACCATCGCCTACTCCACGATCACCTACACCGCGGACGCCGTCGACCTGACCGCGCAGACGAAGACCGCGCTGGAGAACGCCGCGAGCCGGGCCCGGGACGCCGGACTGACGGTGGAGATCGGCGGCTCGGCCCTGGACGCGGAAGAGGCGATGGGCGGCACGACGGAACTCGTCGGCGTGGTGGTGGCGGCCGTCGTCCTGGTCCTCGCCCTCGGATCGCTGGTCGCGGCCGGACTGTCGCTGCTCACCGCCTTCGTGGGCGTGGCCGTCGCCTTCGGCCTGGTCTCCGCCCTGGCCGCACCGCTGGGGCTCACGTCCACCGTCGCCATCCTGACGCTGATGCTGGGCCTCGCGGTCGGCATCGACTACGCGCTCTTCATCACCTCCCGGTTCCGTGACGAGCGCGCCCGGGGCAGCGACCCGGAGGAGGCCGCGGGCCGCGCGGTGGGCACGGCCGGATCCGCCGTCGTCTTCGCCGGCGCGACCGTCTTCATCGCGCTGGTCGGACTCGGGGTCGTCGGAATCCCCGAACTCACCAGGATGGGCCTCGGGGGAGCGGGCGCCGTGGCCCTCGCCGTCCTCGTCGCACTGACCCTGGTGCCCGCCCTGTTCGGCTTCTTCGGCCGACGGGTGCTGTCCCGCGCCGTCCGCAGGACCCGCCCGGGAGGCACCGGCCAGGCAGCCGCAGCGGGCCGGCCCGGTCTCGGCACCCGCTGGGCGCGGTTCGTGCTGCGCCGCCCGGTCACCGTGCTCATGATCACCGGACTCGGTCTCGGCGCCGTCGCGCTTCCCGCGCTGAGCCTCGAACTCGGGCTGCCCGGCGACGAGTCCAAGTCGGTGGAGACCACCCAGCGCCGCGCCTACGACCTGCTGTCCGAAGGGTTCGGCCCCGGCTTCAACGGTCCGCTGACCGTGGTCGTCGACATGTCGGCGGCCCCGGACACCCGGTCCACCACCGACCTGGTGGTCAGGACGGTACGAACGGTCGACGGGATCGCGTCGGTCGGTGAGCCGGTGCTCAGCCGTACCAAGGACACCGCCGTGCTCACCGCCGTCCCGCGGACCGCGCCGAACAGCGGTGAGACCAAGGACCTGGTGCATACGCTCCGCGACACCGTCTCCGGCGTCGAGGCCGACACCGGTGCCGAGGTCCTGGTGACCGGCACCACCGCGATGAACATCGACATCTCCGAAGCCATGTCCGACGCCCTCGTGCCCTATCTGACCGTGGTCATCGGCCTGGCGGTGCTCCTGCTGACGGTGGTCTTCCGCTCGATCCTGGTCCCGGTCAAGGCCGCGCTCGGCTTCCTGCTGTCCGTGGGAGCCGCCTTCGGTGTCCTCGTCGCCGTCTTCCAGTGGGGCTGGGCGGCTGACCTGATCGGCATCGAACAGACCGGACCGGTCATGTCGCTCATGCCGATCCTCATCATCGGCATCGTCTTCGGGCTCGCCATGGACTACGAGGTCTTCCTGGTCAGCCGGATGCGCGAGGCCCACGTCCACGGCGCGTCCCCCGGCGAGGCGATCGTCAGCGGCTTCCGGCACAGCGGACGCGTGGTGGCCGCCGCGGCGATCATCATGACGAGCGTGTTCGCCGGATTCATCGGCATGAGCAACCCGACCATCCAGACCATGGGCGTCGGCCTGGCCGCCGCCGTCGCCTTCGACGCCTTCGTGGTCCGGATGGCGATCGCCCCCGCGGTCCTGGCACTGCTCGGCCGCCGGGTCTGGTGGCTGCCCCGTATCCTCGACCGTGTGCTGCCGAACGTGGACATCGAGGGTGAGGCACTGACCGGTCATGTCCCGGGCCCCGCAACCGAGTTGGGCACTCCGGTACGACAGCTGCCGGTCGGCCGGGACTGAGCCGGCCATGACGGGGACGAGGAGCGGCGCCCCGCGACCACGCGACACGTGGTGGCGGGAGGGAGCGATCACGGCGGCGGCGTTCGCGCTGTGGCTCCTCGGCGGCATGGTCCAGGACGACGGCAGCAGGCTCTCGGCGCCGCCTGCCGCCGCCTACCTCCTCGCCCTGGTGACCTGTGCCGTGCTGCCGCTGCGGCACCGGGCGCCCCTCGCCGTCATGGCGGTCACGACGGTGGGAGCGGTCCTGGGGCCGCCCCTGGGCCTCCTGTTGAGCCCGCTCCTCGTGGCGCCCACGGTGATCGCCGCCTACTCCTACGCGCTCACAGCGCGCACCGAACGGCGGGCGGCGAGCGCGGTGCTGCTCATCTCCGCGGCGCTGCTGGTCGCCTCCACCCCGTTGCTCGGGGCCCTGTCGTGGCAGGACGCGAGCAGGGTGGGACTGGTCGCGGCGTTCCCGGTGGTGGCCGGCGTGCTGGGCCACTCGGCGCAGAACCGGCGGGCCTACCTCGCGGCCGTGGAGGAGCGGGCCCGGCGGGCGGAGGAGGGCAGGGACAGCGAGGCGCGCCGGAGGGTGGGCGAGGAGCGCGTGCGCATCGCCCGGGAACTGCACGACCTGGTGGCCCATCAGATCACCCTGGCCAACGCGCAGGCCACGGTCGCCGCCCACCTCTTCGACAGCCGCCCGGAGCAGACCCGCAAGAGCCTCAAGGAGCTCGTGGAGACCACCGCCGACGCGCTCGACGACCTGCGGGCCACGGTCGGTCTCCTACGGCAGTCCGGGGACGCGGCCGCGCCCGCCGAACCGGCACCCGGGCTGGCCCGGCTCCCCACGCTCCTGGAGTCCTTCCACCGCGCGGGTCTGGAGGTGTCGGTGCACGAGGAGGGCACGGCCCGGCCGCTGCCACCGGGAGTGGACCTGACCGCCTACCGCATCGTCCAGGAGGCCCTGACCAACGTGACCAAGCACGCCGGCACCGGCAGTGCCCATGTGCGACTCGTCTGGAACCGCGACCGCTTGACGGTCACCGTCGCGGACGACGGAGGAACTGCCGGCAAGTCCGCCACCGCGTCCACGGCGCCCACCGCGTCGCGCGGAGCCACGGCCGCCGACCGCCCGCCCGGCTACGGTCTGATCGGCATGCGGGAACGTGCCCTCGCCGTCGGCGGCCGGCTCTCCGCGGGCAGGCGCCCCGAGGGCGGCTTCCTCGTCTCCACCGAGCTTCCCCTCCCACCCGCCAAGGACCCGCTGTGACACTGCGCGTGCTGCTCGCCGACGACCAGGCCCTGCTCCGCGGCGCCTTCCGGCTGCTGCTGGACTCCGCCGACGACATCACCGTGGTCGGTGAGGCGGCCGACGGCAGGGAGGCCGTGCGGCTCACCCGGGAACTGCGCCCCGACGTGGTGGTCATGGACATCCGGATGCCCGAGGTGGACGGCCTCACCGCCACGGCGGAGATCTGCGCGGACCCGGAACTGCGGGCCAGCCGCATCCTGATCCTCACCACCTACGAGACCGACGAGTACGTCGCCCAGGCGCTGCGCGCGGGAGCCGGGGGCTTCATCGGCAAGGGCATCGGGGCCGAGGACCTGCTGCACGCCGTGCGGACGATCGCCGACGGCGACACCCTTCTGTCGCCCGCCGCGACCCGCTCCCTGGTCGCCCGCTTCCTTGCCACACCGGAGGAGGCGCCCTCCCAGGACCCCGAGCGGCTCGACGCACTCACCCCGCGCGAACGCGAGATGGTGGCCCTGGTCGCGACCGGCCTGTCCAACCAGGAGATCGCCGAGCGGATGTTCCTCAGCCCCTTCACCGTCCGCGCCCATGTGCAGCGCGCCATGACGAAGCTGGGCGCCCGCGACCGGGCGCAACTCGTCGTCATCGCCTACCGGACGGGCCTGGCCCGCACCGGCCCCGACGGCGCGCCGTAGGACCGACAGGGGCGTGCGGGCCGCCGCGGTTCTCAGGTCAGGTTCAGGCCGCCGTCGAGGACGATGACCTCGCCGGTCAGATAGCCGCTGCCGATCACCGACGCCACCAGGTCGGCCACGTCGGCAGGCTGGGCCGGGCGGTGCATCGGGGCGCGGTCGCGCCACAGCTCGTGCGCCTCGGCCCAGTCCTTCGTCATCGGCGTGTCCACCAGGCCGGGGGCCACCGCGTTCACCCGGACCTCGGGCCCGAGCGCGGCCGCGAGCAGCCGGGTCACGTGGTTCAGCGCCGCCTTGCTCGCCGCGTACGGCACCGAGGACCCCCTGGGCCGTACGCCGGCGTGGCTGGTGACGTTGACGACGCAGCCACCGCCGGGGGACCGCCGTAGCGCCGGAAGGGCCGCCGTGCACAGCACCCAGGGCGCGATGAGGTTGACCTCCAGCAGCTGCCGCCAGTCCGCCGGGGTCGCCGCCGCGAGATCCGCGTGCGGGATCGGCCGGCTGATGCCCGCGTTGTTCACCAGCACGTCCAGCCGCCCGAGCCGGCCGAGTACCGTCTCGACCAGCCCGCGGGCCTCCTCCTCCACCCCCAGGTCCGCCTGGACGTAGGTCCCGCCGAGCTCCGCGGCCAGCGCCCGACCGGCCTCGACGCTGCGCCGCGAGTGCACGACGACCCGCGTCCCGTCCGCCGCGAGGCGCCGTACGACGGCCTCCCCGATGCCGGACGTGGACCCGGTGACCAGGGCGACGGGCCGGTCCCGATCTTCGATGCTCATACGGTGGATCGTGTCACGGCTTGATGCCCACCCCGGCCCACGCGCTGACCTCGGCGTCCGTCGGCTCCGCGGCCGTGCCCTGCGGGTCGTCCGGGCGCCAGCGGTGGGTGAGGGAGATGCCCGGGTCGAGCAGGTCGAGGCCCGTGAAGAAGCGGGCCACCTCCTGCTTGCTGCGCACTTGGGCCCGGGTGCCCGCGGCCGCGTAGATGCCGACGAGCTTCTCCCACAGCTCCGGGGCGAAGTCGCCCGTGCAGTGGCTGACGGCCAGCGCGCTGCCCGAGGGCAGGGCGTCCAGGAGGCGGGAGACGGTGCCGTACGGGTCCCAGTCGTCCGGCACGAAGTGCAGGATGGCGTTGAGGGACAGGGCGACCGGACGGTTCAGGTCCAGGGTCTTGGCCAGCTCGGGGGAGTTGAGGATGGCCTCGGGGTCGGTGAAGTCGCCCTGGACGTACGCCGTGCGGCCCTCGGGCGTGTTGCGCATCAGGCGCTCGGCGTACTTGAGGACCAGCGGGTCGTTGTCGGCGTAGACGACCCGCGCCTCGGGTGCCACGGACTGCGCGACCTGGTGCAGGTTCGGCTCGGTGGGGATGCCGGTGCCGATGTCCAGCCACTGGCGCACGCCGTACTCCCGGGCGAGGACACGGGTGGCGCGGTGCATGAAGGAGCGGATCTCGCGGGCGCACGTGAAGATGCCGGGGTAGGTGGCCGCGACGGTCTCGGCCGCCTTCGTGTCGACGTCGAAGTGGTCCTTGCCGCCGAGGTAGTAGTCGTACATCCGGGCGGAGTGCGGCCGGCTGGTGTCGATCTCCCGTGCGGCGTGCGAGTCGTTCATCCTGTCCCTTTCAGGTGGTGTGCGTGGGGGTGTCGGGCAGGTCGCTGCCGGGGCAGGTCCGGCTCGGGTCGTGGGTCGGTCGGCCGTCGGACGGTCGACCAGGGGGCCGGGGTCAGCCGGCTGTCAGATGGTCGGCGAGGCCCCGCTTGACGCCCGCGACGAACGCGGCGATCTCCTGCGGGGTGTAGATCAGCGCGGGTCCGGCCGGATCGGTCGACTGCCGCAGCGCCACCCGGCCGTCGGCCAGGAGCTTGGTCTGCACGCACTGGCCGCCGTTGGGACCGCTCCACGGCGACTCCCAGCCCTGCTCACCGAGTTCGGTGGCCGGCATCCCGTTGTAGACGTGACAGTCGGTGCTGGTCATGAGTACTCCTTGCGCATGCGGTTCAGGAGCGCCCTGCTGTCCGCGTCCGAGGTCAGCAGGGACATGCGGTTGTGCGCCTCCAGGTGCGCCGCCACGTCCGCGCGCTGGTCCAGGTACATCGCGCCGGAGAGGACCTCGGTGTAGACGATGTCCGGCAGCTCCGGTTCCTCGAAGCGGAAGTACGTGAACGGGGCACACGCGCCCACGTGGGCGCCGGCGGTGAACGGCACCACGTCGACGCTGACGTGCTCCAGCTCCGCGACCTCCAGGAGCCGTTCGATCTGCTCCCGCATGACCTCGGGGCCGCCGACCACCCGGTGCAGTACGGCCTCTTCCATCACCACCCACAGCGTGGGCGCGTCGGGTCTCTCCAGCAGGCTCTGGCGGCGCAACCGCAGGTCCACGCGCCGGCCCAGGTCGTCGTCGGCCTCGTTCGGGAAGCCGCCGCGCAGCACTCCGCGCGCGTACGCGTGGGTCTGCAACAGCCCTGTCACGTAGTGCGGCTCGTAGGTGCGCAGGGTCCTCGCCCCGGCCTCCAGACTGACGTAGGCGCTGAACCAGTTCGGGAGCACGTCCCGGTAGGTGTGCCACCAGCCGGGCTCGTTGGCCCGCTCGGCGAGCACGACGAACTCGTCGATCTCCTGCCGCTCGGCCCCGTAGGTCTCCAGCAGCTTCTCCACGTACAGCGGCTTGAGCGCGACCTCCGCCTTCTCCAGACGGCGGATGGTGAGCGAGGTCACCCTGAGCGCCTTGGCGGCGTCGTCCAGCGACCTGCCCGCGTCCTGCCGCCGCTCCTGGAGACGCCGGCCCAGGATCATGCGCAGAACGGTGGGGGCACTGGTGCCACCCGTGCCCGTACGGCCTTCGCTCACGTCCTGACCTCCTGAGGGGCTGTCACCGGCACGAGTCTGACAGCGACTTGATGACGCGACCAGATCGATACCGGCTTTCTGAAATTATCAGGGAGCTGGTTGCAGGTTGAACTTGGGTGCGAGCATGATTACTTCTGTGACCCGTGCCGCCGAACGCGCGCACGCGACGCCAACCGCCCCTACCCTTCGGCGGGTTGGCATCCGTCTCCGACCCCCGATGCGTCTCGCCCGGCCGCGCCGCCGCCCCCACGGAAGGCCAACACCGTGTCCCCCCACACGACTTCGTCCCCCCAGCTGTTAGACGCCGTGGACCAGGAACGAACCCACTGGATCGAACTCCCCGCGCACCGCTCCAGCGTCGGGGTCGCCCGCCGCTCCGTCGGCACCCGGCTCAAGTCCTGGAGTCTGCCCGGTGAACTGCGCTCCGACGCGGTCCTGCTGCTGTCGGAACTGGCCACCAACGCCGTGTGCCACACGCTCAGCGTCCGCATCCTGTGCGGCATCGGGATGGTCACCGAGGGGATCCTCCGGCTGGAGGTGCACGACCACGACCACTCGGGGCCCCGACTGCGCCGGTGCCGGGCCGGGCTCGACGACGAGGGCGGACGCGGACTGTTCCTGGTGGAGGAGCTCGCGGACACCTGGGGGGTGGACCGCTCCAGACTCACCGGCGGCAACGCCGTATGGGCGAATCTGACGGCCTGAACCGCCCCGTGATCGGCGTGAGCAGCGGCTTGAACTAACCCGTGATCGGGGTGAGTTCGGCGAGCAGCAGGGTGCGGTCGTCCGCCCCCGCCGGGTCGGAGGCGGCATGGAGCAGCCGTCGGCACAGGGCGGGAAGCGGGTCCTGGCCGACGGCCGCCGCGTCGAGTGCCCCGGCGAGGCGGGCGATCTCCTGGTCTATGTCGGCGTCCCGGGACTCGACCAGGCCGTCGCTGTAGAGCACGAGCAGGGCCGGGTCCTCGATGTTCAGCACGGTCGGCTCGTAGCTGCCCGCGCCGAGCCCCAGCGGCAGGCCCGCGCCGACCAGGGCGACCGGGGCGGTCCGGCCGTCCGGGCCGCGCAGCAGCGGGGGAGGATGCCCGGCGCCGACCAGGGTGCAGGTGCGGTTCCGCGCGTCCCACTCGGCGTAGATGCAGGTCGCGAAGGAGGCGCCCGGCGTCTCACTGGCGAGCGCGTCGAGCCGTCGTACGAGATCGGCGGGGGGAATGTCGAGGCCCGCCAAAGTGCGTACCGCGGTGCGCAGTTGGATCATCGCGACGGCCGATTCGGGGCCGTGGCCCATCGCGTCCCCGACGATCAGGCTGACCCGGTCGCCGGGGCGTCTGAGCACGTCGAACCAGTCCCCGCCGATGATCGAGCCCTGTCCCGCGGGCAGGGACCCGTGGGCGATGCGGCAGCCCTCGACCTCCTGGATGGTGCCCGGCAGCAGGCTGTTGCGGATGGCGAGGGCGGTACGGCGCTCGTGCTCGTAGCGGCGCGCGTTGTCCAGGGCGACCGCCGCCCGCGCGGCCAGCGACTCCACGGCCGCGATCTCCGCGGTCAGGAACGGCCCCCTCCCCGGCCCGCGTGAGCAGGCGACGAAGCCGATCGCCCCGCCCCGCAGCCGCAGCGGCACCACCAGGAACGAGCGCGTCTTGAGGAGCTCGCCGATCCGCGTGTCCTGACCGGCGGACAACGCGAGCCGTTCGGCCGTGTGCTCGTCGACCGAGTCGAGCAACTGCGCGTGTCCGTCGACCAGGGCGCGGGCGTACGGGGTCGCGCGGGGGAAGACGAGCACCTCGCCGACCGGCAGGGTGCGTTCCCAGGACTCGGGGGCGTCGGTGCCCACCCGCAGGGCCAGCCGGCGTGCCTCGACCTGGGCGGGGTCCGCGCCCGCGTACGTGGTCTCCTCGCGGCGCCAGCGCTCCAGCAGGTACAGGGACGCCGCGTCGCAGAAGCCGGGCGTCAGCGCGTGCACGACATGGCTGCCGGTCAGCCCCAGGTCGAGTTCCGATCCGATGACGTCGGCCGCGGGCGAGAAGGGCGACCGCCGGGGCGGGGGCACGGCGGTGGGGGTGTCGTCGGAATGTCGGTGCGGTTCGTTCCGCAGGGTCGTGGGGCCTTTCCGGGTGGGGGTCCGGGCGCCGGGCGGGGGACCGCTGATCGCCAGGCTTACCACGGCAACTATATGATGAGGCGTCAAGTACCCTGGTGGGAAAGGACGTTCTGGTGACCGACTTGGATGCTCTGCCGCCAGGGGCCGATCCGGACAAGGCGAGCGTAGCCCGGATGTACGACGCGATGCTGGGCGGGGAGCACAACTTCGCCATCGACCGGGAGGCGGTGGCGGCCGTCACCGCCATCGACCCCCAGGTGCGGATGCTCGCCCGGGCCAACCGCGCCTTCCTCGGCCGGGCGGTGCGTCACCTGGCCGGAGCCGGGGTGCGGCAGTTCATCGACCTCGGCTCGGGGATCCCCACGCAGGGCAACGTCCACGAGGTGGCGCAGGCGGCGAGCCCGGGGGCCAGGGTGGTCTACGTCGACAAGGACCCGGTGGCCGTCGCCCACAGCACCACCCTGCTCGCCGACAATCCGCACGCCGACATCGTCGACGCCGACATCCGGCGGCCCGCGGACGTCCTGTCCTCGCCGCAGGTGCGCAAGCTGATCGACTTCGATCAGCCGGTCGCCGTGCTCATGGTCGCGATCCTGCACTTCGTCACGCGGGAGGAGGACCCGGCGGGTATCGTCGCCGCCTTCCGGGACGCCCTGCCGGCGGGCAGCTGGCTGGCCCTGTCCCACGCGACCGACCAGGACCGCCCGGACACGGCCGCGGCCGTCACCCAGCTGTACCGCTCCCGCGCCACCTCACCGGTCACGGTCCGCTCCCACGACGAGATCCGGGACTTCTTCACCGGTTTCGACCTGGTCGAACCGGGCCTGGTCCATGTCCCCCTGTGGCGCCCGGACGCGGCCGAGGACGTCCCGGAGAACCCGTCGGAGTTCTGGGTGTACGCGGGGGTCGGACGCAAGAGCGACTGACCGCGCGGGCCGGCCGCGAAGCGGGTGACCGTGACACGTGAACGCCCGATCGCGTTCACGTTCTTGAACATCACTCACGTGGGTGTACAGCCGTGCCCGCGCTGTGTCACGCTCGACCAACTCCCGTGCCCCCCGACCGAGTTGGAGGCGTGAGCATGACTGTTTCCCGCCGTACCGTTCTGGCCACGGCGACCGGCGCCGCGGTGGCCGGAGCCTCCTCGACACCGGCTGTCGCCGCACCCAACCCGCGGACGCTCCGCGCGGCCGCCGACTACGCCGTCCAGAAGCTCCGCGAGGTCGCGCCGACCGTGACCGCCTTCCCCGTCGGCACCAAGTTCGAGAAGTGGACCTACTCGCAGAACGGCGACTGGGTCGGCGGCTTCTGGCCCGGCACCCTGTGGATGGCGTGGCTGCACAGCAACGACGACGACTTCCGCACCTGGGCCCTGGCCTCCGCGGCGAAGCTGGCCCCGCGTCAGTACGACACCGGCACCCACGACCTGGGCTTCCTCTTCTACCCGTCCTGGGTCACCGCCTGGCGGCTGACCGGCGACGAGACCTGGCGGGCGGGTGCCCTGCAGGCGGCCGACTCCCTCACCCGGCGCTACAACCCGCGCGGCCGCTTCATCAGGGCCTGGGGCGCGCTCACCGATCCGAAGAACGCGGGCCGGGTCATCATCGACACGATGATGAACCTCGACCTCCTGGCCTTCGCGAGCCGGGAGACCGGCGACAGCAGATACCTGGACATCGCCACGGAGCACGCCAGGACCGCCCAGCGGGTCTTCCCGCGCCCGGACGGCTCGACCCCGCACGTCTACGACTTCGACCCGGACACCGGGGCACCGCTCGGTCCGAACACCGTCCAGGGCTACAGCCCCACCTCGTGCTGGTCGCGCGGCCAGGCCTGGGGCGTCTACGGCTTCACCACCATGTACCGGCGCACCGGGAACCGCGAGTTCCTGACCACCGCCCGCAGACTCGCCGACTTCGCGATCGGGGCGCTCGGCGCGGACCACGTCCCGGTGTGGGACTACCGGGCGCCGCAGCAGCCGTACGACATCAAGGACGCGTCGGCCGGCGCGATCATGGCCTGCGGTCTGCTCGACCTGTCCGCGGCCACCGGGCGCGGCTCCTACCGGGACGTGGCGCTGCGCCTGCTCACGGCGCTGGCGGAGACGTGTCTGACGCGGAACTCGGCCCGCGCGGAGGCGGTCGTCGCCCGCTGCACCCGCAACCGGCCGAACGAGGACGGGATCGAGATCTCGCTGCCGTACGCCGACTACTATCTGCTCGAAGGCATCCTGCGGGTGCTGCGGCCGCAGGACGTCGACCGGGCCATCGACCTGTCGACGTCCTGACGGCACTCGGCGCCGGGATCGCTCACCCGGTCCCGGCGCTGCTCACCCCGCGATGGAGTCCAGCTGCTCCGCCGCCGGGCGCAGGGCCCACAGGTCGCCGCCGGGCGGTGCCTCCAGTCGCGGAACAGCTCTGCGGGCCCGTGCGTCACCCGCGTCGGCGGCCGCGTGCACCACGTCGGTGGCCGCGTACCGGAGGAACTCCAGCTCCGGATGCGGCCAGGGGGCGTCCCCGGTCGCCGCGGGCAGCAGATAGTCCACCGCCCCGAACAGGCTCTGCCCTTCCGGGCCCTGGTAGGCCCACAGGTCGACGCCGACGTGTCGGCCGATGGCCGCGAGCCGGGTGTAGGCGACCAGGTCGAAGGTCGAGTAGTGCCAGCTCCGGGTGCGGGTCAGCTCCTGGGGCTGGCTGCCGTCCGCGGCGATCTGCGGTGCGATACGTCTGCTCCGGGCGTCCAGGACCGTCCGGCGGGCCAGCGCCCTGTCGCCGGTCGCGTAGGCGAGGCCGGCGAGCAGCAGGTCGTAGAAGGTGCCGTGGTTGTTGGCGGCGGCGCCCTCCTGTCTGCCGAAGTCGCTGTCCTTGAGCCAGCCGAGGAAGTCGCTGTTCCACCGCGCCATGCCGGTGCGGTCCTTCCGGCTCCACCCCGGCGCACCGGTGTTCAGGAGGGCGATGGCGTCGATCACGCTGGTGTAGGACTGCGAGAAGTCGATGATGCCGATGGCGCGGCCGTCGTACTTGCAGGGGATGAACTGGGCGTGCTCCAGGTGGGGGTTCATCCGCGTGGCCGGATCGAGGAACCAGGTGCGCAGCACCTGCCCGGCCTTCTCGGCGTACTGCTTCCTGCCGGTGTAGTACCAGGCGAGGGACAGGTCGTAGGCGGAGTCGAAGGTCTTCTCGACGTCCTGGCGGTCGGTGCCGGAGTCGACCTCGGGATTGCGCTCGCCGTCGCGCTGCACATAGGGGCAGCCCCACGGGTTGTCGGAGCTCGGCGACTGCGACGGCCACCAGTACGGGGCCTGGCTGAGGTAGTCGTGGACATCGCCGCCGGGGGCGGGCCGGGGCTTGTCGACGACCGTCCAGGGGCCCTGGCCCAGCCACTTGTCGGCGCGCGTGGTCAACGCCCGAACCGCCGCGCGCAGTTGAGGATCACCCAGGCGCTTCTTGGTGTGCTGGAGACGGGCGCCGTCAAGGACCGCGGTGTCCGGGACCGTGGGCTGTGCCGCGACGGGAGTCGTCAGGCCGGACGTGAAGGCGGCAAGGACGGTCAGGAGCACGAACCACCGGGAGCGCGCGCTCACCGGACCACCCCCTTGAGTCCGCGCTGGGCCTCGTACAGGTTCCGCGGCCGCACCGCCCCCGGGCTGCCGTACAGCTCGAGGCGCGTGTGCAGATCGCCCGCGAAGTCGGGCACGTCGATCTGGTCGAACTCCCTGACCTCGTCGATGCCGACCGTCGCCGAGTACGGCGCCAGACCGTCGATCTTCACCAGCTCCGCCCGGCCGTTGGTGACCCGGACGTTCCAGTGGGTGAACCGGGCGCCGAACAGGGGCCCCGCGCTGGCGTCCCCGCCGTGGCGGCCGTTGTTGTTCAGGGTGATGTCGGTGCGCACATTGGCGAAGGGCAGGCCGCGATGGCTGTCGAAGGTGCCCATCCGCATGTCCCCGCGCGACCAGACGTTGTACGACGACAGCCCCTCGACGTTGATGCCGTGCAGCTGGGTGCCCGCGGGCGCCGGGCTGGTGCGCTCCTCGATCGTGAAGTCCTCGACGAGGTTGTCGTGCGAACCCTCACGGCAGAAGTAGGGGTGATGGGAGCCGCGGCCGGCCACGCGCGTGCGGCGCAGGGTGCACGCGGAGGCGGCCACCAGACCGAAGCCGTTGTCGACATGACGGACCGTCACGTCGTCCACCCAGCAGTCGTACGCGCACTGGAGCACGACACCGTTGTGCCCCTTGTCCAGCAGATGCGGCTGCTGCGGGGTCTCGACCGCCTCCAGGGTCAGCCCCTCGACCCCCGCCCCGGTCAACTCAGGTACGTGCGTGGTCAGTTGCGGCTGCCACTCCGGACGCAGGTCGAGCGGCAGAGGGCGTTCGAGGGTGACCTCGCGGCCGTGCACGCGGGCGATGCGGACGGGCCACTCGTAGGGGACGTACGACGTCAGCTTCGTCTTGTCGTCCCAGAAGTAGGCCTCGGGCCCCGGCCCGCCGCCGCACATGTGCTCCAGGAGGGTGTGGTCGCCGTCGTCCGCGAGCCGCAGCAGGACCAGGGCGCCCGGACGCAGCGCGGAGGCGTCGGCGACCCGCACCCTCCAGGCGCCCTGGCGGGCCGGAGCGATGGTCGTGAGCGTCCGCCACTCGTCGCGCCGGTTGCCCGTCCAGCCCTCGAAGGGCCACGCCCTGGCCCGGATCGCCGTGACGAGGGACTCCCAACGGGCCCTGGGTGCCAGCCAGATCAGGCCTCCGGCCCATGACCAGGACGACTTGTCCCCGCCGTAGCGCGAGCCGTAGGTGCCGATGAGCTCGGTGAGGTTCTTCGTCGCGTACAACGTCGTACGGCCGCTGCCCGCGCCCTTCAGGATCACGTTCGAGCGGTCCACGCGGATGACGTCGTCGATGCGGAACGTGCCCGGCGGGATGGTGACCGTGCCACCGCCGGCCCTTCCGGCGGCGGCGATGGCACGGTTGATCGCGGGAGCGGAGTCGGTGGAACCGTCCGCCACGGCGCCGAAGTCGCGGACGTCGGCGACGACTCGCCTGCGGGGGAAGCGCTCCGCCCCGGCGTGGCAGCCGGCTCGTCCGACGTAGGGGATCTGCGGGTGGGTGTAAGGGGTGCGGCTGTACTCCCGCCACAGGGGCGTCGGTGGGGCTGCGGACGCGGTCCCGGCGGTCAGGGCCACGGCGGCGGCGCTGCCCAGCAGGGACCGCCTGGTCATGCCCATGACATTGAACTCGTTCATGTGGATCGCCCTTCCCATGCGTTTTCATGGATGTGAACGATGTTCATGAGTGCGTTGAGCGGTGAGCATGCCACGACGCTGTGCTGGGCGAAAGAGGTTGCGCAGAGGTTAATGGGTCAGGTCGCTGAACCCCTGCACAAGCGGAGCCCCGTCGACAGGGCGCGCTGTCGACGGGGCTCCGTGGAGGGGGACTACCGCCGGCCGCTGCCGACGGCGACGAGGCCGCTGACCTTCGCGCCGGTCAGGTTGTCGTAGACGACCTCACCACCCGCCTTCCTCCAGATGCGGAGGCGGAAGGTGTCCGGGGCGTCGGTGGCGGTGACCCGGAAGCCGTACCCGCTCCTGCCGTTGACCGTGCCGGAGCCCTGGTAGACGGCCTGGGAGCCGGTGACGACCAGCCAGTCGGAGCCCGTCGAGCGGAACTTCAGTTTGGCCGGGCCGAAGCCGAAGGACACCTCGCCCACCGGTGTCACGGGGCCCGGCAGGTAGGCCGCCGCGAAGGAGAAGGCGGCCTTGCCCGTCAGGTCCGGTCCGGCCGGGTAGGCGCCGGCCGGGGAGCCGACGACACCGGCACCGAGCGCCGGACCGGCGGAGCGGTCGTACACGATCAGCTCCGGGAGCGTCCTGCTGTCCGAGGCGCCGTCGTCGTCGGTGACCGTGACCACCGGGCGGCGGATGCCCGCCCGGGTGTACAGGTGCTCGGCCCTGCAGCCGGTCGCGGTGACCGTGCCGGGCTGCGGTGTGCCGCCGTCCTTCCAGTCGACGGTGCAGGTGTGGGTGTCGCTCGCACCCGCGTCGGTGAACCCGGCCGTGACGACCGCGCGCTTGCCGACCGGCACCGGTTGCGGACCCGCCGCGGAGGCGATGACGGGTGCCGCGTTGGCGACCTTCACGGTGGCCGTGTCGTGGCTGCGACCACCGGTCAGCGTGACCGTGAAGGTGCCGTCGTCGGTGCAAGTGACGCTCGTCCGCGCGGAACTGGGGTCGGAGAAGGTGCAGGGCGCACCCGCCTCGACGGTCCACTTCGGGCTGCCCGCCCCGGAGAGGGTGCCGTGCAGCGCGATCGCCTCGCCCTCCTTCCCGCTGCCGTCCGCACCGGCGTGCACGACGCTCACCGGGTCGATGCTCGTCAGCGTGGGCACGACCTTCTTGATCAGGCCGTCCGCGTCGAACTCCAGCTTGTCGACGGTCGTTTCCCGATGCGTGCCGTCACCGCCGGGGATCGCGAACCGGTGGTAGGCGATGTACCAGTCGTCCGTGTTCGGCACCTGGACGACCGAGTGGTGGCCGGGTCCCTTGATACCGAGCGAGAGGTCCTTCTCCAGGATCACGCCCCGCTTGGTCCAAGGGCCGGTGGGGGAGGGGCCGGTGGCGTAGGCGACCCGGTAGTTCTCGTCGCGGGTGTCGTTCTCCGACCACATGAAGTAGTAGGTGCCGCCCCGCTTGATGACGAACGTGCCCTCGTTGTAGCCGCTGGGCGTGATGTCCTTCGTCTTCGTGAGGTCGAGGGACGTCATGTCGGCGTTCAGCGGCGCCACGTAGGCGTGCCCGTTGCCCCAGTAGAGGTACGACTGCCCGTCGTCGTCCGTGAACACGGCCGGGTCGATCATCTGGCCGCTGAACTGGCCCGCCTTCAGCAGCGGTTGACCCAGGGCGTCCTTGAACGGACCGGTCGGCGAGTCGGAGACGGCGACACCGATGTTGGCGTCGGCGCAGAAGTAGAAGTAGTACTTCCCGTCCTTCTCGGCGATCGTCGGAGCCCAGGCCCTGCTGTCCGCCCAGGAGACATCCGGGCCGAGGTCGAGGATGACGCCGTGGTCCTTCCAGTGGACCAGGTCGGTGGAGGAGTAGGCCTTGAACTGCGTGCCGCTCCAGCCCTCGAAGCCGTCGGTGGTCGGGTAGAGGTAGAAGGTGTCGCCGAACCGCACGATGTTCGGGTCGGCGTTGAGACCGGGCAGCACCGGGCTCTTCATGACGACCGCCGAGACCGTCCAGGTGCGCTTCCTGCCGTCGGACCCCGTCACCTCGTAGGTCACCGGCTTGCTGAAGTCCTGCACGCTGCCGGAGGCGGGGCTGATGGCCGCTCCGTGTGCGAGGGTGAACTCCGGTGCCAGCGCGGTGAGATCGGTGCCCTCCTTCATCGGCAGCGTGACCTTGCTGTCGGCGTTGTCCACGATGGCGTCGACCTTGAGCGCCGGGTGCGTGGCCTTCGCGATGCCCGCGGTGTTGCCGCTGAGCTCCATGACCTCGGCGGCGGTCAGGGCACGGTCGTAGATGCGGAAGTCGTCGACCTCACCGCCGAAGGACGGGTCGCCCGCGTACAGGGACTTGCCGATGTAGCCGCTGTAGTCCTTGTGCGCGTCGTACAGCTCGGACGGCTTGATGGTGGTCGTCGTCCGGGCCGCCTCGACACCGTCGACGTAGAGGACCAGCGCACCGGTCGCCCCGTCGAGGGTGACGGTGACGTGCCGCCACTGGCCCGGGGTGAGCTGCGACCCGGCCGTCAGCTTCGACTCCGCCGACCAACTCGCCTTGGTGATCGCCGAGTAGAGGCTGTTTCCGCCGTTGGAGGGCGTGGCGAACAGGTACCTGTCGCTGTCGGGACCGAGCCCGAACAGCCACTGGAAGCTGCTGCCGCCCTTCCACTTGGCGTACGTCGACACGGTCACGCTGCCGGCGTCCTTCAGCACGCCGTTCGGGATCTTCACGTACGGCGACCCCGTCGCGTCTCCCGACATCGTGAAGGAGCCGTCCTCGACGCCGGTGCCGAAGGCGGGCGTACCGACGTAGGTGCCGTGGTAGCCGTGACCGCTGGAGTCGGCCGCGATGTTTCCGGACGTCTCGTCGAAGCCGTAGTGCAGCAGCAGGTCGGCCGGGACGTCGGGGCCCTCCTCGGACACCGTGACCTCGGCCCGGACCGGGATCGCGGCGCCGTCCGGCAGGCTGCCGGTGACCGTGAAGGTGCCGGCCTGCGCGTACTCGGACGCCGGGACGTCCTCCCAGGTGACGGCGACGGGACGCTTGACGCCGTCCGCGTAGGTGGCGATCACCGTGGCCGGCAGGACCGGTGCCTGACCGATCCGGGTCTTCACCTCGATGCCCTCGACGCTCTGCACGAGCTGGTCGGGCTGGTAGGACCGCAGCAGCCGGTCGTACTCGGCCTGGGTGACCGGCAGGACGGTGCCGTGGCGGGGTCTGGCCGGCAGGTCGTAGTCGGCCACCGGGGTCCACTGGCCGGAGTCGAGGTCGGTCGTCTCGAAGGGGAGGTAGCCGCGGCCGCCGAACTCGTCGAGGAAGGCGTACCACTTGTCCTCGGTGTTCGACTTGAAGACCAACGGCCCCTCGGCAGCGCTCATCGCCCCCTTGCCGATGCCCTCCGCGACCGCGGTCCACGAACCGAGGATCGAGTCGCTCTTCTCCTCGAAGATGAACTTGCTGTTGGGCGTGGAGGAGGTGTTGTTCCGCTCGTCCTTCGACAGCCGGTAGTAGGTGCCGTCGTGCTGGATCATCGTGGAGTCGATGACCGAGTAGCCGCGGTCGACCCAGACCCTGGGCTCGCTGAAGGTGTAGAAGTCGCGGGTGGTCGCGTACATCATGCGGTTGTACGTGTCGCCCGAGTGCGCGTCGTTGTCGTACAGCTTCGACGCCCAGAAGACCACGTACTCGCCGAGCTTCGCGTCGTAGAACGCCTCCGGCGCCCAGGTGTTGCCCGCGCTGTCGGGGGAGACCTTGACCAGCCGCTGGTTCGTCCAGTGCACCAGGTCGGTGGACTCCCAGACCATGATGGACTTGCTGCCGGTGCGCTGGGAGGCGTCCCAGTCGCCGTTGCCGTAGATCCTGAGGTCGGTGGCGATCTGGTAGAACTTGTCGCCCTCGGGGGAGCGGATGATGAACGGGTCGCGCAGGCCCTTCTCGCCGAGCGTGGAGGTCAGCACCGGCTTGCCGTCGTTCAACTCCCGCCATTTGAGCGGGTCGTCACCCTTGCTGAGCGCGGCGTAGAGCTGCTCGCCGTCCGAGGTGCCCTCTCCGGTGAAGTAGCTGAACATGTAGCCCTTGAGGGCTTCCGCCGCCGGGAGTTCGCGGACCTTCGCGGTGAACGTGCGGGTCGCCTTCGCCGTGCCCTTGCTGACGGTGGCGGTCAGTTCGACGCTTCTCGGGCCGTCGCCGTGCGCGGGGCGGTGGACCACGCCGTCGTCCCCGATGACCGCTTGGTCGGCGGAGGACCAGGAGACGGCCGTGCCGTAGTCACCCGTGGACGGGAGGGTGAGGTTGCCGCGGACGTCGTCGACGTTGTGGACGGTGAGGTTCTCGGTGGCCTTGTCGGTGGCGGTCCGGTCGTCGAAGTCCGGCAGGACCGTGATGTCGAAGCTCTTGGAGTCGGTCGCGGAACCCTTCCTCAGGGTCGCCGTGAGCGTGGCGTGGCCGTCGGGCTCTCCGGCGGCGGGGCGGGTCACCTTGCCCGCGTCGGAGACCACGCCGGGGTTGTCGCTGGCCCAGGTGATCGTCGACCCGCCCGCCGCGCCGGACTTCGGCAGGACGAGGTCGGCCGTGACCGCGCCGGTGTCGCCGAGGGTCAGCGCGGCCTTGTCGGCGGCGACGCCCTCGGCGGCGATCGGCCGGGTCAGCTCGTCGACCTCGGCGGGGGCGAGGGCGCGGTCGTAGACGCGGAAGTCCCGGATCCGGCCCTTGAAGAGCTTGTCGCCCGAGTAGAGGGACCTGCCTATGTAGTTGGCCTTGGTGGTGCCGGAGCCGATGGAGCCGGGCGTGATGGTGACCGAGGTGTTGCGGCCGACCTCGACGCCGTCCTCGTAGAGGATGCCGGTGGTACCGGTCTGGGTGTAGGTGAGCTGCTTCCACACCCCGCGGGCCAGGTTGTGCGAGTCGCCGGGCCTGGTGTTCTGCTCGGTCGACCAGTTGCCGCTCGCGATCGCCGTGCGCAGGGAGTTGCCGGTGGCGAACAGGTACCCGTCGCCGTTGCTGCCGCTGGAGTTGCCGAAGCCGTAGACGAAGTACGGCGCGCTCTGCGCCGGGTCGATCAGCACGTCCGTGGAGACGGTGATCGAGGCCATGCCCTTCATGACGTCGTCGGGCACCTTGACGTAGGTGTCGGAGCCGTTGAAGGCGAGCCCCTGCCCCGGGTCCGACCAGTCGGCCGTGCCGTTCACGGTGCCGTCGCGGCCGTGGCCGGAGGCGTCCGGGACGGTGCTGCCGGAGGCGCCGTCCATCTTGTACCAGAGGGCCAGACCGTCGGTGACGTCCACGGTGTCCGCCGCCCGGGCGGGGACCGTGGGGGCGACCAGGCCCAGGAACAGTGCCGCCGCGGTCAGGCCGGTGAGGCGGCCCGCCCGGCGTCTCGCGCGGACGCGCGGACGTGCGAAGTACGTCATGTGGGGTTTCCCTGCTGAGGCATGGCGGGGCCCCGGCCGAGAGGCATGGCGGGGCCTCGACCGAGGGCACCCTGCCGTTTCGGCTGTGTGACGTCGTGTTGCGAGAGTGTCAATCGCGTCCCATGGGCACGTCAAGAGGTTCCGAACGATGTCCGACAGGTCGAACATGGCTCATTTCCCGGCATGCCCAGCGGAGTTGGGGGCAATCGGGGGGTACGCAACGCCATGACCTCAGACATCTGAACGTCATGACCCAGACATTCGAAGGGATGGGCAACATGCTCGCCATCATCTCCGCGGTCCTGTTCTTCATCTCCTTTCTGATCAACGCCGCGGACATCTCGACGAACGACACCTTCACCTCGACGAACATCATGCTGCTCGGCCTGATGGTGCTCGCCCTCCACCTGGCAGGCGTCGGCAGCGGCTGGAACGTCCGCGGCCGCAGGTCCTGAGCGGCCCCCCTCACGCGCGGGGCAGCCCCCAGCGCGGTGCGTCCGCGTTCGGACGCACGGGCGCGACGCTCAGGTCGGGCCGGTCCCCCCTGGCGGTGACGAGCGCCGACTCGCCCTTCCGCAGCGCGATACGCACGGCCCCGTCCCCCGCGTCCTCGTGGCGCAGGGGACGGCCGTGCCCGTCCCGCACCTCGATCGGGCCCGCGATCCCGTGCCGTACGACGCAGGGGGCGCCCGCCTCGCTGACCAACCGCACCCAACGGGTGGTGCCGCCCCGGCGGACCGCGCTGAGCAGGAAGGCCCCCTGGGTGCGGAAGCGGTGCACGGTCAGGTCCTGCCAGGCGGCGGGCAGCGCGGGGAACACCCTGATGACACCGCCCCACGACTGGCACACCATGTCGTGCAGCGACTGGGCCGCCGACAGCGGGGTCTCGATGACCGGGCCCGACTCCTGGTACATGGTGTTCGGTTGGATGAAGCGGGTCATCAGCTCGCCGAGATAGTTCAGGGCGTCCTCGCCCTTGCCGAGCAGCGCCGACATGGACGCGGCACCGGTGAACGTATAGCCCTGGAGAGCCCCCTCGAAGCCCACCCAGTGCGCCAACGACCGTTCGATCAGGGCGCGTTCCTCAGGTGTGCGGCCGGTCACCTCGTACAGCGGATACACCGCGAGCAGATGCGAGTAGTGGCGGTGCGACTTCGCGAAGGGGATGTCCGCGCCGATCATGAAGCCGTTGCCGTCGACCGGGTACGGCGTGAGTCTGGCGAGGACGTCCCGCCAGCGGGGGGCCGACTTGTCGTCGATGCCCAGGAGTTCGGCGGACTCGACGAGGGTCCGGCACCCCCAGGTCAGGAGCATCAGGTCGTAGTTGCAGTCGCGCGAGTCGCCGCCGTACTCCGGTGAGAAGGTCGCGGGCAGATGCAGCCTGCCGTCCGGGCCGGGTTCCAGGAAGTGCAGGTAGTAGTTGATCGCCTTGCGCAGCAGCGGGAACAGGACGTCACGGAGGATCGACTCGTCCATCGTGTGCCGGTAGCTCAGCCAGACGTTGTGCAACGCCCAGGTCAGATTGCCGACTTCGGGAGTGGGCGGGTCCTGGCCGGGGATGCCGACGCCGTAGCCCATGAGGGGGCTGACCGCGCCGTTGACCAGCTGGGGGTCGGTGGTGCGCGGGATGCCCAGCGAGTCGGCGCGGTACGGCGTCGGCGTCTCCTGCGCGAGATTGGCCCGGAACTCGCTCAACGCCCGGGTGACGGCGTCGAGTTCGAGGTGGTTGGAGCCGTGGATGAGCCAGTACTCCAGCTGCGCGTTGAGGTTCCACCAGGTGTTGGGCCAGGGGGTCGGCTCCAGCCAGGGGCCACTGGTCGCCATCACGGGGGCGTCGCGGCGGGCGGCGGCCGCGGTCTTGTACAGCTGGATCCAGTAGAAGCGCTGGATGCGGGCGTCGGGGACGGACAGGAAACTCTTGCGGTAGTAGGCGTGCCACCAGACGCGGTGGTCCAAGGCCAGGGCCGAGTAGGGGAGTTGGGAGGCGGCGCGTACCGTCTTGAGAGCCTGGCCGAGCGCTGTCGTCTTCGGGTACGAGTGCGCGACATGCGCGTACAGGGTCCGTGTCCGGCCGCTGCTCCGCTCGCGCCACGCGGTCACGTGCTGTCCGCCGGACAGCAGCGGCTGCACGGCGGCGGTGACGCCGTCGTGGTCGGCGACCTGGGCGGGCGGATTGCCCCGGTAGCCGTCCGGGAGAGGCTTGAAGGCGGCGCGCGGGCTGATCGCCTCCGCGGGGTGGAAGACCCAGCGGAAGCCGCGCTCGCCCTCGCTCGGCGTCACCTCGACGGCGAGCACCGAGCGGTCGTTGTGCACCAGGGCACGCAGTCGGAGCGTGCCCTTCTCGGTGGTGAGCGTGCCGGTCAACTCGGCGTCGCGCAGCGACAGTCGCCAGTCGAGACCGGTGATCGCGCCCACGGGCTCCAGCGTGAAGTGGCCGATCGGCAGCCGGGCCAGGCCGAAGAGGGAGCCGAACTCCGGTCGGTGGTCCTGCACTTCGGAGTGCTGGACGTTGAAGCGGACGGCGGTGGAGGCCGCTCCCGGCTCGGCGTAGATCCCGGAGCCGAGGAAGCCGTTGCCGAGGAACGGGCCCTCGTACCAGGCCGTCGGCATCCGCTGCCAGACCAGGTCGGCGTCGTCGAGCACGGTGTGCCAGGGGTCGCGGGCCGACACGGCCGCGGTGGCTTCGCCGGCTTCGGTGGGCGCGGCCGCTGCCGTCTGTGCGGTCAGACCCGAGGTCAGCAGTGCGCCGCTGACGGCGGTGCCGGTGGCGAGAACGGTGCGTCTGGACGGATCAGGGGCGGCGGGCGAGGACATGGTGCCTCCAGACAGGCTCGGCTCGGCTCTGTGCCAGGAATCATCGGAGCTATCCCGCAAGGCAACTTAGAGTTGAGGTTGCTGGTCGTCAATGGAGCGGGATAGATCCGATGTGTCTCACCGGCTCTGCATCCAGGCCCGGGTGCCGAACGAGGAGCAGGCCCGCGAGGCCACCACGGCCGCGCCGCGCAAGGCGTCGACGAACCCCCTTGGGGTCAACTCCCCCCGCCCGGCGAGGTGATGGGCGAGTGCCCCGTGGAGAACGTCACCCGCGCCGAGCGTGTCCGCGACCCGGACGGCGGGCACGTCCACGGTGCCGCCGCCGTCGGGGCCCGCCCACACGATCGGCCGCCCGCCGCGGCTGACCGCCGTCCAGGCGACCCCGTGCTCGCGCAGAAAACGCAGGGTGTCCTCGGGGCCGTCCGTGCCGGGAGGCCGGAAGTCCGCCGAGCACACGGCCACGTCGATCGAGGACAGCAGTTCCTCCGTGCCGGGCTTCCAACTGCCCCCGTCGAGAACGGTCCGACGGCCGGCGGTCCGCGCCGCACGGGCAACGGCCGTCGCCAGCTCCATGTGATGGCCGTCGAACTCGACGATGTCGCAGCCGGCCACCAGCGCGTGGAGATCGGCGGGCGGGGCGAGCCTGGCACCGCTCGCGTTGGTCGACGCGACGGCACGGTCCCCGCTGGACGCGGTGACCAGAACGGACGACACGGCCGGCGGCTCGACCGAGCCGGCCGCCAGGTCGGACACGTCCACGCCCAGTCGGCCCAGATCCGCCGCGATCACGACTCCCAGCGGATGGGACCCGATCCCGGTGAGCAGCCGAGCCGAACCGCCCAGGTGGGCGAAGGCCACGGCCGCGTTCGCCGCCGGTCCGCCCGCGGCCACCACCTGCTCACGGGCCGTCAGTTTCTCGTTGGACCCCGGCACATGGTCCACGAGCTGAACGACGTCCAAGGTGCACAGGCCGACGAACAGCCCTTCGGGACGTGGGCTGTTCATCGGCCTGTGCATCTGTCGACCCCTCTTCCCGCTCGTGCTCCTCAGCCCGCCGCCCTCTTCACCAGTTCACTGATCCGCGCCTCGTCCGCCGCGGTGAGCTTCGTGAGCGCGAAGGCGGTCGGCCACATCGTGCCCTCGTCGAGGTTCGCCTTGTCGTTGAAGCCGAAGGTCGCGTACCGCGCGTTGAACTTCTGCGCGCTCTGGAAGAAACAGACGACCTTGCCGTCCTTGGCGTACGCCGGCATCCCGTACCAGAGCTTCGGCGCCAGATCCGGTGCGCTCGCCTTGACCACGGCGTGGATCCGCTCGGCCATGACCCGGTCCGAGTCCTGCATCTCGGCGATCTTCGCGACCACGGCGGCCTCTTCCTCCGCCGCCTTGTCGGCCCGCGAACTGCGGCGCGCCGACGTCTTCAGCTCCTGGGCGCGCTCCTTCATCGCGGCGCGCTCCTCGTCGGTGAACGTCTCGGTCCTCTTGGTGGTCTTCCGCGTGCTGGTCATGACGGTTCCTTCCGGCCTCGGACGGTCAGGGCGTGGTCAAGTGGTGGGGAGGGGGCGGGCAGGGCGAGAGGGCGGGGACAGGGCTCAGGGACATCCTCACGCGGGACGGCGCATCGCGCCGGTCAGCCCCACGATGGGCGGCGGGTCGCGCTGGTCAGCCCCACGCGGGACCCCGTATCGCGGCGGTCAGCCCCACGCGGGACGGCGCATCGCGCCAGTCATCCCCACGCGGGTCCGCGCACCGCGCCGGTCAGCCCCACGCGCCGGCGATCTGCCGGGTCGTGGCGTTGAGCCGGTTGAACAGGTTGGTCACACCGACCATCAGCACGATCGCGGCCAGTTGCTTCTCGTCGAAGTAGGTGGCGGCGGTGTCCCAGATCTCGTCGCTCACCGCGTCGGGACGGTCGGCCAGCCGGGTCGCCGCCTCGGCGAGCGCGAGCGCCGCCCGCTCCTCCTCGGTGAAGTAGGGGGCCTCCCGCCACGCGGCCACCGTGGCGAGCCGCTCGTCGCTCACCCCGGCCTTACGGGCGGTCTTGGCGCCGCCGTCGACACAGGCGCTGCATCCGTTGATCTGGCTGACCCGCAGATGCACCAGCTCCAGCGTCTGCCCGTCCACGCCGCCGGTGTGCACGGTCTTCATGAGCTGCTGGATGGGCTGCATCGCGTCGGACAGGACGACGGCGGGGTTCTGCATACGGGACTGCATCTGACTGCTCTCCTTCGTCGGACTGTGCCCCGTCCCTGCGGGGCGTGATTCCATCTCAGCCGAAAGGGGTTGTCAGGACGACGGCCGTGGGACACCGTGGGACAGCCGCAACGGCGTTGAACAGGCACGATCCGGCCCGGACAACTACTGCCGGGGCGGGACAGGGGGCGGGGGACAACTGTGGTGGAGCACGACAGAACAGCGGGCCACGATCCGCAGGAGGAGCTGGCCGCCCGGCTGCGGCTGCTCCAGGAGCTGTCCAAGCGGGGCGTACGGGCCCTCGCACGGGACGCCGGACTCAGCTCGTCGTCGCTGTCCCGCTACCTCAGCGGCCGAACCGTCCCGCCCTGGCCCGCCGTGATCGCCCTGTGCCGCCTCGTCCAGCGGGACCCCCGCCCGCTGCGCCCCCTGTGGGAGCGGGCCTCCAACCCCCTTCCGGCGCCGCCGAAGACCAGCCGCCAGGTGCCGCCCCCGGCGCCGCCCGCCGGGGTGCCGCGGCCACCCCGCAACGACCTCCCGCGCGACGTGCCCGACTTCACGGGCCGCGAGGCCCAGCTGGGGGCCCTGCTCGACGGGATCGCCGACAGCCGCGTGATCGCCGTCGACGGCATGGCGGGCGTCGGCAAGACCTGCCTGGCGGTGCACGCCGCGCACCGGCTCACCGCCGACTACCCGGACGCCCAGCTCTACCTCGACCTGCACGGCTTCACCGCGGGCCGCGCACCGCTCGACCCCGACCGCGCACTGCGGACCCTGCTCGCCGCGCTCGACGTGCCCTCCGAGAAGGTCCCCCAGGAAGGCGGCGTCGAGGAGCTCGCCGCCTGCTGGCGCTCCGAACTCGCGCACCGGCGGGCCGTCGTGGTCCTCGACAACGCGGCCGACGCCGACCAGGTCCGCCCGCTGCTGCCCGGAGCCGGTCCTTCCGTCGCCCTGATCACCAGCCGCAACCGGCTGCTGGGCCTGGACGAGGTCCCACCGGTCTCCCTGGACGTCCTCACCGAGCAGGAGAGCGCCGAACTCCTCGCCCGCGCCGGCGGCGAGGCCGACGACCCCGAGGGGCGCCTCGCCCGTGACCCCGAGAACACGGCCAAGGTGCTCCGGCTGTGCGGTCGGCTGCCGCTGGCCCTGCGGCTGACCGGGGCCCGGCTGCGGCACCGGCCGGGCTGGACGGTGGGCATCCTCGTCGAGCGGATGGCGGAGGGGGCGAGCGAGTTCGACACCGCGTTCGCCATGTCCGTACGGCAGTTGGACCGTGCGAAGGCCCGGCTGTTCCGTCTGCTCGGCCTGCTGCCCGGGTCGTCGTTCGACGAGTACGTGGCGGCCGCGCTGGCCGATGTGCCGCTGCGCGACGCGCGGGCCATGCTGGAGGACCTCCTCGACGCGCACCTCGTCCAGCAGCCGGCGGCCGGCCGTTACCGGCTCCACGACCTGGTCCACCAGCACGCCCGCCGGACCACCCTCGAGCAGGACTCCGCGACGGAACGGGACCGGGCGCTCACCCGGGTCCTCGACTACTACGTGCACGCGGCCGCCGCCGCGGACGCCGCGATGCCGTTCCCGGGCCTGAGCCGCGCCGCCTCGGTGAACGGCCCCGCGGCCGAACTGCCGCGCTTCGACCACAAGATCGCCGCCCTGATCTGGTTCGGCACCGAGTACCTCAACCTGTTGGCCGCGTTCGAGGCGGCGGAGAACGCGGGCGCCGACCGGCACCTGTGCGAACTACCGCGCTTCATGCGGGCGTACTTCGCCCGGCGCTGCGGCACCACGATGCTCAACGGCCTCTTCGAACGGTCCCTGGCCGCCGCGCGCCGACTGGGCGAGCCCCTGCAACTGGCCGAGGCCCACAGCGACGTGGGCTTCGCCCGCTACAACGCGGGCCGGATGGCGGAAGCGGCGGCCGCGTACGACACGGCGGCCTCGCTGGTGTCGGAGTCCGGTGACCTTCGCGTCGAGGCCGAACTGACCATGCGGCGCGGCTACTTGAGATGGGACGAGGGATACGTCGAGGAACCCCTCGGCCTCTTCCGGCTGGCGGGGAAGCTGTACGCGGACGCCGACTGCCCCATGGGCACGGCCCACGCGACCGCGTACGAGGCCTGGGCGCTGCTCCAGCTGGGGCACCGCGAGGAGGCCGCGCAGCTTGCCCGCACGGCGCTGGAGGTCCCGCACGCCGACGGGGCGTGGCCGCCCACCCTGACGGCCCTGATCACCCTCGGCGTGGCCGTCGCCGACGAGGAGCCCGACGAGGCCACCGAGCACCTGACCCGGGCGCTCGCGCTCGCCCGCGAGGACGGCCACCGGCACAACGAGGCCTGGTGCCTGAACTGCCTCGGCGTGGCCCTGCGCCGGATGGGCCGCTACGACGAGGCACTGGCCGCCCACGAGCAGGCGTTCTCGTTGCTGGACGAACTCTTCGAGGAGCACTGGAAGATCCACTTCCTGAACCCCTACGCCGAGACCTGCCGTCTGGCAGGCCTCTCCGAGCAGGCCCTGCACCTCCACCGCCAGGCCCTGACCCTCGCCGAGCGGCTCGGCAACCGCCCCGCCGAGGCCCAGGCCCACGAAGGTCTGGCAACTCTCCTCACCGAAACGGACCCCGCCGCGGCGAGGGAACACCGGGCGGCGGCGCGGGCGGTGCTGCCGGAGGTTCCCTAGAGCGACCCGTCGTCCAGGCCCCAGGCAAAGCCATGGACTTCAGGGAAGCGCTTCGACGCGCGAGCTTTTGAACTCCCATGCGGAACAGCCCGTTCACTACGTCAGCCGGTTGCGCTAGGCTCCCGCCGCATGTCGAAGCGCTTCGACGATGACGCATTCGACGACGCTTTCGACGATGACGCCGACGTGGCGGAAGCCCTTCGACTCAATGGAGAGTTCTATGCCGAGTTCAGCCGGTCTCACTCGCCGCCAGGTCATGACGACCTCCGCGGCCCTCGCCGTCACCGCGCTGTCCGTCCCGACGGCCGCCCAGGCCGCCGCCCGGTCCACCGGCTCCGCCGCGTCGGCGTCCGCGCTGGACGTGGTGGCCGCCATGCAGCCCGGCTGGAATCTGGGCAACACCTTCGAGGCCATCGGCGCCGACGAGACCGCGTGGGGAAACCCGCGGGTGACCCGGGCGTTCCTGCGCAGACTGAAGGCGCAGGGATTCAAGAGCATCCGGATCCCGGTCACCTGGGGCCAGCACGAGGGCCCGGCTCCGGCCTACACCCTGGACCCGGCGTTCCTGGCCAGGCTCAAGGAGGTGGTCGACTGGGCCCTGGCCGACGGCTTCTACGTCCTGATCAACATGCACGGCGACGCGTGGCAGTGGGTGCCGGACATGCCGACCCGGCACGACGAGGTCCTGGCCCAGTACACGGCCACCTGGCGGCAGATCGCGGCCGCCTTCCGGGACGAGCCGCGCCGACTGCTCTTCGAGAGCATCAACGAGCCCTTCTTCAACGGCAGTTCCGGCGACGAGCAGAACGCCGTCCTGATCGACGAGCTCAACACGACCTTCCACTCCGTCGTGCGCGCGAGCGGCGGACGCAACGCCGACCGGCTGCTGGTCATGCCGACCCTGGGGGACACCCCGGACCAGCCCAAGATCGACACCCTGCTCGCCACCTTCGCCGCGCTCGACGACCCGAACCTCGTGGCCTCGATCCACTACTACAGCTTCTGGCCCTTCAGCGTGAACCTCGCCGGGTACACGACCTTCAACGCGGCCACCCAGCAGGACCTGACCGACACGTTCGACCTGCTGCACAGATCCTTCGTGGCCAAGGGGATCCCGGTCGTCGTCGGCGAGTACGGGCTGCTCGGCTGGGACTCCGGCCCCGGCACGGTCGAAGAGGGCGAGACGCTCAAGTACCTCGAACATCTCGGCTACTACGCGCGATATCGGGGCCTGACCACGATGCTGTGGGACAACGGCAGCCGCTTCAACCGCCGCACCATGCAGTGGAACGACCCGAGCCTGTACGCCCAGATACGTTCGAGCTGGACCGAGCGCTCCGGCACCGCGTCCACCGATCAGCTCTTCGTCCCCAAGGGCAAGCCCGCGACGGACGCGACGATCACCCTGAATTTCAACGGCACCAGGCTGAAGAGGATCGACGCCGGTGACCGCCCCCTGATCCGGGGCGCGGACTACACCGTCAGCGGCAGCACGCTGACGATCGCGGCGGCGACGCTCGGCCGGCTGACCGCGTCGCAGGAGTACGGCACGAACGCCGTCCTCTCCCTCCGGTTCACGGACGGTGTCCCGTGGGCCGTCCATGTCATCACCTATGACAAGCCGGTGCTGACGAGCGCGACCGGCACGACGACCTCCCTGGTCATCCCCACCGCGTTCAACGGCGACAAGCCGGCGACCATGGAGGCCGTATACGCCGACGGCACCGCCGCAGGTCCGCAGTCCTGGACGACGTACAAGCAGTTCAACGTGGCCTTCACGCCGGACCACGCCGCGGGCACGATCACGTTGCCGAAGGCGTTCTTCGACGAGGTCACCGACAACACCACCGTGACCCTCACCTTCCACTTCTGGAGCGGGGCGGTCCTGACGTACACGCTGACCAGGTCCGGCACGGCGGTCAGGGGCACCGCCGCCTGAGAACGGTCCGACGGAGGAGGCGGGGGCGCGGCCACGCGGCCGACGCCACCGCCTCCGCACGTTTCCCGGTGGGCCCGCTCACACCCTGAGTCCGGCGACGAGGATCCCGATCAGCCGCCGCGGGTCGTAGCGCGGGTCGCTGTCCGCGCCGATGCAGAGGTTGCCGACGCCGCGCATCAACTCGTACGCCTGGACACCCGAGCGGATCTCACCGGCCTCGGCCGCCGCGTCGAGCAGCTGGGTGCAGACGGGCACCAAGCGGTCGAGGAAGTACGTGTGGAGCGTGTCGAACCCGGCGTTGTCGGACTGCAACACGCCCGCAAGGCCGTGCTTGGTCACCAGGAAGTCGACGAACAGGTTGATCCACCGCTCCAGCGCCTCGTGCGCGGTCGGGCTGCTCGCGAGCAGAGCCGGGCCGGCCTCGGCGCAGGCGTCGACCTGGTGCCGGTAGACGGCGATGATCAGGTCCGCGCGGGTGGGGAAGTGCCGGTAGATCGTGCCCAGTCCGACACCGGCCTCGGCGGCGATGTCGCGCACCGGCGCCTCGACGCCCTTGGCGACGAACACCGCCGCCGCCGCGTCCAGCAGGGTCTCCTTGTTGCGCCGGGCGTCCTTCCGGCGCGGGGCCTCGCGCCCCGGGCTGTCGTTCACCGTGCCGCTTCCTCCGTCGCTTGCAAAAACGGAACGATGTTCCGTATCGTTCCGGAACGAGGTTCCGTTTGCCCATGATGGCAGAGCGGGGCTCTCGCGACCAAGCCATGCCCTTTGGGCTCCCGCTCCCTCGGAGGATCACGCTCATGCAGTACCGCACCCTGGGCCGCACCGGCGTACAGGTCAGCTCCCTCGCGCTCGGCGCGATGAACTTCGGCCGGATCGGCCGCACCACGCAGGAGGAGGCCACCGCGATCGTCGACGCCGCGCTCGAGGCCGGCGTCAACGTCATCGACACCGCCGACATGTACGGCGACGGCGAGTCGGAGGAGATGGTCGGCAAGGCCGTCGCGGGCCGGCGTGACGACCTCGTCCTGGCCACCAAGGCGGGCATGCCGATGGGCGAGGAGCGCAACCACCAGGGCAGTTCGCGTCGCTGGCTGGTCAGGGAGCTGGAGGCGAGCCTGCGCCGCCTGGGCGTCGACCACGTCGACCTGTACCAGATCCACCGCTGGGACCCGAGGACCGGCGACGAGGAGACGCTGTCGGCCCTGACCGACCTCCAACGCGCGGGAAAGATCCGCTACTTCGGCTCCTCGACCTTCCCCGCCCACCGCATCGTGCAGGCCCAGTGGGCGGCCCGCGAGCACCATCTGAGCCGCTACGTCACCGAACAGCCCAGCTACTCCATCCTCCAGCGGGGCATCGAGACCCATGTCCTGCCCGTCACCCAGGAGTACGGCCTCGGTGTGCTGGCGTGGAGCCCGCTGGCCTCGGGCTGGCTGTCCGGCGCGATCCGCGCGGGCCGGGACATCAGCACCCACCGCTCGGGGTTCCTGCCGGAGCGCTTCGACACCACGGTCCCGGCCAACCGGACGCGACTCGCCGCCGTGGAGCGGCTAGCGACACTCGCCGAGGACGCCGGACTCTCACTGATCCAGCTGGCCCTCGGCTTCGTGACCGTGCACCCCGGTGTGACCAGCGCCCTCATCGGCCCGCGCACGGTCGACCACCTGCACTCCCAACTCGCCGCCGCGGACACGGTCCTGACCGCCGACGTACTCGACGCCATCGACGAGATCGTCGCCCCCGGCACCGACCTGGCCCCGGAGGAGAAGTTCGACACCCCGCCCTCCCTCCTCGACGCGAGCCTGCGCCGCCGCTGACCACTGCCGCGTAGGAAAGGGGACGAGACGGGCGGGGGAGTCGGGGCCGAGCGCCGCGGGTGCGGACGTGCACAAAGGCGGCTCCCGGCCCGCGCCGCGCGTGCCCGCGCCGCGCATCACGGTGGCCCATGGCCCGCCCGCGCAGGACGGCGGCTCAAGGGGACCACGCCGCGCAGGACAGCAGCTCAAGGGCTCAAGGACCACACCGCGCAGGAAGGCGGCTCAAGGGCCACACCGCGCAAGCAGGTAGTCCAAGCGTCGTGCCGAGCAGGCGCGAACCCACGACCCCCGACCCACGCCCCGCACCCCGCCCCACGCGGTGGGCTCGCCCCACACCTCACCCAGCCGCCGACGTACAGGAAAGGCTTCCCACCTCATGCCCCACCACCCCCCGCCCAGCTTCGGCATCATGACCGCCCCCATGCAGACCGGCTACCACGACATCCTCCGCGTCTGGCGCGAGGCGGACACGGTCCCCGCCATCGAGCACGCCTGGCTCTTCGACCACCTCATGCCGATCGGCGGCGACCCCGACGGACCGGCCTACGAAGGCTGGACGCTCCTGTCGGCGCTGGCCGCACAGACCCGGCGGCTACGGCTCGGGGTCATGGTGTCCAGCAACCGCTTCCGGCCGCCCGCCCTGCTGGCGAAGATCGCCACGACCGTCGACATCGTCTCCGACGGCCGACTGGACTTCGGCATAGGCGTCGGCTCCCGCCCCGACCACCCCCTCGCGAGGCGTGAGTACGAGGCCCACGGCCTCCCCTTCCACGACTCGGCGCACGCGGTGGGCAGCCTCGACGAAGCCTGCACGCTGATCAAGCGCCTGTGGACCGAGGAGAAACCCTTCGACGCCCACGGCACCTACCACCACCTCACCGGCGCCTTCGGCAACCCCAAGCCGGTCCAGCGCCCCCACCCCCCGGTCCTCATCGGCGGCCGCGCCTCCTCGACGCTGCGCACCACCGCCCGCCACGCCGACCTGTGGAACATCCCCGGCGGCGACATCGAGGACGCCGCCCGCCGCAGCGCCCTGCTGGACCGCTACTGCGAAGAGATCGGCCGCGACCCCGCCGAGATCACCCGCTCGATCCACCTCGCGGTCTCCTACGACGACCCCGCCCACACCCGCGACGCGATCACCGAAGCCCTCACCGCGGGCTTCACCCACATCGTCCTCGGCCTGCCGACGCCGTACCCCGCCCACGTGGCCCGGTGGGTCGCCGACGAACTCATCACCCCGTCGCTCCGGCCGGCCGTCACTTCCAGCCGTACGCGTACGCCGCCACCCACGTGATGTCGAGCTGCGCGCTGCTCCCCGGCGCCGCCCCCGGACCCTCCAGCGCGCTCTCGTTCTGGAGGACCCAGGACAGCGGCTGGGCCGGCACCCCGCGGGTGTCATGGCCGGTCAGCCGGCCGTCGACGAAGAAGCGGACATGGCCCGGCGTCCACTCGGTCGACACGGTGTGCCATTGCGTCCAGTCGTCACTGCCGGGAAAGTAGCCCTGCTCACCGCCACCGCACGGGTGGTGGAAGGAGCTGAGGGAACCGGTCCACTCCCCTTCGGGATGGTCCATCTCGCAGCCCCCGCCGTAGTGCAGCCAGGCGGACTTGTACCCCGGAGCCGGCCTGGTGACCTTGATGCGCGCGCTGTACTTGCCGTACTTCATCTGCATCACCGCCCGCGGCACCAGCGCGGCGGCGTGGACGGGGCCCCCGTCGGCCGGCCGCCACATCCGCACGGACATCCTGCCGTCGCCGTTCGCCGCGGGACCGACGCTCACGGTGTCCTCCGGGTGGTAGACCCCCACCACCTCCCGACCCCGGCTGCGGGCGGTGTCCGGCCAACCCGTCGGATACGCCCACCAGTTGTCGCGGTACTTCCCGGTCAGCCCGCCGCAGTAGGCCGCGGACGTGTCGACGTGGTGCTCGCAGTCGCTGAAGGAGCCCTGCGGCACCCGGTCGCCGTTGAAGTCCTCGGCGAGGACCTGCCAGAACGGCCCGCAGTCGCCGCGGGGCAGACGGTCGCTGGTGGTGCGGCAGGCGTCGGTCTCGGCGGGGGCGCCGGATGCCCGGGGGAGGCCCAGCAGGCCGCCGACCACGAGCAGGAGGCTCGAGGCCATCACCAGGACTCGCCTGTGGTGGTGCGGCGCTGCGTGTGAACCCATCCCGAGGCTCCTTCAGGCCGACGGCCGAAGTCGGCCCTCCTTGCCGCGGGGAGCACCGGAAGGGCCCGTGCACCGCGGTGGGCGGACTGCACTTCGCGAAGGAACATCCTCACCCGCGAAGCCTCGCGACGCCATCCCCGTGCAGGCATCCCCCGTGTCGCCCATCGCCCGCGCTCCCGTGGCCGCCATCGCCCGTGGCGGCCATCGCCGGCGTCGGCCGTCCCCCGTGCCGGCCGCGGACCCCGCGGCCGGCTCCGCGGCCCGCTTCAGAACTCGCTGTCGATGCCCGTCACGACCGCCGCGCCGAGCGCCGCGTCCCGCTCGGACAGACCGCTGTCCCGCAGTGCCCGGGAGACCAGCCGTACGGCCTCGGCCTCGGCCTCGGACCGGTCGGGGGCCTCGACCTCGACCCGCGCGGCGAACATACCGTCGTCCTCCACGCTCAGCAGACTCAGTTCCTCGCTCTCCCCGAGGTCGGTGTTCCTGGGGTCCTGGGGCCGCAGTCGTCGTCCGACGTCCGAGCAGACGCCGTCGGGGACCTCACGCAGGAAGGTACCGGGGACGGTGATGACGTAGGTGGTCACGGGGACTCCTTTCTGACGTCCTACCCGGTTCCCCACGACGTGGATCGGAACCGGGGGCGGCCGCCGGAACCCGAGAACGGTCGAGTTCGGGAGACGCCCGGCATGCTCGCGCGGATCGGGGGTAAACGCGGCCAGGACAACCGCAACCTCGGGATGGGCGGACGATGACGACGTCGCTGACGGCCGACACACGTACGGCGCCGCGGGAGGCACGGCCCCCGCACGGGACACCGCTGTGCCCCGAGGCGCCCACGACGACCGCCTGTCCTTCCCCCCACCCCTCGGCGAGGACGTGCCCATGAGGTGAGATCGGCCACGGGGTCAGTGCCATCGGGACGGGTACCCCGCGGGGGCCACGCGGCCGGACGCGCGTGGCCGGTGAATCGGATCGTCGCTCTGACCGTTCTACGGAGTCGCCCCGGGCGGCGTCCGAAGGCAGACGACATGTTTGGGCTGGGGAGGTCGGGACCACAGTGATCTCGGAGACTGAGGCTGCCGAGTTGGTGTCGACGACGGCAGCCGGTGCCGAGACGGCGTGGGAGCTCTGGGAACCGTCGGTGCTGCTCGTGGAGGACGATCCCGGCGACGCGGTGCTCGTGGAGGAACTTGTCGTCGACGGCACCATGAAGATGGACCTGCGCTGGGTGCGGTCGATGACCGAGGCCGCCGAGGTGCTCGCCACCGAGACCCCCGACTGTGTCCTGCTCGACCTGCACCTGCCGGACGCCCAGGGGCTGGAAGCGGTCGACCGCGTCAAGGGGCTGGCCGAGCAGGTGGCGATCGTGGTCCTCACCGGGCTCGCCGAGGAGCAGACCGGCCTCGCCGCCGTCGCGGCCGGCGCACAGGACTACCTGGTCAAGGGCCGGGTGGAGCCCGAACTGTTCGGGCGCGCGGTGCGCTACGCGATCCAGCGCAAGCAGACCGAACAGGCCGCCGTGGCCCTCCAGGCCGGTGCGTTCCAGGCCCAGGAGAACGCCCGCCTGGAACGCGGACTGCTGCCCCGTCCGCTGCTGCGCGCCGAGGGCGTCCGGGTGGTGGCGCGCTACCGGCCCGGCCGCGCGCAGACCCTCCTCGGCGGTGACTTCTACGACATCGTCCAGGCCGCCGACGGCACCCTCCACGCGCTCATCGGGGACGTCTCCGGGCACGGCCCGGACGAGGCGGCCCTCGGGGTCGCCCTGCGGATCGCCTGGCGCACCCTCGTCCTCAGCGGGATCACCGGCGCGGAGCAGATGGCCCGCCTCGAGGAACTGCTGATGGCCGAACGTGCCCGTGACGAGGTCTTCGCCACCCTCGTGAGCCTGGCCGCGGTGCCGGGGGAGCAGCGGGCACATGTCGTACGGGCCGGACACCACGGTCTGCTGCAACGGACCGGAGCGGACGTCGAGTGGGTGGAGGTGCCCGGCGGACCGGCCCTCGGCATGGTCCCCGGCGGCGCGCGCTGGCCGACCGCGGAACTGCCGGTCCCGGCGGGGTCGTCGGTGATGCTCTTCACCGACGGCCTGTTCGAGGGTCATGTCAGCCGTGGTCCTGAACGCCTGGGCGAGGAAGGCCTGTTGGCCCTCGCCCGGGAGGGAGCGGGCCTGGACCCGGAGGCGTTCGTCGACCGGCTGATCGAGAAGGCCGAGAGCCTGGCCGAGGCCCGCGGTGGCCTGGCCGATGATGTGGCCGTCGTCCATCTGAACTGGAACTGAGTGAGCAAGACGTGGGGTCGGAGCACAGAGTGAGGCACATGATGGGCGCGGTCCGGATCGGACGCCGACTGACGGTGCAGGGCTGGGTCTACCTGCTGCTGGCCGTCCTGACGCTGCTGGTGGTGATCGGCACCGTGGTGGGCGCTACCCTGCTGAACAGGACGGCGGAGGTGAGCGACCAGCTGCTGCGGCGCGTCCAGCCCGCGCAGAGCGAGGCGTACCGGCTTCAGGCAGCCCTGGTCAACCAGGAGACGGGTATTCGCGGTTACGCGATCACCGCCGACCGGCAGTTCCTCGACCCGTACACGCGGGGCAAGCAGGACGAGGCGAACTCGGCCGACCGGCTGCGGACGTTCATCGGCGACCGCCCCGAACTGCTGGCCGACCTGAGGGCGATCGAAAGCCAGGCGGCCGACTGGCGCCGCACCTACGCCGAGCCCCTCGCGGCCTCGGTCACCCCCGGCAGCCCGGAACCGCTGGACCAGGCGAAGGCCGAGCAGGGCAGGAAGGAGTTCGACCGCCTGCGGGCCCTGTGGGACCGGCAGGACACCGACCTGACGGAGGCGGTCCAGGACGGCCGCGCCCAGCTGATCCACGAACGCACGGTCCGCGACTGGATCCTGGGCGGCATGGTGGCGGCCTTCCTCCTCGCCGGTCTCGGCTGCGCGGTCCTGGTGCGGATCCAGGTGACCCGCCCCCTGGAGGCACTGAGCACGGCGTCGAGGCGGGTCTCGGGCGGCGACTTCGGGTACGTCATCACCGGCCGCGGGCCGGCCGACCTGATCGCCGTCGCCAACTCCGTCGAGGGCATGCGCTGGCACATCGTGGCCGAGCTCGAGGCCTCCCGGGAACAGCAGCAGGAACTGACCCGGCAGGCCGCGGACCTGGACGAGCAGGCCGTGGAACTGCGCCGCTCCAACGCCGAACTGGAGCAGTTCGCCTACGTCGCCTCGCACGACCTCCAGGAGCCGCTGCGCAAGATCGCGTCCTTCTGCCAGTTGCTGGAGAAGCGCTACGGCGACGCGCTCGACGACCGGGGCCGGCAGTACATCGACTTCGCCGTCGACGGTGCCCGGCGCATGCAGGTCCTCATCAACGACCTGCTGACGTTCTCCCGGGTCGGAAGGGTCAACGACGCACGGGTGCCGGTCGGTCTCGACCAGGCGCTGGACAAGGCACTGGCCAACCTGGGGGCGGCCGTGGAGGAGTCCGGTGCCCGGGTCGACCGCCCCGAGCACCTGCCCGAGATCGTCGGGGACCCGACCCTGCTGACCATGCTGTGGCAGAACCTGGTCGGCAACGCCCTCAAGTTCCGCCGGCCCGAGCGCACTCCGCACGTGTCCATCACCTGCGGCACGGACCCGGACGAGCCCGACAGCCTGCTCATGACCGTCACCGACAACGGCATCGGCATCCCCGAGCAGTTCAAGGACAAGGTCTTCATCATCTTCCAGCGGCTGCACAGCCGGGACGCCTACGGTGGTACCGGCATCGGTCTTGCCCTGTGCAAGAAGATCGTGGAACAGCACGGTGGCAGGATCTGGATCGACACCGCTCACACGGACGGCACGCGCTTCTGCTTCACCCTCCCGTCCCTTGTCGAGACCCCGGAGGCGTCCGGGATCGGCACCGAGGAAAAGGCCCTGACATGACCACCCCAGCCGCCAGCCCCATAGACGTGCTCCTCGTCGAGGACGACCCCGGCGACGAGCTGATGACCCGTGAGGCGTTCGAGGACAACAAGATCGGCAACACCCTCCATGTGGTGCGGGACGGCGAGGAGGCGCTGGACTTCCTCTACCGGCGCGGCGACCACACCGATGCGCCGCAGCCCGACCTGATCCTGCTCGACCTGAACCTGCCCAAGTACGACGGCCGGCAGGTCCTGGAGAAGATCAAGTCCGACCCGGAGCTGTCCCACATCCCGGTCGTCGTCCTCACCACCTCGGCGGCCGAGGAGGACATCCTGCGCAGCTACAGGCTGCACGCCAACGCCTACGTCACCAAGCCGGTCGACCTGGACCAGTTCATCGCCGCGGTCCGCCAGATCGACGACTTCTTCGTCCAGGTCGTCCGCCTGCCGCGCCACTTCTGAGGAACCCGGCGAGGGGCGGGCGTCTCCAGCCCCTCGCTGTAGGTACACCTCCAGCTCCGCCACCCCCGGCATTCCACCGATGCCCCGCTCGGCCCGGCCCGTCCGACGGCCAGTGGCGCCGGCGTGTCCGTCAAGGCATCCCCCGGGGATCGGCGCAGTCGAACTCACGCTCCCTCACGCGTAGTTCGTTCGAATCTACAAACTTCCGGCGCAGTGGGTTACTGATCGCGCCGCGCACTGGTAGGAAACATTCCTAACAATCAGGTCCGGACCAACTCTCCACCCCCCACCTCCACTTGGAGTCCCCGTGGAACCTGACACAGTGCCCCCGACCACCCACACCTCCCGCCGCACCGTCCTCGCCCTCATGGGCGCGGTGACCTGCGCCGGAATCCTCAGCCCCGCGCGTGCCACGGCGGCACCCGCGGCCGCGCCGGGTCTCGACGACCCCGCGAAGAAGGAGATCGCCATGAAGCTGGTGTCGAGCGCGGAGAACTCCTCGCTCGACTGGAAGGCGCAGTACAAGTACATCGAGGACATAGGTGACGGCCGTGGCTACACCGCCGGCATCATCGGCTTCTGCTCCGGCACCGGGGACATGCTCGACCTCGTCGAGCTGTACGCCGACCGCAAGCCCGGCAACGTCCTCGCCAAGTACCTGCCGGCCCTGCGCCGCGTCGACGGAACCGACTCCCACGACGGCCTCGACCCGGACTTCCCCGGCGACTGGCGCAAGGCCGCCCGGGACACGGCGTTCCAGCAGGCACAGAACGACGAACGCGACCGCGTCTACTTCAACCCCGCCGTGCGGCAGGGCAAGACGGACGGCCTGCGCGCACTGGGCCAGTTCGCCTACTACGACGCCATCGTCATGCACGGCGACGGCGGCGACGCCACGAGCTTCAGCAGCATCCGCCGACGTGCGCTGCGCCAGGCCAAGCCGCCGGCGCAGGGCGGCAACGAGACGACGTACCTCAACGCCTTCCTCGACGCGCGCGTGTGGGCGATGAAACAGGAGGAGGCACACAGCGACACCAGCCGGGTCGACACCGCGCAACGCGTCTTCCTGCGCCAGGGCAACCTCGACCTGAACCCGCCCCTCGACTGGAAGGTGTACGGCGACAGCTACCACATCGGCTGACCGGCCCGCGGCCCGGCGAGGGGACCGCCCCGAGCCGGGCCGTACGCCTGTCGGGCCGCCGCGAAGCCGCCGCGAAATCGCTCTCGGCGGAGTGTGTTTGGCCTCCGAGCGAGCGGTAACGCGATGTCCATGAGTGAATCGAACGAGCAGACGAACCAAGATTCCGCGCCGACCCGGGCCGCGGCCTCGAAGGCCCGGCGCACCACGGCGAAGGCCACCGCTCCGGCGTCCAAGGCCGCGGACAAGGCCGCCACGAAGACGGATGAGGCCGCGTCAGCGGGCAAGGCCGCGACGGAACGTACGGCCAAGGCCGCCAGTGGCGCCGCGCACACCGCGGCCAAGAGCGTCGAGGCCGGCCGGCAGACCGTCATCACCGCCTCGGGACAGGCCGCGGCCGTCGCCAAGACGGCCTGGACGGTGGTCGCCCAGCGCAAGCTCATCGCCGCGGGCGTCGGTGCGGGCCTGACCGTGCTGAGCGCGACGTCGTACGCGGTGGGGCGCCGCGCCGGACGACACACCCACGGTCCGATCACGCGCTTGACCGGCGGACGGATCTGAGGCGACTCCTCCGCAGGACCTCACGGCCCGTCAGTTCTCCTGGGACAACAGGTCGTCGAGGCGGGTGCCCGCTGCCCAGCGCCGGAGGGCGGGGCCGTCGAGCAGACGGATCGTCTCCTCCCGCCGGGCCCACCGGACGTCGCGAGCGCTGAAGACACCGCGATGCACCACCAGACGCAGCGGCGACTCCCGGTCGCCGCGGTGCGGGTGGGGATGTGGCAGGTCCTCGTCCGGGAGGGGTTCCGCCACCGGCCGGAAGGCCACGTCGATCCGCTGACCGGCCGCGTCCCGGGCACACAGACGCGGCCGGTCCGGCGCGGGCAGCAACCGTACCCGCCACCCGTCCCGGCGCAGCATCCGCGCCACCGCCAGGGCGAGACCCTCGGTGTCCAGGGCGAACAGCTCGTCCGCCGTGTAGTAACCGAGCCGCCGGCGGGCACCGGGGCGCCCGCGCCGTACCCCGGCCGTGACCACCAGGGCCAGGACCGCCACACCGGCGACGGGCACCTCGACCCCGACGGCGCGGTAGCCCGCGGTGAGCGCGGCGACCAGCGCGCACACGACCGCCACGACACCGGCGAAAGCGGGCAGCACATCACGGAACCTGGGCCCGTAGAGCCCCTCGGCGCGCAGCCGGCGCACCAGATGCCGCCTCCGCAGCCGACGGGACGGGACCGGGCCGGACGCCCACGACAGACGTGCCACAGCCCCGGCCCTCCCCACGACGTCCGCTTCCACCCCTCCCTCCACGGATACCCAGCACTCGGCCAAGTCCCTTGCGAGCAGAGGGAATTCGGCCACACGCCCCCAGCGCACGGAAGCGCCGGGGGGCGCGCCACCGGCGCGTCGCACCGGAGCACGGGTGGGATCAGGCGCCGGTGTCGTCGTGGCCCAGGCTGCCGCCCAGTGCGCGGGAGGCTTCGGCCTGGGCGAGGAGTTCCCGGGCCTTGGCCGTGGCGCCTTCGATGGCGTCGGCGCCGGCGAGGAAGCGCTGGGGCGGCTCGTCCTGGCCGGCGATCGTCAGAAGTGCGTGGGCGAGTTTGGCGGGGTCACCGGGCTGCCGTCCGTTGACGCTCTTCCAGGCTTCGACCGTGGCCGTGGTGCGTTCGTCGGCAGGGCCGGGCGCTGCCGGCCCGGCGCTGCGGAACCGTGCGACGGCCCGCTGTCCAGGCAACCACCCACGGCTCCCGCCCGGACCCCCGTACGGGGTACGGCTCTTCCGGGGGTCCGCCAGTACCCCTCACAGCACGCTGACCTGCCAGGCACCGCCGTACGGTGGACCCATGGACCGCAGCAGCGAGATCCGTGAGTTCCTGCGCACCCGGCGGGCCCGGATCACCCCCGAACAGGTCGGCCTCGCCCCGCAGGGCGGCGCCCGCCGTGTGCCGGGGCTGCGCCGCGAAGAGGTCGCCCGGCTCGCCGGGGTCAGCGTCGACTACTGCATCCGCCTGGAGCGGGGCCGCACCCAGGGCGTCTCCGAAGCCGTCCTGGAGGCCCTCGCCCGCGCTCTCCGCCTGGACGAGGCCGAACGCGCCCACCTCTTCGACCTAGCCCAGCCCACCGCCACCACCCGGGCCCGCCGCAGACGCCCGCTCGCACCCCAGCGCGTCCCCCAGGTCCTCTACCGCACCCTGGACTCGCTCGACGTCCCCGCGGTGGTCCAGGGGCGGCGCACGGACGTCCTGGCCGCCAACAAGCTCGCCCACGCCCTCTACACCGACTTCGAGGCCCGGCCCCGCCGCGAGCGCAACTTCGCGCGCTTCGTCTTCCTCGACGAGACCGCCCGCACGCTGTACGCCGACTGGGAGCGGGTGGCCGGCGACTGCCTGGCCGCGCTGCGTCTGTACGCCGGACGCCACCCCGACGACCCGCAGCTCACCGAGCTGATCGGCGAGCTGTCCCTGCACAGCGACGCCTTCCGCCGCATGTGGGCCGACCACGACGTCCAGGCGCACACCAGCGGCACCAAGCGCCTGCACCACCCGCTCGTCGGCGACCTCACCCTGGACTACCTCGTCCTGGCCGTCGAGGGCGACCCCGAACAGATCCTCGTCGTCTATACCGCCGAACCCGCCTCCCCCTCCGCCGAAGCCCTGGCCCTCCTTGCCGCCTGGACCGCCACCTCCCCCTCCCGGCCGCAGGCACCCGACGAAACACCCGACCCGGCAGGCTGACGCCCCGCCTCCTCCCGCGCTCCTCGGCCCTGGCACCCGCACGGACCCTCAGGCCCGGCCCCCGGGGGAACCCGGTTTCGTGGCCGCCGTAGACGGTGAGGCTGGATTCACCGGTGCCTGGGCACCCGGATAGGACGGCACCGCCGGATGCCGTACCGCGACACATGCGGCCGATGAGCCAGGAGAGGACGACATGCCAGGGCCGGAGGACGCCGAGACCCCAGGGGAACGATCACCGACGGCTCCCGCCGCCGTGCCGGTCGCCGCCCTGGACGCCATCGGGACCGCGGCGTACGTCGTGGACGAAGAGGGCCGCGTCATCGCCGTGAACGCCCACGCCGAACAGCTGCTGGGACGTCCCGCCGAGCACCTCATCGGCCGTGACGCGCACGACCTGCTGCACCGGGACGCCCACGGCCACCCCCTGCCGAGGAGCCGGTGCAGCATGCGCCAGGCCTTCCACGACCGGCGCACCGCGCAGGCCGACGAGGACTGGTTCGAGTGCGGGGACGGCACACTGCTCCCGGTCTCCTGGCTCATTACGCCCTACGACCTCGGAGGCCGGGAAGCCGGCACGCTCGTGCTCCTGCACGCGCTGCGCCCCCCGGAGGTCGGCCGGCGCCCGCGGCCAGACACCTCGGGCGAGTCGATGCCCGAACTCCAACGGCTCGCACTGCTGGCCGAGACCACCACCCGGCTGACCTCCACGCTCGACGTCGAGGAGACGCTGCGCCGGCTCACGGAACTGGTGGTGCCCCGGCTGGCCGACTGGGTCGTCGTCGACCTGATCACCGAGCGGGACGAGGTGTGGCGGTCCGCGGTCGTCCACGCGGAGGGCGACGGCCTGGCCCACCGCGAGGAGCTCCAGGGGCCGATGCCACCGGTCCCGGCGGAGTCGCCGATGCCCCTGTCGAGGGCGCTGCGCGGGGTGGCCTCCGCGCTGGCCGGGCCCCAGACCTACCAGCGGGAGCCCGACTCCGGCATCGCGGTCGAGCAGCGGCGCCTGTTCGAGGCCACCGGCATCCGCTCGGCCGTCATCGTCCCCATCCGCAGCACCCGCGCGGTCCTCGGAGCGCTGACCCTGGGCCGGGCCAAGGACCCGGTGGACTTCACCACCGCCGATCTGCCCCTGATCGAGGACATCGCCCGCCGAGCCGGCCTGGCCCTGGACAACGCCCGCCTCTACCAGCGCCAGCGCAAGGTCGCCGAGACCATGCAGAACCACCTGCTGCCCCAGCTGCCGCGGGTGCCCGGGCTGCAGATGACCGCCCGCTATCTGCCCGCTCCCGACGCCTCGCAGGTCGGCGGCGACTGGTACGACGCGTTCTCCCTGTCCGACGGCGCCACCGCGCTCGCCGTGGGGGACGTGGTCGGCCACGACCTGGAGGCCGCGGCCGGAATGGCCCAGCTGCGCAACATGCTCCGCGCCTACGCCTGGGCCCACAAGGAACCGCCGAGCCGTATCGTCGACCGGCTCGACGAGGCCGTCATGCACATCACCGACGTCAGCATGGCCACCCTGATCCTGGCCCGGGTCGAGGCGCGGGACGACGGCCACTGGGAGCTGACCTGGACCAACGCCGGTCACCCACCGCCGCTGCTGATCAGCCACGACGGCCTCGCCCACTTCCTCACCGACGGCCACGGCATCCTCCTGGGCACCGGGGTCCGCACCCCCCGCACCGACGCGACCGCCGTACTGCCGCCCGGATCGACCCTGCTGCTGTACACCGACGGACTGATCGAGGCACCCGGCCACACCCTCGACGAGGGTCTGCACCGCCTGCGCAGACACGCGGCCGCCCTCGCCCACCGCCCCCTGACCTCCCTCACCGACGAGGTGCTGCGCCGGGTCCGGTACGAAGCCAACGACGACGACGTCGCCCTTCTCGCGGTACGGGCACCCACCGGCACGTGATCCCACCCCCGCGCCACCTCGGCGACGGACAACCGTGATAGACAACGCCCGTGACACCGCGGGCTCCCGCGCCCGCCTCCGGCGACGGCCCGACTACAGGACTTGGTGACAGTGATTCTGAAGACCTTCCGGTGGGCGTTCGCGGTCACCGCGCTCGGCCTGGCCGTGGGAGTGCTGTACGACGGATGGGCCGCGTTCGGCATCGTGGCGATCCTGGCCGTACTGGAGATCTCGCTGTCGTTCGACAACGCGGTGGTCAACGCCGGAATCCTGAAGAAGATGAACGCCTTCTGGCAGAAGATCTTCCTCACCGTCGGCGTCCTGATCGCCGTGTTCGGCATGCGGCTGGTCTTCCCGGTCGTCATCGTCGCGATCACCGCGAAACTCAACCCGTACGACGCGGTCCACCTGGCGGTGACCGACAAGGACCGCTACCAGCAGCTGGTGACCGACGCGCACCCGGCGATCGCCGCGTTCGGTGGGATGTTCCTGCTGATGATCTTCCTGGACTTCATCTTCGAGGACCGGGACATCAAGTGGCTGGCCTGGCTGGAGCGCCCGCTGGCCAAGCTCGGCAAGGTCGACATGCTGTCGGTGTGCATCGCCCTGGTCGTCCTGCTGATCACCGCGTTCACCTTCGCCACCCACGCCCACCAGCACGGCGGCGCCCACGCCGACAAGGCGCAGACCGTCCTGATCTCCGGCATCGCGGGCCTGATCACCTACATGGTCGTCGGCGGCCTCTCCGGATACTTCGAGAACCGGCTGGAAGAGGAGGAGGAACGCGAGGAAGCCGCCGAACGCTCCGGCGGGTCGCGGTCGGCCGTCCAACTCGCAGGCCAGGCCGCCTTCTTCATGTTCCTGTACCTCGAGGTCCTCGACGCCTCCTTCTCCTTCGACGGTGTGATCGGCGCGTTCGCCATCACCAACGACATCGTCCTGATGGCACTGGGCCTCGGCATCGGCGCCATGTACGTCCGGTCGCTCACCGTCTACCTGGTCCGCCAGGGCACCCTCGACGACTACGTCTACCTGGAGCACGGCGCCCACTACGCGATCGGCGCCCTCGCCGTGATCCTCATGGTCACCATCCAGTACCAGATCAACGAGATCATCACCGGCCTGGTCGGCGTGGTCCTGATCGGCTGGTCCTTCTTCTCCTCGGTGCGCCGCAACAAGGCACTGGCGGCCGCCGAGGGCGCGCAGGAGACGGACTCGGTCCCGGTGCCGTAGCCCGTTCCCGCCGTCATGTCCGCGGGGGAGCGGGGCATCCGACGAGGTATGAAAGCACGGCCGAAACGGCGCTCGACATCCCTCGTCGCGATGCTGGCACTGCTGCCCCTCGCCGGCGCGTGCACCGATGACGACGGCGGGGGAGTACAGGGCCCGCGGACACCCGGCGGGGCGGCCTCGGCCGAACAGGTGGTGATCGCCACCGACAACGGCCTGCGGCTGCGCCCCGCCGACGGCGACCACGTCACGGTGGACGACCGCGTCGACGGACACTGGTCGCACCACGGGGACGTCTGGACCCTCGACCTCACGTGCGCCGACCGGGCCGCGGACGACGGGGACTGCCCCCGGATGCCGTACGTGGAGATCCCGGACGGCATGCGCGTCACCGCCACCGCCCGCAACGCCGGCGTCGACGTGGCGGGCGTCGCCGCCGCGCTGGACCTCACCACCGTCAACGGCGATGTGACACTGACCCGTTCCGGACGCGACGGCGCCGACCTGCGGCTGTCCACCCGCAACGGATCGGTGCGCGCGACGGCCGTCGCAGCGCACCGCCTGCACGCCGCGACGACCAACGGGGACGTGGTGCTGGGCTGTGCCACGGTTCCCTCGGGCGTCACGGCGACGACGGTCAACGGCTCGGTCGACGTCACCGTCCCGCACGACAGCCCCGCCTACCGGGTCGCAGCGTCCACCGACAACGGCCGCGCCACGGTGGCGGTCCCGGTCCAGCGCGCAGACCGGGACCACACCATGACACTGACCACCGTCAACGGTGACGTCGGCGCCCGCCGGGACTGACCGCGAGGAGCGCGCCGACGGACGCCGGGTTCACCGCGCCGCGGTGGTCCGGCGGCGGGTGAGCAGCATGCCGAGCGCGATCATCCCGATGCCGAGGAAGAAGTGCAGCCAGTCGTCGGCGGTGTTCAGCGGGACGAAGTTCGCCGAACTGTCATGGCCGACGAGCAGTCCGTACAGCCACAGCACCAGATAGACCGCGCCTCCGGCCAGCAGGAACGTGGCCGCCCCGGAGACCGTGCGGGACATCACGACGCCCGCGGCGCCGAAGGCGAGGTGGACGAGGTTGTGCAGGACGGAGACCTGGAAGATCCCGAGCAGTTCGGCTCCGGAGTCGTGCGAGGCGAACTCCATCGTGTCGTAGTCCGTGGTGACCCCCGGGACGAACCCCAGGACACCGACGAGCAGGAACACCACCCCCACCGCGAGAGCGGCTTGTCGTACCGGCGTACGGGTCGTGCGTGTGTGCGTGGTCATGGCCCCGGGCCCTCCCTGATGCGCATCGTCGCGCGAAGCCGGCGAGTACCCCGCCGGGGCGGCACAACCCGTCTCGGGACGGCCGTGCACCGGAGGCCGCCGGTAGTGGTTTGGGCCTCAGAGGCGGGGGCAGACGGCGGTCAGGTGCTTGGGATCACAGGCCCACCGCGGAAGCGGCCGAAGCGGCTCTTCTTGGTGCGTGCCGCCCAAGGTTCCGCCCGAGGCTCTTCCGTGGCGCAGTCCTCACGTTCACCGCGCAGTTGGAGGAGCACACCATGCTCATGGCCCACCCCGTCCTTCTCACCGATCTCCTCGAGCGCTACGAGGCGTTGCGGGTGCTCCATGCGGAGGACGGCAGCGCCGAGGCACGTCAGCGTCTCGAGGACGTGTCCTACACCCTGTGCATCGCCACGGGTACCCGCGACATCGACTCGGCGCTGACAGCGGCCCGCCGTCAACTGGCCGGCGCGTCCGGGGCGCGTCCCGCGTCCGGCGCGTCCGGGGTCCGCCCCGACGACGACGCGCTGATGGCGGGCGCGTGACCCCGGGGGCCCGCACCCGCCCGGCGTGCGGGCCCACCCCGTCGCGAGAGCCGGCGTCCCACGCGTGAGTGGGGTGAGCCGACCGGGTACTCGGGTGATCCGCCACCCCCGGCCGGAGGACGCCCGTTGTGCGAGGGCCCGCCACCGGCCATGAACCGAAGGAGCCCTTGATCATGACGGATGTGTCCGGTACCGGTCCCGCTCCCGGCGACGACCGCGAGGTACTCACCAACCGCCAGGGCCACCCGGTCCACGACAACCAGAACCAGCGCACCGTCGGCGCCCGCGGGCCCGCCACGCTGGAGAACTACCAGTTCCTGGAGAAGATCAGCCACTTCGACCGGGAACGCATCCCCGAGCGCGTCGTGCACGCCCGCGGCGTCACCGCCTACGGCTATTTCGAGGCGTACGGCAGCTGGGGCGACGAGCCGATCAGCCGGTACACCCGCGCCAAGCTGTTCCAGGAGCGCGGCAAGCGCACCGACCTGGCCGTCCGCTTCTCCACCGTCATCGGCGGCCGGGACTCCTCCGAGGCCGCCCGCGACCCCCGCGGCTTCGCCGTGAAGTTCTACACCGAGGACGGCAACTGGGACCTGGTCGGCAACAACCTGGGCGTCTTCTTCATCCGGGACGCCATCAAGTTCCCGGACGTCATCCACGCCCTCAAACCCGACCCGGTCACCTTCGAGCAGCAGCCGCGCCGCATCTTCGACTTCATGTCCCAGACCCCCGAGTCGATGCACATGCTGGTCAACCTGTTCAGCCCGCGCGGCATCCCCGCGGACTACCGCCACATGCAGGGCTTCGGCGTCAACACGTACAAGTGGGTCAACGCCGAAGGGCGGACCAAGCTGGTCAAGTACCACTGGATGCCCAAGCAGGGCGTGCGCAGCATGACCGAGGAGGACGCCGCCAACGTGCAGGCCGACTCGCTCGGCCACGCCACCAAGGACCTCTACGAGGCCGTGGCCCGCGGGGACCACCCCGAATGGGAGCTCCTGGTCCAGATGATGGACGACCACGACCATCCCGAGCTGGACTTCGACCCGCTCGACGACACCAAGACCTGGCCCGAGCAGGACTTCCCGCCCAAGGCGGTGGGCCGGATGGTGCTCGACCGGATGCCGGAGAACTTCTTCGCCGAGAACGAGCAGATCTCCTTCGGCACCGGAGTCCTCGTCGACGGCCTGGACTTCTCCGACGACAAGATGCTCGTCGGCCGGACCTTCTCCTACAGCGACACCCAGCGCTACCGGGTCGGCCCGAACTACCTCCAGCTCCCTGTCAACCAGGCCAAGAACGCCGAGGTGCGCACCAACCAGCGCGACGGCCAGATGACGTACCACGTGGACGGCGGGGGCGAGAACCCGATCGTCAACTACGAGCCGTCCATCACCGGCGGCCTGCGTGAGGGCCAGTACGCGACCGAGGACGAGCAGGGCCCGGAGATCCGCGGGCGGCTCACCCGCAAGCGCATCCCCCGCACCAATGACTACCTCCAGGCCGGGCAGCGCTACCTGCTGCTGGAGGACTGGGAGCGCGACGACCTGGTGAAGAACCTCACCGGCCTGCTCGCGCAGTGCGACCGGCCCGTGCAGGAGCGCATGGTGTGGCACTTCCTGCTGGTCGAGAACGAGCTGGGCCTGCGGGTGGGTGACGGGCTCGGCATCAGCCCGGAGGACGTCGCCGGCCTGGAGCCGCTGGCCTCGCAGGACCTCACCGACGAGGACCGCAAGCGGCTGTCGAACCTCGGCAAGAACCCGCCGCGTGACGTCGAGGGCCTGACCATGACCCACTGCGTCCCGGACGGGCGGCATGTCGTGACCCGCTGAGGGCATCCGCAGTCCTGTGCGGGGGCGCCCCGGTCCTGCCCGGGCATGAGATCGTGGGGCCACCACGCCGTACGGATCATGGAGGGGTGAGGCGGGGCAGGTTCCCGGGCGTGGGGACGAGGTGCCACACGCGCGGGCCAGGCCCCGCACCGGACTGCCCGAGGGATCATGAACGCTACGAGAGCGAACGACGAGGCCGTGCCGGACGGCTCCCGCCTCGAGGCGCAGAACCTCGCCCGGCTCGCTCTGCTCTGTCTGGCGGGAGTGGTCGCGGCGGTGGTGGCGGCGGGCCAGTGGCTGCTGCTGTTGCTGGGCCTCGTCGGCATCGCCCTGGCCGGTGCCGGCCTGTGGTGGGCCGTGGCGCACCGGGGGATCGCGCGGGTGTGCGGCGCCCTGCTGGCGTTGGCCGCTCCGGTCGCCGTCCTGGTGCTGTACGCGGTCTCCGGTCTGTGGCCGTTCGCCGCGGTGGCGCTGGGACTGTGGGGCGCGGCGCTGGCCAGCGCCCGGAGCGCACTGCGCCGGCTCCGCGCGCCGCGAGGCAGGCGGTCCCGCTCGGTCCGGCCCCCGCGCAGACCCGTACTGATCATGAACCCCCGGTCGGGCGGCGGCAAGGTCGGCGAACACGGTCTGGTGGAGCGGGCCGAGGCCCTGGGCGCCAGGGTGATCCTGCTCGACCTGGACAGCGACCCGGATCCGGCGGCGCTGGCGCGCAAGGCCGTCGCGGAGGGCGCGGACCTGCTCGGCGTGGCGGGCGGTGACGGGACCCAGGCCCTCGTGGCGGCGGTGGCCGCCGAGCACCGGCTGCCCTTCATGGTGCTGTCCGCCGGCACCCGCAACCACTTCGCGATGGACCTGGGCCTGGACCGCGACGACCCGGCCGCCGGCCTCGACGCCCTCACACACGGAGTGGAGATCCGCGTCGACCTGGGCGAGGTGGCCGGGCGGCCCTTCGTCAACACGGTCTCCTTCGGGACGTACGCGGAGATCGTGCAGAGCCCCGAGTACCGGGACGCCAAAGCGGCCACCGCCCTGGAGCGGCTGCCCGACCTGCTGGGCGGCGAGGGCGGTGCGCGGCTGACGGCGACCGTGGGCGCGCAGCGGCTCGAGGAGCCGCAGGCCCTGCTGGTGAGCAACAACCCCTACGCGCTGGGCGATCCCCTGGGCGCCGGGCGCAGACCACGCCTCGACGGGGGCGAACTCGGCGTGGTCGCCGTACGCATCGCGAGCGCGGCACAGGCCGCCGAACTGGCGCTGCGGGGTGAACGGGCCAGCGGTATCACCACGCTGACCGCACGGCGCGTGACCGTCGAGGCGGACACGGAGCTCATCCCGGTGGCCGTGGACGGGGAGGCGCTGATGCTGCCCCAGCCGGTGGTGTGCACCGTACGGCCGGGAGTCCTGCGGATGCGGGTACCACGGCACCGTCCGGGAGCGCCGTACACCGCCCCGTCGGTGGACTGGCGCCGCGTCGTCCGGCTGGCTTTCGGCCGAACCTCCCTCCCGACCGACAAGAATCAGGCCGACGGGCAGCAGGCCGACAGGAAGCAGGCCGACGCGAACCGGGGCGACACCGACCGGGGCGACACCAGACGGGCCGACACCGACCGGGCCGACATGAACCGGGCTGACATGAACCAGGCCGACAAGAACCAGGAGCAGAGCGATGCTTGACCGACCCCAGTGGGACCAGCGAGTCGCCCGGGACCTGTTGCGCGATCTCGCCGCCCTCGACCAGGCGCTGTACGAGGCGGTGACCGTCACCCGGACACCGACCCTGGACTACGCGCTGCGCCGGCTGTCCGCGGCGGCGGACCACTCCAAGATCTCCTTCACGGTCGCCGGACTGCTGGCGCTGTTCCCCGGCCGGCCCCGGCGCGCCGCCGCGCTCGGGGTCGCGGCCATCGGGGTCGCCTCCGCCAGCGCGAACCTGCTCGGCAAGCGCCTGGTGCGACGGCCGCGTCCGCACCGGGCCGTGGACTCGCCGTTCCCCGGACGGCATGTGCCCATGCCGGAGTCGGCGTCCTTCCCCTCCGGCCACACCGCGTCCGCGGTCGCGTTCGCCGCGGCGGTGGGACCCGCCCTGCCCGTCGTCACCGTGCCGCTCGGCCTGCTGGCCTGCGCGGTGGGCTACTCACGGATCCACACCGGCGTGCACTACCCGGGCGACGTGGTCGCCGGCGCCGTCCTGGGCACCGGCGCGGCCGCGGTCGTCCTCGCCACGGTCGGCCGACAGGGACTGGACCGGCGGGGACTGCTGGACCGGCGGAGCTGAATCCGAACACCGCCTTCGACGGGAAGCAGAGGAAGGAGAGCGAACAGAGGAGCAACGAGCAACCGATCCGCCGGCCGCAGTCGACCGGTGCGCCACGGAGGAACCACCATGACGAAGAAGCGCGACGACAAGGAACAGGGCGAGAAGCTCACCCAGGGCGACGAGGTCACCTGGAGCAGCCACGGCGGCACCGCCGAGGGGCAGGTCGAACGCAAGATCACCCGACGCACCGAAGCCGCCGGCCGCACCGTGGACGCCTCGCCCGAGGACCCGCAGTACGAGGTGCGCAGCGCCAAGTCCGGCCGGACGGCGGTCCACAAGCCGTCCGCGCTGCGACGCAAGTGAGCCGGTCCCGATGCAGACGTTCCTGCCCGACCCCGACTTCCGGCGGTCGGCCCTGCTCCTTGACCAGCGCCGGCTGGGCAAGCAGCGGGTCGAGGCCCTGCAGGTCCTGCGCGGTCTGACCGTCCCCGGCTACGGCTGGCGCCACCACCCGGCGGTCCGGATGTGGACGGGGTACGAGGAGGCGCTCGTACGGTACGGCCTGGAGGTCTGCCGGGTCTGGTGCGAACAGGGACACCAGGACACCTGCGCCGCCTCGCTGCTCGCCGGACTGCCCGCACTCCGCCCCGGCACCGCGGTGCGCGACCAGCCGCGACTGAACGCCGACGGCGAACTGCCGCCCTGGCTCGGCGACGAGGCCTTCCACGAGAGCCACCGCTCGGCACTCGTCCGCAAGGACCCGCAGACCTACGCCGACCTGTTCCCGGACACGCCCGACGACCTGCCCTACGTGTGGCCCGCCTCGGACCGGGACCCGCGGCACGCGCCCGCCGAGCGGTAGGGCGAGGGGAGACCGATCATGCTGACCGCGGTCCGTGAACAGATGGGCCAGGCCCTGTTCCGCCGGGTCGCGGGCCCCGACGGACCGGCGAACCGCGCCCGCATCCACGACACCCCCGGCCCGCGCTGGTTCGCACCGGACCGCCCCGTCCGCACGGTCCACGGCGACGCCTCGATGTTCATCGGCGGGCTCAGCGCACTTCTCCTCCAGTCCCTGCACCCGCTCGCCATGGCGGCGGTGGCAGGCCACTCCGGCTTCCGCGGCGACCCGTGGGGCCGCCTCCAGCGCACCAGCACCTTCCTGGCCGTGACGACCTACGGCACCGCCGAGGACGCGCAGCGCGCCGTCGACCAGGTCCGGGCCATCCACGACCGCATCCGCGGGACCACGTCCGAGGGAGTGCCGTACCACGCGGCCGACCCGCACCTGCTGGGCTGGGTCCACGCCGCCGAGACGGAGAGCTTCCTGCGCGCCCACGAGCGGTACGGCGCCCGTCCGCTGGACGCCGCGGGCTACGACGCGTACGTCGCCGACACCGCACGCGTCGCGGAGGCCCTCGGCGTCATCGCCCCGCCCCGCGACCGCCGTGAACTGTCCGAACGGCTGACCGCCTACCTCCCCGAACTGCGCGCCACCCCGGAGGCCCGGTCAGCGGCCCGTTTCCTTCTCCTCCGACCCCCGCTCCCGCTCGCGGTACGCCCCTTCTACGGCGGCCTGGCCGCCAACGCGGTGTCCCTGCTCCCCCTCTGGGCCCGCCGCATGCTGTGGCTGCCCCACCTGCCCCTCGTCGAGCCCCTGGCGGTACACCCCACCGGCCAGGCCCTGACCCGGGCCATCCGCTGGGCCATGACACGCCCCCAGCGTCCCTCGCCGGGCTCCTAGAACACCGGGTGGTCGTACCGGCCGTCGGAGTCGTCGCAGGCGATCACGACCGGTCCTCCTCCCTGTTCAGCCCCCGGGCGCCCCCGCCGGGATCTCGCCGGAGCCGCGCTCGATCAGCCGGGTCGGCACGGTGACGGTCCGGGTGGGTGCCTCGTCACCGTCCAGCCTCCGGAAGAGCGTCTCCGCGGCCCGCTTGCCGAGTTGTTCGACGTCCTGGGCGATGACCGAGACGCCCGGGCTGAGGATGTCGGCCAGCGGGAAGTCGTCGAAGCCCACGTGGGCCACGGAGTGCTGCAACCCCAGCGCGCGCAGGGCGCGAACGGCCCCGATGGTGAGCAGGTTCTGGCTGGTGAACAGCGCCGTCGGCGGGTTCGGCAGCGACAGGAACTCCTCGGTCGCGGCCATGGCGGCCGCCTCACTGGCCTCCACATGACGCACGATCTCGTCGTCGCACTTGACGTGCGCGACCTCCAGCGCGTGCCGGTACCCCTCGAATCGCAGCGCGGCGGTGGGGATCGACGCCCGGTCGCCGAGGTAGGCGATCCGGCGGTGTCCCGCCCGCAGCAGATGCTCGACGGCGGTCACCGCGCCCTGCCGGTTGTCGGAGACCACGGCGTCCGCGTCCAGCAGACCGGCCTCGCGGTCCACGAAGACCATGCAGGTCCCGGACCGCTGCTCGCTGATCAGGTAGCTCTGGTCGCGCCCCGCGGGGACGATCACCAGCCCGTCGACCCTGCGGTCGACGAGCGCCCGCGCCAACTCCCGTTCCCTGGCCGGGTCCTCGTCGAGACTGCCGACCAGCACCAGCACACCGCGCTCCCGCGCCACGTTCTCGACGGTGCGGGTCAGCGCGGCGGAGAAGGGGTTCGCGGCGTCCTCGACGAGCATGCCGATGGTGGCCGTACGACCGTCCCCGCGCCGCAGGCTGCTGGCCGTCAGGTTGGGCCGGTAGCCCAGCTGGTCGGCGGCCGCACGGACCCGGGCGACGATCGCCGGGTCCACCGTGGGGACGCCGTTGACGACACGCGAGACCGTCTTGATCGCCACGCCGGCCAGGGCCGCCACCTCACGCATCGTGGGACGGCTGCGGGGGGACCGCGGCGGAGGTTCGCCCTGAGTCATCGTTGTCTCCAGCCGGGTCGCGCGTTACTCACTCGTTGCCGACGTATGTCTACCAGCCCCTTGACGCCCTCGTCCATATGGGTCCAGCATCCCCGTCAGTCAACGTTGTCTCAGCGTCGGCCAAGGGACGGCTCCGAAAGGGATCAGCTATGAACTTCTCCAGCAGCCAGGTGTCGGGCCGCCGCAGTCCGCGCGTCCGTGCGGCAGCGATCGGCGTCACCATGTGCCTCGGCGTCACGCTGGCGGCCTGCGGTTCCTCCGACAGCGGCTCCACGGCGGGCAGCGGCGACAAGGTCGGGGTCTCGCTGATCCTGAAGACGCTCACCAATCCCTACTTCGTGAGCATGCAGAAGGACGCCAAGGCCCAGGCCGCCAAGGACAACGTGGACCTGACGGTGGCCGCGGGCAGCTCCGACGGCGACACCCAGACCCAGATCACCGCCGTCGACAACGCCATATCGCGCGGCGACAAGGGCATCCTCATCACCACCAACGGCGACGCCGTGAACGCCGCCCTGAACCGCGCCAAGCAGGCCGGCCTCTTCGTGATCGCCCTCGACACCGCGCTCAACCCGGCGAGCACCGCCGACATCACCTACGCGACGGACAACGAGCAGGCCGGCAAGCTCGACGGCCAGTACGCGGCGGCGGCACTGGACGGCAAGCCCGCCGTCATCGCCATGCTCGACCTGTTCAACAACCAGGTGGTCTCCGTCGACATCCAGCGCGACCACGGCTTCCTGGAGGGCATGGGCATCGACCCGGGCAGCAAGACCGAGAACGGCAAGGAGGCCAAGTCCGGCAAGTACACCGGCGGCAAGGGCGGCACGTACACCATCGCCTGCCACCAGCCCACCCAGGGCGCCATCGACGGCGGGCGCACCGCGATGGAGAACTGTCTGTCGGCCAACCCGGACATCAACGTCGTCTACGCGATCAACGAGCCCGCCGGTGAAGGCGCGTACAACGCCCTCAAGGCCGCGGGCAAGGAGAAGAACGTCGCGATCTACGCCATCGACGGCAGCTGCTCCGGCCTGAAGAACGTCACCAGCGGCAAGTTCGCCGCCGACGCCGTGCAGTACCCCGGCAAGATGGCCGCCCTCGGCGTGAGCTCCATCGCGAAGCTGGCCCGCGGCGGCAGCAAGCCCAGCGTCACCAACGGCAAGTCGTTCTACGACACCGGAACCGCGCTCGTCGCGAACAAGGCCCTGGGCGGTCTGACCGTCCAGTCCCCGGAGCAGGCCGCGTCCGCCTGCTGGGGCAGCTGACGCCCGAACCCCGGTGCGGCGCCGGCGGCCGTCAGCGCGCCGGCGTCGCACCCGCACCACCCGAACCATGAGCCGTACCGGGGAAGACAGCGGAAGGACCCCCTGTGACCACTCACGTGGACAGTCAAGCCACACCGGCACCGGCGGAGGAGTTCCTCAACCGGCCCGCCACCCTCAGCCAGCGCGTCCACTCGGTGCTGCACCGCCAGCCGGCGCTCAGCCCGGCGATCGTGCTGGTGCTCGCAGCCATCGTGTTCTCCCTGGTGAACGACCGCTTCTACGCGCTCCAGAACCTCTCGCTGGTGGCCCAGCAGGTGGCCGTCATCGGGACGCTCGCCGTCGGCCAGACGGTGATCATCCTGACCGCGGGCATCGACCTGTCGATCGGCGCCGTCATGGTGCTCGCCTCGCTGCTGATGTCGAAGCTGGTCGCCGACAGCGGCTGGCCCGGCGGGCTCGCCCTGCTGGCCGGAGCCGTCGTCGCGGTCGCCGCACAGGCCGTCAACGGACTGCTGGTGACCAAGGTCAAACTGCCGCCGTTCATCGTCACCCTCGGCACCCTCAGCGTCTTCACCGCGATCACCCTGATCTACGCCAAGGGCCAGACCATCTCCCTTCAGCCGGGCAACCTCCTGATGTGGAGCGGCCAGACGATCGCCATCGGCCAGCTGAACCTGACGTACGGCGTCCTCCTGATGATCGCCCTGTACGCGGTGGTCGGCTACGCCCTGCGCTACACCGCCTGGGGCCGTCACCTGTACGCCGTGGGCGACGACATCGAGGCCGCCCGGCTCGCCGGCATCTCCGTCAACCGGGTGCTGCTGAGCGCCTACATGCTGGCCGGCGTCACCATCGCGGTGGCGGCCTGGGTCCTGGTCGGCCGGGTCGGCGGCGGCGACCCCAACAGCGGGCTCAACGCCAACCTCCAGTCCATCACCGCCGTGGTGATCGGCGGCACCAGCCTGTTCGGCGGACGCGGCGTGGTGTTCGGGTCGCTGATCGGCGCGCTCATCGTCCAGGTCTTCGTCAACGGGCTCGCCCTGGCCGGGATCGACCCGAACTACCAAGTCCTCGCAGTCGGCGTCCTGGTGATCGCGGCTGTCTCCGTCGACCAGTGGATCCGGAGTGTGAAGTCGTGACGACCGCCACCGCCCCCGTTCTCGAGGCCAAGGGCCTGGTCAAGGTCTTCGGCCGGGTCGTCGGCCTGAACGACGTCGACCTCACCCTGCACCCCGGCGAGGTCCTCGCCGTCATCGGCGACAACGGCGCCGGCAAGTCCACCCTGATCAAGTGCCTGTCGGGCGCCCTGGTCCCGGACAGGGGCAGCATCTTCGTCGAAGGCCGGGAGGTCACCTTCAAGCGGCCGCAGGACGCCCGCGACGCCGGTATCGAGACCGTCTACCAGACCCTCGCCGTGGCTCCCGCCCTGGACATCGCCAGCAACCTCTTCCTCGCCCGCGAGATCCGCCGCAAGGGCGTTCTCGGTTCGGTGTTCCGCATGCTCGACACCGGCGAGATGAAGAAGCAGGCCGCCGACCACATCAAGCGGCTCGGCATCGGCACGCTCCAGAACATCAACCAGGCGGTGGAGACGCTCTCCGGAGGCCAGCGCCAGTCGGTGGCCGTCGCCCGGACCGCGGTGTTCGGCGGCCGGGTCGTCATCCTCGACGAACCCACCGCCGCGCTCGGCGTCCGCGAGACCGGCCAGGTCCTCAAGCTCGTCCGCGACCTGCGCGACCAGGGCCTCGGCGTCATCCTCATCAGCCACAACATGCCGAACGTCTTCGAGGTCGCCGACCGCATCCACATCCAGCGCCTCGGCGGCTGCGCGGGTGTCATCACCCCCGACGCCTACTCGATGGAGGACGCGGTGGCCATCATGACCGGCGCGAAGAAGATCAGCCGTGAGGACGCGGCGTCATGACGAAGACCCTGTACGCCGAGTTCACCGCCCGCGAGGGAGCGGCGGCCGAAGTCGCCCGCCTGCTGCGGGAGTACGCCCTGAAGGTCCGTGCGGAGGAAGGCAACCTCGCCTTCGACGTGTACACCAAGTCGGAGGCCCCGCGCGCCTTCTGGATCTTCGAGGCGTACCGGGACGAGGAGGCCTTCCGAACCCATCTGAAGGCCCCCTACGGCGGCCCCTTCAACACCGCCCTCACCTCGCTCATCGAGGAGGCCGCCTCCGTCCTGACCCACCTGGACTCGGTGGACTGAGCGTCCGGGGGAGACCCGGCGCGTCCTCCGCAGGTGCACCCCGCCCCCCGGCACGCGGTGTGCGTACGCTCCCGGCCGGGAGGTGGGGCATGGCCGGCCGCAGCGTTGACCTCGCAGGGCTCCTGGCTCGCAGTGGAGGCGATCGAAGTGGACGCCTTCCGGCACGAGCAAGCGGGGACACCTTCTGCTGGGCGGCTGTGGCGGGTAGTTGACGACGAAGCCGTACACCGGCCTTCTCCGAGGTAAGACCATGTCCACATGTGATGGAAGCGTGCGGTCGGTTCACGGATGGCCCTCGTCAGCAACCGGCACCGTCAGGCGCTGTCCATACCGCGTTGTTCACCGGGGGTACGTCGGCGGTCGGCCGGCAGGTGCGGCGTGGCCGCTCCGGCTCCTCGTGTGTTCCAGACCAAGGGGGCTCTGCGGATCCATGCGTCGTCCTCGATCGTCTGGACGAGGAACTGGGCGAGGTCGGCGCGGTTGATCCGTGCGCCGGGCTTCTCGGTGCCGGCCTCGGCGGCCCGTACGGGACCGCTGAGGAGCTTGCCGGTGAGGGTGACGGCGCGGGCCAGGGTCCAGTCGATGCCGGACGAGGCGCGGACGAGCTGGTCGACGCCGGTGTGGTCCTCGAAGCCCGCCTTGATGTTCGACCGGTTGATGAACGCCTTGACCAGCGGGTTGAGCCGCGCCCAGTCATCACCGGCGCCCTGCGTGGACGTCAGCACGATGCGGGGTATGCCCTGTTCGCCCATGACGGTGAGCGTGTTGCGGGTGGCGTCGGTCATGAACATCGGCGGGCTGACCGGCTTGGCCCACGGGTTGTCGGAGGCGCGGGAGTTGTTCAGCGCGCTGATCACCGCGTCGGTGCCTTCGGCGGCCCTACGGATGTCGTCGATGTTGGCGGGGGTGCCCTGGATCAGCTCGATACCGGCCGGTGCTTGCACCTTGTCGGGGTTGCGAACGAGGGCGCGGACGCGGTGGCCGCGCCGGGCGGCGTGCTCCAGGACGTGGGCGCCGGTGCGGCCGCTGCCGCCGAGGACCAGGAAGTTGCTCATGGTGATCAAACGCCTTTCGGGCGGTTCAGGGGTGGATCAGGCGGCCTGTCGGCCGGTCAGGGCAGAGCCCAGGCGGCGGGCCTCGTCGTGCGCCTTGGTCAGGGACGCCTCGTGCATCGGCAGCAGCGGAGCCATCATCGGCACGTACGGGGCCATGGTCAGTTCGGGCAGGACCGTCGTCAGGTCGAGGCCGAGGTTGGTCGGGTGGCCCAGGACGGTTTCCAGCGTGGGCACGAGGTGGTCCATGCCGTGCTTGGGGGCGCCGGGGCCGTAGCCGCCGCCGCGTGCGGAGATCACGGTGGCGGGGCGGCCGAGGGTGGGAGGGGGGCCGTCGAAGTTCAGGGTGCGCCCGGCGACCATGATCTGGTCCAGCCATGCCTTGAACACGGACGGCATCGTGAGGTTGTACATCGGCACGGTGAAGAGGTAGGCGTCGGCGCCGAGGAACTCCTCGATCAGCTCGTCCTGGACTGCCGCGGCCTTCGCCTGGTCGGGGGTGTGCTCGGCGGGGTCGGTGGTGCGGGCGGTGATGCCCGCCGCGCTGAGGTGCGGGGCGGGGGAGACGGCCAGGTCGCGGTGGACGACCGCGCCGTTCCACTCGTCACGGAAGGACCGGGCGACCTGACGGGAGACGGATGCCTCGTCGAGCGAGGAGGCGTCGATGTGCAGCAGGTAGGACATGGAGATTCAGCCTTTTCGAAATGACCAGGGGTGGGTCGGGGAGTGACCGGTGAAGGTCAGCTGTGTGCCGGTACGGCGCAGCCGTCGGGGCCGCAGACCGGAGCGTCGCCGTCGGTGGTGAGGGGGTGGGACTCGTCCCAGGCGGTGCGCAGCACGTGGAGAAGGCCGTCGCTGTCCTGGGCCCCGGGGATGCCGTACTTGCCGTCGACGACGATGAAGGGCGCGCCGGTGGCTCCCAGGCGCTGGGCGCGGGCGGCATCGTCGCGGACCTGTCGCTGGTAGCGGTGCTCCGTGAGCGCCCGGCGGGTGCCCTCGCGGTCCAGGCCGACCTCCTGGCCCAGGTCGAGCAGGTCGTCCATGGTGAAGACGGGGCGGGCCTGGCCGAAGTAGGCGCGGAAGATCGCGTCCCAGGCCTCGCGGTTCCTGCCCTCGGCGGAGGCGTGGGCGAGGAACTCGTGCGCCAGGTCGGTGTTGCCGACCAGGTTGTCCAACACCTTGTAGGGGGTGAGCCCCTCGGCCGCGGCCAGCGCCTCGATCCGACGCGTGGACGCCTCCGCCTGGGAACCGCCCATGCCGTGCCGGCGCAGCAGCGCGTCACGGACGCCGAACGTCTCACCCACGGGGAAGGAACTGCTCAGCGGGAACGAGTGGTGGACGACTTCCACCTCCTCGCCGTGCTCGAACCGCTCCACGGCACGGTCCAGACGGTGGCTGCCCAGCCCGCACCAGGGGCAGGTGACCTCGGCCCAGATGTCGACCTTCATGACGCGCCTCCCGTGCCTACGCTTTGATTCCTACGTTTTGTGCGTAGCGCCATGATGGGCCAGTATGGAAGTCGATACAAAAGGCACATCGGTGTTCGTGCCGGAGAGGAATGTGCGTCATGGAGGTCAGCGGCAGTTCGGGCGGCGCGGCGGCGGTGGGGCCCTGTGCCAGCATCCCCGCCGAGCACATGGAGTTCATCCGGCAGGTCCTCGACCGCGTCGGCGACAAGTGGAGCCTGCTGCTCATCGCGGTGGTGGAGGCCGGCCCGCTGCGCTACACCGACCTGCAGCGCCAGGTCCCCGGAATCTCCCAGCGGATGCTCACCCTCACGCTCCGCCAGCTCCACGAGGACGGTCTGATCACCCGCACCGCATACGCGGAGGTTCCACCGCGCGTCGAGTACTCCCTCACCCCGTTGGGGCGCGGCCTCCACGAGATCGTGACCTCCCTGATCGGCTGGGCCACCGACCACCACGACGAGATCCGCGCGCACCGGGCCCGCGCAGCGGCACCAGCAACCCGGCCCTGACCGCAGGATCGGCGATCGGCGATCGGCTGTAGGCGCCGGGTGCAACGCGGATGCTCGACGTATCGTCGAGGAGACATCAGGCAAGGCGGCAGACCTTGCTCGGCATGTCGGTGTGACGTGACGAACGTACTTATGAAGCGGGCGCGTTGCGCGAAGGCGGGCATCGAGTCTCGACTTGTCAGCCTGCCGGCCCATATACGACGGCTGAGCCGGCGGAGACCCTCCAGTCCCTCTCACGGACCGCCGAAGTACAGAGCCTCCGCAAGCCGGTCGCGATGCTCCTGCTCACCCGGGACGCCACTATGCGCGGCGAAGACGTCAAGCCAGGGGGCGTCGTGATCGACGCCGGATACAGCCCTGGCATCGTGCCGCTGCCAGACTTGGCGGACACCTCCACGCGCCTGCTCCTAGCCGGCTGGCCATGCATGTGTGGACCGCCTGTGGCGTACTCTCCCGAGCCGTGTGGCCGACAGCGAAGCCGTCCTGGTCGAGCCGGAGCAGGCCCTCCTGAAAACGCCTGCTTCCCGTGGCGCGGCAGTACGCACTTCCTCAGGGCTCTCCCTCACCGCTGCGGCTGAATGCGGGCCGAAGATGGCACTGGGGCATGCCGAAGGGGCGGGTGCGTAGGCCACACCGGTCAGCTCCTCGGACAGCATCCACAGGCGGCGTGCGGTGTCAGGGCCTCCGCCGCAGGGGCGGGGCGGACGACCGTGGGATGTCCGCGCAACTCCTTCCATCCGTCGGGGCCGAAGAACCGCCCGATCTCGACGTCCTGGGCGAACAGCCGATTGGCGTGGGCGCCTCCCACCCGGAACAGGCCGGTCGGGCCGGTGTGCTGGAGGTTGGTGGCTGTGATCCCGGGGTGGGCGAGCAGGCTGCGCACCGGACTGCGGGCCGCGCAAAGCCTGCGGTCGAGTTCCGGGCCGAAGAGGACGCTGGCGGACTTCGACTGGTCGTAGTACTTCACGCGCTGGTACTTCCGGGCGCCGGAGAAGGTCGTCGAAGTGGATCTGCCCGCCGTGATGCCCGATCGAGCTGTGGGGCCCGGCACCGAACCCGGCACCGACGTCGGCCCCCTCACCAACCCGACACTGTCACTACCAACGACGATCCGCGACGAACCCACCGGACAGATCATGAGACCGCGAAGTACTGGGGAGGAACGTCGGCAGGGCCGGAGTCGCTGCGTCTGTCCGTCGCCTGTAAGGCGCCCGGGAATCGGAGGGCCGCCGACCCATCGCGCGGGGGAGCGCGGGGCCCGGCGGCACCGGTCAGCGGTCAGGCTCCGGGGTGCAGCCCGAGCCAGCCCGGTGAGGGGTCGCCCTTCACCTCACCGAAGTACAGGGCGAAGGTCTGCTTCCAGCGCTCGATCGCCGCGCGGTCGGCCATGAAGCGCGGGAAGCCGTCGAGGTTGCCGTTGGGGTACTCCCAGACGGGCTTCAGCCCGGTCGGCGGGGTGACATCGGTGCGGACCGACCAGCCGTTCGTGGCGGCCTTCTGCTGCTCGACGGAGAGCCGCCAGTTCAGGTACAGCTTGGCGGCGGTGGGGTTCTTGGCCTGCTTGAGGATCGCGGCCCGCTGTCCCCAGGACATGAACGGCGCCTCCTCGGGCAGCACCCACTTGACCGGCCCGGTGGACAGTGGCGCGCCGGAGCCGCCGATGCCGATGGCCTTCTGGCCGCTGCTGACGGCCGCCGACGGGGTGTAGCTGCCGCGGGCGAACTGAAGGTCCTGGGCGGCCAGTCGAGCGAGCCAGTCCCAGCCGTACTTCTCCACGTAGAGGGTGTAGAGGTAGAGGACCGCGTCGTCGTCGTGCGGGTACGAGGAGGCGATCTTCCCCTTCCAGCGGGCGTCGGCCAGGTCGAGCGGGCCGCTGGGGGTGTCGGAGCCGACCGCGGCGGGGCCGTACATGTAGCTGAAGGCGCTGACCTGGACGGCGACCCACGCGCCGTGCGGGTCCTTGAACGGAGCGTAGAGCTTGGAGAAACCGGCCGGCTTGTAGGCGAGCAGGCGGCGTTCCTGCTTCCAGCGCACGAAGTCCTGCACGGTCTGCAGCTGTACGACGTCGGGTATCAGGGTGTCGGTGGCGAACTGGTTGTCGACGCGGACGTCGTGGAACTTGCTGTAGTCGACGACCACCGTCAAATCGATGTCCGGGAATCGGCTCTTGAAGCCGTTGCGGATCCCGTCCGCCTGGCTGGAGATGTCACCGCCGGCGTAGATCACGAGCTTGCCGCCCTCCGCGAGGGCTGCCTGGTAGAGCTCGTCAAGAGTCCGGGTCTCCTCGGTGCCGCCCGATTCCACGCGGCCCGCGGCGGCTTGGCCGGTGGCGGCCCGAGCGGGGGTGACGGAGGCAGCGGCGACGCCGAGACCGAGAGCGGCACCCGCTCCGGTGGCAAGCAGGCGGCGTCGGCTGGGAAGGCTGGTCATGGTGGGGGGGAGCCTCTCTGTCTGTTCTGTTCGGTTGTCTGTGTCGTGCGGCTGGACCACGGCAGGCAGGCGGAGCAGACGGCGCCCGGATAAGGCACGGGTGCCGTGCTGCTGCCGTGGGGGTCAGAACATGGTGTTGTCGTTGGCGCTCTTCTCGGGGACTTCCTGGATCACGTCCCAGTGCTCGACGATCTTCCCGTCGGCGACGCGCCAGAAGTCGGCGACGGCCATGCCCCGGTCGCCGGGCTTGAGGTGCAGATTGCTGTGGGTCACCACGAGGTCCCCTTCGGCGATCACGCGCTTGATGTCCAGGCGCAGGTCGGGGAACTGCCCGCGCAGCCAGTGCACATAGCCGACGAAGGCCTGCGGGCTGTCCTGCGCCTCGGGGTTGTGCTGGGTGTAGGTCTCGCCGAGGTACGCGGCGGCGGCCTGCTCGGGCTGGTAGTCGTTGAAGGCCTGCTCGTAGAACGCGACGACGAGTGCCTTGTTGTCGGCTGCGGACATGTGGATCTCTCCTGCCGTGCAGTGATGCGGTCGGGTGTTCAGGCGGTCATGGCGTCGCGGACGAGGGCGGTGTCCACGAACTGTTCGAAGCGGACGATGAGTCCGCCGCGGACGACGAAGTGGTGGGCGACGCGGACGTCGATCGGCTTGCCGGTGGCCTTGTTGGTGGCGGTGTAGCGGGCGAGGACGACGACGTTCTCGCCGTCGGCGACGTAGGTGTCGTCGTGGGCGGTCCAGCCGTCCCAGTCCTTGGCGAGTTGTTCCATGACGTGGGCGGTGACGCCGTCGGGGGTGCGGTAGGTGCCGGCCAGGGGGAAGCCGGCCATCTCGGTCCACTCGACGTCGGGGGCGAGGGTGGCGCGCAGGGCGTCCAGGTCGCCGGCGGCGGAGGCCAGGTACTGGCGGCGGACGACGTCGGCGGGGGCGGTGGAGGTGGCGAAGGGGGTGTCGGTCATGGTCAGCCCCACTTCATCTCGCCCTTGGCGACCTTCGCGCCGATCTGGGCGGCGATGAGCATGCCGTTGCCCGGATAGCGGGCCACCAGCGCCTCGGTGAGCGCGGCGCCGTCGGCGGCCTTGCCCAGCTCCTCCTCGAAGGTGATCAGGTACTCGCGGGTGGCGGTGATGGCGGAGGCGTCGGCGGCGGTGTCGGGCAGGCGGTGGCCGGGGACGACCAGGTGCGGGTCGAGGGCGGCCATTTCGTCGAGCAGGTTGATCCAGGTGGTGCGGGATTCGGGGGTGGGGGTGTCGGCGACCCAGACGTGTTCCTGCTGGAAGAGCAGGACGCCGCCGAGGAGGGCGCGGTGTTCGGCCTGCCACAGGTAGTGGCGGTCGGGCAGGCCGGCCGGGCCGCCCTTGAGCTGGAAGGTGTGGCCCTCCAGGGTGATGTCACCGTCCAGCGGTGTCAGGTCTACCAGGCGGGTGGGCAGGTTCGGGCCGAGCGCGGCCCAGGCCTTGAGCTTGCCCTCGTAGGAGTGGGCGATGTGCTCGATGACGATCGGGGTCGCGACGAAGACGGCCTCAGGGAAGGCGTCGGCGACGACTTCGGCGCCGAAGTAGAAGTCCGGGTCGGCGTGGGAGATGAAGACTGTGGTGAGTGTCTTGCCGGAGTCGAGGATCTCGGCGGCCAGACGGTGCCCGTCGGCGCGAGTGAACCCCGCGTCCACCAGCAGCGCCTCCCGCTCACCGGTGACCAGGGTCGCGGTCTTGTTCTTGCTGCCGGCCGGGAAGTCCAGGTCCAGGACCTTGAAGGAGAGAGTGCTCATGCGTGCTTCCTCGGGTGAGGGGTGATGGTCGGGGAAATCGCCTCGCGGCGAGGTGTACGACGTGAACCGGGTCGAGAGGGGCAGCCCGTGTCGAGCAGGGGTTCAGCCTTGGGCGCCCTGCAGGTCGCGCCCCCACGGACGTCGCTCCGCCCGCCGGCCGCAAGACGACGAGCCGGTCGCCTTCGGCCACGGCCTGCCGGTACAGCGTCCGCAACCGGGCCTCCTCGCTTGAGCCGGTCCGTTCGGCGGTGAAGGAGGTGGCGGTGTCCGCCGAAGGCGGCCAGGACGCGCTTTCCCATGGGACGGACTCCACATCTGCGGGGTGGACACGGTGAAGTATCTGCCGATGCAGACAATATATCTGCTACAACAGATATTGCAACGGCAGATTCTTCCGATCATGCCCTTCTGTCATCCTTGAGGAGTGAGCGAGCAACTGGTGAACGACGACGACGTGACACTCTTCGGTCTCTTCGTGGAGGCCTACAGCCGTATCAAGCCCCTGGTGAACCGTGATCTCGGCATACCCCAGACCTGGTTCGAAGTGCTGCTGCGACTGGGCCGCACCCCCGGCCACCAGCTCCGCATGACGGACCTGGCAGAGGCCGTGTCCTTCAGTTCGGGCGGCTTCACCCGGCTCGCCGACCGCATGGAGAAGGAAGGGCTCATCCGCCGCGACCCCGATCCTGCCGACCGACGAGCCGCACTCGCCGTACTGACCGACAAGGGCGGTGAGGCGCTCAACCACGCACTGACCGCCCACGTCTCCCACCTGCGAAACCACCTCGCCGGACCGCTCTCAGCCGAGGACCGCCGCCACCTCGAACGCATCCTGCGCACGCTCCGCGACGCGAACGCGTAAGTTCCTGCCTTGATCCCAATCCACGGCTGGATCATCTGAGTTGTGCGGGCTGACAAGGCGGCTGGGACCGTTGCCGGGTGCGGGCATGTCGTCCGCTACGGGCGTCGCGGAACGGCGTCGTGCAGGCGGCGGGTCCATTGATTGGGCTCTGTGATCTGTGGGGGGGGTGTTCGGACTCCAGCCGAAGACCGATCGTGGCAAGCACGCTGCGATACCTGCTGCCCGGTGTCGGGGAAACCGTCATCGGTGCGGACAGCACCCTGACCGAGACGGTCGGCCGCATCATGGTCGACTCCGGCCTGTCCCACCTCCCCGCACTCGATCGCTGAACGCCGAGCGCCCCGTGTGTCATCCGTCCGGTGGACCTCCTTGATCGGGGTACACGGCCCCGCATGACACACACTGACGACCCCACGGCGGCTCGCGCCGCGCGGCAACTGCGGCGCATGCGGAACTTCTACGCGGCCGGTGTCGCCCTGTGGACGGCATCGTCGGCCTGGACGACGTGGGATTCCCCCGGCAGCCGGCCCATGTGGACCTCCCTGCTGCTCCTTGCCGTCTTCACCGCGCTGCTGGCCATGGCCTGGCGGTGGCTGCGGAACCTCGAGCCCACCGGCCCGGCCCGACCCACCCACCGCCTCGCCACCTCCGGCCGGCCCGGACGCCATGCCCTGTCCAAGTCCTGACCGCCTCGGGTCGTCACCTTCAGTGCCCGTGCCCCCGCCGGGCTTGCCGGCAGCTACCGGGGTACTCGCTGGCCTTGGCGCTCACCGCGGTGCCCCGGCGGCAGTGCCGAGCCGCACGGCTGAAAGGTGACCCCATGACGGGCAGGAAGTCCCCCTGGATGGCAGCCGCCGGACTTGCCGGGGCCGCCGTCGTCGTACGAAAGGCCCGGACGCCGTGGCCGGCGACGGACAGCGCCGACCGCTGGCTGGCCGTGACCGTCAACTGCGCACCCAGGACGAGGCGCCCCGCGCGTACGACATGTTCAAGCAGAAGACGGACGGCTGTGTGCGTGCGGTCATCAGGCCGGGCGGCTGAACTCCCCGTCCTCGTTTGCGGCACGTGCAGGGGGAGACCCGGCTGCCCATGAGCGACCGACGACGTCATCCACGTACACGAGAGAACCGTGTCCTGCGGCTGTTCGACCGGCTGGAACGGGAGGAGCGGCCGGACCCGGTGATCGACGCCCTCGGAGCGGGGGTACGGTCCCTGCCGCTGGGGCGCGGCCGGGACGTGCTGCACGGAAAGTGGCTCGGGCACCCCGTCCACCCCCTGATGGTGCAGGTGCCGATCGGCAGCTGGCTGTCCGCCGCGGTCCTCGACCTGCGCGGGGACCGCTCCCGTGCGGCGGACCTGCTGGTGGGCGTAGGTCTGGCCGCGGCCGCCCCCGCGGCCCTGACGGGCGCCGTGGACTGGGCGGAACTGCAACGCCCGCAGATGCGTGTCGGACTGGTGCACGCGCTGTCCAACACAGCGGCCGTCGGCCTGTACACCGCCTCGCTCGCCTGCCGCGCCACTGGCCGCCGGCGCGCGGGACGGACCCTGGGCTTCCTGGGCCTGATGGCCGTGGGAGCGGGCGGCATGCTGGGCGGCCACCTCGCCTACCGGCAGGCCGCCGGCGTCAACCACGCCGAGGCCGTACCCCACCTCGTCACGCCGGGCTGGCACCCGATCGGCGCGCTGGACGACCTCCCGCCCGGCCTGCCGGTACGGCGCAGCGTGGACGACGTACCGCTGATGGTGCTGCGGGAGACCGACGGAGCCGTCCACGCGCTCGCCGACCGGTGCAGCCACCTCGCGGGACCGCTGTCCGAGGGGACGGTGTCCGAGGGCTGCGTCCAGTGCCCCTGGCACGGCAGCGTCTTCCGCCTCACGGACGGTCTGAACGTCCGCGGCCCGGCCATCGCGCCCCAGCCCGCCTTCGAGGCACGGGTCACCGAGGGGCAGGTCGAGGTGCGCCTGCGCGGCCAGGAAACAGACGACACGGACGGCGGTGAGCCGGAGCGGAACCTGAGCGAGGCAGACCATGAGCACATCCACTGACACTCGCCTCGGCCGACGGGCACAGGCGTTCCTCCGGCGCACCAGCCGCACCTACGCGGGCACCCACGACCGGCCCCTGCGCGGATACCTCGCGGCCATGACGGCGTTCGGCGCCTACACCGCGGGCTGGGCCACGCTCGTACGGCTCCGCGGGCGCCCCCTGCCCGACCGGCCGCAGCCCTGGGACGTGCTCCTGACCTCGGTGGCCACGTTCCGGCTGAGCCGGCTGATCAGCAAGGCGTCGGTGACGAGCCCGCTGCGCGCCCCCTTCACGACGTATGTCGGTCCGCAGGGCCCCGCCGAACTGCACGAGGAAGCACAGTCCGAGACCGGCAAGGACACCGTGGGCGAGCTGATGACCTGCCCGTACTGCATGAGCGTGTGGGTGGCGTCGACCCTGACCGCGGGCCAGCTGCTGTGGCCGCGCGCGACCCGCACCGCGATGGGCGCGGCGGCGGCGCTGGCCGGGGCCGACGCATTGCAGCTGGCGTACGGCGCCCTGGTCGGCAAGACCACCGACAGCTGACCGTATAACCCGCCCATCTGCGGATGATGTTCTCCAAAAGTGCATAGCGCGCTTATTCCTCGATCTTCTGGGCACTCGGGGGTCACCCCTGTGACCGGCGGGACCTTTGCCGACAGCCGAGGAGTGAACGTGGACACGCGCATCGGTGTAGAGGAGGAGTTCCACATCCTGGAAGTGGAGAGCGGGCTGCTCGTGCCACGGGCCGACGCGGTCCTGCGCCGGCTTCCCCGGCGCACCTTCACCACGGAACTGCACCAGTCCACCGTGGAGTCGAACAGCGGGGTGCACGCGTCCCTGGCCGGCCTGTACTCGGACCTCTCCAGAACCAGACGCCGGCTCGACGCGGCCGCCTCCTCGCTGGGACTGGCGGTGGTGGCCGCGGGCACGGCACCCCTCGCCCCGGCCGTCTCCGGGCACCCCACCGCCGACGCGCGCTATCACCACATGGTCGAGGAGTACCGCCGGGTGGCGGACGAGCAGCTCATCTGCGGGGCCCAGGTCCACGTGGACATACCCGACCGCGACACGGCCGTGGGGGTGATGTGCGCGATCTCGCCCTGGCTGCCCGCCCTGCTGGCGCTGTCCGCCAGTTCACCGTTCTGGCAGGGGACCGACACCGGCTACGCCAGCTGGCGCACCCTGCTCTGGCAGCGCTGGCCGACCGCCGGTCCCGTCGGCTGCTTTCGGAGCGCGGCCGACTACGACGCCGCGGTGCGCGACCTGGTCCGGACCGGCGTCATCAGCGACCCCGGAATGATCTACTACGACGTCCGCCCCTCCGCGCATCTGCGGACACTCGAACTGCGCATCTGCGACGCCTGCCCGCGGGTGGAGACCGTCGTGCTCGTCGCCGGACTGTTCCGCGCCCTGGTGTCCGAGGCCCTCGAACTCCGCGCGGCCGGTGCCGCGAGCTGCGACGGCCGGCACGAATGGCTGCGCGGCGCCTCCTGGCGGGCCGCCCGGTCCGGCCTGGAGGGTGCCCTGGTGGATCCCCGGACCCACCAGGAGGCCCCCGCCGCCGACGTCGTCCGCGGACTGCTCGCCCGGCTGCGTCCCGCGCTGGAGGCCCACGGCGACTGGGAGACGGTCAGGGATCTGACCGAGGCGGCCCTGGCGGAGGGCAGCGCCGCCGAGCGCATGCGCCGCAAGGCACGCGAAGAGGACCTGCTGGCCTGCACCGACCTGCTGATCGCGGAGACCCGCGGCGAGCGGCGGCACCGCAGGCCGGCCTCCGTCGTCCGTCGGAAGGTCCGGCGTTTCGCCCCGGGCCGGGCGGGTTCCGGGGCCCCTGAGGTCCTGGGCAGCTGACCCCGCTCCACGCGGCGCGGCCGCCCGGCCTTCCACCTCTGTCCGACAAGCACCGAGGAAAGGTTTTCGTCGATGTCCAGCAATTCCGCCCGGGTCGCGGCCGGCAGGCGCGGCCCGGGATCCCCGTCCCGGCTCGTGACCGAGGGCTACCGGGAAGGGGGCGGCGCCTCATGTGCGGTCTGAGCGGCGAGATCCGCTTCGACGGGGGGCGGCCCGACCTCGCGGCCGTCGAGCGCATGAGCGACCGGCTCGCCGCCCGCGGACCCGACGGCCAGGGCATCTGGACCCGGGGCGCGGTGGCGCTGGGGCACCGACGACTGAAGATCATCGACCTGTCCGACTCCGGCGCCCAGCCGATGACCGACGCCGACGGCGAGATCACCGGCGTCTTCAACGGCTGCGTCTACAACTACCAGGAGCTGCGCGAAGAGCTCAGGCGCCTCGGGCACCGCTTCGCGTCGACGTCCGACACGGAGGTGGTGCTCCACGCCTACCGCCAGTGGGGGACCGCCTGCGTGGAGCGCTTCTACGGCATGTTCGCCTTCGCCCTCGTCGAGCACCGCACCGGGCGCCTCGTGCTGGGCCGCGACCGGCTGGGCATCAAACCGCTGTATCTCGCGCCCGCCCCGGGCCGGTTGCGGTTCGCCTCCTCCCTGCCCGCCCTCCTGGCGGCCGGAGACGTGGACACCTCGATCGATCCGGTGGCCGTCCACCAGTACCTGAGCTGGCACGCCACGGTCGCCCCGCCGCACACCGTCCTCAACGGGGTGCGCAAACTGCCGCCGGCCACCGTGCGGGTGGTGGAACCCGACGGCAGCCACCGGGACCACCGCTACTGGCAGCCGTCGTACACCCGGCGCGCCGAGGACCTGGGGATGGGGCCCGACGAGTGGCGTGACGCGGTGCTGGAGGCGCTGCGCACGGCCGTACGCCGCCGGATGGTCTCCGACGTACCGGTCGGCGTCCTGCTCTCCGGCGGTCTGGACTCCAGCCTGATCGTCGCCCTGCTCGCCGACGAGGGCCAGCGCGACCTGAAGACGTTCAGCGTGGGCTTCGAGGCCGAGGGCGGCGAGGAGGGCGACGAGTTCCGCTACTCCGATCTGGTGGCCCGGGAGTTCGGCACGGACCACCGCCGGATGACGGTGCCCTCGCAGCGGGTGTCGACCGCCCTGGACGGCGCCGTCGCCGCGATGAGCGAGCCGATGATCAGCCACGACGTGGTCGCCTTCCACCTGCTGTCCGAGCAGGTCGCCAAGGAGGTGAAGGTCGTCCAGAGCGGGCAGGGCGCCGACGAGGTGTTCGCCGGATACCACTGGTACCCGGAGCTGGCCGCGGTCGCCCGGGAGGAGGAGCCGCAGCGGTACGCCGAGACCTACTTCGACCGTCCCCACGCCGACCTCGCCGGCGTCCTCCAGCCGCACATGCTGCTCCCGGACGACGTGTCGGGCCGCTTCGTCAGGGAGCACATGGCACGTCCCGGCGCCCAGACCGCGCTGGACGCCGCACTGCGGCTGGACACCCACGTCATGCTCGTCGACGACCCGGTCAAGCGCGTCGACAACATGACCATGGCCTGGGGACTGGAGGCCCGCGTGCCCTTCCTCGACCACGAACTGGTGGAGCTGGCCGCGGCCTGTCCGCCGGAGCTCAAGCTCGCGGACGGCGGCAAGGGCGTGCTCAAGGAGGCCGGCCGCAAGCTCCTGCCGCGGGAGATCGTCGACCGGCCCAAGGGCTACTTCCCCGTCCCGGCCATCCGGCACATGGCCGGCCCCGTCCTGGACCGGGTGCGCGAGGCGCTCGAGGCGCCCGAGGCCAGGAAGCGGGGGATCTTCCAGGAGCCGTACGTGGCCGAACTCCTGGCGGCACCCGACGAGCACCGGACCAAACGAGGCGCCAACGCCCTGTGGCAGGTGGCACTACTGGAGATATGGCTGCAGACGCACGGAATCACGTGACCGGCGACCCCGGCACCCGGACCCCGCCCGCACCGGAGCGGGGGCCTGCCCGCACCGCGGTGCCCGCACCGGCGCACCGGCCCGAGGGCGGCGCGTCGCCCGCACCGGAGTGGGGGCACGCCCGCGCCGCGGCCCCCGCCCCCATGGCGTTGCCCGAGGCGGAAGGCCCCCGGGACGCCGTCACCCGGCTGCACGCCCACGGCTGCTGGTACCCCTCGGCAGGTCCCGACGGCACCGAGGCCGCGTTCATCTGCGACCGGGGCGGCGTCCCCCAGCTGTGGGCCGGGCCCGTGGACGGGGAGGGCGTCCGGCTGCTCGACTCCTCCCCGGACCCGGTGAAGGAGGTGTCCTGGTCGCCCGACGGCCGCTGGATCGCGTACACCACCGCCCCGGGCGGCGGTGAGCACTCACGCGTGCTGTGCGTGCGGCCCGACGGCACCGGCCGCCGCCTGCTGGCCGGTGCCGACCCGGACACGTCCGCCTACCTGGGCTGCTGGGCCCACGACGGCTCGGCGGTCGCCGTCACCCTGACCGCACCGGCCGCCTCCCGCGCCCAGGGGGACGGCCGGTGGCAGCCGCCGGACCCCGCCGGGGTCAACCGGCCGGCCCGGGACGGCCGGACGAACAGCGCCGGGACCCACTGGACGGCCCGGGACGGCCGGGCGACCCTCCTCGGCACCACCGCGTACGCCGTGGGGCCGGGCGGGACCCCGGCGACGACCTGGCCGGGCGGGGGCCTGTCCGCCTACCTGGTCGATCCCGACGGTCTGGCTTCGCCCGTACTGCTCGCCACGGAACCGGACGCTCCCACGCTGCGGGTGTGCGACCTGACCCGCGACGGCCGGCTGGCGCTGCTGCGCCGGGGCCCGCGCGGGCGCCGGGAGGCGGTCGTCCGGCGCCTCACCGACGCGGTGACGACCTTCACCCTGCCGGTCGCCGACGGCGACCACTGGATCGGCCGGTTCTCGCCCGACGGTCGGACGCTGTGGCTGCGCAGCGACGCCGAACGGGAGTACGCGGCGCTGTTCGCCGTCACTCTCGACGCCGACGGCATGCCGCTCGGCAGGACCGTCGTCGCGGAGCGCGCGGACAGCGGCCTCGACCTGCTGACGGTGGCCCACGACGGCCGGACGGCCGTGCTGGCGTGGAACGTGCGGGGCGCCAGTGAGCTCGACGTCGTCGAGACCTCCGCCGGGTACGGCATCGCGGGCACCACCGGACCGGCGCGGCCGGTGCCGCTGCCGCACGAGGTCGTCACCAGGGTCGCGGCGGCCGGGACGGGACGGCTGCTGCTGGCCCTGTCCGGTTCCCAGCGCCGCCCCGGGGTGTGGTGGGCCGAGGGCGTGTCCCTGCTGCGCACCCCGTGGTCCTCCCGGGACGAGGACGCCGTCCCGCCCGGCCGCGCGCCCGTACGCCCGGTCCTGACGCGCCTCACCGCCCGGGACGGACTGCCCCTCGGCGGCTGGTACTACCGCGCCCCGGGACGCGCCCCGCACCAGCCCGCGCCCTGTGTGATCCACCTGCACGGCGGCCCCGAGGACCAGGAACGCCCCGTGTTCGACCCGCTCTACCACGAGCTGCTCGGGCGCGGCCTCGACGTCTTCGCCCCCGACGTCCGGGGCTCCGGCGGACACGGCCGGTCCTTCGTCGACGCCGACCTCGGCACCGGCCGCTTCGCCGCCCTCGACGACGTCGCGGACTGCGCCGCGCACGCGGTCACGGCGGGCCCCGCGGACCCCACCCGGCTGGCGGTGATGGGCCGCTCCTACGGCGGCTATCTGACCTTCGCCTCCCTCGTGTGGCACCCGGACCTGTTCCGCACGGGCGTCGCCGTCTGCGGCATGTCCGACCTGCTGACCTTCTTCGCCGGCACCGAGCCCTGGATCGCGGAGTCGGCGGCGCACAAGTACGGCCACCCCGAGCGCGACCGTGAACTGCTGCGCGCCCTGTCCCCGATGAGCCGTATCGACGCCCTGCGGGCCCCGCTGCTCGCCGTCCACGGCGAACACGACACCAACGTGCCGCCGGGGGAGTCGGAACAGTTCGTGCGGGCCGCCCGGGAGCACGGGGTCCCCGCCGAACTCCTCGTCCTGCGCGACGAGGGGCACGACTTCCTGCGCGCGGACAACCGGCGCCTGTTCCGCCGGGCCGCCGCGGACTGGATGGAGCGCCACCTGTACCCCTTCTGACCCCTCAGGGGCTGTTCCGGGCGTTTCGGCACGCGTCTGCGGTCAACACGGTGTGCAGACCGAGTGGGCCGTACGGCTTCGCCGTCTGGGCGGAGCCGGGCGGATCTGGGAGGAACCATGGATCACTCACGGGTGCCCGTGCTGGAGGCGCTGGAGGAGTTCCGGCGTCGCGGCGACATGGTCTTCGGTCCGCCCGGCCACAAGCAGGGCCGTGGCGTGGACCCGCGGGTCGCGGAGATCGTCGGGCTCGACGTGTTCCGTTCGGACGTCCTGTCCCTCAACGGGCTGGACGACCGCCGGCAGTCCCAGGGCGTGCTCAGCGACGCACAGGACCTGATGGCGGACGCGGTCGGCGCCGAGCAGGCGTTCTTCTCCACGTGCGGCAGCTCCCTGTCCATCAAGACGGCGATGCTGGCCGTCGCGGGGCCGGGGGAGAAGCTGCTGCTGTCGCGCAACGCGCACAAGTCCGTGATCTCGGGCGTCGTCGTCAACGGCGTCGAACCGATCTGGGTCCATCCCAAGTTCGACCGCGAACGGCACATCGCCCATCCCCCGGAGCCCGACGACGTACGCCGCCGCCTCCAGGAGCACCCGGACGCCAAGGGCATGCTGCTGATCACCCCCACCGACTGGGGGACCTGCGCCGACGTCCGGGGCGTGGCCCGGGTGTGCCACGAGTTCGACGTCCCCCTCATCCTCGACGAGGCCTGGGGCGCCCACCTGCCGTTCCATCCCGACCTGCCCGTCTGGGGCATGGACGCCGAGGCGGACCTGGTGGTCACCAGCGTCCACAAGATGGGCGGGGCGATCGAGCAGAGCTCCGTCTTCCACCTCCAGTACGACCGCGTCTCGCCGGAGGCGCTCAAACAGCGGGAGGACCTGCTCGGCACCACCAGCGCGTCCTCCCTGGTGTACATGACCCTGGACGGCTGGCGCCGCCAGATGGTCGAGCAGGGCCACGGCCTCCTGGAGACCGCGCTGCGCCGCGCGGAACGGATCCGGCTCGCGGCCGCGGACCTGCCGGGGCTGCGGCCCATGGGCCAGGAGGTCGTGGACGAGGGCCTCGCCGCCGAGTTCGACCCGCTGAAGATCGTGATCGACGTACGGGAGCTCGGGATCAGCGGCATGCAGGCCGCCGAATGGATGCGGGCCGAACTGCACGTGGACGTCGGCGGCTCCGACACCTGCCGGATCAGCGCGTCCATCACCCACGCCGACGACGACGAGACGGAGAAGGCGCTGCTGGACGCCCTGCGCGCCCTCACCGAGGGCGCCGACTCCATCGAACGCCGGCCGCCGGTACGCCTGCCCGAGCCCTCGGCCCTGGAACTGGAGCAGGCCATGCTGCCCCGCGACGCGTTCTTCGCCGAGGTCGACCACGTGCCCGCCGAGCGGGCCGCCGGCCGGATCGCCGCCGAGATGATCAGCCCCTACCCGCCGGGTGTCCCCGCGATCGCGCCGGGCGAGGTCATCACCGACGAGGTCCTGGACTATCTGCGCAGCGGCGTCGAGCACGGCGTGCTGATCCCGGACGCCGCCGACCCCGAGGTCAAGACGCTGCGGGTGGTGGCGCGGCGCTGAGGAGGCCCTTGCCGGAGATCGCGGCCAGGGACAGCGTCCGGTATCCCATCGACTCGAACAGCACGGTGATGCGGTCGCCCTCCTCGCTCATCACCGTGCCCTCTCCCCACTCCGCGTGCCGCACCAGCGTGCCTGACGCATACGGGGCGGCCCCAGGGGTGGCGGGCTCCTCGCCCGCGCTCCCCACCCCGTCGACGACACTGTCCCCGGGCCTGGACTCGGGAGCCGTGCACAGGTCGCAGGCCCCGCACGGGGTGTCGTAGGGCTCACCGAAGTAGCCGAGCAGGAAGCGCCGTCGGCAGCCCGTGGCCTCGGCGTAGCCCAGCATCATGGCCAGCCGCGACTCCTCCAGCCTCCTGCGCGCCCCGGCCTCCTCCGCACCTCGCCGGGCCGCTTCCCCGGCCGTCGTCCCGGCGACGGCGCGCACCCGACCGTCGTCCGCGGTGCGCACGGCCCCCGCCTGCTCCAGCAGATTGACGGCGGCCGTCACGCGTCTGCGCGAGAGCCCCGTCTCCTTCGCGACGGCCTCCGGCTCGACGGGACCACCCTGCTCGTGGATGTGCTCGGCGACCGCGCGGAGGGTCTCCTCGTCCGGCGCGCGCGTGGCGAACAGGCGCTGGAGGCCGCTGTCCTGCGGCCGGTAGTGCAGGGCGGCCACCGCGGGACCGCCGTCGCGGCCCGCACGGCCGATCTCCTGGTAGTAGGCGTCGAGCGAGCCGGGGACGGACGCGTGCAGCACGAACCGCACGTCCTTCTTGTCGATGCCCATGCCGAAGGCGGAGGTGGCCACCACGACGTCGGTCTCACCGGCCAGGAAGGCGTCGTGCACCCGGGAGCGCTCACCGGCCGCCAGTCCCGCGTGGTAGGCGGCGGCCGACAGCCCCAGCGAGGCGAGATCGTCCGCGTACGCCTCGGCGTCCTTGCGGGTCGCGGTGTAGACGATCCCCGGCTTGGGTTCCGCCGCGGCACGCTCCACCACCATCCGGCGCTTGTCCGTGTCGTCCAGGAAGCGGCGCACCTCCAACGCGATGTTGGGCCGGTCGAAACCGGCCACGACCAGTGCCGGATCCTCCATGCCGAGCCGCTCCACGATCTCCTCGCGCACCGGCGGGGCGGCCGTGGCGGTGAGGGCGAGCACGGTGGGCCGTCCCACTCGCTGGATCGCCTGGGCCAGCCGCAGGTAGTCGGGACGGAAGTCGTGGCCCCAGGCGGCGACGCACTGGGCCTCGTCGACGACGAACAGCGAGGGCGCGACCTGGGCAAGGCGTTCGACCACCTCGTCCTTGGCGAGCTGCTCGGGGGAGAGGAACAGGAACTCCGCGTCGCCGTGCCGGACCGCCTCCCAGGCGGCCTCGACCTCTCCGGCCGCCTGCGCGGAGTTGACGGCGACGGCGTCCGGGGCCTCGTCGTGGCTGAGCAGACCGGCGATCTGGTCCCGCTGGAGAGCGATCAGCGGGGAGACCACCACCGTGGGCCCCGAGAGCAGCAGCCCGGTCACCTGGTACACCGCCGACTTCCCGGCCCCGGTGGGCATGACGGCCAGCGTGTCCCGGCCCTGCAGGACCGCCTCCATCGCGTCCCGCTGCCCCGGCCGCAGCTCACGCCAGCCGAACACGTCGGCGGCGGTCCGCGCCGGCCGGTCCGGGACACCGGAACCCTTCCTGTCGGCCATGCCGGCTCCCTTCACGGTCTCGGGTCGGTGCGGTGCCACCTGGGCCGGGCGTCGCTCCCGCGCCGTCCCGCCACGGAGGCACAGCGCGGACACGCCGCACCCGGTCGGCCGCGCCCCCGGACTCCGGGAAGGTGTCCGACCAGCCGACGGCGGCCCTCCTCCTCGTCCGTCCACCGGCCGGACGCGGCGACGCGGTACTCCTTGACGCGTGGCATGACGTCTCCCCGATCGTTCGGAGCAACCGCGTTCCCCGTATGCGCGGACACAAGCCCGGCGGATCGACGGACCCTCAGGCGACCCGGATGCCCACGATGCAGGTGTCGTCGTCCGTGTCCGACCTGCTGTGCGTGAGCAGCCGGTCCAACTGCTGGTCCAGGGTGGGCGGGACCGCCCGCGCAACGGTCAGGAACTGCGCCAGCGACTCCTCGACGGACCGGTCCCGGCGTTCGATCAGACCGTCCGTGTACATCAGCAGCGTGTCCTCGGCGGCGAGCTGCACCTCGTGCTCCTCGTACGTCGCCTCCGGCACGGCACCCAGCAGCAGCCCCTTGACCAGCGGCAGCGGCGCCGCGTCGGAGCCGCGCACCAGGACCGGCGGCAGATGGCCGGCCCGCGCCCAGCGCAGGGTGTTGTGCTCGGGGTCGTACAGCCCGCAGACCGCCGTGGCGGTGACGGCCCCGGTCAGATGGTGCGCCACCATGTTGAGCCAGGACAGCAGCTGGCCGGGCCCGGCACCGGTCACGGCGAGCCCGCGCAGCGCGTTCCGCAGGACGACCATGCTGGTGGCCGCCTCGATGCCGTGCCCGGCGACGTCGCCCACGCACAGCAGCACCAGCCGGGACGGCAGCACGACCGCGTCGTACCAGTCACCGCCGACCAGGTGCTGGGTCTCCGCCGGCCGGTAGCGCACCGCGAGGTCCAGCCCCGGAACCTCCAGCGGCGCCTGCGCCGGGGGCATGATGGCGTGCTGGAGCTGAAGGGTGAGCCGGTCGCGTTCGCTGGCCTCCTGCTCGGTGTGGGCCAGCTGGTCACGGGTGGCGGCCAGGGCCACCTCGGTCCAGTGGTGCGCGGAGATGTCCTGATAGGCGCCGCGCACGACGTACAGCTGTCCCGCCGAGTCGAGGACCGGCTCCGCCACCACCCGGATGTGCCGGGTGACGCCGTCGGGGCGTTGCAGCCGGAACGCGGTGGACGCCGGCCGGCGTTGGTGGAGCAGGGTGCGCAGGAACCGGCCGATGGCGACGGCGTCGTCGGGATGGGCGTGCGCGGGCAGGTCCTCCAGCGGCACGGGGGGCTCGGAGGCGGGCTTGCCGTAGAGGTGGAAGAGCTGGCCGTTCCAGGTGATCTCGCCGGTCAGCAGGTTCTCCTCGAAACCACCGATGCGGCCCAGGCGCTGGGCGTGCTGGAGCAGGCTCGCCAGGCGGGCCGTCTCGTCCTCGATGCGCCAGATCAGCAGGACGCTGCCGCCGTGCCGGCTGACGTTGATGTCGGCGACCGCCGCCAGCTGGACGTCGTCCACCAGCGCGGTCAGCCGCATCCGGTGCGCACGGAAGGGCTCACCGGTGGCGTAGACGCGCTCCACCCGCTCGAACAGCTCACTCTGCCCCGCGGCCATCGGATAGGCCTCCAGCAGCAGCGCGCCGCTCACCACGCCACGCGGCCGTCCGGCCGGATCGAGGAAGCGGCTGTTGACGTGGTGGATGCGGAAGTCGACGAGACGCCCGTCCGGGCCCAGGTGCGGCACCAGCACCAGAGCCGGGTCGTGCAGCCCGTCGGCCAGGTCCATCAGCTCGGTGACGTCCGGCAGCACGCGCGGGGCCGGAGCGCCGTCCGGATGATGGAGCGCGGACGTCTCCAGGGTGTGCGCGCACAGTTCGGCCAGCGCCTCGACCTGCCGGACGATCGCCGCGGGAGGGGACTCCAGCGGCGCGGGCCAGGCGATCTCCAGCACTCCGTGGATGCGCCCGCCCGCCTCGGCCGGTACGGCGACCCGGCCGCCGTCGCTGTGGTGGTGCTGTCCGATGGAGGGCAGGCCGGTCTCGGACAGACTGCGGATCCACTGCCCGGTGCGTTCGGTGAGCCCGCGGCGCGCCACGGTCGTCACACCCGGCGGCACATGCCGCCAGCGTCCCGCCTCGGCCGGGGCGAACCCCGCGCTGCCCGCCAGGGTGAGGGAGCCGTCGGCCCCCAGCGCCCAGATGGCCACCGCCTCCGCGCCCAGCGGGGTCAGCGCGTGCTCCAGCAGGGAGTCGGCGACCGCCTGGGTGTCCTCGGCGGCCAGCGCCCCGCTCTCGGCGGCCCGCAGCCGTACGGCGGAGGAGTGCCCGTCGGCGGGATCGGCGGCGGCGGTGCGCCCCGCGGACGGGTCGGCGGTGGCGGCGAGGAAGGCGCTGGTCACCTCCGAGAGCCGGTCGCGTGAGGCCTGGTTGATCACCTCGACGGCGAACTCCAGCGGGGTCACCCCCGCCTGCGCGGTGAGCTCGGCGAGCTGCCGCGAGGCCTGCGCCGGACCACAGCCGAGCCGCTCGACCAGGATGCCCTTGGCCAGTTCGATCAGGGCCCGCCCGTCCGCCTCGGCCTGCGCGGCGCGCACCTCCTGGCGCAGCCGGGCCACGGTCGCCGCCAGCCTGCCGACGGGTGACGCCTCCTCGCGGCCCTCCGCCCCCGCGGACGGCTCGCCGCCCTGGAGCGCGGGCTGTTCCCCCACAGCGGCGCTGTGCGGCTCGGGCGGCTGACGGAGATCACTCACGGGGGGCCTGTTCCTCGGCTGGGGACGTCACTCGGGCGGCTGGGGTGCTCGACGTGATCTCACGCGGGCAGCCACCGCCGGACCCGGGCCATGAGGTCGCTCGTGTCGACGGGCTTGGTGACGTAGTCGTTGGCTCCCGACGCCAGGCTCTTCTCCTGGTCGCCCGGCATGGCCTTCGCGGTGACCGCGATGATCGGCAGCTCCGCGTACTGCGGCATCGAACGGATCTCCGTGGTGGCCGTGTACCCGTCCATCTCCGGCATCATCACGTCCATCAGGACCAGCGAGATGTCCGGGTGCGCGAGCAGCATCTCGATGCCCTTGCGGCCGTTGTCCGCGTGCAGCACCTGGAAGCCGTGCAGTTCCAGCACCCCGCTGAGCGCGAACAGGTTGCGCGCGTCGTCGTCGACCACGAGGACCGTACGGCCGAGGAAGGAGTCGTCGACCACCTGCGCGGCGGGCCGCTGGGGCTCCTCGGAGCGCACCAGCGACAGCACGTCACCGGGCTGCTCGGCGGACAGGTGCAGGGTGATGCGCTCCCGCAGGTCGTCCAGGCTGGACAGGAAGTCCAGCGGCCGGTCGCCCGCCAGGGCCCGCAGCCCCTGCTCCTGCCCCATGGACACCCGGTGCCCGGTGTGCACGAGGACGGGCACGCTGGCCAGCGCCGAGTCGCCGCGCATGGCCTCCAGGAAGTCCGCGCCCTCGTCGTGCGGCATGCCGAGTTCGAGGACGACACAGTGGCAGGGGTCGGCCGCCAGCGTGCTCGCCGCCTCCTGCGCCCCCACCGCCGTGATGATGTCGATCGCCCCGTGCGGATCGTCGGGGTCCTGGGCGAGGTCCGCGACGGCCCGCTCGGCGACCAGGGTGAGCAGACCGCGCGGGCGCTCCTCGATGACCAGCAGCCGCCGCCTGCGCGGCTCGGCGGAGGACGCGGGGCCCGCGAGCGCGCGCGGTGCCGCCTCCTCCTCCGGGTCGAGGCTGTCGTACGACGGCTCCGCCGGCCGCCCCCCGTTCTCCAGCTGCTCCTCGAAGTCGGCGCGCGCCACCGGGAGATGGAGCGTGAAGGTGCTGCCCTGGCCGGGCGTGCTGTCGACCGTGACCGCACCGCCCAGCAGGTGGGCGATCTCGCGGGTGATGGACAGACCGAGCCCGGTGCCGCCGTACTTGCGGCTGGTCGTCCCGTCGGCCTGCTGGAACGCCCCGAAGATCGTCTCCAGTTGCTGCTGCGGGATGCCGATGCCGGTGTCCTTGACCCGGAACGCCACGATCGGTCCGCCGCGGTGCACACCCGGCGGGACCTCACTGTCGGCGGCGGGCTCGATGCGCAGCTCCACCCTGCCCTGCTCGGTGAACTTCACCGCGTTCGACAGCAGGTTGCGCAGGATCTGCCGCAGCCGGGAGTCGTCGGTGAGCAGGTCGGCCGGGGTGCCGGGCGCGGTGGAGACCGTGAACTCCAGGCTCTTCTGCGTCGTCATCGGCCGGAACGTCGCCTCGACGTACTCCAGGAGCTTGCGCAGCGGCACCCGCTCAGGGGCCACGTCCATCTTGCCCGCCTCGACCTTGGACAGGTCGAGGATGTCGTTGATCAGCTGGAGCAGGTCCGAGCCCGCGGAGTGGATGATGCCCGCGTACTCGACCTGCTTCGGGGTGAGGTTGCGCGAGGGGTTCTGGGCCAGCAACTGGGCCAGGATCAGCAGGCTGTTGAGCGGGGTGCGCAGCTCGTGGCTCATGTTGGCCAGGAACTCCGACTTGTACTTGGACGCCAGCGACAACTGCTGCGCCCGGGTCTCCAGTTCCTGCCGGGCCTGCTCGATCTGGAGGTTCTTCGCCTCGATGTCGCGGTTCTGCGAGGCCAGCAGGGAGGCCTTCTCCTCCAGTTCCGCGTTGGAGCGCTGGAGTTCGTCCTGCTGGACCTGCAACTCCTCGGAGCGGGCCTGGAGTTCGGCGGTCAGCCGCTGCGACTCGTCGAGCAGCTCGTCGGTGCGGACGTTGGCCACGATGGTGTTGAGGTTGACGCCGATGGTCGGCATCAGCTGGGCCAGGAAGTCCTGGTGGATCTGGGTGAAGCGGCTGACGGACGCCAGCTCGATCACCCCGAGGACCTGCTCCTCGACCACGATGGGCAGCACCACCAGCGCGGTCGGCGACACCTGTCCGAGACCGGAGGAGATGGTGACGTACCCCTCGGGCAGTTCCTCCACGGTGACGGTACGGCGGTTGCGTGCGGCCTGCCCGACCAGCGAGCGCCCCACCGGGATACGGGTGGGCCGCTCGGCGTCGTCCGGATAGCCGTACGAGCCCACCAGCCGCAGTTCGGGCCCGCGGACGGTGTCCTCGGCCAGGTAGAAGGCGCCGTACTGGGCCGACACCAGGGGCGTGAGCTCGTCCATGATGAGCTCGGCGACCACGGGCAGGTCGCGGTGGCCCTGCATCAGGCTGGAGATCCGGGCGAGGTTGGTCTTGAGCCAGTCCTGCTCCTGGTTGGCCCGCGTGGTCTCGCGCAGGGACTCCACCATGGAGTTGATGTTGTCCTTGAGCTCGGCGACCTCGCCGGAGGCCTCCACCCTGATCGACCGGGTCAGGTCGCCCTCGGCCACGGCGCTCGCGACCTCGGCGATGGCGCGGACCTGCCGGGTGAGGTTCCCGGCCAGCTCGTTGACGTTCTCCGTCAGCCGCTTCCAGGTGCCCTCGACACCCTCGACCTCGGCCTGTCCGCCGAGCCGGCCCTCGCTGCCGACCTCCCGGGCCACACGGGTGACCTCGGCGGCGAACGACGACAGCTGGTCGACCATCGTGTTGATGGTCGTCTTCAGCTCCAGGATCTCGCCCCGGGCGTCGACGTCGATCTTCTTGGACAGGTCGCCGTTGGCCACCGCGGTCGTCACCAGGGCGATGTTGCGGACCTGCCCGGTGAGGTTGTTGGCCATGGAGTTGACGTTGTCGGTGAGGTCCTTCCAGGTGCCGGCCACGTTGGGCACGTGCGCCTGGCCGCCGAGGCGTCCCTCGGTGCCGACCTCGCGGGCCACGCGGGTCACCTCGTTGGCGAACGCGGACAGCGTGTCGACCATCGTGTTGATGACGTCGGCCAGGGCGGCGACCTCGCCCTTGGCCTCGACGGTGATCTTCTGCGAGAGGTCACCGCGGGCCACGGCGGTGGCGACCTGGGCGATCGAGCGGACCTGTCCGGTCAGGTTGGACGCCATCACGTTGACGTTGTCGGTCAGGTCCTTCCAGGTGCCCGACACACCCCGGACGATCGCCTGTCCGCCGAGGTTGCCCTCGGTGCCGACCTCGCGGGCGACGCGGGTGACTTCGTCGGCGAAGGCGGAGAGCTGGTCGACCATCGTGTTGATGGTGTTCTTGAGTTCGAGGATCTCGCCGCGGGCGTCGACGGTGATCTTCTGGGAGAGGTCGCCCTGCGCCACCGCCGTGGCCACCTGGGCGATGTTGCGGACCTGCGCGGTGAGGTTGCCGCCCATGAAGTTCACGGAGTCGGTGAGGTCGCGCCAGGTGCCCTTGACGCCCTTCACGTCGGCCTGCCCGCCCAGCCGTCCCTCGGTGCCGACTTCGCGGGCGACGCGGGTGACTTCGTCGGCGAAGGCGGAGAGCTGGTCGACCATCGTGTTGATGGTGTTCTTGAGTTCGAGGATCTCGCCGCGGGCGTCGACGGTGATCTTCTGGGAGAGGTCGCCCTGCGCCACCGCCGTCGTCACCTGTGCGATGTTGCGGACCTGGGACGTCAGGTTTCCGGCCATGAAATTGACCGAATCGGTGAGGTCGCGCCAGACCCCGCCCACCCCCGGCACCTGCGCCTGGCCGCCCAGCCGGCCCTCGCTGCCGACCTCGCGTGCGACGCGGGTGACCTCGTCGGCGAACGCGGACAGCTGGTCGACCATCGTGTTGACGGTCTCCTTCAGCTGGAGGATCTCCCCGCGCGCGGGCACGTCGATCTTCTGGGACAGGTCGCCCTTGGCCACCGCGGTCGCCACCTGGGCGATGTCACGGACCTGCGTCGTCAGGTTGCCCGCCATCGCGTTGACCGAGTCGGTCAGGTCCGCCCAGGTGCCGGAGACCCCCGGCACCTCGGCCTGCCCGCCCAGCGTGCCCTCGGTGCCGACCTCGCGGGCCACGCGCGTGACCTCGGAGGTGAACACGGACAGCTGGTCGACCATGCCGTTGAAGACCGTGGCGATGTCGCCCAGCAGACCCTGTCCGTCGGACGGCAGCCGGGTGCCGAAGTCGCCGTCGCGCACGGCGGTCAGCCCGGCCAGCAACTGCCGCAGTTCCTGCTCGCCGGGAGCCTGCTCCCGGGCCTCCGTCGACGTGCTGGTCATGGCACCCTCGTTCCGCTCCCCAAGAGTCCCCGCGCCGGGGACTCGGAACCGCGCCGAGCCCTGTCACAGGCTCGCTCACCAGCGGCAATCCCGCACCCCACGGTGTTGCCCGATGAGAAATCCGTCGAAGATTAACCCAGGTTCCGAGCGGCGGCCAAAGCCCGGCGGGAGCGTTGTGACACAGCGAAAAAAGAGGTCATGAACTTGGCATGAGGGGGGTGATCCCGGGTACTCGTCCCGTTTTTCAGGCGCCCGGGTCGGTCGCGGCGAGGGCGTCCTCCAGGGTCGGGTGACAGGGCACGAAGGTGTCGAGCCCCACGAGCTGGAGAGTGCGCAGCACGGCCCCCCGCGCCCCCGCGAGCCGCAGCCAGCCCTGCGCGGCCTGCGTGGTGTGGAAGGCCGAGATGAGGGCGTTGACACCGCTGGAGTCCATGAACGTGACCCGGCTCAGGTCGACCACGACCCGGTGACCGGCGGCGGTGTCCGCCGGGGACAGGGCCCGCGTCAGTCCGGGCACGCTCTGGTGGTCGATCTCTCCTTCGAGAACGAGGACGGTGATGTCGTCGGTCTCGGTGCGGACCACGGAGAGTCTGCCGTGACCCACTGCTTCCCGGTTGTCTGCCACTTGTTGCGTCCTCTGCGCGTTCGACGGGGGCTCTCACGCCTTGTTGCCACCGTTGCCCAGGAAGCCCGAGTGCGAAGCATGGGACGGGCTTTTCGTTCGAGGGCGGCACGGATCCGGGGCGGCACAGGAGTAAGGCGGGAATGACGGGGTATCCGGGCGCCCATGAACGGGGTACTGGAGATGGTCGGCAGGGTGCGGGTCCTGCCTGAGGAGTGTTCGCGGATGCCGGAAGCCGCACCTGTCGAGGTGACCGTGGCCCTGGACGGAGCGGACGGCTGCATCGCCGACGCGCGGAGCCAGACGTCGAAGTTCCTGGCGCGGGTGCAGGGTGAACGGGGACTACCGGTGTCGGCCCGCACCATGGATCTGGGGCAGCTGGTGGTCAGCGAGCTGGTCACCAACGCGCTGAAGTACGCGCCGGGGCCGGTGCTGCTGCACCTGCGCATCCAGGACGGGATGCTGGAGATCCAGGTCTGGGACAGCGATCCGACGCTTCCGCTGGCGCGCGCCGCCGACGCGGGGCGCGTCGGTCAGCACGGTCTGGAGATCGTGATGGCGGTGGTCCAGGGCTTCGAGGCACACCGGGAGTCCGTCGGCAAGCGCATCACGGTCCGCCTGGCCCTCTTCGACGGCTTGCCGGACTTCCCCGACTGACGGTGACCCGGCGGGACGGCCCTGGGGAGCGAACGCGCCGCGTCAGTGGCCCTGTGCACCGGGGTCGCGGGACAGCAGTCGTGTGAGCCAGTCGGTTCGGGTGCGGCGCGCCGTGGTCGATAGGTGTGCGTGCGGGTAGAGGGCGTCGAAGCCGTGGAAGCCGCCTGCCCACACGTGGAGTTCGGCCTGCCCACCGGCCGCCCAGATGCGGGTGGCGTAGTCGGTGTCCTCGTCGCGGAAGACCTCTGCGGAGCCGGTGTCGATGTAGGCGGTCGGCAGGTCGGAGAGGTTCTGTGCCGACGCCGGTGACACGTAGGGGGAGACCTCGGCGTCGGCGCGGTCGCCGAGGACGGAGCGCCATCCGAAGGCGTTCATCTCGCCGGTCCAGACACCCGGGGTGCCGGAGTACTGGCGGCTGGACGTGGTGGCGTTGCGATGGTCGAGCATGGGGCAGACCAGCATCTGGCCGGCGATCGCGGGACCGCCCAGGTCGCGGGCGAGCAGGCTGACCCCCGCGGCGAGGCCGCCTCCCGCGCTGGCGCCCGCGACGACGATCCGGGCGGGGTCGACGCCCAGTTCGGCGGTGTGTTCCGCGACCCAGAGCAGCCCTTCGTAGCAGTCGTCGACCAGGACGGTGCCGCCGGCCTCCGGTGCGAGGCGGTAGTCCACGGAGACCACGACCGCGCCGAACCGGTCGAGCCACTCCAGCGGGATGTCGATCTGGGAGAAGCGGTCGCCCATGACCATCCCGCCGCCGTGGATCCAGTAGACGCAGGGCGCGGCGGTGCCGCGATCGCCGCCCGCGGGACTGAGGACCGACAGGGGGATCGGGGTCCCGTCCTTGGCGGGCACAGTGATCTCCCGCCGGTCGACCTGTCGGTGCTCGAGGAGGGATTCGACGGGCGTCGAGGGAAGTTGGCGCAGGTGTGCGAGGACTTCCGGGGTGAGCTCGGACATGAGAGGCATGTCGGCCAGGAGTTCACGCAGTTCGGGGTCCAGGGCGGGGCGTGCCATGGTCACGGTCGTTGCCTTTCGTCGGGATTCCGGGGTTCCGGGGATTCGGCCTGGTGAGGGTGGCGCCGGGGAGAGGCGGTCAGGGCTGCGCAAAAGCGGCTTTGCCGCCGACGGGGACGTGGTCGGCGTACTCCGGCTCCTTGGCCAGCAGCGTGCCGACCCGCGCCACGATGGCCTGGGCGGCCGTACCGGCGAAGATGCGGTGATGGTCGTCCTCGCTGGTCCAGCCCTCGGTGACGTGGACGACGTCGGGGTCGGACGCGGAGCGCGAGACCAGGTAGACGACGCAGTGCTCGCTCGCGCCCGGACTGCCCTCGTCCAGGCCGGTCAGCAACAGCTCGACCAGCCGGTCTCCGGCGGCGGGCTTGGCGGTCAGGGTGGCGCTGAAGCCATATGTGGCGATCATGGTCGTCCTCGCGGTCGGCGGTGGAGTGATGTGACTCCATTCAACGCGTCTGACCTGCACAAATGTTAGAACGATGCTCGCCCGCACTTGCACGATCCTCCCGAGAACGGGAGCAGTGCCCAGCGATGGTGCTGCAATGGCCCCATGCCTCTCGAAGAGCTCCGCACCCTGCTCGCCCGGCACGTCCGACCTGACTGGACCACCGCCATCGACGGCGTCCTCGTCTCCAAGGTCGACCGGTCCGACCCGCCGACCCCCTCCATGTCCGGCATGGTGCTCGCGGTCATCGCCCAGGGCGCCAAACGACTCGCTCTCGGTGACCGGATCTACGAGTACGGTCCCGGGCAGTTCCTGGTCGCATCCGTCGACCTCCCCGTCACCGGGCAGTTCACCCGGGCCGACCCGGGCCACCCGGCCCTCGGCTTCGGACTCACGCTGGAACCGTCCGCCGTCGCCGAACTGCTCCTCCAGGCCGGCCCCGGGGACACCCCCCGCACCGGCGCGGGTGCACCCTCGGGGATCGCCGTGAGCGATGCCCCTCCCGCGCTGCTCGACGCGGTGGTCCGGCTGTTGCGGCTGCTCGACGAGCCCCGCGACAGAGCCGTACTGGCCCCGCTCGTCAAACGCGAGATCCTGTGGCGGCTGATCACCGGCGAACAGGGGGCGACGGTCCGCCAGCTCGGCCTCGCCGACAGCAGCCTCAGCCATGTCTCCCGGGCCGTGCGCTGGATCCGCGAGAACTACGCGCAGCCCTTCCGGGTCGAGGACGTGGCCCGGATGTCCGGCATGAGCCCCTCCGCGTTCTACCGCAACTTCCAGGCGGTGACCGCGATGAGCCCCATCCAGTTCCAGAAGCAGATCCGGCTCCAGGAAGCCCGCCTGCTGCTCGCCACCCACCCGGGCGATGTCACGGGAGTCGGCCAGCGCGTCGGCTACGACAATCCCTCCCAGTTCAGCCGGGAGTACCGCCGCCGGTTCGGCGCCCCGCCGAGCCGCGACGCCGCGCGCCTGCGGGACGCGGTGCGCGCGCCCGCCGGTGTCCTGCCCTGAGAGGATCGCGCAAGGGGGAGCGAGGATAGTTCTACTGTTCCCGCAGGTCAGAGCGATTCAATGGGATGGCCGGTTCATCCGCGGAGCACGAAATGCCGGTCTCCGCGGATCTCATCACATCGCCGAGGGGCACAGCATGAAGACGGTTCTGATCACGGGTACGTCGTCCGGATACGGCCGGGCGACCGCCCTCCACTTCCACGCGCACGGCTGGAACGTCATCGCCACGATGCGCACCCCGCGCGCGGGTCTCCTGCCCGAGTCGGACCGGCTGCGTGTCGTCGCACTCGACGTGACCGAGCCCGCGAGCATCACGGCCGCGCTCGAGGCGGCGGGACCCGTCGACGTCCTGGTCAACAATGCGGGCGTGCCCTCGATCAGCGTGTTCGAGGGCACCCCCATGGCCCGGGTACGGGACGTGTTCGAGACCAACACCTTCGGTGTCATGGCGACCACGCAGGCCGTGCTGCCCCGGTTCCGGGAACGCGGCTCTGGCGTGGTGGTCAACGTGACCTCCAGCGTGGTGCTGGGCCACATGCCGCTCTCCGCCGTCTACAAGGCGAGCAAGATGGCCGTCGAGGGGTTCACCGCGTCCCTCGCACTCGAACTCGCGCCCTTCGGTGTGCAGGCGAAGACGGTCCAGCCCGGCGCCTGCCTGACGACGAACTTCGCCACCCGGGCCACGAACGGCGCCTCACCGGACGAGTTGGTGCCGGCGCCCTACGCACCGTGGGCGAAGAGGTCCATGGACTCCTTCACCGGCCAGGAGCTGTTCACCACGGAGACCGACGTGGCCGAGACGGTATGGCGTGCCGTGCACGACACGACCGGCCGGCTGCGCTTCCCCGCCGGTCCCGACGCCCACTGGCTGGCCGAGGCGAGGTGACGTGTCGACAGGAGCACACCGCGTCGCCTCTCTGGAGGGGAAGCCGGACCCCTTCGCTCTCAGGTGGCCCGCGGCCAGCCCCGCAGGAGCGTCGCGATCCTCGCCGCGGTGCAGGTGGGGTCGCGGAGCAGGTCCCGCAGGGCGACGGCGTCCTCGCGGGTCGGCTTGACCGGGATGCCGGAGGCCTCCAGGTACATGACGCCCGTCGCGGCGGCCACCGCCATGTTGGAACGCTCCAGCCAGCGGCACCGGCCGAGGACGTGCACCAGGGCGGCGGCCCTCGCGTAGGGCCCGTCGTAGACAGGCTGCTCCAGCAGCTCGGCGCGGTGCCCGGCGACCGCCGCCACCGGCACCCCGTAGTCCTCGGGGGCGGGATCCCCGGCGCCCGCGAGCTCGGCGACCTGGAGGATCCACGGGACGTCGATGTACAGGTCCATCACGCGGCGTGCGTCCCCGGGACGTCCCGGTCGGCGTCCTCGACCTCGTCGAAGACCGCCTGGTGCTCGTCGAGGAAGCGCCGTGCCGCGTCCAGCCCCTGTCGACGCAGCCCACTGGCGTCGTCGAGCACGAGAGCGGCGATGTAGTCCCCGAGCGGCAGCCCGCGGTCCTTCGCGCGAGCCTTGGCCAGCTCCACGATCTCGTCGTCGATCCGCGCGCCCAGCTGTGTCTTCGCCATGGCGTGATGGTAACAGTTGTTACCAGGAGCTGTCAGCCTCTCCTGCCCGTCCGCCGGCCCCTCGCACCCACGTCCCCTCATTCCGCCAGGAAGGCTCCCTTGTGGTCCCGTACCCACTCCCGGAAGGTCCGCGCCGGCCGCCCCAGCACCTCCGGCACATCCCGCGTCACGACATCGCAGCCACCGCCCCTGATAAATGCCCCGGCCCGCAGGAACGCGTCGTCGAGGCCCAGCGCACGCAGATGCTCACGTTCCTCGGCCGGTGACAGGTCGTGCCGCGCGATCGGACGGCCGAGAACGTCCTGGAGCACGTCGATCTGCTCGGGAACGCTCAGTGTCTCCGGGCCGGTCAGCGTGTACGTCCGCCCGGCGTGCCGTGCGTCGAGCAGCGCCAGGGTGGCGACCTCGGCGATGTCCCGCGGATCGACCATCCCCTGCCTGCCGTCGCCATAGGCGTTCGGTACGGGGGTCCCGTGCCTGATGGCGGCCGCCCAGCCCAGCGTGTTCGAGTCGAAGGTCGCGGGACGCAGGACCGTCCACTCCAGTCCGCTGTCCCGGACGGCCTGCTCACCGGCCAGATGCCAGGTGCCGAACGGTCCCACCGCCGGGTCCCCGGTGCCCGTCGAGGAGAGCTTGACGACCCGGCGCAGGCCCGCCGCCCGTGCCGTCTCGACCAGACCCCGGTCATGATCGGAGTCGTCCGCCCCCAACACCCCGACCAGGAAGGCCGCCCGCGCCCCCTCCATGGCCGCCGCCACCGAGGCCCGGTCACGGTGGTGGCCGCGCACCGGTTCCACCCCGGCGGGCAGCTCCGCCCCCGCCGGGTCCCGCGTCAGGGCGCGCACCTTCTCACCGCGCGCCGCGAGCTGTCGTACCACTTCACTGCCGATGGTGCCCGTGGCACCCGTCACAACGATCATGTCCCCAGCGTGCGTGGCCGGGGGTGCGGGTCTCTAGGAGATTCCGGCACGGTCCGGATGTTCTGCCGCGCCCTCGCGGCAGCCCCGGGTGTCCCGGGTCAGGCGTCGAGGGGCGCGGCTGTGCGGTCGCGGGTGTCGGCGGCCGGGGCGATGAGGATGGCGGAGGCGACGAACACCAGGACCGCCACCATCGCCGAGCGCAGCCCGTAGTGGTCGCCCAGGAAGCCGAGGGCCGGTGGTCCGACGAGGAAGGCGACGTAGCCGATGATGGCGACCAGAGAGACCCGCGCGGTCTGGTCGGGACCCGAGTCACCGGCCGCCGACAGGGCCACCGGGAAGCCGAGGGAGGCCCCGAGTCCCCAGAACAGGACCGAGGTCGCCGCTATGACCACGTTGTCGGAGAAGATCACGAGGACGAGGCCGACGGCACCGGAGACGGCACTCGCGCGCACGACCGCGGCCCGCCCGAAACGGACGAGGAAGTACGTGCCGCAGAAGCGGCCCAGGGTCATCGCGGCCGCGAACCCGACGTAGACGAGTGAGCCGGCCGTGGCGTCCAGGCCGTGGCCGTCCACCATGAGCAGCGGCAGCCAGTCGTTGGCCGCTCCTTCGGCCAGGGCCATGGCCAGCACGATGGCACCGATGAGGAGCAGCTTGCGGTCCTTCCAGACCTGCGGCCCGGCACCCTTCACCGCCTCGGCCGTGCGGGGCTCCGTGCTGAGGCCCACGCCCCTCGGAAGCGCCCGCGCGGCATGGAGCAGCATCCCCGTGGCGGCCAGGGTGACCACGGCGAGGTGCCAGGACACGGGGACCTCCGCCGCCGTCGCCGCCATTCCGGCCAGGGCGCCGATCACCGTGCCCAGGCTGAAACAGCCGTGCAGCGTCGGCAGCACCGGGGTGCCGGTGATCCGCTCCACGTCGGCGCCGTCCACGTTGACCGCCACTTCACCCGACCCCATGCCCGCGCCGAACAGGAAGAGGCCGGCCGTGACCAGGGGCGCCGACGGGACGGCGCTGCCGGCCGCGATGACGCTCGTGGCCGCGATGATCAGGACGGTGCCGAGGATGATCACGGGCCGGGTGCCCAGGCGCCCCACGAACCGGCCGGAACACAGGATGCCGAGCATGGACCCCACGGACAGGCCGAACAGGATCAACCCCATCTGCGCCGTGGACACGCCGAGTCGGTCCCGCACGTCCGGAGTGCGCGTCACCCAGGAGGACAGGGAGATGCCCGGGAGGAAGAAGAAGAGGTACAGGGCCTGGCGGCGCCGCCGCACGGAGGGGTCGGTCACGAGAAGGCTCCGCGGGGGCTCGGAAGAACGGGCGGGCAGGTGCCGGGTCCCGCGCCCATCGGTCCGCACAAATGTACCTAACCGTCAGACGCGGGAGACACGCTGATCCCCGGCCGGGCCCCGGCCCGCGCCCTTATTGCAGGGGCGCCGGGCGGTCGTAGACGTGGTCCGGGGTCACGATCTCCGTGATCGCCCGCGCGAGCAGCGAGGACGGTTCCTGGCCCTGGTACGTGATGTCGGTGTTGATCATCAGCACCAGGGTGGCCTTCTTCGAGGGCAGATACACGGTGACGGTCTCGTAGCCGGGGATGGAGCCGTTGTGCCCGATCCAGCCGCCGCTCTCGAAGATGCCGAGGCCGTAACTCGTCCCGGGATGGCCGGTGGGCAGCATCTTCAGCCTCTCGGCCTGCGTCCTCGGCCGCAGCAGGGTGCCGGTGGCGACGATCTTCGCCCAGCGGCGCAGGTCGTGCAGGTCGGAGATCATCGCCCCGGCCGCCCAGGCCCAACTGGGGTTCCAGTTCGTGCTGTCGGCGACCTCACCGCTCAGCGTCTGGTCGGTGTAGCCGTGCGGGTGCGGCCGGGGGAACTCGAAGCGCTCGGGAAGCAGCGTGTGGGGCAGACGGGCCGGGCGCAGCACCCGCCGCTCGAGGAAGTCGGCCAGCCGGCGCCCGCTGACCCTCTCGACCACCAGCCCGAGCAGGACGAGGTTGGTGTTGGAGTACTGGAACTGCGCGCCCGGCGCGAAGGTGTTCCTGTGCTTGAAGCCGTACGCCAGCACCTGACGCGGGGTGAACGAACGCTCCGGGTCGCTCAGCAGGTCGTGCTGGAAGTCCGCGTCCTCGGTGTACGGGAAGAGACCGCTGCGCATCTCGGCGAGGTGGCGCAGCGTGATGCGGTGCCCGCCGGGCACACCGTGGACGTAGTCGGAGATCGGTTCGTCGAGTCCGATCAGGCCGTCGTCGACGAGTTCGAGCAGCGCGGTGACCGTGAACGTCTTGGTCTCGCTGCCGATGCGGACGAAGACGTCGGCCCTCATCGGCTCGCCGGTGGCCTTGTCCGCGACGCCGGTCGCGCGGACGTAGCTGCCCTTGCCCGGCATCCACAGTCCCGCGACGACACCGGGAATGCCGGCCTGCCGCCGGACCTTCTCGATGGCCTTGTCCAGCCGCGAGGCCAGCGCACGGTCGAGTTCCCGAGGAGGGCAGTCGTCGTCCACACACCGGTGGGGCGGGTTCGCCTGCGCCGCCGTGGCGGGGGCCGCCGCCATCGGAGCCAGCATGGACGCCACGAGCACGGCTGCGGCGCAGATGCGACGGGCGGGGATACGACGAGCGGGGATACGACGTCTCACGTCTGGGTGCCTCTTCCGGGTCCGGGGGAGCGGTTCGTCACCATCGCTGCCCTGGGAGCACACCCTGCGCCCGGTCACCCCCGGGGGAGTCCACCCGTTCGGCGCCGCCCGAGTCGCTCCGACGCACTAGCGGAGGTAAGGGGGAGGGGGCCCGGACGACCGTATGGAGACGGTCTCCGCTGTGTGATGCTGACGCCATGACCGATCACCCCGAGGTTGTCGTCGTGCGCTCGCCGGGCCGGACCCCCGCGGCCGAGGCAGGTCTGGCCGCGTTGCTGGCGGACTACCACCTGCGGACGGAGGCCGAGAAGGGGGAAGCGGTCGCCGATGTGGAGAGTCTCCCGGACCGCTACCGGGCCGAAGTCCTCGACCCCTGGACCGCGTTCGCCGACGACGTCGTACTGGTGGCCCGCGTGGCGGACACCGCCGTGGGCTGTCTCGTCGTGACCGCTCCCGCCGACGGCCGCTCGGAGATCAAGAGACTCTGGACGGACCCCGCGTTCCGCGGCCGCGGCATCGCGTCCCGCCTCCTCGGCGAGGCGCTCGCGCAGGCCGCGGAACACGGCGTCGACAGCGTGCGGTTGTCGGTGTGGCGGTGGCGGACCGGGGCGATCGCGCTCTACGAACGCCTCGGCTTCACCGTCACCGAGTCATGGGACGGACGGGACCAACTGGTGTGCATGCAGCGGAAACTCTGAGCGGCCACGACCAACGGTCCGTCAGCCCGCAGGACCGGGCTTCCAACCCCAGGTCGTCATCATGCCGGCCGACAGCGCGGCGCATTCGTCGGAGTCCAGATAGAGGAGCGCCGCGTCGACGGTGTCGTCGTCGACCGTGCCGGTGGCGAGCATGGCCTCTCGGCTGCGCTCCCAGGTGTCCGCCCAGAAACGGCTGATGGGACTGCCCGGCGTCAGCGGGGGCACGTACAGCTCGGCCGCGGCGCGCACCAGTCCGGCCCCGCGCAGCAACTGGGGACAGGACGGCACCCACGAGACATCGGTGCCGATGGTGGCGCGCAGCCCCAGCCACATCGCCCGCATCACCTCCGTGTACGGCGTGTCGGGCGTCCGGTCGTTCGTCAGGTCCACCGCGTCGCTGAGCACCAGCACGCCACCGGGCTCGACCAGTTCGGCCAGGTTCGCGATCACCCGCTCCCGGTCGGCCAGGTGCATCAGCACGAACCGCGCGTGCACGAGCCGGAACCGGCCCGCGGCGAAGCCCGGCGCGGTGATGTCACCTTCCGTCACCTCCAGACCGGGCGTCGGCCGTCGCGCGAGGAACCGCACGTCACGGTCCACGGCCAGCACGCTGTCCACGCCGGCCTCCTCCAGCAGCCGGCGGGACACGGTGCCCGTCCCCGCCCCCACGTCGAGACAGCTCCAGCCCGGGCCGACCCCGAGAGCCCGTAGCCGCGTCATGGTGATCTCGTCGTACGCGACAGCGCCGAAGTCGATGCGCTCGCCCTCACCCTCCTGCTCGGGACGGAAGACGTCCTCGCCGTAACGGCCGCCGCCTGCCGGGTCGCCCATCGACGCCGCCATCACATCGCCGCCCGAGTGGAGCGGTGCAGCGGCTGGAGACCGCCGCAGGTGCGCCGGGAGCAAGGGCGGCGCTCCGGCACCTGCGGACGACCGAGGCGAGTGCCGTCGTACGGTTTCATTTCCGGACCTCTTTACGCAGCGGGCGGTACCCGGCGGCCCGTCCGGCGCCGCCGTCCGACCGATGTTCCCCACCCGGCCGCCCGCAGCACCGAGGCGCGCCGCACGTGGTCCGATCGGCGCACAAGCGGCAACCGTCCTCGTCGCACCAGCGGCAACCGCCCCGTCCGGGGGCCGATTTGTGCCCTGGCCGACTCGCGACCGGCCCGGGCATCATTCCCTTCCGCACCACCTGCACAGCCACCGCACAGGAACCCGGCCCACCGCAGGAAGGTCCCGCATGAACGTCACCAAGGCCCCGAAGCTCCGCTCGGTCATGACCGCCCTCGCGCTTGTCATCGCTCCCGGCGCCGCCGTCGTCGGCACCGCCGGCGAGGCGTTCGCCGACACCAAGATCAGTCACGCGACCGCGACATCGATGTTCGCGCAGGCCGGCATCACCTGGTCGTCGTCCGGCAACTGCTCCGACCGCAACAACCCGAGCTGTACGTCCTTCGAGCAACTGAATCTCGCCACCGCCCAGGGCGCGCAGACCCTGAAGTCCGCGAGCGGCTGCGCCCTGAACATCACCGGCGGCACCGAGACCGGCCACGCCTCCGGGACGTACTCCCACTGGAACGGCTACAAGCTCGACTACGCCAAGTCCACCTGCATCGGTACCTACATCAACAACACCTTCACCTACATCGGCCTGCGCGCCGACGGGGCCCCGCAGTGGCGCTCCGGTTCCGGCAACGTCTACGCCGACGAAGGCAACCACTGGGACGTCATCTACTACACCTGCGGAGGCTGCTGAGCCCCGCCGGCCCGGCACCCGCCCACCGGGCCTGCGTCACTCCGCGCTGCGCAGCGCACTCCAGGTGTCATGGCCCACGACGCCGTCCGCGTCCAGGCCCCGGTCGCTCTGGAAGGCCTCGACCGCGGCCTCGGTGCCGGACCCGAACTCACCGTCCACACCGGTGCTTCCCACGCCGTAGCCGCGCTCGGTCAGGATGCACTGCACCTCCTGCACGCGTTTGCCGCTGTCGCCGAGGCGGGTGGGGCCGTTGCCGTTGTAGTAGGTGCACTCGGAGAGCCAGGGCGCGGTGCCGGGGTCCGCGGTGGGGCTGTCGTCGGACGGCGTGGGGGAGGGGGAGACGTCGGGCGCGGTGCCGGGGGCGGAGGCGTCGCCATCCGCGTCGCCGGTGGGACTCGAGGCCGCGGGCTGCTCCCGGTCGACCCCGGCGCCGGCCCCGCCCCCGCCCTTGCTCGCTTCTTCGTTCACGGCGCCGTCGAGGTCCGGCCGGGACTGCCCGCCGGACATCCGGGAGCCGGGCGCGGTGGAGGCGCCCCGGGGTGCGGCGCCGATGGCCCGGGCGCCTCCGGCCTGCGGGGCGGAGCCGCCGCCGGGGCCGTCCGGACTCGTGAGCAGAACGGCCGACGCGGCCACCACGCAGATCACGAGACCCGCGGCCACGACCGGCCAGGGCTTCTCCCGGACCCGTGCGAGGACTCCGACGGGTCCCGAGGAGCGTCCGGGCGGGGCCGAGGCAGGCGCCGGGGGCCGTTCCGGCGAAGGCGCCATTGGCACGGCGGGGCGTGCCGACTGGGCCGAGACAGGCGCCGGAGGCGATTCCGGCGACTCCGAGGAGCGTTCCGGGGACGCCGAGGAGCCTTCCGGGGACGCCGAGCCCGGCGCCGAGGAGCGTTCCAGCGGAGCCGAGTCCGGCACCGGAGGCTTTTCCCACGAAGCCACGGCCTGCCCCGGCGGCTCCGTTACGGGGCGGAGGGGCAGGACGGCTGGGGCGGGTTGCGGGGCATGCCGGAGCGACCGCGGCGACAGGCCCTCCGGACCCCGCGTCCGGACCATGCTCGCGACCGGCAGCCGGTGCAGTGTCTCGTACGCCCGCTGCCGGGCCGACAGTTCCTCGCCCAGCAGCTCCGGCCAGACGGCCGGCACGGCACGTGCCTCGGCGTGTTCGATCAGCTCCCGCGGGGTGGGCCGCCGTGCGGGGTCCTTGGCGAGGCACGCGGTCAGCAGCGCACCGAGTTCCGCGTCCGCCGCCGAGATCTCGCCGATCACCTCGGATTTCGGTTCCTCGAACGCGACCCGGTGCATGACGTCGACGCCGGTGCCGTCGCCGAAGGGAGCGCGCCCGGCCGCGGCGTACACCAGTGTCCCGCCGAGCGAGAACAGGTCGGACGCCCCGTCGGACAGGCCTTCCCGTAAGTGCTCGGGGGACATGTAGGCCGGCGTTCCCACCCGGTTGCCCGTGCCGGTGATGGCGCTCGCGTCCACGGCCTTGGAGATGCCGAAGTCGATCACGTGTGCGCCCCGGACGGTCAGCAGCACGTTGGACGGCTTCAGATCCCGGTGCACGATCTCCTCGGCACCGAGGTCCACCAGGGCCTGTCCCAGCTCGGCCACCAGCCGCCACACCGCGGCCGCCTCCAGGGCGCCGCCCTCCCGTACGGCCTCCGCGAGATCGAAGCCGGGGAGGTACTCGGTGGCCATCCACAGCAGTTCGTCCTCGAAGCCCGTGCCGCACAGGCGCGGGGCGTGCGGTGTGCGCAGCCGGGCGTGCACCGACGCCTCCCGCTCGAACCGCCGCCGGAACCGGGGATCCTCCGCGTACTCCGGTCTGATCACCTTCACCGCGACCAGACCGGGACCGTCGTCGGCGGGGCGTGCCAGGTAGACCCGCCCCATGCCCCCGCTGCCGAGCACGGCCACGGGTACGTAAGGGCCGACCCGCGCAGGGTCGGCCGCCCGCAGTGGTGAGGCGCCGGTGCGCCGCAGCGCGGCAGCCGAGTCGTCCGTCGGCACGGGCCGCTGTCCCGACAAGGAATCCCCCGAAGTCACATTCGATGCACGCCAGTTCGGCCCCCGTGAGGGACGAGATTAACCCAGCCGATGCGCACGGTCAGCAATTCGGTCACTTCCGTCACCGAGGTCACGGCCACGGACCCGCCGTCGGCAGGGCGCCGATGTGCGTCAGTCCGCCGATGGCGTTCGCGGCAGGCTGATGTGGAGCGCGCACACGTCGTCGGGATGGTCGGCGTGGGCCAGAGACGTGTGCAGGGTGCTCAGGCTGTCCGGGCGGGACGTGTCCAGGATCGCCGCGGCCATGGTGGCAAGGGAGTTCAGGCCCGTGCTGAGGTCCTGCCCGGGGCGCTCGATCAGACCGTCGGTGAACAGCAGCAGCTGGTCCTCCTCCTGGAGGCGCAAGGTGGCTTCCGCGAACACCGGGGTGGTGGTGGCGCCCAGGAGGATGCCCGCGGGCCGCTCGACGGTGCGCGCCTCGCCGTCCCGTACCAGCAGGGGCGGCAGATGGCCGGCCTGCGCCCAGGTGAGGGTCCGGTCGGCGGCACGGTAGCGCGCCACGATCATTGTCGCGGTCGTGTGCCGGTCGGCGGGGGAGCGCAGGTGCATCAGGAGGGCGTTGAGCCGGGTGAGCGCGTCCGTCAGACTCGACCCGGTGATGATCATGCCCTTGGCGGTGAAGCGGAGCTGGGCCATCGTCGCCACGGCGTTGATGCCGTGCCCCATGACGTCCCCGATGACGAACAGCGCGTCTCCGTTGGGGAGTTCGATGGCGCTGTACCAGTCGCCGCCGACGCTGATGCCCCGCTCGGCCGGATGGTAGAAGGCGTTGGTCCACAGCCCGGCGAGCATGACCGGACCCGTGGGCAGCGGCAGCAGCGCCTGCTGAAGCCGGGCCGCCATCCTGCGTTCGGCCTGGAGCATGCCGCGTTGGGCGGAGACGGCGCGTTCGCTGCTGAGCAGGGCCAGTTCCGCGTCCCGTTGACCGGAGAGGTCCTGGAAGAAGCCGTGGACCTCCAGCGGGGTGCCGTCGGCGTCGGTGATGGCCTCGGCGACGATCCGCAGATGACGCACCCCCGCCCGGGTCGTGATGCGGAAGGGCTGGTCGATGGCGGTGCCGTCGCTCAGCAGCCGCTGCGCCGCCTCCGTCAGTCCGGGCAGGTCCTCGGGCAGGACGCACTCGGGCAGTTCCTCCAGCCGCAGCGGTCCGAGGCTCTGGTCCCGGTCGAAGATCGTGAACACGTGCGGGGACCAGGTGATGGCGTCGCTGATCAGGTTCCAGTCGGCCCAGCCCAGATTGCCCAGCCGTTGCAGGGTGGCCAGCCGCTGCTCCTGCCGTGCCGTGATGTCGTGCCGGACCCAGGAGACGACGAGGTGCTCGCCGAGCCGCGCCACCCGCAGCGAGAAACTGGAGTGCCGCGGGATGCCGGCCACCACCTCCTCGTAGGTGAACGGCTCGCCCGCGAACGGCCGGCCCGTGGCGAGGACGTCCAGGTACCCCTTCCACATCTCCGTACCGGCGAAGGTCGGATAGCACTCCAGCACCCGCAGGCCGACGAGTTGACGTCCCGTACGGCCGGCCACGTCCACCGAGTCGGGTGCCGCGGCCTCGATGCGGAAGTCCTCCACGACACCCTCGGCCGAGGACAGCGGGGAGAGCAGGATCACCGACCCCGGCAGCGCGTCGAAGATCTGCTGCACACTGTCGACGGACGGCTTCCTGCGGGACACCCCCGAGTCGAGGGTCGTCAGCCGGCCCGCGCACAACTGCACGGCGGCCACGAGCAGTTCCCGTTCGGCGGCCGTGAAGGGCCGGTCGGTGCCGCGCAGCACGGTGACGACCTCGTCGGACTCGCCGCCCATGTCCACCGGCAGCCAGGCCCGCGAGGGCCATCGGCTCAGGGTGTCGCCGGGCACCCGGTACGCGTCGCACGGCTCGGGCCCCTCCGACCAGACGGGCTCCCCGGCGCGCAGCGGATCCCGTACGGCGGACCCGTGCCCGGCGACGGCCAGCCGCTGCCAGCGGACGGCGTCCACCCCGTCGATGCCCGCGTGCCCGGCCAGCCGGACACTGTCACCGGCGCCGAGGTAGATCAGCACGGCATCGGCCTCGGCCCCCTCGGCGAGGTGTTCCAGCAGGCAACGGGCCAGCTCGTGGCGGTCCCGCACACTCGCGAGGCCCAGGCCGAGCCTGCCCAGCAGGGGAGCGGGGTCGCCGGCCGGGCCGGGGGAGGGCGCGGAGCGCGAGGACGGCTCGGCGGGGACCAGGTACTGGGCGGAGTCGAACACCGAGCCGCCGCTGTCGGTGTCCGGTCGCCGTCGGCGCCGTCCGCGCCGCCGACGGGCCGGACGGATGGCCCCCAGGGTCAGCCAGCACTCCTCCACGAGCGTGCGGCCGGCTGCCGCGGACCGGTCGAGGAGCAGTTCGTAGGCCTCCTGGGCGGAACAGCCCTCCTGCACCATGACCGCGCCCTTGGCCCGCTCGAGCACCGGCAGCAGGGCCGCGACGCGCTGGAGGTCCACGATCTCGGCCCGCTGCCGCGCGACCACCTTCGCCAAGGCCGAGGAGTCGGAGGCCGCTCCCCGCGGAGGCGGCTGTTCCTGTGACGTCACGCGTCGAGCATGGCACAGCGGACGGCCGTGGTCAGCCGGGGCGCAGGCCCGTCAGCAGGCGCCGAGCATCCCCTGGCGCAGCCGGCCCAGCGTGCGCGACAGCAGCCGCGAGACGTGCATCTGGGAGATGCCGAGACGGTCGCCTATCTCCGCCTGCGTGAGCTCCTCCACGAACCGCATGTGGATGATCTGCCGCTCGCGTTCCTTCAGGCCGGCGATCAGCGGAGCCAGCGCGTGGAAGTCCTCCACCAGCTCCAGGGCGGTGTCGTCGGCGCCGATGAAGTCCTGGAGGACGGACTCGCCGTCCTGGCTGCCGCTGATGGTGGCGTCCAGGGAAGCGGAGTTGTAGCCGTTCGCGGCGATCCGGGCCTCGATGACCTCGTCCTCGGGCAGGCTCATCAGCTCCGACAGTTCCTTCACCGTCGGGGTACGGCCGAGGCGGCTGCGGAGTTCCTCGGTGGCACGGGCCAGCTGGACCCGGGCCTCCTGCAACCGGCGCGGCACGTGCACGGCCCAGGTGGTGTCCCGGAAGAACCGCTTGATCTCGCCCACGATGTAGGGGATCGCGAAGGAGGTGAACTCCGCCTCGCGGGACAGCTCGAACCGGTCGATGGCCTTGATCAGACCGATCATGCCGACCTGGACGATGTCCTCCATCTCCTCCGGCCCGCGGCTGCGGAACCGGCCGGCCGCGAAGCGGACCAGGGACATGTTCATCTCGATCAGCGTGTTGCGGGCGTAGCTGTACTCGGGCGTGCCCTCCTCCAGGACGGCCAGCTGCTCGAAGAACAGCCGCGACAACTGCCGCGCGTCCTTGGGTGCCACCTGGGAGGGCTCGGCCAGCTGCGGCAGTCCGGTGGTCTCCGACTCGATCGCCGTCCTGGTCGTCACCGCCATGATCGTTCCCCTCCCGAAGTCGAGTCCTGCGCCGCCGGCCACCCCGGGGCCGACGAACCAGCGCCTACCCCGGCTTCCACCGTCCACTCCTGCCATCCGAAATCGATGCGGGAAGTGCTCTCCGGAGGGTTTCACGAACGGCCGGATGCCGTCTGTCCACCGGTGTGTGAACGCCCATAGCGTGTGCGGCCTTCGCGTACTGGAGGGTCTCGTGAACCGTCTCCGTGCGGTCATCATCTGCCTGGTCGTCGCGTGGGTCACGGCCGTCCTGCCGGCCGCCGCCGTGACCCCGGCCTGGACGGTGCTCCCGGTGCCGGCGGCCACCGCGCCGGTGACCGTGTCCGACCTCGCCGCCCGCGGGCCGGCCGAGGCCTGGGCGACCGGCTGGGAACACACCGCCGACGGGCTGCGGCCCCTTCTGTACCGGTGGGACGGCACGGCGTGGAGCCGGGACACCGGCTTCCCCGGAGCCGGTGAGCTCGGCTGGCTCGGCAAGGTGCAGTTCGTCGGGGACGAGGTGTGGATCCTCCACGGCCACGAGGGCGCGGGGGAGATCCTGCGCCGGTCGGCGGCCGGGTGGAGCTCCGTCCCGTTGCCGCAGACCCTGTGGACCTACCAGGACTTCACCGCGGTCCCGGGCGCCGCGTGGGTGGTCGGTGAGGACGAGACCGGCCTGAAGGTGCTGCACCACGACGGCTCCGGCTGGACCTCCCAGGCCGTGCCGGACGGCGTGCTGTACCTCATGGGGATCACCGCGCGCACCGCCACCGACGTCTGGGCGTGGGCGGACACCACCACAGGGGCCACCGTGCTGCGGTGGGACGGCACCGCCTGGCGGGACGCGCGGGTGCCGCTGCCGCCGGACAGCAACGTGCACACGATCCTGCTCGAACCGTCCGGACGCGTCACGATCGGCGGCAGCCAGTACACCGACGGAGCCGCCGCCACCTATCTGCTGACCTGGAACGGGCACGCCTGGCGCACCACCCACCCGCCCCTGGGCGACACCTACACGGAGGGCATGGTGCGCGGCCCGGACGGCGCGCTCTGGCTGCCGGTGCGCAGCGACCACGCCTTCCAGTCGAAGTACGCGCGCGTCGACGGCCACCGCACGACCTTCTTCTACGGCCCCGAGCGCACCGACGCGATCGAGGTCAGGCCCGTCGCGCTGGCGAGAGCCGGATCCGCGCTGCTGTCCTTCGGGACCGCCGAGATCTACGGCTCCCCACCCAACCTGATGAGTGAGCGGAGGAGAGGCTGACCATGGCACGAAGACTTCTCGTCGCGGCCCTCGCCGTCGCCATGGCCTTCATGGCGATCCTGACCCCGGCCGCGGCGGACACCGCGTCCTGGCAACACGTTCCGGTCCCGGCACAGGTACGCCCGCAGGCCGCGCTGAACGAAGCCGTGGCGCTCGGCCCGGACCTGGCCTGGGCGGTCGGCGCCGACGCCGTGGGCCGCCAGGCGCCCGGCTTCCCTCTAATGCTGCGCTGGGACGGAACCGCCTGGCAGCGCCACAGCCTGGCCGGGATCGGCTGGCAGGGGGAGCTGCTGTCCACCGCCGCGACCTCGCCGACCGACGTCTGGGCGGTCGGCCGCGACTCGGCCGGCGGCGCCCGCCTGCTCCGTTTCGACGGCACCGGCTGGCAGGAGAGCCGGCCACCGCGCGACGTCGCGCTGACCAAGGTCGTCACCGGCGGCGGTGAGACCTGGCTGATCGGTTCACGGGGCGGCGCACAGGTGCTGCTGCGCCGGGACGGTCAGGGCTGGCAGGAGCTGCCGGTGCCGCCCGGTGCGGTGTACGGCCTGCACGTCCTGGCGGCCGACGACGTGTGGGCGGCGGGCGCCACCGACTCGGGGGCGGCCGTGTCGCACTGGAACGGACAGGAGTGGCAGCAGACCGTCGTGGACGGCTTCCCGCGCTCGGCCGTGGGCAGCGTGCTCGCGGTCTCGCCGACCGAGGTGTGGGCCGGCGGTACCGGCGGCTTCATCGGCGGCCCGCCCGGCCGGCCGATCCCCCCTCTCCTGGTCCGCTGGGACGGCCAGTCGTGGAGCCGGGTGACCGTGCCCACCGACTTCGGCTCGATCAGCTCGCTGGCCCCGGACACGTCCGGCGGCCTGGCCTGGGTCGCGGTGGCCCGCTCGCAGAAGTGGGGCCCGCCCGGCGGTGCCCCGCTCGTCTCCGGGCCCGACTTCCTCGCCTGGGACGGCCAGTCGTTCACCGAGTACGGCGAACCGGCGGTGGCCGGGGAGGGCGACTCCTCGATGCTGCGGCTGGCACCGGTGCCGGGCACGGCGACGGTGTGGTCGGTGGGCCGCGCCGACGGCCCCGAGGGCACCTTCGCACCGCGCGTCCTGCGGTTCGGGTGAACACCCCGGTCCGGGCCGTCGTACGGGAACGACCCGGTGGTCGGTCAGACGGGCGTGGGGCCTCTGGTCAGGCGGGAGCGGGTTCGAGGCGTACCACGATGCCCTTGGACGCGGGCTGGTTGCTGATGTCGGCGACGCTGTCCAGCGGCACCAGGACGTTGGTCTCGGGGTAGTAGGCGGCGGCGGAGCCCGGTGCGGTCGGGTAGGGGACGATCTCGAAGCCCGCGGCCCGCCGCTCGGTGCCGTCCGCGCAGACGCTCACGAGATCGACGCGGTCGCCCTGGGCCAGACCGAGCCGGGAGAGGTCCGCCGGGTTGACCATGACGACGTGCCGGCTGCCGTGGATGCCCCGGTAGCGGTCGTTCAGCGTGTACGGGACGGTGTTCCACTGGTCGTGCGAGCGCAGGGTCTGCAACAGCAGATGGCCCTCGGGGGCCCGTGGCACCACCCGCTCGTTACAGGTGAACAGGGCTTTGTCGGCGGAGGTGTTGAACACGCCCTCGTTGACCGGGTTGGGCAGCTGGAAGCCGCCGGGGCGGGTCACCCGCGCGTTGAAGTCGTGGAACCCCGGCACGATGCGCGAGATGCGGTCGCGGATTGTGCCGTAGTCCGCCTCGAAGCGGTCCCAGGGGATGTCCGTCTTGCCGTCGAGGGTGCGGCGGGCGAGCCGGCACAGGATGGCGACCTCGCTGAGCAGCAGCCGCGACGCCGGTTCGAGGCGCCCCTGGGAGGTGTGCACCTCGCTCATGGAGTTCTCCACCGTGACGAACTGCTCGCCGTCGGCCTGGACATCACGTTCGGTGCGGCCGAGGGTCGGCAGGATCAGCGCGGTGTCCCCGCACACGGTGTGCGAGCGGTTGAGCTTGGTGGAGATGTGGGCGGTCAGCCGGCAGGAACGCATCGCCTCCTCGGTGACCGCGCTGTCGGGCGCGGCGCGCACGAAGTTCCCGGCCAGGGCGAGGAACACCTGCACGCGGCCCTCGCGCATCGCCTTGATGGAGTTCACGGAGTCGAGCCCGTGCGGCCGCGGCGGGTCGAAGCCGAACTCCTTCTGAAGCGCGTCGAGGAACGAGTCCGGCATCTGCTCCCAGATGCCCATGGTGCGGTCGCCCTGGACGTTGCTGTGCCCGCGGACCGGGCAGGCGCCGGTGCCGGCCCGCCCCAGATTGCCGCGCAGCAGCAGGAAGTTGACGATCTCCCGGATGGTGGGCACGCCGTGCTTGTGCTGGGTGATGCCCATCGCCCAGCAGACGACGACGCGTTCGCTGCGCAGGACCTCGTCGCGGACCTTCTCGATGTCCTCGCGGGTCAGTCCGGTCGCTGTCCGCACCTCGTCCCAGTCGACAGTGCGGGCGTGCTGGGCGAACTCCTCGAAGCCGGCGGTGTGGGCGTCGATGAAGGCGTGGTCCAGGACGGTGCCGGGCCGGGCGTCCTCGGCCTCCAGGAGCAGTAGGTTCAGGGCCTGGAACAGGGCGAGGTCGCCACCGGGCTTGATATGGAGGAAACGGTCGGCGATCTGGGTGCCGCGGCCGACGACCCCGCTCGGCTTCTGCGGGTTCTTGAAGCGCCGCAGGCCGGCCTCGGGCAGCGGGTTGACCGCCACGATGCGGGCGCCGTTGCGCTTGGCCTCCTCCAGGGCGGAGAGCTGGCGCGGATGGTTGCTGCCGGGGTTCTGCCCCACGAGGAAGATCAGGTCGGCGTGGTGGAGGTCGTCGAGGCTGACGGTGCCCTTGCCGGTGCCCAGCGTCTCGTTCAGGGCGAAGCCGCTGGACTCGTGGCACATGTTGCTGCAGTCCGGCAGGTTGTTGGTGCCGAAGGCGCGGGCGAAGAGCTGCAGGACGAAGGCGGCTTCGTTGCTGGCGCGGCCCGAGGTGTAGAAGACGGCTTCGTCGGGGGAGTGCAGCGAGGTGAGCTCTTCGGCGAGCACGCCCAGGGCGTCCTGCCAGCCGATGGGCTCGTAGTGGTCGGAGCCCGGCCGCTTGATCATCGGTTCGGTGAGCCGGCCCTGCTGGTTGAGCCACATGTCGGAGCGCCCGGCGAGGTCCGGGACGCTGTGCTCCCGGAAGAAGTCGGCGGTGATCCGACGGGTCGTGGCCTCGTCGTTGATGTGCTTGGCGCCGTTCTCGCAGTACTCGTTGCGGTGCCGGTGCCCCGGCTTCGGATCAGCCCAGGCACAGCCGGGACAGTCGATCCCGCCCACCTGGTTCATCGTCAGCAGGTCCACCCCGGCCCTGCGCGGGGAGGTCTGCTCCAGGGAGTACTCGAGGGCGTGCACGACCGCGGGGACGCCCGCCGCCCACTTCTTCGGCGGTGTCACGGAGAGGGTGTTCTCCGGCTCCTCACCGGGCGGGTTCTGCATCGGTTCGCCTTTCTCTCGCCGGGTCCGGTACGCGGGTCAGCCGACGGGCCACTGGGCCACCCGGCTCCTCGGCGGTTCCGGGTGCTCGTGCTGGACACGGCCGTTGCGGATGGTGCCGCGCCAGGCCCCGCCTTCTTGCCCCAGGCCCTCGATGAACTCCTTGAAGTTCCGGAGCTCGCGGCGCAGCAGCCGGGCGGCCACCTGGGCGCCCTTGGACGAGCCGACGAGGAGTTTCGCGGCTCCGCGCGGCTCCAGGAGCATCCGGACGGTGAGTGCCGTACCGCCCGAGCGCGTCGGCCTGAACTCCACCTCGCCCTGGTGGGAGGGGTTCTGGTCCAGGCCGCGCCAGGCCAGGTAGGCGTCGGGGTCCTGCTCCACGATCTCCACCGGGAAGCGGTGGCGCAGCCGGCCGTAGCCGATGGTCCAGGCGGTCACGGTGGGTCTGATCTGTTCCACGCCGTGCACCAGGGGCGAGAACCGGGGGAAGGTCCTGAACTGCGTCCACTGGTTGTACGCCGTGCGCACCGGAACAGCGATCTCGACGGTCTCCTCGACGTGTTGCTCCCGCAGGGGGCGGCGACGCGTGACGCCGTCGTCGTCGCGCGTCCCCGGCGTGTCGGGGACGGCCCGCCGCGAGTCGTGTGCGCGTGCCATCGTGGCCTCTCCTCCGGTCGGCGAGCCGGGCCGTACGCACCCGGGCTCCTCTCCCGGTTCCCAGATCGCGGCCTTCGAGTCGCCCTGACACGCACGCGTCCCGCTGGGGCCGGCTTCCGCACGATCGGGGAGGACCGGTTTTCACAGGAAACGTTTGTATGCGCGCGGACGGTAAACACGATGTGCTGACTCAGTCCTTATGTGCTGAAGGAAGAGGGACACACACCATGGGAATCCTCGCGTGGATCATCATCGGCCTGCTCGCCGGAGCCATCGCCAAGGCCATCATGCCGGGCAAGGACCCCGGCGGTGTCATCATCACCATGCTCATCGGGATCGTGGGCGGCCTGCTCGGAGGGTGGCTCGGGAAGGTGATCTTCGGCGTCGACTCGGTCGACGGGTTCTTCGAACTCTCGACCTGGATCGCCGCGATAGTCGGCTCCCTCATCCTGCTCGCCCTCTACCGTGTCTTCGCCGGCAACCGAGGACGCTCGCACCGGCACGCGTGACGCTCTGCCAGTGCCTATAGGTCGACATATCGACCACAATCCCGTGTGCCAGGACCCGTACGGGTCCTGGCACACGGGATTTATGTCGGGCCGCCGGCCGTGTGCCGCACCAGGGCCGCGGCGAAGTCGTCCCACACCGCCCGCGGCACGTCGTGCCCCGCCCCCTTCAGGACCAGCAGCTCCGCTCCGGGGATCGCGTCCCGCAGCGCCTCGCCGTGCGCCGGGGGCAGCAGCGGGTCGTGGTCGCCGTGCACCACGAGGGTGGGCGCGGTGAGGTCGCCGAAGCCGCCGCGCGAGGGCTCGTCGAAGCCGATGGCGTAGTGGTTCACCAGCGTCGACGCGTAGTTCCGGGCACGCGCCACGTCCCGTTCGACCAGCGCCCGGATCGCGGCCTCGTCGAAGTACGGCGAGCCGCCGGAGCAGGCCCGCGCCCCGGCGACCACGTACTCGACGACCGCGGCCGGGTCGGAGAGGTCCGGCTCGGCGGGCATGGCCAGGTCGTCGGCCGGCGGCGGCAGGTCGTCGGCCCCGGTCGACGTCGACACGAACGTCAGCGACGCGACCCGGTCGGGCCGGTCCACGCCGAGAACGAGTCCGATCCCGCCGAACATCGACTGACAGACCAGGTGAGCGCGCTCGACGCCCAGGGCGTCCAGGATGCCCAGCACGTCCTCGGCCAGATCGCGGTACGCGTACGTCGGCCTCCCCGGCGGCCAGCAGGTCGAACGGCCGGTGTCCCGATGGTCGTACCGCACCACGAACCGCCCACCGGCGGCGATCCGCCCGCACAGTTCGGCGTCCCACCAGAGCATCGACGCACTCGCCCCGGCGACCAGCACGATCGCGGGGGCGGCGGGGTCCCCGAAGGTCTCGACGCACAGCTCGACACCGTCGATGTCCAGGAGCCGCTCGCCGTGTGAGTCGTGAGAGTGATGTGAGGTCATGTCCGGCACGTTAGAGCCGCGAGCTCCGTCTTGCCGCCATCGTCACCGCGCCGGAGCGGGCCGGCGGCCCGCCCCCTACCGTGCCCCGTACACCGGCCGCGGCGCCTCCGCCTGCGCCAGCAGCTTCAGTGCCGTCTCGCCCGCCTCCGCCGGGGTCCAGCGGGCCCCCTTGTCGGCCGTCGGGCCGGGGTGCCAGCCCTCCATCACGGTGATGCGGCCGCCCTCGGCCTCGAAGATCCGTCCGGTCACACCGGTGGAGGCGGGGGAGGTGAGCCAGACGACGAGGGGGGAGACGTTCTCCGGGGCCGGGGCGTCGAAGGCGCCGTCGCCGGGTGCGGCCATGGTGTCGGCGAAGGTCGCCTCCGTCATCCGCGTGCGGGCGGCCGGGGCGATGGCGTTGACCTGGACGCCGTAGGGGGCCAGTTCGGCGGCCGCGACCAGGGTGAGCCCGACGATTCCGGCCTTGGCCGCGCTGTAGTTGCCCTGCCCGACCGACCCCAGCAGCCCGGCCCCGCTGCTGGTGTTGACCACCCGCGCGACCGGAGGCCGCCCGGCCTTCGCCTCCCCCCGCCAGTGCGCGGCGGCGTGCTTCAACGGCAGGAAATGGCCCTTGAGATGGACCCGCATGACGGCGTCCCAGTCGTCCTCGTCGAGGTTGACCAGCATCCGGTCGCGCAGAAAACCGGCGTTGTTGACCAGGGCGTCCAGCCGTCCGTAGGTCTCCAGGGCCGTACGGACCAGCGACGCGGCGCCCTCGCCGGTCGCGATGTCACCGTCGTGCGCGACCGCCCGCCCGCCGAGCGCCCGGATCTCCTCGACGACCCGCTGCGCGGGCCCGGCCTCGCTTCCGGTGCCGTCGACGCCGACACCGAGGTCGTTGACGACGACCGCGGCGCCCTCCGCGGCGAGGGCGAGCGCGTGCGCGCGGCCGAGTCCGCGGCCCGCCCCGGTGACGACGGCGACGCGTCCGGTGCACAGTCCGTTCATGGGGATCATCCTCACGTCGTGGGTCGGTCGGGTGCCTCAGCGGTTGGCGGTCGCCGCGTCGAGGAACGCGGGGCGCTCGCCGCCGCCGTGCACGAGGAGACTCGCGCCGGTGATGTAGGAGGCGCGGTCGGAGGCGAGGAACGCGCAGGCGTCGCCCACCTCGGCGGGGTCGGCGAGCCGGCCGAGCGGGACGGTGCGTCCCACGGCGGCGACGCCGTCCTCGTCGCCGTAGTGGAGATGGGAGAGCTCGGTGCGGACCATGCCCAGCACAAGGGTGTTGACCCGCACCAGCGGAGCCCACTCCACGGCCATGGTCCGGGCGAGCTGATCGAGTCCCGCCTTGGCGGCCCCGTACGCGGCCGAGCCGGGGGAGGGGCGGCTGCCGCTGACACTGCCGATCATCACGATCGACCCGCCCCCGGGCTGCTCGCGCATCACCTCGTACCCGGCGAGAGACGCGGTCAGGGGTGCCAGCAGGTTCAACTCGACGACCCGGGCGTGCCGTTGGGCCCCGCCCTCGTCGAGCATCCGGTACGGCGTGCCACCGGCGTTGTTGACGAGGACGTCGAGACGGCCGTACTCCTCGCGCACCCGCTGGAAGAAGGCGGTCACCGCGTCGGCGTCCCTGAGGTCCAGGGGCAGGAAACGGGCCGTGCGGCCGCCGGCCCGCACCGGTTCGTCCGGCGGGCGCCTGGCGCAGACGACGACCTCCGCGCCCGCCTCCAGCAGCGCCCGGCTGATGCCCGCGCCGACCCCGCGGGTGCCGCCGGTGACCACCGCGACCCGCCCGCCCAGCTCGATGACCGATGCCATGAGGCCCTCCCGGAGGATGCGCTCCGCTGCTACCTTCGTGCCTAACAAACGTTTGGTGGAAAGGTAGCTGACTCGCTCATGGGTGTCTCCACCGCAGCCCCGGAAGAGGGCGTTTCCGTCGTCAATGTCGACTTCCCACCGGTCAACGCCCTTCCTGTCCAGGGCTGGTACGAACTCGCCGCGGCGGTGCGCGCCGCCGGGACCGACCCCAAGGTGCGCTGTGTCGTCCTCACCGCCACCGGCCGGGGGTTCAACGCGGGCGCGGACATCAAGGAGATGCAGCGCACCGACGGTCACGCGGCCCTCATCGGCACCAACCGCGGCTGCTACGAGGCGTTCGCCGCGGTGTACGACTGCGAGGTCCCGGTCGTCGCGGCCGTGCACGGCTTCTGCCTGGGCGGCGGCATCGGCCTGGTCGGCAACGCGGACGCGATCGTGGCGAGCGAGGACGCGACCTTCGGACTGCCCGAACTGGACCGGGGCGCCCTCGGCGCCGCCACCCACCTGGCCCGGCTGGTGCCCCAGCACCTGATGCGGACCCTGTACTACACCTCGCGCACCGTCACCGCCGAGGAGCTGTACCGGCACGGCTCGGTCTGGCGGGTGGTGCCCCGTGAGCAACTGACCGAGGCAGCGCTTGAGTTGGCGCGGGAGATCGCGGCCAAGGACGGTCTGCTGATCCGCCTGGCCAAGGCGGCGATCAACGGCATCGACCCGGTGGACGTCCGCCGCAGCTACCGCTTCGAGCAGGGCTTCACCTTCGAGGCCAACCTCAGCGGCGTCTCGGACCGGTACCGCGACGCGTTCGTGGCGTCCACGTCGTCGGAGGGGAGCGAGGGTGAGTGACAAGACGATGACCGCCGAGGAGGCCGTGGGCCGCCTCCGCAGCGGCATGACCGTCGGCATCGGCGGCTGGGGATCGCGGCGCAAACCGATGGCCCTGGTCCGGGCGCTGCTGCGGACCGACGTCAGAGACCTCACCGTCGTCTCCTACGGCGGTCCGGACGTCGGACTCCTCGCCGCCGCCGGAAGGATCCGCAAGCTGGTCGCCGCCTTCGCCACCCTCGACTCCATCCCCCTGGAGCCGCACTTCACCGCGGCCCGGCAGCGGGGTGACTTCGAACTGGTGGAGCTGGACGAGGCGATGGTCATGTGGGGCCTGACCGCGGCCGCGCAGCGACTGCCGTTCCTGCCGGTGCGGGCGGCGCTCGGCTCGGACGTGATGACGGTCAACCCCCGCCTGCGGACCGTCACTTCGCCCTACGACGACGGCGAGGAGTTCGTCGCCGTCCCGGCCCTGCGCCTGGACGCGGCCCTGGTCCACCTCAACCGGGCGGACACCCGGGGCAACGCCCAGTACCTGGGCCCCGACCCGTACTTCGACGACCTCTTCTGCCAGGCCGCCGACACCGCCTACGTCTCCTGCGAGCAGATCGTCGACACCGCCGACCTGCTCAAGGACGCCGCCCCGCAGACCCTCCTGGTCAAGCGGGCGTTCGTGACCGGTGTCGTCCAGGCTCCGGGCGGGGCGCACTTCACCTCCTGCGCCCCCGACCACGACCGCGACGAGACCTTCCAGCGCGCCTACGCGCAGGCCGCCCGTGACCCGGAGACCTGGCGGGCCTTCACCGACCGCTTCCTGTCCGGCGACGAACAGGCGTACCGGGCGGCGGTCACGGCATTCCACGAGGAGCGGGCGTGAACGCACCCACGACGAACGACACGACCCGCGCCGAGTACTGCGTGGTGGCCTGCGCGGAGGTCTGGCGGGACGCCGGCGAGATCCTCGCGAGCCCCATGGGCACCGTCCCCACCCTCGGCGCCCGGCTGGCCAGGCTCACCTTCGCCCCCGACCTGCTCCTGACCGACGGAGAGGCGCTGCTCATCGGCGACACTCCCGCACTCGGCCGCCCACCCGAGGTGGTGGAGGGCTGGCTGCCCTACCGCCAGCACCTGGCCCTCGTCGCCACCGGCCGCCGGCACGTGATGATGGGCGCGAGCCAGATCGACCGCCACGGCAACCAGAACATCTCCTGCATCGGCGACTGGGCGCGCCCCAGGCGGCAGTTGCTGGGGGTGCGGGGTGCCCCCGTCAACACCCTGAACAACCCGACCAGTTACTGGGTCCCGAAGCATTCGCCCCGCGTCTTCGTCGAGCACGTCGACATGGTCAGCGGGGTCGGCTACGCCCGCGCCGCCGAGGCGGGCCCCTCGGCGACCCGCTACCACCGCATCCCCGAAGTCGTCAGCGACCTGGGCGTGTTCGACTTCGAGACCCCGGACCGCACCATGCGGCTGCGCTCCCTGCACCCCGGCGTCACCGTCGAACAGGTCCAGGAGGCCACCGGGTTCGCACTCAACATCCCGGCCGAGGTGCCGTACACCCGCGAACCCGACGCCGACGAACTGCGGCTGATCCGCGAAGTGTTGGACCCCGGCAACGTGCGCTCACGTGAGGTCCCCGCATGAGTGAGGGCACGATCCCCACCGCGCTCACCGCACTCGTCGGCGTACGGCACCCGATCGTCCAGACCGGCATGGGCTGGGTGGCCGGACCCCGGCTGGTGAGCGCGGCGGCGAATGCCGGCGCGCTGGGCATCCTCGCCTCCGCCACCATGCCCCTGCCCCAACTGCGGGCGGCCATAAGCGAGGTGAGGTCGCGTACGGACGCTCCGTTCGGGGTCAACCTCCGGGCGGACGCCTCCGACGCGGCCGACCGGGTGCGCGTCCTGATCGAGGAGGGCGTGCGGGTGGCGTCCTTCGCGCTCGCGCCGAGCCGGGAACTCATCGCCCGCCTCAGGGACGCGGGAGTGGTCGTCATCCCCTCGGTCGGCGCCCGGCGCCACGCCGAGAAGGTCGCCGCCTGGGGCGCCGACGCGGTGCTCGTACAGGGCGGCGAAGGGGGCGGCCACACGGGCAGCGTCGCCACCACCGTGCTGCTGCCCCAGGTCGTCGACGCCGTGGACATCCCGGTGATCGCGGCCGGCGGCTTCCGCGACGGCCGTGGCCTGGTCGCCGCGCTCGCCTACGGCGCGGCCGGCATCGCCATGGGCACCCGCTTCCTGCTGACCTCCGACAGCACGGTCCCCGACCCGGTCAAGGCCCGCTACCTGGCCGCGGGCGTGCAGGACATCACCGTCACCACCAAGGTCGACGGCCTGCCCCACCGGATGCTGCGCAGCGAACTCGTCGACACCCTGGAGCGCGCGGGCCGTGCGCGGGCGCTGGTCCGCGCACTGCGGCACGCGTCCGCCTTCAAGCGGGAGTCCGGCATGACCTGGAGCGCCATGGTCCGCGACGGACTGGCCATGAAGCACGGCAAGGACCTGACCTGGAGCCAGGTCCTGCTGGCCGCCAACACGCCCATGCTGCTGAAAGCGGCGATGGTGGACGGCCGCACGGACCTCGGCGTGATGGCCTCCGGGCAGGTCGCCGGCCTCATCGACGACCTGCCCTCGTGCGCGGAACTGGTGGCCGGGATCATGGCGGAGGCCCTCGTGACACTGAAGCGTCTGCCCTGACCCGCACGGAGTCGGCTGACGTATCGTCAGAGCCGTTCGATGATGGTGACGTTGGCCTGGCCGCCGCCCTCGCACATCGTCTGGAGGCCGAACCGCCCGCCGGTGCGCTCCAGTTCGTGCAGCAGGGTGACCATGAGCTTGGCCCCGGTGGCGCCCAGCGGATGGCCCAGGGCGATCGCGCCCCCGTTCACGTTCACCTTCTCCGGATCGGCGCCGGTCTCCTTCAGCCAGGCCAGCACCACGGACGCGAACGCCTCGTTGATCTCGACGAGGTCGATGTCGTCGATGGTCATGCCGGCCCGCTTGAGGGCGTACGAGGTCGCCGGTATCGGCGCCGTGAGCATCCGGATCGGGTCCTCGCCGCGCACCGACAGGTGGTGGACCCGGGCCCGTGGGGTCAACCCGTGCTCCCGCACGGCCCGTTCGCTCGCCAGCAGCATCGCGGACGCGCCGTCGGACACCTGGGAGGAGACGGCTGCCGTCAGCTTGCCGCCCTCGATGACCGGCTTCAGCCCCGCCATCTTCTCCAGGCTCGTGTCACGGCGCGGTCCCTCGTCCAGGGACACCTCGCCGTAGGGGACGAGTTCGCGGTCGAACCGGCCCTCGTCGATCGCGCGCAGCGCCCGCCGGTGGGAGCGCAGCGCGAACTCCTCCATGTCCTGGCGGGAGATGCCCCACTTGTCGGCGATCATCTCGGCGCCGACGAACTGGTTGACCGGCCGGTCGCCGTAGCGCGCCCGCCAGCCCTCCGAGCCCGCGAACGGCCCCTGGGTCAGACCGAGCGGCTCGGCGGCCTGCCGGGTGGCGAAGGCGATCGGGATCACCGACATGTTCTGCACACCGCCCGCGACCACCAGGTCCTGGGTGCCGGACAGCACGCCCTGCGCGGCGAAGTGCACGGCCTGCTGCGAGGAGCCGCACTGCCGGTCCACGGTGGTGCCCGGCACCTCCTCCGGCAGACCGGCCGCCAGCCAGCTGGTGCGGGCGATGTCACCGGCCTGCGGTCCGACGGCGTCCAGGCAGCCGAAGACGACGTCCTCGACGGCCGCCGGGTCGGCGCCCGACCGCTCCATCAGCGCCTTGAGCACATGTGCGCCCAGGTCGGCGGGGTGCACGGCGGCCAGTCCGCCGTTCCGCTTGCCGACGGGGGTACGGACCGCTTCGACGATGTATGCCTCGGCCATGGCCGCTCCTTGAGAGCTTCAGGGGGTCATTCCCGCAGGTTGATGCCCTCCAGCACCATCGACAGGTACTGGCGGGCGATCTCCTCGGGGCTGTGCTGTCCGCCCGGCCGGTACCACGAGGCCGCGACCCACACGGTGTCGCGCAGGAAGCGGTACGTGAGCCGGATGTCGAGATCGGCGCGGAAGGCCCGTTCGGCCACCCCGCGCTCCAGGGTGCTCAGCCACGCCTTCTCGAACTTCACCTGGGAGTCGGCCAGATAGGCGAAGCGCGGCTGGGTCTGCAGGATCCTGGCCTCCTTCTGGTAGATCGCGACCGCCGCGTGATGCCGGTCGATCTCCCGGAAGGACTCGGTGACGAGCGCCTCGATGGTCTCCCTGGGCCCGAGACCGCCGGCCAGCACGGCGTCGTAGCGCGCCCACAGGTCGGACAGGAAGGTGGAGAGGATCTCGTCGACCATCGACTCCTTGGAGTCGAAGTGGTAGTACAGGCTGCCCGCGAGGATCCCCGCCGCGTCCGCGATCCTGCGGACGGTGGTGGCGCGGTAGCCCTGCGCGGCGAACACCTCGGCGGCGGTGGCGAGGAGTTCCTCACGGCGCTCGGGCCCGCCGCTCATCGCCGTCTTCTTACGGTCACTGTCACTGTTCGGCACCCGGTCATTGTCGCCTCACGCGTGCTGGCTGCTGACCGCGACGACCTCGCCCGTCATGTACGACGAGTAGCCCGACGCCAGGAAGACGATCACGTTGGCCACCTCCCACGGCTCGGCGTACCGCCCGAACGCCTCCCGGGCCGTCAACTCCGCCAGCAGCTCCGGAGTCGTCACCTTCACCAGATGGGGGTGCATGGCCAGACTCGGCGCCACCGCGTTGACCCGGACCCCGAACTCGGCGGCCTCCAGGGCGGCGCACCGGGTCAGCGCCATCACGCCCGCCTTCGCGGCCGCGTAGTGCGCCTGGCCCCGCTGCGCCCGCCAGCCGACGACGGAGGCGTTGTTGACGACGACTCCGCCTTGACCCGCTGCCTTCATCCGCCGCAGCGCGGCGCGCGTGCAGCGGAAGGTGCCGTTGAGTGTCACGTCGAGCACCTTCGACCACTGCTCGTCGGTCATGTCGACGAGGTCGGCGGTCCCGCCGAGCCCGGCGTTGTTGACGACGACGTCGAGCCGCCCGTGGCGCTCCTCCGCGAGGTCGAACAGGGCGGTCACCTGGTCCTCGTCGGTGACGTCACAGGGCAGCGCGGCGACCCGTTCCGCCCCGAAGGCGTCGGCGAGTTCGGCCGCGCACTCCTTGAGCCGACGGGCGTGCGCATCCGATACGACGACGCTCGCACCCTCCTCCAGCAGCCTGCGCGCGGTCGCCCCGCCGATGCCGGCCCCGGCGGCCGCGGTCACGACGGCGCCACGGCCGGCGAGGAGGCGGTGGCCGGGCACATAGGGCGGCGGGGAGGTGGTCATGGACGGGCCTCCTTGGACAGGCCGGCGGCGCGCTCGACTCTCGACGGCTGACGCCCCGTACGGTAACCTACCAAACACTTGTTAGGGAAGGAGCCGGAGTCTGATGGACCTCGACTTCTCGGCGGCCGAGGACGCCTTCCGGGCCGAGGCTCGCGCCTGGCTCGCCGCCCACGTGCCCGAACAGCCCCTGCCCTCGCTGGAGACCGAGGAGGGCTTCGCCGCGCACCGGGCCTGGGAGCGCACCTTGTCCGACGATCGTTGGTCGGTGGTGTCATGGCCCGAGGAGTACGGCGGCCGCGGTGCTTCCGTACTGGAGTGGCTGGTCTTCGAGGAGGAGTACTACGCGGCCGGCGCACCGGGCCGGGTCGGCCAGAACGGCATCAACCTGCTCGCCCCGACCCTCTTCGAGCACGGCACCCCCGAGCAGCGCGCCCGCGTCCTTCCCCCGATGGCCACCGGGGAGGTGATCTGGGCCCAGGCCTGGTCGGAACCCGAGGCCGGTTCGGACCTCGCCTCGCTCCGCTCCACCGCCCGGCGCGCCGACGGGGGCTGGCTGTTGAACGGCCAGAAGACCTGGTCCTCGCGCGCCGCCTTCGCCGACCGCGCCTTCGGTCTCTTCCGCAGCGACCGGGACGGCCTGGACGAGGGCAAGCCCCACCGGGGTCTGACCTACCTGATGTTCCCGCTGCGCGCCGACGGCGTGACCGTACGCCCCATCGGACGGCTCGACGGGAAACCCGCCTTCGCGGAACTCTTCCTCGACGACGTCTTCGTACCCGACGAGGACGTCATCGGTGCACCCGGTCAGGGCTGGCGGGTCGCGATGAGCACCGCCGGCAACGAACGCGGCCTCACCCTGCGCAGCCCCGGCCGCTTCACCGCGGCCGCCGACCGGCTCACCCGGCTGTGGCGGGACCGCGCCGACCCCGCCGACACCGCACTGCGCGACCGGGTCACCGACGCCGTGATCCGCGCCCGCGCCTACCAACTGTTCACCTACGCCGGCGCCTCACGCCTCGCCGCCGGCGGCTCCATCGGCGCCGAGTCCAGCATGAACAAGGTGTACTGGTCCGAGCTGGACATCGCCCTGCACGAGACCGCGCTGGACCTCCTCGGCCCGTACGGCGAACTCGCCGACCATGCCGACGAGGCGCCCGCGCACGGCAGTTGGGCCGAAGGGCACACCTTCTCCCTGGCCGGACCGATCTACGCGGGCACCAACGAGATCCAGCGCGACATCATCGCCGAGCGCCTGCTCGGCCTGCCGAAGGGACGCCGGTGATGCGCTTCCTCCTCGACGACGGGCAGAGGGAGTTCGCGCGATCGCTCGACGCCCTGCTGACGGCGTCCGACACCCCGGCTGTCGTCAGGGCCTGGAGCACCGGCGACCACGGACCCGGACGCGCCCTGTGGGGCCGCCTCGCGGAAGCCGGAGTGCTCGCCCTCGCCGTACCGGAGGAGTACGACGGCCTCGGCCTCCTGCCGGTCGAACTCGCGGTGGCGTTCACGGAGTTGGGCCGCCACGCGGTACCCGGCCCGCTGGTCGAGACGGTGGCGGCGGCCGCCCTGCTCGACCGGCTCGGTGACCGGCACGCGACCTGGCTCCGCGGGATGGCCTCCGGCAAGACCGTCGCGACCCTGTGCCCGCCCGTGGACGACACCCCCTACGCCCTCGACGCCGACATGGCCGACCTGGTCCTGGTCGTCACCGGCGACACGCTGCGCGTGGCCGAGTCCACCGGCCCCGTCCAGCCGTCCGCCGACCCGGCCCGCCGCCTGTCCCGGCCGACGGGCGGTACCGTCCTGGCCGAGGGACCGCACCTACGGCGCGCGGCCGCGTACGCCACCGACATCGGCACCCTGGTCACCGCGGCGCAGGCACTGGGCGTGGGCCGGGCGCTGCTCGACCGGACCGTGTCCCACGTACGCCGACGCCACCAGTTCGGACGGCCGATCGGCTCCTTCCAGGCGGTCAAGCACCGGCTCGCGGACGTACTGATCAGCCTCGAGTTCACCGAGCCGCTGATCCATGCCGCCGCTCTCTCGCTCGCGTCCGCGTCGGAGCACACCGGCCAGGCCATCGCGGCGGCGAAGGCCGCGGCCGGCGACACGGTCCACCTCGCGGCCCGCACGGCACTGCAATGCCACGGCGCCATCGGCTACACCGACGAACTCGACCTGTCCCTGTGGATCCGCAAGGCCCACGCCCTGCGCACCGCCTGGGGCACCCCGTCGGCCTGCCGGGCGCGCGTTCTCACCGCCTGAAGCAGGGACTCACCGAGCCAGCGGGTCGGGAGCGGTCTGCCAAGGGCGGCACAGCGCGAGGAAGCATCCGGTCGCGGCGGAGGCCAGGCCGAGCACCGACACCGCCATGGGGAGGGCGGTGGACCTGCCGCCCAGACCGGCGAGGGCCGGGGCGAGGGCTCCCATGAGGAACTGGGTGGTGCCCAGCAGAGCGGAGGCGCTTCCCGCCGCGTGCGGGGCGCGTTGCAGGGACAGGGCCGTGGTCGTGGGCAGGATCATGCCGACCGGGCAGGCGGTGAGGAAGAGTGCCGCCGCGATCCAGGGCAGGCCGGCCTGGGTGGTGGTGACCAGGAGCACGAGGGCGGCGCCCGCCGCAATGAGCGCGGCCAGTCCGATGGCCAGCACCCGGTGCGAGGGGTAACGGCCCAGCAGGAACTTCCCGTTGAGCTGTCCCGTGGCGACCATGCCGAGCGAGTTGAGGCCGAAGAGCAGGCTGTACGTCTGCGGGGAGGCGCCGTAGATCTCCTGGAGGGTGAAGGAGGAGCCGGCGATGTAGGCGAACAGGGCGGCGAAGCCGAGGCTGCCGGTGAGCAGGTAGCCGGTGAAAGGGCGGTCGCGTACCAGATCGCTCATCGTGCGCAGGGTCGCGAGCAGTCCGCCGTGCCGCCGGTCCGGAGGCGGCAGGGTCTCGGCCAGCAGGGCGGCGGTGGCCGCCAGGATGACCAGACCGAGGAGCGTGAGGGTGACGAACACACCTCGCCAGGAGGTCAGTCGCAGCAATTGCGCGCCGAGCACGGGAGCCAGGATCGGCGCGGTGCCGGAGACCAGCATCAGCGAGGACAGCAGCCGGGCGGCGCCGAGGCCGTCGTACAGGTCCCGTACGACGGCCCGGGCGATGACGATGCCGGCGGCTCCGGCCAGCCCCTGCACCAACCGCATGCCGACGAGGACGGCCGGGTTCGGTGCGAGCGCGCACAGGGCGCCCGCGACCACGTACACCGACAGGCCGGTCAGCAGTGGGCGGCGCCGGCCGAGGGTGTCGCTGAGCGGGCCGATGACCAGCTGACCCAGGGCGATCCCCACCATGAAGGCCGTCAGGGTGAGCTGGGTGACGGCCTGTGAGACCCCCAGGTCCGAGCTCACCCGGGGGAGGGCCGGCAGATAGAGGTCGATGGTGAGCGGGCCGAGCGCGGTGAGGGAGCCCAGGACCAGGACGAGCGGGAGGTGGCGGGGGCGGCGGGCTCGCGGCGCGGGCGATGTCGCGTCGGTGAGAGCAGAGCTGGTGTCAGCCATGTCCGTTCCAGGGCTTGCTCGACGTCAGCGGTCGAGGTGCGCGAGCAGCAGGTTGGGGTCCTCGTTCGTGAGGTACGCGGCGCTCGGGACGTACACCGTGCTGCCGTGGACCGCGACGGAGGTCGGGGTCTCCAGGCCGTCGGCGGCTGTGAGCACCGCGGTGTGGGTGCCGTCGGGGCGGACGAGGTCGACCTCGTTGTCGTCGCGGGCGGCGAGGAGGGTGTCGCCGTGGCCGGTGAAGGCGAAGTCGTCGATGGACGGCATGCCGGTGGCGCGGACCTGGATGTCGCCCGCGGTGCCGCGTGCGGTGACCGGAATGCGCAGGACCGTGCCCTTGTCGAGGTTGGTGGCCCAGACCGCCCCGTGGTGGAGCTTGAGTCCGTTGGCGCCGGCGAAGGTGCTGGGTTGGAGGGCTGCACCGCGTGCCCAGACGGTCGCCTTGCCGCCGCGGGCGGGGAGGCGGTAGATGACGCCGTGGACGGAGTCGGTGACGTAGAGCCTGTGCGTGTGCTGGTCGAGGGCGAGGCCGTTGGGCAGCCCGTCGGCGGGAAGTGCGGCGATCCGGTGCGGGCGGCCACCGGGGCGGACGGCCCAGATGCCGGTCAGGTCGGCGGTGCCGGTGGCGTAGGTGACGTAGAGGGTGCCGTCACCGGCGCGGGCGATGCCCCCGACGAACGCCTTGCCCAGGTTGGGTGTGCTCGCCTTCGCGGGCGCGGGCAGCGTGGCCAGGACGTGCGGTCGTCCACCGGGAGTGATGCGGACGATCTGGCGGGCGAAGGAGAAGGTCAGATACGCCGATCCGGTGCGGTCGACAGTGATGTTCTCGGGTTGCTGCGATGCCGCCAGGCCGAAGTGGGCGGCGACACGCGGTTCGGAGAGCGGTTCGGTCGCCGCCGTGGCGCTGGCTGCGGCGGTCAGCAGGGCCGCTGTCGCGGCGAGCGTGGTGATGGTGGTGCGGACGTGCATGGGGCGGTTCTCCTGTGGGGCGTCGGGGTTCCGGGCCGGGATCAGTCGGTGGCGGGGAACAGCGACCGGTTGGCGATGTCGATGATGAACGGGCCCACGTGGGAGGGGTATCGGTCCACGATCGCCTTCTTGTACGCGTCGCCGTCGTCGCCGAGCAGCTCGCGGGCGTCGTCCAGGTAGCGGCGGATGTCCTCGTAGACCTCGGGGCCGGTGGGGGCGCCGTGGCCGGCCAGGATCGTGTCGTAGCCGCTCTCGGAGGCCAGTGCGTCCAAGGCCTGTTGCCAGCCGGCGATGTCGTTGTTGCCCAGGTAGAGGTGGACGTCGTGGTAGACGAGGTCCTGGGCGATCAGGACGCCCTGCTCGGGCAGCTTGACGAGGAGCTCGTCGGCGGCCTCGCCACCGGAGACCGCCTCGAAGACGAAGGGGACGCCGTCGATGACCTCGGTGCCCGGGACGAGGGTCACGCTGGGGGTGAACTCGGCGAGGGGAACGACCTGTCCGGTCGGCAGGTGGCTGTCGCCGCGGGCGATGATCTGCTCGGTCACCCGGGCCAGGGCGTGCACGGGGACGCCGAAGCGGGCGGCGCCGTTGTAGTGGTCCGGGTGGGCGTGGGTGACGATCAGCCGGTCCAGCGGCTTGCCGAGGCCCCTGGCGTACGCGACGGCCTCCTCGGCGTAGGTGGGAAGCAGCTGCGCGTCGATCGCGACGATCCGCGCCGGGGTCTCGATCAGCTGGGTGGTGGTGTGAAAGGTGTCGGCCGGCGACATGTAGCTGTGGATGCGGACCGCGCCCCTGTCGAGAACCGTGACCGTGCCGTTCATGGTGATGCTCCTTGCGGTGGTGGAGGCGGCCTTGCGCCGTCTTGATGCCCTCCACTCTTGTCGCAAAGGTGCAGGCAGGCGAGATACGCTGAAGACCCGGCATGGTAGATCGAGGACATCTGGAGGATTGGATGCCTGCGGTGGATCCCGAGGGCCCGGGCGCCTCACAGCGGGGAACCATCCCCCGGCTCGACTTCAACCCACCGCACGAACGCGTTCCGGGCCTGGAGATCGTCGACCTGGCGACCCTGCACGAGCGGCGCCGGCGGCGGGGCAGCCGGGCCGACCAGGTGCACCGGGTCGACTTCCACACCCTCACGCTGATCACGGAGGGCAGCGCCGAGCACGCGGTCGACTTCGTGACCTACCCCTGCCGTCCCGGCACCCTGCTGTGGATCCGCCCAGGCCAGGTGCAGCGGTTCGTGCGGGCGGGCACCGCCGACGGCACCCAGCTCCTCTTCACACCGGCCTTCCTGCCCCACACCAGCAGTGCCGACCGGCTGGTGAAGGAGTGGGGCGGGCCTGCCTGCCGGCAGTTGGGCGCGCGCCCCGCGTACGCCGTCCTGTCGACCCTGCTCGGTCAGATGCGGGCCGAGTACGACCGTCCCGAGGGGACCGCGTCGGCGGAGATCCTCCAACTCCTGCTGGCCACCGTGCTGTTGCAGATCGACCGGCTGCCCCGTCCCGACGACGGCGGCGACCCGCACGCGGGCGGCGAGGTGTACGCGCGCTTCCGCGCCGAACTGGAGCGGGGGTACGCCACCACCCGCCGCGCCGCCGACTACGCCCACCGTCTCGGATACACCGTCAAGACCCTCACACGCGCCTGTGTCGCCGCGACCGGGCAACCCGTGAAGCACGTCATCGACGCCCGGGTGGCTCTCGAGGCGCAGCGGCTGCTCGCCCACACCGACGAGCCGGTGGCGACGATCGCCCGCCGACTGGGATTCGTCGAACCCACCAACTTCGGCAAGTTCTTCACCCGCCACACCGGTACGACCCCGGGCACGTTCCGCCAGACCCATCAGGGCGGATAGGGCCGCCAGGTCACGGCTCCGACCGGTCGTGCGGCTGCGCCTGCCGTCACACGCCGACGATCTGCCACTCCTGGCTCGTCCCGGACCCGACGGGCCACTGGACGACACGGGCGCCGTCCGCCGTCGAGCCGCCGTCGACGTCCGCACACCAGGTGCCGTTGCGGACGTTGACGAGGCGGTGGAAGCCGCCGCCCGCGTCGACGAGCCGCCACCACTGGTTGTCGCTGCCCGCGTCCGGCCACTGGATGAGCTGGGCGCCCTGGGCACCGCCCCCGGGACTGTCGAGGACCTTGCCACTGTGCCGTGCCCGCAGGCGGAAGGAGCCGTCGGCGTTGGGCAGGAACTGCCACTGCTGGTTGGTGGCACCGGACGGCGTGAACTGGATGACCTTCGCGCCGTCGGCCGTGCCTCCGGCCGCGACGTCCAGGGCCTTGCCGCTGCGCCGATTCTCCAGCCGGAACCAGCCGCTGAGCAGGGAGACCGTGATGTCCGTGCGCTCTCCGGCGACCAGGGACACCGTGCGGGCGTGGGTGCCCAGGGGCGAGGCGGCGACGGACGCGGTCGTGGTCACGGCCGTCATACCCCGGCGGCTGATGAGGGTGACGGTCTGGTCGACCGCCGAGGTGACGGAGAGGGTGGCGGCGCGGGTGGTCAGGTCCCAGGCGAAGGTGTGGATCCGGATCCGGCCGCGGGTGCGTACGCCGGTGATGGAGCCCTTGGTGAGCTGGTCGGGCAGGGCCGGCAGGATCTCCAGCACCCCTGGCCGGGAGTAGATCAGGGCCTCTGCGAGCACACCCGGCAAGGCGTGCGCGGCGTCCGCGTTGTAGATGTCGAGGTCGGGATTGTGCGAGGTCATCAGCGACTTGAAGACCATGTTGTTCCCGATGATCTTCTTGAGGTTGTCGTAGACCTTGCCGCCGTCCTTCAGCCGGGCGCCGGCCAGCGCGCGGTGGAGGCTGCCGTGGGCCGAGATGTTCTGGTCGCCGCGCCTCTCCAGGGCCTTGAGCGCCGGGCGGACGAGCGCGGGCTTCTCCTCGGGGTTGATCTCGTGCAACGGCCAGGCACCGTACAGGTGCTGGATGTGCCGGTGGTCGTAGTGGTCGGTCAGGGTGGGCCATGACCATTCGGCGAGCGCGCTGTCGCCGTTGACGCGGTAGTCGGGCAGCTTGGCCAGCAGCGCCGTCCAGCGGGCCACGCCCTGACCGCTGCCCTGCTCGACGCCCAGGGTGTTGGCGGCGTCGACGGCGGCCTGGAGAGCGTGCCTGCCCGCCATGATGTCGCCGGTGGCGTTGACCGACAGACACACTCCGGTGTTGCCGGGCGCGTTCTCCATGGAGAACGACGGCACGAAGACGGCCTTGCCGTTCGCGTCGGTGCGGGTGAGGAAGTCCTCGTAGAACAGGGCGAGTTCCATGAGGGCCGGGGCGAGCTCGGTGGCGTAGAAGGTGCTGTCGCCGGTGACCTCGTAGTACTCCAGCATCGGGTACAGCAGCCAGTCGGCGCCGCCGGTCCAGCATTGGCCCGGGAAGGAGTTGTTGTCGAAGTGCAGCATGTGGCCGTACTCGCCGTCGGTTCGGGACGGGGCGAGGAAGCCACGGGCGCCGTAGAGGTTGCCGGCGTTGGTGCGCCAGTCGGCGAGTTGTCCGAGGATCAGGTCGAAGTAGCCCCGCATGACATCGGTGGTGTCGAGGATGTTGGCGCCGGCGACCTGGAGGTTGATGTTGGCGTCGGTGGTGAAGTCGTCGGCCCAGGCGCCGTTCCAGGAACCCGTCCAGATGCCGGTGAGGCGGGGTGGCAGGACTCCGCTGGAGCTGAGGAAGAGGTAGCGGCCGGAGTCGTACAGGCGCTCCAGCAGGGCGAGGTCGATGACGCCCCGGTTCGCGTTCTGGCGGGCGATGAGCTCGCTGACGGAGAGCCTGCGGTCGGTGTCGGAGACGTTCAGGTCGAGGCGGGAGCGGTCGTACAACTCGGTGTGGATCGCGGTGTGCGCCGAGCGCAGAGCGGCGTAGTCCGTGCCGATCGTGGCCAGTTGGGCATGCAGCGGCTCGGAGTTCCAGGCGGTGGCCGACTCGTAGCGGTCCAGCCTGGTCAGCAGGATCACCCGGGTCGCCCTGGCCACGACGATCGTGGAGCCGCTGACGGTGACCGAGGAGCCCGCCCCTGTCGCCACGACCCGCGTGACGCCCTCGTAGCCGAAGGCGCCCTGTCCCGTGGGGTAGGTGCCGCGCAGGTTCAGGTAGCCGTCGCCGTTGCTCGAAGTGGCGCGGGTGGTGAAACCGACGCCGCCGGGCACGCCGTCGAGCGCGGTGTTGACACTGAGCGTGGTGTCGACCGTACGGCCCGGTGCGGGGGTGAGTTCATGGACGATCACCTGGTCGGCCCTGGAGACGAACGCGCGGCGCGTCCAGGTGCCGTACTGGTCGGTCCAGCTGGAGGCGACCTCCCCGGTGCGGAAGTCGGTGGTGCGGCCGTAGTCGTCGACCGTGGTCATGCCCGGGGTGCTGACGCGCAGTTCGTACGCGGGGTGGTAGGTCTGTGTCCAGCGCAGTGCCCATCCGGAGGCGAAGTCGCTGTTGGCGCCGGCGTAGTTCCCGGCCAGAGCCTTGTCGCGTACGCCGTCGAGGCGGCCGGAGAGCACGGGCGGCTTGACCGTGCGGGTGCCGTTCGGCAGCACCAGCCGGTGGAAGTTGAGGACCACCTTCTCCAGGGTCGGCGCCCCGTGCAGGACGGCGCCGTACTCGCCGTTGCCGGTGAGGAAGCCGTCGGTCCAGGAGGCGGCGGGGGAGGTGTCGTGGATGCCGCGGTCGGGGAGTGCGAGCTGCGGCGGTACGGCGGCCTCGGCCTTCCCCGCGAGGAGGCCGCCGGGGAGGGCGGCCGCTCCGGTGGTGATCGCGGTGGCGGTCAGGAAGCGTCGGCGGTCCATGGAGGGGTCGTTCACGCAAATTCCTACGTCTGCTGGGGATGGTGCGGAGTGCGCCGTGCGCAGGTGTGCCGGCGGTGGCCGGGCGGAGAGGGGGGGGGAGGCGCCCCGGGGAGTCGGTCGCCTCCACCGGCTAGTCCTGGACCTTGCCCCCGGTCACCCGGGAGAGTGCCAGCGCGATCAGGATGATGGCGCCGTTGAGCGCGCCGATCCACTGCGCGGGGACGCCGCCGAGGGTGAGGACGTTCTGGATCAGGAAGAGCAGCAGGATGCCGGTGAAGGCGCCGAACATCGTGCCCTTGCCGCCGTTGAGGCTGATGCCGCCGATGACGGCCGCGGCGAACACCGTGAAGATGTAGCCGTTGCCCTGCGCGGAGGCCACCGAGGCCAGCCGCCCCGAGAGCATCAGACCGCTGAGCGCCGCCAGCAGGCTCGCGGTGACGATCACGATCCACAGCACCCGGTCGGTGCGGATGCCGGCCGCCTTCGCCGCGTCGACGTTGCCGCCGATGGCGTAGAGGGAGCGGCCGAAGCTGGTGAAGCCGAGCACCACGATCCCGACGGCGAACAGGATCAGGCAGACCCACACCGAGGCGGGCATGCCCAGCCACTGTGCGGTGCCGATGTACAGCATCGACGACGGCAGCTGGAAGAACGTCTGACCGCCGGAGATGCCGGTGAGGATGCCGCGCAGCACGATCAGCATGCCGAGCGTCACGATGAAGCCGTTGAGGCCGAACCGGATGATGAACAGGGCGTTCACCGCGCCGATCAGCAGACCGACGGCGAGCGTGACCGGCACCGACCAGGCGCCCGGGAGCAGCCCCAGGCCGTGCGTGGCGCCCGCCGGGACCGTGAGCCAGGCGGCGACACCGGGGGCCAGACCGACCGTGGACTCCAGGGACAGGTCCATCTTCTTGACGATCAGCACCAGCGTCTGCGCCAGGACCAGGACCGCGATCTCGGACATGGTCTGGAGGACGTTGATGAGGTTGTCGGCCTGGAGGAACACCGGGTTGACGATCTGGCCGACGATCGCGATGACGACGATCGCGGGGATGAGGGCCAGGTCGCGCAGCCGGGCGAAGGCGATCCTGCGCCCTCCGGCCTTCCGGGCGGCCGGCTGTTCGTCGGGCGGGGTCTTCGCGGTGGTCGCGGCCGCTGTCTCAGACATCGAGGTCCACTCCTTCCATCGCGGCCACCAGCTCGTGGTCGTGCCAGCCGCTCGGCTTCTCGGCGACCACGCGGCCCTGGAACATCACCAGGACCCGGTCGCACATCCGCAGGTCGTCGAGTTCGTCGGAGGCGATGAGCACCCCGGTGCCGGACTCGGCGGTCTCCTCGACCTTGCCGAGGAGGAACTCCTTGGACCGCACGTCGACGCCGGCGGTCGGGTTGATGAGCACCAGCACCTTGGGGTCACTGGCGAGAGCGCGGGCCATGACGACCTTCTGCTGGTTGCCTCCGGAGAGCCCGGCGACCTCCAGCTCGGGCCCCGGTGTCTTGATCGCCAGGTTCTCGATCATGTCCTCGGCCAGTCGGTCACGGCGACGCCGGTCGATGAAGCCGGGCGGGCCGAGCCGTTCCGGGATGGTCAGGGTGCCGTTGTCCGCGATGGACATCCCGGGGACATAGCCCTGGTGGTGGCGGTCCTGTGGGACGAATCCCACGCCGGCCCGGAGAGCCGCGGGGACGCTGCCCGGCCGGGGCCGGGCTCCCGCGATCTCCACCGTGCCGGAACCGGCGGCGCGCAGGCCCACCACGGTCTCCGCGAGCTCGGTGCGGCCACTGCTCGCGGCGCCGGCCAGGCCGACGATCTCGCCGCCGCGGACCGCGAACGACACGTCGTCGTAGGCGCCGTCCAGGGAGGCGCCTACGACCTTGAGCACCTCCGGAACCCCGGTCTCCAACGCGCCGCGGCGCCTCCCGGTGCTCTCCGCAGCGGCGTCGCCCGTCATGGCGGCGACGAGTTCGGAGCGGGGCAGGTCCGTGACGGGCGCGGTGAGGATGTGCCGGGCGTCCCGGAACACCGTCACCGTGTCGCAGATCTCGTAGATCTCCTGGAGGTGGTGGCTGATGAACAGGAAGGTGACGCCCTGTTCCTGGAGGTCCTTGATCCGGTCGAACAGGCGGTTGATGGCCGCCGCGTCCAGCTGCGCGGTGGGCTCGTCGAGGACGATGAACCGGGCCCCGAAGGACAGCGCCCGGGCGATCTCCACGAACTGCCGCTGCTCGACGTCCAGTTCACCCGCCGCCGTGCGCACGTCCACGTCGACCGACCAGGTCCGCAGCAGCTCCTCGGCCTTGCGGCGGAGCGTGCGCCAGCTGATCAGGCCGCCCCGGCCGCGGTCGTGGCGGTTGAGGAAGAGGTTCTCCGCCACCGTCAGTTCGGGGATGATCGTGGACTTCTGGTAGACGCAGGCCACCCGCTGCCGCCAGGCGTCCCGGTCGGCGAGCCGGGGAGCCGGCTCGCCGGCGAAGGTCACCGTGCCCGTGTCGGGTGCCTGGAGGCCGGTGAGGACCGAGACCAGGGTCGACTTCCCCGCGCCGTTGCGTCCCACCAGCGCGTGTGTCTGCCCGGGTGCGATCGTGATCCGGGCGTCGCTGAGCGCGACCGTGGATCCGAACCGCTTCGTGATCCCCGCCGCCTCGGCGACGGGCGGAGCAGTAACCATGTCTGCGTGTCGCCTTCCGGTCAGCCGAGGTTGTTGCCCCAGAGGGACTTGTCGTCGCTCTTGATGCTGCTGACGCCGCCGTAGGTGCCGCCGTCGGCGGTGACCAGCGGGGCGGACAGCTGGTCCTCCAGGAGTCCGTCGCGGACCTGGATGATGGTGCTGTCGTGGTCGGTCCTGCCGGGCTTGAACGTCTTGCCGTCGATCGCCGCCTTCAGGTAGTAGAGGGCGTACTTGGCGTAGAGGTCGGCCGGCTGGGAGACGGTGGCGTCGATCTGGCCGGCCGCGATGTCCTTGAGTTCCTCGGGGATGCCGTCGTTGGACACGATGAAGACGTGCTTCTTGTCCTTCGGGCCGACCAGCAGCCCCTTCTGCTTGAGCACCTGGAGCGTGCCCGAGAGCGCGAAGCTGGACTGCATGTAGACGCCCTTGATGTCCGGGTTGGCCGTCAGGTCGGTCTGGAGCTTCTGCGCGGCGACGGCCCCGTCCCAGTTGGTGGCCTCGCCGAAGACCTTGATGCCGGGGTAGTTCTTCTTCATGCAGTCGTTGAACGCCTCGGTGCGGTCACGGCCGTTGATGGAGGAGAGGTCGCCCTGGAGCATCACGACCTTGCCCTTGCCGCCGAGCTTGGTGCCGAGGAACTGGCAGGCCTTCTCGCCGTACGCGCGGTTGTCGGCCCGCACCACCATGTAGACCTTGCCCGTGTCGGGGCGGGTGTCCACGGTGACGACCGGGATCTTCTTCGCCTCCATCTGCGCCAGCGTGGGCGCGATGGCCGCGGTGTCCTGCGGGGCCATCGCCACCCCCTTGACGCCCTGGCTGATGAAGGTCTGGGCGTTCGCGGTCAGCTTGGCCACGTCGTTCTGCGAGTTGGTGGTCTTCAGGTCGAGGCCCAGCTCTTTGCCGTACTGGGGCGTGTACTTGATGTACGAGTTCCAGAAGTCGGTGTCGGAGCGGGGGTAGTCGACACCCACGACGGGCTTGCCGTCGCCGGCGCCGGCCGAGGTGCTGGAGCTCTGGCAGGCGGTGAGGGCGGAGACGGTGAGGACGGCGAGTGCGCCGAAACAGGCGTACCGGGTGTGTCTGAGCGTCATTGCTCTTCTCCTTGGTGCGGGTGAGCCTGGAAGGGAACGGAGGTTTCCGGGTGTTCTCGCGGTCAGCCCCGCGGGCGGATCCGCAGTCCTTGCATCCCGCCGTCGACGGCGAGATCGGTACCGGTGGTGGAGGCGGCGAGCGGGCTCGCGAGATGGGCGACGGCCGCGGCCACCTCCTCGGCGGTGACGAGACGTCCCATGGGCTGGCGGGCGTGGAGGGCGGCGCGTTCGGCCTCCGGGTCGGCGGCGCGCTCCAGCAGCCTGCCGACCCACGGGGTGTCGACCGTGCCGGGGTTGACGCAGTTGACGCGGATGCCGTCGTGCACGAGGTCGGCGGCGGTCGCCCGGGTGAGGGCGAGGACGGCGCCCTTGGTCGCGGAGTACAGGGCCCGCTGGGGCAGCCCCGCGGTCGCCGCGATCGAGCAGGTGTTGACGACGGCCGCGTGAGCGGAGCGACGCAGATGAGGCAGAGCGGCCCGGGTCACCCGGACGATCCCGAGGACGTTGACGTCGAAGACGTGGTGCCATTCGTCATCGGAGTTGTCCTCGATGGAGCCCTGGGCGCCGATACCGGCGTTGTTGACCAGGATGTCGATGCCGCCGAGCACCCGCGCGGCCTCCTCGACGGCCGACCGCACCGCGGTGTCGTCGGTCACGTCGGCCCGGATGCCGACCAGTGGTGCGGGCACCTCGTCCGGCGTGAGGTCGAGGCAGGCGACCCGGGCGCCCCGGGCGGCGAGCAGCCGGGCGGCGGCCAGGCCGATGCCGGACGCGCCGCCGGTGACGACCGCCGTCAGGCCGGAGAGTTCGGATCCGCTCACGCGGTGGTCGCCTCCTGCCAGACGGGCCCGTCCGGGTACCGGTGGGCGGTGACCGAGTCGGCGTGGAGCTCCGCGCTGATGCCGGGCGCGGTGGGGGCGAGATAGCGGCCGTCCCGGATGCGCACCGGGTCGGTGAAGTGCTCGTGCAGATGGTCGACGTACTCGATCACGCGGTCCTCGGTGGTGCCGCTGACGGCCACGTAGTCGAACATCGCCAGGTGCTGCACCATCTCGCACAGGCCGACCCCGCCGGCGTGCGGGCAGACCGGGACGCCGAACTTGGCGGCCAGCAGCAGGATGGCGACGTTCTCGGTGACGCCGGCGGTGCGACTGGCGTCCATCTGGAGGATGTCGAGCGCCCCGGCCTGGAGGAGCTGCTTGAACATCACCTGGTTGTGGGTGTGTTCACCGGTGGCGACCTTGATCGGTGCCAGCGCCTCGCGGACGGCGGCGTGGCCGAGGATGTCGTCGGGGGAGGTGGGCTCCTCGATCCAGTAGGGGTCGTAGGGGGCGAGCGAGCGCATCCAGTCGATCGCCGTCCGGACTCCCCAGGCCTGGTTGGCGTCGACGGCGATCCGGATGTCCGGGCCGACCGCCTCACGGGCCAGTCGCAGCCGGCGGACATCGGCCTCGCGGTCGGCGCCGACCTTCAGCTTGATCTGGGAGAAGCCGTCGGCGACCGCCTCCTTGGACAGCCGTACCAGCTTCTCGTCGTCGTAACCGAGCCAGCCGGGCGTCGTGGTGTAGGCCGGGTAGCCGGAGGCCAGCAGGTGGGCGGTGCGTTCGGCGCGGCCGGGCTCGGCGCGGCGCAGGATGTCCAGCGCCTCGTCGCGGGTCAGCGCGTCCTCCAGGTAGCGGAAGTCGACCAGGTCGACCAGCTGTTCGGGGGACAGCTCGGACAGCAGACGCCAGACGGGCTTGCCGGTACGGCGGCCGTACAGGTCCCACACGGCGTTGACGATCGCCGCGGCGGCCATGTGGATGGCACCCTTCTCCGGTCCCAGCCAGCGCAGTTGACTGTCGCCGGTCAGCCGCCGGGAGAAGGCGCCGAGGTCGCTGAGGACCTCTTCCACCGGCAGACCGACCACCAGGGGAGCCAGCGCGCGGACGGCGGCGACCTCCACGTCGTTGCCGCGTCCCACCGTGAAGGCGAGCCCGTGTCCCTCGTCGCCGCCGCTCGTACGGACCGTCACATAGGCGGCCGAGTAGTCGGGTTCGGGGTTCATGGCGTCGGAGCCGTCGAGGTGGAGCGAGGTCGGGAACCGGACGTCCACCGCTTCGACGGAGCTGATCAGTTCAGTCATGGTGCCCGGCCGTCCAGGCCCGGGGGCCGCGGTGTCTGTTCGGGGTCATGGCAAACCACCTGTCGTCATGTGTCGTAGGCATGTCCCCTGTGCAGCAACAGGTATCGGACATGGGATGGATTTAAGGGGCCTCCCGGTCTCGCTGTCCATACCTCCAGCGAAACAATTTGCCACTCCTGTCGATTACCTGCATTGATGTCGATCATTGTGGGGTTCGGGAGGGGGTTCAGTCATCCCATCTCTTCCGCAGGCATGGGATGTATTGCTACGGTGCCGCTGGCGCACGCACCAAGAGGGGACGGCGATCCATGTCACTCACCGACAAGGCCATCGACCGCATCAGGGAGCTCATCCAGTCCGGTGAGCTGGCTCCGGGAGCCAAGCTGTCGCCCGAGCCGCAGCTCGCCGCCGAGCTGGGGCTGTCGAGGAACCTGACGCGGGAGGCGGTGAAGGCCCTGGTCGTCTCCCGGGTGCTGGAGATCCGTCGCGGCGACGGCACCTATGTGACCAGCCTGGAGCCGGAGCTGCTGCTCAGCGGTGTCGGATCCGCCGTGGAGCTGCTGCACGGCGACACACTGCTGGAGCTCACCGAGGTGCGCCGGCTGTTCGAGCCGGTGGCCACGGCGCTCGCCGCGACCCGGATCTCGGCCGCCGCCCTCGGCGAGGTGGAGCGCCATCTGGACGCGATGCGCGCCGCCCGCGAGGACGTGGAGCGGCTCAACGAGCACGACTCCGCCTTCCACCGCACAGTGGTCGCGGCCACCGGCAACGCCACGCTCGCCGCCCTGCTGGAGGGCATTTCCAGCCGCACCGTGCGCGCCCGGATCTGGCGCGGCCTGGTCGACGACAACGCCGCCGCGCGCACCGTCGCCGAGCACGAGGCCATCTACCAGGCCCTCGCGGACGGGGACGCGGCCCTCGCGCAGGCCGCGGCTCTCCTGCACGTCACGACGACGGAGCGGTGGCTGCGGGCGCACTGGGGCGGGGAGACGGGGGCCGACCTTGCCGCAGCGACCTGACTTCACGTGCGGCGCCGGACCGTGCCGCCAGCGCCGGCCTTGCCGCTGGCGCTGTGACCTCAGCGCTGCCGCGGACGTGTTGACCTCAGCGTCGACCTTGCCGCTGACGCCATGACCTCAGTGCCGACGTGCCGCTGACGCCCGACCCGGTCGGACGCGGCGCCTGATGCCAGGACCGACGCCGACGGGTATGTCCCCGTCTCTTCCGACCGATCACCCTCAGGAGAACCGATGAGATTGCTGCGCATAGGCCCGCCGGGCCTGGAACGACCCGCCGTCCTGGACGCCGACGGAACCGCCCACGACCTTTCCCCGCTCACCGCCGACATCGACGGCGCCTTCCTCGCGGGCGGCGGCCCGGACCGCGCCCGGACCGCACTCGCCGACGGCCTCCTGCCCCGGATCGAGCTCGCCGGGCAGCGGATCGGCGCACCCGTCGCCCGCCCCGGCAAGGTCGTGTGCGTCGGCCTCAACTACGTCGACCACGCCGCCGAGACCGCGACCCCGCCGCCCGCGGAACCGGTGGTCTTCATGAAGGCCGCGAACACCGTGGTCGGCCCCGACGACACCGTGCTGATCCCACGCACCAGCGTCAAGACGGACTACGAGATCGAACTCGCGATCGTCATCGGCCGCACCGCGCGCTATCTCGACTCCGAGGAGGCCGCCGACGAGGTCGTCGCGGGCTACGCCGTCGCGGACGACGTCACCGAGCGCGCCTTCCAGCACGAGCGGGGCGGACAGTGGGACAAGGGCAAGTCCTGCGAGACGTTCAACCCGCTCGGTCCCTGGCTGGTCACCCCCGACGAGGTCGGCGACCCGCAGGGGCTCGCGATGCGGCTGTGGGTCAACGGGCAAGTGCGGCAGGACGGCCACACCAAGAACATGATCTTCGGCGTGCGGCACATCGTGTGGTACCTGAGCCAGTTCATGGTGCTGGAGCCGGGCGACGTCATCAACACCGGAACCCCGGCCGGGGTCGCCTTCGGCGCCAACGACTTCCCCTATCTGAGGGAAGGGGACGTCGTCGAGGTGGAGATCGACCGGCTCGGCCGCCAGCGGCACGTCCTCGGCCAGGCCTGATGGCCCCCCTCGACCCGCATCCGCACACCGGGACGGGCCCGCACCCGCGTCCCGGGACCGACCCGAACCGGACCGCGGGGACCGACTCGCACGGGACCGTGGGGACCGACTCGCACCGGACATCGGGGACCGACCCGCACCAAACCGCGGGGACCGCCCCGCACCCCAGACTCGGGACAGACCTCCCCCCGTACGCCGAGCAGGTCCCACTCGGCCGTTCCGGTGTCACCGTCAGCCGGCTCGGTCTGGGCACCGCGCCCCTGGCCGGCCTGTTCTCGGCGGTCGGCGCCGACCAGGCCGCCGCCACCCTCGACGCGGCCTGGGCCGCCGGCCTCCGGTACTTCGACACGGCTCCCCACTACGGTGCCGGGCTCGCCGAACGCAGACTCGGCGACTTCCTCACCGCATCCGGTCGCCCGCGCTCGGAGTACACCGTCTCCACGAAGGTCGGCCGCCTGCTCGTGCCAGGCGACTCCGCCCCGGGGGACGAGGCCTTCCACGGCGACGAGGGGCTCGTGCGGGTCCGCGACTACAGCCCGGCCGGCGTCTACCGCTCCCTGGCCGAGAGCCTGGAGCGCTCGGGACTCGACGCCTTCGACATCGTCCTTATCCACGACCCCGACGACCACGGGGAGGAAGCGGTCCGCGGGGCGTACCCGGCCCTCGCGCGGCTGCGGGCCGAAGGGGGCGTACGGGCGATCGGCGCCGGGATGAACCAGACCGGGATGCTCACCCGTCTCGTCCGCGAGACCGACCTCGACTGCGTGCTGGTCGCGGGCCGCTGGTCCCTGCTGGACCGCACCGCCGCCGACGCACTGCTGCCCCTGTGCGCCGAGCGCGAGGTGGGCGTCCTGGTCGGCGGTGTCTTCAACAGCGGCATCCTCGCCGCCCCCGCACCGGGTGCCACCTACGACTACGGCCCGGCACCCGAGGCCGTGCTCCGACGCGCCCAGGATCTCGCCCGGCGGTGCGCCGCGCACGGGGTGCCCCTCGCCGCGGCCGCGCTGCAGTTCCCGTACCGCCACCCCGCGGTCACCTCGGTGGTCGTCGGTGCGCGCAGCGCGCGGGAGGTCACCGAGAACGTCGACCACGCCACCAGGGAGATCCCGCGGGAACTGTGGGACGAACTCGACGCCCTCGGAACGGACGCGCGATGACCAGGATCGACGCCCACCACCACGTGTGGCGCCTGGGCGACTCGCCCGAGCGCCTCTCGCGACCGAGGGCCCGTCGGCACGACTGGCTCGAGAGCCCTGACATGGCCTCCGTGCGCCGCGACTTCACCTTGGACGACCTCGCGGCGGGCACCGCGGCCGCCGGCATCGACCGCACGATCCTCGTCCAGGTGCTGCCCGACGTGGACGAGACCGCCGACTTCCTGGCCCTGGCCGCGTCGTCCGACCTGGTCGCCGGCGTCGTCGGCTGGGTGGACCTGACGGCCGAGGACGTGACCGACACCCTGGACGCCCTGCGAGCGGACACCGGCGGCGAACTCCTGTCCGGCATACGGCACTTGGTGCAGGCCGAGCCGGACCCGGCCTGGCTGAACCGTCCGGACGTCCGGCGCGGCCTGGCCGCGGTGGCCCACGCGGAGCTGGTCTACGACCTCCTCACCGTCCCGGACCAGCTGCCCGCCGCCCTCGACACGGTCCGTGCGCTCCCCGAGCTGACCTTCGTCCTGGACCACATCTCCAAACCGCCCATCGCCTCGGGCGAGCGGGAGCCCTGGGCCACCCGGGTCCGTGCGCTGGCCGCCGAGCCGAACGTGTTCTGCAAGCTGTCCGGGATGGTCACCGAGGCCGACCGCGGCAGCTGGACCACGGCCGACCTGCGCCCCTACGCCGACGTCGTGCTGGACGCCTTCGGCCCGTCCCGGGTGATGTTCGGCTCCGACTGGCCGGTCTGCCTGCTCGCCGCCTCCTACCAGCAGCTCGTCCGCACCACGGAGGAACTCACCTCCGGGCTGAGCGCCGCCGAGCGTGCCGAGGTGTTCGGCCGCACAGCGGCCCGCGCTTACCAACTGCCCCTGGAAAGACTGCGTGAGGAAACCCCGTGAAAGTACGTCTGGCCTACGGTCGGTCGGGACTCGACATCGACGTCGACCCGAGCGCGGCGACCGTCGTCGAACCCGTCCACCACCAGGCCGCCGCGGACCAGTCGGCGGTGCTGCGCGCGGCCCTGCGCGACCCGGTCGCCGGACCGCCTCTGCGTGACCGCGTCCGGCCCGGACAGACGGTCGCGATCTCGGCCTGCGACGGCACCCGCCCCCAGCCGCGCCATCTGATGATCCCGGCCGTCCTCGACGAACTCGACGGCATCGTCCGCCTGGAGGACGTCGTCATCCTCGTCGCCACCGGCACCCACCGCGGCAACAGCGAGGCCGAGCTGCGCGCGATGTTCGGCGACGAGGTCGTGGACACCGTACGGATCGTCAACCACGACGCCCGCGACGCCGGGCAGCTGACCTGGATGGGCACGTACGGCAAGGACGTGCCGGTGTGGCTGAACCGCGAGTGGGCGGAGGCGGACGTCCGCATCACCACCGGCTTCGTCGAGCCGCACTTCTTCGCCGGCTTCTCGGGCGGCCCGAAACTCGTCGCCCCCGGCCTCGCCGCCCTGGAGACCGTCCTCGTGCTGCACGACGCGGCCCGGATCGGCGACCCCCGCGCCACCTGGGGCGTCATCCACGGCAACCCGGTCCACGACGACGTACGCGCCATCGCCGAGGCCACCGGCGTGACCTTCGCGCTGGACGTGGTGCTCAACCGCGACCAGGACATTGTGGCCGCGTTCGGCGGTGATCTGCTGCCGATGCACGCGGCCGCCACCGCGGCGGCCAGGCGCATGGCGATGCGTCCGGTCGAGGCGCCGTTCGACGTCGTCGTCACCACCAACTCCGGCTTCCCGCTGGACCAGAACCTCTACCAGGCCGTCAAGGGCATGTCCGCCGCCTACCAGGTGGTCCGCCCCGGCGGGACGATCGTCTGCGCCGCCGAGTGCCGCGACGGCTTCCCCGACCACGGCTCCTACCGGGAGGTCCTCGCCTCCGCCCCCTCCCCGCAGGCACTGTTCGACGACATCAGCGCCCGCACCGAGACCGTCCCCGACCAGTGGCAGGTCCAGATCCAGGCGCGCGTCCAGTCCGGCAGCCGGGTCGTCATGCACACCGGCTTCCTCAGCGACGCCGACCTGGCCACCGCCCATCTGGAGCAGACCCGGGACGTGTCGGCCACCGTCGCCGAGGCCCTGGCCGCCGCGGGTCCGGGCGCCCGGGTGTGCGTCCTGCCCGAGGGGCCGCAGACCATCCCGTACATCGACGAGGGCCGGTCATGAGCGAGGTGCTGAACCTGGGCTTCGCCCGCGTCGACCTCGACCGCGAGGCCCGCCAGGGGCTGCCCGAGGTCGTCTACGGACCCGGCAAGACCCCGGAGCAGATCACCGGCATCGTCACCGGGCTGCTGACCCACAACACCGGCCCGGTGCTCGTCACCCGCGTCGCACCGGATGTCGCCGAGGCCGTCCTGGCGTCCGTGGCGGGCGGCACGTACGACGCGGAGGCCCGCCTGCTGCTGTGGCGCCCCGCGGTCACCGGTGACTTCTCCGTCCTCGTCGCGGCCGCCGGGACGTCCGACTGGCCGGTCGCCGCCGAGGCGGTCGCGGTGGCCACCGCCGTCGGCCTGGACACCAGCGCCGTCCACGACGTGGGTGTGGCCGGACTCGACCGTGTCCTCCAGGTCCGGGACCAACTCGGCGCCGCGGACGCGGTGATCGTCGTGGCCGGGATGGAGGGCGCACTGGCCAGCGTGGTCGGCGGCCTGGTCCGCGCACCCGTCGTGGCGGTCCCCGTCTCCACGGGCTACGGCGCCTCGCTGGAGGGAGTCACCGCACTGCTCGCCATGCACGCGTCCTGCGCGGCCGGGGTGACCGTGGTCAACATCGACTCCGGTTTCTCGGCCGCGATGGCCGTCCACCGCATCGCCCGGTCGCGCCGCGACCCCGACGACCACGGAGGCGCCCGGTGATCTGCTGGATCAACCCCTTCACCGGCCTGGCCGGCGACATGCTGCTGGCCGCGCTGATCGACGCCGGGGCACCCCTGGACCGTATCCGAGCCGCCGTCGCCGCCACCGGCCTGACCGGATGGGAACTCACCACCGAGCGCGTCACCGACCACGGCCTGTCCGCCACACGGGTCCACGTCCACGTCACCGATTGCCTCACCGAGCGCCACGCAGCCGAGGTGATCGACCTCGCCTCCCGGGCCACCCCCGAGCCCGTGGCGGCCCTCGCGGTCGCCGCGGTGACCGTCGTGGCCGAGGTGGAGGGCCGTCTGCACGACGCCGACCCCGCCACCGTCCACCTGCACGAACTGGGCGGCCACGACACCCTCGTCGACATCGTCGGCACCGCCGCCGCCCTGCACGCCCTCGGCGTCACCGAGGTCGTCAGCTCGCCGCTGCCCCTCGGCCGGGGGCGCATCGAGGCGGCCCACGGCGTCCTGCCCTGCCCGGCCCCGGCGACGCTCGCCCTGCTCGCCGGAGCCGCGGTCACCGGCACCGACCTGCCGGGGGAGACGGTGACCCCGACCGGCGCCGCGCTGCTGCGCGCCTCCGGGGCCCGGTACGGCCCACCGCCGCCCATGACCCTCGGGCCCACCGGCTACGGCGCGGGCACCCGACGCCTGCCCGACCGGCCCAACGTCACCGCCGTCACCCTCGGCGAACCGGCCCGAACCGGCCAGGAGGACGTCGTCGTCCTGGAGACCAACCTCGACGACGTCACCGGCGAGATCCTCGGCCACACCATCGCCCGGGCCATGGACGCCGGGGCGCTCGACGCCTGGGCCACCCCAGCCGTGATGAAGAAGGGCCGACCCGCCCAGGTGCTGCACGTGCTCACCAGCCCCGAGCACGAGCGGGCGCTGCGGGACCTCGTCCTGGCCGAGACCGGCAGCCTCGGCATCCGCCGCCTGACGGCGACCCGCACCACCCTGCCGCGCCGCTTCGAGACCGTCGACGTCGACGGACACCCGGTGCGGATCAAACACGGCCCCCACCGGGCCAAGCCCGAACACGACGACCTGGTGGCCGCCGCGACCCAACTGGGCCTGCCCCTGCGTGCGGTGGCCGCCCGTGCGCTGCGCGGGCAGGCCGAGGACCACCCGCCGAAGGAGCGAGGAACCCATGGGTGACGACACACAGGAACAGCGCCTGCTGGACCAGGTGCGAGCCATCGGACCGCTCGCCGTGGCCTACTCCGGCGGCGCCGACTCCGCGCTCGTCCTCGCCGCCGCGGTGCGCGCCCTGGGACCGGAGCGGGTCCTGGCCGTCACCGCGGTGTCCGAGAGCCTGGCCGCGGAAGAACTCCCCCGGGCCCGCAGGCTCGCCGAGAGCCTGGGCGTGGTCCACCTGACCCCGCGCACCGAGGAGCTCTCCCGCCCCGGCTACCGGGCCAACGGCCGCGACCGCTGCTACTTCTGCAAGTCGGAGGTCCTGGACACGATCGCCGCGCTCGCCCGCGAGCACGGCCACGACCAGGTGGCCACCGGGACCAACTCGGACGACGCCCGCGACCCGCACCGCCCGGGCATCCGGGCCGGCCGGGAACGCGGCATCCACACCCCGCTGCTCGACACCGGCCTGGACAAGGCGGCCGTACGACGGCTCAGCAGGGCCTGGGACCTGCCCACCTGGGACAAGCCGGCGACCCCCTGCCTCGCCAGCCGGATCCGCTACGGCATCGAGGTCACCCCGCACCGCCTTGCCCGCGTCGACCGCGCGGAGACCGCCGTACGCGCCCTGCTCGCCGACGCGGGACTGACGGTGACCGATCTGCGGGTCCGTGATCTCGGGGACACCGTGCGCCTGGAGATCGACTCCCGGCTCGTGGAGCGTGTCGCGGCGCACCCGGAGATCCCGCGGGCGCTGGCGAGCGCGGGCTACGGCGATCTGCCCCTCGACGTCGGGCCCTTCAGGTCGGGAGGGCTCAACCTGGAGCTCCGGCCGGGTGGTTGAGGGAACTCAGTCCGGCAGCGGCAGCTCCGCCCAGATCGTCTTCCCGGTGGCGGTCTGGCGGCTGCCCCAGCGCTCCGCGAGCTGGGCGACGAGCAGCAGTCCGCGTCCGCCCTCGTCGAAGGAGCGGGCCCGGCGCAGGTGCGGGGCGGTGCTGCTGCCGTCGGAGACCTCGCAGACGAGGGTGTCGCCGCGCAGCAGGCGCAGTTCGATGGGCGCGCTGCCGTAGCGGATGGCGTTGGTGACCAGTTCGCTGACGATCAGTTCGGTGGCGAAGGCCAGCTCGTCCAGACCCCACGCGGCCAGCTGTTCGCCGGCCTCGCGGCGGGCCCCGGCGACGAGTGCGGGGTCCGTGGGCAGCCGCCATGTGTGCACCCGGTCGGCGTCGAGCGCGGACGTGCGGGCCAGGAGCAGCACGATGTCGTCGGCGGGAGCGGCGGGTATCACCTTGCGGACCACCTGGTCGCAGAGGTCCTCCAGGCGCGAGGGCGGATGGGCCAGCGCGTCCCGCAGCAGGCCGAGCCCCCGGTCGATGTCATGGTCGGCGGCTTCGATCAGCCCGTCCGTGTAGAGGGCGAGCACGCTGCCCTCGTCCAGTTCGACCTCGACGGCCTCGAACGGCAGCCCTCCGACCCCCAGGGGCGGGCCGGCGGGCACGTCGAGGTACCGCACGGTTCCGTCAGGGGCCACCAGCGCCGGCGGCGGATGTCCCGCGCGGGCCATGCGGCAGGTGCAGGAGACCGGGTCGTAGACGGCGTACAGGCAGGTGGCGCCCACCTCTCCCGAAGCCCCGCTCGGCAGTCCCCGTGCGTCGGGGCCCTCCTGTCGGTCGAGTCTGACGACCAGGTCGTCGAGCTGGGTGAGCAGTTCGTCGGGGGCGAGATCGACGTCGGCGAGGGTGCGTACGGCCGTGCGCAGCCGGCCCATTGTGGCCGAGGCGTGGATGCCGTGGCCCACCACGTCACCGACCACGAGGGCGACCCGCCCCCCGGACAGGGGGATGACGTCGAACCAGTCGCCGCCGACCCCGCTCGCGGAACCGGCCGGCAGGTACCGGTGGGCGAGATCCACCGCCGCCGGTGCGGGCAATCGCTCGGGCAGCAGGCTGCGCTGGAGGGCGAGGGCGGTCCGGCGTTCCTGGGTGTAGCGGCGGGCGTTGTCGACGCTCACCGCCGCCCGCGCGGCCATCTCCTCGGCCAGCAGCAGGTCGTCGTCGGTGAAGGCCTCCGGCGTGCGGTGCCGGACCAGGTACGCCAGGCCCAGGGTGATGCCACGGGCGCGCAGCGGCACCAGCAGCACCGAGTGCATCCCGAACTGCCGAACCGCCTCGCCGCGGGCCGGGGACTCGGCCAGCCACTCGCGCAGCACGGGGTCGCTCATGCGCAGCCGGGTGCCCCGGCCGGTGCGCAGGGCCCTGGCCGCCGGGGAGTGCGCGGGCCGGGTGGCCGTCTCACCCACCGGCACCGCGGCCTCGGGACAGCCCGGAAGCACCGAGGCGTGGGCGCAGCGGGACAGTACGACCGGCCCCGTGGGCGGGACCGGTTCCGGTTCCTCTCCGCGGGCGACGGACTCCAGCAGGTCGACGACGACGTAGTCCGCGAATCCCGAGACGGCCACCTCGGCGAGCTCCTCCGCGGTCCGCGTCACGTCGAGGGTGCTGCCGATGCGCGTACTGGCCTCGTTGAGCACCTCCAGGCGGCGCCGGGCCCAGTACTGCTCGGTGGTGTCGATCACCAGCGCCGACAGGCCCTGCACAGAGCCGCCGGGGTCCTTGAGCGGGGTGAGATAGACCGACCAGGCGTGGTCCTGGAGCTCGCCCGGCGCCCGGCCCGGCTCCTGCTCGCTGTGGATCGCGTCCCCGGTGCGCATGACCTCCCGCTGGAGAAGGTCCATCGGCTCGTGACTCGCCTGGATCTCGGTGAGGGTCAGGCCCTTCATCTCGTCGCTGGTCATGCCCATGGCCCGGCTCATCACCTGGTTGCAGGCCACGAAGCGGGCCTGGCGGTCGTAGAGGGCCACGGACAGCGGGAGCTGCGCGAGCGCCCGGTCCCACAGCTGAGCGGCGTCCGCCTCGCCCGGACCGGAGGCGTACGTCGCCGCGGCGCCCGTGACGAGCCAGAGCGAGCCCGCCTCTCCGGCCGGCAACGGTGTGCCGCACAGCTGCGCGAGGACCCGGTCGCCGTCGCGGTGGCGCAGTGCCACGTCGCTCGTCCACGGCTCCCCGGCGGACAGGTGCCGGCGGGCGGAGGGGGGCAGGTCCGCGGCGAGCAGCTCGGCGGCCGGCAGGCCCACGACGTCGTCGGACGCATGTCCGAGCAGCGCCCGGGCGCCTGCGCTCCACGCCATGATTCTCAGCCCGGCATCGATCACGACGGCGAAGTCCTCGGGTACTCCGGTGCCCGCGTCCTCTGCCGCACCGGAGACGTCGGACTGGTTGCCCATGCCTACAGAATCGCGCCCCGACGCGTCTCGCTCAACCGATGCGGTCGCCCGAAGAAATAAGTACTACTCATCCTTGATCGCTTGACTTGGTCAATTCTTGCTGATTCCGGCCAGCCGATCTCTTCCTTCAGGTCATCTACCTGCATTGTTGCAGGAATTGATCAGCGGGCTCCTCAAAATGTGCCCCTCACATATCTTGACTCGCATCCGGCATGTCCACGATAAATGCAACTCATGAGCAACGTGGCTCAGAGAGGACACCGCACATGAGACCCCTGCACAGAGGCGCCGGACTGGCCAAGGCACTCGCGGCCGGAATCGTCGTCTTCGCGACCCTGGTGCCGGTTCAGTCGGCGCAAGCGGCCACGACGAACTTCTACGTCGACCCCACCGGCGGCAACGACAGCAACTCCGGCACCAGCACCGCCGCTGCCTTCAGGACCATCCAGGCGGCCCAGGCCGCCGTTCGCGCCTCGAACACGAACATGTCCGACGACATCGTCGTGAACCTGCGCGGCGGCACCTACAGCCTCACCAGCCCGATCACGCTGGGCACGAGCGACTCCGGCACGAACGGCCACACGGTCGTCTACCAGGCCTACAACGGCGAGACCCCCGTGATCAGCAGCGGCAGAACGATCACCGGCTGGACCGCCGCCTCGAACGGCGAGTACAAGGCCTCCGTGGGCAGCCTCAACTTCCGCCAGCTGTACGTCAACGGAGTGCGCGCCACCCGCGCCCGGTACCCCGACCTGGGCTCGGACTTCCAGCTCCAGGGCAGCGACAAGACCAACAAGCTGCTCCAGGTGCTCAGTTCGCAGATCTCCAACTGGAGCAACCTCAGCCAGGTCGAGATGAACCTGGAACTCCAGTGGGCGGAGAACTACCTGCGGCTGAAGTCGTTCACCACCGCGGGCGGCACCGCCGACGTCTCCCTCCAGGACCACGAGGCCGGCATCCTCTTCCAGCGGCCCTTCCCGGTCCTGTCCAACGGCTCCCCGCTGCACTTCGAGAACGCCCACGAGTTCCTCAATGAACCGGGCGAGTTCTACGTCGACACGGCCGCGCAGACGGTCTACTACAAGCCGCGCTCCGGCGAGGACATGTCCACCGCCACCGTGCAGGCACCCACCCTGCCCACTCTCGTGGAGGTCAAGGGCACCAGCCTCGACGCCCCGGTCCACGACCTGCGCTTCTCCGGCATCACCTTCACCCGGACCACTTGGACGGAAGCGAGCAACAACGGTCTGCTCAACGGTCAGGGCGGCAACTTCAACCTCTCTGCCGACCCCTCGAACCACCAGTACGTCGACCGTCCGCCGGCCGGGGTCCACGTCGCGGACGCCGACCGCGTCTCCTTCACCGGCAACACCTTCACGCAGATGGGGTCCACCGCCCTCGACCTGCACCACGGCGTCCACGACAGCAGCGTGACCGGCAACGCCGTGTACGACATCGCGGGCAACGGCATCATGGTGGGCAAGTTCTCCGACCCGACGGTCGAGTACCACACCGTCTACAACCCGCCCACGTCCCCGGCGGGTGAGGACGCCCGCGAGGTCGTCAAGAACGTCACCGTCAACGACAACCTGATCACCCGGATCGGCGAGGACTACCTGGGCACCGCCGGCATCAACGCGGGCTTCGTCAACAGCACCACCATCAACCACAACGACATCAGCGACGCCCCGTGGGCCGCCATATCGCTCGGCTGGGGGTGGCAGTCCGCAGCCAACGCCGAGGGCAACAACAGCATCAGCCACAACCGGATCGGCAACGTGCTGAACCGGCTGTGCGACACCGCCGGCATCTACCATCTCTCCAACGACCCGGGCACGGTCATCAGCAACAACTACGTGCACGACGTGGTCCGGAGTGCGGCCGCCTGCGGGTCCGCGGTGGCAGGCGTCTACCTGGACGAGGGGTCGAACAACATGACCGTCTCGAACAACGTGCTGTCGCACACGGACGGCTTCATCAACCAGAACGTCAACGGCGGCAACGTGACGCTGTCCGGCAACGCGACCTCGGGTACGTCGGTGATCCAGGCCTCCGGGCTGGAGCCCGCCTACCAGTCCCTCGCGGCGAAGTTCAACCTCGCCTACAACAAGCCCGCGACCGCGTCCACCGTCCTGAACTCGGGTGTGGCGGCCTCCAAGGGCAACGACAACGACAGCTCCACCGGGTGGTCGCCGACCGGGACCGACACCTCGGCCTGGTGGCAGGTCGACCTCGGACAGGCCTACCAACTCGGTCAGTACTCCCTGACGATGCGCCAGGACATCGACCAGCCCGAGACGCGCGGCAACTTCGAGATCCGCGCCTCGAACGACCCCTCGTTCGCCACCTACACCGTGCTGGGACGCCAGGGCGCCACGACGCTGCCGATGGCGTCCACCCTGACCGGGAACATCGACGTCCGCCAGAAGTTCCGCTATGTGCGGGTCGCCAAGACCGACGGCGCCTACTTCTTCTTCTCCGACTTCAGCGTGCAGCAGGCCGGCGGTGCGCTGGAGGACGCGACCGGCACGCCGAACGTCAACCCGTCGACGTACTACACCATCAAGAACGTCAACAGCGGCCAGCTGGCGGACGTCTACCAGGCCTCCACCGCCGACGGCGCGAGCGTCGTCCAGTGGCCGGCCAACAGCGGCACCAACCAGCAGTGGAACATCGTCCAGGTCAGCGGTCAGCTCTACAAGATCGTCAGCAGGAGCAGCGGCAAGGTCCTCGACATCAACGGCGCGACGCACTACAGAGGGACCGGTCTGCAGCAGTACACCTACAACGGAGGCAACAACCAGCTCTGGTACTTCGAGCCCATCAATGGCGGATACGTCATCCGCAACTTCGAGACCAGACAGGTCCTGGAAGTCAGCGCCGGCTCGACGGCCAACGGTGCCGCCATCGACCAGTGGATGGCACTGAACCAGTCGAACCAGGCGTGGACCATCCAGTGACCGAGTGAACCGAAGGGCACCGAACGCCCGGCGGCCGCCCCGTTCACGGGGCGGCCGCCGAGTGGTGGGTGCGGCATGTCAGTCCACGTTCACGCCCTGATCAAGCCCTGCGCGCGCAGTTCCGCCCACAGGCCGTCGGGGACACCCTGGGCGTGCAGTTCGACGTTGCGCCCGACCTGTTCGGCGGTACGCATGCCGAGGGTGACGTTGACGACCGCGGGGTGAGCGAGGGGGAAGGCGATGGCGGCGGCCGGCAGCGTGGTGCCGTACCGCTCGCACACCTCGGCGATGGCCCGGGCCCGCCGCACCATGTCGGTGGGGGCGTCCTGGTAGTCGTACTTCATGCCCTCGGCGGGCCGGTCCCGGGAGAGCAGGCCGGAGTTGAAGACGCCGACCGCGACGACGCTCTTGCCGTGGGCCTGCGCGGCGGGCAGGACGTCGTCGAGGGCGGACTGGTCGAGCAGGGTGTAGCGCCCGGCCAGCATCACCACGTCGGCGGCGGTCTCGCGCAGGAAGCGGGCGAGCATGGCGGACTGGTTCATGCCGGCGCCGATCGCCCCGATCACGCCCTGCGCGCGCAGCTCGGCCAGGGCGGGCATGGCCTCGTCGGCGGCCTGTTGCCAGTGGTCGTCGGGGTCGTGGAGGTAGACGATGTCGAGGCGGTCCAGGCCGGTGCGTTCGAGGGTCTCCTCGATGGAGCGCAGGACGCCGTCCCGGCTGAAGTCCCATTGGCGGCGCAGGTCGTCCCGCACGACGAACCCCTCGTCGTCGACACCCCGCGGGTGCTCGTTGGGGACGAGGAGGCGGCCCACCTTGGACGAGACGACGAACTCCTCGCGCGGCCGGTCGCACAGGGCGGCGCCGAGCCGGCGTTCGGAGAGGCCGAGGCCGTAGTGCGGCGCGGTGTCGAAGCAGCGGATGCCCGCGTCCCAGGCGGCGTCGAGGGCGGCCGAGGCACCATGGGCGTCGGTCACCCGGTAGAGGTTGCCGATCACCGAGGCGCCGAAGCCGAGTTCGGTGACCTCGACGGGGGTGTGAGGGATCTTTCGGCGGTGCAAGAGATGCTCCTGAGGGCGCGTGACAGGGAGTGGTCGGCGAGCAGGCCGTGGATGAGCCCGGCGGCGCAGCCATCCGTGGTGCTGTGTTCTGCGCGGGGTCGGCGCGACGTTCGGTGGGGGTGGGTTCAGCTCGTTCGGGCCTTCGTGTCTCCCTGTCCGGCGACGGGCGCGAGGCCGTAGAACGCGGTGGCGGTCCCGGCGAGGAGTGCGTCGATGTCGCTCTCGCTCCAGCCGGTGAGCAGGTCGTCCACGGTGGCGGCCCACCGGTTCCAGCCGCCCGCCAGGTCGGCGACCGGCCAGTCCGAGCCGAACATCAGCCGCCCGGGGCCGAAGGCGGAGACCAGGACGTCCCAGACGGGGCGGATGTCGGCGGTGGTCCAGTGGGTGTGGTCGGCCTCGGTGATCAGCCCGGAGACCTTGCACACCACGTGCGGGTGTGCGGCCAGCCGTCGGATCCCACGTGCCCAGCCCTCGATGTCCTTTCGGGCGATGTCCGGCTTGCCCGCGTGGTCGAGGACCTGGGGCAGGTCGGGGAAGCGTTCCGCGAGCCGGATCGCCTGGTCGAGCTGGTGGGCGCGCACGAGGACGTCGTAGCGCAGTCCGCGATCGCGGGCCGCCCCCAACCCCCTTTCCACGTCGGGGCGTTGCAGCCAGTTGGGGTCGGTCTCGCCCTGGACCAGGTGCCGCAGGGAGCGCAGATACGTCCCGCCCGGGCCGGCGAGCAGTTGGTCGAGCACGTCTCCGATCGCCGGGGAGGTCAGGTCGGCCCAGCCGACCACGGCCTGGATCAGCGGCTCCCGCTCGGCGAGCGCGAGCAGGTCCTCGGTCTCGGCGACGTCCGCGATGCACTGGACGACGACCGTGCCGTGCAGTCGACGGCCCGCGATGGGGTGGGTGGCGGTGGAGCGCAGGTCATCGGGGGTGAAGGTGCGGCGGATCGATGCCGCGGCCGGGTCGTCGAGCCAGGGTTGCGGGCGTCGGGAGAGATCCCAGAGGTGGTGGTGGGCGTCGACCAGCAGGGGTGCGTTCACAAGGGGGTCCAAGTCCGCTCAGGCGGTGATGTCGTCGCTGGGCGGGCTCAGGTGCCAGATCTCGGGGAGCTCGGTCCACTGGCGGCCCTCGCCCCGGTCGGGGAAGGGCTCCTGACACGGGTCGGTGAGCTTCCACCAGCGCCGGGTCTCGGGGTCGGCCTCGATGGACGCCATGTCCGCCGCGAAGTCGTCGCCGATGTACTCCATGTACGCGAAGAGCACGTCACCGTGGAGGTAGATGCTGTAGTTGCGGATGTTCGCCCGGAGCAGGGCGGCCTCGACGCCGGGCCACACCGCCGAGTGCAGCCGGAGGTACTCCTCGCGGTGCTCGGGACGGAGCCTGATGGTCTGGGCGATGCGCTTCATGCCGATTCCCCTGTCGTGTCGCGGGAGTTGGACGCGTCGAACGGCGTGCGGTAGCTGGGGGTGCGGGTGCGCAGCCCCAGCCGCAGGGTGAGCCGGATGCGCGTGGAGGCAGGCAGACGGACCGTCAGGTAGGGGCCGTCGTACGGGACTTCGGCCTCGGAGACCACCGGCTCGGAGTGGCCGTAGTCGTACATGTCGCCGATCCAGCCGTCGTCCGTGCAGGTCGTCCAGCGGACGCCGGTGATGGTGTGCTCGGCGAACGCGCCGGCCTGGACGATGACCGTGCGGTCGGTCTCGGGGGCCAGGTTGACCAGCTCGACGGTGGTCGCCTCGGGGTCGATGGAGCTGACCAGTGCGGCGACGTCGGCGGGCAGGCCGGCCCGGCGGGCGTCGGCGTCGTGGTAGCGCAGTCGGGCCTGCTGGAGACCGCCCTGGTACAGCACCTGCGGACCGCCCCAGGTGAGGTGCACCAGGGCCTCGGTGACCACCGGGTTGCTCAGCTGCCAGACGTGGATGTCGGCCTCGGGCACGTCCAGGTCGCGGTAGCGGTCGATGCGCCGCAGCCGGTGCCGGATCTGGGCCTGGGCGGTGGCGAGGATGCGCTCGGGGTAGTCGGGGTCGTCGCCGGCGAGGAAGGCGAACCACGCCTTCTCGTGCCCGGAGTCCTCCTTGGACCGGAACGGCCGCACCGTGCGCCAGTCGATGCCGTCCGCCTCGCGCAGCCCCTCCAACCGGGCCCGGTCGGCCTCGGAGGAGGTGTGGTGCCACAGGGCCACCGGTACCGGGGGTGTGGCCGGGTTGTAGTCGAACCAGCCGGAGTCGTTGTGGCGGATCGGCAGATGGAGGGTGGGCGTGTGCCGGTCCGGGCCGAGTTCGACCGCCCACTTGGAGGGCAGGCTGGAGTCGGCCTCCGTGTGGGGCATGACCTTGGCGTGGCCGATCAGGGTGTCGAGGGAGGTCGCGACCATGGAGAGGTAGTCGTCGTCGCCGGTGACCGTGGCCGCCGCGAGCGCCGCCACGCAGGCCGCGTGGCCGAGGCTGTGCCAGCCGTGCGGCCAGGACCAGCCGTAGTGGCCGCCGTACCAGCGACCCTCCAGCAGGCTGCCGACGACTCCGTCCGGGCCGACGTTGTCCGGGATCAGGCCGCCGTTCTCGCGGGTGCGCTCGCGCCAGGCGTCCACGTACTCGACGATCCAGTCGCGGTAGCGCTCCTCACCGGACAGGATCCAGGCGTTGAGGACCAGTCCGGCCGCGGCGAGGTTCATCGTGGTGTCGCCGACGCCCATCCGGTCGCGCATCTGGTCGCCGAGGCGCGGGTCCGCCGAGAGCGGGTACGGGCCGTCCTGGGCCTCGGGCAGCCATTCGAGCGGGTAGCCGTAGGTGTCGGCCTCCTTCTGGAGCCAGGGGTAGACGTCGCCGTCGAACAGGCCGGTGCGCTCGGGGTCGCTGCCGTTGTGGGGGCGGGTGATGATGCGGTGCTCGGGGTCGTAGTTGCCCTTGGCGGGGTCGACGTACAACTCGGCGAAGCGCAGGGCGCGCTCACGCCAGCGGTCGGGGGCGGCCATGCACAGGAAGTACAGCAGCAGCAGGCTCTCGCCCTGGTGGAACCAGTCGTAGCCGCGCTCGTACTCGTCGCGCAGCATGTCCAGTTCGGTCAGCTGCCTGGTGACGCCCTCCCAGTGCTTCTCGCTGGCGGGCAGGAGGTCGTCGGCGCCGCCGAGGAGGTACAGCTGGGGCCAGTTGAAGAAGACCTCGTAGAAGTCGTCGACACCGTCGCGGGTGGTGAGCTGCCTGGTGTAGTTCAGCCGTCCGTCGGGGCCGGTGAAGTCGCGGGCGAAGCGGCGCCAGGCGTGGTCGAGGAGGTCGAACAGGGCGCGCTGTGCGACGGCCCAGCCGGGCGGTTCGAGCAAGGGGACCGTGGCCTGGACATCGGGTGTCGGGTCGCCGGAGGCGTCGGGGTGCGGGCGGAAGGACATGAGAGCGGTTACTCCTTGGTGGCGCCGGCGAGCATTCCGCTGACCAGGAAGCGCTGGGCGAACAGGAACACGATGAGGACGGGTGTGATGGCCACCAGCGTCGCCAGTGCCAGTTGCGGGCGTTGGATCGCGAGGGCACCGACGGTCGGGTTGAACGACGGAACATTGCTGAGGAGACTGCCGACGCCCACCTGGATCGGCATCTGGTCGCTCTCGGGGAGCATCACGTACGGCAGGAAGTAGTTGGTCCAGTTGGCGACGAAACTGAAGAACCCGACGAGCGCGATGACGGGGGTCGCCAGCGGCAGGGCCACATGACGGAAGACACCGAACTCGGAGCAGCCGTCGATCCGGGCCGCGGCCAGGAGGTCCTTGGGCACGGCGGTGGTGAAGTAGATGTACGTCAGGTACACCCCGAACGGGTAGAACGAGTACGGCAGGATGATCGACCACATCGTGCCGATCAGGTGCACCGCGTTGATCTCCAGGAAGAGCGGCACCACCAGCGTGGCGTTCGGCATCAGCATCACGACCAGGGTCGCGATCAGCAGGGTGCGGCGGCCGCGGAACTCGGTCATCGCCAGGGCGTACCCGGCCGGGATGGCCAGGCAGAGCGTGATGACCAGCGAGATGGCGGCGTAGAGGGCGGAGTTGCGCAGCCACAGCAGGATGGCGTCGTCCTGGAAGGCGGTGAGCGCGTGCCAGTTGGCCTTCAGCGCGTGCCAGGATCCGAAGGACAGCGGATGGTCGTGGACCAGCTGCTGGTCGGTCTTGGTCGCGGCGAGCAGCAGCCACAGCACCGGCAGCACGAAGAACACCACGAACACGGTGAGTACGGAGCCCGCCAGCAGCCGGGAAGTCACGTGCCGCGGGGGGCGGTGGCGGGCTCGTGGCTCTCCAGGTCGCGTTCGGCTCATCACGTCGGCGACGGCAGGGGGAGTGGTTCGCGTCTCAGTCGGCATCGAAGAACCCCGATCGTGCGACGAAGACACCGGCGACCGACACGCTGACGACCAGGAGCTCCACCGAGACCGCTGCGGCGCCGTTGATGTTGTTCATCTGGAAGGCGAAGTCGTACGTCAGCTGGTTGAGCGAGTAGTCGCGGCCGGCCACGCCGGTGCTCGCGAGGGAGAGCAGCTGCGGCTCGACGAAGAGCTGGGCGCCGCCCGCGAAGGCCAGGATCACCATGTAGACGATCCACTTGCGGAGCATGGGGATCTGCACCCGCCAGGCGGTCTGCCAGCCGTTCGCTCCGTCGATGCGGGCGGCCTCCATGACGTCCCTGGGAATGTTGTTGAGCGCGCCGTACATGACGACGATCCAGCCGCCCGCCCCGGTCCAGAACGCGATGATCGTGAACAGCAGCGCCAGGTTGCCGGGGGCGATGACCTCGCCGAACGTGTGGAAGCCCAGCGTCTCCAGCAGGGAGCTGACCGGGCTGACCGTCGGGTCGAGCATGAACAGCCACACCAGGACGCTCGCGGCACCGGCGAGGGCGCCGGGGATGTAGTAGAGGAAGCGCAGTGCCTGACTGACCGGTCCCGAGGACAGCCGGTGCAGCAGGAGCGCGAGGACGACCACGAACACCACGAGCGACAGGAGCCAGAAGACGAGGTACAGGGCCACGTGGCCGAGGGAGTCGACGAAGCGGAAGTCCTGCGCGGTGGTGACGAAGTTCGAGATGCCGGTGAAGGCGCCGCCGGCGTTCGTGAACGCGAAGTAGATGGCGTAACACGTCGGGAGGACGCCGAAGGCGATCAGCAGCAGCACGTAGCCGGCGACGAACGCCATGCCGGCCCGGCTCTGCCGGGAGGTGCCGCGAGGGCGCCCCCGGACAGAGCCGGCCGAGGAGTGCGTGACGGTCACTTGGAGACCTGGTATCCGTCGGCCTGGGCGTACTTGACGATCGAGTCCTGCCAGGCGGGCAGCAGCGACTCGATGGTCTTGCCCTGCGTGATGCCGGGCTTGACGGTGGCGGCCCAGATGGCCTCCTGGCTGAACTGGCCCGAGCCCCAGTCGGACCACACCTGCGAGGAGGCGTCCTTGAGGGCCGTGAGGTCACTGGCGTAGTACCCGGAGGCGGCCTGCGCCTTGAGCCAGTTCTCGGCAGCCGGCGCGTACGCCGGGAAGCCGGGCGCCTTCTCGCCCTGGTAGGCGTTGTCGGTGGTGACCCACTTCAGGAAGTCGGTGGCTGCCTCGAGGTGGCTGGAGTGCTTGGACAGCAGCCAGGTGCCGCCGCCGACGTTGCCGGTGGAGGGGGAGGTGTCGCCCTGCCACTGCGGGATGGGCGCCACGGCTATCTGCTTGGCCGGGGTCTTGAGGCCGTCCTTGAACACCGCGCCGCCGTACCAGGCCGGACCGGGCATGAGCAGGACCTTGTCGGCCTCGTTCTTGGCGAAGTCGGTGCTGAAGACGCCGCTGATCGACATGGACTTGTTCTTGATCAGCACGTCCAGCAGTTTGGCCATCTTGGTGCAGGCCTCGCTGGTGGTGTTGACGGAGACGGCCTTGGGGCCGGTGATGTGGTTGGCGCCGCACTTGCTCGCCCACATGTAGATCTCGGGGGTGAAGGTGTCACCCGCGTCGCCCACGAGGTAGCCGGGGTGCTCCTTGGCGACCTTCTCGCCGAGCGCCTGGTACTCCTCCCAGGTCGTGGGGACGGTGTAGCCGAACTTCTTCAGCAGCGGAGCGTTGTACCAGAGCACCGCCTGCGAGAGGTCGTTGCGCAGGCAGTACAGGGTGCCGTCGACCGTGCAGACGTCGTTCGCGCCCTTGGCGAACCCGCTGAGGGTTGCGGCGGGGACCAGGCCCTTGTTCAGGGGCGCCGCGAAGCCCGCGTCGACGGCCCAGCTCGCCTCGTTGTTCTGGGAGCTGAAGACGACGTCCGGCCAGCCCTTGCCGGTGCGGTTGAACAACTGGACCTTCGTCTGGAGGTAGTTGGACCCGTTGGCGTCGCCGTCGTAGCTGACGATGTTCATCTTCACGTCCGGGTGCGATGCCTGGTACTGCTTCGCGGCGTCCATGCGGGTCGCGTCCACCCATACGGTCAACGCCCCGTCGTTCTGGGCGGCTTGGGCGAATCCGTCCTTCGTCGTGCCGCTGGTGCCGCCACCGCCGCCGCAGGCGGTCACGGTGAGCAGCACGGTGGCGGCGCAGCCCGCCAGCAATGCGGCATGTCTCCTGCTGGTCCCTGTCTCCTGACGGACCGAAGGCTTGTAGACGGACATGAGCGACTCCACTCGGTTCGCGTGAGGGCTGACGGCTCTGTCGTAACCGCCGCGGAAGAAATTAGCCGCCATATCCGAGACTCCGTCAAGGGGTGTGTCCGGCTTTTTTCCGGCAGATCACGCATGATGAGGCGCCGATTTCGCCTGAGAACTCGGGCTTATCGGCTTTATCACCCATAATCTCGCCGACGATCGCCAATTGATGGCCTCGAATGAGTAGTACTCATTCCGGGCTGGGGTACGATGAGTGCGACTTCAAGGCCGATCGGTCACCGTCGTCGCAGGTACTCGGAGGCAGGACACATGAACGACACGCCCGCCGTGACAGCAGCGGTGAACGGCTCGGAGGAGCGGCGCGACTACCGGCCCGGTTACGAGGTCGTGGCGGAGCGGATCCTCGAGTTCATCGCCGAGTCACGTCTGGTCCCCGGCGACCGGATGCCCACGGAGAACGACCTGGCCCAGCAACTGGACACCAGCCGTGCGGTCGTCCGGGAAGCCGTGAAGATCCTCTCGGCGCTCGGCCGGGTCCGGGCGCACAAGGGGCGCGGACTGTTCGTCGCCGACGACGAGGGCATGCTGGTCACCAGCCGCTGGGGCGGTTTCTTCCGGCCCGTGGACCTCGACCACGTGCTCATGCTGTTCGAGTTCCGCCGGGTTCAGGAGATGGCGGCCGCGAGACTCGCGGCCACCCGTGCCACGCCCGCCGAACTGCGCGCCATCGAGGTGGCCATGCAGCAGTGCCGGCACGGGTACGTCCACGGCGAGGTCGACGTCTTCAACCAGGCCGACGACGACTTCCATACGGCGCTGGCCGCGGCCTCGCACAACACCTTCCTCGGCAGCGCGGTGCGCGACGCCCGCCGACTGCAGCGCCAGTCCAGTGCGATCGGCATCCACGACAGCTTCAACGAGGGAACCGCGGCCGCGGTCGAGGAGCACGAGGCGATCTACCGGGCCATTCGCGACGGCAAGCCCGACGAGGCCGCCGAGGCCACGGCCGTACACCTGGACCGGACGCTGGAGGACTACCGACGGGAGATCCAGCGCCGCCTGTTCGGCTGACCTTCCCGCCGGGACGCGCAAGAGGGGCCCTGCCGCACCGCGGCAGGGCCCTTTCGAACGCCGGTCGCAGGGCGACGAGTTGCCGGTCCCGGTTGCCCCTCTGGCCTCCCGTGACCCAGATCACGCCCCGCGAGTGCAGCGCGAGCCACGGTCCAGTGCCTTTCCCCAGGTGTAGGCAACCACGGAAAGCAGGGAAAGTGCGGATGGAGCAGGCTCGGGCCGGTGAGTTCGACGCGTTCGTCGCGGCCCGCTGGTCGGCGTTGATCCACCTCGCCCGGCTCCTCGTCGGCGGCGACCGGCACCGGGCCGAGGACCTCGTGCAGGAGTCCCTGGTCAAGCTGTGGTTCGTGTGGGCCAAGGTCGCCGACGACGCGCCGGAGCCCTACGTCCGCAAGGTGATGGTGCGTGCGGCGGCACGCGCGGGCCGACGCCGCTGGTGGGGGGAACGCCCCGTCGAGCAGCTGCCCGAGACGGCGATGGCCGGGGACGTCTCCGCGGACGTGGCGGAGCGGTCCCGGCTGGAGGCCGCGCTGAACCAACTGCCTCCGAAGCAGCGGGTCGCGGTGGTGCTGCGCTACTACCAGGACCTCCCCGAAGGACAGGTGGCGGAGGCGCTCGGCTGCCCGGTCGGGACCGCCCGGTCCCATGCCGCCCGGGGAGTGGCGCGGCTGCGCCGACTCCTGGCCGACGTCATCGAGCCGGTCCAGTGAAGGAGGGCCCCATGGATCACTTCGAACGGGAACTGGCCCGGATGATGCGGGGTTCCGACGAGCCGACCGCCTTCGAGCCGAGGCACCGGGAGCGTCTGCGGGCCGGAGTGCGTCACCGCGGTCGCGTCCGGGCCGCCCGCAGGGCCGCCGGCTCCGTGCTGGCCGTCGCCGGCCTGTGTCTCGGGCTGTTCCTGCTGCCCCACGAACCGTCCCAGGTGGAACCGGCGGATCACGACCCGCTCCCCACCCTCACCACGACACCGTGGACATCCTCGCCGCCCGGGACGCCCAGCAGTTCGCCGAGCCCCCCGTCCTCCTCGGCCACGACCGGACTACCCGGTCGCACGGACCTCGACCCCGTCACCACGGGACCGCCCACCGCGCCGGTCACGACGGGGAGCACGTCCGGCGCGACCCCCTCATCGAACTCGAACTCGAATTCGGCCTCAACGTCGCCCCCGCCCACGGGGACGGCGACGTGGAACAGCGAGTACCCGTCGGTCTCGTCCTCGCTGGTCACGCCGTAACCCTCGAACACGCCCCCGTTCGCCCCAAGTGTCTTCAGCATGCCCTGACCAAGCGCGCAAAAGAGGATCAACCATGAGAAAAACCGGGCCACTTCACGTGCGGGACGAGAGCCGCCTCCCGCGCCGCGCACCGGTCCCGACGCACCATCCGGAGGCCGTCCTGGACGTGGTCGTGCCCGTCTTCAACGAAGAGGCGGACCTGGAACCGAGCGTGCGGCGGCTCCACGCTCATCTGCGGGAGACCTTTCCCTACCCCTTCCGGATCACCGTCGCCGACAACGCCAGCACCGACCGCACCCCGCAGCGGGCCGGCCGGCTGGCGGAGGAGTTCCCCGAGGTCGTATCGCTGAGACTGGCCGAGAAGGGCCGCGGCCGTGCGCTGAGCCACGCGTGGTCGCTCTCGCCGGCACCCGTCCTCGCGTACATGGACGTGGACCTGTCCACCGACCTGACCGCGCTGCTGCCGCTCGTCGCCCCGCTGATCTCCGGGCACTCCGACATCGCCATCGGGACCCGCCTGGCCCCGGGCTCCCGGGTGGTGCGGGGTCCCAAGAGGGAGATCACCTCCCGCTGCTACAACGCCCTGCTGCGCTCCACCCTGGCCGTCGGCTTCTCCGACGCCCAGTGCGGATTCAAGGCCGTGCGCCGGGACGTGGCCGAACGGCTGCTGCCCCTGGTGCAGGACTCCGGGTGGTTCTTCGACACCGAGCTGCTGGTCATCGCCGAGCGGGCGGGCCTGCGCATTCACGAGGTGCCGGTCGACTGGGTGGACGACCCCGACAGCCGGGTCGACCTCCTCGCCACCGCGCTGGCCGACCTGCGCGGCATCCTCAGGATCGGCGGCGCGCTCGGCCGGGGCGCCTTCCGGCCGGCCGCCGTACTGGGGCGCGGTACGGCCGAGGTGACGGACGGGCCGATGCGCCAGCTCGTCCGCTTCAGCGCCGTGGGAGCGGTCAGCACCCTCGCGAATCTTCTGCTGTACGCGGCGCTGCGTCCCCTGACCGGAGCGCAGACCGCGAACGCCCTCGCGCTGCTGGTCTGCGCCGTCGCCAACACCGCCGCCAACAGGCGCCTGACCTTCGGACACGGCGGTCGCGGCCACGCCCTGCGACACCAGGGCAGGGGCCTGGTGGTCTTCCTGATCGGCCTGGCGCTCACCGCCGGATCGCTGGCCGTCCTGCACCACGAGGCGCCCGCGGCCGCCCACCACACCGAACTCCTCGTGCTCCTCGCCGCCAACCTGGCCGCGACACTGCTGCGTTTCACGCTGTTCCGGATGTGGGTCTTCCGCGCATGAACAAAACCATCACCCCTACGACGGCCCCCCGGACCTGGACCTGGAACGCGAGACTCCCGCCGCCACCCGCCCCCGACCGGCCCCGCACATCCGGCCGTCGGCGCCGACTGCGCCGTACGGCCGCGCATCACGGACCCGTCCTGCTCATGTACGGCACGCTGAAGCTGATCGGCTTCGGTGCCTTCATGTACCTGCTGCACTCCACCGGCGACTACCGGAGGAAGAACCCGCGCTTCGGCGGCGGCACCCACCCCTGGGACGTCCTGGCCACCTGGGACGGCTGGTGGTACCAGCAGATCGCCGAGCACGGGTACCACCCCCAGCTCGTCCCGGTCCCCGGAGCCACGGGCCTGATCACCCTCGAAGGCAACTCGGCGGCGTTCTTCCCGCTCTACCCGGCACTGATGCGGCTCGTCTCCGAGCTGACCGGCCTCGGCCCGTACGGCGCCGGCCTGCTCGTCTCGATCCTCGCGTCCTTCGCCGCCGCCCTCGGGATCTACGCCGTGGCGGAGCGTTTCGGCGGCCGGCGGGCCGGGCTGGCCGCGGCCGGTCTCTGGGCCGTGTGGCCCGGTTCCGGCGTGGAGTGGGCGGTCTACTCCGACTCCCTGTACGTCGCCCTGGCCGTGTGGGCCTGCCATGCCGTCATGAGCCGCCGGTGGCTCACCGCCGGTCTGCTGACCTGTGCCGCGGGGCTCAACAGGCCCACGGCCGTGGCCCTGATCGCCGCGGTCGTCGTCGCCGCGCTGCTCGCGCTCCACCGCCGCGAGGACGGCATCCGGCGTCCGATCGCCGCGATGGCGCTCGCTCCGCTGGGCCTGCTCGCCTACCTCGGCTGGGTCGGCCACCGGATGGGTGACTACACCGGCTACTTCCGGCTCCAGTCAGGGGCCTGGGCCCATGAATGGGACTTCGGCCGGCAGACCCTCGACGTCCTCACCTCGGTCCCGGTGGGCCGCTCCGACTACCTTTTCGCCTGGCCGTTCGCGGACATGATCGGCGTCGGCGTCGTCCTGCTCGCGCTCGTCCTCCTCCCGCTGCTGTTCCGGATCCGTCCCCCGGCCGTTCTGACGGTCCACACCGTCCTCACCCTCGTTCTCGTCCTGGGCAGCCAGCAGATCTTCGGCAACGTCTCGCGCTATCTGCTGCCGCTGTTCCCCCTGTTCGTCCCGGCCGCCCTGGCCCTGCGCCGCCTCGGCCCGTTCCACCTGTACACCCTGCTCGGCACAGCGGCCCTGGCCTCCGGCTCGTACGCGGGCTACGCCCTGTTCGAACTCGGGGTGCCGTGACGATGCCCGGCCGGCCGGGGCCGGAGGGTCGGCCGGGACCCCGCCGGGCCCCGGCCGAAGCGCGGTCAGCCGTTCAGCGGTGCCACCGTGACGCGGTCGATGTCCGGCACGTAGGCCGAGGCGTTGGCGAACGTGACGGTGTTGCTGCCGGCCTTGAGCGTGACCGGCACCGGCAGGTACCAGAAGTTGGACCAGCTGTAGCTGTTGCGGAACATGACCCGCTGAGTGGTGTCACCGACCGTGATGTCGGCCGCCCGCGAGACGACGTTGGTGTTGTAGTTCCCGGACCCGGCCAGCTCGTTGTTGGCGTACCGCACGCTCATGACGTACCGCCCGGCCTTCGCGGCGTTCACCTTCAGGGTCAGGGTGTTGCCCGGCCCGTCGCCGATGTACCCGACGTACTTGCCGCCGGAGGTCCAGGTGTTGGAGGCGACCGCGGCGGTCCCGGCGAGGAGGCCGTCCTCCGCCTCGTAGGCCGTCACGCCCTGCGTACCGGGCGCGCCCGTCACCGTCAGATCGCCGATGGTGAGCCTGCCGGATCCCGGGACCGCCGCGGTCACCCGGTTGTTGCCGGCCGTGAGGTACACACGCAGCGTCGTACCGGAACCCTTGCCCTTCGTCGGGGGCAGCGTGGCGGCGGTCGCGCCGTCCAGGCTCAGCGTGCCGGGGCCGGTGGCCGAGTAGTCCGCACGCACCGAGTAGTAGCCGTCCGCCGGGACATCGACGTCGAAGACGGCCTTGTCACCCTTGTCCAGCACCAGCGCGCCGGCGCCACTCGTGCCCGAGTCGCGGTAGTCGTACGACGGGGAGCCGCTGATGTCGGCGTACGTCGCCGGGTAGATGTCCCGCGGGGTGACCGACGCGGTCAGGTCGATCTTGTCGAGGGTCACCTCGCTGGTGCCCTTGGCCAGGGTCAGGGTGTGGGTGCCCGCGGTCAGGGTGACCGGGGTGCGCACGATGGAGCGGTAGGTCCAGTTCAGGGTGGACCCGTAGGTGAGGGTGACCGGCGCGCCCCCGTCGACCGTGAGGGTCTGGGTGGAGGGCGTGCCGGACTGGTTGCCGTAGAAGACGTCCAGGTCGTAGGTGCCCGTCCTCGGGACGTCGACCGTGAACGCGACCTTGCTGGTCGGCTGGTTGAGGCTGCCGACGTCCTTGGTGCCGGAGGTGGCGAAGCCGTAGGGGTTGGACCGCGAACCCTGCGAGTAGATCGTGCCGGCGGTGATCGCCGCGTTCTCCGCCTCGTACGACGCCGACCAGGGCAGGCTCGCCGCTGCGGGCGCGCCCTTGCCGGCCGGGTTGACGGTGACACGGTAGGCGGCCATCGGGTCGAGGCCGGTGAGCGGCACGGTCACACTGCCGCTCGCGGAGACCGCGGCGGTGGTGCGGGAGACCACGCCCGGTGCGGCGGCCGCGCCCTCGTAGCCGCTCCAACCCACGCGCTCCACGGTCACGTTGACCTTGCGGCCGAAGGAGGCCGGGATGTGCCGCAGCACGGTGTCGACGTTGCCGGAAGTGCCGCCCAGCAGTACCTGGGCCTGCTTGCGGCCGGTGTCCAGCGACCCGATGCCCTGGAGCGTGTCGGTGGTGTCGGCCTGCGGCGGGGTGACCTCGACGGTCCTGCCGCTCAGACCCGCGTACCAACGCAGCAGCCACCAGGTGCCGTTGGGGATGTTGGTCTGGACGGCGTTGTCGTTGAGGTTGCCGGCGATGTTCCAGTACGCCTGGTCGGCGTAGACCTTGTTGCGCTCGAACAGTGACAGCCACTGGACCATCTGGCCCGGCACCGACTGGTCCCGGCGGTTGGCGAACTCGTTGATGCTGACCGGGAGTTCGGGAATGCCGGTGTTCTTCTCCAGGGTCCGGTAGGCGGCCAGCGTGGTCTTGAAGCTGGACAGGGATCCGGGGTCGAGTTCGTGCCAGGTGGTGATGTCCGGCAGCACGCCGTTGGCCTTGGCCCAGGGGTAGAAGTCGTTCATGAGGCGCGTGTCGTAGTGCGTCTCGTTGGGCCCGGCGATCCTGGCACCCGGGATGATCGACCGGATCTTCTGGTAGACGGTGGCCCAGTCGCTCTCGAAACGGTCGCGGGCCTTGGTGTAGGTGGCGGTGTCGGAACTGCCCAGACCGCCGTACCAGTTCCCGTCGGGCTCGTTGAACGGCACCCACACGAAGTCGTCGGCGTCGGGGCGGGCGGCGACCTTGCGGACCATGGTGTCGACCTTGGCCAGGTAGTCGTCCAGGCCGAGGTTCTCGTAGGGCCACTGGGCGTAGTAGTCCTGCATGTAGATGTACACGTCGCCGCCGCCGCTGCGGTCGTAGGCCGGCTTGACCGTCAGCGCGTCGCCGTTGGGGTGCTGCAGACCGTCGGGGGCCTTCTGCACGATGGTGGTCATGTGCAGGGGGTCGAGCAGGTTGTCGCCGGGGACGCCGTCGTCGCTGAGACCGTAGAGCGTCCCGTTCGCGCCGTGCATCACCGCGCCGGTGGTCTTCCCCAGATCGACGGTGAGCCGGGGCGTCGCCGCCTCGGCGACCGGGGCGGTCAGGGCCATGCCGGCCAGGGCGGCGGCGACGGTGGACACCGCGACGAGACGGCGCGGGTGTCGTGGGCTGTGCGGGGTTCGGGGCATGAGTGTCCTCCGCCTCCCGCGTCGTTGCGGGAGGATCGTGGATGCGGGCGCGGGTGGGGTGATACGGGGGAGTAGCGGGGCTATTTGACGGCTCCGCTGGTGATGCCGGAGACGACGCGTCGCTGGGCGACGACGAAGACGGCCACCATGGGCAGGCTCATCATCACGACGTACGCGAAGATGAGGTGCCAGTTGTTGAGGTACAGCTGGGCGTTGGCGACCTGGTACAGGTTGAGCGGCAGCGTCGCCTTGTCCCCGCCGCCGAGGACGAAGAAGGCGTAGAAGATGTCGCTCCAGGCGAACAGCATCACCATGATCGTCGCGGTGGCGATGACCGGCCGCAGCAGCGGCAGGATGACCTGGAAGAAGACCCTCGCCGGACCGGCGCCGTCCATGCGGGCGGCCTCCTCCAGTTCCTCGGGGAGGTTCCGGATGAAGCCGGTCATGAAGAAGATCGACGTGGAGAGGTACATCCCGGTGTAGACGGCGATCATGCCGAGCTGGGTGCCCGCCAGGCCCATCTGACGCAGCTCCATCACAATGGTGATCACCGCGGGCGGCAGCAGCAGGCCGCTGATGCTCAGCGCGTACAGCGTGCCCACCAGCCGGCCCTTGCGGCGGGCGAACACCCAGGCCGCGCCCGCGCCCAGCAGCAGCACGAGGACCACGGACGGCACGACGACCAGCAGGCTGTTGACGAAGCCCTGGATCATCTTGCCCTGGTCGAAGGACTGTCGGTAGTTCTCGGCGGCCTGCACGTGGTGCGGCAGCGACAGGTTGGGCTTGATCGCCTCCGCCTGCGGCTTGACCGAGGTCACCGCCACGAGCCAGAGCGGAATGCCGATCGTGACGGCCGCGACGACGAGGACCACGGCGGGCTGCACCCAGCGCAGTGGGCCGCGCCGCGCGGGAGCGGGGACGGGAAGGGCGGTCACTGGTTGTTCTCCCTGCGGCGCAGACCGACGATGACCGGTACGGCGAGGACGACGACGATGAGGAACAGCACCAGGCTCATCGCCGAGGCCTGCGCGTACAGGCCCTGTCCGAACACGCGGAACATGTAGATGTTGAAGACCTCGGTCTCGCTGCCCGGGCCGCCCGCGGTGGTGGCCTGCACGATGTCGAAGGTGTTCATCGAGCCGATCAGGGCCGTGGTGACGTTGAACGTGACCGCCGGTGCCAGCAGCGGGAAACGGATCGACCAGAAGGTGCGCCAGGCGCCGGCGCCGTCGATCCGGGCCGCCTCCAGGACGTCACCCGGCATGCTCTTCAGGCCCGCCAGGTAGATCAGCATGGCCAGGCCCATCCACTTCCAGCCGTGGATGAGGGTCACCACGACCAGGGTCCAGGTGGTGGATCCCAGCCAGGGGGTGTCGACCTGGTGGCCCGCCAGCGAGGACAGCACGCTGTTGAGCGCACCGTCCTGGGCCAGCAGGGCGCGGAAGATGTAGCCGACCGCGAGGGCCGAGATCAGCACCGGAAGGAAGAACACGGCCCGGAAGAACCGGTTGAACCGGGTGTCACGCTCCAGCAGCAGGGCCAGGGCGAGCCCGAAGCCGTTCTGGAAGAGGGCGACCAGGACGGCGTACTCCACGGTGATCCGGATGTCCCGCAGCATCGAGCCGTCCTGCAGGATGCTGCGGATGTTGGACAGGCCCGCGAACCTGATGTCCGCGTGGAACGCCGACCAGTTGGTGAACGGGTAGACGAAGTTCAGCAGGTTCGGCAGCAGGAAGAACACACCGAACACGGCGAGCGCGGGGAGGGCGAACCACCACGGCTGGTTGGACTGCGCACGCGGCCGACGCCGCGGACCGCGCCGCGGGGAACCGTCCGTCTGCTTGCTGGGTTCGACGTCGGTGACGCCGACGGTGGCTGTGTCCGCCACGTCTCACCTCCGGTGAGGGGCCCCGGACCGTGCGCCTGCGAGCGGGCCGGGGCGGTGCTGGAGAGGGGGCGGAGGGTCAGAACCCGGAGACGCCACGCGCCTTGAGGACCTGGGTGAACTGGTCCTCGGCGGCCTGGGCGACCTGCTCCGGCGTCTTCTTGCCGTAGATCATGTCGGCCAGCGCGAGGTGCATGTCGGGTGCGGTGAGGGCCTTGACCTGGAACACACCGGTCGCGGAGGACAGCGCCTGGGCCTGGGCGAGGGCGGTCTGCGGCAGACCGTCGGGGTTGGGCACGGACGGCTCCACCGAGACGACCTTGTTCGCCTTGATGTAGGCCGGGTAGTCCTCACCGAGCCAGAAGGACAGGAACTGCCGGGCGGCGGTCTGCCGCTTGGCGTCACCCGTGTTGAAGGCGACCACGCCGTTGGTCTGGTCGGGGGAGTACAGGGCCTTGTCGGAGCTGTTGGAGACGGGGAACCAGCCGAGCTTCCGGTCCATCTCGGCGGTGCTGGAGGTGGCCTGGATCTCGCTCTGCAGCGAGGTGACGTTGACGGCCATCGCGGCGCTGCCGTCCAGGAGCGCCTTGCCCTGGTCCACGAAGGTCGCGGTCTTGTAGTTCTTCTGCGCCAGGCCCCCGTCCAGCACCTGCGACTTGTACTTCTTGATCGCGTCGACGATCACCGGGTCGGTCCACTTGGCCTGGTTCTTGTTGAGCTTGTCCCAGAAGCTCTGGGGCAGGTCGGTCAGCTGGAGCTGGACCTGCCACTGGAGCGGCCACTTGTCGCCGCCGACCTCGAAGAACGGGGCGACGCCCGCCTTCGCCTTGATGGTCTTGGCGGTGGCGAGGAGGTCGTCGTAGCTGGTGGGCATCTTGGTGACGCCGGCCTTCTTGAAGACGTCCTTGTTGTAGTAGACGCCGAGGGTCGCGGGGCTGGTGACGATCGCCGCGTACCGGTGGCCGCCGACCTGGCCGAGACCCTGCTCGGTCTTGCCGAGCTTGGTGACCCAGTCCTCCTTGTCCAGCTGGAGCAGGTTCTTCTCGGGCTGGACGAACGGCAGGGTGCTGCCCGTGGGCTGCCAGAACATCAGGTCGGGCTTGTCGCCCGAGGCGAGCTTGGTCGGGACGTTCGACTCGTAGGGGTCCGGGATCACCTGGGTGGTCACCGTGGCCCCGGTCGCCTTCTGGAAGGCGTCGATGACCTGCTTCGGCTCGGCGACGCTGTTCTGCGCCACCCACATCGTCAGGTGGACGCCCTTCAGGTCGGCCGTGGCGTCGACCGAGCCGGTCGGGGCGGCGCCGGTGCCGCCCGCGGTGCTGTCGCTGCACGCGGTGGCGGTGAGGCCGAGCGCACACGCGACGGCGAGGGCGGAGGCGACTCTTTTCATGGATCTGTCCTTAGGCATGCGAGGGTGGGAAGAGCTGTGCTGTGGAACATGGGGGGACGGCCGAAGCGGGGCGTGGGGACGGCCCGTGTCATGCGGTCCTTCGGCCCGAGCTCTCGCGCGGGACGAGTTCGGGTGCGAAGCGGGCCGGATCGGGCGGCCGGTGGTCGGACTCCCGCCGGGTGAGCGGGAGTTGACAGGCGGCTCGCCCCAGATCCTGGAGGTCCGTCCGGACCGCGGTGAGCACGGGAGTGACGAACCCCGAGTGCGGGGCGACGTCGCAACCGGTGCCGCCGACGTCTCCCCGTACGGCGCCAACTGCGTGGGGCAGGCCGCGCGGCACGCCCAGCGCCAGGTCGTGCCGGGGAGGGCCGGAGTCTGCGTGACCGGTCACATGCATGGGAGGATTGTGAGCGGTCACAACACGGCCGTCAAGAGGTTGTCATCACGGCGTTACCGGGCCCCGGCCCACTTGTGCCCGGGGGTGGCGGGAGGACCCTGCCTCACCTGCGCAAGGCTCATGGGCGGGAATCCGGGAGGGCGTTGCGGCGAAGAGGTCGGCTCGTCACTGGCGACCGGACCGTGCGGGACGAGTCAGTGTGTGGCAAACCAGGTCGACAGGGAAGCGCGCATGGCGCAGGGTTCATCCATGTCTGGTACCTCCTTGCGGCAGTTGCCGGTGGGCTGTCGCAGCCGACCGGCAACCACCGCTGATGTCACGGCAGTTCACCGACTGGTGACCGCGTGCGAGGTCGATCTTCACGGTCGTGCCACCACGGGCGCCGACCGGGTCGCCGCCGACCTCGGCGCGCTTGCCGCGGACGCGAAGTCCGATGCGGTGCTCGTGTACGCCTCTGGTGGGGAAATGACCTCCTCCGGTGGGGAAGTGGCCGCCTCGGGTAGGGAAATGACCGCCTCTGGTGGGGAAGTGGCCGCCTCCGGTGGGGAAGTGGCCGGCTGGGGCTGGGTGAGGGGCCGACGTGCCACGGTCCACGTGCACCCCGGTCACCGGGGGCGAGGGCTCGGCGGACTCCTGCTCGCCTGGACCGAGGAGCGGGCCCGGCAATGGGGCGGCGATCGCCTTGCCCAGACGGTCCCCGACGAGGACCATGCGGCGGTCGCGCTCCTGGAATCCGGTGGATACGCGCGGCTCGTCACCGAGTGGCTCCTGGCGATCGCGACGCCCACCGCACCGCACGTGCCCGACCCCCCGGCCGGCATCACGGTCCGGGCCTTCCGGGCCGGCGACGAACAGAGCGCGTACCGGCTCACCGAGGACGCGTTCGACGAGTGGCAGCAGCGGCGCAAGAGCTACGCGGAGTGGGCCCGGCACACCGTCGAGCGGCCGACCTTCGCCCCCGCGGCGTCGGCGGTCGCCCTCGCCGGCGAGCAGCTGGTCGGCGCCGTGCTGTCCCTGGACATGCCGGGCGACGACGAGGGGTACGTCGAGCGGGTCGCCGTCCGGCGTGACTTCCGCAACCGGGGGATAGCGCGCGTGCTCCTCCAGGAGTCCTTCCGTGCCTTCCACCGGCAGGGCAAGCGGGGCTGCACGCTGTGGACCCACTCGGACACCGGCGCCCTGCCGCTGTACGAGCGCATCGGCATGACCGTCCGGCGCACGTCCACGGTGTACAGCAAGACGCTCACGGCAGGGTGACCGAAGCCGGCGGACCTCGGCTCCGCAAGCCCGGCGGCGTCGGTCGCGCGGGGGATTCCGGCGCCCCTGTCCCGACGCCGGCCGTCAAGCTTCTGTCCCGACGTTGACCGTTACGCTTCCTGTGGCGTTCCCGCCCGGACCTCCGCCTCCCACCGCAGCAGATCCCCTGGCTGGCACTCCAGCGCCTCGCAGAGCGCGGCGAGTGTCGTGAACCGCACCGCCTTGGCGCGCCCGTTCTTGAGGACCGCGAGGTTGGCGGGGGTGATCCCGACCCGCTCCGCGAGCTCGCCCACGGACATCTTCCGCTTGGCCAGCATCACATCGATGTCGACGGTGATCGGCATCAGATCACCTCGTCCAACTCGGCCTGCATCTGGGCCGCTTCGACATCCCGCGCCACGGCCTGGGCGAGCAGGGTCCGCAGTACGAGGACGATGAGCGCGACCCCCAGGATGGCGAGGCCGATCCCGGCCATGATGACGCTGACTCCGGGGTCGTCGCGCTGGCCCGGCGCGTTGATGGCGGTCACCGCGAACCACAGGACGGAGGCCGCGGTGATCGCACCGATGATGCCGTCCACGTACCGGAAGGCGGCGGGGGAGAACACGGTCCCGCGGCGCACCATCGTCACCAGGCGCCAGACGCAGACCCCGGTGACCTGGACCGCGACCATGCCGAGCATGGTGATCAGGCGCAGCGGGGTCAGCGGGAGGGACCCGTCCTCCGGGTCGGTGGCCAGGGCCCACACCATGAGCACCTGGATCAGGACGGTGCCGACGAGCACCACGACGAGCACGGCGCGCAGCGCACGCACGGCCAGCTTTCCCATGCCTTACCCTTCCATCGAATCGCGATGGAAACCTATCGAAAATCGATAGGTGAAGCAAGAGTGTTGAAAGCCCCGGTGCGAGGGGGCACGCTTGGCGCAGCCGTGCCGACCGTGCAGGCGGGAAGAGGGGCGTCGGATGCGGCGAACAGAGGACGAGCTTCTGGCGGAAGCGCTCGGCCGCATCAACAAGGGCGGGAAGTTCGCCTCGCGGTTCCTCAGGAACGACGTCGCCGAGTTCGACCACGAACTGCCCCTGGAGTTCGGCCCCGCGGTGGAACGCGCCCGCGCCGTGCTCGGTCGGCTCGCCGGCGGCACGGTCCCGGAGCCGGTGGAGGCAGGTGCGGACCGAGTGACGCTCCGGGTGCTCACCGGGGGTGGATACCTCGACATGAACCCGGTCGTGGTGATCCTGGACGCGACGCGCAACGGTGAGTGGACCACCACGCTGCATGTGCGGGCCGTCGCGAAAGAAGGCCTGGTCAAGCAGCGTGCGGCACAGAAGACGGCCGAACGCGTCGCGGAGCTGCTTCATGGGGCCGATGCGGGCCCCTGAGCGCGACCCGGCTCACCTGGCCACGGAGCCGGTCCGAGTCCGTGAGCGCGACCCGGCTCACCCGACCACGGAGCCGCTTCGAGTCCCAGAGCAGGACCCGGCTCACCCGGCCACGGAGCCGCTTCGAGTCCCAGAGCAGGACCCGGCTCACCCGGCCACGGAGCCGCTTCGAGTCCCTGAGCGCCACCCCGCTCACCCCGCCGTGCCCCGCGGCGGCGGAGCCGTCGAGTTGCGGACCACCAGGCGCGTGCCCACCTCCATGTGCTCCATGAGCAGCTTCTGCCCCTCGATGAGTGACAGCAGGGCACGCGCCGCCTTCTGCCCCATGTCGTGCAGCGGCTGGCGCACGGTCGTCAGGCCGGGGAAGCTCTGCGCCGCCTGCGGGAGGTCGTCGAACCCGACGACCGAGAACTCGGTCGGCACGTCCAGCCCGCTAGCCCGGGCCGCGTCGATGGCGCCGAGCGCCATCAGGTCCGCGCCCGCCACGATCGCCGTGGGACGGTGCTCGGAGATCAGTTGCGTGGCCGTACGGAATCCGCTGGCGTACGAGAAGTCGCAGGAGGCGACCATGCGTTCGTCCACCTTCAGCCCGGCCAGCCGCATCGCGTCCTCGAAGCCCTGGAAGCGGACGGACGTGCTCTCGAGGTCCTCCTCGCCGCGGAGGTAGGCGATCCGGGTGTGGCCCAGGTCGATCAGGTGCTGGGTGCCCTGACGCATGCCGTGGTAGTTGTCGACGCTCAGGCGGGGCAGCGGTACGTCCAGGCGCCGGGGGTCGATGATCACGCAGGGCAGGTTCTGGCGGCGCAGCAGCTTGACCGTCTCGTCCTCCAGGACCGGCGCGATCATCAGGACGCCGTCGACCAGTCCGCGCCCCAGGAACTCGACCCGGTCCTTCTCCCGCACCGCGTCGTGGTAGGAGGCGTTGACGAGCAACTCCTGCTCCGCGTCGGCGAGTTCGTCGGCGACCCCGCGCAGGATCTCCAGGCCGTACTGGCTGGTGAGGTCGAGGGCGATGAGGCCGATGAGTCCGCTGCGGCCGCCCTTGAGGTTGCGGGCCGAGACATTGGGCCGGTAGCCGAGCCGGCCCGCGACCTCCATGACGCGGCGGCGGGTCTCCTCCGAGGCCCCCGGCTTGCCGTTCATGACGTTGGACACGGTCATCGCGGAGACGCCGGCCTCCTCGGCCACCTGTGCGATGGTCACCCGCCCTGTCACGCCAACTCCTTCTGCTCGCCGGGCACTTGAGCCGTGCCGGACCGTGGCCGTCCCAGGCCCACTCAATCACGAGCTCACTCAATCACGAGCCAGCGGAAACTTCCGTGAAACTGTAACGATAAGGCAGAGCTGGCGCCACCGTAAGTCCCTGCGGTCAGGCGCAAAGAGATGTCGCAACCCGTGTCCGTCGGGCACGGAAAGTTACGTATAGATGTCGCCTAAGTTTTGCGTTACAGTTCCCGGCCATCGGCGCTCAACATGGCCGCAACTCGGGTCCACCGACCCCTTCTTCGTCGTATCGGCGCTGCACCCACCCGGATCCAGCCCGACCGAATCAACCCCCTCAAGACCTGACGAGTCGGTCCGTACCGACGATGAGAGAGGTGTGCAATGAAGCACTCCGGGAGACGTGTCGCGATCGCCGCCACGGTCACCGCGATGGCGATGTCGCTGGCCGCGTGCGGTGGCGGCTCGAGCGGTGCCTCCAGCGACGGCACGGTGACCCTGCACGTCCAGGCGTGGAAGGGCGGCGGCGCCGAACCGGCGAACGTCGCGGAGATCAACAAGGCCTTCGAGAAGGCCCACCCGAAGATCAAGATCGACTTCGAGTACATCACCGCGAACGACACGTACGTCCAGAAGCTCCAGCCCGAACTGCTCGGGGGCAAGGCCGGCGACGTCATCATGGTCGACACGGACAAGATGAAGAAGTGGGGTGCCTCCGGCTACCTCGCCGACCTCTCCGAGGAGTCGTGGGCAGGAGCCATAGCCCCCGACGCCAAGCCCTTCGCGCAGTCCGACGGCAAGACCCTCGCCATGCCGATGGAGCTGATCGGCATCGGCATGTACGCCAACATGGACCTGCTCAAGAAGGCGGGCATCGCCGAGGTCCCCGCCGACTGGCCGACCTTCCTCGCCGACCTCGCCAAGCTCAAGAAGGCCGGCATCAACCCCATCTCCCTGCCCGACAAGTCGGGTTGGACCGGCAGCTCGGTCTTCCAGGCGAGCGGCTCGACCCTCGTCTACCAGAAGAACAAGCAGTGGGACGCCGACTTCGCGGGCGGCAAGGCCTCCTTCGACCCGGACTGGCAGGGACCGCTCGACCAGCTGAAGACCCTGGAGGACAAGGGGTACGTCAACTGGAAGAACGAACTCGGCGTCGACGAGTGGTCGCAGGGCCCGCAGAACTTCAGCGCCGGCAAGAGCGCCTTCTGGTACCAGGGCGCCTGGCAGGTCTCCAACGTCAAGAAGGCGGGATTCCCGGTCCAGTTCGCACCCTGGCCGGGTGGCGGCGCGGGCACCAAGCCGAACGGCATGCTCTTCTCCGGCACCATGTGGGCCGTCAACTCCCAGTCGCAGCAGGGTGACGCGGCCCGCGAGTACGTGAAGTTCTGGTCGCAGAGCGAGAATCTCGCCAAGTACCTCGACGCCGAGCACGCCGAATCGCCGTTCACCGGCGGCACCACGCCCGAGAGCACCGAGACCACGGCGTTCACCACCGCCTTCAAGGACGGCCGTTACCGGATCCTGCCGTCCGACTCCTGGTACGGCGCCACCGCCGAGACCGAGATCGGCTCGAAGATCCAGGCCTATCTGCTGGGCAAGGAGTCCACGGCGCAGACCCTCAAGGACATCCAGACCGCGGCGAAGGCCAAGTAGCGCCGGACACCGCCGTGTTCGGCCGTCCCCTGGTCAGCCGTGGTGGGAGCGCGAGGAACGGCTCCCGACCGCTCCCACCACGGCCACCGAGCCCCACGGACCAGGGGCCGCGCTCAAGAGGAGGACTCCCGTGATCCACCGCCGGCGTGCCACCATGGCCGCCTTCCTGCTTCCGGCGATCGCCGTGTACGCCGTCTTCATGCTCTATCCGCTCGGCCGCGGGATCTACCTGAGCATGACCGACAGCCTCGGCGGACCGATCGCCCACTTCGTCGGCACCGAGCAGTACCGGGCGATGGCCGACGACCCCGACGTGACCGCCGCCCTGTGGCACACCATCGTGTACGCGGCCGTCGTCGTGATCGTCCAGAACGGTCTCGGCCTGCTCTTCGCGAGCATGCTCTTCCGCCGGCCGAAGGTCCGCAAGGCGCTCAGCGTCACCCTGCTGACCCCGACCCTCGTCTCCCCGGTGATGGCCGCGTTCATCTGGTCGTACCTGTTCGCCCCCGACGGCGGCATCAACGCCCTCCTCGGCCTGCTCGGCCTCGACTCGCTGGAGCACGTCTGGCTCGGCGACACCTCCACCGCCCTGTACGCCGTGGCCGCCGTCAACATCTGGATGTTCGCGGGCTACTCCTGCGCCATCTTCCTGGCCGGCTACATGAGCCTGCCCACCGAACTCCTCGACGCCGCCGCAGTCGACGGCGCGAACGGCTGGCGCCGCTTCCGCTCCATCGAGTGGCCCATGCTGGCGCCCGCGCTCACCGTCAACGTGACCCTCAGCCTCATCGGCTCCCTGAAGGTCTTCGAGTTCCCGCTGGTCCTCACCAACGGCGGCCCGGCCGGCTCCACCGAGACCCTGACCACCCTCGTCTACCGGAACGTCTTCGGCGGCGGGAAGTTCGCTCTCGGCATCGCCATCTCCGTACTCCTCCTGGTGACCGTGGTCGTCCTGTCCAGCGCCACCTCCTCTCTGCTGCGCCTGCGCGAGCGCCGAATCTGACGGGCGGACACGACCATGACCTCGCAGACCCTTTCCCCCGAGACCGGCACCGGGGGCGCCGCTCCCCGGCCGTCGTCCGCCCCCGCCACGGCCCCCTCCAAAAACACCCCGCGCCGTGCCCTGAAGAGCCTCGGCACCGTGCTCCTCTGCCTCGGCGTGCTGGTGTTCGTGCTGCCCTTCGTGTTCACCGTGCTCACCTCGCTGCGCACCGCGGCCGACGTCGCCCGGTCCCCGCTCGGCATCCCGCACACCTTCACCCTGAAGAACTTCGCGGACGCCTTCTCCCAGATCCACTACGGCCGCAGCGCCCTGAACACCCTGCTCATCACCGGCCTGTCCTGCCTGAGCATCACCGTGCTCGGCTCCCTCGCGAGCTATCCGCTGGCCCGCATCACCCAGGGCTGGTCCACCTGGGTCTACCGGCTGTTCATCGTGGGCACCTCGGTACCGGTCTTCGTCGTCGTGGCCCCGCTGTACCTGCTGATGCGGGACCTGAACCTGCTGGACAACTACGCCGGCGTGGTCTTCGTCTACACGGCGATGTTCCTGCCGGTCGCGGTCTTCTTCTACACCAGCTTCATCCGCTCCATCCCCACCGACCTGGAGGAGGCCGCCGCACTGGACGGCTGCGGGGCGCTGCGGACCTTCTTCACCATCATCCTGCCGCTGCTGCGCCCCATCACCAGCACCCTGCTGACCTTCGTCTCGCTCCAGGTGTGGAACGACCTGATCGTCCCGCTGGTGTTCCTCCAGGACCCCGACAAGCGCACGGTCATGGTCAACGCGTACTCGTTCATCGACCCCCACACCGTGCAGCCGACGACCCTCTTCCCGGCCGCGCTGCTCGGCGTACTGCCGCTCTTCCTGATCTTCGTCTTCCTGCAACGTCATGTGGTCGCCGGGATGTCCGCCGGGGCCGTCAAGTCCTGACACCGGTACGCCGGTTCACGGCCGGGGCCGTAACCCACTCACAGGTCCAGGACGCGAGGGGCCGACCGCATCGCCGCGGGCCTCCGTCCAAGGGCCGGACCGTGCGCCGCGGACCACAGCGGCGCGAGCGCCCGGCCACAGCACCACGGGCCTCGGTGCCGTCAAGCCGAGCACAGCCGGTCCCCACGCCCTCGCCTTTCATCCAGCCGTACGGCCATCAGGCCCTGCCCCATCGGCACCCGCCCGGTGTCACGGCCCCGCTCCGCCGCACCGCCCGCTGCCACCGCCCTGCCCGTCGACACCTGCCCGCTGCCACCGCCCTGCCCGTCGACACCTGCCCGCTGCCACCGCCCTGCCCCATCGCACCGCCCGCTGCCACCGTCGGCCCTGCCCGCCGCCGCCGGCCCTCCCGTCCCGCCCTCCCGGAAGGACCCCCCACCGATGTACGTGGTCTCCTACTTCACCGACGCCGACGAGGCGCTCCACCTGGCCTACAGTCACGACGGCGAGGAGTTCGCCACGGTGAACGGCGGTCGGCCGGTCCTGCGCGGCACGGTCGGTACCGGCCGGCTGCGGGACCCGTTCATCGGGGTCGGCCCCGACGGTCTGTTCCACCTGCTCGCCACCGACGGCTGGACCAGCCCCTACATCGTCCACGCCACCTCGGCCGACCTGCTCACCTGGTCCGAACAGCGACTCGTGCCCGCGATGGCCCGGGTGCAGGGAGCCCTCAACGCCTGGGCCCCGGAGTTCTTCCTGCACCGTGCGACCGGGCTCTACCACCTCATCTGGTCGTCCGTCGTCGAGCCGGGCGGCACCGCCGAGGGCCGGGACTTCGAACACCTCACCCAGGACCACCGCATCTGGCACTGCACCACCGAGGACTTCCGCACCTTCTCGCGGCCCGGAGTGTTCTTCGATCCCGGCCACTCGGTCATCGACGCCACGGTCCGCGAACTGGACGGCGGCGGCTACCTCATGGCCTTCAAGGACGAACGCGGGGTCAACGACATCGCCACCGCGCACAAGGACATCCACCTCACGACCTTCGACACCCCCGGCGGCCCGTACACGACACCGACCGGCCCGGTGACCCCCTCCCTGGCGGAGGGACCGTCCCTGTTCCGCCGGGACGGCGACTGGATCATGATCTTCGACCACTTCCTCGAAGGACGATACGGCGCGACCCGCAGCCGGGACGGCGTCACCTGGGAGCCGGTCTCCCTGAACCTGCCGCAGGGCATGCGGCACGCCTCGGTCCTGGAGACCTCGGCCTCCGTCCTCCAGACGTCCGCTCCGGACGCGCTCGCCGCGCGCTAGCCCGTGGCCCTGGCACTGTCCCTGTCCCAGGCCCGCTGACGCGTTCGCCGCGCGTCAGCCCGCTGCCGCCGCGCGGCGGCCAAGAATCCCGGGTGCTCCCCGCCTCGCGGTGCGGGCGCCCGGCGCAGGAAGCCCCGTGTCCCGATCCGTGGCACGGAGGACTCGATCACCCAGTAAGGAGCGTCGCAATGAAGCGTCGCAGAACGGCGCGTCCGGCCCGCCGGGCGTCCCGCCTTCTGACCCTCCTCGCCGTGCTGGCGGGAGCACTCCTGGTCCCGGCCCACGCCGCCCTGGCGGCCGGCACCACCTACTACGTGAACTGCTCGGCCGCCACCAACGGCAGCGGCACCCAGGCCAGCCCCTGGAACACCGTCGGCAGCGTCAACAGCACCACCTTCGGCGCCGGCGACAGCATCCTGTTCGCCGCCGGCACCACCTGCACCGGCCAGCTCACTCCTGGCGGCTCCGGCGCCTCGGGCAGCCCGATCACCCTGGGCTCCTACGGCAGCGGCGCCAAGCCCGTCATCAACGCGAACGGCGCCACCGGTCCCGTCATCCACCTGCTCAACCAGCAGTACTGGGAAATAGGCGGCCTGGAGCTGGTCAACTCGGCGGCATCGCCGGCCTACCGCTCCGGCGTGCTCGCCGAGAACAGCTCGGGCGGGATCCTGCACCACATCCGGGTGCACGACATGTACATCCACAACATCAGCGGCTGGCCGGGCGGCTGGTACGCCACCAACGCGGGTGTCGGAGTCCAGACCGACCACACCACTCCCGTCTCCACCTGGGACGACGTGGTGGTCGAGAACAACACCTTCGACCACGTCGACCGCATCGCCGTCGCCGTCACCCCGGACGGGGACGGCCAGGGCACCGGCCTGACCACCGGCACGGTCATCCGCGGCAACACGATGACCTACGACGGCGCGGACGACATCCTCGTCGTCAAGAACGACGGCGCCCTCATCGACGGCAACAAGGCGGGCTACGGCGGCGCGAAGAACACCTGCCCGCCCTCGGGCCAGTACTGCAACGGCGCCTCGGCCGGCATCTGGATGTCCGGCAGCTCCAACACCGTGGTCCAGAACAACGAGGTGTACTGCCACGTCAACGGCGCCGACGGCACCGGCTACGACGTGGACTGGGGCAACCACAACACCACGTTCCAGTACAACTACAGCCACCAGAACCTCGGCGGCTTCATGCTGGTCATGCCGCCCTTCAGCATCGCCAACGAGCCCACCTCGACCGTCCCCAGCGACGGCACGGTGATCCGCTACAACATCAGCGAGAATGACGGCTCCAACGCGGGCTGCCCCACCTCGGGCACCCCCACCCACGGCACCGGCGTCTTCCACTTCGTGGGCGGCGTGCCCAACCAGAGCGGCAGCTCGTCCGCGGTCCCGCTGATCTACAACAACAGCATCTACGTCAACAAGAGCGGCCTGAACACCCCGATCCTGTACTCACGGTCGGGCTCCAGCATCTCCGGCGCGCTGTCCTTCAAGAACAACGCGGTCTTCAACTACGGCACCGGCGGCTACTTCTCCACCACCGGCGCGTCCGTCTACTCCAACAACCTCTTCTACGGCAACCACCCGTCCTCCGAGCCCGCCGACGCGGCGAAGGTCACCGCCGACCCGCAGTTCCGCAACCCCGGCAACACCAACGGCTCCTCGTCGTACACCGGCACCAACGCCTACCAGGTGCACCCGTCCTCGCCCGTGATCCGGGCCGGCGCGGTCATCAGCTCCAACGGCGGCAAGGACGCCTTCGGCAACACGGTCTCGGCCACGGCCGCCCCCAACATCGGCGCCTACAACGGCACCGGCGGCAACCTGCTCTCCAACGCGGGCTTCGAGACAGGCGCGTTGAGCCCCTGGACGCAGGCCAGCGGTACGGCCTCCTCGGTCACGTCCTCAGGTGCGCGCACCGGCACATACGCACTGGCCACCGCGGCGAGCGGCAGCGGCGCCAACCAGGCACTGACCGGCCTGAGCCCCAACACCACCTATCTGCTGACCGGTTGGGCCAAGGTAGCCAACGCGGGGGAGACCCTCGCGATCGGCGTGAAGAACTTCGGCGGCACGGAGACGTACACCAACATCGCCACCACGTCGTACACCCAGGCAGCGGTCCTCTTCACCACCGGCTCGTCGAGCACCTCGGCGACCGTCTACTGCTGGAAGAACTCCGGTGGCAGCGGGGCGGGTTACTGCGACGACCTCGCGGTGGAGCCGCTCACCTCGGCGACCAACGCGATCACCAACCCCGGCTTCGAGACCGGCGCGCTGACCCCCTGGGCCCAGAGCACCGGTACGGCGTCGAGTGTGGCCGCCTCCAACGCCCGCACCGGCACCTACGCCCTCCAGACGGCGGCCAGTGCGAGCGGGGCCATCCAGACGGTGAGCGGTCTCACCGCCGGCAACACGTATCTGCTCGCGGCATGGGCCAAGGTGGCCACCGCCGGTGAGGAGGTCGCGGTCGGCGTGAAGAGCTTCGGCGGTACGGAGACGTATCTGCGCACCTCGACGACGTCCTACGCCCAGCAGCCGATCTTCTTCACGACCGGTGCCACCACGACCTCCGCCGGCGTGTACTGCTACAAGAACGCGGGCTCGGCCGCGGGCTACTGCGACGACTACACGCTGATCAAGCTTCCCTGATCGATTACCGACCCGAAAGGGAGATACAGCGCGTGACGACGGCGGGCCGGGTCATCCCGGCCCGCCGTCGTGCGATCGGCCCGTCGCGGCGGCCTGCGAATCGGCGACGTCACCAATAGTGTCGTCGGCCGGCAACGGCGTGACCTGCGGACCCCATGATCCACAGGGCGGCGCCGATCACCAGAAGGATGATCCCGATGGTCCACAGGATCGAGACGCCGGTAAGGAAACCGACTATCAGAAGGATTACACCAAGGGCGATCATCACGACCTCCTGTAGCGGGTACTGCTCTTGGTGTTCGAATACCCGCGAATCCGCGATGGAGGCCCCCGCATTTTGTGCGGTCCTCGCCGCCGCCACCTCGCCGGCCGTCGTGGCGGATGACGTGCGACGCCCGCGACCTGCTGTAGCCGGAGCCGGCGGTCAGTGAGGGTCTGACGGCGTAGTGAGCCGTCGCAGGAGGTCGAGCAGGGTCGCGCGCTCGGCGGCGGGCAAGGGGGAGAAGCAGTCGGCGAGGACCTCGTCGGCGACCTTGTGACCGGCCGCCAGGACACTGTCGCCGGCCGCCGTCAAGTGGTGCTCGATGCGTCGGCCGCGTCCCGGTCGGCGCTCCACGAGGCCCTGGGCCGTGAGGCGGCCGGCGAGTGTCCCGAAGGCCTGCTCGGTCTGGAACGTGGCCGCGGCCAGTTCACGGGCGGACGCCCCGGGGGAGCGGCTGATCGCGCGCAGGGCATCCCACTGGGCGAGTGTCGTGCCGACGGCCGAGAGGGCGCTGTCCAGCGCCCGGTGCTGTCGGTACTGGGCCTGTTTGACCGCCCTGCCGAGTTCTTGCAGCTCACCGTGCATGCGTCGAGTCTACGCCATGACCAAGCTAGCTTATATAAAGATGTTTAGTTAGAGTGGTCGGCATGCCTACCGACGCATCCCTCCCCTTCGCCGATCCGTCCCTCACCGTGTCCGAGGCCGGGACCGGCAGACCCGTTCTCGTCCTGCACGGTGGCGGAGGTCCCGCCACCGTCACCGGTCTCGCCCAGCGCCTCTCCCGTACCGCGCACACGATCACGCCGGTGCACCCCGGCTGGGACGGCACCCCCCGCCCCGCATGGCTCACCGGCGTCGACGACCTCGCCCGCGTCTATCTGCACACCCTGCGCGAGCGCGAGCTGCGTGACGTTCTCGTCGTCGGCTCCTCCCTCGGCGGCTGGATCGCCGCCGACATGGCCGCGCGCGACAGCGCGGGAACGATCTCCGGCCTCGTCCTGATCGACGCTGTGGGCGTCGAGGTCGATGCGGAGTCGATCGCCGACATCTTCGCCCTCGACGCCCGCGGCATCGCGGAGCTCTCCTGGCACGACGCGGACCGCTACCACCTCGACCCGGCCGGCATCGCCGGCGCCGAACTCGCCCGCAGACAGGCCAACATGGCCACCATGCGCGCCCTGGCCGGCGACCCCTACATGCACGACCCCGAGCTGCTGCCCCGGCTCGGCCGGATCCAGGTGCCCACCCTCCTGCTCTGGGGCGAGAGCGACCGCGTCGTCACCCCCGCTTACGGCGCGGCCTACGCCGAGGCCTTCGGCGACGGCCGACTGGAGATCGTCCCCGAGGCCGGCCACCTCCCGCACATCGAACAACCGGACGCCACCTACGCCCTGATCGAGGCACACCTGGACCGGACGAGCGCCGGGTCTCATCCGTCGTGAGATACCGCCGGCCGCCGCCGGTAGCGTGAACGACATGACGGCAGAGGACGGGACGGGAGATGACGGAGCGGCAGAGGACGGGACGGGAGAGAGCGAGGCCCTGGTCGGGGGCATGGCCAACGCGGGCGCGGTGGTCCGGCGCGGTGCCGTGGTGGAGCGTCCGGCGCCGGCCACCGCGCCCGCCCTCCACGGCTATCTGCGCGCACTCGGGGAGCACGGGTTCGACGGGGCTCCTGGCCCGGTCCGGCTCACCGCGGACGGTCGCGAGCAGCTGACGTTCATCCCCGGCGACGTCGCGCTGCCGCCGTTTCCCCGCTGGGCGATGACCGAGAGCGCGTTGCGATCCGTCGGAGCCCTGCTGCGGCGCCTGCACGACACCAGCGCGACCGTCGCGGTCGACCCGGACGTCGACTGGCCCCGGTCCATGGCCGACCCCGAGGGCGGAACGATGCTGTGTCACAACGACGTGTGCCCGGAGAACGTCGTCTTCCGCGACGGCCACGCCGTGGCCCTGATCGATTTCGACCTGGCTGCCCCCGGCCGGGCGGTGTGGGACCTCGCCATGACCGCCCGCTACTGGGTCCCCATGCTGGATCCCGTGTCCGCGGCCGTGCTGCACCCCGCCGACCTGGACGTCCCCACGCGTCTTCGGATCCTCGCGGACGGCTACGGCCTGTCCCCGCGGGAGCGGGCTGAACTCCCCGGTGTCATCGAACAGGCCACCGCGTCCTGCCGGGCCTTCGTGGCCGGCCGGGTGGCCGACGGCGACCCGGTCTACACCCGGGCGCTGTCCGAGCGCGGCGGTTGGCGGCGTTGGGACCGCGTCCAGGCGTGGCTGGTGGGGCAGCGCGGGGTGCTCACCGCCGCCCTGTCGGCATGACCGGAGGGAGGCCGCTCAGAACAGGCTGTTGCCGTGCGGCAGTTCGGCCGGTACGGGCGCGATGACGTCCCAGTGCTCGACGATCCTGCCGTCGGCCACGCGGAAGAGGTCGTAGTAGGCGACGGGCACCCCGAACTCGCCCTCGGACTGCGTCAGGACGAACTCGCCCTCGGCGATGACCCGGTGGACCTTCTGGTAGACGAGGTTCTTGCCCTGTTCGGCCCACTTGGCCGCGGCCGCGCCGAATCCGTCGAGGCCGTCGGCCGCCTCGGTGTTGTGCTGGTGGTAGGTCTCGGTCGAGAGGTAGTCGGTGAGCACCGAGTAGTCGGCGCCGACGAGGACCTTCTCGGCGAACTCGGTCACCAGGGCACGGTTGGCTTCGGTCCTGCCGGTGTCGGTGACCGCGCCGGGTCCGTCGGTCTGGGAGCGGCCGGAGACGGTGTCCTCGACGAGCGGGGTCAGGGCGTCCCAGTGCTCGGCCAGCTTGCCGGCGGCGTCGACCCGGAAGATGTCGAACCCGACGAGCGGGTCCGGGCCGAAGCCGTGGTACGTGCCGTGCAGGGCGACCAGGTCGCCGTCGGCGATGACCCGGGCGCCCTCGTAGCGGAAGTCCGCACCGAGACCGGCGACCAGCGCGCGCAGGGCGTCGGGTCCGTCGGCGGCGAGGGCGCTGTGCTGCCTGTAGTCCGCGGCCACCCAGCGGTCCACGGCGGAGGGATCCTTGTCGCCGAACAGCTCGGTGGTGGCCTGGAGGACGGTGTTCTTCACGTGGTTCATGACGGTCTTCCCGGTTCGATGAATGGAGGTAGGGGCGCTCAGCGACCCGCGTCGCGGACGACTCGGGCGAGGGGTGTGGCGGGGTGGCCGGTGAGGCGGGGGACGGCGTCACCGACCCCGTCGAGTTCGCCGGACGCGATGGCGGTGTAGGTGGAGATCCAGGCGTCCACCTGCCACGGCGGCGCGCCGTAGGAGGCACGGGAGGCGTAGGCCTCCTCGACCGTCTCCGGGCGGTAGGTGACCGTACGCCCGAGCTGCTCGGACAGGATCGCGGCTGCCTCGTCCAGCGTGAGGGACTCGGGGCCGGTGAGGTCGTAGGTCGCGCCGACGTGGTCCTGCGGCCCGGACAGCACCGCGGCGGCCGCGTCGGCGATGTCGTCCTGGGCGACGAACGCCGCCCGTCCCTGCCCGGCCGGGCCCCGGATGACGCCGTCCTCGCCGACGAGGTCGGGGACGAACTCGGCGTAGAAGTTGTCCCTGAGGAAGGTGTGCGCCAGGCCGGCGGCGCGGATGTGCTGTTCGGTGTGGAAGTGGTCCCGGGCCAGGGTGAAGGTGGCGTCGGGGGCCGCGCCGTAGAAGGAGACGTACACCAGGTGCCGCACGCCCGCCTCCGCGGCGGCGTCCACGAACGCCTGGTGCTGGGCCGGCCGGTCGCCGCTCTCGGAGGCGGAGACCATGAGGACGGTGCGGATGCCGGTGAGGGCCTCGCGTACGGCCTCACGGTCGGCGTAACCGCCCCGTACCACCACCGCGCCGGGGAGCTGTGGAGCGCGCTCCGGACTGCGGACCAGGAGTTTCTGCGGGACACCCCGTGCCGCCAGTCGCCGGGCGACACGCCCGCCGAGCCGACCGGTGGCACCGGTGACGGCGATCATGGGGAGGGTTTCCGTGGAGGGCTCGGACATGACGTGCCTTTTCTTTCCGGATCTCGCCTGGGGGATGTTCCTTTTCCGTGTCGGCACGACCAACTTACGAACGACTCAGGCGGGAAGCCGGATAAAGTTCCGACTGATGATGGTCAAAAAGCGACACGATGCCTCGTCCGAGATTCCCGAGGTCCCGTTCGCGGCGCCCGCGGGCACCCCGGCCGGTGTCGAGGTCATGTCGCTGGCGGAGCTCAGGCGCAGGGTCCCCGAGCAGGCCCTGGCCCGGCCCCAGCGCCCCGACTTCCATCACCTGCTCACCCTCGGCGCGGGCGAGCTCAGGCACGTCGTCGACTTCGAGGACTGCACCCTGCGGCCCGGCTGCTGGCTGTGGGTGCGCCCGGGGCAGGTGCACCAGTGGGGCGACCTCACCGAGGCCGAGGGCACCCTGATCCTCTTCCGGCAGGACGTACTGGACCCGGCCACGGCCACCGCCGCCCGGGTCGACGATCCGCACGCACCGGCCGTCACCGTCCCGGTCGCCGCCGACGCCGAGGCGGTGACGCTGGCCGCGGACCACCTGAGCCGGGAGTTCGGGGCGCTCGGTCAGCTGCCGCTCGACGTGCACGTGGCGGCCCTGCGCCACCTCCTGGCGGTCCTGCTGCTGCGGCTGTCGCATCTCACCACCCCGCTCGCCGGCCCCGCGCCGGAGCCGGACGAGACCTACCTGCGCTTCCGTGACGCGGTCGAACGCCACTTCACCGTCACGCGTCGCGTCGCGGACTACGCCGACCTGCTCGGCTACTCGGGGCGCACCCTGGCCCGGGCGAGCCTGGCCGCCGCCGGGCTCGGCGCGAAGGAGTTCATCGACCGCCGGGTCGTGCTGGAGGCGAAGCGGCGGCTGGCCCACGGCGACGAAACCGCCGCCCAGATCTCGGACCACCTCGGCTTCGTCACGCCCTCGCAGTTCAGCAAGTACTTCATGCAACGGACGGGCAGTTCCCCGATCGACTTCCGCAAGGCGGTCCGAGGACGGGCAGCGGCGGACGTGTGGGCAGATTGATCCGAGCAATCCCTAGGCGCGGGTCGTGATCGCGACATGACGGTTGGACTGCTCCAGATCACATATGCGGTCTGAACAGGATGAATTGACGAATCGTCACGCCCCCTCTGGACGCCGCAGTGGACGGGGTCTATAAATTCATCCGATGTCACGCCCCGCCTCATCCAGCCCCCCAGGATCCAGGAGCCGCACCATGTCCTCTGCGCCCCTGAGCAGACGTTCTCTGATCAAGGCCGCCGCCCTCGCCGGAGGCGTCGTGGCCTTCGGGCTGCCGCAGGCCCTGTGGCCCACCACCGCCGCGGCCTACACCGTCCCCTCCAAGATGGACTGGTGGTACCAGGCCCGGTTCGGGATGTTCATCCACTTCGGGTCCTACTCCTCCCTCGGCCACGGTGAATGGGCCTTCTCCAACGAGAGCTGGTCCAAGGCCGATTACCAGACCCAGGTGTCCGCCGACTTCAACCCCACCGCCTTCGACGCGGCCACCATCGCCCAACTCGCGGCGGACGCCGGCATGAAGTACCTGGTGATCACCGCCAAGCACCACGAGGGCTTCGCCATGTGGGACTCCGGGGTCCCCGGCTTCACCGACACCACCGGCACCAAGCAGTACAACCTGCACGACTACGCCGGCTTCCAGGGCGACCTGCTGGCGGCGCTCAAGACGGAGTGCGAGGCGCGAGGCGTCAGGTTCGGGCTCTACTACTCGATCCTGGACTGGAACCACCCCTCCCAGACCATCCGCGGCGGCGGTCTCACCACGATGGCCTCGACGGCCGCCCGCACGGGCTACATCGCGGACATGAAAGCCCAACTGCAGGAACTGCTGGACCGCTACGACCCGGCGCTGCTGTGGTTCGACGGCGACTGGTTCGGCGAACCCGCCGCCCCCACCCTCCAGGACTGGTGGCTCAAGTCGGACGGAGTCGACCTCTACAACTGGCTGATCGCCCGCAAGCCCGGACTCGTCGTCAACGAACGGGTCAAGCGGGACCTCGGTCTGGGCGACTACGCCGTCGCGGAGTTCGGTGTCCCGAGCGCGCCACTGGACCGCCAGTGGGAACGGTGCGACACCATGAACGGCGCCTGGGGCTACGACGCGAGCAAGGAGAACTCCTACCGGCCCGTCAAGGACTTCGTGCAGGAGCTCGTCACCTGTGTCTCGCGGGACGGCAACTTCCTGCTGAACATCGGCCCCAAGGGCGACGGCTCGGTCACCACCGGATCCGTGACGATCCTGCAGGGCCTCGCCTCGTGGATGGCGACCTACGGCGACAGCGTGCGCGGCGCCCTGGCGAGCCCCTACGCCACCGACCCCGCCTGGGGGAGGGCCACCAAGAAGGACGGCAAGCTGTACGCACACGTCTTCAACTGGCCCACCAACGGCGTGCTTCAGATCCCGGCGCTCACCAACACGATCAGCCGCGTCTACCTCATGAACAACCCCTCGGCCTCGCTGACCTACTCCGTCAGCGGCGGCCAGATCAACGTCACCGTGCCGGCCACCGCCCCGGACGCCAACGACTCCGTGGTGTGCGTCGAGGTCAGCGGTGTCCCCACGGCCGTCGGCGGAGCCGGGGTGACGGTGTTCCAGGACGTGAACTACGCCGCGGCGAGCACCCTCCTGAAACTGGGCACCTACACCTCCTCCCAGCTGTCGACCGCCGGAGTGGGGTCCTCGGCCATCTCCTCGCTGCGGGTGCCCCAGGGCTACCAGCTGACGGGCTGGTCCGGTGACAACTTCACCGGCACGGCCTGGACGTTCACCGCGGACAACCCCGACCTGCGGGTGACCGGCAACAACGACGCCATCGTCTCGCTGAAGGTCACGTTCAATCCGGCCACGTACTTCCGGCTGACCAACGTCACGGACGGGCTGGCCCTGGACAGCGGCGGCAACGTCGCCAGTGGCTCGAACCTCAAGCAGTGGACTCCGGTCGCCAGCACCAACCTCCAATGGCAGGCCGTCGACCTCGGCACCGGCTACTACCGGCTGGTCAACCGCACCAACGGCATGGTCGCCGACGGCTGGGGCTCGACCGGTAACGGGGATCCCGCCCGGCAGGCGGCCTGGAACGGCGGCCCCAACCAGCAGTGGCAGATCACCGACCGCGGCAACGGCCAGTACTCGATCGCCAACCGCGCCACCGGGCTCGTCCTCGACGGCGGCGGACAGGTCCCCTCCGGGTCCGTGACCAAGCAGTGGACCTGGGTGACCAGCACCAACCTGCTGTGGACGTTCCAGCCCGTCTCCTGACGACCCGTCCGCCGGCGCCGACGCTGTCCGCTCGTCGGCGCCGGCGGACGCAGAAGCCGTCAGTCCTTGCCGGAGAGCCTCCAGATCTGGTTCTTCTTGGTGGTCAGGGTGGTGCCGGTGTCGCAGGTCCACTGATGGACGAGGGCGCCGGGCGCGGTGGAAATGGTGCTGACGTCGACGCACTTGCCGCTGTGCACGGCGACGAGCTGGTAGTCGTGGCTGTTGCCGAGCGCGGTCACCGGCCTGAGCGTGAATTGCTGGTTGGTGCCGTTGAGGCAGGTCCACTGCTGTACGGCGGCGCCGTTGGCCGTCGAGAGGCCGCTGACGTCCAGGCACTTGCCGCTGGAGTGGTCGACGACGGTGTAGGTGTCGGTCGTACCGGCGACGGGGTGGAAGTCGAAGACCTGCTCCTGGCCGCTTCCACAGGTGTTCTGCTGGTACTGGGTGCCGTTGGCGGTGGACTGGCCGGGATCCTCGAGGCAGAGCCCGCTGTGCTGGGCGACGGCCGTGGAGGAGAAGCCGGCCGCGGCGCCGATGTGCAGGCTCGCGGGTGCGAAGGAGACCTGGTCGAGATGGGGCGCGGAGCTGGAGCGCATGGGCTGGCCGATGTCGCTGCCTCCGCCGGAATAGACCACGCCGATCGTGGTGCCGTCCCAGTTGTAGAGCTGTGAGGCGGTGAACTTGACGCTGTTGGCGCCCTTGGCGAGGGTCACCGGGACCGTGTAGTCCTCGAACTGGTTCCAGTGCAGGGTGCTCGCGAAGTTGACGCGGGTGGCGGTGCCACCGTTGACGCTGACATCGGCGTGCTCGGCGTACAGGTCCGGGTTGTAGTGGTTGGAGGGCAGTTCCTCGGCGTTGGCGTAGTGCATGGTCATGGCGTAGGTGCCGGCCGTGGGCGCGTTGACGTTGAGGGTGAGGGAGTTGGCGGTTCCGTTGCCGATACCGGCGACGACGCCGCCGTTGGCCTGGCTGTAGGTGGTGTCGACCGTCGCCGTGCCGGTGAGGGTGCCGTTCTCGGCCTGGTAGGTGACGACGTTGCCGGTCGTGACGGCGGAGCCGGCGCCGAACGGGGTGACGGTCAGGTCGTCCAGGGCGAGGGTGCCGCTGCTCCCGGTCACCTTGACCTTGTTGATGCCGCCGCTCAGGTGGACCCGGTTGGTGGAGGTGGACCAGGCGCCGGTCGTCGCGCCGGAGAGGGTCTGGTCGTTGAGGGTCCTGCCGTTGACGGTGAGGTCGGCCTGCCCGGTGTTGCGGAAGCGGGCCGTCAGGTCGGCGTAGCCGTCGCGAGCCGAGTAGATCCAGAACGTGGCGGACTTGCCGACGCTGAGGTTCACCGCGCCGGCGCCGGACTGGCCCTGCGAGGTGTAGGTGGCGGTGGCGCTGTCGGAGAGGTTGGCCTGCTCGGCCTCGTAGAGCGTGGTGCCCTGGACGGAGGCGTCCTGGTACTGGAGGTCGATCTTGTCGATGATCGCGTCGCCGACCGTGGTCGCGCCGTTGTCACCGGTGGTGGCCAGGGTGAGGGTGTGGCTGCCGGTGGTGAGGTGCACGGTGGCGTCGGCGTGCCCCCACACGACCCACTGGAAGCCGACCGGGATGTCGATCCTGGTCGAGGCGCCGCCGTCGACCCGCGCGTAGATGTTCGTCGGGCCCTTGACGTCGGCGTCCTTGGCGTAGCTGTTGCCGAACACCGAGAGGGTGTAGTCACCGGTGGTGGGGACGGACACCGGGAAGGAGATCACCGTGGTGGAGCCGGTGCGCAGGCCGCCGACGTCCTTCGTGCCGGAGGTGGCGAACTTGCCCACATTGCCGGTCGTGCCCTCGGTGTTGATGTTGTACCCGCTGCCGCTGAGCGTGGCGTTCTCGGCCTCGTACGTGGCCCGCCAGGTGCTGTCGGAGGCGGTTGCGCTGCCGGTGCCACCGGGGGAGACGATGACCTGGTACGCGGACATCGCGTCGAGGCTGATCGGGACCGTGACCGAACCGTCGGAGCCCACGGCGACGTCGGCGTCGGAGAGCCGGGTCGGGGTCGCTGCCGCGCCGATGTAGCCGCTGTAGCGGTCCTGGAACACGCTGACGTGCACGGTGCTGCCGAAGACCGCGGGGTCGATGTTCTTGATCACCGTGTCGGAGGCACCGCTGGTGCCGCCCCCGGCGAGGATGACGCGCGCCTGCTTCTTGGCCGTGTCCAGACTCGCCAGCCCCTGCAGGGTGTACGCGGCGTTGGCTCCGGTGCTGGTGACCTTGACGGTGTTGCCGCCGCGCATGGAGCCGTACCAGTTGTACAGCCACCACTGGGCGTTGGGAGTGTTCTGAGCCGCGGCGGAGTCACCGAGGTTGCCGTTGATGTTCCAGTACGGCAGGTTGCCGTCGATCTTCTCGTCCTCGATGCCCGCCATCCACTGGACCATCTGGCCGGGGTCGGTGAGGTGGTAGCGGTGGGCGTACTCGTTGAGGTTGACGGTGATCGGGGAGGTGACCCCCGTCGCGGTCTCCGCCGCGCGGTAGGCGTCGACCGTGCTGCGCACGTCCGCCGGGCTGCCCAGGGTGTGCCAGGTCACCACGTCGGGCAGGCAGCTGTTGGCCTTGCAGTAGGTGAGGAAGCTCCTGAGGGCGGAGTCGCTGTAGCTGGAGAGGTTGGGTCCTGCCAGGCGGGCCGTGGGCCAGATGCCCTTGATGAAGGTGTAGGTCTGAAGCCACTCGGCGTTGAAGTTGGCCTGCGCGGTCGTGTTGGTGCGCATGCCGCTGAACCAGTTCAGGTCGGGCTCGTTGTAGGGGATGAAGACGATATGGCTCGCGTGGGGGTCGGCCATCGCCTGCTGGACCTGGGTCTTCATGGTGGCCTGGTAGGCCGGGTAGCTGGTGCGTTCGTAGTTGGCGCGGTACACGTCCGTCATGTAGATGAACTCGTCCCCGCCGCCGCTGTCGACGAAGGGCGCGGCGATCTCCAGGGCGTCCGACCCGGGGTGTTGCTGTCCGTCCTGGTATTTGGTGTTGGTGGTCTTCAGCCCCATCCCCTCGATGAGGTTGTCGGTCGGCACGTCCGGGCCGTACAGGCCGTACAGGGCGCCGGAGGCACCGCCGCGGAAGGCTCCGGTGGTGGCGCCCAGGTCGACGGTGAGAGTGGGCGTGGCGGCGGAGGCCGGTGTCGCGGTCAGCGTGGTGACGCCGACCATGACGGTCAGCGGAAGCAATGTCCTGGTGATGCCGTGGAGAAGACGTCTGGCGGTCAGACGTCTCGCGGTCGAGCATCTTTGCCCGGTTGTCGGCATGGGCTCGCGTCCCTTCAGGGATAGGGCTGGTTGTCGGTGTGCCGGCCCCCGTGCCGGACGTGTGGGCGAGTACGACTCGCTCGTGGGCCGGGCGACGGCGTAGTCGGTCCCGGCGCCCACGGGCAGGCTCGCGCCGGTGCGTGCGTCGAAGTACAGGGCGAACCCTTGGAACTTGGAGAGATCATCGAACCGGTTCGCGTGAAGCGAAGGTAGGAACAAGCCGTGCGGCTGTCAACATCTGCAACGGTGCCAGTTTTCGTCGAACCGGTTCGATAAAGCCCTTCCCGCAAGGAGTCGCCGTCCGTCGGCCGATCCGCGGCACCGCGTCGGCAATTCCGCAGGCCCGGCGGTAAAGGATCTGTTACTCACTTTCGGGTGACGGCCCGGTGAGCGTGGGGGTGGCGCGGACTGGCGGTCGGAGGGGAGTGGCCAAGGCGCGCACCAATCGGTGATCCGACAGGGCGTCAACACACTGCGTTCGCCGCATATATGGACGTTGCAGCCAAGCGTCACGGCAATGTGGGCGAAAGGTAATGGAGTGCGCGTATCGCGTTCACGATCTGCACAACAGGGCCATGGTGTGGGTGTGCGGCCGACCGGCCGCCACCCGCACACCGCACCCGCTCGTTCCGCCGGTTCAGCACCGGAATCCCGGAGCCGGCAGGTGCCCGTACAGCCCAGGGGGCTTTGTGTCTTCTTCCACTGTGACCGCCCGTCGTGCCTTTGCCGCCGCTCTCGCGGCCACCGCGATCGTCGGGGCGGTGGCGCTGCCGGCGTCGGCGGCCGACCACGCCCGGCCGCAGCGTCCGAAGGTCGAGATCAGCGCGGTCCAGTACGACTCTCCCGGACATGACGACCGCTCGCGCCGCTCGCTGAACAAGGAGTGGGTGGAGCTGACCAACACCACCCGCCGGGACGTCAACCTCGACGGCTGGACCCTGCAGAACGAGGACGGTGTCACCTACACCTTCGACCACTACCGTCTCGAGGGCCGGGCCACGGTCCGTATCCACACCGGCAGGGGCCACGACACCGACAACGACCTCTACATGGACCGTCGCGACTACGTGTGGGACAACCACAGCGACACCGCCACCCTCCGCAACGACCACGACCGCTTCGTCGACGACGAGTCCTGGGGCCGCCACCACGGCGGTCACGGCGGTCACGGCGGCCGCGGAGGTCACGAGGGCCGCGGCGGCCACCAGCAGGGAGGCCACGAGCACGCCGGCATGCGCCGCTGACCCGACCGCGCATCCGCCGTACCGGATGACGTCCGCCAGATGAGCGCACAGGGCCCCGACCGGTTCGCCCGGTCGGGGCCCTGCGGCCCCTTTCCTCACCATCCCGTTCGCAGGCTCCTGAGGAAGGGGGCGAGGCGGTCGGCGATCACCTGGTCGTCGTGAGCCGAGGTGTGCCCGTCACATCCGAGGAAGTCCAGGCCCGCCTGATCGAGGAACCAGTAGTGGACCCCGCGGTCGCCGGCATCATTGCGGGCCTCGACGACCTGCCGCACATGCTCGGCGTTTCTGTCGAAGCCGACGGCCACGAGGGTGGTCTCGACGCCGTAGCGCGTCCGCAGTTTCCGGAGGAACTCGCCGTAGGCGGTGCGGTAGGCGGCCGCGAGGCTGTCAGGCGTCCACGGTTCACCGGGGGTGAGGTCGGAGAAGTCGTTGGAGCCGAGGTTGACCACCACGATCTGGGGGCGCCACGTCCCCGGGTTCTGCCAGACATCGCCGTCCACGTTCAGCAGGGCACGGTCGTCATACGTCCGGTACGTGATGTCCGGGGAGATGCCGGCGACGTTGCGCACCATGCCGAGGCCGGACAGCCCGTTGATCTGGTAATCGGCTTCCAGTTGGCGGGCGGTGAGGGCGCCGTGGCTCACATCGGCGTTGGTGTTCCGCTTCAGCTGCTCCGGATCGCAGTCCCCGCTGCCCGAGACATTGCCGTAGCCCACCGTGAGGGAGTCCCCGATGAACTCGATCTGGCGGTCCCGTGGTTCCGGCTTGCTCAGTACGGCGCCCCCGGGTGCGGCGACGAAGCCTCCGAACGTGCTGGTGTGCCCCGGGGTGTCGTTGCGTTTGACGACCCGAACCGTGTGCTCTCCGTCCCGCAGGCCGTTGATCCAGTGCGTGGTGTCGCCGGGTGTGACCAGGGTGGCGACGGTGGCCCCATCCACCTGGACGTCGTAGTCGGCGGCCGCGCAGTCGAGCACCACCCCGAGCCCGGTCCCGCGGAAACGGCCCTCGAAGTACACCCCGGGCCAGCTGAACTGCACCGCCTTTCCCAGGTCCTTCACCCGCCCCGCGGTGTGCACCTGCGCCAGGACACTGTTCCCGCGCCCTGGGTTCGGGTTCCCTCCTCGGAAAGTCATCCGTGTGCCATCTCTCCGTCCCGGTCCGGTGGGTCACGGCCGAACGTCCGACATTCCACCCCTGAACGTCAACCGATTTGACCCCCGCGGCCGCGGCGCCCGGCACGTCGAGAACACGCACCGGACGCCGCTCCCTCTTCCACGGGGCCTTCTGGAACAGGGCCCAGACGCTCCTGGCCCCGTCCCGCCACGCCTACCGCAGCATCCGGCGCTCCGCCCGCCGTGCCGCGGCGCGGACGTTGTCGCGCACGCCGTTCGGGAGGCGTCGCAGCACCACGCGGACGCCGTGGCGCACCCGGTGGTCGGCGGCCGTGCGCAGCACGACGCGGCGGGTGGTGCCGATCCGGCCGGTGCCGCCGACGGTGAGCCGCAGCTGACCGCCGGGGCCGCCCCAGCCGGGGGAGACGAGGCGCGGTGGGGTGCCCACGGCGATGGCGCCCAGCGAGACGCGGGCGGGGCCCGGGGCCACGGCCAGTCGGGGACGGCGACCGACGCCCAGCAGTTGGCCGCCTGCCCAGACCTGGTGGGCGCCGCTGTCCAGGGGGTTGCCTCCGGCGAGGGTCAGCGGATCGATGACCGTGTCACCGGCGACCACGACCCGGTGGCGGCCACCGCCGAGCGGTTCGAGGGCGGGGGCCAACTCCCCGTCGGGGTACCACCAGTGGTTGTCGGCGGTGTCGTGCACGATGAGTTCCCCGTACGCGTGCGTGAAGGGATCGCGGACCTCCCAGCCCTCCGCCCCCGGGATGCCGTCGAGGAGTTCGGGGTCGAGCAGCGTCCGTCCGCCGCGCTCCACGACGGTCAGCGGCTCGCCGTCGGCCTTGACCATGCCGATCCGGGTCCGGATGACCAGCTTGTCGTTGCGCCAGCGCATGTCGTCCACCATGACCTGCGCCTTGATCCGGTCGGTGCGGCGGGCCAGTTCGATCAGCGAGTCCAGCCGGTCCTGGACGAGCAGCTCCGCGCGTAACCCGCTGATCGCCGGGAGCCCCTCGCGCACCCCCGGCGGATAGCTGGTCATCGCCATCCGGCGGACGGTGGTGAAGTACTCCTCCAGGTCCTTCCCGGTGCGCCGGAGCACCCGGGGCTCGCTCACCGGCCGCAGCAGCTCCACCCGGTACGAGCGGCGCAGCAGCCGGTCCTGGAGCTCGCCCGGCTCCGTGCCCTCCTTGATCGCCTCCACGACCCTTTCCAGGTGGCCGTAGTAGTCGTCGGCGGTGACCCGACGGCTGCTGTTGTTGCCGCCGTCCTCACGCCGGTTCCAGCGGTAGCAGGGGTAGTCGCCGAGTATCGACACCGTCTTCGCCCGCACATAGGTGCGCGCCATGAACAACTGGTCCTCCAGCCTGACCCGCCCCTCCGGGAAACGGATCCCGTGCTCGCGCAGGAAGTCCCGGCGGAACATCTTGTGCGGCGTCAGGCTCTCGAAGAGCGGCGCGTCAGCGGCCGTGCACTTCTCGACGGTCCGCTTGAACACGTTGCTGGGCCCCTGCATCGTGCCGTGGACCTTCCCGAGCACGATGTCCGAACCGTTGCGCTCCGCCAGGGCGTACATCCGCTCCAGTGCCTCGTAGGACAACTCGTCGTCCTGGTCGACGAATTGGACGTACTTCCCCCTGGCCCGGTCGACCCCGACGTTCCGCGGCTTGCCCGGCCAGCCGGAGTTCTCCTGCTCGTAGACCCTCACGTGCGGATGTGCGTCGGCCAGCCGTCGAAGGCGTTCGGCCGAGTCGTCCGTCGACCCGTCATCGACGTACACGACCTCGTACGCGTCCGCGCCGAGGCTCTGGTTGACGAGCGACGGCGCGCAACGCTCCACGTAGGGACCGGCGTTGTAGATCGGTACGACAACGCTTACCTTGATCAAGTCTTCCCCCAAAAAACACCTGCGGTCGCTACACCAGACACCTGTTGTTGGGGAGAAGTTGTACGGTCTTTGATAATTGCCTTACGAACCAGCCCACTTGCCGCGACGTGGCCGATCAGCGACAGACCGCCGCGCCCTGGAGTGGGCTCACGCCCTGGAGTGGGCTCACGCGGACGACGTGGCCGGTGTCCGCATGCCGAGCCACTGCTCGGATCCCCACGCCTCGAACCGCTCCACCTCGGTGAAGCCCAGCTTCGCCGCGAGCTGCATCGAGCGGTCGTTGGCGGACTGGGTGGTGAGCACCACCGGCTCGTTGGGCAGGACGGCGTCGAACCAGGCCAGTGCCGCCGCGCAGGCCTCCGCCGCGTACCCGAATCCCCACGCCCGCGGCAGGAACAGGTAGCCGAGATCGGCCTTCCCCGCCGCGGCCGGCCGTCGGTGCCCGGTCGCTCTCCTGAGCAGGACATGGCCGATCATCGAGCCGTCCAGTTCGACGACGAGACTGCCCGGCCACCGCTCGGGCACCGCAGGCAGCTCGCGTTCGAGTTCGGCACGCCGGCGGGGGCCGCCCAGGTAGGTGTGCACCTCCGCGGAGGCGAGCAGTTCGACGAACGCCGGGCGATCCCGTGCCTCGGGCTCCCGCAGCACGAGCCGCTCGGTCCTGATCGGCTCGGGCGGCCAGGTGATGTGTCCAAGATCTTCCATCGGCGCAACCTAACAGACGGCCGAAGACCCGATCAGGCAGTGGTGACACGGGAGTTGACCCGCCGCATCCACTCCCGGTCGGTGTGCCACATCGGGTGGTGCGGGGCCGCGTTGGAGGTCAGGACGACACCCCGGAAACCCGCGGCGAGGCACCGGTCGACGACGAACTCCGCGATGTCCTTGCCGACGGCGTCCTCCTCGAAGCGTGTCAGCAGCGGGGTGTAGCCCACGACACCCTCACCGAGGACGGCCGGGATGCCACGGCGGCCGGCGAAGTCGGCGACGGAGTCGACCCACGAGGCCAGCGTGTCCCGCATGGCCTGCCGGTGCGCCGGATAGTTCTCGTAGAGCCACAGGTCCCAGCGGTCGGGGTCGACCCAGTCGTGCGCGTAGAACAGCTCGCGCGGGATGCCGGTGGCGGCGAGTCGCCACGGCTCGTCGGGCTGGTAGTCGGCGAAGGCGGGCGCGTCGGGGCGCAGCATGGCGGCCAGTTCGGGGGTGGGCCAGGTCGCGGTCTCGGGCGCCGCCTCGGTGCCGTGCCCGAGACCGGCCGCCTCGTACAGGGCGCCGAGGACGCCGTAGACGTAGAAGTGGAAGTGTGCGATCTGCGCCCCCTCCGGCAGGTCGTCGATCTCGCCGGGCCAGGGCTCGCCCAGGGAGTAGGTGACGGGGACGGCGGGGTGCCGGGCCTGGAGCAGCTTGACGGCACGGTCGAGGGGGCCGCGCAGGTAGGCGTAGTGGGTGACGCCGTCGCGCGGCACCAGGGAGCAGTTGTCGACCTCGTTGTGCACCTCGACGTAGGCGACCTGGTCGGCCAGTCCGCGCTCGGTGAGGAAGTCGAGGAGTCCGGCGAGCGCTTCGGCCACCGCCTCGGCGCGGTCCGGGCCGGGGACCGCGGCCAGGGCGCGGTGCCAGCCGTCGGTGTCGGCGAAGCTCGGGGACTGCTGGTACTCCCAGGAGGACACGATCACCTTGCAGTCGTGGCGTGCGGCTGCCTCGAACAGCTCGACGAGCCGTCGGCGGCCGTCCAGCGGATAGCCGCCGCGCACGTCGTACCAGCGGGTGCGCTGTCCGAAGTCCTCGCCCAGGCCGCGGACCCGGACCGAGTCCGGGTCGGGGACGCGTCCGGAGAACAGCAGGAAGGGCATGGCGCAGACGCGGACGGTGTTGAAGCCCCGGTCCACCGCCTCGGCGAAGGCCCGGTCCAGGTCGGCGAACGGCTCGCCGGGTCCTGCCTGCGTGTACCAGCTGAAGTCCCACAGGGTGATGGCGAGTCGGCCCGTGGTGGCTTGCTGCGGTGCGGTGGTCATGCGGTCACCCGTCGTTCGTGTGCGGTGGGACGCCGTCGGAGCGGCGGCATCACCGTAGCTCAATTCATTATTTATGAATAATCCTTGACGAGGGTGACCCGGTTGTCCAGGCTGTGGGGCGGACGAATACGTACGTGCCTCAAGGAGCCGCCTGCCATGACCGAATCCACCCACCCGTCCCGGCGCACCGTCGTCACGGCACTCGGCGCGGCCGCCGTCGTGGCTCTGCCGGCCTGGCCCGAGACGGCACGAGCGGCAGACGGTACGTCCGGGGCCGCCGCGAACGGCCCGGTTCTCGACACCCACCCGGCCACCGAGCCGTCCGGCACGCACGTGCGCGAGGTCGGCGGCACCCAGGTCGTCTTCCAGTACGGCACCGTGCTTCCCGCCTTCGACGGCTGGCGCACCCACGAGCCCACCCGCGACTACCTGTCCCTCGACAAGCGGTGGCGCTTCCGCTTCGACCCCGAGGACCGGGGTCTGGACGAGGGCTGGCAGTCCCCGCGCCACGACGACCGTTCCTGGGGCCGCATCGACGTCCCGTCGGCCTGGGACCTGCTGGACACCCCCGGCTTCGGCTCGGAGACCGCTCCTTTCGGCCGGGGCACGGCGTTCGACGACGGCTACGCCTGGTACCGCACCACCGTCGACGTGCCCGCCTCCTGGCGTGCCCGGCACGTACGCATCGCCTTCCTGGCCGCCGGATACAGCGCCGAGGTGTGGCTCGACGGCAGGCATCTCGGCAAGCACGAGGGCGCCAACTCGCCGTTCGCGCTGCCGGTCGCGGGAGCGCTCCGGCCGGGGACCCGCCAGACGATCGCCGTGCGCGTCTTCCGTCGGGCGAGCTACACCGACTACACGTCCACGACCCCGCAGCCGGTCACCGACGACCACGAACTGCCGTACAAGCCCGTCGACTACTGGCCCTACGCGGGACTGACCCGGTCGGCCTGGATCGAGGCGGTCCCGCAGGTCACCGTCGCCAAACTGCTCGTGTCCGCCGCGAGCGGGCGCCTGGAGGCGCACGCGGTCGTCGAGAACCACGGCCCCACCGGCTTCGACGGCCGGCTCACCCTGGATCCCGGCCGGGGGAGCGGCGGACGTCCTGTCGTCGTCGCGGCCCGGATCGCGGCCCGGTCGGCGGGCGTCGTGCGCGTCTCGGTCCCGATACCCCACGCACCGCGCTGGAGCCCGGCCTCGCCGCACACGCTCACCGCCCGCGCCACCCTGACCGGCGGAAGAACCTCGGGCCCACGGGTGGACACCCTGTCCACCGTCTACGGGGTACGTGAACTGACCGTCGCCGAAGCACAGTTGCGGCTGAACGGCGAGCCGCTGTTCCTCAAGGGCCTCAACTGGCACGAGGAGACGGCCGCCCACGGCAGGGCGATGACGCCCGCCGAGTACGACCGGGAACTGGGCCAGGTCACGGCGGTGGGCGCCAACTTCATCCGCAACTGCGTCTACAACCGCCACCCGTACGTCTACGACTGGGCGGACGAGCACGGCGTGCTGGTGATGGACGACATCGACACCATGTGGCTCAACACGGCCCAGGAGAAGCTCCAGACCGAGCGCTACGGCCTCGCCCGCGCCCTGGCCCTGACCATGGCGTGGAACCAGCACAACCACCCCTCGGTGATCCTGTGGGGCCTGCAGAACGAGTCGGAGATCGACGCCGACGGTGCCCCGGTCTACCGGGCCTGGCTCGCCGACCTCAAGGCGGCCGTGAAATCGGTCGACCTCACCGCCCGTCCCGTGACCTGGGCGTCCAACACCAGCAACGACCCCGCGTTCGACCTCGCCGACGTGATCGGGTTCAACGAGTACTTCGGCTACTTCTACGGCAAGGACGCCGACCTCGGCCCCACGCTGGACGCGGTGCACGCGAAGTATCCCGACAAGCCGATCCTGATCACCGAGAACGGCACCTGGGCCATCGCCGGCACCCACGGCCCCAGCACCACGCAGGGCACGGAGGAGTGGCAGGCGGCGAGCTTCACCGCGCACTGGGCCCAGGTGACCGCGCGCAGCGAGTTCGTCGCCGGATTCACCTACTGGGTCCTCAAGGACTACAAGGAGCGCGCCGGGTACAACCAGGCCTACAACGGCATCTCCGTCATGGGCCTGGTCACCTTCGCCGACGAGCGGCCCAAGCTCGTCCACGACGCCTTCCGCGAGGCGGTGAACCCCAGGGACAAGTGACCTGACACGGCACACCCGAAGGGGGAGGGGCGACCTGTCCCTCCCCCTTCGGTTTCCGGGATTCAGCCCTTCACGCTGCCCTCGGTCAGACCGCTGCGCCAGAAGCGCTGGAGGACGACCATGGCGATCATCAGCGGGACCACGGAGACGAAGGCGCCTCCCACGGTCATCTGGTAGAGCGCCGGTTGGCGGTCGGCGAAGGACTGCCACGACGTCAGACCGAGGGTGATGGGGTACAGCTTGGAGTCGGACAGCATCACCAGCGGCAGGAAGTAGTTGTTCCAGATGCCGACGAACTGGAACAGGAAGATCGTCACCAGGGCGGGGGTCATGATGCGCAGCGCGACGGTGGTGAAGATGCGGATCTCTCCCGCGCCGTCGATGCGGGCCGCCTCCAGCAGCTCGTCCGGTATGGACGCCGCGGCGTAGATCCGGCACAGGTACACACCGAACGGACTGACGAAGCTCGGCAGCAGCACCGCCCAGTAGGTGTTGGCCAGGCCCGCCTTGCTGAACAGCAGGTACATGGGCAGCGCCAGCGCCGTGGCGGGGATCAGGACGCCACCCAGCACGATGTTGAAGATCGTGTCGCGGCCCGTGAAGGAGAACTTGGCCAGCGCGTACCCGGACATCGCGGCCAGCAGCGTCGCCACGACCGCGCCGACCCCCGCGTACAGCACGCTGTTGGCGGCCCAGCGCAGGTAGATCGCATGGTCGTAGGTGAGCACCTGGTGCAGGTTGCTCAGCAGCCGGGGACGGGAGAACCACAGTCCGAAGCTGCCGAACAGGTCGCCGGTGGACTTGGTCGACGCCACGGCCAGCCAGTACACCGGGAGCAGGAAGTACCCGGCGGCCGCCACGAGCAGGCCGGTGACCAGGATGCGGCTGCGCGTGGTGACCCCGCTGATGCCGCCGCGCGGCGGCGTGCCGTCGTCGGAGGCCGGCGCCGGGCCCCCTGACGGGACGGTGCGGGCCGGTGTCTGGAGACTCACGCGTCCCCACCTCTCTTGTTGATCAGCCGCAGGAAACCGAAGGAGAGCACGAACGCGGCGAGCGCGAGCAGCACTGCCTCGGCGGCGGCGAGGTGGTAGTTGTCGTTGGTGAACGCCTCGTTGTAGGCGCTGAGGTTGGGGGTGTAGGCGCTGTCGATGCTCGACGACACGGGCTTGAGCACCAGTGGTTCCGCGAACAGTTGCAGCGTGCCGATGATGGTGAAGACCGTGGTGAGGATCAGCGCCGGGCGCAGCATCGGCAGCTTGACGTGCCGGACGGTCATCCAGGCACTCGCGCCGTCGATGCGGGCGGCCTCGTACAACTCCGCTGGGATCGTGCGCAGTTGGGCGACGAGAACCAGGACGTTGTAGCCGGCGAACTCCCAGGTGACGATGTTCGCGATGGACCACAGGACGGTGTCCCCGCCCAGCAGGTCCACCGAGATCCCCAGGTGGCGCATGCCGTCCACGAGAGGACTGACGCCCGGTACGTACAGGAAGCCCCACAGGATGGACGCGATGACGCCGGGAACGCCGTAGGGCAGGAAGAAGGCGGCGCGGAAGAACCGCACGCCCCTGGCCGAGGCGCTGTCCAGGAGCAGTGCGAGCCCGGCGGCCAGCGCGACCATCACCGGCACCTGGACGGCCGCGAACAGCAGGACGCGGCCGACGCTGCGCACGAAGGTGTCGTCGGACAACGCGTCGGAGTAGTTGCTCAGCGCCACGAAGACGGTACGGCTGCCGCCGAGCCCCAGCGGCCCGGTGTGCTCGACGTCCATGACGCTCTGATAGACGGCGTAGCCGATGGGGACGGCGAAGGTCAGCAGGAACAGCAGGAGGAACGGGGCGACGAAGGCGACGGGCGCCAGATTTCTGCGGCGGCGGGGCGCTCGGGTGCGGGTGGGCATCAGGGTGCTTTCTGGAGTCCGGAGGGGAGAACGGCGGTGGCCGTGCCGCGCCCTCCGGAGGCGGTCACTGGCCGGTGGAAACCTTCAGGCCCTTCCTCTTCAGGTCCTCGACGGTCTGCTTCTGCGCCTGCTGGACCGCGGAGACGAACGTGCCCTTGCCCGCCAGGGCGGCCTGGAAGCCGTCGTTGAGGTGCTGGTAGGTGGCGTCGATCGTCGGTATCCACTTCCACGAGGTGTCGATGTTCTTGTCCGCCTGCGCGAAGACCTCGTTGTACTTCTGGCCGCCGAAGAACGCCGAGGGCTTGTCCAGCGAGGAGCCCTTGTACGCGTCGGCCCCCGCGGGCCAGCCGTATCCGCCCTGGAGCAGCAGGTCGACGCTCGCGGGGTCGGTGTTGAGCCACTCGGCGAACTTCAGGGCCTCGGGAATGTGCTTGGCGCCCTTGAGGACGGCCGTGGAGGAGCCGCCCCAGTTCGCGGACACGTTCGCGCCCTTCGTCCACTGCGGCATGGGCGCCACCGCCCACTTCCCGGCGGTCCGAGGTGCGTTGCCGCTGATGATGGCGTCGCCCCACTGGGCGCTGACCCAGGAGGTGACGGCGCCGGTCTGGAGGTCCTTGTACCAGCCGTTGGCGAAGTCGGGCTCGGTCTTGATCAGCTTCCTGGTGCGCAGGCTGTCCCAGAAGGCGGCGACCTTGAGGGTCTGCGGCGAGTCGATGTTCACCGACCAGGTGTCGCCGTCGACGCCGAACCACTTGGCGCCGGCCTGCCACGCGAGTGCGGTGAACCAGGCGGAGTTGCCGGGCGGGAACGTGCCGATGTACGCCTTCGGGTCGGAGCTGTGGACCTTCTCGGCGGCCTGGGCGTACTCGTCCCAGGTGGTGGGCGCGGCGATGCCCCACTTCTTGAACAGGTCGGAGCGGTAGAACAGGCCCATCGGGCCGGACGCCTGGGGGATCGCGTAGACGGCCGAGCCGAAGACTCCCTGCTGCCACTGCCAGTCGACGAACTTCGACCTGTCCTTGTCCGCGCCGTACTCGGACAGGTTCACCAGGCCGTTCTCCAGCAGGAACGAGGGGATCTCCTGGTACTCGACCTGGGCCAGGTCGGGCGCGTTGCCGCTCTTGAGGGCGGCGCGCATCTTCGCGTAGCCGCCGCTGCTGCCGGACGGGATCTTCTCCAGCTTGACGTGGATGTCCGGGTGGGTGGCGTTCCACTTGTCGACGGCCTTGTCGACACCGGGCACCCACGACCAGAAGCGCAGGTCGACCTTCTGGCCGGGCTTCGCGGGAGCCTGCGCCTTGTCCTGGGAATCGCTCGAACCCCCGCAGGCGGAGAGGAACAGGGAGGCGGCGGCGAGGGTCACGGCGAGTGCGCCCCGGCTTCTGCGGCGGGGTGTGGTGCGGCTCATGGGAGGAGGTCCTTCCTGGCTTCGTACCGAAGCTGCTTGGTGCGTGCCGGTCAGTCTCGGAGCGGCACCGTCACGCCGTCAAGATATATTCATAATTAATTGAAAGAGCTATGGTGGGCTCGTGGACAGCAGCGAGGGGAGACGTACGTGATGACGGAATGCCGCAGGATGACGGGGCGCGTGGCGGTGATCACCGGGGCGGCGCACGGAATCGGCGCGGCCACGGCCCGCCGGCTCGCGGCCGAAGGGGCGGTGGTCGTGGTCACGGACGTGGACGACACGGCCGGCAAGGCGGTCGCGGCCGACATCGAGGACAGCGGCGGGCGCGCGGAGTACGTGCGCTGCGACGTGACCTCCGCCGCCGACTGGCGGAACCTTGCCCGTCATGTCGACGAGCAACACGGCCGGCTGGACGTGCTGCACAGCAACGCCTTCGCCCAACTCAACAAAGCCGCCCATGAGTTGAGCGAGAACGAGTGGGACGGCCAGATGGCCGTCCTGCTCAAGCCGGCCTGGCGCGGGATGAAGACCTTCGCGGCCCTGCTCCGCGCGTCGCAGGGCTCGGTCGTGCTGACCTCCTCGGTGCACGCGGTCATCGGCCTGCCCGGCCACGCCGCCTACGCCGCCGCGAAGGGCGCGCTGTGCTCACTGGGCAGGCAACTGGCCGTCGAGTACGGTCCCGACATCCGGGTCAACACAGTCCTGCCCGGCCCCATCCTCACCGCCGCCTGGGACGGCATCCCGGAACCCGACCGGGCGCGCAGCGTGGCCGCCACGGCGGCCGGGCGCTTCGGGCAGCCGGAGGAGGTCGCCTCCGCCGTCGCCTTTCTGGCATCGGCGGACGCCTCCTATGTGACCGGCGCGAACCTCGTGGTCGATGGAGGATGGAGCGTCATGAAGGAGTCCTCGTGAACGGCGCGCACCACACGGTGGGCCAGGGCGCAAGGACCGCAACGGAAACGGAGAACGTGGTGACCCATCCCGGCAGGGGGCTGCACGGCCAGGCGGTGGAGGAACTGGGCCGACGCATCATCCGCGGCGACTACCCCCCGGGCTCCGTCGTGGACCCGGTCAAGTTCGAGACCGAACTCGGCGTCAGCAAGACCGTCGTACGCGAGGCGCTGCGCGTGCTGGCCGCCAAGGGCCTGCTGGAGTCGAAGCAGAAACGCGGGACGACCATCCGGCCCCGCGCCGACTGGAACCTCCTCGACAGCGACCTGCTGCGCTGGCAGGGCAGCAGCGCCCCCACCGACGGGTTCCTGGACGACCTCGCCGAGGTCCGCGCGATCGTCGAGCCCGCCGGGGCCCGGCTCGCCGCGGCCCGCCGCACCCCCGGCGACCTGGACGCCCTGCGGCGGGCCCTCGACGCCATGGCGGCGGCCGGAGCGGACGCGGAGGCGATGGTCGAGGCCGACCTGGCCTTCCACCGCGCCCTGCTGGAGGCCGCGCACAACGAACTGCTCAGCCGGATGGAGGTCGTCATAGAGGCGGGCCTGCGTGTGCGCGACCGCATCGTGCACGGCGCACGGCACTTCTCCGACTCCATCCCCGTGCACCAGGAACTGCTCGACGCCGTCGAGGCGGGCGACCCGGAGGCCGCGGTGGCCGCCGTCGAGTCCCTGCTCGCCCAGGCGTCCCACGACCTGGCCGCCGTACAGGCCCAAGAAGACGACGACCACACCACGACCGACCCGCGCCGCGAGGAAACTCCTTGAAGATAACCGGACTTGAGACGTTCCTCGTCGCCCCCCGCTGGCTCTTCCTGCGCGTCGCCACCGACGAGGGGATCACCGGCTGGGGCGAACCGGTGGTCGAGGGCCGCGCCGACACGGTCCGCGCGGCCGTCCACGAACTCGCCGACCACCTCGTCGGCAAGGACCCGCTGCGCATCGAGGACCACTGGCAGGTGCTCACCAAGGGCGGCTTCTACCGCGGCGGCCCGATCCTCTCCAGCGCCGTCGCCGGCATCGACCAGGCCCTGTGGGACATCGCCGGCAAGGCCTACGGCGTCCCGGTGCACCGCCTCCTCGGCGGCCCCGTGCGCGACCGGGTGCGGATGTACGCCTGGATCGGCGGCGACCGCCCGAGCGACGTGGCCGAACTGGCCGGGGAACAGGTCAAGGCCGGTTTCACCGCCGTGAAGATGAACGCCTCGGCCGAACTCGCCCCGATCGACACCCCCGCCCGCACCGCCGAGGTCGTCGAACGCGTCGCCGCCGTCCGCGAAGTCCTCGGCGACGAACGGGACATCGCCGTCGACTTCCACGGCCGTGCCTCCACCGCCATGGCACGCCGGCTGCTGCCCCTCCTGGAACCGCTGCACCCGCTGTTCGTCGAGGAACCCGTCCTGCCGGAACACTCCGCCCACCTGCGCAGCCTCGTCGAGTCCACCAGCGTGCCGCTCGCCACCGGCGAACGCCTCTACTCACGCTGGGACTTCCGCGACGTACTGACCAGCGGCATCGCCGTCGCCCAGCCCGACCTCTCGCACGCCGGCGGCATCTCCGAGGTCCGCCGCATCGCCGCCATGGCCGAGGCGTACGACGTCACCCTGGCCCCGCACTGCCCGCTCGGCCCGATCGCCCTGGCCGCCAGCCTCCAGATCGCCTTCGCGGTACCGAACTTCCTCATCCAGGAACAGAGCATGGGCATCCACTACAACCAGCGGTGCGACCTGCTGGACTACGTCCTGGATCCCGAGCCGTTCCGCTTCGACGGCGGCCACGCCGTCGCCTCCACCCGGCCAGGGCTCGGCGTCGACATCGACGAGAAGGCGGTACGCCGAGCCGCCGAGACCGGCCACCGCTGGCGCAACCCCGTATGGCGGGGCGCGGACGGGGCGTTCACGGAATGGTGAGCGCCCGTCAGGTCCCCGTCCCGCAGATCCAAGGAGAACCCGATCCCATGAACCTGGTGGAGTCCCTGCGCGCCCACCGCCTGCTGGCCATCGTCCGCGGCAAGGACCCCGCCGCGGCCCTGCGCACCGTGACCACCCTCGCCGAGGAGGGCATCGCCGCCGCCGAGGTCTCGCTGACCACCGCCGACGCGCTGACGGTGATCAGGCGGGCGCGCGCGGCACTGGGCCCCGACGCACCGGTCGGCGCCGGCACCGTCCGCACCACCGAGGACGCCGAACGCGCCGTCGACGCCGGAGCGTCCTACCTCGTCACCCCGGCCGTGGTCGAGGGGCTGGCGGGCGTCGGCGTACCCGTGCTGATGGGAGCCCTCACCCCGAGCGAGATCGAACGCGCCCTCGCCCTCGGCGCCGCCGCGATCAAGCTCTTCCCCGCCTCCCTCGGCGGACCCGAGTACCTGAGCGCACTGCGCGCCCCCTTCCCCGAGGTCCCGTTCGTGCCCGTCGGGGGAGTCGACGCGGCCGCCGCCCGCGACCACCTGGACCGGGGCGCGACCGCCGTGGGCGTCGGCTCCCCGCTGATCGGGGACGCGGCCGACGGCGGAGATCTCGGCCGACTACGCGCGCGGGCAGCTCAGTTCCGTGCCGCGATCGCCCAGGAGACCGTATGACGACGCCGGCCGGACAGAGCGCGCCCGAGGTGGTCACCTTCGGCGAGACCATGGGCGCCCTGCGCGCCCGCGGCCCCCTGAAACTCGGCGGTGACCTCGGCCTGTCCGTCGCGGGAGCCGAGTCCAACGTGGCCATCGGTCTCGCCCGGCTGGGCCACCGGGTGCGCTGGGCGGGCCGTGTCGGCGCGGACGAACTCGGTGACCTGGTGCTGCGGACCCTGCGCGCCGAGGGCGTCGACACCTCCCACGCGGCCGTCGACGACACCGGCCGCCCCACGGGCCTGCTGCTGACCGAGCCCCGCCTGGGCACCCTGACCCGCGTCAGCTACTACCGTTCAGGCTCCGCCGGTTCGGCGCTCGCACCGGCCGATGTCCTGCCCGCGCTGACCCCCGGCACCCGGATCCTGCACCTGACCGGCATCACACCGGCGCTGAGCGCCACGGCGGCCGGGGCGGCACTGGCCGCCGCGACCGCGGCCCACGAGGCGGGCACCACGGTGTGCCTCGACGTCAACTACCGCTCCCGGCTGTGGTCCGGCGAGCGCGCCCGCACCGCCCTGCGGCCGATCCTGGCCCACACGGACCTGCTCATCGCCTCCGAGGACGAACTGCCCCTGGTGCTGGAACACCCGGATGTCCCCGAACCCGAGGCCGTCCGCACCCTCCTGGCCGCCGGTGTCGGGGAGGTCGTCGTCAAACGCGGCGCCCGGGGGGCGAGTGTGTTCACCGCCGACGCCACCACCGACCGCGCGGCACGCCAGGTGAACGCGGTCGATCTGGTCGGCGCGGGCGACGCGTTCGTGGCCGGATACCTCTCGGGACTCCTCCTGGACGCGGACGTCCCGGCCCGTCTGCACCGGGCCGTCACCACCGCGGCGTTCGCCGTCGCCACCCGCGGCGACTGGGAGGGCCTGCCGTCCCGGCACGAACTCACCCTGCTCGACGAACCCGACGGCACGACCGTCCGCTGACCGAAGCCCCCGACCGCACGGCGGCCCGCGAACGCCGAACCCGACGGCGCGGCGGCCCGCCGTGCGGCCAACCCGACTACATGACCGTCCGCCGTCGGCCGAGCGCCGAACCCGACCGCACCGCCGTGCCCATATCGAGGAAGCCGACGATGACCTCCGCCCCACCCCCACCGGCGACGATCCTGGTCCAGGGTGATTACGAACTCGCCGAAGGAGGACGCTGGGTCGACGGCCGTCTCGTCTACGTCGACATCCTGGCCGGCCGCCTCCTCGAACTGCGGGAGAACACCGACCGAGCCCCCGCCCCGCACGAACTGGCCCGGCTCGACGTCCCGCTAGGCGCCGTCGCCCCCGTCCACGGCAGCCCCGGCACCTGGATCGCCGCCGCCGGCACCGGCATCGCCCTGCTCACGCAGGACGGCAAGGTCCAGTGGCTGGACCGCCCCGAGGACCGCACCCACGTGCCCAGCCGGATGAACGACGGCGTCGCCGACCCGGCCGGCCGGTTCTGGGCCGGAAGCATGGCCTACGACGGCACCCGCGGCGCCGGATCCCTGTACCGCACGGACACCGACGGCACGGTGGTCCGCGTGCTCGACGGCCTCACCATCGTCAACGGGCCCGCCTTCACCGCCGACGGCACCACCATGTACCTCGCCGACTCGGCCGCCGGCACCATCCTGCGCTGCCGGGTCGACCCGGTCTCGGGAGACCTGTCCGGCGGCCCGGAGACCTTCGCCCGCATGCGCGAGGACGAAGGCAGCCCCGACGGGATGACGGTCGACGCCGAGGACTGCCTGTGGGTCGCCCTGTGGGGCGCCGGCGCGGTCCGCCGCTACCACCCGGACGGCCGCCTGCTCACCACCCTCGACGTACCCGCCCCGCATCCCACCTCGGTGTGTCTGCGCCCCGGCGGCAACCGCCTCCACATCACCACGGCCCGCCACGGCGTTCAGTCCCCGACACCGGCCTCCGGCGCGGTGCTCGGCGTCTCGGTGCCGGTAGGCGGGACGGAGGCCTGCTTCTGGCGGGGCGGGCACTGAGGTACGCCGCCCCGCCGCGACCGGGCACCGCCGATCAGATCGGTTCGTCGGTCCAGGTGGTCGCCTCGGTGAAGCGGCTGTCCACGAACGCGACCAGGGCCATGGTGTCGGCGTCGGGTTCCGCCGTCGCCGTCCGATGGGTGATCGTGTCCGGCAGCATCACCAGTGTCGTCGTGCCCTGACCTTCGTCGGCGGGGCGCAACTGGGCGCGGATGCCGTGCCGGTCGGCCAGCCGGCCCACCACGAACAGGCCCATCCGCTGGGAGATCGACGCGTCCACGGTGGGCGGATCGGCGAGGTTCCGGTTGATCTCCGCCAGCTCCTCAGGGGGCATGCCGATCCCCCTGTCGTGTATCTCGAGCATGATCCTGCCGTCCGGCAACCTGGCGGCGGTGACATGCACGGGCACGTGCGGCGAGGAGAAGGTGGTGGCGTTCTCCAGGAGTTCGGCGAGCAGGTGGACCAGGTCGTTCACGGCCCGTCCGTCGATCTGGGTCTCCGGGACACCGGCGAGCTGGATGCGCTCGTACTGTTCGACCTCCGAGACCGCGGCGCGGATCACGTCGACCAGGGGCAGCGGCTGGTCCCACTGCTGGGCGGGAGCCTCGCCGCTGAGCACCAGGAGGTTCTCGCCGTTGCGTCGGACCCGGGTCGCGAGATGGTCGAGCTGGAAGAGGTTCTCCAACTGGTCGGGGTCGGCCTCCCTGCCTTCCAGATCGGTGATCATGGAGAGCTGACGTTCGATCAGGGACTGGTTGCGACGGGCCAGGTTGCTGAAGATGGTGTTGATGTTGGCGCGCAGCAGGGCCTGTTCGGCGGCCAGCCGGACGGCCTCGCGGTGCACGTGGTCGAAGGCGCGGGCGACCTCGCCGATCTCGTCCGTGGTGGTGATCGGGATGGGTTCCACGTCCCTCTCGACCCGGCCGGGGATGGCACGCGTGAGCTGAGTCAGCCGGGCCGGCAACCGCTGTGCGGCGATCTCGTGGGCGGAGGCGCTGAGCCGGCGCATGCTGGTGCTCATCGTGCGGGCCACCCAGTTCGCGAGGAGGAAGGCGGCGAGGACGGCGGCGAGGACGAGCGCGGCGTTGAGGATCGCGTCGTTGCGGGCGTCGTCGGCGATGGTGTGTGCCTTGGCCAGCGCGGTGTCGGTGAGGTAGACCTCGACACTGCGGTAGGCGTCGAAACTGAGCGTGGAGGCCGCGAAGAAGGTCTCCGGCGTGATGCCCTGCTCGGCGAGCTGCGCCGCCGTCGCGCCGGAGGCGATGGCGCGGGTCATCCTGTCCAGACCCGGTGGCGCGACGAAGTCCTTGCCGGCCGCCTCGGCCTGGGTCCGCGCCTCCGCGACCCGCTCCTGGCCCTCCTGCTGCGCGTCCGTGAGCGCCTCGCGCAGCCGGGCTGTCTCCTCGGTACCGGCGAAGCCCGCGTACTCCTGCAACGCGACCTGTTCGAGATAGACGTAGGAGCTGAACGAGGCGAGCTGGGACTGGAGTTCGCCCTTGGCCAGCTTGCTGCGGTCCTCGACGAGGAGGTGGGTGCCGATGGCGCGGATCAGTGATTCGGCGGCCTGGGTGAGCGAGACGGCGTACAGGGTACGGCCGTAGGTCGCCTGGCTCGTGATGCCGAAGCCCAGCTCGTTGGAGATCTCCATCAGCGGGTGCTGGACGGCGTGGTAGCTCTCCTCGGTCTGCACACCGGTCAGCTTGGGCGTGAAGGCGGCGGCCCGTACCAGTGGCAGCTGTTTCTCACCGACGCGGACGAGCGCGACCCGGCGCTCAAGACCGGCGGTCTCGGGCATGCGGGCGACCGCCGCGTCGAACTCCTTGGCGTCCTCGTCGGTGATCCGCCGGGCCGCGACGACCGCGCCGGCGTCACGGTCACCCTTGACCAGAGGGATGACGGAGACGTCCCGTTCGTTGATGGCGTCGCTGGCGTACTTGTTGGCCGCCTGCACCAGCTCGGCCACGCGGACCGCGTCCTCGGCGGCCTGCCAGGTGTCGACGGTGCGTTTCACGCGTACGCCGCCCAGGGCGAGGGCGACGAGCACCGGGATCAAGAGGATGGCCTGGAGTTTCTGGGCCACACGCAGGTTGCGCGCACCGAATCTTCGGCGCACGGGGGTGGGGGTGTGCGACACGGTCGTCCTATCCGCTCAGTTCCGCCTCGCGTCCGACACTCTCCTCAACGGGGCGGTCACAGGGAGTTGACCAAAGAAGGTCCGTCCGATGTCTAGCACTCCGCTTTCGCTTCTGACCGTGACTTAACCAAAACTGTGCGGAGTTGCGCTGTCACAGGGCTGTCGCGGCAGGTGAGGGTGAGCGAGCCGCCGTTGCCGACCTGCGGCCGGCTTCTCGCGGTCAGGTGTCCCCGTCGGCCGGGATCCGCAGAGTCACCCGGTAGCCGCCGCCTCCGGTCGTTCCCGACTCGAAGGTCCCACCGAGGAGTTCGGCCCGCTCGGCGAGCCCGATCAGGCCCTGACGGGAGCCGGGGAGCGGCAGCGAAGGGCGGGTGGGGGGCGTGTTGGTGACGGTGACGCCGAAGGCCCCGGGCTCGTGCCACAGGCGTACGGCCGCACAGGCGCCGGGGGCGTGCTTGCGGACGTTGGTCAGCGCCTCCTGGACGGTGCGGTAGAGGGCGCGTTGCGCGGGAGTGCCGATGTTCTGGGGCAGTTCGCCGGTCAGCGTCACGTCGATGCCGCTCGTCGTGACCAGCTTGCGCAGATCGGCCAGGGTGGGCTGGGGGGTCAGCTCGGTGGCACTGCCGCCCGAGGCGCGCAACAGGGCGACCATGTGGCGCAGTTCGTCCAGGGTGTCGACGCTGAGCGCGCGGATGGTGCGGGCGCCTTCCTTGAAGTCCGGGTCGGTGGCGGCGACTTGCAGGGCGCCTGCCTGGACGGCGATCAGGCTCACCTGGTGGGACACGACGTCGTGCATCTCGCGGGCGAGCTGGGCCCGTTCCCGGGCCAGGACGGCCTGTGAGTGCAGCAGCCGCTCGTGCTCCCGGGCCTCCTCGATCTCGACGAGTCGGCGCCGCAAGTCCCGTCGCGTCTGGACGAGTTGGCCCATCAGGACGGGAGCGACAGCGGTGGCCAGGGTGTAGAAGAAGTAGACGGCGGTCCAGGTGCGTTCGTGATCGGGCAGGAGGTCCAGGGGCCAGGGCGCGGCGCCGGCCAGCGCCAAGAGCAGCGCGCAGCCGGTGAGGAGCCGACGGTCGCGGGAGCGCTCGGCCAGCGTGAACAGGGCCGCGATCGGGGCGAACACGATGTCCAGCATCAGAGTGGCGGGAAGCGTGAGAAGGAACACCGCGAGCGGGAGGCGGCGACGGGCCACCAGCGCGAGGCAGGCGAGCGCCGCCAACGCCTGCGTGACGCCGGACGAGTCGTCCAGGCTGAACAGCACGTCCGCCACCGCGACGGCGACCACGAGGCCGTCGACGACCGGACCGGGGATCCGCGCCCACCAGGCCTTCGGCCGCTTGACCGAGGCCGTCCCCCGGGCTCCGGATGCCGCCACGGTCATCGTGCGGACCCCGGGTGCCGCCGACTGCCCTCGTCGAGGAGACCGGCCCGCTGGGCGAGCAGCGCCGCCTGCACCCGGCTGCCGACCCGCAACTTGGTGAGGATCGCGCTGACATGGTCCTTCACCGTGCCCGCACTGAGGTGGATCCGGCCGCCGATCTCGCCGTTGGACAACCCCTGAGCGACCAGCACGAGCACCTGACGCTCCCGCTCACTGAGCAGCCCGACCCGGCCGGCCTCCTCGTCGCCGTGCACCGCGGCGCCGGGGTGGTTCTGCCACACGGCCCGGGACGCCTTCGGTGACATCACCACGCCACCCGCCGCCAACGTCCGGACCAGCTGGGCGAGTTGATCCGGCTCGGTGTCCTTCAGCAGGAAACCGGCCGCGCCGGAGCGCAGTGCGGTCAGTACGTATTCATCGGCGTCGAACGTCGTCAGCATCGCCACCACCGGCGGCCCCGGCAGCGCGCGCAGCCGCCCGAGCACGGTCAGGCCGTCCACGTCCGGCATCCGGATGTCCAGCAGCACCACGTCCGGACGCTCGCGCCGCGCGGTGTCGACCGCCTCGGCGCCCGTCGTGGTCGCGACGACGTCGATGTCGTCGGCCGCGCTCAGGATGAGCCGGAAACCGGACCGCACCAGGGCCTCGTCGTCGACCACCATCACCCGGATCACGCGGTTCCGCCTTGCCGTAGAAGTACATGAAGCAGTACGTGCAGAAGTACTTGGTGAGGACCGTGGGGCCGCCACCGCTGGTGTCCTGGATGGTCACCATGGTGACCCTAGGACGGAGAACGGCCCGTGGGGGAGCGGAGGGGGCAGCACCCGCCACCCGGTGGGTGTGCTCCAGCCGGACGGGGGAGAGCGGCGGACAGGCGGAGGGGGCGGACCGGACTCCTGCCGGACACCGGGGGCACGGCTCGCTTCCGAGCCTGGCAACATGCTCCTGGGCAAGGCCACCAAACCGGCGGAACCGCTCCGCTGACCCGGCTCGGCGACAGCGGTCAGGCGTGGGACAGCGCGAAGGACAGCAGGAAGCCGCACACCGTGATGAGGCCGATCGCCAGGTGGGCGTCCTGGAACGCCTCCGGAATCATCGTGTCCGCGATCATGGCCAGGATCGCCCCCGCGGCCACGGCGGTGACCGCCGCGATCACGGCCGGCGAGAACGCACCGACCACGGTGTACCCGAGGACGGCGGAGACGGTGCTCGCCGCCGCGATCACCGACCACACCCCGAAAACGTAGGCCTTGCCGCGCCCGGCCCGTTTCATACCCGCCGAACTCGACAGCCCCTCCGGGACGTTGCTGAGGAACACCGCTGCCACGGTCACCAGGCTGACCGCGCCGCCGTCCAGCAGACTGACCCCGATGACGGCCGATTCCGGGACGCCGTCCAGCAGCGCGCCCAGGGCCAGCGCCGTCCCGGACCCGCCCTGCTGGGCCTCCGACGGCTGGGACTGCGCCGACTGGGTGCCGGAGCGTTTGCGGTGCCGGGCTCCGCGGCGGGCCAGCCAGACGTTGCCCGCCGTGTAGGCGAGGGCGCCCACGAGCGTGCCGATGGCCGCCGGGGCGATGCCGGCCTCGTCGTACGCCTCACCGACCAGTTCGAAGGAGACCGCCGACAGCAGAACCCCGGCGCCGAAGGCCATCACCGTGGCGATCACCTTCTGCGGCACGCGCAGCCCGTACCCGAGTACCGCACCCAGGAGCAGCGCCGAACCCGCCAGAAGTCCCCACAGTCCCGCCTGTACCGCTTCAGTCATGCCCCTACCGGTACCCGGAGGACGCCCGGCGTCACGAAGATCGGCCCGTATCGGCAGGTCGGGGTCGACGTGGCGACGACGGGTGCCCGAGCCTCAGCCGGTCACGAAGGTCGTCAGGCTCTGAGGGGGCAGCAGCCCGGTGAAGGAGCCGTTCGCCACGGTGATCCTGCTCTGGGACGCGAGGTTCCTGCTCGCGTCCGTCAGCCAGGAGGACACACCGGACGAGGTGTTGTTGCGCAGGGTGAACTGCTGACTGACCTGCGAGGTCCCCTTGTTGACGGCGACGACGACCAGCCGGGAACCGCTCCCCCTGTACGCCGAGAGGTAGACGTTCGGCTGCGGGTTCGCGGTCACCGCGATCCGCACGTGCCCCGGTCGGACGTACTTCGAGAAGTGCGCCATGGCGGCACCGCGCTTGCTGATCCGCCCGTCCTCCCGCATGGGGCCGTACCCGCGCCGGATGTACCACCACACGTACGCCTGGAACTCGGCGTCCACCATCGCGCGGTGGACGTGTTCGCCCACGTCCAGCGCCTGAGGCCAGAGATCGGCGGAGTCGCTGCTGTTGGGGTAGTAGACCTCGGTCATCCACAGTTCCTTGCCCGCACCCTTCTGCTGGAAGAGGGGATAGGGGAAGTTCTGGAACGACGTGCCGTAGAGGTGCGCCCCGAGGATGTCCAGGTTGGCGAGGGCAGCGGGGTCGTTGAGGATCGGGTCCGAGAAACTCTTGACGTACTGGAAGGACTCCGGGGCGATGACCCTGGCGCTGATCGAGCCGGCGTTCTCCCGCAGGAACCTGGTCATCTCGGCCGGGGTCCACCACGTCCAGTCGTGGGCGTAGTCGGGCTCGTTCTGCACGGAGATGGCGTGCAGGTTCACGCCGTTGCTCCGCATGAAGGTGACGAAGTCGTTCAGGTGCTGGGCGTAGGCGCCGTACATGTCGTACCGGAGGCGCTTCGCGTCGGTCTGCTGGCCGTGGACGAACGTCTCGACCATCTGTGCCGGGGGATTCCACGGCGACGCGAAGACGATGGCCCCGAGTTCGATCGCCCGCTTCGCCGTCGCGACCTCGCGGCTCCAGTTCGCCCGGTCCTCCGAGACGAAGATTCGCAGTACGGAGAAGCCGAGTTGCCCTTCACCGTTCCCGAAGGCCGTGTCCCGCTGCGCGGATGTCAGGTCACCGATCCACAGCGGGTGGTTCATGCCGCCGAATCCCCGGATCGTCTGCCGGGTCGCCGACGGGTCGACGGTCACCGCGGCCGCCGCCGCGGACGGTGCCAGGGGCGCGCTCACCGCCGGTGTCGCGGCCGCGAGGACCGGTAAGGCGCCCATGGTCGCCAGGACGGATCGACGACTGGGAAACTCCGGCCCCGCGGTGCCGGAACCACTCCGGTGCAACGACATTGCTCCTCCTTCGGGACGTGACGCTGATGCGTTCCTGCGAGGACACTCCGCACGGCGAAAGTTTCGGGACGCTGCCTTGGTCAGGCCCCGGGAGGGCGTGGCACCTTCAGGGCGTGGAGGTGGGTGTGAGCACGTGGAGTGCGTGGGAGGTGCGTGGGAGCGCTCCCGTTCGTCGAATGTTTCGGTGCCCCTGCCGATCGTGTGCGGTGTAGGGACCGTAGGAGCGCCCCCTTCCGTCGTCAAGACCCTGGGGAATCCCGGCCGTTGGCGATGTCACCGCCGCCGCCGGGGCGAGGCTCAGACGAACGACGGCCACCTGTCCGCGGCCCATGCGCGCCACCCCGGCCAACCAGGAGGCGGACTGTCCCTCTCGCGCCCGTCGAGTTCCGCGGCGTCGGGCTCCTCGAACAGCGTCCTCCAGCGCAGGAGGTCGGCTTCGCTCATCGGGAACGTCTGATCCGGAGTGAGCGACTGGCGGAGGGCGACCCTGGTCCGCTGGGTCTCGGGATCCACCGGCACATACACGAGGCGGCAGGATGCCCCGGCGGACTCCGCCAGCCAGCGGATCGCGGACCTCTCGGCACGGGACCAGCATCCGAAGTCCAGGATCACGTCGGTTCCGAGCCGCACCGCGTCCAGGGCGAGCGAGAGGAGACGTCCTTCCAGGACGGCACGCTTCCCGTTCGCCTCCGGCTCGCCGAACAGCGGAATCATCCACTCGTCAGGCGTCAGCCGCAGCGCGTTGTGCTCCTCGGCCAGTCGGCGGGCCCTGGTGGTCTTCCCGGCCCCCGGCAGGCCGACCGTCAGAAACAGCGTGGTCACGGACGGATCGTTCACGGAAACCAGGTGGCGGACAACTGGTTTCCGCACGCTGGACCCGGTCATGGCGGCCGGCGGGTGATGTCTCCATCGCCCGCCGGCCGCACGTCACCGGGCGTCGCGCGCTAGCGGCCCGCGCTCGGGCGGGACGAAGCCGCGGGCTCCCGCTCCTCCCTGCCCTCCGCGCGCAGCGGCTCGTGCGAGGCCCTGGGCCCCGGCTTGGGCGAGCCCTCGGCCTCGGTCGTCCTCTTGGGGTGGGTCCGGGGGACGACGTCCTGCGGGAACGTGAGCTGGTCGTTCATCCAGGTCAGGGCGGCGGGCATCTCCCGTACCCAGGTGGGGAAGTTGTGACTGCCGCTCTCGGGCAGGATGGAGACGACCCGCATGGGCGCCTTGACGGCCTTGATGAAGGCCTGGGTCTGCGGGTAACCCTTCTCGCCGTGCTTGCTGTTGGCGACCAGCACCGAGACCTGGGGGGCGGGCAGGTGCTTCAGACGCCACATCAGGTCGTGGCCGTCGATGCGGGCCTGACGCCCCGGGCCCGAACCGAAGAGGTTGCCGGTCGTGGGATCGTCCTTGACCCGGTAGTCGGGGGAGAGGGCGGCGGCCGTGGTGTAGACACCGGGGTTGCGCATGGTGAGCTGGAGGGCGCAACTGCCGCCCGAGGAGTACCCCATGACACCCCAGGCGCTGGCGTAGTGGCCCGCCCGGTAGACGGACCTGATCGCTTGCGGCAGGTCCTTCGCCAGGAAGGTCTCCGTCTGCGGGCCCCCGGGGACGTTCACGCACTCGGTGTCGCGCGGCGGGGCGATCGTGGGACGGATCATCACCACGATCGTCGGCTGCATCTTGCCCTTGCGCTCCAGCTCCGCGGTGGTCTGCGAGACGCGCAGGTGCTGCGCGAGGTTGAAGATGCTGCCCGGGTAGCCGCTGAGCGCGACGATCACCGGGAAGCGCATGCGGTGGTACGCCGGCTGGAAGTACTGCGGCGGCAGATAGACGAAGGCCGGATCGACCACGCCGGTCCTGCGACCGATGATCTTCACCGACTCGACCCGCCCGGTGACCTGGGGCGGCCCGTCGGGAAGCCCTGTCACCTGGCTCAACTGCTGGTTGCCCGCGGGCTGTACGAGCGCGCCGTGGACGTTGCTGATGCCCGTCACCGAGTCTTCGCCGCCGGCGGCCTGTGTCACGCCGACGGGGGCGGTGTCGACGTCACCGAACAGTTCCTTCCAGGAGCCGAAGAACTGGTACGAGGAGTTCACCCCGCACGCGAAGGCCGCGACGATCGTGACCTGAGTCACGCCGATGGCCCCCAGCCGCCCCAGTACGTGCCACAGCCCCGGTTTCGCGAAGCGAGGCCACACCCAGACCAGCAACCCGACACACAGGGCGGCCAACGCCACCAACGTGTATACGGTCGTTCGACTGGTCAAACCCATGTCAGTCCCTGACTTTCCTGGCCGTGCAAGGTTCCTATGCACAGAAGGAGGGACAAAAGGCCTTCCGCGTTCCGTGGAGAGCGTTCTGTGTGAGTGCTACAGGAAAACACCACCCGTCTGGCCGAAACCGTTCGCTGCGGCACGGACAACCTGCGCCGATGGAGCGCGTGGAGTGCGGGGAGCGGATGCAGAGGGCCGCCGGCGCGATGGTCGGCTCAGCGGTGGGTGACGCCCTGGGCGGGCCCTTCGAGTTCGGTCCCGAGGCGGCGTTCTCCGCGCGGTTTCCCACGCCTGGCGCCGGCGGCGAGATGTGCGGAGGCGGTGGCTGGGACCCCGGCGAGGCCACGGACGACACGCAGATGGCCGTCCTGGTCGCGGAGTCGCTGCTGGGGCGTGACGGACTGGATCCGCCGGACATCTTCGCCCGCTTCCAGCGGTGGGCGGCATCGGAACCGAAGGACATCGGCCTGCAGACCGAGGCCGTCCTGACCAACGGCATGCCCTGGGACCTCGCCGCCGCGGTCCATTTCCAGGTCAACCAACGCGCCGCGGGAAACGGCTCCCTGATGCGGGCGTCGACCGCGGCGGTCCACTTCGCGGCCGCCGGTCAGGGAGCCACCATGGACGCGGCCCGCCGCATCGCCGCGCTCACCCATGGCGACCGTGCGGCCTGGGAGGGCACCGCGATCTTCCACGAGCTCATCCGCGTCACGCTCGAGGACCGCGATCCCCTCGCCGCGCTCCCGGACATCCTGGCCCTCGTCCACCCGGACCACCGGGACCGCTACGCCGCGGTCCTCGCGCCCGACTGGCACCCCGACCAGGCGACGGAGTTCAACGGTGCCGTCTGGCCCTGCCTGGGCTCCGCCGTCTGGGCCCTGCGCACCACCACCGGCTTCGAGGACGCGCTGCGCGCGGCGATCGACCTCGGCGGTGACACGGACACCGTCGCCGCGGTGACCGGAGGCCTCGCGGGGGCGTACTACGGGCTGGACGCGATCCCCGCCCGCTGGACCGAGCCGCTCCACGTCCCCCTGCCGGGCTTCGACGGGCGCGTACTGCGCCTGCCGGACCTGCTCGACCTCGCACACCGCCTCGCAGGCTGAATCGGGGCACGTCGCAGAGCCCGTACAAAGACATGGGCGAGCGTCCGCGACGACACCTTCCGCGGTTCCGGTCCGGGCCCGCGCCTACCGGTGCGTGCGCAGTCCGTCGAGGACGAGCGCGAGCATGCGGGGGGCCCGGTCCTCGGGAGTCGCGGGGGCGCGCCAGAGAGCGCCGGTGAGCTGGAGGAAGTCGCCGGGGTCGGCGTCCGGGCGGATGCTCCCGTCTTTCTTCCCGGCGTCGAGGAGCTCGGTGATCGCGGTGATGACGGGGCCGTAGCTCTGCTCGCTGATCGCCTGGTGCGCGCCGGGGCTGAGGGCGTCGCCGAGGCCGTGCTTCTTGCGCATCGCGTCGACGAGGTCGGTGGTCCAGTCGCGGAGCGCTTCGAGGGGCGGCCGCCGGGCCAGCAGGTCGGGCACGGTGGCGACGATGCGCGTCACCTCGTCCTGGTAGACGGCCAGCACCAGCGCCTCGCGGGTGGGGAAGTTGCGGTACAGGGTGCCCGCGCCGACTCCGGCCCGCTGGGCGATCTGGTTCATCGAGGCGGCGCCGTCCTCGGAGAACGCCTCCCGGGCGGCGGCGAGGATGCGAGCCCGGTTCTCGCGGGCGTCAGAGCGGACCACAAATCTCCCCTTGCTAAGTGGAGAACTCTCCACTACGGTATCCGGAGAGTTCTCCACTAACTGTAGAGGGGCATCATGCAGTACATCAAGCTCGGCACGACCGGCCTGGACGTGTCACCGGTCGCGATCGGGGCGATGACCTACGGCGAGCCCGACCGCGGGCATCCCGTCTGGTCGAAGGGCGAGCAGGAGGCGCGTCCCCTCGTGCGGCACGCACTGGAGAAGGGGATCAACTTCTTCGACACCGCGAACATGTACTCGAACGGTTCCAGCGAGGAGATCCTCGGCCGGGCCCTCAAGGACTTCGCCGACCGCGACTCCGTGGTGATCGCCACGAAGCTGCGGCATCCGATGCGGCGGGGACCGAACGGACGCGGACTGTCCCGCAAGGCGGTCATGACCGAGGTCGACCATTCGCTGCGTCGCCTCGGCACCGACTACATCGACCTCTACCAGATTCACCGCAACGACCACTGCACCCCCTGGGAGGAGACGCTCGAAGCGCTCAGCGACCTCGTGAAGGCGGGCAAGGTCCGCTACCTGGGCGCCTCGTCCATGCACGCGTGGGAGTTCGCGAAGGCACTGAACCTGCAGAAGCAGAACGGCTGGGCGCGGTTCGTGTCGATGCAGAACCACTACAACCTCCTCGCTCGTGAGGAGGAGCGGGAGATGATCCCGCTGTGCCTGGACGAAGGCGTCGGCACGGTGATCTGGTCGCCGCTGGCCCGCGGCCGCCTCGCCCGCGTATGGGACGACGCCCGCTCGACGGCACGCGCGCAGACGGACGGGGCCTACGCCGACCTCCTCTACGCGCCCGAGCAGGAGGCGTCCAACCGGTCGATCGTCGACGCGGTCGGGAAGGTCGCGGACGCGCACGGCGTGAGCCGCGCACAGATCGCGCTCGCCTGGCTGCGCCATCAGCCGGTCGTCACCGCGCCCCTGGTGGGCGCGGGCTCGACGCGCCAGATCGACGAGGCCGTGGCCTCCCTCGACGTCGAACTCACCGACGACGACGTGCGCGCCCTGGAGGCGCCCTACACCCCTCGGTACGACTGGCAGGGAGTCTCGGACGAAGCCGAGATGGAGGCCATCCGCAGGCGCGTCCCGGGCATGGCGCTCGCATGACCCCACTTCCCCCCAGCGGCATGGCCGCGCCCGGCGGCGTCGCACGGCCGTCCCGCCGACACCGCCCCACTCACACGTCACGAACTGAGGAGACACTGATGACACGGGTACTGGTCACCGGCGGGACAGGTTTCATCGGGAGCTGGTGCGTCCTGGCCCTGCTCGACGCCGGACACACCGTCCGCACCACGGTCCGCGACCCTCGGCGTGAGCCCGCACTGCGCTCCTGGCTCCAGGCGGCCGCACCGTTCGACGACGACCGTCTCACCGTCGTTCCCGCCGACCTCGGACAGCCGCACGGCTGGGACGACGCCGTCGCCGACTGCGACTTCGTCCTCCACGTCGCCTCACCGACGCTGCGCCAGACACCCACCTCCGACGACGAGTTGGTGATCCCCGCGCGGGAGGGCGTCCTGAGGGTGCTGCGCGCCGCCCGCGACGCCGGCGTGCGGCGGGTCGTGCTGACGAGCGCCTTCGGGGCCATCGGCATCGGGCACCCGCCGCGCTCGACCCCCTTCACGGAGGAGGACTGGACCGACGTCGACAGCGACATCCCGCCCTACCAGCGCTCCAAGACCCTGGCCGAGCGCGCCGCCTGGAGGTTCATCGAGGACGACGGCGGCGGACTCGAGCTGGCCACGGTGCACCCCGTGGGAGTCCTCGGACCCCTGCTCGGCCCGGACGACCCACCCTCCCTGCGCCTGGTGCGCAGAATGCTCGAAGGACGGGTCCCCGCGTGTCCCCCCTTCGGGATGGGCTACGTCGACGTACGCGACGTGGCGGATCTGCATCTGCGCGCCATGACCTCGCCGAAGGCCGCGGGCGAGCGGTTCCTCGCCGTCGCCGGGCACAGCATGCGGGTCGTCGACATCGCGCGCACGCTGCACGAGCGCCTGGGGGAGCGCGCGGCGAAGGCCCCGACCCGTGAACTGCCGGTCTGGCTCGCCCGGGCGCTCGGTCTCGTGAACCCGGAGGTGCGACTGCTCCGGCACCAGCTCGGCCGGGACCTCGACGCCACGAGCGCCAAGGCGGAACGGCTTCTCGGTTGGCGGGCCCGCCCCATCGAGGACACCATCGCGGACACCGCCGAGAGCCTCCTCGCCCACGGCATCGGGAACTGACGGGTCAGCACCGTGTTGACCGGGGGTGCCTCACCCGCCTGCACCCATACCGATAGGCCATGCCTATACGGGGCATCGATTTTTGGTCGTGGACCCCCTGACCCGTGGCCCGGTTCACTGTGGCGCAAGCTGGCGCGCGCCGATCGGGCTCGGTGTCGCGCGATCAGGGAGGCTGCAATGACGCATACCCCGGGCACCGCACGAGCCGAACAGGCCGCGCGTATCGCGGCGAAGCCGTGGTACCGGCAGTTGTACGTCCAGGTGCTGGTGGCGATCGTGATCGGCATCGTGCTCGGCTGGCGGTGGCCGGATCTGGCCACCGACATGGAGCCGATCGGCACGACCTTCATCACCGCGATGAAGATGCTCATCGGCCCGATCGTCTTCCTGACGATCATCGGCGGCATCGCCGGCGTCGCGGACCTGAAGAAGGTCGGCCGCACCGGGATCAAGGCGCTCGCCTACTTCCAGATCGGCACGCTCGTGGCGCTGCTGACCGGACTGGTCGCCATCAACGTCTTCCGGCTCGGCGACGGCGTCCACGCCGACCCGGCGACCCTCAAGACGTCCGGCGACGCGAGCCAGTACGTCGAACAGGGCGAGCACCAGCACTGGTGGGAGTTCCTCACCAACATCGTGCCGGACAGTTTCTTCGGGCCCTTCGTCGAGGGGAAGATCCTCCAGGTGATCTTCCTGGCCGTCGTCTTCGGCATCGCGATCAAGCTGGTCGGGAAGACGGGCGAGCCGATCATCGCGGCCGTGGGGCGGCTCACCGAGGTCGTCTTCAAGGTCCTGTCCTTCGTCATGAAGGCGGCGCCGCTGGGCGCCTTCGGCGCGATGTCGTACGCCATCGGGAAGTTCGGCCTGTCCACGCTGACCAGCCTCGGCTCGCTGATCCTCCTCTTCTACGTCACCTCCGCGCTGTTCGTCGTGGTCGTGCTCGGGGGAGTGCTCGCCCTGTACGTGCGGCTGAACATCTTCCAGCTGTTCCGCTACTTCAAGGAGGAGTTCTGGCTGATCCTCGGCACCTCGACCGCCGAGCCGGCCCTGCCCGGACTCATGCGCAAGCTCCAGTTCATGGGGGCCGAGCGGCCCACCGTCGGTCTGGTCGTGCCGACCGGCTACAGCTTCAACCTGGACGGGGCGGCGATCTACCTCTCGCTGGCCACGCTCTACATCGCCCAGGCCACCGACACCTCGCTCTCCCTCGGCCAGCAACTCGGGCTGCTGGCTGTCATGTTGCTGACGTCGAAGGGCGCGGCGGGTGTCGCCGGGGGAGGATTCATCGCCCTCACCGCGACCCTGTCGACGGTCGGCTCCGTCCCGGCGGCGGGCATCATGCTCATCTTCGGCATAGACAAGTTCATGTCCGAGTGCCGGGCCCTGGTGAACTTCTTCGGCAACGCCGTCGCCACCCTGTTCGTCGCCCGGTGGGAGAACGGCCTGGACCTGGAACGGGCCCGGGCGGTACTGGCCGGCCGGGCAGGGGAGCCACCGCTGGCGGCCGAGGCAGACGAGACCGCTGAGGCCGACGAGGTCGAGCCGGTAGCCGTCCCCCGCGCCCCGCACACCGCGGAGGTGACGCCCTGATGGTGTCCGTGCTGGTCGCCCCGGACAAGTTCAAGGGCTCGCTCAGCGCCGACGAAGCCGCCCGCGCCCTGGAGCACGGGCTGCGGGAAGGCGCCCCCGGGGCCAGGGTCGACCGCCTGCCGCTGGCGGACGGGGGAGAGGGGAGCGTGGCCGCCGCCTGCGCGGGCCGCTTCACCCCGGAGAAGACGGCGGTCACCGGGCCGACCGGCCGGCCCCTCACGGCCGAGGTCGCGGTGCACGGTCGTACCGTCCTCGTCGAGGCGGCGGCCGTCTGCGGACTCGGCGTGCTGCCGGGCGGCCGCAAGGCACCGCTCACGGCCACCAGCCGGGGCGTCGGGGAGGCCGTCCACCACGCGGTGGTGGGCGGGGCCGACACGATCGTCCTCGCGCTCGGCGGGGTCGCCACCACCGACGGCGGAGCAGGACTGCTCCAGGCCCTCGAAGCGTCCCTGACCGGCGAGGACGGCACGCCGATCGGCCCGGGCGGCGCGGGACTCGCCGGACTGCGCACGGCCGACATCGCCGAGGCCTGCGCCGCCCTGGCGGGCGTCGATCTCGTCCTGGCCACCGACGTCGACAACCCGCTGCTCGGGCCGACGGGCACCGCCGCCGTCTACGGCCCGCAGAAGGGGGCCACCACCGACGAGGTACGACAACTCGACGCCGCGCTCGTCCGTTTCGTACGACACCTGCGGGCCGGGGGAGCCGCGGAGGCGGCGCGTCTCGCCGACGCCCCAGGGGCCGGTGCGGCCGGCGGGCTCGGATACGCAGGGATGCTGCTCGGCGGGCGGGTGTGCTCGGGGGCCGACTACTTCCTCACGCTGCTCGGCGCCGATGAGCTGCTGGCCGCGAGCGACTTCGTGGTGACCGGCGAGGGCAGCCTCGACGAGCAGTCCCTGTCGGGCAAGCTGCCGGTCGCGCTCGCCCGGCGGGCCCGTCGCCTGGGTGTGGAGGTGCACGCCGTCGCCGGCCGCTGCACCCTGCCCGAGGAGCGGACGGCCGCCCACTTCCGCTCCGTCCAGGCCCTGACGGAGTTGACCGACCAGGACTGCGCGCGGGACAGCGCCCTGTCCGCGCACCTGCTCGCCCGGTGCGGACGTACCCTCGCCGACCGCTGGATCGAACGCGGAGCGGCGGAAAACAGCAGGTAGGCTCGCTCCGCCCGTCGTACCAGCACAGAGCGGGGAGGTGCCGTGGACGCCCGGCAACTGGAGTACTTCCTGGCCATCGTCGAACACGGCGGCTTCAGCAGGGCCGCGGCCGCCCTCCACGTGGCCCAGCCGTCCCTGTCGCAGGCCATGGCGAACCTGGAGGCCGATCTCGGGGTCGCCCTCTTCCACCGGGTCGGCCGGGGTGTCGTCCTGAGCGAGGCGGGCCAGGAACTGCTGGAGCCGAGCCGGCGCGTGCTGCGCGACCTGGCCGCCGTACGCGACACCGCCGCCGCGCTCACCGGACTGCACGGCGGCACGGTCGAAGTCGCCACCATGCCCTCGCCCGGCATCGAACCGCTCACCACGCTCATCCACCGGTTCGCCGACCGGTATCCGGCGGTGACCGTGAGCACGCACGCCGCCTTCACCCCCGACGAGGTGATCGCCCTGGTCCGCAGCGGCGCCTGCGAACTGGGCCTGCTCGGCAGCGCGACTCCGCTCCAGCCGACGGGCCTTGACGTACTGCACGTCGAGGACCAGCCGTTCGTGGTCGTGGCCGCGCCCGGCGGCACGATCGAGGACGACGTCACGCTCCGGCCCGGGGACCTGGCCGGACAGAAACTCATCGCCTCGCGCACCGGCAGCCTGATGCGCCACATCGTCGACGACATCACCGCGGGCGGCACCGGTACGGAGATCGTGACGGTCGTCGACCACCGCACGTCGATCCTGCCGCTGGTCCTGACCGGCGTCGGGATCGCCGTCCTGCCGTCCTCCTGGACCCGGCTGGCCCGCCGCTGCGGGGCGGTGGTGGCACCCCTGGAGCCGACGGCCCACCTGCACGTGGCCATGGTCAGCCTGCCCGCGCACCTCACGCCGGCCGCGCGGACGTTCCTCGCCCTCACCAGGTCGCTGGCCGGCCGGCGGGCACCCACCGCCTGACGCAGGACCGATCGGCCCCGCCTATACGTCCTATCGAAAGCAGGTCTTGGACGCCCCGCCGTGCCGCTGTGTTGACTCGAACCGACCGCACGACAGCGAGCCGGAGGCACCCATGACAGCCGCACCCCGCACGTTCCGCATCGCCGCCATCCCCGCCGACGGGGTGGGCAAGGAGGTCGTCGCCGCCGGGCGCACCGTCCTGGACGCCCTGGCCGACAGCTCCCGGAACTCGGCGGACCCCTTCGCCTTCGACTGGGAGGAGTTCCCCTGGGGCTGCGAGTTCTACGAGCGCACCGGCAAGATGATCGACGACGACGGACTGGAGCGGCTGAAGGACTTCGACGCCATCTACTTCGGTGCCGTCGGCTGGCCCACCGTGCCCGACCACATCAGCCTGTGGGGCCTGCGCCTGAAGATCTGCCAGAACTTCGACCAGTGGGCCAACGTCCGCCCCGTGCACTTCCTGCCCGGTGTGCAGAGCCCGCTGCGCAAGGCCGACCACACGGACCTGGACTGGGTCGTCGTCCGCGAGAACAGCGAGGGCGAGTACGCGGGACTCGGCGGCCGCAACCTCGGCGGACGCGGACCCGGGGGTGAAGTCGCCGTCCAGTCCGCCTTGTTCACCGAGGTGGGCTGCGAGCGGATCATGCGGTTCGCCTTCGACCTGGCCCGCACCCGGGACCGCAGGAAGGTCTCCTCGGTGACCAAGAGCAACGCCCAGCAGTACGGCATGGTCCTGTGGGACGACGTCTTCAAGCGGGTCGCCGCCGACTACCCGGACGTGGAGACCGAGAGCGTGCTGGTGGACGCGATGTCCGCGAAGTTCGTCCTGCGCCCCGAGGACCTCTCCGTCGTCGTCGCCTCCAACCTCAACGCCGACATCCTCTCCGACCTCGGCAGCGCGCTCGCCGGCAGCCTGGGCCTGGCCGCGAGCGCCAACCTCAACCCCGAGCGGCGTTTCCCCAGCATGTTCGAGCCGGTCCACGGCTCGGCCCCGGACATCGCGGGTCAGGGCCTGGCCAACCCCATCGGCGCGGTCGGCAGCGCGGCGCTGATGCTGGAGCACTTCGGCCTGCCGGAGCAGGCGGTGCGCCTCCAGAAGGCGATCGAGTCGACGACCGCCGCGGGCGTTCTCACCCGCGACGTCGGCGGCACGGCCACGACGGAGGACGTGACCAAGGCCCTGATCGACGCGCTCGACGCCTGACGGCCTCCGGCCCGCGCCAAGAGGGCCGGCCGCATCCCAGCAGGGGCCTCACCGCCTGTCGGGATGCGGCCGGCCTTTGTCACGTGTGCCGTCAGCCGCTACGGGCAGGAGGGGGGAGGCGCTGTTGAGTAGGGTGAACGTGAGGTGAGGGGAGGTTGTGGTGCGAGCGACGCGCACGTTGGCGGCACTCGACGAGGTCGGCTCCGGTGACCACGTCCTGCAACTGCTGGAGCCCGCGGACGACGTCTGGGACCGCAGCAGGGCCTTCGTCTCCGACGGTGAGCTCTACGGCGACAAGGTGCTGATCGTCGGACCGTTCTCCGGGACGACCGCGGCCTTCGCCCCCGTGGTGCTCGACCCGGCCCGGCTCGACGGATCCCTGATCTCGGCGGTGCGTCGCGAGGCGGTGAGTGCGGAGCGTGAGGGGTACCGCTCGCTGCGTGTGCTGCACCACGTGACCTACGCAGGGCCCGCGGCCGACGCGGAACAGCTGTTGCGCAGCGAGCTCGACCTGGAGGAGTTCGCCGCCGACAGCGGTGCCCTGGTGGTCTGCGCCTACCAGTGCGGTGACGGGACTGCCCCGGCGCCCGACCACGCGCCGTGCGTGCATCCGCAGCACCTGGGCAGCCGTCCGGCGTCACCCGCCTTCCAGGTGTACCGCACCGGCAAGGACGGCTGGACCGTCAACGGGGTCGTCGACGCCGACGGCGCCCCCGCGTTCGGCGCCATCCTGCGCACGCTGCTGTGCCAAGCGGTGACGGTACGCCTCCTCTGCCACGGCCTGGACTTCCTCGACGCCGCCGGAATGAGCTCCCTCGCCGACGCGGCCCGACACCTGCCGGACCGCAAGGTGGTGCTGGAGGGGACGAACGAGACCGTACGCCTGGCCTGGGAGCTGACCGGCTTCGCAGACCCTTCGATTCCGGTGGTGATGACGCCGTGACCTCCTCCCCTCCCCGTGCCGAGTCCTCGCCCCCGGGTGCGGGATACCGGCACGAGCTGTACCCGTACCGTTCCGGTGAGGAGTTCCTCGAGGGCACCGTCGGCTTCATCAGGGAGGCGCTGGACGGCGGTGAGGCCGTGGTGGTGGCCGTCCCCGAGAGCAAGGCCTCCCTGCTGCGCGCCGAGGTCCCCGACGACCGCGCGGTGCAGTACGTCGACACCAGCCCGCTGGCGCACCATCCGGGTCGCCTCATCGGAGCCTGGCAGGAATGGATCAAGGAGTACACGGCGCAGGGGCGACCTGTGCGCGGGATCGGTGAATCGCCCTGGGCGGAGGCCCGCTCCCGCTCCGAGGTGGAGGAGCTGCGCTATCACGAGTGGCTGCTGAACAGGGCCTTCGCCGACGGCCCGGCCTGGTGGCTGCTGTGCCCGTACGACCTCGCCGGCGAACAGGCGGCCATCGAGGAGATGGCCCGCTGCCACCCCGAGATCCGCGCGGACGGCCGCACCACCCCCTCCACCGACTTCGACCGGCAGGCACCGTTCGACTTCGTCCCGCTGACCCACCCCTGCGATCCCTACGACGAGTTCGCCTACTCGAGCGGTGACCTTCCCGCCCTGCGGGACAAGATCTCCGCCTGCGCCGAACTCCTCGGCCTGCGCGGTCACCGCCTGCGCGAGCTCCACCTGGCCGCCACCGAAGTGGCCGTGAACAGCGTCCGGCACGGAGGCGGCCAGGGCGTCCTGCGCACCTGGGCCGAGAACCGGCGTCTGGTGTGCGAGTTCCGGGACGCCGGATACATCAGCGACCCCCTCGCCGGGCGCTCCAGGCCGGTCCCCACACAGGTGGGCGGACGGGGACTGTGGCTCGTGCACCAGCTGTGCGACCTCGTCGAGATCCGCTCCACCCCCGAGGCCGGGACCACGGTCCGCCTGCACACCGAACTCCCCGCCGACCCCGCTCACGGCCGCCCCGAGATCTAGCAGGCACGCGGCCCGGTGACGGCGGCCGGGGGCGGGGAGCCGGTGGGACCAGTACGGACCTGGTCCCACGGTCCTGCCGTACGGCTCGGTGTGGCTACGGGGCCATCTCGTACGCGCCCGACAGGGCCTCGACCCGCTGCCAGACCCGCTCGGTGCGCTCCGGGTCGACGGCCGGCCGCCGGACCGCGCCCAGCGCCCACTCCTGCTGCCGCGGGGTCGCCGAGTCCTTGCCGTGCAGTTCGACGGCGTGGGAGGAGAAGTCCCTGACGAGGACGGCGAAGAGCTCGTCGAGCACGTCCTCGTCGAGACCGGTGAGGCGGGCCTGCTCCAGGACGAGCTGGGCGTGGACGACCAGGGCGAACAGCTGGCCGACGGCGAGCAGGAGGTCGAGGTCGCGGCTCTGTTCGGCGTCGGGGGCCGCGGTGGTGACGAACTCGCAGAGGGCGTCGGCCTGTTCGCGCAGCCGGGCGACGTTGGGCAGGTGTGCGTACGCCGCGAAGGCGGGCCGCCAGTCGTGGAAGCGCACCGAGCCGAGCCCGCGGGCCGGTCCCTGCCGGAACAGGAAGGAGTCGTCGGCGGCGTCGAGACGGGTCGGCACCTCGGGGTAGGGCGCCGGGTCGAGCAGGTGGCTGCGCATGAACTTCAGGATGAGCGCCAGGTTGACGTGGACGGTGCCCTCCAGCTTCGGCAGACCGCGGATCTCCACGGCCGCCTGGGCGAAGTAGTTGTCCTTCTCGAAGCCCTTGGCGGCGATGACGTCCCACATCAGGTCGATGACCTTCTCGCCCTCCGTGGTCACCTTCATCTTCGTCATCGGGTTGAAGAGCAGGTAGCGGCGGTCCTCGGGGCCCGCACTGCGGAAGTAGTCGACGGCGCGGTCGCTGAACAGCTTCATCCCGACGAGCCGGACGTACGCGTCGGTCAACTCCCGCCGCACATGCGGGAACGCGGTCACGGGACGGCCGTACAGGATGCGGCTGTTCGCGTGGGTGACGGCCTCGTACATGGCGTGCTCGCAGATGCCGATCGAGGCGGTGCAGAGGTTGAACTTGCCGACGTTGACGGTGTTGAGTGCGGCGTCGAAGGCGGCGCGGCCGGTGTGCAGGACGTCCTCGGCCCGGACGGGGTAGTCCTCCAGGCGGAACTCGCTGACGAACTTGGAGGAGTCGACGACGTTCTTGACCAGGTGATAGGCCGGGTGACGGCTGTCGGCGGCGAAGAACACATAGCCGTCGGGGCCCTCGACGTCGGTGCGACGGCCGAAGACGGAGACGAGACCCGCGGCGTTGCCGTTGCCTATGTAGTACTTGGAGCCGGTGGCGCGGAAGCCGCCGTCGCCGTCCGGTTCCAGCAGCATGTCGGTGGAGTAGATGTCGGCGCCGTGTGTCTTCTCGGACAGGCCGAACGCGAACACCTCGCCCTCGGTGAGGAGTTGGGCGGCGCGGTCGCGGGCGGCGACGTTGTCGCTCTGCCAGACCGGGCCGAGACCGAGGATGGTGACCTGCCAGGCGTACCAGTAGTCCAGGCCGTAGAAGCCGAGGATCTCGTTGAGTGCGGCGATCCGGGCGGTGTCCCACCGCTTGTCCCCGTCCTCCTCCCCGGCGGCGGAGGCGGGCGTCAGGAACGTGGCGAACAGGTTCTCCTTCGCGGCGAAGCCGAGGAAGTCACCGAGCCACGCGCGCGTGCGGTACTCCTCGATCAGCTGCCGCTTGCCCCGCTCCTCGAACCAGTCGACGGTGGCCCGCAGCAGGCGGCGCGTCTCGGCATCGAAGTGCGCGGGGTCGTAGGTGCGGGGGTTGAAGAGGAGCGGGTCGGGCATGGTGAGGACTCCTTTGAGCTCGGGGTGTGGGACAGGTGGAGAAGTCTGAGGACCGGGGGAACCGGAGCCGTAGGCGTTCGCTGCGGCTGTCGGCATGGGGCGGTCAGTGATCTGTCGTGCCGAACCGGGCCAGCGTGGCGAGCACGTCGTCCAGCCAGCCGATCATCATCCGCTCGTAGGCGATGCCGCCGCGCAGGACGACGTGCTGGAGCTCGGTCTCCGCATCGAGCGGCGCGTCCGGCACCGCCGCCTTCGCCTCCGGTCCGGTGAAGTCGCGTTCCTGGCCCGCGAGGTAGTGGGCCAGTCGATCGCGGTGTGCCTGCCGGTGCCGCTCCACCTCCCGGATCAGCGCGGTGGGGTCGTCGAACGCGGCCCCACGGATCTTCACCGCGAGGTCGTGGCGGACGCTGTCGGGCTCGATCGGATCGTGCAGCCACGAGGACAGCGCGGCCCGGCCGAGGTCGGCGACGGAGTACTCCTTCTTGTCCGGCCGTCCGTGCTGCGGGACGTCGTGGGCGTCGACCCAGCCGTCGTTCTCCATGCGCTTGAGCACGCGGTAGATCTGCTGGTGGGTCGCGGTCCAGAAGTACCCGATGGACCGCTCGAAACGCCGGGCCAGCTCATAGCCGGACCCGGGCTTCTCCAGGAGCGACACCAGGATCGCGTGTTCGAGCGCCATGCCGACGATCGTGCTATGCAACTCGTTGCATAGCAAGTCCCGCCCGGGCCGATGCGACGCGGCTCACCTCGGGGTGCGTCCCCCACCCGCCCCGCGTCACCCGCTGAGCAGTGTCCCCGTGGCCAGTGCTGTGGTCACCGGGTGGGACGGGGAGGTGAACAGGCGGGGTGTGGGGCCCGATTCCACGACCCGGCCCTCGGACAGTACGGCCAGGGTGTCCGTGCGGTCGGCGACCAGGCGCAGGTCGTGACTGACCAGGATGAGGGACAGGCCGCGCCGGTCCCGCAGGTCCGCCAGCAGGTCCATGACGGCGACGGTGGTGTCCGAGTCCAGCGCCGAGGTGACCTCGTCGCAGATCAGTACGTCCGGGTCGGCCGCCAACGCGCGGGCGATCGCGACGCGTTGACGCTGACCGCCGGACAGCTCGTGGGGGTAGCGGTCGGCGAACGCGGCGGGCAGGCCGACCTGGTCCAGGAGTTCCAGGACGCGGTCGGCGACCTCGGTTCGGCCGGCCCGGCGGTGCAGCACCAGCGGGCGGCGCAGGGTGGCTCCGACGGTGCGGCTGGGGTTCAGGGTGCCCAGGGGGTCCTGCGGCACGAGTTGGAGACGGCGGCGCTGCTCGCGGGAGCGTCCGTGCGCGGTGGCGGCGAGACGGGTGCCGTCCAGGCTGACGGTGCCGGCGGTGGCCCGGTGCAGGCCGACGAGAGTGCGCAGCAGGGTCGTCTTGCCGGACCCGGAGGCGCCCACCACGCCGAGGCTGCTGCCGGCGGCGAGGGTGAGATCGACGCCGTGCAGCACGGGAACCCGGCGACCGCGGTGGAGGTGCGCGGCGTGCAGGCCGGACGCGGTGAGGGTCGGCGGCCCGTCGTGCGCGGCCCGCTCGCGCGGGGCGGGTGCGGGTCGTGCCCCGCTGTGTGTCAGGCGGGGGCCGGTCAGGTCCACGACGTCGTCGGCGAGCCGGGTCACCAGGTCCGGGTCGTGGCAGGACAGGCCGACGGCTATCCGGTGGTGCTCCGCGAGATGGCGCAGGAGGTCGGCGACCTCGTCGCGCAGGGCGGGGTCGAGTCCTGCCGTGGGTTCGTCGAGGAGGAGGATCGCGGGGCGGCGGGCCAGGGCGCGGGCGAGCGCGACCCGGCGCTGCTGGCCCCCGGACAGGCCGCCGATACGGCGGTCGGGCAGACCGTCGTCGGTGGGCAGGCGCACCTCGGCGAGCTGCGCCCGAACCGCCTCGGGGCTCTTGTCCACGGCGACTTCGGCGAGCAGGCGGCGTACCTTCATCCGCGGGTTGAGGGCGGAGCCCGGGTCCTGGCCGACGTAGGCGAGGCGGCTCCGGCGCAGCGTGCGCAGGGCTACTGCGCTCAGGGTGAGCGGGTCCTGGCCGAGGACGCTGACGCTGCCCGCCGTGCGCTCGGTGCCCGGCGGCAGAGCGCCCGCCACGGCCCGCAGCAGGGTGGTCTTGCCGCACCCGGAGGGGCCGACGACAGCGGTGATGCGCCCCGGAGCCAGCTCGAGGCCGGCCCGGTCGAGCAGGAGACGCCCGTCGGGCGCGGTGACGGTCAGGCCGGTGACCCGGACCGCGCTCTCCCCGTCCGCCGCCTGGCCCTCGGAGTACCAGTGAGGCATGTGGTTCACAGTGCGGGTACCGCCTTCCGGCCGGTGGAGGGGACGAGGGCGGCGGCCGCCAGGTTGACGCTCAGCGCCAGCAGGCCGATGGCGATGCTGGGAGCGAGGACGGCCCAGGGATTGAGGACGATGCCGGCGGAGTTCTCACGGATCATCAACGCCCAGTCCGCGGCGGGCGGTTGAGGCCCTACCTGGAGGAACCCGGCGGTGGCGACGAGGTAGACGGCGGCCACGAAGCGCAGTCCGAAGAGGGCCAGCAGGGTGGCCCGAAGATTGGGCAGCACCTCCCGGACCACCAGGTACCCCAGCTTCTCGCCGCCGACGGCTGCCGCCTCCACGTACCCGGAGGCCGCCACCGGCGCGGCGGCCCCGGCGACCAGGCGCACCGCGTAGGGCACGCCGAGGACGACCGACGCGGTGACGACGGCGAGCCGTCCGCCGTCCGGCCAGGACAGGGTGACCAGCAGGATGCCGAGCACCGCGGGCAGCAGCATCAGCACGTCGGCGGTGCGTTCGACGATCCGTCCGAGGGCCGGGCGCAGCGCGCTGACCGCGCCGAGCACGGCGGCGACCGCGGTGACCAGGACGGCGACCAGGAGGGACGTGACGACGAGTTCGCGTCCACCGGCGAGGACGCGGCTGAGCACGTCGCGGCCCAACTGGTCGCCGCCGAGCGGGGCTTCGCCGCCCGGTTCCGCGTACGGCGCCACGACCGGCGCGTCTACGGCGTGCGGGGCGAGCCACGGTCCGGCCAGGGCGAGGGCGGTGAGCAGGACGGCCGGGAGCACCCGGAGGGCGACACGAAGGCGGCCGCGGCGCGGGGGAGTCCTGGTCGGCGCCTTCGCGGGTGCGGTGAGAGCGGTCATGTCCGGCCTCCCGAGGCCCAGGCGCGTACGAGGTCGGCGAGCAGCAGCACACCGGTGACGACGGCTCCGGTGACGGCGACGACCCCGGCGATGACGGGGCTGTCCCGGTCGGCGACCGCTCCGGCGAGGACGGAGCCGATGCCCGGGTAGTTGAAGACGGTCTCCACCACGACCGCGCCGCCCAGCAGCATGCCGGTGGAGGTGGCGAGGCCGGCCGCGATGGTGGGCAGCGCCCCGGGCAGCAGGTGGTGGGTGAGGATCCGGTGCCGGGGCAGTCCGTCGAGGACGGCGGTCTCGACATGCGGAGCCTTGGCCTCGTCGGCGAGCGCGGCCCGGACGATCCTGGTGTTCCAGCCGATCTGCGGGACGGCCAGGGCGAGGACGGGCAGGACGAGCATCCGCCAGGAGGCGGGCGAGCCGTCGGCGTCGGTCAGGGTGACGGCGGGCAGCCAGTCCGTCCACAGCGCGAAGACGAGGACGAGGGCGACCGCGACGACGAACTCGGGCAGCGCGAGGATGCCGGTGGCGCTCGCCGACACGGCCCGGTCGGCCGAGCCGCCCGGCCTGGCCGCCGCCCAGCAGCCGAGCGCGACCGAGGCCGCGAGGGTCACCAGCAGGGCGAGCCCGCCGAGCAGCAGGGTGTTGGGGAACGGGTGGGCGAGCAGGTCCGCGACCGGTTCGCCGCGTGCGGAGGTGCCGAGGTCGCCGGTGGGAAGGCCGGTCATCCAGTCCCCGAACCGTTTTGCCACCGGCCGGTCCAGGCCCAGCAGGTGGCGCCGGGCGGCGAGGTCGGCCGCGCTCTCGCCGCGTTCCGAGGTGGCGTTCGCCGCGTCACCCGGCAGCAGTTCCACGGCGGCGAAGACGGCGGCGAGCAGCACGGCCAGCAGCAGGATCCGGCGCGCGAGGACCCCGGCCGCGTACAGGGCCGTACGCACGACAGCCGGAACCGGCCGGGCCTCGGAGGCCGCGGCCGGTTCACCGCCGGTCAGCGCGCCAGCCATGCCTGCTCGAGCTGGACGCGCCCGTAGCCGGGCAGGGTGGGCAGGTCGCGCACGGCCGCGCCCGCGAGGTCGATGCCGTCGGCCATGCCCCACAGCAGATAGCCCGACGCGTCGAACTCGATCTGCTGGAGCTCCTGGAGGACCTCGGCGCGGGCCGCCGCGTCCTTGGTCGCCATCGCCTTCTTGTACGCGGCGTCGAAGGCGTGGTCCTTCCAACCGGCCTCGTTCTGCCCGGAGTCGGACACCATGGTCTTGCTGGCGAAGAACACCACGGAGTCGTTGGTGCCCCAATAGGTGGTGTACAGGTCGCCCTTGAGCCAGGTCTTGTCCCAGAAGGTGGCCGACTCCTGCTTGACCACCTCGACCTTGACCCCGGCCTCGCGGACCTGGGAGGCGAACAGGGTGGCCGACTCGGCGAGTCCCGCGATGTCCTCGGTGGTGAGCAGCCGGTACGTCTTCGAGGTGTCGAAGCCGGCCTCCTTCAGCAGCTGCTTGGCCCTGGCCACATCCCGCTTCCGCTGCGGGATGTCCTTGGCGTAGGCCGGGTCGCCGGTGCCGAGGACGTCGTTGGCGACGGTGCCGTAGCCGGAGAGCACCTGCTTGACCATGGCCTCGCGGTCGACGGCGAGCCGCAGCGCCTCGCGCACCTTCGTGTCCGCGAAGGGCCCGTCGGCGGTACGCATCACGATCGGCATCGCCATGTCATTGGGGCGGCGCACGATCTGGATGTCGCCCCGCTTCTCGGCCGTACGGGCGGCGACCGCGCCGACGTTGGAGGCGACGTCGATCTGCCCGGCCAGTAGGGCGTTGGCCATCGCCTGCGGGCTCTCGAAGATCTTCACCTCGACGGCGTCGAGGTACACCTCGCCGCCGTACCAGTCGTCGTTGCGGACCAGGCGGGCGTTGCCGGAGCGGAACCAGTCCAGCTTGAAGGGGCCGGTGCCGGGCGCCTTGCCGAGGTCGGAGTCCTTGGTGCCCTGCTTCAGGACGAACGTCGTCAGGCGGGTCAGCTGGGGGAGTTCGGCGTTGGCGTAGTCCGACACCAGGACGACGGTGTCCGCGCCCTCCGCCTTGATGTTCTCGGCCTTGATGCCGGGCAGCCGGGAGGCGCCGGAAGGCGTTGCGCGCAGCCGCTTGAGCGACCACACGACGTCGGCGGCGGTGACCGGCGTGCCGTCGTGGAACTTCGCACCCTTCGCAAGGGTGAAGCGCCAGGTCTTCAGGTCGTCCGAGGCCTGCCAGCGCGCGGCGAGGCGGGGAACGGTGTTCGGCTTGGTGCCGGGGACCGTGAGGGTGTCGTACACCAGCGAGATGATCAGGTAGTCGCTCTCGTTGGCCTGAGTGCCGTGCGGATCGCGGGTGATGGCCGAGGCGCGGCCCAGGGCACCGACGCGCAGGGTGCCGCCGGGCCGGGGCTTCTCGTTCGCCTTCGCCGGCGACTTGTCCGAGGTCTCGTCACCACCGCCGCAGGCGGCAAGCAGCACGGCCGCGCCCATTCCGCCGCCGGCCCACAGCACTTGACGTCTGTTCAGGTTCACGTCGTACGACCTCGTTCCACTCACATGGCAGTTTGCTTAGGTGTGCCTACCCTAAGAAATCACCAGTGCGCAAGCCTTGACGGGGACATTCCCGATCTCTGGCGAGGCGTCAGATCGGCGCATGGGGGCACGCAACGGCGCACGTGAGGCGTGCGATGCCCAGAGGAAGCAGTGAACCTAGGTGAGGGTTGCCTAACCTAACTTCGGCTGTTACGTTTCCGCAGCGATCGCCCAGCAGACCCACAGGAAGCCCACAGGGGCTCCGAGCTCCACCGCACCCCCCACCCGCCCCCCGAAAGGGATGTCTGCGCCATGCTCACGGGAGCCGCACCCGTCCGGCAGCTCGACCCGCACGCCGTCGACGAGCTGACCGAGACCGCCCACAAGATCCTTGCCGACTACGGCACTTCGGCCGCCCGGCCGGAACTGCTCCGCCGGATCGCGAGGTCCGCCACCCGATTGGGCGAAACGATTCATCAGGTGTGTCGCCCGGTCGACACCGACGACGGCCTGTACGTCCTGCGCGGCCTGCCCGTCGACGACGGCGGCATCGGCCCCACCCCGACGAGTTGGGCCACGGCCGGCGACCGCGCCGCCGCCTGGGACCTGATCCTGCTGCTGCTCGCCACGGTCATGGGTCACCCGATCGCCTGGGAAGGGCAGCAGGAGGGCCGCTTCGTGCACAACATCGTGCCCTCGCCCGGCCACGAGGACGAACAGACCGGCGCGAGCAGCACGGTGCTGCTCAGCCCGCACACCGAAGACGCCTTCCACCCCGGCCGCGCCCACCTGCTGCTGCTCGCCTGCATGCGCAACCACGACGCCGTCGCCACCACCGCCGCGAGCATCCGCAAGGTCCGCCTCGGCGCGGACGACATCGCGCTGCTCTCCCGCCCGGTGCTGCCCGTCCTCCCCGACGACGCCTACGCGGCGGCCCGGTCCTTCGCGGGGGGCGAGCCACCGAAGGTCCCCGCCCTGTGGCAGACCGAGGCGGGCCCGACCCTGCGCTACGACCCCGCCTACACCCCGCTCGACGAGGCGCCCGCCGACTACCGCGCCGCCTACGACCGGCTGACCTCCGAACTCGAACGCGTCTCGGTCGCCGTCGCCCTGGAACCCGGTGACGTCCTGGTCGTCGACAACGACATGGCCGTCCACGGCCGGGTCCCGTTCCGGGCCCGCTACGACGGCACCGACCGCTGGCTCAAGCGCGCCTCGGTACGCGTCCCCGGCCGCCGAAGCCGCCCGTACACCGAGGCGGACGAACACGGGTACGGACAGACCGCGCTCGTCGCGCTCAGCTGATGCACCGTCAACTTCCTTGCTCACCCACCCTGGTCCGAAGGGAACAGCCGTGACCGGAACCCCCGCACGCACGGACGACAAGACCCTGCGCGTCCTGAGCACCAGCGACCTCGCGGGCATCGACATCTCGCTGACCGACGTCGTCGCCGTGGTCGAGGAGGCCTACCGCACCCTCGCCGACGGCAGGTCCGCCAACCCGCGCAAGCTCACCGTCAAACCCGAGGACGGTCACTCCGTCTCGTACGCCATGCTCGGCCGGGACGGGGTCCGCGAGGTCGTCGCGATCAAGACGTCGTACAAGCACGGCCTGGACAAGTCCCGCGACCAGCAGCACTACTACACGACGCTCACCGTCTACGACGACGTCACCGGCCTGCCTGTCGCGATGATGGACTGCGGCCGCATCGGCTCCCTGCGCACCCCCGCCGTCTCCGCGCTCCTCGCCCGTGAGTGCGCGCCGCCCGACAGCCGCAGCGCCCTCGTCATCGGCACCGGGACCCAGGGCCGCCTCGCGCTGCCCTTCCTGCTCACCACCCTGCCCGGGCTGGACCGCCTCATGGTCCACGGCACCCACCCGGACGGCCTCGCCGCGGTCCGGGAGCAACTCCACCACCACTTCCCCGACCGGGAGTTGGAGGTGGTCGACGACGTACGGGCCGCCGCGGCGGAAGCCGATGTGGTGGTCGCCACCGCGGGGCAGCACACCCCGGCCGCCGTGGAGTCCGACGACCTCAAGCCGGGCGCCCTGTCGATCCTGGTCGGCCACGGCATCGCGCCCTCCACGCTCCAGCGGGCGGACCGCGTCATCGCGACCAGCGAGGCACAGATGAAGGTCACCGGCACCGACATGGCCGACGCGGACGGTAACTTCCCCGCCGTGGACGCCGAGTTCCCCGAGGTCGTGGCGGGCCGGGCGCAGGGTCGGCGCTCCGCGGACGAGCGGATCTTCGCCTACAACAGCGGGCTCGTCGTCACCGACATCGCCCTCGGCCACCGGTTCGCACAGCTCGCCGTCGAACAGGGCCTGGGGACGCGGGTGTCGCTGTGGGCGTGACCGCAGTGACGGCGGCCCCGCCGTTGCCGGCCCACCCGGACCCGTGGCTCGACGCGATCCTGTCCGGCCCACTGCCGCACGAGCTGTCGTACGCGATCGGCGGCCCCTTCCATCTGCTGCTGCCCGACCGCTTCGACACCAACGCCGCCGCCTTCAGGGCAGTGCTCGACGAGTTCGGCGTCGAGGGGCGCGTGTACTACGCGAAGAAGGCGAACAAGGCAGCCGCGTGGATCGAGCGATGCGCCCTGTCCGGTACGGGAGTCGACGTCGCCGGCAGCGGTGAACTGCGGGACGCGCTGGGGTGCGGGGTCCGTGGCGAGAACATCGTGGTGACCGGTCCCGCGAAGGCCGACGCACTCCTGCGGGTCGCCGTGCTCCAAGGGTGTCTGATCGCGGTCGACGCCCTCGACGAACTGGAACGCCTCATCGGGATCGGCCGGCCCGCACGCGTACTGCTCCGACGCCTCCCGCCCGCCCAGCCGAACAGCCGATTCGGGCTGGACGACGGCGAGTTGGAGACAGCTCTCGTGCGATGCCGGGAAGCCGGAGTCGTGATGGAGGGATTCTCCTTCCACCTCTCCGGCTACGACCCCCTCATGCGCGCCGAACTGGCCGCCGAACTCGTCGACTTGTGCCTCAAGGCCCAGGCGTCCGGCCTGCGAGCCGACCGGATCAGCATCGGCGGCGGGTTCGCGGTCGACTACACGGACGCCCCGCACTGGGAGCGCTACCTGCGCGACCAGCGGCCCGAGCACTACCACGCGGGCAAGTCCTTCGCGCCGGGCGACTTCTACCCGTACCACTCGCCGGTGGCCGGCCCCGACGCGCTGCGCGCGGTCCTCGCCGCGCACGGTCTCGCCGGGCGACTGCGCGAGGCCGGGGTGAAGCTGCTCCTCGAACCCGGGCGGGCGCTGCTGGACAGGGCCGGCTGCACGGTCTTCCGCGTCCAGGGCGTGAAAGACCTCGACGGCTACGGCGTCGTCACCGTCGACGGCAGCAGCCTGAGCCTGTCCGAGCAGTGGTTCGCCAGCGAGTACCTGCCCGATCCGGTGCTGCTCTCCCGCACCGGGCCGGGCGAGCCGTACGCGGCCTGCGTCGGCGGCGCCACCTGCCTGGAGTCCGACATGGTCACCTGGCGCAAGGTGCGCTTCCCCGCCCGCCCCGCCGTCGGCGACCTGCTCGTCTACCCCAACACCGCCGGATACCAGATGGACTCCAACGAGTCCCCCTTCCACGAGCTTCCGCTCCCCCCGAAGGTCGTCCTCGACACCGCCGACGGCAGCACCCGCTGGCGGTTCGACCGCCCTCCACTCGCCTGACTCTCGCCCCCCTCGAACCCCGGAGCCATCCGATGGACAAGGCGCTCGCGCGTCCCGCCGTGGTCAGCCAGGTCTCCGACCTGATCGGCCACACCCCGCTCTTCGAACTGTGCCGCACCGACACCGGCAGCCGACTCCTGCTCAAACTCGAACAGTTCAACCCCACCGGCACCGCGAAGATCCGCATGGCCCGGCAGATGGTCCTCGACGCCGAGGAGCGCGGGCTGCTGCGCCCCGGCGGCCGTATCGTCGAGTCCACCTCCGGCAACACCGGACTCGGCCTGGCGGTGATCGCCGCCGAGCGCGGCTACACCTTCACCGCCGTCGTCGACCATCACGCGGCCGCCGACAAACTGCGCGGCATGAAGGCGCTCGGTGCCGAACTCGTCTACGTCGCCGAGGACGGGGACGAGGAGCTGGCCACGGCCGCCCGGGAGGAGTTCGCCGAGCGGCTGGCGGCCGGCAGCGACAACACCTACTTCACCGAGCAGCACAACAACCTCGCCAACGGGGACGGCTACCGGCCCGTGGCGCATGAACTGGACGCCGCGCTGGACGGCCGTATCGACATCCTGATCGGCGCCGTGGGCACCGGGGGCGGACTCTTCGGGACCGGCGGGGAACTGCGCAAGGCCGTGCCCGGGGTACGGATCGTCGGGGTCGAGCCCAAGGGGTCGATCGCCTTCGGGCCGCCCGCCCACGACTACTACCAGTCCGGCACCGGCACGCCCGAGGGCGCCACCATCGGCGCGATGGTCGACTACGAGCTGCTGGACGAGGGCGTCAAGGTCGGCGACATCGAGGCGTTCGCCACCGCGCGGGTATTGGCCCGCCGCATCGGCCTCCTCATCGGCGGCTCGGCGGGCGGAGTGGTGCACGAGGCGCTGACCCGCATGTCCTCGCTGGCCCCCGGCACGACTATGGTCGCGCTGGTCAATGACGGAGGGGAGAAGTACATGGACACCGTCTTCGACGACGACTGGATGAACGACCGCGACCTCATCGACCCGGCCGTCGAGCGCGAGATCGACGAACTGCTGACGAAACTCCGCGAGAACTGACCCGATGCCGACACCCCTTCGTGAGAACCGACACCCGATGCCGACACCGCTCACCACCCTGCTCCGCGACAGCCGAGCCCTGGCGACCCTCGCCGTGCCGCTCGCCCTGACCCAGCTCGCCCAGGTCGCCCTCACCACCACCGACACGGTGATGATGGGCCTGATGGGCGCCGAGGCCCTGGCCGGCGGCGGCCTCGCGATGGTCGTCTTCAACCAGCTGCGCACCATGGGTGTCGGCCTCGTCACCGCGGTCGGCAACCAGGTGTCCGCCGCCTCCGCCCGTGCCGACGAGGACGAGGAGCTCTCCGAGTCGGCGACCCGGGAAGTCCGGGACGTGGTCCGCGCGGCGCTCGCGCTGGCCACCCTGGCCGGGGTCGCCGGCGCCCTCGTCATGCTGCTGATCGGCCGCGCCGTGGCCCACCTCGGCCAGGACCCGGACGTCGTGGCCACCGCCTGGCCGGTGCTGCTCACCCTCGCCCCGGGCCTGATCCCCTGCCTGTGGTTCCAGGCCATCCGTCAGTTCACCGTGGGCATGCGCCGCCCCCAGGCCCTGCTGCGCATCACGATCGCGTCGGTGGCGGTCAACGCGGGCCTCAACTGGCTGCTGATCCACGGCACATGGGTCTTTCCGGAGCTGGGCCTGCCCGGCATCGGCATCTCCACCTCGCTGGTCTACCTGCTCACCTGCCTCGCCCTGTACGGCTCCGCACGCCGCGACCCCCGGCTCGCACCGCTGCTCGACATCCGGATCTGGAAGGCCCGCCCGGCCACCCTGCGCCGGCTGACGGGGCTGGGCGTGCCGATCGCCGCCACCTACGGCTCCGAAGCCGGGTTCTTCTCCGTCGTGGCCCTGCTCATCGGCACCTTCGGCAGTGCCGCGCTGGCCGCGCACACCGCCGTCAACCAGCTCATCTACATCGTCTTCCAGATCGCGGTCGGCCTCTCGCACGCCGCGTCCCTCAACGTCAGCCGCGAACTCGCCCTGGACCGGATCGACGCGGCCCAGCGCATCAAGAACACGGCACTGGCGTGCGCGGCGGCCGTGATGGCCGTGGTCGGCGTCGTCTATCTCACCGCCCCCGGCCTGGTGCTGCGCCCGTTCCTCGACCCGTCCTCCGCCGACGGGCACAGCGCGACCGACATCGCCACCAGCCTGCTGCTGATCGCGGCCGTCCTGCAGTTCTTCGACTGCGCCCAGAACATCGGGGTCGGTCTGCTGCGCGGCCTCGACGACACCGGGAGCGGCTTCCGGATCACCCTGGTCGGCTACTGGCTGATCGGCCTGCCCGCCGCCTGGCTGTTCGGACACCTCGCGGGGCTGGAGACCGTCGGCGTCTGGCTCGGCCTGCTGACGGGGCTCGCCGCCACCGCCCTGCTCCTGCTGCGCCGCTACCACCAGGCACTGTCGCTGCGCGCGGCGGGACAGCCGGCCGTCGCCTGACCTCCCGGGTCGGGCGACGGCCGGCTCGGCTCAGCGGACCCTGATGAACAGCACGTCGTAACCGCTGTTCGTGGACCGGGACTTGACGTAGACGCCGTCGCCGCCGCCGTTGGGGTTGCCCGTGTTGCCCTCGACGGTGGTGAAGGACGAGCCCGACACGGTCCGCACGAAGCCGATGTGCTCGTGGCCGCCGGTGAAGTCGTTGCCGCCGTTCCAGTCGAAGGCCACGATGTCACCCGGCTGCGGGTTGGTCGTCACGGAGAGGTGGTAGTTGCCGGCCCGCGCCTGCTTGACCCAGCCCGAGACATAGGTGTTGCGGTAGGAGGTGGCTCCGGTCTGCTTGGCCACCCAGCTCACGAAGGTCGCGCACCAGGCGTAGTTGCTGGTGGACAGCGAAAGCCCCACGGCCGAGCCGTAGCTGTTCGCGCGGGCACTGCCCTCGGCCGTGCCGACCTCGGCCGCCGCCACGTCGAGCATCTTGGCGTAGCCACCGCCGGGCGGGGGAGAGGACGGCGGGGTGACCGCGCCGTACAGGGCGGCCTTGGTGTTCGGTCCCACCTGGCCGTCGACCGAGAGGCCCTTCTCGGCCTGGAAGTCCCGGACGGCGCTGCCCGTGAGCGGGCCGAAGTCGCCGTCGACGGCGAGGTCGGCACCGTGGTGGTTGAGCAGGCTCTGCAACTCGGTGACACAGCCGCTGCGTTGGCCCTGCACGATCTCGTTCGGGCAGGACGCGGAGGTCAGGTTGATCGGCGCGGGCGCGCCGTTGCCGCCGCCACCGCCGATGTTCGAGTACAGCGCGGCCTTGGTGTTCGGACCGACCTGACCGTCGACGGACAGCCCGCTCGCGGACTGGAACGCCTTGACGGCCGCCAGGGTCTGCGGACCGAAACTGCCGTCCACGTCGAGGCTGTGTCCCTTGCCGTTCAGCAGGGACTGCAACGTGGCGACGCAACCGCCGCTCTGCCCCTCGACGATGTTCGCCGGGCAGGAGGCCGACCTCAGGTCCACGCCCGTCGACGGTGACTCGTCGGTGTCGTACAGCTCGCGCTTGGTGTTGGTGCCGACCTGGCCGTCGACCGTGAGGCCGTGGGCGGACTGGAAGCTGCGGACGGCGCTCGCGGTCCCGGAGCCGAAGTCACCGTCCACGTCGACCGCGAAGCCGTGGTGGATCAGCAGCCGCTGGAGCTCGGTGACGCACCCGCCCTTGGCGCCCTGCACGAGGTTCGCCGGGCACGAGGAGGAGTTCAGGTTGACCGGGGCGGGGGCCGAGCCTCCGGTCGCGTACAGCTTGCTCTTGGTCGCGGGGCCCACCCGCCCGTCCACCGCGATCGCCGTGGCGGCCTGGTACTCACGGACCGCGTAGAGCGTGGCCGGTCCGAACTGTCCGTCCACCTGAAGACCGGCGCCGTGCGCGTTGAGCAGGTTCTGCAACTCCGTGACACAGCCGCTGGTCTGGCCCTGCAGGATCTCGTTGGGGCAGGACGCGGAGGTCAGCCTGACCGGGGCCGGCGCCGCGGACGCCGGTCCTGCACCGAGCACGATGCCGGCCGAGACCATCGCCGCGGTGGCGGCGAAGGTTCCGACGCGGATCCGCCACGGTGTTCCGGGGCGGTGCGCGACCGGGTGCGGTGGGTTCGTGTCTTCGGGGCGGGTGAGGAACGCGAGTCTTCCCATGATGGCGGGGTTCTCCTTCGGTTGCGGGAGGGGGAGGGGCGAGCACATACGCGGGGCGAACGTCCCGATCGGGCGGACGTACGGACGAGGTTCCGGCTGGGGGGCCCGCACCTGCGGGCCAGATGGCGGGATCAAAGGTGGAGGGCGGGAGTCGACGGCCGCCACGGTCGCGCCACAGATGGCGCTCTTCCGGGACGAGCACCCCGTTGACCTGCGAAGACAGCGCCCCATGGGACGGCGATGTGGGACACCTGTGACAGACGTGACGCGCTCATGCAGAATGCGCAGCAGCGGTGGGGGCCGCTGCTCACGCGCCTGACCACGCTGACGACCGCTTTGGGGGACACATGCCGCGCTCCAAGCCGCTGCCCGCGGAACTCGACCCCAGCGCCCGGCAGTTGCTGACCCGCTTACGCCGGCTCAAGGACCACAGCGAGCTGACGATGCGGCAGCTCGCGGCCAAGACCGGGTACAGCGCCAGGTCGTGGGAGCGGTATCTGGGGGGCACGTCACTGCCGCCGCGGGAGGCGGTCGAGGCGCTGGCCAGGATCACCGGCACCGATCCCGTCCCCCTGCTCGCGTTGCACGAGATCGCGGCGGACACCTGGGACAGGCACCGCACGGCGAGTCCGGCACACCCGCACACCGAGCCGCCGGCCCCAGCGGGCGCGTCCACGCCCGCACATGCCACGGACGGCCCGTCCGGTCGTCCCACCGAGGCACTGACCGCGCGTCCCACCGAGGTCCCTCACGCGCGTCCCACCGAGGTCCCTCACGCGCGTCCCACCGAGGTCCCTCACGCGCGTCCCACCGAGCCAACTCCCGGTCGCTTCCCGCACCTTGCCCTCGTCGCGGGCGTCGCCGCCCTGGCCGTAGCCCTGTTGGCGGCGCTGCTTCTCCTGCAGCGCCTGGACGACGACGCCACCCCGGCCGCCATCACGGCCCCGCCCCGCAGCACCGCACCCTCCTCGCCGCCCTCCTACACCTGCCGCATCACCCGGATCGAGGGGCACTGGTCGGCCGGTATCAACCAGGGCCGCACCACCGAGATCGGCTACGGCGACACCGGCGCCGACGTCGCCGAGGCGCAGTGTCTGCTGCGCCGGGCGGGCATCTCACCCGGCGGGATCGACGGCATGTTCGGTCCGCTGACGCTGCGGGCGGTCAAGACGTTCCAGCGGCGCGCGGGCCTCACCGCCGACGGCATCCTGGGGCCGCAGTCCTGGAAGGCGTTGCGGGGATGACCGCCGGCGCCCCCTCCCCGCCGGGCGCCCGACTGGCCGCCGTACTGCAGCAGTTGCGGCAGCGCACGGGACTCAGCCTCACGCAGCTCGCGCACGCGACCACCTACAGCAGATCGTCCTGGGAGCGCTACCTCAACGGCAAGAGCCTGCCACCGCGCAGCGCGGTCAAGGAGCTGTGCCATCTCGCGGACGAACCGGCCGACCACGCGTTGGCACTGCTCGACATCGCCCGCACGAGCCGGACGGACAACACGCCGTCGGCACCGGGCGCACCGGCTCGACAGCGCACGGCCACCGGAGCCGACGGGCCGCCCCCAGCCGTCGCATCCGCCACCGTGCCGGGCGCGACACCCCCACCTGCCACCGCCCCGGCCGGTCACCGGCGCGCACACGTCGTCACCGCCCTGGCATCGACCTGTGCCGTCGTCCTCGGAACGCTCGTGCTCGTCAACCTCCCCCCGGCCCACCGCAAGGAGGCGGCGCCGTCCCCCTCGGCCGCCGGGCCGCTGTGCCGCCGCACGGCCTGTCGCGACAAGGACCCGATCACGACGAGATGCGGTGCCGAGCCGCTGACCCTCGCCGAGCACGAGACCGCTACGGGCGCCTGGATCCAGATCCGCTACAGCCGGGAATGCGGCACGAGCTGGGCCCGCATGTGGGGCGCCGCCGTGGGCGACCGCGTGGAGATCACGACCGGTGACCGTCCCGGCTCCCACCACAGTGCCCGGGTGACCACCCGGAAGGAGGCGGACACCTACGTCCACACCCTCATGAGCGTGCTCACCCCCGGAACCCCCGTGCGGGCCTGCTTCACTCCCGTGACCGGCGGCGCGCAGGAGTGCTTCCAGGCCTCTTCCACGGACGAGGCCGACTCGGCCGGCTGACGTCACGACGACGTACCCGCGTGATCCGGCCCGGCCCTCTGACCTCGGTGAACGAACGTGTTCCGCGCACAAAGATGCGTCAGCTCGTCGTTGACCGGCCATTCGCGGCAGAGCCAAGGTGAGGGAGACAGATCGGATCCCGATCGCCCGTTTCCGCTCACCGACGTGAGCGCAGGAGGCCGTGATGCTCCAGACAACCCGCCGTGAACCCGACGAGTTCCGGACAGGTGACGACGCGGGTGCCGTGGGCACGGCCGGCGACCCGCCCGCACCGGAGATCCCCGGCGATCTCCTCTTCCAGAGCTGTCGCTGGTGCGGCACTCCGGCCTACCGCCGGTCGTTCTGCCGGGCCTGCGGCTCCACCGCCTTCAAGCGGGAGCACAGCAGGGGCGCCGGGGCCCTGGTGCGCCGTATCGGCCAGTCCCCGCCCGACACCTGGCTGGTCGCGATGGATGAGGGATTCACCCTGCTCTGCCGGTTCGCCGGGGCGGAGGTGACCGTGGCCGGGATCGGGGCGAGAGTGCGGGTCGTGCGGGCCGTGGCCCCCAGGGAGCAGGGGCTTCCCGTCGTCGAACTCACCTACCCGCCCAGGTCCCTGGACCGCTGGTGGTGACACGGCACGGCACCGGTCAGGTCACGTTCGCGCGGGCGGTACGACGAGAGAAGAGGGCACATGGACACCCAGGGCAACGCACCGGACGGACGGGGCGGTGCGGCCGGCCCGGCGGGGCGGACGGCGCTGCACGGACTGCGCATCGCGGACTTCTCCCGGGTGCTCGCGGGACCCTACGCCACCATGCTCCTCGCCGACCTCGGCGCCGACGTGGTGAAGGTGGAGCGTCCGGGCACCGGGGACGAGACCCGGGCCTGGCACCCCCCGGCGGACCAGGACGGCACCTCGACGTACTTCCTGAGCGTCAACCGGAACAAGAGGTCCGTCGTCCTGGACCTCACCACCGAGACCGGCCTCGAGCAGGCCCGCTCCCTGATCGCCGAGTCCGACGTCCTGGTGGAGAACTTCCGCCCCGGAACCATGGAACGGCTGGGCCTCGGCCATCGTGAACTCCTGGCCCGGCAGCCGGAGTTGGTCTACTGCTCGATCAGCGGTTTCGGCAGCGGCGCGGGCGCCGCGATCCCCGGCTACGACCTCCTCGTCCAGGCGGTCGGCGGTCTGATGAGCGTGACCGGTACCGCGGACGGGGAGCCGGTGAAGGCCGGCGTGGCCCTGGTCGACGTGATCACCGGGCTGCACGCCTCACTCGGCATCCTCGCCGCGCTACGGCACCGGGACGCCACCGGCGAAGGGCAGCTCGTGGAGGTGAACCTGCTCGGCTCGCTGCTGTCGGCCATGGTCAACCAGGCGTCGGCCTTCGCCGTCGCCGGGGTGGTGCCCGGCCGGATGGGAAACGCGCACCCGAGCATCGCGCCGTACGAGACCCTGCCGACCGCGGACCGGCCGATCGCCCTCGCGGTGGGCAACGACCGGCAGTTCACCGCACTGGCCGAGGTCGTCGGTGATCCCGGTCTCGCCGTCGACGACCGCTTCCGCACGAACACCGACCGGGTCGCCCATCGCGCCGCACTGCGGGACATCCTGACCGAGCGGCTCGGCGCCGCGGGCGCCGACCACTGGACCAGCGCCCTGCTGGCGGCCGGAGTGCCCGCCGGGCCGGTCAACACCCTCGACGAAGCCTTCGCCTTCGCCCACAAGCTCGGCCTCCCCGGCATCGTCGAGATTCCCGCGGCCCCCGCCGACGGCGCCGAAGCCGGACCCTTCCGCCAGATCGCGCATCCCATCGGCCTGAGCGGAACCCCGGCGCAGTACCGCCTGCCCCCGCCCTCCCTGGGCCGGCACACCGCGCAGATCCTGAACAACCCCTCCGACCACCCGATTTCCTAACTCGATCACAAGGAGCACGACATGAACGCCAAGCCGCTCAAGGACCCCCTCGAACTGTTCGACATCGCTTCCGTCCTCACCGACGAGGAGCGCGAGATCCAGGCCACTGTCGCCAGGTTCGTCGCCGACCGGGTCCGCCCGCACATCGGGGAGTGGTTCGAGAACGCCCACTTCGCACGCGAACTCGCCCCCGAGCTCGGCAAGTTGGGGGTGCTCGGCATGCATCTCGACGGGTACGGCTGCGCCGGCACCAACGCCGTCAGCTACGGTCTGGCCTGCCTGGAGCTGGAGGCGGCGGACTCCGGCTTCCGCAGCTTCGTGTCCGTGCAGGGCTCGCTGTCGATGTTCTCCATCTGGAAGTGGGGCTCCGAGGAGCAGAAGCAGGAGTGGCTGCCCCGGCTCGCCGCGGGTGAGGCGATCGGCTGCTTCGGCCTGACCGAGCCCGACTTCGGCAGCAACCCCTCCGGCATGCGCACCAAGGCCGTCCGTGAGGGCGGCGACTGGATCCTGAACGGCTCCAAGATGTGGATCACCAACGGCGGTATCGCCGACGTGGCCACCGTGTGGGCGCAGACCGAGGACGGCGTCCGCGGCTTCCTCGTGCCGCGCGGGACGCCCGGTTTCACGACCCAGGACATCAAGCAGAAGATGTCGCTGCGGGCGTCCGTCACCTCGGAGCTGTACTTCGACAACGTACGGCTGCCCGACTCGGCGCGGCTCCCGCACGCGGAGGGCCTGCGCGGACCGCTGTCCTGCCTGAACGAGGCCCGCTTCGGCATCCTGTTCGGAGCGGTCGGCGCCGCCCGGGACTCCCTGCAGGCGGCCGTCGAGTACGCCGACTCCCGGGTGCAGTTCGACAAGCCGATCAGTGCCTTCCAGCTCACCCAGAAGAAGCTCGCCGACATGACCGTGTCCCTCGGCAATGCCGCGCTGCTCGCCGTGCACCTCGGGCGTCTGAAGGACCAGCACCGGATCCGGCCCGAACAGATCAGCGTCGGCAAGCTCAACAACGTACGGGAGGCGATCGCGATCGCCCGGGAGTGCCGCACCGTGCTCGGCGCCAACGGCATCTCCCTGGAGTACTCGCCGCTGCGTCACGCCAACAACCTGGAGTCCGTCCTCACCTACGAGGGGACCAGCGAGATGCACACCCTGGTCGTCGGCCAGGCGATCACCGGCTACCCGGCGTTCCGCTGACCGCGCCGGCCGAAGGAAGACGACCGTGAACATCGTCGTACTCGTCAAGCAGGTCCCCGACACCGCCGCCGAACGCACCCTGACCGGGGCCGACCACACGCTCGACCGCGAGAACTCCGACCTCGTCCTGGACGAGATCAACGAGCGCGCCGCCGAGGAGGCCCTGACCCTCAAGGAGGCGACCGACGCCGAGGTCACGGTCGTGTCCATGGGGCCCGACTCCGCCCTCGACGCCATCCGCAAGGTACTGGCCATGGGCGCCGACCGTGGCATCCACGTCTGCGACGACAGACTCCGGGGCGCCGACGTGGTGACCACCGCGAAGGTCCTGGCCGCCGCCGTGGGGACGGTGACGGACGTGGACCTGGTCCTCGCGGGCGACGCGGCGACCGACGGACAGGCGAGTGCGGTCCCCGCCATGGTCGCGGAGCTGCTCGGGCTGCCGCAGCTGACCCACGTACGCGAACTCGCCCTGGACGCGGGGCGGGTGCGCGCCGAGCGCGAGACCGACAGGGGTGAGGCCACGCTGGACGCCCCGCTGCCCGCGCTGGTCAGTGTCACCGAGAAGATCAACGAGCCGCGCTATCCCTCCTTCAAGGGCATCATGGCCGCGAAGAAGAAGCCCGTGACGACGGTCGGCCTCGACGACCTGTTCCCGGACGCGGACCACGCCGCGTTCCTCGTGACCCGCACACGCGTGGTGGAGGCCGTCCCGCGTCCCGCGAGGGCCGCCGGGACTGTCGTCACGGACGACGGTTCGGCCGCCCGCCGGCTCTTCGACCACCTGCTCGCCCAGAAGCTCCTCTGAACCACCCCGACCACCGAGAAACAGGCCGCACCCATGCCCGATGTCCTCGTCCTCGTCGAACACGACGGGGCACGCGTCCACAAGTCCACGCACGAACTCCTCACCGCCGCCCGCCGGTTGGGCGACCCGGTCGCCGTGCTCGTGGGAGCTCCCGGCACCACGGCCCGCCTCAGGCAGTCCCTCGCCCGGTACGGCGCCACGCGCGTCTACGCGGCCGAATCCACGGAGGCGGGAGAGTTCGTCGGCTCGCCCGCCGTCGATGCCCTGTACCTCGCGGTCCGCACGGTCGATCCCGCCGCCGTCCTGGTCTCCGCGACGACCGACGGCAAGGAGGTGGCCGGGCGGCTCGCCGCGCGACTGGACACCGGGCTGCTGACCGACGCGGTCGACCTGGACTCCTCCGGGACGGCCACCCAGATCGTCTTCGGCGGGGCGTACACCACGCGCTCCGAGGTGACCCAAGGGATTCCGGTGATCACGCTGCGGCCGGGCTCCTTCGACCCGGAGGAGCACCCCGGGGACGCGGTGGAGCACACGCTCGCGGTGCCGCCGGTCGACCCGGCGGTGTCCGCCCGCGTCACCGCCCGCCGCGCCGCGCTCGCCGGCGACCGCCCCGCGCTCACCGAGGCGAGCGTCGTCGTCTCCGGCGGACGCGGGGTCGGAGGTGCCGACGGCTTCAAGGTGGTGGAGGAACTGGCCGACGCCCTCGGCGGCGCCGTGGGCGCGTCCCGTGCCGCGGTCGACGCCGGCTACTACCCGCACCAGTACCAGGTCGGCCAGACCGGCAAGTCCGTCTCCCCGCAGCTGTACATCGCCCTGGGCATCTCCGGGGCCATACAGCACCTCGCCGGGATGCAGACGTCCAAGACGATCGTGGCCGTCAACAAGGACCCCGAGGCCCCCGTCTTCGGCGTGGCCGACTACGGCGTGGTGGGCGACCTCTTCTCGGTGGCTCCCCAGCTCACGCGAGAGGTGGCAGCCCGCCGCGGGGGCTCCTGACGTATCCCGTGTCCCACGCCGGAGGTCAGCACTGGCAGCCTCCGGCGCAGGATCACCACCGCCATGCAGTCGCCCCGGTCACGGGTCGAACCGCACCTCTGCCCGAGCGTGGAAAGCAGATGACCGCGGCTGCCCTCGTCTTCGACAATGGCACGCATGCTGATCGACCACTGGCCCCTGGTGGGACTGCGTCTGCGTACCCCGCGCCTGGAGCTGCGACTGCCCGGCGAGGACGAGCTCGCCGAGTTGGGCGAGCTCGCGGCAGCAGGCATCCACGAACCGGACCGCATGCCCTTCCTCGTGCCGTGGACCGACCTGCCTCCTGCCGACCGGGCGCGCTCGGTGGTGCAGCACCACTGGTTGCGCAGGGGGAACTGGGCACCCGAGAACTGGGCCCTGAACCTCGTTGTCCTCGACCACGGCCGGGTCGTCGGCCTGCAGACGGTCGCCGCCCGGGACTTCGCCGTGTTGCGGCAGGTGAGTACCGCCTCCTGGCTCGGGGCGCGGTTTCAGCGGCAAGGGATCGGTACCGAGATGCGTGCCGCGGTGCTGCACCTGGCCTTCGCCGGCCTGAACGCCCTCGAGGCGATGTCGGGTGCCTTCGAGGACAACGCGTCCTCGTTCACCGTGTCCATGAGACACGGTTACGAACTCGACGGCGTCGAGCGGCATGTGGTGCGTGGCCGGCCCGCGGTCATGCGGCGGTTGAGGCTGACGCGAGCCCGCTGGGAGATGCACCGCCATGTCCGTGTCTCCATCGCGGGGTTGTCGCCCTGTCTGCCGATGTTCGGCCTTGCGGACGACAGCCCCGCGGACCTCCACGAGACGTCTTCCTGACCCGCCTGCACGACCGCCGAGGGGCACCAGCAGCCGTCCTTGGTGAACGGCGGTCGCGGCACGGTTCTGTTCGGCGGCGGGACCCACCCGGCCCCGGACCGACGGGACCGCGTCGAGCAAGGGCATGAGCTTGTGACGCCGTCGCGGTCGCCGTCCGTCAGCAAGAGCCGCGAGCGGGGTGCCGTGTCCGTCGGGGATCAGCCGGTGCTGCGCGCCTGGCCTTCCCCGGCCACCCGGTAGTCGAAGAACCCCTGCCCCGACTTGCGTCCCAGCAGCCCCGACTCGACCATGCGGCGCAGCAGCGGGGGCGGGGCGTACAGGGGCTCCCGGTACTCCTCGTACAGCGCCTCACCGATCGCCGCGACCGTGTCGAGCCCGATGAGGTCGGCGAGCCGCAGCGGGCCCATCGGGTGGGCGCAACCGGCGGTCATCCCCGTGTCGATGTCCTCCGCGCTCGCCGTGCCGGCACTCACCATCCGTACCGCCGCCAACAGGTAGGGCACCAGCAGGGAGTTCACCACGAAACCCGCGCGGTCCTGCGCCACGACCGTCTTCTTGCCCAGGATCTCGGCCGCGAAGGCACGCACCCGCAGTTCCGTGGCTTTCGAGGTGTGCAGCGACGGGATCACCTCGACCAGCGGCATCACGGGCACCGGGTTGAAGAAATGCAGGCCCACCACCGCCTCGGGCCGGCCGGTCGCAGCCGCCAGTCTGGCGATGGGGATGGAGGACGTGTTGCTGGCCAGCACGGCCGCCGGATCGGCGACCTTGTCCAGCTGCCGGAACAGTTCGGTCTTGGCCTGTTCGTCCTCGACGGCGGCCTCGATGACCAGGTCGGCCTTCGAGAGGCGGGACAGGTCGTCGGTGACCGAGACCCCGGCCAGCGCGAGGGCGCGGTCCTCGGGAGTGACGGCACCGCGCTTCTCCGCCCTGAGCAGGGAGTCGGCCACACCAGCCAGCCCCGCCCGGGCCCTGTCCTCGGTGATGTCGCACAACGTCACCTGCAGTCCGGCCCGGGCGCAGACCTCGGTGATGCCCTGACCCATCTGGCCCGCTCCCACGACGCCCACGTGCTTGATCCCTGTCATGCGCTCCTCCGCCTGTTCCTCCGTCTGGATGGCGGCCGATCGCGCCGCCGCGATGTCGAGCCTAGGCCTGGCACACCCCGTTTGACCTGCGAAAACAGTGCGTCATCCGCGCACAAAGGTGCGTCGGCGCGGTGGTGCCCGGATCAGCCGGCGGCGGTCGCGACCGCGGCCTCCCGCAGCCGGCGGATCACCCCGCGCACCGCGGGCGCCGTCTCACCCCTGCGGTAGGCACCCACCAGACGGGTGGTCAGCGGTACGTCCGCCAGCGGACGGTAGGCCACCCCGGGGAGGTGGGCGCGCCGCAGCGAGTCAGGGACCAGGGCCACCGCGAGACCTCCGCCCACCAGGGTCAGCGCGGCGACGTAGTCCCGCACCGGGGGAGCGCAGCGGGGGCTGAAGCCGCCCCGCGCGGCCACTTCCAGGATCTGGTCGCGGCAGCCGTACTCCTCGTCGAAGTGGGGGGCCACGAAGCTCTCCTCGCGCAGCGCGGCCGCGGGTATCGCCTCGTGCGCCGCGAGCGGCGCGTCGGCCGGCACGGCCACGACGACATCCTCGGTGAGCAGGCACGCGGCCGTGACCTCGGACGGGTACTCCGGCCGCCAGCGCAGGAAGCCGACGTCGATGTCACCGCAGGCCAGCGCCTCCAGCTGGGCCGGCGTCTCCAACTCCCGCACCTGGACCGTCAGATCGGTGCCGGGAGCCGCGCATCGGCCGAGGACGTCGGTGAGCACCCCGGAGAACGCGGCGGAGGCGACGTACGCGATCCGGGCGTGCCCCAGCTCTCCGCGTCCGGCCCGTCGGCCCACCGCCACGGCCCGCGCGGCCTGGGCGAGGGTCAGACGCGTCTCCTCGAGGAACAGCTGCCCGGCACTGGTCAGCGCCGGGCGGGTGCGTCGCCCCCGGTCGATCAGCCGCACACCCAGATGGGACTCCAGCGCCCTGATCTGGGCGCTGAGCGCCGACGGCGCCAGGTGCAGACGGTCCGCCGCCCGGCCGAAGTGCAGTTCCTCCGCGACGACGACGAACGATTCCAGCCAGCGCAGTTCCACCGGTTCCTCCGACCTGTCGGGCCCGCGCCGACGGGGGCGCGGGCTGTGGGTGCGGCCGCCTGTGGCGAGAACACCCCGCGGTGGTGTGTCAGGGCAGAACAGGATCACCGCGGGGTGAGTCGAGGTGCTCCGGCGGTCAGGGGAGCACGACGTAGTTGCTGAATCCGCCGTCGAGGTCCGTCGCGCGACCCGAGATCGCCTCGTTGACCTCGGACAGGGGAAACGGCTTGGTGATCAGGTAGGACAGGTCCAGGGCCCCCGTCGCCACCATGTCGGCGACCTCCTGGCCCTGCGCGGTGCTGAACCAGTTGGAGCCGATCAGCTGGACCTGCTCGTCCATGAGCCACTTCACGTCCACGGGCAGCCGGTCCGCCACGCCGCCGACGTTGACCACCCTGCCGCCCCGGCGCACCCCCTGCATGGAGTCCAGCATGGTCTCCACCGGGGCCTTGGCGCCCAGGGCGCTGATGACGAAGTCCGCGCCCTCGCCGCCGGTGCGGGACTTCGCCCAGGCGCCGGTGGAGCCCTCGCCCAGCCGCATGACCTCGATCCGGTCCGGGGCCAGTTCCTTGACCCGCTTGAGGAGTTCCTCGTTGCGGCCCGTACCGAGGACCCTGGAGACGCCCGAGGCGAGCGCGAGGAGCGTGGAGGCCACACCGAGGGTGCCGGTGACCCCGTCGATCAGCGCGACCTGGCCGGGGCCGGCGCCGGCCAACCTGAGTGCCCGGTACGAGGTGCCGATGTAGCCGAGCTTGCCGGCCTGCTCGAACGACATGGTGTCCGGGAGGTTGACGATCGCGTGCTGCGGCGCCGTCATGTACTCGCAGAAGCCGCCGTACGGGTAGAGGTCGAAGATCCGCTGACCGTCGCGGGAGGTGCTGAAGTAGCCGTTCAGGGTGAAGTAGCGGCACCGGCTGAGCTCGCCGCCGCGGCACGTCTGACAGCTGCCGCAGGACCGCAGCGGGCTCACGTAGACCCGGTCGCCCGGCTTGGTGTTGAGCACCGCCTCGCCGACCGCCTCGACCACGCCCGCCGGGTCCAGACCGAAGATCGCCGGCAGCTTGGGCAGAGGCTGGTGCGGGTACCAGGTGGGCCAGTTGTTGATCACATTGGCCATGTTCGGCACGATCCCGCACGCCTTGACCCGCACCAGCACGTCGGTCGGCCGCGGAGTGGGCACGTCGACGGTGTCCACGGACATCGGCTCACCGAGCGCGTGCAGTCGGGCAGCGAGCATTTTCGCCATTGAAATACTCCGGTTTATATGGGCAGTCTGGTGCCGGGACCTATGAATGGGCGAAGGGATTCGGGTAATTGTCCTCGAGGTCGATGTCGAGGAGACCCATGATGCGGACGCCGGAGTTGTACCAGGCGATGGACAGGGACAGTTCGACCATCTGCCGGTCCGTCAGGTGGGCGGCCGCGGCACGCCACGTCCGTTCCGAGACGTCGACGTGCAGCGTGGATTCCTTGGCGAGGCGCATGACCGCCTTCTCCGTCGCGTCGAACAGGTCGGACGACTCGAAGTCGCCCACCGCCGCGAGCTGTTCCTCGGTGAGTCCGGCCTTGAGGCCGTGCGACTGGTGGTGCGCGACCTCGTAGGCGGAGCGGGTCGCGTGACCGACGGTCAGGATGGCCAGTTCGCGCAGCCTGGGGCTGAGGTCGGCGGCGCGCAGCGCGTTGGCGTAGGTCAGGAACCCGTCCAGCTGCTCGGTCGCGCCCGCGAGGGCGAGGAAGATGTTCGCCGTCGGAACCTTGCGTTCGGCTTCGAGCCGGTCGTACAGGGGCTTGTTCGCCTCGTCCGCGTCCTCGCGGCGCAGGTAGGGAACGCGTGCCATGTCGTCTCCTCGTAGGTGAAGGGGTCAGTGCGCGGACTGTTCGAGCAGGAACCGCTCGAGGGTCATCGGCTGCGGCGCCTGGGCCGGCGGCAGCTGCTTCACCCCCACGAAGGGCGAGGCCTCGAAGTACCACTTCTCCAGCGCGGGAAGCCCCCAGCGGACGTTCGTGCTCAGTGATCCCGCGTCCCAGCGCACCGGCTCGACCTCGGTGTCGATGGTCTGGTAGTGGCTGTTGAAGACCTCCACCCGGTGGCCGTCCGGGTCACGGAGGTAGGTGAAGAGCATCCCGCCGGGACCGTGCCGTCCCGGGCCCCGCTCGACCCCGTCGCCGTAGCCCAGGAGGCCTGCCCAGTCGCAGGCGGTGAAGATGTCGCGGCTCTCGGAGACGGTGTAGGCGAAGTGGTGCAGGGCGGGGCCGGTGTTCTCCACGATCGCGAGGTCCAGGCAGGTGCCCTTGCGGTACATGAACGCGCTCAGCAGCTTGTCGCCGTGGGCCAGGTACTCGGAGTTGCGGAAGCCGAGTTCGCCGTAGAACGCGGTCAGCTCGTACGTGTTCGGCGCGAACGTCTGGAAGTGGTCGAGGCGCTGTACGTGGGCGCCCTGGTGGTGCTCGAAGTCGATGTGCAGCCTGGGGCGGGTCTCCATGTGCGCGCAGAGCTCCAGCGGTGTCCCCGCCGGGTCGCTGACGTGCAGGGTGCGGCCCTGGTACGGCAGGTCGACCCACTCCGCGGGCAGGCCCCGGTCGCGGAACCAGCCGTAGGCGATGTCGAGGTCCTCGTCGAGGAAGACCCGGAAGCCGATCCGTCGGCAGGAACCCGCGCCCTCCTCGTCCAGCTCCAGGACGAGGCTGTGATGGCATGCCTCGGCGAGGCCGCGGAGATGGCAGGTGCGCTCGTCCTCGTCACTGACGACGAGCCCGAGGGCGCTCGTGTAGAAGTTCCGGCTCTCGGCCAGATCCGCGACCGTGAGCCGGACATGACTGGAGCGGGTGATGTTGAAACTCGGACGCAGATTGACGGGTGGCAGCATGCTGGGCTCCGTGCGCGATTGCGGCTCTTGATTTCGATGACTGTAATAGTGCGGGGTCGTTTTACGGCTTGGTCGTGGCAGGGCCAGAATCTCCGAAGGTGAATGCGGACCAGCCGCTGAATTCCGCGGAATCGCCGAGGTGCTCCTCGATGCGCAGAACCTCGTTCCATTTGGCCATGCGTTCGGAGCGCGTGAACGAGCCCACCTTCAGCTGGCCCGCGTCCCATCCGACGCTCAGATGCGCGATGGTGACGTCCTCGGTCTCGCCGGAGCGGGCCGACACGACGGTGCCGAAGCCGGCGTCCTTTCCGGCGCGCAGGGCCTGGTGGGCCTCGGTGACCGTGCCCGCCTGGTTCGGCTTCACGAGGACCGCGTTCGCCGCCCCGCCGGTGGCGGCGGCCTCCACCCGCTTGGCGTCGGTGACCAGGTAGTCGTCGCCGATCACCTGGCAGCGGTGGCCGTAGCGCCGGGTGAACTCCACCATCCCCTCGTGGTCGTCCTCACCCACCGGGTCCTCGACGGACAGGATCGGGTACTGGTCGATCCAGTCGCCCAGCATGTCGATGAGGGCCGCCGTGTCCAGCGTGCGGTCGTCGAGCGCGAGCGTGTAGCGCCCCTCGCCGCCGAACTGCGAGGCGGCGACGTCCAGGGAGATGCCGACCTGGCCGGCGGGCGTGAAACCCGCGGTCTCGATGGCGCGGGTCAGGGTCTCCAGCGCCTCCTCGTTGGAGTCGAACGCGGGCCAGAAGCCGCCCTCGTCCGCCACTCCCTGTGCCTTGCCCGCCTCGCGCATCAGGCTGCCGGCCGCCCGGTAGATCTCCGCGGTCCAGTCGAGGGCCTCGGAGAAGCTGCGTGCCGCGGGACAGACGACCATGAAGTCCTGGACGTCGACACGGCGGTCCGCGTGGGCGCCGCCCCCGAAGATCTGGATCTCCGGCAGGGGGATCCGGACCGGCCGGCCGGCCGACAGGTGCCGCCACAGCGGTACGCCCGCGGACGCGGCGGCGGCGTGCAGCACCGCCATGGAGGTGGCCACGATGGCGTTGCCACCGAGGCGGCCGCGGTCGGGGGTGCCGTCGAGGTTCACCAGGAGCCGGTCGAGGGTCTCCTGGTCGGCCGCGTCGAGCCCCTGGAGGGCGGGCGCGATCTCCGTGTTGACGGAGCCGACGGCACGGCGGACGTCAAGGCCGCCGAAGCGGGAGCCGCCGTCGCGCAGGTCGACGGCCTCGCCCTGCCCCGTCGAGGCTCCGGCCGGTGCGATGGCCCGGCCGACGGCGCCGTCCGCGAGGTGGACCTCGACCTCGACGGTCGGCCGCCCGCGTGAGTCCCACACCCTGCGGCCGTGGAGCTTGGCGATCCGCGTGTCTGTCATTGCGGTGCGACCTTTCGGAGTCGGGAGTGCGAAGGACGGGGCGTGGAGCGTGCCCGTCGTGGCACCAAGGGGCGTGGGGAGGCCCTGACATGCCCGGCGACACAGCGCGGACCCTCAGTGCTATCGATAGCGCAATCGTGCGAAGTGCGGGTGGTTCTGTCAAGAGCTGGAGGAGAGTTCCCTACCCCGGTCGCGGAGTTCACGCCTCTTGCTCGGCTTCGGAGAGCCAGTGCTATCGTTCGCACAACCCCGACAGGAAAGCGAGCCCGACATGACCTCCCAGCCCTCTGCGGCACCCATGACCCTCACCACCGTGGTGGCGAGCACGCGTCCCGGACGGGTCGGCAGGTCCGTCGCGGACTGGTTCACCTCCCGGGTCGCGGAGTACGACTGGTTCGAGTCGCACCTGGTCGACCTCCGCGAACTGGACCTTCCGTTCTACGACGAGCCGAACCCGCCCGCTCTGCGGCAGTACACGAAGAGCCACACGCGTGCGTGGAGCGAGATCGTCGACGCGTCGGACGCGTTCGTGTTCGTCACCCCCGAGTACAACGGAGGCTTTCCGGCCCCCTTGAAGAACGCCTGGGACTACCTCGTGGTGGAGTGGCAGCACAAGCCCGCTGCGTTCGTGAGCTACGGCGGTGTCTCGGCGGGCACCCGGGCGGTGCAGATGGCCAAGCAGGTCGTGGCCAACCTCAGGATGCTGCCCATCGGGCCGACCGTGAGCATCCCCTTCATCGGAGAACAGGTCGACGACGGCGCCTTCCGGCCCGGGAAGATCCACGAGGCCGCCGCCGAGCAGATGCTCGACGAACTCGGACGGACCGCCGGTGTCATGCGCCGACTGCGCGGCGGAACGTACTGACCGCGCGGAAACGTGAAGGTGCCCGGAGCGCAGCGCTCCGGGCACCTTCACGTTCCCGCGCACAGCCGGTCACGGGGGCGTTGTCCTCAGGCGGACGTGGACGGGGACCGTCCGCCGGGGGGTGCCGTGCTGCCGCGCAGCACCAGGGACCCGGGGGAGACCGAGGTGTAGGGGCCGTCGTTGCCCGGCTCGGTCTTGAGGCGACGCAGCAGCCACAGCGCGCAGCCGGTCGCCATCTCCTGGATCGGCAGGCCGACCGTGGTGAGCCCCGGCCCCCACCAGGAGAAGCCGGGCTCGTCCCCGAACCCGACGACGGACAGTTCGCCCGGCACCTTCACGCCCTGCGCGGACAGCTCCTCCAGGACCCCGAGGGTGAGCTGGATCGATGCCAGGACGAGCGCGGTGGGGGCGTCCCGCTGCTGAAGCAGCCGGCGCACCGCCTCGCGTCCGTGCCCCACGGACGACGGCGGCCCCAACTCGGTGCGCCCGGCCTCGTCCGGAAGTCCGCCCTCGCGCAGGGCGGCGCGGAATCCGCCCAGGCGTTCCGCACCCGTGGGCAGTTCCTCCGGGCCGCCCAGGTACGCGATGCGCGTATGGCCCAGCTCCACCAGGTGGGCCGTGGCCCGGCGCAGTGCCTCGTGGTCGTCCACGCCGAACCACTGGGCGCCGAGCGAGGGGTGGCGGCGCAGGAGCTGCAAGTGCGGTACGGCGCGCAGGAGTTTGACGGAGTCGTTGTGCGGGCGGGCGGTGGGCACGATGATGACGCCGGCCACGCGGTTCGCGGACAGCTCCCGCAGATGGCGCAGTTCCACCATCCGGTCGTCGTCGGTCTCCGAGAGCATCAGCTGGAAGCCCTCGGCCTCCATGTTCTTGGAGAGCTCGTGCGCGATGGTCGAGTAGAAGCTGTTGCGGATGTCCGGGATCACCAGGGCGACCACGTTGCTGGACGCGCCGCGCATCATCCGCGCCGCCCGGTTGCCGACGTAGCCCATCTCGGAGGCGGTCCGGCGGACCCGGAACTTGGTCTCCTCGCTGATGCGGGCGTCGTCGGCGAGTGCCCGGCCGACGGTCGAGACGGAGATCCCGAGGCGTTCGGCGATGTCCTTGGTCGTGATCACGTAAAGGTCCCCTCCGGCTGACTCGCCCGTGGCCGTCACTGTCCGTATGCCAACGATAGCACCGGTGTCGCACTCCGTGGTCGGGAGAGCGGGGGACGGGATGCGCCTACGCGCATTGTGCTAACGTTAGCATTGCTGAATGAGCCGTGCAGCCGCCTGTGGCTGCCCAAGTACGGAGGTGTCCGTGCGGATCGTCAGGTATGCCGTCGGCGGTGCGTGTCACTACGGAGAACTCGAATCCGATGACGTCACCATCGCCCGATTCGAGGGCGATCCCTTCACGGGACTGACCCCTTCGGGAGTTCTCGACGAAATGGGTGACGTCGTCCTTCTGTCGCCGGTCGAGAGTCCCCGGATCTTCGGGTTCGCCTACAACTACGCCTCACATGTCGACGAGACCGACCGTGATGTCCCGGACGTTCCCGTGTGCTTCATGAAGCCGAGCACGGCGGTCGTGGGGTCGGGTGACGCCATCGTTTATCCGGCCGATGGCGAACTCATCCATTTCGAGGGTGAGTTGGTCGTCGTCATCGGAAAGAAAGCCCGCCATGTGAAACCGGCCGAAGCCCACGAGTACATCCTCGGCTATACGTGCGGCAACGACGTCAGCGACCGTATCGTCCAGCGCAAGGAAAGCCGATACGGAACACTGCTCATCGGGAAGGGGCAGGACACCTTCGCTCCCCTCGGACCGGTCATCGCCACCGAACTCGACCCGTCCGCGCTCTCGTTGACCACCCGGGTGAACGGCCGTGTCACGCAGTCGGCGAGCACCGCCGACCTGATGCTCCCCGTGCCCGACCTCGTCAGCTATCTCAGCCGCTACCTGACGCTGCTGCCCGGGGACGTGATCATGACCGGTACACCCGCCGGGGTCGGGCCGATCCGCCCCGGAGACGAGGTCGCGGTCGAGATCGAGGGCATCGGCGTCCTGCGCAACCCGGTTGTGGCCGAGGGGCGTTGAGCGCGGGAGCCGGCAGTCGGAGCATGGAAGAGGGGCTGCCCACCAGTCGTGGTGGGCAGCCCCTTCAGCGTGTCAGCGGACCGCGTTGTTGAACTGCCCCGGACGGACGAAGACCAGGGCGACGACGCCGGCCAGCGGCAGGAGCGTCACCTGCAGCAGCCCGGCCCGGTCCCAGCCGAAGGCGTCCACCAGGGCGGCGAAGAGCAGGCCCGAGAAGGCCGCCGGTCCGTAGTAGCTGGTGACGAACAGACCGGAGGCGCGGCCGATCTGCGACGGACGGACGGCCCGCTGCATCACGCTGTTGCTGTTGGGATAGATGAAGCCCAGGCCGAAGGCGCCCATGAGGAAGGCGAACACGCACTGCACGCCGACGCCCGCCTGCGTGTCGTAGATGCACACGCTGATCGCGGAGACGGCCAGCAGGCTCAGGATCAGCAGATTGCGCTGGTTCACGCGGTCGCCGAGCCAGCCGCCGAAGAGGGCTGTCATGCCGCCGAAGCCGAGGAAACTCATGGCCAGGGCGGCCTGTCCGGCGGAGTAGTGCAGCGACGTGATGAGGTACGTCGGGTAGAGGCCGAGGAACCCGTAGATGGCCACGCCGCTGACGACCGAGTGGACGGCCAGCGCCACGGTGTTGCGGTTGTAGGCGGAGGCCGGCATGTGGTCGTAGGTCGCGGTCGAGGCCGCCTTCTCCGCGGAGTGCTCGGTCAGACCGGCCTTCAGCAGGAACAGCGATGCGGCGGCGATCAGCAGCCCGGCCGTGCCGAACAGGTAGAAGGGCGAGTGCCAGGTGCCGTGGGTGCTCGCGAGCTCGACGCCGATGAGGGGGGCGATGAACACGCCCACGGAGTAGCCCACACCGATCGCGCCGAACGCGAGACCGCGCCGCTGCACGAAGAAGGCGCCCATCGCGGCGAAGATCGCGGCGGACTGCATGCCCTCGCCGAAGCCCGATACCACCCGGTACAGGGTCATGTCGGCGAAGCCGGTGGCCAGCGGGGTGGCCATGGTGCCGACGGAGTAGATCACGATGCTGACCAGCAGTACGGTCTTGCGCCGGAACCGGTCCAGCAGATAGCCCGCGGGCAGGCCGGCCAGGGCCATGCCGAGCGTGAAGTTCGTCGCCAGCAGCCCGCCCTGCTCCAGGGAGAACCCGTACTCGGTACGGATGTCGGGGAGCAGCGGCGGAAAGACCTGGCGGTCCATCGCGTTGACCATGTACGAGAGGACCACCAGCAGGAAGCCCACACCGATCATGGCCCGGGAGACGGCCGGACGGCCGCTTTCCCGGGTGGCTTTCACGGGGACTGCACTGGTGTCGACTTGCGCTGCGTGAGTCATTGCGGCTCCTGATGAGGAAGAGGGCGCGGCAGGCCGCGGCGGATCCGTCGCCGCACGAAGGCGTACGGCGCTGACGGGAAGCGGTGAGCTGAACACGGACTCGAGTCGGCGACGGCGATATCGGCGCCGGGTGAAGGAATGCGGGCGAGCGGCCACCGCGCGGTCGGACACCGCGTGCGAATTCAGCCGTGTAGCGCCCGTCGGGGACGTCCGTGGCTATGGCGTCTTCGACAACCGGACCTTGTGCGAACACTTGTCGGCCGCACGGTCGGGGTTGGCAGAAACCATGAAGGGAAGTGCCCGGCGCGTCAAGATGTGTGCGCGAATTTCCCGGGAAGCCGGCGCTTTCCCGTGCTGAGCGGGTGCGCCCCCTTCGGGGTGGGGCGCAGGCGGGCCGCCCGGAGAGGCGTTCTTGACGATGTGCAGACCCACAGTGCTATCGTTAGCATCGCGTGGCTGTGACACAGTGAATTCGACGTGCCCCGGCGTCTTGCGACCCAGTTCCAGGGGCCCAGCGGTGGCACCCTCCGACCACGAGTCGGAGAGCGCCGGCGATTTCCCGACCGAGCCCAGCGACCCACCTCACCCTCATCCACGGCGGCCGTGGGCCATCGGACAAGCCGACGGCCGCCGTCCCGGTGATGCTCAGACCCGCTGACCGGACGCGACCGGGCGCCCAGCCCGGCCGTCCGCGGCGGCCGTACGATTCTGCGAGGACGATCTGCCATGACACCACCGAGCCGCCCAGCGACCGTGCTGCTCACCGACTACGCCTGGCCCGACGACTCCGTCGAGCGGTCCGTCATCGAGAGCGCGGGCCACACGCTGGTGTCCGGGCCTGCGGAACCCTCCTCCGCCGAGACCGTCGAGGCACTGGTGGCCGAGCACCGGCCCGCCGGCATCCTCACCTGCTGGGCCCCCGTCTCCGCCACCGCCGTCGGCGCCTCGCCGGACCTGCGGATCGTGGCCAGACTGGGCGTCGGCCTCGACAACATCGCCGTGGACACCGCCACCGAGCGGGGCGTATGGGTCACCAACGTGCCGGACTACTGCGTCGAGGAGGTCTCCGACCACGCGGTCGGCATGATCCTCGCCTGGACGCGGGGTCTGGCCGTGTTCGACCGGGAGGTCCGCACGGGGCGCTGGGACCCCGCCGGTGCCCGGTTGCGCCGGCTGTCCACGCTGACCTGCGGTGTCGTCGGCTTCGGCCGGATCGGACGCGCGACCGCCCGCAAGCTCGGCGCGTTCGGCTGCCGGATCCTGGCCCATGACCCGAACCCGCCGAAGGAGGCACCCGGAGTCGAGTCGGTGGGCCTGGAGGAGCTGCTGCGCCGAAGCGACGTGGTGATCCTCCACGTACCGCTGACGCCCGGCACACACCACCTCATCGGCGCCGACCGGCTCGCGCTGATGAAGCCGGGCGGGCTGCTGGTCAACGTCAGCCGTGGCGGACTGGTGGACACCGACGCCGTCATCAAGGCGCTGGACGGCGGTCACCTGGCCGGAGCGGCCTTCGACGTCCTGGAGAGCGAGCCGCACGTCCCGGCCGCTCTGCTGGACCAGCCCGGCGCGCTGCTCACCCCTCACGTCGCCTTCTCCTCCGACGCCTCGGTCACGGAACTGCGCCGCCGCGCCGCGGAGGAGGTCGTCCGGATCCTCGCCGGCGAGGCACCGGCACATCCCTGCAACGACCCCGGCCTCCGGCCCGCCGGATCGGCCGACCGGCGATGAGCGCCGCCCCCGTGCCGCAGAGCCCGGACCCCGCGCTGTCCCGCTTCCTGACCGTCCACGGGCTCGCCGCTCCCGGCGAAGCCGCCCATTGGACACCGCTGGCCGGCGGGGTCTCCTCCGACCTGTGGCGGGTGGACCTGCCCGGCCGGTCGCTGTGCGTCAAACGGGCCCTGGCCCGGCTGCGGGTCGCCGCCGACTGGGAGGCACCGGTCTCGCGCAACGCCTACGAATGGGCGTGGATGCGGTTCGCGTCCCGGCACCGGCCGGACAGCGTGCCCGAACTGCTGGCCCACGACCCCGAAGCCGGCCTCTTCGCGATGGCGTACCTGCCCGCCGAGCGCTACCCCATGTGGAAGTCCCAACTCCTTGCCGGAGAGGTCGAGGTGACGACCGCGGCCGCTCTCGGGGAGCTGCTCGGCGCCCTGCACGCGGCGAGCGCGGGGGACCCGGCCCTCGCCGCACAGTTCGCCACGGACGACAACTTCCACGCCCTGCGCATCGAGCCGTACCTGCTGGCCACCGCGGCGGCGCACCCCGGCCTGGCCGACATCCTCCGGAGCCTGGCCGACCGCACGGCCGGCACCCGCCTGGCCCTGGTGCACGGCGACGTCAGCCCCAAGAACATCCTCGTGGGCCCCGCGGGACCGGTGCTGCTGGACGCCGAGTGCGCCTGGTACGGCGACCCGGCCTTCGACCTGGCGTTCTGCGTCAACCACCTGCTCCTCAAGAGCCTCGTGGTGCCCGGTCGCCGCGCCGAACTCCTGCGGTCCGCCCGGGCGCTGGCCGAGCGGTACGTCCGGCAGGTCGACTGGGAACCCCGGTCGATCCTGGAGACGCGGGCCGCCTCGCTGCTGCCCGCACTGCTGCTCGCCCGGGTGGATGGCAAGTCCCCGGTGGAGTACCTCACCGACGACGGCGACCGGCTGTTCGTCCGCACGGTGGCCGCCGCCCTGCTGCGGGCGCCCGCGTCCACGGTGACCGGTGTGCTGGACGCCTGGGTGACCGCCCTGGAGGCCCCCACCGCGGCCGGCACCGGCCACCCCGCGTGACCGACCGCCTGGCGGCCGGCACCGGCCACCAACCGTGACCGACCGCCTGGCGGCCGGCACCCGCCACCCCGCGTGACCGCCCGTCCGGCGGCCGGCACCCGCCACCCCGCGTGACCGCCCGTCCGGCGGATCCGGCCGACCCAACGAGGAGAGACCATGCGCAGAGTCGTCACCGGCCATGACGAGAACGGCAGGTCGGTCGTCGTCAGCGACGGGCCCGTGCCGCGCAGCCGGGAGTTCACCAGCCTGCCGGGCTGGGTCTCCCGGCTGCCGTGGGCCACCGACCCCGGCCAACCGGTCAGCCGGGCGGGCGAGGACCCGACACCGAAGGTCACCAGCCTGCTTCCGGCGCCCGGCGGCACCCGCTTCATCGTCCTGACCTTCCCACCGGAGTCCGCGTTCGCCGACCCTGCCTTCGACCCGGTCGCCTTCGACCGGGAACAGCGGGCCGACTCACCCGGCATCGCCGAACTCATCGAACCCGACGGCATGCACACGACGCCGACCGTGGACTACGGCATCGTGATCCAGGGCGAGATCACCCTCGAACTCGACGACGGCGCCCGCACTCCGCTGGCGGCGGGGGACATCGTCATCCAGAACGGCACCCGGCACGCCTGGCGCAACCTCAGCGGCCGGCCGGTGACGGTGGCCTTCGTCCTGATCGGGACCGAGCACGACGGCTGACGGCCGACGCCGTGTCCGGGGAAGGCGGACGGCGCTCAGGTCCTGTCCACGGGCCCCAGGTCACCTGCACCGGGCCCTCCACCCGCCTGCGCGGCCGGTCAGTACCGCTGTCGGATGCTGTCGATGATGCGGGTCCAGTTGTCGCTGCCGTGGCCGTTCCCGATCGCCTGTCGGTAGTGGGCCTGCACGGCCTGGGGGAGCGCGAGGTCGAGGCCGAGTGAGGCGCTGGTCTCGACGATGTGGTCGGCGGTCGCACCCATCATGGTGACAGTGCTGAGGTCGCCGGGGTGCTCTCCCGCGTCGAGCGCGACACCGGGTTTCCTCTCACCGGCCCTGAGGATGGCGCCGATCGAGTCGGTGAAGGAGAGCAGCTCCGGCAGCGCTTCCGATGCCTTGAGCCCTGCCGTGCCCAGCATCGCGGTCGCGTGCATCAGGGCGGACAAGCCGGTGAGGAACACGGCGAGTTGGGCCTGGTACATCAGCTGGGCGAGTCCGGGGTCGGCGCCCAGATACCTCGGTGTCCCGAGCGCGGCCAACACGGCCCGGTGGGTCTCCATCACCTGCTCACGGCCGCTGTAGTAGACGTGGGCCGCCTCGGTCCCCACCATCGGCGCCGGAACCATCACACCTCCGGTGAGGAAACCCGCGCCGTGGGCCGCCGCCCAGGTGGCCGCCTCGCGAGTGCGATCGGGCGTGTCGGAGCTCAGGTTGACCAGGGTGCGGCCGGCGAGCGATGCGGTGGCGTCGCCGAGGATGTCGTACATCGCCCGGTAGTCGGTGAGGCTGAGGATCACGAGGTCACTCGCCTCGACCGCCTCGCCGGGGGTGGCGGCGAGGGTCGCCCCGGCGGTGACGACGCCGTCGGCCCGGCCGGCGGTCCGGTTCCAGACGGTGACGGGGTGTCCGGCGGTGAGAAGGGTGCGGGTCATGGCCTGGCCCATCGGACCCAGCCCGAGCACGGTGACGGCGCTGTTCCGCCTGCTGGTGGAGTTCGGTTGTTCGATCACCCCTCCATGCTCGGAGAGCGCCGCTAGGGTCGGAAGTACCCACTATTTACTGCGGTACTTACCTTTTAGTAAGGGGTTCAGTGATGGCCAAGGCACCCCGATGCGGGCCCTACATCTGCGGCATCGACGCCGCGCTCGACGTGGTGAGCGGGAAGTGGAAGGGACTGATCCTCTGGGAACTCGAAGCCCATGGCATACGTCGCTTCGCCGAACTCCGGCGCGGCTTACCGGGAGTGAGCGAGAAGATGCTGACGCAGCACCTGCGGGAGATGGAGGAGGACGGCCTCGTGCACCGGGTGGTGTACGCCGAGGTGCCACCACGCGTGGAGTACTCCCTCACGGAGCACGGGCACACACTGAATCGCGCCCTTGAGCCGCTCGGGGCCTGGGGTGTCGAGCGGATACGCCGCGAAGGCTCCCAAGTGGCCGAAGTGTCCGCCGGCTAGCCGTACAGGAACCGGCCGGGGGCGGTTCAACTCTCGTACGTGTGGAACCCTCGTCCGCTCTTCCGGCCGAGGTGACCCGCGGCGACCATGCGGCGCAGCAGGGCCGGTGGGGCGTACAAAGGCTCCTTGTACTCCTCGTACATCGACTCGGCCACGGCCTGCGCGGTGTCGAGGCCGATGAGGTCGAGCAGGCGCAGCGGTCCCATGGGGTGCGCGCACCCGAGTTCCATCCCGCGGTCGATGTCGTCCGGCCGGGCGGCGCCCGACTCCACCATCCGCACCGCGCTCAACAGGTAGGGCACGAGGAGGGCGTTGACGACGAAGCCGGAGCGGTCGGGCGCCTGGACGGCCTCCTTGCCCAGCTGCCCGGCGAAGTCACGGGCCCGCCGCAGCGTGTCGGCGCCGGTGACGAGGGCGGGAATCACCTCGACCAGCCGCTGCACGGGGACGGGGTTGAAGAAGTGCAGGCCGACGACCCGCTCGGGCCGCTCGGTGGCGACGGCGAGATCGACGACGGGAATCGAGGAGGTGTTGGTGGCCAGGACCGCCGTCGGGTCCTCGACCGCCTTGTCCAGGACGCGCAGGACCTCGGTCTTGACGTCACGGTTCTCGGCGACGGCCTCGACGACGAACTGCCGGTCGGCCATGTCGCCGAGGTCCACGGTGAACGACAGAAGGGCGAGGGCCTGATCACGCTGCTCCGCAGTGAGCTTGCCGTGCCGTACGCCGCGGTCGAGGGAGGCGGTGACGCGGCGGCGGCCCGCCTCGGCCGCGTCCGGCGTGGGTTCGGCGACGCGTACGTCGATGTCGTGGCGGGCGGCGACTTCGGCGATGCCGGAGCCCATGAGGCCGCAGCCGACGACGCCGAGACGGGTGACGGGATCCATCAGCGGTCCGTCCTTTCCGGTGAGGGTGAGCGGGAGGTGGGCGGTGTCAGAGATCGAGGACGAGACGCGGCCCGCGGGAGCGGGAGACGCAGATGAACATGGTGTCGCCGGCGGCCCGTTCGTCCTCGGTCAGCAGCGAGTCGCGATGGTCGGGCGTGCCCTCCAGCACATCGGTCTCGCAGGTGCCGCACGTGCCTTCCCGGCAGGAGAAGTCGACGTCGACGCCGGCCTCCTCCAGGGTTTCGAGCACCGAACGGTCCGGCGGCACGGTGAGGGTGAGCCCGGACCGTGCGAGCTCCAGCTCGAAGGCCCTGGCCGCACCGGTCTGGGCGGCCTGCACCGGGGCGAAGCGTTCGACGCCCAGCGTGCTGGGCGGCCAGCCCGCGCACTGTTCCCGCACCGCCCGCAGCAGGGGCTCGGGACCGCAGGCGTGCACCAGGGTGCCCTCCTTGGGCACCCCGAGGTGGGCGGCGAGGTCCAGCAGGCCGTACTCGTCCTGGGGGCGGACGAGGACGCGGTCCCCGTGCGGGGCGAGGCGGTCCAGGAAGGCCATGGAGGTTCGGGTGCGGCCGCCGTAGAGCAGGCTCCAGTCGGCGCCCGCGGCCTCGGCCGCCTCGACCATGGGAAGGATGGGCGTGATCCCGACGCCGCCGGCGATGAACAGATGGCGGGCGGCGGGCCGCAGGGGGAAGTTGTTGCGCGGGCCGCGGACCCGCACCCCGGCCCCTACGAGCAGCCGGTCGTGGACGTACGCGGACCCGCCGCGGCCCTGTGGCTCGCGCAGTACCGCGATCTGCCAGGCCCCGCGGTCGGCCGGGTCTCCGCACAGGGAGTACTGCCGCTCCAGGTCGCCCGCGTCACTGTCCAGGACCACGTCGATGTGGGCGCCCGGCGTCCAGGAGGGCAGCGGACCGCCGTCGGGACGCCGGAGGGTGAGGCTGACCACGCCGTCGGCCACGGGGGTGCGGGCGGCCACCGTCAGGGTGAGTCGGTCGTTCATGGTGAGTGCGCTCCGGGTCTCAGGTCTGTGCCGGTACGTGCAGCAGCAGCGCGTCCCCCTGGCCGCCGCCTCCGCACAGGGCCGCCGCTCCACTGCCGCCGCCGCGCCGCCGCAGCTCCTGGGCGAGGGTCAGCACCAGGCGGGCTCCGGTCATGCCGACCGGGTGGCCGAGGGCGATCGCGCCGCCGTTGACGTTCACCTTGTCCAGCGGGACGTCCAGTTCGCGCACGGAGGCGAGGGCGACCCCGGCGAACGCCTCGTTGATCTCGAACAGGTCCAGGTCGGCGGCCTTGAGCCGGCCGTCCCGGTCGAGGGCGTCACGGACCGCGCCGGCCGGCTGGACGAGCAGGGAGGGGTCGGGGCCCGCGACCGTGCCGTAGGCGCCGATCTCGGCGAGCGGTGTCAGTCCCTCCCGACGGGCGCGCTCGGCGCTCATCACGACGACGGCCGCCGCTCCGTCGGAGAGCTGGGAGGAGTTGCCGGCGGTGACGGTGCCCGTGCCGGAGAAGGCCGGCCGCAGACGGCCGAGGGTCTCGGCGGTGCTGTCCGGTCGTACGCCCTCGTCGGCGTCCACCACCGTCTCGCCCCGGCGTCCGGCCACCGTGACGGGCGCGATCTCCTCGGACAACGCGCCCGACTGCCGGGCGTGGGCGGCCCGTTGGTGGGAGAGCGCGCTGTACTCGTCCTGTTCCTGCCGGGTCAGGGCGAACGGCTGCTGGTACCGCTCGGTGGCCGCGCCCATGGAGACGCCGTCGAAGGCGCAGACGAGGGCGTCGCGGTCCAGGGCGTCCGCCACTGCGGTCGGGCCGTACTTCCAGCCGGTGCGTGATCCGAGCAGCAGGTGCGGGGCGCCGGACATGGACTCCATGCCGCCCGCGACGACCACCTCGTGACGGCCGGAGGCGATCATGAGGTCGGCCAGGGCGATGGCGTGCAACCCGGACAGGCAGAGCTTGTTGACTGTGCTCGCCGGTACGGAGAAGGGGATCCCGGCGCGGACCGCGGCCTGCCGGGCCGAGTTGGGGCCCGCCCCGGCCTGCACCACATGGCCCATGACGACGGCCTGCACGGCCTGCGGGTCCACGTGGGCGGCGGCCAGTGCCGCGCGGACGGCGTGGGCGCCGAGATCGACTGCGGACAGGGTGCTCAGGGCGCCCATCAGCTTGCCGATGGGCGTCCTGGCGCCGGCGACGATGACGGATCCGGGCATGGCCGGGGACCTCCTGGGGGTGGGAGCGGGATCAGGCGACCGGGGGCTACGGCGGGTGGGCTGGGGATTCAGGGGACCGGGGCGACGGCGGCTGGGCTGGGGCTTCAGGGGACCGGGGCGACGGCGCGTGGGCCGTGGGTACAGCCGACCGTGGCGACGCCCGTGGGCAGTGGGTTCAGGCGACCGGGTCGGTGGCGCGGTCGGCGATCATGTGGGCGGTCTCGTTCACCGAGTGCAGGACGATCCGCCCGCCGGGCATGCGCCGCACCCTGCTGACCGAGGTGTAGCCGGGGTGGAACCAGAACATCGTCGGCAGGCCGAGCACCGTCGCCAGGTAGGTGTTGGTGATGCCGCCGTGGCACACGGCCGCGACCCGCCCGCCGGGGTGGGCGTCCAGGATCGTGTCCATGGCGCGCACGGCCCGCCCGCGGAACGCGTCCCAGTCGAGGTCGGGCACGAAGTCCTCGAAGCGCCCCTCGGCGAGCGCCGCCGACCGGGGGTCGCCCGTGCCGATCTGCTCGGGCGGGGTGTACGGCTGGGACACGTCGGTGTCCCATTCGCGCAGGTCGTCGATCACCGTCGCGGTCATGCCGGTGAGCCGTTCCAGCGGCGCCACCGTCTCACGGGCCCGCCGGAACGGGCTCACGTACAGGGCGTCGAGGTCCTCGTGGCCGAGCCACGCGGCGAGGCGTTCGGCCTGGGCGGTGCCCTCGGGCGACAGCCCCGGGTCGAACACGCCCGCCACGGGGAGGCCGTGCCGGACGAGGAGGAGTTCGGTCATGGGTGATCCTTGCGTTCTCGGGGGAGCGGGAGCGGCTCAGCCGGCGATGGTCCGTTCCGAGCTCCAGTAGGGGCGGCGCATCGCGCGCTTGTCGAGCTTGCCCATGGCGTTGCGCAGCAGCTCGGGAACGATCTCGTACGACTTCGGGCACTTGTAGGCGGCGAGGCGCTCGCGGCAGAACCGGTCCAGCTCCTCGGCCGGCGGCTCGTCACCCGCCACCACGACCAGCGCCCGCAGCGCCTCGCCGAAGTCGGGGTCGGGCACGCCGATCACCGCGAGTTCGGCGACCGCCGGGTGCTGCCGCAGGACCGCCTCGCTCTCGGCCGGGTACAGGTTCACCCCGCCGGAGACCACGACGTCGGCTGCCCGGTCGGTGATGAAGATGTAGCCGTCGGCGTCGACGTAGCCGATGTCGCCGAGGGTGAAGACGCCGGGGGAGAGGTAGGCGGCCTTGGTCTTGTCCGGGTCCGCGTGATAGCGCACGCCCTGCTCGTCCGGTGCGCGGAAGGCCAGCAACCCGCGCTCGCCGGACGGCAGTTGCCGGCCGTCGTCGTCGGTGACCAGTACCTCGAAGGGGGGCCGGACGCGGCCGACCGAGCCCGGGTGCGCCAGCCACTCGGCACTGCTGATCCGGGCCACCGTCCCCGCCTCGCTGGCGCCGTACGACTCGGTCAGCACCGGACCGAACCAGTCGATCATGGCGCGCTTGACGTCCGGTGGGCACGCGGAGCCGGTGTGGGAGACCTGCCGCAGGCTGGAGACGTTGTAGCGCGAGCGGACGTCGTCCGGGAGGGCGAGCAGTCGCTGGAAGTGGGTCGGGACCATCACCGTCGAGGAGACCCGCCACCTTTCCACCCGGCTGAGGAACGTCTCCGGGTCGTACCGGCCGAGGACGACCACCGGCTCACCGGCCGCCAGGTGCCGCAGCGAGGTCAGCGGCGCGTTGTGCTGGAGGGGACCGCACACCAGGTGGGGGCCCGGCGGGAAGCCGGGCCGGGCGGACATCGCGGCGAGGTAGGCGGCGCTGTCGGCGACCGGGCCGCCGACCCAGCGCACCTCGGTGCCGCGGGCCCGTCCGGTGGTTCCCGAGGTGTAGACGAGCGGCGGCCGGGCGGGCCGGCCCGTGGGCAGGGTGCGATCGGCGGGCGCGGCGGCCAGCCAGAGGTCCCAGTCGAAGGCGTGCCCGGCCGCCGGGGTTCCGTGCGTCACGATCGGCAGCCCCAGCTCCCGGGCCGCGTCGAGGGCGGCACCCGCGCCGACCGGTCCGGCGACGATCCCGGTCACGCCCGCGTCGATGATCTGGTCGACCAGTTCTCCCGAGGTGAGGTTCCGGGAGGTGGCCACGGTCCCCACTCCGGCGCGCAGACCCGCCAGATGGGTCACCAGCGTGGGGATCGCGTTGTCGCCGAGGACGGCGATCCGGTCCTCCGGTCCGGGCGCGAACTCCAGCAGCCGGACCGCCGCCCGCGCCACCTGGTCGGCGAGGCCGGACCAGGTGAGCACGCCCAGGTCGTCCGCCAGGGCGGGCTCGTCGGGTGTGTCCTGGGCGCGACGGTCGAGTGGCAGCAGCGACATGGCTCCTCCGGCGGCTCCTCGGTCCTCTCCCGATGCCGACGGGAGAGAGGGATGCTGAGACTGTAGCGTTTATCAAGAAAGTACGGAACACTCTGATCCCGGATGAAGCCATTCCCGCATGCTTCAGGTGTCATCAAGGCAGGCGTCCCGCTCGCCGTTACTCAATCCGTCGTCTGGTAAGTAGTCGAGGAGGAGCCATGTCCCAGCCCGATCCGGACCCATGGCGCCGGCAGGTCCGGCAGTGGCTGGCCACCGTGCTGGAACCGGCGCGGTCCCAGGAGTCCGCGGCAGAGGCCGATCTCGCCGTGTTCCACAACCTCCCGCACGACGAGGAACTCCTGCTGCTGGAGCGCTGCCGTGCCTACCAGCGGGCCCGCTTCGACGCCGGCTACCAGGCGCTGACGCTCCCCGCGGACAAGGGCGGCGCGGGCCTGAGCGCCGCGCACGTGGCGGTCTTCGCCCAGGAGGAGTCCGCGTTCGAGGTGCCGCCGTCCACCGAGCTGATCAGCGTCACCGTGCGCCTGGTCGCGATGGCCGTCTCCCTGTTCGGGACGGACGAGCAGCGCCAGGAGTACGCCCGCGCGTTCCTGCGCACCGATCTGCTGGCCTGTCAGCTCTTCAGCGAACCCGGCGCCGGATCCGACCTCGCCGCCCTGCGCACCCGCGCCCGTCAGGACGGCGACGCGTGGGTGATCGACGGCCAGAAGGTGTGGACCTCGGGCGCCCAGTTCGCCGACTGGGGTCTCCTGCTCGCCCGCACCGACCCGGACGTCGTCAAACAGGCCGGCATCACCGCCTTCCTGGTCCCGATGGACGCCCCCGGTGTGGAGGTGCGCCCCATCCGGCAGATGAGCGGCGGCGCCTCCTTCAACGAGGTCTTCCTCAGCGGCGTACGCGTCCCGGACGCCCTGCGGATCGGGCGGCCGGGCCAGGGCTGGGAGGTCGCCACCACCACCCTCGCCTTCGAGCGGACCGCCTCCGGCAGCGGCAACCGCCGCAAGGGCGGCACCTTCCCGGACGTCCTCGCGCTCGCCCGCTCCCTCGGCCGGACCACCGACCCCCTGGCCCGGCAGCTCCTCGCCGACCTGTACGTGCGGGCCGCCCTGCGCGAGGCCACCGTAGAGCGGGTCGCCCGCACGAGCGCCGCCGGCGGCCGACCGGGGCCCGAGGCTTCCCTGACCAAGCTCATGGCGTCCGAACTGCTCACCCGCACCGGCCAGGTGGCCGCCGAGCTCATGGGCGCGCGGATCAGCGCCGACACCGGCGATCCGGGCACCTTCGCCTGGACCCAGCACCTGCTCGGCGCCCCCGGCTACCGCCTCGCCGGAGGCACCGACCAGATCCAGCGCAACCTGATCGGCGAGCGCGTGCTGAAGCTGCCGCCGGAGCCGCGGACGGACCGGGCGCCGTTCTCACGGCTTCCCGGCAACTAAGAGACCTCCAACAGGCCTTCTCACAAAGGAGTGACGACGATGGATCTGGGACTGACAGGCGCGAAGGCACTGGTGACCGGCGCGAGCCGGGGCATCGGCCGGGCGATCGCCGAGACCCTGGCCGCCGAGGGCTGCGCGCTGGCCCTGTGCGCCCGGGGCGAGGAGGGGCTGGCCAAGGCGGCCGCAGAACTGCGGGCCGAAGGCGCCACCGTGTTCGCGGAACCGGTCGACGTCACCGACCCGGCCGCCCTCGCGGGCTTCGTGGAGCGCGCGGCCGGTGAACTCGGCGGCCTCGACCTGCTGGTGTCCAACGTGTCGGCGGGCAACGTGAAGGGCCCCACGTCCTGGGAGGCCAGCCTGCGCGGCGACCTGATCCCCTTCGCGGGCCTCGTCGAGGCGGCCCTTCCGCACCTGGAGGCCTCCGACCGGGCCGCCGTCGTCGCCATCGGCACCACCAACGCGTCCGACACCGCGCGCCCGGCCGGAGCGAACTCGTACTCCGCGCTCAAGGCGGCCGTCGTCCAGCACGCCTCCGCCCTCGCCCACTCCCTCGCACCCAAGGGCATCCGCGTCAACACCGTCTCGCCCGGCCCGATCGACTTCCCCGGCGGCGCCTGGGAGACCATCCGCACCAGCCGCCCGGAGGTCTACGAGGAGGTCCTCGCCAAGCTGCCCATCGGCCGCTACGGCACCGCCGAGGACGTGGCCGCGGCGGTCGCGTTCCTGCTCGGGCGGACCGGCTCCTTCTGCGTCGGCGTCAACCTCGTGGTGGACGGCGGGCTCCTGACCCGCGTCCAGTACTGAGCCGTGGCGGGCCCGGCCGGCCGCCTGGACGCCGTACTGGTCTGCGGCGGCCGCTGGCACGACTTCGACCACGCCCGGCTCCGGCTGCTGGAACTGCTCGCCGAACAACCGCGGGTGCGCACCACGGTGTACCAGGACTACGACTGTCTGCCCGCCCTGGACACGGCGGATCTGCTGGTCACCTACACCTGCGACGTCCGGCCCCGACCGGCGCAGCGGGCCGCGCTGGCCCGGTTCGTCGAGCGGGGCGGACGCTGGCTGGCCCTGCACGGGACCAACGCGGTGATCGAGCCGTCGACGGGTGACGGACCGCGGGAGTTCACCACCCCCCGGCTCCTCGGGGACCTGGCGCAGGTGCTCGGCAGCCAGTTCCTGGCCCACCCGCCGATCGAGCCGTACGAGGTGCGGGTGACCCGGCCCGAGCACCCGCTGGTCGCCGGGATCGATCCGTTCACGGTCACCGACGAGCTGTACGTGTGCGAACTGCACGGGGAACCGGAGGTGTTGCTGCACGCCGAGTACACGGGACCGTGCCGTGGCTTCGCCGAGGGCGACACGGCCGCCCGCGACAGCGCGCCCCGACCGGTGCTGTACCTCAAGCCGCACGGCCGCGGCGAGGTCTGCTACTTCACCCTCGGCCACTGCCGGGGCCGCTACGACATGCAGGACCTCGGCGTGGCCGACACCGGCCGCGTGGACGTGGGGCCGTGGCGGACGCCGGAGTTCCTGACGGTGCTGCGGCGGTGCGTGCGGCGGATGGCGGACACACCGTAGGCGGACGGCGGACACACCGTAGGCCGAGGGCGGACACGCCAAAGAGGGCCGGCGCCGGGAAGGCGCCGGCCCTCTTTCTGCCGGGGCTCAGCCGTGCGGCAGCACCACCGCGCGGCCGTTGATGTCCCCGGCGTGCAGGCGCTCGTACGCCTCGGGCGCCTGCTCCAGCGTGAACGTCTCGACGTGGGCCGACACGAGCCCCAGGCGCGCGAGGTCGAGGACCTCCATGAGCTCGGTCCGGCTGCCCCAGTACGGGAAGGCGGCCGACACCTCGAACGGCAGCCCGCCGCCGAAGCCGACCGCCAGCGTGCCCCCGCCGAGGCCGACCACCGTGACATCCCCCGCCACGGCCACCGAGGCGGCCGCGACCGCCAGGGTCGCCTCGGCGCCGACGAAGTCCAGGACCACCTCCGCCCCCGTACCCCCGGTGAGCTGCCGGATCCGTGCGGCCGCGTCGCCGTCGGAGAGCAGTGTCTCGTGGGCGCCGACCTTGCCCGCCAGCTGGAGCTTGTCCTCGCTCGTGTCGAGGGCGACCACCCGCGCGGGAGTCAGCGCGCGCAGCAGTTGCACGGCGAGATGGCCCAGGCCGCCGACGCCGATCACCACGGCCGTGCTGCCGGGCAGCAGCTTCGGCAGCGACCTGCGGATCGCGTGGTACGGGGTCAGTCCGGCGTCGGTGAGGGGCGCACCCTGCACCGGGTCGACGCCGTTGAGCGGGACCAGGTGGCGCGGCGAGTCCACCAGCATGTACTCCGCCAGCGCGCCGGGCCGGCCGAGCCCGGGCGGCACGATGCCCAGCTCCGCCGCGTGCGGACAGCAGTTCTCCCTGCCCTCGGCGCACGGGTGACAGCGGCCGCAGCCCCACGGGCCGTACACCGCCACCGCCTCGCCCTCCGTCACCTCGGTGACGCCGGCGCCCACCGCCGCCACCGTGCCCACCCCCTCGTGGCCGAGCGTCATCGGCAGGGCGTAGGGGAACGCCTCCTCGGGCCAGCCCATCACCGCGATGTCGGAGTGGCACAGGCCCGCCGCCGTGACCTTCAACAGCACCTGGCCGGGGCCGGGTTCGGGCACCGGCACCTCCACGAGCTCAGGAGCGTGTCCCACCCGCAGGTACTGCACGGCTTTCATCATCGGTACTCCCTTGAGGTTGTTCGGGGCCGGGCAGCTTCCCGGCCCGGCGGCGCAGCACGGTGGGCAGGGCGATCCGGCCGCCCGTGAGGACCAGCGCCACGATGAGGACGGAGCCGGTGAACAGACTCGCGGCCCACTGGGCGCTGGTGGCGAGCCCGAGGCCGGTGATCCCGGTGCCGAGCAGCAGCACCGCGATCACCGTCCCCCAGGCGTTGAAGCGGCCCGCGCGCAGCTGGGTCGCCCCGACGAAGGCCGCCGCGTAGGCCGACAGCAGATACGGGCTGCCCGCGGTCGGCGATCCGGACCCCACCGAGGACGCGAAGACCACTCCTGCGAAACCGGACAGCAGCGCGGACGTGACCAGGGTCCCGAAGCGCAGCCGGTCGGTGCGCACTCCCTGGAGGCGGGCCGCGTCGGCGTTGAACCCGGTGGCGTACAACCGGCGTCCGGTCGCGGTGTGTTCCAGCACGAACCAGATGGCGAGGGCGGCGAGCAGCAGATACAGCACCGGCAGGGTGATGCCGCCCGCGTCCAGTTGGGCGATGCTCGCGAACGGCTTGGCGAGCAGCTGCACCCCGGTGATCGAGCTGTCGTTGGTGACCATGGTGATCAAGGACTGTATGAGCGCCCCGGTGGCGAGCGTGGCGATGAACGAGTCGACACGCAGGACCACCACCACAAGGGCGTTGACCACCCCGACCAGGAGGGCCGCACCCATCGCCAGGGCGATCGCGGCCACGGGACCGAGGCCCGTCGCGACCAGGAAGTGGGCGGTCAGCACGCTGGTCAGGGACATGGTGTAGGCGACCGACAGGTCGAAGACGCGGGCGGCCAGCGGCGGTACGACGCTGAGCGCCACCAGGCCGGCCACCGCGTTGCCGTTGAGCACCTGCTTGACCGTGATGGCCGTGGGGAAGGTGTCCGGCGCCCACACGGAGAACAGGACGACGATCACCAGCCACACGTACACCGCGCCGATGGTGCGGAACGACAGGGTGGCGCTCACCCGGGTCGGGACGGACGTCATCTCACTCGGTTCCTTCCATGGCGTGCACGAGCGCGGACTCGGTGATGTCCCGCCCGCTGATCTCCCGTGCGATCCGGCCGTCCCGCACCACCAGGACGCGGGTGCACAGCGCGAGCAGGTCCTGGGTGTCGGAGGAGGACACGATGACGCCCATGCCCTCGTCGGCCTGCCGCTCGATCAGGTCGTAGAGCTGGAGGCGGGTGGCGATGTCCACGCCCGCCGTGGGCTCGCACAGGGTCAGTACGGGCGGGCGCTGCGCGAGGCAGCGGGCCATGACGACCTTCTGCTGGTTGCCGCCGCTGAGCGTGGTGATCCTGGCCCCGCGGCCGGCCGTGCGGACGTCGACCCGGCTGATCCATTCCTCCGTCAGGGCGGCCTCACGGCGGCGGCGCAGCCGTCCGGAGCGGGTGCGCAGCCGGTCCAGGAGCGGCAGGGTGAGGTTCTCGCCGACCGAGAAGTCGCCGATCACCCCTTCGGCCGCCCGGTCGGCCGGGACGAGGGGAAGACCCAGGGCGCGGGCGTCACGTGCCTCGGTCCACCGGGCGGAGCGTTCCGGGAGCCGCAGCCGGCCGCCCACCCGCCCGGTATGGGCCCCGCACACCGCGTACGGCACGATCTCGTGGCCGGAGCCGACCAGACCGGTGACGCCCAGGCGTTCGCCCCTGGCCAGGTCGAAGCCGACCCCGCGCAGCGGGCCGGCCGACAGGTCGCGCACCTCCAGCACGGGGCCGCCGGAAGCGGCAGGGGGTGGCGGACGGTGGTCGGTCTCCATCTCCTCGCCCGCCATCAGTTCCGCCAGCGAACGCGGGGTGAGGTCGGCGACCGCCCGGGTGGCGATCCGGCGTCCGCCGCGGATCACGGTGACCCGGTCTGCGAGCGCGAAGATCTCGTCCATGCGGTGCGAGACGTACAGCACGCCGGCTCCCGCGTCGCGGACCTCGCGCACGATGTCGAAGAGCCGGGCCACCTCGCCCGGCGGCAGCACGGCGGTGGGTTCGTCGAGCACCAGGACGCCGCGGCGGCCCTCCCAGCCCTGCAACGCGGCGGCGATGGCCACCACGGTGCGCTGGACGGGGGTGGCCGTCGACAGCGGCCGGCGGACGTCGATGCCGAGGCCGAAGCGTTCGACCAGGGCGTGCGTGCGCCGTTCCATCTCCGCCCAGCGGATGTTGCCGAAGGCGGTGCGGGCGAAGCCGTGGCTGAGGGCGAGGTTGTCGACCGCGCTCATCTCGCCCACCAGGCCCAGCTCCTGGTGGACGAAGCGCAGCCGGTCGTGGCGGGAGGCCGCCACCTGGCTCAGGTCGAAGGGCTCGCCGTCGAGTTCGGCCACCGCACCCGGCTCCGCGTGGTGGTACCCGGCGAGGATCTTGATCAGGGTGGACTTGCCGGAGCCGTTGGGCCCGATCAGGGCGTGGATCTCGCCGGGCGCCACCTCGAGGTCGACGTCCGTCAGGGCCCGGGTGGCGCCGAATCGCTTCGACAGGGCGGCCACCCGCAGCACGGGCCTGCTCAACTCACGCCCCACAGTGCCTTGAACTGGGCCTGGTAGTCCTCGACGATCGGGAAGTCCCCGATGGTCTTGGGCAGGTTGTCCTTGGTGATGAGCATGTTGGGCAGTACCGCCTTCTGGTCCACGTCCATGGACTGGCCGGTGAAGTGGCGGGCCAGCGCGTCGACTTGCAGCCAGGAGGCCTCGTGCGAGTTCAGGGCCATCGCGGCGTCGCTGAGCCCGCTCTGGATGTACTGGTAGTTCTGTCCGTCCCCGACGTTCACGGCGAGGTGCTTGCCGGTGATGCCGGCGGTCTTCAGCGCGGTCGGCACGCCTACGTTGAGCAGGCCCAGTGAGAACACGACGTGGTCCACCTTCGGGTGGGAGCGCAGATACGACACCACCCGGTCCGGCATGTCCTTGCCGATCGCGGTGATCGGCACGTCCACGGTGTCCAGCCCGCACCCCGCGCACCACTCCTTGTACTTGGCGGCGAAGGTGTCCTTGACGGGCTTGAGGATGGTGTAGGCGGGCAGGTCGAAGTAGACGGTGTCGGCCTGGGCCTCGCTGTCCGACACCACCCAGGAGGCCAGCATCTCGCCCTGGACGGCGACGTCCTGGGGCCCGTTCTTGAGCAGGGAGATGCCGTCGCCCACGACGTCGTCGGCGTTCGACTGGAGGACGGGGATGCCCGCCGCCTTGAGCTGGGCGAGCTGCTTGGCGTACACGGCGCGTGGGAACCCGGAGGAGACGACGGCGTCGGGCTTGTCGCGCAGCGCCTGCTCGTAGGCGCTCTGGACGGACTCCGGTGTGCCCTGGGTGGAGATCGTACGGACGTGCCAGCCGAGCTGGTTGGCGGCGGCGGTGAAGAAGTTGGCCAGGTCCTGGCAGGACTGCACGCCGCACAGGATGAAGTCGATGGTCTTGCCCGCGGGGATCGGCTTGCCCACCGGCTGGGTGACCGGGATCTCGGCCGGGTGCGCGGAGTACTTCGCCACGGCCTTGCGGGCGGCGATCAGGCCGGGGGAGTCCGGAGCCGCCTTGGCGGAGTCGGCGGCCGGTGTCGTCCCGCTTCCACAGCCCGCGAGAGCGAGCAGGGCGGTGACGGGGACGATCGCGGTCAGAGCGCGGCGGACCGCGCGACGGGGTCTGGAACTCATCGTTGAGCACTCCCGTGGTGTGTCGCCCCGGAGCGAGAGGCGCGGCGGGGACGTGGCCGGGAGGGCAGAGACCGTCCCGGAAGGGGAAATCCGTTGAGAAACTTTTGAGGCACTACAGCCTCAAGTGGGTCGGAGTGTGACACGCTCCGGCAGCCTTGGGGAGAGGGTCGCCGCAAAAAATTGCTGGTTCCCAGCTAGTGAGGCCGTAGACGTGCGGGGGGCGGGCTCGTCGACCGGCTCGACTGTTGCTCATGAGCGTCGCCGGTAACTACACTCCTTCTAAAGTTTCTGCCGGAGGAGAGATGATGGACGAAACATCGGAGCCGGCCACTGCCCGATGCCCGGGGCCCAGCGTCCAGGACTACCTCGACCAGGACAGCCGCCCGGTACCCGCCGCCCTGCGGTACGAGCACAACGACCACCTCGGCAGCGAGGACATCGACACCGCCCGCTTCACCTCCCGCGACTGGGCCGAACGCGAGATGCGGCAGGTCTGGCGGCGCGTCTGGCAGTTCGCCTGCCTGGAGAGCGAGATCCCCGAGGTCGGCGACCACGAGGTCTACGAGATCGGCGACGACTCCCTGATCGTCGTGCGCACCGCCCCCGAGGAGATCCGCGCCTTCGTCAACGTCTGCCTGCACCGCGGACGCAAACTGCGCACCGGCGGCGGCAACGTCAGCGAGTTCCGCTGCTCCTTCCACGGCTTCGCCTGGAACCTCGACGGCACCATGCAGACCCCGCCCTGCGCCTGGGACTTCCCGCACGTCACCCCCGAGAAGTTCGCCCTTCCCGAAGCCCAGGTGGCCACCTGGCGCGGCTTCGTCTTCATCAACATGGACCCGTACGCCGAATCCTTCGACAGCTACCGCGGCACCTTCGACGACTACTACATCTGGCCGCTGGAGAACCGCTACAAGTCGCTGCACATCGCCAAGGTGCTGCCCTGCAACTGGAAGGTCGCCCAGGACGCGTTCATCGAGTCCTTCCACGTGATCGCCACCCACCCGCAGATGCTGCCGTGGCTCGCCGACGCCAACTCGCAGTACGACGTCATGGCGGACCAGCCGAACTGGAACCGGATGATCAACATCCAGGGCGCTCCCAGCCCGCACGTGGCCGACTCCGTGACGGAGGAGGACGTCCTGGAGACCTTCTACGACTCCCGCGCCTTCTACGCCGCCGCGCAGGGCCGTGACCTCGTCATGCAGGAGGGCGACGAACTGCCGCCGATCCCGCCCGGCGGCACCGCCCGCCAGGTCCTCGCCGAGCGCATGCGCGCGCAGCTGGCGTCCACCTCGGCGCAGGACTTCTCAAAGACCCCGGACACCGAGCTGCTGGACGCCATCAACTACCTGCTGTTCCCCAACTTCAACCCCTGGGGCGGCGCCAAGTCCAACATCATCTACCGGTTCCGGCCCAACGGCCTCGACCCGGACTCGTGCACCGCCGAGATCATCTTCATGTCGTCCCCGAAGCAGCCCGGCGAGGTGCCGCCCCCCGCGAAGATCCGCTGGGTGCCCGAGGACATGCTCTTCGCCGACATCCCCGAACTGGGCGTGCTGGGGCCCGTCTTCGACCAGGACTGCGAGAACCTCCCCTACGTCCAGCAGGGCCTGAAGGCGATGCGCAAGCCCGGGATCACCCTGGCCAACTACCAGGAGAGCCGCATCCGCCACTTCAACCGGACGCTCGACCAGTGGATGGACAAGTGACCCACCGGGTGGCGGTCAGACCCCTGGGCGTCGAGCTCGAAGTCCTCGACGGCGAGGACCTGTTCACCGCCGCCCAGCGCCTCGGCTACCGCTGGCCCACCCTGTGCGGAGGCAAGGGCACCTGCCGAACCTGCTTCGTCCAGGTCGACGAGGGCGCCGAGAACTGTTCCCCCGTGGGCCCGCTGGAACGCGAGGGCATCGAGTCCCTGCGCAGACCGGTGGACGGCCTGACCCGGCTCGCCTGCCGGCTCCGGGTCCAGGGCCCGGTGACCGTGACCAAGCGCGGCGTCCGCCGCCGAGTGCAGGAGTGAGGCCCCCATGCCCAAGCAAGTGATCCACCCCCTGACCGGGCATGTGTACCGGCTCACCGAGGACGGACTGGTCGAGGTGACCGACCCCGCGACCGGCGCGCAGGGCCTCTTCGACTTCCAGGCCCGCTGGCAGTCGGGCGAACTGCGCCACGCCGACCTCCAGATGGCCGGCTGGGTCGGCCGCCTCGCCCAGCGCCGTACGCCCCCGCAGCCGGAGCAGTGACCCCGTGACACCCCGTACCACCCGGGCGGTCTGCCTGGTGCGCCGCCCCGACGGAGAACCGCTCCCTGCCGACTTCGCCGTCGAGGACCGCCCCCTGCCGTCCCTGGGAGAGGGCCAACTGCTCGTGAGGAACCTCTACATGAGCGTCGACCCGTCCATGCGCGGGCGCCTGGAGAGCACCGAGAAGCACTACACGCACAACTTCACCCCGGGCTCGCCCCTCGACGGCCGCGCCCTCGGCGTGGTGGAGGAGAGCCGCTGCGCGTCGGTGCCGCCGGGCACGTACGTACGCCATCAACTCGGCTGGCGGGAGCGGGCCGTGCTGGACGCGGCCGACACCGACGGTGCCGGCCGCATCGACCCGCGGCTCGCCCCGCTGCCCACCTGGCTGGGCCTGCTCGGCCAGACCGGGTTCACCGCCTACGTGGGACTGACCCGCATCGCGGCGCTGCGTCCCGGCGACACCGTGTTCGTGTCGGCGGCGGCCGGGGCCGTCGGCACCGCCGCGGGACAGTTCGCCCGTCTGCTGGGCGCGGACCGCGTCGTCGGGACCGCCGGCGGTCCCGACAAGTGCGCCCTGCTGGTGAAGGAGTTCGGCTACGACGCCGCCGCCGACTACCGCGCCGAGCCGGTCCGTGACGCACTGGCCCGGATCGCGCCCGACGGCATCGACGTCTACTTCGACAACGTCGGCGGTGAGCAACTCGCCGCCGCACTGCACGCGTTGCGCACCGGCGGCCGGGTCGCCCTGTGCGGCATGATGTCGCAGTTCGGCGGCGACCGGCGGACCGTGGACATCAACCATCTGATCCAGGCCGTCCTCAAGCGGCTGACCCTGTGCGGCTTCATCGTCCGCGACCACGACGACCTGCGGCCGGAGTTCGAGCAACGGGTCGCGGGCTGGCTCGCCGAAGGCCGGATCACCGCCCGGGAGACGGTCGTGGACGGTCTGGAGAACGCCGCGGGGGCGCTGTTGTCGCTGCTCGGTGGCGGCAATGTCGGCAAGATGCTGGTGCGGCTGGGTGACTGAGACAGAGACGGCGCCCCCCGATCGGGGGGCGCCGTCTCAGCGCATGGGCCGGGACTCGGCGATCGTGTGGACGTCCAACGAGACGCCGACCCGGGTCAGCCCGGCCGACGCCGCCCTGAAGTCCTTCATGTGCGCGGCCTCGAAGTGCTCGTCGAGGGCCTGTCGCGAGACCCACCGCTCATAGACCCGGATACGCCGCCCGTCGTCCGGGTCCGCCGTCATGGCGTAGTCGAGACAGCCCGGCTCCTCCTCGCGGGTCCGGTGTCCCAGTGCGACGAGATGCCCCAGCATCGTGTCGCGGTCGCCGGGCTCGTAGTCCATCCAGCCGGCGACGATGATTGCCTCAGCCATGCGTCACACGTTCCTTTCGCGGTCATGACCGCGGGCCCGCCGCTGATGGGGAGTCAGCGACGGGCCCGCGGCGTACTCAACTGCCGAGCGCCACCGGGACACTGTCGACGGTGACGGTGCCCCGCTCGCCGTCGACCGTGATCACCATGCCGTCCCGCAGCCGCCGTGTCCCGCCCTCGACGGAGATCACCGCCGGGATGCCCAGTTCGCGGCAGACCACCACGGCGTGGCTGTTGAGCGCGCCCACGTCCACGACGGCCGCCCCGGCGACCAGGAACAGCGGTGTCCAGGCCGCGTCGGTGATCGGCGCGACCAGCACCTCGCCCGGCTCCAGAGCCTCGCAGGAGGCCGGGTCGGTGACCACCCGCACGGTGCCGGTGTAGGTGCCGTGGCTGCCGCCGACCCCGCTGAGCACATCGCCCTCGACGGCGGCCGGGGTGCGCTCCTCGGCGCGTCGCGGCCAGCCGTCGATCTCGGTCTGCGCGTCGGCGGCGACGAAGAACGGCGGTTCCAGTTCGTACAGGCCCGCGTACTCCTCAAGCCGTTGCGCGATCACCGGGCCGAAGGACTCCGGGGCCGCGACATAGTCGTCGAGCTCGGTGTCCAGCAGCATCATCACGTCCTCGGGGCGGCCGAACAGGCCCGCCTCGACGCCGCGCCGGCCGAGTTCCCGTACCGCCATGCGGATCTCGTTGACGACGGTGACGCAGTTCGCCTTGGTGCGCTCGCGGGCCGGGATCCACACCTGGGAGGCGTGCATACCGGCGTCGAACAGGGGCTGCGTCTCCTCGGGCAGCAGGGCCCTGATCTCGCGTGCCGTCCGCTCGCGCCCCTCGGTGAGGCGCTCGCGGCGGGCGGCGGGGGAGTCGTCGGCCGGGCTGTGCCGGATCCGGTCGACCAGGGCCAGGGCCTGGACCGGGGCCGCCTCCCAGGACAGCGCGTGGATGTCCCACTCGTTGGGGCCGCGGTCGCCGGACTCCGCGAGGAACTCCTCGAAGGAGTCCCGGAACGCCTTCACGTCACCGGTCGCGGCGTCGAGCGCCTGCTCCACCGCGGCCGGGCCCCGGTCGAACAGCGCGGTCAGCTCCGCCGAGGCCGCCACCTGACGGGACAACGTCCACAGTCCGGTCGACGGGGAGGCGGAGTCGACGTCGCCGAGACCGCCGATCAGGTCGAGCATGGCGCCGGGCCGGTCCACGCCCGCGCACAGCGGGCCCAGGATCGCCGGCCCGACCGACGCGGGCAGCGAGGACTCCACGTGCCGCTGGAAGGTCGTCTCCACCTCGTCCAGCAACGACCGTGCGTGCGCGACCAGTTCGGCGTCGGACAGCTGGGTGAGGTCCGGGCGCGAGCGGCGCAGGGCACGCAGCCGCTCGCGGTCGGCGTCGGCCTCCGGGAAGGAGGTCTGGCCGAGCATCCGCTGGAGTGTCGCGCCCGCCTTGGCGGTCAGCTCCTCGTCCTGGTCGTCCGGGTGCGCCACGTACACCGGGGTGTCGGAACGCTGGCCGACGAAGGCCGCGTCGATCTGGTCGGCGGTCTGGCCCATACGGATGCCGAACAGCCGCATGTGGGACAGGTTCAGATAGAAGTGGCCGCCGAACATGCCGACGAACGGCGGGCGGGGACCGGCCACTTCCTCCTCGCGGTAGATGCCGAACCCGACGAAGCCGTCGCGCCAGCCCTGCAGGCCCCGTCCCCAGACCAGGGTCCAGCCCAGGGGGCTCGCGGGGTCCGGCAGGGTCTCGCCCGCGTTGGCCCGGGTGTAGTGCGGCAGCCGCTCACTGCGCTGCCAGTCCGTGATCCAGCTCTTCATGACCGAGATCTCCCGCTGTCCGTACCCGCGCCTGCCCGTGCCCCGTCTACCACTGTGCCGTTCCGCCGTCGACGCTGATCAGCGTGCCGGTGATACCCGCCCCGGCGTCGCTCGCCAGCAGCGAGGCGACGGCCGCGATCTGCTCCACGGTGGTGATCTTCTTGGTGGCGGCGTGCTCGGCGAACCGGCCCAGCCACTCCTCGTACGAGATGCCCTCGGCCTCCGCCGCGGCGGGACCCGCGGCCCGCATGAGGTCGGTGTCGACGGCGCCGGGGCAGATGGCGTTGCAGGTGATGCCCTGGGTGCCGTACTCGAAGGCGGTCGCCTTGGTCAGTCCGTGGATGGCGTGCTTGTTGGTGATGTAGTGGCTGATCGCGGGCTTGTTGGCCTGCTTGCCCTCCACCGACGAGATGTTGATGATGCGGCCCCAGCCGCCGTCCAGCATCTTCGGCAGTGCCCGGCGGGTGCCGTAGAAGTAGTTGTTGACGTTCATGTCGAGGGCGGCGTGCCAGGCCTCGTCGCTGAGCTGGTGGATCGGGGCGAAGCCGGAGCTGCCGCCGGCGTTGTTGACCCAGATGTCGAGCCGCCCGAAGCGCTCGGCGGCGAAGTCGGCGAGGGCCTCGATGTCCTCCTGGCGGCCCGCGTCGCAGGGGTGGAAGACGGCCCGGTCCCCGGCGTTCATCTCCTCCAGGGCCTGCTTGCCCTTGATCTCGCTGCGGCCGCTGACCACGACCGTGGCGCCGTCGGCCAGGAAGGCCTCGGCGATGGCGCGGCCGATGCTGCGCGTGCTGCCCGTGATCACCGCGACACGTCCGTCGAGGCTGCCCGTAGCCACCATGGTGTTCTCCCGCGATTCTGGTTGGTAGGTCACCTGGTGGCTCTGGCGGCTGCTGAGGCGCCTTGGTCCAGGTGCTGGTGAATGGTGCGGTGGAAGTGCTGGAGTCCGGGCTCGTTGCGTCCGAAGACGAAGTCGGTCCCGGCGAGGGCCTCGAGGCCCTTCTGTACTCCGTAGGTGGTCGCGTAGTCCTCGTCGCGGACCACCTCGTGGAACCACTCGCCGAACCGGTCGGCGGCCTGGCGCTCCTCGTCGGTGACCGCCGGTTCGCGCAGCAGGATGATCTGCTGCGTCACCGACTCGGTCGCCGTGCGGGGGAGCACCAGGGAGACGGCGATCTTCTGGCGCCAGCCGCCGGCGATGGCGAGGCCGGGGAAGAGCCAGTAGATGGGCCCGACGCAGTCCCCGGGGTCGCGCTGCTCGGGCGGCAGTTCGGCCGCCCGCGCGATGGGGCGCAGGGCCGGGGCGATGCGCTGGTGGGGGCCCCAGGTGTCGTGGGCCATCATGTTCGACAGGTTCGTCTCGAACACCGTCTTCGGGTGCAGTGAGGCGAAGTGGTACGTCTCCAGGTACCCGTCGAGGGTGACCTTCCAGTTGGGGCTGGTCAGCTCGCTGGTGGAGTAGTGGTGGCACTCCGCGAGGCGCAGCCCCTCCAGCAGGGGTTGCAGGTCCCCGAGCCAGTCGTCCAGGTCGGGCTGGGCCGCCGGGTCGAGGGAGACGAAGACGATCCCCGCGCGCTCCCCGGCCGGGAGCCTGACCAGGCTGCGGCCTTCGCGCGGGACCTCGCCGAAGGTCTTCTCGGCGTACACGCCCCGCAACTCCCCGGCCAGGTCGTACGACCAGGAGTGGTACGGGCAGGTGAGCCGCTTCGACACCCCGCAGCCGGCCTCGAGGAGCCTGGCGCCTCGGTGCCGGCACGCGTTGATCATCGCGTGGACGACGCCCTGCCGGTCACGGGTGATCAGCACCGGGATGCCGAGCACGTCGATCGCCTTGTAGGTGTTCGGGCCGGGAAGCTCGGCGGACATGGCGAGCGGCAGCGGCACGCTGCGGTGCACGGCCTGTGTCTCGCGCTGCCAGCGGTCGGCGTCGAGGTAGTTCGCGACGGGTTCCGTCCACTGGCCGTCCGCCTCGTGCGTCGTGTTGGCGCGGTAGTGCGCCAGCACCCGCTCGACGAGTTCGGCCGCCTCCCTGCGCATCGTCACGGCCGCCGCGTCGGTGGACCGGTCCTGGCTGATCCACGACGCGTATTCGGGGGTCGGGGGAGCCGCCGGAACCGGGGCCGGTGACCCGGGCCCGCTGGCTGTTTCCCGGAGCTCCGGCGAACTGGTCTGGACCACGATGTCCTCACAATCCTCCCAGCCGCGAGCCGGTGACCGGCTTCGTGATGCGACGGCTGGGTTGTGTCCGAAACTGCAACAGGACTTAGTGTGGTCTGTCAATAGAAAGTGTCGAAGTTGCCGCTCGGTGTCCCGTGGGGGTGGGTGCGATGGTCATGACCCTGCCGTTCGAGGTCGGCGTGGTGGTGCGCGACCTGGAACTGATGGAGCGCTTCTACGGCGACGTGATCGGCTGTCGCGTCGAGCGCCGCTCGCGGGTCCCGGAGTCGGTTGGCGGTCCAGCCGGGCTCGGTGGGGCGTTGGCGGTGGTCTGGCTGCGGGTGCCCTCGGGAGGGTGCGTGAAGTTGATCCTTCCCCGGTCGGCCCCGGTGCCGGGACCTGTGACGCCCTGGTCGCCGGGCCGCGCCGGCCTGTCGTATCTCACCTTCCACGTCGACGACCTGGACCCGGTGGTGGCGGCACTGTCGGCCGCCGGTGCCCGGCCCCTGTCGGACCCGTTCGCGGTCCGCGCGGGCGGTCGCCGGATCAGCTTCTGGGCCGATCCGGAGGGCAACGTCGTCGAGTTGGTGGACGGCCGGGGCGGCCGCCCGGAGCCTGGGCATAGTAATTAGAGACGCTCTTCAGTAAGGTGCCCCCAGCCGGTTACTGTAGACCGGCGCAAGTAAGTCCGATTGCTTGGCAACCTCCCTCGGACGAAGGGGCGGACGATGGCTCAACGAGCGTCGACGGCGTCGAAGAAAACCACGCAGGTCAGCACACAGGTCGTCAAGGACCTGCACGAACGCATGGTGCGCATCCGGCTGTTCGAGACCGAGGCGGGAAAGCTCATGGAGGCGGGCAAGCTGCCCGGCTTCCTGCACCTGTATGTCGGCCAGGAAGCCGTCGCCGCCGGCGTCATGGCGGCCCTGCGCGACGACGACCAGATCACCTCCACCCACCGCGGCCACGGACACGCCGTGGCCAAGGGCGTCGGCTTCCGCGCGATGTACGCCGAGCTGTACGGCCGGGTCACCGGCGCCTGCCTCGGCCGCGGCGGCAGCATGCACATCAACGACCTGAGCCGCGGCATGCTCGGCGCCAACGGCATCGTCGGCGCCGGCGTCCCGATCGCCGTGGGCGCCGCCTTCGCCGCCCGCTACAAGGGCGAGGACAGCGTCGCCGTCAGCTTCTTCGGCGACGGCGCCACCAACATCGGCGCCTGGCACGAGGGCGTCAACATGGCCGCGATCCTGGGCCTGCCGGTGATCTTCGTCTGCGAGAACAACGGCTACGCCGAGTTCACCCCGCAGTCCGGGCACATGCTCCTCACCGACGTCGCCGACCGGGCCGCCGCCTACGGCATGCCCAGCGTGATCGTCGACGGCATGGACGCGGTCGCCGTCCACCGCGCCGCCGCCGAGGCCGTCGCCCGGGCCCGGGCCGGCGCGGGCCCCATGATGATCGAGGCCAAGACCTACCGCTTCTTCGACCACCAGGGCGTCAAGGGCCTCAGGCACCCCTACCGCTCGGACGAGGAGGTCGCCGAGTGGAAGTCGCGCGACCCCATCGACCTGATCGAGGCCCGCGCGGTCGCCGACGGCACCGCGACCCGCGCCGAGCTGGACGACGTGTGGCGGCGCACCCGCGACGAGATCGCCGACGCCATCGCGTACGCCGAGGCGAGCCCCCTGCCCGACCCCGCCGACCTGCTGCTCAACGTCTACTCGGGATGACCGCCATGACCACGATCTCCGAAGCACCGGCCGTCGCCCCGAACGCCGGGGCCCGCAAGCTGAGTTACGTCAAGGCCTTCAACGAAGGACTCGCCCAGGCCATGCGCGAGGACGAGAACGTCTTCGTCGCCGGCGAGGACGTGGCCGGGTACGGCGGTGTGTTCCGCATGTTCGACAACCTCCTCGACGAGTTCGGCTCCCGCCGCATGATCGACACCCCGATCTCCGAGGCCGCCCTGGTCGGCCTCGGCGTGGGCGCCGCCGCCCAGGGCCTGCGCCCGGTCGTCGACCTGATGTTCATGGACTTCATCGGCGTCTGCCTCGACCAGATCGTCAACCAGGCGGCGAAGATGAAGTACATGTTCGGCGGCGCCCTGTCGGTGCCGCTCACCATCACCACCGCCTCGGGAGCGGGCCTCGGCGCCGCCGCCCAGCACAGCCAGAGCCTGGAGGCGTGGCTCGCCCACGTGCCCGGCCTCAAGGTGGTGATGCCGTGCGACGCGTACACCGCCAAGGGCCTGACCGTCTCGGCCATCCGGGACGACAACCCGGTCGTCGTCATGCTCAACAAGGTCCTGCTCGGCAGCGTCGGCGAGGTCCCCGAGGAGATCTACGGCATCCCCCTGGGCCAGGCGCACACCGCGCGCCAGGGCTCCGACGTCACCGTCATCGCGCTCGGCCGCATGGTGGGCGAGGCCCTCGCGGCGGCCGACGAACTCGCCGCCGAGGGCGTGGAGATCGAGGTGATCGACCCGCGCACCGTGCAGCCGCTGGACACGGAGACGATGTTCGCCTCCGTCCGCCGCACCAACCGCGTGCTCGTGGTGCACGAGGCCGTCACCTTCGGCGGGCTCGGCGCGGAGATCGCCGCCCAGATCCAGGACGAGGTCTTCGACCACCTCGACGCGCCGGTCCTGCGCATCGGCGCTCCCTTCTCACCCGTGCCCTTCTCGCCGGTCCTGGAGAAGGCGTACGTGCCCGACCGCGCCCGCATCGCCCAGGGCTGCCGGCGCCTGCTCGAAAGGTCGTGACCGACGTGGCGGTCGAGGTTCTGCTGCCGAAGATCGGCCTGACCATGCAGGAAGGCACGATCGACGAATGGCTGGTGCCCACCGGCGCCCCCGTCGCGGAGGGCGAGGCGCTGCTGCGGCTGGCCACCGACAAGGTGGACGTGGACGTCGAGGCGGAGGCCGGGGGACTGTTCCACCCGGTGGTCCCGGCGGGCACCACCGTCCCCGCCGGGGCTCTCATCGGGTGGCTGCTGGCGGAGGGCGAGCAGCCACCGGGGGACGCGGGCACGCCCGCCCGGCCCACGGCTGCCGTCCCCGGCACCCGCGCGTCTACGGCCCCGCTCGCCGCGGCCGGGGTGGCCGCCGCCCCTTCCGTCGACGGCGTCGGTGACCGCCTGCTGTCCTCCCCGAACGCCCGACGCGTCGCCGCGGCAACCGACGTCGACCTCGCTGTCGTACGCGGCACCGGGCCCGGCGGCCGGATCGTCTCCGAGGACGTGGAAGAGTACGTGGCGGCGCTCGCCGCGTCCCTCCCGCCGAGCGGCACGTCCTCCTCGCCGCTGGTGCGCAAGCTGGCCAAGGAGCGGGGCATCGACCTCTCCGAGGTGAACGGCACCGGGCCGGGCGGCCGTATCCGCCGGGCCGATCTGGAGGCAGTCGTTCCGGCAGGCTCCCCGGCACCCGTGGAGCACGCCCCCGCCCGCTCCGGCGAGGTCATCCCGCTCACCGGGATGCGCGGCACCATCGCCCGCCGGATGCACGCCAGCCTCCAGGAGATGGCCCAGCTGACGCACGGCTACGAGGTCCGGATGGACGCCGTGGTGTCGCTGCGGGACCGGCTCAAGGAGGAGTGGGCCGGCAGCGACCTGCCGGTGCCCAGCATCAACGACTTCCTCCTGAAGGCCGCAGCCCTGGCCCTCTGCGTGCACCCGCTGCTCAACGCGACGGTCCGGGACGACGGCATCCATCTGCTCGACGACATCCACCTGGGCTTCGCGGTGGCCGTACCGGGCGGCCTCATGGTTCCCGTGATCGAGGACGCGGCCGCGCTGTCGCTGACCGGAATCGCCGGCCGGGCCAGGACCCTGGCCGAGGCCGCGCGCGCCGGGCGGATCTCCCCGGCGCAGCTGGAGGGGGCGACGTTCACGGTCACCTCGCTCGGCGGCTACGGCGTCGACTTCTTCACTCCCGTGATCAATCCCGGCAATGTCGCGATCCTCGGGGTGGGCAGGCTCAGGGACGGCGTCGAGTGGGCGGACGACAGGCCGCTGCGGACGCGGGTGCTCACCCTGAGCCTCACCTTCGACCACCGCGCCGTCGACGGGGCACCGGCCGCCGAATTCCTGCGCACACTGGGGGAGTTGCTGAGCAAGCCCCTTCGCCTGCTGGTGTGAGCCGGCCCGGTCGGTCACGGGGGGCGTGGCCGACCGGGGGGCTGGTCTAGCTGGCCGGTTCGGCGATCCGCTCAGCGAGCTCGCCGACCTCGCGGACGAACGCGCGGTGCCCCAGCGACCGGTACACGTCGTCCCCCCGGACCTGCGAGATCGCCGCGGTCTCCAGCAGCGCCAGCAGACCGAGGCCGATCACCGCCGCCTCGGCGTCGGAGACGGACCCGTGGGCCTTGCGGATCAACCGCACGAGCTCGTCCAGCACCTCCGTGCGGCTCTCCTGGCGCAGCGCCTCGGCGTCCTGGCTCATGCCGGCCGACGACACGAAGAACACGGTGGCGGCGGAGCGGTGCTCGCCCATCCAGGCCAGCAGAGCGGTGACCGCCACGCCGATGTCCGAGCCGGGCTCATGCGCCTCGGTGATCGTCTGCAACTGCTCGCGCAGCGCGGCGGCGAACGCCCGCATGGTCTCCGCCAGGACCTGGTCCTTGGAGGAGAAGTGGTAGTACACCGCCGCCGAGGTCATCTCGGCGCGGGCCGCGATGTCGGCCACCGTCACCTCGTCCGGCGGCTGGGTGGCGAACAGCTCCGTCGCCGCTTCGATCACCCACTGCTTGCGCGAGGGGCGGTGAGCTGCGCGCGTTCCGGATGTCGTCATGCTGTCAAGTATGCCGGTCGGGCGGTGTCCCGGAGGCCAACGCGCAGCAGGAATTATGCCGACGGAGGGTCGGAGTTACTGGATACACTGTCAGTACGGAACGACCCGGAGAACGCGGGTTCACGGCGGCGGGCAGGGAGCATGATGGCGGCCACGACGAAGAACGGCAAGCAGCCCGCCCACCGACCCTCGAGGCGGCAGCACATCATCACCGCCGCCGTGCGGGTGTTCGGCCGTAACGGCTTCGCGGAGACCAGCGTCCAGGACATCGCCGACGAGGCCCAGGTGGTCCCCACCGCCGTCTACTACCACTTCGACGGCAAGGAGGAACTGCTCGAGCTCTCCATGCGCCGGGTCTTCGACCAGCTGAACGCGGTCGTGGAGGCGGCCCGGCCGGAGTCCGAGCCCGGTGACGCGGAGGGTCTGGTGCGCGTCATCGACGCCGTGTGGGAGTGGGTGGAGAAGAACCCGGACGAGGCCCGGCTCTACCAGGTCCAGGTCGCCTCGGCCAACGGCAACGTCAAGGTGCTCCGGGACGAGTTCGAGCAGCGGCACATCCAGCGCGGCTACGACTACCTGCCCGAGGGCACCACCCGCAGCCCCCGCGCCGCCAAGGCCCGGCACGCGGCACAGGCCCTCGCCGTCCGCACCCTGATCAGCACGACCATGCTCGTCACCGCCCTGCGGGCGGAGGGCGGACCGCTGTCCCAGCTGCCCTCCCGGTCCGTACTGGAGGCGGTCCGGTCCCTGGCGCTGCGCATCGTCGCCGCCGAGCAGAAGGCGGACTAGCCGCAGAGGCAGGCGCAATGCGCCACCGGCCCGGGCCGTTCACCAGGGCAGTGGCCTGCGGTCGGCGAACAGCCCGCCCGTCGTCCCGTCGCCCTCGGGAAGGGTCGGTGAACAGCGCCGGGGTTCCCTAGCACGTCACCGTTCCGCACGGCTGCCCCCTCTCACACCGTCAGCACCGAGCACGCGCTGATCCCGGGCGCCCCGTACACATGGGTGAAGCCCACCCGGGGAGCACCAGGCACCTGCAGACCGGGCGCACGGCCCTGCAACTGTCGTACGACCTCGTGGAACTGGCGCAGCCCGGAGGCGCCCACGGGCTCACCGCCGGCCAGACAACCGCCGTCGGTGTTGACCGGTGTCCGGCCCGTGGGTTCGGTGGCACCGCCGGCCAGCAGTTCCTCTTGCTCGCCGTGGCCGCACAGCCCGGTCTCCGCCAGGTGGATCAGCTCCGAGCCGCTGTCGGTGTCCTGGAGCTGGGCCACCTGGACGTCCGCGGGCCGCACCCCCGCCGTACGGAAGGCCGCCTCCGCGGCGTCGACGCTGGGGCTGCGGTGCGGTCCCGGCGGCAGCCAGGGCGAGAACACCTCGAACGACCCGAAGCGGCGGGTACGGAAGGCCAGCGACGCCAGCCTGACGGGGCGTTCGCACAGGTCGAAGGCGCGGTCGCCGAGCGCGAGGACCAGCGCGGCCGCGCCCTGCCCGGGCGAGCAGAACATGTACTGGGTGAGCGGCGGGCTGACCTCGGCCGAGTCGAGGATCTCGTGCTCCGTCAGCGGCTTGCGCCGCCAGGCCAGGGGATGGTGCGAGCCGTTGCGGAAGGCCCGCGCGGCGACCATCGCCAGCGCCCGCTCCGAGATCCCGTGCTCGTGCAGGTACCGCCGCGTCTTCAGCGCGAAGAACTGCGTGGTGAGCATCATGCCGGTCTCGGCGTACCAGTCGCCCAGTCCGTAACGGGCGGCGGAGACGTGGAACGCCCCGCGCTCGTGCTTGTCGAAGCCCACCGCCAGTCCGAGGGAGGCCTCGCCCGCGCGCAGCGCGTCGGCCACCGTCAGCACGGTGGAGGCGCCGGTCGCGCAGCCGTTCTGCACGTTGACGAACGGCACTCCGGTCAGGCCCAGCCGGCCCACCAGCGTGTCGGGCTTGCCGGACACGTCGGAGCCGCCGGCCGCGAAGCCGATGGCGTCCCAGGTGACACCGGCGTCGGCGAGCGCCTCGCGCACCGCGCGCTCGGCCATGTCCATTCCGCTGACGCTCTCGTCGCGTCCGAACGGCGTCATCCCGCACCCGACCACGTACACGTCGTCGCGGCGGCTCATCGCTCGTCGTCCCGTTCCGGGCGGAAGGCGAAGGTCATGACCTCGGTCCCGTCCTCGTCCTGGTACGCGGTCACCGTGGTGAGCCGGACCGGCAGACCGATCCGGATCTCCTCGCGGTGCACCGCCAGACGCGCCTCGACCAGCACCTCACCGAGGTCCACATAGCCCAGGTGGTACGGCTGGTGCCCGCCGGCCGGCGGCCGGTAGGGCGGCTTGGGCGGGAACGCCTGGAGCGTCCACGACCACACCCGTCCGCTCACCGGCAGTACATGCGCGGCCATCGCCCCGTGCGAGCACCGGGGGCACGAGTCCTGCCGGGGGAAGACGACCGTGGTGCACCCGGAGCAGCGGGCGCCCATGAGACGCCGTGGCGCCCCGTCGTCGTACTCCTGGTTCTCCCGGCTCTCGAACAACGACTCGTCGATGAGTCTGGTGGTCATGCCGTCCCGCCTTCCACGTCACCAGCCCAGCAGACCGGCCAGCCGTTCCCGATGGTGTGCGGCGCCGCCCAGCAGGACCGCGTCGGACTGCGCGCGCCGGAAGTACAGGTGCGCGTCGTGCTCCCATGTGAAGCCCATCCCACCGTGCAGGTGCACGCACTGGGCGGCGACCGAGACGAACGCCTCGCCGCACCAGGCCTGGGCCACCGCCGCGGCCTCGGCCAGCGCCTCGGGCGAGCCGTCCGAGCGGACCGCGCGCACCACCGCCGACCGGGCGGCCTCGACCTGGAGCAGCATGTCGGCGCACGCGTGCTTGACCGCCTGGAAGCCGCCGATCGCCCGCCCGAACTGGGTGCGGTCGCGCACATGGGCCACCGTCATGTCCAACGCGGCCTGCGCGCCGCCGAGTTGCTCGGCGGCCAGCGCCACCAGGCCCACGTCCAGGGCGCGGGAGACGACGTCCGCCCCCTCGCCGCCGGCGGTCAGCGCCCGGGCCCGGCAGCCGGAGAAGGCGACCACGGCCTGGCCCCGGCTGAGGTCCAGCGTGGGCACCCGGCGCACCGTGACCCCCGGCTCGTGCGGGTCGACCAGGAAGAGGTCCACGCCGTCGGCCCCGGCCGCGGCCACCACCAGCGTCTCGGCGTCGGCACCGTCCAGGACGAACGGCGCGGTGCCGTCCAGCACCGGCACGCTGCCCTGCCAGGAGACGGCCACCGGCACGGCGTCCGCCCGCCAGGTCCCGTCGGGCGAGGCCACCGCCAGGGCATGGACGGCGCCCTCGGCCAGCTCCGCCAGCGCCCGGTCGGCCGTACCGCAGCCGGCCAGCACCTGCCCGGCCAGCACGGTCGAGGACAGCAGCGGCACCGGGGCCAGGGTCCGGCCCAACTCCTCGCAGACGGCGGTGATCTCGGCGAGGCCGCCGATGCCTCCCGCCGACCCGGGCAGACCCAGGGCGGCGAGGCCGACCTGCCGGCCGAGGACGTCCCACAACCCGGCGTCGATGCCGGGGGCCTCCTCGGACAGCCCGCGGACCGCGGCGGTGCCACCGGCGTCGGCGCACACCGACCGCACGGTCTCGCGCAGGTCGTCCAGTTCGCTGTCCGACAGGGCCGTGCCGTCGGTCACGGTGCTCGTCGTCATCGTGTGCTCCCGCTGTGCTCGCCCGGTTCCCGCAGGGCGCTGTGCGCGGCGGCCATCCGGGCCACCGGGACGCGGTGTGCGGAACAGGAGACGTAATCGAGACCGAGGCCGTCGCAGAACGCGATCGACTCGGGGTCACCGCCGTGCTCACCGCACACGCCGAGCTTGATGCCGGGCCGCACCTCCCGGGCCCGCTCGGCGGCCAGGGCGACCAGGGCTCCGACGCCGTGCGGGTCGAGCCGGGCGAAGGGGCTGGCGGTGAGGAACCCGCGGTCCTGGTAGGAGGCGAGCACCTGGCGCTCGACGTCGTCCCGGGAGAACCCGTAGGTGAGCTGGGTGAGGTCGTTGGTGCCGAAGGAGAAGAACTCGGCGTGCTCGGCGAGTTCGCCGGCCAGCAGCGCGGCCCGCGGGGTCTCGATCATCGTGCCGAGCCGGTACGGCACCTCGACTCCGGTGCGGGCGGCGACCGCGTCGGCGGCACCGCGGACGTATGCGGCCGCGGCGGCCAGTTCCTCCGGCAGGCTGACGAGCGGGACCATCACCTCCAGCCGCGGCCGGACGCCGGTGGCGGCGACATCGGCCCAGGCGGTGAACAGCGCCTCGGCCTGCGCCGGGTAGAGCCTTTCGTGCAGCAGCGCCAGCCGCACCCCGCGCAGCCCGAGCATCGGGTTCGCCTCCCGCAGCGCGGCGGCCCGCTGCTCCTCGGCAGCGTCCAGGGCCTGCCCGGGTGCGGGCAGGAACTCGTGCAGCGGCGCGTCCAGCAGCCGCACGGTCACCGGACGATCCCCCACGGCGGCCAGCAGCGCGCGGAAGTCCTCGTGCTGGGCGCGCTCCAGCCCGACCAGCGCCTCGTCGCGGGCGGCCGGGTCGGCGGCCAGCAGCACCCGCCGGATCAACGGCAGCCGCTCACCGAGGAACTGGTGCTCCGTACGGCACAGCCCGACCCCCTCCGCCCCCAGGGCGAGGGCGGTCTCCACCTCGGCGGCCGTGTCGGCGTTGACCCGCACACCCAGCCGGCGCGCGGAGTCCGCCCACTCCAGCAGGGTGGACAGCTCGGGCGGCGGTCCGGCGACACTGACGCTCAGCGTCCCCGCGTAGACGGCGCCGGTACGGCCGTCCAGCGAGACCGGGTCACCCTCGCGCAGCACACGCTCACCGAAGCGCACCGTGCCGGCGGCCCGGTCCACGCGCAGTCCCTCCGCGCCGCACACCGCGGGCTTGCCGGCGCCCCGCGCCACCACGGCGGCGTGGGAGGCGATGCCACCGGTGGCGGTCAGCACCGCGGTGGAGGCCAGCATCCCGGGGACGTCGGCCGGGTTCGTCTCGGCGGCGACGAGGACGACCCGCGTGCCGTCCGCGGCCAGTTCGAGGGCGCGCTCACTGGACAGCACGACCGCCCCGGTCGCCGCCCCGGGGGACGCGGGCAGCCCCTTCACCAGCAGCTCCTCGCCGCCGGTCAGCCGCAACTGCGCGTGCAGCAGTTCCTGGACCTGCGCGGGGCCGATCCGGCGGACGGCCTCCTCGTGACTGAGGGCCCCGTCCCGGGCCAGGTCCGCGGCCAGGCAGACCGAGGCGCGGAGCGGCGGGCGCGGTTGCGGGGAGGCGGCGAGCAGGGAGATCTCGTCGTCGCGCACCTCGAAGTCGACCGACACCGGGGTGCGCAGATGGCGTTCCAGTGTGAGCAGGGAGTGTTCGAGCAGCGCGGTGCCGCCCGCGAGCCGCTCCAGCGGCTCACCGGTGTGCGGTGCCGGGGCGCTGCGGCGCACTCCGCGGAAGAAGGCGCCGTGGGGCGAGAAGCGCCCGGTCGCGGGGTCGCGGCTGACCGCGGTGCCGTAGCCCGAGTGGTCGGCGGGGCCGATGCGCAGGGCCTGGACGTGCAGGGCGACGGCCAGCTCGGCCGGGAGCTTCTGGGCGCGGCGGGACCTGCGTGCCCGGGGGGAGTCCCACCGGCCGAGCAGGGCGCTCGCGGCCAGCGCGAGTTGCTGTGCCGGGTCGTCGGGGAAGGGACGGGAGCCGTGCTCCGCCGCCAGGGACAGCAGCACCTCCACCCGGGCTCGGGGTTCGGGTGTGTCCAGGAGGGCGTCGTCGAGCACGGCGGCGGGCACGTCGAGGGCGTACTCGGCGATCATGCGCACCGTGCCGGCCCACACCTCGTAGAGGGCGTCGCCGCTACCGATGACAGCGGACAGCTCGTCCGCGCGGGCGGGGGAGAGGCCGAGACAGGCCAGGTCGGGCGGCAGTCCGGCCACCTCGGTGGGCGCGCTCGCCGACAGGCGCAGCAGCAGCGGCCGCGCCGGGTCGCCCACGCGCCGCCCCGAGAGCTGTTCGACCAGTTCTACGGCGGCCTCGGCGGTGTCGGCCTCGCACAGCGACGCGGCGGCGCCCGCGGGCACCGTGAGCCCCGGCACGACCGGCAGGCCGAGGGCCAGCAGCCGGTCCATGGCCGCGCCGTGCGCCCCCAGCTCGTCGGCGCCGAGGCCGCGGATCCGTCCCTGCCCGTAGGGCACCAGGACCCGGCCGGGGCTTGCGGAGACCGTCCCGGACGGTGCGAGCGGCCCCGGCGTCGATCGTGGAGCGGTGCGGTGGCCCGCCTCGCGGTCGGTGACGCTCACCCCCGGCTCCTCGCGACCAGTTCCTCTTCCCGGGCCTCGTCCTCGGCCCGGCTGATGCCCAGGACGAGCAGCAGTTCCTGGTGCAGCCGCATCCACACGGTGTGGTAGGAGTCGCACAGCGGTGAGGCGAGCCATTCGGGCGCTCCGTCGTCGAAGCGGTCGAGGGCGTCCTCCAGGGCCGGCAGATACCGGTCGCTGCCCGCGAGCACCTGCTCCAGCCTGCGCAGCACGGGCTGGATGGCCTCGTGCACGTCCTCCAGCGACTCGCGCACCCCGGCGTCGTAGACGTCGTCCGAGTGGTCGTTGGGGGTGCCGTCGGGGCGGCACTGCCACGCGGTGCACACATCGCGGATCTTCCGGTTGACCGGCAGGAACGCCTCGTACGCCGCGGTGATGCGCCGTTCCTCGTCGGAACCGGCGGCAACCCGCAGGACGCGCGCCGCGAGGGACTTGGCCCGCTCGGTCGGCAGCACCACCGGCCCCTTGGCCATCGCCAGCCCGGCGTCGACCAGCGGACGGTGCTCGGACTCCGGCCGGCCGCGCCACATACCGCGCAGAACGAGATCGACGACCGCCTCGGTGAGGGGCTCGTCGGACGCGTCCGGAAGGTCCACGGCAGCAGATTGCATCGCCACACCATTTCCCCGGTTCTGTGGTGACCGGTTCCTCGGTTCTGTGTTGCCCGGAGGTTACGCCTTGACGGGCGGGTTAGTGAAGAGTGACTCAAGAAACACTTTCCGGCGCGAGGGCCCCGGACCGAGCGCCGGGCGCCTTCGGACGGCCCCGCGAGGCGAGGAACGCCGCCATGAGCTCCTGCGCTCGCGGGCCGTCCGCCAGGGTGGCGATCGACCGCGCTTCCGCGGCGAGGTGCTGCCGCAGTCCGTCACCGTCACCCGCGCGCAACAGCGCCTTCGCGGCACGCAACGCGTCACCGGCGCCGGCGGCCAGGACGGACGCGGTCCCGTGCGCCGCCTCGTCCAGTTCCCCGTCGTCCACGGACCGGGAGACCAGAGCCCACTTCTCGGCGTCGTCGCCGGTCAGGACCCGATCGGTGAGGATCAGCTCGGCCGCCCTGCGAGGGCCCACCAGATGCGGCAGGAACCACGAGGCCCCGCAGTCCGGGGTGAGCCCGATCGCCGTGTACGCCAGCCGGAACCGCGCCGACCGGGCCGCCAGGACCACGTCCCCCACGAGGGCGAGACCGACCCCGCCGCCCGCGGCCGCGCCGCGCACCGCCGTGACCAGCGGCACCGGGAGGTCGTACAGGGCCTGTATCGCGGCGTGCGCGGCACCCGCCACGGCACGCACATAAGCGCCGGTCTCCGCGCCCCGGCCGGCGAATGCGCGCAGGTCACCGCCCACGCAGAAGCTGCCGCCCGCGGACCGCAGCAGCACCGCGCCGCCCGGGTCGGCGGCCACCTCGACGGCCGCGTCCCGCAGCGCCTCCGCCGTCCTCAGGTCCAGGGCGTTGCCCCGCGCGGGATCGTCCAGTCTCAGCTCGACGACCCGGTCGGGGTGGCGGACGATCCGGACCGGCTCGGTGCTCACGGACAGGCTCATGGGCGGTGCTCCTCGCGTCTTCCCGTCGCCGGGTGCTTCCCGGCAAGATACTGAAGACGCTATACAGTTTCTAGGATGCGGCGGGCCGGATGCCCGTACGCCCGTCGGCGGGAGGACCCGTGCCCATCCAGTTCGATGTCGATCCGACAGTCGCCCAACTCGTCGCGTCCACCACGGAGTTCGTGCGTGAGGTGGTCGTCCCGGCGGAGCGCGAGTGCGGCGGGTCCGTGCACGACGCCCCCGAGGCCCTGCGCGAGACCCTGCAGAAGGCCGCCCGTGAGGCGGGCGTCTTCGCCCCCCACGTGCCCGAGCGCTGGGGCGGGCACGGTCTCGACCTGCGCGGACAGGCGGCCGTCTTCGAAGCCGCGGGCTACTCCCTGCTCGGGCCGCTGGCGCTGAACTGCGCGGCCCCCGATGAGGGCAACATGCACCTGTTGGAGAAGGTGGCCACCGAGGAGCAGAAGCAGGCCTATCTGCGTCCCCTCGCCGCGGGGGAGATCCGGTCCTGCTTCGCCATGACCGAACCGGCGCCGGGTGCCGGGGCCGATCCCCGCTCCCTGCGCACCACCGCGACCAGGGTCCCCGGCGGCTGGCGCCTCGACGGGCACAAGTGGTTCATCACCGGCGCCCACGGAGCCGGCTTCGCCATCGTCATGGCCCGCACCTCGGGCGGCCCCGGCGACCCGGGCGGCGCCACCATGTTCCTGGTCGACGCCGGCACGCCCGGCATGCGCCTGGTCCGCACCATCGAGACCCTCGACGAATCACTCTTCGCCGGACACGCCGAGATCGTCTTCGAGAACTGCGTGGTGGGGGAGGAGCAGGTCCTCGGTGAGGTGGACCACGGCTTCGAGGGCGCCCAGGTCCGGCTCGCACCCGCCCGGCTGACCCACTGCATGCGCTGGCTGGGAGCGGCCCGCCGTGCCCAGGACGTCGCACTGGAACGGGCGGGGAGCCGGATGGCGTTCGGCTCGGCGCTCGGAGACCTCGGCATGGTCCAGCAGATGCTGGCGGACTCGGAGATCGACATCGAGGCGAGCCGCGCGCTGATCCTGCGTACCGCCTGGGAGTTGGACACCGCCTCACCGGCCGCCGCCCAGCTGAGCTCGGTCTCCAAGACCTTCGTGGCCGAGGCCGTCAACCGCGTGGTCGACCGCGCGGTGCAGATCTGCGGCGCCCTCGGCATCTCCGCCGCCGACGCGCCGCTGGCCCGTCTGTACCGGGAGGTGCGGCCGTTCCGGATCTACGACGGCCCCTCGGAGACACACCGCTTCGCCATCGCACGGCGCGCGGTACGGCCGTACCGGCAGGCACGGGCGGGAGCGGTGGAGGGGTGATGGAGGGGCTGGGCAGTGTCCCGGCGATCATGAGGCGAGTCAGATGACGAGTGCGGCTGCGGTGACGACGGCGGGTAGACATCGCCGCGCTCGTCGAACCTGGTCGCAGCCGCGCGGAAAGCCTTCACCTTGTTGATCGCCGGTTCGACGGTGCTGCGCTTCTCGTCGCGGTCGTTGTCGACACAGGTAGAAGCGGCTCCAGCCGTTCCCACTGCGCACCCGTCAAGCCACCTCTGTCTCCCACAGCCCCATCAACGACTGGACATCTCCAGCCTCCGGCGACGTTCGGTGCTCACCGCTGAATACGGTGGAGGAGCCCGGTCGAATGAGAGGACGCGAGGACGTGGATGTGTATGAAGCCGTGGACAGTCGCCGGGCCGTGCGGGCGTTCAGCGATGAGCCGGTGCCCAGGGAGGTACTCGAACGAGTGCTGACCGCAGCGACGCGGGCTCCTTCCAGTGGGAACCTCCAACCGTGGCATGTGTACGTCGTGACTGGCGAACCCTTGGCCGAACTGAAGAGACACGCAACCGCCAGGGCACGGGCGGGAGACCCGGGTGATGAGCGGGAGTACCCGATGTACCCGGACGAACTGACCTCGCCGTACCTGGACCGCTTCTCCGCTGCGGCCGCCCAGCGGTACAAATCCCTGGGAATCGAGCGCGACGACCCTGACCGGCCCCACAAGATCGCCGCCTTGAACTCGGAGGCGTTCGGGGCGCCGGTCGTCCTCTTCTGCTACCTCGACCGGATGATGGGGCCCGGACAGTGGGGTGACGCGGGGATGTATCTGCAGACCGTCATGCTGTTGCTGAGGGCGGAAGGATTGCACAGCTGCCCCCAGGTGATGTGGACCATGTACCGCAAGACTGTCAGCCGGACAGTCGGAGCCGATGACGGGCTCGTGCTCTTCTGCGGCATCTCAGTGGGATTCGAGAAGGAAGGCGTGCCGAGGCTGCGTACCGAGCGGGCGGACATGACGGAAACGGTGAGCTTCATCGGAGTGTGACCGCTGACAGCCGAGATCGACAGGAGACTGCCTGAGGCGCTGGGGCCGGCTTCAGCGTGGTAACGGGCGGCATACGACGGTCAAGAGCCTGCCGCGGCAGGTGCCGGGCCGTCAGCGGCCCCGGGCCCGTACCAGTCCAGGCACAGGACGGTGGCGTCGTCGCGCACGTGGCCGTCGCAGGCGTCGGTGACCGCGTGGACCAGGGTGCGCACGACCTCGCGCGGGTGTTCGGCCGCGGTGTCACGGACGAGTCCGGGCAGATCGACCTTCTCCGCCTGCCGTTCCACCATGCCGTCGGTGAAGAGGATGAGGCGATCACCCGGACGCAGGTCGATGTCCTGCACCCGGTAGGCGCCTTGACCGACGACGCCGAACGGCAGGTTCACGGTCAGGGACAGCTCGGTGACCTTGTCCTCGCGCAGCCGCAGCGGCCAGGGATGGCCGGCGTTGACGAGCTGGGCGCTGGTGCCGTCCAGGGCGATACGCAACAACTGACCGGTGGCGAAGGTGCGGCGGCCGTGGTCGAGGAGGGCCTGGTGGGTCCTGCGGGCCTGCTCGGCGAGGTCCACGCCGGCGCGCCGGGCGCCGCGGGAGGCGTTGATCAGGAGGGTGGCCATGAGGGCCGCGTCGACGTCGTGGCCCATGGCGTCGGTGACGGACAGGTGCAGGGTGTCGTGGTCGAGCGAGTAGTCGTAGGTGTCACCGGCGATGTCGGCGGCCGGGACGAGCGCGCCGGCCAGGGCGAAGGCGGGAGCCTCGCAGGCCGCGGCCGAGGGCAGCAGCTGGCGCTGGATCTCGGCGGCGAGACTGACCGGGGTGGTGCGGTTCCCCCAGTGGTAGAGATCGGTGAAACGGCGGTCGGTGACGATGATGTAGGCCAGTGCGTGCGCGGCCTCCTCCACCTGCTCCAGGACGTCCTCGTCGGCGTGGTCGAGGAACAGCTCCAGGATGCCGATGGTGTCGCCGCGGTTCGAGACGGGCGCGAGTACGCAGTCGCCCTTCCCGTCCCTGGGGATCCGCACCAGGTTCTGGGTGCGCAGGACCTCGTCGTACGCGCTGTCGCCGATGAGGGGGACTTGCTCGGCGTGGCGCTCCTGCGGCGCGGTGGCCTCGTCGCTGACCCGCAGCAGGCGCTGCCCCACCATGTCGACGAACAGGAAGGACACCCGCCGGGCGCTGAAACGGTCACGTAGATTGCGCGCCACGACGTCGAGGGAGCTCACCGGTGCGGCGTCCTCAGCCGCGGCCAGTACCTGAGCCAGCTCGATCCGATCGCTCGCCATGTCATCCTCCCTGGGTTACGAGGTCGTTTTCCCACTGAGGCGGCGGACACATCATTTCTGTGACGGATGCCTCCTGAGAACGCTCCCGCAGTGGCTCGTGCCGTGTGCGAACGGCGCGCGCACTCGCGCCGCCGCTGCCGGGAGTACCGTCCCCCTGGGCTCCGTGACGACCGACGGTTCCCCGAAAGCATCGGCCTGTCGCTCCTGCTTGCGTGCGTCCCGCCCCGGCCGCCCTAGGGCTCCTGCGTCAGCTTGAGCTCGAACCGGAACTGCCGCAGGAAGGTCCTCGGGTCCCGCACGACCTGCCACAGCCCGACCGACAGCAGGGCCAGGCTGACGGCGAAGCAGATCCAGAACACGAACTGGGCACCGGACGCGAGGGCGTGGGTGGTGCCGTCGTCGTAGCGGCAGTAGGCCTGCGGGGGAAAGGGCTTCGAGACGCCGACCCCTCCGTAGTACATGGAACACGGATCCTCGCCGGGATCCTTGATCGTGTCGTCCGCCGTCACGACCAGCAGCCAGGCCATCGCCGCCACCGGAACCGTGACGAACACGATCACCTTCGGCCAGACCGGCAGCCGAGGGTGCCCGAGCAGTCCGGTCAGCGCGACCAGTACCACCACGAACACGGCGACGACGACCGCCGCGGTGAGCTGCCGCTCGTACACCTCGACCAGGAGCCAGACGACCCCGGCCACCGGGGGAGCGGTGAGGAGCACGACCTTGATCCCGGGCGCGACCCGCGGGTGTACGAGCAGGAACACGGCGAGCGCGCACGCGATCACGGCGAGGAGGGCCGTCACGGGCGGGCGGAGGGCGTGGCGGGCGTGGTGGCGGGGCCCCGGTACGTCTCGTCCTCGCGCCACGGGCCGACCCCGAGCTCTCCGGTCGTTCCGAGATCGAGCTCCGGTACGACCATCACCGGATCGGCCGCGGGCCTGGCCCACACGCGCACGTACGGCGCGTTCACCGCCTCGCCGGCCTGAGTGGTGTTGCGCCAGGCCAGCGAAGCCACCGCGGCCTCACCCGGACCGAGGACCACCGGTCGCGGGCCGCCGTCCCCTCCGAGCCCGGTGCTGATCCCCTCGGTGCCCCGCAGGATCCGCACGCCCTTCACGGTCTCGTGGTCCGCGTCCTCGAGTTCGAGCTTCGGAAACCCGTCGAGCCGGTACGGCCGTGGACCGCAGTTGACCAGGTGCAGACCGACGACGCGCAGCCCCATGGCCGCGTCCCCCTGATCGGCGTAGAGACGCACGCCCGACGTCGGACACGGCCCGGCGGCGGTCGACGCCTCGGCTTCGGGGACGCTGCGTACCTTGGTCACCCGCACGCCCGTCACCGCGGGCGGGTTCCCGACCGCCTCCCTCATGACGACGGTTCCCTTGACGGTCCGCCCCGGCCCGACCGCCTCGACGGTCCGCTCCCCGTTGTCGACGGCGCCTCCCGACGCCGACAGGAACCCGAAGGTCAGGGTGTAAGTGGCCTTCTCCGTCCCCTGGTTGGTGAGTTCGAAGTCCGCGCTGTAGTCGACACCCGCGCAGCCGCTCTCGGGGCCCCAGGCGTACAGCACGGTGATGTCGACGCCGTCCTGGGTCGCGCCGCCGGGGGAGGGCAGAGGCAGTGCGGAGGGCGTGCCGGAGGGGAGAGGCGACGCTTCTGAGCGCGGGGTGCCGCCGTAGGGCACAGGGTCCTCGGGGCACAAGACCTCGGCCCGGACAGGGGAGTTGCCGTCCCCGCCGCCCGGCGAAGCGCCCTGGGTACCACATGCGGTGAGCAGCAGAGCCGCGGTGAGGACGGTCGGTGCGGTGCGGGAGACGGTCGGCATCCGCCCACCCCACCAGGGGCCACGGGCAAGGGCTGTGACGGAACCCACACCTCCGGTCACAGCGGTGTCACAGACCACAGGGGTGCCATCGGGAAGGTGGTTTGCATTCTGGCCATTAGGGTCCAGGCCATGTCCGTCACCGCAGTCATCTTCGACTTCTTCGGGACCCTGACTCCCAGCACGCCGGCGCATGTCTGGGACGACCATGCCGCACGGAGCGCGGCTCCCCTCGGCATCCCCGCGCGCACCTGGCGCACGGCTTTGGACACCTCGTTTCCCGAACGGGCCACCGGGAGCCTGGGCGATCTGACAGCGACCTTCCGCACCCTCGCACGGCGCTGTGGAGTCGAGCCGAGCGCCGAGGCCCTCGCCGCTGCGTGCACCGCTCGGCTGACGGCGCAACGGGAGCTCTTCGTCCTGCGCGAGGACGCGGTCCCGGCACTGACCGCACTGCGGGCGAGGGGCCTGCGCGTGGGCGTGCTGAGCGACTGCACGGCGGAATTGGCCGAGACGTGGCCGCAACTGCCTGTGGCCGAACTGGTCGACGCCCGGGTGCTCTCCTGCGAGGAGGGACGGCGCAAACCCGATCCGGAACTCTTCCGTCTGATCGCGCACCGACTCGATGCCACCCCGCAGGAGTGCCTCTACGTCGGCGACGGGGGAGGACACGAACTCACCGGAGCGTCCCGCTGCGGTATGCGGGCGTTCATGCTCCGGGCCACGGACTGGACCGACAACGACGCCCACACCCGTGAGGACGACTGGGCCGGCTCCTCCGTGTCCGCGCTCACCGAGGTACCGGCACTCGTGGATCAGGCGAGCGGCGGCCCGACCGGGCGACCGGCACCGCCGGCGTGAAGGCCGACAGCACTGCTCTTCCGCCGACCGCCGCAACGGGACGGCGACCCGCCCTGACCGGACACCGGTGCGGGGGTACGCCGCAGGTGCCGTCCTGTGGCTGACCCCACCCGTGAAGGGGCCGCCAGCCCGAGTGACCCGGCCGCGGCGCCTGCCTAGCGTTGGGGCGCATGGCGCTCTCCCTCCACACCTCGACGAAGGGCCGACGCGCAGGCGTGGCAGCCCTGTTGGCCGCCCTCGTCCTCCCCGTCGCGCCGGCCGCCGCACAACCGCGCCCGACGCAGCCGCCCGTGGCACGACCGTCCCCCGCCCAACCGCCTCCCGCCCAACCGCCTCCCGCCCGGCAGCAGTCCGTCTGCGGACCGCACGGCGACCTGCGCCAGGCCCTGCGCACCCTCGCCGATCACGACCGGATCACCGGTGCCACCGTCCTGATCACCGACGCCAACGCGGAGGGACCCTGCGGGAGTCGGGCCGCGAGCGTCGGAACGGCGGACCTGAGCACGGGCCGGCCGATGAACGCCGGGGACCGGTTACGGGCGGGCAGTGTCACCAAGACGTTCACCGCGACCGTCGTGCTCCAACTCGCCGCCGAGCACCGGCTCGACCTCGACGCCCCCGTCGACCGCTACCTGCCGGGCCTCGTCCGGCACAACGGGTACGACGGCCGCCGCATCACCGTACGGCAGCTGCTGCGGCATACCAGCGGGCTGCCCGACTATCTCGACGCCCCTGAATGGGAGCACCCCGAACGTCTCCGGTACCGCCACTTCGAGCCCCGCGAACTCGTCGCCCGCGCCCTCGACCTGCCCCGCCCGAGCGGCACCTGGTACTACGCCACCACCAACTACCTCCTCGCGGGAATGATCATCCGCGCGGTCACCGGTCACGAACCGGAGGCGGAGATCACCCGCCGCGTCATCCGGCCCCTCGGACTGCGCGACACGTACTGGCCCGGGGACGACACTCGCCTCCGCGGACCCCACTCGCGCAGTTACTTCACAGCCGAGGACGGCCGGCTCGTGGACGGCACCGCCTGGAACACGACCTTCGGCGGGGTCGGCGGCGCACTGGTCTCCACCCCGGCCGACCTGAGCCGGTTCATCACCGCGCTGCTCGGCGGCCGGCTGCTGCCCGCGGACCAACTGGCCGACATGCGGCGCACGGTGGCCGCCGACCCCGACCGGCTCTGGCCCGGCGCCCGTTACGGGCTCGGCCTGATCGCCTCCCCGCTGCGCTGCGGCGGCCGGTGGTGGGGCCATGCCGGGACCGTCCCGGGAGGCCACCGGGCCCTGACCGCGGTCGGACCGGGCGGACGGACCGTCTCCGTCGCCCTCAACCAGGTACCGGCCACGCTGCGGGCGGAACAGGACTTCCACGACGTCGTCCAGGCCGCCTTCTGCGAAGACCCGCCTTCCCGAGCGACACAACCGACCGAAGGAGAACACCAGTGACCCGCACATCTCCCGTGCCGCACGGTGCATCGGCATCGGCATCGACATCGACATCGACAACGACGAGAAGAGCCGCCCTGGGCCTGGCCACCCTCGCGCTCGCCCTCACCGCGTCACCCGCCGCAACGCTCCCCGCCCAGGCGGCCTCCGACCCACTCGCCCGCTACCACCATCAGCGCCTCGACTGGAAGAGCTGCGTGCGCGGCCCCGACGACGCGACCGGCAAGGAACTCGAGCAGGCGGGCGCCCAATGCGCTGACGTGCGCGTGCCGTTGGACTACGGCAACCCCGACGGCCGTACCGTCACCGTCGCGATCTCCCGGATCCGCGCCACCGACACCGCCCACCGCGTCGGCCCCCTGCTGCTCAACGGCGGTGGCCCGGGCGGGCAGACGCTCGGTGACCCGCCATGGGTCCGCGCCGCGATGAAGGACGTCGCCGCACGCTACGACGTGGTGGGCGTGGATCCCCGCTTCGTCGGCCGGAGCACCCCGCTGGACTGCCACTGGCCGACCGGCTCGGCGTTCCGCGGTGCGGGCGTCGACCGCGCCGGGTTCGGCCGCATGGCGGCCTTCGCCCAGGACCTCGCACAGCGCTGCCGCCGCCACGCCGGTGACGTGCTGCCGTACGTGAACACCCGCAACACCGCGCGTGACCTGGACGTGATCCGTGCCGCGCTCGGTGAGCGGCGGATCTCCTACCTGGGCTATTCGTACGGCAGTTACCTGGGCGAGGTGTACACCACGCTGTTCCCGGGCCGCGTAGAGCGGGTCGTCCTGGACGGTGTCATCGACCCGGACCGGTACGGTCCCCGGCTGCTGCGGGGCAGCGAGAAGGCCAACCGCCACGCCCTGAAGGACTGGGCCTCGTGGGCCGCCGCCCGTCACGCGACCTACGGCCTTGGCCGCTCCGGTGGGGCGGTGCTGGCGACCGTGGACCGCGTCCAGGCCGCCGCCGCCCGCACACCCCTGCGGCTCGGGACGTACCGGGTGGACGAACACGTCGTTCCCCTCGTCGTGTTCAACGGCCTCTCCCAGGACAACGACATCGCCTACGGGGACTTCGCGCAGGCGGTCCAGGACCTGCTGCGCGCGGCGCAGGGGCGGAACGTCACCCCCTCTCCCTGGCTCGCCGAGGCCCTCGGGTTCATGCTGACCGGCAGCGACTCCCACTACGGCAGCGTCCAGACCGCGATCCTGTGCGGCGACGCCGCCGCCCCGAGGGACCCGGAGGTCTACTGGCACGACGTCCAACGGGCGCGCGAGCGCGACGAGTTGTTCGGTCCCGTCACGAACAACCTCAACCCGTGCGCCTTCTGGGACCCGCCCCGCGAACGCCCGACCGTCATCAGGGACGACCTCCCCGCCCTGCTCGTCAACGCCACCGGAGACCCGCGCACCACCTACGACGGGGCGACCGCGGTACGCCGGATGTGGCCCTCCTCCCGACTGGTCACCCTGCGCGGCGCCGACCAGCACGCGGTCTACGGCGTCTACGGCTCACCCTGCGCCGACGCCACGGTCAACACCTACCTCGCCACCGGCCGCCTCCCGGCCAAGGACGTCACCTGCGCCGCCCACCCCTCCGGCACCCGTCCGTAGCGCGGTCAACAGGCCTTCACGACACGGTCGTAGCGCGGTCAACAGGCCTTCGTCAGACGGCCGTCGCGCGGTCAACGGGCCTTCGCCGCACGGCCGTAGCGCGCGGAGAGTTCCGCGAACGCCGTCGCCAGCCGGGGTGGCCCGACGACCTCGATGTCGGCGTCGAAGCGTCCGAGGGCGGCGGCCAGGCCGGTCCAGGACCACGAGCCGAGGGTGAGCCGGCAGTGGTGCGGGCCGAGTTCCTCGACGACTCCGTCCTCGGCGTAGGGGGCGACGTCGGCGGCCGGCAGATGAAGGACGACCTCGCCCTCGCAGGGCCACCGCGTACGGGTGCCGTCGTGGCCGTCGTGGCCGTCGTTCCCGCGGAACCGTCCGGTGACGAAGGCCGCCACGTCGCCGCCGGGCAGTTCACGGGGGGCGAAGCGAGGCCCGTTCGGTGTGCGGGGCCGGATGCGGTCGACGCGGAAGGTGCGCCAGTCCGCACGGTCGAGGTCCCAGGCGACGAGGTACCAGCGGTCGCGCCAGGTGACCAGGTGATGCGGGTGCACACGACGAGGTGCACCCGCTGAGGTGCCCGAACCCGGGGTGTGGTCGAAGCGCAGTTCCTCGCGGGCGCGGATGGCGCGGCCGACGTCCAACAGGACCTGACCGTCCGTCCGCGGGGCCCTGTGGTCGTCGGGCGGCCGGACCGCGGTGACGCGCAGCAGGTCGATGCGGTGGCGCAGCCGGGGCGGCATGACCTGGCGGAGGGTGGCCAGTGCGCGTACGGCGTCGTCGGCGACGGCCGTGCCCACCGTCACGGTCTGGAGGGCGACCGCGAGGGCGATCGCCTGGTCGTCGTCGAACAGCAGGGGCGGCAGCTGGTGGCCGGCAGCCAGCCGGTAGCCGCCCCCGGGCCCCTTCACGGTCGTGATCAGGTAGCCCAGTTCACGCAGCCGGTCGATGTCCCGGCGCACGGTGCGCGCGGTGATGTCGAGACGCTCGGCCAGATCCCGGCCGGACCAGTCACGGTGCGTCTGCAACAGCGAGAGCAGCGAGAGCAGCCGGGAGGAGGTTTTCTGCATGACGTCCATTCTCCTGGCAGTACAGGACACGACCTGTCCGCTACCTCCGCCAGGGTTGCACCCGAGCCGCTCAGCACGAGCGACCCATCACCGAGCCGAGGAGCGCGACATGTCCGTCACGACCACCACCCACCTGAACTTCCGCGGCGACGCACGCGAGGCCCTGGACTTCTACCGGTCCGTCTTCGGCGGACGCACGGCCGCGGTCACCTACAAGGACGCGGGTGCCGTCCAGAACGAGAGCGAGGCGGACTGGCTGATGTGGGGAGAGGTCACGGGCGACGAGGGCTTCCACGTCATGGCCTACGACGTGCCCTCCCAACTGCCCTGGGACCAGGGCAGGAACGGGTTCTTCGTCTCCGTACGGGGCGAGGACACCGAGGAGATCAGCGCCCTGTGGGCCAGGCTCGCCGAGGGCTCGACCGTCGTACGACCGCTGGAAGCGGCACCGTGGGCGCCGCTGTACGGCATGCTCACCGACCGTTTCGGCGTCACCTGGGTCCTTGACGTCGCGGTCGCCTGGTCGTGATGCCTCAAGTGCCTCAGGTACGTCAGGTGCGTCAGGCCGAAAACCGGCACCGTGTGTGCCGGTTTGGCCTGACTGACCTGATCAAAACAAGCCGATGTCTTGATGCACTCATGACAAGAACATCTTCGCGATGCCACTCTTCTCCCGGCGTTCACAGTCCCCTCACAGGTTCATCACGCGGTTCAGCCGCGTTCTCACCACCGCCACCCCCCACCTCCTTCCACCCGCATGCCGTGCAGCGCTCCGGACCGGCGTACCCCGCCGATCCGTCTCGTCCACGGCCCCCACCACGGGCCGGCCGTCGTACCGAAGGAGAACTCGTTGTCCCTGTCACACCGCGCGCTCGTGCGGCGCAGACGCGCCACCGCGCTCGCCCTCACGGCCATAGGCTCCCTGCTCGCCCTGGCCGCCCCCGGCCCGGCCGACGCCACCCCGACGGACGCGGGCCGCCCGGCGCAGATCACGGCCACCCCCCGGGCCGGCGCCGCCCAGACCTCCCTGACCCCCGCCCGCCGTACCGCGCTGGTCAGGAGCGCCCAGTCCGCGGCGGCCGACACCGCCCGCCGCATCGGCCTCGGCGCCAAGGAGAAGCTCGTCGTCAAGGACGTCGTCACCGACGCCGACGGCACCCAGCACACCCGCTACGAGCGCACCTTCGCCGGCCTGCCCGTTCTCGGCGGCGACCTCGTCGTCCACGACAGCCGCGGCCGTACGACCGTCACCAAGGCCAACGCGACGCGCCTCTCGGTGCCCTCGCTCAGCCCGAAGGTCACGGCCCGGGGCGCCACCGACAAGGCCCTCGCGGCCTCGAAGCGGGACCGCGTCCAGGACGCCGAAGTGGGCAACGCCTCCCGCCTGGTCGTCTGGGCCGGCACCGGCAGGCCCGTACTGGCCTGGGAGACCCTCGTCGAAGGCGTCCAGAAGGACGGCACGCCCAGCGAACTCCAGGTCGTCACCGACGCCGCCACCGGCAAGGAACTCCTGGCCGCCGAGAAGGTGCACACCGGCGAGGGCACCGGCCAGTACGTCGGCACGGTCCCGCTGGGCACCACCCCGTCCGGGTCGACGTACCAGCTCGTCGATCCCGACCGGGCCGGACACAAGACGTACGACCTGAACCAGGGCACCTCGGGCACCGGCACCCTCTTCGCGGACGACAACGATGTCTGGGGCACAGGCCTGCCCTCCAACCGCCAGACCGCCGGTGTCGACGTGGCCTTCGGCGCCGCGGCCACCTGGGACTTCTACAAGGAGGCCTTCGGCCGCAACGGCATCCGCAACGACGGCGTGGCCGCCTACAGCCGCGCCCACTACGGCAGCAACTACGTCAACGCCTTCTGGCAGGACTCCTGCTTCTGCATGACCTACGGCGACGGCTCGGGCAACACCCACCCGCTGACGGCGCTCGACGTGGCCGCCCACGAGATGAGCCACGGCGTCACCGCAGCCACCGCGGGCCTGGTCTACTCGGGTGAGTCCGGCGGCCTGAACGAGGCGACCTCCGACATCTTCGCCGCCGCCGTCGAGTTCCACGAGAACCTCGCCGCCGACCCCGGCGACTACCTGGTCGGCGAGAAGATCGACATCAACGGCGACGGCACGCCGCTGCGTTACATGGACAAGCCCTCCAAAGACGGTGACTCCAGGGACAGTTGGAGCGCCGGCCTGGGCGGCATCGACGTCCACTACTCGTCCGGTCCCGCCAACCACTTCTTCTACCTGCTCTCCGAGGGCAGCGGCGCCAAGACCGTCAACGGCGTCTCCTACGACAGCCCGACCTCCGACGGCCGGCCCGTCACCGGCATCGGCATCGAGAACGCCGCCGCCATCTGGTACCGCGCCCTGACGACGTACATGACCTCGACCACCGACTACGCCGGCGCCCGCACCGCCACCCTGTCGGCCGCCGCCGACCTCTTCGGCGCCTACAGCCCGACCTACCTCGCCGTCGCCGACGCGTGGGCCGCGATCAACGTCGGCAACCGCATCGCCCTCGGCGTCAACCTCGCCCCCGTCGCCGACCAGATCAGCGGCGTCAACCAGGTGGTCAGCCTCCAGCTCGACGCCTACACCACCAACACCGGGTCCGCGCTGACCTACGAGGTCACCGGCCTGCCCGACGGCCTGACCGTCAGCCCGAGCGGCCTGATCAGCGGCACCCCGACCACGCTCGGCACCAGCGACGTCACCGTGACCGTGACCGACAGCACCGGCGCGAGCGCCACGGACACCTTCAGCTGGCAGATCGCCTACGTCTACGCCAACACCACCCGCGTCGACATCCCCGACAACGGAGCCGCCGTGGAGTCCCCGGTGACCATCACCGACCGCGACGGCAACGCCTCCGCGACCACCACGGTCTACGTCAACATCGTCCACACCTACCGCGGTGACCTCACCGTCGACCTCGTCGGCCCGAACGGCACCGTCTACTCGCTGCTCAACCGCAGCGGCGGCTCCGCCGACAACGTCGACCAGACCTTCACGGTCAACGCCTCCGCCCAACCGCTCAACGGCACCTGGAAGTTGCGCGTCCAGGACCGTGCGTCCATCGACGTCGGCTACATCGCCCGCTGGCAGCTGACTCCCTGACGCCCTGAGCCGCCGACATCGGCACCCAGCCGCCCGGGTCCCTCGGGGCCCGGGCGGCACGGTTCTCTCCATGAGCACCCGTGCATGTGCGAAGCTGGTTTTACGATCACGAGGACGGTGCTTCTCCGTGTCACGGCGTCAGCCGGGCGCAGACGCCGTGAGTCCGATCCGTGTCGCGTCCGGTGACGTCCTGCCGTCGGAGCCGTTCCAGCCTGGGAGCGGTGAGTACAGATGAGTCCGAGTTCCGGCGATTCCGCGCATCCCGCACCGACCGGCGTCGGCAACGGGCCCGCCGTCTCCCGTCGGGAGTTCGACGCGCTCTTCGAGGCCGTTCGAACATGGGGTCGCTGGTCCCCGGCCGACCGCGGTGCCTGGAACCGGGTCACCGCGGACCATGTGCGGCGGGCCGCGGCGCGCGTGCGGACCGGGACGGTCGTCCCGCTGGCGCTGCCGTGGAACACCCGGCCCGGCCCCGGCAACCGCAAGCCCGCCCTGCACCACATGACCGACCTCGGTGACGTGGAGGCGCCGGAACCCTCCACCCACAAGGACTTCATCGCCGCCGACTACCACGGCAAGGGCATCTCGCATCTCGACGCGCTGTCCCACATCGCCTATCGGGGGCAGCTCTACGACGGCCGTACGGCACACGAGGTCGTCGACGCCGCGGGCGCCCGCTTCGGCGCGGTGTCGACGCTCGGGTCCCTCGTCACGAGGGGAGTGCTCCTCGACCTGCCCGCCGTCCTCGGAATCCCCTGGCTGGAGCCGGGTCGAGCGGTGCACGCCGATGACATCGTCGTCGCGGAGAAGGCGCTCGACGTGACGATCGGCGAGGGCGACGCGGTACTGCTGCGCTCCGGACACGTCCGGCGCCGCGAGGAACTCGGCGCCTGGGACCCCGACACCGCCAGCGCGGGCTTTCATGTGGACGCCCTGCCGCTGCTGGCCGAGCGTGGCATCGCGCTGCTCGGCGGAGACGGCGACAGTGACGTACGGCCCTCACCCGTGGACGGCGTGCATTCGCCGGTCCACGCCCTGGCCGTGGCCGCGATGGGGGTGCCACTGCTGGACAACCTCGACCTGGAAGCGCTGTCCGGCGCGACCGCGACGGCGGGGCGCTACGACTTCCTGCTCGTCGTGGCGCCGCTGAACGTCCCGGGCGGGACCGGCTCGCCCGTCAACCCGGTCGCGGTCCTGTGACACCGATCCGGTCCGGTCACCGTGCGTGAGGGGCCCTCGTGAACGGTGACTCGCGCGTCCAATGCCCGTATCCTCGTCCATACCAGACATTTCGGAAGGGTTGACCGTCGAAGGCGCGAGTGAGGCGGAGCGTGGTCCGGGCCGGCGAAGATCCGATACCGACGGGGCGTGCGCCAGGCGGCACGGGGCCCGCCGGTTTCCGTGAGCGGTTCCTGCAGGGTGAGCCGGTCGAGACGGGTGTGCGCACGTCGATCCTGGATTCCTGGCGACGCTGCCGGACCCTGGGGCTCTCGCCGGACCAGACCGACCTTCCCTTCCGGGAGGACTTCGAACCGGACGGACGGCTCGTCCGCGCGGCCGTTCCGGTGCTTGACCGGCTGCAGGCCACGTTCGCGGGCAGCGCGATGAACATCTCCGTCGCCGACGCGAGCGGGACGGTTCTCCTGCGCCGTTTCGGAGAAGCGTCGCTGGCCAGAGTTCTCCCGGCCGTCCAGAGTGTCCCCGGGTTCGTGTTCGCCGAGCAGGTCGCGGGTACCAACGGCATCGGTCTCGCCCTGGCCGAGCGCCGACCCATCCGGGTCTACGGTGCCGAGCACTTCGCCGAGCGCTCCCAGGGCAGTGCATGCCGAGCGCTTCCCGTGCGCGACCCGCTCAGTGGCCGCATCGAGGGCGTCCTGTGCTTCGGCTATCCGCGCAGCGCCGAGGACCCGGCGCTGGACACCGTGATACGCAAGGCGGCCCAGGCCATCGAGCGGCGGATGCTGGGGCAGAGTTCCGCGCGTGAGCACGCTCTGCTGCGGGCGTACCTGGAGAGCGGGGCCGAGGTCGCCGCAGGTCTTCGCCACCGCATCGGGGTCCGGGAACTGGCCGTGGAGATGAGCCCCCGCGACCGGGCGATCCTCATGGAGAAGGCCGCCGAGCTGATCGCCCGCGCGCAGCGGGCCCGGGTCGACGTGCCCCTGCCCGACGGCCGGCGGGTCACCCTCGTGAGCCGGCCGATGACGAGTGCCTCCGGAGTGGAGGGCGTCGCCATCGAGGCCGTTGTCCCCGGACCCTCACCGCGTCGGCCCCTCGCCTTCCCGCAGCAGGTCCACGGGCCGCTGGATCTCCCTGCCGAGCCCGCCGTCGGCGCTTTCCTCCCGTTCACCGGGGCCGTCCCCGGCGTGACGCCCGGGCAGCTCTCCGTCACCCCGCCGCCGGGGCGTCTGCCCGGTGCGGTGCACGACCCTGCCGTCGTGGGAGTCGAGGACGTCACGGCCGGCGACAGCGCGACGGACGAGCACTCCGACTCCCCGCCCCCGATGAGAGGGCTCGTGATGGTGGGGGAGCCGCACGTGGGGTCCTATGCCCTGGCCGCGCGCCGCCGCCTGGAACTGCTGTCCGAGGCCGGTGTCCGGATAGGCACCACCCTGGACGTGCGCAGTACCGCCCGGGAGCTCGCCGAGTCGGCGGTGCCGCAACTGGCCGACTTCGTCACCGTCGACCTGCCGGAGGCCGTGCTCCGCGGCGAGGAGCCCTCCGATCCCCGCAGTGACCTACGCCGTACGGTGGTCCACGGCATCCATGACGACTGTCCCTTCCACCCGGTCGGCAAGCAGGTCGACTACGGACCGACGATGCCGCAGTCGCGGTGCCTGACGAGCGGCCAGGCAGTGCTGGAACCGGACCTGAACGCTGCCGCGGGCTGGTTCGCGCAGGACCCTGAGCACTCCGCACAGCTTCTGAGCCACGTCCACTCCCTCATCGCGGTGCCCCTGGTCGCCCGTGGCACGGTCCTGGGCGTGGCCGGCTTCTACCGCGCGCAGGACTCGCCACGGTTCGGGGACGACGACCGGTCGCTGGCCCAGGAGCTGGCCGCCCGTGCCGCGCTGTCCATCGACAACGCCCGGCGCTACACGCGGGAACGCGCCATGGTCCTGGCCCTGCAGCGCAGCCTGCTCCCGCACGGTGTGCCGGACCAGGACGCCGTCGAGGTCGCCCATCGCTACCTGCCCGCCGAATCCGACGTCGGAGGGGACTGGTACGACGTCATACCCCTGTCCGGCACCCGCATCGGGCTCTTCGTCGGCGATGTCGTCGGCCACGGCATGCTCTCCGCCGCCACCATGGGGCGGCTGCGCACGGCCGCCCGCAGTTTCGCCGAACTCGACTTCCCCCCGGACGAGGTCCTCACCCACCTCGACAAACTCGTGGGACGCCTGGACCGGGAGGTCCCCGGCGCCGCGGACGCAGGCACGATCGGCGCGACCTGTCTCTACGCCATCTACGACCCGACCACCCAGCGGTGCACCATGGCCCGCGCCGGCCATCCCCCGCCCGCCCTGGTCCGCCCCGACGGCACCGTGTGGTTCCCCGACCTGCCCGCCGGGCCCCCGCTCGGCCTCGGCGGTCTGCCGTTCGAAGCCGCCGAGCTCGACCTCCCTGAGAACAGCCGGCTGGTTCTCTACACCGACGGGCTCATCGAGGACCGTCACCGAGACGTCGACGTGGTCCTCGATCAGTTGCGCGCCACGCTGGCCCAGGCCAACGGTACGTCCGACGAGACCTGCGAGGCGGTACTCGACACGGTGGCCCCCACCCACCCCTGCGACGACATCGCCCTGCTCGTCGCCCGCACCCATGCCCTGAACCCCGGGCGGATGGCCACCTGGGACCTGCCCGCGGATCCGGCCCTGGTCAGCGAGGTCCGCGCCTCCGCCACCCGGCAACTGGCCGACTGGGGACTGGAGGAGGCCGCGTTCGCCGCCGAACTGGTGCTCAGCGAGCTGGTCACGAACGCCATCCGCCACGGCGCAGGGCCCATCCGGGTACGGCTGCTCCACGACCGCACCCTGATCTGCGAGGTCTCCGACAGCAGCAACACCGCCCCGCACCTGCGTCGAGCGGCCAGCACCGACGAGGGCGGCCGCGGCCTGTTCCTCGTCGCGCAGCTGACGCAGAGCTGGGGCACGCGCTACACCCAGCACGGCAAGGTCATCTGGGCCGAATGCGGGCTCGAGGGGGCCGCCTGAGGCGCCGGCCCCGGCACATCACTGCTCCGCTCGGGGCACAGACAGCGCCGGGATGTCGGATAATGCGCGATATGTACGGCTAACATCACGGGTGCACATCGGGAAGAACACACCAGCTCCAACCTCGGAGAGGTCCGTGCACGAGGCCCACGACACCTCTGCGCATGCGGTCCCGCCCTTCGGGGCGGAACCTCTGGTCCGTGTCCGCGGACTCGTCAAGCGGTTCGGGGGAACCCTCGCGCTCGCCGGGGTCGACCTCGATGTCCACGCCGGCAGTGTCCTCGCCCTCCTCGGTCCCAACGGAGCCGGGAAGTCCACGCTCATCAAGGTGCTCGCCGGCGTCCACCACGCCGACTCGGGGCAGGTCACCGTGGCCGGGCACCCGCTCGGGAGCCACGCCGCTTCCCGGCACATGTCCTTCATCCATCAGGATCTCGGCCTGGTGGAGTGGATGACGGTGGCCGAGAACATCGCTCTGGGCACCGGGTATCCGCGCCGCGCCGGACTGATCTCCTGGCGCCGCACCCGGGAACAGTGCACCGCGGCCCTGCGGGTCGTCGCCGGACATCTCGACCCCGACGCGCCGATCGCCCGCCTCGCCCCGGCCGAGCGTTCGCTGGTCGCCGTCGCACGAGCCCTGGCGGCACGGGCGGGGCTCGTCGTCCTCGACGAACCGACCGCCCGCCTGCCCGCCGCGGACTGCACCCGGCTGTTCCGGGTGCTGCACAGCCTGCGCGACCGGGGCCACGGCATCCTCTACGTCAGCCATCGCCTGGACGAGGTGTACGAGGTCGCCGACACTTTCGCCGTGCTGCGCGACGGACGCCTGGTCAGCCACGGCTCGCCGGCGACCCACGCTCCTGCCGCTCTGGTGCGCGCCATCACCGGCGAGGAGCCGACCGACCACCGCATCGTCACCACCCCGGCCGGCGGCCCGGCCGTCCTGACCCTGGACGGGGTGCGCACCCCCGACGCGGGACCGGTCGGTCTGGAGCTCGGGCGGGGGGAAGTCCTCGGCCTGGTCGGCCTCACGGGCGCCGGACACATGGGCCTCGCCCGAGCCCTCGCGGGCGACCGGCCGCTGCTGGGCGGACGGGCCCTTCTCGGCGGACGCCCGTACCGTCCCCGTACGGTCGCGGACGCCGTCGCACGGGGTGTCGCCCTCGTACCCGGCGACAGACAGCGGGAGGGTTGCCTCGCCGGGCTGACCGTACGGGAGAACCTCCTGGCCAACCCCCGGGCGGGCGGCACGTCGGCGCTGCACTGGATCAGCCCTCGCCGCGAGCGCGCCGAGGCCGGCACGCTGATCGAACGGTTCTCGGTGCGTCCCCACGACAGCGAGGCCGCCATCGCCACCCTGTCCGGGGGGAACCAGCAGAAGGTCATGATCGGCCGGTGGCTGCGGCCGGCCCTGCGCCTGCTGATCCTCGAGGAACCGACGGCGAGCGTGGACATCGGTGCCAAAGCCGCGATCCATCGCCTGCTCGCCGACGCGCTCGCGGCCGGCCTCGCGGTCCTCCTCGTCTCCAGCGACTTCGAGGAGGTCGCGCGCGTGTGCCGGCGTGCCCTGGTCTTCGTCCGCGGATCCGTGACGACCGAGCTGACCGGCCCGGCCCTCACGGTCACCGAGCTCACACGGGCGGCTTCGGCCCTGCCCTCCACCGGAAGCGCGGCGAATCCGTGACCGGCTCTCCCTCTCCGGCCGCGCCCCCGCCACGACCGCGTCGCCCGGGCTCATGGCTGCGACTCGCCCGACCGCGCGGCCGGGGCGGGCAACTCATCGGCGCCTACGGCCTCCTGACCCTCACCGCCCTGCTCTTCCTGATCTTCTCCCTCACCCTGCCACGTACCTTTCCCACCCGGGACACCGTCGACTCGATCCTGTCCAACCAGTCCATCCCGGCCGTCCTCGCGCTCGCCGCGATGGTCCCCATCGTGACCGGCGCGTTCGACCTCTCCATCGGCTACGGCCTCGGCCTGGCCCACGTGATGGTGATGCAGCTCGTCGTGGTCGAGGGGTGGCCCTGGCCCCTCGCCTGCCTCACGGTGATCGCCGGAGGGGGTGTCGTGGGCGTCCTCAACGGTGTCGTCGTCGAATTCGGACGGATCGACTCGTTCATCGCCACGCTCGGAACCGGCAGCATGATGTACGCGGTGACCGGATGGGTCACCGGCGGCGCCCGGATCGTCCCCGGCCCGCAAGGCCTCCCGGCCGCCTTCACCGACATCTACGACTCGACGTTCCTCGGCCTGCCGGTGCCCGCCTTTTACGTACTCGCGCTCGCGGGCGTCCTCTGGGTGGTTCTGGAGCGGCTGCCGCTCGGCAGGTACCTGCACGTCGTCGGGTCGAACCCACGCGCCGCGGACCTGGTCGGCATCCCGACCCGCAGGTACACCGTCTACGCCTTCGCCGCGTCGGGACTGATCGTCGGCTTCGCCGGAGTGCTGCTCGCGGCCCAGCAGCAGATCGGCAATCCCAGCGTCGGCCTCGACTACCTGCTGCCCGCGTTCGTCGGGGCCCTCCTCGGCTCCACCGCCATCAAACCCGGGCGCCCCAACGCCCTGGGCACCCTCGTCGCCGTCGCCGTCCTCGCGGTCGGCCTCACCGGCATCGCCCAGATGGGCGGCGATTTCTGGACGGTCCCGTTGTTCTACGGCGGCACCCTGCTCCTCGCCGTCGGACTGGCCGGCTACTCCGCTCGACGCCGACTGCGCACCGGCGCGGTCGTCCCCCGCGATCCGCCCCCCGTGACTCCGGACGGAGGCACGCAGGGCAGCCCTCCATGACCCACGCCGCGGGCACCGCCAGAGTGCCCGGACGGCACCCTCCGCGAGGAGCTCCCGTGCACCGCAACCGCAACACCCCCACCCTCCGCAACGCGCGGTCCGCCGGCACCGCCCTGGTCGTCGCGGTCTTCGTGGTGGCCGGCTGTGAACGCGGCTCGTCGAGCGACCCGGCGCCCGCCACCTCGGGGCCGAGCGGCTGCCCCGCGGTCCAGACCAGGGCAGAGGCGGCCGTCAGCCGGGCGGAGCGAACGGACATCCCCTGGAACGGACCGACCAGCGGCCCCACCGCGGTGGCCGACAAGACCATCGTCTACGTCGCCCAGACCATGACCAATCCCGGAGTCGCGGGCGTCGCGGACAGCGTGCGGGAAGCCGCGCGCGTCATCGGCTGGCACGCCCGGGTGATCGACGGTGGCGGCACCCCCGCCGGCATCCAGGCGGCGATGAGCGAGGCCGTGGACCTCAGACCCTCGGGCATCGTCATCGGGGGCTTCGACCCGGGCTCGACCTCGCAGCAGGTGGCGCGTGCGAACGCGGCAGGCATCCCGCTCATCGGCTGGCACGCCGTCGCTTCCCCCGGCCCCAGCCGACGCCCCGAGCTCTTCACCAACGTCACCACCAAAGTCGAGGACGTGGCCAGAGCCAGTGCGCAGTGGGTCATCTCGAGCTCCGACGGCACAGCCGGGGCCGTGGTCTTCACCGACGCCTCGATCCCCTTCGCCAAGTACAAGTCCGACCTGATCAGGAAGGAGCTGGCCACCTGCGCGGGGGTGGAACTGCTGGCGTACGAGAACATCCCGATCCAGGACGCAGGCAACCGCATGCCCCGGGAGATCTCCTCACTGCTCTCCCGCTTCCAGGGGAGATGGACCCACTCCGTCGCCATCAACGACCTCTACTTCGCCGATGCGGCCCCGGCGTTCCGCGCGGCCGGCAAGCAGGGTTCCGGCCCGCCCTTCAACATCGGCGCCGGCGACGGCGATCCCTCCGCCTTCCAGCGCATCAACAGCAGGCAGTACCAGGCGGCCACCGTGCCGGAGCCGCTGTCCCTGCAGGGCTGGCAGATCGTCGACGAGTTCAATCGCGCCTTCTCCGTCCGGCCGCCCAGCGGGTATGTGGCCCCCGTCCACATCAGCACGGCCGACAACAGCCACGGCGCCACGACCTGGGACCCGGTGGGATACCGGGAGGCGTACCGGAAGATCTGGGGCACGTGACAGTGGCGGCAGGGACCGGTCAACGTGGCGGGGCGTACTCGGTGAGCAGGAGCGCGATGTCGTCCGCCCTGTCGGGGGAGGCGTGGCAGGCATCCCGCAGCAGCCCGTCGGCCAGATCGTCCAGGCCACCCCCGCCGAGCCGGGCCAGCGCCCCCCGGAGCCGCTCGACGTCGGAGCCGATGTCCGAGTCGCGCTTCTCGATCAACCCGTCCGTGTAGAGGGCCAGGACCGACCCGGGAGCCAGACGCAGCTCCGACTCCGGAAAGCGTGCCTTCGCGTCGATGCCGAGCAGTGGGCCGCCGGGCACATCCAGGATCGTGGTGTGCCCGTCGGGCCGGCGCAGCAGGGGCGGGAGATGGCCCGCGCGGACGATGCGCACGATCCCGGAGCGGGGACTGATGCGGGCGTAGCAGCAGCTGGCGAGGAGCGCCGGGTCGAGGTCCATGTGGAGGCGGTTGGTGCCGGCGACGACATCGCTCGGTCGGTGGCCGGAGGCGACGAAGGCCCGCATGGCGCTGCGCAGCTGGCCCATGGCGGCCGCCGCGGGAACGTTGTGCCCCTCGACGTCCCCGACGATCAGTGCGACTTCGTCGCCGGTGGGGATGACGTCGTACCAGTCGCCGCCGATGTCCATCCCCCTGGTGCCCGGAAGATAGCGCCCGGTGATGCGCAGCCCCGGCAGGGTGGGCAGCCGGTGCGGCAGCAGCGCGTCCTGCAGGCCGCGGGCGAGTGCGCATTCGGCGTCGTAGAGTCTGGCGCGTTCCAGGGCCTGGCCGATCAGGCCGCCCAGCGCGGTGAGGACTCCGCGCTCCTCGTCGGGGAACCGGTGCACGTCGTCGAAGCCGAGCATGCAGGCGCCGACCGGGCGGTTCGAGGCGATCAGCGGCAGGAACGCCCAGGAGTTGGTGTGCCCCACCGTCAGCTCGGGGTAGCTCTCGCGGAGCTGCTCCCGGGACTCGACGAAGAGCGGGACCCCGGAGGTCAGCGCGTCCGTCACGGGCAGCCGGGCGTGCAGCGGGGTGCCTTCGAAGCGGGCGAGGAAGTGTTTCGAGTAGCCGCGCTGAGCGAGCAGGTGCAGGCGCCGTTCCTCCACCACGGCCATCGCCAGCTTCTGGCCGCCGAAAGCCGGCAGCAACTGGTCGGCGACGGCATCGAACACCTCGTTCGCGGTGGCCGCCTCGGTGAGGGCGCTGCCCAGCGTGAGCACCCGGTAGAGGGAACCCACGCGGGGCGCCCCGGGCGGAGGCGCCAGGGAGATGGGCGGCTCCTCCTCGGTGACCGGTGTACCGGGCCCGGTGCCGGCCGGCAGGGGCTGCCGTACGCGTGAGGCCCATCCCGTCATGCCCTGAGCGCCCGGGTGGAGGGAGAAGACCAGCCACTCGTCCGGTGGGCGGCGGACCAGGAAGGAGACCGGTTGCTGGGAGACGGCGGCGGCTCGGTAGCGATCCTCGTACACGGGATCGGCCAGCCAGGGCAGCACGTCCCAGGGGCGCCGGCCGAGCAGTTCGTCCTGGCGGACCCGCAGCAGATCCTCCAGGCTGTGGTTGGCGTAGGCGAGGCGTCCGTCGGGAGAGAGCGCGAAGAAACCGTCCGCGAGGCGCTCGATCGCAGCCACCGCGGCCATGCCGCTCCCGGAGTCGAGTACGGCGCCGACCAGGTGGGCCTCCGGGGCGTCGGGGCTCTCCGGCACCCGGCCCCACAGCTCGACGACGCGGTGCCCACCACGGCCGTCGAGGATCCGTAGGTGGTGCGCGAGCAGGTGCCCCTCCTCGACCGCGGCACGGGCGGCGGACCGGAAGCCGGGCAGATCCGCCGGCTCGATGCGGGCCGCCAGTGTGTCCGCCCGACCGTCGAACGCGCGGGGCGGAATCCCGAGGATCGCGCACAGCTCGTCGTCGGCGGTGAGGGCTCCGGTGTCGAGGTTCCAGTCGAACAGGCCCACCCGGATCGCCGGAGCGGACGGCAGCGGGACCAGTATCGGAGCCGTGCGCTCGTCGTACTCGCCGAGGGTGCCGCGGACCCGCAGTCCGGCGAGGGCGGTGCCCAGCCGGTCGGCGGCGGAGCGCAACTGCCCGCGCTGCGTTCTCGACAGTCCTGTCCCGTCCGGCTTGGGTGTCCACACGACGGCGATGGCGCCGAAAGTCCGCTCACCGGCCCGCACGGGGACCGATGCGGAGCCGAACGGGTAGGGCAGGGCGATCGAGAGCTGGGGGAAGCGCCGCATCGTCTCGTCCGCGCCGGCCAGGTGGATCATGCGCCCGGAGCGGCACGCCTCCGCCACCGGAATATGGCTGTTGACCGGGATCCGACGCCATCCGCTGAGGAGGGACGGCGGTGTCCCGCAGGAGGCGGCCACGAGGAGCGAGCGATGGTCGCCGGAGAGCAGGAACACGCTTCCGGTGTGTGCTCCGGTGACCTCCACGGCATGGACGACGGCCCTGACCAACGCGTCGTCGCGCTCGGGCGCTTCGCCGACACCCGCGGCGCTGAGCGGGTATGAACTCGATGCCATACCGTTGGCCGACACGCTGCCCTCGATCATCCATGGAGTGCTTTTCCCAGTTTAGGGTCATTCGCCCCTCTCTGTGGCGGGGCGGTCAGCCTTAGCAGGCCACTCGGCCCCTACGGCGTGCCGGTGCAGTGCGGTGACGACCACCGTGGGGCCCGCTGGTGTAGGCGAAGCGGCTCCGGGTGTTATTGAATGAAGTTTGCGGTCAGGAATCCCGGGACTCTGTCGCCCGGGTTCTGGTACGGCTCCGACGTGGTGCCGGGGTCGGCGAGCGAGCTGAGAGAGTCGCATGGACTCCACCCCACCCCCCTCGTCTGCGTCACCGTTCGACATGGTCAGCAGCGCTTTGGGTCAGTACATGCCAGTCGACGGAGCGGCAGCAGCCGCCGGTTCCGCCGATCCGCGGGGGGACAACGCCGCCCGCCGAGCCGTGTCCGACAACCCGACGCCCACCGGTCAGGAGCAAATCCTCGGCGCGGTCAATCTGGACCGGGACCTGAGAATCACCCGCTGCAATCTGGGCGCCCCGGTCTTCGCGGGGGTGGAGGTGGTGGCCGGGAGCCCTTTCGTCGATCTCCTGCCTCCCGCGGACGTACCGACGGTCACCCGGCGGCTGCGCCAGGTCCTCGAGACACGTGAGCCGCACGTCGCCCGGGTCCAGCGCCTGCGACGCGGCGACGGTTCGGAGCTGGTGGTCTCGATGAGCATCCTGGCCGCCGCGGCGCCTCAGGAGGGCCTGACCGTCTCCCTGATCGCCATGGCCAGGAGGCTGCACCTGTACGCCGCCGAGACGGCGATCGGCACCTCGTTGGACATCGGCGAGACCGCGCAGTCGCTGGCGGAGTCCCTGCTGGCCTGGGGTGACGTGACCGCCATCGACCTCGACTTCGCCGTGTGGACGGGCGAGGCGGTCACCGAGCAGCCGCAGGGGCGCCTCCGGCTGCGGCGGGCGGCCCTGGTGCCGGACCGGGCGTGGCCCGACGGCTATGTGACCCCGGGCGACGATCTCCCCGGCGGTGCCAGTCGGCTGCTGTCGCAGGCCATGCGGCGTGACGACGCCGCGCAGGCCATCGTCGTACCCGACCGGGATGCCATCGAACGAGTGCTCGATGATCCTCGGCTGGTCCGTGCCCTGGTGCCCGGCGACCAGGCGGTGGCCGTGGTGTGCGTACCGCTGGTCCTGGACGGTACGCCGCCCGTGGTCCTGGGTGTCGCGGAGGTCTGGCGGCGGGCGGACCGCCCCTTCGCCGACAGCGAGCTGCTCGACCTGCAGGAACTGGTGACCAGAACCTCCCACCACGTGGACCTGGCCCGTCAGCACCAGCGCGAGCACACACAGGTACTGGCCTTGCAGCGCCGACTGCTGCCACGGTCCGGCGGCGACACCGTCCAGACGGCCAGCGTCTACCAGCCCGCCACCCCCGACAGCGCCGGCGTCGGCGGCGACTGGGTGAACAGCTTTCCGCTGCCGGACGGCCGTACCGCGCTGGTGGTCGGAGACGTCGTAGGGCACGGGCTGGGCGCCGCGGCGACCATGGGACAGCTGAGCATGGAGGCCCGCGCGCTGCTGTCAGCGGGGCTGGCGCCCGACGAGGTGCTGGAGCACCTGGACGAGACCGTGTCGCTGCTGGACGACGCGGAGTCCGGACTGGCGGCCGGTTACAGCGCCCTCGGGTCGACCTGCTGCATCGCCGTGTACGACCCGGTCAGCCACCACGTGGCGGTGGCCAGCGCCGGCCACCTTCCCCCGGTCCTGGTACCCCCGGACGGCCCCGCCGGCCCGGTCGCGCTACGCCCCCACCCCGGGCTGGGCGCCGAGTTCGCGCTGCGGGAGCCGTACGACGTGCACGCGTTCCGTGCGCCCCCGGGCTCACTGCTCGCCCTCTACACCGACGGCCTGGTGGAGGATCCCGCCCTGTCGATCGACGAAGGCATCGACAGGCTGACGGACGCCGTGTCCTCGGTGCACCCGTGGGACGCCCTGGAGCAGGCCGCGCGGCGCGTGGTCTCGGCGGTGGCGCCCACGCGTCGGCGCGACGACGTGACTCTGCTGATCGCCCGCATGATCGGCTACCGCAAGGAGGACACCGCGACATGGCGTCTGCCCGCCCGCGGCGACGCGGCCGCTCGGGCCCGCACCCTGGTCTCCGAGCTGCTGGGGCAGTGGGGCACCAGAGAGCACACCAGGGACAGCGTGCTGCTGGTGGTCGACGAACTGGTCGCCAACGCGGTTCGCTTCGCCGACGGACCCATCACGGTACGGCTGATCAGGACCGGTCACGGGCTGCTGTGCGAGGTGGGCGACACCGGCAACGGCAGGCCGCGGCTCGGGCCGGGCGGGCTCCTCGACGACGCCGGCCGTGGCCTGCACGTAGTGCATGGGCTCACCACCCGGTGGGGCGTGCGGTGGACGGACACCGGGAAGGTGGTCTGGGCTTCGGTCGAGCGGTGACGGGGTGTCGGCCGGGCGGCGCGGGACCGGTTCGCCGGGTGGCGGCACCGGCGTCACGAGGGGCGCGGGTCCGCCCTACAGCCACTCGCCTTCCAGGGCGGTGGCGGTGAGGCCCGGGGCAGCCGCGTACAGGACGGCACGGCTGCCCGGCTTCTGCCCGGCGTCGTATGCCCTCCGCATGATGTCGAACACGGCGGCGCCTCCGCGGTTGCCGCTGGTGTAGCCGTCCCGGCTGTAGCGCAGGAGTCCCGACGGCCACCCGTCGGGCATGGTCTGCTCCATGTACTCCAGCACACGCGTCCCGCCGGGATGGGCGAGCAGAACATCGGGGTGCCAGGAGCCGGGGGCGTCCTGGTATCGGAGACGCAACCACTCCCACATCGCGGTGACCGTCTCCTGCACGGCGCGCGGCCCGCGCCGGTCCATCACGAAGTGTGTGCCGTCCTCCCGTGTCTCCAGGCGGTGCAGGTCCTGGGTGCCGGGCAGAGTGTGGTGCCAGGCGGCGTCCAGCCGCAGCGTCGACTCGGGCCTCGGGCGGCCCGTGACCACCGCGGCGACCGCGGTGTCCGCGAACAGCAACCGGACGATCAGGGATTCCAGCGTGTCGTCAGCGGGCTGGTAGGTCGTGCTCAGTGCCTCCGCGATCACGACCAGGACCACCCGGTCGGGGTCCGCGGCCACGAGATCCGCCGCCAGCGCCAGCGAGCGGGTCCCGGCTATGCACGCCCACTGCGTGGCCGGCAGCAGCAGTACGTCACGCCGGAGCGGGAGTCTGTTGGCGAGGGAGACGTCCAGCCCCGGCAGCGCGGGGGTGGTGGAGTGACTGGTGATCAGACAGTCGACGTCCGCGGCGTCCAGCCCGGCGATCTGCAGGGCCCCGCGCGCCGCACGCTCACCGTAGGACTGCACGGCCGACCAGGCCGGCGCAGTGCGCTCCTGGACGGTCTGCGGCGCGGGTATCGCCTCAAGGGCGGCGATCACGCGATCCACGTCCTGTTGGGTGAACCCGTCACCGGCCAGCGCCTCACGGGCGGGCCCGATGCCGGCGGTCGGCAGGCCGTTTCCGCTGCCGGGCGCGACGGCGGCCTCCAACGGCAGCATCCAGCCACGGGTTTCGATGCCCGTACTGGCCGCGATGCCGTCGATCCGCGGCGCCCACGCCGCGTTCGGGTGCCGACCGCGCACTTCGTCCACGATCTGGCTGGTCCGCACGGCGTGCCTGCCGTGTATCACGGCAGGCGGGCACAGGTAAGCGGCCATGATCAGCGCCTTTCTGCAGGGAACGGGATGAATTGTCACGGGCGCCATGTCATATGCCACTTGGGAAAGATTCATCCAATTCCACGACAGTGCGCACCGATTGATGAGTCAGTGTCCGTTTCGAGCATGGATGCCACAGGGGCGTTCGCGCTGTGATCTGGGCAACTTGGGAGGTTCTGGGTTGCGTGAAACGGCGCACACTGCCGCAGAGGGGTCTTCGTTCAGATCGGGCGAGGCATCACCCGCCGGAGCGCCGTCGTGTCCTCACGCCGAACTCAGGGCGGACCGGCAGTCCCGTTCGCCGGGGTGGGGAATGGTGCAGCCCGGCCACATGCCGACGGTAGGCCCGTGCCTCGGGCGAGGTGCCCCCGACGAGGTCATGACGGTCAGGGAACATCGCACTTCCCGCGTTCGGTACGGCGTTCGTCCCGAACCGGGTGCCGTGCAGCCGACCGGTTACCAGTCGGCCCCGAGCCCAGGGAACCGGCTTGTTCCGGCCGGTTGTCACCGGGCCGCGGTTGACGTGGAACCAGACCTCGCGTTGGTTGCCGAAGACCACGACGCTCTCACGGAGATCATCCACGTCGGTGTACACATCGAAGTCCCAGTCCCCCCGAGCTCCCCCCGAGGCGTAGTGCCCACGGAAGTGGTGCAGGAACCGGGGCAGGTCGACCGTCGCGCCGATGGGAATCGCCGCGTCGGCATAGGGCTCACCGGCGATGAAATGGATTCTGAACTCCAAGCCGTACAGCCGCCCGCGGACCTTGTTCTTGATGAAAAGTGAGAACGTGTCAGCGTCGTCATACGTCGAGCGGTCCGCGGCACGGACCTGCTGACTGAGGTGCTGGTACGACAGCGTCTCCCGATCGACCAACAGGCCGGGGATCCGTTCGACGGAGCCATGCAGCAGGTAGAGACACATCAGATCCACGGGATGCGTGTCGTGCGCCATCCGCGTGAAGAATCCGTCAGAAAAACCGTCCCGCACAGGCTCCTCCAGCCATCGCGCCCTCCGCCGTGGCGGGGACATCGCTCCCAGGTGCATCACCCATGAAGCACACGGTAGAAGCCACACACGCACTGCTTGCCCCTCCGAAGACCCCCTAGCGCACCAGCAGGTCGACCACGCCGGTTAGCCCCTCCTCGCCGCCTCCCTCGGCCAGACGGCGGCGCATCAACTCGAAGAAGGGGCTGAGCAGTTCCGGGCTGACCCCCTGCTCCTCCGCAGTGCCGGTGAAGGTCGGGATGCCGGCCACCTGCATGGCGAGACGGGAGCCGACCCCCGTTATGTAATCGCCGCTCCGCAGCTGGTCGGCGGTCTGGTGGACCGACGGGGCCATGGCGACGAGCCAGTCGGCGAGCAGCGGGGCGAACGAGGCCGGGTCGATGTCCTCCTTGCGGAGCAGGGCGAAAGCGTGCGCGGCACCGGCGAACATGCCGTACATGGCACTGAGCAACGCCACGTCGTACAGGGCGGCATGGCCGGCGTCCTCGCCGACGTAGACGGTCCCGGCCGGGACGCGCAGGATCTGCTGGTGTCGCTCGAAGACGTCCCGCGCGCCGCTGTAGAAGACGAAGCCGCCCGCCTCCGGAGTGCCGATCATCGGCGGGACGGCCATGATGCCGCCGTCGAGGTAGCGGGCGCCGCGCTCACGGGCCCACTCGGCGCGGGAGCGGGCCTGGGCGGGTGTGCTGGTGGTCAGGTTCACCAGGTCCCGGCCGGCGAGGTCGGTACCGGCCAGCACCTCGCCGACCGAGGCGTCGTCCAACAGGCAGACCAGGACGAGGGAGTTCGCCGCGACGGCCTCGGCGGCACTGTCGACGACGCGCGCACCCTCGTCTGCAAGTGCCGTGGCACGGGCCGGGGTGCGATTCCACAGGGTGACGGGATGGCCGGCGGCCAGCCAGCCGCGAGCCAGCGCGGTGCCCATCGCGCCGAGGCCGAGGAGTGTGACGGAGGTCTTCTCAAAGGTGTTCTGTGTCATGCGGATTAGGCTGGTCACAGGCCCGGAAGTGATCAAGTACGTACTTCGGAGTGGGTGGTTACCCCGGGGTGAGCGAGCACGTCGGAGGGATGGGGCATGACGACGCTGAACCGACCGGGCGCACCGGACGGACACGTCTGCGGGATCGACACGGCGATGGAGGTGATCGGTGGCAAGTGGAAGGTGCTGATCCTCTGGGCCCTCCACGAGCGCCCCCACCGCCGCTTCGGCGAACTGCGTCGACTGCTCCCGGGGATCACCGAGAAGGTGCTTGCGTCTCATCTGCGGGAGATGGAGACGGACGGCGTAGTGCACCGCGTCTCCTACGACGAGGTGCCGCCCCGGGTGGAGTACTCGCTGACCGAAGCCGGCCAACGCCTCAACGAGGCACTTCAGCCACTGGCCGCCTGGGGGCGTGAGCGGACGGCCCGGGGCAGTTAGGGAGATGCCGGGGTACGGCCAACCGGTGGCAGACGAGAAAAGGGCCTTGCAACGCCACGGGGGAACAGCGCTGCAAGGCCCTGCAGCCCCGCATGCCCGGCGTCGTCCGGTCCATGCGTCCGCGATGGGTGACGATCCGGCGGAGGTGTCCGTCGCCGGCGTAAACCACAGACGTATCAGCCCAGATGGCGGCTGAAGAACCGCAGCGAGTCGTCCGTCTCGAACCGCGGCAGATCCCCGTGCCCGCCAGGGTGGGCGTGCAGGGTCTTCTCGGCTGAACCCAGGGCGTCGAACAACGCCAAGCTCTGTGCGCGAGGCATCAGCTCGTCGTCCCACTGGACCAGGAACTGCACCGGCACGGTGACCTGCGCGGCGGCCCCGGCCAGCACGGGCGCTCCCTGAAGGCCCAGCACCGCCGCACGGACCCGGGGCTCCGCGGCGACGAACGCCATGCCGAGCGCACAGCCCAGCGACACGCCCCAGTAGCCCACCGGACCGCCGCCGACGCGGTCGAGCCGCTGGACCGCGGTCAGGACCGCCTGCCATTCCGCGACGGTAGGCCCGACCACCAGCGTGTACAGGGCGTTGTCCAGCGCGGCCGTATCCGCTCCGGCGGCCACCCGCGCCCGGTACTCCGACGCGAGGCGGTCGAACTGCCCGTCCGTCGGCCGCTCGCCGTGGTTTGGCACGTCGACCGCCGCGACCGCGAACCCGCCCTCTGCGGCGAAGCGACGCGCGCGGGCCACGATGCCAGGAGCCCTCTTGTGCTCCCCGCCGCCGTGCCCCATCAGGATCAGTGGGCGAGTGCCGAGGCCACCTTCCGGTGTCCACAGCACGCCGGGGATCTCGTCGAGCATGAAGGGCTGTTCGACCACGCCGTCCCACGACGTACTGGAGAGCAAGCGCACGGCGTTCCCACCTTCCGTCATACCCGCGGCGAGAGAGGCACCGAGGCACTGCCATCCTCACCCCCCGCCCTTCAGCGCGTGCTTCCGGGTACGCCTTCGCCTAGTAGCTGTCGTACGCGGGCTTCCCGTTCGGTCGGTAGACGCCGACGACGGTGCCGCTCTTGGTCGTCGAGACGCTGACCGGCTCCAGCGAAGTGGGGATCGCTCCGTCGGCGAACAGCCGCTTCCCGGTGCCGATGATCACCGGATGGATGGTCAGCCGGTATTCGTCGACCAGGTCGTGCCGCATCAGGGTCTGGGCGAGGTCGCCGCTGCCCACGACGTTGATGTCGCCGCCGTCGGACGTCTTCAACCTGCGTACGGCATCGACGACATCGCCCTCGAGCAGCGTGGAGTTCCGCCACTCGACGGTCGTCAGGGTCCGGGACGCCACGTACTTGTGCATGCTGTTCATCCGCTCGGTGAACGGGTTGCCGGGATCGGCAGTCGGCCAGTACGACGCGAAGATCTCGTAGGTCTTGCGGCCGAGCAGCATCGCGTCGGACGGCTCGTACCAGCTCGCGATGGCCGCGCCGACCTCGTCGTCGCTCACCGGCTTCTGCCAGCCGCCGTGCTCGAAGCCGCTCTGGGTGTCCTCGTCCGGACCGCCCGGCGCCTGCATGACGCCGTCCAGTGTCAGAAACGTGCAAACGATGATCTTGCGCATGGTGCGCTCCTTCCGTCGACGTACAGACCGCGCCACCGCCGGAAAATCATCGGCGGTACGGGCGAGACCCACGGGGGCGACCTGCTCGTGCCGCCGCGGCTGCAAAGGTGCCGTGCTTGAGATGAGCGAGGCGGGTACACGGCTCGCATGACAAAGCTGCATATTCCAGGACGAAAAGAACATCACGCTCAGGATGAGTCACCCGCGCCGGTCGAGGCCGGCCCCGGGCCGGAGGTGGAGCGCAGGGCCCCGGCCACGCCGACGAAACTGCCGAAGGGCTCGTGGGGTGCCGCCTTCAAGGGCAGCCTGCGCGAGTTCAAGGACGACGAGCTGACCGACCGCGCGGCGGCGCTGACGTACTACGGGGTGCTGGCGCTCTTCCCGGCGCTGCTCGTGCTCGTCTCCGTACTGGGCCTCACCGGCAGGTCGACCACCGACAAGGTGCTGAACAACCTCCAGCAGTTCGCCCCCGGCTCCGCCCGCGACATCATCACCAGCGCTGTCCAGCAGCTGCAGGGCAATTCCGGCATCGGATCCGTCATGGCCATCGTCGGCCTGGTCCTGGCGGTCTGGTCGGCGTCCGGCTATGTCGCCGCCTTCATCCGCGCCGCGAACGCCGTCTACGACATGCCCGAGGGCCGCCCGGTGTGGAAGCTGCTTCCCGTGCGTGTCGTCGTGACCGTGGTGTTGATGGTGCTGGCCGTGATAAGCGCGCTGATCGTGGTTTTCACCGGCAGTCTCGCCCGCCAGGCCGGGCAGGTGCTCGGGATCGGGGACACGGCCCTGACCGTGTGGTCGATAGCCAAGTGGCCCGTACTCGTGCTCCTGGTCACGGCGATGATCGCGATCCTGTACTGGGCCACCCCGAACGCGCGGGTGAAAGGCTTCCGGTGGATCACTCCGGGGAGCTTCCTGGCCCTGCTGATCTGGATGATCGCCTCCGCCGGATTCGCGCTCTACGTCGCGAACTTCGCCTCCTACAACAAGACCTACGGCACCATGGCCGGCGTCATCGTCTTCCTCCTCTGGCTGTGGATCACCAACCTCGCCATCCTGCTGGGCCTGGAGTTCGACGCCGAGATCGCCCGCCAGCGAGCCATCGCCGGTGGCCATCCGGCCGAAGCCGAGCCCTATACCCAGCCTCGCGACACCCGGAAGTGGGACGAGAGGGACCGGCACCGCCTGGGGGAGCGGTGACAGCACCTCCGTCGATCTTGGGTGTAGGACGTTGACCTAGGGATACCTGCCTGGCATGAGGCTTCTGACGGAGGCAAGTGACGCTGATCGGTCGCTGACCAGGAAGGCGGCCCACGCCATCCCGGCGCAGGTCGGCAAAGTGCTCTCGGCGGTGGAGGAGAGTGCGCAGAGCGCGAAGCTGTGGTGGGGTGCCGCCGCGGCCATGGCGTGGTGGGGCGGGTGGCGCGGCCGCAAGGCGGCTGTGACCGGCCTGGGAGCTCTGACGGTGGCCCAGCTGACGTCGAACGGCCTGTGCAAGCAGCTGGCCGCCCGGCCCCGGCCGCCGAGGGAGTGGTTCCCCCACGACGAGGTCGACGACCGCCCCGACTCCTCGTCCTTCCCCTCCGGCCACACCGCCGCCGCGGTCGCCTTCACCGCCGCCGTGACACCGGCCTGGCCGGTCGCAGGCGTCGCCTGCGCGGTACCGGCCGCCGTGGTCTCGGTCGAGCGGGTGCAGAGCGGCGCCCACTACCCCAGCGACGTAGCCGCAGGCGCCGCCATCGGCCTGGCCAGCGCCTGGCTCACCCGCAACGCCCTGCACCTGGCACTGCGCCTCCGGTTGTTCAGCTGAGGGAAGTGAGGGGCGGCAGTCCGGGCACTCCTGATCGCTCGGTGGCGTCGACTGATGCCCCGTCTCGGCCCAGTCGGCGCACCTGAGCTGGGCCGGTTGCATCCCGCGGCGCGGAGATGATCAGGCGACAGGCTCCAGTCGGACGCAGCACCGGCCCGGGGTGGGGGAGAGGCAGGCTTCGTAGCCGCGCTCGCCCAGACCCTGGACCACTCCGCGCAGCAGGTGGAGGTTCATGCCGCACACCGTCTGCGTGTGGTCGCGGGCCAGGGCGTGGAAGGGGCAGTTGTCCAGCGCGATGGCACCCGTCTCCTCGTGCCGCGGCTCGAACCCGTACCGCTCCAGCAGGTCGAAGAGATCGGTGCCGTCCGGCTCGCCCAGCTGCTCGCCGAGCTCCTCGGCCTTGCGGTGCAGCGCCTCCTGGACCGGCGTACCGGTCGCCGCGGACTCCTCGACGGCCTGGGCAAGGAGCCGCCCGGCCAGCTCGTAGCGCCGGTCCGGCAGGCTGACCGCGATCTGCTTCGCCGAGCGCCGGTACAGCTTGGCGGGCCTGCCCGCCCCCGGCCCCGACCGCCCGCTGCGCCGCTCGTAGACCACGTCGAGCAGCGACTCGTCGGCGAGCCGGTCGAGATGGAACGCCGCGGTCTGCCGTGCCAGTCCCAGCGCGGCGGCCGCCTCGTCGCGGCTGACGGGGCCCGGTCGGCGCACCACATGGTCGTAGAGCCTCCTGCGGGTGGGCTCGTCCAGTGCGGCGATCGCGGAGACATCGGCGTCGCGTACTTCCTTCGGGTCGCTCACGAACACCAGTGTAAAACCCATCGTCGTTGACGAAAGAAGGAATGAGGGCTTCTATAGGTGATGAGAGTTGTCGATAGAAGGAGAGGTCGCCATGTCCTCCGCAACCACCAGCACCCGGACCGCCGCCGGCCCGCGGCGCGCACTGCTCTCCGATCCCGGCTATCAGGCGTTCGCGATCCTGCGCACCGCGTTCACCGTGGCGCCGATCCTCTTCGGGCTGGACAAGTTCGCCAACCTGCTCGTGGACTGGCCCGCCTACCTCGCGCCGTGGATCGACGACATCGTTCCCGGGAGTGCGCAGACGGCCATGTACGTCGTGGGCGTGATCGAAATCGTGGCGGGCATCGCCGTGGCCCTCGCGCCCCGTTTCGGGGCCTGGCTGGTGGCCGGCTGGCTGGCCGGCATCATCGTCAACCTGCTGACCATCCCCGACTACTACGACATCGCCCTGCGCGACTTCGGCCTCCTCCTTGCCGCGGTCGCCCTCGCCCGACTCGCCGAGCGCTACCACCGTGAATCGGGGATCAGCGATCAGTGACCGGCTGTGGCGGGCGGACCCGTGCGGGATCCGCCCGCCACAGCTCGCGGCCCAGCAGTCGCACGAAACGCGGCGTTCATGATCATGCGATTCCCCGGTTCGATCTCGCATGGTGGGACCGAATGTGACGTGGCATTACATCTCCGTGGCTCACCGGCCGCCGATCTTCACGGCGGCCTCTGCGGCGGTCAGGCTTGAGGTGCCCGGGCCCCCAACCGCACCCTGTGACACAGGAGTTGTACGCATGCCGCTCGACAGCCCGCTGTCCCGCCGTACCGTTCTCAGTTCGGCGGCCGGCCTCGCCCTGGCCCTCGCCACGCCCACGAGCGCCTCGGCGGCCGGCTTCGGCCACACCGACGACGGCACCAACTACGTCGTCGACACCGGCGCGGGCCTGGTCTTCAAGGTCAACCACAGCAACGGAGACCTCTCGTCCTTCGTCTACAACGGCATCGAGTACCAGGGCTACGGCGGCAGGAACTCCCATATCGAGAGCGGCCTCGGCGCCTCGACGGTGACGGTCTCCACTCCCGCGACCGGGGTCGTTCTGATCAAGGTCGTCCACGGCACCCTGATCCACTACTACGCGGCGCGCAGCGGCCAGAACAACATCTACCTCTTCACCTACAAGCCCGACACCTCGGTCACCGCCGGCCGTTACATCGCGCGCCTCAAGCCCGGCATCTTCCCCACCACCTACCCGGACACCTGGTCCAACTCCGACACCGTCATCGAGTCCGCGGACGTGTTCGCCAAAGCCGACGGCACGACCAGATCGAAGCACTTCTCCGACCTGCGCACCATCGACTACGACTACTTCGGCTTCAGCACCTCCGCCGCCTCGGTCTGGGTCGTCCGCTCCTCCAAGGAGAAGGACTCCGGCGGTCCCTTCATCCGCCAACTCCTGCGCCACGGCAACGAGTCGGGCGCCGGACTGTACGAGCACCTCTACTACGCCGAGGGTCAGACGGAGGCCGAACGCTTCGGGCTGCACGGCCCCTACGTCCTCGCCTTCACCGACGGTGCCGCGCCCACCTCCGCCGTGTCCGGGCGCGACAACACCGCCTGGATCGACGCCCTCGGGCTCACCGGCTGGACCGGCGCGGGCGGACGGGGCCGTATCGTCGGCAACGGCCTTGCGGGGCGGGACAGTTCGTACGCCTACGTGGTGGGCCTCTCCAACTCCGAGGCGCAGTACTGGGCGAAGGTGGACGCGGCCACCGGCAAGTACGCCGTGCCCGGTGTGCTGCCCGGCACCTACACCCTCACCGTCTACAAGGGCGAACTGGCGGTGCACACCCAGGACGTCACGGTCACCGCGGGCGCCGCCACCACCCTGCACACCATCACCATCGCCGGTGACCCCGCCGCCGACACCGCCCTCTGGCGCATCGGCGACTGGAACGGCACCCCGGCCGGCTTCAAGAACGCCTCCCTCGTCACCCACGCCCACCCCTCCGACTCCCGCGCCGCCGCCTGGACCGGCGGCCCCTACGTCATCGGCAGCTCGACCGCCTCGGACTGGCCCGCCTACCAGTTCAAGGAGATCAACCAGGGCCTGCGGATCTCCTTCACCCTCACCGCGGCCCAGGCCGCCGGCGACTGCACCCTCCGCATCGGCATCACCTCGGCGAAGGCGAACGGCCGCCCCCAGATCACCGTCAACGACACCTGGACCTCCGAGATCCCGGCCGCCGCGACCGAGCCCTCCACCCGCACGCTGACCGTCGGCAGCTACCGCGGCAACAACCACACCTACACCTACGTCATCCCCGCGGGCCGTTTGGTGCCCGGTACCAACACCCTGCGCATCGACGCGGCCAGCGGTTCGGCGGGCGGCGGCGGTTACCTCAGCCCGAGCTACGGCTTCGACGCCCTCGACCTGCTCTGAAGCAGACGGCGCCTGTGGAGTGCGACGGCCAGCGGTGTGGCGGTGAACATCGAGGAGTACGTGCCCACGGCGAGGCCGATGAGGAGGGCCAGGGCGAAGTCGGTCAGGGTGTCGCCGCCCAGGACGGCCAGGGCGGTGAGGATGAACGCGGCGCCCATCCCGGTGTTGACGGTGCGGGGCAGGGTCTGGAGCAGGGCCTGGTTGGCGACGCGTTCGAAGGGCAGCTTGCGGTCGCCGCGGCCGAGTTCCCTGACCCGGTCGAAGACGACGACGGAGTCGTTCACGGAGTAGCCGATGACGGTCAGCAGAGCGGCCAGGAACACGCCGTCGACGGTCCTGCCCAGCCAGGCGAAGACGCCGACGAGGATCACGACGTCGTGGGCGAGCGCGGCGACGGCGGAGGTGCCCAGCAGCCAGCGGAAACGGGCCGCGAGATAGACGAGCTGGGCACCGAGCGCGACGAGGAGCGCCACGAGGGCGCCCCGGCGCAGTTCCTCGCCGATGCTGGGACCGATGGCTTCGTCGCGGATCTTCTCGGCCCGCTGCCCGAGGCCGGCGACGGTATCGGTGACGGTCCCCGCCTGCGTGTCGCTCAGGTGGTGGGCGCGGACGGTGAGCTGGTTCTCGCCGGAGGTCTGGACGACGGCCCGGGGGAATCCGGCGTCGGCGAGCGCGCTGCGGGCCCGGCCGGGGTCTACGGGAGTGGCGGTGCTGTATTCGATGAGTCGGCCGCCGGTGAACTCGACGCCGAAGTCGAGGCCGCGCACGGCGATCCCGGAGGCGGCCAGCACGAGAGCGGCGCAGGAAGCGGCCAGCCAGCGGCGCGGGTGACGCATCAGGTTCGGGTTCCTGCGGCTGAGGCGGTCGCGGACGGCGCCGGTGTGGGCGATGCCCGTGAGCCGGGGACGGCGGCGCAGCCGGGGGAGGGCGACTGCGTGGTCGGCGAGGGCGCGGGTGATGACGAGAGCGCTGACCATGGAGGCAAGGACGCCGATGCCCAGCGTGACGCCGAACCCGCGCACGGGCCCGGACGCGAGGAAGAACAGCAGTCCCGCGGCGATGAGGGTGGTGATGTTGGAGTCGGCGATCGCGCTGAAGGCCCTGCGGAATCCGGCGGTCAGCGACGACCGTGGGGTGCGGCGCCCACCCGAGGCGTACTCCTCGCGGGCCCGTTCGAAGACGAGCACGTTGGCGTCCACCGCCATACCGATGGCCAGCACGAATCCGGCGAGGCCGGGCAGGGTGAGCGTGGCTCCGAGGGCGGCGAGGGCGGCGTACGAGACGAGGCCGTAGCAGACCAGTGCCACGGTCGCCAGGACACCCATGAGCCGGTAGACGGCGATGATGAACAGCGAGGTCAGCGCGGTGCCGATGGCGGCGGCCCAGGCGCTGGCCTTGATGGCATCGGCGCCCAGGGTGGGACCGACGGTGCGCTGCTCGACGGTCTCGACCGGCACCGGCAGCGTGCCGCCGTTGATGAGCAGGGCCAGCTCCTTGGCTGCGTGGTCGTCGAAGGTGCCGGTGATCTGCGTGGAGCCGCCGCCGATGCCGGAGCGGCAGGCGACGGACGGGTCGACCTGGGGGGAAGAGATGATCTTGTCGTCCAGGACGATGGCGACCCGGCGGCCCGGGGCCCCGGCCGGTTGGCAGGCCGCCTCGCCGGTCAGCCGGGCCCAGCCTTTCTCGCCCGCGCCCTTGAAATCGACGGTGACGTGCCATCCACCGCCCTGCGGATCGAAGCGGGCCGCTGCCTTCTCGACGTCCTTGCCGGTCAGCGCGGCCGCCCCCAGACGCAGCAGCCGGCCGGACTCGTCGGCCAGCACCTGCTCGCGGGCGCGCTTGGGCAGCGGTTCGGGCAGGTCGTCGGTGCCGGCTGCCGTGCCGAGCACCTGGTGGAACGTGAGCTGGGCGGTGCGGCCGAGCACGTCGGCCGCCTCCCGGGGATCCTGCACCCCGGGCAGTTCGACGATGATCCGGTCGCTGCCGGAGCGGGCGATGGAGGGCTCGGCGACACCGAGAGCGTCGATACGGCCGCGCAGCACCTCCACCGTGCGGTCAGTGGCTTCGCCGTCGGCCTCGGCGGTGGCGGTGGGGCGGGTCTCCAGCACGATCTGGGTGCCGCCCCGCAGATCGAGTCCGAGGTGCACGGGCACGGTGAGGGCGACGTACAGGGACAGGGCGACGGCGGCGAGGGCGATCAGCCCTCTGATGCGCGCGGTTCGGTTCACAAGGGGCCTCCGGCAGGCACACCGCGGCCAGAGACAATCGCCACGGCCGGGAAAGGACGTCGGGAAGGACGTCAGGAAGGACGTCGGGAAGGGGCGTCGGAAGAGGACGTCGTGAAGGGAAAGGGGCAGCGCTCAGATGCCGGAGAGCGAGGGCGGTGCCCGCACCCCGTGACGGGGTGTCGAATCCGCCGAGACGGGCGGGCCCGCCGTCGTGACGGCGGGCAGCGCGGGCCGCATCGAGGGAGAGCCGGCCGTGGGCGTCGCGCCCTGCACAGCGGCCGGTGGTGCGTGTCGCTCGCCGGTGACCTCACCCTGGCCGCGCACCGCGGCGGTGCTGACGGCCGGGTCGGCGGTGTCCGCGTAAGGCTCCCCGTAGGCCGGCTCGACGACGGCCGCGAACCCCGAACCACCGCCTGCACGGCACTCGCCACCGCCCAGGGCGGCAGGACCCAGCAGGGTGATGAGGGCGGCGAGCAGGACGGCCCAGACTGCGGCTGCCACCCCGGGGCCCCGCACGCGCGAGACGGCGTACGCGGAACGGGCCATCCCCTCCTCCTCCCTCCCCGTCGGTGGTGTCGTACCGGCAGCCGTCAGGGCTCCCGCCCCCCCGCCGCCGACCGGCCCGCTCAGGCCTCGATGAGGCCGGCGCGGATCGCGTACCTGGTGAGCTCCAGCCGGTCACGCATGCCGAGCTTGTGCAGCAGGTTCTCCCGATGCCGGTGGACGGTCTTGATGCTGATGAAGAGCAACTCGGCGATCTCCTTGGAGGAGTGGCCCTCGGCCACGAGCTTGAGGACCTCCTCCTCGCGTGCCGTCAGCAGCTGCTCGGGCGGCTCCTCGCCGTTGCGGACCCGGTCGAGGTAGTTGCGGATCAGGGCGGTGACCGCGCCCGGGTACAGGAAGGGTTCGTCACGCATCGCGGCCCGGCAGGCTGCCACCAGGTCGCGGTCGGCCACCGACTTCAGCACGTAACCGTCCGCTCCGGCCTTCAGCGCCTGGAAGAAGTACTGCTCGTTGTCGTGCATCGTCAGCATCAGTACGCGTACGCCGGGCTTCCGTGCGACGAGTTCCCGGGTGGCCTGCAGGCCGGTCATCCGGGGCATGGCGATGTCCATCACCGCCAGGTCGATCTCGTGGGTGCGGGCCAGTTCGACGGCCTCCGCCCCGTCGCCCGCCTCGGCGACCACCTCCAGGTCCGGCTCCCGGTCGAGGATGAGCCGCACTCCGCGCCGTACCAGCGCGTGGTCGTCGGCGAGGAGGATACGGATCACAGAGGTGTGGGGCGTGGTCATGGCTGCTTCCTGAACGGCTGCTTCCCGAGGGACTGCGTCTCGAAGGGCTGTTTCTCGAAGGCCGGCTTCCTGAGGGGCACGGTGAGCCGGACCGCGGTGCCGGCCTGCGGCGGGGAGGTGATGTCGAGCGTGGCCCCGACGAGCAGAGCCCGCTCACGCATGCCGCGCACACCGGCGCCCTCGGGAGCGGCCTGGATGCCTCGGCCGTCGTCGACGACGGAGAGCACCACCGCCTCGCCGATGCGACACAGGCTCACCTCGACCTTCTCGGCCTCGGCATGCCGAGCCGCGTTGGTCAGGGCCTCCTGGGCGACGCGGTAGAGCACGAGTTCCGTCTGGTGGTCCAGCACGGGCAGGCCGGTGTCGAAACGGCGCACCACGCGCAGGGCCACGTGGGTGGCGAACTCACCGGACAACGAGGTCAGCGCACTCACCAGACCGAGGTCCTCGAGCACACCCGGCCGCAGTCGGCGTACCAGCCGGCGCACCTCGTCCAGGCTTCCCCTGGTGATCTCCTGCATCTGCCGCAGTTCACCGCGCAGCGGCTCGTCCGCCTCGTCGGCGGCCCGCTCCAGGGACAGCAGGATCGCGGTCATGCTCTGGCCCACCTCGTCGTGCAGTTCCTGTGCGATGCGGCGGCGCTCCGCTTCCTGGGCGAACAGGGCGCGGGCGCTGCTCGACGCCCGTTCGTGCTCGAGGCGCTCGAGCATGGCGTTGAAGGTGCGGATCAGTTCGGCGGTCTCTCCGTGGCCGCCTTCCGGCAGGCGGTGCCCGGGGCGCAGCAGGTCGACCGTGGCCATCAGCCGTGTGAGACGGCCGAGCGGGGCCAGGCCGATCCGCAGCAGGGCCGCGTTGGCGACCAGCATGACGACCAGACCGGCCACGAGGACGACCGCCTCGGTCAGCAGCACCGGCACGGAGACGGTGACGGGCGCCCACAGCAACAGCGCGGTGGCGCTTCCCAGCACGACCGCGTTGAGGGCGAAGATCCGCCAGAACAGGGACACCGCGATGACGCCTTTCTCCGTGTGACGCGACGCGTCTCTCCTGTCGGTCACCACGGCACCCCCGGGGCTGAGCCGCGTTCACTGGCTCCGACCGGCCAACTGCCCAGGCTGCCCGCCGCGGGGCGCACTGTCGATGGGGTCCAGTCCCCATTTCCTGGTCCCCACCTGTCCACGCTGCGAAGGGGCCCGGGCTGCGCCACAGATGGGTATCGCGCCCGATGGGCTTTGTACGGCATCCCGGCCACGGTGGAGACACGAACGAGCCGCCTCCTCACAGAAGGAACGCATCGCGATGTCCCTCGACACACCGCAGACCGAGACCCGTCGTGAACGACTGACGGCGCACGAGGCCCTCCAGCGCCTCGAACACGAACGCACCTCCCGTCTCACCCAGCTGCGGGCGATCGAGGAGACGCGGCCCGACGCGGAGGAGCAGGTGATGTCCACGCAGAAGGACACCATCCGGCGGGTCCTCGCCGAGGTGGAGGCAGCCGTCGCCCGCGTCGGCAACGGCAGCTACGGCATCTGCCGCGACTGCGCCAAGCCGATCCCCGTCGAGCGCCTGGAGATCCTGCCCTACACGCCGTTCTGTGTCCCCTGCCAGCGCAAAGCCGTCTGACGAGCAGCCGTGCGACCACTCCTTCCCGCCTTGCCCAGGGGGTGACTTGGTGAACCACCAGACCATCGACGAGCACAACACCGAGCTGTCGGCGGAGGACTTCGCCGCACTGCGCGAGAACCTGCACGAGCAACGACTGTTCCGCCAGGAACAGCTCCACCAGCTCTCGGCCGCCGCCGCACCCCGCGCCGACGCCCTGCCCTCCCGCCGGTCGGCCGCCCAACTCGAGGTCCGCGTCAAGCTCGCCGCCTCCGCCCGCCTGGTCCTGGCCGACGTGGAAGCCGCCCTCACCCGCATGGACCTGGGCCGCTACGGCACCTGCCACCTGTGCCGCGGGCCCATCGCCCGTGAACGGCTGCTGATCGTGCCGCAGGCCCGCTACTGCGCACGGTGCCAACAGGTCAAGGAGGTCGGCCGATGACCACCACGCCCGCCGGCAGCCCGGCGCCGACCCGGCACCGCACATGGCCCTGGTGCCGACGCTGCTACGGCATCGCCCTCGACCTGGGCAGCGCCCGCACCCGTGCCTGGACATCCGGACGCCGCACCATCCTCGACGCGCCCACGCTCACCTCCCCGGGCCCGGGCGCCACCTGCCCCATTCAGCGCGGCACCATCGTCGACCCGCCCGGAACGGCCCGGATGCTGGACCGGCTGCTCGGCCCACACCTGCCCCCCTGCGGCCGCCCCCTGCTCATCATGACCATGCCCGTACTCGCCGGCGTCGCCCACCGGGCCGAGGCCCGCACCGCGGTCGAGGTCCTGCGCCCGCGCGCCGTCCTGACCGTGCCCACCGCGCGTGCCGTCGCCGTGGCCGCTGACGCCGATCTGGCCCAGCCGCTGCTCGTCGTGGACCTCGGCGCCCACCTCACCGAGGTCACGCTCCTCGTCGACGGCGCGGTGACCGACGCCCGCCGCACCGCCCTGGGCACCAGCGACCTGGACGACCTCACCCCGCCCGCGCGGATCGCCGAAGCGGTCGTCGCCATGGTGACCGCCATGCTCGATGAGGACCGCACCCTCCAGACGCTCGGAGCTCTGCGGCGAGGGGCACTTCTCGCCGGAGGGGGCGCGCTGCGAGCCGACATCACCCGCCCCCTCGCCGAGCGGTTGCACGCTCCCGTCCAGCACGTCCGCGCCCCGCACACCGCGGGGGTCCGGGGTGCCGCGAGACTCCTGCACGCTGCCCACGCCCACCCCTCGTCCGCCACGGCCTCCGACGCCGCGCAGCCCCGCCGGCCCGCGTCCGCCCCGGCCCCATAGGCCGCTACCGCTGCCCCGCTGCCCGGCCCCATGCTCGGCCACGCCAGGTGCCCGGAGAGCCGCCTCGCGCTGGTCCGAAAGGCGAAAGGAGAGACACCGTGGCCCGCGCCACACCCCCTGAACACCCTCCCGAAGACCTCCCACGCGTCCTGCTGTGGCGATGGCGACGCAACCCCCTCCGCCGTAGGACGGATCTCGCACAGGCATGGATCGGCCTCGGTCTGTTCCTGGCCGTCCTCGCTGCCACCCCTGCCGTCATGATCCTGGTCGGCGAAACCGCCCACGGCCACGGGAAGAAGACCGCCCGGCACCAGATCGCCACCCGGCACCACATCCCCGCCGTCCTGGTGCACGATGCCCCCGGCCACCCGGAACCGGGATCGGACGAGGCGAAGAAGGCGCTGTACCCGGTCACCGTCCGCTTCACCGACCCCGGAGGACACACCCGCACGGCGAAGGCAGACGTCGAACCCGCCCTGACCGCCGGAAGCACCGTCCGCCTGTGGGTCGACACGGAGGGAAAGCTCACGGACGCGCCCCTGACCCCGCAACAGGTCCGTGACCGCGCCATCGGCTACGCCGTCCTGGCCGCCATGACCGTCGCCCTCCTCGGCGCAGCCGCGTACGCCTACGCCCACCACCGTCTCGAACGGCACAACCTCGCCGGGTGGGACGCGGCCTGGGCCCGGACCGCCCCTCGGTGGACTGCCTCCCGCTGACGAGCCGGACGAGGGAACCCTCGTCAGACTTTGTCCTGAGTGTGGAAAAAGAAAGCCTGACTCACGCACAAGTACTTCCCAGTCTGGAAAATCGTTGTTACGTTCCTCTTCGACAGCCTGACGACGCAGTCGGCGGAATCAGGTGTCCGGACCCGGTCGTGGGTGAGGGGAGGGATCGTGAGACGGATGACGGCTCGGCCTGAGAACACCCATCAGGCGCGACTGCTTCGTCTGTTGCGTGACCACGGGTCCAACTCCCGTGCCCAGCTGGGTGATCTGGTGGACCTGTCCCGTTCCAAGCTGGCGGTCGAAGTCGACCGACTGCTGGAGACCGGGCTGGTCGTCGCGGACGGGCTGGCCCCCTCCCGGGGCGGCCGCCGCTCCCACAACATCCGGCTCGCCCCGACGCTGCGTTTCCTCGGCGTCGACATCGGTGCCACCTCGATCGATGTCGCCGTGACGAACGCGGAGTTGGAGGTCCTGGGGCATCTGAACCAGCCGATGGACGTTCGCGAGGGCCCGGTCGCGGTCTTCGAGCAAGTGCTGTCCATGGCGGCGAAGTTGAGGGCCTCGGGGCTCGCGGAGGGTTTCGACGGCGCCGGCATAGGCGTCCCGGGACCGGTCCGCTTTCCCGAGGGTGTGCCGGTGGCTCCGCCGATCATGCCGGGCTGGGACGGCTTTCCCGTGAGGGAGGCGCTCAGTCAGGAGCTCGGCTGTCCGGTCATGGTCGACAACGACGTGAACCTGATGGCGATGGGGGAGATGCACGCGGGCGTGGCACGTTCCGTGGGTGACTTCCTCTGCGTCAAGATCGGCACCGGTATCGGCTGCGGCATCGTCGCCGGCGGTGAGGTCCACCGCGGGACCACCGGCAGTGCCGGCGACATCGGCCATATCCAGGTCGAACCGGATGGCCGTGCATGCGTGTGCGGCAACCGGGGCTGTCTGGAAGCCCACTTCAGCGGTGCCGCGCTGGCCGCCGACGCGGAGCAGGCGGCGCGGGAGGGCCGCTCGGCACACCTCGCCGCCCGGTTGGAGACAGCCGGACGTCTGACGGCCGAGGACGTGTCCGCCGCCGCGGGAGCCGGAGACGCCGTGGCCCTGGACCTCATCCGCGAGGGCGGAAAACGCCTGGGCCAGGTCATCGCGGGGCTGGTCAGCTTCTTCAACCCGGGCCTGGTGGTGATCGGCGGCGGAGTGACCGGCCTCGGGCACACCCTGCTGGCCAGCGTCCGGACCCAGGTGTACCGGCAGTCGTTGCCGCTGGCCACGGGCAACCTGCCCATCGTGCTGGGGGAGTTGGGGCCGGCCGCCGGAGCCATCGGCGCGGCCCGGCTCATCAGCGACCACGTCTTCTCACCGGCCTGACCGCCGTCCGACAAGGGACGACCACAGCACCGCCGCAGGAACGAGCACAGTACGGCCGTAGCAACCGCCACAGCACGGCCGTAGCAACGACCACAGCACAGCCGTAGGAACAACCACTTCCCCGCCGTAACGCCCATGAAGCGTCGGCGGTCGTCACCCCCTGCCTGGTCGCCCGGCGATCAAGCCTGCCCTGCCGCCTCAGCCGCAACCTCAGCCCATGGTGCGGCCGGTACGACGCAGAGGTTCCCACGGCCGTCCACGCAACCGACACATCCACCCCAGCCCTGCCCACTCACGGCCCGCATCCGCCGAGGGGATTCCTCATGGCACCACAACCACCCCTGCTCACCATGTCCGGCATCACCAAGTCGTTCCCCGGCGTTCGGGCCCTGGACGGTGTGGATCTCGAGGTCCAGGCCGGCGAGGTGCACTGTCTGCTCGGCCAGAACGGGGCCGGCAAGTCCACGCTCATCAAGGTGCTCGCCGGCGCCCACCAGCCGGACGGCGGTGAGATCACCTGGCGAGGTGAGCCCGTGACCCTGGGGTCGCCGATCGCCGCCATGCGGCTGGGCATCGCCACCATCTACCAGGAACTCGACCTGATCGAGGGGCTGTCCGTCGCGGAGAACGTCTACCTCGGACACGAACCCACCTCGGCCGGCTTCGTGGTGCGCGGCTCCGCCGCCCGTACGGCGACCGCGGAGCTGCTGAAACGCCTGGGGCACTCGGAGATCGATCCGACGCGGCTCGTCGGTGACCTCTCGGCGGCGCAGCAGCAGATCGTCTCGATGGCCCGCGCACTGTCCCACGAGGTCCGGCTGATCGTGATGGACGAGCCGTCGGCGGCGCTCGACCCCGAAGAGGTGGACAACCTGTTCAGGATCGTGGGCGATCTGACGGCCGACGGCGTCGCCGTCATCTACATCTCCCACCGCCTGGAGGAGATCCGGCGCATCGGCGACCGGGTCACCGTCCTGAAGGAGGGGCGTTCGGTCGCGGGCGGACTGCCCGCCAAGTCCACACCGACCCATGAGGTGGTGTCCCTGATGACCGGGCGGAACGTGGAGTACGTCTTCCCCGAGCGGCCCGAGGCCGGGTTCGCCGCGCGGCGGCAGTCCGTGCTGAAGGTCGAAGGGCTCAGCCGGCGGGGGGAGTTCGCGCCCGTCGACCTGGAGCTACGGCCCGGTGAGATCGTCGGCCTTGCCGGGCTCGTCGGATCCGGGCGCAGCGAGATCCTGGAGACGATCTACGGGGCTCGCCGGCCCGACGAGGGCCGTGTCCTCGTCGACGGCACACCCCTGCGCCCCGGAAGCGTCCGCGCCGCAGTCCGGGCCGGTATCGGTCTCGCGCCCGAAGAACGCAAGGCGCAGGGCCTGTTGATGCTGGAGTCCGTCAGCAGCAACGTCTCGATCTCCACGCTGTCCCGGTTCGCCCGCGCGGGCTGGCTCGACCGGCGTACCGAACGGACCGCGACACACCAGGCGGTACGGGAACTGTCCCTGCGGCCGGACAACCCCGACGCCGCGATCAGGACCCTGTCCGGCGGCAACCAGCAGAAGGCCGTGCTCGCCCGCTGGCTGCTGCGCGGCTGCAAGGTCCTGCTGCTCGACGAGCCCACCAGGGGCGTCGACATCGGCGCCCGGGCGGAGCTCTACGCCGTGATCCGCCGACTGGCCGACGAGGGCCTGGCCGTACTTCTCGTGTCCAGCGAGGTGCCCGAGGTCCTGGGGCTCGCCGACCGGGTGCTGGTGCTCCGTGAAGGCAGCGTCGTGCACACCGCGGACGCCCGGGAGCTCGACGAGCACCGCGTACTTGATCTAGTGATGGAAGGGAGCCCGACGCCATGACCCAGCCGACCACCGCGGCGCACGACGATGCGCCGACGTCCACCGCCAAGTCCGCGGGGCAGCAGGAGAGTTCACGCCGATCGGGTCCCCGGTGGGGATGGGACGTGCGCACCCTGTCCCTGCTCGGAGTCCTCGCCGTCCTCGTCGCGGTCGGTGGGATCACCGCACCGGACGAGTTCCTCGCGACGAGCAATCTCCAACTCGTCCTCACCCAGGCGTCCGTGATCGGCGTCGTCACCGTCGGCATGACCTTCGTCATCACCAGCGGGGGCATCGACCTGTCGGTCGGCGCGATCGTGGCGCTCGCCTCGGTGTGGGCCACGACCGTCGCCACCCAGGAGTTCGGCTTCGCGGGCATCCTGTTCACCGCACTGGTCGTCGGTGTCGGCTGTGGCCTCGTGAACGGGCTGCTGATCGCCTACGGCAGGATGGTGCCGTTCATCGCGACGCTGGCCATGCTCGCCTCCGCCCGGGGTCTGGCACTCCAGATCACGGACGGCAGCACACAGATCGTGAGCGTCTCGTCGGTGCTCGACCTCGGTGCCAGGGACTCCTACATCCTCGGCATCCCGCCCCTGGTCCTGATCTTCGCCGCGGTCACCGTCATCGGCTGGCTGGTGCTGAACCGCACCACCTTCGGCCGCCGTACCGTCGCGGTCGGCGGCAACGCGGAGGCGGCCCGCCTCGCCGGCATCGACGTCCGCCGCCAGCGCCTGTACCTCTACCTGCTGTCCGGGCTGTGCTGCGGCATCGCCGCGTTCATGCTGATCGTGCTCGCCGGCTCCGGGCAGAACACCAACGGCAACCTCTACGAACTCGACGCCATCGCCGCGGCGATCATCGGAGGCACCCTGCTCAGCGGGGGCCGCGGCACCATCATCGGCTCCGTCCTCGGCGTCCTGGTCTTCACCACGATCACCAACATCTTCGCCCTGAACAACCTCGAGACCGCTGTCCAGCAGATCGCGAAGGGCGCCATCATCGTCGCCGCCGTCCTGGTCCAGCGCCGCTCGCTGCACGGTGACATCTGACCGCCGTGTGCCACTCGTTGCACGGTGACATCTGACCGCCGTGCAACACCCGCCGGACGGCGGCCCCTGACACCGCCGTCCGGCGCCCACCCCCCATCCACCGGACCCGCACAGTCCAGTCGGGCTCCGTCCGACGCCCCCGCCCACTCGAAGGGTCGATCCGCCATGCCCCAAACCCCCGCCACCAGCCGCAGAGCCCTCCTGTTCGGCACCGCCGCCGTCTCCGCCGGCGCCCTGCTCACGGCCTGCACCAGCAATGAGCCCAAGGACCAGGCACAGGCCGCGGACAACGCCGCCCCGGTCGCGGACGACAAGCCGGGCAAGGCCGTCACCATCGGCTTCGCGGGCCCGCAGGCCGACCACGGCTGGCTCAACGCCATCAACACCAATGCCAAGTCACGGGCGAAGAAGTACTCGGACGTCACCCTGGAGATCACCGAGGGCTCCAACGACACCGCCCAGCAGATCGGCCAGGTCCAGACGCTGATCAACAAGAAGGTCGACGTCCTGGTGATCCTGCCGGCCGACGGCAAGGCCCTCACCCAGGTCGGCCTCCAGGCCATGCGGGCGGGCATCCCCGTCGTCAACCTGGACCGCATCTTCGCCTCCCCGCAGGCGTACCGCTGCTGGATCGGCGGCGACAACTACGGCATGGGCCTCAACGCCGGCCACTACATCGGCGAGCAGCTCAAGGGCAAGAAGAACGCCAAGGTCGTCGAACTCGCCGGCCTCGACAACCTCGAACTGACCCAGCAGCGCACCAAGGGCTTCGACGACGCCCTGAAGAACTATCCCAACATCCGCAAGGTGGCCCGTCAGGCAGCCGACTTCACGGTCGAGTCCGGGCAGGCCAAGATGGCCCAGCTGCTCCAGGCCCAGTCGAGCTTCGACGCGCTGTGGAACCACGACGACGATCAGGGTGTGGGCGCGCTGCGCGCCATCGACCAGGCAGGCCGCGACGACTTCCTCATGGTCGGCGGCGCCGGCGCCAAGTCCGCGATGGACGCCATCAAGGCCGGCAACAGCGTGCTGAAGGCGACCGTCCTGTACCCGCCGACCATGGCCGCCTCCGCCATCGATCTCGCCCGGGCGCTCGGCCAGGGCAAGGGTGTCGGCGGCCTCGCCGAGTTCGAGATCCCGTCCTCGCTGACCCTCTACTCGGCCGTGGTCACCAAGGACAACGTCGACCAGTACCTGCCGACCGGCTTCATCTGACCGGGCCGGGCCGAGCGCCCCCCGAGAGCACGACGACTCAGTGACACTCCGACGAGGAGGAATCCGTATGGAACAGAGGGACAGTCGGACCGCACCGCCGCGACTGGGCGTGGGGATGGTCGGCTACGCGTTCATGGGCGCCGCACACTCCCAAGGGTGGCGCACCGTCGGGCACGCGTTCGACCTGCCTCTGCGGCCGGTCCTGGCCGCGGTCGCCGGTCGCGACGCCAAGGGTGTGCGGGCGGCGGCCGACAAGCACGGCTGGGCCGCCACGGAGACCGACTGGCGTGCCCTCATAGCCCGCGACGACGTCCAGCTCGTCGACATCTGCACACCGGGCGACAGCCATGCGGAGATCGCGATCGCGGCGCTGGAGGCGGGCAAGCACGTGCTGTGCGAGAAGCCACTGGCCAATTCGGTCGCCGAGGCGGAGGCCATGGTCGCGGCAGCCGAAGAGGCCCGCTCACGAGGGCAGTTGGCCATGGTGGGCTTCAACTACCGGCGCGTGCCGGCCCTCACCTTCGCGCGCGGCCTCATCGCGGACGGCAGGCTCGGCACACTGCGTCACGTACGGGTCAGCTACCTCCAGGACTGGCTGGTCGACCCCGACTTCCCGCTGACGTGGCGGCTGCAACGGGAGCACGCGGGATCGGGGGCGCTCGGCGACCTCGGCGCGCACATCGTCGACCTCGCGCAGTACCTGGCCGGCGAGGTCCTGGTCGGCGTCTCCGCCCAGATGGAGACCTTCGTCAGGGAACGCCCCCGCCTCGACGGCGCCTCCTCCGGCCTGACGGCGTCCGGCGGTACCGGGCGCGGGCCGGTGACGGTCGACGACGCGGCCGTCTTCACGGGCCGGCTCGCCTCGGGGGCACTCGCCACCTTCGAGGCGACCCGGATGGCGACAGGGCGCAAGAACGCCCTGCGTCTGGAGATCAACGGCGAGTCCGGTTCACTCGCGTTCGACCTGGAGCGGCTCAACGAGCTGTCCTTCCACGACCATCGGGAGCCCGTCGCCACGGCGGGGTTCCGCCGGATCGTCGTCACCGAGCCCGAGCACCCCTACCTGGAGGCGTGGTGGCCGCCGGGCCACGGCCTGGGTTACGAGCACACCTTCGTCCACCAGGCCCGTGACCTCGTGCACGCCATCGCGTCCGGCACGGAACCGCGGCCGTCGTTCGCGGACGGGCTCCAGGTCCAGCGGGTGCTCGCGGCGGTGGAGGAGAGCGCGGAGAAGAACTCCGTCTACACGCCGATTGCCGTCTGAGGAGGGTTTCGACACATGCCGCGTCAGTTCACGCTGTTCACGGGTCAGTGGGCCGATCTGCCGTTGGAGGAGGTCTGCCGCCTGGCCGCCGAGTTCGGCTACGACGGTCTCGAACTCGCCTGCTGGGGCGATCACTTCGAGGTCGACAAGGCGCTCGCGGACCCGTCGTATGTGAAGTCCCGGCATCAACTGCTGGAGAAGTACGGCCTGAAGTGCTGGGCGATCTCCAACCACCTGGTCGGGCAGGCGGTGTGCGATGCCATCATCGACGAACGCCACCAGGCGATCCTGCCGTCCGTGATCTGGGGCGACGGTGACGCGGAGGGGGTGCGGCAGCGGGCGGCGGACCGGATGAAGGACACCGCGCGGGCCGCGGCCGCCTTCGGTGTCGAGACCGTCATCGGTTTCACCGGCTCGGCGATCTGGCATCTGGTCGCGATGTTCCCGCCCGCGCCGGAGGCGATGATCGAGCGCGGCTACGAGGACTTCGCCGCCCGCTGGAACCCGATCCTGGACGTGTTTGACGCCGAGGGTGTGCGGTTCGCGCACGAGGTCCATCCCAGCGAGATCGCCTACGACTACTGGACAACCCGGCGCGCTCTGGAGGCCGTTGACCATCGTGCGGCGTTCGGGCTGAACTTCGACCCCTCGCACTTCGTGTGGCAGGACCTGGACCCGGTCGGCTTCCTCTACGACTTCCGTGAGCGGATCTACCACGTCGACTGCAAGGAGGCCCGCAAGCGCCTGGACGGCCGCAACGGCCGCCTCGGCTCCCACCTGCCCTGGGGCGATCCGCGCCGCGGCTGGGACTTCGTCTCCGCCGGCCACGGGGACGTGCCCTGGGAGGACGTCTTCCGCATGCTGCGCTCCATCGACTACCAAGGTCCGATCTCGGTGGAGTGGGAGGACGCCGGCATGGACCGGCTGCAGGGCGCACCGGAGGCGTTGAAGAGCCTGAAGCGCTACGACTTCGAGCCGCCGTCGGCCTCCTTCGACGCCGCCTTCGGAGGCGGCGACAACTAGGCGACCACCAAGGGCCCCTGTGCAGAAGGCGCAAACCCGGCGGAGTGCTGACATAACGTCACAGCGAGCCGCCGGGCCGATCCACCCTGCCCATTCACGGCTTTGTCCTGGTCCTGGAAGAAGTTCGCCGTTTCGCTGCGCAAGGGGTTCCGGCCAAGGACGAACGGGGCTACGGTCCCTTCGTGCACAGGAACCACACAGTGGCTCGAAACTGACGACGAGTTAGGGCCGTACGCGCACCAATCGTTCGACCGTCCGACCGAGAACGACCCCGCACAGCGCACGACCAAGACCCTGAGGCACCCGCATCTCTCACCGGCGGCCCCTTGTCGCCGCTCGCACGCCGCAGCCGCGCCTTTACCACGGAGCACCCCTCCGGACCGCGGCCGAAGCCGTCCCCGTGCCGACGGTGGACGGGAGGCCCTCGCGCCCCCGCCGACCGTCCTCCAACCGCATCGGAACATCGACATGGCAGGGAGGCAGCCCGTGACCCACGACGGGAACGCATCGGAGCCCCACACCGTCGGGCGGACCGCACGCACCGGTGTCTGGTTCGTCGGAGCCCGCGGATCGGTCGCGACCACCGCCGTCGCCGGCTGCGCGGCGGTCGCCGCCCGACTGCGACCGCCGACCGGCATGGTCACCGAGACCGCCCCCTTCGACGGCACGGGCCTGCCGCCCCTCCACTCGCTCGTCTTCGGCGGCCATGACACCGCGCACTCCCCGCTGCCCAAGCGGGCCGAACACCTCACCGACGCGGGTGTCCTGCCGCACGGGCTCGCCCCCGCCGTGCGTTCCGAACTCCAGGCCGCGGACGAGGAGATACGGCTCGGTGGCCCCCTCCCGGGCGACACGCGGAGCGACGAGGAACTCATCGCGGACTTCGCGGCCGACCTCACCTCGTTCCGCGTGCGCAACGCACTGGCACGGGTGGTCGTCGTCAACGTCTCCTCCACCGAGCCACTGCCCGCACCCGACGCCGTACGACTGCCCGCGAGCTCCCTCTACGCGGCCGCCGCCGTGCGAGCCGGCTGTCCCTACGTCAACTTCACGCCGTCCACCGGGTTGCGCACCCCGGCCCTCACGGAGGCCGCCGCGGTCGCCGCGCTGCCCCACGCGGGCCGTGACGGCAAGACCGGCCAGACCCTGCTCCGCTCCGTCCTCGGCCCGATGTTCACCCAACGCGCTCTGGAGGTCCGCGCCTGGTCGGGCACCAACCTGCTGGGCGGCGGCGACGGAGCGGCCCTGGCCGATCCGGGCGCGGCCGCGGCGAAGAACGCCGGCAAGGAACGCGTCCTGGCCGACACCCTCGGACACACACCGCAGGGCGAGGTCCACATCGACGACGTCCCGGCACTCGGAGACTGGAAGACCGCCTGGGACCACATCGCCTTCGACGGCTTCCTCGGCACCCGCATGATCCTCCAGACCACCTGGCAGGGCTGCGACTCCGCCCTCGCCGCGCCGCTCGTCCTGGACCTGGCCCGGCTGGTCGCCCGCGCCCACGAGGCGGGCCTGTCCGGCCCGCTCCCCGAACTGGGCTTCTACTTCAAGGACCCCGACGCGGGCCCGGCGGGTCTGGGGGAGCAGTACACCGCGCTCCTGTCGTTCGCCGACCGCCTTCGGGAGGCGCGCTGATGCCGTCCTCCCTCCCGGCCCCACCCGCAGCGGAACTCCTTGCCCCACCCGCAGCGGCACTCCTGGCCCCACCCGATGCGGCACTTCTGGCCCCACCCGCAGCGGCCCCTGTCCGCGGCTGCCAGGTCCGCTTCCGTACGAGCGTCGACGACCGTCCGCTCGTCCAGTTCTCCACCCCCCGCGCAGTATCCGGCCGTGGAGCGGCCACCGAAGTGAAGTCCCTTCTCCTGCGGCTCCCCGGCCTCGCCGGAGGCGGAAGCCGCAAGGCACCCGCAGCACCGCGACGACGAAAGAGAGAACCACTGTGACCGCGTTCAACGACGAAGCCGTCACCGGCGACGCACTGCGCCGCACCCTCGGCGTCAGCCGCCGCCGCTTCCTCAGCACCTGCACGGCCGTCACCGGGGCGGCGATCGCGGCCCCGGTCTTCGGCGCCTCGCCCGCCCTGGCGCAGAACGGACCGGAAGCCGCCGGCCATGACCGCGGCCGTTCCGCCCTGGTCCCGCCGCACAAGCGCGGCATCATCCTCTACACCGTCCGGGACGCGATCGGCCGCGACCCGCTCGCCTCGGACCTGCCCTCCGGCTTCCGCGAGGTCTTCAAGCAGCTGTCCCGATTCGGCTACCGCCAGGTGGAGTTCGCCGGCTACGGCCAGCACGCCAACGCACCCGGTGGCGCCGACCTGGGCACCGTCCAGGGCGCGAAGCTGCTGCGCTCCTGGCTCGACGAGTACGGCCTGCGGGCACAGGGCAGCCACGGCTACATCCCGCCGTCCTGGCCGTTGACGCCGGCCGACAAGGACACCTTCAAGCGCTGGCTGGAGATCTCCAACATCCTCGGCATGGACCACATGGGCACCGGCGCCGACCCCACCAACACCCCCTACCGGGCCGACTGGGACGTCGCCGCGCAGAAGTGGAACACGCTGGGCGCCATCGCCCGCCGCGAGGGCATCAAGCTCTACACCCACAACCACGACGCGGCCTACGACTTCCTGCTCGACGGCGGCCCGCTCGACGCCCAGGGCCGGCCGACCCGCAGTTCCGGCATCCGCAAGCTGGAGTACTTCCTGAAGGTGACCGACCGCAAGAGCGTCTACCTGGAACTCGACGTCTTCTGGGCGCACGTGGCCCAGTACAAGTTCCACACCTACACCGCCCACGACGGCTCCCAGCGCGAGCGCGTCTTCGACCCGGCCGCCCTCGTGGAGCGCAACAGCACCCGCTTCCCGCTCTTCCACGCCAAGGACGGCGTCGTCAACACCCAGAGCGGGCTGGGCTACGACATGGTGCCGTTCGGCACCGGCGACATCGACTACCGGCGGTTCTTCACCCGGGTGGGTGACAAGAACTACCGCAACCCGATGGTCGAGCAGGACAACGCGCCCAGCACGACCGTGCCCGGCCAGTCCCTGGACTACGCCCGCATCGGCTACGACAACCTCGCGGCCCTGCGCGCCCGCCACTGACGAAGCCTCACCCGACATCCCAGCAGACGTGCTCCCGTGCGCAACGTACGGAACGCGCCTGCCAGTTGACCCGCCTCCACCCTGCACCGGCCGGCGGCCGCGGACCCGCATCGCGGCCGCCGACCAGACCGAAGGAGTTCTGAGTGCGCAACAGACGGATCGTCACCCTCCTAGGGGCAGCCGCCCTGGCCGGAGCCGTGGGGCTCATGCCCGTCTCCCCGGCGCAGGCCGCCAAACCGGACCCCGCACCGCCGAACGCGTCGGACTTCCAGAAAGTCACCCTCAACGACCGCCCGGGCGAGCCCATGGCCCTCGCCGTCCTCCCCGACCGGCGCGTGCTGCACACGGCGCGCACCGGAGAGGTCCGCATCCACGACCCCAAGAGCGGCGTCAACTTCCTCGCCGCCGACCTGAAGAAGAGCCCCGCGGGGCTCTACCAGCACGACGAGGAGGGCGTCCAGGGCATCGCCATCGACCCCGGCTTCGCCAAGAACCACTGGGTCTACCTGTACTACTCGCCCCGCCTCGACACCCCCATGGACGACCCTGCCACCCCCGGCGTCAACGAAGGCGACGCACCCCAGTTCGGTACGGCCGCGGACTTCGCCAAGTACAAGGGCGTCACCCGCCTTTCGCGGTTCAAGCTCGTCGGCAACAAGCTCGACTTCGCCACCGAGCAGAAGGTCATCGACGTACCGGCCGACCGCGGCATCTGCTGCCACGTCGGCGGCAAGATCGACTTCGACGCCAAGGGCACCCTGTTCCTGTCGACCGGCGACGACTCCAACCCGTTCTCCTCCGACGGCTACGCCCCGCTGGACGACCGCGCCGACCGCAACCCGGCCTACGACGCGCGACGCACCGCGGGCAACACCAACGACCTGCGCGGCAAGGTCCTGCGCATCCAGGTCAAGCCGGGCGGCGGATACCAGATACCGCGCGGCAACCTCTTCGCGCCGGGCACCCCGAAGACCCGCCCCGAGATCTACGCCATGGGCCTGCGCAACCCGTTCCGCTTCGGCGTCGACGACAAGACCGGCGAGGTCTACGTCGGCGACTACTCGCCCGACGCCAACACCGCCAACCCGGGCCGCGGTCCCGCCGGCCACGGACGCTGGATGGTCATCGACCGCCCCGCCAACTACGGCTGGCCGTTCTGCGTGACCCAGGACATGCCCTACCAGGACTACGACTTCGCCACCCAGACCTCCGCCGGCGCCTTCAACTGCGCCAAGCCGGTCAACGACTCCCGCCACAACACCGGCCGCAGCGAGCTGCCCCCGGTCGAGGACGCGGAGATCGTCTACGGCTACGGGGCCTCCGCGGAGTTCCCGGAGCTCGGCACGGGCGGCATCGGCCCCATGGGCGGCCCGGTCTACCAGTACAACAAGAGCAACAAGGCCCAGAACCGCTGGCCTTCGTACTTCGACGGCAAGCCGCTCTTCTACGAGTGGACCCGTGACCAGATGAAGGCCATCACCCTCGGCAAGAAGAACCAGGTCCTCAAGATCGAGGACGCGATTCCCACGATCAAGACGGACGGCCCGATCGACGCCGAGTTCGGCCCCGACGGCGCGCTGTACGTCCTCGAGTACGGCACCGGGTACTTCGCGGAGCTGCCCGAGGCCCAGCTGTCCCGCATCGACTTCACGCGAGGCAACCGCACCCCGGAGCCCAAGGTCGCCGCGGACGTCGTCAACGGCACCAGCCCGCTCACCGTCCAGTTCTCCAGCGCCGGCACGACCGACGCCGACGGCGACGCCCTGCGCTACGCCTGGGACTTCGACGCCGACGGCACGGTCGACTCCAGGGAGGCGAACCCGAAGCACACGTTCACCGAGAACGCCGTCTACGACGCCACACTGAAGGTGACCGACAGCACCGGGCGTTCGGCCTCCGCGTCGGTTCCGGTCGTCGTCGGCAACAAGGCACCGGTCGTCTCGCTCACCACCGACCCGGCCCCGCACGGCGGCACCCCGTTCCACTGGGGTGACACGGTCACCTGGCAGGTCACCGTCACCGACGACCAGCCGGTGGACTGCGCGAAGGTCAGCGTCTCGTTCATCCTCGGCCACGACTCGCACGGCCACCCGCTGTCGACGAGCAACGGCTGCTCCGGATCGTTCAAGACCTTCGTGGACGGCGGCCACTCCGGCTCCGACAACCTCAAGGCGGTCTTCAACGCCACCTACACCGACACACCCCCGGCCGGCCTGCCTTCCCTCTCGGGCAGCGCGGAGGTCGCCCTGACCCCGGCCGACTGACCGGCTACGACGAGACCGCGACGGGGCGCTCCGTGCCGGGGCGCCCCGTCGCCGTACGCGGACACGCGAGCAAGGCGGGCTGCTGGACGCACCCCCGGCCGGGCGGCACCGACCTTCCCCCCCGCAACCGCCACTTCACCAGGGTCGACGGCCGATGCCCGGGCCGTCCTCCCCTAACGCGTGGCCGTCTTGAGCCACGGCCTCAAGCTCCGCTGCGTGGCCCTCAGCACCTCGCTTCGGGACAGTTCGTCGGCGCGCTCGATCACGACGAGGTCCCACTCGTGCCGGGCCATGGCGCCAAGTGTCACCGCGCGCTCGCGCCGCAGGTAGGTCACCGCCGAGGCGAGGTCCGTCACCGGAGGGCTGACCGCGTACGCGGCGAGCTTTCCGACATACCAGTCGAGCCACCGCGCCCCTTCCCTCCTGACAGCCCGGGACAGGGCGGCTTCGGCATTCCCGTCGAGAAAGACCATGACCGGAGAGACCGGGGCGAGCACCGCCGTCAGCTCGGTCATGAACGCGCCGATCGTCTCCTCCTCGTGCCCCATGGCCAGCACCGTAGGTATGTAAGGCACCAGGGCGTCCGCGACCACCACGTCGTCGCCGTCCACCAGCACCGAATCGACGAACTCGGCGGTCGCCGCGATCAGCGTCGCCAGGTCGACCGCGCCGGTTCTCTCGAAAGACTCGGCCACCGCGCTGAACTGCGGCCTGGTCAGGACCTCCTCCTCACGGAAGTGGTCCACGCGCAGCCCGGCATCGGCCAGCCACCCGACCAGACCAGCGCACAGGGTCGACTTGCCCACTCCGGGAGAGGCCCCCCACACGCTGATCAGAACCGCCATGGTCGACGAGCCTAGGGCAGCGGCCCCCGGCCGACCGGCCCCGGAGGCGTCGAGAGAAAGCATTCGCTGCCCGCCCCCTGACACTCCTAGCCTGCGTCGGGTGATGACAGCTGATGACGTGTTGTTCGTCCTGGCCCTGCTCCAGCGAGCGGAGCTTGACGTCTGGGTCGGTGGCGGATGGGGGATCGACGCGCTGGTCGGCGTGCAGACCCGAGACCACCGCGACCTGGACCTGATGCACCGGCAGGACCAGGAAGCCGCCGTAGTCGCCGCTCTCTCCACGGCAGGTTTCGCGGAGAGCCTGAACTGGCGACCCATCCGCTTCGTCGTGAAGTCTGCGGACGGGCGGGAGATCGACCTTCATCCACTGGTCTTCAGCGCTGACGGCTCAGCGGCGCAGGCGTCCCCCGACCCGCAACATCCCTTCGCCTATCCCTCGTCCTGCTTCGTCACGGGCACCATCCAGGGAACACCCGTCCCGTGCCTGTCCGCCGAGCAGCAGGTCTACTTCCATCAGGGGTACGAGCCAACGGAACGCGACCGCCAGGACATGGCGCAACTCCGCCGCGTCTTCGGGATCGCCACGCACTTCTGACCCCGACCCGACAGGACGGCGCCTTCCGGCAGAGAGTGGAGAATCCCACTCTCATGTGCGTCAAAGAGACGCGGTCGTCGACTCTCCGGAGGCGCTGCCCGCGAGCCACTGGTCCCAGTCCAGGTTGAAGTCGGCGTAGCCGTTGTCGGCCGGCGCCTTGCCGCGGGGGGAGCCGGTGATCGTGACGGGGTCGCCCTGCTTGACCTGGCCGTAGAACCACTTGGCGTCCGACAGGGACAGGTGGACGCAGCCGTGCGAGCCGCGGGCGCTGCCGCTGCCCGGGTTCGGGTCGCCGGTCGAGTAGTGGACGTAGGTGCCGGACTGGGTGAGGTGGATGTCCCAGGGCAGTGTCAGGTCGTAGTAGTTGGGACTGCCCTTGTCGCAGCTGATCCCGACGCTGCAGGAGGTCATGTGGACCTTCTCCTGCTTGTCGATGACGGCCATCGTGCCGTCCCACGTCGGGAACTCGGCGCTGCCCGCGTTGATCGACAGGGTGCGCACCAGGGTGCCGTTCCGGGTCACCTTCATGGTGTGGCCGGTCACCGAGACGTCCGCGCGCACGTCGTCACCGATCTTGAAGGTGTGCGTGTAGCTGTGCACGCCGTATCGTCCGTTGCCGTTGCTGACGCCCGTCATGTCGGCGTCGATCTTCACCGTCGTACCGGAGGGCCAGTACGTCTTCGGGCGCCAGTCGGCGCGCTTGTCGCCCATCCAGTGCCAGGCGCCGGCCACCGGCTGGGAGGCACTCACCTTCATGTGCTTCTCGACGGTGGCCCGCGCCTTGGCCGCCACGGGGTTCGTGAAGATCACCGAGATCGGCATGGCCACGCCGACCGTGGTCCCCGTCTGCGGGGTGATCGTCTCCAGCAGCATCGGCGGACCCGCGGGCTTCGTCGGTGACGGGGAGGCGCTCGCACTCGGCTCGGCCGAGGCCTTCGCGTCGCCCCCGCTCGCCGTGTCGCTGCCGCCTCCGCCGCAGGCGCTCGCGCCCATCAGCGTCACACCCGTGACGAATGCGATCCATATGCTGGTCTTGCGCCGTCCCACGAACTGCCCCGGTCTGCTCGCTCCTCGGCCCTGACGGGCCCATCTCCCTGTCAGACAGAGAAGACGTAGGTGGCAGTTGCATGCGTCGCGTAAAGCGTGTCCCAAGGTTCGCGCCGCCCTGCGACGAGGACGTACGGGGAAGGCGTGGACGTCATGCGTACGGGTCGAAGGGGATGTCGCCCGGCTTGGCCTTGTTGAGCGTGTCGTTGAACTTGGAGTCCTGGAGCGGGAGGTTGGCGCTGCCCCAGTCGGAGCCGTTCAGGACCGTGCGCAGGTTGGGGGCGAGGTTGTCCCAGGTGAGCAGGTTCTCCTGGTGCCAGGCGCCGGTGTCGTTCTCCGCCGTCTCGCCCCACTTGGCGAAGCGGAAGGCGTGGGTGCTGGCGCCGTCCTTGTGGTACACGGCCATGACCCGCTGGCCGCTCATCGGAACGTCGGCGATGGGGTGTGTGCTGAAGCCGCCGTGCCGGGAGGCCGACAGGTAAGACGGCGTGTCCGCTCCCTGCTGGACCCATACGACCATGCACTCCCAGTCGTGACGGTGGCCGATGCCGGGGGAGGCCTCGTCCTTCTCGAAGTAGCTGGCGTAGATGATCCCGCACCAGCCGTTGTTGCACTTGGCCCGCGAGTAGGTGTTGGCGTGGCCGAGGTGGCCGTCGCGGCACTGGCCGGTGATGGGACCGGTCGGCTTCAGGCCGCCGTTGAGGGTTCCGTTCGCGTCGATGGCGGCGGCCGGGTAGCAGGAGTCCGTGTCGTAGTCGTACACGGGCTCGAAGTACTTCTGGAACGTGGTGGCGTTCTCGGGGAGGTTCTGCAGCACGCCGGCGGAGGCGCTGCCCGTCAGGGTGACGGCGAGAGCGGCGCCGCTCCCCGTGACCGCGGCGGCTCTGGCAATCCGGAAGGTTCTGCGGGTGGTTCGAGGCATGGGGGTCTCCGTGGCGACATGACGATCGCGGACATGACATCCGGCGTGTGTGCAGACAGAGACTGGCAAGCCGAGAGGGGGATGGAAGGGCTTTCCACCAAACTCAGGGAGGTTTTTTGCTGAAGTGGAATCGGTGCACGTGGGCTGATCAGCCGGCCCCGGAACGAGGACTGCTCCCCGTTCCGGGGCCCCCTTGTGTCGCCGCGCAGTGGCTCAGGACTGCGCGGCGAGCTGGAAGGACTGCGCGGCCGAGCCGTCGCAGGTCCGCTGGGTGAGCTGGACGCTGTTCGTCGCCGCCGCGGCAGCTGTGAGGCACTTGCCGCTGTGCCGGGCGACGAAGTGGTAGCGCCCGCTGGTCTCGCGCACCGGCTGCCATTGTTGATTCGTGCCGCCGGAGTAGGCCCACAGCTGCAACGGCGCGTTGTCGGCCGTCGAGCGGTCGGTCACGTCGATCACCTGCGCGGAGTCGCCGCGGGCGGTGATCCGGAGGTACCCGCTGTCGGTGCCGCGGAACTGGAACTGCTGCGCGAGCGTGCCGTTGCAGGCGTACTGCTGGATCGCCGTCCCGTTCGCGGTCGCTGCCGAACGGGCGTCCACGCACGTGCCGTTGCCGCCGTTCCGCACGCTGTACCAGGCGGTCTCGGAGATCTCGTCGCCGGTCGGAGGCGTCGTGGAGCCGCTCCCGCCCAGCCACTTGAGCCCGTCCAGCAGGAACCGGTTCTGTGTCGCGCTCGCGAACGTCGACGACAGCCGCGTGTTGGTGGTGTAGTTCATCGCGTTGTGGCCGAAGTTGGCGTACAGCATCCTGTACTTCGTGTTGGTCCACAGGATCGGGTAATAGCCGCTGTACCAGGACTGGTTGGGGTCCGTGCCGACCGGGAAACTGCTCGGGTCGATCGATGCCAGGACCTTGATGTCCGGGTTCTGGCGCAGATCCCTGGACCAGCTGTACCACTCGCTGACCGACGAGGTGAACGTGGCCGGCAGGTTCACGGTCGCGGGGCTCGTGCGGTCCTCCACCTCCAGGGTCACCGCGGTCGGCCCCCACGTGTTGGACGCGAAGTTGCCCGAGCCGAGGAACGTGTTGTGGTACCAGGACCAGCTCCCCGCGTCGGTCGTGAACGCCGAGACATGGAAACCGAGGAAGCCGCCGCCACCCCTCATGTACGCCTCGAAACCGGAGCGTTGGGCGGACGTCTGCGGAAGATCGTCCAGGAACAGGACGACCTGGTAGGCGTTGACCCCGCCGTTGGCCAGCAGGTCCCAGTCGGTGCTGGCCGTGTAGGTGAAGCCGTTGGCAGCCGCCTGCTGCGGGAACCAGGCGTTCGCCTCCTTGTCGAAGTCGATGTGCGCCGCGTCGTAGGTGCCGCTGTACAGGGCGAGGACCTTGAACGGGGTCGCGGCGGTGTCGGCCTGTGCGACGGGCGGTACGGCCGCGAGGCCCAGCAGCGTGGCCAGCAGGAGCAGGACGCGCAGCAGCGTGCGGGTGGAGCCGCCGGATGTAACGGTGTTCATCTTGTGGCCGATCCCTTCCTCGTGGTCGCCTCGCGTGCCGTTCACCCGGTGTGCCGGGCGAAGACGCCGGTGAACTGCCCGTTGCTCTGACTCACGCCCGAGCAGGTGTCGTCGTTCGGGTAGGCACCGGGGCAGGGCCGGTCGCGGTTCGCGGACCAGCACGTGAGCCGTGCCAGGTGGTGGGCCTGGGCGTACCCGAGGATGGTCCGGAAGTCGGCGGTGGTGACGGTCTCGTGGTCGTCGGTGACGCCGTTCATCGATGAGATGCCCATGTGGCGGTAGGCGGCGTCGTCGCTGTAGCCGTACGCGTGCTTCAGCGCGGTCTTCAGCCCCCGGGCCGCCCGCTGGGTGAGGGTGCCCATGTTCTGGCCCGCACCGCCGAAGTCGAACGGCGTGGTCGCCCAGGCGTCCGCGGTCCGTTGCTGCACGGTGCCGTTGCTGTAGGCGTCGGCATCGAGGCCGATGTCTGTCGCCTTCAGCGAGTAGGCGTTGATGACCTTCTGGTATGCCGCCGCCAGTTCGTCGGCGCTGGAGCAGGAACTCAGGACAAACGCCGGCGCGCACCACTTCACGCCTGTCGCGTTCATGACAGTGTAGGGACTGCGGGGATTGCCCCAGCCGTTATGGAGGTACGGAGCGGTGCCGTTGCGGTCGTAGAGCTGTACGGCCGTACCGTCTGCCGAACGCGCACCGGTCACGTCGAGATACTTGCCGTCCAGGCCGGCGATGGTCCCGGTGGCGGCCGAGGCGGAGGGGGATGCGAGTGTGCCTACAGCGGTGAGGCCGAGGGAGAGGTCGGGAGTGCAGCGAAGGGCCAGTCGTTGCATGACGGGGCCTTTCGTTGAGGGGGGATGCCGCCCGTGTGCGGGCGGTGAGAGGTGAGCACGCGGGTTCACATATGTGTGGTGGGGATGCATGCGTGACGGATCTGCTGGCTGGTGAACCTAAAGGTCTACACCAAGGCCGTCAAGAGGTGCGGCCGGGCAAGTCCGCCAGGGCTGTGCTGAGTTGAGAAGTTGTAGGCGGAGCAGAGCAAGCAGCGTAGGAATGAGAGCGTTCCGGCGGTAGCCGTACAGGATGACCTGGCCTCGTCGACTCGTGTTGGCGACCGCCACCAGCCCGGTGCCCGAACGCCACCTTCCCTCTGCGAAGCCGGAAGACCGGAAACGCACCCCGCCGAGCTTCAGCTCATCAGGACGTGGATGCGGGTTCAACGCCCGGTGGGAGACCGTAGATCCCGGGCGCGGTGACGGAGTCGTCCTCGATCAGGGGCGGGCAGACGCTCCAGTTGGCGGCGATGCGCATCACCTCATGCTCTGTGGGCATGGCGGCGTGCCAAGCGTCCCATTCGGCGTCTCCCCAGTCCTTCCGTACCTCTTCCCGCCCGACCAGTCCGACGCCGAGCTCCTTCTCGATGGCGGTGGGCTCTCCCTGGCGCAGGGGAACCTCACCGGTCATGCCGATGTAGCAGTAGGCGCGGGTCACTTCACCGGATTCGACCTTGACCCATGCGTGATAGTCACTGACACGTTCGGTGCGGAAGTACTGGAAGTCCCCGATGAGCGCGGCCAGCGCCCGCAGCCGACCGGGAAAGTCCGGGTACGTGGGGTCGGTGTCGTGCAGCAGGTGCATCCGGCCATGGGCGAGCGTCCACTCCGGGACGGGCCGGGCGACGAAGACACCGTGGTCGTAGGCGAGTTCGGTGCCGGTCTCCCAGTCGAGGCGCTGCCGATACCGCAGCTCGAGGGCATCGGCCACTTCCTCCGGCGAGGCGTCGCGCACCGCCAGCCATGTCGTCTTGAAGCCGAAAGACATGAACCCTCCCACCGTGGTGTCCCTGAACCATGGGGGATCATCGCAGACGGCACCGACAACGCCCTGGGCGGTGGAGACTCGGGCGGGCCCGGCTCTTCGCCGGGCCCGCCCAAGTCGGCCTTCTGCGGGGGCTGCGTCCGGTCAGCGCTGGAGGGTCAGCAGGCCCGGGCGGTAGGGCAGGAGGCCGTAGTCGCCGCCGGAGCTGGGGCTGCGGCCCTGGTAGAGCAACTGCAGATTGCAGGGGTCGACCGTCATGGTCTGGTCAGGGCTGGTGCGGATCAGTTCACCGTGGCTGATGTCGTTGGTCCAGGTGGCGCCACTGTTGGCCTTGCCGGCGAAGGGATTGCTCTCCGTCGCGGCCTGCGGCGTCCACGAGCCGTTGAGGCTGGTGGCCGTGAACGAGCGGAAGTAGCGGCCCTGCGAGCCGATCGCCTCGACGATCATGAGATAGCGGTTCTGCCCTTGCAGCTTGTAGACCTGCGGGGCTTCGAACAGGTTGTTCGTCGTGTCGCTCATGACCACCGTGGAGGTCGAGCCGAAGCTGCCAGGGAAGTTCCCGATCGGCATGCTGGCCCGGTAGATCTTGCCGTTGTCACCGGCGAAGAACAGGTACATGTTCGTCCCGTCACCGATGAGTGTCTGGTCGATGGGGCCCGTCCCGGAGCCGGAGATGCTCCCGGAGAACAGCACCTGCTGCGCCGACCAGCCATTGGAGTTCGTGGGGTCGCTCGACGTCCGGTAGGAGAACGCGGTCCCGCCCCACTGGTAGGCGAGCACCCAGATGTTCTTCGGAGCGAAGTAGAAGAGAGTCGGCGCGACGGTGGCCGACGACATCGTGTTCTGGCCGGCCGAAGCCATCTCCGACCAGTTGGTGAACAGGCCGAAGTTCATCGACCCCCACTTCGTCCCCGTGTCGTGCGTCGTCGCGTAGACGAGCTGCTTGCCGTTGTACGGGACGACCGTGAAGTCCTTGAGCGAGACCCACCCCGACTTGGGCTGGGCCAGCGCGCCCGTGGACGTCCAGCGGTAGGCCGACGGAAGGTCGCACGCGCCGGGGGAGTCGCCACCGACCTTGACGAGCTGCCACTGCTGGTTGGTGCCGCCCCAGTCGTCGTACTGGACCACGTTCGCGTTGTCGGCGGTGGACGCGCCCTGTACCTCGAGGGCCTTGTTGCTGTGGCGCGAGATCAACCGCACGTAGCCGTCCGGGCTGTCGGCCAGGCGCCACTGCTGGTTGGTGGCGTTCAGGTCGGCCCACTGGACGATGGAACCGCCGTTCGCGGTGGACCAGTTGTACAGGTCGAGCACCTTGCCCGAGAGACGGGACTTGATGCGGTAGTAGCCGCCCCCGGAGTCGACGAACTGCCACTGCTGCTGGCTCTGGTCGTTCCGGGCCCATTGGGTGATGCGGGCGCCGTCACCGGTGGCCATGTTGTAGACGTCCAGGGCCTTGCCGCTGTTGCGGTTGACCAGCACGTACGAGGCGTTGGGGTCCACGGTCGCCGCGCTGGCGGGCTGGGCGCCGAGGCCGAGGAAGGTCACCACGAGCAGCAGAGGGGAGAGGGCGACGAGCAGGCGTCTGAGCGGGACCGTGGAAGGGCGGCGTAACCGCATCTGGGGCCTCCTTGGGGCCGGGCGGGCGAGAGGCGAGGTTCTCGAAACATTCGATCCGCTCGCAGAACCTTCGACGGCACAAGCTAGAAATGCGGGGTCCCGAGGTCAAGGCTTGGCGCTGTTCTGTCTGCAAACAGTCGCTCGCTTCTGAGGCGTGAGGTCCGCGAACACGAGAAAAAAGAGTCCAGAGAGGGTGAGGTGCCTTTTCTCGGCTGCTCCGAATGTTTCGAGATAGATAGTGAAACTTTCTTCGCCCCAACATATTGACGGGCCACCGTCAACGCCTCAATCATCCGTCTCCAGGGGCGCACGGGCTCCGAGATTTCGAACCGCTGTGGCCGTACGTCATCGAGCAGCGGGGGAGTGGACGACTCCTCCCTGCTGCGCCCGAGTCATCCATCGACGCCCACACTGGAGGCAAAAGCCATGGGTTTGCATGTCCTTCCCGGACCCGCTGTCCGCCGGAGGAGCCGCAGTCTCCTGCTCGCGCTGGTCATCGGCGTCCTCAGCGCGGCCACCGCACTGGTCACGCCGCAGACCGCACGCGCCGCCGAGAGCACGCTCGGCGCCGCCGCGGCACAGAGCGGCCGCTACTTCGGTACGGCCATCGCCTCGGGCAGGCTCGGTGATTCGGCCTACACGACGATCGCGGCGCGTGAGTTCAACTCGGTGACGGCCGAGAACGAGATGAAGATCGACGCCACCGAACCACAGCGGGGACAGTTCAACTTCACCGCCGGTGACCGCGTCTACAACTGGGCCGTGCAGAACGGCAAGCAGGTCCGCGGACACACCCTGGCCTGGCACTCCCAGCAGCCCGGCTGGATGCAGAGCCTCAGCGGCAGCAGCCTCCGCCAGGCGATGATCGACCACATCAACGGCGTGATGAGCCACTACAAGGGCAAGATCGCCCAGTGGGACGTCGTGAACGAGGCCTTCGCCGACGGCAGTTCGGGAGCCCGACGCGACTCCAACCTGCAACGCACCGGCAACGACTGGATCGAGGTCGCCTTCCGTACCGCCCGCGCGGCGGACCCCGCCGCCAAGCTCTGCTACAACGACTACAACATCGAGGACTGGACCTGGGCCAAGACCCAGGCCGTGTACTCCATGGTCCGGGACTTCAAGCAGCGCGGTGTACCGATCGACTGCGTCGGCTTCCAGTCGCACTTCAACAGCGGCAGCCCGTACAACAGCAACTTCCGCACCACCCTGCAGAGTCTCGCCGCCCTCGGCGTCGACGTGGCCATCACCGAACTCGACATCCAGGGCGCGCCGGCCTCGACCTACGCCAACGTGACCAACGACTGCCTGGCCGTTACCCGCTGCCTCGGCATCACCGTCTGGGGTGTGCGCGACACCGACTCCTGGCGAGCCGACCAGACCCCGCTGCTCTTCAACGGCGACGGCAGTAAGAAGGCCGCCTACACCGCCGTCCTCAACGCCCTCAACGGCGGTACCAGCACGCCCCCTTCGGGCTCCGGACAGATCAAGGGCGTCGGCTCGGGCCGCTGCCTGGACGTCCCCAACGCCACCACCACCGACGGCACCCAGCTCCAGCTGTGGGACTGCCACACCGCCACCAACCAGCAGTGGACGTACACCAGCGCCAGCGAGCTCAGGGTGTACGGCAACAAGTGCCTGGACGCCGCCGGCACCGGCAACGGCACCAAGGTCCAGATCTACAGCTGCTGGGGCGGCGACAACCAGAAGTGGCGCCTCAACTCCGACGGGACCATCGTCGGCGTCCAGTCCGGCCTCTGCCTCGACGCGGCCGGAGCCGCCACCGCCAACGGCACCCTGATCCAGCTCTACTCCTGCTCGAACGGCAGCAACCAGCGCTGGACCCGCACCTGATGGGGGGTCGGGCCGCCGTCGACACGACGGCGGCCCGACCGGCTTCCCTCCCCTGGACGCGGCCGAGTTGGAACTCGCGGACCCAGTAGGGCCCCGTCACTCGTGTACGCACTCTTGACTCCTGTCACCGGTTGGCGTCCGGTGGTGTGAGCCTCGGCAGACGGGGCCGACCGTTCGCGCTCCTGGGCGGCTTCGCCCCGAGTCGGCGTGAACAGGTCGCGGTGAAGCCTCCGACCCCCACAAGGAGTCCGCATGGCACCACGTATCAGCCGTCGCACCGTTCTGGCCGCCGGAGCGAGCGCCGCGGGCCTGTCCCTGCCGGGAGTTGCCGCCCACGCAGACGACGGTGCGACCACCAGCGTGAGATTCACCCTGAACGCCCAGGTGCTCGACGGCGGTGAACAGGTCACGTCGATCACCCTCAGGACCTCCCGGCTCGGCCCGATCGACCCGGCCGGCCTCACCACCGGCACCTTCGGCGTGCACGCCGAGGCCACCAGCCCGTTTCCCGTCCCCCCGGACGACATCATCTTCGGCGAGTACGACCTCGACCGGACGGTGACCGCCGTTCGCCTCGACCACCACGGCGACATCGTGCTCGAACTGAGCCACGGCGAGGGACAGACCGGGGGCGGCACGCTCGGCTACCTCGCGCGCGCGGGCCGCAACGTGATGCTCGACCTCGTCTACACCCTCACCCAGCACGCCCCGATCCCCTTGCGCGACCACCGGACGATCACCATCGACGACTTCGTGCAGCACCCGCGGTTGTCGGACCCCGAGGTGGACGCCTTCAGCTCGCACATCTCCGGCTCGGGAATGAAGTACCGGCTGTACGCGCCCACCGGCTCCCACGCTTCCCGGCACAAAAAGCGTCCGCTGATCGTCTGGCTGCACGGCGGAGGCGAGGGCGCCTCACTGCCCAACGCCTACTACGACAACGAGACCACGCTGCGAGCCAACCGCGGTGCCCTGGGTTTCGCGACCCCGCAGGCTCAGCGCATCTTCGACGGCGCCTACGTCCTCGCCCCGCAGAGCACCTCGTTCTGGATGGAGGACGGCCCCCGCTTCGCCCCGCTCGTCCACGAGATCATCAGCGACGTCACGCGCCGCAACCCCGTCGACCGCGACCGGATCCACGTCGCCGGGTGCAGCAACGGTGGCTACATGAGCATGAAGATGACTACTGTCTATCCCGCTCTGTTCGCCGCCTCGGTGCCGGTGTGCGGTGTCGTCGGGTCGTTCCCGGCCGGTGGCCCACCCCTGATCCCCGACAGCGAGCTGGCCCGGATCAGCACTCCGACCTGGCTCGTCACCTCGCGCGACGATCCCACCGTGGACCCACAGGCCAACACCGTGCACGCGCATGCCGTGATCCCTGGCTCACTGATGACGCTCTACGACCAAGTCATCCGGAACGGCTACCAGTTCAACGGCCACTGGTCGTGGATCTACGTCGCCCGCAACGAGCCCAGCATCAACGGAACCCACATCTGGCAGTGGATGGCAGCCCGGCATCGTCACTGACGGACCGACGGTCCACGGGGGCCGAGCGAGGACGAGCACGGCGTCCCGGGATGTTGCCGGGATGCCGTGCTCGCGGGTGGTGCGTTCAGAGGAGTCGGATGGCTGGTCAGCCCCAGGGAGGGGCGGTGAGCCAGCTGGTGTCCTGGGCCCACGAGGACGTGGCGTCCCGGGAGTTGGATCCGCCGTTGCCTGCGATGCAGGCCGTGCAGTTGTAGTGGCGCAGGTACTGGCAGGGGTTGTTGGTGGACTCGAACGGCAGACAGGAGCCGTTGGCCAGGGCGCGCGCGGTCGATCAACGTGGCGTCCGCCTTGTCGGTGGCCGGGCTGGCGGAGCTGATGCTGGAGATGACGACCTTGGTGTCGGCGTCGTCGTGGCGGAGGTAGTCCGTGGTGCAGCAGGGTGACGTGGTGGCCTGGAGGGAGATCCGGGAGCCGGGCGTCAGCGAACCGGTGCTGGTGGAGCCGCTGTTGTAGCCGGCGGCGGTGATGGCCCTTGCTGTCGTCGCCGCCGATGCCGAGGATGATCGCGCCCTCCTTGTGCATCGGGTTGAAGCCGGAGACGTTGGGGCGCAGCCGCTGGAGCCCATGGTGGGCCGGTGGTGAGGTCAGAACGCCCCGACACCATCGGCCGAGCACGATGGCAGTACATGCGGCAGGTTCGGCGTTCATCGTCGATGGCCCAGCGAGTCCTGGACGTTCGACGAGCCCCCTCAAGACAAAGTGCCAGCGGCCGAGTTGGGTGAGGGCTGCGCCGTAGTAGCGGACGTCGGGTAGTTCACGCCAGTCACCGCGGTGATCGCGCGGGTAGCCGCGAACCACCGGACGTGGGGCCGACCTGCAACGCGGTGCACTCCCAGACATGTGATGTCTCTCGGCAGATAAATCAACCTATCCCTCACTTTTACGGTGATAGTCGACGTATTGAAGGCAGGATTCATCCCTGCACGCCCGTTGACAAGTACGGGTCACATGGCGGAACTTCATGCGTAACCACCCGGCACCCGAGCCCCAGTAGTTCCCCCGCCGCTCGTGCGCCGTGCACGTGAACGAAGCAGCAGCCCACAGCCCAGCAGCAGCCCACAACCCGGGGCGCCCAATTCCCCTGGAGTAGGAGCGAGTCCATGTCCTCAGGAAAACTGTCGCGTCGCACGCTGCTGGGTGCCGCCGGCGCCGCTGTGACCGCGACCGCTCTGCCCGTCGCCCCTGCGCTGTCACCTCTGTTGACGGAGGCCGCCGCCGCCGACGCCCAGACGAATCTCAGCAACTTGGCGAACATGCGGTTCGGCATGTTCAACCACTTCAATCTGGGGACGTTCACGAACGAGGAGTGGGCGGCCCCGAACCAGAGCCCGACACTCTTCGCTCCCACGGCCGTGGACTGCGCACAGTGGGCTGCCGCGGCCGCCGCGGCGAAGATGAGCTACGGCGTACTGACCACCAAGCACCACGACGGCTTCGCCCTGTGGCCCAGCGCGTACGGCACGCAGAACGTGGCGAACAGCTCGTACAAGCACGACGTCGTGCGACAGTACGTCGACGCGTTCCGGGCCCGGGGTCTGAGAGTGGGTCTGTACTACTCGATCTGGGACCGCACCTACAGTGTGCAGGCCTACGACACCCGTCACGGCGTGCCCGCCGACCAGGTGATCCAGCCGGCCGACCTGACCTTCATCCTGAACCAGATCACCGAACTGCTGACCAACTACGGCACCATCGACCTGTTCGTCACCGACGGCTACGCCTGGCAGATGGGTCAGCAGGCGATCTCGTACCAGCGCGTTCGGGAGCATGTGAAGTCGCTCCAGCCGGACATCGTCATGATCGACCACGGCGGGTTGTCGGTGCCCTTCCTCGGCGACGCGATCTATTTCGAGGAGCCCTTGGGCGTCACGGCTCCGGCGGGTAACACCTATGCGGCTCTGCAAGGGCAGACCGTGAGCAACGGCTGGTTCTGGCACCCTGACACGCCGACCACCGATCCCATCAGCAAGGCGGCGATCCTGTCGCATCTGGCTGATCTCGAACCGAAGTACACCTCGTTCATCCTCAACTGCCCGCCCAACCGCGACGGCAGGCTGGACGACAACATCGTCGCTCGGCTCGCCGAGGTCGGCGCCGCGTGGAGCCCGAACAACTCGCGCCCGCCCCTGCCCGCCCAGATGCCGCGGGCGGAACACCCGGTGACCCCGGTCAGCGCGTACGCAACGGGCTTCCACACCGGTGAGGGACCCATGAGGGCCATCGACGGGCTCAGCGACAAGGGCTTCGAGACCTGCTGGTCCACCTGGAGCCTGACGCTGCCCCACTCCGTCACCATCGACCTGGGCGCTGTCTGGAGCAACATCTCCACCCTCGAGTACCTCCCCAAGCAGTGGAACCGCACCGACACCACCGACGGCGACATCACCTCGTACACCATCTCCACCAGCACCGACGGCACGAACTTCACGCAGGTCGCCACCGGCACCTGGACCGGCGACCGCGCCACCAAGGTGGCCGAATGGCCGGCCAGGAACGCCGGGTACGTCCGGATCCAGGTCAACTCCGCGACCGGTGGCTACGCCAACATCGGGGCCCTACGGATCGGTGGCCGTACCGCCGCACCCGCACTGGTCTCGTCGGTCCTGCCCGGCGACGGCACGGTCTACCGCATCGTCAACCGCAAGAGCGGCAAGGTCGCCGACGTGTACAACTTCGGCACCGCCAACGGAACCAACATCCAGCTGTGGCCCTGGCTGAACAACACCGCTCAGAAGTGGACCTTCACCTCCACCGGAGACGGCTATTACAAGATCAAGAACGTCAACAGCGGCAAGCTGATGGAGGTGGCCGGACTCTCGCGGGCCGACGGCGGCAACGTCTCCATCTGGGCGGACGACAGCGTCCCGCAACAGCACTGGGCGGTCACCCCGACCGGCGACGGCTACTACTACCTGACCAACAGGCTCAGCGGACTGGCGCTCAACGTCGACGCCGGCCAGACCGCCGACGGGGCCAACATCAACCAGTTCACGTACAACCGCGCACCCGAGGAGCAGTGGCAGATCATCGCGGTCTGACGGCGGGTGGGCCCTGGCGATCGGGAGCTGCGAGGCCTTCCTGTCGGATGGTCGCCGCACCCTCGGCCACGCCATGTACGCGCGGCAGCCGGATCCACACCATGGATGCTCGGCTGCCGGGCGGCAGCGGCCTAGGCGTGAGCAGTTGTCGAACCGGTTGCCATGCGATCCGGATCCGGTTCCCGTCCACTGGCGGCTGTCGATCGAGATCGTGAGCAGGTCACTTATGATCATCGCGGACGGAACGCTCACTCGCGGTGAGCGATGATCCCACCGGCTTGGGGCCTGCCTTGATCAAAGAGTCGCTTCAGGAACTCATGTCGACCGCGTTCGGTGGCTGGACGCCGGACGACGGGTGCGTGGATGCCGAAGTCACGGCTGTCGGGGACCGCTTGGGGATCAGCCTGCCGGACGCTCTGCGTGACTACTACGCCGCCGCGGGCCGGCACCCGGAGCTGATGGGCATGGGCGGCCACGAGCACACCCTCCGGGTGATGGTTCCCGCGCACCTGCGTGTCGAGGACGGACACCTGGTCTTCTGTGGGGAGAACCGATGGCCCGCCCAGTGGAGCGTGCGCCCGGATGACGCCGACTTCTCCGACCCCAGGGTCCATGGCCGAAGCGAGCCGGGCGGTAAGTGGTACAGCGAATGCCGGAGACTGTCGTCCTTCCTGATCAATGTCGCCGGCAGGCAGGCCGTGAGGTCGCTGCCGCACCAGGCCACCTGCCGGATCCGTGAGCAGCAACTGGGGGTCGTCGAGTCACTGCTCAGCTACGTCGGGTCTCGTGAGACGCAAAAGGGCGGTGACTGGCTGAGCTTCGTCGACCCATCGCGACGCATCCTGGCCAGTTACTCCTACAACACCGGCACTTTGCGGGTCGCGGCCGTGGACCACACCGCACTCGCGTCTCTGCACGAGCGTTCAGGTCTGCCACTCAAACCGGCGTGACGCCGGGAAACGGCTACACCCACATGTACGCGGGCGGGCTCCGAGGATCCGCGTCCCTCCCGATGCCCGCAGTGCGTCTCTTTTCAGCCATGCCCCTATGACCTCTCTGCACGGAAAGGTACTTCCGTACAAGGGCATGCACCTGACATCTTGCACCGACCACTCGTTTCGTACGTCCCGACAGGTGCCCTCGGCACTGCCGGGCCGTCTCCGGAGGACGCATTGATACCCCACATATCCAGCCGCCGCCCCAGACGCACGCTGGTGCTGGCGGCCACGCTCGGCGCCGCCCTCGCGTTCGGCGCCCCCGGCGCCCTCGCGGGCACGCTCCCCGTCGTCCCCTCCACCGCGCCGGCCGCCAAGACCCACGCGCCGGCCGCCGTGCCCGCATCCCAGAGCGCCGACTGGGTGGCCGGGACGCGCGCCTTCCTCGTGATCACCGCCCCCGGTGACAGTTCCGCGGTCCGCTCGGCGATCACGGCCAACGGCGGCACCGTCTTCTCGAACTTCGACGCCATCGGCGTGATCGTCGCCCACTCGGCGTCCACCACCTTCGCCGCCACCATGCGCGGCGTCGCCGGCGTGCAGCAGGTCGGCGCCACGCGTACCTCGGACGTCCCGGCCGCCGCCTACGACCCGGCGCTCCCGCCCAATCCGGCCCAGGCCTCGACCCCGGCCGGCGAACCGGTCCGGGCCGACATGAGCCAGATCAAGGCCGACCAGGCCTGGGCCGTGAACCCCGGCTCCGCCTCCGTCAAGGTCGGCATCCTGGACACCGGTGTGGACGACCAGCACCAGGACCTGGCGCCCAACTTCGACGCGGCCGACTCGGTCTCCTGCGCCTACGGCAAGCCCGACACCCGGGCCGGCGCCTGGCGCGACGTGGACACGCACGGCACCCACGTGGCGGGCACCGTCGCCGCGGCCAAGAACGGCAAGGGCGTCGTCGGCGTGGCACCCGGGGTGAAGATCGCCGCGGTCCGGGTCGCCGAGCCGGGCAATTCCTTCTTCTTCGCCGAGAACACCATCTGCGGCTTCGTCTGGGCCGGTGACCACGGCTTCAAGGTCACCAACAACAGCTATTACACGGACCCGTGGCAGTTCAACTGCCCGGACAACATCGACCAGGCCGCCATTATCGAGGGCGTCAAGCGCGCCCAGGAGTACGCCGAGAGCAAGGGCTCCCTCCAGATCGCCGCCGCGGGCAACGAGAACTACGACCTCGCCCACAAGACGACCGACTCCGCGAGCCCGAACGACTCGACCCCGGTCACCCGCACCATCACCAACGCCTGCCTCGACATCCCGACCGAGCTGCCGGGCGTGGTCACGGTCGCCGCCAACGGCACGGGCGTCACCAAGGCCTCGTTCTCCAACTACGGTCAGGGCGTCATCGACGTCGCTGCACCGGGCAGCAACGTGTACTCCACCGTCCCCGGCGGCGGCTACGGCAGCAAGAGCGGTACCTCGATGGCCACCCCGCACGTGGTCGGCGTGGCGGCGCTCCTCGCGAGTGCCAACCCGGGCATCACCCCGGCGCAGCTCCGCGCCAAGCTGGCCGAGCAGGCCAACGACATCGCCTGCCCCTCGGACAGCCGCTGCACGGGCACGACGGCCAACAACTCGTTCTTCGGCGAAGGCCAGGTCGACGCCCTCAAGGCCGTCGGGACCACCCCGCCGCCCGGCAAGTACTTCGAGAACCTCGCGGACTTCGCCGTCAACGACAACGCGACCGTGGAGAGCCCGATCGCCGTCACCGGCGTGACCGGCAACGCCCCGGCCACCCTCAAGGTGGGTGTGGACATCAAGCACACCTACATCGGTGACCTGAAGGTCGACCTGGTGGCGCCGGACGGCACCGTCTACACGCTGCACAACCACACCGGCGGCAGCGCCGACAACATCGCCCAGACCTACACCGTGAACGCCTCTTCCGAGGTCGCGAACGGCACCTGGAAGCTGCGCGTCAACGACAACGCCGCCTCCGACACGGGCAAGATCGACGCCTGGAATCTGACCTTCTAGCGCAGGGCCCGCCAACACCCGCGTACCGCCGGGCATTGACGCCCGGAGGGGCTGAGGACGTAGGCCGTCGAATCGCGGATCAAAGCAAGCCAGTTCGGCCCGAGCAGCTGGAAGGCATGCCGCTCGGGCCGAACTACGCGAGGCGGCGGCGTACATCAAGAAGACGTCGAGCCTCGGCAGGAAGTTCAGTAGGAGGCCGTACGCCCCTCGTAGATGCGGGCCCCGCTGTCCCACATTCCCTTCGTGTACGACGTGACATTGGCGTCGTTGACCATGCGGGTGTAGCAGTCGGTGTCGCCGTTGGGCACGGAACAGGAGTACTCACGCCCGTCGCTGTTGCGGTGCACCGTGGCGTACGGGGTGAACTGGTCCCGCGTGTCATAGCCCGCGTTGGATATACGGCCCCAGGCGGCCCGGCAGCTGGGGCTGTAGCGGAGTTCGAGCAGCGCCTGCCCGAGCTTGGTGCTCTCCACGGTCCGCGCGTCGCCCTGGCAGTAGACGGCCGGGTCCTTGCCGTCGCAGGCCGACCCCGAGCACGCGGTGGCGGCCGCCTGCGCCGGGGTCGCCGCGAGCAGTCCGCCGCCTGCGAGCAGGATCGCGACCGCGGCGCGCGCCCAGGTCGTGCTGTTTCTCATCTGTTCTCCCATATCCGTAGCGCGTAGTTGAGCCAGTGACGGCACCTTCGTCCACACACCCACGGGGTGAGGCGAACGACGTGGAAGGCACCGACGGCGTCACGGTGGCGGGCCCCGCCGAATCGAACAAGCGGAATGGTGACGCTGGGGACGCTGACACTCTCACTCACCCTCTGAGCTGCGTGTTCCTCGATGGCCTGGGAGGCGCATGGGACGCGGGCGGAGCAACCCTCGGCATCCGGAGCGATCAACTCCCCGCCTGGCCGGGCAAGTTCTGGCACATTGGACCGCCGGGATCGTGACCACGTCCCCTGCCGACGAAGCATCGGGCCGTCGGCACGCGCCGACACGCCGCCAGGACGGGCGAGCGTGTTCGAACAACAGGGGGGTTCTCCATGAACCAATACAGTGAGGCTGAGCGGCTCGCCGCTCAGCTGCGTGCGCTGAAGGAGAGATCGGGGCTCAGCTACGACGCTCTCGCGCAGCGAGCCGGCATCAGCCGTTCCAGCCTTCACCGTTACTGCGCGGCTTCGTCGGTCCCGCAGGACTACGGCGTCCTGCACCGCATCGCCACCGCCTGCGGCGCCGCCTCCGCCGAACTGCGCGAACTGCACCGGCTGTGGGCTCTCGCCGACGCCGAACGCGAGAGACGGGTGCCGCAGGAGGAGCCCGGTGAGGAAGCCGCCCCCGCAGCCGCGGTATCAGCCGGCGCTGACCAGGAACCCGCCACCGTATCCCGTACGTTGCCCACCCAGGGCCCTGCTTCCGCTCCCGGCAACCAGGAGCCGACGCCAAAGCGTGGTCAACTCCCGGCGAATCGTAGGGCCATTGCTCTGACCGCCGTGGCCGCCGTCACCGTTCTGGGGACCGTCGGCTGGGCCATGTCCCTGACGTCAGGCCCCGATGAGAAGGCGGAGAAGTCAGACTCACGAACCCTGTTCTCCTCCGTCTGCTCACCCGTCGTGAGCATGGGCCAGCACGACGAGTGCGTCCGCGAAGTACAGACGCTGCTCGATCGGCATGGCGCCGACATCGACGTGGACGGCGACTTCGGTCCGCAGACACTGCGCCGAGTGACGGCTTTCCAGGTCATCACCGGCCTCCCGCCCAACGGCGTCGTCACGACAGCCACCAAGACGGCGCTCTACGAGTCGAAGGCCCGCATGGACACCTGGTCGCCGGAGGAAGCCCGCCGGCGTATCCGCGAGGTCTTCGCCGAAGCACCGGACGACGCCGTCGCCATCGCCGACTGCCAGTCCTTCCTCGACCCGCTGCACATCCTGCCGAACACCAACGGCAGCAGGAACTGGGGCCTTTTCCAGATCTCCGACACCCGGTTGCGTGAACTGGGTGGCACTCCGCGTAAGGCGCTGGACCCCGAATGGAACATCCAGGCCGCCGAACGGCTTTGGTCCCGCGACCGCGACTTCCACGACTGGCCGCACTGCGAGCGCGCCCTGCGAACCAAGGCATCGCCCTCCCCGTCCTCGGCCTCGCCCACGGCCTCGGAGAAGAACTGACGGCGGCGAACGGGCCGGGGTGAACAGGGACTCCACGGTGGTGCCACACTCGGGGCGCCGTGACTAGAGGCCCTCTTGACGCACCCCGGCGCTCTCCTGGTTCAGTCTGACGCCGTCATGGCCGCCATCGAGGGCGGAGCCGCATGAGACGCGGTGAGGAGAGCGCCGTGGACGACTGAGGACGCAGTGCGGGCGACGTAACGGCCGGTGTCCGCAGGCCATGCGTCACGTTCCTGGTGGATCAGGAGGGACACCGCGCCGTGCACGCCGGAACACAGCAGTCTGGTGGTCTCGGTCGCGCTGTCCACCGGCACGCCTGCGTCACGGCAGGCTGTGACCTTGTCGCGGAAATAGCGGAAACACGCGTCCTCGTTGTGGCGGCTGGCCTCGGTGGCTTCGCCGTCCATCACGAGGCGGTACTGGGCGGGGTGCCGGAGCCCGAAGGCGACGTAGGCGACACACGTTTCGTAGAGCGCCGTCACAGGGTCCGAGACCCCGCCGGACACGGCTTCCAGCTCGATGAACAGTGAGCTCCAGACACGCAGGCACGTGGCGTGGACGAGTTCCTGCTTCGAGGCGAAGTGGAGATAGACGGCCGGCGGAGTGACCCCGGCGCTGGTTGCCACCGCACGGATCGTCAGGGCGCCGGCGCCACCGTCTTCGAGGATCCGGCCGGCGATGTCGAGCAGATGGTCGCGCAGCAGGCCGCCCTGGCCTTTGGCGGCGCGAGTGCGGGACCCGGTCATGAAGGGGAGCCTCCGTGGGAGGGCGCCATCATGAGGTCTTCGGCGCGACGGCCGTGACCACTTGGGTCACCCGGGCGCACAGTGCGCCTTCGGCGTCGTGCACGTCGATCTCGACGACGGTGTTGCGGCCCACCCGCAGGGGCCGTGCCGTCGCGACGACGTCGGTGCGCGCCGGCCGGAGGAAGTGCGTGCTCGATTCCACGGTGGCCGGAGCGGCACCGGCCGGACCGTTGAGCGCTGCGCACACTGCACCGCACACATCGGCGAGTCCCATCAACGCCCCGCCGTGGAGCCCGCCTCCGACCGTCGACAGGGACAGATCGTGCGCCAGCGTGGCTCGAACTCCGTCCGCCCTCATCTCGTCGAACACGACCCCCAGCGTCTTGGCGTACGGCGCGAGGGCGTACACGTCATCGGCGGCAAGTAGGGACACGGCTGCTCCGATCTGAGTTAGTGCAGTTAAGTTATCGACGTTAACTCAGCTCGTCAATCGGGGATCGTGGACGAAGTGCGGAAGGTGCTGAGCTTTCTCGACCAGGAGGGCGTGGCCCACTCCGCCGATCATGGCTGAGGCGCGACCCCCGTCGTCGAGAGCCCAGGTCAGCTGGTCCAGACAGACTCAGCGCCGGACGGCCGCCGGCACGGTGGCGGCGCCGTCCAGGCAGTGGTCGAGGAGTGCGTGCATACGGGGAACGGGCAAAGCCGGGTTGGACGCAGCGCCCTCGGCGGTGTGGGGGTCGGTCAGGAGGGGCTCCAGGGCATGCGGTGACAGGCTCGCGTTGGCGGCCGCTGCCTGGCGCACCGACGCGTCGGGGTCCTGCACCGGGGGGTCGGACAAAGCGGGATCGGCGGCCGCCAGGGTTCGTATTTCGGCATCCGGGTGATCGATGAGGTGGGCCCAGCCGGTACGGGGGAAGGTGGGCAGGTCCAGCAGGTGTGGACGGTGGGCCGGGCGGGTGAGGAAGACATCCAGGAGGAGGCGCGGCGGAGCCAGTGGGTGGTGGCAGGCCAGCCTGATCCTCACCTCCTCGTCGTCGTCCTGTGCGAGGGCTTCGGCGAGTTCCGCCGGCAGCCCCGGCCAACTGGCCGCAACCCGGCGGAGCACCGCTTCCTCGGACACCGCACAGGAGGCGAACCAGTCGGGCGACGGCCCGACAGCCGGGTCGACGTGCGCATCGGTGAACGGCTCGCCGATCGGACAGGTGCAGTCAGGACCGTGCCCGATGACCTGGTCGATCGCCCTGTACTCCGCCCAGGTGTGGGAGAAGGGGTGGAGGCGCGCGCACGTCCGCACGTACTCGACCGGGTCCGACCTCAACTCCGCCACCAGGTCCGGTCCCACGTCGGGCCGGACGGCGACCGACGCGCGGACCTCCGCGTCGCGGTGGCGCGTGAGCCGGACGAGGGCGTAGGCCGGGGTGTGGGGGTTCCGGGCCATGGGGAGCACCGTGCCGTCCGCGAAACACTGTTCGACGAGCGCGGGGGACAGAGCACACGTGCCGAACACGAATGCGTTGCGCGGGCCGAACGACGGCAGTCTGGCCTCCACCCGTTCCGGCTCCAGCGCCCAGTTCCTGTCCTGCGCCGTTTCCCGGACGCCGTCGTCCGGATCGTCGAGCAGCGCCGCCCGCTGCGCCGGCGTGAGGGACTCCCACCTCCATGTGGCCACGGTCCGTAGTTCGGGTTGTGCGTGGCCGGCGACGGAGCGGAAGAAGGACAGCGGGATCTGCCGGGACGACTCGAGCTCCGCGATGATCTCCTTCGCGGTGAGCCTGTTGTCCTCGCCTCCGTCCTGCGCCAGCAGCAGAGTCACGAGGATCTCGTCCGGCAGCGGTCGGACCCGTCGGGGCCAGTCTCGGGGGCCCGAGGCGAGCCGCGCGCGGACGAGCCCCGACGGGTCCGACGCCAAGGGGGCGAGCCGCACCGGGTCGACGTACCGGTTGCGGGCGAGCGCGCCGCGGATGACTCCGGACGGATGGCGCAGGGCGGCGTCGATGACGGCGACGGGCAGGTCACGGCCCTCGCACATCAGCGGTCCGGCGTCGCCGGCCGCTGGATCCAACAGGCGTATGAGCACGTCGGCGGGCGCTGCCGGATTGAACGCGAGGCCGCGCAGCCAACGTTCGCGCAGAGAGTCGGACATCGCGTCATCCTGTCAGCTCGCTGACGCCTGGAGGGGGCCGTGGCGGGCGAGGAGCAGCCCGAAGTGCTGTCCTGTCCAGCCCACTTCGTCACTCTGCCCGTGCCTCTGCCTCTGCGACCAGCGCAGCGAGAGCTGTACGCAGTGCGGCCAGTTCGGCCGGGGTCGGATCGGCCGGTTCGTGCGCCACCAGCGCAGCGGGGTTCAGCACAGGAGTGGTCCCCGCAGGACCACCAGGTGCACCAGTGGCGTTGGCAAGGAGCGAGCTCACGTCGGGCGGCGGGGTGCCGAGGCCGTCGCTGAGGCGCCGTAGGGCGGTCCCGAGCGGGGGCCGCGGGAAGGGGAAGTCCGCCGGGAGCAGCCCGGCCTGTTGGATGTGGTCGTCCCCATGGAAGTCCAGGCCCCAGTCGTCCCAGCCTGGCAACGGCCAGTCGTGCACGCCGGCCACGGTCTGCACGGCCCAGAGCGAGACGGTGCGGACCTGCGGGTCGAAATGGACACCGCCATACGGCATGTCGGTGAGCGGGGGAGTGGCCGGCGACGCAATGAGCAGGTCGATCAGGCCGGGGCCGCCGGCGATGTGCTCGATGGGCTCACCGAAGCTGCCCCACGCGCGAACACTTCCGTCAGGGAGGCGCAGGGAGATGACGGACCAGGGCTCGGTGCACTCGGTGTCCGCGAACCAGGACGGTTCGAAGGTCTCGAACCAACCCGGGGGACGGGTCAGATTCCTGCCGAGGCCCAGGTGATGTGTCAGGTCACCCATGCCGTCGTGCGCAAAGCGGACGTCCCAGCCGGGCCAGGTCCGGGCCAGTACGGCGCGGGCGGCGGTGTGGTCGGCCCAGCTGTCCGCGAAGGCGAACCACAGCAGCATTCGACGGTCGTGGTCGACGAGCGCGGCACCCTCGCACCACACGTCGTCGAGCCAGTGGTCGATCTCCCGGTTGGCGCGGAAGCACCGTGTCGCCGCGGCCGGACCGGGCAACAGGTCGTCGACGACCCGGCCGGCGGCCCAGTGCGAGTAGTACCGCTGCCAGGCGCCGTCCTCGACCACCACGTACTGCGCTCGTGCTCCCATGACCGGCGAGGCTAGCCCCGCTGGGCGACGTAGGACGAACGCATTTCGGGCGTTCGGCTCGGAGGTCCCTGGCGGATCGGCGAGTGTCTTTCAGGTGGCCTCCTGGTCCGCCGGACACCCGATCGCCGCCCCCGCCGCACACGTGGCCGCCCCCGACGCGCGATGCCCACCTTTGCAGGACACCCTTGTCCCACCTACCAGGCCGTCCGCGCCTGCATTCCCGCCCTGCGCGCCACACCACCTGCTCCGAGACCTCGACACAGTGACCGCCGGCCGTCTGTGGAATTGGCGACGTCAAGCCGCGTGCTTGTGCATCACGTCGAGGAAGTGCCGGTCACGGCGCGCAACATGGTTGTCCCGCCCAGGCAGACTGAAGACCGCGCAGGCGTCGGCGGGTTGGGTCAGGATGCTCGACTGCTCGCCGAAGGTGAGAGTGCTGTTGACCGCATGCCGGCAGCCGGCGCCATCGAGGGCGCCGATCAGGTCTTCGCGAAGGACGGTGGCCTCGAACGACTCGGATTCAGGCAGAACGAGCGGCGGAAGCTTGACCGTCGAACCGGGCCAGAGGTTGATCCAGATCCCACTGACGGCCCGCTGAGTGACCACCAACTGCAGCCCGTCCCACGAGTAGGGGTAGCCGTCGATATCGGGCCCCTTCAAGCGGTGGGCTGGATGCGGGCGCCCCGGTCCGAGCAGGTCTTCAGCCTCAGCCAGAGACATTCCACAACTCAGGGGACCGATCCGGCCCGTGCTGGAGAAGTCGACGAGTACGTCCATCAAGGTCACGCCGGTGACTGTGACACGCTCCCGAGCTGGTCCGCACCCCGATATCAGCCCGATGCCGAGCTTGCTCCGCCGCCTTGTCGGACGGCGACGAGCCCCCGGGGCGGTCCTTGGGAAGACCCCAAATCCAGTTGAGCCCCGCCCGCCCCCGCAGCTACTTTCGGAGCTCATCGGCGTGTAGCTCAGCAGGAGAGCACCGGGCTCGGGACCCGGAGGGCGCAGGGGCGGAACCTGCCACGTCGGCTTATGAACGACAACGCTGAGCAGCAGCCTCCTACCGCCACGCCCTCGTATGCCGCAGGCCAGTTGGCCAAGGCATTCAGGACCGCGCTGACCCACGAGGACCCCGACACCCGGCGTCGCGCCGAGGTGCGCGGGCAGCGCTGGCGGGAGGTCCTCGCCGGGATGGCCGCGGGCCGGCTCACGATCGGTTCGCGGACCCCGGTCGCGGGGCTCCCGGCCTGGGTCACCCCCGAGGTGCTGCGCGGCGGCTTCGCCACCGGAACCGCGAGCGCGGCCGGTCCGCTTCAGCCGTACGAGACCGAGACGGCCCGGAGCTTCGGGGTGCCCGCAGAGCGCCATGCGCTCTTCGCCCACTGCCTCACCGAACCCGGACTCACCTGGCTGTGGGCCCTGCTGGACAGCGGCCGCTACCGGATCGACGTGCCCGAAGAGGCGGCACTGCTCACCATGGCCTCGCTGGTGCGACACGGGGAGACGGACGCGGCGCTCGACCTCCTGGCGGAACTGGAGCCGTTCGCCGACCGGCTGCGCTTCCTGCCCCGTCCGGCGGACCGCCCCGCCCCAGAACCCGGCACGGCCGTACACCGGCACACGGTCCAGGACGCGGTCGTCACCCTGGGGCGACGGCGGCCGAACACGGCCGTCGAGACCCAGCGAGAAGCACTCACCGTCTGGCAGCCGTTCGGAGACGACCTCCTCGCACACTGGTTGCGCACGGCCGAGGAGGGCGAGGTCCTGGCACACGCCCCGGACCCCGACTGGCTGGCGCAGGCCGCGGCTCTGCTCGACCGCTACCGGCTGCTCGCCGCGGAACACACGCTCTGCACCAAGCACCGCAACCCCAAGGAGAACCTGGGCATCCTGCGAGGTGCGCTGGAGGAGGTCGTCGCCGGACGGCCGCTGGACGCGCGCCGGCTCGGCCTGCTGCGGCACGCGGTGCAGTCCATGGTGCGCCGACGCGGCCTGCCCGGCTCGCCCGGCCATACGGCCCTTCGCCGCAGCCAGGCCGCACAGGCGGAGCTGCCCTCCCACCACGCCCTCGCCCAGCTGGTGCTGCGCCGACTCGCCGACCTTCCGCAGCAGGAGGGCATCGCGGAGGTGGAGCCGCTGCTTCGCCCAGTGAGCGAGGAGGAGAGCCGGACGGCCGGGCTGCCCGCCGGGGCTGCCCTCCCGCCCGCTATCGGCCGGGTGGTCGTGTCCGCACTGAGCGCTCCGCTCGGCACCCTCGTCGAACGGGGTGTCGTCCCCTCCGCCGAGGTTCTGGCCGAACTGGTACCGCAGTTGGTCGCCGCCGCCACCGCGCGGGCGTACGACGACGAAACGCTGCGGGCGTTGATGACCGCCCACTACCGGGCGTTCCGCAACCGCCGGTCCCTGCTGCTGCTCGACCTGGAGCGGCAGGTGCGGATCGAGGAACTGCCGTGGGTGCGGGCGGTGTCCGGCCGCCGCTCCGCGGTCACGGGCACGTCGGACGGCGAAGGCGCACTGACAGTGCTGCAGCAGTTGGGCGAGGTGGCCGTGCAGGCCTTCCCGGGCACCATCCTGCCCAACCCGCTGGTCCGCGAACTCGGCGTGCTGGAACGGCAGTGCGGCCTGGGCGTTCCGTTCGTGGAGGAGCTGGCCGCCGACATCTTCATGGGCGAGTTCAGCCGGAAGTTCCTGACGGCGGCGCGGATCGCCGGTGACCTGCTGGGCGGCACGCTGTACGAGCGGTACTACGGCATCGACTACGAGGAGATCCGCGACCTGGCCATCGCCGAGACCGGCACGGCCCCGGCCCGTTCACGTCGTGCCCCGACCTCTCCCGGCTTCGCACGGCTGGCGGCCGGGCGAGTCGGCACGACGCCGGACTCCTGGTCGGTCGCCGCGAACGGCAAGGTGATCGAGCAGGCGCAGATCCTCACCACGCACAACCTCGCCACGCTGGTCCACTGGGTGGGCATCGCTCCGCGGCCCGGCTGGGCCGACCTGGCGCGCCGTTCATTCGTCACCGTGTGCCGGCTGACCGCTCGCGTCCACAACAATCCGCGCCCCTTGAGCACCATCAAGGATGCCGCGTACGCATGGCGCCAGATGCTGTTCTTCCTGTCCCTGTGCCCGCCCGAGGAGCAGCGACGTTTCGTCGCGGGCCTGAATGCGCAGACGGCCCGTCACCCCAGCCACGTCGAGACCCGACTGGCCCCCGCGCTCGCGGGCCTGGCCCTGGTCACCGAGGGCGGCACCTTCAACGACGACGGAACGGCGGACGCCGGCCGCAGCAGGCGCTTCCTGGGATGGAGCACCGACGGCCACTGGATGCGGTAACTCCTCCTGCGCGTGCAGGAGGCGTCACAGCATGCCGCGGTGCGCCGGCGGCCGTGGCCGCTCCAGCGCCCGGCCGCCAAGAGATCAGCAATTCTTGTGCCCTCGGGCGGATGCCTGGTAGGACTGTGCCGCGCCGTCACCGTCACATGTTCGATTCTGCGGGGGTTCATGTGGTCGCCACGGCCTTGAGGTCCTTACCGCGGCGACGCCCGCAGGCTCCGCGCCCGCCCCGGCAGCGGCTTCCCGTCGTGGTCAGGCAGGCCACGCAGCACGGGCTGGTGTGGGCCGCCGTCACGCTGACCGTGCTGCTGTGTGCGACGGCGCTGGCCGCGCTCGCGGCGCTGGCGGGGAGTTCGGTGCAGGCCGGGGCCGTGCGCAGGCTGGCTGCCGACCTCGACGCGCAGGTGAGCGTGAGCGCGTCCTTCCGGGCGCAGGGAATGGCCACCGCCGACCGGGACGTGCGGGCCGCCGCCACTCAAGTGTTCGCCGGGGTGCCGCAGCTGACGTATGTGGGACTGCTGGGCGCGTCGCCGGTCTCAGTGGCAGGGATCGACGGCGCGGGCCCTCCGCGAGGTCCCGGAGCAAGCGGGCTGCACCCGGTCGCGGTGCAAGCGGCGGGCAGGTTCGGGCAGTTGCTGGCCGGGCGATGGCCCGCCGGCACGGCCGACGCCCCGGCCGGCGCGTTCACTTCGCTTCCCGATGTGCAGGTCGCCACCGGCTCCACCGCCCCGGTGGAGACGGCTGTGCCCGAGGCGCTGGCCAGACGCCTGGACGTCAAGCCCGGTTCCGCTCTCCAGGTCCAGGACGCCTTCGGGCGCGCCATGACCCTGCGGATCACCGGCGTGTTCCGGGCGAGAGATGCCGTCGGGTTCTGGCCCGCGATGGCCGGCGACCTGGCCCAGGGGCAGACCGCCGACCAGCGCCTGCTGGTGGTCTCGGCATCCGCTCTCAACGGCAGCGCCGTCCTGAACGGCCAGTTGACGGCCCACTGGAGTGTGCAGCCGGACTTCTCCCGCATCGACGCGGGCAGCCTTCCCGGGCTGCACGACCGGCTGCGCGGCTTCTCCGGCAGCAAGAGCCGCATCTCGGTGTTCCGCGGGCGGGAGCCGTCGCTTGACGGCCTGGCGGTGAGTTCCGGTCTGCCGGGAGCGATCGAGGACCTGACGGTGCCGATGGTGGCGGCGCGGTCCTCGCTGTACCTGCCGAGCGTGATGCTGGCGGCACTCGCCCTGGCCACCATGGTGCTGGCCGCGCGTCAGTTGACCGTACGGCGCAGCGGCGAGCTGGCTCTCCAACGGGCCAGAGGCGCCGGCACCCCGCGGTTGCTGCGCGGCGCGGCGGCCGAGTGGGCACTGACCGGCGTCCCGGCCGCCCTCGCGGCCCCCTTCCTGGCCAGGCTGCTGCATCCCGGCGGCCAGGGCACCGGCGCGTGGGCGGCGGTGGGCCTGACCCTGCTGGTGCACGCCGCGGCGGTGCTGCTGCCCGTGCTGCCGTCGGCGCGGTCCAAGCCGCCCCGCGGCGCACGGGCCGCCGCCGCCCAACGGCTGGGCGCCGACCTGGCGTTGCTGGCCATCGCGACCCTCGGGTATCTGGAACTGCGGCGGCACCACTCGCTGATCGCCGGCCTGGGCACCGGCAGCGCGTCCGCGGACCCGGTGCTGGTTCTGGTCCCGGCGCTTGTGGCCGGCGCAGCCGCGCTCCTGCTGTTACGGCTGCTGCCGCTGACCGCACGTCTGCTGGACGTGTTCGCCCGTCGCAGCCGGGGCCTCGTCCTCGCGCTGGCCGGCTGGCAGGTGAGCCGGCGGGCCGCACGTAACGCGGGACCGGTGGCGCTGATGTGCCTGGCCGTGTCCGTGAGCACGTTCGCCACCACGGCACTGGCCTGCCTGGGCGGCCTGACGTGGGAGCAGGCCGCGTTCACCGTCGGCGCCGACGTGCGGATCTCTTCGTCCGGAGCCGACACCTACCCCTCCTCCGTACTGGGCACGGCCTATCGCGGTCTGCCGGCGGTGACCGCCGTGACACCGGTGACCCAGTCGCTGGTGACCCTGCCCGGCGGCGCCAACGCGGAACTGGTCGGCACGATCGGCGGACCCGCTCCCCGCACCCCGTCGCCGGTCACCTTCGGCATACCGCTTCCGGGGCGTCCGACCGCGCTGCTCGTGGAGGAACGGCTGAGCAGCGACGGCAGCCGTGCGGCACCGAGCCTGGAACTGACCGTGCAGGACGCGTCAGGCGTGGTCAGCACCGTGCCTACCCGTCTGCCCACCGCCGATGGAGCCCGGCACACCGTCGTGGTCCCCCTGGACGTGCCGCTGAGCGGCGCGCACCGCCGGGACTATCCGCTGACGGTGACCGCTGTCAGTGTCCTGCCACAGCCCGAGGTGCGTCCCGCGCGGCTGGACCTGGAAGTGTTCCGTGTCGGTGCGCGCGGCGCGGCCGACACCTGGGTCACCCGGCTGCCCGCGGGGCAGGTCTGGGCCGACGGCACGGACTACGCGGCCGAGGCCACCGCGGGTGCGTGCCGAGGAAAGCTCACCGGCAGCTACGGGCCCGGCACCCCCGGAGTGTGTTCGGTCGCTCCCGCCGGTTCCGGAATCCTCCGGACCACCATCAGCACCGGCATCCGCGCCTCCCAGGCCACCGACGACGTGATGGGCGGCCTGTCCACCGAGGACTACGACACCCGGCCCACCAGCCGGGTGCGGCTGGTGGCGGGCCCGTCCGGCCCGCCGGCACCGCTGCCGGTGCGCGCCGACGCCTCCACGTTGAACGAGGCCGGCCTGGACGTGGGCAGCACCACCACGCTGGAGCTGGGCGGTGCCCGTGTGGCCGCCAAGGTGGTGAGCCGAGTGGACTCGCTGCCCGGACTGGGCCGCGGTCAGGGGCATCTGATCGCCGACCAGCGCCAACTCGCCGCCGCCATGACGCGGGCCGGCGCCGACCTACAGGAGCCGGCGTTCTGGTGGCTCAGCAGCACCGACAGCGCGCGTACGGCCGCCGCGGCCGAGGAGCAGCCCGCGCTGGGCCGGGTCACCACCACGGCACGCACCGCCGAGTCCCTGCGGGCCGACCCGTTCCACAGCGGGCTGCGCCGGGTGCTGGAACTCGTCCGGTATCTGGCCCCTGGCTTCGCGGTCGTCGCCTTCACCGTGCACGCCGTGGTCTCGACCCGGCAGCGCCGCAAGGAGTTCGCATTGCTGCGGGCGATCGGTGTCCGCGCCGGACACCTGTCCACGCTGCTGGGCGCCGAGCAACTGGGTCTGACGCTGTTCGCGGTGGTCCCGGGGGCGCTCCTGGGCGTGGCCCTGGCATCGGCGGTACTGCCCCTGGTCACCGTGGACGACAGCGGGAAGGCCCCCTACCCCCCGCTGCCGCTGGTCGTCCCCTGGGGCGTGGTGGCGCTGACGGCGGTGGCGACCGCCTGTGCCATCAGCGCGGTCGTGCTGGCCCTGGCCCGGCTGCTGGCCCGGGTCAACCTGGTACGTGTACTGCGAGCGGGGGAGGACCGTTGAGCCGGGCGGCCGGACACGACCGACGAGAGCGGACCGTGACGAGCCCTGTGCGCGCGGGCGCGGCGGTGACGCGGCGCCTGATACGCCAGGAGGCGCGCGGCGATCTGCCGCTGCTGGCCTGTCTGACGGTGGTGGTCCTCGTCCTGACGACGCTGTGCGCCTGGATCCCCGCCTACGCGGGCGGCCAGGAGGACCAGGCACTGCGCCAAGGCGTCGGCGCCACGCAGAGCCAAGCGCCCCTGATCAGCCTGAGCACCACACCCGAGATCTTCGACACCGTGCCGCCCGCACTGGACACGGCCTCCCTGCTGGATGCGGGCCGCACCCTCACCGAGCACCTCAGCGGATCCGCCGCGCGGCACCTGTCCCTCGCCGGCGGCAGCTACGACTACGGCCAGGCGTCCCTGATCTCACCGCGGCCGCCCGGACCGGCCGACACCAGCACCCGGCTGACGGCCGGTCACCTGCCGTCCGCACGGACCCACCTGCGGTACGTCAGCGGCCACGCGCCGGCCGATCACACACCGCTCGGCAGCGCCCCGCAGATCGGCTTGTCGCAGGCCACCGCTCAGGCGCTCGGCGTCCGGGCCGGCAGCCGGCTGACCCTGGAGTTCGCCAAGACGCTCGGGGTGCAAGACGCCCCGCCCCGGGCGCAGTTGCAGGTGAGCGGGGTCTTCCGCGCGAGGGCCGGGAGCGACGACTTCTGGACCGGCCGCGAGACACTGGACCAGCCCGCACGCTACCCGGCCGAGCGCTCTGCCGGCACGGTCCTCGCCGTCCATGGCCTCCTCGGCCTCGACGCCGCCGACCTGCTGGCCGGCGCCGGAGTGGGCGGCCCACGAGTGACCTGGCAGCTGCGCACCGACCTGTCCGGCGCGGCGCTCGACCGCGCCCACGCTCTGACCGGGCCCCTGGCCCACTACAGCGCGGACCTCAGCGACGCCCTGTGCCAGGGAGTCGACCCGATCACCAGCGACATCAGCTGCCACATCAGAGGCCAGGCCACCGGCCCCCTGCTGGTGACCGACGCCCTGAGCCCGCTGCTCGACGCCTTCACCGCCCAGGACCAACAGGCAAGAGACCTGGCGACGTTCGCCGTGGACGCCCTGGCCGCGGTCGCGCTCGCCACCGTCACCGTCGCCGTACGACTGCTGCTGCGCCGAAGGCAGGCACACCTGCGCTTGCAGCGCGCGCGGGGCGCGTCCACCACGCGGCTCGTACTGCTGCGGTGCGCCGTGGCCTGGCCGGTGGTACTGATCGCCGCACTGCTCGGCTGGACGGCTGGAGTCACCCTCGCTCCCACCGGCACCTCCGGATCGCCGCAACCCATGACCGCGGCACTCGCCGCGGCGGTGGTGGCGCTGACGGTGCCGCTGATGACCTGGCACGCGGTCCGCGAGCCGCGCAGGCCCGCCCGGCTACGGCGCAGACGCCGCACCATCGCCGCCGGCCGTCGTGTGGTCCTGGAACTGACGGTGCTGACGACGACGGCGGCGGGCGTGATCGCCCTGCGCGGTCAGGGGCCCGACGGGCTGCTGGGCGCGGTGCCCGTGCTGGTCGCGCTGACCGTCGTACTCGTCCTGCTGCGGCTCTACCCGCTCTTGCTGCGCCCCGTGCTGCGGCAGACCCGGCGGGGCCGGGGAACGGTGGCCTTCATCGGGACCGCACGGGCCGCCCAGGACGCCCCGGCGACCGGACTGGCCCTGTTCGTCCTGGTACTGACCCTGGGGACGGCCGTGTTCGGCGGCCTCGTGCAGCAGACCATCGACGACGGGCTGGCCACGGGTGCGGCCTGGACCACCGGCGCCGACGCGAGCGCGAAGGTGGCCGGGACGGTGGCCCCCGCACCGGAGGCAGCACCCACCGGCATACGGACCGCTCTCCAGCACCTGTACACCCTCCAGTTGGCAGGACAGACCGAGGGCACGGTGGTCCCTCAGGTCGCCGTGATCACCGTAGATCCCCGGCAACTGGCCGCCGTAGCCCCGGCGTCGCCGCTGGCCCGCGCCCTGCTGTCCCGGCTGGCCACCCCGACGGAAGACCGGGCCGGTGCGCACGCCCCGCTCCCGTCCTTCCTCTCACCCAGCCTGCGGGCGAGCGAGCGCACCGGCGGCTTCACCACGACGATCGTCCCCAACGGGCAGCCCCCGAAAGACCTGACCTTCAAGCCGGTCGGCACCCTCACCACCGGACAACTACGGGACCCCCTCCTCGGCCCGGTCACCGCCCAGATCGCTGCCGGGACGCCGATGCTGATCACCACCGACAGAGCCGGGCAGTTGATCCCGCGGCAGGCCTCCGGAAGCACCGTCCTGCTCCTCAAGGACGACGGCTCCACCACCGCCCCGCCCGCAGCCTTGCGGTCGGCGGCGGCCAAAGCCCTCGGACCGACGGCCCGCATCCACATCCGCTCCCAGACGCTGAGCGCCCTGCGCGCGGACGGCCTGACGCAGGGGCTCGGCGCGATCTACACCACCAGCTGTGTCCTGTCCGCCCTGTTGGGCCTGCTCGCACTCATCCTGGAACTGACCCTCACCTCCCACGAACGCAGCCGCACCACCTCGTTCCTGCGCACGCTCGGCCTCGACGCCAAGCAAGCCGGGGCGCTGCACTTCCTGCAACTGCTGCCGCTGGCCCTCGCCTCGGCAGCGGGCGGCACACTGCTGGGGCTGCTCGAACCACGGCTCATGGCGCGGACCCTGGACCTGCGCCAGTTCACCGGCGGCCCGGCCCAACCCGCGCTGCGCACCGACTACTCACTCACCATCGCCCTCGTCGCCGGAGTGACGACGCTGATCCTGGCCGCTGCGCTCACCGAGACCGTCCTCGCCCGCCGACGCGGACTGGGAGGGGTACTGCGCCTCGTGTGAAGGCTCGGCACGCGTGGGAGGCCCGCGGGCGCCCTCGCCTTATACCTGTCAGTGCTGGGGGCCGCCGCCCGCCGCGTCCTCCTGCGCGTCGGACCTCGCCCGCCGCGCGGCCTCGTCGGGCCACACCCCGACATGGTCGCTCTCCAGCACCAACCGCACGCGCTTGCGCAGGTGCAGACGCTCGGTGAACTCGCCCGGCAGCTGGAGCCGGCCACTGGCGTCCAGCACCGCGTACTCCTCAGCGGTGAGCACCTGAACGCCGTCCTCGCCGGCGGCGACCCGGCGCAGCACCTCGGTCGAGGTGCGGCCGTTGCGGATCCCCACCGTGCGCTGCACCTGCTCGGACACGAGCGCGTCGTGAGTGACCACGACCACGGTGACGCCCAACTCCTCGTTCGCCTGACGCAACGCCGCGAAGACCTCGTCGCTGGTGGCCGTGTCGAGTTCGCCGGTGGGTTCGTCGGCGAGCAGCACCCGCGGCTCGTTGGCGTTGGCGACAGCGATGGCCACCCGCTGCTGCTCGCCGCCGGAGAGCGTGTCGGGGGTGCGGTCCCGGCAGTGGCCGACGGACAACAGGTCGAGCAGTTCCTCGGCCCAGGCCCGGCGCCGGGAGCGCTTGATCCCGGTGTACGTCATCGGCAGCATCACGTTCTCGGCCGCCGAGAGGTAGGGAAGCAGGTTGCGGGAGGTCTGCTGCCACACGAAGCCCACGCTGCCGCGCCGGTACCTGAGCCGCTCGCGGCGCTTCATCGCCAACAGGTCGTGTCCGGCGACCTCAGCGGCTCCCGCGGTGGGCACGTCCTGGCCGGAGAGTATGCCCAGCAGGGTGGACTTGCCGGAGCCGGAGGCCCCGATCACCGCGACCATCTCGCCCTGCGCCACAGTCAGGTCGAGACCCTGGAGGGCCTGCACTTCGACCCCCTCGGTCTGGTAGATCCGCACCAGGTTCTCGCACACGACCATCCCCGCCTCACGCTGCGGAGCACCTGCTGAGGCCCGTCGCCGCAGCTCGTCCAAGTCCCGCCCCTCAGAAGGCTGTTCGCGAGCTGGCACACGGTCCCCCGAGAAGGTGAGGTCTACGGACAACGCTGTCGAAGCGCCGCCAGGATAATCCGGAAGTCTGTACGAGGGTGAGATCCACCAGGTAGGCAGCGTGCCTCTGCGTCGGCCTGTCAGACCAATGTCGGCGGGCACCCGGAAATATTGCCCCAGGGGGAGATCGCCGCGGCATCCGCCACATCGTCGACAGCAGTGCGAAGTGGCGAGCCCTAGCTGCAGATTGCCCACCCTGGGAGAAGGTCAACGAGAGAGTTCCCGACCGGCAAGGGCCGCTGCCCACACCCGGTGATGCTGGTAGTCGACGCCGGTCGGTCAAGGCCGCCTGCACCGTCGGGAGGGAAAGCCGCAGCTACGACGCCCACGAAAATGATCAACGGCCGTAGCTGACAGATCACTTGGACTCGCTCGGCCTGCCGGTGCTGACGCCCGCGACCCACCATGCCAAGGACGTGGTCGTGCTGCCCTGCTGCTGGGTCGTCGAACGCGGCCGTGCCTGGATGATGGCCGCCCGCCGCGCGAGAGACTGCGAACGGCTCTCCCGGATCTAGGTCAGCGACGCCGTGGGTTTCAGTAGTCCCAGGAGCCAGACGCGGTGCAGAGAGGATAGGCATGTTAGGGAGGCCGAGGCGATCTGCCCCCCCTTGCTGACGAAGTCGCGCGGGTCACCCTTGACGGCAGACCTCACGGCATCGTCATGGCCAGACGTTGGCTTGTGCTCGGAAAGTGGCCGGGTCGCTCTCCACCGGGAGTACGCACATCAAATGACCGCCGGGCACGCGCAACACTCGGCACTCCTGCCACTGCGAAGCCTGCTCAGCGCCCAGAGCGACCAAGCGCGTGGTTTCCGCCTCGACGTCGTCGGTCTCGATGTCCAAGTGGACGCGAGGTGCATCGTCGACCGCTTGGACTGCCATGATCAGCCCCGGCACGGCCTGGTGGAGTGTAGTGAACTCCGGTGCAGGCGGAAACGGCTGGGCAGTGACACCGAGAGCTGCTGACCAAAAGACCGCCGCCTTGTCAGCCTCAGCAACGGGTGTGTCGATCAGAACGGCGTATACGCGGCTTCGATGCATTGCAGCTCTTCCTGATCAGCTGGGATCTCGCATCTTGATCATCAACCGTCACGGCCAGGAACGCCAGCCTCCCCGGCTCAGAACAGGCGAACTCCTTCTGCGGGGGCCGTGGGCCAGCTGAGCCGTGGGTTGGGATGGCCCGGGACGGTCACGCCCGTGCGGTGCTTGCTCAGTCCGGAGGCCCGTCAGGGGTGTGGGTACGCGGTAGTGCTGGGCACCGGGTGGGCGGCGGCGATCACCTGGCGGGCAACCGGTCCGCGCCGTCGGTTGTGCCGAGAGGGGTTCGAGTGCCGGTAGTGGAGCAAGCCGCTGGATGACTCGGCAGACCGTGGGGGACGAGACGCCAGACAGCGCCAACTGTCGCATCGTCAGGTTCGTGCGGTAGTACACGGCAACGATCAGTATCCGCTCAGCCAGGGGCAGCGGCCCCGGTTGGCTTCGCAGCCTGCCGTTGCCGCCGCTCCCACACCGCCTTCGACCGACCGCGGAACTTCGTCAACCCCGGCCGCATGAACGTCTTCCCCTCCCACGCCAACGGCTCCGTGTTCGTCCCCGCCGCCGGCCGGAGGGTCACCACTCGATGGGGCCGAGCCGGTCTGTGAAGGTCCCGCTCGGGCCGTCGGCGTCCAGCAGCGCCAGGCGAACGATCGAGTCGGTGCCCTCGGTGACGGTCAGCTGGCCCGTGTTGTTGTTCATGTCGGTGGCCGCGAAGGTGCGGTTCACTACTTCTCCGGGGGTGGCGGCGTTGAACTTGATGGCGGGGAACGCCTGCGCGTAGCGGACGGTCAGCATGTTCAGGGCCGCCTTGGAGGAGCTGTAGGCGAGTTCGTGCATCTTCGAAACCGGCTGCTCTGGATCCGTCACCACCGAGAACGCCCCGACGGCGCTGGACACCATCACCACCCGGGGGTGCTCGGCGGCCTGCAGCAGCGTCAGGAAGGCATGGGTGACGCGGATCGGGCCGTAGACGTTGGTGTCGTAAACGGCGTGGACCTCCGCGACCGTCGCCTGGCCGGGGTGGATCGCGTGGCCCGGCGCGCCGGCGTTGTTGATCAGGACGTCCAGCCGGTCGGCGTGCGCGCGCACGAGTTCCTCGGCGGCCGCCACGGACTCCTCCGAGGTGACGTCCAGCGGGACCAGGACGACATCGATGCCGTCGGCGGCCAGCTTCTCCGCGGCCGCGCGGCCGCGAACCTCATCCCGGGAGCCGAGGAACACCTTCCATCCCAGCTCCCCGAGACGACGGGCGGCCTCGTGACCCAGACCCTTGTTGGCGCCGGTGATCAGGACTGTGGACTGCTTCGTGTCGGTCATGCCCACAAGACACCGCTCCCGTCGCGCCCGTGACGCGATGTGAGCGGCATCACACTGCCGGACGTTCCTCGGCTCCTCCCGGGACTGCCTGATGCCGGAGTGGGAGACTGGGGGCGGAGGATCAGGCCAGTCTCAGCCAGGCGATGCCCGGCGCCGATCGCGACCTCCCGTGTGGATGTCAGTCCCACGCGTTGAAGACCACCCCGTCCAACGCCGTGACGGCGTAGAAACGCACCTCACGCCACTCGCGCCGTGTGAGCACTGAGGGTGTTCACGGCGGAGAGTGGTTCAGCGAGTTGTTCATTCAGAAGTCCCAGTCCAGTTCGTCGTCGTCGACTGCGACTGGCTGGTAGCCGTTCACCACCTCGCCGGTCTCCAGGGCCGTCGCTGTGGCGGCAAGGAGAGCCGGCAGCGATGCCCACATGGGGTTGGGTGCAAAGGAACATGCTGTTTCGTGATCGGCATTGCCGATCCTTCCGCGCCGGTGGTAGCGCCGTTGGTCGATGATGAGGTAGTCGCCTCCACCGTCGGAGGCGAAGGGGATCCAATGGGCGTGCCACCATGGTCCGTACTCGCCGTCCGGATCGCCTTCCTCAGCTCCCGCCAGCTCATCTCCGTAGATCTTCATGCGTGTCTGCCAGGCCCCGGCGATGTGCTGCACCTCGAGCAGGGACCAGAACGGGGGCAACAGGGCATAGTCGCCTGTGCCGTTGTGCCGCAGCAGGGACTCCACCAAGGGCTCGGGGAACGGCTGCCCGACGACCTGTTCGGCCGCGGCGATTGCCGACTGCTGCGCCGGGGGCGCGAGAGCGGCGAACGTTCGAGGCGTGTGCCGGGCGAGCCATGCCTCTATGCGGGTCCAGGACTCGGTTATCGATGGAGTCATCCCAGGATGATGCCAGTCCGGCGGCGCTTAGTAGCGCTAATGACGTGGGCCCGCGACCGGGCATCGAGGGCCTGGTCTTCCTGGGCGGCGCACCCACCCGTCCATGCCCCGTTGAAGGCGGCGGCCTCAAGGCCGGCCAGATCCTGGGGAGTGTCGGGGGAGGGGGCCCGCCGACGCCGGTCCGTTCCCAGGTCCCCACGCCGGCGGGTGTGGTGGGGCTGGATGTGGAGGGTCCCAGGCAGGTAGCTGGATGGCCTGTACGGCGGTGTCGTAGAGGTCGAACATGTCGGCCTGCCCGCTCTGGCGTACCCATTCCTCGTTGGCTGCCTGCATGCAGACGATCGCTGCGGCGGCGATGGCGCGGGCCTGCAGGGTGCGCTGGTCGGAGTCGGGCAGTCGCGGCTCGATGTGCGGTGCGAACAGGCCCTGCCAGCGGGCCTGTTTCTCGGCGTGCCCGGCGCGCAGGGAGTCGTTGCCGAAGAGCAGCGTGATGAACTCCAGGCGCCCTTCGGCGGTTAAGTCGATCTCCTCCAGCACCTGGAAGGCGGCGCGCAGCGCCGTCCCGTAGGTGAACAGGGTGCGCCGGGAGACGCCCGCGGCGGAGGCGACCTCGTCGAGGACCACCGCGCGGGTCTGCTCCCGGTTGGAGGGCTAGTCTCTGAGTCATGCACCGATGGTAATTAGACTCACGTCATGCAGTTGCTTGCACTCAGTGCAAAGCGGTGCGTAGAGTGAATGTCGTGGGCGAGGTCGACTCCTTCCCCGCGCCGCCCTCGTCAACCGCTAAGGAACACGACCATGACCAGCACCGATGTCACCGCACAGCCCACCGACGCGGAGCGCTTCCTTCACATCCTGCAGACGCAGCGTGCCGCCTACCTCCGAGACGGAGCGCCCTCTCTTCAAGCCCGGCGCAGTGATCTGGCCCGGTTCCGGAAGGCGCTGATCGCCCGGCGCGGCGCCATCGAGGAGGCGATAGACGCCGACTTCGGACACCGCTCCCGGCATGAGAGCGCGCTGATGGAAATCGTGGGTGTCGTGCAGGGGATCGACTACCTGCACCGCAACCTTCGCCGGTTCATGCGCCCCACCCGCCGCCACATCGAGCTGCTGCTGCGTAACGGCAGCAACCGCATCGAGTACCAGCCGCTGGGCGTGGTCGGCGTGATCTCGCCGTGGAACTATCCGGTGAACCTGTCGCTGATGCCCGTGGTCACCGCGATCGCGGCCGGCAACCGCGTCATGCTCAAGCCGTCGAAGCTGACCCCGGCGACGAACGCGGTGCTCGCCTCGATGATCGGCGAGCTCTTCCCACCGGAGCAGGTCACGATGGTCAGCGGCGACGGCTCCGCGTTCTCCTCCCTGCCGTTCGACCATCTCGTCTTCACCGGCAGCACCGAGGTCGGGCGGGCCGTGATGAAGGCGGCCGGCGACCACCTCGTCCCCGTCACGCTGGAACTCGGCGGCAAGTCCCCGACCATCGTGGCCAAGGGACACATCCGGGACCAGGTGGTGTCCGACATCGTCTTCGGCAAGCTGCTCAGCGGCGGCCAGACCTGTATCGCCCCCGACTACGCCCTGGTGCACGAATCGGAGATCGACGCCTTCATCGCCGCCTACGACCGTCTGGTGAAGGCCGCCTACCCCGAGGGCCCCACCAGCGACGACTACACCTCGATCGTCGACGACAAGCAGTACAGGATCCTCACCGGCCTGATAGAGGACGCCCGCGCCCGCGGGGCGCGGATCATCGAGGTAGGACACCGGCCCGCCGACGCGGCCCGCCGTGCGCACACCCTCGCGCCGACCGTCGTCCTCGGCGTCACCGACGACATGCGCATCGCCCACGAGGAGATCTTCGGCCCCATCCTGCCGGTCTTCGGCTACCGCGACATCGTCGAGGCCATCGACTACGTCAACGCGCGTCCGCGCCCGCTCGCCCTGTACTACTTCGGCGGCAACGGCCCCGAGCGGCGCCGGGTCCTTGATCGCACGACGTCCGGCAACGTCACCGTCAACGGCACGATCATGCACGTCGCGCAGGACGACCTGCCTTTCGGCGGCGTCGGCGCCAGCGGGATGGGCAAGTACCACGGCATCGAGGGCTTCCGCACCCTCAGCCACCCCAAGGGCATTTATGTACAGGGACGCTGGAACGCCACCCGCCTGCTGCATGCCCCCTTCAGCAAGCGCACCGACACCCTCCTGAACTTCTTCCTGCGCTGAAGCAGCCACCACCCGCAGCACCGACCGGCCCATCCGCCCTCCCGCACGCACCAGCGCGGCCCGGCCGTAAGCCGAAATGGATCGGCGGATCGGCGCCAAGGGTGTTCACCCCGGGCGGCACTGCCGAGCCCCGGGACGCCCGACGGCCCCCGCAGTAGCCGGGGCCAGGGCGCACACCAGGGCAACGGGACCGCCGACGGCAGATCACGCCGCGTTCTCGTCACCGGGGAGCACCCCGAACGAACGACACACCACATCACCCCGGCATGCTCCGAGCCCGCCTCGGCAGCCGACGACCACCAGATGACCACCAGATGACGGTCCCAGACCATCGCAAGGACTGAAAGGAGGAGGGGAAGAGATGCCCGCGAGGGCACCGCGTCCCCGACCGCCATGAACAAGATCGACTACCGCACCCAGACCACACTGATCACCGGCGCGAGTGCCGGACTCGGCGCGGAGTTCGCCCGCCAGTTCGCCGAGCGCGGCTCGAACCTCGTACTGGTCGCCCGCCGCGCGGACCGGCTTCAGGCCCTGGCCGGCGAACTGTCCGCGAAGTACAGGGTCACGGTCACGGTGGTGCCGTTCGACCTCACCGCGCCGAACGCGGGCGAGGCCCTGGCGAAGGAGGTGGCCCGGCGCGGGATCACCGTCACCAGCCTCGTCAACAACGCCGGCTTCGGCACCCACAGCCCGTTCCGGCAGGAGGATGCGGCACGCGTCCAGCAGGAGATCAACCTGAACGTGGCCGCCCTGGTCGACGTCACCAGGGCGTTCATCGGCCAGCTGACCGGGGTCCTGGTCAACGTGGCCAGCTCCCTGGGCTATCAGCCGTGGCCGAACGCCGCCGTCTACGGGGCGACCAAGGCGTTCGTGCTGAGCTTCACCGAGGCGCTGTGGCAGGAGTCGCGCGGGACCGGCCTGCGCGTGCTCGCCCTGTCCCCGGGCCCGACCCGCACCGAGTTCTTCGACACGGCCGGCTCCGACGACATGGCCCGCGGTGTACGGCTGCAGACCCCGCGCCAGGTGGTCACCACCGCACTGCGCACGCTGGACCGGCGCAACCCGCCCCCCAGCGTCGTCTCCGGCACCTTCAACTGGGCGATGACCCTGACCTCGCGCTTCACCACCCGCCGAGCCAACGTTCTGGCCTTCGGCGCGATGACCCAGTGGCAGATGCGCTCACGCGGGCACGGTCACTGACCTGCTCCGTACCACCTCCAAGGGGAGGTTCCCGACCTCTGCCGCACCAGCCCCCGGACCTCCGCGCATGTGCTGGCCTCGCTCGACGAGTCCAGCGCCGGTTCGGGTCTTGGTGCGCGTCTACGCCCTCTCGCCCCCCGGGCTGCTCGGATCGCTGCGGCGGCCACCTTTTTTGGGGGTTGTGTTCGGCAGGCTCGTTCAGGGGTAGAGGCCGGCCCGGAAGGTGTAGGAGACGAGTTGCGCTCGGTCACGTGCGCCGACCTTTGTCATGGCCCGTACCGCATGTGTCTTCACGGTGAACGGTGACACGGACATCAGGGCCGCGATCTCGTCGTTGCCGAGTCCGCTTGCCACGTGAACGACCACATCCCGCTCTCTGGGGGTCAGGGCGTCGAAGCGTCGCAGCAGTTCCCGGTCGATCACCGGGGGCGGACTGTCGGTCATGTGGCCGATGAGGGCGGCCGTCGCGGCGGCGGACAGCGTACCGCCACCACCTATGACCTCGGTGATTCCGGCGACGAGTTCAGCGGGGCTTATGGTCTTGCTGAGGAATCCGTTGGCGCCCGCGCGCAGGGCGGCGAGAACGATGTCGTCCTGGTCGAAAGTGGTCAGCACGATCACTCGCGTCTTGTCGGGCGGGTGCTCCTCGCGGATCCGGCGGGTGGCTTCGACGCCGTCGATGCCGGGCATGCGGATGTCCATCAGGACCAGGTCGACGGGGTGGTCCCGGAGGAAGGGGACGACCTGAAGCCCGTCGGAGAGATCACCCGCGACAACGAGAGCCGGGTCGAGCCAAAGCATCGCCCGGATCCCGGCCCTGATGTCGTCCTGGTCGTCGACGATCAGAATCCGTGTCATCGGACGGCCGTTCCCAGGGGGCTGAACTTTGCATGGACCCGGAATCGCCCGTCGTGAGTGTCGATCATCAGCCGTCCGCTGGAGGACTCGACGCGTTCGCGCATCCCCACGAGTCCGAGTCCGCTGCCCGGGTCGGAGCCGCGGGGTGAATGACCGACGCGGTTCTCCACGGTGACGCAGATCCTGCCGTCGCGCTCGCGCACCTCCACCGTTGCCGTCCCCTCTCCATGCCGGTAGGCATTCGTGAGTGCTTCCTGCACGACCCGGTAGACCGTCACACCGACGCTGGGCTCCACGAAGCCGGCGGGGGGATCGATGGAGGCCCGGATGTCCAGGCCGACGCTTTCGAAGGAGGCGACGAGTCCTTTTAGACCGCTGAGCGCCGGGGTCGGGCGGAGCGCCTCGTCGCCACCGGCGTCGTCCCCGAGGCGGAGGAGCGCGAGGATGCGTTGCGTCTCGACGACGACGGTGCGGGCGCTGGACCGGGCCGATACGAGGGCCTGCCGGGAGGACTCGGCGTCGTCGGGCAGTCCGATTTCCGCGGCACCGAGGTGCAGGCTCAGCATCGCGATCTGGTGGCCGATGACGTCGTGGAGGTCCCGGGCGATGCGCAGCCGTTCTTCGGTCACTCGTCGGGTGGCTTCCATCTCGCGGGTGGCGATGGCGCTTTCGGCCCGTTCCTCCAGGGTCCACCAGTGGTCTCGGTGGATGCGGAGCGCGGCCCCTGTCGCACCTCCGGCCATGGCTGAGAAGAGGGCGGCGGCTCCCACGACCGCGCCGCCACGAAAGCCGCCCACCGTCATGAACGCTCCCAGGAAGAACGCCGCCACGATGCCGGTTGCGGCCAGCGGCTGCTTCCCCTTGAGGGTGGCCGAGAACAGGACGAGCACCGCCATCATCCACACCGACAGGGGGTCGTGGCCCACCGCTGTGACGGCGAAGGACGCCGCGCTCGTCACGACCAGTCCTGCCCACGGCTTCCACCACGAGAGGGCGACACCGCCGCCGGCGAGGAGCACGGAGAGGGCTGTCGGCCAGTCCGAGCCCCTCAGTATCACGGCCACGATCTGACCGGTGAACACCAGCGCGGCCACTGAAGAGGCGACTCGGTGCAGCACCTCGGGACGGCGGACCCACAGCGGTGCCGCGGGCCCGTCCTGACTGTTGTGCGCCTTGGCCATGAGCTGATTCTCGTTCACGTGTGCTGTGGCCGTGTACTTCGAACGATGTAGACGGCGAGGCTGCTTCGGTCGATGAAGACGGCAGAACTCAGTCCCTCGAAGTGGATGGCAGAACTACTTCGTTCGAAGTACACGGCCCCGCCCGAGGCCGCTGAGACTCCTCCTCGAGGCGACCGTCTCACACCGTCACGATCACAACGGGACACCCCATGACTCAGACCACCGTAACTCCGGCAGCTTCGACGACGGCCGCTACGACGCCCTCCGGGCTCCGATCGCTCCACCTGATCCGCGTCGTCTTCTCCCTGATCTGGGTGGCACTGGTCTTCACGACCTGCGCCTCGCTCGTCTCGACGGACAGGCCCACAGTGATCGCGGCCGTGCTGCTCATCGTCTACCCCCTGTGGGACGCCCTCGCCACGCTCATCGAGCGTCGCCGGGCCGGCACCGGCTGCACGGACCGCGTCCGTAGCATCAACATGGCTCTCGGTCTCGCCACCACCCTCGCAATGATCATCGCTGTCTTCTCCACCATCGGTGCGGCCCTTCTCGTGTTCGGCGTCTGGGCCCTGTTTTCTGGAGCGATCCAGCTTGTCGTAGCGGTCCGACGCCGGCGCACCGTCGGCGCCCAGTGGCCCATGGTCATCAGCGGCGGACAGTCCGTCCTCGCCGGTGCCACCATCGCTGCCATGTCCGCCTCGGCGACGAGCAGCCTGTCCACCCTCGCCGGATACTCAGCCTTCGGTGCCTTCTGGTTCCTTGTCTCTGTCATCGCCCTGAGCCTGCGCAGCCGACGCGAAAAGCGTTGACCACCGCCACGTCGCCGCCACCGCCTGTCCCGGAGGCGCGGCGCCTTCACCAGAAGTACGACCTCCTGGGGAGAGACATCACCACCGGCCTTCAGCTGAACAACGGAAGCACGAGGCTCGCCAGAGCCCACCCGGCAAAACCACCGCCGCAGTCGCGACCGCACTCTCAGCCAGTCGCATCCGCCACCGGCCGCCGGCTCGCCCAGTACATCCTCACCGGCGACCGGCCGCAGGTACTGCGGCCGTTCCGGTTCGACCGGTTGCGCGGAGAGGACCGCCTCACGGCGTCTCCGTGAGGCGGTCCGGCGTGGGGGCCGGGGCCGGGGTGAGCGCCCGGATGTCGCCTCCGGGTGGTGGCTGTTGGCGCGGTGGTCGTCGGCAACCCGGCCAACCCCACGTCGGTCCTGCACCTGGCCGCCGCGATCGCCGAACTGGCGCGTCCGGGGCGGACGTTGGTGGTGGACGAGGTGTTCCTGGACGCGGTGCCGGGCGAGCGCGTGGCGCTGGCCGGGCGCACGGACGTGCCCGGTCCGGTTGTCCTGCGCAGCCTGACGAAGACCTGGGGGCTGGCCGGTCTGAGGATCGGTTACGTCCTCGCCGCCCCGGAGACGATCGCGGACCTGGAGCGGGCCCAGCCCCTGTGGCCGGTCTCCACCCCGGCCCTCGCCGCGGCCGCGGCCTGCATGGAGCCGCGGGCCCTGGCCAAGGCCGCCCACGCGGCCCACCGCGTCACCGCCGGCCGGGCCCATCCTGTCGCCGGGCTGCGGGAGTTCGCCCCGGGCGGGCTGCGGGTGACCGGGCCCGCGGAGGGTTTCTTCGTCGTCGTACGGCTGCCCGGCTGCGGTCGTGCGACGGCATCTGCGCGGCCTCGGTTTCGCGGTGCGGCGCGGGGGCCCGTTCTGGGGGCTGGTTGAGTCGGCGAACTGAGCGCTTCAGCTTGCCAGGCGTCCCCACGCCCGAGTGCTTCAGTTCGCCGACTCAACCGCCCATCCGCCAAGTAGAGCGCCGAGCCACAACGAGCAGGTGCCGGGCTTGCCGTCCGGCGTGAAGTTCAGTAGTCGAGGTCGAGGTAGTCGATGTCGTTGAGGGTGACGTCGGAGAGCCCCAAAGCGCGGTTTCCGTTGTCCTGGAAGTAGATGTCTTTGAGTCCTTCGGCGATGATCTGGCGCATCTGCTGGTCGCCGGCCCCGGTGCGGCGGGCGTCGAACAGCCGCTGCGCATAGGCCGGGGGGAGATGGACGGTCAGGCGGCGAAAGCGTCCGTCGTCGGTCGTCCCGACAGGCGCGGTGTACCCGAAGCGGGCCCGTGTCTCGACGGTGATCCCGCCGGTGGTGGCGGCCTGCTTCTGCCGGCGTTTACGGACCTGGGGCTGCCACCGCTTGCGTACGGCGTCCTCGATCCTGGCGGCGATGTCGGGGCGGGCGTGTTTGCGGGCGCCGCGCCGGTAGCGGTTGACGGAGTCGGCGGTGACGCCGATCTCGCGGGCGACCGCTTTGGCGCTGCCCAGCTGCCGGATCAGGTAGCCGATCTGCCCTTTGAGGGTTTTGGGCGGCCGGCGGGTGAACCCTTCCCGGTCGGCACGCTCGATGGCGTCGTCGATCTCTCCGGCCACAGCGCCTACTCTCCTTCGTCCAGGACGGCGTCGCCGCCCTTGATGTGGCGGGCGGGGTTGTAGCCCTGCTCCATGAGGTCGACCGCCCACAGCATCGACTGCACGCCCTCCAGCTTCGCCAGCCCCGGCGTGGGCCCGAGACGGAACCCACCCGGCTGCGGCTTGCCGGACGCGGCATAGGGCAGGAAGTCCAGCGGCGAGTCGCCGGGGGAGGGGTAGACGACGCAGTCGGAGAGCACGGCCAGCGGATACAGGCCGGTCATCGCCGCCATGTTGCGCAGTTTGCGGTGCATGTTGATGCGCGCTTTGGAGATGACGGCGGCGCGGATGTCGGGGCGCCAGGTCGGCCGCTGAAGGGCCGGCCACCGCTCGCCCTCCTTGTACTTCCTGCCCTGCGGGCGTTCGCGGAGCTTGCCGATGCCGCCCTTCACCGTCGCCTTGATCGCCGCCAGCACCGCCGCCATCGCCGGGTCGGCGTCCTTGTGCCGCTCCATCGCCGCCAGGAACTCCACGTCCGTGAGCTCCCGGGTGACGCCGAGGTCGGCGAGGGTGTCGACGTAGGCAGCCTTGAGGCGGTCGTGCCACGGATCCAGGTACGCGCCGCTCTCCCGGCGCAGATACCCCTCCAACGGAGCGACGTTGTAGCCGAGTTCCTGCGCGTAGGCGACGGTGTGGGTCTGGTACCAGGCAGGCCCGGTCGGCCGGGTGCCGTCCGGGGTGAACGGGCAGGGCAGCCGCGGGTCGACCTCGACGTGGGACAGATCGACCAGCCAGGAACCGGGGATCTTCGGGTTGAACACCGGGCCGACGAAGTGATCGGGGGCGCTCAGGCCGACCACCAGACGGGCCGCGGCGGCAAGGAACGCGGTGTTCAGGTCCAGGCCCACCGCGTACGGCAGCGTGCACTCCTCATCGCTCAGCAGGCTGACATCGCGCACCCACTGATACGCCTCCTCGTTCAGGAACCCGCCGCTCCAGCCGCTGTCGACGACCACGGGGTGTTCGGGGGTGGCCTCCGGCGGCGCCGGGTCCACCGGCTCCACCCCCAGCGAGCCGGGATTGTGGCCGGGCACCCAGTTCCCCGTCTGCGGGTCCTGCACCGCACGGGTGGGCGGCCGCAGCGCCGTCATCAGCTCCAGCCCGGACACGGCCGTCGACCCGCGCGGGGTGATGACCCGCTGGGCGTACACGCCCAGGACACGCGCGATGGCAGCCGGCTCCATCTCCGCCACCCCGGGCCACGACCGAGGGTCCAAAGCGTCCCAGGACAGGACCGCCAGCTGCACGCACTGCCGCTCACGCCCCTGAATTTTGCGGTAGATCCGTGCCCACGGCCCGAACCCGCGCTGGGTGAGCCGCCACTTCGCCCGCGCCACCTGCTGGACCACCGGATGATCCTCCGGCAGCCGAAGGGAGCGGCGCTGCTCATGCCCCTCCAGGCGCTCCGGAAGCCCGAGCTTCACGGCGGCCGCCGCGGTGAGCACGATCAGCGGGTCGCTGTCCTTGCCGTTGCGGTGCAGACGCGGCGCACCGAGCCCGGAGGCGCGCAGCGTCCACTCCACCAGCTCCACCACGGTGGCCGCCGGGCAGTCGAGCACGATCCCGTCGACGCCGTACGCACAGCCGTCACCGCCCAGCACCGCGAGCGGCCCGTGCGGGAACCGCGGATCGGCTGCAGACCTCGCAGAGGCCGGGCGCCGCGATGCCGCAGCGGGTCGGATGGCGGGACGCGTCGGCCCCGCACCTGGAACGTCGACAGGCTGCGGGGCGTCTGCCCTCGCCGCCTCGGACGCGGCCGGTTCAGCAGACGCCGCCGGTGCTGTCGCGACAGCCGAGACCGCCGGGGCTGCGCCGGGGGCGGGATACTTCGCCGCCCACCCGTTCAGCAGCCGCTGGTAGGCGTCCAGACGCGGCGACTTCGGCTCGCTGCGGCCGTTCTCCCAGTTCTTCACCGACTGGGTCGTGGTCTTCAGCGCGGCGGCAAGACGGGCCTGCGTGATACCGGCAGCCTCACGCAGCCGGGCCCGCTCCGCCGGAGGCGGCAGGTGCGGCTCCTCGTTCAGCAGAGCGTCGACGGACGCGAACAGCTCTTCCTCAGATGCCATTGCCTGCACCTTCACGTCAGGACCGGTATTGCTTAACCACAAACTTATCCCATTCCTTATCCCCAAGGACCCATTTCAGCCCCAGCGCGTCCAGTGCGATCAAGTGGGTCCACGGTGCGCTTCGCGCGGTGCTTACGTTCGTCGGGGGAGGGGAAGCGTGATCTCCATGACGAGCGTGATGCAGAACTACGGCCTGCTGTGGACCGACCCGGACGGCGCCCCGCAGGCGTCGGCCGGCAGGTACGACAAACGGTCCGCGAAGCGTCGCCGCACCGAACTCAAGGCCGTGGGCTGTACCCGTGTCGAGATCGTGCCGGTCAGGCCGGGGGAGGTCCCCGAGCCGGTTTCCTGAGCAAAGCGGCACGAGGTAGAGCACACCAGCCGAATCCCGTTCAGCAGCGCCTGAAGGCCGCGTGCGGCGCGTTGACCAGCCACTGATCCGACCCTCAGTCGAACAGGCCGAGGTCCGTGAGCAGCTGGCGGCGTGTATCGGGCAGCGAGTCTCGCCGGCTGCGCATGTTGCTGCGTCACACGCCGAGGCGGACTTCGGTGCCGTCCTCGAGCTGCTCTACGTGCCCCCGCGGGACGGTCACGGAGCCCGTGCGGGTCTTGTACTGCGTAAGGGCCGCAACGCCGCGCTCGAAGGCGCTCAGAGGCGCCGTGGACGGTTTCGCCAGCATCTTCGGCTCCGGGGCGATCGGCGTGATGCCGAGCTGCTGCAAGCGTTCGCGCTGCCCGTCGTGAAGGGCCGGCCAGACCTCCGGCTTGCGCTGCTTGGCCAGCCATTTCCCGATGTCCATGCTGTGGACGGTGAGCCCGGGCAGCACCTCGGTCTCACTGGCGGTGCCGGGACGTGGGGCTCTGTCAGTGGGGCCCTCTACGGTTCGGCCATGGGATATACGGCAGATGAACGTTTGGCGGCAGGTCCGGAAGAGAGCCGGTACTTGGAGGCGGTGTTCACACTGGGGGCGCAGGTGGGCACGCATGCCGAGGATCCGGCGAGAGCCGTGTACGTCGTCGAGGTGACGGAGGTAAGCCCGATCCGGGTGCCGAGCGGTCGGCTCGTCGTCGCCTCACCCTGGCCGGATGATTCCGACTGGGAGTTGCCCACCCCGGCCGGCCGGGAACTGAAGGACCGGATCCCCCCTGGCGTTCACCGGGTGCAGGCCTCCTGGACGGAAGCGCCGTACGAGTACAACGGCGAGCAGTTCGACGGCCGCGAGGCGGTCGCCGTCCGCCTGCTTGTCAGCGATGCCCCAGTGGCCTGCTGGGAGGCGGGCCTCGGTGTCGGTGAGAGCATCGAGCAAATCGTCCACGGTGAGCGGCCGGGTTTCGACTCTGAGGAAAATATGGGGAGTTTCGCCGACGCCACCGCCTGGCCATCGCTGACCGAGCCATTCCGCCAGGTCTGGCTCGAGGTCGATGCGGGCAAGCAGGATGCATCCCTGGCCGCCGAGTCTCTGGGCGAGTCGTTTGAGCGGGTGAGCGACGAGGCTCTCGGAGCCGACCTCGTGACGTTCCCGGCCGATGGGGGGAGCGTTGTATGGCTGGGGCGCACGGAGACCGGGAGTATCGCCTCGATCGTCACGACTGGAACGCCTGCCTTTCATAACCGGCTGTTCACAGCCGTGTGAGCAAGGCCTGCCGGACGCGGTCGTAGCCCACCGGGCGCGGCGGGGCAGTGCCGCTGGTCGCCTCCTGGTCCAACGCCGCCGTGGGCACGTACATGGCGCTCATCCCGATGTTCGACATGCTCGGATCTAGGGGTGGAGACACCGAGGACGACAAACTGCGGCCGACGCCGACGGCAGTGAGCTCCGTGCCGGCGTCGCCGTCACCGAAGAAGATTGGACAACTGTCTCGCGCCGTGCCCTCGACCGCGCGGCCACGGAGGCTGCCGAGGGCGCCGACGGCAACACCGACCCGGCCGCCATGGGCGAGCGCGTCCGCGGGGTCCTCGCGCTCGCCGACGTCGCCGACACCGTCGTGGTGCTCTCCTCCGTCCAGGTCGAAGCATCAGCCCCTGCAGCCGCGCGCTGGAAGCTGATGGCCTACATAGCCGTCACGAGGCCAACCACCAGCGCCGAGATCGCCGTGGCCGCCGAGACCGCCGAGGACATCCCGGATCCTCCTATGCTGCCCAGTCGAGTCCGAGTTCGGCGAGCTGCGCGAGCCGCTCGGTGGTGAGCTTCGCCCGTCTGGTCTTGGTGTTGGTCAGCCAGACTCCGAGTCGGACTTCGCTCCCGTTGCCCAGCCGTTCTACGTGTCCCCTAGGCACTGTCAGGTGCCCTTCCCGGGCCTTGTACTGTGCCAGGGCCGCTACGCCCTTCTCGAAGGCGCTCATGGCCGTGGTGGGCGGTTTCGCGGGCGCTTCCGGCTCCGGGGCGATTGGCGTGATGCCGAGCTGTTCCAGGCGTTCGCGCTGCCCGTCGTGAAGGGCCTGCCAGACCTCGGGCTTGCGCTGCTTGGCCAGCCATTTCCCGATGTCCATGCCGTGGACGGTGAGCCCGGGCAGCACCTCGGTCTCACCAGCCTGTCCGTGTTCATCGGCCAGGAGCTCGCGTAGTGCGGCGTAGTGGCGTTGCCAGTCGGCCGACCATGGCGGGTTCCAGTCCTTGTCCACGGCTTCCAGCGCGGTCTTCCACTCCGGGTGCCCGTCCAGTGCACCGGGCCGCCGCAAATTCGCGAGCCACATCCCCAACGGCCTGTCCAGCATCGCTGCCGACCTGGGAGCGCACAGCGTCCAGTGCTGGTCGTAGTAGGCCTTGGCGGCTTCGAGGTTTTCCTGGAACCGCTCATCCGTCACCGACCACACCATGCCGAGCTGCTCGAGCCGGCGGGCACGCAGCCCGCTCATCTCCCCAGCCCAGAAGGCACGTCGTTGTTCCGCGACCCATTGCCCAAGGGGTGTCGCGCCTTCGCGGTGTCCGTAGGGCACCCTCGCGTTTCCGGTCCGCTCGACGTACGCCTTCAGCTTCGCCCAGCCGCGGGCCCAGTCCTGGCGCTCGGTGTCGATCACGTTGAAGGAGACCCAGTCTGCGACCATCACCGGATCCCGCGGAGCTGCAAAGCGGAGCAGAAGACGGGATTCGTCTTCGCCTTCCTCGGGCGCGACACCGATGTTCACGGACGGTTGCGCGACGTCTTTCTGTGGCTCCTGTGGAATGGCCAGCAGTTCCACGGCCTCT